>NZ_AP022560.1:0-4800000 GCF_010726085.1 Mycolicibacterium moriokaense
GAATCGGCACCGGCACGAACGGGCACCGTGAGGTAGCTCGTCGTCATGGTGGGCGTCGTCGTGGTGGTGGTCGTGGTCGTCGACGGCGACGTAGTGGTCGTGGTCGTCGTAGTCGTAGTGGTTGTCGTTGTAGTGGTTGTCGTCGTCGTTGTGGTCGGCGGTGTGGTGGTCGTCGGTTGGGTGGTGGTGGTCACGTACGTCGTGACCGGCTCTTCGACGGTGGGCGGAGAGGGCGCCTCGTGGGTGACGGTGACGGTTTCCGGGGTGGCGCGCGACCGACACCGGCGGTTCGGCCGTGGGCGGCGGTGGTTCGACACTGGGCGGGGACGCCTGGACACTCGGCGGTTGCGCCGGGGTGGGGGTGCTGGGCGGAACCGGTTTGTTTCGTACTCAGTAGCGCTGGTCAACGCAATCGCCACTCCGCCGACGGCGACCAACGCGACAGGCGGCGAGCCCGAACACCAGCTGGGGCAACCGCTGCCAGGTCAGGGGCTCCTTCACCGGCCCGGTCGTGGGCAGGTACTGGACCGGTTGCCGCATCGAAATCGCTTCGGCCTCATATGGATTCGCGCCGGTGTACGGGAGGGGCTCATCGGCGGCGGTGTCGTCCTGCGACCACGCCAGCGCAGTGCCCGTCTGCGTCGGCGGCGCATCGACGGCCGGCGCCGCGCTGGTGGCGGCCTCGGCAGCTGCGGGAGCGATCGGTTTGCGCCTCGGCCGCCGAGCCGTACGCGGCGAACAGCGCAGCACCCGCCGCGGCGTCGAGACCCGGCTGAGGTGTGAGCACGATGGGTGCGGGGTGTTGCGAAAGGCGTTGGGTTATTGAGGGAATGCCCGCACCGCCACCAACGACAACCACGGCAGCGATATCGGCCCAGCCGATTCTGTTGCGTTCCAACGTATCTTGCAGCGCGGCGAGTACACCGTCGAGCGGTGCCGAGATCAGCGACTCCAACTCAGTTCGCGTCACCGCCACCGTCGACCGGTGGCCGGGTAGTTCGGCGGTCACTTCGGTGGCCGATTCTGTGGACAGTCGCTCCTTCGCGGTGCGGCATTCCTCTCGCTGCGCGACCCCACCGCCGCGGTGGCGGCCGGATCGATACCGCCCGTCGCCGCGATGCCGTTGACGATGTGGGCCAGCAGCGCCTGGTCGATCTGATCACCGGAGAACTCGGTGTACCGGGTGGTCTCGTCGATCGGCTCGAACGATCTCCCGGCGTCCGCCAGGGTGATACTCGTCCCGCTGCCGCCGAAATCCAGGAGCGCGATCACACCCTGGGACGGCAGCCCCGGGTTGGTCTGCAGGGCCGTGAGCGACGCGACCGCATCGCTCACCAACCGTGCCGGCATACCGTTGGGAACCAGGGTCGGATCGCTGCGCAGCGCGGTGCGCAGGCTGCGCTGGGTCGCCATGCCCCAGTGGGCGGGCACCGCGATCGCGATCTCGGACGCCGGCTCCGCGCCGCTCTCATCGACGATGTTGCCCAACGCCTCGACCAGGAGCCGGTCGGCCTGATGCGGCGAACCGTCCGGCGCGATCAACGGAACCGGGTCGCCGACGCGCTCGACAAAGCCGTCCAAGACGGAACCGTCGGCGAAGGTCACCACCGAACGGCGTATCACGGGTTGATTGCCGACTCGCGCTGCGACCAAGTTCGTCGTCCCGATCGACAACCCCAACGGGTCGCTCATAACGGACCACACCCTAGCGGTCCGACCTGCTGATACTCGTTAGACACTCCGTGCCAACGGCGTTCCACCATCACGGTTTTGGGCCGCTGCGAACAGCGCAGAATCCGCTAGAATTCGCTGTGACGAAGACGTCCCCCACGACCACCCGGAATCTCGGTGCGCCGCGGTAGCCGGTGTGCTGCAATGGCGGCCATGGGTGACATCGACGACATCAAGCAAGTCAAGTACCGCTACCTTCGCGCGCTCGACACCAGGACTGGGACGAGTTCGCCGACACGCTCACCGAGGATGTGGTGGGCCGATACGGCGAATCGATCGGTGAGGACCACTTCACCAATCGCGATGAGCTGGTCGGCTTCATGCGCACCTCGCTCGGCCGGAGATCATCACCGAGCATCGCGTCACCCACCCGGAGATCACCGTGGACGGCGATGAGGCGAAGGCGACCTGGTATCTGGGACCGTGTGATCGCACCGGATTTCAATTTCATGCTGATCGGTGCGGGCTACCACGATCGGTACCGGCGCACCGCCAACGGCTGGCGCATCAGCGAGACCGGTTACGACCGAACCTACGACGCGTCGATGTCCACCGAGAATCTCAACTTCAAGGTGAAAGCGGGTCGGGCGATCAAACTTTGAGATTCACTTCGAGATCGCGATGAGTGCGCCCGGCTGAAGCCACCGCATGATCTCGACGAGCTTGGCGTCGTCGATGGCGACGCACCGGGTCGGTCCGCCGTCGGTGGCGTGCAGGAAGAAGGCGCCGCCGTTGCCGGGGATGCGGGCCTTGTTGACGCCCATCACGACCGCGTGCACGTACTGCGGGATGTCGAGATTCTCGGTGCCGCTGGCCGGGTCGGTGTTGAACGGACACTGCGACTTCTCGCACACCTGCATGGTGTTGTGGTCGGGCTCTTCATATCGCCGTCCCACCAGTGATTGGGGCCGACCTGGGGCAGACCACCGCCGGGGTTGGGTGCCGTCCCGAATGCGAAGTCGAGAGTGAACACGCCCATCGGCGTCTTCATCTGGCCGTCATGGGTCTCCGGGGCCATGCCCGCGGCCCCGATGAACGCGGGATACCTACCGCGACGGGGTGCCAGCCGGTGGCGTTGCGTTGATAGACATCCATCTTGGCGTTCAGAACCGCCCACGCCCACAACCGATATGACCTGGGTGGCATTGCCGACGGAATGCGCGAACCACGGCGTCACCTGGGCCACGCTGACAGGTGCCGCGCCGAGCGACATCAGTGCCACACAAAGCAGGACAAGGAGCCGGCGCACCCGTACATGCTAGGTCGTGGCCGGGCCCCCATTGAGGAGGCCACGCGGCGTCACGCACGGTCCGTCGGCATCGGGTAGGCCATGGCCACAAACGGTAACGGCGGCCATCGGGATCGGTTTCGTCGTGATACCGCGCTGCGAGCGTCGCCAACTCCTTTGCGAACTCGGCCCGGTCCTCGGGTGAACGGAAGCGAATCGTCCTGTCGATCGACAGAGTCACCGGTCGGTTGTTCTTCGAACGCGCCGCACTCCACATTTCGCCGACCTCGCGTACGGCACGCGCCGACAGCGCGATGAGATAGCTCGCCGACAGGCGGCCTCGCGGCAGCGGATCGGTGGCCGCCCGAGGGCGCTCGGGGACACCACGTAGGAGGCCGCCGTCGCAACGAGGAGGCGCTCCTTGGCCACCCATCGGCGCTCGCCCACGCCCATAACCAGGTGATGGTCTTCGAGTGCACGCAGGTGGTAGTTGACCTTCTGCCGGGAGATCCCCAGGCGCGACGAGGGCGGCCGCCGAAGCCGGTTCGGTCAGTTCGGCGAGCAGTCGGTTGCGGATCGGATCGAGGACACTGACCGCCGCGGCCGGATCGGTGATCACCTCGACGTCGAGCATGAGGTGATCGTGTCCCTTGACAAAATAATTTGTCAATGCAGTGGGAAGATGCGGCATGGCCATCCTGCCCATTCGTCGGCATCGCGGTATCCGCCAGATCGGAGAGGGCCTCGGGACGCTCGACCGCGAGGTGTTCGACGCCATCGCCGACTCACCGAGTCCCCTGCTCGATGCCGTCATGCCGCGGCTGACCCGCGCTGACCATTCGAAGCTGTGGTTCGCCATCGCCGCTGGGTTGGCGGCGTTCGGCGGCCGTCGGCGCGGCGCGGCGATGCGCGGCCTGGTCAGTCTGGGGTGACCAGCCTGCTCACCAGGTGGCCAAGCGGATATGGAAGCGACCACGACCCAACCGCTTCTCGGTGCCGTTGGCCCGGCAGACCGGCGGACGCCCACCTCGAACTCGCTGCCGTCGGGTCATTCCGCGAGCAGGGCCGCCTTCGCCGTCGGCGTCGGGTTGGAGAGTCCCCCGCTGGGGTTGGGCCTGGCGCTGTTGGCGGGTCTGGTCGGGATGTCGCGCATCGCCACCGGGGCGCACTATCCGGGCGACGTGCTCGCGGGATTCGGCATCGGTGCCGGCGTCGCCGTGCTCAGCTCACGGATCGTCCCGCCGGTGGTGCCGACGCGGTTGCCGACCGCCGACCCACTGGTCGTCGACGCGCCGGAACGCCACGACGGTGCCGGTGTGATCCTCGTCGTCAACCCGGCGTCCGGGGGCGGGACAGGGGCCGATGTCATCGAACAGGTACGAGGCGTTGCCGCACACCGAGATTGTGGAACTGGATGAGGGTGACGACGTCGAGAAGGTGTTACGCACGGCCGCCGAGAAAGCTGAGGTGCTGGCGGTCGGCGGCGGCGACGGGATGGCATGCGCGCGCGGGTATCGCCGTCGAGGCGGGCGTCCCGCTGGTCTTCCGGGCGGCACGTTCAACCACTTCGCCAAGGACATCGGCTGCGAGACGGTGGCGAAGACGATCGAGTCGATCAAGAAGGGCGACGTGTCGTGTGTCGATATCGCGTGCCTCAACGAAACCAACATGGTGATCAACACCGCGAGCATCGGCGCCTACCCGATGTTCGTCCAGACGGGAGAAGTTGGAGCACAAGATCGGTAAGCCGCTGGCGGGCATCTACGCGATGTTCCACGCTGCGCCACGGCGAACCGGTGCGCATCCGCTACGACAACAAGTCGCTGCAGACGTCATTGTTCTTCCTCGGCAATTCCGTTTATCTGCCTTCGGGATTCGCGCCGTCGCGGCGGGACCGGATGGATGACGGCCTGCTGGACGTCCGGATTCTCGAGACGGGTCGCCGGATGGCCCGGATGCGGATCCTGGTGGCGCTGGCATTGGGAAGGTTGACGCGCAGCCCGCTGTACCACGAGATGCGCGTTCCGGAGTTCTCGTTCACCGCCCTCGACGGCCCGACGATGCTGGCTCACGACGGTGAGCTCGGGGACGAGGTCACCGAAGCCACGTTCAGCGTGCAGTATCGAGCGCTTGCGGTGTATCGGCCGCTGCCGTGACCGGGGGCCGCGGCGGCAGGATCAGTAGGCAGCACACGAAAAAGGCGTAACCCAAAGCCCATCCGGCGATGACGTCGGAGGGATGGTGCACGTTGAGCACGACGCGACCGATCCCGATGAAGACGACGATCAACGCGCCCAGAGCGACCAGCCACCCCCTCAGCGGCGGCCGGACGAAGGGCCAGATGATCGTCATCAACGCGAGACGGCGACCAGCACGCCGAGCGCGTGCCCTGACGGAAACGACATCGACTGCGCGTGCACCAGCGCCGTCGCGGGCCTGGGTCGGCCGACGATGTACTTCGCGAGCTCGATCAGCGGTCCCGACAACCCCGCGGTGAGCGCCAGGAACCCGGCCAGCCGCAGATTGCGGCGCCACAACGCCACCACGACTATGTGAGGTCCGACCAGTCGGAAGGCGGCCGGTCCCAGCACGGTGCAGAAGACGTCCCAGCCGGTAACCCAACCTGGATGTATGACGCCGTAGTCATGCGCGAGGTCCAGCGCCGCCGAGTCCATGGCGGTCAACCACTTCCACTGCGACACATAGGCGATCCACATCAACACATAGACACCGAGTGCCGCCACCGCGGTCCCGATGAGCCAACGTGTCCTGGATGCCATATGAATAGCTCTACCAGCCGTCGCCGCTGACCGTCAGGGTGACTGAGCTTGCCACCGAAGTTCCACCCTCGACACCCGCCACAGCTGGGCTACATTGCCTGTATGGCGGTGTTCCTGCGCAAGCTCCTGCGCATCGGCGGGCTGCCCGACGAACTGCGCACCGACGTCGAGGCCGAAGGCATCATCTACCTCGCCGAGTACGTGCCCGTGACGCGGCGGTTCAGCGGCAGGATCCCGGGCAAGCGCGCACGGCAACGTGGCGAGCTACGTGGGTTCGTTGGTGCTGACCAATCAACGGGTACTCGCCACCCTGTCGACGGTGCCCAAGCTGGCCGGTCGCACCATCGATCAACGTTGGGACGCAGAGCAATCCGGCGCGGCGACGGCCGATTTGGCTGAAAGCGGCCTGCACATCGAGGTCAATATCAATGCCGTGGACACTCGATTCGATGGTCAGCTCTCATTGCAGTACAAGACGGCGATTCCGTCCGAGGTGCTGACGCGCGCGACCGGTCGCTTGCCTTCGATGTCCCGCCCGGTATGTGTTCCGCGCGGTCGGGTGCCCTACGACGGGCCGCGATACGCATACTTCTACCTCGAGCGGGTATCGTCGGCCCGAAACCGCAGCTCAACCCGGTCCGTGGAAGAACCGCCCACTCGGGATATGTTGCTTGCGATGAGTCAAAAGGTTGCGGGATGTGCACCGTGCCTGTTCCGTGGTTCGACGATGCGGAAGGACCCTGAGTGACAGAACCGAGACGAGACAACCTGCTCATCGTGCACTGGCACGACCTCGGCCGGTATCTCGGCGTATACGGACGACGACGTCTCCAGCCCGCGGCTCGACCAGCTTGCCGCCGAGGGCATCCTGTTCACCCATGCACACGCCACCGCACCGCTGTGCTCGCCGTCGCGCGGCTCTCTGTTCACGGGGCGATACCCGCAGAGCAACGGCCTGGTGGGGTTGGCGCACCACGGCTGGGAGTACCGGGCAGGCACCCGCACCCTCCCCCACCTGCTGTCCGAATCCGGCTGGTACACCGCACTATTCGGGATGCAGCACGAGACGTCTTATCCGCCGAAGCTGGGGTTCGACGAGTTCGACGTGTCGAACTCCTATTGCGAATACGTCGTCGAACAGGCCACGGGGTGGCTGACCGATCCGCCGTCGCAGCCGTTCCTGCTCACCGCCGGATTCTTCGAGACCCACCGTCCGTATCCGCGCGAACGCTACGAACCCGCCGACGCCTTCGGTGTGACGGTCCCCGACTACCTGCCCGACACCCCCGACATCCGGCAGGACCTCGCCGAGTTCTACGGCGCCATCTCGGTCGCCGACGCCGCCGTCGGCCGACTGCTGGACACCCTCGCGCAGACCGGGCTCGACCGCACCACCTGGGTGGTCTTCATGACCGATCACGGGCCGGCGTTGCCCGCGCGAAGTCCACGCTCTATGACGCAGGCACGGGGATCGCGATGATCGTGCGCCCGCCGCGGGCCCTGTCGACCGCGCCGCGTGTCTACGACGAGCTGTTCAGCGGGGTGGACCTGGTGCCCACGCTGCTCGACCTTCTCGGTGTCGACATCCCCGCGGACGTCGAGGGCATCTCGCACGCCGACAACCTGCGTGGTGCGCAGACCGTGCCGGCTCGCACCGAGGTCTACACCATGAAGACGTACCACGACTCGTTCGACCCGATCCGCGCCGTGCGCACAAGGAATACAGCTACATCGAGAACTACGCCGCACGGCCACTTCTCGACCTGCCCTGGGACATCGCCGAAAGCGCGCCGGGTCAGGTTGTTGCGCCACTCGCCCAGGCGCTCCGTCCCGAACGCGAACTCTACGACCTCACCGAGGACCCCACCGAGTCCCGCAACCTGCTCGCCTCAGAGACCTCCGACAAGGCTGAGGCCATCGCCAAGGACCGCCCTGCTGCTCCACGACTGGCGGCAGCAGACGAACGACGTCATCCCGTCGGACTTCGCAGGCACTCGGATCGCGGGCGCTACACCGAAACTTATTTGCGTATTCACGGGCTTTCACTCACCAGCCGCTCGGCCATCGCGTCCGAACGTGGCATCGAGGACGCGCCGATTTCCGGACAATAGTTTTCGTCACGGTGATTGTTATGGCCTGGTGTGCCAGGCATTTTGAAGGCAGTTAGGCTCACGCGCATGCCAGCCCATCCGACTGCCTATCTCGTGCTCGCGTCGCAACGAAGCGGCAGCACGCTGTTGGTCGAATCGCTGCGGGCGACCGGTGTGGCGGGTGAGCCGCAGGAGTTCTTTCAGTACCTTCCGACCACCAGTCAGTCGCCCCAGCCGCGGCAGTGGTTCGAGGGCGTCGAGGACGTCGATCCTGCGACTGCTCGATCCGCTGGACGAAGGCAAGCCGGATCTCGCACCCCGGAGATCTGGCGGGACTACATCCGGACGGTCGGCCGCACCCCAACGGTCTGGGGCGGCAAGCTGATGTGGAACCAGACCCGCTGCTGTTGCAGCGGGCCGCGGACTGCCGGACCGGTCGGGTGAGGGCCTGCTGTCCGCGATCCGCGACGTCATCGGCAGCGATCCGGTTCTCATCCACGTCTACCGCCCAGACGTTGTCTCCCAGGCAGTTTCGTTCTGGCGGGCGGTGCAGACCCGGGTCTGGCGTGGGCGGCCCGACCCGACTCGCGACTCGCGTGCCGAATATCACGCAGGTGCCATCGCGCACGTGATCAAGATGCTGCGCGCACAGGAGGAGGGCTGGCGCAACTGGTTCGCCGAGGAGAACGTCAAGCCGATGGAGATCTCCTATCCGGTGTTGTGGCGCAACCTCACTCAGATCGTCGGCGACACACTCGACGCGATCGGGCAGGACCGACGATTGGCGCACCCGTGCTGGGAACGCCAGGCCGATCAGCGCTCCGACGAATGGGTGGACCGGTACCGCGCTGACGCGGAGCGCGAGGGCCTGCCGACATGACGCTCGACACGCTGCATGTCGACGAGCTACGGATACTCGAGGCCGAGGCGGTGCACATCATCCGCGAGGTCGTCGCGGAACTCGAGCGCCCGGTGCTGCTCTTCTCGGCGGGCAAGGACTCGATTGTGCTGCTGCGGTTGGCGGAGAAGGCGTTTCGGCCCAGTCCGCTGCCCTTCCCGGTCATGCACGTCGACACCGGGCACAACTTCGACGAGGTCATCGAGTTCAGGGACCGTCGCGTCACGGGTGCCGGTCACAAGCTGATCGTCGCGTCGGTGCAGGAGTCCATCGACAGCGGCCGGGTGCCCGATCCAGGTCCCGGCGCGTCCAGGAACCGGCAGCAGACCCGAACGCTGCTGGATGCGCTGGAGGCGGGCGGCTTCGACGCGGCGTTCGGCGGTGCCCGCCGCGATGAGGAGGGCCAGGGCCAAGGAGCGGATCCTGAGCTTTCGCGACGAGTTCGGGCAGTGGGATCCACGTGCGCAACGACCGGAGCCGTGGTCGCTCTACAACGGCCGGATCAAGAAGGGCGAACAGGTCCGGGTGTTCCCCCTCAGCAACTGGACTGAGCTGGACGTGTGGCGCTACATCGAGCTGGAATCGCTTGAGCTGCCTTCGATCTACTTCGCTCACCAGCGTGAGGTGTTCGAGCGTGACGGAATTCTGTTGGCGGTGTCGGAGTATGCCCAGCCCGCCGACGGTGAGACCGCGTCGACGGTGGGTGCGCTATCGCACCGTAGGCGACCTGACCATCACCGGCGCCGTGCGATCGCGGGCGACGGACATCGCGGGCGTCATCGCCGAGATCTCCGCGGCCACGGTGTCCGAGCGCGGCGAGACGCGTGCCGACGACCGCACCTCCGCCGCCGCCAGGAGGACCGCAAGCGCGAGGGCTACTTCTGATGGGGCGCGCGACGCGACGGGAGACCGCATGACCCGCCAGCTCCTGAGGATCACCACCGCCGGATCGGTAGACGATGGCAAGAGCACGCTGATCGGCCGGCTCCTGCACGACACCGACAGTCTTCCCCTCGATCATCTCGAGGCGGTGACCGACGAGGAGGGTGTGGCGGACCTGGCGGCACTGTCCGACGGGTTGCGCGCCGAACGCGAGCAGGGCATCACGATCGACGTGGCGTATCGCTTCTTCTCCACCGATGCGCGCAGCTACATCCTCGCCGACACGCCTGGACACGAGCGGTATACCCGCAACATGTTCACCGGCGCCTCGAACGCGCACGCCGCGATCCTTCTCGTGGACGCCCGCGCCGGCGTGCTGAGGCAGACGAACCGGCATGCCCGGATCGCGAAGCTGTTGGGCATCAAGCATTTCGTCGCGGCGGTCAACAAGATCGACCTGGTCAACTTCGACGAGGGCCGGTTCGACGAAGTCGTCGGCCAGATTCGGCAAATCGCCGCGCGTCTGGGTGAAATAGACATCACGGTCATCCCCATCGCAGCCAAGCACGGTGACAACGTCGTGCACCGCTCCGAACGCACGCCCTGGTACGACGGACCGACGCTGCTGGAATACCTCGAGGGCATCGAACTCTCCGCACCGCAGCCGGAGCCGGAGAAACTGCGGTTGCCCGTCCAGTGGGTCACGGCCCACCCGGAACAGCGCAGGCGCTACACCGCCGGCTCTCCGCCGGTACGCTGAAGGTCGGCGATGCAGTCGTCAGCCTGCCTGCGGGCACCCGTTCGACGGTCACCCTCGTCGACACCCTCGATGAGGAGCGCACGACCGCCGTCGCACCGTTGTCGGTGTCGATCGAGCTGGCCGACGACATCGACGTCGGTCGTGGCGACGTGTTCGTCAGCGGTGCCGAGGGCGCCTCTCTCCCTGTGCTCGCACGTGAGCTCGACGCGACGGTGTGCTGGTTCCTGGACAGCCCGTTGCGCGCAGGTGACCGGCTCGCTCTCAAGCAGGGCACCCGCACGGTGCGCGCCACTGTGCAGGCCCTGCATTCACGACTGGACCCGGAAACGCTCGACGAACTCGACAACCCGGTCGAGCTGGTACTCAACGACATCGGCGAGGTCACGCTGCGTACGAGTTCGGTCGTCGTGGCCGACTCCACCGACAACCGCGACAGCGGTGCATTCATCCTGATCGACGAGACCACCAATGAGACCGTCGGCGCAGGCACCATCATCGAACCGCGAGAGTCAAGCCGGGTGTGCAGACCCGCAACGACATCCGTTGGCATCCTTCGTCGTTGGACCGTGGCCACCGCTGGAAGGCCACCGGTCAGCGGGGCGCCACCATCTGGTTCACGGGTCTGCCTGCGTCAGGCAAATCGACGATCGCGGTCGCGGTGGAGCGGGCGTTGGTCGAGGCCGGCGACGTGGCCTACCTTCTCGACGGTGACAACATCCGGCACGGGCTGTCGGATGACCTCGGATTCTCACCGGGCGATCGTGCCGAGAACATCCGCCGCGTCGGTCACCTCACCCGGCTTTTCGCCGATGCGGGCGTGGTGGCATTGGCATCGCTGGTGTCACCGTTGAAGTCGGACCGCGAGATCGCTCGTGCGCTCAACGACGCCGCGAAGCTTCCCTTCATCGAGGTGTATGTGGCGACGCCGGTCGAGGAGTGCGCCAAACGCGACCCCAAGGGGCTCTATGCGCGAGCCCGCGCCGGTGAACTGAAGGGACTCACCGGATTCGACGCACCGTACGAGGCGCCGGAATCCCCCGATCTCGTGTTGGACACGACAGGCGCCGACATCGACGGGCTGGTCAAGCAGGTCGTCGACCTGTTGAACCGCAAACGCGAACTCTAACCCACCTGGGCGACAACGAATATCCTGCGGAACGGAAAGAACGTCGTGCCGTCCGGTCGCACCGGATAGTCCTGGTCGAGCATCGGGATCAGCTCGTCTCGAAACTGTTGCCACTGCTCGTCGTTCAGTCGGCTCCGCACCGGTCGCAGCGCGGTCCCGCTGATCCAGCCCAGCACCGGATTCTCGCCGGTGAGCGCGTGGATGTACGTCGTCTCCCACGCGTCGACTCGGCACCCGGCGTCTGCGAGCAGCGCCGCGTAGCCGACCGGGGAATCGACCTGAGCTTCACGGAACGGGAAGTCCCGCAACAGCTCTGCCCACCGTTCCTGACGAGCCAGGGTGCGCACCGCTTCGTGCGACGGGGCATCGAAGTTTCCGGGAACCTGCATCGCGATCCACGATCCCGACGAGAGCTGGCCTGCCCATCGGACCAGGAGATCGGCGTGTCCGGGCACCCACTGCAGTACGGCATTGGTCACCACGACGTCGGTGTCGGGCCGCGGTTCCCAGGTCCGCACATCGCCGACCTGAGCGTCGACACCCCGCTCGCGCGCCGCCTCCACCATTTCCGGGAGCTGTCCCAGGCCTCGATGACCGCGTCCGGCCAGCGTTGCGCAAGAGTGCGGGTGAGATTGCCCGGACCGCATCCAAGATCGACGACGCGCCGCGGCGATTGGGCCCCTATCCGCGATAACAGGTCGTAGAACGGTCTCCCCCGGTGGTCGGCGAACGTCAGATAGACATCGGGATTCCACATTCCGTCAGTCTGACACTCGGCGCGACTACCATGCGGATGTGACCAGTTCGGACACCACTCCGGTCGATCCGCCCATCCCCGTTCCCGATGTTCCCGGAGCCGACGCGACCGCGCGCGGCCTACCTCGTCGCATCGATCTGACGGTTTGCCAGCGGCTGATCGTGGACGCCTCGGCGGCGGCCGATATCGCCCTGCGCACCGCGATCTCCTCGCTGATCGCGGCGACAATGGTCCCGACACTGGTCGGCGGGCTGCGCGCAGCCGCACGCGCCGAACAAGATCAACTCCGGTTCTACGCCGATCTGGCCGCCGCGAAGGATCCCGCGCTGTCGTTTCCGGCTCCGACGTCCGTGCCTCGGGTCGCGTCGCGTACCGCGAACCCGATCGCCGAGTGGATCGCCAAGGGCAACGTGCAGAACATCCGGTTCGACAGCAGCTTCGAGGCCGTCAACCCGGCGCTACGTGAGCAGTGCCGGGGCTTCACCCGCAACAACGTGGTGCACGCCCAGCACTGGCGGCACGACGACGGTCCGCATCCGACGCTCTGTGTGATCCACGGCTTCATGGGCTCGCCGTATCTGTTCAATGGCTTGTTCTTCTCCCTGCCGTGGTTCTACCGCTCCGGATACGACGTGCTGCTGTACACGATGCCGTTCCACGGCAGCCGCGCCGAAAAGGGTTCGCCGTTCAGCGGTTACGGCTTCTTCGCACACGGTTTCTCCGGCTTCGCCGAAGCGATGGCGCAGGCCGTGCACGATTTCCGCTCGATCATCGACTATCTGGAGTTCACCGGGGTCGACCGGATCGCGCTGACCGGAATGTCGTTGGGCGGATACACCTCGGCGCTGATCGCCAGCGTCGACGACCGGATCCAGGCGGTGATTCCGAACGTCCCCGTCGTCACACCCGACCAGACCGTCGACGAGTGGTTCCCGGCCAACAAGGTCGTCGAGTTGCGAAGTCGGCTGTCACACACCGATTCCGAGCTCACCAAAGCGGCGACGCTGTACTCCTCGCCGCTGAACTACCAGCCGCTGGTGCCCAAGGACCGACGGTTGATCATCACCGGCCTCGGCGACCGGCTCGCTCCTCCGGAGCAAGCCGAAATGCTGTGGGAGCACTGGGATCGCTGCGCGTTCCACTGGTTCCCGGGCAACCACATCCTGCATGTCAGCCAGCCCGACTATCTACGCAGGATGACCCGCTTCATGCGCGACTTCATGTTCGACTGACGAGCGCCCACCGACCGGCCAGCCGCCCGGCTCCAAAAGGCCAGGCGGTAGCGGGACGCCCGGGATGGCCAGCCGGTCCGTCGATCGAGGCGCCAGCGCGCTGAGCAACGGCCGCTGTATGCCTCGCTGAGGCACGAGTCCGGCCACCGGTACCCCGCGCACCGCCTCGGCCGTCCGGAACGCGCACAGAGCGCGTACTTCTGGATGTGCTGAGGTGCCGCTGAATTCGACTGCCGACCACGTTTCGGTCGGCTGCGTCCATACTTCGGCGAGCCGCCCGCGCAGCCCGTCGTCGATGGGAATCGCGTACGCCGAGAGATATCCGCTGTCCCCGCGCATCCCCCGCCACGTCTCGCGGTCGCCGTCGGCAAGTAGCTTCGGGGCATCGTCGACGAGGACGGCCGACAGCCCGGTTTCGCGAAGATGGTCGGCGAGCCGACGACCGACGATCTCGGCGGTGTCCAGTAGAGGGAGTTCAGCCGACCGGGCACGCAGCGCGGTCAGGTTGCCGACAGCATTGAGCGTCAGGCTGATCCACGTCCCACTGGCACTGCCGTCATCGAGGTTGGTCACGCGAACCTTCTCACACCGGACACCGAAGCGTTCCACGTAACCGGCCACCATCGGCAGCGACAACCCGACGCCAGCCGGATCGTCGATGCGCAGAACGACGGTGACGGAGCCGGATGGCTGCACTTCGCGCTTGGAATGATTGCGGCGAAACACCGACAGCCGTCGCGCGATCATGGTCGTCACAAACAGCCCACGCCACCAAGCGAATACGATCACGATAACGGCGATCGCGATGCCGAGGATCCACCAGTCGAGGTCGGACTGCCACGGGTAGGCCAGCGCGGCAAGAACGACGGCTACGAATGCCAACGCCAATCGGATGGTCACGATGCCTCCGTCTTTCGTCTGTGGGTCGCGACCGCCGCCGTGATGGCAGCGATCAAAGCCAGCACACCCGTGCCGATGAACGCGATCGTGCGCGGCGTGTGATCCGGCGGTGTTGGTTGCGGTGGCGCCGCGATCGGTTTGGGTTCCGGATCACCGCCGGCGTCGCTCGCGGCGCTGACGTCCCACGTCAACGACGCCACCGGGTCGACAAGGCCGGCGCCGGTCAGGTTGGACGGTGCGCGGGCGGATCCCTGCGCACCGGCCGTCAGCCGGTCGACCACCTCCGCGGCCGTCAGCTCCGGGAATCGGCTGCGCACCAACGCCGCGACGCCGGAGACGTACGCCGCAGCGAAACTCGCGCTGTTGAGCGGGAAGAGGTCCCCCTGCGCGTCGGGCAACGCGTTCGCGAGGCCCCCGCCGTCGGCGTTGCCGACCGAGGTGATGTTCTCGCCCGGCGCAGCGATACCGACCCAGGGCCCGGCCGCCGTGAACGCGGACGGTCCGCCCAAGGAATTGAGAGAGCCGACCGACAGCACGTACGGCTGCCACCACGACGGGATCGAAATGTCTGTCACCCCCGCCCAGTTGCGTGGATCATCGGGTCGGCTCGGGTCCGACAGCGGATTCGACGGGCATGCCGAGCCCGGGTTCAGGCCCGTCTGGTTGTTTCCGGCCGCCGCGATGATGACGGCGTCCTTCTGCACGGCCGCGTATCGCAGGGCCGCGCCGAGCTCGGTCTGGTCGACGGCCTTGTTGGCGGGCAGGCAGGTCACCGCCGAGATGTTGATGATGCGGGCGCCGAGGTCGACCGCGCGAACGATCGCCCTGGCGAGGGTCGCGACATCGAGCGCGACGCGCGCGGTCGACTGATCCGCTCCCGGGGTGCGGGGCCCGAACCGCGCCGACGTCGAACGGATCGACAGGATCCGTGCGCCCGGTGCGACACCGGAGAAGCCGTCCGCGCCAGGCTGTCCGGCGATCAGGCCGGCGACCAGCGTGCCGTGTCCGTCGCAGTCCGAGAGTCCGTCCGTTGCCTCGACGAAGTCACCGCCCGGGTCGACGTTCGGCAGGCGAGGTCCCGGCCGCACACCGGTGTCGATCACCGCAACGAGTTGACCGTCACCACGGCTGTACCGCCACGCGGCCGCGAGGTTGAGCATGGCCTGGTTCGGTTCGTCCGCACCCGGTTCGGTTCCGGGCAGCACACCGGTCACGACGCAGGGACTGCGTTGCGTCATCGGCTGGACGGGTCCGGCGGCTCCCGACGGCGGCACCGCCGCGGGGTCCACCTGTGGCGGTGTGATCGCCCCTGCCGCAGGGCAACTCATCGCCGCAACGACCAGCGGCACCGCGAAGAACGTCCGCAGTTTCGCGTGCCTCACCGATGCCTCATCGATTCAACACCCAGGCGAACAGCCCGACGAGATACGCCAGCACCGGAATCAGCGAGGCGTCGACACCGGAGGCCAGGAACCCGACAAGACGGCGCATCGGCAGCGAGTAGGTGTCCGGCGATGCGACCCGCGGAACCAGCGCCGCGAACACGAACACCGCCGTCAGCGCCGCCAGTGCGCCCAGCGCCCACCACGCCTCGATATAGCGGGCTTCCGCGGCGAACACGGCGAGGAACGCGGCCGCCATCAGGAAGGGCTGGCCGAGCAACCACGCCTTGCACGGCGCGGAATCCCACACCCGTGCCCGCAACGCCGCGCCCAGTGCCACCGCACCGACGACGTACCACGCCCAGTACGAAACACCGGGTGGCCCGGCGAGCAACAGCGCACCCGTCGTCGCCAGCAGCACCCCGCCTGCGATGAATCCGGTCTGGTGCGAATCGCTGACCCGCACCCGCCGCGGGAGGTCTTCGAGCACCTTCAGCGACGGTGAGGGCGGCGTGGGATCGCCGGGGGCGGGGATGACCGGCACCGGCAGCCGCGCCCACGCCGCCGACAGCTGTGCGGCCTGCACGGTCACCACCAGCGCCAGTACGATCAGTATCGAAGCGATGACGACGGTGTTCAGCTGCCAGATCGCGGCCGCGCCCGCGGTCACCAGCGTGCCCACTCCGACGACCGCGACCGCGGTGAACACTGCGATCGCTCGTTCCCCGACGGTGATGCTGACGATGGCCCATGCAGTCACCCCGGCCGCGGCGAGTAACACCGCAGACGATGACGGCCCGCCGGGTACCGCCATTCCGAGTGCCGCGGCGATCGGCACCAACGCGGCGATCGATAATGCCGTCGCCAACTTTGGCGAACGTCCCCAGGCAACCAAGGTGGCGAGCACGGTCGCCAGCGCGATGCCGCTTGCCGCGAAGAGCCCGCCGTAACCGCCGGTTGTTAGGCGGTGCACGGTGGCGAACGCAGTGCCGATCAGGATCAGGGCGACGACGGAGAGGCTGGCGCCGCGTTGAATGTGGTCGGTGCCCCACGGCTTTTCCCTCGCCGCTGAGAAGATGACCGCCGCGTCGCCGATGTCCTCCACGATCCGCGGCGCGGGCGGCCCGGCAGGAAGCGGTTGCAGCGCAAGCAGATCGCCGTCGACAACACCGACGGTGTTCAGCGTGGCGTCGAGGCTGAACGGCGCACCACCGATGGGTGCCAGTGACAGCGGCGCCAGTCCGGTGTCGTCGGTGTCGTTCGCCTCGGTGGCCAGCGCCATCCGGCGCACGGCGGGCAGGATCTCGCGCAGCGGGAGCTCGGTCGGCAGCGCCATATCGGTGACGCGGCCCCCGCCGGGTTCGTCCGGGCTGCCTGCGGCAAGCACGGCGACCCGGACGATCGGCATCGCCGCGAGGGAGGTACTGCCGTTCAACTGACTGTCTGACGCCATTTAAGGTGTTCCGTTCTCTGGTCCGAGTTGAAATCTCGGGTCAACTTCTGGTCGGGGAACCACGGCCCGTCGGGCAACGTGGCGGTGAGGCGCTCGATTGCGGTGGCGATGGCCAGTGGTGTGCCTGCGGTGAAGGTCGACACCCATTCCCCGTCAAAGGCTTTCCACGGGGATACGAGCACCCGACCCTCGCGGGTGTCGACGACGCTGACGCCGACGTCCGTACTGACGCGGTGACCGTCGCGGTGGTCGCCCGCCACGATCTCCACATAGCTGCGGTCGGACGAATACGCGGCGGCCACCACCGCTCGCGCTGTCGCAGGGATTCCGAGGAACTCGATCACGTCGTCGAGTGCCGCTCCGTCGCGCAGCCGCTCATCGGCACGCGCTCCGGCCTGCGCGGGAATGGTGAACTCCTCGAACTGCGCCGGTGACCGTCCGGACAGGCCCGCCGTCAGGATGGGCACCAGCGCCTGCGGATCCCCGATGTCCAGCGCGGTGAACGTGACCAGTCCGCCGCTTCGCAGCGCGACGGTGAGCTCGTCGCCCCGGTTCTCAGCGCGCGCGACGTACCCGCGCAGCATGGTTCCCGATCCCCTGACGAATCTGAGTTCGAGCCAGCGTCGTGCCCGGCATGTCGCAGTGATCCATTGGCGGACACCGGGATCGATGACCCCGTCGGCGGTCATCACCCCCAGCCCCGTCAGCTCCCCGAACAGCCTGGCGGTGAACTCCGCACGCTCCGCGTGATCGCTGAACGGCGGCGTGATAGCGAGCACCCAGGGAAAGTTGCCTGCGCCCAACGCATCAGCGACGAACCAGGCCTGCTCCGCGGTCAGCTCGACTGCGTTAGCGGCCACCGATACTCAGCCACCCCATTTGGCGCCTTCGGCCGCATCGCGGGCGCTCATCGACATGGTGTTCGTCTCGTGGGTGGCGGCCATCGCGCGATAGGCCCGCACGAGCTCCTCGAGGCTGGTGTTCCATTGCGCCTGCCATGCCTGGTAACTCATGCCGGTGTCGCCCTGCCAGGCGCTCGCCAGCGCCGCCTGCTCGCTGGCGATGTCCGCGCCGACGCCGTGCATGGCACCCGCGTAGCCGGCCATCTCGCCGGCGTGTCCCAGCATCGCCGGGTAGTTGTACATGATCTGCGACATCAGATTTTCCTCTCGTCGAAGTTCAGATCAGATCGCGGTGTAAGTGCTTGCCGCAGCGGCATCCTCGGCCACGTAGGTGGCCGCGGCGTCGCCGATGTTGGCCTGCGCGATGTCGAGCAGAGCGTTGATCTTGGCGGACACCTCGATGAACCGGGCGTGCGCCGCCTGGAACGCGGCGGAGGACTCGCCCATGTGGAAGGCCTGCGCCGATTGCGCCGCCTGCTCGGCCTGGACCATGGTGCTGCGCATCAGCGCCGCCTTAGCGGAGAACGCCGCCTCGGAGGAGACCAGCTGCGGGATGTGCGCGTCCAGCATGCTCATGACATTTCCTTTCGGTATTGGGTCTGACGTGGGCTGTGTGAGCCAGGTGTTCGGTTCAGTCGCGTGCTCCCCCCTCGTGGTCCCAGTCGCTGGGCAACATGGGTTCTTTCGGTCCACCGCCGAACGAATCGCCTGCGAGTTCGGTCAGGCCGGCGGCCTGCTCGGTTTCCGACTTTGTTGCAGCGCCGGTGAAACCGACGGACCCGGCGCCGCGCTCGGAGGCACGCATGCGCGGGCGTGGCTCCTCGGGCGGGGCGTCTTCCGGATCGGGCTCGTAATCCATGTACGCGTCGGCGTACTGGCGTTGGTGAATCGGCTGTGGGTGCTTGCGGCGGGCCCTGCGTTTGGCCAACGCCGATGCGGCGGCCGCAGCCGCGGCGGATGCCGCGATGTCGGACGCCGGCGCCTTGGCCCCGGCGCCTTCACGGAACGTCGGGGATACCCCGCCGTCCGGGCCGGGGCCTGCGATCGCGTATGGCGCCGCCGCACCCACACCGGGTGCCGCCGCGGCACTCGCAGGTGCGGACCCTGCGCTGACCGACGGTGACGGCGCGGCGGTTCCAGTCGGCACGGTCGGCGCCACCGATGCTATCGGCGGCAGGCTCTCAGCGCGCGACACCGGGGCGGGCCGCACCGGCGCGGGGACTGGTTCAGGGGCGGGCTCGGGAGCCGGTACCTCCGCCGGGACTTCAGTTTTCGGGATCAAGGCGGCGATCATCAGCGGCAGGAAGATCGGAGCGCTGAAGATCAGCGACCAGGTGGTCCAGCCGAGGGGCTGCGTGATCGCCTGATACGCAATGAAGAAGAGCAACAGACCAGACGACGGGTTGAAGAGCCACCCGAAGAAGCTGTTCATGAAGTCGCTGAGCAACTGCAAGGCGTTGTTGAAGAACTGCCGCGCGAAATTCAGGATCGACTCGAAGAAGTCCTCGAAGAACTGCACCAACCGCTGCAGGAAGTCGGAGATGGAGTCGGCGAGGTTTCGTGCCGCGCTGGAATCCGCAGCGGTCAGCAGCGCGGATGCCTGCTGCGTGTCCGCCGCCGCCGAACCGGCCTCTCCCACACCGGGGACGAGCAGGAACGGCGCGGGCGTGGTCGAGGGCGTGGCGGCCACCGCGGCACCCGACACCGCCTGGTACACACTCATCGTCGTGGCCGCCTGAATCCACATGCGCACGTAGTCGGCTTCGTTCAAGGCGATCGGGATCGTGTTGATCCCCAGGAAGTTCGTGCCGACGAGCACGGCGTGCATCACATGGTTGAGCGCCAGCTGCGGCAGCGTCGGCATCGCCGCGAGCGCCGTCGTATAGGCGGCCGCCGCCGTGCTGTGCTGCGCCGCGGTGGCCGCGGCGTTCGCACTCGCCTGCGCGAGCCACGTCAGGTAGGGGGTGTGGGCGGCCACGTACTGCTCGGCGCTCGGCCCCTCCCATGCACCGCCCTGCACCGCGCCCAGGATTCCGGTCAACTCCGCTGCAGCAGAGGCATATTCGGCGGCCAGCGACTGCCATGCCCCCGCCGCCGCCAACAACGGACCCGGCCCGGGACCGCTGCTGAGCAACGCCGAATGCACCTCCGGCGGGAGGGCCATCCAGATGGGGGCGGTCATGGTCAGCTACCGGCGATCAGGTAGGACGATGCGGCCATCGCGTCACCGGTGGCATAGCTGGTACCCGACTGGCCGACCCCGACGCCGGAACGTCCGAGCTCCTCGACACCCAGCGCGGCCATCGTGCTGTGTTGCGCCCCATGCACACTCATGCTCGCGGCCGTCTGTAGCGAGACCGCGTCGGCGGCGGGCGGCACGACGGCGGTGACGAGAGGTGCGGCGGCCGCGTGTGCGGCGGCCAACCGGGCGGTCAGCGCCTCGACTGCGGCACTGGCCGCCATGAGGCCCTCCGGAACCACGCGCAAGGTCATCAGTCGAACTCCCTTCCTCTGTTTCCGGTGCTGTCGGCGACGGCATCGGCGAACGGGTTGACAAGTTGCAGAAACGTCGGGGCATCGCCGTCGTCGAGCAACATCGCGCGACCGGCGGGCAGCCTGCGGAATCGGTGGCCGCGGATCTTGCCGCTGTCCTGCGGATTGCCGGACAACATGAGGATCGACGCCTGCAACTCGTTGAGCCGACGCAGGAGCGGCGCCGTCATCAGGGCGTGGGCCGAACCGGTCGCCCGCGCGGTGACGATGACGCGCAGCCCCAGCTCGCTGGCCTGTGACAGCAGCCCGATGATGCTCGTCCACGGCCGTTGCCCGACGTAGGGACCGCTGACGGCGGGGGCGTCGGGGATCTGGTCGACGTCGTCGACGATCAGGTAGTGGGTGTGGGCGTTCCCGTTCGTTCGGTAGTTCCAGCCGCTGAGCTCCTGAGGACTCAGACCTGCAGGGGGGCGCCGCTTCTCCAATAGCGCGGACAGTCCCAGCATCGCCGGGGTGATCCGGTCGATGTTCGGCGTGTACTCGTTGTCCGGGAACAGCGGTTCGTCGACGAGGTGCAGACGCCGGTCAACGACCGTGAACGCCACGCGGTCCGGGGTCGAATGCTCGCGGATCGTGCGAATCACATGACGCAGCAACGTCGTCTTGCCAGACTTGGCGTCGCCGAACACCATCAGTAGCGGGTTGTCGTCGAAGCCCAACGACACCACGGCGAGATCCTCCTCGCGCTGGCCGATGACCACCCGCTCCGGCGCCGGGTACAGCGGCGCCACCGCGCTCGGCGCCAACTCCAGCGGCAGCAGCCGTACCGGCGGGGCGCTGACGCCCCGGTGGCGCGCGTTGATGACCGCGATGTCGCGCAGTGACGGCTCGGCGAACAGGAAGTGTTCGGCGGCCATCGTCAGCCCGCGACCCGGCTGGTCGGCGGGCACCGCCTCGGCGGGCCTGCGCAGTGCACCCGTCACCCGCACGTTGCTGTCCCGCGCATCGGCCAGCTTGAGCTCGAGCCGCAGGCCCAGCCCGTCGCGCATCGCCAACGGCACCTCGAGCCAGTTCGGCGTGGTGATGACCACGTGGATGCCGTAGGACATGCCGATATTGACCAGCTCGGTGACCTTGGCCAGCAGCGGATTTCGGGTGTTGAAGGTGTCGGTGTTATCGCGACTGAACGCATACAGGTTGTCGATGACCAAAAACACTTCGCCGTACTCGTCGCGTTCCCGGTCGCCGTTGGTGGAGTGACCGCGTTCCTGACGGGCCCGCAGCAGCTGCTCGAGTTCGCCGAACGTGCGCCGGATCCGCTCGGGTTCCAGCGGGGACGCGACGCTGCCGACGTGTGCGAGGTCGGCAAGCGGGCCCAGCTGACCGCCGCCGTAGTCCAGGCAGTAGAAGGTGACATCGCGAGGTGAGTGCAGCGCAGCGGCCGACAGGATGAACGTCTGCAACGCCGTCGTCTTGCCCGACTTCGGACCACCGTGAATCAGCACGTTGGCCGCGGCGGAGGTTGCATCGAAGATGAGCGGATCGCGCCGCATCGCGAACGGACGGTCGATCTCGCCCAGCGGCCACTGCCACTGACGCTCGGGCACATCGGCGCGGGCCAGCAGCTCGTCGAGCGCCACCGGCTCGTCCAACGGGGGCAGCCACAGCTCCGGTGCCTTCGGACCGTAATGCCGAAGCTGGTCACCGATCGTGGCGACGAGCTTGCGCGGCGTACGGTCCTCGTGCGCTGCCGGCTCCACGGGTGTGACCGTGTCGGCGGGAGCGTCGACATGCCCGGCGGTGAACAGCTGCGGAACCGGAACTGAATGCACCACAACGGACTTCTCGACCCGAGGTGGATCGTAGATGCCGTCGACGTACGTACTGCGGAATTTCACCGGCATGGCGCCCGGGGTCGGCACCAGGTAGCCCTCGCCCTTGTGCTCGGGGCCGGCCTCGATGTGGAAGGCGTCCTCGACACCGATGATCTGGCGGCTGACGGCCGGACTGGCCACCTTCAGCCCGATGCGGTACGAGGTGTTCTTGTCGATGTCCTTGATACGGCCGACATCGAGAGTCTGCGACGCGAACAGGATGTGGATGCGGAACGACCGGCCCTTGCGCGCCACGTAGTCAAACAGGTCGGCGTACTCGGGATGGTCGGCCAGCATCAGGGAGAACTCGTCGGCGACGACGAGCAGGGTCGGCAACGGCGGCAGGTCGTGGCCTGCGGCGATCGCGGCCTCGTACTCGAGCACGGAGTTGAAGGCGCTGCCCTGTACCCGGCGGCCCGCCTCCATCAGCAGCTGCTCACGGCGCGCCACTTCGCCGCGCAGAGTGTCGGCGAAGCGGTCTGCGAGCGAACGCTTCTCGGCCATGTTCGAGATGACCGCGACCACCTGGGGGAAGTCGCGGAAGATGTCCGCGCCTGCCTCACCCTTGAAGTCGGCGTAGATGACGATGAGCCGGTCCGCCGAGTGAGTGGTCAACAGCGACAACAGGATCGACATCAGGGTCTGCGACTTACCGGAACCGGTCATGCCGATCATCAGGCCATGAGGCCCCATCCCGCCCTCGGCCTCGTCCTTGAGGTCGAAGATCAGCGGTTCGCCGGTCGACGTCACCCCGATGGGCACGCGCAGCTCGTCGGCGCGCGACCGCGGCGCCCACAGACTGGCCACATCCAGCGCCGCGGCGTCCGGGATGCCGAGCAGCGTCGAGAACGTCGCCACCCCCGCATTGCTCGAGCGGGCATGGGTGGGGTTGGAATCCCAGCGCGACAGCCGCCGCGCGATGTGACGGGCGGTCGCGACATCGAGCCGATCGGCGTGGTCGACATAGGGGGCCCAGCCACCGGTCCAACGTTCGAGTTTCCCGTCGGCGACACGCAGGATGGGTCGCTCCGGGTCGGGGTATTGGTCGCGGTGCGGCGGCTCGGCGATGTGGTGAATCAGCGTCACGCCGGACAGCCCCGCGCGCGGCACCAAGGTGTTCGGGTCGGCCTCAGGGTCGTCGACGACGATCAGCAGATGTTTGGCGCTGACCTCCTCGGCGGAGCCGAACGGTGTGCGGTCATCGAGGGTGGGGTCAAGCACCGACCGCAGCTGTGCAACGTCACCCGCAAGGTAGCGAGCGGGACCCGCGCCGTCGACAGCACCGGGGATGTCGGTGTGCGGCAACCACTTCAGCCATGACCAGTCGTCGCCCTCGAAGTCCGGGGACACCAGAGCGACACCGAGGACCGCGGGGTCGTGCCATGCGACGGCCTGGCTGATCCACGCACGCAGCGCGCCGCGGACGTCGTCGGGCTCACCAAGGACGGTGATCCGCGAGACCTTGGTCAAGTCGATGCTCGACGGCGCCGCACGCACGGTGCGCTGCACATCGAGCAGTCCGCGCAGCGTCGTGTGGGACACGGGTTCGAGGTCCACCTCGTCGGCGCTGTCCTTCACCCGCAACGTGGCGCCCAACGGCGCATCGTGCAAACCCGTTCGCACTACAAGGAAGTCGCTGTCGTGGGGGTCGCGCTCCCACTGCCGCCGGGTCCCCGGCACCTCGACCAGCAGTGCCGGATCCGGATGCGACCATTCCAGCGCCGCCCGCTGCTCGGCGGCGTGCGCGCGGACGTTGTCGCGCACGACCGACAGGTAGCGCAGGTAGTCGGCCCGCTCGGCGTCGATCTCCTCGGTGCGCATCTTGTTGTCGGTGCCGCGGTACAGCGCGGTCGCGGCCAGCAGCAGCACGAACGGAAAGAACAGGGTCGTCGGTGAGATCAACCGCATCCCGGTGGCGACCAGGGCCACGATCATGCCGACGATCAGGATGACAATCAGGTACGGCAGCACCCGCCGCAGCAAGGACGGCGGCACCAACCGGGGCAACTCGGGTGGCGGTTCGATGGTGATGGTGCCCTTGCGCGGGGTCGGTGGCGCGATGCGGCGACGCGCCTCGAAGATGAGCCGGCTCACGATGGGGTCTCCCTAACGACTGCGGGTCTGGGGTCGGCGGCAAGCCCGTCGTGGGCCAGCAGGGCGTCGGCGCGGGACAGTGTCGGGCCTTGTGCGAACTGGCTCAGCATCGACCACGGTATGGGCAGCGGTGGCGGCGTGAGGCCCAACGCTGCAATGGTTTTCGAGTCATCGTCGGTGTCGAGGCCGTAGCGTACGCCGGTGTCGCTGATCCAGAAGTTCGCCCCTCCGACGGGATCGGTGCCGCCGCCGTCCTGGCCGACGGTCCGCACCAGATAGCCGCGGCCCGGGGCCAGCACGACGCGGTCGGCCGTGGTACCGGTTCCGGCTCCAACAAGGTCGACGGTGCGAAGCTGGTCGGACACGGGAAGTGTGACGCCGGAACGCAATCGAAGAGTCGCGCCGGTCGCGTCGGCGGGGCGCGTCCACTGCGCACACGTCAGTGGCGCATCGGCGGGGTCCACTATCGTGACCCGCTCGCTCGGATAGGCGTCGTCGTCGATGACGTCCGCCACCGGCAGCCGTGCGACGTCGTCGGCCCCCAGCCGGGGCGGCTGGGTGAGCCCGAACGAGTTCGTGTTGCGCAGTATCGCGGCGACCACGGGCGAAATCGGTTGCAACCCCTCGCGAAGCACGGCGTAGTGACGCAGAGCGTTGTCGGCGTCGAACGATGTCACGACGGCCCCGACAGGTGCCGGCACCGGCAGTTGGTAGCTCGTCGGCTCACCCGCGCCGGGGATGGCGGGCGCGCTCAGCGCGGGTCCTTCGGGGATCGCGTTGAATAATCCGGCGGCGATGGGGCGGCCGCTCGGTGCCGTCGCGCCGAGACCCAGCGCGGACGTGACGGCGCGGTCCTCGAAGTCGATCGAACTGCGCCTACCGCCCCACAGCAGCCACGTACCCGCGTTCGGCCCGGTCTCGTTGGCCACCAGCATCGCCTTGTCGCCCGGCAGCGCCCTGGCGCGTTCACCTCCGTCGGTGAGCGGTCCGGCGATGAGCGTCACGCCGGTCGCCGGTCCCGAGACCCCGTCGCACACCGTCCAGTCGGCATCGCGAGTCGTGTTCTGCACCATACGTTCTGGTGCGCCGGGGATGCCGATCAGGTTGCCACGCGGGAACCGGTCGATCTCGCTGGTCTTCACCGTGGTGGGGTTGTCGGGCCGCCCCGCGATGAGCCGCGCCGATGTCAGGTTCAGCACCGGGTGCAGCTGGTCGCCGAGGCGGACGTACAGCGCGGACGTGGTGCGGTCCGCCAGGATCGCGTCGTTCCCAGCCACCCCGCCGGGCCTGATCAGCGAGAAGACGAAACAGCCTGCAAGCCCCGTGATGAGCACGAGCGCACCGACGAACACCGCGCGTGACTGGGTCCGCAACGGGTCGACGAGCATGCGGGTGTCGTGCAACGCGACGCCGGATGCGATGCGCCGCATGATGAATCGCCAGCCCGAAACCTGGTGGCGCGTGACGAACCCGCGGCGGTAGGGGGTGCGCTCGGGATTCTCGTTGACCGGAGTTCGGGAGGTGAACTCCCGACGATCCTGATTGTCGGGGCCGCTCATTCGGGCACCGTCAGGCCGAGGCCGCGGAGCAGCGGGATGGCGGATCGGGTGACGTCCTCATCGGTGATTGTCATCAGCTCGTCGTCAGTGAATTCTTCTGTGTCGGAATGGTCGAGGCGGAACTCGCGCTCCTCTTCGGAGCGCTCCACGAGGTTGCGGACGAAGCGGCCGTTACCGGCGATGTCCAGGCTGCGCCTGTCCACACCGTTGGCATCGGGAGTGGTGACGGATGCGAGTTGAGTGAACAGCGTCTCCATGTGCGCCAGTGCTGCGGGCTCGAAGACGCTGTCCCGCTTCTCAGCCATGCGCGTCGCGATCTCCACCAGCTCGTGCGGTGAGTAGGACGGAAAGTCGATGCTGCGGGTGAACCGAGAGCGCAAACCCTCGTTCGTGTCGAGAAACGCGTCGAGATCTTTGCGGTAACCGGCGACGATCACGACCAGCCGCTCACGGTCGTTCTCCATGCGGGCCAGCAGGGTGTCGATCGCGACGAGACCGAAATCGTTCTTCGCGCCGGTCGACACGAGCGCATAGGCCTCGTCGAGGAACAGCACGCCGTCGAGTGCGCTGTCGATGATGCTGTTGGTCTTCGCCTCGGTCTCGCCGATGTGCTGGCCGATGAGGTCCGCGCGGTGCACCTCGCGCACCGTCTCCTTCTTGAGAATGCCCAGCCCGCAATAGATCTTGGCGACCACCCGCGCGATCGTCGTCTTACCGGTGCCGGGCGGCCCGGCGAACACGAGATGGTTGGTGCGGTTCGCGACGGTCAGCCCGCGCTCCTGGCGACGGATCGCCATCGCGACCGAACTCTTCAGCCGGGCCACCTGATACTTGACCTCGTCCAGGCCGATGAACTCGGCCAGTTCGGCCTCGGCCTCGATCAACAGGTGCGCCTTCCGCTCCTTGGCACCGGGATCGACGAACTCGGATTCGCTCGGCTCTGTCTCGGGATCCCAAGGGTCAGAACGGGCTTCGATCCTCGCGGCGGTCGTCGGCACGATGCCGTACGACGGGTCCGAGATCGCCGTCTCGACCTCTTCGTTCTCGGGATTGGCGGCGTAGAGCTCGGCGAGCACATCGGCGGCGTCGAGGTCTTCGCCCTGCGCCCGCAGCGCCAACGCCCTCACGAGGCCACCGTCCACCGCCGCGATGTCGATGGGTCCGGATGGGTCCTCGAGGTAGGACAATGCCGGGGCGTACATCCCCAACCGCGCCAGCGCGGTGCCCAGTGCGGTGCGCACGGCATGCGCATACGGCGCGTCCAGCTTTGGATCGTTGACGATCGGGGTGAGTAGCCGTACGACGTCCGACCAACGTGCGGTCCGGTAGTACATGGCGACCCGCACCCACCGCGCCTCGAGCCAGTTCGGCCGCCGGGCGATGAGCGGACCCACGAGTTCGTCGGCGGCCGTCCATTTGCCGGCGTCGCAGAGGGTGACGGCGTAGGCCAGTGCGAAGTCGTCGGGTTTCGACGCGGCGAATTGGAGATACAGCCCGGTGTCGTAGTCGAATATCAGGTCCCCGTCGGAGAGTTCGATTTGACGCTGCAGCACACCGGCCGTGTTCACCGTACGCCAGACACCTTCGATCACCGGTGCGCTGCTATCGCCGGCGGCGGCGAGGCCCGTCCAGGCGTCGCATTGTTCGCGGGCGATGCGGGTGAGCTCGGCAAATCCGGACCGCGCCGCCGCCAGATCCGCCGGTCGGCGCCGATCGTGCACCGACAACCCAAGGGCCCGGCAGGATGTCGCGAAGCGACTCAGAACGTCGTTGTCGACGCGGGAGCCCGCAGCTAAGTCCGTTGATGAAGGCACGCGCGAATTCTCCCCAGAAAAGTTATGGCAGCCTAACCTTCGTTGAAGTTAGCATTGCATAACTTAACTGTCGAGACTCACGTACCGACCTAGGACATAGGTTCGCTCATCCTTTTGTCGCATCGACGAGGCTTATCCCATCGGGCAGTAGCCGGCCTGGGGATCGATCGACAACCGGAACCCGGCGGCCCCAGCGCCCGAAGGGCGCCGAACCACCGGGCGGCCGGTTCGTACTGCTCGTTGTAGAGGAGTTGGTAGAACGGCCGCGGATGCGCGGGGTCCTCGGCGGCAAGCTCTGCCTTAGACGAGCGGGCGACCGGTGCGCATCCGCCAGTCGAGGTCCCTCAGCATCCAGTTGAACGGGAACCGCCGCATGAACCGCGGGAGGAAGTTGTTGATCCTGCCCATGATTCCCATCACGCGATTGAACCGGCGCTGCTTGTCGGCATCCCACGGCAATCGCATCTCATCCCGGAACCGTTGCGGCAGAAAGCCCGTCGTGATGAAGAGGTTGACCGCATCGATGCGCCGCTGGATCGGATAGGGAAGCGTCGCTTTACCGACGCGTCCCGCGGCGATCGGCCAGAGGTACTCGCGCACGGCATCGTCGATGTGAACCTTCTCCAGCGACTCTTGCCAGTATTCGTCGAAGGCCTTGCGGTCGGCGGGCCACATCTCCGCAGGAACCTGCAGGGTGGTGCCGAGGGCCGCGCCCTCGCGATAGTGCGCGTCAGCAAGCTCGTCGTCCATCTCACCGACGAAGATGCGATAGACGTCGACGAAGCCCTTGTACAGACAGGCCGCCACCCACAGCTGTAGGTCCTTGTCAAACGCGTTGTACTCCACCGGATCACCGGGCCGTGAATACACCTCGGCATGCGACTTGTTGACCGCACGCCGGTAGGCCTTCTTCTGTTCGTCGGTACCCGAGAGCGCCACGGCGAGATAGGTGAACGTCGTCCGCGCCCGCTTGATCGGATGGCGGTCCGCCCGTCCGCTCTCGACCCGGCTGTCCTTGACGCCGTACCCGACACCCGGCCGGGAGAGCTCCATGATCACGTTGGCCGGACCCGACAACAGACCGATGCCTGCGGCGTCGTCCGCTCGGTGCATCCACCGAGGCGCGCGCCTCCCGCCCGGCAGGGGCGGATCGTTGATCCCCCGTCCGACGTGGTCGATCACCTCAGTGCTCGTCATCGTCACCCTCTTGCTCCGCAAATGTGAGAACGCCTGTTTCCTGATATTGCCCTGCGCCCTGACAGGTGTCAAGATGACAGCCATGGCACAGGTCCGGCCCTACCGCGGCATCGAAGCCGGCGAGCGAGTGGCCGCTCGACGGCGACAGTTGCTCGACGCCGGCCTGGAACTGCTGGGCGCTTCGGGTAAAGACCCCGCTGAACTCACTGTCCGTGCCATCTGCGGTCAGGCCGGACTGGGTGTCAGGTACTTCTACGAGAGCTTCACCGACAAAGACCACTTCGTCGGTGCCGTCTACGACTCGGTGATCGCCGACATTGCCGCGACCACGCAGGCGGCGGTGGCCTCGGCACCCCCTGACGAGCAGGCGCGCGCGGCGATGGCGAACATCGTGCGCACCATCTCCGCCGATCCCCGGGTGGGCCGGCTGCTGTTCGCCGTAGAACTGTCCAACACCGTGATCGTGCGCAAACGTGCGGAGTCGACAACGTTGTTCGCCGCGCTGCTCTTTGCGCATGCAGAAGCGCACGGAGCGCTGGACAACGATCGCGTGAAGGCCGCGTCCCACTTCGTCGTCGGTGGTGTGGGCCAGGCCATCAGTGCCTGGCTGTCCGGTGACGTCGAACTCGACGAAGACGGAATGGTCTTGTCGCTGGCGGCGCTGATCGATCAGCTGGCCGCCATGCCGCCGCAGAGCTAGACAGCCACCCGTGGCCGTCGGTCGGCGGCGGTCTTCGGCTCGGTGACAGTGTCGCTGTCGGTGAATTCTTTTGTCCAACATGCGAACTCGAGTGTTATGCCGTCAGGGTCGAGGAAGTAGAACGACCGGACATACACACCGGGGTGCACCGTCGGCGAGACCTGCTGTTCGCTTTCGTCATGGTTGAGCACCGGTCCGACGCGTACGCCCTTGTCCTTGAGGCGCTGCCGGTACTCGTCGAACTTCTCCGCAGGGACGTGGAATGCCAAATGGTTCATCGTGCTGACGGCGCTGACGATGTCACCGATGCCCGGAATCGCCTCGGGTGACGAGATTCCCGGTACGCGATCCGAGGCCTCGGCGAACCAGAAGAACGCCACGCAATCCCCGTTGCCCGCATCGAAGAAGAAGTGCTGTCCCATGCCGCCGGGCAGGTCGAGCGACTTGATCAACGGCATCCCAAGCACATTGCTGTAGAAGTCGACGGTCTTCGCCATGTCCGAACACACGAGCGCAACGTGGTTGATGCCGCCGAGCTCGAACTCGGAATTCGGATTGTTCGGCTTGATCATCTTTGACCACATCCTCTAGTCAAGCTCGAATTCTGAATCTAACATCAGGTTCAGGTTGGATCAATGGTCAAGGAGAGGCCGTGACCGCTAGTCCGCGTGAGCAGTTGCCCACGTTGCGTGGTCGACAGACGCAGGCGGCGATCGACGCGGGTGCGCGGGCGGTGATCGCCCGCAAAGGCATTCTCGCGACGACGATTTCGGATATCGCGGCCGAGGCCGGCAAGTCCACGGCCTCGTTCTACAACTACTACGACTCCAAAGAGGCGATGGTCCGCGAGTGGGCCCTTCGATTCCGCGACGAGGCCAGGGAACGGTCTCGCGCAGCGGAGGAGCCGGGCCTGAGCAACTGGGAGCGCTCATACCAAGTCGCGGCCGCGCACTGGCACACGTATCGCCACCGGCTCGCCGAAATCGTCAGCGTGTCGCAGCTCGCGATGGTCAACGACGATTTCGCCGAGTACTGGAGCGACATCTGTGCGCTGCCGATCACCCTGATCACCCACATGGTGAAAAGTGCTCAGCAACAGGGCTTCTGCACCGATGACGATCCGCGCCTGGTCGCTGTTGCGTTGGTGTCGATGCTCAACCAGTTCTGCTACACGCAGCTGGCCGGGGGCAAGGCCGAACCCGTCGACGACAACGCATGCATCACCACGCTGGCCAACATCTTCTATCGAGTGATCTACCACAAGGGGGCGGTATGACCAGGGCACCTGCGAGTGGTGGAACACCAGGCGTCACACGCGAATTCGTCGGCCTGCAGTCACCCACCGCACGCCGGGCCGGCGCGGGCGGCAATCCGTGTCAGGGCCTCTACTACCGCGGTGTGGGCCGCAAACCCAAGGTGGCGATGATCGCCACGCACTACCAGATCGACTTCTCCGAGCACTATCTCGCCGACTACATGGCCACCCGCGGGATCGGCTTCCTCGGCTGGAACACCCGCTATCGCGGCTTCGAGAGCAGCTTCCTACTCGACCACGCCCTGGTCGACGTCGGTGTCGGCGTGCGCTGGCTGCGTGAGATCGCAGGAGTGGAAACGGTTGTCCTGCTAGGTAATTCCGGCGGCGGCTCGCTCATGGCCGCCTACCAGGCGCAGGCCGTGGACCCGCACGTTACCCCGATGGAAGGCATACGGCCCGCGGCGGGTCTCAATGATCTGCCGCCTGCCGACGGCTACATCGCCAGCGCTGCGCATCCGGGGCGTCCCGACGTGCTCACGGCCTGGATGGATGCCTCGGTGATCGACGAAAACGACGCTGTCGCCAGCGATCCCGCTCTTGATCTGTTCAATGCGGAGAACGGACCACCGTTTTCGGCCGAGTTCGTCAAGCGCTACCGATCAGCGCAGATCGCACGCAACAACGCCATCACCGACTGGGCCGAGACCGAACTCAAGCGCGTGCGCGCCGCCGGTTTCTCCGACCGACCGTTCACGGTGCTGCGGACCTGGGCCGACCCGCGCATGGTCGACCCCGCCCTGGAACCGACGAAGCGAACACCCAACATGTGCTACGCCGGCGTCCCGGTCAGGGCCAACCGCTCGGCACACGGCATCGCCGCAGCATGCACACTGCGCAGCTGGCTCGGCATGTGGAGCCTGCGCCATGCACAGACCCGCGCCGAACCACACCTGGCGCGCGTCACCTGTCCCGCGTTGGTCATCAACGCCGAGCAGGACACCGGCGTGTACCCGTCGGACGCGCAACGCATCTTCGACGCGCTCGGCAGCGAAGACAAAACACAGTCCTCCATCGACACCGACCACTACTTCACCACCCCGGGGGCCCGCAGCGAGAAGGCCGATACCATCGCCAAGTGGATCGCGAAGCGGTGGCGCTAGGCGGTGACGCCTCGCGCAGGCTGAGAGTCCTCGCCCACTACACTCCCGGCGACAAGGTGGCGCAGTTCGTTGCGCCAGAATCGGATTGGCTCGACATCCGCTACTGCGCCGAGGATGACGACGTCACGTTCTACCGCGAGCTGCCCGACGCCGAGGTGATCTGGCACGTGCTGCGGCCCATCTCCGGTACCGACCTGGAGCAGGCGCCGCGTTGCCGGCTCGTGCACAAGTTGGGCGCGGGCGTCAACACCATCGACGTCGAGACCGCGACGCGACTGGGCATCGCCGTCGCGAACATGCCCGGCGCGAACGCACCGTCGGTCGCGGAGGGCACGGTGTTGCTGATGCTCGCCGCGCTGCGCCGGCTGACCGAGCTCGACCGTGCCACCCGCGAGGGCAGGGGCTGGCCCTCGGATCCGAGCCTCGGCGAGACCGTCCGCGACATCGGCAGCTGCACCGTCGGACTCGTGGGCTACGGAAACATCGCCAAACGGGTGGAAACCATCGTGCGGGCCATGGGCGCACCGGCATCCGCGGTGCTGCACACCAGTACCCGTGACGACGGCCACCCGGGCTGGCGGCCGTTACCCGAGCTGCTCGCCGCCAGCGACATCGTCTCGCTGCACATTCCGCTGACCGATCAGACGGCGGGCCTGCTGGACCGCGACGCGCTCGCCTTGATGAAGTCTGATGCGGTGCTGGTGAACACCTCCCGCGGTGCGGTCATCGACGAGGACGCACTCGTCGACGCGCTGCGGTCGGGCGGTCTGGCGGCCGCAGGTCTCGACGTCTTCGCCGTCGAACCGATACTCCCCGACAATCCGCTGCTCACCCTGACTAACGTCGTGCTCACGCCGCACGTCACGTGGTACACCGTCGACACCATGCGGCGCTACCTCGCCGAGGCCGTCGACAACTGCGGCCGCATCCGGGACGGCCGGAACCTGGCCAATGTGGTGAACGGTATCGTGGTGCCCAACCGACCGGTTAATAGGGAATAAGCCCGCCACAGCTGCGCGACAACGAGGTGCAACAGCTATGCCCATCGCAATCAACACCGAGCACAACGATCTCGCTGATTCGGTCCGGTCCCTGGTGGCGCGGGTCGCGCCGTCGGAGGTGCTGCACGAAGCGCTGGAAACGCCGATTCCGAATCCGCCGCCCTACTGGAAGGCCGCCGCGGAGCAGGGCCTCCAGGGTATGCATCTGGCGGAATCGGTTGGTGGACAAGGCTTCGGCATCCTCGAGCTGGCGATCGTGGTCGCGGAGTTCGGCTACGGCGCGGTGCCCGGCCCCTTCGTGCCTTCGGCGATCGCCAGTGCCCTGATCGCCGCCAACGATCCCGAGGCCAAGGTGCTCAACGACCTGGCCTCCGGCGAGGTCATCGCCGCCTACGCCATCGACTCCGGGTTGACGGCCACCAAACACGGCAACGACCTGGTCATCCGAGGTGAGGTGCGCGCGGTGCCCGCAGCCGCGCAGTCGTCGGTGCTGGTCCTGCCGGTTGCCATCGACAGCGGCGAGGAATGGGTGGTCCTCGAGGCCGACACGCTGGAGATCGAACCCGTCCAGAGTGTGGATCCGCTGCGCCCGGTGGCGCATGTGCGCGCCAACGCCGTCGAGGTCGGCGACGACCGCGTGTTGAGCAACCTCAGCCGTGGCCACGCGCGCGCCATCATCTCGACGCTGCTGTCCGCCGAGTGCATCGGCGTCGCGCGCTGGGCCACCGACACCGCGACCGCGTACGCCAAGATCCGTGAGCAGTTCGGCCGGCCGATCGGCCAGTTCCAGGCCATCAAGCACAAGTGCGCGCAGATGATCGCCGACACCGAGCGCGCGACCGCGGCGGTATGGGACGCTGCACGCGCCATCGACGAGCACAGCCAGGACCCAACGGACAACACGGCTTTCGAGTTCGCGGCGGCAGTCGCGGCCACGCTCGCACCCGAGGCCGTGCTGCACACGACGCAGGACTGCATCCAGGTGCACGGCGGTATCGGCTTCACCTGGGAGCACGACACCAACGTGTACTACCGCCGCGCCCTGGTACTGGCCGCATGCTTCGGTCGCACCGGTGACTACCCGCAGCAGGTCGTTGACATCGCGACCAGCACCGGAATGCGCAGACTCGACATCGATCTGGACCCCGAGACGGAGAAGCTCCGCGACGAGATCCGCGCGGAGGTGGCGGCGCTGAAAGCGATTCCGAGCGAAGAACGCAACGCCGCGCTCGCCGAGGGTGGCTGGGTGGTGCCCCACCTGCCCAAGCCGTGGGGCCGCGGCGCGGGCCCGGTCGAGCAGATCATCATCGCCCAGGAGTTCAACGCAGGCCGAGTTCGCCGTCCAGCGATGGGCATCGCGGCGTGGCTGATCCCGTCGGTCGTGGCGTTCGGGACCGAGGAGCAGAAGCAGCGCTTCCTGCCCCCGACGCTGCGCGGCGAAATGATTTGGTGTCAGCTGTTTTCCGAGCCCGGCGCCGGATCCGACCTCGCCAGCCTGACCACCAAGGCGACCAAGGTCGACGGCGGCTGGCGGATCTCCGGCCAGAAGATCTGGACCACCGGCGCGCAGTACTCACACTGGGGCATGCTGCTGGCCCGCACGGATCCGAACGCCCCGAAGCACAACGGCATCACCTACTTCCTGCTTGACATGAGCAGCGAAGGGGTCGAGGTGAAGCCGCTGCGTGAACTGACCGGCAACGCGATGTTCAACACGGTGTTCATCGACGACGTCTTCGTGCCCGACGACATGGTGCTCGGTGAGGTGAACCGCGGCTGGGAGGTCAGCCGCACCACGCTGACGGCCGAGCGGGTCTCGATCGGCAGCACCGAACCGCCGTTCCTGCCCAACCTCGACGGCTTCGTGGAGTTCATCCGCGACGGCCAGTTCGATCAGGTCGGGAAGAACCACGCCGGACACCTGATCGCCGAAGGGCACGCCGCCAAGGTGCTGAACATGCGGTCCACCCTGTTGACGCTGGCCGGCGGGGACCCGATGCCCGCCGCGGCCATCTCCAAACTGCTGTCGATGCGCACCGGCCAGAAGTACGCCGAATTCGCGGTGTCATCGTTCGGCACCGACGGCGCCATCGGCGACCCTGAGACCCCACAGGGCAAATGGGCTGAATTCCTGCTCGCCAGCCGCGCCACCACCATTTACGGCGGCACCTCGGAGGTGCAGCTCAACATCATCGCCGAGCGGTTGCTGGGACTCCCGCGCGATCCGTAGGAAACCGCGAATTTCGGGTCTACTATCGAAATAGGCGTTTGCCGAACTTGGTTGGTGGTGGATATGCGGGTTCTCACGAAGCGAATAGTTCCGCTGCTCTTCACGGGAGCGGCCGCCTCGGCGTTTTTGATCGCACCCTCGGTTTTCATGGCCGGGCCGGACGCGGGCGATTCGCAGACCGTCGCTGGGCCGCCCTGCTACATGGGTACGACGTTCCCGAATCCGTGGGGACGCAGTTGCACGATCCCCGGCCCGGTCCACAAGATCCGCGGCTCGGCGCCGGACGCCAACGCGATCATCGCGTGCCGCGGCATTCCGGGGTGCCTGTCCTGGTACGTCAACAACCCGTGAAACAACCCGTAATACAACCCGTAATTGTTTCGCCCGCACGCACGCGGGAACCCGACGACTGTGACCCACGACGTCGAGAAGCGATTTGACCGGCCCGGCGCGTTCCGCGCTGCGGCAACCTACGTCGGTGTCGTTGTGGCCGTCGCGGGGCTCATCTTCGCCGTATACGCACTGACCGCGCGGGGTTCGGTGGTCACTGCTTCCCTGGTGCCCGCGACCCTGTTCGTCGGCGGCGTCGGCGCGTTCGTCAGGACGTACCGCGAGTGGAAGGCCGAGGGCGGATGGGTTGCCTGGCAGGGCGCGGGCTGGTTCCTGCTGACCTTGATGCTGGTGTGCCTGGCGATTCCCGGCGCAGCGATGCAGACGGACTAGGGGACGATCGAGTCGACGTAGCCGCCGTCGACACGTAGCGCGCCGCCGGTTGTCGCCGAGGCCTGCGTCGACGCCAGGTAGGTCACCATGTTGGCGATCTCTTCTGGTTCGATGAGACGTTCCAGCAGCGACTGCGGTCGGTGTTTCCGCATGAACTCGCGCTGCGCCTCCTCCCAGGGCAATGACTTGTCGACGAGTTGATAGACGAAATCCTCGACGCCCGCGGTGTGGGTCGGTCCCGCGATCACGGAGTTCACGGTGACACCGGTGCCCGAGGCGTCCTTGGCGAACCCGCGCGACAACGCCAACAGGGCGGTCTTCGAGACGCCGTAGTGGATCATCTCCTCGGGGATCACAATCGCGGAGTCGCTGGCGATCTGGATGACCCGACCCCAGCCGCGCTCGGTCATCGCAGGCAGGTAACTGCGGATAAGTCGTGCTGCGGCAAGCACATTCACCTCGAAGTAGGTGCGCCACTGCTCGTCGGTGATCTCGCGCGCGGGAACCGCCCCGAAGATACCGAGATTGTTCACCAGGATGTCGACGTCGGGCAGCCGCTTCAGCAACTCGGCGGCTCCGTCGTCGGTCGCCACGTCGGCGGCCACCCCGATGGCGTCACCACCGAGTGAGGCGACGGCCTCGTCGACGCGCTGCTGCGAGCGCCCGTTGACGACGACACGGGCACCGCTGTCGGCCAATCCCTGCGCGATCGCCAGCCCGATGCCCTGGGTGGACCCGGTGACGAGCGCTGTCTTTCCGGCCAGATCAATGTTCACGCTGTCGTACTACCACCGCGACAGCAGAACTATTCCGAGTCGCGCAGACTCACGCTTTCTCGTCGCCGACACTCATTTCGCGGAGTTCGCGCTTGAGAACCTTTCCGGTCGGGTTGCGTGGCAGCTCGTCGAGGAAGATGACCTCGCGGGGCACCTTGTAGCGCGCGAGGTTCTCCCGCACGTATGCCTTGATGGCGTCCTCGTCGATCGAGGCGCCCTCGGCCTTGACCACGAAGCAGCGCAGCCGGTGGCCCCACTCCTTGTCTTCCACGCCGAGCGCGGTGGCCTCGATGACCTCCGGATGGCCGCTCACCAGATCCTCGATCTCGGCGGGGAACACGTTCTCGCCGCCGGACACGATCATCTCGTCGTCGCGACCGCTGACGTACAGCAGGCCGTGCTCGTCGAAGTAGCCGACGTCACCGGAGGACATCAGCCCGTCGATGATCTGCTTATGGCCGCCGCCGGTGTAGCCCTCGAAGGGAAAGGTGTTGCCCACGAAGATGCGCCCCACTTCGCCCTGCGGTAGTTCATTGCCGTTGTCGTCGAGGATTTTGACCTTCACACCCTTGACGACGGGGCCGACCGTGGCCGGGTTGATCGACAGATCCTTGGGCCGCGCGATGGTCGCGAACGCGATCTCCGTCGATCCGTAGAGGTTGTACACGATGGGGCCCAGTTCCTTGAGCGCACGGGTGGCCAGTTCGGCTCCGAGCTGTGACCCCGATACGAACACGATGCGCAATGAGGACAGGTCCGGTTTGGGCTGGGTCTTGTCGAGTTCGTCGAGCAGACGCGACAACATCACCGGGACCACCACAATCGCGGTGGCCCTGTGCTTCTCGATGTCCGCGAGAACGGTTGCCGGTTTGAAGCGACGCCTCAGCACCAGGGTGGTGCCGAGCATCATCGCGATGGTGGCGTGCAGGAAGCCGAGGGCATGGAACATCGGCGCCGGGAGCGAGGTCACCTCGTTCGCCTTGAACGGCACGTGGGACAACACGCCGCCGATGGGCGCCAGCGACGGCGGGGTGCTGCGGTTGGCGCCCTTCGGGGTGCCGGTGGTGCCACTGGTCAGGATGATGACCGACGAATGCTTGGTCACCTTGGGTGCGCGCGCCGAACTGCTGCGCGCGATCAGGTCGGCGATCGTTTCGTCGGTGCTGCCGGACGGCTCGTCCTTGTCCGGATTGGTCGGCAGCGCACGCAGCTTGCCGAAATCGGGCTCGGCCTGCGAGACGGCGGCGGTGTACTCGTCGTCGTAGATGATGACTTTCGCGCCCTCACGTTCGGAGACCTCTTTGATCTGCGGCCCCGAGAACTCGCTGTTGAGCAGAATGATACGAGCCCCGGTACGGGCCGCGCCATACACCGATACCAGGAACCACCGGTGGTTGCGCGCCAGGATCGCCACCCCGTCGCCACCCCTGACGCCCATCGCCAACAGACCGTTGGCCAATGCGTGCGCGGCATCGTCGAGTTCTTTGAACGTGAACTCGCCGTCGTCGTCGATGACGGCGAGGCGATCAGGGGTACGGCGCGCATTCAACGCGGGGATCATGCCGAATTCACCCCAGCGCAGGATATCGGCGAGGAACGCGGCGACGTTCTGCGGAGCCTCCAGCTTTAGAGCACCCGCTTCGAACATCTTGCGTGCGTAGTGCAGTTCGGCCGACCCGCGCTCGGCATACTGCTGAATTTTGGCCGCTGCCTGCAACGGAAGATCAGTTAGCTTGGGCATGAATCCACAATATGTGACGCACGTCGCATGCCGGCTCGGAACCTAACATGGACCCATGCCCGCTCCGCTCGAGTTGGAGGTCGACGGTCAGCGGGTGCCCATCACCAACCCCGACAAGATCGTTATCCCGGACCCCGGGGACATTCCTGGCGGCACGGGCCTCACCAAGATGGATTTGATCCGCTACTACCTGCGCGTCGCCGACGGTGCGCTTCGCGGGGTAGCCGACCGGCCGATGATCCTGAAGCGGTTCGTCAAGGGCATCACCGAAGAAGCCGTGTTCCAGAAGCGCGCTCCGGCGAAACGCCCCGACTTCGTCGACGTCGCGGAGTTGAAATATGCGTCCGGGACGTCGGCCAAGGAAGCGGTGCTGCACGACGCCGCAGGCCTGGTCTGGGCGGTCAATCTCGGCTGCATCGACCTCAATCCCCACCCGGTGCGCGCCGACGATCTGGCACATCCCGACGAACTGCGCGTCGACCTCGACCCGATGCCCGGGGTGGACTGGCGCCAGATCGTGGACGTGGCACTGGTCGCACGCGGTGTGCTCGAGGACTACGGGTTGACGGCGTGGCCGAAGACCTCCGGATCCCGGGGGTTTCACATCTATGCGCGGATCGAACGGCGCTGGCCGTTCAAGCAGGTGCGCCTCGCCGCCCAGACCATCGCGCGCGAGGTGGAACGGCGAGCCCCCGACCTGGCAACCAGCCGCTGGTGGAAGGAAGAGCGCGAGGGCGTTTTCGTCGACTTCAACCAGAACGCGTTCGACCGCACGGTGGCGTCGGCCTACTCGGTGCGGGCCACCCCCGATGCGCGGGTGTCGACGCCCCTGCTGTGGGACGAGGTCCCCGGCTGCCGTCCTGAGGAATTCACCGTCGCCACCGTTCCCGACCGATTCGATGACCGCGGCGACCCGTGGGAGGGACTCGACGACTCGGCGGGCAGGCTCGATGCGCTGCTCCAGCTCGCCGAGGAACTCGGCCCACCGGAGAAGGCGCCGCGCGGCGCGAAAGGAGCGAGGGGTCGCGATGGGCGCCGTGTCTCGTCGAAGCCCCTCATCGAGATCGCCCGCACCAAAACCAAAGACGAGGCGATGGCGGCGCTCGACACGTGGCGCGGACGTTACCCGTCAGTAGCCGAAAAGCTCGAAGCTCCAGACGTTCTGGTAGACGGCATGCGGGGGCCCAGTTCGATCTGGTACCGCATCCGCATCAACCTGCAACATGTCCCCGAGGATGAGCGGCCGCCGCAGGAACCGTTGATCGCCGATTACAACCCATGGGAGAACTATTCCGGGCCGCAATGGATGCGCGGCACCTGACGGTTTGCCTTTCACGCCAAAGTGTGTTCTTACGAAAGTATTAGCGTTGGCACCCGGTTGCCTTACTTTGGCTCACTACCTTGAGGGGCAGGTGATCGAGAGGAGGCACGCATGTACGGCAATCCGGCATTCGACTGCGGTGGTGCACAGGTGCGTACAGTGTGCCGCCAGTTGGCGACGGTGGTGACGGTCCAAGGCACTGTCGACGCCACCAATATCGAGCGAATCACCGCACTCGCAGTGCGGTCCATCATCGCGGAGAAGGCCTTCATACTCGATCTCAGCGGTGTGGATTCTTTTTCCGCACACGAACTTTCACTGCTGTCCGCCGTTGACGAACGGTGCTTTTGCAGCGATGTGGACTGGTCGTTGATTGCGAGCGAACCGGTGCTACGCGAGGTTTCCGACCTGAATTTCCCGATCGCGGACTCGGTACCCGACGCACTCCATCAATTCGCGGAGAGCATCGACGAGCGTCGCCACCTGTTCTCACCCTTGCTCACCGTGAAAAGCGCCTAGCGGAAGGTCGTGACAATGCTTCTCGACATCCGCTGGCTCGCATTCCTCTTCGGCCGACGTCATTCGACCAAACGCACCACCCCTGCTACCCAGTAGGGGTATGCGCTGGATCGTCGATGGCATGAACGTCATCGGATCCCGCCCCGACGGCTGGTGGCGAAACCGCCGACGTGCCATGTCCACGTTGGTGGAGCGCCTCGAGCAATGGGCGTCCCGCGAGGGTGCCGACGTGACCGTGGTGTTCGAACATCCGCTGTCGCCACCGCTTGAATCGTCGGTCATCACGGTCGCGCACGCGCCGAGGGCCGCGGCGAACTCCGCCGACGACGAGATCGTCGCAATGATCTCCGCCGCGGATGACCTGCAGGACATCCGCGTCGCCACCTCAGATCGAGCGCTGTCCGAGCGGGTCAGCGCCCTCGGCGCGACCGTCTACCCCGCGCAGCGCCTTCGCGATCTCATCGACCCTCGCTGACCCGGTCGCCCGTCCAGTTGGCCAGTAGCTGCAGGGCGGTCTCCGATGGCGATCCCGCTTCGGCGGTATAGATGCACAGCGTCTGGTCGGGGTCGGCGAGTAAAGCCAGCGATTCATAGTTGACGGTGATGTCGCCCACCAGCGGATGGTGGTAGCGCTTGGTGCCGTGGGTGCGTTCGCGCACATTGTGGTCGGCCCACCAGCGACGGAATTCCGGGCTCTGGACCGAGAGTTCGCCCACCAACTCGACCAGTAGCGGATCGTCGGGTGGCGTCCGGCGTCGAGCCGAAGTATCGCGACGTTGTCGCGGGCCACCTCCTCCCAGTCCACGAACAGCTCGCGCGTCGACTCGTCAAGAAAGGTGTAGCGCAACAAGTTTCGCCACGCGGCGGCATCGCATCGAAAAGGCCCATCAGTGTGCGGGCCAGCTTGTTGGCGGCGAGCACATCCATTCGGCGGCCGAACACGAACGCGGGCGTCACGTCATCGAGCGTCTCGAGTAGGCGCCACACCCCCGGCCGCACCCGCTGCACGGGTGCCGGCGCACGACGACGCGGACGCCGTGAAGTCTTTGCGATGCGGAACAGATAGGCGCCCTCAGTGTGAACGTCCAGCAGCTCACCATCATGCCGACGGCGCAGGCTTCATAGCACCTGGGTAGCAGCGCTCCACGCGGGCGAGCGGCCGAGATGGCGGAGAACGCTATCGAGGTCGCTCGCCCCGTCCCTGGGCGCAAGGGCCCTCGCGAAGGGCGAGCCGTTCCCCGCCCGGAAATCGCCGTCCGGGACGGCGAGCGCGATCGGCAGCACAGCGCTCACCACGTCGGGCGGCAGGTCGAAAGGGACGTCGATGCTGCGTGCGACGTCCCAGCCGTGAACGACGTAATCGACGAAGTGGAACCCGATTGCCATCGAACCCGGGACCACGGCGTCGGGACCGAATTCGGGTAACGCGAAGGGCGCGTCGAGCACGCCTTCCGCGTCGAAGGCGTCGAGCAGATCCGCGGCAGCAGCCGCATAGGCGCCCGCCGGATCCGCTGCCACCGCATCGGCGACCCAGGAGGGCTGCCATACCGCGAGATCGGCGCCGTGACCTCGCGCGGCAGCGGCAAATCCGTTGTGCTGCACGATCATATGCGCCAGCAGATCGGCGAGATTCCAACCGGAGCAGGGTGTCGGGCGATCGAGGTCGTCGATCGTCACCGATGCCACGACGTCGACGGAGGCCGACACTGCGTGACGATGGAAAAGACGAAGATCATCATTAATCTGCATACGCTTATGATAAGCGTATGCAGATGATTGGTCAATGTCTAGTATTCGTCCATGCCGCCCAAGCTCGTGCCGTCCAAGTCAAGGCGTCCCGACCTCGCAGCGATGTTGGCTCCACTGATTCGGGAGCTGATCGTTGAAGAGCGCCCGGTGCTCGAGAAGCACAACCTGACGATGTGGGGCTACAGCGTGCTGCTGGCACTCGACGAGGCACCGATGCGGACCCAGGCCGCGCTGGCCGATGCGATCGGCGCCGACAAGACGCGCATCATCCCGACTCTCGACGAGTTGCAGGCAAAGGGGTACATCGAGCGACGCGTCGATCCCGACGATCGGCGCGTCCGGTTGCTCGCCATCACCAAATCGGGACGTGACGTCAAGGACCGGGTCCAGGCGGACATCCAACGCGGCGAGGAACGTTGGCTTTCGGTGCTCTCGGCCGACGAACGCCGCGTGTTCCTGCGCGCGTTGCAAAAAATGACGCGCCTTGGCCCAACCCCTAGGGTCGAAGAGTGAATCGCCTCGATCGCTTCTTTGAGATCTCGGCGCGGGGATCGTCGCTGACCAATGAGATCCGCGGCGGCGTGGTCACGTTCATCGCGATGGCCTACATCATCGTGCTGAACCCGATCATCCTGTCGGGCCCCGACGACGTCACGGGTGAGTCGCTGGAGTTCGGCCAGGTATCGGCGGTGACCGCGTTGGCCGCGGGCACGATGACGATCCTGTTCGGCCTCATCGCGCGGCTCCCGTTCGCATTCGCGGCGGGTCTGGGCATCAATTCGTTCGTCGCCACGACGCTGGTCGGCTCGATGACATGGGCCGAGGCGATGGGGCTCGTTGTCATCAACGGCCTCATCATCGTGGTCCTGGCGGCGACCGGTCTGCGGCGGCTCGTCTTCGACGCTGTGCCAATGCAACTGAAGCTCGCGATCACCGCGGGTATCGGCCTGTTCCTGCTGTTCATCGGCCTGGTCGACGCGGGCTTCATCGGGTCGACGGGCGTGCCGTCACCGCCGGTAGGACTCGGCGTGGGCGGTGCCGGTTCGATCACCACTGTGCCTGCCGCCGTCTTCGCCTTCACGCTGGTGGTGAGCGGAATCCTCGTGGTGCGCAAGGTGCGCGGCGGCATCCTCATCGGGCTCGCAGTGGGCACCGCCGTCGCGGTGGTGATCGAGGCGATCTGGCATCTCGGGTCGGCGGTGGACAAACCGGGCGGGTGGAGCCTGTCGGTGCCGACGCTGTCGGGATCGCCGTTCGCGCTGCCGGACCTGTCGCTCGTCGGGGACTTCAGCCTGCACGGCAGCTTCAGCCGTATCGGAGTCATCGCCGCCACAATGTTCGTCTTCACCCTGGTGTTCGCCAACTTCTTCGACGCGATGGGCACCATGACCGGGCTTGCCCGCGAGGCGGGGGTGGCCGACGACAAGGGCACGTTCCCGCGGCTGCGCGCGGCGCTGATCGTCGAGGGTGCGGGTGCGGTCGCGGGCGGCGCGGCGTCGGCGTCGTCGAACACCGTCTTCATCGAGTCGGGCGCGGGCATCGAGGACGGCGCACGGACCGGGTTGGCGAATCTGGTCACCGGCGTGCTGTTTCTGGCCGCGATGTTCGTCTCGCCGCTGGCGTCGATCGTGCCGACCGAGGTGGCGGCCGCCGCGCTTGTGATCGTCGGTGCGCTCATGGTGTCGCAGTTGCGCCACATCGACATCTCCGAGTTCTCGGTGGCTCTGCCGGTCGTGCTGACCGTCGCGGTCATGCCGTTCTCCTACTCGATCGCCAACGGCATCGGCGTCGGCTTCATCGCGTGGGTGGTGACCCGTTCCGCTGCCGGGAAGGCGAAGGAGATCAGTCCGCTGCTGTGGATCGTCGCCGCGGGCTTCCTGGTGTACTTCGCGCGCGGCTGGATCGAGTCGCTATTAGGGATGTGACTGTGGGTAACCTCCACACCATGGAGACTGGATGAGCGCGGGCCTGTTCGGACTTCTCGACGATGTCGCCACGCTGGCCAAGCTGGCTGCGGCCTCAGTCGACGACATCGGCGCCGCGACGGGACGGGCGACCGCGAAGGCTGCGGGTGTGGTCATCGACGACACCGCGGTGACGCCGCAATACGTACACGGCATCACCGCCGACCGCGAACTGCCGATGATCAAGCGAATCGCGATCGGGTCGCTGCGCAACAAGCTGATATTCATCCTGCCCGCAGCGTTGTTGCTCAGTGAGTTCGCACCATGGCTGGTGATGCCGATCCTGATGATGGGCGCCACGTTCCTCTGCTACGAGGGTGCGGAGAAGGTATTGCGCTGGCTGCCCGGCCACCGGCACGAGGCGCACGCCACACCCGCGGTGCCCGCCTCCGGCGACACCGAGCGTGAGTTGACCGCGGGCGCCATTCGCACCGACTTCATCCTGTCGGCAGAGATTATGGTGATCGCGCTCAACGAGGTGGCCAGCGAGAGGTTCTGGTCGCGGTTCATCATTCTCGTCGCGGTCGCTGTGGTGATCACGGCGGCCGTCTACGGGGTGGTCGCGCTGATCGTCAAGATGGACGACATCGGCCTGCATTTCGCGGAACGGTCGTCGGCGTTCTCACAGAAGGTCGGGCGCGGGCTGGTGGCGTTCATGCCCAAACTGTTGTCCGCCTTGTCGACCATCGGCACCGTCGCGATGCTCTGGGTCGGCGGCCACATCCTGCTCTTGGGAACCGACACGCTCGGCTGGCACGCACCCTACGGCTTCGTGCACCACTTCGAGGACCTGATACACCGCACGATCGCCGACGGTATCGACGGCGTGCTCGCGTGGTTGGCCGACACCGCAGCGTCAGCACTGGTCGGGTTGGTCGTCGGATTGGTCGTCGTGGGAATCGTGCATGTGCTCCCGTTCGGTAAGAAGCGCGCTGAGAAGCACTGACTCATAAGGGTCTTGCCTCGGTTCATCCACGAGGCGCTGCAACCGTGCGACGGTGTCGCGGCCCGCCACGGGAATGAAGGTCACCAACCGTAGATTTGGATCGTCGGTGGGCGCCAGAATGTGCTGCTCCATGTAGAGATCGCCGACCACGGGGTGACGGAAATAACGCTCGCGGGAGGGCAGATTTTCGACACCAAAGCTCTCCCAGGCGGTCCGAAATGCGTCACTGGCTATCAGAAGTCGGCTGATGAGGTCGGCGAACGGCGGTTCATCCAAACGGGTTCCGACCTCGGCGCGAAACGACGCGACGTTGTAGGCGACGGTCAGTTCCCAGTCCGGCATTGCCTCGCGAAGGTAAAGATCGGTGCAAAGCAGCCACAGGAAGTTGCGGTCTGCCGCGGGTACCGTCGCCACGTTCGGGTACACCGCCTCGTATGCAGCGTTCCATCCCAACACGGTCCAGTCGGGCGCGATCACTAACACCGGGTAGTCCGCGAAGGCATCCAACAGCCGTCGTATGTGAGCGGGGAGCGTGCCGGAACTCGGGTCTTCGGTGGGTCGGGGTGTGCCGTAACCGGCCAGTGCCAACAGGTACACATGTTCGTTGTGCGACAACCGAAGCGCGCCCGCGAGTGAGTCGATCACCTGGCGCGACGCGGTGATATCGCGCCCCTGTTCAAGCCAGGTGTACCAGGTGACGCTGACCCCGGCGAGGTAGGCCACCTCTTCACGGCGCAGCCCGCAAGTCGTTCGTCCAGCGGGCAACCCGAAGTCGGCGCGCACCAGCTGACTCCGGCGCCTCCGGAGAAACTGGCCCATCACGGCAGCATTGTGTTTCACGGTTGCCTCAGCGCTTGTCCTCAGAACGGGTCCCCAGGTTCAGGGTGGCTCGTTTGTCAGGACTTATCACCCCGGTTGTCGTCCATCTTCATACCCGGCTAGCCGGAATCCGACGGCGCTGACCTGCTGGGATCGGGGTGGTAGTGCCACTACTAGCGGCGCCACTACCTGCACTTTTGCCTCGGGCGGTGCCATCGTCGTGTTAGTAACCGCAATTTCTGACAGCAGATGGGCAGGACCATGACGACATCCGAAATCGCGTCTTCTGCCACAGATTTCGCACATGGCACACCCGCTGCGGGGAACGCCGGCATTCGGGAACTGTACGAAGAGCACGGAACCGCGCTGTGGCACTACGCCTGGCGGTTGACCGGTGACGCGTCCCGCGCTCAGGATGTCGTGCAGGAGACGCTACTGCGCGCGTGGCAGCACCCTGAGGTGACCAACGACAGCGAGCGGTCTGCGAGGTCGTGGCTGTTCACGGTCGCCCGCAACATGATCATCGACGAGAGCCGCTCGCTGCGGTACCGCCGCGAAGTGAGCGCACTCAGCGGCGCCGGAGTCCCCGAACGCGCCAGCCAGGACGAGGTGAACGCCGCACTGGACCGGATGCTGATCAACGAAGCGCTGCGGCGACTCAGCCCCGAACACCTTGCGGTGGTTCAGCGCTCGTATGTGCAGGGATGGACGACGGCGGAGATCGCCGCCGACCTCGGAATCGCCGAGGGCACCGTGAAGTCGAGGCTGCACTACGCACTTCGCACGCTGCGACGCATCCTGCGCGAAATGGGCGTCAGGCCATAACCTCTGCGGCGGCCGACCGCACGGCCTCGGTGATGGCGCCGACCAACGGACTGTCGAGCTTCCAGCACTGCCAGAACAGCGGCACGTCGAGGTGAGCGTCGGCCACCCGAACGAACGAGCCGTCCGCGAGTTCCTGGGCCGCCAGGCTCTCCGGGAACATGCCCCACCCAAGTCCCGCTCGCACAGCCGAGCCGAAGCCTTCCGCCGTCGGCACGAAGTGCTGCGGGCGGGTGACATCACGGCGGAACACCTTGCGCATCAACATGTCCTGCAGCGCATCGTCACGATTCCATGCCAACGACGGCGCCGTCCCCACGGCGTGCGCGGTGAAGCCGTCGGGCAGATGCCGCGCGACGTACGACGGGGCGGCCACCGGTACGTAGCGCATCACTCCAAGAGGCTGCACCCGGCAACCTGATACCGGCGTGCGCTCGGTCGTCACCGCCCCCATCACCACCCCTTCGCGCAGCAGTCGAGCCGAATGGTCCTGGTCCTCGATGCGGATGTCGAGCAATACGTCGTCGATCACGTCGAACACGCCGGTGAACCACGTGGCCATCGAATCGGCGTTGACCGCCAACGCGATACGGGGTGCGGACGCGTTACCGCCTGCCATCTCGGACAGTGCCTCGGCCTCCAGCAGTGCCGTCTGCGCCGCCAGCCGCAACAGGGGAACGCCAGCCGTCGTGGCGACACAGGGCTTCTCGCGTATCACCAGCACCTGCCCGACCCGCTGTTCCAGCGCCTTGATGCGCTGGCTGATCGCCGACGGGGTGACATGGAGTCGGGCCGCCGCGGCATCGAACGACCCGTGTTCGATCACCGCCGCGAAGGCCGCCAACTGCTGGCCGTCGATCTGCACAACAGCGATGCTAATGCATATGGTGAGCTAGTTAGCGTTGCTGTTGCTCGACCGGGCGAGGCCTGGCGCCCAGATAGACCACCACCGCGGCGGCGGCCAGCGATAGCGCTCCGACCACCCACATCGCCAACTTCGCGTTGCCCGTCATCCCGGTCAGCCACCCGGTGATATAGGGCCCGCTGAATCCGCTGAGGTTTCCGATGGAGTTGATCAGCGCGATACCGCCCGCCGCGGCCAGTCCGGTGAGGAATGTCGAAGGCAGCGACCAGAATACGGGTAGGGCACACATGACCGAGCAGGTGGACAGGGTAACGGCGAGCATCGCCAGATAGGGATCGGTCATGTAGAGCGCCACCGGTATCGAGACGCCTCCCACGATGGCGGGAATCGCGACATGCCAAACCCTTTCGCCGGTGCGATCGGAGTGGCGGGCCCATGGCACCATCACAATGGCCGCGACGACGTAGGGTACCGCTGTCACGAGTCCGCGCTCGATGATGGTCAGATGCGTGCCGTACTGCTCCTGGAACCCCGCGACGATCGTCGGGAGGAAGAACCCCACCGCGTACAGGCCGTAGGTGATGCCAAAGTAGATGAACGCCAGCGCCAGGATCCTCGGGTGGCTGAGCGCCTTCTTCAACGGCCAGTGCTGGCCGGACTCGGCCATCGACCGTTCATAGTCCAATATTGTTTCCAGCCAGCCCTTTTCGTCAGCGTCGAGCCAGGCAGCCTCTGCCGGACGATCCGTCAGGTAGAACCAGCAGGCGAAGGCCAGGACGATGGCGGGCAGCCCCTCCACCAAGAACATGACACGCCAGCCGTCGAGCCCGAAAAGGCCATGGCCCCAATCGATGATCAGTGACGACAGGGTGGCCCCGGTCGCCGTCGACACCGGCACCGCGACCATGAACAGTGAGACCGCCCTGGAGCGTTGCTTTTCGGGGAACCAGAACGTGAGATAGAGAATGATTCCCGGAAAGAACCCCGCCTCCGCGACGCCCAGAAGGAATCGCAACACGATGAGGGTTTCCGCGTTGGGTACGAATGCGATTGCGGTGCTGATAATTCCCCACGTGAGCATGATGCGCGCCAGCCACCGGCGGCCACCGAACTTGTGGAGCGCAATGTTGCTCGGTACCTCCAACAGGACGTATCCGAGGAAGAAGATGCCCGAGGCGAAGCCGAACATCTTCGCGCTCATCGCGAGGTCTTCGTTCATACCGCTCGGTCCGGCGAAGCTGATGTTCACCCGATCGAGGTAGTTGACGAAATAGAGGAGGATCAGGAACGGGATCAGACGACGGGTGACTTTCGTCATCGTCTGTTGTCCCACCGGCGAATCCGGGAGGTGCGTGGTCATAGGTCTTCCTGCGGCTCAGCCTTTCTGCACAGCGTTGGCCCCCAAGGTGCTCATCGAAGCAGATTTCGGCAGCCTCCTGCCGACGAACCGAAACAATTGCGTAGGCTGACATTTGGTGTGACGTTTCGACTTCCCCGCCCCGACCTCAACGCCGACGGTCGTCGGTATGGTGGCGGCGATGCCGGTGCCACGCGTGAACGGGGCCGGACGACCACCGCTGGGCCTGCGGCTGACGGCGGTATTCGTCGGAGCCACCGCGATCTGGATCCTGCTGTCCGCGGGCGTTGCCGTGGTCTTTGGCGAGAGCTACTCCCGCCCTGCCCACATTGTGCGTGCGGTCGGAGCGACGGTCCTGACGGTGCCCCTGATCGTGGTGGCGCGCCGACTGCTCGACCGGGCATCGTTCTCCGATCTCGGGCTCACCCCACTGCGCGTTGGATGGCGGCCATTACTGGTCGGCGCGTTGTGTTGGGCGATCCCCGTGACCATCTCCGGCTCGGTCGTCGTCGTACTGGGCTGGGCGAAACTGACCGTGACCGCGCCGGTGGGCAGTCTGGTCGGCGGGTTGGCCGCGGTGACCGTGCTGGTGTTCCTCTACGAAGCGCTGCCGGAGGAGCTGATCTTCCGCGGCTACTTCTACGCCAACCTCGCCGAGCGCTGGCAACCCAGCGTGACCGTGTTGGTCCAAGCCGCACTATTCACGTTGTGGGCCGGCGCGATCGGGGCCGCCGCGTCGATCGACCGAATCCTGCTTCTCTTCGCTTTCGGGTGTGCGCTTGGCGTTCTCCGGGCCGCTACCGCACACCTGTGGACCACCATAGGTTTTCACTGGGCCTTCCAGGTGACCGCGCAGTTCCTGGGTCCGAGTTGGGACGCCGTCGAACTCGACGACCCGGAGCTCGCATTCGGGGCGGCGATCAGCGTGATCCCCTTCATGGTCACGCTGCCAGTGGCGGCGCTACTCGCACGACGCCGCATGTAGGTTGCCAAATTGCGTGTCATTTGTCCGCGCGTCGACCAGGTACAACCGTGGCATTGCCATTGAAATGCCGGCCGGGCTTTGCCATCTAAATGTCGAATCCTAGAACCGAACGGTTGTCCCAGAAATCGCACGGTGTCACCGCTGACATCTCGCGCGGAGTCGTTCCTGCAAGCTGCTAGTCGTCGATCGCGTTCGCGGAAAACCTTGTCCTGGAGGGGATTGCCGCGTCGATCGCTAGCGTCGGTGACGCCTATGCGATCGTTTCGCGAATAGTCACAAGACGGCCGAATATGGGCCCAGGCCTACACAGACCGCGCTCTGGGGGCCGCCCGCGGTCCCGGCGAGCTCCACGCCGCAGCCCTTGCCGCTCGAGATGTACGTGGTCCCCGGAACGTACGGGGTGAAGTACACCTGCGCGGTAGACTCAGCGGGGCGGCTCGCACATTGACCGGCGCCGGAGCTTCCTTCTGCGTTGATGCAGACGACTTGCCGGGTGGGAACAATGGACCCGGTGCATGGGTACGGAGTAACGGTTGCGGTCACCATGTTGGCGCCCGAAACCTCAACCAGCTGGGGCAGGGACAACGTGTAGGCGCACGAAGGTTTGTCTGCCGGGCTCGGCGAGGGCCTTGCCGTCACTATTGTGTCCGCGGGGCCGAAAACGGTCGATGCAAACCCCAACGTCGCCAGCGCCACCGCGTGGAGCAGCAAGTGCCGACTTCGTTGTGCTGACATTGCTTGAGCGCACACATATCCGTTGTGGCTACGTCGGCGGTGATAAGTGCGAGGCCAGACCCTCGCCGGAGACGCTGTTGGACCACGTCCGTATCGCTCGCCCGACAACGCCGCGCCGCCTAGCTCTTCGGGCACGAATGTCGGGTGTAGACGCTTCGATGACGTCCGCCTCCGACAATTGATAGCCGTCACCACACGCGGCAAGATCCAGTCGGTCATTCGTGAGTAGTCCAGTACTGCGCCAGTGAAATCTGGAGCATACGAACTGGTGTCGGGCTCAGTTCGGGTGCTGAGTGATTCCAGGGTGGCGTCTGGTTTTCCGCACGGGCGCCGACGCCATCCATCGTGTCGCGGTTTTGCTCTGCGCGGGTGACCCTCGCGCACGTACCGCAGACGATCGCCTGGCGACCGCTAGCTTGCCTCTTCGCAGTTTTTCGGGTCATCGCGGTACCTCCATTACTCGTTTACTTGATTGGGGCGTTGCCGGGTTGGCCGTAGACCGCGACCACCACGCTGCGGTCAAGGCTGTTCTCAGACCACACTCCGATGGCCGTGTTGGCGCAGTCCTGCATGATCGCGCGCGCGTGGGCGTCGTGCCACCACTGGTTGAGGATCTCGATTCCGTTTATGGACAGGGCGGGGTTGATCGCCACCGTTTGGGCCACTTTGCCTTGGAAGCCGGCCGCGTTGGCTCGGTCCTGCGGCGTGGACCCGTCCGAACCGATGTCGCCGTCGACGAAACGGTTGTCGCGCACGTCGAACGTGTGCCGTCGCGCAGCTTCGATGAGACGTTCGTCCAACCGGGGTTCTGTAGTACAGCCGTTCTGGTGTTGAGCGGTGTAAATGTTGGCGAAGACGCCGTTGTTGAGCCGCTTGTTGTCAGCGGAGGCAGCAGGCGAGGTCACTAACAGCGTGGTGGCGGTAACCAGCATCACCGCTGGCGTGACGGCGTAGCGTTGCATTGCGGCCTTTACCCTCATCGGGCGATCTCCTCGGCGGTCCGTTCTTCCCGTGGTTGCACTTCGACATCAGCAATGCTCGGCCCTTGCAATGTGACCCGACCGTAGAGGCGGTGTCGCTCGCTTTCGCCTCGATCATGGTGGGTGGACACGGCTAACATGATGTAGCGGGCAGCCGTGATCAGGCGAACTTTGTTCCGACCGTGAATGCGTCTCTGCGCGCCGCGATATCAGTGTTCCAGGCGTCATGGGTGGCGTGGACCGCTTGGGTTGGTTCAGCCTCGCGGTAGTCGTGCTCCCATACTCTTCGCTGGCACATGTGGTGGGAAGTTCGACGGCTTCGGTCAAGTCGGCCAATGTCGAGGCACCGTTTGCCCGCGGCATGTTCGGATCCGTCGGGGTTCCTGGGTTGACGGCGTCGGCGTTTCTCCACATCGCTACGTCCGGTCGAATAGTCGACTGGTGCTCGGGCCTCATAAGCAATTGCCGGCAGCGCCGACTCGAATATGCGACCGTAGACCGGGCATCACGGGACGAACTCGACGTTCGATGCTTTGGTACCGACACCGTCATCTTGTAGATGGATCCGCATGCGCCAGGACCGCGGCGGCCCACCGGGTGTACCTGGGGTCACCGTCTTCACCGTCAGCGCTACCGGGACCCGCGCCACATTTCCTTGCTGGGACTCCAGTCCCGCTTCTGTCACCGCGCCCTCAGATTTCGACTGCGCTTGCCGAACTAATTCGACGAATGCCTGAGACCGCTGCTGGAAGTCGTCATGGAATGTGCCGGTCGGGTCAAGAATACGTCGCACATTGGTGTCCGCGTTTCTCGCGTCAATGGTCGACAAGTTCAATGCCACTTGACGACCCACCTGCAGGAACAGATTGCGCTGGTCCTCCGCGCGACTCGACTCGAAGGCCCGGTAGCCTGACCAGGCCGCGAGACCGATCAGCAACACAACAACAAGCAGTGCACCGACCATGGCCGATCGGATCCCGAGCGCGTGCCGGGGGCCGGCGCGGCATCGGAGTCCGGTGACCTGTCGGGATCCGCCGTGGGTGTATGCCGCCGGGATCCATCCGAGGTTGCCTCTTCTCCGCGGCTTCCGTGCTGCGGTTCGCCGGCGGTGATTGGGTCTATTTCTCTGTCGGGGGAATCAACATCGATTGCCATGTCTGCTCCTCGGGGGCTGATCGTGCGAGGTCGGCTTGGGTGTAGACGTGTCCGTCGGGTCCGATGTAGGCGCCGGTCGCTGGGTCGTAGCTGGCGGTCGCGAGGGGCGGCGGCGGGGGCGCTGGCAGCTCCGGCGGGGGGGCTGGCGGCAGTTGGGGGACCGCCTGTCCCGACAGAGTGGCGTTCGGATCGCCTTTCCAGTTGGTGCCGTCGTTGAGGGGTACGTATTGTTCGTCGCTCTCGCACATTTTGGCGGTGGGGGCGCGTTTGCCGGGCGTCGCTAGACATGGATAATTCCGCGCGCCGCGTACGGCAGTGAACGGTGAGTCCTGCGGGATGCGGCAGTACATGTCGCCGGGCCCGAGGTCCGGTGCGTCCTCGAATGTGGGCGTGCGTTGCTGCTGGGCAGGTAGGAACCCGGTGTTGCACGGTGGTGGGATATTGATGTTGAGGTTGAAGTCCAAGAACAGACCCCGGTATGCCTGCTTGGTATTCATGTTCGGCACAGACATACCCTGGAATTCGGCGGTTCCCGCGGGCAGCAATACCAGCAGTTGTTCAATGGCGGGCTGGTAGACGATCGCAACGGTGTTCACACTCACCAGGTTGGCCAGCAACACCGGCAGGGTCGGTTGAAGTCGGTCGACGAGTTGTCTGGCCTCGTCTGCCGCTGCGGGACCCTTCTCCAAGAGTGCGGCCACTGACTCGTCGTTGTCTTGGAGTTGGCTGGTGATGGTCGCGAGGTTTGTGGCCCACGCGTCGATCGCGTCAGAATTTTGGCTTTGCGAGTCCAGCACGGATTGGGACTGATCGATTAGCGCGGTCAGCGGTTCCAGATTGATGCGGGCGTCGATCGCCAGCTGGGTGGAGCCCTTGACAAATCGCGATATCTCGGGACCCAATCCTGCTATGGCCGTGTAGCTTTCGTCGATCACGGTGGTGAGGTTTTCCCGCGGGATCGCCTGCAGGCCCCGGTTGGTGGCGTCGAGCAGCGTGTTGATGTCTGGTGGTACCTGGCTGTTGCTTACTGGTATGACGTCGCCGTCCTTCAGCGGTGGTGCGTCGGCACTGCGCGGGACGAGTGCGACGTACTGTTCGCCGACTGCCGAAACGCTGTGCACTTCGGCTTGGAGGTCGGAGGGTATCGGCACGTCGGAGCGTAGTGACAGCACGGCCTCAACACCGGTGTCGGTGAGATGGATACCTTCGACGCGGCCGACCTTGGTGCCGCGGTAGGTGACGTTGCCGGACTTGTACAGACCGGCGGCCTGTGGAAGTTGCACCGTCACCTGGTACTGGCCGATACCGAACCAGGTGACCGGCGCCTTGAAGTAGCCAAAGAGCATCACGGCGCCAGCAACCAGGGCGACGGTGGAGAAGATGGCCAACTGGATGACGGTGTGTCGGTTCAGGCGCATGCTATGGCCCCTGATTGTGTTGGTAGGGAACGACGAGCGGATTGCCGGAGGTGTAGGGGCTGGGAAGCTGTCCAATCGTTCGACCCCATTGCAGTTCCAGTTCGGTGAGGTCGCCCTCCCAGCGGGTGCCGGTGAAGAAAGAAGAGTCGATTCGGCTCAAAGTGAGGTCAATGATGGCGGTGAGGTTGGCGTAGTCACCGCGAACCCAGTTCGTCAGCGTCTCCTTCGGCCACGGGAAGGTGCCCAGGAAGCTCAGTGAGCGGGTCAGGTCCGGCCCGGCGTTGGCCAGTGACTCAAAGACGGGCCCGAGAGCACGGAGCTCCTTGACCAGATTGTCCTTCGTCTGGTTGACGGTGTCCGCGGTCAAGGCGCTGAATTTGCCGAAGGTGTCCAGGGCATCAGCCAGATTGTTGCGCTGTTCCCTAAGAACCGAGAGCGCGTCGGGAATGGTGCGTAACGCCTTGTCCAAGGCGGGCTTCTGGTCGGCGATCTGGCCGACCAGATGGTTGAGGCTCTCGGTGGCGGCGATGATGTCGCCCGTTTGATCGTTGAGCTTCGTGATGAATTGGTCGAGTTGGGTGATCAGGCTCTTGAGATCCTTCTCGCGCCCGGCGAATGCTGTACTGAAGGCCGCGGTGATGTCCTGAAGTTGGCCCAGGCCGCCGCCGTTGAGCAGCAGCGACATCGCCGACAGGGTCTGCTCGGTCGCGGGATAGGCGCCGCCTCTCGACAACGGGATCAACGAACCGTTGTGAAGTTTGCCTTGCGGTGCGATATCGGTGGGCGGTGCCAACTCGATGTGTAGTGAGCCCAACAGGCTGGTCTGACCGACTTTGGCGGTGGCGTTCGAGGGCAAATCCACGTCACCGTTGAGCTTCATCGTGACCAGCGCATGCCAGTCCTGACGCTCGATCTTGGTGACGTTGCCGACTGTCGCGTCACCGACACGCACACGTGCATTGGGTTCCATATAAGCGACGTTGGGCAGTTGCGCCGTCACCACGTAGGCGCCCGGGCCACCGCCCTCGGTACCGGGCAGTGGCAGCGAGTTCAGGCCCTGCCACTGACACGCCGACAACGTGGCGAGCACCATGATAGACAGCGCGCCACGGCCCAGGTATCGCAGACGGTTACGGCTCACGACCCACCCCCGGGCACCATCATGCCGGGCAATCCTGCCGATGGATCAGTGGGCGCAGGCGCTTCCGCGGGTAATGGCGCTTCGGCCGGGGGCTGCGGCCCCGGGGGCCCGCCGGATGGCACGGCCGCCATCGGCGGGACGTAGTCCGGACGCAGCCAGTCTTCACTGTAGGTGAGCTCGTTGGGTCGTGCGGCCGCGCCGACGAAGAGGTTCTCACCCAGTGGCGGAAAGTTGAACTGACGGTTCTTGACGATGGGCGCCAAATATTGCACGCAGAGTTTGGCCGCCTGCTCACTGTTGAGGCGCGACGCCGCTTGAATCGCCCCACACAGGAAGGTGATCGGATTGGCGAAGTTGTTGAGCGCCAACGCGCCTGTCAGCGCGGCCTGCGACGGTTGGTAGATATTGAGAAAGTTCTGAAACGCGTTCGGCGCGATGTGCAACGTCTGCTTGATGTCGTCGAGACTGTCGATGACCGCCGCAGAGATCGAGGACAACTTGTCCGTCGTGGTGCCCAAGGCGTCGCGGTTGTCGGCCACGAAGCTCTGTACGTCGTTGGCCGCGGTACTGAGATCGGCTACGGCTTGCCCGATTTGATCGGGGTTGTCAGCCAGCAATGCGGTCACCGCGGCCAAGTTCCGGTTCAGCTGCCCGAGCACGGTCGTACTGTCCTGCAGAGCGGAGACCAGGACCGAGAGGTTCTTGATGGTGCCGAAGATGTCCTGGCTGTGATCGCCGAAGATGGAGAACGCCTGCGACATCTTGATCAGCGCATCCCTGATGTTGACGCCTTGGCCGCGCACGTTGTCCGCCGCGGTGTTGATGAACGCACCCAAGGTGCTGACCCCGCCCGGCTGGGTTGGCTGCAGCATGTCGGTGAGCGTCTGCAACTGCGTGCGCAGATCATCCCATTCCACCGGAACAGCGGTACGCTCCTGCGGGATGACGGCGCCGGAGTCCATCACGGGTCCGCTGGTGTATGCCGGCGTGAGCTGGATAGCCCGCGATGTGATGAGCTGCGGCGACACAATCGCGGCTGTCACGTCGGCGGGGACTTTGTATTTGTTGTCGACCCAGAATGAGATCTTGACGCGTTGCGCCTGAGGTTCGATCGTGTCGATCTCCCCGACCGGGACGCCGAGGATGCGCACCTCGTCCCCGGCGTACAGACCGTTGCTGTTGTCAAAGTAGCCGACCATGAGGGTCTTGCCGATCGAGGTGCGCATCTGCACTGCCACAACAACTCCCGCGACGAGGCACATCGTGAGCACGATCGCCAAGGCGATTCTGCTGATTCGCGTGTTGGTCATTGTCCTGCCTCGGCTGGCGTGGTGGGGCCGGGTGCAGGTGCGCTGGGCGAGGGTGTCTGTCCGGGTGCCGGTTCATTTACTGGTGCCGGCGTGGGCACCGGTGTGACTGCAAGTTCGGGGGGCACCAAGGCCGGCGGCCCGGGCGGTGGACCGCCCGGTGGTGGAGGTGGAAGAGGTTCGCGGTAGGGATAGCGGGGGTCGCCGGGCTTTCCGGTGATCGCGTCGGGAAGCGTGAGATGCGGTTCGCCGCCTTGACCGGTGCGCGGGAAGGGCACCGGCAGTGCCGGGGTGCCCGGCTGACCGACCTGCGGGTCGGTGCGCTCGGAGGGCAATAACACGCTGGGATCGAGCCCGAGATCGGAGAACGCGGCATCTACGAAGGGCTGCACGAACTGACCGGGAAGCAGATTGGCGACGTAGGCCTTGAAGAACGGGCCCGAAGCCACCGATTCGCCCAGCGACAGCGCGTACTGATTCAGGTATTTGATCGACTGCTGCACTTGACCTTTGCGGTTGTCGACGATCGTCAACACGCCGTTGAGCTTATCCAGCGCGGGCCGCAACTGAGCGCGGTTGTCGGCGATGAAACCCGACAGTTGCTGAGCGAACGTCGAAAGGTTCTGTGAAATCTGATCCAATGCACTGCTCTGTGTCTGCAACTGTGCGAGCAGGGCGTTGGTGTTGGCGACGAGGCTCACCACTTGGTCGCTGCGCTCGGCTAGCACGGTGGTGGCCTTCGCGGCGTTCGCCAACAGGTTTCGCAGCTGCGCGTCTCGCTCGTTGAGCGTCTCGGAGAATCGTGCCACGCCGTCCACGGCTACCCTCACGTCGGGGGCGGTGTGCGCGAACGTCTGCGCGAGGGTGTCGAGCGCGTCGGACACCTGTGTGGTGTTCAGTTCGCTGATGGTTCCCGAGAGGTCGCCGAGCGCGTCTGGCAACTGGTAGGGCGCGGTGGTGCGCTCGATGGGGATGGTTTGCGATAGTTCACCGTCGCCGCGGGGTGCGATCTCGAGGAATTTGGCACCCAGGAGGCTCTTCGTCTTGATCGCGGCTTCGGTTCGATCGCCCAGGCGCACGCCGTCGTCGAGGTCGAATTCGATGAGCACCCGTGCTCCATCGAGCTCGACGCGCGACACCTTCCCTTTCCGTAGGCCCATGACTTGAACCGGCGCGCCGGCTTGAAGCCCGCCCGCCTCGGCAAAGTACGCAGAGTAGCTCTGCGTCGAATTGATGAACGGGAGTTTCTGGTATTGCAGGGCCAGCACCACGATTCCGCTGATCAGGGCAAACCCGATCGCGCCGAGGATCATCGGGTTGCGTTCGGAGAAGGTCTTCATTTCGGAGTGCACCGTCCGCTCGCTTGTTCGGCCAACTTGATGTAAACCGGTTGTCCGCCTTTGCCATTGACCTTCAACAGCAGATCGCACAGGTAGAAGGTGAAATAGTCGCCGTAGATGCCCAATCGGCTCAGCGCTTTATAGGTGTCGGGCAGTGTGTTGAGCAGATTGTCGAAGTAGCCGTGGTCGGCGACGACGTTCCCGGCCGTGCGGTCCATCTGATGCACGGTGTTCTGAAAAGGTGGTCGCGCTTGCTGCAGGAGGTCGGCAACCGTTCCGGCCGCGGCGTTGGTGTAGGCCACCGCGTTGCTGATGTCGTCGCGACGGGCTGCGAGGCCGGCCACCAACTCCGACAGTGAATCGACTGCCTTCTCGAACTGGCTACTCTGGTCTCCCAGAGAGCCAAGCACGGAGTGGAGATTATCGATCACCTGCTGTACCAAGGTGTCTCGATCGGCGAGGGTATTTGTCACCATGGCGGCCTGGCTGAGAAATGAGCTGATCGTGGCACCTTCACCCTGGAAGGCCTGTATCAGCTGAGCCGACAGCGCATTCACCTGCGCGGGATTCAGGGCGCGAAACAACGGCCGGAACCCGCCTAGCAGGGTATCCAGATCCAGCGCTGGTTCGGTCCGGTCCACAGGAATGGCCTGGCCGGCATTGAGGCGCCCGACCCCGCCGACGCCCTCCTCCAAGGCGAGGTAGCGGCCGCCGATCGGGTCAGCCCACCGAATGGAAGCCCTAGTGCCTTGGGTGAGCACCACCGTGTCGTCGGCGGAGAACTCCACCAGCGCGACCGGGCCTTCTATGGAGATCGTCTTGACCTTGCCGACCTCCACCCCCGCGATCCTCACTAGGTTGTTGGGCTCTAGACCCGTCACATTGGTGAACTCGGCGCGGTAGGTCGTTTCGGGGCGAAACCGCAACTGCGAGAAGATCGCCATCACGGCGAACGCGCCCATCAGGCACACCACTGTGAAGATCGCGAACCGCCACACGGCCGGTCTGAGTTTGTCTTTCACGAATGCATTCCTCGATTGCTCGGCTGCCTCACGGCGACGGTTGTGGTGGTGGCGGTGCGGGCGGCACCCCGGGATAGAGCGGCACACCGCCGGGCCCGTAGAGCGGAGCCCCGTACGGCGGCGCGCCCGGGTAGGGCACCGGTCCAATGGCCGGCGGACCCTCGCCGCGCACGCTCGGCGGCTCGGGCACCGCCCGAGTCACCGGGAAGTAGTCGACATACCAGGGGTGGCCGATGCCGGGGTTGGGGCGCCAGTCCAGGCCGGTGCCCCACCCGGTGTTGGTGATGAGCTTGCGGACCGGAAAGTTCTTCCGCACATCGGGCAACGAGCCGCAGCTGGGCTTGCCGCCAGGACCGCCCTTGGCTGCCACGATCGGCAGGTTCTCGGGGTATTTGTACGGGTCATCACCCAGCAGGATCGCGGCGTCGAGGATGATGGACTTGCCATTGCCGCCGATATTTTCATAGCCGCCGTTGTCGAGGAAGAATTTCGCCCCCTGCAGCATGCAGGTGTACACCGGGTTGTACTTCAGCAACAGGTCCGTCGTCGGCGTCAGCTCGTTGATTCCCTGCACCAGGTTGTCCTTGTTCGCACCCAGCAGGTTGGTGGCGCTGGTAGAGAGCCCGATTGCGTTGAGCAGCAATGCATCCAGATCCTTGGCATGGCTGGTGATGGTGGAACTGGTCGAGCTCGCTGCATTCAGCGTGGCCAGAATGTCGTGGGCGGCAACGCTGTAGGTGTCGTTGAATCCCTTGAAGGAGCGCCAATCCTGGGCCACGGTGTCCATTCGCGGGTTGATCTCGAGCAGGACTTCGTTGGCCGCAGTTGTCGCTTCACCGATGCGTGGTCCCTGACCGCGCACGCCGTCGGCGAAGGCGGTCAGTGTGGCGTTGAGCTTGGCGACGTCGATCTGGTCCAGCACCCCGACCAGATTTTCGAAGACGGTGTTGACTTCTGTGCTGACGTTGCGCGACTGCAGCACCTGCCCTGCCGCCAGGCGTTTGGGGCTGGGATTCTCGGGATAGACCAGGTCGACATACTTTGCGCCGAACGCGGTGGTGGCTCGGATCTCGGCTTCGACATTGGCCGGGATGTAGCGGAGCTGATCGGGGAACATTTCCAATGTCAGGCTCACCGGCTGCGTGCCGGATTTGATGCCCGCGACGCGGCCGACCTCGACGCCACGGAGCTTGACCTTCGCGCCGGTCTCCATCACCAAACCGGTCCGGTCCGAGGCCAATATTACCGGGGTGTAGGTATTGAACGATCCCATGAACAGGCCGGCGCACACCACCACGATCGTGGCGATGACGGCAAAAAGCCCGAGTGTCCACCATATTGGGTGGATACGCCTTTGCTTCCAACTCACATCCATGGCGGCTATCCGGACAGGTGGAAGTTGCCGGACTGTCCATAGATGGCCAGTGTCATGAACAGAGTGACGAACACGGCAGAGATCAGGGACGCGCGCACCGCACGTCCCACTGCTTCCCCGACGCCCGCAGGCCCGCCCGAGGCGGTGAAGCCGTAGTAGGTGTGCACCAGCATGATGACGATCGCCATGACGATCACCTGGACAAACGACCACACCATGTCGGTTGGATTGAGGAACGTGTTGAAGTAGTGGTCATACACACCGGTCGACTGTCCATAGATGAACGTCGTGCCGAACCGGGCGGCCAGAAAGGCCATCAGCATCGCGACGCAGTACAGCGGAATCACCACGATCACCCCGGCGACGACCCGATTGGCCGCCAGATAAGCCACCGAACGGATGCCGATCACTTCCAGCGCGTCGATTTCCTCGTTGATCCGCATCGCGCCCAGTTGCGCCGTGGCACCGGCTCCGATGGTGGCAGCCATTCCGATGGCGGCAACCGAAGGTGCGATCAGTCGCACGTTGAAGTACGCCGAAGCGAATCCGGTCAAGGCCTCCACCCCGATATTGGAGAACTGTGTGTAGCCCTGCACCGCGATCAGTGCGCCCGTCGACAACGTCAGGAAGGCGACGATGACGACGGTGCCTCCGATGACAGCCAGCGCGCCCGCGCCAAGACTCATGTTGGCGATCAGCCGCACCATTTCGGTCTTGTACTTGGCGAAGGCGGTAGGGATCGCACCGATGGTGCCTGCGAAGAACTGCGCCTGGGTGCCGATCGTGGTCAAACCGTCCACCGATGCCGCCACGGCGCGATGGAGCCTCGGGCGGAGCTTGCTCGGGACACCGGCGCTCATATCGTCACCTGGACGCCGACCGCGGTGGTGATGATGTTGATGGCGAACAGCGCCATGAAGGTGAACACCACGGTCTCGTTGACAGCGTTCCCGACCCCGGCCGGGCCCCCTCCGACTGAGATCCCCTTGTAGCAAGCGATCAGTCCAGCGCTCATACCGAACAAGGTGGCCTTGATAGTGGAGATCACCACATCGGCGGGTCCGGTGAGCAACGTAAGACCCCCGACGAAGGCTCCGGGGGTGACATGCTGGACGTACACCGCGAAGGCGAAGCTGCCCGTCAGACCGACCAGGATCACCACCGAGGACAGCAGTGTCGCAACGACGGTGGCCGCCAGCACTCGTGGCACGACCAGCGCCTGAATCGGGTCGATCCCCATCACTTTGAGCGCGTCAAGTTCCTCGCGGATGGTGCGCGCCCCCAGGTCAGCGCACATTGCCGTGGCACCCGCCCCGGCCACTACCAAGACTGTCACGACCGGCCCCAGCTGGGACACCACTCCGTAGGCTGCGCCGGTACCCGATAGATCTGCGGCACCCAGCTCGACCAACAAGATGTTGAACGTGAAGACCAGAAGCACCGTGAAAGGGATGGCCAAGAGCACGGTCGGCAGCAACGACACCCGGGCCACAAACCACGACTGCAGCAAGAACTCCCGCCACGCAATCGGTTTCGTCACGATCGCCACAGCGGTGTCCAGTGACATCGCAACGAAGTCACCGAATGCGCGAACCGGTTTGGACGCGACCGCTCGGTAGCGGGTTTCACTTGCGAGGGTCCTGTGGGTCGCCTCCGGGCGGCCTGCGCGCCCCTCCGCGTGAGGCGTCGGCGGGTCCCCCCAGGAAGCCCCGCCCTCACCGAACAGGACAGCTCCATCGCTTCGCGCGCCAACCATGGCGTCTTCCTCCCTGTGACGACATCGTCAAGGGCGGCACCAGCGCCACCCTGGACGAACAAAATCTAAGTTAGACTTGGATCACATTCAAAGCAAGAAGTTGCAAATGACACGCAGTGATTGTCCGAGTCGCCATTCGACTATCTGACGTCCGCAGCAATTTTTCGGTTCTTTGTCAGGTAACCCTCTCGCGGTTCTCCTGCGGGTTTCGGGGGGAGTCGGGAGGGGGGCGAGAGCGCGGGACAACCCGCGCCGCAGCCAAAAGCGTCGCGAGCCGGTCGGCCAGCGGATGCGCACGAGAAACGGCGTCCTGCTCGATATGATTCGGATTAGAATATTGATTCGACCATGAAGTGGTAACAAGGGAGTCAGCGTGAATCGCACCAGTTCACAGCGACTATGCGTGTGGAGCGGCGTCCTATTCACAGTCTTATTTTTCGTCGGATTTGGGCTGGTCGCCCGATACATACCACCTCCACCTCCGGCTCGAGCAGCAGCAGATGTCGCGCAGTTCTACCGCGACAACGCCCACACCATCCGTACCGGGATGGTCCTGAGCATGTACGCGCTGGTCTTTTTCGTCCCCTTCTCTGCAGCAATCTCGGTGCAGCTCAAACGGATCGAAGGCCTACACACACCGCTGACCTACGCCCAGCTCGGCATAGGCTGCACGCTCCCCGTTGCGTTTTTCCCGGCGCTCTACTACTTCCAAGTCGCGGCATACCGGCCCGACCGATCGCACGAGGCGATCCAGACACTCAATGACATGGGCTGGCTTCCCTTCACCGGAATCATCTACGCGATCTTCGTTCAAAATCTGGTCATCGGCATTGCTGTGCTAACTGACCAGCGCGCCAACCCGGTGTACCCGCGGTGGTACGGCTACTTCTGTCTATGGACAGCGCTCCTGTACTGCCCGGCCAGTCTGGATGTGTTCTTCCAGGACGGACCGCTGGCCTGGAACGGCCTGTTCTCCTGGTGGCTGTCACTGGTGGCGTTCTTCGCCTGGATTGTGGTGACCGTGGTGGTCACCCTACGAGCCATCGGCAGCCAAGAGAGGGACGACCGACTCCAGTCGAGACCTGTTGGCGCACAGGTTGATTAGGAGCAACGTCGATCGATGTGTTCCGATATGCAAAGGGCCGGAACCAACTCCGTAGCCTGCCCTGGTAATCCTGTTGCTGCGCCTGCGCCGTGCCGCGCATGAGGCCTGAGGTGAGATGGGATCACAGGTCGCGATGTCGGATCAACAGAGCGTGTGGCGGCTTATCGCCCTACCGCAATGTCTGGCCGCAGCGCCGGCTCGGTGATGTAGTCGGCCAGGTCGGCATCGTGGGTCATCAGCCAGTAGTCAACGACTCGATATGGCGAGTTGGTGACAACTCGACCGCTTGTATTGCGGTAGTACGTCGTCATACCGGGATGATTCCACACCATCTTCGAATGCTCCGCGTCCACCTCGCGCACCCAACGGTCATGTGCCTCGGCTCGGCATTCCACCGCGCCAATGCCCTCGCGAACCATCTTGGTGATGACATCGAGGATGTACCGACCCTGCGACTCGCCAATGAAGAAGTAGGAGCCGCCGGAACCTGAGTTCGTGTTGGGCCCATACATCAGGAACAGGTTCGGGAATTGGGGCACGGTAATGCCGAGATAGGCGGTGGCATCATCGTCGCCCCAGACGTCGCTCAACCGCTGCCCACCCCGCCCGACGAACTCGATCGGCTGCAGGTAGCGAATCGTCTGGAATCCGGTGGAGAACACAAGGACATCGGCGTCGAACTTCTCCCCCGTGGTGGTGACGAGGCCTGTCTCAGTGACCTCGGCGACTGCGTCAGTAACGAGCGCTACGTTGTCCCGCTTGAGCGCAGCGAACCAGCCATTGTCGAGCAGCATGCGCTTGCCGAAGGGCGGGTAGTCCGGCAGGCACTTCTCGATCAAGTCTGGCCGACCGTCGAGCTGATCGACCAAGTAGCGCGTGAAGTGCCGCCGGTGAGCGTCGTTGACCGCGTTGAGCGATCTGCCGGGATCGTGCCACTCCGGGTCCATCTGCAGCGACGGGTGCACGCGATCGTTGAACAACCATGCCAGCCGAAACCGATACCACGCATGGTAATTCGGCACGTGGTTCATCAACCAGTGCACGTCCTCGGGAATAGCCGCGAAGTACTCGGCGCACGGTGCGACCCATTGCGGTGAGCGTTGGAAGATTGTCAGTTGCTGCACTTTGTCGACGATGGCCGGCACCACCTGCATAGCGCTGGCGCCGCTTCCGACGATGGCAACACGCTTTCCGCTGAGGTCCAGATCGTCGGGCCACTCCGCGGTGTGGAACTTCGGTCCCCGGAAGGACTCAAGGCCCGGGATGTCGGGTGTTTTCGGCTTGCCGAACAATCCGACCGCGCTGATCAGGATGTTGCCGGAATAGCGTTTCATCGAGCCGTCCCCGGAACGGGCGTAGACCGTCCACCGTTGGGTACTTTCGTCGTATTCCGCGCGCTGAACCTCGGTGTCGAACATGATGTCGCGGCGAATATTGAAGTGGTCTACAGCTTCTCGCAGATAGGTCGCCATTTCGTCGCGCTTACCGAAGTGCATCGACCAGTCACGCGGGAAGAAGGAGAAGGAGTAGAGGTAGCTTGGCGTGTCGACACCCGACCCCGGGTAGCTGTTGGTCAGCCACACTCCACCGACCTCGCTGTGACGTTCCAGGATGACAAAGGGAATCCCGAGTTGCTGTAGCCGCGCAGCTACGATGATGCCCGAAATACCGGCGCCGATGATGACGACGGAGAAGTCGTCGACCTCCACGGGTTCAGGTGCTGCCGTCGGCTCCAGCCCCATCTCCTCTCGCATCACCCGCTCGTACTCCTGCGGAACCTCCTCGTCCACGCAGATGCTCAGCATCGTGCGCAACAGATCAGGATCAGGCAGGGGAACGGCGGCCGGCCTGCCCTTTGACCACGCCGAGATCGCGGACACTGCGCATCGGCGGATCTCGTCGGCCACCTCGGGTTCGAATCCGCCGGAGTCGTTGGGACTCAACCCCGGTGAACGGGTGGGCCGAAAAGGTTCATGGAGCCAGCGTTGCTCGCCGGTCAACTGAAAGAGCACCATCGTGAGCGTCGGCAGATTGGCGACGCCTATGGCCTGTTCCAAGCGCGATTGATCGATCGGGCTTACCGGCGAGGTCATCGACATAGCGGCCTTCTCCCTTGTATGCCTGAGCCATGTCGGCGGCCAGGACGCGGTTCTAAATTAGTTTAGATTATACTATCAGGGTGGCCTCGGCGGAACACCATCGGTAGCGTAAATTTGCCAGCATACCGCCGTATTACGGACACCACACGATCCACAGGAGGACGGAATGAATGTAGAAAAACGAGCCGGGCGCAATCGCAGCACCCACTAAGCTACGGGACGGCGAAGCACGCGCCTAACGCCGAGGCGGAAGTCCCAACCGGCGGCGCCAGTCGTGGGCGCCGAGCAGGCGCACGAGTTTGGCTTGGATCTTGTTCTTCCTGGGCACATATGGATACCAGTGCGGCTCGGAGCTCAGGTGAATGCGCTCGGACACCACCGACTGTTGTCGGCAGAACTTGAGGATTCCGGCGGCCCCGCCCGAGCGGCTGCCCACACCCGATTCCTTCCAGCCGCTCATCGGGATGGTCAGCTGGAAAGTGCTCATCATCACGTTGTTCTGGTTGACCGCACCCGCTTCGAGCTGGCGGCTGATCCGGTCGGCACGCGCAGGGTCGCCGGTCCACACGCTGGCACTCAAGCCGTAACGCGAATCGTTGGCCAGCCGAACGGCTTCGGCTTCGTCGGCGACCTTCATGATCGGCAATGTGGGACCGAAGGTTTCGTCGCGCATGCACAGCATGCTGTGGTCCACGTCGACGAGCACGGTGGGTTCGAAGAATTGACCATTCTCGCCGCGCTTACCGCCGGTGAGCACCCGCGCGCCCTTGTCCACCGCGTCGTTGACGTGGCTTTCCACGATGTCCAGTTGAGCGGGTGTGCACATCGCGCCGATGTCGGTGCTGAAGCTGCCGTCCGGGTCCATCCCTTGGCGAAGGCCTTTCACTTTGTCGGTGACCTTCGCGACGAACTCGTCGTACACGGGGGCTTCAACGTAGGCGCGTTCCACCGAGATACAGATTTGGCCCGAATTCCACATCGCGCCCCACGCCGCGGCGCGGGAGGCACGGTCGATATCAGCATCGGACAAGACGATCATCGGATCTTTGCCGCCAAGTTCCAAGCTGCAGGGGATCAGCCGCTCACCGGCACGGGCGGCGATTTTACGACCGGTGCGTGTCGAGCCGGTGAACATGATCATGTCGACTTCTTCGACCACGGCCGCGCCGGTCTGCGGACCACCGGTCACGTTTGCCAGGACCGGAGGTGCCCCGATGTCCTCTAGCCACCCTCGGGTGGCCTCCCCCCATGTCAACGGGGTGAACTCCGATGGCTTGAAAAGCACCGCAGCACCTGCCATCAAGGCGGCCACACCATCGAGCATCGGACCGCCCAGCGGGCCGTTCCACGGCGTGAGCATCCCCACGAGCTGATAGGGGCGGGCGAAGACGCGCAGCTTCTTGGTCAAGCCACCGGCTCCCCAGCTGGCAACCTTGCGGTCGGCGAGGAATTCGGCGGCGTGAGCGCTGTAGTAGTTGATCAGGTCCACCGCCATCGAAATCTCCAGGGCAGCGTCACCCCACGATTTGCCGGTCTCCTCCTGCATGATGCCGACCAAACGGGATTCGTTGTCGAGGATCCAGTCCAGGAAACTTCGCATGTGGATCGCCCGGCCGTTCGGCCCGAGTTCTTCCCACGCCGGCTGGGCGTCGCGCAGTTGGGCGGCAGCCGCCGCCACTGCGGCGGGCCCCATGCCGGGCACACACCCCACCACCCGTCCGTCGGCGGGGCAGCGCACCTCGATCACGGCGTCGTCGCGACCAGTGACCCCACCGTCTCCGGATCGGGTATTCGCTTGTGCTGTGGCCATTTTCAACTCCTCGGCAGTGAACAACTGGCTAGCCGCTGCGGGCGGCTGATGAACTGGTGCAGAGCACCAGGGCGGCCCGCCGCGCAGTGCAGACGATCTCCCCGCGCTGGTTGCGGCCGCGGTGCTCGAATGTCACCACCCCCTGGTCCGGCCGCGAGTTGGACAGCCGCTTGTCGATGACCTCAGTCTCCGCAATCAGGGTGTCGCCGATGAACGCTGGTGCGGGAAAACGGATTTCGGAGAATCCGAGGTTGGCCACCGTTGTTCCCTCGGTGAGGTCGGCGACGCTGAGGCCCACCACGGTCGACATGGTGAACAAGCTGTTGACGAGGCGCTGGCCGAATTCCTGAGTTTGGGCGAACGCCGCATCCAAGTGCAGGCTTTGGGTGTTCATCGTCAGTGTGGTGAAGAGCACGTTGTCCGCCTCGGTCACGGTACGGCCGGGTCGGTGCTCGTAGATGTCGCCGACGATGAGTTCCTCGAGGTACTTGCCGCGACGATGGTGCACGGTCACGCCATCACCTCCGCGGCGGATGCAAGCGCCTGTCGGTGGGCGGGATGGGCGATCGCGATCAGGGCCTGTTGTCGCTCGGCGACGCTGCGACCATCCAGGCGAGCCACACCGTACTCGGTCACGACCACATCGACCATCGACCGCGGAATAGTGACCGCGGCCACCGAATCGACGATCCTCGGGTGTGAACCGTCCGGAGTGGCCGAAGGCAGCGCGATCACGCGCAGACCACCCGCTGATCGGCTGGCCGCGTCGACGAAGTCGAGACTGCCGCCGACACCGGAAATCTGGCGCCCTCGCAGCACCTCGCTGTTGACCTGGGCGTTGACATCGACTTCGATGGCGGTGTTGATCGATACCAAGCGCGGCGTGCGAGCCAAGACATCAGCGTTGTGTGCCGTGGACGACGGATGGACGGCCAGCGCAGGGTTGCGGTCGGCGAATCTCATCAGCCGCCGCGTGCCCATCAACTCCGGGGACAAGATCGCGGGCTGGTCGCCGTCGGCGGGAATAACGCCGCGCTCGAACAGTTCCACCATCTCGTCGGTGGCCATCCCGGTGAACCGAATCTTCCCGAGGTCGGCGTCGGCCAGCGCATTGACCACTGCCTCGGGAATCGAGCCGATCCCGATCTGCAACGTCGGGTTCCTGGGCAGCAGGTCGACGATGTGTTCGGCAATGCGGTTGCTGACCGGGCTCGGTTTGGCCGAGCCGTACTGTGGTGTCGCATCGGCGGTGTCGACGAAGGCATCGAAAACGGACTCGTGCACGGTGGTGTTGCCGAACGTCCATGGCAGTTCGGGATCGACCTCGCCGATCCGCACCCGAGCCAGGCGCAGTGCATCAAGGCTGTAGCCGGCGGACGGCCCCAGTGAGTGGTAGCCGTGCCGATCCGGCGGCGTTACCCGCACCATCGCGACGTCCACACCCCAAGCCTGCAGCTGGGCCGCGATCCGCGAGGCGCGAACCGGCACAAATGCCGCAGTTCCATCGGCAACCAGCCCAGCGACCGGTGCCATCACATGCCAGGTCCGGTAGCTAAGGTGGCCCGCACGCACGGCATCGAGGAAGGGATAGTCGCCGAGCAGCAGTCCTGAGCTGAGGGTCCAGTTGTGGCCCGCGGCTTGGGTGTTCAGCGTGTGCAACAAGGTGGTGGGAGCACCGCAGCCCGGTGCCGCGACGAGGTGTGCACCGTCGGGCGCCAGCTCCAGTGCGGCGACTGGGTCGACGGTACGGGCGGCGGGGCTGTTCATTTCGGTCGTGCCATCGCGGCCTCGACAGCCGCCGGGGAGAAGGCCTCGTCGAAAGCGCGCTCGTCGGACTGGAACTCGTCGACCTCGACGACGCGTCCGTCGGTGATGCGGTATACGAGGCACTCGCGCAGCCGCACGGTCTTGCCGCCGACTTCAACGATGCCGTACTGGTAGGCCGCCGCGTACTGCGCGCTGGCGGTGATGTCGATGACGTCGAATTGGGCAGGCCCGGTGAAGATGCGCTTCATCTTGCCGAACAGCGACAAGATCGCTCGGCGGCCTTCATAGACGCCCGACAGCACGTTGGCGCCGGGCACGCGCCAGATGCAGTCCTCGGCAAGCAGGGATTCGATGTCGGCGCGGTTCTGCTGCGATAACGCCGCCATGAGGCGGCGCACGATCTGCGCGTTCGGATGTTCAGCCATCGGTCGGTTCCTTCCTCATGAGTCAGACGCAGGCCGTGGAGGTGCCCGACAGCACGACGACACCGTGATGATTGGTCGCCAGGATTTCGAAGTCGACGTACTTACCCTGCTCGCTGTCGCGCACATCGACCACGGTCGCGACGGCATGCAGCGAGTCACCGGGCCACACCGGGTTGACGAAGCGAACCCGGTAGCGCGTCAGTCGTTCCCGACCCACCCACTCAGCGAGCAGCCGTTCAGCGGCGCCCATCACCAGCATTCCGTGAGCCATCACGCCCGGGTAGCCGGCGCGCACGGCGTACGGTTCGTCAGTATGAAGTGGGCTGTAGTCGCCGGATGCGCCTGCATACTGAACGATCTGGGTGCGGGTCACTTCGGGGATGACCGTGTGCTCGCGGCTGGCGCCGACGACCAACGTCTCGCCCGTGTGGCTGTAACCGCTCATGGCTCACCGCCGCCCGCGGAGGCCGGGAACTCGGTGTCTACCAATACCATGCGCGACCGCAGGACGAGTTCGCCTGCTGCGTCGCGGTAGTCCCTGGTGATCTCGTGGAACGTCAGAGCGCCCGCGCGTCGGCTCTGTTTGCCCCAGCTCGCGCCCTCATACTCGGCGACAACGAGGCGCTCACCCACACGCACGGAGGCGAAGTATTCGAACTCCTGCTCGGCGTGCAGGACACTGCCTCCCGGCGTCGAGGGTTTGAGATCAAGCGCCCCTGATGGGAGCAGCCCGCGCATGTGTACCGGATCGAATTGGACCGAAGCGGCGGGAAACGTCAGCGGCGCCGGCGTCCCGGGCGCAGGCACATCGTGGGCGAGCCGCTCGTCACCGACGGCGCGAGCAAATGCCAGCACATGACCCGGCTCGACGTCGAATACGTAGTCGCCCATCACAGCCCCGGGGCCGCGGGGCGGAAGCGGGGCAGTGCGCCGTCTCCGCCGGTGTCGCAGAAGACCACCTCGACACGCTGGCCGATCGACAGGGCGTCGGGATCGCAGTCGATGATGTTGGTGACCATCTTGGGTCCCTCATCGAGTTCGACCATCGCCAGCACGTACGAGCCGGCGTTGGCGTACTCGAGGATTCCACGGGTCGTGACGGTGTAGCTGTAAATAGTTCCCCGCCCGCTGGCTTCGGTGTCGACCAGGTCGGTGCTGTGACAGTTCGCGCACACATAACGCGGGTAGTAGCCGGCCCGACCGCAGTTCGAGCAGCGCTGCAGCACAAGTTTGCCGGCAAGAGTAGCTGCCCAGAATGTCGCGGTTTCGGAGCTGACACTTGGTGCAGGCGAGGGCAATTGGGGCGTGCTCACGCGTCCTCCCGACCCAGGACGAGCGTCGCGTTGCCCATTCTCGTGCTCAGCCAGCCACCGGTGCCGTGGGCCAGTGCCAGGTTGCAGTCGCGGACCTGCACAGCGGGATGCGCTTCGCCCCGCAGCTGGCGGACCGCCTCGATGATCTTGGTCATCCCGCCGCGGTTGGCCGGGTGGTTGTTGCACAGGGACCCGCCGTCGGTGTTGAACGGCAATCGGCCATCGGGGGCTTGCAGCGCGCCATCCAACACAAACTTGCCGCCGTCACCTTTGGCGCAGAATCCCAGGTCCTCGAGTGCCAGCAAGACGGTGATGGTGAACGAGTCGTAGAGACCGACGTAATCGATGTCGGCGGCACGCACACCTGCCTCGGCGAATGCGTCCGCGCCTGAGCGCACCCCGCCGGTCACGGTGATGTCCTGCCAGCCGCCGCGAGTGTGTTCGACCGCCTCTCCATGCCCTAAAACCTTCACGCAGTCACGGTCCAGTGCGGCGGCGACGTCGTCCGCGACGACGACAAGCGCGCCGCCGCCGTCGGTGACCACACAGCAGTCAAGTCGATGCAGCGGCGAGGACACCATCGGGGAATTCACCACGTCCTCGACCGTCACGACGTTGGGCAACATCGCGTGCGGATTGTGCTGGGCATGGGTGGATGCGGCCACCTTGATCTCGGCCAGCTGTTCGCTGGTGGTCCCGTACTGGTGCATGTGCCGTTGCGCGGCCAGCGCGTACAGTGCGCTGACGTTCGCGCCGAAGATCGGCTCGAAGGACTTCTCTGGCGGCTCACCCATCAGTTGGCCGGGCGCCCGCAACGACGTCGTGCGCGGGCGCCCGCCCAACGTGATGAGAGCAACCCGGCATTTGCCGGCGGAGATCGCCGCGGCCGCATGCCCGACGTGGGACATGTACACCGATCCCCCCATATCGGAGCTGTCGATGTAGCGCAGCTTCAGGGCGAGGTAGTCGGCCATCGCCAGCCCGCCCAGCCCGGGCGCATCGCCTCCGCAGAAGTAGCCGTCCACGTCGGCAAGATCAAGGCCGGCGTCGGCCAGCGCGCCCAGCGCCACCTCGGCGTGGATCTGCGGAATCGACTTGTCGGGCAGTTCGCGCCCCGGGTGTTCGTAAGCTCCGGCGATGAACGCCTTTCCCCTGATCGACATCAGACGAACGGGTTCGGCGGCGCCGCCTCGGTGATCGGACGGAACTGCGACTCCACCTCTTTGGCCATTTCATCGAGGTCCCACGGGCCGTCCGAACGCAGGGTGACCAGCGGCTCGGGGTCGCTGTAGAGCGAGACCTCATAGCCCCGGGCGTGAATCACGTGGCCGTTAAGCCAGCCGGAGTGCTCGGAGGCCAGGTAGGCCGCGATCGGGGCGATACTGTCGGGCGACAACTCATTCGCGCCCGAGCTATAGGCATCGTCTCGGATGGTGGCCGTCATCCGGGTCGCTGCGGCGGGCGACACGGCGTTGGTGGTGACGCCGTACCTGCGCAGCGCCACGGCGCACGAGTAGGTCAGCCCGACGATGCCCATCTTCGCCGCCGAGTAGTTGGGCTGCCCCGGCGCGCCGTGCAGTCCGGCCCGGGAGGTGTAGTTGATGATCCTGTTCTGGGCGTCGGGATCACCGATCTTGCGCCAATGCGCAGCAGCGGGCTTGATGGTGTTGAAGTGCCCCTTCAGGTGGACCCTGATGACGGCGTCCCACTCCTCCTCGGACATGTTGAAGATCATCCGGTCACGCAGAATTCCCGCCACGTTGACCAGGACATCGAGTTTGCCGAAGCGGTCAATGGTCGACTCCACCAGATCGCGGGCGGCTTCATGGTCGGAAATGTCGGCGCCATTGGTCACCGCGGTGCCGCCGGCGGCCTCGATATCACGAACCAGTTCACTCGCGGGGTTGCCGTCGCTTTGCAGTCCACTCAGCGAAGCACCGATGTCGTTGACGACGACGGTCGCTCCCTCGCGAGCGAAGAGCTTGGCCACCGCGCCGCCGATGCCGCGGCCGCCCCCGGTGATGATGGCGACGCGTCCATCCAGAGTTCCCGCGGAAGTATCCGCCGACGCCCGCTCGGCGATGTCGCGACTATTCATGGTGCGGCTCCTGTCTGAAATCACTCGCCCGGCGCATGGGCGCTACGTGGCCCGTCGTCGGGGACGACCCAGGCCCAGCCACGCATGCCCAGTCGAAATCTACATCAGATTGGTTTCCAAATCCTACGTAGATTTAGAACTGCACCGTTTCTATCCCGCACTCCCCTGCGCTGTCAAGCGCGTCACACTACGACCGCATTGTGCCAGGCACACGATGCGCCGACGGGGTTAGGGCCTAGGCCGATGGACACTGCAGTCGAAGACTGTTTAGTGCTGCAGAATCGGTTTTGGTTTAGACTCTCCCGAGAAGCGCGTAGGAGGTGCTGATCGTGGTGAAAGTAACGTACATACGGTCCGGCGGTGAAGAAGTCATCGTCGAGGTCACCGAGGGAACCTCGGTCATGCAAGCGGCGGTGGCCAACAACATTTCCGAGATCGTCGCCGAATGTGGCGGCACCCTGGCGTGTGCGACATGTCACGTCTACGTCAACGACGATGATTTGGGTCGCCTCGGCGCGGCCAGCGCCGACGAGGAGGAGATGCTTGACTACACCGCTTCTCCCCGCCAGGCCAACTCCCGACTCAGTTGCCAGATCAAGGTCGGTCCCGAACTGGACGGTCTCGTTGTGCGAGTGCCACCGACGCAGTTATGACCAGGACGTCCGAGACTTCCACCATCGTCATCGCCGGTGCAGGGCAAGCGGGTTCCCATACGGCCGCCTCCTTGCGCGAGTTTGGGTTCAAGGGTCGGATCGTGCTGGTCGGCGACGAACCGTTCCTGCCCTATCAGCGGCCACCGCTGTCCAAAGGCCACCTCACCGGTGCATCCACGCGCGAGAGCCTTTGGCTGCACCCTGGCAGCTTCTACGAGCAGCACGGTATCGAGCTACTGCTGGCCGAAACGGTGAGCAGCATCGATCGCACCAACTGCCGCGTCCAACTCCGCGGCGGCGCTTGGCTGGACTACGACCACCTGGTGCTTGCGCTGGGTGCCCACAACCGCGCCCTGCCAGTCGCGGGAACCGAGCTCGACGGTGTCGTCGGGCTGCGAAACCTCGCCGAAGCCGACGACATCCGCGCCCGGTTGGACCGCGCCCGCCACGTCGTGGTGGTAGGTGGCGGCTTCATCGGACTCGAGGTCGCGGCGACCGCGACCAGGCTCGGCCTCGATACGGTCGTCATCGAGATTTCCGATCGCCTGATGGGTCGTGTGCTGTCTCCCCAGATGGCCGGCTTCCTCCTCGACGCTCACCGCTCCCGAGGCCTCAACATCGAACTCGGCACCAGCGTGGCCGGATTGACCGGCGCAGCCGGCCGGGTCAGCGCTGTGACAACGACCGAGGGCCGCGAATTCCCCGCCGACATGGTCCTCGTCGGCATCGGAGCGGTGCCGAACACCGACCTCGCCGAGGACGCCGGTCTTCGCGTCGACAACGGGATCGTTGTCGACGAATACCTGGCCACCGACGACGGCCGAATCTCTGCCGTCGGCGACTGCACGTCATGCCCCAACCGCTACGCCGGCGAGCTCCGGGTGCGCCTGGAGTCGGTGCACAATGCCACAGCACAGGCCCGCGTTCTGGCCGCCCGACTCGTCGGACGCCCAGAACCCTACGACAGCGTCCCCTGGTTCTGGAGCGATCAAGCCGACCTCAAGTTGCAGATCGCCGGACTCAGCACACAACCCAGCCGGGCCGTGCTTCGCGGAGACCCCGCCAGTGGTCGCTTTTCGGTCTTCTGCTTCCACAACGACGTGCTACGTAGCGTCGAATCACTCAACCGACCCGGCGACCACATGGCCGCCCGCAAATTGCTTGCTCTCGGCGATTGCCTGACCCCTGAACAGGCCAACGACCTCAACTTGGACCTGCGCGCGCACATCACGGCCTCAACCGGCGAGCCTGAGGTCAGGGAGCACCGTGCGCCGGCGCCGGGCTGACGCGGTTGCGGTCGACTCTTGGCAAGATTGGCTCAGTGAATCGCCTTGTGCTCGAATGTAAAAGCCTCATTGGCGGCGATGATGAGCTGTGCCTCTGGGTGGGCACCGGCCACTACCACGATCGCTGAAATCGTTTGAGGGCCAAGCCCGCGGCTGCCGTCAGCATTCGACTGGCAGTTCATGGCCTCATGCAGCAACGTCGGCGGCTAGTTCTAGGCACTCGACGGCATGCCGGCAAGCGGGCGACAATGGTGAAGTTCAGACCACTTCGCCGCAGGCGTCGCGACTCACGCCTTGCAGGAACACAATCGTTCGTGAAATTCCAGGCGCCCATGCCGTCAACCATCTCGTCCGGCATCACCCGAATGGGCTTGAGCACTCACGCATCGGACATCGCGCAATCACCGCCGTCGACGGTCATCACGGGCGACCACAAGACCCAGCTCCTCAAAGTCGAGTGTGGTTTCGGTGATGCCCCGCTCGCGCAACTTGAACTTCTGCACCCGACCGTTGACGTTGGCCGGAAGCGACTCGAGCACCTCGACGTAGCGCGGAATCGCATAGTAGGGCATTGACTTCCGGAAGAACTCGAACAATTCCCGCGGTTGAATCTCACACCCTTGGGCCAACACCAGGCAAACTTTGACGTCGTCCTCGCTAAGCTCGGAGGGTACGGCGTGCACGGCTGCTTGTGCGATCAAGGGATGGGCGACGATGGCCTGCTCGAGTTCGATCGAGGATACATTCTCGCCACGACGGCGCAACGAGTCCTTTTTCCTGTCGGCGAACCAGAAATATCCCTCGTCGTCGACACGGGCGCAGTCCCCCGTGTGGTGCCACAGATTCCGAAATGTGCGTACGGTCGCCGCATCGTCGTTCCAATACCCAGAGAACATGCGGAACGGCTCGTCGGGCCGCACGATCATCTCGCCGGCCTCCCCTACCGCCACCTCACGGTCGTGATCGTCGACGATCTTCACCTGCAGCCCTCTGGTCAGCTTGCCCATGCTGCCGGGGTGGCGTTTATCCCGCGGATCGCCCAGCAGCACCGGCCAGCACTCCGACTGGCCGAAGACCTCGGAGAACGGGGCTATGCCGAAGCGCTTCTCGAACTGCTCGATGAATTCAGGTGTCGACGGCGTGAAGGTGATGTGGCGCAGTTTGTGGTTGCGGTCGTCCTCGTGGGGCGGCTGGGCCATGATCGCCATGCCCATCGCTCCCATACCGAGCGCAGCAGTGGCACCGGTCTCCCGAATGCGTGCCATATAGGTGCTTGCGTGGAACGCGGGTTCCACGATCGCCGATCCGCGAACAGCTAATGCTGCTGCGACGAGCCAGGTTTGGCCGCTGAAGTGAAACAGCGGAGTGGCTCCGAAGATGATGTCGCCCTTCTCATACCAGCCGTGCTCGACGAACACGTTGATGAGGTTGCAGTAGTACCCGTGGGTGGTGGTGCAGCCCTTCGACGGCCCGGTCGTGCCCGAGGTGTAGACGATCGCGCACACGTCGGTGGGGTCGATCTCTGGCTCCGCAAGAGCTACACCGCAGTCCTGCAGCTGCGTGTAGTGCAGGTCGGGCTGAAGCATTGCGTCCTGCGAGGGCTGTCCCACCAGGACCAGTCGCGGCCGCTCAGTGAGGGTCGCAAGAATCGGTGAGAGCAAGTCGAGGGCTTCGCTGTCACCGACGTAAACCTTGGGGGACGTCTGAACAAGCTGGTGGTGCAGAAAATCTCCCCGCAGGTAGGTGTTGAGCGGAACCTGGATGGCACCTGCCTTGGCCACGGCATAGATGAGCACGATGTTCTCGATGCGGTTGGGCAGATTGATCGCGACCCGGTCGCCCTTGCCCACTCCTGCCGCCTGCAGCCCCGCAGCGACGCGATCGGACTGTGCGTCGAGTTCGCCCAGAGTGACCCAGTCGCTGTCACATTGGACGAAGGGCCGGCCGGGGTCGAGCGCAGCTTCCTCGCGCAGCCATGCGCCCAGGGTCCGTCCAAAGCGGTGATCATCGTGAGCCATTGGTCACTCCATTCGGGTTGGGTCGTGCACCGAGGATGAGCTCGGCCGCCCGTTCGCCGATCATCATCGAGGGGGCGTTGGTATTGCCCGTGGTGATGGTGGGCATGATGCTGGCATCGGCGACGCGCAGGTTGGCGGTGCCGTGCACTCTGAGTTCAGGATCGACCACCGCGAGGTCGTCGATGCCCATTTTGCAGGTCCCCACCGGGTGGTAGGACGGTGTCACGGTGCGGCGCACGTACTGCTGCCAGTCGGTATCGGTGCGACAGTCCGCTTCAGGTTCGAGCTGTCCGTCGGTGATCTCTGCCATCGCCGGCTGAGCCATCACTCGCTGCACTTCGCGCAGCCCACGCACGCAATCTCGCAGGTCGTCCGGGTCGGCTAGGAACTGATACGAGATGCGTGGCATGGCGTCAGGAGCTGATCCACGTAACGTGATCGATCCACGGGTGCGGGGCCGCAGGAACGTCGACGACGACAGGAAGCCCTGCTCCTTGGCCTTCTGCACGTTGAACATTCCGTTGGCGTCGACTGCACGAGTGATGGCAAAAGGAACGAACTGCAGCTGTAGATCAGGTGACTCCAAACCGGGATCGGTGCGTGCCATGCACTGCACCTGCACCATCGTCATCGCCAGCAGACCGCTGCCGTTGCGCACGTAGTCCACGATGCCTTCGACGGCAGTGCCAATGCGCATCTTGTTGATAGTGGCGATCTTTGACCGCCAACGCTGCATCAGGTAGGGATGCTCGTGCAGGTTTTGGCCTACCCCGGGCAGGTGCATCACAGTTTCCACCGCGGCATCCGACAGCGTCGAACGAGGCCCGATTCCGGACAGCTGCAGCAACCGGGGAGAGCCGATCGAGCCGGCGCTGATCACCACTTCCTCGCGCGCCCTGGCCTGCGTGACCGTGCCCTGGTGCCGATACTGCACTGCGACTGCCCTGTTGCCTTCCAGCACAATGCGATACACGTAGCTGTGGGTGCGAACGGTAACCTTGCCTTTGGGTGCGACGCGCCGAAGGTACTCGCGCGATGCTTGTGAGCGAGTGCCGCGACGATGGTTCACCTGGGCCAGCCCGACACCGTCCTGGGAGGTGCCGTTGTAGTCAGGGTTGGACGGATAACCTGCCTGCAGGCAGGCCTTCATGTACGCCATGTTGGCCTGGCCGCGGTTGGTCTGCACGTTCACCGAAATGGGACCCGAACCCCCGCGCAATTCGCTTGGACCGCCCTCCCACGTCTCCATCCGTTTGAATGCGGGCAGGACCGAGTCGTAGTCCCAGCCGGTGCATCCGTTCTTGGCCCAGCCGTCGTAGTCGGCCCGGTTGCCGCGGACGAAAACGCACGAATTGATCGAGCCGCCACCGCCCATCACCTTGCCGGCCATCCAGGCTTCGGGATTGCCGGTGCGCGTCGGGTCCGGCTCAGCCGGGTATTTCCAGTTCACTTTCTGGTAGGCGATACCAACCGCGGCAGGGATCCGCACATCGATGCGCCGATCGCTACCGCCGGCTTCCAGCAGCAGCACGTCGGCACCGGCTTGAGCCAGCCGGGCCGCCACCACCGATCCGGAGGAGCCCCCGCCAACGACGACGTAGTCGAAGGTGTCACCGCTCGTAGTCACCTGTCGGCCTTCCTTTCTGACGAACGCTACGGCCTAATAGCTCTTGGGCAGGCCGAGGACGTGTTGGCTGATGTAGGCCAAGATCAGCTCTTGGGGGATCGGCGCGATCTTCATCAGCCGCGCTTCGCGCCAGTACCGCGCGATGTGGTATTCCTCGGCGTAGCCGAACCCGCCGTGGACCTGCATGGCCGTGTCGGCGGCTTGGAAGCCGGCGTCGGCTCCCAGCAACTTGGCCATGTTCGCTTCGGCGCCGCTGGGCAGTCCGCGATCCAGCATCCAGCCGGCACGCCGGGTGATCAGCTCGGCGGCCTCCAGCCGGGCATGGGCCTCGGCAAGCGGGAACGCGACACCCTGATTCTGCCCAATAGGTCTGCCGTACACCACGCGTTGGTTGGCGTAGCCGACCGCGCGGCGCAGCGCCGCCTGGCCGGTACCGATGGCCTCCGACGCGATCAGCACACGCTCAGCGTTGAGCCCGTCGAGAAGGTAATAAAAGCCCTTGTCCTGCTCGCCGACACGGTCGTCGACCGACACCACCACATCGTTGTACACGGTCTCGCACGAGGACACCGCATTGCGGCCGGCCTTGGCGATCGGCGTGATGGTGACGGCGGGGTCATGCAGGTCCACCATGAAAAGAGTCAGCCCGTCGGTACGCCGCTTACACTGCTCGACGGGCGTCGTCCGGGCCAGCAGCAGCACCCGGTCGGCGTCTTGGGCCTTGGAGGTCCACACCTTCTGTCCGCGAATGACATACGAGTCGCCATCGCGGACAGCGCGGGTCTTGATGGCCAGCGTTTCGGTACCGGCGTCGGGTTCGGTCACCCCGAAGGCCACATGCAGCTCTCCGGAGGCGACGCGGGGAAGATACCGCTGCTTGATGTCCTCCGAGCCGTGCAGGATGAGCGGATGCATGCCGAAGATCGACAGGTGGATGGCGCTGCATCCGTTCATCGCAGCGCCGGAAGCGGCGACCTCCTGCAAGATGACCGAGGCCTCCAGTAGCCCCCGGCCGCTGCCGCCGTAGGCCTCGGGTATCGCGATACCGATCCAACCGCCATCGGCCAGCGCCCGGTAGAAGTCCCACGGGAACTCGTGGCGCCGATCGCGCTCGGCCCAGTAGTCGTCGTCGAACTTTGTGCAGATCGCGCCGATGCCCTCGCGTATCAGGTCAAGATCGGTGTCGGCCGAGAAGTCCACTTCTGACGCCCTCCCGTCACGATTCAACCGGCGCGCCCTGCACCGACTTGAGCTCGTAGAACTCGAGCAGTCCGTACAGGCCGAGCTCTCGACCATTGCCGGACTGTTTGTAGCCGCCGAACGGGGCCAGCATGTTGAAATAGGAGCCGTTGATGTCCACCGCGCCGGTGCGCATCCGGCGCGCGATTCGAAGCGCCCGGTCGTGATCGGCCGACCACACCGCACCGGCGAGGCCGTACTCGGTGTCGTTGGCGATTTCGACGGCATCGTCTTCGGTGTCGTAGGGCAGGATCGACAGCACCGGCCCGAAAATCTCCTCACGGGCGATGCGCATGTCCTGACGCACGTTTGAAAACGCGGTGGGTGTGACGAAAAACCCTGTCGGCACATCTGTCGGCTCGTCGAGCCCGCCGTAGATGAGGTCTGCGCCCTCGGCGATGCCGACACGGATGTAGTCGCGCACCCTGTCGCGCTGTGCGGCCGACGCCAGCGGCCCCATCGTCGTGGACGGGTCCAGTGGATCCCCGAGTGTGTAGGTGGCCAGTCGGGCGCGGACGAGATCCTCCACCTGGGTGAGCTGTGTTCGGGGAACGAGCATGCGGGTCAGCGCGGTGCAGGTTTGGCCGGTGTTGGTGAAGCAGTTGGCCACCCCGACCTTGACTGCTTGAGCCAGGTCCGCGTCGTCGAGAATGATGTTGGCCGACTTGCCGCCGAGTTCCAAGGCCACTCGTTTGACCGTGCGTGCCGCAACTTCCCCGATTCGCCGACCCGCCGCTGTCGAACCGGTGAATGTCACCATGTCGACATCGGGGTGGGCAACGAGTTCTTCGCCCACGGTGTCCCCGCGTCCCGACACCAAGTTGAAAACTCCGGGCGGCAGCCCGATCTCGTCGATGATGTCGGCAACCACGAACGCGCTGAGCGGCGCGACTTCTGAGGGTTTGAGCACTACGGTGCAACCGGTCGCCAAGGCTGCAGCCACCTTGCCCAACACCTGCTGCAGCGGGTAATTCCACGCCGTGATCGCGGCGACGACGCCGATCGGTTCCCGCAGTACCAGCGAGTCACCGATGCGTTCTTGGAGCTCGAATCTGTACATGAGGTCCCGGTAACTCTCCAGCACACGGCGCGGTAGCCCGACCTGCACCGCCGTCGACACCCGCAGCGGTGTGCCGACCTCGCAGCTGATCAGCCGGGTCAGTTCGTCGTTGCGCTCGTCGACCTTCTTCGCCAGCAGCGTCAGGTATTGCAGTCGATGGTCGACGGTCGTCTGCGACCACGCCGGAAATGCCGCGCGCGCGGCCGCCACGGCGTCCGCTACCTCGTGGGGCGTGCTATCGGGAACCCGGCCCATGACGGCACCGGTGATGGCTGACTCGACCTCAATGACACCGCCCGCGGAACGCCGCCAGCTTCCCCCGATGTAGACCTCGTCGCGGTCGTGGATGCTCATGACGCCAGCCCCGGAGTCTTGGCATGTAGCTTGCGCATTTTGGCGATCCATTCGTCGTAGTCGGCGGCCTTGCCGCGGAAGTACTTCTCCACCTGCGGGTGGGTGAGAATGAGGAATTGTTCCTTTCTCATCCCGTCAATGACGCAGTCGGCCGCTTCCTCGGCGGTGATCGCGCCGGCCACCGCGAACCACTCTCCCTGTGCGCCGCGCAGCATGGCTGTACGCACGCCTTCGGCGACGATGCAGGACACCCGAATGCCGTTGCCCCCGTAGTGGATCGACAGCCATTCGGTCAGTCCGAGAACGGCGTGCTTGCTGGTTGCGTAGGGAGCGTTGCCGAGCGCGGTCAAAAGGCCTGCCGCGGAGGCATTCTGGATGAGATAGCCAGATCCCCGCTCAACCATGTGTGGCAGTACCGCCCGTGCTGCGTAGACCTGCGGCATGACGTTGACATCCCATACCCGTTGCCACGCCTGGTTGGAGGCCCACGGGTTGCCCCGCTCGTGCAATGGTGTCACGCCGTCGTGCGGTTCGCCCCAGAGCACTCCGGCGTTGGATACGAAGACATCGATGCGGCCATGTTCGGCGATGGCGGCGTGGACGAGATCGATTACTTGCGCTTCGTCAGAGACATCGGTGACAACACCTAAGCCGCCGATCTCGTCGGCCACGCGTGCAGTCCCCGGCGCGTCGATGTCGGCGACGACCACCGCGGCGCCGACGGCGGCAAACCGCCGACACATGGCCTCCCCCATGCCGGCGGCACCACCGGTGACGACAATGACTTTGCCTGCTGGTTCCACCGGCCTAGGCCAGCTTCGTCAGTTTCGCCGCGTTGTCCCACATGACCTTGCGTTCGGAGACGGGATCGTTGAGCTCGGCGGCCACCTTCTCGTACTGGCGCGGCTCGGCCAGGCCCTCCGGGTGCGGATAATCCGAGCCGAACAGCACCTGGTCGACACCCAGATGCTTGACCACCTCCAGGAGATTGTCCTCCCAGAACGGGGCCACCCACACATGCTCGCGGAACTGCTCAACGGGATCCGAGGCGAAGTAGCCGGGGCGTTGGAACCCGGCACGGTTGAGCCCGGAAATCGAAAGCGGCAGGAACTCCGCTCCGTTCTCCACCGAGGCGATCTTCAGCTGCGGGAAACGCTCGAAGAGCTTGTCGCACGTCACCGCGGCCAGGTAGTTGGCGATCGCCCGCTCGTGTCCGACGGCGATCTGCAGCGGGGAGGCGATCTCGCCGATGATGTTGGTGCGGTGTTCGACGTACTTGTCGAGGCCGGCGCCGCCGACCTCGCCGACGTGTACGACCGTGATGGCCTCGGCTTCCTGCAGACGGGCCCAGATCGGGTCGAAGATCTGGTCACCGGGAGAACGCCACCCTCCGTCGGTGTAGGTAGCCTGCGCGCGCACCACGAAGATGCGAGCACCGTTGGCCAGCCCGTGTTCGACCTCGTCGATCGCCGCGGGGATATCCGCGAACGTCAGGTAGGGCGAACTGAAGATGCGGTCCTGGTAGTTGTAGCCCCAGTCATCGAGCAGCCAGCGATTGAAGGCTTTGAACGCCTGTGCGGCGGCAGGTGGGTCGTACTGCAGCCCCTCTTCGTAGCCCATCGCAAGCGACGGCAGCATCCACACCGCCTGCAGGCCCTGCTCGTCAATCTTGGCCAGCCGGTCGTCACGGTTGCGGTAATGGCCCGGAATCGGTTCACGGTCGGAAAGGATGTCGAGAAGTGAACGCTTCTGCGGATTGCCGCGGAAGTAGTCCGTCATCGCCCCCGGCTTGACGATGGGGTCGAAGGTGGGATTGGTCACGGTGCGGTCGATCTTGCCGCCGACGATCTGGCGGGTGCGGCCGTCGATGACCGCGGTCTGTACGGTGCGCTCGCGCCACGCCTTGGGGCAGTGCCGGGTGAAGGCGTCGAGAGGTTCGTAGTAGTGCTGGTCGACGTCCAGCACGGGGAGACGGTCGGTGCCAATCACGTGGTCCTCCAAAGGTTGACGGGTCTTAGGGATGCGTACCGCAGCGCGCCGCACTAGCCGAATTGTTCGCTTCTCGTCTTCTAAATCTACTCAGAATTTGGTAGTCGTACAAGGGTCGGCGTGGGTGTTCGAACGCACAAAGCGTCGACAATCGTGCCGCCGCTCTTGTCGACGATTGCGGGGTTGACCTCGATCTCTGCCAAGCCCTGCTCGGTGAGCAGAGCAGCCATCCGATTCAGCGTGTCGCCGATCCATGATTCATCTACCGGCTCGCTGCCACGGAATCCGAAAAGCAATTCGGCTAGCCGCAGCCGGGTCAGCGCCTTGTGCAACGTGTCTGGATCGCACGGCAGCGGGACATGCTCCACGTCACGGTGCACCTCCACGGCAGCGCCGCCGATCCCCACGGTGCCGAACACCCCGAGATCGTCAGCCGTGCGCACGGTCAGGATCAGCTCCACTCCGGCGGTCACCATTTTCTGCACGAGCCAGGTCGGGTCCGGGACCTCACGGCGAGCCGCCATCCGCGCCACCGCCTGCCCGACCTGGTCGGCGTTGGACAGGTTGATCGCGACGAGACCAAGCTCGGTGCGGTGCGTGATGTCCTCATCGGCGGACTTCACGACCACGGGGTAGCCGAGCTCCTCAGCCGCACGTGGTGCAGACGAGCTGTCGCACAATGTCATCGGCGCGACGTCCAGGCCGTAGTCGGCCAACAGGTGCAGTGCTTGGGCGCCGCCGACCGTGATCGCATGACCGGCCGGCTCGCCGTCCGGGGCGGGGTCGGGTTCCAGCACTCGCTCCGGTCCGAGGAGCGCGCGGACCAGTCGGCCGAGATCCGAGGGGCTCTGGGCCACCAGCACCCCAGCCGCGCGCAGCTCTTTGATGTAGGGGTCGACGGCGCGCCCCCCGTACCACAGCACGATGCACGGCTTGCCGGTGTCGTGGCCCACCGCCAGGATGTCGGCGACGCTTTGAGCGTTCCACCCTCGCGCTCCCATCGGCAGCGGCACGCACACCGCCTCGATTGCAGGATCTGCGGCCACCGCGGCCAGGTAGCCGCCGAACTGCGCGGGCATAGAGCCCGGGCCGACATCGAGCGGGTTGGGGATGGCGGCGAAGCTGGGCAACAGCTCTTTGAGCCGTTCGATCGTCGACCCTCCCAGCGGGGGAAATGCCACCCCGGCACTGGCCAGCTGCTCGGTGGCCAACACCGCCATGCCTCCGGAGTAGGCGACCATGCCCCACCTGCGCGGGAACTGCCGGTGCCGTGGGGCGCTCATCGCCCCCAGTACCCACAAGTCGTCGGGGTCGTCGACCACAGTCACATCAAGCGCCCGCAGCAGCGCCAGCTCGAGCGCTCCGCGGCCGATGATCTTGCCGGTATGACTGGCCGCGGCCTGTTCGCCGGCCGCGGTACGGCCGCCGAGATAGGTGATCAGCCGCTTGCCGGCGGCATGCAACTCACGCACCGCGGCAGCAAAACGCCGGCCGTCGCGGATCGATTCCAGGTACAGCGCGACGGTGTGAACCTCCGGCAGCCCCGCGAAATACGACACGAAGTCAGGGATGTCCATGTCCCGTTGATTGCCGGTGCTGACGATGTGGGAGATTCCCACACCGGCGTCGCGGGCCCTCTCCACGACGGTGCTGCCGATCGCACCGCTCTGCGCGATCACCGCGATTCCGCCGGCGGCGATGGGGACGCCTTCGGTGAGTACGGAGGTCATGCTCATGGCAAGCCCGGTCCGGACGTTGACCAGTCCGGTGCTGTTCGGGCCCACGATTCGAATTGCGTTGTCGCGGGCGAAGTCCAGCAGGGAGCGCTCCAGTTCGTGGCCGGCCACACCCATGTCGGCGAATCCAGCGGTCAAGATCAATGCTTGTCGCGCCCCGACCTCGGCACATTCAGCCAATACTGCTTGCACGGCCGCGGCCGGCACCGCGATGACCACAACGTCAGGAACCGTGGGAAGGTCACGAAGCGACGGAAACGCCGGAACACCGTCGACGGACGTTGCCGTGGGGTGGATCACGGCGACCTCACCGGTGTAGCCGTAGACCTTGAGGTGTTCGAGGACGGCTCGCCCGCCCGCCTTGTAAGCCGTACCGATGCTGGTCGAGACGCCGACGATGGCGACCGAGGCCGGCTCGAGGAAGCGCTTCGCGACGTCAGCGCGCGGGCGGGCGGTGGTTGCCAGTGCCTCAGTCACGCCATGTCCTGAACGGCAATGTGATCAAGCTGCGCGTCTGGCCGCCATAGGCGGCAAGCTGAGCGTGCTCGGGAATGGAGAATTTCGGGATCTTCCGGAAGATCTCCTCAAAGGCGATGTTCAGCTCGAGCCGTGCCAGGTGCGAACCGACGCAGCGGTGATTTCCGGCGCCGAAGATCATCGACTTGTCGGCGTGCCGGTCGATCAGGATCTGGTCGGCGTCAGGGTAGGCGTCTTCGTCGCGATGTGCCGAGGCCAGCGGGATGACCACACGGTCGCCGGGGTGTAATTCGACCCCGTTGATGGCGGTTTCTTCGGTGACGGTGCGGCTGCCGTGAACGATCGGTTCATAACGCAGAAGTTCCTCGATCGCCGCGGGAATCAATGACGGATCGGCAGCGAGGCGGTCTTGGAGATCCGGTCGACGAGCCAGATGCAGGAAGCTGAATCCAATTGCGGTGGAGACGGTGTCCAGTCCGGCCAGCACCATCACGTAGGCGAAGTTGAGGATTTCGCGGTAGTCGAGCTTGCGGGCGCCCGGCATCTCCGCGGTCGTCAGATAAGAAATGATGTCCTCACCAGGATTGGCGAGGCGTTCATCGAGCAAGGCGCGGAGGAAGTTGTTGAGCGCCTTACCGGCCTGCAGACGCGCGGTGGTCTGGGCCTCGACATCGCCGTGCTCAACACCGTTGGTCGTGGTGTGCAGAATGGTACTGGCCCAGCTGCACAACTGATCACGTTGGGCCACATCGAAATCCAGCCCGACCAACCGGAGGAACACCGAACTCGGGTAGGGCTCGGCGAATTCGGTCATGAAGTCGAATTCGCGTTTGGCGACCATGGTGTCGACCAGCTCAGCCGCGTAACGGCGCACCTCGTCGGCGATGTGCTCGATGGCCTTGGGCCGGAACAACGGATCGATGATCGTGCGATAGCGGCGATGTTCGGGGGGATCGACTTCCAGCGGGATCAGCGCACGGGTGTGACCGGGCGTCGGCGGGGTGTCAGCCGGCCATGACGAGAACACCTGGGCATTGAGCAGGACCGCGGATATGTCCTCGTACTTCGTGATCACGTAGAACCCACCGTAGTTATCGGTGTGCGCCACTGGACATTTGGCCCGAAGTGCCGTGTAGTCCGCATGCGGGTCCAGCGCGAACTGCGGGTCGTAGTGGTCATAGTCGTGACCCAACGCCTCTAGCGCAGTGCAACGGCCAGGGTGTGTACCGGGTTGTTGATCGCTCACGTGAGCTCACCTCGATTCGTTTGGCAAGTGTTGGACAGGGACGGGCCAGGCGCCGCTGGGGCCAAGTCGGAGCCGGCCGGTTGGCGGCAGAGCTCAGCCAGGGCGCCCGGCTCCTTGTAGTGCACGTCGACGCGCACGATCTTGGCGTCCCGCAGCCGGTAGATGTCGACGCACTCGACGGGCATGCTGCGCCCGGTACGCCGCGAAGTGAACGTGGCGTGTACCACGACAGCGACCCAGTCGTCAGTCCCGGCGATCTCCGGGGGTTCCAGCGTTACCCGGAAATCCCGGCTCACCGCCGCCAGCATCCGCTGGAATCCGTCGACGCCGATGTAGTCACCACCGAACGGCAGGCTGGGCGCCTCGGAGAAGACGTTCGTGGGGTCGAGCAACGCCGCGCAGGCGTCGACGTCTCCGGTGCGCAAGCCCTCGGTGAATCTGCGCACGATGTCTACGTTGTGCGGTCCAGGCACCGACAGCCCCCTTCCTGGATCGCTCCGCTTGTGGACACGCAAGTGTCTATTTGATTCTTTTTCTACACAGATTTTGGTAGTTCGTCAACGGTCAGCGCACTCCCAGACCATCAACAGTCTGTGTTAAATTAGATTGTCGCCGAGCACGGGAGAAGATTGTTGACATTCGCTCCGACCGAGGAACAGCGCCAACTGCAGCAGCTGGTCCGTAAGTTTTGTGAGGCCAAGTCGCCCGTCGCCGAGGTGCGACGGTTGATGGACACCGAGGCGGGCTTCGACCCTGCGGTGTGGCACCAGCTTGGCAGCGAGTTGGGCCTGCAATCGCTGGCGATCCCGGAGCGCTTCGGCGGCGCCGGCTTTTCCCTGGTCGAGTTGTGCTTGGCGATGGAGGAAATGGGCCGCGCACTGCTGTGCGCGCCGTTCCTGTCATCGATTGTGTTGGGCGCCAATGTAATACTCGTCGGCGGTACCGAAGACAATCGTGAGCGGCTACTTCCCGCCATCGCCTCCGGTGACCTACGCGCCGCGCTGGCCTTCGCCGAGCGCACCGACGCCTGGGCGCCGTACGACATAGCTACCGAGGCCATCGTCGATGGCGCGCAGTATCGGCTGCACGGTGCCAAGACCCTCGTTGTCGACGGCCATACCGCCCAGCTGATCATCGTGTCCGCGCGACGCCCCGGTACCGGGGCGGTCTCCTTGTTCACCGTGGACGCGTCCAACGCCGAGGGTCTGCGGCGCACGTCATTGCCGACGCTGGACCAGACCCGCAAGCTGGCCGAACTGCGCTTCGAGGGGACACCGGCACAGCTGCTGGGCGGCCCAGATGATGACGGGGCGGCCGCGTTGCGGCGCACCTTGCAGCGGGCGGCGGTGTGTCTGGCCGCTGAGCAGCTCGGCGGCGCGGCGCACTGTCTGGACGCCTCGGTCGAGTACGCGAAGATGCGCACACAATTCGGTCGGCCCATCGGCTCCTTCCAGGCGATCAAGCACCGGTGCGCCGACATGCTGCTCGACGTCGAATCGGCCCGCTCCGCGGCTTACTCTGCGATGGCCTCCGCTGCCGACGACACCGATGTGGCGCTGGCGTCGTCGCTGGCCCACGCGTATTGCTCGGAGGTCTTCTCGCGGTCGGCCGGCGCCATGGTCCAGATCCACGGCGGCGTCGGCTATACCTGGGAACACGACGCGCACCTGTACCTGAAACGGGCCAAGGCCTCCGAGGCGCTGTTGGGTGGTATCGACTATCACCGCGACGTGGTGGCCGCATCGATGAACCTGTGAATTGGCCGCGTCAGACCGAGTATCCGCCGTCGACCCGAAGGGTCTGTCCGGTGACATAGGCCGAGCGGGTCCCGGCAAGAAAGGCCACCACGTCGGCGAGTTCCTCGGCCGACCCGAATCGGCGCATCGGAATCGCACGGCGCGCGGCCTCGAGGGCCTCTTGGTGGTAGTCGCCGCTGTCGATCAGGTCGTCTAGCACCCCGGTCGCGATCACCCCGACCCCTACACAGTTGGCGCGCACACCGTTCTTGCCTTCCTCGGCGGCGATGGCTCGCACCAGCTGTTCGACGGCGCCCTTGGGTGCCGCCGATAGCAGGTCGCGGGTGGCATAGCGCAGCAGTGCGGTAGTCACCAGGGCCACCATCGAGCCCCGGCTGACCCGCAGCCGCTCGATCGCGGGTTGCAGCAGGTTGAAACATGCCGCGGCGTCCACCGCGAGCTGGTGAGCGAACTCCTGAGGTGTGATTTGGGCGGTGTAGCGCATCGGAATCGACGGTCCGGCGGCATAGATGACGGTGTCCAGCCTCGGCAGCGCGCGGACCAAAGCGGCGGTCGCCTCAATGTCGGTGAGGTCCACCTGGTGCGCCCACGCCGTGGCGCCAAGTTCTCGCACGGCCTCGGCCGTGCGCTCGGCGGCCTCGACGTTGTGCCGGTAGGTCAGCGCGACGTCGAAGCCATCCCGGGCTAGCGCCTGGCAGATGGCTGATCCGATGCCACCGCTACCACCGGCAACCAGGGCCAATCGTTCACCCATGTGCTACCGGCGTTCCTGCAGCCGCGCGTAGCCCGCCATGACCGGCTCACCGTCCTGGTTTACTGTCGACACGTCCAGTTCCACGATGCGCAACCCACCTTCGTCCGGGTCCTCGGTCGCGGTGACCGTGGCGGTCGCGGTGAGAGTGTCGCCGGGCCACACCTGCCGCCGGAAACGCACACCGAGACCTGTGAGCTCACCGTCCTCGATCCAGTCGGTGATGACCTTGGCCGTCAGGCCCATGGTGAGCTGGCCGTGGGCGATGACGCTGGGATAGCCAGCCGCTTTCGTGGCGTAGACCTCGTCGGTGTGCAACGGGTTGTAATCGCCCGACGCGCCGGCGTACATGACGATCTGGGTTCGGGATAGGTCCTCGACCACCGTTGCGTCGCGCCGGTCGCCGACTGACAATTCGGCGAGCTTCATTGGTCTACCGCCCGCTCGGTGACCACCCGCACCCGCCGAGCCGTCACGGCGAGTTCTCCGCGCTGGTTGACGAAGCGGGTGATCTCCTCGGAGAACCGCAATGTTCCGCCACGTGCACTCTGCTTCTCCCAAGTTTTGCCGGCTTCCCGCGAGACGGTCAGGACGTCACCGGGACGCAGCGGAACGTGGAATTCGTAATGCTGCTCGGCATGCAAGCTGGTGCCACCCCCGGAGGAGGCGGGGACGAAGCCGGGTCCGCGACCCGAGCCGTTCCACTCGGCGCCTGGCCTTGGGCGGTAGGGCCACTCGGGATCGAACTGCGCCGCGGCGGCCACGAACGTCGGAGGGGCGACCAGTCCGCCACGTCGGCGCGTGCTCTCGTGGTCCTCATCGAAGTAGACCGGATTGTCGTCGCCCAACGCCCGCGCGAACATCAGGATGTGCCCGCGCTCCACGGGAAACCGGAAACTCTGCGCCTCCTGGGCTGACGCATCGTCAGTCATGAGCGCTGCCCTTCGGGCACTCGGGGCTCGCGGGGCAACCCCAGTACGTGCTCGCCGATGATGTTTCGTTGCACCTCACTGGTACCGGCGTAGATGGTGCCGGAATGCGCCACCAGAAATGTGTCCTGCCACGGGTCCAGGGCATAGTCAGGGCCCGCCGGCCGCACCATTGCGGCAGGACCTGCGATCTCCAAGGCAAGCGCCCCGAGCCGCAGGTGGTATTCGCTCCACGCCAGCTTCCACGTCGACATCTGCGCTCCTGGCTGCACGCCGGCGGCGACCTCTGCCACGGTCCGCTGCCAACTACTGCGCAAAATGGTGACCTGGGTCTTGGCCCAGGCCAGCTCGCGGCGCACGAGAGGGTCGCGATGCCGCCCTTGTCGTCGGGCGAACTCCACCAGCTGTTCGAGTTCACGTTCGCGAGCCGCCAGCACCATGGTGGTCGCGCGTCCGGCTCCGCCGCGCTCGAATCCCAGGGTGGACTGCACGACCTGCCATCCCTGCCCGAGCCCGCCGATCACCCCTGACAAAGGTGCCGTGGTGTTGTCGAAGAAGATCTCGGCAAACTCCGCAGCACCGGTGATCTGCCGGATGGGGCGGACTTCGATGCCGTTGTGTCCGGGGGTGAACTCGGTGATCGCATAGGACAGTCCGCAGTGCTTCGAGGCCGTGGGGTCGGTGCGGCACAGGACGAAAATCATGTTTGCGGTGTTGAAGCGGGAGGTCCACACCTTCTGCCCGCTGATCAAGAGATGATCACCCTCCACGACCGCGCGGGTCCGCACCGAGGCCAAGTCCGATCCCGATTCGGGCTCAGAGAATCCCTGGCAGTACCGGTGCTCGCCGGAAATGATCCGCGGCAGGTAATACGCCTTCTGTTCCGCGGTGCCGTGCAGGATGATCGAGGGACCGACCATCGACTCCCCCTGCACGCGGTCGATACGCGGGACTCCGGCTCGATAGAACTCTTCGTCAAGAATCGTCATCTGTGGCGCATCCCAGCCGCGTCCCCCGTACTCGGTGGGCCACGCGGGACAAATCAGCCGCGCCTGCGCACACCGCTGCTCCCACTCTTGGAACAAGGGGTGGCTGTGGGCGCCGGCGAGCTCGGATTCGCTTTGCCGGCTGCTCACCGAACCGGGCAGGTCGGCCCGAAGCCGCCAATCGATCAGATCTGCCAGTCCAACCGGAGCGTTGTCGGCGACCCAATCGCGCAACCGTGCCCGCAACTCCTCAACGGGCACCTCAAGGCCGGTCATCGGGCCACCGCCGCGGGTTCACCGTCCCCTGGTGGGACCTGAGCGCATCCAGCCAACGCTTGCACGGTGCGCGATACGCACGGCTTGCCGAGCTGTCCGGCCATCCACAGGCTGACCGACACAAGCTCGCCGAGGTCGACACCCGTGTCTATGCCCAGACCTTCCAACATCCACACCAGGTCTTCGGTGGCCAGGTTTCCGGCCGAACTCTCCGCGAACGGGCACCCCCCGAGTCCGCCTGCCGAGCTGTCGATGGTGCTGATTCCCGATTGCAGCGCCACCAGCACGTTGGCCAGAGCCTGTCCGTAGGTGTCGTGGAAATGCACCGCGATCGAGCCCACATCGATGCCCGCAGACACTACGGCCTCGATGAGCGCCTTGACCTGGCCGGGCGTGCCGACACCGATCGTGTCGCCCAGCGCCAACTGCGTGCAGCCCAGGTCCATCATTCGGGTGGCGACGTCGACCACCTGCGCGATCGGCACTGTTCCTTCCCAGGGGTCTCCGCAGCACATTGACACGTAGCCGCGCACACCGGCCCCGGCCTCGCGCGCCCGCGCCACCACCGGGGCGAACATCGCCAACGACTCGTCGATGGTGCGGCCCAGGTTGCGCCGCGAGAACGTTTCGGTCGCGCTGCCGAACACGGCGATATCACGCACACCGCGACTGAACGCTCGATCCAGCCCACTGACCGTCGGCACGAGCACCGGGTAGCGTCGGCCGGCATCGAGGTCCAAGGCGTCGACGACCGCTTCGGCGTCGGCGAGTTGCGGCACCCGCGCGGGGTGTACGAAGCCGGCTGCCTCGATGGTGCGCAGTCCGGCGGCGCCGAGCCGTTCAATGAACTCGACCTTGACAGGGGTTGGGATGACGCCCTTTTCGTTCTGCAGGCCATCCCGGGGACCCACCTCGTAGATCGTCACCCGTTCCGGCAGGCCGGTGGCGGGCACCCGGCTTGGCATACGCATTACCATGGGGGCCTCACACCACGCCACGGTTGTGCAGTGCTGCAACGTCGTCGGCGCTGTAGCCGATCTCGGCGAGCACCTCGTTGGTGTGTTCGCCCAGCGCGGGCGCCGGGCGCGTGATGTCGAAGGGTTGACCGCTGACCGGGGCCGGCCAGCCGGTGCTCGTGTAGGGACCGGCCACCGGATGTTGGGAATGATGAACGATCTCGCGGGCAGCCAGGTGGGCGTCGGTCAGGGTGTCGGTCTTAGAGTTTGCCGGACACAACGGGATGTCGTACATCCGCGCGGTGTCCATCCATTCCGCGGCGGTGCGGGAGCGGAAGACAGGAATCAGTTCGTCGAGCAGGTCGGCTTTACCGCCGTCAGCGAAGTCGACCGCGAACGTCTTGTTCTGCACGTCGAGTAGGTCGTCGCGATCGATCGCCCGGCAGAAGTTGTCCCAGAACTTGTGCTCGATGGCGGCGAGCAGCACGATCTTGTCGTCCTTGGTTTGGTAGTAGGTGTACTTCGGGCGACGACGCGGATCCAGGCCGACCGGTGGCGGAGGGTTTCGCCGGTCGGTAATCCGGTCCCTGTTCCAGGCGATCACCGCATCCAGGCTTTGATTGGCCAACACCGCGTCGGCTCCTGCGGCATCGATGTAGCACCCCTGGCCCGTCTTGTCGCGATGGCGCAGCGCCGCGGCTGCGGTGAGGGCCGCGTAAAGCGCAGTCGACAAGGGTCCGTCAATCGAACCGGGGAAGTACAGGCCTTCAGGGTCAACGACCTCGGTGACGACACCGTCATCGGAGACCCGAAACTCGGACTGACCGGCCACCGCACCCATCATGTACCCGTGCACCGGGATCTGGCTGTAGCTCCCGCGTGTCCCGAAACCATTGGCCTGGCAGTAGATGATGGAGGGCTTGACAGCGCGCTGCGCTTCGTAGCCGATGCCGAGTTTGTCGCACGCGTCGCCGGCGAATCCATCGACGAAAATGTCGGCCGTCCGGAGAAGTTCGAAGAAGATCGTGCGGCCCTCATCGTTACGAAGGTTCACCTCGACGCTGCGCTTGTTGCGGTTGCAGAAGAGGTGAAAGACGCTGTTCTGGTCGGTGATGCGGTCGCCAAGTTCACGCAGATAATCACCGGTCCCCGGCCGCTCGATCTTGATGACGTCGGCGCCGAGGTCCCCGAGCAGCCTGCTGGTCTGGTCGCCGGTGGGCAGCATGGCGCACTCGAGCACCCGAATGCCCTCCAACAGCTTGATCATGTGCTTCAACACTCCCTTCCGGCGCCGTGAACCACGCGCAGCTGAGTATTCTAACCTAATTCAGATTAGGGTCAATGTCCAGGGGGTATTGTGAGGCTCCGGCCGGTGCCGCTGGCCGTCGCGGAGAAACCGCAGCATGCGGTGACTCTCACAGTGCACCTGTCTGCTGTATCGACCAAAACTCACATAGAATCAACAATCGTGCAGAAGACCGGAGTTCGGGACAAACGGAGCGTGAGGTGCACTGATGGCTAACAAGCGCGTCCGCCCCGGCAAGAAGGGCGTGGCGACTCGGGCGCGGATTCTCGATTCGGCCGCCCTCACGTTCCGCAACAAAGGGTATGCCGGCACCCGGCTGTCTGACGTCGCCGCGGCCGCGAACACCCAAGCCGGCAGCCTGTACTATCACTTTCCCTCGCGAGAGGAACTCGTCGAAGAGGTCCTGCGGGTCGGCCAAGAACGCACCAGCGGCTTCGTGCGGCGACGCGTCGCCGCCCTTCCTGACGACGCGTCCGCCCTCGACCGGCTTCGCGAAGCCATCTCCGCGCACCTTGACACCGTCCTGGAAATTGGCGACTACACCGCGGCGACAATCCGAATAATCGGCCAAGTTCCCGACGAAATTCGCAAGCGCCGAATCCACGAACAGCGCGAATACGGAGAATTCTGGCGATCACTTGTGAATGCCACTCAAGACTCGGACGATATCCGCACAGACCTCAACAGTTCGGCGATGCGGATGCTGCTGCTCGGCGCGATGAACTCCGTGCCCGAGTGGTTCCGACCCCGCGCCGATGGAATGTCCACGACCGAGCTCAAAGCGCAATTCGATTCGCTGTTCCTCGAAGGCCTCGCGGTACATCGCCAGGCGACCCGGTCGATCGACAACAACCTGGCCGCCATCGCCGTCGCGGAGGAGGAGGTCCTTCGCGCAAGTCGAGCCGACGACACCAAGTCCGAGGGTGCCCAACGAATCCTTGATGCGGCCGCCAAGGTCTTCCGGGAAAAGGGTTACGCCGGCGCCCGGCTGGCCGATGTCGCGGCAGCTGCTGGGATCCAGACGGGCAGCATGTACTACTACTTCAAGTCCCGTGAGCACCTTGTGGTCGAAATGGTGCTGGTCGCCTGGAAACGCACTGATAATCTGGCCCGCCTGAGCGTCGACGCACTCCCCGCCGACGCCACGGCGCTGGATCGATTATCCACCGCAATGGCCGCCCATCTGCTGTCTGTGCTGCGAAACACCATGTACACCTCGGCCCTCGTGCGCATCCTGGGTCAGATCCCCGACACCGTCCGCGACCAGACCGTCAACCACCAGCGTGCCTATCTGGAGTATTGGCACGGCCTCATCGAGGACGCCATCGCCTCCGGTGAGATCAGGAAGAACACCGACTCCTCGGTCACCACGATGTTGATCACAGGTGCGTTGAACTGGGCGGTCGAGTGGTACCACCCTGACGGTAACCTGAGCCCCGAAGAGTTGGCGCGCCAGGTTGCGACTTTGGTGTTCGACGGAGTCACCAAAGTCCCCGCCGAACGACAAAGCCTCCAGAATTCGTCGACCGCCACCGATCGACAGAAGCGTGCACCGCGGTCAACCGCGGCGTCCAGGAAGTCGAAGGTCCGCTAGAGGCCCAGGTCGCGTCCGACGATGTCCTTCATGATCTCGGTGGTGCCCCCAAAGATGGTCTGGATCCGGGCGTCGACGTAGTCTTTGGCCACCCTGTACTCGTTCATGTAGCCGTACCCACCGTGCAGTTGGACGCAGGCGTCGACGACCTTCTTCGCAAGCTCAGTGCACCACCATTTCGCCTTCGCGGCCTGCACCGCGGTCAGTTCGTCGTCCACCACGGCGCGCAGACACCGGTCGATGTACTGCTCGGCGATGTCCAACTCGGTGTCCAGTTCGGCGAGCACGAACCGGTTGTGTTGGAAGCTGCCGATCGGCTGCCCAAACGCCTTGCGGTCCTTGGCGTATTCGAGTGTCTGCCGCCATGTTTCGCGCGCACCGGCAACCGCGCCGACCGCTATGGACAGCCGCTCCGAGGGTAGGTTGCGCATCAGGTGGTAGAAACCGCGATTCGGCTCGCCCAGCAGGTTGCGGCCGGGGATCCGCACACTGTCGAAGTGCAACTCGGCAGTGTCCTGGGCGTGTTGACCCATCTTGTCCAGTTTGCGCCCGCGGCTGAAACCCTCCATACCGCGCTCGACGACCAACAACGAGAACCCTTGATGACCCGCGTCGGGATCGGTGCGGGCCACCACGATGACCACATCGGAGTTAACCCCGGCTGAGATGAATGTCTTGGAGCCGTTGAGAATCCAGTCATCGCCGTCACGCGTGGCAGTAGTTCGGATACCGGCCAGGTCGCTACCCGCCCCGGGCTCACTCATCGCGATCGCACCGATGATCTCGCCGGTGATGTAGCCGGGCAGCCAGCGAGCCTGCTGCTCCTCGTTGGCCAACGATTTCAGGTACGGGGCGACGATGTCGTTCTGCAAACTCAGCGCCGGAGTCACGGAGCCGAACTTCGCCAACTCCTCCACGATCACCGCATTGAACCGAAAATCATCCGATCCGCCGCCGCCGAACCGCTCGGGCAGATTGAATCCGATGAGCCCGTACTTGCCGGCCTCTACGTAGGCGGCGCGATCCACGAGACGTTGCTGTTCCCATTTCTGGGCCTGTGGGGCCACAACAGACTCGATGTACTGTCGCGCTGTTTCGCGCAACTGTTCGTGTTCGGGTTCAAAAACCAGTCGCTTCATCGGTATGCCTTTCCAACGGGTTGTCGTCTCCGGACCGCCGCTCTGGGCGTTGCACCGATCACGGCTTCGGCCGTGAGTTCTTCTCGGCACTCGTCCGTCCCGCGGCGCTCGATTGAAATCTAACCAGAATCAGATTAGATTGCATATTCATGCCGTCTCAACGAAGCAGCGCCGCGACGGGTGTCGTGGCCTGCGCGGCCTACCTTCCGTTTCATCGTCTGCAGCTGAGCGAGATCGGATCGGTGCTCGGTGGTGCTCAACCCCCCGGCACCCGGTCGGTGGCCTCCTACGACGAGGACACCACCTCGATGGCCGTCGAGGCCGCGCGCGCTGTTCTGCGTGGCCTTCCGCCGGAATCGATGCCGCCGCGGGTGTACTTCGCCACGACCGATCCGGCATATCTCGACAAGACCAATGCCGCAGTCATTCACGCCGCCCTCAACTTGCCTCGCAGCACCTTGGCGGTCGATCTCGGTGGGGCACCACGCTCAGCGCTGGGTGCGCTTCTGGCCGCTGCCGACAGCCCCGAGGGTGCTCTGGCCGTCTTGGCGGACATGCGCACCGGCCTTCCCGGGAGCGCCGACGAACGGCAGGGCGGTGATGCCGCCGCGGCGGTTCTGTTCGGTCCCGGTACTGCCGAGGCTCCGATACTGGCTGAACTGATCACCAGCGCGTCGGTTACCGAGGAGTTTCTCGATCGCTGGCGCGTCCCGGGAGCACCGACGTCGCGGGTATGGGAAGAGCGGTTCGGGGAGCATGTCTACGTCCCGTTGGCCATGGATTCGTTTGCGGCCGCACTTAAACAGGCCGATCTGACCCCTGATGGTGTCGATCACCTGGTCGTGTGCGGCCTGTCGCCTCGGGCGAACCGACAGTTCGCGGGCGCCAGCGGTGTCCCACGCGGGGCCCTCAGCTCGGATTTGACTTCAGCGATCGGCAACCCGGGAACCGCCCAACCCGGTGTACTTCTCGCCGACGTGCTCGAACGCGCGCAACCCGATCAAGTGATCGCGCTCACTGTGCTGGCCGACGGTGCTTCGACATTGATCCTGCGCACCACCGACGCACTTGACGGCCATCAACACACGGCACCGACGGTCGCCGATCAGATTGCGGCGGCCGACGACTCACTCAGTTACGGCACCTTCCTGACCTGGCGCGGCATGCTGCGTCGCGAACCGCCCCGCAGGCCCGAACCCGAGGCGCCCGCCGGACCGCCCAGTCATCGATCCGAGCAATGGAAGTACGGCTTCGTAGGTTCTCGCTGCGAAGAATGCGGCACCGTTCACCTACCGCCGGTACGGGTGTGCTACCAGTGCGGCTCTGCTGATCGTATGCATCGCCAACCGATGGCCGACACGGCGGCGCGGGTGGCGACGTACACGATCGACCGGCTCGCCTACACCCCCAGCCCGCCGATGATCGCGGTGGTCGTCGACTTCGATGGCGGCGGACGTTTTCGCTGCGAACTGACCGACAGCTCTGCGGAGGTGTCGATCGGAGGCTGGGTCGAAATGACCTTTCGACGGCTGACCACATCGGGAGGCGGGGTCCATAACTACTTCTGGAAAGCCCGCCCGGCCCGCCGCAAGACCGAGGAGAGCTGACATGGCTACACACGGAATCTGTGACCGCGTGGCGATCATCGCGATGGGCTGCACCGACTTTGGGGAGCATTGGGACCGCTCGGTCGATGACTTGGTGATCGATGCGGTGAACTGCACGACCGCAAGTGCCGGGGTGGCGCTGCACGATATCGACGCGTTCTGGCTCGGGACCTACACCTCGGGCCTGTCAGGACTGAGCCTGAGTCGCCCCCTGCGGTTGCACGGCAAGCCGGTGAGCCGCGTGGAGAACATGTGCACCACCGGCTCGGAGGCGCTGCGCAACGCCTCCTACGCCGTAGCCAGTGGCGCCTACGACATGGCGATGGCGGTCGGCGTCGAAAAACTCAAGGACTCAGGCTTCTCCGGACTGCTGCGCCCCTCGATACCCTCTGACGGCACCGGCGGCACCCTCGGAACAACCAGTGCGCCAGCAAATTTCAGCCTGCTTGGTCCGGCGTACGCGAAGAAGTACGGGGTCGACCCCGGCGAGCTCAAGGAAGTCATCACTCGCATTGCCTGGAAAAACCACCACAACGGTGCCCGCAACCCGCGCGCGCAATTCCGCAAAGAGGTCTCCACAGAGACGATCTCATGCTCCCCGTTGGTCGCCGGACAACTCGGCGTGTTCGACTGCTCGGGTGTATCTGACGGCGCCGCCGCCGCTATCGTCGTTCGAGCCGAAGACGCCCATCGATACACCGACAAACCGCTGTTCATCAAGGCGCTCTCACTGGTCTCCGGGGCCGCCGACGGCAATGTCGACCCCGGCTACGACTTCACGACGTTCCCGGAGGTGGTTGCCTCGGCGCAGAACGCCTACGCCGAAGCCGAGATAACGGACCCGCCGTCCGAGATCGCGATGGCCGAGGTACATGACTGCTTCACCATCACCGAGCTGGTACTGATGGAGGATCTCGGCTTCGCCGAGCGGGGCACCGCCTGGAAGGCAGTACTAGCGGGCACTTTCGACCTCGACGGAAGTTTACCGGTCAATCCCGACGGTGGGCTCAAGGCCTTCGGACACCCTGTGGGCGCCAGTGGGCTGCGGATGATCTTCGAATGCTGGCTGCAGCTTCGCGGCGAAGCCCCTGAGGACAGACGGATTCACACAGTCGCCCCCGGCAGAACCATCGGCCTCACCCACAACCTCGGTGGAGGCCCCGGTGAATGTGTCTCGTTTGTGTCCCTCGTCGGCACGGAACCTAACTCCTAAGCCTGAGCTTCGCGGCTCACCGAGACATCTCGCACGGCAACCACGCCATCGGATCCCACCTGACCGTGACCGAACCGCCAGAACTGGTCGATCTGGATCAATGAACGTCACGGGCACGACCGCGCGGTGGCGGAGTCAGACCAGCTGCGCTGGGCGGCTACCCAAACCGCGGGCGGTGAGGGCAAACGTCGCCGACACAAGCACGAGCTGTCGTCGACGAGTGAAATCGGCGACGCCGCTGGGGGCTAACTACTTCGACCTGAAAAAGTCGGGGCGTGGCGGTCCCTGAGCTGGTGTTTGTTCGGCGCGATGGTGGCCTCGAACCCTTGGGCAAGAAGGGATCGAGGCCATCGTGCTCAGAACTGTAAATGACCAGTTGTCGTTGTGGGATGCAATCCTGCCGCCGGAGCTGTTGGTGTTGCCCGGCGAGTTGGCCCGGGTAGACGCGCTGCTGGACGATCCGGTGTTCTTCGCGCCGTTCACGCCGTTCTTCGATCCGCGGATCGGGCGGCCGTCAGTGCCGATGGAAACGTACCTGCGGATGATGTTCCTGAAGTTCCGCTACCGGCTGGGCTTCGAGTCACTGTGCCGCGAGGTGGGGGATTCGATTTCCTGGCAACGCTTCTGTCGTATCCCGTTCGGGACGCGGGTGCCGCATCCGACCACGTTGATGAAGCTGACCAGCCGATGCGGGGAGGCCGCGGTCGCCGGACTCAATGACGCGTTGGTGATCAAGGCGGCCGACGCGAAGCTGATCCGGACCGACAAGGTCCGCGCCGACACCACGGTGGTCGAGGCCGCGGTGGCCTATCCGACCGATTCGGGCTTGTTGGCCAAGGCCGTGGGTGGGATCGCGAAGACGGTGAAGCGGATTCAGGCCGCTGGCGGAGCGACCCGCACACGGGTCCGTGATCGCAGCCGGTCAGCAGGTCAGCGAGCCCGGTCGATCGACGCGAAACTACGGCTACGCGGTGCGGCAGCCCGCGAGGAGGGCCAGGCAGCCGTGCTGCGGATCACCGGCCAGCTGGCCGACCTCGCCGATGCGGCGATCGCTGACGCCGACGTGGTGATCCGCAATGCTCGCAGGGGTTTACGGCAGGCGACGGGCCGACGCCGCGGTCGACTGCAGCGGGCGATCAACGACCTGAGCACCCTGCTCCAGCGTGCCGAGCAGGTGGTGGCTCGGACCCGCAGCCGGCTGGCCGGGGTGGTGCCGGATTCGGCTAGTCGCATCGTGAGCTTCCACGATGTCGATGCCCGTCCGATCCGCAAGGGCCGGCTCGGCAAGCCGGTGGAATTCGGCTACAAAGCCCAGGTCGTCGACAACGCCGACGGGATCATCCTCGACCACAGCGTGCACGTCGGAAACCCTCCGGACGCCCACCAGCTGGCGCCGGCGATCGCCCGTATCACCGAGCGGACCGGGCGGACCCCCACCGCGGTGACCGCCGACCGCGGCTACGGCTACGCCTCGGTCGAGAACGATCTGCACGAGATCGGGGTGCGCCGGGTGGCCATCCCCCGAGCCAGTAGACCCGGCGCCGCCCGGCGGGAGTTCGAACATCGAAAAGCATTCCGCACCAAGATCAAATGGCGAACCGGATGCGAAGGCCGGATCAACCACCTCAAACGCAGCTACGGATGGAACCGCTCCGAATTAACCACACTGACCGGAGCCCGCACCTGGTGCGGACACGGAGTCTTCGCCCACAACCTGGTCAAGATCAGCGCCCTGGCCGGGTGACAACCAGTTCCCCACCCGAGCGGCCCATTCGAAACAGGACCAGCCAGAGGCCGCACTGGCCATCAACCCTTTTTCAGGTCGAAGTAACTAACGCGCGATGCGCACTGGGAGGCTCACCGGACCGCGGGCGATTGAAACGCGGTAGGTGGGCTTGAAATCGGCGGGTATCTCAAACACGCTCAGGGCGCAGATCGCCCGAATCATCGCTTTCACTTCGCGTCGGGCAAGGTGGTTGCCCAGGCAGCGGTGGATCCCCGCGCCGAAGGCCACGTGGGATGCGGCATTGGCCCGCTGGAAGTCGAGGTGGTCAGGGTTCGGGAACTGCGCGGGGTCACGGTTGGCGGCGGCCCAGTTGATCACGATCCGATCGCCTGCATGCATTGGGCAGCCACTCATCTCGACATCCTTCGTCAGCGTACGGCCCGCTGCGGTAACCGGCGCTTCAAGACGCAAGAACTCGTCAGCCGCGCGGTCCAACAGTTGCTCACCGCCATCGATGAGCGTTTGTCTCACTTCGGGTTGCTGGGCGACGCTGAGCGCGACGCTGGCAAGACCACCCATCGTGGTCTCCATACCCGCCATGATCATGAGGTTGAGAGTTTCCATTCGCTGCCGCTCGTCGAGTTCGAGCCCATCTGACCCGTCGAGGCCGAGATGGGCGATCACACCGGGCACGTCGTCCCGGCGACCTTCCTGTCGCCGCCTTTCAAGTAGTTCGGCATCCCACATCAATAGTCGCGGCACCAATTCCAGTGCTCGTTCCGGCGCAGCAATGAGACCTTGCAAAGTCTCGATGATCCAATCGAGCTCATCTTCTTTCTGACCGAGGAACCCGACAAAGAACACCAGCGGAGGCAGACGCTGGGTGAACTCGGCGATGAAGTCGACCGTGCCGTCACCCGCAGCAGCGATCGCCAGGCATCGATCGATAAGTCCGTTGACGATGTCCTTGATCTCGTCTTCCCGTTCCTGTAACGCGTCTGGGGTAAAGAACGGATTGAGCGCCTTGCGGATGTCTCGGTGCAACGGGGGGTCGGTTTCGAGAGGGATCATGCGCAAGACGTCGAGATTGAACTGGACCGGCGATGCGCCCTGGGCACTCGAGAATGCCCGCCAGTCGGTCGCCGCGGCCATGACGTCGGCGTAATCGTTGATGAACCAGTATCCGGAGTCCGAATCGCTCCACGGTTGATCACTCCAGCCCACCGGGCAACGTTCACGGAGATCGTTGACCTTGGGCCAGAAGTCGGCCACCAACTCCGGATCCAGGATGTGGAACTGGCTCGGTTCGATGCGAGACGAGGCGGCGGTTCGCTCGGTGGAACTGGTCATGGCGGACTCCTTCGGGCGAGGGAACTCCCGCGCCACTTGGGGGCGGTGTATGTCCAAATTTTAACATGAATCTAAGCAGAATTAGGTGAAAAAAATTAGATCTTGCGAGCGAGTTCGAAGGCCTGACGGGTGGCAAAGGAGATCCGCCGCGGCGCGTACGCGTCGCCAAGTACGTGGAGCGAGGGTACGCGGCCGGCGAGATCGTCGTAGAGCCCCGCGTCGGAGACACCACCACAGGCCAGCACCACCGAGTCGAAGTCGCAGACCGAACTGGGTGCGCCCGAATAGATGTTCCGCAGCATCAAACGATCGGTTTCGACGGAGACCAGTCGTTGGCAGACCGTAATCTCCGCGCCCGCGCGGGAAAGTTTGGCAAGCGGGGCGCCGATCGAATATGGGCCGACAAGCGGAGCAATCGACGGCGAGGCATAAATGACTCGGACCTGTTTGCCGAGATCTGCAAGAAAGCCGGCGATGGTCAGCGGCTGCATGTGGTCTTCCATCGCGATGACGACCACTCGGTTGCCGACGTCGACCTTGCCGTCCAAAACGTCGCGTCCCTCAATGATGTGCGGCAAGTCGATGCCGGGCACGGTGGGCCGCCGCGGCATCGCCCCCGTCGCCACAGCGACGACCGTGAAGCCCGCGGCCAGGATGCGCTCGGAAGTGGCGGTGTATCCGGTCTGGACTGTCACGTTGAGCCGTTCGAGCTGGCGCCGCTGGAAGTCAAGATATTGCAGGTACGAAGATTGGTTCTCGGCGGCACGGGCGGCCGTGCGGACCTGACCTCCGAGTTCAGCTTCACGTTCCCAGAGACTCACGGAATGACCCTTCGCCGCCAGTAGTGCGGCCAGTTCCAACCCGGCGGGCCCACCGCCTGCGACGAGTACCGACTGCGGCCTGCCGGCCGGAGCGGGCTCGGCTTCTGTTTCGCGCCCGACTCCGGGGTTGACTGAACACCCGAATCGCAACCCCTCCACAGTGACTCTGTGGATGCAGTCATTGGTCCCGATGCAGGGGCGAATCCCGCCCAGGTTTCCTGCGGCGGCCTTGGACACGAACTGGTCCTCGGCCAGCATCGCGCGGGCGATACCCACTACGTCGGCGTGGCCGGCTCTAATGACGGCCGCCGCGGTCTGCGGATCGCCGATGCGGCCGGTGTAGACAACGGGTACGGTCACCAGCTGGCGAATGTGGCCTGCGGCTTCAGCCCACTGCGCAGGTCGGTAGTGGTGGGTCTGGAGATAACTCGGCGCACCCCAGTTGTTGCCGACAACGAAGCTGAGGTAGTCCACCAGACCGGTAGCTCCAAGGGTTGCTGCGATCTCGGCGCCACCACGGAGGTCATAGCCTCCGTCGAACATCTCGTCGAGAGATAATCGCACACCGACGGTGAAGTCCGTCCCGACGTCGTCGCGGATGGCCTGCAAAACGTCGGTGATGAGCCGAAGGCGCCGCGCGGGGTCACCGCCGTAGGCATCCGCACGCAGATTGGTCGCTGGCGAGAGGAACAGTTGCAACAGGTCACCATGATTCGCATGCAACTCGACTCCATCGAGTCCGGACACCTGGCACTCGCGCGCCGAGAACGCGTATTCCGAGATGAGGAACTTGATCTCGTCGTGGCCCAGAACGTGTGGAACGACGTTGGAGGCGTAGGTGGCCAGCATCGGCGATGGCGCGAACGGGGCACCACCTTGCACGGTCAGCTGGGCGGTGGCGTAGGCGCCCGCCGCGTGGATGGCCTCAGCGTATTGGGCGGCGCGTTCCCGGAAGACCGGCAGTCGGAAGTCACCCCGTCGCGCCCCGATCCCACCCGGTTCGAAGCCGGGAATGAGTGGTTTGTCGATGTAGCAGTTCAGACCGCCAATCCAGGCTGCCCCATCGCGGGCGCGATGTTGGAAGTAGGTGACGAATCGGTGGGCTTCCTTGGTGGTTCCGAAGGGATTGCCGATAAGCCGGGCGTGCGGCGGCAGCATCACCCGGTTGCGCAACTGCATGGTCCCGATTCGGATCGGCTCAAACAGCGCCGCGATATCGGTGGCCGGCTCGGTCATTGCGGGCTCCTGGTCGTTCAGACTGTTGGCGTGGTTGACATTGGCGGCAGCGCACGACCTGCGGTCTCGCCGCCATCGATCACCAGGTCCGCGCCGGTGATGTAACCGGACTGCGGGCTTGCCAGGAACACCACCAACGCGCTGATCTCGCTGTCGTCTGCAGCGCGGTGCAGCGCGACTTGTGTCTGATCCTCTTTGTGACCGGCGGTCATCGGTGTGCGGACCACGCCGGGATGTACGGCGTTGACCCGAATCCCGTGGGGCCCAAGATCTAGCGCCGCGTTCTTCGTCAGCCCGCGCAGCGCCCACTTTGAAGCTGTGTAGCCGGGCAGTCTCGGGAAACCTGTCATGGCTGCCACCGAGCCCACGTTGACGATGGATCCACCCCCCGCGCGCTTCATCGACGGCGCCGTGGCCTGGATGCCGTTGAACGCGCCCATCAGATTGACCTCGAGATCGGACCAGAACAGCTCTGCCTTGTAGTCCACGATGTTGCCCGTGCGCAGGATTGCGGCGTTGTTTACCAGCGCAGTCACGCATCCGAAGCAGTCTTCAGCGACTGCGACGGCGTTGCGCCATTGATCGCGGTCGGTGACGTCGAGATGCACATAGCGACCCGCACTTTCGAGCTCCGCGGCGACGATGGAACCCTCGGTGTCGCGGACGTCTGCAACGATCACACGGGCGCCTTCGGCTGCGAAGGCGCGGGCGTGGGCGGCCCCCATACCGCGGGCCGCGCCGGTGATCAGCGCAACCGTGCCGTCAAGCTGTCCCATTACGCGATGCCTGTCGTCGTCGATCCACCGTTTCGCCCAATGGCATTCATCAACCCGGCCAGTCCGACTGCGCTCCCAGACCTTCCAGCGCTAGGCCCAACGACAGCCCCTCGGCAAGTGCTTGCTTGATCCGATGGGTGATTGCATGTCGGGTGTAGCGGAGCACCAGGTCGGGCTTGGCGGCTAAGCTGCGCGCGATTTCGTGGGCGCGAGTCAGCAACTGCTCCCGGGGCAGGACCTCCCCGACGACATCGAGTTCGTGAGCTTGCTGGGCGCTAAGACGCTCACCAGTGAGCAGGAAGTAGCGGCCGCGGTTGGGCCCGAGCAGCATCGGCCAGATGATGTGGACGCCGTCACCGGAGACGATGCCGTTCTTGAAATGGATGGGGTCGCCGATCACCGCGTCCGCCGAAGCCAGTACGACGTCCGAGAGCACCGCGAGTTCAGCGTGCAGAAGTGCTTTGCCCTGAATCGCGCCGATCACCGGCACCTCGATGTCGAGCAGATTGCGCAGCAGGCGATTGCCGTGGTGGAACATGAGGTCCCACTTCTCAGGCGTCATCGGACCGGCCCAGCTGTCGTCGATTCTGGCGCAGAAGTCTTGTCCCGTACCGGTTAGCACGATGACACGGTTCTCCCGATCGGAAGCGACGTCAGCGAAGCAATAGGAAAGCTCGGTATGTGGACCTTCACCCCAGATCAGCGGCCCCCCGTCGGTGTGAAGCCTGAGCTGCAAAACGCCCAAATCGTCGCGTGTCATTGCGACGTGGCGATAACGCTGTGAATAGTCGTCGAACCTTAAGACCGCCACTGCGACGTAGTCCTCCGATTTTTCGTATTTCTACAGATCACTGCGGCACGACCCGCAGGCTGTCACCCGTCGAAGCCAATACTTCTTCCCTAGATTCCACATTCTACTTTCTCTTAGACAAAGAGTACACACATCCTGACTTCGATCCTTACGATATTTGTGTATTACCAGCTCATCGGCGTTCTTCTGGTCGAGACTGGTCCAACAGAGACCAAATTTAGCGCAGATTTTATGGTGGCATGTCACGCATGGGGCCGTCGACGGCGACGCCCCACCGGCGATACGGCGTCTGCTGCACCTGCTGAAGTGTCCAGATCACCCACACGTCTGCGCCCGCAGCGACGATGAGGGCACGGGCTGGCACGACGAAGTCGTCGCCGCGGTGCTCAAAGGGGAAGAACACGACGACGCTGACAGGTCAAAGGGATGGCCGATGACCTGGGACGGGACTGCCCGCAAGGGGCCCCGCGGCGGCAGGCGGGTGCTGGCACCCCCGCCCGCGTCGAGTGATGACGGAGGTCTGTCCTTGTGCGACTTCATCGAGTATCCGGCCGAACTGGCTGCTTAGTTCGGTCATACCGATCCGCGGTAGCGAGGGGCCAATCATCAGGGGCCGCAACATGTCGGATCCGTACCACGCAGCGCGGCCGGCGGGGTCGCGGTGGGCGTCATCGAGACCACCGGGTCCCGGAGTGGTGTGACATCGAGTCGATGCGAGCGGTGGCGCGGGCCAGACGGTTCTTCTTGCAACTTTGTGCTGAGTTGGCGGCGGAGATGTCGAAGCGCCGTCGGAGCTTGAGCGTTGCTCGGGCATCTTCGCGTCCGAGTTGGCAGATGAGACGGGCGAGCGGTGTGAGCGCTTCGTCGTGGTACACGTCATGGGATTCGAACTTGCCGTCAGCGAGGATGACCTTAGCGAGCAGGTGCTGCGCGGCGGTCGGGTCGTGCGCGTCCAGTACCGCGGCGGCAAGGGTGCTGGCATGGGCGGTGTGCACGGCCGAGGGCATGGTGGGTCGGGCGGCGCCCCGCGCTGCGCTGGTGTGGCCTGCGCCGGCGACACGAGCAATGTCGGAGCGCAGCGATGAGTCCGCGGCGCCGCCGAGAATAGCGAAGACGTAACGAGCAAGGGTTTTCACGTCCGTGAGCATGTCGTGTGGTGTCGGTTGACGTGCGCCGTACACGCGCAGCCGGCTTCGGCTCCCTGCGAGCAGTGCGTTGATGAGCCGCTGCGTCCGCGCCATCGAGAGGCTCAGGGGGTGGTCGGCTTGCTGAACGTGGGGCAGGTCGGCTCCGCAAGGCCGCCGCTCCCCGAGGAGGTCGACGGTCGGTTGAGCACACCGATCCAACTCGGGGATCACATAGGTCGGCAGGCGGTAGCGTTGCGGCGCGCCGCACTTGGGGCATCCGTCCTGCAGCAGGCAGTGGTGGGTGGGGCAGGCGAAGGTCCAGTTGAGTCGCCAGGCGAGCAGCCATCGGCCCCCTGTGTCGGTCAGGCACTGCTGGCACCAGCGCGAGGAGGCTCGCCAGTCCCAGGCCGATGAAGGCAGCGTTCGAGCACCGCTGAGAGGACCCGCACCACTGCCGGTGCGTGTGAACGCCAAAGCATCGACGACGTCAGAGCCGTAGCCGGTTGCATGAGCGATACCCTCGATGTCCGCGGAGCTGAGCAACCGCATCCATGCCCCGTAAAACGAGTTAGGCGTGATGGCGCATTGTTCGACGACGGCACGGCGTGGCACGTGATGGCGGCGGGCGATCGCGTCGAGCCAGGAGTCCAGCGCCTCGCCGTCGATCGGCGCTACCCGCAGCGGAAAGCTACGGTGAATCCCCGACCATAGGGAGGTGGCGCGTCGCCCCGCGGACACGACGGCCGGTCGTGCCGGTGTCGCCTGACTCACACTGCGCGCTGCGCCCACACCTCAGTGTACTGCTAGCGGTACATTACTTGACGTATCTCTTGATGTGCTGACTTTTGTGTACTGCCAGTGACTACTTGGGGGGTGCCGACACGACTTCCTGCCGATGATCCCGACCGTGCTCAGCAGTGGCAGCGTCGCCGCGCGTTGGTGGGGGCACGGATCCGAGCGTTGCGGCTGGAGCGGGGGTTGTCGCAGGAGAGTCTGGCGTTGGAGTCGGGGGTGGCGCGGAATCAGTTGATTCAGATGGAGCATGGTCGGCGTGGGGTGTTGATCGAGCGGGTGTATGACATTGCGGAGGCGCTGGGGGTGTCGGTGAGCGAGATCGTGGTCGACGATCCGGCTGCTAGCGCGCAGCGGTAGTCCAGTACGAGTGTCAGGGTCCGCCGAGTTCGGCCAGGTGGTGCACCGCCGCGAGCACTTCTTCGCCGAAGTCCGTGCAGCGCAGCGGTTTCTGGGTGAGAAGCCGGGCGCGGAAGTCTTTTTCCAGGCGTGAGATGTGGTGTCCGGTGACGGCCACTCCCCTACCGAGGTGTTTCCCGGCGTCGGTGAGAGTGGGGAACTGGGTGATCACGGCAAAGCGTTGTAGCCGTTCCCAGCCGCCGTGGCCAACGAGGGCCGGGATGAGGATGGCCGGAATCTTCGGGTTGTCGCGGAGTTCGGCGTCGGTGTGTCGGGTCACGGTGCGTACCGGCATTCCGAGCGTGGCGGCTTGGGCGGCTACCGCTCCGCAGCGGATGTGGAGTTCTCGCGCGAGGTCTGCACACGAGCGTTGGTGGACGATGCATTCGGTGTAGAGCCAGTCGGGATCAACAGGTTTGGTCGGTCGCGGCCCCGACGGCCGTAGGGCAATCGTGTAGTCGTGCATTAAGCGAGAGATGGTCGGCTTGCTGAACCCGGTCAGGGCGGCGATGTCGGCGAGGCTGCGTTGCTCCTGGCTGTACAGGGCGACGAGGCGTTCCCGCGGGAGCGCTTCGGCGGCTTGCTGATACACCCTCCCAGGCCGCCGGGCGCCGATCCGTTGTGTTCGCGGGGGCCGTGGCAGCGCCGGGGCGGGCTGCTGTTCGAGTGCGTAACGAATGAGGTCGGCGCTGACGCCCAACTGCTGGCTGGTGGCGGCGATGGTGCGGCGGTCAACCCGGATGAGTCGGTGTAGCTCGGCGATCTCGATATCGCCGAGCTCGACACCGGGTAACGAGAGGCCGGCGGCGATACTCGTCGGGGGTTCCCACAGCACCGGCTCGTCCTGAATGCCCTGGTTTGCGAGAAATCTCGTTGCGTGACGGTGTAGGGCGCGGCTGAGCTGCGGGGTGAGTCGGCCTGGGAATTCCCTGAGCTCGGTGTCGGCGTCGTCAGGGCCGGTGCGGGGTTTGGTGGTGCCGCGGATCTGGTGCTGCAGGTAGCTGCGTGGGTGGGCTGCCGAGCATCTCTGGTGGCCGAGGCTTCCGCAGATGCGGTCCCACTCATCCTGGGCGAGCAGGCCGCGGTAGTCCAGGTCGCGTCGCCGCGCGTAGTCGATCGGTGCAGTCTCCTCGCTGAGGTAGTCCGATAGGGCAGCGAGGGCGTCGCGGATCGCGGGCCAGTGCGGCGATTCTTTCAGCCGCCACAGTAGGTAGATGGCGTTGAGGCGAGCGAGGTCGCCGCCGAGATGCGCGGCGGCCTCGGCGATGTCCAGGTCGCTGCCGACCAGCAGAACGGCGGCAGCCAGCACCGCCCGCGAGCTGGAATGCGCCAACGTCGGCGGGCTCAACCGCAACGCCCAGCCCGGCCACAACGCTGTGGGCAGCGCCCGAATCAGCCGCTGCTGCCGCTGCGCGTCGGTGGCGTGCAGCCTCGGAAAGGTGCTGCCGAGGCGGCACTGCAACTGCGCAGCGGGGCTCAGGCGGTCACCGAGTGCGGTGAAATGCAGAGCCTGCAGCACCGGGCTCGCCGACGGCCCGGCCGGCAGGTCGAGATAGGTCCATTGATGCAGCACGTAGCGGCTCACCTCTTCAGGCAGCGCTGCCAGCGGCGCGGCCGCCGCGGCCAGGTCGGGCCTGCTGAGCACGGTGACGGCCGCGGTGATCGCCGCCGCGCACGTCAGGACCGACGACGACATCGGCGCGTTGGCCGACTGCCGCTGGTGTCGATATTGTGCGGCCAGCTCGACGGGCAGCAGGTCGTCGAGGTGGCGGCCCGCGGTGGCCGACAGGATGCCGCGGCCAAGGATGCGGATATCGGCCAGCACGTCCCGAACTGGCATCGGACGCTGCGCGTAGAGCCCAAATCGTCCGCTGTCGGCGGCGAGCAGCTCGACCAGCACCTGCTGGGCGAGCAGAGTGGGATGATCAGCCGCCAACATGGTAACCGGGGTGTCGGCCAGGTCGGCGTCGCAGCGGGGCCGGCTTCTGCCGGCAGCCGTAGGGCTGGGGTGAGCACAATGCACCGGACGCGGTGGGGCAGCGTGGAGGGGTTGAGGAGCGCGTTGGCGCCGGCCGCAGCGCGGGCAGTATTCGGCCAACAGGCACCGATGCTGCAGGCAGGCGAAGCTCCACATCAACCGCCACTGCAGCAGCCACGTTCCCCCGCTGGCGCCCAGGCAGTGCGGACAGAACCGCCACCCGCCGTGGTGGCGCGGCATGGTTGCGGTCAGATCCGCTGTCGCTTCCTGAGCCCAGGACACGGTCGCTAGATAGTGCGCCAACGTCATCGCGTGCACCTGCATCGGCATGAGACCTGTTGCAGCGGCGATCCGTTGCGCGTCGTCCTCGCTCACCGAGCCAGCAGTGACGCGGGTGCGTACATCGGCAACGGTGTCTACGCCCATGTGAAGGTAGAGCGCGTTGAGCGACGTGTTGTGGCGCACCGCGACGGCATGCAACCAGGAATCCAGCGCCTCCCCCGCCGCGGGTCTTGTAATCAGGGGTAGCGCGCGGACGGTGGTCATGGCGGGCTGGGCGAGGCGCGCAGCCGGGTGGTCTTCTTGCCGGTGCGAAACGCGGCGTGCAGTTCGCGGCGGCCGAGTTCGGCGGCGCTGTCGATGCGGCAGGACTCGAGGAGCTCGACGGTGAGCTTCTCAGTGCCGGTGCGCATGGCTTTCTGGCAGCCCAGCCGGATCAGCGCCATCAACGAGCCGATGTGGCCCGTGCTGCGCACGAACAACTGATCCGAGAGGTCATCGGCGAGCATGCCCGGATACTTCTGAGTCAGCAGCAGCCGTTGTTCGAGGGTCAGCAGTAAATCCCGCCAACGCTGTCGCTGCTTTTCGGTGCCGACCTTAAACGGTGACATGTCCACCGGCGTGGTGCAGCGCAGCAGCTGTTCCATCTCGTGATCGCGGTAGGAGTTGCAGTCATCGAGTAGCGCGTTGCGCTCATGCAGTCCGATCCCGATGAGCAACACCGTCAGTGGAAACTCGTTGGCGAGGTATTTGAACTGGTTACTCAGATCGGTCATGCGTTCCCGGCGGCCCCGCAAGAAGTGCAGGTCATCGATAATGAGCAGCCTTGTCTCACAGGAGGACACATCATCAAGAGCGAACCGCAGCAGTTGTTGCGCGCTGGCCCGCTGCCCTCCCGGGTGGGCGTAGAAGTCGCATATTGCCGCGTTGAACTCGCGGGTGCCGGTGGAGGCGGTCATTCCGATCCGGCACACCGGCCACCTCTCATCTCCGGCGCGTGTCGTTGCCCCGTAACGCTCGATATGTCTGCGGTGCAGGCGTTTCCCGAACACCCGCGAGACGGTGCTCTTACCCAGCCCGGGCAGCCCGCTGAGCGCGATCATCGGTTTGGTGTCCTCACCGGTCTGGCAGTTGCAGGCCACGAAGTCTTCGAGTTGCTCCAGCACGGATTGGCATTCGGCGGTCATCACCGTGCCCATTTGGGCGTGCCAGCGGCGGCGCTGATCGTTGTAGTCCTCGCTGGCAGCCGCACCCAAATGACGTAGTTGTTTGTGGGACAGGGCTTCCGGCCGGTCCAGGGTCGGTGCGTCGACCATGTCGCGCCACCCTTCCTTGCGGGCGAGGGTGAGATTGTCCAGATACTCGCGAGGGTTTCTGATGTCCGATTTGCCCCGCGACGGCCTGGCAGGTCGCCGCTTCGGTGTCGAGGACTTCGGTGAGGTCATTCCACCTCCAGCACACCGTCGTAGAAGCTGCCGTGCTCCAGCGGCGGCTCGTCGGCGTCATCGGCTTCGCCGGGTACCTCGTCGAGGTCATCAACGAACGCATCAGCGCCGGCGTCGTGGGCCCGCTCGCCGGGTTCGCGATCCAATGCTTTAGCGACCGAGCGCAATTCGGCGCTGTCCGGTGGCGGGTTGAGATCACCGATGAGGCTGGACTGCTCGCGGGCCACCCGCAGTGCCCGGCGACGCTCGGCCATCGAGTTCGCGACGCTGAGTTTGCGGCGTTCCAGGAAGCTAGTGATCGCCAGCGGGTCATCGACATACCGGTTCTGGGCTTTGGCCAAGGTACGCTCGAACCGCAGGATTTCCTCGCTCATCGGGGCGTCAAGCATGTCGGCGTACTCCCACACCAACGGATGCCAGCGGCGGGTGCGGTGGTCGCGGAAGTACACCTTGGTGATGTCGTCGACGTTGTAGGCGATCGGCCACTTCTGGTTCGGATACGGGCTTTTCTCCTTCGCGCGTCCGGCGACGATGTCTCCTTTGTAGCGGCGCGTTCCCACCTCGATGCCGTAATGCTGGATGACGCGCCACACCACCGGCAGAAACTCATAGGCCAGATCGGGATCGCGCGGCACCTCCAGGTAACCGGCGCGTGGCACCCCGTGGGCGAACATCTCCGCCGGGGTCATCGTCAGCCCCGGGACTCCCAGCCCGGTCAGACTGTCGTGGGCGCTGTGGTGATAGATGACGGCGATCCACTCCCGGATGATGGCTTCCAGCTCATCGAGGTAGAACCAGGCATCCTGTTCCGGCGACACCCCGCGCGCGAAAATGTCCTGACCCTTATAGCCAGGCAGCTCCTGCAGCAGACCCACCCGCAGCGTGGAGAAGAACCGTTCCACCGGCCCCTTATCGCGGGGTTGGCGCAACCGGGCCGGCTGGATTGAGATCCCCAACCGCTGACACACGCTGTTGAGGTGCGCGCTGACATAGATCCGGCCGTGATCGACAACCAGGGTGTCGGGCACGACCGCCGGGGTCGCCGCCGGCACACTGCCCGGGTCGAGAGCGTCCTGTTCGACGAGCACCGAGCGCGGGATCCCGCGTGGTGGCCACATCGCTTCGGTCGGCCAGTCCCGCCCCGCCGGTCGCGGCCGACACGTCTCGTACAACACCGCCGCTGCATCAATGGATTTCGTCGACACCGGGGTCAGCCGCAACCCGGTGACGCAGCGGCTGTACCAGTCCATCGCCACCGTCAGCTCGGCGTTCACCCACGTCAACGTGTAGGGATCCATCGCGAACACATCCAGGCGGGTGGTGTCCATCAGCAGGTACTCCCCCGGCCGCATCGGATGCAGCTTGCCGTACACCTCGTTCGACCGAGAAGCGATGTCGCGGTTGCGTTTCGTGCTCTGCTTAAACAGCGGCCGCTGGTCCTCGAGGCCGGCCAGGATCCGATACGCCGTGCGCTGCGACGGCAACTTCACCACACCCACACCGAACCGGGCGTCCAGACGAGCCTGGGTGCGTCGAATTACCAAGTCCTCGTTAGGCTTCGACATATCCATGTACTCGCCCATCACTTCCAGCGCCGTCTCCTGCCACCGCGGATCCTGCCGCCCACCCATGCCAGGCTGCACCGCGCGCTGCGAGATCAAGCCCGCCTCTCCATGGATGCGGTATCGCTGGACCCACCGCTCGACCGTGCGATAGGCCGCATCGACGCCAGCTTCCTGCAGTTCACGAGCTTTGGCCGCATAACGCTGCATCAGCCGCACGTCCGGACCATATTCAAGTCTGGGTTCACCCGGCAAAGCGGTTGCCGCGCATCCGGATCTGAATCCGGTCAGAACTTCGCGCACGTGCGCTGCTCGTTCGCACGCCTGCTGTCGCACCGCTGCCGGAACGGCCGACAACACGACGGCAGCCACGTCAGTCTCGTCTTGGGCAGCCGCACCATCGTCGGCTGGCAGAAACCGGACACGATCAGACATCAACAACTCATGGATAGACAAGCGACGCAGGACGTTACCGCGCACCGTTTTCGCGAGTACTTCCAAACAGCCACCGAGGACATGCATATCGACGATCTCGTGCACGCTGCCTTCATAGGTGAAGCGAGTACCGACACGCACAGGTGTCGATGCACCCGTCATCGCGGTAACCCCAATACGCTCGAGGGTCGAAGCGGCTGGTCGAGGTCAACCCAGAACTCTTGAGTCCACAATGCGTGCAGCAGTGCACTACGCATCACCGGCAGCGCAACCGCCGTACCAATCACCGACTCCGCATCATCAATCCGCCGGCCAACCAAATCATCCCGACGGCAACGTATCTGGTCGAGCGCGTCCGTCGAGATGTATCGCTTGCGGCGGTACCCGGCAAGAAATCGCACGTTTCCCAGCAGGACTGCCGGTTGTTCGCTGACCACCCGATAGTCCCAACCCAGGGATCCGATAACCTCGCGAGTCCAAGAGCACAGCACCTGAATCTTCGGATTTCCGTCAAGACGTTCCCTGCGGACCACATCAACGGCGACCAACCCAGCCGTGGTGCGCCACAGGAAATCCGGAATGTGGCGTCGCAGTCGACCATTCACCACCGCTTGCAACAGGAACGGCTGAGCAGCGATCTCGAGCACCGAGACATCGAAATCCGCCATCAACAGCGACGACAGTTCCAACCGTGACTCGTAGATAACATGGTTGTCTTCAGTGGCGGCCCAATAGCTGCCCGAGTAATGACGCTGCCCTTTGTACCAGCCAAACGTCCGCCACGGAATCGCGGCAAACAATGCCGCCTCCGACACCTCAACCGCCGCGAAACGCTCAGTTTCACCGTTCGCGAGGCGCAGATCGATGGTCGCCGTCGAGATATCCACCTCAACGGAACCGGGCACTTTCCAGTGTTGCGGCGTCAGTCCGTCCGCCGACGACCGCTCAGCGGCCGTGGCTGCGATAGATGAACCATCCCATGCCAACATTTGACTGCTCCGCCACCGAGGGCGTCCAAGAAGCGTGCGCCTCCAGCCGGGGACAAAGCAATAGCAAAAAGGAATTCCGGCCGCGCAGATCCATGTAGCGGCGACGCTCGGATAGCGTCCCGGGGAGTGGTGGACTTCGGATCTGGCGTGGTTCACGCGTTGCGATCAACGAGTCATGTTGAACGCTAGGTGATTTGGTGTTGTTTGACAAGTGCTGCCGCGGCGTGTTTTGTCTCGATGACGGCGCGTAGTTCGTCCATGGAGACATCGGAAAGATAGCGGCGGGTGACCTGCCACTCGTCGTGGGCTTCGATGACTACCGCGGTGGCCAGGCGCAGGAACGCTGCGGGGTTGGGGAAGATCTCCACGACATCAGCGCGGCGCTTGATCTCCTTGTTGAGCCGTTCGATGGGGTTGTTCGACCAGATCTTCTGCCAGTGCGCCCGCGGGAACGCGGTGAACGCCAGCACGTCGGTCTTGGCCTCGCCGAGCATGGCCGCGACTTTCGGGAAGCTAGGGGCCAGGGTGTCGGCGACGCGGTCCCACTGGGCGGCGACCTCGGCGGGGTCGGTGTGGGCGAAGATCGTCTTGACCGCCGCAGTCACCGCCGGCGCGTGTTTGGCGGCGACCGCGGTGTGCAGGTTACGCATGAAATGTACCCGGCACCGCTGCCACGATGAACCGGTGAACTGCTGCGCCACCGCGGCTTTGAGCCCGGCATGGGCGTCGGAGATCACCAGATGCACCCCAGTCAGGCCGCGGGCTTTCAGCGACGCCAGAAACTCGCCAGAACTCGAAGGACTCACTGTCACCGACCGCAGTGCCCAGCACTTCACGGGTGCCCTCGAGGGAGACCCCGGTAGCCACCACCAGGGCCTGAGAGACGACGTGCGCCCCGATACGCACCTTGCAGAACGTCGCGTCGCAGAACACGTACGGGAACTGCGTGTGGGTCAAGCTGCGGGTCCGAAACGCCTCGATCTCCTTATCCAGGCCCGCGCAGATCCGTGAGACCTCCGACTTGAGACCCCGCCGCGACGCCCATCGCCGCGACCAGGTCATCGACACTGCGGGTCGACACGCCGTGCACGTAGGCCTCCATGATCACCGCGTAACGCCTTGTCGATACGGCGGCGCCGCTCCAACAGCGACGGGAAGAACGACCCAGCCCGCAGCTTGGGGATCTGCACCTCAATATCGCCTGAGGTGGTCGACACTGTCTTCGGGCGGTGCCCGTTGCGGTGCACCGTGCGTTCGTCACTGCGCTGATAGCGGCCCGCGCCGATCGTGGCGGTGGCCTCGGCCTCGATGAGCTGCTGCAGGCCGGCGCGGATCAATTCGGCAAACACTGCGCTCGCATCAGCGGACTTGAGCGCGTCGAGCTGGGCAAGCAGGGCAGAATGATCCTGGGTCATCGCGTCGTGTGTCTTCCTGTTGAGTCACTTGGTAGGTAACTCACTGACCACTACGCGATGGCCCACCCCAACACCGGCAACGACACACCCAGCACCATCGGCCTCAGCTCCCGAAACCCCACCACACCAGGGGACTTACCCGACGCTCGGACACTCAAAAGTCATATGATTTGCCATACAGATGGCGGATCCGCCAACTGCCGCCATCTCAAATGGCAAGCCGCCATCGAGAATGGCAATCTACACCGCTGTAGGTTCTCAAACTGTGTGGCGGATGTCGGCATTTCTACCTGCGGGTACGCAGAATTCTCATCGAAATGGCGGAGGCGTTTTTCTCATTATCGTGGCGGATCCTAGAACCAGACGGTTGTGCAGGCTTGGACCAAGGCTATTTCAACCTGCACCGACACGTCGTACTCAGGCTCGGTCGGCCCACCGGGTTACGTCGGCGCATCCAGATAGAGCTTTCTGGCATCCTGCAGTTCCTGCCAGTGCTGCTCGAGGCCGCCGAGAGTGGGGCTCACATACTGGGCGGCGAGAGGCTGGGAATGGCCATCGATATACCGGCAGGCGTCTTCGAAGATTCTCGTGACGGTGGCAATTGCGTCACCCAGCGCCTTTGGCTTGATCTGCGGCAGCACGGTCATGCGCACGTTCGGCTGGTACCGCTGGGTGACACCCTGTAACAATTCCTGTTCGGTGAATACCTCGCACCAGGAGCGTATCCAGTCATAGCCCGTCCACACGAGCGCCGCGCGCGCCTCGCCGGTCTCCTTATGTGCTGCGGCGATGGCGTCATTGATTCGCTTGGTCAGGCTCTTCACCGTGTCCCAGCGCGGGCCGGTCGCGTGGGCGACCTCGCCCTTGCCCGCTTCGTCGGTGACTTGGAAGTATGCGCACCGCTTCGACTTCTCGAACAGAGCGAGTAGGTTCGTGGCCAGCAAGATGTCGTGAGTAAACACGATGACCTGGTGGTTTTCGGCAAGGCTTGCGATGCGCTCAGCAACTTCACGTATCCGTCGGTGGTCAAGGCTGGAGACGGGGTCGTCGAAAATGATTGGGGCGGTGATGCCGGCCAATCTAGCCTCGGCGAGGAAATCAGCCATCGCCAGCACCTTTTGCTCGCCCTCCGAGAGCACCTTGGACGGTTTGATCTTGCCGCCGATCATCTTGCGGCGCTGGGCTTTACCCTGGCGTCCGATGAAATCCACCGTCAGCTGGGGGGCTCTAAGCGCCGCGCACTCCTCGTGAAAGAGCGCGTCAAAGTTCTGATTGATCAACTGGTCACTGGCCGTCTTGGCTAGGGAGGTCACAGCGCGGCTCAAAGTGGGGATGTCCTTGGCCAGGATCGCGAGCCGCTCGGCTTCTTTCGCGTCGTTGACCTGGCGCTCGATTGTCGACCATGATCGGGCGAGTTCCGCTGCGGCGATGAGCTCATCGCGTTCCTTCTTCTTCTGCGCCAAGGCCGTTACGCGGTCTTGGGCCTGCGCCTTGAGCGTTGCGTGCCGATGCTGGGCCTCGTCGTCGGCCTCGTCGATGGCGGTGGCGAGACGCGCCAGGTGTTCTGCGTCGAGCGTAATGGGCTCTGCTGCGTTGATGGACCGCTGAAGCGCTGTGAGGAGCGCGTGTGTCTCGTCGATCGCGTCGTAAAACGACGGTCTGCTCGCGTCGCTGTCTGCGTGTTCGGCGAGGAACGATGCGATGTCCGACGTCGCTGCCTCGCGCAACCCGAAAGTTGCCGCAGCGATAGCTTGATCGGTTGCACTGATGTCAGCTCTGATCTTGTCAGCGAGGTAGTCACCGTATTTGGCTATCAGGCTACGTGCTACGTCGGTGAGCGGCTGGCGACAGTACAAGCAGTGGTCGGGATCATGGGCGCCGACCTCGATGAGGTGTAGGCGATAGTTTTCGCCGGCCGCGATGAAACCCTGCCACGTTTCCTCTGGGGGCGCGGGTAGACCAGCAGCGCTGAAGAGCTCGTCACGGAAATGCTGGTAGTCACTGCGCAATTCAGTGCGCTTCAGCAACAGCTCGTTGTACTTGGCAGCGTCGAAGGCAATCAGGCTGGTTACCGCGGCTTTGGCTTCCGCGAGGACGCGGACCAAGTGCGCGATGCTGGTGATCTGCGCGCTGATGGTGTTGGCTTCGAGGGCGGCGACCGCCTGATGCAGCACGTCGATTCGCTGCCCGACGTCAGACTCGGAATCGGCCATGTCCCGGAGCATGGTGAGATCGGTTGCTGCGCCGAGGGTTTCGATGAGCGGATAGGCGCTGGAGTCTCTAGGGAATCGGTCACGCAGCGTCTGTGCACCTGATCTGAGCTGTGTGGTCGCCTCGTCGATCCGCGCTTGGACGTCTTTCAGGCCCGCAATCACGTGATTGAAGAGAGCCAGTGCTGCAGGGACATAAGTGTATTCCAGATCATCGTCAACGTGGAAGTTCACACACGGGCTGTCGAAGATCGACATGCGGGTGAACGGGGCGACGCCTCGTTCACCCGTCCACGTCAAGGTGTTGGCGTGATCCCCGAGGCGGTAATTCACGGTCGCTGACTGCGATTGGGCCGATGGGGCGTCGATGTTTCCGAGTATCACGTCGTCGGCTGTGCGGCTGGCGGCGAGGGCCTTGAAGATTCGCGAGTAGCCAGTCTTGCCGGTGCCGTTCTCGCCGAACAGGATGGTCAGGGCCTCGTGCGGCTCAATGACCGCGCCTGCAACGAGCGCGTTAACGCCGGTCACGTCGTACAGCTTGTCGATGATCAGCGGTTCGACCGTTTCCAGATTACTGAATCCGAGCGTCAGCGGCGGTATCGCCGGTTCGGTGCGCGGGTCGAGCGCCTTCTCCTGCCGAAAGATGCGGTACACCTCATCGATCCCTGCAGTGTCCAACGCTTCACCGGTTTCGAGCACGTGCCGCACGATTAGGCGCAACCACTCGTCGTGGTCGTTGGCGAAATGGGCCAGCATGGCGCGCGGATCAGCGTCGCCGCTGGCGCCGCCCTGACCGGCGACTTCGTCGTCAGACACGGTGTTCAATTCTACCGTTGACCGCTGTCAGCAACTGGGTTCGCTCGCGACTGTCCACAGCGGCGGACGTACAGCCACGCGTCACGCCGGCACACCCCGCTCTCCCAACATCGTCGTCTGCCAGGCCTCGGGCGACGCCGGATGGATGGCGAGCCGCCGATGTCAGTCCGTGTGAATCATGGTCAACAGACCGCATTGATGCCTGGTCGCGATAGCGACGTTGTCCAGCGCGAATAAACAGGAAAGGCCCTATCCCTCAAAGGCTTCGACGTTCACGGTGGATGAATTTCGCCTCGGCGATCAACCTGTTAACGCCGACCACCCGCAAAGCATGTGGCCAAACCTGGCGGGCGTACCGCAACAGGCAATGATCACATGCCGTAGACCTGTCGGATCAACCGAGCTTGATCCCGATAGCCAATTTGATCAAGATAGCGAAGCAGCAGCGGAATCGGTGGCCAGTTTCTGCGAGGCGGGTTAGTTTCCGGGCCTGCGTATGCCCCTCCACCAGGTCCGGTGTATAGACCGCCGCCCGGCCCGGTGTAGAGCCCGCCTCCCACACCTGTGTACAAGCCGCCGCCCACTCCCGTGTAGCAACCTCCGCCAACCCCGGTATACAAGCCACCGCCGACTCCGGTGTAGGCCCCACCGCCGACTCCTGTGTAGGCCCCACCGCCGACCCCGGTGTAGGCCCCACCGCCGATCCCGGTGTACAGGCCACCCCCTACGCCTGTGTATAGTCCGCCGCCGACTCCGGTGTACATATTGCGGGGCCACCCACGGGGATCAATCCAGCTCATGGCGCCGAGGGTATCGGCCCGCACCGACAGGAGATGGTAGAGACACAAGCTATCCGCGGCCGACCTCTTGGGTGCTAGCACCCGCACCAGGCATGGCTGTCGACGGCGCGTATGCGTAAAGATGATTTCTCAGGTGCGAGGTCGATCCCGGCGTACGCGACCCTCCCCGACACGCCGACAATCATGCGCTCTGTCCGTTAAGTCCGCTAATCGGCCCTCTTGTACGTAATACCCGGTGGCGGGAGCTCGGCCGGTATGGGCGTTCACGTCCGATCTGCGCAGCTGCATGTTTGCGGGGATGTCGCCTGACACCGTCATGACGCGGGACGGGCAAACATTTTTTGATTCTGCGCTCGAACGTCCCCTCCCCGTCGGCCGGGTATGACACGATCATCGACGGGGTTCATCTATAAGGGGATTCGGTGGGTTTCTACATTCGCAAAAGTCTGAGTGCTGGGCCATTCAGATTCAATCTCAGCAAGTCCGGCGTCGGCGTCAGTGTCGGGATTCCTGGTTTCCGGGTCGGAACGGGACCGCGCGGGAATTACGTGCACATGGGCCGCAGCGGGGTGTACTACCACGCTACCTTGGGCGGCCGCCCCAAACCATCGGGAGGGCATCCGACACAGCCATACCTGTCACCGTCCGGCTTCCGCCCCAGCGCCGTCGTCATGGAAGACGTCACCGGCAGCACGGCGCTGGAACTAATACCCACTGGCGGTGGAGATGTCGTCGATCAGCTCAATACTGCAGCGGCTCGTATTGCCTGGGGGTGGTGGGCCACCGGCGCAGCGATCCTGCTCGGACTGCTGACCCTGCCCTACGGTCTCATCATCTGGGCCGCGCTGGCACCCGTCTGCGTTTGGCTGATCCTCAACGACCGGGCCCGCAAGACAGTGGTGCTTTTCTACGACGTCGAGGATGAGCACTTCACCTGGTTCGACTCGCTCGTGCGCACCTGGCCGTGGCTGACTGGCTCGCAGAAGATCTGGCGCGTTCTGCAATCGGGCAACATCGCAACTACCTACCAATTCAAGACCAATTCTGGCGCCAGTCGACTGATCAACCGGGTCAACGCCGCCGCGACCACCGAAGGCCCCAAGCAGTTGACGACGAACATCGCTGTTCCCGCCATCACCGCCGGTAAGGCGGCGCTGTACTTTCTTCCGGACCGCATCCTCGTGCGCGAAGGCAACCACTTCAGCGATCTGGCCTACGCCCACCTAAACGTGTATGCCAATGACACACGGTTCATCGAAGATGGCGCCACACCCGGAGATGCCATCCAGGTAGGCCAGACATGGCAGTACGTCAACGTCAAAGGCGGCCCCGACCGCCGCTACAAGAACAATCGTGTGCTGCCAATAATGCGCTACGAAACATTGGATTTCGCCAGCGGCCACGGTCTGCAATGGCACCTGCAGGTCTCACGGAAAGACGCAGCCGCACCCGTGGCGCGGGTGATTATGAGCTCCCCCGCTCTGGCACTGGCCGCCACACCACAGCCGACACCTCGCCATTCCGTGCCGAAACATCGCAAGGTCGTTCCAGCGCAGCCACTGGTCCCGCCGCGGCTGCAGAAGGTCGCCGCAGCACCGACAACGCCGCCGCCCACTCCACCCACAGCCGGAAAAGTTGAGTGTGTTCGCGCCGATCTCACCCGCAACCCGACACCGCATCCGGCCAGCGCTGTCACGTTCACCGCCATCGATCTGGAAACGACCGGCTTGGATCCGGACACTGCTCGGATCGTGGAGATCGGCCTGGTCAAGTTCACTTCGGACGGCACGGTGATCGACGAGTTCGCAACACTAGTAAACAATCCCGGGTCCCATGCCGAGGCACGAGCCATTCACGGCATCGATGACGACGACCTGGTCGATGCACCCACCACCGCACAAGCCCTGCAGGAAGCGTTCGCCTTCATGGACGGGACCGTCGTCGTCGCCCACAACCTCGACTTCGAACACCGCATCCTCACGACCCAGGCCGCTCGAGCAGGCCTACCATTGCCCAAATACATTGGCCTATGCACACTTCAGAGTTCGCGCCGGCAACTCGACGGCCGCGCATTCAGCCTCACTGCGATGTACAAAACCGCCACCGGAAGCTGGTCTGACCAACGTCACACCGCCCTCGGCGACGCCCGCGCGGTGCGCGAGGTTCTACTGTGGCTGCTACGCAGCGCACGGAAACCGCTCTATCTCACCCAGAGCCCGCCAGCGGCCGCTGGACGAACATCCGAGCAATGCCCCGTCAGTTGCCGGCCAGTGCCGCTCACACGATGCTCAGTCGCCGAACTGCTCGACTCATTCCCGCAATCGCCTGCGCCACGCACCGGTGACCCCACCCAGATCGACAACTACACCGCACTGCTCACCGAAGCGGTCGACGACGGACGCCTCACATACGAGGAAGCCGCCGCGCTCACCCGCCAAGCCCGACTGACCAGGCTTACCGGTCCACAACTCCGCGAACTTCACCAAAAGGCATGGGAAGCGACTTATCCCGAGACCAAGGACGCGGACTGGTCAGCGCTAGCTGTTCTCGGTCATGACGTTGGTAGCAGGCGTGTTGGCTTGATGTGAGGAGAACCTCCGGGTGAGGTGTGGCTTGTCGAAGGCCCATCACCACCCCGGAGGTTCTCGTGTCCCACCGTAATGCCCGCACCACGCTGCACGGCCGAATGCTGATCGTGCAGCGCCACCAGCAAGGGTGGCCGCAGGCCCATATCGCCGCGGCGATGGGCATCTCCCGCAAATGCGTCCACACTGTCCGTGGCCATGAAAAAGTCCCCACTGGTGGCCAAGTGGAGGTCCCCGTTGGTGGCCAGATAAAAGTCCCCACCTCGTGTTCGTCGTGTCGATCAGGAACTGCGGGCCCCGATGGTGACGGTGAAGGCGCCAACCAATCGCCACCACCACCGGGGAGTTCCATTGAAGTCTGCGAAGGACCGCATGGACATTATTTCTGCCTATCAACAGCTCGGGTCGTACCGGGCTGCCGCCGATGCGTGCGGCACCACCCATAAGACCGTCAGACGTGTCGTGGCCAAGTTCGAGGCCGACCAGGCCGGCGTGCTGCCGGTGCCGCGAGCCGAGCGTGTCCACAACTACGATGCGGTGGCCGATCTGGTCGCTGAACGTGTCGAGAAGTCCCAGGGTCGGATCTCGGCCAAACGGCTGCTGCCGATCGCCCGCACCGCCGGCTACCAGGGCTCGCCGCGTAATTTCCGGCGCCTGGTCGCTGAGACGAAAGCGTTGTGGCGCAGTAACAATCACCGTGGCCGCCGCCCGGCAGTGTGGGCGCCGGGAGAGTATCTGGTGATCGATTGGGCCCAGGCCGCGCCGGGGCTGTTCTTGTTCTGCGCGGTGCTGGCGTTCTCCCGGTGGCGCTTCGTGCGGTTCGCCACCGACCAGAAAGCCTCCACCACGCTGGCGTTGATCGCCGAAGCCATGGGCGTCATCGGCGGCGTTCCGGCGCGGGTGCTGGCCGACCGGATGGCCTGCCTCAAGGGCGGGGTGGTCGCGAACGTGGTCGTCCCGACCCCGGGCTACGTCCGCTTCGCGACGCACTACGGGTTCGCGCCGGACTTCTGCCATGCAGGCGACCCGCAGTCCAAGGGCATTGTGGAGAACCTGTGCGGCTACGCCCAACGCGACCTGGCCGTGCCGCTGCTGACCCAGGCCGCCGTCGACGGTGTGGCGGTCGACCTCCGGTCGGCCAATGCCGCCGCGGCCGCCTGGTGCGCCGAGGTCAACGCCACGGCGCATTCGGAGATCCAAGCGATCCCCGACGACCGACTGGTAACCGAACGTGAACTGCTACAACCACTCCCATCGCTACGCTTGCAGATCGGTGCACCCTCGGTGCTCCGTAAGGTCGACCGGTTGTCGTGTGCGATACGGGTCGGCCCGCTACTCGGTACCGACCCGGCTGATCGGGACCAGCGTGGCCGTCGTGGTCGATCACGGCGCGGTGTGCCTGCTCGAGCCGGCCACCGGGGTGGTCGTGGCCGAACACGAACTCATCGCACCCGGTGGCGCCTCAATCCTCGACGAGCATTACGACGGACCGCGGCCGGCACCGAACCGCGGACCACGGCCCAAGACCACCGTGGAGAAGCAGTTCTGCGACCTCGGTGAAGACGCGCAGGCGTTCCTGGTCGGCGCTGCGGCGATCGGCAACACCCGACTGGCCTCGGAGCTGGAGATCCTGCTCGCCCTGGGCGCCGCCCACGGTGAGCGGCAATTGGTGGCGGCACTGCACCGGGCGGTGGCGTTCCGGCGGTTCCGCGCCGCCGACGTGCGCTCCATCCTGGCCGCCGGCACCGGCGCCCCGCAGCCACGCGAAGCCGGGGATGCGTTGATCCTGGACCTGCCGGTCGCCCCGACCCGGTCTCTGGAGGCCTACCGGGTCGCACCCGTCGCTGACGGTGAGGTGATGTCGTGACCAAGACAGCACCGTTGACCGATACCAAAACCATTGCACCCCCGTCGGTTCCACCATTGGATGCCGATCTGGATGCCGGGCTGCGGCGGTTGAAGCTGGCGGCGATCCGGCGGACGGCACCGGAGGTGTTGATCACCGCCAAGACCCAACGCTGGACCCTGAAGAGGTGCTGCGGACCCTGGTGGAGACCGAGCTGGCCGCTCGGGATGCTTCCAACGTCGTCAACCGGCTCAAGGCCGCCGCGTTCCCCGTGCCCAAGACATTGGAGAGCTTCGATGTGGCCACATCGTCGATCCAACCGAAGGTGTTCGACTACCTGTCAAGTCTGGAATGGATACGCGCACAACGGAACCTGGCGATCATCGGCCCCGCCGGGACCGGCAAGAGCCACACGTTGATCGGGTTGGGGACCGCGGCGATCCACGCCGGCCTCAAGGTGCGTTACTTCGCCGCCGCCGACCTCGTGGAGACGCTCTACCGCGGGATGGCCGACAACACCGTCGGCAAGATCATCGAATCGCTGCTGCGAGTCGACCTCATCATTCTCGACGAGCTCGGCTTCGCACCACTGGATGACACCGGCACCCAGCTGTTGTTCCGGCTCGTCGCCGGCGCCTACGAACGCCGCTCCTTGGCCATCGGGTCGCACTGGCCCTTCGAACAATGGGGACGGTTCCTGCCCGAGCAGACCACCGCGGTCAGCATCCTCGACCGGCTCCTGCACCACGCCACCGTCGTCATCACCGACGGCCAGTCCTACCGCATGAAAGACGCCCAACACCGAAAGGAGAACGCCACCACAACCTAGGAATCACCGCACGGGGTGGGGACTTTTATCCGGCCACCAGCGGGGACATCGAGTTGGCCATTGACAGTGACTACGACGTCTGTATCTTGGCTGAGACGCTCCGCAATCACCGCGCCGGCCGTACCAGCTCCGATGACGATCACCGAGTAGTTGCTCAAAGACAAAGCGTCCGCCGCGTCTTCCGAATCAACCCGAGTTTCATTACGCATTTGACCGGTGGACACCTTCCCTGTAGTGATTTGGCGAGGCAATAGTGGTATCGATCGGCACACGCGTTGCCGATTGCTGGCATGAAGACGACCGACTCTTGCTGGCGGCTACACGCCCCACTTCGGAATCGGCTGCGTTCTCCTCACTCGGAAAATGTCCAAACCGTAGTCAGATCCGTGCCTACTGGCTGCCGCCCTCCGGAGGTGGGGATCGATGTTCCGATCATCGAGCTCATCGACGGCGTTGAGCAGTTGTGCCGCCAATTGGCGCGCTTGAGGCGAGGTAAGCCCATCAATGGGTGCTCCCAGTACATAATCCTCCGGCGCGGTCCGCCGGACGCAGCCGTCGACTATTCGGTCATCGGCGTCTATCCACAGATCCGCCGCGCGGGATCCGGTGGCGGAAAGTGCCTGCACCAGCTGGAGATGGTCCCATCACCGAGTTGTGGATAGCGGCTGATGGGCACCACCACGGCGGCGAAGTAAGCGTTTTCACGTCGTCGAGTGGCCTGTGGTCGAGAAGCTCGAACAGCTGGTTGACTGCCCTATTGACCACTTCCGCTAGTGTCGCTGAGTGGTCCGCCCGACGCTGCGGGCCGATAAACGCATCCCAAAGCATGGCCAGATCAGCTGCTTGCTGCCGAGATGAGCACGCGTCCCGGCGTCGAGCCGGTGGACTTCATGCCAGATTCGAACGTGACCTCGCCATTGACCATAACGAGATCGATACCGAAAGCTGGTATCACCCTGCGGAACTCCCCGCCAGGCAGGTCACGAAGGACCTCGTACTTGTCGGGGTATCCGAGCTCGTTGGGATCGTAGATCATCAGGTCAGCGGCAAATCCCGGCAGCAGCACCCCCCTATCGGTCAAGTTCAGGATGCGCGACGGCAGCATGCTGAACTTGTGATGCAGCTCTTCGAGGGTGAATCGTTTCTCCTCTAGCGCAAGCCATTTCAACAGATCGGTGGAGAAGTTTCCTCCACTGAAGAAACGGATGTGCGCACCACCGTCGGATGTGCCGGCGATCACGCGCGGATGCTTGTACATCTTCTCGAAGAGTGCAGGATCCTGGCTCATCGATTGCACCGTGCGGAAATCCATGTCGCAGCGTGACTCGACGACGATGTCGAAGAACGCATCGACGACGTGTTTGCCTGATTCCTGCGCGATTTCGGCGAAGGTCTTACCGACCCTCGGATCCGTCATGTCTGGCAGGCGGATCAGTTTCAGCAGTTCGAACAAGCCGCCGGCGGAAGTCATGAGATCGACTGAATACTTCGCCTTGATCGCTTCTCGCCAGGACCGGTCGGTCGCCAATGTGACACGGGCGTCGATATCCTCGCCGAGTTCGGAGAATCGGGCGAATTCCGGTACGACATCCCAGCTGTTCCAGTCGAGCAGCCGGCTCTCATTCCAAGCCCGGAACGCCAGTGCTTGCGAATAACAATCGAGCCCTTCAGCTTCGCAGTGATCGAGCCAGTTCAGCACGCGATCGACCTCGCCGGGAATATGGTCGAACGGCACTAAGATGTTCTGAATGACCGGGCGCCCGGAGATCCGCGCGAGCTTCTCGGCAATGTGGTTGTTGTCGATCGCCATCGGCAGATCGACCAACGCCTGAATGATGCCGTAGTCCATCTCGCGCAGGACTTCGGCCAGGGCATATGCTGTCGACTCGTCGGCGGCGTCCGTTGGCATTGGCGCCCCGTGATCTTTGTGCGAGTTGAACTCGTTCAACTTCGAGAACGCAAAGCCAATTGCACCAGCTTCCAACGCTTCCCGGAGCAGACGCTTCATCTCGGACAGCTCCGCCTCGGTAGGGAGCCGGTCACGGGCGTCTTCCGGAGAACCCATGACGAACATCATCAACGAGTTCAGCGGTATGTAGCTCGCCACGTTGACGCCCTTGCTCAAACCCCTGACGACCTCAAACCATTCGGGGAATGATTCCCATGTGAACGGCAACGCCTCGCGCAACGCCGCGGTCGGGATTTGCTCGGTGGTTTCCATCATGCCCATATAGCGTTCCTGCACCGCCTTGTCCTGCTTGCAGGGGGAGAATCCGAACCCGCAGTTAGACACCACAGCGGTCGTCATGCCGTGGTAGCCAGACGGGGTGCAATAGGGGTCCCAGAAGATTGCGGCGTCGTAGTGGGTATGCACGTCGATGACGCCAGGGGCGACGATTCGGCCCGCCGCGTTGACGATGCGTGTGGCGGTGGCGCTGCCCAGCCCGCCGATCCGTGCGATCTTGCCGTCGCGGATCGCGATGTCGGTGATTTTGCGGGGCGTATTCGTCCCGTCGATGAGTGTGCCGCCTTTGATGATTACGTCGTAAGTGGTTCCGTTGTTCGTCACTATCTCTCCTTTAGATTCTCTGGGCTATGCCGACGGATTCGACGAAGAGTCCATGATCGTGATCGCCATGCTCGGGCAGGCGGACTCCATCCGCTCTGCCACCTCGTCTGCGAGGACGGCAACGGTTACCACCAGAGCGACGCCGTCACCGTCGAAATCAACCGCCGATTCATCGATTCCGGCGCAAACTCTCGATCCCTGACAGAGGTTCTCGTCGATGGCGATGCGTTTCATCAGCTACTTGCCTTATGGCGGTGTCGGATTCGAGCAGGCAACCCGCCTTTCAATCCGACGCTGAGGTGGAACTGGTGTCGCGGTGTCCACCCGGGTCGGGGCCGGAGCTCGAAACGCTGGGCGATCTTCGTCAACACAAACTGCGCTTCAAGGTATGCCAGTCCGACACCGATACAGTGTCGGGGGCCGCCCCCAAACATCACGAACTGGAACCGATGTTGGTTGTCCTTGCGCTTATCGAGCCAACGCATCGGGTCGTATCGATCCGGTCGATCCCACAACGCGGGATGCCGATTGAGGGTGTAGGCACTCACGCCGACCTGGCTGCCGGCCGGAATGCTGTAACCGGCGATCTCATCGTCCGCCAGCGCCTGCCGGGTGAGCAGCAGTGCTCCCTGTATGCGTTGCGCCTCGTCGAAAGCGGCTCGGGCAAAGGGCAATTTGGTCAAGTCGTTGAACGAGTCGAAGTCTCCGACGTACTGGTCCGCCTCGGCTTGCAACGCCTCTGTCGCTTCCGGATTCCGCGAGAGCATAGCCACAGTCCACGCCAGCGCTGACGCCGTCGTGTCGAAGCCGCCAAACCATAGACCCAAGAGTTGGTCCACCAGATTCTCATGCTCCAGCGGATCGCCATCAGCTGCACCGATATTGAGAAGAGCGTTGAGCACGTCACCGGCCTCGGTCGGATTGGCTCGGCGATCAGCGATCGCTTCCTCGATACGCGCACGGATCGCCTTGAAGGCCTGCGCGCCCGCGCGCGAATGAGGAACGGGAACCCACGACGGCGCCCAGAAGGTGAGCATCAAGCCGCCCATATAATCGGTCAGAACCCGGAAGTGGTCGATGAGTTCCGGTACGTCGTCATCGGAGATTGACGAGGAGAACATCGATCGCTGGATGGCCGTCATCGTGAGAATGGACAGCTCGCGATAAAGGTCTACCTCCTGACCCGAATCGGCCAGGGCTTCCCAGCGGACCAAGACGTCATCTACGGCGTCTCGCAGTATCTTGGCCAGCCCGTTGAGATTTCGGCGTGAGAAAGCTGGGTTGAGCGCCTTACGGTTGCGCTGCCACGGCTCGCCATCGGCCACCGGGATGCTCTCGCCCAGCGCCGGCACCAACGCTCGCGACATCACTCCCTTGTGATAGCGGTTGTAGTCCAGCAGCCAACTACCGACGAACTCCGGATCGTTGATGACGGTGGTGCCGCCGGGCCCCAGAGGCAACGAATAGATGTCGCCGTATCGCGCAACGCAATCGCTGAGCAGTTGAAACGGATCTCGTGCCCGGGCTGCCATAAGGGCAAGACGAACGGTTCCCGGCCCAGGCGCACGATCATGCCCCGTCGTGCGTGACCGGATGGCGCCAGGGGCGCGACGAGAGTCAGGGGGCTCAGTGACTGCCAAGGGTTTCCTACACCTACCTCGTTGTACGGCGTTGATCGCGCTCATCGAAAGTCCTCAGGTGTGCTCGCCGAAATTCCTCACCTGTGAGCAGCGCTCAGTGTAGTTGTTGGCGGTTGCCGGTGGTGGTTCGGCGCAGGGTTTCGGCGGCTGCTTGGTGGTCGCGTAGTCGGTAGGACTCGCCGTCGAGGTTGATGACCACCGAGCGGTGCAGTAGGCGGTCGAGCATGGCGGCGGCGACGGTGGTGTCGCCGAGGATGTCGCCCCATGCACCCACCCCGCGGTTGGTGGTGATGACGATGCTGGTCTTCAAATAGCGTTGGGAGACAACCTGAAACAACGCTGAGGCGGCCTCGGCTGGTAGCGGCAGGTAGCCCAGTTCGTCGATCACCAGCAGTGTTGGGCCGGCGTAGAACCGCATGGTGGTGGCCCAGCGTCCTTCGATCGCGGCGCGGTGGCAACGGGCGGCCAGATCCGCGGCGGTGGTGAAGTAGGTCCGGTAGCCGGCGTGGGCTGCGGCTCGGGCAAGTCCCACGCTGAGGTGCGTCTTGCCGGTGCCTGGTGGGCCGATGAGCAGGATGTTGGTCGCTGATTCCAGGTAGCGACAGGTGCCCAACTCATCGATGAGCTTGCGGTCGATCCCGGCGGCGGCATCGACATCGAAATCGGCGAGGGTGGCCGGGTGGGCAGGCAGGCGAACCGCAACCGGCCCGCCAGCCGGCGCGCGGTGCTGGCCTCGACTTCGACGGCCAGTAGTCGCTCCAAGGCAACGGTGAGCGAGAGTCCTTCGGCGCTGGCCTGGTCCAAGACGGCGGGTAAGGCTTCGGCTGCGGCGGCTAGTTTGAGCTCGGCCAGATGCGAGCGCAGTTGTTGATAGCGGCTTGCGGCTGTCGACGGTGCTTCCTCGGCGGTGGTCGTGGTGGTTTTCGGGGTGCGTGGGGTGGGGGTCATTGGATGGTCCTGTTCTGGGCGGCCCGCTCGTAGGCGGACAGGTCGATGACGGTGGAATCGGTTGATGGAGGTGATGCTTGGACTGTTTCGGCATCGAGCCGCAGTAGTTGTGCGGCAGCGACTTTGGCTGCTGGGCCGGGTGGGATGCGTTCTTTGCGGCGGTGCGGTCGTCCGGTGGTGGCGGTGGCCATCGCGGCGGTGTCGAGAGCGATGACATGGCCGCTGTCTCGCACCATGACACCGAGCCCGTCGGCGGGCATCTGGTGTCGGGCGATAACGATCCCGCTGGCGGTGGCGATGTCGCAGAACTGGCCACCGACAGGATGGCTGACCACGACCTGAGCCGCCGCCAGTTCCGGGGGCACCGAGTAACGGTTACCGCGGTAGGACACCAACGCTTGCCGTGACGCGGTGCGGGTCTCCGACACGATCACCGGGTACGGCACGGCTGGTGTAGGCGCCAGCGGCTCGGTGGTGGCCACCACAGCGACCGAGGACCGGCCCTCGGCGGTGGCCCGCAGCCGGGTGTCGCCGCGCACCCGCGCGAAGCGGTCCACGCTGACCTGAGCCGCCTCCACGGTGGCCTCGTCAGCCAGGGTGCGCCACCAGCGTTGTGCGGCAGTGTGATTGACCTTCTCCACCACACCCTTACGGTTGCCGCGCCGAGGCGGGCAGATCGCCACCGCCACCCCGTAGTGCTTGGCGACTCCGGCGAACGACGCGGTCACCCGACCCGAGCCGGGGTCACATACCGTGGCCATCCGGTCGAAGCGCCACACCCGTGTGACGCCGCCCAGGCCTCGGGTCACCCGGTCGAGGCCGGCGACCAGGTGCGGCTGGTCTTCCGAGGGTGCCAGCGCTGCGCGCCACTTGCCCGAATGCGCCAGCGAGCCCACCAGCAGATGCGCGGTCTTGCCCCATCCCCAGGATTGCGGCGGATCGGGCAATTCCAGCCAGTCCCATTGGGTTTCATCACCGGGCTCGTGCGGGATCACCGCGTTCGGACGCTGCGTGGCCGTGCGGCACGCCTCACACCGGGCGTAGATTGCGGGCCCGGATATTGCGCGTCAAGCTCTGATACGACAGGCCGAACCCCAGCTGCTCGAGCTCGTCGAGCAGGGTACGCGCCCACAGGTGCGGGTCCTCGGTCAACCTCGCGGCGACGTAATCGACGAACGGATCGAACGGATCGGGTACGGAGCGGGCCCGAACCCCCGGTTCGCCGTCACCGTTGAGATATTTGCGGACCGTCTTGCGGTCGAAGCCGGTGTGGCGGGCGATCGCTGAGATCGACCAGCCACGACGGCGTAGGGCATGTACTTCCAAGTCGTCCTCCCATGTGAGCATGAGAAAGCGGGCCTCCTTCGATGGAACTACTGGCGTCAGACACCAGCAGCTTCGAGGGAGGCCCGCCCTTCTCGGCGGAGCCACACGGATGGGGAATTTCGATGAGCGTCAGTGGGGAATTTCAGCGAGCGCGGTCAACGTCGATCAGCGAGATGCTCGCCTGCGACTATATTACGCGAAGTGGGCGCGCTCAATAGCTCATCTACCACTATTCGTAGAGCATGGCCCTCATCTGTTGCGCAGGAAACGGCTCTCACAAGGATTCATGCGCGAGCATCCAATTTGAGGAAGGCGAGTACACCTACGTGGCGGTGCCGTCGATGAACATGCCCGAGGGCTACTGAACGGAACGTATAGCGATAGCAGGTCACGCAGCGCAGCCGGTGATCAGCAGGCTGGATGCAAGCCAGCAACCGCGGAGGAACTCCGGAGGTGACGTTGGCGATGCTTGCGTTCTGGCCGGGAAAACCCGCAGCCCTATTACTGCAGGTATATCGACTTGAGCTCGTAATAGGCCGCTAATCCCTCAGGACCGAGCTCGCGGCCCACCCCGCTGCCTTTGAAGCCGCCGAAGGGCGCACCCAGGTCGAGGTCGTAGAAGTTGACCCCGATGCTGCCCGTCTCCACGCGCCGCGCGATGTCGAGGCCCTTCTCCTTGTCAGACGTCCAGACACTGCCGCCGAGCCCGTAATCGGAATCGTTGGCGATGCTGACGGCTTGATCCACATCGTCATAGGGGATCACGGCCAGCACAGGACCGAAGATCTCTTCTCTTGCTATCCGGCTCGAATTGTCGACATCACTGAAAACCGTTGGCCTGACGAACCATCCGGCGGCTTGTTCCGGCCGACTGCCGCCGGCGACCAACGTCGCGCCGCCCGCCTTGCCCATTTCGATGTAGGACTCCACGCGGTCACGTTGCCGTCGAGATACCAGGGGCCCGATGAAGGTCGTTGGGTCGAATGGATCTCCGACGGTTAACGATGACGCCATCGCGGCGACCGCGTCTACCACCTCGCCATAACGCGACCGCGGCGCGAGTATCCGGGTCGAAAGATGGCACGTTTGGCCGTTGTTGAGCATGGAGACGGTGGCCAGCCCGGCCGCTGTGGCCGCAACATCTGCGTCGTCAAGCACGATCGCTGCCGACTTGCCACCGAGTTCGAGCGTCGCCGGCCTCAACAGCCGTCCGCAAATTTCACCGATGGCGCGCCCGGCAGCCGTCGAACCGGTGAATGCGACCTTTTGAACACCGGGATGCGAGACCAGATACTCCCCGATCTCCGCGCCTCCGGTGACGACGTTGACCACGCCCGGCGGCAGCCCGGCCCGCTGAACTGCCGCAGCCAGTTCAAGCGCATCCACGGTGGTTTCGGGCGCCGGTTTGAGTACCACGGTGCAGCCCGCTGCGAGCGCCGGTGCCAACTTGAACATCGTCAACGCTTGCGGGTAGTTCCACGGAACGATAGCGGCCACGACGCCCACTGGCTCGCGCCTTACCACGGTTTCTCCGTCACCAACGAGCCGGGGACGCCGCTCCTCCACCGGTGACTGGGCTGCCAGGGCGGCGTAGTAGCGCAGAATGCCGACCGGGCCAGCGCCCTCCGCGGGGCCGGCGATCACGATCGGCATCCCGTTCTGCGCTGACGTTAGCGACGCACGTTCGGCGGCGTTGGCTTCCAGTTCGTCGGCCAGGCGCATCAAGATGGCGGAACGTCCTTCGGCGCCGATATCTCGCCAGTCAGATGCATTCAGTGCACGCGTGGCTGCTGTCACGGCAGCGTCGACGTCGCCGGTGGCTGCCTTCGGTACCTCACAAATTTGTTGTTCGGTGATGGGTGAGATGACCGGAATGGGTTCAGCGTCAGACGGTTTGTGCCACTGGCCGTCCAGGTACAGATCGGTGTACTGGTATTTCACATTGAATCCTTTCGAAACGTTTCTGCATCAGGCCATGAGAACGGGTGTGATGGCGTCTCCGCGTAAACTCGCCTGCTCTGCTTCATCGAGCTCGTGGAGCGGATAAGCGGCCTTGATCCACATCGTCTTTCGCTCGTTCCGCTTACCGAAGCTCGAGCACGTCATGGTCGTCGATGGCGGTCAGGATGCGTCGCAACATCTCTGCCGACACCTCGGCGGGTTGCATGTGCGGCATGAACTTCGGAGGGTTGAGCGTGGTCGTCCACATCGCCAGTGCCCCGGGCAGCTGGCTGCGGTACAAACCCCAAGCATGCTCGCGTGAGGGCGCTGCACCGCCCAGCCCGGAAAACTGCTCGAGATAAGTGTCGATCAGCGCGCCTTCCCAATCCCGCCGCTGCTCGATGGTCAGCGCCGACGACAGCGCGTATGACAGGTCGCGCGACCAGTGTCCTACTGACACACATTGCCAATCGCAGAGTCCCATGTTGCCGTCACCCGTGATGTACCAATTTCCGAGATGGGTGTCACCGTGGAGAAGGGTGCGGGGCAACCGTGCATGTGCGTCGACAGATGCTTCGAATTTCGACCATAAAAGTTCACCGCGCCCGACCAGCCGGCGTGGTGTCAGCCCCAATTCGTCTGCACGGCGTTGGCCCCGCAGATGATACTTGCGAACCATCGAGATTGAGCCGGCCTCGTGCCACCATGTTGGGTATGTTCGCAACCACGCCGGCTTCTGCCGGGTGACCACATCAAGGTTGGCGCCTGCGGCATGCAGCCGAGCGAGTTGCCCGACGATCTCGTCGGCCTGTTCGCGCGAGATGCATGTCGTCGGGGTACAGAAGGTTGCAGCACGGGTAGCCGCCAGGTCTTCGAGAAGGTGCACTGTGCGGCATGAGTAGCGTTCGAATGCGCTGTAATAGCCGTACGGCGCCTCAAGCTCGAGCTTGAAGCGCAACTCGTTGTAGAACCCGGCTTCGGTGGGGGCGGTGCCTGAGAGTCCGTTACCGATTCGAGTGACGAACGTAGGGGCGCTCTTGATGAAGAGCGTGGCCGGCAAATCGTCGGATTCAGTGATTGCGCTGTAACGCAGGTGCATTCGCGCGCGAACCGACGTGCCTGCTGAGTGACGTTCGATTGAGACCGATTCGATCCGCCTCCCACCGAGCTTCGGCTGCAGCACGCGGTTGAGCCACGCCGGAGTGATCTGCTCGACGCGGCCAGGCACGGCCGCGTCTGCCGATACCGGCGTTCTTCGCAAGCCATCCACAACCGTGCACGCCGCCATCGGCGCCAGCGAACCCAGAATCTGTAGTCCGCGCCCGGCTGAGGGTGGACCGCCAATCGTCGGCGGCACTGGGTGGCCACTTTCGGCCCGACCAGTACTCGTCCTCGTCATGATCGAGAACCAGTGAGTCCTCGACGAGTCGATCGGCTTCCAAACAGAATCACGCACCGATACTAGAGCATAGTCCGTATCGCGCTATCATAAATTCCGATTTTGAAGAGGACCACCGTCGCGTTGCCGCTGGGGTCAATACGCGGCGGACCTCGATCACGAAGTGGGGATCGCCGTGCGCATGCACTTTGCCGACATCTGGGAGTCGATCGCGCTTGCCAGGCCCGACGCACCTGCTGTGATCCAAGGCGATCGCCTGCTCAGCTGGCGTGACTACGAGCGCCGCGCGGCCCGCTTTGCCGGGTTGCTTGAGCAACGCGGTGTCGGGACCGAGGCGAAGGTCGCCATACTGCTCCACAATTGCCCTGAATACCTCGAAACCCAGTTCGGCGCGCTCAAGGCGCGTGCGGTGCCGGTCAATGTCAACTACCGCTATTGCCCCGGCGAACTCGTGCAGTTGCTCGAGAATGCCGACGCGGAGGTGCTGGTCTATCACTCGAGCCTGGCCGAACGGGTCCGACCGGCGATCGCGCGGCTTCCCGATCTGCGCCTCCTCCTCGAGGTGAACGACACCGAGGTCGATGACAGCACCGCCCAACACGCCCCGTCGGTGCCCGGTGCACTCACTTACGAGTCAGCCCTGGCTGGCGCGGCACCCCAACCTGTGATCGCGCGCTTCGAGGACGACCTCTACATGCTCTATACCGGCGGCACCACAGGGTTACCCAAGGGGGTGATGTATGACATCGGCGACATGACCCGCACGTTTCTCAACGGTGGGGCTACTTTGTACGCGCAAAGCTCGGCCACCGATCCGATTGTGACCGCACCGCATGCCCTTGTGACGGCTGAGCGGCACTACGCGAACGCGACTCTCGCGTGTCCACCACTGATGCACGGCGCAGGAATGTGGATCGCGGCAATGACGCCGCACCTCTTCGGTGCCCCGGTCGTGCTCCTGCCGAACCGCAGCTTCGACGGAAAGGCTTTTCTGCACACCGTCGCCGAACAGCGCGTCGCGGTGGCCGTTATCGTTGGCGACGCTTTCGGACGGCCGATCGTCGACGCGCTAGATGCCTATCCTCCCGGCCTCGATCCGTTGGAACTGAGCAGCCTTCAGGTGATCGTATCGAGCGGGGCGATGCTGTCCGACGGTGTCAAGGACCGCCTAATCGAGCATCTCCCCGAGCTGACCGTGCTTGACATGCTCGGTTCCAGCGAGGGATCGATGGGTCGTTCAGTCGCGAGGCGCGGCCTCAGTCCCGGCGCCGCCCGGTTTGTTCCAAATCCTGGTGTGCGCGTTGTACGACAGGACGGCAGTGAGGTAACGCCAGGGTCCGGCGAGGTCGGCACCGTCGCCATAGCGGACACGATGGTTCCGCGCGGCTACTACAAGGACCCCGAGCGCAGTGCGCGAGCCTTCCCGGTGATAGACGGCGTGCGGCATTCCCTGCCCGGCGACATGGCGACGGTGGACGCCGATGGCTCGGTGCGACTGCTGGGGCGAGGCAATGCCTGCATCAACACCGGGGGCGAGAAGGTGTATCCCGAAGAGGTCGAACAGGCGATCAAAGCTCATCCCTCCGTGGCCGACAGTTTGGTGTTCGGCGTTGAAGACGAACTGCTCGGCCAACGTGTTGTGGCGATCGTCGAGTTCACACCTGGTGCCGAACCTCCGCCTGACGAGGCGGTCATCGGCGGTGTCCGCGACCGCTTGTCGAGGTACAAGGCGCCGCGCGAGATCCGCCGCGTCGCCCGCGTACCGCGCACTCCTTCTGGGAAAGCGGACTACAACCTCGCGCGCCAGCTGTTCCTTCAGAGCGAGGTTCCATCGCTCTGAACGCCTGGCGACGACACGTCGAGGCGGGCCAGGTGATTCCGGTGCAGTCCAACCTCGGTGAGGTACGCGATCGCCACGTCTCGCACACCGTCGACAGCGGACAACTCCGAGACGAAATCGCTGAGCTCGTGCACAGCTCTGCCGCCGATCTGCAGCACCAGATCGGCCAGCCCTACCGTCTGCATGCAGGTGGTCACCAGCCTCCGCCCGACAAGCGGCCTCACTGCTCTATCGTCATCAATAACGACGAACACCATGGCGAACAGCTGCCGCTCGCCAGCGCCGACCGGATCGACACCCGCCACCAGCCGCATTAAGCCGGCCTGCTCCAATCTCCGAATGCGGCTTCGCACGGTCGCATCACTCATGCCGAGCCTGCGCGCAATCTCCCTATTGGATTCGTGGCCGGCGACCGCCAACTGCGAAATCAGGGCGCAATCGAGTTCGTCGAGTGCCGGGCGCGGCGCAGGCAGATCCTCGGGTGACCATGCCTGGATCGGCAATGTGAGACTGTGCATATCGTAAGCCAGTGCACCGGTCACGACGTCGACTCCGAGCAACCGCACGTTGTCGACGCCGCCAAGAGCAGACTGCAGGACGGCGCGGATATCAGCCAAGTGGACTCCGAGTATCGCCACCACGAGATCGCATGCGCCCATGGCGGCAGCGACGAACTGGATTGACGGCAGAGCCAGAAAACGCTTCGTCAGGGTATCAATGCCCGTCTGAGGTGCCTTGATGCGAACGATCGCACCGGCACCGTACCCTGCCAGCTGCGAGTCGATCATAACCGTCGTCGCCAATACGTTGGTCTCGCGCAGCCTTCGCAGCCGAGCGGTGACAGTTTCGTCGGTAACCCCCACCCGCGCGGCGAGGCTGCGCACAGTTATGCGGGGCTCGCTCATCAGCGCCTCGCACAGTAAGCGATCTACGTCATCGAGATGCTGTCGCGGGCGGCGCACCATGGCAGAACGCTACCCGACCCCAGCCGAAAGACAGCACCGCAGGCATGCACGTAGCGCGGCTGCCGAAGCTCCCGCCATATCGATGTCCTCTCGGTCGACATCGCCCTGATGCTGCCCTCGCAATAGCTGCATCCGGGGCGGCTACGTTCTGAAGATACAGCTGACTAGTATGGTGGGATCGCTACAAGGCAGGATTTGCGAGGGCAAAAACCGTGTATTGCGCGTGCGTCCTGTCGAGCGAAGACTGATACGGAGGGATCGATGGTTGATGCGCCGTCCAGCCTGCCGGAAATGACCGGCTCGGTGCTGAGCCTGTTCCGGCTGGACGGGCGGGTGGCGTTGATTACCGGTGCCAGTTCGGGCCTCGGAGTGGGTTTCGCGACGACATTAGCCGAGGCAGGAGCCGACGTAGCGCTTGCCGCTCGTCGGGCTGACGACCTCGAGCGAACCGCGTCCGGGGTTCGCGAATACGGGCGGAGGGCGATCACGATCCAGATGGATGTTTGTGACCCGGAAGCGTGCGCATCGGCTGCTGACCGAACCATCGCCGAGTTCGGACGATTGGACATTCTTATCAACAACGCCGGGACGAACGAGGTCGGGCCTGCGCTTAAGCAGGACGTAGCCGAGTTCCGCCGAGTCATCGAGGTCAATCTCATCGGTGCCTATCAGATGGCAACCGCCTGCGCTCGGCTCATGGGTCCGGGCAGCAGCATCGTCAACATCGCCAGTGTCTACGGCCTGGTGCCGTCGCACCTGCCCCAGGCCGCATACTCAGCCAGTAAGGCCGGAATGATCGGTTTGACGCGCGATCTCGCTCACCAATGGACTAGCCGAAACGGCATTCGGGTCAATGCACTGGCGCCCGGATTCGTCAAGACGGAGATGACCGCGGAGATGAGTCAGGATGCTTTGAACCGGGCGCTGAGTCCGGCGGCGACACCGCGCATGGCCAGCCACCGCGAGATAGACGCGGCGATGTTGTTCCTCGCCTCCCCCGCCTCGAGCTACATCACGGCAGCGACGCTCGCCGTAGACGGCGGTATGTCCGGCCACTGACTCATCACTCGGCACTGACTTCCACCGGCTCGAACACGGGCACGACTTCTCCGGGATCCTCATCGGAGCCGGTCGGCTCGTATCGGACACGGACCTTCATACCTGCGGTCAGGTGCTCAGTAGTCCCGATCAAGCGAACAATCAGCCAGGGTCCTTCGGTCAATTCGACGAGGGCACTGATATAGGGCACCGAATCGGCCAACGCCGGACGAGGCGCCTTATGCACGACGACCCAGCTGACCAACGTCCCTTCACCCGACACGATCACCGGCTCCAATACTGCGAGCGGATCGTCGGGGTCGATGATTGCCTGGGGACCCAGTATCACCCCAGACGGGCTGCGAACCATCTGCAGCTGCTTGCGGCGAGCGGCATCGAAGAAGCCAGCCGACGCATCATCGCGCTTAACCGTCGGGTAGGCGTTCACGCGGCGAGCCTCTGGTGCGGACTGAGCACCAAGGTCGAATGGTGTTCGAGAATGCCTCCGTTACCGCTTACGAGCACGACGTCATTGCGCTCAGCTTGACGATCGCCGCCGGCGTTCCGGGCTTGGATGATGGCCTCGGACAGCGGAGTGAAACCCCACATATAGTAGGAGGAGAGCTGCCCGCCTCCGGTATTGCAGGCGAGCTCGCCGCCCGGGGCCAGCCGGCCGTCCGAGACGAAATCGCCGCCTTCACCCTTCGCGCAGAACCCGTAATCCTCGAGCGAGACCAGCACGGTATATGTGTAGCAATCGTAGAGCTCGGCAACATCGACGTCAGCGGCCGTGATGCCGGCCATGCCCATGGCCTGCCGGCCGGAGCGAACAGCGGGTGTCACAAGCCCCCATTCCGAACCGGCGTGCATCCGCCGTGGTTCATGAGCCTGCCCATAACCCCACACGTGCACCGCAGGTTGCGCTAGAGCGGCCGCTCTGTCGGCCGAGGTCACCACCACGGCGATCGCACCGTTGCTGACTAAGCAACAGTCAAGTAAGTGCAGAGGTTCGGCGATCCAGCGTGAGGCCTGATGATCGTCCAGGGCAATGGGCTCGCGTAGCTGCGCCAGCGGATTGCGACTCGCCCAAGCCCGCTGTGCCACCGCGATTGCGCCCAAATGCGATGACGTTGTGCCATAACGTTGCATGTGCCGCTGGGCGCACAATGCGTACAGGATGTTAGGGCTGACCGCGCCTGACACCAGCGACCAGCCAGCAAATCCTCGGCTAGCTCTTTCCATGCGCCCCTTACTTGCCGCGTGTACCCACGAGGTTCCTGCGTTCTCTCGCGGCTTCAGCGGCGTGTCGGCGAAGACGCACGTCACCGCAGTGGCGTCACCGGCTGCTATCGCCTGGGCGGCTTGAGCAATCATCACGCAGGCAGTCGCGCCGAAAGCCCTGACTTCGTTGAGCACTGACAACTCGTGCAGGCCCAGGACAGCTGCAAGCCCGATGCTGATGTCATTTGTCACGCCTGGCGACACGAGCAGACCGTCGATCTCGCTCATAGACATTCCAGCGTCTGCGATAGCACGCTGGACCGCCTCGGCGGCCAACTTCGTGGCCGATCGTCCGTAGACCTTGCCCAACTCGGTCATCCCCAGTCCGACGATCGCGGCGCTACGAGCCCCACCTCCCACGTCACAACCCCTGCCTCTTTTGATGACGCAAAAACGGTATCGAACGTAGCATATTCCCGGATTTGCGTAGACCGGGCGGTCCAGTGTCAACTGGGAGATAGGCCGCAGCGGCCTACGTGAACCGGCGACCGGGCTAGTACGCAGTACGGCCTTGTTGTCCCTACTAAAGTCGACTTTGCGTAGCCTACCTCCAATATGCTACGTACGTTGGCATGGCGGTCCCTTTGGGCGGACTCGTTGCCGTCGCGCGGTTGAACTAGGGCGATGAGTGACCCTGGCCGCCCGTGGCCGGCTGGTGTGGCGGGTCCAGGCAAAAGGAGAGTGGGATGGGTTCTTTGATCCGCCGAGACGATGACGACGGCTGGACGACGTTGTGGCTCAACCGGCCTGACAAACTGAATGCGCTGACCGTGGAATTGTTCGGCGAGCTGGCAGACCATGTCGACGCGCTGTATCGAGACAACTCGATACGGTGTGTGGTGCTGCGAGGTGCCGGTAAGTGCTTTTCTGCGGGCCACGATCTCAACGATCTCGCCGAAGGAGAAGCGACGCCAACCGCGGGCTGGCACAGCCAAATCCTGCGCCGCTTGGAAAAGCTACCCAAGCCGGTGATCGCCGCAGTCCACGGGCACTGTTATACCGGCGCGCTCGAGGTCGCCCTAGCATGCGACTTCATCATCGCCGCCGACAATGCACAGTTCGGTGACACCCATGCCAAATGGGCGTTGACACCAGTATGGGGGATGAGTCAACGCCTACCGCGACGCATCGGGAGAGCTGCAGCCAAGCGGCTCATGTTCACCTGTGACACGATCGACGTTAGCGAAGCGGAGCGCATCGGGCTGTGTGAGTACGTTGTGCCCTATGCCAGCTTCGACTCCGAAATCGCAACGCTGGCAACGCGAATCGCGGCCCACTCCCCTTTCAGCCATCGAGCCAACAAGCGCTTGCTGGAAGCAACCGATGGATACACGCTGGACTCCGGACTGCAGTGGGAGGTGCTACAGACCGAGGGGGTCGGACCGGACATGCATGCCAGAATCGCAGCTTTCACTGGTCGTGGGAAGGGAAGTCGACGTGATACCCGCCGCGTTTGATCCAGATCTCGAGGCGTTCCGCCGCGAAGTCGCCGAGTTTTTCGACACCGCTTCGACACCGGCCATACGGGAGGCCGGTCGAAAGGTGACCAGTGCCTTCGCACCTTTCGACGAGGTTATGCAGTGGCATCGCATCCTCCACACGAAGGGTTGGTCGGCCCCAGCATGGCCGGTTGAGCACGGCGGCACAGGATGGTCCATCGAACAGCGCCTCGTCTTCGCCGAGGAGTATTGCACTCGAGACCTGCCACCATTACTTCCCAACGGTCTTCAGATGGTTGGGCCCCTCCTGATCGAAGCGGGTACCGAAGAGCAGAAGAAGCGGTACTTGCCGGGAATACTGTCCGGCGAAGACTATTGGACCCAGGGATACTCCGAGCCGAACTCCGGGTCGGACCTCGCATCGCTCGCCTGCTCGGCCGTCCCCGACGGAGACGATTACATCATCAACGGCCAGAAGATCTGGGCCACACTCGCTCACCGAGCCAACCGCATGTTCATGCTGGTGCGCACCAGCCACCAGGGCAAGAAGCAGCACGGCATCACATTCCTCTTGCTCGACAGGGTCGACTATCCAGGAATGAGCGTTCGCCCGATTACCGGCCTCGACGGTCAGCCCGAACAATGCGAAGTCTTCTTCAGTGACGTGCGGGTGCCCCAGTCGGGGCGAGTCGGCGCCGAGAACGACGGGTGGGCAGTAGCCAAGCAATTGCTGCGCCATGAACGTGGCGGGGCGATGCAAGGCCCGGCAATGCGTCGCAGACTGCGGCACGTGGTCGAGGCCGCGGGCGTCACGAGGTCTCCTCACGGTTGCACGTTCGCCGAGGATCGCGTGTTTCAACGCGACCTCGGGGAACTGGAGGCTGACCTCGTCGCGTACGAAGCCTTCGAGATGTTGGTAAACAGCTCTCATCCGATGGCCTCCGGGCCGGCGACTCCGTCACTGGTGAAGATAATGAGTTCCGAGTTGGCCCAACGTATGTCGACTTTCATGGTCAGAGTGGCAGGGCTGGAAGCCATACCGCTACAGCTGGATTCCCTCACCGAGGAATCCGCACGGGCATCGACAAGCGCCTTCGATTCGGTCGCCATGCCGTATTACCTGAACACACGGGCCACCTCTATTTACGCCGGCACGAACGAGATTCAACGAGACCTGCTGGCCCGCAGCCTGCCGTCAGCCTGAAGGATTTCCATGGACTTCACCTTTTCTGCCGAGCAAGTGATGATGCGCGACACCGTCGCTCGCTATCTCGAGCGCGATTACCGCTTCGAGCAGCGCCAGACGATTCTGCGCTCCCCTGCGGGGATGTCCGAGGACGTATGGCGTCGGCTTGAAACGATGGGACTCTTTGCGATGCCCTTGCCGGAAGTCTCAGGTGGCCTCAACGGGACCCCCTCCGACATCGTCGCGGTTGCTGAACTTCTCGGACGCTACCTCGTCGTGGAGCCGTACTTCTCTTCCGTACTGCTCGCTGGCCGCGCGCTCGCCCGGGCGGAAAAGAATTCCATAGCGTTGTCGTGGCTGGGCCGAATCATCACTGCGGAGTCACGCGCCGCGCTCGCTCACGAGGAGGGACACGGCACGGCGAGCGTCGACACCATCGAAACCACCGCTCGCTTAGACGGTGATTGCATTTCGATCAGCGGAGAGAAACGTCTTGTCATCGATGGCGCCGACGCGGACATTCTTGTCGTGACCGCGCGATCGGGTGCGAATCGTCTCGCGCTCGTGGTTGTCGAACCCCCGGTGGATGGCGTTGAGATCACGCCGCTGCGGACGATTGACGGTCGGCCCGCCGCCAACATCTGCTTCAACGATGCTCGTATTCCCTCGCAAGCCCTAATAGATGACAACGCCGAACAGTCAATTCAGAACGTCGTTAACGACGCTATACTCGCCGTCGCCGCTGAGGCGGTGGGCGCGATGGGTGCACTGTTGGAAGCAACGACGGTGTACGCGCGGACCCGCGAGCAGTTCGGCGTCCCGATCGCCAGCTTTCAAGCGATTGCCCACAAGCTCGCAGATATGAGCCTTGCCTACGTCAAGGCACGTTCAACTCTGCTCTACACCACCGCACTTGCAGACGTTGGCCGTGCGTCCTCTAGGGACTTCAGTGTTTTGAAAGCTCAGGTGGGCCGCCTCGGGCGCGGATTCGCTGAGTCCGCGGTTCAAATCCATGGCGGTGTCGGGATGACGGATGAGATAGCCGTGGGGCACCATCTGAAACGCATCCTCGCCATCGACGCGATGTTCGGCCCAGCCGATTACCATCTTCAAGTGGTTGGTGCGACGGGGCAAGAGCAGTAGATAAGCTCACCGTTGCCCGCCACGATCGCATCTGATTTTCCTCACTCGGTGGCTCGGTCGAGCATCACCTCATGGCGCGACCGTGAGTCGAGTCCGCCGGACCGCCGGCCATCACTGACCCCGGTCGGCTTGGCCCCTTCGGCGAACTACGCATCCGCTCTGATCAGCCCTAACACTTTGCGAGTTGATCGAACGGCGTGAAATGCAGTTTACTTAGCGCTATGGCCCGTGATCTATGCATATTCGGTATGGGTAGTGCCAGAACTGAGAATATGCGTTGTATCGGGCTCCAGCGAGATACGCGCTCAAGCCCGCCCATGAGGATGGCGACGTCCGCGCCATCACGGTAGAGGAATGTGATTACTGAAGTTGAAAGAGACGACCAAAATGAACCCTGCCGTCGCCGCGAGACCGGCGACTCTGCGTGACTACGGCGCCTTGGTCACAGGAGGCGGATCCGGATTGGGCCGAGCCTGCGCCGCCGCATTGGCGGCGGCCGGAGCAACAGTCACTATTTGCGGGCGAGATGAGGACAAGCTGCGCGCGGGAGTGAAGGAGATCGGCGGATCCACGCGTTTCATCCGCGCCGACGTTACCGATGAAGCTCAGGTAGCCGCCGCGGTCGAGTATGCCGCCGCAGCACCGGCCGGTTTGCGAGTGGTTGTCGCTAACGCAGGCGGCGGCGGATCGCCAGGACCGCTGGTCCTCACCGATGTGCAAGCCTGGAACGACACACTGGCCGTTAACTTGACGGGCGCCTTTCTGACCGTCAAACACAGCGCTCCCGAGATGGCACGGTGCCGTGGCGGATCGATTGTCGTCATCTCGTCCATTGCCGGTGTGCTGACCCACCCGTATTTGGCGCCGTACTCCATCGCAAAAGCCGCTGTGGAGATGTTGACACGAAACGCGGCCGACGAAATGGGCAGGTTCGGCGTCCGCGTCAACGCAATCCGGCCAGGCCTCGTTCCAACAGACGCCACACAGCCGTTCCATGATGACATTCCCACACGAGCGGACTACCTCAATCAAATGCCCCTATCGCGGCTGGGTACCTCGCACGACATCGCAGAGGCCGTGCTTTTCCTGGCCAGCGATGCGTCTGCCTGGATAACCGGTCAGGTCTTCGGTGTCGACGGCGGGCACAGCCTTCGTCGCGGACCGGACCTGTATCACGTCATCGGCCGGCATTTCGCCGACGCCGAGGCCGAGCGTATGCAGAAAGGCGGCAGCACATGATCAAGACCGAAAACGAGATCGCCGCCTGCTCGCAGTACAACCTGGCGAGCCTCTTCGAGCTTGTCGCACAGGCTATTCCGCAGCGGCAGGCCTTGGTAGCCGGCTCATCGCGGTTGACGTATCAGCAACTCGACGACCGAGCCGGCCGGCTCGGCGCCCACTTGTTGGAAGTGAACGTCCAACCTGGGCAGCACGTCGCGATTTTGGCGTGGAACCGCGCCGAATGGGTCGAATCCATGTTGGCTTGCTTCAAGATCCGAGCGGTGCCGGTCAACGTCAACTACCGCTACGTCGACTCCGAGATCCGCCATCTCCTGTCAGATTCGCAGGCCGTAGCTGTCATCGCAGAACGAAGTTTCGTCCCGACGATCGATCGGCTGTGGGCTGAACTACCCGCGCTGCGTCACCTCGTCGTCATCGAGGATGCGGGCAGTGCCCCTGTCGGCGGGGCAGGTGTCGCCTATGAAGAATCGCTGGCGTCCGCAGACCCGGCAGCGTCCATAATGCCCCGAAGCTCTGACGATCACTACTTGCTGTACACCGGCGGCACGACCGGAATGCCTAAGGGCGTTCTGTGGCGCTCGGAAGACATCTTTTTCGCCGCACTACAAGGCGGTCATCCTGGCGGTGAACCGATTCAACGCCCTGGCGAAATCGTCAAACACCTGGTCGGTGAACCGCGCCCCTGGTTAGTCACCTCGCCGCTGATGCACGGCAACGGTCAATGGAACACTCTGACTCCCTTGTTGTCCGGCCGCGGAGCCATCCTGTGGACTCAGCACAAATACGATCCGGCTGGTGTGGCCGAACTAGCCGCCATCGAGGGACCGGAGCTATTAGTGCTCATTGGCGATGGCATGGCGCGCCCCTTCGCTGACACTTTGTCGAAACAGTCGCATAGCTGGGATCTGTCCACGCTCCGATTCATCTCTTCCGGCGGAGCGACGCTTTCACCAATCGTCAAACGAGAGTTGAAAAGATCGCTTCCCGATGTCGTCGTCCTGGACGGCTTCGGTTCTTCGGAGACCGGCGCTAACGGCGTAGCGATCGGAAATGGAGAAAACGGTGCCGCCAAGTTCCGCGTGGGCGCGGGCACCACGGTCGTCGACGACGAGCTCAGACCGATGTCCCCTGGGACGGGGCGAGCCGGCCGACTCGCCCGTACCGGCAGGATCCCGTTGGCCTATTGGAACGATCCGGCGAAGACCGCCGCGACATTCCCGATCGGACCCGACGGCACGCGCTGGGCCATTCCCGGCGATCGAGCGGTGCTAGAGGTCGACGGCACCATCACACTTCTCGGTCGCGGGTCCATGTGCATCAACACTGGAGGCGAGAAGGTATACCCGCACGAAGTGGAGGGCGTATTGATGGCACATCCCGCCATAGCCGACGCGGTGGTGGTTGGTATGCCTCATGAACGGTTTGGCCAACAAGTAGCTGCAGTCGCCGTATCGCGAACCGCACCTGCGCCCGCATTGGATACGTTGCGAGATGACTTAAGGCATCAGCTGGCCGCCTACAAGCTTCCCCGAAGGCTGGTACTGGTTGACGCAATCCGACGTACCGCGGCCGGGAAACCCGACTACGTCTGGGCGCGCGAAGTGTTGCGCAATTCCACCGATCCGGAAGTCGCGCTCGACCCCAAGGCGGGGTCTGCTACCCAACCAGGAGTCTCCACATGACCTGCCCCTCCCGAGGACCATCCCAGGCCACACTTGAGACAATGAGCCGGGCGGCCATGCAGTCGGCGGAGGGCGCTCCACCCCCGGCGGGCCTGTTAGACCCGTACTTCTACGCAGATATCACGGGAATGGACAACACTTTTCGCCGGTGGCGCGCCAACGGACCGGTTTACCACGACGAAGCGACTGGCGTGCTCGGCGTCCTGGACCACGCATCTATCCTTCACATCGAGCGCCATCCGACGCGTTTCGTCAACGGACTCGGATATCGGTCGTGGCAATCACTGCGCGAGAAGAACATGATTGCGCAAGATGACCCCGAACACAGTCGACTACGAGGCCTGGTACGCGATCGCTTCACACCCAGAGCGGTGCAATCGTGGGAGCCGGTAATCCGTGAAACCGTGCGGGATCTTCTCCATGCCATGATGACCAAGGACTCCGCCGACATCGTAAGCGAACTTGCCGCACCTTTGCCCGCTCGACTGACCACAAAGCTGCTTGGTTTCGAAGAGGATTCATGGCCCGAAATTCGTTCGTGGTCAGAGCGTTTGATGCGGATCGATTCACTTCCTCACGACTACAATGTCGCACACGACCTCATTGAAGCGACCTTCGAGATAGGGGAAGCTCTCGACAATTTGGTACCGCGACGTCGGGAGTGTCCCCTTGACGACGTGCTGTCGGTGTGGGCAACCAGCGACATGACGCGAGCGGCTATCTTCGATGAGACAGGACTATTTGTCTCGGGCGCAGCAGAAACCACGCGGACGGTGATCAGTAGGGGCCTCCGCGCTCTCTGCGACCATCCCCAGCAGTGGGAACGGCTTGCGGGAGAACCTGGGATGATTCCTTCCGCCGTCGAAGAGTTGATCCGATGGGTCACACCGATCAACAATTTCTTTAGAACCGTGACGACATCGACCAGCATCGGCGCAGTCCCGGTCGAACCCGGTGACCGAATAGTATTGCTGTATCGATCGGCGAACCGCGACGAGGCCGTTTTCGCAGACGCATTCCAGTTTGATACATCGCGACACCCGAACCCGCATCTGGCATTTGGCTCAGGCGTGCACTTCTGTCTAGGCGCCCACCTCGCTAGACTGCAGCTCAAGGTCCTGCTCGAAGAACTGGTTCGCCGCATCACTGCTTTGACACCGCTGACTGAACCCGAGATCGAGCCCAACATCTTCGTCAGTGCGGTGCGGTCCTTCAAATTAGGCTACGAAGTGCGTTAGTGGACGGTCTTGGTGTCGCCCGTCCCTCGCCCAGGACCCCGAGATTGCTGCGCCCAGAAGGAAGACACGTGGCAAACGGCACGGCATCTGCAGACCGAGTCATTCGCGTCGACGTCAACGCCGGGATGGAAAGTCACGCCCAGATGACCCATGCCACACGACCTACCCGCTAGGCGATCTGCCGCGCGAGTACGAATGATCACGACTCGTCAAACAACTTGTCGCCGACTCGGCCGAACCTGATTTGGTGCGGCCCGCGCCGATCTGACAGACCCAAAGGTATCGAGCGCGACGCGGGGTTCGGGCGCTTGTGCAGACAACCACACCGGGTATGCCGTGAATTCGGGCGACATCGAGCCACCGCCGGCGTGGGGACCACAGCGAGAAGGTTGCGCACATTGCGCTGATCACCGCTCCGGTGCCTCACCGCCGCTGAACGGCCGCCCGAATCCGCGTCACCACGCCACCCTGAACAACTCCGGCGTCTTTCAGAACTTCGCCAGCGCAATGCTTCCCCGGTAGACCCGACACGCCACCGCCGGGATGGCAGCTGGCCGACGCCAGGTACAGACCCGGAATCGGCGTGCGATAAGCACCTACCCCAGGCGCGGGGCGCAGCCCACCCATCCTGGTGGGGACGTTGTCGATGTGGTAGATGCAGCCATTCTCGGCGCCGGTGCGCTCGGCGAGATCCTCAGCGGTCTCGACGAAAGCGCCGATCTTGGAGCGCGAGAAATTCGGTGCGGCGGATGCCACCTTGTCCTCGAGCCTACGCTGTGCTTCGGCGCGCCATTTGTCCCAACCCCCAACGGGTTTCACGGGGGCGGGGGCGTACAGCTGCACGACATCCTGCCCCTCGGGGGCCTGGCTTCCGTCGACGGCCGACAGGATGCCGAGACAGAACGTCGTCCGATCAGGCACCTCGCCGCGCGCGGACTGCTCGCCGGCAGCGACGACTTCTTCGAGCGAGCCCATGTAGAGGGCGGGCTTGCGAAGGTCGACCCCGTCCGTTCGCTTAGGCTGGTGGTGGGGCAGATCGAGGCGGGTCGACAGCGCCGCATTGATGGTGAACGTGCCGAGGCCGGTCGAGTTGGCCGGAGCCCGTCGGATTCGCTCGGCGATCTCAGCGCCCATGGCGTCACCCACCATTGCGGGCACGCGATGGACCGGGCAGGCAGCAATGACGGCGCTGTCAGCCGAATGTACGGTGCCGTCGGACAACTCGACTATGCCCCCACGCTTACCCATCCGGATGGCGGCCACCTCACTGCCCAGCCGGACACCACCACCGTGAGCGACGAAGCACCGCTCCAGGGCGGCCACCAAACCACCGATTCCGCCGACCGGACGTGCCGCACCCTGATGGTGGATCATGGCGGGAGCCAGCACAGCGATTGCACTTCCGTCGACCGTTAGCGGGGCGAGAATCGCGCCGGTTCCGGCGAAGATCCCCCTCACCGCTTCAGATTCGAAGAGCGAGTCGATGCCGTCTGCGGCAGTGGTGGTCAGTGCCGACGACAGCAGCGCCCGCGCCCGGCTGCCACCCGCCACCGCACGCATCGCCGCAATCAGTGTCGCGCGGCTCGGGCGCTTGGGATGCGACAAGCCGTACGCGTCCTGAATCTTGAGGATCTTGACCGCTGCACCGATGAGATCGGCGTACGTTTCGGCATCCCGCCTGGAGAACCGCCGGATGTCGTCCACGGTCCCGCGCAGATCAGGTTGCACAACGAGAGACTCTCCTTGATCACCCAGCCACGCCCAGCCTGCAGCGTCCAGATCGCGGTGGCCGTACCGCCCGAGATCGAGTTCTCGACCCACACCACCGGCGCGGAAGTAGACGTTCTCCCAGGCGCCGGGACTGAGAATGTGGTCGGGAGCCTCTGGGACGAACGCGCGCGAGGCGGCCATACCCCCGAGCCAGTCTCGCTGCTCCAGCAGCAACACCCGAAGGCCGGCCTTTGCGAGATAGCAGCCTGCCACGAGCCCGTTGTGGCCACCACCCACGATGATCACGTCGTGCGCTTGGCCGTCAATTGCGTGCATTAAAGTCGACGCACCTCTCGTCGCTGCTGCGGATCGAACGTCGGGGTAAACGACCATCCGGCGACGCTCGCCTGCGCGCCTGGTCTTACGTTACCTTAAGTCTTCCACGAGCAAAGAGTCAATTATGCGTAGAATGTTCGCTACCTTACTGCGCATGGGCATTGCTGCAGGCAATTTGTATGGAGCCACCAGCAGACCCGCTTTCGGCCTGCGCGTTGCTGCAAGTTCTTGTCCGCTGGGCAGCGCGCCTCGCCGCGCACGTCCGGCGGACGGAGGATGGCGCAATCGGTCGTGGCGTCCACGGACGAGGGAGTTGGCGAAAGTGAGCGGATATGACACGAATCATGCAATGACCTCATCATCGCAGCGAGCGACGCTCACGTGGTTACACAATCCACGTCCAGGCATAGGTGTGCTTCAGCGTGGCGACGCCATCGAGGATCTCCATCCGATGTACCCCGGGAATGAGCGAAATCTTGTCGTGAATGCTGTCGATCAATGTTGACCGGTCGGCCGCGTGAAGTACGGCCACGAGGTCGAAGTGGCCGAGGACTCGAGTGAGCTGTGCAACGTCATCTCGGCGGGCAAGTGCCTTCGCCACGTTGTCGACCTTGCCTGGAACACATTCGACGAAAATGTAAGCATGCGCGCCGACGCCAGACGCAACGACGTCCGACACCGCCTGGATGCGAAAAACACGGTCAGCCAACATCTGTTTGATTCGTATACGAACCGTGCCCTCGGAGACACCTAGGTCCGCGGCGATCTGCCGGTTACTGCGTCGAGCATTCTGCTGGAGCTCCGCGATGATGGCCAGGTCCATCTGGTCAACGGTGTCGTTCGGTTGGGTCTCGGGCATGCTGCCCGAGTCCACCCCGAACAGCGCCCATTTCGAGTCGTACTTGACCACGTCAAGGGCTATGTTGCCGAAAACCCTCCCTGTCCCCTTAATTTTCGGGAGGACGGTTCCGAACAACTCGGCGAGATGACGACGGTCGCGGCCCAACAGCCCCACGACAATGTCGTAGCGGCCGGTGCAAACGGTCACGCCGATTGTTTCCGGCAGCCTCGCCAGGTCTGCGGCGACAGGATTCACCGATCTGCCGACTACCTTGATCATGGCGAAGGCGAACTCGCGGTGTCCGAACAAGCGGATGTCGGTGATTGCGACGACACGCATCACCTCCGCCTCCTCCATCCGGCGAAGCCGCGCGGCGATGGTCACCTCGTTTACGCCGAGCCGAGCGGCGAGTGCCCGATTTCCGGCACGGCCGTCCTGCCTCAGTTCGTCGATTAAGGCGAGGTCTAGCTCGTCGAGTTCGAATGGCGTCCCGATGAACTCTCGATCCGCCTGCACGCCGCGCTTGGCGCTAGGTCCTTGTGCAGTGGCCACTCATTTTCCCGGTTGTCATCGACGTGAGATCTATCCGGGCCTCACTGTACGCAACCGGACAACCGCTGATGCGCAGGTTGGAGTCGTGTTGTTGCGCGTTCTGTTGCGAGAGTGCCCACGCCTCCGCGAGCGATTCGGAGATTCGCGGGTCCACGTCTGTGCCTGAGCGCCTTGGCCGAGGCGCCCTCTGCCGCAAGCGGATCTGTCCTTCCAGCACTACCAGTACGGCTGGTCACAATTCGGACGTGCGCATAAGCGGCCCGGGTTGTCTATGTCTTCAAGCCAGGTGGAGCGTGTGCGCCTGATCGGGAGGAGGCGCATCCGACAGGCGGCGTATGAGGATTCGCGTTTGGGCTTCGCGCTATTCATACATTGGATCGATTCCGGCGCCCGCGGCTCATCCGGGCGGGGGCGACAGCGATCCCTTGACTCGCGCGCTCCTAAGTGCGACAGTGATGTCGCACTTAGGAGCCCTCGCCGGGGAGGCTGAGCATGTCGGATCCAGTGTCCGAACCTAAATCTCAACTTCGCCCGTTGACGATGCAGCGCCTGACGATAGCGTGGCCGATTCTCGGTGGCGCTTCGCTACTTCTTGCGTTTTACGTGCTCGGGAAATGGTTTGTGGGCGGCGTGTCGTCCGTCCCGCCCGGCGACGATCCGATGCCCGCAACGAAACTGATGCTCATCCATGCGCTTGAGTGGGGTCAGTTCGCGGCTTTCGTCGCGATCTTCTGGTTTGTCGTACTTCGCCCATTGATCCAACGTCGGCCTCTTGGGTTTGACGGACTGTTTGTCATCGCAGCCCTTGCCTCAACCTCTGGGATGTTCTCGACAACTACTGGGTGTTTGCGTTTCAGTACAACGCACACCAGTTGAATGTCGGATCGTGGGGCGGTTTCATTCCCGGATGGAACAGCGCCGAGCCCCAGCTATGGGCTGTTCCAATCGCATTCGTGTTTGGTGCCTACACGTGGGCCTTCTTTCTGGCCGTTCGCTCTGGCTGTCGACTATTGGATTACGTGAGGGATAAGCACCCGACTTGGGGACCGGCTCGTGCGTTCGGGTTGGTGTTTGTGTCCAACATGCTTATTAGCGGGGTTTCGGAAAATGTTTACCTTCGGCTTGGCGCCATCGCCAACATCAGTCCTTATGAACCACTGACTCTTTGGGATGGGACCGTCCATGCTTGGCCCGTCTACAACCCCGTTCTGTTTTCACTTGCCTGGACCACGCTGACTGCCCTCAGGTGGTATCGCGACAAGGATGGGTTGTCCTTCGTTGAACGTGGCTTGCCCTTGGTAGGCACGCAGCGGCGGCCCGCCACGTTTGTGCGGTTCTTAGCCATCTTCGCCTTCGCCGAAGTCACCTACATCCTTTTGTATTTCGTGCCATTCAATATTTTCGCTGCCATGCGTACAGCACCGCCGAACGTTTTTCCGTCGTACTTTCCGGTGCCTTAGCGGAATTCTTGCGCAGACGGGCGTGGCCGCAATCCGCATCGGGGCCGGCCCGCGACGGCCTGAAACCTGCCTTCTGCCTAATGATTCGCGTCCAGGGAGTTAAAACAGTTGCGCCCGCGGTCAAGACGGCCGTCGGGTTAAGCGAGAATGAGCACATGTCTTCTCGTCCCCGCCGCGCCGACGCGCGCGTGGCGAACGAGCGCATTCTCGCCGCCGCGGTGAGCACGCTCGGGGCCGACCCAGCGGCCTCGCTGGAGCGTCTCGCGCAAGTGGCGGGCGTGCACCGCGCCACCGTGTACCGACACTTCCCCTCGCGCGAGCACCTGATTGCTGCGGTGGCCGCGCGCGCTGTTACTGAAGGCCGCGTGGTCGTCGAGCGCGCGGCAGAGCTATACCCCGACGAGCGCGCGGTCTATCGTCTTGCGGCCGACACTGCGCAATTCGGCAATAGGTACTCGTTTCTGATCGGTACACCAGACGTGGCGGCGGCCGGGCCGGATCCGATCGGACTCTCCGCGCTGATGACGACATGGCAATCCAAGCGCGTGTTGCGAAACGACGTCAGCCCCGAGTGGCTGGCGGCGGCGTTTATCGCCTTGGCTCACGCGCTACTGACACCAGGGGTGCTCCCACCCGGGCATGAACCACACGAGGTACTGGCTGAGATGTTTCTGCGCGGCGCGTCGGCGGGTTGATTCCCGCTCTCGGGTCAAGATGGGCGGTCGACTTATCGCCTGAGTATCCGCCCCACTGACGCGGCGGCGATCTCATTCGTATAGACCCGGTCGGCAGATTCCTCGCCAAACGCTTGACCGGATCCAACGCACGCGGTGACGTCGTCGAGATGACGCGTCGGCTGCGCATTGAGATGCCGCGGCACGTCGGGCCGCTGCTCGACGTCATGGCCGTCTACTCGGTAGAACAAGGCCTGCCCAACGTCGCGCCCCTTGCCGTCACAGTGCTTTGGGGCACAGATGATCGCATTTCACCGCGATGGCACTCTGATGTGGTTGCCGGCGCCCTCGGCGCTAGGTTGGACGTGCTTGCAGGTGTTGGGCACATGGTCAATTGGCCCCAAGCGATATTCGACGCGATTGTTTCCGCACCTCCCACAGGCAACGAGTGTCCACGATAATCCGTGGTACACCGCGTAGTACGACGTGTTGATCACCCAGATCGAGCGATTGATTGACAATCTGGTCCGCAGCACTGGTGACTCCACATCGCAGGCCACCAACAGATCGCCGACGCGGTGCTCGCTAACCTCGATGAGTCTCTGCAGTCTCTGATCCGCTCGCCCAGGTTCTGGCTGTGAATACCAACCACTTCGGGGGCCAGTGCCAGTACTTCCCGGTTTATCACGGCGAGGCGTTCTATTGGCCCTGCCAGCTGCAGCACGAAGCGCGAGACATCGTCGGGCAGCGCGGCCAGTGGCGCCGCGGCGGACTGCAGATCGGACTTATCGAGCAGCGTGATCGCGGCGGTCGCTGCGGCCGCACTTTCGATCACCGATGTGGCGATGCCTCCCATTGCGCCGGCAACGATGTTGTGTTGCAACTGCTTTCGGTATCGTGTGGCGAGGTCGGCCGGTAACAACAGGTCGTCGAGGTAGGAGCCTTTGGTGGCCGAAAGGATGCCGCGTCCGAGAAGGCGGATATCCCCCAGGACGTCGGGCACTGCGGTGGGATGGTCGGCGTAGAGCCCGAAAAGGCCCAGTTCACCAGCGAGCAGACTGTCCAGGACGCGTTGGGCAAGCATTGCGGGGTGGGCAGGCGACAAGGCAATGACGGCGGTGTCGGCCAAGTCGGCGTCGCAGCGCGGTCGGCGTCGCCCCGTGGACGTTGGATCCGGGTAGGCACAGTGAACGGGGCGCGGCGGCACCGCGTCGATAGGTTGCGGCGCCCGTTGTCGTCGGCCGCATCGTGGGCAGCGCTCCGAGAGCAGGCAGTGATGCTGCAGGCAGGCGAAACTCCACAGCAAGCGCCACCGCAGCAGCCATGCTCCCCCGCTGGCGGCCAGGCAGTGCGGGCAGAAGCGCCACCCGTCTCCGTGGTGGCCCGGCGTGACGGCCGTAAACGTTGGTGCCGCATCCGGGCGGCGGGTCACCGCCGGCAGATAGCGGGCCAGTGTCATCGCCTGAATCTGTGTCGGCGTGACACCGGTTGCGGCGCTGATTCTTTGCGCGGTGTCATTCGTGACAGCGACAGTGCTGATGCAATCGCGCAGATCTCTGATCGTGTCCAGGCCCAGATGCTGGTATAGATCAGTGAGTGCGATGCCGTGGCGCACTGCCGTGGCTTGCAGCCAGGAATCCAGCGCTTCGCCCGGCACGGGTGCGGTGGCCAGCGGCAGAGCGCGGACCGTGGTCATGGTGGCGGCGCTGTTCGCAGGCGTGTAGTTTTTCGGCCGGTGCGAAACGCTGCTTGCAGCTCGCGGCGGCCTAGTTCGGCGGCGCTGTCGATGCGGCACGTGTCGATCAGGTCGGCGGTGAGTTTCTCGGTGCCGGTGCGCATGGCTTTTTGGCAGGCCAGCCTGATCAGCGCCATCAGCGATCCGATGTGACCGGTGCTGCGCACGAACAGCTGATCGGATAGGTCATCGGCCAGCATGCCTGGATACTTCTGGGTCAACAGCAGTCGTTGTTCCAGGGTGAGCAGCACGTCGCGCCACCGCCGCCGCTGCGTCTCGGTATCGACGCCAAACGGTGACATGTCCACCGGCGTCGTGCAGCGCAGCAGCTGCTCCATCTCGTGGTCGCGATAGGCGTTGCGGTCATCGAGGAGCGCGTTGCGTTCGTGCAGCCCGATACCGATCAGAAGCACAGTCAGTGGGAATTCGTTGGCGATGTATTTGAACTGGTTACTCAGGTCGGTCATCCGCTCATGGCGGCCCCGCAAGAAGTGCAGGTCGTCGATGATCAGCAGCCGTGTCTCACACGACCACACATCATCGAGCGCGCATCGCAGAAGCTGCTGTGCGCTGGCCCGAGACACGCCGGGATGGGCATAGAAATCGCACAACGCGGCGTTGAATTCGCGGGTTCCGGTGGAGGCGGTCATACCGATCCGGCACACCGGCCACCGCTCGTCGCCCGCGCGGGTGGTCGCTCCGTAGCGCTCGATGTGTCGCAGGTGTAGGCGCTTTCCGAAGACCCGCGCTACTGTGCTTTTTCCCAAGCCGGGCAGGCCGCTGAGCGCGATCAGGGGTTTGGCGTCCTCACCGGTCTGGCAGTTGCACGCCACGAAGTCTTCGAGTTGCTCCAGCACCGATTGGCATTCGGCGGTCATGACCGTGCCCATCTGAGCGTGCCAACGGCGCCGCTGATCGTTGTAGTCTTCTTTGGCCGCCCGACCTAGTTGCCGAAGTCGTCTGTTGGACAACGGTTCTGGCCTGATGAGCGGCGGTGCCTCAACCATTGCGCGCCATCCCTCTTTGCGCGCCAAGGTCAGGTTGTCCAGGTATTCACGCGGGTTTCGGTTGTCCGATCTGCCGCGTGCTCGCACGGCGGCTGTCTGCGTCGACCGCGGAGGGGCTTGTTCTGTCATTGCACCTCCAATACACCGTCGTAGAAGCTGCCATGCTCTAACGGCGGTTCATCAGCATCGTCGAGTTCATCGAGCAGCTCGGCTTCGTCGTCGAGGTCATCAGCACGGCCGTCGGCGGCTCCGGCGTCAAGGCCACGCTGCCCGGTTTGGCGATCCAAGGCTGTTGTCACCGAATTTAATTCAGAGCTCGGCGACGGGGTGAGATCAGCAACGAGCGATGACTGTTCGCGGCCCACCCGCAATACCCTGCGCCGCTCGGCTATCGAGTTGCCGACGGTCAGCTTTCGGCGCTCCAGGAAGCAGGCGATAGCCAAGGGATCGTCGACATACCGGTTCTGCGCCTTGGCCAACGCCCGCTCAAACCGCAGAATTTCCTCACTCATCGGAGCATCGAGCATGTCGGCGTGCTCCCACACCAGCCGATGCCAGGCCCGCGTGCGGCCATCACGGAAGTACACCGTTCTAATGTCATCGACGTTGTAGGCGATCGGCCACTTCCCTTCCGGGTACGGGCTTTTCTCCTTCGCTCGCCCAGCAATGATGCCGCCCTTATAGATTCGCCCGTCCATTTCGATGCCGTAATGCTGGATGGTGCGCCACGCCACCGGTAGGAACTCATAGGCCAGATCTGGGTCGCGCGGTACCTCGAGGTAGCCGGCGCGCGCCACCCCGTGGACGAACATTTCCGCCGGGGTCATGTGCAGGCCAGGCACACCGATACCAGTCAGACTCTCGTGAGAAGTGTGGTGATAGATCACTGCGATCCATTCGCGGATGATCGCCTCTAGTTCATCGAGATAGAACCAGCGATCCTGTTCCGGCGACACCCCGCGGGCGAAGATGTCTTGACCCTTGTAGCCGGGCAGTTCCTGCAGCAGGCCCACTCGCAGCGTATTGAAGAACCGCTCCACTGGCCCCTTATCACGAGGTCGGCGCAACCGGGCCGGCTGTATCGAGATCCCCAGACGCTGACACACGCTGTTGAGATGCGCACTGACATAGATCCTGCCGTGATCGACTACCAACGTGTCGGGCACCACGGCCGGGGTTGCCGCCAAAACGCTATTCGCGTCCAGCACTTGCTGTTCCACAAGGACCGAGCGCGGCATGCCCCGCGGAGGCCACATTGCCTTCGCGGGCCAGTCCCGCCCCGCCGGGCGCGGCCGAAACGTCTCGTACAGTGCCGCAGCCGCATCGATCGACTTCGTTGAGACCGGGGTCAGCCGCAATCCGGTAATGCAGCGGCTGTACCAATCCATCACCACCGTCAGCTCGGCATTGATCCACCTCAAAGTGTTCTGATCCATCGCGAACACGTCCAGACGCGTCGTGTCCATCAGCACGTACTCCCCCGGCCGGGTCGGAGCCAGCTTGCCGTACACCTCCCTCGACCGTGTCGCGACGTCACGGTTGCGTTTCGTGCTGTACTTAAACAGCGGGTGCTGCTCTTCGAGCTCGCCCAGAATCCGGTAAGCGGTGCTCCGCGACGGCATCTTCACGGCACCGACACCGAACCGCGCCTCCAACCGAGCACGGGTGCGACGAATCACCAAGTCCTCATTGGGCTTCGACAGATCTACATACTCACTCATGACCTCAAGAGCCGTCTCCCGCCACCGCGGATCCTGCCGTCCGCCAATACCGGGCTGAACCGCGCGTTGCGAGACCAACCCTGCCTCTCCGTGTGCACGGTATTGCTGCACCCACCGTTCGATGGTGCGATAGGCCACGCGCTCTCCGGCAGCGCGTAGCTCGCGCACCTTTGCGTGGTAGCGCTCCGCCAACGGAATTTTGGAGCAGTACTCAGGTTTGGGCTCCCACGCCAACGCCATCGCTACGGAGCCGGAGCGGAAACCGGTCAACACCTCTCGTACGTGCGCTGCACGTTCACAAGCTTGCTGCCGGACAGCGGCAGGTACGGCTGACAAGGTCACACTAGGCGCTTCCATTGCATCCAGCGCAACCTCATCATTGTCGGGCAGGATCAAGCTGCGGTCGCATTCCAGCAGTTCACACATGGACAGGCGCCTGATCGTCTCGCCGCGTAGCGCTTTGGCGAGAACTTCCAACGACTCACCCGTGACGTGCATCTCTACGATCTCGAGGGCCATACCCTCATACATGAACCGAGTTCCGGTCCTAATCGGTGTCGAAGCCCGCGTCATCGCGGCGCACCCAAGACAGTGGAAGAACGCAACGGACCTTGCAGGTCCACGGAGAACTCTTGATTCCAAAGAGTATGCAGCAGCGCACTACGCATCAGCGGCCCAGGGCCCGCTCTACCAATTGCCCGCAGCGCGTCATCGATTCGTAGGCCGACCATAGCTCTGCGACGAAAAATGATTTCCCGCAAAGCATCTCGTGAGATGTAGCGCGAGCGCCGATAACCGGAAAGGAATCCGACGTTTCGCATCAGGACGGTGGGCGGCTCGCTATACACCCGATACTCCCAACCTGTTGAGCCTATTACCTCATGGGTCCACGCACACAGCTCTCCAGCTGCCGGGTCCTCCGCAAGGCGCCGCGCTCGAACAACATCGACCACTACCAAACCCGTTGTTGTGCGCAGCAAATAGTCCGGAATGTGGCGACGACGATGACCGTTCACCACTGCCTGCAGCAGAAATGGCTGGGCGACGATCTTGCACACCGCGCGATCGAAATCCGCCATTACCAACGCCGACAGTTCCAAACGCGACTCATAGATGACATGGTTGGCTTCCGTTGCCGCCCAATAACTGCCCGAATAGTGGCGCTGCCCCTCGTACCATCGAAAGGTCCGCCACGGCCTCGCGGTTAACAACGCGGCCTGCGACACGCCCGCTACCGACGAACGTTCAATCTCGCCTTTCGAAGGTCGCAAATCGATGGTCGCAGACTCGGCATCTACCTCGACAGCCCTGTCGCGTATCCAACCTTCAGCCAAGGATTCACCCACCCACGGCCGCCCAGCGACCGTAGCTTCGGAGCCTAGACAATCCGGCGCAGACATCGGAATACTCCGCCACAGTGGCGTGCAATCAGCTTGCCCGCTCGGCTAGGCGATCGGCAAGACCTTAAGCCCATCCGCGCAGAGCAACTCAGCCAAAAGTCATACTTATTCTCATCTAGATGGCGGATCCGCCACCATCCGCCATCTCAAATGAGAATCCGCCACGCAGAATGGGAACCTACAACCGCACCGCCGACGTGCATCGTCATCAGACTGACTTACATTAATATTGCTAATGCGTATATAGAATCTTTAGCTGTACTGATGGGCTGTAGGTCCCTAGCGTCAACCTTGTGGACTCGCCCCTGATCGTCGGCTTCCTCGCCTCGCTGACGCTGATCGTCGCGATCGGCGCGCAGAACGCCTTCGTGCTGCGCCAGGGCATCCGCGGCGAGCACGTGCTGGCGGTCGTGGCGGTGTGCGCCGTCTCCGACATGGTGCTCATCACCGCGGGCATCGCGGGCATCGGTGCACTGATTGCCGCGCATCCGGTCGCGCTCGACGCCGCAAGGTTCGGCGGCGCGGCGTTTCTGATCGGTTACGGGCTGCTCGCGGCGCGGCGGGCCTGGCGGCCGTCGGCGCTGACTCCGTCGGAAAAGGGTCCGGCGCGACTACTCGAAGCGCTGGTCACATGTCTCGCGCTGACGTGGCTCAATCCGCACGTCTACCTCGACACCGTGATCCTGCTGGGCACGCTGGCCAACGAGCACAGCGACGGGCGATGGCTGTTCGGCGTCGGGGCGGTCACCGCCAGTGTGGTCTGGTTCGTCGGCCTCGGCCTCGGGGCGCGTCGCCTCTCCGGACTGTTCGCCACCCCGCTGACCTGGCGGAGCCTCGACGGACTGATTGCCATCACAATGACGGGACTGGGCGTGTCGTTGGCGTTGTCCTGAGACAATCCGCCCATGGGGGCGACCAAGTCGGCGGTGGGTTTGCGCGACCGAAAGAAGATCCAGACCCGCGACACCATTCGGCGTGCGGCGCTGCGGCTCGTGCAGGCGAACGGGTACGCCAACACCACGATCGAACAGATCGCCGTGGCTGCCGAGATAGCGCCGAGCACCTTCTTCCGCTACTTCCCCACCAAGGAGTCGGTGCTGATCGCCAACGACCTGGATATGGTCACCGTCGACGCGCTCGCCGCCCAACCGGCAGACATGGCGCCGCTCAAGGCATTTCGGCGCTCGGTCGAGATCACGCTTGCGGCTCTCGCCTCCGCCGAGTGGCGCTTCGAGCGTGCCCGACTTCGCATCGTCCTCTCGGAGCCGGAACTGAGGGCCGCACAGATGGACGAATACCAGCGCACCGCCCGCCGGCTCGCCGAGACGGAGGCCAGGCGCACCAGCCGTGATACTGACGACCTCGAAGTGCGCGTATTCGTGGGTGCAGTGACCGGCAGCATGCTGACCGCCCTCGACGGCCATCCCTCCGGCATCGCCGACCGGATGTATCGGACACTGGACCTCCTCGAAGCTGGTATGCCGTTTACATGACCCACAAGACCGTTTTCATCACCGGTGCCGCAGCCGGCATCGGCAGGGCCACGGCGCTGGCCTTTGCCAGGAAGGGTTTCACCGTCGGTGGTTATGACATCGATGAAGTGGGGCTCAAGACGCTCGCCGACGAGATCGACGGGCTCGGCACCGAGGCGATCGTCGGCCACCTCGACGTCACCGACGCCGACGAGATGGCACAGCGGGTCGGTGAGTTCGTAAGAGCCGCAGGGGACCGGCTCGACGTGATGATCAACAACGCGGGAATCCTGCGCGCCGGCAGGTTCGAGGAGATGGACATCGCCGGCCATCACAAGGAAATCGACATCAACGCCAAGGGCGTGGTGAACGGGCTGTATGCCGCGTTTCCCCACCTGAGGACCACGCCGAACGCCGTCGTGGTCAACCTCGCGTCGGCGTCGGCGATCTACGGCCAGGCCGAACTCGCCAACTACAGCGCGACCAAGTTCTTCGTCCGGGGCATCACCGAGGCACTGGACCTCGAATGGGAGCGCCACGGCATCCGGGTGATCGCGATGTGGCCGCTGTTCGTGCAGACGGGGATGCTCGACAACGTCAAGACGGGGACCACTGAGTCGCTCGGTATCCGACTGACGGCGCAGGACATCGCCGACGCCATCGTGGCGGCCACCGAACCATCGAAGCTGCGTCGCGCCATCCACCAGGTGCATTTCCCGGTCGGCGCTCAAACCAAGGTGCTGGCGGCCGGCTCGCACTTCTCCCCCGGCTGGCTCACCCGGCTGATCAACAAGCGATTGGCGCACTCCTGATGTTCAAGATGACCGTCGTCGACGTCTTCTCCATCCGCAATCGCGGCGTAGTCGCAACCGGCCGAGTCGAAAGCGGGACGTTGCGCGTCGGCGACACCGTGCACATCAACGGCGGTCCAGGCCTCACGGTCTCCGCCATCGAGAAGTTTCGCAAACAGCAGGACGAGGCGACCGTCGGCGAAAACGTGGGAGTGCTGATCAAGGGGATCGAGAGAACCGATATGAACCGGGGCGACGTGTTGACCTCATCTTCCTCCTCATCCCCGTCCCCTACCTATGGCGAGGCGCCACCGATCTAATCGCGCTGAGCGCAACGGGTGACCTCGCGCGCGTCTCGACATACGGTGCCGCGCATGAACGAGGATTGGCTCGCCGTCATCGTCGGCCTGGGCCTGCTGGCTCTTGTACTCGCCGGAGCGATCCCGGGCAGCGTGATCCCGTGACGGAGCAGACCGCCACCGAGAACCCCGCCGAGGACCGCGACTACGGGGTCGGCTACGCGGTCGCCGGGGTGCTGCTCGTCATCGCGTTGGGCGCGGCGACCCGATTCCTCGAACAGGAGGTTCCGCAGTGGGCCAAGGGCACCCCGTTCGCCAAGGTCGCCAAGTCCATCGAATTCCCGATCTACGCAATCGCTTTGGGCCTGATCGGTAACCTCGTTCTGTCGAAACTGGCACTGCGCGACGCGCTGTCGCGGGGCTTTCGTACCGAGTTCTTCATCAAAACGGGTCTGGTCCTGCTCGGGGCGTCCATCAACCTGAAGGTGCTCGTCACCGCGGCGGGACCGGCGATCATCCAGGCGCTGCTGTTGATCACCATCGTGTTCGGTTTCACCTGGTGGCTCGGCGGAGTCCTCAAGCTGGAGGACAAGTTGCGTGCACTGCTGGCGTCGGCCGTGTCGATCTGCGGTGTCAGCGCCGCCATCGCGGCCGCGGGAGCCGTGCAGGCGAAGAAGGAACAGCTCGCGTACGCCGCGTCGCTGGTGATCGCCTTTGCGCTGCCGTCGATCTTCCTACTGCCCTGGCTCGCAGACGTTCTCAACCTTTCCGAGCCCGTCGCCGGGGCGTGGATCGGCGGCAATATCGACACCACCGCGGCCGTCGCCGCCGCGGGCGCCCTCGCCGGTGAGGACGCCCTGCAGATCGCCACCATCGTCAAGACCACCCAGAACGCGTTGATCGGGATCGTCGCGATCGCGTTGACCGCGTACTTCGCGCTGAAGGTGGAGCGCAAGTCCGCCGAGCAAGCGCGGCCCTCGCTGCGCCAGTTCTGGGACCGGTTCCCCAAATTCGTGCTCGGCTTCATCGCCGCATCGATCGTCGGCACACTGTTTCTGCAGTGGGGCGGGGACAAGTCGGCGATCACGACGGTCAACGACCTGCGGACCTGGTTCCTGATCTTCGCGTTCGTCGCGATCGGCCTGGAGTTCTCGCTGAAGGGGCTCAAGGAAGCCGGCTGGCGGCCGATTGCGCTGTTCGCTTCGGCGACAGTGGTTAACATCGTCGTCGCGCTGGGCTTGGCCGCGGTGTTGTTCGGCGGTTTCCAGGTGAGTTAGCTACTCTCGCCGGGTGCCTGCTTCGTTGTCCCGGCGGGGTTTCCTGGCGTTGACGGCCGGGGCGGTCGCGTCGTTGGCCGCGTGCGGGTCGAAGCCGGGCGAGGTCGCCAACGACGGCTCGGTCACGGTCAAGCACGTGTTCGGCGAGACCCGCGTCCCAGCGCCCCCCAAACGGGTGGTCAGCGCCGGCCTCACCGAGCAGGACGATCTGCTCGCCGTCGGTGTCGTACCGATCGCGGTGACCGACTGGTTCGGCGGCGAGCCGTTCGGCGTATGGCCCTGGGCACAGCCGAAACTCGGCGGTGCACAGCCGGTGGTGCTGAACCTCGTCGACGGCATCGCGGTGGACCAGATCGCCGCGTTGCGACCCGACCTGATCGTCGCCACCAACGCGGGGCTCGACCAAGACACCTACAACAAACTGACCGCCATCGCCCCGACGATCGCGCAGTCCGGGCAGGACGCGTTCTTCGAGCCGTGGAAGGTCCAGGCGACCACCATCGGCCAAGCGGTGTTCAAGCACGACGAGATGCAGGCCCTCATCGCCGCGGTCGATCAGAAGTTCGCTGCGGCGGGCAAGGAGAATGCGCAGTTCGCCGGCAAGAAGGTCGCGCTACTCGAAGGCGCGCTGACGCCGGACGGGCCCAAGGTGATGTCGCCCGAATGGCGCAGCGAGTTCCTCATCGAGATGGGTTTTGCCGTCGCCGAGAACGTCGAATCGGCCGACGTCCTGATCTGGACCACCGAAAGTGACGAACAACAGGCGGCCCTGCTGGCCGATCCGGAGATCAGCCGCCGTCGAAACGTCTTCACCGGCAAGGAACTGGCGGGCGCCATCGCATTCGGTTCGCCGCTGTCGTATCCGGTGGTGGCCCAGACGCTGCCGGCCCGCATCGCCGAGGTGATCGCCTGACAAGATGACCTGGTGACAGCCACCAGCACCGAGTCCGAGCACCGAGGTTTCGCAACCACGGGTTCGGCCTACTATCCGGCGTTGGTCGCGATCTTCACCGGGCTGGTGCTGATCTCGAATGTGTCGGCCACGAAGGGCATCGCCTTCGGACCGATCATCGGCGACTGGTCGCTGATCACCGACGGCGGGTTCATCGTGTTCCCGTTGACGTACGTCATCGGCGACGTGCTCTCCGAGGTGTACGGCTTCAAGGCCACCCGGCGCGCCATCTATATAGCCTTCGTGATGGAAGCCATCGCGGCGTTCACCTTCTGGCTCACCGCCTACCTGCCACCCGCGGACTTCTACACCAACCAGGCCGCGTTCGAGGCCGTCGTCAAACCGTTCACGCAGTTGATCATCGCCGGGCTCGCCGGTTTTCTCGTCGGGCAGACGCTCAACGCGTGGGTGGTGGTGCGGATCAAGGCCCGCACGAAGGAGAAGCATCTGTGGGCCCGGTTGATCGGATCCACCGTCGTCGGCGAGTTCGCCGACACGCTGGTGTTCTGCGCCATCGCCGCGGGAGCGATCGGCATCAGCACGTGGCGGGACTTCTTCACGTACGTGGCGTTGGGCTGGGTGTACAAGACCGCTGTCGAGATCGTCGTGCTGCCGGTGACCTACCGGGTGATCGCGTTCATCAAGCGCCGTGAGCCCACTTATCAGCCCGCCGTGTGAGGCTTCGTTAAGGCACCTCTGGCAAGGTTCAAAGAGCATCCGAAGAGCAGGAGTAGCCCTTCCTACTCGCGGGTAATTTGGTGCCATGAGCGTGACTGCGGATCTGATGGACGCCAACGCAAACGGCGCGGATCGCCTTGTGATCCACGACTACGGCGATCGCGCCCTGCTGTTGGAATTCGACAACACCGACGAGGTGCTGGCATGGATGTCGGCGATTCAGGACGCCAGGCTGCCAGGTGTACTGGACATCGTTCCGGCGTCGCGCACGGTGCTGATCAAGCTCGACGGTGCCGTCTACCGGGCCCCCACCCGGCAACGGCTGCGCAAGCTGCACGTCCCGACCGCGTCGAGAGAAGCCTCGACGGCAGAACCGCGCGCCGACGTCTCGATCGAGGTGGTCTATGACGGTCCTGATCTCGACGAGGTCGCCCGGCTGACGGGGTTGACCGCCGAGCAGGTCGTCGCGGCGCACACCGGAACCCTGTGGCGAGTCGGCTTCGGAGGTTTCGCCCCTGGGTTCGCCTACCTGGTCGGTGGCGACAGCCGGCTCGAGGTGCCGCGGCGTGCCGAGCCGCGGACCAAGGTCCCCGCGGGATCAGTCGGCCTCGCAGGTGAATTCAGCGGCGTCTACCCACGCGAGTGCCCCGGCGGCTGGCAGTTGATCGGGCAGACCTCCGTGAATCAGGAGCCGCTGTGGGACGTCAATCGTGAGCAGCCGGCGTTGTTGATCCCGGGTATGTGGGTGCAGTTCGTGGCGGTGTCGCGATGAGCGCGCCGCGTGCGACGCTGGAGATCCTGCAGTCGGGACCGCTGTCGCTGATCGAGGACCTCGGCAGACCGGGGCTTGCCCACATGGGGGTCAGTCGCTCCGGTGCGGCCGACCGTCGTTCGCACACCCTGGCTAATCGGCTGGTCGCCAACCCGGGCGGGTTCGCCACCATCGAGGTGATGTTCGGCGGGCTGACGGCGCGGGTGCGCGGCGGCGGCAGGGAGGGGGTCGCTATCGCGGTCACCGGGGCGGACACCAATCCCTCGGTGAACGGGGTTCCGTTCGGCACGAACAGCATTCACTACGCCCATGATGGCGAGGTGATCACGCTCGGCGCACCGCAGTCTGGGCTGCGGACGTACCTGGCGGTGCACGGCGGCATCGACGTCGAACCGGTGCTCGGGTCGCGTTCGTACGACGTCATGTCGGCGATCGGGCCGCTGCCGCTCACCCCTGGCGACGTGCTGCCGATCGGTGAGCACCGCGACGACGAGTTCCCCGAGTTAGACCAGGCGCCGGTGGCGGCGATCGAAGAGGACGTGCTCGAGCTGATGGTGGTGCCAGGGCCTCGCGACGATTGGTTCGTCGACCCGGACGTGCTGATCCGCACCAACTGGCAGGCCACCAACAAGAGCGATCGCGTCGGGATGCGGCTGGTCGGTATGCCGCTGGAGTACCGCTGGCCGGACCGTCAGCTACCGAGCGAAGGAGCGACGCGCGGCGCAATTCAAGTGCCGCCGAACGGCTTTCCGGTGATCCTCGGTCCGGATCACCCGGTCACCGGCGGGTACCCGGTGATCGGCGTGGTTGCCGACGACGACATCGACCGGGTCGCCCAGATCCGACCAGGCCAGACGGTCCGGATGCATTGGTCGCGACCCCGTCGTCCATTCGAACGCACTACATAGCGCGCCGTCACCTGGTAGAACGGCAGTGTGCACGCGCACAGTCCATTCCACGTGCGCGAGGAAGTTCCTCGCGTCCACACGGCCCGCTTGATCCACACCTCCGATCTCGACAACGAGACTCGCGACGACGCACGCCGGATGGTGATCGAAGCGTTCGGCGGTGAGTTCACCGACACCGACTGGGAGCATTCGCTCGGCGGCATGCACGCGATGATCTTCGACCACGGTGCGCTGATCGCACATGCCGCGGTGGTGCAGCGGCGCCTGCTGTACCGGGGCGTCACACTGCGCTGCGGCTACATCGAAGGTGTCGCCGTGCGTGAAGACAGACGGGGGCAGGGCCTCGCGACGGCGGTGATGGATGCCGCGGAGCAGGTGTTGCGCGGCGCGTATCAAATCGGCGCGCTGAGCGCATCCCCGGCGGGCAGGCGCATCTACCTCGGGCGCGGGTGGTTGCCGTGGCAGGGGCCGACGTCTGTGCTGGCGCCCGCTGGGGTGACGCGCACCCCCGACGACGACAACTGCCTGTTTGTTTTGCCCATCGCACTGCCCGACAACGCCCCACTGGACACCACCGCCGAGATCATCTGCGATTGGCGCGACGGCGACGTCTGGTAGCCGACTCAGAAGCTCACACCCGCTGCAACCACCGCGTGAGGGGAAGTTCACGGCGGGGTCACCGCAGTGCACTTCCGGGGCAATAAAGCGTCCATAACCTGGTGTTATGGATTGCCGACGAGCCCCGACACGTCCAGGCAATGGTCAAGTAATCACCTGGAAACATGAGCTGAATACACAGGTGTCATGAGTGAGGCTGACTGGGCACCGCTCACCGGATTTCGGGTCGCGGTGACATCCGCCCGCCGCGCCGAAGAACTGAGCGCGCTGCTGCAGCGCCGCGGCGCCACCGTGACCAGCGCGGCGGCGATCGCGATGGTGCCGCTTCCCGACGACGACGCACTGCGCGCCAACACCGAAGCACTGATCGAGGTACCGCCGGACATCGTGATCGCGACCACCGGCATCGGGTTCCGCGGATGGGTCGCGGCCGCCGACGGTTGGGGACTGGCCGGCGACCTGATCGATGCGTTGGGCAAGGCGCGCATCGTGTCGCGCGGGCCGAAAGCCACGGGTGCGTTGCGCGCCGCGGGACTGCCCGAGGAGTGGTCACCTGATTCGGAGTCATCGCGCGAACTGCTGCATTACCTGGTCGAGGGCGGCATCGCCGGGCAGCGCATCGCGGTGCAACTGCACGGCGCGACCGAGGACTGGGACCCCTTCCCCGAGTTTCTCGACGAACTGCGCGCGGCCGGTGCCGAAGTGGTGCCGATCCGCGTGTACCGATGGCGCCCGGCGCCCCGAAACGGAGACTTCGACCAACTCGTGGCCGACATCGCGGAGGAAAAGTTCGACGCGGTGAGCTTCACCTCCGCACCCGCGGTCGCGTCGGTGTTAATGCGGGCGATGGAGATGGGTATCGAAAACCAGGTCCTTTCCGCGCTACGCACCAACGTGCACGCGATGTGCGTGGGTCCGGTCACGGCGCGCCCGCTGGTGCGACTCGGTGTGCCGACGTCTGCACCGGAACGAATGAGGTTGGGCGCCTTGGCCCGACACATCACCGACGAACTCCCGCTGCTGTGCTCCCGCAGGTTGCAGGTGGCCGGCCATCTGCTGGAGATCCGCGGCACCTGCGTGATGGTCGACGGCGATGTCAAGGCGGTGTCACCGGCGGGGATGGCCACCATTCGGGCGCTGGCGCATCACCCCGGGGCGGTGGTGTCGCGCAACAAGCTGCTTTCCGCGCTGCCCGGCAGCGGCACCGATACCCATGCCGTCGAGACGGCGGTGCTGCGACTTCGAACTGCCCTGGGGGACAAGAACATCGTGTCGACCGTCGTCAAGCGTGGCTACCGGCTGGCCATCGACGAGGAACTGGCACACGCACTATGAGTTCTCCCGCCGCACACGTGTTGGTGGCGCATGGCACCCGCAAGCAGTCGGGAATCGCGCTCATCGGCGATCTGGCGCACAGCGTGTCGGTAGCACTCGGGACAGGTGTGCACGTCGCGTTCGTCGACGTGCTCGGCCCGACCCCGAGCGAGGTGCTTCGCAATCTCGACACGCCCGCGGTCGTGGTCCCCGCATTTCTGTCCCGCGGCTATCACGTCAACACCGACATTCCCGAGCACGCAGCGGCGAGCGGGCATCCCGATGTCGTGATCGCCGAGGCACTGGGCCCCAGCCCGCAGCTCGGCCGCATACTGGCAGACCGGCTCGTCGAATGTGGTTGGCGGCCAGCCGACTCGGTGGTTCTCGCTGCGGCGGGAACATCCAACCCGCTGGCACAAACCGACCTCAGGCGGGTCGCCGCGTTGCTATCCGCCGTCATCGGCGATCGGGTGGAACTCGCATTCGCCGCAACCGGGGAACCCACCGTCGCCGACGCGGTGGCGCGCCTTCGCCGGCGCGGTGCGCGCCGGGTGGTGGTGGCCTCATATCTGCTGTCGGACGGGCTGTTTCAGGATCGCCTGCGCTGCAGCGGCGCTGATGCGGTTACCGAGCCGTTGGGATCGCATTCGGCGATGGTGCGACTGATCGTCAGCCGGTTCCGGCGCGCCAGGCTGGCGATCGCCGTATAGCCGTCCACTCCTCTGCGTGAGCAGAAGAAAATGCGCCGACACGCCGGCGATTTGGGTCACTTTGCGTCTGTTCACGGTCTAGCGGACTCCTTGCCTTCGGAAAGAGCAGGTGTCTTCGGCGTTTGTTTCGACGGACCGACGGGTACGCGCGCTCTCATGATCAAGCATGTCACTGCCGCCATCGCTTTATTTGCCGCGCCCGTAACCGTTTTGAGTGGCTGCGCCAACCAGCCCGCCGACGATTCGTCGACGCCGACCACATCGGAATTAACGACCAGCGCCGAAACCCTGACCACCCAGCTGAAGACGGCCGACGGCGAGCCTGTCGCCGATGTGACGATCGACTTCTCCAGTGGATACGCCACAGTGACGGTCGAGACCGTCGGTACGGGCATCCTCTCCCCCGGACTGCATGGTCTGCACGTCCATGCGGTCGGCACGTGTGAAGGCGATTTCACCTCTGCGGGTGACCACTTTCAGGCTCCCGGTCATACCGGCGAGCCCGCGAGCGGGGATCTGCCGTCTCTGCTCGTGCGCTCGGACGGGGCGGGCAAGCTCGTCGCCACCAGCGACAGTTTCACCGAGGATCAACTCAAGGGCCCCGACGGCTCGGCAATCGTGCTCCACCAGGGCACCGGCATGGGCGCCGAGGACGCAGCCTCCGAGCAACGAGTCGCCTGCGGCGTCCTGAGTCCGGCGAGCACGGCGACCACATCCGTGTCGACCTCGACATCGACCGTCACCACGACCGCAGCCCCGGCAGTTCCACCCGAGACCACCACAGTTCCACCTGCCACGGTCACCGAGACGACGTCGCCAGCCGAGACGGCGACTACCAGTGTCGTTCCCAGCACGAGTACCAGCACCGTCACCGTGATCCAGCCCCCGGAGATTCCGGAGATCACCGTGCCCCCGTTGCCCGGACCTGACGGCAGTTGATCCGCGCCAGGTCAGGCGCCGATCTGTACGTCCCCGTCCACGACTCGGGTGGGGTAGACCGGGAGCGCGACATCGGGGTCGTCGAGGCAGATCCCGTCGTCCAGACCGAACGCCTGCTTCTTGATCGGCGACTGCACGGTCGGACGGCCACCGCGGTCGCCGACGATTCCGCGCGAGATCACCGCCGCGCCGGAGAACGGATCGATGTTGCCCACCGCATACAGGGAGGCGTCGTCGAGCCGGAACAGCGCCGCCTGCACACCACCGGGCAGCAGCACGCCCACACCGCGGCACGGCATCAGGTCGTCGTAGGCACATGCAGTCGTCCATACCTGGACATCGTTGACAAGAGTCATTTTTGAGGCACCTTCGGCAATCCGATGGGAACTTTGCGGCCCGAGCGCTGCGTGAACTCGACGGTGGGATCGGCGACGTCGGGTGCGTTGACGAACGACACGAACCTGGAGAGCTTCTCCGGATCCTCTAGGACGCCCTTCCACTCGCACGCGTAGCCCTCGATGTGGCGGGCGATCGCCGCCTCGAATTCGTCGGCGAGCCCAAGGGAGTCGTTGCAGATGACGTCGCGCAGATGGTCCAGCCCACCCTCGAGGCTTTCGACCCACGGCGCGGTGCGCTGCAGCCGGTCGGCGGTGCGGATGTAGAACATGAGGAACCGGTCGATGTAGCGCACCAGCGTCTCGTCATCGAGATCGCTCGCCAGCAGTTGAGCGTGTTTGGGCGTCATACCGCCGTTGCCGCCGACGTAGAGGTTCCACCCCGTCTCGGTCGCGATGACGCCGACATCCTTGCCGCGCGCCTCGGCGCATTCCCGCGCACAGCCCGAGACGCCCATCTTGATCTTGTGTGGCGCCCGCAGGCCGCGGTACCGCAGCTCGAGGTTGATGGCCATCTGCACCGAATCCTGCTGCCCGTACCGGCACCAGTCGCTGCCCACACAGCTCTTCACCGTCCGCAGCGCCTTGCCGTAGGCGTGGCCCGACTCCATGCCACCCTCGACCAGCCGCCGCCAGATCTCGGGCAGCTGGTCGACGCGGGCACCGAACATGTCGATGCGCTGCCCTCCGGTGATCTTCGTGTACAGGTCGAAATCCCTTGCGATCTCGCCGATGAGGATCAGTTGCTCGGGCGTGATGTCACCGCCGGGCACCCGCGGCACGATCGAGTAACTGCCGTTCTTCTGGATGTTGGCCAGGAAGTGGTCGTTGCTGTCCTGCAGCGAGGCCTGTTCACCATCGAGGATGTGATCCGAGCTCGTCGACGCCAGGATGGATGCCACGGCGGGTTTGCAGATGTCGCAACCCTTTCCGGTGCCGAACCGCTCGATTAGGCCCGAGAAGGTCCGAATCGACGTCGCTGTGATGATCTCGAAAAGCTCTGCACGCGAATGGCTGAAGTGTTCACACAGTGCCTTGGACTGCTCGACACCCTCGGCCTCCAGCAACTGTTTGAGCAGTGGAGCGCACGAACCGCAGGACGTGCCCGCCAGCGTGCACTTCTTCAGGTCGGCCACGTCGCAGCAGCCAGCCGCGATGGCCTCGGTCAGATCGCCCTTGGTGACGTTGTTGCACGAGCAGATCTGCGCGGCGGCAGGCAGCGCACCGACGCCAAGTCCCCCGCCGCCTTCAGATCCGGCCGGCGCGATCAACGCCAACGCGTCACCCGGCAGCTGCTCGCCCACCATCGGCCGCAGCACCCCGTACGCAGACGCGTCGCCGACCAGGATGCCGCCAAGCAGCGTCTTCGCATCGTCGGAGAGCACCAGCTTGGCGTAGGTCTGCTTGACGGCGTCGTTGATCGCCACCTCCAGGCAGTCCGGGGCGGTGCCCATCGCATCGCCGAAGCTGGCCACGTCGACCCCGAGCAGCTTGAGTTTGGTCGACATATCGGCCTCGGGGAATTCCGCCTCACCGCCGAGCAATCTGTCGGCCACCACCTCGGCGCTGGTGTAGCCGGGACCGACAAGGCCGTAGCAGCGGCCCTCGATCGCCGCGACCTCGCCGACGGCATAGATGTTGGGATCCGTTGTGGTGCAGGACAGGTCGGTGAGTACACCACCTCGCTCTGCGACGGCCAATCCGGCGTCACGAGCGAGTTCGTCGCGGGGCCGCACGCCTGCCGCGAAGACCACGACCCCGGTGTCGATGAACGTCCCATCGCTCAACGTCACGCGCACCGAGTCGTTGTCGGCGGACCGCCGGACGGGGCGATTGCGTTGTGCCGGAGCGATATTCTCCGTTCCGACACCGGTGTGCACGGTGATCCCCAGATCGCCGATCATTCGGCCCAGCAGGGCACCGCCGGCCTCGTCGAGCTGTTGTGCCATCAGCCGCGGCGCCATCTCGACGACATGCGCCTGTAGCCCGAATGAGCGCAGGGCGTTGGCGGCCTCCAGGCCCAGCAGGCCTCCGCCGATGACCACACCGACGGGGGTGCCCCCGTCGACCGCGCGTTGCGCACTCGCACGGATCGCATCGAGGTCGTCGAGGGTGCGATACACATGGCAGGCAGGCAGATCGCGTCCGGGCACCGGCGGAACGAAGGCATAGGAACCGGTGGCCAGCACCAGCGCGTCGTAGTCGACTCGATCGCCGGCGGCGGTCATGACGGACTTGACGGTCCGATCGATGGCGGTGACGGGGCTGCCCAGCCGGGTTTCGACGAGAGCATCGCCGGGATAGGCGTTGCCGGGCAGCGCCAGCTGCGCGCGGTCCCAGTGTTCGGTGTACGAGGTGAGCCCGACGCGGTCATAGGCGGCGTCGGCCTCCTCGGCGAGCACGGTCACCCGCCATTCACCGGCGCTGTCGCGCGAACGCAACGCCTCGACGAACCGATGACCGACCATGCCGTGGCCGACGACCACGACGTTCCTTGGAGAACGCATGTCGCAGAGGCTAGGCACGCGATATTGCCGCAATGTGCCCTTGTGTGAAGCGGCCATCACGGTGTGCTCACCGTCGTCGGTCACCCGATGTGAGCGGGTTCGCTGACAGCGAACGCCCTGCTGGAACATGAGCGTGGTCGACTCAAGTTATAGCGGGTGGCGGACCGGCGTGGTGCCGGTCACGACAACAGAGGAGTACAGACCATGAGCAAAGTGACACTGTGGTCGCGCCCCGCGTGGGATATCGACCGCTGGATCAAGGATGGTGTGTTCGAGGGGTTTACCCCGGCGGCCGAGATCGTGCGCGACGGTAACGACGCCGTCGTCCGCCTCGAACTGCCCGGAGTCGACGTGGACAAGGACGTCACCGTCGAGGTCGATCGCGGCCATCTGGTGATTCGTGGCGAGCGCCGCGACGAGCACGCATCCGAGGAGAACGGCCGCACGCTGCGTGAGGTGCGGTACGGCTCGTTCCGTCGATCGTTCAAGCTGCCCGAGAACGCCGCAACCGATGCCATCTCGGCGTCCTATGACGCAGGGGTACTCACGGTACGCGTCGCCGGTGCCCACAGGGGTGCCGAACCGCAGCGCATCGCTATCGAGAGCAAATAACACCTCGACACGAGAGCCGGTGGGGCCCTTGGGGTTTCACCGGCTTTCTGTTGTCGGCTGGTCGGGTCGTGGGCTGGGAAGGGGAGGCGGGTTGTATTCGCTGGTCTCGACGCTCGGCACCGTGTAGCTGGTGGTGGTTGTCGTCGAGGACGTCGTGTACGTCGAGGAGTGACCGACGACGTCGGAATCGACACCGTCTCGGGCACCTTGGCCGAATCCGAGGTGCGCATCACCGCATAGGCGAGGATAGCGAGCAGGATCAGCCCCGCCACGCCACCCGCCACGGCGAGCGATTGCTCGTCGTACCAGTTCGGCTCGTCATCGCCCGCCACACGCGGAATGCTAAGCCCAGCGCCGCAGAATCTCTGCCGTTGTCGCAGATAAAGCGCGCTGCAGGAACGGGCCGAAGCTGATCCGACCCACGCCGAGTGGCCCGAACGACGCCGGGTCGTCCTGGTCGGGCAGCGCGATGGCGTTGATGGGCAGCGGAAGCTCGGAGGCCAAGCGCCGCAGCGTGTCCGGGTCGTGACGGCCGACGGGGTACAGCGAATCAGCGCCCGCGGCCGCCGCCTCTTTGAGCCGCGCGATCGCGCGGTCCACCCGGTCGGACTCGTCGCCGTCCTGGCGCAGGAAGAGATCCGTCCGTGCGTTGACCACCACGTGCACCCCGGTTGCGTCGGCGGCCTTGCGCAGCGCGCCGACGAGTTCGGCGTGCTCTCCCGACGACCGCAGCCGGCCGCCCTCGCTGTGCACGGTGTCCTCGATGTTCAGGCCGACGGCCCCGGCCTCGAGCAGGCCCTCGATCAGCCGTGTCGGCGCCTGACCGTAGCCGGACTCGATGTCGACCGACACCGGCACGTCCACCGCGGCGGTGATCTGTTTGATCCTGGCCAGGACGTCGTCGAACGTCATCCCCTCCTGATCGCTCTTACCGACGGAATCGGCCAGCGGGTGACTGCCGACGGTGAGCGCGGCAAACCCGGCGTCGACCGCCAGCCGGGCCGACCAGGCATCCCATACCGTCGGCAGCACCACCGGGTTGCCGGGCTGGTGAAGGGCGAGTAAGGAGTCGGCGCGCTCCTTCAGAACCTGGTCGGGCATTGGTCGAACCTCCGCTTCAGCGTGATCTGTCTCACTACCCGGTGCATGATGTGACTAGCGCCGGGTGTCGTAACGTGTTGCCTGACACCCTTCAGCCCAAGGAGGTCACTTGTCCAGCACTACCGAACTCGCCGAACTTCACGAGCTAATCGGAAACCTGCGACGGTGCGTCACCACGTTGGCGTCCAGGTACGGCGACAGTCCGGCCACCCGCCGGATCGTGAACGATGCCGAGCGGATCCTCAACGACATCGACCGTCTGGACATCGACGCCGAGGAGCTGGAGCTCGCCCGCGGTGTGGTCCACCACCAGGGCGGCGAAAGGATCCCGATTCCGGACACGCAGTACGACACCGAGTTCTGGCGCGGTGTCGACGACGAGGGTCTGGGTGGCACGCACTAGGCGAGCCACCACCTGACCTGGGATACGACAACTCCGAGAGGTAACAGTGAGCGCACCCACCGCCGACCGCAAGGCGACCGGCGTCTTTTCGCCGAGCCGTGCTCAGATCCCGCAGCGCACCCTCCGCACCGACCGGTGGTGGCAGTCGCCACTGGTCGTCGATCTGGGCTTCGCCGCGTTCGTCATCTACGCGACGGTGCGGGCGTTCCTACAGAACAACTATTACGTCGCGGACTACCACTACCTGACACCGTTCTACTCGCCCTGTGTCGTCAAGTGGAACGAGGCGACACAGTCGGGCTGCATCCCGGAGGCCAGCCACTTCGGCCAGTACCTGCCCGACGTCTGGTGGCTGCCCTACGCCGCGTTCTCGCTGCCGTTCCTGCTGCTGTTCCGTCTCACCTGCTACTACTACCGCGGGGCCTACTACCGGTCGGTGTGGCAGGCGCCGACCGCATGCGCGGTGGCCGAACCGCATGCGAAATACACCGGTGAGACGCGCTTCCCGTTGATCATCCAGAACACCCACCGGTACTTCTTCTACGTCGCGGCCATCATCTCGGTGATCAACACCTACGACGCGATCATCGCCTTCCAGTCCCCGAGCGGTTTCGGATTCGGTTTGGGCAACATCATTCTCGTCGGCAACGTGGTGATGCTGTGGGTCTACACGCTGTCCTGCCACTCCTGCCGCCACGTCGTGGGCGGCCGCCTCAAGCATTTCTCGAAACACCCGATCCGGTACTGGTTCTGGACTCAGGTGAGTGTTCTCAACGCGCGACACAAGTTGTACGCGTGGGTCACGTTGGGAACGTTGATGCTGACCGACTTCTACATCATGTTGGTCGCCAGCGGCACCATCTCTGACCTGAGATTTATTGGCTGACATGCATATTCGCAATTTAGTGAGGATTATCAATGGTTGATGTCGAGCGGCACGAGTACGACGTGGTCGTGATCGGAGCCGGCGGCGCGGGTCTGCGGGCGGTCATCGAGGCCCGGGAACGTGGCCTGCGGGTGGCCGTCGTCACGAAGTCGTTGTTCGGCAAGGCGCACACCGTGATGGCCGAGGGTGGCTGCGCCGCTGCGATGGGCAATGCGAACCCGAAGGACAACTGGCAGGTCCACTTTCGCGACACCATGCGCGGCGGGAAGTTCCTGAACAACTGGCGCATGGCCGAGTTGCACGCCAAGGAGGCGCCGGACCGCGTCTGGGAGCTGGAGACCTACGGCGCGCTCTTCGACCGCACCAAGGACGGGCGGATCAGCCAGCGCAACTTCGGCGGTCACACCTATCCGCGGCTCGCCCACGTCGGCGACCGCACCGGTCTGGAGATCATCCGCACGCTGCAGCAGAAGGTCGTCTCGCTGCAGCAGGAGGACAAGGCCGAGTTCGGTGACTACGAGGCGCGCATCAAGGTGTTCCACGAATGCACCATCACGGACCTGGTCAAGGACGGCGACAGGATCGCGGGTGCGTTCGGCTACTGGCGCGAGAGCGGGAACTTCATCCTCTTCCAGACGCCGGCGGTGGTGCTGGCGACCGGTGGCATCGGCAAGTCCTACAAGGTGACGTCGAATTCGTGGGAGTACACCGGCGACGGGCACGCCCTGGCACTGCGGGCGGGCGCGACGCTGATCAACATGGAGTTTGTCCAGTTCCACCCGACCGGCATGGTGTGGCCGCCGAGCGTCAAGGGCATCCTCGTGACCGAGGGTGTGCGCGGCGACGGCGGAGTGCTGAAGAACTCCGACGGCACGCGGTTCATGTTCGACTACATCCCGCCGGTGTTCAAGGGTCAGTACGCCGAGACCATCGAGGAAGCCGACCAGTGGCTCAAGGACAACGACTCCGCGCGCCGCACGCCCGACCTGCTGCCCCGTGACGAGGTGGCGCGCGCCATCAACTCCGAAGTCAAGGCCGGGCGAAACTCACCGCACGGCGGCGTCTTCCTCGACATCGCCTCGCGGCTGCCCGCCGAGGAGATCAAGCGACGGCTGCCGTCGATGTATCACCAGTTCATGGAGCTCGCCGAGGTGGACATCACCAAGGAGCCCATGGAGGTCGGACCCACCTGTCACTACGTGATGGGCGGTGTCGAGGTCGACCCCGACACCGGCGCCGCCAAGACACCGGGGCTGTTCGCCGCCGGTGAGTGCTCGGGTGGCATGCACGGATCGAACCGCCTCGGCGGCAACTCCCTCTCCGATCTGCTGGTGTTCGGCAGGCGGGCGGGAATGGGGGCCGCCGACTACGTACGCGCACTGTCCGATCGGCCGAAGGTGTCCGAGGCAGCCGTCGAGGACGCGGCCAAACTGGCGCTCTCACCGTTCGAGGGTCCGTCCGACGGTGATGCGACGGAGAATCCGTACACCCTGCAGCTCGACCTCCAGGACACGATGAACAGCCTGGTCGGCATCATCCGCAAGGCCGATGAAGTGTCCGAGGCGATCGAGAAGCTCCAGGAGCTGCGCGAGCGTTACAAGCGCGTCCGGGTGGCGGGCGACCGGCACTTCAATCCCGGCTGGCACCTGGCGGTCGACCTGCGCAACATGCTCATCGTCAGCGAGTGCATCGCCAGGGCCGCACTGGAGCGCACGGAGAGCCGCGGCGGGCACACCCGCGACGACCATCCGACCATGGATGCCCACTGGCGCAAGACGCTGCTGGTATGTCGCGCGCAAGGCGATGCGGTCGTGCCCGAGATCACCATCACCCGCGAGGACCAGGTACCGATGCGCGAAGACCTGCTCGAGCTCATCGAGCTCGAAGAGCTGGAGAAGTACTTCACGCCCGAGGAACTCGAGCACCACTCGGCTCGGAAAGGTTAGGAGAGCCTGATGACCTACCAAGCGAATATGCGGGTCTGGCGCGGCGACCAGAACGGCGGAGGCCTGCAGGACTACTCGGTCGAGGTCAACGAGGGCGAGGTGGTACTCGACATCATCCACCGGCTGCAGCAGACCCAGACCGGCGATCTCGCGGTGCGGTGGAACTGCAAAGCAGGAAAGTGCGGATCCTGCTCGGCCGAGATCAACGGCCGGCCGCGGCTGATGTGCATGACGCGCATGTCGACGTTCGAACCGACGGAGACCATCACGGTCACCCCGCTGCGCACCTTCCCGGTGATCCGCGACCTCGTCACCGATGTCTCGTTCAACTACGAGAAGGCCAGGGAGATCCCGTCGTTCACCCCGCCGAAGGATCTTCAGCCCGGTGAGTACCGGATGATGCAGGAGGACGTGAACCGATCGCAGGAGTTCCGCAAGTGCATCGAGTGCTTCCTGTGCCAGAACATCTGTCACGTGGTGCGTGACCACGAGGAGAACAAGAAGGCGTACGCGGGACCGCGGTACCTGATGCGGCAGACCGAACTCGACATGCATCCCCTGGACACCCGGGGTAACCGTTCGGTGCAGGCGCAGGACGAGAACGGCCTGGGCTTCTGCAACATCACCAAGTGCTGCACCGAGGTGTGCCCCGAGCACATCAAGATCACCGACAATGCGCTGATCCCGCTGAAGGAACGTGCCGCCGACCGCAAGTACGACCCGGTGGTGTGGCTGGGCAGCAAGCTTTTTCGGCGGTGACGAGTCGGCGGACTTGAATCAGGCTTGAGGTTGGCGGCACCGCGGGTAGCCTCTATATAAGGCAGCCGATTATCGAAGAAAGGCGACGATATGAGTCTGCGGGAGCCGCACAGCATCAACGACATCCGCACTGCGATTCGTGAACTCAGCAGCCGCGCGGAGCTGGCCCGCAAGGAGGGCCGCACCGCCGACGCCGAAGAACTCGAACAGCGCATCAACGGTTATCGCGAGGAGCTGGCCGCTCGCCCGTGACCCGCTCGGGCGTTATGCGCCCAAGCGACGAAATGTGCTGCGGTGGAACACGATCGGTGGTACATCGTCGTGCACGGTGATTTCGTTGACTCGCAGGATGACGATGGTGTGATCCCCGGCGGGAACCAACTGCTCGATCGAACTCTCCAACCAGACGCTGGTACCGCCGACGAACACCGCGCCGGATTCGCGTGAGTGGGTGTCCATGCCGGCGAACCTGTCGCCGGTCTTCGCCGCCAGGGTGCGCGCGGCGGCGTCGTGCGATTCGCCGAGCAGGCTGATCCCCAAATGGGGAAGGTCGCGCAGCTTCGGCCACGTCTCGGAGCTGTTCTGCACGCAGAAGGACACCAACGGCGGATCGAGCGACACCGGCACGAAGGTGCTCGCGGCCAGACCGACCCGAACCCCGTCGACCTCGGCCGCTATCGCGATGACACCGGACGGGAAATGGCCGAACGCCTCCCGCAGTGACGTCGGGCTCAGATCGCTTTTGCTCATCGACTTCATTTTCACACGAACCGGGTGGCTCGACCGAGTCAGTCTGCCCAGCGCTGGGCTTCCACCTCAGGGGGACGGCACCTCTGCAGCGGCACATCGAGGCCGTCGTAGATCCCGGGCTTCTGGGTCAACAGCCAGTCGAGCGCACCGAGCAGACGATTGGCGGCGGTGGTGTTGCCGCCGTCGGCGCGCGTTCCGCCGGGCAGGTCGGCGCGGCTGGTGATCGTCAGCTCGGGATCGCCATGGACGATCACCCGGTGGTCACCCACGCCCTGGTCGGGATACGGCCAGTCGGGTGCACATGACTCGTGAATGCGGGTGATGTGGTCGACGACGACGCGTTCCCGCCCGTTGACCTTTCCGATCACCTTGAGCCAGAACGCGCCCTGCGTGCCCTTCTCGAAGCGACCCATCACGGTGTCGACGGAGTCCTCCAATGGTCGGCGCTCGACCTCCTCGGTGATCTCGTCGATCTCCATGCCCAGGCCCCGCCCGATGAGCCGGACGTTGCCGCCCCACACCATGGTCGGCACCGACGGCAGGAGCATCATCGGCACCTCGCCCATCGGCCCGCCGAACCCACACGACACCTTGACCGCGTAGGGCTGGTTGTACGTCGAGTAGTCGAAGATCTCCTGGCAGTGGATCGACTGGATCCGCGTGCACAGTCCGGCGGCGATGACGGCGAGCGCATCGTTGCCCCAGCCCGGATCCACGCCGCTGACGAGCAACGTGGAGCCGCCCGCCTCGGCCGCCCGGGTCAACCGGTCGACCCATTCCGGTGGTGCCGAGCGGGGGTCGTACAGCGAGTACAGCGACGGTGTGACGACGTGGGCGCCGGCGCGCAGACAGCGTTCGATGTCGTTGACCGCGTCGTCGGGGCGGATGTCGCCGGAGGCCATGTAGGCCACCGCGTCGCAGTCGGCGAGTGCCGCGTCGACGTCGGTGGTAGCGGTGACCCCGGTGGGCTGATCCAATCCGGCGAACGTGGCAGCGTCCTTACCCGACTTGTCCGGCGAGGACGTGATCACGCCCGTCAGCTGCAACCCGGGAAACGCTGCTGAGCTGCGGATCGCCGTGGCTCCCATATTCCCTGTTCCCCACACCGCGACTCGAAGCACGCGACCACCCTAGCCGGGCCGCCCGTGATGAGATTCACAATGCTGAGAAGTGGGTATAAAAGCGCTCGTCAGCTGCGTATTTTCGGTCCCGACCAACCACCGGGTTGCTTAGCTTCTAGAAATTGTTCGTGACCACTTTGTGTTGAAGTTACTGAGCGGTATAGTTTCGGCCAGTTACTGGTGGGTAACTTAGCCAAAAGTACCCAACCGCAAGTGGCACTCTCGACGAGGAGGAACAGTGAGCCACTACAAGAGCAACGTTCGTGACCAGGAGTTCAACCTGTTCGAGGTCTTCGGACTCGACAAGGTTCTGGGTACCGGCGACTACGCCGATCTCGACGCGGACACCGCGCGCGAGATGCTCGGCGAAATGGCGCGGCTCGCTGCCGGCCCCATCGCCGAATCATTTGCCGACGCGGATCGCAATCCCCCGGTGTTCGACCCCAAGACCCATACCGTGACTCTGCCCGAGTCCTTCAAGAAGTCGATGCGCACCCTGCTCGAGGGCGGCTGGGACAAGGTAGGCGTGCTCGAGGAGCTCGGCGGCATGCCGATGCCCCGCTCGCTGCAGTGGGCCCTGATCGAGCACATCCTCGGTGCCAACCCCGCGGCCTACATGTACGCGATGGGCGCGGGCATGGCCGAGATCTTCTACAAGAACGGCACTGACGAGCAGAAGAAGTGGGCGGCCCTCGCCGCCGAGCGCGGCTGGGGCGCCACCATGGTGCTGACCGAGCCCGACGCGGGCTCCGACGTCGGCGCCGGCCGCACCAAGGCCGTGCAGCAGCCCGACGGCACCTGGCACATCGACGGCGTCAAGCGCTTCATCACCTCGGGCGACTCTGACGACCTGTTCGAGAACATCATGCATCTGGTGCTGGCCCGCCCCGAGGGCGCCGGCCCGGGCACCAAGGGTCTGTCGCTGTTCTTCGTGCCGAAGTACCACTTCGACCACGAGACCGGTGAGATCGGTGAGCGCAACGGTGTGTTCGTCACCAACGTCGAGCACAAGATGGGCCTCAAGGTTTCGGCCACCTGCGAGCTGTCGCTAGGCCAGCACGGCGTTCCCGCCGTCGGTTGGCTCGTCGGCGAGGTGCATGACGGCATCGCGCAGATGTTCGACGTCATCGAGCAGGCCCGAATGATGGTGGGCACCAAGGCCATCGCGACCCTGTCGACCGGCTACCTCAACGCTCTCGAGTACGCCAAGGAGCGCGTGCAGGGCGCCGACATGACGCAGATGACCGACAAGACGGCCCCGCGCGTCACCATCACGCACCACCCCGACGTGCGTCGTTCGCTCATGACCCAGAAGGCATACGCCGAGGGTCTGCGCGCGCTGTACCTCTACACGGCGACCTACCAGGACGCCGCGGTAGCCAAGGCCGTGCACGACGTCGACGCCGAGCTGGCGGTGCGGGTCAACGACCTGATGCTGCCGATCGTCAAGGGTGTCGGCTCCGAGCAGGCCTACGCCAAGCTGACGGAGAGCCTGCAGACCTTCGGTGGTTCCGGCTTCCTGCAGGACTACCCGATCGAGCAGTACATCCGCGACGCGAAGATCGACTCGCTCTACGAGGGCACCACCGCCATCCAGGCGCAGGACTTCTTCTTCCGCAAGATCGTCCGCGACAAGGGTGTGGCGCTGGCGCACGTGGCCGGGCAGATCGAGCAGTTCGTCAAGAATGAGTCCGGCAACGGCCGGCTGAAGGCCGAGCGCGCACTGCTGGCGACCGCGCTGGAGGACGTGCAGGCCATGGCGGCCTCGCTGACCGGCTACCTGATGGCCGCGCAGGAGAACCCGACCGAGCTGTACAAGGTCGGCCTCGGTTCCGTGCGCTTCCTGATGAGCGTCGGCGACCTGGTGATCGGCTGGCTGCTTGCCAAGCAGGCCGCGGTGGCCGTCGAGGCGCTCGACGCGGGCGCCAGCGGTGCCGACCGCGCGTTCTACGAGGGCAAGATCGGCGTGGCGTCGTTCTTCGCGAAGAACTTCCTGCCGATGCTGACCAGCACTCGCGCGATCATCGAGAATCTCGACAACGATGTGATGGAACTGGACGAGGCGGCCTTCTAGCCTTCTGCCGCGTCGTACCAAAACGCCCCCGGACTCTTCCCGGGGGCGTTTTGCGTTCCGGCTCAAAGCGGAGAGACGCTCTGCCGTCCGCCGTCGCTCACCTGCTCGGTCCATCGGCTGCCGTCCCACCAGCGGAGCTCGTGGCGCCCCGACGGGTCCGGGTGCCATGCGCCCACCGGAGCCGTCAGCAGGCTGCCGATGCGAAAGAAAAGGTTGTTGATGTTCTCGCTGTTGCGGCCCCAGTCGACCAAGCCGAACTTCAGCGACGAGCTGACGGTCGCCTCCACCCCAACCGCGGTCGGCCGGAGCGTGACACCGAGGTTTTCGCCCCACGACATGAGCGACATGTTGGTGGTCAGATAGATCTGGCCCGCCCGGGATCGGCCGAACCGACCGTCATCCCCTCGGCCGCGGCCGCGTCGCATACGGCGCGGAAGACACGGTCATAAGGTCCGGGGAAGAGGCGTGTTTCGGATTTCGACGTTGGCACGCGGACATTATCGACGACGCGCTGACCGACCCTTAGACAAAATAGGGCGGGTTCGGGAGGACATCTAGGTGCGTCTCATTGGTCTCGCGCGTCCGGCTTTCAACCCTTATGCCGGCTCTTCGGAATAGTCACTCCCGAACCCGTCGTGGCATTGATCGTACGCTTGTGACTGCTATCACACCAGGGGAAATTTTCGTCCATCAAGACTGCCTGGTTAGCAGAAATGCCCTGGTCTAGGGACAGGCCGACGATGCTGAGGCTGATAGCCATGCCCCCATTATTTAAGTACCGGCCTGCGCGGCGAGCCTGCCCTTGCAGCGATGCGGTGGCCACAGATACTGCGCGGATGACGACCGAACTCGCCCGGCTGCAACACTTCGGCCCGAACTGGTTCGCGTCGGTGATGGGCACCGGGATCGTCGCCACGGCGGGCGTCACGCTGCCGGTGCAGGTCCGGGGTCTACATGCGTTCTCACAACTGGTCTGGGTGATCGCCGCGGTGCTGCTGGTGCTGCTGATCGTCACGGTGTCCATTCAGTGGTTTCGCCACCCGACGGTGGCCCGCGGGCATGTGCGCAACCCGCAGATGACGCACTTCTATGGGGCCGCGCCGATGGCTCTGTTGACGGTCGGCTCCGGAGCGCTGCTCACCGGCAAGGATCTGATCGACGAGCGCATCGCCGTGGACCTGGCGTGGGTGCTGTGGACGACGGGCACGATCGGGGGATTGTTCACCGCGGCGACCATCCCGTTCCTCATGTTCACCCAACTCGAGGTCGAGCCGGACGCGGCGTTCGGCGGTTGGTTGATGCCGGTGGTGCCGCCGATGGTCTCCGCAGCGTCGGGTGCGCTGCTGATCCCCCACATGGCTCCGGGCACCGGCCGAACCACGATGCTCTACGGCTGCTATGCGATGTTCGGCCTGTCGCTCATCGCGGCATTGATCATCATCTCGATGATCTGGAGCAGGCTCGCGTTGTATGGAACGTCGGGCACCACCCGGGTGCCGACGCTGTGGATCGTGCTCGGCCCGCTCGGTCAGGGCACCACCGCCGCGGGTCTGCTCGGCGCCAACGCGGCGCTGGCCGCGCCACCTGATCTCGCGGGTGCCATGAATGTGTTCGCTGTCCTGTTCGGGGTGCCGGTGTGGGGTTTCGCCGTGCTGTGGATCGTGCTGGCGACCGAGCTCACCGTCCGTACGCTGCGCCGCGGAATGCCGTTCGCGCTGACCTGGTGGAGCCTGACGTTCCCCGTCGGCACCTTCGTCACCGGCACCACGCAGCTGGCGAACCACACCGGGCTGCCCGCATTCCGCGTGGCCGCCGCGGTCGCCTATGTCGCACTGCTGGGAACGTGGGGTCTGGTCGCCGTCAAAACCGCACGCGGCAGCCTCGGCGGAGGCCTGTTCGCTCCGCCGGCGACGGCAGGGCCGATCAAGGCCAAGAAGGATCCGCCGCCGAGCTGACAGGCGATTCATCTCATCGCTACCGACGAAATGCAGCGAGAGTGCGAGTACACCTCAGCATTTCGTTGAAAGCGATGCGCCGCCCGGCTCCTAGGCGGGGAAAACAGCGTTAAGAGCCCCGTGCTGACGTCGGGTCGGGGGGTCAGACGTCAACACGGAGCTACCCGTTGTATCGACGGTGCCCTCGGCGCCGTTACACGCGATCGGCGACTTGGTGTTAGGCCTCGAGAATGGCCGCGACGCCCTGGCCGCCGGCCGCGCAGATCGAGATCAGACCGCGCACGGGCGCGCCGGTTTCCTTTTTCTTCTCGGCCAGTTGCTTCGCCAGCTGCGCGACGATTCGCCCACCGGTGGCGGCGAACGGATGGCCTGCCGCCAGCGAGGACCCATTGACGTTGAGCTTGCTTCGGTCGATGCTGCCCAGCGCCTGGTCGAGGCCGAGCCGCTCCTTGCAGTACTCCTCGGACTCCCACGCCGCCAGCGTGGCGAGAACGACCGATGCGAACGCTTCGTGAATCTCGTAGAAGTCGAAGTCGCCCAGGCCCAGACCGTTTCGCGCCAGCAGGCGCGGAACCGCATAGGTGGGCGCCATCAGCAGCCCGTCGTCGCCGTTGACGTAATCCACGGCGGCGGTCTCCCCGTCGACGAAATACGCCAGCGGCTCGATCCCACGGGCGGCCGCCCACTCGTCGGACCCGAGCAGCGCCACTGAAGCCCCGTCGGTCAGCGGTGTCGAGTTGCCCGCGGTCATCGTCGCGTCGCCGGCCTTCACCCCGAAGACCGGCTTGAGGGTGGCCAGTTTCTCCGGCGACGAATCGGCGCGCAGGTTGTTGTCCCGGTAGACACCGAGGAACCCGGTGACGAGATCGTCGAAGAACCCGCGATCGTAGGCGGCGGCCATGTTCCGGTGGCTGGCAGCGGCCAACTCGTCCTGGTCGACGCGTCTGATCCCCATCTTCTTCGCGGTGATGGCGGCGTGCTCACCCATCGACAAACCGGTGCGCGGTTCGCTGTTCACCGGAATCTCCACGCCGAGCGAGGCGGGTAGCTTGCCGACGAGCTTGAGTCGGTCCACGTTGGACTTCGAGCGTCGCAGTCCGAGCAGGACGCGCCGTAGATCGTCGCCGAAGGCGATGGGGGCGTCCGAAGCGGTGTCGACGCCGCCTGCGGCGGCCACCTCGTAGCGGCCCGCCGCGATGCCGTCGGCCGCGGCGATGGTGGCCTGCAGTCCCGTGCCGCATGCCTGCTGGATGTCGAACGCAGGCGTGTAGGGCGACAGCGAGCTGCCGAGCACGCATTCGCGCATCAGGTTGAAATCGCGGCTGTGCTTGAGTACCGCACCGCCGATCACCGCGCCCAGCGTCTCGCCCGCCAGGTTGAAGCGGTCGATCAGACCGTCCAGCGCTGCGATGAACATGTCCTGGTTGGAGGCGTTGGCGTATGCACCGTCCGAGCGTGCGAAGGGAATTCGGTTGCCGCCGAGAATGGCGACCGGTCGGCGGGTATTGCTAGCCATGAGACCCATAGTACCCACCCTTGTTACTCAGGAGTAAGTTCGTTCCCATGGCTACCGATCTGTATTCGCAAATCGTCCATTCGACGCCCGGATCGTTCCTCGCCAAGCAGCTCGGCATCCCGCAGCCCGAGACGTTGCGCCGCTACCGACCCGGTGAACCGCCACTGGCAGGCACGCTGCTGATCGGCGGCGAGGGACGCATCGTGGAGCCCGTGCGGACCGCGCTGGCCGAGGACTACGACGTGGTCTCCAACAACCTCGGCGGCCGCTGGGCGGATTCGTTCGGCGGGCTGGTGTACGACGCCACCGGCATCACCGAGCCCGTGGCCCTCAAGGGGCTGTACAAATTCTTCACCCCGCTGCTGCGCAACCTCGGACCGTCGGCACGCGTCGTCGTCGTCGGGACCACGCCCGAGGACGCCGGCAGCGTGTCCGAACGGATAGCGCAGCGCGCGCTCGAGGGGTTCACGCGCTCGCTTGCCAAGGAGATGCGGCGCGGCGCCACCGTCAACCTGGTGTACCTGGGCGCCGATGCGAAGCCGGCGGCGACCGGGCTCGAGTCGACGCTGCGGTTCCTGCTGTCGGGCAAGTCGGCCTATGTCGACGGCCAGGTGTTCCGCGTCGGGGCTGCCGACTCGGCACCGCCCGCGGACTGGGACCGGCCGCTCGACGGCAAGATCGCGTTGGTCACCGGCGCCGCGCGCGGTATCGGCGCCACCATCGCCGAGGTGTTCGCCCGTGACGGCGCCAGCCTCGTCCTCGTCGATGTCGAGGGATCCAACGACGACCTCGGGAACGTCGCCGCGAAGGTGGGCGCGACGGCGCTCATGCTCGACGTGACCGCCGACGACGCGGTGGACCGGATCACCGAGCACCTGCACGAGCACTACCACGGGTCGAAGCTCGACATCCTGGTCAACAATGCGGGCATCACCCGAGACAAGCTGCTCGCCAACATGGACGAAGCCCGCTGGGATTCGGTCCTCGCGGTGAATCTGCTTGCCCCGCTCCGGGTTACCGAAGGGCTGGTGGGCAACGGCAGCATCGGGGAGGGGGGCCGAGTGGTCGGGTTGTCCTCGATGGCAGGTATCGCCGGCAACCGCGGGCAGACGAACTACGCGGCCACCAAGGCGGGCATGATCGGGCTGACCGACGCACTGTCGGAGGCGTACGCCGACGCAGGTATCACCGTCAACGCAGTCGCGCCCGGATTCATCGAGACGAAGATGACCGAGGCCATCCCGCTGGCAACGCGTGAGATCGGCCGCCGACTCAACTCGCTGTACCAGGGTGGTCAGCCGGTCGACGTCGCCGAGACCATCGCCTATTTCGCCAGCCCGGCATCGAATGCCGTCACCGGCAACACCATTCGCGTGTGCGGCCAGGCCATGTTGGGGGCTTAGCGTGACGCAACCGTCGGGCTTGAAGAACCTGCTGCGGGCGGCAGCGGGCGCGCTGCCGTTCGTGCCCCGCGGCGACTCGCTGCCGGACCGCACGCTCACCGTCGACGACCTGCCGATCGACAGCGCGAACGTGGCGGCCTACGCGGCCGTGACCGGGCTGCGATTCGGCGACGCCGTGCCGCTGACCTACCCGTTCACGCTGACCTTCCCGACCGTGATGGCGCTGGTCACCGCGTTCGACTTCCCTTTTGCCGCAATGGGTTCGGTGCACATCGAGAACCACATCACGCAATACCGACCGATCCTGGTGACGGACACGGTGGGGGTTCGGGTGCACGCGGAGAACCTGCGTGAGCACCGACGCGGCCTGCTCGTCGACATCGTCACCGATGTGAACGTCGGCAATGAGAAGGCCTGGCACCAGGTGACGACGTTCCTGCACCAGCAGAAGACGAGTCTGTCCGGCGAACCGAAACCGCCACCGAAGAAACAGCCCAAGCTCGGGCCGCCGAACGCGGTGCTACGCATCACGCCGGGACAGATTCGCCACTACGCCTCGGTCGGCGGTGACCACAACCCGATTCACACCAACCCGATCGCGGCCAAGCTGTTCGGTTTCCCGACGGTGATCGCACACGGAATGTTCACCGCCGCAGCGGTACTGGCGAACATCGAGGGACAGCTGCCCGACGCGGTGAAGTACTCGGTGCGGTTCGCCAAGCCGGTCGTACTGCCTGCGCGCGCCGCGCTCTACGTCGATCGCGTGACCGACGGATGGGAGCTCACGCTGCGCCACGCGACCAAGGGCGACCCGCACCTGACGGGTTCGGTGACGGCGCTCTAGCCGGCGGTGACGGCGGCGTCCTTCTCGGACTGCTTGCCCTTCAGGCCGCGCCAGAACAGGTTGATCAGCAATTCGGCGGCCTCGTCGACGCCCGCGTCGCCCGTGCTCACCCGGGCGGCGATGGCCTCACCGGCACCCACCAGCGCGACGGCCATCATGTCGAAGTCGGTGTCCGGCTCCGGATTACGGGTGCCCGCCCTCAGCAGCCGGCTGACGAGTTCGATGATCCGCTCTCGGCCCTCGCGCACGGTATGCGCGAACGCCTGTGAGCTGGTGGCCTGGTTGTAGAGGACCATCCACGACGCCCGGTTGGCGTCGATGTAGGTGAGGAACGCCAAGACAGCGTTGCGGAGCAGGTCTCTCGGGCTCTGCGTGAAGTCGATCTTGCCGCGCACGTCCTCGACGAAGCGGGACAGCTCACGGTCCAGGCATGCGCCGAACAGCTCCTCCTTGGAGCCGTAGTAGAGGTAAAGCATCGGCTTGGAGATCTTGGCCTCGGCGGCGATGGCGTCCATCGACGTCTCGTGATAGCCGTTCACCGAGAAAATCTGCACGGCGGCGTCCAGCATTTGCTGCTCACGTACCGCGCGGGGCAGCCGCTTCGTCCCACCTGCCATTACTCAAGAGTAAGCAATGGGCGAACGCCGGGCGTCGACAGCGTGTTTTCCACTAGCCCCCGCAGCGCGGATGGGGCCCCTTGACCGCGGCCATCCGCAGCACCGAGGCGTCCACCTGGGGCATCGACAGTTCGCCCGCGGCGACCGCCGCCTCCAGCCTGTCCAGCACGGCGGGCACCTCCGCGGTGGTCACCCACAGGGCCGTGTCCGCGCCGGCCTGCAACCCGCGCAACGCGGCGTCGGGGACACCCAGGCGATCGGAGATCGCCTGCATCGACGACAGGTCATCGGTGAAAACCGGGCCGTTGAAGGGCGGGCCGCCGTAGCCGCCGGAGCGCAATAGCCCGTACGCGCTCGGGCTGAGACTGGCCGGCTCGTTGCCGGTGAGACCCGGCACCTGCATGTGGCCGAGCATCACCCCGACCGGCGGCTGCGTGGTCAGCGTCCGGTACGGAATCAGGTCCCGGTTCTGCAGGTCCGCGATCGGCGGCGCGGTGACGCTGCCGGTGTGCGAGTCGCCCGAACCGCTCCCGTGTCCGGGAAAGTGTTTGAGCACCGGCAACAGCCCGGCGTCGCGCAGCCCGCGCGCATAAGCGCCGGCGAAGTCGGTGACCACGGCCGGGTCGGCTCCGAAGGACCGGTCACCGATCACCGTGTCGTCGGGGGCGTCGGAGACGTCGACCACCGGCGCGAAGTCGATCGTGATGCCCTTGCTGCGCATCGCCTGGCCGCGCTGCAGCGCGATCGCGTACACCTGCTCGGGCGTCTGCGTCTGCGCCAGCACCCGCGCCGGCGGCTGGCTGCCGATGATCGAGGACAACCGCGACACCCGACCGCCCTCCTCGTCGACGCTGACCGCCAGCGGCAGCGGGACCGCGTCGTTCGCGATCTCGATCAGCGATCCGTCCGAGAGCATCGACAGGTCGGTCCAGCTGCCGATCATGATTCCGCCAACGTGCTGCGCCTCCACGACAGCGCGGGCGTCGGCCGCATTGTGCACCCCGACCATCAGCAGTTGCGCCAGCTTGTCGCGGGTCGACAGCTGCGACAGCAGGGCCGGGCCGTCGCCGCACGCGGGCGGCGGGATGATCACCGGGGCTTGCGGAGCGGCCGTCGCCGCCATCGCGGGGGTCAGCGGCTCCGGCTCCGTCATAGAGCAGGCGGAGACAAGGGCGGACAGAGCTATGGCGGCGCAAACCGCACGCAACCCTGAGCCTTTTGAAGCCATGGGCCTCGACCCTAGTAGGAAACGAAGCCGCATTCGATCCCACGGTCGGCGAGCCAGCTCCGCTCACCCCGCGCCATGATCGCCTCGACATGGGTGCAGACCAGGTCAAGCACGTCGGCGGCCGGTTCCGCGGACAGCGCCGCACGGATCTTGTCGAACTGATCGGCCGCGACGGTGATCTGATACTCGTAACCGTCGAGGTGCACCCGGTCCCATCCGGTGAACACCAGCTCGCCGCCGTCGGCGTAGCCCACCCACACGGTGGCGGTGTCGGTGCGCCAGAAGACGCGCTCGGCGGCGGGCACGCGCAATATTGTCTGCTACTTTGGCCGAATGGATCGGTTTCTCGTGCCCGCCGCGGCCAGCATCGTTGTGGGCCTGCTGCTGGGCGCGGCGGCCGTATTCGGAGTGACGCTGATGGTGCAGCAGGACAACAAGCCTCCGCTGCAGGCGGGCGATCCGGCGTCATCGGTGCTCAACCGGGTTGAGTACGGCGACAGAAGTTAAACCCCGGGTCGTCCCCTCGCCTTCGGCTGGGGGCCCACCGCCCATGCCGTCCGCCGTCAACACCCCGCCGCTCGCACGGCGCTGGCTGTGGGTCGTCGCCGTGGCGGCGCTGGTGCTCACGTTCGCCCAGTCCCCCGGACAGATCTCCCCCGACACCAAGCTCGACCTGACCGCCAACCCCCTGCGGTTTCTGACTCGCGCCTTCAATCTGTGGAACAGCGAGCTGCCGTTCGGGCAGGCACAGAACCAGGCCTACGGCTATCTGTTTCCGCACGGCACCTTCTTTCTCGCCGGCGACGTGCTCGGCCTGCCCGGGTGGGTGACCCAACGGCTGTGGTGGGCCCTGCTGCTGGTGGTCGGCTTCTGGGGCGTGCTACGCGTGGCGGAGGCGCTCGGCATCGGCAGCCCCACCTCCCGGCTCATCGGCGCGGCGGCGTTCGCGTTGTCACCACGGGTGCTGACCACCATCGGGGCGATCTCGTCGGAGACGCTGCCGATGATGCTGGCGCCGTGGGTGCTGCTGCCGATGATTCTTGCCCTGCGGGGTACGGGCAGTGTGCGGGTACTCGCGGCGCGGTCGGCGGTGGCCATCGCACTGATGGGGGCGGTCAACGCCGTCGCGACACTGACCGCGTGCCTGTTGGCGGCCATCTGGCTGGTGTGCCACAGACCGAACAAGCTGTGGTGGCGCTTCACCGCGTGGTGGGCGCTGTGCATCGTGCTCGCGGTGTCGTGGTGGGTGGTCGCGCTCGTGCTTCTGGGCCGGATCAGTCCGCCGTTCCTGGACTTCATCGAATCCTCGGGTGTGACCACGCGGTGGATGTCGCTGACCGAGATGCTGCGCGGCACCGACGTCTGGACGCCGTTCGTCGCACCGAACGCCACGGCGGGCGCCTCATTGGTGACGGGATCGGTGGCGGTGCTGGCGACGACGCTGGTGGCCGCGGCAGGTCTCGCGGGCCTCGCCTTGCGGTCGATGCCCGCGCGCGGACGGCTCATCACCATCCTGCTCGTCGGCGTCACCGTGCTGGCGCTTGGCTATTCGGGTGGCCTGGGATCGCCTGTGGCCCTTCATGTCCAGGCCTTCCTCGACGCCGACGGCACCCCGCTGCGCAACATCCACAAACTCGAACCGCTGCTGCGGCTACCGATCGCTTTAGGTCTGGCGCACCTGCTGGGCCGCATCCCGCTACCGGGCAGCGCGCCACGCGCCGTCTGGCGGGACGCCTTCGCCCACCCGGAACGCGACAAGCGGGTGGCCGTCGGTGTCGTCGTCCTCGTCGCATTGACGGCGGCCACCTCACTGGCCTGGACCGGTCGGCTCACTCCGCCAGGCGCGTTCGATGCGATCCCCCAGTACTGGCACGAGACCGCGGCGTGGCTCGACGAACACAACGACTCCGGACGTGTGCTGGTAGCGCCGGGCGCCCCGTTCGCCACCCAGGTGTGGGGCAGCAGCCACGACGAACCCCTGCAGGTGCTCGGCGACAGCGCATGGGGGGTGCGGGACTCGATCCCGCTGAACCCGCCGGAGACCATCCGGGCCCTCGACTCGGTGCAGCGCCTCTTCGCGGCGGGGCGTCCATCCGCGGGGTTCGCAGATACCCTTGCCCGGCAAGGGATCTCGTATGTCGTCGTGCGTAACGATCTGGACCCCGAGACGTCGCGATCGGCCCGACCGCTGCTGGTGCACCGCGCGATCGACGGCTCGCCAGGCCTGGAGCGGGTGGCCGAGTTCGGCGATCCGGTCGGCCCGGGCACGCTGGCCGGTTTCATCACCGACAGCGGTCTGCGACCGCGCTATCCCGCCGTCGAGATCTACCGCGTCAACCCCGCCGCGCCCGGGATACCGGTCACGCCGTACCTCGTCGACACCGATGCGATGGCCCGCGTCGACGGGGCACCGGAGGCGCTGCTGCGCCTCGACGAACGGCGCCGCCTGCTCGGGCAGCCGCCGCTGGGGCCGATGCTGCTGACGGCCGACGCCCAGCGAGCGGGTCTGGCCGTGCCGCCGGGGACGGGCATCATCGTGACCGACACCCCGCTGGCCCGGGAGACCGACTACGGCCGCGTCGACGACCACTCGTCGGCGATCCGCACACCCGACGATCCGCGGCACACGTTCAACCGCGTGATGGACTATCCGAGTCCGGGCGCCGAAACCGTTTACGGCCAGTGGTCCGGTGGGCGCGTGTCGGTGTCGAGTTCGGCGGCGGACTCGACCGCACTTCCAAACGTGGCACCTGCGACCGGGCCTGCCGCCGCGATCGACGCCGACTCATCGACGAGCTGGGTGTCCAACGCGCTGCAGGCGGCCGTCGGCCAGTGGTTGCAGGTCGACTTCGACCATCCCGTCACCAACGCCACCATCACGATCACCCCGAGCGCGACGGCCGTCGGCGCACAGGTCCGTCGCATCGAGGTGTCGACGGTGAACGGCACCAGCACGATGCGCGTCGACAAGCCGGGTGAGCCGCTGACCACCGCACTGCCCTACGGGGAGTCGCCGTGGGTGCGAATCACCGCGGCGGCCACCGAGGACGGATCGCCGGGCGTTCAGTTCGGCATCACCGATTTCGCCGTCACCCAGTACGACGCCAACGGCTTCGCGCATCCGGTCAACCTGCGCCACACCGTCGCTGTACCGGGGCCACCGCCGAATACTGCTGTCGCGCAATGGGATCTGGGGTCCGACCTGCTGGGCAGATCCGGCTGCGCGCAGAGCTCGAACGGCATACGCTGCGCCGCGACCATGGCGTTGTCGGCGGAGGAGCCGGTGAACCTGAGCCGGACGCTGACCGTACCGGCACCGACGGAGGTGAGGCCGACGGTCTGGGTGCGTCCGCGCCAGGGCCCCAACCTCGCCGATCTCATCCGTGAGCCGGGCACCGTCATCGCCACCGGAGACGCGGACCCGATCGACGTGCTCGGCTCGGCCTACGCCGCCGCCGACGGCGACCCGGACACCGCGTGGACCGCGCGACAGAGCGTCGTCCAGCACAAGACGCCGCCCACCCTGACCCTGACGCTGCCGGCCCGGCGCGAGGTCGCCGCCGTCCAGCTGACGCCAAGTTCGTCTGAACTGCCCGCACATCCGACGCTGGTCGCGATCGACCTCGGCGACGGACCTCAGGTGCGTCGACTGGCCGCCGACGCCGGACCTCAGACCTTCGACCTCAAGCCCCGCGTCACGGACACCGTGAAGGTTTCGCTGCTGGACTGGGACGACATCATCGACCGCACCGCGCTCGGGTTCGATCAGCTGAAGCCTCCCGGCCTCGCCGAGGTGACGGCTCTAGACCCGCGCGGCGCCCCGATCGCTGCGGCCGACGCAGCACGCAACCGCGACCGGACCATCGAATTGCCCTGTGGGCGTGGCCCGATCATCGGCGTCGCCGGCCAGTTCGTGCAGACCTCCCTGACCACGACCGTCGGGGCGCTGCTCGACAATGAACCCGTCGCCGCGCGGCCGTGCCAATCCGGACCGATCCTGCTGCCCGCCGGCCAGCAGGAGCTGCTGATCAGCCCCGGCGCGGCGTTCGTCACCGACGGGGTTCAGCTCGACGGGCCCCTGGCCGACCGGATACGTTCGGCGGCAACGGTTCCCGCGCAGGTCGACACGTGGAGCACCGATCACCGAGAGGTGACGGTCGCATCGTCGGAGGCGTCACGGGTGCTGGTGGTTCCCGAAAGCGTCAACCCCGGCTGGATCGCACACGGCCCCGACGGCTCCCGGCTGACGGCGGTCACGGTCAACGGCTGGCAGCAGGGCTGGGTGCTGCCGCCGGGCACCGGAGGACCCGTCACGCTGGCCTTCGAATCCAACGCGCTCTACCGCGCCGGGTTGATCGGCGGCCTCGCGCTGCTGCCGGTGCTCGCGCTGCTGGCCTTCTGGCCGGTGCGCCGCCGCGACGCAGAGGATGCGCCCGTACGCGTGTGGCGGCCGGGCCGGTGGCCGGTGAGCGCCGCGGTCCTCGTGGTCGGCGGCGCGATCTCGGGGGTGGCGGGCGTCATCGTCGTCAGCCTCGCCCTCGGTGTGCGGCATCTGCTGCGCAACCGCGAAAGACTTTGCGACGCCGTCACGGTCACCACGACCGCCGGCGGGCTGATTCTGGCGGGAGCCGTGCTCAGCCAGAACCCGTGGCGTTCGGTCGACGGCTATGTCGGTCATTCCGTGGGGGTGCAGTTGCTTGCTCTGATTTCGGTGGCGATGCTGGCCGCTTCCGTCGTGCCCGCCGATCGTCGTCGTTTGACCACCGAGGGCTCCAACGACCTCTAGCATCGGCTCTGTGCCGCAGCTGAATACCGCCCGAGGACCGATCGCGACGACCGACCTCGGGGTCACGTTGATGCACGAGCACGTGTTCGTGCTGTCACCCGAAATCCATGCCAACTACCCCGAGGTGTGGGGTGACGAGGCCCAACGCCAGGCCGATGCGGTCACCCGGCTCAACGAGCTCAAGGCCCGGGGCGTCGACACCATCGTGGACCTCACCGTCATCGGGCTCGGCCGCTATATCCCGCGTATCGCCAAGATCGCCGAGCAGACCGACATCAACATCGTGGTGGCCACGGGCGTCTACACCTACAACGACGTGCCGATGTACTTCCACTTCAGCGGGCCCGAAACGCCGCTGGGCGAGCCGATGGTCGACATGTTCATCAACGACATCGAGAAGGGCATCGCGGGCACGGACATCAAGGCGGCGATCCTCAAGTGCGCCACTGACGAACCCGGGGTGACGCCCGGGGTCGAGCGGGTGTTGCGGGCGGTCGCGCAGGCACACCGGCGCACGGGCGTGCCGATCTCGACGCACACCCACGCGGCGACGCGCCGCGGCCTGGAACAGCAGGCGATCTTCGCCGAGGAGGGCGTGGATCTGAGCCGGGTCGTCATCGGCCACTCCGGCGACACCACCGACCTCGGCTATCTCGAGGAGCTCATCGGCGCGGGCTCGTACATCGGCATGGACCGCTTCGGCGTCGACGTCTTCCTCGGGTTCGAGGACCGGGTCAACACCGTCGCGCAGATGTGCGAGCGCGGCCACGCCGACAAGATGGTGCTCTCGCACGACGCGTCGTGCCTGATGGACTGGCTGCCGGAGGACATCGTGTCGGTGATGATGCCGAACTGGAACTACCTGCACATCCACAACGACGTCATCCCGGCGCTGAAGGCGCGCGGTGTCACCGACGAACAGCTCACCACGATGCTCGTCGACAACCCCCGCAAGATCTTCGAAGCCCAGGGCGCCTACTGAGATGACTGACCCGTCAGCCATCCCTCCCATCCCCACCCAGGTCTCCCGCCTCGCCGAAGCGGAACCCGACGCGCCCGCGGTCACGTGCGAAGGGCGCACGCTCACGCGCGCCGAGCTCGACAGGTCGACCAACCGGCTCGCGCGGGCCTACGCCGAACTCGGTGTCGGGCACGGCGATTACGTCGTCACCCTGCTGCCCAACTCCATCGAGTTCGTCCAGGCCGCGCTCGCCATCTGGAAGGTCGGCGCGATTCCCCAGCCACTCTCGGCCCGGATGCCCGACGCGGAGTTATCCGCTCTGCTGGAGCTGCGGGCACCGAAGCTCATCGTCGGCCGCGACGACCCTACCGGGGTATCACCCAGCGTGGCAGCGGATTTCACGCCGGACACCCGACTGTCCGACGATCCGCTTCCCGAGGTCGTCTCCCCCGTGTTCAAGGCCATGGCCTCCGGTGGCAGCACTGGACGACCCAAGCTCATCGACGCGGGGATCGACAGTCGCTTCTCACCATTGGCCGGCTACGCAATGGGTTCGGCGGACGGTGATGTCAACCTGCTGTCGGTACCGCTGACCCACAACACCGGCTTCACGACGATGGCGATCGGACTCGTGCAGGGCCATCACCTTGTGGTGATGCCTCGGTTCGACCCGCACGAGTTCCTGCGCCTGGTCACCGAGTACCGGGTCACGTTCCTGACGACAGTGCCGACGGTGATGCAGCGCCTGCTGCCGGCGTACCGGGCGGCGCCGGACACCTACGACCTGTCCTCGATCCGACGGCTGTGGCACGTGGCGGCGCACTGTCCACCCGCGGTCAAGCAGGGCTGGATCGACATCCTCGGCCCCGACGCGGTGTGGGAGCTGTACGGCGGCACCGAATTACAGGCACTGACCTTCATCTCCGGCGAACAGTGGCTGACCCATCCCGGTTCAGTCGGCGTGGTGGTCGCGGGCGAGATGAAGGTGCTCGACGACGACGGCAACGAATGCCCGCCCGGCGTCAGCGGTGAGATCTACATGCGACCGGCACCGGGCAGCGCGCCGACCTACCGGTACATCGGCGCCACCGCGAAACAGCGTGACGGCTGGGACTCGCTTGGCGATCTGGGGTACTTCGACGAGGACGGCTTCCTGTATCTCAACGATCGCCGTGTGGACATGTTCACCGTAGGCGGCCGCAACGTCTACCCCGCCGAGATCGAGTCGGCCCTGTCGGCGCACCCGAATGTGCTGTCCTGCTTGGTCGTTGGCGTGCCACACGAGGATCTCGGCCAGGTGCCGCACGCCATCGTTCAGGCAGAGGGGCTCGACGAGGCCGCGGTGATCGAGTTCCTGACCGACCGGCTGGCCTCCTACAAGATCCCGCGTTCGGTGGAGTTCAGCGATACGCCGTTGCGCGACGATGCGGGGAAGGCGCGGCGGAGCGCGGTCCGCGACGAGGTGATCCGGCGGCGGGCCGCGCAATCCAACTAACGCGCAACGGCAGGTTCGGGTTCGTCGGTGACCGAGCTGTCCAACGGCTCCGGGTCATGGCGCCTCTCCCAGCGCCGCAGGGCGTTTCGGCACGGTGACTCGATCAGCGCGTAGCTGACCGCCGCGATCGCGAACCCGAACACCACCGTCAGCACCAGCACCACGGGCATGTGCCCGTTGAACGCGAACTCGCCGATCACCGGGAACACCATCGCCAGCGCCGCGAGGTGCCAGACGAACAAGCCATAGGACCATCGACCGAGAGTCACCATCGTCGGGCTGCCCAGCAGGCGGTGCGGGGTGTCGGGGCGGTCCAGCACCAGCGGGGCGAGCAGAGCCCCGGCGACCACGGCCCCCATCGCGATCTTCACCGTGAACTGGCTGACCGTCCCGGGCGTCAGTCCCTCGGGCCCGGCCAGCGGCGACGCCGCGACCGCGAACGCCACGACCGCGATACCCGCCATCAGCACCCGCCGCCGCGCCAACCGGTGCGGCCACCCCACCGGCGTGACCGTCAACTCGGCGAGCAGCATCCCGGCGGCGAACCAGGAGAAGAACGCCGGCGGCCAGTTGAGCGGGTTGACACCGAAGGGGGCGTCGAACGGGACTGCCTCGACCAGTACAGCCCAGGCGAAGCTGACCAGCCCCGCCGCCGCGATCACCGGTATCCGGGCGCGCACCGGCACAAGCCGCACCAGCAGAGCCAGGAACGGCAGCGCCAGATAGAAGGCGACCTCGACCGACAGGCTCCACATCTGGGTGAGCCCGGCCGTCAGCGTCAACGGCACATAGATCTGGGTCAGCGTCAGGTTGGCCAGCCACACGGTGAGATCGGCCTTCGCCTCCGGCAGCAGCGACAGGATGACGACGACCGCGACCAGGTAGCCGGGCATGATGCGCACGATCCGGGACCGCAGGTAGTGACCCGTCGGCGGGCTGGGTCGCATGCCGCGGGCCGCAGCGGCGTGACCGCGCCACAGCAGGAAGCCCGACAGCGCGAAGAAAACGGCGACCGCGAGGTCGAACCTGCCGAAGAAACGGCCCGTGATCCCACCGGTGTGGCCGGTCTGAAAGGCCACGTGGGTCACGACGACGCCGACCGCCGCGCAGGCGCGCATCCCCTCGACGGCGGGCAGGAAGCCACGCGTTCCGCCGACAGCGCTCTCGGCACTGGCCGTCGCGGCGCGGGATTCCGTCACGCCATCAGTGTGCCGGGTGGAGGGAAAGCCGCTGAATACGGGTACTCGGGCGGCCACGGCTGGAAGGGCTCGGAGTAAACATCGACCTTAACTTGTGCTGTTAGGGTCGAACGGGTTTGCGGGACTACCGCAGGTGAAGGAGGCACGGTTTGAACCGCGCAGTGGCGCTCCGCATTGCGGCTTGCGGAATCATGGGGCTGGGTGCTGGCTTGTTGATCGCTGCCCTGTTGCTGTCCACCTATACCCATTCCAAGATCTCCAAGATCCCGCTGAACCTCGACATGACGCTGGTCAGCGATGGCACCGGCACGGCGTTCGACCCCGCCTCGCTCAACCATGAGAAGTTCGTCGTCGACCGCGACGTGCCGCTGGTGCAGCAGGAGCAGATCTCGGTGGAGGCCCCGTCGAACGCCGACGTGGTCACCCTCCAGGTCGGCAGCACGTTGCGCCGCACCGACAAACAGAAGGACGACGGGCTGTTGCTCGCGTTGGTCGACACCGTCACGGTCAACCGGCAGACGGCCGAGGCGGTGTCGAGTGAGAGCAATCCCGGTGGCGCGGTCCAGAAGCCGCGGGCCATCGAGGATGACCAGCCGCCCACCAACATCGCGCTGCCGCACGACGGGCTGACCTACCGGTTCCCGTTCGACACCGAGAAGCGGACCTATCCGGTCTTCGACCCGATCGCGCAGAAGGCGTTCGACGCCAATTACGACGGCGAGGAGGATGTCAACGGGCTGACCACCTACCGTTTCAGTCAGAACATCGGATACGACGCCGAAGGCAAGCTGGTCGAGCCGGTCAAGTATTCGTCTCTGTTCGACGACGACGCCGACGCCGAGGTCACCGCGACCGCGGCGATGTGGGGTGTCCCCGGCGAGCCCGAAGAGCGGATCACCATGGCGCGCTACTACGCCGCGCAGCGCACGTTCTGGGTGGATCCGGTCTCCGGGACCATCGTCAAGAGGGAGGATCACGGCTATCACTACTACGCGCGGGAGCCGCTGAAACCCGAGGTGACCTTCGTCGACTTCAAGGTCGCCTTCACCGAGGAGACCGTCGAGTCCCAGGTCGCCAGCGCCAGGGATGAGCGTGACCGGGTGGGCCTGTGGGGCCGCATCCTGCCGATCTCCTTCACCGCCTTGGGCCTGGTGTCCCTGGTGGGCGGCGCGTTGCTGGGATCGTTCGCCTTGAGGGCGGAGTCCACACTGATCGATCCGGGACTCGACGAGGCCGACCACAGCTTCTTCGACACCCAGGGGATGAAGGTGCCGGGCGCGGAGGCCAAGACCGAGAAGCTGCCCGCGCAGAAACCGACCGATCTGCCGCCGGACAGACCGGTCTGATCGCGCGGTTCACAGCGCCCGCCTATGCGCTGGTGCTGTCCCTGGTCGTGACGGCGCCGCTGATCGCGCCGGGTTATCTGCTGTTGCGCGACGCGGTGTCCACGCCGCGCTCGTACCTCTCGGATGCGGCGCTGGGTCTGTCGGAGGCCGCGCCGCGCGCACTGCCGCAGGACTTCGCGGTGGCTCTGGCGTCGACGGTGCTCGACGGCGGTGTGGTGGTCAAGGTGCTGTTGGCCCTCGGGCTGTGGCTCGCCGGCTGGGGCGCGGCGCGTCTGGTGGCGACGGTGCTGCCGGACGCAGGTGTGGCCGGACAATGTGTGGCCGTGACGCTCGCCGTCTGGAATCCCTATGTCGCAGAACGGCTTCTGCAGGGGCACTGGAGCCTGCTCGTCGGCTACGGATCCCTGCCGTGGGTGGCCGCCGCGATGCTACGGCTGCGCGAGTCGCGGCCGGGCTGGCCAGAGGTGGGCGCGCTGGTGTTCTGGATGGCCCTTGCGGGGCTGACGCCGACGGGGCTGATGCTGGCCGCGAGCGTCGCGGTGGCGGGTGTCTTCGCGCCGGGTGCGGGATGGCAGCGGTGGCGCTGCGCAGCCGTGGCGCTGGGCACCGCACTGGCCGCGGCACTGCCGTGGCTGACGGCGGCGGTCGTCGCGCGGTCGCTGGCCCCGTCACAGGCCGATGGGGTCGCGGCGTTCGCGGTGCGGGCCGAACCCGGTCTTGGAACCCTCGGGACGCTCGCGAGCCTCGGCGGGATATGGAACGGCGAAGCCGTACCCGCTTCTCGTACCACGCTTTTCGCTGTCGTCTCGGCGCTCGTCCTGCTTGGAATCGTCGTGGTGGGCCTGCCGGTGGCGATCCGCCGACCCGGAGCCGTACCGCTGCTGTGCCTTGCCGCTCTCGCGGTCGTGGTGCCTGCGGTGATGGCGACGGGCCCCGGCTTGGCGGCCGTGGAGGCGATGGTTCGGGCGCTGCCGGGGCTCGGCGTGTTACGCGATGCGCAGAAGTGGGTGGCGCTGGCGATGCCGGGCTATGCGCTGGCCGGTGCGGCAGCGGTTGTCGTTGTGCAGCAGAAGCTTCCGGCGGCGGCCACGGCACTGATCTGCTGCGCGGCGCTGATCGCCACGTTGCCCGATCTCGCGTGGGGTGTGGGCGGCAATGTGACCGCGGTGACCTACCCGCAGGGCTGGACTGCGGTGGCGGCGATGATCAACGCCGATCCGCGTCCGGTCGCCGTACTTCCCGTCGACAGCATGCGGCGCTTCGACTGGGCGGGGGACGCGCCGGTGCTCGACCCGCTGCCGCGGTGGGTGCGCGCCGACGTGCTGTCCACGGGTGATCTGACGGTCGGCGGCCGCACCGTGCCCGGCGAGGGTGAACACGCCCGCGCGGTCCAGCAGATATTGTTGAGCGGTGCCGATCGCCAACAACTGGCCGACGCCGGGGTCGGGTGGGTCGTCATCGAATCCGGCGGTGCCGCAGATACTTTGGCGCTGCCCCTCGCCTACCACGACGATGACCTGACCCTCTACACGGTGGCCGGCGACCTTCCCCCGGCACCGAGTCGCGGCATCGTGCTCGCCGCTCACCTGGTGTGGCTGGCGCTGGTCGCTGCCGGATTGGTCGCGCTGATGTACCGCGGAATCTGGGCTAGACGACGCCGCTGACCGGCGTTCCCCGGTGCACGGCCTCCAGCACAGTGCGCATCGCGTCGGTGCTTTGCCGCCAAGAGAATTCGCCGCTGCGGACCGCGGCCTTGGCGCCGAGCTGGTCGCGTAACACGGGATCGGTCAGCAGACGCGCGAGCCCGTCGACCAGACCATCGAGATCGTCGACCAACAGGCCGGTGACCCCGTCGACGATCGAATCGGTCAGCCCGCCCGAGGACCGGTAGCCGATGGTGGGCACGCCGTGCTGGCCGGCCTCGATCACCGCCAACGCCCAGCCTTCCTTGCGCGACGGCAGCACGTGAACCCAAGACCGCTGCAGGACATGGTGTTTGGTCTCGTCGTCGACGTGGCCGTGGAACGTCACGGCATCGGAGATGCCGAGCAGCTCGGCGTGCTCGACCAGGCGTTGTCGCCACCAGCCGCCGCCGAGGATGTCGAGGTGCAGGTCCGGAATGCGCGTGCGGAGTCGGGCGACCGCCTCCAGTGCGTCCTCGATCTGCTTGTGCGGCACCAGGCGGGACAGCACCACGACACGCGGAGTCGCCGACCGCGGTGCGGTCAGGGTGGCGGCAGGCGCCTCGTCAAGACCGTTGCGCACGACGGCGATTCGTCCGGGATTCACCCCGAGGGTGGCCAGATCTCGCGCCGACGGCAGTGACACCGTGACGTACTGATTGCGGCGGTGCAGCCACGGCGACAACCGGGACTCGACGAACCAGCCGAACCGTCCCATCAACGGACCGGCGACGGGCCACTGCTCACGGTGGCAATGGTGTACGAGCACCGCGACGCGTCGACCGTAGGCCAGCCGCGCAAGGAACGGAATGCCGTTCTGCGAGTCGATGACGACGTCGGGGCGGACCTTGCGCAACGGACCCAGCCCGATACGGGCGAGCACCATGGACAGCCCCGCCCAGATGTAGATCGAGTAGTGGCCGCCGCCTCGGCTGACCCGCACACCGTCGACGACCTCGCGGCGCGGTGCGCCCGGATAGCGCGCGGTCCGCAGGGTGACCCGGACGCCGGATGCGGCCAGCTGCGCGCCGATGCGCTGCAGGTAGGTCTCGCTGCCGCCACCTTGAGGGTGACCGGTATCGCGCCAGCACAACAGCAGCACTGAGCGAACACCTTGGTCGGACATCCCGTTCACCCTAGCCGCTGGCTAATGTTCCGCTGTGCCAGTCACCGACCTCTTCGCCCCTCGGGCGACACTCTCGCGGTCGGTGCGGCTGCTGCGGGAGTTCCGCTTCGAACAGCCCGACCCGGCCCGGTTCTACGGGGCGCTCGCAGGCGACACCGCGGCACTGGTCACCGACCTGTGGCGGGCTGAGCAAGGGTCCGCGCCTGCCGGGCGCACCCTGCTCGACGTCGGCGGCGGGCCGGGATACTTCGCCGCGGCGTTCACGCGCGCAGGATTCGCCTACATCGGAGTCGAACCCGACCCGGCCGAGATGCACGCCGGACCTGCGGTGAACGACGGCACCGCCACCTACGTGCGAGCGTCGGGCACCGCCTTGCCGTTCGCCGACGACAGCGTCGACGTCTGCCTGTCCTCCAACGTCGCCGAGCATGTGGTGCAACCATGGCGGTTGGGCAACGAGATGTTGCGGGTCACCAAGCCGGGCGGACTCGTGATCCTGTCGTACACGGTGTGGCTGGGTCCCTTCGGCGGACACGAGACCGGGCTGTGGCACTACCTCGGCGGACGACGGGCCGCCAGGCGGTACACCCGAAAGCATGGTCATCCACCGAAGAACAACTACGGCTCGTCACTGTTCGCGGTCTCGGTCGCCGACGGGCTGCAGTGGGCCGCCGCCACCGGCGCACTGGTCGCCGCATTTCCTCGTTACCACCCACGATGGGCCTGGTGGATGATCCGGGTGCCGGTGCTGCGCGAGTTCGCGGTCAGCAACCTGGTGCTGGTGCTGAGACCGCCGACTGCAACAGGTTCTACTTTCGCGGGTTCGTAGGTAGTGTGACGGTCATGACACAGACGGTGGCTTTCAAGACTGAGTGGGACAAGCTGTTCATCGGCGGCAAGTGGGTCGAGCCCGCCTCCTCGGAGGTCATCGAGGTGCACTCCCCCGCCACCGGCGAGCTGGTGGGCAAGGTGCCGCTGGCCGTGGACGCCGACGTCAACGCCGCGTGCGCAGCCGCTCGCAAGGCGTTCGACGAGGGCCCGTGGCCGCACATGAAGCCGCAGGAGCGCGCGGCCATCCTCGCCGCCGCCATCAAGGGTATGGAGGACCGTGCGGACGAGCTGAAGTATCTGCTCGCCGCCGAGACCGGCCAGCCGCAGACGATCGTCGACATGATGCAGTACGGCGCCGCGATGTCGGCGTTCCAGTTCTACGCCGGCGCCGCCGACAAGTTCCACTGGCGCGAGATCCGCGACGGTGTCTACGGCCAGACGCTGGTGGTGCGCGAGCCCATCGGCGTCGTCGGCGCCGTCACCGCGTGGAACGTGCCGTTCTTCCTGGCGGCCAACAAGCTGGGCCCGGCCTTCCTCGCCGGCTGCACCGTCGTCCTCAAACCGGCTGCGGAGACGCCGCTTTCGGTGTTCGCGATGGCGGAGATCTTCGCCGAGGCGGGCCTTCCCGAGGGCGTCCTTTCGATCGTGCCGGGTGGCCCCGACACCGGTCGCGCACTGACGGCCAACCCCGAGTTGGACAAGTTCACCTTCACCGGTAGCTCCGCGGTTGGTAAGGAGATCGCCAAGATCGCCGCCGAGAAGCTGAAGCCGTGCACCCTCGAATTGGGCGGCAAGTCCGCGGCGATCATCCTCGAGGATGCCGATCTGGACTCCACCATTCCGATGCTCGGATTCTCGGGCGTGATGAACAGCGGTCAGGCGTGCGTCGCGCAGACGCGCATCCTGGCGCCGCGCTCACGCTACGACGAGGTCGTCGAGAAGGTCGCCAACTTCATCTCCGCCATGCCCGTCGGCCTTCCCGATGATCCGAATGCCGCGATCGGTCCGCTGATCTCCGAGAAGCAGCGTGAGCGCGTCGAGGGTTACATCAAGAAGGGGATCGAGGAAGGCGCCCGCCTCGTCACCGGCGGCGGGCGTCCCGAGGGACTGGACAGCGGCTGGTTTGTGCAGCCGACGGTGTTCGCCGACGTCGACAACTCGATGACCATCGCCCAGGAGGAGATCTTCGGGCCGGTGCTGGCGATCATCCCCTACGACACCGAAGAGGACGCCGTCCGCATCGCCAACGACTCGGTGTACGGCCTGGCGGGCAGCGTGTGGACAACCGACAACAAGAAGGCGGTCGAGATCGCAGGCAAGATCCGGACCGGCACCTACGCGGTGAACATGTACGCGTTCGATCCCTGCGCGCCGTTCGGCGGGTACAAGAATTCGGGTATCGGTCGCGAGAACGGGACCGAGGGCATCGAGGCGTACGTGGAGCCCAAGAGCGTCCTCCTGCCGTTCGGCTACACGCCGGAGGACTGACGGCCCAAACTATGCACTAGAGCATAATTTCGGTGCCAGCTCTCGCCGCTGGTCGAGACCTCTTCAGCGGCGGAGTATGGGTTTACCTGCGGCTATTCCGGTAGCCGCTGTGATGCGGAATACATTTGTCGTTGCCGTGTGTTATCTGTTCTATGATTCCCGTCATAGCCAGAGGGGTGCGACATGTGGGTCGTTGAGGTCAACTTCGCTGGCCGCCGATTCGTCCACGAAGTGCGGCGGCCGTCCTTCCGCTTCAGTCCGCGCGTTTTCAGTTGGCGGCACTCGCAGCTGCAGCAGACCCGCGTCGCCTGATCGCCACCGTTGGAGGTTGTTCTGTCCCCCACGACCAAATCCACCAAGCGCGGCTCGACCCGCGCCGCCATGTTGGTCAGCGCCGCCGAGGTGCTGCGCGAGCGCGGCGCCGCCGGAGTCACGATCGACGAAGTGCTGGCGCGCAGCGGCGCACCGCGCGGCTCGGTCTATCACCACTTCCCCGAGGGCAGGAACCAGATCCTCGCCGAGGCGCTGAGCTACGCCGGTGAGGAGATCACCGACGTCATCGACAACGCCGCCCGCAACGGCGGGATGTACCTGGTCAGGAAGTTCGTCGTCTACTGGGAAGAACAGCTTGTCGAGAGCAACTTCGCCGCAGGCTGCCCGGTCGTGGCCGCCGCGATCGGCTCCGACGACGAGCCGCAGCTGACCTCCGTCGCGGGCAACATCTTCAGCCACTGGCGTGACGCGCTCACCCGGGCATTCGTGTCCGACGGCTTCTCCGACGCCGACGCCGCCTCGTTGGCCGTCATGTGCATCGCCTCGCTGGAAGGAGCGGTTGTGCTGTGCCGCTCGACGCGCAGTGTCGACCCACTGCGCGATGTCGCCACCCAGCTCGAGTTCCTGATCAAGTCAAGGGAATTCGTGCAGCGCTACGGTCTACCGACCGCGGGTAATCAGACTTCAGCCGGCTGAGCCTTTTGCCACCGCGCGCACACGAACTCACCGTTGACCGCTGCGTCGGCCAACACCCACTCCGAGCGGATCGGCAGCACTCTCGACCCGCCACCCAATGAGCACGGCGCGTAGCTGACGATCATCTCGTCGACGAGATCCGCCGAGGCGAACTGCGCCGCGACGTCACCCCCGCCGACCACCCACACATCCCTGCCTGCCGCGTCCGCTGTCAACCTCGGATGCAGTTCGCGGACATCGCCGTCGAAGGTCTGCACGGGATGTCCCTCGACGATGATGTGGGGGCGGTGGGTCATCACCCACGACGGCTGCTCGTAGGGCCACGCACCCGGCTGGTTGCGCACGATCCACTCGTAGGTCGCCGATCCCATCACCAGTGCCCCAACGGATTTGATGAACTCGTTGTAGCCGAACGGGCCGGACTGGTCGATGGCACGCGAGGTCAGCCAGTCCAGACTATCGGCCCCGTCGACGATGTAGCCGTCCAGGCTGGACGCGGTGTAGTAGACGGTCGTCATGTCTCCCCTTCGCGGTTTCTCATCCATTCCAGCGGATCGCCGCTCACGCTGTCCGAGTATGGTCGGCGACCTCTGAGAGGGACATGCCAAATCCTGCTGCGGCGGTGGTCACTAGTGTCATGGCCAGTGAGTGACTTCGACGCGCTGTGTGCCAATGACCCGGAGCTGGCCGAGATTCGGACGGCCATCCGGGAGTTTCTCGCCGCTGATCGCGCAGAGTTCGGCTGGGAACCCGCCATCGACTCGTGGCTGGCCAGGTGGGACGCCGAATTCTCCGCCCGGCTGGGGGATGCGGGCTTCGTCGGCCTGACCATTCCGACCGAATACGGCGGACGCGGGTTGAGTCACCTGCACCGCTACGTGGTGACCGAGGAGCTGCTGGCGCACGGCGCGCCGGTCGCCGCGCACTGGTTCTCCGATCGCCAGTTCGCTCCGTCGCTGCTGTCGTACGGAAGCGAGGAGCAGCGCAGGGAATTCCTGCCGGTGATCGCCAAAGGCCGGCTGCACGCCGCGATCGGGATGAGCGAGCACGGCGCCGGCTCCGACCTGGCCGCGGTCAAGACCCGCGCAACCCGGGTCGACGGGGGCTGGACCCTCAGCGGCACCAAGGTGTGGACCAGCGGCGCGCATCTCGCGCAGCGGATCGTCGTGCTGGCCCGCACCAGTCCGCTGGACCCCGAACATCGCCATGCCGGATTCAGCCAGTTCTTCATCCCGCTGGACTCGCCCGGAATCACCATCGACCCGATCGTGCAGATCGGCGGCGAGCATCACTTCAACGAGGTGACGTTCGACGAGGTGTTCGTCGTCGACAAGGACGTGCTGGGCAACATCGGGGACGGCTGGCGGCAGGTCACGTCCGAGCTGGGCTTCGAGCGCAGCGGACCCGAACGCATCCTGTCCACGGTCACCCTGATTCTCGACGCGATCCGCGCCCTTCCGGCCGATGTCGACGACGGCACCGCCGCTGCGGTCGGTGAGCTCTTCGCGCGCATGATCTCGCTGCGACAGCTGTCGATCTCGGTGGCCCGCGCGCTGGCGGCCGGCGAGGACGCGGCGACCAGGGCCGCGCTGGTGAAGGACCTCGGCACCCGGTTCGAACAGGACTCCGTCGAGTTGGTCGCCGACCTCTTGGACCGGCTCGACCGTCGGACACCCGAGGCCCGGCGGCTGGCCGAGTTGCTGGCCACCGCCCGACAGCATTCGCCGCTGTTCACCCTGCGGGGCGGTACCAACGAAGTGCTGCGCGGTGTCGTGGCGCGCGGGATGGGGGTCCGGTGAACGAACTGGAGGAACTCGTCGCGGATCTGGGCCAGCGCTCGTTCGAGGCCAGACTCGGGCGGCCGCCGTTTCCCGACACGTTCGACGAGCAGCTATGGGCCAATCTCGAGGAGACCGGGCTGAGCCGGTTGATCTCCACCCAGGACGCCGGGTTTGCCGAGGCGGCCACCGTGTTGCGGGGGCTGGCCCGGCACGCCGCGGCGGTGCCGATCGCCGAAACCGACCTGCTGGCAACGTGGCTCGCGGGAAAGGCCGGTGTAGCGGTGCCGGAGAGCGGCCCGTTGACGGTGGCTCTCGCCGACGCCGAATTACGCGACGGCGTCCTCACCGGCACCGCGCACGATGTGCCGTGGCCGAACGCGGCGGCCGTCGTACTGGCCGCGAAAACCGCTGAAGCCCTTCATGTCTGCTTGCTCACCGATGAGCCGACAGCGGTGTCGCACACCCTCGCGGGCGAACCGCGCGGCACGTTCGACTTCGAGCTCGCGGACACCGCCGTACTAAATTTGGAGCTCGCCGACGAGCTGGCTAGGCGTGGTGCGTGGGCACGGTGCGTTCAGGTCATCGGCGCCCTGGACGCCGCACGTGACCTCACCGTGGCGCACACCAGCGAGCGGGTTCAGTTCGGCCGCCCGCTGGCGAAGTTCCAGGCGGTGCAACACTCGCTCGCCGCGATGGCCGGCGAGATCGAACGCGCCCGGGCCGCGACGGAGTTGGCCATCGCCGCCGCTGCCGATTACGGGTTCGACAGCGCGGCAACCGAATACGCGGTGACGGTGGCGAAGGTGGCCGCCGGTCGCGCCGTCGGATCGGTGACCACGATCGCGCACCAGTTGCACGGCGCGATCGGGGTGACCGTCGAGCATCGGCTGTGGCTGTTCACGATGCGGGCGCGTGGTTGGATCGACGACTTCGGCACCACCGTCGAGTACGCGCGACGACTGGGCCGGACCGCGCTTGCCGCCGACGACCCCTGGCAAGTCGTCATCAGCTGTCCAGAACCTCGCTGACGCGCGCCTCGAGAGCGGAGCCGTCGCCGAAGTCGGCCAGGTCGATGCGCGCGAAATACGCCGCCACGTCAGTCAAGGGGCGGCGCTCAGGTGCCCGTCCACTTCGGCGGACGCTTCTCGGCGAACGCGATCGCACCTTCCTTGGCGTCGTTCGACATGAAGACGGGGCCGAAGATCTCGACCTGCTTCTTCCACATCTCCTGGGAGTTCCAGTCGCGGGACTCAACGATGATCCGCTTGGTCGCCGCCACCGCGAGCGGACCATTGGCGGTGATCTTCTCCGCGAACGCGATCGCCGCCTCCAACGCCTTGCCGGGTTCGGCGAGAACGTTGACCATTCCGAGGTCGTGGGCACGCTGAGCGGACAAGCTCTCACCCGTCAGGGCGAGCTCCATCGCGAGGCCATACGGGATCCGCTGCGGCAACCGCAGCAGACCGCCGCCGCCCGCCACCAAACCGCGTTTTACCTCTGGGATGCCGAACGCGGACTCCTTCGACGCCACGATCAGATCGGTGGCCAGCGCCAGCTCGCAGCCACCCGCGAGGCAGTAGCCCTCGACGGCCGCGATCAGGGGTTTGGCCGGCGGCTTCTCGGTGAAGCCGAGGCCGCGTCCACCGATGGCCACGTTCTCGCCACGCGCGAAGGCCTTGAGGTCCATACCCGCGCTGAACGAGCCGCCGGCACCGGTGACGATGCCCACCGACAGCCCGGCGTCGCCGTCGAGTCGGTCCATCGCTTCGGCGAGCCCCTGGCTCACCTCCGCATTGACGGCGTTGCGGGCCTGCGGCCGGTTGATGGTGATGATCAGGATCCGGTCGCGCTGCTCGACCAGGACTGCTGGTTCGTTGTTGTCAGTCACGCGGCTGATCGTAACGGTCGCCGATGCTGTCCAGTCCGGTGACGTCAGCGCTTCTTTCCGTTGCCAGGGCCGTGTCCGTTGCCAGGGCCGGGACCGTTGCCGTTGTTGCCGTTGCCGGGTTTCTTCTTGGGCGGTCCCGGCGGCTCTTCGACGACTGGCGGGGGAGCCGGTGACGGCGGCGGGGAACTGAGCGGAGGCGGCGGCGGTGACACGGCGGTGGTACTGCTGACCGGCTGCGGAGCCTGCGTCGACGACGACGTATCGAGCGCCATTGCGAACACGACGACGAGCAGCGCGGCGAGCGCTGCCGCCGCGAGAAGCAGTTTTCTTCGCCGGCTCATCGGCGGCCGCGCAGGTCCCGCGACGAAGTAGTTGGCCGACGGAGCCGGGTATCCACCGCCCGCCGGAGGCAGCGGCTGTGCGAGCACTTTGGTCGACGGCCTCGGGGCTCCTGTGAGGGCAGCCCGCATCTCGAGCGCACTGCGGAAGCGCGTCCCGTTGCGGGACATCGCGCGGTTGATCACCGCCGCCAAGCCGGCGTCGACGTCCGGACGCACCACCTCGATCGGCGGCGGCGGATCGTCGAGGATGGCGCGGACCAGCGATGCGGGGTTCTCCTGCGGGAAGGGGCGGCGCCCGCTCAGCGCTTCGTGGGCCATCACGCCCACGGCGTAGAGGTCGTCGGCGACCGAGGCGGGCGCACCGGCGACGCGTTCGGGACTCATGTACGCCATCGTCCCGATGAGCTGCCCCGTCGCAGTGTGAGCGGATCCGGCGGTCTTGGCGATACCGAAGTCGGCCACCTTCATGGTGACGCCGTCCTGGGCGAGCAGGACGTTTCCGGGCTTGATGTCGCGGTGCACCACTCCCGCCGCATGAGCGGTGGCGAGCGCCCCCAGGACGTCCGTGAGCATCGCCCGCACCCGGTGCTGCGCCATCGGCCCCATCGCGATCTCGTCACCGAGCGTGCGGCCGGGCAGCCGCTCCATCACGATGAACGGGGCACCGTGGTGCTCGCCGCAGTCGTGCACCGCCACGATGTTGGGGTGGCTGAGCGAGGCGGCGGCCCTGGCCTCGTCCTCGAATCGGCGCCTGGTGTCGGCGTCCGCGCTCAAGCCCGGATAGAGCAGCTTGATCGCCACGGCCCTGTTCAGCCGCGTGTCCCAGCCGTCGTGGACCTCGGCCATCCCGCCGGTACCCAGCAGCCCTCGCAACTCGTATCGGCCCGCAAGTGGTTCGCGGCCGCTCATGGCCGATAACGTAGCCCGGCAGACCCTCGGTCAAACCCTGGCGTGGGGGGCACTCTGGGCCGGAAGCTAAACTAGAACACGTTTCAATTTTTACGCTAGGGGACAGCCCGTGACCGATACCGAACCGTCGGAGCTCACCAAGTGGGATCCGGGCCTGACCCGACGTGTCATGGGCGTGATGCGGCCCTTCCTCAAGAGGTACTTCCGGTCAGAGGTGCGGGGGCTGGAGAACCTGCCATCCGGCGGCGCCCTGCTGGTCTGCAACCACTCGGGCGGCTTGTTGCCGATGGACGTCCCGATCCTGGCTGCCGACTTCTACGAGCACCACGGTTACGACCGTCCGCTCTACACGCTGAGCCACGACATACTGTCGGTCGGCCCGACGGGTGACTTCTTCAAGAAGATCGGCTACATCACCGCCAACCACGCCAATGCCGACGAGGCCCTGCGCTCCGGCGGGCTGGTCGTGGTGTTCCCCGGCGGTGACTACGACGTGTACCGCCCGACGTTCGCCGAGAACGTCGTCGACTTCGGCGGCCGCACCGGCTATGTGAAGGCCGCACTGAACGCCGGGGTGCCGATCGTGCCTGCGGTCGGGATCGGCGGCCAGGAGACGCAGATCTTCCTCAGCCGCGGGACCTGGCTGGCCGAGCGCCTCGGGCCGATCGCCCGCCTGGCACGGACCAAGATCATGCCTGTCTCGTTCGGCTTCCCATTCGGGTTGTCGCTGGTGGTTCCGCCTAACATCCCGCTGCCGTCCAAGATCGTCATGAAGGTGTTGCCGCCGATCGACCTCGCGTCCGAATTCGGCGACGACCCCGACATCGACGAGATCGACGCGCACGTGCGGCGGGTGATGCAGCGGGCGCTGGATGAGCTGGCCGGCGAACGCCGACTGCCGGTGCTGGGCTGACCCGGTTTTTGAATCGCATCGGGCGTCGGTTATCAAGGTCTTCATGAGTAGGCGTCGTCGCTACCCGTTGCTGCGCGCGGTCGCAGAGCTCGTCAACGCCGCCAACGGTGTGCGGCCCCTCGGCCGCGAGGGTTACATCACGATTCCGGTGTTCGCGTTCGGCTGGCCGACGTCGGAGATGTCGCCGGTGTACATGGGCGCCTCGATGCTCGACGCGCTGCGCCGCGGACTGCGCGGCGACTTCCGTGGGCTGCGGGGACGAATCGCCTTGGGGCTGACCGCGATTGCGTGGGCTCTGCTGTGGTTGATCCATCGTCGCAACGTCTCGTCACGGCCGTACTTCGAAAAGCCGCTGCGTGACGCGCTGGGTGCGGACTACGAGGAGATCGCCAGCCGGTCACAGCCGGTGCGGCGGCGGCTCCCGCAGGTCGGAGTGTGGCCCACCGACCTGGTGCGCAGGCGGTACGTCGAGAAGGCGGGCACCGTGCAATACGGCCCGCACGGCCGGGCGAACCGGGCCGACATCTGGCGTCGCGCCGATCTACCGCGCGACGCGAAGGCGCCGGTGCTGCTGCAGGTGCCCGGCGGCGCGTGGGCCATCGGCATGCGCCGGCCGCAGTCCTACGCCATGCTGAGCCATCTGGCCGAGCGCGGCTGGGTGTGTCTTTCGATCGACTACCGGGTGAGCCCGAAGAACACCTGGCCCGACCACATCGTCGACGTCAAGCGTGCGCTGGCGTGGATCAAGGAGAACATCGCCGACTACGGTGGCGACCCCGACTTCGTCGCGATCACCGGAGGGTCGGCGGGCGGACATCTGTCATCGCTGGCCGCGCTGACGCCCAACGATCCGGTGTGGCAGCCGGGATTCGAGGACGCCGACACCTCGGTCGCTGCGGCGGTGCCGATCTACGGTCGTTACGACTGGTTCACCGTGTCGGGGTCCGGCCGCAGGGAGTTCATCGCCTTCCTGCAGAGGTTCGTGGTGAAGAAGCCGTTCAAAGAGAACCGTCAGGTCTTCCTCGACGCATCGTCCATCAAGCGGTTACGCCCTGATGCGCCACCGTTTTTCATCCTGCACGGCCAGGACGACTCGATCATCCCGGTCGGAGAGGGCCGCGAGTTCGCGGAGGCGCTTCGCGAGGTGTCGACGTCCACGGTCGCCTATGCGGAGATCCCGCACGCCCAGCACGCGTTCGACTTCTACTACGGCTCGCCCCGCGCGCACTACACGGCGCAGGCCGTCGAGGTGTTCCTGTCCTGGGTGCACGCCAAGCACACGGCGGCCAAGGAACGGCGAGCAGTCGCAAACTGACGCGAACGCCGAGATAACTGAGCACTTTGCGTCTGCTCGCCGGAAAACCCGGCTAGGGGGCCATCGCTGATTCGATGACCGTCAGCTTCTCGGAAAGTCCTGCGGCACGACGTATTTCGACGAAGGCGTCGACCATCGCGTCGGTCAGTTCATGCGGATCCGTCAGCGTGGCGCCGTCGGACAGCACGGAGACGTTGAGCTGGTCGACGTAACTCCACACCGTGATGTTGAGCCCGCTGCCCGTGGTGAGTGGGCCGACCGAGTAGATCTCGGTGACCAACGCGCCGCCGACGCGGCCGGGCTGTCGCGGTCCGGGCACATTCGAGATCGGAATGTTGAGGACCTTGTTCTGGCCGTCCTTGTCCGCCAGCCAGTGGAACAGCCGCTCGGCCGGCGCCGGCGGGAAGTAGGCCGACCACCTGCTGACGAGTTCCGGGCCCATCAGTTGATGGGTTTCCTTGGCGTTCACCGCGGCGTCGTGTACGGCCTGCACCCGCTCCAGCGGATCCTCGAGTTCGATCGGCACCACCATCATCACGCCGCTGAAGCGGTTGCCGGAGATACGGTCCTCGGAGAAGTCGAAACTCACTGGGACAGAGGCCAATAGCGGATGGTCGGCCTTGCCGTCGTACTTGAGCGACAGCTGCCGCAGGGCGCCCGCCGAGATCGCGAGCACCATGTCGTTGATGGTGACGTTCAGATGTTTCGCGGTCTCCTTCACGTCGGCCAGTGCGAGCGTGGTAGTCGCGAACTTGCGCTGCGCGTCGACGCGGTGGTTCATGAACGACGGCGGCGGGGTGAACGGTCGGGTCAGCTCCGGCGACAGCTTGCGCGAGCTCTGCCGCACCCGTCGCAGCCCCTTCGCGGTGTAGGCCATGACGCCGGGCAGCCGGCCGATATGCCGCATGTGGTCGGCGAACGCCGTGCGCAGCAGTTCGCCCTTGGTCGGTGGGGGTTCGCAGGCATAGGAGTCGCGGTCGGCGTGCGGAGTCTGTTGCAGGTCCATCCCGCGGGCCAGCAGATTGGCCGACGCGACCCCGTCGGCGAGGGCGTGGTGGATCTTGCCCAACACCGCGATGCGGCCGTTGGCCAATCCCTCGATGAAGTACATCTCCCACAGCGGCCGGCTGCGGTCCAGCGGGGTGCTGGCGATGCGGCCGACGGCCTCGTCGAGCTCGCGGCGCCCGCCGGGGCTGTCCACTCGGTAAGGGCGGACGTGGTATTCGAGATCGACCTCGCAGTTCTCCCGCCACATCGGGTGGTGGAACTTGAACGGGATGTCGATGAGCTGATAGCAGAACGGCTCGAGCTTGTAGAGCCTGCTGTGGATGACCTTCCGGAAGTCGTCGATGCCGAAGGGGCGGCCCTTCAGCTCGGAGAGATCGATCACCGCAAGCTTGAGGGTGTGCATGTGCACGGTCGGCGTCTCGCTGTAGAGCAGGACAGCATCCCACCCGCTGAGCCTCTTCATAGAGCTACCCCCTGCCCGGAGGAGTCTATATAACCTGCTTCGCCCCGATCAGCGTGCGGCTTCGGTGAATTTGGTTGAGGAACAATCCGATTGCGGTCGACGCCGAGCCGGTGCGGGCACCGTCGATCATGTCGAATGCGTGTCCCGCGCCGGGCAGTTCCACATAGCCCACCACCGAGTGCGATACCGCGCGCAACCGCTCGACGAAGCTGCGGGCCTGTGCGACGGGGATAACGCTGTCACCGGTGCCGTGCACGACGAGGAACGGCGGCGCTTCTGCGTGGACGCGGGCGATCGGCGACGCCTTGCGGTAGATGTCGGGATGCTTGGCGATCTTGCGCTTCACCACGACTCGTTCGAGGAAGTCCACGAACCGCGCGCGCTCCGCGGTCGAGCGATCCTCCCAGTCGTAGCGGCCGTAGATGCCCACGACCGCGTCCACCGAGGTGTCCGAGCCCTCCGGCAGTTCGCTCTGCATTTCGGGATCGTTGGCGGTGAGACCGGCGAGCGCGGCCAGGTGGCCACCCGCCGAGGTGCCTGCGATCGTCACGAAGTTGCGGTCACCACCGAACTTGTCGACGTTGGCGCGCGCCCAGGCGATCGCCGTCTTGACGTCGGTGATGTGCGACGGCCACGTGTGGTGCGGCGCCACCCGGTAGTCGATGGACAGGCACACCCAGCCGAGTTCGGCCAGGTGCGACATGAGCGCGTAGCCCTGCAGCAGCCGACTGCCGTGCACCCACGCGCCGCCGGGCACGAAGACCAGCACGGGTGCCGGTTCGACGGGCAGATCCTCGCGGCGCCACACGTCGAGCAGCTGAGACGGGCGGGGGCCGTACTGCACGGAGGTGCGGTGAACGTTGCGCCGGTGCTCGCGCAACTTCCACAGCGGCGGTGCGCTTTCCGGTGCGGGCCACTCAATGTCGAGATCCTTGGCGTTGACGATTCCGCGCAGTGCGGCCTGCGAGACGGCGTTGGTGCTGTCGCGTTCGGAACGCCTCAGCTCGGCGTTGCCCGGGCTAAGCCACGACTTCGCCGTCGCGCCCAGAAAGTCGGGAAGATGCCGGTATCCCCACACGCTCATCGCGGTGGCGGCGCCAAGGGGCTCAAGGTGTTTACCAACGACGGGAAGGGACGCCGACGCAACGCTCATCGCCAGCATGTAGTCCGCGGGACCCGCCTTCAGCAACCACCGCGCGCGTGTCCACATCGTCGGGCCTGGATACCGGGTTTCCGGTCGTGGCGACATTGCGCGACTGTACCCCGCTGCAGAGATTCCAAACGACAACATTCGGCAGATGTCTACTGATTGCGGCTACAGGAATTTTTGTGAGCCGGATCACGTATGCGCTGAGCTGCGCCGACGGGATAGCGTGACGTTATAGGCGTCGAATGTAAACCGATCCGTGAATGAGGACTTCCACCGTGAGCAAGTCATCCCTAGCCATCACCGAAGAGCACACAGACCTCGCCGATGCCGCGTTCGGCCAGCTCAACCGGCTGAAGAGCCGCGCCGCCGCCCGGGCGGCCCTGGACGGCGGATCCTCGCATCCGGCCGAGCTCTGGTCGGCGGCCGCCGAGCAGGGGTGGACCGGGCTTGCGATCGCCGAGGAGTACGGTGGCTCGGGCTTCGGGCTGTCCGAGCTGGCGATCGTGCTCGAAGCTCAGGGCCACGAGTTGAGCCCCGGCCCGTTCCTGCCGAGCGTCGCCGCCGCCGTGGTCATCGATCGCTGTGCATCGGATTCCCTTCGCGCCCAACTACTTCCGGGACTGGCCGACGGCAGCACCGTCGGCGCGCTTGCCCTTTCGGGCAGCGTGAAGGTCGGCTCCGACCTGGTGGTGACCGGTGAGAGCCCCGCCGTCCTCGGGGCGCCGGACGCTGACGTCCTGGTGGTCGTCGCCGGCGACGACGTGGTGGTGGTCGACGGCGGCGCCGACGGCGTCACGGTGACGGCGCTGGAGTCGCTGGACCCGACTCGAAGCATCGGGTCCGTCGCGTTGCGCGACGTGACGGTCACCGAGGACCGGGTCCTGCGCGGCGCCGCCCGCAGGGCACGCACCGTGTTTCGGATCCTGGCGTCGGCCGAAGCCGTCGGCGTCAGCTGGGCAGCGCTGGAGATGGCCGTCGACTACGCCAAGGTGCGCGAGCAGTTCGGCCGCACCATCGGCACCTTCCAGGCGGTCAAGCACCATGCCGCCAACATGCTCGTCAACGCCGAGGCGACGACGGCGGCGACCTGGGACGCGGCGCGTGCCGACGACTTGGACACCGCGTGGTTCGCCGCCGCGGTGGCCGCATCACACTCCATTCGGACCCAGGTCTTGAACGCGCAGAACAACATTCAGCTGCACGGCGGGATCGGCTTCACCTGGGAGCACGACTCGCACCTGTACCTGCGCCGCGCCCGCACCCTCGCCGCGATCCTGGCCGAGGCCGGCGATCCCCTGCTCGACGTCGTCGAGGGTCAGCGCAGCGGCCAGGCGCACGGCGCCTCGTTCACCCTTCCCGAGGAAGCTGAGAAGTACCGGGAACAGGCGCGCGAGGCCGTCGCGACGCTGCGCGGGCTGCCCGCCGACAAGCAGCGCGACTTCCTCGTCGACTCCGGCTATCTGGTGCCGCACTGGCCGAAGCCGTGGGGCCGCGCCGCCGACGTGCTCGAGCAGTTGGTCATCGAGGAGGAGTTCAGCGGGGTCGACCGACCGGACCTGGGCATCACCGGCTGGGTGACGCTGACGATCTCCCAGGCCGGCACCGACGACCAGCGTGAGCGCTGGGTGGAACCGGTGCTGCGCGGCGAGGTGATGTGGTGCCAGCTGTTCTCCGAACCCAACGCCGGCTCGGACGCCGCCGCGGTGCGGACGTCGGCCAAGAAGGTCGACGGCGGCTGGCGGGTCACCGGGCAGAAGGTGTGGACCAGCCTGGCGCACCAGTGCCAGTGGGGGCTGGCGACTGTGCGGACCGATCCCGACGCCCCGAAGCACGCCGGCGTGACGATGATGGCCATCGACATGAAAGCCCCTGGGGTGACGGTGAATCCGCTCAAGGGGCTGACCGGTCACGCGCACTTCAACGAGGTCTTCTTCGACGATGTCTTCGTTCCCGACGAGGACGTGGTGGGCGACGTCAACAAGGGCTGGCTGGTGGCGCGCGCGACGCTCGGCAACGAGCGTGTCTCCATCGGCGGCGGATCGGGCGGTGCCAGCGCGTTCACCGCTGACGATCTGATCAAGCTGCTCGACAACGCCCCCGCCCAGACGGCCGCGTACTACGTGCGTCGCGCGGGTGAGGTCATCGCCGAGTCGCACACGCTGCGGCTGCTGAACCTGCGGCGGGTGACGCGGGCGATCGCCGGATCCGAACCCGGCCCCGAAGGCAACGTCACCAAGCTGCTGCTGGCCGAGGCCGGACAGCGGATGACCGAGCTGGGCCTGGAACTGGCGGGGTCGGCGGCCATCGTCGGACAGACCCCGATGCTGACGCTGGCATACCTCGGCAACCGGGCCATGACGATCGCCGGAGGCACCTCGGAGATCACCCGCAACACAATCGCCGAACGGATCCTCGGCCTGCCGCGCGACCCTTTGCTGAAGTAGACGCGAAAAGATAGGGAAACACCCGATTCCTCGACCCCTGCCCCACGCGCACACTGAGGGGCATGGTCGAGAAATGGGCCCTCGTCGGAGGCCTCGTCGCAGCGCTCGTGACGGCTCCCGCAACAGCATCGGCCAGCCCCGACCCGGCTGATGGGACCGCGGTGCCGATGGTGCCGCTCAACGGGCCGTACATCATGACCACGGCTCTTGACCGGCAGACGTTCAACGGCGCCCCTCTGCCCGCGATTCCGTTTGCCAGCGAGGTGTCTTTCACCACGACCTGCACCGCAGGCGGCTGCATCGCACACTCCAGCCTTTCCGCCCGCGGCGTCCCCTTCGACTTCCACTGGACCGGCAGCAGGTGGGAGTCCGCGCAACCACTCCAGTGGACGTGCGGCGGCGACCCTGCCCCGGCAACCATGACGATCACGCTGGAGCCGAAAGTGAACGGGACGCTCGCCGGGAAACGCAGTACGACCGTCGGCACGCCTGGATGCGGCAGCCCTCGCGTCCCCGGCACGGTCGTCGCACCGCTGTCCGTCGTCCCCGCGTGAAGTCCGACGGCTGATACATACTTGTCAGGTGCCGCGCACTTCCCGTACTGCTGACTTCCATCCAGATCTGCGCCGAGCCGCGCGGCTGGCCCCCAAGCAGGCGTTCACTCCGGTGACGCTGCCGGTCCTCCGACTGGTGACCCGCCGGATGTGGCGCAAGGCACCCAAGGACGTCGAAGCGCTGACCCTGCCATCGGGAGTCCGGGTGTGGTTGTACCGGCCCGCCGGGGTCACAGGTGCCGGACCGGCGCTGTTGTGGATTCACGGCGGTGGTTATGTGATCGGTCATCCGGGCCAGGACGTCGCGCTGTGCCGTCGCTACGCCCAACGCCTCGGTGCGACAGTCGCATCCGTCGACTACGGGCTGGCGCCCGAGCACTCTTATCCGGTTCCGCTGGAGGACTGTTACAACGCGTTGACCTGGCTGGCGGCGTTGCCATCGGTCGATCCCAGCCGCATCGCCATCGGTGGTGCCAGCGCGGGCGGCGGCCTCGCAGCCGCACTGGCGCTCCTCGCTCGGGATCGCGGCGAGGTCGCGTTGGCCGCCCAGCTGTTGGTCTACCCGATGCTCGACGACCGCACCGTCGGCCACGGGCTGGACCATCCCGGTCTACGGCTGTGGAATCAGTCGCTCAACAAGTTCGGGTGGTCGGCCTACCTCGGCGACGCCGACCCCGAGGTTGCGGTGCCCGCGCGGCGCACAGATCTCAGCGGGTTACCCCCGGCGTGGATGGGTGTCGGAACGCATGATCTGTTCCATGACGAGGATCTCGCGTACGCGGAGCGGTTGAAGGCCGCGGGTGTACCGTGCGACGTCGAGGTGGTGAAGGGCGCATTCCACGGTTTCGACGGGATCGCCCCGAAAGCGCACGTGTCGCAGTCGTTCTTCGAAAGTCAGTGCGCCACGCTTCAGCGGCTGCTGACCCTCGCGGCAGCCTAGCCTCCGTGGACTAGGTTCCCGGCGACGACTGTTGCTGCCACCATGCCCGCGTCGAGTTCGGCAAGCGCCTCCTCGGCAGGCGCGGTGAGGATGCACAGGTCACCGGGCTCGCCCGGTGCGATCCGGCGTGGCGTAGCTGGCGCATCCGGCGCGCCGAAGAACATCCGCAGGGCGTCACGCGCCGCGACGCGTTCGGCGGCTCCCAGCACTGTGCCGGCGCCGGTGGTGCGAAATACGGCGGCGCGCATCGCCTTCCATGGGTCGTCGTCGCCGAAGGGCATATCGGTGGAGAGCGCAACGGGCACGCCGGCCGCTTTAAGGCCGGCGACCCGCCACAGTTCGTGATGCTCGGCGGCGGGCACGTCCTCGAGATACTGCTCCCCTCGCTCGGCGACGAAGTTGGGCTGGGTGACGACGGTCGCGCCGACGCCGACGAGGTCGGCGATGCTGTCGTCGGGAACCACCGCGGCGTGCTCGATGCGGTCCTTCGGATGTGGGCCGGCCGATCGCAGTGCGGCCAGCGTGATGACCAGCTGCGCGGCCGTCACACAGTGCACCGCGACCGGTGCGTCTTCGCGATGGCGCTCGGCGACCCACGCGGTGAGGCCGGACAGGTCGAGATCGGTGTCGTGCAGGATCCGTTTGCCGGGGGCCAGGCAGTGCACACGCTGGTGCAGCTCCCCGCGACGGTGAGCGTCCATGAGTTTGACGACGTCGCCGACGGTGAGGTCGGGTGTCGCGTCGGTCACCCCCGTGACCCCATAGGCGCTGAGGCGCCTGCTGACCTCGGCGAGACCACTCTCGTTGCGCTCCAACGTATCCGACCAACTGTGATCGGCGCTTCGCAGGCGGCCGTCAGGATGATCGGGGAGCCCCACGCGGGCCAGGCCGGCCGAGTTCAGGGTCCATAACACACCGCTGCGGTGCTGGACTCTGACCGGCACCGCAGGCGACACGTCGTCCAGCACGCTGCGGTCCAGCGGTCCGGCCACCGCCTCGTGATAGCCGACCGCGCGGATCCACCCGTCGCTGCCGACGTCGGCATTCGCGAGCACCCGGACCAGGTCGGCCCGGGTGTGCACCTCGGCGGGGCCCACTCGCACAGATGTCAACGCCGCGGCCGCTGAACGGAGATGGACGTGGTGATCGTGCAGACCGGGAATGACGGTCCCGTTGGCCGCGTCGTAGACCTCCTCGGCCGGCAGCGGTGTCAGCCTGGGCTCGACGGCGACGATTCGTTCTTCGACGCGGATGTCCACAGTGTCGCCGTCGATTAGTGTCGCGCGCTGAATCAGCATGGAGCGACGCGCTTCTCGGCGATCAGCTGTTCGACGACGGCGTTGTCTGCGCCGAGCGCGGATGCCGCTGCCGATGGTGGTGGTGTTGCGGTGCAGTTGATTTCCTCAGCGCGGGGCAGGGCGGAATACGTGGCGGCCACCGCCGCCATCGACATCTCGATGAGCGCGCCGCCGCCGCGGCTCAACGATCGGGCCACTTCGACCGCTGCCTCGAGGCCCGTCAACGGGTCGGCGATCGCGTCACCGCAGAATGACCGATCGTCGTCGCTGCCGTGAACCAGGCCTCCCGATACGGCCGCATCGTCGCCGAACGCCACCCAGTCGGCCCGCTGCCCCTGTGTGCCGTGGCCTGTGATGCGTAGCCAGACTCGACCGTCGCGCGGAGCGATGGACGCCGGCCCGAGGCCGCGGCGGATCAGCGCCGCCGGACGCGAGGACTCGATCACCACGTCGGCCGTGGCAAGCAGTGCCTGTATCGCCCTCGGATGATCGAAATCCACGGCATACGAGAGCTTTCCGGCGTTCATCCAGTCGAAGAAGGCCAGCGGACCCGCGCGGGTGCCGTCGGGGCGGGCTGGGCTTTCGACCTTCACGACGGTCGCGCCCGCACGCGCCAGCAGCTGTCCGCATAGCGGCCCCGCCCACATCGCGGAGAGGTCTGCGACCAGAAGGCCCGTCAGATCGCGCTCCGTCGTCGCCGTCCCGTAGGGCACGATATGCGGTGGGGCTGCAGGAGTTTCGCCGAGCGCGGCCACCGGGAGGCCGAGCAGACGGCCGCGGTCGGTGACATCGGAGGAGGACCGTTCGGCGACCCAGCTTTCCACCGCCGGCCACGGGTCATCCCCGACGGCCTCGGTTTCGAGCAGCGCGGGCACCGTGTCGACATCGTCGGGACGCGATAGCGTCAACGCACACCAGCCGTCGCGGCTTCGCATGAGGCGGGACGCTCCACCCGCCGAGATCCGGCCCTGCGGCACGTGTCCAAGTAATCCGGCCCGGCCCGCGATGATCACGTCGGCGTCGACCGCGGTACCGGTCAGCGCTCGAAAGTCGTTGGCGACGTCGCGGGCCCGCGACAACACGGCGGCGGGGACGACCAACGACGTCACACGCCCATTGTGCTCAGAACTGAAGAGCAGTAAAGCGCCAGTCCAATACCTGCCGGTCAGGCTCCCCCACGGCAGACACCACCGACCGCAACTTCAGCACCCCGCCACGGCCTTCGGGCAGCGGCACCGCGCCCTCGACATGCAACTCGCTGTAGAGGGTGTCACCCTCGTGCACGGGGCCGGTGTGGTCGCAGGACTGCCAGCCCAGCACGGTGACGAGGTTGGGCAACAGTCGTGTGGCCTGCGCCAGCGCCAGACCGATGGTGTGCCCGCCGTAAACCAACCGCTGACCGCCACTGCGCCAATCATGGTGCGTAGCAGCGATGTTCAGTGTCAGCCGGGCGAGCTCCGGCGCACTGCTGACGACGTCGGCGGTGCTGTGCAGCACCGCGCCCGCGAGACCTGCGTCGAAGTGGGCACCTGGGACCTTGGCACGGTAGGCGTCGGCGTTCCAGTCGGCGGTCGGATCGGGAACCGATGCCTCTTCGGTGCCGATCGCGGACAGATCGTCGGCGTGCCCCGTCTCGACCGCGTCGTCGCTCAGCGGAAGCATTGCGCAGCGGTGGAAGTCGAGGATCAACCGCCCGACGTCGTCGACGGTGGTCATCCGCAGCGCCGCAAGACCCGTCGGGGCGCGGCCCGGCTTCGCCGAGTTCTGCTTCAGCCCGACCACCTCGGTGCGGGTGAACAGCGTGTCGCCGATCACCGGGAACCGGTGGAACTTCAGGCCGCGGTAGAACAAGTTGGCCTTGACCCGCTGCGTCACGAGCGTCGACTGGCCGATCGCCACATCGCACACGAGGGCCGGGTGGGCCAGCGGCGCCGAGGCGCCGGTGACGGCGGCAGCCAGCTCACCGTCGAGGGCGAGGCGCAGTCGATCGCCGAGGATCGACTGGTGGACTGCGGCGGCCCCGGCCGTGAGGGTCATCGAGGGTGCCGCGTCAAAGACCTGGCCGACGTGCAGATCGTCGAAATAGGGGCCGCTCACGGCAGCCACTCTGGCATTCGGCCGCACAAAGTGTCAATATGGCCGTACATATGTTGACCGAAGAAGAAACCCTGCTGGTGGACACGGTGCGGGCGTTCATCGACCGCGACGTGAAGCCCACGGTGCGCGACGTCGAACACGCCAACGAATACCCCGAGGCGTGGATCGAGCAGATGAAACGCATCGGCATCTACGGCCTGGCGATTCCCGAGTCCTACGGCGGGACGCCCGTGTCGACGCCGTGCTACGTGGAGGTCACGCAGGAGCTGGCGCGCGGCTGGATGAGCCTGGCCGGCGCGATGGGCGGGCACACCGTCGTCGCGAAGCTGCTGACCCTGTTCGGCACCGAGGAGCAGAAGCAGAAATACCTGCCGCCGATGGCGACCGGTGAACTCCGCGCGACGATGGCGCTCACCGAGCCCGGCGGCGGCTCGGATCTTCAGAACATGTCGACGGTCGCCGCGGTCGACGGTAGCGATCTGGTGATCAACGGGTCGAAGACGTGGATCAGCAACGCCCGCCGGTCGGGTCTGATCGCTCTGCTCTGCAAGACCGATCCGGCCGCGACGCCGAAGCACAAAGGCATTTCGGTGGTGCTCGTCGAACAGGGCGAAGCCGTGCCGGGCCTCGAACTCAGCCCCAGCCCGGGGTTGTCGGTGTCGAAGGATCTGCCCAAACTCGGCTACAAGGGAGTCGAGGCCTGCGAGCTGACCTTCGCCGACTATCGCACGCCCACGACGGCGATACTCGGCGGCGAACCGGGCAAGGGCTTCGCGCACATGATGAAAGGTCTTGAGACCGGCCGGATTCAGGTTGCCTCCCGCGCGCTCGGCGTCGCCACGGCGGCATTGGAAGACGCCTTGAAGTATGCGCAGGAGCGGGAGAGTTTCGGCCAGCCGATCTGGAAGCACCAGTCCATCGGCAACTACCTGGCCGACATGGCGACCAAGCTCACAGCTGCACGGCAGCTGACTCGGTACGCCGCCGAACGCTATGACAGTGGTGCACGGGCGGACATGGAAGCCGGGATGGCGAAGCTGTTCGCCTCCGAGGTGGCGATGGAGATCGCGCTGAACGCGGTCCGAATCCACGGCGGCTACGGCTATTCCACCGAGTACGACGTCGAGCGCTACTTCCGCGACGCGCCGCTGATGATCGTCGGCGAGGGCACTAACGAGATTCAGCGCAACGTGATCGCCGCTCAGCTGGTCGCCCGCGGCGGGATCTGATGCGCAACGCGCCCGCGTACCAGACGCTGCGCGAACAGCTGCGCGACGACATTGCATCGGGTCGCTACAGCGACGGTAAGCGGTTGCCCACCGAGTCGGAACTAGTTGAGCAATATGGACTTTCGCGGCAGACGGTGCGGCGCGCGTTTCAGGATCTGGTCGCCGATGGCACGGTGTACCGCGTGCCGGGGCGCGGCACCTACGCCAGCGAGACGGGACGGCGGTACCTACGTCAGCTCGGCTCGATCGAAGACCTGATGAGCCTGTCCGACGACACGACGATGGAGGTGCTCTCCGGGCTGCGCAGACGCGTCGATCTGGACGCCGCCAGCCGACTTCGGCTTGATGACGACATCGTCTACTCCGTGGTGTTCCGTCGGCTGCACGACGGCGTCCCGTTCGTGATGACGACCGTGCACCTCGCGCCGGCCGTCGCACAGGCCGTGCTGTCGTCGCCGGAACTGCAGGACGGTGCGGTCGGCACGCAGACCGTGATCGGCGTGCTCGAGCCACACCTGGAGTCGCCGATTGCCGAAGCGGCACAGTCGATTACGGTCACCCCCGCCGACAGTGCGGTTGGGAGGGCGGTGTCATGCGAACCCGGTCACCCGATGCTGAGAGTGGACCGGCTCTACACCGACACCACGGGACAGCCCGTCGAGCTGTCGGTCAGCCATTTTCTTCCGGAGCAGTACACCTACCGAGTAACGCTGCGCCGCAACTAAATTAGCGATTTCGGCGTGCTTAGTCTCGCTCAGGGTGACCCAGCACGCCGAAATCACAAAATTTCGTCGACCAGGCCCCATCGCAGCGCCGTCTGCGGGTCGATCGTCTTACCGCTCAGCACCAGATAGGCGGTGCGCCAACGACCGATGCGCCGGGTGACGCTGACGGTGCCGCCCGCGCCGGGAATCAAACCGAGAGCCAACTCCGGGAGGCCGAAGACGGCGTCCGGGCGCGATTGCACCCGACCGCAGAAGGCGGCCATCTCCAGTCCGCTGCCAAGCACCTGACCGTGGACCTCCGCGCGGCAGCGCGGGCCCAGTCGAGCGGTCAGCTCGTCGAGCACCAACGCGGGGCTGTGCCGGGTGCGGGCCAGATGAGCGCTGGCCGGGTCGGCGAAGGTGCCGAACTCGGCCAGGTCACCGCCGCTGCAGAACGAGGGGCCGTTGCCGGACAACACGACATCGGTCACCGACGTATCCAGCCGCGCAACCTCGAGCGCTTCAAGCAGAGCCGCACGCGCGTCCGTCGAGAACGCGTTGTGCCGCTGCGCCCGGTTGAACCGCACGTAGAGGGTGTCACCGACGCGCTCGGCCTGCACCGGATCCGGGATGTCCATCGGCCGCGCGGGTCCGCGCTCCTCGAGCCAGCGAGCGAACTCCGGCCCCGACTGCAGCGTCGAATAGGCCAGCGATTCCGTGATGACGCCTGCGAACGCGGGCGCGTCGACATCGAGGGCGCGCAGCACATCGGCGCAGACCGCCGCGGAGATCGGCCACCGCTGGCACCGCGCCTCGAGCTCGTCGAGGGCGTCGGACACCGACGGCACGGTCACGACGCGGCGGTCGTCGCTGTCCCCCTCGGTGAGCGTGAAAAGCGCGTCGTCGGAGGCAGATCCGATGGCGACGACCACGCCCGCGGTGAGTTCGGCGACTTGCGTCACGAGTACTTCTTTATCAGCTCCTGCTTGAACATCTTGCCGGTTTCGGTTCGCGGCATCTGCGCCTCGAAGGAGATCGACTTCGGGCACTTGTAGTGCGCCAGCCGGTCTCGCAGCCACGCCAGGAGTTCCTCGCTGAACTCCTCAGTGGCATCGGCGGGATCGACGGTCTGGACGACACCCTTGACGCGCTGGCCCATCTCGTCGTCGGGAATGCCGAACACGGCGGCATCGAGCACCTTCGGGTGGGTGATCAACATGTTCTCCGCCTCCTGCGGATAGATGTTGACGCCGCCGGAGATGATCATGTGGTGCTTGCGGTCGGTGAGGAACAGATAACCGTCCTCGTCGAGATAACCGACGTCACCGACCGTCACCCAGCCATGCTTGTCGCGTGAGGCGGCGGTCTTCTCCGGATCCTTGTGGTAGACGAAGGGCACGACACCCAGGTCGAAGTAGATCTGCCCGGCCTCGCCTGCCGGCAGTTCGTTGCTGTCGTCGTCGAGCACGTGCGCCACACCGAGCAACGGTTTGCCAACAGAGCCAGGCCGTTTCAGCCATTCCTCGGCGCTGATGAATGTGATGCCCGCACCCTCCGACGACGAGTAATACTCATCGACGACCGGACCCCACCAGTCGATCATCTGCTTCTTGATGTCGACCGGGCACGGCGCCGCCGCATGCACGACCCGGTTCAGGCTGGACACGTCGTACGAATCACGCAGTTCCTGAGGCAGTTTCAGCATCCGCACGAACATCGCCGGCACGAACTGCCCGCTGGTCACCTTGTAGCGCTGGATTGCGTCCAGGGCGGATTCGGGCTCGAACTTGGACATGATCACCGTCGTCACACCCATCGCCTGGGCGCTCATCGACCAGAGGCACGGTGCGGTGTGGTAGAGCGGCGCGGGGCTCAGATAGACAGAGTTCGAGTCCATCCGAATCGCCATCAGCAACGCGGAGAGGATGTTCGGGTTATCGGCGGGTTTGACATGCGGGAGCTCGCGACGAATTCCCTTGGGACGGCCGGTGGTTCCCGACGAGTACTGGAGCAGATCGCCCTCGAGCTCGTCGTCGATGGGTGTACTCGGATACTCCGCTACGCATTCGGGGTAACGCTGCCAGCCGTCGAGATCGTCGTCGGCGATCATCAGCAGGTCCGGAAGCACGTCGAGCTCGGCGAGGCCCTCAAGGATCTTGCGGGTCCCGCGCGATCCGATCACGGCCTTCGCACCGCTGTTGTCGATGATGTAAGCCACCTCGGCGGGGGTGAGGTGGGTGCTGACCACGGTGTAATAGAGACCGCAGCGGCGGGCCCCCCACATCGCCGCGTGCAGGTGCTCGTTGTTCTCCATGAGGATGGCGACGGTGTCACCCTCGACCAGCCCGGCGTGACGGAAGTGATGGGCCAACCGATTGGCCCGCTCCTCCAGCTCCTTGAACGTGACGACGGTCCCGGCCGGATGGATGATGACGGCGGGTTTGTCGGGGGTGGCTTCCGCATGCTCACGAATCTGCATGCGCAGACTCTACGACGCGCGATCTTGACAGGTGTCAAGTGGGTCTAATTTGCCCCGGCACCCCCGCGAGCAGACGCGAACACCCCCGAAATCACTCCATTTCGGGGGTGTTCGCGTCTGCTCACGGAAAGAAGGGTGCGTTACTCCGCTTCGAGGCGGTGCTTCAGCGCGTCGAACTCGTCCTTGATGCCGGTCGGCAGCTTCTCGCCGACGAACTCGAACCACTCCTCGATCAGCGGGATCTCCTGCCGCCACTCGTCGGCATTGACCTCGAGCGCGGCGTCCACGTCGGCGGGGTCCACCTCCAGGCCGGACAGGTCGAGATCCGCGGCGGTCGGGACGATGCCGATCGGCGTGGTGCGGCCGTTGGCCTTGCCCTCGATGCGGTCGATGATCCACTTCATCACGCGGCTGTTCTCGCCGAAGCCGGGCCACAGGAAGCGGCCGTCGTCACCGCGGCGGAACCAGTTGACGAAGAAGATCTTCGGCATCTTCGACTCGTCGGACTGCTTGCCGATGTCGATCCAGTGGGCGAAGTAGTCGCCGACGTTGTAGCCGAGGAACGGCAGCATCGCCATCGGGTCGCGACGCACGGTGCCGACCTTGCCCTCGGCGGCGGCGGTCTGCTCGCTGCCCATGGTGGCGCCGATGAACACGCCGTGCTGCCAGTCGCGGGCCTGCGTCACCAGCGGCACCGTGGTCTTGCGGCGGGCACCGAACAGGATCGCCGAGATCGGCACACCCTGCGGGTCGTCCCACTCGGGCGCCAACGTCGGGCACTGCGACATCGGGGTGCAGTAGCGCGAGTTCGGGTGTGCGGCCTTCTCGTCCGAGTCGGGCGTCCAATCGCGGCCCTTCCAGTCGATGAGGTGCTGCGGGTCGCCCTCGAGGCCCTCCCACCACACGTCGCCGTCGTCGGTCAGCGCGACGTTGGTGAAGACTGTGTTGCCGGCCGAGATGGTTTTCATCGCGTTCGGGTTCGACGACCAGTTGGTGCCAGGGGCGACACCGAAGAAGCCGAACTCCGGGTTGACCGCGTACAGGCGGCCGTCCTTGCCGAACCGCATCCACGCGATGTCGTCGCCGATGGTCTCGGCGCGCCAACCCGGGATCGTGGGCTGCAGCATCGCGAGGTTGGTCTTACCGCACGCCGACGGGAACGCCGCCGCGACGAAGTACGCCTTGTTCTCCGGGCTGATCAGCTTGAGGATCAGCATGTGCTCGGCGAGCCAGCCCTCGTCGTGCGCCATCGCCGAGGCGATACGCAGCGAGTAGCACTTCTTGCCCAGCAGCGCGTTACCGCCGTAACCCGAGCCGAAGCTCCAGATCTCGCGGCTCTCCGGGAAGTGGGTGATGTACTTGGTCTCGTTGCAGGGCCACGGCACGTCCTTCTGGCCGGGCTCCAGCGGCGCGCCGATCGAGTGCAGCGCCTTGACGAAGAAGCCGTCGTCACCCAGCTTGTCCAGCGCAGCCTTGCCCATCCGGGTCATCGTGCGCATCGAGACGACGACGTACTCCGAGTCGGTGATCTGCACGCCCAGCTTGGGATCCTCGGCACCGAGCGGGCCCATGCAGAACGGCACCACATAGAGGGTGCGGCCGCGCATGCTGCCGCGGTACAGGTCGGTCATGATCCGGCGCATCTCGGCCGGGTCCATCCAGTTGTTCGTGGGGCCTGCGTCGATCTCGCGCTCCGAACAGATGAAGGTGCGCGACTCCACGCGTGCCACATCGGAGGGGTCGGAAAGGGCCAGGTAGGAGTTCGGCTTCTTCTCGTCGTTGAGCTTCGTGAAGGTGCCCGCCTCGACCAGCTGCTCGGAGAGCCGCGCGGCCTCCTCCTCAGACCCGTCGGCGAACACGACGCGTTCCGGCTGCGTGAGCTCGGCGACCTCCTGGACCCAGGCGAGCAGCCCCTTGTGCTTCGTCGGTGCGGTGTCCAGACCTGGAATGGTCGCTGCGGTCATCAAAATCTCCTGTATACGTTTTCTGCCAGGACTCAGGACCTGGAGCGCGACAGCCAGCCAAAAGGCTGCACAACCCAGCCGTCCCTGTAATAGAGAGGTTAACGCGGGTGAGATAGCCGTGGTAATTCGGGACGTGTCCAATCACTCACAGGAACGATTCAGAAAGCCCATCTCATCGGTTCAGGGATTCAGCTGATCCCGTACAACTCGGAGCGGACGGCATCCAACGCGCGCTGCAGCGACGGGAGCCTGCGATCCCGCTGCTTCGCCGCCGTGGCCGTCTGCACCGCATGCTCACGCAGTTCAGTGTCGATCGCGGCGACCCGGTCGGCGGCGGTGGCGCTCTCGACCTCGTCGCGATGCGCGGACTCCGAGGCCAGCGCCGTCTCCGCGACGAGCACCCGGGTCGCGACCCGCTCCTCCAGCGCCGACCGCACCACATTGACCACGTCGGTCACCCAGCGATCGAGCACCGCCCGGTCACGCAGCAGCCCGCGAATGCCCACCACCCAGACGGTCATCGCCAACCCCACCGCGCCGCCCACCACCAGCCCCGCGGCCGCCATACCCGGAGCGAGCCCGGCGAACAGGCGGGTCACCACCAGCGCCATCCCGAGCCCGAAGCCGGCGCCGAGGATCATCATCAGCTGCGTTTCCTGCCTGCGGGACTTCAACGGCGGGCCGACGATCTCCTGCATCGACGGCGGGCCGGCCACCGGGGGCGGCGGCAGATCCAGGTCGCTCGCCACGTCCGCCAGCGCTGCGGTGATGCCTTCGTCCACGTCCTCGACGACCGCGCCCAGCCGAGTCCGTACCTGGGACTCGAAGACACCGACCCCGCGTCGCGTCACCTGCGCCGCCTCCTCGGCCAGCTCACCGCGCATCGACGTCGCGCGGTTTCGGGCGTCATGCGAGAGCTGCACATGCGCCTGCTTGAGTCGACTGCGCAGCGCGATGCCACGCTCGCTCCTCGCCAGTCGGCGCCGACGCAGGATGTCGTCGCGCTTGGTATGCAGAGCGTTGACCCGGGCCCCGCGGTCGACCCCGTCGGCGTCGGCCAGGTAGTGCACGATCACGCCCTCCAGCCGGGTTTCCCACGCCCGTAACCGATTCCGGCGGGCGACGTCGGGGTCCGACAATCGCCGCCGCAGCAGGTCGACGAGCTCGTCGACGCGGGGCCCGCCGAGATCGGGCGCCGCGGCCGCTCCGACCCATCGCACGTGGGCGTAGCGCGGTGCGCGCTGCGTCAACAACTGAGAGTCCTCGGCGAGCACGTCGCGCCAGTTGCGGTGCGCGTCGATCTTCGACACCACCCCGATCACCAGATCGGTGTACTTCGTGGCCGAATCGATCAGGGCGCAATCGGATTCCGTCAGCGGTGCGATCGCCGACACCGTGAACACCACTGCGACCGGCGCGTGTTTGGGGCTCAGTTCGTCGGCCTCGACGAACGTCTGGTCGGGTATCCGGTCGCGCAACGCCGTGATCAGGCTCGTGGTGCCTGCCAGCCAGGGGCCGACCACCAGCACCGCGTCCCGACTTTCGACACCGGGCGAACGCAGGCCCGGTTCGATCGCTGCCACCAGGGCGTCCGCCGCGCTCTCCCCGGTCACCGCTGCCGCCCGTACAGCAGCAGCGAGCCCCGGCATATGTCGGCCGCGCAGCCGCGGTGCATCGCCCCGACCGGGCCGTCGCCGTAACGCCGCCAGAACACCGCGCGCCTGCGATGCGCCGCGGGCCCGTCGCTGCGGTCGACCCGCATACCGTCGGCTTCCACCACGTCGACGGCCGCGCCCATCACCGCGAGCACCGTCGTATCGCTCACCAGGAACTCGGCGAGCTGCTGGTCGCTGAATCGTGTTGCGAGCGTGCGTAATTCGGTGATCGCCATACGTACTCGCCGATACCGCTCCGGCGCGGCGGCCGCGTTCAGCTGTGCCACCACCGCGTCGAGAAGGCTCAACCGGCGCAACAGCGCGCGCACCGCCGCGGTGTCGGCGCCGCCGTCGATCGCCAACACCGCGTGGGCGATGCCGAAGCGATCCAGGGTGTCGATCAGCCGCTGTCGCACCGCTGCCGGCAGCGGATGTTCGCGGTCCACGAAGGCGTCGACGGAGGTGAGATCCGCAGGAGCGGCCACAAGTGTTCGCAGCGCGGCGATCAGATCGTCGTCCAGTTCGGCGACGGCGAGCAGGCCGATCATCGGCACCGTCGGAGTACCCGTCGACGCCTGGATCGTCGCCGCGCGGCGCTGTGCCAGCGCCATCGGTCCGCCGGCGCCGAACGCCATCAGGTCCGCTTTGTTCAGCAGGGTCAGCTGCGAGCGGCCCGCGGCAACCCGATCCTCGGGCTTGAGCGTCTCGGCGATCACCAGGGCGGTGACGTCGGCCTCGGATTCGTCGGCCGTCACCGCGATGCCCGCGCCTGCGAGGGCATCGGCCACCGTCGCGCGCCCGACACCGCGGCGGCCGCATACGGCGACGCGCACCGGCGCACCGACACGGCGCACGATCGGCGACAGCCGAGGATTGCGGCTCTGCTCGGCGAAGCGCGTCAATACGTCGACGAAGATCTGGTGGCCCCTCCCGTTCCCCACCCACGATGTTGGCACTGCGCTGGAGGTGGCGATAGCGGCAGATGGGAGCCCTTGGGATAACGGCAGGCGGTAGCAGGAAAAGGCAACTGTTGGGTATCAATCTGTAACACGATGCGGGGACTCGACCCTTGATGAGCGACGATGGACGGATGCTTTCGGGAAGCGCGGATGCAGGGGCACCACCCGCGTCGCATCGGCATCCCCGGGTAACCAGCTTCCGAACCCGCCGCACCACGCTCAGCGGTGCGCAGCAGGCGACGTGGGAGCGGCTCTGGCCGGAGTTGGGCATGCATGCGCGGGACGGCGACGGGCCGGCTCCGCTGCTGGACACGGACTCGTGGTTCGGGCGCAGCGCGCCCATCGTGCTGGAGATCGGCTGCGGAGCGGGCACCTCGACGCTGGCGATGGCGCAGGCCGAGCCCGACATCGACGTGGTCGCGGTGGAGGTCTACCGCCGCGGGCTGGCCCAGCTGCTGTCCGGTATCGACCGTGAGCACGTCACCAACATCCGCCTGATCCGCGGCGACGGCGTCGACGTGCTCGAGCACATGTTCGCGTCGGACTCGCTGACCGGGGTGCGGGTGTTCTTCCCCGACCCGTGGCCCAAAGCCCGCCATCACAAGCGTCGTCTGCTGCAACCGGCGACCGTGGCGCTGATCGCCGACCGGTTGCGGCCAGGCGGTGTGCTGCACGCCGCGACCGACCATGCGGGATACGCCGAGCACATCGCCGCCGTGGGGGACGCCGAGTCGCGGTTGCGCCGCGTCAGCATCGGCGACGAGTTGCCCATCTCGACCGATCGGCCGACGACGAAGTACGAGCGCAAGGCCCTCGCCGGCCCCGACGTGACTGAACTGCTCTGGGAGAAGGCACCGTGAGCGTCGCAGAAGACATCGGACAGGAGATAGAGGTCACGCCGGCCCAGGCGGACCCGACGGCGCCGGTCGAAGGCACGTCGCGAGTGCTGCTGGTCTGGGACGCTCCCAACCTCGACATGGGCCTTGGCTCGATCCTCGGCGGCCGCCCGACCGCGGCGCACCGGCCCCGGTTCGACGCACTGGGCCGCTGGCTGCTGGCCCAGACCGCCGAACTGTCGGCCACCCGTCCGGATGTCTCGCTGGAGCCCGAGGCCACCGTCTTCACCAACATCGCCCCTGGTAGCGCCGATGTGGTTCGACCCTGGGTGGAGGCATTGCGTAACGTCGGGTTCGCGGTCTTCGCAAAACCGAAGATCGACGAGGACAGCGACGTCGACAGCGACATGCTCAACCACATCGCGCTCCGCAGGAGTGAGGGATTGGCCGGCGTGTTGGTGGCTTCCGCCGACGGGCAGGCGTTCAAGCAGCCCCTGGAGGAAATCGCCCGCGACGGCATACCCGTGCGGGTGCTCGGATTTCGCGAACATGCGAGCTGGGCGCTAGCGTCGGATACCTTGGTGTTCGTCGACTTGGAGGACATCCCCGGTGTCTTCCGGGAGCCACTACCGCGAATCGGCCTGGATTCGCTGCCCGAGCAGGGTGCTTGGCTGCAGCCGTTCCGGCCGCTGTCATCGCTATTGACCTCGCGCGTCAACAATTGAACTGCGCGCAGGTCGCCGCAGAATGAGTAAGGAGCTTTAGGTGTTCGCCTGGTGGGGTCGGATGGTGTACCGGTACCGGTACACCGTCATCGGCGTCATGGTTGCACTCTGCGTGTCCGGCGGCATCTACGGCATCAGCCTCGGTCAACACGTCACTCAGAGCGGCTTCTACGACGAGGGCAGCCAGTCCGTGCACGCGTCCGTCGTCGCTGACAAGGCGTACGGACGAGACCGGACCAGCCATATCGTGGCGATCCTCACTCCGCCCGACGGCAAGAAGGTGGACGACCCGGCGTGGATGAAGAAGACCACCGACGAGCTCAATCAACTCGTGGCCGACCACGAGGACCAGATGGTCGGCTGGGTCGGCTGGCTACGAGCGCCCAACAGCGAGGATCCGACGGTCCAGCAGATGAAGACCGCGGATATGTCGGAGACGTTCGTCAGCGTCCCGCTAAAGGGTGACGACGACGACACGATCCTGAAGAACTACCAGGCCATCCAGCCCGACCTGCAGAAGGTCAACGGCGGCAACATCCAGCTCGCCGGCCTCAACCCGCTCGCCAGCGAGCTCACCGGCACCATCGGCGAGGACCAGAAGCGTGCCGAGGTCGCCGCCATCCCGCTGGTGTGCGTGGTGCTGTTCTTTGTGTTCGGCGGTGTGATCGCGGCGGCCCTTCCCGGTCTGATCGGCGGCCTCACCATCGCCGGGGCGCTGGGCATCATGCGGTTGCTCGCCGAGATCATGCCGGTGCACTTCTTCGCCCAGCCGGTCGTCACCCTGATGGGGCTCGGCATCGCGGTGGACTACGGCCTCTTCATGGTGAGCCGGTTCCGCGAAGAGCTCGCGGAGGGTTACGACACCGAAGCCGCCGTGCGCCGCTCCGTGATGACGTCGGGCCGCACCATCATGTTTTCGGCGGTCATCCTCGTGGCGTCGTCGGTGCCGCTGCTGCTGTTCCCGCAGGGCTTCCTCAAGTCGATCACCTACGCGATCATCGCGTCGGTCATGCTCGCTGCGATCCTGTCGATCACCGTCCTGCCCGCCGCGCTGGCCATCCTCGGTCCCCGAGTCGACGACCTCGGCGTGCGCTGGCTGCTGAAGTTCGCAGAGCCGGACCCGATCGTGTCCGACCCGAACAACCCGCGCACCAACACCTTCGCGCTGGCCTCGATTCCCGCGGGCCTGCTGGTCCCGCCGGTCGGCATCGCGCTGGGACACCTTGCGCGCAAACGCATCAGGCAGACCGGGGAACAGGGTGCGCAGTACACAGTCATCGGTCTGACGCTCGGCTACATCACGCTGCTGGGTGGTCTGGCGCTGGCCATCGTTTCGGCGAAGGAGAGCCTGGGAACCGGGCTGTACTGGGTGCTGTTGGGCATCGTGATCTTCGTGGCCGTCGTCGTCGCCGGCGTCGTCCTCGCGCGCTACATCCCGCTCGCTCGTACGCCGATCGTGTGGTGGCTCAACTGGCTGGCGGAGAAGACGCAGAAGACCAAGACGCGCGCCGAGGTGGAGAAGGGCTTCTGGGGCAAGCTCGTCAACGTCGTGATGAAGCGTCCGATCGCCTTCGCCGCGCCCATCGCGATCGCCATGATCGTGCTGATCATTCCGCTCGGCCAGTTGGCCCTGGGCGGCATCAGCGAGAAGTACCTGCCGCCCGACAACGCGGTCCGCATCGCGCAGGAGAACTTCGACAAGACCTTCCCCGGGTTCCGCACCGAGCCGCTGACGCTGGTCATCGAGAACACCGACGGTCAACCGGTGACCGACCAGCAGGTCGCCGAGATCCGCAACAAGGCCCTCACCATCCCCGGCTTCATCGAGCCCGACGGTGACGTCTCGAAGATGTGGCAACCGCGTGGCGGAGAGTCGAGCGACCCCTCCGTCCGCGTCATCCAGAACGGCCTCATCGATCGCAACGACGCCGCCAAGAAGGTCGGCGAGCTGCGGTCGATCGCCCCGCCGCGCGGCCTGACGATATCCGTCGGTGGCACACCGGCTTTGGAGCAGGACAGCATTCACAGTTTGTTCGACAGGCTGCCGTTGATGGTGACCATCCTCATCGTCACCACCACGATCCTGATGTTCTTGGCGTTCGGCTCCGTGGTGCTGCCGATCAAGGCGGCGGTGATGAGCGCGCTGACGCTCGGCTCGACCATGGGCGTGCTGACGTGGATGTTCGTCGAAGGCCACGGCTCAGGGCTGATGAACTACACGCCGCAGCCGCTGATGGCGCCGATGATCGGCCTCATCATCGCGGTGATCTGGGGTCTGTCGACCGACTACGAGGTGTTCCTGGTCTCCCGCATGGTGGAGGCACGCGAGCGCGGTATGTCCACGGCCGAGGCGATCCGCATCGGCACGGCCACCACCGGCCGCCTGATCACGGGTGCCGCACTGGTGCTCGCGGTCGTCGCGGGCGCGTTCGTGTTCTCCGACCTGGTGATGATGAAGTACCTGGCGTTCGGCTTGCTGATCGCGCTGCTGCTGGACGCGACCATCGTCCGAATGTTCCTCGTGCCGGCCATCATGAAGCTGCTCGGGGACGACTGCTGGTGGGCGCCGCGATGGATGAAACGCATCCAGGAACGCCTCGGTCTCGGCGAGACCGAACTGCCCGACGAGCGCAAGCGGCCCGCGGTGCGTGAGGCCGCCGAGCACCCCGAGGCGCTGGTCGGCGCGGGCGCGCCCCTGCGTCCTCCCCCGACGACCCGGCCGCGTCCACCGCTCGACCCCACGCATCCAGCCGCCGAAGGCGCCACCCGTCCCGGTGCCGGCCGCACCGTGACTCCACGGACGAACGCGCCGTCGAGCACCGGCACGACGCGTATGCCGACCGGACGCCCGTCCGACGACGAACCGCAGACGACGCGTCTGACGACCGCCAAGAACGCGGTGCGCAACGTCGTGAGCAATGCCGCGGCGGCCACCCGCGCCGCAACCACTCCCCCTGCTCCGCGGCCGCAACGCGAAGACCGCGAGATCGAGTCGTGGCTCGGCGAATTGCGCGGTACCGGCACACCCGCCAAACCGCCGACTCCGCCCACACCGCCGCCGACGCGCACGCCGTCGACCGAGTCGACCCGCGCGATGCCGGAACAGACCGAGAGCGGCCGGCGGCAGCTGACGCAGCCCGAGCCGGGCAACGAACCGACGACGGCCATCCCGGCGCAGGCCGACGACGACGCGACGACGGCGATTCCCGCTCAACGTCCGCAGGATCCCGAGACCGCCACCGACAAGCTCAACACGCCTGAGGAAGCCGACCAGCCGAAGCGGCGCGGCGGGGGCGGCGGCGTGAGCGCGGCGGATCTGCTGCGCCGCGAAGGCCGGATGTAGTCCGTCTCGTTATCGCCGGGTGTAACGCCATGGCGCGATTGCGGCCGAATTCTCGCCATGTGGTTACAACCGGCGGCGCGCAAAGGCGGCAACGACCCGACCGATGACGGCACCTTCGGTGTCCCGCTTGGTGACGCGTACGTCGATCCAGCCGAGTTCGGTCAGTTCGTCATGTCGCCTGATGCCCTTGTTGAAAGCGTCCGGGTCGGTTCGGTGGTGATCGCCCTCGTACTCGGCCGCCACTTTGATGTCCTCCCAACCCATGTCGAGTTCGGCGACCAGCGCACCGTAGGCGTCGTAGACGGGGATCTGCGTTGTCGGCCGCGGGAACCCGTTCCGAATGAGCAGCAGACGCAGCCACGTTTCGCGCGGCGACTCCGCCCCCGGATCCACGAGATCGAATACCGAGCGTGCTTTCCGGATGCCGTGGCGTCCGCGATACCGATCGGCCAGCAGCTCGACGTCGGCCATCTTGAGGCGGGTCGCGCGAGCGAGCGCGTCGATCGCCGCGACGGCTGAGTCGACGGGAAGCCGGCACGCGAGGTCGAGAGCGGTTCTCGCAGGAGTCGTCACCCGCATACCGCCGATAACGCAGACCTCGTCGTCCTCGACGCTGTCCGCCCATGCGATGACTCCGGGAGTGCGCCTGCGATTGGTGTCGATGATCGCGGCGGGCAGGTGCGGGTCAATCCAGCGGGCGCCGTGAAGCGACGACGCCGAGAGCCCGGCGAGGATTCCCCGCCGTCTGGACCTCAGCCACGCTGCCCGGGCTCGGACGGCGGGCGTGATCCGCACGTCCTTGCGGATGTACACGTCGCGATGAAGCGCGACGAAGTCTCGCCTCAGCGTGTGCCGCGTGAGTTTTCCACTCGCGATCGCTTCGGTACCCAGAAAGGGTTGATCCATGGCCGGATTCTGCATCTGAGCGCCGACACCGCGGTGGGTGTAACGCCATGGTGCGATCGCGGCCGAATTCCCGCCGTGCGGTTACAACCGGCGCTAGTCGGTATCGGTGACGTCGTCGGCTTCAGCCACGATGACGGGATCGTCCGCGGTCGCCTGCGCGGCCTCCTCTGCAGCGGGATCGTTGGCGAGCAGCACCCTGGCCGCGCTGTTGAAGAACGCCACCGCGGGCACAGCAAGCAGGGCGCCGACGATGCCTGCCGTGACGCCACCCGCCGCGATCGCCAGCACCACAGCCAACGGGTGGATCGAAACGGCGCGCCCCATCACCAGCGGCTGCAGCACGTGACCCTCCAGCTGCTGGACCGCGACGATCAGGCCCAGGGTGATGAGCGCGAAGATCCAGCCCTTCGCGATCAGCGCGACGACGACGGCGAGAAATCCCGCGATCACCGCACCGACGAGCGGGATGAACGCGCCCAGAAACACCAGCGACGCCAACGGAAGCGCCAACGGGATGCCCATGATGGCCAGGCCGGCGCCGATCCCCACCGCGTCGACCAGCGCCACCAGGAACGTCGCGCGCACATAACCGATCAGTGAGCGGAACCCCGCCCGGCCGGCTTCGCGGACGCGCGGCTGCACGGTGTCGGGGAAGATCTTGGTGACGAAACCGAAGATGTTGCGCCCGCCGTGCAGCAGGAAGATCAGCGTGAACAGCACGAGCAGCGCACCGGTGACGATCTCAGTGAGGGTGCTCGCCGTCGACAGCGCCCCGCTGGTCACCTTCTCCTGGTTGTTGCGCAGCGCCTCGAGCGCGCTCTCGCGGATCTGCTGAATCTGTTCATGGCCGACCTGAAGGGGGCTGTCCGCCAACCAGTTTCCAAAGCCTTCGATGCTGTGGCCGACCTGTTCGGCCAGCGCGGGCACGCCCTCGATGAACTGGCTGATCACGAACGTGAGGATGCCGCCGACCACCGCGAAGCCGGACAGCAACATGAGCGCCACCGCGAGGCCGCGCGGCGTGCCGAGGCGATCGAGGAAGTCCACCGCCGGCAGCAACAGCGCCGCGACCATGGTCGCCAGGGCGACCGGAACCACGATCAGCTCGAGCTCCTTGATCAGCCAGAGCAACGCAAAGATCGCGGCGAAGATGACCAACAGCCGCCACGACCAGGCGGCGGCCTTGCGAACCAGCGGGCTGACCGCCTGGTCAGCATCACTTAGACCGGCGGGCATTCAGCCAGCGTAACGGCCCGCCTCGCGGAGTCCAGGTATCTCGGGAAACCGCCTCCCACGCTTTACCCTGTAGTGCGTGTCGCACGACGCGCCTGCGCGCGAGGCCCGCGCCGCGCGCGGCAAGTATTGGTGGCTGCGGTGGGTGATCATCGCGGTCGCGGTCGTCGTGCTGTCGTTCGAACTGACCCTGGTGCGCGATCAGCTCGCCGACGCGTGGCGCAGCCTGTACTCGGCGAACTGGTGGTGGGTCGTCGCCGCCATGGTTGCGGCGATGTCGTCGATGCACTTCTTTGGAGACATCCAGCGCAAGCTGCTGCGATCGGCGGGTGTGACGGTGCACCAGTGGCGCTCGCAGGCGGCGTTCTACGGCGGAAACTCGTTGAGCACCACGCTGCCCGGCGGTCCCGTGCTGTCGGCGACGTTCATCTACCGCCAGCAACGAATGTGGGGCGCCACCCCCGTCGTGGCCTCGTGGCAGCTGGTGATGTCGGGTGCCCTGCAGGTCATCAGCCTCGCACTGCTCGGACTGGGCAGTGCATTCTTCCTTGGCGCCAAACACAACCCGTTCTCGCTGATCTTCACCCTCGCCGGGTTCATCATGCTGATCGTGCTGGCCCAGACCGTGGCGTCACGGCCGGATCTGCTCGACGGCGTCGGTGTCCGCGTGCTGTCCTGGGTCAACTATCTGCGAGCCAAGCCGTCGGACAACGGGCTGGCCAAATGGCGGGAGACCCTGGCTCAACTCGAATCGGTGAAGCTGTCCCGCCGCCAGATGGGCGTCGCGTTCGTGTGGTCGATGATGACGCTCGTCACCGGTGTCGCGACGCTGTTGTTCGCGTGCTTCGCCGCGAGCGGTAGACCGTCACTGCTCGGTGTGGTCGTCGCCTACGTCGCCGCCCGCGCCGTCGGCTCGATCCCGCTGATGCCCGGCGGGTTGTTGGTGGTCGAGGCGGTGCTGGTGCCCGGTTTGGTGTCCAGCGGAATGACGTTGGCCTCGGCGATTTCCGCGATGCTCATCTACCGGTTGATCAGCTGGATCTTCATCGCGGCGCTCGGCTGGGTGGTGTTCTTCTTCATGTTCCGCACCGAGGTCGACGTCGATCCCGACGCGGCGACGGGCGTGAGCACCGAAGAATCGCGCAGGCCCGCCGCCGATTCCGACGCGCGTCCCGAGCCCGATCCGTAGCGGATCGCGAACCGGCTCATGGGATCCCGGACCACCGTCGCCGCATGGTCGGCCGCCGTGGTGCTCGTCGTCGCCGGCTGCGCAACCTCGTCCGAGCCACCCGCTGCATCCACAGCCTCGCCGTCCCCGCCGACCGGCTCAGGACCCATACGCGGCCCGCTGCCGCCGGTGGCGACCCCGTTGGTCGGCCGCGTACTAGCCGCACCAGTCCCCGTTCCGGCGACCGACGGCAAGACCCACCTCGCCTACGAGGTTCAGTTGACCAACGTGCTCGCCCAGGAGATGACGCTCACCTCGCTGGTGGTGCTCGATCGCGACGTGTCGCTGCTCAAACTCTCCGGCGACCAGCTCGCCGATTCGACCCGCATCATCGGAACCAAAACGCCGACAACGAAAATCGGGCCCGCCCAGAGCGCCGTCGTGTGGCTGGACCTCGCGCTCGACGAGGACGCCACGGTGCCTGCCCGTCTCGTGCATGCGATCGGACTGTCGCTGCCCGACCCCAAGCCGCCGCTGTTTCCGGCGACCATGACCATCAATATCGCGCCGGTCGAGGTCACAAAGCGTGTGCCCGTTGTCATCTCGCCGCCGTTAACGGGGCCGAACTGGTTGGACGGCAGCGGGTGCTGCGATATGGGCCCACACCGGATGGCGCTCAATCCGATCGACGGCCAACTCTGGGCAGCTGAGCGATTCGCGATCGACTACGTACAGCTGGACTCCGACGGCCGCGAATCGCACGGAGACCCAACCAAACTCGAGAGCTACCCGGCCTTCGGCAGCGACGTTCGCGCCGTCGCCGACGGCCTGGTCGTGGCTGTGGTCGACGGACTGCCCGAACAGATTCCCGGCAAGGTTCCGGCTGGGCTGTCACTCGATCAGTACCCGGGCAACCACATCGTCCAGGATCTCGGCGGAGGCAACTTCGCGCTGTACGCCCACCTGAAGACCGGCACGGTCGCCGTCACACCCGGTGCCCGGCTGAGCGCCGGGCAGGTGATCGGCGCCGTCGGCAACACCGGCAACTCAAGTTCGCCACATCTGCACTTCCACGTGATGAGCACCGCCGATCCGCTGCGCTCCGACGGACTTCCCTTCGTGTACACCGAGTTTCGGCTCGACTCACGCATCGGCATCACGCTGGATGAACTCGAGGAACTTCCCGACGACCAGCCTGTGCCACTGCAACCAGGCTTTGCCGCGCGCGACGAGAAGGACGTCATGCCAATGAATCTCGATGTGATGACCTATGCCGACTGAAGCCCGACCGGCATTGACCGCCTTCCTCACCGATGTCGTCTGCGTCATCGTGTTCTGCACCATCGGCAGGCGTAGCCATGCCGAAGGGCTGACCGTATCCGGCATCGCCGAAACAGTGTGGCCGTTTCTGGTCGGCACGCTGGTCGGTTGGCTGGCGAGTCTGGCGTGGCGGCGCCCGGCCGCACTGGTGCCGACCGGCGTGACGGTCTGGGTGTGCACCGTCGTCGTGGGGATGCTGCTGCGATGGCTGACGTCTGCCGGAGTGGCACCGAGTTTCATTGTCGTGGCGTCGGTTTCGACCGCCGTGCTCCTACTGGGATGGCGCGTCGGGGCCCGACTGCTCACCCGAGGCTGACACCGTCAAGGTCGCTCGCAGGCCGCCCAGCGGGCCGTCGGACAGTTCGATGTCGCCGCGATGCAGGGTGGCCTGTTGGGCCACCAGCGCGAGGCCGAGTCCGGAGCCGCCCGGCGCGGCGGTGCTGCCGCGGGAGAACCGGCCCAGCACCGTCTTGTGCTCCTCAGCGGGCAGACCTCGCCCGTTGTCGTCCACGATGATGACGATCATGTCGCCGGCCCGTCGTGCTTCGAGCACGATGCGGGTCGCCTGCCCATGGGTGATCGCGTTGCGCACCAGGTTGTCGACGGCCAGGCGCAGACCGCTCGGCCAGCCCCAGATAGCGTCGAGGTCCTCTGCCTCGACGACGATCTCGACGCCCGCGTTGATGCGCATGTTCTCCCTGGCGACCCGGTCCAGCATGTCGGCGATATCGATGGGTTCGCGGTCCTCGGCCTGCGCCAGCTGACCTGATGCCAGTTGGCCGAGCGCGGTGATGATGGCCTCGACCCGTCGCTGGGCCCTCGACAGGTCCGCCACCACCTCCTGGCGCTCCTCGGCGGGCAGGTCGTGGATCCGCAACGTGTCCAGATCGGCGCGCATCGCTGTGAGGGGGGTGCGCAGCTCGTGGGCGGCGTTGGCGGCGAAATCTTGAGCGGCCTGCAGCGAGTTGGTGGTCGCCCGCTGCGCGGCGGCCAGCCGGCTCAGCATTTCCGACATCGCCTCGGAGAGGTCCTCTGCCTCACGTACGCCGCGCACCTCGGGCATCCGTTCACTGCCCTTGCTCAGTTGCTTGGTGTGCTCGGTGAGCCTGCGCAACGGTCGTATCGCCGGACCCGCGAGCAGCCAGCCCAGCAGCGCGGCGATCAGCACGGTGAGTACACCCGCCGCGCTGTAGATCGGGATTCGCGCGCGGTTCAACAAGATGCTGTCGGCGCGGATGCCGATCGACATCATCACGCCGTCGGATTCGTCGACGGGCAGGGTTCGCACCCGGTACTCGACGCCGTTGACTTCGACGGTCTCGGTACCCGGCGGCAGTGGTGGCAACTGGAAGCCGCGCTGGAACACCACCTGGCTGGTGGATGTCGACCTTCCCGTCGTCAACACTCCGCGCCGGGGATCCTGCAGCTGCTCGGGGTACATGCTGGCGTCGACGATCGCGTCGAGGCGGCGATCCAGTTGCGCCTCATCGTTATTCGCCAACACCACCGAGGTCGCGATCGTGAACACCGCGACGACCGCGGCCGCGGCCGCCGCCGATGCGACAGCGACCCGGGTGCGTAGCGATGCGGATCGCAGAAACCGCGGAACTTTCACGCGCTAAGGCTAGGCGGTTCGGTCTAGGGCTCGTCCCGCAGGACGTACCCGATCCCCCGGACGGTGTGGATCACCCGCGGCAGGCCGTCGCGTTCGAGCTTGCGGCGTAGGTAGGAGATGAACACGTCGGCCACATTGGTGTCGACGTCGAAGTCGTAGCCCCACACCAACTCCAGCAGGCGCTGGCGGCTCAGCACCACACCCGCGTTCTCGGCCAGCACGGCGAGCAGGTCGAATTCGCGCTTGGTCAGATTGACGCGCTCACCGCCGGCGAACACCAGTCGCCGCGCAGCGTCGATGGTCAACGGTCCGACCGTCGTCGTGTCTGACTGCTGATCGGAATGCCCGGCCCGACGCAGCAGGGCGTGCAGCCGCGCGACTAACTCGCCCAGATCGAACGGTTTCGTCAGGTAGTCGTCCGCGCCCGCTTCCAATCCGGCGATGCGGTCGTTGACCGTATCCCTTGCGGACAGCACGCAGATCGGAATCTCGTTGCCAAGTGCCCGCAACGCGGTGACGACGGCAACCCCGTCGAGCTCGGGCATCTGGACGTCGAGCACGAGTGCGTCGTGCGACTCGTTCGACAGCAGCCGCAGGGCCTCTTTACCGGTCGCGGCGACCCGAACGTCGAAGCCCGAATGGCGCAGTCCGCGCGCAACGGAGGTTCTGACGTCCGGGTCGTCGTCGACCATGAGCACAGTGCGGCCAGAGCCGTCCCCCATCGACGGCTCATGCGCACCCCCGAACGGAGGCTTAACTGTCCGCGACGCCGTCGCCGTTGGTGTCGCCGCAGCGGTTCTTGAGGTCGACAAGCGGCTGACGGATCCCGGTCAGATCGGCCTTGGCTTGCGGGTTGGCGTCGAGGTAGGCCTTGACGTCATCCTGAATCTGGTCGCGGGGCTGACCCTCGAGGCTCGTGAAGAAAAAGTTCACATCAGGATGGGTGAAGAGGTAGGCAGACGTCGCTGCCGAGACACCCGCAGCCACACCAGCCAGGTCCGCCGCGGTGCAGTTGGGCGGGGCGGGTTGCGCCATTGCCGAGGGCATCGCGCCGAACATGATCGCACCGGCGAGCGCGCCGGTTCCCACCGCGCCAGCTACCGCACGTCGGGCAGTACGGGGCGAGAGCAACATGGACAGCTCCTTCTTCGGAAGTGGTAGAGGCCGTAACCGTGGGCGGTTACCGACACCAAAAGCTAAGCAGAATGTTCACAGACTTTCCTGCCTTGGGGCCAACGAGTCGCGAGAAACTCCGAAATCGCAGCTCATTGCAGCCACAGCGAAGGCTGCCGGTCGATCTTGACTACGGCAAGCCCGCGATTGCAGTCGTGGGTAGCGGCGCCATGCCCTGCGAAACCGGCGACACCGCCGACGTTTGCGCCGGTGTCGCGGCTTCCACTTGACCGGGCGTGGGCCCGCCTACCGCTGCGCTTGGCAAACTCGCCGCCGCCCCGGTGCCCTGCTGCGCGGCCTGCATCAGACCCATTAACTGCGGCAAGGTCAGCGGCAACTTGCACCGGCTGGACAGCGTCGCCAGCGGCTGCTGCAGCTGCTGCATGTCCTTGGCGGCTTGCGGGTTAGCGTCGAAGTACGTCTTGGCCGCGGCGATCGACTGCGGGCCGGGCTGTTGTCTGGCGATCGCCGTCAAGGCCTGATTGGTCTGCGGGTGCGAATCCAGGTAATCGCCCATGGAGGTGGCGACCGAGCCGATCGTCTTGGCGACCTCACTGGCCGCACACGGGTCCGGCGCCGCGGTTGCTGACTGCATCGCAGTCGCCGACGACACCGCGATCGCGGCGAACGTGGCGAGCAGGGCGGCGATCGATTTCATGACGGGTCTCCTTACGGTTTGCGAACGTCTGGGCGCACCGCAAACGCTCGCCAATCGGCGGCAATCGATCCCCGACATCAAAAGTGGCCGATACGGCCGATCCACATATTGCCACCCGCGGCGTTGGGCTCACCAATTCAGCAGGAAGCTGCCAGGTGGGGCGCGCTAGCTGAAGGAGTGGGTTAGAGCTGCTTAAGGCGTTGCTGGCAGGATTCTTGCGGATCCTCGCCATAGCACACGCTGTTGTACGCTCACGCTAGCTACGCCGGGCCGAAATCCGGCCGGCAGCGCGACTCCGGGGAGAAAGCGGGGAGTTCGACATCCAGCAGTTCATGATGCGCTTGAGCAGCACCCTGCGCAGATATCGCTGGGCGGTGTTCGCTGTGTGGCTGCTTCTCCTGGTGCCATCGATCTACCTCGCGGTGACTCAATCGAGTCACCTCACCGGCGGCGGGTTCGAGGTCGAGGGCTCCCAGTCGCTGCGCGTCCAACGTGAGCTCGAGGACAACTTCCCGGACCAGGGGGCGTCGCCACTGGCCCTCGTGGCCGCACCGCGCGCCGACGCGTCCTTCGACGATATGAACGACGCCGTGGCGTATCTGGAGCGCGCCGCGTCCGAGGTGCCCAGCGTCAGGATCGTGCCCAATCCCCAACAACCGGCGCCGCAGCCCGACCGCCCGTACGTCATCACCCTGCAGCTGGACTTCAACAACACCGGCGCCGTGGACGTCGCGAAGCAACTGCGCCAGAAGGTCGGCGTCAACGGCGAGGACCCCGGCGAGATCGAGAACGGCAGGGTCAAGCTCTACGTCATCGGTCAGGGCGCTCTCGGCGCCGCCGCGACGCAGGCCACCAAACACGACATCGCACAGGCCGAGCAGTGGAACCTGCCGATCGTCCTGATCGTCCTGCTCGCGGTGTTCGGGTCACTGGCCGCCGCGGCGATGCCTCTGGTTCTCGGGATCTGCACCGTCGTCGTGACGATGGGGCTGGTCTATCTGCTGTCGATGTACACCACGATGTCGGTGTTCGTGACGTCGACGGTGTCGATGTTCGGCATCGCGCTGGCCATCGACTACTCGCTGTTCATCCTCATGCGCTTCCGTGAGGAACTGCGGTCGGGCCGCGATCCCGACCAGGCCGCCGACGCCGCGATGGCCACCTCCGGCCTTGCGGTCGTGCTCTCCGGCCTCACGGTGGTCGCCTCGGTGACCGGGATCTATCTGATCCAGACGCCGGTGCTGGTTTCGATGGCCACCGGCGCGATCCTGGCGGTGACGCTGGCGGTGCTGACCTCGACGACGCTGACGCCCGCCGTACTCGCGACATTCGGGAAGGCGGCGGCCAAGCGTTCGTCGTACCTGCATTGGTCGCGCCGCCCGGAGACCACCCAGTCGCGGTTCTGGACGCGCTGGACGGGCTGGGTGATGCGGCGGCCGTGGCTGGCGGCGCTCGGGGCGTCGGCGCTGTTGCTGGTGCTGGCCGCGCCCGCGTTCTCGATGGTGCTCGGCAACAGCATGCAGCGGCAGTTCGACCCCACCCACGAGATCCGCGGCGGGGTGAACGCGGCGGCTGAGGCGCTGGGCCCCGGTGCGCTCGGTCCGGTGCGGGTGCTGGTCAGCTTCCCTGACGGCAACGCCGCATCGGCCCCGGCGAAGGCACCGCTGCTGGACGCCATCCGACAGCGAATTGCCCAGGGCCCCAACGTCGTCTCGGTGGCGCCGCCGGTGTTCGGCGAGGACTACCGCCACGCGCTGCTGTCGGCGGTGCTGTCGGTGGACCCCGAGGACATGGGTGCGCGCGACACCGTCGACTGGCTGCGCAAAGAACTTCCCGCCACCCCCGGACTCGGCGACGCCCGTATCGATGTCGGCGGGCCGACCGCACTGATCAAGGACTTCGACGATCAAGTGTCGGCCACACAGCCGCTGGTGTTCGCCTTCGTCGCGCTGATCGCGTTCGTGATGCTGCTGATCGCGATTCGCTCGGTGTTCCTGGCATTCAAGGGCGTGTTGATGACCGTCCTTTCGGTGGCGGCCGCCTACGGCAGCCTCGTCGTGGTCTTCCAGTGGGGCTGGCTGGAGGCGCTGGGCTTCAAGCCGATCTCGTCGCTGGACAGCACCATCCCGCCGCTGGTGCTGGCGATGACGTTCGGCCTGTCGATGGACTACGAGATCTTCCTGCTGACTCGCATCCGGGAGCGGTTCCTGCAGACCGGTAACACCCGCGACGCCGTCGCGTACGGGGTCAGCACCAGCGCCCGCACGATCACGAGCGCCGCGCTGATCATGATCGCGGTGTTCATCGGGTTCGCGTTCGCGGGCATGCCGCTCGTCGCGCAGCTCGGCGTGGCGTGCGCGGTGGCGATCGCGGTCGACGCCACGGTGGTGCGCCTGGTGTTGGTGCCGGCGCTGATGGCGATGTTCGACGAATGGAACTGGTGGCTGCCGCGCTGGCTGGACCGTATCCTGCCGTCGGTCGACTTCGAGAAGCCGCTGCCCAAGGTCGACGTCCCCGACCTCATCATCATCCCGGACGACCTGTCGTCTCTCGGGCCGACCGGTTCGGAGCTGCGGACGGTCGTCAAGTCGGCGGCGAAGCTGAAAATCCTTGCGCCCCAGGCTGTTACCGTTGCTGATCCGCTGGCGTTCAGCGGCTGTCAGCCGGCGACGCAGCTGCGCAGCGCCAACCGCATCAACGGCACGCACCGCCCCGGCCGCAACGGCGGAGCTCTGCTGACCGAGGAGCTGCCGGTGCACCCGGTGACGATGTGGCGGGGCCGGCTGTCGGTGGCGCTGGAGGCTCTGCAGGCGGCGTCGGAACTCGAGCAGGCGCCGATGGAACGCCGCAGCCCGGTCGAGACCACCAATGTGCAACTGCCGACCGGCGACCGCCTGCAGATCCCCACGGGTGCGGAGACGCTGCGACTGCAGGGCTACCTCATTATGTGCCGGAACAGCACCAAGGACTACGCGGAGTTCGCCGAACTGGTCGAGGCCATGGAAACTCGGACGGCCGCGTCGGTGCTGACGGGAATCGACCGGTACTACTCTGGACAGGATCCGAGGAAACAATGGGTGGCCACCCAGTTGGTGCGCCGGCTGGCCGACCCGCAACCGTCAGACGAGCACGACACCCGCATGTCGGGTCCACAAGCGGAGGCCGATTGGGCCAAGGTGAAGGAACGGTGTCTGGCCGTGGCGGTGGCGATGCTGGAGGAGGCGAGGTGACGGTGACTCCCGACGTTCGGGATACCCAGCGCCGTCCGGCCGACGACCGACCGGTCGAGTTCTGGCCCACCGCCGCTATCCGCGCCGCCCTGGAGACCGACGACCTCGCTGTCTGGCAGCGCATCGTGGCGGCGCTCAAACGCGACCCGTTCGGCCGCACCGCGCGCCAGGTCGAGGAGGTGCTGCGCACCGCCAAGCCGTACGGCGTTTCCAAAGCGCTCGCCGAGGTCCTCAATCGCACCCGCGAGCATCTGGAAGCCAACGAGCGCGCCGAGGTGGCACGGCAGATCCAGGCGCTGCTCGCGAAGTCCGGTCTGGGCCAGCAGGAGTTCGCGTCGCGGATCGGTGTGCCGAACGACGAATTCGCGACGTACCTCAGCGGTGAGACCAGTCCATCCGCGTCGTTGATGGTGCGCATGCGCAGGCTCGCGGACCGCTTCGCGAAGATGCGCTCGACGCGCCGCGACGACCGGGCCTGAGCCCCTAGGCTGGCGGCATGAACAGCAACAACAAAGCCGCGATCAGCCTCACCACCGGACTTGAAGACCCCGAGAAAGTCACCGTCGCGTTCCTGGTCGCCGTCGGTGCCGCCGAAAGCGGTCGTCCGACGCTGATGTTCTTGACCAAAGAGGCCGTCCGGCTGGCCGTGCCGGGAGTGGCCGTCGGCACCGCGTGCGACGGATGTCCGCCGCTGGAGGAGTTGTTGGAACGCTACGCGAAGGCGGGCGGGCGGTATCTGGTCTGCCCGATCTGCATCAAGTCCAAGCAACTCGACGCGGACAACTTCATCAGCGGTGCCGAGCCCGGCGGGACGGTCCAGCTCTGGGAGTGGATCGGCGACGGCGCGACGACGTTCAGTTACTAGCCGCCGGTGGACCTCGAACGCATCCTTCGGGATACCAAAAGCGTGGCGATCGTGGGGGTTTCGAACGACCCCATGCGCCCGAGCCACGGCGTCTGGCAGTACCTGAGGGCGGCCAGCGACTACACGCTATATCTGGTGAACCCGACGGTCAGCGAGATCGACGGCACCCCGGTCTACCCGTCGCTAGCGGACCTGCCCGTCGTCCCCGACATGGTCGACGTCTTCCGCCGCCGCGAGCATCTGCGCTCCGTGCTGAACGACACGATCGCCATCGGCGCGAAAACGCTTTGGCTGCAACAGGGTCTGTGGGACGACGACATCGCGCGCGACGGTGCGGCGGCGGGACTGCAGGTCGTGATGGACCGCTGCCTGAAGGTCGACCACGCGAACCTGCTTTCCCGGTGATTTGTGTGCGTTTAGGAGCGCTGAGCGCTCTCGAATGCACACAAATCGCAGGGAGTCACCGGGAATGGATGGGCGACACGTCGTCGACCAGCCAGCGGCCGTCCTGCTTGGACAGCTGAACCCGCAGCGCAAGCACCGCGGTGTCCGGCGGACGCCCCGGCGAATTCTGCGTCCCATGCATGATCACGGCCACGCTGGCGGCGGCCGGTCCGATCGCCTCGACACCCGCGGACACGGTGCTGGCGTGAGCCGTGATGTTTCGACTCGCCAAATCCTTTGCGACGGAGTCGAATTCCTTCTTGAACGCCTCCGCGCTCTCCGGTGACATCTGCGCTGCGGCGCGATCGATCGACGCGGTCGGGTCCTGCGGGGTGAACGTCGCCGACGCCTCCGCCACACGGGTCGCGATGCCGACGACTTCGGCGGTGTCGTTGCGCAGGTTGCGGTCGGGCACCGACCAGTCCAGGTAGCCGACGATCACCGCGGCCGCCAGCGCCGCCGTCGCGACCCCGACCACCGCCAGCCGCAGCCGCGGCCCGTCGTCGTCGGTGCCGACGCTGACCCCGTCCCGGCGCGCCAGCACCGCGTTGACCACGACGGCTTCGACGATGAGCAGGCACAGCACCGAACACACCGACACCCACCACAACGGCCATTCGAGCGCGACGCCGATGTAGAGGAGCGCGGCGATCGCGGCCAGCGGCGGCAACACGTCGAACGCCAGAATGCGCCAGGCGTATCTCATCGGATCGGCTCCAGCCGCGAGATCATCAGCCTGCCGTCGATGTCGGACACGTCGAGGCGCAGGGTCCAGCGCACCGTCTGGGGCTTGTCCCGGCCGGCGTTCTCGCTGATCGACGTCGCCACGACCATCACGGTGTCGGTGCGCGACGCGAACTCGGCCATTTCGGGCGCCGGTGGCGACGACGGTTCCTGCGAGTTCGGCGGTCGGTGGTGGACGTATTCGATGGCCACCGAATCGACCTGGCCGGTGGTGCGCGACTGCAACTTCTGGACCAACTCGCGGTACGGCTTGACCGCGGCGTCGAAGTCGGCGTTCAGCTGTCCGACCGTGCCCTCGTGGAGTCGGGCCAGGCTGGCGTCGACGGTGTCCTTGTTCATGTTGATGAGCACGCTGGTCCAGTCGGCGGCGGCCTGCATCGCGCGGGTGCGGTAGCGCAGCTCCTCGGCGTCGTCGCGGTGTTGCGTCCAGATCAGGGCGGCGAGCACGATCGCTGCGACGGCGATCACACCGAGCACCGCAGAGCCGATGCCGTAGCCGGAAATCGCGGGACCAGCGTCGTCAGGCGCGTCGTCCTGCACGTCGTCGGGCATGCGCGTGAGGGTACCTGGCGCGCTGTGCCGCGCGGCTCCCACAACCTGTCTGGCACCCTGGTGGGGTGACGGTAGAAACGACGCACGACGCAGCCGCAGCGACCATCAGATCCGGTATCGACCTCAGCTACGTCGACTCTGACGCCCGCCCACAAGACGACCTCTTCGGCCATGTGAACGGCCGCTGGCTGGCCGAATACGAGATGCCCGGCGACCGGGCCACCGACGGCGCCTTCCGCGCGCTGTACGACCGCGCCGAGGAGCAGGTCCGCGATCTGATCATCGAGGCCGCGTCGTCCGGCGCGGCGAAAGGCACCGATGAGCAGCGCATCGGCGATCTGTACGCCAGCTTCATGGACGAGCAGGCGGTGGCCGCGCGGGGCGTGCAGCCGCTGCTGGACGAGCTGGCCGCCATCGACGCCGCCGCCACGCCCGAGGCGCTGGCCGCTGTGCTCGGCGCGTTGCAGCGCACCGACGTCGGCGGCGCGACGGGAATCTATGTCGACACCGACTCCAAGAACTCGACGCGCTATCTGGTGCACCTGACCCAATCCGGTCTCGGCCTGCCCGATGAGTCGTACTACCGCGACGAGCAGCACGCCGAGATCCTCGCCGCCTATCCGCGGCACATCGCGGCGATGTTCGGCCTCGTCTACGGCGAGGAGAGCCAACCGAACGAATGGCAGGCGACGGCGGAGTGCATCGTCGCGCTGGAGACCAAGCTGGCCGCAGCGCACTGGGACGTGGTCAAGCGCCGCGACGCCGACCTGACCTACAACCTGAGGACCTTCGCCGAGCTGCCCGAGGAGGCGCCCGGCTTCGACTGGACCGCGTGGGTGACGGCGCTGGGACTCACACCGGAGAAAGTGGCCGAAGTCGTTGTCCGCCAGCCCGATTATCTGACGGCGTTCGCGGCCGCGTGGGCCGCCGAGGACATCGAGGACTGGAAGTCGTGGCTGCGGTGGCGCGTTATCAAGGCGCGCGCGTTCCTGCTGACCGACGACCTGGTGGCCGAGAACTTCGAGTTCTACGGTCGCAGGCTCTCGGGCACCGAGGAGATCCGCGAGCGGTGGAAGCGCGCCGTGTCACTGGTCGAGGGGCTGATGGGCGACGCCGTCGGACGGCTCTACGTCGAGCGGCATTTCCCGCCGCAGGCCAAGGCCCGGATGGACGAACTCGTGGCCAACCTGCGCGAGGCCTACCGCGTCAGCATCAACTCGCTGGAATGGATGACCCCCCAGACGCGTGAACGCGCGCTGGCCAAGCTCGACAAGTTCACGCCCAAGATCGGGTATCCCGCGAAGTGGCGCGACTACTCGGCGCTGGTGATCGAGCGTGACGATCTCTACGGCAACTATCTGCGTGGCTGCGCGGTGGAGTACGACCGCGAGGTGGCCAAGCTCGGCGGTCCCGTCGACCGCGACGAGTGGTTCATGACCCCGCAGACGGTCAACGCCTACTACAACCCGGGGATGAACGAGATCGTCTTCCCCGCTGCGATTCTGCAGCCGCCGTTCTTCGACGCCGACGCCGACGACGCCGCCAACTACGGCGGAATCGGAGCGGTGATCGGCCACGAGATCGGGCACGGATTCGACGACCAGGGCGCGAAGTACGACGGCGACGGCAATCTGGTGGACTGGTGGACCGACGAGGACCGCGCCGAGTTCGGTAAGCGGACAAAGGCTTTGATCGAGCAGTACGACTCATACGTGCCGCGCGCGCTGAGCAACGGCCACCACGTGAACGGTGCGTTCACCGTCGGCGAGAACATCGGCGACCTGGGTGGCCTCTCGATCGCGCTGCTGGCCTACCGGCTGTCGCTCAAGGGTGAGCCCGCACCGGTGATCGACGGCCTGACCGGTGAGCAGCGGGTCTTTTTCGGCTGGGCGCAGGTGTGGCGCACGAAATCCCGTGACGCCGAGGCCATTCGCCGGCTCGCGACGGACCCGCACTCGCCGCCGGAGTTCCGGTGCAACGGCGTCGTCCGCAATATGGACGCGTTCTACGAGGCCTTCGGGGTCGACGAGTCGGACGCGCTGTACCTCGACCCGCAACAACGGGTCCGCATCTGGAACTGACGAACAGACGCGAAATCCCCCAATTTCAGAGGAAATTGGGGGATTTCGCGTCTTCTCGCGGTTAGAACATCTGCCAGTCTGAGGCGCCGTCGGGTTGGTTGTACCAGCCCTTCGAGTTCTTGATGACGATCGGGTCGCCGCTGCCGAAGTTGTCGTAGAACCACTTCGCGTTCGCAGGGCTGATGTTGATACAGCCGTGGCTGACGTTCCGTACGCCCTGATCGGCCACCGACCATGGCGCGCTGTGCACGAAGTTGCCGCTGTTATCGATCCGGACTGCGAGGTCCACATCGGTCTTGTAGCCGTACTCCGAATTCACCGGAACGCCGTACGTCGACGAGTCCATGACGATGTGGGGGAACTTCTCGAGCACGTAGTAGGTGCCGTTGGGCGTGGTATGCCCGCCCGCCGACATCCCCATCGACACCGGGATGGTCTTCACCAACTCGCCGTTACGCACGACTTCCATCTGATGCGTCGAATCGTCGATCGTAGCGACCAGCTGCTCGGGGACGGTGAAACTCGACTTGGTCCCCGCGGCGTCGATGTAGACGGTGGTGCCTGCCGGCCAGAAGTCCTGCGGACGCCACCGTAGCTGAGTGTCGCTCGTCCAGTAGAACCTGCCGGGAACAGGCGGCACGGACGTGATGTGCACGGCGTCCTGGGCCATCTGCCGGTTGGCGATGGGCCGCTGGAAATTGATGTAGATCGGCTTGGCCGCGCCGACCTTGGCGCCGTTGGTCGGATTGAACGACGGCGGCAGGAACGGCGGCTCCCCGATGAACGGCGTCGGGTTCTGCCCGGCGGGCGTTCCCTCCGGGATGGCCATCGGCTGGGGCTCCCCGAACAGCGGTGGCGGCGGGGGTGGCAGAGGCGCACCGAGCGGGGGTGGCGCGGGCGGCCCAGGCGGAGCGGGCGGCGGAAAGGCCGCCGGGACCGCGGGCGGAGCCACCGCAGCGGCCGGGTCGACCGGAGCGGGTGGCGGTGGTGGAACATCCGGCTGAGCCAGCGCTGACGGGGTGCTCAGCACCATCCCGCCGACCAGCCCGGCCGCCATCACAGCGGTGATAAGGCGCCTTGTCATCGGCTGCCGCATACATGACCTCCCAGTCGCACAACTTCGTCCAGTGTGGCACAGCGCTCGGTGTGAATTTTGCGATCGGAATGCCGCGAAACCCCTGACCACAGCGCCGCACAGGCTGCTGACCTGCTGTGTTAATCGCGCCGTGGGATCCGAGCGTTACGGCTAGGAACGCACCAGCCGGGCAATCGCGGCCGATGCCTCGGCGAGCTTGGCCTCCGCCTCCGTGCCGCCCTCGGCGACGGCCTGGCTGACGCAGTGCCCGAGGTGCTCGTCGAGCAGGCCCAGCGCGACGGACTGCAGTGCGCTGTTGACAGCGCTGATCTGGGTCAGCACGTCGATGCAGTACTTGTCCTCGTCGATCATCTTCGCGATGCCGCGAACCTGACCTTCGATCCTGCGTAGCCGCTTCGCGTAGTTGTCCTTCTGCGGCGAGTAACCAGGCTCGGCCTTCTCATCAGCCATCACTGCCCGCCTTTCAGCATCTGGTTCATCTGGGTGATCTCCGCCTGCTGCGAATCGATGATGGACTGCGCCATGCGCTTGACGTCCACGTTCAGGCCGTTGGCCACCTCGGCCTTGGCCATCTCGATGGCCCCCTGGTGGTGGCTGATCATCGACTGCAACCACAGCTCGTCGAACTCCGGGCCGGACAGCGACTGGAGTTTGGCCATCGTGGCGTCGTCGACCATGCCCTGCATCTGGCCGTGGTGACCGCCGGCGCCGTGCGAGGCGGAACCGTCGGCACCATCGGAACCGTCGGCATTGTCTTCGGGATTTTCGTCCCACTGCACGAGGAACACCCGCAAGGCGTTGATCTCGGGCTGCTGTGCGGCGGTGATCTGGTTGGCCAGGGCGATGAGTTCGGGGTTGGTGGAACGCTCGGGCACCAGGGCCGACAACTCGATCGCCTGTTCGTGGTGCGGAATCATGTCGGTCGCGAACGCACGGTCGTCGGTGTTGAAGCCGGCAGGCTCCATGCTGACGGTGGACTCGTGAGTCGTGCCCGCATCGGTCTTCTCCTCGGAGCTCGAGCACGCGGCGAGGAACAGCGCGGCGCAGAGGGCTAGCACGATTGCCGGGACGAGGGCGGCGGTACGAGTGGCGCGATACGGCATGACGCCACCATACCGGATACCCCAGAGGGGTATAAATATCGGTTTGGCCGGGTGAAACACCCGGGGGCATACTGGCAGCCATGCCCTCAGACTCCGCCAGTCCCGATATCAAGCCTCGCAGCCGCGACGTCACCGACGGCCTCGAGAAGGCCGCCGCCCGCGGGATGCTGCGGGCGGTAGGCATGGAGGACGCCGACTTCGCCAAACCGCAGATCGGCGTCGGGTCGTCGTGGAACGAGATCACCCCGTGCAACCTGTCGCTGGACCGGTTGGCCAAGGCCGTCAAGGACGGGGTGCACGCCGCGGGCGGATACCCGCTGGAGTTCGGCACCATCTCGGTGTCCGACGGCATCTCGATGGGCCACGAGGGCATGCACTTCTCGCTGGTCAGCCGCGAGGTCATCGCCGACAGCGTCGAGACCGTGATGCAGGCCGAGCGCCTGGACGGTTCGGTGCTGCTCGCCGGCTGCGACAAGTCGCTGCCCGGCATGCTGATGGCGGCCGCCCGTCTCGACCTGGCGAGCGTCTTCCTCTATGCCGGGTCGATCCTGCCCGGCATCGCCAAGCTGTCGGACGGCAGCGAGAAGGAAGTGACGATCATCGACGCCTTCGAGGCCGTCGGTGCGTGCGCCCGGGGCCTGATGTCGCGCGAGGACGTCGACGCGATCGAACGGGCTATCTGTCCCGGTGAGGGTGCGTGCGGCGGCATGTACACCGCCAACACCATGGCCAGTGCGGCCGAGGCGCTGGGCATGTCGCTGCCCGGCAGCGCAGCTCCCCCGGCCACCGACCGCCGCCGGGACGGGTTCGCCCGGCGCAGCGGCGAGGCCGTCGTGGAACTGCTTCGCCGCGGCATCACCGCGCGCGACATCCTGGTCAAGGAAGCGTTCGAGAACGCGATCGCGGTGGTGATGGCGTTCGGCGGCTCGACCAACGCAGTGCTGCACCTGCTGGCGATCGCCCACGAGGCGAACGTGAAACTGTCGCTCGACGACTTCACCCGCATCGGCAGCAAGGTTCCGCACCTGGCCGACGTCAAACCGTTCGGCTCGCACGTGATGACCGACGTCGACCGCATCGGCGGCGTGCCGGTCGTGATGAAGGCGCTGCTCGATGCCGGGCTGTTGCACGGCGACGTCCTGACCGTCACCGGCCAGACCATGGCGCAGAACCTCGCGCACATCGCGCCGCCCGACCCGGACGGCAAGGTGCTACGGGCGCTGTCCAACCCGATCCACCCCACCGGCGGCATCACAATCCTGCACGGGTCCCTGGCGCCGGAAGGCGCGGTGGTGAAGTCGGCAGGCTTCGACTCCGACGTGTTCGAAGGCACCGCAAGGGTTTTCGAGCGCGAGCGGGCTGCCCTGGACGCTCTCGAGGACGGCACCATCACCGCGGGCGACGTCGTCGTCATCCGCTACGAGGGCCCCAAGGGCGGTCCCGGCATGCGGGAGATGCTGGCCATCACCGGCGCCATCAAGGGTGCGGGTCTCGGCAAGGACGTGCTGCTCATGACCGACGGCCGCTTCTCCGGCGGCACCACCGGCCTGTGCGTCGGACACATCGCACCCGAGGCGGTCGACGGTGGGCCGATCGCGTTCCTGCGGGACGGCGACCGCATCCGTCTCGACGTCGCCAAAGGCACCCTGGACGTGCTGGTCGATCCGGCCGAATTCGATTCGCGCAAGGTGGGATTCGAACCCCTACCGCCGCGCTACACCACCGGTGTGCTGGCCAAGTACACCAAGCTGGTGGGCTCGGCGGCCGGCGGCGCCGTCTGCGGCTAACGCCGCGTCAGCCAGCCGAGAACTCGGCATACACCTGCGGCAGGAAGCCGGCGAGATGGTTCATCTCCTGCGCGCAGTGCACGAGCAGATCTCGCGGGTCCGGCAGCTGGTGCGCGGCGATGGGCCGAATCACCGTGTCGGTCAGAACATTTCCCTTCCGCAGGCCGATGTACGGCCCGCCCATCCAGAACCGCGACCGCATCTCGGCGCCGTCCGCGGTGGCCCGCACGTGGTGGACGAACCAACCAATGTCGACCGGAACCTCCGATGATCCCAGCCGAGCGCACACCGCGACGTCGCCGCCGAGGCGGGCGGGATCGAGGCCGATCACCTGTGGTTCGACGAATTGGATCGCGGCCTTGGCGTACGCCGACCCGAGGTACTCCTCGATCAACGAGGTGCGCCCCACCCAACTGCCGTCGGGGCCGCCGTCACTCCAGCGCGCCGACGCGTGCGCACGGGGATGCCACAGCTTGTAGCGCCGCGAATCGCTGCCGTGCCAACCGAACCACCAGTCCCACATCGCCGGGGTGACGCCTGGCATGTCGGTGCGCACCGACACCTGGAAGCCGCCGCCACGCAGCTGGCCGTAGCCGTTCTCGGTCTGATGGTAGTCCTCATCGAGAATCGTTCCCGCAGAATCGAATCCGAGCAGCGTCTGATCGGCCTGCGGGCCGTGCTCCAGCGCGACCACCACATGCCGTGGCAGCTCGGCCATCTCGGGATTGAAGTACTTGCCCCACGGGGTGTCGGCATCGCCATCGCGGTAGCCCAGATACGCGCTCATCACACCCGCCCCATCCACGGGTAGAAGCGACCGTCGGGATCGTATGCGGCGCGGACCCTGTCGAGCCGCGCCATCGCCTCATCGGTGGCGAACCGCGCAGGCCGCTGGCCGAGATTCTCGTCGGCCAACTGGATTCCGTCGGCCAGGTGCGCCATCGCGGCCATGTTGGCCCGCGGCCAGTCCGCGTACTTGTCGTCGTCGGCCTCGTCCATCCAGCCCCCGTAGAGCGCGAGATAGATCTCGGCTTCGACGCTGTAGGCCATGTCCTGGCGGGCCGGCGACGGTCCCCAGTTGAGCCACAGGAAGTGCGCCGGGTGCGGCGGCATGGTGTCCAGGATGCGGTGGATTCCCGGCATCAGGTCCTCCGCCGGCGCCGACGTCCACATGTTGTCCGCGGAGTAACGGTGATCTTCCAGGTAGTTGCCCATCACTGCGGTGTACCACGTCGGCAGATCCGTTGGGGCATAAGGAATTTTGGTAAGGGCCTTGTCAATGGCCGGGCAGGTGCCCAGCAGTGCGAGCGCTTCCTCGGCCTCCTGCTCGGTGTCGGCGAACACCGGCGAGGCGAGCAGGATCGCGGGACTGTCCATCCCGATGTCCGGCACGCTCCTGGTGGCGAGGATCTGCAGTTCCACCCTCCGGTCGACGTCCGCGCTGATCGCACGCGCCCAGGTGAACACCTCGTCGGCACAGTCGAACGGGTAGACGTACAGGCTCATGCCGCACACGGCGGGCTTGGCATACAGCTTGAGGTGAAAGGCGGTGACGACCGCGAAGAAGCCTGGTCCCGCACCGCGCGCCGACCAGTACAGGTCGGGGTGGTTCTCGGCGTCGATGTAGAGCTTCTCGCCGTCGGCGGTGATCACGTCGAGACCGATCACGCTCTCGCACGCCGGCCCGTAGACCCGGCTGTTCCAGCCGTAACCGCCCTGCAGAAGATACCCGCCGATGCACACGCCCTTGCAGTGTCCGGCGGGGAAGAACAAGCCCTCGGCGTCGAGTTCGGCCGCGAGGATGCTGCCGCCCTTGCCGGGGCCCGCCACGGCGACCATCTTGTCCTTGTCGATGGTCGCCCGGTCGAACCCGTGCATGTCGAGCAGCAGACCGCCGTCGCGCAGATGGTTGGCGGCCCAGCTGTGGCCGCCCGACCGGATGCCGACCTGAAGATCGTTGGCCTTCGCGTAGGCGAGTGCGGCCACGATGTCGTCGTCGTCGCGGGCCTGCACGATCACCGCGGGATACCGGTCCGGCACCCGCTGGTTCCACACCGTGGAGCGCCGGGCAGCCTCGTAACCGTCGTCGCCCCGAACGAAAGATCGCCCCTCTGGAAGCGTCACCGCGACCTCCTAGATTCGCTATCCGAATCTTTGTGGTCCGGATTGTGGATCAATATAGTGAGGGAATGACGCGTGCGGACCAGAATCGGACAACTCATTCCGCACGTTCCGACGGTATTCAGGTGCTGCGTCGCGCCGCAGCCGCCCTCGACGAAATCGCCGCCTCACCTGGGCAGCTTCGGCTCGTCGACCTGGGCGGCCGGCTCGGCCTGGCCAAGTCGACGGTGCGCCGGCTGCTGGTCGGGCTCGTCGAGATCGGGTTCGCATCCATCGACGACGACGGCCGCATCAGCCTCGGCGAACGGCTGCTCGCGCTCGGCGGCGCCGACGATGCGAGCCTCACGATGCAGTTCCGGCCGACGCTGGACCGGCTGGCCCGCGCGACGGGTGAGACGGTGGATCTGTCGGTGCTACGCGGTCGGCAGATGCTCTTCATCGACCAGGTCCAGTCCACCCACCGGCTCCGGGCGGTGTCGGCGGTCGGCATGCGGTTCCCGCTCGAGACGACCGCCAACGGCAAGGCCGCGCGGCAGCTGCTGAACGACCCGGCGGCGAACCTCAGCGCTATCGCCTTCGATCGAGACGAGCACACCGCCGGCATCTCGGCGGCGGGTGTGGCCGCCAGGACGGTCGGCGGTCACATCGTCGCGATCTCGGTGCCAGCGCCCAGCGAGCGGTTCACCGCGAACGAGGCTGGGATCGTCGACGCGCTGCGCGAATCCGCTCAAGCGCTCGTCATCTGACCATCGCGACCGCGAACCCGTCCCAACCCTTGGTGCCCACCGTCTGGATCGCCGCGGTATCCAGCCGCGGATGCGCACCCATCATTTCCAACATGTCGCGTACCGCACGGGCCTGATGGTCATCGGGCGCCGGCTCGAGGACGCGGCCGAACCGAGCGATGTTGTCCACCACGATGATCGAGCCGGGGTGGCCCAGCTTGATCGCCCACTCGACGTAGGCGACGTTGTTCTCCTTGTCGGCGTCGATGAACGCCAGGTCGAAGATCTCGCCGCGCTCGGCCAGGGTCGGCAGGGTGTCCAGTGCGGCCCCGACGATCACCTCGACGCGGCCGTCGACGCCGGCGCGCGCCAGGCTCTGGCGGGCCACCTCGGCGTGCTTCGGTTCGAACTCCAGCGTCACCACCCGACCGTCGGCGCCGACGGCGCGGGCGAGGTTGATGGTGCTGTAGCCGGCCAGCGTGCCGATCTCCAAGATGCGGGTGGCATGCGTCGCCTTCGCAAGCAGATACAGCAGCCTTCCGTGTTGCGCCGACACCTCGATGGGCGGCATACCCGCCGCGTCGGCCGCCGCCCGTGCCGCCGTCAGCGCCTCGTCCTCGGTATGCAATAGGCGGCTGAAGAGCTGATCGAGCTCCTTCGGGTCTGGCCCCTCCACACGGGACACGTTATCGCACACCCTCTTTCGCATAGACCACGCGCAGCACATGGGCGACTTCCGGGCCCATGACCGCTCCGGCGAGTTCACAGAACGTGGCAACGAAGTCGGGGCCGTGGGGCGGCTCGGCGGCGCAGAGGTGGTGGGCGATCTCGTGGAGCACCACCAGCTCGCGCAACGCCCAGGTGGTGCGTCCCTCCGGGACGGCGATACCCGCGCCGTCGTCGTCGCGTTCGTAGTGCGCCGCAGTGACCCCGCGCCGGGCGCGCACGGTCAGCGGTCCCCTGCCGGGCCACGACTCGCGCACCACCGCCATGCCGAGCACGTCGTCGACGTAGCGTTGCACCGACTCCGTCGACGCGAAGCGGCCCTCCGGCGGCAGCGTCAACTGCGTGCCGAAGAAGTCGACCATCCGGTTGCCGTGCTCGGCGGCCCGGTCGAACAGCGTGCGGACGAATTCCTCTGCGGCGTAGACCTTCGACCGCTGGGAGTCCCTGACGCTCACCGCTCCAGGGCCGAGCGTGCACCACCCAGCTCGGGGCTGGTTCCCAGCCGGGCCCGGCGGCCGGCGCGATCCCCCGCGCGCCGCGCCGCCGACGAGTACCCCGCCGTCGCACTGGTGGCCCGCCATGTGCCCCGCGCTTCTGAGGTCTGCCGGTAGAAGTCCCTCAGCTCGATGTCCTTGTTCCGCAGCGCGATAGCGGTGCCCGGTCTGCTGTCGCGCCCGTTGGTCGCCTCACGCTGGGCCTCTTCGCGCGCCTCGGCCAGCCGCTTGCCGATCCGTGCGCCGAACGCGAGCTGGAAGTTGATGCGTGCGGTGATGGTGGGCGTCGGACGGTGGGCGCCCGACGCGATGTAGGCCTCCGACGCCCGCACCATCTGCGTCACCAGGCTGGCATAGAGCGCGTGGCTGGCGTCGATGTCCTCACCGAAGCCGTACGCGTAGACGAACGTCGAGTTCGACGCGACATCACATTTCACGTCGTTGGCCATCGCGATCACCGTGAACAGCTGCACGTACGTGCGCAGCCCGCGCGTCCCCGCATTGCCGATCGTGATGGTGCGCTGCACCGGTACCTGCGCCTTGGTGCGGTTGGACGAATGGGACCGCGCGACCGCCAGGTCGATCGACGTCGCCGTGGCCAACCGCTGAGCGGCGGCCATGAACGCGTCGGCCTCATGCGTGTTGTCGGTCCCCTCGGCCTGGCGCAGCAGCGCGGCGATGCGCGCCAGCATCCTGTCGTCAGTCATCCGCGATCCCCGTGTCACTCATGGGCGCCAGATTAGGACTACTTGCCGACAAAGGCGTCGATCGCACTGACGAGTTGTGGAGAAAGTGGGTCCTGCTTGGCGTAATTGGCGACGTTGTCGGTGGGGTCGTCGCGCAGCACGTGGTTGACACCCTGCAGTTCGACGACTGTCAGCGCGGTGTGTTGGAGCGCGTCGACAAGCGGTTTGACCGACGTGCACGTCGCCTGGGCGTCCGCGTCCGAGCACGTCAACAACACGGGCGTGCCGGCAGGCACCTTGGCGGCCAGGGTGAGCGGATCGATCTTGTCGGCCTCGATGACCGCCTTGACGTTGCCCTGGTTGAGCAGCGCCCCGAGCCCCTCCGGGAGGTTCTCCGCCACGGTGCCCTTGGTGCGGACCTGCTCGACGGCGGCCAGCCAGGTGTTGAGTGCCTCCGGGGACGCGCTGGCACGCACCCGATTGGTGATGATGTCCAGGTATCGGCCCGGCAGCGGCTGAAAAAGGCCCAGCGAGTGGATCTTCGGTGCGTCGGCGCCGGTGTCGGTCGCCAGCGCCAACGCATGCACGGCGCCTTCTCCCACTGCGTAGACGGAGATGCGGTCCGCCTCGGTCGCGGGCTGGTCGGCGAGGAACCGCGCCGCGGCCTTGGCGCCGGACGTGTAGACGGAGCTGACGACGTCCATGGGGCGCTGCGCGTAAGGGCCGAGACCCGTTTTCCCCGTACCGACCTTGTCGTAGCGCAGGCTGGCAACGCCCTTGTCCGACAACAGTTCGGCGAGTTGACGCATGTTGCCCACCGGGCCCGCCACGGCGTTGTCGCCGTTGCGGTCGGTGTTGCCGCTCTCGGAGATCAGCAGCGCCGCAGGCCCGGGCTTCCCGTCCCGCTCGTGGCGATAGGTGCCGTGGATGGTGAGGCCGTCAGCGGTGAACGTCACGTCCTCGTCGACCCAGCGGGGCGCTTCCTCCGACGACCCGCACGCCGCCAGGGCTAGTATCAACGAAAGAAGAATGCCAGCAATGGTTTTCAAAGCTTGGCCTCGATCCACGAGGTGACGTCGTCGAGCACCAATGCCTTCTCGGGCTCGTTGAACACCTCGTGGTACAGCTCGGGATACACCTTGAGGTGGGCGTCCTTGGACCCGACGCACTCCAGGAGGTGGCGACTGCCTTCGACCGGGATCAGCTTGTCCTGCTCACCGTGCACGACCAGCAGTGGCGCGGTCAGCGCACCGGCGCGCTGCGGCATGGTCTCGCCGACCTTGATGAGCGCCTTGCCGATGCCCGCAGGCAGCTTGCCGTGGTGCACCAGCGGGTCGGCTTCGTAGGCGGCGACCACCTCTGGATCGCGGGACACCGCGTCGGTCGGGAGCTTTTCGACGGGCAGGCCGGGCAGGATGCTTCCCAGCACCTTGGCGATGGTGATCATGAACGACGACACCGCGTCCTGGGCGTAGACCGCCGGGCCGGACAGCACCATCGCCGTGTAGTCGTCGGGATGCTCGACGCCGTACGCGAAAACGACACCGCCGCCCATGCTGTGGCCGAGCACGATCCGCGGCAGGTCGGGATGATCGGCGGTGGCGATGCCGACCAGGGTGTGGAAATCGCCGGTGTACTCGTCGATTTTGCGCAGGTACACCCGTTTGCCGCCGGACCGGCCATGGCCGCGGAGGTCCAGCGCGTAGGTGATCAACCCCGCCTCCCCGAATCGCTGAGCCACGTGGTCATAGCGGCGCGCGTGCTCGGCGTATCCGTGGCAGAGCACGACGACGCCGCGCGGCGCCACCTCCGGGGTCCACACGTCGTAGACGATGCGGACCCCTCCGATGCCGTCGAAGCTGCGTTCGCTGCGGGTAGTTGCCACGAAGGGAGAGTAACGGGCACCGACAGAAACGCCGGTGTCGGTTGTCACCCCCACTCATTAAGCTCGGCGAGATGACAGTCCTGGCTCGAAATCTGGACGACGGCTCAACAACTGGTAGCGCCGATGACGCCTTCCTGGCGGACGCCCAGCGATATCGCCGGGAGCTGCTCGCGCACTGCTATCGGATGACGGGGTCGCTGCACGACGCCGAGGATCTGGTGCAGGAAACGTACTTGCGGGCGTGGAAGTCGTACAAGGGTTTCCAGGGCAAATCGTCGGTGCGCACCTGGCTGTACCGGATCGCGACCAATACGTGCCTGACGGCGTTGGACAGCCGTCAGCGGCGGCCGCTGCCGACCGGCCTCGGTGCGCCGAGTTCGGATCCCATCGACGACATCGTCGCGCGCGAGGAGGTGCCGTGGCTGGAGCCGATCCCCGACGATTCGACCGACCCGTCCGACATCGTCGGTTCACGCGAATCGGTGCGGCTCGCGTTCGTCGCGGCGATTCAGCACCTGTCCCCGCGGCAACGCGCGGTGCTCGTGTTGCGCGAGGTGCTGCAGTGGAAGGCCGCTGAGGTCGCCGACGCCATCGGCACGTCGACGGCCGCGGTGAACAGCCTGCTGCAGCGGGCGCGCGCGCAACTCGACACCATCAACCCCAGCGAGGACGACCGTCTCGAGGCCCCGGAGTCCGAAGAGGCCCAGGATCTGCTGAAGCGCTACATCGCCGCGTTCGAGAACTACGACATGGACAAGCTCGTGGAGCTGTTCACCGAGGACGCAGTGTGGGAAATGCCGCCGTTCGACGGCTGGTACCAGGGGCCGCACAACATCGTCCTGCTGTCGAAGACGCACTGCCCCGCCGAGGGTCCCGGCGATATGCGCTTGATCCCAACGGTGGCCAACGGTCAGCCCGCGGGAGCGTTGTACATGCGCAACCCGGAAACCGGAGTACACGAGCCTTTCCAGATGCACGTGCTGGCCGTGACCGCCGATGGCATCTCCCACGTCGTCGCGTTCCACATGACGTCGTTCGAGAAATGGGGACTGCCCGACAGGCTGTGAGTCGACGCGCGTATCAGGCCAGCCTCTCGGCGACCTGCTGCGCCACCGCGCCGAATGCCCGCAACTGCGCGGCGGGTATGCCGTCGAAAACCGCGCTGCGAACCAACTCGACGTGTCCCGGCGCGGCCAACTCCAGGGCGGCACGACCGCCATCGGTGATCTCGACCGTGGCGCCGCGCCGGTCGTCGTCACTCCCATGTCGCTCCACGAGGCCGCGCCCGCGCATCCGACGCAGCTGATGCGACAGTCGGCTCTGCTCCCAGGCCAGCGCGTCGCCTAGTTCGTTGATCCGCAGTGGACCGCGCTCGGTCAAGGCCACCAGCACGTCGTAGTCCGCCAGCGAGAGCTCACAGTCCTGCTGGAGCTGGCGGTGCATCGTCGTCTGCAACCGGCTGGTCATGGCGAGATAGTTGCGCCAGATCTCCTGCTGTTCCCCGGTCAACCACACGGAATACATGACACATCATGCATGTTGTCCTGTCCAGCGGCCACCCCTAGGCTGGGCCCCGAGCGAGAGGATCGCGATGACCGCCCCGACAGTAGACATTCGCCGCGCCGACGATCGCGCGAAGACCAGAATCGACTGGCTCGACTCCAAACACTCGTTTTCGTTCGGCGACCATTACGACCCCGGCAACACCCACCACGGCCTGCTGCTGGTCAACAACGACGACATCGTGAAACCCGGCACGGGGTTCGATACTCACCCCCATCGCGACATGGAGATCGTCACCTGGGTGCTGCGCGGTTCACTCGTCCATCAGGATTCGACCGGGAACTCCGGCGTGATCTATCCCGGCCTGGCGCAACGGATGTCGGCGGGGCGGGGCATCCTGCATTCCGAGAAGAACGACTCCTGGACGTTGACAGGCGGCCAATCCCACACGGAACCCGTGCATTTCGTGCAGATGTGGGTGGTCCCCGACGAATCCGGCGTCGATCCCGGATACCAGCAGCTCGAGATCGACCATGAGCTGCTGCGCGGCGGCCTGGTGACCATCGCCTCCGGGATGCCGGCCCACCGCGACCAGGCCGCGATCAGCATCCGCAACAAGTACGCGGCCCTGCACGGCGCGCGGCTGCAGGCTGGCGACACAGTCGAGTTGCCGTCGGCACCGTATCTGCACCTGTTCGTCCCCCGCGGTGAGGTGATGCTCGAGGGCGCCGGGGCGCTGCACGAGGGCGACGCCGTACGCTTCACCGCGTCCGGCGGCCAGCGGGTCACCGCCAGCGCACCCGCTGAAATTCTCGTGTGGGAGATGCATGCGGGTTTGGCTGCGGCGTAACCGGATTGGGCCTTGCCTCGCCGGTGTGGCATGTACCGGCTGCGTTCGCCGCCGCGCTAGCGGACCGGGTGATCGCGCTTACCGGTGATGCCGACGTAGATGGCGATCAGCACGATCGCGATGACGACGCCGACGAGGAATGGGATGACCTCCCACCCGCCGTTGGAGTTCGAGTACCCGAACTGGTAGGTCAGCCACGTTCCGAGGAATGACCCGACAGCGCCGAGGACGATCGTCATGATCACGCCGATCGACTGCTTGCCCGGCATGATGAGCCGAGCGAGTGCGCCCACGATCAAACCAACAACGATCGCGCTGAGAATGGTGCCGATCATCTTTTCTCCTCTATAGGTAGTCGGTTGAGTACCGACGTCAACTGTTTCTCTGTGTCATTGGCCAGCTTCTCGAAGGCCACCTTCATGACCGGGCTGAAAAGCGCCAGCAAGCCGTGCATTTCGAGTTCGTTGCGGTAGGTGATCACCGAACCGGTGTTCGCGGCGTCGATGTAGATCCTCTCCACCGAGGTGGCCGACTTGTTCTTCCCGACGAAGACGATGCAGTTGTCGGACACGCTGTCGAGGGTGTAGGTCAGTTCGGTGGTGACGCCGAAGATCTTCGAGACGTTGCGCCACGACGCGCCTTCCCTGATGACACCGCTGTCGATGCGAGTGCAGGTGTGGGTGCCCGGATCCCATTCGACGGCGTTGGCGAAATCCTTCAGGTAGCCGATCACGTGGTGTGGTGGTGGGCTGACCGAGAAGGTTCGCGACACGGTGGGCATGCGTTGCGATTACCCGCTTCGCGCCTTTGTAACCCGAGCAGATTCGCCGACGTTGCCCGCAGCGCGTTCGCCGGCCGAAACCCGATCGTCATGGACTTGTTACGAAAGTTGACAGTGTTGCTGGCGAGGTTAATGTGGTTTCAGTTCGCTGTGTCGAAGGGGGCCCATGTCTAGTCCAGTCACGGTATTTCGGCGCTGCGCGGCATGGGCCGCCGCGCTGATGTCGTTCGCTGCGCTGTCGACAACCGCCGCCCCGACCGCGGAGGCCGCGAGCGGCCGTGATCTGCTCGCCGGCGCCATCGCGAACACTCGGGGTTCGTACCTCGTCTACAACTTCGGCAGCGGTCACCCCGCACCGATGCTCGACGCGAGCGGCAACTGGTACGAGCTGAGCAACGGCGGTCGACTGATGGTCATCAAGTCGGCCTCGCAGCGACTGGCCCCGCGACTCCTTGTCGACTCGCACAGGGGATACCAGTCCCGCTGCGAACGCGATCCGCGCGCACGTACCCGCGAAGGATTACTGCAGGCGTCCGAGATCTTCTCACCACTGCAGGCCTGGCAGGCGCTGGGTCAACCGACCATCGCCGTCAACGCCAACTTCTTCGATATTCGTCCGCAGAGGGGCGGGTCCTGGAAGTCGACCGGGTGTAGCTCACCGCTGGGCGCCTACGTCGACAACACCCGCGGACAGGGCCGCGCCAACACCGCCGTGACGGGCACCCTCGCGTACGCGGGCAAACAGGGCCTCTCAGGTGGCAACGAACACTGGAAAGCGTTGTCCACCATGATAATTCCCGTGGCGGGCGCCCCGTTTGTGGTACCGCCGAAGAGCCCGGACGACTATGACGCCGCCTCCCCTGTCATTCAGGACCTCATCGACAAGGGCACCCGGTTCGTCGCCGTCGCAGGGATCGGGCTGTTGTCCCCGGGAGACACCGGTCAGCTCAACGACGGCGGTCCGAGCGCTGCGCGTACCGCCCTCGCGTACAGCAAGGGCAAGGACGAGATGTACGTCTTCCAGGGCGGAAGCTATACCCCGGATCAGATCCAGGATCTGTTCCGCGGCCTCGGCAGCGACACCGCGGTGCTGCTTGACGGTGGCGGTTCGTCGTCGATCGTGCTGCGCCGCGACACCGGTGGCATGTGGGCGGGTGCCGGTGTGCCGGACGGGAATTGCGACACCCGTCAGGTGTTGTGCGACTCCCGCGAGCGCGCGTTGCCCAGCTGGCTGGCGTTCAACTAGTCGGCACTGTCCGACGCGCCGGCGTCGGACGCGGAAGCGTTACCGGCGCCGCCCTCGGTGTTGGTGGCGCTGCTGGTACCGGTGTCGGTGTCGTCGGCGGCCGCGTGGCGTCCGCCGCCAGACGGCTTCGTGGTGCTCCTGCCGGGACGGAACGCGTTCGCGGTGTCGCGAATGATCGACCCGCCGGGACCTGCCGACTCGGTCCTTTCGCGCCGGGGTGTGGACGAGGCGGACGTATCGTCAGGCTTGGCATGTCGAGGTGAGGACGAGCCAGACGTGTCGTCGGGCTTGGCGTGCCTCGGTGAGTACGAGCCCGATGTGTCATCGGGCTTGGCGTGCCGGGGCGTATACGAATCAACGGTGTCCTCGGGCTCGGCGTGCCGGGGCGTATACGAGCCGGACGTGTCGTCGAGGTTGCCACTATTCTGGCTGACGGCCTGCTCGTCGGAATCCGCCTCGTCGGGATCCTTTTCGGGATCGTCTTCCGAAGCGACCGTGTCTTCGCCAGCGTCGATCTCGTCGGCGACCTCCACCTCGTGATCAGCCGCCCCGTCGACGCTTTCCTCGACAACGTCCTCGCCAACAGCGAGTTCCTCGACTACAGCTTCGTCTTCGAGTTCCTCACCACTCGACAGTGCCTCTGTGCTGAAAAAAGTTGCTGCGGTGAATGTTTCGTCGGCGACGCCCTCTTCCGTCGATTCCGCGCTCAGCAGCGCATTCTCAGACGCTTCAGGATCTTCGTCGGCCGGCGGGGCCACCACAATCGAGCTCAGTCCACCTGCCACGGCGCGGAACAGGTTGCCGGAGAGGAAGTCTTGAAGTGTGGCAAGCACATTCGGTGTGGGTGGCGTCGGGTTCCCGCTGAGGAACTCACGCCAGAAGCCCACGACCAATTGGGTGAGCACCACCCCGATGACAAACCCCAGGTCGAAAGTGGGGCGGGTCCCGAAAGGCACGGGTGTGCCGGCGTCGGCGTACGATCTTTCAAACGCACCGGTCACGGGGTTGTAAAACACGTCCGTGTACCCCAGGTTGACCAGGCTGGTCAGTGCCGGGGCGAGCGCGTTGGCCAATCTGGTGAAGAAGTTGAGCTGCGGACCGCCCATCATGTGTACGGCATCCGATAGCAGGTAAAGCGGCTCGAGCAGCGGCAACGTGACGGGCGGGATCGTCACATACAGGTTCAGCGCCAACGGATTTCCCTCGGCGGCGCTGGCCGCCGCCTCGGCGATCTGCGCGTCGATCTGTTCCTGAACGGCGTCGAAGTCGAGGCCACGCAGCATGTATGTCGGAAACAGTCCCGCCATGGCGTTGTTCGCCAGCGAGAATGGGTTCGCCCACGCCGCGAGGTCGGACATCGGATGGTAGGCAACCCCGACGTCGATCAGCATCGGGATGATGGTCGCGGTGCCGCTGGTCGTGATCTCGGTTCTCGGATTGACGACGTCGATGTCCGCCGAGTCGAACATCGGGTAGAAGCGCGCCAGCGCGCCGCCGTTGGGTCGGGCCGGATTGAACAGCAGCAGCATCGGCAGCACCGTCACGCTGCCCTGCGCGGCATTATCGCCGGTGTAGTTGAGACCGCCGGGTTGGTTGGGCAGGTCGGCGACGACCTTGTCGTATCCGGTCGCGATCGCGAAGGCACCGAGCCCGACACCCATCGCGACGGGCACGCGCACCTGGGTTGCGGCCGGGGCGTCGATCGGCAGGTTGTCGATGACACCTTGGAGTTGGCCGATCAGCGGGTTGTCAGGCTGTGTTTCCGTCAACCGCTGTACGACGGTGCTGAGCAGGCCGTCGGCGCCGACCTGGAGGTAGCCGGTGCTGTTGATCTCGGCGGCGACGCTGTTGGGTAGTTCGGGGACCCACCCGAGGTCGACCCCGAGCATCTTCAGCAGCGTGAAGACCGGCCCCGCGGTGACGACGTCGAGCCCGGGAATATCGCGCTCGGCGAGATTGAGCGGATCGCTGAGATCGAGACCGACCAGGGTCAAGAGACTGAGCAGGTCACTGATTCCGCCTGTCTCGGGATACAGCTCTTCCAGGGCCTGGAGCACGACCGGGGTGGCGTCCCCGTAAACCCCGCCCAGCGCCTGGCCGAGGTCGACGGGGATCTGGCTCAGCACCTCTCCGAGGGCCGAGCTGAGCATGAGGTTCGGGCTCGCCAGCACGTCCTTAACGATGCTCGGGAGATCGATCCCCGCTTCCTGCAGCGCCGCGGCGCGGTTGTTGCTCTCGACGATGCCGCGGATGAGTAGGTCGACGTTGGTCTGGAAGACGTCGTAGGACGCCGCATCGTAGAAGGTCAGATCCGAGAACTGCCACGGATTGACCGTCGACGTCAGGCCGATGTTCCGCTTGATCCTGGCGGTCACGTCGGTCTTCGGTTCTGCGGGAATCCCGACGGTCAGCGCCGCTGCGGTCGCGGTAGCCGCCCCGATTGCCACGACACGCTGCGAAGTACGTACGACCCGACTCTTGCGCGAGCGGCGCACTTTGCGGTGCTTGCCTGGCATCTAACCAGCCTTCGACCCCCGTGATCTTGAACCTCCGGAGGGCACCGTAACAGGAACGTAATTTTCTGGCTAACGTTTCCGAAAATTCTTGCTCACGGAATCTGTTGGGCCTGTGCTGATTCCTTCATAAAACGCCGCGAGCTGCGAGTTCAGCAACGTATCACTTTGCCCGCAATACGTGCGTTGCGGCCGTCGCGGCCTGACCGGCGTATCCCTTTCCGAACAACACGACGTGCGCAAGCAGCGGATACAGCTGATGCAGCGGGACCCTGTCCTGCCAGCCTTCGGCGAGGGGGCGCTGTCGCTGATAGCCCTCGAGGACCGCGTCCAGAAACGGGCAGCCGAACAGCGCCAGCATCGCCAGGTCGGTCTCCCGGTGTCCGCCGTGCGCTGCGGGGTCGATGAGTGTGACGCCTCCGGGCGTCCACATGACGTTGCCGCTCCACAGGTCGCCGTGCAATCGGGCGGGGTGATCGCCGTCGACGTCGAAGTCACCGCGGTCACACCGGTCGATCACCGCCTGGACCACGTCGCGCGCCGAGGGCTCCAGAATCGCGGCGGCGCGGGCCGCCATCGGCGCCAGCCGCTCGCGGGCGTAGAACATCCCCCAGGTGTCGAATCCGGTCATCGACATCGGGAGCGGATGATGCAGCGGCCCGAAGAAGCCGGGTCCGCTCCAGCCGTCCGGTGGCGCGCCGAAGGCACCCGCGCCCTCGTCATGCGTACGAGCCAACCGGCGGCCGAACTCGTATGCGGCGTCGCGGTCGGGCCGAGCGGATTCGAGCCGTTCCAACGTCAGACTGGTGTCGTCGTATCCGATGACACGGGCACACGGCACCCCGCCCTCGGCTGACGAAAGCCACTGCAGCCCAGCAGCTTCGCAGGCGAAGAAGCCCGCGGGCGCGTTCGGGTTGTGTTTGACGAAGGTCGGCATCCTAGGGTTGGCCGGTCACCTTCCGTAGCGTGAGGTCGCGCAGTTTCGTTGGTAGCGCGGTCATCAATGCCACCTGCGCCTTCGGAGCGAGTCCGACGATGTAGCGGGCGCGGGGCCGACGGGCGGTGAGCGCCTCCTCGACGACGACGGACACCTTTTCGGTGGGGACGGCGATGCGCTGCGACATCGGGATCGTCTTCCTGAATCCCGTGATGTGCTTGGCGTAGAGGCTCCTGTGCTCGGGTGTCAGGCCCGCTTCCAGCTCCGCCACCATGTCGTCGGCGGTGCGCCACATGTCGGTGTCGGTTTGCGCCGGCTCGACCACAACGACGCGGATCTTCCAGGGGGCCAATTCCATTCGCAGCGCGTCGGCGGCGGCCTCCAACGCGAATTTGCTCGCCGCGTACGCACCGACCAGAGGCATCGACATTCGCCCGTTGACGCTGGAGATGAACACGATGCGGCCGCGGGACTTGCGGAGCCGAGGCAGCACCGCACGAGTGACAGCGAGTTGGCCGATGACGTTGACCTCCAGCTGCTTTCGCCACTCGTCGGAGCTCAGCGTCTCCATCGCACCGCCGACGGCGATGCCCGCGTTGTTGACGACCGCGTCGAGGCGCTCGGGTAGCGACGCCTCCAAGGCGGCGATGTCATCGGACGAGGTGACGTCGAGGATCACCGACGACACCCGTTGGGGGTCGAGTTTGGTGACCGCGTCGGCGTCCTCCCGGCTGCGGACCCCGGCGATGACGTCCCAGCCGCGCGCGGCCAGATGTTCGACGATGCCCTTGCCGATACCGCGTGATGCGCCCGTGACGAGTACAGATGGCATAGGTGGAGACTAGTGCGCCCGCCGCGCACCGAACCAGAAGATGGCCGCGCTGCAAGCCACGACGGCGGCGGCCAGTCCGATCACGGGCGCGACGGCGAACCGGGTCAGCGTCGCGCCGACGGCGGCACCGGACAGGATCGCGAAGATGACGCTGAAACGCAGCTTCTCGCGCTCACCGGTGCCCCCGGCCAGCCGACTGTCGAACCCGATGCCGGAGATCGTCGTCGTCAGGACGGTGGTGGACAGCTCCTGGATGCCGAACTGGCGCGCCGTGGAGTTCTGGATCCCGAACGTCACCGCAAGCCCCGCGATCAGGAACAGCTTCGAGCGATCGTGGTAGTCGATGACCCCCGTGCCGGCAAGGATCGCCAGCGACACAAGCAATAGGACCTCGAGGGAGAGGGCGACGCCGAGCCAGTGGTGTACCTCGCGATCGAGATGCCGAGCCAGTCGACCGCCGAGCACCGCGCCCGTCACGAAGGAGGCGACCGCGACGAACGCGGCGGTCACGTCGACCACCGTGGAGGGGGCCAGCCAGAACCCGAGGAAGATGGCGTTGCCCGTCATGTTCGCGACGAACACGTGGCCGAGCTTTAGCACGCTGACCGCGTCGACGAGGCCGGTCGCGAAGGTCAGTAACAGTAGGGCGAGGTAGGTCAGGCGTGGGGAGACCGGTGATTCGACGGCCACGTTCGGTGAATGCTCCGACCTACAACTGCGGCGTGAGATCGAACGACGTCACGGTGGACATCTTGGTGATCAACCACTTTGCGTCTTTACGCTGCATCGTCAGCCGGTACGAGAGGTAGCGCAGCGAGGGGATGTTCTTGGTCACCGGGCTGGTGGCCACCGAGTTGGTGTACACGATCGCGGTGGCCTCGTCGGCGGACAACGACTCCACCGCCGCTCCCATCACCTGGGTGGTGTTGGTGACTTGCGCCTGCTTGTTGGGGGCGACGATCGCGTCGATGTACTTGCGGTACTCGTTGGCGAAATCGCCGCCCAGGAACACTTCGGCGCGGTCCGGCAGCTGCTCCATGTTGTCGGGAGTGTAGGTCCACAACGTGGAGATCGCGCTGGCCGCCGTGCGGGCGACGTCGAGCTTCGTGTCGACTGCCGCACGCTGGGCCAGGTACGGCTGCAGCGTCGCACCCGCGAAGCCGGCGGCGGCGACGAACAGGACCGCCGCGGCGGTGGCGGCGATGATCAGCCGTTTGCCTGCGGGGCGATGCGGCACCAGGATGCGGTCGTCGGCCGGCTCGGAATCCTCGGTGGCGTCGGGTTCCTCGGATTCGACGGGTTCTTCCGGTTCCTCGGCCTGGGCCGGCTCATCCGGTTCGGCTTGTTCGGGTTCAACGGTTTCGGCGGTAACCGGCGCCTGCCCCCTGCGAGTGCGCCGCGATTTGCCGACCGGCTTGGGCGGTGCCGGGGTGGTCTCCTCCGACGATTCTTCGGAAACCGGTTCGGGCTCAGCGGCTTTCGGTCGACGCCGCAGCGAAAACCTCCGACCGCGGGGTGCGGCCGGCGATTGGGTGTCCGTCGCCTCGGCGTCGGTGGTCAGATCACCTGGATCAGCTGGCTGATCTTCCACTGCTGTCCTTCCTTGATTGCCGTTGCGACCCAGCGGTTTCCGCTTTCGATCGTCGACTTCCCGTCGGGCGACTTGGAGGTGACCTTCGTCGCCACCAGCACGTCGGCGCTGCCGTCGTCATTCCACCGCTGGACACCCGCGGCCACCACGGTGCCCGTCGTCGGCTCGGCCTGCGCAACTTGTATCAGGATCTCGTTCTGCTTCTCCTTGAACATCTTTGCGAAGTCGCCGGTGCCCTCCGTGAGGATCCGATCCGCATATGCGTTGGCGTTGAACGGATCCAAGCTGGTGTACGACGTCATGAACGCCTGGACGTAATCCAGGACCTGGGCGTCGTTGGCTCTGGTGCGGATGTCGTCGCGGTGACTGACGAATATCAGCGTGCCTGCGGTCAGCAATGCCGCGATCAACACCGACACGACCGCGGCGAGTACCGGCAGGCCCCACCGGCGCGGTGGCTTCGGCTTCACCTCGAAGAAATCGGGCTCGTCGGACTCGATCTTGCGCCGTGGACTCATTGGCCACCCCCATTCATGAGGGGCTTCTTCAACACGGTGAGGTTGGCGACCTTCCACCGGCCGTCGCCGGACTTCTCGAAGTTGACGCGCAACGTCGCCGTGATGAACTTCAGATCCTTCGGATCGGTACCGCGCTGCCCCTGCAACGCGACCAACATCTCCGCCTGGTTCGCCGACGCCGACAACACCGCGCTGCTGACGGCCCAGTACTCGTTCGACGTGGCACCGGCCTGAAGCACCGCCTGCTGCTGTGCGATCAACTGATCCCGGTAAGCGTCGGTGGTCAGCGTTTGTGCGCGTGAAAAGTCCTGCGGCAGGGTGTCTTTGGTGTAGCTCAGCATCTGCTCGACGATCCTGGGGCCCTGCTCGGCGATCTGCCGGCGCGCGACATCGACCGCCCGCTCCGGCCGATACACCATCAGATAGCTCAGTCCCACGGCCAACGCGCACACCACCGTTGCCGCGACCAGCACCGCCCCGGTCGGTCTGCGCATGTCGCGTTGTGTGCGCTCGACGGCGTGCACCTCGGTGCGGAGCAGCAGATCGGCGAACGTCCGGCGGCGGCCATCCCACAGCGGCCAGAGCCACCCGATGAATAAAGCCACGGTGTCCAGCAGGTGTGCCAGATCGCGTCCGACCAGCCGAAGCACCCCCGGCGCGGCACCGTCGCGCGTACGCACCGCAATACCGAAAAGCGCTCTGCCCAGGCTCCATCCGGTGATCGTGGGAAGCAGCAGCCGGTTGACCGCCATCGCCACGATGGTCAGCGCGGCGGTGCCCACGAAGACCCACCACAGCCAGCCCCGCCACGGTGCGCTCCACGCCGACACCGCCATGGTCGCGATCACCGCGACGCCAAGCAGCACATCGATGGCGAACGCACCCGCCCGGGCCCACCAGGTCGCCAACGGCGTTTCCGGTGTCACCTGCGTGTCGGGTTTGTCGTCCACGGTGTCCAGTACAGCGGTCACGAGGTGACCTGGTCCAGCTTCGCGATTTTGTAGGTGCCCTCGTCGGGCGCCATCCGCAGCCGCAGGCGGTAGCCCTGCTCCTGGTCGGCGGCCTCGGAGTTGGTCACCTTCACCCGCACCGCGACCATGACGTCGAACGATCCGTCGTCGTTGTGTCGTTCGACGGCGGCCCGCATATCGGACACCTGCACCTTGACGTTCGCTGCCTGGTAGGCGTCCACCAGGACACCGCTGTACAGGCTGGCCTGTGCGCCGAAGTCACCCGTCGAGCATTCGATGATCTTCGACTGTGCGGCGGTCATCGCGGTGACATCGGGCGCATGGGTGGCCGCTACGCAGTCCCTGGCCGCCTGCAGGGCCGCCGCTTCCTTGAGCGCGTTGTCCTCGCTCTGCTGGTTCGCCTTCAGCGCGAGATAACCCCCGACCCCGCCTGCGGCGGCCAGGACCAACAGGCCGGCACATATCCCGCCGACCCAGCCGCGCCCGAGCCGTGACGGGCGGCGGGTGTCGGCCGGCTGGGCTTCTGCGGTTGGCTCTTCTGGTTCGGTGTTTTCTTGCTCTGTAGATACTGCTAACGACTCGTCGGGCGCCTGATCAGCATCGGTGGGGTTCAGCTGGCGGGTGCCAGCATCTCCTTCCATCCGTCGTCTCCTGGGTTACTTGAATTGCTGACGTTGTACCTGACGCCATCAGGTCCAACCACCTGCCCGCTAGCCGGGCTGTAGACGGCCGTGGAGCCGGGAGGCCCTGGTGCCGGAGTGTAGATGCACGGGTTGGGTTGCTGTCCACTGCACGTGACGGTGCCCTGGCCAGGAGGGCTGAGCGGGTCACTGATCGGCGCCGTGGACTGCGGCGGAGGCAGCTGGTCGGCGGGCGCCGGGTTCACACCGTTGTTGACCGTTGGCGCCGGGATGACACCCCGTCCGGGGTTTACCCCCTGGTCGCAGCGCGCACCTGGCGCCGGACAGGACAGGATCTGGTTCGGGTCGCCGTACCACGGGTTGGTGCCGAGCGGAACATACGGTTCGTTGCTGCGGCATTCCATCGGGGTGGCCGCCCGCTTACCCGGCACGTCGACGCACGGATAGTTGCGCGCGCCGCGAACGACGTTGCCCTGGTAGTCCTTCGGGATCTTGCAGTAGGTGTTCTTGGGCAGCGGCGCCATGCTCGTGTCGGCCGGCGAACGCCATTCGGATGCGGGCAGGAACCCGGTGAGGCACGGCGGCGGCTGGTTGATGGAGAGCGCGAGTGGCAGCTGACCGAGGTCCTCGAACAGCACACCCGCCTGCGCGGCCGCCGCGCCCTGCGGCAGGATCACCAGCGTCTGCTCCAGACCCTTGTTATAGCGCTTGAGCATGTCGATGACGATCGACAGGTTGGCGAGCGTCTGCGGCAACGAGTCCCGCACACCGCTGAACACCGCATTCACCTGGTCCGCCGTGGGCGCCGCCTGCTCGAGACCGCTGCGCAGCGCGGCATCCTGCTCGGCCGACTGCGAAGCGATGATGTTCAGATCGCGCGACCACTGCGCGATGTTGTCGCCGGACTGCACCTGGCTGTCCAGGATCGGCGCCGAGTTGGCGATGATGTCGTTGACTTGCGGCAGGTTGTCCCTGAAGCCCTCCGCGAGGTTGGTGGTGGAGTCGACAAGTCGTTGCAGCGCCGGGCCCAAACCGCCTACGGCATTGGAGGTTTCGGTGAGCAGGGCGTCGATCTTCTCCTTGGGCAGCACGGCGAGTCCCTTGTTGGCCGCGTCCAGCGCGGGACCGACCTCGCTCGGCACGGTGCTCTCGGTGATGGTCGAGCCGGGACTCAGGTACTGACCGGGGTTACCGGTCGACACCAGGTCCAGGTACTGCTCGCCGATGGCCGACACCGAATGCACGTTCGCCGTCGCATCCGCGGGGATCTTGTACCGGTTGTCGATGCTCATCGTCGCGCGCGCACCCCGCTCGGTGGGCACGACGCTGGTGACCTTTCCAATCTGGGTGCCGCGGTACGTCACGTTGGCCGTCGCGTACAGGCCACCGGAACGCGGCAGTTCGGCGTGCAGTTCGTACTGCCCGATGCCGACGAGGCTGGGCAGGCGCAGGTAGTACCAACCCAGCACCACGACCGCGATGAGCGTCAGGATGGTGAACAGCACCAACTGGACCTTGATCAATCTGGTCAACACTGCTCACTCACCCCTTTCCACAAGCGGTCCGCCCGGAACGTTGTGCGGGTTCGGCGTGAAGCGAACATCCGGGATCATGGTCGCCGGATCGCGTCCCCAAGCCTGCTCGAGTGCCCGCAGCATGCCCGAGACTCCCGTTCCCGACAGGATGGTGTTGTCGAGTGCGGACAGCGTCAGGTCGACCGTCAGCGAGGCGTTGAGGTAGTCACCACGCACCACCTTCGGCACGTTCTCGATCGAGAACGGTGCGGTGAGAAGCAGTTTCAGCGCGCCGATGACGTACGGCGACGCCCGGCCCAGCTGCTTCAGTGGCCGCTGCAGGTTCTGCAGGTTGGTGTGCAGGTTGTCGCTCGCGGGCGCCAACGCGTTGTCCGCGGCGAGGCTGATGCGGCCGAGCGCCTCGACGGCGTCGGCGAACAGGTCGCGGGTGTCGGCGAAATGCTTGATCAGCGGCGGGAACTCGGTCAGCACCTGATCCAGCGTGTCGTTGCGCTGCGCCACGATCGACAACAGCCGGTTGGTGGAGTCGATGGCGCGGGTGATGTCCTCGGTCTGCTTGTTCAGCTCGTCGGTGAACGTGTCGAGCTTGTTGAGGAACTCCCGGATCTGGTCGGCCCGCCCGTTGAGCACATTAAAGATCTCGGTCTGGATCGTCTCGAGGTTCTGCACCCCGCCGCCACGCAGGATGGTGGCGATGCTCGCCAGCACCCGCTCGGTGCTCGGGAACGCCGAGCTGTTCTTCAACGGAATGGTGTCGCCGTTGCGCAGCGGTTGATCCGACGGATCAGGCGGCGGCTCCAGCTCGACGTGCTGACTGCCCAACAGGCTGGTCTGGCCGATCCTGGCCAGCGCGTTGGACGGCAACCCGAGGTTGGGTTCCATGTCCAGGGTCAGCGTCGCCACCCAGTTCTTCAGCTCGATCGACCGGACCCGTCCAACGAACACATCGGCGACCCGGACACGGCTGTTGACGTTGAGCGCCAACGTATCCGGCATCTGGACGTAGACGGTCATCCGCTGCGAACCGGTGCCAGGACCGCCGGGCAGCTCCACATTGGAGATGCCCCGCCATGGCCACACACCGCACGAACTGAGCACCAGCGCGACCGCGGCGAGCGCGACGGTGCGTAGCGCGATTCGACTCCATCTGCGACCGGTCATCATCAGCCTGCCTCAGCGGGTAGCGGTGGTCCGGCGGGTACGGCGGCGGGTGCCGCCGGTGCGGGTCCGGGGCCGGGCCCCGGAGCGGGGATCGGACCTGTCAGCGCCGCACTGCCCGGGTCACCCGGGATCACACCGGGAGCGGGGCCCGGCGGCGGTCCCGGCTGCGGGTACCACGGTGGCGGCAGCGGGGTGTTCTCCGTGTACGCGTTCGGTGGGCCGGCCTGATGCGGACCGCCGAAGGTGGGCGGCGCAGGCGGGATCACGCAGTCCGGACCGCCCATCAGCTCGGCGAGGCACTCCGGGAACATCATGTTCGCGGTGAACGGCTGCACCTCGATGCCCTGCATACCGGGTGCGGCCACCCAACCCTGCTCGTGGTTGCCGTGGGAGAACAACGTGTCGCGCGACCAGATGCCGGGCACGGTCGTGTCCTTGTAGCCCGGCGGCGGCTGCAGCCTGGGCTCGGAGTACGCGACCTGCTTGGGCAGCGTCATCGCCGAGGTGAACTGGTTGACACCGAAGGGCGGGAAGTTGAACTTGATTGCATCCAGGATCGGGGCGAGGTACTGCGCGCACATCTCGGCCGACTCCTGATAGCCCAACCGGCTACCTGCCTGAATCGAACTGCAGATGAACTGAATCGGGTTGGCGAAGTTGTTGATGACCGGGATGCCCATCACGCCACCGGTGACCGGCGAGATGATGTTCATCAGGTTGGCGCCCAGCGTGGGGAACACGTGCAGTGCGGTCTCCAGCCCGTCCTTCGACTCGGGCTGCAGGATCGCGTTGGTGGTGTCCGCCAGGTTGTTGATGTCGTGCGTCAACACCTCGGCGTTCTCGTCGAGGAACTGCCGCGTGGTCGACAGCAGCGAGTTGAGATCCTGCAGCGCGTTGGCGACCTCGCGGTTGGTGTTGGTGAACGCACTGGTGAATGTCGCGAGATCGTTGTTCAGCGCGACGAACTGCTGATCGCTCTTGTAGAGCGCGTTGACGAACAGCGCCAAACTCTTGACCACACCGAAGAAGTCGCCCCGGCCCTCGTTGAGTGTGAACAGTGCCTCGGAGAGCCCGTTCAGCGTCCGGTTGAGCTCCTCACCCTTACCCGCGAATCCGTCGGCGGCCGATTCGATGATGTCGCCGAACGGGCCCTTGGGCTGTTCGGGAGTCGGCCCCAGGTCCTGCAGGATGCGGTTGATGGAGTCGCGGAGCTGGTCGTACTCCACTGGGATCTGCGTGCGGTCGATCGGGATGACCGCGTTGTCCTCCATCACCGGTCCGCCCGTGTACGGCGGTGACAACTGGATGACGCGGGACGCGACCAGGCTCGGGTTCAGGATCGACGCGGTAGCGTTGGCGGGCACCTTGAACTTGTTGTCGTAGCTGAAGGTGACCTTCATCTTGTCGCCGGCCGGCTCAATCGAGTCGATCGTCCCGACCTTGACACCCATGATCTGGATCTTGTCGCCGGGGTACAGGGCCAGCGTCTCGCTGAAATAAGCGACGACGGTGTTGGTGGTCAGCTTCTTGTACAGGTTCCAGCCCACGAAAACGGCCACCAGGCCGAGGATCACCACGAGGGTGCCGATGATGACCGCGGCACGAGAAACGTGCGGCAGCTTCAGGTTTCGAACGTTGAAGATCGTTGACATCGGTTACACCCCCCTACTGTCCCTGCGAAAGTGGTGGAAGGAACGGCGGGTTCCCTGGCAATGGCGGTGTGCCGGCGGGCCCTGCGTCCGGTCCCGGCCCCGGCGGTGGCGGCGGCCCGGTCAAGGCCGGTGGCAGCGGGGCGATCCCCGGCGTGAAGTCCGGCGGCAGCGGAGGCTGCGGACCCACCGGAACCGTGCGGGCGCCGGGCGGGGCAGGCGGCAGCGCCGCGGGCACCCCGGGCATATCCGGCGAGATCTGGCCCGGGATCGCGGCCGCGGGCACACCCGGCGACGGCTGCGGTCCGTGCGCGTTGGGGTCGGACGTGACCACGTCGGGCGGCCCGTAGGCGGGACCACCGAACGGTCCGATCGACAGATTCGCGCACGGCAGCGGGTTGGCCGCGGTCGGGATGCCGTCGGGCGGCGGCGTGTACGAGCACGGCGAGCCCTTCAGCACACCGGGTCCCGGATGTTCCGGCGTGCCTTCCAGCACGGCGGGCCCAGGCGCCGGAGCACCGTTCGGGAACCGGGTCCCGTTCGGATCCGGGAAGCGCCAGGCGGGCAGACCCGCGTCGCCCCAGAACTTTTCGGGATCGATACCGCGCTTCTTGAACGCGGCATCGACGAAGGGTTGCAGTATCTGGCCGGGCAAAAGGTTGACCAGCATGACCTTGAAGTAGGGGCCGGAGGCGACCGCCTCACCGAGCGACGCCACGAAGCTGGCGACCGTGGTGAGGGTGTCCATCAGGTCATAGCGGCGCGCGGAGAGGACGTCGCTGATCACGCGCAGTTGTTCGAGCACCCGGTTCAGATTCGGGTTGTCGTTGATGAAACCCTCGATCTGCTCGGAGAATGCGCCGACGCGTTCGAGCAGCATGCTGACGGCGTACTGCCGTTCGTTGATGGCGGCCAGCAGCTGCTGGGCGTTGACCAACAGCTTGTTGATCTGTTCGCCGCGGTTACCGAGGATGCCTGCGATCTGGTTGGCGTTGGCCAACAGTTGCTTGATCTGGTCGTCGCGCTTACCGATGGTCTCGGAGAACCGCGCCACGCCGTCGAGTGCGGCGCTCAGGTGCGGATAGGTCTGGTCGATGGTCTCCGACAGCACGTTCAGCGATCGCTTCACGGTCTCGGTGTCCCAGTTCGACGACGCCTCGGTCACGTCGAAGAACGCATCGTAGATCTGGTACGGCGTGGTGGTCTGACCGAGCGGCAGAGTCCCGTTGGCTCGCAACGATGTTGACCCGCGCGGCTCGATCTCGATGTTGCGGCGGCCGAGGATGGTGTCGGTACGGATGGCCGCCCGGCTCTCGGTCCCGATCTGCGTGCCGCCGAGCGAGAAGCCGATCCTGACCTTGTCGCCGACGATCTCCGCGCTGCGCACCAGGCCGACGTCCACGCCCGCTATGCGCACCTTGTCACCGTTGAGGAGGCCACCGGTGTCGGAGAACTCCGCGTAGTAGGTGGGTGTCGCGAACAGCATCGGCACGCTGGCGAAGCTCTGCCCGACACCGATCACGAGGATGAGGACAAGAATGCCCATCAGCCCGTTACGGACGCGGTTCGATCCCTCCAGAGTTCTCATTGCGGCGTGCACCTACCCGACGGCTGGCTGAAGAGTTTCACCGTCCGCACCGGACCACCGGGCTGCAGACCGTTCATCCGGATCGAGATGTCGCAGGAATAGAAGTTGAAGAAGTCACCGTAGATACCACCCGCGCGCCCGATGATCTTGAACGCCGTGGGGAGCCTGGTGAGGATGTCGTTGAGCTTGTCCTTCTGGTCGACCAGCGGCTGCTGAACGGCCTCGAGATTGCTGACCGTGCTCTGCAGCACCGGGCGGTTGTCCGCCAGCAGATCCGCGATTGTCCCTGCGGCATCGCTGATTTCGGCCACCGACGTGGCGATGGGATCGCGGCGGTCGTTCAGCCCCGTGATCAGCGCCTGGAAGTCCTGCACCGTCTCGTCGAACTGCTGCTGATGCTTGACCGTCGTATCGAGCACGGTGTTGAGGTTCTTGATCACCTCTCCGATCGCCTGGTCGCGGTCCGCCAGCGCCGACGTCAGTGACGCGGTCTGGTCGAGGATGTCGTTGATCGTGCCGCCCTGCCCCTGGAACACCGTGATGATCGACTGGGCGATGGTGTTGACCTTGTCCGGATCGAGGGCCCGGAACACCGGGCGGAATCCGCCGATCAGCGCGTCGAGATCCAGTGCGGGCTCGGTGCGGTCGATCGGGATGGTGCCGCCGGCGGGCAGCCGCCGGTCGCTCTCGCCCCGCTTGAGCTCCATATACCGATCGCCGATGAGGTTGAGGTAGCGGATCGACGCGGTGGTGCCCTCATAGAGCGGCAGCGAGCGGTCGACGTTGAAGTCGACCCGGACCTGCGATCCGTTGTTGATGAGCTCGACCTTGGAGACCTTGCCCACTTCCACACCCGACGCGCGGACGAACTGCCCTTCCCTAAGCCCGCTGGCGTTCGAGAACACCGCGGAGTACCCGGTGGTGCGGTCGAAACGCACCTGGCCGAACACCACGATGATGATCGCGGTGAACAGCAACAGCACCAGGGAGAAGGCGCCGAGCTTGATGGCTGTACCGGTGATTTTCATGGGTTGATCGTGTTCTCCCCCACCTGGCGACCCCAGACGTACTCGATCAGGATCGGCTGGCCCAACTCGAAGTGGTTGTACGGCGCGATCGAGACGCCGGTATCCATCACGAGGTAGGGGGCCGGCCACAGGTCACGCGTGATCGGCTGCCAGCAACCGGGCTTGCCCTCGGGACCGCCCCTGGCGTTCACCCGCGGCAGGTTGTCCGGGTAGACGTAGGGGTTGCCCGCGCCCATGAGTCCCGTCAGCGTCCGCAGCGAGTAACCGTTGCCGCCGAGCGAGGCGGCCACCTTCGGTTCGACGTCGTGGAAGTTGCGGATCGTGCAGAACAGCGCCGGGCTGTACTCGTCGAGGATCTCCGACGGGCGGATCAGATCCGCGGCGCCGCGAACCAGATACGGACCGCCGCGCTCGAAGACGTCGGCGCCGGTGTTGCCGAAGCCGACCGCGGCCATCAGCGCCTGGTCGATGTTGCCCTGCTGCTGGTTGAGCGTGCGGGCGGTGGTCACCGCGTTCTGTAGGCCGTCGAACAGATCCGGTGAGGCGTCGGCGTACACGTCACCGAGATCGGCGAGCAACTGGTTGTCGCGCCGGATCTGGGGCATCCGCGGATTGATGTCGGACAGGATCTCGTTGCCGTTGATGATCGACTGGCCGAAACGGTCACCCAGGCCGTCGAGCGCCTCGGCAGTGGCGGACAGCGTCTGATTCAGCTTGATCGGATCCACCTGCTGCGCCAGCGACACCACCGTCTCGAACAGGGTGTTGAACTCGGTGGTCACCGATGTCACGTCGATCACGTCGGATGGTGTAATCCGCTGCGGTGATGGATCTTTCGGCGAGGTGAACGAGATGTACTTGTTGCCGAACACCGTCGTCGCACTGATGTCGGCCTGCACGTTCTTCGGAATCAGCTTGATGTATTTGGGATCTACGTCGAGGACGATCTTCGCCCGCGGCTCACCGTCGACATCCACCGCGTTGATCGTGGCCACCCGGCCGATCTCCACGCCGTTGAAGGTGACTTTCGCGCCGGGATCCATCGACAGGCCCGCCCGCGCCGACATCATCGTCAGCTGTTCGCGCGGCATGAAGTCCCCGCGGAACTGGAAATACACCAGCACCAGTGCGGCGATCGTCAAGAGCGACAACACCAGTCCCGCCAGCTTGTACGGCGGGGTGCGGGGCGAGTTCAGCGGCGCGGTCATGGCGCTACACCGTCAAGTTGAAGTTCGGGTCGACGCCATAGAGCGCCAACGACGCGAACAGGACCACACACACGATCGCGACAAGGGATGCGCGCATCGACCGGCCGACGGCCTCGCCGACGCCCACCGGTCCGCCGCTGGCGAAATAGCCGTAATAGCAATGGTTGAGCATCACGATGACCGAGATGATGATCGCCTGAACGAACGACCACATGACGTCATCGGGGCGCAGGAACGTGCGGAAGTAGTGCTCGTAGGTGCCGATCGACTGTCCGTAGAAGAACGTCGTGGTGACCTGGGCCGACAGGAAGCTCATGATGATCGCCATCGCGTACAGCGGGATGATCACGATGAAGCCGGCCATGATGCGGGTGGACACCAGGTAGGAGATGGACTTGATGCCCATTACCTCCAGCGCGTCGATCTCCTCGCTGATCCGCATGGCGCCCAACTCTGCGGTGGCACCGGCGCCGACGGTGGCGGCCAGCGCCTGTCCCGCGACGACGGGTGCAGCGATGCGCACGTTGATCAGCGCGGCGAAGAATCCGGTGAACGCCTCGACGCCGATGTTGCCCAGCGATGCGAAGCCCTGGATGGCGACGAGGGATGAACCGGACAGCGTCACGAAACCGACGATCGCCACGGTGCCGCCGATGACAGCCATCGCACCGGTGCCCATGCCGATCTCGGCGATCAGCCGCAGGGTTTCCCTGCGGTAGTAGCGCAGCGCGTGACCGATGGACCCGATCGCGGTGACGACGAACCACGCGACGTGGCCGACGCTGTCGAGGAACCGGGCCGGAGCGGTGATGACATCCGCCCCGCGGGAGAACCCCCGCGGAAACCGAGAACGCAGGACCTGGGTCGTGCTCACGTCAGCTCCCCGTTCCGAATCGGACACCGATCGTGGTCAGCACCACGTTGACCGCGAACAGGGCAATCACGCACAGCACCAGGGTCTCGTTGACCGCGGTGCCGACGCCTTTCGCACCGCCCGCGACCGTGAGCCCGCGATAGCAGCCGACCAGCCCGGCGATCAGGCCGAAGGTCATGGCCTTCACGACCGAGATCAGCACTTCGGGCAGCCCGGTGACGAGGGTGAGGGTGGCGACGTAGGCGCCTGCGGAGACGTTCTGGAGGTAGACGCCGAAGATGAAGCCGCCGACGAGGCCGATGGTGATCACCGCGCCGTTGAGCAACAGTGCGACGAACGTGGAGGCGACCACGCGGGGGACGACCAGACGCTGGATCGGGTCGATGCCGAGCACCTCGAGCGCGTCGATCTCCTCACGGATGGTGCGGGCACCCAGGTCGGCGCAGATTGCGGTGGAGCCCGCGCCGGCCACCACCAACACGGTCACCAGGGGGCCGAGCTGAGTGACGGCGCCCAGTGCGGCACCGGCACCGGAGATGTCGGCCGCGCCGAACTCGGTGAGAAGGATGTTCAGCGTGAAGATGAGGAGCACGGTCAGCGGGATCGACACCGCCAGCGTCGGCAGGAACGCCACCCGCATCAAGAACCAGCTCTGCAGAATGAACTCGCGCCACTGGAACGGCGGCTTGAAGAGAGCTTTGCCCGTGAGGACGCACATCCGCACGAATCCGCCGACCGCGGTGAGCCCTGGCCGCACCTGGTCGCGTACATAGCCGACGATGTCGGTCGACGTCGTCATCGGTGCGCTCCCACGACGAAACCGCGGCCATGGTGGCGCGACGGCTGCCCCTGTCGCACGCGGCCTCCTTGCCCCAACCCGCTGACTGTGACCAGCGTCTCCCTACTCGTCGGTAGTAAGACAGACCACAGGACTGTACCCGATGCAAACGCCGCAATGGACCGCATCCGAGAGATTGAGCCCTCAACCGTTAGCAAACCCACCCCGATTCCCTAAATCTCTTGTGCGCCAGCAGAAACCGTCGGTGGGGTGGTGCTTTCGCCCGCGTCAACCGTCTTGCCGCCCCCGAAGCGCACCCGCAACTCGGTTTTGAGGACTTTGCCAGCGGGGTTACGGGGTAGCGCATCGACGACCTCGAGAGCCTTCGGATGCTTGTACCGCGCAAGGCGTTCGGTGAGGAATTCATCGAGATCGGCGAGTTCGATTTTGTGGTCGGCGCCCACCGCAACCACCGCCACCGGCACTTCTCCCCACTTGTCGTCCGGCCGGCCGATCACCGCCACCTCGGCGATCGCGGGGTGTGCGGCAAGGACGTTCTCGACCTCCGCGCAGTAGATGTTCTCGCCGCCGGAGATGATCATGTCCTTCTTGCGGTCGACCACCCAGATGTAGCCGTCCTCGTCCTGACGAACGAGGTCGCCGGAGTGGAACCAGCCGCCTGCGAAGGCCTCCGCGGTGGCTTCGGCGTTGTTCCAGTAGCCGGCCATCAGCGTCGGCGCGCGATAGACGATTTCACCGACCTGGCCGATCTCGACGTCGTTCATGTTCTCGTCGACGACGCGCGCGGCCACCGTGGGAATCACCCTGCCGACCGAACCGAGTTTGCGGATCGCGTCGTCACCCAACAGCATGCACGTCACCGGAGACATCTCCGTCTGGCCGAAGGCGGCGAGGATCTGCGCGCCGGGGAACGTCTCAGACATGCTGCGCAGCAACGTATCTGAGGCCGGTGCGGCACCCCAGGACAACATGCGCAACTTCAGGTTCCGCGGACGCGCGCGCTGCTCGGCGACCACCGCCTGCCACTGCGCGGGCACCAGGAAGATGCCCGTCACCCCTTCGGTCTCGAGGACGTCGAGCAACTCAGCGGGGTCGAACGCCCCCAACGGATAGAGGACCGTCGGGCGGCCGAGCATCAGTCCGGGCAGCATGCCGCCGATGCCGGCAATGTGGAAGAGCGGCACGCCGATGAAGCCGACGTCGTTGTTCAGGTCGGCGCCGTTGCTGAACAGCATCGTCATCGTCTGGCCGGTGAGGTTGGTGTGGGTGAGCACCGCCCCCTTGGGCCTACCGGTGGTCCCCGACGTGTACATGATCAGCGCGGGCGACTCGTTGGGGATGTCCACGAGCGGGGCCGGAACGCCCTCCTCGGCGATCAGGTCGTCGTAACCGACGAAGGCGTCGTCGGTGGTGCCGCCGGCGACGATGACGGTTGTCAGCGTCGCATCGATGTCGCGCACCGCGGCCGCCACGTTGGCGAGCACCGCTTCGGTGATGACGACCTTCGCCTGACAGTCGCTGACCAGGAAGGCGATCTCGGGTGGGGTCATCCGGAAGTTGACCGGCACGGCGATGGCCCCGAGCTTGTTGACGGCCAGGAACGACTCGATGAACTCGGTGCGGTTGAGCATCAGGATCAGGACGCGGTCGCCGAAGGCGACCCCGCGTCGGCTCAGTGCACCGGCAAGGACGCTGACGCGGTCATCGAGTTCACGCCAGGTCGTGGTGTGGCCGAGGAATCGCAACGCCGTGTCGTTGGGCTGCATCAGCGAGTGCCGGGCGAGCTGGTTGGTCCAGTTCTGTCGGCGTGCGAGATACGGCTGCTCAGTCGGGTCCGGCGCTAACGGGGAAGCCAACGGCGACGACTCCTTCTGATCCTTGGGTTGCGTGAAATTGATATTTGATCAAACATTGTGTTGCCCCGGTCACAGTATGGCCTCGGCGGCTCGGGTACAACCCCACGCCAAAATGACCGGAGAATCCCGTGAACGCACCCTCCAGACCCCGGCCCCGGCCCCGGCGCGCGGTGCGGCGCGAACAGCTGTCCGACGAGGTGGCTGCGCGGCTGCGCGCCGACATCATGACCGGTGTCCTGCGGCCCGGCACGTTCATCCGGTTGGACGAGACCGCCGCGGCCCTCGGCGTCAGCATCACGCCGGTCCGCGAGGCACTGCGCACCCTGCGCGGCGAGGGCATGGTGGCGCTCGAACCCCATCGGGGGCACCTGGTCCTCCCGCTGACCCGTGACGACATCGACGACATCTTCTGGTTGCAGGCCACCATCGCCCAGGAGTTGGCGGCCAGCGCCGCCGAGCGGATCACCGAGGCGGAGATCGACGAGCTGGAGAGGCTCAACGAGGAGCTGGCCGCCGCGGTCGAACGGCACGACCCCGAAGAGATCGCCGTGGCGGAGTTCGCATTCCACCGGGCGTTCAACAGGTCCACGGGCCGCATCAAGCTCGCGTTTTTCCTGTTGCATGTCGCGCGCTACCTGCCGGGACAGATCTATGCGGCGAATCCTGAGTGGGGCGTCGCCGCCGTGGCCGCGCACCGCGAGACGATCGCTGCGCTGCGCCGCGGCGATGTGGACACCGTCGTCAGGCTGACCGGTGGCGAGTTCACCGATGGCGCGCAGCGGCTGATCGCCCTGCTCAATGAGACGAAGCTGTGGGGCTGACGTCAGGATTCGCCGGTTGAGAGTTCCTCGGCGCGGGCCTTCAGATTGCCCGCCAGATAGTCGAGCGTGTCACCGATCGCCTTCTTGACCAGCTGGCTCGGGATCGACAGCTTGGTCTCGACGTCCAAGTCGACGGTGAGCAGCGACGTCGCCCCGATCGGGACCACCGAGAACTTCTGCTCCTGCTTCTCGAAGAAGTCGCCCTGCTGTAGCACCGTCTGGATCTGGTTCTCGCCGGGGTAGTACACCGCGGTGATGAACGTCCCCGACTGCCCCTGGACGACGACATCGAGACGCAGTTGGCTGGGCCGGCCGTCGTCGTAGCGCGCCAGCACCCAGCTGCCCTTGATCTCCTCGTTCCACAGCGGATACGACTCGAAGTCGGCGACGATCCCCATGATCGCCTCGGCGGGGGCGGCGACCTCGACGGTCTTGCTGACGAACGGCATCGCCCGAGCATATCGGCTACTCGACACGCGCCTTTTCGAGCAGGGAGCGGATCACCTCCGGTACCGGCACCGGTCTGCGGCCGACCCGGTCGACGTACACGTGCACCCAGTGTCCGACCGCGGCCGCCGGTGCATCGGCCTTACCGGCCGCAGCGTCCTGCCACAACCCCAACCGGTACGTCACGCTGCTGTTGCCCAACCGGGTGACCGCCACACCAACGAAAAGCGTTGCAGGGAAACGCAGTTCGGCGAAGTACCGGCACCCCGACTCCGCGACAACGCCAAGCCACGGCACGGTGAGCGGGTCGATGTCGCATGTGGTGTTGATCCACCCGTTGATCGCGGTGTCGAACAGCTCGTAGTACACCGCGTTGTTGAGGTGGCCGAACATGTCGTTGTCGGTCCATCGGGTGGTCACCGGCCAGTGCACGGGAAAGTCGGCGCTGGTGAGCGATCGCTCGCTACTGCTCATGCGAGCAGTCTGGCAGTCCCACCTAGCAGTCTGCGTTCACGCTCTCCCCTCTTGTCGCACGCCCGATGACGAGTGGGTGGACGACGGAGGGCATGCCACGCCACACGGCCTCGCGGACCTCGACGGTGAAACCGTGGGCGCGCATGCGCTCGACGGTGTCGCGGTTGCAGCGGCAGCCGCCCGCGAAGTGGCGCCACGGTTCGGCGAGTTTGTCCTGAAACGCCGCCAGTCGACGCGAGTTCGCACGCACGTGCTCGATGAACAGCAACTGCCCGCCGGGTCGAAGTAGGCGGGCGATTTCACGCAACGCACGATCGGGATCGTCCACCGTGCATAGGCAAAGCGTCGACACGACGGTGTCCACGGACTCGGCCGCGAACGGCAGCCGTTCGGCCTGAGCGTCGACAACGCCTGTGAGACAACTGTTTCGATGCAGTCGGCGCGACAGCTTCTTGCGCATCCCCGGCTCGGGTTCGGTGAGCAGCAAATCGGTGACCGCCTCCGGATAGTGCGCGAGGTTCAGCCCCGTGCCGGCCCCGATCTCGACGACGCGGCCGTAGGCGTCGGCAAGCAACTCTCTGCGCCGGCGGCGCATACCCCGGAGTTCACCCAGCCACAGCAGGGGGTCATAGACGGCGGCGAAAACCTGCAACCACGCGGCGGACGGTGGCTTCGGCAATTCGACACCCGGCTTGATGTCAGCGATTTCAGTCATGGCGCAAACGTAGGAGTGACGACGTCGCGCCCGCATCGCCGAATACGGCCATTTTCTGCCGATGGCCGCTTTCGGCTATCTCACAGCAGTCCGAGCCGCGCAGCCTCTGCTACGGCGGCGGTTCGCGAGGTGCGCCCCAGCTTGCGGCGGATGTTGGCGACGTGGCGGTGCACGGTGTGCGGGCTGAGCACCAGCTGCTCGGCGATCTCGCGATCGTTGAGACCGCGCGCGATGCACGCCAGAATTTCGCGCTCACGGACCGACAGGACCTGCTCGTCGTCGCCCACCTGCTGCGGTGGCGCCTGTCCCGGTGCCAGCATCTCGCGGCACGCGCGGACGACGGCATCGGCGTCACCGTGCCACGGGAAGTGCGCGCTTCCCGTCAGCGGGATGAATGTCGCGCCCGGAATCGCGGCCGCGACCTCGCGTCCGAGCCGGTAGGGCACGGCACGATCTTCGCGCCGGTGCACCACCAAGGTTGGCGAGCGGACGAGCGGCAGCTGATCACGAACGTCGAGCCGATAGACGAGAGCCAACACCGCCGCGGCGGTGTTGGCCGTCGCCGACTCACGCTGCAACCGGCCGAACCGCTCCTGCTCGTCGGCGGTAGCCCCGCCGAGGAAGATATCCCCGAGAAGACGGGCCCCCAGGCCCCAATGTGCTTGTATCGCAGCCAATATCGCGTCGCCCACTCCGGGCGGCGTCAGTACCGTTCCATCTGCATACGACCCGTAGAGGACAATCCGTTGGACGCGTTCGGGGAACGCTGCGGCGAACGCGACTGCGGTGCAACTCCCCGACGAGCCGCCGATGAGCGAAACGCGCTCGAGCCCGAGTTCGTCGATGAGCGCGCGCAGCACCGCGACCTCGCTGTCGAGCGTCAGATCGGAATCGTGCAGCGTGCGGTCCGACATGCCGACCCCGAGCCGGTCGTACCGGATCAAGGTGTATCCGTCGGCGATGCCCTCCCAGAAGCGCCGAAAGTCGGCGTCCTGCCAGTCGAGTTCGAGATGACTCACCCACCACGCCGGAGCCACCAACGGCGGACCGCTACCGCGCACCTCGTAGGCCACCCGGCGTCCACCGACGGGCAGAAACCGGATCTCGGAGCGAGCCAGCATCTCCGCAGCGTAAGTGGGGACTGTCGGCTTCGGCATGGTAACGGGCAGGCTGTAGTGATGAGAATCCGCGGCGCCGTACTCGAACAGATCGGACTGGACCGCCCATACGGCGAATCGCGGCCGATCGCCGTGGACGACCTCGACCTGGCACCACCCGGCGCGAATGAACTCCTCGTCCGGATCGAGGCGGCAGGCATGTGTCATTCCGACCTGTCGGTCGTCGACGGCAGCCGTGTCCGTCCGGTGCCGATGCTGCTCGGGCACGAAGCGGCAGGGGTCGTCGAGGAGGCCGGACCCGGGGTCTCCGACGTACACCCCGGTCAGCGACTGGTGATGACCTTCCTGCCCAGGTGCGGCCAGTGCGAGGCGTGCGCGACCAACGGGCTGACGCCCTGCGTCGCCGGCAGCGCTGCCAATGCGGCGGGCACGCTGATGGGCGGTGATCGCCGACTCTCGCGCGACGGACAGCCGATCCATCACCACCTCGGCGTCTCGGGTTTCGCCACCCACACCGTCGTCGACCGGCGCTCGGTCGTTCCGGTACCCGCCGACGTGCCTGCCCAGGTCGCGGCGCTGCTCGGATGCGCCGTGCTGACCGGCGGCGGTGCGGTGATCAACGCGGGACGACCGCGTCAAGGCGACACCGTGATCGTCGTCGGACTCGGCGGCGTCGGCATGGCGGCGGTGCTCACCGCTCTCGCGCGGGACGACGTCCGTGTCATCGGCGTCGACCAGCTGACTACCAAACTCGAGCTGGCGCGCACCATGGGTGCGCATGCGGCCTACACCCCGGACGAGGCGCGTGAGGCCGGGATCAAGGCAGCCGTCGTGATCGAGGCCGTCGGCCATCCGAAGGCGGTGGAGACGGCCGTCGACCTGACCGCCGCGGGCGGCCGTACCGTCTGCGTCGGGCTCCCCCGGCCCGACGCGCGAATCAACCTGTCGCCGTTGGGGTTTGTGGCTGAGGGCCGTTCGCTGATCGGCAGCTACCTCGGCTCAGCCGTGCCGTCGCGGGAGATCCCGCACTTCGTCGGCCTGTGGCGCGCGGGCCGGCTGCCGGTCGAGTCGCTGGTGTCGTCGACGATCGGGCTCGATGACATCAACACCGGTATGGATCAGCTCGCCGACGGCAAGGCCGTGCGTCAGATCATCAGTTTCGACTAGCCGCGGCTTCGGCGTTCGCGACGCCCGCGCGCCGCAGCGCCGAGACGATGAGCGCACGCAGCCGACGGCTCACCTCGAACTGCTTACCGGGCAGCGTGCGCGCCACCACCCGCAGGTTCACGGTGTCCTTCTCGATGCTTTCGACACCCATCAGCTGCGGCTCGTCGAGCAGCAGATCGGCAAGGCGGTGGTCGCGCATGGCGGCCGTCGACACCTCGCGCAATGCGTCGTTCGCGACGTTGAGGTCCGTCGAGGTGGGCACGGGGACGTCGACCACCGCGCGGGCCCAATCCTTGGACAGGTTGAGCGATTTGACGATCTGTCCGTTGGGCACGGTGAACACCTCACCGTCGCTGGTCCGCAGTTTGGTGACGCGCAGGGTGACGTCCTCCACCGTGCCACGTGCCTCGCCGCCCGCGGTGACGGTCAGTGCGACGAGGTCACCGAATCCGTACTGCTTCTCGGTGATGAGGAAGAAGCCGCTGAGCAGGTCCTGCACGATGCGCTGGGCGCCGAAACCGAACGCGGCACCGAGTACGGCGGCGGGCGCGACCAGCGACCCGATCGGCAGGCCGAGCTGGTTGGCGATGTCGATGCCGACCACGATGTACAGCACCGCGATCGCCACCGACGAAATCACTGAGGCGACGGCTCGCCGGTGTTTCACACTTTCCGGACGCAGCACCGCATCGTTGGTGTCCCCGCGGTCGAGTCGCTTGCTGAGGCGACGCGCGATGAACCGGATCAGCCTGGTGGCGATCATTGCGAAGAGCAGCACAGCGGCAATGTGCACGCCCTTGGTCAGCAGCCAGTCCGTGAGAGATTCAAGTGTTGGAGGCATAACGGGGACCGGCTTCCCGTTCGCCCCGCATGATCAAACACGTATGTGAACCGGCGCACGGTGGCTCAGAACCAGGCGTCGCGCATTTCCAGCGTCGTGCGGTCCAGCGCCGCCAGCAGATCGAGCTGCGGTCCGGTCTTGGGCAGTTCGCTGCGGAAGAAGTACCGCGCCGCCTGGCGTTTGCCGTCGTAGAAATCTCCGGTGCGACCGGTGCAAGCCACCACCTGCTCCAGCCAGATCCACGCGACGACGATGTGGCCGAACGCCTCGAGGTACACCACGCTGTTGGCGAGCGCGGCCTCGATGTCGCCGGACGCGAACATCGCGGTCGTCACGTCGACCAGCCGTTGCCATGTCGCGCTGAGACTTTCGGCCAGTTCGGCGGCGTCACCGCCCTCGGCCGTCGCGGCTTCGACCGTCGCCGCAATGGCCGCACCCAGCGCCGCCAGGCTCACGCCGCCACGCTGGGTCACCTTGCGGCCCAACAGATCCAGGCTCTGAATGCCGTGGGTGCCTTCGTGGATGGGGTTGAGCCGGTTGTCCCGGTAGTGCTGTTCGACGTCGTATTCCCGGGTGTAGCCGTAGCCGCCGTGGACCTGGATGGCCAGGCTGTTGGCCTCCGTACACCATTGCGACGGCCAGCTCTTGCCGATCGGTGTCAGGATGTCGAGCAACAGCGTCACCGCGTCGCGCTCTTCGTCGCTCTCCGCGCTGTGCTGCAGGTCGACGAGTTTGGCGCAGTACAGCAGCAGCCCCAAGCCACCCTCGACATACGCCTTCTGCGCCAACAGCATTCGCTTGACGTCGGCGTGCTCGATGATCGGCACCTGCGGTGTGGTCGGATCCTTCGCCGTGAGTGGACGGCCCTGCGGCCGTTCGCGTGCGTACTGCAACGACTTGAGGTATCCGGTGTAACCCAGCGCCACCGCACCCATGCCGACGCCGAGGCGCGCCTCGTTCATCATCGTGAACATGTACCTGATGCCCTGATGCGGTTCGCCGACGAGATAACCGACGGCGCCGTCGAAGTTCAGCACGGTATTGGTGATTCCGCGCTGGCCCATCTTGTGATTCAGCCCGGCGATGGCGACCTTGTTCCGCTCGCCGAGCGAACCGTCGTCGTTGACAAGGTATTTGGGCACGATGAACAACGAGATGCCCTTGGTGCCCGGCGGTCCGCCGGGGATCTTGGCCAGCACGAGGTTGACGATGTTCTCGGTGAGTTCGTGTTCGGCACCGGAGATCCACATCTTGGAGCCGAACAGCCGGTACGTCCCGTCCGGCTGCGGTTCGGCCCGGGTGAGGATGTCCGCCAACGACGATCCGGCCTGCGTCTCCGACAGCGCCATGGTCCCCGAGAACCGGCCCGCCAGCATCGGCCGCAGAAACTTGTCGACCTGTTCGGCGGTGCCGAACTTCGAGATCAGATTCGCGTTGGCGACGGTCAACATCGCGTATCCCGATGTCGCGATGTTGGCGGCGTAGAACCACGCGAACCCGGCCTGCGAGACGGTCACGGGTAGCTGGGCCCCGCCGAACTCGGCGTCCATCGACATACCGAGCAGATCGGCCTCGGCAAAGGCGTCCAACGCCTCCTTCACCTCACCGATGACGGTGACCCTCTCACCGTCGAAGGTGGGCTCGTTGGCGTCGCTCTTCTTGTTGTGCGGTGCGAAGTACCGCGTCGCGAGTTGCTCGCACAGGTCAAGTACGTCGTCGAACGTCTCGCGGGAATGCTCGGAGAAGCGATCCCGCTTCGTGAGCTCGTCGACCCGCAGCCATTCGTAGAGCAGGAAGTCGAGATCTTGGCGCGACAGCAGATTGGACTTCATTCACCCATCCTCGCCGAGACGGTGCCCTGGCGGTTAGTTGACCACGCTGATGTTGACGCCCAACGGCTGCGATTCGCGCACCGCTTCGTCCTTGATCAGCCCGCGCAACAGCGCGGTGCTGAACTCGACGGCGATCTCCTCCGCGGTGCGCCGACCGTGCGGCCGCAGCCAGCGGTAGGAACCCAGCGTCATCCCGATGTAGCCGAGCGCGAGCACATGGCTGTCGCAGTCGTAGAACTCCCCGCTGGCGATACCGCGGTCGATCACGTCGCGCACATGCTCGTAGACCTGGGCCTCTTTCTCCCGGATGTAGGCGACCTGCTCCTCGGTGAACCACTCCGTGATGTACGGGCCCTCCTGGAAGTACACCGCCGCGCGCTCGATATCGCTGGCGATGCCCACCAGCAGCCGGCGGGTGAAGTGGTAGATGGTCTCCCGGGCAGACGCCGTCGGATCGTCGTGCAGCGCGTCCACCGTGAAGTCGGCGGCACCCTTGTAGATGTCGTAGAGGATCAGCGACTTACTTGCGTAGTAGTGATAGACGGTGGCCTTGTTCAGGCCGACGGCGTCGGCGACGTCATCCATGCGGGTGCCGTGATAACCCCTGGCGGCGAACAGCTTGGTGGCGACGGCCAGCAGCTCTTCGCGCCGCGACATCCCATTGCTGGGTGCTCCCGGTGACGAGGCGTTCATGGCGGCTCACTCTGTGCAGGCCCGGAGCGCGTCCGGGGGGTATCAATCAACTGGTTGGCTAGTTTATGCGGTGAGGCTGTTGCCACCGGGTCGGCGGGTCTAGACTCGGCAGGAACCAGCCGCGACGCGAGAGGTGATGACGTGGATCCCAACCCGGATTATGACGCGAGCGACGAGCTGGAATACGGCATCAACTGGTTCGCCTGGATTCTTCGCGGTGTCTATCCGCCGCCCGCCTATCCCCCGGTGTGAGCCACGCGCGGTAGCGCCCTGATCGCCACTCGGACGGCGACGTAGATCACCGATGAGGTGACGAGAAAGATCGGCCAGCCCATCGCGATGCGTGCCGTCGCGAGCAATCCCTCCTGATCCGTACCGTACAGGTAGTTCTGCACCAGAAACCGCGCCCAGGACGCCGTGGCCATCACGGCTGTGGCGATGTCGAACGCCGACCGCACCCGCGGCATGCGACGCCAGCTGCCGTCGCGGCCCGTCAACCACGCCCACACCACACCGACGAGCGGCCTGCGGATCACCAGCGACACGGTGAAGGCGATCGCCAGCCCGAGGTACATCCAGATCCCCGGCAGATAGAAGTCCTTGGCCCTGCCGGTGATAAAAGCGAACGCCGCGCACAACGTCACCCCGGCGAACCCGAACAGCGAGGGCCGGGCGGACTCTCGGCGCAGCAGCTGCCACGCCAGGATGACAGATGCGACGCCGACGGCGGCGATGATCGCCGGGCTGAGGCCGGCAAACGAGTTCGTCACCGCGAAGGTGGTCACCGGCGCCGCCGTGTACACCAGACCGCGCACCCCACCGGCGCGAACCAAGAGCCCCGCTCCCGGCGCACGAGATTCGGCCATCGCCTTCATTCCGTCGTACTTTACGTGTAACAGGGCGTCGAGGCCGGGGTGCGAGGCAAGCATCGGCGGGGTCGAAGACGTTTCCATTGGTGGGCCCCGCCTCGGGCGGGCGGCTGGATGCGGGGGTAAGCGCATCGCTTACCGCCGGAGGGGCACGCCGGACGTGAAGAGGTGGATGGGAGACTTTCCGGATGATCATCGGGATACCGCGCGAATCCCAGGCGGGTGAAACGCGGGTGGCCGCCACCCCGCAGACCGTCGGTGCGCTCCTGAAACTGGGCTACACCGTCGTCATCGAGTCGGGTGCAGGCGCTGCCTCCAGTTTCGCCGACACCGCCTACGAAGACGCAGGGGCGGAGATCGGTGATGCCTGGTCCGCCGACATCGTCCTCAAGGTCAACGCACCCACCGACGCAGAGATCGCACTTCTCAAGGACGGCGCGACGCTGATCAGCCTGATCTCCCCGGCGCTGAATCCGGAGCTGCTGGAAAAGCTGTCCGCCCGCCCCATCACTGCGCTGGCGATGGACGCCGTTCCGCGGATCTCGCGCGCGCAGTCGCTGGACGTGCTGTCGTCGATGGCGAACATCGCCGGATACCGGGCGGTCGTCGAGGCCGCACACAGCTTCGGCCGGTTCTTCACCGGGCAGGTGACCGCGGCGGGCAAGGTGCCCCCGGCCAAGGTGCTGGTGGTCGGCGCGGGGGTGGCCGGGTTGGCCGCCATCGGCGCGGCGGGCAGCCTCGGCGCGATCGTGAAAGCCACCGACCCGCGGCCGGAGGTCGCCGATCAGGTCGCGTCGCTCGGCGGTGAGTACCTGGCGGTGGATCCGGCCGCGGCAGAGGTGTCGGCGACCGGTTACGCCAAGGAGATGGGCGAGGACTACAAGGCCCGCGAGGCACAGCTGTACGCCGACCAGTGCAAGGACGTCGACATCATCATCACGACGGCGCTGATCCCGGGTAAGCCCGCACCGCGGATCATCACCGCCGAGATGGTCGCGTCGATGAAGCCGGGCAGCGTGATCGTCGACATGGCCGCCGCCAACGGCGGCAACGTCGAGGGCACGGTCAAGGACGAGGCGGTCGTGACCGCCAACGGGGTGACGATCATCGGCTACACCGATCTGGCGGGGCGCCTGCCCGCCACCGCCTCGCAGCTCTACGGCACCAACCTGGTCAACCTGCTCAAGCTGCTCACCCCGGAGAAGGACGGGCAGCTGACCCTGGACTTCGACGACGTCGTCCAGCGGTCGGTGACCGTCGTCCGCGACGGCGAGACCACGTGGCCGCCGCCACCGGTGCAGGTGTCCGCGGCGCCCGCGGCCGCTGCCGCGCCGGTCGAGGTCAAGCCGGCGAAACAACCGATGACCATCGGGCGCCGACTGGGACTGACCTTCACCGCCGCAGCGGTGCTGTTCGCGCTCATCGCCCTCTCGCCCGCCGCACTGCAGGTCCACCTGACCGTGTTCGCGTTGGCGATCGTGATCGGTTACTACGTGATCGGCAACGTGCACCACGCGCTGCACACCCCGTTGATGTCGGTGACCAACGCGATCTCCGGCATCATCGTCGTCGGCGCGCTGTTGCAGATCGGCCACGGGAATGCCGCCATCACCGCGCTGGCAACGGCGGCGATCCTGCTCGCCAGCATCAACGTCTTCGGTGGCTTCGCGGTGACCCGCCGCATGCTGGCGATGTTCACGAGGAGCTAGATCATGTTCTCCGTCACCACCGTCGCCACCGCCGCCTACGTCGTCGCGGCGATGCTGTTCATCCTGGCGCTCGCCGGCCTGTCCAAGCACGAGACATCAAGGGCCGGAAACACCTTCGGTATCGCCGGGATGACCGTTGCGCTGCTCGCGACGATCGCGCTTGCCTTGGCGCGCCACATCGAACCGCTTGGTCTCGCGCTGCTCATCGGCGCCATGGTCGTCGGGGCCGCGATAGGTCTCTGGCGGGCCAAGGTCGTCGAGATGACCGGGATGCCCGAGCTGATCGCGCTGCTGCACAGCTTCGTCGGCCTGGCCGCCGTGCTGGTCGGCTGGAACGGCTATCTGCATGTGGAGGGCGAACTGGCCGGAGCAGAGGCCGCGCAGCTCGCGCAGGAGGGCATGCTCGGCATCCATTCGGCCGAGGTCGTCATCGGCGTGTTCATCGGTGCGGTGACGTTCACCGGTTCGATCGTCGCCAACCTGAAGCTGTCGGCCCGCATCAAGTCCGCGCCGATGATGCTGCCCGGCAAGAACTTCCTCAACGTCGGCGCGCTCGTCGTTTTCGCCGCGCTCACCGTCTGGTTCGTGATCGACCCGCAGCTGTGGCTGCTTGCGGTGGTCACCGGGCTGGCGCTGCTGCTGGGCTGGCACCTGGTCGCCTCGATCGGCGGCGGCGACATGCCGGTGGTGGTGTCGATGCTCAACAGCTATTCCGGTTGGGCCGCAGCGGCTTCGGGCTTCCTGCTGTCCAACGACCTGCTCATCGTCACCGGCGCGCTCGTCGGCTCGTCGGGTGCGTACCTGTCCTACATCATGTGCAAGGCGATGAACCGCTCGTTCATCTCGGTGATCGCAGGCGGCTTCGGGATCGAGGCCGGGCCCGCCGATGACAAGGACTACGGCGAGCACCGCGAGATCACCGCCGACGGGGCGGCCGAACTGCTCGAGTCGGCCAGTTCGGTGATCATCACGCCGGGCTACGGCATGGCCGTCGCGCAGGCCCAGTACGGTGTCGCCGACCTGACGCGCAAGCTGCGCGAGCGCGGCGTCAACGTCCGGTTCGGCATCCACCCCGTCGCGGGACGCCTGCCCGGCCACATGAACGTGCTGCTGGCCGAGGCGAAGGTGCCCTACGACATCGTGCTGGAGATGGACGAGATCAACGACGACTTCGACGACACCGACGTCGTACTCGTCATCGGCGCCAACGACACCGTCAACCCGGCGGCCTCCGAGGACCCCGGCAGCCCGATCGCGGGCATGCCCGTGCTCACGGTGTGGAACGCGAACAATGTCATCGTGTTCAAGCGGTCCATGGCGTCGGGTTACGCCGGTGTGCAGAACCCGTTGTTCTTCCGTCAGAACACCCAGATGCTGTTCGGTGACGCGAAGGACCGGGTGGACGCGATCAACGCCGCGCTCTCCGAAACGGTCTCGCACTAGATAACTAGCGAGCGGTCTTCGGCTGGACTCTCGCAGGCTTGGCCGGGCGCCCTGCGTTACGGTGCGGTCTTGGCCGTCACCGACCTCGCGGCGCCTTCATCGACCGTCGACGGTGTAGTCGATGGAATGCTCGCCAGTTCGTCAAAGGCGTTGCGGCTCCCCAAGATCGCCCTCAACGGGCCTAGGTCAGCCCATCCGCGGGTCGATCTTCTCGCCCCGGCGGTGCTGTTCGAGGACGCGGGAAAGTCGAACCCATGAGCGCGTACGAACCGCCAGCGGATGAGCGAGACGTAGCGCCGGCGGTTGATGAGACACTCGATGTACTGAGCGGGCGAAGATGAGCGGAGGCGCAACGTGGCGAAAGCGCCGGGCAATGGCGGCGAGCCGCAGGGAGCAAAACCTGCGGTGAGCAGGCGTCGCGAGGTGGCGGAGGGCAGTGCACGTTCGCTGCTGATGACCACCCTCGGTGAATTCGTCTTGCCGTTCGGTCAGCGGGTCTGGACATCGACACTGGTACGTGCGCTCGGGCTGGTGGGAATTGAAGAGGGATCGGCCCGCCAGGCGCTGGCGCGAACCGCCGCAGAAGGATGGTTGACGTCCGATCGCATCGGAAGGCGCGTGCGGTGGTCACTGACCGACGCCGGTCGCGGGCTGCTGGAGGAGGGCGCGCACCGAATCTATTCGTTCGGGTCCGAAGGAGCGTCGTGGGACGGCCGATGGCTGGTGGTCTTGATCTCCATCCCTGAGTCGATGCGCGCCCTACGCCACAAGGTGCGAACGCAGTTGAGCTGGGCAGGATTTGGATCACCATTGCCTGGCGTGTGGATCTCGCCACACACATCCGCCGCGGCCGCGGCCAAGGCAATCTTCGAGGGTCTCGAGTTGGGTGACAAGGCATTGTCGTTCGTGGCCGAGTACGGCGCCCTGGGTAGCCAAAACGACATGGTGTCCGCGGCGTGGGACCTTGCGGACGTCGAGCGCCATTACGAGGACTTCATCGAGGAATTCTCTGACTTGGAGCCACGATCGGCCGACGACGTCTTGGTTGCCCAGTTGCGCCTGGTTCATGAATGGCGTCGGTTCCCTTTTCTGGATCCACAGTTGCCGCGGTTGCTGCTGCCCCCGCACTGGAGCGGGACCGCGGCGAAATCGCTGTTCGAATCCAAACACACCGCCTGGCAGGAACCGGCGCGGCGCAGATGGAGTCAGCTCGCCGCTGACGCGGATTAACCGGGGGCCCAACGACGCACGATCGCGGCGGTCAGCCAACGGTGCCGGACTGGCTGCCGGCGGACAGTGGCCGATGCGGTTTTGACGGTGAACTCCTCAACCACCCGGCAGCTTTCACATCACCACATATTTGACACTAATATTGTGTTTCGTTATCAATATGTAGTACTTTTTCGGTGGGCCCGCTGCTGCTGATCCCCGAGGAGGAATCCATGTCAGTCGCTACCGCCGTCAGGACAGAGGCCGGTCCCGCCGATACCTCCTCGTCGCCCGAGGTGTCGTTCGACACCCACCCCGACCAGTACCGGCACTGGAGGCTTCGCCTCGACGGTGAGGTGGCCTGGCTGGTTCTCGACGTCGCCGAGGACGGCGGAATGGTCCCCGGCTACGAGCTGAAACTGAATTCCTACGACCTGGGCGTTGACATCGAGTTGTATGACGCCACTCAGCGGCTGCGATTCGAGCACCCGGAGATCAAGGCGGTCGTGGTCACCAGCGGTAAGGAGAAGGTGTTCTGCGCGGGCGCGAACATTCGTATGCTGGCCGCTTCTTCGCATGCGTGGAAGGTGAACTTCTGCAAGTTCACCAACGAGACCCGCAACGGAATGGAGGACGCCTCAGCGCATTCCGGCCAGATCTACCTCGCGGCGGTCAACGGCTCCTGTGCCGGTGGCGGATATGAGTTGGCGTTGGCCTGCGACCACATTCTGCTTGTCGACGACAACTCATCGGCCGTTTCGCTGCCCGAGGTGCCGCTGCTTGGCGTGCTGCCCGGCACGGGCGGATTGACGAGGGTCGTCGACAAGCGGTGGGTGCGCAAGGATCGCGCGGACGTGTTCGCGACCCGCTCCGACGGTTTGCGTGGCAAGACCGCGCTGGAGTGGGGGTTGGTTGACGAGCTCGCTGCGCCGCGGCAGTTCGAGCAGTCTGCGCGTCTGCGCGCCGCCGAGTTGGCTTCCCGCTCGTCGCGCCCGTCGAACGGCCAGGGCGTCGAGCTGACGCCGCTGAAGCGCAGTATCAGCGCCGACGGCATCGCCTATGACTTTGTGACGGCCGAGTTCGACCGTGCGAACGCGGCGGTGACGATCACCGTGCACGCGCCGCAGGCTCCGGCACCGGCCGACATGGACGCGGCGGCCGCGCAGGGTGCCGACTTCTGGCCGCTGGCGGTGACCCGTGAACTCGACGACCTGATTCTTCGTCTGCGTACCAACGAGACCGCCGTCGGCACCTGGATCATCCGCACGGCAGGCGATCTCGCCGTGGTCGACGGCTACGAGCGCTTGCTGCTGGACAATGCCGATGAGCACTGGCTGGCCAACGAGATCCTGCTGTACTACAAGCGGGTCCTCAAGCGTCTGGACGTGACCAGTCGAAGCCTGATCGCCGAGATCCTGCCTGGCAGCTGCTTTTCCGGGATGCTGACTGAACTGGCATTGGCCTGTGATCGGCAGTACATCCTCGATGGGCCTCCGCTGGACGATGAGGACAGCGACGAGCGGGCGCAGCTGCGACTGACGGCCGCCAACTTCGGCCTGTTCCCGATGGGCAACGGCATCTCGCGCCTGGAGTCACGGTTCTACGGACACGACGATCACTTGAACCGGTTACGGGACAACGAGGTCAGCGACCTGCTGACTCCTTCTCAGGCCGACGAATTGGGTCTGGTCACCGATGCGCCCGACGACATCGACTGGGAGGACGAGATCCGCCTTGTGATCGAGGGTCGCGCGGCGTTGTCGCCGGACGCATGCACCGGCATGGAGGCCAATCATCGCTTCGTCGGACCAGAGACCGTCGAGACCAAGATCTTCGGCCGGCTGTCTGCCTGGCAGAACTGGATCTTCGTCCGCCCCAACGCATCCGGAGAAGAAGGAGCGTTACGGCGATACGGTACCGGTAAATCGGCGAACTTCGACAGGAAGCGGGTCTGAGCGCCATGGCGATATCGATCAACTACGAGGACAAGATCCCCAACAACGTCGACCTTTCCTCGGATCGTCGGCTGCAGCGCGCGCTCGAGGGGTGGCAGCCGAAGTTCCTGAACTGGTGGGGCGAGATGGGCCCAACTCTGAAAACGCATGGCGTGTACCTGCGCACGGCGGTCACCGTCGGCCGCGAGGGATGGGCGCACTTCGACCACGTCAACGTCCCCGATTATCGCTGGGGCATCTTCCTGGCCGAACCCAAACCTGACCGACGCATCGCCTTCGGCGAGAACAAGGGCGAGCCGGTATGGCAGCAGGTTCCGGGCGAGCACCGTGCCGATCTGCAGCGACTCATCGTCGTGCAGGGCGACACCGAACCGGCCTCCGTCGAGCAGCAGCGGCTACTGGGCCTCACTGCCCCATCCCTGTATGACCTGCGAAACCTGTTCCAGGTCAACGTCGAAGAGGGACGCCACCTATGGGCGATGGTGTACCTGCTGCACGCCTACTTCGGCAAGGAAGGTCGCGACGAGGCAGAGGCTTTGCTGTACCGCAACTCTGGGAGCCCGGACTCCCCGCGCATCCTCGGCGCCTTCAACGAGAAGACCGCCGACTGGCTCGCGTTCTACATGTTCACCTACTTCACCGACCGCGACGGTAAGTATCAGCTGGGCACACTGAAGGAAAGTGCGTTCGATCCGCTGTCACGCACCTGCGAGTTCATGCTCAAAGAAGAAGCCCACCACATGATGGTGGGCACCACCGGAATCGATCGCGTCGTAACCCGCAGCGCCGAACTGATTCGCGAGCATGACACGCTCGACATCGCTGCCTACGGCGGTATTCCGTTGGAGATCATCCAGAAGTACATCAACTTCCACTACAGCGTGTCCCTCGATCTGTTCGGCAGCGAAACCTCCACCAACGCCGCGAATTACTTCACGGCGGGCCTGAAGGGCCGCTGGCAGGAGGAGCGGCGCAACGACGACCACCAACTGGTCAATGACACCGCAATCCTGGAATCCCCTAACGCCGACGGCACCTCGAGTAGAGAACAGCTCTCTGCGCTGCTGGCACTGAACCTCGACCTGCGAAGCGAATACATCGGAGACTGCCAAAGCGGGGTCAAGCGGTGGAACAAGATCCTGGGCGACAATGAGATCGACTACCAATTCACGCTTCCCTATGTCGGATTCAATCGCGCGGTCGGGATCTATTCCGACAGCCACATCAGCCCGACAGGCGACATCCTCGACGCGGAGACCTGGAAGCAGCGCGAGGCCAAGTGGCTGCCCACCGAAAACGACCTGACGTTCGTGCGATCGCTGATGCAGCCTGTCTACGAGCCCGGCAAGATCGCCAGTTGGATGGCGCCGCCTGTCCAGGGAATCAACGGCAAGGCCTTCGACTACGAATACGTCTACCTGACCTGACACCCGAGAACGGCCACGGAAGTGTGCGTCGCAGTCGCTATCACCCGAGGTAAATATTTGACAAAAATCTGTACGTAATTGAGGGCTGCGTAGTATATTCCTGGTGCTGAACAGCTACCCGGCACAAGCTTCAGCGCCCACCGCCAGGTCCGTTGCCAGCCGACCTCTACGCCGCAGCGGTGCTCGGTGCGCAATCGACGGCGATCGGTTCTGTTGCGCAACCGATGGGAGTTATTGATGGACACATCGTCGGTGCCACCATCGAACGCTCTATTCAACGCGGCGGACTACCTGGTCGATCGCCATGTACGGCAAGGCCATGGCGCCCAGACGGCGGTTGTCGCGTCGAAGCGAACCCTCACTTACGAAGAGCTCGCGGACGCGGTGCACCATGTCGCAGGCGGTCTGCAGCGGCTGGGTGTGCGCCCCGAAGAGCGGGTCGTGCTGTGTATGGCCGACGACATCGAACTGCTCACCGCGATCCTCGCGGCCATGTATCTGGGCGCCGTGCCTGCGCCGGTATCGACGATGCTGACGGGCGTCGAACTCGGCAAGCTGCTCGTGGATTCGCGCGCGAAAGTGCTGTGCGCATCGACGGAATTCGCCACAGCGGTGTCGGCAGCCGTAGCGTCCGCGCCAGAGATCACCGACGTCGTGTTCGACGGGATCGCATCTTCTGATATGCCGCAAGGCGTCGCCGTACACCAATGGGATGTGCTCACCAGCGCCGGACCGACATCGAAGCCCTATGACACCTGGCCTGACTCACCAGCACTGTGGCTGTACACCTCCGGCACGACGGGCACGCCGAAGGCGGCGATGCATCGTCACGAAAGCATTCGGTTGGTTGCCGAAAGCTACGGAGTCGGTGTGCTCGGCATTCAGCCTCAGGACCGGTTCCTGTCCGTGGCGAAACTGTTCTTTGCATACGGAATCGGCAATTCCTGCTTCTTCCCGCTGTCGGTGGGGGCGACCACCATTCTCGAGCGCGGACGGCCCACGCCGGCCGGCATCGCCGAGCGCATCCGAGCCGCACGGCCAACGTTGTTCTTCGCTGTGCCCACCTTTTACTCGTCGATGTTGTCGTCCGACATTCCTGACGACACCTTCTCCACTGTGCGCCAAGGTATTTCAGCGGGTGAAGCGCTCCCGGCACCGCTCTACGAACGCCTGCTCCGGCGCTTCGGACTCGAGGTCCTCGATGGAATCGGGTCGACGGAGGCACTGCACATCTATTTGTCGAACAGACCCGGCAAGGTTGTCCCCGGCTCGTCAGGTGTGCCTGTGCCCGGGTATCACGTCGACCTGCGTGACGAAGACGGCGTCGTTATCGATGCACCCGGGCAACCGGGCACCCTGTTCCTCCGCGGATCCTCCATCGCAACCGGCTACTGGTGCCGCGCATCGACGACACGTCAAGTGTTTCAGGGTGAATGGCTACGAACCGGTGACGCCTACGTTCGCAACCACGACGGCTCATATAGCTGTCTGGGACGTACGGGTGACATTCTCAAGGCAGGCGGCATGTGGGTGTCACCAGCCGAGGTCGAGGAGCGGTTGCTGAAGCATCCTGACGTTGCGGAGGCGGTCGTGGTTGCCGCGCCCGACGCCGCAGGACTCGAGAAACCGGTCGCATGCGTGGTCCCGCAGCCAGGTCAGTCCGTGGTGGCCGACGAGTTGGTCGACTGGTGTCGCGAAGAACTCGCGGCCTTCAAGCGCCCACGTGCGGTGGTCGTCATGGAGGAGTTACCCAAGACCGCGACCGGCAAGATTCGCCGCAATGTGCTCCGCGAACAGGTCGTCGACGTCTTGAAAGAAGACGTGGTCACGGCCTAGCGGACCATGGCGACGGCCTCCCCTCACACTGGGCATTTCGTATCGGCACGCCGCCCCGATTTGGGCGCAGTATCGAATTACGATCCCCAGCGTGCCGGTAGACGCCCCGCCGAAGCCAAACTCTGACGTGCGGGGACGGCTGGCCAGTTTCGGCACGGTGCTCATCATCATCGTCGTGTACGCCGCGGCGCTGGCCGGCTACCACTACGTCGCCGGTCCGGCCGAGTCGTTACCCCCACCGGACATCGGCGAGAGCGGTGACACGGTCGTGGTCGTCGACCTCGAAGAACTCCGCACGGTGGAAACCCAGTTGGACGTGGACGTCATGGTCTACCCCGCCGACAAATACATGAACCCGGCTCTCAACGTGGTGAACACCAACGTCGCGGTGCGCCTGTTCGTGGATGAGGTCAGCATCGGCGGCGACCTCGAAACGCCCGCGGGGAGCTTGCCCCAAGAGATCAGCACGACACTCGAAACCTACGGTGACCCCGAGAGTTGGCCCTTCGACGACTACACAATCGGTCCGGTGCGGGCGGATGTGATCGTCGGTTCCGGTGACGATCGCAAGTTCCAACCCGCCCGGGTGGAAGTGACCGGCAACCTCAACAGCTGGGACATCAGCACCACGCGCAGCGGACCGTCCACCCAGTCCTCCGGTGAAGGCGATTACCAGACAATCCATTTGAGCCGCGCGCGTGGCCCGCTCGCCTTCGATGTCGGCTTGTGCCTGGTGCTGGTAACCCTGCCCGCGATCGCGCTCTTCCTGTCGATCGAGATGATTCGCGGGCGGAAGCAGTTCATGCCGCCGTTCGGGACGTGGTATGCCGCATCGTTGTTCGCGATCATTCCGATACGGAGCTTCATGCCCGGCGCTCCCCCACCCGGCGCGTGGATCGATCAGATCCTCGTGTTGTGGGTCCTCGTCGCGCTGACCGCAGCCATGGTCGTGTATTTCGTCGCCTGGCACCGCCGGTGCAACTGACTGGCACAGTCGAACCGCCCGTCTGGTCCATGCGGGCCAAGCCTATGGTTACTTCGATCCGCACAACCATGGGAGGCATCGGATGGCTGTCGATCGGCTGCTGCCCAGCGAGGACGCCGAAAACCTGATCGCGCTGACCCGGGAGATCGCCGACAAGGTGCTCGACCCGGTCGTCGACGCACACGAAAAGGCCGAAACATACCCGGACGGCGTGTTCCCCGCGCTCGGCGCAGCCGGTCTTTTGAGTCTGCCGCAACCCGAGGAGTGGGGCGGGGGCGGTCAGCCCTTCGAGGTCTACCTGCAGGTGCTCGAGGAGATCGCGGCGCGGTGGGCGGCCGTGGCGGTCGCGGTCAGCGTGCACAGCCTGTCGTCACACCCGCTGCTGATGTTCGGCACCGACGAACAGCGCAAACGGTGGCTGCCCGGCATGCTCTCTGGCGAGCAGATCGGGGCCTACAGCCTTTCGGAGCCGCAGGCGGGCTCGGACGCCGCGGCGCTGAGGTGTGCGGCGAAACCCGAGGGCGACGATTACGTGCTGAACGGGTCGAAATCGTGGATCACCCACGGCGGTGTCGCCGACTTCTACACCTTGTTCGCCCGCACCGGTGAGGGCTCGCGGGGTATCAGTTGCTTCCTGGTGCCCGGCGATCTGCCGGGGCTGAGCTTCGGCAAGCCCGAGGAGAAGATGGGGTTGCACGCCGTACCGACCACGGCGGCGTTCTACGACAACGCCCGCATCGGATCCGATCGCCGCATCGGCGATGAGGGGCAGGGGTTGCAGATCGCCTTCAGCGCTTTGGATTCCGGCCGGCTCGGTATCGCCGCAGTCGCCACCGGGTTGGCGCAGGCCGCACTGGACGAGGCCGTCCGCTACGCCAACGAACGAACGACGTTCGGCCGCAAGATCATCGACCATCAGGGGCTCGGCTTCCTGCTGGCCGACATGGCCGCGGCCGTGACCACCGCGCGTGCGACGTACCTCGATGCCGCACGCCGCCGCGATGCGGGCCGGCCTTACTCCGAGCAGGCCAGCGTCGCCAAGCTGGTGGCGACGGACGCCGCGATGAAGGTCACCACCGACGCCGTGCAGGTGTTCGGTGGTGTCGGTTATACACGTGACTTCCGTGTCGAGCGCTACATGCGCGAGGCGAAGATAATGCAGATCTTCGAGGGCACCAACCAGATTCAGCGTCTGGTCATCGCGCGCGGATTGGTCACCTCTTAACCCGCTCACCCCTCCCGCGAGCAGGCGTGAAAACCCCCAAATCGGCCCCAAAATGGGGGTGTTGGCGTCTGCTCGCCGGAAAAACTATTGGATGAATTCCGTGATGGCGTTGATGAACGCGCCCGGCGCCTCGACCATCGGGCTGTGCCCCGAGCCGGGGATGACCTTCGGGGTCAGGCCCGCCCTGCGGTAACGCTCGACGTTGGCGGCGGTCGGTGCCAGCACGTCGCGCTCACCCCACACGACGAGCACCGGCTTCCCGAGACCCGCCAGTCGGTCGGCCGCATCGCGCTCCTCGCCCTGGTTGCCCGACTCGCAAACGCCTTTGTGCGTCAGCTGTTTCAGCGATCGATGCGCAAACGCCGGCACCGGGTAGTCATCGGCGAATCCCGTCTGCAGCGAGCTGTCGGTGACCGGATCCAACGACCGCAATAAGTCCACAGCAGGCCCGATGAGCGGAGCGCACGCCAGACCCGCGAGCGCGGGCTTGTCCACCAGGTCCTCAGCGGCGGGAGTGTCGGAAACCGCCACACGCTCAACATGTTCTGGATCCAGTTCGGCGAGCGCGATCGCCACCAGCCCGCCCATCGAATGGCCCACCAGAATCGCATGTTCGACGCCGAGCGCATCCAGCGCCCGTCGCACCGCTTCCGCCTGCCCGTCGATGCCGTACTGCGCGGCATCCGCGGGGGCCTCCGAACCACCGTGCCCGACGAGGTCGATCGCGATGACCCGGCGATCGAGCAGGGCCGCGGTGACGCGGTTCCACCACTCCACCGAGGCCGAATACCCGTGCAGCAGCACGACGGCGCGGTCACCGGGAGGGCCATACTCCTTGACGTTCAGGTCCGGGCCGTCGAGCTGGAGCACCCGGCCACCGTCGAACGCCTCCGCCGAACGCGTGGCTCTCGTAACCACGAACGCGTTCACTGCCAGCGCCGCGACGACGATGACAGTGGCGATCATGATCATCCGCCACTTCATCGGCCGGACGCTACTCCCTCTACCCCGTTGTCCTCAATGATTTTTCACCCTCACTCGCTGACCGGCTCCGGGGGCGAGGTTGCTGTCACCTGCGTTCCGTGACCGGGCACGGAGTTGATCTCCATCGATCCGCCCAGCCCATCGAACCGCGCCAGCAACGACCCCAGGCCGATGTGCCCGTCGGCGACATAACCCTCGACGTTCGCCGGGTCGAAGCCTTTCCCGTTGTCGCTGACGGTCAACACGATCCGGTTGCCCCGCCGCGACAGACCCATCCGCACAGTCGTCGCGCGCGCGTGCTTGTGGATGTTGGCCAGTAATTCCCTGGCGGCCCGGTACATCAGCTGCTGGGACTCGACCTTGCCGACGTCCTCGAGGTCAGCCTCCACCGTGTAGTCGCCGCGAGCCTCGAACTGCCGCAGTAGTTCTCGCACCGCCGGCGTAAGACCGAGCTGGGCGAGCACCTGAGGATGCAGTTCGGTGACCGTCGAGCGCAACTGCGCGGCGGTCTCCTGCAGTGCGGCATGCACCGCTTCGAGTGCTGGATCGTCATTGCGTTCGCGGATCTCGTCAAGGTCGAGGCGCGCCGCCAGCAGGGTCTGCAGCGGTCCGTCGTGCAAGTGCTCGGCGACTTCCCGGTTGTGCCGCTCGTCGGCCTGCATCGCCTCGGACACCAGTTGCAGGCGGATGTGCTGGAGCTTGGCGACGCGCGCGCGCCGCCATACCAGCACCAGACACAGCGCGGTGGTGGCGGCTGCGGCCCACAGCAGGAAGCCGACGTGCGTGTAGACGATGTCGGGCAGACCGACGTGGTCATCGCGCTTGGAGTACACGATCCACACCGCTAGATAGCCGAGGGCGGTGCCGGTGCCCAGGATCGCGGTGAGCATGGGTCGGTCCTGGAAGGCCACCGCGATCGGCAGCAGGAAGAACACCGGCAGCAACGCTGCGGTCGCCCCGCCGGACACCAGACACAACACCACCACGACCAGGACGTCGATGGCGGTCGAGGTCCAGTCCGCCCAGCGTGGCACGGGGCCCTGCAACACGACGATCAGCCACACCACGGCGGCTGCGCCGTAGAAGCCCAGCACCACTTCGTAGACGCCCGGCAGCCAGTGGTCGACCTCCCACGTCCACACCAGCAGCGCGATCAGAGCGATGAGCGGCAGCCGCAGAAACGCGGTGACGCGGACAGGCTCCCTCGCGAAATAGCCGGCGACGCGGTCCAGCACGGCTAGTCCAGCAGCTTGCGGCGCATCGCTTCGGCAACCGCGGCGGCCCGGTCGTTCACGCCGAGTTTCTCGTAGAGGCGTTGCACGTGGGTCTTGACGGTGGACGGCGCAAGAAACAGCTCCTTGGCCATCGCGGGGATGCTGCTGCCCGCGGCGATCAGCTTCAGCACCTCGCGTTCACGCGGGCTCAGCGCCGGGCCTTCGGGTTCGGCACGCTTGCGGATCTCGCCGGCCAGCCCCGCGGCCAGACTGGGCGCCACGACATCGCGGCCCTTGGCGCAGTCCAGGACAGCGTTCACGAGTTCAGAGCGGCTCGACTCCTTGGGCAGGAATCCCGCGGCACCCTCCTGTAGCGCGCGGAAGACGATCGCCGACTCGTCGTGCGCGGACACCAGGAGCACTCGCGTCGGCAGTTCATCGCGCTGGACGGCCGCAGCGACCTCGGCGCCGTCCATGCCCGGCATTCGGTAGTCGAGAAGGGCTACCTCTGGCAGATGCGTGCGGATGGCCTCGAGTGCCGACAATCCGTCATCGGCCTCGGCAACCACCTCGATCGACCCGCTGGAAACGAGCGCGCGCACCACACCGTCGCGAAACATCGGGTGATCATCGCCGACCACTACCCGGACTTTGTCCCTGGTCAGGCCTGTCGACACAGCTCAAAGCTTCGCACAGCAGCCTGGCGGATGCCGCCGAAAGCGCCTCGACACTCCGAAATGACGGTGGTGCGGGTGACCCCGGAGCGGATCGACGGTCGGCTTTGACCGCCTCTCCGGCTCCTGTGTTCACTTCAGCGGCTCGGGTGTGAAGCTGACGTCGACGTCGCCCAGGCCCATCGTGACCTGACCCTCCATCACCATCACCCGTGCCGCGACCCGCCGGTCGACCGCCTGGGCCAGCCGCTGCACCGGCAGGTGCGGAATCTGCAGCACAGACAAATTCGGCAGCCCCGCCAGTCTGGGTCCCGCGTTGCGCCACCACGTGGCCACTCCGGATGAGAAGGGGTACAGCAGCACCCGGTCAGCCTGGCTGACCGCCTTGCCCAGGACGCGTGCATCGGGCTGGCCGACGGTGATCCACTCCAGGATCCGGCCCGTGTAGTCAGCCAGGCGCAGGTCCGGTACGCCGGGGGTGGACAGTCCCGGCCCGAACGCCAACTCACCGTCGACGTCGTCGAGTCGATGCGCGCGCAGCCCAAACGCCAACAGCCGCACCACCATCCGCTCATCGGTCTCACTGGGATGACGGGCCACAGTCAACATGTGATCGGCGTAGTAACCGTGGTCGACATCGGAGACGCCGAGTTCAACCTTGAAGACCGTCGCCGAAAGAGCCACGACACAGTATCCCTGGTCGGCCGTGCCCACAGCTACGTAAAGCGTCGAGATCCTTCATCCGAATGGACTACACGCGATTCATCCGGCGTGCCGTTCTTTTGCGCGACAGACAGCACGGCGCCGACGTCGCAGGCTTGTGTCATCGCCGGAAACCTCCGGCAAGAAGTACCAAACATCAAGTGACACAGGAGAATTCAGATGAACAGCATCACCACTCGCCGCGTCGCGCGCTTCTTCGCGCTGCCCGTCGTCTCGGCCGGGATCATCGGCGGAGCCGCGCTCGGGTTGGCCGGCACCGCGAGCGCGGGGACCTACACGCCACCGCGTCCGTCGATTCCTGCCCCACCGGTTGTGAAGGCTCACCCCGCCCCGTCGGCCGTGGCCGGCATGCACCACGACGGCATCGAGCGCGTGATCATGCTCGAGCCGGGCCAACTCCGCTGACCGCCCCGGGATTCCGCTGTCCCCTGATCGGGGGACAGCGGAATCCCCCAGGTCAGAGAGCGATCAGCCGACAGACTTCGCCGCCACCGCAGGCGATAGTTGGTTCAACGCCAAAACACATAAGACCTAAACGACAGGAACGCTCAGATGACCATCAGCCGCAGCTTCGCCCGCTACATCGCACTCCCCGCCGTCACCGCGGGCATTCTCGGCGGAGCCGCGCTGGGCCTGGCGGGGATGGCCAATGCAGGCACCTACTCCTATCAGCCCGAGCCTCGGCCGGGCCTGGTCGCCACCCCGAACACCATCGCCCATCCCCCCGTCATCGTGATCCCCCGCCACCGCGGCTACAACGCCGGCACCGGGTTCATCATCGACCTGGGGACCGGCGAATAGCCTTCACCAAAGAGGAATCTCCACCCCGTATTCCGACTCCGGCCGCGGCCCGAAGTACCGCCGCTGTGACGCTTCGATTTTCACGTCGTTGATGCTCGCCTCCCGCCGCGACATCAGGCCCTCGGCGTTGAACTCCCACAACTCGTTGCCATAGCTGCGGTACCACTGGCCGTCGGCGTCGTGGCATTCGTACTGGAACCGCACGGCGATGCGGTTGTCGTGGAAATCCCACAGGCTCTTGCGCAGCACGTAGTCCAACTCGCGCTGCCACTTCTGCGTCAGGAACGCGACGATCTGCGCTCGGCCCACGACGTGTACGTCACGGTTGCGCCATTGCGAATCCACTGTGTACGCCAGGCTGACGCGCTCGGGGTCGCGGGTGTTCCACGCATCTTCGGCGGCTTGGACCTTCTGGATGGCTGTCTCGGCGGTGAACGGCGGGTACGGCGGGCGGCTTTCGGTCATGCCCAGTTATACGTGTCATGGACTGCCGCGATTCCCGTTTTTACGGGTGTCATATCGTGACTGCCATGGACTTCGCGATGTCGGCCAAGGGTCAGGACTACCACAAGCGGCTCTCCGAATTCATGATCGAATTCGTCTTCCCGGCCGAGCACGAGTACCACGCTTACCGGCAGGAGAAGGGTCCCGACGACCACACCGTCCCGCCGGTCATCGAAGACCTCAAGAAGCTGGCCAAGGAGCGGGGCCTGTGGAACCTCTTCCTGCCCGCCGAGTCGGGCCTGACCAACCTCGAGTACGCCCCGCTGGCCGAGCTGACCGGCTGGAGCATGGAGATCGCGCCCGAGGTGACCAACTGCGCGGCACCCGACACCGGCAACATGGAGACGTTGCATCTGTTCGCGAACGAGGAGCAGCGCAAGCAGTGGCTCGAACCGCTGCTCAACGGTGAGATCCGCAGCGCGTTCGCCATGACGGAGCCCGCGGTGGCCTCCAGCGACGCTCGCAACATCCAGACGACCATGCTGCGCGACGGCGGCGAGTACGTCATCAACGGCCGCAAGTGGTGGATCACCGGCGCCGCCGACCCCCGCTGCAAGATCCTCATCGTGATGGGCCGCACCAACCCGGATGCGGCCAGCCACCAGCAGCAGTCGATGATCCTGGTGCCCGTTGACACCCCTGGCGTCGACATCCAGCGTTCGCTGCCGGTGTTCGGTTGGCAGGACCAGCACGGGCACTGCGAGATCGTCTTCGACAACGTGCGGGTGCCCGTCACGAACCTGTTGCACGAGGAGGGCAGCGGGTTCGCGATCGCGCAGGCCCGCCTCGGACCTGGCCGCATCCACCACTGCATGCGTGCCATCGGCGTGGCCGAGCGTGCGTTGGCGTTGATGATCGAACGTGTCAACACCCGCATCGCGTTTGGCAAGCCGTTGGCCGACCAGGGCGTGGTGCAGCAGCAGGTTGCGCAGTCCCGCAACGAGATCGAGCAGGCCCGGTTGCTGTGTCACAAGGCGGCGTGGGTGATCGACCAGCACGGCAACAAGAGCAAGGAAGCCCAGGTGCTGGTCGCCCAGATCAAGTCGGTCGCACCACAGATGGCGTGCAACGTCATCGACCGCGCGATCCAGGTGCACGGCGGCGCCGGCGTCAGCGATGACACCATCCTGGCCCGGATGTACGGCTGGCACCGCGCGATGCGCCTGTTCGACGGCCCGGACGAGGTACACATGCGAACCATCGCGCGCGCCGAACTGGGCCGCGAGAAAGGCGCTTTCGCCGCGGCGGTGACGCCAAGGTCCGCTCTGTGACCCCGAATCCGGATGCCCTGTCGGGGGCGTGGAACTTCCGCGACATCGCTGAGGAGACCGGCATCCGGCCAGGCCGGTTCTTCCGCTCCAGTGAGTTGAGCGGGTTGGACGACGCGGGGCGGACCGCGCTGCTGGACCTCGGCATCACCGACGTGGCCGACCTGCGGTCAGCTCGCGAGGTGGAGCGTCACGGCACGGGCGCCATACCCGCCGGCGTCGAGGTGCACCACCTGCATTTCCACGAGGTCACCACCGTCAACGGCGCCGCTCCGCACGAGACGGCGTTCCAGAAGATGATGACCGAGAAGCCCGACAACGAGGACATCACCGAGGCCGCGTCGCGGTTCATGACCGAGGAGTACCAGCGGTTCCCGACGCTGGCCGGCGCGCAACGTGCAGTGCGGCAAGTCATTTCGCTGATCGGGGCGGGCCGCCCGGTGATCACGCACTGCTTCGCCGGTAAAGACAGGACGGGGTTCACCGTCGCGACGGTCCTCGAGGCCGTCGGCGTCGATCCCGATGTGGTGACCGCCGACTTCCTGCGCAGCAATGCGGCGGTGCCGCGGCTGCGGGAGCAGATCCTCAAGTCGGTCCGCGAACGCATCGAGACCGACGAGGAGGTCACCTTCGTCGAGGCCCGGCTGACCGACGCGGTACTCGGGGTGCAGCCCGAGTATCTGGAGGCGTCGCGGCGGACCATCGTCGACACCTACGGCGGCATCCAGCCCTACCTCGAAGCGGCGGGGGTGACCCCCGAAGACGTCACGCGACTGCGTGACGCGCTGTTGGCCTAACCACTACGGGGTCAGATACACCCCGACTATCCACGCGACGGTCGCAAGCAGCGCGCCGGCCAGCTCGACACCCATCGACAGCGCCACACCCTTCACGGCGTGCTTGGTCGACGCCCAGGCCTGTCGCTGGTCCCCGCGGGTGGCCACCTCGGCCAGATAGACGCCCAGCACAAAGCCGATCACCAGGCCGACGACCGGGATCACGAAGAAACCGATGATGCCGAGCGCCCCGCCCGCCACCAGGCTCAGCGGGCGCACATCGGCGGCCCGCATCCGTTTCACCGGCCAGGTGTACTTGATCAAGGCGGTCACGCCGAGCAGCGCGGCCACGACCCCCAGCGTCACCCAGCCGGTGACGTTGTTCTCGACGACCGCCCACACCGCGATCGCGGCGAACACCAGCAGTGTGCCCGGCAGCAAGGGCACCACGATGCCGACGATGCCGACGGCGATGGCGAGCGCCACTGAGATGATGCCGGCGGTACCCACCACACGAGGTTAGTGGGTCACGGCCGCCGCGCCCGCACCCATTGGAAGGTGCCGACGGTCTTCGCCCTGACGCCGGCCATGCCGAGGTCCTCGAGGATGTCGCCGATCTCGTCCTCGGCGAAGACGCGCGCCCCGGTGGCGGGCAGCGCCCGGAACAGCGGGCTGGCCACGCCCGCGGTCGGCACCATGACGGCCATCCGCCCGCCCGGCCGCAGCACCCGCACGATCTCGGACAGGGTCTGCGCCGGATTCGGGATCAACTGCAGCACGGCCAGCGAGACCGCCGCGTCGACGGTCTCGTCGCGAAGCGGCAGCTGTTGCGCGTCGGCGCGCAGGAAGCCGACATTCGGTCCCGCCTGGGCCGCGACCGCGCGGGCCAGCATCGGTTCGGAGATGTCGACGCCCAGCCCGAGGCCGTCGGGCCCCGCGGCACGCGCCAATTGTGCGGTGATGTTTCCCGGGCCGCTGCCGACGTCCAGAGCCACGCCGCCGGGCGGAATGCTCAACCATTCGACGGGCAGCTGCCATGCGCCCATGAATCTGCGCGCCAAGGCCTGCGCGTTGTCGTAGAAGAACGACCCGGGACCCGACGCCCACACCGCCTGGATGAATCCGGTGTTGCGCGGCGGGTCGTCGTCGGTGGTCGGCCGGTCGCCCAGCAGATCCAGATACCCCATGCTGACGTCGGGATTCGCCGGCGGATCGGCGAGCAGGTCCAGGGCCCGGCGCAGGGCCGGCGGGAGGTGTTGATCGGTCACGATCCCACGCTACGCCGGGTCATCAAACGCCGAGCTGGTCGGCGAGATCCAGAAAATCCGTTGCTGTTACGTCGAATTCACCGTCGGTGACCTGATGCGCTCGCTGATTGGGTCCGTACTCCAGCGGGCGGGCGACGTAGGCAGCCATCAGACCGACGTGTTGCGCGGCGCGCAGGTCGCCGGGATGGGCCGCGACGAGCATCAGCTCGTCGGGTCGCACGCCGAGCAGGTCCGCGCACCCAAGGTAGGCCTCCGGGTCGGGCTTGTAGTGGCGGAACAGCTCGGCCGAGATCACGCAGTCCCACGGCAGCCCCGCCCGCTTGGCCATGTTCGTCAGCAGCGAGACGTTGCCGTTCGACAGCGTCGTGATGACGAACCGTTCCTTGAGTCGGGTGAGCCCCTCGACGGTGTCCGGCCACGGGTCGAGTCGATGCCAGGCACGGTTCAACCGGTCGACGTCCGCATCGCTGACCTCCGTGATGCCCGCGTCGCGCAGCAGCTCCTCGAGGATCATGCGGTGCAGGTCGTCGATCCTCGTCCACGGCAGCTCACCGCGACGCACCCGGTCCATCGCAGGCAGGTAGCCCTTGCGCCAGTTGTCGGCGAATGTCGCCCAATCCTGTTCTACCCCATGGCTTTTGCCGAAGGCCTCGAGTTCGGCGATGACGCTCGAGCGCCAGTCGACGACGGTGCCGAACACGTCGAACGCCAGCGCTCGCGCACCCATTACGGCTCCAGCACTACCTTGCCGAACACGCCGCCGTCGGCCAGGGTCTGCAGCGCCTCGGCGCCCTTCGACAGGGGGAAGCGCATCGGCGGAGGCGGACGCAGGCCGGCCTTCACCAGTTCACCGACACCGAATTCGAAGAGCGACTGAGCGCCGGGAGTGCGGTTGATGAACTCGCCGTAGCCCACCCCGATGACCGAGACATTGCGCAGCAGCAGCCTGTTCACCTTCACGTTCGGGATGCCGCCACCGGACGCGAAGCCGAGGACGAGCAGCCGTCCCTCGGTCGCCAGCGCGCGGATCGCGTCGTCGAACACGTCGCCGCCGACGGGATCGACGACCACGTCCACACCGCGCCCGCCGGTGTGGTCCTTGACGGCCTGCAGCCAGCCGTCGGTCAGCGGGAGGACAACGTCGGCGCCCAGCGACTTCACGAACTCGGTGCCCTGCGGACGGTGCACCATCGCAATCACGGTGGCGCCCAACGCCTTCGCAATCTGAATGGCCGCGGTGCCGACGCCACCCGCCGAGCCGAGGACGAGGACGGTCTCACCGGCCCGCAGCGCGGCGCGGCGGGCGAGCGCGAAGTACATCGTCTGGTAGTTGCCGAGCAGCGCGACGGCTTCCGCGTCGTCGAGTTCGTAAGGCGTCGATCGAAGGTTGGCGGGCGGCACCGCAACGCGCTCCGCCCAGCCACCCATCATCGTCAGCGCGGTGACGCGCTGGCCCGGCTTGAACTCCGATTCGTACGGCGCCGACACCACCACCCCCGCGGCCTCCATGCCGGGGATGAACGGTGGCTCCAACCGCAGCTGGTATTCACCCCGCAAAAGCAGCAGGTCCGGGAAGCTCACACCGGCGGCGCGAACGTCGACGATGACTACATCGTCATTGCCGACGACGTCATCGACGTCGGTGTAAGCCAACCCAGCTGGTCCGGAAAGCTCCTGCGCGACAAGCGCTTTCACTCGTGTCAGCCGAGCGAGAACGTGGCGCGCTTCGCCGCGGACAGATCGGTGATCTCGCCCCACTTGGCGGCGATATCCTCGACCGAAGGCACGTCGGTGAACGTGATGCCCTCGTTCTGGAACAGCGCGGTGCGCTGCACCTTGCCGCCGCCGACGATGAACACCGACGCGGTGTCCGGCACTTCCTCGGTCATCAGGTAGGTCACCACCGGCGCAACGTATTCCGGCGTCAGCTTCTCGAAGACCTCCGGCGGCAGGATGTCCTGCGTCATCCGGGTGGCCGCGACGGGTGCGACGGCGTTGGTCTTGATGTTGTACTTCGCGCCCTCCTGGGCGAGCGTGTTGATCAGGCCGACCAGACCGAGCTTCGCGGCGCCGTAGTTGGCCTGACCGAAGTTGCCGAACAGGCCGCTGGTCGAGGTGGCCACCACGACGCGGCCGAAGCTGTTCTCGCGGAAGTGCGGCCAGGCCGCGCGGATCACGTTGTAGCCGCCGTACAGGTGAACCTTGAGCACGGCATCCCAGTTCTCGAACGTCATCTTGTGGAAGGTGCCGTCGCGCAGGATGCCCGCGTTGCTCACGACGCCGTCGACCTTGCCGAACTCGTCGATGGCGGTCTTGATGATGTTCTCGGCGCCCTCGGGCTCCGCGACCGAGTCATAGTTGGCGACCGCGCGGCCACCGGCGTCCTTGATCTCCTTGACCACCTCGTCGGCCATGTTGTGGCCGGCGCCGGTGCCGTCACGGGCCCCACCGAGGTCGTTGACGACGACGCTGGCGCCCTCCTTGGCGAGCGTCAACGCGTACTCGCGTCCGAGTCCGCCTCCGGCCCCGGTGACGACGACGACGCGGTCCTGCACTCCTGGCATGGGTTTCCTTCCTAGACAGTTGGGATTTCGGCGTGTTCAGTCACGCTGAGCGTTACCAATCACGCCGAAATCGAAATTAAAAGAGCCGCTTGGCGAGCTTGAGAGCCTTCTCTGTATACGGGGGGTAGATCATGGCGCCCAAGTCGGGTCGGGTCGGCTTGGTCATCACGGTCTTCTTGTGGCTGAACTGCTCGAAGCCGTACTTGCCGTGATAGGCGCCCGTACCCGAAGGACCGACCCCGCCGAACGGCAGCTTGTTCGTCGAGAACTGGAAGAGCAGATGGTTGACCACCATGCCGCCCGCCGTGACCTCCTTGATGACCCGCTCGCGGATGCTCTTGGTCTTGGTGAACAGGTAGGCGGCCAGCGGCTTGGGTCGCGAGTTGACGAAACTGATTGCGTCGTCGAGGGATTGGACCGTCATCACCGGCAGGATCGGGCCGAAGATCTCATCGGTCATCAGCGGCTCAGCCGGATCGGGGTCCACCACGACGGTGGGCTCGATCGTGATGTTGGAGGCATCGGAACCACCGCCGACGACGACGTTGCCCTTGGTCGCGGCCAGCGACCCGGTGAGTCGGGCGAAGTGGCGCTCGTTGACGATGCGCTTTCCGCCGATCTTGTTCTCGGCCTCGAAAGTCGTCACGGCCTTCTTGATCCCATCGACGAGCTGGTCGCGGATCTTGGCGTCGGCGAGCACGTAGTCGGGCGCGATGCAGATCTGGCCGGAGTTGATCAGCTTGGTCCACGCGATGCGCTTGGCAGCCACCTCGATGTCCGCATCCGCGGCCACGATGACCGGGCTCTTGCCGCCCAGTTCGAGGGTGACCGGCGTCAGATGCGGTGCAGCCGCCTCGTACACCTTGCGGCCGATCTCGGTGCCGCCGGTGAAGCAGATGTGGTCGAAGCCCTGGGCGATGAGCTCCTGGCTGACTGCGCCGTCGCCCTCGATCACGGCGATCGCATCGTTGTCGAGATAGCGCGGCACGAGCTCGGCCATCAGGGCCGACGATGCCGGGCACACCTCGGACGGCTTGAGCACGACGGTGTTGCCCGCCGCGATGGCGCCGACGGCGGGACCGAGCGTCAGCACAAACGGGAAGTTCCACGCGCCGATGATCAGCACGGTGCCGTACGGCTCGTACTCGACCCAGCCGCGGCCGGGCAGCTGCGACATCTCCAGCAGCCGGTAGCGGCGACGCATCCACTTCTTGACGTTCTTGGCGGCGTCCTTCGCCTCACCCACGGTGCTGGCGATGTCAGCGAGGTACGCCTCGAACGGGCTGCGCCCGAGGTCCTTGTCGAGGGCCTCCATGATGGCGCCCTCGTTCTCGCTCATCAGCCTCGCGATGGCTTGGAGCTGTTGTTTACGCCATTCGACGCTGCGCGTGCGGCCGGACGCGAACGTCTCGCGCAGCCTGCGCACAGTGCCGGGGATGTCTGGGGTGTTTGCCGCGGTGGTTTCGGGCGCGACGGATTCTGTGGTCATGGGTGGGTGTCCTTCCTGACCCGAGGATTACCCGATCCTAACCAACCGGTTGGCCCGTCCTGAAGGGGCAACTTCCTGCCCCTCTACTCGCCCGTTCGGGCGGTCAGTCCGACTTCTCGGCGGTGACGAACGCCGAGAACTGGTCACGGTCGGAATCCTCCGGCGGCAGCACCCAGCGGTCGAGCCTGCGCATCTCGTCGGCAGAGCTGACCGCCGACGACTGCCAGCCATGCTCGTTGAGCCACTGCGCGACGTCGGCCCGGTCCGGATCGTTGTACATCAGATCAGCGACATCGGGCGCATTCTCGATGCCGAACTGCGCGGCGATGCGCACGAACTTCTTCCGGAACTCCGCACGTCTCTCGTCGGACCGCGTGCCGACGGCCTCGGCCGCCACCCGACTACCGGGGGCGCTCAGCGCGGTGATGTGTTCGAACAACCTGTCCTGGGCCTCGGCGGGCAGATACATCAACAGCCCCTCGGCCAGCCACGCGGTCGGCTTGTCGGCGTCGAAGCCGCCGGCACGCAGGGCGGCGGGCCAGTCCTGGCGGAGGTCGATGGCCACGGCGTGGCGCTCGGCCGACGGTTGCGCACCGTGCTCGGCCATCCTTTCCGCCTTGTATTCGAGCACCTTGGGCTGGTCGATCTCGTAGACGACGGTCCCCTCAGTCCACGGCAGGCGGTACGCGCGTGAATCGAGGCCGGACGCGAGGATCACGACCTGCCGGATGCCCGCCGCCATCGCGTCGGCGAAGAAGGCGTCGAAGAAGTGGGTCCGCACGGCCTGGTAGTTGCCCATGTGCGCGAGGACTGCGGCGACCTCGGCGTCGGCCTCGGCGACTTTGGCGGCGAACTCGTCGCTGCGCACGAAATCCCAGATTCCCGGCCCGACGCCGGCGACCAGCACCTCGGCATACGGATCGCGGATCAGCGGGTCGGGCTTGGCGGTCTCGGCGGCGCGGGCCGCGGCCACCATGACGGCCGTCGAGCCGACGCTGGTCGCGATGTCCCAGCTGTCGTCATGCGTACGCAATGAGCTCATTGGTGAGCCCCCTCGTTCCGATCGGTCATACCGATCGCCATGCTAGCGATTTCGCTTAGGCGAGCTATGCGACGACGGTTGTCGGCTAGGGGCGCAGGTTCCAGAGTGTGGACGCCAGCAGCTTCTGGAAGTTGTGGACCACCCCGGCGAGGTCTTCGTGACCGCCGACGAAACCGGCGTAGAAACCCATTCCCCAGATCATCGCCACGAGCAGCTCCACGAGCTCGGTGACGTTCGTGTCGGTGGTGAGTTCGCCGTTCGCGATCGCCTCGTTGACCGCCCAGGTGATGAACTCGCGTGACGTCCGCAGCGAATCGTGCTCGTCGCTGATCAGTTCGGGGTGGCGCTGAGACTCCAGGACCGAGGTGACGAGAAATGCTGCCGCCGAACGGTCTTCGGAATTGGTCTGCATCGCCGCGCTGAAGAACGCCCCCAGCCGGTCGAGCAGCCCCGTCACTTCCTCCGCGCGCGCTTTGCCGGCGCTAACTACCTGCGCGTCGATTTGTTCGACGACCTGGCCCCACAACACCCGCTTACTTGCGAAGTAGTGGTTGATCGCCGGACGTGTCAGACCGGCGCGGATGGCGATCGCCTGAAACGTCGCCGCGTCGTATCCGAGTTCGCTGAAGACTTCTCTCGCGGCTCGTATGATGCGCTCCCGCGTTTCCGCTGCCTTAGCTGCGGGTGGGCGACCCGGACCCCTACTCGCGATATGTTGCGGCACGGTCAAATTGTGCCACAGCCCACTTGTGGGCCTAAGGGGTATCACCTGTCCGGTACCTCCACGCGGCCTGCCAGCAAATTTTCGGCCATATGCCAGACGGACGCGACGTAGAGATTCGAGGGGGTCCGAAGTACTGTCCCGTGCCATGGCCAGCGTCGTTTCTCGAGAGGCCTACTTCGAGACTGGGCTCGATGTGCTGTCCGATCTCGGCTATGGGGGGCTCAAACTCGCCGAGGTGTGTAACCGCCTCGGTGTCACCACCGGTTCCTTCTATCACTACTTCACCAATTGGCCCGCCTACACCAAGGACCTGGTCGATTACTGGGTGCAGGAGCGGACCGTGCAGATGGTTGAGGCGGTGCGCAGCGAGCCGGATCCACGCCGCCGCATAGACATCCTGGTTTACGAGGGATTGCGGCTTCCGCACGGCGCCGAGGCGGCGATCCGGGTGTGGAGTTCGGTAGATCCGCAGGTTCACGCCATCCAGGCCGCCGTGGACCAACAACGCTTCGACATCGTCTACGAGTCGGCACACGAGATTCTGCAGAACACGCGGCGAGCCGAGGTCTTCGCACGATGGGCGGTGTACCTCCTGGTCGGTTACGAGCAGTCGACGCTGCCCCACGACACCGTGGCGTTGCAGTGGATCGCCGAACGGCTGGGGGTCGCGCTCGACACGGACGGGTTTGCCTCGGTGCCCGGCAGTGACTGACGCAGGCAACGCAGTCGACGATTCACCAGACGAGGTCCACCACGTTGTCGCGCTGCTACGCGAGCGTCTCTACGGGGCGATCTCCTGTCTGGCGACCTTGGCGATACTGGCGCGCTACAGCGACGAGGACACCAGCGCGTGGGCACGGATTCTCGACATCGCCGTAGCCACCGGCGGTCTGTGGGCGGCGAGCCTACTCTCGCACTGGGTGGCCCACCTCGCGGTGTTCGGCAAGGCACCACAACGGCGCGAAGCCGTGCGGATCGTGCAGACGTCAGGCCAGATCGTGGCGGCGGCCGTTCCCCCGCTGATCGTGTTGGTGGTCGCGGTGTTCGGCATCCTCGACACCGACACCGCGATGTGGATCGCGATCTGGACGCTGATCGGTGAACTCGGCCTCATCGCAGTGCTGGCGGTGCGCAAGACTCGGTTACCGTGGTGGCAGCGGGTGCTCGCGGTCGCCGGACTCGTGGGAGTGGGGTTGATAGTCGTCGTCATCAAGATGATCGCGCACTGACATGACGAGCTTGCGGCGCCGCGTGGTTGACCTGCTCCGCAAGCGCGATCCCGAGTTCGACGCGCTGCGGCGCGCCGCCCGAGCGGCGATAGTGGTTCCCGTCGCGGCCGCAGTCGGGTTCGCTGTCGGAAGTGGTTCGCAGACACCACTTTTGGCGATCTTCGGCTCCGTGTCCCTGCTGATCCTGGTGGACTTCCCGGGAAACCGCGCCTCCCGCGCGCTCGCCTACTGCGGCCTGGGGATCAACGGCGCGGTGCTGATCACCCTCGGCACGCTGGTGTCGCCCCACCCCGCAATCAGCGTCGCGGTGATGTTCGTCCTCGGTGTGGTGGTGACGTTCTCGGGCGTGTTCAGCGAGATCATCGCCTCCGGCCAGCGCGCCACTCTGCTGACATTCGTGCTGCCTGCCTGCACACCGGTCGGGCCGATCTCCGAGCGGCTGCTCGGCTGGGCGATCGCGTTGGCGGTGTGCGTGCCCGCGGCGTTGTTCCTCTTTCCGCCACGCCATCACGACGAACTGCGCCGGCAGGCGACGCAGGTGTGCACGCGGCTGGCCGACGCGCTCGACGGCACGGGAACCGCCAAGGACGCGACGCGTGCGATGAATGCGCTGTGGGAGAGCTTCCTCGGCGCCGACTACCGCCCGGTCGCGCTCACCGCGGGCAGCCGGGCGCTCGTGCGGGTGGTCGACGACCTCGGCTTCCTTTCTGACCGGATCACCGACGACACCGGGCACATGCTGGGCGACCTGAAGACTCCGCTGATCCGGGTGCTGCGGGATTGCGCTGCGGTGCTCAGCATCCCCGAGCCGTCGGCACGGGCCTCCCGCGGAGCGGACCTCAACTCGGCACTGGCCGAACTGAGATCCATCGCGCAGGGTCGCTACCGCGAGGACATCGTCGAGATACTCGAGGCACCGCACGATGCCGCGGCGGTGGAGGTCGCACGGAAGTTATTGGGGCGCCGCACCTTTTCGGCCACGGTCGGCGTGACAGGCCGCATCATCCGCAACGCGGCCGAGGCCGACGCGCGTCCGGTGTGGGCCCGCGTCCTCGGTCGACGGCTGCCGCCTACCGGGGTCGCCGATTGGGTGATGCCGGAAACGACCGCGGTCGCGACGATCACCAAGGGGCTGCTGGCCACCAGAGCGGTGGTGTTACGCAACAGCGTGCGTACCGGGCTCGGGCTGGCGGCGGCCGTCGCCGTCACCCACCTTTTCCCGCTGCAGAACGGTTTCTGGGTGGTGCTCGGTGCGATGTCCGTGCTACGCAGCAGCGCGCTTACGACCGGGACGCGGGTGCTGCGCGCGGTCGCGGGTACCGCGATCGGCTTCCTGCTCGGTGTCGTCGTCATCGAGCTCGTCGGCGTCGATCCGGTCGTCATGTGGATGCTGCTGCCGCTGGTGGCGTTCGGTTCGGCGTTCGTGCCGGAGGTCGCGTCGTTCATCGCCGGCCAGGTCGCGTTCACGATGATGGTGCTGATCATCTTCAACCTCATCGCCCCGACCGGTTGGAGCGTGGGGCTGATCCGCATACAGGACGTCATCATCGGCGCGCTCGTCGCCGTCGTGGTGTCACTGCTGCTGTGGCCGCGCGGGGTGCGCACGCGGCTGTCGAAGGTCATCGACGACGCCTTCGCCGTCGGCGCCGAATTTCTCACCGCCGCGGTCCTACGCGTCACGCGAGGGGCCTCCGAGGAGGCCACCAACCGGGTGATCGCACTCAGCCACGACACCCTGGAAGCGTCACGCACAGTCGATGATGCTGTGCGCCAATATCTTTCGGAGAGCAGCGGCGCCGCCGACGTCCGGGCGCCCGTGGTCCGGCGGGCCAACCGGGCAGCCCGCCTACGCGCCGCGGCCGAACAGATCGCCGATGTCGTCCCGCCGCCACACGGCGTCTACGTACGGACCCGCGCTGTGCTGGAGGCACATACCCAGGCGGTGTGTGAGGTCCTTGCTGGACGCTCGCGGGTGCTCGCCTTGCAACCGATCAGCGATGACTTCACGATCGCGTTGCGCGCCGAGGCCACGGACGACGGGTTGGCCGTCGCGGCGGCCCTGCCGTTGGTCACAGCCGCGGCCCACATCGGCGAACTGGAATTGCTCTATCCGAGAAGCGATTCCAGGCACGAGTACGATGTCGCCGTCAAACGCGGTGGGGCATGAGAGCATCGGGCGGGATCGCGCCGAACTTGCCTGCGTTGTAGTCCTCCAGGGCCTGGATCAGTTCGGCTTTCGTGTTCATCACGAACGGTCCGTAGTGAACCACGGGCTCGCGGATGGGCTTACCGCCCAACAACAGAACGTCGAGCGCTCGCCGGTGTGAATCCTGTGATGCGTCTGCGCTGACGGTGATCCGGTCGCCGGGGCCGAGCACTGCCAACTGTCCCTGGTGAATCGGGTGGCCGACGGGGCCGACCGTCCCGCGCCCGGACAACACGTAGACGAGCGCGTTGAAGTCGCGGTTCCATGGCAGATTCAGCCGGGCATCGGGCTCAATCGTCGCGTGCGCCAAGGTGATCGGCGTGTGCGTGGCGCCCGGGCCTCGATGCCCGGCGACGCCGCCGGCGATCAGCCGGACCAGCGACCCACCGTCGTCGGAGGACAGCAGCTTGACCTGCTCACCCTCGATGGCCTGGTATCGCGGGGTCGCGAACTTGTCCTTGCGCGGCAAGTTCACCCAGAGCTGGATCCCGTGGAACAGCCCGCCGCTCTCGACCAGTTCGGCGGGCGGCGTCTCGATGTGCAGGATCCCCGATCCCGCCGTCATCCACTGTGTGGCGCCGTCGGTGATCAAGCCGCCGCCACCGTGGGAGTCCTGGTGGGCGAAGCGCCCGTCGAGCATGTACGTGACGGTCTCGAAGCCACGGTGGGGATGCCAGTCGGTGCCCCTCGGCTCGCCGGGTTCGTATTCGACCTCGCCCATCTGGTCCATGTGGATGAACGGGTCGAGGTCGGCGGTGCTGACTCCGGCGAACGCACGCACGACGGGAAAGCCCTCACCTTCATAGCCGCGCGGGCCGGTGGTGATGGAGCGGACCGGTCGCTCGGTGTCGGCGGGGTCGGCCGCGGCGATTCGCGGCAGTGTCAGGGTGTTGGCGCTGATAGCAGGCATGCCACGGATAACCGGACCGCAGTCCGATTTATTTCCACGATGCTGCTTCGATACCGCGAACAGACGTGAAAACCCCCAAATTGCGGCATTTCTAGGGGTGCACGCGTCTGCTCGCCGAAAGAATGGCCAGGGCCGCGGACCGCGCGTCCGCCGCAGTGCCCGCGGCGAGCACGGCGTCGGCCGCCTCACGGCACCGCGCCAGCGACACCTCCGCAAGCCGCGCGCCGACACCCTGCACGGCAGCGGCCGCCGCCGACAACGACGTCACGCCGAGCCCTACGAGCACGCATGCCAACAGCGGGTCCGCCGCGGCCTCACCGCAGACGCCGACCGGCTTACCCGCGGCGGCGCCCGCGCACGCCGTCATCGCCACCAACGACAGCACTGCCGGCTGCCACGGGTCGGTGAGCGCGGCGAGGTCGGCCGACATGCGATCGGCGGCCATCGTGTACTGGGCGAGATCATTGGTGCCAATCGACAGGAAGTCGACATGCCGCAGGATCTGCTCGGCACGCAGCGCCGCCGCAGGCACCTCGATCATCACCCCCGGCGTCAGTCCGTACGAACGCGCCTGTGCCGCAAAGTGTTCGGCTTCCTCAGCCGTCGCGATCATCGGCGCCATCACCCACGGCGGGTTGCCGGTCCGCTCGCCCGCGGCCGCGATGCCCTCCAGCTGTCTGCTCAACAACCCCGGGTTGCCCACCGCGATGCGAATGCCTCGCACCCCGAGCGCGGGGTTGGCCTCCTCGGCATGCCCCGCGAACTTCAGCGGTTTGTCCGACCCCGCGTCGAGTGTCCTGATGACCACCTTGCGCCCGGCGAAGGCCTCGAGCACCTCGGCGTAGACATCGGCCTGTTCCTCGATGCCAGGTTCGGTGTCGCGGTTCAGGAAGCACAGTTCGGTGCGGAACAGGCCGACGCCCTCCGCCGCCGTCTGGCGCGCGGACCGAGCGGCGGCACCGTCGGCCACGTTGGCGAGGATCGCGACCGCATGCCCGTCGGACGTTGCGCCGGGACCGGTCCAGCGCGCGGCACGCTCGGCATCGCGCTTCGCCGCGGCGACCGCCTCACCTGCAGCCACGGGATCGGGGGTGACGGCGACGGTTCCGGCCGTGCCGTCGACGAGCACCATCGTTTCGGCGCCGACGGCGTCGAGCCCCTCGACGGCGACCACACACGGGATACCGAGCTGGCGCGCGATGATCGCGGTGTGGCTGGTGGGTCCGCCGATCGTCGTGGCCAGCGCGACGACACGCGTCGGGTCGAGTCCGGCGGTGTCGGCGGGGGCGAGGTCGTCGGCGCACAGGATCGATGGCACGTCGGGCGCCGGGACACCGGGTTCGGGCAGCCCCAGGAGTTCGGCGAGCACCCGGTCGCGGATGTCGTTGAGGTCGGTCACGCGTTCAGCCATCAGCCCGCCCATCTGGGTGAACATGTCGGCGAACTGTTCGACCGCGCCGACCACCGCGCGGACGGCGGGAGCACCCGCGTTGATCCGCTTCTCCGCGGCGCCGAGCCAGGCGCGGTCCTGCGCGAGGGTCGCGGTGGCCGACAGCACCTCCGCGGCAGCGCCCGACGCGAGACCCGCGCGGTGCCGCAACCGTGACGCGACCGCGGCCGCGGCCGCCGTGAACCGGGCGACCTCGGCTGCGCGGTCAGATTCGGGCACCTCACCCGTCCACTCGTCCTCGAGCGAGGGCAGCCGACCGGGCCGTATCACCGGTGCGTATGCGACACCGGGGACGACCGGCACACCGCGCAGCACAGTGCTCATGCACTGAATCTTTCGCCCAAACGGCCAATTGGGCGGGCAATGTCGAGAGGATTCCGCCATAAGGTTCGTATTGGCGATCCCACGACCCAGGAGCACCATGCCCACCAAGACCGTCATCGTCGGCTCCGCCATCGGTCTGCACGCCCGCCCCGCGGCCATCATCGCCGAGGAGGTGGTGAAGGCCGGCGTCCCCGTCACGCTTTCCCTCGACGGCGGTGAGCCCGTCGACGCAGGCTCGGCCCTGATGATCATGACGCTGGGCGCGGAGAACGGGGCAGAAGTGACCGTCACCTGCGACGACGCCAACGTGCTGGCCACCGTGGCCGGATTGGTCGCGCAGGACCTCGACGCCTAGGCCGGGTCCGGCAAATTGCGGACCTGACCCCCTCGCACCCCCCTTAGGATTGGCTGGATGTGGGGGAACGCCGGGGGTTTGCTGTGGGCATATCTGTCCATCGCGGCCCCGGCGACTATCGGGGGAGGTGCATAGCGAGTGCACCGCCCTGGTGTGCTGCTGGTCGTGTTGTTGCTGGCGGTGTTCAGCGCGCCTCCAGCAGCGGCTGTCGAGCCGCCGGCGATCGACCCGGTGGCCATGCCGCCGGACGAGACCGGACCCGATCAACCCACCGAACAGCGCCGCGTCTGCTCGACGCCGACGGCGTTTCCCGACGCGAACTTCGCCGACAAGCCCTGGGCGAACGGCTACCTGCAACTCGCTGAGGCACAGACGTTCGCGACGGGTGCGGGGATCACCGTCGCCGTCATCGACACCGGGGTCAACGGCTCACCGCGGGTGCCGGCCGAACCGGGCGGCGATTTCGTCGACCAAGCCGGAAACGGCATGTCCGACTGCGACTCTCACGGCACGCTGACCGCGTCGATCATCGCGGGGCGGCCCGCGCCGACGGACGGCTTCATCGGGGTGGCGCCCGACGCCCGCATCCTGTCGTTGCGGCAGACGTCGGAGGCCTTCCAACCGGTCGGCGCCCGCACCGATCCCAACGACCCCAACTCGACGCAGACCGCGGGGTCACTGCGCAGCCTGGCCCGCGCGGTCGTGCACGCCGCCAACCTCGGCGCGCAGGTCATCAACATCAGCGAGGCCGCCTGCTACAAGGTGACCCGGCCGATCAACGAATCGGGCCTCGGCGCCGCGATCAATTACGCGGTCAACGTCAAGGGCGCCGTCGTCATCGTCGCGGCGGGCAACACCGGCCAGGACTGCTCCCAGAACCCGCCGCCCGACCCGGCGATACCCGCCGACCCGAGGGGCTGGCAGCAGGTACAGACGATCGTCAGCCCGGCCTGGTACTCCCCACTGGTGCTGACCGTCGGCGGGATCGCGCCCAACGGCCAGCCGAGCACCTTCTCGATGTCCGGACCGTGGGTCGGGGCCGCGGCGCCTGCGGAGAACATGGTGGCGCTCGGCTACGACGGGAAACCGGTCAACGCGCTGCAGGGTCAGGACGGTCCGATCCCGATCAGTGGCACCTCGTTCGCAGCCGCCTACGTGTCCGGGCTTGCTGCACTGCTCAAACAGCGCTTCCCCCAGTTGACGCCCGCCCAGCTCATCAACCGGATCACCGCCACCGCGCGGCATCCCGGCGGTGGCGTCGACAACTACGTCGGTGCCGGAGTCATCGATCCGGTGGCGGCGCTGACGTGGGATGTGCCCGACGGACCGGAGCGAGTTCCCTATCAGGTCAAGGAAGTTCCGCCGCCGGTGTACATTCCGCCCCCGGACCGGGGACCGATCACCGCGGTCGTCGTCAGCGGGGCCGCCCTGGCGCTGGCCCTCGGGCTCGGCGCCTTGGCCGGTCGCGCCCTGAGGCGCCGATGAGCCGCATCACGTCGCTGTTCGGGTTGCGCTTCACCACCGGCCACGCCGTATGGGCGGCCGCGCTGATCCCCGCAACCCTCCTGCTGTTCATCGAGCTCGATCTGCTCTGGCTGGGCATCACCCTGGCCGTGACCATCGCCCTGACCGCGGTGCTGACCATTCGCGGTCGACGGCTCACCGGGTGGGTGGCGGCGGTGTTCGGCTGGCGGCGACGCCACCGCAGCGCACCCGACCGGCCGTCCGAACCCGCCGTCGGTGCCACGGTCATGCCGGGGGATCACGTCGCCGTCCGCTGGCAGGACGGTTATCTGGTCGCGGCCATGGAGCTCGTACCGCGACCGTTCACGCCGACGGTCATCGTCAACGGCGCGGCCTTCACCGACGACGTCGTCGATACCAAACTCGTCGAGCGTCTGGTGGCCGCACACTGTTCGGATCTCGAGTGCGACGTGGTCTCGGCGGGTTATCGGGTGGGCAAGACCGCGCCCGCGAGCCTGGTGGCGCTCTACGAGCAGGTGGTCGGGCCGTATCCTGCGCCTGCCAACCGGCGGACCTGGGTCGTCGTCAGGGCCGACCCCGAGCAGACCCGCAAGTCCGCGCAGCGACGCGAGTCGGGCGTCTCGGGACTGGCCCGGTATCTGGTCGCATCCACGACCCGCATGGCAGATCAGTTGGCCGGCAACGGTGTTGACGCCAGGCCCGTCCGCAGCTTCGACGACTTCGACAGGGCCACCGAGATCAGCTTCGAGCGTGAGACGTGGTCGGCGATCAAGGGGCGCAGCACCTTCACCGCGGCCTACACCGCTCCGGGCGGGCCCGACGTGTGGTGGTCGGCGCGCGCCGACCACACCATCACCCGGGTTCGCATTCGGCCGGGCGAGGCCCCGACCACGACCGTGTTGTTGACCACGCTCGCGAATCCCTCGACGCCGCGCGGGTTTTCCTGCCTGTTCGGCGGTCAGCGGGCGGCGTTGCACGGCATCAGTCCCGTCAGCGACCGGCACTACGAACTGCCGATCGGATCCGCGGGGGTCCTGGTCGGCGAGACCGCGGACCGTTATCCGGTGTACATGCCGTTCGACGACGTCGATGTGAGCATCAACCTCGGCGACGCGCGGTTGTTCACCCAGTTCGTTGCCCGATCGGCGGCCGCGGGCGCGGTCGTCACCCTGCTGCCGCAGTTCGCCGAGTTCGCCGGCGCCGTCAACGCTCAGGTCGGGCCGGAGGCCAAGGTCGCATGGCCGAACGCGACCACCTACCTCGGTCCGCATCCCGGCATCGGACGAGTCGTGTTGCGCGACAACTACATCGACACGCCACGACACCGACAGCTGCCGATCCGGTTGATCAACCCGCGGGAGGAAAGCCGCTATCAGATGGCGCTGGCGGTGTAGCGGTGGCGGGCGACGTACAACGGGTCGAACCCGGTGCGCTCACCGGCCAGGCCACCGAGATGAAGGGCCAGAACTGGCACGCGCCCTCCGAAATCACGGTGACACCGCCCGATGCCCTGCCTGCCACGAAAGACGCGGTCGCCAACCTCAACGACAACGCGCGGTCGCTGACGGAGTTCGAGCGGTGGGCCGAGATCGAGAACCGGCGTATCGCGGAAATGCTCGAAATCGCCGCGGCCGCTTACCAGAAGATCGACGACGACTACGGCAGGGCGATCGCGAATCCCGATCGCGTCGCGGCCGTCGACGCCATCACCATCCCCAACCCCTCCACGCCGCCGCCGCAGCTTCCCGGTCCGGTCAGCACGATGCGTCTGCTGGATGCCGGCGGATACAGCAACGTCAACCAGACGCAGGCCGACCTCAGCGCACCCGACAGTGGAACCTCGTTGAAGACCGCGATGCTGCACTGGGGCGTCGCATCCAAACGCGTCGAGGACAACACGCCGAAGCCACCGCCGGGTAACTGGGAAGGCGACGCCGCCGACGCCGCGTATGCGCGGATGACCGCGTTCGGCGGCTGGCTGACCCAGCTGTCCGAGGCGTGGTACGACCTTGCCGAAGCAGCCGCGAAAATTGTTGCGGCGCACGACAAGGCGAAGAGCACACACGATCCGATCCACCAGGAGTACGTCGCACTGGAACAGCGGATGATGCAGCTCGCCAGCGTGACCGGGCCCCACGGCGGCGTCCGGGTGCAGAAAGAGATCGAGAAGATCCGCGAGCGGATGCAGCAGCTGCAGACCCAATCCGACGAGGTGCGCCAGGATTACGCGGGCAGCGCGACGTTCGCACCGGTGCGCCCCGCCGACCCCCCGGTCACGGAATATGGCGGACCGACGACCGTGCGCGGCGGTGGCAACGGGAACGCCCCCACGGGAGATCCCGCGGCGATGGCCCAGAAGATGGCCGAATCGCTGGGGACCCCGACCCCACCTTCACAGTCGCGGCCGGGTTCCGGGCAGGGCGGCGGCGGATCCCCGTCCGGCGGTGGCTCCCCCTCGGGCGCGGGATCGCCATCAGGTGGCGGTGCGCCCTCCCCAAACGGTGGGCCACCGAAAGGGCCCCCAACGGCGCTACCGAAGGCACCCACCGATCCGAGGCTGCGCCCAGCAGCCGCCGGTGGCGGGGTGCGTGGCGGGACCGGAGGCGGCGGAATGGGGGCGGCGCCGCTGTCTGCCGCGGTCACCGCCGAGACAGTCGCACCCGGCCCACCCGTACCGGTCAGGGCCGGTCCTGCACCCGTAAGCGCGGGCGGGGCGGCAGGCGGTGCGATGATGGGCGGCGGTATGGCACCCATGCACAGCGCCCAGGGCGGAGTCCAGGGCAAGGAGAAGCGACGCGATCCGCGCCTGTCCCCCGATGAGGATCTCTACACCGAGGACCGGCCGTGGACCGAGGCCGTCGTCGGCAATCGGCGCCGCAAGGACGTCCACGGCGGGCAGGGCGGCAAGGATCCCTCGTGACCGACGACATGCATCCCGACGTGGCCGCTGTACTGCAGCAGGCCGCGCGGCTGCAGTCGCTGATGGACGAGCAGTTGCACAAGATGGCCAGCGACACGTTCCCGGCCACCGACGAAGACGAGACGGTCGAGGTGACCCTCGACGGGCATCAGCACCTGACGGGGGCGTTCATCGAGGACGGTCTGCTGCGGCTGGGTGCGGCGACCGTCGAACATCGCCTCAATGAGGCCCTGCAGAACGCGACGGCCGCCGCGAACGAGTCGAGCGAACTCGACAAGGAACGCATCGACGCCGCCGTCGCGGATATCACCGCGGACCTCGAGTCCGACGAATCGGCGTGAGTATCGTTCGAGCGTGCCGTCCCGCGATCACGGGGACCCGGGCGATGCCCCCTCGGTCCCTCCCCCACTGTCACCGATAGCCAACGCCTCCCGCCCGTCGGCGGCGGAGGAAGCCCGCACGATCGCGCACTCCACCAACACCGGCACCCTCGCCACGCTGACCGACGCAGGAGACCCGTGGGCGTCGTTCGTGACCTACGGTCTGCTCGGCGGCGCACCGGTGCTGTGCGTGTCCAATCTGGCCGAGCACGGTCGGAACCTCGCACACGATCCGAGGGCCAGCATCGCGATCGTCGCCCCGAGCTCGGAGTCCGATCCGCTGGCCAGTGGTCGCGTCACCCTCGCCGGCGTGGTGGAAGCGCCCTCGGGCGACGAACTCGCCGCCGCCCGCGAAGCGCACCTGAACGCGGTCGCGGCCGCCAAGTACTACATCGACTACAGCGACTTCACCCTGTGGGTGCTGCGGGTTCAGCGCGTGCGCTGGGTCGGCGGCTATGGCCGCATGGAGTCCACCACCGGCGAGGCGTACTCCGCCGCGTCGCCGGATCCCGTGACACCGCATGCGGCGACGGCGATCGCCCATCTGAACGCCGACCACGCGGACTCGCTCACCGCGATGGCCAAGGTACTCGGCGGGTACCCCGACACCACGGCGGCGACGTGCACCGGCGCCGACCGCTACGGACTGGATCTGCGGGTCGTGACCGACCGTGGTATCGCCTACACCCGGATCGGTTACGCCGCCCCGATCGACTCGATCGACCAATTGCGTTCGGCCACGGTCGAGCTGGCGCATCGGGCGCGGCAGGGCTGAAATACCATCGCGGTATGGCAGATGCGAACGAGCGCCCGGAAACCTGGCAGAAGGCCTTCGAGCTGATCCGTGGCCGCGGCTACGAGCATCGCGCCGAACCGTTCAAGCTGGCCAGCGGTCAGCTCAGCCACGACTACATCGACGGCAAGTACGCCATCGACAACGGCGAACGCCTGACGATCGTCAGCCGCGCGATCGCCGATCTCGCCGCCGCGAAAGGAATCGAGTTCGACGCGGTCGGCGGACTCACCATGGGCGCCGATTCGATCGCCATCGGAGTCGCGATGGTGACCGGCAAGGCCTGGTTCTCCGTGCGCAAGGAACAGAAGCAGCGCGGACGCGAGCAATGGATCGAAGGCACGCGCTTGCAGCCCGGCACCCGCGTGATGCTGGTCGACGATGTGATCAGCACCGGCGGCTCCACCGAGATCGCCTTCGAGCGCGTGGTGGCCGCGGGTGCCGAGGTCGTCGGCGTGATCCCGATGGTCGACCGCGGCGATGCGGCCGCCAAGCGCTTCGCGAAGCGCAACGTGCCGTTCGCCGCCCTGGTCACCTACCGCGATCTCGGCATCGAACCCGTCAAGGACGTCTGACCCTCGTTCAGGCGGCGACCACCAGGACCTCGCCCGGCTCCACACCGACGGTGACGCGATCGCCCGGGGCCAACGCTCTGGCCGCCGAACCGGACAGCTGTGCGCTGAGCACCGAACCGTCGGGCATGGTGACGTAGACCCGCGAGATCGGGCCCAGGAACGCGATCGAGCTGACCGTTGCTGTGCCCGTGGGGTCGGCGGTGACGGTGACGGCCTCGGGGCGCACCATCGCCAGGCCCCGGCCCGACGGGATGGACCCGGGCAGGGTCGGCACCGCAGTGCCGAGCAGCTGCGCGCGACCTCCCGAAACCTCAACGGGCACTTTGTTGTTCAGTCCGACGAATTCCGCTACGAACGGAGTCGCCGGGTTGGCGTACAGATCTGCGGGCGCCGCCAGCTGTTCCAGCCGGCCCTGGTTCATCACACCGACCCGGTCGGCGACGGCAAGCGCCTCCTCCTGATCGTGGGTGACGAACAGCGTCGTGATGCCGACTTCGAGTTGTACGCGGCGGATCTCGTCGCGCAGTTGTGCGCGCACCTTCGCGTCCAACGCCGAGAGCGGCTCGTCGAGCAGCAGCACCCGCGGCTGGATGGCCAGCGCGCGCGCCAGCGCGACCCGCTGCTGCTGACCGCCGGAGAGCTCGTTGGCGTACTTGTCCTTGTGCGCCGCCAGTCCGACCAGGTCCAGCATCTCAGCGGCCCGAGAAGTCCTCTCCCGCTTGGCTTTACCGCGCATTTTGAGCCCGAATGCGACGTTGTCGAGCACGGTCAGATGCGGAAAGAGGCTGTAGGCCTGGAACACCATGCCCATATCGCGCTTGTTGGCGGGTACCCGGCTGACGTCACGCCCGCCGACCGACACCGTGCCCGATGTGGCCTCGTCCAGACCCGCGAGAATGCGCAGCGCGGTGGTCTTCCCGCAACCCGACGGTCCAAGCAGCGCAACGAGTTCGCCCGCATCGATGTGCAGGGTGAGGCCATCGAGGGCTTTGACGTCGCCATAGACGCGGGTGAGTTCGGTCAGGTCGACGGACGTGTCTTGGGCGCTCGCGTTCATGCAGTCACTCCTTGGACGCGCCTGCGCCCTCGCGTCACGAGCGACAGCACGAGGAGCAGGGCGAAACCGAACAACAACACCGCCAACGAGGCGGCCACCGACGTGGGGCCGTCAGTCTTACCGATCGCCACGATCTGCACCTGCAGCGTCTCGTATCCGGACAGCGACGCGATCGTGTACTCGCCGAGCACCACCGCGATCGAGATGAACGCCGCAGAGAGAATCCCAGACCAGATGTTGGGCACCACGATTCGCAGAATCGTCGTCGTCCAACCGGCACCCAGCGAGCGCGCTGCTTCGGTGAGGGTCTGCAGGTCGATGGACGACAGGGCCGCGTCGAGTGCGCGATATGCGAAGGGCAACACCAGCACCACGTAGACGAACGTCAGCGTCAGCGCGGACTCGCCGAGAAAGTACGTCACCCAGAGATACACGTTGCGCAGGCCGACGACGATCACCAACGCCGGAATCGTCAACGGCAGCAGGCACAAGAACTCCACAGCACCCTTCGCCCACGGCGCGCGCAGCCGCACCCAGATCATCGTCGGCACCAGTATCACCAACATCGCGACGACCGTGAGCACGGCGAGTAGCAGTGAGATGACGATCGCCTGATACAGGGCGTCGTCGGTGACGAGGTTGGCCCACGCCTGCCACGTGCGGCCACCGGCGATGAGGTTGCGGGTCGAGAAGTCGGCCATCGCGTACAGCGGGAACAGGAAGAACAACCCGAAGATCACCCAAAGCGCCCCGCGCACCGCACGTTTCATCGCAACCACCTTGCGGTGCGACGAACCAACAGGTTGTAGGCGATCATCACCACGGCGACGATGACGATCATCTCGAGCGCGAGCGCATACGCGAAGCCCGACTGGCCGAGAACGACCTCACTGGTCAAAGCCGACCGGATCAGCAGCGGGACGATCGGGCTGCCCTGGCTCACCAACGCCGCGGCCGTCGCGTACGCGGCGAACGCATTGGCGAACAACAACAGTGCCGACCCGAGGAACGCAGGCGTCAACAGCGGCACCGCCACCTCGCGGAAGTACTGCCACCGGGATGCGCCGAGGCTGATCGCCGCCTCGCGCCACTGCGCACGCAGACCTTCCAACGCCGGCACGAACACGATCACCATCAGAGGGATCTGGAAGTATGTGTATACGACGATCAGGCCGGTCAGGCTGTAGAGCCAGCCCGAGCCGGCCAGGTTCCAGCCGAACGCCTGCTGCACCCACAGCGTCAGCACGCCGTTGAGGCCCACGGTCGCCAGGAACGCGAATGCCAGTGCCACACCGCCGAACTGGGCCAGCACGCTGCACAGCGAGATCACTGCCCGACGCACCATCGAGGTCGGTGAACTGCTCACGATCAGCCACCCCAGCACAGCGCCGAGCACCGCGCCGATGACCGCGGTGCTCGCCGAGAGCACGACGCTGGAGCCCAGTGCCGACAGCGCGGTGGACGAGAAGAGCGCGCCGATGCGTTCGAGCGAGAACGCGCCGTCGACGAAGAACGCGTTGACGATCACCGTCACCGTCGGAATCACGAGAAACACCGTGACGACAGCGAGGAACGGCAGCAGCGGCAGAGCTTCTGTGAGTCGTTTGGGTCGAAGGGTTCCGCCCGGCACGTCAGCCGATCGCTTCGGCCCAGTGGTCCGCGAGGTACGCGGTCGCCTTTTCGGTCTGCTCGGGGCTGGGCACCGTGGCCGGACCGTCGATGACCGGAATCGCGGACGCGACGGATTTGTCGAGCTTGCCGTCGGCCAGCATGTTGTCGGCGCGCACCGGGCGCACACCGCCCGCGGCGTACAGGTTCTGGCCCTCGTCGCTGAACAGGAACTCCTCCCACAGCCGCGCGGCGGCCGGATGGGGCGCGTCCTTGTTGATCGCCTGGTAGTAATAACCCGCGACCGCGTGATCCGGCGGAACCAGCACCTGCCACGACGGCAGCTTCTTGGTCTCGGCCGCGTTGAGGTAGTTCCAGTCGATGACCACCGGGGTCTGGCCGGACTCGATGGTCGCCGGGGTCGGGTCGACCGGCAGGAAGTTGCCCGCCTCGCTGAGCTTGCGGAAGAACTCCACCCCCGGCGCGATGTCGTCGGCGGACCCGCCCTGCGACAGCGCGACCATCAACACTCCGGAGAACGCCGCACCGGCCTGGGTCGGATCGCCGTTGAGCGCCACCTTGCCCTTGTACTCGGGCTTGAGCAGATCGTCGACCGAGGTGACGGGTGGCACCTTGGCGGAGTCGAAGCCGATCGACATGTAGCCGCCGTAGTCGTTGACCCAGGCGCCGTTCGAGTCCTTGTACGCCGCCGGGATGTCGTCCCACACCGCCACCTTGTAGGGCGCGAACATCGCGGTGTTGGCGAGCGCGACCGACTGACCGAGGTCGAAGACGTCTGGCGCGGAGCTGCGGCCCCGCTGTTGGTTCGCGGCGTTGATCTCATCCTGGCTCGCGGCATCGGGCTGCGCCGAATTCACCTTGATGCCGTACTTGTCCTCGAATGCCTTGATGATCGCGCCGTAGTTGGCCCAATCCGGTGGCAGGGCAATGACATTCAGCTCGCCCTCTTTCTTGGCCGCCTCCTCGAGTCCGGACAGGCCGCCGAAGTCCTCCGCTGAGGTCGCCTCACGGGCGTTGACACCGGACTGCGTCTGCTCTTCGGGCTTGTCTTTCTCCGGAGGTGCACAACCGATGAGGCCGGCGAACAGCAGGACCGACGCGGCCGCGGCCGCCACAAGACGTGAGGACTTCATTGCCGAACCTTCCGATGGGCAATTGGCGGCGCAGTGGCGCGATGGTGACGGCTCTGCGTCGTAGCGGGAAACGTTTGCATACGCGGCGCTCGACCCTACCGTGGTCGCGCCGCCGGCGGGTGCATGTTCGCGGGACTTTGATCAACGCGCATACACGCAGCTAACAGCGATAACATCGGGATGTGGCCGAACGCGAAGCCCCGGGGGACTTCGACTACCTGATCGGCGACCTGCCCGAAGCCCCGGCGCAAACAGCTGAGACGGATTTGGGGGACGGCGCGCTGCTGGAACCGGAAGCGCCCGACGATAGCGGCGCGGCACCGCCGGTCCGCAACGGAGCCTTCGACGCGTTCGACTCGAGCACCTGGTACTTCGAACCCGCCCCGCCGCCGTGGTATCGGCGTAGGCAGGCGCTGATCGCCTGGGTCGCTGCGGGCACCGCCGCGGCGGCGCTGGTGGTCTCGGCGGTTGTGTTGATCGTCCGCGCTCCGGTGAGCGCAGAGGAGGAGACGACGTCGGTTGACTCGACGGCGCCGACGTCTGCGGCGTCCACCGAACCCGCGACCAGCCGTCGGCCGTCGCCGTCGCCGTCGGAGCCGCCACCGCCCCCACCGCCGCCGCCGGAGGAATCGGCCGAACCGATCGCGCCGCCTCCGGCGCAGACCCTGCGGCCGCAGACTCCGTCGACGCGTACCACAAAGGAGCCCGAGATCGGGGTCACGCGAACTCCGGTGACGCGCTCGCCCATCAGCGTCGCGCCGCGGCCGCGCTGATATACGCGAGAGGCGGGAGACTTTCGCCTCCCGCCTCAGCACTTCGATGGTCAGCGACCATGGCCGCCGTGATGAAACGCGAGCGCCGGTAGCCCGTATCCGAAGAACGGGTATTGAAGCTGCCCGGCCTGTAGTGCGGCGTCGCTCGGCGCGACAGTCACCTGCGCGTTACCCGGCGATTGGACGACCGTCGCACCACCGGTGTTGACCGTCTGGGGGCCCATCGGTGCGGCCGCGGCGATCGGGGCGAGCCCGATTGCACTCGCAGCAGCGGCCAGAGCCGCCGTCGCAATGAAACGACTCTTCATTGCATCCTCCTCCACATTTCGAAACTGAACGTTCAGTTTCAATGAGTGGAACGCGGCGACCCGGCCGAATCAGTCCACGACCCGGCGGTGCGTTGTGTCACAAGCGGTCAGTCATCCACGGCGAACCCGCGCATCGCACCGTCCACGAGGGCAACGGCCGATGCGTCGTCGAGCGGGGCATGGCCAAGCAGGAGGCGGTAGAGCATCGGGCCGATCAGCTGGTCGAGCGCGGCGTCCTGGTCGAGGTCGGGGCGCAATTCGCCACGTTCCACTCCGCGCGCCCAGATCGTCTTCATCAGCGTTCGACGCGGCTCGGCCAGGTGCTGGTACAGCTCCTTCTTGAGCTGCGAATCACTTTGCGCCTCGCCGACCAGTTGCGCGAAGACCCGGCCGCTAGCGCCGGTATAGAAGTGCGCGAGACCACGGATCACCCGGCGGAAATCCTCGGCCGCCGAGCCGGTGTTCGGATCGGGCGCCTCCGCCATCATCTCGGTCAGGAATGCTTCGCCGGCGACCGCGTATTTGTTGGGCCACCACTTGTAGATGGTCGCCTTGCTGGCGCCGCTACGGTGCGAGATCTGCTCGGTCGTCATCGCACGCAGGCCCACCTCCTGCAACAGCTGGGAGGTGGCGCGCAGCACCGCGACGCGCGACTGCTCGCTGCGCGGACGCCCTGGGCTGCGCTGCGCACCCGCGGCCGTGCTCGGACTCACGCGTATCACTATCGGCCACCCGCGGGCCGTCACACGCACGAACGTACTTTTCTCAGCGCATACCAACCAGGTGTTCAGGCAGCGTTCTCGTCCGCGGCCCAGAGCGCGTCGATGGCCGCGAGCGCACGGCTGAGGCTCTCCGCCGCAAGGGGTTTGAGTTCCGCCATGGCCGGTTTGGAGTTCGCCATCGTCAGCTCGGCGATGATGAAGCGCGGCGACAGCCCTGTCATCGACACGGCATGAGGCAGCCATGATTCGGCATGATCCCAACCCTCGCGGGGCGTCCCGGGGCCGTAGCCGCCGCCGCGGCTTTCGAGCACGATGAACTCGCTGTTGCCGAGTAGGCCGGTCTCGGATTCGACGTCGAACGAGAGGCCGGGCGCAACGATGTGGTCCACCCATGCCTTTACTGTGCTCGGCGGGCCGAAGTTGTAGAGCGGCAGACCCAGCACGATCGTGTCGGCCTGCTTGATCTCGTCGATCAGCTGGACCGTCAACGCCATCGAGTCCCGCTGGGCCGGCGAGAGCGCCTTGGCGGGCAACACCCGCGCCATGCCCGTGACGCCGTCGAGATGCGGGATCGGTTCGGTCGCCAGGTCTCGATAGGTGACGGTGCCGCCGGGATGAGCGTTGCGCCACCGCTCAACAGCGCGGGCGGTGAGGCGGCGGCTCACCGACTGGTCACCCAGAAACGAAGAGTCGATGTGGAGCAGGTGTGCCATCAGTTCTTCTCCCATAGATAATTTGCGTAGTACAAACTATCTATACCAAACTAGTCGTTGGTGTATTCCCGTAGGCTGAACAGGTGCCCGAACTGTCCGCCCCGCTGCTGGTCCACCTGGCGCGACGGATGAAGCTCGAGGCCGAGCCGGAGCTCGATTCGTTCGGTCTGCGCGCGCGGCACATCGTCGCCCTGACGCTGTTGCGGGACCACGGCGAGCAGAATCAGTCCGACCTGCCCGCCATGCTGGGGGTCGACCCGACGAACGTCGTCGCACTGCTGAACGAACTCGAAGCCGACGGCCTCGTCGAGCGCAGGCGCTCAGCCGAAGACCGGCGCAGGCACACGGTCGCCCTCACACGCGCGGGCACCCGCAAGCTGGCCGAGGTCGAGAAGGTGCTGTCGGTTGTGGAAGCGCGCGTGCTGGCGCCGCTGACCGAGGCCGAGCAGCATGAGCTCTACCTCCTGCTCGCCCGCGCGAGCGGGGGCAGCTGCACCGAGGCGCTGCCCGCCGCGCAGCAGTGCCTCGAGACGCCGGATTAGTCTCGGATTCATGGCCGACTCCGACGCCGCGGCCGCGTTCGCGCAATCGCGCATCGCGATGCTCGCCACGGTCGGGCCCGATGGTGCACCGCACGTCGTGCCCGTGGTGTTCGCGGTGAACACCAACCGCGAACAGCCCGTCGTATACACCGCTGTCGACGCCAAACGTAAGACCACCCAACGGCTGCAGCGGCTGGCCAACATCGAGGCCAACCCGCGGGTGAGCATGCTCGTCGACCACTACGAGGACGACTGGACCCAGCTGTGGTGGGTGCGCGCCGACGGCGTGGCGCAGATCCACTACAGCGGTGACGAGATGGCCGCCGGCTACGCACTGCTGCGCAGCAAATACGTTCAGTACCAACGCATTGCGCTCGACGGACCGGTCGTCACCGTCACGGTGGACCGGTGGGCGTCCTGGCAGGCCTGACGTCGGCTGCTTAAACGTCCAGGCGCATTGATCCGGCCGTAAGTTTCGCGGATTGTGCGAATCCCTTGTGCTCGGTGTTCGTTCGGAGAATTGTGGATTAGCAGATCCGATGGGAAGCACCGTCGCTTCCCGGGAGAGGGAACCGTCATGGCTGACAAGACGACAACTTCCCAGGCCGGAGCCGCCCCCACCGCGGACAGTCCGGCCGCCATCCGCAACGTGGTGCTGGTGGGCCCATCGGGTGGCGGCAAAACCACACTCGTCGAGGCGCTGCTGGTCGCCGCCGGAGTTCTCAACAGACCGGGATCGGTCGTCGACGGGACCACCGTCTGCGATTGCGACGAGGCGGAGATCGCGCAGCAGCGCTCGGTCGGCCTCGCGCTCGCGTCGCTTCAACACGACGGGGTCAAGGTCAACCTGATCGATACGCCCGGCTACGCCGATTTCGTCGGCGAACTCCGGGCCGGGCTGCGCGCCGCCGACTGCGCACTGTTCGTCGTCGCGGCCAATGAGGAGGTCGACGAGCCGACCAAGTCGCTATGGCTGGAGTGCAGCCAGGTCGGCATGCCCCGCGCGGTGCTGATCACCAAGCTCGACCACGCCCGCGCAAACTACGAGAACGCGTTGGCCGCGGCGCAGCAGGCGTTCGGCGACAAGGTGCTGCCGCTGTACCTGCCCGCCGACTCACCATGCACCGGACTCATCGGCCTGCTCTCCCAGACCCACTACGAGTACGCCAACGGCAAGCGCACCGGATCCCACGAGCCCGACGCGTCCTACGCGGACACGATCGAGGAGATGCGGGGCAGCCTGATCGAGGGAATCATCGAGGAGTCCGAGGACGAGACGCTGATGGAGCGCTACCTCGGCGGTGAGGAGATCGACCAGTCGGTGCTGATCGACGACCTCGAGAAGGCCGTCGCACGCGCATCGTTCTTCCCGGTGATCCCGGTGTGCAGCACGACCGGCGTCGGCACCCTCGAACTGCTGGAGATCATCACCAGCGCGTTCCCGTCACCTCCCGAACACCCACTCCCCGAGGTGTTCACCCAGCAGGGCAAGTCCCGGGAGAGCCTGCCGTGCGATGCGTCCGGACCGCTGCTCGCCGAGGTCGTCAAGACCACGTCGGACCCGTACGTGGGGCGTGTCAGCCTGGTGCGGGTGTTCTCCGGGACCATCACGCCAGACGCGACGGTCCATGTGTCCGGCCACTTCTCGTCGTTCTTCGGATCCAACGGCGACGGCAACGCGGCGGTCCACGCCGATCATGACGAGGACGAGCGCATCGGCACCCTGTCGTTCCCGCTCGGCAAGCAACAGCGGCCGGCGCCGTCGGTGGTGGCGGGTGACATCTGCGCCATCGGCCGGTTGTCGCGCGCGGAGACCGGCGACACCCTGTCCGACAAGTCGCAACCGCTGGTGCTCAAGCCGTGGACGATGCCCGAACCGCTGCTGCCGATGGCGGTGGAACCGCACGCCAAGACCGACGAGGACAAGCTCGCGGTCGGCCTACAGCGGCTCGCGGCAGAGGACCCGACGCTGCGCATCGAGCAGAATCCCGAGACGCATCAGATCGTGCTGTGGACCATGGGTGAGGCCCACGCCGGTGTGGTGCTCGATGCCCTGTCGCGGCGCTACGGCGTTTCCGTCGACGCTGTCGAACTGCGGGTGCCACTGCGAGAGACGTTCGCGGGCAAGGCCAAAGGCCATGGGCGACACGTCAAGCAGTCGGGCGGACACGGACAGTTCGCGGTGTGCGATATCGAGGTCGAACCGCTGCCGGAAGGCGCCGGATTCGAGTTCGTCGACAAGGTGGTCGGCGGCGCGGTCCCACGCAACTTCATCCCCAGCGTCGAGAAGGGCGTCCGCGCGCAGATGGAGAAGGGCGTCGCCGCGGGTTATCCGGTGGTCAACATCCGGGTGACACTGTTCGACGGCAAGGCGCACAGCGTCGACTCGTCCGACTTCGCGTTCCAGATGGCCGGCGGGTTGGCGCTACGCGAGGCGGCGGCGGCGACCAAGATCACCCTGTTGGAACCCGTCGACGACGTCCAGGTCGTCGTGCCCGACGATTTCGTCGGAGCGGTGATGAGCGACCTCGCGGGCAGGCGTGGCCGCGTGCTCGGCACCGACAAGGTCGGCGAGGACCGCACGGTCGTGCACGCCGAGATTCCCGAGGTGGAACTGACCCGCTACGCGATCGACCTGCGCTCGCTGGCACATGGCGCGGGATCCTTCACCCGGCACTTCGCCCGCTACGAGCCGATGCCCGAACAGGCCGCAGCCAAGGTGCGCGCCCTCGTATAGCGGACTACTGGAGCGTCAGGTGGTACTGCAGGCTGAAATACAGCTCGCGCAGCAGCATCGGCACCTGCGTGCCCAGGGTTTTGAAGCCGCTGGTTCGCGTCGGCGACGGGTGCGCGTCCAGCCCTAGATCCGCGGCCATCCGCATGGCGCGACGCATGTGCAGCGGATCGCTGACGATCAGCACTCGGCCCAGGCCGTGTTCGGCGAGCACCGGCTGGGTGAAGAGCAGGTTCTGCCGCGTGGTGCGCGACCGTGACTCGACGAGGATTCGGTCCGCGGGGACACCGGCTCTGATCAACCAGTCGCGGCCGGCGTCGGCTTCGGCGACCGAATCGCCGTGTCCGACACCGCCCGTCACGACGATCCAATCGACCTGTCCGGCTTTGAACAGCCCGGCGGCGTGCCTCAGTCGCTCCGCGAACACCGGCGTCGGCCCACCGTCGGCGACGGCCGCGCCGAGGACGACGGCGGCGTCCGCATGAGCGGCGTCGGACTGACGGCTGAACGCGACGATGTCGGCGGCCAGGCCGATGACAATGGCCAGCAGTACCGCCAGGACAATCACGGTGCCTCGGGCCAGGCGGCCCCACCGATGGCGCGCGGCCACGCCATCATGATGCCAGCGCTGATGCTGGTCTGACGCTGATTTATGGGGGCTAGCCGGTAGTCGATACCTCGGTTGCCGGTACCCGAGATGGATGCCACCGGTGCAGACATCGCACGGCCGGAACGGAAAAGTCCCATACGTGCCTGAAAACGATGCGTTGCTCACCGCCCGCTTCGAGCGGGACGCGATTCCACTGATTAACGAGTTCTATCGCCACGCGCTGAAGCTGACCCACGATCACGCCGACGCCGAGGACCTGTTGCAGGAGACGGCGGCGAAGGCGTACGCCGGTTTCCACGGGTTCCGCGACGGCACGAATCTGGCCGGCTGGCTGTACCGCATATTGCTCAACAGCCACATCAGCTCGTACCGCAAACAGCAACGGCGCCCGGCCCAGTGGCTCACCGACGAGTTCACCGACGGACAGCTGGTGGCCGAGGCCGCGCACACCTCCGCCGGGTTGCGCTCGGCCGAGGATGAGGTGCTCGACCTGATCGGCGATGACAACATCCAGGAGGCGATGCGGCAGCTGCCCGAAAAGCTACGCACCGCACTGTATTACGCCGATGTCGAAGGCCTGCGCATCAACGAGATCGCCGCAATCACCGGTGCCCCACCCGGCACCGTGATGACCCGCGTGCACCGCGCCCGGATTCGGTTGCGCGGCCTGCTCGCCGACGTCGCACGGGCCAGGGGCTACTCGCTGGACGATGCCGCCTGACACCTGCCGCCTAAGACCAGGGACGAGGGGACCTGTTGATGACCACACGATTCGACCGCCGGGTAACCCGCCGCGCTGTGCACCCGCGTCCGGTCCTCTACGCCACCACAGCACGCACGCTGCTCGCACACCTGGCGGCGACGCTGGTCCTCGGAGTCGTCGCGCTGGTGGCCGTCTGGCAGTTCATGTTCGACGGCGCGATACCGCATCACGCGAAGGCATCGTCACACATGTCCTCGGCGCCACACTAGCGCCGCGGATCACCCGCCCAACTGAAGCTGTTTACGTATTTGCCCATGTCCAAAGCGATTTGAGTGTTCGCGCCGGATGGCTTGCCGAACCCGAAATCGGGTCCGAATTCGTGGTAGGGCCCCACAGCCGATGCGACGAGGGCGACGTCGTTCTTGATCGCGACCATGACGAGCACCCTCATCCGCATATAGCTGCTGTTCGCTCCCTGCGGCCAGCAGTCGGCGATCTCGCCGTACCCCGGTTGGTAGCCGACCATCGCGTTCGGAATCTCGTAGGCGGTGCGGGTGTCGGGGAACGTCTTCTTGACCAGTTCCTTGGCGATCTCCTCGGCCGAGCGGTTGCGCGCGGGCTCGCTGAAGAACTGCATGGTGCCCCCGTCGCCGGCCAGGAACTCGGCGGTCACCCCGTTTGGTTTGGTGGTGATGCGGTACGCAGAACTCGGCGCGGGGTACGACACCGAGAAGCTGCCGTCCGCGGCGGTGAAGCGCGGGTTGATCTCCACCGGCGTGCCCGTCGGTGGCCTGCCGCAGTCGGGCGGACACATATAGCGCACGGGAGGTTTGTGGATGACCGCCGACAGCCAGATCAGCGCGCCGGCCACCACGGCGATGGCGACGAACCATGTCAGCACCAACCGGACGCGTGACGTGCGCCGCGGCGGCGCGGCCTGATAGGTGCCAGCCGGAACCGCGTATCCGGGAAAGAAGGTCGGCGGCGCGGTCATGGCTCCTCTGGGGCGGCCCCGCCCCGCACCGGGCGCGCCTCGCGCCGTGATCTGCGCGACGACCGGGACGACGCCCTCGTCGCCACCCCGCACGCGGGACAGAAGGCCATGTCGGGAACCACGTGACCGCAGTGCGTGCACAACAGCGGCTCGTCCGACTGGATCTCGTCGTGCGCCTCGTGCAGCAATGCGAGGTGCAGTCCGACCCGCAACACAAGCACCGCCACGACCGCCAGCAGCAGATACAGCACCAGCATCAGCACCTGCGGGAAGCGCGCGACGTCGACCAGGCCCAGGGCCAGATAGACGGCCAGTATCGCCGACGCCAACCCGACGAGCACCAGCCGGACCATGCCGGGGTGCTGATCCTTCTTGCTCTCCGGCCGGGTGAACCACAGTGCCGCACCGATCAATCCGCCTGCGGCAGCGGCGATCAACGGCACCGCGACACCTCTGATGCCCGCTTCGACCATCAGGCTCTCCATCGGGCGTTTGCTGACCACGCCGGTGCCGAACTGCGGCGCCAGCCGTGTCAAAGTCGCCGCGGCGGTGAAGGTCAGTGCGCCCAACACGCCGATCATGAAGCCGTCCAACGCTTCTCGTGACGGCGGTCGCGACAGCCGCACGATCACGGCGGGCATCAGCATCAGGATCACACCGCCCAGCGGGATGCCGATCCCATCGCGCAGCACCCGCATCCCCGAGATCGCACTACCCAGACCGACCTCGTAATGGCGGGCCACCAATGCGCCGGTCAGCATCACCCACCCCACCGCGAGTGCGATACCCAGCGCCATGGTGAGCAACAGTGTGCGAATGGGGAAGTCGCGGAACGCATCCGACTCACGCAGATAGATGAGATACAGCACGGGCAGGCCGAGCGCGGAGACGGTGATCAGCGCAGCGGGCAGGCGCAAGAGCGTGAACGCGATCAGGCAGGCCAGCAGCACGACCAGCCCGGTCCGGAACGCCGTCCGGGAGCGTTGGGTCAGATGCGGAAACAGTGAGCTGGCCAACGACGGTTGCAGCAGATGTTCGTTCGGCGCCGCTCCGAAGTCCCGGAGCCGCAACCAGTCGGGGCCTTCCCCTTTGCGCGGTTGCAGATGACAACCGCACAGTCCGCAGTACTCACCGGCGGGGACGTCGGTCTTGCAGATGCGGCACTCCGCGGTGGGCACGGAATCGTCGGGGGTTGTCATGGCGAAGCCTCTTGGAGGATCAACAGATTCTGCACGAGGTTGTCGACATCGGGGGTGCCGAGCCCCGTCACGAGGTCATAGCCCGGCCCGGCGTTGGCGACGACGTTGCCGCCGAGGGTGACGTCGCGGAACGCCGGCAGCGGCGCGCCCGCCGCGATCCGGTAGAGCTGCGGGTTGAGGGCGCCGATCAACCGGCCGCCGTTTTCGAGCAGGTACTGGTTCATCACCGCGGCCAGCCCCGCCCAGATCGGCGCCGACTGTGATGTCCCGCCGCCTACCAGGTCGGCTCCCTTGAACACGATGCGCACGCCCGTGAACGGGTCGGCGACCGCCGCCACGTCAGGGGTGAGCCTGCGGTCGGGATCGGTGTCGGGCAGCACCCCGCGCTGCCATTCCGGGCGTTCGAAGATGTTCGAGACGCCGCCGCCGGTGCCCACCGACAGCGGGACGTCGTACCAGGCCTGCTCGGCGAGCCAGCTGCCGTCCTGCGTTGTGGAGAGTGTGGTTCCGCCGACGTCGGTCATCTCCGGAAGTGACGCCAGCGAATCCAGCCCGATGTCGCCGTCGCCCGGTGGGGACGACCAGTCGTCGCCCCCTTTGCACTCCAGCCCAGCGAGGTCGCCGCTGGCGTTGAACGCCGTCGTACCGTGCTCCTGCGCCGTCGCCAGCGCGGACCGCACCGGCGCGAGATCCGCCGCGGTGATCAGCTTGTCGCACCCCCAACCGATCGAGAAGCTCCAGACCGCACCGGGATACCGGCGGTCGGCCTCGGCGAACATCTCGCCGATCTTCTCGAAGGCTCCGTCGCTGACAATCGTTGACTGCGCGCTGAAGACGACCTTGCGCGCATCCGGTGCGATGGCGTGGGCCACCTCGAGATCCATCGTCGTCTCACCGCGCGGTTCGTCCAGCTCTCCGCCGACCACTTCCGGGGTGAATTGCGGCAGACCGTATTTCGCGGAGAAGGCGTCCAGATCGGATTGGTCGAATCCGTCGAACGCGAAGAACACGATCGTGCTGCCCTTACCCGTGTAGCCCTCGGCGGCCAGGTCCGAGGCGTTGTAGGTGTTCATCAGCGCGCTCGGCATCAGGCCCTTGTCGGGCACATCCAGCGGCAGCATCGGGGTCCGCGACTCGTGGTGCGGCATGTACCCCAGGATCCGGCCCACCTCGGCGACCTCGGGTGTCAGCGGGTCGGGAATCGCGGGTTGTTGGGGCGACGCGTAGAACACCTGCCCGCGCTTTCCGCGGTAATCGTGTACCTCGACGTCGAACGCGTCGGCCACCCGCTGTGCGGCGCCCTCCAGTACGGCCCAGGGCTCACCCGGTTTCCACCGCACCGTCAGACCGTTGCTGTGCGCCCAGTCGAAGACGCCGGCCGGGCGCGACGCCCCGTGCAGGGCAACGGTCAGTTGCGCACTGTCGTTGTGCGACGGGCCCAGGTCGGTCGAACTGGCAAGCAGATACGAATACGGACCGGCGATGACGTCGCCGATACCACCGCCGTCCGCCGGGGACGGCGGCGACGACGATGCGCGCAGGTCCGACACGAGCACCATCACGCTCGCGGCGACCAGCGCCAGCACGCCGAATTGCCGCGCACTCACGCCAGCCAGCGTACGTGCGGGCGGGTCCGAAGGTATTAGTTGTCGCCCGGTACCGCGGTCGGCGCGGGAGGCGCGAAGACCGTCGGCGAGAACGGATTGGGGCCGGACGGATCGATGCGCGGCGCCTTCTCCGTCGGCTCTACCGGCGGTGCCTCCGACGTCGTCGTGGTGGTCGTCGTCGTGGTGGTCGTGGTCTCGGGCGCCTTCTCTTCTTCCTTGGAGCACGACGCGGTGAGTACGACCATCGCGGTGATTGCGGTGCCGCCGGCGATAGCCGCCACGCGCCGACCCAAAACTGACCTCATGTTCCAGTCCTAACTGTCCCGACCATGCCAGCTGCTACCAAGATCAGTCTGGCAGTCGAACTGTATCTGAAGTGGGAAAATGACGCCGCCTGAATTCAGGTCTGCGGTCACGACCCCTTTACGGCGGCCTTGGCGTCGGCGACGGTCGAATGCAGCGACAGGATCTGGTCCAGTCCGGTCAACTCGATCGGCCGGCTGGTCGCCGGTCCGTCCGCGACGACCGCGAAGCCCGCCTGCGGGCTGACGTTCTCGTGGGTGGCCACCAACGCCTGCAGGCCCGCCGAAGCGAGGAAGTCCACCGCCGAGAGATCGATGATCAAAGCTTCGGGCCGCTGCTGCAACGCGTCGGCGATGGCCGCCTCGAAGGCCGGGATCGTTGCCAGATCTATCTCGCCGCTGACGGCCAGCACAGCCACGCCGTCGTCGTGACTGACCGAGGTGGTGATCGGATCCTTCGGGGGCACAACCGTCCTTAAGTTAGCGCCGCGACCGAAAACGGCGGTGCGCCGAGCTTAACCCGTTGGCGCCGAACGGTAGATCCTCGCTTCGATACCACCCCCTGTCCATGCAGGCTAGGGTCGAAAGGGACGTTTGATCCGGGAGGTGCGATGTCCGAACCGACAGACTTGGCCCGCTCCAGCGCAATCGCGCAGACGTCGGCCATCTCCTCCGAGGGACTGTTACCGCAACTGGTCGAGCACCTGCGGCAGAACCGCACCGCGCTGCGAGAGGAATGGGCCCGCCGGATCACCGAAGCCGAGCTTCTCACCGCGATGTCGCCAGAGGAGATCTTCTCCGAGGCCACCACCGTGTATGACAGCTATGTCGAGGTGCTCGAGACGGGCAGTGTGGAGGCGCTGCAGGATTACGCCCGCGACCTGTCCGAGCGCATCATCCCGCGTGGGGTGGAAACCAACGAGGTGGTCGGCATCGTGCTGCTGCTGCGCGACGTGCTGGCCCGATCCCTGTTCGAGAAGTACCAAACCGACTTCGAACTGCTGAACCGGGTACTCGACGCCTATGAACCGGCGGCCAACCGCATCGCCAACACGGTGGCCGTCGGCTTCGTGCAAGAACGCGAACGCATCATCCGCCAGCAGCAGGAGGCCATCCGCGAGCTGTCGACACCCGTGCTTCAGGTGCGTGAGCAGCTGCTCATTCTGCCGATCATCGGCATCCTCGACAGCCAACGGGCGCGACAGGTCACCGAACAGCTGCTGCGGGCTATCCGGGCCAACCGCGCGAAGGTCGTCGTCATCGACATCACCGGCGTGCCCACCATCGACTCCACGGTCGCCAACCACCTGGTGCAGACCGTCGACGCGTCGGGGCTGATGGGCGCCAGCGTGATCATCACCGGGCTGTCCTCCGAGATCGCCCTGACACTGGTGACCATCGGACTCGACCTGTCGAAGATGAACGCCGTCGGCGACCTTCAGGGCGGTATCGAGGAGGCCGAACGACTGCTCGGCTACGAGGTCACCCGAACCGGCGAGCAACCCGGATAACACGTTCAGGGACTCATGGCGGTACCAATACTCAAGCAGGGCTCGATCCTCATCGCCTCGGTGCAGGCCGCGCTCTCCGACTCCGACACCGAACAGCTGCGGCACGACCTGATGGAACGCGTGAGCCGCTACCGCGCGCACGGCATCATCGTCGATGTCACCGCGATCGACGTGATGGATTCCTTTGCGGCGCGGTCGCTTCGCACCATCGCACACATGACCCGACTGCGCGGCGCGGACACGGTGATCGTGGGTCTGCAGCCCGAAGTCGCGTTCGCCATGGTCCAGTTGGGTCTGGCCTTCGACGACATGCACACCGCACTGGACCTGGAAGAGGGTCTCGCGCTGCTGAATCGGAAGCTTCAGGACAAGAAGCCGGCGATCGGACGTGACGGTGTCGAATGACTTCGTGGTCGACATCAGCAATCCCGACGACATCGTCACTGCCCGCCAAGCCGGGCACGAACTGGCCAGACAGCTCGGCTTCTCCCTGACCGACGTCACGATGATCGCCACGGCGATCTCTGAAATCGCCCGCAACATAACCAGTTACGCCGGTCGGGGTGAGGTGCGTGTCGGGGTGCAACTTCGCGACGGCCGCAGGGCGCTGGTGGTGCGAGCCGAAGACGACGGGCCCGGAATCGCCGACGTGGACCGCGCACTCGACGACGGCTACTCGACCGGGCGCGGACTCGGACTCGGCCTGCCAGGTGCGCGCAGGCTGATGGATCGTCTACATGTGGAGTCGCAGTTGGGCAGCGGCACCGTCATCGAGATGTGGAAATGGATACCCGACAATGATTAGGCACGGCAGGTTCGGGCCGATCGAATGGGCCGCGGTGCGTCGCCCCCACCCCGGGGAAGATGTCTGCGGCGACCATCCGATTGCGGTCGATGTGGGTGGCGCTGCCGCGCTGTTCGGGGTGATCGACGGCCTGGGCCACGGCGAAGGAGCGGCCAAGGCCGCACAGCGGGCGGCAGAGGTCGTCGACGAGCACCGGTCCGAGCCACTCGATGCGGTGATGGAGCGCTGCCACCTCGCCCTGACCGAAACCCGCGGTGTGGCAATGACGTTGGCGCGGATGGACTTCGACACCGGCACCATGAGTTGGATCGGCGTCGGCAATGTGGCGGCCGATGTCGTCGCCAAGCACCCGACAGGTGTCGAGGTGCGTTCCTCGGCGCTGCTGGCCGGCGGCATCATCGGCTACCGGATGCCCCCGACCCTGCCTAGCCATCAGGTGCCGATCACGCCGGGCGACCTGTTGGTCATTTCGAGCGACGGTATCGCCCAACATCACCTGGACAGCATCGATTTCGCGGCTAACGCACTGACCATCGCGGAAGAGCTCGTCGACCGATACGGTCGGGAAAACGACGACGCACTGGTGCTCACGGCACGTCATCGAGGCGCACCGTGACCGACAGCGATTTCTACGCCCGGTACGCCGAGGCGTTGGCCACGTATCTGGAGTCCACGGACGAGGCCAGCCTCGCGGTCGGTCACGAATTGGGCCGCCGCGCACTGAGTGAGCGCATGAGCGTGCTCGAAATCATCGAGAACCACTCGCGGCTCGTCGAAGAGATCCAGCAACGTGGCGCCCCCCACGATCCGGCCGCCCCGTTGCAGTTCCTGCTGCAGACACTCGCGGCGCTCGACGTGGCGACCCGCGGATTCCTCGACGGCACAAAGCGTTACGAACAGCAGCGGGCGCGCGCCGAGAATCTCGCCGACCGCGACGTGTTCCGCGATGCGCTGGTGAACTCGCTGCAGGAAGGCTTCTTCGTCGCAGATCACACCGGGGCGATCATCGAGATCAACGATGCGTTCGTCGACATCACCGGCTACGGGAACGACGGGTTACCGTACCGGGCGCCGTACCCGTGGGCGACCAACGAAACCAGGACCACCGAGCGACTCGCCACGCTCCGGGAGGTCGGGAAGGTCACCACCGAGACGTCGATCCGGCGCCGCGACGGCTCGATTCGGTGGGTGGCGATCAGCATCAACGCGGTCACGGCGCAGGGTGTCGACCGCAACGCGTACGTGGGCACCATCCGCGATGTGACCTCCGCTCGCGCGGCCGTGGAGCGCGAGCGCACGGTGGCCCGGCTGGCCACCGCCGTCAGCGCCGCGCGCAACGTCGACGAGGTGCTGTCCACGGCGCTGGCGCAGTCGCGCTCGCGGCTCGACACCAGGCGCATGATGGCGGTCGTCTGGCCGGCGGGTGAGGGGGATCCGACCGTCCACACGGCCGGTGAGCCGACGGTGACGAATTGGCTTGACCTCGACGAAGATTGGCGCCGCACATTCGAGGATGCCCGTGACTGGCTACCGCTGACCGTCACCCCGGTCGGGGCGGTGCCGAGTGAGGGTGCGACGCGGGGATTCGTGGCCGTGCTGTCCGGCGCGCGCGACGTCGTCGTATGTCTCGAGCATCGCGCTCCCCGCGCGGTCAGCACCGAGGACCGGCAACTGGTGCTGGCACTGTTCGGGCATATCAGCCTGGCGATGCAGCATGTCCGCCAGCTCGAGGTCGCACGTGAGACGTCGCTGACGCTGCAACGGTCGCTGCTGCCCGCCAGCACGCTGCCTGCCGGCTGCGCCGTGCGGTACGAGCCCGCCGTACCCCCGCTGGAGATCGGCGGCGACTTCTACGACGTCCTCCCCGTCGGTGACAACCGCGTCGGCATCATCGTCGGCGACTGCGTGGGCCGGGGTCTGTCCGCCGCTGCGGTGATGGGCCAGTTGCGCGCGTCGACGCGTGCCCTGTTGCTCACGGGTGCCGAACCCGCCCTGGTGCTGGAACACCTCGACTCGGTGGCCGAGTTCATCCCGGATGCGTTCTGCGCCACGGTTTTCGTCGCTATCGCCGATCTGGACGCCCACACCTTGAGCTACAGCAGCGCCGGGCATGTACCGCCCGTGTTGGCCACCGGGTCGGCGTCTCCTGAGCTGTTGACAGACGGCCACTCGCTGCCGCTCGCGGTGCACCGCGACGAGCCTCGGCCGCAGGCGGTGCGCCCCTTTCCTGCGGGAGCCACGCTGCTGATGTACACAGACGGCCTCGTCGAGCGGCGCGACCAATCCATCGACGAACAGATCGCCCGAGTCGCCGAGGTGGTCGCCGACACCGTCGAGCTGCCCGTCGAGTCCGTGGCCGACGAGATCCTGAGCCGGCTTGCGCCCGCGGAGGGTTACGACGACGATGTCGCGATCGTGGTATACCGATGCCCGCCGGCCCCGTTGCTCATCGACGACGACGCGTCGCCGCGACAGCTGAGCGACGTGCGGCACCGGTTGGCCGACTGGCTACATGCCAACGGCGTCGACGAGCCGCTCGCGGACGACATCATCCTGGTCGTCAACGAGGCCTGCTCGAACTGCGTCGAACACGCCTACCGGGGACGCAAGCCGGGGCGTATGCGGGTCGAGGCCGAGATGCGCGACGGCCAGGTACAGATCAGCGTCGTCGATTCGGGCTCGTGGAAGACGCCGCCCGCCGACCCGGGGACAAGGGGCCGTGGCCTGATGCTGATGCGCAAGGTCACCGATCAGGTCGATGTCAGGGGCAGCGACGACGGCACGACCATCGAGATGAGATTCCAGCTGCCCTAGGTTGCTAGGCCTGCAGGTCCCTGGTCTCCTCGTGCGCAGCCTGCCGTTCCCGCCTCGTCACCGCGGCCTCCAGTTCGGCTTCCAGTGCGCCCTCCTCGCGTCCGAGCGCGACGGTCGCAGCAGCCATCGCGACAAGTGCGACGGTGATCGCCACGGCTTTGACGCCGTTGACCGTCATGTGCTCCCCGAGCACGACCGCCCCGAGGACGACGGCGATCAGCGGTTCGAGCACCAGCATCGTCGGCACCGAGGTCTGCAGCGAACCCGCGTGGAACGCCGACTGCTGCAGCAACACCGCCACCACCCCGATCAGCACGAGCAGGTATGGCGCAGGTGTGGCGAGTACGGCGCGCACACCGTCATGGGTGAGCAGGTGGACCACGAGTTTGGTGAGCATCGCGACGACGCCGAACAACACACCGACGGCCACCGCGAGCAACACCGCCCGTCGCCAGCCGGGGTTGCGGATCGCGACGATCACGCACACCGAGACAGCGACGGTGCACACCAGGGCAACGATGGCCGTCAATGGCACCGACGCCTCGTAATCGCCGGCACTGGCCTTTGCCAACACCACGAACACCGCCAGCGAGGCCGTCAGCACGATGGCCCACATCCACTCGCCGCGGGTCACAGACCGGTGGGCCAGACGGGCACTCATCGGCAATGCGAACAGCAGCGCCGAAACGAGGATGGGTTGGACCAACAGCAAGGAACCGTAGGACAGCGCGAGCGCCTGGAATGCGAACCCGGCGACCGCGGCAGCGGTACCGGCCCACCACAGGGGTCGGCGTAACAGCGTGAGCACCATCACGGGGCTCACACCCTTTTCCTCGGGGACGTCCATGGTCGCGCGTTGACGGACCACGATGCCGATGGCGAGGAAGAGTGCGGCCAGGAGGGCGAACAGCACCGTCAGACCATGGCCTACCAAAGGGGATCAACTCCTCTCAGACCACAGCCGGCCTACCCGACCTAACCAACATATGGTGCCCCCCACCGCTTTGCCGAATCGATGTTTGATCCGCGGCCGAGTGGGCATTAAACCGGACATGAATTTGCGATGGTTGGTTTTGGCGGCGGGTGCGGTCGTGTTGGTCGTCGGCGTCATTGGTCTGCTCATGCCCGTGTCGGTGGCCGGTCCAGAAGGCCAGAACATCGGCTGCGGAAACGCTATCGCCGCAGATGATTCAGCAGCACGCGCGGCGGACAACAACAATCCGGTCAATCTGCCGATCCTCAACGAGGTGATCCCCCACACGGATTACGTCGCGCAGTGTGATTCGGCGGTGTCGGAGCGGCGCACGTGGTCCATCCCGGTGGCGATCGTCGGGCTCCTGGTGGTTGGCGGCGCGTTCCTGGTCGGCGGGCGAACTGGTAGTCCCAGGACTGTCTAGCCGGTTTCGCGGCCGGGCACCAGGTGCAGGCGTCGATCCGGGGCCGGCCGCTCCGTCGACTGTTCCGTGGGCGCGATCCGGTCGTTGACCCCTGCGACCATGGAGTCGACCCGGAGTACCGCCCGCCGGACCTTGTCGCTGGCCGTGTCGACCTCATCGGCCGCGCTCATCAGGTACGCGCGCACATTCGTGCGCAGCCGCTCCCCCTTCGCCTGCAGCCGACGTCGCAGCAGGTCGTCGACCTCGACGGTGACGTAGGGCAGCACCCGAAGCTTCATGCACTTACAGTAACCGGGGTAGCGCGCTGTCCGTCCTTACTGCTGTGACCCGAGCATTGGACTGCAAGGTATCAGTTAGCCGGCCTTTATAGGCGCTGACCTGGGATGGATGGTTGACGGTCTGCTGTTTTGGACGATATAGTTCAGTTTCCACACAGATAGGACTTCACATGAGCTCAGTTCTGGGTCGTCGCGTGGCGGCTATCGCCGGCGGCACCGCCATCACCGCGATGGTCGTACTCACCGCGTCGTGCTCCAAGGAAGAAGAGAAGGCGCCCGAGACCACGACCACCACGACGACGACGACCACGACGTCGGAGGCACCGCCGGTAGAGCCGACGGAGAAGGCGCCCCGCATCAATCCCACCGGCCCCAATCCGTTCTCGCCGACGGTCATCGCGCCGCCCGCGCCGACCGCCGTGCCCGGCAACCGCGAGAACACCGGCTAGTAGTCGACGTTCGCTGGCCGCCGTCAGTACACGGATTCGGCGGCGGTCGCGAACGACGCCACATGGCCTATCGCCATGTCCAGCGCCGCTTGCATGAGCCGCGGGTCACGTCCGGTCTGCGATAGTAGGTAGCCACCCTCCACCGCGGCGAGCAATCCCGTTGCGAGAGCGCGGGTATCGGCATCCACACGCAGCGCACCGATGTCACGCATCCGGTTCAATGCCGCCTCGAGCAATGTCCGCCACTCGGTGAAGTGCTCGGATAGCGATGTCCTGGCCTTGTCGTCGGAATCGGACAATTCCGCAGCGAGAGAACCGAGTTCGCATCCCCACAGCCCACGCCGCAGCGCGCACCGCTGCACGACGGCGTCTCGCCACTGGCGCAGCCCGCGGAACGAATCCACCTTTTCCAGACGTAGGCGCTGCCACGACAACACCTCGTCCGCGCGCAGCGTGATGACCTCGTAGACCAGCTCGGCCTTGTCCTCAAAGTGTTGGTAGAACTGGGATTTGCTTGTCGAACTCGCCGCCAGGACGTCGTCGATCGTCGTCGCCGCGACACCTTGCACGTGCATCAGTTCGGCTGCTGCAAGGACGATCCGGTGCCGTGTCGCAGCGCCTCGCGAAGTCAGCCGAGGCCGCGATTGCTGCTTGGATTGTGGCGGCACATACTCACTGTATCCCTGTCGGCTCGCGCCGGTTACTGGTCTGCGGAAGCGGCCTCGTCGCCGTCTCGCGCAGGGTCAGACACGCGCCCAGCGAGATGACCGCCGCCACGATCAGATAGACCGCGGGCGCGGTGTTATTGCCGGTCTGAGCGGTGAGCCAGGTGACGACGTACGGTGTTGTGCCGCCGAATCCGGCGACGCAGACGTTGTACCCGATGGAGAACCCGCTGTAGCGCACGGTCGTGGCGAACAGTTCGACGCCCGCCGAAACCGCGCTCGAGATATAGATCGACTCGATCGCTGCCAGGGCGCAGTGCGCGGCGATCGCCGCAGCCAGCGAGCCGGAGTTCAGCAGCAGGAACAACGGATAGGCAAGGACCGCGAACGCCACCGAACCCGCAATCAACATCGGTTTGCGCCCGATGCGGTCGGACAGCGCGGCCAGCGGGAGTATCAGCACCAGCGCCACGGACGTCGCCAGCGTCATGGACGTGAACGCCTCGGTCTTGGAGAACTTCAGCGTCACGATGAGGTACGTCTGCAGGAACGTGAACACGACGTAGTAGCCGACGTTGAACACGATGAACAGCCCGATCACCTGCAGGATCGGCCGCCATGAGGTGGTCAGCGCCTCGCGCAGTGGGGACTTCGCCACCTGTTCGGTCTTGCTGAGTTCGGCGAACTGCGGGGTGTCGTCCAGGCGCAGTCGGATGTAGAGGCCGATCAGGCCGAGCGGGCCTGCGATCAGGAACGGGATCCGCCAGCCGTAACTGTTCATCGCCTCGGTGGGCAGCAGCGCCTGCAGCAGCGTCACGGTCACGGATCCGAGCAGGAAGCCGACGACGCCCGACCACGCCATGAAGGTGATGGTCAGGCCGCGGCGCTGCTGGGACGCGAACTCCGCGAGGTAGACGGCCCCGCCGCCGTACTCGCCGCCTGCCGAGAAGCCCTGCAGGCAGCGCAGGAAGAACAGCAGCAGCGGAGCCGCGATGCCGACGGCGGCATACGTCGGAAGCAAGCCGATGCACACCGTCGCACCGGACATCAGCAGGATCACCACGGCGAGCACGCGTTGCCTGCCGATGCGGTCGCCAAGCGGACCGAATACGAATCCCCCGAGCGGACGCATGAAGAACGCGGCGGCAAAGATCGCAAAGGTCTTCAGCAGCGCCGCGGTTTGGTCGCCCGCCGGAAAGAAGTTCGCGGCGATGAAGGTAGCGAGGAATCCATAGATGGCGAAGTCGAACCACTCGACGGCGTTACCGATCGACGCACCGGTGACCGCTTTGCGCACATCATTCTTCCCGTCGCTGTGCTCGCTCCGGTCTGACGACATGACGGCTCTCCCGAATCTAAGCGTCCTGCTTACCTTTTCGCGCACCACGCGCGGGTGTACCCCGCAAACATAGCGGTCGCGTTGCACGCTCGGCGAGGGGTTCGCGCTATCGGGAGGTGCGGTCTGCCCAGAACGGCCGCGTCACGAGCGCGACCAACCCGAGGACGGAAAGCGGTGCAAGCAGCGGCGCCCACGGCAGTTCAAGCGGTAACGACACCGCCGCCAGACCCACCGCCGTAAACCCCACGGCGCCAATAACCGTCGGCGCGGTGATGGTCGCAGTATGCCGGAGCACCAGATAGCACGCCGCGCAGAGTCCGGACAGGGCGGCGAGCATCGCAGGCGTCTCGTTGAGCACCAACGCCGCAGCGGTCAGGAGGACCGCCATCGTCGCCGCGGAGCGAAAGACGTTGCCTGTCAACACTGCAACCGTGGCCAGTCCCGCTGCGATCAGTGCAGCGTCGTCGGCCTGCACCGAAACCGCCGCGACCATCACGAGGCCGAAGGCGGTTGACAGTGCGCGGTTCACCGCTGCCTCCCAGCCGTACGACGGTGATCCGGCACAAGTTGCATCGCCATGTCGAGCGTGTCGACCGAACGCCAGGCGACGACGTCGACACCGATCGTGGCCATATCGCGGTACATGAACGACCTTTGCAGCGACCACATCCGGGCCACGACGCGGTCGATCTCGTCCTTGAACGGGGCTCCTTCGAGGACGTCGACGGCCACTACGGTGTGGCCGCGCTTGCGCAGGTCGATCAGCGCCAAGGCGAACTCGGTGTCGATGAGCGTGGAGAACGCGACGACGATCGCGCCCGGCGGCACCGCCGCGCGCGGCGCCAAGGTGCCCGGCGTGGTCTCGTATCCGCCGTCGACGGCCAGCACCGCGTCGAGTACCCGGTAGAACTGGCGGCGCCCGATGTCGGCGCCGAGCCAGCGTGGGTGACGGTCGCCGAGCGCGACGATCCCCGCCCGGTCACCGAAGCGCAGCGCGCTCTGGACGACCTGGACCGCGCCACGCACGGTGCGGTCGGTGGCCTCGGTGGCGGGTCCGGCGGGCTGCGGATAGTTGTCCACCAACACGACGACGTCGGCGGCGCGGTCGGTCAGTCGCTGCGTGACGTGCAGGCTGCCGCGTCGCGCACTGACCGGCCAATTGACCGTGCGCAGCTGGTCGCCGGGTACGTATCGGCGGACGTCGGCGTATTCGACGCCAGGCCCGATGTGTCGGGTGAGGTGGGTGCCGAGGCGGTCGAGCAGGTCGGTGCGGGGAATCGACGTCGACTGCGGCGGCGCCACGGGAAACACATAGACGTCGGCGGCGTCGACGACGCTCGTTCCCTGCAGCAGTCCGCCCCGCGCGCCCACGGTCACTCTGGCCTGAATCGGGTACCGCCCCCACCGGTCTGCGACGGCGACCAGTGTGTGGCTCACTCGAGATCGGCTGTCCAGCTTCTCTATTCGCATCGCCGGCAGTACCGCCGCCGTGAGTTCCAGCGCGTCGAAGTCGGACTCGGGTTCGGCGGTTGCCCACACCCGCACCTGCGCCGACTCGGTTTCGAAGCAGCGGTGCGACCCGGGGTCGGCATGTACAGCGACCGCGGGGACCGGCCGCTGCCATCCGATCGAACACACCACACCGAGCAGTGGCGCGGCGAACGCGACGAGCTGCCACAGTGAGCCGATGACCGCGGCGCCGAGTAACACGGCCACACAGCTGAGTAGTGCGAGCGTGAGAGGCGAAGGGCGCCAACGTAACTGCGCCTCGGTTTTCCGGATCTCGATCACTGGGTCTCGATCACGCCTTGGTCCGCGGAACGGGAAGCCGCCGCAGCAGTTCCTCCACCACGTCGCTGCCGTGTACCCGACGCACCCACATCTCGGGCCGCAGGCTGATGCGGTGCGCCATCGACGGCACGGCAAGCGATTTCACGTCTTCGGGAATCACGTAGTCGCGGCCCAGCAGCAGTGCACGAGCGCGGGCCAGTTGTACGAGATCGAGCTCGGCCCGTGGGCTCGCGCCGACCGCGACCTGCGGATGCTGGCGGGTCGCCGCGGCCAGTGACACCACGTAGCGGAGCACGTCGTCGTGAACGGTGACCTCTTCCACCGACTCACGCATTGCGAGCAGTTCGTGCGCGTCGACCACCTGATGCACTGTCGGTTCGGCGGAGCCGCGGTCGATGCGGCGGCGCAGCATCGACTCCTCCTCCGGCTCGGAGAGGTAGCGCAGTTCGAGCCGGATGGTGAAGCGATCCAGCTGAGCCTCCGGTAGCGGATAGGTGCCCTCGTACTCGATCGGGTTGTCGGTGGCCAGCACGATGAACGGCGCGGGCAGTGTGTGCGTGATGCCGTCGATGCTGACCTGACCCTCGGCCATCGCCTCGAGCAGTGCCGCCTGGGTCTTCGGTGGGGTCCGGTTGATCTCGTCGGCGAGCAGCAGGTTCGTGAAGATCGGTCCGGCGCGGAACTCGAACCGGCCGGACTGCATGTCGTACACCGTCGAACCCAGCAGGTCGGCCGGCAGCAGGTCGGGCGTGAACTGCACGCGTTTGAACTCCAGGCCAAGCGCGGCCGCGAACGACCGCGCGATCAGCGTCTTGCCGAGGCCAGGCAGGTCCTCGATGAGCACGTGACCGCCGGCCAGCACGGTGGTGAGGATCAGGGTGAGCGCGCCCCGCTTCCCGACCACCACCCTGGCGATCTCGTCGAGAACGGCCTCGCAGTTCGCGGTGGTGGTGGCTCCCGGCAGGGACTCCGTCATACCTGCTCCAACCGTTGCAGTATTTCGTCGAGCGCTTCACGCCCGGGTCCGGGCTCGGCGACGCCGCTGCGTGAGACGTTCTCGGGATCGACCCACGCCCACAGCTCGGCGCCGAACAGCATCCGTCCCGTCGCGTCGTAGGCGGCACGGTCCTTGGCACGCTTCTGTCCCGTCGCCATCTCGAACTGCCGCGCCAGCGTGGGCCGCAGGTGGCGGTCCCAGTCCCTGCGGGTGGCGTCGGCCTGGCCGATCAGCGTTTCGGTGCGAGACAGCCAGCGGCGCAAGGACTCTGCGGCGTCGTCGCGCCGCTCCTCGGCATCGACGTCGAATTCACGCGCCAGGTACCAGCGCACGGCGAGCAGCGCGCAGGCGACGGCGATGCCCGACATGATGAGGATCACACGCCGATCTGTGCCCGCGAGCGCCAGCAGTTGAGTGCCCGCGACCAACATAAACCCCGCTGCGACAAGCTTTTTCATGGGCGGCTCCTCGTGCTGCCGTCGGGCAGCTCGGCAAGCACCCGCTCCAGTACCGCCATGGCCGCGTCGCGGTGAGCCTCGGTCATCACATGCGGAGAGAACCTCGCCTCCTCGAACAGCTCGACCAACTCGGTCGCGCTGTCGGCCCGTAACGCCCGGTTGTGCACGGCGCGGGCGAGTACCTCGGAGGGGGTGTCGCAGTCCAGCGGCGCCGCGCCGGGCACCATCGTCAGCTCGCGTTCCATGGCGGCGTAGCAGGCGATGATCGCCTCGCGCGGTTCGCGGGTGCGGTCGACGATCTCGGCGAGCCCGACTTCGGCGGCGCGGACGAGGGAGTCGCCGGCCGTCGCGGTCGTCGTCGGGGGGCTGTCGTCATTGTCCTCGGTGTACCGGGCGGGACCGAGCCGTTGTCTGCGCGACGCGATCGCGGTTCCCACGATCACCAGGACCATCAGGATCAGCATCGGCGGGATCAGGTAGCCGATGACGTTGGAGTCCGACTCGGGATCGGGGTCCGCGGGAGTTGTCCCTGGAGCCGCGTCAGGCGAGGCAGTGCTCGTCGCCGGGCCGGCCGGCGTCTCGGCGACGGGCTGATCGGGGGACGCGCCCAGCCGCATCAACAGCAGCACGAGCAGCAGCCAGGCGATGACCAGCGCGAGCACGACCAAGGTGAAGCGCCAGCTCGGCCGTCCGACACCACCCGCACCCCGCGGCAGGGGCGCCGCCGAAGCGTGGGTCGCCGTGCGATCACGCAGCCGGAAGACGATAGCGAACGCGATGATCGCGACTGCTGCGCAGACCATCACGATGACGATGACCAGCGCCGCTGGATTACTCGCGGGCCGTTCCCGCTCGGTGATGGGCTCGGCGCCGGGGATGAATCCGCGTAGCGCGATTGCGGCAACGGCCATGAGCGCGATCACGACGACCACGCGCTGTATCGACCTGTCGATGCCGGTCATGTCCCCTCAACCTCATCCTGGCACGCGGTCCCTCAGGATCCGTTCAGATCGGGTGGATAGGTTCGATGGCGTGACCTCCACACTTCAAGATCCGAAAGTCGCCGCCGCGCTCGAGCGCATGTACGCCGAATCGGCCGAACAGTTCGCCGCGATGAGCTCGGGTGCCACCGACTTCTCCCGCCTGGCGTCGGCGAGTCCCCAGGAACGGGCGGATGCGCTAAGCGAGTACTACCTGCCGGTGACGCCGGACGCAGGACGGCTGCTGTACGCGCTTGTGCGCGCGGCCCGGCCGGCGACGATCGTCGAGTTCGGCATGTCGCTCGGAATCTCGGCGATACACCTCGCGTCGGCGGTGCGCGACAACGGCGCAGGCCGCGTCGTCACCACCGAGCTCAGTGCCGCGAAGGTGACCGCCGCGAAGAAGACGTTCGCCGAGGTCGGGCTTGACGACCTCATCGAGGTTCTGGAGGGCGACGCGCTGGCCAGTCTGCAGAACCTCGACGGGCCTGTGGATTTCGTCCTGCTCGACGGCTGGAAAGAGCTGTACGTTCCGGTGCTCGAGCTCCTCGAACCACGACTGTCGCCGGGCACACTCGTAGTCGCCGACAACACGTCGATGGCCGAGCTGCAGTCCTACCTCGACTATGTGCGCGACCCCGCGAACGGCTATGTCAGCGTGAGTTTCCCCGCCCGAGACGCCGACAGCATGGAAATCAGCTGCCGAATTTAGCGATTTCGGCGTGTTGGGTCTCGCTCAGCGAGACTGCGCACGCCGAAATCACTTGAGCTGGGCGACACCACGGCGTCGATCCACCCGCGCTGTAACGCGGTCTGCGCGTCGACGTTCTGCGCGCCCAACATCGCGTGCGACGCCGATGTCCCCCATCGCGTAGCGGCAGATCTCCAGGGCGGCCGCCGGGAACGGCACGCCGACCGCGACCTCGGTGAGACCGATAGTGCCGGCGGACATCAGCCGCACATCCGCAGCCATCGCGATGACGCAGCCGCCGGCGATGGCGTGCCCGTTGATCGCCGCCACCACGGGCCCGGGATAGTCGAACACCGCGAGGAACGACGCAGGCATGACGTCGAGGAACCGGTCCGTGTACTCACGCCCGCCTTCGGCCACGGCGCGCAGGTCGACGCCGGCCGAGAAACATTTGCCCGTCCCGGTGATCACGACGGGCCCCTCGAGCCTGCCGAGCGTCTCCACCGCGTCCGTCACGAGTTCGAGGTCGAGGGCGTTGACCGGTGGACGGTTCAATCGCAGGACCGATACCCCGTCAATTACCTCAACGTCCATCGCAACCCCTTCTGTCTATGCGATTTCGGCGTGCTGGGTCACTCTCAGCGAGACTAAACACGCCGAAATCACTTGAGTTTCGCCTTTGCTTCCTTGACCGCGGCCGCCGCGTCGCGGCTGTTCTGCTTAGCCTGTTCGTAGGCGTCTTCGGCTGCGGTGAGCGCGGTTTCGGCCTCCTTCAGCCGCCTGCGTGCGTCATCGCGGCGCAACCGTGCGGTCGCCAGGTCGGACTGCAACTCGTCGAGTGCCGCGTCGGCGTCGGCCTTGGCGCGTTCGGCGGCAGCGAGATCCGCGCGTGCCTGTTGCTTTCTGCGCCGTTCCTCGATGTCGTCGTCGGGCTCCTTCGGCGGCGGGGCGGGTTTCTTCTCGGCCTTACTCTTCGTGGGCTTGAAAACGATTGCAGTGTCACCGAACTCGCCGAACCCCGACCACTGCTCGGCCTTCACGAGACGGCCCAAGCGTGCGGCGACCTCGGGATCGGCGATCGCCGCCTGAAGTGTGGCGGTGACGTCGTCGCGCAGCGCGCTCGTCGGCGAACTGACCGAGGCCTTCTTGAATGCGGTTCGCGTCAGTTCGTCGATGAGACGCCGCTGTTCGGCCGTGAGCTCGCGAATACGAGCGCCGTCCATGCTCGCGTGGGCGTCGCGCAGTTGCTGCCCCAGCTCGGTGAGACGCCGCCGGACCGCCGGATCGTCGAGCGCCAACACGTTGACGACATGCGCCGCGGTCGTGGGCTTACGCGCCGCCGCGATCCGCTTCGACGCCTCCGCATCGCCGCGCTTCTTGGCCTCCGCGGCGAGCTTCGTGCGCAAGGGGGTGAAGTCCTCCAGCTTCGCGCCATACAACGTGTCCAGGTCGGGGAGGTCATCGTCCGCCATATCACCATCATCGTCTCGAGTGCACGGTAGGAGTTCACATCGGCCGCGAGTTGACCCGCAAACAAGCGTGCACTCGGCAATGATCTTGGAGTGCAAACAGCGACGGGCCCCGCTCAGACGCTGCGGCTCGCCGTGGTCGTCGCGGCGCTGGGTGTCGTGTTCGGCGACATCGGCACCAGCCCGATCTACACGCTGCAGACCGTGTTCAACCCGCACGACCCGCATCCGGTGCCGGTGGCCCACCACAACGTCTACGGCGTGGTCTCGCTGATCTTCTGGTCGGTGATGATCATCGTCACGCTCACCTACGTCACCCTCGTGATGCGCGCCGACAACAACGGCGAGGGCGGGATCATGGCGCTGATCACGCTGCTGCGCCGCTGGACGGGCGGCAGGGGGCGACGCACCTCGGCGATGCTCGCCGCGGCGGGGGTGTTCGGGGCCGCGTTGTTCTTCGGTGACAGCATGATCACCCCGGCGATCTCGGTGCTCTCCGCCGTCGAGGGAATGAATGTCATCGACCCCGACCTTCGCGACTTCATCGTGCCGATCACGGCGGTGATCATCGTGACGCTGTTCTCCGTGCAGAGTCGCGGCACCGCCACCGTCGGACGGTTCTTCGGTCCGGTGATGGTCCTGTGGTTCACGGCGATCGGCGCATGCGGGATCCGCGGCATCGTCGACAACCCCGAGATCCTCAAGGCGCTGTCGCCGACGTACGCGCTGACGTTCATGGTCGACCACTTCCACATCGCGTTCTTCGCGCTCGCCGCGATCGTCCTTGCGGTCACCGGCGCCGAGGCGCTGTACGCCGACATGGGGCATTTCGGCAGGCGCGCGATCACAGTCGGCTGGCTCGGCCTCGTGCTGCCGGCCTGCACACTGAACTACTTCGGTCAGGGCGCCCTGGTGCTGGCCGACGAATCCACCGTGTCCGCACCGTTCTTCCTCCTGACCCCCGAGTGGGCGCGGATTCCCATGGTGCTCTTGGCAACAGCGGCGACGGTCATCGCGTCGCAGGCGGTGATCACCGGCGCGTTCTCGGTGGCGTCGCAGGCCGCGCAACTCGGCTATCTGCCGAGATTGCGCATCGAACACACCTCGGCGTCGACGATCGGTCAGATCTACGTGCCGTGGATCAACGCCACCCTGATGATCGCGGTGCTGATCCTGGTCTTCGCGTTCCGCAGTTCCGCGGCGCTGGCGTACGCGTTCGGCATGGCGGTGACGGGAACCATCACGATCACCACCACGCTCTTCTTGTATTACGCCCGGACACGGTGGGGCTGGCCGCTGTGGGGTGTGCTCCTCGGCGGCGGCCTGCTGCTCGTCGTGGACCTGATGTTCTTCGCGGCCAACCTCACCAAGCTGGTGCACGGCGCATGGTTACCGCTCACCATCGCCATCCTCACCTTCACTGTCATGACGACGTGGCAGAAGGGCCGCCGAATCGTCACGCGTGCAAGGGAAAAGGCCGAAGGACCGCTACGCGAGTTCGTCGACGAGCTGGTACACCGCGATCCTCCTCTGGTCCGGATACCGGGCACGTCGGTGTTCCTCAACCGAGGCAGAGACACCGCCCCGCTGGCGATGCGCGCGATCGTCGATCACACCCACGTGTTGGCCGAACACGTCATCATCGTGTCGGTCGAGACCGCGAACGTCCCGCGGGTGCCCGACTCAGAACGCATGAGTCACGACGACCTCGGCTACGCCAAAGATGGAATCGTCCACGTGGAAGCGCGCTTCGGGTACATGGAACGGCCGAACGTCCCGCATGCGCTGGCGCTCTTGAGTGCCGAGGACACCGAAGGACCCATCGACCTGGAGAACGCGTCGTACTTCCTGTCGAAACTCGACTTGTGCATGGGCGATGCCCACACGATGCCGGCGTGGCGCAAGCGACTGTTCATCGCCACGTCGCACATCACCGCCGACGCGGCAGCGCATTTCGGGCTCCCACTGAGCCGCACGGTGATCGTCGGCTCGCGTATCGAGGTCTAGTCAGGCCACGCCGTACAGTGAGAGCAGAGTCGCTGTACGCCACCAGATCAGCACCAGGAACAGGAGCAGCACGGCGACCGTCGCGCCGAGTTGGACGGCGTTACGGGAGTTTCGCGGTGCGTACGCGTACGCGGCGGCGATCACCGCGCCGGTGACCAGACCGCCGAGGTGGCCCTGCCAACTGATGTTCGGCACCACAAACGTGATCACCAGGTTGATCACGATGAGGCCGATCACCCAGCGGGTGTCCATGTTCAGCCGTCTGCCGATCACGAACGTCGCGCCGAACAGACCGAACACCGCACCCGACGCCCCCGCAGTCTGGGCGCCGAGCGTCGACAACAGGTAGACCACCACCGAGCCACCGAGTGCGCTCATCAGATACAGGGCGACGAACCGCACCCGGCCCAGCGCGATTTCCAGCGGCGGTCCGATCACATACAGCGCCCACATGTTGAAGACGATGTGCATCGGGCCGTAGTGCAGGAACGCCGACGTCAGCAGCCGGTACCACTCGCCGTCGGCCACCGCGGGCGAGAACAGCACGAGTTCGCGCTGCAGTTCCGGCGACACCATCTGCAGCGCGAACATCACCACGTTGATCGCGATCAGTACGTACGTGACCATCGGCGTGCGCACCGGGGCGCCGCCGAAGTGCGTCCGCACCTGCCGCACCGTCTTGGCGCCCTCGCCGACGCACTCCGCGCACTGATGCCCCACCGCGGCGTCGCGCATGCACTCCGGGCAGATGTAGCGGTTGCAGCGGGTGCACCGCACGTAGGTCGCGCGGTCGGGGTGCCGATAGCAGGTCGGCGCCTGCGCCGGGGTCGTCATGTCTACAGCGTGCCGAACAGTTCGATCCAGTTGCCATCGGGATCGGCGACGAACATCCACCCCATGCCCGGCACCGGCTCGAACTCGGTGAGTGGCTCCACCACGTTGTACGGCGATTCCGCGAAGACCTTCGACAACCCGGTCAGATCCTTCACCCCGATCGTGAAGTACCGGACCCCGGCCGCCGCGCGTCCGCCACCGGGGGTCGCAGGCAGCGGCGGCGGTGTCATGTACGTCACCAGCTTGAGGACGCTGCCGCCCAGCGAGTAGCGGCGTTGCGAACCACCGGGAAACGCGATCTCCCCCTGGAACTCCAGCTGGAGGAAACCCTCGTAGAAATCGACCATCGCGTCGAGATTCGTGGTCACGAGCCCGACCTCGATACCCGGTGAGAGCAGATCCAGTTTCACGACCACCATGATCCATGCCCGCACCCGTCACGATTCGGTCACTATCGACATCACGATCAATTAAGGGTGCCCGGCAAATCATGAGAGTTTTCAAGATCTGTCCGGCGATCTGGCCGAGGACTTATCGAATGCGGTCGAAATTGCGGTATGAATCACGTCCTGCGTATGTAACACCGTCAGCGCAGGCAGGAGCGCCGCTGCGCGCACAGTTTGCACGTGTTCTGTTTCGCTACCGTGGATTTCGGGAACGGGGGAATCACGAAACGATACGAAGGAAGAAAAGGTACATGAAGTTCAGTGATATCCAGGCGCGTCGACGGATCGTCGGCGCATGTGCAGCAGGTTCGGTCCTCGGGGGGCTGGCGCTAGCAACCATCGCCGCACCGTCGGCCATGGCGACTCCGGACGGGTGCAGCGCCAGTGAGGTGTCCGGCACCGTCAGCTCGGCGACCGGCGCGGCCCGCAACTACCTGGCCAGCCACCCGGCCGCGAATGCGGCGGTGACGACTGCGTTCAGCCAGCCGCGCGATCAGGCGGCGACGACGCTGCGCGGCTACTTCACCGCCAACCCGCAGGAGTACTACGACCTGCGCGGCATTCTGGCGCCGATCGGTGACAAGCAGAGCCAGTGCAACGTCGCCGTGCTGCCGCCGGACCTTGCGTCGGCATACAACCAGTTCATGGCCGGCTGAGATCGAGTAAGCCGGCTCACGGGAACCCGCCGTCACACGCCCGTTGTGACGGCGGGTTCTTCGTGCGTGGAAGTAACACTTTCCGGCGCCGCTTAGACTGACTTGATATGAGGCCGACGAGAACCGCTGCGCTCACCGCGGCGCTGCTCATCGCGGCTGGCGTTACTGCTGGTCAGGTGTATGCGCAGCCCTCCGAGGAGCCGGCGCCCCCAGCTGACCCCACCACCGAGGCGGCACCCCCGCCGGGTCCGAAGACAACTATCGACGCCAACGGCACGTTCGTCGTCGGACAGGACATCGTGCCGGGCACGTACGCCTCGGCCGGTCCCGTTCCCGACGGCGCCTGCTACTGGAAGCGCACCAGCGGCGACGAGCTCGTCGACAACGCGATGAGTAAGAAACCGCAGGTAGTGCAGATCCTGGCCACCGATACGTCGTTCACGACCACCGACTGCCAACCCTGGCAGCTGACCAACCAGCCGGTGCCGGCGCAAGGCAACCCGATGGACGTGCTCGCTCAGCTCGGCAAACTCGTCCTGACCGGGCCGTCGGGCCCGCCTGCGGGCGGATCAGCGCAGCCCGCCCCGGCGCAGCCCTCACAGCCGGCTCCGACCGGCCCCAAACCCGGACCCTGACGATCCCCGCGCAGACGACCGTGACCGGCGACGGCCGCATCCGCGTCCCGGCCGATCTCGACTCCGTCACCGCCATCGGCGAGGAGGACCATTCGGAGGTCGACCCGTCGTCAATCGAGCGGATCTGGCAGGCGGCCCGGTACTGGTATCAGGCGGGTATGCACCCGGCGATCCAACTTTGCCTGCGGCACAACGGGAAAGTCGTTATCAACCGTGCGATCGGCCACGGCTGGGGTAACGGCCCCAATGACCCGCCCGCCGCCGAAAAGGTACCTGTCACAACGGATACGCCGTTCTGTGCGTACTCGGCGGCGAAGGCGATCACCTCCACCGTCGTGCACATGCTCGTCGAGCGGGGCCATTTCTCGTTGGACGACCGCGTCTGCGACTACCTGCCGAGCTACACCAGTCACGGCAAGGACCGCACCACCATCCGGCACGTGATGACGCACAGCGCGGGCATCCCGATCTACACCGGCCCACGTCCCGACCTCAAGCGCATGGACGACAGCGACTACACCCGCGAGAAGCTCGGCGAGATCAAGCCGCTGCACCGGCCCGGTCTCGTGCACATCTACCACGGCCTGACGTGGGGTCCGCTGATGCGTGAGATCGTCTCGGCGGCCACCGGGAAGAACATCCGCGACATCCTCGCCGCCGAGATCCTCGACCCGCTCGGCTTCCGGTGGACGAATTACGGCGTTGCGCCCCAAGATGTTCCGCTGGTCGCGCCGAGCCACGCCACCGGTAAACCGTTGCCACCGCCCATGGCGAAGGTGTTCAGCCTCGCCGTCGGCGGCTCGATGCAGAAGATCATCCCGTTCTCGAACTCGCCGCAGTACCTCACCAGCGTGCTGCCGTCGTCCAACACCGTTTCGACGGCCAACGAGCTGTCGCGGTTCGCCGAAATCCTGCGTCGGGGCGGAGAACTCGACGGCGTTCGGGTGCTGCGCCCGGAAACGCTGAAGGCGGCGGTGAAGGAGTGCCGACGGCTGCGTCCCGACGTCGCCACCGGTCTGGTACCACTGCGCTGGGGCACGGGATACATGCTGGGCTCCAATCGATTTGGTCCGTTCGGCCGAGGTGCACCCGACGCGTTCGGACACACCGGCCTCACCAACATCGCGGTGTGGGCCGACCCCGCGCGCGGACTCGCGGCGGGTCTCATCAGCAGCGGTAAGCCCGGCTCCCATCGCGAGGCGAAGCGCTACCCCGCGCTGCTGGACCTCATCGCCAAAGAGTTCGCCCCCCGCACCTGATCAGGACAGCGGCTGGTTCTCGCGGATGCCGCGGTAGAAGCCGCGCCGCACGATCCACGCCATCAGGATCCGTTCGAAGGTCCATGCGGGGAAGCGGAACGGCTTTCCGTTCGGTGCGAAGATCTCCAGGCCATCGGGCTGAATGCCGAGCACCGAGCCCCACCGCCGACTCGCGGGGCGGAACGACCGCAACGGCTTCCCCTCGAAGTCGGCCAGGATGTTGCGCGCAAGCAACCCGTCGGCGCGGTTACGTGCCGATGTGCGAAGCGGATCCGTGGCCGCGACGTCGCCGACGGCGAACACGCCGGGCTGGCCGGGCACCTGAAGCTCCGGGTTTACGCGAACAAATCCGTTTTCGTCGAGAAGCTCGGCGGGCAGCCAGTCGGTGTTGGGCTTGACACGGCCGATCGCCCACAGCACGGCGGCCGCGGCCGCGGGCGCCTGGCCGGTGCTGAATTCAACTGGCGCACTGGTGATCTCATCGCATGCGAACCCGTCGGGGATCACCGCGCGGTGACCGGGGTGCAGCCCAACCCCGTATTCGATCAGGTTGTCCCGCACCCGCTCCCACGCCCGGATGTGGTGGTGTTCCAGCGCGCGCTCACCCGGGAAGTACAGGTCGACGCGTTTACCCGGCCACGTCCGCGCCACGTTGTAGGCGCTGCTCACCGCTGCCGCACCGCCACCGATGACGATCACCGAGTCGGCCGCGGCCAGCCGGTCGTGGGTGGCGCGCAGCCCAGCGGCGATCTCGTCGGCCGTCTGCAGGTCGGGTCGGCGCCAGAAGCCGTTCGTGACGCCGGTCGAGATCACCAGTGCGTCATACGGTTCGACGGCGGTCAGCCCGTCGGGTCGGTCGACGAAGACTTTGCGCGCGGCCAGGTCGACACCGGTCAGCGTCCCCTGCACGGTGCGCACACGGTCCAGGCCGCGGAACTTGTCGAAGGAGATCCAGTTGTGCCGGGCCCACTCCGCCGGCCGGGACAGACGCCAGCCCAGCTCCTGCCCACTGACGAGGCCCGGTTTGGTCGAGACCCCGACGACGTCGGCATGCTTCGCGAGTTTGATCGCAGTCAGCACGCCGCTGTCTCCGAGCCCGGCGATGACCACGCGTTTGCGGCTCACAGCTGATCATCATGACAGGTCGCTGCCGGCCCGTCGTCAACGAATCTTCTCGCCGTAGACCCGCTGCACCTTCAACGCCATCAGCACCCTGCGGTCGGACACCATCACCGACCGGTACTCGTCCCAGTCGGGGTGTTCACCGGCGGCGCTGCGGTAGTAGTCGACGAGCGCCTCCACCTCGGGACCGTGCGGATCCGAACCCGGGCCGGTGAGCGTCACGGTGCCTTCCGCGGTCGCCCACGCCCAGCCGTCGGGACTGGTGACCTCGATCGCGGCGCGCGGATCCCGACGCAGATTGGCGGTCTTGGCACGCCCCTCGGTCATCGACACGTAGACGATGTCGGCGTCACGGTCGTAGTACGGCGTCACCGGCGACAGTTGCGGCAAGCCGCTCGACTTGATGGTCGCCAGAACGCCCAGCTTGGCTTCGGAGAGCAGGGTGCGAGGGTCAAAGGTCATGTGCTGGGCAACTCCCTACGGCCGGCGCCCTATTCCGGATCAGCCCGACGGTGCGTCGAGGCGCACCCGGTACATCTTCGGCCAGTACTTACCGGTGATCAGAAACTCGTCGCCGTCGATGTGGGCGATACCGTTGAGCACCTTTTGACGGTCCGCGCCCGCGTCAGCCGCCAGGTCACTGGCATCGACGACGAGGTTCACCTCGCCTGTCGAAGGGTCGATCCGCACGATCTCGTTGGTCATCCAGATGTTGGCCCACACCTGGCCGTCCACACATTCGAGTTCGTTGAGCTTGCTGACCGGCTGGCCGTCGCGCGTGACGGCGACCGAGCCCGTTTCGGCGAACGTGGCCGGATCGTGGAACCTCAACCGGTCGGTGCCGTCGCTGCGGATCAGCCGGTCCCCTGCGTTGCACAGCCCCCAGCCCTCGCCGCTGATGGGCACCTCCCGCAGCGGGGTCATGGTGGCCTTGTCGAATTCGACTGCGACGCCGTTCTGCCAGGTGAGTTCCCAGATTCGGTCGCCGACGACGGTGATCCCCTCGCCGTAGAAATTGTTGGGCGAGGAGACGGCGCGCCGGACAGCGCCGGTCTCCGGATCGAGTTCACGCAGCTGCGACTGGCCCGCGACGCCGGTGCCCTCGTAGAGGGTGGGGCCGTCGAACTCGAGGCCCTGCGTCCAGGCCGACGCGTCGTGGGGCATCTCCTCGACGAGCACGGGCTTGATCACCGGGACCGGTTCCTTCGAGGCATCGGTCGCCGGCTCGGCTCCGCCGCAGCCTGCGACAAGGGCGATCACCGCCCCAGCCCAGATGACCGAGCGCCGGACCCGCCGGTCACCGTTGCGCATGAGACCTATTGATACCCGATCTCGCCGTCTCACGGCGCAATGCCGTCGATCGCGCGGTAGATCCGTTGCTCGCTCACCGGGCGCGGGGTGCCGAGCTGTTGTGCCCACAGGCTGACCCGGAGTTCCTCGATCTGGCGCTCGATGTCGCGGACGTCATCGGAGGCTGCGCGAGCGGGTGACAGAGCGCCGACGAGATCGTCGAACGCATCCTGGACCGCATGCACGCGGGCCATCCGCTCACGGTCCGCCCCGACGGAGTGGGGGAGCCGGTCGAGCCGCCTGGCGATGGCGGTCAGATAACGGGTGAGGTCGGTGAGCCGGCCCGCCCCTGTGATGGTGACGAAACCCTTGGGCAGGAGGCGGCCGAGCTGCTCGCGAATGTCGGCGATCGCGTCGGCCTGCGCGGGTACAGGATCGGCGGGCAACGCGAGCTCCACCTCGTGGGCGACGGCGAGCACCTTCTCGACCTGACCGAGGATCGCCTGCGTCGTCGGCACCAGTTGCGCAGCGACCCGCTCTCGCAGGGCGGTGAAATCGGCGCGCGTCCATGCCGGTTCCGGCGCGAGCCGGTCGGTCGCCGCGTCGGCGCAATCGTCGAGCAGCGCCGCAAGAGACCCATCCGGGTTGGCGCCCAACGTCAGGCGTGCGCGTGGATCCAGTGCTCGCTCGAGGGTCTTCGCGGGCGACGGCACCGACAGGCGCAGCAGTCGGCGGGTTCCCGGCCCCATCGCCACCACCTGCTCGGCAGCCGTCGGGAACACCCGCACGTCGACGGCGCCGCCCGCGTCGACCAGAGCCGGATAGCCGCGCACGGTGTGACCGCCGCTGGTTTGTTCGACGGTGCGGGGCAACTCGTCGAGGTCCTCGGGCCACGCGCGCAGGCCCGTTCGTTCCAGTTCGCCGGCGACCGCCTCGGCGACGGCCTGACGGATCGGCACGGCGAGCTGTGCCTGCAATGCCTCGAGATCCTTTCCGCGGGCGACCTCCTTACCGTCGGACTCGACGGCGAACGTGACCCGCAGGTGCGGCGGCAGCTTGTCGAGGTCGAAGGCGTCGATTGGCACGAGCACCCTGGTCAGCCGGTGCAGTTCGCGTTGCATCGCCTGCAATATAGGTTCGCCGTCCGGTTGAATCGACGCGAGCACGGCTCGCGCGGTGTCCGGTGCTGGAACGAAGTTGCGGCGCAGGTCTTTTGGCAGCGACTTGATCAACGCGGTGACGAGCTCCTCGCGCAATGCCGGTACCTGCCAGCTGAATTCGTCACCGCCGAGCCGAGCCAGCACCTCGACGGGCACGTGCACCGTCACCCCGTCGTCCTCGGCGCCCGGCTCGAAGCGGTAGGACAACGGCAGCGACAGCTCGTCGGTGTGCCAGGTGTCGGGCTGATCGGCGGCCGGGTCGTCCTTGCGCAGCAGATCGTCGCGGGTCATCGTCAGCAGGTCGGGCGTCTTGTGCCGCTGCTTCTTCCACCACGCGTCGAAGTGCCTCGCCGACACGGCTTCCGCGGGTACACGGGCGTCGTAGAACGCGTAGATCTCGTCGTCGCCGACCAGCAGGTCGCGGCGGCGCGCCTTCTCCTCGAGTTCGGTGAGTTGCGCCCGCAGCGCGGCGTTGTCGCGGAAGAAGTGGTGTCGCGTCTGCCAATCACCCTCGACCAGCGCGTGCCGGATGAACAGCTCCCTGGCGACCGCGGGCTCGATGTTCGAGTAGCCCACGCGGCGGCGCGGGACGAGCGGCAGCCCGAACAGCGTGACGCGTTCGTAGGCCATGACCGCGCCGCGCTGGGCGTCCCAGTGCGGCTCGCTGTAGGTTCGCGCGACGAGGTCTCCTGCGATGCGTTCGACGGTGTCCGGCTGAATCCGCGCGGCGATGCGGCCGTACAGCCTGCTCGTTTCGACCAGGTCGGCGACGACGATCCAGCGCGGCGGGCGTTTGGTCAGCACAGAGCCCGGCGCGAGCACGAACTTCACGTTGCGTGCACCCTGGAAGTCGCGGGACTCGCCCTCACGCAACCCGATGTGCGATAGCAACCCGGCCAGCAGCGCGGCGTGCACCCGCGCTGGGTCGGCGGGTTCGCGGTCGTCGGATTCTCTGATGCCGAGATCACGGGCGATGCTGCGGAGCTGCCCCGTGAGGTCCTGCCATTCGCGGATACGCAGGTAGTGCAGGAACTCCTCGCGGCACATCCGTCGAAACGCGTTGCCCGAAAGCTCCTTTCGCTGCTCGCCCAGGTATCGCCACAGGTTCAGGTAGGAGATGAAATCCGAGTGCTCGTCGGCGAACCGGGCGTGCTGCTGGCGCGCGGCCTCCTCGCGGTCGGTCGGGCGTTCGCGCGGATCGGGAATCGACAGCGCGGCGGCCAGCACGAGAATCTCACGCACACAGCCCTCTTCGTCGGCCTGCAGGATCATCCGGCCCAGGCGCGGATCGACAGGCAGCTGCGCCAGCCGACGGCCGATGTCGGTGATCGCGCCGGCACCGGTTGATTTGCCGCCTCCGGCAGCGTTGTCGAACGCGCCGAGCTCCTGCAGCAGCAGGATGCCGTCGCGAATGCTGCGCCGCTCGGGCGGGTCGAGGAACGGAAACGTCTCGATATCGCCTAACCCTAAAGCCGCCATCTGCAGGATGACCGATGCGAGGTTCGTCCGCAGGATCTCCGGATCGGTGTACCGGGGCCGCGATTCGAAGTCGTCCTCGGAGTACAGCCGGATGCACACACCCGGCGCGGTACGGCCCGATCGGCCGGCTCGCTGCGCCGCCGACGCCTGTGAGATCGGTTCGATCGGCAACCGTTGCACCTTGGTCCGACGGCTGTACCGCGAGATCCGCGCGGTACCGGGGTCGACGACGTAGCGGATGCCCGGCACCGTCAACGACGTCTCGGCGACGTTGGTGGCCAACACGATTCGTCGCACACCCTTGCTGGGCTGGAACACCCGCTGCTGTTCGGCCGTCGGCAGCCGCGCGTAGAGCGGCAATATCTCGGTGTTCTTCAGATGCCGAAGAGCTTCCGCGGTGTCACGGATCTCGCGCTCGCCCGACAGGAACACCAGGACGTCGCCGGGTGGTTCGGCCGTCAGTTCGTTCACTGCGTCGACGATGGCTTCGGTCTGGTCCCGCATCTCGGTGCGGACGATCTCGTGGTCGGGATCCTCGGGGTCGTCGGAGTCGTCGGCCACGACGGGAACCTCGAGGGGCCGGTACCGGATCTCGACCGGATATGTCCGCCCCGACACCTCCACGATGGGCGCCCCATTGAAGTGCGCCGCGAACCGCTCCGGCTCGATCGTCGCCGACGTGACGATCACTTTGAGGTCGGGCCGTCGCGGCAGCAGCTCGCGCAGATAGCCGAGCAAAAAGTCGATGTTGAGGCTGCGCTCGTGCGCCTCGTCGAGGATCAGGGTGTCGTAGCGCAGCAGCCGACGGTCGCGCTGGATCTCGGCGAGCAGGATGCCGTCGGTCATCAGCTTCACCAGGGTGCGGTCGCTCGCCTGATCGGTGAACCGCACGGTGTATCCGACGGCCTCCCCCAGCGGGGTGCCCAACTCGTCGGCGATGCGCTGCGCCACGGTGCGCGCGGCGAGCCGCCGCGGCTGGGTGTGCCCGATCGTGCCGCGGATACCCCGACCGAGTTCGAGGCAGATCTTCGGCAGCTGGGTCGTCTTTCCCGAGCCCGTCTCCCCCGCGACGATGACGACCTGATTCTCGGTGATCGCCCTGGCGAGCTCGTCGCGCCGCTCGCTGACCGGCAGATCGGGATAGGTGATGGTCGGCACGGCGGCCAGGCGGGTGGCGACGAGGCCTTCCGCCGCGGCGATCTGCTCGGCGACCTTTCGAACTTTGTCGGGCGAGGCGCCGCGCAGGTTCTTGAGACGACGGCCAAGGCGCGACGCGTCGCGGATCGTCAGGCCGTCGAGGCGCTTGCGGAGCTCGGCGACGGACGGCTCGGACATCCCGGCTCGGGTCAGGCCTGGTCCGGCGACCAGTAGGCGAGCATTTCGGCCAACGTCAGGAACGCCGGGGTGGAGACCCCGTAGGTCACCTCGAAGTGCACGCTGAGCGGGAAGCCGAGCCCGCCGACGCCGTCGATCACGCGCTTGTACAGATCGACCATCAGCTTGCGCTTCTCCGCAGGCTCGGCGGCGGCGAGCTGCTTGACGAACTCCTGCTCGGCGGCGACGGCCGCGTTGCCGGGATCCTGGATCAGCCAGTTGATGAGGCCGACGTTGGTCTCCATCTTCGGCACGAAGCCGAACGACAACAGGATCTCGGGCCGGTGATCGGTTTCCTTGGCGAAGTTGCGGAGGAACCCGACGATCGCGTCGGAGTACAGCAGCTGGGTCATGCCGTACGTCGCGCCCTGGTCGCATTTGAAGTTGAACCGGCCGTGCTCACCCTCGCGAGTGGGGATCAGGATCACGCCGCGGTTGGGCACCAGGTCCTCGAAGATCGACAGGGCGTCGGTGGGCGCGACGCCGGAGCCTTCGCCGTCGTTCATGGTGCGCGGGACGCCGACGAACGCGATGCCGTCGAACCCCGCGGAACTCAGGGTGGTCAGCCGCTGCCGCAGCGCGGGCTTGTCCAGGAACGCCGTCACCTGGGTGCACAGGCCTCTCATGCCGGGCAGCTCGGGCCCGATGATCTCCCAGAAGTCCAGGACGTCCATTTTCGGCTTCATCTCGATCGGCCGATCGTCGTCCTCTTCGATCATCCCGGGGATCATCACGTGCCGGATCCGGCCCTCGATCCCGGTCTCCGCGGAGCACCTCAGCACCTTCCGCGCATCCTCGAGCGCCCGCTCCCGACCGTCCTGGACGTTCGGCGGAACGAGTTCGAGCGCGATGGTGTTGAGCGTCACCGGACTGCTCCTAATCGAATGTGAACTTTCCTCGACATGGGCGGGTCGACGATGACTCCGCGTGGATTTGCCGGGAGCCTCACCTTACAGACCGGACCTGTTTCCTTCCGTAGCCTGGGTGCCGTGACCGTCGCATCCGATACCGGCTCGGCTTCGGGAGTCGCCCTGGCCGACCATTTTGCACGCGAGTTACCCGAGCTGGCCGTGCGCTGGCAGGCCGAAGCCGCACCCCAACCGCGCCTGCTCGTCCTCAACGAGCCGCTGGCCGCCCGACTCGGCCTCGAGCCCGACTGGCTGCGCGGGCCGGACGGCGTGCGTTTCCTCATCGGCAACCTGGTCCCCGACGGTGCGTCGCCGGTGGCCCAGGCGTACTCGGGGCACCAGTTCGGTGGCTACGTGCCGCGGCTGGGCGACGGCCGGGCGTTGTTGCTGGGCGAACTCACGACGACCGACGGCGGGCTGCGCGACCTCCACCTCAAGGGTTCGGGCGCGACCCCGTTCGCCCGCGGCGGCGACGGTCTCGCGGCGGTGGGCCCGATGCTTCGCGAATACATCGTCAGCGAGGCGATGCACGCGCTCGGCATTCCGACGACCCGCTCGCTGGCCGTGGTCGCGACGGGGCGCTCGGTGCACCGCGAGACGCCGCTACCGGGGGCCGTGCTCGCCCGCGTCGCCAGCAGCCATCTGCGCGTCGGCAGCTTCCAGTACGTGGCGGCGAGTGGCAATGTCGACGTGCTCCGGCGACTGGCCGACCACGCGATCGCCCGGCACTACCCGGATGCGGCCGACGCCGACAACCCCTACCTCGCCCTGTTCGACGCCGTGGGTTCGGCGCAGGCGGCGCTGATCGCGCAGTGGATGCTCGTCGGGTTCGTGCACGGCGTGATGAACACCGACAACATGACGATCTCGGGCGAGACCATCGACTACGGCCCGTGCGCGTTCATGGACGCCTACGACCCGGAGACGGTGTTCAGTTCGATCGATTCCTGGGGCCGCTACGCGTACGGCAACCAGCCCTCGATCGCGGGGTGGAACCTGGCCCGGTTCGCCGAGACGCTGCTGCCGCTGATCGACGCCGATCAGGATCGCGCCGTCGAGCTCGCGCAGGAGCGTCTCACCGGATTCGGCGGGCAGCTGTCGACCGCGCTGGCGACGGGGATGCGGGCCAAGCTCGGTCTGGCCGACGACGTCCCCGACGACGTGGCGACGCCGTTGATGAACGACGGGCTGTCGCTGCTGGCGGCCAACCACGTCGACTTCACGTCGTTCTTCCGCCACCTCGGTAAGGCCGCGCGCGGCGACGCCGAACCGGCGCGCGGGATGTTCGTCGACCTCGCGGGGTTCGACGCCTGGCTGCACCGTTGGCGCGCGCTGAACCCGGACGCCTCGAAGATGGCCGCCTCGAAGATGGACGCCGTCAACCCGGTGTACATCCCGCGCAACCATCTCGTCGAGGAGGCGCTGGAGGCGGCCACCGGCGGCGACCTCGCTCCGCTGAATCGGCTCCTGGAGGCCGTCGGCTCGCCCTACGACGAGCGGCCGGGTCTCGAGCGGTATGCCGAACCCGCGCCCGAGGACTTCGGTAACTACCGCACCTTCTGCGGGACGTGACCCCTACGCGATGTCGGCCTCGACATCGCCCCTGCCGCCGGCCAGATGAGCCAGCGCGAACCGCAGCCGCTTGCGGCCGCGGGCGACGCGGGACATGACCGTTCCGATCGGGATGTCCATCACGACGGCCGTCTCGGAGTACGTGTACTCCAGAACGTCGGCGTAGTAGATCGCTGTCCTGGCCCCGTCGGGCAGCGTCGCCAAGGCGGCCTTGAGCTCGTTGTCCGGCAACGCATCCAGGAACTCCGCTTCAGCGGACCGCGGCGCTTCGGACACGTGCCGGGCACCCCCGTTGGACTCCCAGTCGGTGACCTCGTCGAGGGCGACCTCGGACAGTCGGCGCTGCTTGGCCCGGTGCCCGCTCACCCACCGGTTGTAGAGGATCCGGAACATCCACGCCTTGAAGTTGGTCCCGTCGGCGAAGGTGCTGAATCCCGCGTAGGCATGCATCAGCGCGTCCTGCAGTAGGTCCTCGGCGTCCGCCTCGCAGCGGGTCAGCCGCCGGGCGCCTCGGGTCAGGACGTCGAAGTGTGGTTCTGCTGCACAGGCGAAGCGCGCGGCGAGATCTGCGTCGGACTCGGGCGTGCTGGTGACGATCTTCATGAGGACCTCCAGGTGCTCGGCGTTGACTGTCTGTTGTCAATGAGCCTTCTCGCCGGGGACCGGAAGCGAGCCCTTGCAAATCCGTAGTCGGCAATCCGTAGTCCGTAGTGGACGGGCCTAACTCGCGGCGGCGGGCACCGAGCGGAAGCTGATCGCCATCCGGTTGTAGGCGTTCATCAGCCCGATCGCGATCGTCAGATCGACGAGTTCCTTCTCGTCGAAATGCGCCGACACTGCGTCGTATGCGGTGTCGGGCACACCCGTCGTCGCCACGTTGGTCACCGTTTCGGCCCATGCCAGCGCGGCCTTCTCGCGGGCGTCGAACAGGTCCCCTGCTTCGCGCCAGACCGGGACCAGGGCGATCTTCTCGTTGGAGACACCGAGGTGGCGCAGCTCGCGGGAGTGCATGTCGATGCAGTAGGCGCAGCCGTTGATCAGTGACACCCGCAGGTTCACCTCGGCCACGAGCGCAGGCGCCAGTCCCGATTGACTGACGTAGACGTGCGCGCCCGCAAGCGCTTTCATACCGCGGGGAGCGACCTCGTTGTAGTCGATTCGCTGAGTCATGTCGATGAACCTCCAGTGCTGATGTCGAACGCGTGACATCAGCCTGGCAGGCTCAACGAGCCGGCGGACCCCGGAAAGTCCGTGGTTCCGGCTACCCCTCGATGAACGTGATGTTCTCGTCGAGTGACGCGCGGGCGTTGCGGACGTAGCTGACCGTCGGGTCTTCGTAGCCGATCGACATGCCGCAGAACAGCATGAGCTCCGGCGGCGGGCACGTCACCGCGTCCACCGACTTGCGGACCTGCGACCACGCCATCTGCGGACAGCTGTGCAGACCCTCGGCGCGCAGCAGCAGCATCACGGTCTGCAGATACATCCCGACGTCGGACCACTGGGGCTTGCCCAGGTCGCGGTCGATGTAGCAGAACAGGGCCATGGGCGCGCCGAAGCAGTCCCAGTTCGCGATCGCGGCCCGCGTGCGCGCCTCCCAGTCCTCCCGCGCAACGCCGAGGGCGCTGTAGCGGTCCCTGCCGAACGCCGAGCGGCGTTCGGCATAGGGGGATTTCAGGTCGGGCGGATACATCACGTACTCGCGGTCATCCCACGGGTCTCCGGCGGCCACCCGCTCGGTGGCGACCTTCTTGAGCTGCTCCAGCGGCTCGCCGGTGACCACGTAGATGTTCCACGGCTGGATGTTCGATCCGGAGGGTGACCAGGCCGCGGCGGTGAGGACGCGCTCGATCACCTCCCTGGATACGGGTTCGTCGGTGAAGCCGCGCACCGCCCTTCGCGTTGCGACCGCCTCGTAGACGTCCATCACCGTGCCTTTCTTGTGTTGGTGCGCTTAGGTTCTCGCCACAGCTTCGTCGAGCCAGTCCTCGAGCCGCGTATCGAACAGCGTGGCACCGTCGCCGGGGACCAGGGTGCGTTCCTCGAGTTCGATGCCCCAGTACTTGGCCTCGGGATCGGCGACGACCTCTCGCGTGTCGTTGCGGGCGGTCAGCGCGATCCTGATGGCGTCCGGAAGCCGGAATGCCTGTGGTCCACCGATTTCCACGATTCCGTTGACGGGCGCGTTGACCGCGGCCCGCGCGACGCCCTCGGCGACATCGGTGCCGGCCATCGGCTGGAAGTACGCCGGTGGCATCTTCACGGTGTCACCCTCGGTCGCGGAGTCCGCGAGGGTGTTGATGAACTCGAAGAACTGTGTCGCGTGCACGATGGTGAACGGAATGGGCCCTTCACTGATGAGCTTCTCCTGCAACAGCTTTGCCTCGAAGTAGCCACTCTGCAGGGCCAGCTGGTCGGTGCCGACCACGGACAGCGCGACATGGTGCTGTACGCCGGCATCCTTCTCGGCGGCGAGCAGGTTGGCGGTCGCGGTCCGGAAGAAGTCCACGGCGGCATCGTCGAGCGTCGGGGAATTCGATACGTCGACGACGACGGAGGCGCCCGCCAGTGCGTCCGCAAGGCCCTCGCCCGTGAACGTGTTCACTCCGGTCGAAGGAGCGGCCGGCACGACGTCGTGCCCACGTTCGCTCAGGTTGCTTACGAGCTTGCTGCCCACCATTCCGGTGCCCCCGATGACGACGATTCTCATGATGTGCCTTCCTGTTGGTCGATCCCGTCATCCCTATGACCGGGAAGGCAGCGAATCTGTGACAGGAATCAGCACACGAGCGGCGCCAGATGGGTCCTGGCATAGGCCGCCACCGCGTCGTCATCGGTGACGTCGAGCACCGGGGAGGTGACCTGGACCAACGATGCGGCCAGTCGGATGTGCAGGTCGGCCACCGCGAGCAGGTCGTTGTCGGGCATCGTCGCACCGGCCGCGCGCAGCGCCTTGGCCATCGCGGTGGACGCGCTGGTCAGGAAGACCCTGGCCTCGTCGAACATTCCGGTCGTCGCGGTGAAGTCACCGTCGAGTTGCAAGAACCTGCGCATCACCGGCTCACCGGTGAGCAGCCGGATCCCTTCGCGAAACGCGGCGACCGCGGCTTCCTGGGGATCGCTGTCGATCGCCACGGTCTGCAGCCGTGCCATCGCGAATTCGAAAGTCTGTCTGCCCAGTTCGGTGATGAGTGCGTCGCGGCTGGGGAAGCGACGGTACAGGGTGCTTCTGCTGACGCCGGCCTGGCGGGCGACCACCTCCATGCTCAGTCGGCCGACCCCGACGAGCGCCACCTCTTCGGCGGCGGCCTTGAGGATTGCGGCCTCCTGTTGAGTGGGGCTGGCGTTGGTGCGTGACCGTCGCATCCGGGCGGCCCAGATCAGCCCGCGGGGCAGCCGGGCGGCGGCGCGAACGAATCGAGCGCAACCGACCGATGCACGTGCACCAGCTTCTCGTACTCGATTCGATTGCGCGCCAACGGGATCAGCAGCAACCGGTCGGGCAGGACGCGCCACGCCAGCTGCATCATCCGGCAGTACAGCGCGAACTCCAGGTCATGGCGGGGTTCCCACTTGAAGCCGGTCATGTCCCGAATCTTCGGATGCAGGATGCCGAAGGAGCACACCTTGACGACGTGGCCCGCGACCGGTCGCAGGACCATCCACGGCGGTGTAAGGGCTCGGCGCAACGGCGCAGGCAGCACCACGGTTGGCAAGGGTAACCGGGTGAGATCGGCGGTAACACGCTGTAGGAAGCTGTTCTCCTGCAGCTCATTTCGTACCATCGTCTCGTAGTAGTCCACGGCGTCGGCGTACGTGGCGGGCAGCTTTGCGTTCTTGCCAGGTAGCTCCAGTGCGCCGAACGCGTCGAGGAGTTGCGCGTAGGCGGCCTCGCGCTCGGCGTCGTTGAGCACGATGCCCGTACACGGCGTGAAGGAGTTGAGCACCAGGAAGATCCCGCTGACCGCGATCCAGTTCCACAGTTTCGGATCGAGTGCGCTGTACCGCACATCCGCGAAGTCCCCGACTCCCTTCCCGTGGACCTCACGGTGCATCAGCTTCAGCCGATCGGCCTCCGCGACCCGATCCGCGGCGTCACCCCAGATGGCCAGGAAGGCCGAAAACCCGCTGCGCACACCGCGATCAGCGAAGTTCTCCGCGAACCGGCCGGTCTTGTCCACCGCCGCAGCTACCGGAACCAGGGCGACTTCGTCGAACGCCGCCGCACCGAAGAAACCGCCGAAGACGCTGCCGCTGTGCTTACGGAATTCGATGAGGACTTTCGGCCGCACCGATTCGGTGTCGTACGTGGAAATTGTCTCGGCCGTTGCGACCATTTCGCCCTCCGATGCGCGCCTTGACACAAAGGCTAGCTATTTGTGTCAACATGTCAATTCCCTGTACGCCTACGGCTGGAGCGTCACCACCGTGATGTCCGGCGGTGCCCCGATCCGCACCGGTGGACCCCACAGCCCAGCACCCCTGGTGACGTACAGCTGGGTGTCGTCCACTGTCGACAGGCCTGCCAGCGAGGGCTGCACCATCCGGACGACGTAATGGAAGGGCCATATCTGCCCGCCATGCGTGTGGCCGGACAGCTGCAGATCCACGCCGCGGGCGGCGGACTGCGACACCAGCACGGGTTGGTGCGCCAGCAGGATCGTCGGACGGGACCCGTCGACCCCGGCCAGCGCTCGGTCGAAGTCGGGCGGGTCGGCTTGCCGCCTGCCTGCGATGTCGGTGACGCCCGCGAGGTCGAACGCCGCACCGCCCCGACGGATCACGGTGTTCTCGTTGCGCAGCGGGTGCACTCCCAGCCGCTCCAGCTCGGTCAGCCAGGCGTCGGTGTCGTCGTTGAAGTACTCGTGGTTGCCGGTGACGAAGAACGCCCCCTCGGACGCGGCCAGGTCCCGTAGCGGTTCGGCTGCGGCGCCGAGTTCGGCGACCGTGCCGTCCACCAGGTCACCGACGATCGCCACCAGATCCGGCTTCGCCCCGTTGATGATGTCGACGATGCGCTCGGTGTGTGCGCGGCCTGCCAGCGGCCCGAGGTGGATGTCGGACACGAGCGCGAGACGAAAGCCCTTGAGCGCGGGGTCTAATCGGCGCAGGCGCACCGGAACCTGAAGCAGGTCAGGCGGTCCCATGCCCGTCGCAGCGCCGACGCCGACCACGCCGACCGACGCGGCTCCGGCCGCCACCGCGCTGGCGCGGGCGAGGAACATCCGGCGGTTCAACGCTGGTGGCGGCCTGTCGACGACGTGGACGGTCTCCTCCTTCGGTTGCCGCTTGACCCAGCCGCGCAGTGCGAGCCGAACCGGTTCCAGGGCGAGCAGCGTCAGGAACAGATAGACGAGCAGACCCAGCCACAGCAGACCCGGCCATGCATACCAGCCCGACCCGCGTACGCCGGTGACGCGCGGCATCACGACCGCCGCGATGAGCAGCACCGCGAGGCCGACGAGCACGGCGGTGAGGATCCATCTGGTGCGTCCCGGGCGGGTGGTGTCCTTGATCAGCCGCTTCCACACGTAGGCGTTCATCAGCGCCAGGACGGTGGCCAGCAAGACGAAGAACATCGCGCCAGCTTATGCAGCCCACTGAGGTAGGCGTGGGCGTCGGCTACAGACAAGACTACAGACAAGAATGGAAGGGCCCGCTATCCGTACGGCGAATCCCTTCCACCTCCAACGTATAACGGGTACCGGGGCTTGCGGCAAGGCCCCGGTGATGCCGCACAATCTGTCGCCTACATCCGAACGGCTATTTGGGGGCGTGTGTCAACTCAGGACTACGACGACGAACTGCGATCAGAGCAGACATATGTGGACGGGCTGTACGCCCGACTCGACGCCGAACGCGCACGGGTGAAGGCCAAATACAGCGCCGCGCTCGCCGGTCCCATCGACCGCATGGACGGCGGCACCCTCGTGGCGCGCGACAGTGAGGTGCGAGCGCTTGCCAAACAGGCCGCGCGCCTGGACGTGGCGGACAGCGGACTCTGCTTCGGCCGCCTCGACAGCGTCACCGGCCAGCGGTTGTACATCGGGCGCATCGGCATCCTCGACGAGGACAATGAATACGAACCGCTGCTGCTGGACTGGCGTGCACCCGCCGCCCACGCGTTCTACGTCGCGACCGCCGCGCACCCGGAGAACATGCGTCGGCGCCGCCAGTTCCTCAGCCGCGGACGGCGGATCGTCGACTACACCGACGAGGTCCTCGGCAGGCCCACCGGCGACGAGCGCGGGGACGCCGCGCTGCTGGCCGCGGTCAATGCGCCGCGCGGCGACGGCATGCGCGACATCGTCGCGACGATTCAGGCCGAGCAGGACGAGATCATCCGGCTCGACCATCCCGGCGTGCTGGTGATCGAGGGCGGGCCCGGCACCGGCAAGACCGTCGTGGCGCTGCACCGCGTCGCGTACCTGCTCTACACCCAGCGCAAGCAGATGGAACGCCACGGTGTCCTCGTGGTCGGGCCCAACGCCGCGTTCCTGAACCACATCGGCCGCGTGCTGCCGTCGCTCGGCGAGTCCGATGTCGTGTTCATGACCGTCGGCGACCTCGTGCCGGGACTGCAGGTCAGCGCCGAGGACACCGACGAGGTGGCCCGGGTCAAGGGCTCGTTGAAGATGCTCGACGTGCTGGCGGCCGCGATCGCCGATCGGCAACGGCTGCCGAAGGATCCGGTGCCGATCGAGCTGTCGGACGTCACGGTGCGCATCGACGCCGAAACCGCCGAGTGGGCGCGCGAGGAGGCGCGTGCGAGCGGACGGCCCCACAACGAGGCGCGTGAGGTGTTCACCGAGATCATTACGTACGTCCTCACCGAGCGGGCGATCGCGCGGATCGGCAAGGGGTGGCTGACCCGCGACGACCGCGACGCGTGGGAGCAGCTGCGCACGAGCCTGATCGACGAGCTCGCCGATCACGTCGCGTTCAACAACGCCCTCGACGAGCTGTGGCCCATCCTCACTCCGCAGGCCCTGCTCGCCGACCTCTACTCGTCGCACGACCGGCTCCGTGCCGCCCAAGCCGATCCGATGCTGTACCGCGCCGACGGCGACGCCTGGACCGTCTCCGACGTGCCGCTGCTCGACGAACTGGTCGACCTGCTGGGTCGCGACAACCTGGCCGACGATGCGGCCGCGCGTGACCGCAACGCAGAGGCCGCATACGCCGCTGGGGTTCTCGACCTGCTGGTGAGCCGAGAGGATCTGATGGACGACGAGGACCACCTGCTCGCGCAGGACCTCCTCTACGCCGAGGATCTCGCCGAGCGCTTCCTCGAACGCGATACCCGTGAACTCGTCGAACGTGCTGCCGCAGATCGGGATTGGATGTACCGGCACGTCGTTGTCGACGAGGCCCAGGAGCTCTCCGAGATGGACTGGCGGGTGCTGATGCGTCGCTGCCCGAGCAAGTCCTTCACCGTCGTCGGCGATCTCGCGCAACGCCGGTCGGCGGCGGGCGCGAGGTCATGGGCCACGATGCTCGAGCCGTATGTCCCCGGCCGGTGGGTCTACCGCTCGCTATCGGTGAACTACCGCACGCCCGCGGAGATCATGGCGGTGGCCGCCGGGGTGCTCGCAGAGTTCGCCCCCGACATCCAACCCCCGGAGTCGGTCCGCGCCTCTGGTGTGCCGCCGTGGTCGCGTCGGGTCACCGATGACGAATTGCCCTCAGCCATCCAGGAATTCGTCGACGACGAGGCGCAGCGCGAAGGCACCAGCGTGGTGATCGGGCCAGCGGATGTGCCGGGTGCGGTGCCGCCGTCGCAGACCAAGGGCCTGGAATTCGACGCCGTGCTCGTGGTCGATCCGGACCGGATCCTCGCCGCCGGACCGCGCGGCGCGGCCGAGCTGTACGTCGCGCTGACGCGCGCCACCCAGCGACTCGGCATTCTGCACCGCGCTCCCCTGCCGAGCGCGCTGAGTGGCCTCGATCGAATTCGTGAAGTGGTCGTGAAATAGGTACAGCACCATCCTGGTTGTGCTCGAACATGAGCGACCTCAAAGGTGACCGTTCGCAGTTCGGACCCAACGCCGCCGGATACGCATGGACACTGGCCGACGACGTCGCCCCGATCCAGGTGTTTCCCGGCATCACCGTCAAACCGCTGTGGGAGGGCGACAACGGCGCCAAGGCCTTCGTCACCGAGCTCGAACCGGGTGCGGTGTGGGGCGGCGAAGACCACCACGGTCCGGGTCCCGAGGAGGTCTTCGTGGTGTCAGGCGTGCTGAACGACGGGGTGCAGGACTACCCGGCCGGTACCTTCCTGCACGCGCCCGCCGGTTCCTGGCACGTCCCGCAGTCGGTCACCGGGTGCGTGCTGTTCGTCTTCTACCCCGAGGGCTGAACCGCTACTTCCAGGCGAAGACGGGCTGCTCGAGCTCGTCGACCGGATCGTGGCGGCCTTCCAGGCCCAGCCATCGCAGCTGAAGCAGCACCGCACCCGTGGGTGCGTGGATGAGGTCGTTGCCCAGCGGAATCTGCACGACGGGGCGCGGGCTCTCCGGGATGGAGATGAACCGCGGCGAATCCTCGCGCTGCAGTTGATGCAGTCCGACCCGGTAGACGGCCACCACCTCGTCGGGTGCGGGGCGCAGCTCGAGGCGTCCGCCGCCCCAGATGACCACCGGGGTGATCACATATCCGGATCGCGTCGGGTAATCGTCGAGGAGGCCCAGCACGGTCGAGTGGGGCAACGTGACGCCCACCTCCTCGTCCAGTTCGCGCAGGGCCGCGTCGACGGCATCCTCGCCGGGGTCGAGCCTGCCGCCGGGCAGCGCCCACTGCGCGGCGTGCGACGAGAGTCGTGATGCCCTGCGGCACAACAGAAATGCGGCGCCGCCCGAAACATCGACCATGCGGCCGTCGAGATTCCCTGGCATCGGCCGGCCGTCGATCCAGTCGTCGACGAGCGCGGGGTCGACGCGATCCTCCCCCAGCTCCGAGTCGACGAGCACCACGGCGACGGCGGCGTGCCGTTTGGTCGGGTCGGTCACGATACGGCGATCGTGCCGCGCGAGGTGGGCGCGGATCCGGTCCCGGAGCGCCTCGTCGTAGCTGACAGTCACCGCCTGACCATAAGCAGGCGGAGGCGGCCCCCGCCGCCTGGGCGGGAAACATGTATGTGCTATGCATATATGCGTGCCGCACTCGCGCTACGACCAACTCGACGAACTGCTGACGCGCCTTCATGTCGCGCGCCAGCGGCCGAGTTGGCGGCGCCGGCTTCTCGACGGCGCCGACCCCGTCACCAGCGTCTCCACGCTGCGGGTGCTGCGAGCGGTCGAACACTGCCAGCAGACCGGCGACGGGGCGTCCATCAGCGACGTCGCCGACTACATGGCCGTCGAGCACTCGACCGCCAGTCGCACGGTCGCCGGTGTCGTCGCCGCGGGCCTGCTGACGAAGGCGTTCGCCGCCGACGACCAGCGCCGCTGCGTGTTGGTGCTGACCGACGTGGGCCGCAAGACCCTCGCGACGGTGACCGACCGTCGACGTGAGCTCGTCGCCGAGACCATCGCCGACTGGCCCGACGCTGACGTCGACGCGCTGGTGGCCCTGTTGGAGCGGCTGACCGAACGATTCGAATCCGCGACGGCCCAATGACCGCAGAGGCCACCGTAAAAACCACTGCTCCACCGAAGCCGCGCGGTGCGCTCGGGTTGATGTTCGACCCGGTCTTCGGCGCGCTGTTCTGGGGCAAGATGATCTCCGTCGTCGCGGTGTGGACGCACGGCATCGTGGCGGCGATCGTCATGTACGACGCGACGCGATCGGCGCTCATGGTCGGACTCGTCGGCGTCGTCCAGTTTGCCCCTCAACTGATCCTCAGTCCCATCAGCGGCAAGTGGGCCGACACGGGTAATCCCGCCCGCCAGATTCTGCTCGGCCGGGTGTTGTGTGTCGCGGGCTCCGGCTTCACCGCGGTGTGGTTGTTCATCGAACCGGCGCAACAAGGGTTGTCCGGCGCGCTGCCCGTGCTGCTGGGCACCCTGCTGGTGGGCTTCGGCTTTGTCGTCGGCGGCCCCGCGATGCAGTCGATCGTCCCAGACCTGATCCGCGATGGTGAGCTCTCGACGGCCATGGCGCTCAACAGCATTCCCATGACGATCGGGCGCATCCTCGGCCCGGCATCCGGCGCCTATCTCGCCGCACACTTCGGGGCGGCGACGGGGTTCGGCATCAGCGCCGCCCTGCACCTGTTGTTCGCGATGCTCGTGCTGATCGTGCGCTTCCCGGCGCCACCCGTACGGCTGGGCGACACGGACTACCGCGTTCGTGTGGCCCTCAAGTACGTGTGGCAGGACAAACCGCTGTTGTTGGCGCTCGTCGCGGTGGGCGCGGTCGGGTTCGCTTCGGACTCCTCGATCACGTTGGCGCCCTCCATGGCCGACGAACTCGACGGTGACGCCCGGCTCGTCGGAATGCTCTCTGCGAGCTTCGGCGTCGGCGCAGCGGTCGGGATGGCGGTGCTGGCGTTCATGGGCGGCCGGATGGTGTCGACGCGAGTGTCGGCCATCGGTTTGGCGGGCCTCGGTGCGGGCTGTGCCGTATTGGTGACCGCGGCGAATCCGACGCTGGCATTGGCCGGATTTGCGTTGACGGGCCTGGGCTTCGGCTGGGCGATGACCGGGCTCAGCACCGTGGTGCAGGAGCGTGCGCCCGAGGAGCTGCGCGGCCGGATCATGGCGCTGTGGCTGGTCGGCTTCCTCGGTTCGCGCCCGATCGCGGCGGCGCTGCTCGGCGGGGCGGCCGACGTCTTCTCCGTCTATACGGCCTTCGCCATCGCGGCGGCCCTATGCGTGATCGTGGCGTTGTGGTGCCGACCGTCGAAGATCGCAGGCCCGCTGCCTGCGCGGATCTGATGAGCGCAGACAAACCAGACCGAGTCGACGCCAGCATGCTCAGCGGCGTCTCGGAGACGGCGCTGCTGACACTGAACGGCAGGGCGCATCAAGCCCGCCATCCCCAACCCATCATCGATGACCCGATGGCGATCCGGCTGGTCGATTCCATCGACTTCGACTTCGACAAGTTCGGCCGCCGCAAGGGCCAGGAGATGGCGCTGCGATCGCTGGCGTTCGACCGGGCCGCCGTGCAGTACCTGTCCGAACATCCCGCCGCCACGGTCGTCGCGCTCGCCGAGGGGCTGCAGACCAGCTTCTGGCGCCTGGACGGCGCGCTGTCGGAGGCGAAATTCCGTTGGTTGACAATCGATTTCGAGCCCATCATCGCGTTGCGCGAACGACTGCTGCCGTCGTCGCCGCGCATCACCACACTCGCGCAGTCGGCGCTCGACTATTCGTGGATGGACGCCGTCGACACCGCGAACGGTGTCTTCATCACCGCGGAGGGGCTGCTGATGTACCTGCAGCCCGACGAGGCGATGGGGCTGATCACCCAGTGCGCCAAGCGATTTCCCGACGGTCAGATGATCTTCGACCTGCCGCCGGTGCTGGTGAAGATGTTCGCCAAGAAGGGCTTGAAGTCGTCCAAGGAGTATCGCGTCCCACCGATGCCGTTCAGTCTCACACCCAACCAACTGGCTGCACTCGCCGACACGGTGCCCGGCATCCGCGCTGTGCACGACCTGCCGATGCCGAAGGGCCGTGGCTTCCTGTTCGAGAAGGTCTACCCGGCGTTCTGGCAGTGGCGGCCGACCAAGCAGATTCGCGGTGCGTACACGCTGCTGGAATTCGGCTGAGCGACACCGAGTCTAGGCCTACCTGTTCACGGCCTACCTGGTCACCGGGCGCTGAGCGCGGGCTCCCGAACCGCGGGCGACGACTCGTCCAACTCCACACGATCGCGGGTCAGGATGAACAGCGATGCCGCCGCCAGGACCGCGGAGACGAACATCACCACGCCCATCGGCACCGCCGTGGCCTCGCCGGCCAGACCGACCAGAGGTGCGGTGACCGCGCCCGCACCGTACTGCAGGAACCCGAGCACCGCGGAGCCCGTGCCCGCGGCATGACGCACCTCGGTGGTGGCCAGCGCGGCCGCGTTGGCGTAGATGAGGCCAATATTGGCCATGAAGCACGCCATCAATGCGATTGTGGCCCAGGCGATAACCCCGCCGATCGTCACGTCGAGCAGCATCAGGGTGGTCACGATCAAGATGCCCGTGACGCCTGCGATCAACACCTGCCGTGGGGCGAACCTGCGGACCAGTCGCGCGGAAACCAGGCTGCCCAAACCGATCGCGAGGGCACACGACCCGAAGGTCACCGAGTACGCGACGGGCGAGAACCCGAGGACATTCTGCAGCACGAATGGCGATGCCGAGATGTAGGCGAACATCGCCGCGGCGGCGAACGCCATGCACAGCGTGAAGCCGACGTAGCGCCGGTTACCCAGCACGCTTCGGGTGCTCTCCGCCAAGGCTTTCAGGCCACCCGGCCTGCGCCGCTCCGCGGGAAGCGACTCGCCGACGGCGAAGATCACCCCGAGCAGCATCACCAGGTTCAGCGCGGCCAATGCGATGAACACGGCGCGCCAACCCCATTCGGTCACGACGAAGCCACCGAGCATCGGCGCCGTGATCGGAGCCAGCACACCGATCAGCATCATGACCGCGAACAACTGCGCGGCAGCGGATCCCTTGGCCCGGTCGGCGATGACCGCACGGGCGATGACCACCCCCGCGGCGCCCGCGAAGCCCTGGGCGAACCGCAGCGCGACCAGGATCTCGATCGACGGGGCCAGCGCGCAGCCCAGGCTGGTGAGCAGGCAGATCGTCGTACCGATGATCAGCGGCCCTCGGCGTCCGTAGCGATCGGAGAGCGATCCGATGATGAGTTGTCCGACAGCCAGGCCGATGAGGAAGGTCGTCAGCGTCAACTGGATGTTGTGCGCCGCCGTGCCGAACTCCCCGGCCATCTCCGGGAACGCCGACAGATACATGTCGATGGAGAACGGTGCCACGCCGTTGAGCAGCGCCAACACCATGATCAGCCAGATCGATGGGGCGCCGGCGGTGGCCGGGGTCTTCGCGTTCATGACGTCCTTCGGGTGGAAAAGAATGACCAAACGATAGTTATATCGAGATAATTATGTCAAAATAAGTTATGCCACTCACAGTGCCCTCGGTTGTGCCGCCTCACATTCGTGAGCTCGCGCTCGTGCTCCACGACCTGTCGCGGGGGATCGCGCGGCTCGGCCCCGCTCAGGTCGGGCTCGTGCCGCTGCCTGCGACCGAAGTGGCGGTGCTGCGCGCCGTCATCGCGGAACCCGATCGCAGCGTGTCGGAGGTGGCCGCCGCGCTGTCGATGCAGACGAGCAACGTCAGCGCCGCGGTGCGGTCGCTATCCAAGCGGAGCCTGGTGGACAAGCGCCCGAGTGCTCACGACGGCAGGGTCACGCTGCTGCGTCCGACGGCTAAGGCGCTCAAGGAACACAGCGCTATCGAAAGGGCCATCGCCGGAACGATTTACGCCGCACTCAAGGGCGTCTCGGATGGCTCGGTGGAGGCTCTCCTGCGCGCGGGGCCCGCGATGAAGGAGCTGACGAACGCGATGTCGGCGCAGGCCGCGGGACGTGTTCCCGTCAGCGCGCCTTGAACCAGTGGACGACGGTCACCGCCACCGGAATGTAGAGCGGCGAGAGGACCCGCGCGAAGGTTCCCAGCATGGGTGCATAGACGAACGTGGGTGTGGCACTCCGATTTGAGATGGGGATCTGTTACCGCGCGGCGGAGGTCGTATAGCGCTCGCGCAGTTTGCCTTTGACGAGCTTGCCGGTCGGTGTTCGCGGCAACCGGTCCACGAAGTCCACCGAACGCGGCGCCTTGTAGTGCGCAATGCGCTCGCGGGTGTATTTGATGAGATCGGCGGCGAGCTCGTCGGAAGCTGGCAGACCGGGATTGAGTTGGACGATGGCCTTCACCTGCTCGCCCATCTCGGGGTCGGGCACCCCGATGACCGCGACGTCGTACACCGCGGGGTGCATCGCCAACGCATTCTCGATTTCCTGCGGGTAGATGTTCACGCCGCCCGAGATGATCATGAACGACTTGCGGTCGGTTAGATAGAGATAGCCCTCGTCATCGACGTAGCCGAGGTCGCCGACGGTAGTCCATAGCGGATGCGCCGGGTGTTGAGCCTCGGCCGTCTTCTCGGGCGCGTTGTGGTAGATGAACGGAACGGTATCCCGTTCGAAGTACACGGTGCCGATCGACCCGACGGGAAGCTCGTGTCCGTCGTCGTCACAGATGTGCAATGTTCCCAAGACACTTTGGCCCACCGAACCGCGGTGAGTCAGCCACTGTTCGGTGTCGATCACGGTCATGCCGTGCACTTCGGTGGCGCTGTAGTACTCGTAGATCACCGGGCCCAGCCACGCGATCATCGCCAGCTTGACGTCCACCGGGCACGGGGCGGCGGCGTGGATCACCACGCGCAGGCTTGACATGTCGTGGCTGGTGCGAATCTCCTCATCCAGCTTTAGCATTCGCACGAACATGGTCGGCACCATCTGGGTCGCGGTAATCCGATAGCGCTCGACGTGATCCAACGTCTCGACCGCATCGAACTTCTTGGCCAGCACGACCGTTCCGCCCAGCGCGTGCACCACCCCGCACCACCTCAACGGCGCGGCGTGATAGATCGGGGCCGACGACAGGTAGACATCGCTGGAGGTGATACCGAACAGCCCTCGCGCGATCGCGACCACCGGATCGCCGGGTTCGTCGACATTGCGTGACGGCAGATCGGGGCGAATGCCTTTGGGAAAACCCGTCGTCCCGGACGAGTACAGCATCACCGCGCCACACGGTTGCGCGCTCAGACGCGGGCCCGCCCCGGCGATCGCGGACTCGTAGGACAGGAAGCCGTCGATCTCCCCACCGAACGCCATCAGCAGGTCCGGGCCGCCGCCTTCGGCGACGACGGCGGTGGCGAGGTCGGCGAGTGCCGCCGACGCGATCAGCACGCGGGCGCCGGAGTCCCCGACGATGTACGCGGCTTCCGGTGCGGTCAGGTGGTGGTTGATCGCGGTGACGTACAACCCCGACCGCTGGGTGGCCCACAGCACCACGAGTGCCTCGGGGGCGTTGTCGGAGAGCAGCGCGACGACGTCTCCCGGTCGCAGGCCGGCGTCGTGCAGCACCCTGGCCAGCGCAGCCGAGTCGTCGTCGAGCCGGCGGTAGCTCATCGTCTCCCCGGTTTCGGCGACGATGATCGCCGCCCGCTCGGGGTCGTGTTTGGCGTGGGTACCAGGAAACATGCTCTCCCCTGAGGTTTACTGCCTACGCGTCGGCTGCCGCGGAGACGACGACCGCGTAGGCCCGCTTGCGGCGGTCATTGGTCAGGTCGATGTGGATGAACTTCGGCTCGGTGTACTCGTCGAGCGCGTCGGGCCCCAGTTCGCGTCCGAGTCCGCTCTGCTTGACACCGCCGAACGGGTACATCGCGTTGACCATGTGCCAGTCGTTGATCCACACGGTGCCCGACTCCAGGCGTCGTGCGATCGCGAGGGCACGGCCGTTGTCGGCGCTCCACACCCCCGCGGACAGCCCGTACTCGCTGTCGTTGGCGATCGCGACGGCTTCGTCGTCGTCACGGAACGGAATCACCACCAGCACCGGGCCGAAGATCTCCTCACGGGCGATGCGCATCTGGTTGTTGGCGCCGGTGAGGATGGTCGGCGGCACCCAATGCCCTTCGGCCAGGGCCGGATCCGACGGGACCGTGCCCTGGAAGGCGATCTTGCAGCCCTCCTCCTGGCCGAGCGCGATGTACTTCTCGACGCGCGCCTTCTGCTTGGCCGACACCAACGGGCCCAGGTCGGTGGCCGGACTCATCGGGTCGCCCATCACCAGCGTCTCGGCGCGCGCCACCAGGCGGGCCACGAACTCGTCGTGAATGGACTCGTGCACCAGCAGCCGGGTGCCCGACTCGCAGGCCTGACCGCTCATCAGCAGGAACGCGAACAGCGAACCGTCCACGGCGAGATCGAAGTCCGCATCGGGCAGAACGATGTTGGCGCCCTTGCCGCCCAGCTCCAGCGTGACCTTCTTGACGTTGTCGGCGGCTGCGCGCATGACGAACTTGCCGACCTCGGTCGAGCCGGTGAAGGCGATCTTGCGGACGTCGGGATGCTCGGCGAGTCGGGCACCGACCTCCGGTCCCGGTCCCGTCACGACGTTCAGCACGCCCGGGGGCAATCCGACTTCGTCTGCGGCACGAGCGAGTTCGAGCAGCGTCAGCGGGGTCTGGTCGTCGGGCTTGAGCACGACGGTGTTGCCCGCGGCCAGCGCCGGGCCGAGCTTCCACACCGCCAGCAGCAGCGGGAAGTTCCACGGGATGATGCCCGCGCACACCCCGACTGGTTCCCGGACGATCATGCCTGCCGCCACGGTGGGCGCCTCGATCAGCGGTCGGCTCGTCTGGAACTCATAGCTACGCGCAAGCGACGCAAAGTATTTCAGGTTCGCGATCGCGTAGCCGATCAGGAACGCCCCGGCGCCCCGGACGGTCGCGCCGTTCTCGAGTACCTGCAGCGCGGTGAGTTCGTCCGAGCGTGCGGCCAGGTGGTCGGCGATGGCGTCGAGGAAGTCCGCCCGCTGGTCCTGCGTCAACGACCGCCACACCCCGGACTCATGGGCGGCCTTGGCGGCGGCCACCGCGTCGTCCGCGGTCGTGCGGTCGCCGTAGGCCACGGTGGCGACGAGTTCACCGGTCGCAGGGCTGTGCACCTCGATCGCCTCCGGGGCGTCGCGCCAGACGCCGTCGACGTACATCCGGTAATGCGGGCGCTCGGTCATGGATTACCTGCTCTCATCAGTGTCAGCTGGGTTTGAAAGCGGCCGATCGCCGGCGGTCCTGGCAGATAGCCGACGAACCACCGGTTCCAGCCGTCGGCGAATTCCTCGTGATGGTCGATCCGGAAGCCCCTGACGAAGTCGCCCCTGTCCCCGGCGGCCGTCAGGATGCGTTGCCGCAGTTCGATCGCCACCTCAGCCCGGGACATGCCGGTGGGCAGGTAGAAGTCGAACGACTGCCAGGCGTCCATGTCAGAACCTGATCAGGCCGCGCAGGTTGACCCCGTTGTGCATGTCCTCGTAGCCCTGGTTGATGTCTTCGAGGTCGTACTCGCGGGTGATCAGCTCGTCGAGCTTGAGCCGGCCCGCGCCGTACAGCTCGAGCAGGCGGGGGATGTCCAGGCGCGGGTTCGAGGACCCGAAAAGGCAACCGCGGACCTGCTTTTCGTACAGGGTCAAGTCGAACAGCGACATGTCCACCACGGTGTCGGTGGGATGCGGGATCGCCGTCATCACGACCCGGCCGCGCTTGCCGACCAGGCTCAGCGCCTGTGCCACGTAGGCGCCCTCGGCGCTGTCGGTGGTGACGACGCAGACGTCGGCCATGGTGCCCCGGGTGAGGTCGGTGATCAGCGCCTGGGCCTCCGCGACGTCGGCGGCGGCGTGGGTGGCGCCGAACTCGAAGGACCGTTCCCGCTTGTAGTCGACGGGATCGAGGGCGATGACGTGCTTGGCGCCGACGAGGCTCGCGCCCTGAATCGCGTTGATGCCGAGGCCGCCGACACCCATCACGACGACCGTGTCGCCGTCCGCGGCCTCGCCGGTGCGGACTGCGGCACCGTATCCGGTCGTGACCCCACATCCGACGAGGGCGGCCTTGTCCAGCGGAATGCCCTTGTCGACCTTCACCACCGAAGAAATCGGCACGACGGTGTACTCGGAAAACGTTCCGAGCACACACATCTGGCCGATGTCCTGGCCTCGACCGTGGAACCGGAAGGTTCCGTCGAGCTGGGGTCCGGCGACAATGGCGGCGCCGTACACGCACAGATTGCTGCGTCCGCGCGCACATTCGGTGCAGCGGCCGCAGGCGGGGATGAAGCTCAGCACGATGTGGTCGCCGGCCTCGACCTCGGTCACGCCGGGGCCCACGTCCACGACCACACCGGCGCCCTCATGCCCGCCGACCACCGGCAGGTTCATCGGCATGTCGCCGGTGACCAGATGATCGTCGGAGTGGCAGAGCCCGCTGGCGGTCAGCTGGACCAGGACCTCCTGGGCCTTGGGCCCGTCGAGCTCGATCTCCTCGACCTCCCACTTCTGGTGCAGTCCCCACAGGACGGCGGCTTTGGTCTTCATGCGTTCTTCCTTTCCGGGGTCCAGCTGGCGGGCAGGCTGTTGATGCCGTTGATGAAGTTGGCGACCTGGAATTTGGGCTCGGGGGCGTGGATGTCGGGGATGCGGGTGTACACCTCGGTCAGCAGCGACCGCAGCATGGTGCGGGCCAGCGCCGCGCCCAGGCAGAAGTGCGGACCGCCGCCACCGAAGGCCAGGTGCGGGTTGGATTTACGGGTGATGTCGAAGGTGAACGGGTCGTCGAACACCTCTTCGTCGCGGTTGGCCGAGCTGTACCACAGCACGACCTTGTCGCCGGCCTTGATCTCCTTGCCCCGCAGCGTGACGTCCTGAACCGCGGTGCGGCGCATGTGGATCAGCGGTGAGGCCCAGCGCAACGCCTCCTCGACGGCCGCGTCGATGCGACCCTCGACGTCTTCGACCAGCAGGTCGCGCTGGTCGGGGTGCGTGGAGAACGCGTAGATCGCCTGCGCCGAGGCGTGCCTGGTGGTGTCGTTGGCGGCCACTGCCAGCAGCGTGAAGAACGCCTTGAGTTCGTCGTCGGTCATCTTCACGCCGTCGAACTCGGCCTGCACCATCCAGGACAGCAGGTCGTCGCCGGGGTTGGCGCGCCGTTCGGGCGCCAGCTCGGCCACCGTCTGGTGCAGGTCCATGACCGCGCCGGCGAACAGTTCGAGCGCGGTCTTGTCGCCCCGCACCTCGGGGTCGGTCCAGCCCAGCGTGCGCTGTGCGGCGCTGATGGTCCGCTCGTAGGTCTCGCCGGGCGGCAGTCCGAAGAAGCTGCCGAAGATGCGGCCGGGCAGCTGCACCGACACCAGCTCGACGAAGTCGCCCTCACCCAGATGCGCCATCTCGGTGACGAGGTCGCGGGCGTGCTCTTGGATCCAGCCCTGCAGGCGGCGCATGTTGCGCGGCTTGAACGCGTCCAGGGTGATGCCGCGCAGCTGGGTGTGCCGCGGTGGGTCCATCGCGATGAACGACTGCGACATCAGCAGGATCTCCTGCGGAAAGTCCTCCATCGTGATGCCCTGCCCCGAGGAGAAGATCTCGGGATGGCGGCTGGCGTAGCGGATGTCCTCGTGCTTGGTCAGCGACCAGAAGCCCTTGAGGTTCTGCTCCGGCGGCAGCAGGTCGGAGTCGGCGGGCCGGCTCCACGCCACCGGGTTCTCCTTGCGCAGCACCGCGAACGCCTTGTCGCGCTCCTCCGGCGGCTTGGCCCAGAAGTTGCGGTCGGCGAGGTCGATGTCGCCGTGGGTGGTCGCCGGGAAGTCGGCGGTCGTCGTCGACGACGTCATTTCGGTGCGTCCTTTCGGGCCGTGACCGCGGTGTGGTGCAAGTCACTTGGGTACGGCCAGTGTTGGGTAACGAACGCCGGATTGGTCCCGCCGTGCGGGCCAACTCACGGCCCGATCGGGCCAGTTCTGAGGGGCGAGCGGGCCGTCTAGTTGACGGGAATGGTGAACGAGGCGGTCAGCCCGCCTTCGTCACGCGTGGCGAACCGCAATGTCCCGCCGAGGGCGTCGACGATCTCCGAAACGATCCATAAGCCCAGGCCAGCGGTGCCGCGGCGGTCGGACAGGCTGACGAACTTCGACGTGATGTCGCCGATCTTGTCCTGCGGCACACCCGGCCCGCGGTCGGCGACGGCGATGCTGAGCCGATGTTCGGTGCGCTCACACACCACGTCGATGGGCAGCCCGCGACCGTGCCGGGCCGCGTTCTCCAGCAGATTGGTGAGCACGCGTCGTAGCCCCTGCGCGTCGACCTGGATCGAGGAGACGTCCGGGTCCACCGAGACCCGCAGGCGCGGCGGTCGTACACCCGCGGCGTCCCCGGCTTCGGCGATCAACTCGGCCAGGTCGACGCGGCGGACACGGCCCGAGGAGAAGGAGGGTTGCCGGCTCAGGTTGACGTCGGCCAGCGCGTCGAGCATGTCCGACAGGTGGCGCGCGTGGCGGCCGGCGAGCTTGATCGCCGCGTCGCGGTCGGTGGGCGTCATCGTCTCCGACTCGATCGCCTCGGACAGGGCGTCGATGGACGCGACCGGCGTGCGGAACTCGTGGAGCAGAACCTGCAAGCCTTCCTGCTGGGCTTCGTACGAGCGCAGCAACCGTGCCCGCAGATCGCGCTCTTCCTCGGCGGCGGCACGCTCGGCCTCGGCCTCGACCAGTGCTTGGAGTCGAGACTCGTTCTCGCGTTCGAGCAGGACGGACAGCCCGCCGGACATCAGCGCGATGAACACCAGGTACAGCGCCCACCACAGCGCCTGAGCGCGCCCCGCCAGGTCGACGCTCGGCTCACCGGACGCCTCGACCACGGCCACGTAACCGGCACCCGCCACAAGAGCCAGGACGACGCATTCGGCCAATGTCAGCCGCGCCGCAGAGGCGATCACGACCAGGGGCAGCACCACCACCACAGGACTCTCCGCGCCGCCGGTCAGCGATACCAACCCCAGCGTGAAGGACAGATCGATCGCCGCGACCAGCCAGGCGTACCGCGTGCGGCGCAGCTCCAGAGCCGGATACCGCATGAGCACAGCCGAATAGGTCAACGCGCCGGCGAGCACGATCCCGAGGATCACGGGGTGTCGGCGCATCCACTCCGGGCCGATCGCCGCGAACACGATGATGGAGACCACGACCGAAATGCGGATGGCGATGATGACGCGGGCCAATCCGAATCGGTCTGCGGACGGCACCACGAGCGCCCGTAGCCGGCCTCCGCTCTCCACGAGAGTCACCCTAGACACGTGCGATCGCCCCAGTCGGAGCAATCTGCGGCGGCTGCCCAATCGTTTTCGCTACGTTCGGCGCGTGCAGAAGCGGCCGTTCGTCATCGTCATCGTCGATGACCATGAGCTCTTCGCCGAGGGATTGGAGCTGTTGCTCACCCGCGATTGGCGTGAGCAGTTCGTCATCGGCGGGCGCACGACGTTCGTCGAAGAGGCCGCGGATCTGGTCGGCTCCTGCGATGCGGATCTGGCGATCGTCGATCTGACCATGCCGCCGCTGGGCGGGGTCGCCGCAATTCGCCACATCAAGACCCGGCACCCGAACACCCGCATCCTGGCGCTGTCCGGCACCGGCGATCTGGAACTGGCCGAGGACGCGCTGCGCGCGGGGGCCGACGGCTTTCTGTCGAAGTCGGTGCGCCCGGAGGCGCTCGTCGGTCCCCTGCAGGCCATCGCCGCGGGGCTGCGCGTGTTGGACCCCGGCCTGCTCGAGAAGCTGCTGACCAGCACACGTAAACCCGATGCCAGCCTGCTGGAGTCGTTGACGCCGGCGGACATCAAACTCTGGACGCTGCTGTCGTCGGGGATGGAGACAGCCGAGATCGCCGAACGGATCGTGGTCTCGGAGCGCACCGCCAAACGCATGGTGGCATCGCTGCTGAACAAGCTGGGTGTGGGCAACCGGGTCGCGGCCGCCGCGCTCGCCGGCCGCAGCGGACTGCTCGACGACCTGCCCGAACACTGACCCTGCGGATTTGGCACCTGCAGGCCAAACGTTGGCGCGCTCGGCCCGCGACCTCCATGGAGGCGGCCGTCACCATCGGGGTACGGCAATGAGTGGAGGAGCCATGCACATCACCGTCGACTACACGCTGTGTGAAGGCCATGGCCAGTGTCTGATGGCCGCACCCGATGTGTTCGATCTGCCCGACGGATCCGAGCAGGTTCAGGTGACCGTTCCGTCTTCCTGGGAATCGGAGTACGACGCGGTCCTGCGCGCCGTCGCGATGTGCCCGGCGCAGGCCCTGCGGGTGTGCGAATAGCGTTGGCTCACAGCACAGCTGGCACATAACCTGCGCTGATGCGGCGGTGCTGACGCCGCGTTGGCCTTGCAGCTAGCCTCCATAGCGTTCTCCGGTCAGCGCGCACTGCCGTTGGTGGCCAGCGTGGGAGACAGTCGGCTCAGTCCTGGGAGAACGTAGGTGCGATTCACCCGCTACCAGGGATTGCGCCGAAGGAGGCCCACCAAATGTCCACTCCCACTAGGCAAGCCACCAACCTCGACAGCGCCGCGACCGAGCGGTTCACCGCAGCGGTCGCCGGCCACGCCGAGATCGTCACCGACGAGACGGTGCTGACCGATCGCGGTCACGACTTCTGGGGTGTGGGCGGCACGGCGGATCTTCTATTGCGCCCGCACAACCGCGACGAGATCGCCGCGATCATGCGGATCGCCTCCGAGTACGGCGTCGCCATCGTTCCGCGGGGCGGGGCGTCGAACTGCTCCGGCGGAATGATGCCCGAGCGCGGACGGGTGCTGCTGGACCTCTCGGGTTTGAATCAGATCATCGACGTCGACGTGGCGGGCCGGCGCGCACGGGTGGAGGCCGGGGTCATCAACTCCGACCTGCAGGACGTGCTGGCCCCGCACGGGTTGTGCTTCTCCCCCGATCCGGTGTCGGCGCATCTGGCCACCGTGGGCGGCAACCTCATCGAAAACGCCGGTGGCCCACACGCATTGAAGTACGGCGTCACCTACAACCACATCCTGGCCGCGGAGGTCGTGCTGCCCGACGGATCCACCGTCACCTTCAGCGTCGACGACGACGGCCCGGATCTGCTGGGGGTCATCATCGGCTCGGAGGGCACACTCGGCATCGTCACCGAAGTGACGGTGGCGCTGCGTCCGATCGCGCCGGTGACCCACAGCCTGATGGGTGCGTTCGCCTCCGCGCGCGAGGCCGCCGACACCATCTCCGCGATCATCGCCACCGGCGTGGTGCCCTCGGCGGTGGAATGGCTGGACCGCGACGGCATCGCCGGGCTGCAACAGTTCTACGACACCGGCTACCCGCTGGATGCCGATTCCATCGTGCTCATCGATGTCGACGGCACCGCCGCCGAGGTCGCTCGCGATCAGGCGATCGTCGAACGCGTGCTGCGCGAGCACGCCACCGAGGTCCGCGTCGCCGAGGCCGACAAGGACCGCGCCGCGCTGTGGTACGGCCGGTTGCATGCTCCCGACTCGGTGGTGGCCAGCGGCAAGGGCTTCTTCATCGGCGATGTCACCGTGCCGCGGGACCGCATCCCCGAGATGCAGCAAGCCATCCAGGCCACCGCCGAACGGCACAAGGACGGGCTGCTGTTCATCGCGGTGTGCGGACACGCCGGCGATGGGGATCTGCATCCCACCACGTTCTACGACAAGGACAACCCCAAGGCCGCGGCGGCGTTGAAAGCCGCCAACGACGAGATCATCGCCGCGGCTTTGAAATTGGGCGGCACCATCACCGGCGAGCACGGGGTGGGTACGGAAAAGGTCGCGTTCATGACCCAGCGGTTCACCCCGGTCGAGATCGCCGCGCAGCGCGCCATCAAGGCGGTGTTCGATCCCGCCGGTCTGCTCAACCCCGGCGTCATGCTGCCCGAGGTCTCACCGGCCGAACCCGACGTGCACCGGTTCGGCGCCGCCGTGCGCGACGCGCTGACCGGGAAGCTGACAACCGATACCGGCGCACCGCTGACTTCCGGCGGGAACACCGACATCGCGGTCAACCTCGGCAACCTCAGCCTGGTGGTCGGTGCGGAGGCGACGCTCGACGAGATTCGGAGTCATCTCGACGAGCAGGGCGTCGTCTGTGTCGCTGTCCCGGCGACCGGCGGCGAGCGGACCATCGGCGAGCTCGTGGCCACCGCCACCGGTGACGAACGCATCGAGGTGCGTCATGCCCTGCTGGGAGCCGACGTCACCCTGATCGACGGCGACACCCCCGCCCGCTTCGGCGCCGAAACCATGAAGGACGTCGCGGGTTACGACACCAAACGCCTCTACATCGGCGGCCATGGCGCCTTCGGTGCACTCACCAACCTGATCTTCAAGATCAAGGTCAAGGCCTGACTCGCCGCGCCGACTGCACGCTTCTTTGCCGAGCCTGTCGGCCGATACGTACAACAAGCGTGCAGTCGGCGAGAGAAAGTACTGCAGAGGGTGTCACCGGGCAGCCTCGATAATGGACAAGTGGCCACCTCCCTGTCAGCCGTCGAGGCGTCGCAGCCGGAACGGCTGGTTTCGGCGGCGGCCGAAGTCGGCGCGCGGACGGCCCAGCTCGACAGCCTGATCACAGCGCAGCGCGCATCCGTCGACAAGCTGCGAGAGGGGTGGTCGGGGACAGCGGCGAACGCGGCATTGGCCCGCGGGGAGCGCAATCTCGCCACCCAGGAAGCACTGCGCGACAAGCTGCGGACACTGCAAGGCGTACTCGCCACCGGAGGCGGGCAACTCGGCGCGACGCGCACTGCCCTGCTGGACATGGTTTCTCAGCTGAAAGGCCAGGGCTGGCGAATTTCCGACAACGGAGTCGCGACGCCTCCGCCCAACCTGCCCGAGGTGTTCCGCAGCTATCCGCAGGCGTACACGCGGATGCTCCAGCGCCTGCTCAAGACCTACGACGGTATCGACGGTGAAACCGCGCGTAAGTTCCCGACGTTCGACGAGGACGGCGCCGCCAAACCCGACGTGTCATTCGCCGTCGGGGACGACCCTCGCAAGGAGGAGATCGAGGACCTCGTTCGCCGCTCGCTGGCCGGCGACAAGGACGCCGCTCGGCAGGTCGACGACATTCTCGACGGCATCGAGCCGAATCAACTCCAGCCGCATTCCGATCCGAACAATCCCGGCGTGACCATGCCGCCGGTGCCGTTGACCCCCGACCAAGCCGAAGTGGTCAGTCAGATGCAGTCGCAGATGAGCGGCAAGTCGCTCGACGAGCTGGTCGCGCTGAAGAACGACCTCGGTGAGCATGGCGATATCATCGGCGACTCCATGCAAGTCATGAGCGATCCCGATGTGAAATTCCCCCTGGTGGTGGACGAGCCGTTCAAGAATCAGATTCCGCCCGGAATCGACACCGACGCGATGACCGGCGGCAAGGGCATGCTGCCGCAGAGCGTGAAGGATGCGCTCGACGCACCCGCCGTCAGCCGCGCCATCGCTGGTCCCGACCAGACAATTCCCGTCACCACCTATCCGTCCGGCGACGATCTGCAGAAGGTCTCCGAACTGATCCGGGCCGGCGATGCGCAGTTCCAACAGGGTTCCGAACTCGACCGCACGATGATGGACCGCGCGGTCGACGTCCTGCATGGCGCCGAGAAGGAGAACCGCGATTACTTCAAGAGCTCGAACCCGCAAGGCGATTCAATCGTTCAGGACATCTTCAACTCCGCCGGCCGCGACCAGATCGTCAGCCACGACATGATCACCGAGCCGAATTCGACGTTCCTCGACGACATCGCGCGACACGAGTGGACCGACAACGGCGCCGCCATTAGGACTCTCACCGATTGGGTGCACGACGGGGCGACGTCCACCGATCCCGACGTCGCTCTGCGCGCCGGAGAAACCGCGAACGCCCTCTCGACATACCTCGGCGACAGCGGCGACGACCTGCTGAACCTGCAACACCCCGGCGGTTGGGGCCTCGACGAGGACACCACCGTCGGCCAAATGAATCCCGATCTCGTGCAAAGCTGGGGTGATGCACTCGACCCCTACCAGAAGGCGATGCTCGGCGACGGGCAGATGCCCGGTTTCGAACCCGTTCCAGGGACGGCGGATTCGGACTTCACACAGATGCGAAACATCTTCGCCGTGATGGACTCGGACCCGACTGCGGCGAAGGCGTGGAACGAGGCGGCGTACGAGCACATCCTCGACTACCAACGCAATCCGGACTACAACAACCTGGCGAACGCGGGCGCCATGCTCGGGGTCGTCGACTCTGCCGCAGTGCAGGAGATGGAGTCCCGCGGCGCCAACAATCTGGACAACCAGAAGGCCGTCTACGACATGAAGAAGGCCGCCCTCGGCGCTGCCCTCGGCTGGCCGGCGAGTCAGATACCCGCCGTCGGCGGCACAATCGCGGAGCTGACGATCAAGGGGATGCTCGGCTCGGAACCCACCCTCGAATCGGTGACGTCGAATGCACCCACCACCAACGTTGCCGACGCGATGAACCAAACGAACTTCTACATCGCCGAAGGCCTGGTGCGCGACGACCCCAACCTCGGCGAGATGTCTCAGTACGTCAACCCCGAGGACGGGTCGCTGAAGCGGCCCGAGGACATCCCGGCGAGCCAACGGCGTGACTACTTCCTCGATATGCAGGAGTATGTGGAAAATCGCGGATTCGCCAACGCGATGGACACCTTCTACAAGCAGTATCAGGAGGCCGGCGGAATCAACGTGCCGAAAGGATTCGTCCTACGCGGATGACGAGAACAATCAGCATCCTTGCGACGGTGCTCATTGCGGTGTCCGCGTGCGATAGTTCACCCCCCGAACTTCCCCCGGACTCTCCGTCGGCGATGGTCGAGGTGCTCACCGGCGACGCGGGCAACGCCGACCTCAAAAAGCTGACGACGTACGAATGGGACGACGACGGCGCGGCAGCCGGCGCTCAGTTCGCCTGGATCGGCCAGGATGCGGGCGGTGACCCCGACGCACAGGCTACAGAGGCGGCCGCCGCGCTCGCCGAGTTCCTCATCGCCGACCACGCCGCCCTGATGGCCGTGGGTTCTGGCTTCCTCGGACTTTCGAAAGTTCCGGCCGCACAACTCAATCCCATGCTGATCAGAAGCTATGCGGCCGCGCTGGCGCCGTTCTTCGGCGACCTGGTCGGCGGGCAACAGCAGGCCTTCGACACCGTCCGCACCCAGGTGCTGGCGGACCCGTCGGCGTTGCGGAACCTGTTGTCGGTTCTGGTCGCAGACCCTGAAGCGGGGAGAACGGCCGTCGAAGCGGTGCGCGTTGCCGCCCAACGGTACGAGGACGCCGCCGCTGCGGCGCCGCCGGAAAGTGACGAGTCAGTCGCCGATCTCACCGCGGCGGGGTCGCTATTAGGCGCGGCGTTCGGCGCGGTCAAGCAGGCCGAGAGTGACATTCCGACCCGGACGAGCGGTGAGGCGCTCAACGACATGGCGGTCCGCATCGCTTCGATTCTGGTGCGGTCGGATCCGAATCCCGCGAAGGTCAGCACATACGTGCAGAACGGCGTACTCATGACCCCGGATCAGGTCGAGCGCGCCTTCTCCAACGCCGCTATGCGGACGTACTTCCTCGACTTGCAGGACTACATCTCGACCAAGGGGTTCGGTGAGGGCCTGACTGCGTTCCAGGACGCTTTCAAGGCCACGTCCAACGAAGCCGCTCGGTAACGTCAGGTCGGGATGTCGACGTCGCCGATGGCGTCGGCACCCGACGCATCCTCACCGAGATACGCGCGCGCCGCGGCGCCCAGGTTGTCGCCGTACGTGCGGACAGTCTCGATGGCGGCGGTGACCGCGGCCGCTACGCCCTGCTGTGCCTTTCGGCATGACTCCGCGGTTAGGAACTGCCCCGCCGCTGCGGCTGCCTCACCGATGGGGGTATCGGCCTGAAGGTGGTGCAACGCGTCCACGACGTCGCCGAAAGCCGTTGTCGCACTTTGTAGCACCTGGGTATTCACCCTCAATGTCTCGGCGTTCACGTGTCGCTCCTCTCGCGATCAGAACCGCAGGTTTCTCAGTAGGTCGTAGACGCTCGCGATCCACAGCAGCATCGGAATCACCGCCGCTATCGCCGCACCGTCGAGCAGTTCGAGGATCCGCTTGGTCACCGGCGAGACCCGCCGTACGCTGCGCGTCGCTCCGACGACGATCAGCGCCACGACCCCCAGCGCCACGTAGACGCTGAGCACCAGCCACGCACGTTCGGGTGACCACAGGGCCAGCTTGACCATCAATCCCGTCGGGATGACCACGACCGCCGCCAGCAGCGCCCATGCGCACCACCGCTCGGTATACAGGCGGGACCGGAAAGCGCAGATCGACATCACCAGTCCGGCGACGACCATGCTGTGCAGGAAGAAATGTCCTTCGACCACAACGCTTATCGCTCCGATCGACAGGATCAGCGCACCCGCCGTCACGAAACCGATGAGCAACCGCCTCGCCAACTGGCTGCGGGCGTGCAGCCGCGCAGCGGAATCCGGCACCGACTCGACGATCGCCTGCCACGTCGGCGATTCATGACCGTCGGGTGTGACGACGGGGTCCAGAAGTTCCTCGCTGCCCACCGTTTCGCCTGGCGCGGGAATCGGCGGCAGGGCGATCCGCGCGACCGCGACCGTCAGCTTGGCGGCGTTCGTGACGACGATCAGGCCGAATGCGATCGCACCGGCGGGCACCCAGAACTGCCAGCCGTACCCGAAAGCGACTGCCGCTGCGGTCGCGGCGATCGATGCGACGGCCAAGAAGGCTGCCAGCTCGGCTCTCTTACGCGGTCCGCCCCGCGTGGCCAGTGTCGACAGCAGGACCACCGCCGCCGCACCCGCCGTCTGTGGTGCACCCAGCGAGTCGTAACCCTGTGGCAGCGGAATCGTCAACGCCGCCGCACCTGCGAGGGTGGGCAGCGTCGCAACCAGCAGGCTCTCCCCCATGTCGACGTTCTGGTACCGGCTGGCAGCCAACGCACTGCCACTAGCCAGTGCAACGCCGAGCACGCCAAGCGCCGCCCCCCACCACCAATCGTGGCCGCTCTGCATCCACGCGATCATCGACATGACGGTCACGGTCACCACCGCGAACGGAATCGCCAAGGTGACAAAGCGGTTGAGGGCCCTGCGGTCGAACTCCGGCGACTCGTCGAGTACCGCGATCGCGTCGATCACATCCTCGACCAGGGGCCGATAGCGCTCGGTTCGGCTGACCGAGACCAGTGTCAGGAGCGATCCGTCCACAACGCCGGCGTCGTCCAACGATTCGTTGAACTTCATCGGCGGCGCGCCCGGGCGCGCGAACGCCCACACCCCCTGCGCTGCGAAGTCGAACCCCGCGAGAACGTCTTTGGGTGTGTCCTCGTGTAACTCGGCCAGCACCGACACCGTCTCGTCGATGTACGTCTCGATCGGAGCCGCCGCCGGCAGCACCAGATCGGTCATCCGCCGGCCGGTCAGGATCGTCACCCGCGTGGTCGACGGCCGGCCGGGTGTCACGCCCGGTGCTACCGGTGCGGGAGCAGCGATTGCGGTCAACGGCGCTCGAGCCTGTCGAAGTCGTCGGACAGCGCCGCCGCCAACTCGACGATGCGACGCCGGAAGGCCTTGCCCAACAGGTCGAGCTGGATCTCGGTGCCGGCGGCGATGTGCTTGTCATACGGCAGCACGATGACACGGCCGGGTGGGACGTGACGCTCGAACTGCTGCACCAGATCATCGATGTCGATGTTCGGCTTACCCGGCACCACATGATTGATCACCACACATGAGCGGCCCAGCAGATCCTGATATCCGTTCTGCCGCAACCAGTCCATCGTGATCGCCGCCTGCCGCGCACCGTCGATGGACGCGCTGGCGACGATCACCAGACCCGAGACCGTCGACAACACACCGCGCGCCGCCGGCTGGAACAACCCGGCCCCGCAATCGGCGAGCACGAGGTTGTAGTAGCGCGACACGATACCGGTGGCGCCGTTCCAATCGTCGTCGTTGAACTCGCGGCGTGCACCGCTGTAGTCCTCGGCGGACAGCACCTCGAGGTTCGAGCCGTTCATGCTCGTATACGCACGAATGTCGTTGTACCGCGACAGTTCGTTGTCCGCGAGCAGGTCGCCGATCGTCGCCGCCGACTGCCTGCCTGCGCGATCGGCCAGATTTCCGCCGTCCGGGTCCGCGTCGATGGCCAGGATCCGGTCGCCGCGCACCTTGCTCAACGCTGACCCCAGGGCGACGGTGATGGCGGTTTTTCCGACGCCACCCTTCAGCCCGAACACACCGATCTGGTACGAATCCCTGGCATTTCGTCGGATCCGGGTATGCAGATCCAATTCGTAGAGCTCGTCGGGCGACAGTCCCAGATTGATACGCGTCAGCACGTACAGCAGATGACGCCAGCCGCGCGCCGACGGCATCCTGACCGCCGACTTCACACCGACATGCGACAGCGCATCGATGGCGCGATGGTTGCCGATCGTCGCCGCCGACGTCGGTGCGGGCTGAATCATCCGCCCCGCGGGGTCGATCTCGGTTTGCGCGTCCGCGAAATGCTGTGAGGGTGCGGGCGCGGGTGCCGGCCTCGGCGGCGGGGTCGGCGCCGAGCGAGGCTGTTCATAACGAGCCCCGACTCCTCCGGCGGACATCGGTGTCCGCATCATCCCGTTGGGCTGTTGCCGCGGCACCGGCCGTGCAGTGGGCATCTGCGTCGTCACCTCGCTTTGGCGCGGTGGCGGTGCGGACGTGGTTTGAGTCTGGTTCGCCGCAACCGGAATCACGGGCGATGTCAATTCACTGCGACCCGGTTCGCTGTTGGCGATCGCGGCCTGGATTGCGATGTCGCGATCGACATCGTCGTCGGCTGTGGTCAGAGCGTCCACCGACGATCCTGAAGAATGGAAAAGCCGGTCATAGTCAGCCGACATGAGTACCTCTCATAGTTGGAAGTCGAGACGCACGTGGTGGGCAGGGTTCGCCTGAGCCTGCCGCCCACCCACGCGCACCGTCGAACGGTCAGAACATTCCGGTGACGCCGGCCTCAGTCTGCGCCATGGACTGGCCGGCGTTGCCGATGGTGTGCGCCAGGTTGAGCAGGGCCGCGTTCAGCTCAGCAGATGTTGCATCCCAACGCATCTGGACGGCCTGGTAAGCGTCCGAACCCGTGCCTCCCCACACCGCGGCCAGGGCCGCCAGCGAGGCCTTGCCTTCGTCGAGCAGCGCATCGGTCCGCTGGACAGCCGCGCCGATCTCACCGGCACCGCCTTCGATACCCGCGAAGTTCCATACCTGTTCAGTCATTGAATTCTCCTGATCTTCAGTCGATTACGGGCTAGTGGTTGATGTTCATCGCCGACGAGAGCGCGCTGGCCTGGTCGTCGTCGGTGGTCTGGTACTGGACGCCGCCGGTGTTGATGTTGGCGGCGATGTCGTCCAACTGCTTCGTCTGCTGCGCAGCCGCCTCGTGGAACCGGATCAGCGCCTGCTGCGCCGCGGTGCCCGCCTGCCCGACCATCTGGCTGGCGAGTGCGCCGGCGGTGCCCTCGACCTGCGCGATGACGCCTGTCAGCTCACCGGAGATTCGGCCGAAGTTCGCTGCCTCCTTGGCGAGGACAGCAACGTCTGTATTCATTGCCATGCTGGATACTCTTTCCTCTTCCTGTGTCCCCACCATGTGATGGCGAGTCTTTCCGGCCGGTCGGCCGGGAAGTCCGTTGTGCGACGGCTATTTCCGTCACCAGTCGTCGCCGTCTTCTTCGGCCAGGTCCTGCGGCAGCACGCCCGGCGCCGTTAAGCCTGTCTTCGAGTCTCCGCTTTTGGCGCGCTGGCCCATGCCTCCCATCGGCCCCATGCCGCCACCCCCCGCCCCGACGGGCGCCAGGCCCATCGCGCCTGCCCCTGCGGCTGCCCCGGCTGTGGCCGCGACCGCGTTCGTTCCCCCGATCAGGTTGGCCAGCAACGGTGTTCGTGGTGCGGTGCCGCCTGCGCCCGGCAGCGACGCTGCGCGCACCAGCCCGGCGCCGGAACCGGCGCCGGTTCCTCCAGCCAGCGGGTGGTTCGAGAGCGGGCTGGTCCCGATCAACCCCAGCTGGGCCTTGTCGGTTCCCAAGCTGCCGAACTGGCTGAACATCGAGGTCACCTGCTGCAGCGGCTGTGTGAGCTGCTGCATCGGCTGCATGACCATTTGGCCGGCCTGCTGCGGAATCTGACCAAGCGTCGATCCCAGTTGGGAAGCCATCTGCATTCCCATTTGCGCGCCCGGCTGGAGTGGCTGCCCCTGGTGAGACGCGTCGTCGGCCTTTCCCGCCTGACCTTCGGCGCGCTGGGCGGCCATGTTGCCCTGCGCGGGAGCGTTGCCCGCATTCAGCAAGGTCGACTCCATCTTCGACTGAGTGCTGACAGTGGCGATCGCTGCATTGCGTACGGCTGCCGCGGGCGCCATGGCCATCGCCTGTCCGAGTGCGGCGCTGACGACGCCCTCGCTTACACCGGGGACGACGATCGGCTTCGGCGCCGCGATCATCTCGAACATCAGGTTCAACAACGTCTCCGCCTGGTAGACATCCATCGCCCCAGCGGCCTGGTTCCACATCCGGACGAAGTAGTCGGCTTCGTTCAAAGCGATCGGAATTGTGTTGACCCAGAAGAAGTTCGTCGCCTCGAGCACCGCGTGGGTGACGTGGTTCTGCTCGATCTCCGCCAGCGGCGGGGTGGTCGCCATCGCGAGGCTGTACGAGTTGGCCTGCGCCGTCGCCTGCAGTGCCCGCTTCATCGCCTGTGCGGACACGGTTCGCAGCCAGATGACCATGGGTATGGTGGAAGCGACGGCCCGTTCGCATGCCGATCCGCTCCACACCGATGCCAGGGCAGCAAGACTCGCCGCCAGTTCGTCGGCCTGAACCTCGAGGGAGATCGCCAGGGCTTCCCACCCCGCGGCAGCCTGCAGCATGGGGGCCGGACCCGCCCCCATCATCAGCCGCGCAGTGTTCAACTCCGGCGGCATCCCATGCCAGAACATCGATTACGGGTTCCTCGCGTTAGCGATCAGCGAGACGTCAGAAGTTGGCTGCGTTGGCGCCGTCGACCGCGGCATAGATACCGGCGATCTCCATGTACGCCGCACCCGCGCGGGACAACTCCTCCTGCGCGAACGTGTTCAGCGCCAACGCCTCGACGCCCTCCTTGGCGAACACCGCTGCCGCCTGAGCGGAAACCTCGTCGGCGCCCGCAGGTACGAGCGCGGACACCGCTGCGGAGGCGGTGGTACCGGCGGCGAGTCCCCTGACGCCGTTTGCGACTACCTGTGCGCCGATTCCGACGGCACCCGGATTGTGCTCCATGGGTTGCATTGCGTTGTCCCCCAAATTCAGTGATGTGCTTGGATATCCATTTGCGCAGCGGCCGGCGCTACCGCATCAGGAAACTTCCCCCGACCCCGACCGCCAGCGCTCTCCCCTGTTTGCTAGCGTCTCGTCAATCCTAAGTGGGCTCGAGGAGTGCTCAGAACACTTCTTCCTCCGGCGAATCCACATACGCCGCCTGGATGACCTCCTTCGCGTCCGGTGATACGAGAAATGCCTGGCCCGGTGGCCGGCGTTGCACCTTGATCTCGCGCGACGGGAAGTCCTGCTTCTCGCCGGAGAGGAACAGTGTGGGCGTTCCAGCGCCGTACGCACCGCCCACGAACTTGTCCATCGTCGCGCGATGCGCCTGGCTCATCTGGCAGGTCACGATGATGTGCAGACCGATATCTGCCGCAGCGGGCAGCAGCGGGAAGAGCGGCGCCATCGGGGGGACCACTCCACTGGCCGCGACGATCATGTGCCAGTCGTCGACCAACAGCACGACGTCGGGACCTCGCCACCACGACCTTGCCCGTAATTGGGCGGTGGTGAGGTCGGGCGGTGGCAGTCGCTGTTGCAGATTGATCGCGAGCGCCTTGATGGCCTCTTCCAGCGTCGCGCTGTTGCGGTTGACCGCTCCGGCATCCAGCAGGTGGCTCTCCGGTACCGCATCGAGCAGACCGGAACGGAAGTCAGCCAACATGAACCGCACCTGGGTCGGGCTGTTGCGCGCGCAGATGGCTTGCGCCACCGCGTGCGCGATGCGTGTCTTGCCCGACTTCGGAGCTCCGAAGATCAGCAGGTGTGGAGTCATGTGCATGGGGTTGTAGGCAACCGACAAGTCGGATTCACGCACACCCAACGGCACCGTCCACCGCGTGCGGTAGTCGCTGTCCGGCCCGGGCGGGTTCGGGTCCAGTTCGTGGAGGTGTATCCGTTCCGGCAGCACCCGCACCTTCGGCGCGTGCTCCGTCGTTCGTCCGTTGATGATCCGCACCGCCTCGGACATCGCGGCCACGAGGTCGTCGACGCTGTGGACACCGTCGAGCCGCGGGACACCGATCATCAAGTGGTGCTTCTCCATCGAGACCGCGCGGCCCGGCCGGTTCTGCGGGAGCTCCCGGGTGATGCGGTCGATCTGGGTCTCGTTCACGTCGCCGAGGCGGAATTCGACCTTGGTTCCGAGATAATCGCGAATGCGTGACTTCAGCTCCGTCCATCGGGGTGTGGAAATCACGGTGTGTACGCCGAACTGCAGACCCTGCCCAGCGAGATCCTGGACCATCGGTTCGAGATCCGGGAACTCCGCAACGAACGCGGGCCAGCCGTCGATGATCATGAACACATCGCCGAACGGATCAGCGGCGGCGGGATGCTTCGGGTCCTCACGCATCTGCCTGTATGCGGCCATCGAGCCCACGCGCAGCTGCTTGAACAAGGCTTCTCGTTGCCGCAGAACGGCTTTCATCTCAGCGATGACACGATTGACCTTGTCCGGCTCCGACCGCGTCGCGACGCCACCGACATGCGGGAGATCCTCCAGGTACAACAGGCTGCCACCGCCGAGGTCGACGCAGTAGAACTGGACCTGACGTGGCGTATGCGTCGCCGCCGCGGACAGCACGAGAGTCTGTAGGAACGTGGACTTGCCCGTCTGTGGCGCGCCGCCCACGGCGATGTTCCCGCCCGCCGAAGCGGCGTCGATACCCCAGACCTCCTGGCGGTGCCGCCGCGGCTCATCCATGATTCCGAGTCCGAAGCGCAGTGCCTGCCGTGCGCTGTCGCGCTCAACGAGTTCGTTCACCGGGGTCGGGTCGGCCAACGGCGGTAACCACATCCGATATGCCCGGGTCTCCCCCGTTGCCAACTGGTCGAGGACGACCTCGCGCAGCACACGCTGCTCGGCTTCGGCCGTCATCGGCTCACCGCCGAGTCGAAAATGGGGGCGGCGGTGAACTGGTGGATTCGGATCCGATCCGGTCCCTGGACCCGGGCCTTCGCTTCGCCGTTGTCCTGCACCGGTGCCGTTGGCACGTAGTTGACGCCGGTGTACACGCTGTGGAACTTGACGGGGTCTTCCATGCCGACGCGGAGAAAGCCGACGCCGCTCTCCTTGTTCGTGATGTACTGCGCCTCAGGCGTTCCGATCACGGCCTTGGATTCAGCCGAACTCGTGGTCCGCAGTGCGATCCGGTAGGTGAGGTTGGGCTCGAGCTTGTCGATACGGACGCCTCCGGTGTTGAGCGACTGCGTCGCGAGCAGCAGGTGCACCCGCAACGATCGGCCGACCCGGCAGATGCGATCGAACAGCGCGATGAAGTCGGGGTGGTTCTGCAGAAGTTCGGCGAACTCGTCAACGACGACGAAAAGCGTTGGCAACGGCGGAAGATCTGCACCGCGTTCGCGGTGCTTCTCGTACTCAGCGACTCCGGACAGCGCACCTGCGGCGCCCACCTGCATACCGGCTTGACGCAGGATGGACTGGCGACGGTCCAACTCTCCCGTCAGCACCTCGCCCATCCGGCTGACGAGTTCTGCCTCTTCCTCCATGTTGGTTACAACCGCGGCGGTGTGCGGCAACTTCTCCATGCCCAGGAACGTCGACCCACCCTTGAAGTCGGTGAGAAGCAGGTTGATCTGATCCGGGTGGTGGGTGGCGGCCAGCGACAAGATCAGCGTGCGCAGGAACTCAGACTTTCCGGAACCCGTTGTACCAATCAGCATCCCGTGTGGGCCAGCGCCGAACTCCGCCCCCTCTTTGATGTCTAGATACATGATGTCGCCGGTCTTGAGTTCGTGTCCGAACGGGATGCGCAGCCTGTCCCGGTCGGTGTCGGTGAACATCCGCCACCGGTTGGGCGTCACCTCTTCGAGGGTCTGCGCTCCGACCAACTGGTGCCATTCGGTGGCCACCTTCTTCTGCACCCGCACGCTCTTGTCGATGATCGTGCCGGTGATGGACCAGCCGGCCAGCTTGCGGGCGATACGGGCTGCCTGGTCCGGTGTCATGCGGTCCGAAACCGAAGTGACGAGGCGGAACGTCTGATTGGGCAACCGGTCGTCGGCGGTGCCGTCCGCGTCCACACGGATGCGGTACGCCGATCCGCGATGGTTGCCGAGCGTGATGACGGTAACGCCCGCACGGCCGTCGACCGGAAATCCCGCCCTGCCACCGGACAGATCGATGACGACGACGTACGGTCCGCTCGGGGTGGCGTCGGGGGTGTGCGGGCCACGGGCGGTCAGGTCGCTCAACCCGTCGGGTCGGGTGAACACCATCCGCGTCGGGCCGGCGACGTCGGTATCCGTCTGGTGTGCCACGTGGGGCAGCCATTTGAGCCAGGCCCAGTTCGGATCCTCCGGATTGTCCGTGAGCACCCGAATTTGCAACAGGTCCGGCGGGTGGAACACCGCGAGGTGGCAGATCATGGCGGTAAGGAGGCTTGCGGCGCCGTCGGGATCGCCGCCGACCGCGATGGTTGGAAATGTGCGCAGCTGCACCAACTTCGGACAGTCGTGGATCAATCCGTGGGTACGCAGGAACTTGGTGACCCACATGTGGCTGACCGGCTCGAGATGCGGCTGCGGAGCCCCTTGCGGCCCGGCCAGCTCGCCGCCGACCGCGGGCTTCAGCAGGCGGTCGACGGCGGGCTCGCTACCGAGGCCGATCCGCACGGCGGAGAAGAAGTCGGCGTTGGTGGGTCGCGACCACTGCCGGTTGGTCCCGATGATGGACAGCAGATCGTCGGGATGCGGTGCGTGGTAGTTGAAGAACGTCACCTGCGCGGATGCCGACGACGTCACCCTGGTCCGAAGTCCCGCGAGGTAGCGCAGGTACTCCTTGCGGTCGGCGTTGATCTCGGGTACCCGCTTGCCGCCGGGCCCACCGCCCGCCATGAACCCGACGGTCGCCATCACCATCATCAGCGGCATCATCAGCATGTACGGCGACAGCTGCCGGATGCCGGTGAAGATCATGATCGCGATCATCCCGAGCATGCCGCCGCCCATGACCCACGGCAGCGCCTTCTGCAGACCCGACGGTGGGATCTCGACCCCGAGGTCGTCGGGTGGCGTCACGTTGATCTCGCCGGGTGTCAGGCGCGGGCCCCGCTTGATGATCGGGGTGAACTTCTTGGTGGTCATCCGCCACCGCCGGTACTGACCGTCACGGAGTGGGAGCCGTCGGCGACCTTGCGCGGGTTCGGGTTTGGCGGCAGTGTGTCGTGCTCGATCAGCGCTGCCTGCTTGGACAGCACCGGGCCGTCGACCAGCAGTCCGACCACCTGCCATGGCGCGGTCATCGGGGCGCTCAGGCCGATGGTGCCGCCCGTCTGCTCGTCGGGCAGGCCGTAGCGAACACCCTGCGGATCGATGTAGTACAGGCTTTCGCCGTACCGCGGGTCAGGCGCTTGCAGCCGGATGTACTTGCCGCCGTCGAGGTAAACCGTTGCGTCGCCGCCGATCTGATCGATTCCCGAGCTCATCGACGACGCTGCGATCGGCAGGTGGCGGCCGGTGATGATCGTCGTCTTCGGGGCCTGATCGCCTGGCTCGCGCTGCCACGTCCAGCACAGGGTCGGGGCATCCTCCCGCGCGAGGATCGTCAACGGTTGATCCGGCAGCGGTGAGACGAACACCTGCTCGGTGATCCTGGCGACGGTGCTGGCCTCGACAGGGGGCGGGGTGACGAGCCCGAAAGAATTGGTGGAACGCAGCGCCGCCGCGGTGGTGTCGTTGATCCGCGCCACGCCGTCGGCCAGAACGACGAAGTGTTGGTCACCACCCTCCGTCAGGGCCTTGAACACCGCGCCGATGACCAGATTCGGCGGCAGGCCAACGGTATTCGGATCGCCGTATCGGGGGATCGCGGGAAGCCGCCACGGGCCAGCGTTTGGCAGGGCGTTGAACAGGCCCTCCGAGATCGGGGTCGCCTTCGAGGTCACGGGTATGCCCACGGCTGAGGTCAGCGCGCGGTCGGCGAGGTCGACGTCATGTCGCCCTGTCTCGGTCACCAGCCAGGTGTCGTTCTCGAAGCTCACCAGCACGCCCTGGTCCGGCTGCATCGGACCCACGGAGGCGTCGGGCAGGATCGGCTGCGCGAGCACTGCTGTGTTGACTGTCGGGGCGACACTCTCCGGCTTGGTCACGGTGTCACACAGCGTCCACATCGAGTTGGCGCCGCCGACGGGAGTGGCATAGGGCGCACCTGGAATGCCGATCGGCTGCCCCTTGGCCAGCCGGTTCAGCTCGTCGGACTTCACGGCGACCGGAGTACCCGCGTTACCGAGGATCAGGCGGGCGGACGTCAGGTTGTATACGGGTCGTAGTTGATCGGCGCCGGGGATCACGACATAGAGCTGGTTGGTGGTGCGGTCGACGAGAAGTGTGTCACTGCCACGCTTTCCGAGCGGCTTGAAGTAGGCCAGCAGCGCCGCACCCAGGCAGGCCAGCACGGCGATGACGACGCCGGCCGACACCGCGCGGCTGTAGAACTGCAGCGGATCGTCGAACATCCGGGTATCGCGCCGGACAATCGCGTGCTCGACCCTGCGCAGCAGAAACCGCCAACCACTGACCTGCACCTTGGTGGTGAGCCGGAAGTTCGACATCGCCTACTCGCCGATGCTCAGCCGGTTGTGTACGGCGGTGATGGCCTTGGCCATGTCATCGCCGTTGATCTCGCTCAGCTGCTCGACGTCGAGGCTGTCAAAATCCGCCGACCTGGCCAGCCGCATGTCCCGGTTCTGCTCGCCGGCCTCCACCAGTTGGCGGGCGTACCGGCCATTGCCCGCGATGTCCAAAGCGGGCTTGCCGTTCAGCGCCCGCTCGCTCAACAGGGTCGCCGCCTCGAGCACTCGCTTGACGGCATCGTCATCGAGGGCCGAATCATTGCTCTGTGCAATCACTTTCGCGATATCAACGATCTCATCGGGCAGATACGAATCGAATTCGATCCTGGTAGCGAAGCGCGAGCGCAGGCCGTCGTTGGATTCGAGCAGCCGGTCGATGTCGGAGCTGTAGCCGGCGATGATCACGACGAGGCGGTCGCGATCGTTCTCCATGCGGGCGAGCAGCGTGTCCAGCGCCTCGGTGCCGAACGGGTCCGCACGGCCGTCACGCTCCTGCACCAGGGTGTACGCCTCGTCGATGAACAGCACGCCGCCGACGGCACGGTCGATGGTCCGACTGGTCTTCACAGCCGACTGACCTTCGTACTCGGCGACGAAATCCTTACGTGACGACTCGATCAACCTGGGCTCGCTGATCACACCGAGCCCAGTGAGGATGTTGGCCACTATGCGCGCGATCGTCGTCTTACCGGTACCGGGCGGACCGGCGAAGATCATGTGTTTGGACGTCTGCGCGACCTTCATGCCACGCGCCGCGCGGACCTTCGCAATCTGCGTGGCCGCTCGGTAGGCCTCGATCTGCTCCTTGACCCGGGTCAGGCCGATCTGGCGGTCCAGTTCCGCCTGCGCCGCGGCAAGCAACCGCTCGCGGCCCGAATTGTCGGCCTCCACACTGGTGACATCCCATGGATCTCTGCGGGAGGCGATCTTCTCGGCGGTGGTGGTCGCAATCCGATAGGTGGGATCTTTAAGTGCCGCGGCGACTTTGGGCGCTGGGTGGGTGGCCTGTAACCATTCCAGGAGCGCCACGGCCGCTTCCTCGTTGCCCTGTCCGCGACGTGTCATCGCGAGGTGCCACGCGATGGCGGGCGCGCATGCCTCACCGGCAGGCGACGAGTTCGACTCGGTCAACCGGCGTTCGGCCTCCGTGAACAGCCCCAGGTTGGCGGCCGCCACACCATGCGCGACGCCCGCCGCTGCGGCCAAGAAGTTGTCGGGCCACCCGGCGGCACCCTTGACCTCATCCATGACGTCGGTCCAGCGCTCTGCCGCCCCGTAGATGACCGCCTTAACCCATGCCACCAAATGCTCTGCGCCGGTGGCAGACACATCGTCGAGTGCCTCCATGGCGTCGGTGAAGTTGCCGACCGCGGCCTCGTGCACGGCGAAGCCCATCGTGATAGCCAGCGGTGAGTTGATGGGGTAGGTGATGTCGCCGAACTGGCCGCCGATCGGAACCCTGGCGCTGATGCTGTTCATCGAGATCTCTGCAGCGCTGGCGAGCTGCCCGAAATTCGACCGCGAATACCACGCGCGAAACAGCGTGACCCGGTCGGTGTCACCACAGCGGATTCGTCCCACCCATGCGTCACAGGCGGTTTCGTCCATGGACGTGATCTCGGAGAAGATCTCGTACGACCGCGCGGCGGAGCTGGGCAGCATCCCGACCGCACTTCCAAAAAGGCTGGTGAGGTGATCAGACATGATCGCCCGAATACCGTGTCGCGAAGACGTGTGCGCGCGCTGTTCGGACCTGTTCCGGTGTCGGCAGGTCCAGGTCACGAGTGAGGAAGTCGCGGGTGGCCGCGTCGTCGTGACCCTGCTCCCGCATGCCGTCGAGCATGAACGTATATTGCGCCGACTTCGCCTCTTGAGTGGCAAGGCCTGCGATGACGACGATCTCGTCGGCGAGTTCCTGCTCCGTCAAGTCGGTGACTCCAGACCCCAACTCGATCCGTTTGACCCGGCCGTCCAGGAGGACCGTAACCGCCACGGTGCCAGGAGGATTGGTCACGGTGAATACAGGCACAGGCGCTTCGTCATCCGTGTTCGCACCGGGAGGGGAGAAGTCGAGAGCAGTCAGGTCATCAGTCGCTGTGTCGTATTTCCTCACTGAGACGCGACTTTCTCGTCGAACCACGAGCCCGAGGGGAGGAAGCCGATCAAGCCGTCGAGCGCGCGCTTCAGGTTCTCTGGACTGCCAGGCAGAAAGCTGCCGTACAGCTCGCCGTTCACGCGGCGTGGTATCGACACGATGCGGCCGTGCCGGGAGTCGAGCACCCCGGCCGCGACATCGGCTTGCGTGAACGTGCCACCGGAATGCCGTTCGACAGCGGTGATCTCGACCCAGCTCGCTGGGTCGGCGATGATGTCAGCGTAGGCACGCGCGGAGGTCGGTGCGATGCCGTACTTCAGCAGCCGCTCTGCGTCGCGACATTCCCCTAACTCGTTGGCGACTCCTGTCAGTGGTTCGACATCGGCAGGGGTGTTGGTGCCCAGAACGGTGTACACCATGCCTGCCAGCCCGACCTGCGGGGCGACTCGTTGCAGCACCAGCATGTCGCCGTCGCGCGCGGCGACCACATGCCGGTTCGCCTTGCGGCATACGACGAAGCGGATCATCTTGCCGCCCACATCGCGACGCCACCAGCGGCCCTCAAGAGTCCGGTCGGGGCGGCTGAGGGTGTCGACCATCGCGGCAACCTCAGGATGGGGCTGACCGAACACATCCAAAACGCCCTGCGCTGTCAGATCCCGCGCCACCTGCTCCCAGACGAGGTCGCGCAACTCCGGCTGGGGAATGTTGAGGCGAATGCCGAGTGTGGTCGGAAACTCCGACTGGCCCAGGCGATCTGCGATGACGAGCATCCCGTCGATCGTGACCTCGACGCCGACGACGTCATCGATATGCGTTTCGTCGGGTCGCACTGTATGCGTCGTGCTGATGGTCATGCCAGCCGCACCTGTCCATCCAGCGTGTGGCCCATTGCGTCATCCGTGTCGTCGTAGAGGTCGGCCGCGTGCGCCAATCCGCGGCCCAGTTCGTCTGAGGCCACGGCCATCGCGGTTGCGGCGCTTCGTCGCGCGGCCATCGCGTCGCTGAGGGCATCGGCGGTCGCCGACGCGATGCCCCCGTGGGTGTTACGCACCGCGGTGTCGACGCCTTCGACCGCAAGAGTCGCGGACCTGAGTTCGTCGGCGGCACTTGCCTGCCGAGAGCTCAGCTCGTTCAGATGCGTCGTCGTGACGCGCAAGTCACCGGACTCTCGCAAGCTCACGTCGACGAACTCGCCGACGATTGTCGTTGCTCACCGACCTGCCGTTCTTTGCCAGAACGCATGCGCATGCTGGTGGTCCCCCCTCTGCCTTCCCCTCGGCTCGGTCGACCCTATCAGCGTCTCGACACCACCGGCGTCACCAATTTTTCCGCTGGCCGGACCAGGTCATTCGCCTGTCCCAGCTATTGACGCATGCGTCGATAGCTGCTTGTCCAGCAGCTTGTCCAGCTGCTCAGCTAAGCGCGCATTCGAATTGGCGCGGGTACGGCCGGTGCGGCTTCACACCCGCCCCATGGGCAACATCCGCGAGCCTCGGCCACCGTCACGTGACGTTGTCGATATGCCTTGTCACCGGTGTCTATGCGCATCGCGGTGTTTGCCATCCCGGCGATTTGTGTGCAATCGCGAGCGCTCAGCGCTCCTAAACGCACACAAATCACTGGGACTGGCTCACCAACTCGCGCTCTTCCGGCGGGGCGCTGATACGGGTCCGGTCCTTGTCCGGGCGCAGCCAGTCGGGCAGCCACCGCGGCGGGGCGTCGGGCGCACCGTCGAAGACTCCGCCCGCCGGGTCGTCGACCTCACCCCGGCACCGGACCAGATCCTTCTCGGGGCGGTAGATCTGGTGAATCACCAACGCACACAAGCCGACCACCGCGATGTCGCGCAGCAGCACCATGACGGTGAAGGGCTGCTCGGGCAGTCCCTTGTTCTGCTCGCCGTAGAGGTACAGCATGCGCGGGATCCACACCAGCGCGTCGATGGTCATCCACGCCAGCAGGATCCGCCGGTGCGGAAGCGCAAGCACCGCCAGCGGCACCAGCCACAGCGAGAACTGCGGACTCCACACCTTGTTCGTCAGCAGGAACGCCGCGACGACAAGGAACGCGATCTGCGCCACCCGCGGCCGCTGCTTGGCCGTCAACGCGATGTAAGCGATTGCGATACAACATGATACGAACAGCACCGCGGTCACGCTGTTGAGTACCGTCGGCGGCTCCCAGAATCCCAGATCGGGATCGAAGCCCCGCCAGCCGGTGAACGACTTGATCACGTTGTAGATCGAGTCCATGTCGTCACCGCGACGGGTGTTGAGCCGGAAGAACTCCGACCACCCACGCGGGAACAACACCATGATCGGCAGGTTCACCAGCAGCCACGCCACGACCGCGGCGAGCGCCGTCTTGCCCACTTCGCGCACCTTGCCGGTGCGCACCGCCAACACCAGCAGCGGGGCCAGCAGCAGCAGCGGATACAGCTTGGCCGCCACCCCGATACCGATGAGCACACCCGCCAGCACCGGTTTCCGTCGGGCCCATGCCAACAGCGCGCCGGTCGCGAAAGCCGTTGCGAGCGCGTCGAAGTTGGTGAAGATCTGGAAGATCACGATCGGCGACGCCGCCACCAGGGCGGCATCCCAGACCCGGCGCTGGCCGGCCAGCAAGGAGGTGGCCCACACCGTCGCCAACCATGCCAGCGCCAGACCGAACGCGGCGATGTTGAAGAACATCACCACCTCGGCGATGATCGGCAACGACACCAGCTTCTGTAATGCGGTGTACGACTTGGCCAGGGCCATCGACGAGTACTGGTAGAGCCCCGTCAGCACCGGATACTCCATGTACCGCACCGCGATGTTGCCGTCGAACTGAATGCGCGGCTTGCCCTCGGAGTCCTTCTCGATCCAGCTCGACTTGTACGGGAACTTCCCGAGATTCAGCAGTTCGGCGGTGAACAGCGGAACCGTGTCGGAGTAGCAGAACTCGTAGTAGGCCCGCTGGTTCTCCCAGTTGGCGACCCGCTGATCCGGCGGCCCCGTGCCGACGGTCTGCAGACACGCCGCCTTGGTCGAGTACCCGAGCGCGAGGAACACCAGCGCGATCAGCAGCATCGCCCGCAGCGGGGTGAAGAACCGCTGTCTACCGATCAGCGCGTGCTTCCCGACCGGCCCGCCGATGACACCCGACAGCGCGGCGCCGATGGTGTCGGTGCGGCTGGGGAAGTCGCGGTTGTCGAGGCTCCGGGTGTCGCGCGCAAGCGTCGTCGGCGAGACCGTGTCAGGCTCGCCTGCTTCGCGCTCCTCGGCGTCGCTCACGGAGGCGGCGGTGGAGCACCGGGCGCGACGGGCTCGGGCGGCGGACCCGGCGCGGGTGCACCAGGCACCGGCGGCGGGGCGACGGGCACCGTCGTCGGCGGGCCCCACGGGATCGTGACTCCGGGCGCCAGCTCGATGGTCGGCTGGATCACGGTGGTCGACGGCGGTGGCGGCACGTCCGTCGTGGTCGACGGGGGTGGCGGCGGGGCTTGGGGCACACCCGCATACCCGCCGACCTCCTCGGGCTTGGGGAACGACTCGATCTCGGTGTCCTCGAGCGCGCCGTCCATCGTCGCTTTCCAGATGTCCGACGGCAGGCCCGAGCCGTAGACCGGCGAACCCCACTTGTTCTCAAGTGGTTTCGTGCCGTCGGTGGTGCCGACCCAGACCGCGGTCGACAACGACGGCGTGAAGCCGACCATCCACGCGTCACGGTTGGCGCCGGTGTCGCCGAGCTGATTGGTCCCCGTCTTCGCCCCGGACGGCCGCCCGCCGGCCAGCGCGTGCCCGTTGGAGTACGCGGCGATGGGCTGCATGGCGGCGATGACGTTGTCGGCGACCTTCTTGTCGATGCGCTGCTCGCCCTGGTCGTCCTGCTGCGACGCGTCGAACAGCACCTCGCCCTGCGAGTTGACGACCTTCTGCACGAAGTGCGGCTTGTGGTAGACGCCCGACGCCGCGATGGTCGCGTACGCCGACGCCATGTCGATGACGCGGGTCTGATACTGGCCCAACACGATTCCGTTGTTAGGCGGCCCGCCCTCACCATCCTCGGACAGTGTGTGTTCCACGCCGGGGAAGCTCTCGGCGATGCCCGCCCCATGCGCGGCCTTGGCCACGTCCTCGGGTCCGTTCTTCAGCTTGAGCATCAGCCGGTAATAGCTGGTGTTGAGCGAGCGCTTCAGCGCCTCGGCAATGTTGCAGGTACCGCAGCCGGCGCCCTCGACGTTATTGATGGTGATGCCGTTCAGCTGCACCGGTGAACTGTCCACCTGCGTGCCCAGGCCCATGCCCTGCTCCAGCGCCGCGATCAACGCGAACACCTTGAACGACGATCCGGTCGGCAGCCCGGCCTGAGCGAAGTCGAATCCGTTGGCGTCCGTGCCGCCGTAATACGCCTCGACCCCGCCGGTCTTTGGGTTGATCGACACAATCGCGGTGCGCATGTCGGGATCTTGGCCCTCGAGGTACTCGGCCGCGGCTTCTTCGGCGGCCTTCTGCGCCTTGGGGTTGATCGTCGTGGTGATCTGCAGCCCCTCGGTGTTCAGCGTCTGCTCGTCGATGTCGAAGAGCTCGAGCAGTTCCTTCTGCACCTGCCGCTCGATCAGGCCGTTGGGGCCCGTCGTCTGGTTTTGTGAGCTGGCCAGTTCGGGCGGCACCGTCTGCGGGAAAACCTGCTCCGCACGTTCGCTCGGCGACAGCGCGCCGATCTCCACCATGCCGTCGAGCACCCAGTTCCAGCGCCGCTCCGCACCCTCGGGGTTGACGGCCGGGTCCAGCCCCGACGGCTGCTGGATGAGCGCGGCCAGCAGCGCGCCCTCGGCGACGTTGAGCTGTTCGACGGGCTTGTCGAAATACGCCTTCGACGCAGCAGCGATGCCATAGGAGCCGCGCCCGAAGTAGATGATGTTCAGATACGACTGCAGCACTTGGTCTTTGGACCACTGGCCGGCCATCTTCGTCGAGATGACCAGCTCCTTGGCCTTTCGGATCAGTCCGCCGACGCCCGAGCGCTCGGAGCCCACCAACGCGTTCTTCACGTACTGCTGAGTGATCGTCGACCCGCCCTGCAGATCACCGCCGAACAGGTTGTTCTTGATGGCCCGGATGAAGCCAGTGAACGAGAAACCCGGATTGCTGTAGAAGTCCCGGTCCTCGGCCGCCATCACCGCGTTGCGCACCTGCACCGGTATCTGGTCGATGTTGACGTCGACCCGGTTGCCTTCCGGCGGAACGATTTTCGCCAGCTCGCTGCCGTCGCTGGCCAGGATCGTCGACACCTGGTTGGTGCGGATGTCGCCCGGCTTCGGCACGTCGACGATCATGTACGCCATCGCGAAGGTGATGATCGGCAGCACGATCATCGCGACCACCGCCGCGACGAGCCCGCGCCGGACCCACTTCCAATTGATCTGCGGGCCCTGCCCCGGCGGCCTGCCCGGGCGTTCCGGTGGTCCGCCACCGCCCGGCGGGCGACGCGGCGGCGGGGGAGGGGGAGGCGCCTGCTTCGGCGCCGGAGTGCCGTCGAGTGCCGCCTTCACCGCGTCGATGGGATCGCGATACTGCGGCGGCGCGGCACCACGCACCGGCGGCAGGATGGTCGTGTGCCTGTCGTCGGGCGGCAGGCTGCGGGTACGCGGCGCCGCGGGCACGCCCATCTGCTGGCGGGCGCGTCCGGCGTCCTGGGAGTGTCTGGGTTCGGGATCGCTCACACCATCAGCCATCTGCCCGACGCGGGCATCATTGGCTGACCGGTCGTGGCGCCCTTCGCTATTCACTGGCCGTGCGCGCACGACTGCGCGCGGTCTGAGTACGCCTCGGCGTCCGCGACCCCTTCGGTGGCGGCACGGCCCCAAGCACGTACGACTTGACCAGGTGATTCCAGCTGCAGGTTCGGCATACCTCCACCACGTGTACCGAAAACTCGTCGTAGCGGGTTGCCAGCAGGACCAACTCCTCGGCGGTGCGCGCCGATCCGGATACGGCGCCCAGGTGGTCGCCGAACACCCACGACACCAGGGTGAGCTGCTCCTTGCGGCAGATCGGGCACGTCACCGAACTGGGCTTCCCGTGGAACTTCGCGGCGCGCAGCAGGTAGGGGTTGGCATCGCAGACCTCCGAGACGCCCGTGCGTCCCGAGTAGACCTCCGCCAGCAGGGACCGTCGCCGAAGCGCGTAGTCCACCACCTGTCGCTGCAACCGCACGGAGACCAGAGTACGTCGGCCTCCGGACAGTGGAGGCGCGACGCCACCGACGTCGTCTCCCTAGACACGGTGACCAGCGCGGCAGACATTTACGATCATCGTCGTGGCGAACCGGCAGACGGCAGGAACGCGGGCGAGAGACACCGACCGCAACGACACGTGCCAGATTCTCGACAGTGCGCTGGCCGACGGGCAGCTGTCGATGGAGGAGCACCGCACCCGAGTAGCCCTGGCCACCCAAGCCGAAACCCTGGGCGATCTGCAATCGCTGATCTCGGACCTGCAGACCTCCAATGCGCCGGTACAACTGCCCGACCTCAAGCGACGGCCCACGCTGTCCGGAGCCGGCGGTGGATGGGGCATCCGCCTCGCCGTGGCCGGCGTGCTGGTGGTGCTCGGCATCGCGATCGGCTGGGGCCTGTACGGCAACACGACCTCCCCGGTGGACTTCACCTCCGATCCGGGCGCCAAGAGCGACGGGATTCCGGCGAGGGTGCTCACCGCACCCAAACAGCTGCAGTCGCTCGGTGGGTTGAACGGTCTCATCGAGCAGATGAAGCAGAAGTTCGGCGACACCGAGGGCTACCGGCTGGTGGTGTATCCGGAGTACGCGTCGCTGGATCGGCCCGACCCCAACGACGAGCGGCGCAAGCTCAGCTACACCTACCGCGGCGGCTGGGGTGACCCGTCGTCGTCGGCCAAGAGTGACGGCGACCGCATGGTCGACCTGAGCAAGTTCGATGCCAAAGAGATCGTCGCCGTGTTCCGCGGCGCTCCCGAGACGCTTGGCGCCAAGCCGGCCGACGTCACGAGCACCTACCTCATCTTCGAGCCGAGCAGCGATGAGACCGCGCCACCCGGCGCGCTCGACGTCACCATCTATGTCTCCACCGACTTCGGCAGCGGCTACATCGAGCTCAACGGCGACGGCACCACCAAGCAGATCAACTACGTCGACTGACGTCCTCCCCGGCGTGGGGTTGCGCGGCCCTTTGGTAGCGGCGAATATATCGGCGCGATACTATTGCCAGAGGTGTTGGACCGCAGCACCAGCCAAGCAAAGGAGGTGGCTCGATGTTGGAGCTCGCCATCCTGGGCCTTCTACTCGAATCGCCCATGCATGGCTACGAGCTGCGCAAACGTCTGACCGGCCTGCTGGGCGCCTTTCGAGCGTTCTCCTACGGCTCGCTGTACCCGGCACTGCGGCGCATGCAGGCCGACGGCCTGATCGTCGAGGACGCCGCACCGGAGGGGGTGCCGAAGATGCGCCGTGCGCGACGCGTCTACCGGCTCACCGACGCGGGCATCCAGCGCTTCACCGAACTGGTCGCCGACACCGGGCCGCAGAACTTCTCCGACGACGGATTCGGCGTTCACCTCGCCTTCTTCAATCGCACACCGGCCGAGGCGCGGATGCGGATCTTGGAGGGGCGCCGTCGTCAGGTGGAGGAGCGCCGCGAGGGCCTACGCGAAGCGATCGCACGGGCCAGCAGCTCGATCGATCGCTATACCCGGCAGCTTCATCAGCTCGGGTTGGAGTCCAGCGAGCGCGAAGTGAAATGGCTCAACGAATTGATAGCGGCGGAACGGTCCGCGCAACAACGGGCTGAACAGCCGTAAGCACTACCGGGTTAGTCAGGAGAGGGAGATAGACGTCAAATGAGTGCAAACAATGACGTGCGCGTCGCAATCGTCGGCGTGGGGAACTGCGCGTCCTCACTCGTGCAGGGTGTGCAGTACTACAAGGACGCCGACGAGAATGCGACAGTCCCCGGCCTGATGCATGTGCGGCTCGGCCCGTACCACGTGCGCGACGTCAAGTTCGTCGCCGCCTTCGACGTCGACGCCAAGAAGGTCGGCTTCGACCTCTCCGAGGCGATCTTCGCGTCGGAGAACAACACCATCAAAATTGCCGACGTGCCGCCGACCAACGTCGTCGTGCAGCGCGGCCCGACGCTCGACGGCATCGGCAAGTACTACGCCGACACCATCGAGGTATCGGACTCCGATCCGGTCGACGTGGTCAAGGTGCTCAAGGACAACGAGGTCGACGTGCTGGTGTCCTACCTGCCCGTCGGCTCGGAAGAGGCCGACAAGTTCTACGCGCAGTGCGCGATCGACGCGAACGTGGCATTCGTCAACGCGCTGCCCGTCTTCATCGCCTCCGACCCGGTGTGGGCGAAGAAGTTCGAGGACGCCGGCGTGCCGATCGTGGGCGACGACATCAAGAGCCAGGTCGGCGCGACGATCACGCACCGCGTGATGGCCAAGCTGTTCGAGGACCGCGGCGTGCAGCTCGACCGCACGATGCAGCTGAACGTCGGCGGCAACATGGACTTCCTCAACATGCTCGAGCGCGAGCGCCTCGAGTCGAAGAAGATCTCCAAGACGCAGGCGGTCACGTCGAATCTGCAGCGCGAATTCAAGACCAAGGACGTGCACATCGGCCCGTCCGATCACGTCGGCTGGCTCGACGACCGCAAGTGGGCCTACGTGCGGCTGGAGGGCCGGGCGTTCGGTGACGTGCCGTTGAATCTGGAGTACAAGCTCGAGGTGTGGGACTCGCCGAACTCGGCTGGCGTGATCATCGACGCGGTGCGCGCGGCGAAGATCGCCAAGGACCGCGGCATCGGCGGCCCCGTCGAGGCGGCGTCGGCCTACCTGATGAAGAGCCCCCCGAAGCAGCTGCCGGACGATATCGCGCGCGCCCGGCTCGAGGATTTCATCGAGGGCTGATTCTTACCTGCGGTTTGTGTGCGTTCGGGAGCGGTGAGCGTACCTAAACGCACACAAACCGCCGTCAGTTAGGGTCGCCTCATGACCGACATCAGCGCTGATGACGAACTGGCCTCGCTTTCCGAATTCACCTTCCTCAAGGAGAACGCGCTTCAGGCGGGTGCGACGGGTCCGCTACCGGCCGTCGAGCGGATCGACACCGCGGCGATCAGCGCGCTGAAGTTCGGCGACGCGACACCGCGGGTGGTGTTCCTGCACGGTGGCGGACAGAACGCGCACACCTGGGACACCGTGATCGTCGGCCTCGGTGAACCGGCGCTGGCGATTGACCTGCCCGGGCACGGCCGGTCGGCGTGGCGCGAGGACGGGGACTACGGGCCCAAGCTCAACGCCGTCGCGATCGAACCCGTCGTGCGCACATTCGCCCCGGACGCCGAACTGGTTGTCGGGATGTCGCTGGGTGGGCTCACGGCGCTGAGGTTGGCGGTGACGGCGCCGGAGCTGGTCCGCAAGTTGGTGCTCGTCGACGTGACCCCGTCGGCGCCCGAACGTCACACCGAGATGACCAAGGCGCAGATGGGCACGGTGGCGCTGGTGCAGGGTGAACGGACGTTCCCGAGCTTCGACGCGATGCTCGAGGTCACCGTCGCGGCCGCGCCGCATCGTGATCGAGAGTCGTTGCGGCGCGGTGTCTTTCACAACGCCAAGCGTCTCGAGGACGGCACCTGGACATGGCGGTACGACTCGTTCCGGAAGGGCGACGGCTTCGAGGGTCTGTGGGACGACGTCCCCAACCTCACCACGCCGACGACGTTGGTGCGCGGCGCGAAGTCGTTCTTCGTCAACGACGACGACGCCGCCGAATTCGCCCGCAACGCACCAGGATTCCAGACCGTGCACATCGTCGAGGACTCCGGGCACTCCGTGCAGAGCGATCAGCCGGTCAAACTCATCGAGATCCTGCGCGGGGTGCTGGCCGGGTAATCCCACCGCATGTAACCGGGTGGCGGGAATTCTCCCGATTCCGCGCCACACCGTTACAACCGATTGAGGGCCCAAGGGAATATCGGGACGTGATCCGGGTTACATATAGACCGTGAGCGTCCCAATTCGCATCGGCGTACAACTGCAGCCCCAGCACTCCCCGCAATACAGCCACATCCGCGACGCGGTGCGTCGCGCTGAAGACATCGGCGTCGACGTCGCCTTCAACTGGGATCACTTCTTCCCGCTCTACGGCGACCCCGACGGCGCGCACTACGAATGCTGGACGATGCTCGGCGCCTGGGCCGAGCAGACGACCCGACTGGAGATCGGCGCGTTGGTCACGTGCAACTCGTACCGCAACCCCGAACTGCTCGCGGATATGGCCCGCACCGTCGACCACATCAGCGACGGCCGGCTGATCCTCGGCATCGGGTCCGGCTGGAAGCAGAAGGACTACGACGAATACGGCTACGAGTTCGGCACGGTCGGCAGCCGGCTCGACGACCTCGCGGAGGCGCTGCCCCGCATCAACTCGCGGCTGGCCAAGCTCAATCCCGCGCCGACACGCGACATCCCGATTCTGATCGGCGGCGGAGGCGAGAAGAAGACGCTGCGCTTGGTCGCCCAATACGGCGACATCTGGCACAGCTTCACCGACAGCGCCGCATACCCGCGCAAGGCCGAGATCCTCGACAGCCACTGCGCCGAGGTCGGGCGCGATCCCGCCGAGATCGAGCGCTCTGCCGGTGTCGCGGGGGCCGACGAGGAAGCGCTTCTCAAGGAGGCCGACGCGCTCGCCGGGCTGGGCGTCACCCTGCTCACCGTGGGCGTCAACGGGCCGGATTACGATCTCACCCAGGCCCAGGCGTTGGTCCGGTGGCGTGACCGCCATACCGGCAAGTACTGAAAGCTCGCATAACAGGTCCGGCGCAGGCCGGTGGCGTGAGAAGCTGAGCCTCGCATGCCCAAAAAGTACGGAATCAAAGAAAAAGACCTCGTGGTTTCGCACGTGGTCAATCTCGTGCTGACCGGCAAGCTCCGCTCCGGAGATCGGGTGGACCGCAATGAGATCGCCCAGGAACTCGGTGTCTCTCGGGTCCCGATCCAGGAGGCCGTCGTCCAGTTGGAACATGACGGGATCCTGTCGACGCGGTACCACCGCGGCGCGTACGTCGAGACGTTCGACGAGGCCGTCGTGCGTGAACACCTCGAGATATACGGAATGCTCATGGGCATCGCGTCCGCGCGCGCCGCGACCGACCCGGAGGCGCGGGTCCTCAGCGAGCTCGAGTCGATACTCGCCTTCATGCAAAGCAATCGCGAGGCACGCGCTTTCCAGGACGCCGCATGGGATTTCCGCGCCCTCATCAACGACACGTATTGCGGACCGCGGCTGAAAGCGGTGATCGCGTCCTCACACGCCTTCAACCCGCGTGACTTCTGGGTCACCTACCTCCACAGCTACGAGGAGATGCTGTCCCACTACGAACTCGAGCTCGACGCCATTCGTCGCCGCGACCCCGACGGCGCCAGGAACGCCTGCGCCATGCGCGCCGCATTTATGTCCCGCATCCTGCTGGGCGAACTGGTGCGGCGCGGCGTGCTTCCGCCCCAGGACTCACCGCCGCTGCATTCTGATTGAGGCTAAATCGGTGGGAGAACGCCGTCGGTGGTTACCTTGCTTGAATGATCTCGCTCCCCCGCCTCTGTAGAGCGTTCGTCGTCGCGCTGATCGTCGCCGTGATCGGCGGAATGGGACTGGCGTCGCCCGCGGCCGCCCAGGTCGACCAGTGCGCGCCACCCGGCATCGGGAGCGCCAGCGCCCTGCCGACCAACCTGGCCAAGGCGGCGACCGGGCCCGGCGCCGACAAGTACACGACGGCGACGGTCAAACCGCTCGACAGCATCGACATCAATGCGCTCGGGCTCATCACACCGGGGACGCTGACCGTCGGCACGCTGTCCGACGCTCCGCCGAGCATCTGCATCAACACCGCGGGACAGTTCACCGGTTTCGACAACGAACTGCTGCGCGCGATTGCCGAGCGGCTCGGGCTGCGGATCAACTTCGTCGGCACCGAGTTCTCGGGTCTGCTGGCGCAGGTGGCGTCGCGGCGCTTCGACGTCGGGTCGTCGTCGATCACCACCACCGACGCCCGTCGCAAAACGGTCGGGTTCACCAACGGCTACGACTTCGGCTACTTCTCGCTCGTGGTCCCGACGGGATCCCCCATCAAAGGTTTCGGCGACCTCGCGCCCGGCCAGCGCATCGGCGTCGTCCAGGGCACCGTGCAGGAGTCGTATGTGATCGACACGCTGCATTTGCAACCGGTGAAGTTCCCCGACTACAACACCGTCTACGCCAGCCTCAAGACCCGCCAGATCGACGCATGGGTGGCGCCGTCGCAGCAGGCGTCGGGCACCGTACAGCCCGGCGATCCCGCGCAGATCATCGAAAACACCTTCAGCTTGGACAATTTCGTGGCGTGGGCGGTCGCGAAGGAGAACCAGCCGCTGATCGACGCGCTGAACTCCGGCCTCGACGCGATCATCGCCGACGGCACCTGGGCGCGGCTGTACACCGAGTGGGTGCCCCGCGCGTTGCCGCCGGGATGGAAACCGGGGTCGAAGGCCGCGCCGCTGCCGCAGCTGCCCGACTTCGACGCGATCGCCGCCGAGCACCAGGGCGAGACGCCTGCCGCGGCCGCGCCCAAGTCGACGCTGTCGTATCTCAAGGACGCGTTCCTCAACTGGGATCTCTACAAGCAGGCGATCCCCGATCTACTCAAGACCGGCCTGCCAAACACGCTGCTGCTCACCGCCAGCGCGGCGGTGATCGGGTTGGTTCTCGGGATGGCGCTGGCGGTCGCGGGCATCTCGCGGCACCGGTGGCTGCGCTGGCCTGCGCGCGTCTACACCGACATCTTCCGCGGCCTTCCCGAAGTCGTGATCATCCTGCTGATCGGGCTCGGCATCGGTCCAGTCGTCGGCGGGCTGACAGGCAACAACCCCTACCCGCTCGGCATCGCGGCACTCGGGCTGATGGCGGCCGCCTACGTGGGCGAGATCTTCCGGTCGGGCATCCAGAGCGTCGATCCAGGACAGCTGGAAGCCTCACGCGCACTCGGCTTTTCGTACACGACATCGATGCAGCTGGTGGTGGTACCGCAGGGTGTGCGGCGTGTGTTGCCCGCGTTGATGAACCAGTTCATCTCGCTGTTGAAGGCCTCGTCGCTGGTGTACTTCCTCGGGTTGGTGGCCAACCAACGTGAGCTGTTCCAGGTCGGCCGTGACCTCAACGCACAGACCGGCAACCTGTCGCCGCTCGTCGCGGCGGGCTTGCTCTACCTCGTACTGACCGTGCCGCTGACGCATCTGGTCAACTACATCGACAACCGGCTGCGCCGCGGACGCCCACCGGGCCAGGAGGATCCGCTCGAGCTGTCGACTTCTCAGGAGATGATCTGATGACCACCGCAGTCGAACCGGTCTCGTTGAGCGCCACGGGTATTCACCTGTCGTTCGGACCCAACTCGGTGTTGAACGGGGTGGATCTGGACGTGCCCGCGGGCACCACAGCGGCGGTGATCGGGCCGTCGGGGTCGGGGAAGTCGACGTTGTTGCGGACGCTGAACCGGTTGTACGAGCCCGACAGCGGCGACATTCTGCTCGACGGGCGCTCGGTGCTTGCCGACAATCCGGACAAGTTGCGGCAGCGCATCGGGATGGTGTTCCAACACTTCAACCTCTTCCCGCACCGCAGCGTGCTGGACAACGTGACGCTGGCGCCACGACGGCTCCGGCGGTTGGGTGCCGACGAGGCGCGCGAGCTCGGGTTGGCACAACTGGACCGGGTCGGGCTCCGGCATAAGGCCGACGTGCGCCCGACGACGTTATCGGGTGGTCAGCAGCAGCGGGTGGCGATCGCGCGGGCCCTGGCGATGGCGCCGCAGGTGATGTTCTTCGACGAGGCCACCTCCGCGCTGGACCCCGAACTCGTGAAAGGCATCCTCGCGCTGATCGCCGACCTCGGTGCCGACGGGATGACGATGGTCGTCGTCACCCACGAAATGGGCTTCGCCCGGGAGACCGCCGACGCGGTCGTCTTCATGGATCACGGCAAGGTCGTCGAAACCGGAGCACCCGAGCAGATCTTCGAGGCGGCCGAGACCGACCGCTTGAAGCGTTTCCTTTCGCAAGTACTCTGAAGGTTTACGAGCTCGTCACACAACTTGGCATGCTCAGACAGGTTAGACTGCCGAAATTATGGTGGAGACCGAACCGCAGGTCGCTGAGCTGGCCGGAGAGCTGCAGCGTGTGCTCTCCCGGGTGTTCTCTGTGCTCCGCCGCAGCGACCCGAGCCGGGACGCCGCCGCCGGCGATCTCACGCTCGCTCAGCTGTCGATTCTGCTGACCCTGCTGGAGCAGGGTCCGATCCGGATGACCGAACTGGCCGCCCACGAACGTGTGCGTACGCCTACGACGACGGTGGCCATCCGCCGGCTGGAGAAACTGGGGCTGGTCAAACGCTCCCGCGATCCCTCCGACCTGCGCGCCGTGCTCGTCGACATCACCCCTGAGGGCCTGGCTCAGCACCAGGAAGCGCTCGCGAATCGGCGCGCGTTTCTGGCCACGCTGCTCAAGAAGCTCGAACCCGACGATCTCGAAACGCTGAGCAAGGCGCTTGGCCCGCTCGAGCGCCTCGCCGAATAGCAGGTGTCCTCAGCCCAACCAGTCCAGCACCGCCGCCGCGGTCCATGACTGCTGCATGCTGCCCAACGGTTCGCCGGTGAAGGGTTCGTAGTATTCGGCGAAGGTTCCGTCGCTGACCTGCCGCAGACCTTCGAGTCGCAGAATCGACGAGCGTTCGGCCCAGCCGCGACGGGCAAAACACCACGAGAACAGCCAGGTGGTCACGGGCCACACCGGACCGCGCCAGTACTCACGCGGGCGGAAGTCGCGCGACACCGGCGACGTGGTGGGGATGAGTGCGAACCTCAGGTCCGGATGTCCGCAGAACCGCGGCCCCTCCAGCAGGCGCAGCAGGGCGCGTTCCTTGTCGTGGGGCAGCCCGCCGCAGAGCAACGGTGCGAACTGCGCCACGGTCTCGGTGGCCACCCACTTCTCCGCACGTACGTCGTAATCCCTTGCGGCACCGTTGCGTTCGTCGGTGGTCTCGACGACGCCCGCGCGGAAGCGTTCAGCCCAGCTGTACAGGTCCCGCACGTCGGCCCGTGGCCGCTTGTAGTCCTCGCCGATCTCGGCGAGGACGTCACAGGCGACGGAGAGGATCGCGGAGACGAAGACATCCTCGACGGCGAAGCTCATCACCTTGGGCAGCAGTTCGTCGTCGTAGCGGGCCGATTTCATCTCCTCGAGCAGCCACAGGTAGCGGTCGTATTCGAGGTCCGACGGGCGCTGGCTGGCGTCGGTGACGATGGCGTTGTCCTCGCGCTGGTATTCCGGAAGCCGGCCCGGCACGACGTTGGCGTATGCGCTGTCCCAGCGCGGCGAGTTGTCCATACCGGACTCCCAGCCGTGGTACAGCGTGACCCGGCCGCGCTCGCGCGGGTCGCGGGCCTCGGCGAGCCAGCGGTGCCAGCGGACCAGATCGCCCCACCGACGGTCGAGGAACGCCTCGGCGACAGCACGCGTCGACCGTCCGCGGCGGCGCGCGTGGTCGAGGATGCGCTGCACCGCAATAGCGTGCACCGGCGGCTGGGTGATCCCGGACGTGTGCCGGTTGCGCGGGGCGTTGGCGGCCAGCGCCGACGTCGCCCACCGGGCCGGACCGGGGAAGTAGCCGTCGACGCCGTTGGCGAAGACGATGTGCGGAATCATGCCGTTGGCCCATTGCGCCGACAGCAGGGTGTCGAGCTCGACGACGGCGCGTTCGACGCTCAGCGGCGCCAGGCCGATCGCGACGAACGCGGCGTCCCAGCTCCACATATGCGGGTACAGCAGCGGTGCCGCGGTGGTCATGGTGCCCAGGTCGTTGCCGCGCAGGAGGTACGCAGCGCGGGCGGAGAGCTGCGTCGGGGCGAAGCTGGAATCGTGGGCCATCGCCTCAATGATGCGACGGGTCGGCTCGGGTTGCAGGTCGGTAGGGTGACGACATGCCGACGGCGATGATCACCGGGGCCTCTCGCGGCCTCGGAGCAGCCATCGCGGCGGCGCTGGCACCGACCCACACTCTGTTCCTTGCGGGGCGGCCGTCGGCCGAGCTCGATGCGGTCGCCGAGCAGTTCGGCGCCACCACCTGGCCGATGGATTTCGGCGATCCCGACGCCATCGAGGCGGTCGTCGAGCCGATCGACGAACTCGACGTGCTGATCCACAACGCGGGTGTGGCGTATCCCGCGACCGTCCCCGAATCGACGGTCGACGAGTGGCGCGCCACCCTGGCCGTGAATGTCATTGGCCCCGTAGCGCTTACGCTGCCGCTGCTACCAGCGTTGCGCGCCGTCGGCGGCCACGTCGTCTTCGTGAACTCCGGCGCGGGGATCAACGCCTCGCCCGGCCTGGCGTCGTACACCGCGAGCAAGTTCGCGCTGCGCGGGTTCGCGGACTCCCTTCGCAACGATGAGCCGTCGCTACGCGTGACGTCGGTGCATCCGGGCAGGATCGCCACCGAGATGCAGGAGAGCCTGATCGCCTATGAGGGCCGCGAGTACACGCCCGAGAAATTCCTCAGCCCGGAGACCGTCGCCAAGGTCATCGCCGACGCGGTCAACGCCCCCCGCGACGCCCATATCCACGAAATCATCGTCCGCCCCCGGTGATTTGTGTGCGTTTAGGAGCGGTGAGCGCTCTCGAACGCACACAAATCGCGGGAATCAGGCGACGATGTTGACCAATCGGCCCGCCACCACGATCACCTTCTTCGGCGTGGCGCCGTTCAGAAACTCCTGCACCTTGGCGTCGGCCAGCGCCGCGGCCTCCAACGCGTCGGCATCGGCGTCGGCGGCCACGGTGATGCGCCCGCGCACCTTGCCGTTGACCTGCACCGGCAACTCGACAGTGTCCTCGACGAGATACTGCGGGTCGGCCACCGGGAACGGCCCGTGCGCCAGCGACGACTCGTGGCCAAGTCGCCGCCACAGCTCCTCGGCCAGATGCGGCGCCAGCGGCGCGACCATCAACACCAGCGGCTCCAACGCCGCCCGCGCCGTGACCCCGTTCTTCGTCAGGTGGTTGGTGTACTCGATCAGCTTGGCCGCCGCGGTGTTGTTGCGCAGGTTCGCGTAGTCGTCGGTGACACCCGCGATCGTGCGGTGCAGCAGCCGCAGGGTGTCCTCGTCCAAGGCCTCGTGTTCGGCGACGCGTTCGGCGCCGGTCTGCTCGTCGACCACGAGTCGCCACACCCGCTGCAGGAAGCGATACGCGCCGACGACGTCCTTGGTCGCCCACGGCCGCGACGCATCCAGCGGACCCATCGACATCTCGTACACCCGCAGCGTGTCCGCGCCGTAGTTGTCGCAGATCTCGTCGGGGGACACCGAGTTCTTCAGGCTCTTGCCGATCTTGCCGAACTCCTGCGACACCTCGATCTCACCGTCGGGTCCGGTCCAGAAGAATTTGGCGTCGCGCTCAACGACTTCCGCGGCGGGCACGTACGCGCCGCGGGAATCGGTGTACGCGAACGCCTGGATGTAGCCCTGGTTCACCAGTCGGCGGAACGGCTCCTTCGAGCTGACGTGGCCGAGGTCGTATAGCACCTTGTGCCAGAACCGCGCGTACAGCAGGTGCAGCACGGCGTGCTCGACACCGCCGACGTACAGGTCGACGCCACCGGGGTCGTTCGGCCCGTGCTCGGCCGGCCGCGGACCCATCCAGTACGCCTCGTTCTCCTTGGCGCACAGCTCTTCTTTGTTGTATGGGTCGGCGTAGCGCAACTCGTACCAGGAGCTGCCCGCCCACTGCGGCATCACGTTGGTATCGCGGGTGTAGGGCTTGAGGCCGTCACCGAGATCCAGTTCGACATGGACCCAGTCGGTGGCCTTGCCCAGCGGCGGCGACGGCTCGCTGTCGGCGTCGTCGGGATCGAGTTTCGCCGGCTCATAGTCCGGAATATCAGGCAGCTCAACGGGAAGCGCCGACTCGGGCAACGGGTGCGCGCGGCCGCTGGCGTCGTAGACGATTGGGAACGGCTCGCCCCAGTACCGTTGCCGCGCGAACAACCAGTCCCGCAGCTTGTACTCGACGCGGGCCTGCCCACGGCCGTCGGCGATCAACCGATTGGTGATCGCCTCCTTCGCCGATGCGACGGACAGGCCGTTGAGGTAGTCCGAGTTGACCAGCTCACCGTCGCCGGGATACGCCTCGGCCGAAACATCGCCGCCCGCAATCACTTCGACGATCGGCAGCCCGAACTCGTGGGCGAACTCCCAGTCGCGCTGATCGTGCGCAGGCACCGCCATGATGGCCCCGGTGCCGTAGCCCAGCAGCACGTAGTCCGCGATGAACACCGGAATCCGTTGACCGTTGGCGGGATTCGTCGCATACGCGCCGAGGAAGACGCCGGTCTTGGACTTGTTCTCCTGACGCTCCAGATCGGACTTGGCCGCGACGGAGGCGCGGTAGGCGGCGACGGCCTCCGCGGGGGTCGCCGCACCGAAAGTCCAGCGCGCGTCGACGTCGGCCGGCCATTGGTCGGCGACCAGCGCGTCGACCAGTTCATGCTCGGGCGCCAGCACCATGTACGTTGCGCCGAATAACGTATCGGGCCTGGTGGTGAAGACTTCGATATCGCCGGCGTCGGTGCCGAAAAGGACCGACGCGCCCGTCGAGCGGCCGATCCAGTTGCGCTGCATGGTCTTGACCTTCTCCGGCCAATCCAGCACCTCGAGATCGTCCAGCAGCCGGTCGGCATACGCGGTGATGCGCATCATCCACTGCCGCAACCGCTTCCGGAACACCGGGAAGTTGCCACGTTCGCTGCGGCCTTCGGAGGTGACCTCCTCGTTGGCCAGCACGGTGCCCAGGCCTGGACACCAGTTGACCATCGAGTCAGCCCGGTACACGAGGCGGTAAGAGTCGATGACGTCAGCGCGCTCGTCTGCCGACAGGTCGGCCCATCGCCTGCCGTCGTCGAGTGTCCTGCTGCCGGAGTCGAATTCGGCGATCAGCTCGGAGATCGGCCTGGCCTTGTTGGCCGCCGGGTCGAACCACGCGTTGTAGATCTGCAGGAAGATCCACTGCGTCCACTTGTAGAAGTCGACGTCGGTGGTGGCGAAGCTGCGCCGCGCATCATGGCCGAATCCGAGCCGGCCCAGCTGCCTGCGGAAGTTGACGATATTCGCCTCGGTCCGGATCCGCGGATGCGTGCCGGTCTGGATCGCGTACTGCTCGGCGGGCAGACCGAAGGCGTCGAAGCCCAACGCGTGCAACACATTGCGTCCGGTCATCCGGTAGTAGCGCGCGTAGACGTCGGTGGCGATGTAGCCGAGCGGATGGCCGACGTGCAAGCCCTCCCCCGACGGGTACGGGAACATGTCCAGCACGAACATCTTGTCGACGGGCACCGGGCCTCCGTCGGGCGCCGCCAACGAGCCCACCGGGTTCGGCACGTAAAACGTCCCCGAGTCGGCCCAGCGCTGCTGCCAGGCGCGCTCGATCTGCCCCGCAAGCGCCGCGGTATAGCGGTGCTGCGGGACGTCGGTACCGGCGTCAGGCGAGTCAGTCACGTGAACAGGGTATAAGCCCGCCGATCGGGGCCCACCGGCCACAGGTTGGTCACGGTGCTGTCACCAGCCGGTCAGGGCTTGGTTCCAGGTCGATTCCAGGCCTAGTGACCATGAGTTCGCCCTGGATACAGTCGGCGCCTGACCAAATGGCTGCCGACTTCCAGTGGAAAGGACCGACGTCGATGACCGTCACCGCCCGGCGCTCGAGGACCCTGGCCACCGGTGTGGCCGCCGCCGTCGTCGGTGTCCTCGGCCTCTCCGCCACTCCCGCCGCGGCCCAGCCCTCGCAGCCCCTCCCTCCACAACCGAGTCCGTCGGTGGTGTCGCAGAGCGCGGCGACCGCCGGAACCGCCCTCACCCCGGCGGTGCCCAACGCCGCACTGGCCGCCCCGACGACCGCCGACACCACCCTCACGGCACCCCAAGCCGCCACCGCAGCGACGGCGCCGGCGGCAGCCGCACAGGGCGGCATCTCCACACCGCAGGTCGCCGCACCGGCAGTCGTGCCGATCACCCCGGCAACGTCGGGCACGCTGACCGACTTCTTCCACGAGAAGGGCGTGACCCTCGAGCCGCAGAACAGTGCCGACTTCAAGGCGCTCAACATCGTGCTGCCGATGCCGCGCGGATGGGCCCACATTCCGGACCCGAACGTCGCCGACGCGTTCGTCGTGATCGCCGACCGGGTGGGCGGCAACGGCCTGTACTCGTCGAACGCACAGGTGGTGGTCTACAAGCTGATCGGCGAGTTCGATCCGCGCGAGGCCATCAGCCACGGCTTCGTCGACGCCCAGCAACTGCCCGCATGGCGGACCACCGGCGGATCCATGGGCGAGGTCGGCGGCATGCCGATGTCGACCATCGAGGGCACCTACCGCGAGAACAACATGACGCTGAACACATCGCGGCGCCACATCATCGCGACCGCGGGCCCGGACAAGTACCTGGTGTCGCTCGCCGTGACCACCAGCGTCGACCAGGTCGTCGCCGCGGCCGAGGCCACCGATGCGATCGTGCGCGGCTTCAAGGTCAACGTCCCCGGGGCCACTCCCCCGGCCACCGCGCCTGCCGCCCCGCAGGCCACGCCCCAGGTCCCGCAAGCGACCCATGGCCAACACACACCAACCGGACAGCCCGCGACTGTGGCTCCTAGCGCGCTGAACACCGCGGTCCAGTCGACCAACGGGCTATCCGGATAAGGGCCTGTCCCCCCGGGCGAAGCCTGGCGCCCGGGGGGACGCCCAATAATCCAGCCACGGCGGCCTCGTATCCTTTGGCCCATGTTCATCGTCGCGGTGCTGTGCTGGTGTGCCGCGGCCGCGCTCACGGGCCTGGGCGTGCGGCTGTTACTCCGGCGTCGGCCGGAGGATCCGGCTCAGTCGGTGCTGCGCGGAGTCGCTCCCACTCAGCTGGCCGCCGCAGCCATGCTCGCGGCCGCGGGCACGGTAGCGCTGTCCAGTCGCCCCGACACCGCGCTGGTTGTGGTGGTCGTCTGCGTCATCGGCGCCGTGAGCACCGTCGCTGCCGGGTGTTGGCAGGCGGCGAAGGTGCTCGCCGGAACGCAAGGAACAGAGAGCCCCTCAGAAGCCGAAGCGTGTGGCGGCACCTGTGCGACGTGCACGCTGTCCTGTAGCTGAAGTCAGTTGCGGCTGATGTCGATCGGGTGTGTGGCGAGCAGCGACGTCGGCAGCGGCTGACGGCGCAGCACCTTGGCCCATAGGTCGCTGCGGGAGTCGGCCAGCACGTCAGAAGGCAACGCGGACAACACAATCCAGTCGTCGCGTTCGATCTCGCCGTCCAACTGACCGATGGTCCACCCCGAGTAGCCGGCGAAGATCCGCACTCCTTCGACCACCGGCGCGATGGCGTCGGGATCGGCGTCCAGATCCACCATCGCTATGCGGCCCTGCACATGTCGCAGGCCGGGCAGGCCGGCGGGATCGACCCCGACCCGCAGAGTCGCCAGACACAGTGCGGCGTCGCGTTTGACGGGACCGCCGATGAACATGGTCTTCGGTTTGGTGGCTAGCTTCGCCCATTGCGGAAGCACGTTGTATACCGCGGTTTCGCTGGGCCGGTTCAGCACCACACCGAGCGTTCCGCCGTCGTTGTGCTCGACGATGTAGATGACGCTGCGCCGGAACGTCGGCTCCAGAAGATCGGTGTTGGCGAGCAGCAGCGTGCCCGCTCGCACCCGGTGTTTCGCGGGCGCGATGAAGTCCTCGGGATCCTCTGAGTGCGCCACGTCACCATCATGGCATCAGCAACCAGCCAACGTGGCGAACAAGCGCGGCTCGCCGGGATATTTGTACTGTGGGTCGGGCTTTTCAATCAGCCCGACAGAGAACCAACAGGACGGATTGCTGTGGCTGACGCGCGTGCGCCGATCGCCTGGTGGCAGTCAGTCCGTGAGCTGTGGCGGTCGGTACGCGCACTGCCCGAATTTCAACGGCTGCTCGAGCTGCGACTGGTCAGTCAGTTCGGTGACGGACTGTTCGCCGCGGGCCTCGCGGGTGGGCTGCTGTTCAGCACCGAGCGCGCGGCAACGCCGTGGGCGATCGCGGGTTCGTTCGCCGTCCTCTACCTGCCGTACTCACTGCTCGGCCCGTTCGCAGGCGCGCTGCTGGACCGGTGGGACCGGCGCCTGGTGCTCATCGGCGCGAACACCGGCCGGCTGCTGATGGTGCTCGTCGTCGCGTCGCTGCTCGCGGTCAGCGCCCACGATCTGGCCATCCTGGTCGCCGCGTTGATCGTCAACGGGTTCACCCGCTTCGTCTCCTCGGGTCTGTCGGCGGCACTGCCACACGTGGTGCCCCGCGAGCAGGTCGTCACCATGAACTCGATCGCGACCGCGACGGGCGGCGCCGCCGCGTTTCTCGGCGCCATCTTCATGCTCGTGCCGCGGTGGCTGTTCGGGGCCGACGACATCGGGGCCGCGTCGATCATCTTCCTCGTCGCGGTCCCGGTCGCCCTCGCGCTGTGGCTGTCGTGGCGCTTCTCACCGCACCTTCTCGGTCCGGACGACAGCGTGCGCGCCGTGCACGGCTCCGTCGTGTATGCCGTGGCCACTGGTTGGATGCACGGCGCCCGCACGGTCATGGCGGTGCCGACGGTCGCCGCGACGCTGACCGGCCTCGCGACCCACCGCATGGCGCTCGGCATCAACAGCCTGCTGGTGCTCGTGCTCGTCCGGCACACCGATGCGCCAGACGTCGCCGGGCTCGGGACCACTGCGGTGTTCTTCGCGGCCGTGGGCACCGGGCAGTTCCTGGCCGCCGCCCTCATGCCGGTGGCCGTCGCCCGGTGGGGCCGCTACGCCACGGTCAACGGGTCGCTTGCGCTCGCGGCGGCTATTCAGCTCGCCGGGGTCGGCCTGCAACTCCCGGTGATGCTGGTCTGCGGATTTCTGCTCGGGCTGGTCGGCCAGGTGGTCAAACTGTGCGCCGACAGCGCCATGCAGTTGGACGTCGACGACGCGCTGCGCGGTCACGTCTTCACGGTGCAGGACGCGTTGTTCTGGATTTCGTTCATCGCTGCGGTGACGGCCGCGGCCGCGGTGATCCCGCCCGGCGGTCATCAGCCCGGACTCGTCGTCGCCGGATCGGCGGTCTACCTGCTCGGCCTGGCCGCACACGCCGCGCTCGGCCGTCGGGCCCGGCCCGCGGGCTAAGGTGACCGGCATGGCTGGTGCAGAGCCGATGGTCGCCGATCTGCGGGCTGAAAGCGATGAACTCGACGCGCTGGTGGCCGATCTTCCCGCCGAACGCTGGGCCGAGCAGACGCCGTCACCGGGATGGACGATCGCCCATCAGATCGCGCACCTGTTGTGGACCGACCGCGTGGCGCTGACGGCGGTCACCGACGAATCCGCGTTCGCGGCGCTGCTCGAAGAGGCTGCCAAGGATCCCAACGGCTTCGTCGACGCGGGTGCCGAAGAACTCGCCGCGCTCCCGCCCGCCGAACTGCTCGCCGACTGGCGCAGTACCCGCAACCGGCTGCATGACGAGCTTCTGACGGTGGCCGACGGCCGCAAGCTGCCGTGGTTCGGTCCGCCGATGAGCGCCGCGTCCATGGCCACCGCTCGCCTGATGGAGACGTGGGCGCACGGCCTCGACGTGGCGGACGCGCTCGGCGTCGAGCGGCCCGCCACATCGCGGCTGCGGTCGATCGCACACATCGGGGTGCGCACGCGAGACTTCGCCTTCAACGTCAACGGCCTTGCGCCACCGGCGGATCCGTTCCTCGTCCAGTTACGCGCACCCGACGGGTCGACGTGGTCCTGGGGCCCGGAGGATGCGGCGCAACGGGTCACCGGGTCGGCGCTGGACTTCTGCATGCTGGTCACCCAACGCAGGCCGCTCTCGAAGCTGGACGTGACGGCCATCGGCGAGGACGCCGAGCGGTGGCTCGGCATCGCGCAGGCGTTCGCCGGTCCGCCGGGCGCGGGCCGGTCAGCTTGAGCGTCACAACTCGTCGGCGCCGTCCGCCTTGCCGTCGGCGTCGCGGTCGCTCAACTTGATGTCCCACCGACCGTCGGCGTCAGTGTCGACGTAGGCCTCCTCCCCGCTCACCGCGCGATCGGCCAGCCCGTCGGCGTCGACATCGAGAAGCCGGTCGTCGGCCTGGCCGTCCGCGTCGACGTCCACCACCACCCCACCGCTGTGTTCGACGCCGTCGAGGCCGAACCATCGCAGCAGACCCGCCCGGTCCAGGCACACCGCCCACGTGCCGGTGCCGTCATCGGTGAAGTACGCCGCGCCGGTACCGAGGGCGAAGTCGCGGACGAGGTGGTCGGCGACGCCGTCGGCGTCCAGGTCGGCCATCGCGTCGTCGAGCAGGCCGTCATGGTCGAAATCCAGACCGGCCGCCTCGAACGCGCCGTCGCCGTTCAAGTCGAGATCGGGCGCCGCCGTCCACATCGAAGCCGAACCGTCGCCGTCCCCGAGGCAGTACTCCATGCCCGTTCAGACGCTGCGCTCACCCCGCGCGTTCCACCACTTCTTCAACTCGTCGACGGCCTCGTCGTGCGACAGCGGACCGCGGTCGAGGCGCAGTTCCTTCAAATACCGCCACGCCTCACCGACCTGAGGTCCGGCCGGAATGCCGAGGATCTTCATGATCTCGTTGCCGTCCAGATCTGGCCGCACACGCGCCAGATCCTCCTTGGCGGCCAGTTCGGCGATGCGGTGCTCGAGGTCGTCGTAGGCGGCCTGCAGGCGGGCGGCGCGGCGCTTGTTGCGGGTCGTGCAGTCGGCGCGCACCAGCTTGTGCAGCTTCGGCAGCAGCGGGCCGGCGTCGGTGACGTAGCGGCGCACGGCCGAATCCGTCCACCGGCCGTCGCCGTAACCGTGGAACCGCAGGTGCAGGTACACCAGCTGCGAGACGTCGTCGATCATCTGCTTGGAGTACTTCAGCGCGCGCATCCGCTTGCGCACCATCTTCGCGCCGACGACCTCGTGGTGGTGGAAGCTGACGCCGCCGTCGGGCTCGTGCTTACGGGTCGCGGGCTTGCCGATGTCGTGCAGCAGCGCCGCCCACCGCAGCACCAGATCCGGGCCCTCATCCTCGAGGTCGATCGCCTGGCGCAGCACCGTCAACGAATGCCAGTAGACGTCCTTGTGCTGATGGTGCTCGTCGATGGCCATCCGCATGGCGCCCACCTCCGGCAGCACGACATCGCCGAGGCCGGTCTGCACCATCAGGTCGATGCCCGCGACCGGATCCGCTCCGAGCAGCAGCTTGTCCAACTCTGCGGCCACCCGTTCCTTGGATATCCGCTCCAGCTGCGGCGCCATCTCGACCAGAGCCGCCACCACTCGCGGCGCCACGGTGAAGCCCAGCTGCGAGACGAACCGCGCCGCCCGCAACATCCGCAGCGGATCGTCGCCGAACGACGTCTCCGGCGCGGCGGGAGTGTCCAGTGTCTTGGCGCGCACCGCCGCCAACCCGCCGAGCGGATCGTGGAACTCACCCGGTCCATCGGCGGTGATGCGCACCGCCATCGCGTTCGAGGTGAAATCTCGGCGCACCAGATCGTCGTCAAGGCGATCGCCGAACCGCACCTCCGGATTGCGCGACACCTGGTCGTATGTGTCGGCGCGGAACGTCGTGATCTCCAACCGGTGACCGGACTTGCCGACACCGACCGTCCCGAACTCGATGCCCATGTCCCACAGCGCCTCGGCCCATCCGCTCAGAAACTTCTGCATCTGCTCGGGGCGTGCGTCGGTGGTGAAGTCGAGGTCGGCGCCCAGCCGGCCCAGCAGGGCGTCGCGCACGCTGCCGCCGACGAGGAACAGTTCGTGGCCCGCATCAGCGAACACCCGTCCCACATCGCGCAGAACGTCGCCGTGCCGATTCAGCGCCACCTGCGCCGCGGCAAGCAGTTCTGCGTCAGCAGCGGATCCGGCCACGTTCGGACAGCCTAATGTGCAACGGCTCCATCACGACCGGTGAGTGCGGCGGGAACGAAACTTCGTGGCAGCTACTATCGCTTGGGTGTCGGACGGCGAACAGGCCAAGCCCCGACGGCGCCGCGGGCGTCGTCGCGGCCGACGCGCGGCAGGTCCCCCGGACGGCGGTGCCCCACAGTCCGGCGCCACCCCGAACGCCCACAACAACGCCGCCGTCCCCAACGCGTCGGACCAGCCCACTCCGCGCCCCAAACCCCAGAAGACCCGCCCGCGTCGCCCACCGGACCGCCTTCGCACCGTGCACGAGACGTCGGCCGGAGGCCTGGTCATCGACGGGATCGACGGGCCCAAAGACAACCAGGTGGCGGCGCTGATCGGCCGCACCGACCGCCGCGGCCGCATGCTCTGGTCGCTGCCCAAGGGCCATATCGAGCTCGGTGAAACTGCAGAACAGACCGCGATCCGCGAGGTCGCCGAGGAAACCGGCATCCAGGGCGCCGTGCTCGCCGCACTAGGCAGCATCGACTACTGGTTCGTCACCGAGGGGCGGCGCGTGCACAAGACCGTGCACCATTACCTGATGCGCTTCCTCGACGGTGAGCTCTCCGACGAGGACCTCGAGGTCAGCGAGGTCGCCTGGGTGCCGCTGAAGGAGCTGCCCTCGCGGTTGGCCTATGCCGACGAACGGCGGCTCGCCGAGGTCGCCGGTGAGCTGATCGACAAACTGCACGCGGACGGGCCCGCTGCATTACCGCCGCTCCCCCGGACCTCGCCACGGCGGCGGGCCCAGACGCACTCGCACACCCGCAACCGTCGTCCCGATGAAAAGACAACTCGGCGGACGAACGGCTGCGGCCAAGGGCCGTGATCACCGCGGGGTCGCGCCTGTCTGCTGCGGCAGTCGCGCGCCTGATTCTCGTGATCGGGATGTCGGCGCTGTTCACGCTTCCATTGGCGAACCCGCGCACAGCCGCCGGGCAGCCGGGCGTCACCCCGTTTCTGACGGTGCACATCGATCGGATCACCCCCGATGTCGTCACCACGACCAGCGACCCGATCGTCACCGTCGCCGGCACCGTGCAGAACGTCGGTGACCGGCCCGTCCGCGACGTCATGGTGCGCCTCGAGGACACCGGTGCTGTGACGTCGTCGGCAGGGCTGCGGACCAACCTCACGGGCAACGTCGACCAGTTCGAACCCGTCGCCCAATTCATCACTCTCGCACCGGAATTGGAGCGCGGCGACGCTGTGCCGTTCGTGCTGTCCTACCCGATGCGCTCCGAGCGGGACCCGTCGCTGGGCATCGAGGAACCCGGCGTCTACCCGTTGATGGTCAACGTCAATGGCACTCCCGACTACGGCGAACCGGCCCGTCTCGACGACGCCCGCTTCCTGCTGCCGGTGCTCGGCGTCCCGCCCGATCCGGACTCCGACGAGAGCGACGCCGTGACGGCGGTCGTCCCGCCGGACACGTCCAAACCGGTCGGCCTGACCGTCGTGTGGCCGATCGCCGACAAGCCGCGGCTGGCCGCAGGGGCACCGGGCGGCACCACACCCGTCCGGCTCATCGACGACGACCTCGCGACCTCCCTGGCCGCGGGCGGACGGCTGGACAGCCTGTTGTCGGCCGTCGAGTTCGCGACGGGCCCGCAGGTCGATCCCGACGGGCACGTCCGAGAGGCGACGTGTCTAGCCGTCGACCCCGACCTGCTCGTCACCGTCAACGCGATGACGGGCGGCTACGTCGTCAACGACGGACCCGACGCCGGGCCGGGCACGCCGACGCACCCCGGCGCCGGACAGGACGCCGCGGTGGCGTGGCTCAATCGCCTGAGGGCGCTCGCCAAGCAGATGTGCGTGGTGTCGACCACCTACGCCCAGGCCGACCTCGATGCGTTGCACCGCGTCGGTGACCCCGGTCTGTCCGGCATCGCCGTCAAGGGCGCCGGCGACATCGTCGACCAAATCCTCGGCGTCGCATCGGTGCGCGGCGTCAACCTGATCGGCGACGGCCCCCTGACCGGGTCGGCGGTGCAGCTGCTGTCCCAACAAGGGCAGACGGTCGCGATCGGCGCCGCCGAGGTGACGGCGGACTCCGAGTCCGACGGGTCCGGCGCGACGCAGGGACCCGCGGACCTGCGGCCGGTGCGCTACACGCCCGACGTCGTCGCGGCGCCGTTCGACCCTGCGGTGGGGGCGGCGCTGGCCGGAGTGGGCACCGACCCGGTGTCGCCGTCGTACCTGGACCCGTCCCTGAACGTGCCGCTGCAGCACGCGTCGGAGGTGGCGCGCAGGCAGGACGCCATCGGCGCGCTGATGTGGCGGGCGCTGCGACCCGCCATCGAGCCCCGCACCGAGATCCTCATGCCGCCGTTGACGTGGAGTGCGCAGCCGGCCGATGCGCAGGCGGTGCTCACCGCGACGGCCACCATGATCAACGCCGGAATGGCACGGCCGCGGCCGCTCACCGAGGTGATCGCCGACGGCAATGCGGTTCCGCCACAACGTGTTGCGCCGCTGCCCGAGAACAACCTGGGTGATCCACGCGGGCGCTTCGACGACGCCGTCGTCTCCGGTATCGCCGCGGTGACGGGCCGGCTGTGGGGCCTGACCGTCGCGTTGACCACCGACGCGCGCACCGGCCTCACCGGATACGGCTACACCGCGCCGCTGCGAGAGGATGCGCTGCGCGCCTTGAGCCAGTCCGTACCACCGGATGCCCGCAACGGCCTTGCACAGCAACGGCTTACGACGGTCGGCCGCACGGTCGACGATCTCTTCAACGCCGTCACCATCGTCAACCCCGGCGGCTCCTACACGCTGGCGACCGAACGCAGCCCGCTGCCACTCGCACTGCGCAACGACCTGCCGGTGCCGATCCGGGTGCGGCTGGACGTCGACGCTCCCCCCGGCATGTCGGTCACGGACATGGGTGTCATCGAACTGCCGCCCGGCTTCCTGCCGCTGCGGGTGCCGATCGAGGTGCACTTCACCCAGCGCGTCGCCGTCGACGTCGCACTACGCACCGAGAACGGGTTGCCGCTCGGCGAGCCCGTGCGGTTGTCGGTGCACTCCAACGCCTACGGCAAGGTGCTTTTCTTCATCACCCTGACCGGCGGTGCGATCCTGGCGCTGCTGGTCGGCCGTCGGCTCTGGCATCGGTTCCGGGGCCAGCCCGACCGCGCGGACCTCGACCGGCCGGATCCGCTCGAGGTAGCGTTGCGCTTCGACGAGGACACCAGCGGCGCTCCGCTCACCCGGACCCCCGATACCGGTCCGGGCGAGAAATGAGCACCGCTGGGCGCCGCGCCCGCCCCGGAACACCCCCCGTGCGCGTCGATCTCGGCGGCCCGCTGCCGCCACCCCGACAATCCGCGCCGCCGCCGCGGCTGCCTCGCGGGCCTGCGCCGCGCCGTCGCGCCGGACGCCCCGAACTGTCGGACGCGGCCGTGGTGTCCCGCTCCTGGGGGATGGCGTTCGCGACGCTGATCAGCCGGCTGACCGGGTTCGCCCGAATCGTGCTGATCGCGACCATCCTGGGCGCCGCGCTGTCCAGTGCGTTCTCGGTGGCCTATCAACTCCCCAACCTGATCGCCGCGCTCGTCCTGGAGGCGACGTTCACCGCGATCTTCGTGCCGGTGCTCGCCCGCGCCGAACGCGACGACCCCGACGGCGGAACGGCATTCGTGCGCCGCCTGGTCACTCTCGCGACCACGCTGCTTCTGATCACCACCGCGCTGGCGGTGGCGTCGGCGCCGCTGCTGGTCGGGCTGATGCTCGGCGGCGACCCGCAGGTGAACCGCGATCTCACCACGGCATTCGCCTATCTGCTGTTACCGCAGGTGTTGTTCTACGGGCTGTCGTCGGTGTTCATGGCAATCCTGAACACCCGCAACGTGTTCGGGCCACCCGCGTGGGCGCCGGTGTGCAACAACGTCGTCGCCATTCTGACGCTGCTCCTCTATCTCGTTGTTCCCGGCGAACTTTCGGTGGACCCCGTGCGGATGGGCAACGCGAAGCTGCTCGTCCTCGGCATCGGTATGACGATGGGCACCGTGACGCAGGTCGTCGTCCTGCTCATTGCCTTGCGGCGCGAACGGGTCAGCCTGCGCCCCCTGTGGGGTATCGACGACCGCCTGAAGCAGTTCGGCACGATGGCCTCGGCGATGGTGCTCTACGTGCTGATCAGTCAGGTCGGCCTGATCATCGGTAACCGAATCGCCAGCGGTGCAGCGGCTTCCGGTCCGGCGATCTACAACTACACCTGGCTCGTGCTGATGCTGCCCTTCGGCATGATCGGCGTGACGGTGTTGACCGTGGTGATGCCGCGGCTCAGCCGCAACGCCGCCGCCAACGACAACCCCGCGGTGCTCGCCGACCTGTCACTGGCCACCCGGCTGACCATGGTGACCCTCATCCCTATCGTGGCGATGATGACCGTCGGTGGTCCCGCCATCGGCAGCGCGCTGTTCGCCTACGGGAACTTCGGCGACGTGGACGCCGGGTATCTCGGTATGGCGATCACGCTGTCGGCGTTCACGTTGATTCCGTATGCCCTTGTGCTGCTTCAACTTCGGGTGTTTTACGCCCGCGAACAGCCTTGGACGCCGATCGCGCTGATCGTGGTGATCACCACCGTCAAGATCGCGGCCTCCATCGCGGCGCCACACCTCACCGACGATCCCGACCTGGTCGCCGGCTATCTCGGCACGGCCAACGGCCTGGGTTTCCTCGCCGGGGCGATCGTCGGCTACTACCTGTTGCGCGCGAACCTCAACCCGCCGGCCGGACGACTGCTCAACCTGGAGGTGGTGCGCACCATCCTCGTCACCATCTGCGCATCGTTGATCGCCGGACTCGTCGCCCACGTCGTGGACAGGTTGCTCGGCGTGGAGTCGCTGACGACCAACTTCGGCGGCGGCGGGTCGTTGCTTCGCCTGTTGGTGCTCGGACTGATCATGGTGCCGATCATCGTCGGGGTCCTGCTCGGCGCGAAGGTGCCCGAGGCGCAGGCCGCGCTCGCCGCCGTCCGCCGTCGCCTGGGCAAGGGACAAAGGGTGCCCTCACCACCGACAACGCCGTCGGACCAGCCCCCAACGGGCAGGCCCCTCACGTACGCTCATCAAAGGAATTCGTCCGTGCCAGGGCGTCGGCCGGGCCCGCCGGTCGTGCGGCGCGGACCCCCGGCGCCGGTCGCCGGGGACCGGATACGGAAAGGACCAGCGGTGAGCGACGAATCCGCCAGCGCGACGCCGGGTCCGGACCACACCACCACCGCCAAGATCCCGCTGTCGCAGCGGACGGACGCACCGTCGGCCTCGGCGGACAGCTTCCAGCCCGACGTGCAGGAGCCGGCCGACCTCACCGAGACGTCGCGGATCTCGACCGAAGGGCCCAACGGCACCCCGACGCCGACGTCCGGGCGGCCGCCGTCCGACTACGGCGGGGACCCGACCCGCGAATCGCTGCCGTTCGACGTGCCCCGCGAACCACCAATCGAGGCCGCGACGTCCGACGAGGACGTCCACCTCATTCCGGGCGCCGTCATCGCCGGCGGCCGGTACCGGCTGCTGGTGTTCCACGGTGGCCCGTCGAACCTGCAGTTCTGGCAGGCGCTCGACACCGCGCTCGACCGCCAGGTGGCGTTGACGTTCGTCGATCCCGAAGCGACGCTGCCCGACGAGAAGGTGCAGGCGATCCTGTCGCGCACGCTCAAGCTGAGCCGGCTCGACATGCCCGGTGTCGCCCGCGTCCTCGACGTCGTCAACACCGGATCGGGTGGGCTGGTGGTGTCCGAGTGGATCCGCGGTGGTTCCCTCGCCGAGGTCGCCGACACCTCGCCGTCACCGGTCGGCGGCGCGCGGGCCATCCAGTCGCTGGCCGCCGCCGCGGAGGCCGCACACCGCAATGGTGTCGCGCTCTCGATCGATCACCCCAGCCGGGTGCGGGTGAGCATCGAGGGCGACGTCGCGTTGGCGTTCCCGGCGACGCTGCCGGAGGCCACCCCGGAGGACGACATCCGCGGCATCGGCGCCGCGCTGTACGCACTCCTCATCAACAGGTGGCCGCTGCCGGAATCCGGCGTGCGCAGCGGGTTGGCGCCCGCCGAACTCGATCCGGCAGGCCAGCCCGTCGAGCCGCGTTCCGTCGACCGTCAGATCCCGTTCCAGATCTCCGCGGCGGCCGCCCGCGCGGTGCAGGAGGGCGGCGGCATCCGCAGCGCGCCGACACTTCTGAACCTGTTGCAGCAGGCCACCGCGATCGCCGACCGCACCGAGCTCATCTCCCCCGTCGACGAACCCGAGGCGCCGGCTCCATCTCGGTTCCGTGACCGTCCCGCCGACGACGATCCGGAAGCCCTGGCCCGACGTCGCAAGGCGCTGTTCATCGGGCTCGGCATCGGGGCCGCGGTCATCATCCTGGCGCTGGTGCTGCTGGGCACCATCCTCAGTCGGATCTTCGGCGACGTCGGCGACGGTCTTGGCGGCGACGAACTCGGCCTCAACGCCCCAACCACGTCGGCGGAGGGGTCCAGTGACAATGCCGGCCAGATCGTGAAACCCACTTCGGCAACGGTCTTTTCGCCCGAGGGCGAGGCCGATGCGCCCAACGAGGCGAAGTTGGCCATCGACGCCAACCCGACGACCGTGTGGCCGATCGACACCTACAGCGATCCGGTGCCGTTCCCGAACTTCAAGAACGGTGTCGGCCTGATCCTGGCGCTGCCGAAGCCGACCAAGATCGGCGAGGTCACCGTGGACCTCAACAGCACCGGCACCGCGGTGGAGATCCGGTCGGCGAAGTCGCAGTCACCCGCCTCGCTGTCGGACACCACCCTGTTGAAGTCGGCCACCCCCTTGCAGCCGGGCAAGAACACCATCAAGGTCGACAGCGACGAGCCCACCTCCTACCTGCTGGTGTGGGTGTCCACCCTCGGCACCGTCGACGGCAAGAACCGCTCGGACATCGCCGAAATCACCGTCAGGGCCGCCGGGTAGCCGAAGCTATCCCCAGCCCGGCAAAGATGTGTCGGAGGGGTCCTGCCGCGCCGTTTAGTGTTCGGCTGTGGGGACGTTCGGGGAGATCTCGGCAGACGGCGCAGGCGATCGAACCGATGCGGAGTTGCTCGCCGCGCACGTCGCCGGTGAGCGGTACGCCTTCGAAGAACTGTTCCGGCGGCACGACCGGCAGCTGTACCGGCTCGCCCTGCTCACCAGCCGCAACCCCGACGACGCAGCCGACGCGCTGCAGGACGCGATGCTGTCGGCGCACCGCACCGCTCCCGCGTTCCGCAACGACGCCGCCGTCAGCAGCTGGCTCTATCGCATCGTCGTCAACGCCTGCCTGGACCGGCTGCGTCGCAACAAATCCCGGCCCACCACCGAGCTGCTGGACGACAGCTGCCACAGCGGGGACCCGATGCCGCATGTGGACACCGCGATCGTGGTCGAACGTGCCCTGATGCGCCTGCCCGTCGAGCAGCGCGCCGCCGTGGTCGCCGTCGACATGCAGGGCTACTCGGTGCTCGAGACGGCGCGCATGCTCGGCGTCGCCGAGGGAACCGTGAAGAGCCGCTGCTCCCGCGCCCGCCGCAAGCTCGCCGAGACGCTGCAGTACTTCGCGTTGGCAGACGGGGGAACCGCACAGGTGTCGCCACCGTCTAATCCCCCGTGATGGAGACTGGCTGACGTCAGGGCAACCGGCGGGAGCGGCGATGGAGAACGGCACCGGGGACGACCTCGACCCTGCCGTGGTCGAGCGCGTCCGGCGCGACCTTGCCGAGCTGGCATCGGACCGCGCCTCCGCGCCCGCGGTACCGGACGTCACCGCGCGGGTGGTCGGCGCGCTGCGGGCCGAATCGGACCCGGCGGCTCACGCGCTGCGCCGGCCGCCACTGCCGCGGCTACACCGTCTCGGGCTGGTCGTCGGCGTCGGCGCCGCTCTCGCAGCGGTCATCGTGGGCACCTCGATGCTGACCCGCGATCCCGCCCCCAGATATCCGGCAGGTCCGACGGCCTCGCAGATCACGGTCAGCCGGCCCGCCACCACCATCCCCCTGCCGGATCCGGAGATCGTCGGGCTGCTGGCACAACCCCCCGACTTCGGCCCGCTCACCGACCGCGCGCGCCGCGAGTCCTGCCTCGGCGGCCTCGGCTACGCGCCGGGCACGCAGGTGCTGGGCGCCCGGCCCCTCGACATGCGCGGCAAGTCCGCGGTGCTGATGCTGCTTCCCCCCGACGGCCCCGAGACCGAGACGGTGGTGGCCGTAGTCGTGGAAGCGGAATGCAATGGCGCCCACACCGGCCTGTTGGCCGAGGCGGTCGTCACGCGCACGTAATCTGTCCATCAGGCCTGGCGGGAACACCCCGGCTTAGGCTGGTGTTACACCCGTGCCGACCAAAATCGGCAGAAAGGCGCAGAGCGCTCATGACCTCCTCCCCCACGGTTCATGACCTGATCATCATCGGATCCGGACCAGCGGGTTACACCGCGGCGATCTACGCGGCGCGCGCCCAGCTGACGCCGCTGGTGTTCGAGGGCGTTCAGTTCGGTGGCGCGCTGATGACCACCACCGAGGTGGAGAACTACCCGGGCTTCCGCGACGGCATCACGGGTCCCGAACTGATGGACCAGATGCGCGAGCAGGCGCTGCGGTTCGGCGCCGACCTGCGGATGGAGGATGTCGACGCAGTCGACCTGACCGGCCCGATCAAGAAGGTCACCGTGGGTGACGAGACGTATCAGGCCCGCGCCGTCATCCTCGCGATGGGCGCAGCCGCCCGGCACCTCGGTGTGCCCGGTGAAGAAGCCCTGATCGGCATGGGTGTCAGCACCTGCGCCACCTGCGACGGCTTCTTCTTCCGCGACGAGGACATCGTCGTGGTCGGCGGCGGCGACTCCGCGATGGAGGAAGCCATCTTCCTGACCCGCTTCGCCCGCAGCGTGACGGTCGTGCACCGGCGCGAGGAGTTCCGGGCGTCGCGCATCATGCTGGAGCGCGCCCGGGCCAACGAGAAGATCACCTTCCTGCTCAATACGCAGGTCACGGCCATCGAGGGCGACCCCAAGGTCAGCGGCGTGCGGCTGCGCAACACCGTCACCGGCGAGGAGTCCAAGCTCGACGTGACCGGCGTGTTCGTCGCCATCGGCCACGATCCCCGCTCGGAGCTGGTCCGCGGCCAGGTCGAGCTCGACGAGGACGGCTATGTGAAGGTCGGCCACCACAGCACCGCCACCTCCGTCGAGGGCGTCTTCGCGGCGGGCGACCTCGTCGACCACATCTACCGGCAAGCCATCACCGCGGCGGGCACCGGCTGTTCCGCGTCGATCGATGCCGAACGCTGGTTGGCCGAAATCGGTTCTGCCCCAAGCGATGAAGAGACTTCCACCCCTGTCCGATAGGAGTTAGAGCCATGACTGGAACCTCAGCGACGGTCACCGTCACCGACGATTCGTTCTCCAGCGACGTGCTGTCGAGCAGCACCCCCGTGCTGGTGGACTTCTGGGCCACCTGGTGCGGCCCGTGCAAGATGGTCGCCCCCGTTCTCGAGGAGATCGCCGGCGAGAAGGCGGGTCTGCTGACCATTGCCAAAATCGACGTCGACGAGAACCCGGCGACCGCCCGCGACTTCCAGGTGGTGTCGATTCCCACGATGATCCTGTTCAAGGACGGTGCCCCGGTGAAGCGCATCGTCGGTGCAAAAGGCAAGGCCGCTTTGCTGCGCGAACTCGCTGACGTGGTGTAACGCCGGAATTAGGCCGGTCGGAAACCCGCCTGGCGTTTTCTCGAATCCCAGACGCGTCTGAGACAATGGTGTCTAGCTCTGCTACGCCTTGTCGGCGCCCTGCGACCGCCGGCATCCGTGACCGAAAGGCCGCCTATGTCGAGTCTGCGTCGCGGTGACCGCGGGAGCGCGGTCACCGAGATCCGGGCTGCTCTGACGTCCTTGGGCATGGTCGACAACCCGGACGACGACATCACGACCGGCAAGCACGTCGCGCTCGACGTGTTCGACGAGGAGCTGGATCGTGCGGTGCGCGCATTTCAGCAGCATCGCGGGCTGCTGGTCGACGGAATCGTCGGCGAAGCCACCTACCGCGCGCTGAAAGAGGCGTCTTACCGTCTCGGCGCGCGCACCCTCCATCATCAGTTCGGCGCGCCGATGTTCGGCGACGACGTGGCCACACTGCAGGCCCGCCTGCAGGATCTCGGCTTCTACACCGACATGGTCGACGGACACTTCGGCCTGCACACCCACAACGCGCTGATGTCTTATCAGCGGGAGTACGGGCTGTATCCGGACGGCATCTGCGGCCCGGAAACGTTGCGCTCCTTGTACTTTCTGGGTTCGCGCGTCACCGGTGGGTCGCCGCACGCCATTCGTGAGGAGGAGCTGGTGCGCAGCTCCGGACCGCGGCTGTCGGGTAAGCGGATCATCATCGATCCGGGCCGCGGCGGTGACGACCACGGTCTGATCATGCAGAGCCCCGACGGCCCGATCAGCGAAGCAGACATCTTGTGGGACTTGGCAAGTCGGCTCGAGGGCCGGATGACGGCCATCGGTATGGAGACGTTCCTGTCGCGGCCGGCGAACCGCTCACCGTCGGACGCCGCGCGCGCCGCAACCGCCAACTCGGTGGGTGCCGACCTGATGATCAGCCTGCGCTGCGCGACGCAGCCCAGCCCCGCCGCCAACGGCGTCGCCTCATTCCACTTCGGCAACTCGCACGGCTCGGTGTCAACCATCGGACGCAACCTCGCCGACTTCATTCAACGAGAAGTGGTGGCGCGCACTGGATTACGCGACTGTCGCACGCATGGGCGGACGTGGGATCTGCTGCGGCTCACCCGCATGCCCACGGTGCAGGTCGACGTCGGATACATCACGAACCCCCGTGACCGCTCGCTGTTGGTGGCCAGCCAGACCCGCGACTCGATCGCCGAAGGCATTCTGGCCGCCGTCAAGCGGCTGTATCTGCTCGGCAAGAACGACCGGCCCACGGGCACATTCACTTTCGCCGAACTCCTGGCGCACGAACTTTCCGTCGAGCAGGCCGGGCGCGTCAGCCCCAGCTGAACCGGCCGTTTCCTAGCAGGGGTTGGCGCCCGCACCCACCGGCTGCTGCAGCTGTGCACTTTCGAGCAGGCGTTCCAGCGCCGCCTCGACATCGGCCTTCCAGCCCAGTCCCTGCTCCAATTCCAGCCGTAGCCGCGGGAAATACGGGTGCGGCGAGACCACCACGAACCCGGAGTCCTGCAACAGGTCGGCGCTCAGCACGCACTGATCGACCGAGCAGTCCCCGAGCACCTCGACGATCGGGCGCAACACCGGCGAGACGACCTTCGGGTCGGACAGCTCGGCCACGTCCGCGGTATGGCCGAATGCCTCGAGGGCGCGCACGCCACGGCGCACGAGGTCACCCACGACGGCTGAGATCAGGCTGCGCGGTAACCCGTCGGCGTCATCGCACGGCTCCACCCCCAGCGTGGTGAGCAGCACCGCGTCGGCGCTAACCGGACCCGACGGGAAAAGCCGGGCCCGCGGGACCGCGCGCGGCGGCGCATAGAACGCGTAGCCCAGGCACGGCTCGTCTCCCGTCAGCGCGGGGTCGTCATCCATCGACTCGGGGCACTGCACCGCCATCTGACCGCAGGCACCCCATTCGAGCATGACCATCGACAGCCAGGCTTCCTTCTCGAATTCGGGGTCCCACAGCTGGCTGCCGCTCGATTGGGTGGACGGCAGGGTCGACGGATCCACCTCCCAGAACACGCATCGGCGGGCGTGCTTGGGCAGCTGCTCGAACGCTTCGAGCCGCAGGGGCGTGATACGTGACGGCACTAGCTTCTCCGGGTTCCGCACGGTGCTTTTGCGCACGGCTGCCACTCCAGGATAGAAGGGCGCGGCGCAGATGGCCCAAAATCGCCGTCGTCATCCTTCCCGAACGACGGTGATGCCGAAAGTCGTTGGTGCGCACGGTGTTTCCGTGCAGAGCCGACCTCCACGGGCCCCCTCTCCAGGGTATGTGTCACAGTGACGTAATTACCGCGGGTGGACGGTCAGCGCTCGGACGGGCTCATCAGCTCGACAATGCGCTGTAGGTCGTCCACCGACCCGAACTCGACCACGATCTTGCCCTTGCGTTTGCCGAGGGCGACGGTGACGCGGGTGTCGAATGCCGTCGACAGCCGCTCAGCAACATCCTGGAGTCCAGGCATCTGGATCGGCTTGCGCCGCGGCGCCGAGGGGGTCGCCGTTTCGGCACGGTTTGCCAACGTGACGGCCTCCTCGGTGGCGCGCACCGACAGACCCTCGGCCACGATGCGCGCGGCGAGCTCCTCCTGCTTCTCCGGACCGCCCTCGAGGGAGAGCAGCGCGCGGGCATGGCCGGCGGACAGCACGCCGGCGGCCACCCGCCGCTGTACGGCGATCGGCAGCCTGAGCAAGCGGATCATGTTCGTGATGAGCGGTCGCGACCGTCCGATGCGGGCGGCCAGTTCATCGTGGGTGACCCCGAACTCGTCGAGCAGCTGTTGGTAGGCAGCGGCCTCTTCCAACGGGTTCAGCTGCACACGATGGATGTTCTCGAGCAGCGCGTCGCGCAGCATGTTGTCGTCGCCGGTCTCACGGACGATCGCCGGGATGGTCGCCAGCCCGGCCTGCTGTGCGGCCCGCCACCGCCGCTCCCCCATCACGAGCTGATACCGCTGCGTCGACTCGCCGGGGACAGCGCGCACGACGATCGGCTGCATCAGCCCGAACTCCTTGATGGAGTGCACGAGTTCTGCGAGTGCCTCTTCGTCGAAGACCTGGCGCGGCTGCTTCGGGTTGGGGTCGATCGCGGCCGGATCGATTTCGCGGTAGACGGCGCCCGACACATTGACCGGTCCACCGATCACGACGTCGGCGGCCGCGTCACCCATCCGGCCGAGCGACGACTGCTCGCCGTCGGAGGGTCCGGTGGGAATGAGCGACGCCAGGCCCCGGCCGAGACCGCTGCGCTTGTTCTTGGGCTGAGTCATTACGCTCTCCTCATTTAGATCCGGCGCTCATACACCCACTGCTCATCGCCGCTCCGCGATCTCGCGGCTGGCGTCCAAATAGCTCATCGCACCCCGCGAACCGGGGTCGTAGTCGAGGATCGTCATGCCGTAGCCGGGCGCCTCGGACACCTTGACGCTGCGCGGGATCACGGTGCGCAACACCTTGTCGCCGAAGTGGGCGCGCACATCATCGGCCACCTGATCGGCGAGCTTCGTGCGCCCGTCGTACATCGTGAGGATCACGGTCGAGACGTTGAGCTCCGGATTGAGGTGCGCCTTGACCATCTCGATATTGCGGAGCAACTGGCCGACGCCTTCGAGGGCGTAGTACTCGCACTGGATCGGGATCAGCACCTCCGGCGCCGCCACGAGCGCGTTGATCGTGAGCAGTCCCAGCGACGGCGGGCAGTCGATGAACACGTAGTCGAAGTCGTGATTCTTCAGCCCGGCGAGGGCGGTCCGCAGACGGCCTTCCCGCGCCACCATGCTGACCAACTCGATCTCCGCGCCGGCCAGGTCGATGGTCGCCGGCACGCAGTAGAGGCGCTCGCTGTGCGGGCTGCGCTGCATCGCCGTCTCGAGCGGGATCTCCCCGATCAACACCTCATAGGAAGAAGGTGTCCCCTCCCGATGCTCGACACCGAGTGCGGTGCTGGCGTTGCCCTGCGGATCCAGATCGATCACCAGAACCTGCAACCCCTGCAGCGCCAGGGCGGCCGCGATGTTGACCGCGGTCGTCGTCTTGCCCACGCCGCCCTTCTGATTGGCGATCGTGAAGACGCGTTGCTTCTCCGGGCGCGGCAGCCCGCTCTTGGACGCGGCGTGCAGCAGTCGGACCGCGCGCTCCGCTTCCGCGCCGATGGGGGTGTCGACGGCGGGTGCCTCGGGCCACACCTCGGCGGGCACCTCCACCGAGGGGACGCCGCCGTCCCACGTTTCACGTGAAACATTCGGCGCAGTTGTTTCACGTGAAACATCGCCACGCACCGCTCCCGGATCGGCCGGTTCCGGCGCGCGACTCATCGCCGCGTCCCGGCCGTCGGCCGATGCTCGTCCGGACTCCGCCGACGCGCCGCGACGACGGTCGCGGGTGGATCCAAGAAATCCGCGCAGCATTTCCTCACCCTCACATCGACAGCCCCGAGCGACGTCATTACACGCCGATGCTCGCGGGCTTCTTCTTCCGCACGCTCCCCCTTGATGGCCAACATCTCGCCACCCGGTCGCAACAGCGGCAGGCTCCACTTCGTGATCTTGTCCAGGGACGCGACCGCCCTCGAGACCACCGCGTCCATCTCCCCCACCTGTTGCCGCACCGTCCGTTCCTCCGCCCTGCCGCGCACGACCGTCACGTCGATCTCGAGCTCGTCGATGACCTCGTGCAGAAAATCGCTGCGGCGCAGCAGGGGTTCGATCAGCGTCACCCGGAGGTCCGGGCGCGCCAACGCCAACGGTATCCCGGGCAGCCCGGCGCCACTACCGATGTCGGCAACCCGGGCGTCGGCCGGGACCAGTTCGGCGATCGCAGCGCTATTCAATAGGTGGCGATCCCACAACCGGTCGACCTCCCTGGGACCGATCAGCCCCCGCTCCACTCCGGCGCCGGCAAGGATCTCGGCGTAGCGCCGCGCAGTCGGCAGGGCGGATCCGAACAAGATGTCTGCGGCTTTCGGCGCCGTCGACACCTCGTCATGTTTCACGTGAAACATCCTCCGGATCTTCGCGGGACCGTCGCGTCGAACTACACCCGAACTACACGGATGTAACTCTGGCGCGCTCAGTCGATCAGGACGACAACGCGGCGCGACGGCTCGACGCCCTCGCTCTCGCTGTGCACACCATCCACTGCCGCGACCGCGTCGTGCACGATCTTGCGCTCGAACGGGGTCATCGGGGGCAGCTCTTCGCGCTCGCCCGTGGCCAGGACCCGCCGCGCGACCTTGTCACCCAGCGCGGCCAACTCGTCGCGGCGACGGCGGCGCCAGCGTGCAATGTCGAGCATCAGACGACTGCGCTCGCCGGTCTTCTGGTGGACCGCCAACCGCGTCAACTCCTGCAGGGCGTCGAGCGTCTCGCCCTTGCGGCCGACCAACTTGTTGAGGTCGGCGCCGCCGTCGATGCTGACGACCGCACGGTCGCCTTCGACGTCCAGATCGATGTCGCCGTCGAAATCCAGGAGATCGAGCAACTCCTCGAGGTAGTCACCGGCGATCTCGCCCTCGGCCACCAACCGCTCTTCCAGATCGTCCCCCCCCGATGCGGCGGCGGTGTTCTCTTCGGCCCCCTCTTCGACCCTCTCTTCGGCGGCCTCTACCAATTCCTCGCTGCGTTCGGTCGTTTCAGCGTCAGTCATTTATGTGTCTCTCCCTGTCCTCCGGTGTCACACCGGTCGTCTTCGGGTTGTCCTGTCGCCCTTCGGCCGCGGACGTCTACGCCGCGGTGCCTACTGAGGGCCGGTCAACGTTTCCGTTTCTTGGGCCGTGCGCCCGGCCGCGGCGTCGCACCCGGCCGCGGGCTTCGGCTGCCGGTACCCGACGCCGTCTTGCCCGGGCTCCCCCCGGTCGCCTTGGCGGGGGTCGATCCGTTATCCGACGACGATGCCTCGACGTCGGCGCCGTCGCTCGTCGTGATCTCTGTCGGCTCCGCGGCCGCCTTCGGTTGCTTCTTCGGCTTCGCCCCGGGCGGCGGCGCGTTCTGGGCGCGACGTTCCTTCGCCTCGAGCTTCTTCGCCTCTTCTTCCTTCGCGATCATCCCGAACACGTAGTGCTGCTGTCCGAAGGTCCAGACGTTGTTGGACAGCCAGTAGATGATGATGGCCAGCGGAAGGAATGGCCCGCCGACGACCACGCCGAGCGGGAAGACGTACAGCGCAAGCTTGTTCATCATCGCCGTCTGCGGGTTCGCCGCCGCTTCCGGGCTCTGCCGCGCGACCGACGCCCGGCTGTTGAAGTATGTGGCGATGCCCGCCAGGAGCATCAGCGGCACCCCGACGCCGACGACCGCCCACCGGTTGAATTCCGTGAACGCCTCGAGGCCGTGCTGCTGGATCATCGTCGCGCCCAGCGGCGCGCCGAACAGGTTCGCGTCCAGGAAGTGGCCGACGTCCTCGGCGCTGAACACGTAGTTCCCGAGCGACCGGTTCTCCGCCACCGACAGCCCCAGGCGCCCGATGCCGGTCTGGGTCCGGTTGAAGGACATCAGCACGTGATAGAGGCCAAGGAAGACCGGCACCTGCGCCAGCATCGGCAGGCAGCCGAGGATCGGGTTGAACCCGTGCTCGCGCTGCAGCTTCTGCATTTCCATCGCCATCCGCTGGCGGTCCTTGCCGTACTTCTTCTGCAGCGCCTTGATCTGTGGCTGCAGCTCCTGCATCTGCCGCGTGGTGCGGATCTGCTTGACGAACGGCTTGTAGAGAATCGCGCGCAAGGTGAAGACGAGGAACATCACCGCCAGCGCCCAGGCGAAGAAGTTGGTCGGGCCGAGCACAAAGCTGAAGGCCTTGTACCAAACCCACATGATCGCCGACACCGGGTAGTAGATGATGTCCAGGCTGAACCAATTAAACACGCGTCTCGCTCTCTGCTCGCGATGTCCGGGTACCCGGCACATCGTCGGCTGCATCCGGACCTACCCGGTGCTCGTCTGCGTCACCGCACGATTCATGTGAACCGCCGCGGCGCTCCGGTATCGGGTCCCATCCTCCCCTATGCCACGGCCCGCATTTCAGCAGCCGCACCATCGCCAGCCATCCACCCTTCACGACGCCGTACTCCGTCAACGCGTCGACCGCGTACTGGCTACAGGTCGGCATGAAACGACACGTCGCCGGCCGCAGTGGAGAAATCATGTGCCGGTACAGCTGAATGACATAGATCAGCGCTCGAGCAGCGGACGACCCGATCGACCGCCTCACCGTGGCGCTCCCGAGGAACCCGCCTTCACCAGCGTGCGGCGCAACGCGGTCCGCAACTCTTGTTCGAGTCGTGCCGAGATGGCGTACCGGCTGCCCGGCAACGCCCGAATGACCACCCGGTCCGTCGGCTGAAGTTCGTCGATGACCGTACGCGCGACGTGGCGCAGCCGTCGGGCCACGCGGTGCCGTTGTACCGCGCTCCCAACGGATTTGGAGACGACGAGTCCGATCCGCGGGCCTTCGTCGTCCGCCGCGTTGCGCAATGTGTGCACGACGAGATCGGGCTGCACCGTGCGCACCCCTTGGCTGACCGTGGCACCGAACTCGGACGACCGCGTCATCCGGTACCGCGCCGGAAGCACTGCTAGACCCTGTGTGGGATCACGCAGTCAGCTTGCGGCGACCCTTGGAACGCCGGCTCGACACGATCGCCCGGCCTGCCCGGGTCCGCATCCGCAGCCGGAATCCGTGCACACGCGCGCGGCGCCGGTTGTTCGGCTGAAAAGTCCGCTTGCCCTTGGCCACGGCTGTCTCTCCTCGTTTCCGTCTGGCACCCACGGCCCACACCAGTGCACAGTCATGCCGGTGGGACGCGGTTGCCGTTGGTAAGCTCGTCCGTCTTGCTTAGCCGGCGCGGTCCCCACAAAATCCGTGGGTCGCAGCCGTGCCGCCACGTTCGGGCGACTGTTCGAGGGTACTGACGAGATTTCCCTAGGTCAAACCGCGATCAGGCCCGCCTCAACCGACCCCCGGATCGTCACATTCGCCACAGCTGCCACCGTGTTTTGGCGGGGCCAAAGTAACCCTTAGATCAATGTTGCAGAACGGTTGGCACTCGCGAAGAAAACTGTTAGCTTCTGCCAATGTCGTTTCGATAACGAAACGGCGACAGACAACGAAGCGGAGATGCCCACCAAGTCGCGAGCCCACAGACCGGCAGCACCCCCTGTGACGAGCCCCGGCCAGCGGAATCTCAGCCCGTAGACAACCGAACGACGACGACTGTCAGATCTCCACAACCTGTGGATAACTATGTGGACAGTTCGTCATCGTCACTTTGGCCTTCCCTGAAATGGCCGGCAAGGGGGTACGCGTCATTGACAGCTGACCCCGATCCACCTTTCGTAGCCATCTGGAACACGGTCGTAGCCGAACTCAACGGTGACATCGAAGCGGTCGGAGTGGCGAACGGTGACGCCGGCACGGTGCTCACGCCGCAGCAAAGGGCGTGGCTGAAGCTGGTCAAACCTCTGGTCATCACGGAGGGCTTTGCCCTGTTGTCCGTTCCCACCCCGTTCGTCCAGAACGAGATCGAACGCCACCTGCGTGAGCCGATCATCAACGCGCTCAGCCGTCAGCTCGGTCAGCGCGTGGAACTCGGCGTTCGTATCGCCGCACCCGAAACCAACGAACCCGACGACGGGGGACTCAACGGATACGGCGCTGCCCCGACAGTCGCCGAGGCCGACGACATCGACGACGACATCGACGAGGACCAGGCCGCGCTCGCCAGCGCGGAGGAGAGTTGGCCCACCTACTTCTCCCGCCGCGCGCAGAGCGATGTCGCCGACGAGTCGACCGCAGTCAACCTGAATCGCAGGTACACCTTCGACACCTTCGTCATCGGTGCCTCCAACCGGTTCGCGCACGCCGCGTCGCTCGCGATCGCCGAGGCGCCTGCCCGGGCTTACAACCCGCTCTTCATCTGGGGTGAATCCGGCCTCGGTAAGACTCACCTGCTTCACGCGGCAGGCAACTACGCCCAGCGCCTCTTCCCCGGGATGCGGGTCAAGTACGTCTCCACCGAGGAATTCACGAACGACTTCATCAACTCCCTGCGCGATGACCGCAAGGCGTCGTTCAAGCGCAGTTACCGCGACATCGACGTTCTGCTGGTCGATGACATCCAGTTCATCGAGGGCAAGGAAGGTATCCAGGAGGAGTTCTTCCATACCTTCAACACGCTGCACAACGCGAACAAGCAGATCGTCATCTCCTCGGACCGGCCACCGAAACAGCTGGCGACACTCGAGGACCGGCTTCGCACTCGATTCGAGTGGGGTCTGATCACCGATGTTCAGCCGCCCGAGCTCGAGACCCGCATCGCTATCCTGCGCAAGAAGGCGCAGATGGATCGCCTCGATGTGCCCGGTGACGTTCTCGAACTCATCGCGAGCAGCATCGAACGCAACATCCGCGAACTCGAGGGCGCACTGATTCGTGTGACCGCGTTCGCCTCGCTGAACAAGACGTCGATCGACAAGTCGCTCGCCGAGATCGTGCTGCGCGATCTCATCTCCGACGCGACCACCATGCAGATCAGCACCGCGGCGATCATGGCGGCGACGGCCGAGTACTTCGAGACCACCGTCGAGGAACTGCGGGGCCCCGGTAAGACACGCGCCCTCGCACAGTCCCGCCAAATCGCGATGTACCTGTGCCGCGAACTCACCGATCTGTCGTTGCCCAAGATCGGCCAGGCATTCGGTCGCGACCACACCACGGTCATGTATGCCGAGAAGAAGATCCGCGGCGAGATGGCTGAACGCCGCGAGGTCTTCGATCACGTCAAGGAACTCACGACGCGAATCCGGCAGCGCGCCAAGCGCTGAGCTTCGTCCGTCCACGCCCCCAAACCCGTTCCGCGGCGCCGAAACAAGGCCAACCGCGCCCAGAAATCACGCTGCACGAAAAAATCTTCAAAAAACTTGCGTCCCGCCGGCATCAGTTGTCACACGTCGCCCTTGTGCACATTCATGTGGACAACTTGGGATCAACCGTCGAATGACTCGCCGCTTGTTTCACAACCGCCGGCATCTCCACAGCAGCCCGATGACTACCCCGACTCCATCCACAGGAACTACACAGGGCCGTACAGTCGGCATCCAGGGAAGACACCGATTCATCCACAGTCTCCACAGGCCCTAATACTGTTGCTCGTATATCTCCCTAGAAACTTCTTCGAAGAAGCCCGCTGGGGAACACCCAAAAACGTGCTCGCCGAGCCCGCTCGACCACCCGAATGTCGGCGTGATCGATTAGCTTTCAACTTGGGGCCGAAAGCTCTACGGTGGTTCAGCGACAGCCGTTTACGGTCGTCACGACGCATCGGTCGAAGACGTGTTGAGACACCAGGAAACCGCTGCTTAGCGCTTATTGTGAGTTTGATCGAAGGGACTGTATGGACGTGGCGACCACAACCGTTGGTGTCACCGATTTGAAGTTCCGTCTGGTGCGCGAAGACTTCGCCGATGCCGTGGCCTGGGTGGCGCGCAACCTGCCGAACCGGCCGACCGTTCCGGTCCTGGCGGGTGTGCTTCTCACCGGCTCCGAGGACGGGTTGACCATCTCCGGGTTCGACTACGAAGTGTCGGCCGAGGTGCAGGTGGCAGCCGAAATAGCTTCTCCTGGAAGCGTTTTGGTATCCGGACGACTGCTCTCGGATATCACCAGAGCGTTGCCGGCCAAGCCGATCGACGTCAGCGTGGAGGGCACCCGGGTGTCGTTGACCTGCGGTAGCGCCAGGTTCTCGTTGCCGACCATGGCGGTTGAGGATTACCCGACGTTGCCTGCCCTACCTGACGAGACAGGTGTCGTTTCGGCTGAACTGTTCGCCGAAGCCATCGGCCAGGTGGCGGTGGCGGCCGGCCGCGACGACACACTGCCGATGCTGACCGGTATCCGCGTCGAGATTTCCGGTGAGAACGTGATTTTGGCGGCGACCGATCGGTTCCGGCTTGCGGTTCGGGAGTTGACATGGTCGACCGCATCGGCGGACACGGAGGCCGCGGTGTTGGTTCCCGCCAAGACGCTGGCCGAAGCCGCCAAGGCCGGCATCGACGGATCCGAGGTCCACCTGGCGTTGGGCTCTGGTGCCGATGTCGGAAAGGAAGGGTTGCTCGGTATCCGCAGCAACGGGAAGCGCAGCACCACCCGACTGCTTGACGCGGAGTTCCCGAAGTTCCGTCAGCTCTTGCCGACGGAACACACGGCGATCGCGACCATAGGCGTGGCCGAGCTCACCGAGGCGATCAAACGCGTCGCGCTGGTCGCCGACCGTGGCGCGCAGGTTCGCATGGAATTCGCCGACGACGTCCTGCGGCTGTCTGCGGGTGCGGATGACGTCGGGCGCGCGGAAGAAGATCTGCCGGTCACCTTCGCAGGTGAGCCGCTGACCATCGCATTCAACCCGACGTATCTCACGGACGGGTTGGGGTCGCTGCACTCCGAGCGCGTGACATTCGGGTTCACGACACCCAGTCGGCCAGCGGTGTTGCGGCCGGCGACCGACGGTGATGGGAATGTCGGCGCGACGGGACCCTTCCCGGCGGCGCAGAGCGATTACGTCTATCTGTTGATGCCGGTGCGGCTTCCTGGCTGACCGGCCTGAACGCCACGACGGGGGCGCACATGCAATTGGGTCTGGTCGGTCTGGGCAAGATGGGTTTCAACATGCGCCAGCGCTTGCGCGAGGGCGGGCACGAAGTCATCGGCTACGACCCGAGACCGGAAGTTTCCGACGTCCCGACGCTGGCGGCGCTCGCCGAGGCACTCGACGCTCCCCGTGCGGTGTGGGTGATGGTGCCGTCGGGCCACATCACCGATGAGACCATCACCTCACTGGCGGAGGTGCTCAGCCCCGGTGACCTGGTGATCGACGGCGGCAACTCCCGCTACACCGAGGACGCTCCGCACGCAAAACTCTTGGGAGACAAGGGTATTGCCTTTATTGACGCCGGCGTGTCGGGCGGTATCTGGGGGCTGACCGAAGGCTACGGCCTGATGGTGGGTGGCAGCAAAGAAGACGTCGACCGGGTCATGCCGATCTTCGACACATTGCGTCCCCCCGGCGAGTTGGCGGACGGATTCGTCCACGCCGGACCCGTCGGCGCCGGCCATTACGCGAAGATGGTCCACAACGGCATCGAGTACGGCCTGATGATGGCCTATGCGGAGGGGTATGAACTGCTGGCGGCCGAGGATCTGATCGAGGACACCCAGGCCGTCATCCAGGCGTGGACCAACGGGACCGTGGTGAGGTCCTGGCTGCAGCAGCTGCTGGCCAAGGCGCTCAAGGAAGACCCGGAATTCCACGACATCACCGGCTATACCGAAGACTCCGGCGAGGGCCGCTGGACCGTGGAGGAGGCGATCAACCACCGTGTTCCCATGCCGGTGATCGCGGCGTCGCTGTTCGCGAGATTTGCGTCGCGCCAAGAGGACTCGCCCACGATGAAGGCGGTGTCGGCGTTGCGGAACCAGTTCGGCGGCCACGCCGTGACAAGGATAAGCGAGTCCGGATAGTTGTACATCAGGAACCTTGCACTGACCGACTTCCGGTCCTGGGCACGGGTCGAGATCGACCTGGCACCGGGCCGCACCGTATTCGTCGCCCCGAACGGCTTCGGTAAGACGAATATCGTTGAGGCGCTGTGGTATTCGTCAACGCTGGGTTCACACCGAGTCGGGACGGACGCACCGCTCATCCGGGCCGGCGCCCAGCGCGCGGTCGTCTCGACCATCGTGGTGAACGATGGGCGGGAACTCGCGGTCGACCTGGAGATCAATGCTGGGCGTGCCAACAAGGCCAGGTTGAACCGCTCCCCCGTCCGCAGTGCGCGCGAAATCCTAGGCGCGCTGCGGGCGGTGCTGTTCGCACCGGAGGACCTCGCCCTGGTACGGGGCGATCCCAGCGAACGGCGCAGATACCTCGACGAACTGGCGACCACCAGACGGCCGCAGGTGGCGGCCATCCGGGCCGACTACGAGAAGGTGCTGAAACAGCGCACCGCATTGTTGAAGAGCGCCGCCGGCGCGAGATACCGCGGTGATCGCAGCATGCTCGACACCCTCGATGTGTGGGACGGTCATCTCGCCGCGCACGGTTCGCGGCTGATCGCGGCGCGGGTCGGCCTGGTCAACCAGTTGGCACCGGAGGTGGAGAAGGCTTATCAACTGCTGGCGCCTGCCTCGCGTCCGGCCGCTATCCGGTACCGCAGCGGTGTCGAGCTGGTCGAAAGCGAGGCCGCCGCAGGAACCGGGAACGCAGAGCTGTTCGAGGCGGCGTTGTTGGATGCTCTCGCGCGCCGCCGGGACGCCGAACTCGAACGCGGCGTCTGCCTGGTGGGCCCGCACCGGGACGATCTGGAGTTGCGGCTCGGCGATCAGGTCGCGAAAGGCTTTGCAAGCCATGGTGAATCGTGGTCGATGGCGTTGGCGCTGCGGTTGGCAGCCTACGAACTCCTGCGCGCCGAGGGCGGCGACCCCGTGCTCCTGCTCGACGACGTGTTCGCCGAACTCGACAGCGCCCGCAGGCAGGCGCTGGCCAATGTCGCAGCATCGGCCGAACAGGTGCTGGTCACCGCCGCGGTGCACGAGGACATCCCGCAGGATTGGGACGCGGACAAGATCGAGATCACCATGACTGACGACGACACGGGCCGGATTTCCCAGGTACAAGCGAGAACTCGAGCGAACGAGGATCGGCAATGAGTACCGATGACATGGAACCCCCGGCACACCTGGCGCATCTAAAGGGTATGGATCTGGTGCGGCGCACCCTGGAAGAGGCGCGCGGCGCGGCCCGCAGTCAAGGGAAGGACGTGGGCCGCGGACGCAGCTCCCGGCCACGTAAAGTCGCCGGCACCAGTCGGCGCCGCTGGTCGGGGCCCGGCCCCGACTCGCGGGACCCGCAGCTGCTCGCTTCGGTCGCCCGGGACCTCGCCCGCAGCCGCGGTTGGTCCGACCGGGTGGCAGAGGGGTCGGTATTCGGACGGTGGAACGCGGTGGTCGGCGAACAGATCGCAGCCCACGCGACCCCGACCGGATTGCAGGACGGGGTGCTCACGGTTTCGGCGGAGTCGACGGCCTGGGCCACCCAGTTGCGGATGGTGCAGGCGCAACTTTTGGCCAAGATCGCCGCAGCCGTCGGCGACGGGGTGGTGAAGTCCCTGAAAATCGTCGGACCGGTCGCCCCGTCGTGGCGCAAAGGCCGGTATCACATCGCCGGCCGGGGCCCCCGCGACACGTATGGTTGACGGCCGGTTTCCGCTGTTGGCTGAGAGCCGCGAGAACGCCGCGGGGGGCTTTCTCAAGCGTCTTGACGCACCTTCGATCGAAAAATTCCATTTACGGCGCAAATAGGTGAGTAGAAACGCTGCCTCAGAGTCGGTGCTGACGGTACCTAACGGTAGACTGTTTTCATGACTTGCCGGCGGTGACAGATAACCGCCTGAGCCCCACCCCCAAAGAGAGTAGGGAAGCCTCCGCGTGGCTGCTGCGAAGAAGAAAGCCCAGGAACAATACGGTGCCGATTCGATCAAGGTCCTTGAAGGTCTCGAAGCCGTCCGCAAACGACCCGGTATGTACATCGGGTCCACCGGTGAACGAGGGCTGCACCACCTGATCTGGGAGGTCGTGGACAACGCGGTCGACGAGGCGATGGCCGGCTACGCCACCGAGGTCGCGGTCCGGCTCCTCGACGACGGGGGCGTGGAGGTCACCGACAACGGCCGCGGCATCCCGGTGGCCATGCACTCGACCGGCATCCCCACCGTCGACGTCGTGATGACGGTGCTGCACGCAGGCGGCAAGTTCGAAGAGGGCGCCTACAGCGTCTCCGGCGGCCTGCACGGCGTGGGCGTCTCGGTGGTCAACGCGCTGTCCACTCGGCTGGAAGCCGACATCTGCACCGATGGCTACGAGTGGTTCCAGACCTACGACAACTCCATCCCCGGAACCCTCAAGCAGGGCGAGAAGACGAAGAAGACCGGCACCACCATCAGGTTCTGGGCTGATCCCAACGTCTTCGAGACCACCAACTACGACTTCGAGACGGTCGCGCGTCGTCTGCAGGAGATGGCCTTCCTCAACAAGGGCCTGACCATCACGCTGTCCGACGAGCGGGTCACCGCAGACGAGGTCACCGACGAGGTCGTCAGCGACACCGCCGAGGCCCCGAAGTCGGCCGAGGAGAAGGCCGCCGAAGCGGCGGGGCCGCACAAGGTGAAGCACCGCACCTTCCACTACCCCGGTGGCCTGGTCGACTTCGTCAAACACATCAACCGGACGAAATCGCCCATCCACCAAAGCATCGTCGACTTCTCGGGCAAGGGTGAAGGTCACGAGGTCGAGATCGCGCTGCAGTGGAACGCTGGCTATTCGGAGTCGGTGCACACCTTCGCGAACACGATCAACACGCATGAGGGCGGCACCCATGAGGAGGGCTTCCGCGCGGCGCTGACCTCCGTGGTGAACAAGTACGCCAAGGACAAGAAGCTGCTCAAGGACAAGGACCCGAACCTCACCGGTGACGACATCCGCGAGGGCCTGGCCGCGGTGATCTCGGTAAAGGTCGCCGAACCGCAGTTCGAGGGTCAGACCAAGACGAAACTGGGCAACACCGAGGTGAAGTCGTTCGTGCAGAAGATCTGCAACGAGCAGCTGAGCCACTGGTTTGAGGCCAACCCGGCCGAGGCGAAAACCGTTGTGAACAAGGCAGTTTCGTCCGCGCAGGCGCGCATCGCCGCCCGCAAGGCCCGCGAACTGGTGCGCCGCAAGAGCGCCACGGACATCGGCGGGCTGCCCGGCAAGCTGGCGGACTGCCGCTCCACCGATCCGCGCAAGTCGGAACTGTATGTGGTGGAGGGTGATTCGGCAGGCGGCTCGGCCAAGAGCGGTCGCGACTCGATGTTCCAGGCAATCCTGCCGTTGCGAGGCAAGATCATCAACGTTGAGAAGGCCCGCATCGACCGCGTCCTGAAGAACACCGAGGTCCAGGCCATCATCACCGCGCTCGGTACGGGCATTCACGACGAATTCGACATCTCCAAGCTGCGCTATCACAAGATCGTGCTGATGGCCGACGCCGACGTCGACGGCCAGCACATCTCGACGCTACTGCTGACGCTGCTGTTCCGGTTCATGAAGCCGCTGATCGAGAACGGCCACGTGTTCCTCGCGCAGCCGCCGCTGTACAAGCTCAAGTGGCAGCGCGCGGAGCCGGAGTTCGCCTACTCCGACCGGGAACGCGACGGGTTGCTCGAAGCCGGCCGTAAGGCAGGAAAGAAGATCAACGTCGACGACGGCATCCAGCGCTACAAGGGTCTGGGCGAGATGGACGCCAAGGAACTGTGGGAAACCACCATGGATCCGTCGGTGCGGGTGCTGCGCCAGGTCACCCTGGACGACGCGGCAGCCGCCGACGAACTGTTCTCCATTCTCATGGGCGAGGACGTCGAGGCGCGCCGCAGCTTCATCACGCGCAACGCGAAAGACGTTCGTTTCCTTGATGTTTGATTCGCATAGTGACGATTTAAGGCTGAAAACACATGACTGATACCACGTTGCCCCCGGGCGGCGGCGACGCCGATCGCATCGAGCCTGTCGATATTCAGCAGGAGATGCAGCGCAGCTACATCGATTACGCGATGAGCGTCATCGTCGGCCGCGCGCTGCCGGAGGTGCGCGACGGCCTCAAGCCGGTGCACCGCCGCGTGCTGTACGCCATGTACGACTCGGGCTTCCGGCCCGACCGCGGGCACGCGAAGTCGGCGCGCTCGGTCGCCGAGACCATGGGCAACTACCACCCGCACGGCGACTCGTCGATCTACGACACCCTGGTCCGGATGGCCCAGCCGTGGTCGCTGCGCTACCCGTTGGTCGACGGTCAGGGCAACTTCGGTTCGCCCGGCAACGATCCGCCAGCGGCCATGCGGTACACGGAGGCCCGCCTCACTCCGCTGGCGATGGAGATGCTGCGTGAAATCGACGAGGAGACAGTCGATTTCATCCCCAACTACGACGGGCGTGTGCAGGAGCCGACGGTTCTGCCGAGCCGGTTCCCCAACCTGCTCGCCAACGGCTCGGGTGGCATCGCCGTCGGCATGGCCACCAACATGCCGCCGCACAATCTTCGCGAGCTTGGCGAGGCCGTCTTCTGGTGCCTGGAGAACCACGACGCCGATGAAGAGGCGACGCTGGCCGCGGTCTGCGAACGGGTCAAGGGCCCGGACTTCCCGACCGCCGGCCTGATCGTCGGCTCGCAGGGCATCACCGACACCTACACCACCGGGCGCGGGTCGATCCGGATGCGCGGCGTCTGCGAGATCGAAGAGGACAGCCGCGGCCGCACCGGCATCGTGATCACCGAGTTGCCGTATCAGGTCAACCACGACAACTTCATCACCTCGATCGCCGAGCAGGTCCGCGACGGCAAGCTGGCCGGCATCTCGAACATCGAGGACCAGTCCAGTGACCGGGTCGGGTTGCGCATCGTCGTCGAGCTCAAGCGCGACGCCGTCGCCAAGGTGGTGCTGAACAACCTCTACAAGCACACCCAGCTGCAGACCAGCTTCGGCGCCAACATGCTGGCCATCGTCGACGGCGTGCCGCGCACACTGCGGCTCGACCAGCTGATCCGCCACTACGTCAACCACCAGTTGGACGTCATCGTCCGGCGGACCACCTACCGGTTGCGCAAGGCCAACGAACGGGCCCACATCCTGCGCGGTCTGGTCAAGGCGCTCGACGCCCTCGACGAGGTGATCGCCCTGATCCGGGCGTCGGAGACCGTCGACGTCGCCCGGGCCGGCCTGATCGAGTTGCTCGACATCGACGAGATCCAGGCCCAGGCCATCCTCGACATGCAGCTGCGCCGGCTGGCCGCCCTGGAACGTCAGAAGATCATCGACGACCTCGCCAAGATCGAGGCCGAGATCGCCGACCTCGAGGACATCCTGGCCAAGCCGGAGCGCCAGCGCGCCATCGTGCGTGACGAGCTCAAGGAGATCGTCGACAAGTACGGCGACGACCGCCGGACCCGGATCGTCGCCGCGGACGGCGACGTCTCCGATGAGGACCTGATCGCGCGCGAAGAGGTCGTCGTCACGATCACCGAGACCGGGTACGCCAAGCGGACCAAGTCCGATCTCTACCGCAGCCAGAAGCGTGGCGGTAAGGGTGTGCAGGGCGCGGGCCTGAAGCAGGACGACATCGTCAACCACTTCTTCGTCTGCTCCACCCATGACTGGATCCTGTTCTTCACCTCGCAGGGCCGGGTCTATCGGGCCAAGGCGTACGACCTGCCCGAGGCGTCGCGGACGGCGCGCGGCCAGCACGTCGCCAACCTGCTGGCCTTCCAGCCGGAGGAGCGCATCGCACAGGTCATCCAGCTGAAGAGCTATGAGGATGCGCCGTATCTGGTGCTGGCCACCCGCAACGGTCTGGTCAAGAAGTCGAAGCTCACCGACTTCGACTCGAACCGCTCCGGCGGCATCGTCGCGGTGAATCTGCGTGACGGTGACGAGTTGGTCGGTGCGGTGCTCTGCTCGGCGGAGGACGACCTGCTGCTGGTGTCCGCCAAGGGCCAGTCGATCCGCTTCTCAGCAACCGATGAGGCGCTGCGTCCGATGGGCCGCGCCACCTCCGGTGTGCAGGGCATGCGGTTCAACGCGGACGACCGGTTGTTGTCGCTGAACGTGGTGCGCCCGGACACGTATCTGCTGGTCGCGACGGCCGGCGGCTACGCCAAGCGGACCGCGATCGACGAGTACCCGGTTCAGGGCCGCGGCGGCAAAGGGGTGTTGACGGTTCAGTTCGACAAGCGGCGTGGCAGTCTTGTCGGAGCGTTGATCGTCGATGACGACACGGAGCTGTACGCCATCACCTCAGGTGGAGGTGTCATCCGGACCGCGGCTCGCCAGGTGCGCAAGGCCGGGCGGCAGACCAAGGGTGTTCGGTTGATGAACCTGGGAGAGGGCGACACACTGGTTGCCATCGCGCGCAACGCCGAGGAAGGCGACAGCACCGACGAGGTCAACACCGACGTCGGCGAGTAGCCCCGTCAAGTGTGACCAGTAGTGACCAGTTAGGAGCCGTAGGTGAGCTCACCGAACGAGCCCGGGTATCCGCGCGCGGCCGAGGGAGGCGCCAACGGCTCCGGTTCGGGTCCCGCTCCAGAGGGCGGCTCCCCGAGCGGTGCTGCCCCGGCGCGCGGTCCGCAGCCCAGCGGACCGGGCCCCGAGCGCATCGCTGACCCCGCCGACGTCCCGCCGTGGCAGCGGGGCCGCGCGCCGAAGCCCGCGAATCGGGGACCGGAAGGTCCCGCCCGGCCGGAGACGCCGCGGCGCGGGAACGGCGGTCCGACGGCCCACTCCCCCGGGATGGACGCTCGGCTCAACCGGTTCTTGAGTGGCGGCACGGCGCAGGAGCAGGACGCCGCCGGGAGGGCGGATCCGCCCGAATCGCCGCGGCCGGAAGGGCCCGCGAGGCCGGAGGGTCCACGAGGCGACCAGCCCCCGCGGCCTGAACCGCCCGCGCGTGCGGAGCAGCCCGCTCGGCCTGAACCACCCACACGCGCCGAGCCGCGTCCGGAGACACCAGCGCGGCCCGAGTACGCCAGCGAGATCCCCGACCTGTCCGGTCCGCCGCGCACGCCGGCGCGCAAGCCGACGGAACGCTCGGGACAGGAGCCGGCGGGCCGTCCCGGCGGGCCAGGGGGCCGGCTGCAGGTGGGCACCCGTCACCAAGGGCCTGTTCGCGCCAGCATGCAGATCCGACGGGTGGACCCGTGGAGCGTGCTGAAGGTCTCGGCGGTGTTGTCCGTCGCGTTGTTCTTCGTCTGGATGATCGCCGTCGCATTCCTGTACCTGGTGCTCGGTGGTATGGGCGTCTGGAGCAAGCTCAACAGCAACGTCGGCGACCTGCTGACCAGCGCCAGCGGTACGTCCGGTGGTGAGCTGGTGTCCAGCGGAACGATATTCGGCGGCGCGGCGCTGATCGGCTTGGTCAACATCGTGCTGCTGACGGCGATGGCGACCGTCGGCGCGTTCATCTACAACCTCACGACCGACATCGTCGGCGGCGTCGAGGTCACACTGGCCGACCGCGACTGATTCACTCTGCGCTCACGGCTGCGAAAGTCGCGGGCTTGACGCCGTGAGCGCAGAGTCAACGGTCCGACGCGGTGACGGTGCTCACCCCAGGCTCACCCGCACATCCGCGGTTTGGGCGGGAGCTTACGATTGCGGTAGTCTCGTCGCTCGGCCGTACCGGCAGAACGGGGCTATAGCTCAGGCGGTTAGAGCGCTTCGCTGATAACGAAGAGGTCGGAGGTTCGAGTCCTCCTAGCCCCACGGAAAGGTTCACACCATGAGGGTTGTGGTGCTGCTCGCCACGGCGGTCGCGGCGATTGTCGCCGTGACGCTCTGGCGGTCTCGGCACGGAGTCGAGGTGTGGCACGCGGCGGCCGACGTGCCGGCCTGAATCATCCCGTCGAGGGGCCTTAGCTCAGTTGGTAGAGCGCTGCCTTTGCAAGGCAGAAGTCAGGGGTTCGAATCCCCTAGGCTCCACTCAATCCAGTCATTCGCTGCTGGCCGGGACGATCAACCCGAGGCCGCCGTCGTAGCGCGGATACAGCAACCCGCCCCGCCCGGTGCCGGGGTCTGTGTAGAACAAGAAATGCAGATTCTGCTCACGCATCCGATCCTCGGCCTCTGCGTCGGTGAGCGTCGGGACCGGATGGGAGTTGACGACCAGCGGAACGGGCGGGGTTGCGGCCGCGGGTGACCACGACCATCCGGGCGGATACATCTGGTGCTGACGGGCCAGCCGGAGGCCGGACGGTCCGGCGCGATACACCACCGCGTCCTCCCCGGCCTCGAAGTCGGAGAACAGATACACGTCGTAGTCCATCGCGTCCATCACCGCCACCGCCTCGAGCGGTGTAATCCCCTGCAGGACAAAGCTTTTGCGGCGGACCAGTTGCGCATCGTCGCCGGCGGCGAGCAGACGGCGGGAGAGGTCGGGCCACGGCCGGGGCCGCCACGGGCCCCACACCCGCACGATCTGTCGGTCCAGTCGGGACAGCGCCGTCGGCAGGTCACCCAGTCCTGCGGTGAGGACCTGTATTCGGGTCGGGACGCCGCGCACGGACAGGTTCACCTGCACTAGCTGCTGCGTGCCACCGGTGGTGGTCACCCGCACCCTTGCGCCCCCGGTGATGCCGCGATGCTGCAGCACGCGGCCCACAGCACGCGCGATGTAGTAGGCGTCGCTCGCGCGCAGTGAGCCGTCGGAATGCACCGAGATGTCGGGAAACTCCGGCGCGCATGGGGATTCGACCTCGGGCACGAGGCGGTCAACCATCGTTCTCTCCATGTTCTCAAACCCCCGAACTGCGACGACTGTAAGAAGGGTTACCGCGTCGCGGGGCACAGGAAAAGGGCCGAAAGGCCCTACACGGACCCTGGAGCCCCAGCAAGAGTTGGACCAGAATCGTTGCGAAAAGCGATCTGGCAACAGGAGGCTCGATTGAGCGACTACGAAGTGAAGATGATTGTGCTGTCGACCGACAACCTGGATGAGTCGATCCAGTTCTACAGCGAGACCCTCGGGATGCCACTGAAGTTCCGCGACGGTACCCATTTCGCAGCCCTCGACGGCGGACCCGTCACGCTCGCCCTGGCGACCGCGGTGGACCACCCCATCCACGGTCAGGTGGTGGTCGGCATCAAGACCGCGGACGTCGACGCCGCGGCGAAAGCCATAGAGGCCAGCGGCGGCGGCATCGTGAAGGGTCCGTATGACGACGCACACGAACGTCGCGCCGTGGTCTACGACAACAAGGGCAACGGGCTGGTCTTCTACAGCCCGCTGAAGCGTTAAGCCCTTCAGGGCTTGGGCGAAACCTCGACACTGGGCGGCAGCGGCGACGGGTCCGGCTGCGTCGAACGGCGCACGATCGTGAACGCCACCGCTCCCCCGGCCAGCACCACGAGGCCGGCCGCGGCCAGCAGCAGCGGCCGCTTGCGCCGCCGCGTGCGCGCCTTCTGCAGCGCCTGCGGCAGGTTCGAAACGACCTCCTGCGCGGCCGCCAACTCCTGCGCGATGGTTTCCTGCGCGGCCGCTAACTCCTGGCTCAGTTGACTCTTCAGCCGGCTGCGACGGTACAGGTCGCCGAGCCACGCCGCCGAGGACTGCGCCCCGTCGAGGCTGAGGCCCACCGCGCCGCGCGTGACGTCGACCGGACCGACAGCCGAATATTTGAGGCCTCGGGACAGGCGCTGCCCGGGGGTCAATCGGGTCTCGGTCTTCGACGTCTTCGACGGCATAGTGCACCTCTCTCGCGGGCTGAAAGGGAATAGCTACCAGACTGCCACCAACGGCAACACAGCGGTGCCCGTTGGACGGCGAACGGGGCGTGGCACACTGACATGCCGTGACGAGCCCCATTCAGACAGCGACTGCGACGCTGCACACCAACCGCGGCGACATCAAGATCGCCCTCTTCGGAAATCACGCGCCCAAGACCGTCGCCAACTTCGTGGGACTGGCACAGGGCACCAAGGACTACAGCACCGGGAACGCCTCCGGCGGATCGTCGGGCCCGTTCTACGACGGCATGATCTTCCACCGGGTCATCGACGGCTTCATGATCCAGGGCGGCGATCCCGAGGGCACCGGCCGAGGCGGCCCGGGCTACGAATTCGCCGACGAGTTCCACCCCGAGTTGCAGTTCGACAAGCCCTACCTGCTCGCCATGGCGAACCGGGGCCCGGGCACGAACGGGTCGCAGTTCTTCATCACGGTCGGCAAGACGCCGCACCTGAACCGCAAGCACACGATCTTCGGTGAGGTCGTGGATCCGGAGTCGCAGAAGGTCGTCGATGCGATCGCGTCGACGCCGACCGATCAGCGTGATCGGCCGACCGATCCGGTCGTCGTCGAGTCGATCACCATCGCCTGACGCTAGGAGCTGGCGAAACCGGCGGCCGTCAGGGCGTCGAGCACGTGCAGCGGGTCGGTACCCAGGTCCCACCGGGTGAAGACAAGTAGCCGACCGTCAACCGTGTCGATCTCGAGCAGACGCGTCTTTCGGCCGATCCTGCGGAACTCCGTGATGCGGATCAGCTTGATGTCGGGTTGCCGCAGTTCGGTCTCACGCCACAGTCCGCGGCTGACGAGGGCGTCATTTTTGATTGCCAGCTTCGGCCGCGCCCGCCAGGACAAGGTTGCAAACGCAAGTAAGCCGATTGCGGCAACGCCTACCAAAACCCGCCCCGGAGGGTCTGTGATCAGGGTCACAGCGCCCGCAGCCAAGATAAGTCCACCTACGGCGCACGCGGCGATGCCCAGTGGGGAGGGGCTCCACTCAGTTTGCTGCACGGGTTGTCCACACCCTTTTACCGTGGCTAATGAACTTATCCACAAGTGCTATCCCCAATGGGGATGAATCACAACGGTGTGATCTGGTGTCCGGGAGGTTGCTAAACGGGTAACGCTCGGCGACGGGGTTGAATACATACCGCGCAGTGTGTCGCTCAGCGCCAGCGCATCGTTAGCAACAGACCGCTGATCATGAAAGCGAACGCGATCGCGTAGTTCCACGGGCCGAGGTCGGCCATGAACGGGATGGCGGACGCCGCCAGTTGGAACACCAGCAGCCATGCGAGCCCGATCAGCATCAGGCCGATGAAAAACGCAACGAACCACGTGCTCGACGGCCCGGCCTTGACCTTGACCGGCGTCCGGCTCACCGGGCTGATGGTGAAGTCGTTCTTCTTGCGAACCTTGGACTTGGGCATGGGTACCTTCGGGACAGACGGCGTCACACGGTGCGACGATGTACGTAGCCTATCGCAGGCCATGCGCAGGCACCGTCCCCCAGGAGGCCAGTCAGTGGCGCCGACGACCAAGTCCGGATGGCGCTTCGGCGTGCCGGTGGTCTGTCTGTTGGCCGGGCTGCTGCTGGCGGCGACGCACGGCGTCTCCGGCGGCGACGAGATCAGGCGCAGCGACGCTCCCCGCCTCGTCGACCTCGTCCGAGAGGCGCAGCAGTCGGTGGATCGGCTGACCGCAGAGCGCGACTCGCTGGTGAACACGCTGGACACCCACCATGGCGGGACGCCCGGGGCCGATGCGGCCCTGGTGGCAATGACCGAACGGTCGGCCAAGCTCGCCGTCGAGGCCGGCCTCGAGCCGATGCGCGGACCGGGCCTGGTGGTCACGCTCAACGACGCTCAGCGCGACGCCCAGGGCCGATTCCCCCGCGACGCCGCTCCCGACGACCTCGTCGTGCACCAGCAGGACATCGATGCCGTGCTGAACGCGCTGTGGAGCGCCGGCGCGGAGGGCATCCAGATGCAAGACCAACGCATCATCGGGACGTCGGCGCCGCGCTGCGTCGGCAACACGCTGTTGCTCAACGGACGCACGTACAGCCCGCCCTACGTCATCACGGCGATCGGTGACGCGCAGGCGATGCAGGCCGCCCTGGCTGCCGCTCCCCTCGTGACGCTGTACCGGCAGTACGTCGTGCGGTTCGGGTTGGGCTACAGCGAGGAGCCCCGCGCGCAGGTGGAACTTGCCGGGCACTCCGGACCCGTGCGCATGCAGTTCGCCAAACCGGCGGGCCCGGTCGGCTACTAGAGCGATTTGTATGCGCTAAGGAGCGGTGAGCGCGCCGGAATGCACACAAATCGCGGGGCTGTAACCTGGTCCGATGCAGGTTTTGGTCGTCGACAACTACGACAGCTTCGTGTTCAACCTGGTCCAGTACCTGGGCCAACTCGGGGTGAACGCCGAGGTCTGGCGCAACGACGACGACCGTCTGGCCACCGCCGCCGACATCGATAATGTCGCGGCGAGGTTCGACGGTGTGCTCCTCTCCCCCGGTCCCGGCACTCCCGAGCGGGCCGGCGCATCGATCCCGCTCGTCAAGGCGTGCGCGGCCGCGAGCACTCCGCTGCTCGGCGTGTGCCTCGGCCACCAGGCCATCGGCGTGGCGTTCGGCGGCACCGTCGACCGGGCACCCGAGCTGCTGCACGGCAAGACCAGCACCGTGTATCACACGAATAGCGGTGTGCTGCAAGGCCTTCCGGACCCGTTCACGGCGACGCGCTACCACTCGCTGACCATTCTTCCCGAGACGATGCCCGCCGAACTCGAGGTGACCGCGCGCACGGAGGGCGGCGTCGTCATGGGGGTGCGCCACATTGAACTGCCGATCCACGGCGTCCAGTTCCACCCCGAGTCCATCCTGACCGAAGGCGGTCATCGGATGCTGGCGAACTGGCTGGGCTACTGCGGTACCGCGCCCGACGAGGCGCTGGTGCGCCGGCTCGAGGACGAAGTGGCCGGGGCCGTCGCCGCGGCTACGACGCGAAACTCAGCGTAATCCGGCTGTCGAAGTTCACCCCGGTGCCCGGGGAGGGGCTCTGCGTCACCACGGCATTGGTGCGCTGGCCGCTGTTCTGCACATCGGCGGCCCGGTCGAGGACGCCGGTCCAGCCCAGCGCCCGAAGCCGCGGCTCGGCGTCCGTCCAGAACATCCCCCGCACGTCGGGCATGACGAACTGGTTGCCCCGCGACACCTGCAGCTGAATCACCGTGTCGACCGGAACGGTCTGCCCCGCAGGCGGATTCGTGCCGACCAGCTGTCCGGCCGGATCGGTGCTGTCGACTTCGACCGGAATGGTCTTGGTGAAGCCCGACGCGGTCAGGATCTGCACCGCGCTGTCCTGCGACTGGCCCTTCACGTCAGGAACCGGACGGGTCTCCGGACCCGCGCCGAGCACGATGGTGATCTCGTTGGTGATCGCCGACGTCTGGTTCACCGGCGGGTTGGTGCCGAGAACCTTGTCCTTCATCTCAGGGGTCGACGGCGACGACGACGGCCTGAAATTCTCGAACCCCGCATCGGTGAGCTTCTTGACCGCCTCGTCGTAGGTGAGGCTCCTGACGTCGGGAATCTCGCGCTGCTCGGGACCGGTGGACACGTTGATGGTGATCTCGTCGCCGGCGTCCACCGACGAGTTGGCGGCCGGATCGGTGTCGATCACATGGTCGGGCGCGATTTTGGAATCCGGCTTTTGCTGGGTGCGGGTCCGGAATCCGCGGTTCTGGAGTTCGGCGATCGCGTCCGCCGACGCCTGCCCGCTCACATTGGGCACCTGGACGTCGCGTGTGGTGCCGCCGAACATGTTGATCGCCAGCGTCACCACCACCGTCAGCACGGCCAGCACCGCGACCGCGATGAGCCACCGCGTGACCGAGCTGCGCCGCTCCCGTTCGTAGTACCGGGGCTGCGCCCGCACTACGGGATCGATCCGGTCAGTCCGGTGATCGCTGGGCGGCGCCGACAGCAGCGAGGTGCGCTCGGCGTCGGTGAACACCTTCGGCGCATCGGGCTGCTCACCGCTGTGCACCTTCACCAGATCGGCGCGCATCTCGGCGGCGGTCTGATACCGGTTGTCGGGGTTCTTGGCCAGCGCCTTGAGGACGACGGCGTCGAGTTCGGGGGTGATGCCCTCGTGCCGCCGCGATGGCGGTTCCGGATCTTCGCGGACGTGTTGATACGCCACGGCCACGGGCGAGTCACCGACGAAAGGTGGCTCGCCGGTGAGGATTTCGTACAGCACGCAGCCCAACGAGTACACATCCGAACGCGCGTCGACCTTCTCACCGCGCGCCTGTTCGGGGGACAGGTACTGCGCGGTGCCGATCACTGCGGCGGTCTGGGTGACGCTGTTGGCGTCGGCCAGTGCGCGGGCGATGCCGAAGTCCATCACCTTCACCGCACCGGTCTCGCTGATCATGATGTTGGCGGGTTTGACGTCGCGGTGGATGATCCCGTGCTGGTGGCTGAAGTTGAGCGCCTGGCACGCGTCGGCGATGACCTCGATGGCCCGCCGCGGTTCCATCGGCCCTTCGGTGTGCACGATGTCGCGCAGGGTGACCCCGTCGACGTACTCCATGACGATGTAGGGCAGCGGACCGTTGGGGGTCTCGGCCTCACCGGTGTCGTAGACGGCGACGATGGCGGGGTGGTTCAGGGCCGCAGCGTTCTGGGCCTCGCGGCGGAAGCGCAGGTAGAAACTCGGGTCGCGGGCCAGGTCCGCGCGCAGCACCTTGACGGCGACGTCGCGGTGTAACCGCTGGTCGCGCGCCAAATGGACCTCGGACATGCCTCCGAAGCCCAGAATCTCGCCGAGTTCGTACCGGTCGGACAGGTGTTGCGGGGTGGTCATCGTGATGTCTGTTCTGGAGGTGAGGACCGCCGGCCCAGCTCCTCCGTGGTCGAGAGCGTCCCCTGCACCTTTGCCGGGGCCGCCATCGCATTGTGTCGGGTTACCCCGAATTCTGCTCCACCATGACGGATGGCACCCTGTCCGGTCCAATCCGGCATCGCTGTCGGCGAGAACGGCGTGGTCTCGGTGATCGTGTTCGTGATGGTCGGCGGGGGCAGCTGCTCCTGGTCCTTACGGTCCTGCGCGTTGAGCACGATCAGGATGGCGATGACGATCGCGAGGGCGCCGAGCACGCCTGCGGCCCACAGCAGCGCCCGCTGGCCCGATGAGAACGTGCCGCGCGCCGGGGGAGGGGGCGTGCGATGGCTTCCGGTGGTCGGGCGGGGCCGGGCGACTGTCGCCGGGGCACGTCCGGTCAGGTCTGCGGCGGCCCGCGCCTGGGCGGCCGACGGGACGGCCGCGGGTGTGGCGCGCCCGAGTGACGGCGCCTGGTTGGGTCTCGGCGGGCGCCGGCCCGCACGCACGGCGGCGACGGCGTCGGCGAACAGGCCGCCGGAGCGGTAGCGCATCCCGGGGTTCTTGACGAGGGTGATCTCGATCAGCTCGCGCACGTTGGGCGGCAGATCGGCGGGCAGCGGCGGCGGCGTCTCCTTGATGTGCTTCATCGCCACCGTCAGCGCGCCGTCCCCGGTGAAGGGCCGCTTGCCCGAAACAGATTCGTAGCCGACAACTCCCAGCGAGTACACGTCACTGGCGGCCGTCGCGTCGTGGCCGAGCGCCTGCTCGGGCGCGATGTACTGGGCGGTGCCCATCACCATGCCGGTCTGGGTCACCGGGGCGGCGTCCACCGCCTTGGCGATGCCGAAGTCGGTGAGCTTCACCTGGCCGGTCGGCGTGATCAGGATGTTGCCGGGTTTGACGTCGCGGTGCACCAGGCCCGCGGAGTGTGCGACCTGCAGGGCGCGGCCGGTCTGCTCGAGCATGTCCAGCGCGTGGCGCAGCGACAGGCGGCCGGTGCGCTTGAGCACCGAGTTCAGCGGTTCGCCGTTGACGAGTTCCATCACCAGGTAGGCGGTGCGGCCCTCACCGTCCATGTCGGTCTCGCCATAGTCGTACACGCCTGCGATGCCCGGGTGGTTGAGCATGGCGACGGTGCGCGCCTCCGCGCGGAAGCGTTCGACGAACTCCGCGTCCTCGGAGTACTCGGCCTTGAGCACCTTGATCGCGACGCGACGCCCCAGACGGGAGTCGATCCCCTCCCAGACCTGCCCCATACCGCCGGTGGCGATCAGCCGCTGCAGCCGGTAGCGGCCCGACAGCGTCGCCCCGACGCGCGGACTCATTTCTCGCCTCCGGCAAGGGGGCTCACGTCGTGCCTCCGACCCGAGAGCTCATGACCAGGGCACTCATGTGCCCTCCCTCAGCGCAGCGGCGATCGCGGCACGTCCGATGGGGGCGGCCAGCGCCCCTCCGGTCGCGGACAGGCGATTGCCCCCGTTCTCGACCAGCACGGCGACGGCGACCTTGGGTGCCTGCGCAGGGGCGAATGCGATGTACCAGGCATGCGGCGGGGTGTTGCGCGGATCGGTGCCGTGCTCCGCAGTGCCGGTCTTCGAAGCGATCTGCACGCCGGCGATGGCTCCCTTCTGCTGCGTCACCTGCTCAGCGGCGACCATCAGATCCGTCAGTGTATCGGCGACCTCGTGCGACACCGCTCGCCGCTCTTCCTGCGGCGCCGTCGTCCCGATACTGGCAAGGTCGGGTCCCTTAAGGCTATCGACCAGGTAGGGCCGCATCAGTACCCCGTCGTTGGCGATGGCCGCGGCGATCATCGCGTTCTGCAGCGGGGTCACCGCGACGTCCTTCTGGCCGATGCTCGACATGCCCAGCGCCGCGGCGTCGGTGATGGGTCCGACGGTCGACTCGACGACCTGCAGCGGGATCATCGGGGGAGTGGTGTCCAGTCCGAACGACTGCGCAGTCGACCGCAGGGCTTCCTTGCCGGTGTCGAGGCCGAGTTGGACGAACGCGGTGTTGCACGACCGTGCGAACGCCTCGCGCAACGTCGTCGACGTGCCGTTGCCGCACGACGACCCACCGAAGTTCTCCAGCGTTGCGGTGCTGTCCGGCAACGGGATTCGAGCCGCGGCGGTCAGCTGGGTGTTCTCGGTGGCGCCACGCTGCAGCGCCGCCGCGGTGGTGATCACCTTGAACGTGGAACCGGGCGGGTAGGTCTCGGAGATCGCGCGGTTCAGCAGCGGCGAGTCGGGATTGTCGCGCAGCTGCTGCCAGGCGGCCGCCTGTTCGTCGACGTTGTGTGTGGCCAGCAGGTTCGGGTCGTACGACGGTGAGGACACCATCGCGAGGATCTTGCCGGTCGACGGCTCGAGCGCCACCACCGAGCCCTTGCACGGGCCGTCGCATCCGTCCTTCATCGCGTCCCAAGCCGCTTGCTGCACTTGGGGATTGATGGTGGTGTCGACGTTGCCGCCGCGGGGGTCGCGGCCGGTGAAGAAGTCGGCGAGCCGCCGTCCGAACAGGCGTTGGTCGGAGCCGTTGAGGATGCTGTCCTCGGCGCGCTCCAGACCGGTGCTGGAGTAGCGAAGCGAGTAGAACCCGGTGACGGGCGCATACGGGTAGGGATTCGGGTAGACGCGCAGGAACCGGAACCGCCCGCTGGTCGACACGGAGTACGCCAGGAGCTGGCCGCCCGCGGAGATCTGGCCGCGCTGACGCGAGTATTCGTCGAGCAGAACGCGCTGGTTACGGGGGTCGCTACGCAGCCCGTCGGCGGTGAAGACCTGGGTGAAGGTCGCGTTGGCCAGCAGCAACACGACCAGGGCCATGACGGCGACGGCGATGCGGCGGAGCGAGGCGTTCATACCTTCTCGATCACCTCGGTGCTGGCCGCGGCGATCGGCGTCGCCGGCTGCTGGGTGGTGACGATCGGACGGCGCGCGGCATGGGAGATCCGGACCAGGATCGCCAGCAGCAGGTAGTTCGCCAGCAGCGAGGAGCCGCCGTAGGACATCCACGGTGTGGTGAGCCCGGTCAGCGGTATCAGCTTCGTCACGCCGCCCACCACGATGAACAGCTGGATCGCCAGGGTGGACGCCAGCCCGGCGGCCAGCAGCTTGCCGAAGCTGTCGCGCACCGCGATCGCCGTGCGCAGGCCGCGGATGATCACGATGGCGTACAGCATGAGGACAGCGGCCAGGCCGACGAGACCGAGCTCCTCACCGACGGCGGCGATGATGAAGTCCGTCGCCGCTGCGGGCACGGTGCTCGGCTGCCCGTTACCCAGCCCGGTGCCGAAGATGCCGCCGGTGGCGAAGCTGAACATCGACTGCACCATCTGGTAGCCGGTACCCTCGGGGTCGGCGAACGGGTCCAGCCAGTTCTGCACGCGCACCCGCACGTGGCCGAAAAGGTAGTACGCCGCAACGCTTCCCGCTGCGAACAGCGCCAAGCCGATGACCAGCCAGCTGAAGCGGTCGGTGGCTACATAGACCATGACGAGAAATGACGCGTACAGCAGCAGCGACGTGCCGAGGTCCTTCTCGAAGATCATCACGCCGACGGATGCGATCCAGGCCGCCAGCAGCGGCGCGAGGTCGCGCGGCCGGGGCAGGTCCATGCCGAGGAAGTGCTTGCCGGCGCTGGTGAACACGCTGCGCTTGGCCACCAGCACCGAGGCGAAGAAGACAAGAAGCAGGATCTTCGAGAACTCGGCGGGCTGAATCGAGAAGCCCGGGAACTGAATCCAGATCTTCGCGCCGTTCTGCTCGGACATCGAGCGGGGGAGCAGCGCGGGGATGATCAGCAGGATCAGACCGGTCAGCCCACATACGTAGCCGTACCGGGCGAGCATGCGGTGATCGCGCAGGAAGATCACGACGAGCGAGAAGCCGATGACGCCGACGAATGTCCACAGCATCTGCTGGTCGGCGGTGCCGCCGAGGCCATGCTCGATGAGAGCGCCCTCGGCGAGGTCGAGGCGGTGAATCATCACCAATCCCAGCCCGTTCAGCAGCGCGACGACCGGCAGCAGGAGCGGATCGGCGTACGGGGCGAAGCGCCGCACCGCGAGATGGGCACCGATGAACAGCGCGAGGTACGCGGCGGTGTACTGCGCCAGATCCCACCGCAGACCCTGTTCCTGGTTGGCCTCGACGAGCAGCAGCGCCAGCGTCGTGATCAAGGCGGCGAAACCCAGCAGGAAGAGTTCGGCGTTGCGCCGGTTCGGCAGCGGGGGAACGACGGCCACGGGTGACTGCGGCTGGGTCGTCATGACAATTCCCGGCAGTTCGTCCCTGGCTCCGGCGGTGGTGGGGGCAGGGCGGTGACCGTCTGCGCCGGTGTGGGTGGTGGCGTCGGCGGGGCGGGCGGGGGCGCGGGCGACGTGGCACCGGGGGAGGCGGACGGGGAGGGACTGGGCGACGGAGCAGGCGACGCAGGCTTGGTGACCGTGCGCGGCGTCTCCGGCGCGGGGGTCGCGGGATCGTCGGTTTGCGCCCCGGTCGTGACATTGTCGGGCGGATTGTTCGGCAGCCCAGGCGAATTCGTCGGTGCCGGCGAATGCGGCACCGGGCTGGTTTTCGGCGCCGGGGAAGGCGGCGGCGCAGGCGGTGCGCAGACCGGCAGCACGTACTCCTGAGCGAGCTTGTTGATCTGGACGATGGCCTCGTCCTCCGAGCCCGTCGGCAGGCCGGCTTCCACCTGCTGGCGCTCGCTCTGCTTCAGATCGCTGACCCGAAAAAGTTGACACCCGGGCGTGTCCTGCCCGGGTGCGATGAGTTTGAGTTCGTTTCGGGCGGTCAGGCACCCGTGTCTATACGTTTCCTGCAGTGGCAGGCCGAGGATCGACCCCGGCACGCCGCGCATGATCGACACGGTGCCGTTGTGTGCGGTGACGTAGTAGTTGCTCCGGATGATCTCGCGGCCGATGGCCAGGCCGGCCAGCACCACCAGAATCAAAACCGCGGCGGCGATGAATATTCGCCGCCGCGATCTCGGTGCACGAACCGGCTCCTCGGGGGGCGGTTCAATACGTTTAGCGACGTTGCGTTTCGGATTGAAGGCCGACGCGCGACCCGCCGCGGTGTTGGGTGGCGCGGACTGGTCGTCGTCGCCGGACACCGCCCCCGCCAGGATCGGCTGGGTCTGGCCGTAGTCGTAGTCGACGACGTCGGCGACGACGACCGTCACGTTGTCGGGGCCGCCGCCGCGCAGCGCCAATTCGATTAGGCGGTCGGCACTTTCGGCCACGTCGGGGATCTGCAGCGCCTCGAGGATGGTCTCCTGGCTGACCGGATCCGACAGCCCGTCGGAGCACAGCAGATAGCGGTCGCCTGCGCGGGCCTCCCGCATGATCAGGGTGGGTTCGACCTCGTGGCCGGTGAGCGCGCGCATGATCAGCGAGCGCTGCGGATGGCTGTGCGCCTCCTCGAGCGTGATGCGGCCCTCATCGACCAGGGTTTGAACGAAGGTGTCGTCCTTGGTGATCTGGGTGAGTTCGCCGTCGCGCAGCAGATAGCCGCGGGAGTCGCCGATGTGCACGAGCCCAAGTCGGTTGCCCGCGAACAGGATCGCCGTCAGCGTGGTTCCCATGCCCTCGAGTTCGGGATCGGCCTCGACCTGCGCTGCGATCGCGGAGTTGCCCTCCCGCACCGCGGCGTCCAGCTTGCTCAGCAGATCGCCGCCGGGCTCGTCGTCGTCGAGGTGGGCGAGCGCGGCGATCACCAGTTGGGAGGCGACCTCACCCGCGGCGTGACCGCCCATGCCGTCGGCGAGGGCGAGCAACCGCGCCCCGGCGTAGACGGAGTCCTCGTTGTTCGCCCGGACGAGGCCACGGTCGCTGCGCGCGGCGTATCGAAGCACCAGTGTCACGGGCGCAGCTCAATCACTGTCTTGCCGATTCGAACCGGCGTGCCCATCGGAACGCGTACCGCAGTCGTCACCTTGGCCCTGTCGAGGTATGTGCCGTTGGTCGATCCTAGGTCTTCTACGTACCATTCCGAACCTCGAGGCGACAGCCTGGCATGCCGTGTCGAGGCGTAATCGTCGGTGAGGACCAGCGTCGAGTCGTCGGCCCGGCCGATCAGGACAGGCTGACTTCCCAACGTGATCCTGGTACCCGCGAGCGCCCCCTCGGTCACGACGAGCTGACGTGCGACATTGCGTCGACCCCGATTGGGCAGCAGCGAACTCCGCAACGGCAGTCCCCGCCGCACCATGACCGCTCCGGTCGGCGCATAGATATCGGTCCTCAGGATCCGCAGCACCGACCAAATGAACAACCACAGCAGCAATAGGAAGCCGACGCGTGTCAGTTGCAGTACCAACCCCTGCATCTGACGTCCTCTCCGTCCCCATTCGTCAACGTCGCATCGACGACAAACCAAGTCACCTTCGGCAACGTCACGATACTTGGACAGCCAGCGACATGAGGGTGAAGCCACAGCATCCCCCGTCGACCGATCTGCTATAGCTCGGCCGAGCCTCAGTGCACGCGGACGACGATCTCCGAATGGCCCAGACGGATCACGTCGCCGTCGGCCAGCTGCCACTCCTGTACCGGCGCGTTGTTGACCGTCGTGCCGTTGGTGGAGTTGAGGTCCGACAGCAGCGCGACCTGTCCGTCCCAGCGGATCTCCAGATGGCGACGGGAGACGCCGGTGTCGGGCAGCCGGAACTGAGCGTCCTGCCCGCGGCCGATCACGTTCGTGCCCTCACGCAGTTGGTAGGTGCGGTTGCTGCCGTCGTCGAGGTGCAGCGTGACGGTGGCGCCTGCGGCTGGATAGTCGCCCTGGCCGTAGCCGTAGCCCTGCTGTTGGCCGTAGTCGTAGCCGCCCGCGGGTTCGCCGTACCCGGGCTCGGCGTAGCCGGCACCGGCATCGCCGTACCGGCCGTAGTCAGGCTGGGCGTAACCCTGGTCCTGGCGGCCGTAGGCCGGTCCGCCGTAGCCGCCCTGATCGGGGTAGCCGCCTTGATCCGGGTAGCCGCCCTGGTCGCCGTAGCCGCCCTGATCCGGATACGCCGGCCGAGGCTCGGGCCTGCCGTAGCCCTCCTCGGGTCGTGCCGGCGGACGGCCGTAGTCGTACTCACCCGCGGGCGGACCGGGAGGAGGGCCGTATCCCGGCTGGGCGGGCGGGGGTCCGTACCCACCGGGCGCCTGGCGGTAACCCTGGTCCGGGTAACCGCCGCCGGGCGGCGGGCCGTAGCCGGCGGGCGGACGCTGCTCGTACGACGGCGGATAACCGCCCTGATCGGGATAGCCCCCCTGCTCGGGGTAGCCGCCCTGACGCGGCGGGTAGGCCTCGCGCTGCGGTGGGTAGCCGCCCTGCTCCTGCGGCGGGTAGGGGCCACGCGGCTCGGGCCCGCGGTCCTCGGGCCGGCCGTATCGGTCGTCGTAGTATTCGTCGGCGGGCCGCCCCGGTCCCGGGCCGCCGTACTGCGTCGGGTTGTCGCTCATCGGTACTCCTGATTCTGCGTTGGACGAAAGTGTTCGTGGTGGTGGGGTGGGATCGCCACCGGTGGAGTCAGGATTGACCGCCCCCCGCGCGCGAAACTGTCCGGTGTGCAGGCTGGATGATTCTTCGAACCTGACGACCACATCACCATACGTTTGCCATCCCTGCTCATGGATGTATCCCTCCAAGTGCTTGGCAAAAGTCGCCGATGTGAGGTCCGGGTCGGCACTCACCTTCTGATAGTCAGGCACACTGAGGGTAATGACGTAGTCGTTTGGCGCCAAAACTCGTCCTGCGGCCAATTCGCGCGCACCGCTGTCGGCCTCCCGGCGAAGCATCGCCTCGACCTCCTGCGGAACGATCGATCCGCCGAACACCCGGGCGAATGCGTCGCCGACGGTCGACTCGAGCTTGCGCTCGAAACGGTCGACCAGACCCATGTCACCGCCCGCCTCACTCGTTGTTGGTCTCGTAGATGGTCACTCTCATACCCGCGATGGTCCTCCACCGCGTGTCGCCTGGCCACAGTTGCTGGTTGCATGGTATCGGCCTAGCACGTCGCAGCGGGACCAACGGAACTGTGAGAATCCGATCGCGCCAGGTCAGCACACCGTGCGCGGCCGGCGATGCCCACCGGTGCCGACCTCCGCGGTTGGGGAGCGGGCCGCCGTGCGTGATAGTCTTCCCCGGTTGTTGGGGCGAGTGGCGGAATGGCAGACGCGCTGGCTTCAGGTGCCAGTGTCCTTCGGGACGTGGGGGTTCAAGTCCCCCTTCGCCCACAATCTCGGCTAGCGAATATCTAAGCTGCCGCGCGAAAAGCCGCGACCCGAACGGGTCGCGGCTTTTGTGTTTACGATGAAACTCCACCCCCAAAGAAGGCGCGACGATGGCATCGAAGAATTCAATCGCCAGATGGACCGTCGCCGTCGGCTGCGCGTGTGCGTTCGCCGTCGCGCCCGTCGTCACCGCGGCTCCTGCCGGGGCATGCCCGCCGAGCTTCTACACCGATCCCTTCACCGGGCAGTGCGCTGCCCCCGGCACCGGCACCCCGACGGTCAACGGCATCCCGTGCATTCCTGGCCGGCATCTCGGCACCTGCCTGGGCATGCTGCAGAACATGCCCGGCGGCTACAACCCCTGGCCGTAGTCACGCACTAAAAAGAAGTTGTCGATCTGCGGATCGGGTGCGACCCTTTTCGGTTCTGCCCGAATCCGATGACCACTTAGATCGATGACACTGACTGACGACCAATTGACCGAACCGACCGCCGATACCTTCGACGGCGTTGAGTCGCGCCGCCGGCTCATCACCGACGTCGGCGCATACCTCGACGACCTGCCCCACGATGTGCGGCCGGGGTTGCGCGCACTCGGGGAGCTGTTGGTCGGTGTGGCGGCCCAGCCCGAGCGTGGCGAGTCAGCGGAGCGATTCACCGCGCGATGCCTGGGCGTCGCCGATGCGGGACAGCTCATCGACGAGGACCGCCCCCTGCATCCGGTGTCGCGGTTGACCACCGCGGTGGCGTTGGCCGAGTGGATCGCCATGTACGACGACGTGGTCGAGGTCGGGCCGGGCGAGTATTCGTATCCGCCCAAGTGGACGCAGACCGAGATCGGCGACGTCCTCTACCGCCATCCCCAGTGCCTGCGCGTCCACTTTCCGGCGGGCACGCTGCTGCCGGATACCGGATGCGTGATCGCGATCGAAGCCCGCGAAACCGTCATGCGTTCAGCGGAAGTCAGCGCCTACGTCACCCGCGGGTACCAGGACGCCGCCCGTGCGGTGCTGGACCGTCTGGCCGCCCGCGCCAACGAGCTCAACCCGTACCGCGGGCGCGCGGTCCGCGCGACTTTCAAGGGCGGTTTGTGCCTCACGGTGATCGACCTGACCACCACACTCACCCGGGACACCGTGATCGTCGACCCACAGGTGTGGAGTGAGATCGACCTCGGTGTGACCGCCGTGCGGGACCGCCACGAGCTGCTCAACGCCCACGGTCTCGGCGCCCGGCGGGGTGTGCTGCTGTGCGGACCACCCGGAACGGGGAAGTCGGCTGTCAGCGCGGTCATCGCCGCCGAGACGGCGGGCGAGTTCACCGCCATCTACGTCGATGCGAAGGCCGGCGAGCACTTGTTGTCCGCGGTGGTCGAGGAGGCCCAACGCCTCGGCGGGCCCGTGTTGCTCATCCTCGAAGATGTCGATCTGTGGTGCAGCGATCGGCACGCGGGGGCGAGGGGTGGGCTCTCGGAGTTGTTGCAGGCCATGGATATCGCCGCCGAGGCGCGCATCCTCACCCTCGCATCCACCAACGACACCGCGACTCTGGACAAGGCGGCGATCCGCACGGGCCGCTTCGACGCCATCGTCGAAGTGGGGTACCCGACCCGCGCTGACGCGGCCCGCATCCTGACCGCCCTCGTCGCGAACATGCCGGGTGGTGACGCTGTGAACACCGCGGCGGTGGTCGCCGCGTTGCCGGAGGACACCAGCGGTAGCGATCTGCGCGAGATCGTCCGTCGCGCCGTGCTCTCCACGGACGGCGGCGAGATCACCACCGCGGCCTTGCTCATCGAGGTGGGCAACGGCCGCTACCGCGCCAGCGCCCCTGCTGGCATGTACCTGTGACCGGGGGACGTCAGGCCAGGACGCCGCGCAGCACCAGATCGCTGAGCCGCGCGGCTGCGGCATCGATGTCCTTGACGTGCCGCACGCAGACCGCGTACCAGGCACCGCCCGCGATCACGTCCATGACGGTGTCGGCGTCGACGCCGTACCGGGCGGTGCCGTCGGTGACCGCCACATCGATGCGCTCGGCGAGCTGGCTGCGTGCGGCGGCCTCGAGCCGGTCGCTGAGGAGGCGCCGCATCCGTCGGTCCGCGCGTAAGTCGTTGAGCAGACCGGGAATTGCCTCACGCACGGCCGGGTCGCCGTACATGGCCATGGCGCCGCGGCACAGTCGGTTGATCTCGGCGACGAAGTCGTCGGCGGGAGGTTCGGGGCCGAGGTCGGGAAAGAGCGCCTCGTGCACCAGCTGGGCCTTGGAACTCCACCGGCGGTACACGGCGGGACGGCTCACCTGCGCGGTGGTGGCGATCAGGTCGATGGTCGTCGCCGCATAGCCGCGCTCGACCAGCAGGCGCCGTGTCGCGGCGAGAACCGCGGCGTCGATGGACGGGTCTCGACGCGACCCCTGGCGCCGGTGACGGCGTTCGGTCGTGTGCACCATTCGCGCCCTCCCGTCCGCCGTTTGTCGTTACAGTGTGTCACAACAAGCGGGTTTCGCCGCGAAATAGCATTCCGGGCTGCAATTCGGCCTAGCTCACGACCCGGAACGCTATTTCGCGGAAGAGCGGAGGAGCGATGACCGCAGTGACCACCGGACAGACGAACCTGTTGGCCGGCGTCGGCGAGGACGGCCGGCACCTCTACACGTGTCCGCTCTGTGAAGCCATGTGCGGACTGGAGATTCAGGTCGTCGACGGACGGGTCGCCAGCATCCGCGGTAACCCCGACGACGTCTGGAGCCGCGGGCACATCTGCCCCAAGGGGGCGAGTCTGGGGGTGGTGCACGAGGACCCGGACCGGATTCGTCACCCGATGATCAAGGTGGACGGAGAGTGGCAGGAAGTCAGCTGGGACGCGGCATTCCGGCGCTGCACCGAGCTGTTGGCACCGGTGGTCGAGAGGTACGGCATCGGCGCGGTCACCTGCTACACGGGAAACCCGCTGGCGCACTCGTTCTCACTCGGCCGCTACACCGGCGTCCTGCTGGGCATGTCGGGCATCCCGCTGTCCTACTCGCCCGGGACGGTGGACCAGTGGCCGAAGAACCTGTCGTCGCATCTGATGTACGGCGGCTGGTGGACGTTCCCGGTGCCCGACATCGAGCGGACCGATCTGCTGGTGGTGATGGGCGCAAACCCCGCCGCATCGCAGGGATCACTCCTGGCGGCGCCCGACGTGATGGGCATCATCGGCGCAATTCGCAAGCGCGGCAAGGTCATTGTCATCGACCCGGTCCGCACCGCCACCGCGGCGCGCGCCGACGAGTGGCTGCCGATCACCCCCGGCACCGACGCCGCGCTCCTGCTGGCCGTCGCACACACCCTGTTCGAGGAGGGCCTGGTCGACCTCGGTGAGCTGGCTCCGTACATCGACGGGCTCGACCGCATGCGCGAGGTGGCCGCCGACTGGTCCCCGGAGCGCGTCGCCGGCGTCACGGGTATCAGCGCCGAGCGCACCCGAGGGTTGGCCCGCGAGCTCGTACGCACCGAACGCGCGGTCGTCTACGGCCGAATCGGGTTGTGCAACCAGGAATTCGGCAGCCTCGCCAGCTGGCTGGTCGACGTCGTCAACATCCTCACCGGCCATTTCGACAAGCCCGGCGGGTCGATGTTCCCGCGCGCAGCGGCCTGGTCCGTGACCGTGCAACCGATCCCCGGCCTCGAGGACGGCGCACCGGAGTTCGGCCGGTTTCGCACCCGCGTGCGCGGCGCCAAGGAGGTCCTCGGACAGGTACCGGTGTCGTGTCTGGCCGAAGAGATCGCGACGCCGGGGGAGGGCCAGATCAAGGCGCTCATCACCGTCGCGGGCAACCCGGTGCTGTCCACCCCGGCGGGGCACAAGCTCGACGAGGTGCTGCCCACCCTCGACGCGATGATCTCCGTCGACCTGTGGCTCAACGAGACCACTCGGCACGCCGACGTAATCCTGCCCGCGCCGTCGCCGCTGGAACAACCACACCACGATGACCTCATCCTCAACTTCGCGATCAACTCCATCGCCAACTACTCCGCACCGGTGTTCAACCGGACGGACCCCGACGCCCCCGAGGAGTGGGAGATCCTCATCCGCTTGACGGGGCTGTGCACCGGTACCCCGGCCGAGGACGTCGACGTCGCCGCGATCGACGACGGGTTCTTCGACTACATGGCCTTCACCGTCGGCCTCGACGGCGCCGAGATCCGCAAGCACTATGACCACGGCGGCCCCGAACGGATCCTCGACCTCACGCTGCGCACCGGCCCCTTCGGCGACCGGTACGGCGAGAATCCCGACGGCCTCACGCTGGAGAAGCTGAAGGCGCACCCCAACGGCATCAACTTCGGCCCGATGGTGGCCCGCGTCCCCGAGGTGCTGGGCACCTCGGACAAGAAGATCCGGCTCGCCCCGCAGTATCTGCTCGACGACCTGCCGCGGCTGGCGCAGCGCCTTGACCGGGCGCCGGACGAGTTGGTGCTGGTCAGCCGACGGCATCTGCGGTCGAACAACTCCTGGCTGCACAACGTCGGGCCGCTGATGAAGGGCCGCGACCGCTGCACCCTGCTGATCCACACCGACGATGCGGCCAAACGCGGAGTGTCGACGGGCGACGTCGTCACCGTGACCTCGGCGGGCGGAACCATCGAGGTGGCCGCGGAAGTGACGGACGCGATCATGTCCGGCGTGGTGTCGATGCCACACGGCTGGGGCCACGGCAAGCCCGGCACCCGGATGTCCGTCGCCAACGGGTCGCCCGGGGTCAACACCAACGTGCTGTCCCCACCGACGTTCATCGACGAGCCGTCGGGTAACGGCGCACTCAACGGCATCCCGGTGACAGTCACCGCAACGACGACCTGACAAGATCGGCTTCGTGGGCAAGAACGAACGTTCAAAAATCGTGATGGGCGATGACGAGATCGCTGAGTTCATCGAGCGCAGCCGTACGGCCACCATGGCCACCCTGCTGCCGAACGGGCGGCCGCACCTGGTCGCGATGTGGTACGCCGTCGTCGACGGAGAGATCTGGTTCGAGACCAAGGCCAAGTCGCAGAAGGCGGTGAACCTGCGCCGTGATCCGACGATCACCGTCATGATCGAGGACGGCAAGACCTACGACACGTTGCGCGGCGTCTCGATCGACGGCACCGCCGAGATTGTCGAGGACCCGGAAACCGTTCTGCGCGTTGGCATCAGCGTGTGGGAGCGCTACACCGGCCCATACACCGACGAGATGCGCCCGTTCGTCGACCAGATGATGCACAACCGGATCTGCGTCCGGGTGGTGCCCAGCAGGATGCGCAGCTGGGACCATCGCAAGCTCGGCATGCCGGAGATGCCCGTCGGCGGCAGCACGGCCCAATACCTCTAAGGGGACCCCGATGGATCCGAAAAACAAGCCCAAGCAACTGAATTCGCCGTTGGTCGCCAAGGCGATGAAGTACGCGGGCAAGGCTCACGTGTGGGTGTATCGGCGCTCGGGCGGAAAGATCGGCGCCAACTGGCGCATCGGCGCGGGGTTGAAGAAGCCGGTGCCGACGCTGCTTCTCGAGCACACCGGGCGCAAGTCCGGGAAGACGTTCGTGTCACCGCTGGTGTACATCACCGACGGCGACGACGTCATCATCGTCGCGTCGCAGGGCGGTCGCGACACGCATCCGCAGTGGTACCACAACCTGGTGGCCAACCCCGACGTGTACATCGAGATCGGCACTGATCGGCGGGCGGTGCGCGCAGAGGTGGCGAGTCCGGAGGAGCGGGCGCGGCTGTGGCCCAAGCTGGTGGACGCCTACGCCGACTTCGACACGTATCAGAGCTGGGCCGATCGCGAGATCCCAGTGCTAGTGCTCAAGCCGCGCTGAGCGCGGTGCGACTTATCTCACACACCTGAATGTTGGGCTGCCCGGTGCGTCGGGTAGCCAACGGACAGGTGCACCCCAGCGCCGACCTCAAACCGTCAACGCTTAAGGGGCGATTCAACGATGACGAGCACGACCCACACCACTCTGATCAACCAACTGCGTACCGTTCTCGACTTGACGCACACCGAGATTCAGGTCGCCGAGACCCGCGTTGCGCAGGCACGCACCGAGGCCGTGCGCAAGGAACTGACCCAGAACGCGAACAACGGGCGCATCCGCGCCGAGGCGATCGAGAAGGCGATCCGTGACCTCGGCGGTTTCCCGGACACCATCGGCCCGTTCCTTGGCCGCGCCGCCGCCGCGGTGAAGGCGCTGACCGAGCAGGCACAGCCGTTCGACGAGGCCCTGCTCGGCGACCTCGCGCTCGAGGATCAGCTGCTCGACCGGTCGCGCTACATCAAGGCGCTCGCGGTCGCGGCGAAGAACGCCGACGTCCAGGAGCTGGCCGACCGCCTGATCACCGCGCACTCGGCCACCGTCAACTGGTTGACCACGGTGCTGGCCGAGGACGCACTCGGCGGACCCGCAGCGCTGCGCCGCACACCGCTGCAGGCCGCGGCGGGTACGGCCGTCAAGATCGTCGGCCTGCCCGGACAGTGGTCGGTGCAGTCGGCCGATCGGGTCGCGGAGCTGCTGCGTTCGGCAGGCCCGGCCGTCGATGACCTGGTCCGCCGCGCGCAGCATGCCGGCGAGGTGGCGCTCAAGGCGATCGGCGCATCGCGCGATGCGGCGCTGCAGACCGCCGAGGGCGTCGTCCGGGATGAGGGCGCCGAGCAGGCCGCGGATGCGCTGCACAACGCGCGCGCTGCAACCGGTGTCCTCGACGTCGAGGAGCTGCCGATCCCTGACTACGACGAGCTGAATCTCAACGACGCCGTCGCCGCGGTGAAGGAGCTGGAGTCGCCGGCCGACATCCGCGCGATCATCGCGTACGAGGAAGCGAACAAGAACCGGGCGCGCCTGGTGTCCGCCGCGCAGACCCGCGTTGCGGAGATCGCGCAGGAGGTCGTCGGCATCAGCTAGAGCGATTCGAGCGCTCGAGACTACGGTTTCTGACGGATTTCAGCCGAATCCCGTCAGAAACCGTAGTTTCGGCGATTTCGGACGCTTCTACGGGTGCGGGGGATCGAAGCCGGGGTTAGACAGCGCGGTGGCCGTCGCACTGCCGATCGTGCCGAACTCGTCGACGATGGTGGCGACACCGGTCGCCACCCCGGCGTGACTGGAGTGGGTCATCGCGGTCAGACCGATGTACGGACTCTCCGGCAGGCGGCTGAGCGTCAACGTGTAGTCGGCGTTGATGAACTGCAAACCGTTTGGGCCGTAATGGGTTAGCGAGCTGGCCATGTCACCGGCCATCGACGCCCGGGTGAACGGGGTCAGTTCTTCGCCGTCGACGAGCGGACGGATGTCGCGCACCCAGATGTGTTTGGGGCCGGTGTGTTCCCAGGCGACGAGCCCGAAGCCGGGACCCGGTGTGTGCTCCTCCTTGCCGTAGGTCCACACCAGGGAATGCAGCCCGCGGGGGATGGGATCCGGTGTCGGCGGCGGTGGCGGCATGGTGATCGGTGAAGTCCAGATCTCGTCGACCGGTTGCTCACCGCGGCGCAGAAACAATGCGCTGGCCCGCGCGACGACGGTGTCGCCTTGAACGGCAACGGCGTCGACCAGTTTCAGGCGACGACCCTGCCGGACGACGGTGGTGTCGATGCGCAGCGGCGCGAGTGCCGCAGGCCGGAAGAGGTCGACGGTCAGGCGAGCCGGCTGAAGGTCGGGCTCCCCGGCGTCGCGTTCGATGACGTGACCGATCAGCCCGCCGAGGTAGTTGCCGCTGATCGTCTGGCCCCATGGCCCGCGCGCAATCCGCGTGGGCGCGAACAGGTCGCCGTCCGGCGTGAAGAAGGCCGTTGGCGTGCCGCCGCGCTGCGCTGTGTCGACAGCACTGTCCCGAGTCGTCATCGGCGACGACGATAGCGGCCCCGGGTTTGCTACGCGTCGGCGGCGTCGACCACGTCGTCGAACTCGGGATGCTTCTTCACGTAGGAGGCGACCATCGAACACACCGGCACGATCCGCAGGCCGGCGTCGCGCGTCTGCTCCAACGCCTCGGCGATCAGGATCGAGGCCAGGCCGCGGCCCTGGAACGCGTCGTCGACCTCGGTGTGGGTGAAGGTGCGCCGACCGTCACGGTCGACGATCTCGGTGAAGCCGGCGACGGTGCCGTCCACGGAGATGGTGAAGCGGTCGGCCTCTTGGCTGACGGTGGTGGTCGCGCCGGTCTTGTCGGTTGCCATTCCTCCTCTATACCCGGCAGCGCAAGATGGAGCCATGTGTGACGACGGCGGCACCGCCGCAGACGCCCTGGCCTCCGCACCCCGTCGAGCGGAGGGCACCGCGGTTGACCCGATCGCACTCGCGCCGGTCGACGAACTCGTGATCACGACGTTGGTGGACAACAGCTACGACATGTTGATGACCGACGTGGGTCCGGCCCGCCGGACCGGGATGGGCAAGGTGGCGCCGGTGGCAGCCCCGCAGTTCGAGGAGGGCCGCTCGACGCCGGGACTGATCGCCGAGCACGGTTTCTCGGCGCTGGTGACGACGCGTCGTGAGAATCGAACGCACACAGTGCTTTTCGATACAGGCATTTCACCGGAGGGTATGGCGACCAACTTCGCACGTATGGATCTGGACGCGTCGGCGATCGAGGCCGTCGTGCTCAGCCACGGCCATCCCGACCATGACGGCGGCTTCCCCGGGCTGGCACGGCTCCGCGGCCGCAGCGGACTGCCCCTCGCGGTGCACCCGCTGGTGTTCAGCCGGCGCCGGTTCGCACTGCCGAACGCGCCCGCGCTGGAACTGCCGACGCTGAGCCGCACAGCGCTGGAGGCCGAGGGGTTCGAGGTGATCGAGCGGCGCCAGCCGTCGCTGCTCCTCGACGGATCGGTGCTGATCACCGGCGAGGTGGACCGCACCACGGAGTTCGAGCGCGGGCTGCCGGGCCACCAGGCGCTGCGCGACGGTCGCTGGGAGCCCGACCCGCTGGTGCTCGACGAGCAGGCGCTGGTGGTGCATGTCCGCGGCAGGGGGCTGGTGGTACTGACCGGCTGCGGTCACGCCGGCGCGGTGAACATCGCGCGGCACGCCCTGCGGCTGACCGGCGTGGACCGCCTGCATGCCCTGCTCGGTGGGTTCCACCTCGGCGGAAAGGCCTTCGAGCCCATCATCGAACCGACCGTCGACGCGTTCCGCGAGTTGCGGCCCGACGTCCTGGTTCCCGCACACTGCACTGGTTGGAAGGCGCAGCATCGGTTGGCGGCGGCGCTGCCCGACGCGTTCGTGCCCAACGCCGTGGGGACGTCGTTCACCTTCGCCGAGGCGGCTTAGGGCGCGGGATTCGGACGCGGTCGCAACGTCACGTTCGGTAGGGGAGGCGCGGGCAGCCGGGTCGTCGGCCCGACGTAGCCCTCGACCGAGCCGAACCGGTCGTCGTGTTCCTGCCACTGCTGGCGGTACGTCGCGATGTCCTCGTGGCTGCGGCCGACAAAGTTCCACCACATCACCAACTGCTCGGGAAACGGTGTGCCGCCCAGCAGCAGGACGCGAGCGGGGCCGTCATCGCGGTTGACGATGTGCAGCTGGTCGCAGCCCGTGGGCTGGAACGCGAGATCGGCGACGTTGAGGGCGGTGCCCGCGACCTCGACCTTGCCCTGGTCGAGCAGCACGCCATGCTCGAAGTCGCGGTCAACATCGAGCCTCAGGTCGGCGCCCGGCTCGAGGTCGAGCTGCGCACCGAGTAGCGGCGTGAACGTATGCACAGGCGAACGAACGTCGGCGAGCTCGCCGAGGAACACCCGCAGCGTGGCATCGCCCAGCGACAGCGGCTCCGGGGCGAAGTGCGCGAAGTCGCGGCCGGTGTCGCGGGCGGCGTCGGGCAACGCCACCCACAGCTGCGCGCCGTGCAAGACGGTGGTCGCCGATGTCGACACCTCGGAGTGGCAGATTCCCGCGCCCGCCGTCATCAAGTTGAGCTCACCCGGCCGCACCATCGCGTGCACACCGGCACTGTCCCGGTGCTCCACCTCCCCGCTGAACAGCCAACTGACCGTCTGCAAACCGGTGTGCGGATGCGGCGGCACGTCCATGCCGGGACCGCTGCGGACGTCATGCGGTCCGTAGTGGTCGGCGAAGCACCACGCCCCGATCAGCGACCGCTCCCGCTGCGGCAAGGTCCGGCGGACCCGGATCGCCCGCGGGCCGCCCAGCGGCACTTCCCGAGCGTGCAGCACGCCCGTGAATGCCGATGGCGCACAGGCGACTTCAGCAGGCGCCGGGTCGATGTTGCTCACCCGAACACAGTAGGCCTCACCTCGAGCCCGTCATCGCCGAACGGAGCACTTCGAAATCGTGGTCGTCAATCGTGAACACCCCCGTCCGGAACTTGTAGCCCCACCGCGACTTGTCCTCGATGAAGTTCAGCTTCTCCAGCAGCGGCCGGATCGGCGTTTCGGTGCACTCGAGGAAGTCGACGTTGCGGCGCCACGGCTGGAAGTCGGACGCCACTTCGGTCTGGTAGGGCTCATCGTCGACGACTTGTCCGATAGCGGTGAAGGCCTGCAGCGGATCACCCTCTGGATAGTCGGTTTTCGGCGAATAGAAGATGATCCAGTCGCCCCGTTCCATCTTGCGCAACATGTGCGGCTTGCCGTGGTTGGCCTGTGTGAAACGCCCGCGCACCCCACGCTCGACGTGGCCACGACTGACCGTGTTTATCCAGTTCGTCATGCCTTGCACGCTAAACGCGGACGCCGACAGGTCAGGCGCAGGTTTCGGCCTGCCTGTGGATAACTCTGGTGTCAGACTGTGCCGGTGACGTCCACCAACGACATCTACGCGCGCCTCGGCGCTCTCGAACAACTCGTGAAGCACCTCTACGAGCAGACCGGGGTGCCGATGCCCGATCTCGCGGCGCTCTCCCGCACCGAAGTGTCGGCACGGGTGCGGGAATTGGTCGCCGCAGGCAACAAGCTAGGCGCGATCAAGGCCTATCGCGACGAGACGGGCGTCGACCTTGCCACCGCGACCCGTGTCGTCGACTCGCTCTACGCCTAGAACGGGCTGCTGTTCGCCTGCCAGCGCGCCTCTTGCGGACGCGGCCCGTACTTGCGGGCGTAGGCCTCGTGCATGGCGGCGTTCTTCTTGCGGTTGATCTCGTCCACCAGGTTGGGGTCCCAACCGTGCTGTGCGAGCCGATAGCGCCGCCACACCTTGTTCAGTGCGAGCGCCATCAGCAGGGCCCAGATGTAGATCGGCACCGTCATCTCCATGTGCACGTAGAGCGACGCCGGCAGTAACCAGAACGGGGCGAGCACCAGGAACGGCGGTATCGCCATGCGGATCATGTGCCGCCGGACAGCTCCGTGGTCGGCGAGGTCGTGAGCCACCCACATGCGCATCGAGTCGGGCAGACGCTTGCCGTAGATGTAGGCGATGTACTGCAGCGGACCCGGCCTCTTCGTCGTCGAGTTCATCGCGGATCCTTCCTTTCATCGAGAGTTCCCGCCGCCAGCGCCGCAGCATTGACACGGGTGAGTACGTCGTGCAGCTGTTCGAGTTCGTCGAGGCCGACGCCGAGGCGTTCCACCACCGCGGGCGGAATCTTCAGCGCGCGGCGACGCAGCTGGATACCCACTTTGGTCAGCCGGACGTCGGTGGCACGTTCATCGGTTGCACTGCGCGAGCGGGTGATGAACCCGAGCGCCTCCAGCCGCTTGAGCATCGGCGACAACGTGGCCGAATCCAATTGCAGCGTCGAGGCGATCTCCTTGACCGTCAGTGGCCGCTCCGCATTCGACTTGTGGTGATCCCACAGCGCGAGCATCACGAGGTACTGCGGGTGGGTGAGGCCGAGCGGTTCGAGCAGCGGACGGTAGACCGCCAACACCGCACGGTTGGTGACCGCCAACGCGAAACACACCTGCCGTTCGAGGGCGAGGGGATCGACGGCCGCGTCCATGACAGTCATAACACCCACCGTACTCCGATAGATAGCACACTAACTAATAGGGTGCTAAGTATCACAGCTTGTTAGCATCACCACCCATGCCCAACGACCCGATTCGCGCCGACTATGCCGAGTTGTTGCAGCGCCGAGCGCTGACCGAGGATGCGGCGCGGCCCGACGCCGTCGAACGCAGGCACGCGAGCAACGGTCGCACCGCCAGGGAGAACATCGCCGATCTAGTCGACCCCGACTCGTTCGTCGAATACGGCCGCTTCGCGATCGCCGCCCAGCGCCACCGGCGCGACCTTGCCGACCTGATCGCGAGGACCCCGGCCGACGGGTTGGTGGCAGGCACCGCACGCATCAACGGCGATCTCTTCGGCGAGGACCGCGCGGCCTGCGCAGTGCTGTCCTACGACTACACGGTGCTCGCCGGTACGCAGGGTTCGTTGGGCCACCGCAAGAAGGACCGCCTCTTCGAACTCATCGAGCGCATGCGCCTGCCGACGGTGTTCTTCGCCGAGGGCGGCGGGGGACGACCGGGCGACACCGACTACCCCACCGTCTCGGCCCTCGACACCCGCGCGTTCAAGCTCTGGGCCGCGCTGTCGGGTCTGGTGCCGCGCATCGCGATCGTCAAGGGCCGCTGCTTCGCGGGCAACGCCGTGATTGCCGGCTGTTCGGATCTGATCGTCGCGACGGAGGACACCTCCATCGGTATGGGCGGGCCGGCGATGATCGCGGGCGGCGGGCTCGGCAACGTCCACCCTGACGAGGTCGGCCCGATCCGCATGCAGGAGCCCAACGGCGTGGTGGACGTCGTCGTCGCCGACGAGGCGGAGGCGGTCGCCGTCACCAAACGGCTGCTCGCCTACTTCCAGGGCACGACCGCACCGGGTCACGCAGGCGACCAAACAGCCTTGCGCACAATGGTTCCCGAGCGGGCACGCCGTGCCTATCCGGTGAATCCGATCATCGAGACGCTGGCCGATGATGGGTCGGTGACGTTCCTGCGGCCGCGATTCGCCGCCGAGATGGTGACGGCGCTGGCGCGAATCGACGGGCGCGCTGTTGGCATCATCGCGAACAACTCGATGGTGATGGCCGGCGCGATCACCGCGGCCGCATCGGACAAGGCGGCGCGCTTCCTGCAACTGTGCGACACCTTCGGGCTGCCGGTGGTCTCGCTGATCGACGGCCCGGGCTACATGGTGGGTCCCGCGGCCGAGGCCGAGGCGCTGGTGCGCCGCGCGTCGCGCATGCTCGTCGCCGGGGCCGCTATGAGTGTGCCGGTCGTGGCGGTGGTGATGCGTCGCGGTTACGGCCTTGGCGCGCAAGCGATGACGGGCGGCAGCTTGCACGAACCCGTCCTCACCGTTGCGTGGGCGGGGGCGCATCTCGGGCCTATGGGACTCGAAGGTGCGGTGCGACTCGGTCTGCGCAAGGAGCTCGAGGCGATCGCCGTCGAGGAGAAACGCGAGGAGCGGGTGCGTCAGGCCACCGCAGCGGCCCAGGAGAATGCCAAGGCGCTCAACGCCGCTCAGCTCTTCGAGATCGACGATGTGATCGACCCGGCCGACACCCGCCGGCTCATCATCGACACGTTGGCGGCGGCCACCATGCACGAACCGCGCCGCCCGGATCGACGCTTCATCGACACCTGGTAGTCGCCCACCGCCGACCCCCCATCGCGGCGGCGGGCGACAAGTCAGGCGGTTTCCGCATAGTAGTAGCGACGTGCGCGGACCTGCTGGCCGTTGCGCTCGGCGAGCGACCGCAGCTGGCGCAGGGCAAACGTTCTGCCGCGACCCCCTTCGGGGATCACGATGCCGGCCCACAGACCTTCGGCGCGAGGTAACTCGCACGCGTCGCGGGCGCACAGCCAACGGCGCGGGCATGCCCGGCAGATCGCCTTGGCCTGTTCGTCCGCCGAGGTCGTCCACCGCTCGGGATCCTGTGTGCAGGCACCCACCGGCGTCTCGTCCCAGTGCGTTGTGTTCATGCCGTTGTCCCCCCATGCGCCGTGCGGCCGGTGTGCCGCGCGATGACGCAAAGCTAACCAATAAACCGTAGCGATGCAACAGTTAGCGCTACAGAAGTTGAGGGGCCTTCGTATGCTGGATAGGCGGACCAGTCTGAGATCCGGCGGCTGATCTGGGAAAAGGTGCGCAGAGGGATCAGGCGCGATTGGCGGACGGAATGCAGCGCCAGCGTCCGTGGGGCGTAGCTTCGCCACGGATTAGTCGTAGCCACGCCGAAGGAAGTCGTAGCGGTGGCCATAACGGCAGTTACGATTGCCGTGCCGATCCACCCCCGTGAACGCCCGAGGAACGCCCGTTGATGACCGACCCGGAGTCGACCGACGTCCTGGATCCGGGGATGCTGCGGGCGGGCGCGGCCGCCGCGGCCCGCCGCCGCGAGCTCGACATCAGCCAGCGCAGCCTGGCGGCGGACGGGATCATCAACGCCGGCGCGCTGATCGCGTTCGAGAAGGGCCGCAGCTGGCCGCGCGAGCGCACCCGAGCAAAGCTCGAAGAAGTGCTGCAATGGCCGCCGGGAACGATCGCACGGCTGCGGCGGGGCGAGTCGGTCAACGCCGAGCACCCGGGCGAATCACCCGGACACATCGGCGACGACATCCCGCTGATCGCACAGGCGGTGGTCACCGCGGTGAACACCTTCGGCACCGCGGTCGATGCTCTGCCGCCCGTCGAGGATCCCGACTTCACCCCCCGCGCCACCAAAATCCTCGCGGATCTGCGACAGCTCGAGGCGGTGGCGGCGAGGGCGGCCCGGATCAGCAAGGTGTCACCGGCGTTGATCAAAGCGCTCAGTGCGGTGCGCACACGCTACGACCAACTCATGCTGCGCGCTGCCCGCGCGCCGCACGCCACCGTCGGGCAGCGGCTGTACGCGGCGCGTCGCGGCGCCAATCTCACCATCCTCGAAACCGCCCAAGCCGCAGGCGTTTCCGAGCAGGACATCATCAATGCCGAGGCAGAGGAACCCGTGTCTGCCGACGCCGTCCGAGACATCGAAGCATTGATCGACCAGCTGCACTGATCAGTGGCGGTCTCGGCTGCGGTCGTCCTGGGTCGGGTAGTGCTCGGCAAGTGCGGCGGCGACCTCGATGAAGCGACGCCTCGTCGCCGTCGACATCTCGGCGGTGCGGTCGATGACGCCACCCGGCCGCAGATGTCCGTCGAAAGGCACCTCGATGACGACCTGGCCCTGACCCGAAAACTGTTGCGCCAGAATCGAACGCGTCCGCTTGTCAGCGTGGCCGTCGGAATCGTTGAGCACGACGACCGTGCGTTGCAGCAGAGCGGTGAGCCCCCGTGCGGCCAGCCAATCCAGGGTCTGGCCGGCCACGGCCGCGCCATCGACCCACGGCGACGAGACCACGATCAAGGCGTCGAGGTCGCGCAATACCTCCTGGGTGACCGGACTGTCCATGGTGGAGCTGCAGTCGATGATCGAGATCGTGAAATACCGGTCCAGTCGAGACGTCGCTTCCCGGTAGATCGCCGGATCCAACACGCGCCGACGGGCCGGAGTTCCCTCGCCGGCCAGAACGAACAGGCCGGCGGCGTTGTTGCCCACCCGATTTCGGATGTCGGCGAACGTCTCGATGTGTTGATCGGACGCCAGCTCCCAATAGGAGCCCTGTGCCCGGGGGTCGACGCGGCTGCCGAGCTTCCCGAACGCGGTGTCGGCATCGATGGCCACCACGCGGTCGTCCTGGCGCAGTTCGGCGAAGACCGAACCGATACTCGCCGACACCGTGGTCTTGCCGACCCCGCCCTTGCCCATCACGCCGACCTTGAAGTGCCCCCGCATCGGCGCGCGGATCTTCGCGATGAGCTCCGCCTCGCGGATCTCGTCAGGACCCGGGCCCAGATTGAGGACCCCGAAGGTGGCCTTGTACAGCGCCAGACGCCACCCGCGACCCGGTGGGACACGACGGGGTCGAACCAGCTCGTCAGGTCGTATCCGCTCGGCGTAGGAGGCCGGCGCCATGGGGTTGTCGGGACCGTAGCCGCCGGGACCCCACGGTTGGCCCGGCGGTGGACCGCCCTGGAAGGGCGGATACTGCTGCGGGGGTGGCCGCTGACCCCACGGTCCGGGTGCGGGCGGAGGCGGCAGCGGTCCGGTGCCGCGTGGTACTCCCGGGGGTGGGCCATAGCGGGGCGGCGGTTGACGGAAGTTGCCACCCCGGTCCTCGGGAGCTCTGAAATGAGGCGGAGGACCCGAATCCGTTGTCGGCGCTTCGGGTGTCGGGCCGCGGACCGCGTCCCAGGTCTCGGTCGGGGGTGAGTCGTCGCGTGGACTCTCCTGCACCTGCCACGTGGAAGCCGGGGCCGGTTCCGGGTCGTCGGCCTCGTGGTCGGTGGCCTCGGGGCCGGTCCATCCGAGCCTTCTCCGCAACTCGTCATCGCGGTCGGTCACTAGGTGTCTCCTCCGGAGGTTCGACTGATACGCGTGCAGGCCCGTCCCAGTATCGGCCAACCCGCAATGGCGCCGATGGTCGCGGCCCGGCGAGCAGCGCGATTTCGCAGATCAGCAGGCATTCCTGTAGCCTGGGCCGGTTGCCGACGCAGGTAACCCTCCTGCCACGGAACGACCGTGGCCGTACTAGACCGTAGGAGGTGGTGAGGTTCTCATGCGTCCATACGAAATCATGGTCATTCTTGACCCCACTCTCGACGAGCGCACCGTCGCTCCGTCGCTGGAGACATTCCTCAACGTGGTCCGCAAGGACGGCGGCACTGTCGACAAGGTCGACATCTGGGGTCGTCGCCGGCTGGCATACGAGATCGCCAAGCACGCCGAGGGCATCTACGCCGTCGTCGATGTGAAGGCCGAACCCGCGACAGTGACCGAGCTGGACCGCCAGCTCAACCTGAACGAGTCCGTGCTGCGGACCAAGGTGCTTCGGACCGACAAGCACTAAAGGGTGACGTTCGTCGGAGCGGCTCCGTAGGCTCGCCTGCGACTGCACACCGCCAAACTCCAGGAGGAACTCGTGGCTGGTGACACCATCATCACGGTCGTCGGAAACCTGACCGCCGATCCCGAGCTTCGGTTCACGCCGTCGGGTGCGGCCGTCGCCAACTTCACAGTGGCGTCGACCCCGCGCATCTTCGACCGTCAGACCAACGAGTGGAAGGACGGCGAAGCGCTGTTCCTCCGCTGCAACATCTGGCGCGAGGCGGCGGAAAACGTGGCCGAGAGCCTGACCCGCGGGTCGCGCGTGATCGTGCAGGGGCGGCTCAAGCAGCGCTCCTTCGAGACCCGTGAGGGTGAGAAGCGCACGGTGGTGGAGCTCGAGGTCGACGAGATCGGCCCGTCGCTGCGCTATGCGACGGCCAAGGTGAACAAGGCCAGCCGCAGCGGCGGCGGTGGTGGCGGCTTCGGCGGCGGGGGTTCCCGCGCTGCGGCCGGCGGTTCCGACGGCAAGCAGGACGACCCGTGGGGCAGCGCTCCCGCGTCAGGTTCGTTCAGCGGCGCCGACGACGAGCCACCCTTCTGACCTAACTACTGATCAGCAATTCCAGAAAGAGATAGACACATGGCCAAGTCCTCGACCAAGAGGCGGCCGGCTCCCGAGAAGCCGGTCAAGACCCGTAAGTGCGTGTTCTGCTCCAAGAAGGGCAAGAACCAGGTCATCGATTACAAGGACACCGCACTGCTGCGTACCTACATCAGCGAGCGCGGCAAGATCCGCGCCCGCCGCGTGACCGGCAACTGCGTGCAGCATCAGCGCGACATCGCGATTGCGGTGAAGAACGCCCGCGAGGTGGCGCTGCTGCCGTTCAGTTCGTCGACGCGGTAGGCCCGCCAGAGACATCTAGGAAGACACAGATATGAAACTCATTCTCACCACCGAGGTGGAGCACCTGGGCATCTCCGGTGACATCGTGGAAGTCAAGGACGGCTACGGCCGGAACTTCCTGCTGCCCCGCGGCATGGCCGTCGTGGCATCGCGTGGCGCCGAGCGCCAGGCCGAGGAGATCCGCCGGGCCCGCGAGGCCAAGGCCGTGCAGGGCCTCGAGCACGCGCGCGAACTGAAGACCGCGATCGAGGGACTCGGCGACATCGAGCTGACGGTCAAGGCGGCCACGGACACCGGCAAGCTGTTCGGCTCCGTCACGGGTGCGGACGTGGTTGCCGCGATCAAGAAGGCCGGCGGCCCGAATCTCGACAAGCGCACGGTGCAGCTACCGAAGGCCCATATCAAGTCGACGGGCAAACATCCCGTCACGGTGCGTCTGCACCCCGAAGTGACGGCTTCGGTGTCGCTGAGCGTCGTCGGAGGAAATTAACACCAGCGTTAATACGGCCGGGTTGAGGACGGGTTCGATCCTCACCCGGCCGTTGCTGTGCGTGCTGGCGAACTCCAGCCGATAGTTAGCTGACAGCGAAGCTAACCGCCCGTTAACCTGCGCGGCGACATCTGGAAACACAACACGCCCGAGATGGCAACCCAACACGACACGCCGAGGGAATTCCCATCCACAGAATCCCAGGCGGTTTATGGTGCGGCTATCTGCGCGGATGCACTGAACTAAGCGGTTCATACACAGGTTTTCCCCAGCGACTCAACATGCCTGTCCAGACCTATCCACAGGCCATCCACAACTCCATGAACAGGGCGGGTTTGCGACGCTTCCAGCAACGTCTAGCGTTGGCCGTCGCAAGGCAGTTTGGGCGACCGATTGGGAGCGGTTGTCCGAGGCCGAGCTTACAGTCACGGTAGACGCGTATCGAACCTACGTTCGAACTGAATCATGGGAGGTGTAGCTCCGTGGCTGTAGTGGATGATCTCGGTCATTCAGGCATGGACGTCCCACCTCCCAGTGAAGACTTCGGTCGCCAGCCTCCGCAGGACGCCGCCGCCGAGCAGGCGGTCCTGGGCGGCATGCTGTTGAGCAAGGACGCGATCGCCGATGTCCTCGAGCGGCTGCGCCCGGGCGACTTCTATCGGCCCGCGCATCAGAACGTCTACGACGCGATCCTCGACCTCTACGGCCGCGGGGAGCCGGCGGATGCGGTGACGGTGGCGGCCGAGCTGGATCGGCGCGGGCTGCTGCGGCGTATCGGCGGTGCCCCGTATCTACACACGCTGATTTCGACGGTGCCGACCGCGGCCAACGCTGGGTTCTACGCGGGCATCGTCGCGGAGAAGGCCTTGCTGCGCCGGTTGGTGGAAGCGGGCACGCGCGTCGTGCAGTACGGCTACGCCGGGGCGGAGGGTGCGGATGTCACCGAGATCGTGGACCGCGCGCAGGCCGAGATCTACGACGTCACCGAGGGCCGGACGTCGGAGGACTTCGTTCCGCTGGAGCAGCTGCTGCAGCCGACGATGGATGAGATCGACGCGATCGCCTCGCAGGGCGGGATAGCGCGCGGCGTGCCGACGGGTTTCACCGATCTCGACGAGGTGACCAACGGTCTGCATCCCGGTCAGATGATCATCATCGCGGCGCGGCCGGGTGTCGGTAAGGCGCTGGCGCTGAATACTCCGCTGCCCACGCCGACGGGTTGGACGATGATGGGTGACGTCGCGGTGGGCGACCATTTGCTCGGCGTGGACGGTGAGCCGACGCGGGTGGTGGCGGCGACGGAGGTCATGCTCGGCCGGCCCTGCTACGAGGTCGAGTTCGCCGACGGCACGGTGCTTGTCGCGGATGCGATGCATCAGTGGCCGACCGAGCGAGGTGTACAGATCACGACTGCGCTGCGACCCGGCGTTGACATCATCAGTGCGACGCGTGCGCCGTTACTGGCGTCCATCGGCGGCAGACGGCAGTCGGCGTGGGGGATCGACGCCGTGCGGCGGGTCGACAGCGTTCCGGTTCGTTGTGTTGAGGTGGCCAATGCTGACCACCTGTATCTGGCCGGGCCCGCGATGGTGCCGACACACAATTCGACGCTGGGGCTGGACTTCCTGCGATCGTGCTCGATCAAGCATCAGATGGCGAGCGTCATCTTCTCGCTCGAAATGAGCAAGTCCGAGATCGTGATGCGGCTGTTGTCGGCCGAGGCAAAGATCAAGCTGGCGGACATGCGCTCGGGTCGGATGAGCGACGACGACTGGACTCGGTTGGCGCGCCGAATGAGTGAGATCAGCGAAGCGCCGTTGTTCATCGACGATTCGCCGAACCTGACGATGATGGAGATCCGTGCGAAGGCACGGCGGTTGAGCCAGAAGGCGGGCCTCCGGCTCATCGTCGTCGACTACATGCAGCTGATGACGTCGGGCAAGAAGTACGAATCGCGTCAGCAGGAAGTATCGGATTTCTCGCGCAGCCTGAAGCTGATGGCGAAGGAACTCGACGTTCCGGTGGTGGCGATCAGCCAGCTGAACCGCGGGCCCGAGCAGCGCACGGACAAGCGGCCGATGATCTCGGACCTCCGCGAGTCGGGTTGCCTCACCGCGAACACGCGAATCCTGCGGGCGGACACCGGGGCCGAGGTGACGTTCGGCGAGTTGATGCGCACGGGGGAGCGGCCGTTGGTGTGGTCGCTCGATGAGCGCAAGCGCATGGTGGCCCGCCCGATGACGAACGTCTTCTACAGCGGCCACAAGGAAGTCTTCAAGCTGAGATTGGCCTCCGGCCGCGAGGTCGAGGCGACGGCCAACCACCCGTTAATGACGTTCGACGGCTGGACGCCGTTGGGAGAGTTGAAGGTCGGTGACCGGTTGGCGGTGCCGCGTCGGGTGCCGGAGCCGGTTCAGACGCACCGGCTTCCAGAGGACGAGGTCGTCCTGCTGGCGCACATGATCGGCGACGGCTCGTGTGTGAAGAACCAGCCGATCCGGTACGCGAGCATCGACGAACTCAACCTGGCCACGGTGTCGAGCGCGGCGCGGCACTTCGGGATGGAACCGGCCCGCGACGACTACGCCGCGGCAAGGGTGACGACCCTACGGCTGCCTGCGCCATACCGATTGACGCACGGGAAGCGCAACCCGATCGCCGCATGGCTGGACGGGTTGGGTCTGTTCGGCAAGCGCAGTTACGAAAAGTTCGTTCCTGCGGAGGTTTTCGCGCTCCCGAATGATCAGGTGGCGCTCTTTATCAAGCACCTGTGGGCGACCGACGGCTCGGTCTGGTGGGATGCCAAGAACGACAGAGCGCGTATTTACTATGGCTCGTCGAGCCGTCGACTCATCGACGACGTTTCTGGGCTGCTGGCCCGGGTCGGCGTGTTCGGCCGGGTCAAGAGAGTCCGCAAGGCGGGCTATCGGGATGGGTGGCACCTGCACATCTCCGGTGCGGAGAACCAGCTGCGATTCCTTAGGCACGTCGGTGTCAACGGGATGAAGGCACGAGCTGCCCGCGACATTGTCACCAAGCTTGAGGGCAAGGTGCGCAACACAAATCAGGACACCGTTCCGAAGGAAGTGTGGAGGCAGGTCCGGGCCGGCCTCGTCGATACCAAGATGACGCACCGACAGTTCGCAGCGGCCATGGGCAGCAAGTTCTGCGGGTCGACGATGTGGAAGCACGCGCCGAGTCGCCGCCGACTGCATTCGGCGGCAGCTCTCCTCGAGGACACCTCGCTCCATGACCTAGCGACGAACGACGTCTTCTGGGACACGGTTGTCGAGATCACGAGTATCGGTGAGCACGACGTCTACGACGGCACCGTCGACGGCACGCACAACTTCGTCGCCGACCTGATCAGCGTCCACAACAGTTTGGAACAAGATGCCGACATGGTCATCCTGTTGCACCGCCCGGATGCGTTCGAGCGCGACGATCCGCGCGGCGGCGAAGCAGATCTGATCCTGGGCAAGCACCGCAACGGCCCGACGAAGACGATCACCGTTGCGCATCAGTTGCACTTGTCGCGCTTTGCCAACATGGCGAAGTCCTAGGTCTGCAGCTGGCTTGACAATATTGTCAGCTACCTGACAGTATTGTCTGGTGCCTGACAAAGTTCGTGCTGTTCGCCACGACACGATCGGAGCGTGGGCCAAGCGGTGTTACCTCGCAGCACGTATCGCCATGGAGGACGCGCTTCGTCCTTTCGACCTCGGGGCGACCCAGTGGTACGTGCTGTATCACCTGGTGAACGACGGACCTACTCGGCAACGTGACCTGCAGCGCATCCTGCAGGTCGAACGTGCAACGCTGAGCGCAGTCGCCATCACTCTCGTGCGCAAGCAGCTGGTCGAGCAGATTCCCGACAGCATTGATCAGCGACAAAAGCTGTTGCGCATCACCGAGATTGGGGAAGCGCTGTGGCGCGACTTGCCCGACTTAAGCCGAATACATTCGGTGGCCTTCGACGGTATCGACGCCCACGACATCGAGACCGCGATACGGGTATTACGAACCGCGACCGAGCGACTCGAACAACGTTCACGACAGGAATCGTCATGAAGATCTTGGTGACCGGCGCGACCGGTCTGGTGGGTGCCCGGCTGCTGCCGCGCCTGGTGGAAGACGGCCACGACTGCCGTGCTTTGGTGCGTCGACCGGGATCGGTGTCTCGAGACGCGACCGAAGCGATCGGCGATCTCTCGGATGTCGAGTCGCTCGCACTTGCAGTCACCGGTGTTGAAGCAATCGTCCATCTGGCCGCGGCGTTTCGGACAACGAACGCCGACCTGATCTGGAAGGTGAACGTCGACGGGACCCGCAATCTCATCTGTGCGGCGCAAGAGCACGCACCCGGTGCGCGCTTCATCATGGCGAGCACCGCACACGTCTACGACGCCGAGAGCACCCGTCCGGGCCGCGAGGACGACGCCGTCGACCCAAAGCACGCGTACCCGGGGAGCAAGCTCGCCGCCGAAAACTCTTTACGGAGTAGTGGTCTGACATGGACGATCCAGCGCTACGGCTTCGTCTACGGCGACCGCGACGGGCACTTGGAAGCGCTACCGGAGCACGCCGCGAACGCCGGGTTTCATCCAGCGCAGCGGATGAGCCTCATCCATCACCGCGACGTCGCGGCCGCGATCCGCCTCGCACTTACCGGAGCGTTCGACGGCCGCGTCGTCAACATCACCGATGACGCGCCGATGTCGCTTTATGAACTCGTCGAGATTGCCGGTGGCGCCATGGAACCGTCGTCGAACGCACTGGAGCATCCCTGGCATCTGCAGATCGATGGTGCACTAGCGCGTCGGCTGGGCTTCCGTCCCACCGTGCGTACCATCCATCACGCTGTCGAACAGCAAGCGATATGACCGTCCTGCAGCCGTCAGGTCATAGCGAACGCTGGCCCCGGTGAATCATTTCGGCGAGAGCGGAAATCGAATGGTGCACTGAGTCATCCGATTCCCATTCGGATCTTGTATCGGTGGAGTCGAATGGAGGGCAGGATCGTTCTCTGTGCCACACCAGCAGCGGGGAGACTCTCATACGCTCATCGGAGGTGCGGGAGACTTGAGCGTGAGGTGGTCCACCCCCACCTCCGGATTTTCCAGCGCACTGGCATAGATGCCGGCCATGGTGTCGGCGACGCCCTCCGGGGTCATGTGCGTCGCCGGCACCAGGCCGCGGGAAATCCACTCGCCGGCGGCGATTCCGAGAAGCTCGGGGTCGAATTCGGACACGAAGTCGGTGGGAACTGTCGCTCCGATCTCCACACAGCTGAACCGCAGCCCGGGGTGTTCCAACCGCCAGGCGACCAGGCTGCGCTCCATGGCGGCCTTGCTGGCGGAATATGCGCCGAGCGCACGGTGCGGATGGCGCACCGAGTCCGACGAGAGTACGGCAACGATCGCGGAAGGCGCTAACACGGGAAGGTGGGCCTGGATGAGCTGATGAACACCGATCACGTTGGTTGCCAACACTTTCGTCCAGTCGTCGACATCCATTTCGGCGAATAGTTTCAGCGGAGCATAGGCAGCGGTGATCAGCATCAGATCGACCTGTCCGAGCGCCGCTGCTGCGGTTCGCCCGACGTGCGCGCAGTCGTGTGGATTGCGTATGTCGGCGGACAACGATGTCGCGGCTGCCGCGCCGGACAGCACGTCGGCGGGAAGTTCGCGACGGGCTACCACAACAAGTCGCGCACCGTCGCCGATGGCTCGGGTGGCGAACGCTTTTCCGATGCCGGCGGAGGCTCCCACGACGACGATGCGCTTGCCGGCGAGCGTGTGTCCGGTCATGAGGCTCCGATGGCGATCGACTTGATCTGGAGGTACTCCTCGAACCCTGCGACGCCGATTTCCCGTGCGATTCCGCTTTGCTTGTAGCCGCCGACGGAGGCGTCGATGCCGTAGTACACGTGCGGCCTCATCACGATGACCGGTCCGAAGATCTCATCCTGCGCCACAGTGGAATTCGGCCTGGCAGTGCCATCGAAGGCACGTCGTGCCGCGACGATCGCTGCGTCCATGTCGTCGGCGCCGATGACTGCTCGGTCGCCGGGTTGAGGTTGATGTATATCGGCTCGGTGGAGGCAGGACTTGGTCGCCCGTCGATCAGCATTCGTGCTTCGCGACAGATTTCCGTCATGGTCTCCTCCCGTTCTGACTGGCTCGACAGCACAGGCCCGCTGCCATCCCTCGGGGAACAGTAGACCAAAAATTGTTCAGTTGACCGGAAAAGTGTCAGTTGGTGTCTTGATACTCGCGGCTGGCGTCGGCTGTAGAGGACTACAGTCGTGTCGCGCACCCGATGTCGAGACCGGTGCGGCCTCGGCGAATGAACTTGGGCGAGCCGCCCTCCGCGTCAACGACGTCAGCGCAGACCGTTGACCGCGAACGTCTCGACGAATCTTCCAACAGTGTCGGGTTGGGTCATATCGAACGATTGAGCCCCATTGACTGTCGAGAGAGAATGCATCATTCGGGCAAGCCACTCGCTGGCCTCGTCTATGTCGACCCTCGGTCCGACCTCGCCTCGCTCCTGCGCCTCGCGGACGTAAGGCTTGAGGAACTCGGTCGATCGACGAACGACCGAGTCGCCGTCGGAGAACATGTGCCGCATGAACTCGGCGTCGTCAGCCATCAACCGGTTTCGGGTGCGGTGTTCCAGCAGAATCAACGCCTGCGCCTCGGCCATCGCGCCCAACTGCTCGGCCAGGCTCTGCTTGTCGGCCATCGCAGCCGCGACCGTGCGATAGTACTTTTGACCGCCCAGCCTTATGGCCGCCTCCACGAGCACCTTTCGATCCTCGAAATAGCGGTAGACGGTTCCGCGCGCTACGCGGGCCATGTTTGCGACGTCCTGAATACTTGTGCGCTGGATCCCCAGCTGCGCGAAGCAGAGCAGAGCTGCCTCCAATATCTGGTCGCGCGTGTGGAGGTCTTCGTCATTGACTTCCACCGGCCCCGGTGAGGTCGCCATGGGCGCTCCTTGCCTGTTGGGGGCTCGCGGGCAGGCCTCGCTGCCGCGACCTCATGTTACGCGATTCCGCCACAGTCAAGACCGACTGTCGGATGCATCGCGTCCTCATCCCGAGCCGAAGAGACGGTCGCTGTCCGACTGTGCCGGTCACCGCGATGGCCGACTTCGCGCCGCGTCGACTTCGCCCTCTCGTAGGGCAACCCGGCGACATTCACGATGGGCGCCGAAGTACTCGCCAATACGATAGGACACAAAACGTCATACTGTATAGTTCGTTCGGCCGGACCGCCGAGGAGTGTGGATGTCGTCTTCACTGCAGAATGAAACGTCGTCGCGGACGGGTGATCGCGCGCTGGACCTCTACCGGCTTATGAGCAGGGTTCACCACGGCGACAAGCGTGTTCGCAAAGCGCTGTCGTCCGGTGAGGCCGCGATGAGTTACTGGCCCGTGGACGGCCAGGAAGCGATGTCAGCCGGCGCGATGTTGGCGCTGTCCGAGGGTGACCAGCTGGTCACGACGTACCGAGGATTGGGCGATGTACTGGCGAAGGGGATCGATCTCCGCGGATACTTCGCCGAATTGTTAGGCCACCGGGACGGGCTGTCGAAAGGCAAAGCCGGCGCCATGGGCATCCACGACCCGCAACACGGGATCGCCTGGACCACGGGCATCGTCGGCGCAGGGCCGCTGATCGCGAACGGAATCGCGTTGGCCGTCGAACGCCGGAACACCGGACAGGTGGTACTCGTCAGCTTCGGTGACGGTGCCACCAGCATCGGCTTCGTCCACGAGGCGATGAACATGGCGGCAGTCTGGTCACTGCCCGTGATCTTCTTGTGTCAGAACAACTCCTGGGCCGAAGGCACCGCTTTCGATCGGTACACGCGGTCCGAACGGTTGTCGGACCGAGCGCAGGGTTACGGCATGCCGGGAGTGACCGTCGACGGCACCGACCCGTATGCGGTGCACGACGCCGTCGCGGCGGCAGTGGACCGTGCGCGACGCAAGCAGGGACCCACGTTCGTCGAGGCCGTCGCCTATCGGCTGCAGGGCCACTACTTCGGTGACGCGATGGGTTACGCGGACCCAGAGGAGCTCGCTGCCAAGCGTGCAGACCCGCCCTTCGCGCGTTTCCGTCAGCGCCTGATCGATGAGGGCGCGGCTGCGGCCGCCGACCTGGACGCGATCGACGCACAGGTCGTCGCGGAGCTAGACGCCGCGTTCGCGGCAGCCGTCAAGTCCGCCCCAGTGGGCGTCGATGAACTGACCCGAGATGTGTTCGCCGCTAACGGTTCTGAGGTTTCCGACGTTGATCAACCCCGCTTTGAGCTGCCGGGTGGCGAGACCGAAGATCTCGGTTTGGTGCAGGCGATCAACCGGACTCTGGACCGTGCCATGGCCGCCGACGATTCGATCGTGCTGCTCGGCGAGGACATCGGCGATGCCTCCGGCGGCGGGATGTTCAAGATCACCGCGGGGCTGTCGGCCAAGTATGGTGAGGACCGCGTGCTCGACACTCCGATCGCAGAGTCGTCCATTATCGGAGCAGCAGTTGGCGCGTCGCTCGGCGGACTGAGACCGGTCGCCGAGTTGATGTTCATGGACTTCCTAGGTGTCGCCATGGATCAGATCGCCAACCACGCCGCGAAGGTGCGGTATATGTCTGGCGGCCGTCAGGGTGCGCCGATGGTGATCCGGACGATGGTGGGAACTGCTGCGGGACCCCAACATTCCCAGGCCTTCGAAGCGTGGGCGATGCACACCCCGGGGGTGAAGGTCGTGTGGCCCAGCACCTCTGCCGACGCCGCCGGATTGCTTAACGCGTGTCTAGTCGATGAGGACCCCTGCCTGTTCATCGAGTCCATGAAGCTCTACTACGGCGGCGGAAAGGGTCCGGTGCCGGTGGCCGATTACGTTATCCCGCTCGGTCAGGCCGACGTGAAGCGGTCAGGCTCTGACGTCACCGTCGTGACCTACGGCGTCATGGTGCACGCCGCCCTCGAAGCGGCGGAACAACTTTCAGCCGAAGGGATCTCGGTCGAGGTAGTGGATCTGCGCACGCTGGTGCCGCTGGATCTGCCGACGGTGCTGGCGTCGGTACGCAAGACGACCCGGCTGGTCGTCGCGCATGAGTCGGTCGGTTTTTGTGGTCCTGGCGCCGAGATCGCCGCGAGCGTGGGTACGGAACTGTTCGGGGTCTTGCGCGCCCCGATTCAGCGCGTCGCCGGTACGTACACCCCTGTGCCGCGCGCCGCCACTCTCGAGGCCGCCTGCCGGCCGGGAGCCGCCCAACTGCTGGAGACCATCAGGAGGACCGTGTGACCGACGTTCGACTATCCAAGCCCGGTGATGCGATCACCGAAGCGGAGATAACCGAATTTCACATCGAGGACGAAGCGATGGTGGACGAGGGTGAATGGTTGTACTCCATCGCCAACGACAAAGTGGGGATGGACATTCAGGCGCTGATCGCGGTGATCTCGTGACCGAATTACCCAGCGAGGTGGACTTACAAGCCGCTGAACTTTCCGGCCGGATCGACGGTGATGTGTTGACCGTGACGATCAACCGGCCCGAGAAGCGGAACGCCGTGACTGTTGACGGCTATCACGGGATCAAACGGGCGGCGATGATCGTGGCCGACGAGCCGGCGCTCAACTTCCTCGTCATCACCGGGACTGGTGACGCGTTCTGCACGGGCGGCGACATGGGCGCGGACAACAATCCGGACCGGCGTTGGGACATGTTCACCGAAGCGTACGATGCGACGCCCTTCGAGACATTAGGCAAGATTCCGAAGATCGTCGTATGCGCGATCAACGGAATGGCGCTCGGCGGCGGCTTGGTGATGTCCTTGTACGCCGACCTAGTGATCGCCTCCGATCGTGCTCGGCTACGTGTGCCCGACCTGACACGCGGTGTCTACGAGGCATTCGTCGCTGCCAGAATGCCGCAGCGCATCGGCACGCTGCGGGCGAACCACCTCATTTACGGTAACGAGTGGATCGAGGCAGCTGAGGCCGAGCGATTGGGGCTGGTCGGCAAGGTCGTACCGCACGACTCGCTCGCGGAAGAGACTGCCGCCCTGCTGGATCGAGTGCGCAAGACGGGTCCGGCAGCTCGCACTGCGATGAAGCGCGAGATGGCTCGTGCGCTACCGCCCGTGGACGTGTCTGGGTATTGGGCCTCCATGGGAACGGCCGAGCAGATCGAAGCGTTCACCGCGTTCCTCGAGAAGCGCGCGCCGAACTGGCCGCCCGCTGGTGGGCGCGAGGCATTCGCGGCGAGTCGTAGGGCTGGGTGGGCACCGACTCGTCAAGAACGCGAAAAGGACTGAAGCTGCCAGCTTGCCGACGATCAACCGACCGCTGATCCCTTCGATGATGCGCTCAAATGCGAGTCACACCGTGAAGGGATAGACAATCGTGTTGCGGCCCCTCAGATTCGGTCGGCAGGTTTAGCGGCTTTCTGTATCAGCGCGACCATGTAGTCCATAAACTCTTTGGATCCCGTGACGACCGCCTGAAGGTCGTTACTCGCCTGCTGATGCGTCCGAAACCCCATGGTCTCCCAGGCCCGCAGGATGCCGGCTTTGGTGGCCTGCAAAGTGATGAGCGGCGCCTTAGCGATCTTGGCCGCTAGTTCTTCGACTTCTGCCTCCAGCCGGTCGACTGGAACGACGCGGTTCACCAAACCGAACTCCAGAGCTTGTTGCGCGGTGATCTTCTGGGCGGTGTAGAGGTACTCGGCGGCCCGTTTGTAGTTCATGAACACCCACGGCTCGAACATCGTCTCCGACCCGGGCAAGCCGAACCCGGGAACCAGCGGCATTTGGAACCACGCATCGTCACTGCACACCGTGAGCTCGGGGATCAGCGCCCAGGTGGTGCCGCCTCCGATCGCGTACCCGTGCACCTGCGCGATGACAGGCTTGGGAAACTCCCACAGTTTCAGAACGGGCCAGAGAAACAGTTGCGCCGCCGAGCGCCAGATCTTGCCGGACACCTCGCTTTCCGCCTTGAACTCGGGGTAACTGCCGTCGGGTATGTGACCCGAGCAGAACCCCTTGCCGTTGGCCTTGATGATGACGACCTTGATGCCGTAGTCGTACTGGGCGTCGTCGAGCGCCTCGTTGACACTGTGCACCATTTCCGAGGTTTGGGCGTTGGCGCGATCTGGGTTGTTGAGGATGATGCGCGCGACCGCCCCGTCCTTCTCGTAAACGACGTGGGCCAGTTCTCGCGTTTCCACTTGGTTTCCTCTCGAGACTTTCCCGACTGGGTCCAAAGATGCTAGCGCACCAATAGTGCGTTGAGACACTTTCTGTCATAGTGTTCCGGGACGGAAGGATGGTGGTTCCATGACGACCACAGATCTGCGCTGGGATCCGTTCGATCGTGCGCTGCATGCCGACCCGTATGCGACGTGGAAACGGATGCGTGACGAATCACCTGTTTATTACAACCCCGAACACGACTTCTACGCCCTGAGCCGATTTGACGATGTCTTGGCGGCATCGCTTGACACGGAGACCTTTTCGTCTGAGCACGGCATCATCCTCGACACGATCAGCGAGGAACCATTGCCTGCGCCTCAGCCGATGATCATGATGGACCCCCCGGACCATACGTTTCTGCGGAAAATGGTTAACCGAACGTTCTTTCGCAATCGGATCGCCCAGTTGGAGGACCATGTCCGCGACCTTTGCAGGGGCTACCTGGATCCCTTCATCGGCACCGATGGGTTTGACTACGTCGAGGATTTCTCCGCCAAGCTACCGGTGATGGTGATCAGCTCGCTGCTGGGTTTTCCCGAAGAAGACCATGACAACTTGCGCGAGTGGTCGGACGCCCAGTTGCATCGTGATGAGGGCAGCACGGAGATCAGCGCCGAGGGGATAGAAGCCTCGGTGAAGCTGTACAGCTACTATCAGGAGCAGATCGATCTTCGCCGCCGACACAGCACGACCGACGTCGTGAGTGATCTCATGAACGCGGATCTCGTTGTGCCCGAGTCAACTCCGCGCAGGCTGGACGACGGCGAGTTGTTGATGTTCATCGCGATGATCAACGTTGCGGGTAACGAAACCGTCGCCCGGCTGCTCGGCTGGGCGGCGTTGACCCTGGCGCGCAATCCGGACCAGCGAGCGAAGTTGGTCGCCGACCCGGACTTGATCGGCGGCGCGGTCGAGGAACTGCTCCGATACGATGCTCCGTCACCTGTCCAAGGCCGGTTCACCCTCCGTGACGCCACGTACCACGACACGGTCGTCCCCGCTGGGTCGAAGGTGACGCTGCTGACCGGCTCGGCGGGCCGCGATGAGCGCCAGTACGAGCGCCCAGACGAGTTCGACGTGACGCGAACCGGCATACGTCACGTCACATTCGGACATGGTTCGCATTTCTGTTTGGGTGCGGCACTGGCGCGGTTGGAGGCGCGAGTTGCGCTCGAAGAGACCCTGAAGCGTTTCCCTACGTGGGGTGTCGACGAGAGCAACGTGAAGTTCGTGCACACTAGCTCGGTGCGTGGGCCGTCTAGCGTTCCCATCTCGCTATGACCGCGCCTCCGCGATGCTCGACGCGGCCGACGTGAATCGTGACGCGCGGCCGTGCGGCCCTGCGGTGCGATGGGCTGCGGTGGGGCTGACTTACCGCCGAACTGGTCCGCGTAAGATGCTTTGCCGCTGGGCAGCTTGACGACCTGAGTCGATAGCGTTGTCTGCGGCAGCCGTTCGAGTCCAGTCGGGCCGCAGGGACACACCTACTTTCGGTTCGCCGCCGCGTCCCCGAGCCAACTCGCCATCATTGCGTATACGGATTCGACGGCCCGGCTGGCGGTTTCGGCGTCCGATTCAGAGGAGCTGAGCGGGTCGTAGTCCACATTCCAGACGATCGTGGATCCGCCCGTGGCGGGCCGTACCGTGACAGTCGCCTCGAACCGGGACACCGGCAGTGGGTTGTTGCTAATGGAGTAGCCAAGCTCCATGCGATCTGGGTCAAGATGGGTCAGCGTCTCGACTATCGGCTTGTCTGCCGCACCGTGGATGGACCGGCTCATGCCGATGCCGTCCCCGTCGACGTCGACGCGGTCCCCGACGGGTATCCAGCCGATGTCGCCGAAGTCCGCGAGTACCTCCCAAACAGCCGAGGCTGGTGCGGCGACTTCCTTGGCGACGGCGATGCGGGCCACGGCCAGAACCTAGCAGTGGATGATCAATAGGACAATTTTGGTCCAGTTGTTCTGTACGATCACGGGTGTAGCCGAGGTTGGAGGATCAATGTTCGTGTTGGATCTGCCAGTTGGCGATGCCGGGACGTTCCCCGCTACCTAGGGCGACTTCGATTGCGAATCTCCAAACGGAGGTGGGTGAAATCCACAGCTTCGACAAGCGGCTCGCACGGTCGGGCCTCGGAAGGAGTAGCCGATGACCGCCATCGACGAGGCAACGGATCTGACGGCAACGGGCAAAGTACCCCCGCGTTACGCGTGTGGTGAGACCTTCGTCCCCAAGGGCCGCTACATCGACCGCGAGTTCCTCCAACTCGAACTCGACCGCCTCTTCACGCAGGTGTGGCAGCCGGCCTGTCGAGAGGAGGAAATCCCTGATCCAGGCAGCTATCACGAGTACACGATCGGCAAGGAGTCGATCATGGTGGTGCGGCAGAAGGATGGGAGCATCAAGGCGTTCTACAACACATGCGCCCATCGCGGGATGAAACTGGTGCGGGGTCAAGGTTGTACCCTCGGCGGCGACCTGCGTTGCGAGTTCCACGGCTGGCGGTATGCACTCGACGGTCGTTCGTCGTTCGTTCCGTCTCGCGACGAGTTTCTCAGTCGGCCGAGTGAGCAGTGGGCGTTGCGGCCGGTATCGGTCGACACCTGGGGCGGTTGGGTGTTCATCACCATGGCCGAAGATCCTCCGAAGCTGCTCGACTGGCTCGATCCGCTTCCGACGGCGCTTGCGCCGTTCCGCTTGCACGACATGCGGTTCCGGTGGCGGAAGCGAACCCCGTTGGCAGCCAATTACAAGACTGTCATCGACGCGTTCATCGAGGGATATCACTCACCGGGTACGCACCCGCAGACAGTCAGGGCTGACCAGGGCGTGCGTCCTTCGACTTCGCCAGCCGAACCGCAGGAGTACATCTACGCGCCGTATACCCCGACTACTGTGTACCGGAACCACTCGCGTTTCATCTACACCGCGCGTCCCGATAGCACTGGTGGGGCGGCTCGCGAGGAGCTGCAGGCCTCGCCGAAAGTCTTCGCCAATGGGATGCAGTATCAGTATCTCGAGATCAATTCGCTGGTCACCGAGCGCGATTACCGAGTTGCACAGCAGATGGCCGACATAGAGCCCGGTCCCATCCCGCCCTTCATGATTTACCACCAGATGTGTGAAGAGCTAGCCATCGCCGAGGGTGTCGACTATCCGAAGATGTCGATGGAGGAGTACTTCGCGGGCAACGGCGACTGGCATGTCTTCCCGACGCTGGTCATCCTTGTGGAGAAGTCGTGCGTGCTGGGTTACCGGATGCTTCCCGACGCCGAAGACCCCAATCGCTGTGTGTTCGAGATGTTCTCGCTTGAGCATTTCGCGCCCGGCGAGGTCCCTGAGACCAGCTGGTTAGAGTTCGAGCGCTGGCAAGACCATGACGGCTGGGGTGAGCTGCCCACGCAAGACCTCATGAATATCGATGCCATCCACGCGGGCATGCACTCGCGTGGATTCGAGGGGCTTTGGCTCAATACCAATCAAGAGATGTCGATCCGCAACGAGCACCGCATCGCCGACCGGTTCATCTTTGGAGTCGACGACGCCGCCGGATGAGGTGTTCCGGTAAAGGCTTGCCAGTCACCTGCTTTCGCGCTCGCATCTTTACGTCGGTTACACGTGGTGTGTTCTCGACATGACGGTGCATGTCAAACTCGCTTAAGTGGCATCCGTTTGATGCCGTGGATGACGCTGCTGCTTTTGAGGTACTCGGGTGGGCCGATTGACACCTGCGGCAGGCGGGTGAGCAGTTCAAAGAACAGGCTGCGCAACTCCATCCGAGCCAACTGACTGCCAAGACAAAAGTGAGTGCCGCCGCCACCAAAACCGAAGTGGCTGTTAGGCGTACGATTCAAACGGAACGCATGCGGGTCGTCGAACACTGCGGCGTCGCGGTTTGCCGAACAGTAGAAGAGGCCGACCTTTTCGCCGGCCCGCACGGGTGTTCCGCCGACCTCGGTGTCCACGGCCGCGTGCCGTGCGAAGGACAGCACGGGTGTCGCCCAGCGGACGAATTCGTCGATCGCTGTATCGATGCGATTATCGAAATCGTCCATCAGCCAGGCGAGTTGCTCTGGGTGATCCATCAAGGCCTTAAGGGTGTGAGACGTCGCCTGTTTCGTCGTGTCGCTGCCTGCAACCGACAGCAATACGAGAAACGCTCCGATTTCGTCGTCAGTCAACCGGTGTCCATCGACCTCGGCATTGACGATGTTGGTCATCAGGTCTTCGCGACCTTCTACCCGACGTCGCTGAGCCAAATCGATGCCAGCCTGGGTTAGCACTCCAAACTGCGTCATCATGTGGATCGCTTTGTCCTCGGACGCGGTGTAGTCGTCGTCGCTCGCCCCGGACAGCGCCTCGGCTGCCATCAATATGGCGTCTCGATCCGCGCGATCGATTCCGATCATGTCCGAGATCGTGTGCATCGGAAGCTTGCACGCGCACTCGGCGACGAAGTCGACCTCGACTCCGTCCTGCAGTGCAACAAGCAGATCGTCGACAATCTCGCGTGCGTTGGCGCGAATTTGCTGCTCGATTTTGCGCACCTGCCGTGGAGTGAACGCCGAACTGATCAAGCGGCGATATCGCGTGTGCTGCGGCGGATCCATCGTGAGGAAGAACGCGGTCGCCCGCTGGATCTCTGCCGGCATCGGCTCGATGGAGATGCCCTCGCTCGACACAAAGAGGTCGCTGTTCATGCTCACGAACTTCACGTCGGCGTGCTTGGTGACCGCCCAGAAGCCCGACTCTTCATGTGGAAAGGGAGAGTTGAACGGCTCGTGCCACGTCAATCCGTCCTCTGCGCGCAGCTCAGCGAAGATGTCGTCGCGCTCGCGAAAACTCAACTCCCAGAAGGCTGGCTGCGAGATGTTGTGGCGGTGGTAGCCCCTCGGCGAACTCGATGCGATGGAAGTAATGACTTACCCCTAGCCTGAGTGCCCCTCGGCGGCGCGAGCTGATGCTGCGCGCTCGCCGCATCCGGTGATGGGATTGTCGAACAGCCCGCCCGAAAATATACATTAGATCAAAAAATGTCTTATCGTCAACGCACCGAGGCCCGCCGACTGCTCTTACAGCAGGAGGCGATCCGATCGAACGTCTGCAACTGATGACATCGGCAAGATCCACTGCCGGGAGGTGTGACATGAGCGGCAGTTGCGCGTGCACGGCTCGCGAGAGGGGCCACGGATTCCGGTTGCACTGCGTGCGCGAAGGCTGCCGCGTCGGCGAATCGACACGGATGCCCACGCTGAATGACCTGACCGTTCCGCGGACCTTCTCCACTGAGCAGCGCGACAAGCTGTGCTGGCGTAACGCCGCACGGCTGTACGCAATCGACGTGGACGCCGGCGTGCGGGTTTCAATCGACAACACGTGACGAGGAGGCCGCGATGACAATCTCGGTGACAGAACGCAAGACCGCAGCGGAGCGCGTCGCAGTTCGCTGCGTCGACTCGGATGTACACCCGGTTCCCAGGTCCGGGGTTCTGACGCAGTACATCCCCGAACCGTGGCGCAGCAAGTACTTCCTGTCACGGAAGGTCGGCGACCAGATCTACTACGACGCGCCCGATTACGCGCACGCGTACGCAATGCGGGTGGATTCGTTTCCCGCCGACGGCGAGTTCGCCGGCAGTGATCCGGACCTGGCCTTCAAGCAACTGATCATGGCGGCCGGCGCCGACATCGCGATCCTCGAACCCGGTTCCTATCCCTCGCGCTTTCCCGAGGTGAATCACGCAATGAGCTGCGCCCTAAACGACTGGCAAGCTGCGCACTGGCTGGATGGTCACAACAACTGGCACGAGCGCTGGCGCGGATCCATCTGCGCCGCGATCGAGGCACCCGACGACGCGGCGCGCGAGATCGAACGCTGGGCTGGACACGAATACATGAGCCAGATTCTCATCAAGGCCGAGCCGCGGCCTCCGTGGGGTGACCCGAAGTACAACCCGGTATGGGAGGCCGCCACCAAACACGACATCACGGTGACGTGCCATCTGTCGCGCAGCCACCACGAGGAACTGCCGATGCCGCCCGTCGGCTTCCCCAGCTACAACCATGACTTCATGGTCACGTACTCGCTGCTCGCCGCATCTCAAGTGATGAGCATGATCTTCGATGGCTTGTTCGACCGCTTCCCGACGCTTCGGATCGTATTGGTCGAGCACGCGTTCAGCTGGATCCTGCCGCTGATGTGGCGGATGGACGCCATTTACGAGGCACGTAAGTCGTGGCTCGACATCAAGCGCAAGCCCTCCGAATACATCAAGGACCACATCAAGTTCACCACTCAACCGCTTGACTATCCGGAGGACAAGACCGAACTCGCTCGCGCGCTGGAGTGGATGGAGTGCGAGAAGATCCTGCTGTTCTCCTCTGATTACCCGCACTGGACGTTCGACGACCCCCGTTGGTTGGTCAAGCACCTGCCAGAGCACGCGCGAGAGGCCGTCATGTTCCGCAACGGCATTGCGACCTACCACCTGCCCGAAACGGTGCCCGCGCTCGAGGGCCAGGTGCGGGTGTTCTGACGCGCAGGAGAAAGGCGCTCGGTAGGCCCACCAGCCGCGGGTCGGGCACACAGCACCGAGACTTGCTGTGGTGACAGAGGGCTCGGCCGCGCCGACGCGGTCAAACCCGAGCGGCTATCCGAACCTACCCGGCGCAAATCTCGGTGACGAGGCGCTGAAAGACGGCGGCGCCATCGCCTAACGGGTCGCATGAAAGCGGACGGAGTGTGACCATCGAGCACCCGGGCCTCACGGCTACACGTCAGTCGAGCCTGGCCTCCGCCCAGTCGACGATCTGAGGTGCGAGCTGCTTCCAGTTCTTCCACACCGACACGCCGTTGTCCCGGCTGTCCTCGAATCGATCCAGGAACTCGCGATCACCCCAGACCGGGTCGATGATCTCGGCGTTCTGCAGATTGGCCGCGAGACGCTCGGAGGTCGCCCGAGTGTGGTAGTAGTCGCTCTTCCCGCTGCGAAAGACGAGTACCGGCAGCGAGATAGCTGCCGCTTCCTCGTCGGTCAGTCCGGCCACCAACGGGTTACCGCAAGCGCAGTAGGCGTGCGCCCACCGCTCCATCGTCTCGATGAACGTTTGTTTGTCCTGCGCGAGAAATCGATCCCGGTTTCGCGGATTACGCTCAATGACTTCGGCCCACGTGGGAAGGTCGGCGACGTCTGCCATCGTCCCGTTCCACGCCGCACGAATCGAGGGAAAGTTATAGACCTCCGCCAGCGACATGCTGCCGAACGCACCGCCGCTGGGCCACCACATCACTACTGCGCGAGCGATGTCAGGGTGTCGTGCGGCCGCAAGCAAGGAGATCCGCGCACCGCCCGAACCCCCGAGCAACACCGTGGGGCCGAGATTGAGGTCCGAGATGAGCCGGGCGAGTGAATCCGCCTGCATCACCGACTCCGAGTCACCCTCGAAGCACACTGCGGATGCGCCGCAGTTGAGCCGGTCGTAGATGACGACCTTCTTGCCCCGGTCTGCTATAGCCTCGGCCAGCTCACGCACCCCGCCGGCGTCCTTGCTGAAACGTCCGCCGCCGGTCAGGATGTACGGCTCACCTTCGCCGATGATCTCGTAGGCGATCTCGAGGTCATCTTGCATCACGACTGGCATGAAAATCCCTCTCGGAAAATGGAACTGGGGGAAGGGGCAACACGGCGGCGCGATGAAACGTACGAGACGCATCGCCGCATCGACGCGTCGGAAGCCACGGTCGAGTTTCAATGCAACGTAAGTACATAGTGACATAATCTGCAACAATGTTCAACGAGTCGACGGGGCGGTGAACGCCTATAGAAGGAGTCGCCGATGGCATCAGGAGCCGATGGTGTTGGCGTATGCGGCGGTGACGGCGACGCTGAAACGGCGGACACGCTAATGGATCCCAACCGGTTCATCGGCACGGAGGCTATCCAGGATCCGTACCCGCTGTACGAGCAGACGCGCGCTGAGTCGCACGTACACCGCATCGGGGACTCCGATTTCTATGCTGTCTGCGGATGGGACGCCATCATCGAAGCTGTTGCCCGCACCGGCGTCTGGAGCTCCTGGACCTGACTGTCCGGTGAGATATTCACCGGGCGTGACGACGGCATGGTCGAGATGACGGCGAACGATTCAAGGGTGGCAATCGACGTTATCGAGCTGTGTCTCGTGCTCTCACAACGAGATTCGGCACCGCCGCTAGCCTCGACGGGAGCGCAATCAGAGTCAAGGAAGGCTCTGCCGGCAGGATGTTTGGAACAGGGAGAGGTCGGTGGATGGGGAAGCGTAAGTGGTCGGAGGAGGACGTTCCGGATCAGTCTGGTCGGGTCGCTGTCGTGACGGGCTCCAACACGGGCCTCGGTTTTGACACCGCACGGGTCCTCGCGGAACGCGGCGCGCAGGTGGTGCTGGCCGTGCGCAACGTGGACAAGGGCAACGCGGCCTGCGAGAAGATTCGTCAGTGGGTCCCGCAGGCGCAAGTAACCGTCCAAGAGCTTGATCTCGGCTCGCTCGAATCGGTGCGCACCGCGGCGGCTGAACTCCGGGCTGCGTACCCGCGGATCGACTTGCTCATCAACAATGCCGCGGTGGCGTTCCCGCCCAGGACGACGACACCTGACGGGTTCGAGTTGCAGTTCGCCACCAATCACCTTGGCCACTTTGCGCTGACGGGACTGCTGCTCGAGAACATGCTCGACGTCGACGGGGCTCGTGTGGTGGTCGTGGCGAGTTTGGACCACAAGCTCGGCGGTGCCATCCATTTCCATGATCTTCAGTGGGAACGCCGTTACAACAGCGCGCTGGCCTACGCCCAGTCGAAGCTGGCGAACCTGATGTTCTGCTACGAGTTTCATCGGCGGCTGGTCAAGTCGGGCGCGCCGTTGGTGAGTGTGACTGCCCACCCGGGTTATACGAAGTCCGATCTGTTCCGCAACATGGGAGGTCCGATACGGGCGATGCAGAAGTTCGGGGACCGTTTCATCGGTCAGGATCCGGCGAAGGGCGCATTGCCACAGCTGTACGCCGCGACGATGCCTGACGTGCGGGGTGGCCAGTACTGGGGTCCGGATGGATTCCTCGAGATGGCGGGTTACCCGACTCTCGTCCGTTCGAGCAAGAAGTCATACGACCAACAGGTGCAGCAACGTTTGTGGTCTGTGTCCGAGGAGTTGACCGGTGTCACGTATCCAGTCTGAGCACTACCACCCTGACTTGAGGAGTATCGCCCGGATGCTTCCGCGGTCGCCGTTCAACAAGGTGACGCTGCCGGTGATACGCCGCCTGGCCCGATTCGCGCCGTCCGCGCGCGAGGGTGTCGAGGTCCTCTCGATCACCCCAAGCGCAGGGGTCAGGCTCTACCGGCCCGAGCGGGAGTGCACGCACGGGGGCGCACTGCTGTGGATCCATGGCGGCGGATACGTCATCGGAACGGCCGCCCAGGACGACAAGCTGTGTCGGCGATTCGTTCGCAGCGTCGGCGTTCCGGTCGCGTCAGTCGACTACCGGCTCGCTCCAAAGGATCCTTATCCAGCCGCGCTTGAGGACTGCTACTCCGCGCTGACGTGGTTGGCGAGGTTGCCCGGGGTGGATGCTGGCCGGATCGCGATCGGCGGCGCCAGCGCGGGTGGCGGTCTAGCAGCTGCGCTGGCACTGTTGGCGCGAGATCGCGGCGAAGTGACACCGTTGTTCCAGTTGCTGGTCTATCCGATGGTCGATGATCGCCCGTCGAGTCGTCCGGGCCTTGAGAGTCCGCACTACCGAATGTGGAGCGAGAAGAGCGATCGGTTGGGGTGGCATGCGTATCTCACGGGTGCCGATCGCCAGGCTGCGGTGCCGGCGCGGCACGACGACCTGTCCAATCTGGCTCCCGCGTGGGTGGGCGTGGGAACGGTGGACCCGCTCTACGGCCAGGATGTGGAATACGCGCATAGGCTGCGCGACGCGGGCGTGAGCTGTGAGCTCGACGTCGTCGAGGGAGCCTTCCACGGATTCGACATCATCGCCTCTAAAACTCCAGTGGCGCAGAACTTCTTCGCGCGGCAGTGCGGGGCCCTGCAAGCAGCGTTTGCCAGTTGATATGCCCTTGAGATGGCCGAGTCGATGCCAATCATCGGCGGAGTTCAGGTGCTGACGCCCCGACTGGTAGATACGCGCCGCTGAAGCCGCCGAGTGCACGCTTGTTGCACGCATCGGCCGAGACGCCCCGGCAACAAGCGTGCAGTCGGCGCCTCTGCGGCGGGCCAGCTGACCAGCTCAGAGATTCAAATGTCTGAGACACCAGTTTCACGTTCCTGAAACGCGACCTTGGTTACCTATGGGTGAACTGCGTCAACTGGAGGTGTCCATACGTGAAACCCGCCCTTGAACTGACGAGTGTGCCGCCCTGGACGGTCGCTCCGACGCTGCCCGACGCCGATCTGACCGGCGCGACCTGGACAGTGGTGGCTATCGGAGCGGAAGCCGGCGCCGTCGTCGATACCTGGTGCGCGCAACTCGCAGCCGTCCGCCCCGAGGCGCAGGTCCGCGTCCATCGCGTCGGTGACGCCGCGGAAGCCGTCGCGGCAGTCGACGCCGACCTCGCGGACGCTCGCGTCGGGTGGCGGCTCATGGCCGCGGGTCCGGCCCACGAATGCCTGCAGGTGCGCGCGCACGCCGTGCGGTGCGACGTCGCCGACGACGAGATGACCTTCGCGACCACCGACGTCGAGCAGCGCACGGTCCTCTGCGTGCACTGCGACGCCCGCACCAGCGTGACGGCGCCATTGGAGGACACCATCGTGTGCAGCGGATGTGAGCGCAATCTTTTGGTGTACTACCACGTTTCACGGCGGCAGGGTGCGCACCTGGGCTTCACGGTCGACGCCGAGCGCCTGGTGGACACGGCATGACCACCCTCGATCTCGTCGTCACCGCCGTCGACGACTCGGTGCCCGATGTCCGCAGTCTGACCATGGCCAGGCCCAATGGGGGAACGCTGCCGTCGTTCACCCCGGGCAGCCACATCGTGGTGCAGTGCGGCGGCGCCGCGAATGCCTATTCGTTGACCGGAGACTCGGTGCAGCCCACGCAGTACGAGATCTCAGTGCTGGAACTACCCGACGGCGCCGGGGGATCGCGATGGATCCATGCCCTCGAAGTGGGCGATCCGGTGTCTGTGCTGCCGCCGCGCAGCGGCTTCGCACCGATCCAGCGGGCGCGCAAGCACCTGCTGATCGCGGCGGGAATCGGTGTCACACCGATGGTCTCCCATCTGCGCAGCGCCCGGCAGTGGGGCCGTGAAGTCGAACTGTTTTACCTGCACCGACCAGGCCGAGGTGCCCACCTCGACGACATCGCCGCACTGACCGACGCCGCTCGCATCTTCACCCAGCGCGCCGACTTCCTCGCGGTTTTGCCCGACGTGTTGTCGACGCAACCGCTCGGCGCGCACCTCTATATATGCGGGCCCACAACGTTCATCGACGACGTGGTGGCCGCGGCCGTCGACAGCGGCTGGCCGCAGAGCCGAATCCACCTCGAGCGCTTCGGAGTCGGCGCCCTCGACCCCGGTGAGCCGTTCACCGTGAAGCTCGCGAACTCGGGAACGACCATCGCCGTCGAGTCGGGGGTCTCGCTGCTCGAGGCGCTGGAGGCCAACGGCCACGAGATCCCGAACCTGTGCCGTCAGGGGGTGTGCGGCGAGTGCCGACTCACCGTTTCCAGCGGCGAGGTCCTCCACCGCGACATGTATCTGACCGACGCCGACAAGGCTGCCGGCGACGCCATCATGGCCTGCGTATCTCGCGCGGCCTCATCGGAATTGGAGTTGAAGCTGTGACCGCATCCCTGGTGTCCGCACCCGATCTGCTTGCGACGTTCCCGTTTCCGTTCCCCACCGATCAGTACCGATACTCCACCAATGTCGAGCCCGCAGGTGGTGTCGTGCCCACGCCCGCCGGCCAGTGGGGCGAGCGCATCATCGACATCGACAGCGAGTACGAACACGAACTGACGCAGCGGGAACAGATCCTGGCTCAGGACCCCAGTCGCTACGCCGTGCTGCCGCACATGCGTGTCGCGTGCTGGGACACCATGCTCTTCCTGATGGGCGAGATGGTCAAGTCCTATCCGGATGTCATGTCGCTGACCCGCTCCGGCGACGCCTGGCACTGGCGTAACGAAAGGTTAGGAATCACACAGGATTTCGTCCTGGGTGATGAGTCGACGCTACCGGCCGAGCCGCTGGCCTACATCGCCAGCCAGGTGCAAGACGACATCGTGCTGCTCGACCAGCGCGATGGCGACTTGTTCGGCGACGCGGGTGTGGTGACCTTCGCCGCGGACTGGTCGTTCGGGTTCGACGTCGGCATGACGTTCCTCGAGATCCACGGTCCCGTACCCAGGCTGCGCGAGACCGGCGTCATCACCCGCGCGCGCGAGTTCTTGATGCGGCTGCAGCCGCGGGAGGTCTACCGGCGCACCAACTGGACGCTCACCATCGGTCGCCGCTTGGACGTCTCGACCGAGCTCTACCACGAGTGGGGCCCAGACCGCGTGATGATCCAGACCGTCGACGACGACGAGTTCGGTCGCCTGGTGCATCTGCGGGTCGAAGTGCAGCACCTCATCCGACTCCCCGAGTCGGGGGCGATCTGCTTCCTGATCCGCACCTACATGCTGCCGTTCGTCGACTTGGTCACCGTCCCGGCCTGGCGCGCACGCTCAGCGGCGGTACTGGCCGACCTGCCCGACGACATGGCCGACTACAAGGGCATCATCAGTTATCGGGACCGTGCGGTTGCCTGGTTGAACAGTCGCGGCTAGACCTCGTCAAGCGCCACACCGACTGCGGTCGGTGCGCGGTGCTCCTGCTGACGCCAGTGCCGTCGATGTTGTTGCCATTCCCGGGAATTGAGGACCTCGGACAGTGGCATCCGCGGAGGAATGAAGACCCTGTCCTGGATAAAGAACAGAGCGCGGAAGGCGAGTCGGACAGCACCGACGAGGACACGGCTGGCGGGGGTGACGCCCTGGCGACGCTGCACGCGCTCGGACACGAAGGCCAGCACCATGGCTCTGCCGAGCGGCCGGAGTCGACCCGGGAAGTAGCGCGCGGTGAACTGGGCGATGATCGTATCGGAGACCACCCTGCCGTCGGGGGTCGGCGCGTGCTCGCGGGCCTCGAACGACTCCGCGAAGGCGATCATGTCCTCGACCGTCGCCGGGAAGTTGGCGGTGGGTCCGGTGGTGCTGTGGAGCTGTTCGGAGATGTCGCGCCAGAAGTGGTGGAATGCGACGAGTTCGCGCCCGGGGCTCGGCGGTGCCCCGGCGAACTCGCGTAGCCGGGCCGCGCCCATTGCGAAAACCGCGTAGCTGTAGTTGAAGTCCTCCTCCAGCTCGAAGGACTCGGGAAATCGTCGCGCGACGCCCTCGTGCATCCGCTGGATGCGCCGTACAGACGCGCGTACGTCGGGGTGACCGGGACCGAGGAGCAACCAGGTCAGCATGGAATTCGCCGTGTCGAGGAAGCGGGTCTGCGGATGATGCTCGGCCTTGCCGGTTCCGGCGATCGCCCGCGAACCAGCCGCGGGCAGCGTGATGTAGTGGAACGCAACGGCATACAGCAGATCGAACACGAACAGATTGAGCCGGTAGTCGGTCATCAACCGGACCATCTCGACGTAGTCGACTTCTGGATCCAGTTGGCTCAGTCGACGGTTGACCCAGTGTCCGTGTAATGCGGGTGCGGATTTCGGGCGACAGATCGGATTACTCACGGTCACCTGTCGCGTCGACGGGATGTCGATGAGCTGAGTATCGCGTCGAACCAAGCTATTGTCGAACAAGGGTAAGTCCCCTGGTGTGGTGGGGTTTCGGGAGCTGAGGCCGATGGTGCTGGGTGTGTCGTTGCCGGTGTTGGGGTGGGCCATCGCGTAGTGGTCAGTGAGTTACCTACCAAGTGACTCAACAGGAAGACACACGACGCGATGACCCAGGATCATTCTGCCCTGCTTGCCCAGCTCGACGCGCTCAAGTCCGCTGATGCGAGCGCAGTGTTTGCCGAATTGATCCGCGCCGGCCTGCAGCAGCTCATCGAGGCCGAGGCCACCGCCACGATCGGCGCGGGCCGCTATCAGCGCAGTGACGAACGCACGGTGCACCGCAACGGGCACCGCCCGAAGACAGTGTCGACCACCTCAGGCGATATTGAGGTGCAGATCCCCAAGCTGCGGGCTGGGTCGTTCTTCCCGTCGCTGTTGGAGCGGCGCCGCCGTATCGACAAGGCGTTACACGCGGTGATCATGGAGGCCTACGTGCACGGCGTGTCGACCCGCAGTGTCGATGACCTGGTCGCGGCGATGGGCGTCGCGGCGGGGTCTCCAGTCGGAGGTCTCACGGATCTGCGCGGGCCTGGATAAGGAGATCGAGGCGTTTCGGACCCGCAGCTTGACCCACACGCAGTTCCCGTACGTGTTCTGCGACGCGACGTTCTGCAAGGTGCGTATCGGGGCGCACGTCGTCTCTCAGGCCCTGGTGGTGGCTACCGGGGTCTCCCTCGAGGGCACCCGTGAAGTGCTGGGCACTGCGGTCGGTGACAGTGAGTCCTTCGAGTTCTGGCGAGAGTTTCTGGCGTCGCTGAAAGCCCGCGGCCTGACTGGGGTGCATCTGGTGATCTCCGACGCCCATGCCGGGCTCAAAGCCGCGGTGGCGCAGCAGTTCACCGGTTCATCGTGGCAGCGGTGCCGGGTACATTTCATGCGTAACCTGCACACCGCGGTCGCCGCCAAACACGCGCCGGCGGTGACTGCGGCGGTCAAGACGATCTTCGCCCACACCGACCCCGCCGAGGTCGCCGCCCAGTGGGACCGCGTCGCCGACACCCTGGCCCCTAGCTTCCCGAAAGTCGCGGCCATGCTCGGCGAGGCCAAGACCGACGTGCTGGCGTTCACCGCGTTCCCGCGGGCGCACTGGCAGAAGATCTGGTCGAACAACCCCATCGAACGGCTCAACAAGGAGATCAAGCGCCGCGCTGATGTCGTGGAGATCTTCCCCAACCCCGCAGCGTTCCTGCGCCTGGCCACCGCGGTAGTCATCGAAGCCCACGACGAGTGGCAGGTCACCCGCCGCTATCTTTCCGATGTCTCCATGGACGAACTACGCGCCGTCATCGAGACAAAACACGCCGCGGCAGCACTTGTCAAACAACACCAAATCACCTAGCGTTCAACATGACTCGTTGATCGCAACGCGTGAACCACGCCAGATCCGAAGTCCACCACTCCCCGGGACGCTATCTCGAACAACTGTTTCATAGTAAATTCAGAGGAAATTCCACTGTGGAAGCTGGCGCACCACCTCAGTTCACGTTGCGGCAACTCGCGTACTTCGTCGCCGCGGCGGAGACGGGTTCGACGACGCAGGCCGCTGCGCAGTTCGTCATGACTCAGTCGGCCATGTCGGCGGCCCTGTACGACTTGGAACGTGCGGTCGGCACGCAATTGCTCGTCAGATACCGGGGCCGAGGTCTCGAACTGACCGCGAGCGGACGGGCGCTTGTCCCCCGGGCACGTGAACTGTTGAGAGCGGCTGACGACCTACAGGGGGCTGGCGGGGGTGCTCGACGACGAACTCACCGGTCGACTGTCCATCGGATGCTACGACGCCATGAGTCCTTCGCTTCTTCCGCAGCTGCTGGCCGAATTGTCGCGACGCTACCCCGAACTTCACGTCGACCCGGTTTCCGCGACCCAGGATGAACTCGTTGCGGCACTCACCGACGGACGGGTTGAGCTTGCGCTCCTGTTCGACATCGATCTGCCCGCAAACCTGCACCTGGACGTCGTGTACCAATCGAACCCGCACGCGCTGCTGCCTGTCGCCCACGCTCTTGCCGCGAAGGCCTCGATCTCGCTGCGCGACCTTGTCGCCGAACCCCTCATCGTCCTGACAACCCCGCCTGCTCCAAAGATGCTGGAGCGGGTCCTGCAATCAGCCGAACTCTCCCTGACCCCGCGGTACGAACTCGGCAATTTTGATCTGATCAGGGCGATGGTCCACCGCGGTTTGGGCTACTCACTGTTCGCCCCACCCGTCGGGCATTCACCTGCGCACTGGAACGATCAGGTGAAAGCAGTGCCCATACGCGAGAAACTCCGCACCGCACCGGTTGTCGTCGCGCGAGTGGCCGGAGTCCGCCTCACCCGACGGGCGCAGGTCTTTCGCGATCTCTGCCTGACCAACCGCGCATCGATCAGTGGGGCGAACTCACCTGAGGACGTTGCCCAGCCTTGATGGGCATGCCGATCGACGGGCGGCGTGCATTGGTGTCGACAAGGGCTAGGTGTCGGTGTCAATCTGCGCCGTACCGCGGCAGCTGTCTGGCGTCCCGCCTGTTGATCCATACGATGGAGGTGGGCGAAGGAGTCCGCAAAATACTAGCAGCAGGAAATCTTACGCAAAGGATGCGTTAACGTAGCGACATGAAGGCACGCGAAGCGTGGGTGCTGGCGCGGCGGTGTCGACCCTCGTGACCGGGACGCAAAGCCACCCTCGTCGGGACCGCGTCGGCGGCCCGCCTGCCATCGGCGACTCGCCGTCCGCCGGTACCTTGCTGAAGATCGCGGGGGCGATGGGGCCTATGGCGGCAGCGACGGCTGTGGACCGTGTGCGACGCTGGCCGATGCGGACAAACGCGACCGTCCCCGGCCGCATCGAAAGCCTTACCGCCGCCTTCCTCAATCGCGTGCTACGGCCTCACTTGGGTGCCGCGCGGGTGGAAGCCCTTTCAGTCGAGCGCCATTCTTCCGGCACATCGGTGCGTGCGCGATTACTGCTGCACTACAGCGCGGTCGGCGATCCCAGCAGGTTGCCCAAGACGATCTTCGTCAAGAGCGCGCCGACACTGGTCACTCGGATCAGCAACGGCCTCAGTGGCACCGCACCGGCCGAGGCCGGCTTCTACAACGAACTGCGACCGCTGCTCGAACTGGAAGCGCCGCACGGGTATTACAGTGCCACGCAGCGCTATTCGTACCGCGCCATTCATCTGCTCGAAGATCTGGTGGGCACTAGGGCGGCCACCTTCTGCACACCGACCACCGCGATCACGCGCCAGCAGGCCGACGACATCGTCATGCAACTCGCCCAGCTGCATGCGAAGAGTGCAAAGCTCATCGAGAACCGGCACCCGCCCTGGCTGCGTACGTACCCACAGTGGTGGCAGGCCACCGGCGCCATCTCAATGATCCGCCGCTACCACCTACGTGGTCAGCGTCGCGCAGACGAAATGGGTTTGACGCCGGCTCGGCTGGTCGGGCGGGGTGAACAACTCTGGCGTAGCTTCGAGGCTTCGGTCGATGCACACGACAGACTGCCGCGAACACTCATCCACGGCGACACCCATCTCGGCAATTGGTACATCACCGGCAAGGGGCGGATGGGACTCTGTGACTGGCAATGCATTTCGGCGGGACACTGGTCGCGGGATCTGTCCTACGCGCTGTCATCAGCACTGAGCATCGAGCAGCGGCGTGAGTGGGAGGATGCGCTGATCGCCACCTACCTCGATCGGCTTGCCGATGCGGGCGGCCAGGCTCCGCCGCGGGCACAGGCGCGAGAGATGTATCGGCAACAGCTACCCGGCGCGTTGGCGATGTGGACCACCACGCTGTACCCCCCGAAGTTCCTGCCGGAAATGCAGCCCGAGGAGACCGCGGCCGAAATGCTGCGCCGCATCCTTACCGCCATCGACGACCACGACGTGCTGCGCGGGCGGTAAGCCAGGTTCAGGGTTGGGATACGTAAACTGGCATATCAACTATTGAACTAGTGCAGTTCGCGTAATAGCATCGAGCACGTCCGGTGCGTTTCAGAGTAGATCCACCAGGCGGGTAAGAACTTGGCCATCGCAGAACATGGGGAGCGGGACAGCGCGTCGACCGCGAACCACACACCGCGGACTGCAGGCCGGAGGGCCCCGGGTCCGGGGATTGCACGGCTCGCGCTGCTGGCCGCTCGTGCACGGGACCCATTCCAACTGCTCACCGCTTGTGTTGCACGGTACGGCGACGTCTACACATTGCCGCTCGGTGTCGGCGGGACGACCGTCGTCAACGATCCGAAGTTCGTCGGCAGCTGGTTGCTCGACTACAGCCGGTACCACAAGGGGGTTATGTCGCGGGCGTTGGTGCCGGCGCTGGGCGAGAGCATCCCGGTGGCCGACGGCGAGCCGTGGCGGCGTAACCGCAAGGCACTCAACCCGGCCTTCTCCCGCCGAAACCTCAATGGAATTACCCAGATTCTTCGCGATTCGGTCGAGGACGCCCTGTCGCGCTGGGAGTCGATCGCCGACAGCGGCGACGAGGTCGATGTCTATCGCGAGCTTTCGATTCTGACGATGATGGTCGTGCAGCGGTCCATGTTCTCATCGTCGGTTTCCGACGAGGGAATACCTGCATTGGTCGACAACTTCCGGGTGCAGACCAATTACATGGGCGGTCTGATGCTCATGTTCTGGGCACCATCGTGGCTTCCGGTTCCGCACGCGCACACAGGAAAGCAAGCGGTGAAGGCGATTCGGCACCGCATCGAGGAAGCCATCGCCAATCGGCGGGCCAACCCCACCGACGCCCCGGACGTGCTGAACGCCCTCCTCAACATCGGTGTCGACGACGGTGAGCCCCTCGAGCACGAAAACCTCGTCGATCAGCTGATGGGCCTGTGGTTCGGCGGATTCGATACGACGGCCTCCGCACTCGCGTGGACGGTGGCGATGCTCGCTCAGAACCCGGAGGCGATGGAGGCCTTGCGCGCCGAGGCCGACGCCTACACCGGAAACTACGACTCGTTCAATGACCTCACCCAAATGCAATACGCTAGGGCCGCTTTCGATGAAGCGCAGCGCATCCAGGGTTCACTGCTGCTGACGCGGCAGGCGCTGGAGGAGGACGAGGTGGCCGGGTATCGCATACCGGCGGGCAGTCAGGTCGGCGTCAGCGCATACACCATCAACCGGCACCCCGCATTCTGGGACCACCCCGAGCGGTACGACCCGATGCGTTGGCTTGACGAGCGCAAGGACACTCAGCACCGATTCCAATGGGTGCAGTTCGGTGGCGGGCCGAGACACTGCATCGGAGTCGGATTGGCCTATCTCGAGGCGCAATTCGTGCTGACGAAGATCGCTCAGCGATTCAACATCCAGCCGCGACCCGGTTGGACGCCTCGCCATCAGTTTCATCTCAGCGTCGGACTCAAGGGTGGCCTCCCCGGCCGAATCCTGCATCGCCGCAGGGGAGGCGCGGTGTGAAGCGCATCGCGATCGACGGAGACCTCTGCCAGGGATCGAGTCAGTGCGCTGGAATCGCCCCGGCCGCCGTCGATTTCGACGATGACGGAATCGCATTCGCGACCGATACCTTGCTGGCCGACGACGTGGCCAGGCAAGTGGAGTCCTCATGTCCGAGCATGGCGATCACCGCCACGGACGCCTAGCCCAAGTAGGAACAACCAAGGAGTGGCAGTGACCGGTAATGGCAACGACTACGACGTGATCATCAAGGGCGGCACTCTAATTGACGGCACATGCACTCCACGCAAGGTCGTCGATATCGGAATTCGGGATGGCAAGGTCGCCAAGGTGGGCGGTCTCGCCGGTGCCACGGCTACCCGCATCGTCGACGCGACCGGCCGCATCGTCGCCCCCGGCGTGATCGATGTGCACACCCACTATGACGGCGCGATCTTCTGGGACCCCTACTGCACGCCGTCGGGCTACCACGGGATGACGACCGCGGTCGTCTCGAACTGCGGGTTCGGGTTTGCTCCCTGCAAGCAGGACCACGCGGTGCAGGAGCGCTACATGGGCATGATGGAGACCACCGAACAGATTCCGACCGCCGCGCTGCGTGAGGCCCTGCCGTTCAACTGGGAGTCGTTCCCAGAGTGGCTCGATGTCGTCAACGGGTTGGGCAAGGGCGTCAACGTCGCGAGTTACATCCCGCTGAACTCGTTGATGATCTACGTCATGGGATCGCCGGAAGACGCTCGCGATCGCCAGCCCACCGATGCGGAGCTCGCGGAGATGAAGAGGCTGCTGCGGGAAGCATTGGAGGCCGGTGCAATTGGATTCGCGTTCTCCAAACTCAACGAGTTCAACTCGCATAAGGACCACGGGCTTCCGATGCCCACTGACGCTGCCGATGAGTCGACGGCCTACGCGCTGGCCGAGGTGCTGCGCGACATGGACTACGGCATTATCCAGGCTTTGGTCGACCTACCCATGGCCATCGACAACAACCACATCGCAGAGCAGCTCGCACGCATCTCCGGCCGACCGGTCATCCAGAACATCATCGTGCCGTTCGACCACATTCCAGGAGAGATCGATCGGGTGCTGAATTGGCTCGATCACTGCGAAGAGCAAGGACTCGACGTCTACTCGCAAGCGCTGGCGTTCCGCGCGTGGAATGAGAGCCGGCTGCTCGACTGGAACACCTGGGACGTGGTGCCCGAGTTCGCCGCATTCAGCGAACTCGAAGACGATATCGAGGCCCGCGTCCAAAAGGCGGCCGATCCCGCCTGGCGCGCAGCAATCAAAGCGAAGTATTCGATCGACCTCATGACTTCTGCGGGTGGTCCGCTGGAGTTGCTCAAGCTGATCTCGCTACCGGACATGAACGATCCGCGCATCGGCAAGACGTTCTCCGAGATCGCCGAGGAGGCCGGAGTCCACGTGGTCGATGCGTTCTTCGACATCGCGGTCGAGTCGCGTTGCGAGATGGAATTCCGGACTGTGCAGGCGATGAGTCAGGACCCTGCGCTGTTCGAGAAGATGTACAGGCATCCGCGCGTCATCGCGGGCACGTCAGACGGCGGCGCGCACATCCGCTTCTTCTGCGGCGGCCACTTCTCGACCGATCTCTTGCAGTGGCTGGCGCTGCAGGAGAAACGGTTCACCCTCGAAGAACTGCATCACAAGTTCAGCATGCTGCCGGCGCGCATTCTCAACCTGACCGATCGGGGCGCGCTACTGCCCGGGTTCGCAGCGGACCTGATGATCTATGACCCGAATGAACTCGGCTACTCCCAGCAGTACGAAGTCCTAGAGGATCTGCCGGGAGGCGAGTTCCGCCGAGTGGTCAGGGCTTTCGGAATCGACCTGGTCATGGTGAACGGTGAGGTCACCTTCGAAAGCGGCATGAAGTCCACCGGCGCGACCCCCGGCCGCGTGCTCGTCTCGGCACCAGCGAGCTGACGGCGCATCGGCACTTAGCTGGCGTCACTGTGGCGGAGGCCCCCACCCCCGCGATCAGAGTTCCAACTGCCCCCGCTCGACGGAGACCGCCAACTCCAGAGGACAGGGCCCAATTGATACGAATCCTGGGACAAATCCCAGGTCGCCTCTCGGCGGCGACGAATTTATTGACGTCCGATTAGACATCGTCGGCGCCACTTCATAACCTGTCCGGGACATCCGTAGCGGACCACGGTTTGGTCCATGCAACGAAGGATCGTGACAATCCGAATGGGTCGGGCGCGCCAATCGCTTCGCCAAGCGGCGGGGGGATTTGCGGCGGGGATCCTCGTGCTGGTGGTGTCGATCGCGGGCGTCGTCCACGCGGACCCGGCGGCCGATGCGCTGGCCAAGCTCGATGAGTTGTCCCGTCAGGCGATCGAGACTCGCGAAGCCGTCACCGCCGCCCAACGCGATGCCGAAGACAAACTCGCTGCTCAGACCGCCGCCGAAGACCGCCATCGCGCCGACATGGCCGCCCTCGACGCCGCCAATGCCCAGCTCGCATCCCGTCAAGCCGCCGCCGACAAGGTCGCGGTGATGACATATATGAGCGGACGCACCGGCCAGTTCGCGGCGGTGCTGACCGCGAGCTCGCCGCAACATCTGATCGACCAGCTGTCTCTGCAGCGGGTGATCACCGCCCAGGCGGCCGAGCAGATGAAGGCCTTCCAGGCAGCGCGTGAGCGTGCGGCGGCCGCCGCGAAGGCCTCAGAGGCATCAGCCGCCGAGGCTAGGGTCGCGGCCGAGAAATCCGCCGCGGTGGGTGCAGAGCTTCAGGCGAAGTGGAAAGAACTGCTACGCCAGATCTCCGCTGCGGAGGCGCAGTACGCAGCGTTGACGCCGGCCCAGCAGGCGGTGGTCGATAACGCCGCCGCAGTGCCGCCACCGCCGCCACCGCCGGCGGCGGTGCCCCCTCCGGCGGATCCGATGCTCAACGCGATGCCTGCCCCACCGCCACCCGAGGCCGCACCTCCCCCTGTGGCTGCACTGATGGATATCCCCGATATCCCGGAGGCGTTGCCTGTCGGCGTCGCGCCGGAGGCGGGGCTTCAGCCCAACACCGTCCTCGCTGCGCGCGCCGTCAGCCAGCGGTTCCCCCAGATCGCTGAGATCGGCGGTGTCCGGCCCGACTCGAAGCCGTGGCACCCGAGCGGTCTGGCGATCGACATCATGATTCCGAACGCCGAAAGCCCCGAGGGCATCGCGCTGGGGAACCAGATCATGGAGTTCGCGCTGGCCAATGCCGGTCGGTTCGGGCTACAGGATGTGATCTGGCGCGGCACGTACTACACGCCGAGCGGTCCGGCCGGATCCGGTTACGGCCACTACGACCACGTGCACATCACCACCACACCCCGGCGCTGACGGGCGAATTCGAAAAATACCTCGCCGATCGGGCGAACTCCGTACTTTGCAGTCATACCACCACTGGTGACCGCGGAGAACGGAACTTGTGATGACAGCGGCACGTCTCATCGCCGAACGAAGATGCGGCGCGAAAGGATGAACCAACCCCAGGGTGAGCGCAGCACTTTCGCGGCGCGGAGAATCATCGGCCTCCTCGTTCTGATCGCACCGCTCGACCAGGTTGCCTTCGATCTTTACACCCCTGCACTGCCCGAAATCGGTGAGCAGTTCGCGGCTTCGAATGTCGTGGTGCAGAACACCGTCACCGCCTACATGCTGGGGATGACGCTTATCGTGTTGCCCGCCGGACTGATCGCCGACGCGATTGGCCGCAAGCGCGTGCTGGTGACCGGACTGGCAGTGATGACGCTGACGAGCATCGGCTGCGCGCTGACTGTCAGCCTGGAGATGATGATCGGGCTGCGGTTCGTGCAGGGCCTCGGCGCCGGAACGTGCATGGTGCTGGCGGCCGCCATGGCGGCGGACTGCTTCCGCGGTGCCAAGCTGGTCTCGGTCCTGGGGCTGCTCGGGGCGGCGTGGGGCGCAGCTCCCATACTCGCGCCCGCGATTGGCGGATTCATCACCGACTTCGCGTCGTGGCGAACGGTGTTCGTCGTGCTCGCGGGCTTCCTCGCGATCGTTGGGACGCTCGTCGCCGTGGCCTTGCCGGAAACCCTAGAGCACGGTCGCCGATCGCCGATCGACCTGCGCGCAGCCGCCGGCGTTGTGGGGCAAGCGATGCGGAACCGGTCTTTCGTGACCTTCGCGACGATGTTCGGTGTAGTCACGTCGGCTCAGGCCATGTTCGCCGTCGTCGGACCGTTCCTCTACGTGATCGGCCTCGGATTCACCTCTAGCACTTACGGTTTGATAGCCCTCGGGGTGGGCACGGCGAACTTCCTCGGCGCGGCGGCGTGTGGAGCGTTGGCCCAACGGACCACCACGGCACGGTTGGCCATCGCGGGGTCCGTGATTCTCGCAGTGGGCGGCGCGATCATGCTGGTGTCCGCAGAACTCGTCGGTCTTTCCGCAGTGGCGATTGCCGGCGGCGCGGTGATCGCGGCACTGGCCATCGGAGTGCTCGACCCGCTGAGCAAGGGGCTGGCGATGGGGGTGTTCACCCGCAACCTCGGCCTCGTCTCGGGAATGGTCAGCGCTTTCTGTTACGTATGGATCACTCTCTCGGCGGCCCTGATGGCCTGGCTGCCTGAGCGCTCACAGGCACCGCTCGGCTGGTTCTACGTCGGCGCCGCGGCCGGAATGGTGGTGTTACTGATGACGTCTTTCGGTCGGTTCCGTCCGGCCGGAGGGCCTGACTTACAGGATCGGGACCAAATGGTCGAAGAAGAGGCGGGCGACGAGTTCGCCTCGTGAGCTCGCACCGTTTTGTCGAGTATCGATTTCTGGTCGGCCCCGACTCGATGGCGGCCGACCTCAAATAGGGCTCAGGCCGTACGGGCGCTCCACTCCGACGTCCGTTTGGGCTCAGCCCCGGCCAGTGCCTTGATGGTCTTGTCCACGTCGAAATCCTTGCCGTAGACCGGTGTTCCGGGCTGCTGGCGCCAGGACTCCGAAATCGGACCGGCATCGACCGGGTCGAATCCGAGTTCGTCCACGATGCCGTGGACCAGTTCCCGACCGGGGCCGTCCTCGCCGGCCACCGGGAGCGCGATGCGGTTCGGTGTGCCGCTCGGCACTCCCTTCTCGAGCAGATGCTTCCACCAGATCCCGTTGAACACCTTGTACACTGGGGCGCCGATTTGCTCTGCAACCCAGGCACTTTCGACCTGACCATCCTCGATCCCGGCGATCTCTCCGTCACGCTGCTGCGGGTAGTAGTTGTTGGTCTCGATCACCGGGGCGCCCGGCTTACGGGCGTCGACGATGCCGTCGGCCAGGTCCGGAACGTTCTTCTGCGGAATGCTCACGACGACGAGGTCGGCATCGGCCGCGGCGTCTTTGGCCCATACTGCTGTCGCGCCGGTTTCGCGTGTCAGCTCCGCGAGCGTTTCAGGAGAGCGCGAGTTCGACACGGCCACCTCGTGTCCGAGTGCCGTCAGCCGACGCGTGAGCGTGCCGCCGATCTGCCCCGCTCCGATGATTCCGATCTTCATTCAATGCCTCCGTACGCCGCAGCTCTCTGCGGGCGGCAACGTCGGGCATGCAGATGCTATTCCGCCCACTTCGCGGTGAACGCCGCCACCGACGTCGCGACCTGGGTACGGACTGCCTCGGGGTTGGTGAACGCGGCGGAGAGCCCGTTGACCGCGCGGTCGGCGAGCGGGCGCCACTTCTCGACCCAGCCGTCGATGACCCCGCGGTTGTCGGGGTTCGCGGCCACCGCGTAGCGGGCCAGCGCGGTATGCCAGGCGTGGTTACGCGTGGTGTCGACGCGCGACTCCTGCAGCAGGGCCGCAGTCAGCCCGTCGCGGTTCTCGTTGGCCAGTTCGACGAACGCCTCCTTGAACAGGGCGTCCAGCGCGGGCTTGATGGCCAAGTTCAACGCCACGAAGGCCTCGCCCCAGTCGTAGGCCACCAGCAGCCGCTCCAGGGTTTCACGGGCGGGCTGCCACACCGGGTCGGTTTCCCAGACACGCCGTGTCTCTTCGGTATTCGCGAAATGCGTGCCGTGGGTCAGCGACAGCGACTTGGCTCGATACGCCACCCACTGCAGTGCGCGCAGCTCGTCACCGGCCTGGAAGAACGCCGCGTTGGTGATGTAGGCGCTCGGCGCGAGCTGGCCGACGTAGAGGCTGGTGATCTGCAGGACGTGGAAGAGGTAGCGGACGGGCACGTAGACGCGGGCGAGCGTGTCCACCCACTCCGGGCTCAGCTGGCTGTCCTCGTCGAGCGCCTCGTAGTGGTCGACAACTCCTTCGGCATAGATCTCGCGGTCGTGTTGCAACGCGATGTAGCGGCGGTAGTTCAACGCGGCGGGATCGCGGAAGCCCTCCCAGTCCTGCGCCTGCAGCGCGGAACCTTCGCGGTGCTTGACGTACCACCGGTTGATCGCCGCGCCGGGGTCGAGATCGAACGGGGCAGGCTGGCGGTTGAAGTGGTAGTGGAACCGGCCGGTGACGGCCTCGTACTCGGTGGGCTTGCGCCGGGTGTCCCCGGCGATGCTCCAGGTTTTCAGCGTTCGCGGCTTCGCGGTGGTCATGTGCTCAGTCCTCTCGGTCCAGGTACCAGTGCAGCTCGTCGTCGCCGACGTAGCGGATGCGTCCGGCGAATCCGACCAGTGCCGGTTCCAGGGTGTGCAGCGGAAACGCTTCGCCCGCTGCCGATTCCAGGCTTGCGCGGGTGACCCGAAGGAAACGCGGGGCGTGGATGCGCACGTAGCCGGCATGGTCGTCGACGGTGATGTCGGCACCGGGGTTGTCGGTGTAGATGGCTTCGGTCACGGCCGCGACGACGTTGGGGTCGAAACCCCGCACGACGGGCCCGACGAGCTTGTCCTGTTCTGCGGCTGCAGTCATCGGTGTTCACCTCCGGTGAGCGAAACGGTGATCTGGTCGCCCTCCAGGCGAACCGGGTGGCTGATGAGTTGGCAATTGGTCGGGTTCACCCCGGTGCCAGTGTCGAGGTCGAACTCCCAACTGTGCGCGCTGCACGTCAGAACGTCGCCCTCGACTTCGCCGTCGGCCAGCGGGAATCCGGCGTGCGGGCACACCCCGTCGTACGCCCGGATGTCGCCGCTGCGCAGATGCGCCAGTAGGATCGGCCGGTCACCGACGTAGAACTCGGCCACCTCGCCTTCCCACAGATCATCGAGGGTGGCCACCGGCGTCCAGGTGCCCGCACTAGTCATAGAACGCCTCGACATGATCCAGCGGCCCGACCCCTGCAGCGCCGATGGCCACCTGCGGGTCGAGGACACTGCCGTTGTGGCGCAACCGAATCGGGGCGTCGCGCTTGGCGACGCGGTGCCCGACGACGTGGTGCGCGATCGCCCCGGTCACGGTTTCGACGGTGTCGCCGTCGTCGACCGGGATGAGCAGTTCGAGTACGTCGCCCTCGAACCAGGCCGTCAGCGGAAGCAGTGCCATCGTGTCAGCCTTTCGTTCCGTTGCCGTTGAGTGCCCATGCGTAGTTGTCGGCGTCCTGGCCCTGTTCCTCGGCGGACAGCCCGAAGTACTGCAGGACGGTGCCGAGGTCCGGCGGGCTGATCTCACCCGAGAGGACGCGGTCAATGAGCGACTGGTGGCCGGCGAATCGGTCGGGCCGCTGGGTGAAGATCCACTTGCACGGCTCGGAGCAGAAGAGGTACTTGCGGCCGTTGTGCACATGCGTCAGCGGTGCGGCGTCGGTGTGGGCGCCGACGGTCACACCCGCCGACCGGACGATCGGCAGCTGGCACAGATTGCAGGTGATCGGCAGGGTCTCGGGCAGGGTCGCCGCGATGTCACCGTTGCGGACGTTCTCGGTGATGACGTCCCAGTTCTTGCCGAAGTCTCGGTTCCAGCCGGGGTACTTCTCCTCCAGCCACAGTCGTTCGGCTTCGGAGACACCCGCGTCGGGGTTCCACCACACGGTAGGCCGGTAGTACCACACGCCCAGGTGAATGGCGTGGTGATACCACGTGAGCTCGTTGATGAATTCGTCCCAGTACCAGGGGAATTCGAGTCCATAGTCACGGAACTGGTCGGCGAACTGCTTGACCACCCAGTCCTCGATGAACTCCTTGAAGCTCATCCGGCGGCTCTCCAGCGGGGTGTAGTAATCCATCGACAGCCCGGTCAGCAGGGCGAAGATCCGCCAGGACCGCCAGAACATGTGGTCGATGAGGAACTGACCCCACTCGGTCTCACCGTTGTCGATCAGCACCTTGATGGTCGGCTCGCCCTGCTGGGCGTGCCGTGCCTCGTCGGTCTGGATGGAGCTGATCAGCGCTCCGAACTCGAGGTCGCCCACGTCGATGGCGTCGGCGGCCATGCCGAGGAACTGCAGGTTCGTGAACCCGGTCTCCAGGGTGAATGTCAGCTGCAACGCGATGGACAGGGCGTCGTTGGCGACGAACATGTCGTCGAACAGGTATCGCACGGCGAGCACGATCCAGTTGTTGGTGTGAAATGCCTTGAGCGCCCAGTCTCCTCGCGGCTCCTTGTCGAGGAGGCCGTACGGGAAGAAGGTTTGGATCTGGCCGTGGCGGACCTCGTCGAGGGTGCCGAAGGTGGCGGTGTTGCGCCAGGCGGCGGACCGGCCGAACCGTCCCATCCGCGCCTCGCCGATGGACGCCAGGTACTCCGGCATGGAGATCGCGCCGTAGTGGGCCACGATCACCGACTTCCATCCCGGGTCGAGCTGATCGAACAGCTTGGAGCGGCCGATGGCGTTCTTCAGCGAGTAGGTGGTGGTGTCCTTGGTGACCTGGTTGTGCACGTACTCGCGGTAACCGATCTTGTACGGCTCGTCCCATTTGAGCCACCCCTCGGTGGAGACGCGATGCGTTCCCGAGAGCTCCTCAGGGAACACCTCCTCCTCGGTGACGTATCGGAAGTTCCAGTTGGTATCACGGGCGAGGTCGTACCAATCGCTGCGGGAAAGTTTGGGCATGTGTGTTCCTCGGCGGTCATGGGCTGTGAACCGAGTCGCGTTGAGCTGCGCTGATGACGCGACCGCACCCATGATGCGTCAGACCCCAAGGACTCCTAAGCATTACGATCACGATGATTCGCACCGTCGGGACCGCGAGGCGCCGCTACTAGTCTCTGACACGAACCTGGACCACCAGCAAACACACGAGAGAGGTTTCAGTGACGGTCACCGAGGAATACCTGAAGAACAACGAGGTCTATGCGAGCACCTTCAAGGGTCCGTTGCCGCTGCCGCCGAGCAAGCATGTCGCGGTGGTGGCGTGCATGGACGCCCGGCTCGATGTGTATCGGATCCTGGGCCTCAAGGACGGGGAAGCCCACGTCATTCGCAATGCCGGCGGTGTGGTCACCGATGACGAGATCCGCTCACTGGCCATCAGCCAGCGGCTGCTGGGCACTAAAGAGATCATTTTGATCCACCACACCGACTGCGGCATGCTGACTTTCACCGACGACGACTTCAAGAAGGCGATCCAGGAAGAGACGGGTCTGAAACCCGAATGGGCCGCCGAGGCCTTCCCCGATGTGGAGGAAGACGTGCGCCAGTCGCTGCGCCGCATCGAGGCCAGCCCGTTCGTCACAAAGCATGAATCGCTGCGGGGCTTCGTCTTCGACGTCGCCACCGGCAAGCTGAACGAGGTCCTGCTCTGAGATCTGATGGGGAACGCCATCGGAGTCTCGATTCGAAGATCGTCGCCGCGCTCGACCGGATCGGTGACGCTCTGCACGTCTTGGCTCGGCGGGCCGCCGAGAAGCATGACTTGTCCAGCACCCAGATGCGGGTCCTTGGTTGGCTTTTCGTCGGCTCGCCGCCGGCCGCGCGCAGCACCACGCTGGCACGCGAACTCAACGTGGCCGATCCCACCGTCAGCGATGCGATCGCTGCGCTGATCCGCAAAGGGCTGGTGCTGCGAACGCCGGATCCCGGCGACCGTCGGCGACGCGACCTGGTTCTCACCGCGGAGGGCCGCAAGACCGCGGCCGAACTGTCCCGGTGGACTGCACCGGCCGAGATCGCCACCTCCAAGCTCGACCGTGCCGAAGCCGAACAGCTACTCGACTCGCTTTTGGTAGTCATGAGGAAACTCCATGACGCGCAGATGCTTCCGGTCGTCCGCGCCTGCAGCACGTGTGTGCACCTGGGAACGACGGGCCGCGAACTGCGGAGCTACCACTGTCTGCGCTTCGACGAGGCGATGACGGTCTCGGATCTGAGAGTGGACTGCATCGACCATGCGACCGCCTAAGTAGAACAGGCCGGCGACAACGTCGTGAGACGTTGCCGCCGGCCCGTATGGCGTGCTGTTAGACCGTCGTCGGGACGCGTTCCTGATTGGCTGCGTTGGGAATCACGGTCGGGCCGACGATGAGCGCCTGCGAGGGATCCTCCGGATTGGTCGCGATACCGTCGCCGGGCTTGACGCCACCCTCCTCACACATCTTCTGCCACATGGCCATTCGGGTCGCCTTGTTGGGCGTGAACTTGCCGTAGACGAAGACACGCCACAGGGTCCAGCGCGGAGCGGGCAGATGATCAGGCCGGCCGACCAGCTTGTGCAGGATGGCCATCCAGCCGACCATCATCGCCATCATGGCGGTGGTGAAGACCCACTTCATCCAGACAGGCATGGTCGAGTTGAGTGCCAGGATGTGAATGGAGCCGACACCGAAGTAGGCGACCATCATGCCGAACGGCGCGACCAGGAACAGCAGCGCCTTGCTCTTGCCCTTCAGGCGCGGGACGGCGAAGGCCAGGATCGCGCCGATGGTGACGAACGAACCACCGTTGATGAAGCCCCACCAGTACGGGAAGCCGAGGAACTCGTAGGGCTGAACACCGTAGTAGAGGTAGACGCCCAGGTTGATGCCGATGGTCTCCATCAGCGCATCGGTGGCGATACCCAATCCGAGCAGCATGAAGAACACGTTGCGGTGTGCGCCGTTGCGGATCACGAAGTAGCAGAAGTAGGCCTCCAGGCCGAGGAACGCCACGTAGCAGAGCGGGATCAGCGCCGGCACGGTGATGCCGAAGTTGGTGAAGGCGGGCACCAGGTTCTTCGCCCAGTGCAGGTGGCCGAGTAGGTCCAGCATCGGCTCCAGCAGGCTGCAGATCAGGCCGCTGGTCAGGACGATGATCGGGATCCAGTTACGGCTGCGCACCGCGGCGCGGATCGCCCACGGCGTCGCGAAGATGACCACCGCGGCGCCGGCGATGAAGAAGAAGACGATCTCGGACGTGGTGCTGGCCTCGAAATCGCCGGGTGCCGGCTGCATATGGGGCGGCCACCCCTGGTTGTCGCTGACCAGTGGCCACCAACTGGTGGCGAGGAAGCGATCCATCGCTGTTGACCTCCTTGAGAAGCAGTGGCCGGGGGTTTAGCTGCGTAAACGCGTCTCGGTATCGAACTCACAGTCACGACCACGTGTGGACTGCATCACGTTAACACAGTGTCCGTACACTGTGTACACCTATTTCGAATTGAGATTAAACATGTTCATCGGCCCAGGACGTGCGTCGCCCGCGCGGGAAGTAATGTCGGGGCATGACCGAGACCTCGCGCCGCTACGCCAAGCGGTTCAGGTCTGTCGAAACAGACGGTGTACGTCCGGTCGATCAGATCCTCTCCGCCACGCTGGGCCTGTTGGACCGCAAGTCGTTCAACGACATCAGCGTGGCCGACATCCTCACCGAGTCGAAAGTCTCGCGGACAACCTTCTATTTCTATTTCGCGTCCAAGTTCTCGGTTCTGAGCGGTCTGCTCACGCAGGCGATGGACGACATCTTCGAGACGGTGCAGCCCTTTCTCAGCCGCGCGGAGGAGGATTCGCCCGAGGAGGCACTGGAGCGCAGCCTCCGCGCGGTCACCACGGCGTGGCATCGGCACCGACTTGTGTTGCAGGCCGCGGCGCATCATTGGCATTCCGACCCGGAGTTGAATGCGCTCTGGCTACAGATCGTGGAACGGTTTGTCAGCGCCGGCGCCGAAGAAATCGAGCGTGAACGTGCGGCAGGCAAGATCACGTCATCGGAGTCGGGCCGAACGCTGGCCGCCATGCTCTTCTGGGGGACCGAGCGCGTCCTCTACATAGCGGGCCTCGGCGTGGAGCCCTCGCTGGTGGACGAAGAAGCCGCACTCGGACCGCTGGTGGCCTTGTGGCACGGCACCCTCTACGGCTGAGCGCAGTCGCCGAAAGCTGTTTCGCCAGAGCCCGATTCGCACCTAACCGGGCACAAGCCGGTCCGTACCAGGGTTTGGGCCGTCCGCACCACGCCGTCCACCGAGCCCCGACTGGGCTCCCACCATTCGGCGGCCCAGTTGAGCGCACCCATGACCAGTAACCGGGTGATCCTGGCGTCGACATCGGCACGAATCTCGCCATCGGCGACCGCGTCGGCGAACAGCTGCTGCCAGATCCGGCCGTAGGCAGCTTCCTCTTTCTTCTGTCTGACGCCCAGACGTTCGGGAATCTGACCGGAGTTTCGGATGGACGCCGTCGTGTAGTCCGACAGCTCCAGTTCGTGACGCAGATGGGAGTCCACCGCGGTCATGATCTTGTCCATGGCGGTGGCGTCCGGTGGCAGCTCGTCGAGCTTCTGCTCCAGATGCCGTCGCATATCGCTGATCCCGCAGTACATGACCTCTTCGATGAGGTCCTCGCGCGACGGGAAGTAGTAGTAGATCGCGGGTGCCTGCAGCTGTGCGTACTCGGCGACGTCTGTCAGGCGTGTACCCGCAAAGCCCTTGACGCTGAGCACATGTGCGGCGGCGTCGAGAATGCGGGTGCGGGTGCGATGCGACTTCGAATCGGCCCCCTCGCCGTTCGTCGAGGGGGTGCCGAACTTCTTGGCCATCAACCCATCACAGGTCGGCGCCGACGCGCGGACCCGTCACTCTTGGCCTGGGAAGGGATCGTTGGGCCCCGACGAGTACGGATCGGCTGTCAGCGCCGCTCTCTTGCGCTCGCGCAAGAGTCGGTCCTTGAGCGCACCCAGCCGGCCGCCCTTGTCCTCGAGGTGGAACTGCTTGAGCATCGTCCGCGCGGCGTTCTGGCCGGGCATACCGCTGATACCCGCCACCGGGTGCGTCCCCGACCCGGTGAGGAACAGTCCCTCGACCGGTGTGCGGTAGCCGGCGAAACCGGCGACGGGCTTGTTGGGTCCGAAGCGGCTGATCGTGGGATCGACGTGGTAGACCGAACCGTCGATGGCCCAGAACCGCTCTTCGATGTCGGGCAGCACCAGTGGCCGCACCGCGACCTGGAGGTCCTCGACGCCCTTGTAGTACTCGTCGGCGTCTTTGATGATGCTGTCGGTGATCTGCTTGCGCGCCACGTCCCAACCGTCCTCGGGGAACGACGGCGTCAGGCCCGTCCAGAACCACCAAAGGTCTTTGCCCGGAGGCGACATCGACGGATCGAACGCGTTGGTGACCTGGGCGAGCCCGGGAATCGCGTCGGGCACCTTGCCGCGAACGCAGGCTCGCGCGGCCTCCTTGGCCTGTTCGTAGGTGTGGTAGCAGTTGCAGGCGATACGGAGGTCGATACCGTCGCCGCGCCACTTCTCGTGCTTGGACATGTCGATGCGGCCGGACAGCGCGACGTTGATCTTGGCGTCGGCGATCCCACGCTTGCGGGTGGGGATGTGGTCGGCCGCGACCTGCTTCTTGGGCTCCAGGACGCCGCGGGGGAGCAGTCGGGTCAGTGTCGTCTTCGGGCTGCATGCGGTCAGGACGCCGCGGCGGGCCCGGATCTCCTCACCGCCGCGGATCCGCACGCCGGTGCAGCGGCCGTTGGTGATGAGCAGTTCTTCCACCGGCGAACTGGTGATGATGTCGCCGCCGTTGTCCTTGAGCACCCCGATCAGGGCCTTCGGCAACGAGCCCGTGCCGCCGTGGAACATCGCGACGCCGTACTTCGACAGCACGCCGAGGTAGATCAGCGACCAGCCGGACAGATCGGCGTCGAACGGCATGAACGGCAGCGATGTCAGCAACGGCGCCCGGATCATGTCGTGCTCGAAGCTCTCCTCGACCGCCTCGGTCTGCGAGCTGGACATCCAGCGACCCAACGCGGCGAGCTGCTTGCGGTTCTTCAGTAAACCCTTGGCGGACTTGAGGATCGCCTTGATGTCGGGCTGGATCACGTTGGTCTGCATCATGGGCAGGCCCATCTCGACCGCGGCGTCGATCACCTCGTAGAGCTCGAGCAGGGCACGCGCGTCCTTCTTGGAGAAGTACTCCAGCTCGGCCGCGGTCTTGCGGGGGTCGCGCCAGAGGCCGAGCGAGCTGCCGTCGGCGGCCAGCTGGAAGTGGGCGGGATCGATGACGGTCTGGCGCAGCCCGTACTTCGTCGACAGTTCGAGGTCGTCGTTGATCGTCGTGGTGCGGAACAGCGAGGCCTGGATCGACGCCTCGTTGAGGGTGTATTCCGGCGCCTCCGGAGCGAAGGAGTTCGTCGACGTCATGCCGCCCGCCGTAGCGGCTGCCTCCACGACCAGCACATCGAGCCCGGCCTTCGCCAGATAGGCGGCCGCGACCAGCCCATTGTGGCCGGAACCGACCACGATGACGTCGGCCTCGCGGGGCGTTCTGGCGGCGGTGCTCGGACGGGCGTCTTCCGACATGAGAATCCTTCGAATCGACTTTTTTATTCTAGGTTAAAGTCAATACTCGGTTCCACGTCGCGTTGTGTCAAGACCGGGTCGGCGTGGTCGCCATCGTCAGCGAGGTCATCACGAAGCGTTCGATCAGGATCCGCTCCTGTTGCTCAGGAATGTTGCGGCGCAAGATGATGGACGCGTAGACCGTATGCAGCCAGTCGGCGAGATCCTGGTTGGACAGGTCGTCGCGCAGCAGTTTGTGACTGCGGCCGTAATCGAGCCACGGTCGCCAGAACTGCAGCGCACGCTCCGTGAGTTCGGGCGCCCACAGGGCCTCGTGGGCCGTGATCGGACTGCCGTCGCCCCACATTGCGGTCAATTCGGGGTCGTTCCGCAGCGCTTCGATCACCTTCACCGACAGTTCGACGAACGACTCGTGAAACGTCTCGCCAGGCACGGTGGTACCGGCCGCCGCCTCGTCGGCGATCTCGATGATGCGGTCGGTGACCGCGGCCAGCAGCAGTTCCCGCCGGTCAAAGAACACCTTGTAGACAAGCTGGCGGCTGCAGCCCGCGACGCGCCCCACTTCGGTCATCGTGACGCCGCGAATGCCCTTGGAGCGCAGCAGCTTACGGGCCGCGTCCAGAATCCGCCTGCGCACCTCCGCGCGCGTGGATTGCGTCACCTCGGCAGATTACCCCGGGTGATGACCGGCTATTGACAAATCGGTGTGAGCGTTGACACTATCCGACCAACGATTACAAAATACACAATTTGTCACCCCGAGGGGCTTCTCAATGTCTCTGACTGTCGGATCCGGCGACCAGGTCCTCGATTCGAGTGCGGAATCCGATCCGCCACCGCTGGGCCGGCAGGGTCCTGCGACGTTCCTGGCGTTGATCGGCGCCGTGTGGTTCGTCGTGTGTGTCTATGTAATAGCCCGTTGGGTCACCTCGGGCGAGGACTTCACCCCCGCACCCCGCATCGGGCCCGACGTCATGGCGGACTGGCGGCTGATCGCCCTGCGGGTGTTCGAGGCGATCAGCCTGGCGGTGATGGTCGCGTTCGTGTGGTTCTGCGTCGTCAAGCCGCTCCGCGAGACCGGACGGCTCAGCCTCGACGGGAAGTTCGTCATCGGCGGCATCATCTGCTTCGTCGCGGACGCGTTCCTCAACGTGCAGCAGTACCTGTTCGCGTGGAACAGCGCGAACGTCAACCGCGGAGTGTGGGTGCGCTTTCTGCCATTCCACAACCCGGGGGCACCCACGCGATATGCGGAGTCGCTGATCTGGGGTCCGCCGATGTACATCTACTTCTGCGCCGGTGTCGCCATCGTGGCCTGCCACGAAGCCAAGCGGGTGCGTCGTCGGTGGCCGAACATCACCAAGTTCCGGCTGTTCGTGTTCATCTTCATCTTCGAGTTCATCTTCGACTTCGTCGTCGAGAACCTCGTCATCAGGACCACCCACGCCTACGCCTTCGCGAAAACCTATGAGCCGTTGACGCTCTGGGCCGGCGAGGTACACCAGTTCCCGATCTACGAATCCATCCTGGTGGCCTTCGTGGGCTGCGTGTTCACCTGGGCCCGCATCGAGGCCGACGAGCGACCCGTAGGGTTCTCGCCCATCGAGGTCGGTGTCGAACGGTGGCGGTCGTCGCTGCAACCGCACGTCCGCAACTTCGCGGTGCTGGGGTTCTGCATGGTGACGCTGGTGTTCGTCTACCACCTGCCGTTCAACTGGCTGGGGCTCATCGGCACCTCGTATGCCGACCTGCCCAGCTACCTGCTGCCCGGGTGAAAGCCGTTGTGCCGCAGCGTGAGAAGCTGCGGGTATGACCCCAGCTTCCGGAACCCACGGCACACGCATCCGGACGGGTGATAATCCGTTCGCGGTGGACGGTGCGGACGATCTACTGCACGTTCCGCCCGCGGACCAGCCCGGGTGGAGCGAGACCATGTACTTTCACGTCTGGTCGGCCGAGCGTGGTGTCGGCGTCTTCGTACACGTCGGGCGTTGGCCCGGTGACCTCGATCTGTGGTGGGCGCAGACGATCGCCATGCTGCCCGACGGTCGACTGCTGGTCGGCCGGTCGTGGGGGCGGGCTCCCGACAACCGGGGTCCGGCGACCGGCAATCTGCAAATCACGTGCGTGGAGCCGTTGCGGCGCTGGCGGTTACAGTTCGACGGCGCGGGTGAGAAAACCGATCTCCTCACCATGTCGACGCGCCCCGTCGGTGCGGGGCCGGCGCAACCGTTCGCCTTCGATGTCGAACTGACGGCCGCCGCGCCGGTATGGGATATGGGCCGTGCGCTCGGTGCGCCGGAACCGAAGATCGACGAGCTGTCGTGGGCAGCCTTTCACCACACTCAGGGTTTTCACGCCGACGGCGAATTGCGTGTTGCCGGGGAGCGTACAAGTCTGCGCGGGGTGGCACACCGCGACCATTCCAGTGGTCTCCGCGATGTCAGCCGACTGGGTGGCCTGAATTTCTTCGTGGTGGTGTTCCCCGAATCCGACCGGGTGGCAAACGGTTTGGTCAATTGGCGCAGCGACGGCACCGTCGACCACCGAGTGTTCACGGTATTCGAGCAAGGAACCTGCGAGACGGGGGCCGACGTCCGGGTCACCGGATTGGAGTCGTTTCAGACCCACCAGCCACACCAGCTGTCGATCACGATGGCTCGGGAGGTCGGGCCGTTGCGGATGCGTGCCGAATGGCTGCACGGATACACGATGACCTTCTTGTCCCCCAACGAGAACATCATCGGCGTAGATCTCGCGAGCCAACCGGACCCATTGATCATCACGCAGAGCACGGTGCGTGTGGTCGGTCCCGACGGCGATGTCGGTTACGGCGTCATCGAACGGGACTATCGGCCATCGATGCTGCCCTCCCCGGACGAGCGGTAGCCTAGCCAGCCCGTTCGAGCACGGTGACCACCCCGGCGCTGCCGTCGACTCGGATACGGTCACCCGTGCGCAGGACACGGGTGCCGTCTCCGGTGCCGATGACACACGGCATCCCCATTTCGCGGGCCACGATCGCGCCGTGCGACGACGTCGAGCCGATGTCGATCACTGCGCCCGCCGCGAGATGGAACGCCGATGCCCAAGAGGGATCGGTTGTCCGGCAGACCAGGATCTCGTCGGGCTCCAGGTCGTCGAGGTCCTCGGCAGAAGCAAGTACGCGGGCGAACCCCTCGGCGACACCGTGTGCGGCTGCCACGCCCGTTACCTTCTCGACCTGCTGCTCGCTCCGGGACGTCACCGGCACCGGGACGGGCGGACCTACCCACGCATCGGGAACATCGATCTGTTCGTAGGCGGCGCGCAGTTCCCGGCGCACCGCCACCAGGTCGCGCGCGTTCGGCGGCGGCGTACCCAGGATCTCGTCGAGGGTCAGGTAGAAGACGTCGCGGGCGTCATCGATGACCCCCGCCGCCGCCAACTCAGCACCGCGAACCGCGCAGGCGGCCCGTGCGCCGTCGAATCCCTTGGCCAGTGCCGCCTTTCCTTCTTCGCGCAGCGGAATATAGGTGGCGGCCAGTCTGATCAACAGCCTTGCGATGAACCGCTTGCGGCGCGGCAGCGCAGCCAACAGTTCGCGCTCGGCTTGCTTGCGTGCTCGCGTCCTTGCTGCAGCGGCCGTGGTGAGGTCCTGGCGCTCCGGGGCCGCGCGGTACTTCTCCACCATTCGCTCGACCAAATCGGGACGCTCGCGCCATGACGGGTTGGATACCTCGATTTCGCCGGCGCATCGGAAGCCATACTCCGACAGGAAGTCCGAGGTCTTCATCTGCCCGAGTGCGACCTCGTTGAGTGCTGCCACCAACGCGGTCTCAACCATCTGCCCGTAGCCGGTGGACAGCTCGAGGTGTAGTCCGGGCCGGCCGGCAGCTTCGGCGAGCCCGCGCAAGGCGTCGAACACGCCCTGTGCGACGAATGTGCCGGCGACGTGGACGCGCATCGCGTACTCGAGCATCTGCAGCGATTGGCTGAACTGCGTCTGGACCGGCCGGGCCATCCCCGCCGGTGACGTGGCCAACCTCCACCAGGCGTCGACCTCCTTCGACATCCGCCGGATGCGTCGCGGCAGAGTGACTACCGCCAGGGGCGCTTTGACCGCCACCACGGGATAGCGCCGTTTGGATGAGGTGTCCGGCACCCCGTCGCGTGATGAGCCGAAGATCTGCTCCTCGAACGCCGCACCGGACTGACCGGGAATCAGGTCGCTGATGCGGCGAAAGTAGTTGATGCTGGCTGTGTATCGCCCGTAGAACACCGTCGACGAGGACTCCGACGGTGTGGTGCCGACAGTCACTTCGCTGCGACGCAGCACGCCGAGGTCATAGAAGGTGCCGTTGACCGCGAGATCGCTGACCGGTAGCCACAGGGTGGCGCCGAGCGGGCTCATCACGCCCTGATAGTTCTCCCGTGTGTTGATCGTCGACCATGCGTCGTCGGGTCCCGATTCGCGGTGCATCGGATTTGGCGCGTACAGGTCGATGCTCATGTGAGGCTCCCGGCCGGGGTGTTCTGCCAGGCGGCCAGCAGGCCGGCGTTCTGGCGCGGAGTGCTTCCGTAAGTGGTGATCTCGTCGACGCCGGCGCGCCTGAACTCGTGGAGTTTGTCGACGCATTGTGCGGCGGTGCCGAACGCGCATGACGACGTCATCCACTCGTCGGGCACGAGTGCGGCGGCCTCGAGCAGCTGGATCCGATGGAAGGCGGTGTCGACGAGTTCGTCGCCGCCTTTTGCCTGTGCCAGGGCTGCCCGCAGGCGTTCGACGGGCCCGAATTCCCAGTCGTTGACCTTCGCCAGAGCCGCACCGTACTCCGGCGCCTGCAGATAGGTGACCGCGCGAGCGTGGGCGAGGGCGCGCGTCTCGTCGATGCCCAGATCCGGTGCGGTGACGACGCATTGGACAATGTGCAGCGAGGACGGATCCCGGCCGATGGCCTCGCAGGCACCGCGCAGCCTTGTCACCGCGGCGGCGGACGCCTGCGGCGACATCATCGGCGGCAGGATGACGCCGTCGAATGCTTTGGCAACAGCCTCAGCCGCTTTCGGCATACCGAAGGTCCCATACAGCACCTTGGGTGCGGGACCGTGGTACGTGTCGCCGAGTTTGATACCGCGGTAGCTGCCCGCTGGGCCGTCGTAGGTCACCGTCTCTCCGGCCCACAGTCGACGCAGGATGGAGACGTAGTCCACCACCGCGTCGAAGCCTGCGGTCCGCAGACCTTCGTGCCGGAGGTACGCGTGGTCGCCGCGACCGAGACCCAGCAGGAACCGAGGCCCGAATGCGGCGTGCATCGTCGCCCCGAATGCGGCCATGTGCAACACGTGCCGCCTGGCGGGTGACACCAATCCCGTTCCTAGTCCGACCCGATGGGTTCGAGCGCCCACGGCGCCGAGGATGACGCCGGCCTCCTTGAGGTTCCAGCGCTCGGAGAGATAGACGTTGGCGAAGCCGAGGTTCTCGGCCCCCACTCCGTCATCGATGCCTTGGGCGACGGTGCGGGCCGCCGTCTCGTCGATGTAGACGTCTGGGGGATTCGATACCACCCGACCTGCGATCAGGTACGCGCTGAGTACGGCGGTCACGGCGCGACCGATGGACAGCTCTCGAGGACCTCGACGGTGCCGCGGTCGCCGTCCACCCGGATCAATTGGCCCTCGGTGATCCGGCGACTGCCCACCTCGGTGCCGCACACGCAGGGGATTCCGATCTCGCGAGCGACGATCGGGCCGTGGCTCAGCAGGCCGCCGTGGTCTGTGACGACGGCACCGGCCACGAGGAACAGCGGGACCCACGCCGGGTCGGTCGTCTCGCAGACGAGGATGTCGCCGTCGTCGAGATCCACCGCGTCGGGGTCGCGCACCACTCGAGCGCGACCCTGAGTCACACCACCACTTGCCGCGACGCCGGTGAGCACCTCCCCGGCTTCGAGGGGTGTCCGGTCCTCATCGCAGGTCCTGACGATCTCGGGCATTCCCGACCATGACTTCGGCAGCCGAAGCGATTGTCGCGCTCGGTATTCAGCCGCTCGCGCCTGAACGAGCGCGCGCTGGTCGGTGCGAATCCCCGCCGCGAGTGCCTGGTACCGGAGGTGGAAGACGTCTTCCGCCTGCTCGATGACTCCGCGTTCGACGAGTAGCGTTCCCGCTCGGCGGGCCGCGGCCCTGGCCACGTCGAAGGTCAGCAAATAGCCCGCCTTACCCTGCTCGCGCAGCGCGAGATAGCGCGCGGCGAGTTTCACCACCGCAGCGACGACCGGTCGCTTCAGGCGCGGCGTTTCGGCCAGCAGTTCGCGGAGTGCCGCGGCGCGGGTTGCGGCCTGGGCGGCGCTGCGGGCGCGCGGTGCGCGCGGACTGTCCGCGGCGATGGCGCGGTAGTCGTCGAGGCGGGCCAGCACCGGTGTCGGGTCCTCCCGCCAGGTGACCCCGGACAGCTGACCTTCGTTGGGGCCGTGATAGCCGTGCCGGTCGGTAAACTCGCGCAGCGTGATCTGGTCATGGGCGAGCGCCCACAGATCATGGGCGACTTCGTTCTCGTCCGATCCGACACCCGACAGCAGCGCCGCCTCCAAGCCGGGGCGCCCGGCGGCGTCGGCGATGGCGGCGACCTTCTCCGCGAGCGAGGAACTCACCATCGCCACGCCCATGTGGGTGCTCATGATGTCCTCGAATCGGGCCTGCGCATCCGCAATCGTTGCCAGGCAGGCACGTTCGTCCATCTCGGCGATGTGCGACAGCTTCTCGAGGCGCCACCTGCGCAGCTCGGCGAACATGGCGTCGTGGCGCTTCGGAGTCGTGATCAGCCAGCGGGGGGCCTTGGCTAAGACGGCAGGGTAGCGTCGAAAGGTGTTCTGGTCGACGGTTTCTGGGCGGACGAACCCGAACAGCTGTTGTTCGACTGCGCTGGCGGTGGTGCCCGGCATCCGATTGGCGATATCACGGAACTTGTCGATGTTGCCCGCGGCCCACCCGTCGAACACCGCCCAGAAACAGTCTTCGGCCCGGTCGGGGATCGTCAGTTCCTTCGACGTATAGACCCCGAGGTCGCGGAACATCCGACGGAACGCCATCTCCATTGCGGTGAAGACGAATTCGAGACCGAAGGTGGTGAACACACCGGGGAACGCCTCGGCGACGTTACCGGTGGTCCAGGTCTGTCCCGGTCGCGAATCGGTCGTGTCCAGGGACTCGAACATTGCATCGAGGGTCGTCACCGAGTTCCATCCTGTCGTTGGTACCGCGTCACCAGGCTCACGATGTCGATGGTGGGGTCGGGCTCTCCCAGCGCATCCCGCACCCAACGCTCGACCAGGTTGAGGTCTTCGTCGTCGCCGGAGACCGGTGGCCGCACTGGCAACTCACCGAGGTGAATCGTGCCGGAGTCGGCGTCCACGGTCACGGTCTGACCGGCGAGTGCGGTCACGGTGTCGATGCCGCAGCCGACGACGCACGGCACGGCCATCTCCCGGCACACCACCGCGGCGTGCGAGGTGGATCCACCGATCTCGGTGACGACTGCCACCGACGCCGCCATGCCCGCGACATCGTCCGGGTCGGTGGTGGGCCGTGCCAGCACGACCTGCTGTCCTTCGTCCGAGAGTTGTTCAGCCTCATCGGCATCGGTGACCACCACACCCGTGGCGATACCGGGCGATGCCGACTTGCCGGAGGCCACCGGAGGGGATGCGGACACCGCGGCGGGATCGAGTTGCGGCCGCAGGAGTGCACGGATGTGGTCGACAGTGATGCGGTCGAGTGCCTCGGGAATGCTGATCAGGCCATTGCGTTGAAAGCGTGTCGCGCAGCGCAGGGCGGCTCGCGGCGTCCGTTTCGCGGAGCGTGCCTGCAGCAGCCAGAGCGTTCCACTCTGCACGGTGAACTCGATGTCCTGAACGTCGCGGCCCTCACGTTCGAGCACCGCCGCGGCGGCCAGCAGATCGCGGTGCACCTCCGGCAGCTGCGTGGCGAGTTCATCCAGGTGCAGCGCATCCGCGCGGCCGGAGACGACATCCTCGCCCTGTCCGCGAGGAAGCCACTCGCCATAGGGATCGGAAGCACCCGTCAACGGGTCTTGGGTGAAGAGCACCCCGGTGCCGGATTCGTCGTCGAGGTTGCCGAACACCATCGCCTGTACGGTGACCGCGGTTCCGCCCGTCTCGGAGATGCCCCGGGATTGCCGGTACGCCGCTGCGCGCTTGGAGTGCCACGAATCCAGGACGGCGCGGATAGCCAGCTCGAGCTGCGCCCACGGGTCTTCGGGAGGCGTTGAGCCGACGACCTTTTCGAACTGTTCGACGAATCGCCTGCGTGTGTCCGCGGCGTAGCCGGAGTCCGATGTCTCTGCCGCCAGTGCCGCTTCCACGGCGGGCGTCATACCGAGGTTGAGGACGGTGTCCATCATGCCCGGCATGGAAATCGCGGCACCGGATCGGACCGAGACCAGCAGGGGCTTGCTGGTGTGTCCGAAGGAGCGGCCGGTGGCCTGCTCGAGTTCCGCCATCGCCGAACGCAACTCGTTACCGAGCTCGGTGGGGAGGCGGCGGCCCGCTCCGTGGTATTCCCGGCACACGTCGGTGGTCAACACAAAGGCGGGTGGTACCGGAATACCCAGCGACAGCATCTTCTGGATGCTCCAGGCCTTGCCGCCGATGGTCTCGCGTGGCAGATCTCCTTCCGCGCAGAGGGGTTGGACCCGGCGGGTGGTGTTGTTGGTCGGCGCGCTCATTCCGCCCTCCCCGCTGCGGCTTCTTCGGCGCGGGACAGCCCGGCCAGACCGATGAGGTCCTCGTGGAGTTCGAACCAGACGGTGTGATAGCTGTCCGCCAACGGTTTCGCGAACCAGGAGTGATCGCCGGCATTCACGCGATCGAGCGCGTTTGCAAATCGCGCTGGATAGTGGCCGAGGCGCGGCGCGGCTGCGACGATGCGCGCCAGCAGGCCGCGGAAGTCGGCGTCGAGCGCCGTGAGCCCGTCGATGACGGCCTGGTCGTAGTCGGCGTCGCTGTGATCGTTCGGTGTTTCCGCGTCCTTCAGCTGCCAGCGGGTCATCAGCGACTTCAGTTCGGTGTTGAACCTGCCGAACTCGTCGTAGAGCGCCTTGATCTGATCGCTGTCGATCGTCTCCAGCTCGGATGTGAGCTCACCGGCCAGCTGGTCGCGTCCCTCCACCGTGAGCTTGAGCCGGTCGCGGGCCTCCTCGACGAGGCCTGCAGCGATGAATTGACCGGTCAGCTCGGCACATTCGGCGTCGGTAAGCCCGGTGGCGGCGGGCAGATCGTCGGCGAGCACCCGCCCCTTCAGCCGTAGTGTCCGGAGCAGTCGGAGCTGTTCCATGTCCATTGCCGATTCCTGTCTGGTCGTGGTCATGCGGGTAGCTGTCAGGACACCCGGTGGACGATGCCCTGTTCGACGAAGCCCGCGCCGTCGGATTCGCCGCTCTGCAGGGTCATGAAGTCGTCATAGGTGCCGAAGGCGGGTCCGTCGGTTTCGCGGCCCATCGGGACGAAGAAGCCGGCCTTGCGGCTCGTCATAGTGACGGTCTTGGTGCGCCCATCGGCCAAGGTGATTGTGCCGGAGAGGAACTGGGCGGCAGCGTTGCGGCGGAAGCGGATGTCGGTGATCAGCACGGCGCCGTTGTCGTCGACCCAATAGCCGTCCGAACGCAGGGTTCCGTCGGCTCCGAGGAATTTCATCGCCGACAGGAACGCTCCGTCGATGACGCCGACCAGGCCCGCGTATTCGACCCACTGTGCGGCCTCGTCGCGGAAACCCCAAGTGCGGTCGCGCATCCCCGTCGCATTGAGGTGCCAGGTGCGTCCTGCGTGCACGACTGTCCCGCGCAGCGTGCAGGCCTGCTGGAAATGCTGCAGCGGCTTACCCGGTACCAGCGGTGGAATCAGGTCGTTGAGGCTGAAGTCCGCAGGTGTCCACAACGGCGCGTTACCGACGAAGACCTTCACGTCGGGATGGTCGACGGTGATGGTCCCCTCCAGCCCGAACGTCACCGACTCACTGGAAAAGGAACCAGCCGGAAGCTCCTCGATGATCTCGACGATCGCGGTTCCCAGCCGGATGGAGAAACGGGCCCGACTTGCCTGGGTGTCATTGGGGGAGGTCGAGACGTGGATGCTGCCGTACACCTCCGCCTCCACATCCCAGAAGGACAGGTAGGCGTTGTCCTTCCAGGTCGGGTCGCCGGGACCGGCGGCATCGGCGTGAATCGCCGTGGCCAGCGGTCCCCACGCGGAAACACCGCCCGCGTGTGGGGAGGCCTCGGTGGTAAGGGTTTCGGTCATCAAATGTCCTTCCGGGGTGGGGGAATCAAGCAGCTGGCGCTGTCTGGAGTACGTGTACGGTTCCGACACCTCCGTCGACTCTGACGATGTCTCCGGTGCGCAGCATCTCGGTGCCGGTCTTGGTGTTCATCACGCACGGGATGCCGAGCTCGCGGGCGACGACGGCCGCGTGGCTCATGAGGCCGCCGATGTCGACGACGAGTGCGGCGCTGAGGAACATCAGCGACACCCAGGAGGGATCGGTCGTATGGGCTATGAGGATGTCGCCGTCGGCGATGTCGGCCTCGGCAGGATCGGTCACGACCACGGCGCGGCCTTCGACGATGCCCGTGCACGCACCGATCCCGGACAACGAAGTGTCGGTGGAAGCGTCGGCCTGATGACCCGGCTGCGGTGTCGGTCGTCCGGTCCAGGCGCTGGGGATGGTCACCGATTGGTACCGCTGCCGCTCCTCACGCCGTGCCGTGACCAGGTCTGCCAGATCTGCGCGGGGATCGATGACGGTGGTGCCCGTGAGCTCGTCGATGGTGAGGTAGAAGGCGTCCTCTTCATCGGCGAGGCGACCGGCATCCGCCAACAGCGCGCCGATCTGGCGAGCGCTTGCCCGCAGCACGTCGAGGCACTGCAGATACGACACCTTGCCGGTGCCCCGCAGCGGAATGTAGCGGCGGGCCAGACGGAGCACGAGTCGGGCCCGCACCGCGTCTGCGCCGCTCAACGAGGAGAAGAGCTTCCGTTCAGCCTCGGCACGCTGGCGAGGCCCTTCAAAGGCCTTGGCGTGTGGGGATTCTGAGTCGGGCTTGATGCGGTAACGCTGCACCAGGGCGTGCACCGCCCCGGGATCCTCCCGCCAGACCCGCGTTGCGAGCTCACCCTCCCCAGGACCGTGGTAGCCGTGCCGACGGATGAACTCGGCTTCGTCGATGACGTCGCGCGACGCGGCCCACAGATCGTCGAGTACGGCACCCTCCTCGTGCGAGCAGCCGCGTAGCAGCGCAGCGGAGTCGACGCCGGTGGCCGCCGCCAACTTCGAGAGCTGATCCTGCAGGGGCTGGATCAGGGTGGCTGAGATAACGGCCTGCGCGGCAAGAGCGTCGAAGAATCGGTCGCGGGCTTCCGCGGCCGACTGCCGTGCCCGCATCAGGTCCTTGCAGGGCATATCGGAGGTCTGCTGTCGCCACCAGATATCGGTGTCGGCCCGCAACCGGTCGATCCTGCGCCCGATTGTCAGCAGGGTCCGCGGATAGCGGGCGGCGATGAACGGCAACCGCCGATTGGAGGGACGGCTGCGGAAGTCCGGTGGCACGAAGCCGAAGAAGTCACGGGCCAGCGCTTCACCGGAGTGGCCCGGAATGAGATCGCCCATCTCGCAGAGGAAGTCGACACGTACGGCCATGCGACCGTAGAAGGCGCCCGTTATGCGCTCCGCTGGGTCCCGTGGAATGGCACCGCGCCGGGCAGGCAGCGCTCCCATCCCGACGAAAGGCTCGCGAAGCCCCAGTTCACTGGCAGGCACCCAGACGCTGGCGGTCAGGGGTGTCATGACTCCCGGTACAGCTTCGGCGAGGTTGACAGAACTCCACGTGGCATCGGGCGGGGACGCCATGTGCAGCGCGTTCGCCCCGGTGTGCTTTGACACCAAGTCGTGCGGCATGGAGACTCCTGTCACGTTTCGAACTCAGAATAAAAACGAAGTGTACGGCGTATACTTTCGCTGGCGCAACTGCCAGTTTTTCGGAGGTGCATGAATGGCACGAGCGGGGTTGAAGCGCGAGGCGGTGGTACGCGCGGCGGTGCGGATCGCCGACGCCGAGGGCATCGAAGCGCTCAGCATGCGCCGCCTCTCACAGGAATTGGGCGTGACGCCGATGGCGCTCTACCGCTATCTGCCAGACAAATCCGGCTTGGTCGACGTGGTCGTCGACGAATCTCTGCGGGTTGTCCCGTTGGTCGATCCGAGCGGGGACATCAGCGCCGAGCTGCTCCGTTGCTTCGGTGGTCTATACGAGCTGCTACTTGCGCACCCCGGGCTGGCGCGTGCGGCCGGCGAGCGAGCCCTGGCCGGGCCGGTAGCAACCCAGATCGGCGACCAGGTGCTCGCGCTACTGCACCGCAACGGAGTCAACGGTGCCAACGCCACCAACCTCTTGGTCTCGGCGTTCAGCCTGGCCCTGGGAAGCGCGCTCTACCGGACCTCCCGAGGTGGTCGTTCAGGCAGCGACTTTGTGCGGTCAGACGGCGAGGCGCCGGCGGTCCATCGGGTGCGAGACCGGTTGGTGGCGGCCAGCGAGGACGACGAGGTGTTCAGGGACGCCCTGGAGCGGCTGATCATCAGTTATCTCGATATCGGTGCGGTCAATCGATGACGGTCGGCACGCTCCCCGTTTCGGCGCGCGCCGGCGCGCTTCTCAATTACCGACCACTGCAACGAGTTTCGGATGTCGCGGCGCGGCGGCAGCGATCACTTCGGGCTTCGGCGGTAGATCGCTCCAGCTGGGCGGACAAAAGCCTGGCGGCTCACGTCACGCGGGTTGACTCACTATGACCCACGCCATACCATCAGTCCCCGAGTCGGCTGGGATGCCGCTCGATAAGAAGCACCTCGGCGGACGCCGACCAACGTGGCGGCCGGTGCTAACAGCAGATAGAAGTAGAACCACGGAGAACAGGAGACCCGTATGGCCAGCCAAATAGGCGCCAGTGCTAGCGGGCTCGACGCAGCAAAATTTTTTTACTTCCGAATTTTAATTTTAATTAGAAGTAATATCGGGGCGTGGGCGGCGAAGATCGCCGGGATGACAGCAGCCGGAAGCAGGGGAGCTTTTATGGCATTGGTGACGGACCGACCTCAGGATGACCGTTGACCAGTCGCTCTGATCGCGACCAGCTAGAAGTCCAGCCGGCGTCGGCTGAGGCCGAACCGGATCATCCCCGCGACCAGGCACCCGTTAGCTATCCGAACGCCGAGGCGGTTCCAGCTAACACGGGTGGCGTCGCTGTCCTCGACCGCCCGAAGGTCAAGGCGGACACCGCACCCGACCGCAGTCAGCCGCCCGGCAGGCTTCAGGTCGCGACTGACGCGGTACGCACCGGCGTGCACAAGGCCGTGTCGAAAGTAACGTCCATACCGACGCAGAGCGCGGGCACGACGGGCCGTGGCGTGCTCCTGGCGGCGGCGGTGCTGCGGTACTCCGTCACCGACACCCTGACCCTGAAGTTGCCGTTCGGCGAGCTCATCATCCAGGCATGGACCTTGCTCAAGGTCACCGCCTTGCCCGCGGTCCTGATGGCGATCCCGTTCGGTGCCATGGTGGCGGTGCAACTGTCGGGCCTCGTCAACGAGGTCGGCGCCAATTCATTGGTCGGCTCCGCCACGGGCGTCGCGGTCCTTCGGCAGGGTGCACCGGTCACGGCCGGCCTGTTGATGGGAGGTGCCGCCGCGGCGGCCATCGCGTCTGACTTCGGTGCACGCGCGATACGGGAGGAACTCGACGCGCTGCGGACACTCGGAATCGATCCGGTGCGGCGACTGGTGGTGCCGCGGTTCCTGGCGCTGATGCTCATCACCCCGATCCTGGTCGTGATCGTCATCGCGATGGGGGTCGGAGCCGCGTTCCTCATCGCAACGCTCGTCAACGACGTGACGCCCGGTAGCTTCTGGCTCTCCTTCGGAGCGTTCGCCAAGATGGTCGACGTCTGGTTCACCCTTGCCAAGGGCTTCGTCTTCGCGGGCATCGTTGCAGTGATCTCGGCGCAGCGCGGGATGGAGGCCAAGGGCGGTCCACGCGGTGTCGCCGATGCGGTGAATGCGTCGGTGGTGTTGAACGTCCTGTTGATCGTGATCGTGAATCTGGCCATCACGCAGTTGCAGACGATGTTCTTTCCGATGGCGGTGGCGTGATGGCTGCGCCCGCCCAGCACACGACGTCCGCGCCGTCGAAGCCCATGCACCTGTTGCGCGCACCCATGCGGGCCGTGTCGCGGACCATGGAGACCGCGGGGCAATGGGTGACGTTCGTATTCCAGACGTTCTGGATGTTGCCCATCACCGTTCGGAAATACCGCCGCGAAACGATGCTGGTGATGAACAATCTCGCATGGGGGCGCGGATCGATCATCGTCGACGGCGGAGTGGTCAGCGTACTGGCGATCCTCGGTGTCACGGTCGGAGCGATCGTGGCGATCGAGGCATACGCAACGCTCCACCTCATCGGCCTCGGAGCCCTCGCCGGCGTGATCGGCGGGTGGGGCAACGTACGCGAAATGGCGCCCCTGGTGGCGGGTGTGGCCTTCGCATCCCAGGCCGGCTGCCGGATGACGGCCGAGATCGGGTCGATGCGCATCGCCGACGAGATCGACGCGGCCGAAGCCATGGGCCTGCGCTCCATTCCCTTCGTCGTCGGCACGCGCGTCGTTGGTGGGCTGATGTGCGTGATCCCCGGATTTCTTCTGACACTTGCGATCAGCTTCGTCACCTGCGACACCGTGATACGGATCTTCTACGGTGAGCCCGGCGGTACCTATGACCACTATTTCGTACAGTTCCTGACGCCGACCGACCTCGCCTACTCGCTGTTGAAGGCTGTCGTGTACTGCACCGCAGTCACCATCATCCACTGCTACTACGGGTTTTTCGCCTCGGGCGGCCCCGTCGGCGTCGGTGAGGCCTCCGGTCGCGCGATCCGGTCGAGCCTGGTGACGATCATGGTGCTGGATCTCGCGACGACCATCATGCTGTGGGGCCTGCGCCCGGAATTCGTGTTCAAGGGGTAAGGGTCGCGACGATGCTGTTTCGACTGTCGGCGGAGGCCGAAGCGCGGAGGCTGAAACTCATCGGCACCGCGCTCACGCTGTGTGTGACCGTTGCCGTGCTGCTGGCGGTGTTCAACCCCTTCGCCGGCCGATCGGTCGGACAGATCGATGTGGTGCTGGATCTGCCGTACGTCGGCCAAGGGGTGTCCATCGGTACACCCCTGCTGTTGCACGGGGTCGAGGTCGGAAAGGTCACGGCGGTGTCGAACATGCCGGGTGGCGCTGTCCGGCTGGACACCGAGTTGCAGTCGACACCTACCGCGGGGCTGACCGACGCGATGGTCGTGGATTTCCGTCCGGCCAACTACTTCGGCGTGACAGGGCTCAATCTCATTGCTGGACAAGGTGGTTCCCCCCTGCGCGACGGCATGCAGATCACGACGGTGCCCAAGGGGAACTTCACGCTGCAGACCCTGCTCGCCCGTCTCGGTGAGATCACTGGAGGAGTGGTGACGCCGCAGTTGATCAGCGTGATCAACAAGGCCACTCGATACACCGATGCGCTGAATCCGCTTCTGGAGACGATGGTGGTGACGGCGGAGGCGATCACCAAGGTGCAAACGGTGAGCACTGAGCAACTGTTGCGCAATGCAACCGGTATCAGCGTGGTGTTCCCCGGTTTCGTCGACGCCGCAACGGCGGCCGGCTACGGCTTCAACCAGCGCGGCGGATTCGTGACCTTCAACGTGTCGGGTGCGGCGGCGCTCCCCGGCGAGGGCGAGGTTCCGGTCCCCGGTCAGCCCCAATCGCAGGAGTTCTGGGAGACAAGGTCGCGGGCGACACTGGACCTCCTCGCGAACTCCTTCTTCGGTGCAGTGGGCAAGCTCTTGTCGTCACATCCGAGTGATCTGCTGCCCGCCGTGGACCTGGTGAAGACCATCAGCGACACCGTCCCTGGTCTGGTCGCGCCCGCCGGGATCGGAGACACGATGGTGGAACTGCGAACACGATTCGAAAAGCTTTACGCCGGTTCACCTGAACAGCGTGCACTGCAGGTGCACATCCTGCTCGACAACCTTCCCGGGGTACAGGCCCCTGTCAACGCGCTGGGAGGGCCGTGATGATCAAACCGTGGGGGGCGCTGTGGCGGTTTCTGCTGTGCGCCGCGGTCGCAGCGGTCATCTTCATCGTGATCGTCAACGTGTTACGCCAGCCGGTTGCCAGTGAAACCCGAACCTATACAGCGGATTTCACCGATGTATCTGGCCTACATGTCGACTCTGACGTACGCGTACGTGGTGTGCGCGTCGGCAAAGTCATGGCGGTCAATCTCGAACGCAAGGCGGGTCAGAGCATCGCCGTGGTCAAGTTGAGTCTCGACAGCACGTACTCGGTGGTGAATGGCACCCGGCTGGCCGTCAAGTATCAGGCGCTCACCGGGTTGCGTTACATCGACGTCGTCGATCCGTCCGAACAGCAATCGCCGCCCGACGTCGTCAGCCACGTGCCGCTTAGCCAGACCCAGCCGTCCTTCGACATCACAACACTCTTCAACGGGCTGCAGCCAGCGCTGGCCACGCTGAGTCCGGAGGACATCGACGTCTTCACCGAGAACGCGGCGAACTTCCTGTCCGGCGACGGCAGCGGTCTGGGGCCGATGCTGGACAGCATCCGGAAGCTCACCGAGTTCGTCTCCAACCGCCAGGAGGTGGTGGCGACGCTGATGCGCAATCTTTCGACTCTGGCAGAGACGTTCGGCGGACACTCGACGGATTTCGTCCAGATTCTGGACTGGCTCAACCGCCCGATCGACGCGTCGTTGACCGTGCTCGACGAGTTCCGCAAGTCGGAGCTGTACGGTCCCGGGTTCACCTCAGCCGCGGTTCGACTGCTGCAGAACATGGGGTTCAAACCAGGAGAAGCGGATATCGATGAGGGACTTGATCGCGCGATCACCGTCTTCGACGACTACAGCGACGCGTTCAAGCGCATCCCCGTGATGTGGGACAACGTGCAACCCGCGGCCGAACCCGGCACACCGCTGCCGTGTTCCCGAGGGCAGGCACGCTTGCCGGAATCGCTGGACATCTTGCTCAACGGTCAGCGGGTGGTCCTGTGCAATCCCTGAAGTTCCTTTCCAGCCAGATGTTCTGGGGTATCACCGCATTGCTGATGGTGGCGGTGGTGGGCGTCACCGCGGCCGCGGTATATGTCAGCCCCCCAGGGGAGCAGACGATGGTCTTCTACACCACCGACGCTGCCGCGATCCGGCCTGGCGACGATGTCCGGATCGCGGGGATCACCGTGGGAAGGGTCAAAGACCTCGCGATCGAGCCCGAACAGGTGAGGGTCCGCGCCACAGTCGACAAGAACGCGTTCGTCGGCGACCAGTCCCAGGTGCAGGTGCGCATGCTGACGATCGTCGGCGGCTACTACGTCAATCTTGTTTCGCTCGGCGATAAGCCGTTGGGGAACAAACCCATTCCGGCGGAACGGGTAGCCGAACCGTACAACCTGATGCAGGCCCTGACCGACGCGACGAAGGTCACCGACCGTGTCGATCCCAAGCCCATCAACGAATCGCTGAACCAGATTCAAACCGGCCTGACGGGAACGAACACCGAGACGCTGTCTGCGATCATCGACGCCGGCAACGCCCTGACGGGCACCATCGAACGACAGCGCGGACAGATCGCCGAGATCCTCAACATCTCCGACGAATACATCCGTGAACTCAGCCAGTTCACCGGAAAGCTCCAAGAACTCGTATCGAAGATCGCCATCCTCGAGCAGACGCTGGTGCTCTACGGCAAGGGCTTCGCGGGTGCGCTGAGCGGAATGGGCGACATCGGCGATGCGTTCCTGGAGCCCTTCGGGCGGTTCTGGGTGAACCATCGTGAGGAGTTCATCGAGAAAGTCCGGGAATGGCAGGACAGGTTCAGGCGGTGGGCGGACAACAACAGCAGGATCATTCCGAGATTGCGGCGTGTGCGGGACAAGATCGAGCGTGTCCTCGACGCACAGAATGCCCGGCCGGAGCTGCTCGCCACAGACCTCTGCATCCCGATGCCGGGAAGTCCGTGCTGATGGGGAGCACACCGATGCGTATCAGAAAGCGCGTGGCGACGACCGTCATGGTGGCCGCGACGGTGGTGGCTGCCGGAACCTCTTGCACTACTACTGACGGTTCGGCGCAAGCCGCGTACTGCGCGATGATGCCCGACACCATCGGGCTCTATGTCGGCAACCCGGTGACCCAGATGGGCTATCGGATCGGCGAGATCACCTCCTTGTCTGTCGGTTCGCAGAGTGTCCGCGTCGAATTCGCCATCACCGAAGAACGCACCCTGCCCGCTGACGTGAAGGCGGTGATCCGATCGCCATCGATCCTCGCCGACCGTTCCCTCGAACTGGTAGGCAATTTCACCGGCGGGCCTCAGTTGAAGGCCGGGGAGTGTGTGCCGCTGGACCGCTCGATGTCGCCGAAGACCCTGTCGGAGGTCATCGGTTCGGCGGACACGTTCCTCGACGCGATCAACCCCGAAGGGTCGACGAACATCGCAGACACTGTGCGCGGGATCGACCAGCTGGCTCAGGGCAACGGCGCCGAGGTGGGACAGCTCGTCAGCAGAACGTCGGCGTTGCTGGACAGTCCCGATCAGTCGATCAGCGACATCGGCTCGATCATTGCGAACCTCGCCGAGTTGACTACGGCTCTGAAGGACATGCGGGACCCGCTGAAGCAGATCCTGCTGGACGCCAGGACGACGACCGCGGATATCGCCACCGCCCTCGACGGTACGACCCGACTCTCCGGAAAGACCGAACTCGGAAACCTTGGCCCGCTCATCGAGGCTGTAGCTGTCGTGGAGACTCGGCTGGGCGAGGAAACACAGCTCACGCTGGACACACTGAGTGCCACTGTGCGCAAGGTCAGCCCACACGCCAACGCCTTTGCGGCGCTGTTGGATCCGGTGCCGTGGTGGATCAACTCCATCGCCAATCACTACAACGGCAAACAGTTCAACATGTTCAACATCGCCTACCGGCCGCCGATGTTTCGCGTGCGATCACATGACGGCCTCGCGCTATGCGGCTTCATGAACAGTTCGGTGCCCGGAAGCTGTGCCGATGTCAACGGCGTGCCGTACGCCGTCGATGTCGCGCTGCTCCAGTACGTCCTGATGCAGGCGAACCGGCCATGACGCGGCGGATATGGAAAGCGACAACGGGCGCGGCGCTCGCCGTGCTGCTGACGTCGTGTGCGTCCATCAGCGTCAACTCCCTGCCACAGCCGGGCGCGAAGGGCTCGAACGGATACGACGTCGTGATCGAGTTCGACAATGTGTTGAACCTCCCCGACCGGGCCAAGGTGGTGCTCGACGGGACGGTGGTCGGGGGCGTCGATCACATCGAGCTGGCGAGCGATCGCGTCGATGTGTACTCGCGCATCGACAACAACGTCTCGCTACCAGCGGACATCCGCGCCACTCTCCAGCAGTCCACGGTGCTCGGCGACACCTATGTGGCACTCGAGCGGCCAGCCCCCGGTGACACCGCCGCCGGACCGCTCGATGACGGTGGCCGAATTCCCGTGACGCAAACCACTTCACCCCCACAACTCGAGGACACCATCGCGAACTTGGCCAATTTCGTGGGTAGCGGCTCGATCCAGCGAATCCAGAACACTATCCTCGGAGTCAACAAGGTGACTCCCGCTCGCAATGAGGAATTGCGGGCGATGGTGGAACGGGTGTCCGGCGACTTGTCCGAGCTGTCGAACAACCTCGAGACGGTCGATCTGTGGCTTGATGGCGTCGCGAGGACGACCGATGTCATGTACCGGCACCAGTCTGTTTACGAGTACTGGTTCTCGCCTGCGGGCATGACCGGTTTCGACCGGGGCACCCAGGCGGCGAATTACATCGGCACCGTGCTGCCCTCGATCGGCAGCATCTACAGCGGTGGCTTCTGGTTGGTCCCGATGCTCAATTCGCTCGCCGACGCGATGGGGGCGGTCCAGCAGACCAAGTGGAACGTCGAATCCGAGGTGCCCGCCTGGCGCCGACTGTTCCTCGAGGATTTCCTTCCTGCGGACAAGAACCCGGCGATCAACATCACCTCGATCAAGACGCCCGACGGCCGTGAGCTGATCGGAAATGTGCAGGACGTCTTGCGGATCCTGGGGGCGACGCCATGAGAACAGTGAAGAACGTCCTGTCGTTCGGCGCCTTCGCGGTGATCGTCGTGATCACCCTCAGCTACATCGCCTCCTTCGGAGTCCATGCGGCTGCGCCCGACAACCGACTCGAACTCTCTATGGATGTTCCAGACGCCAAGGGTCTCGTCGCCGGCTCGAGCGTCCTGCTGCGTGGTGTCCCGGTCGGCAAAGTGACCACAGTGCAGGCGTCGGTCAACGCGGCCACCGTCGACTTCTACGTCGACGGAAACCACCGAATCCCTATCGATAGCGAAGTCCGCCTGGACAATCTGTCGGCGCTCGGTGAGGCCTACATCGGTCTGATGCCCCGCACCGACGGCGGCCCGGTTCTGAAGGACGGCCAGCACATCTCGACGGAGGAGATCGTGGTGCCGCCGTCCATCTCGGAGCTGTCCACCAGCGTGGTGCGGGTCCTCAACCAACTGGACCCCGGCCAGCTCGCACGTACGGTCAACGAGGCTGATGCGGCGCTGCCCGATCCAGACGCGGTGCTGCCGAATCTCACCCGCGCCAGTCAGCTCCTGCGGAACATGACCGTGAGCATGGACGGCAGGGGGCAGGAAGTCCTCGCCAACTTCCAGACGCTCCTGCAGAACGCGGACTGGGTGGGGCCGACGCTGGCCGAAATCGAACCGCACGTTCGAGCGGCAGGAGACGGTGTGGCAGGAACATTCAGGGGAATGATGAACACGGTCGCCTGGAACACGCCCGTGAACATGGATCTGTTCGGGAAGTTTCTCGAACGCATTCAGGCGTTTCTAGACAGCCGAGGTCCCGATGTGAAGGTCCTGACCCAGGCGCTCACTCCCCAATTTCGCGGAATCGCAGGCGCGTTGATGAATTTCGACACCGGACGCATGCTGTCCAACGCGCTGTCAGGCATACCGGAGGAAGGGGCGATCACCCTCCGTGTCACCATCCCCGACCGCTGAATCAGACCACGAACCCCCCGAAAACCCAGGAGAACCAATGTCGATCACCGATACCGAGAAACTTGAAGACACCGCACCGCCGGCAGATGAACGTGCGGGGACCGAGACCGCGACCAAACCCGAACGGGACCCTGAGCATGCCGACCGACCGACAAAGCAGACACGCCAGATTGCGATTTCCCTGCGGGGGTTGGTCTTTGGGGCGATCACCATCGCGTTGGCGGTCGCCGTCGCCGTCCTGGCGTGGTTGTACATCGGTGCACAGGACAAGTTGAATACCGAGGCCCGCGCGGCCGAAGATCGCAGCCATGCCGAGTCGGTGGCCCTGGACTATGCGGTCAACGCCGCACAGATGGACTACCAGGATTTCGCTGCGTGGAAGACCAAGTTGGTCAACGGGACGTCGCCGGAGCTGAATGAGAAGCTGAGCACCGCCGCTGATTCGATGCAGGAGATTCTCGCTCCGCTGCAATGGAAGTCGAGTGCCCGTCCGCTGGCGGCGAAGGTGCGTTCGGACAACGGTGGAATCTATGTGGTCGACGCCTTCGTCAGCGTCTTGACCAAGACGATGCAGGCACCCGACGGGCTGCAGTCCACCGCCACCTACAGCGTGACTCTGGACAGCAAGAACAATTGGCAGATCACGGATGTCGGCGGTATCGACGCCGCACTCGGAAAGTAGCGGTGGAGTTGGATACCGGGACTGTGCGGTCAAACGTCGGCAGGCGTGCCCGACGCGCCGTGGTGGCAGCGGTAGCAACCGTCGGCGTGCTTGCGGGAACGCCGCTACCTGCCGCCGGCGCCCAACCGCTTCCCGATCATGACGGGCTGCCGCAACCACTTCCGGTCGTGGTGCCGTCGTCCAGCGGCTGGGAGCCCAAGTTCCCGTTTCCCTACGACCAGTTTCGGAACTCCGTCACCGACCGGGATATCACGGCCGAACGCGAGATGTGCGAGTGGTTCAATGCACAGTTCTTCGAACTCAAGGATCAGATCGAGGCGCTGAACAACGCCATCATCCGGCACAACGGCAATTTCGATGCGCCCGAGGTACAGCAGCGATTCAACGTCGTCACAGCCAACATCGATCAGTCGTTGGCGTTCCTGGCCCCGCGGGCCCAGGCGTTGACTCAGGCGTACGACTCCGCGGGAGACATGTACTTCCCCATCTATCAGGGCGACAGCTTCTACGGGCTGTGGCAGCAGTTGTCGAACGTCAGCAACGGGCTGAAAGCGCGCCAGCCGACATGGTTCACCGGTCCGTCGTTCCTGCACACCCAACGTTGGGGTAACAAGATCAGTAGGTCCGATGTCTGCCGTTGAACGGTGCCCGCGGAGTAGTGGTCGCGGACGGGCGGCGACGGTTTCCACAATCGCCGCGACGTTCGCCGTTGCGGGCTGGTCGTGTGCACCGACCGCCGTGGCGGATCCGCACCAGGCGCTTGCCGAGGTGATCAACTCCGCACGCACAGCTGCGCCCTGCGGCGCACTGAATTACAACCCCAAGGCCGAACTGGCCGCGGATATCGTCAACCGCTCGACGCGCGACTATTTGAACCACACCGCGGAGAACGTCCCCGCCGACAAGCCGGAGCCGACGGCGATCGCCAAGGATGTGGGGATCACCGGTACCAAGGTGATCTCCCTACAGGGAGCCGGAAAGGTCGAGGGCGACGCGATCCGGGGTGTGCTCATCGAGGGATACAAAGCCCTGCCGGACTGTGCCTACACCGACTACGGCGTCAGCATGCTCAACGATCCGGAATCGGGCTACAGCCTGGCGGTCGTTGTGATGGTCGGCCCATGAGCACCGCTTCGATCCGCCGTGCGGCAGCGTGGGTTGCGAGTGTCATCACGCTGTGCGCCTATGGTGTTGGCGCCTCTCCGGTCGCCTGGGCCGACGACGTGGTCACCTACGAGGTGGTATCCGATCGGATCGCCGTCGCCAATATCGAGTGGCAGGACGTCGCCGGCCGACGATTCGCGCCCGCCGTCACGCTGCCCTGGCGCGCCGACGTCAATGTCCGCGCGCCGTTGGGACCGCCGCCGGACGGTAGCCAAGTGCGAGCCGACTGGCGCCAGAACGCCTACCCCACCAAATGGGTCACGGTCAGGATCTTCTACCGGGGCAAGCTGATCTGTCAGAACACGCTCGACATCGGCAACGCCGCCTGCTACGGCGTGACCCACCGCATCACGTGACCGCCCGGCGTCATCAAACCCGTCCACGAAGTCGACAGTCATGCGGAGGTGCTGACCAATGAAGCCAACGCGGCGGTGCGGGTTGATCCGGCGCCACGGCCATCGGGTGCTCGCCTTCGCGGCCGCGCTGGCGGCGGCGATCGCAACGGCAACACCAGCGGCTGCTGACCCCGAACAGGTTGTCCCACAGCCAGATCCGTGGCCGGACATCCGATACTACGACCACCCGGATGTCAGCCCGTTCGTCCTTCCTGGCGGAGTCTGGTTCAAGGCCCCGACCGGGCAGACCTGTGGAATCTGGGCTCTGGGAAGCTTCGGTTGCGCAGGCGTCATTCCCGGCGCACCCCAGGGGACCAGTCACATCGGTTGGATCGACGGTGACCGCGCAGTGCACTACGACTGGTCGATGAGCGTCCGCTTTCCCCCGATCCAAGCGCAGCAGCCGCTCCCGCCACGCAGTTCCCTCACCCACCAGGGCACGACCTGCGCGGTGACGCCCGACAGCTTCACCTACTGTGAGCGCGGCGCCCTACGATTCCTCATCGAACCCACCCGAACCTGGCTGTCACCGCCGTGGATAGATCTGAGTTGGCAGGTGCTAGGGCCGGCATCGTGCAGTCCGCCAGGCGGGGGAGCCTGCTACCGCTGACGGCCACTGCGGCGCGAATCGAGTTGTAGGCCAAGGCAAACAGGTCTCTGGCTGCGGCCCCAGGCGAAGGATCGTTCGGAAAGCAGCAACTCAACGCATCGGTTCTCTGGAACGCTGTACACGGTTTGTTCCACGTGTTACATTCCACGAGGCTAGTCGGGCGAGGGAGATTCCAGTGCGTGACACGACTGTTTCGGCGGACACCGATTGGGCCGCGGGCCCTGTTGAGGCGCCTGCCAGGCTGTCGGGAAAGGTCTGGCTGTGGGCGACGTTCGGCGCGCTCCTGGTGATCCTTGCGTTGAGTTGTTGGGCCCGGTGGTTGCTGTCACCGCAGGCCACACCCGTCGATCCGGGTCCCGATCCGTACGCCTACGGATGGGTCATCCGGGTGACCGAAGTGATCAGCCTGTCGGTGTTCGTGTTCCTGCTCTGGTACACGCTGCTGCGCCCTGCGTACCGGGACCGCGCCATCACGTTGGACGGAAAGCTGTTCCTCGGTGGGCTTTTCGCGTCCGTGCTTGACGTCCTGTGTCAGATGTTCAACCCCACGTGGGCGATGAACGCCCACTCACTCAACCTCGGCACCTGGGCCGCACAGTTCCCCGGGTTCGCCGCCCCGCAGGGTGACCGTTGGGCGTGGAGCCTCGCGTGGTGCATGCCCGCCTACATCTGGCTCGGCGTTGGTGCGGCCATCGTCGGCTGCACCTACCTCGACCTGCTGCGCAGAAAGTTCCCGCGCCTCGCTTCTGTCGCGCTTTACATCGTGGTGTTGGTGACCTTCATGGTGGTCTTCGGGTGCATAGCCACCGTGTGGAACAGGACCGGGGTCTACACGTACGTGTCCTCACCGAGTGCGTTGACTCTGTGGTCCGACACCACCCATCGCCTTCCGCTGACCGAGCTCTTGTTCATTTCGTCGTACTGCTTGATGTTCACCTGGTTGCGCGACTCCCGTGACGCCAATGGGCGGTGTGCGGTGGACCGCGACGTGGACACATTGCGGGCCGCCCCTTGGCTCAAGTCGGTGCTGTCCACGCTGGCGGTGTGTGGTTGGGCAGGTTTCACCACCCTGGTGGCCTACCAGATACCCAACGATTGGATGTCCATGACGGGGGGACGCGACAGCATCCCGGAGCTGCCGTCGTATCAGCAGGGCAGCCTGTACTGCGGGCAACCAGGAAAACCGTTGTGCGCCAACCAGTATCTCGATCAGCTGCAGGAGGAATACAGCGGCGCCCGGTCGACGCCGGAACCCGAACCACCAACCACCGGTGGGGGGTTAAATGTTGACCATGCTGCCTGAAATTGACGATCCAGTCCTGCTCGAGCGGGTTGTCGCCGCTGCACGCCGCTGCTTCGCCCGCTTCGGGGTCGACCGGACGACGATGCAGGACATCGCCAAGGAGGCGGGCATCGGACGAACGGGCGTCTACCGCCTGGGTCTGACCAGGCCGGAGATCACCGAGGCTGCGATCGTGAGCAGGCTGCGCGAACTGGGCGAAACCATCCGCCCCATCGCCGACCGTGACGCACCGTTCGCCGAACTGCTGTTGGACACGTCGATCGCGACGGTCGACGCCGCGCGTTCTGACCCCGAGCTGCATCACCTGCTCGACACCACGGCGACGGTGTCCTTGCACCGACTGATCACCGGTCACGAATCGGCGATGCACACCATCGTCTTGGACGTGCTCGCACCGATGCTCGCCCGCGGCCGTGCTGAGGGGGAGATCCGCCCCGAAGTCTCCGACGATCGCGTCGTCGAGTGGCTGCGCGGCGTGTACCTCATGTTGATTCTGCGTGAGGACCTCGATGCGGATGCTGAGCGTGCGCTGGTGACGGATTTCGTCCTGCCATCCCTGATGGCCCATGGGAAACCACCTCGAAAGGGAACACGAAAGTGACCACGAACCTCTCCGACCACGGCCCCGTATTCATCGTCGGTGCGGGACCCTCCGGCCTGACCGCGGCCTATCGCCTTCGCCAGCAGGGTATTTCGTCGGTCATTCTGGAGAAGCGGGATCGCACGGGCGGGATGATCCACACCCACCGCGAGCAGGGGTACCTGATGGAGGAGGGCGCCACCATCCTGCCGAGCGCCTACGAGCCCGTCGTCAAGCTGGCGCACGAGATCGGCAGCGGCCCAGACCTGATCCCGGCTGGCTCGATAATTGGCTTCGCGCGTGACGGCGTCATCCATAACCTGCGCTCAGATCACCTGTTCCTCGACGTGCTCAAGACACCGCTGGTTTCGATGAAGTCCAAGGCGTTGATGGCGCGGTTCGGCATCGACGCCACCCGGGCGAGCAAGCTGCTCAATTACGAGGACCTCTCGCGCGCCTCGGCTTTCGACACCATGACGCCGCGGGAGTACTGCTCGCTGCACCTCGGACTTTCCGGCGAGGTGTATGACTACGTCATCAACTCCACGGTCCGCGGCGTCCTCGGGGTGCGCGGAGACGCGATCTCCAATCTCGAACTGTTTTTCATGCTCTACAACATCCTGGGCAGCAAGCTTTACGCGTTCCGCGAGGGTTACTCCACCTACATCGACCGGCTGTCCGCGGGGTTGGACATCCGGCTGGGCGCGACGGTGCAGGAGATCACCGAGACCGCCGACGGGGTCACCGTCATCTGGACGGACGCGGACGGCGTCACCCACACCGATTCCGGTGCCGGAGCGGTCATCTCGGCGCGCGGCGACACCATCCCGGACCTGGTGCCCGGTCACTTCGACGCGGTGTCGGAGGGGTTCCTGCGGAGCCTGCGGTACACGAAGTGCGTCGTGATGAACACCGGCGTCACCCGTAAACCCAAGGGAATCGTCGCGTCGGTCATCAACATCCCCGAACCGGTCGACCCCGACATCATGGGCTTCACCTGTGAGCACAACAAAGCACCGGGCCGCGCGCCCGAAGGCCATGGCCTACTCGACATCCTGACCATGACCGAGTTCGCCGAGCGGATCATCGACGAGGACGACGACACCATCCGGGCGAAGATACTCAGCCGGATGGAGAAGGTGATCCCCGGTCTCACCGACACCGTCGACTACACCCGGATCGCCCGGTGGAACGAGGTCATCGTCTACAGCCGGCCCGGGCTTTACAAAGAACTCGGGCAGTTCCAGGCGCGGCAAGCGGCCATCACCTCTCGGATCCGGCTGGCAGGCGTCTTCAGGTCATCGTCGAACATGTGCACCGCCACAGTCGCGGGCGAGAACGCCGCGTCCGATCTCATTGCGCAGCTGAAGGGTTCGCCACGAAGGCTGGCCTCGGTCTAGATCTCAGGTCCGGCGGGTCAGCCCGTCGGTGGTGATGGCCCGCACGGCGGCGGTGATGGGGCCGCTGCCGAGCCGCGGGTTGGTGGACACCGCGAGGTCGCAAAACCCGGGCTTTCCATCGATCTCGATCTCGCAGATGGCATCGACATCGCCGACGTTGTGGTGCTCGAACACCATGGCGTCATACGGCGCGCACTGGAGCACAAATGGTTCCGCACCGGGGAATGTCCACGTCGCCACAGCACCGCGGTAGCTGGTGCCGTCCACTTCCATGTGCACCACGATGTCCACATCGTCGGCGTAGGTGATCTCACCGTCGCGCACGACGTAGCCCAGCTGGCGGATGCTGCCGTCGACGGCGTGCCAGGCGATCGAGCCGAACGACAGTTCGGGACCGACGGTGCCGGGGATCCAGCGGTGATTGAGCAGCGTGTCCCAGCGCCGAAGACCCCAGGAACGGTCCCGGTGGCACAGGCCGTCGACCTCGAAAGTGCGACCGTCGAGCTCGATCGTGCCGGTGATCGCGCCGGAACATTCGAAGTGCGAGCTGGCGAACTCGTCCACCAGCGAACCGGAACTCTTGGGGAAGAAGTCGGTACGCGGATAGAAGTCTTCGACGGTCAGCTCGGCGCGACAGTGCTCGTCCTCGACGCGGTAATGCAGCCGTTCACCGTCGTGGGTGATCCGGTACCGCCCGTCGAGCGCCCCGAACCCGTCGGGCAGCAGGTCGGCTTCGCCCAGCCGGTTGCTGGTGTTGCGGCGGAACCGGGCTCCGTCATGGGTGACCAGACCGAACCACAGTGCGGAAATGCCACCCGCGTGGTTGGGTTCGTGCCCGATGCGGAAGACGCCCCCGATGCCGGCGTCGCGGTCATTGAAGACCAGGAATGCGCTGTCCTGCCACCATTCGTCCCTTTCAGGGCGCTGGCGCAGTTCGGCTTCCGGTCCGTGCTGAACGACGTCCATTCAGCGGTTCCCCGCGAAGCTCTGCGTCTCACCCTCGGGCGCGGGCAGACCGAGCAGCCGCGCCAGGGTCTGGCTGGCCGGGTTGGAGAGCCGCATCGGCGCACCGGGCGGAAGGAACCCGGCCTGGATCATCAGGTTGCCGGCCCGATGCATCAGGATGGACAGCCGGGTCGCGGCGAACACCTCGTAAAACGCCACCACGTCCGGGTCCACCTCGACTCCGGTCAGTTCGGTGTACCGATCGAGAGTCTCTGTCGCGGTGAGGAACCCGGGCAGCGCAGGCGCACCGATGCCCTCGGTGTAGTAGCGCTGCAGGAACAACCACCAGCCGAGGTCGAGCTCGCGCGGACCCACCGACAGCATTTCCCAGTCCAGCACCGCGGCCGCGCGCAGGTCGTCGTCGAAGATCACGTTCCCGATCCGCGCGTCACCCCAGGTGAGCACCGCCGACTCCGCGCCGGCCGGTCGATTCTCACGGACCCACTCCAGCGCCTTCTCGACCGTGGGGTTCGCCTCACCCTCGGCCGCCCACGCAAATGCCTTCTCCCACAGTGCCAGTTGCCCGTCGAATCCCGCCTCGGGATGGGTGCGCAGCGCACTCAGGCCGACCGCGTCGATGTTGACGGCGTGGATCGCCGCCACCTGAGACAGTGCGCTGTCGTACAGTGTGGCCTGCTGCTCGGGTGCCAGGTCGAGGACCCAGCCTTCGACGGTGTGCGGCGGATCGTCGGACGGCACGCGGCCGTCGACACGTTCCATCACGATGAACGGTGCGCCCAGCGGGCCGGAGTCCTTCTCGCTGAACAGCATCCGGGGGACGGGCACCGTGCTGTGCTCACCGAGCGCGCGCATCACGTCGAACTCCAGCTGCAGGTCGTAGCGCGGGAACACCGCCGGGCCCGCCGGCTGGACCCGGGCCACCAGTGCATGGGCGGTACCGTCCCAGTTCGCGTCGAACAGCACGGTCTCCCCGGACATTCCGTTGGAATGGGGAATCGTGACGTCGGTGACCTCAACAGCGGTGCCGGGGGACAGGTGCCGGGTGACGGCCTCGGCGAGTGCAACGGCCGCCTGCTGCGGATCGGTCTGGTTCTGCAGTGCCATGGTGGTCCTTCGGTAGTAGGGATTGTTCGGGTTGCTGGGTTACAACCGGGATGGCAACAAGTAGGACGGAAGTAGGCCGGTGACATCGGAATCGACCGATACCGACAGCCAGCTCCAGGGCAGAAAGTAGGTGACGGCGGCCCAGAAGGCGCAGAAGCCGACGAGGGCCAGCTGGCGGACCAGGAACCGGGCTCGGGGACGGACACGGTGAATACCCCGCTCCACGAAGGAAAGACCGCCGGGATCGTCGTAAGCCGACATGCGCAGCAAGGTGAAGCCGGTGGCGTAGGCGGTGACGAACAGGCTCTCGTAGACCGGGAACTGATACTGGCTGCCCGCGAACAGGGTGAAGGCTCCGATCGTCCGCGGGTAGGCGTAGATCTCGGTCAGGATGAACAGATACTCGACGCACACGTCCACCAGGAACGTCAGCCCCGCGGCAATCCCGAAGGCTTTGACATTGGAGATCGCCGGATACCGTTGGCGCAGTATCAGAATCACTCCGCACTCGATCATGGCGAACCCCAGTCCCAGGTATACGTACTGCGGAACGAACCACACAAATCCCTCGGCGTAGTGCGGCGCGTTCGACAGCGGGAACAGATGTCCCCACGACCCCCAGTTGATCGCGTGGGAGTTCCAGGCGAACGTCCAATGGAAGTAGTTGATCAGTGGGTCGATCGGCGCAGCCAGTGTCGCGGCGATGAAAAGCATGCCGTCAAGGCCGATCCGACGATTCTGCAACCACGGCCGCACGAGGCAGATCCACGCCATCGCGACCATGATGGCGACACTGATCCCCTCGATGACCCGCATCGCGACCAGACGCCAGGTGTCGAATTCATCGGGGCCGGGAATGGTTGCGGGACCGAATGATCCATCAGTACTGGTCATCCAGCGGATGAACACCTGGCCGATGAACACCACCCAGAGCACGCCGAGACTCGCCCACACGGTGACCGCACCGGTACGGCCGGGATCCGCCGTCGCGGCGCCACCGCCCGGGAGGAACTGTGGGCGCGACGCTCCGACGAAAGACTTCGCGACGGCGGAGACGACGCCGGCGTCATGCCAGGCGCGATCCGGGCCGATCGTGTCCGTCACATCGGAGGCCGGGCGCATGGTGCTACTTCTCCTGGTCCCGCATCGCGGTCTGCGCGGCGAGCTTGCCCGGTAGTGCACACACCCCGCCGACCGGATGTGTTCCGGCGCCGCTGAGGTACAGGCCGTCGATCGGCATCTTGTACGCGCCCAGCCCCGGTGCCGGCTTCAGTGGTCCGAACCGGGTGATCAGCGGGTCGACGTGATAGACGTTGCCCGCCGGGGCGTTGAAGCGCTCTTCGATGTCGGGACCGCCGAGCACCGCGCGGTCGATCTCCAGGCTGTCGAGTCCCTCGTAGTACTGGGCGCAGTCGCGCAGCACCGCGTCGCCGACCTTGTCGCGGACATCGTCCCACGGCACGTTGGGGGTCACGGGTATAACCCCGGACCACAAGTAGAACGTGCTGCCGCCTTCGGGCGCCTGGGAGGGGTCGACAGCGGAGGGAATCATTGAGCAGCTCACCGGAACTGGGTCCGGCCACTCGCCACGAACCACCGCGTTCCATGCGGCGTCCTGCTCCTCGAGGGTGTGCCATGCAGCGAGGTGGCGACGCAGGTCGAGGTCATTGCCGCGCCACTTCTCGTGCCGCTTCATCGAGACGTGTCCGTCGAGGGCGACGTTGATCTTCAACGAGGTGGCATGTGTCTTGCGCAGCGGAATGTCCTTGGCGCGCACTGCCAGTTTGCGCTCCAGTGCCCCCTCGGGCAGCAACTCGTTGAGGGTGATGACCGGGTTGCAGGTGCTGATCACGCCCTTGCGCGGGGTGATGAGCTGGTCGTTGTCCAGACGCACACCGGTGACCCTGTTACCGGACACGACGAGCTCCTGCACCCGACTATTGGTGTGCACGGTGCCCCCGTGGGCGATCAGGTAGCGGTGCATGGCGGCGGGGAGCGAACCGGTTCCGCCAACCGGCATCAGGTTGGGTGTCTTCTGCACGACGCCGAGGTAGATCATCGCCCACGCGGTCATGTCGAGCCGCATCTGCGAGAACGCCGCCATCGCGGCCAGCGCGCCCTTGGGCAGTTCCGATTCGAACGTCTCTTCCAGGAACTCGGTGTGCGACGCGGTCGCGAAGTGGCGCAGTGACCACAGTCGCTTCGGGTGACGGGCGGCGTTGGCGACCGCGGCGGCCATCTCCTTGGTCCACGGTCGCAACGGGTGAGTCTTCATGTACGCCACGACGATCCGCATCGCCGGATCCAGGGCGTTGGCCAGGTCGAGCCAGGCGCGGGCATCCTTGGGGGAGAAGCGCCGTAGTTCGTCGGCGGTCTTGCTGGCGTCCTTCCAGATGGCCAGCGAGCTGCCGTCGGGAGCGAGCTGAACGTGCGCCGGGTCCACCGAGATCATCCGCAGGCCGTACTTGTGCAGCTCCAGCTCGTCGGCGATGCCGCAGAGACCGAAGATCCCCGTCGCCTGGATGGCGCCCTCGTTGAACAAATGGTTCGGCGCTTTCTCGATGATCGCGTTGGTGGTCGTCATGCCGCCGATCTGTGGGGAGGCCTCGACGACGGTCACCCGGTGTCCGGCCTTCGACAGATAGCAGCCGGCGGTCAACCCGTTGTGACCTGCGCCGATGATGACGTAGTCGGTCTCACGCGGCACCGTGCGTCCGGGCAGGGATGTGGTGGAGGTCATACGGGCGATCGTCCATTAATTTGAGTTAAAAATCAATACCGATTGGTGAATCGAGTTTGAACAGATTGGCCAGGCGGTCACCGTGCTGCGGATTCAAAACGCGGCCGTCACCGAATCAGCCCGTGGTACAGCCGGTTTGAGTACTGCTACGGAGCTTCGTCGATGTCTGGTAGTTCGAGCCAGGCGATCTTGTGGGCGGAGGCGGGGTCGAGCCCGAACCCGCGCAGCATCATCTCAGCGCCCCGGGATTCCGTCTCCGGCCCCGGCGCAACAACGCCGGACAGAATGGCGCGGATGGCGGCCAGCGCGGCGGCGGCGATCGACACCAGCGCCAGTTCGATGTCATCGATCGCGAATTGACCACTGCTGCAACCGTGCTCGAGAGTCTCGCGGGCCCACGGCCGGACCGCATCCTCGAAGGCGGCATCAGCTCGGTTGAGTTCGACCACCACGCGCGCCAGTTCGGGTTCCGACGTGGCGAAGCGGAGGAACCGACGATAGGCCTCTGCCGCCGCCCTGGCCGCATCGGTGGCCGCGACGGCGGTTGCGCCGATGGAGCTGGCGAGTCCGGTCAGCGTGTCCGCGACGACGGCCTCCACCAGTGCTTCCTTGGATTCGAAGTATGTGTAGAACGTGCCGAATCCCAGGTCAGCGCGGTCGGTCACGTCGCCGATACGTAAACCGCCAACCCCGGTTTCGGCGATGATCTGTCGCGCCGCTTGAAGCAGGTTCTCACGAGCGCGGGCCTTTCGCCGTTCACGTCGGCCGACGCCCACTGGTTCCGCGGTCACGCGTCCATGGTTGCACGTCGAGGATGCGCCCCGTCGCCGGCCGCCGTCAGAGTGAATCAACTTTCATTCTTGATAACCGGATCAATGGCCGCTACTGTGGCCCCCGTCACCTGCTCTTAGTGCGACCCGGCCACGTCGTCCGGGCGCTGGAACGAATTGAGGATTCCTGGATGACACCTCAGCTGTCGGCCTACGAGTTGCTGCTCGCGGCCCCGCCGGTCCCCGCTCATCCGACCACGCAGGTGCCGTTCATGGCCGAGATGCTGTTCACCGTCTTCCTGGGCATTCCGGTTGTGGTCGGCGTGTTCTTCGCCATCAAGCACCTGGTCACCGGTCGTGGCCCGCTTCTCGCGTTCTGCCTCATCGGGGGTGGGATTGCGTGCCTCTTCGAACCGATCGTCGACACCCTTGGGCTCTGCTACATCCGGGAGGGCGCGACGCTGACCACGTTCTCCTCGATGGGCCGCGACTTTCCGCTGTACATCAACTTCGTTTACATCTGGTACGTCGGCGGATTGGCATATCTGGCCTACCGGGTCTACACCACCGGGGTGACGAGGAAAGGCCTCTTCCAGCTCTACCTGATCGACGTCTTCATCAACATCTTCTTGGAGAGCCCCGGCGTGCTGTTGGGGGCCTACGAGTATTACGGTCCACAGCCGCTCAACTTCTGGGGACTGCCGCTGTGGTGGGTCTGCGTGAACCCGATCATGCCGATGACGGCAGGCGCCTTGATCTACAAGTTCGCACCGCATCTGCCGGGCTGGCGGTTGGCGCTCGTCATCGCGTTCATTCCGATGGCCGACGGTATCGCCAACGGTGCCACTGCTTGGCCCGTGTGGACCGCGCTCAACCGTAATGCCCCGTTGTTCGTGACCCATCTCGCCTGGTTGGTCACGCTGGGGCTCGCCCTGACCGCCGTCTGGATCCTGTCGTTCGCGGTCGCTCGGCCCGACGACGAGGTGTTCATCAAGTCCAAAGTCGGCCTACTCAAAGCGGCGATTTTCGGTGTCGCCGACGACGGGCAGGCTCCTGGCGACCGCGTCAATGGCGTTGTGACGCAGGGCGATAGCGTGGTCGAGGTCAATCGTTGAGTTTCTCGGCCACCTGGGTGACGAGGGCGAGTGCCTCGTCCGGACGGATGCCGAGGGAGCACAGCACATGACGGGCGAAGGCCGCTTCTGGATTCGGGCCGTGGCGGCCGTCGAGGATCTCGCGGATCAGCGCGAATGCTCCGCCGATCACCGCGGTCAACAGAACCTCGACGTTGGCCACGACGAATCGTCCGGACACCACGCCGCGTTCCACTGCCATTCTGGCCGGCGGATGCACCGCGTCACTGAACAGCGCCTCCGAATGCGCGATGTTCACGATCAACCGGGCGAGGTCGGGTTCGCGACGGGCCAGGCCCACCACCCGAAGGGTCGCCATCGCCACCGTCTCGGCCGGGTCGGCGTCGTCGTCGAGGCCCGTTACGGTCTCGACGGCCAGATCGGACAGCGTCTCACTGATGACCGCTTGCACGAGAACGTCTTTGGAGGCGAAGTAGTTGTAGAAGGAACCGAGAGCGACATCGGCGCGCTCGGTCACGTCCTGCACACGCAGTCCGACGACGCCCTTGGCGGCGATCAGGTCCCGGCCGGCATCGAGCAACCGTCGACGGGTGCGCTGCTGCTGACGCTGGGTGCGGGTCAGGCCGGCCGCAGACTTCTCGGGGTCCATGGGCGCATTCTCTCGGATGAACAGATATTCAGCATTGATACTACGTTCACGCGCCGTTACGGTGTGAAAACGCCCGTGTCGGCTGTACCGCTGGGCGGGCGCGCACAAATTCAGTGAAAGAGGTTGTGCAACATGACTGTTCATACTCATCCGGGCGCCACGGATCTGCTGCTTCCGCTGCCGCAGGCCGGTGAGTCCTGGGATCCGCACACGATCCATACCCACTACTTCGGATTCTCGGTGCCGGAGGCCGCCATCGGTGCCTTCATCTATGTGCGGTACATGCCGGCGTTCCCACTCACCCAGGGCGGGGTGTGCATATTCCAGGGCACCGACAATGTCGAACACGCTGACATGGCCTACCTCGACTACGAGATGACCATGCCCTGGCCCACCGTGGACGGCGGGACGATTGCCACCGCGAACGGACTGACCATCGACTTCACCGAACCAGGCAAGACCGCGGCACTGCGTTACCGCGCCGGTGACGGACGGATGTCGTTCGATCTGATCGCGGACGCGGTGACTCCGCTATTGGCCCGCGGTCACGTGATGCCGGGGGAGGAGAATCATCACGACGGCAGCAGCCAGCCGGGCGGTTCCGAGCAGTTCATGCACATGACCGGTGAGCTCGTGCTGGATGGTGAGACGTACGCCGTCGACTGTTATGCGCCTCGCGACCGGTCGTGGCGGCAGGTGCGCGTGGAAAAGCGTGGAGCCGTGCCGGTTCCGCCGGTGGGCTGGTCGCCGATGTACTTCGGCCCGGACCTGATCTTCAACCAGATCAGCTTCGAGCCGTTGGACACCGATCCGGCCTGGCGGGGCCTGTACAACGTCGGCGACCGCCCTTCTCATCACTTCGCATGGGTCCAGCGCGGCGAGGAGACTCGGGCCATTACATCGGTGCGCCGCAACGTGCTCGAGTACCACCCGCGACTGCACATGGCGCTGCAGCAGGAGATCACCGCTGTCGACGATGTCGGCGAAGAATACTTCTTCCGCGGGGAAGCCATTGCGGCCGCGTCGATTCCAGCGTGGCCCAACTGCTCGTTCCGCGACAGCGTCTATCGATGGCAGGACCCGCAGGGCCGGATCACGCATTCGACCTACCAGGAGATCTGGTTCGACGAATATCAGCACGCGATGCTGCGCAGGGCCACCCAGCCTGCCCACGTATAGCCGGTCGAGAAGTTCGGATTGCGTACCCGTGGGATTCCGTTGCCGCGGACCCCTAATAATCTAATACAGAATAGATTAGGGTAGGCGTATGGCGTGGATGGCTCCCGTGGTCACGGACGGAATCGACGCCCCGGTCAGCGAGGTCGGGCAGTGGATCGCCACGACCCTCACCTGGGGGCTGGCGGCGATCGTCGCGGTGTGGGTACTCAATCTGTGTCGCCGGGAGCGAACCGTTTGGCCGCTGTGCGTCGCAATCGGCGGAACACTCACCTGCCTGATGGAGCCGCTGTTCGACCATCTCTACGGACTCTGGTTCCTAGAAGAGGGGCAGTGGAACCTCTACACCACTTTCGGTAGCGCACAACCGGTTTGGGTGCCGGGGGCCTACCTGGCGTTCTACGGCGGCGCGACGGTGTTCATCGCTCGATACCTAGAGCGCCGTCCGAGCATGAACTCCGTCTGGAAGATGTACGCCTTCATTGTCGTGATGGCCATCGTCGCCGAGATGACGTACGTCAGCGTCCTGGGCGTCTACACCTACCAGGACAGCCAGCCCTTCGTGGTGTTCGGCTATCCGATCTTCCTCGGCTTCACCAACGCGATGTCCGCCCTCGTCAGCGGGATCCTGGTCTACCGGCTGGTGCCCCTGCTCGACGGGATCGGCTACCTTTCGCTGATCCCACTCATCCCGATGGCGTTCGCGGCCGGTCTGTTCGGGACGGGAATCCTGTACCTGTCGGTGCGGCACGGCATCGAGGATCCGCCGATGCTGCTCGTGCACCTCGCTGCACTCACCGTGGTGGGTGGTATCGCGAGCACCGTCGCGCTGCTGGGCAGGCTGTTGGTCGCCCCGCAGGGTGCCCAAGCCGCCGATGGGCGGGTTCTGGAGTCCGGTCACTCTGTCGGCTAGCGCAGCACATCGCCGCTGGTCACCTGCTCTGTAGAGCCCATCCGTTCGGGAACCGCTATTCACATGAGCGACGGTCCAGGCTAACGTCAATATCAGTGCCCTCTATCGGATGGGATTGCTGCATGACTGTGACCGGTGAGCGTCCGGCTATCGTCCGTGAGAACGTCGACTTCAACCGGCGGAATCACCCCGACCGACCGCTGCGGCCCATTCCACCGGGCCGTGACAACTTCGCCGCACAGTGGCGTCAGATGCGCGAGTTCATGTTCGGCGAATGGATCGACATCGACAAAGAGGTCGAGCCCAACGAGATGACCCGCCTGCGCGACGACTACTTCTGGCAGGGCGACGAGTACATGGTCGGTGTGGTCGATGCGTTCGAGCGCATCGGTCACGAAAAGGGCCGGGCAATGTTCGAACAAGCCCTGACGCAGGGCATCGACACGGTCGACGACCCCCCGCAGGAACTGGTCGACCTCTTCGAACATCTTGATCAGCTGCCGAGCCAGTTCGATCTCGTCGCCGCCGAGCGGGGCCGGATGCTGGCGATGTCGAGCACTGCAGCGGCGACCACGATCATCCGCGGATGGGCGGTATACGAGACCGCGATGACAGGCGACATCTCCGCGTCGACAGGGGCCACCGGGCGTTTCGCCGACGACGGCCCGCGCCGCTTCATCGAAACCGCCCGCGTGTTCGCGCAATTCACGTTGCCCGACATCTTCGATCGCCACTCGGAGGCGTTCCAGGACGTCGTGCGGGTGCGGTTGATGCACGGACTGGCCAGCCGTGGATTACGGCGCAAATGGGGCGACGACGTCTATCTCAAGTTCGGAGAACCCATTCCGGTGACGTCGCTGCTGGGGTTCGGCAGCGGCATGTTGCTCGGTCGTCTCGTGGACCACGCGTTCGGACGCAAGCTCACCGCACAGCAGCTCGAGGATCTCGCCGAGTACTCCTCGTTCGCGGGCCGGTTGTGGGGTGCACCCGAGCGGCTGTACTCCCCGACGGGATTGGACCTGATCAAATCGTTGAACTACGTGCTCGCCCGCGGCGGTAACCCGTCTCCGTGGCGGGCGGAACTCATCGACGCCATCGCCGGGCCGGAACACCTGCAGACCCTCACCGACACGTTGCCTGATTGGCTCAAGAAGGTGATTGCCAAGTACGCCAACCAGATCACGGCGAGCATCGCGTTCGCGCCGGCCGGTGTGGTCTTCGGATACGAGCAGATCGAGGCGATGCTGAAGGACACGATGTTCGAACCGCTCGGGTACAACATCGCGCGCCGCGTACGCGTGTTCGAGGCCCTCACCAGACTCAACGTGGGTGTCGCGATGCTGGCCGACCGCGTGCCCTGGTCCAATCCGATCCGCGAGCACCGAAAGAGGACCGGGGCGGCCGCCCGTGAGCGGATTGCCATGCTGAGCAAGATCGCCGCAGGACTACAGATCCCGCTGACCTACACCCACCACGACCAGTCGACACACGGCGAGGGCTTCACCGGCTAGCAGAAGCCAGGAATTCCCTGGCCGCCATGGACGCGGTCGCACGGAAGCGGCGGGGCGCCGTTGCATCTCGGCAAGACGTTCGCCCACGGCAGCATGCAGTCCCATGCCGGCGGCGGTGGTGGGGGCGGTGGTGGCGCCTGGGCATTCGCGGTGACGACCACGCCCAGATTCGAGACTGAAGCCAGCGCGACGGCGGCAATCAGAATTCTTTTGATCCGCAGTGACACAGACGACACGGTGCGGGTTGTCATGAAACTCCCTACTGGATAGCCAGCGATCCTCGGCCCGGCCCCAGCCTCCGACGATCGCGAGCGTCCAGTCCATCCCAGAATTCTGGGATGCTGCTGCGACCAGACCCCCTTAGGGCATCGTGTAGCCGCCGCTGACCGAGATCATCTGCCCCGTCACCTGCCGTGCCGCCCGCGGGGAGGCGAACCACAGCACCGCCCGACCCACGTCCTCTGCCGTGGTGAGCCGACGCATCGGGGTGTCCTTGAGCATGAAGTCGATCTGCTTGGGGTTGAACACCTCGTCCTGACCGACCGCCCACAGACTGGTCGCGCCCACGGCATCCGGCCCCTCGGGAATCACCAGACCGGGGCAGACGATGTTTGACCGGATCCCGTGCCTGCCGTGCTCCCGTGCGGTGGTGCGGGCCAGTGCCACCATCGCCGCTTTGGAGGCGCCGTACACACCCTGGCGGATCTGGCCGAACGCGGCATCGCTGGCGATGAACACCAACGCGCCCTCGCCGGCGTCCTTCATCGGCCCGATCGCGGCCTGGGTGGCGGCCAGCGCGCTGAAGAAGTTGATCTCGATGGTGCGTTGCCACTTGTCGCGGTCGGTATCGGTGGCGACGAAGCCCGGCACGCTCCAGCCCGCGTTGTTCACCAGCACGTCGATGCCGCCCCACTGCTCGACCGCCGCGCCGACCACCGATTCTGCGGCGCCGGGGACGGTCAGGTCGGCGATGACGATCTGCACGTCGGCCGCGCCGCGTTCCAGCGCTTCGCTGCGCACCTTCTCTGCCTGCGGTTCGTCGATGTCGTTGATGACGATGCGGGCGCCCTCCGCGGCGAACTCATGGACGATCCCACGCCCGATGTTCGATGCGCCGCCGGTGACGACCACGCGCGAGTCCTTCAGTCCCAGGTCCATGTCCGTTGCTCCTCGCCGCGTGGTTGAGTAAAACCCCATCGTTGGTTTAACCTAGATTAGAAATTGAGATTAAATTTGTCCACCACCCCTCAGGAGCCCATATGACGTCGCTCGACGGCAAGGTCGCGGTCGGGACTCGGTCCGGCGACGTCACCGGCGCAGTCATCGAGGTCGGCGGCGGGAGATGCATGTGAGTGCGGTCGCGGTCGCAGTCGACGGATCGATCGGGCGGATCACCCTCAGCCGGCCGGACCGGATGAACTCGGTCACCACAGCGCTGGCCGCCGAACTGGAAGAGGCCCTGACGGATCTGGGCCGACGTGACGACGTCAACGTCATCGTGATACGCGGATCCGGCGGAAACTTCTGTGCGGGTGGTGATTTCGACGAGGTCGAGCGGTTGCGCGCCGCCGGGGCAGAGGCGCTCAAGACGTTGTTCGTCGCGTTCCGGCAGGCTTGCGCCAAGGTCGCCGACGTCGCGGTACCCGTCGTCGCCGCGGTGGAGGGAGTCGCCGCTGCAGGCGGATTCGAGCTCATGCAGGCCGCCGACATCGTGCTGGTCAGTGAAACCGCGCGGATCAGCGACAACCACATCCGCTTCGGGATGATCCCCGGCGGGGGTAGCACCGCGAGGCTGCCCAGGCTCATCGGTCGGCAACAGGCGATGGGAACGCTGCTGTCGGGGGACCGGCTCTCCGGCAGCGACGCCGTCACCCTGGGCCTGGCCTACCGCGCATACCCGCAGGAGACCTTCGACGCGGGGGTCGAGGCGTTCCTGGAAGCGCTCGCCGGCCGCAGCCGTCGCGCTGTCACCACGATCAAGCACCTCGTCGACAGCGGATTACGCGGAACTCTCGACCAGGCGCTGACCAACGAGGTCGACGCCGTCGTCCAGCACATCATCGGCAACGGCGCAGCCAGCGCCGCGGAGTTCGACTCCAGGAAGGCCCGTACGTGACCACCACCACCGACGCGCACGTCCTACTCGCCGTCGACGAGACCGGTATCGCGCGACTGCACCTCAACCGGCCCGACATCTCCAACGGGCTCAACGTCGAGACCCTCAAGGCGCTGCACGACGCGATCCTGCAGTGCCACGCCGACCCGTCGGTCCGCGTGGTCCGGCTCAGCGGCGAGGGCCGAAACTTCTGCGCCGGCGGCGACATTCACACGTTCGAATCCAAGGGCGAAGCGCTCCCCGACTACCTCCGGGAGGCGACGGCCTGGCTGCAGCTCGCCACCGCGGCGCTCATCCAGCTGCGGGTTCCGGTGGTGACGTCCGTGCAGGGATTCGCCGCAGGCGGAGGCGGACTCGGACTGGTGTGTGCCTCCGACATCGTCGTCGCCGCCCGCTCAGCCAAGTTCTTCTCCGGCGCGGTGCGCGTTGGGATGGCCCCAGACGGCGGTTCATCGGTCACCTTGACCCAGCTGGTCGGTCTGCGGCAGGCACTTCGCATCCTGCTGACGAACCCGACCCTGAGTGCCGACGAGGCCGCCGACATCGGGCTCATCACCGAGGTCGTGGACGACGAACTGCTCACCGCCCGCGCCGACGAACTCGCCACCCAGCTGGCGGCCATGCCCACCCTGGCGCTGTCGGCGACCAAGCGGCTGGTCTGGACCGGCCTCGGGGCACCGGTGGAGGCGCGCCTGGCCGAGGAATCCCGCACCGTGTCCGAACTGTCCGGCACCGCCGATGCGCTGGAAGGGCTACGCGCGGTGATCGAGCGCAGGCCACCGAGGTACACCGGCAAATGACCGTACTGATCGAGGACCAGGGCGCGGTCAGGATCCTGACGATCAACCGCCCCGAGGTCCGCAACGCCATCGACATGCCGCTGCGTATCGCCCTGCGCGAGGCGCTGGAGGCCGCGGATGCCGACTCGTCGGTGCGGGCCATCGTGCTCACCGGCGCCGGAACCGTGTTCTGCTCCGGTGGGGACATCTCGACCATGGAGCGGATGGACACCGAAGCCGCGACCGAGCGCGCCGAATTGGCGCAGGCGGTGATCCGGGCGATCTGGGCCACCCCCAAGCCCGTCCTGGCGGCCGTGGAGGGCGCCGCCTACGGAGCGGGCGCCTCCCTGGCCGCCGCATGCGACCGTGTCGTCGCCGCCACCGACGCCCGGTTCGCCACGACGTTCACCAACGTCGGCCTTGCCGGCGACATGGGAGTGTTCGTCTCATTGCCCCGCCGCATCGGCATTCCGAAAACGCGCCAAATGCTGACGCTGGCAACGCCTGTCGATGCTCAGCAGGCCCTCGACTGGGGTCTGGTCGACGCGCTGGCCGAACCGGGCGCGGTCCTTGACGCGACACTGGAGGACGGCCGCCGGTTGGCCGAAAAGCCAGCCGAAGCACTCGCGGTCATCAAGGCGATGCTCAGCGAGGCACCCACCCTGAGCCCGTCCGCCGTTCTGCACCGGGAGGTCGTGCACCAGGCGCGGCTGTTCGGCAGCGACGACTTCGCAGAGGGCATCGCAGCCTTCCGCGAGAAGCGCCGTCCCATCTTCGGACAAACCCAAGGAGTGCGCGCATGACATCGGTAGTCGGCAGTCGGTACGACCAGTTGATCCAACGCGATCGAGTGCACGGGTCGCTGTACACCGATCCGACGATCTTCGCCGAGGAACTGGAGAAGATCTGGTACCGCTCTTGGGTTTTCGTCGGCCACGAAAGCGAAGTACCAGAACCCAACGACTACGTCCGCAAGAAACTCGGGTTGCAGGACATCATCATGACCCGCGACCGGGACGGGCAGGTCCACCTCCTGCTCAACCGGTGCTCGCACCGGGGCAACCAGGTCTGCGACGATGCGAAGGGCAATTCGGGAACGTTCCGCTGCCCGTATCACGGATGGACGTTCCGCAACAACGGCGACCTGATCGGGTTCCCGTTCTTCAAGGGCTACGGCGAGCGCAAGCTCGATCTCCCGATGGGCCGGGTGCCGCGGATGGATTCCTATCAGGGCTTCGTCTTCGGCAGCTTCGCCGCCGACGGCCCGAGCCTGATCGAGCACCTCGGTGACGCGGCAGGGGAGATCGACCGGCTGGCCCGGCTGTCGCCGGAGGGCAAGGTCGAGTTGAACGCCGGCTGGCTGCAGCACCGGTCCCGCTCGAACTGGAAGATCCCCGCCGAGAACGAAACCGACGGATATCACCCGCAATTCGTGCACGGCTCCATCTTCGGGGTGACCGGCAGCACCATCGGGCCGCTCTACAGCGACTCGTCGACCGCCGTCACCCGCGACCTCGGCAACGGGCATAGCGAGAACGACCTGCGTCCGGAGTTCCGCAAGCACGCCACGCCGATGCGGTGGTTCGGCACCACCGAATCGCGCGTGCCCGACTACGTCGCGGCGATGCGCGCAAGGTATGGACAGGACGCGGAGCGAATCCTCATCGAGGGCGCACCGCACGTGATGATCTTCCCGAACCTGTTCATCGCCGAGATCCAGGTGTTCAACATCCAGCCGGTCGCGGTGAACGAATGCGTGCAGTACTCGACCGCGGTGCAGCTCGCCGGTGCCCCGGAACTGAACCGGCGCATGGTTTCCCAGTGCATCGGGTCGGTGGGCCCCGCGGGCATGCTGCTGGCCGACGACACCGAGATGTACGAACGCAACCAGCAGGGGCTTGAGGCCCGCACGCCCGAATGGCTCGACATCCGTCGCGGGCTGAACCGCGAATACATCGACGAGCGTGGCCATCCCGTCGGCACCGCCACCGACGAGACCGGGATGCGTGCGTTCTGGTCGCAGTACAAGAAACTGATGGAGACGCCGTGACGACCGCGATGAGCACCGATCTGGTTCCCGTCCCCGAGGAGTACGACCGCGTCGAGGTCGAGCAGTTCCTCTACCGTGAGGCCCGCTACGCCGACGAGAGCGACTACGACGCATGGGAAGCGCTGTGGACCGACGATGCGCTGTACTGGGTGCCCGCCGGTAGTGCGGACGCCGATCCCAACCGGCAGATGTCGATCATCTTCGACAACCGCAGCCGGATCTCGACCCGCCTGAAGCAGACCCGCACCGGCCGCCGTTACGCGCAGGCTCCGCCGTCGAACCTGCGCCGGCTCATCACCAACATCGAATTCCTCGGCGGACGCCCCAACCCGCTCGGTGGGGTCGACCTGGAGGTCGGGGCGAACTTCCTCGTCCTCGAGTCGCGCGCCCGCGGGAACGAGATATGGGGTGGCCGTACCACCTACCGAATCCGACGCGAGAACGGCGAGTTGCGCCTGGCCTACAAGAAAGTGGTCCTCGTCGACAACGACAAGCCGATCCCAACCCTGGGGTTCCTGATTTGAGGCTCGATATGGGTATTCATCACGATCCGACGCACGGGCCGGTCATCGGCAGCGAGTTCGCGGAGGTATCGGTGACGTTCGACGTGGCGGGCAACTCGCCGCGGCTGCGACTGGAGGATTTACGCACCGGCCGGGTGCGGTTCCTGGACGCACTCGAACTGGAGAGCATCGTGTGGCTGTCTGAGGAGCGGCTCGAGAGCCTGCTCGATCCGTCGGCCGACCGTTGGCGGGGCGACGCATGAGAAGGGCCGCAATTGTCGGGCCGCTGCGCACCGCTGTCGGTGGATTCGGTGGCTCCCTGCGACCGCTGCGCGCTGAGGATCTGGCCGCGCAGGTCGTCAAAGCCGTTGTCATGCGCAGCAATATCGATCCTGCGAGCATCGAGGATGTGGTGTTCGCTCAGTCCTACGCCAACTCCGAGGCGCCGTGCATCGGCCGGTGGGTGGCACTGCACGCCGGGCTCCCGGTGAGTGTTCCCGGGCTGCAGATCGACCGGCGGTGCGGCGGTGGGCTCCAGGCCGTCATCACGGCAGCGATGACGGTGCAGACGGGCGCGGCCGACGTGGTGCTTGCCGGTGGTGTCGAGTCGATGAGCAACATCGAGCACTACACCACCAGCGTGCGGTGGGGCGCCCGATCCGGCAACCAGACGCTCTACGACCGGCTCGACCGTGGCCGCGAGATGTCGCAGCCGGCATGGCGTTTCGGACCGATCAGCGGAATGATCGAAACCGCGGAGAACCTGGCGACCGACTACAACATCAGCCGCGAAGCCGCCGACGAGTTCGCGGTGCGCAGTCATCAGCGCGCCGCCGCGGCACAACGTTCCGGGGTCTTCGCCGACGAGATCGTCGCCGTCGAAGTTCCGCAGCGCCGCGGTGATCCGGTCATCTTCGACACCGACGAGGGCGTCCGCCCGGACACCGATGTCGAGACGTTGTCGCGGCTGCGCACCGTTGTTCCCGGCGGCACCGTGACGGCGGGCAACTCCAGCCAGCAGAACGATGCCGCCGCCGCGTGCCTCGTGGTCTCCGAAGACCGCCTCGAGGAGCTGGGTCTGGAACCGTTCGGGTTCCTGGAAGGGTGGGCCGCTACCGGCTGCGAGCCGTCTCACATGGGCATCGGCCCGGTCAACGCGGTGCAAAAGCTCTTCAGCAGAACCGGATTCGGCTTCGACGACCTGAACCTGATCGAGATCAACGAAGCCTTCGCCGTTCAGGTATTAGCCGTGCTGTCCGGGTGGGGCATCAAGCTCGACGAGGTCGACGACCGCCTGAACGTCAACGGATCCGGCATCTCACTCGGGCATCCGATCGGCGCCACCGGAGTGCGAATCCTCACCACGATGCTGCACGAACTGCGTCGGCGCGGCGGCGGACTGGCCCTGGAGACCATGTGTATCGGCGGCGGCCAGGGTATCGCCGCGGTGTTCCGGAGTGTGTCATGAGGATCGGGCTGCTGAGCTACGCGACGTACGTGCCACGGCACCGGCTGGGCCGCCGCGTGATCGCCGGCTACGACGAGGACTCAACCACCATGGCCGTCGCCGCAGCCACCGCAGCGCTCGCCAACCAAGCTGCCCCGCATGCGGTTCTCTTCGCTACCAGCACGCCCGCCTACGCGGACAAGACCAACGCCACCGCCATCCACGCCGCGCTCGGACTACCCGAGCAGATACTGGCAGCCGACCTCTGCGGCACCGGTCGCAGCGCCTTCGCCGCGATCGCTTGGGCCGCACAATCGGGCGGTCTGGCGGTGAGTGGCGACGTGCGGGTCGGCCGGCCCGGGTCCGCCGACGAGAAGTCCGGCGGCGACGGCGCAGCGGCGCTGCTGTTCGGCGACGGTGAGCCCATCGCCGAGGTGCTGGGCACCGCATCACGTACGGAGGAGTTCCTGGATCGTTGGCGGGCACCGGATTCGGTGACCGGGCAGCAGTGGGAGGAACGCTTCGGGGCCGAGCGATATACGCGGCTGATTCGGGATACGGCCGCCGATGCGCTGAATGCCGCCGCCATCACCGATGCGGACCACGTCGCACTGGTCTGTCCGAACACGGCCATCGTCAAGCGCGCCGCCACCTTGGTCAAGGGGCAAAAGTCGGTGGTCACCTCACCGGTCGGCTTCAGCGGTGCCGCCGATGCCGCGATCGCCCTGAGCGCCGCGCTCGACGCCGCCGATCCGGGTGACACCATCCTGGTGCTGTCAGCCACCGACGGGTGTGACGCCATGGTGCTACGGGCCACCGGAAAGCTACCGTCAGCGCGGCAGCGGGTACCCCTTGCACAGCAATGCGAGGGTGGGTTGCCGGCGCCTGCGCTCACCTATCTGTCCTGGCGCGGGCTGGTCGAACTCGAGCCGCCGCGTCGCCCCGAACCGGACCGGCCGGCGGCGCCGCCCTCCTCCCGAGGCGCGGGATGGAAGTACGGCCTCACCGGAACACGCTGCCAAGACTGCGATTTCGTCCACATCCCGCCAGCCAGGGTGTGCCGGCGTTGCGCTGCCGTCGACCGGATGACGCCGGCTCCGGTGGCCGGGCTGGAGGGCACCGTCGTCACCTACACCGTCGACCGGCTCGCGTATTCACCGTCGCCGCCGATGATCCAGGCCGTCGTCGACGTCGACGGTGGCGGGCGCTGCACGGTGGAGGTTGCCGACGCCGATCCGGACGCGCTGCACGTCGGTGCCCGGGTGCGGTTCAGCTTCCGCCGCCTGTTCACCGCCGGCGATGTCCACGACTACTTCTGGAAGGCGGTGCTCACCAGTGGCCAGTAACGGGATCGCGGGACGGGTCGCGGTGATCGGCATGGGCTGCAGCCGATTCGGAGAACGGTGGGACGCGTCGATCGAGGATCTGGTACTGGAGGCCTACACCGAGTGCCTCGACTCGGCGGGTATCACCCGCGATGACGTCGACGCCTACTGGCTGGGCACCCTGAGCTCCGGAATGTCCGGGCTGACCCTCAGCCGTCCACTCGGCTCCGACGACAAGCCGGTCACTCGTGTGGAGAACATGTGCGCCAGCGGCTCGGAGGCGTTCCGCAACGCGTGCTACGCCGTGGCCGCCGGCGCCTACGACGTCGTCATGGCGGTAGGGGTCGAAAAGCTCAAGGACTCCGGGTTCTCCGGGCTGCTGCGCCAGGACCCGCCGGGCGACGGCACGGCACCCGAGATCTCCATGACCGCACCCGCGGCGTTCTCGATGCTCGATCCGGCCTACTGCGCCAAGTACGGCACACATCCCGACGAGATGCGGGACGCGATGACCCACGTGGCGTGGAAGAACCACGACAACGGGTCGCGAAACCCGAAGGCGCAGTTCCGGTCACCGGTCGCCAAGGAGACGATCGCCATTGCCGCAAAGGTGGCGGGCCGGCTCGGCGTCTTCGACTGCTCCGGGGTCTCCGACGGCGCCGCATGCGCCTTGATCGTCCCGGCCGACCGGGCCCACGAGTACACCGAGACACCGATGTATGTCTCGGCGTTGTCGTTGATCGCCGCATCGGGCCGCGGAGCGCTGGATCCGGCGTATGACTACACCAGCTTTCCCGAAGTCATCAGGTCCGCCAAAGATGCCTACGCACAGGCCGGAATCGACGATCCTCGTACGCAGCTGTCGCTCGCCGAGGTCCACGACTGCTTCACCCCGACCGAGATCGTGCTCATGGAGGATCTCGGGTTCACCGCACCCGGTCAGGCCGTGAAGGACGTGCTGGCAGGCGAATTCGACGCCGACGGCCGCCTGCCGGTCAACCCCGACGGCGGATTGAAGAGCTTCGGCCATCCGGTCGGTGCGAGTGGTCTACGCATGCTCTACGAAGCGTGGCTGCAGTTCCGCGGCCAGGCGGGGGAACGCCAACTGGCCGACCCGCATACCGCCCTCACACATAACCTCGGAGGCCGGCCCGGCGGCTGCGTGTCCTTCGTCTCCGTGGTCACCCGCGAACGCAAACACTAGACCCATTTAGAAACAGAGGAGTTCGAGCAGTGCCAGGTGTAGCAGACAGAGTCGTCATCGTCACGGGAGCCGGAGGTGGCCTCGGCCGCTCGTACGCGCGCTTCCTTGCGTCGAACGGCGCGCTCGTCGTCGTCAACGATCTCGGCGGTGCCCGCGACGGAACCGGGTCGGGTACCAGCATGGCCGATTCGGTGGTCGAGGAGATCCGCGCCGCCGGTGGCCGCGCGGTCGCGAACTATTCGTCGGTGGCCACCGCTGAGGGCGCGGCGGAGATCGTCGAGACCGCGCTCAGCGAGTTCGGCGCGGTCCACGGCGTCGTCAGCAACGCAGGCATCCTGCGCGACGGCGCCTTCCACAAGATGACCGACGAGAACTGGGATTCGGTGCTGAAGGTCCACCTCTACGGCGGTTTCAACGTGATCCGCGCGGCGTGGACCCACTTCCGGGAACAGCAGTTCGGCCGGGTCGTGGTGGCCACCTCCACCAGCGGGCTGTACGGAAACTTCGGGCAGGCGAACTACGGCGCCGCCAAGGCGGGTCTGGTCGGGTTGATCAACACCCTCGCCATCGAGGGTGCGAAGTACAACATCACCGCCAACGCCATCGCGCCGCTGGCCGCCACCCGGATGACCGCCGACATCGCACCGCAGGAAGTGCTGGACAAGCTCGATCCGGAGCTTGTCGCCCCCGCGGTCGGCTACCTGGTCAGCGAGGAGAACCACGACACCGCTTCGGTTTTCGTCGTCGGCGGCGGCCTGGTGCAACGGCACGCGCTGTTCCAGAACGACGGTGTCACCTTCTCCGCACCGCCCACGCTGGAAGAGATCACCGGCCGGTGGAGCGAGATCAGCGATATGGCCAACGCCAAACTCGGTACCAACCCGGTGTAGCCGGTGACCGTCGAGCGTTGCCTGCAGCAGTCGTACTGGCCGGCCGACCGCACAGTCGATCTGGTACAGGCGTCGGTGGGAGAGGTACTGGCACAACGAAGTGCCGAGTACCCGGACCGGCAGGCACTCGTCGGGACCCGGCACGGTACCGGGGAAGAGGTACGGCTGTCCTACCGGCAGCTGTACGACGAGGCAACCCGGGTGGCGACCGCACTGTCGCGGCTCGCCACCCGGGGTGACCACGTCGCGTTGTGGGCGCCGAACGTCGTGGAATGGCCGATCATCCAGTACGGCGCTGCGTTGGCCGGGATGGTGTTGGTCGCCCTGAACCCGGTGCTCCGCGACGCCGAACTGGAATACGCGCTCACCCATTCGGGCGCCAAGGTGCTGCTGCACGCCGACGTCAGTCGCGACTACCGGATGGCCGAGGTCGCCGAGCGCGTCTGCGCGGGAATCCCAGGTCTGCAACGGATCTCGTTGTCCGCCGACGAATGGCGAGCCTCCGAGCCGGATCCCTCGGCGGTCGCGCAGGTCGGCGCCGACGACATCGCGATGCTGCAGTACACCTCCGGAACCACCGGCCGTCCGAAGGGCGTCCTGCTCACCCACCAGGCGTTGGTGAACGTGGCGAAACTGACCCTGACCGCGGCGGAAGCGCCCCAGGGCGCGGTCTGCGTCAACCCGTTGCCGATGTTCCACACGGCCGGATGTGTGATCGCCACGCTGGGCCCGCTGTGGCTGGGCGGCACCGCGGTGCTGATCGAACGGTTCACGCCGGCAGACGCGCTGGCCACCCTGCACGCCGAACAACCCGATGTGCTGTTCTACGTCCCCGCGGTCCTCGACGCCCTGCTGGCCGCGCAACGGGCGGCGGACACTCCGGGCTCGCAGATCGCGATCATCATGGGCGGGGCGGCCCTGGTTCCCCCGACGATGATCGACGGTGCCACCGAGGTTTTCGGTGCCACCGTGCTGAACCTGTTCGGGCAGACCGAGCTGGCGCCGGTGTTGTCGATGACCCGTCCCGGCGACAGCCGTTCGGAACGCCTCACCACGGTGGGACGTCCGCTGCCCCAGGTGGACTGCAAGATCGTCGATCCGAACACCGGGGCCGTGGTGGCGTTGGGCGAGCCGGGGGAGATCTGTGCGCGGGGCTACCAACAGTTGGTCGGCTACCTCCACGATCCGGCGGCGACGAAAGCGGCTGTCGATGCCGATGGATTCGTCCACACCGGCGACCTGGGTTCGATGGACGAGCGCGGAAACCTCACCGTCACCGGCCGGCTCAAGGACATCATCATCCGCGGCGGAGAGAACATCGCGCCCGCCGATGTCGAACAGCAGCTCGCCGGACATGACGCGGTGACCGACCTCGCGGTGGTCGGCATCCCAGACGACCGGTGGGGCGAGGTCGTCGCAGCGGTCTTCCGGAGTGCGGGGGAGCCCGAAGCCGTGAAGAGAACACTTGTCGCCCAGGCACAGTCGCGGCTTGCCCCCTATAAAGTGCCGTCCCGGTGGTTCGTCACCGACACCGAGTTTCCGGTCACACCGACCGGGAAGGTGCGCAAGTTCGAGCTCCGCGACGCGGTACTGCGTGGTGAGTTGCAGGAGTTATGAGAACCGTCGCGGAGATCGAGGAGTGCCGGCAACAGCTGCGTGACAGATTTCCGGTGTGGCAGCCGCGCAGCCTCGCCGGTTGGCTCGACGAGTGCGCGCGTCGGTACGGTGCGCGGCCCTTCGTCATCACCGACGACGTGACGCTGAGCTACGCCGATGTCGCCGAACAGTCGCGCCGCATCGCGGCCGGCCTGGTCGAGCTCGGCGTCGTGCCGGGCGACCGGGTCGGCATGGTGATGGCCAACTATCCGGAGTTCGTCACCGTGAAGTTCGCCATCGCCCGCGCAGGCGCCATCGCCGTGCCATTCAACTATCTGTACCAGGCGACCGAGCTCGGATTCGTGCTGGACGACTCCGGTTGCCGGGTGCTGGTGACCATGACGGGGTTTGGGACGCTCGACTACCAGGCGATGTTGGATCAGATTGCGCCGCAGTGGGATAGCGATCTGGCAGCGTATCGCGTCGTGTTGCTCGACACCGACGGCACCGCGCGCCCGGGGGTGCGCACCGTCGCCGATCTGGTGGCGACCGCTGGGCCGGCACCGGAGCTCGCCGTGGCCCCGGATGCGCCGGGCGACATGTTGTACACCTCAGGGACGACCGGATCGCCGAAAGGCGTGCTGGTATCGCACGACAGCGTGCTGCGCACCGCGTACGCGTCCGCGTTGACCCGCGGCTATCAGGACGGTCGCCGAATCCTGTTCTCGCTGCCGTGCTATCACATGTTCGGCTACGTCGAGGGTCTGCTGTCGGTGATGTTCGTCGGTGGAGCCATCGTGCCGCAGCCGTCCTTCTCCGCCGAGGGTTATTTCGCCGGGATCGAACGGCACCGGGCCAATGACATCCTGTGCGTACCGACCATGGCGGTTGCGATGGTGCAGTCGACGGCCCGCCGCGACTATGACCTCAGCTCGCTGGAGGCGGTGCTCTGCGGATCGGCGCCGGCGCCGATCTGGTTGTGGCAGCAAGTGGAACGTGACTTCGGCGTGGACGAGATCGTGACCGGTTACGGGATGACCGAGTGCGGCGGGGCGATGACGCTGACCCTGCCCGAGGACCCCCTGCACCTGACATCGGAGACGGTGGGCCGCCCGAAGCTCGCGGGCGCCGCATCGGTTCCCGGCACCGACGCGTTGGTCGTCTACGAGTCGGTCGACGGAGAACTGGTGTCCCACGGGCCAGCAACGATGCTCGGCTATTGGAACCGCCCTGCGGAGACGTCTGCGGCGCTGCGCGACGGCCGGCTGTTCTCCGGCGACCTCGGTGTGGTGCGCGCGGACGGCTATCTCGAGCTGACGGGCCGCAGCAAGGAGCTCTACAAGAGCGGCGGCGAACTGGTGATGCCGAAGGAGATCGAGGAGCTGCTGCAGCGGCATCCGGGAATCAGCCAAGCATTCGCGTTCGGACTGACCGATGAACGCTGGGGCGAAATCGGTTGTGTAGTCGTCGTTCCCGCGCTGGGTGCAGAGCTGACCGAGACGGACGTGCTCGAGCACTGTCGCGGCAACCTCGCGCGATTCAAGGTGCCCAAGCGGGTGGTGTTCTACGACGCCGATGCGCTGCCGACAACCCCGACCGGTAAGGTGCAGAAGTTCCGATTGGTCGAGGAGGTCAGCAGATGCTGACGGCACCCGCATCCGCGCGCATGACGCCGACGGTGTCGTCACCGCGCCAGTGGTCCGTCCTCGTGTTCAACCGCTGGCATGTGGAAGTCCGGGTGGGCCGCCGGTTGAGCTCAGCGAGCAGACGCGAAAACCCCCAAAATCAGCCGATTTAAGGGGTGTTCACGTCTGCTCGCGGGAGGAACTCACGGCGAAGGTGCTCACTTCGCAGGATTCATCGGTGCACAGCACACCCGTGCTCGCCAGCAGCTCGAGATGCGCCTGCACCTCGAGGACAGCCGCCATCTGATGGATGGTGTCCAGCTCGGCCAACGCGCGTTCGTGCCGGGTCCACCGCATGCGGCAGGCCGCCGCGAACGCGGTCGAGGCACCGGCGGCCACCAGGTCGGTGATCAGCGTCAGCCGCTGGTCGTGGTGGTCGAGCAACTCCTGGGAGCGCCGGCGGGTGAAGTGGTCGGTGTCGCCGTGCGCGGGCAGCATGCGAAGGTCTTCGAGATCGAGAAACAGCCGAAGCGACTGGAGAAATGACCGCAGCGGCAACTGCTCTGGTGCGCGTTCGAACGCGATGGACGGGGTGATTCGGGGCAGCAGGTGATCGCCGGTGAACGCCAAGCCCGATGTTTCGAAGACCATGTGTCCTCGGGTGTGACCGGGCGTGGCACGCGCGGTGACGCTCACCCCGCCGCCTGCATCGAACGTGTCGCCGTCCTGCAACCAGCGATCCGGGGCCGTGAACGGCATATCGCGTTCGTAGGGCTCCCACTGCAATGCCGCTACCGCCGCGGCGAGCTCTGGAGCGCCGGCCCGCACCAACATCGGCACCTGGGTTGGGTGCACCCCTTCCAGCGGATCGAATCCCGCGATGCTGTGACGCTCCTCGGAACCCAGCATCAGTTCGACCCCTAGCTGGTCGCGCCACTTCACCGCCTGGGTGTAGTGGTCCCAATGCGCGTGGGTGACGAGGATGCCGCGGACGTCCGACGGGGTGTAGCCGAGCGCCGCCAGTCCATTGATCAGGGTCGCTTCCGACTCGGCCGACGCCCACCCCGGGTCGATCAGTGTGACCCCGGCACCGGTGCCGATCGCGTAGGCGTTCACGACCTTGAGGTCCGGCAACGGCAGGGGAAGCGGGATCCTGGTGACGGTGTGCCCGGCGGTGTCCAGCAGGGTCTCGGGGGTGCGGGGAATGTACCGCGACGGCTCGACCTGAGACTTCATGTGCGCGCTCCCTCACCGGTTGTCACAATAATTTAACAGAGAATCGAAAATCTGCTACGGTGGGCCTTGGGAGCGGTGCTGACGTGTATCTCATGAGTTGAATTGAAATTAAAAACTCATGCTGGAGGCGAGCCCTAAACTCAGGAGGCCGTATGGAGATCTATCCGACGCTGCAAGACTTCATCGACGCTGCCGGGACCGAACTCGGCCCCACCGACTGGCTCGAGGTCACCCAGGACCGGGTGAACTTGTTCGCCGACGCCACCGGTGACCACCAGTGGATCCACGTCGACCCCGAGCGGGCGGCGAAGGGCCCCTTCGGGGGCACCATCGCGCATGGCTTGCTCACCCTGTCGCTGTTGCCCCACTTCATGTACCAGCTGTACCGAGTCGACGGTGTCACGATGGCGATCAACTACGGCCTCAACAAGGTCCGCTTCATCTCCCCCGTAGCGGTCGGTGCGAAGATTCGTGCGCGCTCAACGATTTCCGAGGTCGCCACCGTCAATGGCGGCGCGCAGGCCACCATGGTCACCACCATCGAGATCGACGGCTCCGAGAAACCGGCCGCAGTCATCGAATCGGTCATCCGCTATGTCGCTTGAGGTCAGCCATGACGCCCGGGTGGTAACGGCGCAGAACCTCTACACGGCGCTGGGTGCCGGCGATCGTGACGCACTGAATGCCCTGCTGCACCCCGACTTCGTCGGGCATGCCGCCGAGGGCCTGCCGCTCGGCATGGGCGGCGAACACGTCGGCGCCGAGGCCATGCAGACCAACCTGTGGTGGCGCATCGGCGAGCACTTCCGGGTACGTGCGCAGCCCAGCAATTTCGAGGGCCTCGACGACGGGCGCCTGATGGTCACCGGCAACTACGTCGGAAAGGCCCGTCGCACAGGCAATCCCTTGAACGCCGCGTTCGTCCATATCCTCGCGTTCGCCCCCGACGGCCGCATCACCGCGCTGCGGCAGCTCACCGACACCGCGGCCTGGCACGCCGCACTGGACGGTCCTGGACGCCTTCAGGCCATCGACTACTCGGTGACCGGCGGCGTTGCGACGGTCTGCCTGAACCGGCCCGAGGTGCACAACGCGATCAACATGACGGTGGCGCAGGAGACGCTGGAGGTGGCTCGCCGTATCGCCGAAGACGACGCCGTCCGTGCGGTCCTGATCTGTGGGAACGGCCCGGCGCTGACCGTTGGCGGCGACATCGACTTCTTCCAAACGGACATCTCGGAGGGCTTCGGCGATCTCATCCAGTCGATGACTGTCCCGTTCCATCAGGGCTTCGACCTGCTCAGCCGGCTCGACGTCCCGATCGTGACGGCCGCACACGGCGCCGTCGCCGGTGGCGGACTCGGTTACGTGTACGCCGCGGACCTCGTCCTGGCCGCCGAGGGCACCCGCTTCATCACCGCCTTCGCGGGGCTCGGAGTGTCCGGCGACGGCGGCGGCACCTGGCACCTGCCGCGTCTCATCGGGCCACGGCGGGCGGCGCAGGCCTACCTGCGCAACACCCCGATCAGCGACACCGAGGCTCTGGAGTGGGGGCTGATCAACGAGATCGTGCCCGCCGACGAACTACGGGATCGCGCCATGGCACTGGCCACCGAACTGGCGAACGGACCGACGAAGGCCTACGGCGCGATGCGGAAGCTGCTGCGCGAGAGCTGGTCCAACGACTTGCAGTCCCAGTTCGCCGCCGAAACGCGCGTCATCAAGTACACCGCCGACAGTGCCGACGCGGCGGAAGCGATCACCGCATTCCCGCAGAAACGCAAACCAAAGTTCACCGGAAGGTAGCAACCATGCCCGGATTGACCACCGACAGCGCCGAACACCGCGCCATCCGCGAAAGCGTGGCCGGAATCGCGGAACGCTATGGCCCGCAATACTTCCTGGAACGGGGTAGCTCGGGTGGCGACATCGAGGAGCTGTGGAAAGACCTCGGAGCCGCCGGCCTGCTCGGTCTGCACCTGCCCGAGGAATACGGTGGCGGCGGTGGCGGCATGTCCGAGGCCGTGGTCGTCGTGGAAGAGCTTGCCGCACACGGTATGCCGCTGCTGATCTGGGTGATCTCGCCGGCCATCTGCGGCAGCATCCTGGCGCACCACGGATCGCATGAGATGAAGCAGGCGTGGCTGCCGGACATCGCGGAAGGCACCCGCAAGATGGCGTTCGGTCTCACCGAACCCGACGCGGGATCCAACAGCCACAACGTGAAGACCACCGCCACCCGCACCGACACCGGGTGGTCCATCTCCGGGTCCAAGTACTACATCTCGGCGGTGGACCAGTGTGACGCGATCCTATTGGTCACCCGCGACGCGGAGCATTCGACGCCGGAGAAGTCCAAGCTGTCGTTGTTCGTCGTGCCCACCGACGCGCCCGGGCTCACCTACCAGCAGATCGACACGTCGATCGTGTCCCCCGACAAGCAGTTCACCGTCTTCCTCGATGACGTGCAGGTCGGTGAAGAAGCGTTGATCGGTCTGGCAGGCAACGGGTTACGGCAGGTCTTCGACGGGCTCAACCCGGAACGCATCCTCGTCGGCGCACTGTGCAGCGGTATCGGCCGCTACGCCATCGGCAAGGCCGCCGACTACGCCAGAGCGCGCAAGGTGTGGAACACGCCGATCGGCGCGCATCAAGGCGTGGCACATCCGCTGGCCGAGTCGCACATCGCCGTCGAACTGGGCCGGATGGCCACCGTGCGCAGCGCCGAGCTGTTCGACGCGGGGGAACCGGCCGGTGAGGCGGCCAACATCGCCAAGTTCGCCGCATCCGAGGCCGCGTTGAAGGCGCTCGATCAGGCGATCCAAACCCATGGCGGCAACGGACTGGCCCACGAGTACGGACTGTCGCAACTGTGGTTCATCACCCGGCTGATGCGCACCGCGCCCGTCAGCAGGGAAATGGTGCTCAACTTCGTCGCTCAGACCTCGCTGGGTCTGCCACGGTCGTACTAGGAGAAGTCATGTCGCAGAACGATTTCGATGTCATCGTCGTCGGCGCAGGGGCGGGCGGACTGTTCACCGCGGCGCGCCTCGCACACCAGGGTTACCGGACACTGGTCGTCGAGAGCCTCGACAAGGTCGGCGGGCGGGCGTCGACCGACGAGATCGACGGGTTCAAGGTCAATAACGGCGCCATCGTCATCGAGGTCGGTGGCGTCACGCAGCAGACCTGCGAAGAAGTCGGGGCGGCCTTCGACATCCGTGAACCGAAGCCGCCGATCCTGTACCGCGTCGCCGGCAAGGACGTCGACGTCACCGGCGGCGGTTGGGGGTTCCTACTGGGCAAGCTGACCCGACAGGGAGCCAAGCTGGTCCAGGGGATCGGCGCGGCCCGCAACGACTCGGGCCTGCCCGAGGACGAACTGTCGACCGCCGACTGGGTGCGGAAGTACACGAAAAACGAAGGCGTGCACGGCATCTTCCGCAACATGTGTGCCTCGATCTTCGCCGTCGGGTCCGAGGACCTGCCTGCGCGGGTCTTCCTGACGTACTTCACTCGCAAGAGTGCGTTCAAGCGGTTCGGATTCCACCCAGAAGGGACGATCGGGCTGTGGAAGTCGTTGGCGGCAGCGGTTGAACGGGATGGCGGCACCATCTGGCTGTCCACGCCGGCCACCAAGATCCTCACGGACGGGGGGAAGGTCACCGGCGTCGAGGTACTGCGTGACGGGCAGGCCGTGCAGGTGACCGCCCCGGTGGTGGTCAGCGATGTCGGGCCCGCGGCCACGGTGATACTGCTGGGCGCCGAGAACGTGCCCGCCGACTACCAGGAACTGGTCAAGCATGGCGACCGGCCCACCTCGATGATCTCGGTCAACTTCGCCAGCAGGGAACGACTGGTCGACGTCCCCGGCATGCTGAGCTTCTCCAAGTCGCGCCGTCTGGCCTACATCGCGAACTTCACCGACCTCTGCCCGGAGATGGCTCCGGAGGGTTGGAACCTTTACGTCGGAACCTCGGTTCCCGACAACCCGACTGGGGAGTTCGACGAGGAAGCCGAGACGGAACTCCTGTTGCAGGACTTGCGCGACAACATCGAGAACTTCGACGAACGGGCGCGCATCCTCAACGTCGCCGTGACCCGGGACGGCTGGCCGCCGCAGCGCGCGGTCGCAGGCTCCGACCTGCCGCACGACACCCCCATCGAAGGCTTGTGGAACGTCGGTGACGGAGTCAAGGAGTACGCCAACGGCGGCACCACCGCATGCGCAGAAACCGCAAAGCTGGTGGTGGACAAGATCGTTGCGGCGTACCGGCCGGCAGCGGTGCAGCCATGACACGCAACAGCGTCCTGCTGGTGTGCGGGTGGTGCGGCCCGCTCACCCTCGCCGTGACATTGGCCGGCTGGCTGATCGCGGGCGTGCTGCCGTTTCCGCTGGGACCGTCGAACTCGCCCGACGAGGTGACTGCCTTCTACGGGTCCGGCATGCATGTATCGATCGGGTTCGCCGTCGCCACGATCGGCATTTCTCTGGTCGTCCCGCTGGTGGGCGCGATCTCGCACCTGATGCTCACCGGCTCACGCGAAGCGCGGCTGCTGTCGTTGGTGCAGTTGGTCTCCGGGTCGGTCACCGCGGTGATGCTGTTGGTACCGATGCTGATCATGGCGGTCGCGGCCTTCCGCCCCGCCCGGAGCCCTGAGTTGACCGTTCTGCTCAACGATCTGGCGTGGCTGCTGTTCATCCCGCCTGTCGCGCCGTTCATCATCCAGAACCTGGCGATCGCTGCTTCAGCACTCCGCGACCCTCGCTCGCCGATTCCGCGATGGGTCGGATACCTCAACTGCTGGATCGGATTCACGTTCACGTTCGACGTGCTGGCGCTGGTCTTCCACCGCGGACCGTTCACGTGGAACGGCGTCCTGATCTTCTGGCTGGCGCTCACAACCTACTCGGTCTTCTTGCTTGCCATGGGTCTGCTGGTGCGACAGCGCGCCATCGAGGACGCCGCCGATGTACCCGCCGCCGACGACGTAGGGCTCACCGTATGACGACGTACGCCGAGCGGACCGCACAGCCGCAGCAGCACCGCCTGGCCAGCGACACCCCGTTCTGGGGGTTCGTCTTCGCCGACATGACGGTGTTCGCGTTCTTCTTCGTCGCCTACCTGTGGCAGTTCGGCAACAACCGCAGCGAATTCCATTCCGATGCCGCGCATCTCGTCATCTGGCTGGGCCTCGTCAATGCGCTGATCCTGCTGACCTCCTCCTACCTCGTCGTGCGTGCGGTGCAGAACCATCGGGCCGGCACCGTGTCGCGCCCGCTGATCGGGTCGGCACTGCTTCTCGGGGCGGCGTTCGCGCTCGTCAAGTCGATCGAGTACGCAATCGAGATCGGCGCTGGCCACACGCTGACGTCGTCGACCTTCTTCATGTACTACTTCGTGCTGACCGGCCTGCACCTGATGCATGTGGTGATCGGCAGCGTCCTGCTGATGACGTGGTGGCGCGCCGAGCGCGCGGGGCGCCCGGTCAGTCGGCGCTTCGCCGAGAGCGCCGCGGGGTACTGGCACATGGTCGATCTGCTGTGGATTCTCATCTTCTCGTTCGTCTACATCGGGAGCCACGCATGATCGCGGCGCGCCGACGGGTCATCGTCGTCTACGGGGTACTCGTCGCACTCACCCTTGTGGCGCTGGTCTTCACGACGGGATCGGTTCACGAGGTGCTCAGCCCGCGCGTCGCGGCCGCCTGCGCCGCGGTGATCGCCTTCGGCAAGGCGGCGCTCGTCGCCATGGATTTCATGGAGCTCAGAGGCACGCCGCTGCAGAGGTGGGCCCAGGTGTGGTTCGTCGTCGTCGGCCTCGTCTGCATCGTCCTGATCCTCCGATGAACAACCGATCCGCCGGCTTTCGTAAGTTGACTTATGGGCCTGATGGTGTGACCATACTCATACCCGGTTTTGAATATAGAATAAATTAAGGAGAACGATGGGGTTCGCCAACTCTTCCGAGGTCACGCGCTATATCGGCGGGATTTTCGAGACGGCGTTCGAGGACGCCGAGATCGGACCCAAGCTCGTCGACACCGGGCTGGTCATCGCGTTCGACTTCACCGAACCGGAGGCCTTGGTGGTCATCGACATGGCCAACCGCAGCATCCGGGAGGGCCTCGACGGAGGACCGGCACCGACGGCGACCATGGCCATGACCGCAGACACCGGCAACGCCTACTGGCAGGGCAAGGTCAACCTCCCCTTGGCGATGGCGAAGCGGAAGATCAAGGTCGACGGAGACATGGCCAGCCTCCTGAAGCTCGCACCGTTGGGGAAGAAGCTCTATCCGGTCTATATCGACCGGCTCAAGAACGACGGCCGCGACGACCTGCTGGTCTGACCGCATGTTCCCCGGTACGCACGCGTCCACCAGGCCCGATCACCCGGCGATCGTCATGGCCGGATCCGGAGCGGTCACCACCTACGCCGAACTCGAGCAGCGCTCCGCCGCGGTGGCGTCGGCGCTGTACGACATGGGACTGCGACGCGGAGACGTGATCGCGCTGCTCTCCGACAATTCGGCGGCAGCCCTCGAGGTGTATTGGGCGGCAATCCGATCGGGGCTCTACATCACCGCGGTGAACTGGCACCTCGCGCCCGAGGAAGCCGCGTACATCGTGAACGACAGCGGTGCGCAGGTGCTGTTCGCCTCGGCGGGGATCAGCCATCTCGCCGCCGAACTCGTACCGCTGACCCCAGCGGTGCGCAAGCGGTACGCATTCGGCGGACCCGTCGCCGGCCATGACAGCTATGTGGAGCTGCTGGACCGCGACCGGCCGCCGCTACCGGGTCAGCCCCGCGGAGCCGAGATGCTGTACTCGTCGGGAACGACGGGACGGCCCAAGGGGATCAAGCCGCGGCTGTTGGACATCGAGGTCGATCAGCCCGGCGACCCGCTGATCGGGATGCTGGAGCATGCGTTCGGAATTACGCTGGACGACGTCTACCTGTCCCCTGCGCCGATCTATCACACGGCGCCGTTGAAGTGGTGCGGCGGCGTTCTCGCCCTCGGCGCCACCGTCGTCCTGATGGAGCGTTTCGACGCCACCGAAGCGCTGGCGACGATCGAACGCTATCGCGTGACGGTCACCCAGATGGTGCCGACGATGTTCATCAGGATGCTGCAGCTGCCCGACGATGAACGCGAGCGATACGACGTCTCGTCCCTGCGGTTGGCGGTGCACGCCGCGGCACCTTGCCCACCCGACGTCAAGGACGCGATGATTTCCTGGTGGGGTCCCGTTCTCGTCGAGTACTACGGGGCCACCGAACAGCATGGGACGACGGTGATCACGACGCCGGAGTGGCAGCAGAAGCGCGGCTCGGTCGGCCGGGCAGCGCTTGGCGTTCTGCATATCTGTGACGACGACGGAGCGGAGCTGCCGACCGGCGAGATCGGCACGGTGTACTTCGAACGCGACGTCACCCCGTTCGAGTACCACAACGATCCCGCCAAGACCGCCGAGTCCCGGCATCCGCAGCACAGCAACTGGTCCACGGTCGGCGATGTGGGATACGTCGACGAGGACGGCTATCTGTTCCTGACCGACCGCAAGGCGTTCATGATCATCTCCGGCGGAGTCAACATCTACCCGCAGGAGATCGAGAACCTGCTGGCGCTGCACCCGTGCATCGCCGATGTGGCCGTAATCGGTCTGCCGCATCCGGAGATGGGTGAACAGGTCAAGGCCGTCGTGCAACTGCGCGACGGGATCACCGGCTCGGACGAGCTCGAGCAGGAGATCATCGACTATGTGCGCCAACGGATTGCGCACTACAAGGCGCCGCGCTCGGTGGACTTCACCGAGGAGCTTCCACGCACGCCCACGGGGAAGCTGGCAAAACGACTTCTCATCAACAGTTACCTGGAGGTCTCAAAATGACTGCAGTACAGGCCCAGACCGCCCGCCCGCCGTACGACCCCATCAGCATCTCCCCGACCAGCTTCTGGGCGCAGACCGCCGACGAGCGGGAGAAATCCTTCAAGATCCTTCGCGATGAACGCCCGATTTCCTGGCACCCGCCGATCGAAGGCACGGTGATCCCGGCCCCCGTCGACGGAGTCTGGGCGATAACCCGCGCCGAGGACATCGCCTACGTCAGCAAGAATCCCGAGATCTTCTCCTCGGCGCAGGGCGTCCAGATCGAGGCCATCCCCGAGGACCTGCTCGACGCCGCGGAGTCGTTCCTCGGCATGGACGGTGACCGCCACTCCAGCCTGCGCCGCCTGATCAGCTCAGTGTTCACCCCGCGTCAGGTCGCCAAGATCCAGGACCAGGTGACGGCACAGGCCGTCCAGATCGTCGACGACCTGCTGAAGACCACCAGCGGCGACTTCGTCGAGCAGGTGTCCAAACGGCTGCCCATGTGGACGATCTACGAGATGGTCGGGCTGCCGCCCGAAAAGCGTGATGAGGCCGCGCATTACGCCGACGGCATGGTGTCCTGGGCAGACGCCGACGTGGCGGCGGGCAGAGAGCCCGGAGAGGTCGTCACCGACTCCCTGGTCGGTCTGCTCACCATCGGGCTGGAACTGGCCGAGCAGCGCCGCGAGGCACCCACCGACGACCTGATGTCGAAGTTGGTGCAGGCCGAGGTCGACGGGCGCAGCCTGACCGACGACGAACTCGGCGCCTTCTTCGTGCTCCTCTCCGTGGCAGGCAACGACACCACCCGCAACACGATCACGTTAGCCACTATGGCGCTGCAGCAGTTCCCGGAGCAGCGGGCGCTGCTGGCCGAGGACTTCGACGGCCGCATCGCCCTGGCCGTCGAGGAGTTCGTCCGCTGGGCAAGCCCGGTGATGACGTTCCGTCGCACGGTCACCCAGGACACCGAGTTGCACGGGCAGCACATTCGCGAAGGCGACTGGGTGGTGCTGATGTACTCCTCCGGAAACCGCGACGAGCGGGTGATCGAGGATCCCTACACCTTCAACATCCTGCGTAAACCGAATCCGCACAACGGTTTCGGCGGTGGCGGACCACACTTCTGCATGGGCGCCTTCCTGGCGAAGATGCAGCTGACGGCGATGTTCCGGGAGCTGATCTTGCGGGTGCCCAACCTGCGGGTCGGCGAGCCGGAGTACCTGACGGGCAACTTCGTGCACGCCGTGAAATCCCTGCCCTACACCCTCGACTAGGAGTCCTGCCATATGTCTGAATTCGCTGGAAAGCGTTACGTTGTCACCGGTGCTGCCTCCGGGATCGGCGATGCGACCGCACGCAAGCTCCTCGATGCGGGTGCGTTGGTGTACTCGCTGGATCGGAACGCTCCCTCGGCGGCGGTGACCGAGCACATCACCGTCGATCTGGCCAATCCGCGCAACATTGACGCCGCTCTCGAATCGCTGGAAGGCGAGTTCGACGGCTTGATGAACATCGCCGGAATCCCCGGCACCGCCCCTGCCGATCTCGTGATGGCGGTGAACACGTTCGCGGTGCGCCATCTGACCGAGGCGTTCTTCGAGCGGCTGGTGCCGGGCGGGACGATCACCATCGTGTCCTCCACTGCAGGCTTCGGTTGGCCGCTGCGGCTGGAGGCGATCCGTGATCTGCTCGCCACCGACACGTTCGAGGACGCGGAGGCCTGGTTCAAGGCCAACCCGCAGCAGGGCAACGCCTACAACTTCTCGAAGGAAGCCACCACCGTCTACACCATGAGCATGGGACTTGCGGTGGCGCAGATGGGCTTTCGGATCAATGCGGTGTTGCCCGGGCCCGTGGAGACACCCATCCTGGTGGACTTCGAAGAGTCGATGGGCAAGGACACCCTCGACGGTGTCAAGGAACTGCTGGGCCGCCACGCATATCCGGACGACATCGCCGACGGCATCCTGTTCCTGGCCTCGGACGCGGCGAGGTGGATCAACGGCCACCCGCTCGTGATCGACGGCGGCATCAGCGGAGCCGTCGCATCCGGAGTGGTCGCCGCCCCTGAAATCTGAGGAATACCATGACTCTTCACCTGCAAGCCGAAGCCGCAGGTTCGGCAGTGGCCGCAGACCTGCGCACAGTGTTCGAGACGGGTCGTACCCGGCCGGTGCAATGGCGCATCGACCAGCTGGCGGCCATCGAACGGCTTTGTGACGAACAAGAACCGGCGATCGCCGCAGCCTTGGCCGAGGATCTGGGCCGCCCAGCGCACGAGGCGTGGCTTGGCGACATCGCGTCGACGAAGGGCGAAGCGGCCTACGCGCGCAAGCACCTTCGCAAGTGGATGCGCCGCCGCCGCCAGCCGTTGCCGTTGGCGCAGCGGCCCGGACGAGGCTGGGTGCAGTACGACCCGCTCGGGGTCGTCCTGATCATCGGGCCGTGGAACTACCCGGTGTACCTGAGCCTGGGTCCGCTGGTGGCCGCCGTCGCGGCGGGGAACTGCGCGGTCATCAAGCCTTCCGAGTTGGCGCCGGCGACCTCGGCGCTGCTGGCCCGGCTGGTGCCGCAGTATCTCGACGGCGACGCCATCCGCGTTGTCGAGGGTGACGCGCAGACCACCCAGGACCTGCTGGCTCAGGGATTCGACCACGCGCTGTTCACCGGCGGTACGGAGGTCGGGCGCAAGATCATGGCCGCCGCCGCCCCGACCCTGACACCGGTGACGCTCGAGCTAGGCGGCAAGAGTCCGGTGATCGTGACTGCCGATGCCGACCTGGACGTGACGGCACGCAGGTTGGCGTGGGTCAAACTGCTGAACTCCGGGCAGACGTGCATAGCCCCGGACTATGTGCTGGCCGACTCGAGGATCGCCGACGAACTCGTCAGCAAGGTCGTCAAGGTGATCGCCGAGTTCCGCTCGGCCGAGCCGGACCCGTCGCTGCCCATCGTCAACCAGCGGCAGTTCGACCGGCTCGTCTCGCTGATCTCCAGTACCACGGGAACAGTTGTCACCGGCGGAAATTGGGACGTCGACAGCTTGCGGATCCAACCGACGGTGGTCGTCGATCCGGCTCCGGCCGATCCCGTGATGGGCGAAGAGATCTTCGGCCCGATACTGCCGGTGCTCCGAGTGGACTCAGTCGATGCGGCCATACGGTTCGTGAACTCACGTCCGAAACCGTTGGCACTCTACGTGTTCACAGGCTCCCAGCGGCGTGGACGCGAGATCATCGACGTCGTGCCCTCGGGCGGCGCCGTGATCAACCACATCGCGATGCACTGTCTGGTGCCTCAGTTGCCGTTTGGCGGAGTCGGTGCCAGCGGGATGGGTGCCTATCACGGACGGTGGGGTTTCGAGGCGCTCAGTCACCGCCGGGCGGTGTTGGCGAAGCCCGCCAAGCCGGACCCGTCGCTGATGTATCCGCCGTACACCGATCGGGCACTGCGCATCATGAGGAAGCTGATGTGATGAAGCTGCGTGTGGACCACACCAAGTGCTCAGGCATCGGAATGTGCGAGATGACGGCGCCGGCGGTATTCGAGGTCGGGGAGGACGGCCTGGGCGTCGTCATCGACGAGAACCCACCGGAGAGCGAATACGCGGCCGTCGAGGACGCAATCGCCAACTGCCCCACGGGCGCGGTGTCTTTCGAAGACTGATCGGCGGCTCTTAACGGGTTGATCGCATGCACCTGGTGCGTGGAATCAACCCGCTAAGCCAACGTGAAGCCTGGTATCGAGAACTAATCGGAGAACGACTTTGACCTTCGTCATCACGCAGAACTGCTGCACGGACGCCAGCTGCATACCGGTTTGCCCGGTGGACTGCATACGCCCGGTACCCAACGGCACCGCCGCACCGATGCTCTACATCGATCCGAACACCTGCGTCGACTGTGGGGCGTGCATGGCGGAATGCCCGGTCGGCGCGATTTACCACGAGGACGAGTTGCCCGCGGGCCAGCGCAGGTTCCTTGACATCAACGCGGCGTACTTCGACAAGACCGCACTGAAAGTGCGTGATACTCAGGCGAAGCCGGCACCCCGACCCCTCGAGCGTGGTGCGCTGCGCGTCGCCATCGTCGGCTCGGGCCCGGCGGCGTGCTACGCAGCGGCCGAACTCGTGCATACGCCAGGCGTCGAGGTGCACCTCTTCGATCGACTGCCGACGCCGTTCGGCCTGATTCGTTCTGGGGTTGCCCCGGATCACCAGGCGACCAAGCAGATCGTGTCGGTGTTCGAGCCGGTTCTGGCGAGCGACCGGGTGAGCTGCCACTTCAATGTCGAGGTGGGTCGCGACGTCACGCACGCCGAACTGACCGAACACCACGACGCGGTGATCTACGCGGTGGGCGCCTCACGCAGCCGCGATCTCGGGATTCCCGGCGAGCATTTGGCCGGTCACCATGCCGTCGCCGACTTCGTCGCCTGGTACAACGGACACCCCGACCATGCTCATCACGAATTCGACTTCGGCACCTCCCGCGTTGTGATCATCGGGAACGGCAACGTCGCCCTGGACGCCGCACGTGTCCTCGTCTCCGACACCGAGACGCTGGCGCAGACCGACATCGCCGACCATTCGTTGCGGGCACTAGCCGCAAGCGCGGTCCAGGAAGTCGTGCTGCTGGCGCGGCGCGGCGCGGCCCACGGAGCGTTCTCGGTGGGCGAGCTGATCGCGCTCGGGGAGCTGCCAGGCGTCGACGTGGTCGTGCGGGGTGAGCTCGGGGAACGCCCCGACGATCTCGATGGCGCGCTGAAGTATGACCTGATCACCGAGTATGCGATGCGCCCCCGAACTCCTGGGAATCGTGTCGTGGCTCTGGTCTTTTCCGCGCCACCGCTGGAACTCGTCGGCACCGAGAACGTCGAGGGTGTTCGCCTGGAGACCGGAATTATCGAGACCGGGTTGGTGTTCCGGTCGATCGGTTATCGCGGGGCGGCCATCGACGGTGTGCCGTTCGATGAAGCCGAGGGCCGCGTGCCCAACGACGAAGGACGGGTAGTCGACGCTGGCGAACCGCTACCCGGCGTGTACGTCGCCGGGTGGATCAAACGAGGTCCGCAGGGCGTGATCGGCACCAACCGTACGTGCGCGCAGCAGACAGTCGGCCATCTGATGGAGGACTTCGCGGCCGGCAAGCTGCGTCGGAGGTCGGACGACGACATCAGCGAGCTGTTGACCAGACGCGGTGTGCAGGCGGTCGATTGGGCTGGATGGCTGGCGATCGACGCCGCGGAACGGGCCCGCGGGGCCGCCGCGGCACGCCCGCGGGCCAAGTTCGTGGAAGTCGGCGAACTAGTGGGGGCCGCGCGGATCTGACCGCGCGGCCCCGTCGCAAGAATTCCGTGATGGTCCGCTAGGCCACCACGTCGCGACCGATGATCTCTTTCATGATTTCGGTCGTGCCGCCGTAGATCGTCTGGACGCGGGTATCCATGTACGCCCGGGCCACCGGATACTCGGTCATGTAGCCATAGCCGCCGTGCAACTGCAGGCACCTGTCGAGGACTCGCTTCTGCAGCTCGCTGATCGACCACTTGCCTTTGGCAGCGTCGACCGCGGTCAGCTGACCCGCGTTGTAGGCGCGCACAGACTGGTCGACGTAGCACTGGGCGATGTCGATCTCGGTCGCCATCTCCGCGAGCTCGAAACGCACGTGCTGCTTGTCGGTCAGTGGCGCACCGAAGGCGTGGCGTTGCTTGCAGTAGTCGACGGTCATGTCGAAGATCGCCCGTGTGGTGGCAATTGCCATGGCGGACACCCCGAGACGTTCACGGGGCAGATGGCTCATCAGATACTGCAGACCGTAACCTTCCTCGCCGATCAGGTTCGCGGCGGGAACCTCCGCGTCGCGGAAGTACAGTTCGGCGGTGTCCTGTGCGGGCAGGCCGATCTTGTCCAGTTTGCGTCCCCGCTCGAAACCGGGCGTATCACGTTCCACCACAAACAGACTCAGGTCACGCGAGCCGCCCGCCGAGCCCGTTCGGGCGGCAACCACCACCAAATCGGCCATGATGCCGCTGGAGATGAAGGTCTTCTGTCCGTTGAGGATCCAGCGATCACCGTCCCGCTGCGCGGTGGTGCGGATGCCGCGTAGATCGCTGCCTGTTCCAGGCTCGGTCATCGCGAGCGCGCCGATGATGTCGCCGGTCGCAAATCCGGGCAGCCAGCGCTGGCGCTGCTCATCAGTGGTCAGGTCAAGCAGATAATGCAGGACGAGGTCATCCTGCAGGCTGACCGTCAAACCGAAAGAAAGCGCATTGATTCGGGCGACTTCCTCACACACCACCATCCGGTATCGGTAGTCGGGTTCGCCGGAGCCGCCGTACTCCTCGCCGATCTGTAGGCCGTAGATCCCCGCTTTCGCCGCACGGGCGAACACCTCGCGGTCGATCCATCGCGCGGCGTCCCAATCATGCTGGTGCGGAACCACTTCGCGGGCGAGGAACTCGCGGACCGTCTCGCGGTACGCCTCGTGATCGGGTTCGTAGAGAGTGCGGAGCATGCCTCAGATCCGTTCGATGATGGTGACGTTCGCCTGGCCACCGCCTTCGCACATGGTCTGCAGGCCGTAGCGGCCGCCCGTGCGCTCCAGCTCGTGCAGCATCGACGTCATCAATCGGGCGCCGGTGCAGCCGATCGGATGGCCGAGCGCAATGGCGCCACCGTTAGGGTTGACCTTGGCCGGGTCGGCGCCGAGCTCGGCAAGCCAGGCCAGGACGACCGGGGCGAACGCCTCATTGATCTCGACGACGTCGATGTCGTCGATCGACATGCCGGCACGCTTGAGGGCATGCTGGGTCGCGGGTATCGGTGCGGTCAGCATCATCACCGGATCGGCACCGCGGACCGACATGTGGTGGATGCGGGCCCGCGGGGTCAGCTTGAAGCGGTCGACGGCGTCCTTCGAAGCGATCAGCAGCGCAGCTGCGCCGTCGGAGATCTGGCTGGCGACAGCAGCGGTCAGCACCCCGCCCTCGATGAGGGTGGGCAGCGTGGCCATCTTCTCCAACGACGTGTCGGCCCGGGGTCCCTCGTCGACGGTCGCGTTCGCGAAGGGCGTGATCTCACGTGCGAAGTGGCCGTCCTTGATGGCTGCCAAGGCGCGCCGATGGCTTTCCAGTGCGAAGCGTTCGTTGTCTTCGCGCGTCAGCTTCCAGTGTGCCGCAATCAGTTCCGCGCCGCGGAACTGTGAGATCTCCTGGTCGCCGTACCGGGCCTGCCAGCCTTCACAGCCCGTCCACGGGTCGCTCGAGCCGAACGGCTCGCCCGCGCCGAATGCCGACAGGATCGGGTACTGGCTCATCTTCTGGACGCCGCCCGCGACGATCAGATCGGCGGTGCCGCTCATCACGCCCTGCGCGGCGAAATGCACTGCCTGCTGGGCCGATCCGCACTGCCGGTCGATGGTGACACCGGGCACCGATTCGGGCAGTCCCGCTGCCAGCGCGGCGGTACGCGCGATGTCGCCGGCCTGGGAGCCGATGTTGTCCAGGCAGCCGAGAATCACGTCGTCGATGGCGGCGGGGTCGATGTCGTGGCGCCCCACCACCGTTTGGATGACGTGCGCCGCCATGTCGGCGGGGTGAGCCCCGGAAAGTCCACCGCCCCGCTTCCCGACGGGAGTGCGGACAGCGTCGACGATATAAGCTTCGTTCACTCAATTAATTTAACATAGAATCAAAACTGGGGAAAAGCCCGAGCGGGCTAGCGGCGTGAACCGTTGGTGCGCTTACGGCGAGCCGGTGCGGTGGCCGGGCTCAGGCCGGCGCGGACGATGCTCTGAGCGTTGGCCACGACGGTGTCGACCGAGGCCCGTCGGGGATTCCACCACTCCGCCGACCAGTTGAGAGCACCGAGCACCAGTGCGAGTGCGATGCGGGTGTCGAGGTCTGACCGAAGCTGTCCTTCGTCGGCGGCCTCGGTGAACAATTTCATCCACAACGCGTTGTAGGCGTTGGCCTCCTTCTGTTGCCTGGTGCGCAGATGCTCCGGAATCTGACCGGAGTTGCGGATGGAGGCCGTGGCGTAGTCGGACAGCTCGAGTTCGTGGCGCAGATGTGCGTCCACCGCGGCCATGATCTTCTCGATCGGTTCGGTGCCGTCGGGCAGATTGTCGAGCGTCTCCTGGAGATGGCGACGCATATCGCCGATGCCCGCGAACATGACCTCTTCGATCAGGTCCTCACGCGAGGGGAAGTAGTAGTAGATGGCGGGCGCCTGCAGCCCGGCGTAGTCCGCGACGTCGGTCAACCTGGTCCCGGCGTAGCCCTTGACACTCAGCACATGTGCCGCCGCGTCGAGGATCCGCGCCCTGGTGCGCACGGATTTCGGATCTGACTCATCAGGGGTCTGTCTGCGGCTGCCTGGGGCCATAGGTCAGATGCTAGTGACGAGACGTCAGATTGTGCCTCGCGAAACCAGCTGGGAGGCGATTACGTTGCGCTGGATCTCGTTGGTTCCTTCGCCGACGATCATCAGCGGCGCGTCGCGGAAGTAGCGTTCGACGTCGTATTCGGTCGAGTAGCCGTAGCCACCGTGAATACGCACGGCGTTCAGGGCGATCTCCATGGCGACCTCGGAGGCGAACAGCTTCGCCATGCCGGCCTCCATATCGCAGCGTTCGCCGCTGTCGTATTTCTCGGAGGCATACCAGGTCAACTGGCGCGCCGCGGTGAGCTTGGTGGCCATATCGGCCAGGTAGTTACCGATGGATTGGTGCTTCCAGATCGGCTGGCCGAAGCTCTCCCGCTGCTGGGCGTAGGCCAGCGAGTCCTCCAGCGCGGCGGTGGCCACCCCCAGCGCCCGTGAGGCCACCTGGATACGCCCGGTCTCCAGCCCCTTCATCATCTGCGCGAATCCCTTACCAGGGGTGCCGCCCAGGATGGCCGTGGCCGGAATGCGGTAGTTGTCAAAGGCCAGCTCGCACGATTCGACGCCCTTGTAGCCGAGTTTCGGCAGATCCCGCGACACCGTCAGACCGGGGCCGTGTTCCACCAGCACGATAGAGATGCCCTTGTGCTTGGGTGTGGCGTTCGGATCGGTCTTGCACAACAAGGCGATCAACTGTGAGCGCCTGGCGTTGGAGATCCACATCTTCGCACCTGAGATCACCAGATCGTCACCGTCGGCCTTGGCGACCGTCGTCATCGCCTGCAGATCCGAGCCGCCGCCGGGTTCGGTCAGCGCCATCGTCGCGCGCACCTCGCCGGTGGCCATCCGCGGCAGATAGGTCTGCTTCTGTTCCTCGGTGCCGAACAGCGCGAGCAGCTTAGCGACCACCGTGTGCCCGCCCATCGCCCCGGCCAGGCTCATCCATCCGCGCGCCAACTCCTGGGTGACCTGGGCATAGCAGGGAGTCGACACCGGCGAACCGCCGTATTGCTCGGGCACGGCTAAGCCGTAGATCCCGATCTGCTTCATCTGCTCGATCCAGCGCTCCGGATACGCGTTGGCGTGCTCGACTTCCTGCACGGTGGGCTTGACCTCGCGGTCGATGAACTCCCGCACCGTCTGAACCAGGAACGCCTCTTCGTCGCTGAGCGTGGTCATTGCGACAGCATAGTCAGAATTTATTGCGGATTAAAATTTGGGGTAGGGCAGCTATGGCCTACACGTTGGCGCCCAGGCCGTGTCGGATCACTGATTGCGCGTTGGCGACCACCGCGTCGATGGAACCGCGCCGGGGGTGCCACCATTCGACGGCCCAGTTGAGGGCGCCCAGGACGAGCATCTGCGCAATGTAGAAGTCCAAATCGGCGCGTAGTTGTCCGTCGCGTGCCAGATCATTGATCAGCTTGCGCCAGATCTCTCCATAGCGTTCCTCCTCGCGGATCTGGCGTTTGCGAATCGTGAGGGGCACCTGTCCGGCGTTGCGGATCGATGCGGTGGTGTAGTCGGAGATCTCCAATGCGTGGCGCAGATGGGCTTCCGCGGCGGTGAGGAGGCGTTCCATCGGTGCTGTGCCGTCGGGGAGTTGGTCCAGGACGGCGGCGACGTGCTCGCGCATGTCGGCGATGCCCACCCACATCACTTCTTCGATGAGGTCGTCGCGTGATGCGTAGTAGTAATAGATGGCCGGGGCGCGTAGCTCCGCCCGCTCCGCGACGTCGGTGAGGCGCAAACCGGCATACCCCTTCGCGGACAGGACGTGGGCCGCGGCATCGAGGATGCGGGCCCGGGTGAGGGCCGATTTCGAGTCCTCGACCTGTTCCGTGGCCGGGTCCGACGGTGGGGCGGCGTTGCGCTTTGCCATCGGATCATCGTAAGGCCGCGTGCCCACGCACACGCCTGCGCGCCTTGAGACCGCGGTGAGGGCCGCCTCCATTCTTGGGCACCACGCGCCGGACTCACGTCTGCGCACAACATGATTAGTGGCAACGCCGTCCTCAGCTGCCTATTTCGATGACCACCTTGCCGAACGGTCCGCGGTCGAGCCGGTCCAGGGCGTCGGGAAGGTCCGTCATCGGGTACCGCCGGTCGATGACCGGCCTCAGCCCGGTACGGTCGACCGCGTCGACGAGTTGTTCGAGTGCCCGCCGGTGCCCGGTTCCGATGCCTTGAATGACGATGTCCTTCAACATCAATGGCATCACTGGCGCGCTGATCTCGAACCCTTCCAACGCCCCGATCTGATGGATCGTGCCGCCGACGGCGGTGACCTGCACAGCCGTGCCGAGGTGGGCACCGCCGACGATCTCCAGGACGTGGTCAGCCCCGTGGTCAGCGGTGAGCTTGTAGATCGCCTCGACCCAGTCCGGCCGGTTGCGGTCCACTCCGTGATCGGCGCCCAAGGCCAGGGCGCGATCGAGTTTGGTCGCGCTTCCGGACACGATTACCTGTGCACCATGCACCTTGGCGATCTGGATACCGAACAGCGATACGCCACCGGTGCCTTCGACCAGCACGACGTCACCGGCGCGTACGCCACCACGTTCGACGAGCGCGAACCACGCGGTGAGACCGGCGCAGGGCAGCGTGCTGGCCTCGGCGGGCGACAACGTGGCCGGCGCGCGCACGAACCACTCCTCGGAGAAGCGCACGAACTCGGCGAGCACGCCGGGGGAGAAGCCGCCAAGTGTGCGGTACGAGGGAGTGCGTGCATCGCCTCCGCGGCGGCCGTCGCGCCAGCCGGGGGTGAACGTCGAGATGACGCGGTCGCCAACCGTGAACCGGGTGACGCCGTCGCCCACCGCGACCACCGTTCCGGACAGATCCGATCCGGGGGTGAACGGGAACTGCAGCGGCAAGCCGCGTCCCGTCTCGACCACCATCTTGTCGCGGTAGTTCAGCGATACCGCCGCCACCTCGACCACGACCTCGCCGGCTCCAGGTTCGGGCACCGAGACCTCTCTCAGCGCCAACCGATCGCGGCCGATACCGTCCATCTCCCAGCGCCGCATTCGACGTGTTCTGGCTTCGGGCATTCCTGCGGCAACGAGGGTGGCCCCGCGGGTTATTCCGGGTCGCGCCGATAGGGGGCACGATCCCGACCGAGGCCGTCGGGATGACGAACGAGTCCGGTCGTGAGAAACCGTCGAGATGAATCAGCGTTGTGGGAGTCGCGTACCCCGCCCGCTACCTGCTGTCCGACGAGTCACGGTTCATGACCCGTCAGCAGATCCTTCTCGACGGGGTGCCACTGGTCCGGTGAGCAATCTTCTCCGTCCGCGTTTCGATAACAATTCGAAACCTGTTGTGTTGCAACATCAGACATGCGGGTCGGTGAAACCGTTCGCGGACCCTATTGTCACAAGGTGCACCGCAGAACCGCCCTGAAACTGCCGTTGTACCTGGCAGCAGCCGCGGCACTGACCAAAATCCCCCTCGCCTCGGCTGCGGAAGGTCGATGGTCGGCTGAGCGTGCTCACGCCTGGTACGAGGCTCAGGGTTGGCTACTCGGCGCGAACTACGTCACCTCGAACGCCGTCAACCAGATCGAGATGTTCCAGGCGGGCACGTACGACCCGCGACGTATCGACGGCGAGCTCAGCGTCGCCAGGCGCATCGGGATGAACACGATGCGGGTGTTCCTCCATGATCAGCTGTGGGCCACCGACCGGGCGGGGTTCAGCCGCCGGCTCTCCGAGTTCGTCGCGATCGCGGCGAGCCACCACATCAAGCCGCTCTTCGTGCTGTTCGACTCGTGCTGGGATCCGTTACCGCGGGCGGGCCGTCAACGCGCGCCGATCAAGGGGGTGCACAACTCCGGCTGGGTGCAGAGTCCGGGGGCGCACCGGTTGCAGGATCCGGCGTACACCCGCGTCCTGCAGAGCTATGTCACCGGCGTCGTGGGACTGTTCCGTAACGATCCGCGCGTCCTCGGCTGGGACGTCTGGAACGAGCCGGACAATCCGGCGCGCGACTACAAAAATGTGGAACACCCGGACAAGCTGGAACTCGTCGAGGCGTTCCTGCCCCACGTCTTCCAATGGGTGCGGGCCGTCAATCCGGTTCAACCGCTGACCAGCGGTGTGTGGCAGGGCCATTGGCGGGACCCCGCCGGCCGCAGCTCGATCGCCAGCCTGCAACTCGAGCTCTCGGACGTGATCAGCTTCCACAGCTACGGCGATCCCGGCGAGTTCGAGGCCCGCATCGACGAGCTCACCCCGCTGGGACGGCCCATCATCTGCACCGAGTACCTGGCCCGACAGCTGGGCAGCACTGTGGAGGGGATTCTTCCGATCGCCAAGCGGCGCAACGTCGGCGCGTACAACTGGGGCTTCGTCGCCGGACGGACGCAGACCTACTATCCGTGGGACTCGTGGCAGAAGCCGTACACCACGCTTCCCCAGACATGGTTCAGCGATCTCATCCACCCTGACGGACGGGCCCACGACGACAACGAGATTCGCTTCATTCAAAAGCTCGCGGGAGTGGCCCGCCCCACCTGAGGTCACTTCGGCGCAGGACTGGCCTGGTAGGACACGATCTGCCAGTCCTTGCTCGTGCGGATGACGACGACGCCGATACGCAGGTGTACGGACTCCCGGTCGTGATACGCGAACTCCGCAGCCACGTAGCCGAGCGCCATATCGAAGCTGAGCCGACGGGATTCCAGGATCTGGTAGTCGACCGTCATCCCCGGTGGCTGCGTGTCGTAGTAGTCGTAAACTCCCTGCGGCCCAACGCTGTACGGGCGCAGCCCCTGAAAAATCGCCTGGTCGCTGAATACGCTGGCCACCAATGCCGGATCGTGAGCGTCGATCCCGTTCTTCCACTGGTCCAGCAGCGCGCGCAGAATCCCGTCAGCGTCCTGCACTTTGACCACCGTCCACGTGCACGATGTCGCCGGTGACGAAGCCGGCCTGCTCGAGGTACAACACCGCGTCGACGGCGTCGTCGACGTGCCCGAGTCGCTCCATGGGATTCAGCGATGCCAGGGCCTCGTGCGTCGACGGGTCATGCATCGGTGTGCTGATCACCCCGAGAGCGACCGAGTTGGCCCGGATCCCGCGACCGGCGTACTCGACTGCCAGCGCCTTGGTCGCAGCGTTGAGTCCACCCTTCGTCAGCGAAGCCAGCGCCGACGGCGCTTTCGAACTGGCCTGGTCGACCAAACTGGTGGAGATGGTGACGATGTGGCCGCCTGCTTGCATCACCTTCAATGCGGAACGGGTGACCTCGAAGAAGCCTCGCGTGTTCACTCCGGTGATCGCCTCGTAATCGGCGTCGGTGTATTCGGTGAACGGTTTGGCGATGAAGATACCGGCGTTGTTGACCACGGTGTCGACACGACCGAACCGTTGCATCGCGGCGTCGACTATGCGTTGGCCGACGCCTGGCGCCGAGATGTCACCTGCAACTGTGAGCACCATCGGGTCGTCGCTCTCGCCGATATGTCGGGAGTTGGCGACGACGGCGTAGCCCAGGTTGCGGTACCCCTGCACCAGTCCGGCACCGATGCCCTGGGAGGCACCGGTGATGATGGCGACTCGAGTCGAAGTATTCATGATCGTCCCTTTCCTCGTTCCTCGCGGTATGCGTGGCTCAACGTGGTGAGGACAGCGGTCATGCCTGGCAGACGCGACGAAACGGCTCCCTGCTGAGAGGCTGGGACTACTAGGCTGGGCCGATGGAGCTGCGGCAGCTGCGATACTTCGTCGCCGTGGCCGAGGAGCTGAACTTCGGTCGCGCGGCTCAACGTCTACGCATTGCCGGTCCGTCGCTGTCTCAACAGATCAAGGCTTTGGAACGCGACCTCAAAGTGACGCTGTTCGACCGGGACCGGCGCTCCGTCGTACTCACACCCGCAGGCACGGCGTTGCTTCCGGATGCGCGAGCGCTGATCACCGCAGCAGACGAGTTGCGCAGGCGGGCAGGCGGTCTCGGAGCATCTCAACCCGTCCGCATCGGCTACGTGAACTGGTGTCCGACTGACTGGGTCGACCGCGCGGCAGGAGTCGCACAGTTGCGTGTGGACACCTGGGTGATGCCGTCTCACGCACAGGCCGCACGGGTGGCCGAAGGCAACCTCGACCTCGCAATCTGTTGGGTTCAGAACAGTGACCTGGAGTCACTGTCGCTACACGCTCGGCTCATCGGGGTGGATCGGCTGTATGCGCTCGAAGCCGGCTCCGATGAGTCGCCCGTCGAGGCACGCGACACCGTGGTTCTCGTCGATGCCGACGCCGCCAGTTGGTCGTCGTGGAATCGATACGGCGAGCAGTTCGCCGCTGCCACCGGTGCTCGCATCATGCGGACCGACGACGGTGGTGTCACCGGTCCCACGTTCTTCGAGCATGTGCGGGGGTTGGGTTGCCCCGTCCTCAACAACCCGAAGGGACAGGACGAGCCGCTGCCGAGAGATCTCGTGCGGAGGCCGGTTGTCGATCCGTCACCGTTATGGACATGGTCGCTCGTGTGGCGGCGCAGTGAGGACAATCCGTCGGTCCACGCTTTGATAGACGAATTCACGCGGGGTGTCGGGGATTTCAGTCTCGGCGACGCTTCGATCTGGTTGCCTGCCGACGATCCGCATCAGGCCCGCGACGACGGCCGCAGCTAGTACGGTGACCGCCGCCACCAGCAAAGCTGGCCGGTATCCTTCATGCAGCAACGGGCTTACCGCCGCGGGACCGACGATTTGACCGACCGAGTAGCCGACGGTCAGCAGTGCGACAGCTCGCGGGTACCGGAGCAGTCGGCCGGCCGCCAACGAGAGCGTGCTGACACCGATGAACGTGCCACCGAAGAGCACCGCTCCGATCAGTGCGGCCGCTACCCCGCCGAAGCAGCTTGCGATGGCGATCCCCACAGCCTGCACGCAAAGTGCCGCCACGAGCAGTCCCGGGTGCGACCACCGAGCACTGAGCGCGGCCCACAGTGCGGCCGACGGCACAGTCGCAAGACCGACGACCAACCACGTTCCGCCGCCAAGCCAATGGGGTGCGCCCTGAGCCACGGCGGCGACGAGAAACGTGCCGGCAATGATGTATCCGACGCCCTCCAGGGTGTAGCTCGCGGCGAGCAGTGCGAAGGCGCGGTGCGGCGGACGAGCCTCGACATCGTTCGGCGGTGTCCCCGGCGACGGGGCTTCTGGCGCCGCGCGCATCGCCCATGCGACGGCGGCCAATACGGCGGCCGCAGCCGCCGAGGTCAACCACGCCAGCTGCCAGTGCCTGCTGGCCAGCACCAGAACTGCAGACAGCGCGATGCCGCCGCCAACCCCGCCTAGTCCCCAGCCGGCCAGATGGGCTGGCTGTCCGTGCAGATGCTGCAGCAGGGTGTTGACGGCGATCACGAACACCAGCGCGCTGGTGAGTCCTGTCAGGGCTCGCAGCGCCAACCACTCAATTGCGTTGGTGGCCAGAGGCATTACCGCCAGGCTGGCTACGAGCACGGTAAGCGAGACGCGACAGACACGGACGGAGTGTGCGGCTCTTGGCCAGATGGAACCGGCCAGCGCGCCGGCAAGGTAGCCCCCGTAATTGGCTGTTGCCAATGCTGCTGCGGTGTGCGGGGCAAGAGCTGCCTGCGTTGTCATCAGCGGCAGGATCGGCGTGTACACGAATCGGCCGATACCCATGGCGGCGGCGAGGGCCGCGGCGCTCCGCACGATGTGTCTGTGATGGTGCATCTGCCCATCGTGGGACGGCGTGATCGCGCCGGCCAGGACGGAAGCACTCGCAGCTGGAAGGGGTTGCCTCCCAACCGAGGGGAGAGCCCGCAGCGCCCGCAGTATTGACGTGAGCGACGAAGCTCGCAGAGTCCTCCCTTCTGCGGTGGTGGCGCATGGGGTCCCGTCGCCGACGACGGCATCCCCGGCGACAATGCGGCCGACGGCGGCATACCGGCGCCGTCTCTGGTGCCGAACACCAACGGCACGATGGGCCTTCCCGGCACACCTGAGGTCTAGGCCGGACGGGATGTCGAGGACACCGTGACGGCTCCGTCCCAGGGGTGAGCGATCAACAACGGTCGCCACACTGATAGGGAGGAAGCCATGCCCAAGTACCTGTTTCTCAAGCACTACCGGGGCGCGCCGGCGTCGGTCAACGATGTGCCGATGGACCAATGGGCGCCTGACGAGGTCAGGGCCCATATCCAGTACATGCAGGACTACGCCGACCGGCTCAGAGACAGCGGCGAGTACGTCGACAGCCAGGCATTGATGCCCGAGGGGGCCTGGGTGCGCTATGACGGTGAGGGCAAGCCACCCGTGACTGATGGGCCATTCGCGGAGACCAAGGATCTGATCGCGGGGTACATGATCGTCGACGTCGACTCCTATGAGCGTGCCGTCGAACTGGCCGGAGAGTTGTCGGCGGCGCCCGGCGCCGGCGGGAAGCCGATCCACGAGTGGCTCGAGGTACGACCGTTCATGAGCGGCGACCACCTTCCTCCCGCCGAGTGATGTCCGCCGCCGCGGTCGACGAAGCGCGACTCCGGGACCTGATTCCCGGTGTGTTGGCCGCGCTCGTTCGCCGTGGCGCCGACTTCACGGCCGCCGAGGATGCTGTGCAGGAGGCGCTGATCCGGGCCTGGGAGGCATGGGTGACGGGGTCCGCTAACCCACCCGACGATCCCAAGGGCTGGCTGATCACTACCGCGTGGCGGCGCTTCCTCGACCTCACTCGTTCCGATATCTCGCGTCACCTTCGTGAAGAGAAGGTGTTCAACGAGCCGCCGCCCGGGCCGGTCGAATCCACCGACGACACCCTCGAGCTCTACTTCCTGTGCGCACATCCGAGCCTCACGCCGTCGTCGGCCATAGCGCTGACGCTGCGCGCCGTCGGGGGTCTGACCACTCGACAGATCGCGCAGGCCTACCTCGTGCCCGAAGCGACGATGGCACAACGGATCAGCCGGGCCAAGCGGACCGTCAGCGAGGTTCGGCTCAATCGTCCCGGCGACCTGCGCACGGTGTTGAAGGTGCTGTATCTGATCTTCAACGAGGGGTACAGCGGCGACGTCGATCTCGCCGAAGAAGCGCTCCGGCTGGCCCGCCAGCTGGCCGGGATGACCGACGACGAAGAGGTCGCGGGCCTGCTCGCGCTTTTCCTGCTGCACCATGCGCGGCGGCCGGCCCGTACCCGCGCCGACGGCAGCCTCGTGCCGCTGGCCGAGCAGGATCGGACGTTGTGGCGCCGAGACCTGGTTGCCGAAGGCGTCGCGGTGCTGCAGGCAGCGCTCGCCCGCGACCGGCTCGGCGAGTATCAGGCGCAGGCCGCGATCGCCGCGCTGCACGCCGACGCGCAGAGCGCCGGCGAGACCGACTGGGTGCAGATCGTCGAGTGGTACGACGAGCTCGTCGCGCTCACGGACAGTCCGGTGGTACGGCTCAATCGTGCCGTCGCCGTCGGAGAGGCCGATGGGCCGCAGGCGGGGCTGGCGGCGCTCGCTGAGCTCGACCCGACGCTGCCGCGTTATACCGCCGCGCTCGCCCATCTACGTGAGAAGACAGGTGAATTCGACTCGGCCGCAGATCTTTACGCGCAGGCCGCCGCGCAGGCGCACACCGTCGCCGAACGCAACCACCTCACCAGGAAGGCGGCCACGCTGCGTCACAGGATCACGTAGCCGAGGGCTTATCGACTTCGTCTTCGGGCAACGGAAGCGCCTCAGCGCCAGGTGTGGCGGGCGCCAGGACGTCCTCGTCCTTGACGGGTTTGGACGCGGCGTGCTCATCGGGTGTGGTCATGTCTGCTCCCGTACCCCGACTCGTTCCGTCGTAACCGGAACGGTCATTGGTCAGCGGAGCGCTTCCCCTGATGCACCGGCGATTCCCAGGTGTAGGGCTCCTCGGGATGGCCCGATCCGCCGAGGATGAACGAGCGGTCGCTCCGATTGGCCCGTGCGATCGTCGCCAACCACGTTCCGACCGTGCTGAACCGGTTGCGTACGCCCGTGAGGAACGCGATGTGGATCAAGCCCCAGCCGAGCCAGCCCAGGGCGCCGCTCATCTTTATCGGCCCGACCTGCAGCACGGCGTGGCCTCGGCTGATATACGCCGCCGAACCGAGGTCGCGATAGCGAAAGGCCTTGCGCCCGCGCCCATCGAGATCCCGCCGAATGGACGCGGCGACGTGGAGTCCGCCCTGCATGGCATTCTCGGCCACGCCCGGTAGGCCGTCGCGGCCGGCCAGATCGCCGATGACGAACACCTCGGGGTGCCCGGCCACCGACAGATCGGCATTCACGGCAATGCGCCCCGACCGGTCGGTGTCGGCGCCCAGCACTTCCGCGGCATGTCGCGCGAAGGGCACCGCCTCGACTCCTGCCGTCCAGAGGACGGTGCGCGTGGCGTGATCCCTGCTGGGGCCACCGTCTTTCGGGCTCACCGTCACACCGTCGCGCCGGACGTCGGAGACGTGCACACCGAAGTGCAACTCGACACCCAACTCCTCGAGCACCCGCGTCGCCCGGTCGGTGAGCGCCGGGGTGAAGCTCTTGAGCACACGATCGCCACCGTCGAACAGCAGCACCCGGGCCTCTTCGGGTTCGATGCTGTGAAACTCGTTGGCCAGCGAGCGGGTCGCGAGTTCCCTTATCTGTCCGGCTAGTTCGACGCCCGTGGGCCCTGCACCCGCGACGGCGAAGGTCAGCCATTGATCGCGCTCCGGACCGGCGGGCAGCGATTCGGCGATTTCGAACGCCGCGAACACGCGCCGCCGAATGCTGAGCGCGTCGTCGAGCGTCTTCATCCCGGGCGCCCAGGCGGCGAATTCCTCGTTGCCGAAGTAAGACTGGCGCATCCCGGCCGCGATGACGAGGTAGTCGTAGTCGAGGTCGAACTGCGATTCGTCGGGGCGACGGGCCGTGACGCGGCGTGCGCTGGGGTCGAGCCGGACCGCCTCACCGAGGAGCGTCTGGACATTGCGGTGATGCTCGAATTCTTCACGTAGCGACCGGCTGATCTGGCCGATGCTCAACGTCCCCGTCGCGCATTGGTACAGCAGCGGCTGAAACACGTGGCAGGCGGTGCGGTCGAGCAGCGTCACGTCCACGTCCACCCGGCCGAGTCGGCGGGCACAGAACAACCCGCCGAAGCCGCCGCCGATGACCAGTACCTTGGGACGATCGCCGGTCATCTCGAGTCAGCTCCCGGACGAGTCTTCATCGCTAAGCCGTACCCGCTGCGGCGACTTAATCCACCTGCTCTGCGCTAGTCGGTCGCCGACGGTCTCATCCGACTGCAGGGGCCCGCCGGTTCCCAGGTGCTCATGGCGCCGTCGAGCTGGTCGGAGTCCAGCGCGGCCACCGGCAGGGGTTCCTGGTCGTCGCGTTGGCGCATGCCGTCGAGCAGGAGGCCGACGTAACGCCGCCACAGGTCGCCGCCGACGTGGCCGGCGAACTCGGTGACGGTGCCGGACAGCAGGCCGCAGATCGGCATGTCGGTGGGTGCCATATCGGCGCGCAGGTGGCCGTCGGCCTGCGCTCGCTCGACGAGCTGGGCCAGCAGCGGTTTCAGACGTTCCTGGGCGGCCCGAACCCGCTCGCCGGCGTAGGCCTTGCTGAAGGCGATCTCGCGGGCGCCGCGGTCAGTGGCCGTCATCTCACACATCCGCTCCATGTACCAGGAGAAGCCCTGCCACGAATCCGGTTGGCGCAGCGCTTCTTCGGCAAGATCGGCGAGTTGGTGCATGGCGTCCTCGAAGAGCGCCTCGAGCAACTCCTCCTTGGTCGAGAACCTGCGGTAGATGGTGCCGACGCCGACACCGGCATGGTGGGCGATGTCGTTGAGATTGGGTTCCAGGCCCCTCGTCGCGAACAGATCGCGGGCCGCCGCGAGGATGCGCTGCCGGTTGCGTTCGGCATCCTTTCGCAGCGGGCGATCCGCTTCCATCGAGGTCTCCATCGCGCCGAGTGTAATCAAGGCAACATTAAAAGTGGATGCAAGCAATCCATTCGGATTGATCCTATCCACTTATTTGGTTAGGTTATCTCTCTAGACCAAGATCGGGCGCCAGTTCCGCCTGCCGTTCTCAATGCCGAAAGGCCACGCGATGACCGTTGTCTACGACTGTCGTCCTGCTCCATCGCTGCAGCTGGCAATCAATATTTGCGGGCAGACGCGATGACGCGGGTGCTTCGGAGGGCGTGGCTACCGATCCTGATCGTGGCCGCGGTCGCGGCGGGCGCCCTCGCGGTGAGCCAGCTGCGCGCGGTGTTCGGCGCACATCCGGTGGTGGTCACGCCGATCGGTGCGGGGACCGCCGAGGACACCAGCCCCAAAGTGGTGGTCTATGAGGTGTTCGGGTCGGGCAACTCCGCCGTCATCAACTACATGGACCTCGACGGCAAGCCGCAGCGCGCGCCGGACGTTCCGCTGCCCTGGTCGATCTCGCTGGAGACGGATGCCGCAGCCGCGTCGGTGAGCCTGCTGGCACAGGGCGACGGGGACAGCATCACCTGCCGCGTCACCGTCGATGGCGAGGTCAAGGATGAAAGGACCGCAACGGGCGTGAACGCCGAAACCTACTGCTTGGTGAAGTCGGCATGAGCGCCACCGTCGAAGACCCAACCGACGTCGACACCGACGCCCTTCCGGTCGCCGGGCACCGGGCCCAACCGCGGCTGCCGCGCCTGATCCGGAAATTCGCCATCCCGATCATCGTGGCGTGGATCGCGATCATCGCCCTGATGAACACCGTGGTTCCGCCGCTCGACGACGTCGGCAAGATGCGCGCGGTGTCGATGAGCCCGTCGGACTCGCCGTCGATGATCGCGACCAAACGCGTAGGCAAGGTGTTCGAGGAGTACGACACCTCCAGCTCGGTGATGATCGTCCTCGAGGGCGACGAGCCCCTGGGCGCCGAGGCGCACCGCTTCTACGACGGTCTGGTGGAGCGGTTACGCGCCGACACCAAGCATGTGCAGCACGTCCAGGACTTCTGGGGCGACTCGTTGACCGAGACCGGCGCGCAGAGCGTGGACGGCGAGGCCGCCTACGTCCAGGTCTACATCTCCGGCGACCAGGGCGAGGCGCTGGCCAACGAATCCGTTAAGACGGTGCGCGAGATCGCCGAGGGCGCAGACGCTCCCGAGGGTCTGCGGGTGTACGTCACCGGTCCCTCGGCACTGAGTGCCGATCTGACCGTGGTCGGCGACAAGAGCATGAAGACCATCGAGCTCTTCACCTTCGCCGTCATCATCGTCATGCTGCTGATCGTCTACCGATCCGTGGTGACCACGGCGGTTGTGATGACGATGGTGGCACTGGGATTGTTCTCGGCCCGCGGCATCATCGCGGTCCTGGGTTACCACAACGTCTTCGGGCTCACCACGTTCGCGATCAACATGGTGGTGACGATGGCGATCGCCGCGGCCACCGACTACGCCATCTTCCTGATTGGCCGATATCACGAAGCGCGCCGAAACGGCGAGGACCGGGAAACCGCGTACTACACCATGTTCCGTGGAACGGCGCATGTGGTGCTTGCCTCCGGCATGACGATCGCCGGCGCCAGCCTGTGCCTGTACTTCACCCGGCTCCCGTACTTCCAGACGTTGGGCTTGCCCCTGTCGATCGGTATGACGATGGTGGTCGCGGCGGCGCTGACCCTCGGCCCCGCGATCATCACGGTGTGCAGCCGCTTCGGGAAGGTGCTGGAACCCAAGCGGATAGGACAGTCCCGGCTGTGGCACAAGGTCGGCACCGCCACGGTGCGCTGGCCGGGCGCGATCCTCGTGTTCGCCATCACGGTGGCGCTGATCGGGCTGCTCGCCCTGCCTGGGTATCACACCGCCTACAACGACCGGAAGTACCTGCCCGACGATGTCCCGGCCAACATCGGATACGCCGCTGCGGACCGGCATTTCACGCAGGCCAAGATGAATCCGGATCTGATGCTGATCGAGACCGACCACGATCTGCGTAACCCGGCGGACTTCCTCGTCATCGACAAGATCGCCAAAGCCCTTGTCCGCGTGCACGGTATCGCGCAGGTCCAGACGATCACGCGGCCGGACGGCAAACCGATCGAGCATTCCACGATCCCGTACACGCTCAGCCAGAGCGGCACCGGCCAGATCATGAACAACGACTACATGCAGCGCAATCTGGAAAACCTGCTCAAACAGGCCGACGACCTCCAGGTCAGCATCGACGCGATGACCGAGATGATGAGCATCCAAGGCGATCTGGCCGAGGTGTCACAACGGATGGCCGACAAGATGGCCAACACCTCCGACCACATGGGCGAGGTGCGGGACCACCTGGCGGACTTCGACGACTTCTTCCGGCCGATACGCAACTACTTCTACTGGGAGCCGCACTGCTCCAACATTCCGGTCTGCTGGTCCATGCGGTCGGTCTTCGAAAGCCTCGACGGCATCAACGTCATGTCCGACGACTTCCAGGACATGGTTCCCGACATGCAGCGCATGGCGGAGCTGATGCCGCAGATGGTTGCGGTGATGCCTGCGCAGATTCAGACGATGAAGAATCAGAAGCAGATCATCCTGAACCAGTACCAGATCCAGAAGGCACAGCAGGATCTGAACATGGCCCAGCAGGAGGATTCGACGGCGATGGGGGATGCGTTTGATGCGTCCCTGAACGACGACTCGTTCTATCTCCCGCCGGAGGCGTTCACCAACGCCGACTTCCTCAGCGGCATCAAGCTTTTCATCTCGCCCGACGGCCATGCCGTGCGCTTCACGATCATCCACCAGGGCGATCCGCTTACCCCCGAGGGCATCTCGCGCATCGAACCGCTGAAGGTCGCGGCCGCCGACGCCATCAAGGGCACCCCGCTGGAGGGCTCGACGATCTATCTGGGCGGCAGTGCGGCCACCTACAACGACCTGCAAACCGGTGCGAACTACGACCTGCTGATCGCGGCGGTGGCGGCGCTGATTCTGATTTTCCTGATCATGACGATCCTCACCCGGGCGGTGGCCGCCGCCGCGGTCATCGTCGGCACCGTGGTGCTGAGCCTGGCCGCCTCGTTCGGTCTGTCGGTGTTGTTGTGGCAGCACATCATCGGGATCCCGCTGCACTGGCTGGTGATGCCGATGTCGGTCATCGTGCTGCTGGCCGTCGGGGCGGACTACAACCTGCTGTTGGTCTCCCGAATGAAGGAGGAGATCCACGCCGGCCTGAAGACCGGAACCATCCGGGCGATGGTCGGCACCGGCTCCGTCGTCACCGCTGCCGGTCTGGTGTTCGCGTTCACGATGATGTCGATGGGCGTCAGCAAGCTGATCACCATCGGGCAGGTCGGTACCACCATCGGCCTCGGCCTGTTGTTCGACACCTTGGTGGTCCGCTCGCTGATGACCCCCTCGTTGGCCACCCTGCTCGGCAGGTGGTTCTGGTGGCCGAAGTGGGTGCGGCCGCGGCCGGTTCCCAGCCCCTGGCCGAAGCCGATCCAGCGCGAGCCCGAAGAGGCACTCGTCTAATCAGCTGAAGCGGACGTTCAGCGTCGCCATGCCGAAGATCTTCTTACCGGCGGACTTCGCGGCGACGACCACGACACCGCTGCGGGTCTCCGGGTCCAGCGACTTGACCCTGCCGCTGAACTCGATGTCGGCGCCTTCTTTGGCCGACACGATCGCGGGCTGCGACAGCCGCACGGTGTAGCGGGTGACCGCGCCCGGGTCGCGTAGCCACGTCGACGCGTAGCCGGCACCCAGGCCCATGGTGAGCATTCCGTGGGCGATCACATCGGGTAGCCCGGCCACCTTGGCGATCGACTCGTCCCAGTGGATCGGGTTGGCGTCGCCGGATACGCCCGCATAGTTCACGAGGTCGCCACGGGACAGTCGGGTGTGATGGACGGGTAGTTCGAAGCCAACCTGTACGTCGTCGAAGGAGGGTGTCCCTGGCTTGCGGGTCAGCCCGCCGTCGGAGATCCGAAGCTCGCCAGGGGGGCGAACCTCCTTCACGTAGTTGTCCTCGGCGCCGACGTCGAAAATGTTGATGTCGTGCATCATCGCGTTCTGGACGGCCACCTTGACCTCCGCATTGATGTCCTCGGAGGTCACGCCGACGACGGTGGTGTGCAGTGTGTGCACCACCTCGCCCGCGGTGTCGGTGAAGGTGTTGGTGACGGTGATGAAGTCTCTGCCCGCGGTCCTGCGGACGGACGTCAGTTCGACGTCGACGGTCAGTTCGTCGCCCGCCACGATCGGGCGATGCTGCTCGAAGACCTCTTCGGTCTGCAGGTAGGTGTCGTAGCCGACGACGATCTGCTCGAACATCCGGCGATTGCAGCTCATACCGGGTGTCGAGGTGAATGTCAGCGGTGCGGTGACGTCGGAATACCCCATCTCAGCGGCGGCAGCGACGTCCCAGTGCACAGGGTTGTAGTCCTGCACGGCACGCGCGTATTCGCGCAGCTTCTCGCGGCCCACCAGGTAGGTGCCGCCCATCTGGTAGTAGTGGCCGACCCGCTCTTCGAGTAACGAGGTATCTGCTGGTGCAGTCATGAAGTTCTCAACTTTTCTACCGGCCTGTTCACTGAGGCCGACGAGTGGACCTTAACGTGCACACGTGCTGATGCAACACAGCGGATCGACGGACTGGTGCGCCGCCCACCAGCGTCTTCATGACGCGGAGCGCAGAAACTCCGCTCGCCTGTCGGTCAGCGGCGGACGGGATCGGCGCACCACGACGGCCTGGCGATGCGATGAATTCAAATTGAGGCCGGTTGCGCCTGCGCCAGAACACGGTCGAAATGCGCTAGCGCGGGTGGCGAAGGGGGCCGGGAAAGTAAGCTCGCGCCGTACGCAGTCGGTCGTATCGAGCGGGAAGTGACGGACGTGGCTGTGCCTGGTGATCCCGTCGACGTTCGTGCGGACGACGCGCCCCTCCCCGTCGTTTCGCTGCGCCTACAGATCCTCGGTCCGCTGCGGGTCTGGCGCGACGGTGTCGAACTGGATCCAGGGCCACCGCAGCAGGCCGCTGTGCTGGCGCTGCTCCTCGCCCGGGTGGGGCAGCCGACGAGCACGGCCGAGCTCGTCGACCTCATCTGGGGTGAGGGGGCACCCGCCAGCGCGGTCAACGTTCTACACAAATACGTCGGCGCGCTGCGGCGGTTACTCGAACCCGCGCTGCCCGTTCGGGGTACGGGTTCCTATCTCCTGCGGCGGGGCAACGGCTACCTGTTCGCGCCCGGGCCCGCGGCCCTGGACCTGGTCCGGTTCCGCGAGTTCGTCGCCGCCGCCGAAGTCGAGCTGGCCGCGAACCGCCGGCTTGCGGCGCTCGACGAGTACGTCGGGGCATTGGGTCTGTGGACCGCACCCGCCGCGGACGGACTTCCGCAGGGGCCCGCGGCCATGGCCGTCTTCGCCGGACTCAACAACGAGTTCTTCGACACCTGCACGGCGGCAACGGAACTCGCAGTATCGCTGGGTCGGCCGGAGCGTATGTTGGCGGCACTTCAGCTGGCCGTCCGGATGGCGCCCCTGCATGAACCGGTGCACGCGAGCCTCATCACCGCCCTGGGCGCGGCCGGGCGACAGGTTGAGGCGCTCGCGGTCTTCCGTACGGTGCGGGAGCGACTCGCCGAAGAACTCGGTCTGGATCCCGGTCAGGTCCTGGAGGACGCGCACCAGCGGGTCCTCACTCAGGCCCCCACGACCGATACCGGCACGGTGGCAACCGAGTCGCCCGGCAGGCCGGCGGAGGCCGCGCCGGGACTGGTGGGCCGCGTCGAGGAACTCGCCGTGCTGCACCCGGCCATGGATTCGGTGTTCGCCAAGGGATCTGGGCTTGTGATCATCGAAGGCGAGCCGGGCGTCGGCAAGACGCGGTTGTTGGAAGAGGTTGCGGCAGAAGCGGAACGGTGCGGCGCACGCGTCGTCTGGGGTCACTGTCTCCAGGGAGACGGAACGCCGTCGATGTGGCCGTGGGTGCAGGCGATGCACGCGCTCGTGGACACCCTGCCAGCAGCGGCCAAGGAGAGGTGGCTCGACAGCGAGCTAGGCCGCCTCGTCGGCCCGCGCGACGGAGTCCTCGGTGGGGCGCTGCTACTCGACAGCGGTGGCCAATTCCGCCTGTTCGAGCACGTCGTCGGCGTCGTGGCCGAGGCGGCGACCCAAGGCCCCCTCGTGCTCGTGATCGATGACCTGCACTGGGCCGACGTGGCCTCCCTGCAGTTGTTCTCCCATCTGGCGGCACGCCTGCCCGCGGGCACCGTGGTGGTCGGTGCGCTGCGCGACCGCGCGCCGACTCCCGGTACGGAGCTGGCAAGGATGCTCGCGGCGGCGAGCCGGGTCCCCGGACACCGCCGCATCCGCGTCGGCCCGCTCGACCTCGCCGAGGTTTCCGAACTCGTGCGCCGGGAAACCGGCCGCGACCCGGGTGTCGAGGCCACCCGGAACATCTACGCCCGCACGGGCGGCAATCCGTTTTTCGTGCGCGAGCTGTCCAGGTTGCTGGCGAACACCGACTCGTTGACCGCTGACGCCGCCCGGCGGGCCGACGTTCCCGCGACGGTGCGCGACGTCGTCTGGGATCGACTGGCCGATGTCGACGACGAGGTAAAACGTCTGCTGGAGGTGGCGGCGCTCATCGGCCGGGGATTCGACATCGGTCTGCTCGCCCGAGTCGTCGACGTCGAGGTGCCGACCTGCCTCGATCGACTGGAGCTGCTCGAAGGCCTCGGACTGATTACGCCGATTCCCCACGACCCCTACACATTTCGCTTCGCCCACGACCTCGTCCGTGAGGCGGTCGTCGGGACCACGCCGCCGGGCCGGGCGACCCAATTGCATTTGCGCATCGCCGACGCGCTCGAGCGTGTCGATTCGGGCGGAGAATTCGTCACCGAACGCCTCGCCTATCACCTGTGGTCGGCCGGCCCGCTGGCCGACTCGGCGCGCACGGCAGGTGCGCTCATCCGGGCGGGCACCGTCGCCATGACGAAGTCAGCTCTGGAAGCCGCTGAGCAACAACTCCGTTCGGCCGTTCAGATCTCTCGGGACGCAGGACTGACGGCGGTGGAACTGATCGCGCTGTCGCTACTGACCGCGGTGGTGGGTATGCGGACCATGTACGGTACCGCGGCTCTCGACCTACTCGAGCGCGCCGAAAACCTCGCACGTTCCCTCGGGAAAGAGGTGGAGGCCACCGCGTTTCAGTTCTCTCGCTGGACCGCGCACCACCAGGCAGTCGAGTTCGATCGCAGTGGTGCCCTGGCCCGGCGAATGCTCGAACAGGGGTATGAGTCGTCCGACCCGATAGTGCGCACATATGGCATGCAGGCCTGGGGCGTTCACCAGTACGACTTGGGCAACGTCGGAGATGCGATGCGCTACCTCAGCCAAACCAGAGAGATCCTGCTCGAGGGTCTCGCGCAGCGTGAGCAGGACCCGGTGAGAGGTGACCTGGAAGCGCTCATGATCGGAGTGCTGGCGGAGATCGGTGCGGTACACGGAGACGTCGAGGCGGCACACGAATTGTTTGACATCCTCGAGGCCGCTGCCGACAACCCCTACCGCACCACCGTGTGGGCCACCCTGGTTTCGAGGACCGCGGTGCTGGTCGGCGACCCCGAGTGGGCGCTGCGTGGCGCAGAGCGCGGGATCGCGGTGGATCCTGGCTTCTCCTTCGTCTTCCTCGGGACATACCAGCGGCTGGCGCGGTGTTGGGCGCGGGTGCTGAAGGGACAGGATCAGCGCGCGAACATCACGGAGGCCCAGCGCCTGATCGCAGCGAACCTCCTCGATCCGCCACGGACGTGTGTGGCCACCTGGTACGGGCTGCTCGCGGAGATGCATCTGGCCGCCGGGTCCGTCGACGATGCCGCCACAGCGCTCAGCCGCGCCGAGTTCTACCTGAATGCGTATGGCCAGCGGTACCCGGAGGGCCTGATCATGCTGCTGCGCGCGCGGCTGCTGCACGCGCGCGGGGAGCCCACCGCCGCGGTGCGTTCGGCCGCTGAAGCCGCCCGCGCTCTGTCGATCGAGCGTGGTGCACGACTCTTCGGCGCGCGAGCCGACGAATTCCTGGCTGACCTGCCCTGATGCCGGCAAGCGATATCCGCACACCGGCATCCACAAAGCGTCCACTCACCGTCAACACCCTCCGAATACGTTCGTCGGCAAATAGGTCGTTGCCTGGAGGGGTAGGTGAAGACTGTGGCGGCGGACATCGTCCTGATCCACGGGCTGTGGGTGTCGCATGCGGCATGGCAGCCGTGGATCGACCATTTCGCCGCAAACGGGTATGAGGCGATCGCACCGCGCTGGCCTGGGGAGGCCGCAACCGTCGGTGCGACGCGAGACAACCCGAGCGCGCAGGCCGGATACGGGCTCGATCAGCTCACTGACCACTTCGCGGCGGTGATCGAGCGGTTTTCGAGTCCGCCGGTCGTCATCGGCCACTCACTCGGTGGCCTGATCGCCCAGCTGCTGCTGGGTCAGAACAAGGTGGCAGCCGCTGTGGCGATCAACCCGGCTCCGATGAAGGGCGTACGGGCTCTGCCGGTCGCGCAGTTGAAGTCCGCATTCCCGGTTGTCGGTAACCCGCTCAACTGGAGTCGGGCGAAGGGTTTGACCCGCGAGCAGTTTCGGTACGGGTTCGGAAACACGCTGACGGAAGCGGAATCCGATGCGCTGTGGGAACAGTGGTCGATCCCGTCGCCGGGCAAACCGCTCTTCGAAGTCGAGACGGCGAATTTCAATTCGAACTCGCCCGCCAAGGTCGACACGGCCAATGCGTGGCGTGGTCCATTGCTGATCACCGGGGGCACTGCCGATCACACGGTGCCGCTCGCCACCGCCAGAGCCGCGTTCGAGCAGTACTCGAAGTCGTCGGCCGTCACCGACTTCCACGAATTCGAGGGCGCGGGCCATTCGCTGACCATCGATCACCGCTGGCGCGAGGTCGCCGATGTCGCGCACTGCTGGCTTCGCGACATCGGGTTCGTCGGTGTGCACCCGTGACAAACGCGCGGTGACTTGCGCGCGGTGACGAAGGCGGGCGCGTACCTGCTGCGCCTGTCAGCCTGAGAACGCCGCTTCGAAGAACTGCACTTCCAGATGCATCGCGCGCCGGTACGCCGTTGCGACGGCGGCATTGTCGTCGGCGTGTTGATCGAGGAGGCCTTCGAGCTGCGACGCCAGGCCGTCGAACCCGGAATCGGCATAGGTCTGCACCCATTCCGCGTACGGTCCGGCTTTATCCGCGTCCAACGAGGCCCCGAGCCAGGCGTACAGGCGCATGCACGGGGTCATCGCCGCCAGTATCACGCCGAGGTCAGATGTGGCGGCGGTGGCGAGCAGGAAGTCGGTGTAGGCCAGCGTTGCCGGCGACGGCTCGACGCCGGCCATGTCGATGCCCCAGCGCGCGGCGTAGGAGTTGTGCAGCTTCAACTCGTCGGCGACCCCGGCGATCAACCCGGCCAGCGCGATCAGTGTGGGGGTGTCGGTGCTGCGGGCCAGCGCCAGAGCGTATGCGCGGGTGAAGGATTCGAGGAAGAACGCATCCTGTGCGACGTAACCGGCGAAGACATCGCGATCCAGGGAACCGTCACCGAGCCCTCGAACGAACGGATGCGCCAGGGCGTCGTCGGCCACATCGCGGTTGTCGTTCCACAATCTCTTCGAAAGACTCATGACAGCGCCATCTCCCAAAAAGCCACTTCGTGTTGCAGCACCTCGGCGACCAGGTCGGCGTGGGCGTCGGGGCTCGCCAGTTCGCCCAATCCGTCGACGTACGACGCGAATTCGGGGGTGGTCCAATGGTCGACGAACTCGAGGAACGGCGACGTGTCCGAGATCGCCGACGACCACGCGAGCAGGTACACCCGCTCGATGGCCCAGAGCGCTGTCAGCGCCCCGTCGGTGGGCACGTCATCGAGCCGCTGCAGCAGCTCCCGGTATGCGAGCGTGGCCGGCAGTGCCGGCTCGTCGAGGTCGATGCCGCGCTTGTCGGCCTGCACCTCGAACCAGTCCAGTTCGTCGACCAGGGCGACGCATCCGCCCGCGAGCACACCCTGAGCGGGGCGCGGCGCCCGTGCGAGCAGCCGCGCCTGGAAGGTGAGCAGGTCGGCGACGAACAGCACGTCCTGGCTCAGCCATCGGTTGAAAGCCGCGTCGGCGATGGTGCCCTTGCGCACCGCGTCGAGGAACGGGTGCCGGGTCGCGGCGGTCCACAAGTCATCGACCACGACCGAAACACTAGTTGTTCTCGGTCATGACGTTGGTTGCAGTCGGCTGATGGGTGGTACCCCGTCGAGTGCGCTGTGGCGGCGTTGAGTGTTGTAGAACTCGACCCAGGGCGCAAGTGCTCGGGCGCGGTCTGCGTTGGAGGCGAACACCCGGCGATAGGACCATTCGCTTTGCAGGGTGCGGTTATAGCGTTCCACCTTGCCGTTCTGCCATGGGCAGTGCGGCTTGATGAACAGGTGTTTGGCGTGCAGTTGGTCGATGACGGCAGCGACGTGGGCCGAGCGCCGATAGCTCAGATGGTTGTCGGTGATCACGCGCTCGATACGCGAAATGCCCTGCGATTGAAAGTATTGCGCCGCCCGAGCAATGAACCCGGCACACGTCGGACCTTTCTCATCGGCATGGATCTCTGAGTACGCCAGCCGGCTGTGGTCATCGACCATCGAGTGCACGTAGTCATACCCGATACCGCGCCTGCGGACCTGTTCACTACGCCCGTGAGCGCGCCACCCACCCCCGTCGGGGATACGACCGAGCTTTTTGACATCGACATGCACCAGCTCGCCAGGCCGTTGTCGCTCATAGCGTCGTGTCGTGGCCTTCGACGACTTGATCACCGCACCGGTCATCGGATCGCAGTCACGCAGGTAGGGCACAGCGCGACGGCGCAGAATCCGTCCCACGGTCCGGGGCGCAATGCCCAGTTCAGGACCCAGCCAGTCCTGGCCCCGACGATGTTTGCGCCGCGCGGCGATCACTGGCGCTCCACCCGCGCCGAGGTCCGCGAGGGCTGTGGTGCGGTCGTGAGGACCGGTCATGCAGTCCGGCCTCACCTTCAGCGGCATAACGGCTGATCCAGGTGTGGACGCATTTGCGGGAGATGCCCATCGCCGCGGCGATATGGGCCTGCGGCCACCCTTGCTGGTGGCGCTGCACGATCAGCATTCGGCCGTGCAGCGTGGTGCGGGCATTACGGTGGGACACGAGAACCTCCGGGGTGGTGATGGGCCTTCGACAAGCCACACCTCACCCGGAGGTTCTCCTCACATCAAGCCAACACGCCTGCTACCAACGTCATGACCGAGAACAACTAGTCATCGCGGTTCAGCGGGCTGGCAGCGGGACGAATCGCTTGAGCTTGCCGCTGGCCTGATTGCGCCCCAGCGTCTCGACGGCGCTGATCCGGATGGATGGTTCGGCGATCCCGTGCCGCTGCATCGCCGACACCAGGTCCGGTACCAATGACTGCACATCGGCCGTGGCGACGACCAACACGTCGGCGCCACGTTCGGTCTGCACCACCTGGTACTCGACGATGCGCGAATCCGTGCCGAGGACATGGCGAAAAGCACTGGCGGGAACCGTATGTGGACCGTAGGTGAAATCGTCGTCGTGACGGCCGCTGATGTCGGCCACCAGAGCGAACGCGCTGCCACATGGACATGGTTCGGTGAGCATCGTGATCTCGTCGCCGAGGTCGTATCGGATGAACGGAAATGTGCGGTTCGACAGCCCGGTGGCCAGGGTGCGGACGGCCGGTGCGTCGGGAGCCACCGGTGTGCCGGCGTCGTCGACGCGTTCGAGAATAACCTCGTCCTCGCAGATGTGCAGACCGGGTCCGTGTCCACAGGACACCGCCTGAACACCGATCTCCGTTGAACCCCAAAGGTTGTGCAGGGTCGGGTCCCAGGCGGTGACGATGGCCTCGCGGTCCTCGGGCAACAGCGGCTCCGAATTGGTGCTCACCCGCGTCGGCCGGATTGGCAGGTCGCCCGCGAGCGAAGCACGGGCCAGCCGGCCGATGACGCTGGCGTATCCGACGAGGTGGGTCGGCGCATAACCCTTGACTGCGGCCAGTACTTCGTCGAACAGTGCGCCCGCCTCGATGACGGCGGTCTGCATGCCCGCGATGGCGGGGACGTCGAACAGCGGTGTGCTGGCATGGGGCGGCAGTCCCGCGGTCAGTACCGCAAGCCGCGCATTGGACACTGGGTCGCTGCGCCGCTCGTCGCGGGCCTGCATGCGCCAGGCAAGACATGCGGTGGTGATGAAAAACTGCCAGTCCCAGACGTAGACGCCGCGCACCCCGCTGGAGCCGCCGGAGCTGAACACCTGCTCGTCGTGCGGCGTGTAGGAGAACCAGGTCTGGGTGTTCAAGATATGTTCTGCTGCTTCACGATTGAGGTGGGGCGCCGTCACGATCGCATCCCACTCGCCTTGTGCCTCGGCCTTGGTCAGCATCGGAATCGAGGCGAGATCGGCAGCAGTCGCCTGCTCGACGTCGACGCCGCGTAGCCGGTCGGCGTAGAACGGCGAACGTTCGCGGGCGTAGGCGAGGAGCGAGCGCAGCCGTTGGTCGCGATGGCGCCGAATCTGTTCGGCCGTCCAGTCGAGGCGGCCCACGTGATCGTCGAGCGCCGCCTGCACCGCATCGAGGTGTGCGGCGCGGATGCGCTCGTACTCGGACCGGGTCATCAGCGTCCGCGCCACTGCGGTGGGCGCTTCTCCTGCCACGCCTTGATTCCCTCGGCGACGTCTTCGGTGGCGGCGGCCACCTTGCGCATCGTCTCGCCGAAGCGAACCGACTCGATCCAGCCCATGTTCGCCGTGCGCCACGCCACCTCCTTGGTGGCGCGTTGCGCCAGGGGAGCCGCCCGCGTGAGCGTCTGCGCCCATGAGCGGGCCTGCGCTTGCAACTCATTGGGTTCCACGAGGCGCCACACCAAGCCAATCTCCTTGGCGCGCTGAGCCGTCATCGGTGCCCCGGTCAGCAGCAGCTCCATGGCGTCGGCCCAACGCACTCGCTCGGGCAGGCGGATCGCCCCGACGATGGTGGGTACTCCGAGCGTCACCTCCGGGAAGGAGAACGTGGCAGCGGTGGAGGCAATCACGAAGTCGCAGAACAGAACTCCGGTCAGACCGTAGCCGACGCACGGACCATGGACGGCTGCGACCGTCGGCTTGAACAGCTCCATCCCGCTCTCGAACGAGTTGATCGTCGGCTTCTCCCAGAAGGTGCCCCCGAACGTGCCCACCGAACCCTCGCCGTCCTTGAGATCACCGCCGGCGCAGAACACGTCGCCGTTGGCGGTCAGAATCCCCACCCACGCGTCCTCGTCATCGCGGAACCGGTCCCAGGCCGCGTTCAGATCACGACGGACAGCACCGTTGATCGCGTTACGGGCCTCCGGGCGGTTCAGCGTGATCGTGGCGATGTGATCGTCGAGTTCGTAGGTGACGAGGCTCATGGCAGCACGATAGCCACGTCGAACCGTCCCGAGGGGCAAGTATCAGGAGGTCCAACCAGATGACCGAGATCAGGAAGTAGAACGCGTCGCGGTATTGATCCGGCACACCCAGGGGTTATGAGATGCGACGATCTCACCGCAGCCCCTACCGAGGAGACCCTGATGTCCGACCCGATCGAGACCCTGATGCTGGCGAACCTCCTCGAGGTGTTCAACGAACGCGATGAGGCCAAGCGGAGCGCGGCAATCGACCGCACCTACGCGCAGGACGTCCGATGGACCGACGCCGAGGGGGTAACGACGGGGCGGGAGGCGCTCGAGGCGAAATGTGTTGCGTTACAAGAGCAACTGGGCAGTCTGCAATTCGCCACCGCCGGTCCGGTGCGGCAGTTGCCCAACTTCGGCTATCTGGCCTGGAATCTCGTCGACGGCGTCGCCCCACCCCAGTGATTTGGGCGTGCTGGGTCGCGCTCAGCGAGACTTAGCACGCCGAAATCGCAAATTCAGATACGGCGGAGCGGGGGTTGCGACGGGTCCACCCACGTCTGGTCGACGGGCCCGATTCCGGTGACGGCGATGACCGCCGGCTCGGTGGCATCGGGGCGGGCGCCGTCGTAGTGCGGTGTACCCGCGACGCGCTTCACGAAAGATCCCGCCGGCGCGGGCATCGCCGACTGCGGGTCGAAGTCGGCTCCGCTGTTGCACCACCAGACGCCCGAGAGCACCACACACAGTCGATCGGTGCGATAGAAGTGCGGGGCACTCATGAAACCGGGATACCACTTCATGAGGACCAGATACTGGCCGTCCTCGGTCTCGCTACCTGCCAGCACCGCCTCCTCGACCGACTGCGGGGGTGCGCCTGGCGGGACTTCCCACGGGATCTCGTCGGGGAGTCGGATGATCGTCTCGGCGGGGTTCAGTCGGCTCATCTCTCTCCACTCGTCGGTCGGGCGTGGGACAAGTACAACCCACTCCGGTGATTTGGGCGTGCTGGGTCACGCTGAGCGAGACTTAACACGCCGAAATCGCTCTAGTCTCAGACGATGAACTTCGAGGAGTACCGGCGGTACGACGCCACCGGGCTGGCGAAACTCGTCGCGGAGGGCGAGGTGTCTCCGGCGGAACTGCTGACCCTTGCTCGTGAGCGAGCCGCGGCGGTGAACCCGCGGATCAACGCCATCGTGCGCGACATCCCGGCGGTGCCACCAGCCGAACTCAGCGGTCCGTACGCCGGCGTCCCCTTCCTCATCAAGGATCTCGGGCAGGACTACGCCGGGCTGCCGACCTCGGCCGGATCGCGTGCATTGATGTCGCTGCCAGCCGCCGAGCACGCCACCGTCGTCCAGCGCTGGATCGACGCCGGGCTGGTCATCTTCGGCAAGACCAACACACCGGAGTTCGGCGCGAAGGCGATCACCGAGCCCGTCGCGTGGGGGCCCGCACGGAATCCGTGGAATCTCGGCCATACGCCGGGTGGCTCGTCGGGCGGGTCCGCCTCCGCCGTCGCGGCGGGCATCGTGCCGTGTGCCGGAGCCAACGACGGCGGCGGGTCGATCCGCATTCCCGCCGCCTGCTGCGGTCTCGTCGGGTTGAAAACGAGTCGTGGGCTGACGCCGATGGGTCCGGCCACCGGCGAGTCCATGCACGGGGCGGGTGTGCAGGGTGTCGTCTCGCGAACGGTGCGCGATACCGCCGCGATGCTCGACGTCATCAGTGGCGGCGAACCGTTCGGGCCGTACGTGCCGGGGCTGCCGGACGCCCCGTTCGCGTCCAACGTGGGGGCGGATCCCGGCAAGCTGAGGATCGGCGTGCGGGTGCCGTCGGCCATCAACCCGTCGCCGCATCCCGAGGCCGTCGCCGCCGTGGAGGCGGCTGCCGCGAAGCTGGCCGAGCTGGGCCACCACGTCGACGAATTGCCGCAGGCCCCTTTCGACGACGCCGCACTCGCCAGGGATTTTCTGCTCGGCTGGTTTGTCTACGCCGCGTTCAACGTCGCCGAGGCCAAGCGCGCGACCGGTGCGGGCAACGACGGGTTCGAGTTCGACACCCTGATCATGGCGGCGCTCGGACGCGCGACGCGCGGCGTCGACTATGTGGCCGCCGTCCAGCGCCGCCACGACCACACCCGCCGATTGACCACTTTCTTCGAGTCCTACGACCTGCTGATGACGCCCACGTTGGCGACGCCACCACCGAAGATCGGTGAGTTCGAGCTGCCTGCCGCGTTGCAACGCGGTGCAGAGCTGCTCATCAAGACACGCACTGCCCGCGCGCTGCGCTTCACCAAGATCGTGGACAGCTTCGTGGACAAGAACCTGGGCTGGGTGCCGTACACGCAACTGGCGAATCTGACTGGGCGACCGGCGATTTCGCTGCCGTTACACTGGACCGCGGCGGGTCTGCCGCTCGGTGTCCAGTTCGTCGCGCCGTTGGCGGGCGAGTCGTTACTCATCCGGTTGGCGGCCCAACTCGAGCAGGCCATGCCGTGGGCGGACCGCCTGGCGCCGGTGTAGGGGCCAGATCGTAGGTAACGTCGAATGCGATGACCGATCCCGCAGACGTAGTAGAGGAAGCCTTCGACCCTCCTCGGCGGTCGAGTGTGCATGTGCGCCGGGTGGCCGTCGTCATCACCCTCATGCTGCTGCTGTTCGGCGTGCCGTGGTGGACGCTGGTCGTCGCGGGCTCGGCGTGGCCGCCGGCTGTCCTCGTGACCGGCACGCTGGTCTTCGCCGTGGCCGCGGCAGCGCTGCCGCTGCTGATGGTGCTCGGCCACGGGCGCAGGCACGTCGACTGGGCCGCCGTCGCTGGCGACGCCCTTCTCGGCGGGGTCTGGGTGTTGTTCGCCTGGTCGGTGCTGGGCCAAGTGCTCGGACTGCTGCTGTTCGTTGCGGGAGTCGAGGATCCGGTGCGATCGCGGTTAGTGGCCGCGGTCGTGCTGACGGTCGCGGTGGCGCTGCTCGCGTGGGGGTTCTTCGAGGCGATGCGGGTGCCACGCGTCAGGACGGTCGACGTCGAGATGCCAAGGCTCGGTGCCGGTCTCGACGGTCTGCGCGTCGCGATCATCACGGACACCCATTACGGGCCGATCGATCGGGCCCGGTGGTCGGCGGCCGTGGTGAAGCGCGTCAACCAGCTCGACGCCGACGTGGTGTGCCATGTCGGTGATCTCGCCGACGGGACGGTCGACATGCGCGAGCGGCAGGTCAGCCCGTTGGCGTCGGTGCGGGCCGCCGAGGCGCGGGTGTACGTCACCGGCAATCACGAGTACTTCACCGAGGCGCAGGCGTGGCTGGACTACATGGAGAGCATGGGGTGGTCCGCCCTGCACAATCGCCACGTCGTCGTCGAACGTGGCGGTGACCGGTTGATCGTCGCCGGCGTGGACGACGCGACGGCCGAGGCGTCGCGTCAAGGACACAAAGCGGATGTCGAGGCCGCGCTCGCGGGAGCCGACCGCACACTGCCGGTGCTGCTGCTGGCACATCAGCCCAAACAGGTCCCGGAGGCGGTGCGCGCCGGCGTCGATCTTCAGATCTCCGGCCATACCCACGGCGGACAGATCTGGCCGTTCAATTTCCTTGTCCGATTGGACCAGCCGGTGGTGGCCGGGTTGAGCCGTCACGGCGAGACGACGCAGCTCTACACGAGTCGCGGTACCGGCTTCTGGGGTCCACCCTTCCGGGTGTTCGCGCCGAGTGAGATCACTCTCATGACGCTTCGCCGACCGTAGCTCGCTCGGGGCGGTGCGGCATGATGCCCGGGTGAGATATCGCCCGCCGTCGCTTGCTGACGTTATCGCCACCCTTGACGTCGACTGTGTCGGCGACCACCAGTTCCGCGCCACCCAGCTGGATAATCCGGTGCACCATATCGCGGGCGGGCACATCGCCGCCCAGGCGCTGATGGCGGCGAGCCGGACGGCGCCCGGCCGGACGCCGCACAGCGTGCACGTCTATTACATCCGGGCCGGCGATGCGCGCGAGCCCGTCGACATCCACGTCGATGCGGCCCGTGACGGCGGCACGTTGTCGACTCGTCAGATCACGGCGCGCCAGAACGGCCAGATCCTGCTCGAAGCGCTCGCTTCGTTCAGTGCGCCCATCGAGTCGCTGGACTACTACCAGCCGATGCCTGAGGTCCCCGACCCGGATGAGCTCCAGCCGATCCAGGAGCAGTTGGCGGAATACGCCGACGAGCTCGGTGGCCACTGGGTGCGACCGCAGCCTTTCGATCTGCGTTACGTCGATCCACCTCCGCGTCTCGTCGTCGATATGCCGGAACCGCCGCCGCGGATGCGAATGTGGTGGCGCCCCAACGGATCCGTCGTGTCCGACGAGGTGCTGCACAGCTGTCTGCTGACCTATCTGTCGGGCACGACGATGGTCGAGGTCGCGCTCGCGCGGAGGAAACAGACGCCCATCGGTTCGTTCAACGCACTGATCGACCATGCGCTGTGGTTTCACCGGCCCGTCGACCTGTCGGACTGGGTGTTGTCCGATCAGGTTTCGCCGAGTGGCGTCGCGGGCAGGGGTCTGACGACGTCGACCATGTACAACCGGGCGGGGCAGCTGGTCTGCATCGCGACCCAGGAGCTGTACTTCGGTCGAGGTCGTGCCTAAGCAGGCGTGAGATCCGCGCGGCGGGGTACCCATGCGGGACTTGTCCCGCGAGAAAGGTATCCATGACCGCGCCGCTACCCAGGCTTGACCAGCGGGATCTGGCCGAAGCCGAACGAGTGGTAGCAGCGGTATCGTCCGCCTTCTCAGCAAAGGTCGTCGGCCAGGACCGACTGCGCGAGTCGCTGCTGGTGACCCTTCTCGCGGGCGGCCACCTGCTGATCGAGAGCGTTCCCGGCCTGGCCAAGACCACAGCCGCCCGCGTCGTCGCGGAATCGATCCACGGCGTGTTCCGGCGCATCCAATGCACCCCCGACCTGTTGCCCAGCGACATCATCGGTACCCAGATCTACGAGGCCGCCACCAACACCTTCGCCACCCAACTCGGACCGGTCCACGCCAACATCGTGCTGCTCGACGAGATCAACCGTTCCAGCGCAAAAACGCAGAGCGCCATGCTCGAGGCGATGGAGGAACGTCAGACCACCATTGCCGGGGTGGAGTACCCGATACCGGAACCCTTCCTGGTCATCGCCACCCAGAACCCGGTCGAGCAGGAGGGCACCTACCCGTTGTCGGAGGCCCAGACCGACCGGTTCATGCTCAAGGACCTGGTCGAATATCCGTCCGTCGATGACGAGGTCGAGGTCGTCATGCGGATGGATGCCGGACTCTACGAGCAGAACCACCGCGTGCCACCCGCAGTGGGGCTCGACGAGATCCGCCGCGTGCAGAGTCTTGTTCAGACCGTGCACATGGACCGTGCGCTGATCGAGTACGCGAGTCGACTGGTGCACGTCACACGGGCGCCGGAGCGGTATCTGCCGGCCAATCTCGCCCGGTTGATCGAGTACGGGGCGAGCCCGAGAGCGACGATCGCGTTCTGCCGCACCGCGCGCGCTCTGGCCGTCGTCCGCGGCAGGAACCACGTCGTGCCCGACGACATCGCGCGCCTCGCGCATCGCGTGCTGCGGCACCGGCTGATCCTCGGGTTCGAGGCGGCCAGCCTGCACATCACGCCCGACGTGGTGATCGACGCTGTGCTGGACGCGGTGCGGGTGCCGTGAGGTCATGGGCAAGCATCTCGACAGTGCCAAGCGGTTTTTCGGTCGCGACACCACCGGACTGCTCGACGGTGGCCGGTACGCACTCGTGCACACCCGCAGCCTCGAGTTCGACGACCTGCGGCCCTATGTGCCGGGTGACGACGTCCGCGACATCGACTGGAAAGCCACCGCGCGGTCCGGGCACGTCCTGATCAAGCGCTTCGTCTCGGAGAAGCACCATAAGATCCTGGTGATCGCCGACGCGGGCCGAAACATGGTTGCGCAGGCGCCCTCCGGCGAGCGCAAGCGTGACGTCGCATCGAACGTCATCGGTGCGATCGGCCTGATCACCCTGCGCCGGGCCGACGAGATCGGGATGGTGTTCGGTGATGTCCGCGGCTGCGTCGACATCCGCCTGCGGCGCGGCGAGACGCACATCGAGAGCATGCTGCATCGGTTCCATCACCACACGACGACCGCACCCGCCCCGAGCAGTGTGGTGACACAACTGAATTGGGTGGCACGGCATTCTCGACGACGCTTGCTGATCTTCGTGGTGTCCGATGAGCCGGAGGTCGATGACGGCCTCGGGGAGGTGTTGACCCGGCTTACCGCCCAGCACGACGTCATGTGGGCGATGGTCGCCGATATGGACGCCATCGGATCCGTCGACGACGAGGGCGACGGCTATGACGTCGTCGGAGGCCGCGTCGTGATGGGTGGTGCGACGCTGGGCGCGCAGGTGATCGACGCCTATCGGCGCGCCGAATTCGATCGGCGGGAGCAGCTTTCGACGTTCCTGACGACCCACGGCGTGCCCCACGCGCGATTCACCGGCAGCAGGGGAATCAGGGCGGGGCTGACAGCGATGACCGGAACATACGCCCGTGTCCGATGAGCTGATCCGCTTCGTCAGCGGCCCCACGCCGTACTCGTCGTGGTGGCTGTGGCTCGCAATCCTGCTGTCGGTGATCCTGATCGGCTGGTACGCAGCGGTTTTCCTGTTCACCATGCCGGAGCGACGGATCCGCGACCTGCCGGTCATCGGAGCCGCCCGCAGCGAACTGGTCAAACGACGGTCCGCCCGCGCGGTGCGCGCCATCGGCGAACGCTACCGGGCAGGCGAACTGGCCGCAGCCCCCGCTGCGGCGGCCGTCAGCCGGGAACTGCGTGCATTTCTACACGCCGCCACGGGATCTCGCGCCGAATACATGCAGGTGGATGCCATCGCCGCGGGTGAGCTGGCGTCGGCCGCACCAGTCTTGACCGAGCTGATCGACGCGCAGTTCAACGCCGACTCGACCATCGACGTCGGGGCCGTCACCGACTCCGCCGAGGAGCTGATCCACACGTGGAGTTGACCTGGTGGGTGGTCGCGATCGCCGGGTGTCTCGGCCTGGCGGCGTGTGTCGCGGCGGCGGCGCTGAAGCCGATGGACGCCGAGCGCCGGCGGTTGCGCCTGCTGGCCAATGTCGAGCGGCTGACCCGTCTGCCCGAGTACCGCCGCGCCGCCTGGCTGCGCACGCTGACCACCATTGCGGCAATCATCCTGCTGACGGTGATCTTCGGCGCCGCTGTCGTCGCCGCGGCCCGCCCAACCGGGTTGCCCTCGACTGCACGACAATCCGATGCCGCTCAGCCCGAGGACATCATGCTGTGCATGGGCGCACCACCGACCGACCCGGCTGTCCGCGCGACCCTGCGCTACTTCGCCGAGCGTGTGACCGGGTTCAGCACCCAACGCATCGGATTGACCACAGCCAATCGCCGTATCGTGCCCATGACCCGCGACTACCAATATGCCGCGGAGCAATTCAACGGTTTCGCGGCGGCATCCGAACAGGCGGGCGACGACGCCAGGTGGACGCCGGCGGTCTCGTACGTCAACTACGCCGGCGGCGTCGAAGACGTCATGGCGCTGTGCGTCACCGGATTCCCGGAATTCGATAAACATGCGGCACAACGCCGCTCGCTCATCTACGTCGGACCCGGATCGCTCCGCAAAACCGGCGAGACCCGCCCCGCCCTGTTCACCGCCGACGCGGTTCGCGACCTGGTGGAGGCAGGCAGTGTCCAGGTCAACGTCCTGATGACAGGGCCGGGGGGCGGTGCGCTGGAGGCGCTGGCCCGCGAGAGCGGCGGACGCTCGCTTCCGGCGAACTCCGCTACCGCAGCCGATCTGGCCCAGATCAGGGATCACCCGCCGCCACCAACTGCGACGGTCGCCGCGGTCGTCAAGGCCGCCGAAACACCCGATGTGCCATTGCTATTGGCGTTGGTGGCCTTGATGGGTTTGACGCTCTGGCCACTGGTGGTACGGCGATGACGCTGCATCCGGTCCTACCGCCACTACTGCTCGTGACGGCGGCGGTGCTCGTCGCGGCGCAGTTCATCGCGCTGCGCCGGTGGCGCGCGTCGGGACGCAGCCGGACAATGTTGTGGCGTTGGCTGCTCGTGACCTTCGCGGCACTTCTGCTCGTCTTCGCGGCTATGCGCGTAGTGATCACCGAAGGTGATGAATCCGCGCCGCGCAGCGCAGGCGACACCGAACCGACCGTCTTCCTGGTCGTCGACCGCTCACCGAACATGGCGGTAGAAGACATCGATGGCCACAGCCGGATGGAGTTGGCGCGCGACGACATCGAGGCTCTGATCGACCGGTATCCGCGGGCCAGATTCGCGGTTATCGGATTCTCGTCGGCCCCGTCGTTGGAGTGGCCGCTGTCGGCGGATACCTGGAGCCTGCGGCCGATCGCGCAGACCATCGACCTCTACGCCTACCGGCAGGACGGCGTCACCCAGACCAACGCCGGCGCGGCAAGCACCGTGCTGCGATACCAGCTGATCAGCGCGGTCCAGCAATATCCGCGGGCCACCACACTGGTCTTCTACCTCGGGGCGGGTGCTCCCGAATCATCACTTCCCGCAAGGGAATTCGCTCTGCCAGCCGATTCGGTCGACGGCGGCGCCGTGCTCGGCTACGGCACGTCGGCGGGAGGTCGCATCCCCGGCAGCGATATCGCACGATCGCCTGTCGACGAAGTCACGCTGCGAACGGTAGCCGATCAGTTGGGGGTGCCGTACATCGCGCGCTCCGGTGGCGCACTGCCGACCGCGGAGTTGCCCGAGGCGGGCGGCGCGACCGAGCCGACGGCGGTCGTAGCTTCCGCGGGCAGCCACACCGAAACGTACTGGTTGCCAGCGCTGGGCGCTGCTGTCCTTATTTTGATCGAGCTCTACCTGGTGCTGCGCGACGTCCGTCGCAGCAGGTACGTCGGCGTGGACGTGATCCCATGAGCGTCGAGGCACGGTCGCGGCTACGCCGTCGCTTGCTGGTGTTCTCCGCGCCGGTGGCGTTGCTTCTCATCGCGGTGATCGTCAAGTCACTGTGGGTCGTCGTCGCCGGAGGCTCCGCCGCCTCGGCATTTGCCGAGCGGGACACCGCCCAATTACGCCGCGCAGTGGACACGCTGATGGTTTTCAACGTGATCGAGCCGGCCAAGGTCCACTTCGCCGCGGGCGGCCTTGCGGTGCTCGAGAACGATCTCGGGGAGGCAGACCGCCAATACAGCCAGAGCCTGGCCCGGTCGGAGTCCTGCGCGACGCGGGTCAACCTCGCATTCGTCCGCGAGACGCTGGGTGACCGCGCGGCCGCGCGGTTCGACGGCCGATCCGCAGTCGCCCATTACCTCGATGCGCGGTCGGTGGTCGAGCAAGCCTCACCGGGGTGCTTCGCCGGCAACACCGACCCGGATCCGCAGCGACGTACGCTCCGCAACGACGCACTTTCGCGGCTCGATCGGAAGATCCAAGCCGCACAGGTGGCACCGCCACCGCCTCCGACTGCGCCGGAGGCCACCGCCCCGCCGCCACCGTCCCCGTCCGCTGGGCCAACCACAGACCGGGGTCAGCAACGTTGGCTCGAACCCGGCACACCACTCGAGCGTCTGCAGCAGATACTGCGTGACGCCGCAGCGTGAGAGACAACTTCGGAATACGTTGGCCGATCTTGAAATTCGCACAAACGATTCGGATTCCTCCGTTTGCGCCACACGACCCCGGGTAAGCGAGTGTTACCTCGGTCTACAGCCCAGCGGACCGAGGCCCTCATATCTATTCAGTCGGGAGATGTCGTGTTCATACACAACAAAGATCTGCAGTTCGAGGTACGGGTATCCCAGCCGGATCCGCGCTTCGCCAGCCTTCTCATGGAGCAATTCGGCGGCGCCAACGGCGAACTCACTGCAGCGCTGCAGTACTTCACTCAAGCGTTTGTGCTCAGGGACAAGAATCCCAAGATGTACGACCTGTTCATGGATATCGCCACCGAGGAGCTGAGCCACCTCGAGATGGTCGGGGCAACCATCACGATGCTGCTCGATGGTCTCAACGACGATCTGAAGATCGCCAATCAGCGGTGCGATTGGATGCCCGCGGTGGCTAGCAAGGACGGTCGCGAACAGGCGATCCATCAGGTCGCGGTGAATCCGATGTTCTTGGTGCTCAGCGGCGGTGGCCCTGATGTCAAGGATTCCGCAGGCAACAACTGGACCGGCGCATTCATCGACGCCAACGGTGATCCCACCGTGGACCTGCGCAACAACCTCGCCGCCGAGTCACGCGCGAAGGTGGTCTACGAGTACCTGAAACAGTTCACCGACGATCCCGGGGTGCAGGACACGCTGACGTTCCTGATGACCCGGGAGATCGCGCACTACCAGCAGTTCACCGCCGCGCTCAACGAGCTCCCGGTGAACTTCCCGCCGGGCCAGCTGCCCGGCGACCCGCGGTTCCAGAACGTCGCCTTCAACATGAGTAACGGCGACGGCTCGGTTCGCGGTCCGTGGAACGAAGGCCAGGGTCCGTGGCCCGAAGGCATCGAGTGGGAGTACGTCGAGAACCCGGAAGAGCAGTGGCTGGGTACGTCGCTGCGCGAGAACACCGGCGCCGAGGCCAATCCCGAAGGGGAGCCCGCGATCGAGGCCGAGAAGCCGTTTACCCACGAGCAGCACACCGCCACGTCGTGAGTGTCGCTGCAGCCGAAAGGACTCGAACATGGACGCATTGACGTTTCTGCGTCAAGACCACAAGAGCGTGCTGGGCATGCTCGAGGTGCTTGACGGCGCGCCCAGCGGAAGCGGGGCCACAGAAAGCGGTCTGGGCACGATGGTGACGAATCTCGTGATCGCGGAGTCGCAGCACGAAGCGATCGAGGAGCAGTTCTTCTGGCCGGCCGTGCGTGAGCTGCTCGAGGATGGAGATGCGTTGGCCGACAAGGCAATCGAGCAGGAGCAGGAGGGAAAGCGGCTCCTGCAGCGGCTCGAGGACGGCGTTCCGGGTGAGCCTGACTATCAGGAGGCGCTCAAGGAGTTCGTCAAGGCCGGACGTGAGCACATCGCCTTCGAGCAGGACGTGGTGTGGCCGGCCTTCGAAGCCGCGATCTCCCGCGAGGATCTGGTGAAGATGGGGGAGAAGCTGGAGGCGGCGAAGAAGATCGCCCCGACTCGCCCGCATCCCGACACCCCGCCGAGTCCAGGAGTGCTCAAGACGATGGGCATGGTCACCGCGACCGTCGATCACATCCGTGACGCGGCAACGGGCCGGGCGGCGGAGAATCCGCCCGATCCGCAGATCCGCTGAGGTGTCGTGATCACTTCGGCCGGGCGCGTCGACAATCGACCGCTCGGCCGAGTGTCACAAAGTTGACCTATCCGCCGCCGGTGACGATGTTCGACGACAGCGTGAGGAACTGGCCGTTCTTCCAGACGCCCCAGCGGCCGCCCCACATGGACGTCCACACGACGGGCTCACCGAGCCAGAAGTCGGTGGTCTTCGGCGGCGCGTTAGGCGGCGGAATCTCACCTTGGGCAGGAACTCCCGGCGGCGGCTGGGCAATCGCCACGGTCGCGCCCAGGCCGAGCGTTGTTGCCGCGAGGCCCGCGGCCACTGCGAACGCAGCCACAGTGTTCTTGATCGAAGGCATTCGGCATCACTCCAGAGTCGGGACCCGTCCGGCTACTTAGTCCGAGTAACCACCCTACGTCATGGTGAAACGTCCGGGCGGCTCTGATACACCCGACCCGAAGACTGTAACGTCGCCACACTGCGTATACGGTCCACACATGACTCGAGTTTCGGTGATCACGGGCGGTGCGGGCGGCATGGGGCAGGCCACCGCGAAAGTCGTCGGCCAGGACCACACCGTCGTGCTGTGCGATGTCAGGCAGGAGCGCCTCGACGCGGCCGCGGCGACGCTGAAGGACCTTGGGGTCACGGCCACGGCAGTGAATTGCGACGTCACCGATCGCGACGCGGTCAGCGGACTGTTCGACAATGCATTAGGTCTTGGAACGGTCGCCTCGGTGATCCACACTGCCGGGGTCAGCCCCAGCATGGGCGACGCCGACTACGTCATGAGGACCAACGCCATCGGCACGCTCAACGTCAATGAGGTCTTTTACGCGGCCGCTCCCGAGGGCGCAGCGATCGTCAATGTGGCGTCGATGGCGGCCCACCTGCTGCCGGACGAACTCATCCCGGCGGCGCACTTCCCGACGGCGTTCGCCGACGAGTCCGCTTTCATGGCGGCGATGCTGGCGGCCTGCGACATCGCCGGCGAGGAGGCGCGGTCCGGCATCGCGTACGCGGTGAGCAAGAGCTTCGTCCGGTGGTACGCCAGCTCGCAGTGCGAGAGGTTCAACAGTCGGGGACTGCGCGTCGTGTCGGTGTCCCCAGGATCCATCGACACCGAGATGGGCAGGCTCGAGGAGCAGGCCGGCGCCGGCGCGATGGTCACCGACGCCGCGGTGCCGCGATGGGGCAAGCCGGAGGAGATGGCCGATCTGCTCGCCTTCTGCGCCAGCACCAAGGCCGGCTATCTGACGGGCACTGACATCCTCAACGACGGCGGAGTGGTCGCGTCGATGAAGGAGCGTGCCCGGGTCGCCGCCCAGAACACCTGAGCCTGTTTCAGCCGCGATAGTCCGCGACGTGCGCAGCAAGTTTGTCGAGCAGACGTAACGACTCGTCCAGCGGCTTGGTGGGCAGTAGCAGCGCCACCTGTCCGAACCCCAGTTCCTCGACGGCGCGCGCCAGCGATACGGGGTCGATGCCGTCGTCAGTGACGAAGGTGGATATGCCGAACTTCATCGCGGCTCCCATCGTCGGCTACGTAAAGCTCAAGTCCGTGCCGGGGCGTACCTATTCCCGCTACGGCCGGCTACCAGACCTTCACCCAGTCAACGAGCATCTCCGCGGGGTAGGTGCCGCCGCTGGGATCGCCGCCACCCGACCCGGCGACCGCCAGGCCCAGGATCGGGAACAGTGTGTAGCCGGGCGTATTGAACTGGTAGTTCGGCAGCTGGTCGGGCGTGACGGTGAAGTACGGTGCCGCGCCCTCGGTGTGGTCCAGCCAGAACTTGAAGCCGTCCTCGGTCCACTGCGTGCGCCATCTATGCCACGCGCTGTCGGGTGTGATGGTGTGGCTGACATGTTCGCCGCCGTTGAGGTTGGCGTGGACGGCGGTTCCGGGAGCCCAGCTGCCGTTGCCGTACCACTCGATGATGTCGACTTCGCCGCCGTTGGTGGGGTTGTTGTTGGCCAGGTACCAGGCCGGCCAGCACCCGGGGGTCAGGCAGTTGAACTTCACCCGGGCTTCCCAGGTGGTGTTGATGCCGCCGCGGTACTTACCGAAGACTTTGCCGCTGTAGTAGGTGTCGCCATCCTTGGCGGCGCGCAGCACCAGGTTGGACTTGCCGTCGAGGAAGAGGTTCCGCCGGTCGTCGCGGTACTGGCCGACGTTCTCGGGGAGCTCCCAGAACGTGGGATCTTCCATGGACTCGCGCTCGTACGCGGGCTCCCATTTGGAGAAATCGGGGGCCGAGCCGGCCGGGCCGTCGAAGTCGTCGATGAAGCGATAGTCGCTGGTCGACGGCTGCGCGTTGGCGGTGGGCAGGGACACGGAGGCCGCCAGAGCGCCGAGGCCGGCGATCTGCATGACGCGGCGACGATTCAGTTCAGGCATTCCATCAGGTAAGCGGTTCTGGCCGCCGAGCGCAAACTCCCTTGATCGTGCGGCACGCGCAGCTAGCGTCGACTGGATGAGTGAGGCGACGCCGCAAACCGTTCAATCAGGGCCGACGCGGGCGCCCACGAGCACCCGCCGTGCGGTGCTCAACACGATCAAGGGTTCGGCGGGCAACCTCGTCGAGTGGTACGACGTCTACGTCTACACGGTCTTCGCGTCGTACTTCGAGGCTCAGTTCTTCGACAAGGCCGACACCAACTCCACGGTGTACATCTACGCGATCTTCGCGGTCACGTTCGTCATGCGCCCGGTTGGATCGTGGTTCTTCGGCCGGTTCGCCGATCGACGGGGGCGCAAGGCGGCGCTGATGTTCAGCGTCACCCTCATGTCGGCGTGCTCGTTCGTGGTGGCGATCATGCCGACGCGCGAGACTCTCGGCTACTGGGCCGCGGTGATCCTGGTGCTGGCCCGCCTGGTGCAGGGCTTCGCGACCGGCGGGGAGTACGGGACCTCGGCGACGTACATGTCGGAGGCGGCGACGGCGAATCGGCGCGGCTTCCTGTCGTCGTTCCAGTACGTGACGCTGATCGGCGGACACGTCCTGGCGCAGTTCACACTGCTGATCGCGCTGCACTTCCTGGACGACGACGCGATGCACGACTGGGGTTGGCGGATAGGATTTTTCATCGGTGGCGTCGCGGCGCTGGTGGTGCTGTGGATCCGACGCTCGATGGATGAGTCGCTCAGCGATGCGCACCTGGAGGCCATCCGCACGGGTGCGGACACCGGCGCCGGTTCCTTGAAGACGTTGTTCACGAGGCACTGGCGCCCGCTGCTGCTGGTGTTCCTCATTACGGCGGGTGGCACCGTCGCGTTCTACACCTACAGCGTGAATGCACCCGCAATCGTCAAGTCCTCCTTTGGATCTGAGCGCGCGTTGACGGCGACGTGGGTGAACCTGCTGGGCCTGATCTTCCTGATGCTGCTGCAGCCGATGGGTGGTCTCATCAGTGATCGGATCGGACGTAAGCCACTGCTGGTCTTCTTCGGAGCCGCCGGCGTGCTCTACACGTACATCCTGCTGACGTATCTGCCGAAGACGACGTCGGCGGTGACGGCGTTCCTCCTATTGGCCGTCGGTTACGTGATCATCACCGGGTACACGTCGGTGAATGCGATCGTGAAGGCGGAGCTGTTCCCCGCCGACATCCGTGCGCTGGGAGTGGGTTTGGGCTATGCGCTGGCGAACTCCGCCTTCGGCGGGACCGCCCCGATGCTGTATCAGGCGTCCAAACCGGATCACGTCACGTTGTTCATCGTGTACGTGACGGTGGTCATCGGGGTGAGCCTGTTGGTGTACATCTTCGCGTTGAAGAACAAGGGTGAGACGGTGCTCGATCGCGAGCAGGGCAGCGCATGGACAGTGCCGGTACCTTCTCGATGACCAGAATGGGAGTGGGTGTGGCGCGTTATGTAGTGGCTTCGACGCTGTTGGCCGTCGGGTTGGCGGTGGCGGGCTGTGGCGGGTCTGGTGAGTCGAGCACGACGACGGTGACCGAAACCGTTTCGGAGACGGGGACTTCCACGTCGGCCGCGGCGACTGCCGTGCCGACAACCGCAGGCTCCGATCTGCCGTCGATGATCCCGATACCGGCGAACAGTCAGCGGAAGGACGGACCGGCATGGATTTACGACGGCGGTGTCCAGAAGCACTTCCTGGTCAACGGATCGCCGGCTGAGGTCATGGACGCGTACAAGACCGCGCTCGAGGATGCGGGCTGGACCGTTGTCGTCGAGAACGCGGGCGGTGGCGGCGGAGGAGGCGGCGCGACGTACACCGGCACCCACGGCGATGCCTACGGCGTGTTCGTCGGTGGGGGCTACGAGAGCACGACCGAGATCAACTCGTGTGTATGGCCGACCAAACCGTCGAACACCAATTGTGGCAAGAACAATTGACGAGGCTGGGTAGTGGCGACGCCCGAGATTCTGCGGAGATCACCGCCGGCTGAGGAGATCCTCGAATCCCATCGCCATCGCGCCCACGGTGACGACGCGGGCTACGACGGTTACAAGGCGCACGTGTACCGGGTGATCAACTTCGCCCGCGCGCTCACGCCGGATCAGCCCGACCGCGACGACAAGCTGGCGATCGCGTCGGCGTTCCACGACCTGGCCGCGTTCGACACTCTCGACTATTTGGTTCCGTCGATCCAGGCGCAGGACGCGTGGCTGGCTGAGACCGGACGTCAGGAATGGTCAGATGAGTTGGCGCTCATCGTCGCTGAGCATCACCGGCTGCTCAGGTACGGTCCGCATCGCCGGTATGCCGCATTGGTCGAGGCGGTGCGCCGAGCGGACTTGATAGATGTCAGCCAGGGCCGTATTCGGTTCGGCTTGCCGAGGTCTTTTGTGGACGACGTCCGGGCGACATTTGACGCGGATGTGTTTTTCAAGCGCGTGATCCCCTCGGGCACAAAGCGTGCCATTCGAGAGCTCCAGCAGCCCGGCTTTCTGCGGCCGCGCAACGCGCTGGTCCGCTCGGGTCACGGCGGGATCGATCGCTAGTCGCGCGTGCGGCATCGTCGTTTTGCTGCCTACAGCCGAGATTGAACACCGCGTTGTTGGTTGAGATCTCAGTCCGGCGTCATAGGGCAGACCTCCGAGCTTCGGAAGGCGCCACGGGGGTGCGGAGCCGGACCGATTGGACCGATTCGGGGCCCGACTGTTCCGCGCGGGACAGGCTTCGTGTGGCAGTTTCCGGCGAGCGTGGAGGTGTCCGATGACCGCCCAAACTGAGGCTAGTCGGGCGGTCGTGATGAAGTTGGTCGATGCCTTTGGAGATCAGAGGTTAGACGATGCGTTGTGCCTACTGCACGACGAGTTCGTCGTTCATGCAGCGGGAGATGTGCCGTATAGCGGTGACTACCTCGGCCCAGCGGGCTTTGTCGATCTCATCACCAAGATTGCTCAGGGACTCGAGCTCACACCGAGCCCAGAAATGCAGTTCATCGCAGACGGCGACAAAGTCGTATTGCATTACCGCCTGACCTTTAGCGCACGTGCGTCTGGGGAGAGCGTCGAGATGAGCATGGCCGAGGTGTTCACGGTCCGTGTCGGGTTGATTGTGGAACTGGATGTGTTCTACAAGAACCCGTCGGTGGTAGCAGCTCTACTAGCAAGGTAGACGCGGCTATTGGCGGCAACGAACTTCTGTACTACGTCGCACTGCATGGGGATCGCTCGAATGGAACAGTAGGTCGGCCGGTGCTTGGAGTGCGCGCGCCCGTGGGCTAACTCGCCTCCGCGACGCGGAGTAATACGTCGGCGACCGCCGACGGCTGGGACAGGAACGGCGAATGGCTGCCCGGCAGCTCGACGACGTCGGCGCCGATGTCGCGGCCTGCGCGCCTCGACCAGGCCGGGTTGATGATCCGATCGTCGCTGCACACCACCGAGGTGCAGCGCACCGACGGATGCTCGGTCAGTGAGCACGGCAGTGTCCACGGGTATCCCGACTGTGGGCGGAGGTGGTCGAATGCCTCAGCCGCGGTGGCCTCGTCGCAGTCGGCGTAGAACACCTTGCGCGCGAAATCGCGGTCAACCCATGTTGTTCGCAACTGCTCATCGGGGTCACTCAACGCCGCTAGCCAGCCGTCGGAGAAATCCGCCGCCACCATGTCGGGCTGGGCCTGCCATTGGTCGAACAAGCCAACTCCACCTTGGGGGACCGCGGCGCACAGGTACACGAGATGCCGCACCGGGCGGCGGTCAGGAATCAGTGCGCCAGTGGCGCCGCCCAAGGAGTGGGCCACCACCACTACGTCGTCGTATGCACGAAGGGCGGTACACACCACATCTGCATAGCGGTCGAAGTCCGCCGCGCCGTCCTCACTCGGCAACTCGGGGACGACCACGTCATGGCCCGCCTCCAATAGGAGCGGTGCGACGCGCTCCCAGCACCACGGACTGTGCCACGCGCCGTGAACCAGCGCGAACGTCGTCATGGGCTGATCGTAAAGGCCCACCGGCGTGGACGGAGACGGTTTAGTCGAGCCGTCCCGCGTCGACGACGCGCAGCACGGCCGCGCCCTCCTCGTCAGAAGCCTCGAGATCCACCTCGACCACGAAACCCCAATCGTGGTCGCCAGCAGGGTCGTCGACGATCTGCCGAACCCGCCACACGCCCGGCTGCCGATCGATGATCAACAGCGCCGGCCCGCGAGCGTCCGCACCCGTCAACACCTGGTCGTGCTCGGCGAAGTAATTTTCGCCGACGTCTTCCCAGCGCTCAGCCGTCCATCCCGACGCCGCGTCCAACTCACCGAGGGCGGACCAGCGGCGGCGCGCGAACAGTTCGAGCCGCCGGAACAGCGCATTGCGGACCATCGCGGTGAATGCCCGCTCGTTGCCGGTTAGCGGACGCGGGCGCGCAGGCACCGCTACCGGTGTATCCAGCGGTTGATCCGGGCTGATCAACTGTTCCCACTCGTCGAGCAGGCTCGAATCTACCTGCCGCACAAGCTCGCCCAGCCACTCGACGATGTCGTTGAGCTCCTCGGTCCGCGCCGCGGCGGGCACTCCGGACCGAAGCGCCTTGAAGGCGTCGGACAGGTACCGCAGCAGCGCCCCCTCGGAGCGCGTCAGCCCGTAGACGCTGACGTACTCACGAAAGGTGAATGCCCGCTCCCACATTTCCCGCACGATGGACTTCGGCGACAGGTGCCCGTCCGCAGCCCACGGATTGCTCTGCAGATACACCTCGAAGGTGTGCTCGAGCAGCTCTTCGAGTGGCCGGGGATACGTGACCTCGTCCAGCAGTTCGATCCGCTCGTCGTACTCGATGCCTTCCGCCTTCATCGCCGCGATCGCCTCGCCACGCGCCTTGTTCAGCTGCGCCGCCAGGACCTGGCGCGGGTCCTCGAGCGTTGCCTCGATCACCGAAACCACATCCAGCGCATAGGTTTCCGAGCCCGGATCCAGCACATCGACCGCGGCCAGGGCGAACGTCGACAGCGGCTGATTGAGGGCGAAATCGGGTGGCAGATCAAGCGTGAGTCGATAGCGCCGCCCGTCCGGCTCGGGCTGGTCGAGACGCTCGATCACGCCGGCCTGCAACAACGAACGCGCAATGCCGACCGCTTCGCGGATGTGCTGAAGCTGCCGTTTCCGTGGCTCGTGGTTCTCGGTGAGCAGGCGGCGCATGGCCGCGAACGGATCGCCCGGGCGGTCGACGACGTCGAGGATCATCGCCGTCGACACGCGCATATTGCTCGTCAACGGTTCCGGCGGCGCATCGATCAGCCGCTTCTGGGTCGACTCGCTCCACGGCACCATGCCTTCGGGCACCTTGCGGCGCACCAGTTTTCGGCGCTTCTTCGGATCATCGGCGACCTTGGCGAACTGTTTGAGGTTCTCCACCTCATGGTCGGGCGCCTGCACGACGACGGTCCCCGCGGTGTCGTAACCCGCCCGTCCCGCCCGACCGGCGATCTGATGGAACTCGCGGGCCGTCAGCAGACGCGTGCGCGTGCCGTCGTACTTCGACAGCGCGGAGAAGACGACGGTCCGGATCGGCACGTTGATGCCGACGCCGAGGGTGTCGGTACCGCAGATGACCTTCAGCAGACCGGCCTGGGCCAACTGTTCCACCAGCCGCCGATACTTGGGCAGCATGCCTGCGTGGTGCACACCGATGCCATGGCGCACCAGGCGCGACAGCGTCGACCCAAAGGCCGACGTGAACCGGAAACCACCGATCAATTCGGCAATCGCCTTCTTCTCCTCCTTGGTGCACACGTTCACGCTCATCAGTGCCTGCGCGCGTTCCAGCGCCGAGGCCTGGGTGAAGTGGACGACGTAGATCGGCGCCTGCTTCGTCTCCAACAGGTCGGTGATCGTCTCGTGCATCGGTGTGGTCGCGTAGTAGTGGTGCAGCGGCACGGGGCGTTCGGCATTGGCGACCAGCGCCGTCGACCTACCGGTGCGTCGCGTCAGGTCCTCGCGCAGGAACGTGACGTCGCCGAGTGTCGCTGACATCAGCAGGAATTGGGCCCTCGGCAGCTCCAGCAGCGGTACCTGCCACGCCCAGCCGCGGTCCGGGTCACCGTAGAAATGGAACTCGTCCATCACGACGAGACCGATGTCCGCCTCGGCACCCTCACGCAGCGCGATGTTGGCGAGCACCTCAGCGGTGCAGGTGATGATCGGCGCGCCCGCGTTCACCGCCGCGTCTCCGGTGAGCATGCCGACGTTCGCGGCGCCGAAGACGTCGCACAGCGCGAAGAACTTCTCGCTCACCAAGGCCTTGATCGGCGCCGTGTAGTAGCTGCGCCGACCCGCTGCCAGCGCGGCATACAGCGCGCCGGTGGCGGCCAGCGACTTCCCCGAGCCCGTCGGCGTGGCGAGCACCACGTTCGCCCCGCTGACCAGCTCGATCAGCGCCTCTTCCTGCGCGGGGTAGAGCGCAGTGCCCTTGGACTCGGCCCATGCGGCGAAGGAGCCGAACAACTCGTCGGCGTCGTCGCCTTTAGCGCTCAGCGCGGACAGGCTCAGCGACTCGTCGGTGGTGGCGGTGGGGCGGGGGTCGGTCATCGTCGACACCAGCCTGCCCTACCGACGGTGTGGATGTGGCGCTGGCCATGCAGTCAGGTCATGCGCCGCGCCGCACCGGCCCCAGTGCATCGGCGATGCGTTCCACCGTCGACTCGATCTCGGCTGCCCTGCCTCGAAGCCGTTCAGGCACCCATGCAAGCGCGAGTTCAATTGGTGCCCAGGTGCTTTCATCGACGGGGATCAACTTGAACTCCGGCGGGGAGAACATCTTGCCGATGAACGAATCCGGCGCGTAGCTGACCACCGCGACGAGGTGGCGGTTGAACACCTGGGTCGCCATCTCGACCTCGCCGCCCCGCTGATTCGTCGTACGGACAATGCGGTGGACGCCCCTGCGGTTCAGTTGACGCGTCAATCCGGCCAGCACCACCGGGTTGGGACGGGCGACGTCGATGACCACTTCCCGATCGCACAACTCCTCGATGGCCACCAGATCCTTGGCGGCCAACGGATCGTCGAACCGAACCGCGATCGCGCCTTGGTATTGGGCGACCACCTTGTACCGCAAGCGTTTGTCACTCGCGGGCAGGTGGATCAGACCCAGTTCCGCCTGGCCGGCGATCAGCTTGGCGGTGACCTCCGCCGCCGATCCCGGCACGGTGAACTCGGTCGGGCCGGGCAGCTCGGCGAGGATCCCCTCCAGCGCGGCGATCAGATCCGACGGGGCATAGGCGGTGGCGCTCACCCGGATCGGGAACTGGCCCTTCACCGTCTGTGCGGCTGTCGCCTTGAAGTCCTCGACCTGTCGCAGAATCTCGCGTGCCGGACCGAGCAGACGCTGGCCCAGAGGTGTCAGCCGCACATCGTGGTAGCCGCGCTCGAACAACGGCCCGCCGAGTTCCTTCTCCAGCAGTTTGATCTGCTTGCTCAGCGGCGGCGGCGTGATCATCAACTTGTCGGCGGCCCGCTTGAAGTGCAGCTCGTCTGCGACAGCCACGAAGTACCGGAGCCTGGTGAAGTCGATGTCCATCCCTGCCGCGCTCGAAAGTGGTAGTAGCCACCTCGAATGCTACGAGACGGGCGGGGTCTCCAATACGCCGCGTTCGTGCAGCTCCTCGATCTCCGCGGCGTCGAGGCCGAGCAGCTCGGCTGCGATCTCGGCGGTCTGCTCACCCAACAGCGGTGCCTGCCCCAGCGGCGGATCCGCCACATGGTCGCAGTGGATCTGAACGTTCTCCATCATGAACGGGACGTCTCCGTGCGGATGCAGCTCTTCCCGGAACGCGCGCCGCTGTTCGTAATACCTCCAGCCGGGGAGCTCGTTGGCGTGCATCACGGCGCCCGCAGGCACCCCCGCGTTCTGCAGGATCTCCATCGCCTCGGTCTTCGAGCGCTGCGCCGTCCAGGCGCGGACGGCCTCCAGATCGGCTGCGCCGACGACCGTGCACAACGCCTCCCGGTCGGCCTCGTCCCGTGCGGTGATCGCGATCCAGTTGTCCTCACCGGCGGCGGGGAAGAGTCCCCAGATGGCGTCGTCGGCGGGTGCGTCGGCCCCGGCGCGCCCGCCCCTCTGCAAGGCGTCGGCGGCGATGTCGGCCGCGAGGTGGCTGAGCATGACTTCGGCCTGCGAGATGCTGGCCGACCCGCCCGCACCGGTGCGCTCCCTGCGCAACAGCAGGGCGATCGCCGACAGCGCGCCGATCCTGGCGGCGACGTGGTCCGGGTAGACGGTGACGGTGTCGCAGAAGGTGTCCGGGTCGTCCGGATACGTCCACAGGTTCGTGAAACCGACGGCGGCGCGAACCAGCGGACCGTACCCGAGGCGCTTGGCCCACGGGCCGTTCGGCCCGTACGCGGAACTGTCGACGACGACGATGCCCGGATTGATCTCCTTCAGCGTCGCGTAGTCCATGCCGAGCGCCTCGGCCACGCCCGGCTTGTAGTTCGTCAGCACGACGTCGGAAATCTTCACCAACCGGTGCGCGTACTCCCGGCCTTCGGCGGTGCGCATGTCGATGCCGATCGACCGCTTGTTGCGGTGGCCCGCGGCGAACGGCTGGGTCATCGATGTCGGCTTACCGATCCGCAGGCCGTCGGGATGCGCGGAGTGTTCGATCTTGACGACGTCGGCACCGAGATCGCCGAACAGCCTGCCGGTGTCGGCGCCGACGACGATGACACCCAGGTCCAGGACGCGAATACCCTCCAGCGGCAGTCCTTCTCCACGACGATCGCGTGTCTTCAACAGCGGCGCTTCGGTAGGCCGGTCAGCCTGCGCCGGATTCGGCGCATTGAGCGCGCTGGCGCGGTGACCGTCGATTTCGGTGACGCCCACCGGAACTGGGGCCACCACACCGGCGGCCAGGCCGACGTCGCGGAAAAACCCACGCGCAGTGAAGTGTTCGGCGTTCAACGCCTCGGACAGTGTCAGCACTGCCGCCGTGGGCACGCCGTGGGCCTGGCCCTGCGCCTCCAACTCCGCGCGAGTCTTGTCCGCGCAGAAGCGTTCGATCGTGGCGAGCAGTTCCGGTGACCTGAAACGCTTTCCGAGCTTGTCGTAGGACGGGTCGGCGAACTCCTCCGGACTGCCCATCCACTTGAACATGCCATGCCATTGTCGCTTGGCCAGGACGCACATGCGGACGTGGCCGTCCTTGCAGGCGATGATCGGGTAGCGCTGTTGTTCGGCGTTGAAATCGCGCTGCTGCGCGCTGACCGCGACGCCCGCCGAAGCGCTTCCTGCCGAGCCGAAGGGCGGGTCGAGGGTCTGCATCGCGCCGTCGAGAACGGAGAAGTCGATCAGATCGCCCTCGCCCGTGCGCAACCGGTCGAGATAGACGGCCGCCGTCATCACGGCGGCCTGCGCGGCGGCGACGTGATACGGCAGCTCCGCCGGAGGTATCAGCGGCTCCCGGCCGGGAATGCCCGACCTCGACAACTCGCTCGAGAGCGCGTGAAAAACCGGGGTGGTGCCCTGCCAACCGCGGTAGTCGTTGTCGCGGCCGAAGTCGCTGATCGACAGGATCACCAGCGCCGGATACCGCTCGCGGAGGCGACGCACCGACAACGCCGTTTCGGCGGCCGATCCCGGCCGGGTGTTCTCGATGAGGATGTCAGCGCCGGCGAGCAGTCCCTCGAACTCCGCCGGGCCCTCGACGTCGACCACCGGCATGCCGTGGCGGTTAATCGCCGTCTGGATCGGCACCTCGTCGACGTGCGGGCCCACGACATCGTCGTCGGCGGTAATGCCGGGCACGTGGAGCGCCGTCACGTGGGCGCCCAGGTCGGCGAACAGGCGCCCGACGGCGGTCATCGGCCCCGAGGTCAGGTCCAGAATCCGGGTGCCGCTCAGCGGGGGATCGTAGGAGTCGGCCATCTGGGTCAGCTCCGGCGGGCCTGTCGGAACGGGATGTCGCGATCGGCCTCTGGCTCCTTGGGCAGGCCGAGCACGCGCTCACCGATGATGTTCCGCTGGATCTGGTCGGTGCCACCGCCGATCGAGGTGAAGAACGCGTTGAGCGTCAGGAAGTTGACGTCGTCGGCCACCGGATTATCGGGCCCGGCCAGCAGCGCCTCGGCGCCGATGATCTGTGTCTTCATCGCGGCCTCGGTGTGCAGGATCTTCGACATCGCGAGCTTGCCGAGGGACATGATCGAGCTCGAGGTGCCCACTGACGTACTGGCTTTCGCGCGGGCATTGTTGAGCCTGTTGAGTTCGCGCATGGCCAGCACCTTGGCCAGGGGATAGCGCACGGCGGGGTCATCGAGCTTGCCGTGTTCGCGGGCCAGCTCGATCAGGCTGTCGGCCTTGCGGTTTCGCGAACCGCGTCCGCTGTCGCCCATGATGGAGCGCTCATAGGCCAGCGCGGTCTGCAGCGCCCGCCAGCCGTTGCCCTCACCACCGAGGAGGTAGTCGTTGGACACCGCGGCGTCGTTGATGAACACCTCGTTGAAGTGGGATTCGCCGGTGATCTGCACCAGCGGGCGCACTTCGATGCCGGGCTGCTTCATCGGCATGATGAACAGGCTCAGCCCCTTGTGCTTCGGCACGTCCCAGTCGGTACGGGCGAGCAGGAGCGCGTAGTCGGCGGTCTGTGCGCCCGACGTCCACACCTTCTGGCCGTTGACAACCCACTGATCGCCATCTCGCACGGCGGTGGTGCGCACGCTGGCGAGGTCGGAGCCGGCGCCTGGCTCGCTGTAGAGCAGGCAGGTGCGGGCGCGTTCGACGAGGAAGTCGCGCAGCAGGTCGTTCTTGAGCTTGCCGGTGCCGAGCGCGAGCACGGTGTTGGCCGGGATGTTGTACTTGTCCTGGCGCGAGCCCGGAGCCTTGACGGCGGCGAACTCCTGCCCGATGACGTTGGCCAACTTGTTCGGGTAGCCGCGACCGAACCACTCGGCGGGATAGGTCGGCACGGCGTAGCCGGCTTCGAGCACCTTCTCCAACCACGCGATCCGCTCGGGTGACGAGACCCAGGGGTCATCGGACTTGGGCAGAGGAGTCCAGTTGTCGCGCAACCACTCCCGGACCTCGGCGCGGAGTTCGTCAGGTGTCGGCAGTTCTTGGGTCGTCATGTCAGGCACCTTTCGAGGTGAGGTAGCGCTCGCGATGCAGGCGCGGACCACCGAACAGTTGAAGTCCGGTGCGCGCCCGCCGCAGGAAGAGGTGGGCGGGATGCTCCCAGGTGAAGCCGATGCCGCCGTGCATCTGGATGGCGTTCATGGCGATGGTCTCGTACGCCTCGGCGCAGGTGAATCCGGCCAATGCGGTTGCGCCGTCGGATGTCTCGCTGTTCGCAGCTTTCTCGGCAGCCGCGTGTTGTGCGGCAGAGGTGGCGTTCTCTACCTCGAGAAGCAGATCGGCGGCCATGTGCTTGAGCGCCTGGAAGCTACCGATCTGGCGGCCGAATTGGACGCGGGTCTTGAGGTATTCGACGGTCATGTCGAAGATCTTGCGGGCGCCGCCGACCTGCTCGCCCGCCGACGCGATGACCGCATAGTCCAGCGCGGTCTGCACGGCGTCCCAGCCCGCGGTGCCGAGGCGGCGTGCGGGGGTGTTCGTGAAGGTGAAGGCGGACAGGCGCACCGTCGGATCGAAAACCGTTGCGGCCGTGCGCTCGAAGTCACCGGTGACTTCGTACACGCCGATACCGTCTGCGGCCCGGGCGACCACGAGTACGACGTCCCCCACCTGACCCCAGGTGACGTAGTGGGCGGTGCCGGTGAGCGTGCCGTCGGCGTTGGCCTGCACGTCGACGCCGTCTGCGGTCCACGTGCCGGACTTGCCCGTGAGCGCGACGGTGCCGATCGAGGTGCCGTCGGCGAGGCCGGGCAGCAGCCGCTGCTTGTCGTCATCCGAGCCGGCGGCCTGGATGAGCGCGACCGACAGCACCGCGCTGGAAATGAAGGGTGCCGGCAGGAGGGCGGCGCCGGTCTCCTCAGCGACGGCTTCGAGTTCCAGAGCGCCGAAGCCGAGCCCACCATGGTCGTCGTCGACAAGCATGCCGAGAACGCCCTGCTCGGCAAGGTGGGTCCACAAGTCGCGATCAAACCCCTCGTCGCTGCCCATCACGCGGCGCACGTCTTCTTCGGTGCACTTGTCGGCCAGCAGCTCGCCCACGGCCGTGCGCAGCTCCGCGCGTTCAGCCACACTGATCGTCATTCCCAAACCGCCTCTCCTAGCGGCATCCATGCTTGGCCTCGCATGGCCCGGTGTCCATCACGAATTTCGACACCGGCGGGTTTCCGATTGCGACATGTGTGCAGGTCAGGTCATGCTGCTACTCCTCAGGGGCTGGTCACCCCACCCCGAGGCGGCGACCAGGTCGAGGAATGTGAACGAGGTCCCGTTTAACACCTCGTTCAAGTGGGCGGGGAACGAGAACGGGGGAGCTTTCATCGGATTGGCCCGGGTGCCCTCGGCGATGGCCGAGGAGATCGCGTATCCGAGGTCGTGTCGCGGCCAGGCGGTGTGCACCCGATCGGCGAACCCGGGCGAGAGAAGGTCCTTGGCCCTGCCGTCGATGTCGAGCGAGATGCCCACGAAGCAGACGGACTGCACTGGGCCGAATCGTTCAGCCAAGCCGACACTGGTGTGCAGGGCGATGGACTGCCACACGGTGGTGACGCGATCCTCGGGTACCGATCGTTCACGGAGGAAGCGGGCGGCGGCGTCGGCACCGTCAACTTCGAAGCGCTGGTCACCGAGGGCGTAATCGGTGATGCCGAGGTCGTGCAGGATGCAGGCGAGGAAGAACAGTTCGTCGTCATAGTCGATGTCGCTGCGTAAGCCTTTGGCGGCAGCGAGTTCGCGCCCGAACAGGTAGCTGCGGACGCAGTGGTTGGTCAGGAAGGGCGGGGACACGTCGGCCGTCAATCGAAGGGCGGTGGAACAGATTTCGGAGTCCGGGAGGTTCCACTCGACGGGATCTCCCGGCACGGACAGCTGGTCGTTGGTCATACCGTCACATTGCCGAGTCGCGGCAGGTCCGGACAGTTGCCGGACGGACAACAATCGTCGGGATCTGGCCACGCCGGGCGGCGGTAGAGTCAGTGCGGTGATGGGTCTGGGGACGACGTGTTGCTGCTGATACTCAAGATTGCTCTGATCGCGTTCATCCTGTGTGGGTTAGCGGCGATTGTGACCGTGTACGTCATTCGCTCTCGCAGAGCGCATTACCGCGATCGGCCTGATCTGAGCCTGCAGCGCCCGTATTTCCGCGGCGTGCCACCGACTCCGCTACCGGAGTGGGTGCATTGGGACGAACTGGACTCCGAAGATCCTGACGAGGCGCCGTCTGCCCGACGTTAGGCGGGTCCCGGGATAGGTCACCGCGGTCGCGTCATGATCGGCGGTGACGGGGGAAGCCCGCGCAAGCCACCGATAGGAACGCCGTTCTGATACGTGAACTGGCCGCCGCAGCCATCGGGCAGGTAGTAGGTGATATCCGCGTTCTTGGCTGACAGCACCGCAATCTCGTTGAGATCAATAGGTTTCCACCTGATATCCATGAACGTCATCGACTGCTCATTGCTGTCGACGACCCGGTTGTGCTGTTGGTACTCGTAGACGTTCTGAACCCAGCGTTGCTGCTGCCAGCGCCCGTTCTCGTGGACCATCTTCGTGTATGTCGTTGCCTCGTGGCCGGCAATCCGGAACCGGTACTGCTCTTCGAGTCTGCCGGCCGGTGGGTCGGCGGCCCAGCTCTTCCCCGGCGTGTACCAGCCCGTCGTGCCGCCAATCTTCAGCGGCGTGCCTTCCGGGAACGGATGGTACTGACGTGTCAATGGAGGGGGTCGCGTTCCGTTGGAGGGCAATGGGTTCATGTTTACCCAGTAGCCGAACCGTTCGTCGCCAATGAAGGGATTCGAGGCGGGGTCGACTGGCTGGCCCGGAATGAGCGGTGGTGGCTCGTCGGGAGTGTCGGTCTTGAAATCGACGCCCCGGATCGCGGATTCATGCTCGGGTGTCTGTTGGAAATCCAACGCTAAGTACTCATCGCGGAGACCGCGGATTCTCTGGGCGATATCGCGGGATTCGGCGATTGAGCGGTGGATGATCTCGCGGAGCTGCTCGAATCCTTTCTGAGCGATCGCGAGTCGCAGCCGTTCCCCAGTCTCGCCCTGAGGCGTGTTCGCGGCGGCGTCGATCACTTGCTTGCGGACGGTGTCGAGATCGCGGCGACGGGCATCGGTAACGTCTGCGGATCGATCGACTTCTGAACGGAAGCGGTGGTCGACCGCAGCGAAGTGTCCAATTGCGTGGCGTTGTTTGGTATTCGCCGCGGCGTACTCGGTGGCGGCTGATCCGGACCAATGCGATCCGGGTGCCGCGGACGCGAGAATAGATTCGGCGTGGCCTAGACGATCGCTGCTGTATTGCGCACCGCGGACAGGCGTCCCAGCCCCGAAACTCCGTCGTGTGTGCGACCACGTGGACAGGAACGCGTTGATGATGCTCATACGGTGCCCTCGCTGTTCACGGCGTCGGACATCAGCACACTCAGGTGCTGCCAGTAGATCCAATCGGCAATGGCGGCACGTTGAGCGGCAGGATCGGCGGCGGTGTGTGCGAGGTGCAATGCAAGCTCTCGTGCGTGGTCTGCATAGGTCACGAACGCCGCGAGTTGCACGGCAGCGCGGTCAGGAACGTTGCTCAACAGTGGACGAAACACCTCGAACCACAGCTGAGATCGTCGATCCTCGGGCGCGTTGGCGTCGGTTGAGGGTGGAGGCAGTAGGTCGGCCAAGCCGGAACCGCTCACAGCGGCGAGCTTCATCGCGGCGTCGGGGGCGATGACCTGTAGGCGGTGCCGCCCTGTGATGGCCCCGTTCTCGGGGATGTCATCCGGCCGTAGGACGATCTTCGGGGTACCCGGGTCGAATCCCTTGAACTGGTCTTCGGTGGCGATGACAGCGCGCAGATCGGTGTTGTGGTATTGGGCCCAACCATGAAGGGCGAGAATAGGATACGTCGTCCAAGCGGCGCGGACGCTGGCGGGGATGGATTCGTCGGCGGTGGCCATCTTGACGTGCTCGGGCAGGTTCACTCCCTCAGGTATGTAGGCCAGTCCGTAGTTGTTGGCGACGACGATGGTTCCGTCCTTCGCCAGGCCGGTTATCCAGAAGAATCCGACATCGGTGATACCGACGTTGAGGGCGGCGGCGATACGTTGAGCCAACATCGCGGGATCGGTGCCGGGGGCACGACGGCGCAGAGCGCCTGCTGTCGCCGCTACAGCAGCGGCTTCACGATGGGCGCGCGCGGCCGAAACCGGAACTGGTGCAGGGGCTCCCACAGAGCTGGGGCCGGCGGCGGCGACTGGCATTGACGGGCCGACGGGTCCTGCTGATGCGACGGGTGCCGCGGGCGACGGCGTTGGAGGCGGGCCCAGGGGTATCGGCGAACCTGGAGCCGGTGCCGACGGCCCGGGTGGTGGCGCGACTGGCGCTGGGGCGCCAGCAGCAGGAGCCGATGTTACGGGCGTTTGGGTAGGAGCGGGTGGCGCGTCGAGGACCGGTGGTGTCGTCAATGGCGGTGCGATCGGAGCGGAGCCAAGCGATGTTGCCGGTTGGGTTGGCAGGATTGGTGTTTGGGCGGCTTTCGTTGCGGCTTCGGCCATTGCTCTGTGGAACTCGGTCAGCTGTTGTTGGGGCGTAACGGGCGCCGCGCCAGCGGTACTCGGCACGCTGGGCGCGGATGGCGAGGGTGTCGAAGGGGTCGACAGCGGGCTCGAAGGTACTCCGATGCTCGGAGCTGATGGCGCGCTCGGAGTCGAAGGCGCACTGGGCATTCCGGGTACCCGAGGGACCCCGGGTATCGCTGGCCCTGGTACAGCGGGAGGCATGCCAGCGGTAGGACCCTCCATATTCGATGTCAGAGATGGCCTCCTGACCGTGTCGCTTTCACCCGAGGCTGGCACGGTCGGTGCCGGTGGCGGAGGGCTATAGACCTTGGCAGGTTCGTCCACTGACGGCATCTTGCTGGTATCACTCCCGCCCGACCCCCGTGAATTCGGTGCTGCCGGGAGTGGAGTCGACGCCCCTGGCGCAGGAGCAAGGCTTGCGTGGTCGCCGAAAGACATGTTGCTCGCACGAATCCGGCTACCCTCTGCGGAAGCGTCATCAACAGTGTTATCTTCGTGATTGTTGGCATCGCTAGCTACCGAATCGCTGCGACCTTCCACAGGCTTTCCCGAAATGCGCGATCCAGCAGTATCAACGATGTCCACGTTCTCGCTGCGAGTGGCATCGATGATGGCTTGAATCGCCGACTTCTTCTCAGAATCCGCGCCTTTGGTGTCCTCGACGACACTAATCAGGTTGTTCGCTTTCTCGACGTTTGCGATGACCGCGTTCTTGGCGTTAATCACCGTGGCCATGCTGTCCCTGAAAATTTTCACAGAAGAGTCGAGTCGATCTTTGAGGCCCTCTAGGTCAACGATCTGTCTGTCGAGGCCGATATTGGCGGCCGCTGCGCCCATGCCTGACCAGATGCCAACGCCGCTAAACATAAGGAGTCGCTGCTCCTTTACCGCGTCGAGTTGCGAGCCAACTGTGGTCGAAAGTGACTCGAAGGTCTCCGCGCAGGTACCCAACGCATCCTCATCTACGTCTGGCCACGCTGGCGGTGCAGCCATTCCACAGGGATCAGCTGGCCTGCCGATAGCCATCCGCTACGCGTCCGACGCTCTACACGCATCGGCGACGGCAGAAGTGATGTCCGCTGACACCGCCGCTAGGTAGGAATCGGGTGTCGAATATGACGGCAGTGCATTCGCGTATGCGCGGCGATACTGCGCAGCGAGCAACGCGAAATCCTGCAGGGTGGGATTGTTACTGCGAAGGCCTAGTTCGTCGAGATGGTGAGCCAACCCAGTCATCACTGGAATGACGCCCTCTATTATCTTGCGCTGTTCCGGGTTCCAGTCACTAGCGGGGACATTTGAGTCCATCGCTTGCCACTCAGCGGTGTCCTCGTCGAATTGCTCGAGAGTTTCAATCAGATCCGGACATGTGCGATCGACAGCGCTAAGGAACAACGTGGCGCCACCGGGCTCGGTAGGCGGTTCGATCGCGGTCGGATTCGGCGGTGCATCCACAAGTGGAGCACGCGCCTCAGCAGAGCCATAGGAAATTGCAGTACATATGTCTGTCAATGCATTTGAGATCCCCCCGGCGACGCCCGCAAGGAGGTTGTCGGTCTCGCTATAGGTGGGTATGGCGTCAACGTAGGCATGTGCGTAAGCGATGAACTGCTGGTAAAGCTCACGCATCACCCTGTGTGGCGTGACCTTTACCAGCGGTACCGATTGGTCGGCTGCCCGACGCATGGCACCGGCAACTTCTTCGTACTGCGTTCGCTGCGCGGGTGTCCATTGGGTAGCCGGGATTGAACGATCCCGCTGGTCCCAACCGTTGCGCTGTTCCTGCGCGAGTGTCCTTACGATCGGGCCCCATGCTGTACAGCTCGGATCCTCGGTAATGATGCTGACCGGACCTTTGTCGTCGGCGCTCGCCAACCCGAACGTCTCGCCCGTCGACGCCGCACCGTCGTCACCACGGTCTTTTGTTACCGAAATCGTCACTGCCACAGTAACTCCGATGACGACCAGCAGCGCCAGCGCTCCGATGCCCCACTTCCAGCCGTTGCCGCCCTTCTTCGTCGGCGGGCCAGCGCCCCATGTCTGCCATCGCTGCTGGGACCCCGGATAGCCTTGCGGCGGAACATTATTCCCGGGCGGCGGACCGCCGGGCGGTGGACTGCCAGGCGGGGGCGTACCGCCGGGCGGCTGAAAGCTCACAGCGCGACCCTGATCGTCGCCTCGGCCGGACGTGTCGGCGCGGGCTTCGGCGAGGAAGGCGGCTCCGGCTTGGATTCTTGCGGCGCAGGTTCCGGCGCCCGCTCGGCACTCGAGCCACCCGGCGCCGCTTCGTCGGACCGCGGCTCCGCCCTCTCCTTGGGCTGCTCCTCGACATCGAGCTTCGGATCCTCGTCGGCGAGACGCTCTTCGCTTGACATCTCTGCCATTTGACTCGCCTGCTGCGCGGCGCTCTGCACGCCTTGCATGATCGCCTGGGGAATCGCCGCCGCCATGCTCGCCAATTGCATCGGGATCTGAGCAGCCTGTTGAGCCAGCTGCATCGGCATCTGCATCAGCTGGCCCATCTGGTCCGTCTGCCCCGCTCCGGCCGCCGGAGCCGCAGCCGGCGTCCCGCCCGACACGGGCGTTCCCGGCGCACCGCCGCCCGCTCCCACTGTCTCGTCCAGCAGACCCAACCGCTTGAGAATGTCCTCTGCAATCTGCCGATCGGTCGCGTCGTAGCGGTCCGCCGCGGCCATCACATTCTGGGCGTAGCGGGTCAGCTCTTCTTTGGTGATCGGCATCTGGGCGATCACCGGATCGACCACCTCGGCGACCTTGCCCGCGATCGCCGTTGACAGTGCATCGGTGCCCGCCGGGCTGAACGGGGCAGGCGCCTCCGGGATCAATCCGGCGATCGTCTGCAACTTCGCGCCCGACTGCCGGACCAACGCGGTATCGACGCGCAAATCCTCAGTCACAGTCGCTCCGCTCGGCATTCAGCTCCCCCGCTGAACCCCGCCGAGCCCCCTCAGGCGTCACGCGGAAAATGCTACCGGACCTGAAAAGCCGCCAAATGCACTAATTCCACCGGTCCGACGTCGTCGAACAGACCGTCAGACACCGCCGTCTACCAGGCACGTCACCGCCAGACACCGGCCATCGGTCCATCCCGCGCATACAACCCCCACACCAGCCGAGCACCCCCACCGAATGTGGGGTTCTGTCACACAAATCACCACTTGCGCGGCGCGAAAACGCGAGCAGAATACGTCGCGCGGGGGAACCTACAATGCCCAGATTTCGGGCGGTTCAACTTCAACGGACATGGGTAGGTTTGAAGACTGTATGGACGTTAGCGACCACGACCCCACGGAAGGCAGCCACGTCGAGGACGGCGTGGTTGAGCATCCGAGCGCCGAAGACTTCGAACATGCGCGGGCGCTGCCCGAGGATCGCACCTGGTTCAAGCACGCCGTCTTCTACGAGGTGCTGGTACGCGCATTCCACGACTCCAACGCCGACGGCATCGGGGACCTGCGCGGGCTGACCGAACGCCTGGACTACCTGAAATGGCTTGGGGTCGATTGCCTTTGGCTTCCGCCCTTCTACGATTCTCCGCTGCGCGACGGAGGCTACGACATCCGCGACTTCTACAAGGTGCTCCCTGAGTTCGGCACCGTTGAGGACTTCGTCGAACTCCTGGACGCAGCGCACCGCCGCGGTATCCGCATCATCACCGACCTGGTCATGAACCACACGTCGGATTCGCACGAGTGGTTCCAGGAATCGCGTCGCAACCCCGACGGCCCCTACGGCGACTTCTACGTCTGGAGCGACACCAGCGAGAAGTACCAGGACGCCCGAATCATCTTCGTCGACACCGAGGAGTCCAACTGGACCTTCGACCCGGTGCGGCGGCAGTTCTACTGGCACCGCTTCTTCTCGCACCAACCCGACCTGAATTACGACAACCCCGCAGTACAGGAGGCGATGCTCGACGTCCTGCGTTTCTGGCTGGACCTCGGCATCGACGGCTTCCGCCTGGACGCCGTCCCGTACCTGTTCGAGCGCGAGGGCACCAACTGCGAGAACTTGCCCGAGACGCACGCCTTCCTCAAGCACTGCCGCAAGGTGATCGACGACGAGTACCCGGGTCGCGTCCTGCTGGCCGAGGCCAACCAGTGGCCCGCCGACGTCGTCGAGTACTTCGGCGACCCCGACACCGGCGGCGACGAATGCCACATGGCGTTCCACTTCCCGCTGATGCCAAGGATTTTCATGGCGGTTCGGCGTGAATCGCGGTTCCCGATCTCCGAGATCCTGGCGCAGACCCCGCCCATCCCCGAGATGGCGCAGTGGGGCATCTTCCTGCGTAACCACGACGAGCTGACGCTCGAGATGGTCACCGACGAAGAGCGCGACTACATGTACGCCGAATACGCCAAAGACCCCCGGATGAAGGCCAACGTCGGCATCCGGCGGCGTCTCGCGCCTTTGCTCGAGAACGACCGCAACCAGATGCAGCTGTTCACGGCACTGCTGCTGTCCCTGCCCGGTTCACCGGTGCTCTACTACGGCGACGAGATCGGGATGGGCGACATCATCTGGCTCGGCGACCGCGACGGCGTGCGCACCCCGATGCAGTGGACCCCCGACCGCAACGCGGGTTTCTCCACCGCCAACCCCGGCCGGCTGTACCTGCCGCCCAACCAGGACCCGATCTACGGCTACCAATCGGTGAACGTCGAGGCACAGCGCGACAGCTCGACGTCGCTGCTGAACTGGACCCGCACGATGCTGGCCGTACGTCGCCGCCACGACGCGTTCGCCGTCGGTACTTTCCGCGAGCTTGGCGGGTCGAATCCGTCGGTATTGACGTACGTTCGCGAGATGGAAAGCGAAGAACAGGGCGGCACCGTGCTGTGCGTCAACAACCTGTCGCGCTTCCCGCAGCCCATCGAGCTGAATCTGCAGCACTGGAACGGGTACACACCCATCGAGATGACCGGGCACGTCGAGTTCCCGCGCATCGGCCAGCTGCCGTACCTGCTCACCCTGCCAGGTCACGGGTTCTACTGGTTCGCACTGCGAGAACCTGAACCGGAACTTGGAGCTACACCGTGAATCTCCCGTTCGACCAATGGTTACCGCTACAACGCTGGTACGCGGGGCGCAGCCGCGAGCTCGCCTCCGCCGAGCCGGCTGTCACCGTCCCGCTGCGCGACGACTTGGACCTCGTCCTGGTCGACGCGTCGTACACCGACGGCTCGTCGGAGCGCTACCAGATCATCGTGCAGTGGAACGACGCCGGACCCATCGAGGAGTACGCCGACGTGGCGACCATCGGTCGCGACGGCGACCGCACCGCCTATGACGCGCTCTACGATCCGACGGCCGGGCAGTACCTGTTGTCGTTGATCGACTCGTCGGCGACCGTCGGCGCGGCCGACGCGATGGTGCGCTTCGAGAAGGAGCCCGACGTCACCCTGCCGCTCGACGTCGCGCCACACATGATGGGCGCTGAGCAGAGCAACACCAGCGTCGTATTCGAGCAGGACGCCGTTCTCAAGATCTTTCGACGCATCACGCCGGGGATAAATCCGGACATCGAGCTCAACCGGGTGCTGGCGCGGGCGGGGAATCCGCATGTGGCACGCCTGCTCGGCTCGTTCGAGACGACGACGTCCGACGGGGACCCCTGTGCGCTCGGCATGGTCACCGAGTTCGCGGCCAACTCCGCCGAGGGTTGGGATATGGCGTTGGCGAGCACGCGCGATCTGTTCGCCGAAGGCGACCTGTACGCCGACGAGGTCGGCGGCGACTTCGCGGGCGAGTCCTTCCGGCTGGGTGAAGCGGTCGCCGCTGTGCACGCGACGCTGGCCGACAGCCTCGAGACATCGATCGTCGCGTTCCCGACCGACACCATGCTCGAGCGGTTGTCGGCGGTCGCGAAGGCGGTGCCCGAACTCGAGGAATTCGTGGAGCTGATCGAGGAGCGCTACCGCAAGCTCGCCGAGGAGAAGATCGTCGTGCAGCGCATCCACGGCGACCTGCATCTCGGCCAGGTGTTGCGCACCCCGGAGTCGTGGCTGCTGATCGACTTCGAGGGCGAGCCCGGCCAACCGCTCGACGAGCGCAGGCAGCCCGACTCGACGCTGCGGGACGTGGCCGGCATGCTGCGGTCCTACGAATACGCGGCATACCAACGGCTGATCGACCATTCGAGTGACTCGCGAGACGAGGATCGTGACCGGCAGCTCGCCGCGCGGGCCCGCGAATGGGTGGACCGCAACGCGGGCTCGTTCTGCGAGGGCTACGCGGAGGTTTCCGGTGCCGACCCGCGCGACGCGGGCGACCTGCTCCTCGCGTACGAGCTCGACAAGGCGGTGTACGAGGCCGGTTACGAGGCCCGGCACCGGCCGAGTTGGCTGCCGATTCCGCTGAAATCGATCGCCCGCATCGTCGGTTGACGGCGACTTCGGCGTGTTAAGTACCGCTGAGCGAGACTAAGCACGCCGAAATCGCAAGAGAAACCGGCCTATCGACGGAGCATGAGGTCCAGGACGCGGCCGTCCAGCGGTGCGGGCGCGTCCTCAACCACCGGCGTCTCGTGCACCAGGCCCATGCCGGTGGCGAACAGCACCGACGAGCGCCAGGCCGCCTCTTCCTCGTCGAATCCGCAATCGAGGAACGCCCGCCGGACTTCGGAGAGCACCCGCTCATCGCTTTGGCGGACGCTGCGATGGATGGTCTCGTCGGTCAGCGCCCACATCCGCATCGCCCGCTCGAGCGCCCAGTGGTCGGGCCGCAGCAGGGACTGGACCATCTCCTCGAGCCGTTCACGGCCCTTGACGTCGCGAAAGCTCTCGATCCGGCGGCGCCATTGGTCGTGCAGGTTGGCCCACGCATCGGCAAGCGCGGTGCGGTATGCGCACATGTCGGCGAAATGCCAGTAGAAGCTGCCCTTGGTGACTTGCAGGCGTTCGCACAGCCGACCGATTTTCAGCGCGCTCGGCCCGCCCTCCGAGAGGAGGGCGAACCCCGCCTGGACCCAGTCGTCGGCCGTCAGCGGGCTGCGCGCCTGCGTCATGGGGGGAGCATACGACGTTGTTTACGCTCGCGAAAATTGAGTCGGCAACGAATCTGCGCGTCTGATCGGCTTCGACCGCCGGAAAAGTATTAGCAACCGCGGCCGCCGGGAGGTGCCGCCGCTCATCGGCTCCTACTCCGGCCCGCCCGGCCGGCGGCACAGAAAACTACTCTGCGCCGACGCAGCGGCCGCGGTTGCTAATAAGACGTGACCGTACCATACGGATCGGTACGGTATGGGGAACTTGGACGGGAAGAATGCTGGCGCGCAACGCTTCTGCGATGTTTCCGTTATTCGCCGCCTTTTCGGTTTAGCCGCGCGGCCCTCGGGCAAGATGGCAGGCATGGCACGCGACGTATCCGACGACAACCCCCTCACGCCCGAGGAGCAGCTCGACTCCGACGAGGTGCGCAACGATGATGGCGACGAGGTGGTCGACCCGCCGGAGAAGTGGATCGAGGCTAAAGAGGACGAGACGCTCGACGAGCGTCTCGCCGACGAGGTCCCCGACATCGGACCCGACGACGTCGACCCCCGCGATGCCGATGACACCGACCGGGAGACCGTCGAGCTCTCCGACGACGCGCTCGACCGCATCGATCCGGAGCGGCACGGCACCGACCGTGGGCAGATCGACGGCACCCCCGAGGACGGCGAGTCGTTCTTCGACGTCGAGCGCTGACTACTTCTCGTCGGCCGGAGCCGACTGCAGCACCAACACCGACCTGGCGTCGACGGACACCTTCGCGGAGGCGTCATAGCGCTCGGCCTCCTCGTCGCCGGCCGCCGCGGTGTTGATCACCGGCACCCACGCGGTACCGAATTGCTCTGCAGGCAGCACGAACTCGATCGGCTCGTAGTGGGCGTTGAAGCACAGCACAAACGAATCGTCGATCACGCGCTGACCGCGCACGTCCAGGTCGGGTATGCCGTGCCCGTTGAGGTACACCGCGATCGACTTGGCGAACCCGGACTCCCAATCTTCGTCGCTCATCTCCGAACCGTCTGGGGCGAACCACGCGATGTCGGGTAGCTTCTCGCCGCCGCGCTGGCGCACCGGGCGGCCGGAGAAGAACCGTCGCCGCCGGAACACCGGGTGTGCGGCGCGCAGCCCAGACACCGACCGGGTGAACTCGATCAGGTCGGAATCGGCACTCGCCCAGTCGATCCAGGACAGCTCGTTGTCCTGGCAGTACACGTTGTTGTTGCCCTGCTGGGTGCGGCCGAGCTCATCGCCGTGGGCGATCATCGGCACACCCTGCGACAGCAGCAGCGTGGTCAGGAAGTTGCGCTGCTGACGGGCGCGCAGCGCGTTGATCTCCGGATCGTCGGTGGGACCCTCGACGCCGCAGTTCCACGACCGGTTGTGGCTCTCGCCGTCGTTGTTGTCCTCGCCGTTCGCCTCGTTGTGTTTCTCGTTGTAGGACACCAGGTCCCGCAGCGTGAAGCCGTCGTGGGCGACGACGAAGTTGATCGAGGCCACCGGTCGGCGCGCGGTGTTCTCGTACAGATCGGCTGAGCCCGTCAGCCGTGACGCGAACTCGTCCAGCGTGGCGGGCTCGCCGCGCCAGTAGTCGCGGACGGTGTCGCGGTACTTACCGTTCCACTCCGTCCACTGCGGCGGGAAGTTGCCGACCTGGTATCCGCCGGGTCCGACGTCCCACGGTTCGGCGATCAGCTTCACCTGGCTGACCGTCGGATCCTGTTGTACGAGTTCGAAGAAGGCCGACAGCCGGTCCACGTCGTAGAACTCGCGGGCCAGTGTGGATGCCAGGTCGAACCGGAAGCCGTCGACGTGCATCTCGGTCACCCAGTACCGCAGCGAGTCCATGATCAGCTGCAGCGTGTGCGGATGGCCGACGTTGAGGCTGTTGCCCGTGCCGGTGTAGTCCATGTAGTACCGCTTGTCATCGTCGACCAGGCGGTAGTACGCGGCGTTGTCGATGCCGCGCATGGACAGCGTCGGCCCGAGGTGGTTGCCCTCCGCGGTGTGGTTGTAGACCACGTCGAGGATGACCTCGATGTCGGCCTCGTGCAGCGCGCGGACCATCGCCTTGAACTCCTGCACGTGCCCACCGGGATTCGGGCTGGAGCTGTACTTCGGATCGGGCGCCAGGAACCCGATTGTGTTGTAGCCCCAGTAGTTCGAGAGACCCTTTTCGATGAGCGTGGAGTCGTTGACGAAGTGGTGCACGGGCATCAGCTCGATGGCGTTGACGCCCAACGACTTCAGATGCTCGATGATCACCGGGTGCGCGACGGCGGCGTAGGTGCCGCGGATCTGCTCGGGGATGTCCGGGTGCGTTTGCGTGAGGCCCTTGACGTGGGCTTCGTAGATGACGGTGTCGGCGTACTCGTGGCCGGGCGGGCGGTCGACGCCCCAGTCGAAGTACGGGTTGATGACGACACACTTGGGCATGCTGGCGGCCGAGTCGTCGTCGTTGCGGCTGTCGGGGTCGCCGAAGTTGTAGCCGAACAGCGACTGGTTCCACTCGAAGGTGCCCTCGATGGCCTTGGCGTACGGGTCGAGCAGCAGCTTGTTCGGGTTGCACCGAGCACCCGCGGCGGGGTCGTAGGCACCATGCACCCGGTAGCCGTAGCGCTGGCCGGGTTCGATGTTGGGCACGAACGCGTGCCAGACGAAGCCGTCGACCTCGGGCAGGGTCAGCCGGGTCTCGGTGAGGTTGCCGGAGCCGTCGTCGTCGAACAGGCACAGTTCCACCCGTTCGGCGGCCTCGCTGAACAGCGCGAAGTTGGTGCCGGTGCCGTCATAGGTCGCACCCAGCGGGTAGGCCTTACCCGGCCAGACCTCAAACTGGGCGTTGACCTGCGGGTTTGCGGCTTGAGTCAAGGTTGCGGCTCCCATAAATATCGACACGGACGACACGGATGCGCACGAAGGCGACGTTAGGGAATGCCCAATGCGACAGCATTGCAACCAATGAGTTCCTCACTCGAATACCGGACGTTGCTGCTGACCATCGATGGCGGCGTGGCAACCATCACGCTGAACCGGCCGAAGCAGCGCAATGCCGTCGGCGATGGGATGCGCGACGAGCTCGCGGACGCCTACCGCACCTGCGAGCGCGACGACGAGGTCCGGGTCATCGTGCTGACGGGCACGCCACCCGCTTTCTGTGCGGGCGCCGACCTCGGCGAGGGTGAGGACACGTTCGCCGCGCCGGGGTCCGGGTTCACCGCGGCCGGTATCGACGTGCCCGCCTGGACGCTGTCCAAACCGGTGATCGCCGCGGTCAACGGCCACGCCATCGGGTTGGGTCTGACGCTGGCGTTGCAGTGCGACATCCGGTTCTTCGCCGCCGATGCCCGCTACGGCGTCGTCCAGGTGCGTCGCGGCGTCGTCGCCGACGCCTACTCGCACTGGGTGCTGCCGCGTCTGGTCGGGATCGCCAACGCCGCCGAAATCCTGTTGACCGGTGCGACATTCGATGGCCGCCGAGCGGTGGCGCTGGGGCTGGGCAGCCGCATGCTCGACGCGGACGAGGTGCTTCCCGCCGCCATGGAACTGGCGCGCGACATCGCCGAGAACACCGCGCCGATGTCGGTCGCGGCCAGCAAGCGGCTGCTGTGGGATTCGTTCGATCTCGACCGCGCCGCCGTGGGCCGTCGCGAAACCGACATCCACCTCGCGCTCATGGGTCACGACGACGCGAAGGAGGGTGTGCGCGCCCATCTGGCCGGGCGTCCGCCGAAGTGGACGGGGCGGCCCGCGGACCCCACCCGCGGTTAGGCGACGGCGACGCCGACGGCCCGCAGGTTCTCGACGGCCTTGGCTGTCGACTCCGGCGCGACACCTGCCGTCAGGTCGAGCAGCACCCTGGTCTTGAAGCCGACCTTCGCGGCGTCGAGGGCCGTCGCCTGGACGCAGTAGTCCGTCGCGATGCCGACGATGTCGACCTCGTCGACGCCCCGCCGACGCAGCCAGTCCGCCAGCGGGGTGCCGTCGTCGTCGACTCCCTCGAAACTGCTGTAGGCGGCCGAGTACTTGCCCTTGTGGAAGACGGCCTCCACCGCGGTGGTGTCGAGATCCGGATGGAAGTCGGCCCCTGGTGTCCCCGCCACGCAGTGGCGCGGCCACGACACCGCGTAGTCCGGGTGGTCGGAGAAGTGTTCACCGGGATCGATGTGGAAGTCCTTGGTGGCGACCACGTGTGTGTACCCGTGGTCGCCGTGCAGCAACTCACTGATGCGGCTGGCGACCTCGGCGCCGCGACGGACCTCCAGCGAACCGCCGTCGCAGAAGTCGTTCTGAACGTCGGTGATGATCAACGCCCGCATGAGTAGAAATTTACCCGCCGAACAACAGGTACAGCCCGGTGAATGTGTAACCGACCATCACCAGCATCATCGCGAGCTGTCCCGTCAGCTGGTGCGGCTTGGGCAGCAGGCGCAGCGCGCGGTCGTGCGCGGCGACGACCCCAGCGATGTGACCGGCCACCACGCAGCCCACCTTGATGCTCGCGAGCAGCGAAGGGTGAAGGGACAGAAAGTAGTTCACGTCGGCGTCCAGGCCGACAAGCAGGTAGACCGTCTGCTGCCCTCGTTCGATCAGGTAGGTCAGGTAGTGGGCGAACACATAGCCGACGACGATCGGGATGAGCGAGTGCGCCATCTGCCCGGGCAGCCGGCGGCGCTGCTCTGAATCGACCCCCCCGGTCGCCCTGGCCGCCAGCCAGAACGTGCCCGCGACCACGCTGGCGAACAGTGCCAGGCCCGCAGTGTTGATCAGGGTGGCGGTCGCGGCGGACCCGGCGGTCTGCTCGACGAAGGTGCGCCACTGCGGCCGCGCTGAGAAGCTGTCGAAGGCCGTCGACCCCAGCAGCACCGACAGCACCACGACGATGCCCGGCCGCACCGGCAGCGATGGCAGATGGTCGAACGGGTTGCCGATCGCGATGCGGCCGCCACGGTTGCGCCGAAGCGCCGACAGCCGCGACACCACGATGCTGTACACCTCGAACGGGTCGGCTCGGGCACACCACCGCGTACCGCAGCACAGCGCGCCCGCGAGGGTCACGGCCAGGTAGATCAGCAGCCAAAGCCGTATCGCGGCAAGCGAACCCGGATCGGGGCTGGCGAGCTCGAGCCACACGAATGCGAACAGGCCCAGCGCCGCCGGCCAGTAACCCAGGGCTTCCGGATATCCGCGTAGCGATCGGCCGCCGAGCAACCGATGTACCGTGCGCACCGGCGACAGCACGCGCCACACCGGTCCCAGCAGCAGCGACGCCGCCACCAGGCCGACCCACAGCAGCACGTAGAACACGCCTGGCAGCGGATTGTCGGCGTCCTGCGGACCGAAGAACGCGGCCAGACCCACCCACACCGCGAGAGCCAGGCCGAGGAGGCCGACCGCCCAGCGGGTGACCGGCGCATCGACAGCTGTGGTGACCCACGCGGGCAGTTCGCGGCCGGGCTTGTCCGGATCGAATTTCGGTGTGCGCCAGGCCAGGGCGACAACGGCGAACGTGAATGTGAGCGCCCAGGCCGCGCCGATGACTGCGTAAGTGAACGGAATCGGAAGGTCGGTCGAACCGCCCAGGCCATGGGCGAGGACGGCGATCGACCGGTCCGCGGTCACCGGACGGTGATGGTGGCGATGGTCTTCTTCAGCTGGTGCAACTCCACGTCGACCTTTCCGGGCACATTCACGCTGAACTGGAACGCCTGGCCCGCCTTGGGCTCGATCTTGAACGTGTGCTCCGGGTTCGAGTGCACATGGAGCTCATCGGCGACGTCGCTGTTGACGCGAATGATGATCGGCTGATCGAGCGTGGCCTCCAACTGCTCGTTGACAGGCGTCACGTTTCCGCCCTCGATCGTGACGTCGACGACGATCCGGGCGGGTGGCGCCTGCTGGTCGGCCATTTCCGACGGGTTGACCGCCGTCGCCGACGGGCCGGCGTCGGTGGGCTCCTCGCCCTCGTTGCCGCCGCAGCCGGCGGCGAGCAGCGCAGCGGTCATCAGCACGGAGAGAATGGTTGTTTTCCTCACGGTGCACCATCTTTGCGTGCCGGGCCAGAGCTTTCACCGTGAGGCTCGTCGCCTTTCTTACGGTCGCGCATGGCGATGTAGATGACGACGCCGACCACTACGAACGCCGGGGCGAATGCCGGTATGGCGAGCAGCACCGAGTGGTGGGCGAGGACGACAACGTCGTTCATGCCTGCACTGACGGTTGCAGTTCAGTCTTACTGGCTGTCGGCTCGCCGCGGTTGAGCCGGCCTGCTCCCCACGAGAGACCCGCGATCAGGATCAGCGTGCAGGTCAGCACGACCAGGCAACCGATCAACCACAACACCTCGGGGGTGTCCGGGCTGCGCTCGCGCTGCAGAATGGTGATCTCAGCGACGAACGGCCGCGTCATCGTCGCCTCGGCCGGCACTTCTTCGGCGCCGATTCCCGGATCACCCGCCAGATAGATCGGCACGGCGGTCAGCGTCTTGTGGTCGTGTACACGCAACAGCGTCTTCCACGAACCCGACGCCGGCATGGGTTGCGTCGACCGGAAGTGCCCCGGACCGACCTGCTGCAGGTGGTCGATGAAGATGCCGCGCTGGTTGGCGAGTCCGCCCTGCCAGCTGAGCACCGACACCCAATTGGGGTCGTCGCTGATCAGGTTGGCAGGAGTGATCCGCACGTCAGCGGTCACGTGTCGCTCACCGTTGACGGCGGGAGCTTCGGTGAGAGTGATTGTGGCGTTGGCGCTTTCAGGCACGGTGTAGCGCAGCCCGTTGGCGGTTGCCCCGCCGATCGCCAACACGGTGAGCACCACCAAGCCGACGCTGACCGCCCGTCGGGGCAGCTTCTGGTCGGTCAGCACCATGCCGATCATCGCCCCGCAGGTACCGGTGAGGATGGTGGTCGGGACGGCCATCGCCAGGGCTTCGGGCCACATGCTGGTCGGCCACGGATAGGCGTAGACGGCGTCGATCCAGAGCGACTCGAGCCACAGACCGACGGTGGAGACGCCGAGACCGCTGACGGCGCCGAACAGGATCGGTCGTTTCAGAAGCGGTGTCAGCGCGATCAATTCGATGACGATCGCCGGCCCGAGGTACAGCGCGAACCAGTTGATCGGCGCGCCGAGCACCGGGCCGACCAGCAGCGCGACGCCGCCGCGCAATCCGATCGCGAGCAGCGCGGCGATGACGGCCGCGCCGCGGCCCAACTTGATTCGTGCGGCGACGAGGCCGAACGCCCCCGCGGTCGCGATCAGCATCGGTTCGAACACCTGACGGAATTGCGGTACGCCGAAGTCGAATTCGATCTGGAAGACCGACATGCCGATGACGATGCCGGCGAACGCCAGGTACTGGATGAACTTGAGACCCGGTCCGTCCTTAGGCGCGTTCTCACCTGCGGCCTTGCGTCCCTCGTGCTCGAGGAACAGCGCGGTCAGTGTCGAGAAGCCGGCGCCGCCGATCATCATCAGGTGAGTAGGTCCCCAGAGTGTGACGTCCTGGCCGAAGATGCGGTGCCAGATGTCGTCGAGCGGGAAACCCGTCAGCGCGTACAGCCCGCAGCCGGCCATGAGCAGCCCGCCGACGGGGACATACCAGTCGCGCGTGATCCGGACGGCATACGGACCGGGCTTCTCGTAGGGCAGCACGCACGCGAGGCAGCCGGCGACGAACAACAGAAACAGGCCGAACAGAATGTAGTAGTGCGCGGGGTTGGCCAGCGGTCCCGGATCGCGGCCCTTGCCGATGTGCAGGCTGACGTCCCAGATGAAGCCGAACAGCGCCGCGATGATCGTCGTGATGAACAGCGCGATCGGGAGCGCCACCCACGGCGGGCGCTTGAACCGGCGGCCCGCCCACTCGGCGAGGTTGTTCAACCACGTGATGCGGCGCGTGCGGTGCAGGAATCCGATCCAGAGCAGCAGGATCGCGACGACCATGGCAACGGCCGACATGCCGATGACCTCACCGAGTGCGGCACCGCCCCCCTCGTTGCCCTGAGCAAGAAACTCCATTGTCATCCCACCCGTCGATTCCATTGAACTTGCCCGCGGGTAATGATTGCCAGAAGTGCGCGACCTGAAACCACGGGTATCACCTGCCTGCGTCGTGGCTGGTCATCAGGGGGTCAGGACCACCTTCACCATGCCGTCCTGCTTCTTCTGGAACGTCTCGTAGGCATCGGGTGCGGCCGATAAAGGCAACCGGTGGGTGGCGAACTGCTCCACACCGAGCGGGTCGTCGTCGGTGAGCAGCGGCATGATGTCCGGTATCCACTTCTTGACGTTGGCCTGCCCCATGCGCAGCTGAATCTGCTTGTCGAACAACGTCATCAGATTCACCGGGCTGGCGGCGCCGCCGTACACACCCGACAGCGAGATCGTGCCGCCGCGCCGCACCAGCGCGATCGCCATGTTGAACGCCGCGAGGCGATCGACACCGGCGTGCTTCATCACGACGCGTCCGACCGGCGACGGCAGGAAGCCGCTGGCGGTCTGCGCCGCCTCGGCCACCGGCGATCCGTGCGCCTCCATGCCGACGGCGTCGATGACCGCATCGGCGCCCCGGCCCCCGGTGTAGCTCTTGACCACCTCTTCGGCGTCCTCGCGTCGCAGATCGACGACCTCCGAGCAGTACTGGCGGACACGGTCCAACCGCTCGGGGACCAGATCGACACCGATCACCGTTGCCTTCTTGCGGTGCGACGCGATGCGGCACGCCATCGAACCGATGGGGCCCAGGCCGAGCACCACGAGCGTGCCGCCCTCGGGCACATCGGCGTACTCGACGGCCTGCCACGCGGTGGGCAGGACATCGGAGAGATACACATAGCGTTCGTCTGGTGCGTCGTCGGGCACCTTGATGTGGGTGTACTGCGCCTGCGGGACCCGCAGGTATTCGGCCTGCCCGCCTGCGACTTCGCCGTAGAGGGTCGAATAGCCGAACAGCGCCGCACCCGTGCCCTGATCGCGGTTCTGAGTCGTCTCGCACTGGCTCTGCAGGCCGTGGTCGCACATGAAGCACTGCCCGCAGCTGATGTTGAACGGGATCACGATGCGGTCGCCGGCGGCGAGGTTGTCGACATCGCGGCCGACTTCTTCGACCACTCCCATCGCCTCGTGCCCGAGGATGTCGCCGGGGTTCATGAATGCGCCGAGTACTTCGTAGAGGTGCAGATCGGACCCGCAGATGTTCGTGCTCGTGACCCGGATGATCGCGTCGTTGGGTTCCTTGATCACCGGATCGGGCACCGTATCGACGGAAACCTTCCGCCGTCCCTGCCACGTGACTGCTCGCATCGCATCCTCCTGGAGATTGATGAGCCTCTTGTGGCGTGCCCGCTGGAACATCTGCCAAACCTCGCGCGACCATGAAGAGATGGCCGAGGCCGGCACCGTCGTCGAACTCCGGGTGCACGGCGTATCCGGAACACCGCCCGAGGCGCTGCTGGGCTGCCCCGCCGAATTCCTTGAACTGCAGGCGGGCGACAAGTCGGCCGGCTTCTACCGCAGGCAGCCGTGGATCGACGACGCCCAGCGCACCGAGGGTGGATCGGCATGGCGTCGCGTGGTCGAGGCGTACTCGTGGGGCGGCCTGACGTCCGGACGCGCGAGCCGCGCGGTCTGGCTGCTTTTCCTGCCCTTCATCTTCATCAACCTCGCGCACTGGATGCTGCCGCCCGTCGCCGCGCAGCGCCGTGCCGCGTCTGTCGCGGTGGGGCTGCTGAGGTTGATCGCACTGTCGTTCACCCTGACGCTGATGCTGGCGACCGCTGTGGCGGTCATGGACGTGACGGTGTGGCAGTGCGTCGCCCTACCGCAGTGCGCGGCGCAGTGGGGCCCGCTGTCGTGGCTCGCGACGCTGCCGCGAGGGACACAGGTGGCGCTGAGCGCCCTCCCGCTGGTCCTGGTGATCATCGCGTTGTGGCGGCTCGGCAGGGAGAACACGAGAGAGGTTGGCAGGCCGCCGAATCCGGTGGTGACAGCCGACGAGGTGCCGCTCGAATCGGACACGTTCTGGTGCATCGATCCGTCGGTGCTGCGGCTGCGAGCCTGCCACGTGATGGCATGGACGTCAGGGGTCGCCGCGCTCACACTCGCAGCACCTCTGAGCACCACACCCGCCGCGGTCGGGACGGCCCTGCTGATCGCTAACGGCGTCATCCTCACGATCGCCGTGTTGGCCACGGCCTGGAACCGGGCGACCGCGCGGGGCGGCAGTGGCGCCGACCAGCTGACGCGGCCGCTGCTGCCGCTGCGCTGGATTTCGTTGGGGCTGTTGGTCCTATCGCTGGTGTGGGTGGCGATCACCGATGTCGACTATCCGCATCCGCCGACACACTTTCCGGGGTTGCGCGGGGCGATCTACGTCCTGCTCGGCGTGCAAGTGGCGCTGTTGATCCTGCTGTTCGTGTTCACCGCGTTGTCGATGCGTGGCCAACCGAGGCCGTCCGACCCCGCGTGGCGTCCGACGCTGCGCGGCCTGACGGCGCCGTTCGTCGCGTTGATCGCCTGGCTCATGGGCGGCGCGTTCAGCGTGGGTATCGGCTTGTGGATCGCCCAGGTGCTCGGCGACGCCGTGATCTCCACCGCGGCCGCCAACGCGGCGATCGGCAAGCGGGCCACCACACTGGGGAACACCGCCGCGCCGTTCGCCGACAGGGTCAGGGCGCTGAACGCCGAATCGCCGCTGATCGTCCCACCGCCCTATCTCTGGGTGGCGGTGACCGTCGTGGTGATGATCGTGGTGGTGATCGCCGTGGTGCTCGTGGTGTGGGGCGTGGTCCTGCCGAGAAGGACGACGGCCGCACTGCCCTCGGTGCTCGCCGACTATCCGGGTACCGCGGAGAACGACGCGCGGGCCAGGCAGGTCGCTCGGGCCCGCGCGGTGGCCTCGTTGACCGATATGGGCGTCACGTTGATCGGCGGGGTGGCGCTGGTGGCCGTCGTGGTGATCGCGGCACTGACGGGCTGGTACGTGTCGGAGCGAGGTGGCTTCGAGGCGCTGCCGGGGTATTCGCCGACGATCACCAGGGCGAGCGTCGTTATCACGCTGTCCTTGGCGGTCGGGTTGGTTCTCGTTGCGGTGCAGGCATATCGGGACCGTCAGATGCGCCGGGTGGTGGCCGTGCTCTGGGACGTCATCACGTTCTGGCCGCGCGCGAACCATCCGCTGACGCCGCCGTGCTATGCCGAGCGCACCGTGCCCGAACTGCTGGATCGGCTCAGGGTGCTCGCCGACCAACCCGATACGCGGGTGGTGATCGCGGCGCACAGTCAGGGCACCGTGATCGCGGCGGCGACGTTGTTGCAGTACGACGACGACAGCAGGGCACGGGTGGCGCTGTTGACGTTCGGTTCACCGCTGCGTCGGCTGTACGCGCGAAACTTCCCTGCGTACTTCGGGACCGGCGCGTTGCCGAGAGTGGCTGTGCGACAACGGTCTCGGTGGATCAACCTGTGGGCGTCGTCCGATCCGATCGGGTCGTGGGTGAGCGACAAGACGAACCACACCATGACGGACGCGCTGGTGGATGTCGACTTCCGGGTGCTCGACGTCGAGGCGCTGACCGTGCGGCCCGACGGCACCTATCCGCCGATCTGTGGTCATTCCGGATTCTGGGTGCGACCCGAATTCGCCTCCGCGGTAACGGTATTGGAGGCGGAGATGACACCCGCGGGCACCGAGATGGACACCAGCGCGGCGTCGCCGCCGTCCGAGCAGGTGCTGTAGGTCATTTGCGCGGAGGCTGCAACACCTTCATCGCCAACCGCATGATCGGGGCAGGAATGCGGTCCTTCATCGCGAGCGCGGCGCTGCCGGCCTGGGTACGTGCCGGCGTTCCGCGACCGAACATCCGGTTGAAGGGTCCACCGGTGGGTTCGAGGTCGACGTGCAGGGGCGGCTTACCGGCGGCGGCGCCGAGGGCGTTGGAGATGACGATGCGCTGGATCTCGCTGGTGCCCTCGAAGATGGTGTACAGCTTGGCGTCCCGATACCACTTCTCGACGGGGTGGTCCTTGACGTAGCCCCAGCCGCCCATGGTCTGGATGGCGCGTTCGGTGGTCCGCACCGCGACCTCGCTGGCGGCCAGCTTCGACATCGACCCCTCACCGCGCTCGAACCGGATACCACTGGCGGCCATCCACGAGGCGCGCCAGGTGAGCAGGCGTGCGGCGTCGATGGCGGTGGCGAGATCAGCGAGCGGGAACGCGATGCCCTGGTTGTCGATGATCGGCGCGCCGAACGCTTCGCGCCGGTTGGCGTAGTCGGTGGCGTATTCCAGTGCGGCCCGCGCGATTCCGAGGGCCTGGGCGGCCACCATCGGTCGTGTCTGCTCGAAGGTTCCAAGCGTGGCGGAGCCGGAACGGGTGCCGCCCTCGATCGCCTCGCGCGCCTTGGCGAGTTTGTGCTCGAGCCGCTCCTGTCCGCCGAGAAGGTTGGCCGCAGGGACTCGGACGTCGTTGAACTTGAGCTCGGCGGTGTGCGATGCCCGGCAGCCGAGCTTGTCGAGCTTGCGGACCAGCTCCAAGCCGGGGGTGCCGCCCGGCACGATGAACAGCGCCTGACCCTTGTGCCCGAGCTCCTGGTCGACGACGGCGTTGACGACGTGGACGTTGGCGATGCCGCCGTTGCCGATCCACATCTTGTGGCCGTTGATGATCCAGTCGGCGTCCGGCCCGGAACCGTCGCGGCGGGCGGTGGTCCGGAGATTGCGCACGTCGCTGCCGCCCTCGGGTTCGGAGATGGCCAGGGCGGCGAGTTTGAGATCGCCTGGCGTACCGAAGCATTCCGGTGCCCATTGCAGCATCTGTTCCGGTGACGCCGCCTGGCCGATCGCCGAGAGGGCGAGGGCGGGCATCACCACGGCCAGGCCGATCCCGGCGCAGCCCCAGAACAACTCCTCCATGAACATCGGCAGGGAGAGGCCGGTCGGATCGCCGATGAGGTCGCGGTAGAACAGCGGGCTGTAGAAGCCCTGCGTCGCCGCCTCCTCGAGGACCGGCCACGGAAACTCCTGGCGCTGGTCGTATTCGGCAGCGACCGGCCGGACCACGTTCTCGGCGAACTCGTGTGTGCGGCGTGCCAGGTCGTGCTGCGCCGCGGTCGGGGTGATGTCGAAGCCCATAGGGTCTTCGATTAGCCGCCGACCGGCAAACTGAAACAAATGTTCACGGAAACGGGCAAGCCTCCCGATGCCAAGGGGGAGGCATCGGGAGGCTTGCCGAGGTGAGGGGCTAGTTCAGCTCGCGCTACTTCACGTCGACGTAGACCGTCTTGCTGAGCAGCGTGGTGCTGAGATCCTCACCCGGTGCGCTGCTGTCGGTCCGGCTGAAGGTATGGCCGGGCCGGATCGCGACGACGCTCGCCTGGTCGAGCGGCGTATTACCGATGTGGTTGACGATGACGGTGTAGCCGTGCGCCTGGAGATCGCTGATCGTGTCTTGAGCATTGCCGGGCCCGGACGGCGCGGCCAGAGCCGGTGCGGCCAACCCGAGGAAGGCGGCGGTCAGTGCGCTCGCGGCGACGGTGGCGAATCCAAACTTCTTCATTTTTGGAGCCTTCTTCTTTCTTCCTTTTCGTATTTCGAGCCGTGGCATGATGTCGCGGTTCGCGCTGCAGCTGATCTTGTAAACCAGGAGGTCAGAGATTTAATTCCGATGGCAGAAATTGATTGCCAATTGGCAGGAATTGCGCTGTGGGAGTTGGGAATGGCCCATGTTCGCCGAATGGAATTGGACCGGCCGATGCCACACTGGAGCGGATGAAGCTCGGGGTCCTGCGGCTGCGCCAACGCGACGCGGTGACGTGTGGTCCGTCGGTTGCGTTGATGGCGGGCGCGCTGCTCGATCCGCGCCGGCATGCCGCGTTGGCCGACCCGGTGTCCGGGGCCGCTCTGTTCGACGCCGAACAGCGACGCGTGCACGCCGACGTGAACCGGATCTGGCCGCGGCGGCTCGGCACCACGCCGTGGGGTGTGGCGCGCGCACTCACCGCCGAGGGGGCGACGGCGGGAGTCTGGTATCGCTGGCGGTTGTTCCGGGGCCCTCTGTTCTGGGGCCGTCTCTTCTGGGGCCGCCGCGACAGCCTGAGTGATGTCATAGCCGCCGCGCGGAGCGGACTGCCGGTGGCGATGCTCGTTGGGCGGGTGATCCCACGGCACTGGGTGTTGATCGTCGACGCCTCCGAAGAGACGTTGAGGTGCTACGAACCGTCGTCGGGGGAGGTGCGGTCGGTCGACGTCGCGGCGGTGCGGGAGTCGCGGTTGACCGGCCTGGGCTTCCCGCGACCGTTCGCATTCGTGCTGCCATATTCGAACGTATGATCGAATAGTGGGTGAGCTCCAGTCGATCGGCTACAACGGGCAGCCGGTAGCGCCGGCGTTCCGTCGCGTCGACCCGCCCGTCACGGTGCTTGTAGACCTCGCGGCCCTGTTCCCGCGCGAGCCCCATCGGACCGGTGGTTACAACCCGGCCGGACTGCAGCTGCATTCGATCGTCGAGGGCAAGCTGACGTGCTGGGGCACTTGCGAACAGGGCTATTGGTGGGGCCTGGTCACCTACGAGATCGCCTACGGCGCCCGCCGCAAAGCGGTGACGCACTGGATCCCGGCGTGGACGCTCAAGCGCAAGACCGACTAATCGTCCGCTACGCAGACATCCGCGCTGTCGTGATCAGCCGGCCCTTGAGCCGCCGGTGCACGGCGACGATCCTCTGGTCCAGCTTGTCCAGCCGCGCCAGCAGGGCCTGACCGTCGGAACGTGACAACGTCTCCAACGGGAACACCTCCACTGCGCGGCAGCCGGCTTCGATGGCATCGAGCGCCTCTATGAGTACTTCTTTATCCGAACGCATGTTCGAATCATAATGCCGGCTTATGACACGTGACGAAAGTTGTCCACGAGGCTCACGCTTCGTGTCCGGGCTCCAGGTCTCGAACATCGGAAAAGGTCACGAGCTGCTCGAACGAGTCGGGGGCGTCTCCGTCGACGGGCTCCAACAGGAAGCCGACATGGTCGCCGAGGGCGTAGCGGTTGAGTACCTCACCGACGAACCAGCCCGCCGCATCGTCGAGGATCGGCATCCCGTGCGGACCCTGCCGCCACCCGCATCGGCTGAACTTGTCCACGTGATCGCCGGTCTCGCTGCCGAACAACCGCGCCAGTTCGCGGTGTCGTCGTGGCAGCAGATGGACGGCCAGGTGTGTCGCGTGGCGGGCCACCCGATAGGTGTGGTTCTTCTCCGACAGCCCGACAAGGAACCGTGGCGGCCCGATACTCACCTGGCTGGTGAACCCGACCAGGCAGCCCGAGCGCTCTTCGCCCGCGCGGGTGGTGACGACGTACATCGGGTAGTCGAGGTTGGAGACGAGCTTCTCGAAGGCTTCCATCGTTATCCCGTCGCTAGTGTTGGGTCATGGCCAGAAAGTACGCGACCGCCGACGCTGTCGACCTGCCTGAGCTGCTGGAGTTCGTAAGACCGCGACATCGCATGGTGCTCACCACATTTCGATCGGACGGCTCCTTGCAGAGTTCGCCGGTGACGGGTGGCGTTGACGATCAGGGCCGCATCGTGATCGCGAGCTATCCGCAGCGGGCCAAGTCCGTCAACATCCGGCGCACGCCACGTGCGAGCATCACCGTGCTGTCCGACGAGTTCAACGGAGCCTACGTCCAGGTCGACGGCGATGCCGAGGTAATCGACCTGCCGGACGCCGTCGAACCGCTCGTCGACTACTTCCGCTCCATCTCCGGCGAGCATCCCGACTGGGATGAGTACCGACACGCGATGGTCGATCAGGGCAAGTGTCTGATTCGCGTCACACCGACGCGGTGGGGTCCCGTCGCCACCGGGGGATTCCCGCCAGAACAGCAGTAGTGGTGGCCTCGGCGCGCGCCCGACGGATAGAGGTCGGAGAGCGCGCACCGCACCGTATGTGGTAGTCAGAGCAGTAGGGACGCGTTGCGTCCGATAGCTAGTCAAACTATAGTCTGGACACATGTCCAGAAAGGTTCGGGGTCTTTGAGTGATGTGATTTGTCCTGCTCACCGGGCCTGGACGTGTCCGCCAGCGCGCATCGTCGTGGGTTGAAGATGCGCATCGCTCTGTTGTCGTACCGGAGTAAGACCCATTGCGGAGGGCAGGGGGTCTACGTCCGCCACCTGTCCCGCGGGCTCGTCGAGCTCGGCCATGACGTCGAGGTGTTCTCCGGCCAGCCGTACCCCGAGGGCCTCGATCCGCGGGTGCGCCTGACCAAGGTGCCCAGCCTCGACCTCTACCGCGAGCCGGACCCGTTCCGCATTCCGTGGCCCAACGAGATCAAGACGACCATCGATCTTCGCGAGCTGCTGACGACCTGGACCGCGGGCTTCCCGGAGCCGAAGACCTTCAGCCTGCGTGCCGCCCGCGTGCTGGCCGAGCGCCGCGACGACTTCGACGTGGTCCACGACAACCAGTGCCTCGGCTCTGGTCTGCTGAAGATCGCCGACATCGGACTGCCGGTGGTGGCGACGGTGCACCATCCGATCACCAGGGACCGCGTGCTGGACGTCGCGGCGGCACCGTGGTGGCGCAAGCCATTGGTGCGCCGCTGGTACGGATTCGCCGAGATGCAGAAGGACGTGGCGCGACGGATCCCCGAGCTGCTGACCGTCTCTTCGACGTCGGCCGCCGACATCGCCGAGGACTTCGGTGTGACGCCGAGCCAGCTGCACGTCGTTCCGCTGGGCGTCGACACCGAACTGTTCAAACCTGCGGAGCGACGGGTGCGTAACCGCATCATCGCGATCGCAAGTGCCGACGTGCCGCTCAAGGGCGTCGCGCATCTGCTGAACGCCGTCGCGCGGCTGCGCGTCGAACGCGACCTCGAACTGCAGCTCGTCGCCAAGCTCGAACCCAACGGCCCGACCGAGAAGCTGATCGCGGAGCTCGGCATCTCCGACATCGTCCACAGTTCGAGCGGACTCACCGATTCCGAACTCGCCGACCTGCTGGCGTCGGCCGAAGTCGCCTGCATCCCTTCGCTTTACGAGGGCTTCTCGCTGCCTGCGGTGGAGGCGATGGCCAGCGGCACACCGATCGTCGCAAGCCGTGCGGGCGCGCTGCCCGAGGTGGTCGGCGCTGACGGTGAATGTGCGCGGTTGGTGACCCCTGCCGACGTCGACGAGCTGACCAGGGTGCTCGGCGAACTCCTCGACTCGCCGCTGGAGCTGCGCAGGCTGGGCGCCAACGGCCGCCAGCGTGCGCTGGACGTGTTCAGCTGGGAATCCGTTGCGGCGCAGACGGTGGCGGTGTACGAGCAGGCATGTGAGCGGGTCGCGAAATGCTGACCGTCGACTATGACCGGCTCGGTGTCGGCGCGGGCACGAAGGTGATCGACGTCGGCTGCGGCGCGGGCAGGCACACCTTCGAGGCGTACCGGCGCGGCGCCGACGTCATCGGCTTCGATCAGAACGTCGAGGATCTCAACAACGTCGACGAGATCCTGAAGGCCATGAAGGACAAGGGCGAGGTCCCGGCGTCGGCCAAGGCCGAGGTCGTCAAGGGCGACGCGCTGGACCTGCCGTACGACGACGGCACGTTCGACTGCGTCATCGCGTCGGAGATCCTCGAGCACGTTCCCGAGGACGACCGGGCGATCGCGGAACTCGTCCGAGTCCTCAAACCCGGTGGTGCACTGGCGATCACGGTGCCGCGGTGGCTGCCCGAGAAGGTGTGCTGGATTCTGTCCGACGAGTACCACGCCAACGAGGGCGGGCACATCAGGATCTACAAGGCCGACGCGCTGCGGGACAAGGTGCTCGCCCACGGCCTGACACTCACCGGCACCCACCATGCGCATGCGCTGCACGCCCCGTACTGGTGGCTGAAATGCGCTGTCGGAACTGAGAAGTCGGATCACCCAGCGGTGCAGGCGTATCACAAGCTGCTGGTGTGGGACATGATGAGCCGACCCTGGCTCACGCGGACGGCGGAGTCGGTGCTGAACCCGCTGATCGGCAAGAGCGTCGCGATGTATTTCAAGAAACCGGTGGTACCTGTTGCTGTCTCCTAACGTGCCCGGCGTGCCCGGTGTTCTGACGCCGGCGCAATGCCGTCAGACCGCCCGATCGATCGCCGACACGCAGGAGTCCTCTGGAGCCATTCCGTGGTTCGAGGGCGGTCACACCGATCCCTGGGACCACGTCGAGAACGCGATGGCACTGACGGCCGCCGGACTTCTCGAGCCCGCGCGCGGCGCATTCGAGTGGTGCCGCAATATGCAACGGCCCGACGGCTCGTGGCCCATCCAGGTGCGCAACGGCGTCATCGAGGATGCCAACAGCGACAGTAACTTCTGCGCCTACATCGCGACCGGCGTCTGGCACCACGTGCTGATCACCGAGGACCGGCGGTTCGCCGAGACGATGTGGCCCGTCGTCACCAAGGCCGTCGACTTCGTGCTCGACATGCAGTTCAGCGGCGGCGAAATCGCTTGGGCCAGAAGCCCGTCGGGCCTGGAGAACGAAGCGCTGCTGACCGGATGTGCCAGCATCTACCACAGCCTCCGGTGTGCGCTGGCGCTCGCGGACTACTTCGACGATCCGCAGCCGGAGTGGGAACTTGCGGTCGGCCGGCTCGGACACGTGATCGCCGAGCATCCCGACGCCTTCGTGACGAAGGACCGTTGGTCGATGGAGTGGTACTACCCGGTGCTGGGTGGCGCCGTGCGTGGCGCTGCCGCGCGGACACGCATCGACGAACGCTGGGACGACTTCGTCGTGCCCGGGCTCGGTATCCGTTGCGTGGACGACCGGCCGTGGGTCACCGGAGCCGAAACCTGTGAGCTGGTAATGGCATTGGACGCCATCGGCGACACCGCCCGGGCACACGCGCAGTTCGCCGCGATGCACCACTTGCGCGAAGAGGACGGGTCGTACTGGACCGGTCTGGTGTATGCCGACGGCAAGCGGTGGCCCGTCGAGCGCACCACGTGGACCGGTGCGGCGATGATCCTCGCGGCCGACGCGTTGTCGCGCACGACGGCGGCCAGTGGCATCTTCCGCGGCGCGGACCTGCCCCGCGGTCTCGAGGGCGAGTACGACTGCGAGTGCGCGACCAGCGATCGCTAGCGCGTCACAGGTCTTCCCCGGGCACGCCGGACATGCGCTCCAGCACCCGCATCGACCCCGTCGCCGACACCTCGCGGAAGTCGCCGGTGTCCAGCGCCCTGCGGTAGACGTGGTACGGCGCCTGGCCGCCGTCGTCCGGATTCGGGAACACGTCATGGATGACCAGCGCGCCGCCGACCTCCACCCACCGCGCCCAGCCGTCGAAGTCGCGCTGCGCGGCCTCCTCGGTGTGGCCACCGTCGATGAACAAGAACCGCAACGGAGTTCGCCATCCACGGGCCACCGTCGTCGAGCGGCCGACGATCGCGACGACGTGATCGTCTACCCCGGCGGCGTCGAGTGTGTGCCGCAGCGTCGGCAGCGTGTCGAACAGTCCGGTCACCGGATCGACCATCGACTCGTCGTGGTACTCCCAACCCGGCTGATGCTCCTCGGAGCCGTGGTGATGATCGATGGTGTAGATGACACCGCCGCTCTGTTGGGCCGCAGCGCCGAGCAGGACCGTCGACTTGCCGCAGTACGTACCGATCTCGACGCCGATGCCGTCGCCCAGATACCGGACGGCGGTGTCGTACAGCGCGCGCCCCTCGTCGGCGGGCATGAAACCGGTCACCCGGTCGGCGAGTGCGAACAGGCGGGCGGCGGCCTCGGGGAGGGCGGTTTCAGTAACGCTCATGGAGGCCAACCTACCGTTGCTGGTCAATGGCAGTTGTAGTAGCGTCCGGACATGTGTCCGACGCGACCTTGGAGTCGACTCGGCGCCGTCTGACCGCCAAGCAGGCTGACACTGTTGATCGTCTGGGCAGGGCCGCGGTCGAGCTCCTTCACCGAGATGGTTTCGCCGCTCTGACCGTGCGTCGGGTGGCCGCCGAAGCGGGTGTCGGAGCAGCGACGGCCTACACCTACTTCTCGTCGAAGGAGCACCTGGTCGCCGAGGTGTTCTGGCGCAGGCTCGCCGCGTCCCCACCCGCCGCACACGACTCCGGTGACCCGGCTACGCGCGTCATCGAGGTGCTCCGCCACATCGCGCTGTTGGTCGCCGACGAGCCGGAGTTCGCGGGCGCGGTGACCACCGCGCTGTTGGGTAAGGACCCCGACGTGGAGGCGCTGCGGTTGCGTATCGGGCGCGACATCCGCGACCGGTTAACCCTGGCGCTCGGGCCGGGTATCGATCCGGACGTCATCGACTCGTTGGAGTTGCTGTACGCCGGCGCGCTGGTCCGCAGCGGGATGGGCTATGCGTCGTACGCGGAAATCGCTGAGCGACTGGAGAAGTCGGCGCGGCTGATCCTGCGCTAGCGTGGGCCGAGGATCGCCGTCGCCGCAGTGATCGCGTGGTCGGTGATGCCGCGTACATCTCGACCGTCCTCGACGAACAGCGCGGTCAGTTCACGCAGACCGCCCAACACGATCAGCGCCAGCGGGCGCGACAGCGGCGCGATGTGCGCACGCCGGAACCCGGGGCTGTCGCTGAGCTCGACCAGCATGTCGGTCAGGTGTTCCATGGCCTGCCGATGCAGCGGCTGGGCCACGGCGCCAAGTGCGGGAAGCTCACGGATCCAGCTCAGCGTCACCTCGGGCCTGGCTTCGATGTGGCCCACGTAGGCGTTGACGGCCTGGTGGATCTGCTCCTGCCAGTCCGCCTCGGGGTCGACGGCGTTGCGGATGTTTGCGATCAGGATCTCGTTGTTCCGGCGGAGCAGCTCGATCAGGCACTCTTCCTTGCTGGCGAACCGCTCGTAGAAGGTGCGCTTGGAGGTGCGGGCGTGCCGGACGATGTCGGCGACGGTGGTGTCGCGAAATCCGCGCTCGATGATCGATGCGGCCATGCCGTCCAGTAACCGGTCGCGGAACGGGTCAGGGGTGTCACCCGACTGCGAATCACGCACACCTTGGTTGAGCGCAGTCGTCATCTCGCCTCCATCCGACCCCTTGCGAAGGGGTGGTACTAACCGGTACCGTACTACACAAAGCTACGGTACAGCGTAGTACCAGATAGTCCGTCGGGAGAGCGCGGCCCGCGGGCAGAGGAGAGGCGATGACTGACGCAGCGACCATCGACACCGAAGCCCCGACGACCCAGGGGAAGATGCCGCCCGTCGTGCGCCTGCCCAAGGCGGTCCAAGGAGTCCTGCTGGCAGGCTTCCGCCGACGGTTCCTGAGCTACGCGCAGAAGCGCTACGGCTCCGTGTTCGCCATCAACGTGCCGTTCTTCAGTCACAGCGTGGTGGTTTCGGATCCGAAGCTCGTGCGGCAGGTCTTCCTGGCGAGCACGGACGACCTGATCAACGTCCAGCCGAACCTCAGCCGGATCTTCGGACCGGGTTCGGTCTTCGCGCTGGACGGCACGGAGCACCGGGCGCGCCGCAAACTGCTCGCGCCGCCCTTCCACGGCCAGAGCATCAAGAACTACGAGAAGATCATCGAAGAGGAGACGCTGCGCGAGAGTGCAAACTGGCCGGAGGGCAAGGAGTTTCGCACGCTCGAGCCGATGAACCGAATCACGCTCAGCGTGATCCTGCGCGCTGTGTTCGGTGCCGACGGCGCTGAACTGGACTACCTGCGCGAGATCATCCCGCCGTGGGCCGAACTCGGTTCGCGGATGGCGACGCTGCCGGAGCCGTCGTTCAACACGACCCGCTACAGCCCGTGGGGCCGGCTCACCGAGTTCCGCCGCAACTTCGACCGAACGGTCTTCGCGCTGATCGACAAGGCGAGGTCCGATCCGCGGTTCGAGGAACGCACCGACATCCTCGCGCTGCTGTTGCGCAGCACTTATGAGGACGGCACGCCGATGTCGGATCAGGACGTCTCCGACGAGTTGCTGACGCTGCTGGGTGCGGGCCACGAAACCACCGCATCGACGTTGGGCTGGGCATTCGAGCGGCTGCGTCGCCACCCCGACATCCTCGCCAAGCTGGTGGAGGAGAACGACGCGGGCGGCAACGAGTACCGCCAGGCCTTCATCCAGGAGTTGCAGCGCAACCGCACGGTGATCGACTTCTCCGGACGCCATGTGCTGGCACCACATTTCGACCTCGGCGAGTGGCGGATTCCGCGCGGCTACACCGTGATGCTCGCGCTTGCCCACGTGCACGCCGATCCCGAGGTGTTTCCCGATCCCGAACGGTTGGACCCCGACCGGTTCCTGAACACCAGGACGCCGACGGCGTGGGTGCCGTTCGGCGGTGGCACGCGCAGGTGCATCGGGGCGGCGTTCGCCAACGCCGAGCTGGACGTGGTGCTGCGAACGATCTTGCGGGAGTTCGTGATCGAGACCGATAACGCCCCCGACGAGAAGGTTCACTTCCGCGGTATCGCCTTCACCCCGAAGGCCGGCGGGCTGGTCACACTGCGTCGACGGTGAGGTCTGTCGGCTAGTTTCGTCGTATGAGTCTCGTCGACATGATGAACGACGGGATGGCGGCGACCATCCCCGCGGCGCACAAGTTGGGTATCAAGGCGGCTGAGGCGCGTCGCGGGTTCGCGGCCGCCACTGTGCCGTTGGCGGAGAACGGCAACCACTTCGGCGTCGTGTACGCCGGCGTCCAGTTCGCGGTGGCCGAGATCCTCGGCGGGATCATCGCGATCGCGAGCTTCGATCCCACCAAGTACTACCCGCTGGTGAAGAAGGTCGACATCGAGTTCGTCGGGATGGCTCGTTCGGATCTGCGGGCCGAAGCGTCCCTCGCGGACGACGAAGTGCGCCGCGTCGAAACCGAAGCCTCGGAAAACGGAAAGGCCGACTTCGCGCTGGAGGCGGTGGTCCGTGACGAAGCCGGCCAGACCGTGGCCGTCACCCGTGGGCTCTATCAGTTACGGGCCCACGGGAAATAGTCAGACGGTCTCCCGCTTGGGCAGCTTCCAGCCGGCCCGCGGGAAGTGGCAGGTGTAGCCGTTCGGATAGCGCTCCAGATAATCCTGGTGCTCGGGCTCGGCCTCCCAGAACTCGCTTGCGGGAGTCACTTCCGTGACGACCTTGCCCGGCCACAGCCCCGACGCGTCGACGTCGGCGATGGTGTCGTCCGCGGTGCGCTTCTGTTCGTCGTCGAGATAGAAGATCGCCGACCGGTAGCTGGTGCCGACATCGTTGCCCTGCCGGTTCTTGGTCGTCGGATCGTGGATCTGGAAGAAGAACTCGAGCAGCGCGCGGTAGTCGGTCTGCGCGGGGTCGTAGATGATCTCGATGGCCTCGGCATGGCCGGGATGGTTGCGGTACGTCGGGTGGTCGTTCTCGCCACCGGTGTAACCGACCCGGGTGCTGACGATGCCGGGCTGCTTGCGGATCAGGTCCTGCATGCCCCAGAAGCAGCCGCCCGCCAGAATCGCCTTCTTGTACTCACTCATGCCTGTGCCTCCTGGTTCGTGAACAGCTTCTTGTATTCGCCGTAACCCGCGGCGTCGAGATCGTCGAGGTGGATGAACTTCAGCGAAGCGGAGTTGATGCAGTAGCGCAACCCACCCTCGGACCGCGGCCCGTCGTTGAACACATGACCGAGATGGCTGTCGCCGTTGGCGGACCGGACCTCGGTGCGGATCATCAGGTGGGAGAAGTCGCGCTTCTCCACCACGTTGGCCGGGTCGACGGGCCGGGTGAAGCTCGGCCAGCCGGTGCCGCTGTCGAACTTGTCGACCGACGCGAACAGCGGTTCGCCGGACACCACGTCGACGTAGATGCCGGGTTCGTGGTTGTCCCAGTACTCACCGGTGAACGGCCGCTCGGTGCCGTTCTCCTGCGTGACGTGGTACCGCTCTGGCGACAAGGCGGCCACCGCGGCGGGATTCTTGTTGTATTGCTGCGTCATAGTGCCTGTATAACCGTCGGCGCGACGTCGGTGTTCCGCGCAGAGATTACGGAATTATGATCCCGCCCGATGCTCGACAAACAGCAGTAGAACGTGTTCTAGTTCTGAGTGTGACGACCCCTACCTTCAGCCGCGACGAGCTGGCCGCGGCGTTCGAGAAGTTCGAGGCGACGGTCGACCACGCCGCCCAGACCAGGGACTGGGATCCGTGGGTTGAGCAGTACACACCCGACGTGACCTACGTCGAACACGCGGCGGGCACAATGCGCGGCCGCGAGGAGGTGCGGCCCTGGATCTGGGCGACGATGGAGTCCTTCCCCGGCAGCTACATGACGTCGTTCCCGGCGCTGTGGAAGGTCTTCGACGAGGCGACGGGCAGGGTGATCTGCGAGCTCGACAACCCGATGCGCGACCCGGGCGACGGCACGATCATCAGCGCCACCAACATCTCGATCATCACCTACGCAGGCGACGGCCTGTGGTGCCGCCAGGAGGACGTCTACAACCCCTTGCGGTTCGCGAAGGCGGCGATGAAGTGGTGCCGCAAGGCCGAGGAGCTCGGCACGCTGCCGGATGAGGCGGCCGAGTGGCTGAAGAAGTACGGAGGGCAGCCGTGACCGCACTTGTCATCGGCGCCAACGGTTATCTCGGCAGCCACGTCACCCGCCAGCTCGTGCAGAGCGGAGCGGACGTGCGCGTCATGGTGCGCGAATCCGCCAACACCATCGGCATCGACGACATCGACGTCACCCGGTTCATCGGCGACATCTGGGACAACGACACCCTGCGCGCGGCGATGGCCGGGGTCGACGACGTCTACTACTGCGTCGTCGACACCCGCGGCTGGCTGCGCGATCCCGCCCCGCTGTTCCATACGAACGTCGAGGGCACACGCAATGTGCTCGAGATCGCGAAAGACGCTGGGCTGCACCGGTTTATCTTCACCAGCAGCTACGTGACCGTCGGCCGCAAGCGCGGACACGTCGCCACGGAGAACGACATCATCGCCGACGGCGGCAAGGGACTGACGCCGTACGTGCGGTCGCGCGTGCAGGCCGAGGAGCTCGTGTTGTCCTACGCACGCGAGCACGGCCTGCCCGCCATCGCGATGTGCGTGTCGACGACGTACGGCGCGGGAGACTGGGGCCGGACCCCGCACGGCGCGATCATCGCGGGCGCGGCATTCGGCAAGCTGCCGTTCGTGATGGACAAGATCGAGCTCGAGGCGGTCGGCATCGACGATGCGGCGCGCGCCCTACTGCTGGCGGCCGAACGCGGCCGGGTCGGCGAGCGCTATCTGATCTCGGAGAAGCTGATCACCAACGCCGAGGTCGTGCGGATCGCCGCCGAGGCTGCCGGTGTGCCCGCGCCCACGAAGTCGATTCCGTTGCCGCTCGCGTACGCGTTGGCGGCGCTCGGGACGGTGAAGGCCACGCTGCGTGGCACCGACGAACAACTGTCGCTGGGATCGCTGCGCCTCATGCGCGCGGAGGCGCCCGTCGACTGCACCAAGGCCAAGACGGAACTCGGCTGGGAGCCAAGGCCCGTCGAGGAGTCGATCCGGGAGGCCGCGCGATTCTGGGTCGGCCTGCGCAAGGCCAAGCGCAAAGACGCCTCTGCCACGGAGGGCGCCACCGGCTAGCCTGAATCCGGGCATCAAGATCGGGCGGTAGTCATGGCTGGCAGCGATCAGCGCCTGCTCGGACGAAGTGACGAGTGCGAGGCGCTGGACCGGGTGCTCGACGCTGCCCGCACCGGACAAAGCCAGGTGCTCGTGATGCGCGGCGAGTCCGGTGTCGGCAAGACCGCGCTGCTCGACTACGTCGCCGACCGCGCGACCGGGTTCCGCACGACGCAGGCGGCCGGCGTCGAAGCCGACTTCGATCTGGCATTCGCGGGCCTGCACCAGTTGTGCGCCCCGATGCTCGACCGTCTCGACCGGCTGCCGGCCCCCCAGCGTGACGCACTGGCGATCGCGTTCGGACAGAGCGCGGGGCCCGCGCCGGAGCGGTTCCTCGTCGGCCTCGCGGTGCTGAGCCTGCTGGCCGAGGCCACCTCGGACCAACCGCTGCTCTGCGTCATCGACGATGCGCAGTGGCTCGACCGCGTCTCGGCACAGACGCTCGCCTTCGTCGCACGCCGCCTGCTCGCCGAACCCGTCGCGCTGGTATTCACGGTCCGCGACGGCACCGATGACGAGCTGAAGGGCTTGCCGGAGTTGGCGATTCGCGGTCTGTCCGACAGCGACGCGCGTGCGCTGCTCGACTCGGTCATCCATGGTCGGCTCGACGACCGCGTGCGCGATCGGATCGTTGCCGAGGCACGCGGCAACCCGCTGGCGCTGCTCGAGCTGCCGCGTGATCCCGCCGCGGCGGAGGGCGGCTTCGGCCGTCCCGACGCGCGCCCACCCGCGGGGCATATCGAGCAGAGTTTCCTGCGGCGCATCCAATCGCTGCCGATGCCGACCCAACGCCTGCTGCTCACCGCGGCCGCGGAACCGGTCGGCGACAAGGCGCTGCTGATCCGGGCGGCTCGCAGCCTCGGGATCACCACCGACGTCGCCGCGCATGCCGAGGCCGAGGGACTGATCGAGATCGGCGCCCGCGTGCGGTTCCGGCACCCGCTGATCCGGTCGGCGGCGTACCGCGCGGCGGACGTCGATGAACGTCGTGAGGTGCATCGGGCACTGGCCGAGGCGACGGATCCGGAGTCGGACCCCGATCGGCGCGCCTGGCACGGCGCGATCGCGACGATCGGCACCGACGAGGAGGTGGCCGACGAACTGGAGCGGTCGGCCGAGCGGGCGCAGGGCAAGGGCGGGGTGGCCGCCGCAGCCGCGTTCCTGGAGCGGGCCGCCGAGCTGACACTCGACCCGGTGCGGCGCGGCGCGCGAGCCTTGGCCGCCGCCCAGGCGAAGTTCGCGGCCACCTCACCCGACGCGGCGCAGGAGATGCTGGCGATGGCGGAGTTGAGCCCGCTCGACGACCTGCAGCGCGCGCAGGTCGCCCGGCTCCGCGCCCAGATCGCATTCGTGCAGAGCCGGGCCGCCGAACACGACGGGACACCGGTCGCCGACACCGCGCTCGGCCTGCTGCAAGCGGCAAGGGGACTCGAGGGACTCGACGCCGGGCTCGCTCGCGAAACGTACCTGCAGGCGCTCGGCGCCGCCATGTACGCCGGCCGGTTGTGCCCGCACGGCGGCCCGGTGGTGGTGGCCGAACCGGCGCGCCACGCGCCGCCGGCACAACATCCGCGGCCCTACGATCTGCTGCTGGACGGGCTCGCGATCCGCATCACCGAAGGTCACGCGCCGAGCCTGCCGATCCTGCGTGAGGCGATCACCCAGATCCTCGACGCGACTCAACGTGGCGACGACGACGTCACCCGGTGGTTCTGGCTGGCGTTCCCGATCGCCCAGGAATCGGCGACGGGTGAGCTGTGGGATGACGAGCTGTGGCACAGGTTGGCCACCACCGCCGTCCGGCTCGCGCGCGATGCCGGTGCGCTGGTCGTGCTGCCGCTCGCCCTCGCCACCCGCGCCGGTGTCTACGTCTACGCGGGTGAAATCGACGCGGCGGCGACGCTGCTCGAAGAGGCCGAGGCGATCAGTGCCGCGACCGGATACGAGCCGCTGCGCTACCACGCGATCTCCGTCGCCATCTGGCGCGGCCGCGAGGCCGAGGCGGAGCGACTCCTCGAGGCGGCTGCGGAACGGGCGAGAGCGCGCGGGGAGGGTCGTGTCGTGGGCATGTACGGCTCGGCCAAGGCGACGCTGTACAACGGCCTCGGCCGTTACGAGGAGGCGTTGGCTGCGGCTCAACTGTCTTGTGAGAGCGAAGATCTCGGCTTCTACAAATGGACCCTGGTCGAGCTCATCGAGGCGGCCGCCAGAAGCGGCAACCTAGACGTGGCACACGCTGCGATGGAGCGGCTCGAGGAGACGGCGGCCTGCGGAACCGAGTGGTCGCTGGGGGCGCTTGCCCGTTCCCGTGCGCTGCTGGCCGAAGGGCAGACCGCGGAGGACCACTACCGGGAGGCGATCGAACGGTTCGGGCGCACCCGGATCACCGTTCACCTGGCGCGCGCGCATCTGCTGTTCGGCGAGTGGCTGCGCCGCGAGCACCGTCGGGTGGACGCACGCGAACAGCTGGGCATCGCGCACGAGATGTTCGTCCGGATGGGCGCCGAGGCGTTCGCCGAGCGGACCCGGCGCGAGCTGTTGGTCACCGGCGAGAAGACCCGTAAGCAGACGGTGGGATCAGGGGAGGGGTTGACGGCGCAGGAGGCGCAGATCGCCCAGCTCGCAGGCTCCGGGCTGACCAACCAGGAGATCGGCGCCCAGCTGTTCATCAGCGCACACACCGTCGAATGGCACCTGCGCAAGGTCTTCGCCAAGCTCGGCATCAAGTCGCGTCGGCAGCTGCGCGGGCGAGCCGAGGTCACCTAGCGGACCACGGTTCGACTACGGACTTTCAAGGGTCCGCTACGCGGTCGCGCTCGCGACGATGAAAGTGTGGAACTTGCAGATCACGTCGCACTGATCACCGGTGGCACCGCGGGGATCGGCTGGGAGTCGGCCAGGCTGATGGCCTCCGAAGGGGCCACGGTGATCATCTCCGGCCGTGACCGCGAGCGCGGTGAGCAGGCGGCGGCCCGGCTCGGTGAGAAGGCGCGCTTCGTCCAGGCTGACCTGTCCGACATGGAGTCGGTGCACTCGCTGGTGCAGCAGGTCGGCGCCGTCGACGTCGTCGTGAACAACGCGGCGAACTTCACCGGCGCCGCCACCGTCGAGCAGGACGTCACCGTGTTTGAGTCGATCTTCGACACCAACGTCCGCGGTGCGTACTTCCTGGTGGCCGGCTTGGTGCCGGGCATGCTCGAACGTGGCCGCGGCAGCATCGTCAACGTCACCTCCATGGTCGCCTCCAAGGGCGTCGCCGGGGCATCCGGCTACAGCGCGTCGAAGGCGGCGCTGGAGTCGCTGACCCGAACGTGGGCCGCCGAGTTCGGCGAGCATGGCGTGCGGGTCAACACCGTCGCGCCCGGCCCGACCCGCACCGAAGGTGTGGCGGCCGAATGGGGCGAGACGAACGAGGAGCTCGGCCGCGCACTGCCGCTGGGCCGGACCGCGCATGCCGCCGAAATCGCCGAGGCGGTGCTATTTCTCGCGTCACCACGAGCCAGCTTCATCACCGGCTCGACCCTGCATGTCGACGGCGGCGGCTCGGCTGTTTGACGCCCTCATGGACCTACTCAAACGAAGGATTGCCATGAACGCGACGCTCGAGGAGGCCGCAGTGACGTTCCTTGAATGCCGAGATCGGCTGTACAGCATCGCCTTTCGCGTTCTGCGTGACGGCGATGAGGCCGAGGACATCGTGCAGGACGCCTGGCTGAGGTGGCAGCTGTGTGACCGCAGCGTCGTCCTGGATCCGATCGCCTTCTTGACCACCACCACCAAGCGGCTCGCGCTCAACTCGGTGCAGTCGGCACGCGCACGTCACGAAACCCACGTCACCCGTTGGCTGCCCGATCCCGTCGACCACGAGGCGGATCCACTGCACTGCGTCGAACAGTGCGAGGCTTTGGAGTTCGTGGCCCTCACTCTGCTCGAGCGGCTGTCACCGCCCGAGCGCGCCGCGTATGTGCTTCGGGAGGCCTTCGACTATTCGTACGCGGAGGTCGCGGCCATCATCGAGGTGAGCCAGGCGAACGCGCGTCAACTCGTCAGTCGCGCCCGCAAACATCTTGCCGCAGAACGGCGCGAGGAACCCAGCGGCGCGGATCGGCGGCGTCTGGTGGTGGCGTTGACCGTGGCCGCGCAGACGGGCGACCTGGACACCCTGGAAACGGTGTTCACCGAGGACTTGGCGATGGCGGCCTAGGTATGGCCGCCTAGGTGAGGTGGAACAGCGCCATGGCGTTCGCGTCGAGGATCGCGTGCGCCTCGCCGGGGTCGGCCACCTCCATCACGTAGTCGACTGCGCGCACGAAGGTGTCGCCGTCCTCGTAGGGGAAGTCAGTACCGAGCAGAATCCGGTCAGCGCCGAAAGAGTCTATGGCGCAACGCAAAGCGGGGCCGTGGCAATGGGTGACGGTGTCGAACCACAGCCGGTGCACGGCCTGGCTCGGCGGCTCCGGGGTGTCGGGTGCCTCCCATACGAGGTGATCGTCGGCCCGCCGCGTGAACATCGGCAGTGCGCCGCCCAGATGTGAGCAGATGATCTTCACCCCGGGGTACTTCTGCAGGTGCCCGGAGGTGATCAGCTGCATCGCCGCGATGGTGTCCTCGAACGGCGCACCGACCATCCACGTGATGTTGTGATCGGTGACCAGCGGTGAGCAGGCGCCGTTGCCCGCCGGGTGCAGATACAGCACCGCGTTGCGGGAGTCGAGTTCGGCGAAGATCGGCTCGAAGTCCGGATCGGTGATCGCGCGGCCGAGCACACTGGTGTTCATCGTGACACCGACCATGCCCAATTCATCTAGGGCACGGTTTATTTCGGCGATCGAGGCGTCGATGTGCGGCATCGGGGTGGCCGCGAACGCGCGGAAGCGGTCGGGATGCGCGGAGACCAGCGCGACGTACTCGTCGTTGACCCGGCGGGCCGCGGCGACGGCCCCGTCGGCGTCGGCGGAGTACGGCAACTGCGGGGCGGCCGAGAGCACCTGCAGATCGACACCCGCACGGTCCATCAACCGCAGCCGCGCATTGACCTCGTCGCCGTCGCCCGCGCCGATCCCGCGCTGGGTGGCGGTGTCGCTTTTGCCGAGACCGGCGAGCAGGTCCAGATAGGCCTCGGTCCAATAATGGGCGTGCACGTCGATCCGCATGTATGTCAACGCTATTCGTTGAACGCCACGCCGTACAGTGTTCAGCCGTTGGCGGTTCGGATCGCGGCGAGTCTAGCCTCGGATGTGTGGGCGAGAAACTGCACGTCGACCTGTCGGGTGCACCGCAGACCATGCTGGCCACCGTCTACGCCAAGGCGCTGGACGCCGACCTGTCGAAGCCGATACTGGGCGACAGGTGGGCCAAGGACATCGTCGACCGCATCGACTACGACTGGTCGAAGACGACGATCACCAAAGCCAATTCGCCGTCGGTCACGACCCGCAGCGCCCACTTCGACCACTGGGCCAGGCAGTTTTTGGCGGTCAATCCCGAAGCGACGGTTCTGCACCTCGGCTGCGGCCTGGACGCACGTGCCTTCCGGCTGGATCCCGGTCCCGGGGTCGAGTGGTACGACGTCGACTATCCCGACGTCGCCGACCTGCGCAGGCAACTCTTCCCGAGTCGGGACCACTACCACGTCGTCGCCGCATCGGTGACCGATCCGGCGTGGCTGGCCGACGTGCGCTCGGACCGGCCGACGCTGATGATCGCCGAGGGGCTGACCATGTACCTCACCGAATCCGACGGTGTCGCCCTGTTTCGGCGCATTGTCGACGCCTTCCCATCCGGGGAACTGCAGTTCGACGCGTTCAACCGGCTGGGCATCCGGTCGCAGTGGCTCAACGCGGTGGTCCGCCGGTCCGGGGCGACGCTCTATTGGGCGATCAACGGACCCGACGACATCGTGGACGTTGTTCCTGGTGTGCGGCTGCTGGCTTTCCAATCGCCGTTCGACTCCGCGTCGTTCGCAGAGGTCGCCTGGTACTACCGTGCGATGGCAGCCGTGATGTCGCTGGCACCGGCCCTGCGGTACATGGCGCAATACCACCGCTACGCGTTCTGAGTCAGCTGGTCTTCAACTCGGCGATGACCTCGGCGTAGAGGCGGGCCTTGATCGCCCCGAACACCGCGCCCGCCTTCGGGGCGAGCGCCTCGGCCCGCGCGACCGCGGTACCGAGCACCTCACCTTCGCCCGCTGTGGCCGCCACGATGCCTGCCCGCTGCGCGTCCTCACCGCCGTAGCGGCGTGCGGTCGTCATCGCCTCGTGCGCCGTGGCGCTCGGCAGCCGCGACCGAATGAGCGCATTCATGCCCGCGGTGAACGGAATGCCCAGATCGACCTCGGGCAGGCAGAAGTAACCCCGGTCGGCGCGCATCACGATCTGGTCGTGTGCCAGCGTCAGCATCGCGCCCGCGGCGAACGCGTGGCCCTGCACCGCGGCGATGATCGGTGCGGGAAACGCCAGCACGCGCGCGAACAACGCGTGGACGTCGTTCAGGTTCGCCTCGGCGGCGTCCGGGTTGGCGGCCATGAAGTCCAAATCCAGTCCGTTGGAGTAGAACTTGCCGACACCCGTTGTGACGACCGCCTTGGCGCCGTCGGCGGCCTCGACCTCGTCGAGCGCGGCGTTGATGGCGGCCAGCCGATCCGGGTGAAAGCGGTTCTCGTCGTCGCCAAGCGTCAACACGAAAACCGCGCCTGTGCGGTCGAGGCCGGTCATCTGCCGATTAGACCACTGGCCGGCCCTGCCAGAATCAGAAGGTGTCAACTGTCAGTCCTGTCAACGGCCGCATCTCGCACTGGTACGACCAGCTTCCCGCCGTCCGTCCAGCGCTCCCGGGTGACCGCGACGCCGACGTCTGCATCGTCGGCGCCGGCTACACCGGGCTGTGGACGGCGTACTACCTGAAACGCGCCGACCCGACGTTGCGCATCGTCGTGGTGGAGGGACGGTTCGCCGGGTTCGGCGCGTCGGGCCGCAACGGGGGGTGGCTGTCGGGGCTGGTGCCCGGCGATCGCAACCGGATGGCGAAGCAGTACGGCCGGGAGAGCGTCCTGGCCTGGCAGCAGGCCCTCAACGACGCGGTGGATGAGGTCATCGATGTCACCGAACGTGAAGGTATCGACGCGGGCATCGTCAAGGGCGGCACACTGCACGTGGCCCGCAACCGCGCCCAGGCGTCGAGGCTGGCGGCCGAGGTCGAAGAAGAACGGTCCTGGAAGGTCGACGGAATCGCCGAGCTGACGAAAGAGGAGTCGGCGCAACGTATTCGGATCGACGGCGTGGTGTCGGCCTATCACAACCCGCACTGCGCACGGATTCAGCCGGCCCATCTCGTGCGCGGCCTGGCCGACACGGTCGAACGGCTCGGCGTCGACCTCTACGAACGAACACCGGCAATCGAGATCGGGCCGGGGCGGGTCAGGACCCCACTGGGCACCGTCCGCGCGCCCGTCGTGTTGCGCGCCCCGGAGGGCTTCACCGCCAAGCTGCCGGGGCTGCGCAGGCGCTGGCTTCCGATGAACAGCTCGATGATCGCGACAGAGCCGATCCCCCAGGAGATTTGGGAGACGATCGGCTGGCAGGGTCGCGAGACGCTCGGCGACACCGCGCACGGCTTCTTCTACGCCCAACGCACCGTGGACGATCGCATCGCGATCGGTGGCCGAAGCGTGCCCTACCGCTTCGGCTCCCGCACCGATGTCGACGGCCGGGTGCCGGAACGCACCATCGTGCATCTCACCTCCGTGCTGCACGCGGCGCTGCCGCAGACCCGCGACATCCCGATCGCGCACGCGTGGTGCGGTGTGCTGGCCGTGCCGCGCGACTGGGAGGCATGCGTAACCTTCGACAAGGTAACGGGTTTGGGCGCGGCGGGTGGCTACGTCGGACACGGCGTCACCGCCACCAACCTGGCCGGCCGCACCCTGACCGACCTGGTGCTCGGACGGCAGACACCGCTCACCGAGCTGCCGTGGGTCGGCCACCGATCACGCGACTGGGAACCCGAGCCGTTGCGATGGATCGGCGTACGCGGGATGTATCTGGCGTACAAGGCCGCCGACTGGCACGAGGCCCGCGGGATCAAGAGGACGTCGCCGATCGCCGTGGTCGCCGACAAGATCGCCGGCCGCCCCTGACAGCTACGCCCGTTCGGCGCGTTCCTTCAGCCGCTGCAGAGTCAGCTCGATGTGTTTGCCGTTGGCGCTGTCACGGTCGCGTACCCCTGTCGCGATGCCCGCAGGCGTGCGGAACCATCCGGGCCTCTTGTCCCAGGTGCGTTCGGTGACCGTGCACCCGCCGTCGGTGGCGGTGATGTCGTAGCGCCAGTGCGCGACGGGGATGACGAGGCTCTTCACGTCGAAGGCGAACGTCCGTCCCGGCTCGGCCTCGGTGACGGTGCAGGTGGTGGTCCACTTCCTGCTGCCCTGGCGATTGTGGCCCTTGAAGACGGCGCCGGGTGCGACACGGTCGCCCTTGTGCCACTGCATCGCGTTGACCTCCTCGGCCAGCGATGCGAGCGTGGACAGGTCGGTGATCAGCGCATATACCGTCGCCGGGTCGGCGGCGATGTCGGTTGAAGCCTCGGCGGTCGCGGGACCGTGTTCACTCATGCGGCGATCGTAGCCAGCGGCACCGGAATCCTGAGCGGTGCCGCCACGTTGGTCATCACATGAGCGATCGACCCGTCCTGGAGCCCACCGCGGCCCACCCCATCACAGTCGAGCCGACCGGTGCGCACGTCACCGTCAGCGTCAACGGTGAGGTGGTGGCCGAGACCGACAACGCGCTGACCCTGCAGGAGTCGACGTATCCCGCTGTCCAGTACATCCCGAGGGGCGACGTCGTGGCCTCGGTTCTGCGCGAGAGCGACACACAGACGTACTGCCCGTACAAGGGCGAGGCGAGCTACTACCACGTCGTCACCAAAGGCGGGGACACCGTCGAGGACGCGATCTGGACATACGAGGCGCCCTACCCCGCAGTGGCCGCGATCGCCGGTCATCTGGCGTTCTATCCGGACAAGGCTGTCGTCTCGGTCGCATAGCCTGATCGGGTGTACCGCTCGGTCAGCGTCGTCTTCGCGGGTCCGGCCAGTCCGGGACTGACGTTGTCGCCGCTGCGCCGCGGCCGTGCCGACCCGTGCTACCACGACTCCGCCGACGGCGCGATCTGGCGCACCAGCCTGATGCGCAGCGGCCCCGTCACGGCTCGCATCACGAAATCCGCACCCGACACCGTGGAGTGTGAGGCTTGGGGCTGCGGCGCAACGGAATTCACCGAATCTTTGCCGCGCCAGCTCGGGTATGACGACGACGCGTCGGACTTCGTTCCTGCCGAGCCGACGATCGCCGCCGCCCATCGACGGGTCCCGTACCTGCGGTTGGGCCGCACCGACCGGGTGCTCGAGGCGCTTGTTCCTGCGGTGCTGGAACAGCGGGTCTACGGCAAGGACGCCCGGCGGGCGTGGCGGTCGCTGGTCACGAAGTACGGGGCGCCCGCGCCCGGTCCTGCGCCCACGCACATGCGGGTGCCGCCGACGGCCGAGGTGTGGCGGCGCATCCCGTCGTGGGAGTTTCACCTCGCCAACGTCGACCCCGGCCGCGCCCGCACGATCGTGGGCTGCGCCCAGCGGGCCGACTCGCTGGAACGGCTGGCCGGTCGCCCGCCGGCGCAGGCGCGAGCGGCGCTGATGTCGCTGCCCGGCGTGGGAGAGTGGACCGCGGCCGAGATCGCGCAGCGCGCGTTCGGGGATGCCGACGCGCTGTCGGTGGGCGACTTCCATCTGGCCAAGATGATCGGCTGGAGCCTGCTCGGACATCCGATCGACGATCCCGCGATGGTCGAGCTGCTCGAGCCACTGCGCCCGCACCGCCACCGCGCGGTCCGGCTCTTGGAAGTCAGTGGTCTTGCGGTGAATCCGCGATTCGGCCCGAGGCAGGCGATACCGAAGCTCGCCGATATGTGACGGGCATTCCATCTGGGGTTTTGCGTCGAGGCATGCGGGTACACGTCGCGGGAGATCGATTACGCGAAGGAGCCATTCGATGACTGCGTTCACCATTCCCGGACTGTCCGACAAGCAGGGCGCCGAGGTCGCTGAGATTTTGCAGAAGGCACTCAGCAGGTACAACGACCTACACCTGACGCTCAAGCACGTGCACTGGAACGTCGTGGGACCGAACTTCATCGGCGTGCACGAGATGATCGACCCGCAGGTCGAACTCGTCCGCGGATACGCCGACGACGTCGCCGAGCGGATCGCGGCGCTGGGCGCCTCACCCAAGGGCACACCGGGAGCGATCATCAACGACCGCACCTGGGACGACTACTCGGTCGAGCGCGACACGGTGCAGGCGCATCTTGCGGCGCTGGACCTGGTGTACACGGGCGTAATCGAGGACACCCGTAAGGCCATCGACCGCCTCGAGGACCTCGACCTGGTCTCGCAGGACCTGTTCATCAGCCAGGCGGGCGAACTGGAGAAGTTCCAGTGGTTCGTCCGTGCGCACCTCGAGAACTCGGGCGGCAAGCTGGCCAACGCGGGCGCCAAGACGGAGAAGGCCGCCGCGGGCCGGGCGAAGAAGTCCTCGGCCAAGTAGCTAACCGGCCGCGACCGGATCCACCGGATTGCACCGGTTGACGATCAACGGGTCGGTCTTGGTGAACGGGAAGGCGGGCAGGTCGTCGATGTGCATGTTGAACGTCGCGGCCAGCACCTCCCTGGAGTACGCGCTCGCCGAGGCGCGGTAACCGATGTCGCCGGGCATCGGCTGATCGAAGAAGATCGCGAAGTGGATGTCCGGTGCATCGACGACCTCGATGTGGTGCGGGTAGGCGCGCGGGATGAAGTACACGTCGCCCTCCCTGAGGTAGTACGTGTCTAGGGACCCGTCGGGGCCCATCACGGTCATGCGCCCGGAACCCTTGTGGACGTAGCCCATTTCGGCGGTGATGGGATGCCAATGCGGTTCACGCATACCGTCTTCGCGGATCCGTAGCGAGTACATCGATATGTCCTTGAGCGCCGGCCAGTACTGCGCGCGGGCCAGCCGTGCCGAACCGACCGCGACGCCGATCGCAGGGCTCTGCGCCTCGACGGCGAACTTGTGCGGATCGTCGAACCGCGCCGTCGACGGAATCTCGGGATCCCCTGCGCGGGCGGCGAACTTTCGGTCGGTGGTGTCGCGGCGCATCTTGGCGAAGTCGGCGGCGGGCAGATCATAGGTGTTGCCCAGCACGGCGTCGGTCATCGCGCCGAGAGACGCTGCCAGACCGAAGTCTTCGGGACGCTCGCTGCGGAACGCGAGGATGAACTCCGCCGGCTCCTCACCGATGTTCTCGATGTGGTGCAGCGACCCGGAGTCGATGTGGAACATCTCGCCTGCCGAGATCGTGAAGCTGGAGAACTTGGAGTAGCTGTCGAGCACCGACACCAGCGAGGTGCCGGAGATGCAGTAGGTGAGCTCGGTGCAGTTGGCGTGCCAGTGCGGTGTGCGCATCGCGCCGGGGTTGATGACGGCCCGTTTGATCGACAGACCGGACAGGATCGGGAGTGTGTCGGCGGTGACTCGGGTGAGCGACCCGAGGTCGTTCTGCTCGACGATTTCACCGTCGATCAACGAGGTGGCGTGAAGAAGGGGTGTCCTGGGCGCCGTTGAGGTCATGCCACATGCTTACGTCGAAACCCCCGTCTTGCAGACTTCTTCTCGAACTTTTCCTGAGATCGTGGATTTCGACGGTCAGGCGTACGCGGTGAGCCGTGCGACGATGGCCGCCTTACCGTCGGGACCGATGGCCTGCGCCTCGCCGATACCGCTGCGACGTCCCACCCGTAAAGCCGTTCCGACATAACGCGATTCGGGGCTGCCGACGAACTGGCGGATGTAGTTCACCCGCAGCGACGCGGTCCGCAGCGGCTGGTCCTCGCGGCCCTCGTTGATCGCGGCGGAGGCTACCAACTCGAGTGCCATGGCGGACACGCCGCCGTGCACGATGCCGAGGCTGTTGTTCAGCACCGGGTCAGCCAGTTGCTGAAGGACCTTCGCCGCACCGCCGCTCTCGGCGACCCGGACCGCCATCCGATCGCTCAGCGTGCCGGGCGGCAACGGACCGGTCGGACCGTCGGGGAACTCGGCGAGGTCTCCCGGCGCGCTGATGTAGAACGACCGCACGGTGGCGGTGGCCAGCGTGACGTCTCGGTGGGTGAACTCGCAGAGCGCAAGGGCGACGTCGCTCTTCACGCCGAACGGTTTCGACGTCGCCGCCACGGGTACGTCGGGCGCCTCGGCGATGACGTCGACCGCATCCGGGCGGACCTCGAGCGACAGCTCACTGGAGAGCGTCCACTCGCCGTCGGCGCGACGGCGGTGGTTGACCAGGCCGCCGACATGGTCGACGAGCATCGCCAAGGGGGCGATCGTCAAGGCGCCGGTCAGCGGATTGAACATCTGCCCGGCGGGGATGGACGCGACACAACCGTCGGGGCCGTCGGACGACGTCACGATGCCGAAGCGGCCCAACGGGGTGTTCAACGGGTGTGACATCGCGATACAGCGTGACGGGCGACCCCTGGCCTATATACCCCCCTGGGGTATATACTCATCGCCATGACCGAGCTTGGCCACACACAGCACCAGATGTCCACCGGTCATGAGGACCACGAAGGCCGCAGCGGTCATGCGGCACACGGCGATCACGTCGCCGCGTTCCGGCGGCTGTTCTGGGTGATGCTCGTGCTGGCCGTGCCGACGGTCGCGTTCTCGCCGATGTTCGCGATGATCCTCGGCTACACCGTCCCGCAGTTCCCCGGCGCGCAATGGGTGTCCCCGGTGCTCGGCACGGTGATGTACGCGTGGGGTGGCCGACCGTTCCTCACCGGCGCTGTCAGCGAAATCCGTTCTCGCGCACCGGGAATGATGCTTCTGATCGGGCTGGCCATCACCGTGGCGTTCGTCTCGTCGTGGGGGGCCAGTCTCGGCCTGCTGCACCACCAGCTGGACTTCTGGTGGGAGCTGGCGCTGTTGATCGTCATCATGCTGCTGGGCCACTGGATCGAGATGCGGTCGCTGGCGCAGACCACCTCGGCGCTGGACTCGCTCGCCGCACTGCTGCCCGACGAGGCCGAGCGTGTGGTCGGCGATGCCACCGAGACCGTCGCGCCGTCGGAGCTGCGCGTCGGCGACGTGGTGGTCGTGCGGCCAGGCGGCAGCGTCCCCGCCGACGGCGAGATCGTGGACGGAACCGCGGACGTCGACGAGTCGATGGTGACCGGCGAGTCCCGTCCCGTGCGCCGCGGCATAGGCGACCACGTCGTCGCGGGCACCGTCGCCACCGATTCCGGCCTGCGCGTGCGGGTGACCGCCGTCGGCGACGACACCGCGCTGGCGGGCATCCAGCGACTGGTCACCGAGGCGCAGAACTCGTCGTCGCGGGCGCAGCGGATCGCGGATACGGCGGCCGGCTGGCTGTTCTGGTTCGCGCTGGGGGTTGCGGTCGTCACCGCCGCCGTATGGGGCCTGCTGGGCCAGCCCCAGGAGGCCGTGGTGCGCACCATCACGGTGCTGGTGATCGCCTGCCCGCACGCGCTGGGGCTGGCGATCCCGCTGGTGGTGTCCATCGCGACCGAACGCGCCGCGCGCGGCGGCGTCCTGATCAAGGACCGGCTGGCTCTGGAGAGCATGCGCACCGTCGGCGCGGTGCTGTTCGACAAGACGGGGACGCTGACCAAGGGTGAGCCCACGGTCACCGCGATCGCCGCCGGCTCGGGCCGCGCGCAGGACGACGTGCTGGCGCTGGCCGCGGCCGCGGAGGCCGACTCGGAGCATCCGCTGGCCCACGCGATCGTCGAGGCCGCCCGCAGACGAGAGCTGGCGATCCCCCGGTCGTCGGGGTTCAGCTCGTCGCCTGCGGTCGGGGTCGAGGCGGTGGTGGACGGGCAGCGGGTCCGGGTCGGCGGCCCCCGCCTGCTCGACGAGGCCGGGCAGGACGAGCTGCCCGACGTGCTGCCGTGGCGCGACGAGGGCGCGATCGTGCTGCATGTGCTCGTCGACGGCGTGGTGGCCGGGGCGCTCAAGCTGGCCGATGAGGTGCGTCCGGAGTCCCGTCAGGCCGTCGACGCACTGCACCGGGTGGGCATCGAGGTGGTGATGATCACAGGCGACGCCGAGTCGGTGGCCCGATCGGTGGCCGACGATCTCGGCATCGACCGCGTGTTCGCAGGTGTGCGGCCCGAAGACAAGGCCGCGAAGGTGGCCGAGCTCCAGCAGGAGGGGTTGAAGGTGGCGTTCGTCGGCGACGGCGTCAACGACGCTCCTGCGCTCGCGCAGGCGGACGTGGGCATCGCGATCGGCGCGGGCACCGACGTGGCGATCGCCTCTGCCGGTGTGATTCTCGCGAGCTCGGACCCGCGGTCGGTGCTCTCGGTCATCGCGCTGTCCAAGGCGACCTACCGCAAGATGAAGCAGAACCTTTGGTGGGCAGCGGGATACAACCTGATCTCGGTGCCGCTGGCGGCGGGTGTGCTGGCGCCGATCGGGTTCGTGATGCCGATGTCGGTCGGTGCGATCTTGATGTCAGCCTCGACCGTGGTGGTGGCGGCCAACGCCCAGTTGCTGCGCAGGCTGGACCTTCGCCCCGAGGTGAGTGTGCGGGCCGTTCTCTAAGAATCTGGCTAGGCTTTGTGCAAACTTGTTTGAACCCGGCGGCGCTGGGTAAACCCCTAAGCTTGTGTTTCAGCAAACAAGTGAGGCGAGGTATCGGTAGGGGTGACTTGTTTCGCAATGTGGATGCCATTCGGGCGCTTGGCCGAAATGCCAATGGGAACAACGCGTTTCGGTGCATTTCGCCGCCCGCCTCGGCCGCTCCGCGGGCACGCGGAGACCTGGCGGTTAGGGCGTCCTAAGTTGGCATGTCACGCCTCGTTTGTCATATCGTTTTGTCCACTTGTGGCGAGTGGGAATTTGGGCCGTCGTTCAGTGCTGCACGAAGGAACCTCCCTCGCCGGAACGGCAAGAAGGCCGTCGTCGATGGTTGGCCAGCGGAATCTTCGTTAGGCGTGCGGAAAAGGGTAGGTGGGAATGGCGCCCAGCAGTCAAGGGCTGTACAACCCCGCGTTCGAGCATGACGCGTGTGGCGTGGCCATGGTCGCGGACATGTACGGCCGCCGCAGCCGCGACATCGTCGACAAGGCGATCACGGCGCTGGTGAACCTCGAGCACCGCGGTGCTCAGGGCGCGGAGCCCCACACCGGCGACGGTGCGGGCATCCTGATACAGGTCCCCGACGAGTTCCTGCGCGCGGTCGTCGACTTCGACCTGCCCGAGTACGGCAGCTACGCGACCGGCATCGCCTTCCTCCCGCAGTCCGCCAAGGACGCCGCCACCGCCTGCGAAGCGGTCGAGAAGATCGCCGAGGCCGAGGGCCTCGAGGTGCTGGGCTGGCGCGAGCTCCCCACCGACGACTCGTCGCTGGGCGCCCTGGCCCGCGACGCGATGCCGACCTTCCGCCAGGTGTTCCTCGCCGGGGCGTCGGGCATGGAGCTGGAGCGCCGCGCCTACGTGGTGCGTAAGCGCGCCGAGCACGAACTCGGCACCAAGGGGCCCGGTCAGGATGGCCCCGGACGCGAAACCGTCTATTTCCCAAGCCTTTCCGGGCAGACCTTCGTTTACAAGGGCATGCTGACCACGCCGCAGCTCAAGGCGTTCTACCTGGATCTGCAGGACGAACGGCTCACCAGCGCGCTGGGCATCGTGCACTCGCGGTTCTCGACCAACACGTTCCCGTCTTGGCCGCTGGCCCATCCGTTCCGGCGCATCGCCCACAACGGCGAGATCAACACCGTGACCGGCAACGAGAACTGGATGCGCGCACGTGAGGCGCTGATCAAGACCGACGTCTTCGGCGCGCAGGGCCTCGACAAGATCGTTCCGGTGTGTACCCCGGGCGCGTCGGACACCGCCCGTTTCGACGAGGTGCTCGAATTGCTGCACCTCGGCGGCCGCAGCCTGCCGCATGCGGTGCTGATGATGATCCCGGAGGCCTGGGAGCGCAACGAGTCGATGGACCCGGCCCGGCGGGCGTTCTACGAGTACCACGCGTCGCTGATGGAGCCGTGGGACGGCCCCGCGTCGATGACGTTCACCGACGGCACCGTGATCGGCGCGGTCCTGGACCGCAACGGCCTGCGTCCGTCGCGCATCTGGGTCACCAAGGACGGCCTCGTCGTGATGGCCTCCGAGGCCGGCGTGCTGAATCTGGACCCGTCGACCGTCGTGAAGAAGATGCGCCTGCAGCCCGGCAGGATGTTCCTGGTCGACACCGCGCAGGGCCGCATCGTCGACGACGAGGAGATCAAGGCTGAACTCGCCGCCGAACATCCGTACCAGGAGTGGCTGGACGCCGGTCTGTTCAAGATCGAGGACCTACCCGCCGGTGACTACGTGCGGATGCCGCATCACCGAGTCGTGTTGCGCCAGCAGGCTTTCGGCTACACCTACGAAGAGCTGAACCTGCTCGTCGCCCCGATGGCGCGCACCGGGGCCGAGCCGCTCGGCTCGATGGGCACCGACACCCCGGTTGCCGTGTTGTCCCAGCGGCCGCGGATGCTCTACGACTACTTCCAGCAGCTGTTCGCTCAGGTCACCAACCCGCCGCTGGACGCCATCCGCGAAGAGGTGGTGACCAGCCTGCAGGGCACCGTCGGGCCGGAGGGCGACCTGCTCAATCCGGGCCCCGACTCGTGCCGCCAGATCGTGCTGCCGCAGCCGATCCTGCGCAACGCCGAATTGTCGAAGCTGATCTGCGTTGACCCCGACCACGAGATCCGCGGCCACAAGCATGGTCTGCGTGCGGCCGTCATCCGCTGTCTCTACCCGGTGAACCGCGGGGGACAGGGGCTCAAGGAGGCACTCGACAACGTCCGGGCCAAGGTCTCGGAGGCCATTCGCGAAGGTGCGCGCATCATCGTGCTGTCCGACCGCGAGTCCAACGAGCAGATGGCGCCCATCCCGTCGCTGCTGAGCGTCTCGGCCGTCCATCACCACCTGGTGCGCGACCGGACCCGCACCCAGGTTGGGCTCGTCGTCGAGAGCGGCGACGCCCGCGAGGTCCACCACATGGCGTGCCTGGTCGGCTTCGGCGCCGCCGCCATCAACCCCTACATGGCGTTCGAGTCGATCGAGGACATGGTCGACCGCGGCGTGATCTCGGGTATCTCCAGCGACCAGGCCAAGGCCAACTACGTCAAGGCCGCGGGCAAGGGTGTGCTGAAGGTGATGTCCAAGATGGGCATCTCCACCCTGGCGTCCTACACCGGAGCGCAGCTGTTCCAGGCCATCGGCATCAGCCAGCAGGTGCTCGACGAGTACTTCACGGGCCTGACGTGCCCCGTCGGCGGCATCGACCTCGACGACATCGCCGACGACGTCGCCGCGCGCCATGCGCTGGCGTATCTGGACCGGCCCGACGAGTGGGCGCACCGCGAGCTCGAGGTCGGCGGCGAGTACCAGTGGCGCCGCGAAGGCGAGTACCACCTGTTCAACCCGGACACGGTGTTCAAGCTGCAGCACTCGACGCGCACCGGCCAGTACTCGATCTTCAAGGAGTACACCAAGCTGGTCGACGATCAGAGCGAGCGGATGGCCTCGCTGCGCGGTCTGCTGAAGTTCAAGGAGGGCGAACGTCCGCCCGTGCCGCTCGACGAGGTCGAGCCGGCCAGCGAGATCGTCAAGCGCTTCTCCACCGGTGCGATGAGCTACGGCTCGATCTCGGCGGAAGCCCACGAGACGCTGGCCATCGCGATGAACCGCCTTGGCGCACGGTCGAATTCGGGTGAGGGCGGTGAGCACGTCAACCGCTTCGACCGCGAGGAGAACGGCGACTGGCGGCGCAGCGCCATCAAGCAGGTGGCGTCCGGCCGCTTCGGTGTCACCAGCCACTACCTGACCAACTGCACCGACATCCAGATCAAGATGGCCCAGGGTGCGAAACCTGGTGAGGGCGGGCAGCTTCCGGGCAACAAGGTGTACCCGTGGGTGGCCGAGGTCCGGCACTCGACGCCAGGCGTCGGGCTGATCTCCCCGCCGCCGCACCACGACATCTACTCGATCGAGGATCTCGCGCAGCTGATCCACGACCTGAAGAACTCCAACCCGCAGGCGCGCGTGCACGTCAAGCTGGTGAGCGAGAACGGCGTCGGCACCGTCGCGGCGGGCGTGTCGAAGGCGCATGCCGACGTCGTGCTGATCTCCGGCCACGACGGCGGCACCGGTGCGACCCCGCTGACCTCGATGAAGCATGCGGGCGCGCCATGGGAACTCGGCCTGGCCGAAACCCAGCAGACGTTGCTGCTCAACGGTCTTCGCGATCGAATCGTGGTGCAGGTCGACGGTCAGCTCAAAACGGGTCGCGATGTGGTCATCGCCGCCCTGCTCGGTGCCGAGGAGTTCGGTTTCGCCACCGCACCCCTGGTGGTGTCGGGCTGCGTCATGATGCGCGTCTGCCACCTCGACACCTGCCCCGTCGGCGTGGCCACCCAGAACCCGGTGCTGCGCCAGCGGTTCACCGGCAAGCCCGAGTTCGTCGAGAACTTCTTCATGTTCATCGCCGAAGAGGTCCGGGAGTTGATGGCCCAGTTGGGCTTCCGGACGGTCAACGAGATGGTAGGTCAGGTCGGCGCGCTCGACACGACGCAGGCGGCTGAGCACTGGAAGGCGCACAAGCTGGACCTGTCGCCGGTGCTGCACGAGCCCGAGTCGGCCTTCATGAACCAGGACCTCTACTGCAGCTCGCGTCAGGATCACGGTCTGGACAAGGCGCTGGACCAGCAGCTGATCGTGATGTGCCGGGAGGCGCTGGATTCCGGTTCGCCGGTCCGTTTTTCTACAACAATCGCCAACGTCAACCGCACCGTCGGCACCATGCTCGGCCACGAGGTGACCAAAGCCTATGGCGGTCAGGGGCTTCCGGACGGCACCATCGACATCACCTTTGACGGTTCCGCGGGCAACAGCTTCGGCGCCTTCGTGCCGAAGGGCATCACGCTTCGGGTGTACGGCGACGCCAACGACTACGTCGGCAAGGGCTTGTCGGGCGGACGGATCGTGGTGCGCCCGTCGGACAACGCGCCCGAGGACTACGTCGCCGAGGACAACATCATCGCGGGCAACGTGATCCTGTTCGGTGCCACCAGCGGTGAGGCGTTCATCCGCGGGCAGGTCGGCGAACGGTTCGCCGTCCGCAACTCCGGCGCCCACGCTGTCGTCGAGGGCGTCGGTGACCACGGCTGCGAGTACATGACCGGCGGCAAGATCGCGATCCTCGGTCCGACCGGGCGCAACTTCGCGGCGGGCATGTCCGGCGGTATCGCCTACGTCTACGACCCGGACAACAAGCTGCCCGAGAACCTGAACGCCGAGATGGTGGAACTGGAGGGCCTCGACGACGAGGACCTCCAATGGCTGCAGGGCATGCTCCAAGCGCATGTCGACGCCACCGATTCCGCTGTCGGACAGCGTATTTTGAGCGACTGGAACAACACAGTGAAGCACTTCACCAAGGTCATGCCCCGCGACTTCAAGCGGGTCCTCGAGGCCATCGCCGAGGCCGAACGCACCGGCGAGGACGTCGACCAAGCGATCATGGCGGCCGCCGGTGGCTGATCCCCGCGGCTTTCTGAAGCACACCAAGCGCGAGACCCCGGCCCGACGGCCCGTCCCGCTGCGACTGCTCGACTGGAAAGAGGTCTACGAGGACTTCTCCCACGACACCCTGCGCGTGCAGGCGTCGCGCTGCATGGACTGCGGCATTCCGTTCTGCCACAACGGATGCCCGCTGGGGAACCTGATCCCTGAGTGGAACGACCTGGTGCGCAGCGACCGCTGGCGCGACGCGATCGAGCGGCTGCACGCCACCAACAACTTCCCCGAGTTCACCGGGCGGCTGTGCCCCGCACCGTGCGAAGGGTCCTGCGTCCTCGGCATCAACCAGGATCCGGTGACCATCAAGCAGGTCGAGGTCGAGATCATCGACAACGCCTTCGAGCAGGGTTGGGTCGTCCCGCTGCCGCCGCAGGTGCGGACCGGCAAGAAGGTCGCCGTCGTCGGCTCCGGGCCCGCCGGTCTTGCTGCGGCACAACAGCTCACACGTGCCGGCCATTCGGTCACGGTGTTCGAACGCGAGGACCGCATCGGCGGTCTGCTGCGATACGGCATCCCCGAGTTCAAGATGGAGAAGCGCCACATCGATCGGCGCCTCGAGCAGATGAAGGCCGAAGGCACCGAGTTCCGGCCGGGCGTGAACGTCGGCGTCGACATCACCGCCCAGCAGCTGCGCTCCGAGTTCGACGCCGTGGTGCTCGCCGGCGGCGCGACGGCCTGGCGTGATCTGCCCATCCCGGGACGGGAGCTCGACGGCATCCATCAGGCGATGGAGTTCCTGCCGTGGGCCAACCGCGTACAACACGGCGATGACGTCGTCGATGAGGACGGCCAGCCGCCGATCACCGCCAAGGGCAAGAAGGTCGTCATCATCGGTGGCGGCGACACCGGCGCGGACTGCCTGGGCACCTCGCATCGACAGGGCGCCGAGAGCGTGCACCAGTTCGAGATCATGCCGCGCCCGCCGGACGAGCGCGCCGATTCGACGCCGTGGCCGGTCTACCCGCTGATGTTCCGGGTGTCCTCGGCACACGAGGAGGGCGGCGAGCGCGTCTATTCGGTCAACACCGAGGAATTCCTCGGCAGTGAGGGCAAGGTGACGCATCTGCGCGGCCACGAGGTCGAGATGAGGGCGGGCAAGTTCGAGAAGATCGACGGCACCGACTTCGAGCTGGAGGCCGATCTCGTCCTGTTGGCGATGGGCTTCGTCGGCCCGCAGCGTGAGGGGTTGCTGACCGACCTCGGCGTCGAGTTCACCGACCGCGGAAACGTCGCGCGCGACAAGGACTTCGCGACGACGGTGCCCGGGGTCTTCGTGGCGGGCGATATGGGCCGGGGGCAGTCGCTCATCGTGTGGGCGATCGCCGAGGGCCGCGCCGCGGCCGCAGGCGTGGACCGCTACCTGATGGGCAAGACCGCGCTGCCCGCGCCTATCAAGCCGACGGCCGTCCCCCAGCGCTGACCGCGAGCAGACGCGAAACCCCGCGACACGCCGCGCAATGAGGGCGTGTCGCGTCTGCTCGCGCGACGGGTTGAGGAGGCGACCCGCGGCGGCGTCGTTTTGGGCCCCGGAGGGCACAATTGGAAGTCACTTCAGTAACATCAGCATCACTAGAAACAGCAGATTATTTACCGGCGCGCCTCGTTCAGTTTGCCAACTCTGCGGTATCTAATGACTGACAGAGGGCGTTGCGCTAGGGTAAGGCCCCGGGCAGCTAATCGGTATCGACGCAGGAGTCACTACTGTGTACCTCAACCGGATAACACGGTCTCGGGTGAACAGAATCGCCTGGTCATTGTTCCGCCATCCCCTGAAGAGCCGCGAGTTCCCGGCCAAGGCCGAGCGCCTTATCACGCCTGACGAGCTCCTCCGCTACGGCGTCTAGCGAACTTCGCAGGGATCGGCGACGCCGTTGACGGGCGTTTGATCCCTGCTTTGCCAAATCGTTATATTTTTGTGACCGTCAACGGCGCTAGTCGTCGAGCAGTCCGGACGCCCTGATCTCGTTTGCGAGGGGCTCGAGAACGGCCGGGTCGTGTGGCTGCGGCAAATAGATGATGGCCAAGTCCAGACCCTCCTTGCCCAGCGCCGCGGCCTCCTCGACGACCTTGCCGTAGTTGCGCTCGTCGTCCAGCCGGACGTGGGCCGACAGCGTGATCTCCGCGGGATCGCGGCCGATGTCCGCACAGTGCCCGGCGAGCACGTCGCGCTTGCGGGCGAACTCCTCCGGCGGTCCGCCGACGAAGTTCCAGTGCTGGGCGTAACGCGCGGTGATCTTCAGCGTGCGCTTCTCGCCACTGCCGCCGATGCAGATGGGCGGGTGCGGCTGCTGCGGGCCCTTCGGCTCGTTGCGAGCGTCCTTGAGCTGATAGAACTTTCCGTCGAACGTCGTCGAATCCTTCGACAGCAGGCTCGTCAACACCTCACACGCCTCCTCGAACCGATCGAAGCGTTCCTTGATCGACCCGAGTTCGATGCCGTAGGCGCCGGACTCCTCCTCGTTCCAGCCGGCGCCGATCCCGAGTTCCAGCCGACCGCCGGAGACGATGTCCAGTGCGGAGGCCATATTGGCGAGCACGGCGGGGTGGCGGTAGTGGATGCCGGTGACGAGCACCCCCACCCGCAACCGCTCCGTCGCCTGGGCGAGCGCGGTGAGCGTGATCCAGCCCTCCAGACATGGGCCGGTGGAGTCCGAGAAGATCGGATAGAAGTGGTCGAAAGTCCAGCCGGACTCGAAGACCTCGATGTCGTCGGCGGCACGCCAGACGGCCAGCATGTCGGCCCAGGTGGTGTTCTGCGGGGAAGTCTTGAAGGCGAATCTCACTACACCGAGGCTAGTCCCGCGTCGCTGGGGACGTGCTGTGAGCGCCGGGCGCTAATCCGCTTCCCCGTATTCGTCGAACCAGTGCGCCAGCCTGCCGCGCCGGCTCACCGCGCGTAGGCGGCGTTCGGCGGCCGCCCTGGTCTTGGTCGTGGTGACGATCAACAGTTCGTCGCCCACCGCGATGCGGGTGTCGGGCTGCGGGACGAAGGTGTGGCCGTCGCGGATGATCAGCGTGATCACGCTGGGATCGGGCAGTCGCAGCTCGAGGACCGTGACGTTGTGCAGACGGGAATGCTCCTGCACCGTCATGGTCAACAGCTCGGCCTCCAGCACATCCAGCGGCGCCGACTCCACCTGAATCTCCCGCGTCGCATCCTTCGGTATCAATCCCAACCGGTGTGCGAGCGGGCGCAGGGACGGCCCCTGCACCAAGGTGTAAACGACGACCAGAATGAACACGATGTTCAGCAGCCGGACACTGCCCTGGACACCGCCGACTATCGGGAACGTCGCCAACACGATCGGGACCGCGCCGCGCAGACCGGCCCAGGATATGAAGGCCTGCTCGCGCCATGGCACCTTGAATCCGAGGAGCGCGATCACCACCGACAGCGGTCGGGCGATCAGAAGCAGCACCAGACCGATCACGATGCCAGGCACCAGCTCGGCGCCCAGATCGCTGGGATCGACGAGCAGGCCGAGGATGACGAACAGGCCGATCTGGGCGAGCCAGCCGAGACCCTCGGCGAACGAGCGGGTGGCCGACCGGTGCGGAAGGCCGGAGTTGGCGAGCACGACGGCCGAGAGATACGCGGCGAGGAAGCCGCTGGCGTGGGCGCTGCCGCCCGCGGCAAAGGCAACCATGCCCAGCCCGAAGGTCGCGAGCGGGTAGAGGCCGGAAGCCGGAAGTGCAATGCGGCGCAACGCAATTGAGCCCAGGAATCCGCACGCCAAACCGATTGCGGCGCCTGCGATCAACTCGTAAGCCAGCTCGGCGAGCGCATGTCCGAACGACAGTTCCAGCGGTACGACGCTGAACATCAGCACGAGGATGACCGCAGGGGCGTCGTTGAACCCTGACTCCGCCTCGAGCAGCCCGGCGACCCGGCGCGGCAGGGGCACCACGCGCAGCACAGAGAAGACGGCGGCGGCGTCGGTCACCGACACCACAGCGCCCAGCAGCAGCGCGAGCTGCCAGTCCATGCCGAGCAGCAGGTGCGCGCCCGCGGCGGTGACCGCCACGCACACCCCGACGCCGACGGTGGCCAGCGATGCGGCGGGCGCCAGCACCTTACGGATGTCGGAGAACCGTGTCGTCAGACCGCCCTCGATCAGGATGACCGCCAGCGCCACCGTGCCCAGGTGATCGGCAAGCAGATAGTCGTCGAACTGCAGCCCCAGCCCGTCCTCGCCGACGATGACGCCGACACCGAGGAACAGCAACAGGCTGGGCAGCCCCACCCGGCTGCCCAGTCGGGTGACGGCGATGCTTGCCAGCAACACCAGCCCACCAGCCAGCAGCACCAGGTAAAGCTGCTGCAAAGACATTGCATCCTCGTCGGGGGATCGGGGCGGGTGGTGCGGCGTGCAGTAAACACCTACCACGGCGGCGGCGTACGGGAGCGACGAGCGGTCGCCGAGCGGTGCACGCCCGCGGGGTGCCACTATGAACGCGTGTTCCGACTGTTGCGGCGACGCACCGAGGAGTCGGGCCATGTCGACGAGCGGCAGAAGATGCGCGTCGGCATCGCCGGCGCCGGTGCGATCGGCAGGTCCGTTGCCCAGGAACTGGTGGGCTATGGCCACAAGGTGCTGTTGATCGAGCACAGCGTCCGCCATTACGAACCGCACACCGTGCCCGAAGCGGACTGGTTGTTGGCCGACGCGTGTGAGCTGGCTTCGCTCGAAGAGTCGGGACTGCAGACCTGCGATGTGGTGATCGCCGCGACCGGCGACGACAAGGCGAACCTGACCGCGTCGTTGTTGGCCAAGACGGAGTTCGGCGTGGGTCGGGTGGTGGCGCGCGTCAACGACATGCGGAACGCCTGGCTGTTCACCGAGGCGTGGGGCGTCGACGTCGCCGTCTCGGCGCCCGCCGCGCTGGTTGCGGCGATCGAGGGCGCGATCGACATCGGCCACGTCGTGCGGTTGATGGAACTGCGCCAGGGCCAGGTGAGCCTGGCGAAACTGACGCTGCCCGAAGGGGATCCGCTGGTGGGTCGGCGGATGCGGGAGCTGCCGTTGCCGAGGAACACCGCGCTGGCGGTCGTGATCCGGGAGAGCGGGATCGTGTTCCCGTCGCCGGACGACGCGCTCGAGGCCGGTGACGAGATGCTGTTCTTCGTCGGAGGCGCGAAGAACCAGGTGTCCGCTCTGGTCGAGGGCGCGACCGAAATCCTCGGCGAACGATGAATTTCGGCGGCCGCGCCGGTCAGTACGGACATGATCGATATGACTTCAGCCTGCCAACGCACAGCCCAGGTGTTGGCCAACGTGACCGACGATCAGCTGACCGCGCCCACCCCCTGCGAAAAGCTGCCCGTCGATGACCTGGTGGCGCACGTCGGTGGCCTCGCGCTGGCGTTCACCGCGGCGGCACGCAAGGACTTCGGCCCGCTGACCGACACCCCGCCGACCTTCGACGACAAGCTCGACGACGACTGGCGCACGGCCTACCCGAAGCGTCTGGCGGAGCTGGCGGCGGCGTTCGGCGATCCGGCGGCCTGGCAGGGTATGAGCCGGGCAGGCGGTGTCGACTTCCCCGGCGAGGTGGCCGGCATGGTGGCGCTGACGGAGGTGGTGGTGCACGGCTGGGATCTGGCCCGAGCCACCGGCCAGCTCTACGACATCGACGCGGCCACCGCCAAGGCGGTGCTACCGCACGTCGAGCAGATCGCCGCCGAGGAGCCGGTGGAAGGGCTGTTCGAGCGGGCGGTGCCGGTTGCCGACGACGCTCCCGTGCTGGACCGGATCGTGGCGATGACCGGCCGGAACCCGTCGTGGCCATGAGTTAGCCGACCCTCAGCCGGTTGAAGCCCTTGGCCGATGGCTCTATTCGATCTACTATCTGATAAATTCTTCAACTTGTAGATCGAAAGAAACAACAAACCTTCAGGAGAGCCCGTGGAGCCGCAGCCGCTGTACAAGCTCAAGGGCGACTTCTTCAAGACTCTCGGCCACCCGGCCCGCGTCAGGATCCTGGAACTGCTGGCCGAGGGGGACCGATCCGTCGGTGAACTGCAGCCCGAGGTCGGCCTCGAATCGTCGAACCTGTCCCAGCAGCTGGGTGTGCTCCGCCGGGCCGGGGTGGTGACCACGCGCAAGGACGGGAACACCGTCATCTATTCGATCGCCTCACCTGACATCGCCGAGCTGCTCACGGTGGCGCGCAAGGTGCTGACAACCGTGCTCAGTGATCGGGTTGCCGTGCTGGCCGACCTTCGCGGCGATGGTGAGCAATGAGCTGGATTCGCAAGATCTTTCGGGTCGGCCGTGTGGTCGAACCGAAAGGGCCCAAGCCTGAGACGGTGGCCAAACCGCCCGCAGGCGTGCGTGGTTCGCTGCAGATTCGCCATATCGACGCTGGGTCCTGCAACGGGTGCGAAGTCGAGATCGGCGCTGCGTTCGGTCCGGTGTACGACGCCGAGCAGTACGGGGCGCGACTGGTCGCCTCTCCGCGGCATGCGGACGCGCTGCTGGTCACCGGAGTCGTCACGCACAACATGGCCGATCCGCTGCGCAACACCGTCGCGGCCACCCCGCAGCCGAGGATTGTGATCGCCTGCGGCGACTGCGCGCTGAACCGCGGCGTGTTCGCCGACGCCTACGGTGTGGCGGGCGCGGTCGGCGACGTGGTGCCGGTCGATGTCGAGATACCGGGCTGCCCGCCCTCGCCGGATCAGATCGTCAACGCGCTGCGGTCGGTGACCGGTAAGTGACCGCCACCCTTGCCGCCCCGTCGGGGGCTGAGCAAAAGCACTTGTCCCGCAACCTTTTCAGCGTGGTTGTCGGCTTGTGCACCGCCGGTATCGGCGCCGCGGGGGTGTGGCTGGGCCTGGTCGGCGTCTTCGGCGAGGCGCGGTCCGTGCACATCGGATGGTTGTTGCCCCTGTCCGGAGTGCAGTTGGACCTGGACGCGCTCGGCGGGTTCTTCATGGCGCTTATCGGGGCGGTCGCGGTGCCGGTCGGCGTCTACGCCGTCGGCTATGCCCACCATCTGAGTCGAACGGCCGCGGCGGTCCTGCCACTGTTCGTGGCGGCGATGCTCCTGGTGCCCGCGGCCGGGTCGGTGTCGACGTTCCTGCTCGCGTGGGAACTGATGGCGATCGGCTCGCTGGTGCTGGTGCTGACCGAGCACACGCGCCCCGAGGTGCGATCCGCGGCGCTGGTGTACGCGGTGATGACCCAGCTCGGTTTCGTCGCCATTCTGATAGGGCTGATGGTGCTGTCCGCGGCGGGTGGAGCGAACCGTTTCGCCGACCTGACCGATGTGTCGGACGGTGCGCGCACCGCGGTCTTCCTGCTGACGCTCGTCGGGTTCGGTTCGAAGGCGGGCCTGGTGCCGCTGCACGCGTGGCTGCCGCGCGCGCACCCGGAGGCGCCCAGCCCGGTGTCGGCGCTGATGAGCGCCACGATGGTCGCTCTCGGCATCTACGGCATCGTGCGCATCGATCTGCAGCTGCTCGGTCCCGGGCCGCGTTGGTGGGGGCTGACGTTGCTCGCTGTCGGAGTCGTGTCCGCGATCTACGGCGTGTTGCAGGCGTCGGTGGCGACGGATCTCAAACGGCTGCTGGCCTATTCGACAACCGAGAACATGGGGCTGATCACCGTCGCGCTTGGTGGGGCGACACTGTTCGCGAGTTCCGGTGCGTCCGCGCCCGCGACCATCGCCGTGGCCGCAGCGGCGCTGCACGTCGTCGGCCATGCGGCGTTCAAGTGTCTCGGCTTCATGGCGGCGGGTTCGGTGCTGGCGGCCACCGGCACGCGCGACCTCGACCGGCTCGGTGGGCTGGCCCGGCGGATGCCTGCCACGACAACGTTGTTCGGCGTGGCCGCGCTCGGGGCGTCCGGGCTGCCGTTGGGCGCCGGCTTCGTCAGCGAGTGGCTGCTGGTCCAATCACTGGTCCACGCCGCCCCTGGACATGACACTGTGGTTGCCCTGACCGCTCCGCTGGCGGTCGGGGCGGTCGCCCTGACCACCGGCTTGGGAGTGGCGGCGATGGTCAAGGCCTTCGGGATCGGCTTCCTCGCCCGGCCGCGGTCCGAATCAGCCTCCGCAGCAAAAGAATCCCCGCGCACCATGGTGTCGGGTATGACGGCCGCCGCCGTCGTGTGCGTCCTGATCGGGGTGACACCGGCCGTGGTGGCACCCGCGCTGCGCCGAGTGCTCTCGACGTTGCCGGCCGCCGCGGTCGAATTCACCGACTTCGGTGCGGTGATTCGGCTGCCGGGTGTGACGGGCTCGATCGCACCGATCGTGATTGCCGCCGTGTTGGTGATCGCGGTGCTGGCGGCCGTGGTGCTGAGCCAATGGCGCTCGTGGAGTCGCCCGGCCGCCGAGGAGCTGCCGCTGTGGGCATGCGGCGCCGAGGATCTGACCGCCCGGATGCAGTACACCGCGACGTCATTCGCCGAGCCGCTGCAGCGGGTGTTCGACGATGTGCTGCGCCCGGATACCGACATCGAGGTCACGCCTTTCGCCGAGTCGCAGTACATGGTCGAAGCGGTGCGATACCGCAGTCGGGTGGTCGATGCCGTCGAGGAGCGGCTCTACATGCCGGTGATTCGGGCCGTGGGCGCCGCGGCGAATCTGCTGCGTCGGGCGCACACCGGCAGCGTGCACGTCTACCTCGCCTACGGTGCGCTCGGCGTGCTGGTCGTGTTGGTGGTGGCGCTATGGGCCTGATGTCCTACGTCGCGGGCGCAGCCCAGCTGGCCACGGTCACCCTCGGTGCACCACTGGTCATCGGGCTGATGAGGCAGGTCCGTGCGCGCTGGGAGGGGCGGGCAGGCGGCGGCGTGCTGCAACCCTGGCGCGACATCCGCAAACAGCTTGGGAAGCAACAGATCACCCCGCACGGCACGACTGTGGTGTTCTCCGCCGCACCGGCTGTGCTCGCGGGCACGACGCTGGTGATCGCCGCGCTCATTCCGGTGGTGGCGACGGGATCACCACTCGATTCCAGCGCCGACCTGTTCGTCGTCGTCGGCTTGCTGTTCCTCGGTACCGTCGCGCTCACCCTCGCCGGGATCGACACCGGCACGTCGTTCGGCGGAATGGGTGCCAGCCGCGAGATAACCATCGCCGCTCTGGTCGAGCCCACGATCCTGCTGGCGGTCTTCGCACTGTCGATTCCGGCCGGATCTGCGAATCTCGGTGCACTGGTGACCAACTCGATACAGCATCCCGCTCAGGTGGCATCCGTGACGGGCGTGCTGGCGTTCGTCGCCCTGGTCATCGTGATCATCGCCGAGACGGGACGGCTGCCCGTCGACAACCCGGCGACCCACCTCGAGCTGACGATGGTGCACGAGGCGATGATCCTTGAATACGCGGGGCCACGGCTCGCATTGGTAGAGTGGGCGTCCGCCATGCGCTTGACCGTATTGCTGGCGCTACTGGCGAACCTGTTCCTGCCGTGGGGGATTGCCGGTACCCAGCCGTCCGCCGCCGCGGTCGTCATCGGGGTAGCCGCCGTCGTCGCGAAGGTTGCTGTGCTAGCGGTTCTGCTGGCCAGCGCCGAGGTGTTCATCGCCAAGCTGCGCCTGTTCCGTGTGCCGGAGCTGTTGGCGGGCTCGTTCCTCCTCGCCCTGCTCGCGGTGACCGCGGCCAACTTCTTCACGGTTCAGGGGGCGCCATGAGTTACGCCAACTTCGTGATGCTCATCGACTTCGCCGCGGGCGGACTCGTTCTCGCGGCGATCCTCATCGTGTGGCGTCGCGACCTCCGCACCATCGTGAATCTGCTTGCATGGCAGGGCGTGACGCTGGCGGCCATTCCCATCGTGCGGGGGCTGCACGAAGGCCACACCGAACTGGTGGCTGTCGGCTGCGCGGTCCTGCTGCTGCGCGCCGTGGTGTTGCCGTGGCTGCTGAGGCGGGCGCTGGCCGCCGAGCAGGAGGCGCACCGGGAGGCGACGCCGCTGGTGAACACCGCCACCTCGCTGCTGATCACCGCAGTGCTGACCGTCGCGGCGTTCGCGATCACCCGTCCTCTGGTGGATCTCCAGCCGGACGCCGTCGTCAACGCGGTGCCCGCGGCGTTCGCGGTGATCCTGATCGCACTGTTCGTGATGGTGACGCGCCGTCATGCCGTCTCGCAGGCGGCAGGATTCCTCATGCTCGACAACGGAATCACCGCGGCGGCGTTTCTGCTCACCGCAGGCGTGCCGTTGATCGTCGAACTCGGGGCATCGCTTGACGTGTTGTTCGCGGTGCTGATCATCGGCGTCCTTACCGGACGGTTGCGTCGTGCATTCGGCGCAGCGGACCTCGATCACCTGCAGGAGCTGCGGGACTGATGACCAGCTGGATTGTCGCGCCCATACTTGCCCCCGCCGTTGCGGCGTTGGTGAATCTCCTTGTCGGATGGCGTCGTTGGACGGCCATGCTGTCGATGACGGCGGCCGCCACGGTCCTGCTCTCCGGCATCATGCTGGCCGCCCGCCTGGACCACACCGAGCACGTGGTGCTGAGTGGCCTGCTGCGCGCCGACGCGCTGTCGGTGACCATGCTGATCGTCATCGGCGTGGTGGCCACCCTCACCACATGGGCAGGCATCGGCTACATCGGTGCCGAGCTCACGCACGAGCACACCGACGCAGGCGGCGCCCGGCTCTACGGAGTGTTGACACCCGGGTTCATCTCGGCGATGGCATTAGCGGTGTGCGCCAACAACATCGGGGTCATCTGGGTCGCCATCGAAGCGACCACCGTCGTCACCGCCTTCCTGGTGGGACACCGTCGCACCCGCACCGCGCTCGAGGCCACGTGGAAGTACGTGATGATCTGCTCGGTCGGCATCGCCTTGGCCTTGCTGGGCACCGTGATCGTGTACTTCGCAGCACAGCACGCAGGGGCACCGGATGCGCACGCGCTGAATCTCGACGTGCTCACCGCTTACGCCGTGAGCCTCGATCCGGGGGTCACCCGGCTCGCCGGGGGCCTGCTGCTCATCGGTTACGGCGCCAAGGCCGGCCTCTTCCCGTTCCACACCTGGCTGGCCGACGCGCACAGCCAGGCTCCGGCCCCGGTGTCCGCGCTGATGAGCGGCGTGCTGCTGGCGGTGGCCTTCTCGGTGGTGCTGCGCATCAAGCCGATCGTCGACGCCGCCACCGGACCGTGGTTCATGCGCAACGGGCTGGTGATCGTGGGGCTGGCGACGCTGCTGATCGCGGCGTTGATGTTGAACGTCACCGGCGACGTGAAGCGCATGCTCGCGTACTCCTCGATGGAGAACATGGGGCTGATCGCGATCGCCGCCGCGGCCGGGACCTCGCTGGCGATCGCGGCCCTGCTGCTGCATGTGCTGGCGCACGGCGTCGGCAAGACGGTGCTGTTCCTGGCGGGCGGTCAGCTGCAGGTTGCGCACGACTCCACCGCGATCGACGACATCACAGGTGTCGTGCGGCGCTCACGCCTGGTCGGCGGTTCGTTCGCGATCGGGCTGATCGTGCTGCTCGGCCTGCCGCCGTTTGCGATGTTCGCCAGTGAACTGGCCATCGCCCGTTCGCTCGCCGACGCCGGCATGGCCTGGGTGCTGGCAGCGGCGATGCTGTTGGTGGCGGTCGCATTCACGGCGTTGGTGCGAAATTCGGGACGCATGCTGTTTGGCACCGCGGCCGCGGACGCACCTGCGATCGCCGTGCCCGCGTCCGTCGCGGCGGCTTTGGTGGTGGGCGCGACCGCGTCGCTGGCGCTCGGTGTCACGGCTGGCCCGCTCACCGGTCTGTTCACCTCTGCCGCGGATCTACTCGGAGGTCTTCGGTGAGCGAGTTTGTGCGGCACCGGATTTCTCGGGACTTGATCGAGGACAAGGCCGAAGAACTCTTCCGGTCCGGGTTTCGGCTGGCGTTGGTGGCCGCACACGACGACGGTGACGCGCTGCGGGTGGTGTATCTGTTCCTTGCCGCCGCACCCGACCGCCGTGTCGAGCTCGAATGCATTCTGCCGCCTGGCAATCCGGCTGTGCCCTCGCTGGCCTACATGTCGTTTCCAGCCGGTCGGTTCGAGCGGGAAATGGCGGACCTGTACGGCATTCGGCCCGCCGGTCATCCCCGGCCGCGTCGGCTGGTACGGCATGCGCATTGGCCGGAGGGCTGGCGTCCGATGCGCCGAGACGCCGGACCCGCACCGGGATTCGAGTCGGCGGGAAGCTTTCCGTTCGTCACAGTCGAGGGCACCGGCGTCTACGAGATCCCGGTGGGGCCCGTGCATGCCGGGCTGATCGAACCGGGGCACTTCCGCTTCTCCGTCGTCGGCGAGACCGTGCTGCGGCTCAAGGCACGGCTGTGGTTCGTGCACCGTGGACTGGAGAAGCTATTCGAGGGTCGGCCTGCAACCGGCGCGGTGGATCTCGCCGAACGCGTCAGCGGTGACACCTCGGCCGGCCACGCGCTGGCGCACAGCCTGGCCGTGGAGGACGCGCTGGGTATCGCACTGCCCCACGAGGTGCACCGGCTACGGGCGTTGGTCGTCGAACTCGAGCGGCTCTACAACCACGCCGCCGACCTCGGTGCGTTGGCCAACGACGTCGGCTTCTCACTCGCCAATTCGCATGCGCAGCGGATCCGGGAACGCCTGCTGCGACTGAACGCCGAGGTGACCGGTCACCGGCTGCTGCGGGGCGCGATCCATCCCGGCGGTGTTGAAGTGCGGGAGCTGCCCGATCCGGCCGATCTGCGCGACATCGCCGCGGACCTCGCCGAGGTGGCCGAGCTGACGTTGGACAACAGCGTCGTCTACGACCGGTTCGCGGGCACCTCCGTGCTCGCCGGCGACGACGCGCGCGCACTGGGCTGCCTCGGATATCCCGCCCGCGCCAGTGGGGTGCGTACCGACGCCAGGATCGAGCACCCGACGACCGCGCTGCCCGTCACGGAGGTCGGAGCCACCGACGGGGATGTGCTCGCCCGCTACACGGTCCGGCGCGACGAGTTCGCCGCATCCGTCGAGCTGGCCTGCGTGCTCGTGGAATCGCACAGCGGGCCAGTCGAATACCGGACACAGCGCGACCGCTTCCGACAGTCGAGCGGTATCGGCATCGTCGAGGGCTGGCGCGGCACCATCGTCCACCGCGTCGAGATAGACGGCGACGGGAACCTGACCCGAGCCAAGATCGTCGACCCGTCCTGGTTCAATTGGCCTGCGCTGCCGGTCGCGATGTCTGACACGATCGTCCCGGACTTCCCCTTGACCAACAAGAGCTTCAACCTGTCCTACGCCGGCAACGACCTGTAGCCCTGTATAGCGCGTGCGCCTACGGGGCACACTGGACCCATGGACCCGGTGACCGCCCTGCGTCAGATCGCCTATTACAAGGACCGGGCGCGCGAGGATCCTCGCCGCGTGATGGCCTACCGCAACGCCGCCGACATCGTCGAGGCGCTGTCGGATGCCGAGCGCGAACGTCATGGCGCGGCGAACAGCTGGCAGTCGTTGTCCGGGATCGGACCCAAGACCGCGAAGGTCATCGCACAGGCGTGGGCGGGTCGGGAACCCGATGTGCTCGTCGAATTGCGGTCGAATGCAGCCGATCTCGGTGGGGGTGACATCCGCAGTGCCCTGCGCGGTGATTTACACGTGCACTCGAACTGGTCCGACGGGTCAGCACCGATCGAGGAGATGATGCTGGCGGCCAGGGATTTGGGCCACGAGTACTGTGCGCTGACCGATCATTCGCCGCGGCTGCGGATTGCCAATGGGCTCTCACCCGAGCGGCTACGTCATCAGCTCGACGTGATCGATGAGATCCGCGAGGTCGTCGCGCCGATGCGCATCCTCACCGGCATCGAGGTCGACATCCTCGAGGACGGTTCCCTCGACCAGGACGACGACCTGCTGGAGCGGCTCGACGTCGTGGTGGCCAGCGTGCATTCGAAGTTGGCCATGGACGAGGCGTCGATGACCCGTCGCATGCTCAAGGCCGTCGCCAATCCGCACACCGATGTGCTCGGCCACTGCACCGGGCGTCTGGTCACCGGAGGACGCGGCATGCGTCCGGAGTCGAAATTCGATGCGGAGAAGGTGTTTACGGCCTGCCTCGAGAACGGCACCGCCGTTGAGATCAACTCGCGGCCCGAACGGCGCGACCCGCCGACGCGCCTGCTGAACCTCGCGCTTGAGATCGGTTGCCTGTTCTCGATCGACACCGACTCCCACGCCCCCGGCCAACTCGAGTTCCTCGGCTACGGCGCCCAGCGCGCGCTCGACGCCGGGGTGCCCGCCGAACGCATCGTGAACACGTGGTCGGCCGACAAGCTCCTGGACTGGGCGACCAGCTAGTCGGGGAGGTGCGGCATCTCCAGGCCCGGATCGCGGCCGAGGAGCACACCGCGCGTGACGGCGGCGTTGCCGTACCGCATGCGCACCTGATCGACGGCGGCATCCAGGGCGACCCGGTCCGCCTTCGCTTCGAACGGCAGCTCCAACTGCTGCGTGCCCTCGCGGTCGATGTTGGACACCGCGAAACCGACGAGCGTGAGGCCACGCTCGGCGATCAGCGGCGCGGCGCCGGCCACCAGCGCGCGGGCGGTGTCGAGGATCATGTCGGTCGACGCCGTCGCCCGACACATGGTGTGCGATCTCGTCACGCGGCTGAAGTCGTCGAATCGCAGGCGCAGCACCACAGTTCGACCGGTGCGACCCGCCTTGCGCATGCGGCGGGTGATCCGGTCGACGAGGTTGATCACCACCGCGTCGATCTCCGCCGCGGACATCGTGTTGCCGCGTCTGCCGAGGGCCCGCTGCGCTCCGACCGAACGACGGCGCACCCCCGTCACCACTCGGCGCCGGTCGATGTTGCGTGACAGCGCGTACAACCGATAGCCCATCGCGCCGCCGACAAGTGAGGCCAGTGTCGACTCGGACAACTCGGCGACGTCGGCCACCGTCTCGATGCCGTGCGCATGCAGTTTCTCGGCTGTCTTGACCCCGACACCCCACAGTCGTCGCACCGGCAGCGGATGCAGGAAGGCGAGTTCACGATCGGGCGGCACCAGTAGCAGTCCGTCGGGTTTGGCCTCCTGGCTCGCCACCTTCGCCAGGAACTTGGTGCGGGCGATGCCGACGGTGATCGGTAGGCCGACCCGCTCGCGGACCGCCGACCGCAGCTGGGTGGCGATCTCCACGGGGGTGCCCGAGACCCGAGCCAGCCCGGAGACGTCGAGGAAGGCCTCGTCCACGCTGAGCGGTTCGACGATGGGCGAGGTGTCGTCGAAGACCGCGAAGACGGCGCGGCTGGCCTCGGAGTACGCCGACATCCGCGGAGGCACGACGATGGCGTGCGGGCAGAGCGCGCGGGCCTGGCGGCCGCCCATCGCGGTGCGCACGCCGTAGGCCTTGGCCTCATAGCTGGCGGCGAGCACGACGCCGCCGCCGACGATCACCGGCCTGCCGCGCAGCGCGGGGTCATCCCGCTGCTCGACCGATGCGTAGAACGAGTCGAGATCAGCGTGCAGGATGCACGCGTCGGAGCGTGACACGAACATATGTTCGCATCGGAGTACGACTAGTGGCGAGTCGTCCCGTAGATGCTGGTGACCCAGATGTGGGCGAGGGTGTCGACGAGTTGCTCGGTGGCAACCGAAGGCTGCTCGGCGGCGAACGCCGCGAACATGGTGCGCTCGTTCATCAGGTTCAACGACGTGGCGAGGTCCTTCGCGGCGATCGTCTCCGGCGCCGCGCCTCGGGCCCGTTCGGCCTCGATGGACTCCGTGGTGTGGTCGATCCACTTCTGCATGAACCGCGACCACAGCGCGCGCATCTGCTCGTTCGTCGGTCGTGCCGCAGCCCCCGCCAGGGTGACTGCTCGATGCGAGCCGAACGTCCGGAACAGGGCGTTGATGGCCTGCCACACTCCGGCGGGGTCGACTGAGGGGTCCATACCGCCCATCGCCTCATCGGCGTTTCGGTCAGCCTCGTCGATGATGCGGCTCATCAGCGTCAACAGCACCGCGTCCTTCGACGGGAAGTAGAAGTAAAACGTCGGCCGGGACAGGCCAGCGCCCTTGGCCAGGTCGTCCACCGATATCTCCGCCAGCGGTCGATCCTCGAGCAGGCGCTCCAGGGTCGCGAGTATCGCCTGCTCGCGGTCGTCCCCCGAGGGTCGGGTGGAGCGTCGACCGTGGGTCGCGCGGGCCTGGCTGGCGGTGGTCACGCCTGCCGACTTTACACCCTGTCGAGGTTCTCGACACACTGTTGACTATCTCGACACACCGTTGGTACGCTCCGGGACCATGAGCGAACACCTTGATGTCGTCATCGTCGGCGCCGGCATTTCCGGCATCAGCGCCGCCTGGCACCTGCAGGACCGCAGCCCGAACAAGAGCTACGCGATCCTGGAGCGCCGGGAGAATCTCGGCGGCACCTGGGACCTGTTCAAGTACCCGGGCATCCGCTCGGACTCCGACATGTTCACCCTCGGGTTCCGGTTCAAGCCGTGGACGTCGGAGAAGGCCATCGCCGACGGGCCGTCGATCATGGCGTACCTCAAGGAGACGGTCGCGGAGTTCGGCATCGACAAGCACATCCGCTACAACCATCGGGTGCTCGCCGCGGACTGGTCCGACGAGGACAACCGCTGGACTTTGCGCGTCGATCGCGACGGCGAGGAAGTCGAGATCACGACGTCGTTCCTGTTCGCCGCCAGTGGCTACTACAACTACGACCAGGGCTACTCACCGGAGTTCGCTGGGTCCGACGACTTCGAGGGCACGATCATCCATCCCCAGCACTGGCCGGAGGATCTGGACTACACCGGCAAGAAGATCGTCGTGATCGGCAGCGGCGCCACCGCGGTGACACTGATTCCCGCCCTTGCGAATTCGGGTGCCGCCCACGTCACGATGCTGCAGCGTTCGCCGACCTACATCGGCGCGCTGCCCGACGTGGACCCCTTCACGGTGCGGACGAACAAGGCGCTGCCGGAGAAGCCGGCCTACGTCCTCAACCGGTGGAAGAGCATCGTGATGCAGTTTCTGCAGTACCGGATCTCCCGGCAGTTCCCGAAGTTCATGCGCAAGACGTTGATGACGATGGCGCAGCGACGCCTGCCCGAGGGCTACGACGTCGAAAAGCACTTCGGCCCGAGGTACAACCCGTGGGACGAGCGGTTGTGCCTCGCCCCCAACGGCGATCTGTTCAAGACCATCCGCCAGGGCAAGGCCGACGTCGTCACCGACACCATCGAGCGGTTTACCAAGACCGGCATCAAGCTGGCCTCCGGTGAGGAGCTGACGGCCGACATCATCGTCACCGCAACGGGTTTGAACCTGCAGCTGTTCGGTGGTGCCGAGCTCTCCCGCAACGGGGAGCCGATCACGCTGAACGACACGATGGCCTACAAGGGCATGATGCTGACGCACATCCCGAACATGGCGTTCACCATCGGCTACACCAACGCGTCGTGGACGCTGAAGGCCGACCTGGTATCCGAGTTCGTCTGCAGGGTCCTGAACTACATGGACGCCAAGGGTTTCGACAAGGTCGAGCCGCAGCACCCCGGTAACAAGGTCGACGAACGTCCACTGATGGACTTCACGCCCGGTTACGTGTTGCGTGCGCTGGACTACCTGCCCAAGGCCGGAGACGTGACGCCGTGGCGGCTCAAGCAGAACTACCTGCTGGACCTGCGCCTGATTCGGCGGGGCAAGGTCGACGACGAGGCGCTGGCCTTCAGCAAGCACCGCACCCCCAGCGATTTGTGTGCGCTCGAGAGCGCTCAGCGCTCCTAAACGCACACAAATCGCTACGGTTCGACCACGACGATGCCGTCGTCGTCGCTGTAGGCCACGTGGCCGGGAACGAACACCACGCCGCCGAACTCGACGGCCGTATCTCGCACGCCGGCACCGGTTTTCGTGCTCTTACGCGGATTGGTGCCCAGCGCCTTGATGCCGATGTCGAGCGTGCGCAGCGTCGACGAGTCCCGTACCGCACCGTTGATGATGAGGCCGGCCCATCCGTTGTCGACGCCGAGGCCGGCGATGACGTCGCCGACGAGCGCCGAGTGCACCGAGCCGTCGCCGTCGATGACCAGCACCCCGCCGTCACTCGGTTCGGACAGTACGGATTTCAGCAGCGCGTTGTCCTCGAAGCACTGCACCGTCGTGATGGGCCCGGCGAACTGTGAGCGTCCGCCGAACTGGCGCAGTTGCAGATCGCAACTGCGGACGTCGGGTCCGATCTCGTCGACGAGGTCGGCGGTGGGGCGGGGTTCGATACTCACCGCTCGATGCTAGCCAGCGGATTTTCTGACGTTGATGTCGTGGACGAATTGGGCCAACCCGGACTCGGCATCGTCGTACGCCACTATCGACCCTGACGTCGCGTGAGGGTCAAGCCCGTTTCGGGTCAGCTTTCGCTGGAGCTGCGACGGATCAGGAGCACCACGATGATCGCCAGCACACCCGCCGCGATGGCCGCGGCGATCGGCAGCCGCGACGGCTCGGGTCCGACCAATGGCACCGGCGCGGGACCCGACACGGGATTGCTTGCGGTCGCGACCGTCGCCTTCGCCTTGGCTGCGGCTTCCTTGGCCGCTGCGGTGAGGTCGCCGTTGGTTTCGGCCAGCTTCTTCGCTGGTGCTTTCTTGGCGGGAGCCTTCTTGGCCGGGGCCTTCTTCGCCGCCTTCTTCGCCGGTGCTTTCTTGGCAGCCTTCGCAGGCGCCTTCTTGGCAGTTGCCTTCTTCGCGGGGGCCTTCTTCGCCGGCGGCGGGGCGGCCGGCGGCTCAGCAGGGGCCGCGGGCGGCGGGGGTCCAGGTGGCGGCGTGGACTGCGCCCCTTCGTCGGGGCGGTCCTGCTGGTCTGCCATCTGCTGCTCCTTTGCAGTTCTCGCGTGTCCGGCCTGAGCGTCGGTAACCGGCAGTGGCCCCCATCATGCCAGGTCGAATATGGCGCTAACCGGTGGCGGCCAGTGCGGCCGCCAGCACCAGCGCAACGGCCATCACCGCCAATTCGACCAGCGATCGCGATCGCGATACGACGGCGGTGCTGCGGTGGGCCCGCGCGGCGGGCAGCCAGATCGTGCGGTTTCGCCAGCCCATCAGCACCAGGACAGCTGCGACGGCGATCTTCGCCGACAGCAGCCTGCCGTAGCCGGTGGCGTACAACTCGTCGGGTGATCCGAGCCGCTCGACGGCTCCCACAATGCCGCCCAGCAGCAGCGCCAGCACACAGAACAAGGACAGCTGGGAAAACCGCGGCAACACCCGGGCCCACTGACCGCGATGCTCGACGGTGAGCACCAGGCCCGCCAGCGTGCCGCACCACAGCGCCGCGGCCAGGATGTGGACGGCCACCGCAAGACCACCGAGCGCACTGTCATAGAAGTGACCGGTGACCAGCCTGGCCGTCACGCCCACGGCGGCGAGGCCTGCCGCCACGAGATTGAGCGGCGGCGTCCTGGGCGCCACGAGCGTGACCAGACAGAGCGCCGCCGCCACCACCACGCCGAGAGTGCCCGCGCGGCCCCCCGCCGTATCGAGTGCGAAGTCGAGCGTCGTCGGTACACCCAGCCGCCAGACCGGGATGGCCGCAGCCTGCGCGGCCATCCCGATCAACCGGCCCAACTCGGCCACCAGCCATAGCGCACTGGCTGCGGTCAACGGCGCGGTGGCGCGGCCGATGAGCTGGCCGCGGTACCGCTCGTCGTCGAGCATCGGCACCACGGCGAGCCCGAGGCAGACCACCGCCGCGCAGGCGGCGACCGCGCGGACCAGCGTCACCGGCAGCGAGCCCTGCGGGTACGCGAGCGCCCACGCGACGCCGGACGCTGCTGCCACCACCAGGGCCGCGCCGACCAGCGTTCGCCGATTCACGTCCGGCGCCGCACCGCCCACACAGCACCGACCGCGATGATCAACGTGGCGCCGACGTAGATGGGCCACACCGGAATGCCGTTGTTCTCCTTGGCATTTCCCGACGCGTTCGCCGGCGTACTTGTCGGCGCGTCCGCGGCCGGTGCCTCCGACGCGCCGGGCCCCGGCACCGTCAGCTCGAACGACCACGAGCCCGAGACGACATGGCCGTCGGCCGACGTGGCCCGATAGTTCACCGTGTAGGTGCCCGCCGGGCCCAGCGGACGCAACCCGACGCTGACGACGGCGCCGTCTACTTTCACCTCGCCGGTGGACCACAGATTGCCGTCGGGGCCGACGACCGTCATCGCGGCGAACTGCGGGTTCATCGCCTCGTTGAACATCGCGCCGACCTTCGGCGGAGCCTCGGTCAGCGAGGCATTCTCCACCGGGTCGGTCGCGACACGGGCGGCGTGCGCCGCGGCGACACCTGCGTTGCCGAGGGTTCCGGACACCAGCGCCAACGCCAGAACCATCACAGCGACAAGGTGTTTCATGATCGTCTCCTGACCAGCACTGTCCCGGCCACCGCGATCGCGGCGACCGCCAATGCGCCGCCCGCGAGCCACCGAGCCGAGTTGTCCGTGGCCGCCGATTGCGCGATCGCGACGGGGTGGTCGTCGGCCGTTGCGGCCTGAGTATCCCCCAGCGCGAGCGTCGGGACGGGGTATTCGGGCTCGCTGCCGTCAGCCAGCGGCGGCTGATCCCAGCGCACCACGGTGCCGTCGGAGTATGTCTGCGTGGTGGGGAAGCTGACGGCGTCGCCCTCGGGCAGTTTGACCGAGATCCGGAACAGCGCAAATTGATCCGACGAGATGCCTGTGCCAGGGGCCGCGGTCCAGGTGACGGCCGAGACGGTACCGGCATCAGGTGCACGGTCCAGGTGGGCGGTCCAACCCGGCATGACCTCGGTCCGCGCGGACGCGACATCCGGCAGGTCGACCTTCAATTGCGTTGTCAACGCACCGGTTTCAGATTCGCCCGGCACCCGGAACGTGACGACGGCGGTCCTTCCCGGCGCGGCGTTGTCGGAATCGGCGTGAACATGGGCGGATGCGGACGCGGTACCGGTCAGCAGTCCTACGGAGACCATCGCAGAGGTCACGACGACGGGGATCAGGGCGCGCGAGGCTACCCCAGCAGTGGGTTTCATTCGTTTGTGCTTTCTTGTGTCGTTGGGATCGTTCGGTCAGCGGGCGAGGCTGACCGGCGGACCCCGATGCGACACCGAAGCGGCAAGCAGGAGCGCGGCGCGCAGCGGCTGATCGGCCCGACGCGCAACAGTGATGGCCCGTACGGCGACGGCGCAGACGATGCGCACGACCGTGCGAACGGCGCGGGAGAGGGCGCGCCATAAGTGTTCGCCCACGCCGATGAGGACGGCGCCGGTGACGATCGCCACCACGTGGGCGGCAAGCATCATGGCGGCGGGCGGGGCGGCCGCACCGGTGTGGTGGTGGCCGACGACGCTGAGCAGCAGGTGGCCGAGCAGCTGGCCGATAGCGAGCAGCAACAGCAGGATCCGCGGCGTGCCCGCGCGAGGAATCGAGGTGGCCACCGCTCCGGCGGTCGCGGCGAGGATGGCGAGTAGCGCCGTCGCCGCGCCGGTCGGCAGCGCGCCGCCGCCCGCCCCGTGAGCGGCCAGCGCCAGTGCCGCGGTCAGCAGGCCCGTCGCCACCCCGCGTACGCGGGCGACGGAACCAGCCGCGGCGGACGTCATCTCAGGACAGGCCGAGCCGGGCCAGTAGGTCGGCGTCGATCCCGTCCAATTGGCCGGCGATCGCGGCGTGGGCCGCGCGGCGCTGGGCCACCGGCATGTTCTCCGCCGCGGCGACGGCCGCCGACAGATCGGTCAGGCGTTCGGTGATCGCGGCGACGAACTGCTTCGTCTCGGCGTCCTTGGGCTTCTTCTCGGCGACCAGGCGCAGCGACTGCTCAGCGCCGGCGATTCGGGCCGACAGCTGTGCGCCGTGGCCGGAGAACTGGCCGAGCTGGGTCAGCGGCACACCCAACCGGTCGGCACGCCGCTCGTCGATGTAACCGCGCGCGGCGATCGATGCCCGATATACCAGCGGCACGACGACCGGGGCGAGCAGCCGTGTGACCGTCAGGAATCGGCGAATCCTGGTGGGGGAGAACAACTTGCCTTCGCGTGCCGCCTTCAGCTGCAGATCGGCGACCTTCAGCGCGGCCCGATCGCTTTCGCGCTGCGCCCGCAGCTGCGCCTTGAGCGCTCGCGTCTCGGCCCGGTGTTCGGCCTTGATGCGGCGAGCCTCGTTCTTGGCCGCAAGTTTGGCCTCGAGCTTCGCCTTCGCCTTGATCGCGCGAGCCTCGGCCTTGCGGGTAGCGCGGGTTTTGCGCTTGAACAGGCTCATCCCAGCTTCTCCCGGTCACGTTGTCGATGCAGCACAACACTATCGTCCGGTGCTTTTCCCGCGCGGACCTGTCCCGACCAGTCACGGCCTGCCTGATCCCTTGGCACGCACCTGCGTGTGCGGGCATGCTGATACCCACCAATGTGGGGAAACTGACGAGGAACTGCTGCCGCGGAGGCGCCGACAGCGCATAGTGGACTCGTCGAAAAAAGGGGGAATCATGCCTGCCAGCCGCAGCGTCACCCGCGCCGTAGGGGCGGTATTGGACCTCGCACCCCGGCAAGGAGAGGTCTCGCTCACCAGGCTCGTCGATGCGGTCAGCCAGGACAGGGGGCGTCCGATCGAGCTGAAGACCGCCGATCTGCCGCCCGGAGTGTGCGGGCAGTGGCGGCAGTACGCCGATCGCGATGTGTTTCTGATCCAGAAGGGTCTGCCGGCTTGGGACCGCACCCTCGCGCATGAGCTGGGCCACCTGGTTCTCGGACATGAAGGCATGCCGGTGGTGGAGGCCGCCCTCGAGAACACGGAGTTCGCCAGCTCGGAGCTGATCGGATACATGCTGAACCAGCGCACCGGTTGTATGGGGCCCAACGGTGAGGACGCCGAGCAGGAGGCCGAGGACTTCGCGGCGCTGCTGCTGTATCGGTTGGGTCGGTTGCCCTCCGATCGTGCCTCGATCGTCCAGGTCCGGCTCGGAGAGGCGTTTGGTTGATCGTCTGGGTGATCGCCGGCCTGCTCGGGCTGGCCACCGGACTCCGTATCGGATGGGCGCTGGTCAACAAGCAATCGCTGGTGAGCACCGCGATGATCCTGGCGCTCGGCAGCCTCGGACTGGTCGCGGCGCTGAACTGGGAGCCGCTCACGCTCCTGATCGACAACCTGCTGCGGTGGCCCAACATCTCGATGGGTCTGTCTCAGGTGGCGCTGGTGATGTGCGCGGCGGGCAGCTGCGTCATGATCACCACCGTCTCGTCAGGGCGTAAGCCCGCTGTCGTCCGCAGGATCGCGATCGTCCAGTACTGCGTTGCGGCCGTCATCGCGGTGGTCAGCCTGGTGGCCTTCTTCTCCGCGGGCCAGCAACCGGAGATGTCACCCGAGGAGTACCTGCGGCACAACCTGACGTCGGGCGGGAACTCGCTGCCGTGGCTGATGCCGCTCCTGTACGTGCTGATGGCGCTGTCGTTGGTGGCGTGGGCCGGATTGCGTTACTCGAACCGCAGCCGTCGTGGCCGCGCGCTGTTCGTGTTCACGGTCGGCATTGCCCTGATCGTGGGGGTGGCGGCCTACTTCTTCCTACGGGCGGTCGGCACCGCCGGCCCGGTCGGGGTGGGCGCCGCGGTCACGCTGCTGGGGTGCGCGATGCTCGTCGTCGCCGCGGGTGCTCTGCTGCCCAGCGTGGAGGACTATTTCGGGGCCCGTCGCGAACTGAGGGTCATTCGGCCGCTGCTGGACGAACTCGGGCGGCGCCAGCCGGATGTCGGCATCGGCGAGCGTCCCCGCGGACCGCTGGCGTTCCGGGTGGCCGAACGGATGTCGTTGATCTCGGACGCCCTGTTCCTGGAGGCGAGCGCCGCGGACGTCCGCAGGAAGCGGGTCGACACCGGCCGTGCCCTACCCGATCGTGACGACACCGACGACGAGTCCGACGACGACGCCGAGATCGAATCGCCCGGTGTGCCGCCCGAGGAGCAGGCGCGCGCCATCGCGGAGTGGATCTACACCGGCCGCGAGGGTGCACCCGAAGATGAGCGTGTGGAGTTTCCGGGCCTCGGATGGTTGCGCCAGCCCAGCGTCTACTCGGACCGCGAGTGGATTCTGGAGATTGCGCTGCAGTACCGCGCGCTCATGCGATCAGAGGGCGCGCAGGCCTGATCCGGGGTTCCCGGTGTGAAACAGGAGAGCGTGGCGACTTCGCCGACAGCCGTAAGACGGCTTACGACAGGCTAATCGTCCAACTGCTCCCGGCGACGCAGCTCATCGACCTTCTGGACGATGTCCTGCTGGGCCTCGGGGGACAACCCGACGGTGCGCGCCGCAATGCGGCGAACGCCCTCGTCGCGCATGTTCGCGAGCCACGTCAGCTCCTTGTCGAGCTTCTCGTAGTACTCGTCGTCGGTGAAGTACGCCGGCTTGATACGGAAGAAGTTGGCAAGTGCGGCCATGGTGGCTGCGGACGGGTTGGTGCGGTTGCCGGAGCGCAGCTGCGACAGGTACGGAGCGGACATCGTCACGCCCTCGGACTTGAGTGCTGCGATCACTTCGGCGGACGTGTGCGGGCCGCGACCGGGCGGGTAGACCGTGTCGAACAGTCTGTTTAGTCGGGCGGCGAACGTCTTGCTCATAGCATTGACCTCCAGATGCTTAGACGAGCGGACTCTTGGCGGCGGTGTTTGCTGATCATCGTAGCGAGACTTGTGCGCAAACCCAAGTGCAAACTCGGGAAAACTTGATCGCTCACGCGATAGACACGCGTCCCCCTACACGTAGTGACCCCCACAGGGTACTCAATCGCGGAGCTCGCAGCGTGCGGTCGGGCAAATAAGATCACGACATCCGTGATCGATTTGACCAGTAGCGGGACCCGTTTGTCACAGGAATCGCGGTTCTCCCCACGGGCAACGCCCGTCATGGGCGTTTTGGCGCCGCCTGGGAGTTTGCTGTTTTCGAACGCAAATAAAGGATCGCCCGGGTGCTCTAGGCGCCACCGCCGCCGGGCGCCAGTTAGCGGGACGCCCCCCGCAAACCGGTCCGCCGGGCGGGCGATTCGATAGCCAGCGGATTGGCCTGAGACGGCCCGCTATGGCGATTCAATCGAGGGCGATTCAAGCGCAGCGGCGGCCCTGGCGGACTGCCGCCGCCTGCTGACGCCGATCAGCGCCAGGGTGCCCGCCCCGACGACAACCGCCCCGGTGATGGCCACCGCCACCCAGCGCAGCCCCAGGGCGCCCTCGAAGAGCAGCCAGAGGCCGAACACCAGGAACAGGACGCTGGCCAGGCTGTGCAGGAACTGCGCAGGCAGTCGCTTGTGCAGCACGGCGCCTGCGGCGATGGCGACGCCGTCGGCCAACACCATGCCTGCCGTCGCGCCGATCCAGACGCCCGCCCAGTTGTGGTCGCTGGCGAGGGTGATCGTCGCCAGCATCGTCTTGTCGCCGAGTTCGGCGAGGACGAAGGAGGAGACGATCGCGAACAGTACGAAGCGTGGTTCGGCGACACGGACATCGTCGTCGTCGCTATTGCGACCCTCCCGCCACGTCCACACCGCGAACAGCAGAAACGCGATGGCGCCGGCGAATGCGATCGGTCGTTCAGGAAGAGTCAGACCGAGGAAGTGGCCGATGGCCACCGAGAGCCCGTGCACGAGCATGGCCGCGATCGCGACACCCGACAGGACCACCCACCAGCGATGGCGCAATGCGTACGTCATGGTGATCAGCTGCGACTTATCGCCCAACTCGGCAACGAAGACAACTGCGAGACTGATCAGGATTGCGGTGAGCATTTCGGGTACGACCTTTCGACGCGTCGTCGGCGGGCCTGATGCTCGCGGTCCACTCGACTTCGGTCGAAGGTCTCGCCCACCGCCCCGGAGGTCCGGATGCGGTTCGTCGGCCGGGCTTGCGCCAGTATGTCGACACGACGATTGGGGGCTACTCCCCTTCGCTGACTCCTCCGAGAGTAGCGACGGACGTAGCGGCACGCCAGTCGGCGCAGCGATTTCGGCTACCCGAATCCGCTGTTCAGGGCACTAGTTCGGTCTCGGTTCGAAAACCCTTATGCGGCAAGGAGCATGGCGAGGATCGCCGTATCGGGGTGGCTGATCGGATCGACGCCCACCCTGCTCACCATCGACGTCACGGTGCCGTCCGCTTCTGCTTCCACCCACGCGGCGCGATGTTCCAGGCCGAGGTGGGGAAGGCCGGGCAGTAGTACGCATCCCGATGCTGCGCCCGAGCACTCGGGCAGCGACGGCATGGTCTCCGACGGCGGGTGCAGCATCAGCAGTGCCGGTGGCTGGTGTTCCGCGAAATACCCTGGCGGCACCGCTGATTCGCCGACGACCGTGCCCTCGGCGACGACGAGGCCGACGGTGTTGGGCTCGGGCTCGTCTGGCAACTCTTCGCGGGCACCGAAAATCGTTGTGGTGGAGAGCAATCCGGGCAGCGAAGCGACTCGGACGGCCACCATCAACAGCTGTGCCCACTCCTTGGTGGAGTCGGGCCAGCGGCCCGATATCACGAAGCCCTTGAGCGATCCATGCGAATGAAACGGGGCGATCTCGATCGCCCGACCAGACCCCATATCCATCTCGCCTCCCGCACCATCGTTGCTCGGCAAACTTCGCCCGACACGACTGTGGGTCGATGAATTCAGAATGCGGCAGGATTGGACCGGCGCGCAAGTGGACACACAGGTCAGCCGCGCCGCCGCGGGGCGCGGATCGTTTTCACGACGCGGTACGAGCCCGCCGCGGACACCCAGCCGAATTCGTGGGAGTCGACCGCGCCGGGTGCGGCCGGATTGTCGGACCGGGCCTCGAATATCGCGCCCGGACCTTCTCCGTATACCTCGCCGACGCGTTTCACGAGCCACCGCGTGGACCGCCGCGGGTCGCGGAACACCCGCAACTGGCCGACCGCGGGCGTGCCGCCCCGCCAGCCGACGAGTCCGTCGCCCGGATTCAGCGTCGGCCGCATCGAATCCTCGACGACTCTGAACAAACGCAATGGCCAACGGGGTGGAGGATGGTTGCGCGCCACATCCGAAGGGTAGGTTAAGGCCATGCTGCAACGACTTATGAACAACGCGACCCCTGCCCATGCCCACTGCGACCTGTTTTGCGGCGTATATGACCCCGCGCAGGCCAAGATCGAGGCGCTGTCCTGCCTGAAAACGATCCAGAAGTATCACGACTCCGACGACGAGCACTTCAAGACCCGCGCCATCATCATCAAGGAGCGCCAGGCCGAGGAGGTCAAGCATCACCTCATGGTCTTGTGGGCCGACTTCTTCACCAAGGACCACTTCGAGCAGTTCCCGAACCTGCACCAGCTGTTCTGGGAGGGCGTCAAGGGCGCCGGCGACGTGAAGAAGTCGCTCGACGCCGCGGTCGCCGAGAAGCTGCTCAAGACGATCGACGAGATCGCCGACATCTTCTGGCAGACCGACAAGGGCAAGCAGATGGGCGTCTACCCACCCAAGTAGTCGACCACCCGAACGAGGACGGGCCTGCTCATCGAGCAGGCCCGTTTTTTCTTGCGGTAAGAGCGGCGGTCAGGTCAGCACGATCCACGCGAGCACACCCAACAACACGAGGGCGATCACGCCGGCGCGCAGACATGCCATCAGCTGCGCGCGGGTGTAGATGTTCGTCGAGGCCGGCCATTCAGATGGCGGCACTGCGGACCCCTGCCCCATTGGATGTGACGCCATCAACAGCTCCTGACCTGCACGATCGATATCCTCACCCAGGTGAGATCGGTCACAACGCCCAGTTGTGACGCCGATCATAACCCCTCGTGTCAAAGGGAAGAAATCGGGGCATGACGGGGTTTAACGGTGTGTCGCGCGGGTACGAAACCCGCAGATAGCCGCCCGAATTCAATGGTTAGTCCAGCGAGGTATTTCGCTCGGACTCGTTGCGGCTGTTAATCGGCGCGTCATCTAGGTCTCAGGTTATCCACAGTGATCTTGAGCAGACGCACAGATTCAGCGGCTCAGGATTGGTTTGTCTTGGCTACGGGCCTGTGGATGAACCTGTGGAAATTGTGGATAGCTCGGAATTGCTGGCCCCTTCGCCGTAACTGGGGGTATGTCAGCATGTACGGATGGAGTCCGACAGTGTGCCCCAGGCCGACATCGCCGACGTCCCGACGACGCTGGACGATTCGGTGATATTGCTCGACGTCCGCGAGGACGACGAATGGCAGCGCGGCCATGCGCCGGGCGCCCTCCACATCCCGATGGGACAGATCCCCGACCGCATCGACGAGATCGACTCCTCGGCCACCCTCTATGTCACGTGTATGGGCGGCGGGCGCTCGCAGCGGGTCGCGCAGTATCTGGCGCAGAACGGCTATTCACCGATCAACGTCAGCGGCGGGATGCTGGCATGGGCCGGCGCGGGCCGTCCGGTGGTCACCGACGACGGCGGAGCCGGCGTCGTCTGAGCGACCTACGACAAACCCTGGCTAGGCTGGTCGGATGATCCAGGTGTGTTCCACGTGCGGGACGCGGTGGAACGTCCGCGACCGCAGGAGGGACTGGTGCCCGCGCTGCAACGGCGCGCTACTGGCGCCCTCGGGGCCCGACGCGACCCAGCAGTGGCGGCCGGCCGGACTCGGGACCCCACCGTCGGGCCGGGCACCTCGCACCCCGCCGCGGCTCCCCCCTGGCTATCGCTGGATCGCCGTGCGTCCGGGTGCGCCGCCACCGCCACGCCGACGTCCGCGGCCTCTCGGCCCGACCCCGCGCTATGCGTTCATTCCGCGCTGGGGCCTCGTCGACCACTTTGACCAGACCGATCGGCAGCAGGTCGAGGCCCGGCCAGGGCCCTCTGCGAACGCGGTGCGGGCAACGCTGATCGCCACGATGGCTGTGCTCGCCGCCGCGGCGTTCCTACATGTGGTGCGCTATGCGCTTCTCATCGTCAACCGCAGCAGGCTGTTGAACCCCTGGGTCGCCGGCGGCGTGACGTGGCTGGGGGTGGTCGCCAGCGTCCTCGCCATATTCATGGTTGTCGCCAGCGCGGTGGTGCTGACGAACTGGCTCATCGGCCGCAGGTCGGCCGCATACGGTTACCGAGGGCACTCGGAACCGCGGTCGGTTTCGGAGCTGCGAGTGGGCTGCCTGGTGCCGGTCGCCAATCTGGCGTGGGCACCGGTGTTCGTCATCGAGCTCGCGCAGGTCGAGGAACGGTTCAACTGGCTGCGCCGGTCCATTGTCACGTGGTGGCTGGTGTGGGTCGCGAGCACCGTCCTGTCGGTGTTCTCGATCGCCACGAGCTTCGCGACCGAGGCCCAGGCGATCGCGAACAACACGGTGACGACGATCGTGGCCTATCTCTTGGGGCTCGCGGCGGTGCTGCTGGCGATGAAGGTGTTCGACGGGTTCGAACGCCAGCCCGTCGAGAAGCCGTCGAAGCGCTGGGTGATTGTGCCCGATGACCGGTTGAAGCAGTCCGACACCGAAGTGGAGAAGACGCCGGAGAAAGCCACAGCGGTTGAGTCCGAAGGGCAGAACCCGGCAGCATAGGTGGCTATGAACTCGGGCGACGGCACGCTCGCCGACCATCCCTTCGTCGTGGCGCACCGGGGCGCGTCCGGGGCGTTACCCGAGCACACCCTGGCGGCCTACGACTTGGCACTGCGGGAGGGCGCCGACGGCGTCGAGTGCGACGTGCGGCTGACCCGCGACGGTCATTTGGTCTGCGTGCATGACCGCAGGGTGGACCGGACGTCGAACGGCAGCGGACTCGTCAGCGAGATGACCCTGGCGCAGCTGCGCGAATTGGATTACGGCACTTGGCATCCGAACGCCCCCGACAGCACGGAGGGCACCGGCCTGCTCACCCTCGACGACCTCGTCAAGCTGGTCCTCGACTGGAACCGCCCGGTGAAGCTCTTCATCGAGACCAAGCACCCCGTCCGGTACGGCGCCTTGGTCGAGAGCAAGGTGCTTGCGCTACTGCACCGGTACGGCGTCGCGTCGCCTGCATCGGCCGACCTGTCCCGCGCGGTGGTGATGTCGTTCTCGGCCGCGGCCGTATGGCGGATCCGGCGCGCGGCGCCCATGCTGCCGACGGTGCTGCTCGGCGAGACGTCCCGATTTCTCGGCGGCAGCGCCGCGACGACCGTCGGCGCCACCGCGGTCGGCCCGTCGATCTCGACGCTGCGTGAGCACCCCGAACTCGTGGACCGCGCGGCGGCGCAGGGGCGGGCCATGTACTGCTGGACCGTCGACCATTACGAGGATGTCCAGTTCTGCCGCGATCTCGGCGTCGCCTGGGTGGCGACCAACCATCCCGGCCGCACCAAGGGTTGGCTGCAGAACGGGCTGACCGGGGTGCCGCAGGATTAGAGGGCGCCGCCTGCCGCCTTGGGCGCGGCGGGATCGATTGCCGCGGTCGCCATCTCACGCGCGATGAAGTCCTCGAGGTGGAAGAGGTTCGCACCGGCCCGGTCGGCGATGCGCACCAGCGTCGTCATCCGCGCGACCTCCTCGACCTGCTCGGCGAGGAACCACTGCATGAACTGCTCACCGAGGTAGTCGCCCTCGTCGCGGGCGACGCCGGCCAGTCGGCTGACCTGTTCGGTCACCGTGCGCTCCAGGTCGAGCGCCATGGCCAGCGCGTCGCGCGGCGTGGCAAACGAATTGCAAACCTCGTCGACGCCGGGGATCTCGACGTGGACGTCGCGATCGAGCAGGTATTGCACCAGCATCATCGCGTGATTGCGTTCCTCGACCGCCTGGGCGTAAAAGTGTTTAGCCAATTGCGGCAAATCGTCGGCATCGAAATAGACGGCCATTGCGATGTATTGCTGAGCGGCGCCGAATTCGCTACGGATCTGTTCCTGCAAAAGGGCGTTGAATTTGGTTTCTTGCGCGTCGGCGGTCGTCATGATCACGAGGATATAGCAGGTCAGAGGGGGTTGTCAGCGAAGGTCGGCCTAAGCAAGGACAGCGTGACCTAACTAAGGTAATCCGTTGTGACGGCGATTACATAAAGAAAATTATATTTGCTAGGCGTGTCATGGTTGCGCGTCGAGAACATCCTGTGGCACCGGGGCGTCGGTTTTCAGTGCGGCGAACAACTGATCTGCGACCTCGCTGTCCCACACGACGACGGATCCCGAGTCGCCGCCGCTGAATTCGCCGATCGGCACGGTTGTGGTGGTGACGTCGCCGCGCATGGCCCACGCGAGCCGCGCGAGATCCCAGATGTGGTCCTGCTCGCCGACGGTGACTGCACCCGAGGCCGCGTGCATCATCGGATACCAGCGCAGCGGGTTCAGCCACACCGCCGGGCTGGTGGCGCGCCGCAGCAGGGCCGACATGAACGCCCGCTGGTTGACCATGCGGTCCAGGTCGGCTCGCGGGGTGGCGCGGGTGCGGACGTATCCGAGTGCGGTACGGCCGTCGAGCTTCTGGCAACCCGCAGGCAGATTGATGCCGGCCAGCGGGTCGTCGATCGGTTGGTCGGGGCACATGGTCACCCCGCCCACCGCGTCGACCATCACCGCGAACCCGTCGAAACCGATCTCCGCGTAGTGGTCCATGTGCAGCCCCGTCGCCTGTTCGACGGTCTGTGCCAGCAGCGGTGCGCCGCCTTCGACGAAAGCCGCGTTGATCTTGTCGCTGCCGTAGCCGGGAATCTCGACATATGAGTCCCGCGGGATCGACACCATCGTGGTCGGGGTGCTCGAGCCGAAGCCGGGGATGTGCACCAGCAGAATCGTGTCGGTGCGGCCGGTGCCGAGATCGCCGCCGGTATTCAGTTCGGCCTGCTGTTCGGGTGTCAGCTCCTGCCGGCTGTCCGATCCGACGAGCAACCACGTCGTACCGGCGCCCGCGGCCGGCCGTTCCGGGTAGTCGGCCAACGCCGGGATGCGGTGCAGCTTGGAGTCCATCCACAGGCCACCCGCCACCACAGCGACGACGACGACGAACAGCAGAGCGAGCAGCACGCGGCCCCAACGCCGTTTGCGCCGAGGCTTTTTCGGCTTCGGCGGCGCGGGCGGCGCGGGGGGACGTGCCTGCGGGGGTGGCGGTGGCGGCGCGGGCCGTCGCGGCGGTGCGGGCCGACGGCCCTGCGGCGGGGGCGGCCTGCGCGGTGGTGGGGCAGGCGGTGTGCGGGGAGGTGTCGGCGGGTTCGGTGGCCATTGCGGGTTCGGTGACGGCCGGTAGTTGGGATCACGCCTGATCACCTGCGACGGCTCCCGGCGGCGGCGCGGGTCAAAACCCGGGGGCTGCTGCCGGTTGACGTCCACAGCAAGAAATGTACGTCGGTCGCGCCCTATTGCAGCCAAGTCAGGTGGCCGGCGGCCAGCGCGTAGCCGACGAACGCGACCGCGTCGATCACCGCATGCGCGACGATCAGTGGCCACAGCCTGCCGGTCCGCACGTATACGTAGCCGAACACCAGGCCCATCACCAGGTTGCCCAGTCCTGCGCCGAAGCCCTGATAGAGGTGGTAGAGGCCGCGCAGCACACTCGTCAGAATCACCGCCGCGACAGGGCTCACGCTCAGCTGGCGCAGCCGGGTGAACAGGAACCCGACGACGATCACTTCCTCGGCCCACCCGTTGGCGAACGCGACGAGAAGCAGCACCGGGATGCGCCACCAGGTGTCGTAGAGCTCGGCGGGTTCCACGTCCGCGTTCATGCCGAGCACTCGGAAGAGCAGGTAGAACGCCAGGCCGGGCAGGCCGATCAACGCGGCCAGCCCCAGCCCGCCGAGGAGATCGGGACGCCACTGCAGTCGGCCGAGTCCGATCTGGCTGGGCCCAAAGCCGCTGCGCCACAACAGATATACGCCGAGCGCGCCCCATGCCAGTAGTTGGAAGACCCAGGCCAGGTTGAGCCCGAGGTCGATCAGGTCGAATGGCGAACGTCGAGGGTTGAGCGCGACGACCTGTCCGGAGAGACCGAGCAGGACGGCTTCGATCAGGTTGAGCAGCGCGTTGTACGCCGACAGTCCGAAGGTCACCGCCAGCACCACCACGATCTCGATGCGCAGCGCACGGCGCGCAGGGTCCGTCAGGTCGCTGGGGGCGCTGGTCACCGGAGTCAGGCTAGCGGCCCAGGGGGAGCCTCAGAGTCGACGCGCGCGCAAGCCGTTGAGGAACGGGCAACCCATCAGCACGCGGATGGCCTGGGACAGTCCGCTGATGTCGTCGACGGGCTTCGCGAAGGGCAGTCGGACGTCGTGGTCTCCGTCATCGCCCTCGACACGCAGTTGCACACCGTAGCGATCGAGTCCGAGCGGACGCACGCGTCCGCGCCGCAGCGCGGCGGGCAGACGGCTGGCCAACCGCGCGACCACCTCGCGGTGCGCCGACTCCATGTGTTGCAGCCAGCACGACTCCATCGCGCAGAACGGGTCAGGGCGGGCCTGCAACAGCGTGCTCAACCCCACCGACTCGGCGCCGGTGGAGTCGGCGGCCACCACCGATTCGATCTCCAACCGCATCAACGCGTAGCGCGTGTCGGTGCTGACGCTGCCCGAGTTCACCTGCAGCAGTGCGGGATTCGGGTCCTCGCTCGCGATCAGGTCGAGCAACGGCGCGACCTCGCTCGGCGGCACGTCGTGCAGCCGGCCGCGGACCCACACCAGCGACCGCACCGGTTCCCGCAGGGGCAGCGGTGCGTAGTCGGTCATCTCCAGCACCGCCTGCACACCCGCTCGGCCCGCAGCGACGACCATCTGCGCGACGGCCCCGTCGACCGGGACGGTGATCGCGAACGAGCCGTCGTCGAGCAGATGGTGCACCGGAGATTCGGCGGGTTCCAGTCCCTCGACCGCGAGCATCGCGCCGCCCGCACGTGCGAAGGCGCTGCGGATGCGCTCGGCGGTCGTCGGTGTGGCTTTGGTCACCGGCTCTGTCATGGCCTGCCTCCCATAGATAAGGTGAGCCTAACTTAACTACGGCCTCTGGAATCGCGCAAGGCTTTCGTGCAGCGGAATGGGATTACCAGGTCGAGCCGATAGTGTTGGGCTGTGACCGGTATCGCTTATCTCGGCCCAGAAGGGACATTCACCGAGGCGGCCCTGCACGGCATGGTCGAGGCGCAACTGGTTCCGGTCACCGATTTCGAGTGGATTCCCGCGACCAGCACGGCGGCGGCGCTGGAGATGGTGCGCTCGGGCGATGCCGCGTACGCCTGCGTGCCGATCGAGAACTCGATCGAGGGTTCGATACTGCCGACCCTGGACAGCCTGGCGACGGGCTCGCCGCTGCAGATCTTCGCCGAGTACACCCTCGACATCGCGTTCACGATCGCCGTCCGAAAGGGCGCGACCGACCCCGCCACGATCGCGGCGTTTCCCGTGGCGCGGGCCCAGGTGGCGAAGTGGGCCGCGAAGAGTCTCCCGAACGCCGAGTTCGTCGCGGCGGACTCCAACGCCGCAGCGGCCATCGATGTGGCGAACGGACGTGCGGACGCCGCCGTGACCACTCCCTTGGCCGCCGAACGCCACGGCCTCGAGGTGTTGGCCACCGGAGTCGTCGACGAGCGCAACGCCCGCACCCGTTTCGTGCTGGTCGGACCGGTCGGTCCGCCGCCTGCGCGCACCGACTCCGACCGCACGTCGGTGGTGCTGCGCCTCGACAACGTGCCGGGAGCGCTGGCAGCGGCGCTGTCCGAGTTCGCGATCCGCGACATCGGCCTGACCAGAATCGAATCGCGGCCCACCCGAACCGAACTCGGTACCTACATCTTCTTCCTCGACTGTGAAGGCCACGTCGACGACCCGCCCGTTGCCGAGGCACTCAAGGCGTTGGTTGAACGTTCTGCAGATGTGCGCTTTCTCGGTTCGTGGCCGATGGGGTCGGACGAGCCGCCGCGATCAGGGCAAGCAGGGGAGGAGAACCCGTGAGTGGACGGCTGGTGCTGGTCCGGCACGGACAGTCGTACGGCAACGTCGAGCGCCGGCTCGACACCAGGCCGCCCGGTGCCGAGCTGACCGATCTCGGCCGCGACCAGGCCCGCACATTCGCGCGCGGGCTGACGTACCGGCCCGCCCTCATCGCGCATTCGGTGGCAGTACGTGCGACGCAGACCGCATATGAGATCGCCGACGAACTCGGCGTGGACACCCACGAAGTCGAGGGCATCCACGAAGTCCAGGTGGGTCAGCTCGAGGGCCGCAGTGACGACGCGGCGATCGAGGAGTTCAACGCCATCTACCAGCGTTGGCACGAAGGCCACGTCGACGTGCGGCTGCCGGACGGTGAGTCGGCCCGCCAGGTGCTGGACCGCTATCTACCGGTGGTCACCGAACTGCGGCTGCGCTACCTCGACGACGCCGCGTTCGACGGTGACATCGTCATGGTGAGCCACGGCGCGGCGATCCGGCTGGCGTCCGCCGTGCTGGCGGGTGTCGACGGCAGCTTCGCCCTCGACCACCACCTCGGAAACACCGAAGCCGTTGTACTGGCGCCGATCACCGACGGGCGCTGGAGCTGCGTGCAGTGGGGGACGTTGTTGCCGCCGTTCTATCCGGAGCCCGACGTCCACCCCGTAGAAGACGCGCTGCAGTCCGCCGACCCGATGGGCTGATCGCGTCAGCCCGCCTTCGCGATCCTGACATCGCACATGCAGCCGATGGCTTCGCAGTCGATCGCGAACGCGTGCACGACCTCGGGTGTCACACAGTCGGGTTCGGTGCATTCAATGCGCATCGCGGCGTGATGGATGACGGTGCCGTGGCAGTGCTCGACATCCGCCACGCAGTCACGGCACTCGCTGCTCATGGCACCAGTCTCCCGCGCGAGCAGACGCAAACCTCCCCAACATCGCGGCGTGTCGGGGAGCTATGCGTCTGCTCGCCGGAAAGGGCAACGGAAGGGCTTAGCCCCAGCCGAGTTCGTGCAGGCGATCGTCGTCGATACCGAAGTGATGGGCGATCTCGTGGATGACCGTGATCGCGACCTCGTCGACCACCTGGTCCTCGGTATCGCAGATGTCCAGCAGCGCCTCGCGGTAGATCGTGATGGTGTCCGGTAGCGAGCCCGCCGCGTACCAGCTGTCGCGCTCGGTCAGCGCGATCCCTTCGTAGAGTCCCAGCAGGTCGGGCTCATCAGCGTTGCGGTCCGCGACCAGGACGACGACGTTGTCGATCGCCTTCGCGAGCTCCGACGGGATCAGGTCCAGCGCGTCGGAGACCAGTTCTTCAAACCGTTGCGAACTCATCCGCACGGCCACGCGACTACTGCCCCGGTGGTGGCGCGGGCGCCGGAGGCAGTTCCGGCGCGGGCGGCGGAGCCGGTGCGGGCACGGGCTCAGGCGCCGGTGGTGGTGGCAGCCCCGGCGGTGGCGGTGGAGGAGGAAGACCAGGCGGCGGCAGCGGCGCACCAGGTGCGGCCGGCGGCGGTGGCGGCGCGTTGAGGAAGGTGTTGCCCGGTGCGGCCGGATCGGTGGTCGGCTCTGCCGTCTCGGTGGGCTGCGCGGAGCCCGGCATGTGCTGGGTCTGATTGCCGTAGTCGGTCTCGTCGTCGGATGACGAGGACGACGAAGACGAGGACGAAGACGACGACGAAGACGAGGTCGACTCGGCCGGCGAGTCGGGCATCGGGATCGGCGGGAAGTTCAGCCGCTCCTCGGGGATATCCGGTGGCGGCACCGGAGGCTGTCCGTTGATCATCAGCGGGCCCTTGGCGCTGTTGAGCAGAGTCGACCAGCCGCCGTTTCCGAGGGTCGCACCGATGCTGCACGACACCTGCTTGCTGCCTGCCGCCCAGCTCGGCAGCGAGATCGTGCTGTAGATCAATGTCAATGTGGTGCTGCGCAGCTGAATGGGCGCCAGGTAGGCGTCCGTGAGCCGGGTGCACGTGTCCTTGATGAAGGTGTCCTGCTCGGGTTCGGGCGGCAGGCCGGCGGGGAACTTCTCGCCCAGGTTCACCGCACCGGTGACCTCCATCGCATGCGGCGCGGCGCAGTCGGTCGGGATGTCGGTCGGCTGGTTGGTGGACGGGTCGATGCCGAGGCAGGTGCCTGCCGGCCACACCTTCGACTGGTCGTTGTCGGAGACCTTGCCCTTGAACGCCACCTGCTGGTTGTTCGGGCCGGGCAGCTGCAGGCCACACAGCATCCGACGCTCACCGGACTGGCGCCACGCCTTGTCGCCCGACCAGAGCATGCTGACAGTGAAGCGGCTGTTCGGGTCGAAGTGCGGGCCCAGATAGTGCTTGACCGCCGCGGAGCACTGCTCCTGGCTGATCTGCTGAATTCGCGCGGGCGACGGCGGTGCCGCGTCGGGGCCGTACTCGCTGCCCGGGAAGGTCCGCATATCGACGGATGACGCCACCTCGAAGCGGTGCTCGTCCTTGCAGTCGACGATCTGAGCGGCATCCGGCGTGCGGTCCGGCCAGTTCAGGCAGTCGCCGGCCTTCGCGTGCTTGAAAGTCTCGTTGCCGCGTGGTCCCAGCGAGATCGTGCTCGCAGTTAGACCGCTGGGGCCTTCCTTCTGCGGAATGGCGGTGATCAGCCCGGCGATCAAGAGGCCGCCGAGGGCGGTCAGCAGCAGCGCCCGTCGAGTCGAAGCGGCGTGCAGGCTCCGCCACCATGACACCCCTGAAGACACCCGTGACGACGGTTCGACGGCCTCGTCATCGAGCGGGTATTCGACGGTTGGTGCTTCAGACATCTGCTCCATTGTGACAGGCGTGTCAGGCGCTGTGACAAGTGATGCAGTTGTAATGTTATGGGGTTGTGGCTGGGCCGCCCGACCTCGCCATGTTCCCGATCCGCAACCAAAAGTAGTGTTGCGCGAGTGATCGACCTCAGACTGCTGCGCGAAAACCCCGACGTGGTGCGCGCATCGCAACGTGCCCGTGGCGAAGACCCCGGCCTCGTCGATGCGCTGCTGGACGCAGACGCCGCCCGGCGGGCCGCGGTGACGGCCGCCGACAATCTGCGTGCGGAGCAGAAGGCGGTCAGCAAGAAGGTGGCCAAAGCGTCCCCGGACGAGCGGCCCGCGCTGCTGGCGGCCGCCAAGGAACTCGCGGACAAGGTCAAGTCGGCCGAGGCCGCGCAGAGCGAGGCCGAAGCGGCGTTCACCGCCGCGCACATGGCCCTGGCGAACGTGATCATCGACGGCGTCCCCGCGGGCGGCGAAGACGACTTCGTCGTGCTCGACACCGTCGGCGAACCCACCGCCATCGAGAATCCGAAGGACCACGTCGAGCTCGGTGAGGCACTCGGACTGATCGATCTCGAGCGCGGTGCGAAGGTGTCCGGCGCGCGGTTCTACTTCCTCACCGGTGCCGGCGCACTGCTACAGCTCGGGCTGCTGCAACTGGCCGCACGGCTGGCGCAGGAGGCCGGTTTCACCCTGGTGATCCCGCCGGTGCTGGTGCGCCCGGAGATCATGGCGGGCACTGGATTTCTCGGTGCGCACGCCGAGGAGGTCTACCACCTCGAAGCCGACGATCTGTATCTGGTCGGCACGTCCGAGGTGGCCCTGGCCGGCTATCACGCTGACGAGATACTCGACCTCTCGAACGGTCCGCTGCGCTACGCCGGCTGGTCGTCGTGCTTCCGTCGCGAGGCCGGCAGCCACGGTAAGGACACCCGCGGCATCATCCGCGTGCACCAGTTCGACAAGGTCGAGGGCTTCGTCTACTGCAAGCCAGAGGACGCCGAGGCCGAACATCAGCGGCTGCTCGGGTGGGAGCGCGAGATGCTCGCCAAGATCGAGGTGCCGTACCGCGTGATCGACATCGCCGCAGGCGATTTGGGGTCGTCGGCCGCGCGCAAGTTCGACTGTGAGGCCTGGATTCCGACCCAGCAGACGTACCGGGAGCTGACCTCGACGTCGAACTGCACGACGTTCCAGGCGCGACGCCTTTCGGTGCGCTACCGCGACGAGAACGGCAAGCCTCAGACCGCGGCGACCCTCAACGGAACCTTGGCGACGACGCGGTGGCTGGTGGCGATCCTCGAGAACCATCAGCAGCCCGACGGCAGCGTCCGCGTGCCAGAAGCCTTGGTGCCCTTTGTCGGAACCGAAGTCCTCGAGCCGAAGAGCTAACGTTGTTCGGCACTGTGCGTCAGAACGTAGGCGGTGAGGACGTCGACCAGGGCGCGCCGGTCCCTGGACGTGTCCAACGGTTGTGACGAAATAATCTGTGCCACAACTATTCCACGCAAGCATGTCCAGATGTGATTGCCGATCTCCTTGGCGTGCTTGGGATCCAGGCCCTCACCGAGGTGCCTGCCGAGTTCGGTCAGTTGACGCATGGTGTCCGCCAGTCGCTTGTTGACTGCAGCGTCTCGCCCCGAACGCGTAGCAATCAGAATCTCAATGGCCGCCATCGATGTCGGGCTCGAGAAAGCCGACCACGCCGCGTTCACGACTACCTCGATGCGTTGCGCGATCGGCAGGTCCGCGGTTGTGGCGGGTACCGCTGCGAGAATTTCGGTGAGCTGGCGGAACCCCTCATCGACGACCGCGATGAGAAGTCCGTTCAGATCGCCGAAGTGGTACTGCACCACTCCCCAGGTGACCCCGGCCCGTTCGGTGATGCGACGGACGCTCGGTGCGGCGAAGCCCTCGTCGAGGATGTAACGGACGGTCTCGTCGATCACCATCTGCCGGGTCCGCTCGGCACGCAGCTGGTTTCCCCCTGGGGGACGCCGCGGTTGCACTGCATCTGCCATGCGCCGACTTCACCACATCACACCGCGGGTGTGATCCAGCGGCCGCAGGTCGTGTGCGGCGAGGATGCCGGCCGGTGCCAGGCACACCGCCTCGATGGCGTTGATCGGTCGCGCCGCGGTGGCGATGACGCCGCCTTGGTTATGGTCAGTCCCGCCGAGGCCGACGTGGGTATTGATCTCGATGCCGGGGTCGCCTTCGACGACGACGCGATGCACGCCCGGGCGGCCATCCGGCGGGACAGCCCAGTGTGGAGCGGCGGCCTCGGTCAGCCGATTCACGTGTTCCATAGTGATGACGACCTCGCCGTCCCTGATGCCCTCGACACCGAAACGCACCGCGGCGACCTTGCCGACCTCCACGTCCATCATCGTGCACGAGATCGGTTCGGGCGTAACCCATTTCTCGTGCCGCTCACGCACCTCGTCAAGCTCGATACCGAGATCCGCGGCGAGGCTGCGGACCTGGGTCCCCCACATCGACGCGAGCACGCCCGCAGCGAAGAGGATCGGTTGGTGCTCTGGGTCGGTGCCGAAACCGAAGGTGACGCCGGTGAACTCGGCGTCGTCGTAGGTGGCATAGTCACAGATTTCCTGCACCGTGATGGATTCGGCACGACCGGCGAGGCTCAGCGCCGTGTAAACGAGCGTGTCACCGGAGAATCCGGGATCGATCCCGTTGATGTACAACGTCGAATTACCATCCCGGCAGGCCTGTTCGAGCGGTGCCCGCAGCCAGTCGTCGGTGAACTCCGGGGCGACCAGCCAGACGAAGGATGACCCGACGACGTTGGTTCCGGCGCGCAGGAAGCGGGCAATGTCCTCCATCGCTTCGGCTGCGCGGGTCTCAGCCTGTGAGGTGTAGACGACGCAATCAGCTTCCAGGGCCAGCAGCGCGTCGACGTCGTCCGTGGCGATCACCCCGGTCGGCTCGGCGAGCCCGCACAGCTCTGCAGCGTCCCGGCCGATCTTGTCGGGGCTGGCCGCGTGCAGGCCGACCAGTTCGAGGTCCGGACGTTCGATGATCGTCCGCAGTGCGTGAACGCCGACGTTGCCGGTGGAGAACTGGATGATGCGCCGTGTCATTCTCGGTGTCCTCACAGCAGGTCAGTGATGGTCTTGAGGCCTGCGTCGTACAGCACGCCGGGCAGCATGCCGCCGTCGATCTCGATCGTGGTCCCGTTGATGAAATCGGCGGTACCGGACGCGAGGAAGACGCAGGTGCGGCCCACTTCGTCCGGTTCGCCGCCGCGCCTGAGCGGAATGTTGGCGAAGTACTCGGTGCCGGTGGGATCGTCCTTGGGCAGGACGAAGGACCGGAAGTTCTCGGTGATCGTCGGTCCGAGCGCAACGCAGTTGACTCGGACTGCGGGGCCCCACTCCTGGGCGAGCGAGCGCGTCATCTGGTTCAGCCCGGCCTTCGCGGCGCCGTAGGACACCAACGTCGGTGAACCCGCGGGATGACCCGCGCCGCTGGAGACGTTGATGATGCAGCCGACACCGGTCTGCGTCTTCATCTGTCGATACGCGCGAATCGCGAACCAGAGGGGACTGATCAGGTTCATCTGCACGGCGAAGGCGTGAAAGAGCGCGCTGCGTTCGTAGTCGTCGTCACTGGCCGGCGCGCCCTGGATGCGGGACACCAATGCAGGCACCTCGTCGACCGACGGCGAAGGGACAGTGCCCCCGGCGTTGTTGACCAGGATGTCCAGCCGCCCGTGGCGATCAACGACCTTCTGCACGAACGTGTCGATGGCCGTGTAATCGGCTTGGTCACAGACCATTTGGTCCGATCGCCGAGCCCAGTCGGAGTTGTTCTCGGTGCCGGGCATCGCGTCCAGCGCCGAGCGCGAACAACCGATCACCGTGGCCCCGGCGCGCAATAGCTCGTGCGCGATGCCTACCCCGACGCCACGGCTGGTTCCGGTGACTATGGCGACCTTGCCATCGAGGCTGCCATCGAGTTCGCCCACCTTGCGCCTCCATTCCTCGCGGAGTTCACCCCAAAAAGACATTACAGATGTAATGTTTTCGCGCAAGGGCGATTGAGAGGCAGAAACCCCATGGCACAGCCATCGGATAAGAGATATCGCGTCGCGGTATGGGCCACTGGCGGAGTCGGGCGCTACGCGATCCGGACGATCGTGGACCGGCCCAACCTCGAGCTCGCCGGCGCCTGGGTGCATTCGCAGGACAAGGACGGCCAGGACGTCGGTGTTCTGGCGGGCATCGATCCGATCGGCGTCATGGCCACTCGCGATGCGGACGCACTGTTGGCGTCGGGTGTGGATTGCGTGATGTACGCGGCGCCTGCCGGCCCGCGGCCAAAAGAGGCGCTCGCCGACTTCTGCCGCATCCTGGCATCGGGCGCCAACATCGTGACCACGTCGCTACCAGGTCTCGTGTACGAAAAGGGCTCCCTGTCACAGCGATTTCTGGATCCGATCCGCGAAGCGACGGCGGCGGGCCGCAGTTCGATCTTCTCGTCGGGCATCGAACCGGGATTCGGCTGCGACCTCTTTCCGATCGCGCTGATGACGATGTCGCACAAGGTGTACTCGGTGCGCGGTATCGAGATCACGAACTACTCGGAGTATCCCGTCGAATGGGACGTCCGCGAACTGTTCGGGTTCGGTCAACCGCTTGACTACCAGGGCGGTTTGAAGCAGCCGGGCGTGCTCAAGTGGGGCTGGGGAGCGGCGATCACGATGGTCGCCGACGCGCTCGGTGTCGAGTTCGACGAGATCCGCGAAACGTGTGAATTCCTCCCGACGCCGCGTGATCTGCATACCGCGTGCGGGCTCATTTCGGCAGGCACGGTCGGTGCTACCTACGCCAAGTGCATCGGTGTGGTCGACGGGAAGGAAGTCGTCAGCTTGGAGCATGTCGACCGGATGGCCGACGATCTGGCGCCCGAGTGGCCGACTGGCCGGACCGGAGCCACCGACGGAATCTGGCGGGTGCTCATCGACGGCGAGCCGTCGTTCGACGGGGAGTTCGAGGTGGGGTACCGCGAGGGTGAAAGCGCAAGTGAGCACGGACTACTCGCCACGGGTATGCGGGCGGTCAATGCGATTCCCTGGGTGTGCGAAGCCGCGCCGGGCATCGTGGACGCCCTGCACCTGCCCCTCACCTCAGCGATCGGTGCCCTGCATCCACACCGTGACGGCGTACCTGCGTTCTAACGCTCAAGCAGCTCGTCGAGGCTGGCCAGGAACTCCTTGGGCCGCTGCGGTGTGAAGGCGGGGTTGGTGCGTGCGCCGGCCACATCGAGGGTGACGAGCGTCGATTTGATCGGTCGCCAGACGTCCAGCGGAAGCCAGCGGCGGGGGTTGGAGCTGCCCCACAACCGGAACCGCTCGTTGAGGACGCTCAGCGACTCGGCCGTGTATCCGCGGACGTCGCGTAGCGGGATGATCTTCGAGGTGCCCGACGGGAAGTGGTAGCGGCGCAACGTGATCGCCTCACGGTCGAGCTGGATGAGGCCGTCGTCATAGTACTGACGAGGTCCGGTCACGACCGGCAGCTCCTCAGCTCGTGCCCCTTACTGGTCAGGCACCGACCGGTCTCGAGGTTCCACTGCCAGCCGTGCAGATTGCACGTCAGCGTGGAGCCGTCCACGACGCCGAACTTCGACAGGTCGGCCTTCAGATGGGGGCAGCGCCGCTGAATCTCCCAGCCGTCCAACGTGATCGAGGCCGTATCGTCGTGCGCCTCGGCGAACCAGCCGTCGGCATAGGCGATGCGCTCGGCGGTCAGGCATTTGAAGAACGTGTAGAGATACTCGTTGTAGCCGCCGACGCGCCACGCCGTGAACCGGGTGGACAAGAAGATCGTGTTGACCCAGTCCGGCTCGTTGTCACGCAGCACCGTCCGCACGAGTTCCGGCGCAATCTCGAAGCCGTACCGGAACTTCTCATCCGGAACAGGCTCGCGCACTGCGCGTTTCGGAAAGTCCAGCACCACCGTCTCGTTGTGGCCGCCGCCGTTCAGCCGCAGTTCCACCGGATAGCCGATGCCGTCACAGATCTGGTCGCTGCCGAGCATGATCGGCTCGAAGAGCGCGCGCAGCGGCTCGATCAGCGGTTCGCCCGCCGCAGGCGCCCAGTTCGCCTTCTCCGCGGCCAGCACCGGCGCCATCCGCTCGGCGTACTCGGCGATGTAGGCCGCCTTTCCGGTGGTGAAGATGGCCGCGACTTCCTCGTCGGGCAGCGGATGGCGAAGCGAGTTCAACTGTGAGCCAGTGAAATCCGCTGTCGAGCCGGGAATCATCAGCAGGCCGCCGTCGTGGCCGTGGACGCGCATCTGGTCCAGGAAAACCACCTGGTCGGGAAAGATGTTGGCCGGGTCGCCGTGATCGTCGTTCAGGTCGCGCAGGGCCGGATCCAGAAAGCATGGCGGGCCGGCGGACGGAATCACCCACGTCGCCCCCACCTGAGCGATGTACTGGCGGCACCGGTCCATCTGCCGCTGCCGCTTCTGCGTGCCGAACGCGGTCTTCGCGCGGGCAGGCATGTCGTAGACCATCGGGTACCAGATGGCCCCCGAGTACTGCAGCATGTGGACGTCGACCGCCCCGAAGTCGGCGTGCACCATGTCGAGGTCGACCGGTCTGGCGTCGTTCATGTTGAAGCAGACCGTCGCTCCGTCGTCGACCACCAGTGCGGAGTCGCCGATCGGACCGTCCGCGGGGGCGCGCAGCGAGATGATCATCACATCGAGATCACCCTTGGGTCCGCTCACGCGGTGCTTCACCGAGTCGGTGGTCTCGAAGAACCGGTGGAAGCCGAGCTTCTCCAGCTCCCGGCGCAGGTCCGGCACCGGGAAATCCGGCAACAGCACGACGGCGTCCTTGTTGACGTGTTCGCGCAGGTTTCTGGCGTCGAAGTGGTCGGCGTGCAGGTGGGAAACGTACAGGTAGTCGCAGTCGCCGAGGGCGTCCCAGTCCAGCGTGCTGTTGTCGGGAAACGGGAACCACGACGCGAAGTAAGCCGGGTTGACCCATGGGTCGCACAAGATGCTTCCGGCGCTGGTTTCTATCCGGAAGCCGGCGTGGCCGACGCTGGTGACCTGCACTAATGCCCTTTCGGTGATATCAGGATGTGCCGGACCAGCCTAACCGGAGGCGAAGAGGTGCCGCAGATATGCATCCGGCGCGGCCAGGAAGTGGCGCCAGTGCGACACCATCGGCAGGTCCTCCCATGCGCACACGTGCCGGCCGTGGTCGCCGAACTCGAGGATCGTCGCGCCGGGAAACGCCGCCAGCAGCGGTGAGTGGGTCGCCAGCAAAACCTGCGAGCCGTCGACCACGAGTGAGTCCATCAGCACCATCAGCTGCAGACAGGACTGGAATGACAGCGCGGCCTCGGGCTCGTCGAGGATGAACAGGCCGCGTTCGGTGTCTCGCGACGACAGGTACGCCAGAAACGACTCGCCGTGTGAGCGCGCGTTGAGCGCACCGCCGAAAACCTGGTGCGGTGTGCCGAGATCGACCTCGGTGAACAACTGGTGCATCGCCTCGGCCCGCAGGAAACAGCCGCCGGCGGGCGGCGGGAACTCGCCCTGCAGTCGCACCGCCCAGTGCAGGTCGCTGTCCTCGTCGCCCGCGCGTGGAGTCCAGTGTTTGACGGCGCCGCGCAGCCGCGCGGACCATGCGGCGGCGACGGCTTCGAGCAGCGTCGACTTCCCCGAGCCGTTCTCGCCGACGATCACCGTGACGGGCGTATCGAGCATCAGCGGCTCGTCGGCGAGCTGCGAGATGGCCGGGATGTCGAAATACCAAGCGTCCGAGGCCTTCTCGGTATCCAGCGATAACTGATGCAGAATCAATCGAAGTCCTCCCACAGACGCAGGTAGTGCTCCATGCGGTCGTTGTCGGGTGCGACGCCGTAGGCATCGAAGAACTCGGCGCGCCAGTCGCCCCCGTAGTTGTACCCCAGCGACCATTCTGCGACTGCCAGATCAGCCCACCGGTCGGCGACGCCGAGATCGCCGAGGTCGACGTGACCGCTGCAGTTTCCGTCGTCGTCGATCAGGGTGTTCGGAGCGCACGCGTCGCCATGGCACACCACGAGCCGGTCGGCATCCGTCGCCTCGGTCACCCACGCCGGCGCTCCGAACGGGCAGTCGGCGACGGGCAGGGTGTCATGCATCAGCCGAAGCCCGGCGCCGACCGCGCGCGCGGCGGTGCGTGGGTCGGCCAGCCACCGCGGATCGACCGCGCTGCGACCCGGTAGTCCCGCGGTGTGCAGCCAGCCGTCGCCCGCGCCAAGCACCCGCGGTACCCGCAGGTACGCCTCGGCCCATTCGAGCCGCTCCACCTCGGCGGTCAGCAGGTGCGCCCACTGCGGCGGCATGACCTTGACGTACTCCACACCGCCCGCGACGGAGAACGTGACGCCGCTGAGTTCGTTGACCCACGCAGCGGCCACGGGGCGGCCCGCCGCGATGTCTTTGACGACGGAGGGGATCGCCACCGGTTCGGTAGGCCGGGTCACGCGACTAGGCTGCCTGATGTGGAGCCGGTATACGGAACAGTCATCCAACTCGCCAGGCTGCTGTGGCGTCTGCAGGGGCTGACGTTCACCGTCACCGGTGTCGAGAACCTGCCGGTCGAAGGTGGGGCCGTCATCGCCATCAACCACACCGGATACCTCGACTTCACCTTCGCGGGTCTACCCGCCTACCAACAGGGCAGGCATCGCAAGGTGCGGTTCATGGCGAAGAAAGAGGTCTTCGACCACAAGATCACGGGTCCGATCATGCGCAGCCTCCGCCACATCGAGGTCGATCGCGACAGCGGTGCCGCGTCGTTCGACGAGGCCTGCCGCAAACTCAAGGAGGGCGAGCTAGTCGGCGTCTACCCGGAGGCCACGATCAGCCGCAGCTTCGAGATCAAGGAGTTCAAATCCGGCGCCGCGCGGATGGCGATCGCCGCCGACGTGCCGATCGTCCCGCACATCATCTGGGGCGCCCAGCGGATCTGGACCAAGGGTCACCCCAAGAACCTGCGCCGTCCCAAGGTGCCGATCGCGGTGGCCGTCGGTGAGCCGATCTATCCGACGCTGCCGCCCACCGAGCTGACCGCCCTGCTGCATTCGCGTATGCAGCACCTGCTCGAACGTGTGCAGGACGAGTACGGTCCCCATCCGCCCGGCGAGTTCTGGGTGCCGCACCGGCTCGGCGGTTCGGCGCCGACGCTGGCCGAGGCGAACCGGATGGACGCCGAAGAGGCTGCCGAGAAAGCGGCTCGCCGCGAGGAGCGGGGGTCCGCGGGAGCGTCGGGGTAGTCCGTATGGAGCCGGTTTTCCGCACATTGGAGATCGCAGTCAGCACGGCGACCAAGGTCATCGGTAGCAAGATCACCTATCTCGGCCTGGAAAACATTCCCAAGCAAGGCGGCGCCGTCGTCGCGATCAATCACACCAGCTACGTGGACTGGTTCCCGTCGGCGCTCGCTGCGTATCAGGTCCGGCGCCGGCTGCGCTTCATGATCAAGTCCGAGATGCAGCAGGTGAAGATCGTCAACTTCCTGATCAAGCATTCCGGGACGATTCCGGTCGACCGCGAGGCCGGGGCCGCTGCCTACGCCGCCGCGGTCGAGGCGTTGCGGGCGGGGGAGCTCGTCGCCGTGTACCCCGAGGCCACGATCAGCCGCAGTTTCGAGCTCAAGGAGTTCAAGACCGGCGCCGCCCGGATGGCGCGCGATGCGCAGGTGCCCATCATCCCGATGATCGTGTGGGGCGCGCAGCGGATGTGGACCAAGGACCACCCACGGAACCTGGGGCGCAAGAAGATTCCGATCACGGTCGCGATCGGCCCTCCGGTATACGCCGCGGCGACGATCGATGAGACCAGCGCCGCGATGCGAGAAGAGATGAACAAGTTGCTGCACATGGTGCAGGAGACCTATCCGCACCCCGCGGGGGCGTACTGGGTGCCGCACCGGCTCGGTGGGTCGGCGCCGACGATGGAAGAGGCCAGGCGGCTCGAGGAGATCGAGCTCGCCGAACGGGCGCGCAAACGGGCCGAGCGACAGACGAAAAGCCGCCGGTGACAAAACCTTTACTCATTGCCTCCGATGTTGACGGTACGCTGCTGACCGACGACGAGAAGATCACCGACCGCACCCGAGCGGTCTTGACGGCGGCGGTCGACTCTGGGACCCGGTTCGTGCTGGCGACCGGCCGTCCACCGCGCTGGGTCGCGCCGGTCGTCGACGCGCTGGGCTTCGCGCCAATGGCGGTGTGCGCCAACGGTGCGGTGATCTACGACCCATCGACCGACCGCATCGTGTCGGCCCGGACCCTGTCGGAGGACCTGCTCGCGGAGCTCGCCGAGATCGCCACCCGCGTCATCCCTGGGGCAGGCCTGGCCGTTGAACGGGTGGGGGAGAGTGCGCACGACGCCGCCACCCCGCAGTTCGTCAGCTCGCCCGGCTACGAGCACGCATGGCTCAACCCGGACAACACCGAGGTGTCGATGGAGGACCTGCTGAGCGCGCCCGCGATCAAGCTGCTGATCCGCAAGGCGGGTGCGCAGAGCGCCGACATGGCGGCCGAGCTCGCCAAACACATTGGCCACCAGGGCGATATCACGTATTCGACCAACAACGGCCTCATCGAGGTCATGCCGCTGGGCATCAGCAAGGCCAGTGGAGTCGCCGAGGTGGCGGAGCCATTGGGCATCACGGCGCAGGACGTGGTCACCTTCGGCGATATGCCCAACGATGTGCCGATGCTGGCGTGGGCGGGAACCGGCGTCGCGATGGGCAACGCGCATCCGGATGCGCTGGCCGCAGCCGATGAGGTCACCGGAACCAATGCGGAGGACGGTGTGGCGCGAGTGCTCGAGCGCTGGTGGGGCGTGACTGACTAGGCCGGGCTGATCGGCGGCGTGAACCGCTCCAACTGCACCGGGGTGTGGTCGGACACCGATCGGGGAAGCTCGGTGGCGACGCCGTCGATAACCCGTGTGACAGTGCCATTTTCGCGGTCGAAGTTCAGGGTGCCGTGCTGGAAGTTCTGCACGATCCACAGCGGTTCCTGGATCTCGGCACTGGTCGGCAGGCCCAGCGCGCCGCGCTCGAAGCCCAGCGACCCCCACGCCTTGTAGATCTCGCCGGTGACCGGTTCGGCTCCGCTGGTGGGTGACCAGTAGATGGCGCCGTTCTCGAAGTTCGCGTACCGGGTCTGGCCTTCACCGGCGGCCTCGGGTGACTTCGGGGCGCCGAGGAAGCTGTTCGGGCCGCCCAACGACTGCCAGCGGGCATAGATCGCTCCGCCGCGCAGCGTCTCGGCCAGATCGGCCGGACCCGGCGGGTTATTGAATCGTGCTGCGATGCTGCGGATCTCATTCATCAACGCATACGCCGCATTGCCCGGACATTCCGTGATGCCCACATCGCGGTGCGTGAAGATGGTGGGCAGTGCCGGGGTGGCGCCGAACGGGAACTTGGAGAACGAGCTGCCATCTGACGCCAGCACCACCGTCCCCAGCGGGTCGATGTGGTCCAGGCCGAGACGCCATCCGAGCAACCTGCCCGTGTTGGTCAACTGGACCGGCGTCGGTGGCACCTGGTCGAAGTTGCCCAGCATCGCCACACCCCAGGTGTCGCGGTTGAAGCCACCGGTGTGTGCGCCCTCAACGGGCTTGTCGATGCCGCCCGCGCGGCCCTCGAAGACCTGGCCATACTTGTCGACCAATGCGTTGTAGGCGATGTCGCACCAGCCGAGAGTGCGGGTGTGGTACTCGTAGATCGACCGGATGATCCCGGCCGAATCCTCGGGTGCGTAGTCGTTGCTGCCCGCCGTGTGGTGCACGATCCCGGCGCGGATTCCCTTGTCGTATTGCGGGTTCGGACACCGCATGGACTCATCGGCGCCCCACCCGGCGCGGTTGATTATCTGCGGCGGTACGCCGGGTGCGGTGACAGCCGACGGCAGCGGTATCGCGTCCACGGGCGCCTGCGGCGGGCTGATCAAGACGGCGTTGACGTTCTGACTGAACGGCTGCTCGACGTTGGCGGGCACATATCCCAGCGGCGGGCGATCGTCGGCAGGCGGTGGCGTCGGCGTCTGCTCAACCGGACGGGTGACCGCGATCTGCACCGTGTTCGTGCGGCCGACGAACACCGGCTCGGTGCCCTGCACAGCGCCTACAGCCGGGGTGTCGGGGCCAACCCCGACCATGGGCTCCGCCTCGTACCACGGACCCCACGTGCCGTCGGCCCGCTTTGCGCGCACCCGGGCCGAGGTGCCCGTCAGGTCCTCCGCGGTCAGTGCGACCAACGAGAACGGCGTGTCCTGATGGATCTCGCGTATCGTCTCGCCGCCGCCGAGTCCGGTGAGCGGCTGCTGCACAAGCTGTGGCGCAGCCGGCGGCGGATCATCGTCTACTCCGGGAATGCCAAAGATCGCCATCGGCAGTACGACGGCCGTCGCCGCGATGGCGGTGAACAGCATCGACGGCAAGGGACGGCGACACGACACAGGCTGATGTTACGTATGGGTCAGGTGTTACTAATGTTTCGACACGGCCCAGTTGGTGGTCGATATTGATCTGAAACCTGCAACGGCACCGCAGAGCCAGGGTGAGGGGCTTCTGCGGTGCCGTTCGGTAACAGGACTATGCGGTTAACGGGCCACGCGGAGACTATGCGCCGGCGCCGGTCGACGCCGCCGCCGCTGCGGCCGGAGCCGCCGCCGCTGCCGCCTCGGCCGGGGCTGCCGCCGCTTCGGCCGCCGGGGCAGCCGCAGCCGCCGCGGGCTTCACCGCCGACATGATCGCGGGCATCACCATGCCCTTGAGCAGGTCGATGGCCTGGCCGGCACCCAGCTGGTTGGCCATGCTCGACAGATCGCCGATGATGCCACCGCTACCGGTGCTGGTCGGCATGGTCGCCAGCGACGGGTCACCCATGATCGGGTAGGTACCCGTCGCCGGGTCCAGTCCGATCGGCGCCGAGATCGGGATCTCGCCGGGGTTGGGCAGCGCACTGGAGGAGATCGGCGTCAGCCCGGGGGTGGCCAGGGGGTCCAGGCCCGGTGTGGTCAGGCCCGGAGTGGTCAGACCCGGTGTGGTCAGGCCCGGAGTGGTCAGACCCGTCGCATCGGCGGTCGGGCTGGTCAGCGCCGGATTGGGCAGCGTCGGATTGGTCAGCGCCGGGTTGGCCAGCGCCGGATCGGTCAGCGCGGGCGTGGTCAATCCAGGCGTCGTGAGGGACGGCGAGGTCAGCCCCGGAGTCGTGAGGGCCGGCGACGTCAACCCGGGGGACGTCAGCGTCGTGGGCGTGCTGGAGCCGGTACCCGTCAGCACACCGGTGGGCATCGGGGGCAGGTTGATGCCGAACTGCGAGAGGCCCTGCGAGAGCGCGGACAGCAGTTCGTTCGGCAGGTCGGTGATCTCGGCGGCCTGCACGAACTCCCGCTTCTGCGGCTGCGGCTCGATGCTCGCGGACAGCTCGGATACGGCGACTACTGCGGCTGGACTCGCGACTGCCAGGGCGGCGACTGCGCTCAGGGCTGTCGAAAGCCTGCGTCGACGTCGGTTCGGCACGGAAGTCTCCTCAATACATGGATTACGTCTGGTAGATCTCGTACGTGTTCGACGGTACTGGTGTTACTGGTGTGACTAAAGTGACGATGCGGAATCGTGAGCCAATCTTGACCTGAGCACTTTGTCGGATTCGGGGCGGACCCTCGGTGTCGGATACCCTTGCTGCCGATGACAGCTCGTTTCGATCTTTTTGTCGTCGGTTCCGGTTTCTTCGGTCTGACGGTCGCCGAGCGTGTGGCATCTCAGCTGGACAAGCGTGTTCTCGTGGTCGAGCGGCGCCCGCACATCGGCGGCAACGCGTACTCGGAGCCCGAACCGCAGACCGGCATCGAGGTCCACAAGTACGGCGCACACCTCTTCCACACCTCCAACAAGCGGGTGTGGGACTACGTGCGCCAGTTCACCGACTTCACGGACTACCAGCACCGCGTCTTCGCCATGCACAACGGGCAGGCCTACCAGTTCCCGATGGGCCTGGGCCTGGTGTCGCAGTTCTTCGGCAAGTACTTCACGCCCGACCAGGCCCGCCAGCTGATCGCCGAGCAGGCCGCCGAGATCAAGAGCGAGGACGCCCAGAACCTCGAAGAGAAGGCCATCTCGCTGATCGGCCGTCCACTGTATGAGGCCTTCGTCAAGGGCTACACCGCCAAGCAGTGGCAGACCGACCCCAAGGACCTGCCTGCGTCGAACATCACCCGGCTGCCGGTCCGGTACACGTTCAACAACCGCTACTTCAACGACACCTATGAGGGCCTGCCGGTCGACGGCTACACCAAGTGGCTGGAGAACATGGCGGCCGATGACCGCATCGAGGTGCGGTTGGACACCGACTGGTTCGAGGTCCGCGACGAGCTCCGCGCCGCGAACCCCGACGCGCCGGTCGTCTACACCGGACCGCTGGATCGGTACTTCGATTACGTCGAGGGCCGGTTGGGTTGGCGCACACTCGACTTCGAACTCGAGGTGCTCGACACCGGCGACTTCCAGGGCACCTCCGTCATGAACTACAACGACCTCGACGTGCCCTTCACCCGCATCCACGAGTTCCGGCACTTCCATCCCGAACGGGACTATCCGGACGACAAGACGGTGATCATGCGGGAGTACTCCCGCTTCGCCGACAACGACGACGAGCCCTACTACCCGATCAACACCGAGACTGACCGGGCGCTGCTTGCCGCGTACCGGGAGCGTGCGAAGGCCGAGACGGCCTCGGCCAAGGTGTTGTTCGGCGGACGACTGGGCACTTATCAGTACCTGGATATGCACATGGCCATCGCCAGCGCATTGAATATGTACGAGAACATCCTCGCGCCGCATCTGCGTGACGGCGCGCCCCTGGTCACCAACGGCACAGAAAGCGGCAGCGCATGAGTGACATCCCGTCCGGCGCGCTCGACGCCGGAGACAGCAGGGCGGTCAGCCTCCTGGCGCGCGTCATTCTGCCGCGCCCGGGCGAACCGCTCGACGTTCGCAAGCTCTACATCGAGGAATCGGTCACCAACGCCCGTCGCGCCCACGCGCCGACGCGCACCACGCTGGAGATCGGCGCGGAGTCGGAGGTGTCGTTCGCGACGTACTTCAACGCCTTCCCGGCCAGCTACTGGCGCCGCTGGTCGACGCTGGAGTCGGTGGTGCTGCGCGTCGAGCTCAGTGGCACCGCGCGGGTCGACGTGTACCGGTCCAAGGCGACCGGCGCCCGGATCACCGTCGGTGGTGACGAGGTGTCGAGCGGACCCGACGCCGACGCCCGCGCCACGGTGGAGTTCGACGTCGACCTTTCGCCGTTCGAAGACGGCGGCTGGATCTGGTTCGACATCACCACCAACACCAGGGTGACGGTGCACAGCGCGGGCTGGTACGCGTCGAAGCCAGCACCGGGTCGCGCCAACGTCGCGGTTGGGATCCCCACGTTCAACCGTCCCGCGGACTGCGTCAACGCGCTCGCCGCACTGACCTCGGATCCGTTGGTGGACGAGGTGATCACCGCGGTGATCGTCTCCGACCAGGGCACCAAGAAGGTCAAGGACCATCCGGGATTCGCCGCGGCCGCCGCCGCGCTCGGCAACCGGCTGTCGGTGCACAACCAGCCGAACCTCGGCGGCTCCGGCGGCTACAGCCGGGTGATGTACGAGGCGCTCAAGAACACGGACTGCGAACAGATCCTGTTCATGGACGACGACATCCGCGTCGAGCCCGACTCGATTCTGCGCGCGCTCGCACTGAACCGGTTCGCGAAGACACCGACACTCGTCGGCGGCCAGATGCTCAACCTGCAGGAGCCCAGCCACCTGCACGTGATGGGCGAGATGGTCGACTCCGAGAACTTCATGTGGACCAACGCCGTGAACACCGAGTACGACCACAACTTCGCCAAGTACCCGCTCAACAACGAGGACGAGTACCGCAGCAGGCTGCTGCACCGCCGCATCGACGTCGACTACAACGGCTGGTGGATGTGCATGATCCCGCGCCAGGTCGCCGAGGAGCTCGGCCAGCCGCTGCCGCTGTTCATCAAGTGGGACGACGCCGACTACGGACTGCGAGCCGGTGAGCACGGCTATCCGACCGTCACGCTGCCCGGCGCCGCGATCTGGCACATGGCCTGGAGCGACAAGGACGACGCCATCGACTGGCAGGCGTACTTCCACCTGCGCAACCGCTTGGTGGTCGCCGCCATCCACTGGGACGGCAAGATCTCCGGACTGCTGGCGAGCCATCTGAAGGCGACCATCAAACACCTGCTGTGCCTTGAGTATTCGACCGTCGCCATCCAGAACAAGGCGATGGACGACTTCCTCGCCGGCCCCGAGCACATCTTCTCGATCCTGGAGTCCGCGCTGCCGGATGTGCGCGCCATGCGCGAGGAGTACCCCGACGCCGTCGTACTGCCCAGCGCGACGGCGCTGCCGACGCCGTCGGACAAGAAGTGGCGCAAGAAGGTGACCATCCCCACCAATCCGCTGTCGATCTCGTGGCGACTGACCCGTGGGGTGCTGCACCAACTCAGGCCGCACGACCCCGAGCATCATCGGCGCCCGCAGATCAACGTCGCAACCCAGGACGCCCGCTGGTTCTCGCTATGCAAGGTCGATGGCGTGACGGTCACCACCGCCGACGGTCGCGGTGTCGTGTACCGGCAGCGTGATCGCGCGAAAGCGGCTGAGCTGCTTCGTGAGTCGCTCAAGCGCCAGGCGCTGCTCGCCCGCAAGTTCAACCGCATGCGCAAGGTGTACCGCGAGGCGGTGCCGGTGCTGACCAGTAAGCAGAAGTGGGAGAGTGTGCTGCTCCCCGAGGCCGATGGCTGAGAACCCTCATGGCGAAGACGCCGTGCTGCTAGCCGTGCAGTCCGCGCTGGCCGATCGCCCGGGTGTGCTGCCGGCTGCGAGGGCGCTGTCGCACTTCGGCGAGCACAGCATCGGCTGGCTGATCGTCGCGGCGCTCGGCGCGCTGCTGTCGCCGGCTCGGCGGCGGGCATGGCTGGCCGCCGGGGCGGGTGCGTTCGCCGCCCATGCGGCCGCGGTGGTGATCAAGCGTGTGGTGCGACGGGAACGCCCGCACCACCCCGCGATCGCCGTGAACGTCGGCACACCCAGCCGGCTGAGCTTCCCATCGGCGCACGCGACCTCGACCACGGCGGCGTCGATTCTGTTGGGCCGGGCCACCGGCCTGCCGCTGCCTGCGCTCCTCGTGCCGCCAATGGCGTTGTCCCGGTTGGTGCTCGGTGTGCACTACCCCAGCGACGTGGTGACCGGCGTGGCGGTCGGCGCGGCCGTCGCCAAGGCGGTCACCATGGTCACAGAGCGGGGCGAAGGAGTCCGATGAGCATCTCGAGCGAGAGCAGTGCAGGGAGCGCACCGCACGTGAGTCACGAACCCGCGCAGGAGAAGGGCCCGCCCCGCAATCTGGTGACCGGGGTGTTCAAGGCGCTCCGCCCGCGGCAGTGGGTGAAGAACGTCCTGGTGTTCGCCGCTCCGGTGGCCGCACTCGGCGACCACCGGTATGTCTACGACTACCGCTCCGTCCTGATCCATGTGCTGCTGGCCTTCGTGGTGTTCAGCCTGGCCGCGTCGTGCGTCTATCTGGTCAACGACGCTCGCGACGTCGAGGCGGACCGCGCCCACCCGACCAAACGGTTCCGTCCCATCGCCGCGGGCGTGGTACCCGAGTGGCTGGCTTACACCCTGGCCGTGCTGCTCGGTGTCGCCTCCCTGGTGATCTCCTGGATCGTCACCCCGAACCTGGCGGTGGTGATCGCGATCTACATCGCGATCCAGCTCGCCTACTGCTTCGGTCTCAAGCATCAGCCCGTCATCGACATCTGCATCGTCTCGTCGGGCTTCCTGATCCGCGCGATCGCCGGTGGTGTGGCGGCGGAAGTGCCGCTGTCGCAATGGTTCCTGCTGATGATGGCGTTCGGGTCGCTGTTCATGGCGGCCGGTAAGCGGTACGCCGAGCTCCAGCTGGCCGAACGCACCGGGGCCAAGATCCGCAAATCGCTGGAGAGCTACACGAGTTCGTATCTGCGCTTCGTCTGGACGTTGTCGGCGACGGCGCTCGTCCTCTGTTACGGCCTGTGGGCGTTCGAACGCGACGACACCGGCGGCACGTCCTGGTTCGTGGTGTCGATGATCCCGTTCGTGATCGCCATTCTGCGGTACGCCGTCGACGTCGACGGCGGTATGGCCGGCGAGCCGGAGGAGATCGCGTTGAAGGACCGGGTGCTGCAGCTGCTGGCCCTGGCGTGGATCGGAACCATCGGTGCCGCCATCTTCCTCAGCTGAGCGGGCGCGACCCCCGATCGCCGGCCGGATCGCCTGGATGGACAATCTCGGCGACCGGTTGTCTCGGCTGCCCGTCTTCCCCTACGACGTCACGGTCCGCGTGAGCCTGTGGGTCAGCGTGGTCGTCGTCGCGGCGCTGTTCGGCTGGGGTGCCTGGCAGCGGCGCTGGATCGCCGACGACGGACTCATCGTGCTGCGCACCGTCCGAAACCTCTTGGCGGGCAACGGCCCGGTGTTCAACGCGGGCGAGCGCGTCGAGGCGAACACGTCGACGGTGTGGACCTACCTGATCTACCTCGGCGCGTGGATCGGCGGGCCGGTGCGGATGGAGTACGTGGCGCTGTTCCTCGCGCTCGTCCTCAGCGTGCTCGGAGTCGTGTTCGCGATGCTCGGTGCCGCGCGACTGTACGCACCGAGCCTGCAGGGGCGCCGGGCGTTGATGCTTCCCGCCGGTGCGCTCGTCTACATCGCGGTGCCACCCGCGCGGGACTTCGCTACGTCGGGACTCGAAAACGGTTTGGTGCTGGCCTATCTCGGCCTGCTGTGGTGGATGATGGTCTGCTGGTCACAGGCGTTGCGTGCGGCGGGGCCCAGCGGACCAGGGGCAGCGATTCTGCGCGGAGCTCCGCCGACCATCCGCAGGCAACCCCTCGGCTCGCCGCCGCCACAGCCTCGCACCGTCAGCCGAACATTCGACGGCGCACTGGCTTTCGTCGCCGGACTGAGTGTTCTGGTGCGGCCCGAGCTGGCGTTGATCGGCGGGCTGGCACTGGTCATGATGCTGATCGCCGCGCGGGACTGGTGGCGGCGCGGGCTGATCGTGGTCGCGGGCGGCCTGCTGCCCGTGGGGTACGAGATCTTCCGAATGGGCTACTACGGCTTGCTGGTTCCCGGCACCGCGCTGGCCAAGGACGCGACCGGTGCCAAGTGGTCACAGGGGTTCGTCTACCTGGCCAACTTCAATGCGCCGTATCTGCTGTGGGCGCCCGCGATCCTGTTGGTCGGACTCGCGGCCGTGGTGATGGTCACCCGCGGCCGCCCGTTGGGGATCCGCCACACGGTGCCGCCTGGTCGCGGACGGTGGGTCCGCATGGTGCAAAGCCCGCAGGCCGTAGTGGTTTTCATGCTTTTGAGCGGTCTGCTGCAAGCGCTGTACTGGATCCGCCAGGGCGGCGACTTCATGCACGGCCGGGTGCTGCTCACACCCATGTTCTGCATGTTGGCGCCCATCGCGGTGATTCCCCTCGTCCTGCCCGACGGGGCCCGAATGGCCCGTGGCGCAGGCTATTTGTTCGTCGGCGCCACCAGCCTGCTGTGGGTGTCGATCGCGGGATGGTCGCTGTGGGTGGCGAATTCGAACGGAATGGGTTACGACGCCACCCGCGTCACGTACAGCGGCATCGTCGACGAGCGACGGTTCTACGCCCAGGCGACGGGCAACCCGCACCCGCTTACCGCCGCCGACTACCTCGACTATCCGCGCATGCGTGCGGTGATGACCGCGATCAACAACACGCCCGACGGCGCCCTCCTGTTGCCGTCGGGCAACTACGACCAGTGGGACGTGGTGCCTGCCATCCCGCCGCCGCCGGATGCGCCCGCTGACAACAACCGCCGAAACGGCCCGCACACAGTGTTTTTCACCAATCTCGGCATGCTGGGGATGAACGTCGGTCTCGACGTCCGCGTGATCGACCAGATCGGGCTTGCCAACCCGCTGGCCGCGCACACCGCGCGGCTGGAGGACGGGCGCATCGGCCACGACAAGAACCTGTTCCCCGACTGGGCGGTCGCCGAGGGCCCGTTCCTCAAGACGCGGCCGTTCATCCCGGCCTATCTAGACGAGGACTGGGTCGCGCAGGCCGAGGCGGCGCTCGAGTGCCCGGCCACCGACGCGATGCTCAACGCCATACGTGGTCCGATGGGTCCGCGCCGGTTCCTGTCGAATCTCCTGCACGCCTATCAATTGACGCAGTACCGGATCGACCGCGTGCCTCTCTATGAGCTGAAACGCTGCGGCCTCGAGGTGCCTCCGTCGAAAGACGAGCCCTACACCGGAATGCCTGCGACGGGGCCCTAACGCCGTAACACGGCAGGCCATGAGGCCGATAGACATTTCGCGGGACCGCCGGTCACACGGCGCCTCACACACGAACGGATGGTAAGAGCTGTGCGAACCTGGCTTCGCCGCGCGATCGCAACGTGCGCGGCGGCCCTGACAATGCCCGCGATCGCTGTTGTGTTGGATGTCACACCTACGGCGAACGCCTTCTCCCGTGAGGGATTACCCGTCGAATATCTCGACGTCTACTCGACCTCGATGGGGCGTAACATCCGCGTGCAGTATCAGCCCGCAACCACACCCGCACCAGAAGACGCACCCGCCCCGGAGGCGATCCGCGGCGCCAAGGCCGTGTATCTCCTCGACGGCATGCGTGCGCGAGACGACTACAACGGCTGGGACATCGAAACCCAGGCCTTTGAATGGTTCTTCGAATCCGGAATCGCCACGGTCATGCCCGTCGGCGGGCAGTCCAGCTTCTACGCCGACTGGTATTCACCGTCGAGCTTCAACAACCAGCCCTATACATATAAGTGGGAAACCTTCCTCACCGATGAGTTGCCGACGTGGCTGGCCGAGAACAAGGGGGTCTCGACGACCGGCAACGGCGCCGTCGGTCTGTCGATGTCAGGAGGTTCCGCACTCATCCTTTCGGCACACCACCCTGACCAGTTCCGCTACGCCGCATCGCTTTCCGGCTTCCTGAATCCGTCGGCGCTGTTCATGCAGCAGGCCATCCGCGTCGCGATGCTCGACGCCGGGGGCTTCAACGTCGACAACATGTGGGGCGCTCCCTGGGACAGCGCATGGAAACGCCACGATCCGATCAAGCAGGTGTCGCGCATCGTCGCCAACGGCACGCGGCTGTGGATCTACTGTGCGCCGGGCGGTACGACACCGCTGGATGTCAACGCCGATCCGAATCAGGCTTTCAACGCCAACAGCCTCGAATCGATGGCTCTGAAGAGCAATTTGGATTTCCAGTCGGCCTACCGAGAGGCCGGGGGCAACAACGCCACTTTTCAGTTTCCGCCCGCGGGTAATCACGCGTGGCCGTACTGGGGTGCGCAGCTGCAGGCCCTCAAACCAGACCTGATCGCAACACTCACGGGCTGAGGAGCGCGACCAGGGACGATACACGCCAAATGGAGCTGCCACAGCTTGTTGTGGTTGACTGGCCGAGCAACGCGGCTGGGTCGGTCGGACATGTTCCGCGTGCGGCATACGACAGATGGGATAGATGAAGCATGAAGTTCGTTCGCAAAATCCGTGGCGCGTGGGTGCGCCGGCTCACGGTTGCGGCAATGGCCGCGGCTGTGCTGCCCGCCCTCGTCAGCGCCGTCGGAGGCACGGCGACTGCGGGGGCTTTCTCTCGTCCGGGTCTGCCGGTCGAGTACCTCATGGTTCCGTCCGCAGGGATGGGACGTGACATCAAGGTTCAGTTTCAAAACGGTGGGCCGAACGCGCCCGGCGTCTACTTGCTAGACGGCCTGCGTGCCCGCGACGACTTCAACGGGTGGGACATCGAGACCCAGGCATTCGAGTGGTACCTCGATTCCGGTCTCGCCACGATCATGCCCGTCGGTGGCCAGTCCAGCTTCTACAGCGACTGGTACAGCCCGGCATGCGGTAAGGCAGGCTGCACCACTTATAAGTGGGAGACCTTCCTGACCCAGGAGCTGCCGGCATACCTGGCGGCGAACAAGGGCGTCAACCCGAACCGCAACGCGGCGGTGGGTCTGTCCATGGCCGGCTCGGCCGCGCTGACGCTGGCGATCTACCACCCGCAGCAGTTCCAGTACGCCGGGTCCCTTTCGGGCTTCCTGAACCTGTCCGAGGGCTGGTGGCCGATGCTGGTCAACATGTCGATGGGCGACGCCGGCGGCTACGACGCCGACGACATGTGGGGCAAGACCGAGGATCCGAACAACGCGTGGAAGCGCAACGACCCGATGGTGAACATCGACAGGCTGGTCGCCAACGGCACCCGCATCTGGGTGTTCTGCGGTAACGGCAAGCCCGCCGACATCAACGGCTCCGGCGTCGCGGCAGGCGACAACTTCAATGCGAAGTTCCTGGAGAGCTTCACGCTGCGGACGAACAAGACGTTCCAGGAGGAGTACATCGCCGCGGGCGGTAAGAACGGCGTGTTCAACTTCCCGCAGGCCGGCACTCACAGCTGGGAGTACTGGGGTCAGCAGCTGCAGCAGATGAAGCCGGACATCCAGCGCGTGCTGGGTGCCACCCCGCAGCCGAGCACTCCCGTCGGGGAGCCTGCCCCGGCCGAGGGTGCGACTGAGGCTCAGCCGGCGTCGGCGACGACTCAGTCGGAAGGCTGATCGACCCGCGCGTCAATAGTATTAAGCCGGCGGCGGCGATCCTTCGGGGTCGTCGCCGTCGGCCATTTTCGGCGCGCCTGCTTGTGCCGATGTGGTTGACTGCTGGCGCGAGGGCCTGTGAGACGACCGTGAGGTGGGGCAGTTGATGCGTGGCGTGATCCGGATTTTCTTGACCGTGGTGCTGGGGGCCGGTCTGTGGACCGCAGGCACGTCGATGGCGCCGACCGCCAAGGCCGACGTCGAAATGTTGATGGTTCCGTCGGCGGCGATGGGTCGCGACATCCCGGTCGCATTCTCCGGCGGTGGGCCGCACGCCGTCGTCCTGCTCGACGCCTTCAACGCTGCCCCCGATGTCAGCAACTGGGTGACCGCGGGCAACGCGATGTCCACGCTCGGCGGGCAGGGCATCTCTATTGCCGCCCCCGCGAGCGGCGCCTGGAGCATGTACACGAACTGGGAGCAGGACGGCAGCAAGCAATGGGAAACCTTCCTGGCGACGGAGCTGCCCAACTGGCTGGCGGCCAACAAGGGGCTCGCTCCCGGCGGCCACGGCATCGTCGGCGCGGCCCAGGGTGGCTACGGCGCGATGGCCATGGCCACCTTCCACCCCGACCGGTATCGCTTCGCCGGTTCGCTTTCGGGATATCTGGCACCTGAGCGCACCGGTGTGGACGGCGCCATCACTGCCGGCCTGCAGCAGTACGGCGGCGTCGACACCCGCAACATGTGGGGATTGCCACAGTTGGGCCGCTGGAAATGGCATTCGCCGAACGTGCACGTGCAGCTGCTCGCGGACAACAACACCCGGCTGTGGGTGTTCAGCCCGACGACGGGTGGCTGCGACGCCCCGGCGATGATCGGTTACTGCGACATCGCCGCAGGTACGAACAAGGAGTTCTACCAGCACTACCGTTCCGTCGGCGGGCACAACGGCCACTTCGACTTCCCGGCCACCGGCAACAACGACTGGGGTGCGTGGAGTGCCCAGCTCGCCGCGATGTCGGGTGACCTGGTCGCCACGATCAAGTAACGGCAAACCGGCAAACCGCGCGCGCTCTCTCAGGTTCTCCTGGGTATCAGCCGGTACCTTGGACGTCGTGCAACGCTCGGTACGGCAATGGGTCGCCTCGGCGCCGCTTTCGGGATGGTTGGCAACCTCGGCGTCGACGCTGGTGGTCGCCTCGGTCCCGGCGTTGCTGACCGGGTGTTCCGGTGCCGACATGATGGCCACCATGGGCATGCCCACCTCCGAGACGGCGATCGCGCACGGCGAGGCCAGTGCGTCGCCCGGGCCGGCCCAGCTGCACGGGCAGTCGAACGCTCTGCAGGTGACACCCCAACAACGTGGCTACCTCGACGCGCTGCGCGCCTCGGGTGTGAAACCGTCCAGCGACCTGGCCGCCCTGTCGATCGGGTCCTACGTGTGTCAGGCCAGGGCCGCCAAACAGACCGATCAGGCGGTGTGGGATTTCGTGCTGCCGTTGGTGCGAAGCGACGTGCGTGACGGTCGCCTGTCCTCGATCGCACCATCGACCGCCGACGTCGACTCCGCCACCGCCGACTACATTCGCATCGCGACCGAGCGACTCTGCTAGCCGTCGCGGGGAGTACACCGACCACCACACGCAAGGAGCACGAGAAACCCCATGCCCAAGAGCAGCCGGCGCAAACGGCACCGCATCCTGGGGCTCATCGCAGCGGTGGCGGTGTCGCTCGTCGTGGTACTGGTCGTCGTGTTGGTGTGGGTCTGGCAGCGGCAGCCGGAGACCCCGCCGGGTGCGGTCCCGCCCACGGCGGCCCCGCCGGGAGGCATACCTCCGACGACCAAGAAACCGCGGCCGGAATTCCAGGACGCGAGTTGTCCGGACGTGCAGCTGATTTCGATTCCCGGCACCTGGGAGTCCTCACCTCAGCTCGATCCGTACAACCCGACGCAGTTCCCGATCGCGCTGCTGCTCAACGTCACCAACCCGCTGCGCCAGCAGTTCGACTCGAGTCGGCTGGAGATCTACACGGTGCCCTACACCGCGCAGTTCCATAACCCGTTCGCCGCCGACAAGCAGATGTCCTACAACCAGAGCCGTGCCGAAGGGTTCGACGCGACGGTGCGGGCCATGACCGACATGAACAACCGGTGCCCGCTGACCAGCTATGTGCTGATCGGTTTCTCGCAGGGCGCGGTGATCGCCGGCGACGTCGCCAGCGACATCGGCAACGGCCGCGGTCCCGTCGACGAGGACCTGGTGCTCGGGGTCGCGTTGATAGCCGACGGCCGCCGCCAGCCCGGCGTCGGCCAGGAGGTCGGGCCCAATGCGCCCGGGCACGGGGCGGAGATCACCTTGGACGAGGTGCCCATGCTGGGCGAGCTCGGCCTCGACATGACCGGACCGCGGCCGGGCGGCTTCGGGATGCTCAACAACCGCACATATGAAATATGTGCATCCGGAGACCTGATCTGCTCGGCGCCCGAGTCCGCCTTCAGCATCGTGCAGCTGCCGAAGACGCTCGAAGTGCTCAGCGGTGGCGCGGGCCAGCCGATCCACGCGATGTACAACACGCCGCAATTCTGGAATCTTGATGGTGCCTCGGCACCGCAGTGGACACTGGGTTGGGCGCAGAGTGTGATCAATAACGCTCCGCACCCAAAACATGGCTGACCTGTAACCGCTGAGATTTGGACAGCGTCCGCAGGTCGCCTAACATTAAGAGAAAACTAAGAGCGGTGAGCGACGCGAAGCCGAAACGCGCAGGGTATTGGCCTGGCGCCGGCGCGCGCCTGCGCAGTTGTGACTAACGGCCTCGTACGACGATGCCTTCGACAGGAGAGTGAGAATGGGGTTTCACAACCCGTTCCTGAAAGACGGACTGATCCAGTTTCCCGATAACGGCAGCCTGGTCAAGCACGTCGAGAAATGGGCCAAGGTACGCGGCGACAAGCTTGCCTACCGGTTCCTCGACTTCTCCGTCGAGCGTGACGGGGTGGCCCGCGATCTCCACTGGGCGGATTTCGGCGCCCGCAACCGCGCGGTCGGGGCCCGTCTGCAGCAGGTGACCGAACCCGGTGACCGGGTCGCGATCCTCTGCCCGCAGAACCTCGATTACATCGTGGCGTTCTTCGGCACGCTCTACTCGGGCCGCATCGCGGTGCCGTTGTTCGATCCGTCGGAACCGGGCCACGTCGGCCGGTTGCACGCGGTGCTCGACGACTGCCAGCCCTCTGCGATCCTCACGACCACCGAGGCCGCCGAGGGGGTGCGCAAGTTCTTCCGTACCCGGCCCGCCAAGGAGCGTCCCCGTGTCATCGCGGTCGACGCGGTGCCCGTCGAGGTCGGCGCCACTTGGGAACAGGTCGATGTCGATCGTGACACCATCGCCTACCTGCAGTACACGTCCGGATCGACCCGCATCCCGACCGGCGTGCAGATCACCCACCTGAACCTGGCCACCAACGTCGTCCAGGTCATCGAGGCGCTCGACGGTGAGGAGGGCGACCGCGGTCTGTCGTGGCTGCCGTTCTTCCACGACATGGGCTTGATCACCGCCGTGCTGGCGCCCATGGTCGGCTACTACTTCACGTTCATGACGCCTGCGGCGTTCGTCCGTCGGCCCGGCCGGTGGATCCGTGAGATGTCGCGCAAGCCCGACGACACCGGCGGCGTGATCTCGGTGGCGCCCAACTTCGCCTTCGATCACGCGGCGGCGCGCGCGGTGCCCAAGGAGGGTGAGCCGCCGCTGGACCTGTCGGTCGTGAAGTGCATCCTCAACGGCAGCGAGCCGATCTCGGCGGCCACCGTGCGTAGGTTCAACGAGGCGTTCGGACCGTACGGCTTCAAGCCGCAGGCCATCAAGCCGTCCTACGGTCTGGCCGAGGCGACGCTGTTCGTGTCGACCACCCCGATGGGTGACCATCCGCGGATCGTGTCCGTCGACCGCGAGGCGCTGAACAGCGGCAGGTTCATCGAGGTTCCCGACGACGCGCCCAGTGCCGTCGCACAGGCGGGCGCAGGCAAGGTCGGCGTCGCCGAGTGGGCCGTGATCGTCGATCCTGAAACGGCCTCCGAGCTGCCCGACGGCCAGATCGGCGAGGTCTGGATCAGCGGCCAGAACATGGGCACCGGCTACTGGAACAAGCCGCAGGAGACGGTCGAGACGTTCCAGAACATCCTCAAGTCGCGGACCAACCCCTCGCACGCCGAGGGCGCCACCGACGACGCCACCTGGGTGCGCACCGGCGACCTTGGCGCCTACCACGACGGCGAGCTGTTCATCACCGGCCGGACCAAGGACCTGGTGATCATCGACGGCCGCAACCACTACCCGCAGGATCTCGAATACTCCGCGCAGGAGGCGACGAAGGCGCTGCGGACCGGATTCGTCGCGGCGTTCTCGGTGCCCGCCAATCAGCTGCCCGATGAGGTCTTCGAGAACGCCCACTCCGGGCTCAAGCGCGATCCGGACGACACCTCGGAGCAGTTGGTGATCGTCGGTGAGCGCGCGCCGGGTGCGCACAAGCTCGAGATCGGTCCGATCGTGGACGACATCCGCGCCGCCATCGCAGTGCGCCACGGCGTCACCGTGCGCGACGTGCTGCTCACCGCGGCCGGTGCGATTCCGCGGACATCCAGCGGCAAGATCGGCCGCCGCGCCTGCCGTGCCGCCTACTTGGACGGCAGCCTGCGCAGCGGCAAGATCGCCAACGATTTCCCCGACGAAAAAGACTGACGACTGTTACCCCTGAATATGGCTGACATACAAGATGATTCGCAGCAACCGGAGATCCAGATCGCGCCGGAGCCGCCACTGAATCCGTCGCGCACCGACATCACGGTCCCCGAACTCCGCGAGTGGATGCGCAACTGGGTGGCCAACGCCACCGGTCAGTCACCCGACGCGATCAACGAGAACGCGCCGCTCATCGAGTTGGGCATGGCCTCCCGCGACGCGGTCGCGATGGCCAGCGACATCGAGGACTACACCGGCGTCACCGTCACGGCCACCATGGCGTTCCGGCACCCGACGATCGAGGCGCTCGCCACGGTCATCGTCGAGGGCGAGCCGGAAGTCGACGACGGCTCAGCGGACGAGGACTGGTCGCGCGATGTCGACGAGGACGTCTTCAACATCGCCATCGTCGGCATCGCCACGCGCTTGCCGGGCGATATGAACACCCCCGACGAGACGTGGCAGGCGCTGCTCGAGGGCCGCGACGCCATCACCGATCTGCCGGAGGGACGCTGGGAGGAATTCCTCGGCGAGCCGCGGATCGCCGAGCGCGTCGCGAAGGCCCGCACGCGCGGCGGCTACCTGTCCGACATCAAGGGCTTTGACGCCGAGTTCTTCGCGCTGTCGAAGATGGAAGCCGACAACATCGATCCGCAGCAGCGGATGGCGCTCGAATTGACTTGGGAGGCATTGGAAAACGCGCGCATCCCGGCGTCGAGCCTGCGCGGCGAGGCGGTCGGGGTCTTCATGGGCTCGTCGAACGCCGACTACCAGAACCTGGCGCTCTCGGATCCCAGCGTCACCCACCCGTACGCGATCACCGGCAACTCGAGTTCGATCATCGCCAACCGGGTGTCCTACTTCTTCGACTTCCGCGGCCCGTCGGTCACCGTCGACACGGCTTGCTCGAGCTCGCTGGTCGCCGCGCACCAGGGTGTGAAGGCGCTGCGGTCGGGCGAGGCCGACGTCGCGATCGTGGGCGGCGTCAACGCGCTGATCACCCCGTTGGTGACCGTCGGCTTCGACGAGGTCGGCGGCGTGCTCGCGCCGGACGGCCGCATCAAGTCGTTCTCGCAGGACGCCGACGGCTACTCCCGTGCCGAGGGCGGCGGTGCGCTGGTCCTCAAGCGGCTCGCCGACGCCCGGCGCGACGGCGACGAGATCTACGCGATCATCGCCGGCAGCGCGGTCAACCACGACGGCCGGTCCAACGGCATGCTCGCGCCCAACCCCGACGCTCAGGCCGAGGTGCTGCGCAAGGCCTACAAGGACGCCGGCATCAACCCCCGCGACGTCGACTACATCGAGGCGCACGGCACCGGCACCATCCTCGGTGACCCGATCGAGGCCGACGCGCTCGGCCGCGTCGTCGGCAAGGGACGTGCCGCCGACAAGCCTGCCCTGCTCGGTGCGGTGAAATCCAATGTGGGACACCTGGAGTCGGCAGCGGGCGCGGCCAGCCTCGCCAAGATGGCGCTGGCGCTGAAGAACGACAAGATCCCGCCGTCGATCAATTACACGGGGCCCAACCCGTACATCGACTTCGACGCGATCCATCTGAAGGTCGCCGACACCGTCACCGATTGGCCGCGCTACAGCGGGCATGCGATCACCGGTGTCTCCGGCTTCGGCTTCGGCGGCGCCAACGCACACCTCGTGCTGCGCGAGGTGCTGGCAACCGACCTCGTCGAGCCGGAGCCTGAACCGGAGAAAGAGCCGGAGACGGCAGCAGACTCCGAGGCGAACGCCGTGTACGTGGGCGGCGTGCGGATGGACGAGTACGGCGAGTTCATCGACGACGACGAGGACGAGTACAGCGCCGACACCGCCGCGCACGACGACGCGGGGCTTGACGCCGAACCCGAGCTGCCCGGCCTGACCGACGAGGCCAAGCGTCTACTGGAGATCGCGCGCGAGGAACTCGAGGCCACCGAACAGCCCATACCGCTTGTGCCGCTTGCGGTCTCGGGATTCCTGACATCGCGTAAGAAGGCCACTGCCGCCGAACTCGCCGACTGGATCGACAGTCCGGAAGGCCGCGCGTCGTCGCTGGAGTCGATCGGCCGCGCGCTCTCCCGTCGCAACCACGGCCGTTCCCGAGCCGTCGTCCTCGCCCGTGATCACGACGAGGCCATCAAGGGCATGCGTGCGGTGGCCGAAGGCAAGCAGCACCCGAGCGTCTTCAGCGCCGACGGGCCCGTCGCCAACGGACCCGTATGGGTGCTCGCCGGTTTCGGTGCGCAGCACCGCAAGATGGGCAAGAGCCTCTACCTGCGCAACGAGACGTTCGCCGAGTGGATCAACAAGGTCGACGCCCACGTGCAGGACGAGCTCGGGTACTCGATCGTCGAGCTGATCCTCGACGATTCGCAGGACTACGGCATCGAGACCACGCAGACCGTCATCTTCGCGATCCAGATCGCGCTTGGCGAGCTGCTCAAGGCGCACGGCGCGAAACCCGCTGCGGTGGTCGGACAGTCGCTCGGCGAGGCCGCCGCGGCGTACTTCTCCGGTGGCCTTTCTCTCGCCGACGCCACCCGCACCATCTGCTCGCGCGCCCACCTGATGGGTGAGGGCGAGGCCATGCTGTTCGGCGAGTACATCCGCCTGATGGCCCTCGTCGAGTACTCGATCGACGAGATCGAGACGGTGTTCGCCGACTTCAAGGATCTCGAGGTCTGCGTGTACGCCGCACCGACCCAGACCGTCATCGGCGGTCCGCCCGACCAGGTGGACGCGATCATCGCGCGCGCCGAGTCGGAAGGGAAGTTCGCGCGCAAGTTCCAGACCAAGGGCGCCAGCCACACGTCGCAGATGGACCCGCTGCTGGGTGAACTCGCCGCGGAGTTGCAGGGCATCGAGCCTCGCCCGCTCACCATCGGTTACTTCTCGACGGTGCACGAGGGCAAATACATCCGGCCCGGCGGCGAACCGATCCACGACGTGGACTACTGGAAGAAGGGGCTGCGCCACAGCGTCCACTTCACCCAGGGCATCCGCAATGCCGTGGACAACGGACATACGACTTTCCTTGAGCTGGCGCCGAATCCGGTGGCGCTGATGCAGGTGGGTCTGACCACCGCCGACGCCGGCCTGCACGACGCACAGCTGATCGCGACGCTGGCGCGCAAGCAGGACGAGGTCGAATCCATGACCACCGCGATGGCGCAGCTGTACGTGTACGGCCACGACCTCGACTTCCGCACCCTGTTCTCACCGGCCGTCGACCCGAAGACGGATTACGCGAACATCCCGCCCACCCGCTTCCGCCGTAAGCCGCACTGGCTCGAGGCACGGTTCACCGGTGACGGCTCGGTGATGATGCCGGGCAACCACGTCGCGATGCCCGACGGCAGGCACGTGTGGGAGTTCGTTCCGAAGGGACAGGCCGACCTCGCCGCGCTGGTGAAAGCCGCTGCCGCGCAGGTGCTTCCGGATGCGAAGCTGGTCGCCTCCGAGCAACGCGCGGTGCCCGGTGAGGGTGCCCGCCTGGTGACCACGCTGACCCGCCATCCCGGCGGTGCCAGCGTTCAGGTGCACGCGCGCATCGACGAGTCGTTCACGCTGGTCTACGACGCCGTCGTCAGCCGAGGTGGCGCCGTCGCCGGCCTGCCCACCGCGGTGGCAACCGGAGTGGCTGTCGCCGAACAGGTTTCGGCCGCACCGGCCGACGAGGAGCCGGCGGATGACGCGGAGATCCTGCAGGACAACCTGACCCAGGGCGCGAACCTCGGTGCCGGCTTCGCCAAGTGGTCGCCGGACACCGGCGAGACCATCGGTCAGCGCCTGGGCGCGATCGTCGGCGGTGCGATGGGCTACGAGCCCGAGGACCTGCCGTGGGAGGTGCCGCTCATCGAGCTGGGCCTCGATTCGCTGATGGCGGTGCGGATCAAGAACCGCGTCGAGTACGACTTCGACCTGCCGCCGATCCAGCTGACCGCGGTGCGTGACGCGAACCTGTACGCGGTGGAGAAGCTGATCCAGTACGCGATCGAGCATCGCGACGAGGTCGACCAGCTTGCCGAGCACCAGAAGACGATGACCGCCGAGGAGATCGCCGCCGAGCAGGCGGAGTTGATGGGCGGTGCGACGACGGTCGCCGAGTTGGAGGAGGCGCTGGCCGAGAAGGGCGTCGCCGTACCCGAGAAGGACGCCGAGCAGGACGCCGAGATCCCACCGCCGCCGACCAACCCGGCAGGCCCGGACATCCCGCCGCCGCCGACCGACCCCCGCGGGCCGTCGGCGACCGGACCGTCGGAGTCGACGGTGGCCGCGGCGTCCAAGGTGCTGACCCAGGAGGCCGTCGTGGAGGCCCTCGGTGCCGACGTGCCGCCGCGCGACGCCGCCGAGCGGGTGACGTTCGCGACGTGGGCGATCGTGACGGGCAAGTCGCCGGGCGGGATCTTCAACGATCTGCCCTCCATCGACGACGCCACCGCGACCAAGATCGCCGAACGCCTCACCGAACGCGTCGACGAGGGCACCATCACCGTCGACGACGTCCGTGGCGCGAAGACCATCGAGGAACTGGCCACCACGGTTCGCGACTACCTCGAGGGCGGCAAGGTCGACGGTTTCGTGCGGACTTTGCGTGCGCCGCAGGAGGGCTCCGACCAGGTTCCGGTTTTCGTGTTCCACGCAGCCGGTGGTTCGACGGTGGTGTACGAGCCGCTGCTCAAGCGCCTGCCCGCGAACACCCCGATGTACGGCTTCGAACGCGTCGAGGGGTCGATCGAGGAGCGGGCCCGCGAATACGTGCCCAAGCTGCTGGAGCTCAACCCCGACAAGCCGTTCGTGCTGGCCGGCTGGTCGCTCGGTGGCGTGCTCGCCTACGCCTGCGCGATCGGGCTCAAAGAGGCGGGCGCCGACGTCCGCTTCGTCGGCCTGATCGACGCCGTGCGGCCCGGGGAGCCGATCCTGCAGACCAAGGAGGAGACCCGCAAGCGCTGGGACCGCTACGCCCGGTTCGCCGAACGCACCTTCAACGTCGAGATCCCCGAGATCCCCTATGAGGAGCTCGAGGCGCTCGACGACGAGGGCCAGGTGAAGTTCGTGCTGGACGTCGTGAGCCAGAGCGGGGTGCAGATCCCCGGCGGAATCATCGAGCACCAGCGCACGTCGTACCTGGACCAGCGGGCCATCGACCTCGCCGAGATCAAGCCCTACGACGGCAAGGTCACGCTGTACATGGCCGACCGCTACCACGATGACGCGATCTACTTCGAGCCCGCGTATGCCACCCGTAAGCCCGACGGCGGGTGGGGAGAGTTCGTGTCCGAGCTGGAAGTGGTGCACATCGGGGGTGAGCACATCCAGGCGATCGACGAGCCGTACATTGCGAAGGTCGGCGCACACATGAGTGAGGCGCTCAACCGGATCGAGGCCACCCAGGGCGAAGAGGAGAAGCAGGCGAAGTGACCAACAAGACCACTGCCGAACTGCTCTCCGAACTCCACGAGAAGCTGGAGCTTGCGAAGGAACCCGGTGGTGAGAAGGCGGTCGCCAAGCGCGAGCGCAAGGGCATCCCGAGTGCCCGCGCCCGCATCCACTCGCTGGTCGATCCGGGCAGCTTCCTCGAGATCGGTGCGCTGTGCAAGACCCCGGGCGATCCGGACGCCCTGTTCGGCGACGGCGTAGTCACCGGACACGCCCGGATCAACGGCAGGCCGGTCGGCGTTTTCAGCCACGACCAGACGGTGTTCCAGGGTTCGGTCGGCGAGATGTTCGGCCGCAAGGTCGCCCGGCTGATGGAGTGGGTGGCGATGGTCGGCTGCCCGATCATCGGCATCAACGACTCCGCGGGTGCCCGAATCCAGGACGCGGTCACCTCACTGGCGTGGTACGCCGAGCTGGGCCGTCGCCACGAGTTGCTGCGCGGGCTCGTTCCCGAGATCTCCATCATCCTGGGCAAATGCGCTGGCGGAGCGGTCTATTCGCCGATCCAGACCGACCTGGTGGTGGCCGTGCGCGACCAGGGGTACATGTTCGTCACCGGTCCCGACGTCATCAAGGACGTCACCGGTGAGGACGTCACCCTCGACGAACTCGGCGGCGCCGACGCGCAGGCCCGGTACGGCAACATCCATCAGGTCGTGGAGGACGAGGCGGCGGCGTTCCAGTACGTCCGCGATTACTTGAGCTTCCTGCCCGCCAACACTTTCGACGATCCGCCGATCGTCAACCCGGGCCTCGAACCGGAGCTGACGCCGCACGACTACGAGCTCGACTCGATCGTGCCGGACAGCGACAACATGGCCTACGACATGCACGAGATCCTGCTGCGCATCTTCGACGACGGCGACGTCTTCGATGTGGCGGAGCAGCAGGGTCAGGCGATCATCACCGCCTTCGCCCGCATCGACGGTCGGCCCGTCGGGGTCATCGCGAACCAGCCCATGTATCTGTCGGGCGCGATCGACAACGAGGCTTCCGACAAGGCTGCGCGATTCATCCGGTTCTGCGACTCCTACAACCTGCCTTTGGTTTTCGTCGTCGACACCCCTGGCTTCATGCCGGGCGTCCAGCAGGAGAAGGGCGGCATCATCAAGCGCGGCGGCCGCTTCCTCAACGCCGTCGTCGAGGCCGATGTGCCGAAGGTGACGATCACCATCCGCAAGTCCTACGGCGGTGCGTACGCCGTGATGGGTTCCAAGCAGCTGTCGGCCGATCTGAACTTCGCGTGGCCGACGGCGCGCATCGCGGTGATCGGCGCCGAGGGCGCGGCGCAGCTGCTCGTGAAACGTTTCCCGGATCCGACCGCGCCTGAGGTGCAGAAGATCCGGCAGGACTTCATCGAGGGTTACAACCTCAACATGGCGACCCCGTGGATCGCTGCGGAGCGCGGGTTCATCGACGCGGTGATCCAGCCGCACGAGACCCGGCTGTTGCTACGCAAGTCGATGCGGCTGCTGCGCGACAAGCAGATCAACCGGGTGCAGCGCAAGCACGGTCTGACGCCGATCTAGGGGTGCACCCATCGGACGATGACGGTCCCGTCGTCGCCGAGCAGTATCTCCTTGCGCTGCATACGAATCGCCACGTGCTCGACCGAGGAGGCGATGCGTCGAGCGGGTCCGGCGACCATCATCGGGCTGGTGGTGATGCACAGCTCGTCGATCGCATCGTCGGACATCAGGTGTGAGAACAGGGTGGGTCCGCCCTCGACGAGCACGCGGTGCAGGCCCAACTCGGCCAGCGCGTCTTTCAGTGCGGCAGCATGTATCTGGCCACCCGCGAGCTCCTTGATACGAGCGCCGGACTCGACGAGCGCTCGCCGGCTGGCGGCGTCCGCCGTCGCGGAGACGAACACGATGGGCGGTGCCACGGCATTGTGCAGCAGCTGCGGCGGGATCACCCCTCGGCTGGATACCACCGCGACAGGCAGGACAGACGACAGACCGTGCGCCAGTCGCCAGGCTTGTGCGTCCTGGTCGAGGTGAACGTCCTCGTAGGGCTTGGCCGTTGCCGTGACCGCTCCGACGAGGATCACGTCGGCGACCTCACGCAGGCGTTTGAAGACGCGTCGATCCGTCTGTGTCCCGAGCTTTCTACCCGACCCGTCGAGCGTCATCGCCCCGTCGATGCTCGCAATGAAGTTGGCGCGCAGTCGCGGCTGTCGCAGCCCCTCGGGATAGGCGAGGATCTCGCGTAAAGCGTCGTCGGTGAGCGTGTCTGTCTCGTGCAACCTCGAATGTGACGACCCCGCAACAACTGTCATGACGCAACCCCCACGTCCCTGCTCGATTGGACTGTCTCTGCGTGGACCGTAGAAGGACGACCTGTCAAGAAGAGCGTCGTGATCGCCCCGAGTGCTGCCGCAGCGGCCGGCAGGAGCATCGATTCGGACATCGCGACGGCGAACGGCGCCTTGAGCACATCCGGTAGTCGAGTCGCCGCGTGCTCGTGGGACGCATGGCCCATCAATGAAATCATCAGTGCGGCGATGCCTGCGCTACCGAGTACGGCACCGAGTTGGCGAAGGCTGTTGTAGACGGCTGAACCCGCACCGGCAAGGTCATCCGGCAGTGTCCGAGATGCGATGACCGCCAACGGTTCCCATGTGAACGCCCCCGCAGCGCCCATCAACGTCAACGGCAGCATCAACCGCCAGACCGGGGTTTCCGTCGTCATCTCGATGGAAAGCCAGACCAGGGCGATCGTCAGCATCGTGAAGCCCGGACCGACGACGGTTCGCGGATGGACGCGATCGACGAGCCTGCCGACGATCGGGGCCAGCACGCCGGTCGCGACTGCCATCGTCGTCGTCGTCAACGCCGCCTGGGTGGCCGACAGCCCACGAATCTCCTGTAGGTAGAACATCAATGGGACGACGGCGGCGATGACGGCGAAGCTGGTCAGTGCGATACCGGCATTGGCAAGGGCGAAGTCGCGGTGTCGGAACAACGTAAGCGGTATGAGCGGTTCGCCGCGTTGAATCGACTGCCAGACAACGAACCCGACGAGCAACCCGAGCCCGGCGGTGATCGTCGCCCACACCTGTAGCGCCCACTCGCGGTGCTCCCCCTCCTGCAGTCCGTACACGATCAGGAAGATCGCCGCGCCCGACAGCATCACGCCGACCATGTCGAGGCGATGCCGCTGCGTGGGCAGAGCGGGAATCAGCCTCCACGCCATGGCGAGTCCGACGGCACCGATCGGGACGTTGATCAGGAAGATCCACCGCCAGCCCAGCGCGTCGACGAGGAGGCCACCGGCCAACGGGCCGACGAACAGGCCGACTGCGGCGGTGGCGCCCCAGACACTCATCGCGACGCCCCGCCGCTCTGCCGGGAAGGTGCGGGTGACCAACGAGAACGTCTGCGGCGCGAGCAGGGCGGCGCCGATACCTTGGGCGACGCGTCCGCCGACCAGCAGATCGATGGAGTCGGCGAGTCCGCACCACAGCGATGACAGTGTGAAGAGCGCCAGCCCGGCCAGGTAGACATTCTTCGGCCCGACGCGATCGCCGAGGCGCCCGCCGACGAGCAGGAAGACGGCAAAGGAAAGCAGATAGGCGCTGGTCACCCAGATGACGGCGTGATAGTCGGCGCCGAACTGAGCTTTGATCTCCGGGTTGGCCACCGGGACGATCGTCGAGTCGACGACGATCAGGAAGAAGCCCAGCATCATCGCCCACAGCGCACGGAACGGACGTTGTCCCGTCAGCTCCGCCCGCGTGCGCATCGCATCACCCGCGCAGCAGCAGATGCAGTGCCTCGGCCCTGGCCGCCGCATCGTCTTTGAACTGGCCGCGCACGGCTGAGGTGGTGGTGACGGCGCCCGGTTTTCGCGCCCCCCGCATCGACATGCACAGGTGCTCGGCCTCGACGACGACGATCACGCCGCGGGGCTTCAGTTTCCGCATGAACGCGTCGGCGATCTGTGCGGTGAGTCGCTCCTGAACCTGGGGGCGTCTGGCGTACAGGTCGACCAACCGCGCGATCTTCGACAGGCCGGTGACGCGGCCGTCCGCACCGGGGAGATAGCCGACGTGAGCGACGCCGTGAAACGGAACCAGGTGATGCTCGCACGTGGAGTACATCGGTATCTGCCTGACCAACACCAATTCGTCGTGGTCTTCGTCGAATACCGTTGTCAGGACGTCATCGGGATCGGCGTACAGACCGGCGAACGTCTCACGGAACGCGCGCGCGACACGGGCGGGGGTGTCGCGCAGCCCTTCGCGGAGCGGGTCTTCACCGATCGCGACGAGCAGATCGAATATCGCCCCCTCCACAGCGGCTTGATTGAAAGCGCGCTGATCGAACCTGGGCCCAGCCTCGAGCCGCGATTCGTCTGTGTGCGGCTCTTCGCGCGCCTGCAGCATCGTCGCCCCCTTGCCGTCCGGCAGAAAGCAACCGCAAATCTCTTGCTGCCGCGCAATTCTGATAGCTGATATAACCAATAACAGAGTTTTGACGGCGCCGTGAACGAAATGAATCTAATTGCGCGCTCCACTGCGGCTCGGCGCCCGATTGACTTACATTGACGTCGTGTCGAACCACTTCACCGGCCTCAGCCTCGGTCCGCCGCTCGGCGACCAACGACTCGACCTATGCGACCTATATGCGTTCCAATCGCCTGCCGACTCGACGCGAACCGTCCTGATCCTCAACGCGAACCCGAATGCCGATGCGCTGCATCCGGATGCCATCTACCGGCTCGCCATCGACAACGACGGCGACCTGAAGAACGACATCGCGTTCAGCTACGTCTTCTCGACCCCGCAGGACGGGCGACAGACCGTCGACGTCTACCTAGCCCACGGCGACGAGGCGGAGGAGCCGGAAGCCGTCGGCGAGAAGATCTTCGATGCCGTCGAGGTCTCTTTCGGCAAGGCCCCGCACATTCACCGGTCGAACGAGTTCACGTTCTTCGCCGGGGCCCGCAGCGATGCCTTCTTCTTCGACTTCGACGGCATCAAGAACCTGTTCGACATCTCGGGTAAGCGCAACTTCACCTCACCGCACCTTGCCGAGCTCGGCGGGAAGACACCCTGGACCGGTCAGGACTCCAACACCACGGCCAACGTGTTCTCCACGGTGATCGAACTGCCGACCGCCTACCTGCGCCCCGATCCCGATATCCGCATCTGGGGCCGCTGCAGCCTGCGGCAGGACGGCAAGCTCAACCACGTCGACCGCGCCGGCCACCCGTCGGTGAGCAGCTTCTTCAACACCGACGACACCAAGCTGGAGTACAACGCCAGCGAACCCGTGCACGACCGGGAACGCTGGATCGAGCAGTTCATCCACCTGATGGGCCACACCGGCAACTACACGCGCGAGGAGGCCGTCGCCGCGATCGACCTGGAGGGCACCCTGCCCGACATGTTGACGTTCAACCCGTCCAAGCCAGCGAAGTACCCGAACGGCCGGACGTTCACCGACGACGTCATCGACTATCGGCTGGCCTTCCTGACCAAGGGCGAATGCCCGCCGAGCGGGTTGAGTCCCCACATCGACACCCTCAGCGAATTCCCCTACCTGGGCACTCCGCACTGAGGGTTGAGACAGAGACCACTACTATTCGCCCATGCCGCTCGCTGCCGGACAGGAGATCGCCGGGTACACAATCGTGCGCTCGCTCGGCTCCGGTGGCATGGGCGAGGTGTACCTGGCCCAGCATCCGCGGCTGCCGCGCTATGACGCCCTGAAGGTGCTCTCGGCCACCGTCTGCGCCGACAGCGAATACCGGGAGCGCTTCAACCGGGAAGCCGACATCGCCGCCACGCTGTGGCACCAGCACATCGTCGAGGTGCACGACCGCGGTGACGTCGACGGCCAGCTTTGGATCTCGATGGACTACGTCGAGGGCACCGACGCGCACCGCCTCCTCACCGAGAGCTACCCCGACGGCCTACCCCCGGACGACGTCGTGCGCATCGTCACCGCGGTCGCCGACGCGCTCGACTACGCCCACGAACGCGGGCTGCTCCACCGCGACGTCAAGCCCGCGAACATCCTGCTGGCCAACCCGGGCACCAACAACGAGCGCATCATGCTGGCGGACTTCGGGATCGCCAGGCGCATCGGCGACACGAACAGCCTGACCGGAACGAACATGACCGTCGGGACCGTCGCGTACGCCGCGCCGGAGCAGCTGATGGGCGAGGGTATCGACGGCCGGGCCGATCAGTATGCGTTGGCGGCGACGGCGTTTCAGCTGCTGACGGGAACTCCGCCGTTTCAGCATGAGAATCCCGCGGTCGTGATCAGCCAGCACCTGACCTCCGATCCGCCTGCGATCGGCGCCCGCCGTCCCGAATTGTCCAACCTCGGAACGGCATTCGAGAAAGCGTTGGCGAAGTCGCCGAATGACCGGTTCGACAAGTGCATCGACTTCGCCCGTGCGCTTGCCCATCGCACCGACGCGACGATCTCCGGCTCACGCCCGCTGTGGACGTCCAGCGGTTCCGCCCCCGGCGTCGCCCTATCCGAACCGACGATGCTCGCGCAGTCCTCGACCGGGGTTTCGGGGCCTCGACATGCCAAGCCGCAGAACGGCTCCCGGCCCCGCTTCGTCGTGCCCGCGGTCATCGCGTTGGCGCTCATCGCCCTCGCTGGCGTCGCCTTCGTGCTGTTCGACCGTTCCCGCGATCGGCCGGCAGAAACCAAGGCCGCGCCGACCACCACCACGGCTCCTGCCACGACTCAACCGGGCGGTGTCGCCCTGCCGGTGGTGGTTGTGGGGGCCGAGTGCGGAACGCTCGGCGAGGCCGGGCTCACCGAAACCGGCGCACCGGCCTACTGTGCCCATCTGCCGACGACGGGTGCGGCGATCTGGTCGATGTACCCGGGCGAGGTTTCCAGTCCCACGGTCACTCCCGGTCCCGACGCTGTGGCGTTGCCGTCGGAGAGCCAGCAGCCGGTGCTGGTCTGTATGGAACAGACCGGGCAGACCCACGCCGACTGCCGCAGCGACATCCTCGAGGCCAACACCCCCGACGAGTCCGAGACGCAGACGACCGAGACCACGACCACCGAGTCGTCGTAGCTCAGATGGGCGGCAGCTCCAGCCAGTCGTCGATCATGAAGGCATCCCCCCGCGCGACCACCGTCGCTCCGCCCTGCCCCGGATAGTGCGCGGGTATCACCGCGGCACGACGCCGGGACGCCTCGGTCAGCACACGTCGCCGGGTCACCGCGGCCGCGTCGAAGTCCTCGTCCCACGCGCACGGATCGTTCGGTCGACGAATCTGTATGGGGCAGTGGGTCAGGTCGCCGACGAAGACCGCGGGCTTACCCGCATCCAGCCACACCACCGACGCCCCCGGCGTATGACCCGGCGCGGGCCGCAGCCACAGCGACTCGCTGAGCTGGTGATCGCCCGACCACAGCTCGATCTGCCCTTCCACCGGAGAAACGCTGTCCGCGAACACCGTTCGGACATGCTGCTGTGCCGCTTGCTCTTCCTCGGACTGCGGCGTCGAGGTCTGCGCAGGGCCGTCGGGGCAGAAATGCCGGTAGTCGAGTTCCGGGACGAGGTAACGGGCTTCGGGGAACGTCGGCACCCACGTGTCGCCGTCCAGCACGGTGTTCCACCCGACGTGATCGAAGTGCAGGTGGGTGTTCACCACGACGTCGATATCGGTCGGCGCGAACCCGGCACGTCCCAGCACCGTCAGGAAGTCGGTCTGCAGATGATCGAGCACCGCCATCAGCGGCCGTGTCTTGTCGTTGCCCGCGCCGGTGTCGATGAGCACGGTCAGCCCGTCCACCTCGATGACCCAGATCTGCATGGCGATGCGCCAGCCGTCCTCGGTCCAGTAGGTGGGCGTGAACTCGCTCTCCTCATTCCAGACGTCGCGTGGCGTACGCGGGAGCATCTCGAACGGGATGTTGTCCACCTGCGTTTCGACGACGCGGGTGAGGGTCGCTTTGCCGAGCCGCAGGTGGTCCGAGGTCACGGCTTGATCCTGATGTGTCCCGGTGAGTACAGGCCGCTGTGGGTGGCCGTGCCGAAGTCCAGTGTCGCGGGTTGGGCTTCCACTATGGTGTCGAACTTGCGCAGCGAACCCCAGTCGCGACCCCAGTCGTTGGACAGGTACGTCGCCATCACGTGTGCGCGCAGCAGCAGGTCGGTGATGCCCAGCAGCCCGCCGTTGAGGCCGTCCTCCCAGGTGTCGGTGTCCTTGCGCTTGGCGTTGTAGTCGGGCGTGATCCGGAACTTGGGGATCTCGGTGACGCCGTTGGCGTGCAGCATCGGCTGCTGGCACGGGAACGCCAACCCGACGGCCCAGTCCATCAGGACCGGCTGCTCCGACCCGACGTACTCCTGCACCGACCGCAGCTCCGGAACCCGCGGCGGCGTGACCGCGATCCAGTCGCCCGGCGTCAGCGAAAGATCCTCGGCGACAACGCGAACCGCGACGGCATCGTCTGGAATCTGCGCGCGGGGGAACCGCAGGTTGCGCCACGACGGGACCGGACCCAGGTCGTACGGCACCAGCCGGCCCGCGGGGACGGGAGTGCCGTCCGGTCCGGGCCGCGCGTATTCCAGCTCGACGGTCTGTCCCTCGGTGCGCCCGTTGAACACGCTGTCGCCGGTGATGTTGCCCGCGGCGGTGATCACCACAAGGGGGTGTGCGTCTTGGCGGGGCGGCAACTGATACCACGCCGACGTCAACCGGCTCTGCTGCTGCGGTCCCTCGACGTAGCTGCCCGCCACCGGAACGCGCTTGGGGTCAAGGCCGTATGGCAACGGCACCGTCGACCCGTTGACACCCGGGGTCTTCAGTTTCGTCGGTTGATCCCAGTCGTAGTCGGTGCCGGGCATCGGCAGGTTCATCCGGATCGTCTCGGCGACGATCTTCTCCGGCACGCCGTTGGGACTGAATCCCGTCGCCCCGACGCCGCCCAGCGGGCCGAGCGGGCCGTAGTCTCCGGGCAGCGGCGTCAGGAACCCGTCGTTCGGATTCGGTTCCACCAGAACGTCGTCCGCCAGTCCGCAGCCGCCGGTGAAGGCGCGCAGGTTGGCCCACGCGTTGGAGTACGTCGGGTACTGACGCACGACGCCCGCGAGCATCGATCCCACGAACACCAGCACCATGAAGCCCGCCGCGACGGGGATCGGCGCGGCGGTGATGGCCCGGGTCACGCGGTCCTCGCCCCAGCTGCGATCTGCGAAGTGCAGCACGGCGGCCCAGATCACCGCGAGAGCGAACAGTGCGAAGAAGATGGTGCTGACGGTGACCGGGCCGATCTTCGGCATGGCGTTGTTGAACGGGACGCCGTAGCTCGACACGTACCACCACCCGTTGGTGGTCGCGAAACACAGTGCGAGCAGGAACAATACGGCCGCCACCACCGCCATCCGGTTGCGCGACCAGCGCAGCACCGTCCGCGAGACCAGGACGGTGGCCAGGGCCGCCATCGCGGCGCCGACGGCGGCGAACAGCCCGAAGTGATGTACCCACTTGGTCGGGGCGAACTGCAGGAAGAAGATCGTGCCGAAGATCGTGCCGATCAGCCGCCACGCCGGACCACGCGCGACACCCGGAATTCGCTTGCGCCGCAACAGGATGAACAGCGATACGAACAGCGCCAGCGCCGTCATCAGGAACCCGAAGCGCCGCGACAGCGAACCGTCGACTGTCGGCAGGATCAGGTAGTAGTAGCGCAGGTTCTCGGTCCACCACTCCTGCGCCGGACCGATGGAGGTGCGGATTCTGGTGGCCTCCAACACCGTTGCGATGGTCTGGTCGGCGAACACGACCGTCAGGATCACGGTGCCCGCCGCCAGCATCGGCGCGATCAGCGGCCAGGTGCCGACGAGGCGGTGTCTGCGAACGAGGATGCGCAGGATCGGCCTGCCGCCGGCCAGCAGCGCGGCGACGGCGATGAGCCCCGTCGGCTGAATGCCGAGGGTGAACGCCGCGACCAGCGTCGCCAGCGCCGCCGGCGTCATCCGTCCCGAGGCGATGGCCCGTTCGATCAGCACGTAGGTGATGAGCGCGCCGGTGGCGATCTGCCCCTCCGGTCGCAGGCCGTTGTTGAACGGCATCCACGCGGCCAGCAGCACGAGGCCCGCCGCCCACATCGCCGCCCGGCTGGACACCACCGCGGGGCCCAGTCGCGGTAACACCTCGCGGGACAGCAGGAGCCAGCACACGATTCCGCACACCAGGTCGGGCAGCCGGATCCAGATGCTCGAATCGCTGACGCTGGTCATCAGCGCGAGCAGGTTGTAGTACCAGCCGAACGGATCCTCGGGACTGCCGAACCACCGGAAGTAGTTCGACATGTAGCCGGCATGGCCCGCGACGCGCGCCATCTGCAGCTGGTAGCCGTCGTCGGACGAGTTCGCGCCGATGATGTGCCACACCAGGAAGCCGCCGACCACCACCACATCCGTGGCGCTGAACGTCCGCCAGCGCGAGGGGATGAGGCGCTGCATCCGGCGGCCGTCCACCTGGTCCAACCGCCACAGTGCGATCAGTGCGATGACGGTTGCGACCATCGCCAGCAGCATCGCCGAGAGCTTCAAAACCGTTGGATGCGTGGTGAACCGGGTGTCGATCACCGCCGACACCGAAAGTCCCGGCGGTGCCGGACCGGTCAGGTCGGTGAAGACGCCGACGATCTGCGGCCGCAGGTTGGGGTCCGGGAAGCCCGTGTACTGCTCCGTGCCGTCGGCCTTCCGCAGCCCGACGAAGTTCGCGAACGTGCCCTTCTCCGAGGAGGTGATCTCGATGCGCTGACAGTCGGGGGAGACCACCCGCGCACGCGGCACACTCGCCACGACGACGTTGCGGTCGGTGATGTCGACACGCTGCGGCGTGACGGTGACGAACAGCGACTGCAGCGCCGCCTGCTTACCGTTCTTCGGCGCGGTGCCCAACACCATCCCGCCCGACGGCGGCATCGACCGGATGACCTCGCACGGCACCGTCGCCGTCATCGACACCGGGGTCAGCGAGATCAGCGGCGCCGTCACGTTGTTCAGCTGGCTCTGACCATCCTGCCGCTGAGGCCATTCTAACGTCGCCGTCGTCTGCACCACCGGCAGCAGCGGCGTGGCGACCGACAGCACGAAGCCGATGAGTCCGGCGATCGTCGCCACCCACCGGGCGACCCGCGTCTCGCTGGTCATGGCCCCTCTCATGGCAGGGCCCTGATCGGGCCGTTGCGGCTCCAGCCGAAGACGCGGATCGTGCCCTGCTGGATCTTGGCGTCAGGCGCCTGCGACGCCGGCACCACCCGGTCGTAGCGTTCGATCGAACCCCAGTCGCGATACCAGTCGTCACGCAGGTAGCTCGGCACAGCCGTGGTGCGCAGCAGTGCCTGGATGAACAGGAACGGGCCGCCGTCCTGAGCGGACTGCCACATGTTCGACGACGAGACGATCTGCTTGAAGTTCGGCTGGATGCGGTACTCCGGCAACTCGGCGACGCCCAGGTGTTCCGAGAACGGGCGCTGGCATGGGAAATTCGCGGCCGTCGCAATGTCCAACATCACCGGCGTCTGCGACCCCAGCAGCTGTTGCGCGGTCTCCAGCACTGGCACACGCGGCGGGGTGAACGCGAACCACTGATCGGTGGACAGGTTCGGATCGTCGGCGACGATGCGCGCGACGTTGGCCTCCGGCGGCGCCCACGCCAGCGGGAAACGCAGGTTGCGCCAAGCCTTCTGCGGGAAGATGTCGATGGGCTGCACCTCGTTGAGCGCCTCGAAGCTCCCGTCGGGCCGGTGCACACCCCACTGCAGTTTCAGCGACTGCCCGTAGTTGAACGAGCCGTCCTCCTCGTAGTACCAGATGGCGCCCGCGGCGGCGACCGTCACCAACGGCCGGTCGGGTGTCCGGGGCGGCAGCTGGTACCACGCCGAAGTGACCTTGGCCGCAACGGTGTTCTCGTCGTAGCTGCCCATCACCGGAGTGCGGGCGGGGTCGAGACCGAACGGCAGGAAGACGTTGGAGCCGTTGACGCCGACGGGTCCGTAGCCGCCGCCGGTGCCGGCGGCGTAGCCGATGCCGACGTTGGGTTCGTTGGGGGAGCCGTCGGAGTTCACCAGGCCGGGGTTGGCGGTGACGGGCTCGGCGGGTTCCAGCGTGTCGCTGACGCCGTTGGGGGTGAACCCGATCGGGTCCTCCCCGCCGAGCGGACCGTACTCGCCGAAGCGCTGACCCGGAACCGGTTGCAACATACCGGCATTGGTGTCCGGTTCGACGAGGACATCGTCGGCCATCGCGCAACTGGTCGAGGACAGGCCCGACGTCAGTGCGGCGACGTTGGCCTTGGCGGTGGTGTACACGGGATAGCGCTGCACCGCGCCCTTGGCCATCGAGCCGACCTCGAGCACGACCATGATGACGGCGACCACCAGCAGCGGCGTCGACGCCAGCGCCCGGTTGCGGCGAGTGTCGGCGACCTCGGTGTGGCCGGCGTAGTCCATGCGGAAGTGGAGCCAGCCGGCGAGCAGACCCGTCAGGATCGCCAGCACCAGGAAGATGGTCAGCACCGGGAATCCGGCAATCACCGGCTGCTTGTCGAACCAAGGCACCCCGTAGTTGCCGACGTAGAACCAGCCGTTGATACCCGATGTCGCCCAGGCCAATACGAACAGCAGCGCCGTGACGTACAGCGCGAGATTGCGTCGGCTGTGCAGTCCGACCCGGGCGAACGCGAACGCGGTGACGGCGCCCAGGGCCCCGGCCAGCGCGGCGAAGGCGCCGAACTGCACGGCCCACTTCGTCGGCGTGAACGTCAGCAGCATCAAGCCGATCGCGGTGGTACCGATCAGCCGCCACACCGGGCCGCGTGCCATGCCGGGGACCACGCTGCGGCGCAGCAGGACGGTCAGCATGCCGAACAGGCACAGCAGCAGTACGAGCACCGCGAAGCGACGCGTCAGCGACGAGTCGACGCTGTCCTCGACGGTGAGGAAGTAGTAGCGCAGGAAGTCCTGGTACCACGCGATCGTCGGGCCGACGACGTACTTGATGCGGGCCGACTCGGCGACCGTGGCCAGGGTCTGGTCGCGGAACACCACCACGAAGATCAGTGCGCCCGCCGAGAGCAGGGTGGCCAGCGGGGCGATGACGCCGTCGCGACGGCTGCGGATGATCCGCGCCACCGCGCGCGCACCGACCACCAGCGGCGCGACGGCGATCAGGCCCTGTGGCGCCAGCGTCACCGAGAACACCGCCACCACGATGGCGAGCGCGTACGGCAGCAGGCGTCGGGTGCCGATCGCGTATTCGACGAGCGCCCACACAGCGATGACGCCGAACGCGATCAGCGGCTCGGGGCGTAGGCCGTTGTTGAACGGCAGCCAGGCCGCCAGGAACACCGCCCCCGCCGTCCAGACAGCCACCCGGTTCTGCGAAAGTCGCCGGCCCAGCCGGGGCAGCACAAGACGGCTGACGATCAGCCAGGCGCCGATTGCGGCCAGGGTCGCGGGTATGCGCATCCATACGCTGGCGGTGCTGACCGACGCAAGCTGCGCGAGCACCGACTGATACCAGTCGAACGGGGCCTCGCTGGCGCCGAAGTAGCGGTAGTAGTTCGCGGTGTAGCCGGCCTCGGAGGAGACCCTGGCGATGGTGAGGTTGTAGCCGTCGTCCGACGACAGGGCGCCGATCAGGTGCCATAGCAGCAGCGTCCCGACGACGCCGATATCGGCCAGCCACGTCGCGAAGCCGACCCGCCAGCATCGTCGCCAGGCATGGGCGACGCGGCGGGAGCCCGCGCGGTCCAGCACGGCCATGGCCACCATCGAGGCGATCACGGCGGCGACGCCGAGCACCATCACGGCGAGCTTGAGAGGTGTCGGTGAGGTGATGAACCGGGTGTCGATGTCGATGCGGCCCGACAGACCCTCCTGTGCCGCCACCTTGAGCTCGGTGAACACCCCGGCCACCTGGGGCTTTTTCTCAGCGGGCAGCGTGCCCGCGGCGCCGGGGATGCCGATGAAGTCGGCACCGACCTCGCCGGGATTGGCCCAGAGGTGCAGGGTGCTGCAGGCCCCGGACTCCACTGCCGGTCGAGGCGCGACGGCGGCGACGGTGTCGCGTACGGCCACCACCACGAGGTCCTCGGTGGCGCGGACGAACATGCCGTTGCGACTGGCGTCGATCCCGGCAGGCGGCACGGTCGACACGACCAGCCCACCGTCGTCGGGCAGGGTGGCGACGGCCTGGCAGGGGATCGAGAAGTCGAGGGCCAGCGGGGCTCCGGACACCAGCGGCGCCGTGATGTCGGTGATCAGACCGTCCGGGGAGGACGTCTGCGGCCACAGGATGGTGGCGGTGGTCTGGTTGACGGGCAGCAGCGGAACCAGGCCGCACAGCAGCAGCCCCGCGATTCCTGCGACGACGGCGATCAGCCGGGCGAACCGATGGGTCCGCTCATCCCGGCCGTCTTCAGGGTCGCGTGGCACGAGGCTCGATGGTATGCGACCCAAGTGCCCGCGCTGACGATGCGGGGCCGAGCAAAGCCGATGTGTGACCAGGGCCAGGCGATTCCGCCGTTGTAACCGCATGGTGCGAGCCGGGTCGTATTTCCGCCATGTGGTTACACCCGGCGTCAGGACAGCCGCAACGGCGCCGGGCTCCACAGCCCGCTTCGCGTCGCCTTCCCCAGCTCGAGCCGGGCCGGTTCCGCATTCGGGTACCACGGCGTGAGCCGCTGCAGCGCACCCCAGTCGCGGAACCAGTCGTTCTTCAGATAACTCGGCACCGTGGTGGCCCGCACCAGCAGTTCGGTGATCCCCAGCGGCCCGCCGCCCAGGTAGTCCATCACGGGCGAATTGGCCTCGGCCCCGAACCGGTCGGGCAGGATCCGCCACTTGGGCACCTCGGTAACGCCGTACTGGTGGGCGAACGGCCGCTGGCACGGGAAGGCCAGCCCGACGAGCCAGTCCAGCAACACCGGATCCTGGGTCCCCACGACGTCCTGCAGTGTCTGCAGCTGCGGGATGCGCGGCGGGGTGAGCGCGATCCAGTGCTGCGGGTTGAGGTCGTCGTCGGTGGCGACCAGCCGCACCTGGGTGGCGTCCTCTGGAATGGCGGCCATCGGTGCGCGCAGGTTGCGCCACGCGGGCACCGCGCCGACGTCGGCGAACCCGACACCGCCGCCCGATTCGTCCGCCGCGGCCTGTTCGTCGGTGGCCCACTCCAGCGTGACCTCACCCGGGTCGAAGCGCCCGGCGGCGGCGACCACGAGCAGCGGCCCCACCTCATCACGGGGCGGCAGCCGGTACCAGGCCGAGCGCAGCATCGCCGGCTGTTGGGTGCCGCCGCGCCAGCTGCCCATCACCGGAGTGGTCGCGGGGTCGAGGCCGTAGGGCAGGCGGGCCCGTGAACCGTTGACACCGGCTGCGGCGGTGGTGCCGCCCTCGGTGCCCGCCTCGCCCGCGGTGTCCTCCGTTTCCGGCGTGTCGGCGAAGTTGGTGGCGGTGCCTGGCCCGCCCATCACCTCGTCGGCCGAGATGTCGGACGGAATTCCGTTGGGCCCGAAGCCCTCTGCCGTCCCCGCACCGAGCGCGTCGGCCAGCGGCACGTCGACGGGCTTCAGCATGCCGGCGTTGGGATCCTGCTCGACGAGCACGTCCTCGGCCATGCCGCAGGTCTTGCCTGCCACCGCATAGAGGTTGGACCGGCCGACACTCCACGCGGGGTACTGGTCGATCATCGCCAGGGTCAGTGACAGCACCTCGAAGACGACGAGCGCCCACGTCGCAATCGCCAACGGCGCGCGGATGATTCGCTGGAACCGGGTCGGCGGCCCCGGCGGTGACTCGTCGCGGCCGGAGAAGTGGAACCACGCCGCGAGCAGCAGCGCGAGGACCGACAGTCCGAGCAAGATCGTCGTGAAGCCGAACTTCCACTCGGGGAACTGGTTGCTCCACGGCACCCCGAAGTTGGAGACGTACCACCACCCGTTGACGGTCGCGAACGACAGCGCCGTCACGAACAGCACCGCCGCGGCGAACACCGCACGGTTACGGCGCGAACGCATTGCGGCCGCGGTGACCGCGACCGCCGCAAGTGCGCCCAGCGATCCGGCCAGTCCGGCGAACACCCCGAAGTGGTGGGTCCACTTGGTCGGGGTGAACATCAGCGCAAGGAACGAGATGACCGTGATGCCGATGATGCGACGGCTCGGTCCCAGCGCGGTGCCCGGAATCCGGTACTTGCGCAACGACATCGCCACCGACACCGCGAGCGTGAGCAGCAACGTGAGCACCGCGAAGCGACGGGCGACAGAACCGTCCGGGCTGGTGGTGAACAGCCGCTCGTAGCGGATGTGCTCGTCGAACCAGCTCAGGCTCGGCCCGACCGCCGACTTGAACGTGTTGGCCTGTAGTTCGCCGAGCAACGTCTGGTCGCGGAAGATCAGGATGATCGTCACCGTGCAGGCGGCCAGAATCGGCGCGAGCAGAGCCAGGTAGCCGAACCGCGAAGTATGCGCGGCCACAATGGTTTTCAGGGGTCCGACGGCGACCAGCAGGGCGCCGACGGCGGCGATACCCGTAGGACCGGAGAACAGCGTCAGCGCGCCGATGATGATGGCGATCGCCACCGGCAGCAGCCGGCTGGTGGCCACGCCGCGCTCCACCGAGCACCAGGTGAGCAGGATGCCCAGCGCGATGATGGGTTCGGGACGCAAGCCGTTGTTCAGCGGTAGCCAGAACGCCAGGAACAACCCGGCCGCCGTCCACGCCGCGGCCTGACTGGTCTTCACGGCGTGCCCCAGCCGCGGGATCACCTCGCGGCTGATCAGCCACCAGCACGCCAGCGCCATCACCAGCGTGGGCAGCCGCATCCAGACGCTGTTGGTGCTCACGTGCGCCCACAGGGCCAGCAGGTCGTAGTACCACCCGAACGGCGCCTCAGGGGTGCCGAACCAGCGGTAGTAGTTCGCCATGTATCCGGCGTGTTCGGACACCCGCGCCATGGTCAGGATGTAGCCGTCGTCGGCGGTGTTGGCGCCGACGAAGTGCCACCACACCAGCACCGCGGTGACCACCCCGTCGAGCGGTCGTAGCGACCACCAGCGTGGCGGTAGGAAGCGTTTGACCTTCCTGCCGTCGGCGGTGTCCAACACGTGCAGCGCGCCGAGGGCGATGACCGTCATCGCGACGCCGATGATCATCGCCAGCAGCTTGAGCAGCGTCGGCGAGCTGCTGTAGCGGGTGTCCAGGGTCGCGGAGAACTGCAGGCCCGGCGGTGCCCGACCGGACAGATCGGTGAAGACGCCGACGATCTGGGGCCGGAAGTCGTAGCCGCCGCGCTCACCGCGCAGGGGTTCGCCGGCATCGTCCGAGTCGGGCGGCTGGACCAGCCCGACGAATTCGCCGGTCACCTTGTCCGCGTGCGCGGTGAACTCGAGCCGCTGGCAGTCCGGGCTGAGCACCTTGTCCAGCGGCGCGCTGACCACCGGGGTGTTGCGGACGATGACCAGCAGGTCGTTGTTCACCCGCTCGATCAGCAGGCCGCGGTCGATCGCCTTGGGCGCCTGCTTTGGCACCGTCGACAACAACACGGTGCGGGCGCGGTTCTCCGGCCCGACCAGGCCCGCCGCGACGCCGCACGGGATGCTGATCGTCAGGTCGGTGGCCACGTATCCGATCAGCGGGGCGTCGACGCTCTGCAGGACGCCGTTCTGGGGCCAGTTCAGCTGTGCGGTGGTCTGCGTGACGGGCAGCAGGGGGGTGGCGATGGCGAGGGCCGCACCGACCAGACCGGCGACGATGGCGACGAGGCGCGCCTTCCGGTGGTTCATCCTCCTTGCCCCGTCTGCGGCCACGGGGCTTGATCCTAGTTGGGGACGCGGATGGCCAGCACGAACGGCCCGATGTCGGACACCTCGAAGCGGGGATCGTCGAACAGCGCCTCATCGAGGGCGACGTGGTAGCGCCGCACGTTGGGCTGGTTGGGGTAGACGTCGGAGGCCAGCCGCAAGGTGTACGTGTCGTCGGCGCCGCGGCGCATCAGAAAGACGTTCGGCGGCTTCCACGGCAGCGCGTCGAGCTGCTCGATGAACTGGTCGGCGTCGGTCAGCGTCGCCCAGCCCTCGATGGTCTCCGCGCGCTTCTCGAACTGTGCGAGCGGGTTGGCGTAGTGCGACGTCAACCCCTGGAACCCGTAATAGGGGTAGTACGACAGGAAGCTGTAGTCCGCGGTGAGGACGACGGTCTCGTTGCGCGGCAGCCCCGTCACCTCCTGAATCCTTGCGTCGATTTCGCGGTAGTAGCGCTCGGCGCCTGGCGGGCGGCGGTCGGCCCGCTGGCCGTAGCCGTCGGTGTCGGTGTAGGCGACGACGATGTCGGACCGCAGCACGTCCGGGATGTCCTGGCTGAACGTCAGCGCGCCGATGGCGCCCAGCGTCGCGGCGGCGGCGATGACGCGCCTGCCGGTCTCCGGCCGATACCGCGCCGCGATCGCCAGCGTCGTCTCGATGAAGCCGAAGGCACCCGCGGCGGCCAGCAGCACCGTCAACGTCGGTTGCAGCCGGAACGACAACAGGGTGGTCCCGGCGAGGGTGGTCAGCATTGACAGCAGCGACCACGCGTAGACGGCGAGGACGGCGATGGTCAACGCGGCCGCGCGCGTCGAGCTGCGGGCACGCCACACCAGCCACAGTGCGCCGAGCATGCAGAGCGCACCAAGCAGCGTGGGGTGCAGCATCGGGAACTCGAGCTCCGCACCGGCCGACGGTAGATAGTGTTGCGCCGTCCCGGAATCGGCGGGCTCGCCCTTGATCGCGGCCAGCAGCCACGGCCCGAGACCGACCAACCACATCGCCCCCGAGATCGCCGCGATGACAAGCAGTCGCAGCAGCGGCCCAGCAGAGCGGCGTGCAATGCACACCAGCAGCGCCATGATCGTGAGCGTGAACGCGGCGTAGGCCAGCAGCAGCGTGTAGAACAGCGCCGCGACTCCGAGGAACAGCCCCGTCCCGATGACGGCCGCCCAGCCCCCGTTACGGGCGCCGCCGCGCAGCCCCGACCAGGCCAGCACGAAGACGGGTGGCAGCAGCACGGTGATGACGGCGGCGTACGGTTCGGCGGGGGAGTACGCCAGGGTGGCCGCGGCGGTCGCCGTCGTCACCACCAATGCGGACTCGAAGCGAATCATCGCGGCCCACAACACGAATGCCAGCGCGACGGCGACCGTGATCGAGATGATCGCCCACGGCTTGAACATCTCCCACGCGGGCGTCCCGCTCAGCGCCGCCATCCGGCCGCCGATCCAGAACCAGCCCGGCGGGTAGAACGGCGGCAGACCGTAATAGGTCATGTCGTGCAGTGCGGGGCTGTCGGCGAGCCGGGTGAGGTACTCGGTGCGGAACTGCTGGTCGACCGAGATGCCGAACAGGTACAGCTTCGTCGCGCCGAGTGGCATCGCCAGTGTGACCACCGAGAACGCCGACAGGAACAGCAGCGCCCCGAGCCGCGCCAGCACGCGCCGTCCCCGTCGCCAGACCAGACCACTCGCGAGCAGCCCTGCCAGACAGCCGAATTGGCCGACCGTGGTCAGCGCATGGAGTTGGTTCGACGAGTTATACGCCGGCCACTCGACCCGTGCGATCGCGACAAGGGACACCGCCGTCACGGTCACCGCAATGATGACCGCCACCGCCATCTGACCGAGGACGGCCGGTGCCCTACCCATGACTAGATGGGGAGCTTGCGCATCAGGGCGCGCGGAATGTGCCGGATCACCATCATCACGTAGCGAAACGCTCCCGGCGCCCATACCAGGTCCTTGCCCTTCGCCGACGCGGCGACCGCCAGTTCGGCGACGTCTTCCTTGTCGACCGTGAACGGTGCCTCTTTGGCGCCGGTCGCCTTCCAATAGGCGATCGTCGTGCCGGTGCGCACCTGTCCGGGCCTGATCACCAGCACGCGAACACCGAACTCGCGCAAGGCTTCTCCGAGTCCCAGATAGAAGCCGTCCAGTCCGGCCTTAGTCGAGCCGTACACGAAGTTCGACCGCCGCACGCGCTCGCCTGCGGCCGAGCTCATCGCGATGATCCGGCCGAAGCCCTGTGCGCGCATCTTCTCGCCGAGCAGGACGCCGACGGAAACCGCTGCGGTGTAGTTGATCTGGGCGATCTGTACGGCCTTGCGCTGGTTCTGCCACAGTTCCTCGGCGTCGCCGAGCAACCCGAACGCAACGATCGCCACGTCGACATCGCCGCCTGCGAAGGCCTTCTCGATGACGGCGGGATGGCTGGCGGTGTCGACGCCGTCGAAGTCGATCCACTCAACGGACTTGGCTCCGGCCGCCTCCATCTGCGCGATCGCGTCGTCCTTCTTGGGGTGCCCGGGGAGGTCGGCCAGGATGACCTTCGCCCGCGCGTTGCGCAGGAAGCGCTCGCAGATCGCGAGCCCGATCTCCGAGGTTCCGCCGAGCAGCAGAATGGTCTGCGGGTTACCAGTGGCATCAAGAACCATTTACAGGAGCTCCAAGCGTCGGGCCATATCGGATGCGAACACGCCGTTGGGATCGGCCTTGCGGCGCAATGCGATCCACTCGTCGATCCGGGGGTACATCTTGTGGAAGCGCTCCGCGCTGACACGGGAGTCCTTCGCGGTGTAGACCCGGCCGCCGAACTGCATGACGCGGTCGTCGAGTTCGTTGAGGAACTCGTTGACCCCGGGTTTGTTGGGGAAGTCCATAGCGACGTTCCAGCCGGCCATCGGGAAGCTCAGCGGTGCCCGGTTGCCGGGACCGAAGAGTTTGAACACGTTCAGTGCGGAATAGTGTCCGCGGGTCTGGATCCACCGGATGATGGCCTTGAACTCGTCGAGCGCATCGGGTGGCACCAGGAACTGATGCTGCGCGAAACCCGCTGGGCCGTAGGCGTTGTTCCAGCCGCTGACCAGGTCGAGCATGTGGTAGAACTGCGACAGATTCAGGATCTTGTCGCTGTAGGTCCCACCGAGTCGGTAGTACACCTCGCCGATCGCCATGAACGACAGCTTGTTCATCGCGCTCACCGGGAAGATGTTGGGCACCGTGAGTAGTTGCGGCGCATCGAATTTCAGCGGGTTCTTGGCGAGCTTGGGCGGCAGCTGGTCCAGCGTAGCGAGGCTGCCGCGGCTCACCGCGGCGCGGCCGAGCTTCGGCGGCGGGCTGATGAGGTCGAACCATGCGCTGGAGTAGGTGTAGCGGTCTTCGCTGCCGTCGAGGTGCACCGCGATCGTCTCGTCGAGATCCTTGGTGGCAACGCCGTCGGCGATGAAGTAGGCGGTCTCGGTCCGGGTCATCGCGATGCTGGCGCGCAGCACTATGCCGGTCAGCCCGTTGCCACCGACGGTCGCCCAGAACAGTTCGCTTTCGGGCCCGTCCGGCGTCAGGGTGTGCACCTCGCCGTCGGCCATCAGTAGGTCCATCGACACGACGTGGTTGCCGAAGCTGCCGGCGCTGTGGTGGTTCTTGCCATGGATGTCGGACGCGATCGCCCCGCCGACGGTGACCTGACGGGTGCCCGGCAGCACCGGAACCCACAAGCCGAACGGGAGTGCGGCCTTCATCAGCTGATCGAGGCTGACCCCGGCGTCGACGTCGGCCACCGCGGTTTCGGCGCTGATCGAATGGATGCGGTTCAGTGCGGTCATGTCGATGACCAGACCGCCACCGTTGCAGGCCTGGTCGCCGTAGGAGCGGCCGAGACCCCGCGCGAGGATGCCGCGGCGCAGGAAGGCAGGGCTCGACGAGCCGGGGTCGTTGGCTTCGCGGACGGCCTTGGCGATCAGCTCGACGTCCGGGGTGGACAGCACCTGCGCGACGGACGGTGCGGTGCGCCCGAACCCCGTCAGGGCACGTGAGGTCGTCGGCAGGTTGTCGAACATCGTGACGAGGGTACCGTGCGCCGGTCACGGTCCTGCTCAGCCGAAATATCGGTCCGTTAGCGCAACCGGAAGATGACGGCGCGCTGCACGACGAAGTTGATGACGGTCGCCGTGCCCTGCGCGATGACGAACGCGACCGGAACGCGCCACGGCTTCTCGTCCAACGCCATGTAGAAGAGGTAGTTGATGCCGACCTGCACGGAGTAGGTGACCGCATACAGCACGCAGACCGCGATGAAGCGGGCCTTGCTCGGTGGGGCCTGGAACGTCCAGCGCCGGTTGATCAGGTAGGCGGTAGTGGTTCCGGCGATGAAACTGATCGTCTTCGCGACGTTGACGTGCAGGCCGACGGCCAGCAGGGCGATGTAGAGCCCGAAGTCGACGATCGCCGAGAGACCGCCGGTGACGATGAACCGCCAGATCTGAGTCGTCAGACTCAAGTTCGGGGACATCGGGGGCTCGGCCACCCGGGCAGCTTAGCCACCCAGTCCGCTGGCAATGAGCACGGCGCGCAATGCGTCGATGGCCGCGCCGAACGCATGGTCGGGTGGAGTGCCGAAGCCGATGACGAGACCGTCGACCTGCGGGACGTCGGGTCCGGCCTGCGGATGACGCATGATCGACAGGCCCTGAAGCGCGATACCGGCCTCGCCGGCGCGTTGCAGCACCTCACGTTCGGCGCCGTCGGGCAGCGTCAGGGTGAGGTTCAGCCCGGCGTCCAGGCCGCGGATGCTGATGTCGCCGGACGACAAGGCCTGCACCGCCTGATCGCGGCGGCGTCGGTAGCGCATGCGCATGCGGCGGATGTGTTTGTCGTAGCCGCCGCCCGTGATGAACTCGGCCATCGTCAGCTGGGTGATGCCGTCGACGTAGAACTGCGAGCCGCCCTGCGCGGCAACCACGGCGTCGACCAGATCGGTCGGCAGCGCCATCCAGCCGAGGCGCAGGACGGGGGACAGGCTCTTGCTGGCGGAGCCGAGATAGACGACGCGCTCGGGGCTCAGCGCCTGCAGGGCCCCGATGGGTTGGCGGTCGTAGCGGAACTCGCCGTCGTAGTCGTCGTCGAGGACGTAGCCGTCGGTCCGTTGTGCCCAGTCGACAACGGCGGTTCGGCGAGACGGGTGCAGCGTCATGCCGTACGGGTTGTGGTGTGCGGGAGTGAGGAGGACGGCGGGCACGTCGAGCCGATCGAGTTCCTTGACGACGGCACCGTCCTCGTCGAGACCGATTGGGACGGTTGAGATTCCCATCGCGGCGAGGGCGTCGCGGAAGATGAAGAGTCCGTATGCCTCGACGGCGATGGGGCGCTGCGGTCCGAGGACTCGGCCCATGAGTTCGATGGCGTGCCGGACGCCGGCGCAGATGACGATCGATTCCGGCGAGGTGCGGACGCCGCGCGCCCGGGAAAGGTATTCGGCGAGGGCGTCGCGCAGTTCGGGTCGGCCGCGCGGGTCGCCCATGCGCAGCGCCTCGTTCGGTGCGTTGGTCAGTGCGCGCCGGGTCGCGGCGGCCCATTCGCTTCGAGGGAACTCGGATACGTCGGGGTTGCCGGGAATCAGGTTGTGTCGGGGGACGACGCGGATCCCGCGGGGGCGGGCAGGTCGCTGGGCGGGGCTGGTGTTGACGACCCAGGTGCCGGCGCCCTGGCGGGACGCGAGCCAGCCTTCGGCGACCAGTTCGGCGTAGGCCTCGGCGACGGTGTTGCGGGCCAATCCGAGATCGGCGGCGAGGGATCTCGACGGGGGAAGCATGGTGCCGGCGGCGAGTCGGCCGGAGCGCACGGCGTCGCGCAGGGCGGTGAGCAGCAGTTCTCGGGCGCCGCGGACGCCGGGGGTGATGGTTTCGCGGAGGTCCAGGTGGAGGTCGCGACTACCAGGATTGGCCCATGAAGTCATACCTTAATTCAACCATGTAGATGGGATTTTGGGCACTAGCGTTGGTGGCATGACTACGACATTGGAATCAGTTGACCGCATCCAGATCTACAAGACGTCGCCCGAGCTGTATGAGGCGATGATGGCGCTGAGTAGCGCGTCGGCCAAGGACATCGACGTCGAACTCGGCGAGCTGATCAAGATCCGGGCGTCGCAGATCAATCACTGCGCGTTCTGCCTCGACATGCATACGCGGGATGCGCGTAAGCACGGTGTCAGCGAGCAGAAGATAGATGTGCTGGCGGCCTGGGAGGAGGCCGAGAGTCTGTTCACCGAACGTGAGCGGGCCGCGCTGGCGCTGACGGAATCGATCACCGAGCTGCACAACGGCCACGTGCCCGACGAGGTCTATCAGCGGGCCGCGCAGGTGTTCTCGGAACGAGAGCTCGGTCAGGTGATCGCGATGGCGGTGACCATCAATGCGTGGAACCGGATCAACGTCGCGGCACGGGTGCAGCCGCCTACCCGCTGAAGCTAAAGCCGTATCGGCGCGACTCCGGCTGCAGCTGCCGCGTCGCTAATACGGTCGAGGGGTGCTGACCCGGTCCGGTGCAGAGATCGTCATTCATGGCGACGGCCACAATGCTGTGGTCTACAAGTTGCACCGGCCGGGGACCGACCCGCGTCACCTGGCGGTGCGGCTGCGCGTGGCTGCGGGGTCGCAGGAGCTGTGGTCGCCGCTGTCGACGGTGCCCGAAGCGGTCGGCGATCGATGGCGCACGGTGTGGCCTTACGTGGAAACCGTTGTGCCGCAACCCGAGAACCTGCCGTGGACCGAGGCGGGTGGGTTGTTGGCGCGATTACACGCTGCCTCATTGCCCGCGCGGATTCCGTCGCATGGTTGGCCGCGGCGGCGCGGACTGGACCCTGGGAAGTGCCTGGGACCTTTCGGGGTGGGACATGGCGGGATAACGCCTCTAGAAGGGTGGGGGTGGTGGGGGTCTGGTGGTGGGTGGGAAGTAGTCGTTGACGCCCCAACGGGTTCGGGTCTTGTCGGCTTGTTGGTCGTGGGCTCGGGCTTGGGCTTGGATTGCGGCGTGGTTGTGGGCGCGTTGGGTGTCGATGGTTTTGGCGCGGTTCTGAGCGCGGGTGGCGCTGCGCCGCGGCATGGCCAACCTGCGGGCAGCCTCGCTTGTCGCGGGTGCGTCCGGGTTGGTGGTGGTGAGGGGGGCGGTGGGGCGACACAGGCTGGGAAACCATAATCGACTGCCCGGATGGGTGGTGTAGGTCTGTCCCTGCGGGCTGGTCCATGTCACGGTGCCGTCGGGGAGTTGTTCATCGTGCCAGCCCCAAAATGTTTTGAGTAAGTGATGTTTTCGGCATAAACATTTGAGGTTCGAGGCTTGAGTCGGCCCGCCCGGGTAGGCGAGGGTGTGGTCGATGTCGCAGTGGTGGGCGGGTTCATCACAGCCCGGGAAGCGACACGTCATGTCGCGACAGCGCACGAAGGTGGCCAACACCGCCGAGGGGATGTAGCGCGGCTCAGCCGCAGCGTTGCCGGGGTGGCGCACCCACACGAGTTTGGCGGTGCCCGCGACTTTGGCGGCCAGCAGCGGGGCGGGCAGCATCGCCCCGCCCAACAACATCGCCGGCGCGCTGGCCGCCGGCGCCGGCGGCGGCGCGGGCATCCGGTCCAGGGCTTCGGCGATCGTCATCTCGCGTAGCGGCTTATCGGCCGGCGGCAGTTCCACCGTCCCGTCCAACTGGGCGGGGGTGTCATCGGTCAACGAGTCCTCAGAAGCGATGACGTGGACCACCACCGCGCTGGGCTGGCGCTCGGCGGCCGCACAGCCGGGATCGCCGCAGCCGCAGGCCAGCCGGTCGGCGCCGTGCCCCAACGCGCCCAGCGCCGCGGAGCGGCGCTGATCCAGGGTGCGCGGATCGTTGTCACACACCGCACGGGCCATCGCGTCCAGGCGTTGATCCAGCGCGTCGCCGTCGGTGACGATCAACCGGCCGATCACGACCACCGCCCCGGAGCCGTCATCAGGTTTGTCGATGTCGACTTTGAGGCCCTGGGCGGCGTATTCGGTGCGCCGCACCGCCATCGGGTCATAGCGCTCGACCCAGTAGTCGACCTCGGCGGCGGTGCGGATCGCCGACAGCGGCCCCCACGCCTGCAGGCGCGCGGCGATCTCGGTGTCGAGCTTGGCCATCACGTCGGGGTCTTTGACCAGCCGGGTACGCGCCACCACCGTCGAGACCAACCGGTAGTTCACCGCCCCGGCGGCGAACACCTCCGCCACCCGCGGCAGACGCTCGCGTAGCCCCACCGCGATCGACAACTGATGCGACGCCACCCCCAATGACACGTGTTGGGCGGCGGCGATCGAGGCCGCGACTGCCCCCCAGTTGTCCAAACACCACTGCTCACGCTCGACCGAGCCGCTGGCGGCATACAGGCGCTCGAGCTCATCGGCGCTGGCGAACAACCGCTGGGCACACGCGGCGTTTTCCAGCCGCGCCCACGCCCCCACCGCCGCCGGCCCCGCACTCGCCAAGGCCGCCACCACCACCCGCTGATCGAACATACATTCGACACTAACCACCCGGCCGCCGCGAAACCACCAGCCCAACCCCCACCTGTGGACAAACCCGCAATTGGGGATAACCCCGGCGGAGGCCGGTCGGCGCTGGCGGAGGGAACTAGACCCAGTACGCCACGCGCGACCGGTACTGCCGCATGGCAAAAGCGGCCAACACCCAGCCGACGATCGTCAACACGATCACCACCACCCAGTGGTGCAGTTCCTGATCCGCGCCGAGCAGCGGTGCCCGCACGATGTCCAGATAGTGCAGCAGCGGATTCAGCTCGACGATGCGCGCGTAGTCGCCAGCTCCCTGCTGCTGCAGGGTCGACTCGTTCCAGATGATCGGCGTCATGAAGAACAGCAGCTGCACCAGGCTCACCAACAGCGGGCTGATGTCGCGGTAGCGGGTCGCCAGGATCCCGAAACACAGTGATACCCACACCATGTTGAGCACGATCAGCCCGAGGGCAGGAATGACCGCCAAGTCCGTCCACTTCCACGGCTTCGGATAGATGACCGCGATGATCACGAAGATGATCATGTTGTGCGCGAACAGCAGGATCTGCCGCCACACCAACCGGTACACGTGCACGGACAGCGGCGTCGGAAGCTGTTTGATAAGGCCCTCATTCGCGATGAAGACCTCTGCGCCCTCGAGGATCGACGCGTTGATCAGGTTCCAGACGATCAAGCCGAGCGTGACGTACGGCAGGTGCTCTTCCAGCGGCAGCTTGAACAGCTTCGAGTACAACAACCCCATCGCGACAGCCGTCGCGCCGGTCGCGATCGTGATCCAGAACGGCCCGAGCACCGATCTGCGATAGCGCTGCTTGATGTCCTGCCAGCCCAGGTGCAGCCACAACTCGCGCTTGCCGAAGCCCGCGACCAAATCGCCCCAGGCGCGCGCCATCGTCTTCGACTGCGCGGCGGCGTCGGTGAATGTCACTGTGCCGGCCTCCCGAACTTCTCCCTACGACCCATGCGCCGCAACCGAATCCACTCGATCAGGCCGGCCGGGTCGCGTCGTGACACCAGGAAGTACCAGCCGAACCGCACCCACTCCTGGAACAGCAGTCGTCGCAACCCCGGCTGCGACAACAGATATCCGCGGTTGCGATACGTGAAGAACCGCTTGGCCTCGTCGTCGGGATACTGCGTGTGCATCCGCCCGCCGAGAATCGGTTTGAACTCGTCGCCGCCCTGCGGATGCAGGTAACTGGCCTCCAGGCACGTGCCGAACGGCAGGCCCGAACGCACCAGCCGGCGGTGCAACTCCGTCTCGTCGCCGCGCACGAACAACCGAAGGTCGGGCACACCGATGACCTCCAGCGTCGACGCCCGAAACAGCGCCCCGTTGAAGAAGGACGCGATACCCGGCAACAGATCGTCGGATGCCTCGGTGCGCAGTTCGTCGACCCGTCGCCGCCACACCAGGCCACGGCGCAACGGAAACGCCAGCCGCCCAGGGTCGTTCATGTCGCACACCATCGGTGAGACCGCCGCCAACCGATGCTTGTCAGCGCACGCCAGCAGCGCTCCGAGTACTTCGGAATCGGCGGGCCGGCCGTCATCGTCGGCCAACCAGACCCAGTCGGCGCCGAGCGCGAGGGCCTGCAGCATCCCCAGCGCGAAACCTCCTGCGCCGCCGAGGTTTCGGTGCGAGCCGATATATGTCGTCGGAATCGGCTGCCCGGCAACCAATTCGGCGACGTGCGGATCGTTGTCGTTGTCGACGACGATGAGATGGTCGGGCGTTCGGGACTGGGCCGACACCGCTTCCAACGACTTCGCCAGTTCGTCAGGACGCCGGTGCGTGACGACGACCGCGCACAACAGGCCGGTCATACCGAGCGCTTCTCCTCGAGGACCTCGCGCACGTGCCGTGCGGCGTCCTCGCCTTCGTACGCCCGCACGACCTCCTCGATGCCGCCGGTCATCTTGATGGTGCCGTGGTCGATCCACATCGCGGTGTTGCAGAGACGCGCCAGGAACTCGTTGGAGTGGCTGGCGAACACGAGGATGCCCGAGCGCTCGACGAGACTCTGCAGCCGCGACTGCGCCTTCTTCAAGAAGTCGGCGTCTACCGCGCCGATGCCCTCGTCCAAAAGCAGGATCTCGGGGTCGATGCTCGTCACCACGCCCATCGCCAACCGCACCCGCATACCGGTCGAGTACGTGCGCAACGGCATCGACAGGTAGTCCCCCAGTTCGGTGAACTCCGCGATCTCGTCGACCTTCGCCAGCATCTGCTTGCGCGTCTGCCCCAGGAACAGCCCACGGATGATGATGTTCTCGAAGCCCGTGATCTCGGGATCCATGCCGACGCCGAGATCGAACACCGGGGCCACGCGGCCGGTCACCGTCGCGACCCCGCGGGTCGGCTCGTAGATCCCGGACAGCAGCCGCAGCAGCGTCGACTTCCCCGCGCCGTTGTGGCCGACGAGGCCGACGCGGTCGCCCAGCTCCAGCGACATGGTGATGTCCCGCAGCGCCTCGATGACGACGACGTTGGACTCGTTGCGGCCGATGGCCCCGCCGGCCTTCCCGAGGAACGCCTTCTTCAACGAGCGTGACTTCGCGTCGAAGATGGGAAATTCCACCCAGGCGTCGCGCGTCTCGATACGCGGGGTCACCAGCCGATTCCTACTCGAATGTCAGAGGTACTGGCCGGTCCCGGCGCCGCTGCGGGGTTGGGCGACGCCAGGGGGCAGCGCTCCCTGACCACGCATCTGCTCCAGCTGCTGACGTGCGGCCATCTGCTGGGCGAACAGTGCGGTCTGGATGCCGTGGAACAGGCCTTCCAGCCAGCCCACCAACTGTGCCTGCGCGATGCGAAGCTCGGCATCGGACGGCACCGCCTCGTCGGTGAAGGGCAGCGTCAGGCGTTCGAGCTCCTCGCGCAGCTCAGGCGCCAGGCCGTCCTCCAGCTCGGCGATGCTGGTCCGGTGGATCTCGCGCAGCCGGTTACGGCTGGCCTCGTCCAGCGGGGCCGCGCGCACCTCCTCGAGCAGCTGCTTGATCATCGTGCCGATCCGCATCACCTTCGCGGGCTGCTCGACCAGGTCGGTCAGCGACTTGCCGCCGTCGTCACCCTCGTCGTTCGCAGCGTTCTGATCGCTGCCGATGACCTCGATGCCGTCGTCTTCGTTGTTGGCTGTCATGTCCCTCTCCGCGCATATGTCGATGCGGGTTCTCGTCACACAAACGTATCTAGCGACACTAGTCCGTGAGGTAGGACCAATTGTCAGGCCGCCCCGCGAGGATTGCTTCTCGAGCAGCAGCAACGTCGGACCTATGAGCGCCCCGGGCCCAAACCGCACTGGACTAGTATTGCTGGCCAGGTGACCCGTACCGGGCTCGGCTGGGAGGCTTTGGGCACAGCCGGTCATCGCCCGGGATGGTGTCCGGTTGTGCATTTCACGACAGGCTAAGAGGTGGGCTGGCATGGCATACGACGTCGCCCGGGTGCGAGGGCTGCACCCGTCTTTGGGCGACGGTTGGGTGCACTTCGACGCACAGCACGGCATGCTGCTGCCCGACGCCGTTGCCAGGGCCGTCTCGACCGCTTTCCGCGGTTCCATGCCCACCCCGACCGGTCCGCACCCCTCGGCGCAGCGCAGCGCGGCGGTGCTCGCCGCCGCCCGCCAGGCCGTCGCCGATCTCGTCGGCGCCAAGCCGGAGGGGGTTGTCCTCGGCTCTGACCGGGCGGTCCTGCTGACGTCGCTGGCTGACTCGTCGGCCGCACGAGTCGGGCTCGGCTACGAGATGGTGGTCAGCCGCCTGGATGACGAGGCGAACATCGCCCCGTGGCTGCGCGCGGCCAATCGCTATGGCGCCAAAGTGAAGTGGGCCGAGGTCGACATCGAGACAGGTGAGCTCCCGAACTGGCAATGGGAGAGCCTGATCACGGCTCCGACCAGGCTCGTTGCGATCGCCTCCGCCTCGTCGACGCTGGGTACGGTCACCGATCTCCGGGCGGTGACGAAGCTGGTGCACGACAACAGCGGTCTCGTGGTGGTCGACCACTCGGCGGCCGCGCCGTACCGACTGATCGACATCGACGAGATCGACGCCGACGTGGTCGCGGTGAACGCGCTCGCCTGGGGCGGGCCGCCGATCGGTGCGCTGGTGTTCCGTGATCCCGCGGTCATCGACTCCTTCAGCTCGGTGTCGCTGAACCCGCACGCCCGCGGTCCGGCGCGGCTGGAGGTCGGGGCGCACCAGTTCGGCCTGCTCGCCGGCGTCGTCGCCAGTATCGAGTACCTGGCCTCCCTCGACGAGTCGGCGCACGGCACCCGTCGCGAAAGACTTGCGCTGTCAATGCAATCGGCGTCGTCGTACATGAATCGGCTATTCGACTATCTGCTCATGTCGCTGCGCTCGCTGCCCGCCGTCATTGTGATCGGTCGGCCCGAAATGCGTATTCCCGTACTGAGTTTCGCGGTCAACGACGTGCCCGCGGAGAAGGTGGTGCAGCGGTTGGCCGACAACGGTGTCCTGGCAATCGCGAATGCCGGATCGCGCGTGCTCGATGCCATCGGCGTCAACGACATCGGCGGCGCCGTCACCGTCGGACTGGCCCACTACACGACGACCGCGGAAGTGGACCAGCTGGTGCGCGCGCTGGCTTCCCTGGGCTGACCCCAGTCTCAATCCGCTACGCGCAGAAGGATTTTCCCGGACACCTCACCCGAGTTCAGCAGCTCGTGAGCGGCGCCGGCCTGCTCGATGTCGAACTCGGCGCCGATGATCGGACGCACCTGACCGTCGGCGATCATCGGCCAGACATTGGCGATCACCTCGGTGACGATCTCGCTCTTGCTGCTGGGTCCGCTCACCGGACGCGACCGCAGCGCGGTGGCGATCACCCCGCCGCGCTTACCGAGCAGCTTGCCGATGTTCAGCTCGGCCTTGACCCCACCCTGCATTCCGATGATCACCAGACGTCCGTCGGGAGCCAGCGCGTCGACGTTGCGGTCGAGGTAGGCCGCACCCATGATGTCGAGGATCACGTCGGCGCCCGCGCCGCCGGACTCGGCGCGAACCCGCTCCACGAAGTCCTCGTCGTGGTAGTCGATGGTGACCTCGGCGCCGAGTTCGGCGCACAGGTCCAGCTTGTTCTTCGACCCTGCGGTGATCGCCACCCGGCAGCCAAGCGCGCGGCCGACCTGGATGCCGTGCGTACCGATGCCGCTCGCACCGCCGTGGATGAGCAACCACTGACCGGCCCTCAGGTGCGCGGTCATCACCAAGTTCGACCACACCGTGCATGCGACCTCGGGCAGGGCGGCCGCGTGGTGCAGCGACACCGTGTCCGGGACCGGCATCACCTGTCCGGCGGGCACGGCGACGTACTGGGCGTAGCCTCCACCGGCCAGCAAAGCACACACCGGTTGCCCCACCTGCCATCCGGTGACCCCGTCGCCCAGGCGCTCGATCGTCCCTGACACCTCGAGCCCGAGGATCTCGCTGGCACCGGGCGGCGGCGGATACTTGCCCGCCGCTTGCAGCAGGTCTGCCCGGTTCACCCCCGCGGCGCTGACTTTGATGACTACTTCACCGTCGCCGGGCGCCACGTCGGGAACTTCTTGCCAGGTCAATTGGCCTTTGCTGGAGGTCATGATCGCTTGCATTCAAACAAGGCTACTACGCTGCGAAAACAGTCTGTTTGTTCCCGCCCCAGCAACGCATCAGAGATTTACCATTGCCGCATGGAGCAGATCATCGCGGGGCGTACGGCCAGTGATATGCCGGGACTGGATATCGCTGAGCAGCGGTCGTGGCAAAACTTCCTCGATTCGGCGTTGCGGATGTATGCGACTCTCAACCGGTCGCTGATGGATGCGCACCAGCTGACCCTCAACGATGTTCGGTTGCTGGACATCCTGGACAAGTCCGAAACGGGCTCATCGCGAATGGGCGACCTCGCCGACAACCTGATGTCGCTGCCCAGTCGCGTCACCCGCCAGATCCGCCGCCTGGAGCTACAGGGTCTGGTGCGGCGCGGCGCCAGTCCCGACGACGGCCGCGGCGTCCTCGCGACTATCACCGACGAGGGCAGGACCGCCGTGCGCGAAGCCATGGTGACCTACGGCCAGGGCGTGCGGACGCATTTCCTCTGCCGGCTGTCGCGGCCGCAGATTGCGGCGATGGGTGAGAACTGCCGACGTGTCAGCGCCGCTCTCAAGACTGCCGCACCTCCCGCGAAACTCGGGCGCGTCTGAACCCGTACCCTTATCGGCGGTGGCGTGGCAGAGCGGCCTAATGCACTCGCCTTGAAAGCGAGAGACGGCTAAAACCGTCCGGGGGTTCAAATCCCTCCGCCACCGCCAGAGTTTCGGCACTACCATCCATTCATGAGCGCACTGGCGGTGGTCGTGATCGCGGTCACTGTGCTGGCCTTGGTAAGCGCGGTGGTCGTGGGGTGGCTGTTGTGGACCAGCCGCGTCGACGGTCGCGACGATTCCGCCGAGGCGCGCTATCGCAGGCACTCCAAGCATTTGCACAGTCCGCGGAACATTCGGATGATGCGCGCCAGGCAGCGCCCCGGGATGTGGGGCGCAGGCGCGACAGGCGCCGCAGGCATCGGTTTTCTCGGCTTCAGTGGCGACGAGCATGGCGACTACGGTTCAGGATGCGCCGCCGGATGCGGCGGTGGCTGTGGCGGCGGAGGTGGCTGCGGCGGCAGCTAGCGCAGCGCGATCTGCGACTCGGTGGAGTTGGCATGGCCGAGCGTCAAACCTGTTGACGCCGTGGCGGGTTCGGCATGGCGGGGGGCGACGACCGCGATCTTCGTAATTGCGTTGCGCGCCAGCGTCATCGCGCAACGAGGCGAGTGCTGGTGGGTGGCGCCACGAACCCTATTCCCCGGTGAAGTTCGGCGGCCGTTTCTCGAACGTCGCCTGCAGCCCCTCGGCAAGATCCTTGGACGGTAGGAACGCAGAGTTCCAGGCCGCCACGTAGCGCAGGCTCTCGGAGACCCTGGCGATGCGCTGCTGATCGAGGACGTCCTTCACACCGCTGACGACCAGCGGCGGGTTGGCGGCGATCTCGGCGGCCGTCGCGTGCGCGGCGGCCAGCGACGCTTCCGCGTCGTCGAACACGTCGTTGACGAGACCGATCTTCTCGGCCCGTGCGGCGTCGATGTCCTTACCCGTCAGCGCCAGCTCGCGCAGGTGCCCGTCGGACAGGATCAGTGGCAGGCGCGCCAGGCTGCCCACGTCGGCGACGATCGCGATCTTGACCTCGCGCACCGAGAACTTGGCGTCGGCGCTGGCGTAGCGGATGTCGACGGCGGAGATCAGGTCGACGCCGCCGCCGATGCACCAGCCGTGCACGGAGGCGATCGTGGGGGTGCGGCAGTCGGCGACGGCGTTGATGGCGCCCTGCATCCGCAGGATGGTCTTGTGGAAGTCGGACCGCGGACGTGCGGTGGCGCCTTCGGCGAGCACGTCGGAGAGGGTGCCGCCCATCGCGAGCAGGTCAAGCCCGTAGCTGAAGTTCTTACCCGAACCGGTCAGCACGATCGCCCGCACCTCGCGGTCGGCATCGAGCTCGGCGAAGACATCGGGCATCTCGGCCCAGAAGGCGGGTCCCATGGCGTTGCCCTTGCCCGGACCGATCAGCGTCACCTGTGCGACGTTGTCCTTGACCTCGACGGCGACGGATTCGTATGCCCCATTTTTCTGGCCCATGGCCCAGAAGGCTAACGACTCACGGTGGCGAGCCGGACACCACCTCGCTGACCGTCATGTCCGGCATGAACTGGCACATGGCGCCGGCCATGAGTATCGCCGTCAGTTCGGTCATGTTGTCGGTCACGCCATCTTCTTTGAGGATGGCGCGGATCACGGCCTTCTGTGTGGCCTCGTCGAGACTGTTGTACTCCTCGCACGTCATCGTCTGCGCATTCGGCGGTGGGGGAACGTCGGGGACGTCATTGCCGCCTAACCCAGGCAGACCAGGGATATCGGGGATCTCGAAGCCCGGTAAGCCCGGAATGGTCGGCTGCGCCGTCGCCGTCGGCTCCGTCGTCAAATCCGGCCCCGGCTCGGTCGTCATGGCGACGTTGCCCTCGGTGGTGCGCTGGCACCCGGTCGCGAGGCCGATCACGATCAGCGCCGTCGCCCCCACCCGCACGTACGTCTTCATCTGGGCAACGATAGGCGCAAGCTCGACATAGGAGAAACGCATGAGTGACGACCTGCGCCCCGGACCCGATTCGCCGCCGACGGACGAACTCGACGGCGCTGAAGCCACCTTCGCCGTGCTGAACCATGTCCTGCACGGAATTGCCGACGTCGACCTGGAAAAGCAGACGCCGTGCCGCGAGTTCGATCGGACGGACTCGGTGGAACGTCAAGTCATCCCCGCCGGACGGCCTGCGTTGGACGCCTGGAAACGACGCGGCCGCGACGGCACCGTGTCGTTCGGCATGTCGTTCGGGACCAACGAAGTGCAAGCCAAGGTGATCGTGGGCATCCTGTCGCTCGAATTCCTCGTCCACGCTTGGGATTACGCGGCCGCCATCGGACGTGAGGTGAACGCGCCGGACTCGCTGTCCGACTACGTGCTGGGGTTGGCTCGCAACATCATCACCCCGCAGGGCCGCGCCAAGGCCGGCTTCGACGACCCGATCGACGTGCCTACCGATGCCGGTGTGCTGGACCGCTTGATCGCCTACACGGGCCGCGCGCCCGGGCTGAACGGCTAGAGCCGCGACAGATAGAAGTACATGTAGCGGCCGGTGCCCGAGGTGAAGTCGAGGGCGCCCTTGCCGTTGGTGATCGCCACGACGGTATCGTCGTCGACCTTCTTGAAGTGGTCGTGAATCGGCATGCCGTCGTAGACCATCGTCGCGGTCAGCTCCCCGCGAAACTCCTCCGTCCAGAGGCTGGCGGCGCCGTTCATCAGGTTGGTGTCGGCGCGCGTGGTGCCGTCGTCGTCGCGGTAGACGATCGGGTCGACGTCGAACGCGGACCGGAACGTGGTGCCCCACCAGCGGTCGCCGAGGAACCGGTCGCCGCGGTGGCCCGTGACGAGGTCACCCCCCCACTCGCCGATCATGAAGTCGATCGTCACGGCTTCCAGGGTCGCCCAGAAGTCCTCGAGCTCGTCGTAGGGGATCGGGTCCGCGCGACGGACGAACTCGTCGAACCGCACGCGCGCGGAGGTCATGCGGCGATCCACTTCCTGGCGAATTCGATGAACGCGTCGTTCTCGTGATGCGCGCCGATGGTGACACGTACCCCGTCCTCGGCATACGGCCGCACGATGATCCGGCTGTCGGCCGCGGCCTTGGCGAACTCCTGCGTCCGGCCGGGCAGTGGCAGCCAGACGAAGTTCGCCTGGGACGGCGGCACGGTATAGCCGGCGTCGCGCAGGGCATCGGTGACGCGGGTACGTTCGGCCACGACCTCGTCGGTTCGGGCCATCAGTTCGTCGGCGGCCTCCAGTGAGGCGATGGCAGCGGCCTGCGACACCGTGGTCGCGTTGAACGGCACGTAGACCTTGCCCAGCGCCGTGACGATGTCAGGATCGCCGACGGCGTAGCCGACGCGCAGCCCGGCCAGCCCGTAAGCCTTCGAAAACGTCCGTAGCACAACGACGTTGCGATGATTGCGGACCAGGCTGAAGCTGTCTGGCACGAACCCGTCGCGGATGTATTCGACATACGCCTCGTCCAGGACGATCATGATGTGCGACGGCACCGCTTCGACGAAGGCGCCCAGTTTGTCGGGGTCGACGACAGTGCTGGTGGGGTTGTTCGGGTTGCACACGAAGATTAACCGGGTCCGGTCGGTGATCGCGGCCAGCATCGCGTCGAGGTCGAAGATGTAGTCCGACAGCGGAACGTGTACCGGCGTGGCCCCTGCGGTGCGGACCTGCAGCGGGTAGATCTCGAAGCTGCGCCAGCCGTAGAGCACCTCGTCACCGACAGTCGATGTGATCTGGATCAACTGCTGGGAGAGGCTGACCGATCCACCGCTGACGGAGATGTGCTCGGGCGAGAAGTTCACGTGCTTGGCCAACGCCTCCCTGAGCTCGACATAGCCGTTGTCGGGGTAGCGGTTGATGTTCTCGGCGGCCTTCTCGATCGCGGCCAGGACGCTGGGCAGCGGCCCGTGCACCGTCTCGTTACTGGCGATCTTGATGGCCCCCGGCACGTTCATACCGGGGGTGTAGGCCGGTAGATCGGCAAGCTCTGGTCGTAGCCGGGCAGTCACCCGCTCAGTTTATGGGTAGCTGGCGCGCTCTTGATCTGCTTTGCTTCGCGCTATCGGGGCTGTGTACTCTGTCGGATCGGCGGTAAACGTCAGGAGGCGTGCCAGAGCGGCCGAATGGGGCTCACTGCTAATGAGTTGTCGCCCTCAAAGGCGACCGGAGGTTCAAATCCTCTCGCCTCCGCCAACAACTGAACACACATGCGCCCGTAGCTCAACGGATAGAGCATCTGACTACGGATCAGAAGGTTAGGGGTTCGAATCCCTTCGGGCGCGCTCACAATTCGAATGCATTTTCGGGCGGTCCGGACGGCGCGGACTCGGTCGCGAGAGTTTGCCGGAGAGGCGGCGTGTAACCGTGCGCCCTATCTCAATGCATGACTCAACGCGATATCTCGCTGTCTCGATTGACCACGACCCGCGCATCGGGTGCCGTCGTACTCATCCGTGTGTATGTCGGCCTGATCTTCGTCGGCGAAGGTCTTCTGAAATTCGTTCGCCCCGACGCGCTCGGCTCCGGCCGGTTCGTCAAGGCCGGCATCCCTATGGGGGCGTTCCTCGCCGATTTTGACGGCGTCCTCGAAATCGTGTGCGGGCTGCTGATCCTGGTCGGGCTGTTCACTCGGCTGGCGACCCTGCCGATGATCGGCGACATGGTCGGTGCGCTCGGGATCACGAAGCTGCCGCTGTTGTGGGACCATGCCCCGCTCTATCCGAGTGAGGGCGGAATCTGGGACTTCTTCCACGAAGGCCGCCTCGAACTGGCGATGCTGTGCGGCTGCCTCTACCTGCTGATCGTCGGCGCGGGGCCTCACTCGGTTGACGCGCGGGTGAACCGGAGTGCCACCGCATCTCGTGAACAGAAGGTGGCCGCTTAACCGCGTCCACAGCATTCCTCAAGGTCGAGTCCGGGACGGCACCTAGTGATTCCAAGCGAGAGCGCGATTTCAGACGCGGATGACGTGCCACTGCGCTCGAGGGGAGGGTTGCATCAGGTGACGGACGCCGCCTATCCGAACTGGGATTCGGTGTACCGCGACAACGTCACCTGGGTGTACCGGCTGATGTACCGCAAGGTCGGCAACCAGCCGGACGCCGAGGATCTGACCGCGGAAGTATTCATGGCCGCGCTGCGACCGATGAGGATATCGGCGACCGTCCCCGAGGTACGTAAGTACCTGCATATGACCGCGCGCACGGTGCTCGCTGCGTACTGGAAGGACAGGATGGGCCGGCAGATCACATCGATCGAGGACTACCCAGCTGAGGAGGCGGAACCCGAGCAGATGGCGAGCGACGCGCCCGACACGGTACGACGGCTGCTGCAGCGGCTTCCCGACAAGTACCGCCGAATACTGGAACTGCGCTTCCTGCAGGCGGCTTCGGTGCGCGAAGCCGCAGATCAGATGGGTGTCAGCGTCTCAAATGCCAAAGCGCTGCAATACCGAGCGCTGCGGATGGCGGCGCAGAACGGTGAGGAGGTGGCCTCGTGACCGAAAAGAACGTACGCCGCTTCGTCGACAATCTGCTTCGTGGGAGAGCCACCGAACGTGCCCGCCCAGATGATCTCGAAGCCGAGCAGATGAAGATGGCGATCGACCTGCGCGTGGCCCGACTGGGCAACGACGCCCCCCGTGAGGAGTACCTGTCCGATCTGCATCGCCGGTTGTCGAGCGCGATGGCCGACGAGCAGCCGTCGGTGAGTCGCCCGCGATCGGCGCCTGACAGGCGCTCGGTGGTGATCGGCGGGTCGGTGGCGGCGGCGTCGGCAGCAGCCGGGCTGGTGGTCGGTCGCAGCCTGCTCGCCCCCGACAGTGTCAGACCCGCCGAGCCCCCTGCCCAGGCCGAACTCGATCCGAGCCACGGGGCATGGCTTGCCGTCGGCGCCAGCGATCAAGTGGCCGAAGGCGCTGCGCTGGCCTTCGACCTGGGCTCGGTCAACGGCTTCGTTCACCGGGCGGAAGCAAAACTCGAGGCCGTCTCCGGGGTGTGCACACACCAGGGCTGCAAACTGTGGCTCGATGCGATGGAGAGCCGACTACGCTGCCCCTGCCACTCGACATCATTTTCATTGCAGGGCACCACGCTCAGCCATCAGCTGCCCGTCGCCCCGCCACCGCTGCCCAAACTGGCGGTCCGTGAAACCAACGGCGTCATCGAGGTTTTCGCGCCGACAACGTCCACTTAGGGGGCCACCTGCCGGCATATCGCTAGATTTGAGGTGTGCGGCTTCTACTCATCGCCGATACTCACGTTCCCAAGCGCGCCCGTGACCTTCCCGCCCGCGTGTGGGACGAAGTCGTAGCGGCCGATGTCGTGATCCACGCGGGGGACTGGGTGGATCCCCAACTGCTCGACACCCTAGAGGCCCGCGCGAAGCGGTTGATCGCGTGCTGGGGAAATAACGACGGTGCCGAGTTGCGCCGTCGCCTCCCCGAGCGTGCCGACGTCACGCTGGGCGGCCTGCGCTTCACGGTGACGCATGAGACCGGCGCGGCGTCCGGCCGCGAGGCGCGGATGGCCAAGATGTACCCCGACACCGACGTGCTGGTCTTCGGCCACAGCCACATCCCATGGGACACCCGCGCCAAAACCGGTCTGCGACTGCTCAATCCGGGTTCCCCGACGGACCGTCGGCGCCAGGAGTTCTGTACCTACATAACCGCGACGGTGCATGACGGTGCGCTGTCCGACGTCGAGCTGCACCGCCTGGAGCGCCATGCGTGACCGCCCGGCCCGCGTCGCCGACGTGCACGAGATCGCCGCCGCGATGCCACACAGCACCCGTATCGAGGGCCCCAAGGGCAACCCGATCTATCAGGTCGGCGGCAAGTCGTTCGTGTTCTTCCGCACGCCGCAGCCCGACGCCGAAGATCCCGAGACCGGTGAGCGCTACACCGACGTGATCATGATCTGGGTCGAGTCCGACGCCGACAAGCTGGCGCTCATCCAGGACCCGCATTCGCCGTTCTTCACCACGGACCGCTTCGAAGGCCACCCCTCTGTGCTGGTGCGGGCGAGCCGGCTGTCGGAGATCGGCAAGATCGAGCTCACGGAGCTGATTCAGGATGCCTGGCTGTCGCGGGCATCGAAGCGTCGTGCCGAGCGGTGGTTGGCCGAGCACAGCTGAGTTGCCCCGGCGACGGCGCGGTGAGCGTTAGTCTGCGCATCTGAATCGGGAAGAGGCAGCCATGGCACGAGCATCCAGACCGAACGGGAAGATCAACGGAAAAGTCGTCGCGATCACCGGCGGAGCGCGGGGCATCGGCCTGGCCACCGCGAAGACGCTGCACCGACTCGGCGCCAAGATCGCCATCGGCGATATCGACGAAGCGGCGGTCAAGGACGCCGGCTCAGAGTTCGACTTCGGCTTCTACGCGCGTCTCGACGTGACCGACCGGCAGTCATTCACCTCGTTCCTCGACGATGTCGAGCGTGAGCTGGGACCGGTCGACGTTCTGGTGAACAACGCCGGAATCTGTGTGACGTGCCGCTTCCTCGACGAACCCGACGAGTTGACCGAGCGGACGCTGGCGATCAACGTCACCGGCGTCATCCTCGGCACCAAGCTGGCCGCCCAACGAATGGTCAAGCGCGGCAAGGGGCACATCATCAACGTCGCCTCGTTGGCCGGGCTGAACGGGGTACCCGGCATCGCGACCTACTGCGCGACCAAGCACGCCGTGCTCGGCTACACCGACACCGCACGAATGGAGTTGCGCGGCACCGGCGTCCACGCCTCCGCTATCCTGCCGACGCTGACGAACACGGGGATGATCGACGGGGTCGCCAGCATGCCCGGCATGCGTAACGCCGAACCAGAGGACATCGCCGCCGGCATCGTCAGCCTCATCGAGAAACCGAAGCCCCGCATGATCGTCACGCGCCAGGCCGGCGTGATGATGGCCATCACCAAACGGTTGCCGCTGCGGCTGGGCGAGGCGGTCACCCGTGCACTGAACGCCGACCGGATCTTCGCCGACGCCATCGACAAACCCGAACGCCGCGAGTACGAGGATCGCGCCCGCCACTCCTGACGGATGAATACTGTGGCGGAATGGATCAGAAGCCACCGACCGCGGTCATCGAGTCCGCCAACCGCGAGCACCTGAGCGGTCTGCCGTTCGACGACAACGCCGATTTCGAGGCGGCCGACCGCGGATTCATCGCCGCGCTCGAACCGTGCGTCGTCAAGGCGGCCGACGGAAGAGTGGTGTGGGACAACGACGTCTACGCGTTCCTGAACGGCGACGCGCCGGCCACGGTGCATCCCAGCCTGTGGCGGCAGAGCCAGCTGTGCGCCAAGCAGGGGCTGTACGAGGTCGTCGAAGGCATCTACCAGGTCCGCGGCCTGGACCTGTCCAACATCACGTTCATCGAGGGCGACACCGGGATCATCGTCATCGATCCGCTGATCTCCACCGAGACCGCCGCGGCGGCGCTGGCGCTGTACCGCGCCCACCGCGGCGACCGTGCCGTCAGAGCCGTCATCTATACGCACAGCCACGTCGATCACTTCGGCGGCGTGCTCGGCGTGACGACCCAGGCCGACGTCGACGCGGGCAAGGTCGTCGTGATCGCGCCCGAACACTTCACCGACCACGCGGTGCAGGAGAACGTCTACGCCGGTACCGCAATGGCGCGACGCGCCTCCTACATGTACGGCGCGGCGCTGGCCAGGGGTCCTGCCGGGCAGGTGGGGTGCGGTCTCGGGCAGGTGGGGTCGACGGGCGAGGTGGCTTTGATCGTGCCGACGCTCGACATCCGCGAGACCGGCGAGAAGCACATCATCGACGGCGTCGAGATCGAGTTCCAGATGGCGCCGGGCACCGAGGCGCCCGCCGAAATGCACTTCTATTTCCCGGCTTTCCGCGCGCTGTGCATGGCCGAGAACGCCACGCACAACCTACACAACCTGTTGACGCTGCGCGGGGCGCTGGTGCGCGACCCGCACGGCTGGGCGGGCTACCTCACCGAGGCGATCGACACGTTCGCCGACCGCACCGACGTCGTGTTCGCCTCCCATCACTGGCCGACATGGGGTAAGGAGCGGATCGTCGAATTCCTTTCCCTGCAACGTGATCTGTACGCCTACCTGCATGACCAGACGTTGCGGCTGCTGAACCAAGGCTTCACCGGGATCGAGATCGCCGAGACCTTCCAGATGCCGCCCGCGCTGCACAAGGCGTGGCACACGCACGGCTACTACGGCTCGGTGAGCCACAACGTGAAGGCGGTCTATCAGCGCTACATGGGTTGGTTCGACGGCAACCCCGGCCGGCTGTGGCAGCATCCGCCCGAGGCGATCGGGCCGCGCTACGTCGAAGCGATGGGCGGGATCGACAACGTCGTCGGGATCGCCCGCAAGGCCTTCGATGATGGCGATTTCCGTTGGGCAGCAACGCTACTCGATCACGCCATCTTCACCGATCAGAACCACTCGGCGGCGCGCGAGCTGTACGCCGACACGCTGGAGCAGCTCGCATACGGCGCCGAGAACGCCGTGTGGCGCAACTTCTTCCTCGCCGGTGCGACCGAACTGCGGGAAGGGAACTTCGGCACCCCCACGCAGAGCGCGTCACCGTCGATCATGGGTCAGCTGACACCGGAGCAGATGTTCGACACGCTCGCCATCAACGTGAACGGGCCGAAGGCGTGGGACCTCGACATCGCCGTCGACATCACGTTCCTCGACGTCGAGACCAACTACCGGTTGACGCTGCGCAACGGGGTGCTCGTGTACCGCAAGGTGCCCGCCGACCCCGCGACCGCGCAGGCCACCGTGAACCTGGCGAGCAAGTTGCGACTGTTGGCATTCGCGGCAGGCGACGCGAATTCGCCGGGCCTGGAGATCAGCGGTGACGCGAATGCGTTGCCGTCGCTGCTTGCGGTGGTGGACCGGCCCGACCCGAACTTCAACATCGTCACGCCGTAGCCGGCACCTCACGGCGCTGTTGCCCGCACTGTGAACTCGATTTTGCGGGGACGCAATCGACAGAAACCGCGAGGCAACGGCCATGGCGTTGACTCCCAGACACAGCCCAACCATGTGCCGAGGAGGCAGCCCATGTCGACCATTTTCGATCAGATCGGAGGCTACGAGGCGCTGGAGGTCGTGGTCGCCGACTTCTACGACCGCGTACTGGCCGACGACGAACTCGCCGGCTTCTTCACCGGCACCAACATGCCCAAGCTGAAGGGCAAGCAGGTCGAGTTCTTCGCCGCCGCTCTCGGTGGACCGGAGCCGTACACGGGCGCGCCGATGCGGCAGGTGCACCAGGGGCCGCGGCATCACCGTGCATCACTTCAATCTGGTGGCGGGGCATCTGAGCGCCAGCCTCACCGCCGCGGGCGTCCCCGACGAGATCGTCCAGCAGATCCTGGCCGCGATCGCGCCGCTCAGCGCCGACATCGCGACGGCGGTCGCCTGAGCGTCAGGGAATTCCGCCGTCGACACGCAGGATCGAGCCGCTGGTGTAGGACGAGGCATCTGACGCGAGAAACAGTGCGGCGCCGATGATTTCGGCGGGCTGCCCGAGGCGTTTGAGCGCGAACGCCTGCGCACCCTGCTCGACCGCGGGGATGTCCCACGCCTTGCTGATATCAGTGAGGAAAGGCCCGGGCATCAGCGTGTTGACCCGTACGGTCGGGCCGTAGGCCTTGGCCAGACCCTCGGTCAACGCATTGAGTCCGGCCTTGGCCGCTGCGTAGGGCAGCTCGTGCGGGCCGGGACGCAGTGAGCCCGTCGAGCTGACGTTGATGATGGACCCGCCGCCGTCGGCGACCATGCGCTCGCCGATCAACGCCGACAGCCGGAACGGGCCCTTCAAGTTCAGGTTCACGACCACGTCGAACAACTTCTCGGTCACCGAGGTCAGCGACTCGTACAGCGGCGACAACCCCGCGTTGTTGATGAGCACGTCGACTTTGCCGAAACGGTCGTAAGCCGCGTCGACCAGCCCGTCGAGCTCATCCCAGTGCCCGACATGCACCTGGTACGGCAGCGCGGCGCGGCCCGTCGCGGCGGAGATCTCCTCCGCGGTGGCTACGCACGCGTCGTACTTGCGGCTGGCGATGACGACGTCGGCGCCGCACTTCGCGGCCGCGAAGGCCATCTCCCGGCCCAGCCCTCGGCTACCGCCGGTGACCAGCACCACCCGGTCCGTCAGGTCGAACAGTTCGTCCGCATAACCTCGTCCTGAGCTCACAGCGGCACTTCCTCCTTGCGGCGTTGGTCGGCGGCGGTTTCGCGGATCACCCGGTGCACGAACCCGAGCTTGGCCACCACGGGTGGCGGAATCTCGAACGGGTACAACGGATTCTTACCCATCCCGGTGTTGATCCGGTTGAAGAACAGCGACATCCATTTCCAGTCGTACAGCATCTGTTCGACGGGCTCGTCCGCGTAGGACTCGAGCGGTACGACATCGCGCGGTGCGGCGAACGGCATTCGGTCAGCGTGCAACACCATGCCCGCCTCGCGACTGGTCTCGATCGCGTCGGTGATGTGCAGATAGTGGGCGAAGCATTCGGCGAAGTCCTCCCACGGGTGCATGGTCGCGTACTCGGAGATGAAGGTCTCCCGCCAGCCTTCCGGTGCGCCGAACGTGTAGTGCCGATCCAGCGCGTCGGCGTAGCTGGTGCGTTCGTCTCCGAACAGATCCCGGCACTGGGCCAGGTATCGGTCGGCGCCGGAACCCGTCTCGACCAGGACGTTCTGGTAGTAGTGGCCGACCTCGTGGCGGAAGTGGCCGAGCATGGTCCGGTACGGCTCGCCGAGTCGCACGCGCAGGGTCTCGCGGTACGCGTCGAGCGACTCGACCAGGTCGATGGTGATGACTCCGCTGGCGTGGCCGATCACCACGCGCTCACCCTCGCTGTAGCTGGACACCAGGTCGAAGGCCAGACCGCCGTCGCGGCGCCAGAACGGCTCGACCGGCAGGCCGAGGTCGAGCAGCTGGTACACCAGCCGCCGCATGGCCGCGGCCGTCGGCACCAGCTTCTCCCGCGCGATGGTGTCGGAGGCGTCTGGCTCGCGACGGATCAGCGAGTCGGCCTGGCAGCGGCCCCGTTGGTGGGCGTCCCGCTCCTGCTCTGGGACAAGCCAATTGCAGCCGAGCGTGCCGCTCTGGGTGCAGCGGATCCACGTGCGCCCGCTGATGGTGACCGCGTCGTCGGTGACCACGAGCATCGACATCGAGTGCGGGTGAAACCCGAGTGCGGCATGGCAGGTGTGGCAGCGATCGGCCTCGAACGGCGTGAAGTTGTTGCACACGGGACAGGCGAATGCGCGCACGCGTCCTATGGTGTCACGGTGCAGTTGTTACTCATCCGGCATGCGTTGCCGCTCCGCAGCGAGCCCGGGCAGGGTTCCGACCCCGAACTGTCCCAGGAGGGTATCGAGCAGGCCAAGCGGCTGCCCGACGCGCTGGCCCGGTACCCGATCAGCCGCATCGTCAGCAGCCCGCAGATCCGGGCGAGGCAGACTGCGCAACCGGTGGCCGACGCGCTGGGGATGGCGATCGACATCGACGAGCGGCTCGCCGAATACGACCGCGATCTCGCGCATTACACGCCCATCGAGGAGATCTCTGAAGAGGATATGAAGCGGCTCGTCAACGGTGACCTGCCCAGCGGGGTTGACCAGCCGGCGTTCATCGCGCGGGTCGCGGAGGGCATCGACGACATCCTGGCGTCCGCTGACCGTGAGGACACGGTTGCCGTCTTCACCCACGGTGGCGTCATCAACGCGACGGCGCACCGGGCCATGAACACCGAGCGACTGCTGTGTGTGCAGGTGGACTATGCGGGGATCACCCGGATGCTGTGGTCGTCGCGGCAGAAGAGGTTGTTCGTGGCGGGCATCAACGCGACCGAGCACGTATGGGATCTGCTGCCCCGAAACCAGCAGTGGTAGACAGTTCCGGTGACAACTTCGCTGGACGGGCTTGACCTCGACGCCCTGGACCGTCACCTGCGCTCCGCAGGGATCCCTCGCTCCGGCGACCTGCGCGGAGAGTTCATCTCCGGTGGTCGGTCCAACCTGACCTTTCTGGTGTACGACGACGCGTCCAAGTGGGTGTTGCGCCGTCCCCCGCTGCACGGCCTGACCCCGTCGGCCCACGACATGGCGCGCGAATACCGGGTGGTGGCCGCGCTGCAAGACACCGCGGTGCCGGTGGCCCGCGCGGTCACGATGCTCGACGACGACTCGGTGCTCGGGGCGCCGTTCCAGATGGTCGAGTACGTGGACGGCCGCGTCGTGCGGCACACCGATCAACTCGAGGCGCTCGGTGACCAGAAGGTCATCAACGCGTGCGTCGACGCGTTGATAAAGGTCCTCGCCGACCTGCACGCGGTCGATCCGGAGGCGGTCGGCCTCGGCGACTTCGGTAAGCCGACGGGCTATCTGGAGCGTCAGGTCCGGCGTTGGGGTGGGCAGTGGGAGTTGGTGCGCACCGAGGACGATCCGTGCGACGCCGACGTGAAACGGCTGCATTCGGCTCTGGCAGAAGCGGTTCCGGCGCAGAGCCGCACCGCGATCGTGCACGGCGACTACCGCATCGACAACACGATGCTCGACAAGGACGACGCGACAAAGGTGCTCGCGGTGCTCGACTGGGAGATGTCGACGCTGGGCGACCCGATCAGCGACGCCGCGCTGATGTGTGTGTATCGCCACCCGATGTTCAACCTGGTGCACGCAGACGCGGCATGGTCGTCGCCGCTGATCCCGTCGGCCGACGAGTTGGCGCAGCGGTATGCCGTCGCGGCCGGCGTCGAGTTGGATCATTGGGATTTCTACATGGCGCTGGCCTACTTCAAGCTGGCGATCATCTCCGCAGGTATCGCCTACCGGGGCCGGGAGGGTGGCGGCGTCGCCGAGGACACCGACCAGGTCGCCGAGGCCGTCGGCCCGCTGATCAGCGCGGGTCTCGAGACGTTGAAGCGCTAGTTCTCACCGCGAGAAGACGCAAATACCCCCAACACGCCGCGAAATAGGGGGCGTTTGCGCCTGCTCGCCGGGGTTGGCGCGGGAGTCAGAAACTCTGCGCCTTGAGGTTGCGCTTCGCGGCGCGGCGCAGCTGCACGATGCGCGCGGTGCCCACGGCAACCGTCAGCAGGCCTCCGCATACTGCGGCCAACAGAATCGCCACGCCCACAGGCAGATTCCACTCCCAGACGAAGAAGTGGATGGTCGTGGATTCGGTGTTCTGCATGATGAACACCAACAGCACGATCAGGATGAGAAATCCGGCGATCAACGCCGCCCACAGCGCGGCGGCACGCGTGAACTTCAGCGCCGATTCCGGTTTGACGAGGTATTCGCCCGGGGTGGCGACCGGGTCCGGCGGCTCGCCTCTCCCGGATACCGGCGGTGGCGGCAGGTCGGGCGGGACAGGCGGATCGCTGGTCATGTGTCCATCTTTGCCTTTCCGGGCGTCGAATGAAACCAGTATGGGTACTCACGCTGAGCTAAAGCGCGGCGATACCGCCTGCATGTCGATACTGTCCATCAGATGTCGAAAGGCCGAGAGGGCTGTCATATGTCCCCTGGTAAATCGCTGCCGTTCCTGGTGGCTCTGCTCGCATTGATCGCATCGTTATCGTCGGCGTGCGGCAGTTCCAACCCGCTCGGCGGTGGACAGATATCGGGCGATCTGAAGTCGATCGCGGTCGGTTCGGCCGACTTCACGGAGAGCAAGATCATCGCCGAGATCTACGCCCAGGCGCTGGAGGCCAACGGCTTCACGGTCCGCCGCCAGTTCGGTATCGGCAGCCGCGAGACCTATATCCCTGCGGTGCAAGATCATTCCATCGATCTGATCCCGGAGTACACCGGCAACCTCTTGCAGTACTTCGATCCGGAGGCGACCGCGACGACGCCCGATGCGGTACTGCTCGCGCTGCTCAAGGCGCTCCCCGGCGACCTGTCGATCCTGTATCCGTCGCCGGCGGAGGACAAGGACACCCTGGCGGTCACCGAGGCGACGGCGCAGCGCTGGAATCTCAAGTCGATAGCCGACCTCGCGAAGCATTCGGCGGAGGTGAAAGTCGGTGCGCCATCGGAGTTTCAGACCCGGGTGACCGGTCTGGTGGGGCTGAAGGAGAAGTACGGCTTGGACATCACGCCCGCCAACTTCGTCTCGATCAGCGACGGCGGTGGCCCCGCGACGGTGAAGGCACTCACCAGCGGAACCATCACCGCGGCCAACATCTTCAGCACCTCACCGTCGATCGAACAGAACAAACTGGTGGTCCTCGAAGATCCGGAGAATGTCTTCCTCGCCGCGAACGTCGTTCCGCTGGTCGCTTCGCAGAAGATGTCTACCGAACTCAAGACAGTGCTCGACGCGGTCAGCGCCAAGCTGACCACCGAGGCGCTGATCCAACTCAACACCGCCGTCGAGGGCAATCGAGGAATCGACCCCGACGAAGCGGCAGAGAAGTGGATAAAGGACAACGGCTTCGACCAACCGGTGCAGAAATGATCACCTTCGAAAACGTCACCAAGAGGTACCCCGACGGCACCGTCGCGGTCGACGATCTGACGCTCGAGGTTCCGGAGGGCACGCTCACGGTCTTCGTCGGTCCGTCGGGCTGCGGTAAGACCACCTCGATGCGGATGATCAACCGGATGATCGACCCGACCTCGGGCACGCTCACCGTCGACGGTAAGGACCTCACCAAGGTCGACCCTGTCCAGCTGCGACTCGGCATCGGCTACGTCATCCAGAGCGCGGGGCTGATGCCACACCTGCGGGTGGTCGACAACGTCGCGACCGTTCCCGTGTTGCGCGGCGAATCACGGCGCAGCGCACGCAAATCCGCGTTGGGCGTGATGGAACGCGTCGGCCTCGATCCCAAGCTCGCCAACCGCTATCCGGCGCAGCTGTCGGGTGGTCAGCAGCAGCGCGTGGGGGTCGCCAGGGCGTTGGCCGCCGATCCGCCGATCCTCTTGATGGACGAGCCGTTCAGCGCCGTCGACCCCGTCGTGCGCGAGGATCTGCAGACCGAAATCCTGCGGCTGCAAAGCGAACTGCGTAAGACGATCGTCTTCGTCACCCACGACATCGACGAAGCGGTCAAGCTCGGCGACAAGGTCGCGGTGTTCGGCCGCGGCGGAGTGCTGTTGCAGTACGCGGACCCCGCGTTCGTGTTGTCAAACCCGGCGAACGAACACGTCTCGGCATTCGTCGGTGCCGACCGCGGATATCGGGGGCTGCAGTTCTTCCACGCGACGGGGCTGCCGCTGCACGAGATCAGCCACGTCGCCGAGGACGACGTCGACAGCGTGTCACTGGGTCAGGGCGAGTGGGCGCTCGTGATCAAGGAGGGCAAGCCCTACGCGTGGATCAACGCCGAGGGCGTCGACCTGCACCGCAAGGGCAAGGCGCTCTACGACAGCACCATCGGTGGCGGCTCGTTCTTCCGGCCGGACCACACCCTGCGGCAGGCCATGGACGCCGCGTTGTCCTCACCGAGCGGACTGGGCGTCGCGGTCGACGACGAGGGCCGGCTGATCGGCGGGGTGCGCGCCGACGACGTCCTCGAGGCACTCAAGGAGCAGCGCCGTATCCCGGAGCTGGGTTAGTCGTGCGGTATCTGCTGAACCACCTCGACGACCTGTGGATGCTGACGCTGATCCACCTGCGACTGTCGCTGATCCCGGTCCTGCTGGGTTTGGTCATCGCAGTGCCGCTCGGCGCGGTCGTGCAACGGACCACGATGCTGCGACGCATCACGACGCTGACCGCGAGCATCATCTTCACCATCCCGTCGCTCGCGCTGTTCGTCGTGCTGCCGTTGATCATTCCCACACGCATCCTCGACGAGGCGAACGTGATCGTCGCGCTGACGCTCTACACCGTCGCGCTATTGGTGCGCGCCGTTCCCGAGGCGCTGGACGCGGTGTCGCCAGCGGTGCTCGACGCCGCCACCGCCGTCGGCTACAAGCCGTTGGTGCGGATGCTGAAAGTTGAACTACCACTGGCGATTCCGGTGCTCATCGCCAGTCTGCGCGTCGTCGCCGTCACCAACATCTCCATGGTGTCGGTCGGTTCGGTGATCGGCGTCGGCGGTCTCGGCACGTGGTTCACCGAGGGATACCAGGCCAACAAGAGCGATCAGATCGTGGCCGGCATCATCGCGATCTTCGTGCTGGCGGTCGTCATCGACACGTTGATCATGCTGGCCGGTAAGGCGTTGACGCCCTGGGCGCGAGCGGGGCGTCCGAGCCGCGTCAAGGCGGTGACCGGATGAGCCCGATGACCTTCCTGCAGGAAGCGTTGGCGTACATCTTCACCGCGGCCAACTGGGGTGGCCCGGCCGGGCTGGGTGCGCGCATCTTCGAGCATCTGCAGTACACGGTGATCGCCGTCGTCTGCTCGGCCCTCATCGCCGTCCCGCTCGGCATGCTCATCGGCCACACCGGCCGCGGCACCTTCCTGGTCGTCACGGGGGTCAACGCCCTGCGCGCACTGCCGACCCTCGGCGTGCTCCTGCTCGGTGTCCTGCTGTGGGGCCTGGGACTGGTGCCGCCCACCGTCGCGCTGATGCTGCTCGGCATCCCGCCGCTGCTCGCGGGCACCTACTCGGGCATCGCCAATGTCGATCCAACAGTGGTGGACGCCGCCAGATCGATGGGCATGACCGAGCGGCGAATCCTGCTGCGCGTCGAAACACCGATCGCGATGCCGCTGATTCTCAGCGGTCTGCGGACTGCGACGCTGCAGGTCGTCGCGACCGCGACCGTCGCGGCGTACGCCAGCCTGGGCGGCCTGGGCCGGTATCTGATCGACGGCATCAAGGTCCGCGAGTTCTATCTGGCGCTGGTCGGCGCGCTGATGGTGACGGCGCTGGCCTTGGTTCTCGACGGTCTTCTCGCGTTCGCGGTCTGGGTGTCGGCGCCGGGCGCGGGACGGCTTCGCCGGATGCCGCAGCCGTTGCTCAGCGACGAGGTGGCGCTGGAGTCGCGATCATCGGCGGAACCGGTGTCGGAGCCGAGTCTTCGTCAATTACGGTAGATGAGTGAGTGAAGCAGCGCGCTCGGAGCAGCAGGCGTCGTGGCCGGCAACTCTGACCTGGCGTGCGCACGATGAGCCCCGGATGGAGTCGGTGCGGGTGCAGCTCTCGGGCAACCGCATCAAGGCCTACGGCCGGATCGTCGCCGCCGCCACCCCGTCGCATCCCGCCTTCTCCGCGTCCTATGACCTGGTGACCGACGAAACCGGCGCCACCAAGCGGCTGTCGATGACCGTGACGCTCGCCGAGCGGGAACGCCAGCTGTCGATCGCGCGGGACGAGGAGAACATGTGGCTCGTCCAGCAGCACACCGGCGAGACCAGCCGGGCCGCCTACGGGGGTGCGCTGGACGTCGACGTGGTCTTCAGCCCGTTCTTCAACGCCCTGCCCATCCGGCGCACCGGGCTGTACGAGCGCAACGAGTCCGTGGTCCTGCCGGTGGTGTACGTCCGCTTGCCCGAGCTCTCGGTCGAGGAAGTGACGATCAGCTACAGCAGTGCCCCGGGGGGCATCAAGCTGCACTCGCCGGTCGCCGAGACCACGGTGACCGTCGACTCCGAGGGGTTCATCCTCGACTATCCAGGGTTGGCAGAGCGGATCTGATCACCCCGCCGGCCCTGCCCTCGGCGGCCAGTGCCTCGCGCCAGTTGTCCTCCCCGACGACGATGGTCACGATCTCGGGCCTGCGGAAGCTGTCGTAGCGAACCCTCGCGGCGTGGCCCGCGTCGACGAGTTCGGTCAGCGGGCTGCCCTCGGCGAGTGCGGTGCGGGCCAGGTTGAGCAGGTCGAGGGTCCGGTCGAGGACGGGCAGCACCTGATCGGCGTTGGCCTCGCACATGGCGCGGACGAGATCGGGTGCGGTGGCCGCGACGCGCGTCCCGTCGCGGAACGACCCGGCGGCCAGCGCGAACGCCAGCGGCACCTCACCGGCCGTCGCGGCGAGCGCTTCCGCCAGCAGGTGCGGCAGGTGCGAGATCGTCGCGGCGGCGGCGTCGTGCTCGTCCGAGCGGGCGGGCACCACCACGGCGCCGCAGTCCAGCGCCAGGTTCATCACCAGCGTCCAGATGTCGGGGTCGACGTGGTCGTCGACGCTGATCACCCAGGGTGCACCGACGAACAACCGGGCGTTCCCCGCCGCCCAGCCGGACTCCGCGGTGCCCGCCATCGGATGACCGCCGACGAAGCGGTCGAGCAGGCCGACGGCGCGGACCTCGTCCAGGACGCACGTTTTCACGCTGGTGACGTCGGTCAGCGGGCATTGCGGTGCCAGATCGCGGATGTGGCCCAGCATCTGCGCCAGGGCAGGCACCGGCACGGCGAGCACGATCAGCGCGTCGCCCGCCGCGGCCCGGGTCAACGCTGCGTCGAGGTCCTCGGTGGCGTCGAAACCCTCGGCCGTCGCGGCTTGGACGGCCTCCATCGAGCGGTTGTAGCCGAAGACCTCGCGTCCAGCGGCCGCGGCGGCGCGCATCACGGAGCCGCCGATCAGGCCGAGCCCGATCACGCAGACCGGTGTGTTCGTCACCCTTCCACCCTGGCACATCCCTGGTAACGCGCGGCATCAGCCATGCTGCGGATTTCTGGTCAATCCCCTGGTCGGCGACTACCGTTGGCCCCCATGGGAGCACAGCGTGCCGCAGCGTCGAAGCAGGCCGCCGACCGCCCGGACGGATTCGGCGTGGCTGTGATTCGTGAGGACGGTAAGTGGCGATGCGCCGCGATGCGCTCAGCGGCGCTGACCAGTCTGTCCGCCGCCGAGACCGAGCTTCGCGAAATACGCAGTGCGGGAGCGGTCTTCGGGCTGCTCGACGTTGACGACGAGTTTTTCGTGATTCTGCGACCTGCCCCGGCCGGGACGCGGATGTTGCTTTCGGATGCCACCGCGGCGCTGGACTACGACATCGCCGCGGAAGTGCTGGAGAAGCTGGACAACGACATCAGCGAGGACGATCTGGATCCCGACGAGCCGTTCGAGGAGGGCGATCTCGGCCTGCTCTCGGACATCGGCCTGCCAGATGCGGTGCTGGCCGTCATCCTCGACGAGTCGGATTTGTACGCCGACGAGCAGATCGGGCGGATCGCGCGCGAGATGGGGTTCGCCGACGAACTGTCGGCGGTGCTCGACCGTCTCGGCCGGTGAGCCGGTTATTGCACTGGTGACCGACGAGGACCTGGTCCGGGCCGCGATGGACGCGGCGGCGGGTGCCGGACCGCGGGACGTCCCGATCGGCGCGGTCGTGTGGGCCGCCGACGGCACCGAGCTGGCGCGGGCGGCCAACGCCCGTGAGGAGACGGGTGATCCGACGGCGCACGCCGAGATCCTGGCCATGCGGGCGGCCGCGGAGGTGCTCGGCGACGGCTGGCGACTGGAGGGCACGACGCTGGCGGTGACGGTCGAACCCTGCACGATGTGCGCCGGGGCGCTGGTGATGGCGCGGGTCGCACGGCTGGTGTTCGGGGCGTGGGAACCCAAGACCGGGGCGGTCGGCTCGCTGTGGGACGTGGTGCGCGACCGGCGTCTGACGCACCGCCCGGATGTGCGCGGGGGAGTGCTGGCTGCCGAGTGTGCGGCGCCGCTGGAGGCGTTCTTCGCCAGCCAGCGGTGAGGTTTTAGTTGGAGGCGTACTTCGGGCAGAAGTACAGCGGAGCGCCGGCCATGATGTAGTTCGACAGGCCTTGATCCTTGGTGATGACGTCCAGGCGAGCGACGATGGTATCCAGATCAAGACCCTGGTCGTATTGGGCGCACACGTTCTTGGCGAGGGTGGTCAAGGTGGCGCAGTCGCCCGGATATCCCGCTCTGGCCAGGCTCGTGCAGTACTCGGAATCGGGGGCGGCGACGGCGCTCGGCGCGTGAACGAGCGACGCGATTGCCCCGGAGATCGCCAGGGCTGCGAGCACAGTGATCTTCATTGCCCACCTTTCTAGCGGCTGGCTACCCGGTTAGGTGGCTGGCCACGCGTGACCGACATGCGTCGATTCGGTCTCGAAAGCTCTTTGACTCTCGGCTATGGGGACATGACCGAGCTAGCGGCGTCATCAAATGATGACGCCGCCGGCCGTGATTATGTGACGGTTTGGGCGCTCGGCACCCTCGTCGGTAAGCTGCCACACGGTGGCGTGTCCGAGCGGCCTAAGGAGCACGCCTCGAAAGCGTGTGTGGGGTAACCCCCCACCGAGGGTTCAAATCCCTCCGCCACCGCCATAACTTCCCGACGCAGGTGTTCACCGGCCTCGGTCTGTGTGAGACCCGTCGATAGCTTTGCCGAAATGTGGTCGCTGGCACATGACCGGACACGGGTTCCCGATCGATTTCTGCCAACCAAGCATCAATTTCTGCCACCGGAATTATTCCGCTGACCTGCGCTGTTCCTTCAACTATGCCGGTTCGAAACAACACAGAACCGGCAGAAGCGGAAACACAGAAGAAGGTATCGAAATGAAGAAGTTCGGATTCGCTGCCATCGTTGCCAGCGGTCTCGCCGCGGCGGTTTTGGGATTGGCCGGTCCGGCGCAAGCCGACCTGGGCCACCACGGTTGGGTGCTCGACAACCACCAGAGTGCCACCACCGACACGACCCCGAGGTTCGGCAACGGTCGCTGACACAGCAGCTCGACCAGGAAGGGGCACCCAGTTCGGGTGCCCCTTTCTTGTCGCCCAAAGTCGCGGGCGGGCCGGGCAATTCGCGTCCGAATAGGGACAGTGCATACTGGCCAGTGATGTGGTCCAGCAGCGGGCTCAAAGATTCGACCATCTTGGGGGCTTGACTGTTGCCTTTTGCCGAAGACTTTGTGCCGGTCGGTACGCCCGTCGATCTCGACAACTGCGCGCGCGAGCCGATCCACATTCCCGGCAGTGTCCAACCCCGCGGTGTGCTGGCCGTGGTGCGGGAGTCCGACTTCGAGGTACGGCAGGTCAGCGCCAACGTCGCGGACCTTCTCGCACGCCCCGCGGAAAGCGTTCTGGGGCAGCACCTGTCATCGCTGATCGGTTTCGACGAGGCGACCCGCGTCGAACAGGCGACGTCGGCGCCCGGTGATCTACGCCAACGCAACCCGCTCGAATGCGTCATCGACGTGGCAGGTGAGCCTCTTGCGTTCGACGTCATCCTGCATCGCGAGCCGGGCGGCGTGCTGCTTGTCGAGGTCGAAATCGCCTACGGCGAACGGCCGTTCTCCTTCCCGAACACCTATCTGGCCGTGCGCAGTTCGATCGACGAACTAAACCGCGCCGCCACCCTGACCGAGCTCTACGACGCCACCGCGCGCTCGGTCCGCGAGCTCACCGGCTTCGACCGCGTGATGGTGTACCGCTACGACGAGCAGTACAACGGCGAGGTCGTCGCCGAGGCCAAGCGTGACGAGCTCAACCCGTTCCTGGGTCTGCACTACCCGGCGTCCGACATCCCGGCGCAGGCTCGCGCGTTGTACGAGAAGAACTGGCTGCGGCTCATCGACGACGTCGGCTACACGCCGTCGCCGCTGCTGCCCGCGGTCGACCCGGATCGGGGCGAGCCGACCGACCTGACACACGCGACGCTGCGCAGCGTTTCGCCGATCCACATCGAGTACCTGCAGAACATGGGTGTGCAGGCCTCGATGTCGATCTCGCTGCTGCGGCACGGCCGGCTGTGGGGACTGATCGCGTGCCATCACTACGCCGGTCCGCATCTCCCGCCGTTCGGGACCAGGGCGGCCGCCGAATTCCTCGGCTCGACCCTGTCGCTGCGACTCGTCGACCAGTTCGAGGACGAACAACTGCACAAGCGGCTGGCCGCGCAGGCCGTCCTGAGCAAGCTCACCGCCGCCACGCTGGACGACAGTGAATCGCTGACCGCGGTGCTGCTCGGCGCTCCCGACCTTCTCGACCTCGTGCCCGCCGACGGCGCCGTGGTCAACATCGGCGGCGAGTACCAGGCACTGGGGTCGGTGCCGCCGCAGGACGCGGTGGCCGCCGTCGCGGCATGGGCGCGTGACGCGGGCGACGAGATCGCCAGCAGCGAGTCGCTGTCCCGGGAGTTGCCGGACCTCGACCTCGATCCGCAGCTGACCTCCGGTGCGCTGGCGATCAACCTGCCAGACGGGCAGTATGCGATCTGGTTTCGAAGCGAGGTGCTGCGTTCCGTCGACTGGGGCGGCGACCCGCACAACAAGGCGATCGCGACCAGCGAAGGCGACCAGGTTCGGCTGAGTCCACGCAAGTCCTTCGATCGGTGGCGCGAGATCGTGCATCGCTGCTCCGAGCCGTGGGTGACGACCGAGGTCGAATCCGCCGAGTCGCTGCGGCGACACCTCGTCGAATCGCTGTACCGCCGCACCCGGGGTGCGCTTCGCGTCGCGGAGACCCTGCAGCGCAGCCTGTTGCCGACGTCGATACCCACCGTCGACGGCTGGCAGCTGTCTGCGCACTATGAACCCGCCGTCGGGGGGCGCGTCGGCGGCGACTGGTACGACGCGTTCGAGACTCGCGACGGTCGGTTGATCGTGTTGATCGGGGACGTCGCGGGTCATGGCATGGCCGCCGCCGGAACGATGGCGCAGGTGCGAAATGCGTTGCGCGCGTATCTGTTCACCGGTGACACCCCCGCCGAAGCGCTCGATCGGCTCAACGATTTCTGCCTGCACATGGTCTCGCGCGCGTTCGTCACCGTGATCATCGCGCGCGTCGATCTGGGGTCGGGGTCGGTTGAAGCGGCGTGCGCCGGCCACCTGATCCCGTACATCACCCGACCAGGACAGGTGGCTGTCCCCGCGCCCGTCCGGTTGTCGCCGCCGATCGGAGCGATCGGTACGACGTATGACGCGAGCACCTTCGCGATCGCACCCGGCCAGGGTTTGGTGATGTTCTCCGACGGCCTCGTGGAACGGCGCGATGAGCCGATCGACGACGGCATCGAGCGGTTGGCCGAAACACTCGGTGGCGCAGCCGATTCGACGGCGACCTGGATCTCGACGGCGATGGCGTCGAGCGAAACCGACGACGACGTCACCATCGTGACCCTCCGCCGTCTCTAGGCCGTCGGCCCGCGCGGTGTTCGGTCCGATCGTGGCGCATCGGGTGATTCAATGGGGTACCGGCACGGTCGGCGGCGAGATCGTCACCGCCATTCTCGACCACGACTACGATCTCGAGCTCGTCGGCGCACTCGTGTACTCCGAGACCAAGAACGGCGTCGACATCGGCACGCTCGTCGACCGTGAGCCGATCGGCGTCACCGCGACCACCGACGTCGGCCAGATCCTGGACCTTGACGCCGACTGCGTCATCTACACGCCCCGCACCGCGGCGTTCGACGACGTATGCCGACTGCTGGAGAGCGGCAAAAACGTTGTCACGACTGCCTTTCTGTTCCATCCCGCACGGATCGAGCCTGGGGACCGCGACCGCGTCCTCGCCGCCTGCGAGAAGGGCGCCAGCTCCGTACACGGCAGCGGTATCAACCCCGGCAACCTCTCCGGTGTACTCCGTGGAGGCCATCCCCGCCGAACAGGATCACCAGATCTTCGACCATCTACTGGCCGCGGGCACGACGGCCGGGCAGCGCTGGAACTGGGTGGGGCGCCGAAACGGAGAAGCACTCATCGAGATCGAAACGCTGTGGACGGTGGGCGGCGAGTACCCCGGCCACTGGCCCAAGCCCGCGCACGGTTGGACGCTCACCATCGAAGGCGATCCGTCGATGCGCACCCACTCCATGTCGCTGGCCAGCTTCACCCGCGACGCCACCATAGAAGAACACGTGCGCTCGGCCAGTGTCGCGACGGGAATGCAGATCCTCAATGCGGTGCCCGCCGTGTGCGAGGCGCCACCCGGATTCGCGTCGACGCTGCCGTTAATTCGTAGTCATACGGGTTCGGGCGACTGCACAGGGGTTAACGGCTATTGTCGGAGGGTCACTAAAAAAGAGGTCAGAGCGGCCACGGTGACAAGCGCGAGAAAACGTGGTTGCGATTGTCTTCGGTATATAACCCTGTGGTGAGTGCGTCCGACTATCCGGCCGCCGATGAGCGGCCGTTCTCGGTGCTGCTCGTCGAAGACGACCGTGCCGATGCGGTGCTGGTCGAGGAACTGATCGCCGACGCGGACCCCGATATGCAGGTGGTATGGGCGCCGTCGATGGGGGCTGCGCGTCGTCACCTGGAGGTATCCCGTCCGGACTGCATGCTGCTGGACCTCAACCTCCCCGACGCGGACGGCATCAAGGCGCTGGACCAGGTCGCCCGACACGACGTGACGATGCCGGTCGTCGTGCTGACCGGTCTCCACGACGAGCACTTCGGCGTGTCAGCCCTCGCGGCGGGAGCGCAGGATTACCTGGTCAAGGGCCGTGTCGAGCCCGAGACGCTGCGCCGCGCGCTGCTGTACGCGGTCGAGCGCAAACGCGCCGAGCTGACCGCCGTGGAACTGCATGCCAGCGAACTGCGCGCCAAGGAGAACGCCCGCCTCGAACGCGGTTTGCTGCCGTCGCCGCTGTTACTGGACAACCCCGGCGTCGACATCGTCGCGCAGTACCGGCCCAGCAGGCAGTTCGCCCTTCTGGGCGGCGACTTCTACGACTTCGTCCAGACGCCCGACCGCACCGTGCACGTCATGGTGGGTGACGTGGCAGGCCACGGCCCGAACGAGGCCGCGCTCGGGGTCGCCCTGCGCATCGGCTGGCGCGCGCTGACGTTCGCCGGTCTGCGCGGTAATGAGCGGATGCGTCAGCTGGAGCGGATCCTGAGCACCGAACGCCCCGGCACGAGCATCTTCGCGACGGTGCAGTCCGTGGCACTCTCCCCCGACGATCTGAGCTTCAACGTGGTGTCCGCAGGGCATCCGGGCATGCTGCTGCACGGACCCGATTCGGTGGAGTGGTTGGAGCCCGAGGTGGGGCCGGCGCTGGGGCTCAACGGGTACGAATGGCCGCTGAACATCATGGAGCTTCCACGGGGCTACGGCCTGGTGCTGTTGACCGACGGACTGATCGAAGGACGCTCAGGGCACGGCACCGAGCGGCTGATGGAGGCGGGTCTGCTCGAGGTGGCGCGATCCTACGCGCACGTTCCCGGCGCGCAGTTCGTCGATGCGTTGATCAACGACGTCGAGCGCCGCGCGCAGTCCGTCGGCGGCATCAGCGACGACATCGCGGTGGTGCGGGTCGAGCGGACGTCGACCGGATGAAATGGCAACCGACCGTTCAGGGTTGGCAGAACCTGGTCCTGGCGGCCATGGGTGTCGTCGTGCTCGCCGGATCCATCGCCGGTGGGGTGCTGTTGAACCGCAACGACGACGTGTCCAACGAGATCACCGCGGAGATCGGGCCGATGCGGATCGCGGCGTACCAATTGCAGGCAGCGCTGCGCGATCAGGAGACTGCGATCCGCGGGTACGCGATCACCGCCGACCCGCGGTTTCTGGAGCCGTATGTCAACGGCCAGAAGGCCGAAGCTGATGCGGCGCAGGTGATCCGGGATCATGCCGGTGAGCGCGCGAAGCTGCTGGCCGATCTGGAGGACATCGAGCGCATCTCCGCGACGTGGCGCAGCGAGTACGCCGAGCCGCTGATCACCGAGATCAAACCGACCGCGCCCGAGGTCGGCGACACCGGCACTGCCACGCGGGGCAAGGCCCTGTTCGATACCCTCCGGCAGAACTTCGACTCGCAGCTGCTGCACCTGCAGCAGGAACGTGATGACGCGGTCAATGAGCTTGCGACACTGCAGAATTGGCGCAACGCCGTCTTCACCGCGATCGTCGTCGCATTGATCGTCGCCGCGGTGCTGTCGGCGGTGGTGATCCGAACCGCGGTCACCCGTCCGCTCACCGCGTTGGCCGCATCGTGCCGAAAGATCACCCAGGGCGACTTCAGCGAAAAGATCGTGCCCCAGGGCCCCAAGGACATCCGGGCCATCGCGGCGGACGTCGAGGACATGCGCCAGCGGATCATCGACGAACTCGAAGCCACGCAGAAGGCGCGAACACAACTGGCCGAGCAGGCTCTCGAGTTGCAGCGGTCCAACGCCGAGCTCGAGCAGTTCGCCTACGTCGCCAGCCATGATCTCCAGGAGCCGCTGCGCAAGGTCGCCTCCTTCTGTCAGCTCATCGAGAAGCGCTACGGCGACAAGCTCGACGAACGCGGCACCGAGTACATCGCGTTCGCCGTCGACGGCGCCAAGCGCATGCAGACTCTGATCAACGACCTGCTCACGTTCTCCCGCGTCGGCAGGCTCAACCCGACGCGCGCCGAGGTCGACCTCGGCGCGACGCTGGACGAAGCGATCGAAAACCTCGACACCGCGATCGCCGAATCGGGTGCCGAGATCGTTCGCGAAGGGCAGCCGCTGCCGCGAATCACGGGAGACCCCACGCTGTTGACGATGGTGTGGCAGAACCTCATCGGCAATGCGGTGAAGTTCAAACGCGACGGGGTCGCCCCACGCATCGTCGTCACTTGCGAACGCGACGAGGACGAGGCCGATGCGCCGTGGACGCTCACCGTGACCGACAATGGCATCGGCATTCCCGAGGAGTTCTCCGACAAGGTGTTCGTGATCTTCCAGCGCCTGCACGGCCGCGATGTCTACACCGGCACCGGAATCGGCCTTGCGCTGTGTAAGAAGATCACCGAAAACCACGGCGGCCGAATCTGGATTGACAACTCCTTCCAAGGGGGAACCAGAGTCCGATTCACGATTCCCGTTGCCGCCGGCGAACGCGTCGCGGCCGACCTGGAAGGAACACCTGCATGACGGCCGAGCCCGCCACCGTGCGCGCTATCGACGTACTGCTCGTCGAGGACGACCCCGGAGACGAGTTGATCACTCGGGAAGCGTTCGAGCACAACAAGATCAAGAACAATCTTCACGTCGCACGCGACGGCGAGGAAGGCCTGGACTTTCTGTACCGTCGCGGTGTCTACGAGAACGCCCCGCGGCCCGACCTGATCCTGCTGGACCTGAATCTGCCGAAGTACGACGGCCGCCAGCTGCTCGAGCAGATCAAATCCGATCCGGACCTCAGCCACATCCCAGTGGTGGTGCTGACGACGTCCTCGGCGGAGGAGGACATCCTGCGCAGCTACAAGCTGCACGCCAACGCGTATGTCACCAAGCCGGTAGATCTCGATCAGTTCATGAACGCGGTGCGGCAGATCGACGAGTTCTTCGTTCAGGTGGTGCGGCTGCCGCAACTCTAAGGGGCTGCGAATCGCATTCGCACCGTGGTGCCCTTTGTCGAGGAATTGACGTCGACGCCCGTGCTCACCGCACGCATGATCGACAGCCCGCGGCCGCGGGTGCTCGGCTGGGTCGGGGGCGTCTGCCACACACCGTCATCGGCGATGTCGACGACGATCTGGCCCTTGTCGTGCACCGCGTCGATGCGGATTCGCCCGCCGATGATGTCGCGATACGCGTGCTCGATGCAGTTGGTGCACGCCTCATTGACCACCAGCACGATGTCGGCGATGCGCGAGCTGGACATCCCGATCGGCTTGAGCCAGCCGGTCAGTTTGCGTCGGATTTCGGCGAGCCGCTCGGCTGCCGCGGGGACCTCGATGCGAAGCGACTCGACCGGTCGCGAACACGCATCGATTGCCACGCCCGTCGTTGTACCCCGAAAGGGCAGATATCTCACGCAAGAAATCGGCGCGTTATGAGTGTGTGACTTACCGGTAGAAGGTCCAGCTGTAATCGGCGGACCACGCGCCGCCCACGCAGGCGAGCGGAACACCGTCCGGCGACTGGGCCACGCCCTTCTCCTCACCGCAGGGCAACCGCAGCGTACGAACTCCCACCAGCGGTGGAGCCGGGATCCAGACACTGCCCGAACTGCAGGCCAACGTATTGCCCGACGCGTCGACGCCCCAGTTGTAGCGGGTGTTCTGCACGCAGTGCTCACCGGCGACCGCGCTGCGTGTGAGATATGGCACGCAATCCGCGCCGTCACAGTAGCCGGGTGAAGCCGATGCGTTCGCCGCGATCACCATGGGCGCCGCCACGAACCCGCACGCCAGTGCCGCTGCCGCAAGGATCTTCATGAGCCATAGCGTAGGTTTTCCCGGCACCGCCCGCGTATGGTTTCGGTTCATGAAGATGGCCTTTACCACCGCGGCCGCCGCCCTGGCGACCGCTGCGACCGCGGTCGCGCTGGCGCCGACGGCCGAGGCGGACGTCGTCGCATACCTCGTGAACGTGCACGTGCGGCCCGGATACAACTTCCCCAACGCCGACGCCGCGATCGGGTACGGCAACACCATCTGCGACCGGGTGGCGGCCAAGATGAGCTACGCGCAACTGGTCGACCAGGTGAAGGCCGATTTCCACACGTCCGACTACTACCAGGGCGCCTACCTGATCAACCAGGCCGTCAACGAGCTGTGCCCGGCGCAGATCTGGCAGCTGCGTCAGTCCGCGGCCGGCTACACGCTGCCGCCTGCCTGAACCCTGTCATGACAACGGCGGCGCCCCCTTTCGGGACGCCGCCGCCGAAATGAGCCTGACTAGGGGCAGGTGACCTCGATTTCGAATGGCTTGTTGACCGGCTGCAGCGGGTTGGCCATGTCCACACCCGTCGCGGTGCCGCTGATCTTGTAGGTCTTGCCGTCCTTCTCGGCCTTGGCCTCGCCCTGTCCGGTGCCGCTCTGGTAGCCGAGCGTCACGCCGTTGACGTTGCCCAGGCCCACCGACTGCACCGTGGGCTCATCGCCCTCGCTCACGACCGCTGCGATACCCGTCGCGGCATCGCCGATCGCGATGTTCATGTTGCCCCCCATGGAGCTGCAGACGACCGTGCCCTGGACCGCCTGGTCCGCACCGTCGATCGTCACTGTGGTCTTGCCCTCGGCCGCGGCGGCAGAGGAGGTCTCCCCGGTGGTCTCAGACTTCTTTTCGCCAGATGAACACCCGGTCAGACCGGCGATGAGGATAGCCATGCCGCCCACGGCGACCACGAACCCACGCTTCACCACTGTTCTCCTTTGTGTTGTCGCGACCCGACAAGATCGGCGGATCGTCTTCAGCAGTATGGTGCGCGTCACCGGACGCGACACTGGATTAGACGAAAACGTGACCCGGGGCGGGCCGGATGGCTAACAGGAAACCTTGATTTCGAAAGTTCCCGAATTCCGGAAGCTGGGGCTGTCGGTGTCGAAGCCGTCGGCGATTCCGCTGATGTCGTAGGTGCGGCCGGACATCGAGACGTCGGCGCTGTCGCCGAGCCCGGCGTTGTAGCTGCCGGTGAACCCGCCGAGGTCGCGGATCGAGACGGACTCGGCGGTGAGCTCGTCTTTGTTGGACACCATCGCGGTGATGCCGCTGGCCTCGTCACCGGTGGTGATGATGGTCAGAGGCCCGGTCGTGTTGCACTGCACCGCGTCGGTGGTGCCTGCGTCGTGGCCGTTGACCTTGACCTGCGCGGTGCCTGCGACCAGCTGGCCGGGCGGCGGGGTGTAATCGGAAGGCGCCGACGAACAACCTGCCAGAGCCAGGGCGAGGGCGGCGGTGACCAGCAGCTGAGTTCTCACAGTGCAGAATCTACGACGTGGCCGCGCCGAATTCGTCTGCTCCGAAGGACTCGTCGGCACCTTTTTTCAGCATCGACGCGGAGCTGCCCGACCGGCCCGGGCGCGCGGGCGTCATCCGAACCGCGCGTGGGGACATCCACACGCCGGCGTTCATTCCCGTCGGCACGCAGGCGACCGTCAAGGCGGTGCTGCCGGAGATCATGAAAAGTCTTGGTGCGCAGGCCATCCTGGCCAACGCCTATCACCTGTACCTGCAGCCGGGGCCCGACATCGTCGATGAGGCGGGCGGCCTCGGCGCCTTCATGAACTGGCCGGGACCCACCTTCACCGACAGCGGCGGCTTCCAGGTGCTCTCGCTGGGCGCCGGTTTTCGCAAGGTGCTGGCGATGGACACCAAGCGCGTCCAGGCCGACGACATCATCGCCGAGGGCAAGGAGCGACTCGCCAACGTCGATGACGACGGGGTGACGTTCCGGTCGCATCTGGACGGCTCGACGCACCGGTTCACCCCCGAGAGCTCGATTCGCATCCAGCACCAGCTGGGCGCCGACATCATCTTCGCGTTCGACGAGCTCACGACGCTGGTGAACACCCGCGGCTACCAGGAGCAATCGGTGCAGCGCACCCACGACTGGGCGGTGCGCTGCGTGATCGAACACCGCCGGCTCACGGCTGCGGCTCCGGATCGGCCCAAGCAGGCCCTGTTCGGGGTGGTGCAGGGCGCGCAGTACGAGGACCTGCGCAGAGCGGCGGCGCGCGGGCTGACGAAGATCGTCGGCGAGGACGGCGTGGGGTTCGACGGCTACGGCATCGGCGGGGCACTGGAGAAGCAGAACCTGGCGACCATCGTCGGCTGGGTCACCAGCGAGCTACCCGAGGACAAGCCACGGCATCTGCTCGGCATCAGCGAGCCCGACGACCTGTTCGACGCGATCGCCGCGGGCGCCGACACGTTCGACTGCGTGTCGCCGTCGCGGGTGGCGCGCAACGCCGCCGTGTACTCGGCGACGGGGCGGTTCAACATCACCAATGCGCGGTATCGGCGCGACTTCACGCCGATCGACGCCGACTGCGACTGCTACACCTGCGAGAACTACACCAGGGCTTACCTGCATCACCTGTTCAAGGCAAAGGAGATCCTGTCCGCGACGCTCTGCACGATCCACAACGAGCGATTCGTCATCCGGATGGTCGACAAGATTCGCGCGGCGATCAGGACGGGTGAATTCGACGAGCTGCGCGCAGAAGTGCTGGGCCGCTACTACTCGACGTGACCCAGCGCGCCGCGGGTGTAACGCCGTGGCGCGATCGCGGCCGAATTCTCGCCGTGCGGTTACAACCGGTGCTCAGCGCGACCCAGCTCGGCGATGACGGCTTCGGCGGCGCGTTCGCCAGCGTCGACCGCGCCTTCCATGTAGGCGCTCCAATAGGTCGCGGTATCCGTTGAGGCCCAATGGATTGCGCCGATCGGCGTGCTCAGCGCCGACCCGTAGGTGGTCCACACGTGTGGCCCGTGGTTCGCGTTGTAGCAGCCGCGGGTCCACTGCCGCTCCGACCATTCGCCGTCGATATAGAACTGGGGCTTGGCGGCGGCGCTGCCGTAGTGGCGGACGAGTTCGGCGGTGAGAGCTTCGCGACGCTCGCTCTCGGGCAGGCGACCGTAGGTGCGGGCCTGGTCGCCCTCGAGGAACAGCAGGATCACCCCGCGGTCGTCGCCCGGTATGCAGGTGTCGTTCGACATTCGGGCCGGGCCGACGTCGGAGATGAGCTGGCCGTTGAACCCGTCGTTGCGCCAGAACGGCTCGTCGTAGATGAAGAACGCCTTCATCGCCGACCCGTTGGGCAGCCGTTGGGTCAGCTGATCGCGGATCCCCGGCAGCGGCGGGTCGTACATGATGCGCCCGGCGAGCGTCGGCGAGATCGCGACGATGACCCGTCGACCGCGCGCGACCAGCCCGCCGCGGCAATGCACGGTGACGCTGTCCGCGCTGTGCTCGATCAGCTGGACGGGCACATTGAGCACGATGCGGTCGGAGATCAGGGCAGCCAGCCGCTTCGGGATCTCGCTGGTGCCGCCGACGAACCGCGTGGTCTGCGCGCCGCCCTCCGATTCGGCGAACAACTCCGACGTCACACCGCACGTGTTGATCGTGAACAGCAGGTGCAGGAAGGACACCTCGGCGGTGGGGACAGCGAGGATCCCGACGGTGCAGATCTCCAGCAGCGTGCGCGCGACCGGCGAAAGTCCCTGCGCGTCATACCAGGCGCCCGCGGTGATGGCGTCCCATTCCAGTGCCCGCGGCGCCGACCAGGGCGCCTCGACGGGGACCTCCTCGGCCAGCACGTCGAGCCTTCGCAGCACCAGCTCCAGTTCCTTGAGCTCCGACTCGAAGCGGGCGTGAAACTCGTTCTCCCGCAACACCCCCGAGTCGGCGAGTTCGTACGACGTCTCACCCTCGTCGTACTGCGGGTAGGTCTCGACCCCGAGTTCCGCGGCGAGGCGGAACATGCGCTCGTGGGTGTCGCCGATCCATTGCGCGCCGAGTTCAACCGGGATGCCCGGCACGACCTCCTCGGTGAGGATGCGTCCGCCGACCCGTTCGTCGGCTTCCAGGACCAGCGGGGTGAGGCCCGCCTCGAGCAGCTTTCGGGCCGCGATCATTCCGGAGAGTCCCGCTCCGACGACGATGACGTCGGCTTCCCTGGTCGATGGCTGCACCATCGGGCCACTTTCTCACAGATTCCCGCACGCTTTCGGGCGTTCAGAGCGGGTTGAGGATCCGCTCCAGGAACTGTCGGGTGCGCTCCTCCTTCGGATTGCCGATCACCTCGGACGGCGGGCCCTTCTCCAGGATGATGCCGTGGTCGGTGAACAGCACCTGATCGGAAACCTGCTTGGCGAACTGGATTTCGTGGGTGACGATCACCAGCGTCCAGCCCTCGACCGCCAGGTCTTTGATCACCGACAGCACCTCGCCGACCAGTTCGGGGTCCAGCGCCGACGTCGGCTCGTCGAACAGCACAACCTTCGGCTTCAGTGCCAGCGCCCGTGCGATGCCGACACGCTGCTGCTGCCCGCCGGACAGCTGGAACGGGTACTGGTCCTTCTTGGCGGCCAGTCCCACCTGATCGAGTAGCTCGATGGCCTCGGCCTCGACTTCTTCGCGCGGCCGCTTCTGCACGACGATCGGGCCCTCGGTGACGTTCTCCAGCACCGTCTTGTGCGGAAAGAGGTTGTGGGACTGGAATACGAAGCCGCTCTGCGCACGATACTTCCGCAGCTGATCCTTGGCGACCGGCTTGGAGAAGTCGATCTCGACATCACCGACGCGGATCACCCCTTCATCCGGCACGTCGAGCGCGTTGAGTGCACGCAGCAGCGTCGTCTTCCCCGAACCGGACGGCCCGATGATCGTCGTCGCAGTGCCCTGTGCCACCTCGAACGAGACGCCGTTGAGAACCTTGAAGTCTCCGAAGGCTTTCCGCACTCCTTCGGCTTTGACGCGATATTCGGTCATCTGGCCACGTACCTTTCCAGCCGGCGCTCGTATCTGTTCTGTGCGAACGAGAGCACCAGGCAGATGATCCAGTAGTACAGCGCCGCAGTGCCGTAGAGCGCGAAGAACTCGAAGGTCGGAGCCGCGACGTTCTGGGCGGTTCGAAACAGTTCGGTCACCAGAATGGTCGATGCCAGCGAGGTGTCCTTCACCAGCGAGATCAACGTGTTCGACAGTGGCGGCACCGCGACGCGGGTGGCCTGCGGCAGGATGATGCGCCGCAGCGCGCCAACGTAATCGAGGCCGATGGTTTCCGCTGCCTCCCACTGCCCCTTCGGGATCGACAGGATCGCCGACCGGATGATCTCCGCGGCGTAGCCGCCGACGTTGAGCGAGAACGCGATGATCGCGGCGAGGAACGGCGCGATCCGCACACCGATCTGCGGCAGCGCGTAGAACACGATGAACAACTGCACCAGCAGTGGGGTGCCGCGGATGATCGAGATGTAGAACCGCGCGATGCCCGAGATCACGAGGTTCGACGACAACCGTGCCAGCGCGACGACAAGCGCGATGACGAGACCGATCGCGAAGCTGATGATCGTCAGTGGAATCGTCTTCTCGATGGCGGCCCGCGCCAGCGGCCAGAGGTTGTCGAGGATCAGCTGCCAGGCGCTCGTCGGCCCTGCCTTCGACAGGTCCACGTCGAGGTACTTCTCCGAGATCCGGGTCAACGTCCCGTCGGCGCGCAATTCATCGAGCGCCTTGTTCAGTTCGGGCAACAACCCGCTGTCCTTGCGCGCCGCGAACGCCTGGTCGCTGCGCTCGTCGAGTCGGACGGCGACCTTGATCGGGGCGTCGGGGTGTTCGGCCTGATAGGCCAGCACCGAGATGCTGTCGTTGACGACGGCGTCCACCCGGCCGTCGTTGAGCACGGAGATCGCCTGGGAGAACCCGTCGACAGATTCGACCTGGGCGCCGGCGTTCCGTGCGACGGTCGCCCAGTTGCTGGTGGGGTTCTGCGCGGTTCGCTTGCCCTTCAGGTCCGCCAACGACGTGATGGAGTTGTCGTCCTTGCGGGTGACGATCACGCCCTGAGAGATCGAGTAGGGCTCGGAGAGGTCGTATTTCTGCTTGCGCTCCTCGGTGATCGTGACCTCGTTGGCGACGATGTCGAAGCGGTCGGCTTCCAGCGCCGCGAAGATGGCGTCCCACGGCGTCTCGACGAATTCCACTTCCACGCCGAGCTTTTCGGCGACGGCCTTGGCGACGTCGACGTCGTAGCCGGCCAGTTGGCCACCCTGGCTCGCGTCATGGAACGAGTACGGCGGGTAGACACCTTCGGTGCCCACGCGCAGCACGCCTGCCGATTTGATGGGGTTGCTGCTGGTGGTACCCGATGAGCCGCAGGCCGTCAGCGCCAGCGCCGCCAGCAGCAGGACTGCGAGTAACGATCTCGGTAGATGGTGCACCTGCGGACGTTAGCAATCGGGCGCGGGGTTGCGACATAATTCTGCTCAGGCTGAGGCCGTTGGTTGCGGGCCGGTCGGCGTGATTGGCTTGCGAAATGCCCGAGGAGCTCACCGCCGAGCAGGCCGCTGCCCGTTTGCACCCCGCCGACACGCTGGGCATGCCGCTGGGCCCCGGTCAGCCGCCGGCGTTCCTGCGCGCCCTCGGCGAGCGCGACGACTGGACCGACCTGCGCGTATACGGCGCACTGGTCGCGGTGCTCACCGAGCTGTTTAACCGCAGGGGCGTCCAGTACCGATCTGGTTTCTTCGGCCCGCTGGAGCGGGCGTTGCGCGACAGCGGCGCCGACATCGAGTTCGCGCCCGCGGACTTTCGGCGCTTCGGGCCGCTGTTGGAGCGGCAACGACCGCGTGTGATGACGACGGTCGCGACGCCGCCCGACGCCGACGGCTGGTGCTCGCTATCGCTGCACGCCGGCGGCACGATCGGCGAATTGCGCCGCGCCGGTGCCGATTCCGATCGGCTGCTGATCGTCGAGGTCTCCGACGCCTACCCGCGTACCTTCGGGTTGGGTGAGGGCAATCGCCACGCGCTGCACGTCGACGAGATCGACGTCCTCGTGCATTCGACGGACGCCCCGCTCGCGCTGCCCGGCGGCGACGTGCCGCCCACCGACGTCGACAAGGCGATCGCGCAGCACGCCGTCGGCTTCATCCCGGTCGGCGCGACGCTGCAGACGGGGATCGGGTCGATCCCCAACCAGATCGCCACGCTGTTGGCCGAGGGCGACGGCGGCGACTACGGGCTGCACAGCGAGATGTTCACCGACGGCTGCATGCACCTGCATCGCGCGGGCAAGATCAGCAACGCACGCAAAGGGCAGTACCTCGGGAAGAGCGTGACGACGTTCGCGTTCGGCTCGTCTGAGCTGTACGCATGGCTGGACGACAACTCCGACGTGGCGTTCCTGCCGGTCGAGATCGTCAACTCGCCCGAGGTGATCGCCGCCAACCACAACATGGTGTCGATCAACGGCGCATTGGCGGTCGACATCCAGGGTCAGGTCGTCGCCGACACCCTCAACGGCGATCAGTTCAGCGGTATCGGCGGCGCCGAGGATTTCGTGGCCGGCGCCGGGCTAGAGTTGTCGGACCGCTCGCTGATCTGCCTGCCGTCGACGTTCACCAAGGACGGCACGTTGCAGTCGCGGATCGTGCCGTGGTTCGGGCCCGGTGCGGTGATCACGACGCCGCGCCACCACGTCGACGTCATCATCACCGAATACGGCGCCGCCGAGTTGGAGGGCAAGACGGTCGCCGAGCGCGGTGAGGCACTCGCGGCGATCGCGCATCCGCAGTTTCGTGACGAGTTGTTGGCCGCGGCGGAGCGGGCGGCGAAGGGTCGTTCACCGGTCGGGTGACCCTCTAAGTCCCTTCAAGCCCCGCGAGCAGACGCGAAAACCCCCAACACGCCGACATTTTGGGGGAGTTGGCGTCTGCTCGCGAGTTAATGGGGGGTGTAGATCCACGGGTGACGCGGCAGCTTCGCCGGGTCGAACTGGCCCAGCATATCCTCGACGGTGTTCGCTTGGTAGCCAAGCGATTCGGCGATCTGTCGCAGCGCGGTTTCGACGCCGATTTCGGCGAGCGTGACGGCGCCGTCGCGTTTGGCCAGTCGCGCGCCGTCTTCGTTCAACACCAGTGCGACGTGCGCATACGTCGGCTCGGGGTAGCCGAGCAGTGCCGCGAGGTACGCCTGCCGCGGCGACGACGGCAGCAGGTCGTCACCCCGGACCACCTGGTCGATGCCCTGCGCCGCGTCGTCGACCACGACGGCCAGGTTGTACGCCGGTACGCCGTCGCCGCGGCGCACCACGAAGTCGTCGACGATGCCGGTGTAGTCGCCGTGCAGCACATCGTGCACCGTGTACGTGATCGCGTCGGTGCGCAGCCGCAGCGCGGGCGGACGGTTCAGTTGGGCGCGCTTATCGGAGCGTTCGGCGTCGGTGAGGTCGCGGCACGTCCCCGGATACGCACCCTGCGGGGCATGCGGAGCCCGCGGTGCCTGCGCGATATCCTTTCGGCTGCAATAACATTCGTACAGCAACCCGCGTTCGTCCAGTTGCGCGATCGCCGCGTCGTAGCGGTCGGCATGCTGTGTCTGCCACTCGGGCTCCTCGTCCCAGATGATCCCGATGGCGGCAAGATCGTCGAGTTGGCGGTTGGCGATATCGGTGAAGGTCCGGTCGTCGAGATCGTCGACGCGCACGAGGAACCGCCGCCCGGTCGACCGGGCGAACAGCCATGCCAGTACCGCCGTGCGCAGATTGCCGATGTGCAGATCGGCAGACGGGCTCGGGGCGAACCTGCCTGCATTCACCCCCGCAATCTAGCTAGTTGCGCTCCCAGGGCGGCGTCTCGGCCATCTTCTTGTAGTACTTCGCGAGGTGGCTCTTGACCCGGTCGACATCCTCTTTGGGCAGGTCAACCCCGCCGCGAGCACCGTCCATGATGCCGCCCGCCGCCATCACCCCGCGCGGCACGACCTCCAGCTTGCCGTCCACCACGTCGGCGATCAGCAGCTTGTATGCGGTGAAGTTGTCCTTGTTGTCGCTGTCGTACCAGACGTGGGCGTCGCGGTACTTCTGGTTGGGTTCGTCCTCCGCGCCGGCCCACTTGCGCACCCGCTTCTCGGCGGCGCCGCCGTCCCACTCCCGGTCACGGTCGGCCAGCGGGAGGTCTTGAAAACTTGTTACAGACATAGGGGTTGCGTGCCCCGGTCAGGCGGTTCCAAACTGCCGATTCCCTGTGACTTCGGCGTGTTAAGTCTCGCTGAGAGTGACCCAGCACGCCGAAATCGCAAATTATTGCGGGACGAGGCTGATCGGGTTCTCGCCCTGCGTCCAATCCGGATCACCGCAGACGCCGGGCTTCGACCGGAAGCTGAGCGCGCCGACCAGCGTCGCGGGGTCGAACGAATACATCAGATCGGCGGGACCGGTGCTCCCGTCGGGGCAGACCCGCCCATTCGGGACGTCGGTGCGTTCGACGATCCACGGGCCGCCGGCCACCCGGTTGATCTGTTCGATCAGCCCGGTCGACGAGGAGATCGTCCCGCCGCAGGTGACTTCGGGATTGCACTGCGTGGTGATGGTCCAGGTATTCGATATCGGCCCGTTGATGAAGGTGAAATCGCCGTCGAGCCGATCGTCCGCCCACGCCGTACCTGCCAACGCGACCGCGACGGCCACCAGGGCGGTCGTCGCTGCCGTCGAGCGGATCATCACCCCGCGAGCATCACACGTCTGCGCCGAGTCCGGGCACGATATCGCCGAGACTGAAGGTGACCGGCTGCTCGAGCTGCTCGTACGTGCACGATCGCGGGTCGCGGTCCGGCCGCCAGCGGTTGAACTGCGCGGTGTGGCGAAACCGCTCGCCCTCCATGTGGTCGTAGCGGACCTCGACGACCCGTTCGGGTCGCAGCGGTACGAACGACAGATCCTTTCCCGCATTCCACCGCGAGCCCTCGTTGCGACGCGGCGTGCGCTCACCCGACATGTGGGCGGCCCAGTTCCACGGGTGCTCGTCGAATGTCGTTACCAGGGGCTGCAATTCGCTGAAAAGCTGGCGCCTGGTCGCCATCGGGAACGCACCGATGACACCCACCGACGCGAGTGTGCCGTCGTCCTTGTAGAGACCGAGCAGCAGCGAGCCGATCGCGTCGTCACCGGACTTGTGCACCCGGTAGCCCGCCACCACGCAGTCGGCCGTCCGCTCGGGCTTGATCTTGAACATGACGCGCTTGTCGGGCTGATACGTGATCGTCAACGGCTTCGCGATCAGGCCGTCGAGACCGGCGCCCTCGAACTCGGTGAACCAGCGCTGCGCGGTGGGCAGGTCAGTGGTCGCGGGGGTGACGTGGATCGACGGGCCTGACCCCGCCAACGCGGCGACCAGCGCGGCGCGCCGTTCGGAAAACGGCCGTTGCGTGAAGTCCTCGTCGTTGAGGGCCAGCAGGTCGAACGCGATGAACGACGCAGGCGTCTTCTCGGCCAGCATCCGCACGCGTGAGTCGGCCGGGTGGATGCGCTGTTGCAGCGCGTCGAAATCCAGACCCGCAGCGGTGGCAATGACGATTTCGCCGTCGACGACGCAGCGTGTCGGTAGTTCGGCGCGTGCGGCCGCGACGAGTTCGGGGAAGTAGCGGGTCATCGGGCGTTCGTTGCGGCTGCCCAGCTCGACCTCGACGGCGTCGCGAAAGCAGATGGACCGAAAGCCGTCCCACTTTGGCTCATACGACGCGCCCGGCGGGATCGTTTTCACCGGCTTGGCCAGCATCGGGGAGACCGGCGGCATCACGGGCAGTCGCATCGCCTCATTGTCCCCGTGCCCAGTCCCCGTGAAACTTTCCGCGCCGTTGACGTGTCCAACAGTTCGTCCATGTCTACCGACACAAGGAGAAGTGATGCAGAGCTGAGGTTCCTCATCGACCAGGGCGGCGGCTACCACGTGCGCTTCGCTGCGAACGAACACGTGCCTGCGCTGACCTATTGGCCGGGTCGAACGGCCAGGTGTACACGGTGAACGTCACTCAACCTGTTCACCGAGCTCGGCGCCGCCTCGTTGACGCCGACGGCCCAGGAGCTGGAAACCTGGCTCAACCGCAGCCGGTGAGCGGGCGACGACCTCCACGGGGACGTGGACGAGACACTCCCCGAACCGCGGAGTAACGTCCCCCACGGTCACCGTCACGGAACTCGGGTTCCGTGCGGGGTCGTCGGGGGCGAGGAGGTTGAGTGTTTCGGTTACTCACCAAGGCGTGGATGCCGCTGCTGCTGGTGGTGGTCGTCGCGCTCGGCGCTTACGCGGTACTGCGCATCCGCGGCGACATCGGGGGCCATGAGCTGACCGGAGGCGTCGCGGCGGGCGGTGGTTTCACCGATCCGTTCAATCCGAAGAACATCACCTACGAGATCTCGAGTTCGACAAAGGGCGGACCGGTCAGCGTCGACTATCTCGACGAGAACGGCCAACCGCACCACGTCGACGCCACCCTGCCGTGGTCGTACACGATCGTCACCACATTGCCGTCGATGTCGGCCAACATCGTCGCCCAGGCCGACACCGGCGTATCCGATCTGCGGTGTCGCGTCGTCGTCGACGGTCAGGTGCGCGACGACCGCAGCACCGACGAGTACAAGCCGTTCATCTACTGCCTGGTGAAATCCGTATGAGCGAACCGCATTCCACGCCCCGACGCGCGATCGTCCCGCGTCTCATCCGGACGCTGTCGATACCGATCATCATCGGCTGGGTCGCTCTTGCCGCCGTGCTCGCCGTTGTCTCGCCACCGCTCGACACCGTCGCCGACGAACATTCCGTGTCGATGAGCCCGAAGAACTCCGTGGCGTTCCAAGGAATGATGAACATCGGCAAGGTGTTTAAAGAATTCGACACCGACTCAACGGCCATGGTCGTGATCGAGGGTCAAGACAAGCTCGGCGACAGCGCCCACGAGTACTACAACCAGATCCTGGCGAAACTGCGGGCCGATCACGAACACGTGCAGTTCGCGCAGGATTTCTGGGGTGACCCGCTGACCGCCGCCGGCGTGCAGAGCCCCGACGCCAAGGCCGCATACGTTCAGGTGTTCCTGACCGGCGCGCAGGGCACCACGCCCAGCCACGAGTCGGTGGCCGCGGTGCGGGAGATCGTCGATTCGGTGCCTGCGCCCCCGGGGGTACAAGCCCACGTCGCCGGCAACGCCGTCCTCGTCGCCGACACGAGCATCGCGGGGCACAAGAGCCTGGCGGTGATGGCGCTCGTCTCGATCGGCGTCATCCTGGTCATGTTGCTCATCGTCTACCGCTCGATCGCCACCGCGATCATCGCGTTGGTGATGGTGGGTATCGAACTCTTTGCCGCGCAGGGGGTTACCGCGACAGCGGGCAACTTGAACATCATCGGGCTCACGCCGTATGCGGTCAGCATGGTGACGATGCTCGTCATCGCCGCCGGCACGGACTACGTCATCTTCCTGCTCGGCCGGTATCAGGAGGCCAGGTCAAGGGGACTCGATCGGGTGGAGGCCTACTACGACGCGTACCACGGCGTGTGGCATGTCATCCTGGGTTCGGGATTGACGATCGCCGGTGCATGTATGTGCCTGACGTTCACCACGCTGCCGTACTTCACCAGTATGGCGTTGCCTTGCGCGATCTCGTTACTGGTGGTTGTGGCTGCGGCGCTCACGTTGGCGCCCGCCATTCTGGTCGTCGGTTCCCGATTCGGTCTGCTCGATCCCAAACGTGCGCTGGCGACGCGCGGTTGGCGCAAAGTCGGCACGGTGGTGGTCCGGTGGCCCAAGCCGGTCATCGTTGCGACGTCGATCGTCGCGGTCGTCGGGTTCGCCGCTCTGATGACGTATGTGCCGCAGTACAACGACGACAAGTTCACACCGGCCGATCTACCGTCCAACATCGCCATGGCCGTCGCCCAGCAGCACTTCTCGAAGGCGCGGATGAACCCCGAACTGCTGATGCTGGAGGCCGATCACGATCTGCGCAATCCGGCGGACATGCTCATCATCGACCGAGTTGCCAAGAGCGTCTTCCACCTTCGCGGCATCGAGCGGGTGCAGACCATCACCCGTCCCCTGGGAGCGCCGATAGAGCACAGTTCCATTCCGTTCCAGATCGCGATGCAGAACTCGGCAACTCTGCAAACGGCCAAGTACAACAACGACAACACCGCACAGATGCTCGAACAGGCCGATGAGCTGAGTAAGACCATCGCCAACATGCAGCGGATGTACGAGATCACCAAACAGATCGTGGGGGTGACCCATGATATGACGGCGCGGACCCACGACATGGTGGACACCACCAACGAATTGCGCGACCACATCGCGAATTTCGACGATTTCTTCCGCCCGATACGCAACTACTTCTACTGGGAACCGCACTGCTACGACATCCCGATCTGCTTTTCGTTGCGCTCACTGTTCGACTCACTCGACGGCATCGACCAACTGGCGGGCAAGCTCGAGGGACTCGCCGGTGACATCGACCAACTCGACGTGCTGATGCCGCAGATGCTCGAGGTGTTGCCGCCCACGATCGCGTCCATGAAGACCATGCGCGACTTCATGTTGGCGACCCACAGCACCATGGCAGGCATCCAGAAGCAGATGCAGGAGGCCGCCGAGGGCTCGACGATGATGGGCAACTACTTCGATCAGGCCAAGAACGACGATTCGTTCTACCTGCCGCCGGAAGTGTTCCAAAACCCCGACTTCGAACGCGGTTTGAAGATGTTCGTGTCTCCCGACGGCAAGGCCGTTCGGATGATCATCACGCATCAGGGGGATCCCGCCTCGGTCGACGGGATCGAACACGTCGAAGGCATCAGGGACGCCGTGGCCGACGCGGTCAAAGGCACTCCGATGGAGAACGCGAAGGTGTCGCTTGCGGGAACCGCGTCGCTCTATGCCGATATGCAGAACGGTGTGAAAACCGACCTGCTCATCGCCTGCATCGCGTCGATGATCCTGATCTTTGCGATCATGTTGTTGATCACTCGCAGCGTGGTTGCCGCGTTGGTGATCGTGGGGACGGTCGCGGCCTCGTTGGGCACCGCATGCGGTCTTTCCGTCCTGCTCTGGCAGGACATTCTGGGGCTCGGGGTGCAGTGGATCGTCATCCCGCTGTCGGTAGTGATTCTGCTGGCGGTCGGCTCCGACTACAACCTGCTGGTGGTGTCGCGGCTCCGAGAGGAGATCCACGCGGGGCTGAACACCGGCATCATTCGCGCCTTGGGTGCCACCGGCCGCGTGGTGACCGCTGCGGGGCTGGTCTTCGCGTTCACCATGATGTCGATGATCGTGTCCGATCTGCGGGTGGTGGGCCAGTTGGGTATGACGATCGGCATCGGGCTTCTCGTCGACACCCTGATCGTTAGGTCCTTCATGACGCCCTCGATCGCGGCGGCGCTCGGCCGCTGGTTCTGGTGGCCGCTGAACACCTTCCGGATCCTCGATCGGTATCGCCGAACGGACGAGCGGCAGGCGGATACCGCACCGATCACCGAATCGGCGATGCAGTGAAAACCGGGGCTCACGCGATGTCGGAATCGAAACTGCGGCGGCGCACGGACGGCCGGTTGGACCGGTCGCGCGACCCCGCGATCCTCGATGCCGCCCTGGCCTGCCTGACGGAGAAGGGTTACGACGCCACCAACATGAACGACGTGGCCGAGCGCGCGGGGGTCGGAAAGGCGGCGATCTATCGGCGTTGGTCGTCGAAGGCGGCCTTGATGGCCGACGCCCTGGTCTATTGGCGGCCCGATCTGCTCGACAACAGCGCTCCCGACACCGGAAGCCTGCGTGGGGATTTCGACGAGCTCGTCGAGCGTGTGAAACGCAACGACGAATCCCTCGTGACGAACGACCTGATCCTGCGCGTCGCGGTCGAGGCCGCCAACGATCCGGAACTGGCGTCCGCGCTGGATCACCTGATGCTGTTGCGGGGGCCGCGCGTCATCTCGGCGATCCTGCGTCAAGCCCAGGCCCGCGGCGAGATCGCCGCCGAGAAGGACTTGGCCTTGATCGCCGACGTCGCCACCGCGATGAGCCTGCTGCGGGTGATCCGGGGGCAACGGGTCGATTCCGCATACGTGCGGCAGGTGATCGACACGTTGGTGCTGCCCGCCGTCGAGGACTGAGTCGGTTCCTTCGTCGGACTTCTCGGCGTACTATACGCTCGTACAGGATGGTGGGAAGAGGGGCTGCAGTGACGCGCTACGACTACATCATCGCCGGGGCCGGATCGGCAGGCTGCGTGTTGGCGAACCGCTTGTCGAAGGACCCGGGGATCAGCGTGCTGCTGCTCGAGGCGGGCGGTCCCGACCGCAGCCCGTGGCTGCACATCCCCAAAGGGTCGGGAAAGCTGTTCGACAGCGAGAAGTTCATGTGGCACTACGAGACGACGCCGTTCGGCCCCAAACCCCATGTCGAGCAGTGGATGCGCGGCAAGGTGATCGGGGGCTCGAGCTCGATCAACGGGATGATCTACAACCGCGGTAACCGCGCGGACTACGACGGCCTCGAGCGTCTCGGCAACAAGGGATGGGGCTGGGACGACATCCTGCCGATCTTCAAGACCTTCGAGGACAACGAGTTCGGGGCAACCGCCAGCCGCGGTGTCGGCGGCCCGCTGCACGTTTCCGTACCGCGCGACCCGGACCCCTTGTGCGAGGAGATGATCGAGGCCGCGACCGGCATTGGGCTGAGCCGGGTGCAGGACATAAACGAGTCCGACGAGGCGCGGATCGGCTATGCCACCTCAACGATCCGCGACGGACGTCGCGTCAGCGCGGCCACCGCATTTCTCAAACCCGCACTGCGTCGGCCCAATCTGGAGGTTCGCACCGGAGTCACCGCGCGGCGGGTGGTGTTCGACGACGACCGCGCGGTGGGCTTCGAAGTGGCGACCGGCGAGGGCACCGAAGAGATCAGGGCCACCCGCGAGGTGATCATCGCCCTCGGCAGCCTGAACTCGCCACGGCTGCTGCAGCTTTCGGGTATCGGCCCACATGAGGTGCTGACCCGCGCCGGCGTGCCCGTACGCCTCGAACGGGAGAACGTCGGCCGCAGGATGCGTGAACATCGCTGCGCCACTTTGCGGTATCGCTTGAAAGAGGACCTGGGCTACAACAAGCGCCTGGCCACCAGCCTGGGGCAGGCCCTCACCGGCATGAAGTACCTCGCCACTCGCAAGGGTCCGCTCGCGGCGCCGTCCTTCGACGTCGTCGGCTTCGTCAAGGCGCAACCGGGTGCCGAACGGCCGGGCGGGCAGGTCATGATGGGACCTTGGACGCTACCGCCGTACAACACCGGCGAGCCGGTCGTCATCGAGCGGGAACCGGGGATCTCCTGCCTGGGCATGGTGCTGCGCCCCACCTCGCAGGGGTTTGTCGAGATCACCTCCGCGGATCCGGCCGGTCCCCTGCGTATCACCCCGAACTACTTGCAGACCGCGGACGACCGCGCGGCGACGGCGAACCTGCTGCGCACGATGCGGTCGATCTTCGACCAGTCGCCGATCGCCGAACGGATAAGCCACGAAACGTATCCCGGACCCGAGGTGAGCAGTGATGAGGAGCTGGTGGACGCGGCGCTCGACGGCGGCTACTGCGGCTATCACGCCGTTGGCACGTGCGCCATGGGCCCGAATGAGGACGACGTCGTCGACAGCCAGTTGCGTGTGAGGGGAGTCGACGGATTACGCGTGGTGGACTGCTCGGTGATGCCGACCATGGTCGCGGGGAACCTCAACGGACCGGTGATGGCGATGGCTTGGCGCGCAGCGGATTTCATACTGCACGGGCGCTAGATGCCGAGGGCGGCCGTGAATTCGGTGACAAACCAGTCGACGTCGGACATCGAAAACACCAGCGGTGGACGGATCTTCAGGACATTGCCGTCGTGGCCGCACACCGAGATCAGCACACGCCGCTCCCGCAGCGCGTTGACGAGCCGACGGGCCTGCTCGCGGTCGGGCGTCTTCGTCTCGGGATCGGCGACGATCTCGACGCCCACGTAGAGGCCCGCGCCGCGGACGTCGCCCAACCGGGGATCGTCGATTTCCGCCAAATGCGTCCGCAGGGCTTGCCCCACGGTCGCGGCGTTGGCCATCAACCCCTCGTTTTCGATCACGTCGAGAACCGCCGACGCCGCGGCGATCGACACCGGGTTGCCGCCGAAGGTGTTGAAGTACGCGACACCCACCGCGAACGGTTCGAGCACGTCCGCACGCGCGGCCATCGCGGCGATCGGGATGCCATTACCCATCGGCTTGCCCGTGGTCACGATGTCGGGCACGACGCCGTGGCGGTCGAAACCCCACATCGCGTCACCCGTGCGCGCGAATCCAGGCTGCACCTCGTCGGCGATGAACACCCCGCCGCGGGCGCGCAGTTCGGCGACGGCGGGTCCGAGCGCCGAGGTGTCGGTGTAGATGCCGTCGGACGAGAAGACGGTGTCCACGATCAGGGCACTGACACCGTAGCCGGACGCCGTCAGATCGTCGGCGGCTCGCGCCACGTCCGCCGCGAAGCGGGTGGCGAGTTGGTCCGCGGGTATGCGGTAGGTATCGGGTGGGTCGACGATCCGCACATTGGGCCCGATGATGGTCGCACCGCCGAGCGACGGCGAGATCGCGGTCACCAGTGCCGTGTTGCCGTGGTAGGCGTCGCGGGTGATGATGACACCCGTTGCACCGGAACGCATCTCGGCAACGCGTAGCGCCAGGTCGTTCGCTTCGGACCCGGTGCAGGCGTACATGACCCGATCCACTTCGTCGGGCATCGTGGCCAGCAGCCGCTCGGAGTACTCGACGATGCCGCGGTGCAGGTAACGGGTGTGCGTGTTCAGCGTCGCCATCTGCCGCGACACCGCCTCCACCACGTGCGGATGGCAGTGCCCGACGCTGGCCACGTTGTTGTAGGCGTCGAGATAGCGCTCGCCGTCGGCGTCGAACAGATGGCTGCCCTGCCCACGGACCAGGTGCACCGGACGGTCGTAGAACAGCCGGTAGGCGGGGCCGAGGACCCGTTCACGGTCGGCGATCAGCGGATCACCACCCGACCCCGCCGAGTAGCTGTTGGAGTCCATGATGTTCGAGAAGCTCACGGCCAGTGCCTCCGGCATACGCAGATGATTGCTGTCAGTCTGCTGCATCGGCCCGCGTGGGTCACACTGTGGGAGTGTCAGGACTCCCCGCCGATCACGATCTGTACGCGCGCGCAGCCCTGCCGTCCTACGGGCGGGCCCCCGACGCGCCGTTACGCCTGCTCAGCCTGTCGGAGAACGCCACGTACCTGGTGGACGACGGCGATCCGCTGGTGCTGCGGGTGCACCGGGCCGATTACCACTCGCTGGACGCGATCCGCTCGGAGCTGGCCTGGATGGCGGCGCTGCGCGAGCAGACCGACGTGGTGACGCCGCAGCTCGTCCCGGCGCAGGACGGCAGCGAGGTGGTCGCGGTGGTACGCAACGAGCTGCCGCTCAACGTCGACGCCGTGACGTTCATCACCGGCTGCACGGCGGAGGAGATGCCGGAGGCGGTCGGCTTCGACCAGCTCGGCCGGATCACCGCCACCATGCACGATCACGTCCAGCAGTGGGAGGCACCGTCCTACTTCACGCGCTTCTCCTGGGACCTCGACTCGATGATCGGCCCCAACGGTCGATGGGGTAATTGGCGCGACGCTCCCGGGTTGAGCGCCGCCGACGAGGCCACGCTCGAACGAACCGTCGCGGAGCTACAGCGCCGCCTCAGCGAATTCGGTTGTACTCCAGATCGATTCGGCTTGATCCACGCGGACCTGCGGATGGCGAACCTGATGATCGACCCGCAGGTCCCGAACGGTCCCATCACCGTGATCGACTTCGACGACTGTGGCTGGTCATGGCATCTCGCCGATCTCGGCGCTGTGGTGTCGTTCATCGAGGACACGCCGGTGGCCGAGACGATGATCGCAGGGTGGCTCTCGGGCTATCAAGAGCAGCGAAAATTACCCGCCGAGCATCTCGAGATGATCCCCTCGTTCGTGATGCTGCGCAGGCTGCAACTCACCGCATGGGTGGCATCGCATGCCTTCGCCGACAGCGCAATCGAGTTCGCCGACGGTTTCGCCGAGCGCACAGCGCAACTCGCGGGTCGCTACCTCGGCGACCGGGACTGGTTGCGCGGCGCCATCTACGCCTAGTCGTCTCGCGCTTCGTCGCCGCATGTCCAACCATTGGTTACCCGAGTCGCGGTGTGCTATACATTCGTACAGCGAGGCGAGGAGCAGCGGTGAGTCGAGTGGCGGTGGTGACCGGCGGCGCGTCGGGTCTGGGTGAGGCAATCTGCACTGGGCTGGCCGCGGACGGTCACCGAGTCGGCGTGCTGGACGTCGACGCTGATGCCGCTGAGAAACTCGCCGCGGACTTGCGCGGACGCGGTGCGCAGGCCATCGCCGTGGCGGTCGATGTGGCAGACGAGGCAGCGGTTGAGCGCGCATTCGCCGCTGTCCGAGCCGAATTCGGTCCCGTCGCGATCCTGGTGACCAGTGCCGCTATCGGCGGCTTCACCCGCTTCGACAAGATCACCGTCGACGAATGGAACAGGTATCTCGCAGTCAACCTGACCGGGACATTCCTGAGCATCCGGGCCGCACTGTCCGACATGGTCGCAGCGGGCTGGGGCAGGGTCGTGACGATCTCGTCCGCCGCGGGGCAGCAGGGTGGGCCGAAGCAGGGGCACTATTCGGCGACCAAGGGCGGCGTCATCGCAATGACCAAGACTGTCGCGCGCGACTACGCCCGGTACGGCATCACCGCGAACTCCGTGCCGCCGTTCGCCATTGAGACACCGATGCTGCGCCAGCAGCAGGCCGAAGGCAAACTTCCGCCGGACGAGTACCTGACGCAGGCTATTCCGGCAGGCCGGGTCGGCGGCCCCGAGGATGTGGCGGGCGTGTGCTCGTTCCTGTGCTCGGACAGCGCCGGATACATCACCGGACAGGTCATCGGAGTCAACGGCGGTGCGGTGGTCTGAAAGGAGTCGGCATGACTGAGAATCGACCGGTCGCCGTGGTGACGGGAGCGAGCCGCGGCGCAGGCGCCGGAATCGCACATGCGCTGGGAGCGCACGGTTGCATCGTCTACGTAACGGGCCGCACCGTCGCGAGCGATGGAACTGTGCGCGGAACCATCGGCGAGACAGCCGAAATAGTCAGCGCCGCGGGGGGTGTCGGCATCCCCGTACCGGTCGATCACGCTGACGACGACCAGGTCTCCGCATTCTTCGAGCAGGTGGCGCGCGAGCAGGGCCGCATCGACATCCTGGTCAACAACGCCGCGATCATCCGCGACGAGATGATGGGGCGCACCAAGTTCTGGGAAGAACCGATCAACGTCATCGATACGCTCAACGTCGGACTGCGCAGCAGTTATGTGGCGACCGTGTATGCCGCGCCCCTGATGGTGCCGCACGGCAAGGGTCTGGTCGTCTTCACGTCATCGTCGGGTGCTGTGCATTACGCCTTCGGGCCGGCCTACGGAGTCCCGAAGGCGGGTGTCGACAAGATGGCGGCCGATATGGCGTTCGACTTCAAAGACACCGGGATCGCCGCCGTCTCGATATGGATGGGCTCGCTGCTGACCGACCGGGTCCGCGCGATCATCGCAAGCAATCCCGAGAAGTTCGGCCACATCCTCGAGACCGCTGAGACGCCGGAACTGACCGGGCACGTGATCTGGGAGCTGTTCCGCGATCCGGAGGTCATGGCCGTCACCGGGCAGACGCTGATCGGCGCCGAACTGGCCGTCAAGTACGGGATCACCGACGAGGGAGGACGCCAACCACCCTCCTACCGTGAGCTTTTCGATGTTCACCCGCACCAGCAGTATGGGCATGTGATGCGGTAGCGCTCACTTGCCCCGGGGCCGAGCGCCCCTGCCGTAGGTGATGTCGGCGTGGTCGGGATCCCAGCGGTTGTGGAACACGACGTCGGACAACGGACGGCGACGGACGGGCCCGTGTCGGCCGCGCGGCCAGCCGACGACGACGTGTCCGGCCAGGAACCATTCGTCGGGTACACCGACGGCGGCGCGCAACGCCTTCTCGCCGTCGTACGAGGCCCAACTGGTCATGCACGCGCCGAGCCCTTGGGCGCGGGCCGCGAGGTAGAAGTTCTGCATCGCCGGATAGATCGAGCCGCCCTGCAGGAACTCCGAGGAGAACTCGTTCTTGAACGCAACGAATAACACCGAGGTGAATTCGCCTGCGCGGTCGTGCAACTCGTAGGTGGCGCGATTGTTGCGCGCGGCGCGGCTGTTGTCGGCGGGGTCTGGCCGTGTCATGCCGTAGATGGATTCGATTGACTGCAAGGCGATCTGCGCGGCCTCGGCGACGGCGGTACGCTGTTCGGGCGCATCGAGCACGATGAAGCGCCACAGCTGGGCGTTCGCCCCGTTCGGCGCCCAGGTGGCGGCCTGCAGGCAGCGTTCCAGCATCTCTGGGGGAACGGGCTCGTCGGTGAACCGCCGGATCGAGCGAGCGGTCGAAAGAACTTCCCAGACGTCATCGGTGGGATGCGGCATTCCATCTATTTACTCGACTCATCCGCTGATGTCGAGGGCCATGCTGTACAGTCGTATTGCATCTGACTGGGAAGGCGGGAGTGACTCTGTGAGTAACAGATTTTCGATGGCAGGCAAGGTCGCCGTCATCACGGGGGGAGGCACCGGTATCGGGCGGGCTTCGGCGCTCGTGCTGGCTGAACACGGTGCTGACGTCGTGCTCGCGGGGCGCAGGGCCGAGCCCCTCAAGGAAACGGCGCGCGAGGTTGAGGCGCTCGGCCGACGGGCTCTCGCCGTTCCGACGGACGTGACAAAGGCTGACGACTGTCAGGCCCTGATCGATGCGGCGCTCGGCGAGTTCGGACGTGTCGATGTGCTGCTCAACAACGCAGGTGGCGGCGAGACGAAGTCGCTGATGAAGTGGACGGACGAGGAGTGGCACCAGGTGCTGGACCTCAATCTGTCCAGCGCGTGGTATCTGTCGCGCGCCGCGGCAAAGCCGATGATCGCGCAGGGTAAGGGTGCGATCGTCAACATCTCCTCGGGAGCCGGCTTGTTGGCTATGCCGCAGGCGCCGATCTACGGTGCGGCCAAGGCCGGTTTGCAGAACCTGACCGGATCGATGGCCGCGGCATGGACGCGAAAGGGCGTGCGGGTCAACTGCATCGCCTGCGGTGCGGTCCGTACCCCGGGCCTTGAAGCCGACGCGCGGCGGCAGGGATTCGACATCGACATGATCGGCCAGACGAACGGGTCGGGCCGGATCGCCGAACCCGAAGAGATCGGCTATGGCGTACTGTTCTTCGCCTCGGATGCGTCCAGTTACTGCTCAGGGCAGACGCTGTACATGCACGGCGGACCCGGCCCGGCGGGGGTCTGACGATGAACGTCAGCCACATCGGTCTCCGGGTGCGAGACCTCGACGCGTCCCTGAAGTTCTATGCCGCCCTTGGCTTCACCGAGGTGAAGCGCCTCACCGTGCCCGACCAGATGGCCCAGGGCCTGCTCGGCCTGGCGCCGCCGATCGGGTTCGAGGCGGTGTACCTGCGCAACGACGGTGTCATCCTGCAATTGCTGACGTTCTCCGGCTATCCGGCACCCGATGAACCCGAACGTGGGATGGTGGGCGCCGGGTTGACGCACCTTTCGATCGCGGTGCCCGATCTGCCGGCGGCACAGGCGGCGGTGACCGACGCCGGGGGGAGTGTGGTCGCCGACCCGGGCGGAGGCTTCGCCGCCATGGTCAGGGACCCCGACGGCCAGCTGATTGAGTTGGTCAACGAGAAGGTGCGGCCAATTCCGGTGTGAACCGGTGTGAATCAGCGCAGTTCGTCGATCATCGCGGCGTAGCGGTCGAGGAACGGAAGTGTGGTCGAGGGGTCATTGCCGTCGCGGCGACCGCCGCCGATCACCGCCCGGTTGAATCCGAGGTCGCGATAACGCGAGAGGCGATTGGCCGACGGGTCACCCCAGGCCATGATGGTCAGGTCGAGGGTCGCCGGGTCGCGGCCCGCGTCTTCTGCACGACGCCGGAAGTCGCTCAGCGCCTGCGACACATCCCCGAATGCCGCGTCACCGGGAAGCCACCCGTCGGCCCACGGGAGGCTTTCTGCGACAGCCCTCGGTCCGGTGGCCGCCACCAGCAGCGGCGGACCCTGCTGCTGATGCGGTTTGGGATGACACCACACCGGGTCGAAATCGTAGAAGTCGCCATGGTGTTCGGCTTCGTCAGCGGTCCACAGCACCCGCAGCGCGGCGACCATTTCGGTCAGCGCCCAGTAACGGTCCGCCCATGGAACCGGATTGACGACGGCGAGTTCCGCTCGTACCCCGACCCCGACGCCGAGCAGCAGCCTACCGCCGCTGAACTGGTCCAGCGTCGCGATCTGCTTTGCGAAGGTGAACAACTCGTGCTCGAGAGGCAGCGCTACGGCAGTGCCGAGACGGAGCGTGGTGGTTGACTGTGCCGCGGCGGTCAGCGACAGCAACGGATCCCACATCCGCTGTTGTGCGTGCAGCAGCGCCAAAGGCATGGCACCCCCAGACGACACCGGGATCTGAGGATGCTCGCCGACCCACAGCGACTCGAACCCGCGCTGTTCCAGTTCCTTTGCCAGATCGCCGGGGGCGAGATCATGCGGCGTGTTCAGGCTGACGAATCCGATGTCCATCGACTCTCCCTATGCGTGGATAGCGTGCTGTACGATCGTACAGGTGAGCGTTCTGTACTACGACCCCTATAACGTCGAGATCGATCGGGATCCCTATCCGGTGTACAAACGGCTGCGTGACGAGGCGCCGGTGTACTACAACGAGAAGTTCGACTTCTGGGGTCTGAGTCGTTTCGCGGATGTCGAATCGGCACTGCGGGACGTCGACAACCTCAGCAACGCCAAGGGTGACATTCTCGAGGTCGTCAAGGCCGAACCGGTGATGCCGGACGGGGTTTTCATCAACGAGGACCCTCCGGTACACACGGTGCACCGCCTACTCGTGTCGCGGGCGTTCACCCCGAGGAAGATGAAGGCGATCGAGGAGCAGATCAGGGAGTTCTGCGCGGCATGCCTGGACCCGCTGACGGGCGGTGACCGTTTCGATTTCACCCTCGACCTTGGTTCGGAGATGCCGATGCGGGTGATCGGCATGCTGGTCGGAATGCCGGACTCGCTGCAGCGCAGCGTCCGCAAGGTCGCCGGAGCGCGGCTGCGCAACAAGCCCGGCGAGCCATTGCCGGTGAAGAAGGACAACTACTTCAACGGCAACATGTTTCGGGACTACGTGGCGTGGCGCAAGGACAACCCGTCCGATGACCTGGTCACCGAACTGCTCAATGTCGAGTTCGAGGACGTCGACGGGCAGAAGCGGAAGTTGCGGACCGAGGAGCTACTGGTGTTTCTCGGTGTCATCGCCAACGCCGGTACCGAGACCGTCGGTCGACTGTTCGGCTGGCTCGGCAAGGTGCTGGCCGATCATCCGGACGCGCGTCGCGAGCTGGCGGCGGACCCGTCCTTGATTCCAGGGGCCATCGAAGAGGTACTGCGCCTTGAGCCGCCGGTGCATCACATCGCCCGTTATGTCGTCAAAGACGTTGAGTACCAAGGCCAGACCGTGCCGGCCGGCAGCGCGCTCCTACTGATGGCGGGTGCGGCCAACCGCGACGAGCGCAGGTCCGACCACCCCGACGTCTTCGACATCCGGCGCAATCCCAACCACCTGACCTTCGGTCGCGGTGCACATTTCTGCCTCGGGGCCTCGCTGGCCAGGATCGAGGGACGGGTGGCGCTGGAGGAGATCCTGAAGCGTTGGCCGGACTGGACGATCGACGAGGAGAACGCCGTCCGAGCCCCGACGGCGACGGTACGGGGCTGGGACTCGATGCCCGCGATCGTCGGCTAGCGCGGGCGCACCGGCACGTTGAGCCGGCTGTCCGGGCCCTCCACCGCGGTGAAATCCATGGTCCACGGGGCCTTCCCATGCTGCACGACCCAGCAGGATCCGGCGGCTTCGACCGGCGCGTTCAGTGCGGTCAGCACCCCGTCGACGATCGCATCGGGTTCCATCACAGGCACCCCGATGCGTTCGACAAGGGGTCGGCGGTCACCGAGCACACCGGTCTCGGTGATACCTGGGCAAATCGTGTGCGCCACAATGCCTTCAGCGGCAAGGTTCGGGGCGATCGACCGCATCAACCCGACGACGCCGTGCTTGCCAAGCGAGTAGACCGGGTCGGGATGCCACGGCATCAGGCCGGCCAGCGACGCGGTGGCCAGGATCGCGCGGTCCGATTCATGCTCCAGCGACCGCATGGCGCGAACGGCGGCGCGCACCCCGAACACCACGCCGTCGAGATTCACCCCCACCGATCGGCGGTACTGCGCGAGGTCCAGCGATCCGATGTCGCCCGTCCAGTGGATGGTGATGCCCGCGTTGAGAAACGCCAGATCGAGACCTCCGAATGAATGAAGGCAGGATGCGAAGGCGGCATCCACCTGCTCGTGATCGGTGACATCACAGGACAATCCGATGCCTCCGATAGCGCGGGCCACCTGCGACGCGGCATCACCGTCGATGTCGACGACGCACACCCGCATCCCCTCGGCCGCAAGCCGCACCGCTGTCGCGCGACCGATGCCGGAGGCTCCGCCGGTGATGAGGGCGATGCGCCCCGCGAGCTTCACTGGTCACCACCGATCAACAGGTTCGCTCTCCAGCTTCAGCGGACGAATGTAGGAGGCATCGCTGCGGTCCCACTTACCCTTGATGAATCCCTGGACCGCGCCGGAGTTGAGCACCGAAGAGTCACCGCTGATCATCCACTCGATGGTGCAGCGGCGAAGCGCGATCTTCCAGACGCCGTCGCGGCGCTCGAGGCGGTCCAGATAGCGGCCGCCCATCAGGGACACGATCTTGCCGCCCTTGACCCGCATGGCGCCCATCACGTAGCTCTCGGCGTGGGCCTCGTCGCCGTTGATCTCGCACGTGTGGGTGGTGATGTTGTGCAGGTGATCCTCGAACACCGCGGAGTGTGCCTGATTGGCCCACTCGCCGTATTCGGGGCCGGTTTTCACCGTCGGTCCGTGCTCGTCGATGCCGTCCTCGAAGTAAACGCTGCCCATGAGTTCGGCGTCGTGACGATCGTGTCCCCGCGCCTGGTTCATCACGCAGTCGAGGATCGCGGTCCGGTCCTCGAGATACTGCACACGCTTGCGGAGCTCTGCTAGTTCGTCGGAGTTCGTCATCTTGTCCTTTCCGCGACGGTAGGCTATACGATTGTATGGCATCGCTGCCATACGAACGTACAGCCCTGGTTCGCGGTGAGACAGACAGCGTCGCGGTCAGCGGGTCCGTTTGCGGGCAGCCGGTTTCCGCTTGGGGGCCGGCTCGATCGAATCCAGATAACGTTCGAATGCCTCGGTCAGGTCGGTATGCGCGGTCTCGACCCCGACGCCCTTCTCGAGGTTGAGGAACTTCGGCAGGCTGGAGATCAACAGCTGCAACGCCGGTAGCGACAGATCGCCCCACGGTCGGGCGTCTGCACCGAACTTCGCGACAAGCGCATCGAGTTGAAGCTTGCGCACGCTCTCGGTCACCGCGGCGATCTCCGTGCGAATGGACTTGCGGTGATTGCCCAACGCCATGAACTCCGTCATCATCGCGCCGGTCGCCTCGTCCCAGCTGTACTCCCACAGCGCGCGCAGCGGATCCTCGGTCCGCTTCTCCAGAATCTTGTTCAGATGGGCGAGGTTGCGTTCCGAATACCGCCGGATCGCCGCGATGAAAACGTCATCCAGGGTGGGAAAGTAGTACTGCACCAGGCTCGGGGTTACTCCGGCTTTGGCGGCCAGGGCGCGATACGTGACGCTCGCGTACCCCTCTTCGAGCATCATCGTCTCGACGCAATCGAGCAGGGTGTCGCGTGTCTTGGACGTTTCGGCGCCCACGCGCCGCGACGGCTTCGCCATGCCTCGTATTCTGACATCCGACGACCCTGTACGGGCGTATGGCGAGCGATGTGCGGTCAGAACAGCAACGGCGACCTGGCCGCGTTCGGATCGCCGCAGTAGCCGCCGGCTTCCACGGTGACCTCGCCGCCGTCCAGCACGACGCCCGCGTGGGTCCACCGCTGCAGCGGCCGAGTGGAACAGTCGACGGTGACCGGGACGCTCTCCCCGGCCGATACCGCAACCGAAGTGAAGCCCACGAGATGGCGAACAGGTCGCCCGTCAACCTCACGCACCGCATACACCTGAACGACGTGCCGTCCGTCGCGATCGCCGGTGTTGCTGACCTTGACCGTGGCGTCGAAGTGCTCGCCGTCCACAGGCCCGAGTGTCAGGTCGGCGATCGTGAACGTTGTGTAGCCAAGGCCGAATCCGAGCGGATACCCCGCGGTCACGCCGTCATGATCCAGCTTGCGCTGCCCCCACCAACGGTCATAGGTGACGGCGCGGGCACGCCAATCCACCTGCGGCAGTTGAGATTGCCGCACCGGAGTGGTGACCGGCATCCGGCCTCCCGGCTCGACATCACCGAACAAGATGTCCGCAAGCGAGCGGCCACCTTCCATGCCCGGATACCACGCCATCAGGACCGCGGCGACGTCACGGTCCCACGGGTCGGCAATCACGGTGCCTCCCCCGATGACGATCACGACAGTCCGCGGGTTCGCCGCGGCGACGGCCCGGATGAGCGCAACGTCCTCGCTGTGCAGCCGCAGATCAGACCGATCACCGCCGAAGGTCCACCAGCGCTGCGAAAACTTGAACAGCCTGCTGGCCAGTTTGGCGACCCATTGCCGACGCATGACCCCGCCGAACAACGCCATCGTGTCGGCATCGATGGCGATCAACGCCTCGCCCTCATCCTTGGGAGTCAGGCCGACGACGACCACCGCGGCGTCAGCGCCGCGCGCGTCCGTGACCACGCGATGACTTCCCAGTCGTTCCCGCAGCCCCTGCACCACCGACACTGTGTTCGGAGGTCTGACGTTCGACGATCCCGTGTCGCCCAGGTTCGGCCGGTCGGCGAGACGGCCGAGCACCGCGACGCGGTGCAGATCCTGCTCGACGAGCGGCAACAGTGTTGTACCGTCGGCATTTTGGTTGCGTAACAGGACGGTCCCACGCTGGGCGACCTCGCGGGCCAACGCGCGATGTTCGGCGCCGGCCACCACGGAGCGGGGCGGTGTGGGCTGTGCCCGTGCCGCGAACTCGATCTGAGTGCGCAGGACGCGGGCGCCGGCCCGCACGACGTCGGCCCGGTCCAGTTCGCCGGAACGCAACGCTGCCGGCAGCGCATGGGCACGCTGCTGCCGGAACGGCATCTCCACATCCTGGCCCGCCGCAACGGATTCGACCGGATGGCGCAGCCCCCAGACCCAGTCGGTGTGTACGAATCCGGTGAATCCCCACTGATCGCGCAGGATCTCGGTCAGCAAGTGCGGGTTCTCGCCGGCCCATACGCCGTTGACCGAGTTGTACGACGACATCACCGAATCCACACCGGCCTCGACGGCTCGCCGGAAGTGGGGGAGGTATCGCTCGTGCAGGATGTCCTCCGGCGCACTGACGTCGACCTGAAACCGCGCCTCCTCCATGGAGTTGAGCGCGAAGTGCTTCACGCTCGTGATGACCCATGGTTTCGCGCCTTCGATTGCCGCGCTGCCCATTTCGCCGATAAGGAGCGGGTCTTCACCGTATGACTCCTGCGCGCGTCCCCAGCCGGGGAACGGGGCGACGTTGATGCAGAGACCGCCCCAGAAGTTGGCGCCGTGGGCGCGGGCCTCGGTGGCGATCGCCGCGGCGACGCGCCGTTCGATGTCGACGTCCCAGGTGGCGGCTCGGGCGATGGAAACGGGGAAGCTGGTCGACGGCGCGATGCCCACGCCGCGCGGACCGTCGGTGAAGCGCAGCCCTGGAATGCCGATGCGGTCGATACGGCCCGCTGTGACGGCGAGGAAGTTCGTCCGCGTCCGCGCACCGTCGACGACGGACTTGACCATCGGCTTGTCGCCATCGAGCAGCCACAGCAGCTCGCGGTCCGTCAGCATGCGCAGTATTTCGTCGGCGGCTTCTTCGGAGCTCTTCTCGCCGCGACGGACCGCGTCCACAGCATCGGCGAAGGATGTTCCAGGCAAAAAGATCTCGGCGCTCATCGGCTGCGTGCGAACTCTTCGGCGATGATGTCCACGAAACGGTCGACGTCCTCAGGTGTGGTGTCCCACGCGGTCATCCATCTGATCTCGCCGCGGGCGCGGTCCCAGTCGTAGAACCGAACCCTCTCCCGGATCCGGTCGGCCACCTCGGTCGGCAGCGTCGCGAAGATGGCGTTCGCCTGGCTGTCCTGGGTGAAGGCGAGACCGCGCAGCGTGCCGTCCGCGATGCCCGCCTCCAGCGCAGTACGCAGGCGTTGTGTCATCGCGTTCGCGTGTGCGGCGCTGCGCAGACCCAAATCGTCTTCGAAAAGAGCGAGCAGTTGTGCCGACGCGAACCGCATCTTGCTCGCGAGCTGCATGGTCAGCTTGCGCAGGAACACCAGTCCGCTGGAGCCATCCGGGTCGAGTACCACCACGGCCTCGGCGCCGAGCAGTCCGTTCTTGGTGCCTCCGAGGCTGAGGATGTCGACACCTGCGTCGGTGGTGAATTCGCGGAAGCCGACGCCGAGCGCGGCGGCTGCGTTCCACAGCCGAGCGCCGTCCATGTGGACGGCCATCCCGTGCTCGTGGGCGAACTCGCACAGTGCGCGCACCTCGTCGGGCGTGTAGACGGTGCCCAGTTCGGTGGCCTGCGTGATGCTCACCGCGAGTGGCTGGGCGCGATGTTCGTCGCCCCAGCCCCAGGCTTCGCGGGCGACCAAGTCGGGTGTCAACTTGCCGTCCGCGGTGGGGACGGTGAGTAGTTTCAATCCGGTCATCCGTTCTGGGGCGCCGGCCTCGTCGGTGTGGATGTGCGCGCTCGACGCCGTCACGACGGCTCCCCAGCGGGGCAGCACGCTGGTGAGTGCGACGACGTTCGCGCCTGTCCCGTTGAAGACCGGAAACGTCTGGGCGCGCTCGCCGAAGTGGACGCGAATCACGTCTGCAAGGCGTTCGGTGTAGCTGTCGTCGCCGTAGGCGACCTGGTGCCCGCCGTTGGCGGCGGCAAGCGCGGTCAGCACCTCGGGATGGGCGCCTGCGTAGTTGTCACTAGCGAAGGCGCGCTGGTCGGGATCGTGGAGGGTGGATATCGACACACCCCGATCCTGCACCCGATGACTATGACGGCGCTGAGAGGTCTACCGATGACATTGTCCGACGTCGGAGGTCTACGTGAGTATGGACACCATGGACCTCCCCCTGCACCCGCCGCTCGAGCCGATGCTCGCCAAAGCCCAGGCCAAGGTGCCGTCCGAGGCGGGGGTGTGGTCCTACGAGCCGAAATGGGACGGTTTTCGTGCGCTGCTGTTCCGCGACGGCGATGACGTCGTGCTGCAGTCGCGCAATGGCAAGGACCTCGGCCGGTACTTTCCTGAGCTGCTCGATGCCCTGCTCGACGAGGTGGCACCGCGGTGTGTGCTCGACGGCGAGATCGTCGTGCCGCGCGAGATCGACGGACGGATCCGGCTGGACTGGGAGTCGTTGAGCCAACGTGTGCATCCGGCACAGAGCCGGATCAAGATGCTGGCCGAGCAGACGCCCGCGCACTTCGTCGGTTTCGACGCGCTCGCCACCGGGGACACGTTGCTCATGCGTGAACCGTTCCGGGTGCGTCGGGCCGCGTTGACCGACGCGGTGACCCAGAAGACCTGGTGCCACGTCACGCGCACGACCGAAGACCCCGAACAGGGTGCGCAGTGGCTGAAAGAGTTCGAGGGTGCCGGGCTCGACGGGGTCATCGCGAAACGACTGGACGGGAAGTATCTGCCCGGCAAGCGGGAGATGGTGAAGGTCAAGCACGCCCGCGACGCCGATTGTGTCGCCATGGGATACCGGATCCACAAGAGCGGCGCAGGCGTTGGGTCGGTGCTGCTCGGTCTCTATCGTGACGACGGTGAACTCCAGATGGTCGGTGGCGCAGCGTCATTCAGCACCAAGGACCGCATCAAGCTGCTCGCCGACCTCGAACCCCTACGCGAGGGTGACGAGCTGCGCGAGGGTGACCCGAGTCGATGGAACTCCGCGGCCGACAAGCGCTGGATCCCGGTGCGTCCGGAACGGGTCTGCGAGGTCGCTTACGACCAGATGGAGGGAAACAGCCTCCACGGCAGGAGGTTCCGGCACGCCGTCAAATTCATCCGCTGGCGCCCCGACCGCGAACCGACCAGCTGCACCTTCGATCAGCTCGACGTACCCCTGAACTATGACCTCTACGACGTCATGGAGTCTTGAGATGGCAACGCCCGCAGAAGAACTCGATGTCGACGGCGTCAAGGTTCGGTTCACCAATCCGGACAAGATCTACTATCCGAAGCTGGGTAAAGAGGGTACGAAGCGCAAGCTGGTCGAGTACTACCTGGCCGTCGCGTCGGGTCCGATGCTCGCCGCGCTGCGGGACCGGCCCACGCATCTGCAGCGCTTCCCCGACGGCATCGAGGGCGAGGAGATCTACCAGAAACGCGTACCGCAGAAGCATCCCGACTATCTCGAGACCTGCGTGGTGACCTTCCCGTCGGGCCGGACGGCCGACGCGCTCAAGGTCACCCACCCGTCGGCGATCATCTGGGCCGCACAGATGGGCACGATCACGCTGCATCCCTGGCAGGTGCGCTGCCCCGACACCGAGCACCCCGACGAACTCCGCATCGATCTAGATCCGCAGCCCGGCACCGGATTCGTCGAGGCCCGCACGGTCGCGGTGGATGTCCTCAAACCGTTGCTCGATGAGCTCGGTCTGGTCGGTTATCCGAAGACGTCGGGCGGACGCGGGGTGCACATCTTTTTGCGGATCAAGACCGATTGGGACTTCATCGCGGTGCGCCGTGCGGGAATCGCATTGGCGCGCGAGGTAGAACGACGGGCGCCGGACGCGGTCACGACGTCGTGGTGGAAGGAGGAACGTGGGCAGCGGATCTTCATCGACTATAACCAGAACGCCCGCGATCGCACCTTCGCGTCGGCGTACTCGGCGCGCAAGACCCCGATCGCGACGGTGTCGACTCCGCTGAGCTGGGACGAACTGCGCGAGGCCGATCCCGACGACTACACCATCTCGACGGTGCCGGATTTCATTGCGGGACGGCCGGATCCGTGGGCTGACATCGATTCGGTCAAGCAGTCGATCGAGCCCCTGTTGGAGATGGTTCGCGCCGACGAGAAGGAGCGCGGCCTCGGCGATCTGCCGTACCCGCCGAACTATCCGAAGATGCCGGGGGAGCCGCCCCGTGTCCAGCCGAGCAAGAAGGTTGCCTCCCACTGGGACGCCGAGGGCAACCGGGTTTAGCGACGTGTAGCCGGGCTTGGCAATATTTACGTCGGGGAAATGCCAGCTGGGGGAGAATCGTTCACGTAGGTATGCCCGTTGGGGTTTCATTGTCTACGTGGTTCTGCAGGCCTGCATGAACCTGGGGGGCCAGAAAGGCGTGTAAACGTCATGACGGAAAATCTGACACCGCACTTCGCCGAGGTGCAGGCCCACTACGACCTGTCTGACGACTTCTTCCGGCTGTTTCTCGACAAGACAATGACCTACAGCTGTGCCTACTTTGATCGGCTGCGCGATATCCCGTTGGAAGAGGCGCAGATCGCAAAGATGGATTTATCGTTGCGCAAGCTGGGTTTGCGGGCCGGTATGACGCTGCTGGACATCGGCTGCGGCTGGGGGTCGACGCTGCGTCGGGCGGTCGAGAAGTACGACGTCAACGTCGTCGGCCTGACCCTGTCGAAGCACCAGGCCGCCCATGTGCAGAAGGTCTTCGACGAGATCGACACCACGCGCACCCTGCGGGTGCTGTTGCACGGCTGGGAAGAGTTCGACGAGCCCGTCGACCGGATCGTTTCCATCGGCGCCTTCGAGCATTTCGGATACGACCGTTACGACGACTTCTTCGCGATGGCCCACCGGGTGCTGCCCGACGACGGTGTGATGCTGCTGCACACGATCACGATGCTGACTCCGCAGCAGATCGTCGACCGCGGGCTGGTCATGGATGAAGAGATGACAAGCTTCAATGAATTCATCGCCACCGAGATCTTCCCAGGCGGCCAGCTGCCCGCCATCGAGATCGTCGAGTTCCACGCGTCGAAGATGGGCTTCAACATCGCGCGCAGGCAGTCGCTTCAGCTGCATTACGCCAGAACTCTCGACCATTGGGCGGCGGCGCTGGAGGCACATCATGACGAGGCCGTGCAGATCCAGTCCGAAGAGGTGTACCAGCGGTATATGCGCTACCTGACCGGATGCGCCGATGCGTTCCGGGCCGGCTTCATCGACGTCAACCAGTTCACGCTGAAGAAATAGAGCGTTTCGTCCGATAGCGTTGTGACAGAACGGCTTAGCCCAACGTCGGACTCGTCTAGTTGCCGGTGCGCTGGACCTGCGAGTCGAAATCGCTGTTGAACGGGCAACTGCCGGTGAGGGTGTAGTGCCCGGTCCCGGTAAGCAACGTGATCGGGTCCTGCGCTGGGGTCGGCAGTGGGTACTGCAACGTGATCTCGCGGTGAGCCGGGCCGCCGTCCTTGCACGTTGAGTCCGACGACCGGTTGGCCAGCACCCACTGGTTCTTCTCGAACACGAGGATCTTGACGTCGGTCGGATTGAACCAATAGCTCAGGCAACGGTCGCCGGTGCGCAGGCAGTACGTCTGGATGTCGAAGTTCACTTCGGCGCTGCGGTTGCCGTCCTTGTAGGTGTCGACCTCCTGGTAGCGGCCATACAACGCCTGCGCGGGCGAGGCCACGCGAGGGGGCAGGGTGGCGGGGTCGACGATGGACACGCCCTCGGTGGCGTCTCCGGTGCGGGTGAACGTGACAGGCCGGTTGCTGGCGCAGTTGGGGTTCGTCGACCGGACGATGAACTCGCCTTTCAGTGACCCGTCGGGCTGCGATTGCAGTGATAGTGATTCCCAGATCTCTGTCGAGCCGGCGCCCTGGCACGTCGCCTGTTTGGCGCTCACCGACTCCCAACGATCGTCCACCTCGTCGAGCACCAATGACGTTGCCGAGCTGAGAGATCCGTTGGTCTTCGCCGCGCTCGCCACGCAGGGGCGGCCATCGTCGCAGGCCGATTTGATCACCCAGGTCTCGCTGCCACCCGAGGCGCCCTGGAACGGCTGGCCATTGGGCTGGGTGGGGGCACCGAACTGGGCGGCGAAGGTGCCGTTCAGCCCCGCACCCGGGGGTGTGCCGTTGGGGGCGGGCTCTTCGTCTCCGCTGAGGACGATGAGGATGGTCGCGACGGCGGCGACGATCATCACGATCGCCACCGGAACGATCACCGCGGTGCGTCGGTACCAGGGCCAGAGCGCATCGTCGTCGGCGCCCTTCTCTGGTGGGGATCCCTCGCGGCGCTGGACCGGCTGAGCCTGGGTCGGTGCGGCCGCGTTCTCGGCATGCACGGCGGGTGCACCAAGATGCGTTGGCGCCCAGGCCTTTTCAACGTGGTCGGGGGTGCCGGCCTGCGTCGGCGCCCACGGGGGCTGCAGTCCCTGGTCGGCCGGTTGGGCTTGCGTTGGCGCCCAGGCCTTTTCGACGTGGTCGGGGGTACCCGCCTGCGTCGGCGCCCACTGCGGCGACGTCTGCTCGGCGGGTCGCGCCTGCGTGGGCTCCGACCCGGGGTCGAACTTCTCGGCCGGCCGGGTCTGCTTTGGGTTCCAATTCTTTACGGTGTCCTCATCCACGAAGGCCCGTGTCTCCGCGGCCGGTGCGGCCCCGGCGGCGGTCGGCACCGAACCCGGTTTGACCGGCCGCGTCTGTGCGCCTTTCGTGAGCGCTTCCCGTGCGGCGCGGGCCATCTCGGTCGTCGTTTCGAAGCGGTCTTCCGGGTCCTTGGCCATACCGGCGGCGATCACAGCATCGAGTTCCGCCGGAACCCCGGGAATCTTCTTCGACACCCGCGGTGGCGGAGCGGTGAGATGGCCGGCGATCTGCTGCTCCACACTCTCGCCGGGGAACGGTCGGCTGGAGGTGAGGCATTCGTAGAGCACGCAGGTCAATGCGTAGATGTCCGAACGGGTATCGCTCTGACCGGTGGTGAAGCGCTCGGGCGCCATGTACGGCCATGTGCCGACGACGTTGCCGGTGGCCGTCAGCTTCGTCTCACCGGTTGCGCGCGCGATGCCGAAATCGATCAGATACGAGAAATCGTCCTCGGCGACGAGGATGTTGGACGGCTTCACGTCGCGATGCACTAGCCCGATCTTGTGCGCTGCGTTGAGCGCCGACGCGATCTGCTCGATGATCTTCACCGCTCGGGCGGGCTCCATCGGGCCTTTGGACAGCACATGTTCGAGGTCCTGGCCCTCGATCAGTCGCATGTCCACATACAGTCGGCCGTCGATCTCGCCGAAGTTGTGGATCGGGACGACGTGCGGGTTGCTCAGTCCCGCAGCGGCGAACGCCTCATGCCGGAACCGCTGCTCGAAGACGGGATCGGTGGCCATCTGTGCGGGAAGCACCTTCACCGCCACTACCCGCCGGGTCGCGGTGTCGAACGCCTTCCACACCTCACCCATGCCGCCGCGGCCGATCAACTCGACGAGGCGGTACCTACCGAAGGGCGTGCCCTCCACTACGCCTCCTGGTGACTGCGGCAAACCAGCGGGTTCTCAGTCTTCACGATCGGGCAGCCGCCCGGTCCCGTATTAGAGATTGAAGTGACCGTCGGCATACCGCAACCCTTTCCCGAAGCGCTGCGATGTGACGTCAGGCGCGTAGCTAGCCGGACTATTCCTTGAGGACGCAAGGCAACCCCGCATGTCGGCGATCGCATCCCGGCCAGGATGCCATCAGACGTCCAAATTTGCTGATTTCGATGAATCCGTGGCAGGACCCGCCGCGACCTGCGAGAATTCCACGATCTGGAGCGTTCGGGGGAACACCAGCTTGAAGGGGGTGGCTGATGTCGGTGCCCCGCCGGTCCCACGCGGGTCCGTCGACATCCGTTGTGCCGCCTTCATTTGTTGCCGACGCCGGTGTCTGGCTCGCGCCGTCGGCAATCGGTTCCACGCCTGACCGCCAGCACACCAGTTTTGAGAGAGAACGACGATGCAAGATTCACGTGGTGTTCGACGTGCTCGCGGCGTAGCCGTCGCGGTGGCGTCCGTCGCAGCCGTCTCGTCGACCGCGCTGGGCGCCGCATCGTTTCCCGCTCTCGCACAACCCGTCGATGAGACGACGGTCGTGGAAACCCCGTACGTGCCTACCGAAGAGGTCGCGACGGCGCCGCCGGTCGTCGAGGCGCCGCCAGTAATCGAGATACCGACCGCTGCGCCGCCGGTGGTGCCGCAGGCGCCGGTGCAGACCCCGGTGCCGGTAGAGACTCAAGCACCTGTGGAGACTCAAGTAGAGACGGAGGCGCCCGTCGTGACAACGACTGCGGCGCCGCCGGTTACGGCTGAATCCGAACCGGCGACGACGAGCGCGGCCCCCGCGACGACGGAAGCGGTGACCACTGCGACGACGGCGGCGACCACCCCGGCGACGACAGCGGCGACCACAGGTGCCACCTCGACCGCCGCGACCACCTCGACCGCCACCACGTCAGCCCCGTCGACAACTCCCAGCAGTTCAGCGGCGCTGGAGACGACCTCCACATCGGCGCCCAGTGGCACCAGCACATCCGAGACCGACGCCAGCACCTCGGTGTCGGAAGAGGCCACGTCGGGTGAGACGACCACGGGCACCACGGAGCAGGTCGGCGGAACCACCGTCGAAGACTCCGGAAGCATCGAACCGGCCGCGGGCGTCACCACGACGCCCGAACCGCAACGGGTGGAAGCGCTGCCCGAGAACATCGAGCGCGCGATGAACGCCAAGGCGGTCGAGGAGGTTCCGCCGCCTGCGCCGCCCGAGGAGATCGACAAGCTCAAGAATCTGATCCTGTCGCCGGACGGGAGCACCGACGGTGCGAGCACCCCGACCAGCGCCAGCCTCGCGGCCGTCGAACAGAAAGTGCTGCAATGGCAGCCGGACTGGGTGCAGTACGACAAGTACTACCGGCCGTTGATCTCCAATCCGTACCCCGATCCGCTCCAGATCGTCTACGACGTCGGGGGCGTACCGCGGACGCTGGTGATCGAGCCGTTCGGGCGCATCGTCACCGAGGTGCGCGATCTCGGCTCGTACAACTTCACCGCGTTGCGGCTCAATTTGCTCGGCATCCCCATCGACATCGCGGTCGGCAACTTCTTCGGCGGCGGGTATCTCCCGGCGCCTGGGCAGCCGCCGCCACCGCCGCCACCGCCGGTGCGCACCCTGACCGACGTTCCCGTTCAGGTCAAGTACACCGACGCGACCTACCGGCCGATCGTGGTCCGCAGGGTCGTCGATGTCGGTCCCGACCCCTCGCAGGGCGGTGCCCACAAGGTGCTTCTCGACGGCGTGACGCCCGCGTGGGGTGAATGGAAACAGAACGAGCAGGGCGTGCCCCAGTTCGAGGTGCACCAGACCCAGAGCTTCCCGGGCATGGAGGCACCTGCGGAAGGCCCGCTGCCGGGCGACTACGACCTGCAGCTGGTCAGCGATTCCAAGCCCACGGGTCTGAGCGGCAGGGACATCACCCTCATCGTGGCGGCGGTGATGGCGGCGGCGGTCGGCATCGGCGCGATCGTCCTGACGGTCTTCCTCGGAAAGCGGCGGCGTCCCCAGCATTGACGAAAACTCGGGTTAAGTAGGTACATGCGAGTTTCGTCGACCGCGCGAAAGTGGTTCGCGGTCCTGGCGCTTTCTGCCATCGTCGCAAGTGGTGTGGGCGTCGCGGCCATGATGATCTTCGGAAGCCTGGGTGCGCCGAAGCCGTCGCAGCGGGACGCGACACCGCGCTCGACGCTGGTGCCCGCACCGCCGAAGGTGCCGACCCCGTTTGAATTCACCGTCGCGGTGAATGTCACCGAGCAGACCTGTGTGCCGGCCGGGTCGTGTACGTACAAGTACACGATCCAGCCGAAATACATTGGGCTGCACCCACTGCCGGAGACACCGTTCACGGTGTTCTACGAGGTGGTCGGCGGCGATGCACCCCAGAAGGGCGAGTTCACCGTCGAGAAGGACCAGGCGCAGATCCTGACCGACGTCGTCGTCCAGGGCCCGCCGGGCGCGCAGCTGCAGGCCCACGTCATGAGTGTGAGCGGCTGAATTTTGCGGTTCTGACCCACGGTGCGGTGGGTGGTCGCATTGTTGCCCTATGACGAAGGCGTCACTTCTGCGGGCCAAGGAGGGTCTGCCGCGCGGGGTCCAGGGTGCAGCTGATCCCCGATTCGCCAACGTCGCCCGAATTTTCGCCGGACTGTTCCCGGGCCGCCGGTTCGGCGGCGGGGCGTTGGCGGTCTACATCGACGGCAGACCCGTCGTCGACGTGTGGACGGGATGGTCGGACCGCGCCGGGGAGCAGGTCTGGACAGCCGATACCGGGGCGATGGTGTTCTCGGCGACCAAAGGGGTCGCGGCCATGGTGATTCACCGCCTGGTCGACCGTGGCCTCGTGTCCTACGACGAGCCCGTCGCGCGGTACTGGCCGGAGTTCGGCACGAACGGCAAGGACGAGATCACCGTGCGCGACGTTCTGCGGCACCGGTCCGGGCTGGCGCATCTCAAGGGTGTGACCAAGGACGAGTTGCTCGATCACCTGCTGATGGAGCAGCGCCTCGCCGCCGCACCGGTCGATCACCAGCTGGGCAGGCAGGCTTATCACGCGCTGACGTACGGGTGGATTCTGTCCGGCCTCGCCAGGGCCGTGACCGGTATGGGTATGCGTGAGCTCATCCGCATCGAAGTCGCAGAACCCCTGAACACGGACGGCCTACATCTCGGCCGCCCGCCGGCCGGCTCACCGACGAAGGTCGCGCAGATCCTGGCTCCACAGGGCACTCGCCCGAACCCGGTCTTCGACTTCGTCGCGCCGAAGGTCGCCGGGTTGCCGATCTCGGGTGCGCTCGGCGCGATGTACTTTCCCGGTATCAAATCCCTTGTGCAGGGCGATATTCCGTTCCTCGACGCGGAGGTCCCCGCAGCCAATGGGGTGGTGACGGCGCGTGGCCTCGCCAGGATGTACGCCGCTATCGCCAATGGAGGCAGCATCGATGGCGTCCAGCTCCTGTCGCCGGACCTGACACAGGGGCTCATCGGAAAGCCGAGGCCGTGGCCCGATCTGAACATGGGCGTGCCGATGCCGTTTCACCTCGGCTACCACGAGTCACCGGTTCCCGGTCTGCTCAAGGGTTTTGGGCACGTCGGTCTCGGCGGGACGCTGGGGTGGGCCGACCCGGAGACCGGCAGCGCGTTCGCGTTCGTGCACGATCGGCTGCTGACGCCGATGCTCTTCGACATGGGCTCCTTCGCAGGCCTGGCCCGCCCGCTGCGCAACGCGATCGTTGCCGCACGACATGCGGGTCCGCTCGCAGTGCCGAAATACGGTGCGCGCTACCGGGAGTCAGAACTCCCGAAGAAGGTTGCGGGTCGGCGTTAAGCCGTTGAGACGACGCCGCGTGCCTGCGGCAGTGGCAAGTCGTTGTAGGTGACGATGCCCGGTGCAGCCGCCAGGACCGCCGGGATCGCGTGGATCGGCGGCATCGCCGTCATGATGTGGCCCAGGACGAAGAAGTCCTCGATGCTCTTGGCGTTCTCGATCATGTCCTGGGGCGGCAGGAAACCGACAGCCATGTTGACCGTCGGCCGCCCTTCGATGGTGATCTTCCAGCCGTCACCGTCAAGCTGCCAGTCCGGATCCAGGGTCTGGCCCTTCTTCCATCGGACGTTGATGTCGATCACGGTCTTGCCGCCCACGATGCCCTGCCAGCTGGCGTAGACACCCGCGACGTGGCCGGCCGGGATGGTCCATGACGCCATCACGAGGTCTTCGGTCGTCTGCGCGTATTCCGAGACGCACTTGATCTCGTCGAGCGTCACACCGATCGCATCGGCGACCAGGCGCACGGCCTCGGCGAACACCGCGGTTCCTTTCGCGGCCATCGGCTGCAGTTCGGGATCGTCGATGGCTGTGCCGAATCCGACGGGTCGCTCGGTGTCCGGGGAGTCGTAGAGGGTGGTGTCGGCCGACTCGGCGATGGTGATCTTGTCGATCCGGTCGCACGAGGTCGCGGCCACGATGGCCAGCAGCTCGGCGAAACCGGGGCTAACGCCAGAACCGAACAGCGTCGACCCGCCGCGCTGGCAGGCCTCCTCGAGCCGGGCGCGGTCGTCGCCGAGGTTGTGTCCGGTGATGAACGACGCCGACGCGACGACGTTCACTCCCGCCTCGAGGATGCGGACGAGCTCGTCGACGTTGATCCACATCGGGTTGTAGACCACGACGTCCGGTTTGAGGGCGAGCAGCGCGTCGACGTCGTTGGTGGCCTTGACGCCCAACGGCCCAATTCCGGCAAGCTCGCCGGCGTCGCGGCCGGATTTGTCCTTTGACCAGGCGTAAAGGCCGACTAGTTCGTAGTTCGGGTTCTTGGCGATCGCCTCGACCGAACTCTTTCCGACATTTCCCGTCGTCCACTGGACGACCCGGTAAGGGGCGTTTGGCACTCGCTCAGCATAGGAAATCCTACCCCTGCGGGGAAGGCTTTTTTCCCGAGTGGCGAAAAACTAGGCTGCGGAGATGGCGCGAACCAGGGGCCGGCCGCCGCGGATCAGCCGCGACCAGATCGTCGCTGCCGCGCGCCGCCTTCCCCCCGGCGGTCTCACCATGCAAGCGGTGGCCGATGAGCTCGGAGTGAGCCGCAAGGCGCTGCACTACTACGTCGGTGACCGCGAGGGTCTGCTGACCCTGATGGTGCTCGACCAGTTCGAGCGCGAACTCGCCAGCGTCGAGCTGCCTGCGGACGGCGACTGGCGGGCCACGCTGCGGGCGTACGCGGTGGCGTACCGCGACGGGCTGTTGCGGGTCGGCACGGTGACGGACTTCGCCCAGCTGCGAGGCCTGAGCACCTCGGCGGCGCTGGGTCTGGCCGACCGCCTTCTCGATGCGATGCTGTCGGCGGGCCTGGATCCCGACAGTGCGCGGCGCGGCCTGACCGCCGCATCCAACATCGCCCAATCCGCCGCGCAGACGGTCGTCGCGCAGACCGCGTCAGGCGCGCACCGGCACCGCGCGGAAACCTCGGAGGCGCTATCGCGGGAGCCGCACGACACCTACCCGGCGTTGCGCCGAGTGCTCGGGGCGGCCGCACCGTCGGAGCGCGATGCCGAAACTCAGTTCGAGTTCGAACTCGAGGTGGTGATTGCCGGGCTGGAACGCACTCTCAACGCAGCTGAATGGTTGTGAGACAACGTGATTCAGTGCGGGACGAGGGCGGCCTTCCCGGTGCGCTGCTGGCCACTGCGGTCGATCCACGTCAGATCGATGACGTCGCCCGGATAGTGGCGGTCCAGCACGTACGTCAAGGTGGTGGCCGAATCCAATGGTGTGCCATCCAAGGTGATCAGGACGTCGCCTGGTGCCAACCCGGCTGCCTCGGCCGGGCCGCCGCGCAGGACGTCGGCGACGAGCACACCGGGTACGTCCAACGGAGCGGTGCGCACACCGACGCCGAGAAGCGTCGGCGGCCCGATGTGCACCGTTGCGGACGGCGCCCCCGATCGGATCTGATTCGCGATGGCAATCGCATCGTTGATCGGGATGGCGAAGCCCTTGCCGCCCGGGCCCATCCGGAAGTTCACCGATGCCGCGGTCGTGACTCCGACGACCTGACCGGCTCCGTTGACGACGGGGCCCCCGGAATCGCCCGCGACGACGGGCGCCGCGAACTCGATCAGCCCGGTCAGCTCGTCCTTGCTGCCGGTGAGGGTGTCCTCGGCGTGGACGGTGCGGCCGAAGGCGGTGATGGTGCCGACCTCCTGCGTCAGTGGGGCGTCGCTGCCGTGCGCGTTGCCGAGCGCCACCACAGGCTCACCTTCCACCAGGCTGGCCGAGTCACCTATCGGTGCGGCGGGCAGCCCGCCTGCACCGATCAGCTGCAGCACCGCGATGTCGTGCTGGCGGTCGTAACCGACCAGTTCGGCCGGAAACGATCGGCCGGCGACGCTCACCGTGATGCGGTCGGCACCCGTCACCACGTGGAAATTCGTCAGTACCTGACCGGAGGGGTCGAGCACGATGCCCGTGCCGTTTCCGATCGCGTTCTGGTAGTAGATCTCGGTGTCGATACGCGCCACGGCGGGCTCGACCTGGCTGGCCGCGGCGACCGGGTCACCCGGCGCAGCGGTGGATGTTGCCGGATGCACCGGCGCGACGAGCGCCAGGACCGCGACAAGCGCGATCAAGGGCGTCGCGAGCGCGCGACGCATCGGAACTATGCGCATCTGCCCATTTTGCCCGATATTGCGGTTCTTAATCGTCTACGGCGACGCCGCCGCGCAGACGCCTGCGGCGACGACGCGCCGGTGCGACCTTGTCAGACGTACCGCTATCAGGCGCTTTGCCGTTGGACTTCGCCGGCTCTGCCTCTTCGTCGGCGTCCTCTGCGGTTTCTTCGGTGGCCTCCGCGGTGGCCTCCGCCGGCTTCTCGTCGGGCTCGGTCTCCTCAGCGTCGGCGTCGTCCTCAGCGTCCTTGGCAGCGTCCTTCTTGCGGCCCCGGCGTTCCTTCGGCTTCTTGGGCTTCAGCGGTTTCGGCGGTGGCGGCGGCAACTCGGCGATATCGGCGAGGTAGAACGCGAAGATGCCCAGCAGGGCGAGCGCGGAGGCGGCCCCGTAGAGGCCGAACAACCACGGTCCCGCATCGTCCAGCGAGAGCCAGATCTCGCTGATCGCCGTGCCGATGATCAGCACGCCTGCGACGACGTGCAGCACGATCGATGCGGTCCGCAGCCGCAGCGCCAGCAGCGGCGTGCGGAACTCCGGTCGGCGGGTCCGCAGCAGCGTGAACACGACCGGCAGCGCCGCCAGCGCGATCAACGCCCCTGCGACGATGCGCAGCACGGTGCCGAGGGTGTGCGACGTGACACCCATCAGCTCCCACCAGCGCGGCAGGACGAAGGTGAAATAGAGGACAGCGGCGACACAGGAGAACGTCGCGTGCCACGTGACCGCGACCCAGCGCCGCATACTCCTCCTTGAGGTTTTGTGGACCGAGGTGCGACCAGGTTCTTCGCTAACTAGCCGCACCTCGGTCCGGGTGCGGAGGATAGGGGATTTGAACCCCTGAGGGCTATTAACCCAACCCGCGTTCCAGGCGAGCGCCATAGGCCACTAGGCGAATCCTCCGCCGGTCATGGTAGCGGAACACACTGATACCCCGAATCCCGTTGGTCCTGTGGTCCCGATGCACCCGTCGAGCCGCGCCTGCGCCGGGTACTAGACTTTGTCCTGGACCCCGCGCGGCGTCCATCCTGTGAACTCCCCCAGGGCCGGAAGGCAGCAAGGGTCAATGGGCTCTGGCGGGTGCGCGGGGTCCCCTTGATTTCCCGGCGATCCCCGGCATCCGATGAAAGGCGCTCCCGTGTCGTTTCAGTCGCTCGGCCTCGAGGAGCTCCGCGCCCAGCACGAGCTGCAGACGCGTAACTACGCCGATCTCAAGGCCAAGGGGCTCAAGCTCGACCTGACCAGGGGCAAGCCGTCGGCCGCCCAGCTGGATCTGTCCAACGCCCTGCTGGAGCTGCCCGGCAAGGACACCTTCAAGGACGGCGACGGCACCGACACCCGCAACTACGGCGGTTTGCACGGGCTGCCCGAACTGCGTGCCATCTTCGGCGAGCTGCTCGGCATCAGCGTGCCCAACCTGATCGCGGGCAACAACGCCAGCCTGGAGTTCATGCACGACGTCCTGACGTTCACCATGCTGCACGGCGGAGTCGATTCGCCGCGTCCGTGGGCGCAGGAGCCCACGGTGAAGTTCCTCTGCCCCGCGCCCGGCTATGACCGGCATTTCGCCATCACCGAAACCCTCGGTGTCGAGATGATCACCGTCCCGATGCTCGAGGACGGCCCGGATGTCGACCTGATCGAGGAGCTCGTCGCGGCCGACCCAGCGATCAAGGGCATGTGGTGCGTGCCTGTGTACTCGAACCCGACCGGGGTCACCTTCTCGTGGGAGAAGGTGCGGCGACTGGTTCAAATGCGAACGGCCGCCAATGATTTCCGGCTGATGTGGGACAACGCCTACGCGGTCCACACGTTGACCCACGACTTCGAGCCCAACATCGACGTGCTCGGCCTGGCCGAAGCTGCGGGCAACCCGAACCGGCCGCTGGTGTTCGCGTCGACGTCGAAGATCACGTTCGCCGGTGCCGGGGTGAGCTTCTTCGGCGGCTCGCTGGGCAACATCGCCTGGTATCTGCAGTACGCGGGCAAGAAGTCGATCGGGCCGGACAAGGTCAACCAGCTCCGGCATCTGAAGTTCTTCGGCGACGCCGACGGCGTGCGCCTGCACATGCAGCGTCACCGGGAGCTGCTCGCCCCGAAGTTCGCCACCGTGCTCGAGATCTTGGCCGACCGGCTGGGCCCCTCGAAGATCGCATCGTGGACCGAACCCAAGGGCGGCTACTTCGTCAGCTTGGACGTGCTGCCGGGGACGGCGCGTCGCACCATCGCCTTGGCGAAGGATGCCGGCATCGCGGTGACCGAGGCCGGTGCCACGTTCCCGTACCGAAAAGACCCGGAGGACAAGAACATCCGAATCGCGCCGTCATTCCCGCCGCTGCCGGAGCTGCGCGAGGCGATGGACGGCCTGGCGACCTGTGTGCTGCTGTCGGCCACCGAGTCGTTGCTGAATGGCTAGCTCAGCTTGTTGATGACCTCACCGCGGGCAACGGCGTGCTCTGTTGGACGTTGATCGTGGCGGCGGCGACGATGCCTGCGGTAAACAGCACCGCGAGCACGAGGAGGCCGGCATCGATCCAGCCCGGATTCTTGATCAGCTCGCCGGGGCGTGCCCCAGCTGATTGCCGGTCCCGCCAGTTCGCGCGGAACACCGACTCGTAGCGAAACCGCCGGTTTGGTCACACGCGACGCCGAGGAGTCACCGGGCCTCGGTAGCCTGCTGAGCGTGGCGCTCTACCGCAAGTACCGACCGGCGACCTTCTCCGACGTGGTTGGTCAGGAACACGTCACCGAACCCCTGTCCACCGCGCTGTCGGCCGGGCGCATCAACCACGCCTACTTGTTCTCCGGCCCGCGCGGGTGTGGGAAGACGTCGTCGGCGCGCATCCTGGCCCGCTCGCTGAACTGTGTGCAGGGGCCGACGGCCACGCCGTGCGGTGTCTGCGACTCGTGCGTCGCGCTGGCGCCCAACGGTGGTGGCAGCGTCGACGTCACCGAGCTGGACGCCGCCAGCCACGGCGGTGTGGACGACACCCGCGAGCTGCGCGATCGCGCCTTCTACGCGCCCGCCCAGTCGCGGTACCGCATCTTCATCGTCGACGAGGCGCACATGGTCACCACGGCCGGCTTCAATGCGCTGCTGAAGATCGTCGAGGAGCCGCCGGAGCACCTGATCTTCGTGTTCGCCACGACCGAGCCGGAGAAGGTGTTGCCGACCATCCGTTCGCGCACCCACCACTACCCGTTCCGGCTGTTGGCGCCGCGCACCATGCGCTCGCTGCTCGAGCGGATCTGCGCGCAGGAGAACGTCACGGTCGACGACGCGGTGTACCCGCTGGTCATCCGGGCCGGCGGCGGATCACCCCGTGACACGCTCTCGGTGCTCGACCAGCTGCTGGCGGGGGCGGACGGCAATCAGGTCACCTACCCGCGGGCGCTGGCGCTGCTGGGTGCGACGGACGTGGCCCTCATCGACGACGCGATCGACGCGCTGGCGGCTGGGGATGCCGCGGCGCTGTTCGGGGCCGTCGAAGGCGTCATCGACGCCGGTCATGATCCGCGACGGTTCGCGACCGACCTGCTGGAGCGCTTCCGCGATCTGATTGTGCTGCAGTCGGTTCCCGACGCGGTCGCCCGCGGTGTGGTGGACGGCCCCGAGGATGTGCTGGACCGGATGCGCGAGCAGTCGACGCGGATCGGCACCGCGACGTTGACCCGCTACGCCGAGGTGGTGCACGCCGGGCTGGGGGAGATGCGCGGAGCCACCGCACCTCGCCTGCTGCTCGAAGTGGTGTGTGCGCGGCTGCTGCTGCCGTCGGCCAGCGACACCGAGGCCGCGCTGTTGCAGCGCATCGAGCGCATCGAGACGCGGCTGGACATGTCGATCCCCGACACCGAGGGCGGCGCGCCGAAGGTCTTCGCCCGCAAGAGCAAGACCGAAACACAGGCGCCCGCCGAGCCGGTGCGCAAGCCCGCCCTCGAGCCGACGGTGGCGGTCGAGCCCGCACCGGAGCCCAAGCCAGGGCCGCCGAAATCGGAACCGAAGCCCGAGTCGCCGCCGCCGGTGCGGCCGCCCTCCGACCCGGTGGTCGTCGCGCCCCCGCCCGCGGCCGTCACGGGTGAGCCGAATGCGGCTGCGGTGCGCAGCATGTGGACGACGGTGCGTGAGAAGGTCCGCCAGCGCAGCCGTACCACCGAGGTGATGCTGGCCGGCGCGGTCGTCCGCGCCGTCGAGGGCGGCACCCTGGTCCTCAGCCACGAGTCCGCACCTCTGGCCAAGCGGTTGACCGAACAGCGCAACGCCGACGTCATCCGTGAGGCACTCAAGGATGCACTCGGCGTCGACTGGAAGATTCGATGTGAGACGGGACCGGCCGGTGCGCCCGCTCCCGAACCGCAGGAGTCCGCGCCCGTCGCTCCCCCGCCGCAGCAGCACGACGACGAAGAGGAGAGCATGCTCGCCGAAGCGGGCAGCGACACCTCCGAGGCGCCGCGGCGCGATCCCGAGGAAGCCGCGCTGGAGCTGCTTCAAAACGAGCTCGGCGCCCGCCGCATCGACGGCACCTGAGCGATTTGTGTGCGTTCAGGAGCGCTCACCGCTCGCGAACGCACACAAATCGCCGGAGTTAGGGCGTCCACCACGGGCGCAGCGGCAGGCCGCCGTCGTTACCGTGCGAGTCGAGCTTGACCGCCAGGAACTGGTGCAGCTGAATGATGTTCGTCTCGAAGCCCACCCGTGAGCCTGCCATGTAGAGCCCCCACACCTTCGCGGTGGGCAGCCCGACCTCCTCGACGGCCTCGTCCCAGTGCTCGACGAGGTTGCGGCACCAGTCGCGCAGCGTCATCGCGTAGTGCTGACGCAGGTTCTCCTCGTGCAACACCTCGAGGCCGACGTCCTGCGCCTCGGCGATGATGCGGCCCGAACCCGTGAGCTCACCGTCGGGGAACACATAGCGGTCGATGAATCCGCCTGCGGTCGCGGGGGATCGGTTGTCGTGGCGGGTGATGCAGTGGTTGAGCAGCAGCCCGCCGTTGCGAAGCTTCGACTTGAGGAAGCGGAAGTACGCCGGGTAGTTCTGCACGCCGATGTGTTCGGTCAGCCCGATCGACGAAACCGCGTCGAACCCGGATTCGCGGATGTCGCGGTAGTCGCCGTGGTGGACCTCGGCCAGGTCGGACAGACCCTGCTCGGCGATCGCCTGCTGCGCCCAGTCGGCCTGCTGCTTCGACAGCGTCACGCCGATCGCCTTCACCCCGTGCTTCGCGGCGTAGCGGACCATGCCGCCCCATCCGCAACCCACGTCAAGCAGTCGATCACCCGGCTTCAGCCGCAGCTTCTCGAAGACCAGCCGGTACTTGTTGTCCTGCGCCTCTTCCAGGGACGCGTCAGCATCCGGGTAGCACGCGCAGGTGTAGGTCATCGACGGCCCGAGCACCCACTCGTAGAACTGATTCGACACGTCGTAGTGGTGATGGATGGCCTCGGCGTCGCGAGTCTTGCTGTGGCGCAAGCCCTCTGCGATGCGCCGCCAGCGGGGCAGGGCCTCCTGTGGCGGCGGAGCGATCGGCTTGAGGTGCTCGATGCCGATGCTGCGAACGATGTTCGCCAGCACCCGCGGGGGTGGAAGCTTGAATTCGAGCTTGTCCGCCAGCGCCCTGAGCAGTTCGTAGGGATCACCGGGATGCACTCCGATCGGCTCGAGATCGCCCGACACGTAGGCGCGCGCGAGACCGAGTTCGCCCGGTGCCGTCGCGAGATACGTGGTGCCGCGGGGCGTCAACAGGTCGAGCCCGATCTTGGCGTCCTCCGGCCCGGCCGTACTACCGTCGTACGCGGTGAATTTCAGCGGGACCTGACCCGAGGCGAAGATCGCCAGGATCTCGGCAAGCGTCAGCCGGCCTGTTGCCTGGGTGGTGGGTTCCTTGAACGTGGTCAACGTGTTCCTCCGCTCTCCGCGCTAGCACTCATCGCCGTTGTACCGCCTTCGCGTACAGGTCCAACAGTCGTGAGTCGGGGTCGTAGGTCTTCTTGACGGTTTTGTAAGTTTCTCCACCATAGAGTTCGTCGAACTCCTCTGGGCTGTAGTACGCATCGGAATACAGCGATTTGTGTCCCTCGAGTTCACTGACCTTGCGTTCGATCAGGCGGTTTGTGTGCCCTTCGGTGGGGCCGACCGGCACCGACGACCAGAAACCGACGTTGACGTACGTCTGGTGCGCGCGGATCGGGTACAGCGGCCAGGTGGTGTCGTCGCGGAGCCGCAACGGGCACAACCAGATCGGCTCGATGGGCACGTTGGCCAGGAACCACTCGACGAACTCGGCGGCCCGTCCGATCGGCACCTCGATGTCCTGCACGACGCGTTCCAGCGGTGGCCGGCCGTTGCGCTTTTCGATCCGGTCGGCGATGTTGAACCTCTGGTCGTAGGCGATCAGCTTCCAGTAGAAGCTGCTTCGCCGATAACGCCGCGGCCAGAACCGGCGGATCCGCGGGTTCTGTGCGCCGAATGCCCTTGAGCACCAGAACCAGTCGGTGTCCCAGCGCCACAGGTAGTCGTGGATCGTCAGCCGGTCGTGTCTTTCACCTTCCGGGTGCTGGATGGAGCGGTAGTAGATCTGCTGGCCGGTGTAATCGCTGACCGGGCCCGGCGTGGCCGTCTGGAAACCCAGCGTCAGGTAGCTCTCGTCGGCCGAGAACACGACGCCGTCGAGGTAATCGACGGGTCTGTCGTCATGGCCGCCGGTTTCGATGATGCGATCCATCGCCGCGAAAAGGTCGGTCAGCGTGTGGAAACGCAGATGGCGAAGCTCGACGAACGGACGCACCGTCTCCAGCTCGATCTTTATCCGAACCGAATACCCAAGCGTGCCATACGAATTGGGGAAGGCGTAGAACAGATCGGCATTCTGGCTCCGACTGGCGGTGACGACCTCACCGGCTCCGGTCAGGATGTCCATCTCCAGCACCGACTCATGCGGTAAGCCGTTGCGAAACGACGCCGACTCGATCCCCAGCCCGGTGACCGCCCCGCCGAGCGTGATCGTCTTCAGCTGAGGCACCACCAGTGGCGACAGGCCGTAGGGGAGCGTGGCCGCAACGAGGTTCTCGTAGGTGCACATGCCCGCCACGTCCGCGGTGCGCTTGTCGGGGTCGACCGCGATGACGTCACCGAGGCCCGAGACATCGAGACCCTTGACCGTGGTCTTGGCGCGGGCCCTAAAGAGGTTCGACGTCGGTTTGGCGAGGCGAACAGTCGCGTTCAGCGGGATCGCCCGATAGCTGGCCAGGAGCCGCTCGACTCCCGCGGAGTGAGCAGTACGTGCGTCGGTCTCCGTCACAGACACGGATATACGCTAGTCCGCGGTTGCAGGCGATGCGACCGCACCGACACATGTCACCCCGACCTAGGAGTTTGCACCGATGGGACAGGTCAGCGCGTCCAGCACCGTCCTGATTGACGCCGCGCCCGACACCGTGTTGGCGGCTGTCGCCGACTATGTCCACGTGCGGCCCAAGATCCTCTCCTCGCACTACAGCGCGTACGAAGTGCTCGAGGGCGGCCAGGGGGCCGGCACGGTGGTCACCTGGAAGCTGCAGGCCACCAAGTCGCGGGTGCGCGACGTCAAGGCCACGGTCGACGTGGCCGGCCACACCGTCATCGAGAAGGACTCCAACTCGTCGATGATCACGAACTGGACGGTCGCGCCCGCAGGCGAGGGCTCGTCGGTGACGGTCAAGACGTCGTGGAAGGGTGCGGGCGGCATCGGCGGCTTCTTCGAGAAGACGTTCGCCCCGCTGGGACTGCGCAAGATTCAGGACGAGGTGCTGGCGAACCTGAAGAAGCAGGTCGAGGGCTAGCTCGAACCCAGGAAGCCGGCGATACCGCGCACCACGGCGTCGGCGTACTTCTGCCGACCCTCGGGCGTCTTCATCAGCGCCGAATCCGCGGGGTTCTTCATGTTGCCCAGCTCTATCAGGATCGCCGGGTACTGGGCGAGGTTGAGCCCGGCGATGTCGGAGCGCGGATTCAGGCCGCCCGTGCCGATGTAGGTCGACGGGACAAGGCCCGAGGCCTGCAGCTGGTCCTTCATGACGGTCGCGAGTCGCACCGCGGGCCCGGCCTGCGCCTCGTTGAGCGGCGGCGATGAGTACAGGACGTGGAAGCCTCGGCCGTTGGCCGGCCCGCCGTCGGCGTGGATGCTGATGATCGCGTCGGGCTTCACCGAGTTGGCCAGGGCGGCGCGTTGGTCGACGCAGGGGCCGACGCTGTTGTCGTCGCCGCGTGACATCGCGGTGCGGACGCCGAGCGCGGTCAGGGCCTGGCGGATGCGCAGCGTGGTCTCCCACGTGAACGCGTGCTCGGCGTAGCCGTCGTCGGTGGACGTGCCGCTGGCCTGGCAGTCCTTGGTGCCGCCGCGGCCGGTCGGCACCTGGCGGCTGATGGACTCGTCGTTGACGGCGTTGTGGCCTGGATCGAGGAACACGATCTTGCCTGCGATATTGGCCGGCGCCGCGTGCGAGACCGGCAAGGCCGGGCTGACTAGCGTCGATGCGGCGACGAGCAGTCCGGTCGCCACCGCGGCGCTGGACCGCAGTGCTCTCGTGGTACCGACACGCAGGCGGGGATGCACGGGCGCCACCGTAGCGCTGACCCCGACTACTGTTGAAGCTCGACCCGACGAAGCAATCAAGTCGAGACCAATACGCAAGGGGATCGTCATGCAACCCGGTGGTAGTGGCCAGCCCGATATGTCGGCGCTGTTGGCCCAGGCGCAACAGGTGCAGCAGCAGCTGATGGAGGCGCAGGCCGCGCTGGCCGCCGCCGAGGTCAACGGCCAGGCGGGCGGTGGTCTGGTGCAGGTGACGATGAAGGGCAGCGGCGAGGTGATCGCGGTGCGGATCGACCCGAAGGTGGTCGATCCGGAGGACGTGGAGACGCTGCAGGATCTCGTCGTCGGAGCGATCGCCGACGCGTCGAAACAGGTGACGATCCTGGCGCACGACCGTCTCGGCCCGTTGGCGGGTGGAATGGGCGACATGGGACTGCCGGGAATCTGAGTTGTTCGAGGGGCCGGTCCAGGATCTGATCGACGAGCTCGGCAAGCTGCCGGGCATCGGTCCGAAGAGTGCGCAGCGGATCGCATTCCACCTGTTGTCCGTCGAGCCGCCGGACATCGACCGGCTCACGGCCGTATTGAACAAGGTGCGCGACGGGGTCAAGTTCTGCGCCGTGTGCGGCAACGTCTCCGACGACGACCGGTGTCGCATCTGTTCCGACACCCGTCGCGACGGCTCCGTGGTGTGCGTCGTCGAGGAACCCAAGGACGTGCAGGCCGTCGAGCGGACCCGGGAGTTCCGCGGCAGGTATCACGTACTGGGTGGGGCGTTGGATCCGTTGTCCGGCGTCGGGCCCGAACAGCTGCGAATCCGTGAGCTGCTGAACAGGATTGGCGAACGGGTGGACGGTGTGGAGATCACCGAGGTGATCATCGCGACCGACCCGAACACCGAGGGCGAGGCGACGGCGACCTATCTGGTGCGGATGCTGCGCGACATCCCGGGACTCACGGTGACGCGGATCGCGTCCGGGCTACCGATGGGTGGGGACCTCGAGTTCGCGGATGAGTTGACGCTGGGCCGCGCGCTCGCGGGCCGTCGCGCAATGGCCTAGACGCGCCGGGGTGCGGAGAGACGCTCCGTGCGCAACAGGTCGACCTCGTCGATCTGCAACGGGGCGAGATCCCCGACCACGCGCGAAAGTAGATAGTCCGCGAGCTGCGGGTTGCGCGCCAGACACGGCCCGTGCAAGTACGTGGCGACGACACTTCCCTGCACCGCGCCGTCGAAGCCGTCGCCCGCACGATTGCCCGCCCCGCTGATGATCCGCGCCAACGGCTGCGCGGCAGGGCCCAATACCGTTCCGCCGCGGTGGTTCTCGAAACCCGTCAAGCGTTCGGACAGTTCGGGGATGAGCGGCTGCGACACCACTTCACCGATCGTCCGCTTGTCCTGCGGGGACGTCGTCACATCGAGCATCCCGACGCCGTCGACCCGCTCACCCGACGACGTCTCATACCAGTGGCCCAGCACCTGGATCGCCGCGCAGATCGCGAGCACCGGCGCACCCCGCTCTGCGGCGCGCTGCAGACCCGGATACCGCTGCAGGTGCCTGGTGGCCAGCCGCTGCGCGTAATCCTCAGCTCCGCCAAGGGTGTACAGGTCCAACTCGGTGGGCACCGCATCGGCCAGCGTGATCTCGACGATCTCCGCGTCGAAGCCGCGCAAGCGCAGGCGTTGGCGCAACACGACCGAATTGCCGCCGTCCCCATAGGTTCCCATCACGTCGGGCAGGACCAGCCCGATGCGCACCGCCGACTCACGCACGGCCGGCCCTCCCGAACGTTCGTTGCAGGGACAGGAACGCCGTGTAATTGGCGACGACCTCGACGTGCCCCGGTGGGCAGGACGTGATCGCCTCAACGGCGTTGTGCACCAACGTGTGTTCGACGCCCGCGTAGCCCAGCCGCACCGCGAGATCGGTACCCCGTTCACCGGCGGCGACAACGGGTTTGTCGACGAAATGCTCGAAGTTGACGTCCCACAGCCACGACAGGTCCTCGCCGTCGGGCACCTGACCGTTCACCGAGATCACCACAGAGCCCGCGTTGGTGTCGACCATCGACAGCGCCTCCTGCCAGCCCGCCGGGTTCTTGGCCAGTAGCATCCGCACCGTGTGCTGCCCCAGCGACACCGTGCTGTAGCGGCCCGCGACCTCGTCGACACCAGACACGGCGGCCACCGCGGCGGCTGGGTCGGCGCCGAGCGTAACTGCAGCGGCGACGGCCTGAGTCGCATTGCCGCGGTTGATGTTTCCGGGCAGCGCCAGCTCCATCGGTAACGTCACACCGTGAGGCCCGTAGATGTGAGTGTCGTCGTACCACCACTGCGGTGACGGACGTTTGAAATCCGTTCCCGTCGAATACCAGTGATTGCCGTCGCGCACGATCACCTCACCCGAGCGCGGGCAGCTCACCGAATCGTTCGCCCATCCGGCGCCTGCGGCCACCCAGACCACGTTCGGGCTGTCGTACGCGGCGGACGTCATCAGCACGTCGTCGCAATTCGCGATCACCACCGTCGAAGGATGCCGCGCGAGACCGCGGCGGAGAGTCCGCTCGATGTGATTGATCTCACCGACGCGATCGAGCTGATCCCGGGACAGGTTCAGCAGCACGATCACGGCGGGATCGAGGGCGTCGGCCACATGCGGGACGTGCATCTCGTCCACTTCGAGCGCCGCCAACGTCGCGTCACGCGCGCCCGCGAGGGCTGCGACCAGCCCGGCGTCCATGTTCGCGCCCTCGGCGTTGGTGGCGACGGCCCCGACGGTGCTCAGCGCCGCCGCGGTCATCCGCGTGGTGGTCGATTTACCGTTCGTACCGGTCACGATCGTCGTGCGACGGCCCTCACCGAGCTGGCGCAGTATCGACTTGTCCAGCGACATCGCGACCAGACCACCGATCATCGCGCCGGCACCGCGACCGGTGACCCGCGACGCCCAACGCGCCCCGGCTCCGGCCGCCAGGGCGACTCGTCCGCGAATGGTGATCATCCCCGGCAGTCTAAGAGGGCAGAAGCAGGTGCCCGACACGCTGTCGAGTGATCCTGTGATGTCACCCGTTCGTGCCATCCTCGAAAACGTGAGCCAAACAGGTGCCGAAAGTCGTCGGCCCGGCTCCTGGGGCCGGCCGGCAACTGAAGATGGCACAGGCTGGGCCGTCGTGGACGTGGAGACCTCCGGTTTCCACCCGGGGCATGCGCGGATCATCAGCATCGCGGCCCTGGCTCTCGGCGACGACGGCAACGTCGAGCAGAGCCTCTACACACTGCTCAATCCCGGCGTCGACCCCGGACCCACCCACGTCCACGGCCTGACCGCCGAGATGCTGGAGGGCCAGCCCTGTTTCGGCGACATCGTCGGCGATCTGGTCGACCTGCTGCGCGACCGCACCCTGGTGGCGCACAACGTCGGCTTCGACTACTCGTTCCTGACCGCCGAAGCCGAAATGGTCGAGGCGGAACTGCCCATTGACAGCGCGATGTGCACCGTCGAGCTGGCTCGTCGACTAGAGCTGGGAACCGAGAACCTGCGCCTGGAAACCCTTGCCGCACATTGGGGTATCACGCAGCTGAAGCCACACGATGCCCTCGACGACGCGATGGTGCTCGCGCAGATCCTCAAGCCCGTTTTGGTGCGCGCGCGGGAACGCAAGGTGTGGTTGCCGGTTCGTCCGCTGTCGCGGCGCGAGTGGCCGAACGGACAAGTGACACACGAGGAACTGCGACCGCTGAAGATGTTGGCGGCCCGGCTGCCATGCCCGTACGTCAACCCCGGCCGTTACGTCGCAGGCCGGCCGTTGGTCCAGGGCATGCGGGTCGCGCTGGCGGCCGAGGTCGACCGCACCCATGAGGAGCTCGTCGAGCGGATTCTGCACGCCGGGCTGTCGTACGCGGATGCCGTCGACATCGAGACCTCCGTCATCATCTGCAACGAGGCCAATCCCGAGCAAGGCAAGGGCTATCAGGCCCGTGAACTGGGCATTCCGTCCATCACCGACGCCGATTTCATGAGCCAACTCGACGCCGTCGTGGGCGGCAGCACCGTCGAGGAATTCGCCGACGCCACGCTGGGCGGCCAGCAGATGGCGCTCTTCTAGGACCCCCTTGTAACCACTACGTATGTAGTGATACTGTGCGCTCATGAATACCACTACAAGCGTAGTACATGAGTCCTTCAAGGACACGCTTCACCGGCGCGGCTACTTCTACCGCGAGGCCGCCGCGCTGACCATCTCGCTGGGTGTGCTCCTCCACGTGCTGCGGGTCATCTTCGGCGACGACTTCGCCATGACGTACGTCGTGACGCCGACGACCGACAAGATCCTGCTCGTGCCGATGAGCTATGCGGGCATCACCGGAATCCTGTTGCTCGCCAAGCATCGCGTCGTGTTCACCAGCAAGCGGCAGCGAGCGCTGTTCACCGCCTCGGTCATCTACATCGCGGGCAGTGTGCCGCTACACATCTACTGCAGCTACATCATCTGGGACACGACCCTGATGACGTGGTTCCCGATGTGGTTCAGCTGGTTCCTGCTGATCGTCGTGTACCCGGCGTTCCTCACCCTTTTCGCCAAGCTGCAATATAGGAACTGATGCCGCCCAATCCAGAGCGCCGCAACCAGATCCTCGACGCCGCCATCGACATCCTCTGCGATGACGGCGTCGGGGGTCTCACGCATCGCCAGGTCGACAGCCGCGCCGGTGTACCGGCGGGCACCACGTCAAACTACTTCCGCACCCGGCAGGCGTTGCTGGAGGCGACGGCGGCCCGCACCGTCGACCTGCACTGGCAGCGGGTCGAAATGCTGCAGTCGGCCGTCGGTCCGCTGAGCCGGGATGCGTTGAAAGCATTGATGATTCGCATGCTTGAGCCCGATGAGCAGGCGCGCCGCTGGACGCTGGCCCGATTCGAGCTCTTCATGGAAAGCACACGACGCCCGGAGTTGCAGCCGATGATGCGTGAACTCCAGGCCGCCGCGGTGAAGTCGGCGACGCTCATATTCGAGGCGGCGGGCTTCACCCCGGCGCCGGAGCGGATGGACGAACTCGCCAGGCTGCTCAACGGGCTTGCGTTCAGCAACTTGACGCTCGCGCCCGAGCCGGGCACCCAGGACGTCGACGGTCTGGTGGACCGACTGTTGAGCGTCTTCCCCGACTAGGAAAGCGCTTTCGCCTTCAGGCTGTCGAACTCGGCCTGCGTAATCGTGCCGGCTTCCAAGAGCGCCTTCGCGTCTGCGATCTCCTGCGCCGGCGAGCGCCCCGCGGCCTCTCTGATGTATTCGTCGGCCGCCTTTTGGGCCGCGACTGCCGCGGCATGTGCCCGCTGCGCCATGCCCTTACCTCGGGCCAACAGGTAGATCAGTGCCGTGATCCATGGGAAGACGATCAGAAAGAACACCCAGATGGCCTTCACGACACCGGATGTTTCATGGTCGCGCCAGAACAGGTCGGTGAGGATCTGAAACAGCACAATCAGATACGCGATCCACCCGAAGATGATGAGGAAGTGCCAGAGGAAATCCCACGTTGAACCCCAGTCCATGCCCGCTCCTTCGTCGACGGTCACATGTGCAATTTGTTTGCGCGCCAGTCAGTTTACTTACAGGTGAAGCCGGCGGTGTGATTACGGACACCGCCGGCTTCACCTCGACACGAGGCAGGCGTGTTCAGCAGGATGCGCAACGGGTGTGTGTCGCGCAACCTCGCAGGTCGATGGCGGTCTTGTGGACCGCGTGCTGAGTGCCTTCCTCGGTGGCTAGCGTGACGCGCGATTGACGGCCGACACCACGGCCCGAAGCGACGCAGTGGTGATCGACGTCGCGATGCCCACGCCCCATACCGTCTTGCCGTTGATGGAGGCCTCGACGTAGGCGGCGGCCTGGGCCTCCTCACCCGCGGACAGCGCGTGTTCGGAGTAATCCAGCACATTGACTTCGATGCCGATGGCACCGAGTGCGTCGACGAACGCCGCGAGCGGACCGTTGCCCGCGCCGACGATCTCGCGCTCGACGCCGTCCACCTTCACCACCGCCTCGATGGTGTCGATGCCGCCGTCCACCTCGGACGCGGTCACCTTCTGGCGGATGCGCTCCAGCGGCCGGATCGGCGCCAGGTACTCCTCGGCGAAGACATCCCACATCTCCTTCGGCGAGACCTCGCCGCCCTCGCCGTCGGTGATCTTCTGGATCGCCTGGGAGAACTCGATCTGCAGCCGCCGGGGCAGAGCCAGGCCGTGGTCGGCCTTCATGATGTAGGCGACGCCGCCCTTGCCGGATTGCGAATTCACCCGGATGACAGCCTCATACGTGCGGCCGACGTCGCGCGGGTCGATCGGCAGATACGGGACCTGCCACAGGATGTCGTCGACATCGGCGTCCTGCTCGTCGGCGGACACCTTCATGGCGTCCAGACCCTTGTTGATCGCGTCCTGGTGGCTGCCGGAGAAGGCGGTGTACACCAGATCGCCGCCGTACGGGTGGCGTTCGTGCACCGGCAGCTGGTTGCAGTACTCCACCGTGCGACGGATCTCGTCGATGTTGGAGAAGTCGATCTGGGGGTCGACGCCGCGCGAGAACAGGTTCATGCCCAGCGTGACCAGGCATACGTTGCCGGTGCGCTCGCCGTTGCCGAACAGGCAGCCCTCGATCCGGTCGGCCCCGGCCTGATAGCCCAATTCCGCTGCGGCGACGGCGGTTCCGCGGTCGTTGTGCGGATGCAGGCTCAGGATGATGGAGTCGCGCGGGGTCAGATGCCGGTTCATCCACTCGATCGAATCGGCGTACACGTTCGGCGTGGCCATCTCTACAGTGGCGGGCAGGTTCACGATCAGCGGCACCTCGGGGGTGGGCTCGATGATCTCCGCGACCGCGTTGCAGACGTCCACGGCGTACTCCAGTTCGGTGCCGGTGTAGGACTCCGGCGAGTACTCGTAGCGCCACAGCGTCCCGGGGTACTTCTTCGCCTCCTCGACGCACATGCGGGCGCCGTCGGTGGCGATCTTCTTCACCGCCTCGCGGTCGGCGCGGAACACGACCCGTCGCTGCAGGATGGAGGTCGAGTTGTAGAAGTGCACGATCGCCCGCGGCGCGCCCTCGCAGGCCTCGAACGTCCGCTCGATCAGCTCCGGGCGGCACTGCGTCAGGACCTGGATGGTGACGTCGTCGGGGATGGCGCCGTCGGTGATGATCTCGCGGACGAAGTCGAAGTCGGTCTGGCTGGCCGACGGGAAGCCGACCTCGATCTCCTTGTAGCCCATCCGCACCAGCAGGTCGAACATGCGGCGCTTGCGCTGTGGGCTCATCGGGTCGATCAGGGCCTGGTTGCCGTCGCGCAGGTCCACGGCACACCACATGGGGGCGCGGTCGACGACCTTGTCGGGCCACGTGCGGTCGGGCAGCGTGACGGGCTCGACCTCCTCGGCGAAGGGGCGATACCGGCTGATGGGCATCGACGAGCCGCGCTGGGTGTTCCACGCGGGCTGGCCGGGGTTGGGCGGACCTGCGGGTTTGGTCAGAGTGCGGACCGACGAGAAGGCGTCAGGTGAATCTGGTGCGGGTCGAGAGAAGGTGGTCACGATGGTTGCTCCGGGTTGTCGATGGAATCACGACCGGCGCATCGCGAACACCCGCGACGGGAAGCCGGTCTGATCAGACCCCGTCGCGGCTGCCGAGAAGGAGCACCCGCTGCACGGCAAAAACTGTACTCCCAACCCGGGCGGCCAACCAAATCCCCTCCGGGCCCGGTGGCCCTCCGAGCGCTCACCCTCGGCCGGAACTCCATACCTCACAGAATGCTCGCGTCCCTCTGGGGATTGCAGTCACAACGAATTTAAATACGCATTTCGGTCCTGAACCGTGGCAAGTTTACGCATAACGACACCGCGGTCACTTGGTCCGGACCCGGCGCGCCCGCCGCGCCCGTCGCGACGCCCCCGAAATCCAAGGAGATCCATGACAACTGCGTCGTTACGTGGTGCAGCCGTTCGACTCGCTGGACGACGGCCTCACCGCGTTCCGTGGAGTCAAGGGCTCGCGGATCGGAAGGGGTTGCGGCCCAGAGGGTCTGGAGAAGTACTTGGGCACTCAGACCGTGTGGACGTCGTTGTCATGACCGCCGGATCCTTCCGCACGACGGGGCCGCACGGCCTTGTAGAAGAGGGTGAGATACATCCAGATGTCCACCGCGGCAACGCCTTCGATCGTGCGGATCTGGTCGTCGACCACTGCCAGCAGGACTTCCTCGGTCTTGGCGACCACTTCGGCGATCAAGTCGAACCGGCCCGCGGTGATCGCGACGTAAGACACGGCCGACAGCCGGGTCAGGGCCTCGGCGACGTCCTGAGCGCGGCCCTTCTCGCCGATGCGGATCCCGATCCAGCTGGTGCTCCGATAGCCGAGCCGCAGCGGGTTGACGATGCACATCACCCGGGCGGCGCCGGAGTCGACGAGCTTGGCGTAGCGCTGCCGGACCGTCGCCTCCGACACCCCGAGCCGGGTGGCGAAGTCCCGGAAGGACGCCCGCCCGTCGACGGCGAGCTCGGTCAGGATGGCGCGGTCGGTGTCGTCGAGCAGCTTGGGCCGCACACCCCCGGCCTCGCTGGGCGCCCCGGAGTGGCGGGCCTGCTGGTAGTGCAACCGCAGATATGGCAGCACCTCGACCGACGCCACCCCGGCGACGGATCCGATGGTGCCGAAGGCGATGTCATAGAGCTCCTGCTTGTCGGTGCAGATCACCTCGGCCTGCAGGGCGAACTCACCGGTGGTCACCGTGACGTAGTCGACCTCGGGCAGCGCGACCAGCTCCTCGGCAATGTGCACCGGTCGGCGGGACCCGTCGACGGTGATCAAAACCAGTGCCATGCAGTCGAATCCGAGCGCGCTGGGGTCCGTCACCGCAGCGATCGTGATGAACCGGGAACTCAGCAGACGCGCGACGCGACGCCGGACCGTCTTCTCGGTCACCCCCGTTCGGCGTGCCAGCTCCGTGAACGGCATCCGGCCGTCGAGCTGCAGGTAATCGATCAGTTCGAGGTCGCTGGGGTTCAGGCCGTCAGTCAACTGCGCAGCCTTGTGGCCATGCCGAAAACCCTACAAGACCGGACGCCTCCGCCCGGGGCGACCGCAACCGCACCAGAGGAGATCACACGATGCGCGTAGGACTGCTGCAGGAAGGTGACCTGACCGGTACCAACGCCTACGAGCGCTACCACCAGCTGATTGAGGAGGTGGCGCTGGCCGACGAGCTGGGGTTCTCCACTTGGGGCACGTCCGAGCAGCACTTCAGCCCGCCGAACTTCTCCGTCGCCGCCCCCGAGGTGCTCTACTCGGCGATTGCGATGCGTACCAAGAACATCAAGCTGCGCATCATGGCTGCGGTCATGCTGAAGTGGAACCATCCGATCCTGGTCGCCGAGCGGATGGCCACGCTCGACATCGTCTCCCACGGCCGCGCCGAGTTGTGCACCGCACGGTCCAACAACCTCACCACCCTTGGGGCGTTTGGAGTCGACCCAGCCACCACCCGCGAGCAGTGGGAAGACGGGATGGCGGTGCTGCTCAAGGCGATGACCGCCGACAAGCTCGAGCACGACGGCCCGATCTGGAAGATCCCGCCCGTCGAGGTGGTGCCTAAGCCGTACACCAAGCCGCACCTGCCGCTGTCGGTGGCGGCCTCCAGCGTGCAGACCCACACGATCGCCGGTGAGCGTGGCATCGGGGTGGTCACCTTCGACAACTACTTCGGCTTCGACTACCTGCAGGAGTGTATGGACGCCTACCTGACGGCGTTCGACAGCGCCGACCACTCGAATGTGTTGGCCCCTAACGACTTCCGTGGGTTGTTCGTGGCGACCGCATTCTGCGCCGAGGACCGCAAGCAGGCTCGCGAGATCGCCCGCGAGAAGGCGATGGGCTACTTCAAGTTCATCCTCGACCTCTATATCCCGCTGTCGAAGCAGCCGGGATACACGTATCTCGAGACGCTCGACCAGCTCATCGCGCACCAGGACGACCTGGACTGGCTGTGCGAGTACACGCCGTCGGTGATGATCGGCACCCCCGGCGATTTCATCGAGCGGCTGCGACGCCTCGAAGAGATTGGCGTCGACGAGGTGGTGCTGCGCATCGACGGCGTCGGCCACGAGAACATCAAGCGCTCGCTCGAACTGATCGGACACGAAGTCATCCCGGCCGTGCGCTGACGGGGCTTAGCCCCCACCCCCCATCGACAGATATCGACAGATATCGACAGATAAAGACAGATAAAGACAGATAAAGACAGATAAGGAAACAAGACATGCCCAACACGCTTCGGCCCGAACTGGCGGCGCGCTGCCGTGCCATCGAGGACGGCGACGTCCAGGGTGAGCCACTGCTCGCGCGTGACTACGTATGGTTCGCGGTCGCGACGATCGTCGTCCCGGTCCTGCTGGTGATCGTGGGGGTGGCGCTGTGACCGCCACCACCTCGCTCGGCAGCTATCAGTTGGCCGAGGAGAACGGCTGGCCCCTGCTGCGCTCCGAGCGGGGGTTCGGCAAGGTCGCGATCTTCCTGGCGGCGTTCTCCGCGGCGATGGCCACCTGGTGCTTCTCCATCGGTGGTTTCGTCGCCTACTACCTCAACGCCGGCGCCGGCACCTTCGCCACGCTGGCAGGAGCGCTGCTCGGCATCCTGCTGGTGACGCTGGCCACCCTGCCGATGTGCGCCAAGTACGGTATCGACTCGGTGGTGGCCAGCCGCGCCCAGCTCGGCCCCCGCGGCTCGTACCTATCGCTGCTGCTGGTGTACTGCTCGGCGATGGGCTGGAGCATCATCCTGTTCATCTACAAGGGCCGGGCCCTCGCCGAGTTGCTCATCTCGTTCGGCGTGTTGGACGAGCGCTACCGAAGCTGGTGTGTGGGCATCGTCGGCGTCGCCGCGGTGTTCCTGGTGCTGGCGCTGATCCGCAAGGGTCCCGAGTACGTGCGCAGCCGCGGCCCGGTTATCGCGGTGATCGTCGCGGCGATGAGCTTGGTGGTGCTGCTGCTGTTGGTGCAGCGGGTGGGTGTGGCCGGTGTACTCGACGCAGTGGCCGTCGCCCCCTACGACGACGCTGCCGGCAACTGGGCCAGCGCGTTGGAGGTGCTGATCGCCTCCAACCTGTCCTGGTGGGCCTACGTCGGCGCGATCGTGCGCACCAACCCCAGCGCTCGCACCTCGCTGTGGCCGGTGGTCATCGGCTTCGGCCTGGGTGTCGGAATCGGCTCGCTGACCGGTCTGTACACCGGCCTGGTCGTCGAGGACTCCGCGGGCGACCCGACGTCGTTCCTGGTCAGCCAGGGCGGCGTGGTGATCGGCGGCATCATGCTGGTGTTCCTGCTGATCGCCAACATCGGCACCGCGATGATGGGCGTCTACGCCTCCAGCCTGGCGGTGCGGCAGCTGCCCGGGGCGTCTCGCCTGTCGTGGAAGTGGACGATCTTCTGGGTTTCGGTGCCGGCGATGATCATCGTCGGGTTCTTCGCCAACTCCGCCGAGACGTTCTTCACGGTCTTCGTGGCGTTCCTCGGAGTGGCGTTCGCCCCGATGTGCGGCATCCAGATTGTCGACTGGTATCTGTTGCGAGGCCAGCGTTTTGAGGTGCAGTCGCTGTTCCTGCGGGACAAGACCTCGTCCTACTACTACGTGGCCGGGTTCAACCCGGTGGGCTTCGCGGCACTGGCCGCCGGTGTGGTGACCTACATCTATCTGCTCGACCCGGTCACCTACGTATACCGCCCGCCGTTTCAGTTCCTGACCGCGTCGTTCCCGGCGGCGTTCGTGTCCGGGGTGGTGTACCTGGTCGGTGCGCTGCTGTTCCTGCGCCCCAGCGGGATCGGCGGCTACGGCCGCACCACCGCGGCCGACACCGAGGCCGACCTGTCCACGGAACCCGCCGTCTGATTTGACGAATGGCTCGAGACCTCCCTGTCTCGAGCGGGAGTGTCAAGCGCGGTTGCTTACAGTCCCGCCAGCTGGGGCAGAGTCGCGTGGGCGATGACGAAGTAGATCATCAGGCCGGTGCCGTCCACGATCGTGGCGATCATCGGTGCGGACACCACCGCGGGGTCGACCCGCGCCTTCTTGAGCACCAGCGGGAGTATCGATGAGACGAACGCCGACCACAACACGATGGCGGCGACGGTCAGTGTGACCGTGAGCGTGATCTGCGGACCGACGCCGAGCGTCCATGCTCGGATCAACGCTGCGAACGCCATCGCGATGGCGAGCAGCATGCCGGTGGACATCTCTTTCGCGACGACAGCGGGCAGGTCTCGGAATCGGACCTGACCCATTCCCATGGCGCGAACGAGAGTGGTGGTGATCTGAGTGCCGGTGTTACCGCCGGTGCCGATCAACAGCGGGATGAAGAACGCGAGGGCGACGACGGCCTCCATCTCGTCCTCGAAAGCGCGCAACACGGTACCGGTGTAGGCCTCTGCGACGAACAGCACGAGTAGCCAGACGATTCGCTTACGCCACAGCAACCACGGTGAAGCGCGGAGGTAGGGTACCTCGAGTGGCGTTGAGCCACCCTGCTTTTCAGCGTCCTCTGTGGTCTCCTCCTCGATGATGTCCAGCGCTTGGTCTTCGGTGAGGATTCCGAGCAGTCGGTTGTCACCGTCGACCACCGCGAGCTCCTCCAGGCGCCGGCCTACGAACATTTGGGCGGCATGCTCGGCCTCGGTCAGCGGTGCGACGGTGACGACGTCGGCTTCCATCAAGTCGGCCACAGGTCGATCGGCCTGCGCGACAACCAGGTTGCGGAACGGAACGGCGCCGAGCAGCTGGTGGTCGGAATCCGTGACGTAGACGCAGTTGCCGGTGTGGGCGTCCTTGGGTTGCTCGGCGATCCGCTGACGGATGTGCGCCACCGCCTCCTCGGCGGTCGCCGTCGGGCCGAGCGCCAGTGGTTCCGGCGACATATGGGCAGCGACCGAATGCGGTGGCCACGCCAACATCTTGCGCAGGGTCTTGGCCCGTTCGATCGGCATCGCGGAGAGTAGCGCGTCTCTGGAGTCGTGCTCGAATCGACGCAGAATCCTGACCGCATGGTTGGTATCGAGGGTGGCCAGCATTTCGGCGGCCTGCGGAACGGGCAATGACTTCACGACTTTGGCGGCCAGATGGAAGTCGACTCCTCCGAGCAACTGGCGGCCGACTTCGGTATCGAGTCCCGCGCCGAGACGGCGCCGGTCCGCGGAGGACAGCCGCGACAGCTCGTAGGCGCGTTCGGCGGGATCGCCGACGACGTCCAGCCACAGCTCCAGAGCCTTCGGTGTCTGCAGGTCGATCGCCTGACGCAAACTGATCGAACCGGTCCGATCGGTGTCTGGGGCCATGGATACTCCCTCGCTCTGCGTCGCTGCAGGGAAAACTACCGTGGGAAGCCCCGCGAAGTGAGGCGCGTCAGAGCTGTGAGTCGGGGAACGCGATCACCGAGAGGAACCGGATCGGCACCTCCACCAGGTCGACGGGCCCGTGAGCGCCCTCACCGTCGAACTGCAGCGAGTCACCCGGGTTCAGCCGGTACACCGAGCGGCTGTGGCTGTAGTCCATGACGCCCTCCAGCATGTAGATGAACTCCGTCCCCGGATGCTGGAACAGCGGATAGGTCTGGCTCTTCGCCGAGAGGGTGACGTGCAGACATTCCAGGCGCTTGTGCTCGCCGCGCAACGACCCCAGCAGTTGGTACTCGTGGCCTTCCTTGGTGCCGTTGCGCACGATGCGCGCGCCCGTGCCCGCGGTCACGAACGCCGCGGGACGCTCGACATCGGCGCCTCGGAACAGGCTGGTCACCGGGACGTCGAGACCGTTGGCCAACAGGGCCAAGGTGCTCAGGCTACACGACGTCTGAGCGTTCTCGATCTTCGACAACATCGCTTTCGAAATGCCCACGCGCGCAGCCATTTCCGCGACCGTCAGCCCGTTCTGAAGGCGCAGCTGGCGGACGTTCCGTCCGATTGCTGCCTCCAGCTCCAGCTCCTCGAGCGGCGCCTGCGGATCGCGGTCACGCGCGGTGCCGGACTGGTTGCGCAGCAGCGGGACGTCAGACATGGCTCACGTCAACGCATCTGTCCGGCACCGGAATACGGATATGGACTCGTGAGCAGGTCGCCTTCGACGAACCGCGACAACCGGAAGTCGGTTTCGGGGATGCGCGGGTCGCCGCTGTGGCCGTCGATGACGAGGTCGGCGATCAACTTCCCGACGGCCGGCGCGATCTTGAATCCATGGCCACTGAATCCGGCGGCGATCACCAGGCCGTCGACGTCGGTCCTACTGATGACCGGGTTCCAGTCGGGTGTGACGTCGTAGCAGCCGGCGTAGCTGCCGGTGATGGCGGCCGCGGTGAAGCCGGGGAACCGGGTGCCGACGCGTTCGACGGTGTTCTCGACGAACGCCTCGGTGGCGCGGTTGAGATAGGCGTCGGGGTCGGCGTCCTCGACGTCGGACAGATCGCTGTTTCCGAACAGCAGCTCACCGCCCAGTTCCGGGCGAATGTATTGCAGTGACACCAGGTCAGAGAATACCGGCACACTGCCCAGTTCGACGCCAGGCGCGATGGTCACGAGTTGTTCGCGAACCACCCGGATGGGCATGTCGATGCCGTACGGCGCGAGGAACGGCTTGGTCCAGACACCGGTCGCGACCACAACGGTGCCCGCGGAGATCTCGGTGCCGTCGGCCAGTCGCACCCCGGTGACCTTGCCGCCGTCGATCAGCAGATCGGTCACGTTGGCGCCCTGCAGAATCCGCACACCGGCCGCCCGTGCCGACACCGCGAAGGCCTGTGCCGTCTGGTAGGCGTCGCCGTAGCCGCCGCGTGCCTCCCACGCGAACGCCTCGAACGGGGTGAGGTCCGCATGCGGCCACAGCCGGGCGACTTCGGCCGCGTCGATCTCCTCGGTCTGCACGCCGACGGCACGCTGCGCCGCGAGGCTCTTGCGCAGCGCGTCGGCGTCACCTGCGCCGACCCCGACCACATAGCCGCTCTGCCGGAATCCGATATCGAGTGCGTGATCCCCGAGAAAATCCTGAGCCCTCTCGAACACCTCGAGGCCGACAGTCGCCATCGCGGCCAGTGAGCTGACACCGTAGTGGCAACGCACGATGCCGCTGGACTTGCCGGTCATACCGGACGCGACGGTATTGCGTTCGGCCACGATCACATTCGTGACGCCGCGCTGCGACAGCGCCCACGCCGCGGCGGCCCCCTCGATGCCGCCGCCGACGATCACCACATCCGCGGTCGTCGTCATCGGCCCGGAATCCATTCGGTGCCGGCCAGCGGAACGCGGGCCATCGCCGCAGCCTCGATGGTGACGGCCACCAGGTCCTCGGGTTCGAGATGGCAGACGTGCGACTTACCGCAGGCCCGCGCGATCGTCTGCGCCTCCATCGTCAGCACCCGCAGGTAATTGGCCAGCCGCCTGCCCCCTTCGACCGGATCGAACCGCGCCGCCAGCTCGGGGTTCTGCGTACTGATTCCGGCCGGGTCGGTGCCGTCCTGAAAGTCGTCGAAGAACCCGGCGGCGCTGCCGAGCTTTTCGTATTCGGCGGCGTAGCGCGGGTGGTTGTCGCCAAGAGCGATCAGGGCCGCGGTGCCGATGGCGACGGCATCCGCTCCCAACGCCAGCGCCTTGGCGACGTCGGCGCCGTTCCGGATGCCGCCCGACACGATCAGCTGGACCTTTCTATGCACCCCGAGTTCCTGCAACGCCTGCACCGCCTGCGGCACCGCCGCGAGCGTCGGTATCCCGACGTGCTCGATGAACACCTCCTGCGTCGCCGCCGTGCCGCCCTGCATGCCGTCGACCACCACGACGTCGGCACCCGCATGCACCGCGAGCTTCACGTCGTAGTAGGTGCGGGTGGCGCCGACCTTGACGTAGATCGGCTTCTCCCAGTCCGTGATCTCCCGCAGCTCGTTGATCTTGATGGTCAGGTCGTCGGGGCCCGTCCAGTCGGGATGCCGGCACGCCGACCGTTGATCGATGCCTTCGGGCAGGGTGCGCATGTCCGCGACGCGTGGCGAGATCTTCTGCCCCAGAAGCATTCCGCCGCCTCCGGGCTTGGCGCCCTGGCCGAGCACGACCTCGATCGCGTCGGCCTTGCGAAGGTCGTCGGGATTCATCCCGTATCGCGACGGAAGGTATTGGTAGACCAGGTACTTGCTCTGGCCCCGTTCCTCGGGGGTCATCCCGCCGTCTCCCGTCGTGGTGGACGTGCCGACCTCGCTGGCGCCGCGACCCAGAGCCTCTTTCGCCGGGCCGGACAGCGCCCCGAAGGACATGCCCGCAATGGTCACCGGAATATCAAGGTGCAGTGGGTGTTTGGCGTGGCGATCGCCGAGCACCACATCGGTGTCGCACCGCTCGCGGTAGCCCTCCAGCGGATACCGTGACATCGACGCGCCGAGGAACAGCAGGTCGTCGAAGTGGGGCAGCGGGCGCTTGGCGCCCCACCCGCGGATGTCGTAGATACCGGTCTCGGCGGCGCGGTGGATGGCCGCGATCGTCGACCTGTCGAAGGTGGCTGATTCGCGTAGGCCCAAGCGGGCGCGATCGTCGGCGGTGTAGCTCATCAGTAGGCCGCCGCGTTGTCGACGTGGAAGTGGTACAGCGAGCGCGCCGACCCGTAGCGGGTGTAATCGGCGGTGTCGTCATCGAATCCCGCTGCCGCCAGCAGCGCTTCGAGTTCGGCGTGGTGTTCCGGCCGCATCTCCTTGGCGACGCAGTCGGCGCCGAGCGATGCGACGTCGCCGCGGACGTAGAGGCGGGCCTCGTAGATCGAGTCCCCGAGCGCCTCGCCGGCGTCTCCGCGCACGACGAGTCGGCCCGCCTGCGCCATGAAGGCACTCATGTGCCCGACGTCCCCGCCCACCACGATGTCGACCCCTTTCATCGAAATGCCGCACCGTGCAGCGGCTCTGCCCTCGATCACCAGTAGTCCGCCGTGTGCCGTGGCGCCCGCGGACTGGGACGCGCTGCCCTTGACCCAGACGGTCCCGCTCATCATGTTCTCGGCGACGCCGGTGCCCGCATTGCCCTCGATCGTGACGTGGGCCTGTTGGTTCATGCCTGCGGCGTAGTAGCCGACGTGGCCGTCGATCCGCACCCGTATCGGCGCATTGAGGCCGACCGCGACGTTGTGTGCGCCGTCGGGGTGCGCGATGACGAAGTCGCCCGACAGGCCGGGCGCATGCAGTGCGGCGTTCACCTCGCGCAGCGGGGTGGTCGCCAGGTCGAACGCGGTCGCTGTCACCGTCGCCACGCGTAGATCACCTCCGGTTCGGGTTCCCAGATCCTGGCTGCCTCGACACCGGGAAGCCCCGCCAGGGCGCGGTATTCGCTACCCATGGCCACCCAGTCATCGGTTTCGGCGATGACGGCGGGCTTACATGCGATGGCGTCGCGGACCACGGCGAACGAATCCCGGTTGGACACCAGCAGTGTGTAGAAACCGTCGAACACCGCGCACAGCTCCTTGAGCGCGGCCTCGACATCCCGTCCGTCGGCCAGCTGCTTGGCGATGAAGCGAGCACCGACCTCGGTGTCGTTCTCGCTGTCGAATGTCACTCCGGCCGCGCGTAATTCACGGCGAATGGTGGCGTGGTTGGCGAACGACCCGTTGTGCACCATGCACTGCTCGGGCCCGACCGCGTACGGGTGACAACCCGCGGGCGTCACCGCCGACTCGGTCGCCATCCTGGTGTGGCCGACGCCCTGCCAGCCCTGCGCCTTCGCCAGCCCCCAGCGCTCGGTGAGCACCCGGGGATGGCCGACACCCTTGAGGACTGCGAGGTCGGCGCCGAAGCCCGCGACGAGCGCATCCGGGTAGGCCGCCCTCGCGGCGGCGAGGATCTCCTCCGAAGGACCCTGGGCGGTAAGGAGATACGTGGCATCGAGCTGGGTGACGTTCACGCCGAGCGTTGCGGCCACCGCGTCCGGGCTCGCGTCGACCTCGAGCAGCGAGACGCAACCGTGCCCGGGTGGCGACCACGTCGGATCGCCGTAGATCGCGACACCGGACGAGTCGCTGCCGCGATCGCCCATCTCGCACAACATGCCGGTCACCAGCTCCCCGAGCTGCGGGTGCAGGTCGGGATTGCGCAGGTGCAGGCCCACAATGCCGCACATCGGTCGAATCCTCTCGTCTTAGAAGGCGGTCAGGTAGTGGTCGATCTCCCACGGCGTGACGGCACTGTGGTAGGCGAAGAACTCGTCACGCTTGATGCTCGCGAAGTAGGAGGCCACACCCTCACCTGCGGCGTCGAGCACCCCGGTGATGACGGGGTCGGCCTCGAGTTCGTCCACCGCGTGCAGCAGCGTCGGTGGCAGCGCCGAACGTCCCAGGGAGCCAACATCTCCGGGGTCGGTGCTGCGTTTGATGCCGTCGATACCCGCACCGAGTGTCGCCGCGATCGCCAGGTAGGGGTTGGCCGACCCGTCGCCGCCGCGCAGTTCGACCCGCTGATCGTCGGGCACGCGGATGTAGTGCGTGCGGTCGTTGCCCCCGTAGCTTGGCGTGTTGGGCGACCACGAGGCGCCGGACGCGGTGCCGGTCGCGCGGGTCCGCTTGTAGCTGTTGACCGTTGGCGCGACGACGGCCTGCAACGCGCAGGCATGTTCGAGGATGCCGCCGATGAACGAGTAGGCGGTCTCCGAAAGTCCCAGCCCGCGCGCGTCGGGCTCGTTCGCGGGAAACACCGGCGATCCGCCGCTGGTCAGCGAAAGATGAAGGTGTAGACCGCTTCCCGTGCGGTCGGCGAACGGCTTGGGCATGAAGGTCGCGATCATGCCGCGCTCGGCGGCGATCATCGACAGCAGGTAGCGCAGCGTGACGACGCGGTCCGCGGTGGTCAGTGCGTCAGCGAACTGGAAGTTCTGCTCGAACTGGCCGTTGCCGTCCTCGTGGTCGTTGGCGTAGTTGGACCAGCCGAGCCGGTTCATCGCCGTCGAGACCGCGGTGAGGTGGTCGTACATCCGGGTGACACCGCGGGCGTCGTAGCAGGGTTGCGCGGCGGTGTCGGCCGCATCGGCGGTGGACAGTGTGCCGTCGGCACCGCGGTGCAGCAGGAAGTACTCGACCTCAGCGCCGACCCACGGTTCGAACCCCGCGTCGGACGCCTGCGCGATGATCGACTTGAGGATGACCCGGGGTGCGTAGGGCCACGGTTCGCCGTTGACGTGCGGGTCGCAGTGCACGATCGCCAGCCCCTCCTTGAGGAACGGGATCGGGGTGAAGGACCCGGCGTCCGGGATGGCCATCATGTCTGGGTCCTTGGGTTCCTGGCCCATGGCGCCGACGGCGTATCCGGCGAAACCGACGCCCTCGGTGGCGAGCAGATCGACGGCCTCGACCGGCACCAGCTTGGCGCACGGCTTGCCGCGCAGGTCGACGAACAGCGCGAGGATGAACTTCGTCCCGGACTCTTCGGCCAGAGATGCGAGATCGTTGGACATTGTGCGGAAACCTTGTCTCTTCTCAGGAAACACCATACCGACGGACCGCCCGGCGCGGCCAGCGCAACCGCCCAGAGGCTGGGCCGTTCACTGTCAGTAACCAATGTTTCTGTTACGTAGACAAGCGCACGATGTTGCCTGCACGTTAAAAACCGGTGGGTCGCTAGAGTTTCAGCGATGAGACTTGATCGACGGTGGTGGGTCGCCATCGGCGTCGTTGTCATCGCCGCCGTCGCGGTCGTGCTGTCCAACACCGTCTTCAACCGGACGTCCGAGGACTGCAAGCAGGTGCAGGCCTTCCTCGAGTTCAACAAGAGCCAAGGCGACTTGATCGACTCGAAGGCCAGCGACAGCGACCCCGCCGTGCCGACGGTGGCCGAGGATGCCGTTTACCAGCAGTGGGCCGATGGCCTCGCGCAGCGCGCCCAGGAGATAAACGATCCAAACCTGGCGTCCACAGCCATCCAGGTCGCCCACGCCGCCTCGCAGTTCGTCGCCATGCTGCCGCGGATGCGGATCGAGGCAGAAAACCACAAGCCGGGCACGCCCGCGCCGCCGGTGTACTTCGAGATGACGATGCTGAACAAGCGCATCACCGACGGCCTCACCGAACTGTCGGACGCCTGCGACTGACGGCTGCGAGTGCCCGAGTCCCGCCTGGGCGACCGGCGGAGAAAATCGAATGCGCCAAACCCTTATCCTTGATGGGACTGTGCTGGACCGATAGGCGCGGTCCCAACCATTTGAAAGGCATGCCCAGTGGCGCTCGTCGTCCAGAAGTACGGTGGATCCTCGGTTTCCGACGCCGAGCGGATCCGCCGCGTCGCCGAGCGCATCGTCGAGACGAAGAAGGCCGGCCACGACGTGGTCGTGGTCGTGTCCGCGATGGGCGACACCACCGACGACCTGCTCGATCTGGCCCGTCAGGTGTCTCCCGCGCCCCCGGCTCGCGAGATGGACATGCTGCTGACGTCGGGTGAACGCATCTCCAACGCGCTGGTCGCGATGGCCATCGACTCGCTGGGCGCCCAGGCCCGCTCGTTCACCGGATCGCAGGCCGGCGTGATCACCACCAGCACGCACGGCAACGCCAAGATCATCGACGTCACCCCCAGCCGACTGCAGGACGCCCTCGCCGAGGGGCTGATCGTGCTGGTCGCCGGGTTCCAGGGCGTCAGCCAGGACAGCAAGGACGTCACCACGCTGGGCCGCGGCGGGTCGGACACCACCGCGGTGGCGCTGGCCGCGGCGCTGAACGCCGACGTGTGTGAGATCTACACCGACGTGGACGGCATCTTCACCGCCGATCCGCGCATCGTGAGCAACGCCCGCCACCTCGACACCGTCAGCTTCGAGGAGATGCTCGAGCTCGCCGCGTGTGGCGCCAAGGTGCTGATGCTGCGATGCGTGGAATACGCGCGTCGCTACGACGTTCCGATTCACGTCCGCTCGTCGTACACCGACAAGCCAGGGACTCTTGTCAAAGGATCGATGGAGGACATCCCGATGGAAGACGCCATTCTCACCGGCGTAGCGCACGACCGCAGCGAGGCGAAGGTGACCGTCGTCGGTCTGCCCGACGTTCCCGGGTATGCCGCCAAGGTGTTCCGCGCCGTCGCCGACGCCGACGTGAACATCGACATGGTGCTGCAGAACATCTCCAAGATCGAGGACGGCAAGACCGACATCACGTTCACCTGCTCGCGCGAGAGCGGACCGGGCGCCGTGGAGAAGCTCACGTCTCTGCAGGACGAGATCGGCTTCTCCAAGGTGCTTTACGACGACCACATTGGCAAGGTGTCGCTCGTCGGGGCGGGGATGCGCAGCCATCCCGGTGTCACCGCGCGGTTCTGCGAGGCGCTCGCGGAAGTCGGGGTGAACATCGACCTGATCTCCACGTCTGAGATCCGAATCTCGGTGCTGGTCAAGGACACTGAGCTGGACAAGGCGGTCGTCGCGCTGCACGAGGCGTTCGGCCTCGGCGGTGACGAGGAAGCCGTCGTCTATGCGGGGACGGGACGCTAATGGTCAACATCGGTGTAGTCGGCGCGACCGGGCAGGTCGGCCAGGTCATGCGCACGCTGCTGGAGGAGCGCGATTTCCCCGCGACCAGCGTGCGGTTCTTCGCGTCGGCGCGTTCGCAGGGCAAGAAGCTGCCGTTCCGCGGCCAGGAGATCGAGGTCGAGGACGCCGCGACCGCCGATCCCACCGGCCTGGACATCGCGCTGTTCTCGGCGGGCGCGACGATGTCGCGGGTGCAGGCACCGCGGTTCGCGGAGGCGGGCGTGGTGGTCATCGACAACTCGTCGGCGTGGCGCAAGGACCCCGATGTGCCGCTGGTGGTCAGCGAGGTCAACTACAAACGCGACGCCGGGCGTCGACCCAAGGGCATCATCGCGAACCCGAACTGCACGACGATGGCCGCGATGCCGGTGCTCAAGGTGCTGCACGACGAGGCGTCCCTGGTGCGCATGATCGCGTCGACCTACCAGGCGGTGTCGGGCAGCGGGATCGCCGGTGTCGAAGAGTTGCACGCCCAGGCCAGCGCCGTGGTCGCGAACAGCAAGGAATTGGTGGCCGACGGTAGCGCACTCGAATTCCCTGCAGCCTCGAAATACGTTGCGCCGATTGCGTTCAACGTGGTGCCGCTGGCGGGCTCCTACGTGGATGACGGATCCGGGGAGACCGACGAGGATCAGAAGCTACGCAACGAGAGCCGCAAGATCCTCGGCATTCCCGACCTTCTCGTGAGCGGGACGTGTGTGCGCGTGCCGGTGTACACGGGACACTCGCTGTCGATCAACGCCGAGTTCGCCGAGCCGCTGTCGGTGGCGCGCGCCAGTGAGCTGCTTGCGGATGCGCCAGGCGTGAAGCTGGTCGATGTGCCGACTCCGCTGGCGGCCGCGGGTATCGACGAGACGCTGGTCGGCCGTATCCGCCAGGACCCCGGCGTGCCGGACGGTCGTGGGCTTGCGCTCTTCCTGTCGGGTGACAACCTGCGAAAAGGCGCGGCGCTGAACACGATTCAGATCGCCGAGTTGCTGGCCGCCGAGCTCTAACCGCCGTTGCGCCGGTCAGCAGGTCTGCTCGCGGTAGTTCTCTGCTGGAGTTTGGTCTTGCCGGCTGCCGCTTATGCCGATCCGCCGGTCCCCGCGCCGGACCCGATCCTGCATCCACTCGCTCCGGGGCAGGTCGTGCGGATCGCACCGACTGCCGGAACGGGCACGCCCACTAGGGATTACGGTATCGGCGCCACCGACCTCTGCGAGTTCATGGAGTTCCCGAGCGGCATCCTGCAGGTCTGCGGCGACAGCTTCGCCGGTCAGGCCGTCGGCTTCGGTGGCTGGTACTCACCCATCGCGTTGCACGTCGAGACGGATTCGATCGACGACCCGAGTGGGGTGCGCTACGACGGCGTGACGGGCACCGACCGGCCGCTGCTGGCGGACCCCACCGAGCCCGGCACGTCGCAGCTGCCCGCCGGTGTGGTGCAGATCAACCGTGAGAACTACATGATGGTCACCACGGTCCGCGACCTCAATCCGCTGAGCTCTCGGTTGGTGAAAGCCGATCCCGCGCAGGGCAATTGGCCGACGCTACCGGGTTCAGAGCGCGACGCAGCCTATGTGGACTCGCGACAGTCGCAGATCAGCGGCTACTACGACCCGATCCCGAAGTCGGATTCCGAGAGTGGCTGGGTGTACATCGTCGCCAACAACTTCGACCGCACCGGACCGATGGTGCTGTACCGCGCCCAGCCCGAGACCTTCACCGACCGCTCCAGTTGGCAGGGCTGGTCGCAGGACCTGGGCTGGGGACATGCGCCGACGCCGTTGTGGCCGGACATGACCGGCGAGATGAGCATCCGCCAGATCGACGGCAAGACGGTGCTGTCGTACTTCAACGCCACCACCGGGAACATGGAGGTGCGTGTAGCCCACGACCCGACGGGCCTGGGTACCGCACCGGTGACGACAGTCGTCGTCGCCACGGAATGGCCGGATCCCGCGGAAGACCTTGGGCCACCGGAGAACAACCGGCTGGCGCAGCCATACGGCGGATACATCTCGCCAGGCTCCACACTGGACGAGCTACGGGTTTTCGTCAGCCAGTGGAACACCACTCCCCGCGGCGGGACGCCGTATCGGGTCATCCAATTCGCGGTGAACCCGTTCAAGCCCTAATCGGCACCCAAACCGCGTTCGTGTTCTTCGACCAGCCAGCGGGCCACATCCGCGAGCTTCATGTTGACGTCCTGTGAGGCGCGGGTCAGCATGGCGAACGCCTGAACACCCGTGAGGTTGTTGCGCTGCATCAGCAGCCCTTTGGCCTGACCGATGATGTCGCGACTGGCCAGACCGGCGTGGAATTGCTGTTCGGCGGCCGCACCCGCCATTGCGACGGCGGCGTGCTGAGCCAGGATCACTCCGATATCCACTGAATCCTCGGTGAATCCGCCGGCTTCGGTGCCATACAGATTGAGGGCGCCAAGATTGTTGCTGCGCACGAACAGTTGAAACGACAGCAAGCTTCGGACACCCAGTTGCAATGCTGCAGTGGCGAACTGAGGCCAGCGGACGTCACCGTTCATGTCGTTGATGTGCACCGTGCCGTGCTCTTTGAGCGCCGAGAGACACGGCCCGTCTCCCAACTCCGTCTGCAGATCGTCGAGTTTGGCAACGATCGGGTCGGTCGGCACCTCGGGGATCACCCGCCTGCCTTCGATGAGAGAAATGCCCGCCCACCGAGCGCCGGGAACGATCTCTGCGGCCGCGTCGACGATCGTGCGCAAGGTGTCGGTGCTGCCCCGCTGGGCCTGCATCTCCACCGCAAGATTGCCCAGCGTTTGCGCCAGCGGGTGACCGGTTCCGTCCGGCATAAATCAGGTATACCCCGAGCGGGGGGCGTTTAGTCAACGGTCAATGCGCAGGTCTGCGTCGTCCCCCCTGGTAGGGCGCCATGAACTCGGCGAGGACGCCGACCAACGCCGGAATGGCGTCGCACGCGATGACCTCGTAGCCGTGCGTGCTCAATGTGGGCAGACACAGCAGACCAGCCCTCGGCGAGAGGCCGGAAGCCTTTGCATGAGAGGCGTCCGACTCGAACGCACCCAACACCGCCGGCTGCGGGCGCAGGCCACGCTCGGTGGCGATCTGCATCAATCGGTCCGCGATGTTCTTGTCGTAGACGCACTCGGCGTCGCTGTAGGCGATGATCGGCCCCCCGCTCACGCTCGTGCCGTACTCCGCCTCGGTCGGGCCGACTTCCAGCGCCAGCGTCAAATCGCCGGGCAGGGAGCGGCTCGCGTACGAGCCGCCGACGCCGCCGATCTCCTCGCTGGTGGTGAAAACCACGTACACATCGGCGTTCGGACGCCGGTTGCCTGCGCGCAAAGCTCGCACCGTCTGCAGCAGGGCGGTTGCGGGTGCGCGATCGTCCATGAAGTACGAACCGAGGTAGTCGCCGAATTCGACCAATGTGCGCCTGCTGCTTTCGATGCACACCCGGGTGCCTGGCCGTATGCCCGCCTCCGCCAGTTCATCGGTGGTGCGGCCGGTAAAAACATAGACGTGGGACCAGTCCAGCGCCTTGTCGCCCTGGTCGGGTTTGGTCTCCCAGATCCGTTGGCTTTCCCTCGTGGTGTGTTCCGAGCCCAAAGACAGTACGCCGCAGAGGATTTGATTATCACCGAGGATCGCGACAGGGCCGAGGCCGAAATTGGCGGGGTACATCGTGCCCAGTTGGCTCACGTGCAGAGTGCCATCGGATTCCACGCGTTTGACGAGCATCGACAGTTCATCCATGTGCGCCATGACCCTCAGTGCTGAGGCGCCCCCACTGCCGCGAATGAGGCCAACCACGTTGCCGGCCTCGTCGATCCACGACTCATCGACGCAGGGGGCCAGCTCGCGCAGACACACCTCGCGAACCGCGTCCTCCTGGCCGGACGGGCCATACGCCCACAACAGCTCTTGCAAGAGGTCGCGGTCAAGCTCGGTTTGACCGGTCACTAGCTGGACTTCTTGCCGCCTTTGCGCCCGGCTGCCTTCTTTTGCGACTGGTTACCGCCACTGCCGCTACCGCTGCTGCGGCTGCTTTGGCTGCTGCCAGAACTCTTGCCGCCTCTGCTCGAGGCGCCCGGTGAGTTCGCGATCGCCGCCGCGCGCGACTTGCTCATGCCCTTCTCGCGCAGTCCCTCGTATTGCTTGTCGTTCTTGACGCTGGATCCGTGGTCTTTGGCCATCGTCCTGCTCCTTCCGAACGAGGTGATGGGTACCCGATTGGGATCGGGGACACACGTCCGGCGGTCACGGTCCTGGCGTGAGCCCCTTGGTGGCCGGACCTTCGATCAGAGTTCCGTCGGGTGCGAACCGCGAGCCGTGCAGCGGGCAATCCCATGAGCAGTCGGCGTCGTTCCACTTCACGATGCCGCCGAGGTGCGGGCACACCGGTGAGACGATGCGGGTCACGCCGTCGACCTTGCTCTTGGCTTGCAGGTGCCAGGGCGGCCCGCTGACCACGCCTTGGCCTTCGCTCGGGGTCGCCCCGGAGGCGGTGATCGGCGAGACCCATCCCTTCGCCAGGTTGATCCCCACCTCGAGGTTCGCCATCAGGGCGGTGGTGATGCCTGCGGCCTCGTGCGGGCTCCAGCTCGCGAACGCGCGCCGCCAGTCCATCCGGCCGCCGAGAATCTGCGACGAAAGCGCCAGTGCCGCAGCGACACCGTTGGACATGCCCCACTTGTCGAATCCCGTGGCGACGAAGAGCTTTTCGAACTTGGGCAACAGCGGCCCGACATAGGGGAGTTCGTCCACCGGGTGGTAGTCCTGCGCCGACCAGAAGTGGGTCTGGACGGCACCGGGATAGTGCAGCGCAGCCCATTTCGCGAGGTCCTCGATGTCCGCGGCAGGCGAATCTGCACGGCCGACGGTGTGCCCGGCGCCGCCGACGACGAGCTTCTCGCCGTCCGCGGTCGGCGCGTAACGCACCGACCGGGTCGGCGAATCGACCGAAATGAACATCGGTCGGGTGATGTCGCCGGGCACGTCGAAGGCCAAGCAGTAGGAGCGCTGCGGCTTCACGCGTGCGAAGAATCCGCCGCGATCCAGAATCGGAATGCCGGTGGCCAACACACACTGCGCGGCGGTGATCGAAATCTGTTGCTGCTGTGGATCTTCGGCTGATGCCGGAACCCGCACCGAAATCCGCAGTGGTCCCGTGCCTGAAATCGACGCGACCCGCACACCCTGGAGCAGAGTGCCGCCGTTGGATTCGAGTTCGGTCACCAGGCTGTTCAGGTACGGCATGGGGTCGACCTGCGCCTGGTCACGCAGTCGCACGCCGCCCCGGAACGGGAAGGGCACGTCGGCCTGATCGACCCACTCGGCATCGTCGAGTCCCGCTTCGCGGCACGCCTGCAGAACCGATTTGGCGGTGTCGACACCGTCCACGTTCTGCGCGTATGCGAAATCGTCCTCGCGCTGCACGTGCAGGCCGTGGTCCTCGTAGTAGCGGAGCAGCCAGTCGCGGCCCTCGGCGTTGCCGGTGACGTAGTCCCGCAGGATGTCTTGCCCGTGCTTGGAGGCGATACGTGACAACTTGGTGCCCTGCAGCAGGCTGACTTTCCCGGTGGTGTTGCCGGTGGCCCCGGCCCCGACGTGTCGGGCTTCGACGACGGTCACCCGCTTTCCCGCCCTGGCCAGCAACACAGCCGTTGTGAGGCCGGTGATTCCGGCGCCGACGATGACCACGTCCGACGACGTTCGGACGCTTTCGATATCGGACAGCGTCGTGACGGGTTCGGTCTGGTCGGCGAGCCACAGCGAGGACATGAGGCCAGACCTACCCGGCGTGCGTCTGATCAAACGTGAGACGCCGGTTGTAACCGCACGGCGGGAATTCGGCCGCGATCGCACCATGGCGTTACCACACGCCGCGGTGTGGGTCGCCGCCCTTACCTGACGGATAGCAAAACCTTCCCGGACAGAAGCGAAGTCTGGCCTGCGAGCGATTACGGTCGCCCCGCGATCTCGGGACTATTTCTTCAGCAACGACGCACCGATACGAAACTCCCGAGAGGAACCCCAATGACCAAGTCCATCAAGACCTTCAAGTACGCCGCGACGGTCGTCGGTGCGCTGGCCGTGCTCGCCATTGCTCCCGCGACCGCGTTCGCCACTGACAACGACGATTCCGGCCCCGGCGGCTGCAACTACACCGACGCCGACGGCTACAACATCCCGATCCACAACGGAGAAGACGTCTACGTCGACGGCAAGATCGTCTCGTGCCGCAACGGCTCGGTCGTCGTCACCACGCCGCCGCCCGCACGGGGATCCGACGTGCGCGCCCCGTTGGCAGGGGGCAACCTGTCGGTGCTGACCGAGCCCGGCACGTCTTCGGAGCCCTCCAGGCCGGTGACTCCGAAGCGTCCGCTGTTCGACAAGGCGCCGGTCCTGATCGCGACCCCCTGACCAACTGAATATTCGGCCCGCCACCATTACCGGGTGGCGGGCCGAACTCGTCGGGGCGTACACAGCGGATTCATAGCTAATACATGACTGGCACATCAATACCGTCTGCATGATCTTGGCCATGAGTGAAACACCGACGTCCTCCTCAGAACCCGCGACCGGCCCGGTCGTCGCCCCGCCACCCGCAGCACCCGTTGTCCGCGAGGAGCCGCGCCGCAGCAAGGTGACCACCGTTGCCGCCTGGGTCGGCATCGTCGCGGGTGTGGTGTTCATCGTCGCCGTGATCTTCTTCTCCGGATTCATCCTCGGAGCGCACAGCGGCGGCCATCGTGGTGGGCCCAGGGGTGACCACGGCCCTGAGCATGGCTTCGTGGAGTTCCACCGCGGTCCGCCGCCGTTCATGCTTCCGCCGCCCGGCGACTTCGGGCGTGGTGGTCCTGGCTTCGGCCCGGGTGGGCCCAGGTTCCAGCCGCCGCAGTCGCCCGGTGAGCCGCAGGGCCCCGGCCAGACGACTCCGGCGCGCCCTTCCTGAAGCCCGTCCTGATGTTTTGACCGACTCTAGTTCGGGTCATTCTCCTCGGCGAGGCCCAGCCCACCCGGCCTGAAACGCCTCGTCGAGGAGATGACACCCGATGACCGACAAGTACACGACCAACGACGCCGGCAATCCGATCCCCAGCCTCGAGCATTCGCTCACGGTCGGTCCGGACGGCCCGATTCTGCTGCAGGACCACTACCTGATCGAGCAGATGGCCAACTTCAACCGGGAGCGCATCCCGGAGCGACAGCCCCACGCCAAGGGTGGTGGGGCGTTCGGTCATTTCGAGGTGACCGCCGACGTCAGCAACTTCACCAAAGCCGCGGTTTTCCAGCCCGGAACCAAGACCGAGATGGTGGCCAGATTCTCGACCGTCGCCGGTGAGCGCGGCAGCCCGGACACGTGGCGCGATCCCCGCGGCTTCGCGCTGAAGTTCTACACCAGCGAAGGCAACTTCGACATGGTCGGCAACAACACCCCGGTGTTCTTTGTCCGCGATCCGATGAAGTTCCAGAACTTCATTCGCTCGCAAAAGCGGATGGCCGCCAACAATCTTCGCGACCACCACATGCAATGGGACTTCTGGACGCTGTCACCCGAGTCGGCCCACCAGGTCACCTGGCTGATGGGCGACCGCGGTATCCCCAAGACCTGGCGGCACATGAACGGATACTCCAGCCATACGTACAGCTGGCTCAACGCCGCCGACGAGTTGTTCTGGGTGAAGTACCACTTCAAGACCGACCAGGGCATCGAATTCCTCACCCAGGAGGACGCCGACCGGATCGCCGGTGAGGACGGTGACTACCACCAGCGCGACCTCTTCACGTCGATCGAGGAGGGCAACTTCCCGACGTGGACGCTGTTCGTGCAGATCATGCCGTTCGAGGAGGCGAAGACCTATCGGTTCAATCCGTTCGACCTCACCAAGGTGTGGCCGCACGGCGACTACCCGCTGCACGAGGTCGGCAAGATGACCCTCAATCGCAATGTCGAGGACTACCACGCGCAGATCGAGCAGGCCGCGTTCGAACCGAACAACATCGTTCCGGGCACCGGACTCAGTCCGGACAAGATGCTGCTGGCCCGGGGTTTCTCCTACTCCGACGCCCACCGTGCGCGGCTCGGCGTGAACTACAAGCAGATCCCGGTCAACGAGCCGCACGTCGAGGTCCGCGCCTACTCAAAGGACGGCGCGATGCGCATCCGCAACGCCACGGATCCGGTGTATGCACCGAATTCGATGGGCGGTCCGGAGGCCGACCCCAAGCGCGCCGCCGAGGTGCACTGGGCATCCGACGGCGACATGGTGCGCGCGGCCTACGCGCTGCGTGCCGAGGACGACGACTGGGGGCAGGCAGGCACCCTGGTGCGCGAGGTGCTCGACGACGACGCACGGGATCGACTGGCGCACAACATCATCGGCCACGTGCTCGATGGTGTGCGCGAGCCGGTGCTCTCTCGGGTGTTCGAGTACTGGACCAATGTCGATCCCGACCTCGGCAAGAAGGTCGAGGAGGGCGTGCGCGCCAAACAGGGCTAGGGAGCTTGTCGCCGAGTGCACGCTTGTTTTCGGGTCTTCTCGCGATTCGTGTACAACAAGCGTGCACTCGGCGGAAGCCGTTCGGCGAGTACGGGCGTCTTGCCCTCTGAACCACGGCTGGCATGATCGAGCCCATGAGCATCGAAGTCGTATTCACGTCAGAGTCCACAGCAACCGGAGGTGGCCGCGAGGGCCACGTCAAGTCATCGACCGGCAGGATCGATCTGAACACCAACCACCCGAAGGAGATGGGTGGCAGCGGCGAGGGCACCAACCCGGAGGAGCTGTTCTCCGCAGGCTATTCCGCATGCTTCCTCGGTGCGCTCCGCCTGGTGGCCCGCAACGAGAAGATCGACCTCGACGATGCGACCGGCATCACCGCGCAGATCGGCTTCGGCAAGGATCCCGCGGGCGGATTCGCCATCAACGCGCACCTGATCGGCTACCTGCCCGGCCTCGAGCAGAGCGCCGCCGACGAGTTGATGGAGAAGGCCCACCAGGTGTGCCCGTACTCCAAGGCCACTCGCGGCAACATCGACGTCAAGTTGTCGGCGAAGGTGTAACCATGACAGCCCGGCGGGCGCACAACGGTCTCGGCAGAACTCTCGCAGTCCTGGCAGGCATCGGTGTCGGCACGGGTCTGTCACTGGCGGCGCCTGCCGCCGAGATTTCGGCCAAGCCCTCTGATCCGGGAGTGGTGAATTACGCCGTGCTGCCGAAGGGATCGGTGAGCAACATCGTCGGCGCGCCGTTTCGGTTCGAGTGGACGTACAACGCGCCGTTCCAGTCGTTCTGGGTCGACAACCCGTCGTGCAACAACTGGGCCGACATCGGGTTGCCCGATGTGTACGCAGACCCGGACCTGGCGTCGTTCAACGGTGCGGTGGCGCAGACGGGCCCGAATGATCAACGGAACTTCGTCAAGCAGGCGGTCGGCGTCTTCGCCACCAACGACGCCGCCGACCGCGCGTTCCACCGCGTCGTCGACCGCACGCTCGGCTGCAACGGCCAGACCACCGCGATGCACCTGGACAACATGACCACCCAGGTGTGGAGCTTCACCGGTGGGCCGGCCACGGCGACCGACCTCGACTGGGTCAAGCAGGAGGCGGGTACCGACCGTCGATGCTTCAACACGACCCGAAAGCGCGAGAACGTTCTGCTGCAGGCGAAAGTCTGTCAATCCGGTAACGGCGGTCCGGCGGTGAACGTGCTGGCCGGCGCCATGCAGAACACCCTGGGGCAGTAACGGCAGCGGCATTCCGGCACACCCACTAAACGAAGTCACGAGAAAAATCGTGGGACTTTGTCGGTGTGGTCTGGAAGATGTAGGGAGGCAGCGATCGTTTCCCTACCCGGAAGGGGCCGGAAAGACATGACCTTTGCCATGACGTCCGCTGTGGACGACGCGTGTCCAACCACTGAAGTCGAGCTCACCAGCGCAAACGATGCCGCCGGCTATATCGGTGACACCTGTCTGGACGACGGCCCGGTCGGTCGGGTGGGTCTGGAGGTCGAGGCGCACTGCTTCGATCTGACCGACCCGATGCGGCGGCCCGGGTGGGATGAGATCAACGCGACCATAGCGGCCGTGCCGCCATTGCCCGGTGGCAGCTCGATAACGGTCGAACCCGGCGGTGCCGTCGAGTTGTCGGGACCCCCGCTGGACGGGCCGGTGCCTGCCATCGCCGCGATGCAGGCCGACCGCGCCGCGCTACGAGCGGCCTTCGCGCAGGCGGGTCTCGGATTGGTGCTGCTCGGCGCCGATCCGCTGCGCCCTGCCAAGCGCGTCAACCCGGGTGCCCGTTACCAGGCGATGGAGACGTTCTTCACCGCCAGCCAGACCGGCGCTGCCGGGGCGGCCATGATGACGTCGACGGCCTCGATCCAGATCAACCTCGACGCCGGGCCGCAGGACGGCTGGGCCGACCGGGTGCGGCTCGCGCATGCACTCGGCCCGACCATGATCGCGGTCGCGGCCAACTCGCCACTGCTCGGCGGCAGGTTCGCGGGCTGGCGTTCGGCGCGCCAACATGTTTGGAGCCAACTGGATTCGGCGCGCTGCGGACCTGTCCTCGGCGTCAACGGCGACGACCCGGCCAGCGATTGGGCGCGATATGCGTTGAAGGCGCCCGTCATGTTGGTCAACACGCCCGCCAAGAACGAGGTCACTCCGGTGACGTCCTGGGTGCCGTTCGCCGACTGGGCCGACGGTCGCGTGATGCTTGGCGACCGCAGACCAACGCGGGCCGATCTCGACTATCACCTCACCACGCTGTTCCCGCCGGTGCGGCCACGCCGCTGGCTGGAGATCCGGTACCTCGACAGCGTCCCCGACGCGGTGTGGCCGGCCGTTGCCTACACACTCGTCACCCTGCTCGACGACCCGATCGCCGCCGATATCGCCGCCGAGGCCACCGAATCGGTCGCCACCGCGTGGGACCGCGCCGCGCAGATCGGACTCGGCGACCGAAGGCTGGCCAACGCCGCGAAACGGTGCGTGACAGCTGCCGCGGAACGGGCTCCCGCCGAACTCGAGGAATCGATGCAGCAGCTGGTGCGTTCGGTCGAACAGGGCCGGTGCCCGGCCGACGACTTCTCCGATCGGGTCGTCGAACACGGCATCGCACCGGCGGTCACCCAATTGGCGCAAGGGGAGCTGTGAGCCGACGCGAGACACTCGCCCGCGAACTCACGACTGCCCGTGACAGAACTCTGCGGCTGGTCGACTTCGACGACGCCGAACTGCACCGCCAGTACAACCCGCTGATGAGCCCGCTGGTGTGGGACCTCGCCCACATCGGCTGGCAGGAAGAGCTGTGGCTGCTGCGCGGCAACGACCCGGCCCGTCCCGGACTCCTCGATCCGCAGGTGGAGCGGTGCTACGACGCATTCCTCAACCCTCGCGCCAGCCGCATCGACCTTCCGGTGCTGTCGCCCACCGAAGCTCGGTCCTACTGCGCGACCGTGCGCAACAGGGCACTCGACCGCCTCGACGCGCTACCCGCCGACGATGGTGACGAGTTCACCTTCGGACTGGTGATCAGCCACGAGAACCAGCACGACGAGACGATGCTGCAGGCGCTGAATCTGCGATCCGGACCCCCACTGCTGGACCGCGGCGCGCCGCTGCCGTCCGGCAGGTCCGGGGTCGCGGGCACGTCGGTGCTCGTGCCCGCAGGTGAGTTCATCCTCGGGGTCGACGCGGTGACCGAACCGCACTCACTGGACAACGAGCGCGGGCCGCATGTGGTCGACCTGCCGGCCTTCCGTATCGGCACGGTGCCGGTCACCAACGGTGAGTGGCGGCAGTTCATGGACGACGGCGGATACGACAACCCCCGCTGGTGGTCCGATGCCGGCTGGTCCCACAGGCAGGAGGCGGGACTGCGGGCGCCGCAGTTCTGGAACGACGGCGAGCTGACCGGAACCAGGACCCGCTTCGGCCATGTCGAGGAGATCCCCGCCGACGAGCCCGTGCAGCACATCACGTTCTTCGAGGCCGAGGCCTACGCGAAGTGGGCGGGCGCACGGCTGCCGACCGAGCAGGAATGGGAGAAGGCCTGCGCATGGGACCCGGCGGTCAACGCGCGCCGCCGCTATCCGTGGGGTTCGTCGGAGCCGACGGCGCATCTGGCCAACCTCGGCGGTGATGCCCTGCGGCCCGCACCGGTGGGCGCCTATCCGGCAGGCGCGTCGGCGTATGGCGCCGAACAGATGCTCGGCGATGTATGGGAGTGGACCACGTCGCCGCTGCGGCCGTGGCCGGGTTTCACGCCGATGCTCTACGAGCAGTACTCGGCGCCCTTCTTCGAAGGCACCGGGTCCGGCGACTACAAGGTCCTGCGCGGCGGCTCATGGGCGGTCGCGTCGAACATCCTACGGCCGAGTTTCCGCAACTGGGACCACCCGAACCGGAGGCAGATCTTCTCGGGTGTGCGGCTCGCGTGGGATGTCGGCTGATGTGCCGACACCTGGGCTGGCTCGGAAAACCGGTCTCCGTTGCATCGCTGGTGCTGGAGCCACCCAACGGTCTTCTGGTGCAGTCGTATTCACCGCGTAGGCAGAAGCACGGACTGATGAACGCCGACGGCTGGGGTGTCGGATTCTTCGACGGGCCCATCCCGCGGCGCTGGCGCAGCGCCGCGCCGTTGTGGGGGGATGCGTCGTTCGCATCGGTGGCGCCCATGCTGCGCAGCGGGTCCATCGTCGCGGCCGTACGGTCGGCAAGCGTCGGGATGCCGATCGAGGCCACGGCGTCCGCGCCGTTCACCGACGGTCACTGGCTGCTGTCGCACAACGGCCTCGTCGACCGTGCCGTCCTTCCGCTTTCCGCGAAGGCCGAGTCCACCTGCGACAGTGCGTTGTTGGCGGCGCTGATCTTCGATCGGGGGCTGGATGCGCTCGGCGACACCGTCGTCGAAGTCGCCGCCGCGGATCCGAATGCCCGACTGAACATATTGGCCGCCAACAGCTCTCGGCTTCTCGCCACCACGTGGGGCGACACTCTCTCGGCGCTGCGATGCGACGACGGCGTCGTGCTCGCCAGCGAACCCTACGATGACAACCCCGACTGGCAGGAGATTCCCGATCGACATCTGATCTCCGTCATCGGCCGAGATATCGAGCTGATCCCGCTGAAAGGTTCATGATGACGTTCGCACTGTCGAACTACCTGTCCGCGAACTCGGCGGGCGACGCCCTGCGCCGCGATGTGCGCGAAGGGTTGACGCAGACACCGAAAACGTTGCCGCCCAAGTGGTTCTATGACTCCGTCGGTAGCGATCTGTTCGATCAGATCACCCGCCTACCCGAGTACTACCCCACCCGCACCGAGGCGCAGATTCTGCGGGAGCGGTCGGCCGAGATCGCCGCGGCGTCCGGGGCGGACACCCTCGTCGAGCTCGGCAGTGGCACGTCGGAGAAGACCCGCATGCTGCTCGACGCGCTGCGCGACAGCGGATCCCTGCGCCGGTTCATCCCGTTCGACGTCGACGCCTCGGTGCTGCGCGCTGCCGGAGCCGCGATCGAGCAGGAGTATCCGGGCGTCGAGATCGATGCGGTGTGTGGGGATTTCGAGGAGCATCTCGGCAAGATTCCCCGGGTCGGCCGCCGACTGGTCGCCTTCCTCGGTTCGACGATTGGCAACCTGACGCCGGAACCGCGCGCCGAGTTCCTGTCGACGCTGGCGGAGACCCTTCAGCCCGGTGACAGCCTGCTGCTGGGCACCGACCTGGTGAAGGACGCCGACCGGTTGGTTGCGGCATACGACGACAGCGCGGGCATCACGGCGAAGTTCAACCGCAACGTGCTGGCGGTGGTCAACCGTGAACTGGACGCCGATTTCGTACTCGACGCCTTCGACCACGTCGCCAAGTGGAACGCCGACGAGGAGCGCATCGAGATGTGGTTGCGCGCCAACCACGCTCAGCGCGTGCACGTGAAAGGACTCGGGTTGACCGTCGACTTCGCCGACGGCGAGGAGATGCTCACCGAGGTGTCGTGCAAGTTCCGCCCCGACGGGGTGGCCGCCGAACTGGCCGACGCCGGCCTGCGCCGCACCCATTGGTGGACCGACGACGCCGGCGACTTCGGGCTCTCGCTGGCGACGCCATGACGTCAGAACCGGAAAGCCTCGGCGAAAAGTGGCGCGCGGCCAGGCCTGCCGTCGCCGGGATACATCTCGACAGCGCGGCGTGCTCCCGGCAGAGCTTCGCGGTCATCGATGCCGCGGCGCAGCATGCCCGCCATGAAGCCGAGGTCGGCGGATATGTCGCGGCCGCGGCCGCCGCGCCGGTGCTCGACGCGGGCCGTGCGGCCATCGCGGCGCTGACCGGTCTCGACAGCAGCGGTGTCGTTTTCACCACCGGGGCCAACAACGCGCTTGACCTCCTGCTGTCCAGCTGGCCCGGTGAGCGCACCGTCGCCTGCCTGCCCGGCGAGTACGGACCCAACCTGGCGATCATGGCGGCCAACGGTTTCGCGGTGCGCACATTGCCTGTGGACGGCGAGGGCCGGCTCGACGTCGATGCCGCTCGCCGCGCGCTGGCCGAGGATCGGCCCGCGCTGGTGCATCTGACGGCACTGGCCAGTCACCGTGGCATCGCTCAACCGATGGCGGCACTGGCCGACGTCTGCCGTGATCTGGACCTGGCACTGGTGATCGACGCGGCGCAGGCGCTTGGCCATCTCGATTGTGCTGTAACACCTTCGGCGATCTACAGCTCGTCGCGCAAGTGGGTGGCCGGTCCGCGCGGTGTCGGGTTCCTGGCGCTGCGGGACGACCTCTCGCGAACACTGAAACCGCGGCTACCACCCCCGGAGTGGGGGTTGCCGTTGACGGTGACGGAGCGGCTGGAGCAAGGCGAGGCCAATGTCGCTGCGCGCGTTGGCTATTCGGTTGCGCTCGGCGAGTACCTGGCCGCCGGACCCGCGCGGATCGGTGAACGGCTGGCCGAGGTGGGCGGGATGACGCGCGAGGCGCTCGCCGACGTCAGGGGATGGCGGGTGGTCGAGGCGGTCGACGAACCGACGGCGATCACCACGCTGGAGCCGGTCGACGGCGCCGACCCGCAGCAGGTGCGCGCACAGCTGATCGCCGAGCACGCCATCGTCACCACCTACGCCGAAACGCTGCGGGCACCGTTCGAGATGGCGTCGCCGGTGTTGCGGGCGTCGCCGCACGTCGACGTCACGGTCGAGGAGCTCGGCCAGTTCGCCAAGGTGCTGGCCGCGGTGACCTAGCCGTCCTTGTGTGCGGTGAGAAGGAAGCCAGGCATCTTGTCGCGGCCCTTCTCGTCCTGGCCATAGGCCGGCAGCGTGAAGGGTGCGTCGGCGGGTATGGCCACCGCCATGTTCGCGTGGATGAATGCGGGCCGAATATCGTCGATGGTCCAGTGCTTCGACACCGCTTGGCGCAACTCGTCTTCGGTGACGGTATGCGGGCCGAACCCCTCCGGGAACGCGCCCTTTTCGAACACCAGGACGTAGAAGACCGCCCCCGGCGCGGCCGCCCGGTGCACCGCACGCAGGTAGGCGTCGCGGGCTTCGACCGGCAACGAGTGGAACAGGGTGCTGTCGATGATGGTGTTGAACTGTCCGTCGAAACCGGTGAACGACGTGATGTCGTCCTGGACGAACGTGGCATTGCTCAAACCGCGCTCGTTCGCGGCCTTGGTGGCGGCCGCGACGGCGGTCGGTGACACGTCGATGCCGACGACGGTGTGGCCGGCGGCGGCCAGCGCCAGCGCCAGCTCGGCGTATCCGCAGCCGGCGTCCAGCACGTCGCTGCGGACCCTGCCGCTCTCGATCACTGCGGCGAGTTCAGGCTGCGGTTCGCCGATGTTCCACGGCGGCGGCCCTTCGAAGGGACCGTGTTCCTGGTAGGCGTCGTCCCATTCCATAACCTCTTCAGCTGCCATGACCCCAACCTACGCCGGGTTCCTGGGAACGACGAAAGAGGCTGCTCTACGCGGACTTTCGCACCAGCAGCATCGCGCTGTAGGTGGTGAGCGCAGGTCGGTCGTCGGGTGTCTGCGGATACGGGTCAAGCGATTTCAACTCGACGATGTAGTCGCCCACCTGCACCGCCTGCTTGTTCTGGCCGGGCGCCGGGTTCGTGTTGAACTCGATGGTCGTCGGCACCCGCTGCCCCTGCTCAACTTCGACGGAGATGCGCGCCTGGCCGGTCCAGAAGCACTCGACCTGCGTGGGGCAGCGGGAATCCTCCAGCACGTCGGTGAAGCGCAGCCGCAGGTCGGCACCCTGAATCATGGCCTCCTGGCCACCGTGCAGCACGAATTCCTGATCGAGGCCGGCCTCGATGGGGCCTGCCTGCGCCGGGCGGCTGTCACAGCCCGCGAGGGCCAGCACCAGCGCCGCGACGGCGATCCAGAGTTTGGTCACGGCCCGTCCCAGGTGTGTACGGGCTCGTTGCTGTGCATGCGTTCACAGTAGATTCGCAGCATCTCGGCCAGGGCGTTCGGTCGGGACAGCCCGCGGTTTTGTAGCGCGTCCACGGTGGCGATCTGCCACGATGAGCCGTTGCGGCCGGTCTTCGCGCGACCCTCGATCACGCCGAGGTAGCGGTCGCGGACCTCACCTGCGACCTCCCACCGCCGCAGCCCCTCGTCGGCCATCGGCAGCAACTGCCGCAACACCAACTCGTCCGGCGTCACCTCACCCAGACCTGGCCAGTACAGCCGCGCGTTCATTCCGTGCTGCGCGGATTCGGTGAAGTTATGTTGTGCCGCAGCGAAACTCATCTTCGTCCACAGCGGCCGGTCATCCTCGGCCAGCGTCCGCAGCACGCCGTAGTAGAACGCGGCGTTGGCCATCATGTCGACCACGGTCGGCCCCGCGGGCAGCACTCGGTTCTCCACACGCAGGTGGGGACGGAGCACCCCGTCCTGCTCGACGATGTCGTAGACCGGGCGATTCCACCGGTAGATGGTGCCGTTGTGCAGCCGTAGCTCGGAAAGCCGCGGCGTGCGGCCCTCGGCGAGTTCGCGAGCCGGGTCCTCGTCGGACAATTCGGGCAGCAGCGACGGGAAATAGCGGACGTTCTCCTCGAACAGGTCGAAGATCGACGTGATCCACCGCTCGCCGAACCAGACCCGGGGGCGCACGCCCTGTGTCTTGAGCTCGTCGGGACGGGTGTCGGTGGCCTGGGCGAAGAGTTCGATGCGGGTCTCCGCCCACAGCTGGTGCCCGTAGAAGTAGGGCGAATTGGCGCCGAGTGCCAGCTGCGGCCCGGCGAGCACCTGGGCGGCGTTCCAGTTGTGCGCGAAGTCGGCGGGGGACACCTGCAGGTGCAGTTGCATGCTGGTACATGCGGACTCCGGCGCGATCGACTCGGTTTGCAGGCTCAGCCGTTCGGGTCCGCTGATGTCGATCAGGATGTCCTCGCCGCGCGCGGTGAAGATCGAATCGTTGAGCGCCTTATAGCGCGCCGACTCGCTCATCCAGCGGCCCGAAAGGTGCTCGGGCATCAGCGTCGGCAGGATGCCGATCATCACGATGTGCGCGTCGTGTTCGTTGGCCTTGGCCTCGGCCGCGTTGAGACTGGCCCGCACGTCGGACTCGAGTTCGAGCGCCGCGCGACCGGGCAGCCGGCGGGGTGGGACGTTGAATTCGATGTTGTAGGCACCCAACTCGGTCTGGTATGCCGGATCGGCGATCGCCTGCAGGACTTCGGAATTGGTCATGGCGGGTTGATAGTCGGAGTCGACGAGATTGCACTCGATCTCCATCCCGGTCAGCGGCCGCTCGAACTCGAAACTGGACTCCTTCAGCATGGTTTCGAAGATGTCGAGACACTGCTGAACCTTGCGCCGATACTCGCGGCGGTGCGCGCGGGAGTACTCGGTGTCCTGCACTTCTTCGCCCACGACCGAAGCCTATCGACGGGTGGCCACCACGATCTGCGGATTCAGCAGTCCGCCGCGCAACTGCACCTCGATCGTCGGATCGGCGTGTTCGGCCAGTGCCCGCAGCGCTGACGGACTGTAGGCGCGCAGCGAGCTGATGACCCCGTCGTGCAGGAACGGAACGAACGGGGCGAACGGCAGCATCGTCGCGAGTCGGACGAGATGCAGGGGCGCAGGCGGTCTGGGCAGATCGAGGATCACCAGCTTGTCGGCCGCGCGTGTGCCCTCCGCGAACACCCGCGCTGCCGTGGCCGGCGGCAGATGGTGAAACGACAGCACGAAGACGGCCAGATCGAAGTGCCGGTCGGGCGCGTCGATGGCGACGGCGTCCATCTGTCGCACGGTGGCGCGCGGGTCCTCACCCAGATCGCTCGCGGCCATCGCCGCCACCGATGACGCGTCGATGTCGGTCACGGTGAGCTCGGCGGTGGGGTGCCACTCCAGCAGTTTTCGGGACAGGCTGCCGTGTCCGGCGCCCAACTCGAGGATCCTGGGGTCTGCGACGTCGGCGACCTCGTCCATCACGATCTTGGCGAACCGGTCGGTGTTGCCGAAGAACTCGCCGGTCCACTCCAGCGTCCGGATCACGCTGCGTTTGACGTCGTCGGCCACGTCGTCGCGGTCGAGATATTCCAGCCGGTCGGTCTCGAGCAGCCGGTCCAGGCACGACGCGTCGGGCCCGCCGCGGGGCATGCGGTCAATGTCGACTGCTTCACGAGCCACGTGGACCATGATGGACGATTGCAGGGCCGTCCGGAGGGAGCACGAGTTGGCTGACTTTGTCGCCGCCATCGACCAGGGCACCACCAGCACCAGGTGCATGATCTTCGACCACGACGGCGCCGAGGTCGGGCGTCACCAGCTCGAACACGAACAGATCCTGCCCAGGGCCGGCTGGGTCGAGCACAACCCCGTCGAGATCGCCGAACGCACCGCGTCGGTCATCCAGTCGGCGCTGAACAACACGAAGCTGTCGGCCACCGATCTGGCGGCGCTGGGCATCACCAACCAGCGGGAGACGTCGCTGGTGTGGAACCGCAAGACCGGACGGCCGTACTACAACGCGATCGTGTGGCAGGACACCCGCACCGACCGCATCGCCTCGGCGCTCGACCGCGACGGCCGCGGCGACGTGATCCGGCGCAAGGCCGGGCTGCCGCCAGCGACCTACTTCTCCGGCGGCAAGCTGCAGTGGATTCTGGAGAACGTCGACGGAGTGCGCGCCGACGCGGAAAAGGGCGACGCGATCTTCGGCACCGCGGACACCTGGGTGCTGTGGAACCTCACCGGCGGTAGTCGTGGCGGTGTGCACGCCATCGATGTGACCAACGCCAGCCGCACGATGCTGATGAATCTCGAGACGCTGGACTGGGACGACGAGCTGTTGTCGTTCTTCGACATTCCGCACCAAATGCTCCCGGAGATCAAGCCGTCGTCACACGTCGAGTCCTTCGGTGTGACGCGTGACGACGGCCCGGTCGGGGGCCAGGTGCCGATCACGGGAATCCTCGGCGACCAGCAGGCCGCGATGGTGGGGCAGGTCTGCCTCGACGCGGGCGAGGCAAAGAACACCTACGGGACAGGCAATTTCCTGCTACTCAACACCGGCGAGAAGATCGTCCGCTCGGAGAACGGACTGCTCACGACGGTGTGCTATCAGTTCGGAGACGCGAAACCCGTTTACGCCCTTGAGGGTTCGATCGCAGTGACCGGTTCGGCCGTCCAGTGGCTGCGCGACCAGCTCGGCATCATCAGCGGTGCGTCGGAGAGCGAGTCGCTGGCGCGGCAGGTGGAGGACAACGGTGGCGTCTACTTCGTCCCCGCGTTCTCGGGACTCTTTGCGCCGTACTGGCGTTCGGATGCGCGGGGCGCGATCGTCGGGCTGTCGCGGTTCAATACGAACGCGCATCTGGCACGGGCGACGCTCGAGGCGATCTGCTACCAGAGCCGCGACGTCGTCGACGCGATGGAGGCGGACTCCGGTGTGCACATGGAGGTGCTCAAGGTCGACGGGGGCATTACCGCCAACGATCTGTGCATGCAGATCCAGGCCGACGTGCTGGGTGTCGACGTGGTCAAGCCCGTCGTCGCGGAGACGACCGCGCTTGGCGCCGCGTATGCCGCCGGTCTCGCGGTCGGATTCTGGGAGAACCCGGACGACCTGCGGGCCAACTGGCAGGAGGACAAGCGCTGGACTCCGGCATGGACGGACGAACAGCGCGCCGCCGGATACGCCGGTTGGCAGAAGGCGGTGCAGCGCACACTCGACTGGGTCGACGTTTCCTAGCGATTTGTGTGCGTTTAGGCGCGCTGAGCGCTCGCGAATGCACACAAATCACAATGAAACGGTGATATCGCGCACCGCGGTGTTCTCCTCGAGATGGGCCACCGAAGACGTGCCTGGGATCAGCAACACGTTGGGTGCGACGGACAGCGTCCATGCGAGCGCGATCTGGGCCGGCGTGCGGCCCAGCTTCTCCGCCTCACGCTTGACGTCGGGATGGCCGAGCACCGGGTTGTCGGCGGTGAACGCCGAGCCGAGCGGAAAGAACGGCACGAACGCGATACCGTGCTCGACGCAGGCGTCCAGCACCGGCTGCGACGCCCGGTCGACGAGGTTATACGCGTTCTGGACGCAGACGATGTCGGTGCGGTCCAACGCGATTCGCAGATGTTCGAGCGTGATGCTGCTCAGCCCGATGCCGCCGATCAGCCCTTCATCGCGGGCCTTGATCATCGCGGTGAGCTGACGGTCGAACAGTTCACGGTTCACCGGGCCCGGATGGCTTTGATCGCCGTCCTCGTCGTGTATGCGGAGATTCACCGCGGCGAGGCGGTCGATCTCTAGCGTCGCGAGGTTCTCTTCGATCCCTGCGCGCAGTTCGTCGGGCTGCTGCGCGGGCAGCCACTCGCCGGCGGGGCCGCGCTTGGCGCCGACCTTGCTCACCAACGCCAAGTCGGCCGGGTACGGGTGCAGCGCTTCGCGAATCAGCTCATTGGCGACATTCGGTCCGTAGAACTGCGAGGTGTCGATGTGGTTGATGCCCAGCTCGATTGCGCGCCGCAACACCGCGATCGCCTGGTCGTGATCACGCGGCGGGCCGAAGACACCCGGCCCGGGGAGTTGCATGGCGCCGAAGCCGACGCGGCCGACATTGAACGAGCCCAGCGGGAAGGTTTGCACAGATTCAGCCATACCTGTCCGTACGCGCTTCCCGCCGGGCTTATTCCGGATTGCCGGCTATTCGGCCTCTCCGAGGATGTGGTAGATCTCGCGGCGGGCGTTGTTGACGATGTCGACGATGCGCTGCTGTTGCTCAGCGGATGCGGCGTGCGCGGACTGCGCGACGGCGCCCATCAGCTGGCCGACGGCACTGCGCAGGCTGATGGCACCGGGATCGGCGCCCTCGGTGATCTCGTCCCACGGAGCCGTCTCGATCTTCTCGGCGGCAGCGCGGCCGTCCTCGGTGAGCTCGAAGAGCTTCTTGCTGCCCTCGGTTTCGGTGGAGACGAGCAGACCCTCGTCGACCAGCAGTTGCAGCGTCGGGTACACCGAGCCGGGGCTGGGCTTCCACAGCTGCTGACTGCGCTCGTTGATCTCCTGGATCATCTCGTAGCCGTGCATCGGTCGCTCGGTGAGCAGCTTGAGGATCGCGGCGCGCACGTCGCCGCGTCTGCCGCGCCCGCCGCCACGGGGTCCGCCGCGTCGGCCGCCACGGGCGAAGCCGGGGCCGAACCCGAGACCGCCGGGTCCGAAACCGCCGGGTCCGAACCCGCCGAAACCGGGACCGAAGCCACCCGCGTCGCCGCGATGCTCGCGGATGTGGTCACGGAACTCGCGACGAGCTTGGCGCCGCTGTTCGTGCAGCGCACGGCGGTTTTGGGGGCCGAATCCGACTCCGAAGCCGAAGCCCTGGAACGGTCCGCCGGGTGGGGGTGTGAATGGGGTGTCCATGGTCATGTCCTTGTTCTTAAGAAAGCACGATCTGCGCTTCCGATACGTTGACGATATATCGGAAACTATCGCGATGCAACGTCGAATTTCAGTGGGCGACGGTGACGTCGACGGATAGGTAGTCGCCGAGGGCGCGCGCCGCAGGCCAGTCGCCGGCGTGGACGGCCTTCTCGAGATCGTCGGGCAGCGGGCTGTTGGCACCGAGGTCGGCGAGCCAGGCGGCGACCGTCAGCCCGCCGCGCAGGCGATGGGAGATGCGGTAGATGGTCGGACGTCGCATACCCGTGATTCGGAGCCGACCGGCCCGTGGATGGGTCCTGGCGCTGGTGTGGGGGTCATGGCGGCGGCCCTGATGCTCGTCGGGTTCCAGACCCGTTGCGACCTTTGGGTTCTCAGCTCGGCGGCGCGAATCCGCCAGAGTCCGGTGTTGGTGAAGGCGGGGGCGCGGGCGGTGGGACCTGAGGTGGCACCTGCTGTGGCGGACCCGGCCACTGCGGCGGGACTGGCGCAGGCACGGGCTGCAGCCGCGCGAGTTCCCTGCGGTGGCGTTCGGCCAGGACCGCGGCGAGCACGTATTGCGGCGGTGCGCCGGGCGGCGGTGGTGGCGATATCTGGGCGACGACCTCGCCGGCGATCCGGTAGGCCATCTGGTCGCGCAGCTGGGGATCGAGTTGCGGTGCGCGGGAAAGGAACTGGCGTGCCAGCTCGGCCTGTTCGGGACGTAACCCGGACAGCTGCAGCGTCGACGCCCACCACGCGAGCTGCGGCGGCATCGGCGGTGGCGGCGACAGCCGCGGCGCGCGCTCGCTGATGACCAGCGTTCCCGCGAAGACGTCGCCGATGCGCTTCCCCTTGGAGGACAGCAGGCTGCAGATCACCGCGGGCCCGCCGGTGAACATCCAGATCTCGATCACGCCGGCGAGCGCACGAAACAACGCCTGCCGAAAGCGTTCCGGGCCCCCGTCGTCGGAGACGACGCGCAGCCCCAGCGCCATCTTGCCCAACGAGCGCCCGCGCGTAGCGGTCTCGAAGATCACCGGATACCCGACGATCGTCAGGACGGTGAAGATGATCACCACCGCACCCGACAGCGCCGGGTCGAACTGGGTGAGGGTGGCCGCCCACAGCACGATGCCGGCGATGTAGAGGATGAACACCACCGTGACGTCGATGATCGCCGACAGTGCGCGAACCGGCAGCTGGGCGATCTGGATATCCAGGACCACCGCGTCGCCGGTCACCACCGGTTCTTGCTGGCTGACCATTGGGCCAACGCTACTAGGATTCTCCAGGTGGATGTCGACGCGTTCGTGGTGGCGCATCGGCCGACGTGGGAGCGGCTGGAGCAGCTGATCAAGCGGCGCCGGAAGCTGACCGGCGCCGAGGTCGACGAACTGGTCGATCTTTACCAGCGGGTGTCCACCCATCTGTCGATGGTGCGCAGCGCGTCCACCGACGCCGTCCTCATCGGGCGGCTGTCGGGTCTGGTGGCGCGGGCACGGTCGGTGGTGACGGGTGCGCACTCACCGCTGTGGAGCGAGTTCATCAGGTTCTGGACGGTGTCGTTTCCGGTCGTGGCGTACCGCGCGTGGCGGTGGTGGCTCGGGACGGCGATCGCGTTCTTCTTCGTCACCGTGCTGATCGCCGTGTGGGTGGCGACCAACCAGGAAGTGCAGTCGGCGCTCAACACACCAAGCGAGATCGAGCAATTGGTGAACCACGAGTTCGCCGAGTACTACAGCGAGAACCCCGCCGCATCGTTCGGTCTTCAGGTGTGGGTCAACAACTCCTGGGTGGCCGCCCAGTGCATCGCATTCGCCATCCTGGGCGGAATCCCCATCCCGTACATCCTCTTTCAGAATGCCCTCAATCTCGGCGTCATCGCGGGCTTCATGTTCGACGCGGACAAGGCCGACGTCTTCCTCGGTCTGCTCACCCCTCATGGCCTCATCGAACTGACTGCGGTGTTCCTGGCCGCCGCGGCGGGCATGCGGGTGGGCTGGTCGGTGGTGTCGCCGGGCCACCGGCCACGCACGCAGGTGCTCGCGGAGCAGGGCAGGGCCGTGGTCGCGGTGGCCGTCGGCCTGGTCGTCGTGCTGCTGGTCGCCGGGCTGATCGAGTCCCTGGTGACGCCGTCGCCGCTACCGACGTTCGTCCGCATCGCCATCGGCGTGGCGGCCGAGATCGCCTTCCTGTCATACGTGATCTATTTCGGCCGCAGGGGTGCGGCTGCGGGTGAGACCGGCGACGTCCCCGATGCACCGGACGTGGTGCCGACGCGTTAGAGCCTGCCGGTGGCCTTCATCGCGAGGTAGTGGTCCGCGAGTTCGGGCGCGAGTTCATCCGGTGGCGCGTCGACGACGTCGACGCCTGCGGCCCGCAACCGCGACGCCATCGAGCGCCTGTCGTTGCGCGCACGTTCGGCCGCCGCCGCGTCGTAGACCTGGGCGGCGTCGGCGCCGCCCGCCGCCAGCGTCTGGACCCGCGGATCGGCGACCGCGGCAAGCAGCACTTGATGTTTGGCGGACAACTGGGGCAGCACCGCCATCAAACCCTCGTCGAGCGCGGACGCGTTCAGGTCGGTGAGCAGCACCACCAGCGCGCGCCGTCGGACGCGGCGCTGTATCGCGGCCACCATCGCCCTGGCGTCGGACTCGATCAAGGCCGGTTCCAGCGGCGCCATCGCGGTGACCAGTTGCGCGAGAAGCTCGGTGCGCGAGGCGTTGAACACGCCCGCCCGAGTGACGCGGTCGTGCGCGAGGAAGTCGACGTGGTCGCCCGCGCGCGCCGCCAGTGCGGCCAACAGCAGCGCAGCGTCCATGGACCAGTCCAGCCGCGGCCACCCGCCGGGGTCGTTGGCGGTGGGGTCGACGCCGACGCGGCCCGCCGAGGTGCGGCCGGTTTCCAAGACAATGACGACCCGGCGGTCCCGCTCGGGTCGCCACGTCCGCACGACGACGTCGGCGCGACGCGCGGTGGCACGCCAGTCGATCGACCGGACGTCGTCGCCGATGACGTACTCGCGCAACGAGTCGAACTCGGTGCCCTGACCACGGATCAGCACCGGGGTGTTGCCCTCGAGTTCGCGAAGCCTGGCGAGTCGGGAGGGCAGGTGCTTGCGGGACAGGAACGGCGGCAGGATACGGATCTCCCAGGGCACCCGGTGTGAGCTCTGGCGTCCTGCCAGGCCCAGCGGTCCGACCGACCGCGCCGTCACCAATGCCGACCTCTGGTCACCCCGCCGTACCGGACGCAGCCTGGTGACGAGCTGAACCTGTTGTCCCGCTGCGATGTTCACGGTGTGCATCCGTGGTTCGGCGCGTGCGCTGGGAGACCACGCATCGCGGATCACACCGCGCAGGCGCCGCCGCCCGGGATTCGTCACCGCAAGCAGCGCGTCGACAGGCTGGCCCAGCCTGGCCGCGGCGTCTCCGGAGCGGGCGAAGACCAGCTGGCGCGGGTTCGCGGCCAGTACGACGTCGAGCGTCACCGCGGCGGCGAGCGCACCGAGCAGAACCACGAATGCGACCGCCGGCCACGGCGAGAAGGCGACCGGCAGCACGCAGATGAGTGCGACCAGTCCGGCGCGGCCGGTGAGGATCACTAGCGTGGCACCGGCACGGCCGCGAGGATGCCGTCCAGCACACCGTCGGGACTGGCGCCTTCGAGTTCGGCTTCCGGCCGCAGCTGGACGCGATGCCGCAACGTCGGCCGTGCCATCGCCTTGACGTCGTCGGGGGTGACGTAGTTCCGGCCAGACAGCCAGGCCCAGCACCGAGCGGTGGCGAGCAGTGCGGTCGCGCCGCGCGGTGACACGCCGAGCTGCAGCGATGGGGAATGCCTTGTGGCACCGGCGATATCGACGATGTATCCGAGGACCTCGTCGGCGACAAGTACCTGCTGTACCGCGGCGCGTCCCGCGGCCAGCTCGGCGGGTCCGGCGACGGGTCGCACCGCTGACAGGTCGCGTGGGTCGAACCCGTGCGCGTGCCGATGAAGGACCGCGATCTCCTGGTCCCGTGGCGGCAGGGGAACGTTGAGCTTCAACAGGAACCGGTCGAGCTGTGCTTCCGGTAGCTGGTAGGTGCCTTCGTACTCGATCGGGTTCTGTGTCGCGGCGACGATGAACGGGTCCGGTAGCTTGCGTGCCTCGCCCTCGACGCTGACCTGTCGTTCCTCCATGGCCTCCAGCAGCGCCGCCTGGGTCTTGGGCGGTGTCCGGTTGATCTCGTCGGCCAGCAGGAGATTGGTGAACACCGGTCCGGACCGGAACTCGAATTCGGCTGTGCGGGCGTCGTAGACGAGCGAACCCGTGACGTCGCCTGGCATCAGGTCGGGGGTGAACTGGACCCGTTTGAAGTCGAGTTGCAGCGCGGCCGCGAGGGTGCGTACCAGCAGCGTCTTGGCTACGCCTGGCACCCCTTCCAACAGCACATGGCCGCGGCACAGCAGCGCGATCACCAGCCCGCTGACCACCGCGTCCTGGCCGACGACGGCCTTGCCGATCTCGGCGCGCAGCGACAGCAACGCCTGACGCGCCGAATCGCCCGGCGCCGAGGCACTTTGACCTGGGTATGGCTGAGTCACGATTGTGCGACCTGCCTTTCGATGTTGTCGAGTTCACGGGCGAGATTGACCAAATCGTCGTCGCTTTGCGGCGGCGGACCGAACAGTATGTGCGCCAACGTGTCTGGGTGGGCCGCGCCGCGCTGTGCGATCGCGGAGACGATCGCGGGTGGCTCGGCGTTGTTGGCGAGGCCGAGGCGGGGGAGCATTCGCTGCAGCGCGGCGGTGCGCAACGCATCGGCGGCGCGATCCCTCGCCCGGCGGGAGCGGTACAGCCTGCCGCGACCCTCGACCGTCTCCGATGCGCGCACCACAACGGGCATCCGCTCCGCGACGAGCGGGCCGAGGCGTCGCCCCTTCCACAGCGCGACGAGCGCGATGGCCACACACAACTGGAAGATGATCCATTTCACCGCAGGGGGAATCAGATCACCGATCTCGACGCCGGAGTCGGAATAGCCTTCGCGCTCCTGCGGGGCGTACCAGATCACCCGCGGGTGGGTGCCCGCGAGGTTCATGGCCAACGCGGCGTTGCCGGCGGCCAGAAGTCCGCCGTTCGTCATGAAGTCGGAGCTGCCGACGACCGTGACCGTGCGCCCGTCGTCGGAGTACCGGACCAGCGCTCCGCCGTAGCAGCTGGTGATCGGGAAATCGTCTGCGGCCATGAACTTGTCGCTCATGCCCAACTGGACATCGCCGGCTCGGGTGGCCTCCCGCAGGTCGCAGTCCGGGTCGGCACCGCCGAACGGAACCGCTCCGGCGAGGCGAACGCGAGGTGCGAGCGCCTCCCGCGTCGCCGTTGTCGGTGACACGAGCAGACGATCGCCGGGCAGGTCGGCCAGTCGGCGCAGTACGTCTTCGTCGAGCAGCTGGAAGGTCTGCAGCACCGCGATGAGTGTGTCTGGCCGAGCGGCACGTTCGACCGTCGCGATATCCGGCGCCTCGACAACGTCGACGCCGCCCTCGCGCAGCAGAGTCACCAGGGCCCGGGCGCCGTCCGGCGAGGTGGACGTCGGATCCATTGGGCCGCCGGGCCGCGGCGCGGTCAGATAGGCCGTCAGGACGGCGATTCCGACGATGACGACGAGCGCCAACAGCACCCATCGCACGACGCTCCACCGCTGCCGCGGTGGGGTGCCGACAGCCGAGGTGGTCATCGCACCTCCGTCCATTCGCCAGATGACGCGGCGGCCGAGGTGGCATCGGCTGGTGCCTGCGTGCGGAAGCGCAGGTGATCGTCGAGGTCGGCGATCATCCGGTAGGCGAACTCCGTTCCCGGTTGCTCGCCATAGGTGACATCGTTGAAAGCGCCTGCGGCCTGGGTTAATTCGGCGGCAAGGGCAGGCAGTGCCTTTCCGGCATCGCGTGCGAGTTCGGTTGCGGTGCGGCCCGGAATGGCGTCGAGCACCCCCGTGTCCTCCAGCTGACGAGCGACCGCCCGTAGCCGATGCCGGATGGCTGCGGCCCAATTCCCCGCGGCGGCAAGTTGTTCGGCGGTGGCGCGGTGCTCATCGGCGGTGAGTTCGTGCTCGCCGAACAGTGCGTAGCGGGTGCCCCGATTGGTCCGCATGGTGCGCCGCGCGATCCGAATCGCGACGACGACGGCGACCACGAGCAGGATCAGCAGGATGGAAATCGTGAACCAGCCGCCGGGAAGTCGCGAGCCCTCGCTGGCCAGCCGGTAGATCAGCTCGTTGATCCACTCGACGAGACGTTCGGTCAGGGATGGCTTGGGGTAGATGGGTTTCTGCAGTTCGCGTTGCGCGGCTTCGTGAGCGGCATCGCTGTCGATGTCTATCGTCGGCACGTCAGGCTTGGCGGGTCAGCCACAGATGATCGGTGGAATCGGACGGTGAGGCGGGACCGTAGGCGGCACCGGTCTGCAGGACGAGGTCGAACGCCTCGGAACGGATCCGGCGGTCGGTGTAGAGCAGCACGGCGACACCCGCGCTGAACGGGGCGGTGATGATCTGCGCGATGACACCACCCACGGACAACAGGACGAGTGCCAGCAGCGTCATCGCCGTGGACGAGGCCGCCATCAGCATGAGCTGACCGCTGAGGCTGAACGGCATCGTCACCGCGCCTGCGACGAACTGAACCGCGATCGTCGCGAGGAGCAGGATACCGAAGACGCGCCAGAAGTCGTTTTTCACCAACCGGAACGAGCGGGCGATCGCGGCGAAGATGCCGAGGCGTTCGAGCACGATGAGCGGAGGCGCGAAGGCGAGACTCACCCAGACGTAGATGAGCCCGACCACCAGTGCCAAACCGAGCGGGAGGCCGACGATCACCGCAGCGGTGCCGTTGACCGCGGCCCCGATGGCGAAGATGAGGCCGACCACCACGACGATCACCACGACGAGACCCAGACCCTCGAGCACCGCCAACCCGATCAGTGCCCAGATCCGGCCCTTCAGTCGTTGCCACGCTTCACCGATGGTGATGCCCGCGCCGAACACCGATCGTCCGACGACGACGGTGAGCATCCCGCTGAGCAGGATCGCGGTGAAATAGGTCGCGACGCCGCCGATGATGCTCGACAGCGACGAGCCGATCAGGGCGCCGGTCGACACCTCTTCGCCGGCGAATGACTCGGTGAGCGCTCCGGTGGCGGCGAGCGGGCCGACCGAGAGCACCAGCGCCAGCAGCTGGGTCACGATGACGACGATGGTGGTGAAGCCGAGCGTCGCTTTCGGGTTGGCGCGGATGTAGGCGACCGCGCCGTTGAAGATGTCGGACAGAGTCAGCGGTCGCAGAGGAATGACGCCCGGCTTGAGAGCCGGCGGTGCGCCGTACCCGTACCCGGGTGGCGGATAACCGGGCGGGGGTCCGTAACCCGGCGGGGGTCCGTACCCGGGTGGCGGATATCCGGGCGGGGGTGCGTGTCCCGGGGGCGGATATCCGGGTGGTGGATACCCCGGGGGCGGCGGCCCGGCCATACCGGGTTTGCCGGCCTCGGTGTTCATGGCCACCATCCTGTCGATCGTGATGCGAATTGACAACGTTCTCGCACCACCCTGCCAGCCCAGGGACCGCGGTTACGGTGGCGGTATGTCGACCGAGATCACAGTGCGCGGCTCATTCTCCGCGTTTCGTCCAGCCGAACGCGGCACCGTCCACACGACCGTCTCGTACGAGGGACCGGAGATGGAGGCGGTCTATGCCGCCGTGGCCAACGACTTGGCTGTGCTGAAGGACTCGATCGTCGGCCTCGAGGAACGGGGCGCGGTGACCTGGTGGTCGGCCGATCAATTGCGCACCTGGTCGAACCGGCCGTGGAATGACAAAGGCAAGCAGCTGCCGCTGGTGCACCACGCGGCCGTCGGCGTAGAGGTGAAGTTCCGTGATTTCGACGCGCTGGCGCAATGGGTCGGTCAGCGGATTGCCGATATGGAGGGGTTCCGGGTCTCGCACGTCAGGTGGACGCTGACCGACGAGCTGCGGAACTCGCTGCTCGTCGAGGTGCGCACCCGCGCGGTCCAGGACGCGGTGACCCGGGCGCAGCAGTACGCCGACGCGCTCGGCCTCGGCACGGTCGCGCCGGTCGCCATCGCCGACGCCGGCATGCTGAACACCCGTCCCGAGGCCGGATCCCAGGGCGAGCACATGCGGCTGATGGCGGCGCCGGCCTCGGCCCCGGTCGCTGAACTCGTCCCCGAGCACATCGAGGTGTCGGCAACCGTCGACGCGCGATTCATCGCGGGTCCGACAGCCGGCGGTGCGGCGTAGGTTTGCGGCATGGCCGATAAGCCGGAACTCAAGGAGAAGCTGCGCGCGGACCTCACCGCGGCGATGAAGTCGCAGGACAAGCTGCGGACCGCGACGCTGCGGATGCTGCTCGCAGCGATCCAGACCGAGGAAGTGGCAGGCAAGGATCAGCGCGAGCTGTCCGACGCCGAGGTGATCAAGGTGCTGTCCAGGGAAGCCAGGAAGCGGGCGGAGGCGGCCGAGATCTACGCGCAGAACGGTCGCGGTGAGCTGGCCGCCAACGAGCACGCCGAGGCACGCGTCATCGACGAATACCTGCCCGCTCCGTTGAGCGACGCCGAAGTCGCCGACGTGGTCGACACCGCGATCGCCCAGGTGGCCGAGGAGCTCGGCGAACGGCCGAGCATGAAGCAGATGGGCCAGGTGATGAAGGTCGCCACGGCGATCGCCGCAGGTAAGGCCGACGGCGCCCGGCTGTCTGCGGCAGTCAAGGCCAAGCTGTAGCCGTTTCGGCGATTGGTACCCGGGTACCCGAGTGCCATGACGCGTTTCGGCTACACCCTCATGACCGAACAGAGCGGTCCTAAAGAACTTGTCAGTTATGCCGTTTCGGCGGAACGCGTGGGCTTCGACTTCGAGGTCTCGTCCGACCACTACTTTCCCTGGTTGTCGTCACAGGGGCACGCCCCATATGCGTGGTCGGTGCTCGGGGCGGTCGCCCATGCGACCGAGCATGTCGAGCTGATGACGTACGTGACCTGCCCGACGATGCGCTACCACCCCGCGATCGTCGCGCAGAAGGCCGCCACCACACAGATCCTCGCCGACGGCCGCTTCACCCTCGGCCTGGGCAGCGGCGAGAACCTGAACGAACACGTCGTCGGCAAGAGCTGGCCGACGGTGGGCCGGCGCCAGGAGATGCTGCGCGAGGCCATCCAGATCATCCGCGAGTTGTTCACCGGCGAACTCGTCGACTGGAAGGGCGACCACTTCGAAGTGGACTCCGCCCGCCTCTGGGACGTTCCGGAAACCCCGGTCGCCATCGCCACCGCGGTTTCGGGTGAGCGCTCGGTGGAGACGTTCGCGCCCCTGTCCGACCATTTGATCGCCGTAGAGCCGAACAAGGATCTCGTCGACGAATGGCACGACGCCAGGCGTGCGACCGGACTATCGGGCGAGGTGCGAGTCATCGGTCAGATACCGATCTGCTGGGACCCCGACCGCAACGCTGCCGTCGCGCGGGCGCACGACCAGTTCCGGTGGTTCGGAGGCGGCTGGGCGGTCAACTCCGATCTGCCGACGACAGCCGGTTTCGACGGTGCGACACAGTTTGTGCGGCCCGAGGATGTCGCCGAATCCATCCCGTGCGGACCGGATCTCGATGCGATCGTCGATGCGGTGCGCGAGTACTGGGAAGCGGGATTCACCGATATCGCCATGGTGCAGATCGGTGATGAGGGCCAGGACCTGTTCCTCAAGGAAGCGGCAGGACCACTGTTGGAAAAGCTGAGAAGCGAATCTCAGTAACCTCGTAACGAAACTGAAAGGCGAATCATGCCCAAAGGTAAGGGAATTTACGACGACGAGCCGGACAACGACAAGAAGGGCGGACGGCCAGGACCCACCGATCAGGGCAAGGAGGGCGGCATGGCCACCCGAGAGAACGCGCCGGATGTCGCCGAAACCGGGAGCGAGCCCACGGCCTGACGGCTACTGCGCGTCGCGTCCTTCGCGACTGCGGCGATAGGCGGCGCGCCGAAAATCGGCGAGCCACCGAGGGGCGAGTTGCACGTCGCAATCACTGTGCAGCGCAGGGTCGAAGGCGATATCGTCCTGGCTGGGGTCGACGTGGCGCAGGGTCAGTCGGGCCAGTGGACGAAACTCGCCCCGGCCCGGCGCTTGTTCGATGTCGAATTGGATTCCACCGGAATCGATTTCGGCTTCAATGGTGTCGAGGGATAAGCCGTCCGCGCTGATTGCGGACGCGAGCCGCGCCCGCACCCACCACACGCGTCCGCGGTAGCGCAACGGCATCAGGCTGGAAAGCGTGGCACCGGACCATGACGTGGCCGGCGCAAGGATGAAGCGGCTACCGCCGAAAGTCGATGCCAGCAGCACATCCCAGGGTCCACACGAGCTCAGATCCGGCGGCGGGGGAATGCGGAACGCCAAACCCACGACGTCGGGCCCGCCACCGGGCACACCGACTCCCTTGGACACTCGCGCGATGACGTCACACGACCTCATCGGCAATCCGTCGGCGTCCAGCGCTGTGCGCTCGAGGATGCCTTCTGCGAGCACGCCGGCGGGATGGAAGAGGCGACCACCGCGTACTGCGGCGCCGATCTTCACGGGCAACGCTGCCACATCAGAAACCTGCACAGATCTGGTGTGCCCAAACGAACGTGCCGCAAAACTGCGCCCGGGCGTTTAACAAGCCCGATACGGGGCATTAATCCACGGCGCTGCTGAGACGTAGCAGCGCGCACTGTCGAAGCCGTCGAAAGGTCTATGTGTGACAACCGCTTACACCGACGCAGATAATGTGATCGCGTCGGCGGGCGTCTACGCCCCGCAGGAAGACACCCAATTCCTCATCGATGTGATGGAGAAGACCGGGCTGGCAGAAGGCCGCCGCGTCGCCGACTTGTGCACCGGAAGTGGTGCGGTGGCGATCGCCGCGGGCCAACTAGGAGCGTCGCAGGTCACCGCATTCGATGTGTGCCCGCAATCCGTCCGGTGTGCGCGAATGAATGCCGCACGCGTCGGCGTCGACGTGGACATCCGCCTCGGCTCATGGGCGCGCGCAGCGGAGTTCGGCCCGTTCGACCTGGTTGTCAGCAATCCGCCGTACGTCCCGCACGATCCCGACGCCGGGTGCGCACCATTGTCGTCGGACGTCGGGCCTGCGCGCGCCTGGGATGCCGGTCAAGACGGCCGCCTTGTCCTGGACCCGCTGTGCGCGTCGATACCTCAATTGCTGGCTCCCGGCGGCACCTTTCTCGTGGTGCACTCGGAATTCGCGGTGCCGCGTCAAACGCTGGCTGCGCTGGCTGAGGCTGGTCTGGACGCGGAAATCGTGGCGTACCAATGGATTCCGTTCGGCCCCGTGCTGACGTCGCGGGCTGCGTGGCTGGAAGAGACGGGCAGGCTGGAGCCCGGTCGACGTGAGGAAGAACTCGTGGTGATCAGGGCGGAAAGGCCATGACCGATACGCCGATGCGCACCGTGCGGATCGTCCCCAACGGCCCCCTGATGGTGGAGGGCCCGGTGTGCATCGACATGCCCGACGGCCGCACGGTGCAATCCGACCGGTTCATGGTCGCGATCTGCACCTGTCGCCGCAGCAAGGACTATCCGATGTGCGACACCAGCCACCGCTGCCGTCCGCGCAGCAAGTCGTCAGCTCAGCGGGCGACGTAGCGACGAGCGTCCCGCCGTCCAGCACTCCATCAGTCGATCCGCCAGGCGGTCCTCGACGAGGTCGCGGGCCCGGATCCCGAACACGATGTCCCTCTCCAAATGCGGTTCGCGGGTGACGAGATCGCCGACGACGTCTGTGCGCACCACCTGTTCGTGCACCGCATCGGCCACCACGTGCTCGGCGTAGAACGTCACACACGGTTCGGGGGCGTTCATCCGCCGCAGGGCGTCTACCAGCCTGCGTGAGCCTGGCGAGGACGTGATCTCTGTCGACGCGAAATGACCGATCGTGGCACCGCGCAATTCACGATGCAGCCCGAACATCGACATGAGATTGACCGACGCCAACGCTTCGGCGGGAACATAGTCGAGATAGCCAAGGTAGGAGGCATCGAGGCCGGCGGCATCCATCAGCTCGGCGTACAGATGCTGGTGCACCTGATCGCTGCGGCCCCCGCCGTACTCGTCGAACTCGACCGCCACGAACGCCGCCTTCGCAGGCCCGTTGAGGCGGGGGATCGCCCACGCGTGCGGGTCACCTTCCTTGAGGTGATAGAGCGAGCGGTGCACGAAGTACTCCTGCATCTGCTCCCAGGTGCCGTGGTCGCGTAGGTAGTACGACGGGCCGTTCCCGTCGGCGGGCTCGCGCGAGATGGCATCCATTTCCGCCGCTGCGGTGTCGTCGGTCGAGATGTTGCCGACGTCGCGCCGCACAGCGCTCAGGAATGTGTCCTCGAGGCGTCCGCGCAAATGCAGCAGCGACGGATTCCACTCCCAGCGCGGATTGACCGAGTCGAAGCCGCGGTAGTGCAACTCGTAGCAGACGTACAGCGCGAGTTGCAGGTCCAGTCCGTAGGGATCCGCCTCAGAGACAGGGACGTCGATGGCTCGGGTATGCAGCGCTGGCCGCTGACGTGCGAGGGTGTCCAGGATCATCGCTGATACGGGGCCGACAGCGCGCGGCAGGGCGGGTTCGATCAAAGTCGACGGCAAAGTCACAGGTCATTAATGCCCGACCTGATAGCGGGTCAAACTAGTGAGCGGAAATTTGCTCAGTCGCTTACTTTGCTGCGACGTCCTTCGTCGTGCGCCGGCTTCTGAGGGCGGTCCCGACCTTGCTGAGCAGGTTTTCCAAGCGAGTCATCCCGATACGGGAGACCGACTCGACGATGTTGTAGGCGCGAGCCGGTGCGATTCGCGAGAGCTTGTCGAACATGAAGGCATCGGGTCCTATCAGGATCCGCGCCTTACCCTGCTCCACCCCACGGTGGATCACCTCGGCCGCCTTGTCCGGCTCGGTCATCGTGATCGCCGCGAACTGCTCGGCCATCTCGTCCTTGCTCGGACCATTGGGGTCCACCTTGACGCGCGAATTGCGGACGATGTTCGTGTTGACTCCGCCGGGATGCACGGTGATGGCCGTGACGCCGGTGCCGCGCAACTCGTGTCGCAGCGAGTCGGTGTAGCCGCGTACCGCGAACTTCGCTGAGCAGTAAGCGCTTTGGTTCGGCACCGCCATCAGACCGTAGATGCTGGAGGTGTTGACGATGGCGCCGTCGCCCTGCTCGACGAGGATGGGCAGAAACGCCCGGGTTCCGTTGATGACACCACCGAAGTTGATGTCCCAGAGCCACTGGTCGTCCTCGGGCGCCCCGTCGAGCACTGTCCCGGCGACCGCCACACCGGCGTTGTTGAATACGGCGGCGATCGGGGTCGGTGCCCATTCGCGGACTTCGGCGGCGAAGTCGCGCTGCGCATCGGCGTCGCGGACGTCGAGCACACGCAGCAGGGTGGGCCCGTTCAGCAAGTCGGCGGTTTCCTTCAGGCCGGCCTCGTCGATGTCAGCGATGGCGACCGCGCAGTCGTGCGACGACAGGCGCCGCGCCAGGGCGCGGCCGATGCCGGACGCCGCTCCGGTGATGACGACGGTACGGCCGCTGATCGTGCGCTTGGACTTGCTCATTCTTGCTGTTCCTCGACTTGTATGTGGTAGGCGGGGCCCGACGGATTTGGGACAGCGTAACTGGTGTCTGGGCCACGCGGCAGTGGTCGTAGTCGGGATGACAGCGTCAGCCGCCGCAGGCTCGAGTCTCATCAAAGCTGGGGCGGATTTCCGCCAGAGGCTTTCTGCCTGCGACGACGCGAGTCGGGGTGGCGGGATTCGAACCCACGACCTCTTCGTCCCGAACCACGACACCAGCGAGTTCGACTGAGTTGGTTGTGTTGTCTCGGGCAACAAGTACCAGGTCATCGTCGTTGGTGGCGTTGGGTGATGTCGGCGACATCAAGTGCCGCTGCGAACTGACTGCGGACTGGAGGGCTGCATCGGTGGCCCGGAAAGGCGCCATGCATCGTGCCGGATTCCTGGGAGGCAGTCGGCATCGGATCAGCTTGTGCACAGAAGTGCACCATCGAGACGCCGGGGCGCGCCTCGCCAATCCACTCGGGATGTGACTATTCAGCCACGGTGGGGATGGTAAGTGGCACTGCTGCGACGACTCGACACGTCGGTCTGGTGTGCGAAAGTAACGGCAACGGCAAACGGACAGGGGGCTCTGTGCCGCACGATAAAGATGGCAAGTACGTGGAGATGCAGGACGCCTACGACGCGTGGGAACCATTCGCTGTTGAGATCTTGCTTTCGGCGGCCGAGCGCTACCACGGCTTCGTCACCTATACCCAGCTCGCCGATTACGTGAAGGACAAGTCTGGCATTACCCACAACGCCCTGGTGCAGAACTGGGTTGGCAATCTCCTGGGGCGTGTCATCGAGGTCTGCACCGCGAACGGATGGCCGCAGCTCACGTCTCTGTGCGTCACCTCGGACGGCACGGTTGGTCCCGGTTACAAGTTCGCGCTGCTAGCAGCCGAGAGCAACCGGCAGAACGTTGACGGCGACCCTAGCCTTGAGCATCTCGATGACCACGCGGCTAAAGAGCGGTTTGAGTGCTACAGATTCTTCGGTGCGGAGTTGCCGCCCGATGGCGGTCGGCCGGCACTCACGCCTAAGGCGCAGGCGACGCGGGAGTACAAACGCGCGCTGGCTAAGCGTGCTGAACCGCCGAAGTTTTGCCCCGAGCATCCCTGGATAGCATTGCCGACGAGCGGGGTATGTGACGACTGCGAGTAGGCGCAGGACTGGTGCCAGCCCCGTCGGCAAACCTGGCGCTTGGTGAGCGTGTCGTTCACGGTATTACTCAACCCCATTCGTTAGGCATGCTAACTACGCTAAGGATCTGAGCGGCCAAACCCAAACAGCGTCTTTGTGACGTTGCGAGATCGTCGCGTCCATGTTGCAAGTTGTCGTGAACAGCAACGGATCGCCTCGGATACCAGCGGACTGCACGTGCAGGTAGAGGCCCTGAAAACGAACCGCTACGAATATCTCCGGGCGTTCTCAGCAACTTTGCCTAGCTGAACACGCGGGTCCGATTCCCGTCATCGGCTCCGCGCTGGACAGGCATTCTTTGCCGGTTGTCCCTCGGCTGAGACGGGCGGTCCCGTAAGGGTTCCGAGCTGGCGGGATACATCGCACCGGCAGCAATGATAGGAGCGTCCACAAAAATCGTCACAACCTCGGCCTAGGCTGCTTCCCATGCCTAAGGCGCTTTCGCTGAATGAGATAAGGAGCCGCTGCGCCGCGTTCGCGGCCGAGTGGCGGAGTCATGCGGGTTACGAGCGCGGAGAAGGCCAAGAGTTCGTACGGGAACTGCTGGGCGCTTTCGGCCTGCCTAGGACTCGCGCCGCACTCTACGAAAGGCGAGCGCAACGCAGCAGCACCGGCCGTCAAGGTTTCATTGACGCGCTGATTCCAGGACTTGCCGTCATCGAGATGAAGTCGGCTGGCGAGGACCTGGAGAAGGCCGAAGAACAGGCACTTGATTATCTCGATGGCCTCAGCGAGGCGGAATACCCGCGGTACGTGATCAGCAGCGACTTCACGAAGTTCCGAGTACTCGACCTGGGCGCAGACGGCGAAGACTCGGCTGTCACTGAGTTCACGCTGGAGGAATTGCCCGGCAACGCCGAGGTTTTGGGCTTCCTTGCTGGCTATCAGGTCCGGGGCTTTGGGTCAAAGCAGCAAGAGAAGGCGTCCATTAAGGCAGCGCAGCTCATGGCGGCCCTGTACCAGGAGGTCGAATCCGCAGGGCTTCATGACGACCAGGTGTCGGTATTTTTGACCCGCACGCTCTTCTGCCTTTATGCCGATGATGCTGCCATTTGGGAACGCGATCTATTCGCCGAGTTCATCGAGACTCGAACAGCGGAGGACGGCAGCGACCTTGGCGCGCAGATGAGCGTGTTGTTCCAGGCAATGAACACCGATGTAAGTAGGCGTTCCGCTTCGCTCGATGAACTAATTGCGCGCTTCCCGTACGTCAACGGCGGCATCTTTGAGGAATCGTTACCGATTCCTTCGTTCCGCAAGGAGGTACGCGAAGCAATCCTGGTTTGTTGTGCGTTCAGCTGGGACGCAATCTCGCCCGCCATCTTCGGTTCCCTTTTCCAGTCAGTGAAGGATAAGGAAGCTCGTGACGAACTCGGCGAGCACTACACCACCGAGACGAACATCCTGAAGCTGATCGGTCCGCTTTTTCTCGACGAACTCAAACAGCGTTTTACCGACAACTATCACAGCAAAGCTGCCCTCAAGCGGCTGCTCGATGCACTCGGCAACTTAAGAATTTTCGACCCGGCGTGCGGCTGCGGCAACTTCTTGGTTGTCACCTTGCGGGAGTTGCGTGCGCTTGAACTCCGCATCTTGGTTCGTTTACAGGAACTTGGCGAGAACTACCAGCGCGAGTTGTTCGCTGAAAATATAGTGCGGGTCAAAATCGATCACTTCTTTGGCATCGAAATCGATGACTGGCCAGCCAGAATCGCTGGCTTAGCGCTGCACCTGGTCAACCACCAAGCCAACAAAGCGATGGAACTTGCAATCGCTGTGGCCCCGGAGCCTCTGCCGCTCATCGAATCCGGGCACATCACCGTCGACAATGCGCTGCAGATGGATTGGGCGACCGTAGTCGCTCCGACCCCTGAGGTCTACTTGCTCGGCAATCCGCCGTTCATGGGCGATCATTCGCGCTCTGCGGAACAACTGGCCGAACTGCGGGCGGTGTGGGGACTATCTAGCACCAGCCGCATGGACTACGTGACGGGCTGGTACAAGAAGGCGATTGATTATTACGGCCAGATACCGGGTCGCTTCGCATTCGTGTCCACTAACTCGATCACCCAGGGAGATCAGACCCATCGCGTTTTCGGGCCGATCTTTGAGGCCGGTTGGCGCATCCGGTTCGCCCATCGCACGTTTGCGTGGACATCCGAGGCGCCAAACGCTGCGGTCGTGCACTGCGTCATCGTCGGATTCGATCGCGGCGGCAGCGGCACCCCCGCTCCGGTGATCTACACATATGCGACTCCGCGAGGCGCTCCCGCCGCTTCTCCAGCCAAGAACATCAACGGCTATCTGCTCGACGGTCCGGACTTCCTGGTGCGCAAGCGAACTCGGCCACTGTCGCCTTCACTTCCGCAGGTGCACTACGGGTCCAAACCCACCGATGGTGGGTTTCTGATCGTCGACGCAGCGGAGTACCCGGCGGTGGCGGCTGACCCCAACATGAGGCCGTACTTGAGGCCGTACGTGGGTGCGAGGGAGATGCTCTACGACACGCCTCGTTGGTGTCTGTGGCTTATTGACCTCGACCCAAAGCACTTAAGAGCCTCGGCAGAATTACGACGACGGCTGAAGGGAGTCGAGGAGGTCCGGTTGGATTCGGACGCCGAGAGCACCCGTGAATGGGCAGACCGGCCAAGATTATTCCGCCAAATCGGTTTCCAGTCCGAGCAGCAGTTTGTCGGGATCCCCGAGGTGTCGTCAGAAAGCCGCCTCTACCTACCAATCGCGGAGCTAGAACCCAGAACCATCATCTCGAATAAGGTCTACGGCGCTGACGATCCCGATGGCTTCCTGTTCTCGATTGCTGGTTCTTCCATGCTGATCACATGGATGAAGGCAGTGGGCGGACGCATGAAGTCCGATCCATCCTTCTCCAGCACCATCATGTGGAATAACTTCCCGCTGCCGGAGGTCACCGCTGCGAAACGAACGGCGATCTGCGCGGCTGGCAAGGCGGTGCTTGAGGCGCGAGCTCTGTATCCAGACCGCACGCTCGCCGAGTTGTACCACCCGCAGAACATGCCGACCGAACTGTTACGTGCCCATGCGCAACTGGACCGCGCTGTAGATGCAGTGTTCGGACTCAGAGGTCGGGTAGACATCGATGCCCGTTTAAAGGCGCTATACACCTCGTTCAAGACGCTGAGTGACAGCGGGACGTTCGACGCGATCACCCGGCGAAGCCGACGCAGACGGTCGTAGATCGCTCAACGTTGCAGCGTAGTCACGTTGTCGCAGTTGGCTTTCTGTGCGGCCGCGGACGGCGCTCCGAGTGCGGCCACATTGCCGGTGTGGCCGTCCGTGTTGATGAGGTGCGCGTAGACGGTGAGCATCGTCTTGACGTCCCGATGCCCCATCAAATCGCGACGTCGATGGGCCGGAGCCCGCCGCGAGGCACAAGATCGCCTATGTGTGGCGAATGGACCCAAGATCGCGGCAGAGGGGCCGTCCTCGAACTAGTCCAGTCGATCTCGCTCGGAGCATTGTAGGGCAAACAAGCAGCTATCCTCCGGTACATGCGTGCCAAGGAGGGGACCTTCCGCGATCTGATGACGCAGGACCGCCAGTTTCAGGTGCCGCTGTACCAGCGGCACTATCGGTGGAAGACGGGTCAGCAAGAAGATCTGTGGCAAGACATTTCCGAACAATACCGAGCGCTCGCGGGCGGAAGCGCCATCCCGAAGCACTTCATTGGCAGCATCGTGGCGGTCGAAAAGGACGCCGACCCGCTCCATGACTTCCGTGAGTTTCGCGTCGTCGACGGTCAGCAGCGTCTGACGACATTGTCCGTGGCGCTCGCAGCATTGCGGGATGTTGCGGCGCTCGACGATCCCGATCAGTTCGATCGGCTGAACAAGAAATATCTGATCAACGACACGGAGCCGAAGGGTTCGGCCAGATGGGCGCGTCTCGTTCCGGGCGATGAGGATGCTGCTCCGTACTGGATAGTGCTGACTGATCCACTCAACGTGTCCGGACATAGCGCGATAGTGAACGCCTATCGATTTTTCCACCGGAAGATCAGCGCGCTCCGCGAAGCCGGCGAGCTGATCCCAGAACGGCTGGCGACGACGATCGGCGATCGATTGGCGCTGGTCTTCGTGACTGTTTCCGAAGGCGAGCGACCCCACAAGATCTTTGAGTCCATCAACGCTACGGGAGTAGGACTGACCCAATCCGACCTGCTCCGAAACTACCTGTTCATGGCGCTGGGACCGCGCTCGAACACCGTGTACACACAGCACTGGCGTCCGCTCGAAAAGGCACTCGGGGTGGAGGGCCTGGAGGGGCTTGTTCGGGACGACCTCCAGTCGACCGGGGAGTTCATCAAACAAGGCGATGTCTACCGAGCTGCACGAGGTCGCCTTGAACCGTCGGCAGCTGATCTCGACTTCCTCGAAGATCACGTTAAGCGGCTCGCGCGGCGAGGCGCCTACTACGCCCTTTTCTTGCAACCAGCAGACCCGAGTTCCACGGCATCTGATCTGGGACTCAGCAAGAAGGCGCTGAGGCACCTGGCATTCTTGCGTAGCTGGGGTGCCGGCACGACCTATCCGTTGCTGCTGCACATCTACTCTGAAATGGACGCGGGCCGCGTCAGCAATGCGCAGGCGGAGTCGTGCCTCGAAGCCATCGAGTCCTTCATCGTTAGGCGCTACGTCGTCGACGTACCTACGAACGTCCTGAATCGACTCTTCATCGCAGTCATCAGCAATCTGCCCCAGGGTGAGCCAATCGACGTCGCTCTGCGCCGGGAGCTGTCACGCGACAAGCGGTGGCCCGACGACGATCGTGTTCGCGATGGCATCGCCACCGTGCATTACTACTCGAATGGGCGACCCCATCAGCAGCGGTTGGTTCTTCAGCGCTTAGAGTCGCATCTGCGGGCTGAGGTTGATCTTGACTTTGACTCAGCCAAGCTGTCGATCGAACACGTGATGCCGCAGACCCTTAGCGACGGGTGGAAGAAGCAGCTGACGGATGCGGGCCACGATCCCCGCGAAGTCTTCGAGCGACTCGGCCACACCCTAGGAAATTTGACGCTGACAGCGTGGAACTCGAAGCTCTCGAACCAGCTGTTTGAGCGCAAGCAGGAGATTCTGCAAGATTCAGACCTCAAGCTGAACGAGCAACTCGCCGCAGCTACCCAGTGGGGAGTCGACGAAATTCAGAAGCGTTCGCAGGTGCTCGCCGATGCCGCAATCGAATTGTGGTCCGCCCCTGTGCCGGGAGTTGTGACGGCGCGATCTGGGTTCGATTGGACACGCGTCGACGAAGCCGTTGCGGCACTGCCGGCCGGCTCGTGGACGTCCTACGGCGACCTGGCTGAACTCGCAGGAACGGCGGCACAGCCGACCGCTAATCACATCGCCCACGACCCGGCAGTAACGAACGCGTACCGCGTCCTCAGCAGCGACGGGTCCATAAGCTTCAAATTTCAATGGCATGACCCAGCGGACACCCGCGATCCAATGGAGATGCTGATCGGCGAGGGCATCGAGTTCGACGACAATGACAAAGCCTCACAGGCGCAACGCCTAGGACCTCCTGAGCTCGAAGCCCTCCTCGACAATGTGCCGACCGAGGGACCGTGACCCATCGCCAGCCCGACCGTCGAGGCATAAAGCGCAATCGTCAGTCGCAACTCTCGCGCATGAGTTTAGCTAGCTAAGCTAAGGAACGGTCCTCTCCGAGCGAGGCAGTTCTGACGGGCCGTGTGGCGCAGATTTAATGCACGGTCGGCAGAGAACTAGGTAAGTGCAAATTGTGTCTGCCGCTTCAGGGTCTCGCTCGTGGTCAAGACGCTCGCCCGATATCTCCCTCGCAACCCTCGCGAGGCACGCTACACAAATCGGCTGAACGACTGAGCAGTAACGCACAAGATCGAGGCCGTCACCCTGATGCTGGCGCCGGCCGAGGCCCTGGCGCCCGCGTACGAGGCCGAGCGGGTCGTCGGTGTCTCCCGCCGCATCGGTGCGGCGGTCCCATCGAAGGACACCCGCGACCGCTACGTGCGCACCGAATGTGTGCTGGTGCTGCACCACGCCTGCGAGATGCTGCTGCGACTGTTCTTCGCCCACGTCGAGAAGCAAGACTGCCCGTGGCTAGGCATGGCGGCGTCGGTCAGCTTCGCCGAGTTCAAGGCGAAGGTCAGCACAGCCCTGCGGACCGGGTTCCACCGCGACGACCTAGCCCAGGTGTTCCTCGGCGGCACGGACCCCGGCGACGCGAACCTCAGCGTGGAGGCGGAGGAGTTCGAGGACACGATCGTCGCGTGGCAGCTCCTGTTGGAGACCGCCGCCAACACGGTCCTGTCCGAGTCGTTTCTGTACAACTCCGCCAAGCACGGCCTCACCGTGGTGCACACCGACGAGAGCACCCGGATGGTGATCACGCCTCCCGACGGTGGAGCCCCAATCCAACTCGCGTCGGGTTCACAGCTCACGTACCTGCACAAGCCCGAGACGCCCGGGGCGAAGGGCGGGCCGGAGTGGTGGGTTTCGCTGACTCACACCCTCCCGGATCAGGACATCGAGGTGTCCCTCCTGATCCAGCGGGCATTGTCGTCGCTGTGGAATGTCGCCCGGCGCCGCTACACGGGGCAGGCCGGCGAGGTGACGATCGTCGCGGCCCGTGTGGTTCTCGACGCTATCTACCGCCCCGTTGCGGCGGAGGGATCGGTCGTTCGCACCATGTCGCACGAGTTGACGAAGAAGGACCTCCAGGGCGAGTTCAGCGGCATCAACGCGCGTATGACGGGTCCGGGGCTGCCGGATGAGGACGAGTGGGATCCCGAAGCTCCTGCCGACGGCCCGCCGCCGCGGCGTGTTGTTCTACCGGTCCGGCAGCAGGATCGGCGGATCATCAGTACGTCGACCCGGAAGCTGCTCCCGTTCTCGCCGAACTGGTCGACGCGCGTGTGATGCGCCGGCCACTGGGTCCCGGGACAACCTGGCCGCCGCTGCACCCCCGCCTCCGTCTCGCACCTCGGGGCCGCTACCACGGTCGCGGTTCCATCGCGCACCCGCGGGGTTACGGCCCGCGGCCGTGGGTGGTGATGCACCATAGGGACCCATGGGCACCGCTGACACCACTGCGCACAACACCGCCACCGGGACTCTCGTCAGCATCGGGTACGAGGGGAAGAGCGTCGGTGACCTCGTCGTGCAGCTGCTCGAACAGGGCGTGCGTGTGCTGGTGGACGTGCGCCTGACCCCGCTGAGCCGGAAGCCCGGACTGTCGAAGACGAAGCTGTCCGAGGCTCTCGCCGCGGTGGGTATCGGCTACGTGCATCACCGCGCGCTGGGCAACCCGAAGGACAACCGCGCCGGGTTCCGCGCCGGTGAGCCGGAGTCACGCGCCCGGTACCGCGACGTCCTCGAGACCGCCGCGGCGACCGACGCCCTCGCCCACGTGTCCGAACTCCTCGACGGCGGCGTGGTGGCGCTGCTGTGCTTCGAACAGGACCACGCGGAATGCCACCGCGACATCGTGGTGAGCCAGCTGATGAAGGACCGCCCGGACGCTGCCGTGGTGCACGTCTAGAACAGGACGTCCTCGACCTTCGGGTACCAGGTGCCGAGGACGGAGAAGGTCCGCCGATACCGATTCTGGTTGCCCACGTAGAAGTGGATGTCCTTGTCCGGCAACACCATATCGTCGCGCCACCGCTTCAGCATCGCCTCGCGGGCACCGGCGTCTCCGTACTCGGCCTTCCATCGACGACCGGCCTGCCCGACCTCCCAGTCCAGGTTCTTCTGGTCGTGCCCGGGGCACTTCGCGGCGGCGCACCGGTACTTGTACCGGACCGCGTACGGGGCGGGTTGGAGCGGCACCATCGAGGTACCGAACAGGTCCGGCTCGGATGCGTGGTTGACCTTCGCCTGCTCCGCGGGGCTCCACGGGTCACCGTCGACCACGGAGATCTCGATGTTGGTGGGCTTGATTAGTCCGAGCGACGGCGACGGGTTGCCCATGCCGCCCTTCGGGTTCCGTGCGAGGAGCTCGCACATCGTCGTCTCCCCGATCAGGGAGCCGAGCTTGCTGCGCCGAAGCAGCCAGTTCTTCTGGCTGTCCAGGCGCACGACGTGGACCATCTCGTCCTGCCGGGGCCGGAACGACTCTGGCCGGTTGTCGTTCGCCTGGTGGTAAGTGCCGTTCACCCGGATGATCTCGTACTTCTTGAACGTGCTGTCGAAGTCGGCGTTGCGGAACTTCACCGGGTACAGGCGGATCCACTCAGGCCGGCCGCGATCGAGCCGGACACCGGCCACGCAGACGGTTTCGCCGTAGGTCTCGCTCGGGTTCGGGTAGGTCTTGACAGTAACCATCACCTCCGCAGTTTCCTCACCCGGCCTCGGAGCTTTCAGCTCGACCGATCTCGCGGCATCCTGTGAATCGCTGTCCGCCATTCCGGCAGAGTAAGCTACCTTCGTCGTCAATTCCGGGTATGTCGGCGGTGAATTTTGACGTACTTGTGACGGCCACGATCACGCAGGTTCCCCCGACTCCTTTGCGCTATTTTCCTATGCGATAGACGCACTAATGGAATGCCTGATGCGGAAAGCTGGCACTAGATGTATCTGAAGCGAGTCGACGTTCAAGGTTATCGAGCCGCGGCAGCTGGAACCCTCACGTGCGAGTTCACAGGCCGCTTCAATTTGCTGCTCGGCGCGAACGGTGCGGGCAAAACTACGTTGAACGAGGCGATTTTGCATGCGCACCGACACAAGTTCCCGCGTCCTAGTGCCGTTGATGCCGCCGCGCTCGGGCCACCGCCCAGAGGTGTCTCTATCGAGTACGCATTCGACGATGACACCGCCGCCGAGGGAGCCCTCGGCAACGCGCTCAAACAGTCCGGATTTGCGGCTCCGCGTTGGTCGCGGCCGCTCGAACGTTCGCTCGGAAAAGTCAGGGCTGGCACAGTGGTTGACGCCACCGAAGGTCATGACAACATTCGCCTTGTTTACCTTCCGGCTCTGAGAAACCCGGTAGACGAGCTGTCGCGGCGCGACGCACAAGTCCTTCTCGAACTGCTCCGAGCCGAACAGCTGCGGCGGACGGGCCCCGGGGCCATGAACGAGTTGCGCAGCTTGGCCGAAACCATGCTGAGTTCCATAACAGCGCATCAACTGATAGCGGACGTGCAAGGGCGTATCGCGGAGAATCTATCCACCATCAGTTCCGGTGTGAGCGAGCACTTCCCGTTCGTTGGAACGCAAACGGTCGATGACGCGTACCTCGCGCGGGTACTCGAACTTCTCCTGGCAACTACGCCGTCACCAGAGGCCGCGCGTCGGCTCGAAGCCTCGAGCCTCGGATACGTCAACTTGCTCCACATCGCTGTCACTCTCGCCGGAATCCCTGACCCGGCAGAAGAGAGTCAAGTACCGGGAGAACTGGTAGGAGACGGTGTTTCGGACTCATTGCCTGGGCCGGACTCGTCGGGTGACTCCGACTCTGACGCGGACACCGCGCGTGAACGCCTCCAGGAGGCCTCCGCGGCCGCGGAGGCTGATCAGGACTCGTTCTTCCCGGATTTGTTCCATGCGACCGTCATGATTGAGGAACCTGAAGCGCACCTGCACCCACAGCTGCAGCACGGGCTGGTTAGGTACCTCCGCAGGGTAGCCACCGTTCGCAAAGACCTGCAGGTACTGGTAACAACGCACTCTAGTGAGATCGTCGCGGCATGCGATCCGACGGAACTTGTAGTTGTTCGGCGTGATAAGGATCGCCGGACTGTGGCACGCACGGTAAAGGCGCTGCCGCTTGAGGCGAAGAAGCGTGATTTTCTCTTTGAACAGAGGCGATTGCACCTAGATGCAGAGCGATCTGCATCGTTGTTCGCAGAGCAGCTCCTAGTTGTGGAAGGCGTCACCGAGGCCGCCCTTCTGCGTGTTGTCGGCAGAGCTTGGGCCCTCGGCAACCCGGCGCGCCAAGCATCCATTGAGGCTCTCTCGATAGTATTTGTGGGCCACAAAGTAGGGCAATGGCCTGTCAGGCTCGTTGGTACACCGGGGTTTGAGCTGGTGAGTCGTGTGGCCGCCATCGCTGATACAGATCTGCGCGGCAATCCGCTGCCGGACGCTAAGCCCCCCGCGTGGCACAAGGAATTGGACGCGCAGTCGGCTCGATTCTTCTGGTCTCGCCCAACTTTGGAACCTGCATTTCTTCCCGGCAACGAGGAGTTCTTTCGGCGCGCGCTGGCGCGATTGAAGAAGGACGTCCCGAACCCTCTCAGCGCGGACGAGATTGATGCCTTGTTCAAGTCGAGCCAATCACTGAAGGGCCGCTTTGCGCTGGTGCTTGCCAGCGAGATGAGCGATGATCTCGCGAGTGTGACGGTTCCAGAGCACGTAGCGGCCGCATACGCGTGGCTCATGCAGGAACCCCCACCGGTCGAGGCAATAGACGGTGAATGAGATCCACAAAACTCGCTTGTAGAAAACATGATTAATCTAACTAAAGAGCAAGCTGTCGCGGCGGCATCCGCCAAGAAGCTGATCAATGTCGTGTCTGTTCCGGGCAGCGGAAAAACCACGATCGCCGCGGAGCGCTTTGGTTACTTGCGCTACCGTCGAGATGACGCAAGAGGGGTTCTGGGACTTAGCTTCACCCGGGCTGCGGCCGGCGTACTATCGCGGCGGATCGAACGACGTTGGGGATCACAGTGCATGACTTTCCCGCACAAGGTCATGACCTTTGATCAACTACACGTTCAACTACTTCATGTCCTTCTCAACCGGGGAATCATCAACTGGCCGAACGGGATAACCCAAGTTGAGGTGGTGGATGATTACAGAGGGTTCAAAGGATTCCGCTGGTTGGCGGCAGGTAGTTACCAACGCTATGCAACGCTCAGCCGAGACGGCAAGGTTATTTCGCGCAGCAGGCGGATGCAAGGCCCAGGTTGGGGGATAGGTAACCTTGTGCAGCACAACGCAATTCTGGACTCTGGGTTCTGTAGTCACGAAGACGTACGCAGCATTCTGCTGACGGCCTTCACGGCCGAACACGCAGTTGAGTCTGCTCGCAACTGGCTGGCCGCAACATTCCGCGAGATTGTCATCGATGAGGTGTACGACGCTGCGGAGTTGGATCTGATGATCGCCAAGTTTGGAGTTATTGCAGGCCTCGGAATTTCGCTGGTCGGTGACCCTAGGCAAGCCCTATACGGTTGGAGAGGTGCAACGCCCGACAAGGTTTCATACTTGTTGGATGAGGGATTCTCTGCGTATCCCCAGTCGCACTCGTTCCGGTTTACCGGAGAACAAATGCCCAAGCTTGCAGAAGATCTCAGAGCCGGAAGACCTGTTACATTGCCGCCTATCGACAGTCGCGATGTTGACGTCGCGCTCGCACGCCAATGGCGCAACCTGTGGTTGGCGGGACCTAACGTGCTGCCTCTCGCATTTCGATCGATCGGCAACGCAACAGACGCTCTACTGAACCTCCTCCTAGACACTGTCACTTGGTCGAGGTTGGAGAGACACTCCTTCGGCCGCGCCGCAGCCCTTGTGCAACTTGGTCTCGACGCGACCGAGTTTGCTGAAATGCAGCAGTCAGTGATGACTCCTCTTCTCGACTTGCTGGTAGCAGGAGCGGACCCGATAGCAGTAATGGTTCAACTACGATCGGCGGCTAAAGGTTTCGGAAATAGGCGACGGCCCAATCGTCTGAAGGACAGCCAGGAAGCGGCACGCATCGACGAGTTGTCGGCATTACGCATTCGACTCCTGGAGGGGGATCTGATTCCAGGTCTTACCGTCCACCAAGCAAAAGGCGGTGAATGGCCGCGGGTGGGCGTGTACCTCACAGATACCGAGGCTGACCTCTTGGCCTCTGGCTTGGAGGAACTCGAAGAGGACGATTGTGTGCTCTACGTTGCGATAACCAGAGCGATCACACGCTGCGGTCAACTTACGTCACAGGCGACGCTCTTTGCTAGTCCGGAGGACGACTGACCACCGGCGAACTTCTCACCACGGGGCGGTAGTCGTGACAATCGGCGCGAAGTAGATTTCGCCGGAAAGATCAGACAGGGCTTCGTTTCGCGGCAGATTCCCGTCATGAGAACCTGGCGAGTTCCCGATACCATGTCCACTTGGAATTTGAGGTCGGGTTTGTTGATCCGGATTCAGTTAATCTCGCAGGCCATCGGGATCAGACCAGCGCGACTGTAGGAAATGCAGCGTTTCGTGAGACAAACCGCGCTGCAGCCACCGTGAGACAAAACAGGAAGGCGCAGTTCGGAGGCCACTGCCGACGCACCAAAGCTTGAGAACCTACAGCGGTGAGACAGGTCCGGTATCGTATAGACGCGGTGGGAAGCAGGCTGTGGTGCGCGATTGCCTACGCAACGGCATCACGGCTCGGCAGAGCCTTCTGCCGCCGGCGCCGACACTGTTACCGGTGTCGGCACCCGGCGGTTGGCGATGTCGCTGTGTGCGCGCCACGCGGCGACCAGGGAGGCGTTCTGCGCGGGCGTGGTGCCATAAAGGGCGAACTCGTCGATACCGACGTCGCGGTAGCGCTGCAGTGTCGCCACACACTCGGCCGGAGAGCCCATAGCGCAACTTTCCTCGATCCACTGGTCAGGGATCAGCGCGGCGGGCCCCAACAGCTGCTCACGGTGGAACACTTGATCGGCGTTCGCGCGGCTGAGGTCACGGAACAGCTCATGCTCCTGTACGCGCCGCATCACCTCAGGGTCCCAGTGGTTCTGGTTGGCGTAGATCTTCGCGTTGTCGGGCATCTGCACGTAGGTGACGAGCCGGGCTTTCGTGATCGCAACGGTCTGCGCTTCGTCGAGATCACACGCGCTGATCACCGGCAGGCAGATCCGAATCGCGGCGTCGAGGCCGAGCTCGGTGCGCGCTGAGCGGATCCGCCGCACCGCGTCGGCGGCGGCAGCAACCGTGGTGAACGGCTGGAGCATCACGCCGTCGGCGATCTCGGCGGCAAGCCTGGACGCCTTCGGTCCACCTCTGATGATGCTCCAGATGGGAGGCCGTGCCTGGGGGAGGTCGGCGAGGCGCACCGCGTCGTAGTGGCCGAGCGGACCGTCGTAGCCAACCGTCTCCCCGTCCAGAAGGCGCCGCACGATGAGCACGTAGTCCTTGAACTGCTCGAGGTTGTGATTCGGAATGCTCTGCCCGCGGAGATAGATGGCGTCGCTGCGGCCGAGCCCGAGGACGAATCGCCCGCCGTACATCGTGTGCATCGTGGCTGCGAGTGCAGCCGTCAGCAGCGGGTGGCGTGAACCGGTGGCCAGCACCCCGGTGCCGACCTCCAGCCTGCTGGTGCGGGCCGCGACACCACTGAGCACGGCGCCGGCCTCCTTGAGGTCGTACCTTTCGGACAACCAGGCACGACGGAAGCCGAGCCGGTCGGCGTCCTCGCCCTCGGTCAGTGCCACTGACGGATCCTTGACCCGGCCAGCCATGAGGAAGATCCCGAGATCGTTGAGGACGGACGAGGGTTGGGTGGTCATCGGACCGCATCCTCAAGCAGTCCGACGGTGTCGTGGTCGGCGATCGCCGCGATATAGCGCTCGGCCATCGGGATACTCGCCGACGGCGGCTGCCATGTCGTCGGGATGACTGCCCAGAAGAAGCCGTGGGCATGTTGACGGCGGTGATCGAGCCAGGCTGTTTCGCGGTCGAGCTCCGGACCGCCGGCACCGCGCAGTGCGTCGAGGTAGTGGTTGAGCAGCTCGCGCTCGTGTCGCCTGCGGTCCTCGACGTCGAGAGCGCCGACGATGAAATAGGCCACGTCGTCCAGCGCGGGTGCGGTGCACACGCTTTGCCAGTCGTAGAAGCCGATGCGGCCGGACGGGTCGGTGTAGGTGTTGCCGACGTGCGCGTCGCCGTGCGACAGGACGTGCACCTGGGTGTCGTGCAGGGCGAAGAGCCTGTGCATCGTCGTCAGCATCAGTTCACGGTCGGCCAACGAGTCGGGGACCTCGACGGTGTCGGGGGAGGGCACGTGGGCGTCCCAGTGCGGGGCGGAGAACAGCTGTTCGGCAGCCATACCGAGGATCTGGTTGCCGTGAGCCAGCCAGTCGAATCGGCCCTGCGGGAGGTCCCATGTCGCGGCGTGCCATGCGGCTTGCGACTCGAGTGCCGCGGCGACTCGATCGGCGGTCCAGGTTTCGGCGACCTCGGTGAACCTGGTGCCGGTTTCCCTGAGGTCGTCGAAGACCACGATGCCCTGGTCCGCGTCGGTCCCGGCGAACCAGGTACGGAACAAGGGGATGTCCAGGGTGGGGGCCAAGTCGCGGAAGAAGTTCGCCTCCAGCCGCGCGGCGTAGGTGCGCACGGTGTCGCGGGGCTCGTCGAACACGCTCTTGATGCACAGGGCCAACTCGTCGCCGTCCTCGAGCTCGGCGCGTACGAACACCTTGGTCGTGGTACCGGCGACGACGTGGTCGAGTTCTGCGCCGACGACCGCGGGACGTCCGCCTGAACGGTCGAGTGCAGCGTCCAACCAATCGGCGGTGATCTGCTCAGGAGCCAACGGAAGGGGAATCGCAGAAGGTGTAACGAAGATCATAGTCGCGATGTTAACTTATGAGTGTGAGCACCCACACACAATTCGGCGCAGTCCGTGAGCCGCTTCCCGATCAGACCGGACGCACCGTACTGATCACGGGAGCCAACAGCGGCCTAGGGCTCAACGCGAGCGCTGCGCTTGCGAGTGCAGGGGCGCAGGTGTTGATGGCCTGCCGCGACCAGGCGCGCGGGCAGGCCGCGGTCACCGCGGTGGCGGCGGTGGCCGGCGGCCCGCCGCCCGAGCTGATCAGTCTCGATCTCGCCGATCTCGCGTCGGTCCGTGCCTGCGCCGGCGAGGCCGCCGCGCGGAGCGCGGCGATCGACACCCTGTTGCTCAACGGGGGTGTGATGGCGATGCCGCGGTCGCGGACCGTGGACGGTTTCGAGCTGCATTTCGGCACCAACCACTTGGGCCACTTCGCTCTCGCCGGCCAACTGATCAGCCAGCTCACCGCCTCGGCGGCACCCCGCGTCGTCGTCACATCCTCGGTGATGCACCGGGCAGGGCGGATCCGGTGGGACGACCCGAACTGGACTGGGCGGTTCTACTCGGCCGAACTCGCGTATGGCCAGTCAAAGCTCGCAAATCTGCTCTTCGTCCACGAGCTCGCGGCCCGAGCGCGACGAGCGGGCAGCCCGCTGGTGGCGCTTGCCGCTCATCCGGGTGCGGCGTTGACGAATCTCGCGACGCAGAACCAGAACAAGCTTGTCCGGCTCGCGTACGACACCGCGCGCACGCTCATCACCCAGTCGGCGCAGGGCGGCACACGGCCGCTGCTGTACGCGGCCACAACCGCCGAGCCGGAACCTGACGGGTACTGGGGCCCGGCCGGCTTTCTGGAGCTGAAAGGTTCGCCTGCGGCCGCACGCCGCTCGCGCGCCTCGCGCGACGACGCGTCCGCCCGTCGTCTGTGGGCACTGAGCGAGCGCCTGACCGGTGTGACGTGGCCCGACCCCCTTCCCGCACGACCCTGACCAGACCGCCGCGGCTTCGCCGGGACGCCACACCGACCACAGTGGAGGATGAACGATGGTTGACCTTTTCGACGAACTGCCGGCGTGGCATCCCGACGATGTCTACGCGCTCGACCCGGCCGAGGTGTCCGAACTTCAGCTCCGTGCCCTGCGCGAGCGTTTCGATGACCTGATGCCACGGGTGCGAGCGGTGTCCCACCTCGCCGACGACCTCGGCGTGACTCGGCTGGACGCACTCGATGACGTGTTGCCGCTGTGTCTGCCGCACACACTGTACAAGTCGTACTCTGCCCGGTATATCGAAGAAGGCCGGTATGACCGGATGAGTCAGTGGCTGTCCGGCCTGACGACCGAACGCGTCGCCGAGGTCGATGTCGATCGCTGCGACAGCCTGGAGTCGTGGCTGTCTGCGCTGGAGGCGGCGACATCGATCTGGCCCAACGTGAGTTCAGGCACCAGCGGCAAGGTGTCCTTCTTCCCGCGCAGCACGCACGAGGCCGATGTCTTCGCCCTGCTGGTTCTGCAATCATTTCGCGGTTTCGGCAACGAACAGGACTCCGGATTGCACACCGGGGAGCCGGAATGGTTTGCCCCCATCCCGATGGCGACCGGACGGCAGAACATGCCGCGGATGTTCGACCTGTTGCGTCGGCACTGTTACGGCGGCGACGGCAGTCGCATGCACATGCTGGGCGACGGCCACTGGGATGTCGACATGCTGTGGCTTTGGGGCCGCCAGCGGGCAGCGGAGGCGCGCGGCGAGACCGCCCCACCCGTGTTGACTCCGGCGTTGGAGCGGGTGCGGGACAACCTCGTCGACGCCCAGAAACGAGCGGCCGGATCAGCCGAACGCTTCCTCGATGAGTTGCTCGACGATTTTTGTGGCCGCCGCGTCGTCGTCTTCGGCCCGACCGGCACCATGGTGGACCTCGCGGCGAAAGCCGCCGCGAGGGGGCGGCGCACCGAGTTCAGCGCCGACAGTTTCATCATCACCGCCGGCGGCAGTGGATCGAAGGGCGCAGAGTTCCCCGACGGCTGGCGGGAGTTGCTTGCCTCCGTTTTCGACGGACCGTTCCACGACTTCTATGGAATGAGCGAGATGACGGCGTTGTCCCGGCTCTGTGCCGCTGGGTACTTCCACTTACCGCCGACGGTGATCCCGTTCGTGATCGACCCGCAGACCAGCGAGCCGTTGCCACGTGCCGGGGTGCGGACGGGCCGGCTGGCGCTGTTCGACCTCGCCGTGCGGACGCACTGGGGCGGGGCGATCAGCGGCGACAGGGTCACCATCGACTGGGATGCGGAATGCGAGTGCGGTCGGCGCGGCCCACGGATCAGCAACGATGTCCAGCGCTACAGCCAGCTCCGTGACGACGACAAGATCACCTGCGCGAAGTCGCCAGGAGCCTACGAGCGGGCCGCGGACACGCTGCTCGGAGTGCACCGATGACCACCGGTCTGCGGTCTGCCCACACCATGCCGGTGGTGCCGCTGATCATCCGCGGCCACCTGATCGAGGACGATCCGCAGGAGGCGGGCGGGTTACTCGCCCCACCCCTGGAACCGCATCTGGACCGGCTCCTGCTGACCGATCCCGCTGAGCTGCGCGACCTCCACGGCCTCACCGTGGACGACATCGTCGACTATCTCGTCGAGTTGGGCACCCGGCTGGACGTCGACGACAACCCGCACCTGCGTCGTGCGGTCGAACTCAGCGCTGATCGGGCCTTGTATTCCGCCGAGATGCTGATCGCCACCTATCGCGAGTTCCTCCCGCTCCTGCGGCGCCCGGTGTTGGAAGAGTTGATCGAGCAGAACATCGGGCGCGACGCGCTGGAGGGGTGGGTCGAGTGCCCGCTGATCGGACGCACGGTCGCGGTGCGCGCGTTCGGTGCCCGGGCGGTGCACATGATCGCCGGCAACAGCCCGATGATCGCGCTGTACACAGTGATCAACAATGCGCTGGCGCGCAGTGACGCGATAGTCAAGATCCCGTCGAACGAGCCGTACGCGGCGGTGGCTTTGGCGCGCACCATGGCAGAGATGGCGCCTGACCACCCGATCACCCGGCACTTCAGCGTCGCGTATTGGAAGGGCGGCGACGAGTCCGTCGAGCGACGGATCTACGACCCCAAGGTGGTGGAGAAAATCGTCGCCTGGGGCGGGTTCGCGTCCATGCGCAGTGTGCGCCGCTACCTCGCGCCCGGCCTGGACCTGGTCGCGCTCGACCCGAAGCTCAGTGCCTCGATCATCGGGGCCGACGCCTTCGCCGACGACGCAGCGATCCAGGACGCGGCGCGGCGAGCGGCCACCGATATTGGCTACTTCAATCAAGGTGGCTGCGTCAGCGCCCGGGTGGTCTATGTCCAGACGGGCACCGACCCGGCAGGTGTCGCGGCGGCCAACCGATTCGGCCGGCGTGTCTTCGACGAACTCCAGCGTCTCCCGACGTCGATCAGCGCACCACACCCGGCATTCGACCCCGTACTGCGCGAGGAGCTGGACGGCATCCGGTACGCGAGCGATTTCCGGGTGATCGGGGGTCGGGCCAACGAGGGCGCGGTGATCGTCTCCCAGCACGACGAGGTGGTCGACTTCTCCGAAAGGCTCGACTGCCGGGTGGCGAACATCGTGCCGATCGACGATGTTGCGGATGCGCTGCGGAGCCTGACGGTTCACACACAAACGATCGGGGTGTTCCCCGACGCGCTCAAGGCGCAAATCCGCGACGAGTGCGCGCTGCGCGGCGGTCAACGCATCGTGTCCCTCGGCGGCGCGGTCTGGCTGGGCATGGCGGGACCGCACGACGCGATCGAGCTGCTATCTAGAATGGTGCGGTGGGTTCGCGACGACACGGTATCGCCGAGTGACGGAACTATCGCCGGACGGTGATGCGGCCGCACCACGGCGGCGCCCCGGTGCCGAGCTGTCACGTTCCCGGATCCTGGAGTCGGCTGCAGTGTTATTTGCCGAACGTGGCTATCGCGGCACCAGCACGCTCGATCTCGCGGAGGCCGCCGGAGTCGCCGAGGCCACGCTCTTCCGCCATTTCGGCACCAAGGCGCGACTGTTCGAGCAAGCCGTCATCGTCCCACTGCACCGGACGGTCGCCGGCGTGGCGAATCGGCGCAGCGGACAGCCGCGCGGCGTCGCAACCGAGGTCGCGGCATTCGGGCTGTTCGACGAACTGCTCGAGGTCTTGTTCGAAGACGCCGGACTGCTCACCGCGGCGCTGGCGGCTCTCACGTTCGAAGGCGAATCCGCCGAGTTCGGCGGCCTGGCTCAGGCATTCACGCCTCTGCTGGAATACCTGCAGGAAGTTGTGAGCCAGCGCGGGCGTGAGCGCGGGTTCGCGATCGATCCGGCGATCGCGAGTCGCCTGTTGGTGGCCATCCCCCTCGGATTCGCTTTGGGCGACCGCCTGCTCTTCGCTCCCGGCGAGCGTCCGGCCCGAGAAGAGTTGGCTTCAGCCCTGGCCCGGTTCACGGCCTGGGGGGTTGCCGGCCATCCGCCGGAGGGACCCACCCCACGCTGAACCCTTCGCGTTGCACGCGCCTGGGTCGACTCGGTGCCGCCCGCCGGCTGCCCGAAAGCAAGACGGGGCACGGCCTTGGTCAGGGCCGCAAACCGGGTTGACGTGGTGCCCGGTCCGGCGCCCGCTTCTCACCGAATGCCTTGGTGGCTTCGATGAAGTCGGGCTGCTCCTGTAGCCAGCCTTGGGTGTGGGCCTCGTACTCGAGTTGTTCGGCCAACGTCGACGTGAACGTGCGACCGAAAGCCCACTTGACGGCCGTGACGCTGCCGGCGAGCCCGGCGATGTCGCGGGCCAACGCCACCGAGGTGTCCAAGGCGCCCCCGTCTTCACTCACTCGGTTCACCAGACCCCACTGCAGCGCCTCGGGTGCGTGCAAATCTCGGGCCAGCAGAGCGAGCTCGTTGGCTCGTCCAAGCCCGACAACGCGGGGGAGCAGCCAGGTCAAACCGGCATCCGGGATGAGTCCGACCTTGGTGAAAGACAACTGGATTCGTGCCGACTCTGCGGCGACGCGCAGATCGCACGCCAGCGCCAGCGACACACCGGCCCCGGCGGCCACTCCGTTGATGGCGGCGATGATCGGAAGTTCCAGGCTCTGCATCGTCTGGATCAACGGATTCCAGGTATCCAGCAGGACGTCCCTGGCGTTTCCGACGTCCCCGGCGATATCGGCACCGGCGCAGAATCCGCGTCCGGCGCCGGTCAGCACCGCGGCGCGCACGGACGGGTCGGCCTCGAGGTCTTGAAATGCCGCGGACAGCCGCTCTCCCGCCGACGGCGTGACCGCATTGAGCCGCTCCGGCCGGTTGATGGTGACGATCCCGACGGGGCCGTCACGGGTGACCAGAACGTCCGTTTCGGTTGCTGACATTGTCCTTACTCGTCCCTTCTCGACACTTCACCGCAAGCCCAGTGAACCGCTGATGATTTCGCGCTGTATCTCGTTGGTGCCGGCGAAGATCGGCAACACCAGCGAGTGCTGGACATGGCTGGCCATCTCGTACTCGGTCGCGTACCCGTAACCGCCCATCATCTGCATGCCTTCCAGTGCAACCTGTTTGGCGATTTCGGACGTCTTGACCTTCGCCATCGACGTCAAGCGGGTGGTTACCGGATCAGGTCCCTTCTCGAGTCGTTCGGCCACCTCGTAGGTGAGTAGCCGTGCGCATTCGAGTTCGATGGCCAAGTCGGCAATGCGGTGACGCAGAACCTGGAACGAGCCGATCGTCGTTCCAAACTGCTTGCGCTCCTTGACGTAAGCGATGGTGTCGTCCAGCGCCCGCTGGGCCATTCCGATGCCGACCGCAGCTCCGACCAGGCGTTCACCGTCGAGACCCGCCATGATCTGCGGGAAACCGCGGCCGACTTCTCCGACCACGTTCTCCGCGGGGACGAAGCAATCCGTCAAGTAGATGTCGTTGACTTCACGGCCGCCGAGAGTGGATATCCGCCTCGTCTCCAGGCCTTCGGCGCTGCCGGGCACCTCAAAGATCGTCAACCCCGCATGTCGCTTCTCTTCGCGGCTGGTTCGTGCGACGAGCAGGATGCGTTCTGCCCGGTGCGCATAGGAGCACCACGTCTTCTGCCCGTTGAGCACCCAGCCGCCGCTGACCGGTTTGGCCGAGCAGGCGATGGCGGCCACGTCCGAGCCGGCGCCCGGCTCGGAGATCGAAATTGACATGATCGAACCCTGGGCGATCGCGCCCAGCGCGTCACGCTTCTGTTCCTCGGATCCGAACCGCTTGTAGCAGCCGGCGACCGTGGTGGTCGGCCCGAGCGCCTTTACCGGAGCCAAACCGCGGTACAACTCCTCGAACAGGATGGTCTGCTCGGTGTAGGTGCCGCCCGAGCCCCCATACTCCTCGGGGATCGCGATGCCGAGCCAGCCCAGATCGGCAAGTCGCTTGTAGAGGACGGCCGACTGATCTTCCTCGTCGGGATCCAGTATCGCTTCCCGCTGTTCCCGGGTGCCGCTCTCGCGGGCACAGAAGTCGCGGATGGCTTCTTGAAAGTCGCGCTGTTCGGTGGTGAGACTCATGCTTGCGGAAACCTTCGATTCGGGAACAAGCCGGCAGCCACGCCATTGCGCAAGACCGCCGGCGCACCGCCGGCGACGACGTTGGTGACACAATCGCGGTGGATTCGCTGGATCGCGAAATCCGTTGTGACGCCGTAGCCGCCGTGCAGTTCCATGGCTTTCAACGTGATCTGCGGCCCGATGGTGGCGCCGAACAGTTTGGCTTGGGTGACCTCGGCGAGCTTGGGGAAGCGACCGTCGATGGCCGTCGACGCCGCCCGGTAGGCCAGCAACCGCAGCCCCTCGATCTGCACCCACATGTCGGCCAGGCTGTGGTAGACCGACTGGAAGTCGATGATCGACTTGCCGAACGCCTCGCGCTGCTGAGTGTAGGCCGCCGCTTCGTCGTACGCGGCCTGGCTGAACCCGAGCCAGAACCCGCAGTTGTGCAGCCGTTCCAGGTTGAACGCGGTCATGAGCCGGGCGAACTGGCCAGGCCCGACGATGACGTTCTCGGCGGGTACCCGCACGTCGGTGAGGACCATCTCGCCGTGGTGCACGCCGCGATCACCGATGAAGACCGGACCCCGGCGCACCTGAACCCCGGGCATCGACGCTTCCACGACCACCGCGCCGATGCCCTTGGCGCCGGGCGTGCCGTCGAACCGGACGAACGTGGCATTGAGGTCGTTGACGTTGGATCCCGTCACAAAGCTCTTGTGCCCGTTGAGGATATAGCTGTCACCGTCCCGAACAGCCGTGGTGGCCAGGTGGGTCAGGGCTGAACCTGCGTCGGGTTCGGTCAGCGCGATGTTGCAGCCGCGCCGGCCCGCCACGATATCGCGCAGGTACTTGTCCTTGACGACCTCGTCACCGAGCAGAAACATCGACGGACCCGGTCCGCTGGTGCAAAACACCGGCTCCGGCGGCAGCCACGACTGTGCGTACCGGAAAAGCGCCTCCACCACGATCAAGTACTCGATGGCACCGCCACCTTGCCCGCCGTACTCAGTGGGCATCGCCACGCCGAATAGCCCCTCGGCGCCCACCCGGTCGAAGATGTCTCGGTAGGGTGCCTCATCGGAGGCATCCCAACCGCGAGCCTCGTCGGTGAACGATCTGCCTAGTTTCTCGGCCCGAGCCTGTAAATCCAGCTGCTCGGGAGTCAGAGTGAAATCCATCGTCAGCGTCGCTCCTGTCTGGACACGGTCAGATTCATCGCCTCGAAGTCGATTGTGGCGTCGGTGATCCCCGCCGCGCGGAGTCTATGCTTCATCACTCGCCCGACCCCGTTGCGGGGTAGCGCCTCGACGAACTCGACGTAGCGGGGGATGGAGAAGTACGGCAACGTCGTCTTGAAGAACTCGAAGAGATCGGCTGGGGCGATCGGTGATCCCGCCACGATGCATGCCTTGATATCGTCTTCACCCAGTGGGGACGGAACAGCGTGGACGGCCGACTCCACCACGTCGGGATGGCGATCGATCGCGGCTTCCAGCTCGAGGCTGGAGACGTTCTCACCGCGCCGCCGCAATGAGTCTTTCAGTCGGTCGGCGAAGGCGAACGCCCCGCTGGGCAGCCGGCGTCCGAAATCGCCGGTGTGGTACCACAGACCGCGGAACGCCTGCAACGTCGCCTCGGGCTGTTCGAAGTAGCCGTCGAACATCGCGTAGGGAGCCTTGGGCCGGAGGCAGATCTCGCCGGTCGCCTCGCCTTCCAGTACCCGCCCCTCGTCGTCGAGTAGGGCGACCTCCAGGTCGGGGGCCGCGATCCCGCAACCGTTGGGGTCCCGGTCCTTCGACGACAGCCCCGCCAACGCGGTGGGCATGCACTCGGTCTGGCCGAAGATATCCACCCAGGGCTCGACGCCGAACCGTGCCCGGAGGGTCTGCTGATCGTCCACCGAGAGCGGGGCGCACATGATCCGCCGCACCCTGTGGTCCCGGTCCGCGTCGGACGGCTCGGTAGCCAGGATGGCCCTGCCCATGGCGCCGACGGCGATCATCACCGTGGCACCGACCTCTCGGGCTTGTGGGAAGAATGCCTGCGCACTGAACGCGCTCCGCAGGTAGGCGGGAATTCCATACAGCAGCGGCAGGGTCACCGTCACCAGTTGCGCACCCGAGTGGAACAGCGGCAGCGCAGCGAAAAGCACGTCGTCAGAATCGATCTCGAGGGCGTCACCGATCAGTCGCGCGCTGCGAAGGTAATAGCCATGGCTGGCCACGCACCCCTTCGGCAGGCCTGTGGTTCCCGAGGTGTACAGGATTGACATCGTGCTGGCCGGGGTGAGCGCGGGCACCGGGGGTACGCCAGCATGGTCACGCAACGACGCATAGGCAACTTCGTCAGCCACAGGGTCATCGAGCATCACCGTGGTCCGCAGGTCCGGTAGTTGAGAGCGCAACGGCGCCACTGCTGCCCGACCGGCGGCATCGGTGATCAACACCGACGACCGTGACTGCCGTAGCTGGTGGATCAAGAACTCACCCTTGAGGTACGCGTTCAACGGTACCTGTGCCGCGCCCGTCTTAGCCAGGCCGAAAAACAACTCGAGGAGCTCGGGGCGGTTCGGCGCCAGCGTGGCCACCCGATCGCCGGAGCGCACACCCAGATCGGCGAAACCGGCCGCGAGACGCTCGGAGATGTAGTCCATCCCCGCGTATGTGTAGGAGACGTCATCCATGGCGCAGCAGACGTTGTCAGCCGCTGCGGCAGCACGGGCCCGGAGCAGGCCGACAATTACGTGACTCGTCATCTCAAAAATCACTATAGCGTTGCCCATGGCGTCGCGGAAGCCCCCGGACGAACGAGCGTTATGCGCTTCGACTTCCTGCGTCCGAAGTTCTACGGGCGTTTTCTCATGCTCAGACAGGGGGGGTGAGCGCGGCGCGGTGAACCATCGTTATCTTTCGATCCGTGGCATGGCTGCGGGGTCGGTGGCCTCGGCGCCTTTAACCCCTCACCGGAATCACCGGTGCGATCGGGGGGGATAGAGCGAGGCCACGGCTACGCGAGTGCCAGGATCTCGTCCAGACTCTCTTGCATTGACGCCCAGAGGAACTCGAGGTCGTCGAACACCTCACCGTCGGCGTTCATCGCGATGCAACACACACCGCAATGCGTGCACATCGCCGACGTCAAAACGGTACCGGGCAGCGGGGCGAACACGAACATCCGCTCGAATCGTGCGCCTGCCATGTACCGGTCTTCGGCGATGCCCGGCCACGAACTCGTTGTGAGGACGGCGCCGCCGACGGCGCCGAGGATGGCGGCCGCGATACCTGACGGGGTCCGGTTGAGGATCGGGGTGACGGCGCCAAGGAAGCCGAGCGCGGGCTCGGATCGAACACGATCCACTCGGTCGTGCATCGCACGGATCCGTTCCGCGGGATCCTCGATGCCCGACGGTACGAGGAAATAAGCTGCGGCGAAATCATTCCCGCCCATTGCGTCCTGCGCGGAGCGCATGGCCACGGGCATGGAAATCGGGATGTCTTGAAGATCCTCGCCTTTGGCAGCGCAGTAGCGTCGCAGCCCACCGAGCAGCGCGCTCACGAAGGCGTCGTTCAACGAGCCCCCGGCGGCTTTGGCGGCGCGTCGGAGATCGGCGAACTCGCATTCCATGGTGCCGAACCGCCACATTCGTCGAGAGCCACCGCGCAGGACCGCGGATGGATTCTTCGGCGGTGGGCCGGCCACCCGGGCCAGCGACGACACGTAGTCTGCGGTCGTCCGAAGATTTCTGACGGCGTGGCCGAGAACCCGACCGCCGCCCAGCAGCGCCTTGGGGACATCGGCTATCTGACGAGCGAGCTGCTGGGTGGTCACGTCGAGCGCACTATGGCGTTCAGGTGCACGCTCGGGCCGCGGCTTGTCCGGCTGATGTGCCCGACCCACGTTCAGGACCCGCGAATGCAGCCACGCCAGGGCGAGGCCATCCATGAACACGTGATGGGAATGCATGATGTAGGCCGCGCGGCCGCCTTCGAGTCCCTCGACGAGGTAACCCTCCCAGGGCGGCCGGGACCGATCGAGCGGCGTGAGTCCGATTGTCTGGGCGAGGTCCAGCAGCTGACGGTGCGTTCCCGGGCTGGCCAACGAAACCCGCCGCAAGTGGAAGTTCAGGTCGAACGATGGGTCGTCCTCCCACATCGACGGCCCCACCGGAATCACCGGATCCACCACCCGCTGAGCGAAGCGCGGAACTATTTGGACGAACCATTCGTGCGCCGCGTAGAGCCGCTTCCAGTCGGGGACACTGTCAAGAAGCTGGAGGACGACCCCGGACCACGCCCCTCCGGGGTGGCGGTCGGTTCGCCACATCAGTGCGTCCAACTCCGACAAGACCGGTTCGCGGCCCCAGTTGTCGAGTTCCGCCCACGACTGGTCCTCGATCATCCGGACTCCTTTCTCACCGTCCATCGTGTCGTCAAGCCGGGTTTTGACGACCGAGCCTCGACGGACCATTGCGGTCGGCGAAGCGGTTCGTCACTCGCCGACCTTGTTCATCGAGGTCGAGTTGCAATGGTTCGCCCGCCGGCCTGCCGTTGACCGGATCGTGGGAGAAGCTGGCTATGAGAGCAGCAGTTTCGATCGGTTGTTCGATCATCGCGCAGTGTCCGACGCGATCGAGGACCACCAAGCGGGCATCGGGAATCTCGGCCGCCAACCGCTGTCCGACGGACAGCGGGACGATACGGTCCTGGCGTCCCCACACCACCAGCGCCGGGCTGGGCACGGCCTGTGGTGTGGCCTGGTTGACTGCCTGAAATCCCGCCACCATCGTCGCGATGAAACCCGGAGATGCCATCCGTGGCACCAGCTCTTGGGCCAGTTGCCGCGTCACACAGCGGGGATGCGCGGTCGCGAGTGCGAAAAACGCGATCCGCAATGGCCCGTACCGAGCGATCGACCGCGGGACCGCGGGTATGCTGAACACCAGGTTGAAAACCCGAAACCCCACCTGCAGCGCCGTCAACCGTGCTTGACCGACGGTGTTGCCCCCGGAATCGATGAGCAACAGGCCGGCCACTCGGTCCGGGTGATCGCAGGCGGCCCGCTGGGCTACGAGTCCGCCCATCGAGTGACCGACCAGGGTTGCTGCAGCGATGCGCAGATGGTCGAGCAGTCCGACGACGGTCGCAACCTGTTCTGCGAACACGTCACCGGAAGCCACGGGTTCGGACTCCCCGAATCCCGCGAGATCGATCGCGATGATGCGGGTGTCCTTGGCGAGGACGGGGATGACGCGCAACCACCACTGCCACGCCGCCCCTTGACCGTGAATCAGTACTACCGGCGGGCCTGTACCGATGTCGACATAGTGGACACGTCGGCCATTTACCTCGGCGTCGTGGGCGTGACTGGACCAGTCAACCGTCTGCCAGCCGTGGTCGGCGGAATCCGGTGGGGTCGGGGCCGGTTGCATGCTCTTACCGCCGCGCAGCCAGGGTCGGTCGGCAGCGGACCGCCGCCCTATCACAGACCTTCGGACTCTCACTCGCGTCCACCCCCCCGGTCTATACCAATTTTGAACCGATCCGCATCAGAATAGCGAGGATGGTCCCGCCGTCAATCACTTTCGCGTGGTCGCTCTGGATACGGCACGGCGTCTGCGAGGGGGCTGCGGCACTGCAGCTCCCGTGCAGGCCGCCGGAGCCCTGGCCGGCAGGCAAGTGCCGATTCCTCCGGCCACCGCTGGTCCCCAGCGCACTGAAGGCGGCTCGCACACTGGTTGCTGGACGAATCTCGAGCGCCGCTGTGATCGAGAGCAAGGCGTTTGACAGCTGTGACTCAAGACACTACTCTGCTCATTCTGAGACGGCTCGACTTTTAAATATCGACGTCTCAAATATGGGCGGCCTGGTAGTGAAGACGTCCACGCAGACGGCGTAGACGACCGCTCGGTAGCGGCGAAGGGGTGAAATGGAGTGCCATATTGCGGCTCGCGCGAGGCGATCCGTTGAACACGGATTTGCTGGCGTCACCAAGGTGTCGGGCGGACGTTCGTTGTTCACGCACAAATCTCCGGTCGCAAGGTAGAGCCGACCGTCACGACACCGATCAGGTGGAAGGACCAATCAACGGTCGCGCGACGGCGAGCATCGGTCGGTGACAAATGGCCGGTCGCAGGGTGGCAGTCGGCGGGGTGGTCGAGGTCGGGTCCTGAACGGGTACCGGCATTGCCGTCGGGCACGTGATCGGCGGAGTTCTTCGTCGGCAGGATTCGCCCAAGAGTGGACGCCTAAGAGTGGACAAGGGAGTCAGATGTACATATCGCACGAGTTCGGGGAACGACGTCGAGCGCTGCGGCACCCCGGCGGGGTGCCGTGATCGCCACCGCTCGCCAGGATCGCCTGTCCCTGCCCGCGATACCGGCGCTCCTGTGGGTCAGCTTTCGCAGGAGAGCCTCGCGGGTAGCCGCGGTACCGGTGCGCAGCGTGGCGACAACCGGGCGGGGTGTGCTCATGGCGGCCGCGGTGCTGCGATACGCCATCACGGACACCCTGTCGTTACGCCTCCCGTTCGGTGAACTGATCGTCCAGGCCTGGACGCTGTTCAAGGTGACCGCGACACCGGCGGTGCTCATGGCAATTCCGATCGGCGCCACCGTGTCGGTCGAAGTCTCTGGTCTTGTCAATCAGCTCGGCGCCAGCTCTCTTGCCGGCACTGCCAGTGCGGTAGGTGTGCTGCGGCAAGGGGCGCCTATCACCGCCGGCCTGTTGATGGGTGGCGCCGCCGCGTCGGCCATCGCGTCCGACCTCGGGGCCAGGGCGATTCGTGAGGAACTCGACGCGCTTCGTTCACTCGGCGTTGATCCGGTGCGGCGTCTTGTGGTGCCACGCTTTCTAGCGCTCATCCTCATCGCACCCGTGCTGTGCGTGATCATCATCGCATCGGCCGTCGCAGCCGCTTTCATTCTCGCGGTGACTGTGAGCGACGTGACCTCCGGCAGCTTCTGGATGACCTTCGGCGCATTCGCGAAAACCGTTGACGCATGGTTCGCGATCGGCAAGACGGTCATCTTCGGCGCGATTGTCGCCGTGATTTCCTCGCTGCGTGGAATGGAGGCCAAGGGCGGCCCGCGAGGTGTTGCCGACGCAGTGAATTCATCGGTGGTACTGAATACCGTCAGCATTGTCGTCGTGAACCTCGCGATCACTCAGTTGCAGGCGATGTTCTTCCCCATGGAGGTCTCATGACGGCACCCTCTTTGGCGAACCCGGGCCGGACCGCGACGCCGTCGAAACAGTTCGCCGCTTTGGTCGCGGTGCGATCGAAAGTTGGTGCGCCGTTCACAACGGTTGGCCAGTGGGTGACGTTCATCGCACTGACGCTGTGGTTGTTGCCGGTGACCGTACGCCGGTATCGGCGGCAGACCCTCCAGGAGATGAGCAGCCTGGCGTGGGGGCGGGGTGCCATCATCGTCGACGGCGGCGTGGTCAGTGTGCTGACAATATTGGGTGTCGCGATCGGCGCGTCGATTGCCATCGAGGCCTTCGGGACGCTGAATCTGCTCGGCCTGGGAGCACTGTCCGGGATCGTCGGCGGTCTGGTCAACGTCCGGGAGATGGCGCCTCTGGTCGCCGGGATCGCCTTCGCGACGCAGGCGGGTTGCCGGATGACCGCCGAGATCGGCTCGATGCGGATCTCTGACGAGATCGACGCTCTCGAAGCAATGGGCCTGCGGTCGATTCCGTTCGTGGTGGGTACCCGCCTTGTCGGCGGAATGCTCTGCGTGGTACCGGGTTTCCTACTAACGTTGGTAGTCAGCTTCTATGTTTCCAACACCGTGATCCGGGTTTTCCACGATCAGCCGGGCGGAACCTACCAGCACTACTTCGTGCAGTTTCTGCCGGCGACGGACATCGCGTACTCGCTTCTCAAAGCCAGTGTCTTCTGCGCCGCCGTCATTCTGATTCATTGCTACTACGGATATTTCGCATCGGGCGGACCGGCCGGTGTCGGGGCCGCGTCCGGGCGCGCCGTTCGGGCAAGCCTCGTGGTGATGATGGTGTTGAATGTGATGCTCACAATCGCGTTGTGGGGACTGAAGCCGGAATTCGTTTTCAAGGGATAGGTGACTACGGTGTTGTTGCGAATGTCTCCGGAGGCCGAGGCGCGGGCGTTCACCATCGTTGGTGTCGCGGTGGCGCTCTGCGTCGCCGTGGTAGGCCTACTCGTCGTGCTGGAGCCATTCAACCGCCGTCCAGTCGACCAGGTCTCCATGGTGATCGACACACCATATGTCGGCCAAGGGGTTTCGGTGGGAACGGCGATGATGCTGCACGGGGTCAAAGTGGGACAGGTTTCGGGGATATCGAGTCGGCCCAGCGGTGGTGTGCGGCTCGGTGTCGACTTCCAGGCCGGACCCACCACCGGCCTGACCGACGCGATGGGTATCGACTTCCGGCCCGCGAACTACTTCGGTGTGACTGCCATCAATGTGATTCCGACCGCCGGCGGCCAGGTGATCAAGGACGGAATGACCATCGATCTGGTGCCTCGCGGGAACTTCACGCTGGAAACGTTGCTGTCCGATCTCAAAGACCTGACCGGAGGGGTGATCACGACGCAGCTGATCGAGGTGGTCGAGCGCACCACGCGATACACCGATGCCCTCAACCCGCTGTTCGAAACCATGGTGATCGCCGCCGACGCGATTACCGAGGTCCAAACGGTCTCTACTGCACAACTTTTGACCAACGCTACGGGGGTAAGTGTGGCACTCCCCGGGTTCGTGGAGGCGGCCAGCAGCGCCGTCGACGACTTCGCCCATTCCGGGCTGACGCGGTTCTTGGCGTCCGGGCCGGGCGGCGCCGTTGCCGGTGAGCCCATCTCCGAGGAGTTCTGGCAGAGCAGACATGTCGGGACGCTCGAGATGGTCACCACCTCGTTCTTCGCGAAGGTCGGCACACTGGTGTCGAAACACGTCGAGGATCTCCTGCCGGCGGTTCAGATGGTGCAGACGCTCAGCGACACCGTGCCCGGCGTCGTCACGCCGCCCGGCGTCGCTGACAGCCTGGTGGAACTACGGACGCGACTGGAAAAGCTCTACGGCGGGACGCCCGAGCAACGCGCCTTACAAGTGCACATCGTCCTAGACAACATTCCCGGTGTGGCGGCGCCGCTCGCGGCTATGGGAGTTCCGCAGTGAAGCCGTGGGGAGCGTTGTGGAGATTCGCCGTGGCCTCGGTCGTGGGGGTCCTGCTGTTCATCTTGATCGCAAATGTCCTGCGGCAACCGGTTGCCGCCGAGACACGTTCGTACACAGCACAATTCACTGATGTTGCCGGCTTGCACCTCGACGCCGACGTGCGCGTGCGAGGGGTGCGGGTCGGCAAGGTCAAGTCGATGGAGCTGGTGCGCAAGGCAGGCCAGAGCCTGGCGACCGTCGAGTTCAGCCTCGACAAGCAGTACGCGGTGGTGCCGGCGACGCGGCTGGCCATCAAGTATCAGGCGTTGACCGGGCTTCGTTATCTCGACATCGTCGATCCCGCCGAGCAGGCCCCGGAACACGATGTGGTGACTGAGGTACCGCTGAGCATGACGCAGCCCTCCTTCGACATCACCAGGTTGTTCAACGGGCTCCAGCCGGTTCTCGCGACGTTGAGTCCCGAAGATATCGACACCTTCACCGACAACGCCGCGACGCTGCTCGCCGGAGACGGCAGTGGATTGGGGCCGATGCTCGAGAGTATTCATACCCTGACCGAGTTCGTCTCAGATCGGCAACAGGTCGTCGCAACCTTGATGGGAAATCTCAACGCGATCGCGGACACGTTCGGGGGACACTCGAGGGACTTCGTTCAAATGTTGGATTGGCTGAACCGGCCGTTGGACGCGGCGATCCGAATCATTGACGAGTTCCGGAAGTCTGAACTGTACGGACCCGGGTTCACCAGCCCCATAGTGCGGCTCTTGCACAATGTGGGGCTTCAACCGGGTGCCGACATCGCCGACGGGCTCGACCGGGCCGTCACCGTATTCGACGACTACAGCGATGCGTTCAAGAGGGTGCCGGTCATGTGGGACAACCTCGAGCCGGCGATGCCACCGGATGTCCCACTACCGTGCGCGCGCGGCCGCGCTCAATTACCCGAGTCGCTGGACGTTCTGCTGAATGGGCAAAGGGTGGTCTTGTGCAATCGATGAATTTCCTGCGCAATCCGACATTGTGGGGTGTGGGCGCCCTCGTGATGGTCGTCGTGCTGGCCCTGACGGCTACCGTTCTCTACGTCAGCCCGCCGGGACAAAAGACCGTGGCCTTCTACACCGATGACGCGGCCTCGATCCGCCCGGGCGACACTGTGCGGATTGCGGGCATCACGGTCGGCAAGGTGGAGGACCTGTCGGTCGAGCCGAACCAGGTACGGGTCCGCGCGAAGGTTGACAACGAAGCATTCGTCGGAGACAAGTCGCATGTCGAAGTCCGGATGCTCACGGTGGTCGGCGGATACTACGTGAATCTGATTTCACTGGGAGACGATCCGCTCGGCTCGAATACTATCCCGGTGGAACACGTGACAATGCCGTACAGCCTCGTACGTACGTTGACCGACGCCACGAAGATCACCGAACGGGTAGATCCCAAGCCGATCAACCAGTCACTGGACGAACTGCAACAGGGCCTCACCGGCGCGAACGTGAGCACACTTTCGGCGCTGCTTGACGCCGGAAACAGCCTCACGGAAACGATCGACAGGCAGCGCGGACAGATCTCGTCGATTCTCGACGTCTCCGACGAATACATTGAGGGACTGGCCAACTACAAGGATGGGCTTCGTCAGCTCGCCCTCAAGGCTGCCCTCGTCGAACAGATACTGGTGCTGTACGGCAAGGGTTTTGGTGGTGCCTTGATGGGCATCGGCAAGGTCGTCGAATCTCTCTCCCCGGTTGGCGCATTCTATTTGGACCATCGTGACGAGTTTCTCGCCAAGATCCGCGAATGGCAGGACCGGGTACGAAGGTGGGTGGACAACAACAGTCGAATCGTTCCGAGACTGCGTCGGATACGAGATAAGATCGACCGCGTCCTGGATGCGCAGAACGCACGCCCGGAGCTGCTCGCCACCGACGTATGCATACCGATGCCGGGGAGCCCATGCTGATGATTGTTCGGATGGTGCGTAGAGCGGCCCGCGTCGCGGTTACACTGCTGGTGTCCGCGGGTGTCGTCGTGGTGGCGTCCTCGTGCGGCGCAGTCGGTGCCGGGCAACGAATTGCCTACTGTGCGATCATGCCCGACAGCGTCGGGTTGTATGTCGGCAACCCGGTCACCCAGATGGGATTCCAGATCGGTGAGGTGACGTCTATCGTTCCCAGCCCGACCTCCGTGCGAGTGGACTTCCTGGTCGGCGACCGGTCGCTTCCGTCGGACGTCAAGGCCGTAATCCGATCGACGTCGATTCTCGCCGACCGTTCGCTGGAACTGGTCGGCAACTACGGGGGCGGCCCCCAACTGGAGGCAGACACCTGCATCCCATTGAACCGGTCCGCCACACCGAAGACCTTGTCGGAGGTGATTGGTTCGGCAACAACGTTTCTCAACGCAATCAATCCCGCCGACTCGACGAACATCGGCGGTACGGTGGCCGGGATCGATGAACTGGCGCGCGACAACGGCGCTCGAATGAACCAGCTCCTGGTCAGGTCGTCGAGCTTGCTCGACAGCCCAGATCGGGCGATCAGCGATATCGGGTCCATCGTCGACAACCTCGCCGAGTTGACCACGACGGTCAGCGAAGTGCGGGGTCCGATCAAGCAGGCCCTGTTGGACGCGCGCATGACCATGCCGGATCTGCAGACCGCGGTCGAGGGTGCTGCACTGCTCGCCAACAACCTCGCCCCGTTCTTGAAAGCGCTGGCCGACATCGAAAACAACTTGGGTGACGAGACGCAGATAACCCTGGACTCGGTCAGCGCTGCTATGCGCAAGGCGACTCCGCACGCGAACGCCTTTGCGGATCTGCTTAATCCGGTGCCCTGGTGGATCAACAACCTGGCCAACCACTTCAACGGGCGCCAGTTCAACATCGCCTACCGGCCGCCGCTGTACCGGATTCCGGAACGTAACGGGTTGGCCCTCTGCGGTCTGATGAACGCCCAGGTGCCGGGCAGCTGCGCCGATGTGCACGGCCAGCCGTACGCGGTAGATGTCGCGCTGCTTCAGTTCGTGCTCATGCAAGCGAGTCAGCGATGAGCCGCCGGCTACGATCGGCGGTCGTCGCGGCCGCAGCTGCCGTCCTGCTGTCATCGTGTGCGTCGATCACGGTTGATTCGCTGCCGCAGCCGGACAACGCCGACCGGGGCGGCTACGACATCGTGATGGAATTCGCCAACGTGCTGAACTTGCCCAACCGGGCGAAGGTGGTGCAGGACGGCACAACCGTAGGTGTCGTCACCGACATCAACCTTCGCGGCGCTCATGTCGACGTCACGTCGCGGATCGATTCCTCGGTTGTGGTGCCCGGCGACGTCCATGCCACTCTGCAGCAATCGACTGTATTGGGTGACACATACGTGGCACTCGAACGTGCTCAGCCTGAGAGCTCTGCCCAACCGTTGGGCCCGAGCGGACGAATCCCTCTGGTGCAGACCACATCTCCTCCCCAATTGGAGGATACGATCGCCAACTTGTCCAACTTCGTTGCAAGTGGGTCGATCCAACGCATCCAGAACACGATCATCCATCTCAACAACGTGGTGCCACCACAGCGTGAAGAACTCCGCGCACTGGTGACGCGTGTGGCGACTGATCTGTCGGATTTGTCCGCCAACATCGACCTAGTCGACAAATCGCTCGACGGCTTGGCGGGAACCGCAAGTGTCATGGCCAGCTATATCCCGGCGTATGACTTCATCTTCTCGCCGGAGGGCGTGCTGGCCATCGACCGCGGTTCGCGCGTCGGTAGCTACATGGGAACGGTGCTTCCCTCGATCGGCAGCGTCTACGGGGGTGGGTTCTGGCTGGTGCCGCTGCTGAACTCGCTGGCCGACGCGACGGGCGCCGTGCAGCAGACCAAGTGGGCAGTCGAAGACGAGGTGCCCGCGTGGCGGCGACTGTTCACCGATTTCTTCCTTCCGGAACACAAGTACCCGGCGATCAACATCACGTCGATCGTCGGACCTGACGGGCGAGAACTGTCGGGCAACGTGCAGGATGTACTTCGAATGCTGGGAGCAACCCCATGAAGCTGCGGGATATCCTCTCATTCACGGTGTTCGGACTGATCACCGCCTTCGCGATCAGCTATATCGGGTCATTTGGTGTCCGGGTGGGGCCACCGGAGCACCGCACGAACCTGTCGATGTCGGTGCCCGACATCAACGGTCTGGTGGCCGACGCTAGCGTGCTGTTGCGCGGCGTGGCTGTGGGCAAGGTGACCCGGATCGAGTCCGCGGTCGACCATGCGACCGTTCACTTCTACGTCGACGGCGCGTACCCCATTCCCGTCGACAGCGATGTGCGGCTCGACAATCTGTCCGCACTCGGGGAGGCCTACATCGGTCTGCTCCCGCGTACCGACACCGGTCCCGTCCTGCAGGACGGCCAACACATCGCAACCGAGGCGGTGCACGTGCCGCCGGCGATCTCGGAGCTGGCGACCAGCGTTGTCAGGGTGCTCGACCAACTCGACCCCGATCAGCTCCAGCGGATCATTGGCGAAGCCGACACCGCTCTGCCGGATCCCAAGCAGGTACTACCGAACCTGGAGCGGGCGAGCCTGGTGCTGCGCAACATGGCAGACAGCAGAAACGGCCGAGGACAGCAGGTCCTTGAGAACTTCCAGACACTCCTGAGGAACGCGTCCTGGGCTGGGCCGACACTTGCCGATGTGGCACCGCGCCTTCGAGACACTGGAGAATACGCGCAGTCGATGATATCCGGCATGTCCCTCGTCGTGATCGACAACAATCCGGAGCACATGGCGCGCACGGGAGATCTGCTCGATCGGATCCAAGGATTCCTGGATGACCGAGGACCCGACATCAAGGTCCTGGCGCAAGCGCTGCTGCCAAAATTTCACGGAATCGGGGGCGCACTCATGAATTTCGACACCGCACAGATTTTGGAGAACGCGTTGGCCGCCACTCCCGAAGACGGCGCGATCACTTTGCACGTCACGATTCCGGAAAACTAGATCCGAGCGTCCGAACACTGGAGGAGACCACGATGCCGTTGACTGACGATGAAGTTGAGGCTGTGTCCGCCGACATCGGCGACGCCGCCGAGCCGACGACCGACCTGGATTCCGGCCCGAAGCGCGCCGTCGAAGGTGAGGCCGCCGATCCGGCGGTCGAGGCGGGGCGTAAACGGGTGTCGGTCTCCTTGCGCGCACTGGTGCTGGCCGCCGTGATAGTCGTGCTGGTGGGCGCGGTCGGTGTGCTGGCCTGGCTGTACATCGGCGTGCGCGGACAACTGGCCGCGCAAGCTCGAGAAACGAGCAACAACAACCATGCCGAGGAGGTCGCCCTCGACTACGCGGTGAACGCTGCGAATATGGACTTCCGGGATCTGAATGCTTGGAAGACCAAGCTGGTGAGCGGCACCTCTCCCGAGTTGAAGGACAAGCTCACGGAGGCGGCAGACTCGATGGAGCAGATTCTTGTTCCGCTCCAGTGGAATTCCACGGCGAAGCCGTTGGCGGCGAAGGCGCGGACGGATGTCAACGGGATCGTGGTCGTCGATGCGTTCGTCAACGTGCTCACCAAAACGATGCAAGCGCCCGACGGACTGCAGTCCACTGCCACCTACAGCATCACTCTCGACAGAAACAATAACTGGCAGATTACCGATGTCGGCGGAATCGATGCCGCGCTGAGGAAGTAGAGATCGGTGGTGGGCAGTATGGGCATTATTGCGTGGGCACGTCGACTATTGGCTGCCCTTGCCGTTCCGGTGGCCATGGGTGCCGGCTGCGTCGGAATCGCCGGAGCCGACCCGGACCCCGAGTACGATGCGGCCGCGATCTACCACAACCCTGAGCCGTTGCCCGTGGTGGTTCCCGTCCCCGACGACTGGCAGCCCAGGTTTCCGTTTCCTTTCGATCAGACCCAGCACGAGGTCACGGATGCGGAGATCAACGCCGAGCGCGAAATGTGCCAATGGTTCAATGCGCAGTACGACATCTTGCGACACCAGATCCAAGGGCTCAACAACAGGCTGATCCGAGCAAATGGGCATTTCGATGCCGACGGGATCCAGCACGACGCCGATATCGTGACGGCCAATATCGATCAGTCGATGGAATTCCTCACACCGCGCGTGCAATTGCTCACCCAAAGTCACGACCGTGCCGGCGACCTCTACTTCCCGCTCTATCAGGGTGACAGCTTCTATGGGCTCTGGCAGCAGCTGTTCAACGTCAGCAACGGGATCAAGGCCCGCCAGCCGACCTGGTTCACCGGTCCCTCCTACCAGCGGGTGCTGCACTGGGGCAGCAAGATAAATCGGTCTCATGTGTGCCGCTGATCTCCATCACGACGAGACGGCGCCGCACCGCACACTTACCGGCGGTGGCCCGCTGAGGGAGGAAAACCACGTGCTCAACGCCGGGCGGGTTCGACGCTGCATCCGGGTGGTACGCAGAATCTCTGCGGTAGCGCTGCCGATTGTCGGCGCCGGCACTCTGGTGGCCCCATTGGCGGCCGCCGATCCCCCGACCGATCTTTCGCAGGCAGTGGTTGCGTTGCGGGGTTCAGCGCAATGCGGACCGCTGCGCTACGACCCGACGGTGGAGCATGCCGCGGAGATCGTCAATCGATCGACCTACGAATACCTCAGACACACCGCAATCAACGTTCCGATCGAAGACGCCCAGCCGACGGCGATCCTGAAGGATCTCGGCATCGACACCGACAGGATATTGTCGCTCAAGGGGGCAGGACACAACGGACCGGATGCGATCAAGGGAGTGATGCTCGAAGGTCGCGACGCGATCCGTGATTGTTCCTACACAGATTTCGGCGCCAGCTTCCTGTACGAGGAACAGACGGGATTCACTCTGGCCACCGTTGTGCTGGTCGGGAGGTAGACATGCGACGTTTTGCAAGCATAACCGCATGCTGGATGGCGGTCGGTGCCCCGGCGCTGATCTCTTCGCCAGCGGCCTGGGCAGACGACGTCGTGACCTACGAGGTGGTTTCGGACCACGTCGGCATGGCGAATATCGAATACCAAGACGCCGCGGGCAGGATATCGATCCCCGGCGCTGCGCTTCCGTGGCGATTCGACGCGGTGGTTCCGGCGATGGGCGCCCCGCCGCCGGCAGGTAGCCAGGTGCGCGCAGATTGGCGGCCCAGTGCCGCACCGGGACGATGGGTGACGGTGCGAATCGTCTCGCGCGGAAAGGTGATCTGCCAAAGCACGCTCGATATCGGAGACGCGGCGTGTTACGGCATTACGCGGCGTGTCACGTAATGCCCGGTCGCGATCGGACGCAACGGCGGCCGGTGACAATGTGGGAGGTGGAACCATGAATCGGCTGTTTAGCGCCATCGCGGTTGTCGGTGGGTTGATGGCGGCGTCCGGCAACGTGGTGAGCGCACAGGCGGACCCGGCAACCGCGGAAGCGGCGCCAGACCCCTTCCCTGACATTCGTTACTACGACCAACTGGACGCGAGCGGTTTCGTCCTTCCGGGCGGGGTGTGGTTCGTGGCGCCGACGGGGCAGAGCTGCGGCATCTGGGGTCGGGGCAACTTCGGTTGCTCCGGTGCGATCCCCGGTGCTCCGCCGGGCACGAACCATATCGGCTGGATCAACGGGGATCGAGCGGTCCACTACGACTGGACTATGGCGGTCCGGTTCCCTGCCACCCAGGCGCAGCAGCCGCTGCCGCCGCGCAGCAAGATCACCCACGAGGGGACAACCTGCGCGGTCACACCGGACCTGCGGACGTACTGCACCCGCGGACCCCTGCGCTTCGTCATCGAACCGACCAAGACATGGCTATCGGCTCCCTGGATGGACCTGAGTTGGATGCAACTCGGCCCGGCCTCGTGCAGTCCGCCGGGCGGAGGGCCCTGCTACAGCTGACCTGCCGGGCGTGCACCGGGAACCGAGCGGTCTGCCGGGTCAGACCGGGCGTGTTCCGACCGCCTTGCGTCCGGATTTGCGTTGGGTGGGTCGAGCCTGTTGCGCGCCGCCGTCGAGGTGCTGCAAGCTCGCCAACACCATGCCGGTGAGCATCTCGTCGAGTCCCGAAGTGTGCAGTGCCTGAACTGGCCAAAACGCAACAGAGTCCATCAAACCGTGGGTGGCGTGGACGGCGGCAACGAGTTTCGCGCGGGAGTGGCCTGGATAGCAGGCATCCAGACATCGCGTCCAGCGGTCGATGTACCGGTTGATCCGCACCCTCAGCCTCGACCGAAACTCCGCAGGGATGGAATTACGTTCTCTGGTCCACACGCTCATCAACTCGCGATCCGCGAGCACTTGCTGGACGTGTCCATGCACGAGATGATGGAGTTCCTGGTGGGGGTCGTCGAACTCCCCGCCCGTCGCTATCAGCACCCGGTCGATCGCCTCGTCGAGCAGGGTGAGCAGGATCTCGTCCTTGCCGCTGAAATACCGGTAGATTGCCGGGCCGGACACCCCCGCGCGTTCGCCGATGAGATCTACTCCCACACTCCCGAATCCGCGTTCGTGAAAGAGATGCATCGCGGTACGCAGGATGCGTTCGGAACGCTCCTTGCGGGTCGAGGACATCGCACCACGGTACCGCACCGGGTTAGACCGACGCGGTTCGCTGCGCGAGGACAATCGCAGGGTGACGGAGCCAGTGAGGCCGGGTACGACGAGCCAGGAGCGGTCCGCCATATCGCCGCACCCGACCGTAGCGGAACGGTGGATATTTAGCGAGGCGGTAACAACAGCCTCGAAAACATAAGTTTTGGTGCCGGTTGTGAACGATCGCTAATCATCGTAGGTTATCACCATGGTGCGGCGGGCAGCGGTCGTCGGCGCGGGGTTGAGCGGGTTGACCGCTGGCTATCGACTCCAGCAGGCCGGGTGGCACGTTGATGTATTCGAGTCTGGTGACGTGGTGGGCGGCCGTGTTCAAACTGTCCGCTCGCACGGTTACGCCATCGATACCGGAGCCTCCGCGCTGGGGTCGACCTATCGCAGCTACATCGCACTGGCCACCGAGTTGGGGCTCGAATTGCGGCCAACCGCACCATATATCGGTATTCGACGGTCCGGGACCACCCACTTTCTGGACATGCGCCACGCGGTCCGATCGGGGGTGACGACGCAGCTGCTGTCGCGCGGCGCGAAGATGCGGGTGCCGCGCCTGGCTGTCGACGTCGCACTGGCTAAAGCCCGCGGCTGGTTGGACTACAGCGATATGGGTAAGGCGGCGCCGCTGGACACCCAGAGCGTGCGCGACTACGCGGTGCGAGTGTTGAACGCCGAGGTCGATAGCTACTTGTGCGAGCCGATCGTGCGCACGATGCTCATCGCCGACACGGACAAGGTCTCCAAGGTTGAATTGTTCTCCGGAATCGCCAACATCTTCGCGGCCAAGGTCCTTTCGGTCGTCGGCGGACAGGGCCGCGTGCCGGAGACATTGGCCGAGCGGCTCGATGTGCGACTACGCGCGCCCGTTACCGAAGTCCGGCGCACTCCGCGCGGGGTGGAGGTGACCTGTCAGGGGACCACCTCGGTCTATGACGGATGCGTCGTGTCCTGCCCGCTGCCGCAGGCCTTCGACATCTGTGTCGACGACCGGGAGGCGCTCGGGCCGCTGCGGAGTGTGCTCGGCTACACGCAGTGCGTAAGCGTAGCGGTGGGGACCTCGCGGCCGCCGGATTGCCCGGCCGGCACGGTGCTGTTCCCTTCGGTCGAGGACGCCGATATCGCGCTGATGTTCCTCGACCACAACAAGGCGCGCGACCGGGCCCCGTCCGGTCACGGCCTGCTGAGCTGTCTGTGGGAAGCCGGCGCGTCGGAGCGGTCGATCGACGCGCCCGACGACGCGCTGGTGGAGCGCACACTGGCAACGGTGTTCGAGGTGTTTCCGGAATTGCGCGGCACAGTCGATTTCACGCACGTCACGCGTTGGAGGCAGGCGTTGCCGTTGACGCGCATCGGCGCCTATCAGGAGATCGGACGTCTCGACGCGGCGCTCGACCGGCGCTCGCTCGTACAGTACGCGGCTGATTTCATGTCGGCCGCCGGGCAGAACACCGCGGTGGAGTTCGGCGGCCGCGCGGCCAGTAACCTGATCGCGCAAGCGGTCTGAGTCGCTCGGAACGCTACGTCTTGGCCGGCACAAAGCTGGTCAAACCGCCGTCGACGACGATTCGTTCTTCCGCCTGCTGCGTTGACCTGGCGGTGCGCCGGTCGGCTGCTCAGCCAGTGGCCTCTCCAGGCGCTGTGCGTGGCGGGCGTCGGTTGGAAGTAACGGCTTCGGGCCTGCGTTGATCGGCTCCGACTTGGTCCAGGCGCAGTAGTTGAATGGCGGTGCTTGCAATCTGGTCCGCGGTGATCTTCTCGTTCGGCCGATACCAGCGGGAAATCCAGATGACCATGCCGAGGATCAGCCGCATGGTTACGACGGGATCACCGGCGGCCAGGTTGCCTTCGCGTATGTTGTCGGTGACCACGCTGCGCCAGATCTTCTCGTACGGTCGTGTCCACCTGTGCCAGCGCGAGTACACCTCCGGCGGCAGGTCGCCACCACCGAAAAAAACCGGCATGTACTTGCGCATCTGTACCGCCGCGCCGGTGTGGATCCCGATGAGCTGGCGCAGACGCTCGGCGGAATCCTCGACTTCATCTATCGCGCCCTTGGCGGAGTCGATGAGCTCTTGCATGCTGCGTTCGAACAGGATGCCGAGGAGATCTTCCTTGGTTGGCACTGTGCGGTACAAGGTCGCCCGCGACACCGCGAGCTTGTCAGCGGTGTCGGCAATGGTGACCGCGTCGTACCCGCCTTCGACGAACAGTTCGGCGACGGCATCGGCCACCGCGTCACGGTCGATCGGAAGTCGCGGCCGACCGCGAGGACGAGAGCCGACGGGCGCCTTATTCTCGGTCAACAACCCGCCCCTCTGCTCAACCCATGCGAACAACGCTGACTTTAGAGCCTACCCGTCCCGGAAAGGCTGTGTCCGATGGTGCTTGTTGCCGCAGGCCGCCTCGACAGGCAGGCCCGCGAATTGGAGCACCCAACGGGCTCGGACGATCAGGTAGCGGGCTCCGAAATCTGCCCGAGCAGACCGACAAAGTCGACATAGATGTGCGACACGTCGAATCTCCCGTCCGAGTCCACGTGCAGTATGTGGCAGGCCGAGATGTTGAGCGATTTGCCGGTGGGCGGGACCGGCCCGGTCGGCAGGGACAGCGGGCCACTGTGCACCGCGGTAACAGCCAACTCCGCGGCCACACCCCCGTGGCCCTCGACGTAGGCGACGATGCGGTGCTTTCGATCGGCCAGCGATTGCTGGCCGCCGGCCAGGAACTTCTGCACCGCGGCGCGCCCGGTCTGTGGCACACCGCCCCAGATCCAGTCCACGTCCTCGCCGAGGAACTCCACCGCGGCGGCGAACTCGCTGGTGTCGATGGCCGCGTAGAAACGCTCGAGGTTGGCACGGTACCGGCTCATCGGCGCTGCTCTCCATTTCCCCGACCGCGGTGGTCGGCCCGCTGGCCTGAACGATCGTTATCATAGCGGCATCGCCGCGTGACTGTCCCCGCGACGGGTGGGCATGCGCTCGACGTCGATGACAACGCTGGCAGCGGCGCCGAGCCGGCACACTGTCGGGTCAGACGGCCACGCCGCTGCCCGCGGACTTGCGGAAGTCCATCCAGTGGCCGTGCGGTGTCCAACCCAGGCTGAAGGGCAGTTCGATCTTGCAGATGGGTCCGGCGGTGATGTCGTCGGTGTCGAAGATCTGGAACTCGCCCTTGCGTTCCCCCCACCAGGCGACCGGCACGATGATGTAGCCGTCACCCTCCGGGGAGTCGATGGTGCGCGGAGCGAAGGAAGCCTCCATCACCGCGGCCAGCTGACCGCTGTCGCGTATCTGGTAGACCTCCTCGGTGAGTTTGTCCACATCGTTGCGGATCAGGCTGTCCATCCGCATCCCGCGCCGCTTGGGCTGGCCGCCGATCTGGAACCCGTATCGGTGTCCCTTCCCGTAGTAGCGCTGGTCGACCTTGCTGATCTCCGACGGCAGGTCCGAGATCTGCTCGGCGGTGGTGACGCCCGTGGTCAGGTTGACCGTCCAACGACCCAGGTAGCTCGCGGCGTTGCTGAAGAACAGAGCCGCCTGGTCGCCTTCGTTGAAGTTGTTCTCCATCGGGAAAGGCGGTTCCTGAAAGACCGGAGCGTCGAGGATGAGTTGGTCGCCGACCACGTTGGCCGTCATGGTGTGCATGACGTACTGCGCTGGCAGGTCGGTCTTGATCCACCGCACCGGTCCATCGGCCAGGTTATACCGTGGGATCAGCGCGATGGTGATCGGCAGATCGGTTTCCCAGCCGAAGATGGCCAGGCCCTTGGCGTTGCGTTCGCGGTCGACGATGAACGGCTGGAACGGCATCACCACCCATTCCGGGGTGAGCCAGATGTCGTGCGCCACGGTGTTGTACGGCGCATCCCACAGGTCGCGGGATTCGACGGTGCCGTCGGGGTGGACGTACTTCATCGTGACGTACGGAGCGATGTCGCTGTAGGACCAGCCGTAGAGGATCCCGGTGTCCTCGTCCCACTTGGGATGTGCGCAGAATGTGCCGTCGCCGTAGCACACCTGCTCGTGCGGTCCGCGGGACAACGCCGGCGCCCAGTCGACAACGCCCTTGGTCTCCAGGGTGATGGGGTCGATGGCCATCGGGGGGCCGCCGAGCTCCCCGGAGGCCACCAGTTGTCCGGCGTGCGGGAAGATGTTGATGCTACTGGTGCTCTGCGGGGTGTGCGCATTCTCCGGGGTGCGGTTGACCTCGCCGTAGCCGTAGTCGCGGTAGTCGCCGAAGCCGCCGTCGGCGTACTCGAACATACTGCGGCCGTGTTTGTCCTCCAGCAGGTACTTCGGCGTGCGGACCCAGCGGTTGCGGAAGTCCGCGCGGCCGTTCTCGAACACCAGCCCCTGGACCATGCCATCCATCGCCAGTAGCGGTGTACCCCCCTGTAGGGCGGGTCGCTTCCAGCACGGTCCGGTGCGGTAGATCCCACCGGCAAGGTCCTTGGGAATCTCGCCGTGGGTCACGATGCACTCCTCGACCGTCGCCTCGAACCTCATCGGACGGAACGGGCCTTTGGTGGTTACCGTTTCTGGGATCGAGTAGCTCATTTCCTCACTCAATTCTTCGTGTGGCCGGTATGCGACGCAAGCTTGGCCGTATACGACCAGAGTAGTGTGCTATCGACATTCTGTAAACGATCGCTCACATGAAAATTGTCGGCGAGAACGCACCGATCGGCGTCTCGACGGTGGGAAACATTCATCTGATCTCCCTGCCAGTTGCCATCAGATAGGGGATCAAACAGGGATTGCACGGTGTTGCAGACGGGCGCGCGCTCATCGGGGGCCGGGCAGCAGTGAAGCAGTCGGAAGCGTCGGTGCCGAACGATCGTTTACAGGACTCGGACGGCTGTGCCGCGAACGCAGACCCCAGGTTCTCAGGGAAACCGACAGGCCCCGCCCGGGGAATGACCACCATCCGCGCACGATGGTGTGTCGTGCGGCTAGAGCGCACCGTCGCCGCGCCCCAATTGAAGTCGTGCGCGACGCGGATGGGCTTTGACGCCGACTGCGACAACGTGCTGACGCTGCAGGCCCGGTGGCGACGCCTGGACCAAGCGATGAAGAGATGGCCACCGACGGGGAGTTCACACGATCGTGAGACGACTGGCGTGTCTGCCGGGGGGGGGGATCACATTGACGGGGTTTGCGTCGGCAGTCGAGATTGGCAATCGGAGCCGGCTCTCCGGCAACATGATTGGGTCTTTCGCGGGTTGGCTCCTACGGAGTACTCATCGGGTGCCTCGCGGGCGCAGGGTCCGATCACCAAGACCGGGAACACCCACGTTCGGCGGCTGCTTGTCGAGGCGGCATAGCATCACTAGCCCAGATGTCACGTCGGTGCGGTGATGCGTTCACGGTGCGACCGGGCTTCTGTGCCGGCAGCGCGCGCTCGCGGAGATGACGGCGACCGCCCGGCTGCATGGCAGGTTGGTGGGCTTCCTGGAGCGGCGTAAGCGACCGGTGGTGGCCAATGTCGCGGTGGCGCGAGAGCTCGCCGGCTGGTTGCTGGCCGCTGGCGATCATGCAGGACTGACCGCCACCCGATCTGTTTCCTCGCCCGAGCCGGTGGTGGCAGCACGTGGATCGACCCGCGACGCACCCACGAGCAGCCGTTCGTGGTGACGCTCGATGCTGGATACGCAGATGTGATCCAGTCGAAACACCGTCCTGCGCTTGCCATTGCCCGAGTATCAGTTCGACCGCGCGTCGCCAACGACACGCTCACCACACGGACTCGCCGAGGCAGCGCCTCACCCTGCCCTGTTGACAAACTTCTCTACATATCGGCTAGTCCGGTTCGCCACGCGAAACGTTGGAACCGCCGGCGATCATGGTGCCTTGGCTTGTGGCGCAACGATTCCCGTAGCGGTCCTCGACGATCACCTCGATGAACTTGGTGCGTCGGCCCCCGCCGAGTGGCACCGCACGGAAGGTGATCGGCGCCAGAGCGGGGCGATGATATTGAATGTGCAACGATCCGGTGGCCGGCAGCATGCCCTGCTGGCTCACGCGCAGCGTCATCGCCCCCATGACCTGGTCCGCGGCGGCGACGACGATGCCGCCGTTGACGGCTCCGTTCGGGTTCGGAGTCAGTGCTGGTCGATCCATGATGAACAGGGCCGATGCAGCCGTGAACTCGACGCACCGTAGGCCGAGATCTCGGCAGAACGGTAACGAGTTGGCCCACGCCACCCAGTCGCCGGAATCGTGGTCCTCCGGGTACCACCACACGGCATTGCCGGCGGCTGGCCCAGCGGTCGGCGTCATGGCCTCGGAGTCTACCCCGGGCACAAACGATCGTTATCGCGACTCCCGAGTCGATGTGGTCGTTGACACACGCACCCAGCATGGTTAATTATGAGATCAATTGCCTTAAAAAGAAGCCACGCGATGTGCTGCTGGCCATTGCCAACAAGGAAGTTAGGAGTGCTGCTATGGGTTTGGCAGACGGGAAAGTCGCCTTCATCTCAGGTGTCGCACGGGGGCAGGGCCGCTCGCACGCGGTTCGGCTCGCCGAAGAGGGCGCCGACATTATCGGATTCGACATCTGCGCTGACGATCCGGCTGTCGAGTATCCGCTGGCCACTCAGGCGGATCTGGACGAAACCGCGGAGCTGATCGGCAAGTTCGGGCGCAAGGCGCTGCTGAGCGTCGCGGACGTGCGTGATTATGACGCCGTCAAGAAGGTCGTCGACGACGGCGTGGCGGAGTTGGGCCGCTTGGACATCGTGTTGGCCAACGCCGGCGTCATGGCCATCACCGGGCAGCACCGTCTCCAGCGCGCGGCCTGGGACGTCGGCATCGACGTGATGCTCAACGGTGTCTACAACACCGTCGAAGCGGCGATCCCGCATGTGCGCGCCGGCGGCAGGGGCGGGTCTATCGTCATCACCAGCTCGACCGCGGGACTCACGGGTGGACTGTCCGATGGGTCCCCGGGGATACAGGGCTACATTGCTGCCAAGCACGGTGTCGTGGGGCTCATGCGGGGCTGGGCCAATGTGCTTGCCAAGGAAGGGATCCGGGTCAATACCGTGCACCCGACGGGCGTCAACTCGCCGATGATCGCCAACGAGGCATTCGCGCGCTTCGTCCAGGAGTACCCCGAGATCGCGGGCATCCTGCAGAACCCCTTGCCGGTGCCCAACGGCCTGTTGGAGCCCGAGGACATCACGAACTCGATCATCCACCTGATCTCCGACGCCGGCCAGTACATCACCGGGACGACCTTCCGCGTCGACGCAGGGTTCTCCAGCAGAGCCTGACCGAGCCAGTTGTCGGAGGCCGGCGCCCAGCTGGTGTCGGGCCGGCCTCTGGCCGTGGACTTATCGTATGGAAAGGCAACAACAGTCATGAAACTCGACGGCTCATCGGCAGTGGTGACGGGCGGGGCGTCGGGCCTCGGCCTGGCCACCGTGCGACGCCTGCTCAAGGAAGGTCCCGCGGCGGTGGTGATCGCAGACCTGCCCACCTCCGCGGGCGCTGCGGTGGCTGCTGAGCTCGGCGAACGAGCATTCTTCGTTCCCGCCGACGTGCGTAGTGCCGACGACCTGTCGGCGGTATTCGATGCAGCAGAGGCCCAGGGCCCACTGCGCGCGGTGGTGCACTGCGCCGGTCGGGGCGGGCCAGTGCGGGTGGTGGACAAGAAGGGTGAGCCGGGCTCGCTGGAGCTCTACACCGAGATCGTCACCATCAACCTGATCGGCTCGTTCAACGTGCTGCGGCTTGCCGCGGCCCGGATGGCGGGCAATGAACCGGTGGACGGGGACCGTGGCGTCGTCATTCTGACCGCATCGGTGGCGGCGTTCGAGGGCCAGATCGGCCAGATCCCCTACGCCTCGTCGAAGGCGGGCATCGTGGGAATGACGATCGTGGCGGCGCGGGACTTGGCCAGCCGGCAGATACGGGTCAACACGATTGCACCCGGGACGTTCGACACCCCGCTGTTGGCCCGACTCTCCGACGATGTGCGGGCCTCGTTGGCGGCTACGGTGCCGCATCCGAGCCGACTCGGCGATCCCGACGAGTATGCGCAGCTGGCACAGGCCATCATCGACAACGGCATGCTCAACGGCGAGACGATCCGGCTCGACGGAGCCATCAGGATGGCCCCCCGGTGACGACCGTGACCGGTAGCGAGGTGACCGCGGGCGTCCAGGTGGACATCGACAGTCACATCGCGGTCATTGCGATCAACCGGCCAGCGGTGCGCAACGCGATCGACTTCGACACCGCGACCGCCATCGCAACCGCGCTTGACGACGTCGAGGCGGCCGTCGACGTCCGGGCGATCATCATCACCGGGCGCGGGGGACACTTCAGCGCCGGCATGGATCTCAAGGCGTATTCGTCGGGCGGTCGACGACCGATCACCAAGACCCGAGGCGCGTTCGGGATCGTCGAGCGGCCGCCGGCCAAGCCCCTGATTGCCGCAGTCGAGGGTGCGGCGCTGGGTGGCGGGCTGGAGATCGCGCTGGCCGCCGACCTGATCGTCGCGGCTCAAGGTTCCCGGCTGGGGCTGCCCGAGGTCGCCCGCGGCCTGGTCGCCACGGCCGGCGGTGTGATCCGGCTCCCGAACCGGATACCGCGCGCACTGGCGTTGGAGATGATTCTCACCGGCACCCCGATCAGCGCCGAACGAGCCTACGAAGTCGGCCTGGTTAACCGCATCGTTCCGGCCGGGCAGACGCTCGACGAAGCCCGCGTGATCGCCGCGGCGATTGCGGCGAACGCGCCGATGGCGGTGCGCGCCGCCAAGGCCGTCGCGACCCGCTCACCGAACTGGCGTGACGACGACACCCGCGAGGCTTTCGCCCTGCAACGCTCCTACACCGACCCCGTCCGCGAATCCGCCGACGCTGCCGAAGGCGCCAAGGCATTCGTCGAGAAGCGCCCACCGGTGTGGCGCGATGCCTGAAGCCTGAATACGTTGGCCTACACTAACTTTCGCGTAAGGAGAGCAAGATGCGCATCGTGCGCGGGGTAGATTTCGGTATCAGTGGTTGGGGCCGGCCGTGACCGCGAGGGCGACGCCGCGAGAGCGCGGTGTCCACACCGGTGACGTTGCTGTCGAGGTTCTGGCCAACCATGTCGCGGTCATCGAAATCCGGCGGCCGCCGAACAACTTCTTCGACGCACCGCTCATAGAAGAGATCACCGAAGTCCTCGACGAGTTGCAGGTTAAGGACGCGGCCAGGGCGGTCGTCCTGGCCGCGCAGGGCAAACATTTCTGTGCCGGAGCGGATTTCGCGGGCACCAGCGGGGCTGCCGAGGTATCGCCCGACGAGGGGGCGCGAGCGCTCTACGCGGCAGCGGCGCGGATCTTCCGCGCCGAACTGCCGGTGGTGGCGGCGTTGCAGGGCGCCGCCATCGGCGGCGGCCTGGGGCTGGCACTGGCCGCTGATTTCCGGGTTGCAAGTCCGGAGTCGCGGTTCAGTGCGAATTTCTCGCGACTGGGGTTCCATCACGGCTTCGGGTTGACGGTGACACTGCCGCGGGCGGTTGGAGCCCAGCATGCCGCTGACTTGCTGCTCACCGGCCGCCGGATCGGCGGCGAGGAGGCGTACCGCCTCGGTTTGGTCGACCGGCTGGTCGAGACGTCGGAGATTCGTTCAGCGGCAGTCGAATTCGCGCGCGAACTCGCGACCGCCGCGCCGCTGGCCGTGCGAAGCATCCGCAAGACGCTGCGCGCCGGGTTGGCCGACGAGGTGGCCAAAGCCACCGAGCACGAGCGGTCCGAGCAGGCCTGGCTGCGCACCACCGAGGACTTCGCCGAAGGTGTCCAGGCCTCCGCGGAGCGCCGCGACCCGCTCTTCACCGGACGATGAGCGCGGTCGATGCCGGACCTGACCGGCGCCAGGACAACGGTTCCGACAATCAAGAAAAGCTGCTCGGACTGCGTCGGCAAGTACGTGAGCTGACCGGGCAGTGGCTCGCCGAGGGCCGTTACCGGCCACGTAGCGACTGCTGGCTTCGCTCCTTCGATCTCGAGTTCTCCCGCGAGCTCGCCGCACGCGGGCTGATCGGGCTGACGTGGCCGAAGGAGTTCGGCGGCTCGGAACTCGATGCGAGGTCACGCCTCGTGGTCACCGAAGAACTGCTGCGAGCTGGGGCTCCCGTTGGTGCGCACTGGATCGGTGACCGCCAGATCGGGCCGGCGATCCTGCGACACGGCAATCCCCAACTCCAGCAGGAGATACTTCCCGGCATCACCAGCGCCGAGTTCGTGTTCTGTCTTGGCATGAGCGAGCCGGAGGCCGGCTCCGATCTGGCCGCCGTGCGGACGGTGGCCAAGAGGACCGACGGCGGCTGGGTCGTCAACGGCCGTAAGACCTGGACCAGTCAGGCCCATCGCGCCACGCACGCCTACCTGTTGGCGCGCACCGATGCCAGCGGGCGCAAGCACGAGGGGCTGTCCGAGTTCATCGTCGACATGCACCATCCCGGCGTCGAGGTGTCGCCCATCATCGACCTGTCGGGCGAACACCACTTCAACGAGGTCACGTTCGCCGACGTTTTCGTGCCCGAGCATTGGCTGATCGGTGTCGAAGGCGACGGCTGGCGCCAGGTGGTCGACCAGCTGTCGTTCGAACGCGGTGGACCGGAACGTGTGCTGAGCACCTATCCACTGCTGGTCGAGACGATCGAGCAGTTGCGGACCGCCGACGATCATCGCTTCGACGAAGAACTGGGTTCGCTGGTTGCGCGGTTGTCAGTTCTGCGGCGACGGTGCTGGGGGATCGCCGAGGCGCTCGACGCGGGCCAGGCCCCGGTTGTCGAAGCGGCGAGCCTGAAGTACTCGGGTACCGAGTTCGAAATCGACGTCATCGAGTTCGCCCGTCGAGTCGGGCTTCCCACCGCACACGACGACGGCCTGGTACAGGCGCTGCTGGCCTCGCCGGGATTCACCATCCGCGGGGGATCCTCCGACGTCCTGTTGTCTATCATCGCCAAGAGCGAGGCGCGCAAATGAGTGAATTCGCCGGCGAACTCGTCGGTTTGATCCAGAATCTGGCCAAGGACGCCGGCGAGACCACAGAGAGCGCCGCGGACGAAATCTCGCCCCAGTGGTCGCAGGTGCAGGAGCTTGGCCTCGTGGGCATCGGCATCCCCGAAGACCTCGGCGGTTCGGGCGGCGAACTCGGTGACCTGGTGGTTGTCGTGCGCGAGCTGGCCGCCCACGCGATCAGGACTCCCATCGTCGAGGCCGCTGTCGCGGCGTTCGCCGCCGGTGTGCCGGAGCCGGGGTCCTTCGGTTCGGTGGTGGTCGATCGCACGGTGGCCTCGCCGGGGGGGACCGTCACGGCCGACCTGTACGGGGTGCCGTTCGCGACCCACGCCGGCGAGCTTGTCATCGTCGGTGACCTGGGCCTGGCAGTCGTGTCGCTCTCGGCCGCGGGGGTAGACGTCGAACCCGCCATCGATATCGCCGGCGCCCCGGCCGGGAACGTGCGCCTCCAGCGCGCCGCCGCTCGCCCGGCGCGCCAGGGCTCCGAACCCGCGGCTGTGGTCGACCGTCTGGGGCTGCTACGTTCGGCAGCTCTGCTCGGAAGCGCTTCGCGCGCATACGAGTTGACACGCCAGTACGTCCAGGAGCGTGAGCAGTTCGGTGCACCGCTGCTGAAGATCCCCGCCGTCGCGACGGCGTTGGCGCAGATGGCCGTACACATTGGCGGTCTTCGCTCGGCGGTGGATCGCGCGATCTCACTGTGCGCTGACGGGGGAGTGAGCCCGACGCGACGGTTCAGTGCAGTAGCCAGCGCCCGGATCGTGGGCGCGCAGGCGGCCACGCTGGTGGCCCGCTCGGCACACCAATTGCACGGTGCGGTCGGGGTCACCCAGGAGTACGGGTTGCACCGATACTCGCGCTCGCTGTGGGCGTGGCGCGACGCCGACGAGCCTGAGCGGGCCTGGTCGAATCGGCTCGGAGCCGCTGCGCGCTCGCTCGGCGAGGCGGAATTGTGGGACACGCTCACGGCCTGAGAGGGCTGTGCTCGGTGTTGCCGACGAAGATTCGACATCGGGCATTGCGTCCGTGACACCCAGTTGCCTATATTGAGACATATTGAATCAAAAATACGAGTCGATGCCGACTCTGGCTCTAAAGGTGGAATCATGGCCGCTACGTCATATCCGACGCCGTCACCCGCACCCCAGGATTGGGTCGAGTCGTTGCGCGACGCACTGGCCGATGCCAACATTCCCACCTTGCTCATGGTGTTGCGGCACCTGACCGGGGACCCGCGCTGGACCGCCGACCCGTATCGGCCCCACAAGGGCAAGCCTTTGGACGACAACGATTCCGGTGGGCTTCCCGTCGAGCAGCAAGAGGAAGTCCGGGCCGCGGCCCTCGATGCCGTCGTCGCGTTCCGCGAGGGGCGTCTGCACCCGGTTACCCCGGGCCCCGACGAGGTCGTGGAGATGCTCACCGCGGCCATGGTGGAGGAGATCCCCGCCGAGTACGGTGAACTGCTCTCGGAGGAGATGGGTTTCATCTCCCGCGAGGTCGAGGTGCCGGCGGAACTGATTCCCGAGGGATTCCACGTCGTCATCATCGGTGCGGGGCTGTCGGGACTGGCCATGGGAATCCAACTGGGCCGCGCCGGAATCAACTACACCATCGTGGAGAAGGACGACGACATCGGCGGCACCTGGCTGGAGAACGTGTATCCAGGCTGCGGTGTCGACACGCCGGGACACCTCTACGCGTTCTCGTTCGCGCCGAACGCCGAAATCTCGCGGTATTTTGCACCCCGGGCCGAGGTGGAGGATTACCTGCAGCGGTTGACGTCGGATTTCGAGCTGCGGCCGAATATTCGGTTCAACACCGAGGTGACCGAAGCCCGGTTCGACGTCGCCGAGGGTCGCTGGCGGGTCGAGACCCGGTCCCAGGGCCGGCCGGAGACCCTGACAGCGGACGTCGTCATCAGTGCCGTGGGCATGGTGAACCGGCCGCAGGTGCCCGCGCTGCCGGGTCTGGACGAATTCCCCGGACCGGTGTTGCACACCGCGGCCTGGGATCCGTCGGTTGACTTGGCCGGTAAGCGGGTCGCGGTCATCGGAACTGGTGCAAGCGCAATGCAATTGGTTCCCGCGATCGTCTCTGAAACCGAACACGTCACGATCTTCCAGCGTTCTAAGCAGTGGGCCGTTCCGCACCCGAACTACCATCGCGACGTCAAGTCATCGGTGCAACTCCTGATGCGGGAGGTGCCGTTCTACCTGCAGTGGTACCGGCTGCGTGCGTTCTGGAACTTCAGCGACCGGCTGCACTCGGCCCTGCAGATCGATCCAAGCTGGCCGCATCCCGAGCGGTCGGTCAACGAGATCAACGAGCGGCACCGGCGGTTCTTGACGAAATACATCAAAGAGCAGCTCGGCGATCGCACCGATCTCGTCGATGCTTGCGTGCCCGACTACCCGCCCTACGGCAAACGGCCGCTGATCGACAACAAATGGTACAAGACCATGCTGCGTGACGACGTCTCGCTGGTCACCGACGCGGTGGACCACCTCGACGGCAACCGCTTGGTGACCACTTCGGGCAAGTCCGTAGAGGCCGACGTGGTCGCCTTGGCGACCGGGTTCAAGGTGCTGCAGTTCCTGTGGCCGATGGAGATCATCGGATCATCGGGTAACACACTGCGCGAGCAATGGGGCGTCCACGACGCTCGCGCCTACCTCGGCGTGACCGTCCCAGACTTTCCGAACTTTTTTATCCTCAACGGCCCCAACACCAATGCCGGTCATGGTGGCAGCGCCATCCACTCGACGGAATTCCAGGTTCGCTACGTCATGCAGGCGCTGCGGAGTCTGTTCGAGTCGGGGTCGACGGCCATCGACGTGGATCGGGACACCTTCCTCCGGTACAACCAGGAGCTGGATGAGGCGCTGTCCCAGAGCATCTGGTCGCATCCGGGTATGACCACCTACTACCGCAACGAGTTCGGCCGTATCGTGGTGAGCAGCCCGTGGAAGTATGTGGACTACTGGGAGCGCACCCGGGAGTTCGATCCCAGCCAGTATCACCAGGTGGGATAGCCGGTAGAGGCCTCGGAAGCCACCGGCTGAGCGGGGGCCCGGCGCGTCACGTCAGCTGCCGCCGGCCCACCGGCCGGCAGCGAACGTGATGTCGACGATGTCGCGTAGCTGAGCGCGGACCGCGGCGTTGTCCAGTACCCCGACGCCCCATTGCTGAAGCGAGCCGACCAGGCCGGCGGTCATCGCCCGGGCGAGTCGGCGCGGCTCGGCGGACGGCGCGAGGTCGCCGGCATCGCGCGCCGCGCGGAAACAGGCGACGAACTCGCGAGTCGGGTTCGTCGTCATTGCGTGCAGGCCGTCGTTCCAGTCGCGGATGAGCGCCCGATGCACCGCGACGTCGGTTACCAGCGTCGCCACGATGGAATCGATGATGCCGCGGACCCGCGGATAGGGATCGGCCGGCAGTTCACCGAAATCGATGGTGGCCACCGCCGAGTCGGCCAACGCTGCCCAAATGGCGTCGCGGTTTCCGATGAGGTTGGTGATGGTCGGAATCGACACCTCGGCGCGGTCGGCCAATTCGGGCAGCGTGAAGGTACGTTCCGGTCGTTCCCGCAGCAGAGCGCGTGCGGACTCCAGGATCCGTTCCCGCCGAGACTGCTTGCCCCGCTCGCGCAGACTCCCGGCGGCGATCGGCACTTCGGTTCGAGCTTCCACAATCCCAACCTCACTAATTTTGTTGACACCAAAAATTTGGTGTGCATAAAATTTACCGGAATTCACCCTGACCCGCACGGACAAGAGGCCCATCATGACTATCGCCGCGGCTCCCGCGCTCACGCTGGCCCCCTCGCCCGAAGAGCGAGCCTTCCGTGAGACCATCCACGCCATCACCGCCGCCTACGGGCCGGCGTACTACAAGAAGTGCTACGTGGAGAACCGGACCCCCGTTGAACTGTGGCGTGAACTGGGGGAGGGCGGTTACCTCAGCGTTCACCTTCCCGAGGAGTACGGCGGCGGCGGCGGCGGAATTGCCGACCTGGCCGCAATGCTGGAGGAGACCGCCGCCGCGGGCTGTCCCCTGATGGCGCTGCTGGTGACACCGGGAATCGTCGCGCCCATCATCCAACGCCACGGCACCGAGCAGCAGCGCCGAGAGTGGTTGCCCGAGATCGGCGCCGGACGACTGCGGTTCGCCCTCGGCATGACCGAACCCGGCGCCGGATCGAACACGCACAACATTGCCACGACCGCCCGCCGCGACGGTGACCGCTACATCGTCAACGGGCAGAAGTACTACATCTCCGGCGCCGACACCGCCGATTACATCCTGCTGGTGACCCGCACCGGAACCGACGCGAAGGGCCGTGGACAGATCACCATGCTGGCCGTCGATCGCGACGCTCCCGGACTGGTGCGCCAGCCGATCGAGACCGCGCTCGAAGAGCCCGAGCACCAGTTCACCCTGTTCCTCGACGACGTCGAGGTACCGGTCGAGCGGCGTCTCGGCGAGGAAGGCCATGGGCTCCGCGCGTTGTTCGACGGACTGAATCCCGAACGCATCCTGGTGGCCGCGGTGTCCAACGGCATCGCCCGCTACGCGCTGGAAAAGAGCGCCGAATACGCCCGGACCCGAAAGGTCTGGGGAGACACGCCCATTGGTGCGCACCAGGGTGTGGCGCATCCGCTGGCGGAGGGCAAGATCAAGCTCGAACAGTCCACGCTGGTCACCAGCAAGGCAGCGGCGCTCTACGACGCGGGCCTGCCGGCCGGTGAGGCCAGCAACATCGCCAAACTGGCTTCGGCCGAGACCGGAATCTTCTGTCTGGACCAGGCCATCCAGACCCACGGTGGCAACGGGATGGCCCGGGAATACGACCTCACCAGTTACTGGTGGCTGACCCGGATCCAGACGATCGCCCCGGTGTCTCGGCAGATGATCCTCAACTACATCGCCGAACACTCACTCGGGCTACCCAAGTCCTACTGAACCACGCTGGTCGGAAAGAAGAGAAGGGGCGGTACCACCATGCGCATGCAGGCGGCGGTCATCTGGGGTGAAGGCAAGGACTGGGAGATCGAACATGTCGACCTCGACGGGCCAAGCGCCGGCGAGGTTTTGGTGTCCTGGGAAACCGCCGGACTGTGCCACTCGGACGAACACGTGCGTCTCGGCGACCTGCCCTCGATGGTTCCGACAGTCGGCGGTCACGAGGGCGCCGGTATCGTCGTCGAGGTCGGCGAGGGCGTCACCGGGCTGGCCCCCGGGGACCACGTCGTGGCGTCGTTCCTGCCGGCGTGCGGCCGCTGCCGCTGGTGTTCGACGGGACACCAGAACCTCTGCGACCTCGGCGCGTTCTTGATGGCTGGCGCCCAGCCCGACGGCACGTTCCGGCGCCGGGTGCGGGGCACCAATGTCGGGGCGATGGCACTGCTCGGGGCGTTCGCCCAGTACGGCACGGTGCTGGAGGCCTCGCTGATCAAGATCGACGACGATATTCCGCTGGACCGTGCCTGCCTCATCGGCTGCGGCGTCACCACCGGATGGGGTTCGGCGGTGCACACCGCCGACGTTCGCCCCGGGGATACCGTCGTGGTGGTGGGCGTCGGAGGCATCGGATCCGGCGCAGTGCAGGGCGCCCGCATCGCCGGGGCTGAGAACATCGTCGCGGTCGACATCGTTGCCGCAAAAGAAAAAGCGGCGCGCGGATTCGGTGCCACCCACTTTGTGCCGTCGATGGCCGAAGCTAGCGAGCTGGTCGCGGACCTGACCCGCGGGGTAATGGCCGACTCCGTCCTGCTCACCGTCGGCCTGCTGCAGGGTGAGCAGATCGCCGGGGCCCTCGACCTGACCCGCAAGGGTGGGGCAACGGTGGTGACCGCTATCGGCAGCATCAAGGAAAGCACCGTCGCCATGTCGCTGCCGTTGTTCACACTGTTCGAAAAGCGATTGCTGGGAAGCCTTTTCGGGCAGGCCAACCCGCGCGCCGACATTCCGCGGCTGCTGCGGCTGTACCGCTCCGGTCAACTGCTGCTCGACGAGTCGATCACGCAGGAGTATCGCCTCGACGAGATCAACACCGGCTACGCCGACATGCTCGCCGGACGCAACATCCGCGGCGTGCTGCGACACACACATTGATCAACCTGGCCGCGATGAGAGGAGACCCACAGTGAGCCTGGTGCTGGTGGAAGACCACGGGCCGGTACGTCACATCGTGCTCAACCGCCCCGAAACTCGCAACGCGTTCCACCACGAGCTGCTCGCCGAGACCATCGCCGCGCTGCGCGCCGCCGGGGACGATCCGGCCGTGCGGTGCGTCGTGTGGCGGGGTGCGGGAAAGGTGTTCTCGGCCGGTATCGACCTCGCAACGTTGCAGGGCCTGGCCCAAAACCCCCAGACGTTGTTCGGTTTTCGCCGGTCCTGGGTCGAGATGGGGACCGTCATCGAGCAGATGCCCAAGCCGGTGATCGCCCAGCTGCACGGCGCGGCGCTGGGTGGGGCGCTGGAAGCCAGCCTCGCCTGCGACCTGCGAGTCGCTACAACCGACACCACGCTGCGCTTCATGGAGACCTACCACGGCGTGGTGCCCGATGGCGGCGGATGCGCTCGGCTGCCCGCCCTCATCGGGCTCGGCCGCGCCAAGGAGATGATCATGGCCTCCCGCCCGGTCTCGGGGCTGCGCGCCGAAGCCATCGGCCTCGTCAACTATGCCGTGCCACCCGAGGAACTCGATGCGTCCGTTACCGCTCTGGTGGCAGATCTGTTGGAGTGCAAGCGTGTTGCCGTCGGGCTGGCCAAACAGGTGCTCGACCACGCCGCGCGGCCGAACCTGTCGGTGGCGCTCGACGAGGAACTCCTCGCCCAGCAGGCGTGCATGGCTTCCGACGACTTCCGTGCCCTCGCCGGCGAACGCCGGCCCATCGCGTCCCACTGAGAGGTTCTCGACATGAGCGTTTCCGTCCGCACCGCACCGCAGCTGGGTGTCCTCGACCCCGACACCTACGCCAACGGCAATCCGGAAACCTTTGGCCTGCCGCTGGATCGGTACGCGTACCTGCGCGACAACGAACCGGTCTATCTGCAGAAATTCAACGACCCGCTGCTGATCGACAAGGTCTGGGTAGTCTCGGGGTACGACGACATCTCCGCCATCGACCGTGACGCCGAAACATTCGCCGCCAATCGGGGCCACATCAACATCTGGAAGGTCAACCCGGTGGACCCGGCGGTCGGCGGGCTGCCTGCGATGCTGAACCAGGACGGCCCCGATCACCGGCGGCACCGCCAGGTGATCAGCCGTGCCTTCACCCCGACGTTCGTTCGCCGCCTCGAAGAGAAGTTCCGCGGCTACGCCCGCGCCGTCATCGACCAGGCCCTGACGAAGGGCACGCTGAACTTCGTGACCGATATCGCCCACGCGATGCCGATGGAGGCCCTCGGCGACGTCCTGGGGGTTCCGCCGGCCGAGCGCCCACAGTTCTTCGGGTGGGTCGACCAGTTCGCCGCCCCGTTCGACACCCGGCTGACCCCGTCGCTGGAGACGACGCTGGGGGCGATCATGGAGCTGAGCAACTACTCGACCGATCTGGTGGCCCGCAAGCGGCTGGACCCCGGCGAGGACGTGATCTCACAGATGGTCAAGGCCGACGAAGACGAGAAGCTCTCCGAGGACGAGGTTCTGGGCAACATCATCCTGTTGGCCAGTGGCGCCGCCGAGAGCACCCGTGCGGCGTTGAGCCACGGCCTGCACCAGCTGATGCGCGACCCCGATCAAATGGCCTGGTTGCGGGAACGCGCCGACGATGTACCCGACTCCGCGATTCAGGAGATCGTGCGCATCGCGACGCCCTTCATCCACTTCGTACGCACCGTCACCAAGGACATCGAGCTGCACGGCCAGCCGATCGCCGAGGGGGAACGGGTGTGCATGCTGCTGCCGTCGGGCAACTTCGATCCCGCGGCATTCGACGAGCCTGACCGTTTCGACTTGTCACGTAATCCGAATCGGCACTTGAGCTTCGGCCGCGGACCGCACAGCTGCCTGGGCAAACATGTGGCGGTGTTGGAGATGAAGATCCTGATGGAGGAATTGCTGCAGCGCACCAAGGAAATCCGGCCTGCCGGCAACATCACCTATGTCCGAGACGTGTTCACCCGAGGCGTCTACGAGCTGCCCGTCACCCTGGAGCCGGCCTGACGCGGCCCGCCGCGGGTAGCGTTTCGCGGAGTCCCAGCCGGGCTGGATCAGTGATCAACACGCAGCGACTGGCCCGGCAGGCGGACGCCGCAGGATTCGATGCACAGTGGTCCTACGAGATTCTTCGCAATCCGCTCATGGTGGCGGCGGCAGCCGCCGCGGTGACCAATCAGTCCCGGTTGGGCACCGGAATCGTCGGAGCCTTCTTCCGCACTCCGTTCGACCTCGCCAACACCGCCGCCGATGTCGACGATCTGTCGCAAGGGCCGGATGATGCTCGGCATCGGTATCGGTGCGCCGGAAGCGCTGCGGGCCTATTACGGCGGCGAGATTCGCAAATATCGTGAGCACCTTTGCCCCGGTGCTGAGGACAAGTTAGGTGCGTGCGCCGTCCCGTGCGGGCCCGGTGGGTAGTTTAACTGGGGTCGGATCAGCAAAATACGCTGTGACACTGGTGATCTCATGATCGAGCTCATGCCTGTCGTCGGCATGTCCGGCGTTCAGCGCCGTGCTGCAGCCCCCCGCAGCCCGAGTGTGGAGGAGATGATGTCGCGTTGGATTTCGTTGGTGCCGGCGTAGATGGTGGGGGCGATGCTCATGCGTAGGTGGTGTTCCATGTCGAACTCTGAGGAGTAGCCGTAGCCACCCGTCATCTGGACGCCTTCTAGGGCTACTTTCTTGGCGGTTTCGGTGACTTTGACTTTGGACATCGAGGTGGCGCGGACCCAGTCTTCTGGGGTGCCGATTCCGTTCTCGATGTGGGCGACGGTGGCGTAGGTGAGTGCTTTTGCCGCCTCGATGTCGATCGCCAGGTCGGCGATGCGGTGCCGCAGGGCTTGGAAGGTGCCGATCGGGGCGCCGAACTGCTGGCGCTCGGTGACGTAGGCCAGCAGGTCGTCGAAGGTGCGTTGGGCCATGCCCAGACCTTGTGCGGCACAGACCAACCGTTCACCGTTGAGCCCGGCCATGACGTGTTTCCAGCCGCCACCTTCGGTGCCGACCAGGGCGGATTCGGGCACTTCGACGTCGGTGAAGTACAGGTCGTTGACCTCGCTGCCGCCCATGGTGGCGATGGGACGGATGTCGAGCCCGGGGGCGTTGGCGGGAACCTCCAGCAGGGTCAGTCCGTCGTGGGGACGTGCGCCGCGGGAGGTGCGCACGACCACGAGGATGGTGGTCGCGTGTTGGGCATCCGAGCACCAGGTCTTCTGGCCGTTGATGCGCCAGCCGCCGTCCACCTTGTCGGCTTTGCAGCTGATGGCCGCGGCATCTGAGCCGGCACCGGGCTCGGAGATACTGATCGACATCACCTCGCCGGCGCAGATGGCGCCCAAGCGGGCGGTGCGTTGTTCCTCGGTGGCGAAGCGCTTGTAGATCCCGGCCACGGTATGTGAGGTGCCCGCACCGTGCACCGGCACCAGAGCGCGCCACAGTTCCTCGAAGAGGATGACCTGTTCGGTCAGGCCACCGCCGCTGCCGCCGTACTGTTCGGGGATCGAGACGCCCAGGTAGCCCAGATCGGCCAGTTTCTGGTAGGTGCCTTGATGGTGTTGCTCGGCGCCGTGGTCGGTCAGCGCGTCACGCTGCTCACGGGTGCCGCACTCGCGCCGACCGAATTCACGTACCACAGCGGCTAACTCGCGCTGCTCCTCGGTCAACGACAACGGCTGCATGGCATCCTCCGACGACGGTTGATGACGGTGCGGGCCGGGGCAATACGACTGCTTGTCGCTCCACTACAGCCGATAGCGCTGCTGTCCCCGCCCCTTACCCCGGATGGCGTTTTCCCGGCCGATAGAGGGAATCGGCCGGGACTGTGATGAGCTCGGTGACCGATCTGTTCGGCAGTTCACCGCTCATCTACCCGTTTCGACGGCGCAGCGCCGGGTTCGGCGCCCGGCTCGAACGCGGCTTTCAGTACGTGCTTGAGCACCTTGCCGCCGGCATTGCGCGGCAGTGCATCGACCTGATGCACAACCTTGGGCCGCTTGTACCGAGCCAGCCGGCCCTCCAGCCAGCCGCCCAGAGTATCCACGTCCAGCGTGGGGCACCCGGGTGAGCGGGGGACCACGACGGCAACCGGCACCTCGCCCCAGTAGTTGTCGGGCCGGCCGATGACGGCGACCTCGCCGATATCGGGATGGGCGGCCAGCGTGCTCTCCACCTCGGCACTGTAGATGTTCTCGCCACCGGAGATGATCATGTCTTTTTTTCGGTCGACCACGTAGAGGAAGCCCTCGGCGTCGATATAACCGAGGTCGCCGGAATGAAACCAGCCCCCGTCGAACGCCTCGGCGGTCGCCTCGGGCCGTTCCCAGTATTCCAGCATCAATGCCGCCCCCCGGTAGACCAGTTCGCCCACCTGGCCTCGCGGCACATCGTTCATCGCCTCATCGACAACCCGAATCGCGACGGTGTCAACGGGTTTGCCGACCGATCCGAGTTTGCCTACGGCGTCCTTGCCGGGCAGGGATGCCACCGGAGTCATCTCGGTCTGCCCGAATACCGCGACCACAGCGGCGCCTCGGAACAGCGTGTTGAGGTCCTCGAGCAGACTGGCGCTCATCGGCCCACCGCCCCAGGCCGCCACTCGCAACACCAAATCACGTTCACCCAAACCGGTTTCGACGATCGCCTGCCACTGAGTGGGGACCATGAACACGCTGGTGACCCGCTCACGCTCCAAGGTGTCGAGGGTCCGCGCCGCCTCGAACGCGCCACTGGGCGCAATGATCATCGCGCCGCCGACGAGCAGCATCGCCGAGCCGATGACGAATCCCCCCACGTGAAACAGCGGCAGGCACAGCAGCGTGGTCTCGGTCTCCTCGACCAGCCGCCAGGTCCGGATGAGCGCCAGACCCTGGGCCTGCAGATTGAGATGGGAGAGTACCGCGCCCTTAGGTCGGCCGGTGGTGCCCGAGGTATAGAGGATCACTGCGGGGTCGTCGGTTGAATACGTCACGGACTCGATCTCGGATGTGGCGGTACGCCAACTGGTTTCACGGTCGATGACGAGCACCGACGGTGGTGGTGCGTAAGTTCCGGTGAGCAGGCCGGCCAGCCTGTCCTCGGTGATCACCGCGGCGGCTGAGGTGTCGGTGAGAATGAAGTCGATCTCGGCGGCGCTGAGGCGAAAGTTCACCGGGACGGCGATCGCCCCGACCCGGTGGGCGGCAACCACGCCGACGATGAACTGGGGCCGGTTGGTCAGCAGTAGTACCACGCGGTCAGCGCGACCGACACGGTGTCCGGCGAGCCAGGACGCCAAGCCGTCGCACTGGGCGTCGAGTTGCTCCCAGGTGATCGACTCGTCGTCGAAGCGGACGGCCACATCCGACGGTTTCGCAGTAGCGTGGCGGGCGACCAGGCCCGACCAGTCCATCCGCCGGGACGACTGCGGCTGCGGCGCTCGTCCTCGCCGCGGTGAGCTCACCGAGCTCCTGCTCGCTGTCCCTGTAAAAGCCGGCCCAGCCGGTCGGGATGAAGCGGTTCCCATACCGATGGATTTCCCAGTGCAGATTCGAAATCGGTGATGTCCCAGCTCGTGCCGGATGGGTCGAACGACGAGGCGGGGCGTGGATGCGACCAGACAGATAGCTGACCGCCATCGAATGACAGGATCTGGCCGGTCATTCCGCGACTGGCCGGCGAGCACAAATAACCGAATAACAGGGCCACGGATTCGGGTTCACCGAAAACCGTGCCGAGTTCGGCATCCTCGTCTGCCAGTGACTTGGCGAGCGAGGCGGTCATATCGGTCTTCACGGTAGGGGCGACGGCGTTCACATCGATGCCGAATCGGGCCAGTTCGAGCGACAGCGCGCGGGTCATACCCAAAATCGCGCCTTTGGCTGCGGCGTAGTTGGATTGCCCAGGGTTGCCGAAGAGGGCGGTCCCCGACGTCACGTTGACGATCGCGCCACCGGTCCCACCGGACTTCATCGCCCGCACTGCCGCTTGTGACACCGCCCAGGTTCCCTCGACGTGAGCGGCCAGGACGTCGCGCAGGTCGCCGCGGCTCATCCTGGTCAGCATGGCGTCGCGCGTCATCCCCGCGTTGTTGACCACGACGTCGATGCCGCCGAATTCGGCAACGCAGGTGTCGACCAACGCGTCGGCAACGCCGTCGGCTTCGACGCGGCCGCCAACGCCGATGGCGCCGAGATCCTCTGCGACTGAGCGACATCGGTCCGTGTCGGTACCGTTGACGACCACGTGCGCGCCGCCGGCGGACAGGCGTTTCGCGATAGCCAGTCCGAGTCCGCGGGTCGAACCGGTGACGACCGCGCGAACACCCGCAACACCGTTCGCGGCGGTCATTTCGCGGCTCGCAATGCTGCGGGTCCGGCGCCCTGCCATTCACCGGGTCCCGCTTCTGGGCCGCCGCCGGTCGTCGGCGCGTTCTCTGCCCCCGTTTCCGCCAGGAACTCGCGTTCTTGGTTTCGGATCGCCCGAAGTAGGCAGATCGACATCGTCACCATCCAGATGGTGAAGGCGGGCAGGGCGACCCACCATGAGAAGAACCCGTCCCAGGCGAAGGGCCCTTCCTTGAAGAAGGGGTTCAGGATGGCTCCTTGCACATCGATCATCACGAAAATGTTCAGATACGCCAGCCAGCGCGGGAAAACCGGTGATCGGGATTTGTCAGCCAGCACAGCGAAGGCGAACGCCATTCCCTGCAGACCCACCACCAGGCCGGGGTTGAGGAACATGAACCAGCCGAGGTCGTTCAACCGATGGGTGATTTCGATGTTCTCGTACGGACGAAAGGCGGCTGCATTCCAGATCACGACGGGAATGATGAACACCAAGGTGAACGCGGTGCCCATGGCCAGCTGGGTGTAGGCCATCGGCGAGTAACGCCCCTCGATCCTCTTCATCTGCACCGTTATCGCCGCGGTCCAGGCACCGTACAGCACCCCGCCCAGGGCGACGAAGATGGCGCCCAGCCTGATCGAATTGACATTCGATGCGTAGCGGTCGGCGACCATCTCTGCGGTGTCGGCTGGACTGACGGGCGGCACCCATCGTGCGAAAACCACCAATCCCACAATCCAGCAGAACGCCGCGACGAGCCCCAAGTAGGCGCAGACACGCTGGCTGGTGAAGTTCATCGTATTGCTCCTAGAGGAAGTGGATGTAGCCATCGAGATGCATGCCCAAATAGGTTGTGATCATGATGCTCAGCCAGGTCAGCAGTAGCCATGACCCAAATGCTGCCTTGAGCCAGGTGACAGATTTCCGGATTTCCATGTACTCAGCGCCCACGAGGTACGCCTTGATCAACGCCAATCCCATGATCACGCCGATATCGACGAGCAGGGCGGAATCGCCCCCGGCGCCCGGGTCGAGGATCCGAAACAGCAGCAATCCGACGACGGTAAGGGCCACCAAGGCGACGCCGACCGCGTAGTGCAATGTTCGCAGTGTCGGTGTCTTCGCCGGGCCAGGCATGCTTTGGACCTCCAAAATGCGTAGTGGACTACGAGATGTACAACAGCGAGAACAGGAGCAACCACACGAGATCGACCATGTGCCAGAACAGCCCGACCGAATACACTGTGCCGCGCTTTTCAGGTGATGGTGTGACGCGTCCGTTGCTGACGGCTCGTGCGACGATGAACAATGCCACCGAACCGGCGATCACATGCACGAGGTGGAATCCGGTCAGGCAAAAATAGAACATATAGAAGTCGTTGGACCCAATGGTGTGACCGGCGTGAGCCGACAACATGTATTCGACGATCTTGATCGTCACGAACACCAGGCCCAAGACGCCTGTGGCGAACAGCATGCGGCTGACCAGCCGATGCGAATCGGCACCTCGCCAACGGTCTATTGCCACTGCGACCAACACCGATCCGACGATCAACACGATCGTGTTGACGAAGCCGAGGCCGATGTGCAGATTCCGGGCGGACGCCTCGAAAAGTTCAGGCTCGCGTCCGCGATGGTAGGAGAACAGCGCGAAGAACAACGAGAACTGCATGAGGTCGCAGATCAGCAGAAGCCATAGTCCCGGTTCGCCGGGAATCAGCTTTTGTCGCCCAAGCCCCTCGCGGGTGCCGTTGGGCGACAGTTCAGCTGTTTCGGTATGACGGCCGACGCCACGGACGTCGGCAATGGCCAGGCTTACGTGCTCCGACATACTTCGATCGGTCCCTTCCTGTGCTACGCCGATGACCGCGGTCGGACGGCAGCGATGAGCGATGGCAGTTGGGTCGGCGTGGGTGTGCCGGGGCACCGCAGGGTGGGACGAAAGCAGCACAATGGATCACCCTCCTGCCGGCGCAACCGTGTTGGCAGGTTGACAATCGTTCGGGTACGCGATCCATCGGACACGAGATATTCAGACATCGCGAGCTCCTGAGGTCACCAGCTCCCTGTGGCCCAGGGTACAACAAGGTGAGACGGCACGTCTCAATTTTGCCGAAGGGCAGCCAGTGGCACACGAGGAGGCGTGTGGTCGCGACCGCGACGTCAGCGAATGTCGCGGTCCGGATGACCGACCTCCGACTTCAGCCCGCGTGCACCACACCGTCACGGATGAGTCCTTCCGCGTCGTCAATGCCCCAGTCCGCCAATACTTCCCGGGCGTCGGCGCCGACGGCGGCGGGCGGCTTCGGATGCGCGACCGCAGTGCGGCTGAAACGGGGGGCTGGTGCAGGCTGTACGACTCCACCGACATCGATGAATGTGTCGCGGGCGGCGAGATGTGGGTGGTGCGCGGCTTCGGTCAGTGACAGCACCGGTGCCACACAAGCGTCGGTGCCGTCGAACACCGTCGCCCATTCCTCGCGACTTCGACTGGCGAACGCGTCGGCGATCGCTGAGCGCAACTTGGGCCATCCGTCTGGGTCGTCCCGCAGTGCGGCAATCTCATCGGGAAGACCCAGCAGCGAAGCGAATTCGGCGTAGAACTTCGGCTCGATCGCGCCGACAGCCATCCACTGGCCGTCCGCGGTCTGGTAGGTGTCATACCAAGGCCTGCCGGTATCGAGCAGATTCTCACCGCGCCGGTCCTTCCAGCCGCCGGCAGCCATCATGCCGTGTAGTGCCGCGGTGAGCGAACTCGCGCCGTCGACGATCGCGGCATCCACCACCTGTCCCTGACCGGACTGGGCAGCTTCCAGCAGCGCAGCGAGAACCCCGATCACCAGAAAGGTTGAGCCGCCGCCGAAATCGCCCAATAGGTTCAGCGGAGGGACCGGTCCTTCGCCGGCCCGGCCGATCGCGCCCAATGCGCCGGTGAGCGCGATGTATCCGATGTCGTGTCCGGCGCTGTGGGCTAGCGGTCCGGTCTGGCCCCAGCCGGTCATCCGGCCGTAGACCAGCCGCGGGTTGACCTCCCAGCAGTCGGCGGGCCCCAGTCCCAGCCGCTCGGTGACGCCGGGCCGGAAGCCTTCCAACAGGACATCGGCGTGGGCGGTCATCGCCTGAACGGTTTGCGCACCCCTCGGATCGCGCAGATCGATGACCACCGAGCGGCGGTTTCGGCGAAGCACATCCAGCTCGGGCGGAATTCCGCTGGCCGACGGGCCGGGGCGTTCGATCCGCACGACCTCGGCGCCCATGTCTGCCAACAGCATCGCCGCATAGGGACCGGGCCCGATGCCGGCGAGCTCGATGACTTTCACTCCCGTCAAAGGCCCACCGACCGTCACGCGTACATCTCCTCGATTTGCAGGGCGTATTTCTCGATGACAGCCCGCCGTTTCACTTTCGCGGTAGGGGTGAGCTCGTCGCTGTCGGGCAGCCAGAATGTCGGCAGCACGGTGTACTTCTTGATCTGTTCGTTGCTGTTGAGCCGTCGGTTTCCGCGCTCCACTGCAGCGGCGATCTCGTCCTGGATCTGCGGAGCAGACACCACTTCGGCGATCGGCCGGTCAACGAGTCCCAGTTGCCGACCCCAATGGGCCAGCGCTTCGGGGTCCAGCGTGATCAACGCGGTCACATATCTGCGACCATCCCCTATCGAGACGATCTGACCGATCAGCGAACTCTCGCCCTTGATGGCGGATTCGATCGTCGCCGGGGACATGTTCTTTCCGGCGGCGTTGATGATGATTTCTTTCTTTCGATCGACAATGCTCACGTAGCCGTCCGCGTCGATCTCGGCAATATCGCCGGTGTGCAGCCAACCGTCCGCGTCGAGGGTCTGCGCGGTTACCTCGGGGAGATGGCGGTAGCCGACGAAGTTGAGATCGGACCGCACGAGTAATTCGCCGTCATCGGCGAGCTTGACCTCGACACCGGGCAGCGGGATCCCCGCGGTGCCGGATTTGAACCGCTCGACCTGGTTGAAGATGTTGAGCGAACCTTCGGTCAACCCGTATGCCTCGAGCATCGGGACCCCGACAGCCCGGAAGAACTGGGACAGTTCAGGTGCTGCTGGAGCGCCCCCGACGAATGCCGACTTGATCCGGTCCAGACCGAGCTGGGCCAGGATCGGCCGTAACAGCAGCGTGGCGGATTCGTAAGCGGCATCCAGATCGGCGAGTTCGGTCGTACTCGCCGACGAACCGGCATCACTAGCGGCTGTGTGCCGCCGGCCGATTTCAACGGCACGCTCGAGTTCCTCACGGATCTCGGAAGGCTGGTTGGCGATCGCGGTCTCGATGGCGACCTGGATCTTCTCCCAGAACCTTGGCACGGAGAAAAACGCGTCCGGGTGGACTCGTGCGAGAGTGGGCGCGAGCTGAGTCAGATCAGGACACGTCGTGATAGCGGCGCCATAGGGCAACGCCATGTAGTGCGAGGTGATACGGCCACCGGCGTGCGCCAGCGGAAGGAAGGAGATGACCGCCTCGCGCGGGAGCGGCACGGCGGCGTCGAGAGCACGCAACTGGGACATAACGGTGCGGTGCGACCACTGGGCGGCCTTCGGCGGCCCAGTGGTTCCCGACGTATAGATCAACGTCACGAGATCATCGGCCGTGATGGTGGGCCACACGGCATCGAAATCGAAATCCGATGAGCCCGAGTTTTCCAGTTCCTTCAGTGAAAGAACACCTTCGGCGACGATGTCGTCGGTAACCACAATGTGGCGAATCTGGTTGCCCAGCGCCGCGCTGGCTTCCTTGACCCTGGGAAGAAACGATTCCTGGGTGACGACCAGCGTGGCGTCCGCTTGACGCAACTGATACTCGATCTGTTCGGCCGGCGAACTGTTGAAGATCGCGAACGGTACGGCACCGAGATGGACAGCAGCGATATCGAGGACGTGACAGTCGATCGTGTTCGGCAGCATCATAGCTACCGTGTGACCCTTGCCGATACCGAGCGCCGCCATTCCTGCCGCTGCCCGCCGCGCCCGATCGTTGAACTGGGACCACGTCAATTCCGATGCGCCATCGGCTGTGCGGAGTGCGATGCGGTCCGGGTGTCTTGCGACGGTGCGCTGGAAAGCGGCGGCCACCGTATCGGCGTGAATGGGCTCGTCGAGATCGCTTCGTTCGTGAATTGCTTGGCTCATCAACGCCTTTTCCTAGGAGCTAACCCGAGCCTGCGCCGCCAGTCATGCATCTCCATCAAGCGCAGAACCGCGGCGGTGATCCGGCCTTTGGTGAGGGAGTAGGGATACCAATGTGTTTCGTTGTCCAGATGCACGCGCTCGGTGACGAACGCTTGTTGGCGGCAATACTTCCGGATGCCGTTGGGGCCCCCGAATCGGTAGCCCAGCCCCGAACTCTTCCAGCCGCCCATCGGCAGGGGGAACTGGAAGACGTGCATCAGCACGTTGTTGACATCGACGCCACCGGCTTCCAGACGCATGCCCACTCGTTCGCCGCGATCCTTTGAGGCGGTCCAGACACTCGCGCCCAGGCCGTAGTCGCTGTCGTTGGCCAGACTGATCGCTTCGTGTTCGTCGCGGACCTTCATGATCGGCAGCAGCGGACCGAACGTCTCTTCACGCATGCAGGCCATGGTGTGGTCGACGTCGACCAGCACGGTCGGTGGGTAGAACAGGCCCTTGTCCGCGCGCTTGCCGCCGGTCAGCACGCGGGCCCCCTTAGCAAGCGCGTCGGCGACATGACGCTCGACAATTTCGAGTTGGGATTCGGTTGCCATGGCGCCGAATTCGGTGCTGAAGCCGCCCTGTGGATCGTGTCCCTGGCGCAGCGTCTTCACCTCTGCGACCAGTCGGTCGACGAACTCGTCGTACACCGATGCCTCGACATAGAGACGCTCGACCGCGATGCACGACTGCCCGGCATTGAACAACCCGCCCCAGATGGCGCCGCGTATGGTGCGCTCCATCGGTGCGTCGGACAGCACGATCATCGCGTCCTTGCCACCGAGTTCGAGGCTGGCCGGAATGAGGCGTTCGGCACAGCGCATGCCGATGCGGCGACCGGTGGCGGTGGAACCGGTGAATTGCACCATGTCGACCACGTCGACGACGGCGCGCCCGGTGTCGCCGCGCCCCGTCGCGCAAGCCAGGACCGGCGGCGCTCCGATCTCCTCGTTCCAGCCGCGAACGATCTCCGCCCACGCCAACGGGGTGACCTCAGAGGGCTTGCTGAGCACCGCGGCGCCGGCCATCAGTGCTCCGGGGATGTCCATCATCGGCATGCCCACCGGGTAGTTCCACGGCGTGATGACGCCGACCAGCTGGTACGGCCGGTAGCGGATCCGCAGGTTCTTGGTCAACGACGCCGGGGTGTGCGGCGTGCGACTCTCGTCGGCCAGGAACTCGGCACCGTGTTTCGTGTAGTAGTTGATGACTTCCATACACACCAGCAGTTCGATCTGCGCGTCGCCCCAAGATTTCCCGGCTTCGCGATGCACCAGGCCGAATATCCGCTCCTGGTTGTCGACGATCCAGTTCAGCCAATTCCGCAAGTGCTGGGCGCGCGCCTGCGGCGTGAGCGCCTCCCACGCCGGTTGGGCTTCGCGCAGCCGGGCAGCCAGCTCGGCGACTTGGTCGGCTGACATCTCCGGCACCGTGCCGACGACCGAACCATCGGCGGGGTTGTGTATCTCGACTACGTTCCCGAGCGCGGTATCAGCTTCAGTGGTTGTCATCGTTAATCCTGAATCTCGATTGCCGCGACCGGGCACACCATGGCTGCTTCCTCGACTGACTTGCGGAGGCGCTCGGGCGGATTCTCGTCGAGTACCGTGACCACTTCGGCATCATCGTCAATCGCGAAGACTTCTGGTGCGGCGAGGATGCACTCGCCGTGCAACTCACATTTCTCAGCGTGAAGTATCACCTTCATGAAGTCACGCACCCGTGATGGTGATCGGGAGCTCGTACACGCCGCGTGAGTATGCGTCGCGAATGTAGCTGATATCGCCGGCGGGCCGGATGTCCTTGGTGCGCTGCAATAGTTCCTCGAGCAGGATCTTCATCTCCAATGATGCGACGTGCTTACCGAGGCACTGGTGCGGACCACGGCCGAAACTGACGTGCGGGTTCTTCTCTCGGGACAGGTCGAAGGTGTCGGGGTCGTCGAAGGCCCGTTCGTCGAAGTTGCCCGCGGCGAACATCATCAGCACCTTGTCGCCCTCTTTGATCTCCTGGCCGTGGAATTCGTGGTCGGCCGTGGCGGTGCGCAGCAGATGGGTGAACGGCGTTGCGATGCGGACGATCTCTTGGATCGCCGTGCCCGGAATGTCATTGGCGTGCTCCCGCAGCCAGGCCATCTGGTCCGGGTTGCGCATGAGTTCGTGCATGCCGTGCGACAGCGCTGTGCGCGTGCTCTCCGCCGCGCCGGCGGCCAGCAACGCCACATTGCCTTGCAACTCGTCTTGTGAAATGACGTCCGAGCCAGCCTGCACCAGCTGGGTGATCACGTCGTCGGCGGGTTCGCGACGTTTGAGGTCGCCCAGCTCCAACGCGTAGTCGAAAATCGCCATGACAGCGGTGAATACATGCTCGAACGACGGGGTGATCCGGGTGTCGAAGGGCGCCGCGAATGTGTCGACCCATTCAAAGAACTTCGGCCTGTCCGCGGGAGGAACGCCGAGCACGTCGCCGAGCGCCTCCATGGGCATCGCGTGACCGATGTCGGTGACGAAGTTGAACGTGCCCTTCTCCAGAGCGGCGTCAACGATGTTGACGGCGTACTCGCGGAACTTCTCTTCGAGCCTGCGAACCATCGCCGGGTTGAACGCCTTGCTCATCACGCCACGCTGTTCACGATGCTTGGCGCCTTCAGTGGTCAGCATCGCCGGCTTACCGCCCATCACGGCGTCGAACGGGGTGATCTTCCACATGTTCACCCCACCCCGAGCAGTCGAGTACAGCTCGGCGTTGCGGTCCACAGCCCAGATATCGGCGTTGCGGCTGATCACCCAGGCGCGCTCCACCAGCATCGGGTCATCGAACTCGTAGAGATAGCAGGGCTCTTCATCGCGCAAGTACTTGTACTGATCCAGGGGCAAGCCGAAGGTCGTCGGGTCTCCGTTGGCATAGGTATCGGAGTCCAGCACGCGGATGTCGGGACGGCTGCTCACTGTCATGTCGGGTCCTCCTGGATGTCGACCTTGTGGTGGAACTCGGAACCGGACCACCGTTGGGAGTACGTCCTTCGTTCGGGCGGTTCCGGAATCTTTATGAGTCGCTGAATCTCAATTATCGGATCGCTGGCTGCCAGTGTCAAGCGTCACATTGGGCGAGAGAATAGCTGGGAGCTCGGAGACTCGGCCTTTGCGTCCCTGCTGGGCCGACTCTCGACAGTCACCGCCAACTCGGTGGATGCATGCCGGGTTCGACTAAACGATAACGTTCGTTTACAGTCGATCGAAAGGACGCCGCACGTGCCACGTCCTGGTTCAGCCGAGAAAGGACGCTCAGTGGGATACCCGCTGCCACAGGAGACCGCACTCAGAGGCCCGTTCACGCCCATGCGCTTCGAGGCGACGGTCGAGGAGTGCATTGTCAGTCAGGGTGAGATCCCCAAAGATCTCGCCGGTGGGTACTACCGGTGTGGGCCGACTTGGAAACGGCCGACGTCCCAGGGCACCAACCCGCTGGTCAGCATGGACGGAATGGTGCAGGCAATCACCTTCGACAACGGTCGTGCCGACTTCCGCAACCGCTGGGTGCGTACTCCGAAGTACCTGCTGGAAGAAAAGCAGCATCGCGGGATGTTCGCGTGGACTGATGGCGCGTTCGGCGACTGGCGTGACTTCGCCTACGGCGATGTCGAGCGGGACGACTACAACCGGCACACGCCCCAGGGCACCAGCAACATCAACGTGTTTCCGTTCGCGGGCCAGATGGTGGTATCTGGCGAGCAGGGCGCACCGCCGATCGCGCTGGACCCGATCACGTTGGAAACCAAGGGATTTGTCGATTGGTCACCCTCCTTATCGCCGGGCATCCACGCACCGGTTGCCTATGGGGACAACGCGTTCACTGCCCATCCGAAATGGGATCACGAGACCGGTGTGCTCTACGGCTGGACCTACCGTGACACCGCGCCCTACGTCACGCTGCACATCGTGCATCCGGACGGCCGCGTACTTACCCGTGAACTCTGGGATGCCCCGTACAACACGGTGGCACACGATATTTGGCTGACGCCCGAGTGGATGGTGATGCCGTTTCAGCCGTTCATCTTCAGCAAGGAGCGGATCCTCAAGGGCTTGGGTGTGTGGGGCTGGGATCCGGAACTGCCGATCGTGCTGGCACTCATTCCCCGTCACGACGTCGAGGGTGAGATCCGGTGGATCACCACCGACCTGCCGGCGCAGTACATCATGCACACCATGTCGGCCAACGTGAAGGACGGCAATCTGCTGCTGGACGGTCCGATCTTCAATAGGCCACCGTTCCCATTCGAGCAGGACTTCGCCGAGGGTGACGATATCGCGCTGTTCTTCTCGATCGCCTCGAGCACCCTCGGGCGCTGGACGGTTGACCTGTCCTCCGGGGCGACCAAGAGTGAGCAGCTGTCGGATCGACCCAGCGAGTTGCCGAAAGTGGACGAACGCTTCTACGGCAAGGGTTATCGCCACGGCTTCTCCGTGGGTGGCGTGGTCAAGCGCGGCGGGATGTCGATGAACAGCCTCGTCGTCACCGACATGGAGACGCTGTCGGAGCAGGTCTACCAGATCCGCGCCGGCGAGCCTGCCGCCGTGCTGGAGGCCAGTTTCGCACCGAGGTCGATCGACTCGCCCGAGGGCGATGGCTACATCATCGTCCCGGTGTCCTGGTGGGCAGACAAGCGCGGCGAATACCTGATCTTCGATACCGACGACATCACGCATGGCCCGATCTGCACCATTGAGCTGCCGTTCGCGCTCGGCTGGACGCCCCACGGCCACTGGATGGATTTCCGCTGAATGGCCGGCGTGAATCAGCGTGCCGTTTTCACCGCCGATCAGGAGCACTTCCGGTCGGCGGTGCGCGACTTCCTGCGTGACGACGTTCTTCCCGACTACCCCCAATGGGTGCGTGACGGTAGGCCGCCACGGCGTTTCTGGGAAGCCGCCGCCGCCCGAGGCATCCTCGGCATCGGAGTCCCCGAACACTACGGTGGCCTGCCCAAGTCCGACTTCCGGCACAGCGTGGTGGTCACCGAAGAGATCCAAGCACTGGGTATGGCGATCGGGGGGCTGCGCGTCCAAACGGACATCTGTCTGCCCTACCTACTGCACTACGGCACGCCCGAGCAGTGCACGACGTGGTTGCCGCGGCTGACGTCCGGGCAGTCGGTGGTCGCCCTCGGGCTCTCAGAGCCGGGTGCCGGTTCGGACCTCAAATCCATGTCCACCCGCGCGCGGCGAGTTGGGGATCACTACGTGGTCAACGGGGCGAAGACCTTCATCTCCAACGGGGCCGCCGCCGAGCTCGTGATCCTTGCGGTGAAGACCGACCCCGAAGCGGGACGTCGTGGCATCAGCCTGCTGCTGGTCGACACCTCGACCCCGGGTTTCGAGCGAGGGCGCAAGCTCGACAAACTGGGCTTGCACGCCCAAGATCTTGCCGAGATGTCCTTCACCGACATGGAAGTCCCGGTGACCGCCCTGCTCGGCGCAGAAAATGAAGGGTTCTCGTATCTGACGTCGAACCTGGCGCAAGAGCGACTGTCCATCGCGGTCAATTCGCAGGCCGCGGCGTCGGCGTCGCTGGCGTGGACGGTGCAGATGCTCAAGGACGGGGGCGCGGGCAGAAGCGTTTCCCAGGACACCAAGTTCATCCTCGCCCAATGCTCTACGGAGGTCGCGGCCGGGCAGGCGCTGGTGGATCAGTGCCTAGCCGCGCACGTCGACGACAGGCTCACCGGACGAGACGCGGCGATGGTCAAGCTGTACTGCACCGAGCTGCAGGGCCGCGTGGTCGACCGGTGCCTCGAGTTGTGGCCCCCGGGCGCCGCGCTGCGCGCCGACTCGTTGATCGGCAACGCTTATCTCGATGGTCGGGTGAGCCGGATTTATGGAGGCTCCAGCGAGATCATGAAAGTGATCATCGGTCAGGATTTCGGTTTGTGAGCCGCATTGTGAGGGTCTGTGGACCAGTCGTAGGCTTAGGGTCGTGAGCCGCGACGAGCAAATCCTGTCGGCGGCCGAGAAGCTGTTCTTCGAACGCAGCTTCGACGGCGTCGGGGTGGACGAGATCGGCCGGGCGGCCGGCACCAGCGGATCTGCCATCTACCGCCATTTTGCCAGTAAGGACGCCATCCTCGCGGCTCTGTTCGACAAAGTTCTCGACACCCTGCTCGTTCGGATCGGGGAACCCGACCCCGACCCCGACGCCGATCTGGCGAAGCTGATGAGGGCTTTTGCCGGATTGGTGGACAGCCACGAGCGCTTGTTCTCGATCTGGCTGCGGGAGCAGCGATCGCTGGCGGAGCGTTATCGGCGCGATCATGACCGCAGGCAACAGCGTGTCACCGAACGGTGGGTGGGTTGTCTGCGGCGCCGCTATCCCGAAGCCTCGTTGGACGACGTGATCACCGCGACGCGTGGCCTGCAACTGCTCTTGCTGTCGCAGGCGCTGCGCCCGCCAGGGGGGCGCAGCGCGCGGCACCCGGAGGATCTGCTTGTCCGGATGGGATTGGCGAGCCTGCAGGCACTCGAGCCGGTGAGGGCGACGAGTTAGACAAACGCGCGCAGCGCGTCGTCGAACTCGTCGGGTGCTTCGAGCATCGGGAAGTGTCCGCAGTCCAATTCGACCATGCGGGTGTCGTTCAGCCGTGACTGGAGCCAGTATCCGCCCTTGGCCGAGTGCACCGGGTCGGCCTTCCCGTTGAGTTGCAGCACCGGCTGACGCACCAGCTCGATCTCGTCGATCAGATCGGTCCGCAGCAGGGTGTCGTAGCATGCGATGGCCGACCAACTGGGCATCTGCATCCAGGTCTGCAGCAACCAATCGATCACCCGAGGATGCTGTTCGCGGGCGAAGCTGGACTGGAGCAACCGACACCGGGCGGCAACACGGTCGGTTTCCTCATCGCCGACCATGCGGGCCACGGTCGGCTCCGGCGGTGTACCGAAGGGGAACTCTTCACTTCGGGTGGCGCGCACCGCATTCGAACCGACGAGCACCAGCTTGGCCACCAGGTGCGGAGCCGTGGCGGCGGTGTGGAACGCCACCCGCCCGCCGAACGAGTGCCCGACCACCGTCGCCGCGTTGATGCCGAGGGTCTCCAGGACGATCACCAGGTCGTCGCGTAGTCGATCAATGCCGTAACCGTCCAGGGGATGGTCGGAATGGCCGTGACCACGCTGTGTCACGCATACCGTGCGGTATCCGGCACCGGTGAGAACTCGTACTTGCCTGTCCCAGAGTGCGTGGTCGAGGCCGAACCCCGAAATGAAGACCACGGCCGGCCCGCTGCCCAGATCCTGTACGTGCAACCGCACCCGGTCTTCGACGTCGATCATGGGCATGTTGTCCGGGCTCCTTCGGTCGGATGGTGGTCAATTGCCCTTGCGTACAGGCGAATGGCAAGGGTCAGGGCGCGCGGTGGATCTCGAACAGTCGCTCCGCCACCGCCTGTCGTGGGTCGGAGTACAGCCGACCGACCGTGCGGATGAACCGTGCGTCAGCGAATGCCTGCGCTATCGGGTACTCGCGCATATACCCATAACCGCCGTGCAGCTGCAGGCTTTGGTCCACCGCCCGATCGGAGAGGCCGACGGTCACTTGGCGGGCGGCGGCGGCGTCGGCCGGCGTCAGCCTCGTCTGCGCGCGGGCAGCCACACACAGATCCACATAGCTGGTGGCCGCGGAGAGCTCGGCGGCTAGCTCGGCGAGCCGCAGCTGGGTGTTCTCGAACTCCGCGAGTGGCCTTCCGAACACCTTGCGGCTGCCGGTGTATTCAACGGCGAGCTCGATGGCCTTGCGGGCGTTCGCCAGTGCGGCTACGGCCAGCCACAGGTCGACGTCGCGATGTATGGCAGACCTCTTCGCCGGGACGGCCGTCCATTCCGTTGAGGGTGCCGCTGTGACGTCGACATCGGCGATTCCCGCTTCCGGTGCCCCGAGGTTCCCGCTCACCACGCCGATCCGGACCCCGGCGAGGTCGGTGGGCAGTATGTTCACCGCTTCGTCCACACTCACCAGCAGCACATCGGCCAGCCGTCCGCCCGGCAACCCGGACACGGCCACTCCCGGCGAGGGTATTCCGATCTGCGCGCCGGTCACCAGGGAAGGCAGGAACCGCTGCTGGGTCTCCGGGTCGCCGTGGTCGAGTAGGAACGGGATGGTGACGCCGGCGTGCAGGGCCCACAGGACTGCCAGGCCGGTGGCGCCGGCGGCAACGGTCTCCTCGATGAGCAACGCGAGGAACCCGTAATCCTCGGCATCGCCGCCGCCGAAACGGTCCGGTACGGCAGTGCCCAGAAAGCCGTGGGCACCCGCCTCACCGAACACGCTGCGCGGCACGCCGTCGTTACGTCGCCAGCCGTCGAGATCGGGCACCACCGCGGAGTCGATGAAACGCGTCACGCTCTCGCGGAACGCTTCGTGATCGTTGGTGAAAACGGGCCTGCCGGCGGCGATCGGCGCTACCGTTGCCACGCCCTTACAACCGCTCGATCAGGGTGGCGTTGGCCATTCCGCCGGCCTCGCACATCGACTGAAGTCCGAGACGCCCGCCGCCGGCTTCCAATGCGTAGAGCATGGTGGTCAGCAGCCGGGCCCCGGACGCACCGGCCCAGTGCGATGGCCACGATTCAATCGGTCGGCCCTCTCGGCCTCGGAACGGTCGCATCGTCAGTGGTCGTCTGCGCCCCGACGCGCAGCACCTTCTCGGTGGCGGGCAACGGTCTGCGAGCTGCGAGGAGTCGTGTGCTCCATCGGTGATCGGTCGAAGGAGGGTTTGAGCGTCGCGAGGCCCTCGACGGTTGTGTTCGGTCGAATCGTCTCGTCGGTGCTCACCACACCGTCGGGCGTCGTGATGGGTACGATCTCGGCGCTGAAGTCGGCGGCGGCCGCGTTGCGGTGCGAACGTGCGGAGAACTCGTCGATCGCCTCCCGGTCGAGTTTCCACCGTGCCGCGATCAGTTCCGCCGACACACCCTGAGGGATCAGCCCCGGCGCGTACCGCTCGGTGACCGAGGGGCCGTAGGGGTCCTGACCGATGCGCGCGGTGAACATGGGTATACGGCTCATCGACTCCACGCCGGCGGCGACCACGATGTCACAGGCTCCAGCGATGACGGACTGAGCCGCGAAGTCGGCGGATTGCTGACTGGATCCGCAGGCGCGGTGCACCGCAACCGACGGCACCGTCTCGGGGAGTCCGGCCGCCAGCCACGCCCACCGGCCCACCGGCCCGGACTGCTCGCCAACCTGGCTGACGCAGCCCGTGATGACGTCGTCGACCAGCGCCGGGTCGATGCCGGTGCGTTGCACGAGAGCGCCGATCACCTGTCCCAGCAGTTCGACTGGGTGCAACCCGCTGAGGGCACCGCCCGGACGACCGTCCTTGGGTGCCTTGCCTTTTGCCATCGGGGAGCGAACAGCATCGATGATGACCGCTTGTCGGGACATGGTTCTCCTTATTCGGTGTCCTCGTGCATACCCCGGCGACCGCGGCCCCGACGATCTGCTGCGGCAGTGCGCCGCGATGTGCCGGTGTGCGGGCAACCCAGGCCCAGCGTTGGGGTGGCGACCGGATATTTTAGAACTCTATCGTCTCACTAATCCCGAAGCAATGGTGGTGCCGGCTGGTCCCGCCGTTGTCCGCAGAAGAGTCTGCCCGCGGCGGCCGTATGGTTTATTCTGAAGCTGAGCGTCTCAATTATTGCGCGATAGGGGTCCCTGAATGGCGGACCAGCGGTCGGGTGATCTTCCGCGCCCCGCGCCGCGCCGCCGCGGCCGGCCACGTATGGAGATCGACCTCGATGCAGTGGCCGATGCGGTCGCCGGTTTGGTCGTCGAAGGCGGCGATAAAGCCTTGTCGATTGTCGGCGCGGCCGAGCGTCTCGACGTTTCGCGTGCCACGCTCTACCGACTGGTGCCGACGAAAGACGATCTGGTCAGCATCATGCTCGAGCGGGCCACGCGGCAGCTCGCCGACAATATGTCGGCCGTGGTGGAGTCCGATCTCTCCGGGCGGGAGAGACTCAGGATGCTGATCGAGATACACGTCGACGCCTGCGTGCGGATGCGCGGCTACATGCCGGTCTTCTTCGGCGGAGCGGGGCTGCCGGCCGACGTCCTCGATCGTTGGGACTCTTTTCGCCGGGACTACGAAGCGTTGTGTGCCAGCTGTGTTCAGGATGCGATGGACGAGGGTGTGCTGCCGCCGGCGGACGTGATGACCACGACCTTGCTGCTGCTGGGCATGTGCCTCTGGATATCACGCTGGTATCGACCTGAGGAAGGCATTCGCACCGAAGACATCGCCAAGACCGTCATTCGGCTGGTGTTGCCACCTGACGAGTGAGTGGTTCGCGCGCGGCCGGATGGGCCGCGTCTCGAAGGCCGCGGGGGAGGAATGGTTTCGCGGCCGGAGATCAGAAGTCTTCCAACGCGAACTGCGCGGCCAGCCGTCCCGGCCATCCGTTGACACCGCCGCCGGGGTGTACACCCGAGCCGGCCAGGAACAAGCCGTCCACCGGAGTGCGGTAGCCCCCGAGGCCCGCGGCGGGCCGGTTGGAACCCAGGCGGGTGGCAGTCATGTCGACATGAAAGAAGCACGCGTTGGGAATGTTGAACACCGATTCGAGGTCGGCCGGCGAGTGTTCGACCCGGCCGATTTCGGTCTCGAAGCCGCTGAGGAAGCGCTCCAGCGATGCGGTCATGACCTTGCTGTAGCCGGCCTTCTCGGCCTCCCAGCCGGCAGCCGGTCGCGCGGCACAGTTCGTCAACGTGTACAACACATCTTGGCCGTCTGGCGCCAGGGTCGGGTCGCTGGCAGACAGGATGGCCATATACACCGGCGGATCGGCCGTCACGTTGTGGCCGTGGGTGATCTGCTGGAACTGGTTGACATGGTCCTCGAGCGTGCCGGTCATCCAGGTGGTGGTCCGCAGATCGATGCCGTCGCGTTTATCGCGCAGCGCTTGAGCCTTGGGGTAGCCGGCTCGGCCGCCGAGGGCGACGTCGATCTTGAACAGTGCGACGTCGGCCGAGTTGGCGGGCATCATCGTCACTTGAATCTTGGTGTTTGCGTCCAGCACGGCGTCATCGAGCAGCGTGCCCAACGTGTGTTGTGGCGCACAGGCACCCAGGACTCCGCGCCGAGCTCGGACCTCGGTGCCGTCCTCGAGCCGCACGCCGACGGCGCGGTTACCCTCCACCAAGATCTGCTCGACACCGGAACCGGTCTTGATGTCGCCGCCGGCCGACCGGATCGACGAGGCGAGCGCCTCGGCGATCGCGCTCATGCCGCCCCGCGCCCGCAGGACACCGCGGCCGCGATGCACGGCGGCGAATCCGGCGAGATAGACACCGCTGCCGTCGAGGCTGGCCGGGCCGAACATGCTGCACCAATATGCGCATAATCCGCGCATGGCATCGGAATCGAAGGTTTCGGAGACGAGCTCGAAGATGCTCATCGTGAGCATCTTCACCAAGAAGGACCGGGCGCGCTTATCGAGCCCCAGTTTCCCGACGATGCGCAGCAACTGCTTCTTCGACAGATCCGACGGACGCTGGCTGCCGAGTTCGACCTGCAGGCCGATCAGAAAGTCCAAGACCGGCGAGACTTCTTCGTAGGTGCGCGCATCGCGGCGGGAGAAGTACCGGATCTCCTCCAGAGTGCGGGCGATCTCACGGTGCAGGATGAGCGTCGCACCGTCATCTGCCATCCAGCCGTAGGGCCGGTCGAGTGCGATCGAGCGGTAACCGTGCTTGGCGATGCCCAGGTCGTCGGCCAGGCTGGTGCCGGCCATGAACATGTCGTCCATCGCGCCGACATGCAACAGATGCCCGGGCGCTTCCGGCACCCGAGGCAGACTGGTGGTCAGCCCGCCGATGTGGGGAAGACGCTCGACGACGAGCACGTCGGAGCCGGCCTGGGCCAGCGTGGTCGCTGCGACGAGACCGTTGTGGCCGGCGCCGATGACGACGTAATCGTGGGTGACTGTCATGGACCCTCCTTGGTGGCCGCGTGGTGCGCGCCGTTGGTGCGTGAAAGACAGTGGGGTTCGGGCATATCACTCGTAGACGACGTGGACCGTGCCCCCGATGGGTATCGCCTGGCACGCCAGGATGAATCCATCGTCGACTTCGTCAGCGCTGAGAACTTCGTTGGTGCGCATGTCCACCGTTCCGGCGGTCACCCGAGCCGTGCAGGATCCGCAGCCGCCTTCCTCACACGCGTAGGGACTGTCGATGGCCCGGGCTTTGAGCAGACCCAGCAGGGTGGTCCCGTCCGGCCAGGGCATTGCGTGCGTGTCACCGTACATGTCCACGACCAGATCAGTGCTCACCGGCCCGTCCGATGCAGCCGGGTCGCCGACATCAGCTGGTGCGAAGCGCTCAACGTGGAGCTCACGCTGGACGGGTTCGCCGGCCAGGGCCGTCGCCAACGCCTGGAGGAACCCCTCGGGCCCGCATGCGTACACCGGTCCGGGCGGGCACTGATTTAGGAAGGCGCCCAACACCTCTGGCGACGGGCGACCGTTTCGTGCGGTGGCCCAACGGGACATCCTGAGCCGGTCGGGAAACTCGCTGCAGAGCTCATCGAGTGCCGCATCGAAGATGACGGCGCCTTCGGCCCGGTTGACATAGAACAGGTTCACTTGCCCACAACCGGTCCGCAGGGCCGAGGTGATGATCGAGATTATCGGCGTGATACCGCTGCCGGCCGCCAGAAAGACGAGGTCGGAGTCGTAGCCGTCGGGACCGAAAGAACCGGCCGGACCGTGAGCGACGATCTCCAGACCCTCAGTTGCGTTGTCGTGCAGCCATTTCGACGCGTGGCCACCCGGTATCTGTTTGACGGTGATCCTTGGCCGCCGGTCGACGTGCGGCGAGCTCGACAGCGAGTAGCAGCGCGCGGTCCGGCCGCCGCCAGCGCCGGGCAGGCTGAAGGTCAGGTACTGCCCCGGCCGGTAGTCGAGACGCCCCGGCGAGTCGAACACAATCGAGATGGTTTCCGGGGTTTCGCGAATGACGTCGGTGACACGCAAGGTGTGGGCTTGCTGCATCGTGCGGTGTCCAACGCTCAGTAGACCGGACGGCGACGACGGCTCTTCAGGTAGGTCAAGCCGTCGGATTTCGAGTACGTGGTCAGGCTGGACGGATAGCGGATGCCGCTGCGGTAGCGCCACCATCCGAGGCCGGCGACCACGACGGCCAGCGCCACAGCCGCCCTCATCGGAGAACCTGCACGGTTGCCGGTGCGGTCAGCGGTGCTTGCGGGCCGGTACCGTTGCTCTGCTCCGATTCGGCCTGTTCGCTCTTGCCCGTGACCCGGATTCCCGCTCGTCTGCCGTTATGGCGGACGCTGGGGCCGTCCAGGGGCTCGTCGCTGTCGACGCGGCGGTCCCATAGGCGTCGGAACGCGATCGTCGCCCGGTCACTAGGGGCATAAGGGGGATTGGCCGGTTCCTGGCGGCGCAGCATCAGCGGTGAGTCCTGCCGGGTGATCCCCCAGTTGAGGGCGCCCACGCCGAAGTCGAGCGCGCGCTGGAGGACGGGTCCGACGACAGGGAGCTTGATGCGCGGCATCAGCATCATGTCCATCATGCAGAAGCTGTTCTCGTCCACCGGCGTCATGCACAGCAGTGTCGAGCCGAAGATGCTATTGCGGCCGGTCAGATGGATCTGGAACAGCGTCGCTCCGTAGCAGTGGTTGGTCAGGTCACCGGTCACCGGCGAGAAGAAGTTGGTGATCTCGCGTTTGCGCGTACGTTTGGCGAGGTTCTGCCAGGTCCACCAGCCCGGTGCATCGTGGACGCGGTTCTCCACGCGCAGCACCGTCGGACTGTCCTCGATGATCACCGACTCCGCCCACCCTCCGGTGTCATGGGTGATGGCGAAATGCGATCCGTCGGCGTTGTTCTCGGCGAAATGCTTGGCCGCGTAGGGGAAGAACCACCGGTGCTTGCAGAACACGACCTGGTCCTCGGTCAGGCCGAGATCGCCGAGAATGTCCGGGAATTCGATGTCGGGCTCGTCGGCCCCGTTCCAGAGGAACACCGCGCCGTGCCGCTCCATGATCTGATAGCGCGGCAAGCAGATACCCTTGCGTACCCGATCCGGGCCGTTGACGCCGGCGAGCGCGCCGTCGGTGCCGTAGCGCCACCCGTGGAAGGGGCATTGCAGCTGGTCGTTGACGACGGTGCCGCCGGTGCCCAGATGCGCACCGAGATGCGGGCAGTGGGCCGCCATGCAGTGCAGTGTCCCGGAACTGTCGCGCCACAACACGACGTCGCGCTCGAGGAGGCGGGCCGGCACCACCTCGCGGGGCTTGACGTCCGACGACCAGGCGATCGTCCACCAGGATCGTGGATAGGCGCGATTCAACGCCGAATACCCCGTCGTTGCGCCGGCAGTCGACGGTATGTCGTTCGCGGACCTCATCAGCACCCTCCAATGTAGTGAACACTTCCTATAGTCCCAAATTCTTAGCACTTTATGACACGCATCACAAGTGGTCACTACACATATTGTCCAATCTTGTGGACCTCGGCATGATGGCGGCAGGCGATCACGGACATCGAGCCCGTGGCGCCCCATCATGTCGCCACACCGAAAGCCGCTGGATGTCATGACCGCAGTGCCACCCGTGCGTCGTCCGCGTAAGTCCAGTGCAGAATTGCGGGAACTCCTGACGGCCGCGGCTCGGACGACGTTTTCCGAGCGCGGCTTCGCTGGTGCCACCACCCGCGATATCGCGGAACTGGCCGGGACCTCCGAGACGGTGCTGTTTCGGCACTTCGGCTCCAAGGCCGGACTGTTCGACGCGTCGATCATCGAGCCGTTCTCGTCGTTCATCAGGCGCTTCGTCGACACGTGGCTGGCTGTTGAGGAACCGCACGAGGCCGAGATACCCACCCGGGCATTCTTCGCCGAGATGTATCAGATGTTGCGCGAACAACGCGGGGTTCTGTTGACGCTGATGGCAGCGGACGTGCACGAGCCCGACGTCGCAGTCAACGCCGATATCGCACTGTTTTTGGACCGAATCGAGGCGGTTGCTGCCCGTGAACTCGAGCTGCGTGGGTGGCACGCGGTGGACATCCCGGTGCTGGTCCGCATCGCTTTCGGAATGGTCTTGGCTGCTGCGGTTTTCAAGGAGTGGCTCTACACGGAGCCCGACTCGGTGCCGGACGATCACATCATCGACGAGATGGTCGAGATTCTCATCAGTGGCGCGAGTGGCAGCCGTGCGCAGTCGGCCTCATCGGGGTGCGTGGTCACCGAGCACCGGGACCGTTGGCGGGTTGACTTCCGCGGTGCAGCGCAACCCGTGCTGTTACGCGAAGCGGCTGAATGGCTTGCCCGATCGGGCCGCACCGTGGAGAGCATGTCGTGGCACAACGGCGAACTCCGATTGTATTACTGAGCATTCATTCGCCGGCGCGGCGTCACAGCGCGGGCTTGGTCAACAACCCCGCTTCGAGCATGCCGAAAGCCACGTCTGCCAACGTGTCGATGTCTTCGCCCGATAGCACCGCCGTATGCGCAACCGAGCGCAGCGCCGACGCCATGGCCGTCGACAGCAACTGCACTCGGAGGCGGTTCGCGGTGTCCTCCGGAAGCCCCTGCGCGAAGAACCGCTTGAGGATGTCTTCCCATTCGGAGACGAAGGACAGATAGCGGCGGTGCAAGGGCGGCTCGCTGTACCAGAGCCGCATGATGTCGACGCGGAGATCCGAATCCATGTTGTCGAAGAACTGCGCCAGCTGCGAGGTGACCTCTCGGCGGGCGACGGTCCATCGATCGTCGGTCTCCACGTTCTCCAGCGCGGTCCGCAGGCGTTCGGTCACTTCCGGGGCCGTTGCGAACAGGACGTCTTCCTTGGTGCCGAAGTAGCGGTTCAGCGTGCTGCGCGAGCACACTGCCGCCGCCGCGATGTCCTCCATCCCGACGGCGTCGTAACCCCGCGCCATGAACAGTTCGACGGCACAGCGCACGATTGTCGAGCGAAGGGCGGCCTTCTTCCGTTCCCGTAGGGCACTCATCAGGTAGTCAGCATAAGCGATACATCTATTGACGCGGCGCGTCTATTGACGCGGCGCGTCCTACGGAGGTACTTTGTGACGCGGCTCATAGATCGTCCACGTTGGGATGAAGGTCACCATGGGACGAACGGCCCACCGGAATGAGTCGCTGATGCGTGCTCTGAAACGAAGGAGACATCACGTGGAGCAACGAATGACCCTCTCCGCGCAGCGCCTGTGCCTGGCCGCCGGACCCATGCTGACCCTACTGTTCCTCGTCGGGTGGTTCGCCGGAGCGAAATGGCTGCCGGCGCCGAGTCCGATGATGAGCGCCGAGCAGGTATCGGTGATGTACCAAGAAAACCGATTCGGCTTTCAGGCCGGATTCGTGACGATGATCATCGCGGCGGCCCTGATGGCGCCGTGGGCGGTCGCGATGACGATGTGGACGAAGAAGACCGAATCGCGGTTCCCGGTCCTCACCTACACGCAGCTGGTTTCGCTCGGTTGCTCGGTGGCGATCTTCGTGATCGTGTTCGTGCCCTGGGGAGTCGCGGCCCTGCGTGCGGGGGAGGTACCCGCCGATATCACCCAGGTGATGCACGATCTGGGCTGGTTCCTGTTCCTGTTCGACGTGGCGCCGTTCTCGATGTGGCTGGTCGCATTGGCTCTCGGCATGCTGTGGACCCCGCGCGAGCACCAGATGCTGCCGCGCTGGGCGGGGTACTACACGTTGATCGAAGCGCTGGCCATCGCCCCGGCGATCATGATCATCTTCTTCAAGAGCGGGCCGTACGCCTACAACGGCTTCCTGGCGCTCTGGTGGCCGTTCGGCACCTTCTTCGTCTGGGTGCTGGTGATGACGACGCTGTGCTGGAAGGCGCTCGATCGGCAAGCGGCCCTTGATGAATCGGCTGGTATCGGCGTCCATCGCCACTACGTCGACCTCGAGGACGGGATGGCTGGCAGATCCATCGCAGCCGGGACCGCCGATTCCCCCGCGGTCGACGACACCTCCCGTCAACCACTGACCGTCTGAGCAGGAGATCCGATATGGCAACTACCGTGGCGACCACCCGGGCCAAGACGCGCCGCAACGCTGATTCCGTTCCGGGTGAGACCGGCATCTGGATACTGGTGCTCGTCGACCTGATGTTCTTCGCCGCGATATTCGGTGTGTTCATGGTCGAACGGGGCAACGCACCCGCGGTGTTCGACCAGTCGCGTGCGCAGCTGGTGGTCGGCTGGGGCGCGGTGAACACCCTGATACTGCTGACGTCGTCGCTGACGATGGCACTGGCGGTCCGCAGCGTCCGTCAGGGCGCGCTGGTGCAGGCCCGTCGGCTCGTCGCGGTCACCGCGGCCTTCGGCGTGTGGTTCGTCGTCAACAAGGCCATCGAATGGACGGCGGAGATCGGCGCCGGCCATATTCCGAACGAGAACCACTTCTTCTTGATGTACTACACCTCCGCGGGCATTCACCTGCTGCACGTGCTGATCGGGCTGGTGGTGCTGGCCTACCTGTACCTGGCCATCACCAGGGACATCCGTCGTGGAGCGGGGCCTTCGCCGATTCTCAAGCGCAACACCGAATCCGGTGGTGTCTTCTGGCATTTCGTCGACCTCTTGTGGGTCGTCCTGTTCGCCGTCCTCTATCTTGCCGTCTAAAAAGGAGCCGTTCGAGCGATGACTGTTCAATCCAGGACCATTCAACCGACGGATTCCACCAAGATCTCGCTGACCGACCCGCTGGTGGTGTCCTGGGCGGTGCTGGTGGCACTGACGCTGACCTCACTGTGGCTGGGTGCCGGCCACAGTGTCGCCGGTATGAGCGGACGTGCGGCGACGATGATCATCTTGGTTGTGGCCTTCGCCAAAGCCGGGCTGGTGGCGGCCCACTTCATGGAAGTCAAGTCTGCGGCGCCGCCGCTGCGCTGGATCGTCGGAACCCTGCTCAGCGTCGCCATGGTGGTGACCCTGGCGCTCTATCTGTGGGCCTGATCCGGGTCCATGTCCAGGGCCTGACTTCCATCGAACTTGTGCGCACGTGATCGGGGATTTCGGCCAGGTCGGCCGGCGGTGATGGTTTGGCTGCCGGCCTGGATGGAGACGGTGCGATAGCGCTGTGCCGTGCGGACGAATTTCATTATGCTCCAGCCAGGTTGGTGCTCGGTCCAGTCCGAAACCCCGGGCGAAGACGATGCTTAGGTGGCTTCGACGGAGTCGCGGCTGCGGTGGTAGATCGGAAGGGCCTGATGCGCCACAACTGGTGGTAGGCGTCGATGACGAAGGTGGCGGGTGGGTCGACAAGGTTGGTGGTGCAGCCCCTCCGAGCCGGCCAGGGCTGGGTGAGCGCCACTCCGTCGGGAACGCGGCCGAAAGCGATTGCCGGAAAGTAGATTTAGCCGATACCGGTAGACGGCAAATGAGCCTTGGGTACGACACCGCCGCCACCCCGGTCTCCTCGATTACCCGCATTGAGTCCGCCTTACTGGTGTCGCTCGATGATCCGCGCCAACTGCCGTAACACCTCGTTCTCGGCGGCGGCTTCGAGAAATCCGAGTTGGGCCTAGGCGGTGTACAGGGCACTCCACAGCAGTGCGGAATCTTCGTGGACGTAATCGGCAACGGCTCGGCGGCCGAGCGTTCGGCCGGACCCTCGGTCGCAGGGGCGACGAGGTATCCGGCGTCAACCGAAGGCGGAACTTCGCGGCCCGCAAAACGATTTCGGGAATGGCGCCGACGGTAGTGGCGGTTGATCAGCGCCAAAGAGGACAACGCCGCCCCCTTTCTGTGGGGCGGCGTTGTCGCGTGCAATCAACGGGTGTACGTGCCGATCGCGTGTCAGACGCTTCGAGTCGATGACTCTACGGGTGGAAATGCCGGACATAGTCGTGCCACTGAATGTGCTGGAGGTCCCCGTAACAAACCTTGCCTTCGCATTCCCAGCGCGCCAGCGAGATCCAGCAGTCCATGCTGGGCCAAAACGCGCAGCGGTTGGTGGCCACGACTTCACCGTGGATTTCGTAGTCGCGCCCCTCGGCGTCGGTCAGCACCATTTCAGCCCTGGTCGGTGCCAGCGTACGTGGGTCCTCGTACACCCGCTTGCGGCTGTCCACAATTGGGATCAGCCTACCGTCACGGTTGACCCAGCCGCCCTTGGTGGGCTCCCCGCCAGGTACATCGAGCAATCCTTTCCACGCCGGATCCCAGTCAGGATGGTCATAGGCGGTGCAACCAAACATGAGATTCTCGTCGAACACACCGGTCATCCAGTCAATCGGCGGCGTCGGCGCCGGTCGTTCACTGCGCGCTTGACCCCAGGAGCGATCTCGGACGTGGGTGCAGTCCACCTCATAGGTCTTGCCCCGCAACGTCAGCTCACCACGAGCCCGCATCGCCTGCTCGAAGTGCATGCCGGTCTGAACCAGCATGGGCTCCATCAGTGCTTCGAGCTCGATATCGAAGGAGTTCTGTCGTGATTCGTCGACATAGCGCAGCCGATGGCGCTTGAGCAGCTCGATTGTCTCGACTCGGTAGCCGTTTTCGAACTCGTACTCCCACAGGTCTTTCACAAGCAGGTCGTCGCTCATGTAGTTGGTCCAGGCGAACAGCTCGGACTTCAGAGCATGCGTTTTGATCCCCTGCCAAACCCACGCGCCACCGCTGACAACACCCAGGTTCGGGTGATGCCACATGTATGTGCAGCCGTGGATGTTCTCTTCTGGCACGCTGAAACCAAAGAAATGCGTTTCAGTCAGGGTCGGCGAGGGGTTCGCATCCTTGAACGTCGGATGGAGCAGATCGCAATCGGGAGCGGCGGTCAAGAATCCAGTGTTCTTGTGCTCCCAGAACGGCTTGTCCTGCGTCTCGGTCGTCATGTCGGTTCTCCCGGTTCTCTTCGAGGGGGCGATTAGGTATCGCATCGTGCCCGTACGGTGTGATCAGTTTCAGAAGGGCTGCGCTGGTATCGGCGAACTGAATCGCCGACACCACCGTCCTGCCCAACTGTGGAATTGCCAGACTGGACTAGCGGTTACCGATGTAGCTCGATACAGCAGCGTCGGGTGCAGGCAGCCCCACCAGCTGTGCAACGAGGTGGGTCGCGGGATTGCTCAGGCCCATGGCAGAGTCCGGTGGCAGCAGTCCGGCAGCGATCATCAGGTGCGCGGCGCGCAGTGTCAGGATGGCGAGCCTCGTGCCCGCGAGCGCCTCGTAGTAGTCGAGGTTCTGCGGGCGGTAACCGCTGACGCTCTGGTAGTAGTCCACTGTGGCATCACGATCTGGAATACCTTCCGGGAGCGGCAATCCGATGCCCTCGGTGTGATGGCGCATCATGAACAGCCACCACCCGAGGTCTTGCTCGGGACTCCCCAGCACCACCATCTCCCAGTCAAGAACGCCGGCGGGGATCAGGCCGTCCGAGAAGATGATGTTGCCGATCCGCGCGTCGCCCCAGTTGAGAACTTTCGGTTGGTCGCCGGAGGGGCGATGATCTTCAAGCCAGTCCAGCGCCGCCTCGATGGTGGGGTTGGGCTTACCTTCGGCGGCCCACTCGAATGTGCGCCGCCAGTTCGCCAATCCGGCGTCCAGGCCGCTGTGATGTTCGGCTGTGTCAAGAAAATCAAGTCCGAGCTCACGCCAATCCACGGAGTGGATCCGGGCGAGGACGTCGATGCTGTTGTGCCACATCCGTTCGCGCTGCTCCGGCGTCAGGTCCAGCACCCAACCCGCGGCTGTGAACGGGGGATCGTCGGCGGGGACGCGGCCGTCAATGCGTTCCATTACTAGGAACGGAGCACCGAAAACGGCGGGGTCGTCCTCGTGGAAATAGAGCTTCGGCTGAGGAACCTGCGAGTTCTCCCCGAGGGCTTTGATAACCGCGGCCTCCTTGCGCAGGTCATATCGCGGGAATACGCCGGGGCCTTCCGGCTGAACGCGTGCGACCAAGCCCTGCGTTGTCCTGGCCCCTCCCTGCGTCCACTCGGCAGTGAACAGCACCGTCTCGTTTGACAGGCCGCCTGCGCCGGGCACGTGCACGTCGGTCACCGTGACGTCTTGAGCATCAGGAATCTTTGTGGACAGCCAGGCGGCGAGCCGCTTGGCAGCCAGGTCGGCGTCGATACTGTTTTTTAGGGCCACGAGATTCTCCTTTGATTTTGCACGCTGTGACTTCGGAGCCCGTCCTCGGTTCGCCAAGCTCGCAGGTCGACAAGTCCTGTCGGCAGTCTTGCGTTCGTCACCACGTTTGCCCTCGGCACGGGGGCACCGCTTGATCTGCGTCGACCCCGCGTGGGCATGGGAACGCGGGGCCGTGCAGCGGATCACAGTCTGTCATGCAATGTGACCGCCGTCAACGATCGTTCACGGACACCGGTCCCACGCCGGTGGTCGTCTCCAACTGCAGCCCGATAGGGCGTCGCCGACAGGCCTGGACGGAGCAGGGCTTGGCGAGCAGATGCACGAAGCATGGTAACCATCGTTACCAGCGCATTCCCCTGCGCTCCTGCACGCCGAAACCAGATCAACCTCTTTGTTGGCGAGAGCCGATGGCGTATCGTGTTAACGTACGTTAATCACTTCGATGTCGATCGCGGATAGAAGGAGGGGCACTAAGTTGCGGGTCGGAGTCACTTTACCCAGCCGTACCGGGCCCATACCGAATGTTTTCGAGTATGCGAAGCAGGCCGAGGATGCCGGCTTCTACTCGGCTTTCGACTACGAGGTCTATCGAAACCCATTCACCATGTTGGCCGGTGCCGCAGTACGAACGGAGCGAATCAAACTCGGTACCGGTTTGGCGGCCGGGTTCAGCAGGAGTCCCTTCGAGGCAGCAAACGCGGCAGCCGACGTGGATGAGATGTCTGGCGGCCGGATGATATTCGGCCTGGGTACCGGCGCACCCGAACTGCTCAAGCGCCTCCACTCGACGAATGCGAAAAAGCCGGTGGGCCGGATGTCGGAGTACATCGATGTGCTTCGGCGCTCCTGGGAATACCTCGGCACCGGCAAGGCGGAGCCGCTCGAGGGCGAGCACTACTGGTTCAACCCGCCTCCGCTGAATCCGTGGGGCGGCCGTGAATTGGCACGGCCGCAGATCCCGATCTACCTGGCCGCCATGGGTCCGGCCATGCTCGACTTGTGCGGACGCAAAGCCGACGGCTGGCTCGGGTACTTCGCCACCCCGAAGTTCCTGGAAGAGTCGGTCAAACCGAAGATCGCCGCTGGTGCAGCGAAGGCCGGCCGGGACCTGTCGGACATCGATCTGTGTGTCGAGAACATCTGCTGCGTGCATCCCGACCGTGAGGTCGCCATGCGTCGCGCTCGTCTACAGGTGGGCTTCTACGCCGTTCACCCCGTCAGCGATGCGGTCGCCGCCCTGCACGGTTTCCAGGACGCCGTCGACGATTTGCGGGCGCGGATGCGCCGTGAGGGGTTGGCGGCATTCGCCCACACCGACGATCGGATCGTCGAAGCGCTGAGCATCACGGGCACTCCGGAAGAGGCGCGGCAGAAACTCGCCGAGTTCGAAGGCGTGATCGACCACGTGGTCCTGCATTGTCCCTACGTACCACCGTTCTCAGCAGAGGAGAGCGCTGATTGCTTCAGCAACATCATCGACGCCTTCCGCGATGTGGCCACGTCTGGCAGCGGGCTTCCTCAGAGCGCCGTGGCGCACTGAGACCGGGGACTAGGTCAGATATGGGTGGAAAAGCCATAGTCGTTGGCGCCGGCCTCTCCGGCCTCGCCGCGGCCTATCGATTGCAACAAGCGGGATATCAGGTCACGGTCCTCGAGCGGGCCGACAAGCCGGGCGGCCTGGCGCAAACCGAGAACCACGACGGCTACCTGATCGACACCGGACCGGACCTGATCAACAAGAGTTTCGTCCGATATCTGCGTCTGGCCCGAGAGGTGGGGCTAGACGGCAGCATCGTGCCGAGCAGCCAGGTAGTGGACGTCCTTCGCGACGGTCGTGCGATCACCGTCGACCGCCGGAAGCCGCTGTCTCTGGTGACGACGCCGGTGGTGTCGTTCCGGTCCAAGTTGGTGATGGCACTCGGCTATCTGCGGCTGCGACCAAAGATCCACGGGATGGATCCCTACGCGCTGACCGAGCATTCAGGGGCCGACAACACCACGGCGCACGAGTTGTCGCTTCGGTACTTCAACGAAGAGGTCACCGAGCAGCTTGTCGACCCGATTCTGCGCGGCTTCGCCGGAACGGGAGCCAAGAATGCAAGCGGCGTTTCGGTTCTCGCCGCATTCGCCGTGGGCACCAAGAAGATGGTCGCGATTGAGGGTGGAATGGGGCGCTTGCCCCAAGAGGTGGCTCGTCGGCTCGACGTGCGCTACGGGACCGAGGTCTTGGCCGTCGCGGAGGACGAGGAGAAAGTCACTGTCAACGTGCGTCTCGGCGGTGAGGCCTCTCAGTTGACCGCTGACACTGTCGTTCTTGCGGTGCCGTTCCACGAGGCAGTCCATATGTGGTCGCCCTTGGCGGAATCCGGTGGTGAGTTCGGCAGTAGCCTCAAAGATCTTCCGCTGCTGAGCATTTCACTAGGCTATGACGTGCCCTCACCGACTCCGGCCTACTCGGTGCTGGTACCCAGCAACGAATCAGATGAGGCGCTGTTGGTGATGTTCCAACAGAACAAGGCTCCCGACCGGTCTCCCAAGGGCAAGACTCTGGTGACGGTGTTCACCGAGGCTGGCATCACTGCGCGGATGATGGAGCGCACCGATAGTGAGCTGGTGGATTGGGCAGCCCAGTTCATCGAATCCTATTACCCGACGTTGCGAGGACGCCGTGATCTGGGCACGGTAGCCAGATGGCCCCACACCGGGTATTGGCCGACGCCGGGTTTTTGGAAAGGCGTAAGCGACATGCGTAAGCGTCTACCCAAGGGCCGGGTGCACGTGACGAGCACGTTATTCGGCTCCGGTGGGATGGAACGCGCGGTTCTCGGCGGAGAACGCGCCGCCGATCGCGTCATACGCGAGGCAGAAAAAGCGACGCCGGCGCCGTCCAGAATCCATGGGACTCCACCACGGTAAGTCCCCTGAAGTGGTGGGGTCTCCATACTGCGGGCCGGAACTGGAGTCGAAGAGCTCGGCGCCGCCGTGGGGGCGTTCCGTGCCCGCCTGCTTGATGTCGGCCCCTGCACCTTCATGGCCGCCGACGCCCTGGTCCTCGAAGTCGGCGAGGGCGGCTGGGTGGTCGACGTGCATGCCATGATGGCCACCGCGGTACTGCCGAGGCTGTCGGGAAATCCTTGGGTATCGATGTCACCACCGCCGGGGACGGGCCGCGGGCGGTCGCTGACCGCCCGCGGCCTCTCGGGGGTGCGCCTGCTCGCCAGCGACGCACATGCTGGAGTGCTCGCCGTGATCGGCGCGCGATGCCCGGTGCGGCCTGGCAGCGCTGCAGAAACCACCACACGACGAATCTGATGGCGATCACGCCGAAGCGCGCTGGCCGTGGGTGCGCACTCTGCTGCATTCGAAATGGTCGCGGGTGAAGCCACGCACCCCGTCGACGCGCCAAACACAGGCGGCAGCGGTGAACTCAACGTCATTCGAGTATTCAGCTCCCGAAGTGGAGTATCCACCTACTCGATAGCAGCCGGCCTTCCCTGCCTACGCTGGCTGACTGTGAAGATGCACCTTTCCGGCGGAATCTCGAGCGGAGGCTGTACCCGGCCCTAGCCCCCACGCCGGAGCAAGCGAGGAGGCAGCGAAGTGCTAGACAACCCGCTTACGGCCACCGAACAGCGTGAGCTGCTGCAGCGAACGAAATTGAGGTTGCCGGTAAGCGACCGCAGAGGCAGATCATGGGGTTTGGCGAATGACCGGAATCTTGCGGACACCACTGTCACGCCGACTCTCGGGGAAGCAGGGCGAGGAGGCGATCAATGATGGTGGCTGGGTTGGGTCGGGGCGCGCGCTTATCTGGAGCACGTATCCGTCTGGTGCGTAACCAAATCGGTTCGGTTTGTCGAAGCCGTCGCGCTCCAGCACTTGCCAGCCCCAGCTTTTCCATAGTTCTCCGGTCTGGCCAATAAGCGCCCCAAAGTCCGTTTCCGCGGTCGGTTCGACGTCGCGCCAGTCGGTCACCCTGACCGGCGGATCGTCTCCACTGGGGTTGTCTTCGCAGAAGGAGGTGCCGTCTCCGACGATGTAGCGGGTTCCGTCCAACGTGGTCCCCTTGGGCATGGCGTTGACTGTGTCGGAAAGATAGCGATTGATCGTGTCCTGCGCTTGTCGCTGGCTCTCCGGGACGACGGGCGACGGCACGATAGGTGTTGGTTCCATTGGCCCTCCGGGTATTTCAGTGGCACCTGTCGGTACCGGTGGACCGAGTGATTCAGGCTCGGACGTCGAACATGCAGCAAGTAGGAGCGTTGCCACAGTGGCGATCGTGATTACGCGACTCATGCAGTCCTGTTCAGTCATGGTGTGAACGTGGGCGGAGTGACATCGGTCCTGCCCGCAATAATGCGCCCCATGTTGAGAAGCGCAGGATTGCCGGGGGACCAATAGCTGCTGTGGGCGTCGATCGTGGGCGTGCCGAAAGGCCCGGCCGCCCCGGGCGCCGCCTCGAACGGAATCGCGCCGAAGCCCTGGCCCATTGGATCTGGACCGAGTGTCGCGTAGGTGGCAATGCCGATGAGGTCGTTCTCGGCGCGCGACGCGAAGACGTTCGCACCGGGTGCCAGGCTGAGGTCGCTCGCATGGTCGGCGAGCACACCGGGACTACCGACGGCCACAACGTTATTGGCATCGAGGTGACCGTCCAGTCCAGCTGCACCCACCAGCGTTGAACCGTAACTGTGACCGATCACTGTGTTGACGGACGGGCCAGCGGCCAGGTCATGTGAGGCGCGCATCCCGGCTTGGAAGTCGTCCAGCGCCGCGGCGCCGTCATGCGCGAAGCTAGGCGACGGGGCATCGGTGAGGATGACCGCGCTCGCTGAAATTCCCCACTGACGCTCATCGAAATTCCCCATCCGTGTGGCTCCGCCGAGAAGGGCGGGCCTCCCTCGAAGCTGCTGGTGTCTGACGCCAGTAGTTCCATCGAAGGAGGCCCGCTTTCTCATGCTCACATGGGAGGACGACTTGGAAGTACATGCCCTACGCCGTCGTGGCTGGTCGATCTCAGCGATCGCCCGCCACACCGGCTTCGACCGCAAGACGGTCCGCAAATATCTCAACGGTGACGGCGAACCGGGGGTTCGGGCCCGCTCCGTACCCGATCCGTTCGATCCGTTCGTCGATTACGTCGCCGCGAGGTTGACCGAGGACCCGCACCTGTGGGCGCGTACCCTGCTCGACGAGCTCGAGCAGCTGGGGTTCGGCCTGTCGTATCAGAGCTTGACGCGCAATATCCGGGCCCGCAATCTACGCCCGGTGTGTGAGGCGTGCCGCACGGCCACGCAGCGTCCGAACGCGGTGATCCCGCACGAGCCCGGTGATGAAACCCAATGGGACTGGCTGGAATTGCCCGATCCGCCGCAATCCTGGGGATGGGGCAAGACCGCGCATCTGCTGGTGGGCTCGCTGGCGCATTCGGGCAAGTGGCGCGCAGCGCTGGCACCCTCGGAAGACCAGCCGCACCTGGTCGCCGGCCTCGACCGGGTGACCCGAGGCCTGGGCGGCGTCACACGGGTGTGGCGCTTCGACCGGATGGCCACGGTATGTGACCCCGGCTCGGGTCGGGTGACCGCGTCGTTCGCCGGAGTCGCCAAGCACTACGGGGTGGCGGTGGCGATCTGCCCGCCTCGGCGCGGCAACCGTAAGGTGTGGTGGAGAAGGTCAATCACACTGCCGCACAACGCTGGTGGCGCACCCTGGCTGACGAGGCCACCGTGGAGGCGGCTCAGGTCAGCGTGGACCGCTTCGCGCGGGTGCGCGGCGACACCCGGCTGCGGGCCACCGCCGAGGGCCGGTCCTCGGTCGCTGTGGTGGCCACCACCGAGCCGCTGGCGCCTACACCAGCCGTGCCGTACCCGGTGATCGTGTCGGAGACCCGCACCGCGTCACGGCAAGCGTTGGTGTCCTACCGCGGTAACCGTTACTCGGTGCCCCCGGAACTGGCGGCGGCTCAGGTCGTGGTCAGCCATCCTGTCGGTGGCCAGTTCTGCGACATCGCCACCGCCAGCGGGATCGTTATCGCCCGACACCAGATGCCCGCCGACGGGCTCGGTGTCATGGTGCAGACAGCGGCCATGTCATCGCTCTCGACACCGCCGCGATGGCCACCGCCACCACCGGACGACCGCACCGCCGCAAAGAACGCATCCCACCCGGCCCAGCAGCCAAAGTCGCTGCCGCACAACTACTGCGGCTCGATGCCGAAACAGTCCAAGCATCACCTCCATCAACCGATTCCACCGTCATCGACCTGTCCGCCTACGAGCGGGCCGCCCAGAACAGGACCATCCAATGACCCCCACCCCACGCACCCCGAAAACCACCACGACCACCGCCGAGGAAGCACCGTCGACAGCCGCAAGCCGCTATCAACAACTGCGCTCGCATCTGGCCGAGCTCAAACTAGCCGCCGCAGCCGAAGCCTTACCCGCCGTCTTGGACCAGGCCAGCGCCGAAGGACTCTCGCTCACCGTTGCCTTGGAGCGACTACTGGCCGTCGAAGTCGAGGCCAGCACCGCGCGCCGGCTGGCGGGCCGGTTGCGGTTCGCCTGCCTGCCCACCCCGGCCACCCTCGCCGATTTCGATGTCGATGCCGCCGCCGGGATCGACCGCAAGCTCATCGATGAGTTGGGCACCTGTCGCTACCTGGAATCAGCGACCAACATCCTGCTCATCGGCCCACCAGGCACCGGCAAGACGCACCTCAGCGTGGGACTTGCCCGAGCCGCAGCCCACGCCGGCTACCGGACCTACTTCACCACCGCCGCGGATCTGGCCGCCCGTTGCCACCGCGCCGCGATCGAAGGACGCTGGGCCACCACCATGCGGTTCTACGCCGGCCCAACACTGCTGGTGATCGACGAACTGGGCTACCTGCCGCTACCAGCCGAGGCCGCCTCAGCGTTGTTTCAGGTTGTCTCCCAACGCTATTTGAAGACCAGCATCGTCATCACCACCAACCGCGGGGTGGGTGCATGGGGCGACATCCTCGGCGACACCACCGTCGCCGCCGCCATGCTCGACCGCCTACTGCACCGCTCGGTGGTCATCAACCTCGACGGCGAGTCCTACCGACTACGCGACCACCAAGCAGCCGCCGAAACCCTGCGCCGAACCACCACCGGCAACCGCCAACAACTACACTGAGCGCTGCTCACAGGTGAGGAATTTCGGCGAGCACACCTGAGGACTTTCGATGAGCGCGATCAAGGATGCTCATTGGGCGGTCGTAGCCCATCCAGGTCGTCATCGAAACATCTCCAACCTTGAGGTTGCGGTCGGCTTCGAGCGTTGCCTGCAGCATTGCTTCCGATTTCGACGTGCTGTATTCAAGTCGGCTCAGGTCTTGCCCGGTGCCGGGAACAAACGTGCCGTTCCTGATGGCCGTGTCAGGATTGTTGATCGACACCGCGGCGTGGCCCTGGTCATCAATGAGGCCGAGGTAGCGCTGCAAACCATCAGGTGATTCCAGCGCCCGCTGTACCTGCTCGTATCCCTGTCGCGTCTTGTTTGCGTTGTCCCACTGTGCTTTCCACTCCTGGAAGCCTGGTGGGCTGGGGTTGGGCGTGTCAGGTCGACCATCGGTCCACCCGGGATGTTCTTTGGCTAAGCGGTCCAGGTCGGCTTGATTGGTGGCCTGCAGCTCGCTGAGGTGCATCCGGTTGTAATGGTCTTTGTCCTCGAAGGGCATGCCGGGGTGGTTGCCGATGGCGTGGTCCTGCTCGTACAGCCAATCCCTTTGTTCTTGGCTCAGGTTTTCCCAGGCGTCGTGGAACTGTTGCGGATCCTCGGGCGGATCGGTCAGCATGTCCTGCACTGCGGGGTCGTTCGAGTGTGGCCCCTCTGGGATCAGCTCTGCACCTGTCGCCATGGCGATTGCGCTGGCGAGTTCCTGGTCGACGCGTGCGGCCTCGGCCAGAATTGCCGTCAGGCGCGCTTGTAGCTCCTGTCGTGTCGCCTCGGCAGCCAGTGCCTCGACCATGTTGGCTTCTAGTGCCGGGCCGAGCAAGACCTGGTTGCTGATTGGATCGATCTCGAAGCCGGCGCTGGTGGCGTCGGCTCGCAGTTGCGTCAGGCGGGATTTGACCGCCTCGACGTCGTCGGCAGCTTTGCGGGCCGCCTGAGCGACGGCAAGTGCTTCGTTGCCGTGCGCGTCGAGATCCTTGCGGACCTGACCGATCGATTCTTTGGCTGCCTCAGATGCCTCACCGCCCCACGTTCCGAAAGCCGGTAGCTCAGCGATGCCATCCGCGGCCTCGAAGGCCGCTTCAGCACGACTGCGAGTGGCGTGGAAGACCTCCCGAACGTCACCAGCATCCCAGCGGTCGATGTCCTCGATGGAAACGGTCATGCGGCCCGAGGATTAGAGGTTGACGTTCGGCTGAATCCGGTTGCCCGCTGCGTTGACCGCAGCACCGTTGTTGGTATCGGTGGAGGTATAGGACACGGCACTGGTGCGCAGACCAGCGCTGTGGTCGACCATCCGCCCGAAGATCATTGCGCTATCCGCCTGCCACTTCGCGACGGTGCTGGTCAGCACTGCTGCCGAGCTCGCCGGGAGTCCTCGCTGCGCGCCCTCGACCCGGCTATCAGCGCTTGCGTGCTTCACCCGGACAGTGTCCGCGTGCATGTCCACGGTCGCAGCGGACAGATGCAGATCCTCCGGAACCACGCGAACGGTATTCGGCACGACCCCTCCCTCGTGGCGGCTGCGATGGCTCATCCGAGGTTACCGTGAGCAAGCAGACCCTCAGTGCAGCAATTTCACTTGGCCTGCCTCCGCGATTAGCTCAAAGCGAGCCGAGGCCCATCAGCGCCTCGGCTAAACCTAGCGCGATTAAGCGGCGACTTCGTTTAGATACTGTTTCGGCGCTCACGGAGCTTCGCTATGCCATCAAAACGTTCCCGACTTGACGACTTGGTCTGTGGCGACACCGGGTGGCGCGCAGGCGGCACGCTGCGGGACTGGCGCGGGCTGGTGAGCTGGAGGCGAGCGACCTGTTCCCCTGCGTGGGTGACGATGAATTCTTGCCCTTGTTGGCCGTTTGCGAGCTCGGCCGCGCATTGGTCGCACAGCTCATAGGTCCGCGGCAAGAAATCCACGACCGTGACGATAGACCGGAAAGTGATCCAGCAGTTGAACGATGCATGCGTGTCACCACGATCGTGTGCAAATGCGGCAGCCATATCCTTTCACATGTTAGCTAGCGCTTGGCTTGCTGCGGCCCTTAGTCAGGGACTCGCTCGCGTCTCACCGCAGCGATGCTTGGCACCGCCCGTATTGACGGCGCAGCAGGGTCAACGGTAGCCGTGCTCGACCCACCCCAATATTCGTGCGTCGACGCGGTCGTGCCGGCGACGCTGGGACAGCTCGCCCTGCCCCTGCCTGCAATGTGTCGGCTCCCGGTTTGTCACTTCCCTCAACAACAGACCCCCAGGTCCCGCAACCCAATCAACACTCCTCAACGCAACTACAAACACTCCTACCGAACCCGAACCCCTCATGGTCCATAGCTCACTACTAATGCTTCCAAACCGACCATCAAAACCTTTGGATCACAACATAATTAGGGACCGGCACATTGGCACAAAGGTGTGCAATACTTGGCTTCGGGCGCTGGCGCGCCCGAACCCCGGCCGCCTGGCGGCGGCTTGTCCGGATTGGTGAGGTGCTCTGGTGGCGGTGCGACCGTGCTGACGGTCTCGCGGCTGTCGCGCTGGAGCATCGGCTACTACAACGACACCGCCAATCAGGCCCGTCAGGCCTCGATGGACCGCCAAGCCGCCGGCGGCGGCTTGGGCGAGTACTACTCCGAAAACGACACCCGCGTCCCGACGTGGATCGTCGTGGGGGACAAAAGCACGGTCGGTGAGGCCACCGGATTGGACGGTGCCGCGCTCGATGGGGGGTTTGCTAACACCGAGACTGCGGCGCGCTGGCTCGACGACGGAGTGACCCCCAACGGGGAGGCCGGACGGGCGTTCGGGATTAACGGGGTGCACGGATTCGACCTGACGTTCGCCGCGCCCAAGAGCGTTTCGCTGCTGCGCTCGCTGACGGATGATGTGGCCGAGAAGGTCATGCAGAACGCCCACGTCAAAGCGGTCGAAGCCGCGATGACTTACCTGCACGAGCACGCCGGGTACACGCGGGTGCACAACCGGGTTACGGCGATGAAGGATCTGCAGCGGCTGCCCGGGCTGGTGGGGATCGCCTATCAGCACGAAACGTCGCGCTGTGGGGATCCGCACTTGCACACCCACGTGATCGTGCCGAATCGCCAGGTCAGAGCTGATGGGCGGCTTGTGTCGATCGACTCCAAGTCGCTGTATCACGAAGCCAAAGCTGCTGGGATCATCTACCAGGCCACGCTGCGTCACGAGTTGCATGCCGAGCGGGGCTTCGAATGGCAGCCCGTCGACGAGCATTCCGGCATGGCCGAGATCGCCGGCGTCACCAAGGCGGACATCAAGGCGTGGTCGCAGCGGTCGACGCGGCTGCGGGAATGGGCGAAAGACAACCTCGTCGTCGTCGACGGTGAACCCACCGCGGCGCAGTTGGCCACCGCGCAGAAGGCCACCCGGCCCTCCAAACCCGAGCAGCTCGCCTGGGACGAACTCAAACAGTTGTGGCGCGCTGATGCGCGCGGTCTGGATCTGGACCGCGATGCGCACTTCGCCGCGCGCGCTGAGCGGCGCGCAACAGCGCACATTGCCGGACGAGCGCGCATTGCCACCGCGCTAGCGCGCATCGACAAGGCTGCCTTTACCCGCGCCGATGTCGTCGAGCTGATCGGTGCGGTCATGCCTTACGACGAATCACCTGGTGAGGGGCGGGATGTGCGGGCGCGCATCGAGGATCTCGCCGCGCGCGTCGGTCTCCGCATCACCGCACCGCGCGCCGCACATGAGCGCGAAGGACACGAGAAATACACCCTCACCGCGATCCTCAAAGAGGAGATGCGCGTCCTCGAGGCCGCCGGTGCCACCGATGCGCGTGCGCGCCTCGGTGTGCGCTCGAGCGACCTGACCGCGCTGTCACCGGATCAGGCGCGCGCGGTGACCGCGATCGGCATGTCGCAGTGGTTGGTCAATCCACTGGCCGCGCCGGCCGGCGCCGGCAAAACCCACTCCCTGCGAGCGCTGCGCGCCGCCGCCCACCGAGCGAATAAGAACGTCGTGGTGCTGGCCCCGACCGGGACAGCGGTCGACCAAGCACTCGCTGACGGCGCCGGCGATCACGGGATGACCCTCGACAAAGCGCTGCACCAGCTCGACACCGGCACCCTGGACCTCGATGACCGCACTGTGGTGGTGGTCGACGAAGCGTCCATGGTGGCCACCCCCAAGCTGCGGCAGCTGCTGGAGACCACCACCGCCGCCCAGGCGAAAACCGTCCTTGTCGGGGACCCCTACCAGCTGGCCCCGGTCAAAGCTCGCGGCGGCATGTTCGACCAACTGTGCACCGAGCTGCCCTGGACTCAGCGCCTGTCGCAGGTGTGGCGCATGCACGACCCGGCCGAACGCGACGCCTCGCTAGCGATCCGCAGCGGGCGCGGCAACCGGCTCCGCAGAGCGGTCGGCTGGTACCGCAGCCACGACCGTCTGCACACCGGTGATCAGGTCAGCATGGCCGCCGACGCACTCGCGGCCTACCTCGATGACCGAGCCGCCGGAAAGAACACCCTGCTCGTCTGCGATACCTGGGACATCGCAGATGCCCTCAACCATCGCCTCCACGACACCCTCACCACCGAGGGACCCGCCGCGCTGGTGGCCCGCGACCAGAAGGTGCGGGTCGGCGACGTCATCGTCAGCCGCGACAACGACCCCACAATCACCGTCCACCCAGGAGCAGAGCACCCGGCCGGGCAATCGGTGGATCAGGTGCGCAACGGCAACCGGTGGCGGGTGGCCGGCGTCGACAAAAACACCAACCGCGTCGCCGCCGAACGGCTCACCGACAAAGCCCGCGTTCTGTTCGACGGCGACTACCTACGCCAGCACGTCCACCTCGGATACGCCGTCACCGTGCATGCCGCCCAAGGTGTCACCGTCGACACCGCCCACACCGTGCTCGGCGAAAACGCCTCCCGCACCCAGGTATACGTCGGGCTCACCCGTGGCCGCCAGACGAACCACGCCTACCTCTACACCCGATTCAGTGGCGAAGCCGACCACGAACACAGCGCCCCTACTGCGGGCATGCACATAGCCCGGCGCGGGACCAAACGCGCTGCCGCGCAGGCTCTTCAGATGATCTTGGCCAACGACGACCGTCCCCGCACGATGCATACCGAAGCCGAACACACCGCACGCGAACACCTCCCCGACATCATCGACCAGGTTCTCGACCGCCATGACCAACGCCGCGGGACTTGGCGGGCCGCCTGGCGTGACCACACCCGCACCCAGCAGAGTCGCCACCAGGCGTACGAACGTTTCCGCGCCGGACTGGAGCGCAGCGCCGAACGATCACACTCCCGCTCTCGCGGTCGGGACCGCGACGTCGGTGCCTTCGAACTCTGATTTCAGCCCTTTTACGCCCAGACACCTACGCGGTGAGTTAAAGCAGTCTGCGCTTCGTCCACGATCAGTGCGATCTCCCATGTCAGCAGCGGCTCGTCTTGGGTCCACCCCGCGATGCTGCGCAAGGCGGGCCAGGTGATCGCCTTGACCATGGCGTAGCCGGGCCGCCCGGCGGCTTCGAGTTCGTCCAGTGCGCCACGCACGGACGCCGCCCACCGCGGCGCCAGCCACCCCGGAAGCCCCGCTACAGCGCCGCCGCGCGCATGTTCGGTGGCCGCAGTGAACTGAAATGAGGTGGTGACGTCAGCCATGATTTCGGCGGCAATCCGAGCTGTTGCTATGCCTTTCGCTGTGGCCCCGGCTACCCGTTCCAGCACCCCGTAGCTGTCTGGGCCTTCCCACACCAACGCGGCTGTGGCGGCAGCGATTGTCGCTTCAGCGGCTACCTCTAACGGATTCCACTGGTTGACTGATACGTCCGCAGTCATCGAACACCGCCATCCTCATGGCCTACCCAAAGTTGGCGTTCAGCAGCGATGTGGTGGGCCAGATAGACCACCTCGCGGTGATCTGGGGCACCGTGGCGCCACAACAGCAGCAGCTCGGCGAGCCGGGCCAGATTGTGCTGCACTCGCGCGTACGAAGACGCCTCAGTGTCGGTGCCGATCCGGCCGGGCCGCTGCCCCGAGCTGTCGGTGATCGCCATCGGTAGCACGGCACTAGCGAGTTCGTCCCACTGCGCTTCGGTGATGGCGGTGCCTCGGTCGAGGTGGGTGGCGATTTCGCGCAGCAGCGGCGGTATCGGCAGTGACAGAAGTTCACTGGCCTGGGTGAACGTCACGTTCGCAGTCTGTCTGGTGATGGCCAGTGATTTGCGCACGTCGACCGGGGTTGCGGTGTTCAGCTGCGCGTAGGCGGAAGGATTGAGGGCCTGTAAGCGGTGTAGCCGGGTCTCATCCAACGAGGGCTGCATGACACCCCCGCCCAGGGGTGTATCGGTGGTGTGCATTTGGCAGTCGGCATAGTGCGGCACACCGGCGGCGCGGGCTGGCTGTGCTGATCCGCCGAAGCCCGTCGATACCGCCACCGCCCACAGCTCAATATTGGGATTCAGCGCGGTCAATGACTTCCCGTAAGCCACCATGGTCTGCGCCGGATTGATCCAGCCGAACCAGCGACGCCGAAAAGCGTTGTCCAACCCAGAATCCGAGAACAACGACTCCACCCCTTTGGGCAGATGCACCCCCGCCGGGATAAACCCCGCACCCTCGCCGGATGTCACCACTGTCAGGGTTTTCGCAGGAGTCTTGAACACCCCCACACACCAGTCGATGGTGCCGTACTGGCGAGAAGCCTCCATCAGCTCCTCCGCCAACGCGCACGCGTCGGCCAGCAATGGATCAGGCGCGGCCGATTTCGCTCCCGCCACCGCTCCCGCCACCGCAGCCGCCGCGGCACCTCCCGACGCCACCACTCCAGGAGGCAGCGGTGTTCCCGGCCCACCCGCAGCCGACGACGCCGAGGCTGCTGGTGCACCAGGCGGGGCCGACACAGACGCTGGAGACGCCTGGCGCGGCGCAATGTCGGAATTAAACGACGGCAACGGACCCCCAGGAGCGGGTGCCGGTGACACCATCGGTGTCCCCACCGGCCCAGCTGGCGCCGCTGATCCGCCCGCAGCCGCTGGCGGCGCGCTCTGCGCCACCGGACCGCCGCCAGCCGGCACCGATGGCGCACCCCCAGCACTCGGAGGCCCATACGCACCAGCCGTAGAGTTCGCCGGTTGTGCAGGCGGCGGCAACACCGAACCACCACTCGCCAGGCCCGCGTTGAACCCCCGCGAAAAATCAGAAGGCGGCGTTGGCGTCCCCGCACTCGCCGCGGACGGCAGGCCAGCGCCCGCCGACGTCGGCGACAACCCCGCTGCGGCCGGATTCAACCCCCCAGAACCTAACCCGCCAGCACCGCTCGCCGGGGAGACAGAACCGGCCCCCGACAGACCCGCACTCGGCATCCTCAACCCGCCGCTGCTACCACCCGTAGACGACAGCCCACCGCCACCGGGTGTCATCGGCGCAGGCATTGGCGTCGGTGTTCCTGTTGCCGTGTAGGGGTTTTCGAGCGAACTGGGATCAGGGGGACTCGGTGCGCCGGCGCCTTCTGCACTCGCCGTAGTAGCTGGGTTCCCCTCACTTCCGCTGTGCTCATTTGATTCGGCGTTGCTGCCGCCGTGGGGTGTCTCGCGGCTGACGCCGTCAGATCCAGATTCGACATCCGAGGGGTCGGGTGGTGATTGCTTTTCCGTTCCGTAGCCCAGGGATTGTGCGTCATTCACCCCGTAGTTGGAGGGCGGCGTACCTATGGGCGTGCCGTCAGTCATAGCTTCTGCGCGGCTAGATTCGCCTTGTTGACTTAGCGACTGCAGCGCCGGATGATCTCCACTGCTGCCGGCGGTGCCGCCTGGATTGCCGCCGATGTGTGCAGCTTGCTCGGCGACTGCAGCAGCAGTAGCCGTGCCCACCCCAAGCGCTTCGGCGGCAGCGGCGTTGATGATGGCTTCGATCGCGGCGTACAGCGCCGCGCTCGCCGCGCCAGCTCCCAAAGGGGAAGCAGCTGCCGCGAATTGCTGTCGGAGCCGCTCGATGTCTTCATGAGCTCTACGGTCGATCTCGTAAAGTCGCTCGCGGGCATGCCAGATCAGCTCGGCGGTCTCTTTGACAGCTGAGGCTATGTCGCCGTAGAGGTCAGATTGGTTGATGATCGTCTGTGCTGTGCGGTAACCGCGCTCGCACATAGCGTCGATCATCTGTCCTGAGTTTGAGCTGCCAAGCTCATCAACAGCACCCCGGATTCTCGCTGCCGATTCCCGCAGTTCGGCGCTTTTTCGGTTGAGGCCGTTCGCGTTTTCCAGCCAAGCCTCCGGGGAGGTCTCAGGCCAAACCGGCCCCACAATGCGCGGCGAGTACGGCCGCGACGGCATCGATGCAGGCGCCCCTACCGCTGCCATAACTCAATCCCCTGATCAAGACAGGCTGTAAGAGGTCCGCCGAGCGCGCCGATGCTGTCCGTCCACAGCGCCCGGTCTGCATCGTCTTCAGGTCCGGGCCTCAGTCCATCGACAAAGAGCCGCATATCGTCTATGTAGCGCTGCAGCGTACGAGTTAGATACCGCGGCGGCTCGGCGTGCGTGTCGAGCACCTTCTGTGCACGAGAAGCCCAATCCCGAGTTATCTCAACAAAAGTCGGGATTCCCGCGTTGCGCTCCGGAGAGTCGGGCTCCCCTAGCCCTACAAATTCATTCTTGTTTGCCGAACTTTCCTTGATCAACGGTGCGATCTCTTCGCACAGTGCCTGATCACCCGAATCGGTGGCCGCGGTCGTTGTCGCGGGCGGTGATTGCTCGGCCCGACTCATTTGATCGGGCTCCCGGACCAATCCGATCAAAGCAACCACAAGAGCGGCGGTGGAAAGCAGTACCGCCACCAGACCTAGCCCCAGAGTCAGTCCTTGACCACTTCGGCGGCGAGGATGCAGCAGTTGCGGCGCCTGCAATGGCCCCGCCCCGCGTGGTCCTGACCTCGGGTACACGGCTCTAACTCTATAGCCGGACACCGACGTCGGCATACACCATTACGGTTTTGCCGTATATCGGCAGTCATTGGAGCACTGCCGATTTCGAGCATCAGTGCAGCTGCCACCGCCGCCACGCGGCGTCCATAAGGTCAGAATCATCGAGGTTGAAGGCAGCGTCGGCGGCGCGGTGCAGATCGTCGACAGTCAACATCCGGCGGTCGGACTGGTCAGCGCGACTGTCAGGGTCTGCGCGTGACGACCGCTCGCGGGATCAATCACCGGCTGTCGGACGGTCGTTGTCGTCGTGGTCGAGAACGGGCGTGTCGGGGTTCGGCTCGTTCATCTGCTCGCGGATGGCGGCTACGCGCGCTGCGCGATGCGGGTCAGCCAACAATTTGGCTAGGCGTGCGCTGCCACGATCTTGAGCGGTCATGGTTAGCCTCCCAGGGAAGGTAAACCAAGCCGACCTGGCTTGGCATCGGCGCTGCTCCCACCGTAGCCGGTGAAGGCTGATCGGCAGGTTGACCCAAGACTCCGCCGATTATTTGGGTCGCAGCTGGGCCAGGATCTGCAGGACCTGGTACCGGAACTGTTCTTCTTCCACCATCCGGTGGGCCTGCAGTCGCACGAGTGCGGACAACGAATGCGCCTGGGCCAGCGCCGCGGTTGCAGCGGCGCTGGCGATCGCGTCTGCTCGTGTCATGCCGTCCGGCGGGTCAGACTGGGCGTCAACGAGGTAAGCCGCCTTCATAATCTGATTGTCGGTTTCGATGAGAGCGCTCTTGGCGTAGTCCGCAACCAGTGAGCTTGCGCTTTCTTGTTGGTTCATGGCGCTGGACGGTAACAGCTCGGTCCGACAGATGGCTCAGCGACGCTGCCGCTTTGCGGCGCGGCGTGGACGGGTCAGTTCCCCTGGCATATTCGGGCTACCTCGTCGAGGTTTTGTAGTACGGGTCCGCCTCAACCGCAACTACTAGAGCACCCTGCTCAAGTCCCGCGTCGACATCGGCGATTTCAAGCACGAACACGATGACCGACACCGCCACTCGGCTTGGGCTACCGCACGCCCGCCGAGTGCGCTGCGGCGCGCCGCTGCACCCACACGCCGATGGCCTGCAGCCTCAACTGAGAGCGGATCAAACCAACCCAACTCTATGACCGGGTGGACTGAGTATCGGGGACTCGCCACAGGTGCTCTGGACGGCGATAAAGGGAAGTGGTTGAAATGGTCGAAAGCGTACAACAGCATCAAGCGTCAGGCGAAGATGGTTTGATGGTTCAGAGCGCTCCCGGCCGCAACTCCGCCGACATCCTCTTGTCGCTGCCCGTCGAGCTCAAGGAGCGGATGGTCAACACCATTACGTGGACACAGCCGTACACCGGAATCGGTCACCAGCAGAAGTTCATCCGAGCTGCAATTACTGACCTATGTGACCGGCTCGAAGATGAATTCAACGCTGGCGAGCCGTTTGAGCCGGGAGTCGTCATTCCCGACTAGATGCACGTCGGCACGGCCTGGCCCCAGCCTAATCTGCAGCAGCCGCTCTGCCCATTCGCCTCTGGCCCCTCAGCTGGCCGCTAAGAGTAATTTTTCGCCGTTCAATGAACTCCGCCGAACGGCGAAAACGTATTCATGTTAAGGCGTCCTCGGCGTGGTCAGGACGCCATGTTTTCGGTCAACGGCCTTCCCGGTGTGACGGGTTGCGAGGGTGGCGAGGAACAGTTCCGCTTCTGGTCTTCCTGCGGAGGACGGATCGACCACAGCAGCACATTCCGATGGTTACAGGCGCCGTCGTCCTCGATTGTCCAACCCAAAGCACGCAGAGCAGTAGCGTTCCGCTTCAGCGCCGTGGTGACGTCGCGGCCATTCTTGGGCCATCCAATAGGACGCCGACCGCCGTCGCCGGTCGGCTGCACAATCGCCAGGAGCTCGGCGCCCGTCTTCCCTAATAGCGGTTCAGTGCAACTGTTGCGCATCGACTCGATGAAGACATCGCCCTGAAGGCTATCTTCGCTCAGCTGGTTCGCTCGAGCCATATAGCGCGCAAGTCCATTCGTTCCCATTTCGCTATCCACTACAGCCAGCAGGCGGGCGAAGTCGGCCATCCTCGGAGTGAAGCCGAGGCTGGCGATGGGCCGGCCATTGTGCACTGTCGCGGCGAGATTGAGCAGAGCGCCCATGATCCTCGGACGAGCCCTCGCCCACTCCAGATAGATCTCTGATTCTGTTCTTCGGGAGCGTAGATCGATCCTCTTGAGTTCCACCACAGCGAGTCGCTCCGCGAGATCTGGGCGCAACGCGCCGACATCGATCCCATTGAGAATGAGGCATCGGCGGAAACTCACGATTGACAGTCCTCCGTCCGTGTACAAAGCACGTTTGACGCTGCCGTCTCCAGTCACCGCTCTGCACAACGAATCTGACAGCCAGGGTGGGATAGCAGACAAGTTGTCGAGGGCAACAACCCAAGAGCCGGCAGCCGCCGTAACCCACGAATCGGCGTCGCGAGGTGCCTGTCGGAGAGGCACAGGCGACGGATCGATCAGATCGACAATTATCCTCGTGACAGTGCTTTTCGCGCTGCCCTGCTCGGCGAAAAGGGCTAATACCGGATGTGGCGTGTCGCTGCTCACGAGGGCTGCAATAAGCGTGGCCAAGAGGATGGGGCGGTCTTCGACAGCCACATTGATGAATTCCCATAGCAGGTCGAGATTCGGCTCACCGGCAGGAAGGGTCATTTCACCGGTCAACTTGGTTCGCAGGAATCGAACTGGCGCCGACGGAAGGAGCGACCACCTGCCATCGCTTATTCGAAAGACCTGGCCATCGAGGCGCCCAGTGTCGACGTAAACGGCATCTGCTGCACTTGCTACCCGCAGGTATAGGCGTTCGGGCTGTTCCCGCGCCGCAAGACCGTCGAGAATCGAAATGGCATCCATCAGTGCTTGACCGCCCGCCGCGGTCCCGTTATCCGAAAAGTATTGAGCAGCAAGGTCTGCGCGCAAGCCGGCTCGGCCACCACGAAGAGGTATAGCAATATGCGGCTGTGACTTTCTCGCCCCAAAGGGCTCGCCGTCGTCGGTGCAACCTAGGTGGTATTGCTCCTTGGCCAGCTCGACGAGTCTTACGGCAGCAGACTTCTTTTCCTGCGAGGCGGGTGTTGGGGTCATATGCTCCGGTTCGCTTTGTGCATGAACGACAGGTTCGAGGTCGGCAAGACTGAAACCAGCTGCATAGTGGTCAGCAAAGTCCTTACCTGAACGCGGTTCGACGACGGTGACGCTGGATGCTATGGCATAGAGGTGTATCGCCACCGCAGACGCGTGACGGCGTCCTACTTCGTCTCTATCGGCAACAATTACGACTTTCTTGCCGCGCAACGGACTCCAGTCAAAGTTGGCTGATTTGCCCGCCCCCATCGCAGGGCAGACGGCAGTGCCTCCCGCCGCCTCGACCGCCAAGACGTCCTTCTCGCCTTCGACGACGTAGACGAGCTCGGCGTTCGCAATAAGGTCAGCACGAAATAGGCTGCGCCCACGTGTATTACCGGACTGGCGAAACCGCTTCTGAGGGTCACGATGCACCCGGCGCTCGTCGGGATAGACATACGTGGCACCGCGGGGAGCGTCGAATAGATCAGCAAGCGTCATATCAAGCGCGCGGACCACCGATTCGGTGTCGCAGCCCGCATGGCAGTAAATCAGCACCTGACCCTCTATTGCGGTGACGGCAAGTGACGGGTTCCGGTCATCGTGGGCCGGGCACTGTGCCATAGCACGGTCATCGCGGACAACGACTTGGCGATTACTGGTATTGAGCGCTGTGAGAATCCGCTGGTAGGCCGTTTCCGCAGGCTGAGGCAGTGGGTTCATCGTGTAGCACCGTGCGAGAAACCAGGGCCTTGCTCTTGTCGGTGGTGGGCAAGTTTTCGATTCTTGGGACCGCGATCGGGAGTTAAACTCGACATGAACCGTCCTCTGCGAAGGGTGGCAGTTCTCCGAGAGGCCCTGGGGCTCAGCCAGGGCTCAGCCAGGGTCTCTCATTTTCATTGCTTCAGGCGGCGCCGTCACCTCCACGGCGGGTTGCGCTCTCTTGTTCGGCGATCCATCGCTCGACTTCGCTGCGTCGGTAAACAACTCGACGCCCCAACGTGAAACTTGCTGGTCCCGTCCCGGCATGGCGCCAGTACCGGAGAGTGCCCACTGGCACACCAGTGAGATCCGAGACTTGGCGGGCTGACATGATGCTCATTTGATGTTCCTTTCACATCATAATGCTGAATCAACACCGCCAACGATCGCACTTTCTTTGGTGTGGGTCAAGCAATACAGTGTGATTTGTGCATGATGATCCTCCTCCGGGCGCTGACGAAGACTTCAGCCAGACGTTTGGGCGGAACATGCGCATAGCGCGCGGACAAAGGGGTTGGAGTCAGAGGCAACTCGCAGAGGCTTTGGAAGGCCAAGGTGTTCGACTCGACCCCTCGGCCGTTACACGAATCGAGCGCGGTGATCGCGAAGTCAAGCTGCGGGAGGCGGCCGCGATTGCCGACTGTCTGAACACCGATCTTCAGCAGCTGCTGATGCCTTCAGGTCCGGACCGGTTGAGCGCGGTTCTCGCGGTCCGAGGGTTCGCCGAGAAGCGGATGCGGGCGGGTCGATTCGCATTCGCTGAGCTCGGCCACTACGCCCGAACGATGCAAGAGCTTCTGGAGCTAGCGCCAGAAGCCATGGATCGACTCCGCCGACTCCGTGGTCGTTCTGAGGAACTAGACGCTCATGACCACGTCGTCCTCGAACTAAAAGAGTTACTGGCCGACTTGCATTGGCAAAAGCCAGATTTCGAAGTCGCGGACGTCGATGAACGGCTCGGCGATGTACTCCAACGGGTCGTGAATGCGGCCGTCGACAACCTGTTTGTTGGCGCGAATTCCGAGGACGTCGGCGTAGACGAGCCTCGCGGCGTGAACAGGGACGATGCAGAGGCGTAATCGGCGGGGTGGTGTCGAGGACCGCTGGCGCCGTGCAGACGGCAGTCCATCAGTACGTGCCGGAAAGGGGCGCCGCTGGCTGGCCCGCTACGTCGACGACCAGGGGCAAGAGAACACCAGGTCCTTCGATCGCAAATTGGATGCTCAAGCCTGGCTTGACGAAATCGTCGCCACGCAGGTCACTGGAACCTACGTGGCCCCAAAGGCCGGTCGCGTCAGCGTCGGCGAGCTTTACGCAAAGTGGCTCGGAACGCAGAGCCACCTCAAGAAAACCACCGCGTCGACGCGAAGGTACACCTGGCCGGTGTACGTGGAGCCGCGTTGGTCAGCGGTGGCTGTTGCCGATGTCCAGGCGACCGATGTGCGGGGCTGGGTCCAGTCGATGACATCATCCGGTGCGGGCCCGGCCACCGTCGAGAACGCCGTCGGCATCCTGCGCCAAATTCTGGAGATGGCAGTCGAGGATCGACGGATCGCGCGCAATCCATGCGCGGGGATCAAGCTTCCTCGCCGTAAGCGGCGGCCGCGCGGCTATCTGACGCATCGACAGGTGGAGCAACTCGCGATTGAAGTCGGGCCGGATGCGACGGTGGTGCGCTTCCTCGCCTACACGGGGCTGCGCTGGGGAGAGATGGCAGCGCTACGGGTCAGCGACGCCAAAATGCTTCGCCGACGAGTCCACGTGCGGGAATCAGTGACGGAGGTCGAGGGCCAACTGGAGTGGTCGTCACCCAAGTCCTATGAGCAACGGATGGTGCCCTTTCCCGCATTCCTTGCTGACGAACTCGCTGCACTGATGATCGGCAAGAAACCCGATGACCTGATCTTCGCCGCGCCAGAGGGCGGGGTGCTGAGGGTGTCGAACTGGCGGCGCCGGGTGTTCGCGAAAGCGGTCAAGCGTCTCATCATGGAGGACGCGAGCTTCCCGGTGGTAACGCCGCACGATCTTCGTCATACCGCGGCGTCACTAGCCATTAGCGCCGGCGCCAACGTCAAGGCGGTGCAGACGATGTTGGGACACGCTTCGGCGGTGCTTACTTTGGACACGTATGCCGACCTGTTCCCCGATGATCTAGAGCTGGTTTCGGCGGCTCTGGACGATGCTCGAACCAAGTCTCTGGAACCCGCTGCGGACCAATTGCGGACTGGGACGGAAGAAGGCCCCGCACCGGATAACCGGTCAGGGCCCTCTACCTGCGAACACACGAGTCGGGGTGGCGGGATTCGAACCCACGACCTCTTCGTCCCGAACGAAGCACGCTACCAAGCTGCGCCACACCCCGCGTGAAGCCACGACAGCGTATCGCACCGGTGGGGTGCGACACCAAACGCGGTCGGGCGCTTGAGCAGTGACGCAACCGTGGCGCAGCCGTGACGCGGATGAGAGGCCGTGTGGTGACCCTGAGGTGTAAGTCACGACACGCCGCGGGATGGATTCGGCTTGTCGGAGACGTTATGCACACTGACGGTACAAACCGACTAAGTGAGGCGAGAAATGACCGGGCTCGGAGCTTCCATCTATCTGGGATTCTTTGCCCTGGCCGCGCTGTGGCTGTTTTTGACCTCCGAGGGCCCTCTGACGGGACGATCCGGCCGATCCGGTGACGATCAGGGCCAACGCCCGGAGCGTTCGAATTCGGCCAGCACTTCGGTCCATTCCGAGGGGTCCATGCCCTGGCTGGTCAGCCACTCTTCGCAGAAGTAGGTGTCCGCATAGCGGTCGCCGCTGTCCGCGAGCAGCGTGACCACCGATCCGCTGCGCCCGTTGGCGACCATTTCGGCAAGCACACCGAAGGCTCCCCATAGATTCGTACCGGTAGACGGACCGACCCGCCGTCCCAGCACCTTGCTCATGTGGTGCGCGGCCGCGACGGACGCTGAGTCCGGCACCACGATCATGCGGTCCACCACATCGGGTAGGAACGACGGCTCCACCCGCGGGCGGCCGATGCCCTCGATGCGCGACGACATCCCCGTCACGACATCGCTGCGGCCCTGCGCGTAGGCGGGGAAGAACGCGGAGTTCTCCGGATCGACGACACACAACCGCGTCGGGTAGCGGCGGTACCGGATGTACCGGCCGATCGTCGCACTAGTGCCACCGGTGCCCGCGCCGACCACGATCCAGTCCGGAATCGGATGGGTCTCGTCGCGCATCTGCTCGTAGATCGACTCGGCGATGTTGTTGTTCCCGCGCCAGTCGGTGGCCCGTTCGGCGTTGGTGAACTGGTCGAGATAGTGCCCACCCGTCTCCGCGGCCAGCCGCTCGGCCTCCGCGTACACCTGCGACGACTCGGCGACGAAATGGCAACGGCCGCCCTGTGATTCGATCAGCGCGATCTTGCTGGCACTGGTCGACGACGGCATCACCGCGATGAACGGCAGCCCCAGCAGCGCCGCGAAGTACGCCTCCGAGACTGCCGTCGAGCCCGACGAGGCCTCGATGACGGTGGTGTTCTCATCGATCCAGCCGTTGCACAGTGCGTATAGAAACAACGACCGCGCCAACCGGTGCTTGAGGCTGCCGGTGATGTGGGTCGTCTCGTCCTTGAGATAGAGCTCGACGTGCGCGCTGTCGCCCCAGGCGGAAGGCAACGGATAGCGCAGCAGGTGGGTATCGGCGCTACGTCGGGCGTCCGCCTCGATCAACCGAACCGCGTTGTCCACCCACGTGCGCGGCTGCCCGCGGCTCGCGCTGGATGCCGCGTTCACGGCGCTTAGCGCACCGCGACGCTCGGGTGAGACTGGCCCGCCCTAATCCCTTCGGACGAGCCCCCGATCGGGGCGGCGATCAGGGTCAGCAGCGTGGCCTCCGGGCGGCAACAGAACCGCAGGGGGGCATAGGGCGATGTGCCGATGCCTGCCGATACGTGCAGCTGAGTGTGGGCGCCCCACTGCGAGGCACCCTTGGCCCGTGACCGGTCCAGGTCGCAGTTGGTGACCACGGCACCGTAGAACGGCAGGCACAGCTGGCCGCCGTGGGTGTGACCCGCCATGATCAGCTGATATCCATCGGCGGCGAAGCGGTCGAGCACCCGCGGCTCGGGAGAGTGGGTCAGCCCCAGCCTCAGGTTGACCGCGGGGTTCGCCGCGCCGGCGATGGTCTCATAGCGGTCACGCTTGAGGTGCGGGTCGTCGACGCCCGCGGCGGCGATCAGCAGGCCACCCACCTCGAACTCGCGGCGGGTGTGCGTCATGTCCAGCCAGCCGCGCTCGGTGAACGCCGCGCGCATGTCCTGCCACGGCAGCGGCTCGCCGTGCACACGACGGTGCGGGGCGGTCACGTAATTCAGCGGGTTCTTCGCCCGCGGTCCGAAGTAGTCATTGCTGCCGAACACGAACACGCCTGGCACCGAAAGCAGGTCGCCGAGTGCCTGCACGACGGCGGGCACCGCCTTGGGGTGCGCGAGGTTGTCGCCGGTGTTGACGACGAAGTCCGGCTCCAGCCGAGCGAGCTCCCGCAGCCAGGCCTGCTTGCGGCGCTGCTGAGGACGCATGTGGATGTCGCTGATGTGCAGCACCCGCAACGGTGACGATCCGGGCGAGAGCACCGGCATCGTCACTTCACGCACGGCGAACGCATTGCGCTCGATCAGAGACGCATAGCCGACCCCTGCGACCAGCGAACCGGCGGCGACGACCGTGGATTTCTTCAGGATCGAAGAGGCGGACATGCACAGAGCTTACTGCCAGCCGGTCGATGCGCCCGCCTTCACCGTGCGGTGCGTGGGCCACACCACAGCCTGATCACGGCGGTGGTGGCGGCGGTGGCTCGAACGGTGGTGGTGGCGGTGGCGGCGGCGCTGGTGGCGGCGGCGGCCCGAGGACCGGCACCGTGATGGGCGGCAGTCCCGGAATCATGACCACCGTCGACCCCACCGGCGGCGGAACGCCAGGTGGCGCACCCTCCGGCGGAGGAGGTGGTGGCGGAGGAATGCCGTTGGAGATCTGGATCGTGATGATCGATCCCGGCACCGTCTGGCCGGTCGGCGACGTGCCCACGACCGCCCCGTACGGTGCGGTGCTGTTCACCGGTGTCGCCTCGTTGGCGACCTGGAAACCGGCGTCACGCAGCCGCTGCCGCGCGGTGCTCTCGGTCAGACCCGCGACACTGGGCACCCGCGAGCCTGGGGCGCCGTCGACATAGCGCGGATCGGTCGGCGGCAGCGAAACCGGCCCGAAGTTGTTGGCGATCGGCATCATCGCCTTGAACCAGGTCCTGGCGGGTTCGTTACCGCCGAACAGGTTGCCGTCCCCGCCGCATTGGCGCAGCGGGTAGGAGCACAGCGCACCCGGCGCGGTCGAGTCGTCATAGATGTAGTTGGCGGCGGCGTATTGGTTGGTGAAGCCGAGGAAGCCCGCCGAGCGGCTTGCCTCGGTCGTGCCGGTCTTGCCCGACATCGGCAGGTTCCAGCCGACGGAGCCCGCCGCCCCTGCTGCGGTGCCGCCGCCGGTGTCGTCCTTGCTCATCGCGTTCGCCAGCGTGTTGGCCAGGCCCTCCGGCACGACCTGTTCGCACGTCTCGGTGGTCACCGACACCGGGTTGCCGTCGCGGTCGATCACCTCGGCGATGGGGGTGGGCGGGCACCACACGCCGCCGGACGCCAACGTCGCCGCGACGTTCGACAACTCGAGCGCGTTGACCTCGATGGGGCCCAGCGTGAACGAGCCGAGGTTCTGTCGTTTGACGAAGTCGGCGAGGCTCTCGTTGCTCTCGGGGTCATAGTCGCGGGCGGTACCGGGCAGCGCGTAGGACCGTAGGCCCAGCTTGACCGCCATGTCGACGGTGCGCTGCACGCCCACCTGCGAGATGAGCTTGGCGAAGGCCGTATTCGGCGAAGTGGCCAGCGCATCAGTCACGCTCATGGCGCCGCGGTAGTTGCCCGCGTTCTGCACACACCACGTCGCGGGCGGACATCCCCTGGCGCCACCGGTGCCCAAGCCCTTGGCCTGGAATCGCGCCGGCGCGTCCAGTTGCGCGTTGATGCCCATGCCCATGTCCATCGCGGCGGCGGTGGTGAAGATCTTGAAGATCGATCCAGCACCGTCGCCGACCAGCGAGAAGGGCTGGGGCTGCATGGTTTCCCCGGCCTCCATGTTCAGGCCGTACGTGCGGTTGCTGGCCATCGCCAGCACGGGGTGGGACTCCTTGCCCGGCCGGATCACGCTCATCACGCTCGCGACGCCGTCGAGATCGGGGCTGGCGATCTCGTTGATCGCCGCCTTCACCGGACCCTGCACGTCGGGATCGAGGGTGGTCTTGATCAGGTAGCCGCCCCTGGCGACCTGCTCCTTACTGATCCCGGCGCGCGCCAGGTACTCGAGCACGTAGTCGCAGAAGAACGCGCGATCGCCCGCCGCGATGCAGCCGCGGGGCAGCTCCTTGGGCTGCGGCAGCACACCGAGTGGCTTTTCCTTGGCTGCGCGCAGTGCTGCGGCTTCCTCGGGAATGTTCTGGATCATGGTGTCCAGCACCACGTTTCGACGGGCCAGCGCACCCTCGGGGTTCGTGTAGGGGTTCAGCGTGCTGGTGGACTGCACCATGCCCGCCAGGAGTGCCGCCTGCTCCCAGTTCAGCTCGGAGGCGTTGATCCCGAAGTACGTCTGCGCCGCGTCCTGTACGCCGAACGAGCCGTTGCCGAACGAGACGAGATTCAGGTAGCGCGTCAGGATCTCCGGCTTGGTGAACGTCTTGTCCAGCGTCAGCGCCATGCGAATCTCGCGCAGCTTGCGGGCCGGCGTGGTCTCGATGGCGGCGCGCTTCTCCGCATCGGTCTGCGCGATCACCAGCAGCTGGTAGTTCTTCACGTATTGCTGTTCGATGGTCGAACCGCCGCGGGTGTCGAGGTTCCCGGAGAGATAGCCCGACAGACCGGTCAGTGTGCCCTGGACGTCCACGCCGTTGTGTTCGGCGAACCGCTTGTCCTCGATGGACACGATCGCCAGCTTCATGGTGTTGGCGATCTGGTCGCTCGGTACCTCGAAACGTCGCTGGGTGTACAGCCAGGCGATGACGTTGCCCTTGGCGTCGACCATCGTCGACACCTGCGGGACCTCACCCTCCACCAGCTGGGCGGATCCGTTGGCCACCACGTCCGAGGCGCGGTTGGAGATCAGGCCGAATCCACCGACCACGGGAAACATGAATGCCGCGAGCACGACGCTGGCCAATACGCAGCACCAGGCGAGCTTGATCACCGTCACCGCCAGCGGCGGGGTCGGTGGGCGTTCCGGCATGCGTACAGAGTAGCCAGAGGTTGCGGGCGGCAAAATTGACAGAGTCCAGGCCCCATTTGTTAAGCGCCGCGACCGCGCCTACCTGCGCGCGCGTCAATTTCTTCAGGATTTGCCTCAGAATTCACTTAATGACGGCACGGTCGTCCCAAAAAAGAGGGTCCGTACGTATTGCGCAGAAGTGCCCTGACCACTTAAGTTGTCCTGACAGTGCGATGCAGGTCACACCAGACCCCCGCACAGTGACGTAGGACGCACATCGCGTTCTACACCGGATGAGTAAGCCGTCATCGGGGGGCGGCCGGAACGAAGGGGAAACGCTGTGTCCGGTTCGAGGCCCGCTGCACGGAGGTCAAGCATGACTGCGACGACCCCCAGCATTGTCCAAGGCGCGGAGGCCGAGGCACGTATTGCCTGGGTTTCTCAGGCACGCTGCCGCCAGGCTGATCCTGATGAGCTATTTGTCCGCGGAGCTGCGCAGCGCAAAGCCGCGGTCATTTGCAGGCACTGCCCCGTGATCCTGGAATGTGGCGCCGACGCCCTCGACAATCGGGTGGAGTTCGGTGTGTGGGGCGGCATGACCGAGCGCCAGCGCCGTGCCCTGCTCAAGCAGCACCCCGAGGTGGTTTCCTGGGCCGAGTTCTTTGCCGCCCAGCGCAAGCACCGCAGTGCCGTCTAATCAGGCCGCAGTCAGTTCGCCGGTGATCTGATCGGCGATCGCCCTCAGCGCGTCCAGATCCGATACGTCGAACGGCAACGACGGCACACCGACGATCGCCACATGTGGATTGGCGCCGGTGAACCGCGACAACAGCCTGATCTCCCGCTTGGAGCGGCCGGCGCGGTCGGAGTGAATCCGTAGCACCGCCGCGGTCAGCGATTCGGGATCCTTGGCTTCCAATTCCTCCGCGGCCTCGTCTGCCTTCTCGGCGTGCAGTGAGCACAACATCGGATGGGTGCGATTGAGGATCAGCCCCGACAGCGGCATGTGCTCCTCGGAGAGCCGGTCGATGAAGAACGACGCCTCGCGCAGCGCGTCGGGCTCCGGGGCCGACACCACGACGAACTGGGTGCCGCGCCGCTTCAACAGTTCATAGGTGCGGTCGGCCTTCTCGCGGAACCCGCCGAACGTGGCATCGAGCGACTGGACGAACGCGGCTGCGTCCGAGAGCATCTGGGAGCCGAGCACCGTCGACAGCGCGCGGATCGCCAGACCCATCGCCCCTGTCACGAGCTTCCCGATACCGCGGCCTGGACCCAGCAGCAGCTTCCACAGTCGGCTGTCCATGAAGCCGCCCAACCGTTTTGGCGCATCGAGGAAGTCGAGTGCGTTGCGGGACGGAGGCGTGTCGACGACGACGAGGTCCCAGCGGTCCTCGCCGAGCAATTGGCCCAGCTTCTCCATCGCCATGTACTCCTGCGTTCCCGCCAGCGACGTCGCGACCGTCTGATAGAACTGGTTGTCCAGAATCTCTTGTGCGCGTTCGGGTCCCGAGTACTGGATGACCATCTCGTCGAAGGTGCGGCGCATATCGAGCATCATCGCGTGCAACTCGCCCGGTACCTCCGGGGCCAGCGGCACCCGCTGCGGAGTGTTGCCGAGATCCTTGATGCCCAGCGCCTGAGCCAGTCGCTTGGCGGGGTCGATGGTCAGCACCACGACGGTGCGGCCGTACTCGGCTGCGCGCAGCGCCATCGCCGCCGCGGTGGTGGTCTTGCCGACACCGCCTGCGCCGCAACATACTACGACGCGGTTGGAGGTGTCGGCCAGAATCGAGCCCATGTCGAGGGCCGGCGGTGTGGTGCTCATCGGACCCCCTGATGGGCGAGTGCTTCGGCGAGTTCGTAAAGGCTGCCCAGATCCACACCGTCGGCGATCTGCGGCAGCTCCAGACGGGCCACGTCGAGAGCGTCGAGCTGCTCGGCACTCTCGGAACGTGCCTTGATCCTGGTCGCGTGTTGGATCGTCTCCGTCAACAGTCCGGCGAAGTCGCTGTCGGACAACGTGATTCCCGCATCGCCCAGTCCCGCGCGGACGGCGTCGGCGTCGATCACGCCCTCGGCGGCCTTGGTCAGGTCGTCGGGTGCGAGGTAGGCGGGGATGTTGCGGTTCACGATGACGCTGCCGATGGGCAGCCCCAACTCCCTGAGTTCTTCGATCGCCTCCAGGGTCTCCTGGATCGGCAGCGCCTCCAGCAGGGTCACCAGATGAATCGCGGTGAGGTCGGAGTGCAGCACCTTGACGACGCTCTCGGCCTGCGAGTGCACCGGCCCGCCCTTGGCCAGTTGCGAGACGGCCTTCGTGACGTCGAGAAAACGCGAGATGCGTCCGGTCGGCGGCGAGTCGACGACGATGGCGTCATACACCGGCTGCTTACCCTTCTCGGCGCGCGTCACGATCTCGCGGATCTTGCCGGTCAGGAGCACGTCACGCAGTCCGGGGGCGATGGTCGTGGCGAATTCGACCGCCCCGATACGGCGCATGGCACGGCCCGCGAGGCCGAGGTTGTAGAACATGTCCAGGTACTCGAGGAACGCCGCCTCGGTGTCGATCGCCAGCGCGTTGACGGTGCCGCCACCTTCTGCGGTGGCGATCTTGACCTCCTCGTAGGGCAGCGGCGGCACGTCGAACAGCTGCGCGATGCCTTGGCGCCCTTCGACTTCCACCAACAACACCTTGCGGCCGCCCGCGGCGAGCGTAAGCGCCAATGCGGCGGCGATGGTCGACTTACCGGTTCCGCCCTTGCCAGTCACGAAATGCAGTCGCGCCTTGGTCAGGCGGGACGGCCAACCGACCGCGCTGTGGTCGTCAGAGGTGGTGCCCACCCGTGCAGCCTAACCAAGTGCGCATCGCGGACCGTTAAGCTCGGCCCATGAGCGAACCAACCCGCTGGGAGTACGCCACCGTCCCGCTGCTCACGCACGCGACCAAACAGATCCTCGACCAGTGGGGCGAGGACGGCTGGGAGCTGGTGTCGGTCCTGCCCGGGCCGACCGGTGAGCAGCACGTCGCCTACCTGAAGCGGCCGAAGTGAGCGCGTCGGCCAAACTCGCGGAGTTGGGCATCGAGCTACCCAACGTGGTGCCGCCGCTGGCCGCCTACGTGCCCGCGGTGCGTACGGGCAATCTGGTGTACACCGCCGGGCAGCTGCCCATGGAGGCCGGCAGCCTGCTGCGCACGGGCAAGGTGGGCGCCGAGGTCAGCCCGGAGGACGGCAAGGCGCTGGCACGGGTGTGCGCGCTCAACGCGCTGGCTGCCATCCACTCGCTGGTCGGCATCGATTCGGTGACCCGGATGGTCAAGGTGGTGGGGTTCGTCGCCTCCTCGCCGGGCTTCAGCGGGCAACCGGGCGTCGTCAACGGCGCGTCGGAACTGTTCGGTCAGGTGTTCGGCGAGGCAGGCGCGCATGCCCGCTCGGCGGTCGGGGTGTCGGAGTTGCCGTTGGATGCGCCGGTTGAGGTCGAAGTGATAGTTGAGGTCGCGTGACCCTGGAGCACCCCGCGTACAAGAAGCTCCGTCCGGTGACGGAGACCGCGTCGGTGCTCCTGTGCGACAACCCCGGACTGCTGACACTCGACGGCACCAACACCTGGGTGCTGCGTGGGCCTGGCAGCGACGAGATGGTGATCGTCGACCCCGGCCCTGAGGAGGATGACGAGCACGTCGACCTGATCGCGGGGCTGGGCAAGATCCCGCTGGTGCTGATCAGCCACAAGCATGAGGACCACACGGGTGCCATCGACAAGCTGGTCGACCGCACCGGCGCGGTCGTCCGCGCAGTGGGCAGCGGGTTCCTTCGTGGCCTCGGCGGCCCGTTGACCGACGGCGAGGTCATCGAGGCGGCCGGTCTGCGTATCACCGTGATGGCCACGCCCGGCCATTCCGCGGATTCGGTCTCGTTCGTGCTCGACGATGCGGTGTTGACCGCCGACACCGTGCTCGGCCGCGGCACCACCGTCATCGACAAGGAGGACGGCAGTCTGCGCCAGTACCTGGACTCGCTGCAGCGGTTGCGCGCCATCGGCCAGCGCACGGTGCTTCCCGGGCACGGTCCGGATCTCCCCGATCTGGAAGCCGTCAGCAACATGTATCTGGCGCATCGCGAGGAGCGACTCGATCAGGTGCGCGCAGCGCTTCGAGACCTCGGCGACGACGCCACCGTGCGACAGATCGTCGAATATGTCTACACCGATGTCGACGAAAAGCTTTGGGACGCGGCGGAATGGAGCGTCCAAGCCCAGGTGGATTACCTACGTTCCTGAGCGATTTGTGTGCGTTTAGGAGCGCTCACCGCAACGGAGCGCACACAAATCGCAAGGGTTAGCGGGCGCGACGGGCCAGGCGCTCGCTGTCGGAGATGAGAACACTCTTGCCCTCCAGCCGAATCCACCCGCGATGGGCGAAGTCGGCCAGCGCCTTGTTCACGGTCTCGCGCGAGGCGCCGACGAGCTGAGCGATCTCCTCCTGAGTCAGGTCGTGAGTGACCCGCAGCGCGCCGCCCTCCTGCGTGCCGAAGCGCTGAGCCAACTGCAGCAGCTGCTTGGCCACTCGGCCCGGCACGTCGGTGAAGATCAGGTCGGCCAGGTTGTTGTTGGTACGCCGCAGCCGACGGGCGAGCACGCGCAGCAGCTGCTCGGCGATCTCGGGGCGGTCCGAGATCCAGGCGCGCAGGGCGTCGCGGTCCATCGATACGGCGCGCACGTCGGTGATGGTCGTGGCGCTGGACGTCCGGGGGCCGGGGTCGAAGATCGACAGTTCGCCGAACATGTCCGACGGGCCCATGATCGTCAGCAGGTTCTCGCGGCCGTCCGGCGAGCGGCGGCCGATTTTGACCTTGCCGGAAACGATGATGTAGAGCCTGTCGCCGGGCTCGCCTTCTGCGAACACGGTGTGCCCACGGGGGAAGTCGACGGGCTGTAATTGCTTGGTCAGCGCTGAAACGGCGCTGGGTTCGACTCCCTGGAAGATTCCGGCCCTCGCCAGGATCTCGTCCACGTTGCCCCTCTTAAGCTGTTGGGTGATATGACATGCGCAGGCCGACCTCTGATTGGTTAGCGAGAACAGTCTAGAGGTACGCCTTTTCGTGACCAGCCCACGCTACACACGATTCGGTTGCCGAGTCGCCCGAAACTCAGGATTAACCGCGCTATGGACGTACACCCGCGTCGGTAAACCACTGGGCGCAGCGACCGCGGTTCGACCGTGCGGCACCGCCCCCTGCCCGTTCAGGCGCCGGTGCTGGGAATCCATCGCACGGCTCATGCCGTCTCGCGCAAGTGTGTTGACGTCGACGGCCTCGGCCTGTTCCAGAAACGCCGCGACGTCGGACGCCGAGACCGTGTCGTGGCTGAGCGTCGCTTCGACTCGGTCCAGCGCGAACGTTGCCATCATCAGCAACCCCGGGATCAGCGCCACGAGCAACCACGACACAACGGTGAAGTAAACACGGCCAAGGTCTCATCGGGATCACGAATTGTCACCGGTCTGCACCGGTTCGGTCGGGCCCTGTCGGCGCTTCTCAGTACGCTGACTTTGTGACTGTCCCCAAGCGCGCCCGCAAAAGAGACGGCGAGACTCGCCTCGGCCTCATCCGCCGCGCCCGGCGAATGAATCGCGCGCTGGCACAGGCCTTTCCGCACGTCTATTGCGAGCTGGACTTCACCAACCCGCTCGAGCTGACCGTCGCGACCATTCTGTCGGCGCAGAGCACCGACAAAGGGGTCAACCTCGCCACTCCGGCGCTGTTCAAGAAGTACCGCACCGCCCTGGACTATGCGCAGGCCGACCGCACCGAACTCGAGGAGCTGATCCGGTCCACCGGCTTCTACCGGAACAAGGCCAACTCGTTGATGCGGCTGGGCGCCGAACTCGTCGAGCGATTCGACGGGGAGGTACCCAAGACGATGGAGGAGCTCGTCACGCTGCCTGGCGTCGGCCGCAAAACGGCCAACGTCATCCTGGGAAACGCCTTCGGCATTCCCGGCATCACCGTCGACACCCACTTCGGCCGCCTCGTCCGGCGCTGGAACTGGACGAAAGAAGAGGACCCGGTGAAGGTCGAGCACGCGGTCGGCGAGCTCATCGAGCGCAGCGAGTGGACCGACCTGAGCCATCGGGTGATCTTCCACGGCCGACGCGTCTGTCACGCCCGCAAGCCCGCCTGCGGCGTGTGCGTACTCGCCAAGGACTGCCCGTCGTTCGGTACCGGCCCGACCGACCCGCTGATCGCTGCCCCGCTGGTGAAAGGCCCCGAAACCGACCACCTACTGGCGCTGGCCGGCCTCTGACCGCGCCGCCCGCTTCCGATGCGTACCTCGACTCGATGGACCGTGGCGGTGCTGGTCGTGGTCGTCGCCCTCGGGACGGCCTTGTGGTCCCAGCTCGGTGACGAGTCCGCACCCGGCTCGACCGGGCCCGGCGCACCGCGTGACCGGCGCGATGCCGACACCGCCGAGGCCCTGGCGGGGCCGCGGGCCCGCGCTGACCTGGCACCCTGCCCTGCTCCCGGCGTCGGGGACGGTCCCGAGGCCTTGCGCGGCATCGTCCTCGAATGCGCGGGCGACGGTTCGAACGTCGACGTCGCCAAGGCCGTGGCGGGACGGATGGTGGTACTGAACCTGTGGGCCTACTGGTGTGCGCCATGTACCCAGGAACTGCCCGCGATGGCCGAGTACCAGAAACGGGTCGGATCCGAGGTGACCGTGCTGACGGTGCACCAGGACGAGAACGAGACCGCAGGGCTGTTACGCCTGGCTGAGCTCGGGGTACACCTGCCGATGCTGCAGGACGGCCGACGTCGGATCGCAGCGGCGCTGAAGGTCCCCAACGTGATGCCAGCGACGGTTGTGCTGCGCTCGGACGGTAGCGTGGCCGCAATCCTGCCGCGGTCCTTCGCCAATGCCGACGAGATCGCGGCCGCGGTCGGGCCGGAGATAGGAGAGCCGGGGTGAGCTGGGCCAGCGAGGGGAGTGAACTCGCCCCGCTCAACGCCGAGGCAGCCCCAACCTGGCTCAAACCGCTGGTCGACAACGCCAAGGACATCAAGCGCGCCTATCGCCGGCGCGTGTCGCCCGAGGTGCTGGCGATGCTGACCGCGGCGAACAAGAAGGCCGCCGTCGCCGGAGAACGGCGAGACGCCGCGGTGCTGGTGTTGTTCTCAGGTCCGCCCGAGCCCGAGTCCGGGAGCGGGCTTGCCGAGGCCGACCTGCTGGTGACGGTGCGCGCGTCCACCCTGCGCCATCACGCCGGACAGGCCGCCTTCCCAGGTGGGGCGGCCGATCCGGGCGATGTCGACCCTGTGCACACCGCGCTGCGAGAGGCCAACGAGGAGACCGGCATCGACGTGGGCCGGCTGCAGCCGCTGACCACGCTCGAGCGGATGTTCATCCCGCCGTCTGGTTTCCACGTGGTGCCGGTACTGGCGTATTCGCCCGACCCGGGGCCGGTGACAGTGGTCGACGAATCCGAGACGGCGGTCGTCGCCCGTGTCCCGCTACGCGCGTTCGTCAACCCTGAGAACCGAATCATGGTGTACCGCAAGGAAAATGCGCGTCGCAGCGCCGGCCCGGCTTTCCTGCTCAACGAAATGCTGGTGTGGGGATTCACCGGACAGGTGGTCTCGGCGATGCTCGACGTCGCCGGCTGGGCGCAGCCGTGGAACACCGACGACGTCCGCGAACTCGAGGACGCGATGGCTCTGGTCAGACGCGGCGGCGACCCTGCCGGTTAGGGTAGGCCCAACCATGACATCGTCCCAGTGGCTCGACCTCGCCGTCCTCGCGGTCGCCTTCATCGCCGCTATCTCGGGCTGGCGCTCGGGTGCGCTGGGATCCCTGCTGTCCTTCGTCGGCGTGGTGCTGGGTGCGGTGGCCGGTGTGCTGCTCGCGCCCCACGTCGTCGCCAACATCGAAGGACCCCGCACCAAGCTGTTCGTGACGTTGTTCCTGATCCTCGCCCTGGTGGTCGTCGGTGAGATCGCGGGCGTGGTGCTGGGCCGGGCGGTGCGCGGCGCCATCCGCAGCCCCGGCATGCGCACCCTGGATTCGACGATCGGGGTGGCGCTGCAGATCGTCGCGGTGCTGGTCGCGGCGTGGATGCTGACCTATCCGCTGCAGACCTCCGATCAGCCCAACCTGGCCGCGGCCGTGCGCGGGTCGGTCGTGCTCAAGGAAGTCGACGACGTCGCACCGCCGTGGCTGAGGTCCGTGCCGCGACGGTTGTCGGCGCTGCTGGACACCTCCGGCCTGCCCGACGTCTTGCAACCGTTCGGACGCACGCCGATCGTGGCCGTCGACGCACCCGATGCGGCGCTCGCCGCCGATCCCGTCGTCGCAGCGACGCGACCCAGCGTGGTGAAGATCCGTGGTGTCGCGCCCGGGTGCCAGAAAGTGCTCGAGGGCACCGGATTCGTCGTCGCGCCCAACCGGGTGATGTCGAATGCGCACGTGGTCGCCGGCGCCGAGAGCGCCACCGTCGAGGTCGACGGCAGGACGTACGACGCATACGTGGTGTCGTACGACCCGCAGGCCGACATCTCGATTCTCGACGTGCCGGGCCTCGACGCCGCGCCGCTGCAGTTCGCGCAGGGCGACGCACCGACCGGCACCGACGCCGTGGTGATGGGGTATCCCGGTGGCGGCGATTTCGCCGCCACCCCGGCTCGCATCCGGGAGACCATCGAACTCAACGGCCCCGACATCTACCGCAGCACCACCGTGACGCGTCAGGTGTACACCATCAGAGGCAGTGTGCGACAAGGCAATTCAGGCGGGCCGATGATCAACCGCGACGGCCAGGTCCTCGGTGTGGTGTTCGGCGCGGCGGTCGACGATGCCGACACCGGTTTCGTGCTGACCGGGGATGAGGTAGCGCGTCAGCTCGAGAAGCTGGGCAACACCGAACGTGTGGCGACGGGCGCCTGCGTCACCTAGTCACGCGCCGTACACCTGTGTGAGGAACCGCTGTAGCTGGGCGTTGACCGCCTCGGGCGCTTCCTCATGTGCGAAATGCCCTGCGCCGCCGATGGATACGTAGCGCCCGTGCGGAGCATAGTGCTGCGTGCGGATGACCGGGTCGGCAAGGACGTACGGGTCGGCGTCGCCACGCAGGTGCAGCACGGGAACGTTGATCGGACGTCGCATCGAGCGCATGAACCGACGACCCTCGCCGCGGAATTGGCTACGGACCGCCCAGCGCTGGTATTCGAGTGCCGAGTGCGCCGCCGACGGAATCTGGACCGCGCGGCGCATATGCGCGATCGTCTCGGAGAAGTCTTCGGAGGCCATCCATTTCGCGCTCGCCCGACTGCGAACCAATCGCTCCAGCTCGGCACCGCCGTGGCGCGTCAACGCACGTTCTGGCCACATCGGTACCTGGTAGCGCAGCATCCACGGCAGCAGCGCCCGGCCCTGGTCACGTCTGGTCAGCGCAGAGGCACGCAGCGCGTTCGGATGCGGGGAGCTGACGAGGGCGATCGCTTGCACCGCCCGCGGATGCAGCACTGCCGTCGCCCAACAGACCAGTCCGCCATCGGCGTGTCCCACCAGCGTCGCGGTCTTGTGGCCGAGCGCGCGTACCAGCCCGGCGGTGTCGCCGGCCAGGGTCCAGCCGTCGTAACCGCGGGGCGGTTTGTCGCTGCCGCCGTAGCCGCGCAGGTCGACGGCCACCACGCGAGCTCCGGCCAACCCCCGCAGTTGGTGGCGCCACGACCACCAGAACGAACCGAATCCATGCAGCAGGATGACCAGCGGTCGCTGCGTCATCGGGATGGCAGCGTCCCGGGACTCCTGGTGGTCGGCTTCCACCACGTGAAATCGAATCCCGTTGGCGTGCACCTCGAGATGGCGCCACGGACCGTCGATGCGAACGACCGACGGGTCTGGCGGCATTACCAGCCTGAGGGGTCAGAGGTCGACGCCGGCTTGGCGCCGTCGGTTGACTCGACGGCCACCGCCTTTTCGTGGCCGGGGGTCAGCGCCTCGGGCAGTTCCCTGACCGATTCGATCGTCTTCTGCGGACCCCTGATCCGGCGCACCTTGAGGTAGCCGAGCAGCGCGAAGATCGCCGTCACCACGACCATGACCCCGAACACGATCAGGAACGCCGCCCACCGCCAGAGCCAGGTGTCGAGCAGTTCGGCGGCGAAGAAGAAGAAGAAGAACGTGGAGTAGAACAGCACCACCAGCGCGAGGATGAAGTAGACGCTGCCGGTGAGGCCCTTCTTGACGTCACGCGTGATTTCGGCCTTGGCCAGTTCCACCTCGGCGCGGACCAGCGTGGACACCTGCGCGGTGGCGTCCTTGACGAGATCGCCGATGGACGGGTCGGGCTTGGGCGCATGCGGGTCGACCAGTGGTATCGAGGTCACGGTGGTCGGCACGCCATTCCTGCGATCACTCACTGACATTTCCTCCCGCATTGATCGGTCTGCGGTTCATGTTGCCATGTGGCGTGCCGCGAAACGATTCCGGCCGACGTTAGACTGACAAGGTCGAATGCAACGCAGGTCGGGGCCTGTCGAGGAGGTTTTCCGGTTGAGGAGCAGCGGCCGCTGCCTGCGGATTCCAGTGATCATCGCGGCCTTGTTCGCGGTGCTGTTGCCGACGTCCGCGACCGCGCACGCTCAGGAGCCCGTCACGCTGGGCGGTGGCTCGGGTCTGGTCGTCAACGGTGAGACGTTGTGCACGCTGACCACCATCGGCTACGACAATCGCGGAAATCTGGTCGGGTTCACGTCGGCGCACTGCGGCGGCCCAGGCGCGAAGGTGGCTGCCGAGCGGGCGGAGAACGCCGGGGTGCTCGGCACGATGGTCGCGGGTAACGACGCCCTCGATTACGCGGTCATTCAGTTCGACCCGCAGAAGGTGCGGCCCGTCAACAACATCGACGGATTCCAGATCGACGGACTCGGTCCCGACCCCGTCCCGGGCGATATCGCGTGCAAATTGGGCCGCACCACAGGTTACTCCTGTGGTGTCACGTGGGGTCCCGGCGAGGAACCCGGCACCTTCATCAACCAGGTGTGCGGTCAGCCGGGTGACTCCGGCGCGCCGGTGACCGTCAACAACCGGCTGGTGGGCATGATCCACGGGGCGTTCTCAGAAAAACTGCCCACGTGCATCATCAAGTACATTCCGCTGCACACGCCCGCGGTGAACATATCGTTCAACACGCAGCTGGCCGATATCGTCGCCAAGAACCGGCCGGGGTCGGGCTTCGTCCCGATCGGCGCCGCCCCGGCCGCCTGACTACTTGCTGGCCCGGATCGCCTCGAACACGCTGGGGTCCACCAGGGTTGACGTATCCCCGAGTTCGCGGCCCTCGGCGACATCGCGCAGCAGCCGCCGCATGATCTTGCCGCTGCGGGTCTTCGGCAGCTCGGGCACGACGTGGATCTCGCGCGGCCTGGCGATCTTTCCGATCTCCTTGGCTACCTGCTCGCGTAGCTCCTCGACCATCTCGGCGCCGCTGTCCTTGGCGTGCGACTCCAGGATCACGAACGCGCAGATGCCCTGGCCGGTGGTTTCGTCGGACGCACCGACGACGGCCGCCTCGGCGACATGGGAGTGGCCGACCAGCGCCGACTCGACCTCGGTGGTCGAGATCCGGTGTCCCGACACGTTCATCACGTCGTCGATGCGGCCCAGCAGCCAGATCGAACCGTCGGAGTCGACCCGCGCCCCGTCGCCGGCGAAGTACCAGCCCTGCTCGCCGTAGCGCGACCAGTAGGTCTCCTTGTAGCGCTCGGGATCGCCCCAGATGCCGCGCAGCATTGCCGGCCACGGCTGGTCGAGGACGAGATAACCCGTCACATGCTCGGCCTCATCGGCGCCGGGGACCAGCTCCTGGCCCTCCTCGTCGACGATCTTGGCTGAGATGCCGGGCAGCGGCTTCATCGCCGAGCCGGGCTTGGCCGCGGTGACACCGGGCAGCGGCGAGATCATGATGGCCCCGGTCTCGGTCTGCCACCACGTGTCGACGATCGGAACTCGGTTGCCGCCGAAGGCATCCCGATACCACCGCCACGCCTCCGGGTTGATCGGCTCGCCGACCGAACCCAGCAGGCGCAGGCTGGACAGATCATGGGCGTCGGGGTACTCGCGGCCCCACTTCATGAACATGCGCACCAGCGTCGGCGCCGTGTAATAGATGGTGACGCCGAATTTCTCGATGATCTCGAAATGACGGTGCTCGTTCGGCGAGTTCGGCGTGCCTTCGTAGACCACCTGCGTCGCACCGTTCGACAGCGGCCCGTAGACGATGTAGGTGTGGCCGGTGACCCAGCCGATGTCGGCGGTGCACCAGAAGACATCGCTCTCGGGCTTGATGTCGAAGACGTAATGGTGCGTGTACGACGCCTGGGTCAGGTATCCGCCGGAGGTGTGCATGATGCCCTTGGGCTTGCCGGTGGTCCCCGACGTGTAGAGGAGAAACAGCGGGTGCTCTGAATCGAACGCCTCGGGCGTGTGCTCGGGTGACGCCGGTTCGACGGTGTCGTGCCACCACAGGTCGCGACCCTCGGTCCACGGGGTGTCGATCCCGGTCCGGCGGACGACCAGAACGTGTTCGACGGAGTCCTGGCCCTTGCAGGCCTGGTCCACCGATTCCTTCAGCGATACGGCCTGGCCGCGACGGAACTGCCCGTCGCTGGTGATGACCAACTTGGCCTCGGCGTCCTCGATGCGGGCCGCCAGCGCGGTGGAGGAGAAACCCGCGAAGACGACTGAGTGCATGATGCCCAGGCGTGCACACGCCAGCATCGACACGATGGCCTCGGGGATCATCGGCATGTAGATCGCGACGCGGTCCCCGGCCACCAGACCCAGCTCGGTCAGTGCATTGGCCGCCTTGCACACGTCGGCCTGCAGTTGCGCGTAGGTGATGTCACGGACGTCGTCGACCGGTTCGCCCTGCCAGTGGATCGCCACCCGGTCGCCGTTGCCTGCCTCGACATGGCGGTCCACACAGTTGTATGCGACGTTGATCTTGCCGCCGACGAACCACTTGGCGAACGGGGCCTGCGACCAGTCCAACACCTCCGAGAACGGCGTGTCCCAGGACAGCCGTTCGGCCTGCTTCGCCCAGAACGCCAGCCGATCGGCCTCAGCTTCGGCGTACAACTCCTCGGTCGCGTTGGCTTGCGCCGCGAATTCCTCGGAGGGGGGATAGACGGACGGAACGTCGGTGTGCTGCGTCGTGGTGCTCGTCATGTCTGTGAGCGTAGTCACCGATGTTGATGATCAGGGCATCAAGTCACAGGGAGCTCCGCGGGCGGCGCATCGGGCGCGCCGAACGTCATGGCTGACGGGTCCAGCGGTCGGCTAGCGTGGGCTGCCGTGACTGCCGTCGACCCGTTGGCCCCGCTGGCCGAGCTGCCTGGAGTGGCCGATGCGAGCGCGGAGGTCGGCGAGGCGCTGGGACGCGCGCACCGGCACCGCGCCAACTTACGGGGATGGCCGGCGAACGCCGCCGAGGCCGCATTGCGGGCGGCGCGGGCGTCCTCGGTCTTGGACGGCGGTTCGCTGCAGTTGTCCGAGGAGGGCCCGGACCCCATCCTCGCCGGTGCCCTGCGGGTATCGGAAGCGCTCGAGGGCGGTGCGACGTCTCTGGTCGGCGTCTGGCAACGCGCCCCATTGCAAGCCATCGCGAAGCTGCACGCGTTGGCGGCGGCCGATATCGCAGACGACGATCACCTCGGCAGGCCGCGTACGGATCCCGACGTCGGCCGTCGCCTGGAATTACTGGCTGACATCGTGACCGGTGGCACCCGGGTCCCCGCGCCGGTGCTCGCCGCCGTCGTGCACGGGGAACTCCTGACGCTGGCCCCCTTCGGCAGCGCCGACGGAGTGGTGGCGCGGGCGGTCGGGCGGCTGGTCACGATCGCCAGCGGGCTGGATCCGCACGGCCTCGGCGTTCCTGAGGTGTATTGGATGCGCCAGTCAGGCGACTACCGGGCCGCCGCGCGGGGCTTCGCGTCCGGGACGCCCGACGGCCTCACCGCCTGGTTGCTGATGACTTGCCAGGGGCTGCGCGCCGGCGCGCGAGAGGCGCTCGCGATCGCCGCGGGCAGCGTGGGGGAGAGCGTCCAGCAAAGTAAAGCGGGCGACGTTCCGAACTAATTCGGCTCGCCGCCCGCTAGCACGGATACCGGTTACCATGCGTGCTCCGGTGGGTTGCGTGGGTGGCCTCGGCGTCTTGTCGATGCGCTTCAACTGCAACCCCACCCAAGGGGCCGTCGTGGCCGTCCGCTATCGCAACTACGCAGGCCCGCAACACTTTTGCCTATTCCGCGGCATGTGCTCCGCGTGGGTGCCGGGATCCGTGCTGGGGAGCCTGGTTCGGGAGATCCGAGCCTTCTCTTCCGGCTCGGTCTTGGCCTAACCAAGCTTCCGTGCCTCCTTTGTACTCCGTGACCGCGGTCACATCAAGGGGCAAATCCGCTGCGACTCCAGATCGTTACGCCTACGACTCAGAAGGCGAAGCGACGTAACAACGAGTAGGTCAACGCACCTGCAGCCAGGGCACTCACGCCGACCGCGGCTGTCGTAGCCATCGCCGCCCCGGAGGGCGCCGGGATGCGATCGCGCAAAGACACCGGCCGTGAGAACGTCAGTACCGGCCAGCCGCGGGCCGCGGCTTCTTTGCGCAACGCACGATCCGGGTTTACCACGGTCGGATGCCCGACCACCTCGAGCATGGGTATGTCGGTGATCGAATCGGAGTACGCATAGCAGTGCTCGAGTGCATATCCCTCACGGGCGGCGAGTTCGCGGATAGCCTCCGCCTTGCCCTCCCCGTAGCAGTAGAAGGCGATCTCTCCGGTGTACTTGCCATCCTCGACGACCATCCGGGTGGCCATCGCGTGAGTGGCGCCGAGCGCACGGGCGATCGGAGCGACAATCTCCTCACCAGAGGCGGAAACCACAACCACATCGCGGCCGCACAGCTTGTGGTCGGCGATGAGTTCGGCGGCCTCGGCGAAGACCAGTGGGTTGACGATGTCGTGCAGCGTCTCGCCGACGATCGACTTCACCTGTTCGACGTCCCACCCGGTGCACATGTTGGTCAGGTACGAGCGCATCCGGTCCATCTGATCGTGATCCGCACCCGACATGAGGAAGAGGAATTGCGCGTAGGCGGACTTCAAGACAGTGCGCCGAGTGATTAGCCCTTGATCGAAGAAAGGTTTGCTGAAAGCAAGGGTGCTCGATTTGGCGATGACCGTTTTATCAAGATCGAAGAAGGCGGCGGTGCGGACCGGGCCAGGGGGCGAAGCCATTGTTTGCCGAGCACTGGAATCTGCTGCCCCGGGGTGCGGTGCGTCCACGCAACCAGCATAGGGGCGGTGGTCCGAGGCAAGGCGAGAGAGTGTACGAAATGACAGTGCACGACAGGTGTCGGTGGCTGCATTTTTCCTGCTCCGGCGGTGCTTTGCATCACACGCACGACTTGCGCCCATCCGTGGCCGCGTGTGTATAGTGAGTGTTACTCGGCCTGTGCCGGGTGTGCATCAGCCCGACCCCCCGGGGCTGATACACGACGACCTCCGCCTCCTCCCCCCCTGGCGGGGGTCGTCCCTTTTTTCGGGACCATTCTTCGTCCGTCGGATATGTCCTTTCCTTTCCTCGCCGCACGCGTGCGCGACAACGATTCGCCTTTCGGATAGGTGATGGGGCGCGCGGTAGTTGCGGAATGTGATTTTCGCGATGCGCACCACTCATCCATCCCCACATTCGAGTTCATCCACAGACCGCGCGGTGACGATGGCGCGGTGTCGGCGCGGCACCGCATGGTGGGCGCATGGGAGCCACCGCCGGAATTCTCGCCCTTATCGGCGACCCCGACCTGCGTGACGATGTCGATCGCATCAGCGCCGCGGCGGGCGTCCAGGTTGTGCACGCCAGCGAGCCGTCCGGCCGCAGTGCGTGGACGGGGGCGGGCGCCGTGCTGCTCGATCGCGAGGCGGCCCACCGCTGTGCGCGCAGGGGCTTGCCGCGACGCGGACGAGTCATCCTGCTGACTCAGGCGCAGCCCGGCTCGGCCGAGTTCCAGGCAGCCATCGCGGTCGGCGCACAACACGTCCTCGTCCTGCCGGCCCACGAAGGCGAGTTGATGGCGGAGCTGTCGGAGGCGGCCGAAGACGCTCTGAGCGACGGTCGCCGGGGTCCGGTGGTCGCGGTTCTCGCCGGACGAGGCGGGGCGGGCGCTTCGGTGTTCGCGGCGGCGCTGGCCCAGAAGGCGTCCGACGCGACTGACGCCTTACTCATCGACGCCGACCCGTGGAGCGGTGGCATCGATCTGCTGCTGGGTATTGAGGCCGACCCAGGGCTCCGCTGGCACGATCTGACGCTGCAGGGCGGACGGCTGCACTACGCGGCGCTGCGTGACTCCCTGCCGCGGCACCGGGGCGTCTCCGTGCTCTCGGGTGGGCGGGGCGACGGGGGTATCGAAGCGGCGCCGTTGGGTGCCGTGATCGATGCCGGCAGTCGCGGCGGTGCGACGGTCGTATGCGACGTGCCAAGGGCCGCGACCCCGGCGACCGAGACTGCTCTCGAATCGGCGGATCTCGTCATCGTCGTGACGCCTGCGGACGTGCGCTCCTGCGCTGCGACCGAGGGGGTCGCGCGGTGGGTGTCGACCGTCAATCCGAACGTGGGCGTCGTCGTCCGAGGGCCGGCACCAGGTGGGTTGAGGTCACGCGACGTCGCGGCGATCGTGGGGCTTCCGCTCCTTGCCGCGATGCGACCGCAGCCGGGTATCGCAGCGGCGCTGGACCGGGGTGGTCTGCAACTGTCGCGCAGGTCCCCACTTGCGACCGCCGCCCGTCGGGTGATGGCGGTCCTGCAGCAGCATCCGGCGGCAGGCGCGGCATGAGCGCATCGCTGATCGAGCGTGTCCGTGAGCGCTTGGCCGCCGAATCGGCACCGCTCCGACCGACGGCGGTCGCCGCGGCGATCCGCGCGGAATCCGGCGGGCTGTTGGGGGACGCCGAGGTGCTCAGCGGCCTGCGGGTGTTGCAGACCGAACTCACCGGGGCCGGTGTCCTTGACCCGCTGCTGCGCGCGGATGGGACCACCGACGTTCTGGTCACCGCTCCCGACGCGGTATGGGTCGACGACGGCGCCGGGCTGCGCCGGACATCGATCCGGTTCGCCGACGACGATGCCGTCCGGCGCCTGGCGCAACGGCTGGCGCTGGCGGCCGGCCGCCGTCTCGACGAGGCGCAACCCTGGGTCGACGGGCAGCTGACCGGACTGGCAAGCGGGCAGTGCACCGTCCGGCTGCACGCCGTGCTGCCGCCGATCGCCCCCGCAGGCACATGCCTGTCGCTACGGGTGTTGCGGCCCGCCACCCAGGACCTCGCCGCCCTGATCGGGACGGGCACCATCGACCCGTCGGCCGCGGCGCTGCTCGACGACATCATTGCCGCGCGCCTTGCCTTTCTGATCTCGGGCGGTACCGGTGCAGGAAAGACCACCCTGCTGGCTGCGCTACTCGGTGCGGTTCCCCCGCACGAACGCATCGTCTGCGTGGAGGACGCCGCCGAACTGGAACCGGCGCACCCGCATCTGGTGAACCTGGTCGCGCGGTGCGCCAACGTCGAGGGCGTCGGTGAAGTGACGGTTCGGGACCTGGTCAGGCAGGCGCTGCGGATGCGGCCGGACCGGATCGTGGTCGGCGAGGTCCGCGGCGCCGAGGTCGTCGACCTGCTCGCAGCGCTCAACACGGGCCATGACGGCGGGGCGGGGACCGTGCACGCCAACCGTCCGACCGAGGTGCCTGCCCGTCTCGAAGCCCTCGCGGCGATCGGCGGGCTGGACCGCGGTGCGCTGCACAGTCAGCTCGCGGCCGCCGTTCAGGTTCTCGTGCACGTCACACGCGACCACGTCGGCGCGCGACGCCTGAACGAGATTGCGGTGCTACTCCCGGCCGCCGATGGTCGAGTGCGCGCAGAGACCGCCTGGCGTCTCGGGACCGGGTTCGATCGCGGCGCCGAACATCTCCGCAAGCTGGTGCATGAACGGCGGTCGACATGACTGGGGCGGCACTGGCACTGGCGCTCGCGCTGCTGGCGGCGCCGCGTCCGTCCCGGCACCGCCTTCGAGCGCGTGGACCTGTCTCGTCGACGCCGCCGAGCGTCACCGCGCGCCGCGCGGCACTGGTTCCGGCGGGTGTTCTAGTGGTGGCGCTGGCTTTCCTGTTGGCCTCGGTCACATCGGTGGGGCTCGTCGTCGCGACGGCGATAACCGGCGCGACAGTCGGGATTCGCCGACGGACCCGACGGCGGCGCCGAGCCCGCGCCGCCGAAGCCGTCGCGCTGCAGGGCGCGCTGGACACTCTCGTCGGGGAACTGCGCGTCGGAGCTCACCCCGTCGCCGCACTCGGCGCCGCCGCCGTGGACGTCGGCGGTGTCGTCGCCACGGCACTGCGGACCATCGCGGCGCGAGCGCGTCTGGGCGCTGACGTCGCGGTGGGCCTTCGCAGCGTCGCGCACCGCTCGTCGCTGCCAGGGCAGTGGGAAAGGCTCGCGGCCGGTTGGCAGCTCGCACAGCACCACGGCCTCGCCATCGGCACCCTGATGCAAACCGCACAGCGGGATCTCCTCGAGCGGGAACGATTCGCCGCCCGCGTCGACGCCGGGATGGCCGGAGCACGCGCCACCGCAGCGGTGCTGGCGGGGCTTCCCGTAGTCGGCGTCGGACTCGGCCAGCTGATCGGCGCCGACCCGCTGAGCTTCCTGCTCTCCGACGGATTCGGTGGATGGTTGTTGGTCATCGGGGTGGCACTGGCCTGTGTCGGCCTGCTGTGGTGCGACCGGATCACCAGTCAGGTGTTGAGATGATCTGCGCCGCAATCCTGATGGCTGTTGCGGTGCTTCTCGCCCCGGCCGGAGCAAGAGCGCGTGCACGTGCGTTGGCCGGTTTCGGGCCGCGGACATCGATACGGCCGGCCGTTCCGGTGGCCCCCGATGCGCTGGCCACGGCGTCGACTCTTGAGGTGTTGGCCGCATGCCTGCGTTCGGGAATGGCGGTGTCGACGGCCGCGGCCGCCACGGCGCCGTCCGCACCACCGCACCTGGCCCGGATCTTGACTCGGGCCTCCGACATGCTCGCGCTCGGCGCCGAACCGGCCTCGGCATGGACGGATCCGGCCAAGAACACCGACGACCACGCCGAAGCGCTGCTGCGGTTGGCGCGTCGCTCGGCGGCATCGGGTGCCGCTCTCGCGCAGGGCGTCGCCGAGTTGGCCGGCCAGGTCCACGACGATGCCGCCGACTCCGCCCGCGCCGCGGCAGAACGGGCCGGCGTCCTGATCGCGGGGCCGCTGGGGCTGTGCTATCTGCCCGCGTTCGTGTGCCTCGGCATCGTGCCGGTCGTCGCGGGCCTGGCCACCGATGTGCTGGGTTCCGGTGTGTTGTGAAAATGATGGGGAGGAAATCGATTGAAAAGCAACTGGATTCGTACATCGCAGGCGAAGCTGAGCCTGTTGATCGTGGACGAGAGCGGCATGTCCACGGTCGAATACGCAATCGGCACTATTGCGGCGGCGGCGTTCGGCGCCATTCTCTACACCGTGGTGACGGGCGACTCGATCGTCAGCGCACTGACCAACATCATCAATCGCGCACTGAACACCAACGTCTAGGTGACGAGGGCGGTGCGACGGTCGAGGCGGCGATCGGCATCGCGGGTCTGGTCGTCGTCCTGCTGGTGTGCATGTCGAGCCTCATCGCGGTGTCGACGTACATCCGGTGTGTCGACGCAGCCAGGGAAGCGGCGCGATTGGCAGCCCGAGGTGACGACGGATCGGCGGCGGCCCAAGCCATCGCGCCGGACGGAGCGGCGATTCAGCTGCGCCGCGACGGCGAACACATCGTCGCCACCGTCTCGGCGCGGTCGGCGTTCCTGCCGGGCGTCACCCTCGCGGGACGAGCTGTCGCCGCGTTGGAGCCCGGTGTGGGCGGATGACGGTGCGGCGACTCCGGTCGCCGTCGCGATGATGGCGGTGCTGGTGGCGGTCACCGTCGCGTGCGTGTACCTCGGCGCGGCGGTGACGGCGCGGCACCGCGCCCAGGCCGCGGCCGATCTCGCCGCACTGGCCGCGGCTGGACGGCTCGCGCAGGGTGCGGGCACTGCATGCGCACACGCCAAAGAGTTGGCCGAGGCGATGAGCACCAGGGTCGCGGACTGCACCGTGGTGGGACTCGATGCCGTTGTCGCCGTTGAGGTCGCCGTCGCACTCGGCCGGTTTGGTGTCGGTACGGCCCGAGCCGTAGCCCGCGCCGGCCCGGTCGAATAGTGCGGCTAGCTCTCGGCCGGACGGAGTGTGGCCAGTCCCGCGGACACGTCGTCGTCGAGCTCGACGCGGTTGATCGTCACGTGCACGGGCGTCCACCCGCCGTCGTTGGCGACCAACCGTAAGGTGCCCGAGGTGCGACCCTTCTCGAATTCCTCTGCCATTCTTGCCAATTCGTGCCGGTCTGACGGATGCACCAGATGTTCACCGGCCAGGCTGGCGCGCCAGTTGAAGAATGGGGCGGGGTCATCGAGCCACTTCAGCAGCGTCCAGTTGGTCGGGTCGACGAGCGCGCGGTGCGCGCCCGGCTGTGCCAAGCCCTTCAGGATCCGCTGGGCCAGAACGTCGCGTCGGTCAGCGCCGCCCTCAGACTCCCCGCGCCAGTTCATCGCCCGAAGGACCAGTCGCTGGCTTCCGTCGTCCGCTTCCTCGGCGAGCACTCTGGCCACGAAGCCGATCGTGATCGGTTCGCCGCGATAGTCCCTCACGTCCCACGAATTGCAGAGCGTGTGGCCGGGCTCGCGCTTGATCGTCATCGACAGGACTTCGGCCTCGCTCGGATTGAGCTCACGCTTAGGCAGATCCTCGGCGAACGCTCTGCCGTGCGTCACCTGACTGTCCGGGGCCCATCCGCTGTTGAACAACGACTCCTTGGTGTCGGTCGCGGTGCCGTTGGTCAGGTCCCAGATGAGCGGCCCGGGAATCGGGCGCTCCGGCGGCTCCATATCGGGCGGGCCGATCCACACGTGCACACCGTGAATCCGGCCATCCGACATCTGGATCACCTCGGTGCGGATCACGCGGTCGTTCTTGGGCGTGATGCTGCTCAGGCCTTGGCCCGCGCGCACGGTCTCGCCGATCGCGGTCTGAATCGCCATCAGATGCGGATTTCGCCTCAGAAACGCGCTGACGGGGACCAGATTCTTCGTTAGGCGCCCCTGTGCGACCACGGCAGGTTCGCTGCCCAATGTCTCCACGAGCAGCCAGTCGTGGTTCATGAGGGGCATTTTAGGGCGGGGTCTGCGGCCCTCCGCAGCCAGCATTTGCATACGGAATCAGTGGTCGTTTGCCATGTGTACGGTGCGTCACAAGATTTTTCGCGGGCGTCAGTTAACTCACCAAAGTTGCGGTGCCAGCCCTGACAAGGTAGTTTGCGACTGCACCCAGCTATACCGGGATAGGGAACGGATCGAGTTGTCCGACCGTTCGTCGCAACCGCGGTACCAGCGATTTCGGTCTGACTGGCAGGGTCCGCGGAGCCGCGGGGGCGACCGTACGAGGGGTCGGTCGCCCCTTGCGGCGGCGTCATGGCGTGGTGCCTCCGAGCTCTTTCAGAACCAGTCGCAGCAACCTGATCGCACCCTCTTTGTCAAGGGGATCGTTTCCGTTGCCGCACTTGGGTGACTGCACACAGGACGGGCACCCGGCGGGGCACTCGCACGCCTCGATCGCCGCCGCCGTCGCTCCCCACCAGACGTCGATCTTTTCGAAGCCGCGGTCGGCGAAGCCGGCGCCGCCGGGATAGCCGTCATAGACGAAGATCGTCGGCAGGCCGTCGACGGGGCCCACCGCCGTGGACACTCCGCCGATGTCGCCTCGGTCGCAGCTGGCGACCAGCGGCAGCAATCCGATCGCCGCGTGTTCGGCCGCATGAAGCGAACCCGGCACCCGTAACGGATCAATCCCGTTGTCCTGCAGAGCTTCAGGGGTGATGGTGCACATCACCGCCGAGGTGTCGAGGGTGCGCGTCGGCATCTCGAGTTCGACGAAGTCGATGACCTCGCCGCTCAACTCCCGCCGCAGATAGCCGATGACGGTGTTGGTCACCGATACCGGCACGAGCCCAACGGTCACCGGCCCGTAGGTCTTTCGTATCCCCTCGCCGGTGACCACGATGTCGGTCAACTCCCGGGCGGATGTGGTGTACCCCGGATCCTCGGCGTGCACGAACGCGACGCCGTCCTCGAAGTCGAGTGAGTCGACGACGTAGCTCTCACCCTGATGCAGATAGACGGCCCCCGGATGGACCGAGGCCGGTGCCTGGCCCGCGCCCGCGGTGCCCAACAGTCGCCCCGTCTCCGCCTCCAGGATCGCGATCTGACCACCCGACGAGCCGCGGATGTCCACTGCCGGATGCGGATCCACACCCGGTGTCGCGAAGTAACCGGTGGGACGCCTGCGCAGCAGGCCGTCGTCGACGAGCGACGCCGCGACCGCCTCGGCGTTCCACATCCGCACCTCCGCCTCGGTGAGCGGAAGCTCGGTCGCGGCGCAGAGCAACTGCGGGCCAAGGACATACGGATTGGACGGATCGATGACGACGCGTTCGATCGGCTTGTCCAGCAGGGCCGCGGGGTGATGGACGAGGTACGTGTCGAGCGGGTCGTCGCGGGCGATCAACACGATCAACGCGCTTTGGCCCCGGCGGCCGGCACGGCCTGCCTGCTGCCAGAAGGACGTCACCGTGCCGGGAAAGCCAGCCAGTACGACGGCATCGAGGCCAGCGATGTCCACCCCGAGTTCCAAGGCGTTGGTCGTCGCCAGCCCGCGCAATTCGCCGTCGGCGAGTGCGCGTTCCAGCGCGCGCCGGTCCTCGGCGAGATAACCCGCCCGATATGACGCGACACGGTCGGCGAGATCCGGTGCGAGTTCCTCCAACCGGGCGCGCGCGCCCAGCGCCGTCAGTTCGGCACCGCGGCGCGAACGCACGAATGTCAGCGTGCGAGCGCCCTCGGCGATCAGATCGCCCATCACCCGCGCGGCATCCGCGCCCGCCGAACGCCGAACCGGGGCACCGTTTTCTCCGACGAGGTCGTCCAGCAAGGCCGGCTCCCACAACGCGACCGTGCGTGCGCCCTGCGGTGAACCGTCCTCGGTGACCTCAGTGACGGTCTGCCCGATCAGTTCCGACGCGGTGCCGGCGGGTGACGCCGTGGTGGCACTGGCGAAGATCACCGTGGGTCCGGAGGATTCCGATCCGGCGCCCGAATAGCGGGTGGCCAACCGCAACAGCCGACGCAGCACCATCGCCACGTTTGACCCGAAAACACCACGGTAGTAATGGCATTCATCGACGACGAGGTATCGCAGGTTACGGAGGAACACCGCCCAGCGGGCATGGTTGCGCAGCAGTGACAGGTGAATCATGTCGGGATTGGAGAAAATCCAGCGCGACCGTTCCCTGGCGAAGCGTCGCACCTCGGTAAGGCTGTCACCGTCATACGCGCTCGGCGCGACGTCACGGAGCCCGGGTACGGCTTCGGTCAGCGCCACCGCGGTGCGCAACTGGTCGTGGCCGAGCGCCTTGGTGGGCGACAGATAGAGCACGCGGGCGCGTGAATCAGCTTTCAGCGCCGTCAAAATCGGCAACTGGTATGCCAGCGACTTGCCCGACGCGGTCCCGGTGCTGAGTACCACATGACGCCCGGCGTTGGCGAGGTTGGCCGCTGCGAGCTGATGTGACCACGGCGCCTCGATGCCGCGATCAACGAACGCCTGCACCACTTCTGGATCGGCCCACTCCGGCCAGCCTTGGCGTCGGCCCTGGCGCGGCGGCAGGTCGGCGACATGACGCAACGGATCGTGCCCTCCACTACGGGCGCCGTCGACCGCGCTAGCGAGCAGTTCGCGGCCGAAATCTGCCATACCGAACCTTTCCTGGCCCTTCCTGAGCCCCTTCGTATGTGAATTGTTCACCAATCGATTGCGTCTCCACTGTCGCCGCAGCCCAGAACGTGATTGACTGATCGCGGTCGCAGCTTCTGTGTTCGTGTATTCGCACTCGCAGGATCGACGTTGCGATCGCGGTTCCTGCGAGGGTTGTAGGTCGGGTCGAGTTCCGAGCACTCCACGAAGGTATGGCGGTCGGAACGGGCCCGGTGTACCGAAACGGTGGACCGCACCCGGTATGAAGAGAAGGAAAGTACGAAAGATGCCACAGGGAACTGTGAAGTGGTTCAACGCGGAAAAGGGTTTCGGGTTCATCGCGCCCGAGGACGGTTCTGCCGATGTGTTCGTCCACTACACGGAGATTCAAGGAAGCGGCTTCCGCACCCTTGAGGAGAACCAGAAGGTCGAGTTCGAGGTTGGCCAGAGCCCCAAGGGCCCGCAGGCCACAGGCGTTCGCGCCGTCTAACCGACGCACCTAGAGGAAACCCCCCGCACAGCTCCGACAACGAGCATCGCGGGGGTGTTTTCGTTTGGGGGGTGCCCGGCCCGGCGGCACCTCGGCCGGGCGGTCCCTGGCTTAATGTCGAACGCGTGAGCCAGCTGTCCTTCTTCTCGGCCGAGTCGGTGCCGCCTGCGGTGGCCGACCTGACCGGGTTGCTTGCCGCACCGGGACAGGTGGTGCTGGTGGGTTCGGGCGCACAGGCCGGGGCGCGGCTCTCGGTGGTGGTGGACCAGATGTGGCGGGCGCAGGCGCTCGCCGAGATGATCGTCGAGGCCGGCCTTGAGCCCGAGATATCCCGCACCGACGAGAACAATCCGCTGGTCCGCACGGCTGTCGACGCGCGCCTGGTCGGTATCGCCACCGAATGGACACGCGGCGCCGTCAAGACCGTCCCGCCGCAGTGGCTGCCGGGTCCGCGACAATTGCGGGCCTGGACGCTGGCCGCGGGTACCCCGGAGGCCGATCGCTACCTCCTTGGCCTGGACCCGCACGCGCCCGACACGCATTCGCCACTGGCGTCGGCCATGATGCGGGTGGGGATAGCTCCGACACTCATCGGCACCAGAGGGTCTCGTCCGGCACTGCGGATCAGCGGTCGCCGCCGGCTATCGCGCCTGGTAGAGAACGTGGGGGAACCCCCGGCGGATGTGGACGCGTTTGCTCAGTGGCCGCGCGTCTGACGGCCCGGAAAAGGGGGGTCAGTTTGCGTCGGGTCGATCAGAATGCGAAATTGTCAGTTGCCGACGAGGCCCTGCCGGACGCACAGCGCGGTTTCGGGCGTTGTTGGCAGCAGAAGAAGTGGAGCGTAGGCACTGGTGGGAGACGAGGACCGCAGTAGCGGCCGCAACGGCGGCGACGAGCCGTCATCGCGAAGAGCCAACGGCTCGGTGCGGCGACTCGTCATAGTCGAGTCGCCTACCAAGGCGCGCAAAATTGCCGGGTATCTGGGTTCCAACTACATCGTCGAGTCCTCCCGCGGGCACATCCGCGACCTGCCACGCAACGCTGCCGACGTGCCCGCGAAGTACAAGTCGGAGCCCTGGGCGCGCCTCGGGGTGAACGTCGAGGACAACTTCGAGCCCCTGTACATCATCAGCCCGGAGAAGAAGAGCACCGTCGCGGAGCTCAAGGACCTGCTCAAGGACGTCGACGAGCTCTATCTGGCCACCGACGGCGACCGCGAGGGCGAGGCCATCGCGTGGCATCTCCTGGAGACGCTGAAGCCTCGCATCCCGGTCAAGCGGATGGTGTTCCACGAGATCACCGAGCCGGCCATCCGGGCCGCCGCAGAAGACCCGCGCGATCTGGACAACGACCTCGTCGATGCGCAGGAGACCCGACGCATCCTGGACCGCCTCTACGGCTACGAGGTCAGCCCGGTGCTGTGGAAGAAGGTCGCGCCGAAGCTGTCGGCGGGCCGGGTGCAGTCCGTGGCGACCCGCATCATCGTGTCGCGCGAGCGGGAGCGCATGGCGTTCCGCAGCGCGGGCTACTGGGACGTGACCGCGCAACTCGACGCCAGCGTGTCCGACCCGCAGGCGTCGCCACCGACGTTCACCGCGAAGCTGAGCTCTGTCGACGGACTGCGAGTGGCCGCCGGACGCGACTTCGACTCGCTGGGCGCGCTCAAGAAGCCCGACGAGGTGGTGGTGCTCGACGAGTCCGCCGCCGGTGCGCTGGCCGCCGGGCTGCGCGGCGCGCAGCTCGAGGTGTCGTCCGTCGAGCAGAAGCCCTACACCCGTAAGCCGTACGCGCCGTTCATGACGTCGACGCTGCAGCAGGAGGCCGGCCGGAAGCTGAGGTTCTCCTCGGAGCGCACGATGAGCATCGCGCAGCGGCTCTATGAGAACGGCTACATCACCTATATGCGTACCGACTCGACGACGCTGTCGCAGTCGGCAATCAACGCGGCACGCAATCAGGCTCGCCAGCTCTACGGCGAGGAGTACCTGCATCCGCAGCCGCGGCAGTACACCCGCAAGGTCAAGAACGCCCAGGAGGCGCACGAGGCCATCCGGCCCGCGGGCGACGTCTTCCAGACGCCGGGTCAGCTGCACAGCCAGCTCGACACCGACGAGTTCCGGCTCTACGAGCTGATCTGGCAGCGCACGGTCGCCTCGCAGATGGCCGACGCCCGGGGTACCACGCTGAGCCTGCGGATCTCCGGGCAGTCGAGCGACGGCAGACAGGTGGTGTTCAACGCCAGCGGGCGCACCATCACGTTCGCCGGCTTCCTCAAGGCGTATGTCGAGAGCATCGACGACCAGGCGGGCGGCGAGGCCGACGACGCCGAGAGCCGGCTGCCTCAGCTCAAGCAGGGCCAGCGGGTGGACGCCAAGGAGCTCACGGCTGACGGTCACACCACATCGCCGCCTGCCCGCTACACCGAAGCGTCGCTGATCAAGGCGCTGGAGGACCTCGGTATCGGACGGCCGTCGACGTACTCGTCGATCATCAAGACGATCCAGGACCGCGGCTACGTGCACAAGAAGGGCAGCGCCCTGGTGCCGTCGTGGGTCGCGTTCGCCGTCACCGGTCTGCTCGAACAGCACTTCAGCCGGCTGGTCGACTACGGCTTCACCGCGGCGATGGAGGATGAGCTCGACGAGATCGCCGCGGGCCACGAACAGCGCACCAACTGGCTGACCAACTTCTACTTCGGCGGCGAGCACGGTGTGGCCGACTCGATCGCACGCTCGGGCGGCCTGAAGAAGCTCGTCGGCGTGAACCTCGAAGGTATCGACGCTCGAGAAGTCAACTCCATCAAGCTGTTCGACGATGCCGAGGGTCGCCCCATCTACGTGCGGGTCGGTAAGAACGGGGCGTACCTGGAGCGCATGATCACCGGCGAGGACGGCGAGCCGACCCCGCAGCGCGCGAACCTCAAGGACGAGCTGACCCCCGATGAGCTGACGCTCGAGCTCGCCGAAAAGCTTTTCAGCACACCGCAAGAGGGCCGTTCGCTGGGCATCGATCCCGAGACCGGACACGAGATCGTCGCGAAGGACGGCCGCTACGGGCCGTACGTCACCGAGGTGTTGCCGACGCCGGACGAACCCGACGACGACGCGGGCGCAACCGCCAAGAAGGGCAAGAAGCCGACCGGGCCCAAGCCGCGCACGGGGTCGCTGCTGCGTTCGATGGACCTCGAGACCGTCACGTTGGAAGACGCGCTGCGGCTGCTGTCGCTGCCTCGTGTTGTCGGCGTGGATCCGACCACCGGCGAGGAGATCACCGCGCAGAATGGCCGCTACGGCCCATACCTCAAGCGCGGCAACGACTCTCGATCGCTGGCCACCGAAGAGCAGATGTTCGACATCACGCTCGAAGAGGCCCTGAAGATCTACGCGGAACCGAAACGCCGTGGCGGCCAACGCGCTTCGGCGCCGCCGCTGCGCGAACTGGGCAACGACCCCGCGACCGGCAAGCCGATGGTGATCAAGGACGGCCGCTTCGGGCCGTATGTCACCGACGGCGAGACCAACGCCAGCCTGCGCAAGGGCGACGACGTGCTGTCCCTGACCGACGAGCGGGCCGCCGAATTGCTCGCCGACCGCCGCGCGCGGGGCCCGGTCAAGCGCAAGAAGGCGACGAAGAAGGCACCCGCGAAGAAGAGGGCCGCCAAGAAGGCCTAAGGACTCTAAGCCTTCTCCTCCACAACGGATTCGGGTTCGGAGTCCGATTCGGGTTCGGACGCCACGTCTTCCGGTGACACCAGGTTCACCGGCCGCGCCAGCTGGGTGGGGGCGACGCGCCCGCGCAGTTCGACGATCTCGCCGACGTCCCAGCACAGCGCCTCAGCGTCCAACGCCCCGCTGACCGCGATGGCCGACGCGAGCACATGCCCCGGCTCGAGTTTGGCCAACTCGGTCAGCCGTGCCGCTTCGTTGACCGGATCGCCGATGACGGTGTACTCGAACCGGGCCTGCGCGCCGATGTGCCCGGCGATCGCGCGGCCCGCCGAAACGCCGATGCCGAATTCGGTCTGGCCCAGCACCTGGATCAGTTCGTCGTGCAGCTCTCGCGACGCGGCGAGCGCGGCCCCGCACGCGTCGGGGTGCTCGATCGGTGCCCCGAAGATCGCCAGCGCCGCATCACCCTGGAACTTGTTGACGAAGCCGCCGTGGCGGTTCACGGTGTCGACGACCACCCGGAAGAAGTCGTTGAGCAGGTTGACGACCTCACCGGCCGGGATGGTGGCCGCCAGCTGCGTGGAACCGACCAGGTCGACGAACAACACGGCCACGTCGCGTTCCTGGCCGCCGAGTTCGGTGCCGCGCTCCAGCGCCCGCCTGGCGACGTCCTCGCCGACGTAGCGGCCGAACAGGTCGCGCAGCCGTTGTCGTTCGGCGAGGTCGCGGACCATGTCGTTGAAGCCGGCCTGCAGCAGGCCCAGCTCGCTGGCGTCGTAGATCTGCATGTGGGCGTTGTAGTTGCCGCGCTGTACCTCGCCCAGCGCCCAGCGCAGCTGGCGTAGCGGGTCGGCGATCGACATCGCGACCAGCACCGTGCCGAACAGGCCGATGACCAATGCGGCGATGGCCAGCAGCAGGATCGGGGTGGTCAGCTTGTCCGCGGGCGCGGTGAGCACCTCGAACTTGCTGGCCACCAATGCCAGCACGATCGCCAGGATCGGCACGCCGGTGGACAGCACCCACGTCATCACCTGCCGCTGAATCACCCCGGGGGCGCGGAAGTTCTCGGGCACCCCGCCACGTAGCGCGGCTACGGCGACGGGTCGCAGCACCCGCTCCGACTGCAGATATCCGATGATCGCCGTCGCCGTGGCACCCAGACCGCTGGCGACGAACACGACCGGCGCCGACTTACTGGCCACCGGCCAGCTGGCGACGATGAACACGACCGACCCGAGCAGCCAGTTCGCGACGTTGATCATGGTGCGGTAGTAGGGCATCTTCAGCGCGCGGACACGGGCCAACTCGGTCACGGCCGGGTCGGTCTCGGTGAGCAGCGTGTCGCGGCGCTGCCAGCGGATCACCGGGATCAGCAGCCGCAGGCTCAGATACGACGCCGTCGTGAACGAGATGAAGAGGAAGCCCAGAAAGACCGCCAGGTTGAACGCGGGCAGGTCTTGCAGCTGGATGCGGTCCTCGGGTGGCAATCCGAACCGCAGGAAGCTCAGGACCAGCAGGGCGCCGATGATGTCGGCCTGCAGCATCCCGAGGGTGAACACCGGCCACGGCGTACGCGCCACCCAGCGGACGAATGCACCGATTCGTCTGATGGGGATGGCCGAACTGGTCACTGGTCAACCGTATCGGTCGGCACGGACTGGAAAAGGCGCAAACGAGCCCTGTGAGGCTGACGTGTCGCTTCGCAGCACTACTGTTATCTGCGATGACCGGTGTTTTTTCGCGTCTGGTGGGCCAGCAGGCGGTAGAAGCCGAATTGGTGGCCGCTGCACAGGCCGCCCGTGGTGATTCGTCTCACACCATGACCCACGCCTGGCTGATCACCGGGCCGCCCGGATCGGGCCGATCGATCGCCGCGCTGTGCTTCGCCGCCGCCCTGCAGTGCACCAGCGATGGCGTCCCGGGCTGTGGCGAGTGCCGCGCCTGCTCGACGGCGATGGCGGGCACCCACGCCGACGTGCGGCGCATCGTCCCCGAAGGCCTGTCCATCGGGGTCGACGAGATGCGCACCATCGTGCAGATCGCGTCGCGGCGACCGAGCACCGGGCGCTGGCAGGTCGTGGTGATCGAGGACGCCGACCGGCTGACCGAGGGCGCGGCGAATGCACTGCTCAAGGTCGTCGAGGAGCCGCCGCCGTCGACGGTGTTCCTGCTCTGCGCGCCGTCCGTGGACCCCGAGGACATCGCAATCACCCTGCGGTCGCGCTGTAGGCATGTGGCGCTGGTGACGCCGCCGGTCGACGCCATCGCCCAGGTGCTGATCGACACCGACGGGCTGGCGCCCGCCGAGGCTCGCTGGGCGGCGTCGGTCAGCGGCGGCCATGTGGGCCGGGCGCGGCGGCTGGCCGTCGACGATGAGGCGCGTGAGCGCAGGCAGCGGGCGCTGTCGTTGGCGCGTGACGCGGCCACCCCGTCGCGCGCCTACGCCGCCGCCGAGGAGCTGGTCGCCACCGCCGAGGCGGAGGCGGTGTCGCTGACGGAAGACCGCAACGAGGTCGAGACGGAGGAGTTGCGCACCGCCCTCGGCGCCGGTGGCACCGGCAAGGGCACCGCGGGCACCATGCGCGGGGCGGCCGGGGCGCTCAAAGATCTTGAGCGGCGGCAGAAGTCGCGCAAGACCCGGGCCTCCCGCGACGCGCTGGACCGGGCGCTGATCGACCTCGCCACGTACTTCCGGGATGCACTGCTGGTGTCCGCGGGCGCCGGCGCCATCGCCCCGAACCATCCCGACATGAGTGAGCGGGTCGCCGCGATGGCCGCGCACGCATCACCGGAAAAGCTGTTGCGCTGCATCGAGGCGGTGCTGGACTGCCGCGAGGCGCTGGACATGAACGTGAAGCCGAAGTTCGCGGTCGACGCGATGGTCGCCACCGTCGGCCGTGCTCTGCGTGACTGAGTTGGGCGCTCGGTGTGCCCTGTCGTAGACTCGTGCCGCCCCGAAACGGGCACGCCACCTTAGCTCAGTCGGTAGAGCGATTCACTCGTAATGAATAGGTCGGGGGTTCGATTCCCCCAGGTGGCTCTCAGAGCGTCAGCCGGTCACGCCGCGCCGAACACCTCACCCGCCACCCGCAGGGCCGAGTTGGCCGCGGGGAACCCGGCGTAGCCCGTCGAGTGGTAGATCACCTCGGCGATCTCGTCCTCGGTCAGCCCGTTGTTGCGAGCGATCTGGACGTGAATCTGCAACTCGTCGGTCGCCCGCAACGCGATGAGGATGCCGAGCGTGACGAGGCTGCGGTCGCGACGGCTCAGCCCCTCACGTGTCCACAACCGGCCGAAGACGTTGTCCATCACCAACGGCAGCATCTCGCTCCCGAATGAGCCCTCCGGGATCTCGACATCGCCGTCCGGTAGGACACCGGGCAGCAGTTCGCGAAAAACCTCGAAGCCTTGCTCACGCACATCAGTCATGGGAACAGCGTGACATGCGCAGGCCTATCTGGGAGCGACGAATCCGACCGGGCCCGGCGAGATGCACACCGACAACGCCGCGGTGTTCGCCCGTACGTCGATCGCGTCGCCGGCACCGGGGAGCCGGACGAACACCCGATTGAGCCCCGGCCGCACCGGCACCTTCACCTCGACACCCTCCGACAGCGACATCGTCAGCGATCCGTCGCTGTTGGCCAGATAGTTGATCTCCGCGGTCCAATCGGCAGGCAGCAGCGGGCCGTCCAACGGCATCCGCACGGGGAAGTCGGGTTGGACGAGATAGCCGCATTGCGGCTCGGGCCCCTCGACGATGCTGCGCACCCAGGTGACCTTCGCGTCGACCAACCGTCCGGAGCTGTCGAGCATGCGCAAGTCCGTTGTGGCCGAGGTGAACTCGGGACGGCGCCGCAGGAGGGCGAACATGTGACTGGCCCGGTTCTCGGGTCCGACCACACGCTGCAGCACCATCGGGTCGACCTCCTGGTCGAGCATCGGAGCGCTGGACTTCAGCGACGCGGCGGCCAGTCCCGCCACGGCATTCTGCAGGTACGCCTGGGCCGGGTTGTCCCGCCAACTCGTCAGGAACGTCATCGTCGAGTAGAGGCTGCTCGCCACGAACGCGGTTGTCGCGACGACGATTACGGCTGTCCTGGCGCGTGATGCGTCCAGCCAGGACGAGCCCTCGCGGTTGGGCGCGCACAGGCCAACGGCCGCCAGCAGCGCCAGCACGATCACGAGGTCGGGCAGGTACCGCAGGGTCTGCGCCAACTCGAGCGCGGTGTACTCCGACGAGCGCATCAGGTAGATCGGTATCTGGCACGCCACCGCGTAGCCGACCGCGACGAGCCACACCGGACCGATACGCTGTTTTCGCGCAACAGTCACCACCACCACGGCCGCCAAGGCCAGCCACCCGAGCACCATCACGGTCACCGGTGGCGTACCCCAGGGTGACGCCGGCGCCCAGCGCTGCCAATCCCACGGCCCGCCAACGAGTCCGGGCACGATGCCATGCGTCACCGAGCGGCTCAACAGATCCCAGGTCATCGACCAGTCGAGGGTCCACCGTTTCTGGTCGACGACGGCCAGATAGACGGCAATCCATACCGCGGTGACGGCCAGCGCCGAGACCCACAACCGAATCCCTCGGCGCCACACCGTCGCCGGTGAACCGGTGCCGGTGACATGGGCGAGCAGAGCGACGACCGTGAATGCGACGAACGGGATGACGGCCGCCTTCTCGAAGAACAGCAGACCGCCGAAGTAGACCAGCAGTCCTGTGACGGCATAGCGTTGATTTCCGGTGCGCACCAACAGAACAGCGTCCCCGCACACCCAGGACAGCGCCGCCAGCATAGGAAGCGAATTCAACGCTGCGGCCCACCACGCGAAGCCGGGTACGGCCAGCGGGGTGAACAGCGCAAAGGTCAACGGAATGAGCAACACTGGCCGCCAGCCCAGGATCACGTGCAACGCCCGCAGTAGCGCCAGCGACACCAACAGCTGCAACACGATCAGGCTGATCGCCGGGAGAAACCACTGCAGTGGCGCAATCCGCGTGATTGCGCCGGCGACCAGAAAGGCGCCCGGCATCACGTGGCCGTCGTGGTCGTCGAACAGATACTCCGCCGACAGTAGGTTCTGCGTGCCCGCGCGACCGATCAGAATCAGGTCGTCCCAGTAGAAGTAGCCGCCGAAGGCGAGCACCGCGCGGACGACCAATTGCACCGCGATCAGTGCGGCAGCGGTGCGGGCGACCCAGTTGACTTGACTTGTGGTGCTTTTCACGCGGGATAGTTGTCGCCGGCCCGGCTGCGCGCCTCCCACGCCGAGGCGACCATCTCGTGCAGTGAATGTCGCATCTGCCAGTCCAGGTCACGCTTGGCCAGGTCGCCCGAGGCGACGATGCGGGCCGGGTCTCCCGGCCGCCGGGGGTTGATGGTCGGTTCGAAGTCGATCCCGGTCACGTCCCGGATCGCCGTCATGATCTCGCGCACCGACGTGCCGTCCCCGCTGCCGAGGTTGTACACCGGCTCGACCGGCTCATCGGCCGCGAGCCGCATCGCGGCGGCGACATGCGCAAGCGCCAGGTCGGCGACGTGGATGTAGTCGCGCACGCACGTCCCGTCCGGTGTCGGGTAGTCGTCGCCGTTGATATGTGGCGTCTCGCCCCGGTAGAGCGCGTTGAACACCAACGGGAACAGGTTGTGCGGACTGGCGTCGAACAGTTCCTCTGAACCCGAGCCGACCACATTGAAGTAGCGCAGGCTGGTGTGCCGCAGGCCGGACGCGCGGCCGGCGTCGCGCAGCAGCCATTCGCCAATCAGCTTGGTCTCACCGTATGGCGACTCCGGTCGTGTCGGGGTGTCCTCGGTGACGATGTCGACGTCCGGCGTGCCGAAGGTGGCCGCGCTGGACGAGAACACCATCTTGTCGACGCCCGTGGCCTCCATCGCCTTGAGCAAGGTCACCATTGCCGAGACGTTCTGCTCGTAGGTGTGCAGGGGGCGCTGGACCGACACTCCGGCGTACTTGAACCCGGCGATGTGAATGACGCCGTCGACGCGGTGGTCCTGCAGGGCCCGCGTCACGAGGTCCCCGTGCAGGATGGTGCCGCGCACGAACGGCACCGATGCGGGGACGAACTGCTCCAGCCCCGTCGACAGATCGTCGATGACAACCACGCCGAGGTCGGCGTCCAGCAGCGCGCGGACCACGTGGGAACCGATGTAGCCGGCTCCGCCGGTCACCATCCACGTTGTCGGAGCCACCACCGGGCCGAGTCTAGTGACCGGCGCGTGGCCGCTCGCGGTGTCATCGCGCGGCGGGTCCTTCCACAGGAAAGAAAGATTGTGAGTACTTACTTTCTGTTGTAGCCTTCCCGTCATGACCTACGACGTGATCGTTCGCAACGGCCTCTGGTTCGACGGGACCGGTGCCGCCCCGCAAGTCCGCACCCTGGGAATCCGCGACGGCGTCGTGGCGACCGTGTCGGCCGAAGCCCTCGACGAGACGGGCTGCCCCGACGTGATCGACGCGACGGGCAAGTGGGTCGTTCCCGGCTTCATCGATGTGCACACGCACTACGACGCCGAGGTGCTGCTCGATCCGGGTCTGCGTGAGTCGGTCCGCCACGGCGTCACGACGGTGCTGCTCGGCAACTGCTCGTTGTCGACGGTCTACGCCGACGCCGACGACGCCGCCGACCTGTTCAGCCGCGTCGAGGCGGTGCCCCGCAAGTTCGTGTACGGCGCCCTCGAAGCCAAGAAGACATGGTCCGGCCCCGCCGAGTACGTGCGCGTACTCGACGAACTCCCGCTGGGACCGAACATCGGCTCGATGCTCGGACACTCCGACCTACGCACCAGCGTCCTCGGGCTGGACCGCGCGACGACCGAGGGTGTCAAGCCGACCCCAGCCGAGCTGGATCGGATGGCGACGATGCTCGAGAAGGCTTTGGACGCGGGGCTTCTCGGGCTCTCCGGCATGGACGCACCCATCGACAAACTCGACGGCGATCGCTACCGCTCACGGGCCTTGCCGTCGACCTTCGCGACCTGGCGTGAGCGGCGCAAGCTGATCTCGGTGCTGCGCAGGCATCGCCGCATTCTGCAGAGCGCGCCGAACACCGTGAAACCGATGTCTGCGCTGATGTTCTTCCTCACCAGCAGCGGGTGGTTCGGCCGTCGTCCCGGAGTCCGGGTGAGCCTGCTGGTATCGGCGGACGCCAAGTCCGCGACGGGCGCGGTGCACGTATTGGGGCCCGGTGTAAGGCTTCTCAACAAGCTGCTCGACTCGTTCGTGCGTTTCCAGCACCTGCCCGTGCCGTTCGAGCTCTACTCCGACGGTATCGACCTGCCAGTGTTCGAGGAGTTCGGCGCCGGCACCGCCGCACTGCATCTGCGTGACCAGATCGAGCGCAACGAGCTGCTGGCCGACACCGAGTACCGGCGCCGGTTCCGCCGCTCGTTCGACAAGAAGAAGCTCGGACCGTCGTTGTGGCACCGCGACTTCCACGATGCGACCATCGTCGAGTGCCCGGACGAGACGCTGATCGGCAAGAGCTTCGGTCAGATCGCCGACGAGCGCGGGCTGCATCCGCTCGACGCGTTCCTCGACGTGCTCGTCGAGAACGGCGAGCGCAACGTGCGGTGGACGACCATCGTGGCGAACCACCGGCCCAGGTACCTCGACCGGCTCGCCGCCGACCCGTCCGTCCACATGGGGTTCTCCGACGCCGGTGCCCACCTGCGCAACATGGCGTTCTACAACTTCCCGCTGCGCCTGCTCAAGCGGGTCCGTGACGCCGAGCGGGCAGGCCGTCCGTTCCTGTCGGTGCAGCGGGCCGTGTACCGGCTCAGCGCCGAGGTGGCGGACTGGTTCGGCCTCGCCGCGGGCACCCTTCGCGAGGGCGAGCGCGCCGACTTCGTCGTTATCGATCCCGAGCACCTCGACGATTCGGTGAACGGCTACCACGAGGAGAGCGTCCCGTTCTACGGCGGGCTGAGCCGCATGGTCAACCGCAACGATGCCACCGTGGTGGCGACCGCCGTCAACGGCAAGGTCGTGTTCCGCGACGGCGAGTTCTGCGAGGGCTACGGTACGACGGTGAAGTCAGGGCAATTCCTGCGCGTTGGCACCATCCAGAACGCGAAAGCGCCTGCCTGACATGGCGAGAACGCAGCAGCAGCGTCGGGAGGAAACGATCGCGCGGCTGCTCGACGCCAGCATCGAGACCATCATCGATGTCGGATACGCGCGCGCGTCTGCGGCGGTGATCGCCAGGCGCGCAAACGTTTCCGACGGTGCGCTGTTCCGGCATTTCCCGACCATGGGTGACTTCATGGCCGCCACGGCGCAGGAGGTGATGCGGCGCCAACTCGGGCTGTTCTCCAAGCGGGTGGCCGAGATACCGGCGGACAAGCCGGCACTGGAGTCCGCACTGACGATCCTGCGCGATGTCACCGGTAACGCCACCAACACCGTGATGTACGAGCTGATGGTGGCGGCGCGTACGGACGAGAAGCTCAAGGGCACTTTGAAAGAGGTGCTCGCCGAATATGCGGCGAACATCTACGAGGCGGCCAGGGCGCTGCCCGGCGCCGAGCACATCCCGGACGAGACCTTCAACGCGTTGGTGGCGATACTCACCAACGCCTTCGACGGCGCGGCGATCGTGCGTGCGGTGCTGCCGCAGCCCGAACTCGAGGACAAGCGGATCGAGTTGCTGGCCGCGTTACTCAACGGGACGTCACCGACGCTGCAGGCCTGACCCATCTGAAGCGTTGGCCAGCGCGGCGAGGTGCACCGCGATCCCCACCAGCGGTCCGCACGTCAGTGCGACCACGGTGCGCGTCTCGAGGCTCACCGGCAGGAGCAGCAGCGCCGCTGCGGCGACGGTCGCCGACACCCAGCCCAGCGAGTACGCCCGGTGCAGTGCCGCTGCCACCGCCGCGGCACCCGTCAGGGTCAGCAGTGCGATGACGATCGCTGCCGCGGTCAACCACGCCAACAACGACCCGGTGGCGGCGTAGCCGGCGCCGAATGCGCTGCGCAGCAACCACGGTCCGAAGATCCCGGCGGCCAGCACACCGAGCAGGCCGACCGCAAGCACCAGGGCGGTGGGTGCGACGAGCGCCCGCAGCCGGTGCGTGCGCTGATCTACGAAGTAGGCGATCAGGTTGCCCTGCATCGCGGTGAGCGGGACCAGCAGCGGGGCGCGGGTCAGTGTCACCGCCAGGATCACGACGCCACCCGTCGCACCCAGATCCCCGGATGTCGCCTTGAGCAGCACCGGAAAGCCCATCACCAGGACAGCACTCGCGCCGGCTGCGGCGATCGAGTGCGCGGTCCCGCGCAGGAACGCGGCGGTGCCGCCGGGCGTCAGCAGGTCGGCCGCCGCGCGGGTGGCCGGGGAGACGATCAACAGGATCAGCCAGGCGATCGCGCCCGCCACCGTCGCCCACAGGTAGCCGATCAACCCCCCGCCCACCAAAAACGTTGCCGTGGCGACGATCACGCGCAGCAGGGCATCGGTCACCATCAGCGATCCGTATGCCGTCCACCGGTCCAGACCCGCCAGCACGCCCAGCAGCGTGGTGTGTAGGCAGAAGCAGGCGAGGCCGACTGCCAGCAACGCAACCGAGGGCCACCGCTGGTCGGCGAACACATGGCCCGACCACAGCGGGGAGCTCACCGCGATCACACCGGCGGCGGCCACCCCGACGAGCGCCGCCACCCGCATGGGGTGAGCCCGCGGGCCGGTGACGACCTCTGCGTACTTGGCCGATCGCACCTCTCTCGTCGTCTCCTGCAACAGCCCGAACGCGGCACCGGTGACGAGACCGAACGCCCCCCAGAACACGCCGAACGCCGCGAACCCCGCCGGCTCGAGGTCGCGCGCGGCGAGGTAGAGCACGGTATAGCCGCACAGCGCGGCGATTGCGGTGGCCGTGCCCACCCGGGCGACGCTCGCTCGTGCGGCGGGACCGGCGGGCGTGCCTGCGTCCGTCACGACGGGAGATCCAGGGCGGGAAGCTCGGGGGAGTAGAGCCACGACGCCCACAACGGCGTCAGGGACTCGTTCGTGTAGTTCGACGCCAGCCCGGTGAAGTCGTCGGTGACCACGGTGCTGTGCCGGTATCTCGCTGTCCAATCACGCAGCAGCGCAAAGAAGTTGTCGTCGCCGATGCGCCGCCGCAGCATGTGCAGGGTGAGCGCACCCCTCTTGTAGACGCGATCGTCGAACATGTCGCGCGCGCCGGGGTCCGCCAGGATCAGGTCCTGCGGCGAATCCGCCAGTCGCTGGTAGTAGTGTCGCGCCCAGTCGTCGGCGCTTCGGCCACCCGAGTGTTCCGACCACAACCACTCGGCATAGCAGGCGAAGCCCTCGTGCAGCCAGATGTGGCGCCAGCGTTGAGCCGTCACCGAATTGCCGAACCACTGGTGGGCCAACTCGTGTGCGATCAGTCGTTCGGCGCTGCCGTTGCCATCGCAGTGATTCGCCCCGAAGATCGAGATACCTTGCGCCTCAAGCGGTATCTCCAGATCGTCATCGGTGACCACGACGGTGTAGCCGGTGGCAAGGGGATACGGCCCGAACAACTTGACGAACAGCTTCATCATCTGCGGCTGATCGGCGAAGTCGCGGTCGAAGTTGCGCCGCAACCGATCCGGCAGGATCGCGTGCATCGGAACACCGTTCTTCGCCATGCGGTGCCGGTTGTACGTACCGATCTGCAGCGTCACCAGATACGTCGACGTGGGCTCGGCCTGCTCGTAGGTCCACGTCGTCATGCCCGCCCGTGCGCGCCGCGACACCAGCTCACCGTTGGCCAGTGCGTAGTAGGGACTTTCGGTGCTGATGCGGATGGCGAAGCTCGCCTTCGCGCTCGGGTGGTCGTCGCAGGGGAACCACGATGCCGCTCCGTTGGGCTGTCCGGCCACGAGGACGCCTTCGGTCAGCTCTTCGAAACCGACCTCGCCCCAATGGGAGTGGATCGGCTTGGGAGTGCCGCCGTACCGCACGACGATCGACATCGCCGCGCCGGCGGGTAGGGCCTCCGCGAGGCCGATGTGCAGCTTGTTGTGCGACGACCTGAACCGCTCGGGCCGACGGTCGTTGACGGTCACCTTGGTGACCGTGAGCGCGTGCGACAGGTCGAGGGTGAAGGTGCGCAGCGCGGCCAGCGTCACTGCGGTGATGGTGGCCGTCCCGGTCAGCCGATTGATCGCCACCTTGTATTCCAGATCGAGTTCATACCGCGACACCCGATAGCCGAAGTTGCCGTTGGCCGGGATGTAGGGGTCGATGACGGGTGGGGTCCCCTTCTTCTTGCTTCGCGTCACGCGGCGGCGTCTTCTGGCTGCTTGGGCGCCGGGGTGTCGCCGCCGTCCTTCTTGCGGAACAGATCCCACGGCGCGATCGGATTACCCTGCCAGCGTGTCGAGGGCGGCACCTCGTCGCCGCGCATCACAAGCGACGCGGGGCCGACGGTGGCTCCCGCGCCGATCCGGGCCGCAGGTAACGCGACACAGTGCGGACCCAGCGTCGACCCCTCCTCGAGCACAACGGTGTCCATACGCATGATGCGGTCGTGGAACAGGTGCGTCTGGACCACACAGCCGCGGTTGACGGTCGCGCCGTCGCCGAGGGTGACCAGGTCGGCCTCGGGCAGCCAGTACGTCTCACACCACACGCCGCGTCCGATCGACGCGCCGAGCGCCCGCAGCCAGAGGTTCATCACCGGCGTGCCGGATGCGGCACGGGCGAACCACGGCGCTGCGACCGTCTCGACGAAGGTGTCGGATACCTCGTTGCGCCACACGAACGGCGACCACAGCGGGTGTTCGACGGCGCGGATGCGCCCCACCACAAGCCATTTCGCAATCACCGAGACAATGCCGGCGATCGCCCCCGCCGCCAACAGGACGACGCCGCCCAACAACGCCGACCACAGCCAGCCTAACGTCACCGCCAACCATTGCAGCGTCAGCGCCACGGCAACACCGATCGCGAAGGTGACGATCAACGGAATGAGCCGGCAGGTCTCCACCAATCCGCGCAGGATCTTCAGCCGCGCCGAGGGATGGAACGTACGCAGCGTGTCGGCCGCTGTTGGCTTGCGCCGCAACCGAACCGGCGGGCTGCCGAGCCACGACGACCCCGCCTTCGCCTTGTGCGGTGCGGCCGACAGCACGGCGACCAGCCCGTCGTCGGGCACTTTGCGGCCCGGTTGGGTGATGCCGGAGTTGCCAAGGAACGCGCGCTTGCCGATGGTCGCCTGCGCGACGTGAATCCAGCCGCCCCCCAGCTCGTAGGACGCCACCATGGTGTCGTCGGCCAGGAACGCGCTGTCCTCGATGACGGTGAACTTCGGCGTCAGCAGTGCCGTCGAAATCTCGGTACCTCGACCCACTTTCGCGCCGAGCGCACGCAACCAGCACGGGGTGAACAAGCTGGCGTAAAGCGGGAAAAGATAGTTCCGCGCGGCATCCATCAGCCGCTCGGTCGCCCAGATCTGCCAGCCGACGCGACTGCGTACCGGGTGATAGCCCTCGCTGAGCCACAGTGACAGCACCCGCACACCGAGCACGGTCAGCAGTGCATACGTCAGCACCGCGGCCACCGTCGCCACCGGGGTCCACATCGCGGCGGGGGCGACGGCCGCCGACACCGTTTCCGCGTCGTGCACACCCCATCCGATGACGGCGAGGCCGACGCCCAGTGCCAGCACCGGCAGGGCGCCGAGTAGCACCGACGTCAGACCGTAGACGGCCACCCACAGCGGTGCCCGAGGCGGGCGGTGATCCGGCCACGGGTGGCGGGCCTTACCCGACTTCACGGCGGGCGAGCCCTTCCAGTACTGGCCGTTCTTGACCTTGCCGACCACGCCGGAGCCTGGGGCGACGTCGGCGTTCTTACCGATGACCGCACCGGGCAGCAGGGTGGTGCGGGCACCGATGGTTGCGTCGTTGCCGATGGTGATCGTGCCGACGTGGAAGTGGTCTCCGTCGATCCAGTGTCCCGACAGGTCGACCTCGGGCTCCACGGAACTGCGGTGGCCGAGCTTGAGCATGCCGGTGACCGGCGGAGTCGAATGCAGGTCGACGCCTTTGCCCACCTTGTTGCCCAGCGCGCGGGCGTAGTAGACCAGCCACGGCGCCCCCGCCAGGTTCTCCGCGCCACTGGCTTCGGCGAGACGTTCGGCGAACCACACCCGCAGGTGCACCGCTCCGCCACGGGGGTAGGTGCCGGGTTCCAGCCCGGACAGCAGCATCCGCGCGAAGAGCACCGCGATGCCCATCCGGCCCAACGGTGTGACGAACAGCAGGAAGCCCGCGGCGATCCACCACCAGCCAAGCGGCCTCGCCCACGGCAGGAGGTCCAGTTCGGCGGCGACGTTGTTGGCAAGGGCGAGCCAGACGACCCACTGCAGCGCGGTCAGCGTGGCCAGCGGCAGCGACAGGGCCAGCTGGACGGCCTGGGTGAGCCGCGGCGTCGGTTTGACCACACGGGTCTGTACCCGCGGCGGCGGTTTCAACTCGTCGAGATAGGTGGCCAGCGATCCGAGCCGGGGATGGTCGTAGAGGTCGGCGACCGTCACCTGGGGATATCGCTGGCGCAGCGCGGCGACCAGTTGGGCGGCGGACAGCGACCCGCCGCCCAGTGCGAAGAAGTCGGCTTCGGGACCCTCGATGGGCGCCGCGAGGACGTCACGCCACAGGCCGGCCACCCAGCCCATCGTCCCGGCCAGGTCGGAGGCGTCCTCGACCTGGGGTTCGCCGGGAGGCGGCCACGGCAGCGCATCGCGGTCGACCTTCCCCGACGTCCGAGTGGGCAGTTCGGTCACGAGCACCAGGCGCGGCACGAGGGCGGCGGGCAGTGCTTCGGCCAGCGACGCGCGGGCGGCGGCGAGGTCGAACGACGGGTCGGTGCTGGCGATATAGCCCACCAGCAGCGGGGTGCCGCTGGCCGTGCGCCGCACCGCGCCCGCGCCGCCGCTGACGCCCGGCAGGTTCACCAATGCCGAATCGACTTCACCGAGCTCGATCCGTCGGCCGCCGACCTTGACCTGGTCGTCGGCGCGGCCCTGAAAGTAGAGGCCGTCGCTTTCGAAGCGGACCAGGTCACCGCTGCGGTAGCAGCGATCCCAGCCCAACGTCGGCATCGGGGCGTACTTCTCGGCGTCCTTTTCCGGATCCAGATAGCGGGCCAGCCCGACGCCGCCGATGACGAGCTCACCGACCTCGCCATAGGACACCGGAATGCCGTCGCGATCCACCACCGCCAGATCCCAGCCGGGTAGCGGCAACCCGATGCTCACCGGACCCCAGGCGCGCAGCCGCGCCGCGCACGCCACGACGGTCGCCTCGGTGGGGCCGTAGGTGTTCCACACCTCGCGGCCCTCGACCGCGAGACGCTCGGCCAGCTCGAGGGGACAGGCCTCACCGCCGAAGATCAGCAGTCGCACCGACTCCAGCGCCTCGGCGGGCCACAATGCCGCGAGCGTCGGCACCGTCGAGACCACCGTGATGTCCCGCGCCACCAGCCACGGACCCAGATCCATCCCGCTGCGCACCAGCGATCGTGGTGCAGGGACCAGGCACGCTCCGTTCCGCCACGCCAGCCACATCTCCTCGCACGACGCGTCGAACGCAACGGAGAGGCCGGCCAGCACCCGGTCGCCCGGCCCGATCGGGTTGTCCTGCAGGAACATTCGCGCTTCCGCGTCGACGAATGCCGCCGCGCTGCGGTGGGTGACCGCGACGCCCTTGGGGGTGCCGGTGGATCCGGACGTGAAGATGATCCAGGCGTCGTCGCGTCCGAGCGGAGCCGCCGCGCGCCACCCGCGCGAGGAGCCCTGCGCGCGGATCAGTCCCGCCTCGGTGATGATGGCGACCACCCCGGCCTCGGCGAACACCAGGTCGGCCCGTTCGTCGGGGTCGTCGGCGTCGACGGGCACGTAGGCGGCGCCGGTGGCCAGTGTCGCGAGGATCGCCACGTACAGCGCGTAGCTGCCCGACGGCATCCGGATCCCGATGCGGTCGCCGCGGCCGATGCCCCTTGCGGCCAGCCAGTCGACGCTGTCCTCGATGTCGGCGATCATCTCGGCGTAGGTCAGCTGGACCTCGCCGTCATCGATGGCCGGGGCATCGGGGTAACGGGCCGCCGTGTCGTAGAGGATGTCGATCAGCGTGCGGGGCTCCGGCGCGTGCCGGGACCGCAGATACTGCGCAGGTATCTCATACGAGAAGGCCCCAGTCACGGCTACAAAACTACTAAGCGGTGCCGGTCGCGCATACGCTCCGCACGCGCCGTGTTTCGTTTCCGGGATTTCGGTCAATCGCGGTTACCTGGCAGAATCAGACGAGGAGGGGAGTATTCCTTCGCCGTAGCGTCGTCATCACGTCGACCTCCATCGGACGACCGGTGCTGCGGACCGCGCGGTCGTCGCGGTGGAAGAGACCTCCGGCGTTTTGACGACCGGAGGCTCTGTGAACGTTTCTCAACTCGAGTGGATCATCACGCTGGGCGTGACGATCGCGATCCTGGCGTTCGACGTGATCGTGATCGGGCGTCGCCCGCACGAACCGTCGAAACGTGAAACCGGGACCTATCTGACGATCTACATCACGCTCGCGGTGGTGTTCGGGCTTTGGGTGTGGTTTTTCCACGGCAGCCAGTTCGGCCTGGAGTTCTTCACCGGCTGGCTCACCGAATACAGCCTGTCGGTGGACAACCTGTTCATCTTCCTGATCATCATGGCCAGCTTCAACGTGCCGAGGAAGTTCCAGCAGCAGGCGCTGCTCGTCGGCATCATCCTGGCGTTGATCTTCCGCGGCATCTTCATCGCGCTCGGCGCGGTCGCTATCAACCAGTTCTCCTGGATCTTCTACGCGTTCGGCGCGTTCCTCGTCTACACCGCGATCAGTCTGGTGCGCGACACCGACCACGACGACGATGCCGAGAACTTCGTGGTGCGCTTCACGCGCAAGCACCTCAGCCTCACCGATGAGTGGCATGGCCTGAAGATGTGGATCAAGGTCAACGGCAAGCGCCTGATGACGCCGATGTTCCTCGTGATCGTCGCGCTCGGCACCACCGACCTGCTCTTCGCGTTGGACTCGATCCCGGCGATCTACGGCCTGACCCGGGAACCGTACCTGGTGTTCACGGCGAACGTGTTCGCACTGATGGGTCTGCGCCAGCTGTACTTCCTGCTGGGTGACCTGCTGCGCCGGTTGGTCTACCTGTCCCAGGGACTGGCCATCATCCTCGCGTTCATCGGCGTGAAGCTGTTCCTGCACGCGTTGCACGAAAACGAGCTGCCGTTCATCAACGGCGGTGAGCATGTGCCGGTGCCGGAGATCCCGACGCTGGCCAGCCTCGGCGTGATCGTTGTGACGTTGCTCATAACCACCGCCGCGAGCCTGTACAAGACGCGCGTGCACGACGTGAAAAACGGCAGGCAGACGGCTGAAGAGGGGGCCGAGAACCCCGAGGGGTCCGAGGAGCCCTTGGATTCGCACTGATCGCAAGGATCGACGCCGGTCCCGGCCGCGCCTAGCGTGGCCATCGTGCGGCTATTCGTGGCGGACGACGCAGCAGGACACTGGAGTGAACTGACCGACGGTGTCGAGCCCGCGGTGCGCGTCGTCGCCGACGATCTGCTGCAGGCGAAGCGGGCCCGAGCCCGGATCCGGGCGGATTCCGACGACGTCTCCGTCATCCTCGATCTCACCGTTGCGGTGGCAGCCGACTTCCGTTCGGCGCGAACCGAACTCGGATCGATCGACGGCGTGCGCTACGCGGGCACGGTCGATGGTCTTGCGGGGTTGATCGCCGACATCGAAACAGCCGGTGTGGCCGACGGTGTCACGCTGATCGCGGCTTCACCGGATCAGGACCTGCACGCCCTGGGTCTGGACGTGCTCGACTGGCTGACCATCCGGGGTCAGGCCAGGGCCTCGTAGATCAGCCTGAAGTAGCGGTCGGTGCGCGCCGACCCCTCGATGCCCGGCCCCATCTTGTTCATCACGTAGGCCACAGTGGTGCGACGGTCGGGGTTCATCGTCTCGAACGATCCGCCCCAGCCGCCCCAGAAGCAGATCCGCCCGTCGGGGACGAACGGAATCGTTTCCGGCTGAGGCAGTCCGAAGCCCAGGCCCCATTTCAGCGGGTGGTTGGCGAGGACGAGATCGGGTCCGTCGGACTGGATCTCGAATATCCGGTCAATGGTCTGCGGCCTCAGTAGCGCGACACCATCCACCGTGCCGCCCAACGAGATAGCCGACAGGATGCGGGCCAGTGACCGGGCGTTGCCGTGGCCGTTGGCGCCGCCGATGTCTGCGGCGCGCCAATCCGCGGTGTTGGCCACCGCGGGATCCGGCGCCGGACCGGTGAAGGTCTTCAGCATCGGGGCCGGCCACTGATCCATCGGGGGCAGGTCGAGCGGCTCGGTCGCGGGGATGATCTCCGCGATCCGGTCGTCGTCAGCGGGTATCGCACCGATCTGGAAGTCGGCGCCGAGCGGACCCGCAATCTCGTCGCGCACGAACTCCTTCAACGACTTTCCGGTCACCCGGCGCAGCACCTCGCCGATGAGGTGTCCGTAGTTAAGGGCGTGATATCCCGACGCGGTCCCCGGCTCCCACCACGGCGACTGGGCGGCCAGCGCGGACGTCGACTTGTCCCAGTCGAAGACGTCCTCGACGACCACCGGCTGGTCCCACCCGGAAACGCCCGACGTGTGCGACATCAGATGACGAAACTCGATGTGCTGCTTGCCGTTCGCCGCGAACTCGGGCCAATACGTGGCCACCGGGGCCTCGGGTTCGACCAAACCACGGTCGATCAGCATCAGCGCCGCGAGCGCCGTGACCGTCTTCGTCGACGACCACACGTTGACGATCGTGTCCCTGGTCCACGGCAGGGTCTTGGCGGCGTCGGCGTGGCCGCCCCACATGTCGACGACGAGTTCGCCGTCGATGTCGATGGCGATCGCGGCCCCGACCTCCTCGCCGCGGGTGATCTCGTCGGCGAGCGCCGCCGCGACCTTGTCGAAGCGTGGGTGCCAGTGCCCCTGCAATAGCTCGTGCATCGGACCATCATGCGCGGCACGCCGTGCTTTTGTTCCGGCAATTGGGAAGTGATGGCAGCGTCGGCGCGGTACCTTCTGCATGACCCGGTGTCAATGTTGTGGGAGGAGCACGTATGCACAAACTCACGATGGCGGTCGCAGCGGCCGCACTCATGGCGGGGCCGATCCTGACAGCGCCGACGGCGGCGGCGGGTTCGGTCCAGGACACGACCTACACCTCACCTTCGATTCCCGCGGTTCCCAAGGTGGTCGCACTCGACTGCTACGGCACCACGGGCAACATGGGTTGCGGGCCCGGCTGGTTCTGGCGCGACGGCTGGCGTGGATGGGCGTGCTACCCATGCTGAGGATGAAGACGTATACGAAGGCGGCGGGAGCGTTCGCCGCCATGGCCGTTGCGGCGACGATCGGCGGTTTGGGCTCTGCCACAGCGCAATCCAATGACCTCAGCACGCTGCCGGTGGACCCGAACCTCCTCACGGATTCACTGGCCTACAGCGCGGCCCCGTTCGTCATCAATCCGAACGGGCAGCAAGGCATTCAGGCCGACTACACCCACCGCGAAGGCGGTACCCGCTCGATCACCACCACGATCCTGCTCTATCCCAACGAGGAGGCGGCGGCTGCATCGCTTTCGGCCGCAGCGGATCAGGTGGCGGCGCCGAGGAAGGTGGCCGCGGCGGTGGGCGCCAACGGGAATCTGATCGCGGGGACGACGCTCGACGGTACGCAGTCGACAAGCGTGCTGACGTTCACTCAGGGCAACGCGGCCACGACGATTCAGTTCGACGGTCCGCTAAACGATCCTGCGCCAGAGGATTTCGTTCTCGACTACGGCAAGAAGCAGGACACGGCAATCCTGGACTGGCAGGGGGTTTAGGCCCCCTCACCAGTTGTCGTAGCCGCCTTCGGGGCCCAACATCCGTTCGAGACGGGTGCGATTGATCCTGGCGAGTTCGTTTCGCACGACCTTGCGCTCGGTTTCGGCGTCGTTGTGCAGCCGGTCGGACATCGTCGCCAGCACATCCTGTGCCGTGTAGCCGTTGACGAACATGACGAAGCCGAAGCCGAAGTGCTCCAGGTAGCGCTTGGACGCCTGGCTCAGTTGGTCCATCACGGGCTCTTCGCACCAGATGGCGCACTGCTCCGCGGCCGACTTCTCGCTGCCCGGCCTGCGGCCGACGTCGGGATAGGCCTGCAGGATCGTGTCAATCGACTCCTCGGCGAGGCCGAACAGCAGCGCGTCGGCCGCACGGAAGAGTTCGTCGTGGGTGGCGAACGGCCGACTGCGGCACAGATCGGCTGCCAGCGGGACGCTGTAGCAGCACTCGAAGATGGCGTGCACCGCTCGCCGCATCGGCATTGCGTTGAACGCCTCGAGGCCGATCCCCTGATGCATCAACACGCCGTCATCATCGAAGGCGCAGGGTACGCGCGGGTTACCGAATGTTACGGCGATGAAAAATAACGGCCCGGACGGGCCGGTCAGTGTCAGTGGCCTGCGTTTTTGAACCGCTCGATCGAGGCCTGTAGTTCGGCCTCGGCCTTCTCGCGCCCCACCCAGTCCGCGGCCTTGACGTACTTGCCGGGCTCGAGGTCCTTGTAGTGCACGAAGAAGTGCTTGATCGCGTCGAGTTCGTAGGCGGGGACGTCTTCGAGGTCCTGGATGTGGTCCCAGCGCCCGTCGCCCGCAGGCACGCACAGCAGCTTGTCGTCGCCGCCGGCCTCGTCGGTCATCTGGAACATCGCGACAGGACGTGCCTCGACGATGCAGCCGGGGAACACGGACTCCGGCAGCAGTACCAGCGCGTCCAGCGGATCGCCGTCCTCGCCGAGCGTGTTCTCGAAGAAACCGTAATCGGTCGGGTAGCCCATCGCGGTGTACAGGTAGCGATCCAGCTTCACCCGGCCGGTGTCGTGGTCCACCTCGTACTTGTTCCGCGAACCCTTGGGGATCTCGATGACTACGTCGAATTGCACGGCCGCGCCTTTCTGCCCTGGGTGTTGGGGACGGGCACAACCCTAATCCAGGGCGTTTCGCTGATCTTGGTGCGGTCGGCTGCCTACGATGCTGGCCACTTGTCTAGGAGGCACGATGGGCGCCATTTCCCGCGGCTGGGCTCTGACGAAGCAGAGCTGGGTGGTCTTGAAGAACGACAGGTCGCTGGTGATCTTCCCGATCCTGTCGGCGGCTTTCGCGACCGTCGCCGTCGTGGTCATCATGGTCCCGACGGCCCTGGTCGCGGGCGCCGACCAGAACAACCCCGGGTACGCCGTGGCGGCGGTCGTGACCATCTACGTGTCGACGTTCATCGCCGTGTTCTTCAACGTGGCGCTGGCGGCATGTGCGGCGCGCTCGCTGCGTGGCGAGGACACGACCATCGGCGAGGGCATTTCGGCCGCGACGCGCCAACTCGGGCCGATCCTCGGCTGGACCCTCGTGGCGGGCACCGTCGGGCTGGTCCTGCGGATTCTGGAGGAACGCTTCCCGCTGGCAGGCCGGATCGCGGTCTGGATCGCCGGTGCCGCGTGGGCGGTGGCGACGTTCTTCGTGATCCCGGTGATCGCGCTGGAGGGCACCGGACCGATCCGGTCGCTGAAACGATCGGTTGCGGTCGTGCGCGCGAAATGGGGTGAGGGTGCGACGGGGCAGGTCGCGATCTCGGCGGTCACGGGACTGATCGTCTTCGGACTCGTCCTCGTCGGAGGTGCCGCCGGCTACGCGCTCGTCGCCGTCGGTCTCGCCCCGGTCGCCTTCGCTGTCGGCGCGGTCGCGGTGGCCGCCGTGATCGTCGTCGCCGTCGTGTCCAGCGCGCTCAACTCGATCTTCCGCGTCGCCGTATACGAGTACGCGGCGACGGGGCAGGCGCCCGCCGCCTTCGATCCTGCCCTCGTGCAGTCCGCCTTCGGCCCCCGCGGCCGGCGGGCCTGATCCTCCGCAACGGATACCCTGCTCTAAGCAGCTAGTCGTTTGAGAGCAGGAGAGCTATGCGGCCCACGACGTGGCGGCGCTCCACCCACGCGCTGATCGCGGTGGCGGTGCTGGTGCTGGTCGCCGCCGTCGTCGCGGTCTCGGCCATGGTCACGGGCGGCGGCTCTCCCGATGCGGCGGCGATCAAGCCGCCTCCCCCGGCGGCGACCGCGAACCCGGGCATCGTGCCCGTCTCCGACTCCGCCCCCAAGCCCACCAGGGACCGGCTGGCGGCGGCGCTCGCGCCCGTGCTCGCCGATCCCAATCTCGGCAAGTTCACCGGCCGCATCACCGATGCGATCACCGGGGCGGAGCTGTGGTCGCAGGGCGCCGACGTGCCGATGCAACCGGCGTCGACCAACAAGATGCTGACCGCCGCGGCGGCCCTGCTGACCCTGGACCGGGACGCCCGGCTGACCACCCGCGTGTTCAGCACCGACAGGCCGGGTGTGGTCGTCCTCAAGGGCGGCGGTGACCAGACGCTGTCGGCGGCCAAGCCCGGCGATGCCACCTGGTACCGCGACGCGGCGCGCATCAGCGATCTGGCCGAGCAGGTTGAGGAGGCCGGTATCCACGCCACCGCCGTGCAGGTCGACGTGAGCGAATACAGCGGCCCGACGATGGCGCACGGCTGGGATCCGGCCGACATCGACGGCGGTGACATCGCCCCGATGGAGTCGGTGATGCTCGACGGCGGTCGCACCCAGCCCGTCAGCGTCGACTCCACGCGTTCCAAGACACCCGCGCTCGATGCCGGTCGCGCGCTGGCCGTCGCACTCGGCGTCGACCCCGCCAAGGTGACCGTGGTGCCGGGGGCCGCTCGCGGCGGCCATGAGATCGGGTCGGTGCAGTCGCCGCCGCTGATCGATCGGCTGCGCGACATGATGAACTTCTCCGACAACGTGATGGCCGAGTCGATCGGCCGCGAGGTCGCCGCCAAACTCGGCCTGCCACAGAGCTTTGCCGGCGCGGTGCAGGCGGTCCTGCGCCAACTCGAAGCCGCCGAGATTGACACCGCCAACGCCCGGCTATTCGATTCCAGCGGGTTGTCCGTCGACGACCGGCTCACCGCGGACACCCTCGACGAAGTCGTCAACGCAGCCGCCGGCAACGACCAGCCCAAGCTACGGCCGCTGGTCGAACTGCTGCCGATCGCGGGCGGCAGCGGCACGTTGTCCAATCGCTACCTCCACATCGATGCCCACCGGCCCTCGGCGGGTTTCCTGCGGGCCAAGACCGGATCGCTCACCGGGACCAACTCGCTGGCCGGCATCGTCACCGATTCGAGCGGACGCGTCCTCACCTTCGCCTTCATCTCCAACGACGCGGGGCCGACCGGCCTGATCGCCCTCGACAACTTCGCCGCGGTGCTGCGGACGTGCGGATGCAGCGCATGAGTGCAGAGACCGTGACTTCGCCCAGCGTCGGCCGTGCCGTCGACTGGAATTTCGCCACCGAGGTCGGCGCGAAACTGGTGCGACCGGGTCCGGCGGCCTCCGACTACACCCGTCGTCAGGTGATCGAGCAACTGGCGGAGGCGTCCCGTCGGGCCGAGGTGCCGGTGCGCGAGGTTACCGGGCTCAACGAGGGCGGCGAGATCCCTGAAGCCCGAATCGTCGACCGCCCGCAGTGGATTCACGCGGCCGCACAGTCGATGCGGGTGATGACAGGCGGCACGGACAAGCCGAGGGGTTTCATCAGCGGACGGATCACCGGCGCGCAGACCGGGGCCGTGCTGGCGTTCGTCTCGCAGGGGATCCTCGGTCAGTACGACCCGTTCGGACGCGAGGGCGGCGAACTTCTGCTGGTGTACCCGAACGTGATCGGTGTCGAGCGCCAATTGCGGGTCCAGCCAAGCGATTTCCGGCTCTGGGTGTGCCTGCACGAGGTCACCCATCGCGTTCAGTTCCGGGCCAATCCGTGGCTGGCCGACCACATGTCGCAGTCGCTGGCGGTGCTCACCCAGGACGCGGGGGATGACGTCTCCCAGATGGTGGGCAGGCTCGCGGCGTTCATCCGCAGCCGTCGCGACTACGTCATTGACGCTGATACGGAACCGAATTCGACGGGGATGATCGGCCTGATGCGGGCCGTGCAGGCCGAGCCCCAGCGCAAGGCGCTGGACCAACTGCTGGTGTTGGGCACGCTGCTGGAGGGCCACGCGGACCACGTGATGGACGCCGTGGGACCCAAAGTCGTGCCGTCGGTGGCGACGATTCGCAAACGCTTCGATGAACGGCGCCAACGAAAACAGCCTCCGCTGCAACGGATCATGCGGGCACTGCTCGGATTCGACGCCAAACTGCTCCAGTACACCCGCGGCAAGGCATTCGTCGACCACGTGGTGTACCGAGTCGGGATGACCCGGTTCAACGCCGTCTGGTCCAGTCCCGAAACCCTGCCCCTGCCAACGGAAATCGACAAGCCGCAACGGTGGATCGACAGAGTGCTGTAGCCGCGCTGCGGGCGGCCGTGAAGGCGTTCGTGCGGGAGTACGGCGATGCCGATTCGCGGTGGTGTGTCGCGCTGTCCGGGGGACCCGACTCGTTGGCGCTGACCGCGGTGGCGGCCAAGCTGAAACCGACCACCGCCTTGATCGTCGACCATCGCCTGCAGGCCGGCTCCGATCAGGTGGCGACCATCGCGCGTGAACAGGCACTCGCATTGGGATGCGTTGACGCCCAAGTGCTTTGCGTCGACGTCGGCACCGAGGGCGGTCCCGAGGCCGCCGCGCGCACCGCCCGTTACCGGGCGTTGGACGCCGCGCGTGGCGATGCGCCGGCGCTGCTCGCGCACACACTCGACGACCAGGCCGAGACGGTGCTTCTCGGCCTGGGGCGCGGCTCGGGTGCGCGCTCCATCGCGGGTATGCGCCCGCACGACCCGCCGTGGTACCGCCCGCTGCTCGGCGTCCGGAGGGCGGTGACGCACGCGGCGTGCGACGAGCTGAACCTCACGCCGTGGCAGGACCCGCACAACCTCGATCGCCGGTTCACCCGGACGCGGCTGCGCAACGAGGTCCTCCCGCTGCTGGAGGACGTGCTCGGCGGCGGCGTCGCCGAGGCGCTGGCCCGCACCGCCGCCGCGCTGCGCGAGGACAGCGAGGCGCTCGACGAACTGGCGGCTCGCGAGCTCGCCGACGTGTCGGTCGCCGACGGCCTCGACACCGCACGTCTGATCAAGCTGCCGGAGGCCGTCCGGCGCAGGGTCATTCGCGGTTGGCTGTTGGCCGGCGGTGCCAGCGCGCTGACCGACAAGCAGATCCGCGGCGTGGACGCCTTGGTGACGGCTTGGCGTGGCCAGGGCGGCGTCGCGGTCGGGTCGCCGCTGCGCAGCAGGCGGCTCATCGCGGGCCGGCGCGGCGGGATGCTGACCCTGCACAGCGAGCCCGTGTGAAAACATGGCACGCTGTGCACGTGGCCGCGGAATCCACCGACATGTACTCCGGTGATATCAAGTCGGTGCTCCTGTCGTCGGACGAGATCCAGGCAAAGGTCGCAGAGCTGGGACGTCAGCTGGGCGAGGACTACCGCGACGCCATCGCCGCCGGGACCCAGGATCTGCTGCTGATCACGGTGCTGAAGGGCGCGGTCTTCTTCGTCACCGATCTCGCGAGAGCGATCCCGCTGCCGACGCAGCTGGAGTTCATGGCCGTCAGCTCCTACGGATCGTCGACGTCCTCATCGGGCGTCGTGCGCATCCTCAAGGACCTCGACCGCGACATCAACGACCGCGACGTGCTGATCGTCGAGGACATCGTCGACTCCGGGCTGACGCTGTCCTGGCTGCTGCGCAACCTGGCGACCAGGCATCCGCGGTCCTTGCGGGTCTGCACGCTGATGCGCAAACCCGAGGCCGTCCGCGCCGACGTCGACATCGCCTACGTCGGCTTCGACATCCCCAACGAGTTCGTCGTCGGCTACGGCCTCGACTACGCCGAGCGCTATCGCGACCTGCCCTACATCGGCACGCTCGACCCAAAGGTGTACGAGCAGGCGTAATCGGCGCACTATGTTGGGCATGACCGAAACAGCCCTTCGGATCTGCCCCCTGTGCGAGGCCACCTGCGGCCTGATCCTCACGATCGACGACGGTCGGCTCACCGGTGCCCGCGGCGACCGCGACGACGTGTTCAGCCACGGCTTCATCTGCCCCAAGGGGGCGAGCTTCGCCGAGCTCGACAACGATCCCGACCGATTGGCGCGGCCCCTGGTCCGGCGCGACGGCGTGCTGACCGAGACCGGATGGGACGAGGCGTTCGCCGCGGTCGCCGATGGCCTCGGTGCTGTCGTCGCCGAGCACGGCGGATCCTCGGTCGGGGTGTATCTCGGCAACCCCAACGCACACACCGTCGCGGGCGCGCTGTATCCGCCGGTGATCATCCGCGCACTCGGCACCCGCCAGGTGTTCAGCGCGAGCACGCTCGACCAGATGCCCAAGCACGTCGCACTGGGCCTGATGTTCGGCAGCCCGGTCGCGTTCACCGTGCCCGACCTCGACCGCACCGACTACCTCGTCGTCATCGGCGCGAATCCCCTTGTGTCCAACGGCAGTCTGGCCACCGCCCCCGACTTCGGCGGCAAGTTGCGCGCCTTGCGCAAGCGCGGCGGCAAGCTCGTCGTCATCGATCCCGCCCGCACCCGCACCGCCGAGCTCGCCGACCGGCACATCGCGCCCCGGCCGGGCACCGATCCCGCGCTGATGCTCGCCGTCGTGCACGTGCTGTTCGACGAGGGCCTGGTCGACCTGGGGACCGTCGCCGATCACGTGAACGGTGTCGACGATGTGCGCGCCGCAGCGACCGACTTCGGGCCGGACGCCGTGGCCGAGTACTGCGGAGTCGATGCGGATGACATCCGCACGCTGGCGCGCGAGCTCGCCGCCGCCCCGACAGCCGCGGTCTACGGCCGCATCGGCACGTCGACGGTCGAATTCGGCACCCTCGGCAGCTGGCTCGTCGACGTCATCAACGTGCTGACGGGCAATCTCGACCGCCCGGGCGGCGCGATGTTCCCGCTCGGTGCGACGTCACCGGCGCCCCGCCCGCCGAAAGCTGGTCGCGGATTCGGCATCGGCCGCTGGCACAGCCGGGTCTCCGGCTATCCCGAGGCGCTGGCCGAATTTCCGGCGGCCGCACTCGCCGAGGAAATCGACACCCCGGGCGACGGTCAGATCAAGGCCATGATCACCATCGCCGGCAACCCCGTGTTGTCCGCGCCCGACGGCGACCGCCTCGACCGTGCACTCGCAGGCGTCGAGTTCATGGTCAGCATCGACCCGTACCTGAACGAGACGACGCGGCACGCCGACGTCATCCTGCCGCCACCGCCGCCGTCGCAGAGCCCGCACTTCGACTTCGCCCTCAACAACCTCGCGGTGCGCAACAACGTCCGCTATTCGCCGCCTGTGCTGCCCACCAAGGGTCGGCCCGACGAGGCGGAGATCCTGTCGCGGATCGCGCTGGTGCTGTTCGGTGCGGCCGTCGACGGCGACCCCGCGCTCGTCGACGAACAGGTCATCGCGATGACGTTGGGCAAGGAGACCGCCGATCCCACTTCACCGGTCGCCGGCCGCCCCGTCGACGAGCTGACCGCGATGCTGCCGCCCGGTCCGGGATACGAGCGCCGCCTCGACATGATGCTGCGGCTCGGCCCCTACGGCGATGCGTTCGGCGCCAAGCCGGACGGCCTGACGCTGCAGCGTGTCAAGGAGTCCCCGCACGGAATCGACCTCGGTCCGCTGCAACCGCGGCTGCGCCAGGTTCTGCGAACCCCAACGGGCAGAGTCGAACTCGCGCCGCCGCTGCTGCTCGAGGAAACGGCGCGGCTGCGCGACGCGCTGGACCGTCGGGCAGATCGGTTCGTGCTCATCGGGCGACGCCATCTGCGGTCCAACAACAGCTGGATGCACAACGTGCCCGCACTGGCAGGCGGCACCAATCGCTGCACGCTGCGCATCCATCCCGACGACGCCGCCGAACTCGGCCTGACCGACACCGCGGTCGTGAAGGGTCCGGGCGGCGAACTGCTGGCTCCGATCGAGATCACCGACGGCATGCGGCGCGGTGTGGTGTCGCTACCGCACGGCTGGGGTCACGACCGCGACGGCACCGGCCAGGAACTCGCCGCGCGTAATCCCGGGGTGAACGTCAATCAGCTCAACGCGGGCAATCGGCTCGATCCGCTGTCCGGCACCGCGGTGCTGAACGGGATCCCGGTCGACATCGCGCCCGCGGGCTGAATTTTTTTCCGCGAGCAGACGTGAAAACCCCCAATTTCCGCGCAAAAAGGGGGTTTTCGCGTCTGCTCGCCGGGGTTAGGTGAGCTCCCAGACCACCGTCACGCCGAAGCCGACGGTCTGCTGACCCGGTTCGAGCGGCACGGGTGCGGCGGCCATGTCGGCGCGTGGACTCTGCAGCGGGACGGGCGGCTGGGTGCCTGCGACCTCGGAAATCGAGATCACGCTGCCGAGAGTGAGTCCCGACAGTTCCGCGTACTGCTCGGCGCGGTCCTTGGCGTCCTGGAAGGCGCGGCTGCGCGCGTCGCGGACGAGTTGTGAATCGTCCTCGAGCGAATAGCTCACGTTGTTGATCCGGGTGGCGTTGCCGCCGGTGCTGATGATCAGCGCGAGGGCCTGCGAAGCGGCGTCCAGCTGGCGGATCTTCACGTCGATGGTGTTGCTCGCCCGGTACCCGACGATGGTGGTGCTGTCGGTGCTCGCGAACTGTGGCTGCAGGCTCACCTCGGTGGTGCTGATGTCGTCGCGGTCGACGCCGGCGTCGACCAGTGCGTTGATCACCCCGAGCTGACGATCGCTGACCTGGTTCATCGCGCCGGTGACGTCGGGGGCGGTGAACTCGATCGAGGCGCTGACGTTCAACGTGTCCGGGGCGCCCTTGACTTCGCCGGAGCCGACGACGGTGACCTGCCGGACTGTCGGCTCGGCGGTGGTGGTCGGGGCGGGGGACGGGCCCGACGCGGCGTCGCAACCCGACAGTGTGACAACGAGTCCCGCGGCGGCGAGGACGAGGAGCCGGATGGGAAACTTCGCACTCGCTGCGATCGACATGTGAGGCACCATACCGTCAGGGCGGCACCAAGATCGTCCGGCTAGCTGGTCTCCACTTCGCGCAGGAACGCCAACAGGATTCGGTTGACCTCCTCGGGCCGCTCCTGCTGAACCCAGTGCCCGGCACCCTCGATCCACGTCTCGGTGTACGGCCCCGCGACGACCTCACGCGCGCGGGCGGGATTCATCGTCGGGCCCACGGGATCGGCTGTGCCACCGACGAACAGCGCAGGCACGGTGGTCTGCGCGCCGGCCAGGTGCGGCGTCGTCTCCCAGTTGCGGTCGTAGTTGCGGTACCAGTTCAGGGCGCCGGTGAAACCGGTCCTGCCGAACTCGGTGACGTAATGCTCGAACTCGTCCGGGCTGATCCAGTCGGGTAGCGGCGCGTCCCCCCCGAGCAGCCCGGCGAACATCCCACGCATTGTGACGGCCACGTCGGCGGCCATCTCGGCGTCGGCGACGCCGGGCTCCTGGAAGCGCAGCATGTAGAAGTCCTCGCCGAACTTCTCCCGCCATCTTTCGGTCGGGCGAGACCGGGCCCGGGGTATCGGTGGCACGCTGAGCCCGGCGGCCGCGCGGACCCGGTCAGGGTGCAGCAGCGTGGTGTGCCACACCACCATCGCGCCCCAGTCGTGGCCGATGAACACGGCCCGCTCCACGCCCGCGTCATCGAGCAGGCCGACGAGGTCGCCGGTCAGCGCATGGATGTCGTATTCCTCGACGGCGGCGGGCCGGCTGGAGCCGCCGTATCCGCGCTGATCGGGGGCCAGCACGTGGTAGCCGGCGTCGGCAAGCACCGGGATCTGATGGCGCCACGAATAGGCCAGTTCAGGGAATCCGTGGGCAAGCACGACCGGCGGCGCACCGCGGTCGCCTGCCTCGAGGACTCGAAGAGTCACCCCGTTCGTCTCAACCAGCCGCACGGTCGTCGTGAGCACGGCATGAGCCTATCCAGGCCCGACTGCGGGATCGGTGCACGCCATCGGGGAGATCCGCTGGCTGGGCGGGAACCTTAGTTCGTTGGTCTAGCGGTAGCCTTGAGTTTTCTGACTGCGCTCTACAGGAAGTCGACGACGAACATTCGATGAACCGGACTCACGTATGAATCGAAAGAATGTCATCCGCACGCTCACCGTGATTGCGGTGGTGCTGTTGCTGGGGTGGTCGTTCTACTACTTCAGCGACGACACTCGCGGATTCAAGCCCGTCGACACCTCGGTCGCGATGGCGCAGATCAAGAACGACAACGTCAAGAGCGCGCAGATCGACGACCGCGAGCAGCAGCTTCGCCTGGAGCTCAAGGATGGCAACAGCGATACCCAGGACAGCGACAAGATCATCACGAAGTACCCCACCGGGTACGGAGTGCAGCTTTTCGACGCGCTGAGCGCCAAGAACGCCAAGATCAACACCGTCGTGAACCAGGGCAGCATGCTGGGCTCACTGCTGATCTACCTGCTGCCGCTGCTGCTGCTCGTCGGCCTGTTCGTGATGTTCTCCCGCATGCAGACCGGCGGCCGGATGGGCTTCGGCTTCGGCAAGTCGAAGGCCAAGCAGCTGTCCAAGGACATGCCGAAGACCACGTTCGCCGACGTCGCCGGCGTCGACGAGGCGGTCGAGGAGCTCTACGAGATCAAGGACTTCCTGCAGAACCCGTCGCGCTACCAGGCGCTGGGCGCCAAGATCCCCAAGGGCGTGCTGCTCTACGGGCCGCCGGGCACCGGTAAGACGCTGCTGGCGCGCGCCGTGGCGGGCGAGGCAGGAGTTCCGTTCTTCACGATTTCAGGTTCGGACTTCGTCGAGATGTTCGTCGGCGTCGGCGCCTCGCGCGTGCGCGACCTGTTCGAGCAGGCCAAGCAGAACAGCCCGTGCATCATCTTCGTCGACGAGATCGACGCCGTCGGTCGCCAGCGCGGCGCCGGGCTCGGCGGCGGGCACGACGAACGCGAGCAGACGCTGAACCAGCTGCTGGTCGAGATGGACGGCTTCGGTGACCGCCAGGGGGTGATCCTGATCGCGGCGACCAACCGGCCCGACATCCTCGACCCGGCGCTGCTGCGGCCCGGCCGCTTCGACCGTCAGATCCCGGTGTCCAACCCCGACCTCGCGGGCCGCAAGGCCGTGCTGAAGGTGCATTCGCAGGGCAAGCCGATGGCCGAGGACGCCGACCTCGATGGGCTCGCGAAGCGGACCGTCGGCATGTCGGGTGCGGACCTGGCCAACGTCATCAACGAGGCCGCGCTGCTGACCGCCCGCGAGAACGGCACGGTCATCACCGGCCCTGCACTCGAGGAAGCGGTCGACCGCGTCGTCGGCGGGCCGCGCCGTAAGGGCCGCATCATCAGCGAGCAGGAAAAGAAGATCACCGCCTATCACGAAGGCGGGCACACGCTGGCGGCATGGGCGATGCCCGACATCGAGCCGATCTACAAGGTGACGATCCTCGCCCGCGGCCGCACCGGTGGCCATGCGGTGGCGGTCCCCGAGGACGACAAGGGCCTGATGACGCGATCGGAGATGATCGCGCGGCTGGTGTTCGCGATGGGCGGCCGCGCCGCGGAGGAGCTGGTGTTCCGCGAGCCGACCACCGGCGCGGTGTCCGACATCGAGCAGGCCACCAAGATCGCCCGCGCGATGGTCACCGAATACGGCATGAGTTCCAAGCTGGGCGCCGTGCGTTACGGCACCGAACACGGCGACCCGTTCCTCGGCCGCACCATGGGCACTCAGGCCGACTACAGCCACGAGGTCGCGCAGATCATCGACGACGAGGTCCGCAAGCTGATCGAGGCCGCGCACACCGAGGCGTGGGAGATCCTCACCGAGTACCGCGACGTGCTCGACGTCCTGGCAGGCGAACTGCTGGAGAAGGAGACCCTGCACCGCGCGGAGTTGCAGGCGATCTTCGAGGCCGTCAAGAAGCGGCCGCGGCTGACGATGTTCGACGACTTCGGTGGCCGGGTTCCCTCGGATAAGCCGCCGATCAAGACACCCGGCGAGCTCGCGATCGAACGCGGCGAGCCGTGGCCCAAGCCGGTGCCTGAGCCCGCGTTCAAGACAGCCATCGCGCAGGCCAGCAAGAAGGCGGAGGCCACCAAGCTTGCCGAGGCGGCCAAGCACGGCGCAAACGGCAACGGCTCCAACGGAACTGGGGCCGGTGCGCCGACGCAACCGGACTACGGCGCCCCCGCAGGGTGGCATGCGCCCGGGTGGCCGCCGCAGCCACAGCAGCAGCAACCGCAGCCCCAGGGTTACTGGTATCCGCCGCCGCAGAACCCAAACTGGCAGCAGCCGTACCCCCCATATCAGCCCTACCCGCAGCCCGGCCATCCACAGCAGGGTGGCCAGCCCAGCCCGAACGACGATTCGGGACAGGAGAACGGCCGGCAGAACCCGCACGGCTGACCGGCCTGCAGGCTCACAGGAGGCTTCAATGACGCAGTCGCAGAACAACTCTGTCAAATTCAAACCCGCGGAGTTCGACCAGGCGCGCGCCGAGGCCGCTGTGCGCGAGTTGCTGATCGCGGTGGGGGAGGACCCCGATCGCCACGGCCTCGAAGACACCCCCGCCCGGGTGGCGCGCGCGTACAGGGAGTTGTTCGCCGGTCTGTACACCGACCCGGATACGGTGCTCAACACCACCTTTGACGAGCAGCACGACGAGCTGGTGCTGGTCAAGCAGATCCCGATGTACTCGACATGCGAACACCATCTCGTGTCTTTCCACGGGGTGGCGCACGTCGGCTACATCCCGGGCGAGGACGGCCGGGTCACCGGGCTCTCGAAGATCGCGCGGCTGGTGGATCTGTACGCCAAACGACCGCAGGTGCAGGAACGCCTCACGGCGCAGATCGCGGACGCGTTGATGCGCAAGCTGAATCCGCGCGGCGTCATCGTCGTAGTCGAGGCCGAACACCTGTGCATGTCGATGCGCGGCGTCCGCAAGCCCGGCGCCGTCACGACGACGTCGGCGGTGCGTGGACAGTTCAAGACCGACAATGCATCCAGGTCGGAAGCACTGGACCTCATCCTGCGCAAGTGAATCCACCCAGCGTGCAGGTCATGGGGGTTGTGAACGTCACCGACGACTCCTTCTCCGACGGTGGGCTGTTCCTCGACCGTGACCGCGCCGTCGCCCATGGTCTCGAGCTGGCCGCTGAAGGCGCGGCAATCATCGATGTCGGCGGGGAGTCGACGCGGCCGGGCGCCACGCGTATCGACCCGCAGGTGGAGACGTCGCGAGTGGTGCCGGTGATCAAAGAGCTTGCCGGACAAGGGCTTACCGTGAGCATCGACACGATGCACGCAGCGGTCGCGCAGGCCGCGCTGGAAAGCGGTGCCCAGATCGTCAACGACGTCTCCGGTGGCCGGGCCGATCCGGGGATGGCTCCGCTGCTCGCCGACGCGAAGGTGCCGTGGGTGCTGATGCACTGGCGCTCGGTCGGTGCGGCTCGCCCGCACGACGTGCCCGCCTACCGCGACGTGGTCGCGGAGGTCCGCGACGAGCTTCTGGAGAGCGTCGACCGCGCGGTGGCCGCCGGGGTCGATCCGGCGAATGTGGTCATCGACCCCGGACTGGGTTTCGCCAAGACGGCGGAACACAACTGGTCGCTGTTGCGGGCGCTGCCCGAGTTCGTCGGCACCGGAATTCCGGTACTGGTCGGCGCATCCCGGAAACGCTTCCTCGGCTCGCTGCTGGCGAATTCAGACGGTGAACCGCGTCCACCCGACGGCAGGGAGACCGCGACCGCGGTGATCTCCGCGCTCGCCGGCCTGCACGGCGCGTGGGGGGTCCGAGTGCACGACGTGCGAGCGTCGGTCGATGCGCTCAAGGTGCTCGAGGCCTGGAACGGTTGAGCATGGCTGATCGAATCGAGTTGCGCGGGTTGACCGTTCGCGGCCACCACGGTGTTTTCGAACATGAGCGGCGCGACGGCCAGGACTTCGTCGTCGACATCACAGTGTGGATCGACCTCGACGTCGCGGCGGCGAGCGACAACCTGGCCGACACTCTCGACTACGGCACGTTGGCGTTGCGGGCCGCCGATATCGTTGCGGGCCCGCCGCGCAATCTGATCGAGACCGTCGCCGGCGAGATCGCCGATGACGTCATGTCCGATCAGCGTGTGCACGCCGTCGAGGTGGTGGTGCACAAGCCGTCCGCTCCGATCCCGCTGAGCTTCAGCGACGTCGCGGTGGTGGCGCGTCGGTCCCGGCGCGGCGGACGGGGTAACCCGTGACGAGCGTGGTGTTGTCGATCGGGTCGAACCTCGGCGATCGGCTGGCGCGGCTGCGGGCCGTCGTCGAAGGCCTCGGCGACGCCGTACGCGCGGTGTCGCCGGTGTACGAGACCGATCCGTGGGGCGGTGTCGAACAGGGCGCCTTCCTCAACGCCGTGGTGCTCGCCGACGATCCCACCCTCGACGCTCACGGATGGTTGCGCCGCGCGCAGGAATTCGAGCGGGGGGCGCAGCGGGTGCGCGAACAGCGGTGGGGTCCGCGCACCCTCGACGTCGACCTCGTCATGTGCAGTGACGGCGGTCGTGAGGTCACCTCCGACGACGCTGAGCTGACGCTGCCGCATCCGCTGGCCCACGAGCGCGCGTTCGTGCTCGTGCCGTGGCTCGCCGTCGAGCCCGCCGCGGTCCTGACCGTGGCCGGCGAGCGAAGCTCCGTCGAGAAGCTGGTGGCCGAACTCGATCCCGCCGACCGTGACGGCGTCCGGTTGACCGACTCGGTTCTGCGCTGATGGGTCCGACCCGGAAACGCGATCTCACCGCCGCGACCCTGCTTGCCGCGGTGGTGGGCTACCTCCTCGTCGTGGTGCTGTACCGGTACTTTCCGCCCATCACGCTGCTGTCGGGGGTGTCGCTGCTGGCGGTCGCCATCGTGTTGGCGGGCTGGGCGTTCTACGTGCGAGCCAAGATCAACGACGGGCAGATCGGCGACGGACCCGGCTGGCTGCATCCGCTCGCCGTCGCGAGATCCGTGTTGATCGCCAAGGCCTCGGCGTGGGTGGGGGCGCTGGTGCTCGGCTGGTGGCTCGGCGTGGTCGCCTACCTCCTGCCGCGGCGCTCGACGTTGCGCGTCGCGGGTGAAGACACCGCGGGCGCCGTGGTGGCCGCCGCGTGTGCGTTGGCGCTCGTGGTCGCCGCGCTGTGGCTCCAGCATTGCTGCAAGTCTCCGCCTGAGCCGCCCGACAACCCTGATGGCGCAACGGAGTAACTGGTTCGATCGTCGGGCGGCCGAATCGCCGCCGAGGACGACACGCGGAGTGACCAGTGGCGGGTACAGTCGCCCCATGACCGAACCGACCCGCAGCGCCAGGCCTCGGCGCAGCGCGCGTCGGCCCGGTTGGGTGCTGCTGACGGTGTTGCTGGTACTCGCAATCGGATCCAGTTCTGCCCTTGTGTTCACCAACCGGGTCGAGTTGCTGAAACTCGCTGTCATCCTGGCGCTCTGGGCGGCGGTGGTGGCGGCGTTCGTGTCGGTCATCTACCGCAGACAGAGCGATATCGACCAGGCGAAGGTTCGCGACCTCAAACTCGTCTACGACCTCCAGTTGGATCGTGAGATCTCCGCGCGCCGCGAGTACGAGTTGTCGGTGGAGACGCAGCTGCGCCGCGAACTGGTATCCGAACTGCGCGCGCAGGCGGCCGACGAGGTGGCCGGCCTGCGGGCCGAACTCGCCGCGCTGCGCGCCAACCTGGAGATCCTGTTCGACGCCGACCTTTCGCACCGGCCCGCACTGGAAACCGACCGGGAATGGGCGCCCACTCCGGAGCCCGCGGGCCGGGTCACCGCCAGCCGCATCGACACCGAAGACCGCGTCGAGACCGACTTCCACACCGACGAGAGCCCGATCATCGACGTGCCGGAGGAACCGCATCCGCCCGAGTACGAGTGGGTGCCGCCGGCCGGTCCTGGCGGTGCGCACCGCAGGGCGGGCGAGGCGGAACGCGCAGCCGCACATTATGAAGCCGCACATTATGCGGCCACGCCGTCGGTCCCGCCGCCCACCGACAACGAGCGCACCACCCAATTCTCCTGGCCCGTAGGGCAAGAACCCCCGAAGGCGCCCGAGCCGGCGCCTCCACCACCCGAGCCGGAGCCGGTATCCGACTGGCAGCCCGCACCCGCCGAAGGTCGCTTTATTCCGGCGGGGGCACCGGGCAGCAACTGGGTGGCGCCTGCGGAACAGCCGACCGACAACGGATCCTCCGAGGAGTACGTCGGCAGGCGACGCGCCCGCGAGTCCGATCCGGAACCCGCGATGTCGACACCACCGTCCGAGCCGCCGCGCGGCAGGCACTCGGTGGGACCCGAGGTCGTCGATCCGGGTAAGCCCCCTGTGCCGCCTCAGCCGGAGCCCGAGCCGCGCAGGTCGCGACACCGCAGTGCCGACGAGGACGGGAGCGGCGGACAGACGGTCGCCGAGCTCCTGGCGCGGCTGCAGGCCACCCCTTCGGGGGGCGGGCGTCGTCGCCGTCGCGAGGAGTGAGCTAGGCTTCGGTGACCGTCCGGTACCCGCATTGCAGGACCGGAACGAAGAAACTCTCGACATTCAGCGAGGTCGTCTGCGTGGTTTCAATGGGGACCCCCTCTGACGGATTCCGCCCGGCGCGGCTCACGATCGGCATTGTTTCCGCTGGTCGGGTGGGTACTGCGCTCGGTGTGGCCTTGGAGCGCGCCGAGCATGTCGTCGTCGCGTGCAGCGCCATCTCGCATGCGTCGCGCGAGCGTGCGCAGCGCCGACTGCCCGACACCGCGGTGCTGCCGGTGGACGAGGTCGCCGGCCGTGCCGAACTGCTTCTGCTGGCCGTCCCCGACGCTGCGCTGCCCGGCCTGGTCTCAGGACTGGCGAAGACCCATGCGGTTCGGCCGGGGACGATCGTGGCGCACACATCGGGGGCCAACGGCATCGGGGTGCTGGCGTCGCTGACCGAGCAGGGCTGCATACCGCTGGCCATCCACCCCGCGATGACCTTCACCGGTGCCGACGAGGACATCGTCCGCCTGTCCGACACCTGCTTCGGCGTCACAGCGGCCGACGAAGTCGGATACGCGATCGCACAGTCGCTGGTGCTGGAGATCGGCGGCGAACCGTTCCGCATCCGCGAAGATGCGCGCACGCTGTATCACGCCGCCCTGGCGCATGCGAGCAACCACGTCGTCACCGTGCTGCTCGACGCGGTCGAGGCGCTGCGCTCCGCGCTGTGGGGACAGGAACTGCTCGGGCAGGAAATCGTCGGTGACGCACCGGGAGGCATCGCCGAACGGGTCATCGGTCCGCTGGCGCGCGCATCGCTGGAGAATGCGCTGGCGCGCGGTCAGAGCGCGCTGACCGGTCCGGTCGCCCGCGGGGACGCCGACGCGATCGCACGCCATCTGGAGGCGCTGACCGAGGTCGATCCTCAACTCGCACAGGCATATCGAACCAACTCGTTGCGTACCGCACAGCGTGCGCATGCTCCCGACGAGGTGCTCGCGGTGCTCACGGAGGCAACACGATGATCACCACCGCGAAGCCACAGTTCAATGCGGGCGAGCTGAACGTCTACTCCGCGCCGCGCGATGTCTCGAACGTCACGAAAGCCCTTCGCGCGACCGGCCGCAGGGTGATGCTGGTGCCCACGATGGGTGCGCTGCACGAGGGGCACCTGACGCTGATCCGGTCGGCGAAGCGGGTCCAGGGTGCGGTCGTGGTGGTGTCGATCTTCGTGAACCCGTTGCAGTTCGGTGCCAACGAAGACCTCGACGCATACCCGCGCACCCTCGAGGACGACCTCGCCGCCCTGCGTGAAGAACGGGTCGAGATCGCCTTCACCCCGACGGTCGCCGACATGTACCCGCAGGGCACCCGCACCTCCGTCCATCCGGGACCGCTCGGTGAACAACTCGAAGGTGCCGCGCGGCCAACACATTTCGCCGGCGTGCTGACCGTTGTGCTCAAACTGCTGAACATCGTCCACCCGGACCGCGCGTTCTTCGGCGAGAAGGATTATCAGCAGCTGACGCTGATCCGGCAGATGGTCGCCGACCTCGACATCGATACCCAGATCGTCGGAGTGCCGATCGTCCGCGAAGCGGACGGCCTGGCGATGTCGTCACGCAACCGCTACCTCAACGATGTCGAACGCGAACAGGCGGGCGCGCTTTCGGCCGCGCTGCTTGCCGGAATGTACGCCGCAGGCGAGGGTTCGACCGCCGCGCTGGACGCCGCCCGCGCGGTGCTCGACGAGGTGCCTGCCATCGATGTGGACTACCTGGAGGTGCGCGACCCGATGCTGGGGCCTGCACCCGCCGAGGGCGCGGCGCGCATGCTCATCGCCGCCCGGCTCGGACGAACCCGACTGCTGGACAACATCGCCGTCGACATCGGAGTGCCATCCGGACCAGGGCCCCATGTCGAGTACGACGAGCACGAACTACCCTGGAGGAACTGATGTTACGGACCATGCTCAAGTCGAAGATCCACCGCGCCACGGTGACCCAGGCCGACCTGCACTACGTCGGCTCGGTGACCATCGACGCCGATCTGATGGACGCCGCCGACCTGCTCGAGGGTGAGCAGGTCACGATCGTCGACATTGACAACGGTGCACGACTGGTGACCTACGCGATCACCGGCGAACGCGGCAGCGGCGTCATCGGGATCAACGGTGCGGCAGCGCATCTGGTGCATCCCGGCGACCTGGTGATCCTGATCGCCTACGGCGCGATGGACGACGCCGAGGCGCGCAGGTACCAGCCGCGAGTGGTTTTCGTCGACGCCGATAACAAGCAGATCGACCTCGGTCACGATCCCGCCCATGTGCCGGCGGACGCGTCCGAGCTGATGTCGCCGCGGTGATTCATGCTGCTCGCAATCGACGTTCGTAACACGCACACCGTCGTCGGGCTGGTGTCCGGCTCGGGTGATCACGCAAAAGTGGTGCACCACTGGCGGATTCGCACCGAATCCGAAGTCACCGCCGACGAGCTGGCGCTGACCATCGACGGCCTCATCGGCGACGACGCCGAACGGCTGACGGGAGCCGCGGGACTGTCCACCGTGCCATCAGTGCTGCACGAGGTGCGCGTGATGCTAGAGCAGTACTGGCCGTCGGTGCCGCACGTGCTCATCGAACCTGGGGTGCGCACCGGTATACCCCTGCTGGTCGACAACCCCAAAGAGGTCGGCGCCGACCGCATCGTCAACTGCCTGGCCGCCTACCACAAGTACGGTACCGCCGCGATCGTCGTGGATTTCGGTTCCTCGATCTGCGTCGACGTCGTCTCGGCCAAGGGTGAATTTCTCGGCGGCGCAATCGCTCCCGGCGTGCAGGTGTCCTCGGACGCCGCGGCCGCGCGATCGGCGGCGTTGCGCCGCGTCGAGCTGACGCGGCCGCGGTCGGTCATCGGCAAGAACACCGTCGAATGCATGCAGGCAGGCGCGGTGTTCGGATTCGCCGGCCTGGTCGACGGATTGGTGAACCGCATCCGCGAGGACGTCGACGGCTTCGGCGGCGACGACATCACCGTCGTGGCCACCGGGCACGGTGCGCCACTGGTTCTTCCGGATCTGCACACCGTCGAGCACTACGACCGGCATCTCACTCTCGACGGCCTGCGACTGGTGTTCGAGCGCAACCGCGACAGCCAGCGCGGCCGCCTCAAGCAGGCGCGCTAATTCAGCGATTTCGGCGTGCTGGGTCACGCTCAGCGAGACTTAGCACGCCGAAATCACTAGAAAAACGTGCGGATCAGGTCGACGACGCGGCCGTCCCCGTCGAGCAGCGGGATCATCGGCCACTTGTCGAAGACGGTGCACGGGTGACTGATCCCGAACTCCAGCCAGTCGCCGACCTCCACGCGCTCGTCGCCAAGCCGTAGGTACGCGTGCTGATCATTGAGCTTGACGACGCGTGCCGTCGGAAGACCCTGGGGGACCGGCAGATCCTGGTCGAAGGACACGTCGCGGCGCCCCATCGTCACGATCGCGAGGTCCGGCTCGGGACGTGACACGACCTGCGCCCACACGCTCAGCGCCGGCCGCAGGCCGTCCCGCAACGGCGACGTGCGGCGATAGAGGCCGTCGTCGTGCGTCAGGTAGCACCCGCTGCGCAGGACCGTCCGCACGCGCAGCCCCGCAGGCCATCCGGTGAGCTCGTCGGCGACCACATCGAAATACGTGCTGCCGCCCGCCGTCGCGATCACGTCGTCGGTTTCGAAGATCGGCGCCAGCCGCAGTACCGCGGCGCGGATGTCGGCCAGATAGGACCGGACATGGGTTACCGCCTCGGCGGTCACATCGTGACCCAGCGCCGCCTCGTAGCCCGCCACACCGACCAGCCGCAGCCGCGGCGATGCGACGACTGCGCGGGCCACCTCGTCGACGGCGTCCGCCCCACGACAGCCCGTTCGGCCGCGTGCCATGCCCACCTCGACGCACACGTCCGCCGGCCGCACGGCACCCGCCGCCGCCAGCGTCGAGGTCATCAGCTCGACGCCGCGCACCGAGTCGGCCCAGCACACCAGGGTGAAGTCCGGATGCGCGTCGAGTTCGGCGGCCAGCCAGCGCAGCGCCGCCTCGTCGACCAGCTCGTTGGCCAGCACGACATCGGTCACGCCGAACGCACGGAAGATACGGGTCTGGCTGACGGTGGCGACGGTAACGGCGCACGCGCCCGCCTCCAGCTGCCGCGCCAGCAGCTGAGGGGACATGTGCGTCTTACCGTGTGGCGCAAGCTCGACGCCACGCTGCCGGCACCACTGCGCCATGGCCGCAACGTTGTGCGCCAACGCGTCGGCGCGCAGCACGCACATCGGGCCGACGGCGCCCTCCTCGAGCAGCCGGGGTGATGCCGCGCACACGTCGGCGGGGGTATGGCCCCACCACGACGCAGGCAGAGCCTTGAAGCGCCAGTCGAGCGGCTCCTCGGCGAGGGCGCCGACCGCCGCTGCGTTGATGGGGGTGTCCACGCGTTGATTTAAGCTGGCCAGTCGTGACCGCACCTGACCCGCCCGAAACCGATATCCCTGAGCAGTACCGAATCCGCCAGGGCAAGCGGGAGCGTCTGCTGGCGCAGGGGCGGGATCCGTATCCGGTCGAAGTTCCGCGTACGCACACCCTCCTCGAGATTCGCCAGACCTATCCGGACCTGGAGCCGGAGGAAGAAACCGGCCTCATCGTCGGAATTGCGGGCCGCGTGATGTTCGCGCGCAATTCCGGGAAATTGTGTTTCGCGACACTGCAAGAGGGCGACGGCACACAACTGCAGGTGATGATCAGCCTCGACCGGGTCGGTCAGGAATCGCTGGACTCGTGGAAGTCCGACGTCGACCTCGGCGACATTGTTTTCGTTCACGGTGAGGTGATCAGCTCGCGGCGCGGGGAATTGTCGGTGCTCGCTGATTCGTGGCAGATCGTTTCAAAAGCACTGCGTCCGCTTCCCGTCGCTCACAAAGAGATGAGCGAAGAATCCCGCGTACGGCAGCGCTATGTGGATCTGATCGTCCGCCCGGAGGCCAGGACCATCGCGCGTCAGCGGGTCGCCGTGGTGCGCGCCGTGCGTTCGGCGCTGGAGCGGCGCGGGTTCCTCGAGGTCGAGACGCCGATGCTGCAGACACTCGCCGGCGGTGCGGCGGCCAGGCCGTTCGTCACGCATTCCAACGCCCTAGACGCCGATCTCTACCTTCGCATCGCCCCCGAACTTTTCCTGAAACGCTGCCTAGTCGGCGGTTTCGAGAAGGTCTTCGAGTTGAATCGCGTGTTCCGAAACGAAGGCGCGGATTGGACGCATTCTCCGGAATTCGCAATGCTCGAGACTTATCAGGCCTATGGCACGTATGACGATTCCGCCATCGTCACGCGCGAGCTAATTCAGGAGGTCGCCGATGAGGCGATCGGCACCAGGCAGGTGCCATTGCCTGATGGCAGCGTATACGACCTCGACGGTGAATGGGAATCAATTCAAATGTATTCATCGCTGTCGGAAGCGCTCGGTGAGGAGATCACCCCGCAGACCACCGCCGAGTACCTATGGGAGACAGCCGATCGGCTGGGTCTGGAGATCCCGCGGGACCGCGGCTACGGGCACGGGAAACTGGTCGAGGAACTGTGGGAGCACACCGTCGGGAAGAAGCTGTGGGCGCCGACCTTCGTCAGGGACTTTCCGGTCGAAACCACGCCGCTGACGCGGTCACACCGCAGCATCGAAGGCGTAACCGAGAAGTGGGACCTGTACATTCGACGCGTCGAGCTGGCCACCGGCTATTCGGAGCTCATCGATCCCGTCATCCAACGCGAAAGGTTCGAGGCCCAGGCGCGGGCCGCCGCCGCGGGCGATGACGAGGCCATGGTGCTGGACGAGGACTTCCTCGCGGCCCTGGAGTATGCGATGCCGCCCTCGACGGGGACCGGAATGGGTATCGACAGATTGTTGATGGCTTTGACGGGACTCTCGATTCGCGAGACAGTTTTGTTCCCGATTGTTCGCCGGCATAGCAACTGATCAGCCAAATTTCTGATCTTGTTGAATGCGTTGTCTGAATATGGCAGATTGAACCCGGGGGTCGAATTTATCCAATGAACCAGGGTGTTGCCGAGAAGGGCGTGGTGGGGTAATGGCGAAGAAAGTGACCGTCACGTTGGTCGATGATTTCGACGGCGAAGGCGCGGCCGATGAAACCGTTGAATTCGGGCTGGACGGGGTCACCTACGAGATCGACCTTTCTTCGAAAAATGCCGCAAAACTGCGTAACGACCTGAAGCAATGGGTCGAGGCCGGACGCCGGGTCGGTGGACGCCGCCGCGGCCGGTCGGCAGGTTCAGGGCGCGGACGCGCTGCGATCGATCGCGAGCAGAGCGCCGCGATCCGCGAGTGGGCCCGCCGCAACGGCCACAATGTGTCGACCCGCGGGCGCATCCCGGCGGACGTCATCGACGCATTCCACGCGGCGACCTAGCGGCCACCTGAGGGCCCGTTTCGCGGGCCGCGAAACCGCTGCAGCGAATCAGCGGAAACAAACCTGCCGCTCGAACGTTGGTAACTACGAGCGCCTGGGTACGTCAACCGCACACTTCCTCTCAGAGCAGACCGGGAGGCGGGGCGTCTCCGACCGTCGCCCATTAGAGTGGATGGCAGGTGCGTGCACTTCTACAAGTGCAAGGCGCCGAGTCTATTGATGGAGAGCAGGTAACCACCGATGTTCGAGAGATTTACCGACCGTGCGCGTCGGGTTGTCGTCCTGGCCCAGGAAGAGGCCCGGATGCTCAACCACAACTACATCGGGACCGAGCACATCCTCTTGGGACTCATCCACGAGGGCGAGGGTGTAGCCGCCAAGTCGCTGGAGTCGCTGGGCATCTCGCTCGAAGGCGTTCGCAGCCAGGTCGAGGAGATCATCGGCCAGGGCCAGCAGGCGCCGTCCGGGCACATCCCCTTCACCCCCCGCGCCAAGAAGGTGCTGGAACTGTCGCTGCGCGAGGCGCTGCAGCTCGGCCACAACTACATCGGCACCGAGCACATTCTGCTCGGCCTGATTCGCGAGGGCGAGGGCGTGGCCGCTCAGGTGCTCGTAAAGCTCGGCGCCGAGCTGACCCGGGTGCGTCAGCAGGTCATCCAGCTGCTGAGCGGATACCAGGGCAAGGAGACCGCGGAAGCCGGCACCGGCGGACGTGGTGGCGAGGCGGGCAACCCGTCCACCTCGCTGGTGCTCGACCAGTTCGGTCGCAATCTGACCGCCGCAGCCATGGAGGGCAAGCTCGATCCGGTCATCGGCCGCGAGAAGGAAATCGAGCGCGTCATGCAGGTGCTGAGCCGGCGCACCAAGAACAACCCGGTGCTGATCGGTGAGCCCGGCGTCGGAAAGACCGCAGTCGTCGAGGGCCTGGCGCAGGCCATCGTGCACGGCGAGGTCCCAGAGACGCTGAAGGACAAGCAGCTCTACACGCTCGACCTGGGTTCCCTGGTGGCGGGCAGCCGCTACCGCGGTGACTTCGAGGAACGCCTGAAGAAGGTGCTCAAGGAGATCAACACGCGCGGCGACATCATCCTGTTCATCGACGAGCTGCACACGCTCGTCGGCGCAGGTGCCGCCGAGGGCGCCATTGACGCCGCCAGCATCCTCAAGCCGAAGCTGGCACGCGGCGAGCTGCAGACCATCGGAGCCACCACGCTCGACGAGTACCGCAAGTACATCGAGAAGGACGCCGCCCTGGAGCGCCGGTTCCAGCCGGTGCAGGTCGGCGAGCCGACGGTCGAGCACACCATCGAGATCCTCAAGGGGCTGCGCGACCGATACGAGGCACACCACCGCGTCTCGATCACCGATCCCGCGATCGTGGCTGCGGCCACGCTGGCCGACCGCTACATCAACGACCGGTTCCTGCCGGACAAGGCGATCGACCTGATCGACGAGGCCGGTGCCCGGATGCGCATCCGCCGGATGACCGCTCCGCCGGACCTTCGCGAGTTCGACGAGAAGATCGCCGAGGCTCGCCGTGAGAAGGAATCCGCGATCGACGCGCAGGATTTCGAGAAGGCCGCCAGCCTCCGTGACAAGGAGAAGCAGCTGGTTGCGCAGCGCGCTGAGCGCGAGAAGCAGTGGCGCTCAGGTGATCTCGATGTCGTCGCCGAGGTCGACGATGAGCAGATCGCCGAGGTGCTCGGTAACTGGACCGGCATCCCCGTGTTCAAGCTCACCGAGGCAGAGACCACGCGGTTGCTGCGCATGGAGGAGGAGCTGCACAAGCGGATCATCGGCCAGGAGGACGCCGTCAAGGCCGTCTCCAAGGCCATCCGGCGTACCCGCGCTGGGCTGAAGGATCCGAAGCGGCCCTCGGGCTCGTTCATCTTCGCCGGCCCGTCCGGTGTCGGTAAGACCGAGCTGTCCAAGGCGCTCGCGGAGTTCCTGTTCGGCGACGACGACGCGCTCATCCAGATCGACATGGGCGAGTTCCACGACCGCTTCACCGCCTCGCGGCTGTTCGGCGCCCCTCCGGGGTACGTCGGCTACGAGGAGGGCGGCCAGCTCACCGAGAAGGTGCGGCGCAAGCCGTTCTCGGTGGTCCTGTTCGACGAGATCGAGAAGGCGCACCAGGAGATCTACAACAGCCTGTTGCAGGTCCTCGAGGACGGCCGTCTCACCGACGGTCAGGGTCGCACCGTCGACTTCAAGAACACCGTGCTGATCTTCACGTCGAACCTGGGCACGTCCGACATTTCCAAGGCGGTCGGCCTCGGCTTCAGCCAGGGTGGCGGCGAGAACAACTACGAGCGGATGAAGCAGAAGGTCAACGACGAGCTGAAGAAGCACTTCCGCCCGGAGTTCCTCAACCGCATCGACGACATCATCGTCTTCCACCAGCTGACTCGCGACGAGATCATCCAGATGGTCGACCTGATGATCGGCCGGGTCCAGAAGCAGCTCAAGGGCAAGGACATGGACATGGTACTGACCGACAAGGCCAAGGCCCTGTTGGCCAAGCGCGGCTTCGATCCCGTGCTCGGTGCGCGGCCTCTGCGGCGCACCATCCAGCGCGAGATCGAGGACCAGCTGTCCGAGAAGATCCTCTTCGAGGAGGTCGGCCCCGGCCAGCTCGTCACCGTCGACGTCGACAACTGGGACGGCGAGGGCGCGGGCGAGGACGCGGTCTTCACCTTCACCGGCACCAAGAAGCCGGCCACGGTGGAGGAGCCGGACCTGGCTCAGGCCGGCGCCGCAGGAGCGACCACCGCCGAGTAAATCGAACGGCAGGAAAGGCCCCGAGACCATCACGGTCTCGGGGCCTTTCTAGGTGGGGTCGCCGAACGCTGGACCGTCTGCTTAGGATGCTGATGTAATCGACGGGCGAAGGAATCTGGTGAGAATCCAGAACGGTCGCGCCACTGTGTGAAGTCAGACCCGACGTCAGTCGTCAACACCTGAAGCTGGGACGCGCAATCCCGGGAAGGATCCTGATCCATGACCTCTCCAGAGGCCCGCAAGACCCTGACATCTCAGGCCCGCCCAATCGACTTCTCCGCCACCAAGGCGGCGGTCTGGCTGACGCTCACCGCGTTCTTCGCCCTGCTGGTCATGTACTTCATCGGGATGGATCAGGGCGCGACGTCGGTGTTCGGCAGCAACACCGTCGTCCATGAGTTCGTGCACGACGCCCGGCACCTGCTCGGCTTCCCCTGTCACTGACGCCGGGCACATGGAAAAGCAGATCATCTGGCGCGGCCTGCTGGCCGGCGCCCTGGCCGGGGTGCTTTCGTTCATCTTCTCCCGGATCTTCATCGAGCCGACGATCGAGAAGGCCATCGATTACGAGGACGGCATCGGCGAGGCACGTGAGGCGCTGTCGGGGGCTGCGGCCGGCCATGACCACGGTGGCGACGGCGCCTTCGAAGGCTTCACTCGCGCCGTGCAAATGAACATCGGGATGGGCCTTGGCGTGCTGCTGTTCAGCGTCGCGATCGGCGCGCTGTTCGCTGTGGTGTTCGCCGTGGCGTACGGGCGGGTCGGCGACGTCTCCGCACGACTGCTGTCGCTGTACGTCGCCGCCGGAATGCTGGTGAGCCTCTTCATCGTTCCCGCGCTGAAGTACCCGCCCAGCCCGCCGGCGCTGAGCCTCGACGAGACGATCCAGCAGCGCACGCTGCTGTATCTGTTGATGGTGGCGTTGTCGGCCGCGCTGTTCGTTGCCGCGGTGTATCTGGGGCGACGGCTGAGCGACAGGCTGGGGGCGTGGAACGCGGCGCTGGTGGCTGCGGGGTCCTACATCGTGGCCACGGCCGTTCTGATGCTGGTACTCCCGGCCATCGAAGAGACGCCGGGACCGCTGCTCGACGACGCGGGCACCATCGTCTACGAGGGCTTCCCCGCCGACGTCCTCTACGACTTCCGGCTCTTCTCACTGGGGAACCAGGTCGTCATCTACGCGACGATCGGTCTGGCCTTCGGCGCCATGGCGGCGAAGCTGCTCGGCGAGAAGCGGCAGGAGCGCCTCGCGGCGTGAGGCCTCCTGAGTGAGTGAGGTCGTCCGGCTGACACTCGTATCGCATGCCATGACGGATGCGATGGCAGCAGGACGCTTCCCCACCGACGAGCCGCTGAACTCGGTCGGCCATCGCCAGGTCGACGCCTCGATCGACCTCGGAGTCACCGAGCGCGCCTTCTGCGGACCCGAGAAGCGCACCCGGCAGACCGCGGAACTACTGGGCCTGCACGCGGCCGTCGACACCCGGCTCGCCGACCTCGACTGCGGCCGCTGGCGCGGCGATGTGCTCGGCGGAGTGGACTCCGCCGAGTTGGCGATCTGGCTGACGGACCCGACGCGCGCGCCGCACGGCGGCGAGTCCGTCGTCGATCTGATCGAGCGGGTGCGCGGCTGGATGGATTCGCTGACGGCGCGCCGGGCCCGGCTGGTCGCCGTCACACATCCCGCCGTCATTCGCGCCGCGATCGTGATCGCACTGGATGCACCGCCGAAGTCGTTCTGGCGCATCGACATCGAACCGGTGAGCCGCACGATGATGCACTTCCGTGGCCACGCGTGGTCACTGCGGTCGAAGCGTTAGGACGCCACGGGGATCAGATCGAAGGTCCGCTGCGCAACCGACAGCAGCCAACCCGCGGCGGTCTGACTGCGAAAGCGCGGCCAGTTCATCTGGAAGCTGACCACCCACGGTTGGCCCGTCCGGTCGACGGCGTACCAGCTGAATGTCAAGTCCCCCGGCAGATTTCCGCCCTTGGCCCCGATGTAGGACCACTTCGACTCGTCCAGCGAGATACCGGGGATCGCGGAAAGGATGTCGCGCACCGGGGCGGCCTCACCGACGGCCGCGGCCTGCAGTGCCGCGTGTACGCGGCAGATGTCGGATGCGCTGCCGTACCACTCGGCGCCGTACTCGGACGCCGGCGTGTTGGTGCGCACCGGATCCGGTTCGTACGGACGGGATTTCGTCTGCTCCAGCAGCTGCGCCCGCACCTGCGGAGTCGCATGCTTCCACTGCTCGCGAAGGTCCGGCTTGCCCCAGCCGATCGAGAACAGCTCGTGCATGGTCGGAAAAGGCGTCATGCTCGCCGGGTCGTGATGGCCCGCGGTCACCAGCGCGCGCTCGACGGCGCCAGGGCCCAGCCGCCCGATCAGCAGGTCGGTCGCCATGTTGTCGCTCGCCGAGATCATCTCCTGCGCCGCCTTGCGTACCGAGACGTGGGCACCGGGCGGAAGCTCCTCGAGGCGCGCGGATCCGACGGCCTTCACCTCCTCGGTGATCGTGAGCTGGTCGTCCCAGTCGAGGGTGCCTGCCTTGACGGCGTCCGCAACCGCAAGCAGCACATAGAGTTTGAAGATCGACGCCAGCGGTAGCGAAAGCTCGGTGTTGGTACCCGCGACACTCGAGCACTTACCGTCGTCGACCCTCGACACCTGGTAGGAATACCGCGCGCCCGTCTTCGCCAGCTCGGTGTCGATGTCGCGCCAGGTGTTGATCACCGGCTTCTGCAGCGTCACCTCGAAGCGGTCGACGAGACCTTCATCGTTGGTGCGAAGTTCGATGTCCTGCGCGACGCCGTAGGACGTCACGACGTGCAGTGTCGCCTCGCCCGCTCTGTAGTCGATGCCTGTGGCCGTGATCGGACGGTCCAGCCACAGGTTGCCCATCGCGGACGTGACGCCGTTGACCTGTTCGGGGGCCGCCAGCGTGCGCACGCCGACCGTGCCGATGGGCCACTCGGAGTTGAGCATGTCGAGGGTCTGCTTGGCGCGCAGCCCCTGTGGGGTGTTGATCTCGATCGGCACGCCGTAGGTGGCGTCGGCCACCGGGACCGGAGTTGCGCTGTTGGTACAGCCGGTCGCGAGCGCGACCACCGCCGCGACGGCAACCAGCAGGCGCGTCACGCGGTGCGCGCTACGCCTTCTGACCTGCAACGTCCAAGACAACCTCGAACTCCAGCAGCGACGCGCCGGTGGCCACAGGGTTCGTGGACTGTCCCTTGTGCGCCTCGATGGCGGGGCCGTTCGCCCACGCCTGGAACGCCTCCTCGGACTCCCACTGGGTCACCACGAAGTAGCGGTCCTCGCCCTTGACGGGGCGCAGCAGTTGAAAACCCAGGAATCCGGGCTGGTTGTCAACGGCGTGCGCGCGGTGGGCGAACCGTTTCTCCAGCTCGGGACCGGCGTTGGGCGGTACCTCGATTGCGTTGATCTTCACCACAGGCATGCGGTTCAGGCTACCGAACGAGACGCCATGCGCCTTGAAGGCATCATTGCGGCATGCAACCGTCCGCAGAAAGCGGCCTGACCGCCCGCGGCGGGCAGGGTGAGCCGCTGGTGCTGGTCCACGGTCTGATGGGCCGGGGCAGCACGTGGTCGCGGCAGCTGCCGTGGCTCACCGGGCTCGGCGCGGTGTACACCTACGACGCGCTTTGGCACCGGGGGCGCGACGTGGCCGATCCGTACCCGATCAGCACCGAACGATTCGTCGCAGACCTCGGCGCGGCCGTCGAGACGCTGGGATCGCCGGCCGTCATGGTGGGTCACTCGATGGGTGCGCTGCACTCGTGGTGCCTGGCGGCCTGTCGGCCCGAGCTGGTGCGCGCGCTCGTCGTCGAAGACATGGCGCCCGACTTCCGCGGCCGCACCACCGGCCCGTGGGAGCCCTGGCTACATGCGCTGCCGGTCGAATTCGGCACGGCGCAAAGGGTTTACGACGAGTTCGGTCCGGTTGCCGGACAGTATTTTCTCGAGGCGTTCGACCGGACCGCCACGGGTTGGCGACTACACGGTCACACGAAGACGTGGATCGAGATCGCCGCCGAATGGGGCACCCGCGACTACTGGGAGCAGTGGTCGCGGGTGCGGGTGCCCACGCTGCTGATGGAGGCCGACAACTCGGTCACCCCCGAGGGGCAGATGCGCAAAATGGCGGAGACCGGCTACCGAACCACGTATCTGCACGTGCCCGGCGCCGGTCACCTCATCCACGACGATGCGCCGCAGGTCTACCGGGAAGCGGTCGAGTCGTTCCTAGCGACGCTCGCTCAAAGCCCCTGACGCCGGCCAGGACGGTTGCTGCTCGAACCGCGTGCGCACGGCTTCGGCGTCATGGTCGATGCGGAACGCGTCGCGGTCGTCATCGAAACCCCCCGACATGGGCCCGGCCAGTCGGAACTGGTCGATCCGCAGTCGCAGGGAACCGTTGCGATGGGCGGCCCAGCTGAGGACCGTTGCCACCACAACGGGGGAGATCAGGATCAGGAAAGTGAGTGCAGTGGTCATGGCAGTAATGCTCCGCTGATAAAGATCCCGCCAACAGTGGCAGGAGAGACACCTTGCGATAAAATGCTGCCATGGCAATAAAGAGCGTATCGGCGCTGGTGCTGGACGGTCTAGCGATTTTCGAGTTCGGCGTGATCTGCGAGGTCTTCGGAATCGACAGGTCAACGGACGGGGTGCCGAACTTCGACTTCAAGGTGTGCGGACCCGAGCCCGGCAAGCCGCTGCGGACGTCCGTCGGCGCGACACTCATCCCAGACCACGGACTCGACGATCTGGTCGGCGCCGATCTCGTGGCGATCCCCGCGATCGGTGGTTCGGACTATCTGCCCGAGGCGCTGGAGGCCGTTCGGGCCGCCGCGGATTCGGGGTCGATCATCCTCACGGTGTGCTCGGGCGCCTTCGTCGCGGGCGCCGCCGGACTGCTCGACGGTAGGCCGTGCACCACCCACTGGATGCATGCCGACGAGTTGGCCCGCCAGTATCCGACCGCCAAGGTCGACCGCAACGTGCTGTTCGTCGACGACGGAAATCTGATCACCAGCGCGGGCACCGCAGCGGGCATCGACGCGTGCCTGCACCTGGTCCGTCGCGAACTGGGCAGCGAGGTCACCAACAAGATTGCCCGCCGGATGGTGGTGCCGCCGCAGCGTGACGGTGGCCAACGGCAGTACATCGACCAGCCGATACCCGTGCGGTGCTCGGAACGCTTTGCGCCGCATCTGGATTGGATCCTGGCGAACCTCGACAAGCCGCACACCGTTGCGAGTTTGGCTGCGCGCGCGCACATGTCGGCGCGCACGTTCGCGCGTCGGTTCGTCGAGGAGACCGGCCGCACACCGATGCAGTGGGTCACCGATCAGCGTGTGCTCTATGCGCGCACCCTGCTGGAGGAGACCGACCTCGACGTCGACAGCATCGCCGAGCGTTCCGGTTTCGGAACGGCGACCCTGCTGCGCCACCACTTCCGCCGGATCATCGGGGTGACGCCGTCGGACTACCGGCGCCGGTTCTCCTGTGCCACTACGGAAGAGGACGAGGCCGCCAGCGCCTGACCGCACTCAGTCGCGGACGAGCGCGTACACCCGCCACCGGCCCGGCACACCCTTGAGGTCGTGCTCGCCGCGGTCGTCGAAACTCAGCCGTGAGCCCGTGACGATCTCACGCACCGTCGACGACACCAGCACCTCGCTGGCCCCCGCCAACGCCGAAACGCGCGCGCCGATGTGCACCGCCATGCCTGCGATGTCGTCACCGCGCACCTCGACCTCGCCCGCGTGGATGCCGGCACGCACCTCGATGCCGAGCACCCGGATGGCGTCGACGATCGACGAGGCGCACTGGATGGCCGCACTGGGGCTGGGGAACATCGCGACGAATCCGTCGCCGACGGTGTTGACCTCGATGCCGCGGAACCGCTCGAGCTCGCGACGGATCAGCGTGTCGTGGTTGTCGAGAAGGGCATGCCACCGGTCATCGCCGAGTGCCGCCGCGCGCTGGGTCGACCCGACGATGTCGGTGAATACGATTGTGGTCAAGACGCGTTCGGCTTCCGAGCCGCCGCGCGAACCCGTGATGAACTCTTCGATCTCGTCGATGATCGGTGCGCTGTCGCCCACCCAGTAGAGTGCGTCCGCACCGGGCAGTTCGACGTAGCGGGCGCCCGCGATGTGTTCGGCCAGATATCGGCCGTGGCCCGCCGAAACGAACGCGGCATCGCGCCGATGCAGTATCAGCGTCGGCGCGGTGATGTGCGCCAGCTTGTCGCGCACGTCGCCCTCGGCGAGCGCCGCGCTGGATCGGCGGGCCATGCTCGGCGACGCCGCGCGATTACCCGCGGCATCCCACCAGGTGCGGAATGCGACGTCGTCGGCCACCGACGGTGCCAGGTAGGCCAGCACGTCGAATCCCCGCTCGACGGCGTCCGGCTCGATCGCGACCGTCGTGAACGGACTCGCCGCAGTGGACCGCGAACCCACCTCGTAGTCCGGCGCCCATAGCGCCCGCGCCGCGCCGTTGACGATCACCAACTTGGACACCCGCTCCGGTCGGTCGCCCGCAAGAAACAGGGCGCTCATCGCCGTGAACCCCGACGCGAAAATCGTTGCCTGCTCTGAGCCGACGGCATCCATCACCGCGACGACGTCCTCGGCCCAGCAGGCCGGGGTGATCTTGTCCGACCCGATCCGCGACGACATACCCATGCCGCGGTGATCGAACCTGATCAGCCTGCAGAACGACGCCACTCGGCGGTGGAACCGGTACATCGACGGCTCGGCGTCGATGGAGTCGATCGGGATGAAGGGCCCCGGCATGAAGACCACATCGACAGGGCCGTCGCCGAGTACTTGATAGGCGATGTCCAAGTCGCCACGTGATGCGTAGCGAGTCCGCGGCGCCCCCGATCCGGTAACTGCCACGAATCCAGGTTAGCTATTCGCCTTCTCCGGCAAGGGCGAAACGCCCGTCTGCGGTCTGCTCGACCAGGCCGTCGACCAGAAGTGAGTCCAGCGCACGATCCCGCTGCGCGGTGTCGCTCAGCCAGGCCAGGTCGAGTTGAGCCCGCGGCACCGGAGAATCGTTGTCGCGCAACACATCCAGCAACCGGCCGCGCACCTGGCGGTCGGTTCCGGCGTAACGCTGTGTCCGGCGGACCGGCGTCGTCGCTTCGGGAAATCCGTTGGCACGCCACGCGCACGTAGTCAGCGGACACACACCGCAGCGCGGCGACCGCGCCGTGCAGACCGTCGCCCCGAGTTCCATCAGTGCCACTGAAAACTGTGGCGCATCAGGACCATCGGGTAGCAGGGCGGCGACGTCGTCGAGGTCGCGTACGGATGCCGGGGAATCGGCGCGGCCGTGAACCACCCGTGCCACCACCCGACGGACGTTGGTGTCCACGACGGGCACGCGCTGGCGGTAGGCGAAGCAGGCGATGGCTCGCGCGGTGTACGCGCCGATGCCAGGAAGCGTCAACAGTGTTTCGACGTCGGACGGCACCACGTCGTCGTGCTCGGTGGCGATCACCGTCGCGCACTCGTGCAGCCGCTTGGCGCGCCGCGGATAGCCAAGTTTCCCCCAGGCGCGCAGCACATCGGCTGGGCTGGCCGCCGCGGTCGTCGACGGGGTGGGCCAGCGCGCGATCCACGCCAGCCAGACCGGCTCGACCCGTGCGACGGGCGTCTGCTGGAGCATGAACTCGCTGACCAGGATCTGCCACGGCGTGACTTCCGGCCGCCGCCAGGGCAGGTCGCGCTGTGCGCGGCCATACCAATCGAGCAGCTGAGGCACAATGTCGGTCATGCCCAACACCAGCCCAGTGACCGCGTGGAAAGCACTCAAAGAGGGTAACGAGCGCTTCGTCGCGGGAAAGCCTCTGCACCCGAGCCAGGGGATCGAGCATCGCGCCAGCCTCGCGACTGGGCAGACGCCTACCGCTGTGGTGTTCGGCTGCGCCGACAGCCGGGTGGCCGCGGAGATCATCTTCGACCAGGGGCTCGGCGACATGTTCGTGGTGCGCACCGCGGGCCACGTCATCGACTCCGCGGTGCTCGGCTCGGTGGAATACGCCGTGACCGTGCTCGACGTGCCGTTGATCGTCGTCCTCGGCCACGACAGCTGCGGCGCGGTGAAGGCGACCCTGTCGGCGCTCGACGGCGGCATGGTGCCCGGCGGTTACGTTCGCGACGTGGTCGAGCGGGTGACCCCGTCGATCCTGCTCGGCCGCCGCGACGGGTTGACCAGGGTCGACGAGTTCGAAGCGCGACACGTCATCGAGACCGGCACACAGCTGTTCAACCGCTCCACCGCCATCGCCAAGCGGATCGAAGACGGGACCCTGGCGATCGTCGGCCTGACTTACCAGCTGGCCGACGGCCGCGCGGTTTTGCGGGAGCATCTCGGCGACATCGGCGAAGGCTGACGCGCGACACGCCGAGCGACCTCGGCCGAACAGGCATGACCTGGCCTTACCGTGTGAATTGTGCTGGATCTAGAACCGCAGGGCCCACTCCCCACGCAGATTTACTGGCGTCGCCGAGCACTGGCGCTGGGCATCGCGGTCGTCGTGATCGGCCTGATCGCAACGCTGGTGGTCGTGATCGTGCAGTCCACGACCGGTACCGAGAACACCGCAGCTGAGCAGCCTGCCCCGCCCGCAGCCGCACCCCCCACGCCGCTGCCGGGCGAGAACCCCGAAGTCAAGACCCCGATCCAGCCGCCGCCGCAGGACGCGCCGCCGCCGACCCCGACGCCCACCGCGGCCGTCACGCCCCCGCCGGTGCTCAACGAGGGCGACGACTGCCCGGACTCCACGTTGGCCGTCAAGGGCATCACCAATCAGCCGCAGTACGTTGTCGGCGATCAGCCGAAGTTCACGATGGTCGTGACCAACATCGGGCTGGTGGCGTGCAAGCGCGATGTCGGCGCCGCCGTCCTGGCCGCCTACGTCTACTCGTTGGAGAACGCGCGGCTGTGGTCGAACCTGGACTGCGCACCGTCGAACGAGACGTTGGTCAAGACGTTCCAGCCCGGCGAGCAGGTCACGACGGAGGTGACCTGGACCGGTATGGGTTCGGCACCGGGCTGCCCGCTGCCGCGTCAACCGATCGGGCCGGGGACGTACAACCTGGTGGTCCAACTGGGCAATCTGCGCTCGGCGACGGTCCCGTTCATGCTGGCCGCGCCCGCTCCGGCTCCGCCGCCCGCCGAGGGCGCGCCGCCGCCTGCCGCGGTGGGTTAAGCCAGTCGGTCGGCGATCGTCGATTCGGCCAACTGCGACAAGCCTTCTCGGATGTGGCGCGCCCACATCGACCCGATGCCCTCGACGTTCTGCAGATCGGTCGCGCTCGCGGCCAGCAGTCCCTGCAGTGAGCCGAACGAACGCACGAGCAGGTCGACGTGCGCGAACTGCAACCTCGGAATGCCCGCCATTGCGCGATATCCGCGCGAACTCATCGCCGAATCCTGCGCCTCGGCCGTCGACGGGTAGCCGAAAACCCTTGCCAACACGGTGAAGTCGAGTAGCTCATTGTCGGAGAGCTGATCGAGCTCCTCCAATGTCGCGCTGACCTGTGCGGCGGTCGGCGGGTCCGGGTTGGCGTGGTAGTCGCGCACGATCAGTTCGCGCGCGGTGTCGTTGTCGCCGACGAGTTCCTCCAGCTGAAGTTTGAGCTGGCGCCCGTCGGTTCCGAGTTCGACTACGTACGAGTCGATTTCGACACTGATGCGTCGCACCATCTCCAGCCGCTGCACCAGCGTCATCACATCGCGCAGGGTCACGAAATCCTCGATCTCGGCCGTCGAGAGCTGCCTGCTGACCTCGTCGAGACGCGCCTTGTAGCGCTCCAACGTATCGATGGTCTGGTTGGCGCGCGAAAGGATGGTCGCCGAGTCCGGGATCACGTGGCGCTCGCCTGCCACGTAGACGGTCACGATGCTCATCGAGTGGCTGACCGAGATCACCGGGTAGCCGGTCTGGATGGCGGTGCGCTCCGCGGAGCGGTGCCGGGTGCCCGATTCCTCGGTTGGGATCGACGGGTCGGGTACCAGCTGCACATTGGCCCGCAGAATGCGGCTGCCGTCGCTGGACAGCACCACGGCGCCGTCCATCTTGGACAGCTCGCGCAGTCGAGTCGGCGCGTAGCGGACGTCGAGTTCGAAGCCGCCGTCGCAGATCGCCTCGACGCTGTCGTCGTAGCCGACGACGATCAGCGCGCCGGTGCGGCCACGCAGGATGCGCTCGAGCCCGTCGCGCAGTGCGGTCCCGGGTGCGAGGCGGGCGATGGTCTCGCGCAGGGTCGGCCGGGCCAGCTGGACAACGGTGCGGTTCGACCGCCCACCCGTTTTCACGGCCATGGTTCCCCTCCTAGGATCGGCCGCTATTCTGCGCGATCTCCCGCAACACCCGCAATGCCGCGCCGATATCGTCCGCCGGGATCGCGCGCAGCCCTGCGGGCACGGCCGTCACCCCGGGAGGGACGATCGCGGACGTGAAACCGAGCCGGGCGGCTTCGGCCAGCCGACGATCCATGCCCGTGACGCGGCGCAGGTCGCCGGCCAGGCCGACCTCACCGATGGCCACCGTCGAGGCCGGCATCGGCAGGTCCATGCACGACGACGCGATGGCCAGCGCCACCGCCAGGTCCGCGGAGGGATCCGTCAGCCGCATACCGCCCACGGTCGACAGGTAGATGTCGTTGGCGGCGACGGGGAGCCTCGCCCGCTTCTCCAGCACGGCGGTGATCATCGCCGCGCGCGACGAGTCGATACCGCTGACCGCGCGCCGGGGTGATCCGTTGGCAGGAGACCCGATCAGCGCCTGCACCTCACCGATCAACGGGCGCTTACCGTCGAGCGCGACGGTGACAGCCGTACCCGACACCGGCTTGGGACGCTGATCACGAAACAGGCCCGACGGATCGGACACACATTCGATTCCGTTGTCGTGCAACAGAAAACAGCCGACCTCGTCGGCGGCTCCGAAGCGGTTCTTGATACCGCGCACCATGCGCAGCGACGACTGACGATCACCCTCGAAATGCAGCACGACGTCGACGAGGTGCTCGAGTGAGCGCGGCCCCGCGATCGCACCGTCCTTGGTGACGTGACCGACGAGGATCATCGCGACGCCAGAGGTCTTCGCCGCCATCGTCAGCGTCGTGGTGACCGCGCGCACCTGCGTGACACCGCCGGTGACGCCCTCGGCCTCCGTCGTCGACATGGTCTGCACCGAGTCGACGACCACCAGGCTGGGTCGCACCTCGTCGATGTGGCCCAGCGCCATCTGCAGATCCGATTCGGCGGCCAGGAAGACCTCGTCGTGCGTGCAGCCGGTCCGTTCGGCCCGCATCCGGATCTGGCCCGCCGACTCCTCCCCCGACAGATACAGGGCGCGTTTGCCCGCCTGCGCCCACCGATGCGCGACCTCGAGCAGCAGCGTCGACTTCCCGACACCGGGGTCACCGGCGAGCAGCGTCACCGAACCGGGCACCACCCCGCCGCCGAGAACCCGGTCCAGCTCGGTGATTCCGGTGTGGAAATGCCGGGTGTGGCCGGGATCGATGGCGCTGATCGGTACCGCGGGAGAGGTCGGGGCGACCGCGCGCCGCATCGACGAACCGTTGATCGTGGAGAGCACCGCGACCTCGTCGACCGTGCCCCAGGTGCCGCAGTCCGGACAGCGGCCCACCCACTTCGGGGTGACGTGGTGGCACTCCGAGCAGCGATACTGCGGACGCGCCTTGGTACCACCTTTGGGCATGCGCTGACGTTAGCCGTCGGAACCGACAGGACCTCCGAGCTAGGCGCCGTGTCGCAGACTTACGCGGTCAGTGGCCGCCCGCGCCACCGCCGGCCCCGGCCTCTTCACGGCGGGGGCTCTCACCGGCCGAGATCGGCACCGCGAAGGTGCCCTCGCCGGACTTCTCGAACTTGAAGGTGAAGTTGTACGTCAGGCCGTTGGTGATCGGCTTGGACAACTGCACGACGGCCTCCGCGGCTTCGGCACGCTCGACACTCTCCAGCGCCGTGATTTGCCCGTCGGGGGCGCCGACGACGAGTGTGCTGCCCGCGGGCAGGGTGGTGTCCCCGGTCAGCGACACCGTGCCGACGTCGGATGTGACCGACACCAGCTTGTCGTTGACATCCGGCGACTCGTTGGAGGCGACGAACAGCAGTTCGACCTCCGTGCCGGGCTGGACGAAATCCGTCGTCTGGGTGGCCCGCAGATGGGCGTTGCGCACCGCGATCTTGCCGATGTTCGCGCTGGTGCCGTTGACCGCGGGCTCCTGGGTGGCGGTCTGGGAGACCTGCCCGGCACCACAGCCACTCAGCAGGACTACGGAAGCCAGCCCACAGGCGGCCAGTTTGAAGCGGTCCACAGATGCCTCCTGCTCAACCGGCGGGGCGGCCGGGATACCGGTCGCCGAGATTCGACTATGGACTGTAGTAGGTGTGCGTTGCGGGCGGTAGCTGAGGGGCGATGCAGCGTCGCCAGTTTTGGAGATGGCACCAGCGTGAGGCACGTATTTATCGCGCTGTCAACCCCTATTATCGACCTGCAGTGCCCCTGACCTGCACCGTTGTTCCACGCCCGTCCGGGCCCCGTGCTAACATTGAGATGTGAAAGGGGCTCTAATCTGATGATTTTCAAGGTCGGAGACACCGTCGTCTATCCACATCACGGTGCCGCATTGATCGAGGCGATCGAAACCCGAACCATCAAAGGCGAACAAAAGGAATATCTCGTCTTGAAGGTTGCCCAGGGTGATCTCACGGTTCGAGTCCCTGCGGAGAACGCCGAATATGTGGGCGTGCGCGACGTCGTCGGACAGGAAGGCCTCGACAAGGTCTTCCAGGTGCTACGGGCACCGCACACCGAAGAGCCGACCAACTGGTCGCGCCGCTACAAGGCCAATCTCGAGAAGCTGGCCTCCGGCGACGTGAACAAGGTGGCTGAGGTCGTCCGCGACCTGTGGCGTCGCGATCAGGAGCGTGGTCTGTCCGCAGGCGAGAAGCGGATGCTGGCCAAGGCGCGTCAGATCCTCGTCGGTGAGCTCGCGCTCGCGGAGAACACCGACGACGAGAAGGCAGCGACCATTCTCGACGAGGCGCTCGCTGCCGCGTCCTGACGGCTAGTGACGGGCCTGCCCAGAGTCGGGCTCGGCACCGACGTTCACCCAATCGAGGCCGGTAGGCCCTGTTGGCTGCTCTGCCTGCTGTTCGATGACGCTGACGGCTGCGCAGGGCACTCCGACGGTGATGTTGCGGCTCATGCGCTGTGCGACGCGCTGCTCTCCGCCGCCGGGCTTGGCGATCTCGGCGAGGTTTTCGGCACCGGACGTCCCGAGTGGCGCGGCGCCGGCGGCGCGGACATGCTGCGTCATGTCCGCGGTCTGCTGACGGAAGCCGGCTACGCCGTCGGCAACGCAACCGTCCAGGTCATCGGCAATCGTCCGAAGGTGGGCCCACGCCGCGCTGAGGCGCAGACGGTGCTGTCCGAGCTGCTCGACGCCCCGGTGACGGTGTCGGCGACCACGACCGACGGCCTCGGCCTGACCGGTCGCGGTGAGGGTTTGGCCGCCATCGCGACGGCATTGGTAATTCCGCGCGAATAAGCCCGGTAAGCTGGCCCGTCGTGACCGAACTGCGGCTGTACGACACGATGGCGGGCGCCGTCCGCGATTTCGTGCCCGTGCGCCCCGGCCACGTATCGATCTACCTCTGCGGCGCCACCGTCCAGGGCCTGCCGCACATCGGGCACGTCCGCAGTGGGGTGGCGTTCGACGTCCTGCGGCGCTGGCTGATGGCCAAGGGCTACGACGTCGCGTTCATCCGCAACGTCACCGACATCGACGACAAGATCCTCAACAAGGCCGCCGATGCGGGCAGGCCGTGGTGGGAATGGGCCGCGACCTACGAGCGCGCCTTTTCGGCCGCCTACGACGCGCTGGGCGTCCTTCCGCCGTCCGCTGAGCCACGTGCCACCGGCCACATCACCCAGATGATCGAGCTGATCGAGCGGCTCATCGAGCGCGGCCACGCCTACGTGGATCTTCGGTCTGGCGGCGGTGACGTCTACTTCGACGTGTTGAGCCTGCCCGACTACGGAAAGCTCTCGGGCCACCGGATCGACGATGTGCACCAGGGCGAGGGTGTGGCGACCGGTAAGCGCGACGAACGCGACTTCACGCTGTGGAAGGGCGCCAAGCCCGGTGAACCGTCGTGGCCGACGCCATGGGGGCGCGGACGTCCCGGCTGGCATACCGAATGCGTCGCCATGTGCGAGGCCTACCTCGGCGCCGAGTTCGACATCCACGCGGGCGGAATGGATCTCGTGTTCCCGCATCACGAGAACGAGATCGCCCAGGCCGAGGGCGCGGGTGACCGGTTCGCCCGCTACTGGCTGCACAACGGCTGGGTGACCATGGGCGGCGAGAAGATGAGCAAGTCGCTCGGCAACGTCCTCGCGATTCCGGCCGTGCTGCAACGGGTCCGGGCCGCCGAGCTGCGCTACTACCTGGGCAGCGCGCATTACCGGTCGATGCTGGAGTTCTCCGAGACCGCGCTGCAGGACGCCGCGAAGGCCTACTCCGGGATCGAGGACTTCCTGCACCGGGTGCGCAACCGCGTCGGCGCGGTAGTGCCGGGCGAGTGGACACCCAAGTTCGCAGCGGCGCTCGACGACGACCTCTCGGTGCCGATCGCGCTGGCCGAAGTCCACGCCGCACGCGCCGAGGGGAACCGCGCGCTGGATGCCGGTGACCACGAGACGGCGCTGACCCAGGCCATGTCGATCCGGACGATGATGGGCATCCTCGGCGCCGATCCGCTGGACGAGCGCTGGGAGTCCAAGGACGAGACCTCGGCCGCGCTGGCCGCCGTGGATGTACTGGTGCGGGCGGAGGTGCAGCGGCGCGAGGACGCGCGTAACCGGCGCGACTGGGCGGAGGCCGACGCGATCCGTGACCGACTCAAGGAGGCCGGCATCGAGGTCACGGACACCGCCGACGGCCCGCAATGGACACTGCTGGACGGTTACTCCAAGTAGATGGCCGGAAACTCGAAACGCCGTGGTGCGGTACGCAAACCCGGCACCAAGAAGGGGCCGACCGTCGGTTCGGGCGGTGTGCGCCGTCGCGGTCTGGAGGGCAGGGGCGCGACGCCGCCGGCCAAGGAGCGGGCCAACCACCCCGCCGCGAAACGCGCCGCGAAGGCGGCCAGGCAGCAGCGCAGTCGTGCCCGCAAGACCGACGACGTCGAGTTGGTGCTGGGGCGCAATCCCGTTGTGGAGTGCCTGCGCGCGGGTGTGCCCGCGACCGCCCTGTACGTCGCACTCGGCGCCGAATCCGACGAGCGCCTGACCGAATCGGTCACGCGGGCAGCCGATTCCGGCATACCCATTCTCGAGGTGCCGCGACACGACCTGGACCGGATGAGCACCAACGGCCTGCACCAGGGCATCGCGCTGCAGGTGCCGCCGTACTCGTATGCCCATCCCGACGATCTGCTCAAGACGGCGACAACGGATGTGACGCCCGCACTGCTGGTGGCGTTGGACAACATCTCCGATCCCCGCAACCTCGGCGCCATCGTGCGGTCGGTGGCCGCATTCGGCGGTCACGGTGTGTTGATTCCCCAGCGGCGGTCCGCCTCGGTGACCGCGGTCGCCTGGCGGACCAGCGCGGGCGCGGCGGCTCGGCTGCCGGTGGCGCGGGCCACGAATCTCAATCGAACGCTGAAGGATTGGGGCAAGGCCGGCCTGCAGGTGGTGGGGCTGGACGCCGGCGGCGACATCACGGTCGACGAGCTGGACGGTTCGGGCCCGATCCTCGTGGTCGTCGGTTCCGAGGGCAAGGGGCTCTCCCGCCTGGTGCGGGAGAACTGCGATGCCGTGGTGTCCATCCCGATGGCCGGACCGACGGAATCGCTGAACGCCTCGGTCGCCGCGGGCGTGGTGCTCGCGGAAATCGCCCGCCAGCGCCGGGGTTGACGGCCCAACTACACGCCGAACAGTTCCACACCAACCCACAGCGCCGTCACAGACGCCGCCAGAGTGAGCGGCACGGTGCACAACCCGATGCGGGTGAATTCGACGGCGCCGGTGGGCATTTCGCGGCGAACGACACTGCGCCACAAGAGGTTGGCCAGTGAGCCGACGTAGGTCAGGTTGGGCCCCACGTTCACCCCGATCAGCACGGCCAGCACGCCCGCGGGACCGGAGCCGGCGACCAGCGGGAGCATCACCAGCACCGCGGGCAGGTTGTTGACGACGCCTGCGAGCACGGCGGCCATCGCGGCGATCCCGAGCAGTGCGGGCAGCGTGTCTCCGCTTGGCAGAAAGTCGCGCATCGCGGTGTCAAGGCCGTGCAGCATCACCGCTTTGACGACGACACCGAGGCACAACACGAAGGCGAGGAACGGCACGTCCGCCGCAGCGGCGATTCGCATGACCGACGTGTCGCGGCGGGCCAGCGCGCGGACGCCGAGGACAGTCGCACCGGCCAGTGCCGCCCACGCGGGCGAGTAGCCGAGCACTGAGGCCACCGCGAAACCGGCGAGGGTGAGCCCGAGGACGACCAGAACGAAGAGCGGCACATCGACGGGTACGGCGACATCGGCATGCTCCGACCCGGTCACCAGGTCCCGCGTGAAAAGCCAACGCATGAGCACATATTCGACGGCGATGGCCGCCAGCCACGGCAGCGTCATGATCGCGGCGAAATGCATGAACGACAGTCCGGCTGCGGTGAATGCCAGCAGGTTGGTGAGGTTCGAAACCGGTAACAGCAGCGATGCGCTGTTGGATAGGTGCGCGGTGGCGTAGGCGTGCGGTCTGGCCGGCACCTTCAAGGTGCGTGCAGTGGCGAGTACGACTGGCGTCAGCAGCACGACCGTCGCATCGAGGCTCAGGATCGCCGTGGTCGCCGATGCGACGACGAACACCATGGCCAGCAGGCGTTTGGGGTTGCCTGCGCTGAACCGCGCCATCACCACGCCTGCCGCACGGAACAAGCCCTCGTCGTCGCACAGCCGTGCCAGCACCAGGATCGCGGCGAGGAAGCCGACCACCGGCAGCAATCGGTTCACCTCGGCGAGCGCCTCGGGCACCGAGATGACCCCCGCCGCAATGAGTGTCGCCGCGGCCGGTACGGCGACAATCGCCTCCGGCCAGCCGTGCGGTCGCATGACGGCGAACAGCAGGACGACGGCCAGTGCGGCGAGTGCCAGACCTAACTCCACGGGTCGCCGCGCTGCCAGAGCGTCGGCAGGTGCAGCGCGACATCGTCGTCGCGCGCCAGCCGGGTCAACACTCGCATCGTGACGTCGAGGTCGTCACCCGCGTAGGGCAATGCGCGCAGCGGCTTGTGCAGGGGGCGGAAGAAGTCGTCCCAGTGGATGAGCACGACGCGGCGGGCGCCGACGGTGCGCACGGCCTCCGTCCAGTAGTCGACCAGGTACTGCTCGGGTTGGAGGCCGAGCTGCCCGACGCCGAGGTAGACCACGTCGGCGCGCTGTCCGGCCAGGGCGCCGGGAACGAATCCCGCGCTGCCGACGATCAGTAGCCGACGGTCGGACGGCCGGTGATGCACCAGCGTGGACCACGCCTCGCCGCATTTGTACGCCGACGCCTTGACGGGTGGGGTGACCGGCGCGGTGATGACACCGGGGAAACGGTCGGGCGGGCAGTGCCTGCCCTCGATCAGCGTGACGTCATACGCCCCAAGGGTTATCGGCTCACCGGGCGTCGCCACGACCAGACGATCGTCGGGCAGCCCGTGCCCGCGGCCCACCTGTTTCGCCGACATGCCGCCGACGACCTTGGCGCCGGTGCGGTCGGCGACCACCGCAGAGTCCATCACATGGTCGAAGTGGGTGTGCACCGGCAGCACCGCCTCCAGCCGCTGCACCCCGAGGCGCGCAAGGCAGCCGTCGATGCGCGGCGCCGACGGTGACAACGCCCGCAGCCCCACCTCGGCCAGGCTCGGCCGCGAGAAGAACCCGTCGGTCATCACGGCCGATGCGCCGTCATTGATCAGCAGCGTGGTGACGCCCACCCAGGTGACGGTCAGCGGGGCGCCGTCCGACGCGGCGGGCGCGTCGAAGTGGTCGGCGTAGTGGGCCAGGTCCGGCCTGCCCAGCTTGAGACGCATAGCGTCACCCTAAAGCGATATCCTTCGCGGCAGACGGTGAGCGGGTGGAACGGCCCGGAATGTTGAGGAGCGATAGCGCGTGGAAGACATCCCCGTCGTCGCGCTGACCGGCTATCTCGGCGCGGGTAAGACCAGCCTGCTGAATCACGTGCTGCGCACCCCGAGAGCACGAGTTGGCGTGATCGTCAACGACTTTGGTGAGCTCAACGTGGATGCCGGTCTGGTCACCGGTCAGGTCGATGAACCAGCCTCGATCGCCGGTGGCTGTGTCTGCTGCCTGCCGGACAACGGCGGCCTCGACGATGCGCTGACCAAGCTCGCCGACCCGCGGCTGGACCTCGATGCGATCATCGTCGAGACCAGCGGTTTGGCCGACCCGGTCGCCGTCGCGCAGCTGATCCGCTTCAGCGGAGCCGAAGGGGTGCGGCCGGGCGGCATCGTCGATGTCATCGACGCCACCACCCACTTCGACGTCGTGGATCGCGATACGACCCCGCCCGCGCGGTATGCCGCGGCATCGTTGGTTGTCGTCAACAAGCTGGACGGACTGCCCGAGGCTGACCGGCAGCCATTGCTCGAGCGAGTCGAGCAGCGGGTCCGAGTACGCAATCCGGTCGCCCCCGTGGTCGGAACGGTCGGCGGCCGCATCGATCCCGCCTTGCTCTACGACCTGCCAGGGTCGAGCGACGAACCCGGCCAGCTCTCGTTCCGGGAACTCCTCTTCGACGCCCCAGCGCACACCGACGACGACCATGTGCACGCCGACGCGGTCACGGTGACGAGCTCTGGCTGCATCGACCCGGGGAAACTCATTGACCTGCTCGAGAATCCGCCGCCCGGGGTCTATCGCCTCAAGGGCACGATCGCGGTGCGCTATCGCTCCGCCGTGCGGACCTACGTCGCAAACCTTGTCGGCACTGCCATCCACATCGCCACCGTTGCAGCGACGGCGACCCCGAACAGCCTCGTTGCGATCGGAATGGATCTCGATACCGAGCGGGTGCGTGCCCGCCTTGGCGACACGCTGGAGCCACACGACGGAAACGCCAGGGGCGAAGCCATTCGTCGACTGCAGCGCTATCGTCGGCTCAGCCTCTAGGTGAATGGCTTCAACTCGACGCCGTCGGCTCTCAGCCGCTCCCGAACCGCCTTCGCGATCTGCACTGCGCCTGGCGAATCTCCATGCACACAAACGGATTCGACCGTGATCGGGATCGTGGAACCGTCGGCCGCGGTAACTCGGCCCGACGTCACCATCGACGCGACCCGGTCCGCGATCTCCTCGACGTCGTGCAGCACCGCGTTGGGTAACCGCCGTGACACCAGCGCCCCGTCGGACTGGTATGCGCGGTCGGCGAACGCCTCCGGCACGGTGCGCAACCCGAGTTCGGCGGCCTCGTCGAAGAACACCGATCCGGACAGGCCGAGGACTGGCAGGGCGGGGTCGACGGCGTGCACCGCTTCGGCGACCGCCCGCGCCTGATCGCGATGGGAGACGATCGCGTTGTACAGCGCACCATGCGGTTTGACGTACGTGACCTCCGAGCCCGCGACATTGGCGATCGCCTGTAGCGCGCCGATCTGGTAGATCACGTCGGCCTTCAGATCCTCTGGATCGGCATCGATGAAGCGCCTGCCGAAACCGGCGCGATCGGGGTATCCGACCTGCGCACCGATCCGGACGCCGCGCTCGACCGCCGCCCTGCACGTCCGCAGCAGCAGCGCGGGATCGCCGGCGTGGAAACCACAGGCGACGTTGGCGCTGGTGACGAGGCCGAGGATGGCGTCGTCGTCACCGAGCTTCCAAATGCCGTAGCTCTCACCCAGGTCGGCATTGAGATCGATGGTCACATCACCAGCCTACGAGCGGTGCGGGCGTGTCCCAGTTGTTCTCGAAGACGAACTCGTGCAGCGGCCGCCCTACCGTCCAATCGTCGATCTCGAGCTGTGGACGCTGGGGAAACTCGGGCACGGGGCCCAGGCACAGAACGGCGACGGCCTCGGCGTCCGGCGGCAGGCCGAGCAGTTCCCCGAGCCGGGGTGGATCGAAGATCGACACCCATCCCATGCCGAGGCCCTCCGCGCGCGCCGCCAGCCACAGGTTCTGAATCGCACAGGACACCGACGCGAGATCCATCTGGGGAAGCGTGCGTCTGCCGAAGACATGCGCCTGCCTGCCGTCGCCGAGCGCCACCACCAGCAGCTCTGCGCATTCGAGGATGCCCTCGACCTTGAGCGCCAGGAACTCGTCGCTGCGGGACCCCAGTGCCTCGGCCGTGCGGAGCCGTTCGTCGTCGACGGTGGCGTGGATCTCCCGGCGCAGCGCCGGATCGGTGATCCGGATGATCCGCCACGGCTGCATCAGTCCCACGCTCGGCGCGGCATGTGCGGCCTGCAGCAGCCGGACGAGCACATCGGCCGGTATTTCGGAGTCGGGGACGAAGCGGCGCATGTCGCGACGTTCGGCGATCACCCGGTAGACCGCGCGTAGCTCCGCGGGGCAGAACGCGTGGTCGGTCATGCGGGCCAGCTTAGGTGGCACGATCGGGGATATGACCCGCGACCAGGTGTTGATCAGCGCGACGGAATTGGAGCACCAGTGTGACGAGGGCCGGCCTCCGACGATCCTCGACGTGCGCTGGGAGCTGACGCAGCCCGACGGCCGCGCAGCGTACGAGAGTGGCCACATTCCCGGTGCGGTGTATGTGTCGCTGGAAGACGAGCTGTCCGACCACACTGTCACCGGCCGCGGACGCCACCCGCTGCCGTCGGGCCGCGATCTCGAGGCGGCGGCGCGGCGATGGGGTGTGCGACGCGGGGTACCGGTGGTCGTGTACGACGACTGGAACCGGGCCGCATCGGCACGCGCCTGGTGGGTGCTGACCGCGGCGGGCATTCCCGGCGTGCGCATCCTCGACGGCGGCCTGGCGGCGTGGCGAGGTCCGATCGAAACCGGTTCTGTCACAGCGCAACCGGGTGACATCACGGTGGAATACGACGACCTCTACGCCGGCGCGCTGCCGACGCTCACCGCCGACCAGGTGACCGCCGGTGATGTGACGCTGCTCGACGCGCGGGCGCCGGAACGCTTCCGCGGCGACGTCGAACCGATCGATCCTGTCGCCGGCCACATCCCCGGCGCCCGAAATGTGCCGAGCACCAACCTGCTCGACGCCGATGGGCGCTTTGTCGCCGAGGTGCCTGAGGTGACCGGCGTTGTCGGCGCCTACTGCGGTTCGGGTGTCACCGCCTCGGTCGTGGTTGCGGCCCTCGCTACGGCGGGCATCGACGCCGCCCTGTATCCGGGTTCGTGGTCCGAATGGTGCTCGGACTCAACGCGTCCCGTTGAACGCGGCTGATCTGCGTCTGCCGATCAGCCAGCACACCAGGAAGATCACGAACGAGATCGTCGTGACGAACACCGAAACCGGCACCCCTGGCGCCAGCGACAGCAGGATGCCTCCGACAGCAGCCACCTCGGCGAAGATCACCGACGCCGCGATGGCCGCCGCCGGCGAAACGAACACCCGCACCGCGGCCGCCGCGGGCGTGATCAACAGGGACATCACCAGCAGCGCCCCGACGATCTGCACGCCCTGAGCGGCGGTCACCCCGACGAGCGCGGCGAACAAAATGCCCAACGCCCGCACCGGAACTCCGCGTCCGGCTGCCACCTCTGGGTCGACGGTGGCGAACAGCAGCGGGCGGTAGGACACCGCGAGGACCGCGACGACGCACGCCGACACCACGGCCAGTAGCGTCAGTCCCGAATACCCGACGCCGACGATCTGACCGGTCAGCAACGCGAAGCTCGTGCCGGTGCGGCCCGGGTAGAGGTGGATGAACAACACCGCCATGCCCAGTCCGAACGCCAGCACCACGCCGATCGCCGAATCCCGTTCACGGGTGCGCTGACCCAGGATGCCGAACAGAATCGCCGCCAATGCACAGCCGACGAGCGCGCCGACTCCGACGTTGAAACCGGCGAGCAGTGCGAAAGCCGCTCCGGTGAGGGATAACTCGCTCGAGCCGTGCACCGCGAACGACATCTGCCGCATCACGATGAAGGGACCGATCAACCCGGACACCAGCGCGAGCAGCGCGGCGGCGAGCAACGCCTGCTGGACGAAGTCGCGGCGCAGCAGGTCGAAGGTGATGTCGAACGAGAACAGGTGTGCCAGTAGGTCGGCGAGTCGGTCACTCATGGTCGTGCTGGTACTCACTGTGCTCGCCGACCACGACGTAGCGGCCGCGGACCTTCACCACCTCGATGTCGGCGCGATACAACTCGGACAGCGTCGCCGAGGTCATGACCTCCTCGACGGTGCCCATGCGGAAGCGGCCGTCGACCAGATACAGCACCCGATCCACGTACGGCAGAACGGGATTCACCTCGTGGGTGACGAAAAGCACCGCTGTGTTCGCCTCACGGCGGCGGGCATCGATGAGCGTGGACACCAATCGCGCATTGGCGGGGTCGAGGTTGAGCAGCGGCTCGTCGCACAGCAGCAGCACCGGATCCGTGGTCAGCGCCTGGGCGATCCGCACGCGCTGCAGCTCTCCGCCGGACATCACGCCGATGGGCACGGCCCCCAACGCGTGGCCGTTCACCTGATCGAGCGCTGTCTGCACCGCCGCGCGTTTGGTCGACCGGTCACGCAGCGCCGTCAGCCCCCATCGGTGCCCGTCGAAGCCGAGTCCGACGAGGTCGCAGCCGCGCAGCGAAAGCCCGTTGTCGATCGCGCGGTGCTGGGGCACGTAACCGATTCGCCGACTGCCCTTCTCGACCGGTTCCCCGCAGATCGTCACGTCGCCCGCGGTGAGTGGCAACTGGCCGAGCAGCACCTTCAGCAGGGAGGTCTTACCGGTGCCGTTGGGTCCGAGCACGGCGATGAACTCACCGGCATGCACGGTGAGGTCGAGGTGGTCCCACAGCACGCGTTCGCCGAACGCCAGACGGGCGCCGGTCAGTTCGGCGACGACGTCAGCACGCACAGGATCGATCATCTGTTGGCCTGCGGCGCCTTATCCAGCTGACTCGCCAGCTGCTCGACGGTCTGGCGCTGCCAGGTCAGATAGTCGGTGCCTTCCGGCAGTGTCTCCGTCACCGTCACCACGGGTATTGAAGCCCGCTCGGCCGCATCCCGCAGCTGTTTGGTGACAGCGGTCTCGGTCTGCGGGTTGTGCAGCAGCGCGGACACCTGGCGCGTGTTGATCAAATCGAGCATCGCGGCCAGATCGGCAGGCGACGGGTCGGTGTCCTCCTCGATCGCGTTCGCGAAACCCTCCGGCGTCTTGTCCGTCAGGCCGGCATTGGTCAACAGGTAGTGCGCGACGGGTTCGGTCGCCACCACCGAAGCGCCCGGATGCTCCTGGCCGATCGCGCGCTCCAGCGTCAGGATTTCGTCCGCCGTCCTTGCGAACGCCGCGGCGTTGGCGCGGTAGGTGTCGGCCGAGGTGGCGTCGATCGTGGCCAGCCGGTCGGCGATCTGCGCGGCGACGGCCTTGGCGGTCGCCGGATCGTAGAAGACGTGTTCGTTGGCTCCGGGGGCGGCGCCGGGCAGCAGCGAATATGCGTCGACGGTGGGCACATTCGGGTTGTTGGCCAGCACATCTTCGACCCAGTGGTCGTATCCGCCTCCGTTGAACACCACCAGCGACGCATCGGCGATGGCGGCGGCGTTGGCCGGCGTCGCCTCATACGAATGGGGATCGTCCACCGCGCTGTCAAGGATCGACGTCACGGTCGCACGATCACCGGTGACGGCCTCGGCCACGCTGCCCCAGACGTCCGTGGAAGCCACGACCGCGGGCGATGCCGGCTTCTGTTGCGACGCGTCCTGACCGGCGCAGCCCGCGGTTGCGATCGCCAGTCCCACGGCAGTAGCCACCACAAGACCGGCACGCATGCGCGAACCCCCTAAAGCTAATGAAAACCGTTTCCAATAACTCTAGCCCAGAGGTTCCCTGGAATGCCAAATCAATCCGCTAACGTCACACCATGCCCAGGAGTCCAGCGCCACGGCGCCGGGCGACCCTGGCCTCATTGGCCGCCGAACTGAAGGTTTCGCGGACCACCATCTCCAACGCGTACAACCGGCCCGATCAGCTGTCTGCCGAACTCCGTGACCGGGTGCTGGCCACCGCCAAGCGAATGGGCTACCCGGGACCGGACCCCGTCGCGCGCTCGCTGCGCACCCGCAAGGCCGGGGCGGTCGGACTCATGATCACCGAACCACTCAACTATTCGTTCAGCGATCCGGCCGCCCTGGACTTCGTCGCAGGCCTGGCGGAGTCGTGCGAGGAGGCGGGCCAGGGCCTGCTGCTGGTAGCCATCGGTCCGAACCGGAGTCTCGACGACGGTTCGGCGGCAGTCCTCGCGGCGGGTGTGGACGGGTTCGTCGTGTACTCCGCCTCCGATGACGACCCCTATCTGCCCGTCGTGCAGCAGCGACACCTCCCGATCGTCGTCGTTGATCAGCCCAAGGATGTCCCGGGTACCTCACGCGTCTGCATCGACGACCGTGAGGCCATGCGTCTGCTCGCGGAATACGTTGTGGGACTGGGACACCGGGAGATCGCACTGTTGACCATGCGGCTGGGCCGCGACTGGCCGCACGGCGGGCCGGTGCCTGCGCTGGCCGATCCCGAACGAGTCCAAACGCCGCATTTCCACGTTCAGCGCGAGCGCATTCAGGGTGTGCGCGACGCGATGAGCGCCGGCGGTCTCGATCCGGATTCGCTGACCGTCATCGAGAGCTACGAACACCTGCCGACATCGGGCGGGGCCGCCGCGGAGGTCGCCCTCGGTATCAACCCTCGCCTCACCGCGCTGATGTGCACAGCCGATGTGCTGGCGCTCTCGGCGATGGATTATCTACGCGCACACGGGATTTACGTACCGGGGCAGATGACGGTCACCGGCTTCGACGGGGTGCCCGAAGCGCTGCGCCGTGGCCTGACGACCGTGGTGCAGTCGAGTATCGAGAAGGGTCGCAGCGCAGGCCGGTTGTTGCACCACCCGCCGCGTTCCGGCCTGCCGGTCATCGAGGTGCTGGAGACCGAGGTGGTGCGCGGGCGCACCTCTGGACCGCCTGCCTAGCTGCCTGCTGTCCTGCGCCTGTCCAACAGGTAGGCCAGCGCGGCCGCAACGTCCTCGGGCGATTCCACCCGGTAGCGGGCCGCGGACTCGCCGGGCCCGACCTTGACACCGACGTCTCCGTCGCGCAACCGGACGAACGCTTTTTCGTCAGTCACGTCATCGCCCAGGAAAACCACTGCACCAGAACCGGTTTGATCGCGAAGGATGTCGACGGCCTCGCCCTTGTCCGTCGAGATGACCGCGAACTCCAGCACCGCCTTGCCCGCGGTGACGTGCGCATCCCACGCGGCCGACGCGCGCCGGGCGGCCTCGAGCGCAGCCTCGCCGTCGGCGGGACTCGCATTGCGTACGTGCAGTGCAACCGATGCCGGTTTGGTCTCGACGGTGACGCCGGGCTTGTCCGCTGCAATCTCGTTGAGCTCCGCGATGATCCGGCCCAATAGTTCCTCGTCGACATTATGGGCGAAACCGGTGTCGAACTCGGCGCCGTGACTGCCGACCAGATGAATGGCCGGCGGCACCGCCGACAGCGTCCGCAGCACGTCGAGGGCGCGCCCGGACACCAGGGCGACCTCGGTGTCGGGGAGATCGGCCAGCGCGGTCAGTGCGGCCGCGGCCTCGGGCAGCATCCTGGCATCGGCGGGATTGCTGACAATCGGTGCGAGGGTGCCGTCGAAGTCGCAGGTGACAAGGATTTTCGGAACCCGAGAGGCCGAATCGAGCGCCCGCTGTAGTTCGATCGGGAGCACCCCTAGATCTTAGGGTGCTCGCCGTCGCCGATCAGCAACCGTACGGCGAGGTCCAGTCGCTTGCTCACGTCGGTCGCAGAGGCCCGGCGGGTCAGCCACGCCAACAGGTTCGACAACCACACATCGGCGATGACCCGCGCTATGTGGTACTGGTCCTCGGTCGGTTCACCGTCGCTCATCGCGCGGGCGAACATCGAGTCCATCAGCTTGCCCACGTGATCGACCTCGCCTGCCGCCGACGCGTCGGCGAACACGAATGCCCGCGTCATCGCCTCGGTCAGCAGCGGATTGCGCTGCATCGCGCGATTGAGCTTGCCGACCATGATGTTCAGCCGTTGATACGGCGTCCCGCCCGACAGCGCCGCGCGGTCGGTCTTGGCGTCGATGCGCTCGAACTCCCGGCCCAGCGCCGAGACCAGCAGGTGCACCTTCGACGGGAAGTAGCGGTACAGCGTGCCGACGGCGACATCCGCGCGCTCCGCGACGGCACGCATCTGCACGGCCTCGTAACCACCCTTGGACGCAATCGCCAGGGTGGCGTCCAGGATGCGCTTGCGGCGTTCCCGCTGAGCTTCTGATCCGAGTTCGGACTCGGCGAGTACCGCCACGTTCATCACCTGGCGCGGTCGCGAATCCGACGCAGGACCCGGGTTGGGTGACTGGCCGGACATTTGGTCGACTGCTCCTTCATCGTGCGTACTCGCCGGAAACGATACGCATGCCGGACTTCATTTTCTCACCTCAGCACCGCCGCGGCACTGACGTGTCCTGCTGCTATGACGGTCGACTTGACTGCCGATCGCTGGCACTATTAGAACACGTTCTAGTGGGAAGCATTATTTTCTCGCCCAAACGCTAGGAGCACAGGGTGCCAGCCACAATCACCGATGAGCAGTTTGCCGCGCGCGAACTGGTCCGCAGCTGGGCAGCCGCCTCCGGCGCCATCGCGGCAGCCAGGGAGGTCGAGCAGGGCCAGCCCGGCGCGTGGCGAAGCGCCTACGACGGCTTAGCTCAACTGGGAATCTTCGGTGTTGCGCTTCCCGAGGAAAAGGGCGGCGCCGACGGTACCGTCGAGGACCTGTGCGCCATGGTCGACGAGGCGGCAGCGGCGCTGGTGCCCGGTCCCGTCGCGACCACGGCGCTGGCTACCCTGTTGATCGACCGGCCGGACGTGCTGGAGTCGCTGATCTCGGGGGAGCGTGTCGCGGGCGCGGCGCTGACGGCCGATGTGCGATTCGACGGCAGTCACGCGTCCGGCACCGCCGCATACGTGCTGGGCGCCGATCCGACGGGAGTGCTGCTGCTTCCCGCTGGTGACTCCGTGGTGCTGATCGACGGGGGAGCCGACGGCGTCACCATCGAACCGCTCAAGGCGACCGACTTCTCGCGGCCACTGGCCCGTGTGGTGCTGGACTCCGCTCCGGCGGAGGCGTTGTCCGCATCGGCGCAACGCTTCGCCGACGTGGCCGCGACGGTGCTGGCTGCCGAGGCGGCGGGCCTGGCGCGCTGGACACTGCAGACCGCAACCGAGTACGCGAAGGTGCGCGAGCAGTTCGGCAAGCCGATCGGCAGCTTTCAGGCCATCAAACACCTGTGCGCCGAGATGCTGTTGCGTTCTGAGCAGGCGTCGGTGGCCGCAGCCGACGCGGCACGGGCGGTCAGCGAGGCCGACGAGCGGCAGTTGTCCATCGCCGTGGCGGTGGCCGCGGCCGCGGGGATCAACGCCGCCAAGGCGAACGCCAAGGACTGCATCCAGGTGCTCGGCGGCATCGGGATCACCTGGGAACACGATGCGCATCTGTATCTGCGACGCGCCTACGGAATCGAGCACTTCCTCGGCGGTGCGCAACGGTGGCTGCGCCGCATCGCGACGCTCACCCAACAGGGCGTCCGTCGTGAACTGCGCATCGACCTCGAATCGGTGGAGCACCTTCGGCCCGAAATCGCCTCGGCGGTGGCCGAAGTCGCTGCGCAACCCGAGGAGAAGCGGCAGACCGCACTGGCCGACTCGGGACTGCTGGCACCGCACTGGCCCCGGCCGTACGGCCGCGAAGCCGGCCCGGCCGAGCAGCTGCTGATCGACCAGGAACTGGCCAAGGCCGACGTGGTGCGGCCGGATCTGGTCATCGGATGGTGGGCAGTGCCAACCATTCTCGAGCACGGCAGCCCGGAACAGATCGAACGCTTCGTGCCCGCGACACTGCGCGGTGAGTTCATCTGGTGTCAGCTGTTCAGCGAGCCCGGAGCGGGCTCCGATCTCGCCGCGCTGCGGACCAAGGCCGTGCGCGTCGACGGTGGGTGGAAGCTCACCGGGCAGAAGGTGTGGACGTCGGCTGCGCACAAGGCCGCGTGGGGCGTGTGCCTCGCGCGGACCGATCCGGATGCGCCGAAACACAAGGGCATCACGTACTTCCTCGTCGACATGACCTCTCCGGGCATCGACATCCGCCCGCTGCGTGAGATCACCGGAGACAACCTGTTCAACGAGGTGTTCTTCGACGAGGTCTTCGTGCCCGACGAGATGGTGGTCGGACCGGTCAACGACGGCTGGCGGCTGGCGCGGACGACGCTCGCCAACGAGCGCGTGGCGATGGCGCACGGCACCGCGCTGGGCAATCCGATGGAGGAGTTGCTGCGCTCGGTCGCCGATCTCGATCTGGACGTTGCGGGACAGCAGCAGCTCGGCGAGCTGATCGTCGCGGCGCAGGTGGGCTCACTGCTGGATCAGAAGATCGCGGAACTGGCTGTGGGAGGCCAGGATCCGGGCCCGCAGGCCAGCGCGCGCAAGCTGATCGGTGTGCGCTACCGGCAGGCGCTCGCCGAGCTTCGCATGGAGCTTTCCGAAGGCGGCGGCGTCGTCGAAAACAAGACCGTCTTCGACTTCCTCAACACGCGCTGCCTGACCATCGCGGGCGGCACCGAGCAGATTCTGCTCACCATGGCCGGTGAGCGTCTGCTCGGACTGCCGCGCTGAACGCGCTACGAGAAGGCGGCCTGTGCGCAGGCGTCGGGCGAGGTGAGGTTGACGCCCGCGTACACCACCTGAATATGCGAGCAGACGATCAGCGGGACGTCGGTTCGTGGCGCGCCCGTACGCCAGTCGACCGGGTAGGCCTGCCCGCGCCAGGTGAACTTCTCCGGCGGTCCGCCGCCGAAGAAGATCGTCGTGAACACCACATCGGTCGGTGATTTGAACGACCGGGTGTTCGTCATGTCGTAGTTGAAGTTGATGTAGACCCCCCGGTCCATCGTGCGCAGCGTGGTGCTCTGCCGAGCCCACAGTTCGCCGGGGAAGCCGATGACGCCTTCGGGTGCAAGGAGGTTGGCCGCGGTGTCGAAGTAGCAAGTGCCTTCGGCCGTCACGCAATTGGCGGTGACGTGCATTTCCAGGGTCTGCGCGGGATTCACCGGGATGGACGAGTTCGCGGTGTCGATGGCCGCGTTCGCGGGTGCGACCGATGTGACAAATGCGAGCGTCAGCCAAATCGATGAGATAACCGCAAGCATGCCGGCGAACCGGTTCGTCACATTGCTCCCCTCCGGAGCCGCTGGCGGCGACGTCCAAACTCGGTGCTCGCGAATGGTAGCCCGCGATTTACTCGTCGTAGGTGACTTCGACCGAATCCGATCGCGGCCTCGCCTGGCACCCGAGAATGAGGCCTTCGTCGAGGTCGGACTGCTCGAGCACGTCATTGACCTCCATCTCGACCTCACCGGATTTCTTCAGCACCGCGCATGCGCCGCAGTGGCCCTCGCGGCATGAGAACGGCGCATCGAGACCCTTGTCGAGCAGTACGTCGAGCAGCTTCGCGTTGCGCGGCCATGTGATCTCGTGGGTCTCACCGTCGAGCGTGACGATCGCCGTCGCCGGGCCCTCGTCGCTGTCGTCCTCTTCGATCACCACCGCAGCGAACGGGTCGGATTCCAGCGACTTGAAGACCTCGATGTGGATGCGTTCGGCGCCGACCGCCTTCAGCGCTTCCTCTGCCGCCGCCATGAAGGGCCCCGGCCCGCAAATGTAGGCGTCGTGTCCCGCATACGGCTCGGCCAGGCCGGCCAGCGCCGCGGCGCTCGGCAGTCCCTGCACGCTGACGAGCCAGTGCACGACGGTGAGCCGATCCGGGTATTTGGCCGCCAGATCGCGCAGTGCAGCCCCGAAGATCACCGAGTTCTCATCCTGATTGGCGTAGATCAGCACGACCTTGCCGCTGCCCTCGCTCAACGCCGACTTGCAGATCGACATCATCGGCGTGATACCGCTGCCAGCCCCCAGCAGCAGGAAATCGGTGTCGAGGGTCTTCGGGACGAAGGTGCCCGACGGCGCGAGGACATGAATCTTCATGCCGGCGTGGGCGTTGTCGCACAACCAGTGCGACGCGTAGCCGCCTTCGGTGCGCTTGACTGTCACGGTCAGGGGATCGCCGGTGTAGGGCGAGCTGCACAGCGAATAACAACGCGCCACCGAGCCGGTGCGGTCGCTGGGGATCCGCAGCGTCAGGAACTGACCGGGTGAGTAGCGCAACCGCTCCACGGGGATGTCGGCCCCGTCGGGGACCTTGAACACCAGCGAGCGCGCGTCGGCGGTCTCCTCGACAACCTCGGCCAGCTGCAGCTCGAGCACGTGGCTACCGAGCGGCTCGTCTGTCACGACGTGCATCCTTCCTTCCTACCAATAACTAGAACAGGTTACAGAAATGCATGTGCGCAGGCCCAGCCGCTACAGCTACGCCCTTCTCGACACAAATCGTAACGTGTTCTAATCTGCTCCTAAGCTCAATACTCCCCGGGAGGCATTTCCAGTGACGTCCATTGAACAGCGTGACGTGCAGTCGGTCCTAGCCGGTGTCGACGATCTGCTGCCGCTGATCGCCAAGAGGGCGCAGGCCACCGAGGAGCTGCGCCGCCTGCCCGACGAGACCGTCGCCGAACTGAACGAGGTCGGATTCTTCAAGCTTCTGCAGCCCGAGCAGTGGGGCGGCCTGCAGTGCGATCCGACGCTGTTCTACGAAGCCGTGCGTCGCATCGCGAGCGCCTGCGGATCGACCGGGTGGGTCGCCTCGATCATCGGCGTCCACAACTGGCACCTCGCGCTGTTCGACCAGCAGGCCCAGGAGGACGTCTGGGGCGACGATCCCAGCGTTCGAATCTCGTCGTCGTATGCGCCGATGGGGGCGGGCACCGTCGTCGACGGCGGCTACCTCGTCAACGGTTCGTGGAACTGGTCCTCGGGATGTGACCACGCGACGTGGACGTTCGTCGGCGGCCCGGTGATCAAGGACGGCAAGCCCGTCGACTTCGGCAGCTTCCTCCTCCCGTTGGGCGACTACACGATCGATGACGTCTGGCATGTCGTCGGGCTCAAGGGCACCGGGAGCAACACGCTGGTGGTCAAGGACGTGTTCGTACCGCGTCACCGCTTCCTGTCCTACAAGGCGATGAACGACCGCACCGCGGGTGGTCTGAAGACGAACACCGCGCCCGTGTACAAGATGCCGTGGGGCACAGTGCATCCCACGACCATCTCGGCGCCGATCGTCGGCATGGCCTACGGCGCCTACGACGCGCACGTCGAGCACCAGGGCAAGCGCGTCCGCGCGGCGTTCGCGGGCGAGAAGGCCAAGGACGATCCGTTCGCGAAGGTCCGCATCGCCGAGGCGGCCAGCGATATCGACGCGGCCTGGCGTCAGCTGATGGGCAATGTCGGCGACGAGTACGCGTTACTCAAGGCCGGACAGGAGATTCCGTTCGAGTTGCGCGCCCGCGCCCGTCGTGACCAGGTGCGCGCCACCGGACGTGCGATCGCGTCGATCGACCGGCTCTTCGAGGCGTCCGGTGCGACGGCGCTCAGCCTCGACGCGCCGGTGCAGCGGTTCTGGCGCGATGCGCACGCCGGCCGTGTGCACGCCGCCAACGACCCCGAACGCGCCTACCTGATCTTCGGAAACAACGAGTTCGGGCTGCCGCCGCAGGACACGATGGTCTAACTGGATCCGCTGATGACCTCCTTTGCCGCCGAAGCCGCTCAACAGCAAGAGATCACGTTCGAGTCGACCTCGCGCTACGCCCAGGTTCGCGACGACATGCGGTTGCACTACCACGAGGCCGGTGTCGGCCACGAGAAGACGGTCGTGCTGCTGCACGGCGGCGGGCCCGGAGCATCGAGCTGGTCGAACTTCGGGCGCAACGTCGCCGTGCTGGCCCAGCACTTCCACGTGATCGCGGTCGACCAGCCCGGTTACGGCCATTCCGACAAACACACCGAACACGAGCAGTACAACCGCTACAGCGCGACCGCGCTGCTGAACCTGTTCGACCACCTCGGCATCGAAAGTGCCGATTTGGTGGGCAATTCACTCGGCGGCGGTACCGCCGTGCGGTTTGCCCTCGACAACGGCAGGCGGGCGGGTCGGCTCGTGCTGATGGGCCCTGGCGGATTGTCGGTGAACCTGTTCGCGCCGGACCCCACCGAGGGGGTCAAGCTGCTCGGGAAGTTCACCGCCGAACCCACGCGCGAGAACATGGAGAAGTTCCTGCGCATCATGGTCTTCGATCAGAGCCTCATCACGGAGGAACTGATCGACGAGCGGTTCGCCATCGCAAGCCAACCCGAGTCGCTGGCCGCTGCCCGCGCGATGGGGAAGTCGTTCGCAGGCGCGGATTTCGAGCTCGGCATGATGTGGCGTGAGGTGTACAAGCTGCGCCAACGGGTACTTCTCATCTGGGGCCGCGAGGACCGGGTGAACCCGCTCGACGGAGCGTTGGTGGCCCTCAAGCAGATCCCGAAGGTGCAGTTGCACGTGTTCGGGCAGTGCGGACACTGGGCGCAGCTGGAGAAGTTCGACGAGTTCAACAAGCTCACCGTTGATTTTCTTAGCGCGTGAAAGGGGGTAGGCCGTGAGCATCAAATCCCTTGGCTACCTGCGTATCGAGGCCACCGACGTCGGTGCGTGGCGCGAGTTCGGGTTGAAGGTGCTCGGCATGATCGAGGGCTCCGGGGCGACCGACGGTGCGTTGTACTTGAGGATGGACGAGTTCCCCGCGCGCCTGGTCATCGTCCCGGGAGAGCACGACCGGCTGCTGCAGTCCGGCTGGGAAACGACCAATGCCGCTGCGCTGCAGGACATCCGCAACAGGCTCGACGTCCAAGGCACACCGTACAAGGAGGCGACGGCCGCCGAACTCGCCGAACGCCGGGTCGACGAGATGATCACGTTCGACGACCCGTCGGGCAACACCCTCGAGGTCTTCCACGGCGCCGCGCTGGAACACCGCCGCGTCGTCAGCCCGTACGGCCACAAGTTCGTCACCGAGGAGCAGGGCCTCGGCCACGTGGTGCTTACCACGCGCGACGATGCCGAGACGCTGCACTTCTATCGTGACGTGCTCGGGTTTCACCTACGGGATTCCATGCGCCTGCCACCACAACTCGTGGGCCGACCCGCCGACGGTCCTCCCGCGTGGCTGCGTTTCCTCGGCGTGAATCCGCGTCATCACAGCCTGGCGTTCATGCCCGGTGAGACTCCCAGCGGCATCGTGCATCTGATGGTCGAGGTCGGCGAGGCCGACGACGTCGGGCTGTGCCTGGACCGTGCGCTGCGCCGCAAGGTCCCGATGTCCGCCACTCTCGGCCGCCACGTGAACGACAAGATGCTGTCGTTCTACATGAAGACCCCGGGCGGGTTCGACGTCGAATTCGGCTGCGAGGGCCTGCAGGTCGACGACGACGATTCCTGGGTCGCCAGGGAGAGCACCGCGGTCAGCCTGTGGGGCCACGACTTCAGCATCGGCTTCAAGTAGTGCCTGACCCGATCGACCCCCGCACATTCAGAAATGTGCTGGGGCAGTTCTGCACCGGCATCACCGTGATCACCACGGTGCATGACGGGGAGCCGGTCGGTTTCGCATGCCAGTCGTTCGCCGCGTTGTCGCTCGAACCGCCGCTGGTGCTGTTCTGCCCGACAAAGGTGTCACGGTCATGGAAGGCCATCGAGGCCAGCGGCCGCTTCTGCGTGAACGTGCTGCACGAGAAGCAGAAGGATGTCTCGGCGCGCTTCGGCTCCAAGGAGCCCGACAAGTTCGCCGAAATCGACTGGCATCCATCGAAACTTGGATCACCGATTATCGAGGACACGCTGGCGCATATCGATTGCACCGTCCATTCGGTGCACGACGGCGGCGATCATCTGGTCGTCTTCGGTGCCGTGCACTCGCTATCGGACGTGCCGCACAAGAAGCCGCGACCGCTGCTGTTCTATCGGGGCAATTACACGGGCATCGAGCCCGACAAGACGACGCCCGCGCACTGGCGCGATGACCTGGAGGCGTTCCTGACTGCCACCACGGACGACACCTGGCTCTAGATGCAGCCCGCCGAGCACGGATCGAGCGGCGGCAACGTGTCGGGCGCCGGTGCGTTCGGATCCACCGGGTACTGCTGGGTGAGATCCACGTCCTGCTCGAGATCCGGAGCCATCGGAATGATGTTGCAGATGAAGCTGAGCGCGAGGTCGCACGGAGGGCGGCCGGGCTGCGCGCCTGCGGGGGCGGCGAGTGCCACCGCCGCGCCACACATGGCTACGGCCGCAATGATCGCCTTTTTCAACACCGGCTCACTTTAGCGCGCTGCGGAATCGATGAAATCGACAATCGTCTGCGCCACCTCTCGGTGCATCGTGTCGTTGAGGATGTCGTGGCGCCCGCCTGCGAACTCCACGATCTGCAGCGGTTCGATCTGCTCGGCGTAGGCCTTGACGGCACCTATCGGCGCGATCGGATCGTTGACGCCGTGCACCGCCAGCGTCGACACCGACAGCTTCGGTAACTCCGCGCCGAACCTGTCCCAGGCCCAGTCGAGCTCACGTGAGAGAGGCGCGCCGTCGGCATCGACAAAGGCCAGCGGGTCGTTCTCGAGCGAGTCGAGGTAGAAGGGGTCCGCGGAGAGCCAGCGCGGGTCGAGGTCGAACGCGCTGTCGGCGTCGAGCAGTTCCGGGATCGGCACCAGGGGAGCACCGGAGATGATCCCGGCACGGTAGCGGTCGGGCTTCTCGAGCAGCCGGAACAGCGTGACCACCGCGCCGAACGAATGTCCCTGGGCGATCAGCGGCAACCCGGGCCGCTCGGCTTCGGCCAGCTCGGTCAGAAAGTCGGCGAGTGCGGAGCTGTCGGCGATCGACCCGAAGTCGCCGCGGGTGCCCGGGCTGAGTCCGTGCCCGAACTGGTCGACCATCCACAGGTCGATGCCCGCGGCGTTGAGTGCGAAGCCGTAGCGGTGATAGATCCCGGTGTGCTCGCCGAAGCCGTGCAGAAAGATGACGGCCGCGCGCGGCTCGGCGGCGGCCCAGTGCCGGAAATACACGCGGCCCTTCGGATGGTCTATGAACGGCATGCCCAAGCCTGTCTCAGCGGCGCGATTCTGCCAAGCGTCGATCACTTTCTGCCAGCGGAATTAATGCGCTGACCAGTCTGTTTAGACCGTCAGACCGGCACGAGAAGAGCCGCCGGAGGAGCAAGAAGAAGAGGGAACGACGATGAAGAGGTTCGGGATCGTCACAGTCGTTGCAAGCGGTTTGGCCGCCGCTTTGATCGGTTTGGCCGGCCCCGCCCAGGCGGACAGCGAGCACCACGTATGGCTCGATCGGATCAGCCCCACGGTCAACGTCCCGCACGTGGACACCACGGTGCACCAGAGCCGCTGATACAACGACAGAAAAGGGCACTCACTGCGGTGGGTGCCCTTTTGCGTGTGCTCCCAGCAGCGCTTCGCGCTGGTCGCCCATGCGCTCCTCGATAGCCGCCACCACCGCCGCGACCTCGGGTCTGCGCAGTGTCTCGGCGCGGGCGACCAGCCAGTAGGTCAACTGGACCGATACCTCGTCGGGCAGCACCCGGACCAGATCGTCGTGCCGGTCGGCCATGAAACACGGCAGCAGACCGATACCCGCCGCGGCGCGCGTTGCCTCGACATGTACGAAGACGTTGGTAGAGGTGACGGATTCGCGCATGGGCGGGGCGAAGTCGGTCGCCGAATCTAGGTCGTCGACCTGAAGCATCGAGTCGATGAAGTAGACCAACGGATAGCGGGCAAGGTCGGCGATGTTCGTCGGCGTTCCGTTCTCGGCCAGGTATTGGCGCGTCGCGTAGAGGCCGAGGCAATAGTCGCCAAGTCGGATCGCCTTGGCGCGGTGCACTTTCGGCTCGCCGACCACCACTTCGATGTCCAGCCCGGACCGTTGCTGAGTGGCGCGCCGTGTCGCGGTGACGATCTCGACGGCGACTTTCGGATGGGTCTTCTGCACCTGTGCGGCCGCGGGCGCGGCGATGTACGCGGAGAACCCGTCGGTTGCCGATATCCGGACCACCCCCTCGAGTGCGGGCTGGCCTTCGGTATGGACGGTCAACGATCGCACGGCCGATTCGACGGCCTCGGCGGCCGACAGTGCCTCACGCCCGAGGTCGGTGAGCTCCCATCCGCCGGCGACGCGGGATAGCACCCGTCCGCCGATCGACTGCTCCAGCGCGGCGATGCGCCGCGAAATCGTAGTGTGGTTGAGGCCGAGCTCCTCCGCGGCGATGTTGTAGCGGCCGGACCGGCCGACGGCCAGCAACACGAGCAGGTCGTCGGCGCTGGGTCGGCGCCCCGAAGGTAACGCGGGCAACGGCATATCTGCATTTTTGCAGATAAGTCCTGCAGTTTTGGTCATTGCAGGTGCGGGTATCTGCAGGAATACTCACAGTCGTCTGTGCGGTGCGGCACAATTTAGGGAGCGTGCGATGACGGTTCACAACGATCCGACAGCAAGTGATCCAGCCCCAGTCCCGACCGGCCTCAAACGTGTGGTTGTGGCATCGATGGCTGGGACCGTCGTCGAGTGGTACGAGTTCTTCCTCTACGGCACCGCCGCGACTCTGGTGTTCAACAAGATCTTTTTCGCGCAGAGCGACAGCGTCTACGGCGCCATCTTCGCCGCGTTCCTGACGTACGCGGTCGGCTTCGTCGCCCGCCCGCTCGGTGGTGTGGTCTTCGGTCACTTCGGCGACAAGTTCGGCCGCAAGAAGCTGTTGCAGTTCGCGATCCTGCTCGTCGGTGTCGTGACGTTCCTGATGGGCTGTTTGCCGACCTACAACCAGATCGGGATCTGGGCGCCGACACTATTGATCGTCCTTCGTTTCCTGCAGGGCTTTGCGGTGGGTGGCGAATGGGGCGGCGCCATCCTCCTGGTGGCCGAACACAGCCCGAACTCCAGCCGGGCCTTTTGGGCGAGTTGGCCCCAGGCCGCGGTCCCCGTCGGCAACATGCTCGCCACCGTTGTCCTGTGGGTGCTGACCGCAACGCTGTCGGAAGCGGACTTCCTGTCGTGGGGTTGGCGAGTCGCGTTCTGGCTGTCCGCAGTGGTGGTGCTGATCGGCTATTACATCCGGACGAAGGTCAGCGACGCGCCGATATTCCTTGAGGCACAACAGGAGATCGAGCGGGTCAAGGCCGTGTCATACGGCGTCATCGAGGTACTCAAGCGGTATCCGCGCGGCGTGTTCACCGCGATGGGACTGCGCTTCGCCGAGAACATCATGTACTACCTCGTCGTCATCGTGTCGATCACATATCTCAAGGTGCAGGTCGGTGTCGACACCAGTGCGATCCTGCGATACATGCTCGCCGCACACGCCGTGCACTTCGTGGTGATTCCGCTTGTCGGCAAGCTGGCCGACCGGTACGGACGCAGGCCCGTCTACTTCGTCGGCACCGTATTGGCGGCCACGTGGGGATTCTTCGCGTTCCCGATGATGGACACCGCGAACTACATGCTCATCATCACCGCCATCGTCATCGGTCTGGTCATCCATGCGCTGATGTACGCACCGCAGCCGGCGATCATGGCGGAGATGTTCCCGACCCGCATGCGGTATTCCGGTGTGTCCCTTGGCTATCAGGTCACGTCGATCGTGGCGGGCTCGGCGGCACCGGCGATTGCGGTGAAGCTGCTCGAGATCTACGACTCGTGGGTGCCGATCGCGATCTACCTCGCGGGCGCCGCGGCGATCACGCTGGTGGCGGTGCTGTACATGCGCGAGAGCAAGGGCGTCGACCTGAAGACCATCGATGACACCGACCGTGAGGAACTCGCGAAAGCGGGCGTCGTATGAACGATCTCGCCGGGCGCACCGCGCTTGTCACCGGCGGTGCGAGTGGTATCGGCGCAGCCTGTGCACGCGAGCTGGCCGCACGGGGTGCGGTGGTCACCGTCGCGGACCGGGACGACGTCAGCGCCAAGGCGGTGGCAGACGACGTCGGCGGAAAGGCCTGGGCCATCGACCTTTCCGATGTCGCAGCGCTGGAGGATCTGCAGCTCGAAGCCGACATCCTGGTCAACAACGCCGGGGTGCAGCATGTCAGCCCGATACCCGACTTCCCGCCGGACCGCTTCCGCCACCTGATGACGCTGATGGTCGAATCACCGTTCCTGCTGATCCGCGCCGCATTGCCGCATATGTACGGGCAGGACTTCGGCCGCATCATCAACATCTCGTCGGTGCACGGCATCAGGGCATCGGAGTACAAGGTCGCCTACGTGACCGCCAAGCATGCGCTCGAAGGCCTTTCGAAAGTCACCGCTCTGGAGGGAGCGTCGCACAACGTAACGAGTAACTGTGTCAACCCCGGCTATGTGCGAACACCATTGGTGACCAAGCAGATCGCCGATCAAGCAAAGGTGCACGGCATCGCGGAAGATAAGGTGGTGACCGATATTCTGCTGAAGGAGAGTGCCATCAAACGTCTGGTGGAACCCGAAGAAGTGGCCGCCCTGGTGGGCTGGCTGGCTTCACCCAAGGCGGGAATGGTGACGGGGGCGTCGTACACGATGGATGGAGGCTGGAGCGCACGATGACCGCTGCCGCACCGCAATGGGTGCCGACGGATGAGGATGTGGCCAATGCGCGAGTGACCGACTTCGCGCGCTTCGTGGCCGAACACGCGGGCGTGACCACCACCGACTACACGTCACTGTGGCAGTGGTCGGTCGACGATCCCGATGCGTTCTGGGCCGCCCTATGGGACTACTTCGAGCTCGGCGATCGTGGTGAGCGGGTCCTCGAGAACGAGACGATGCCTGGGGCGCAGTGGTTTCCAGGCGTCACGCTGAACTACGTGGACCAGGTGATCCGGAACGCCCGGACAGATCGGCCGGCGATCATCGACGTCGCGGAGGACGGCACGGTCACAGAACTGTCTTGGGGCGAATTGCTCGGACGCACGGCAGCATTCGCCGACAGGTTGCGCTCTCATGGTGTGGGAGTGGGTGATCGGGTCGTCGGATACCTGCCCAATGTCCCCGAAGCGGTGATTGCCTTTCTGGCGACCGCGAGCATCGGCGCGATTTGGAGTGCGTGTGGCCAGGACTACTCGGCGAAGGCCGCGCTGGACCGGCTGGGGCAACTCGAGCCGGTGGTGCTGGTGACCGCCGAGGGTTATCAGTTCGGCGGCAAGACCTTCGACAAGCGGGAGGATATCGAGGCTCTGCGCGCGGGACTGCCGACGCTGAAGGCGACGGTGCTGGCCTCCGAGCTCACGGAAAGCGGCGGGAAGCTCGCGACGGTGCCCGTCGACTTCGCCCATCCGCTGTGGATCCTGTACTCGTCCGGGACGACGGGTAAGCCCAAGGGGATCGTGCACGGACATGGCGGCGTCGTACTCGAACACTTAAAAGCCATAGCACTGCAATCGGATATCGGTCCTGGGGATACATTCTTCTGGTACACGAGCCCCAGCTGGATGATGTGGAACTTCCAGGTCGCCGGGCTGTTGGTGGGTGCGACGATCGTCTGCTACTCGGGCAGTCCCAGCGCTGGTCGGCCCGATGCGTTGTGGGACATCGCCGCCCGGCTTCGTGCGACGGTGCTCGGTACCAGTCCGGGATATGTGCTCGGCTGCGCAAAGGCAGGTTGTGTTCCGCGTACGGATCACGATCTGTCGGCTTTGAAGACGGTTGGCATTACTGGGTCGTCGCTGCCGCCGTCATCGTCATTGTGGTTGCGCGACAACGTCGGTGAACAAGTCCAGGTGTCGTCGATCAGCGGTGGCACCGATGTGGTGTCGGCGTTCATCGGCGGTGTGCGGACGGTGCCGGTGTGGCCGGGTGAGCTGTCGGCGCCGTATCTGGGTGTCGCACTGGACGCCTGGGATGAGTCGGGGAATCCGGTGCGCGGTGAGGTCGGCGAGTTGGTCATCACCAACCCGATGCCGTCGATGCCGATCGGCTTCTGGAACGACGCCGATGGATCGCGCTATCGCAGTGCATATTTCGAAATGTTCCCCGGGGTGTGGCGACACGGGGACTGGATCACGATCACCGATCACGGCAGCATCATCGTGCACGGACGTTCAGATTCGACGCTGAACCGGCACGGTATCCGGATGGGTAGCGCCGATATCTACCAGGCGGTGGAACGGCTGCCGGAGGTCGCCGAGGCGTTGGTCATCGGGTGTGAGCAGGAGGACGGCGGATATTGGATGCCGTTGTTCGTGGTGCTCGCCGAGGGAGCCGCACTCGACGAAGACCTCCGCGAACGAATCAAGAAGACGATTCGCGACGAGGTGTCACCGCGACACGTTCCCGACGAAATCATCGAGGCTCCCGGGGTGCCGCATACGCGGACCGGCAAGAAGCTCGAGGTGCCGATCAAGAAGTTGTTCGGCGGCGCGGATGCCGCGAAGGTGGTGGAGCGCACCGCCGTCGACGATCCCGCGCTGCTGGATTGGTACGCCAACCTCAAGCGCTGACTCGTCAGTTTTCCGACCGGATGATGTGGTCGTCGGCGTCGTCAACAATGGGCGGAACGGTTGTGATCATTTGAGTTGTCCTTCGTGAGTTGGTGAATCCGAAGCTACGGATGTGCCTTGGAAGTTCCTTGGCGATTTTCAAGCTACGGACCCGCGGGCGCGGTGGCTCGCTTGTGCGCACTAGTCGCGAAGTGAGCGATAGAGCCTGTTTTGCGCTTTGTGCTCACTTGTCGGTGCTGGAGTCTAGGGTCGAATGTATGTTCGAGTCAAAGTTCGTCGACGCTGATGATGCGGCGGTGGTCGCCGCGATCGAGGACTGTGCACGAGCGGAGGCGGTGGCGGGGGCGCGTCGGTTGGCCGCGATCGCTGAACTGATGCGTCGCCGCGTGCTCGATGAGGATGAGGACGAGCGGTCGCGGTGGGTCTGTGATGGGTGGGACTCGGTGGTGGCCGAGGTGGCGGCGGCGTTACGGCTGAGTCGACGGAAGGCGTCGGGTCAGATGCATATCGCGCGGGCGTTGCGTGATCATTTGCCGACGGTGGCGGCGCTGTTTGACCGTGGTGAGCTCAGTGCGCGGGTGGTCGGGGCGATTACCTGGCGCACCCAGTTCGTGACCGACGAGCCGGTGTGGGCGGCCATCGATTCTGAGATCGCCGCGCGGGCCGTGACGTGGGGTCCGTTCTCCGACGACAAGCTGGTCTCGGTGATCGACGCGGTGCTCTATGAGTTCGACCGCGATGCCGTCATTGAGGCCAAGACCGCGACCCGCAGCCGCGATTTCTGCATTGGTGAGCTCGAGGACGAGAACGGGGTGACCTCGGTGCGGGGCCGGCTGCGCGCCGCCGATGCCGCGGTGCTCAAGAAGAAGGTGGCCGCGATGGTCGCCACGGTGTGCGACGACGATCCCCGCTCGATGGCCGAGCGTCGCGCTGATGCGGTGGGGGCGTTGAGCAACGGCAACGATCACCTGCCGTGTCTGTGTGAGACACCGGGCTGCCCGGCCCGCGCGGGACAGCCCGCGCCGAAGTCGGCGATAGTGGTCAACGTCTACACCGACCAAACCACCCTCGACACCGTGCACACCCGCCACCAATCGGCCACACCGCAGTCCCGTGCGCCCCGGTCACCCGCGCCGTCGTTGCCGGTGTCGGCGGGGATGGCGGTGTTGTCGGGTACTGAGGTGATGCCCACGCCGTTGCTGGCCGAGTTGTTGCGCAACGGGGCCAAGCTGCGGCCGTTGTGCACCCAAGAGGTGGAGAATGAACCCGAATCCGGGTATCGGCCGTCGGCGAAGCTGGCACGGTTTGTTCGGGGTCGAGATTTGACCTGTCGTTTTCCGGGGTGCACCGCGCCTGCGGAGTTCTGCGATGAGCTTGTCAAGATTTCTGTGTAGGTGGCTGGTTTACAGGTAGGGGTTGATTCGTTCGGGGTAGGTCAGGGCCAGTGCGCCTAGTGCTTGTTTCCAGCCGTTGGTGCGTGCTCCCTCGACGAGGCGCTTGGTGCGTGAGCGGTCTCCGGTCTTGAGTGGGTCGTCGTAGAACTTCTGGCGTTCTCGAGCGCGTTTGTCCTCGATGTTGCAGATCGCCAGCCACAGCAGCTTGACCGCGGCCTGATCACTGGGAAAGTGTCCGCGGTTCTTGATGATCTTGCGTAACTGGTAGTTCAGCGATTCGATCGCGTTGGTGGTGTAGATGATTCGCCGCAGATCTGGCGGGAACGCCAAGAACGGGATGAACCGCTCCCAGGCATTACGCCAGGCGATCACTGTCGTCGGATTCGACTGTCCCAGAGCCGAATTAGCGAACTCCTCGAACGCCTCGGCTGCCGCGTCGGCGGTGGGAGCGGTGTAGATGGTCTTCAGTGCCGCCGCGATCTCCTTGCGCTTTCCGTAGGAGACAAACCGCATGGAATTGCGGATCAGATGCACCACGCAGGTCTGCACAGTGGCCTGCGGCCACGTCGCCTCGACAGCCTCGGCGAACCCATTCAACCCGTCGGTGCACACGATCAGGATGTCCTTGACCCCACGATTGGCCAGCTCGGCACAGACCCCGGCCCAGAACTTCGCGCCTTCGTTGGCCGTCACCCAGATCCCCAGCACGTGGCGGATGCCATCGAGATCGACACCCACGGCGATGTGGGCGGCGCGGTTCTTGACCTGGTGACCGTCACGGATCTTGATCACCAGCGCGTCGAGATAGACGATCGGATAGAGCTCCTCCAGCGGCCGTTTCTGCCACTGAATGACCTCCTCGAGCACTGCATCGGTGATCTTGGAGACCGTCTCGTGGGAAAGCTCGGTGCCGATCGTGGTGGCCAGATGATGCTGAATATCGCGGATCGTCATCCCGCCGGCGTAAAGCGAGATGATCATGTCGTCCAGACCGCCCAGGCGCCGTGCCCCCTTAGGGACCAGCGTCGGGTGAAGCTCCGTCGCGATCGCGCGGGATCGCTAACCCGACGTCACCGACCTCGCTGGCCACGGTCTTAGGTGTGAACCCGTTACGAGCATTGGGTAGTTCACGCCCGACCGGATCACCCTTCTCATAACCCAGGTGGTCAGTGAGCTCAGCGGCCAACCCGCGCTCCAGAACGGCTTTGACCATCTCGGGCAGAAACCCGCCCTCACCGGTCAACTGCAACTGACCGGCATCGATCTTGGCTAACACATCATCCAACACACCCGCAGACTTCAACGCCTCCATGGCATCAGCGCCCGACATCGGCTCGTCAGTGGTCACATCCATCGATACTGCTCCAATTCATCAGGAGCCACAGCTACACAAAACATCTGACACGCCCGATCGGGCCTACGCACCCCTCGAATCTGGCCTGTCTGTGTCGAAAACATCACCACCTCAAGACGTTTTGGGCTGGTGACTGGGAACTGAAACTGCTGCCCGACGGTGTGGCGGTGTGGACGTCGCCGACCGGCCGAACATATAAGACGTATTCGGGATGTCGAAGTTACTTTCCCGATGGGACACAAATACCGGCGACCTGCCGCCGGCGTCGTCAACGCAACCACCAACCGCCGACCGGGGTGTGATGATGCCCCGACGCCGACGCACCCGTTCCCAGGACCGCGCCGCCTACATCAAAGCCGAACGCGAACGCAACAAGATCGCACACAGCCGGTACCAAGCTGTCTCACCAGACGACCCCGACCCACCGCCGTTCTAGGTGATCCAGTCGCCGATGCGGCGTACGGCCTCCTCGATATCGTGCGACGGTCCTGCGAAGGAAAGTCGGACGAACGAACCGCCGCTCACCGTGTCGAAGTCGATACCCGGCGCGATTGCAACACCGGTGTCGGCCAGCAGCTTTGAGCAGAACGACAACGAATCGGTCGTCAGGTGCGATACGTCGGCGTACACGTAGAACGCGCCGTCCGTAGGCGCCAGCTTTTCGATGCCGATTCGCGGAAGACCATCCAGCAGCAGTTGCCGGTTACCTACGTACTGGTGCAACAGTGCATCGGCCTCCGCGACGGACTCCGGTGCGAATGCGGCGATCGCGGCCATCTGCGACAGCGTCGGCGGGCAGATGGTGAAGTTACTTGTCAGGCGGGCGACAGCGTCCTGCAGTTCCTGCGGTACCAGCAGCCACCCCAGCCGCCAGCCCGTCATCGCGAAATACTTCGAAAAGCTGTTCACCACAACCGATTCTCGCGACGTCTCCCACGCGCAACTGGTCGCAGGCGCTCCCTCGTACACCAAGCCGTGGTACACCTCGTCGCTGATCAACCGCACACCCGACGACTCGCACCACGACGCGATCGCAGCGAGTTCGTAGGGTGGGATCACCGTGCCCGTCGGGTTGGCAGGGCTTGCGACGACGACTCCCTGCACCGGCGGATCAATTTCGGCGAGCATCTCGACCGTCGGCTGGAACCGAGTCTGCGGTCCGCACGGGATCTCCACGACCTCGCATCCCAGCGCCGTAAGAATATTGCGGTAGCAGGGATAACCCGGGCGCGCGATCGCCACCCGATCGCCGGCATCGAAGCAGGCAAGAAACGTCAACAGGAACCCACCGCTCGAACCTGTCGTGATCACGACGTCTTGCGGATCCACCGCCAGCGCGTGTCGACTCCGATACGACTCGGCAATCGTGGCCCGCAACTCCGGAATGCCGAGCGACACGGAATAGCCGAGCACGGTTCCTTCCAGCGCCGCCCTCGCCGCCGCACGCACCGCCTGCGGAGCCCCCGCACTCGGCTGGCCAGCCGACAGATTGACCAGATCCCCGTGACTGCGCTGACGCTCCGTCGCCGCCAACCACACATCCATCACATAGAACGGCGGGATGCCCGCACGCAACGCGACGCCGCTCATCACACACCGACCGGTAGCTGATCGAGATCGTGGAAGAACGGATGCACGTCGGCGTAGTAGTACGGCTTGAGGGCGCCCTGTATGCCGGTCCAGTCAGGCTCCCACGCCACCAACGCGTCGAGATCCTTCCGCGCAATCACCACAGGTGGTTTGCAGTTGTCATATTGGCCGATGACCCTTGTGGTCTCGGCGTTTTCCGGGGTTGATCGCCACACGTCATGGAGCACCATCGTCGTCCGGACATGTCCGCCGACGACCGAGTCGAACTGCCCCTGCCACGCCGCGACCGCGACGAAATGCAGGAACGTGGCCCACGTCTTCCCCAACCGCGTCAACAGGATCGCGGGCGCGATGTAACTCGACGTGCACGACGTGTTGATGTAGCCGTAGTCCGTGCCTGCCGACTCCTCCAGCTTCGTTGCGGTGTCCGGCTGGCGTGCGGCCAGCGTTTCGTCGATACCGGCCGCGCTCAGAATCGTCTTCCACGGCTCGTCGCAGGCGGGCAGTCCCAGGTTCTCATCCAAGACGAAGCTCAGCATTGCGGCGAGCCTACGTCGGAACTGGGACGGCCGCGGCCACTTACCTGCCAGAATCCTCGAATGGACGGTTCGTGGGAATCGCGTGTGGTCAGCGTTGCGGGCATCCGCAGCCCGGTGCGGATCGGCGGCCCCGAATCGGGCGAGCCCGTCCTCTTCGTCCACGGCAACAACGCCGGCGCCGACTGGGGTCCATTGATGACTCCGGTCGCCGAGTTCGCCCGCGTCATCGCGCCCGAACTCCCGGGGTTCGGCAGCGCCGACAAACCCGCCGAATGGGGCTACACCGTCGCGCATTACGCCACGCACCTCGACGGTGTGCTCAGCCAGCTCGAGACGCGGCCGGTGCACCTCGTGGCGCACGACTTCGGCGGGCCCTTTGCGCTCGCATGGGCGGCCGACCACCTCGACCGGACCGCCAGCATCACCCTGATCAACACTCCGCGACGCATCAACCACACCGCCGCGAAGATCTGGCGCACCCCGATCCTCGGCGAGCTCTCCGCGCTCACCGCCAACGTCCCGCTGACCCGGGCGCTGCTGAAACGTTCCGATCCCGGGCTGCCCGACGAGCACCGGGATCGGATCGTCGAACACGTTTTGGTTCCAGGCACCGAACGCGCCGTCATCGAGCTGTATCGCGCCACCGGCGAGCACGCGATCGAGGTCTACGTCGACCGCCTCGCGGAGTTCACCGGCGACGTGCTGATCATCTGGGGCGACAGTGACGCCTACATCGCGCCGGAACAGGCCGATGAACAACGCCAGATCTTCCGCAATGCACGCGTGGAAGTCGTTGTGGGCGTGGGCCATTGGCCGTGGTTGGAGCAACCCGACGTGGTGGTCGGCCACCTGACCAACTTCCTGCGCCGCTAGAGCACTTCCGACTCGAGCCGACGCAGATGTTCGCGCGGCGGCCCGAGCAGCTGCGCGCTGCCGTGCGCGCGTTTGAAATAGAGCTGGATGTCGTGCTCCCAGGTGATCGCGATACCACCGTGCATCTGCACCGCCTCGGCGGCGACCTTCGAGAACGCCTCGCACGCCGTGAAGCGTGCCAGCGCAGCCGACGTCGCCGAGGGTTCGGCGATGGCGTCGTTGACCACCGCACGCGCCGACTGCACCGCGACGTACAGATCGGCCATCCGATGCTTGAGCGCCTGGAAGCTACCGACCGGGCGACCGAACTGCACCCTCTCCTTTGTGTACGCCACAGTGAGATCGAGGCACCGCGTTGCCGCCCCGATCTGCTCGGCGGCCAACAGGATCGCGGCCGTGTCGGCGATGCCAGGGTCGGCACCGATATCCGTGCCCTCCTGCGGCTCGACGCGCGCGAGCCGACGCGTGAGGTCCATGGTGTCGACGCGATGTGCGGCGAACTGTGGCAGCCGCTTGAGCCGCTGACCGTCGGCGGCGATCGCGATATCGGCGACGTCGCCGTTGATCACGAAGTCCCGGTCGAAGACAACGGTGCCGATCTTGGTGCCCGCCGCCAGCTCCTCGAGAGCCTCGGCGTCCGGCTCGTCTGCCGCAAGCAGCGCCAGCTCGGCGAGCGTCGTACCGAGCAGTGGCGTCGGCACCAACGCTTTACCGAGCTCTTCTAGGACGACGGCCGCGTCGGCGAGCTCACCGCCGGCTCCGCCCAGCTCCTCGGGTACGACGAGTGCGGCGGCACCCACCTGCTCGCACAACAAGTTCCACAGCGATTCGTCGTAGCCCCGTTCGGATTCCATCGCCGAGCGCACCGCGGCGGGAGGTGCATGCTTCTCGACCAGCGCGGCGACCGTGCTCCGCAGCAGTTCCCGTTCTTCGCTCACAATGCCTCCAGAAGCCGTCGCCGATGAAGCGCCGGATCGCCCCACGCCGAGCGCAACGCCTGCACCCGCAACAACCACAGCGACATGTCGTGCTCTTGTGTGAAACCGATGGCACCGTGTGTCTGCAGCGCCGACCGCGCCGCCAGCAGCGCGGCGTCGGACGCGGCCACCTTCGCGGCGCTGACGTCCCTGGCGGTATCGGTCGACTCGTCGGCCACCGCCAGCGCCGCCCCGTACACGAGCGGTCGGGCGAGCTCGAGCGCGATGTGCACGTCGGCAAGCTTGTGCTTGATCGCCTGATACGTGCCGATCACCTTGCCGAACTGGCTGCGCTGCTTGGCGTACTCGACCGACATGTCGAGCAGCGTCTGACCCAGGCCGACCAGTTGGGCCGACGTCGCCAGCACACCGAACTCGTATGCGCGCGCCACGTCGGCGGCGCGGCCCGCGCCGGAAGCGTTGACGTCGAACAGTTTCCGGCTGGGATCGACCGACTCCACCGGCGCGGCCGCAGCGCCGTCACGGACCTCGCCGTTGTCGGTCACCAGGATGAGTCCGGCTGTATCGGCGTCGACCGCGCGCGGTACCTGTGGAGGCATCGAGGCGGTCGCGATCAACTCGCCCGACGCCAGTCCCGCGCTGCGCTCGTCGTCGGCCAGCAGAACCGGTGCCACCGCGATGGATTCGGTCACCGGGCCAGGGACGCACCACCGGCCCAGCCGCTCCGCGGCCACCACCAGATCGACGGGATGTGCCTCGATCCCGTCGTATTTCTCGGGAACGGCCAGTGCGGTCACGCCGAGGTCGGCAAGCTGCGCCCACACCTTGCGGCCGGGTGCGGTGTCGCCGGCGGCCCACGCCCGAATCGCCGCGGGTAGGTCGGCCGCTCCGAGCGCGGCATCGATGCTAGCCGCGAAATCGCGCTGCTGTTCGTCAAGTTCGAAATACATGTGTCTACTTCCGCGGCAGGCCCAATAGGCGCTCGGCGATGATATTGCGCTGAATTTCGTTGGTGCCTGCGTAGATCGGGCCACCCAGTGCGAACAGCAGGCCGTCCGTCCACGAGTCGACGACTTCGGCATCCGGTCCGCGCATGTCGAGTGCGGTCTGGTGGATGGCCACGTCGAGCTCCGACCAGAACACCTTGGTCACCGACGATTCGGCGCCCAGCTCACCGCCCGCGCTCACCCTGGTCACCGTGCCGAACGTGTGCAGACGATACGCCTGCGCCTTGATCCAGGCATCGGCGACCCGGTCGGCGTAGACGGGATCGGGGTTGGCTTTCCATTGCGCGACAAGGCGTTCAGCGGGCGCGAGGAATCGTGCCGGGCTGCGCAGGGACATACCGCGTTCATTGCTCGACGTGCTCATCGCGGCGCGCCAGCCCTCGTGCACCTCGCCGATCACGTCGTTGTCGGGGACGAACACGTCGTCGAGGAAGATCTCCCCGAACCCGGTGTCACCACCCAGCTGCGCGATCGGGCGGACCGTCACGCCGTCCGCCTTGAGGTCGAACATGAAGTACGTGAGACCACGGTGGCGCTCAGCCTCGGGATCCGAACGGAAAAGCCCGAATGCCCGCTCGCCGAACGGCGCCCGCGAACTCCAGATCTTCTGGCCGTTGAGCAGCCAGCCGCCCTCGGTCTTGGTCGCGGTGGACCGCAGCGACGCCAGGTCGCTGCCGGACTCCGGTTCCGACCACGCCTGCGCCCAGATCTCCTCGCCGCTGGCCATTTTCGGCAGCACCCGGTCGAGCTGCTCCTCGGTGCCGTGCGCGAACAGCGTCGGCGCGAGCATCGACGTGCCGTTGGCACTCGCCCGTCCGGGGGCGCCCGCGCGGAAGTACTCCTCCTCGAAGACGACCCACTGCAACAGCGATGCGTCGCGGCCACCGTACCTCTCCGGCCACGTGATCACCGACAGGCCCGCGTCGAAAAGCACCTTGTCCCAACGGCGGTGCTGTTCAAACCCCTCGGCGGTGTCATAGGACTTCGTCGGGAAGGAGTCCTTGTTGGCCGCCAGGAATTCGCGCACCTCGGCCTGGAACGCCAGCGTGTCGTCGTCGAAGTTCAGATCCATGGAAACTACCGAGTCCTTTCCCGTAGCAGCGGCTTGACCACCTTGCCGCCCGGATTTCGCGGCAGCACGTCGAGGAACTCCACCGATCGCGGCGCCTTGAAGTTCGCTAAATGCTCACGCGTGTAGGCGATCACCTTCTCCTCGTCCAGCTGTGCGCCGGGTTTGAGGACTATGAAAGCCTTACCGACCTCGCCGAGGCGTTCGTCGGGCACCCCTATGACGGCCGACTCGGCCACACCGTCGAGCCGGGCCAGGACCTGTTCGATCTCGGCGGGATAGACGTTGAAGCCGCCACAGATGTACATGTCCTTCAGTCGGTCGGTGATCACCAGGTTGCCGCGTTCGTCCAAGCGGCCGACGTCGCCGGTGTGCAGCCAGCCCTCAGAGTCGATGGCCGCCGCGGTGGCCTCGGGATCGTCGAGGTAGCCCAGCATGACGTTCGGCCCGCGCAGCAGCACCTCACCTTGGTCCCCGATGCGCAGTTCGAAGTCGGCGATCGGACGCCCGCATGTCGTCGCGACGGTGACCGCGTCGTCGTCGGCGCGGCACATCGTGCCGAACCCGCTCGCCTCGGTCAGGCCGTACGCGGTCAGCACGATGTCGATGTCGAGCTCGGTCTGCATGCGTTCGATCAGCACCACCGGGACGGTTGCGGCACCGGTGACGGCGAACCGCAGCGAGGTCAGGTCGTAGTCGCCGCGCTTCGGATGATCCAGCAGCGTCTGGTAGATCGTCGGCGGTCCGGGGAGCACGGTGATCTTGTGCTCGGCCACCGCGGCCATCGCCTGCTCGGGGTCGAACGTCAGCTGCGGGATCAGCGTCGCGCCGGTCTGCAGGCAGGCCAGGATGCCGGCCTTGTAGCCGAAGTTATGGAAGAACGGGTTGATGCACAGGTAGCGGTCCGCGCTGGTGAGCTGCCCGCAGGCAGCCCACGCCGCGGGGGCGTCGAGCGACTGGCGATGTGCGCACAGCGCGCCCTTGCTGCGGCCGGTGGTGCCGGACGTGAACAGGATGTCGGAGACGTCGTCGGGCGTGACGGCTGCGGCGCGGGCGTCGACGGCGGCGAGGTCGGTCCCGCGGGCGACGAACTCGTCCCAGGTGCCGTCATCCTTCTCGACCGGAATTCGGATGATGTGCCGCAGGTCGGGCAGCGCGCCGCGGTCGATCGATGCGGCCTTGTCGACGCCGAGGAACTCGCCGGACGCGAACAGCAGGGGAGCACCGGTGCGGGACAGGATGTCGGCCGCCTCGCTGGCGGTGTAGCGGGTGTTCAGCGGCACCACCACACCACCGGCGTGGTGCGTGGCCAGGCAGGCGACCACCCAGTGCCAGGTGTTGGGCGACCAGATCGCGACCCGGTCTCCGGCCTGCACGCCTAGGTCGATCATGGCTGCGGCGGCCCGCCGCACCTCGGCGCGCAACTGGGCATACGTCAGCCGACGATCCTCGGTGACCAGGGCGTCGTGATCGGAGTATTGGTCGGCAATCCGGTCCAAGACCTGCGGAATCGTCCGCGAGCCGTCCGTCATCGATGCTCCTCTAACAAAGCAAGTGCTTGGTAGGTTAGCCTACAGGGGTGATAGAGGTCGAGGAGTTCCGGGCTGAGGTCCGCGACTGGCTCGCCGCCAACCTCGTCGGCGAATTCGCTGCGATCAAGGGCCTCGGCGGGCCGGGCAACGACAACGTGGCCTTCGAGGAACGGCTGGCGTGGAACCGGCATCTCGCAGCGGCCGGCTACACCTGTCTCGGGTGGCCGGAGGAACACGGTGGCCGCGGCCTGTCCGTCGCACACCGCGTCGCGTTCTATGAGGAGTACGCACTCGCCAACGCCCCGGCAAAGGTCAACCACTTCGGCGAGGAGCTGCTCGGGCCGACGCTGATCGCCTTCGGCACAGACGAGCAGAAGAAGCGGTTTCTGCCCAAGATCCTCGACCTGACCGAGCTGTGGTGCCAGGGCTACTCCGAACCCGGTGCAGGCAGTGACCTCGCCAACGTGTCGACGACCGCCGAGCTGGACGGCGATCAGTGGGTGATCAACGGGCAGAAGGTGTGGACGTCGCTGGCGCACTGGGCGCAGTGGTGTTTCGTCGTGGCCCGCACCGAGAAGGGGTCCAAGCGTCACGCCGGGCTGTCGTATCTGCTGGTGCCGCTGGACCAGCCGGGTGTCCAGGTGCGGCCCATCGTCCAGTTGACGGGCGACTCGGAGTTCAACGAGGTGTTCTTCGACGACGCGCGGACCGACGCCGATCTGGTTGTCGGCGAGCCGGGTGACGGCTGGCGCGTCGCGATGGGGACGCTGACGTTTGAACGTGGTGTTTCGACGCTCGGACAGCAGATCGAGTACGCCCGCGAGCTTTCCGGTGTCGCCGAACTTGCCAAGCGCAACGGCGCCGCCGACGATCCGCTGATCCGGGAGCGGCTGGCGCGGTCCTGGGTCGGGCTGCGCACGATGCGGTCCTACGCGTTGGCGACCATGGATGTCGAACAGCCTGGACAGGACAACGTATCGAAACTGTTGTGGGCCAACTGGCATCGCGAATTGGGCGAGATCGCCATGGAGGTGCTCGGCCGAGACGGCCTGACCCTGACCGACGGCGAGTTCGACGAATGGCAGCGACTGTATCTGTTCTCGAGGGCGGACACGATCTACGGCGGCTCCAACGAGATTCAGCGCAACATCATCGCCGAGCGTGTGCTCGGCTTACCCCGGGAGCTAAAGGGATGAATCTGGCCGAAGCGCCCAAAGAGATTGACGGGCACGGACTTCTGACCGGCAAGGTGGTCGTGGTGACGGCCGCCGCCGGCACCGGCATCGGCTCGGCGGTGGCGCGACGCGCGCTGGCCGAGGGGGCCGACGTCGTGGTGTCCGACCACCATGAGCGGAGGCTCGGGGAAACCCGTGACCAGTTGACCGAGCTCGGCCTCGGCCGGGTCGAGAGCGTGGTGTGCGACGTGACGTCCACCGCGCAGGTCGATGCGCTGATATCGTCGACGACCGCGCGGATGGGGCGACTCGACGTGCTGGTCAACAACGCCGGTCTTGGCGGCCAGACCCCGGTCATCGACATGACCGACGAGGAGTGGGACCGCGTTCTCAACGTGACGCTGACGTCGGTGATGCGTGCGACGCGTGCGGCGCTGCGGTATTTCCGGGACGCCGATCACGGCGGCGTCATTGTCAACAACGCGAGCGTCCTGGGCTGGCGGGCACAGCATTCGCAGTCGCACTATGCCGCGGCCAAGGCGGGGGTGATGGCGCTGACACGTTGCAGCGCAATCGAAGCCGTCGAATACGGGGTGCGGATCAACGCGGTGTCTCCGAGCATCGCCCGGCACAAGTTCCTGGAGAAGACCAGCAGCTCCGAACTGCTCGACCGGCTCTCTGAGGGTGAGGCCTTCGGCCGTGCCGCCGAACCATGGGAGGTCGCCGCCACCATCGCCTTCCTCGCCAGCGACTACTCCAGTTACCTGACCGGAGAAGTCATTTCAGTGTCGAGTCAACGCGCATGACCTCGCCCGCGGCCGGTCAGCCGGCAACCCGGCGCGACGAGCTTCTCGAGCTCGCCGCGACGATGTTCGCCGAGCGCGGGCTGCGGGCGACGACCGTACGCGATATCGCGGACTCGGCGGGAATCCTGTCCGGCAGTCTCTACCACCACTTCTCGTCGAAGGAGGAGATGGTCGACGAGGTGCTGCGCGGGTTCCTCGACTGGCTCTTCGAACGCTACGAGCAGATCGTCGCGACCGAACCGAACCCGATGGAACGGCTCAAGGGTCTGTTCATGGCGTCGTTCGAAGCGATCGAACACCGGCACGCGCAGGTCGTGATCTATCAGGACGAGGCCAAGCGCCTCGCCAGCCAGGGGCGGTTCGCCTACGTGGAGGAGCGCAACCAGGAGCAGCGCAAGATGTGGTTGGACCTGCTCAACCAGGGCGTCGAGGAGGGCTATTTCCGGCCCGACATCGACGTCGACCTGGTCTACCGGTTCATCCGCGACACCACATGGGTTTCGGTCCGCTGGTACCAGCCGGGCGGACCGCTCACGGCCGAAGAGGTCGGAAGACAGTACCTAGCCATCGTTCTCGGCGGTATCACCAAAGAAGGAGTCTGAGAAAAATGCCTGAGGCATATGTGATCGAAGCTGTCCGCACCGCCGTCGGCAAGCGCAACGGGTCGCTTGCAGGTGTGCATCCCGTCGACTTGGGAGCCGCCGCGTGGCGTGGACTGTTCGACCGCACCGACGTCGACCCCGGCGCGGTCGACGATGTGATCGCCGGGTGCGTCGACGCCATCGGTCCGCAGGCCGGCAACATCGCCAGGCTGTCGTGGCTGGCCGCCGGCTACCCCGAAGAGGTGCCGGGTGTCACCGTGGACCGCCAGTGCGGTTCGAGCCAGCAGGCGATTTCCTTTGGCGCACAGGCGATCATGTCCGGCACGGCCGACCTGATCGTGGCAGGCGGCATGCAGAACATGAGCCAGATCCCCATCTCCTCGGCGATGACGGTGGGCGAGCAGTTCGGCTTCACCTCGCCGACCAACGAGTCGAAGAGCTGGCTGCACCGCTACGGCGACCAGGAGATCTCGCAGTTCCGCGGTTCGGAGCTGATCGCCGAGAAGTGGAACCTGTCCCGCGAGGAGATGGAGGAGTACTCGCTGACCAGCCACCAGCGCGCGCAGGAGGCGATACGCGCGGGCCACTTCGAGAACGAGATCATCCCCGTCGACGGGTTCGCCATCGACGAGGGGCCGCGCGACACCTCGCTGGAGAAGATGGCCGCGCTGAAGCCGCTCGTCGAAGGTGGTCGGCTGACCGCCGCGATGGCCAGCCAGATCTCGGACGGGGCGAGCGCCGTGCTGTTGGCTTCGGAGCAGGCCGTCAAGGATCACGGGCTGAAACCGCGGGCGCGCATTCACCACATCAGTGCCCGCGGCGCGGACCCGGTGTTCATGCTGACCGGTCCGATCCCCGCCACCCGGTACGCGCTGGACAAGACCGGCCTTTCGATCGAGGACATCGACACCGTCGAGATCAACGAGGCGTTCGCACCGGTGGTCATGGCGTGGCTCAAGGAGACCAAGGCCGACCCCGCCAAGGTGAACCCGAGTGGCGGTGCGATCGCCCTCGGTCACCCGCTCGGTGCGACGGGCGCCAAGCTGTTCACCACGATGCTGAACACGTTGGAGCGCACCGGCGGTCGCTACGGCCTGCAGACGATGTGCGAGGGCGGCGGCACCGCCAACGTCACCATCATCGAACGCCTCTAGCTCCATCGCGAGCAGACGCGTACACCCCCTAAATCAGCGATATTTAGGGGGTTTCGCGTCTGCTCGCTAGTGGTCGTGGATGATCACACCGCGGATGTTGCGGCCCGCGAGCATGTCGTCGTAGGCCTCGTTGATGTCGTTCAGCTTGTACTCGGTGGTGACGGTCTCGTCGAGTAGCAGCTTGCCGTCGCGGTAGAGGTTGAGTAGCCGCGGGATGTCCGCCCGCGGGTTCGCCTCGCCGTAGAGACTGCCGAGCAGCCGCTTCTGGAACAGCGTCACCATCGCCATCGGCAGCGTCGGCGTCACGTCGGCCATCGATGCGATGGCGGTCATGACCACCGCGCCGCCCTTGCGGACGATGTCGAACGCCTCGTTGATCATCGGCCCCTTGAGCAGGCCGACGGTCAGCAGCGCGGAGTCGGCCATCACGCCGCGGGTGATCTCGGCGACCAGTTCCGTCGCTTCGGGCATGGACGTCGCGAAATGGGTGGCGCCGAACTGAAACGCCTTCTCCCGCTTGGATTCGACGATGTCGACCACGACGATGTGTTCCGCACCCGCCAGCCGTGCGCCCTGGATGGCGCCGCTGCCGATGCCGCCGCAACCGATCACCACGACGGTGTCACCCGGCGTCACGTCGGCGGTGTTGACCGCCGAGCCCCACCCGGTCATCACACCGCAGCCGAGCAGGCATGCCCGCGACAGCGGCAGGTCGTCGTCGACCTTGACCAACGACGCCTCCGACACGGTGCTCAACTCGGAGAAGCTGCCGACGCCCACCATGACGCCGACGTCCTGGCCGCGCGCCTTGCGGCGATAGGTGCCGTCGGCCTGGATGCCGAGCAGAATCGTGGCCCCCATATCGCAGAGGTTCTGGTGTCCGCTGGCGCACCAACGGCACCGGCCGCAGGCGGGCAGGAATGAGGCCACGACATGGTCACCGGGCTGGAGGTTCTTCACGCCCGGGCCGACCTCCTGGACGATCCCCGCGCCTTCGTGGCCGCCGATCATCGGCAGCGTGACACCGGCCAGGTCACCCGTCTGCACATGGTGGTCGGAGTGGCACAACCCCGTCGCTTCAAAGGAGATGAGGACCTCGCCTTCCTTCGGCCCGTCGAGGTCGATCTCCTCGACGCTCCACGGTTGGTCCAGTTCCCACAGCACGGCAGCTCTCGTCTTCATGCGCCCGAGCTTAGGAAAATCGGCGCCCGGTTTGGGCCGAATCGAAAGCCTTACAGTTCACTGCGCGAGAAGCAGGCCACCCAACGCGACGATCCAGCTAGCGAAGCTGCCAACCAAGAAATACTCAGTTATCTCGTCAATGCCGGTAGGTCCACTCGGGTTGGCTTTCTGTGCATTGATCTCAGGGAACCGGATTATGCTCTTGGCGGCGATGACGGCCGTGGCGGCAGCGAGTTGACCAGCCAAACCTAGTCCGAGGATTAGCAGCCGTTCCATGGGGCCGAGCAGACGGCCACCCTTGAGTCGATCGGAGGCCTGCGGTTGCCCGGCGGGTTTCACGGCGCCGACCGATCCGAGGACAAGCCGCACTAGCTGGTTGCCTGTCACTATCTGTAGCAGCGTCACCGCGGCGACCATTAATAACCGGTCCGGGTCGAGAACCGCGACGCCAGGCAGGTCGACCCATGTAGACCACCATTCCAGTAGTCCAGTTGCTTCAGACCCCCAGCCCGACAGCACAATTAGCAATCCGACCGCGACGGCGAATACGATCAGCGGAGCCAGTTCGTGGCCGGCGGCCTGGTCGGCGCGGGCGCACAACAGTACCCATGCGATGCTCGCGACGGCCGCGATCTCGAGTAGGACGATGTCGCGGGCGTCCCACAACCCCGCTAGTGCGGCACACCCGACGAGTACAGCTGGCGCAACAATCGCCGGCAGCCAAGCACGGTCTGTTATGCGCCGGATCATATCGGCGATGCCGATGGCGATGAGCATCACCGCGAGTGCGTTCACGGGAGGCTCCGAAGGTATTGCGACGCTACGACGATCAAATCCAGACCGTCGCGGCCGGCACGTTGCGATACTGCGGAAGCGCTGATGCCTTCGGCAGCCGCGATGTCCTTTTTCGTCTTGTTGGTCAACAGGCCCTTCAGTATCTGCATCGATCTTTTATCCAGGGATCCAAGCAGATGGTCCCGACACATCAGGGCGGCGTTGATCGCGTCGGCGTCTGTGCGGTCTTTGCTGTCGACCCGAAACGACGTGCGAACCATGGCCAGCCCTGGTTGACGCTGTGCCGTGGCCGTCCATTCGATTGCTTCGCGCGCAGCCCACCACGCCGGCCCGTCCTGAATGCCAGCTTCCGGATCGAGCACCGATACCGCACCCCATCCGATCCCGAACCTGATGTCTAAATGCGGCGCGACTGCGAGTCGGATTGTCAATGCGGCATCGATGGCCGTGCCGACAGTACGGTAGCTGCCCTGGAACTCGTCTCCGACTGTCAGCGCCGGTGCATCAATCGCGCCGACACGGACCTCGCGCAAAGCTGCCTTCAGCGTTGTGTGAACCGCAGTGCGGTCGGGTGCGCGCCGCGAGCCGACGATGTCGCCGATGAGTGCAGCTCGCAAGCCTGGTGAAGGTAAGGGCTCAACTTCGGTCATATGAAGAGAATAGCTTCATCTAGAGAAAATGAAGCTATTAACTTCACTCGACATTGAGGTGCTGCCAAACGGCGTGGAAGTTCACCGCTACGCCGCGGTCAGGAACTCGCCGATGAGGTCGGCCACCTTCTCCGGCTCCTCGGTCGGCGGGTGATGGTGGACGCCGGGCAGCACGTGCAGGCGACTGTTAGGCAGGGTGGCGTGTGCGGCATGCGCATGTTCGACGGGGATGACCCGGTCCTTGTCGCCGCTGATGATCAGCGTGGGCAGATCATCACTGCAGCACAGGCGGTTGATGGCCGACACCGCCTGCCCGTGGAAGTCGACGACGGAGCGCAGCGTGCGCAGGAACGCCCTTCGGTGGTCGCGGTTGGACAGCGCGGGCTTGGTGGCGAAGCGCTCGGCGGACCCGGCCAACGCCCGCAGCAGATTGCCCGCGGCGACGGCTGGTCGCGAGGCCACCATCGGTAAGACGAACTCGGAGCCGGGCAGCGACAGCAGGCGCAGCACGCGGCCGACGTCGTCGCCGAATCCGCCGCTGCTGATGAGGACCATCCGATCGCAGTACTCGCGATGCTGATGGGCGAACTGCATGGCGATGCCACCGCCGAGGGAGTGGCCGACGACCGTGACCTTCTTGATGCCGAGCTCGTCCAGCAGATCGCGCAGCACCACGGCGAACGCGCCGACCGAATAGTCACCCCGCGGCTTGTCGGATTGCCCATGGCCCAACAGGTCAGGGGCGATCACGCGATACCGCTTGGCGAGCAACGGAATCACACCGCTCCAGGTCTTCGAGCTGCCTCCCATGCCGTGGATGAGCAGTACGACATCGCCGCGGCCCTCGTCGCGGTAGGCGATGCGGTCGCCGTGCAGCGTGATCGTCTTGACGCCCTCGGCTTCGTCCGTGGTGGTGCCGCTCGCCGGCGCCGCCGTCAAGACGGGTGCGGCCACGACGGCTGCACACGTCGCTGCGCTGACCAACAGGGCCTTCAGGGCTTTCATCTCAATCGCTCCGGTGTGTGGTTCAGATGATCTCTTTGATCACTACGACCAGGCTATGGCGAAGGGGGCCAGCACTTCTCGCTTGTGCTCACTACTCACGCAAGCGACGATTTGCGAGTTTTGCGCATTCTGTTCAGCGCGTCGCCTTCGACGGCCACCAGTTCGCCTGGCCGACGAGTGAGGCCAGCGCCGGCACCGTGATGGTACGGACCACGAAGGTGTCGATCAGCAGCCCCATCCCGATGATGAAACCGGTCTGCACCATCGTGGACAGGGTTCCGAACAGCAGGCCGAACATCGAGCCGGCGAAGATGATCCCTGCCGAGGTGATCACCCCGCCGGTCGAGCGGATGGCCCGGATGATGCCCGAGCGGATACCGTTGTGGGATTCCTCGCGGATGCGGGTGATCAGCAACAGATTGTAGTCCGCGCCGACGGCGACGAGGACGATGAAGGCCATCGCGGGCACGTTCCAGTAGATGTGCTGATGGAGGATGAACTGGAACAGGACAACGCCCAGACCCAATGCCGACAGGTACGAGATCACCACCGAGGCAATGAGATACAGCGGTGCGATGAGGGCCCGCAGCAGCGCGACGAGGATGAGGAAGACCACGGTCAGGGTGATGATGACGATCAGGAGGAGGTCGTGGTCGTAGTCGCTGCGGATGGTGCTGTACATCGGCGTGGTGCCGACCATCGAGATCGTCGCATCCGACAGTGCGGTGTTCGGCTGCGCCGCCCTTGCGGTGTCGAGGATCTGCGCAACCTGGTCCATCGCCTCGGTGCTGAAGGGATCGAACTTCGACTCGACGACATAACGCGCGGAATGCCCGTCGGGGGAGACGTAAAGCTTCGCGGCATTCTTGAAATCGTTGGTCGTCAGCACTCCGGGCGGGATGTACATGCCCGCCATCGACGGTGTCGACGCGCCCTGCTCTATCGAATTGAGCAGGGTGGCGGCCTGATTCATGCCGACGCCCATCTTCTTGGTCTGCTCGACCAGCGTCTGCACCCCGGTGGCGAGCTGCCTGCTGCCGTCGGCCAGCTGGTTGGCGCCCTGCTCCATCTGTGTGAGCTTCTGTTGTGCGGCAGCGGGATTGCCCACGCCCGCCGACTGTAGATCGGTAGCCGCCGACTGCAGCAGACCGGCGAGCTGCTCGACCTTGGCCAGCACGTCCTGAGCGGGTCCAGCGTTGGTGAGCTGTTGCAGTGCCGCCCTTCCGTTGACGCAGGCGGGGTCGGCGTCGCACTGCGGGCTGTTGTTCAGCACGTTGAGCATCGCGGTGGCGTTGTCGGCCAGGCCGTTGTTCGCATATGACCGGATGCCCTCGAGGAGTTGGGTGGTCTGTGGGCTGGAGAGTTGCTGCTGGACCTGATTCAGGGTGTTCGTCATCGCGGTCATCGACGTTGCGGTGGAACGAATCTGGTCGCGAATGCTGCCGAGGGTGTCGGCCAGCTTGTTGGCCCCGGCGCTCAGCGCATCGAGATCGCTTGTCCTGCTGCTGATCTGCGAGGAGGCATCCGCGAGCTTCGTCCCGACCTGGCCGGCCTGGTAACTGATCTTCGTCTGATCCAGCGGCTGCCCCGCCGGGCGGGTGATACCGCGCACCGCTGCGATGTTCGGCAGCTGGGCCACCCGCTGCGCCAGCTGCTCCATGTCGGCCAGCGACTGCGGATTGCGCAGATCGTGCGGCGACTGGATGTAGATGTACTCCGGCAGCAGTGCACTGGTCGAGAAGTGCGCGGCCATCTCGGAGAAGCCCTGATTGCTCTCCGCCGATGCGGGCAGCTGCATACGGTCGTTGAAGGTCGGGTGCATCATCACCGCGCACGCGCCCAGCCCGACCAGCACGGCCAGGCTCACGACGAGGTGCGACTTGGGCCGCCGGACCAGGTTGACGGCCGAGCGTTGCCAGAGTCGACTGGTCAGCGGCGCGCGAGGCGCGATCCATCCCCGACGACCGGCCAGCACCAGGACCGCGGGCAGCAATGTGATCGCCGCGAAGAACGCGATCGATATCGAAATCGCCAGCGCCGGACCGACGCTCGTGAATGCGGGCAGGCGGGTGAAGATCATGCCGAGGAACGTGATCGCCACCGTGGCCGCGGATCCCGCGATCACCTTGCCGATGGACGTCATGGCCTTGGCGACGGCCTCGTCGGACTCGGTACCGGACCGTAGGTATTCGTGGTACCGGCTGATGAGGAACACCGCGTAGTCGGTGCCCGCGCCGACGATCATCGCCGTCATCAGCACGACGGTCATCGCCGTGACATGCAGTCCGACTTGAGTCAACGCGGACACCACACCCTGCGCGGCCGCTACGGAGATACCGATGGTGAGCAGTGGTAGCAGGGCGGTGACCGGACGTCGGTAGATCACCATCAGGATGACCATGACCAGGATGGCCGTCGCGATCCCGATCAATTGGGTATCGCGGGCGCTGACGATCGACATGTCGCCGATCACCGCGGCCTCCCCGGTCACGTGCGTCGTCAGATCGGAGCCCGCGGTGGTCTGGGAGATGATCTTGCCGACCCGTTGGTAGGCCTCCGACGATTCCGGTGACCCGGCGGGCGCCTTGAGCGTCACCGCCATGTAGAAGGCCTTGTTGTCCTTGCTGACCATCAGCTGACGCAACGCGGGCGTGGTCACGAAATCCTCGACCGCTCCGACATCCTCGGTGTCGGCGCGGAGTTTGTCGGCCAGCGTGCGGTAGGTGTCGTTGTCGGCCTGCTGCAGGCCGTGATCGCTGGCCATGACGACAACGACGATGTTCTGCTCCGACTCGCCGAAGTCGGCCGCCATGTGCTCGCTGGCCGTCATCGCCTGCGGTGGCAGCACCTGCAGCGTCTGGTTCGCCACGATCTTCGTCAGCGGCGGGAACGCGATCGACAGCACCACGACGAGCGCCACCCACGCGGCGATCACGAGCCAGGGGACACGCACCACGATGCGGCCCAAGGTGTTCAGCACCCGATACCTCTATCTACGCGGCGAGCACCGTGCGGCGGTTCTCGTCCAGCTGAGAATCCCACTGCATGGTGGCGGTCAGCGAGAATTCCGCGAGAGTGCGCAAAATTGCGTCGTGCAGCTCCTCGTTGGTGCAGGGGTGTGCCGGGTCGTAGCGCAGGACCGAGACGAAGACCCGCCCGTTGACGCGCCCGGAGAGCATCCCCATCAGGCCGCCGGCGCGGTGCATCATCCCCTGTGTCACGCGGGGATACAGCGAGCGCATCGAGAAGGAGTCGGCTTCGGTGCCGTCCGGGCGATTGGCGGCTGCCGGGACATCACCCAGATTGGACGAGCAGACCGCTTTCGTGCCGCCCGCGGCGACGCTGACCATCCGCCTGATGACCCGTTTCGGCAGGAAGGGGACGACCGGCAGGAGGGCGAAGCGTTCGTCGGGCGTTTCGTTCGCCCGGATGAGGGCGGCCTTGACGGCGGCGCGGACCTCGCGGAGATCGGTCGTCACCTTCGACGGATCGACCGTCAGGTCGGCGTTGCCCACCGCGTTGGCGCGGGTGTCGCCGTCGAACCGTTCGTTGATGGGCATCGCCAAGGTGGCCATCCCATCGCCGGCAGTCACCCGGCCTGCGCGCGCTGCGAATCGCGCGGCCAACCCGGCGAGCAGTGAGTTCGGTGTTCCGCCGAGTGCCTTGGCGACGGCGTCCCACTGGTCCATGTCGACGAAGACGGTGGCGGCGGGCAGTTCGATCTGCTCGTCCGGGGCCGCGATGGGTGCCGACACGGGCGCGGAGGCCGCGGAGGTCACGCCCTCCCGACGGGCACGCCGGGCCATCCGCGCCCCGGCGACGATCGCCCGACCGACCGACGGCATGTCGCGCACGGTCTGGCGGGCGTCCTGGCGCAGCGCACGCCACCGGCGTCGCGATCCGGCGGCCGGCCAGATGATGGAATCGTCACGGCCAGAGGCGGCGTCGGCGATCGCAGTGCTGAGCCCGACCCCGTCGGCCAGACCGTGGGAGATGATCAGGCTCAGTCCGGTACCGCCGTCGGAGAACGGCAGCACTGCGAGATGCCACGCCGGGCCGTGCTCGTAGTCCAGTTGAATGGCGGTCTGCTCGCGCAGCCAGTCGCCGAACTCCGCGCGGGTCCGCGCCGCCGCGATCTCGATGGCGGGCGCGTCGTCCGGCGCCACCCACCGATGACGGCCGAACGGTAACGGTGACCGCTCGACGTGACGGGACAGCCGGCCCCGCAGCAGATGGTGGTGGAAGCGTCGCAACCCGTCCATGTCGATGGGACGGTTGTACGTCCACACGCACTGCAGCAGGTTGGTCGCGCCCGTGGCACGTTCACCCTGGAACACGACCTGGTCGGCCAGATCGAGCAACGTGGAAATGTCCTCTTGCTTCTTCATCTCAGTTCGTCCTTTCGGTCAGCTGGTGCATGGCGGTCGAATTGGCATGGCGGACAACCTCTTCGATCCAGTCCTCGGTGGTGATCTTCGCGACGTCGGTGAACGCCTCGGTCAATGCCGCGATATAGCGGTGCACCGAATCTCGTGCGACGGAGTTGTCGGGGAAGGAGACCGTGACAGTGGTGCGCCCGGCGTGCCGGTTGATCCACATGTTGATCCCGCCGTGCGAAAGGGTGTCGCCGTAGGTACCGAAGTTGGTCCCTTCCCACATCGACGCCAACGGGATCTTGCGGAAGTCCAAGAAGGACACCATCATCGTCGGCTTGCTCGGCAGTTTGATGCCCAGTTGGTCGACGGGCGCCACCTCCAACACCCGGTCCAGGGGCACGTTCGCCAGATTCCGGTTGGAGTCGAACGACTTCTGCGCGGCACGCGCCACGTCGCCGAAGCAGCCGTCGCCGATCGGCACGGTCACGGGGAACAGGCCGGCGAACCACCCGACCGACAACGTCTCGCCCGGCAGCCGGGTGTCAGACGGGGTGAAGCCGTGATATGTGGTGTTGCCGGTCAGCCGATGCTCGGCCAGCGCCGCGCATGCCATGACGCCACCGGAGAAGCGGGCGCCCACATTGCGGCACGCGGCGTCGAACGCCTCCGTCTGCTCGCCGTTGAGCAGGTCCACGGTGATGAAGTCACCCTTGTTGTGCGACCAGGTGTCACCCAGCTCCAACGGAAAGCTCGGCCACTCGCCATCGGTGTCCTGGGCGAAGGTGATCCAGTCCCGGATCTCCGGTGAGGACAGGTCCATGGCGGCGACCTGCTCGCTCTGCCGAGCGGTGTAGCCGCGGTACCCGCCGACCTCGCTCTGGGCGACCGGCCTCCCGGCGATCAGGTCCTGATACGCCAGATGGATGTCGAGGAAGATGATGCCCGCCGACATACCGTCGATGTGCAGATGGTCGGCGCTGGCGTAGAACGTGAAATGGTCGGGCTTGGCAATGACGCCGAACGTGATGCAGTCCCAATTCAAGGTATCCGGGGTGGATGTCAATGCGTGCTCGCGAATGTCTTCGGCACTCATTTCGCCGTAGGAAAAAGGGACGAATTCGATTTGTTCCGGATCGGCGATCGTGCGGCGGAAGATGTTGCCGTTCTCGAACCCGAACGAGCTGTGGTAGGTGTCGTGACGGCGGACGTGCATGTTGATCGCGGTGGTCATCGCGACGATGTCGCACGTCCCCGGGATATCCCAGGACACCACCATCAGTCGAGGTAGTTGGCGTCCCAGCGCCCGGCTGTAGAAGGCAGCGCGCAGATGCGACGCCTGCTGGAAGCTCGGGGGCAGCGGATCGCGGTCGGCATTCGCCATGATGTCGCGCGACGCGTCCGAGGCGGTCCAGGTGGTGACTGGGCCCTGCGCCGGCTGCCATGAATTGATGGGGCCCAGTGCGACCATTTCGGTAACTCCTTTTGTGCTCGATGACTTTTCGTCATCCCGTTGCATTTGAAGCTACGGAGCCGCGAACCCGATGGCTCGCTTGTGCGCACTAGTCGCGAACTGAGCGATTTATCGCTTTTGCGCATTCTGCTCACACGCGAGCCGTACGCTCTGCGCATGCCGTTTCTGCCCCGCTTCGACGTGCGGCTGGCCACCCAGGTGCTGCTGCTGCAAGTCGCTGTCGTGGTGCTGACGCTCGGCATCGCGGGCGGCCTGCTGGCGTTCCTCAGCCATGAGCGGATCCACTACCAAGTTGGCCAGCGCGCGCTCGACGTCGCGCGGGTACTTGCGTACGCACCTGCGGTGCGGGCGGATGTCGCGCACTACGACGACGTGGGCTTGCCGCAGGGGCCGGACGCCGTCGACGAACTGGCCAACGGGCAGTTGCAGTCCATCGCGTCGGAAGTGCAGAAGCGGACCGACGTGTTATTCGTGGTCATCACCAACAACCACGGGATCAGGCTCGCGCACCCGAACCGGGACGAACTCGGTAAGCCGGTGAGCACCGATCCCGACGAGGCGCTTGCGGGACACGAGACGGTGATAGCCCAGTCCGGCACGCTCGGACCGTCGGTGCGCGCCAAAGTGCCCGTCCTGCGGCCAAGTTCGCAACAGGTGGTCGGTGAGGTCAGCGTTGGTATCTCGACAGCGGCGGTGCACAAGCAGCTGTGGACCGATGTCCGGACGGCCGCATTGCTGGTCGGCGTGGCGATGTTGATCGGGGTTGTCGGCTCGTTCCTTCTCGCGAGGCGTTGGCGCGCACTGACATTGGGGCTGCAACCCGCCGAGCTGGCAGAGATGGTCCGCGGTCAGGCGGCGATCCTGCACGGGATCGGGGAGGGTGTCCTGGCTGCCGACACCTCGTGGAAGACGACCTTCGTCAACGACGAAGCGTGTCGTCTGCTCGAGATCGACGACGAGCGCGGCCGCCCGATCCAGGAGATCGGTTTGACACCAAGGGTTCTCGATGTGTTCCTGTCAGCCGATCCGACGCCGACCATCGCCACCGTCGGCGATCGCATCGTCGTGGTGTCCGCTCGGAAGGTGTCGCGTGACGGACGTGAGCTCGGCACCGTGCTCATGGTGCGGGATCGCACCGACGTCGAATCGCTCACCCGCCAGCTCGACGCGGTGCAGTTGATGAGCACCGCGCTGCGCGCCCAGCGTCACGAATTCGCCAACCGGTTGCATCTGCTCAACGGTCTGTTGCAGGGCGGCCACGCCGAGGAGGCAGAGCAATACCTCGGGGAACTGCTCGGCTCGGGGCCGCTGGGCTCGGCGCTGCCCGGCATGGACGCCATCCGGGATCCATTCCTGCAGGCGTTCCTGGCGGCGAAGGCCGCGTCCGCCCGCGAGGCCGGGGTGACGTTGCGAATCGGCGAGAACACCTGGGTGTCTGGCCGACTCGCGCTGCCCGTCGACGTCACCACGGTGTTGGGCAATCTGATCGACAACGCGATCGATGCCGCGCGCACCGGCGCCGACGACACGAAGATTGTGGAAGTCGAGCTGCTGCAGGATGGTTCGACGTTGCACATCACCGTCGCGGACAGCGGCGACGGCGTCGCGCCGGACTTCGTCGAGCATGTGTTCACCGAGGGCGAGTCGACGAAGCCCCAGTCGGGGATTCCCGGGGGCCGCGGGATCGGTATGGCGTTGTCCCGCCAGATCAGCCGTGCGCTGGGCGGAGACGTGCGACTGTCGAGCACGGGGAACCCCGATGCGGAGTTGCGTGGTGCAGAGTTCATCGCCCGGCTGCCGGGTGTGATGGTCGAGGAGGAAGCCCAATGGGTGACGCAGAACTGACGGTGTTGGTGGTCGACGACGACTTCCGTGTCGCCAACCTGCACGCCGGCATCGTCGAGGCGCTGCCCGGCTTCACCGTGTCCGCCACGGTGAACAGTCTCGCCGCGGCACGGGAGGCCGATCCCGTGGATCTCGCGCTGGTCGACGTCTATCTGCCCGACGGCTCGGGTGTCGACTTCGTCCGCGAGCTGCGTTGCGACAGTTTCATACTGAGCGCGGCGACCGAGGCCGAGACGATCCGAGCGGCGGTGGCCGCAGGCGCACTGAGCTACCTGGTCAAGCCCTTTGTGCCCGCCGATCTCGCCGCCAGGCTGGCCGGCTACGCGCGCTACCGCAAGATTCTGTCCGGCTCGAACCTCAGTGCACAGGACGTGGATGCGGCACTCGACGCGCTTCGCCCCCGGGTCGCCGAACAGAAGACGTCGGTCACTGCTACGTCACCCACCAAACAGCTTGTCCTGAAGGCGCTGCGCGCCGCCGACGGGCCGATGTCGTCGGCGGAGGTGGCCACGGCCATCGGGGTGTCGAGGGCGACCGCGCCGCGCTACCTGGCGACGCTCGCCGCCGCCGGTGAGGTCAAGACACGGCTGCGCTACGGCACCACCGGGCGTCCGGAACAGGAGTTCATCGCCGCGGAACGGCCTACTCGATCAGGGCAGCCGCGGCCTGCAGGTGCTTGACCGCATCGTTGACGATGTTGTCGATCAACTCGGCGCACGACGGCAGGTCCTCGAGGATGCCTGCGACCTGACCGGATGCCAGTACGCCCGCGTCGGTGTTGCCCTCGACGAGTCCCGCCTTCAGCAGCATCGGGGTGTTGGCCGCCATGACGACCTGAGACCAGGTCAGTTCCTTGCCGTGCCGCATCTCCAAGCCGTCGCGGATCATCGAACGCCACGTCATACCGGACATCTTCTTGAACTTCTGGGCGTTGCGAACCGCCGCGGTGAATCCGCGTACCCGCGAACCGCTCTCGAGCTTCTCGACGAGTCCGGTACGCAGCACCCGGTGCGGCATGCCGTCGACGCGCGTGGAAACCACGGTGCCGTCCAGTCCGGCCTCGAGATACCGCCGCTTCACCGCGTCGGGGACCGTGGAGTCCGAGGTCAGCAGGAACCGGGTGCCCATCGCGACGCCGGCCGCACCGTACGACAGCGCCGCCGCGAGCCCGCGACCGTCGAAGAAGCCGCCCGCCGCCACAACAGGTATGTCGACGGCGTCCAGCACCGACGGCAACAACAGCGTCGTCGCGATCGGACCGGTGTGGCCGCCGCCCTCGCCGCCCTGGACGATCACCGCGTCGGCGCCCCAGCCGGCGACCTTCTTGGCGTGCTTGGCCAGGCCGACCGATGGAATCACCACCACGCCCGCGTCTTTGAGTTTGGCGATCAGATCGGGTTTGGGTGCCAGCGCGAACGACGCCACCTTGACTTCCTCGCGGATCAACAGGTCGATGCGCTCGTTCGCGTCACCGGCGTCGGCCCGGATGTTGATGCCGAACGGTTTGGCGGTGGCGGCCTTCACCTTTGTGACGGCCGTCGCCAGCTCGTCGAGCGTCATCGTCGCCGACGCGAGGATGCCGAGACCGCCGGCATTCGAGGTCGCGGCCACCAGGCGCGCACCCGCCACCCAGCCCATCCCGGTCTGCACCACCGGATGCTCGATGCCGACCAGTTCGGTCAGCGGCGTGCGGATCTTACTCACCGGATTTCCTTGTCCCGCAGTCCTTTGGGATCGATCACCTCGCGAATCAGCTTCTGCTCCTCCTCGGTGGGCAGCCGCGTCGTCTCGGCGGAGTCCAGCCCATGCACCTCGAACGAGGTATTCTCCGCGACCTGGTCCGCCTCGACGCCGGGATGCAGCGACACCGCGCGCATCTGATGGTCAGGCCCGTTGAAGTCGAACACGCCGAGGTTGGTCACCACCCGGAACACGTTGACGAAGCGGAATGCCGGGTTGTTCGGATCGACCTTGTCCCAGCCGATTCCGGAGACCACGTCCACCGAATCTCCGAACACGCGCTTGGAGTGGTTACCGACCCAGTAGCTCGTGGCGTGGTTGACGGTGTTGCCGGGCGCCCCGCGCACACCGAACATCTGGCGGGTGGGGTGCTGCAAAGGCCCGAACGCAGACAGGTTCTGATTGCCGTACCGGTCAATCTGATTCGCGCCCATGACTACATGGCGGCGGCCCCAGGCCAGCGTCTCGAAGACACGGCCGAACGGCATCCATCCCTCGATCGCTCCCGCCGCGCCGAGGGCTGGCGTGTCGGCCAGCAGACGGGCCTCACCGTCGGTCAGCAGGATGTCGGGGGAGAAGGTCAGGCGGGCCAGCCTCGCGCCGATCGACACCATGTTCGCCATCGGGCTCACCATGATTTCGCCCGCATCGCGGAACAGCTCGGCACACGCGACGGCGCACACCTCGGCACGGGTCACTGACATCACTTCGCCGCCTCCTTCGCCGCCTCTGCGAATTTCCGCACGGCCGCTTGATAATCCGCCTCGCTGCCGGACAGGTACGTCTTCACGAACTCGGCCCAGCTCTCTTCGGATGCGGCGGCTTCGGCGTAGTGCCGCTGGAACTTCTCGTCGCGGCGGTAATCCGGTTCGGCCGTGGTGAAGTGGGCGCCGTTGGGGGCCTCCACCACGGTGTCGACCATCATCCGGTTCACCAGCAGTGCCTGCGGCGGCACCGCCTTGACCAATTCGTCTGTCGGGACCACCCGCTCGACCGAAAGATAGCGGTGCTGCGCCGCCATCAGGAACAGGTCGTCGAAGTAGGGGTCGATACCGGTGTACGCCGCATTGCCCGCGGCATCACCGAGATTCATGTGGACGAAGGCCGCATCGAGCGTCAGCGCGGGCATGGCGATCAGTTCCTCGTAGCCGTCGCCGGTGGGGTAGGGAGACGTCACGGTCTTGAGCTCGTCGCCCCAGAACGCGCGCACATCACTGCCCAGACCGGCGCGGATCGGCAGAAACGGCAGGCGTTGCGCCGCGGCCTGCAGCCCACAGCGCAGCATGCCCTCGTCCATCTCGCGGGCTTCGATGGAGCCGCTGGTGCGCGCCTTGGCGAACCACGGGTCGTAGAACGGCGGCGAATCCAGCGATACGAAGCCGTAGTAGACGCGCTTGACCTTGCCCGCCGAGCACAGCAGTCCGAGGTCGGGGCCGCCGTAGGTGACGACGGTCAGATCCGTCACGTCGGTGCGCAGCAGGGCCCGCACGAACGCCATCGGCTTGCGACGTGATCCCCAGCCGCCGATGCCGATCGTCATACCGCTCTCGACGCCGGCGACGGCGTCGTCCAAAGTTGTTCTCTTGTCGTTCATTTGCCGCCCTTGTTCGTCCCCGCGAACGCATCGCGATGCTCGTCGGCCACGCCTGCGAGGTTGAGCTCGAACGTGAAGCCCTGCTCCATGCGGTAGCTCGAATTCACGCGCTGCACGTCGATGAGGTTCAGCGCCTCCTTGGCCGCGCGGATGACGCGGGTGTCCTTCGCGGCGATATCGCGCGCCACGCGGAGTGCGGCTTCGTCGAGTTCGTCGCGCGGCACGACCTCGTGCACGGAACCGAAGTGGTGCAGGGTCGCGGCGTCGACGGTGGCGGCGGTGAAGAACAGCCGCCGCATCATGTGCTGCGGCACCAACCTCGACAGGTGCGTTGCAGCACCCAGCGCGCCACGCTCGACCTCGGGCAATCCGAACGTCGCGTCATCGGAGGCGACGATGACGTCGCTGTTGCCGACCAGGCCGATCCCGCCGCCGACACAGAACCCGTTGACCGCGGCGATGACGGGTACCTCGCACTCGTAGACGGCGCGGAACGCATGGAAGCAGCCGCGGTTGGCGTCGATCAGCGCGGTGAAGCCCTCGGTGTTCTGCATCTCCTTGATGTCGACGCCCGCGTTGAACCCGCGGCCCTCCGCCCGCAGGATCACCACGTGGGTGTCCATGTCGCGGCCGGCGGCGGTGATGGCGTCGCCGAGTTCGAACCAGCCGCGCGACGGAATCGCGTTGACCTTCGGATAGTCGACGGTGACCGAGACGATGCCCGGTTCGACCGTCTTGGTGGTGATCGTCATGCGGATACCTCGGTTACTCTGGGGGTCGCTACCTAAGCAAGCACTTGCTTGGTACGCTAGCACAGTGACTGACCGCCCAGAGATAGTCCTCGGACTGCACGGCAAGGTCGTCCTGGTGACCGGCGGAGTACGCGGCGTCGGGGCAGGCATCAGCTCGGTATTCGCAGCGCAAGGCGCGACCGTGGTGACGTGTGCGCGCCGGCCGGTCGAGGGATTGCCCTACGAGTTCCACAGTTGCGACGTCCGCGACGACGAGGCGGTGGCCGCGCTGATCGAGACGGTCGCCGACAAGCATGGACGCCTGGACATCGTCGTCAACAATGCGGGCGGATCGCCCTACGTCCTGGCCGCCGAATCGTCGGCGAAGTTCAACACCAAGATCGTCGAGCTCAATCTGCTTGGGCCGCTGTCGGTCTCGATCCACGCGAATGCGGTGATGCAGACGCAACCCCAGGGGGGCTCGATCATCAACATCGCCAGTGTGAGCGGCCGTCGGCCGACGCCGGGCACCGCGCCCTACGGTGCGGCCAAGGCGGGCATGGAGAGCATAACGAGCACACTGGCGGTCGAGTGGGCGCCAAAGGTGCGGGTGAACTCGGTGGTTGTCGGGATGGTCGAGACCGAACAGTCCGAATTGTTCTACGGCGACGCCGATTCCATCGCTGCCATCTCCAAGAACGTGCCGCTGGGCCGACTGGCCAAACCAGACGATGTCGGCTGGGCGGCGGCGTTTTTGGCGTCCGACGCCGCGTCCTACATCAGCGGCGCTTCGCTGGAGGTGCACGGCGGCGGCGAACCGCCGCACTACCTGGCGACCACGACCGCAGACATCAAGTAGCGCATACACCGAACAACGTAGGAGATAAGAGATATGGGACTGCTCGACGGTCGTGTTGTCATCGTGACGGGTGCAGGCGGCGGCATCGGACGCGCACATGCGCTGGCGTTCGCCGCCGAAGGCGCGCGGGTGGTGGTCAACGACATCGGCGTCGGGTTGGACGGCTCACCCGCGGGAGGTGGCAGCGCGGCGCAGGGCGTGGTCGACGAGATCACCGCCGCCGGAGGCGAAGCCGTCACCAGCGGCGCCAACGTCGCCGACTGGGCGCAGGCCGAGGGGCTGATCCAGACCGCGATCGACGCATTCGGCGGGCTCGATGTGCTGGTCAACAATGCCGGCATCGTCCGTGACCGGATGTTCGCCAACACCAGCGAGGAGGAGTTCGACACCGTCGTCGCCGTCCACCTCAAGGGGCACTTCGCGACCATGCGCCACGCCGCCGCGTACTGGCGCGCACAGTCCAAGGCGGGCAACACCGTCGACGCGCGCATCATCAACACCAGCTCGGGCGCAGGCCTGCAAGGCAGTGTGGGACAGGCGAATTACAGTGCGGCCAAGGCGGGAATCGCGGCCTTGACCCTGGTCGCCGCGGCCGAGATGGGCCGCTACGGGGTGACCGTCAACGCCATCGCGCCGTCGGCCAGAACCAGGATGACCGAGACGGTGTTCGCCGAGATGATGGCCACCCAGGACAAGGACTTCGACGCGATGGCGCCGGAAAACATTTCACCGCTGGTGGTTTGGCTCGGCAGCGTCGAGTCCAAGGACGTCACCGGAACGATGTTCGAGGTCGAGGGTGGCATCATCCGGGTGGCCGAGGGCTGGGCGCACGGACCCCAGGTCGACAAGGGCGCCCGCTGGGATCCCGCCGAACTCGGACCCGTCGTGAGAGATCTGCTGGCCAAGGCGCGTCCGGCGGTGCCCGTCTACGGCGCCTGAACCATCCTGGTCAGTTTGCGCGAGTAGCGTTTTCGCTCTTCCTCTGTCGCATCTCGGGCCGTGTAACCGCATGGTGGAAATTCGCGCAGAAACGCGCCGCGTCGTTACATCCGCGGTTCCCGCTCGCAGATGACGAGCGGGATCTTGCGTTCGGTCAGCGCCGGGCAGCTAGGCCGCGGTGACGAACGGGCGAATCCCCGCGCGAATGTGGTGGATCAGGCCGTCGGAGGCGGGGATGTGGAACGTCTCATCGATATGCGCACCGACCTTGCGACCCAGCAGCGACGGTTTGGTCACAAGGTCGAACTTCGCGTGGACGGTTTCGCCGTCGACGGTGAACTCAGGCACCGTCGTCGCCTCGATGACCCGATACTGCAACCCGCCATTCAGGCTGCGGCGCAGGTGGTTTCCGGAGAACCCGGTTTTCAGCCCGACCTCGATGCGGGTGCACCCGGGCGCGAACGGAACCTTGTCCGCGTTGTGGGACACCAGCGCGTCGATGTAGGCCTGCGCGGCGGCGATGCGCTCGGCATCAGAGACCGGGGACGCCGGCATCAGATCCGCTCGATGATCGTTCCGGTGGACAGCGCGCCGCCGGCGCACATGGTGATCAGCGCGGTCGTTTGATCGGTCCGCTCGAGTTCGTGCAGCGCGGTGGTGATCAGCCGGCTGCCGGTGCTGCCGACGGGGTGCCCGAGCGCGATCGCGCCACCGTTGACGTTCACCTTGTCCATGTCCGGGTTGTGCACCCGTGCCCACGACAACACGACCGACGCGAAGGCCTCGTTGATCTCGGTGATGTCGATGTCGCCCATCTTCATCCCGGCCTTCTCGAGCACCCTCGCGGTGGACTGCACCGGGCCGTCGAGGTGGTAGTACGGCTCGGCGCCGACGAGCGCCTGGCTGACGATCCGTGCCCGCGGCTTGAACCCGAGCGCCTTCGCCTTGTCCTCGTCCATCCACAGCACCGCGGCGGCGCCGTCGGAGATCTGCGACGACGTGCCCGCGGTGTGGATACCGCCCTCGATCACCGGCTTCAGCGCGGCCAGGCCCTCCAGCGTGGTTTCGCGCAGGCCCTGGTCGCGGGTCACGACGTGCCGCTCGCTGGTCGGTTGCTTGTTCTCGTCGAGCACCGGGGCCTCGATTCCGCTGATCTCGCGGTCGAACCGGCCCTCCTCCCAGGCCTGCTGGGCTTTGCGCTGGGAGTCGAAGCCGAACTGGTCGATCTCCTCGCGCGTGATACCGCGGCGCTGCGCGATGCGCTCGGCGGCGGTGAACTGATCGGGCAGGTCGATGTCCCACGACTCGGGCCGCAGGATCCCGCGGTCAGGGCCGGCGTTGGCGCCGAGTCCGACGCGGCTCATCGCCTCGATGCCGCACGCGATGCCGATGTCGATGGCGCCCGCGGCGATCAGGCCGGCGATCAGGCCGTTCGCCTGCTGGCTGCTGCCGCACTGGCAATCCACCGTCGTCGCGCCCACGTGCTCCGGCAGTCCGGCGACCAACCAGCTGACCCGGGTGATGTTGTTGGACTGCTCGCCGAACTGCGTGACGCAGCCGCCGATGACCTGCTCCACCTCGCCGGCATCGATGCCGGCTTTCTCGACCAACGCCTTCTGCGTCGCGCCCAGGAGCTCGGTTGCATGAAGGCCGGACAGCCACCCCCCGCGCTTACCGATGGGGCTGCGGGTGGCTTCAACGATGACAGGGTTACCCATTCCGTCAGGCTAGAACACGTTTCATTACTCTGACAAGCGACGATGGTGACCTGCCTTTTATCTGCGGAGAAGGCATGTTTTACTGGCACTAGAACACGTTGCAATTAACGGTTTCAAGGAGCGCACCGTACATGGCACCCCTCAATATTCCCGCAGATTTCGATTTCCTCGACCCGGACGTCAACCTAGCCGGACTGCCCGTCAAGGAGCTCGCCGAGCTGCGCAAGGCAGAGCCCGTCCACTGGGTCGACGTTCCCGGCATCACCGGTGGCTTCGAGGACAAGGGCTACTGGCTTGTCACCCGCCACGCCGACGTCAAGGAGGTGTCGCGTCGCAGTGACGTCTTCTCCAGCTGGCAGAACGGAGCGATCCCGGTCTGGCCCAAGGAGATGAAGCGCGAGCAGGTGGAGCTGCAGCGCAGCGTCATGCTCAACATGGACGCGCCGCACCACACCCGGCTGCGCAAGATCATCTCCCGCGGTTTCACTCCGCGCGCCATCGGCAGGCTGGAGGCCGAGCTCGCGCAGCGCGCCCAGAACATCGTCAAGACCGCAGCGGCGGAGGGCTCCGGCGATTTCGTCGAACAGGTCTCGTGCGAACTGCCGTTGCAGGCCATCGCCGGGTTGCTCGGGGTGCCCCAGGATGACCGCGACAAGCTGTTCCGCTGGTCCAACGAGATGACCGGCGGCGAGGACCCCGAGTTCGCCGACGTCGATCCGGCGCAGTCGTCGATGGACCTGATCATGTACGCGATGTCCATGGCCGAAGAGCGGGGCAAGAACCCGACCGACGACATCGTCACGACGCTGATCCAGGCCGACATCGACGGTGAGAAGCTCTCCGACGACGAGTTCGGCTTCTTCGTGGTCATGCTCGCCGTGGCGGGCAACGAGACCACCCGGAATTCGATCACTCACGGCATGATCGCGTTCTCGCAGAACCCCGACCAGTGGGAGCTGTTCAAGAAGGAGCGGCCCTCGACCGCGGCCGATGAGATCATCCGTTGGGCCACACCGGTTTCGGCCTTCCAGCGGACCGCGCTCGAGGACGTCGAGCTGGGCGGCGTGACGATCAAGAAGGGTGAGCGTGTCGTGATGTCGTATCGGTCAGCGAATTTCGACGAAGAAGTCTTCGAGGATCCGCATCGGTTCAACATCCTGCGCGATCCGAATCCGCACGTCGGGTTCGGTGGCACCGGTGCCCATTACTGCATCGGCGCGAACCTGGCCAGGATGACGATCAACCTCATCTTCAACGCGGTCGCCGACCATATGCCCGACATCAAGCCGATCGGTGAGCCTGAGCGGCTGCGGTCTGGTTGGCTCAACGGCATCAAGCATTGGCAGGTTGACTACACCGGGAAGAGCGCGCTGGCCGCGAAGTAGTTTCAACCTGTATCGGCTGTATCGGATCGAGGAGGATTCGGTGGACTTCAGTCCTGACGAAGGGCAGCAGGCTGTCGCCGATGTGGTGACGTCGGCGCTGGGACGGGAGAACAGTTGGGAGGCACTGGTCGGCGGCGGGATCGTCGCATTCGGCGTGCCCGAACGGCTCGGCGGCGACGGCCTCGGGTTGGCCGAGGTGAGCACCGCGCTCACCGAGATCGGTCGGCACGGCACCGTCAGTCCCGCGTTGGCGACGCTGGGCTTCGGCCTGTTGCCGTTGCTCGACCTGGCGTCTGACGAGCAGCAGGACCGCTACCTCGCAGGCGTGGCGAAGGGGTCGGTGCTGACCGCGGCGTTCAACGAGCCGGGTGCACCGCTTCCCGATCGGCCCAGGACTTCTCTGGTCGACGGCAAGCTCAACGGGACCAAGATCGCCGTTCCCTATGCGGAGCAAGCTGATTGGATCGTCGTGACGGCGGACAACGCCGTCGCCGTGATCTCGCCCAAGGCCGCCGGCGTGCAGCTCACCAAGACCCCGACCTCCAACCATTCGGATGAGTACACGGTGACGTTCACCGATGCCGCGGTCGACGGTGTGCTCGACGGCGCTGCGCCGCATCGTGTCAACCAGCTGGCGCTGGCCGCGATCGGCGCCTTCGCCGCCGGGCTGGTCGCGGGTGCGCTGCGCCTGACGGCGAACTATGTCGCCAACCGCGAACAGTTCGGCAAACCGCTTTCGACGTTCCAGACGGTCGCCGCGCAGCTCGCCGAGGTCTATATCGCTTCTCGCACACTGACACTGGTGGCGACGTCGGTGTCGTGGCGACTGTCGCAGGGGCTGGACGCCGACGACGATCTCGCCGTGCTCGGCTACTGGTTGGCCTCGCAGGCGCCGCCGGTGATGCAGCTATGCCACCACTTGCACGGCGGGATGGGGATGGACATCGACTATCCGATGGACCGGTACTACTCGAGCATCAAGGATCTGACCCGGCTGCTGGGCGGGCCGTCGCACCGTCTCGATCTGGTGGGAGCGTAAATGTACATCGAACTGACTCCCGAGCAGCGGCAGCTGCAAGCCGAACTGCGAGAATACTTTTCGAACCTCATCTCCCCCGAAGAGGCCAAGGAGATGGAGAAGGACCGCCACGGCAAGGCCTACCGCGCGGTGATCAAGCGCATGGGTTCGGACGGCAAGCTGGGCGTCGGTTGGCCAAAGGAGTTCGGCGGGTTGGGGTTCGGCCCCATCGAGCAGTCGATCTTCGTCAACGAGGCGCACCGCGCCGACGTACCGCTGCCGGCTGTCACGCTGCAGACCGTCGGGCCGACCCTGCAGGTGTTCGGAACCGAACTGCAGAAGAAGAAGTTCCTGCCTGCCATCCTGGCGGGTGAGGTGCACTTCGCGATCGGCTACACCGAACCGGAAGCGGGAACCGACCTCGCGTCGCTGCGCACCACCGCGGTGCGTCAGGGTGACGAGTACATCGTCAACGGCCAGAAGGTGTTCACCACCGGAGGCCATGACGCCGACTACATCTGGCTGGCGTGCCGTACCGATCCGGAAGCCGCCAAGCACAAGGGTATTTCGATTCTGATCGTCGACACCAAGGATCCCGGTTACTCGTGGACGCCGATGATTCTGTCCGACGGCGCACACCATACGAACGCGACGTACTACAACGACGTCCGCGTCCCCGCCGACATGCTGGTCGGTGAGGAGAACGGGGGCTGGCGGCTGATCACCACCCAGCTCAACAACGAGCGTGTGATGCTGGGGCCGGCAGGACGTTTCGCGTCGCTGTACGACCGGGTCCACGCGTGGGCGTCGAAGCCCGGCAGCAACGGCGACACCCCGGTGGACCATGACGACGTGAAGCGTTCGCTCGGTGAGCTCAAGGCGTTGTGGCGGATCAACGAACTGCTGAACTGGCAGGTCGCCGCGTCGGGCGAGACCATCGACGTCGCGGACGCCGCGGCGACGAAGGTGTTCGGCACCGAGAAGATCCAGTACGCCGGACGGCTGGCCGAGTCGATCGTGGGCAAGTACGGCAACCCGGCCGACGAAGACACCGCCGAACTGCTCGAGTGGTTGGATTCGCAGACCAAGCGCAATCTGGTGATCACGTTCGGTGGAGGTGTGAACGAGGTGATGCGAGAGATGATCGCGGCGTCAGGTCTCAAGGTTCCGAGGGTTCCTCGGTGAGTGGAGGACTGTGATGAGCGCGATCGAGGACATCCAGAAGGCCGCCGAACGGGTCAAGGCCGAGGGCAAGAGCAAGCCGCGGGTCGGCCGGCACCCGGTCAACCAGCCGATGATCGACCATTGGCTCGATGCGATGGGGGACCGCAACCCCATCTATGTGGACGAGGAGGCCGCCAAGGCGGCGGGCCATCCCGGCATCGTCGCTCCGCCCGCGATGATCCAGGTGTGGACCATGATGGGCCTCGGCGGCAACCGGCCCGACGACGATCCGCTTGGCAAGATCATCGGATTGTTCGACGAGGCAGGCTATATCGGCGTCGTCGCCACCAACTGTGAGCAGACCTACCACCGCTACCTGCGTCCCGGCGAGGAGGTCAGCGTCTCCGCAGAGCTGACCGACGTCGTCGGCCCCAAGCGAACCGCGCTCGGCGAAGGCTTCTTCATCACGCAGAAGATCTCTTGGCAGGTCGGCGACGAGGACGTCGCCGAGATGATGTGGCGCATCATGAAATTCCGGCCCGCCGAGGCCGATAAGGCGGCTGCGTCGCAGGTGCCGCCGGACCTGGACGCGAATTCGATGATGCGGCCGGCGTCGTCGCGCGACACGAAGTTCTTCTGGGACGGCGTGAACGCGCACGAGCTGCGAATCCAGAAGAAGCCCGACGGCACCCTGGTGCATCCGCCGGTGCCTGCCCTCTGGCAGGACAAGGAGGCGCCGATCGACTACGTCGTCGCCTCCGGCAAGGGCACCGTGTTCAGCTTCGTGGTACACCACGCCCCGAAGGTGCCCGGCCGCACACTGCCGTTCGTCATCGCACTGGTCGAACTCGAGGAGGGAGTCCGGATGCTCGGTGAGCTCCGCAACATCGACCCCGCCAAGGTAAAGATCGGATTGCCCGTCCGCGCAACGTATATCGACTTTCCCGAAGGTGATTCAGGTCCGGCCTGGACCCTCTACGCATGGGAGCCGGCCCAGTGAGCGCGCCGACCGTGGAAGTGGGCACCAAGCTGCCCGAGCTGTCGCTGTACGGCGACCCGACGTTCATCGTGTCGACGGCGATCGCCACGCGCGACTATCAGGACGTCCACCACGACCGGGACAAGGCGCAGGCCAAGGGATCCAAGGACATCTTCGTCAACATCCTCACCGACACCGGTCTCGTACAGCGCTACATCACCGACTGGGCCGGCCCGACGGCGATCATCAAGTCGATCGGGCTGCGGTTGGGGGTGCCCTGGTACGCCTACGACACCGTGACTTTCCGAGGTGAGGTGACGGCGGTCGAAGACGGCGTGATCTCGCTGAAAGTGACTGGCAGCAACAGCCTTGGCGACCACGTGATCGCCACCGCGACCCTGACGATCGGAGATGCATGAGCGGTCTGTCCGGTAAGGCGGCGATCGTGGGGATCGGCGCCACCGACTTCTCGAAGAACTCCGGCCGGAGTGAACTGCGGCTGGCGTCTGAAGCCGTGCTGGATGCGCTCGACGATGCGGGCCTGACGCCTGCCGACGTGGACGGCATGGTCACGTTCACCATGGACTCCAACACCGAGGTGGCGATCGCGCGCGCCACCGGTATCGGAGAGCTGACGTTCTTCTCCAAGATCCACCACGGTGGCGGCGCGGCCTGCGCGACGGTTCAGCAGGCGGCGATCGCGGTCGCCACGGGTGTCGCGGATTGCGTTGTGGCATACCGGGCATTCAACGAGCGCTCGGGGATGCGTTTCGGCCAGGTGCAGATGCGGTTGGTGGAGAACGCGGACTCGACGGGCGTGGACAACTCGTTCTCGTATCCGCACGGCCTGTCGACGCCCGCCGCGCAGGTGGCGATGATCGCCCAGCGGTATATGCACTACTCCGGTGCGACGAGCCGGGACTTCGGTGTCGTGTCCGTGGCCGACCGCAAGCACGCGGCCAAGAACCCGAAGGCGTACTTCTACGAGAAGCCGATCACCATCGAGGATCACCAGAACTCGCGGTGGATCGCCGAGCCGCTGCGGTTGCTCGACTGCTGCCAGGAGACCGATGGTGGTGTGGCGCTGGTGATCACGTCGGTCGAGCGCGCCAAGGATCTCAAGCACCGGCCCGCCGTCATCGAGGCGGCGTCACAGGGCTCCAGCCCCAACCAGTACTCGATGACCAGCTACTACCGGCCCGAGCTCGGCCTGCCGGAGATGGGCCTGGTGGGCAGGCAGCTGTGGGAGCAGTCCGGTCTGACACCGGCCGACATCCAGACCGCGATCCTGTACGACCACTTCACCCCGTTCACCCTGATTCAGTTGGAGGAGTTGGGATTCTGCGGCCGCGGCGAGGCCAAGGAGTTCATCGCCGACGGCGCCATCGAGGTCGGCGGCAGGCTGCCGATCAACACCCACGGTGGTCAGCTGGGCGAGGCGTACATCCACGGCATGAACGGCATCGCGGAGGGCGTCCGACAGCTGCGGGGCACGTCGGTCAACCCGGTGCCCGACGTCGAGCACGTGCTCGTCACGGCCGGGACCGGGGTGCCCACCTCAGGCCTCATCCTGGGCTGAGCGCGGCGGTCAGGCCGGAATGAGCTCAACACCGGCCAGGGCGACAGCGTTGTCACGCTCGGGTGCGGTGACGACGGCAGCGAAGCCTTCGCCCTCCTTCCAGATGCTGGCCTTCAGCGTCTCGCCGGGGAACACGACGCCTGCGAACCTAGCTCCGTAGCTGGCGACACGAGCCGTATCGCCGTCGAGCAGGGTGTCCACGATCGTCTTGCACGTCATGCCATAGGTGCACAGCCCGTGCAGGATCGGCTGCGGAAAGCCGGCCGCGGCCGCGAAGTCAGGATCCGAGTGCAGCGGGTTGCGGTCGCCGCACATGCGGTACAGCAACGCCTGCTGCGGCGACACCGCGATCGCCACCTCGAAATCCGGTGCGCGCTGGGGCGGTTCGGATGACGTCGACGGGCCGCGTTCACCACCGAAGCCACCCTCGCCACGCGCGAAGATCGACCGCCTCTGCTTCCACAGCAGGGTACCGTCGGGCGCGGAAACCGTTGTCTCCGACCAGATCACCGCGGCCTTGCCCTTGTCCCAGATATCCGTGAAACGGGTGACCGCGATGCCGGTGCCCGCCGGAGGGATCGGACCGGGCACGGACACCGCCTCGCTGGCGTGCAGCACCTTCGACAGTTCGATGTCGATACCCGGGAACCGGACAGCCGGTGGCTTCGTGTCGTGGAACGTCGCCGCGACGTTGCCGAACGTCGGCAGCACCTGCGGAGTGTCGTCGGTCAGATAGCGCAGCTCGCGCTTGTCCATCGGGTCGGCACCCGCGCCGAGGCCGAGGTGGTAGAGCTGGATGTCGCTGCTGCTCCAAGAGAATTCCTTGGGCGGCAGTTCGGCGCCGAGCGCCTCGTCGAGATTGATGGGCATCAGTTCTTCCCCGCTATGTGCAGTGCTGCCAGGTATCCGAAGGTCATCGCCGGGCCGATCGTTCCACCAGGACCGGGATAGGTGTGGCCCATCACCGGTGCGCTGACATTACCCGCCGCGTATAGACCCTCGATGATCGAGCCGTCGTCACGCTGCGCGCGTCCGTGGACGTCGGTGCGCACGCCACCCTTGGTGCCCAGATCGCCTGGCACCATCTTCGCTGCGTAATACGGGGGCTGGTTGATCTCGCCGAGGTTGGGGTTCGGCTTGTTCGTCGGGTCGCCGTAGTAGCGGTCGTAGGCACTCTCGCCGCGCTTGAAGTCCTCGTCGACACCGGATCGCGCGAACCCGTTGAAGCGTTCGACGGTCGCGGTCAACGTATCCACCGGAACACCCGTCTTCTCCGCCAGTTCCGCGATCGTGGCGGCCTTCACGATGACGCCGGACTCGAGCCACTTCGTCGGAATCCGTTGTCCGGGCTGCAAACCCGCAAAGATATAGCGATCGCGGTACCGCTGGTCGAAGATCAACCACGCCGGGATGTTCTCGCCCGGCCCAGGACCCTGGCCGTACTGCCCGCCGTACATGTGGTGACAGGCCTCGACGTAGGGCATCGACTCGTTCATGAAACGCTTGCCGGACATGTTGACGATGATCGACCCGGGGGAGTTGCGTTCGGAGAGCGCGAACCACGGAGCGCCGACCAGAGGAACGGTCGGACCCCACCAGGCATCCTCCATGATCTCCAGTGCAGCGCCGAGCTTTTCGGCCGCGATGATGCCGTCGCCGGTGTTGGCCTTGGCGCCCACCGTCCACTCGGTGGTGATGGGTGCGCGCTGGTACTTCACCCGCATCTGCTCGTTGTGCTCGAAGCCGCCGCAGCCCAGGATCACGCCGCGGCGGGCGCGGATCAGTTGGGGTTCAGAGCTTTCCGGTGCATTGGTATCGCGGACATAGATGCCGCACACCCTGCCGTCCTCGACGTACAGGTCGGTCAGCGCGGTGTTGAGCCGCACTGGGACGCCCGCCTTCTGCAACCCGATGCGCAGGGGTGCGATCAGTGCGCGTCCCATGCCGACGAGGTTCTTGCGGGTCGCATTGGCCCATACCGAACGGATGCCGACCTTCACGCTGCGCAGCACGCCGCGAGGGTGGCGCTTGAGCTGATTCAGGCGGACGTAGTCCTGCTGCATGACGACCATGTTCAACGGCACCTTGCCGTACGGCGGCTCGAGGCCCTTCTCGTCGGGCCCCAGCTTGCGCGCGTTGAACGGCTTCGGCTCGATCGAACGGCCACCGGGCCTACCGCCGGGTGTCTCGGGGTAGTAGTCGGAGTATCCGGGCACCCAGCACATCTTCAGTGGCGAGTTCTTCAGCACGAACGAGAGCATCTCGGGGCCGCGTTCGAGGTAGGTGTCGATCTTCTCGGCAGGCACCACATCACCGATGATCGCGTGCAGGTACTTGCGCGCGGCATCGGGTGAATCGGTGACGCCGTCACGCTTGAGTACTTCGTTATTCGGGATCCACACGCCGCCGCCGGACCGCGCAGTCGATCCACCGTAGTGCGGCGCCTTCTCGATGACGATCGTCGATAACCCCTGGTGAGCCGCCGTCAGAGCGGCAACCATCCCGGCTGCTCCGCTTCCAACGACGACGACGTCGTACTCCTCATCCCTCATAACTAGAACACGTTATAGAATTGTCCTGTCCGGGCGCCACTGACCCCGCATTTCGGTCAGCGGAACGCTTAGTTCACCGAGGCCCGAACCGCACTACTATTTCGTTAACCGGGCTTTATCCGCCCTGGTAGCAGAGGGAGAGACCCGAAATGTTGAGCGTCGAGACGCGCGAGAAACTGGCCGCTGACCTGGCCGAGGCCGAGCGCAGCCGGGTTCCGATCTCCCCGCTGACCGACGCGCATCCGGACATCGATGTCGTCGACGCCTACGAGATCCAACTGATCAACATCCGGCAACGGGTGGCCGAGGGCGCCCGAGTGATCGGGCACAAGGTCGGCCTCTCGTCGGAGGCCATGCAGAAGATGATGAACGTCGACGAGCCGGACTACGGGCATCTGCTCGACGAGATGGCCGTCTTCGAGAACGCGCCGGTCCAGACCGACAACTACCTTTACCCCCGCGTGGAGGTCGAGGTCGGCTTCATCCTGGCCGACGACCTGCCCGGCGCCGGGTGCACGGAGGACGATGTGCTGGCGGCGACGGCGGCGTTCGCCCCGGCGATCGAGTTGATCGACACCCGCATCAAGGAGTGGAAGATCTCGATCTGCGACACCATCGCCGACAACGCGTCGTCGGCGGGCTGGGTGCTCGGCGAGGCGCGGGTGTCACCCAAGGACGTCGACATCCGCAACATCGGCGCCGTGCTCACCCGCAATGGCGAAGTGGTCGCGAAGGGCCGCAGCGATGCGGTGTTGGGAAACCCGGTCACGGCGGTGGCATGGCTGGCCCGCAAGGTGGATGGCTTCGGCGTCCGGCTGAAGGCCGGCGACATCGTGTTGCCCGGATCGTGCACCAAAGCCTTCGACGCCAACCCCGGCGATGACTTCATCGCCGACTTCGAGGGATTGGGCGCAGTCCACCTGAGTTTCGAGTAACGAGGAGCACACACCATGCCGCACAAGGCATCAGTCGCGATCGTCGGATCGGGAAACATCAGCACCGACCTGCTCTACAAGCTGCTGCGCTCGGAGTGGCTTGAGCCTCGGTGGATGATCGGTATCGACCCCGAGAGCGAAGGCCTGGCGCGGGCACGCAAGCTCGGTCTGGAGACCTCACACGAAGGGGTCGACTGGCTGCTTGCGCAGAGCGAGAAACCCGACATGGTCTTCGAGGCGACCAGTGCCTACGTGCATCGTGATGCCGCGCCGCGCTACGCCGAGGCGGGTATTCGTGCGATCGACCTCACCCCGGCTGCCGTCGGGCCCGGCGTGATTCCGCCAGCCAACCTGCGGGCGCATCTGGACGCGCCGAACGTCAACATGGTGACCTGCGGCGGTCAGGCCACCATCCCGATCGTCTACGCGGTTTCACGTGCGGTGGAGGTGCCGTACGCCGAGATCGTCGCGTCGGTGTCGTCGGCGTCTGCCGGACCGGGTACCCGCGCGAACATCGACGAGTTCACCAAGACCACTAGTGCGGGTGTGGAGAACATCGGTGGGGCCAAGCGGGGCAAAGCGATCATCATTCTGAATCCGGCGGAGCCGCCGATGATCATGCGCGACACCATTTTCTGCGCGATCCCCGAGGATGCCGACCACGACGCGATCACGGCGTCGATCAAGGATGTGGTGGCTGAGGTGCAGACCTACGTGCCGGGCTACCGCCTGCTCAACGAGCCGCAGTTCGATGAGCCGTCGGTGGTCAACGGTGGCCAGCACGTCGTGACCACCTTCATCGAAGTGGAGGGTGCGGGCGACTATCTGCCGCCCTACGCTGGAAATCTGGACATCATGACCGCAGCGGCGGCCAAGGTCGGCGAGGAGATCGCAAAGGAATCACTCGCTGCGACAGCAGGAGGCCAGGCATGAGTGGCACCGATGGCATCTATTTCAATCCGATCTGGGACGTCCGGATGACGGACACGTCGCTACGCGACGGCAGTCACCACAAACGGCACCAGTTCACCAAGGAGGAAGTGCACGCGATCGTCGCGGCGCTCGACGCCGCTGGTGTGCCGGTCATCGAGGTGACCCACGGTGACGGTCTTGGCGGCTCGAGTTTCAACTACGGCTTTTCCAAAACGCCCGAACAGGAACTGATCAAGCTCGCGGCCGAAACGGCCAAGGAATCCAAGATCGCCTTCCTGATGCTGCCCGGCGTTGGCACCAAGGAGGACATCAAGGAGGCGCAGAACAACGGCGGCGTGATCTGCCGGATCGCGACGCACTGCACCGAGGCCGACGTGTCGATCCAGCACTTCGGGTTGGCTCGCGAACTCGGCTTGGAGACGGTGGGCTTCCTGATGATGAGCCACACGATTCCGCCGGAGGCGCTGGCGAAACAGGCGCGGATCATGGCCGACGCCGGCTGCCAGTGCGTGTACGTCGTCGACTCCGCGGGTGCGCTGGTGCTCGAGGGGGTGCGGGACCGTGTCGCCGCGCTGGTCGCCGAGCTGGGCGACGACGCGCAGGTCGGCTTCCACGGCCACGAGAACCTCGGGCTGGGCGTGGCCAACTCGATTGAGGCTGTGCGGGCGGGCGCCAAGCAGATCGACGGGTCGTGCCGCCGCTTCGGCGCGGGTGCGGGCAATGCGCCGGTTGAGGCGCTGATCGGGGTGTTCGACAAGATCGGCGTGAAGACCGGTATCGACTTCTTCGACATCGCCGACGCCGCGGAAGAGGTGGTGGCGCCCGCGATGCCTGCCGAGTGCCTGCTCGACCGCAACGCACTGATCATGGGCTACTCCGGGGTGTACTCCAGCTTCCTCAAGCACGCCATCCGCCAGTCGGAGCGCTACGGCGTGCCTGCGCACAAGCTGTTGCACCGCGCCGGGCAGCGCAAGCTGATCGGCGGCCAGGAGGATCAGCTCATCGACATCGCGCTCGAGATCAAGCGCGAACAAGAAGCGGCAGCCGCCAAATAGCTTGGCGAATAGACGCGAAAACCCCTGAAATTGTGGATATTTGGGGGTTTTCGCGACTGCTCGCGCTGATGGCGGCATAGGGGCTATGACAACTCGCGACGACGCACAGGCCCTGCTCGAAAAGCTGGCGGGCCCGACGGCCAGACTGCGCGACGACCAGTGGACGGCCATCGAGGCGCTGGTTGTCGCGCGTCGACGGGCCCTCGTCGTACAGCGCACCGGCTGGGGCAAGTCGGCGGTGTACTTCATCGCCGCCAAGCTGCTGCGGGACGCAGGCCTCGGCCCGACGGTCATCGTTTCGCCGCTGCTGGCGCTGATGCGCAACCAGGTGGCCGCCGCGGATCGGGCGGGGGTGCACGCCGCCACCATCAACTCGAGCAACGTCGCCGACTGGGACGAGATCAATGCGCGTGTGCACCGTGGCGACCTCGACGTCCTGTTGGTCAGCCCAGAACGGTTGAACAATCCCGACTTTCGCGATCAGGTGCTGCCCGCGCTGGCGCACGACGCCGGTCTTGTCGTGGTCGACGAGGCGCACTGTGTATCCGACTGGGGTCACGACTTCCGGCCCGACTACCGGCGCATCCGCACCCTGATCGCCGAACTCGGTGCCGACGTCCCGGTCCTGGCGACCACGGCAACGGCCAATGACAGGGTCGTCGACGACGTCGCCGCGCAGTTGGGCGTCGGCGGGCAGGACACCTTGGTGCTGCGCGGCGGATTGGATCGCGAGTCGCTGCGCCTGTCGGTCGTCCACGCCGGAAACCCGGCGCAACGCGCGGCTTGGCTTGCGACGCATATCGATTCGCTGCCCGGCTCCGGGATCGTCTACACGCTCACCGTCGCACAGGCCCACGACGTCGCATCGCTGTTGCGTGAGCAGGGTCATGAGGTCGCCGCCTACACCGGTGCCACCGAGGCCGCGGAACGCGAACAACTCGAAGCGGATCTGTTGGCCAACAACGTCAAAGCTTTGGTGGCGACCTCGGCGCTCGGCATGGGCTTCGACAAGCCCGACCTCGGGTTCGTCGTGCATCTCGGCGCCCCGTCCTCACCGATCGCGTACTACCAGCAGGTCGGCCGTGCCGGGCGCTCAACCGAGAGCGCGGAGGTCATCCTGCTGCCCGGTCGCGAGGACCAGGATGTCTGGCGGTACTTCGCCTCGGTGGCGTTCCCAGCGGAGGCCATGGTGCGCAACGTGATTCGTGCGCTTGATCCCGAGCGGCCGCAATCCACACCCGCGCTGGAACCGCTCGTCGACCTGGGCCGATCCCGGTTGGAGATGGTGCTGAAGGTGCTCGACGTCGACGGTGTGGTGCGGCGGGTCAAGGGTGGCTGGGTCGGTACCGGCGCGGAATGGGAGTACGACGAGCCGCGCTACCGCAAACTCGACGAGGCGCGCAAGACCGAACAGCAGGCGATGCTCGACTACCAGGTCACGAGCGAGTGCCGGATGGCGTTTCTTCGGCGCCAACTCGACGATCCCGCGCTGCGGGACGGTGAGCGGTGCGGTCGGTGCGACAACTGCACGGGCATTCGGTTGGACGCCGAGGTTGATGCGAGCGCCGCCGAGTCCACCAGGCAACGGTTGATGCGTCCGGGAGTGGAGCTGGTTCCACGCAAGCAGTGGCCGTCCGGGTTGGCCAAACTGGGCGTCGAGCTCTCGGGCCGTATCACCGACGGCCCGGCGTCGGGACGAGCGATCGGCAGACTGACCGACTTGGGCTGGGGCGCGCGATTGCGCCGCCTGCTCGATGAGCCAGACGGCGACGTGTCCGAGGACCTGGTTGATGCTGCGGTGAAAGTGCTGGCGTCATGGGATTGGGCGGTTCGGCCGACGGCGGTGATGGCGCTGGACTCCGACCGTCATCCGCGCCTGATCTCGTCGCTGGCCCGCGAGCTGGCCCGACTCGGCAGGCTGACGGACCTCGACACCCTGCAGTACGCACCGACGCGGCGGCCGGTCACCGCGGCGAACTCGGCGTACCGTGTCGCCGCGCTGGATGGGGCATGGACTGCGCCGGATCGAGACATCGCGGGAGGTCCGGTGCTGCTCGTCGACGACCTGGTCGACAGCGGGTGGACGGTGACCATGGCGGCCAGGGTGGTCAGGGCCGCGGGAGCGCCGGAAGTGCTGCCGTTTGCGCTGGCCAGCACCAGCTGACCTGCGGTTTGTTTAGGCCCGCCCCCACATCGGTTACGCCTTTGGGGAGCGGCTGACAGGTCGCAGATTCAAGGAGTGATTCGATGAAGATGTCCGAGAAGACCGTGCGACGCGGCCTCTACGGCATGTTCGCCGGGGGTCTACTTGCCTTTGGTTCCGCCGCGATCATCATGCCGGTCGCGAACGCGGAGCCGACCGAAAACTGCAGCGTGAGTGCCATTGCCGATACGTCGCGCACCGTGTCTGAGTCAACGAGCACGTACCTCGAGCACAATGCCGATGCGAATGACGAGCTCACGAACATCATGAACTCGACGCAGTCCGACGTGACGCAGGCATTCCGCGTGTATTTCGCGGAGAACCCGCAGGTCGAAATGGAGTTGAGGGCGATCAATCAGCCCGCCATCGATCTGGCCAGCCAGTGTGGCGTCGAGGTGGCACCCACACCGATAACGGAAGCACTGACCGACCTCTAGGTCGCTCCACGCCGGCGCGGTGAGTGCTAGCTAGGGCAGTGCTTTATGGTTTCGCCCCGCCCAACTGTGCGGTCACGGCATCGGCTGTCGCCACCAGTGCATGGGCACGCTCGACGATCTCGTTGTCCGTCAACGCTTTCCCGATGTGCATCGAGGCCACCATCACCTGCCGCTGATAGTGGTCGAAGACCGGCGCCGAGATCACGCTGATGTCATGCCGCTTGCGTCCGGCAGCGCTGTTCTCGTCGCGCAGATACACGCGCTCGCCGATGTCGGAGACCAATTCCGATAGCAGTGCGCGCAATTCGTCGGGCAGGGTGCTCGACATCCCCGCCATCAACGAATAAAGCCGTCGCCCGCCGGGGGTCAGGCGCTCGACCAGATAGCCGTCGTCGCGGCACCTGGCGATTACGCGGTTGAGGCGGTCGGAGTGCGTGCGCAGCGGGATCGTCGGTTCCTTGGCCAGCCAGTTGCGTTCGGCTTCGTCGTCCCACAGCACGAACATCAGCCCGACGGGCGGCGCAAACGGATAGCTCTGGCCCACCTCGACACCGGGCCGCGCGCCGGCGGGTGCGACGAGATCGAGCAGCGTGATCCGGTCGTCGATGACGCCGGACAATGCCGCGGTGACCCCGAACCGCGCCGACAGCCGCCGTAGCTCCTCACGCGCCGCTGGGCTGACCCGCAGCGACTCCTGCGCCCGATGGCCCAGCGTGATCAGTGACGGGCCCAGGCGGTAGGTCTTGTCCGCGGCATCGCGCACCAGATAACCCGCGTCGGCGAGCGAGGTGAGGATGCCGAGACACGTCGGCTTGCTCAGCCCGACCCGACGGGCCAGGTCCGACACCCCGAAGCGGTCTTGGGGATGACCCGCGAGGTAGTCGAGTATCCGCACGACGCGATCGGTCGGCGGCGACGAACGGCCGGAGGGCCCAGGGGCGGACACGCCCGCAGCCTACCGTGTCCGTTCCATATATGTACCGCTGCGGTCGATATATTGACTCTTGTTAGAACGCGTTCTAGTTTCGACGTGTGTATTCGCAGCCACTGACCGACGCGATCGCCGAGGCGGAGAAGCTCGTCGCCGCCGCCCCCTTCATCGAATCCGAAGCCGACCTGCTGGAGGGCCTGCAATACCTGGCGGGCTGCATTTCGGCGTGCACGCATCTGGCGTTCGATTACGACCGCGACCATCCGTTCATGCATTCCGGGACGGGACCCTTCACGAAGATGGGCCTCGACAATCCCGACGCCATGTACTTCGGCACCCGCGTACTACCCGGATACGAGTACGTCGTCACGGGTAAGCGCGGCACCACGACCGACCTCTGTTTCCAGATGCTCGGCGGTGAGTACACCGACGACAACGTGCCGCCGAGCCAGATCGCGTTCGACGACCGTGAGCTCGACATCGACGACGACGGCTACTTCGAGTGGCGGGTCACGCCGACCAGCCCGTCGCAACTGGTGGTTCGCGAGGTCTACAACGACTGGTCCGCACAACGCGGCTACATCAGCATCGCCAGGACCGACACGGCGGGCACGGCGCCCCCACCGCTGACTCGCCAGCTGATCGAAAAGCGTTATGCCATCGCGGGTAAGCAACTCGTCCAGCGCGTGAAGACCTGGCTGCAGTTTCCGCAGTGGTTCTACGACACCCTGCCGGTCAACACGATGGTCGCTCCTCGGCTGACGCCGGGAGGTCTCGCGACGCAGTACTCGTCGGTCGGCCACTTCGATCTGGCGCCGGATCAGGCGATGATCATCACGCTGCCCGTTCCGGACGCTCCGTACCTGGGTTTCCAGCTGGGCAGTCTGTGGTACATCTCGCTGGACTATATCAATCACCAGACGTCACTGAACGGCACTCAGGCACAGGCGGATCCGGACGACAAGATCCGCTACGTGGTGTCGGATGCGAACCCCGGGGTGACCAACTGGGTCGAGACCCTGGGCCACCGCAGAGGGTATCTGCAGTTCCGTTGGCAGCGGTTGTCCCGCGAGCTCACCGAGGCCGACGGCCCCACGGTCGAGATCGTCGACATCGACAAGGTGGCCGCGGCGCTACCGTTCTACGAATCGAACAAGATCTCGGACGAGGACTGGCGCGCGCGGATCGCACTGCGCCAGAAGCAGATCGGCGACAGGATGGTGGGTTAGCGGTGCTCGATAACAAGGTTGTGGTGATCAGTGGTGTCGGCCCGGCGCTGGGGACCACGCTCGCCAAGCGATGTGCGGAGGCGGGCGCCGATCTGGTGCTGGCCGCCCGCACGGTGGAACGACTCGAGGACGTCGCCAAGCAGATCACCGACATCGGCAGGCGTGCGGTGACAGTCGGCACCGACATCACCGACGAAGCCCAGGTGGCCAACCTCGTCGAGCAGACGCTCGAGGCGTACGGCCGGGTCGACGTCTTGATCAACAACGCGTTCCGCGTCCCGTCGATGAAACCGTTCGCCAACACCACGTTCGAGCACATGAGGGACGCGATCGAGCTGACGGTGTTCGGCGCGCTGCGGATGATCCAGGGCTTCACGCCTGCGCTGGCGGAGTCGAAGGGCTCCGTCGTCAACGTGAACTCGATGGTGGTGCGCCACTCACAGGCCAAGTACGGCGCCTACAAGATGGCCAAGTCGGCGCTCCTGGCGATGTCGCAGACGCTGGCCACCGAACTGGGTGAGCAGGGCATCCGGGTGAACTCCGTGCTGCCCGGCTATATCTGGGGCGGAACGCTGAAGGGTTACTTCGAGCACCAGGCCGGCAAGTACGGCACCAGCGTCGAAGAGATCTACAACGCCGCCGCCGCAGGATCTGATCTGAAGCGCCTGCCCACCGAGGACGAGGTCGCCTCGGCCATACTCTTCATGGCCAGCGACCTGTCCAGCGGCATCACCGGCCAGGCGCTCGATGTCAACTGCGGGGAGTACAAGGCCTGATGACCGTACGGACCGATGTGGGTACCGTCGAGGATCTGCACGCGTCGGCGACGAAGGCGTGCGGCCTCGACGATTTCGGCGTCGACGACGACAACTATCGCGAGGCTCTGAGCGTGCTGCTGGAATCGTTCCGGCGCGACGCCAACCTGACCGAACTCGGCAGCAAGATGAACCGGTTCTTCGTGCGCAATGCGCTCGTGGCCCGGCTGGTATCCGAGGCGGCCTGGAAGCAGTACCCCGAACACGCCGACGTCGCCATCGAGCGGCCGATCTTCGTCACCGGGCTGCCCCGCACGGGCACCACCCTCATCCACCGGCTCCTGACCGCCGATCCGCGGCATCAGGGTCTGGAACTGTGGCTCGCCGAATTTCCGCAACCGCGTCCGCCGCGCGAGACATGGTCGGACAACCCGGTCTTCGCTCAGCTGGATGCACAATTCGCCAAGGCACACGCAGAGGACCCGGATTACACCGGCCTGCACTACATGACCGCCGACGAGGTGGAGGAGTGCTGGCAGCTGCTGCGTCAGTCGCTGCATTCGGTGTCCTACGAGACGCTCGCGCATCTGCCGACCTACTCACAGTGGCTCGCCAAACAGGACTGGACCAAACCGTATCGGCGGCATCGCAAGAACCTGCAGCTGATCGGTCTCAACGACGCCGAGAAGCGTTGGGTGCTCAAGAATCCGAGCCATCTGTTCGCGCTCGACGCGCTGCTAGATACCTATCCCGATGCGCTGATCGTGCAGTGCCACCGGCCGGCGGAGACCATCATGGCCTCGATGTGCTCGTTGGCGCAGCACACGACGGCAGGCTGGTCGACCACGTTCGTCGGTGCACAGATCGGCGAGGACGCCATGGAGACGTGGTCGCGAGGACTGCGGCGGTTCAACGCCGTCCGGGCCGACCATGACCCGGCGCAGTTCTGCGATGTCGACTACTTCGAGTTCGTCAAGGATCCGGTCGCCGCCGTCCAGCGGATCTACGAGTATTTCGGTATCGACTTCACCGAAGAGGCCCGCGCCGCGATCGTGGAGAGCCACGCCGAGAGTCAGAAGGGCCCACGCGCCCCGAAGCACACCTACTCCCTGGCCGACTACGGTCTGACCGACGATCAGGTCAAGGAGCGCTTCAAAGGTCTCTGACCTGCTCTGTGATGAGTTTGGGCCACATTTGATCTTGGTGCGTCATTCGGGCGGCACCGAGAACGCTCTCATGAGAAACTCCGCAAATGTGCCTTCGATCGGGCCGCAAGAAGTGAGCTCCCGTTGACCGAAACGTCGGACACGCTCACCAAGCGAGCCAGGGAACGTATTCGCTTCCGGCGCGCGCCTTCGACGTCGGAAACCCCAGACCCCGGCGCGTCGAGTACAGGGTTTCGCGCGGATATCGAGGGTTTGCGTGCTGTCGCGGTCATCGGTGTCATTCTTTTTCACGCTGGTGTGCCGGGTGTGGGCGGTGGATACGCCGGTGTGGACGTGTTCTTCGTCATCTCGGGCTTCCTCATCACCGGGATCCTCTGGCGTGAGGCAAGCGGTACCGGCACGATCCGGTTACGCCGGTTCTACGCAGCCAGGGCCCGACGGTTGCTTCCAGCGTCGGCCACGGTAGGCGTGATAATCGCGATCGGCGCGATTCTTGTGGTAGGCCCGCTGCAGTCCAAGAACATCCTTTTGGACGGGATCGCCAGTGCACTCTATGTCGGAAACTACCGGTTTGCGTTGGAAGGTATCGACTATCTGGGCGCCAACGCGCCGCCGTCGCCATACCAGCATTACTGGTCGCTCGGCGTAGAGGAGCAGTTCTACCTCCTGTGGCCCGCAATAATCATCGCGACCGCCTGGCTGATCCACCGTGCATCGCGGCGGGCCGAGCCTCGCGACAAGACATCGATCGGCCCCTACTTGTGGGTGCTTGGGCTTGTCGCAGCCATATCGTTTGCGGTCTCGTTGGTGGCCACTGAGGCGCTGCCTTCGGTGGCGTTCTTTTCACTGCCAACTCGAGCTTGGGAGTTGTCGGTTGGCGGTCTGGTGGCTCTCACCGTCGCATGGTGGCGCAAAATCCCGCCGTTGTTGTGCACGATCCTGGGCTGGGGAGGGCTGGTAGTGATCGTGTTGGCCTTCCTCGAATTGACAAGGGCAACACCCTATCCGGGTACTGCTGCACTCTTACCTGTGGTCGGCACGGCGCTGGTGATCGGCGCCGGATGTGCTGCGCCGTCTCGTGGGTGTGGTCGCATTCTCGAATTGGCTCCGATGCGGGCCGGCGGCCGGCTGTCGTATTCATGGTATCTCTGGCATTGGCCAGTGTTGCTGGTATTACTGTTCTTTCCGCCCTTCCTGGGCCGCCCGCTCTTACTCGCGCTGGTGCTCATCGTGGTGTCCGGCGGGTTGGCCTGGGTCACACTGCGCGTGATCGAGAACCCCTTCCGGTTTTCCCCGCGCTTGCGGCGGTCTCCCGCCCGCAGCCTGCTCGTCGGCGGAGGGTTCACCGCCGTTGCGGTTTGTGTGTGCATCGCCTTGCTGGTGTGGCTGCCTTCGCCTATAGGCCCTGGGCCTCCAGCCCCCACACTGACTGTGACTAGCGGCCCTGCCCCCACTGGACCGAACGTGGAGCCGTACGAAGCAGCTGTGCGAGATACCTACGCTCAGGTGCAGGCAGCCGTTGCGGCATCCGCCGATGTGAAGGAGGTGCCGTCGAACCTGGAGCCGACGCTCGCCAGCACAACAGAAGTAGTGCGAACGGCGCCCGGCCCTTTGTCGGGCTGTGTACGCGGCTTCTTCGAAACCGACCATCCTGAATGCGCGGTAGGCGACACTTCTTCGGCGACAACCGTTGCCCTGGTTGGTGACTCCAATGCCGGGATGTGGGCTCCACCGCTCAGGGAAGTCGCCGAGCAGCGTAAATGGCGGTTGGAACTACTGGCCAAGGCCGGTTGCCCGATGCTGGACATGACAATCTTCAATGGCACTCTTCGCCGCGACTACACCGAGTGCGACGAATGGCGTGAGCATATTGTCAGCCGGTTGAGGAAAGAGCGTCCGGAACTGATCGTGCTCGCGATATCTCGGCAATATGGCGCGAGCTATGACCAGACGTCAAACTACACCGCGTACGACGCCGTGTGGACCGAGAAGCTGACCGACCTGGTGCGAGGGTTCCGCGACACCGGCGCGAAAGTTTTGGTACTAGGCCCGATCCCGGACACGCGTATGTGGGTGCCGAACTGCCTCTCTCTACACCTCTACGACTCGACGCCGTGTTCACCGCCGACGTCTGCGGCGGTCAACCGGAAAGGCATCGACGCTGAAGCGGGCGCCACTCGGGCCGGGGGCGGACATTATGCGGATGTCACCGATTTGTTCTGTACCGCCGTGCGATGCCCCGCCGTTGTGGGTAACACCCTCGTCTACCACGACTTCAACCATGCGACGGGCCAATACACGCTGCTGTTGGCACCGGTGATCGGGGCGGTGGCAGAGCTTACATTGGTCGACGGCTGAGCGCAGTCTCAGGCCGTCGTATTGGCAAGGCTCTCAATGCGATCCAACGCCTCGGTGGCCAGGATGTGAACCGGGTAGCCACCCACTGGCCCACACGTCGAGATCTCGATCGCCGCGTTGTGCGCCGCCACAAACGTGCTGTCGCAGGCCCAGTCGCTGGCCTTGAAGGACCACAGCAGGATGTTGGGTGAGCTCGACGGCACCGGCGGCAGCAACGCGAAGTCATACGAGCGACCCTTCATGTCGGTGACTTCGAACCGCGTGCCCTGGCACGACTGTAGTGTCTGCTTCGCCTGCGACAGAGCCTTTTTCGCGTCGTAGTTCGCGCGATAGACGGCGACCATCTCCTCGATGTAGGTCTCACGGCCGAGCTTGTCGACCATCCAATGGCCGCCGTCCGTCGCCGCCGGGTCCGAATCGAAGATGAAGGGCGGGTCCACTTCCTTGGCGACGCCGCTGCACTCCTCTGGCGTGACGGTGGTGAACAGGTTGCCGTCGTACTTCTCGACACTGGGGCTCAACAGGTCAACGACCTGACCCGCGGTGATCGGTGCCACCGGGGGCGCCTTCGGTTGCGGATCGTCGATCACCTGGGTGCAGCCGCTCAGGACGACAGCGAGCAAGAGCCCACACCCGCGTGCCGCCACCATGGCTGCAAGTGTAAAAGCTAGCCGTCACCGGGTGCGGGCGCCGACGACATCTCCTCCAGGCAGCCTTCGGCGACAGCGTGTTTGATGCTGTCCGCCAGCCGCGGGCACGACGGCACCCGCGCCGGATCACCGCCTGCTGCCCGGATCTCGCTGAAGTAGGCACAGCGCCGTGTCGCTTCGGTGTTCCACTGGACCGAGGTGTGCGCGGGACCGAGTTTCTTCACGTCGACCGCCACATGACAGAACCTGCAATCGATGGATACCAGGCCCGATTTCAGGTAGCGCTCACGGTCGCGTGCGGTGGCCTCGCGAAGCGCCGCGGCACGATCCTCATCGAAAGTCGGTGCCTTGGACCAGGATCGGGGCCCGCCGGTGGGTTGCTCACCGCCGTGGTGGTGGTCGTCGTCATCATGGACGCCGTGCAGTAGCAGCATCGACCGTGCGAGCTGGTCGACATCCGGGACGTCCTTGCGAGGCGTCATGAGCTTGCTTGCTCGGCTCTTTCTTTCTCTTCAGCCTGTGCCTTCAGGTTCTCCTCCACCTCGACGTGCCACTTCTCGACGGCCGCCGTGGTGTCCACCTCGATCTCGAAGCGGTCGGTCATGTCCGGAGTGATGTCTGCGACGTCGACGTAGAACTGCTGATACCACCGGCGCATCTGGTAGACGGCGCCGTCCTCCTCGACCAACAGCGGATTCTCGATGCGCGTCTTGTGCTTCCAGATCTCAACGTCCTGTAGGAAGCCCTTGCTGACGCCTTCGGTGAACACCTCGGCGAGCCGGTTGGTGGTCTTCTCGTCGAGGCCCTTGGGCTTTTCGACGATGACCCCCCACTGCAATACGAAGGAGTTCTGCGTGACGGGGTAGTGACAGTTGATCAGGATCGACTCGGCCTTGTAGCCGGCGTAGGTGTTGTGCAGCCAGTTGATCATGAACGACGGCCCGAAGTAGGACGCCTCGGAGTCGAGGTGCGCCTCACCGTAGGTCGTGCCCATATCGCTGACGTCCGGCCGTCCGACGTTGTGCAGGTACTGCGAGGCGATGTGGCCCTCGAAGACGTTCTTGAAGTACGTCGGCAGGCCATAGTGGATGTAGAAGAAGTGCGCCATGTCGGTGACGTTGTCGATGATCTCGCGGCAGTTGCTGCCCTCGATGAGCATCGTGTTCCACCGCCAGTCGGTCCACTCGTCACTGGCGGCCTCGGGGATATCGGGGATGCGCACCTCGGGTTGGGGCGGGTTGCCCTCGTGGTCATGCCAGACGAACAGCAGGCCGCCGCGGACGTCGGTGTGCCACGCCCTGGTCCGGGCCAAGCGTGGGGTGCGCTTGGCGTAGGGGACCAGCTTGCACTTGCCGTCACCGCCCCAGCGCCAGTCGTGGAACGGGCAGGCGACCTCGTCGCCCTTGATCGTGCCCTGCGCCAGGTTGCCGCCCATGTGACGGCAGTAGCCGTCAAGGATCTTGATCTCGCCCTTGGAGTCCGCGAAGACCACCAGCATGGTGCCGAAGATCTCCACGCCGTGCGGCTTGCCGTCCAGGTAGTTGTTCACCGGGCCCAGGCAGTGCCAGCCGCGCGCGAATCGGTCCGGAAGTGTTCCGGTGTCGATTTCGCGAACGCCTGCTGTTTCGGTAGTCACGGTGGGCCTCCCGTTTCTGTGTCGCTAACTAGAACACGTTACAGTTTTTCCCGGGCAGGGCGCAATCTAAACGCATCTACCTGCCTCTTCGCGTAAGCGCCGATCACGAACTGCGGTATATCTAGATGATGCCGCTGTACTCCTTCGAGGGTCGATCACCGGTCGTCGACCCCAGTGCTTTCATCGCCCCGACCGCGACCCTGGTCGGTGACGTGCACGTCGAGGCGGGTGCGTCGGTCTGGTTCAACGCTGTGCTGCGAGGTGACTACGCGCCGATCGTGGTCCGAGAGGGCGCCAACGTGCAGGACTGCTGCGTCCTGCACGCCCCGCCAGGCATCCCCGTCGACGTCGGTCCCGGCGCCACCATCGCCCACGGGTGCGTCGTACACGGCGTACACATCGGCGCCCAGGCGGTGCTGGCCAACCACTGCACCGTCCTCGACGGCGCAGTCATCGGCGCGCGCAGCCTCATCGCCGCCCATTCACTGGTCATCGGCGGCACCAAGATCCCCGATGAGGTGGTGGTGACCGGTGCACCCGCCAAGGTTCGAGGACCCGTCGCAGGCACGGGCGCTCAGATGTGGGTGGACAGCAACCCCGGGGCCTATCAGGACCTGGCGCGGCGCTACCTCGCCGGCCTGCAGCCCGTCGAGGAAAGCTGACGCTACTGGGGCAGGCCGGTCCGTAACGCGATCTCCTGCATCTTGCCGATCTTGACGACGAAATCGTCGGTCGTCGCGTCGCCGAGCGCACTCTGGAACTCCAGCCGCACCAAGGCGGGTCCCAGCGTGAACAGCAGCAGCGTCGCGGACTTCGAGCCGTCCGGGGACGTGCCGACTGCCATGGTGCCGTCCGTACCGACCGGAGCCGGGGTCGGCGTTGCGCCGACGACCGCCTTGTCGATATTGGGCAAGGCCTGGCGCAGTGTGGTGGACGCCGTCGCGGCATCGGGATAGATCACCACGGTGTCGATGATGGCGCGGGTGTCCTCCTCGTTGACGAACAGGGCACTCGCTCCGGGCAGCCCGCCCGGGTTGGCGGACGTCGAGCGCACCGCGAAGGTGTCCTCGGCGTCGCTGAGGTCGCCGGGCTGAAGCAGCAGACGGCTGTAGTCGACGTCCTTGCCGTCGTCGTCAGCGTCCTTGGTGGTGGTCGGAGCGGCCTGTGCTGAGGTCGTCGACGCGGGCAGACTCGGAAATCCCGTGGCCGGCTGCGGCTGGTTGCCGGTCTGCTGACAGCCGGCGACGGCGACGCACATCAACGCCGCGACCGCGGCGGCCGACATCGACTTCAAACGTGTGTGTTGGCGATGGTCAGACATTGCGATCGTTTTCGTTTCGTGGCTGTGCTGGATGAGGTTCAGGTCAACACCGACGGTACCGACCTGGCCGGCGCGGGCCGCGGTACGGTGGCGGGATGACGATCGGGCAGGTCGCGCAGCTGTGGCGATATCCGGTCAAGTCGCTGGGCGGCGAGCGCATCGAGATCGCCGACATCGGCGGGCGCGGTGTGCGCGGCGACCGCCTCTGGGCAGTGCGCGACGTGGAGCGCGACGTCACCTCGACGGCGCGGCGAGTGCCTGCCCTGCTGGGTGCGACCGCACGCTACGTCGATGGCGTGCCCGCAGATGCCGGGCCGGGTAACGCGCCCGAGGTCGCGATCACCTTTCCCGACGGCACCGTCCTGTCCAGCAGTGACCCCGGAGTGCACGCCAAGCTGTCCGAGCTCGCGGGCCGCGAGATGCGGCTCACGTCACTGCCGCCCGCCGAGGACACCAGCCTGCACAAGCTGAGTCGCGACGAGCGCGAGAACATGTCGATCGCGGCCCTGCGCAAGGACTTCGGCGTCACCGACGACGAGAAGTTCCCGGACATGTCGATGTTCCGGGTCACCGATCTCGCGACACTGTCCCGGTACTCGACCCCACCGGGCATGTTCGTCGACCTGGCTCCGGTCCACGTCATGACCCAGACGAGCCTGGACACCATCGGCGCCGAACTGGGCGGCGACGACGTCGATGTCCGCCGCTTTCGTCCCAATATCCTGCTGGCGCTCGACGATTCGAACGACGGCCTGCCCGAGTCGCAGTGGACCGGCGGGCAGCTCTGCATCGGCGGGGTCGTGCTCGAGGTGACGATGCCGACGATCCGCTGTGTGGTGCCGAGTCGCGCCCAGCCCGGTTTGGACGTCGACCGTCGCATCACCAAGGCCGTCGCCGGCCGGGCGGGCCGCTGCCTGGGCAGCTACTGCTGGGTGAAGTCCGACGGGGCGGTACGTGTCGGCGACCAGGCGATGCTGCAGGAGAGTGGGCATCGCGGGCTCACCGACGCGGCCCGTCGCGCCAAGCGATTCGCCTTCGGTGTCGCGACGTCTGCGATGGAACGGCTCGGACGCTAGATCTTGCGTGCGCTCGCGGTGGCCTTGTCGAGCTCCCAGAATGCCCGCAGCGCAACGATCTTGCCCTCGTCGTTCACGCGATAGGTGAACACACCCTCGGCCTTGACCTCGTAGCCGGCCGCCCTGATCACGATGTGGCCGACGTTGGCCTCCTCGTTGCCGCACTGATAGGTCTTCTCGAAGTTGAAGGTCAACTCGCTCGGTGCGATCGCCATGTCGTAGAACTTGGCGATCGCCTCCTTACCGCGGTGGCCCTTGCCTTCGGGGTCGAAGTGCGACGGTCCGATCGGATCCTCGACGATGGCGTCGTCGGCGAAGTTGGCCAGCCACGCTTCCTTGTCGTGGGCGATCGCCGCCTCCCGCGAGCGCTTGCCCGCCAGGTGAACCGGTGCCTGCGGGTTGGTGACCGACATGGTCAGTCCTGCCATCCCGAGTGGATGTACGTCTCGGCGAAACGCTTGAGCGCGTCCTTCTTCTGCTCCACCGGCGCGTCGAATCCGAGTCCTTCGAACACCCACGGCATCCCGATCCAGTCGGTGACACCGGCCGCCACGAGGTCGCGGTGCCCGTCGACGCCGAACTTGTCGATGCAGACGGCCTGGTACTCGAACGGGTCGTCGCCGCGGCCGGCCTCCGCCAGCATCTTCTTGAGCTTTCCGATGGTCTCGGCCAGTTGGTCGCAGGTCATCATCGCGCTCGTCCAGCCGTCGCCGATCCGCACGGCCCGCTTCAGCGCGACGTCGGTGTGGCCGCCGACGTAGAACGGCACCGGCTCCGACGGCGCGGGACTCATCTGCAACCTGTCGAAGTCGTAGAACTCGCCGTGGAACTCGACCATGCCGCCGCCGAGCACCAGCTTGATCACGTCGATCATCTCGTCCACGCGCTTACCGCGCTTCGCGAAGGGCACCCCGCACCACTCGAATTCCTCCGGCGCCCAGCCGATTCCGACACCGAAGCCGAACCGGTTATTGGTCAGGTTCGCCACCGAGCCGACCTGACGGGCCAGCAGCAGCGGATTGCGTGAACCGAGCTTCATCACGTTGGTGTAGAACCGAAGCTTCGACGTCACCGCGCCCATCGCACCCGCGAGGATCAGTGGGTCGACCCACGGGGTGTTCTCATCCCACATCCGTGAACCGTCGGCGGTGTATGGGTAGGCCTCCGACTGCTTCTCCATGTAGAAGATCGAGTCGGGCAGCGCGATGTTGTCGAAACCGAGCTCCTCTGCGGTCTTGGCGATCTCGATGAGCTGGTCGAGCGGGCTCATCGCCACGCTGACGGTGTACTTCATGCGAGTCATTGCTCGGCCGCCGGCTTATCGGAACTGACCACCCACATCGAGAAGTACTGTGCACCACCGCCGTACGCGTGACCGAGCGCCTTGCGGGCACCCTTCACCTGGTGGTCGCCCGCCTTGCCCATCACCTGGATCGCTGACTCTGCGAACCGGATCATGCCCGAAGCGCCGATCGGATTCGACGAGAGCACGCCGCCGGATGCGTTGAACGGAATCCGGCCGGTGATCTCGGTTTCGCCTGCCTCGGTGAGCTTCCAGCCCTCACCCTCGGGCGCGAAGCCGAGGCTTTCCAACCACATCGGCTCGTACCAGGAGAACGGCACGTACACCTCGGCCGCGTCGATCTCGTCGATCGGGCTCTTGATCCCGGCGTCCTTCCACAGCGCGGCGGCGGCGTCGCGGCTGGCCTGCGGGTTGACCTGGTCACGGCCCGCATACGCCAGGGGTTCGGTGCGCAGCGAGGTGGCGTGGATCCATGCCACGGGGTGACCGTCGGCAACCCGGGCATCGGCGGCCGCCTCGTCGCCGATCACCATCGCCGCTGCGCCATCCGACGACGGGCAGGTCTCGTCGTAGCGGATCGGATCCCACAGCATCGGTGATTCCAACACCTTCTCGACGGTGATGTCGGGCTGGTGTAGATGCGCCAGCGGGTTCTTGGCGCCGTTGCGCCGGTCCTTCACCGCCACCATCGCGCCGATGTGGCTCGGGGCGCCCGAGCGGCGGATGTATGCGCGCACGTGCGGGGCGAAGTAGCCACCCGCCCCGGCTCCGACCGGTTTGGTGAACGGCACCGGAATGCTCAACGCCCACATGGCGTTCGACTCCGACTGCTTCTCCCAGGCCATCGTCAGCACGCGCTTGTACTTGCCCGATTGCACCAGGCTGGCCGCGACGATCGCGGTGGACCCGCCCACCGAGCCGGCGGTGTGCACGCGGATAAGCGGCTTGTTCGTCGCGCCCGTGGCGTCGGCCATGAACAACTCCGGCATCATCACGCCTTCGAAGAAGTCGGGTGCCTTGCCCACCACCACGGCGTCGATGTCGGCGAACGTCGAACCGGAGTCCTGAAGCGCCCTGTCGATGGCTTCGCGCACCAAGCCGTTCATCGACACGTCCTTGCGCTTGGCGACGTACTTCGTCTGCCCGGTGCCCAGCACCGCTGCGAGTTGCTTGGCCACTACTTCCCCTCCAGGACTGCGACGAGATTCTGTTGCAGCACAGGGCCGCTGGTCGCGTGGGCGAGCACGCGCTGCGCCGACCCGTCGAAGATGTGCCGGGCGGCGAAGCCGATCCGTTCGAGGCCGGCCGAGAACATCGGGTTGGCTGACAGCGCGCCGCCGGACGGATTGACCGTCGTCGTCGACGGCAGCCCGATCGCCTCGGCGAGGATCAACTGCTGGTGGCTGAACGGGGCATGGATCTCGGCCACTTCGATCGAGGCGGCGTCGCCGCCCGTCGCCGCCTGCGCAGACGCCGCCGTCGAGGGTGAGGTCGTCAGGTCACGCGCACCGAGTACGGGGGTTTCGATGCGGTGCTCGATGCCGGTGATCCAGGCGGGGTTCTCCCGCAACTCGCGAGCCCTGTCGCCCGCGGCGAGCACGATCGCCGACGCGCCGTCGGTGATCGGCGCGATGTCATGGCGCCGAAGCGGGTCGGCGAAGAACGGTCGCTCGAGTAGTTCGTCGATGCTCTTGGCCGGTTTCTCCGAATCGGTGCGCCCTGCCGCGGCGAACGCGTCGAGTGCGACCTGAGCCATCTGCTCGGCGGTCCACTTGCCGGCGTCCAGACCGAGCCGCGCCTGCAGGCCCGCCATCGACACCGAATCCGGCCACAGCGGCGCGACGGTGTAGGGGTCGGTCTGCAGCGCGAGCACCCGGCGAAGGTTGCCCGCCGAAGACTTGCCGAAGCCGTAGACCAGCGCGGTCTCGACCTGGCCGGTGAGCAGTTTGATGTAAGCCTCGTAGAGCGCCCACGCCGCGTCCATCTCGACGTGCGACTCGTTGATCGGCGGCACTGCGCCGATCGAATCGATCGCTGAGATGAACGAGAAGGCCCTGCCGGCAAGGTAATCCGACGAGCCCGAGCACCAGAATCCGATGTCGGTCTGCTTGAGGCCGAGTTCTTCGTAGAGCTGGTGGAAGCACGGCATCAGCATTTCGACGCCGTTGGTGGTGCCTTCGGTGCGGCGGACGTGGGGTGCGTGCGCGAAGCCCACCACTGCTACATCTCTTGAGCTAGTCATCAATAGAGCCCTTTACAGGTGGTGCTTGTAGGAGTCGTAGTCCGCATCGGGTTCACCCGTCGGCCGGAAGTAGTCGATGTTGTCGATGCCGAGGCCCCACTCTTCGCGCGGCTTCCACACCGCTTGGACCCGCATGCCCATCCGGACGTCGGCAGGATCGATCTCGGTGACCAGATGCAAGAACGGGATGTCCGCGCCGTCGAGCAGCACGTAGGCCGCGACGTAGGGCGGCTTGATGCGCTGCCCGGCAAAGGGGATGTTGATGATCGCGAACGTCGTCACCGTGCCCTTGTCGGGAAGTTCGACGAACTGGTCCAGCTGCTTACCCGTCGCTGGATCAGCCTCGCGCGCAGGGAAATAGACCTTGCCGTCGTCGCCGGTGCGGGCACCGAGCAGCTTGCCCTCCTCGAGGGCACGCAGGAACGCGCTCTCGGGAAGCGATGCGCTGTGCTGGATTTCGATCGCCGTGGGAACGACGACCATCGTCACCGGGTCCCGGTCATCGGTCACGTCCGGAGCGTTCTCGGCCTGGTCACCGAGCGCGAAGTAGGCGATATCGGTGATTGCGCCGACGGGTTCGTCGACCCAGTGCGCATGCACGCGGGCGCCGGTGCTGATCTGGTCGGCGGAGCCGGCGTCGACGGCATGAAGCATGGGCGTGTCGGCCCCGTCGAGCTTCACCAATGCCCACGCGAACGGACGGTCCAGCGGCTGGCCTTCGAGTGGCTCCGGCTGCCACGTCCAGGACACGACCGTTCCGACGCTGCTCACCGGTACGATCTCGGTCAATTCCGCATAGGTGACCGGGTCGTACTCGGCAGGGGGCACCAGCACCCGACCGTCCGAACCACGCACGCCGACGATGCGTCGGTCGCGCAGCGCAGTGAAGAACTGGGACAGGAGTGGACCGACTGAACGGGTGTAGTCGAATGAAAGTTTCAACGGTGCCGAAAGTGGCGGCTCATGCTGATCGATCTGCACCGGGCTGCTTTGGCTGGTGGTCACGGCATCGAGTAGAACAGGTTCTAAGAATGGTTTCAACCACGGGTCGGAAGGCGATCTAATGAAGCTGGGACTTCAGCTGGGATATTGGGGCGCCAAGCCGCCCACCAACGACGCAGAATTGGTCGCCGCGGCCGAGGAGGCCGGGTTCGACACCGTGTTCACGGCCGAGGCGTGGGGCTCCGACGCCTTCACGCCGCTGGCCTGGTGGGGGCGGGAAACCACGAGGATGCGGCTGGGCACCTCGGTCGTCCAGCTGTCGGCCAGGACGCCGACCGCATGCGCGATGGCCGCGCTGACGCTCGATCACCTCTCCGGCGGCAGGCACATCCTCGGGCTGGGGGTGTCCGGACCGCAGGTGGTCGAGGGTTGGTACGGGCAGAAGTTCCCGAAGCCGCTGGCCCGCACCCGCGAGTACATCGACATCCTGCGTCAGGTGTGGGCCCGCGAGGCTCCCGTGCACAGCGACGGCCCGCACTACCCGCTGCCGTTGACCGGTAAGGGCACGACGGGGCTGGGCAAGAACCTCAAGCCGATCACCCACCCGTTGCGGGCCGATATCCCGGTGATGCTGGGCGCAGAAGGTCCGAAGAACGTCGCGCTGGCCGCTGAGATCTGCGACGGCTGGCTGCCCATCTTCTACTCGCCGCGGATCGCGGGCATGTACAACGAATGGCTGGACGAGGGTTTCGCGCGCCCCGGCGCGCGGAACACCCGGGAGACCTTCGAGATCTGCGCGACGGCCCAGGTGGTCGTCACCGACGACCGTCCTGCGGTCATGGAGCTGATGAAGCCGCACCTGGCGCTGTACATGGGCGGGATGGGCGCCGAGGACACCAACTTCCACGCCGACGTCTACCGCCGAATGGGCTACGCCGAGGTCGTCGACGACGTCACCAAGCTGTTCCGCAGCGACCGCAAGGACGAGGCGGCCAAGATCATTCCCGACGAGCTGGTCGACGACTCCGCGATCGTGGGGGACCTCGGCTACGTGCAGGAACAGATCAAGGCGTGGGAGGCCGCGGGCGTGACCATGATGGTCGTCGGCGCGCGCTCCGTCGAACAGATCCGGGATCTCGCTGCGCTGGTGTGAAATTCGGGTAGACACTTCCTTGCTAGTTGTCTAGTCCGCGTTCTAGATTGACCCGATGACTGCTTCGCAGTACACGATCGCCGGCACGGTGCTCACCATGCCGGTACGGGTCCGCAAGGCGACCCAGCACATGGCGATGTTCTCCGTCGATGCCGACGCGGCTCAGGCGATGATCGACTACAGCGGTCTGAACGTGTGCCGGTACCGGCCGAACCGCGCGATCGTCGTGCTGATGCTGATGCGCTACATCGACACCGATCTCGGCGAGTACTACGAGTACGGGACCAATGTGATGGTCAACCCGCCGGGGTCGGACGCGAAGGGGTTGCGCGCGCTGCAGTCCGCCGGGGCGTTCGTCCACCACCTACCCGTGGACCAGCCGTTCACCCTCGAGGCGGGGTGCACGATCTGGGGTTACCCGAAGGTGATGGCGGATTTCACGATTCGCGACGGTAACACCTATTCGTTCGACGTCACCATCGACGGACAGTTCGCCGTCGGCATGGACTTCAAGCCCGGCCTGCGGGTGCCATCGGCCTTCACGTCCCGGCCACAAGCGCACCCCACCTACTCGTACCGCGATGGTGTCCGCCGTCAGACCCTCGGCGAGATGTCGATGACCGACGTGCGCTACCGCCCGGGTGGTGCAACCGTCCGACTGGGCGGGCATCCGTACGCGAAAGAACTCGCGTCGCTGGGTTTTCCGAAACGTGCGCTGGTCTCCAGTTCGGCTGGCAACGTGGAGATGTCGTTCGCAGACGCGCAGGAGGTGTGACATGGCAGCCCCAACATCGACGAAGCCGGATGTCGATCTGACCGATGGCGCGTTCTACGCCGGCGACTCTCGGTCGGTCTACAAGTGGATGCGTGAGCACGAGCCGGTCTTCCGGGACCGAAACGATTTGGCCGCCGCCGCGACGTATCAGGCGGTGATCGAGGCCGAGCGTCAGCCCGAGATCTTCTCCAACGCAGGCGGTATCCGGCCCGACCAGCCGGGCGTGGAGATGATGATCGAGATGGACGACCCGCAGCATCTGTTGCGGCGCAAGCTCGTCAACTCAGGTTTCACCCGCAGACGGGTCAAAGACCTTGAGCCGTCCATCAATACGCTGTGCGACACGCTGATCGACGCGGTGTGCGAGCGCGGCGAGTGCGATTTCGTCTGGGACCTCGCTGCGCCGTTGCCGATGGCGGTCATCGGCGACATGCTCGGTGTGCGTCCGGAAGAGCGCGAGATGTTCCTCAAGTGGTCCGACGACCTCGTCAGCTCGTTGAGCAGCACCGCGGACGAAGCGGACATCCAGGTCACGATGGATGCGTTCGCGACCTACAGCAATTACATGATGGGCATGATCGAGGCCCGCAAGAAGGAGCCGACCGACGATCTGGTCAGCGTCCTGGTGCACGCCGAGGTCGAGGGGTCCAAGCTCGAGGACCACCAGATCGTCACCGAGGTGCTGCTGCTGTTGATCGGCGGCGACGAGACGACGCGTCACACGCTGTCGGGCGGAACCCGGCAGCTGCTGCTCCACCCGGAGGCGCACCAGCGGCTGATCAACGACCTCGACCTGTTGCCGAATGCGATCGAAGAGATGCTGCGGTGGACGGCGCCGGTGAAGAACATGGCGCGAACCCTCACCCGCGACATCGAGTTTCACGGCGCCTCCCTCAAAGAGGGCGAGAAGATCATCCTGCTCTTCGAGTCGGCCAACTTCGACGAGAAGGTGTTCGAGAACCCCGATGAGTTCAACATCGACCGGTATCCGAACAACCATCTCGCGTTCGGCTTCGGCACCCACTTCTGTCTGGGCAACCAACTCGCTCGACTCGAGCTGTCGATCATGCAGACGAAGCTGCTGCAGCGGCTACCGGACCTGCGGCTGGCCTCCGCCGAGGAGCTTCCACTTCGGCCTGCGAACTTCGTCTCGGGGTTGGAGCGGATGCCGGTGAAGTTCACGCCGACCAAGCCCGTCCTGCGCTAGCCCGTGCTGAGCTAGCGCGAGCAGACGCCAAACCCCCCAAAATCAGCCCAAATAGCGGGTTTTCGCGTCTGCTCGCGGGGGGAATGGGGGAATGCGGCTACTTCATCTTGAAGTTCGGCGCGCGCTTCTCCTTGAACGCCAGCGGACCTTCCTTGGCGTCGTCGGACAGGAACACCTCGATACCGATCTTCGTGTCGATCTTGAAGGCTTCGTTCTCGTGCAGGCCCTCGGTTTCGCGGATCGTCTTCAGGATGGCCTGCACCGCAAGTGGTCCGTTGTTGTTGATCACCTCGGCGATCTCCAACGCTTTCTCCAGCGCCGTGCCGTCCGGCACGACATAGCCGATGAGTCCCATCTCCTTGGCCTCGGCGGCGGTCAAGTGACGTCCGGTCAGCAGGATGTCGCATGCGAGGGTGTAGGGGATCTGGCGCACGAGGCGAACCGCCGAGCCGCCCATCGGGTACAGGCTCCACTTCGCCTCCGAGACCCCGAACTTGGCGCTCTCGCCCGCGATGCGGATGTCGGTGCCCTGCAGGATCTCGGTGCCACCGGCGATGGCCGGGCCCTCGACGGCGGCGATCAACGGCTTGGTGAGCCTGCGACCCTTGAGCAACGCGTCGATACGGGACGGGTCGTAGCTGCCGTCCTTGAAGGAGTCGCCCGGCGGCTTGGCTGTCGCCGCCTTGAGGTCCATCCCTGCGCAGAAGTAGCCGCCCGCGCCGGTCAGGATGCAGGAGCGGATCTCGGGATCGTTGTCGACGCGGTCCCATGCCTCGACCATGAGCGAGAGCATCTCGGTGGACAGCGCGTTGCGCGCTTCCGGCCGGTTCAGCGTCAGGATCAGGGTGTGTCCGCGCTGCTCAATGAGGGCGTCAGGCCCTTTTGCCGGTTTTTCTTCGTCGCTCACGAACTAGTCCGCCTTCCAGCGTCGATGCCACAGACTTGTCTCGAAATGTAACACGTTCTAGTTTAGGTCTCGTGGCCTTGAACATCGCTGATCTTGCCGAGCACGCCATCGACGCCGTGCCAGACCGTGTCGCCCTCATCTGCGGCGACGAGCAGCTCACCTACGCACAGCTCGAGGAGAAGGCGAACCGCCTGGCGCACTACCTCCTCGACCAGGGCGTCAAGAAGGACGACAAGGTCGGGCTGTACTGCCGAAACCGCATCGAGATCGTGATCGCGATGCTGGGCATCGTGAAGGCGGGCGCCATCCTGGTAAACGTCAACTTCCGCTACGTCGAGGGCGAGCTGAAGTACCTCTTCGACAACTCCGACATGGTCGCGTTGGTGCATGAGCGCCGCTACGCCGACCGGGTCGCCAACGTGCTGCCCGAGACGCCGAACGTCAAGACCATCCTGTCGGTGGAAGACGGCAGCGACCCAGAAGATGGGGACTATCAGCGCTACGGCGGCGTCGAGTTCTACGCCGCACTCGAACAGGGTTCACCCCAGCGCGATTTCGGCGAGCGCAGCCCAGACGACATCTACCTGCTCTACACCGGCGGTACCACCGGATTCCCCAAGGGCGTCATGTGGCGTCACGAGGACATCTACCGGGTGTTGTTCGGCGGCACCGACTTTGCGACGGGCGAGTTCGTCAAGGACGAGTACGACCTGGCCAAGACCGCCGCGGAGAATCCGCCGATGGTCCGCTACCCGATCCCGCCGATGATCCACGGCGCCACGCAGTCGGCGACCTGGATGTCGATCTTCTCGGGCCAAACAACCGTGCTGGCACCGGAATTCGACGCCGACGAGGTGTGGCAGACGATCGAGAAGCACAAGGTGAACCTGCTGTTCTTCACCGGCGATGCGATGGCGCGCCCGCTGCTCGATGCGCTGACCAGGCTGCACGACGCCGGTAGGGAGCCCGATCTCTCGAGCCTGTTCCTATTGGCAAGCACCGCCGCACTGTTCTCCACGAGCATCAAGGAGAAGTTCCTCGAACTGCTGCCCAACCGAGTGATCACCGACTCGATCGGCTCGTCGGAGACGGGCTTCGGCGGCACGAGCATCGTGGCGAAGGGGCAGTCGCACACGGGCGGACCGCGGGTGACGATCGACCACCGCACGGTCGTGCTCGACGAGGACGGCAACGAGGTGAAGCCGGGCTCCGGAGTGCGCGGGATGATCGCTAAGAAGGGCAACATCCCGATCGGCTATTACAAGGACGAGAAGAAGACCGCCGAGACGTTCAAGACCTTCAACGGCATCCGCTACGCGATTCCCGGCGACTATGCGGAGGTCGAGGCCGACGGCAGCGTGACGATGCTCGGCCGCGGTTCGCAGTCGATCAACAGCGGCGGCGAGAAGATCTACCCAGAAGAGGTGGAGGCCGCTCTCAAGGGCCATCCGGACGTGTTCGACGCGTTGGTCGTCGGTGTCCCCGACGAGCGCTTCGGCAACTGCGTCGCCGCCGTCGTACACCGTAGGCCGGGCACCAACCCGACGTTCGCCGAACTCGACGCGTTCGTGCGCCAGGAGATCGCGGGATACAAAGTGCCGCGCAAGATCTGGTGGGTCGACGAGATTCACCGGACTCCGGCGGGCAAGCCCGACTACCGGTGGGCCAAGGACATCACCGAGGAGCGACCCGCCGACGAAGTGCACGTCAACCATGTGGGGTCGTCCAGATAATGCGCACGGATCTGTGTGACCGCTTCGGCATCGACTATCCGATATTCGTCTTCACGCCGTCGGAGAAGGTCGCCGCCGCGGTCAGCAAGGCCGGCGGACTCGGTGTGCTCGGCTGCGTGCGGTTCAACGACGCCGATGACCTCGAGCGCGTGCTGTGCTGGATGGACGAGAACACCGACGGCAAACCGTACGGCGTCGACGTCGTGATGCCCGCGAAGGTGCCGCAGGAGGGCACCGTCAGCGACATCGACAAGCTGATCCCGCAGGGGCACCGCGACTTCGTCGCCAAAACCCTTGCCGATCTGGGTGTTCCGCCGCTGCCCGAGGATGAGGAGCGCAACACCGGCGTCCTCGGCTGGCTGCACTCGGTGGCCCGCTCGCACGTCGAGGTGGCGCTGAAGCATCCGATCAAGTTGATCGCCAACGCGCTCGGCTCACCGCCGAAGGACGTCATCGACCAGGTGCACGCTGCGGGTGTTCCGGTGGCGGCCCTGGCGGGCAGCGCGAAGCATGCGCAACGCCACGTCGACAACGGCGTGGACATCGTCGTAGCGCAGGGCCACGAGGCGGGTGGCCACACCGGAGAGATCGGCTCCATGGTGCTGTGGCCGGAAATCGTTGATGCACTTGATGGTAAGGCACCGGTACTGGCTGCCGGCGGTATCGGCACCGGGCGTCAGATGGCCGCCGCGCTCGCACTCGGGGCACAGGGCGTGTGGATGGGTTCCGCGTTTCTGACGTCGGCCGAATACGACCTCGGCCACCGTAAGCCGTCCGGTATCTCGACGATCCAGGAGGCGCTGCTGCGCGCCAACTCAAGCGATACGGTGCGTCGCCGGATCTATACGGGTAAGCCCGCGCGGCTACTGAAGTCGCGGTGGACCGATGCGTGGGATGCGCCGGATGCGCCTGAGCCGCTGCCGATGCCGCTGCAGAACATCCTCGTCAGCGAAGCCCATCAGCGGATGAACGAGTCCGACAATCCCGATACCGTCGCGATGCCGGTCGGCCAGATCGTCGGCCGGATGAACGAGATCCGACCCGCCGCCGACATCATCGCCGAACTCGTCGCCGGTTTCGAAGAAGCTACTAGGCGGCTCGACGACATCCGCGACAGCTAGTCAGAATCCGATCTTCGTCTGTTCGTCGATGACGTTCGTCGCCGCGCCGACGATCTCGCCCTGGTCCTCCAGGCCGTCGGCGTTGAGCTGCAGCACATAGAGGCCGTCGGCGCCGGGGATCACGACGGTCTTCTGGGCGACGATCTTGGTCAGGCCCTCCGACTTCCAGGTGCCACCGAGTTGGTAGGCCGGGTAGTCGCCCAGGGTGCTCGTCTCACCTTCGTTCGATGCCTCCCAGCCCGGCAGGTTCTGCAGTTCGCCGGGAGCCAGATCGATGATGGCCTGGGGGTCGACGTTTCCGGTCAGCTTCGACAGCAGGGCAACGATGCTCGGCGAGTACTCGGCGGCCTCGGGTCCGGTGTAGACGATGGCCCCGTACGCCCAGTCCGGAGTGTCCTCACCGGCCGGCTCCCAGCCTTCGGGGATCGGCAGGTCGATGATCGGTGCGCCGGGATCGCCCTGTTTGACCTGAGTCTCCTGGATTTTGTTGTCGACGATGTAGCTGGCGATCGTGGGATTCGGGCCTGCGGCATCCTCATCGCGCGGCGCCACCTTGGCCGTCGTCTTGGGCGCGGCCTTCACGCTCGTCGTCGTGGTGGTCGTCGTCTCCGATTCGGACTTGCTCGGTTCGGTTTTGGTGTCCGAGCCGCAGCCCGACAGCACGAGTGCTAAAGCGGCGGCCAGGGTGGCCACTCCCGTGATCGCGGTGCGCCTCATCAGTCAACTCCTGTCGTCGGGCACGTAGTGCTGCGAAGCGTAGTCCAAAAAGCGCCCTGTCAAGGGCGAGTAGATTTACTCAATCTGATTTCTGCACACCGCCGACATGGCGTCGACGGCACCACGATTCGCCTGAGGAGACGCGTGTGGTCACGTTAGACCGATTGGTGAACGTGCTCGGGGGCTATGGTGTCCAACTGCGCTTCTGCCCGATACCGCGCTCCAAAGAACTCGGCAGTGTCGTGATGCACGAGGTGGCGGGGGGCCGCACGGTGATCGGCGACGTACTCCTGGCCGTCGGCGCGCGTTCTGTCGACGAAGCCCTGCGGTGGGCGGCATCGGCGCACGCGGTCGTCGTACTCCTGCGTGACTCCGATGCCGACACCACCTTCGCCGGGATCGCCGAGGGTATTGCGGTGATGGTCGTCGATGACACGGTGTCCTGGAGTGAGCTCAGCGCTGTCGTCTTTGGATTGGTGCTCGAAGGTCGTGAAACCGAATCCGGCCGCGGCCCAACCGATCTGTTCGCACTCGCCGACAGCCTGGCCGAGGCGACACGAGGCGCGGTGACCATCGAGGACCCGTTGTCACGGGTCCTTGCTTATTCCAGCATGCAGCAGAACGCCGACCCGGCGCGAGTCGCGACCATCATGAACAGGCAATCACCGGAGAGCCTGCGCGAATTCTTCGAGAACCGAGGGGTTTTCGCGTACCTCGCGACTTCTGACGAGCCACTCTTCGTCGATCCGGACGCCCAGCACGGAATGTCGGGCCGCATGGTTGTCGCGGTGCGGTCGGGGCGAGAACTCATGGGGTCGGTGTGGGTGGCGTGTGAAAAGCCGCTGAAGGAACCGGAACGGACTGCGTTGGCGGACGGTGCGCGCACGGTCGCCCTGCATCTGTTGCGGTCCCGTGCCAGTGCGGACTTGGAGCGTCAGGTCGAGTCCGACTTGGTGCTCCGGTTGTTGAACGGAAGCCCTGATGCGGCGGCGTCTGCCAGCAGGCTCGGCCTGCCGCAGGATTTGATGCGAGTCATCGCGGTGCAGGCATTCATCGACGCGGATCGCGACGCGGGTCTGCTACTGGCGTTCGAGCGGGCAACCACCGGATTCGGGTGGTCGCGTCCCGGCCGAAGTGCGCTCTCCGGCAACACGGTTTACACGCTGTTGCCCGGCGAGGAGGTGGCCGCGGCTCGGAGCTGGGTCGGGGGTTTGCAGGCGTCGCTGCCCGATCGGTTCACCGTATTGGCCGGCATCAGCAAGGCGGCTACAGCGACCGATCTGCCCGCGGCGCGACAAGAGGCCGACGAGTGTCTCGCGCTACACGAGGCCAAGCCTTCCAATGCTCTTCCACCTGCGTACGACGAGTCGTGGGACGAGATTCTTTTGCAGCGCCTTCGGACCGCGGCAAGCTCTGGCCGGACCCCGGATCGGGGGCCGGTGGCGGAGCTGCGACGCCACGACGCCGAACACGGCACCGACTATGTGGCGACATTGAGGGCCTGGCTGGAGGCGCTGGGGGATCCTGCCGATGCGGGCAACCGTCTTGGGGTGCACGAGAACACCGTGAGGTACCGACTGCGCAAGATGGGTGAGATCACCGACCTACAGCTGAGTGACGCCGGTAAGCGTTTGGCAATGATGATCGAACTCGCCGCCACCGAAAGCGCCTGACCAGCCCCTTTGTCGATCCGCGACAACGGCAGCTCTGGTGGTTGTCCCGTTGCGGCAACCACTTCGGTGACGGGCTGGGCCACCGTGGAGTCGTTGAGTCATTCGACAGGGTGGAGGTAGGCAATGGTCGGCGGGGAGCGTTTCGACGGCGGTCCGCGGTCGGCGGTCGTGGTCGGCGCGGGCATCGTCGGATTGTCGACGGCATGGTTCCTGCAGGAGAGGGGGGTCGACGTCACAGTCGTCGACCGCACCGGCGTGGCCGCGGGAGCTTCCTGGGGCAACGCCGGCTGGATCGCACCCGCACTGACGATGCCGCTGAACTCACCGAAGCTGCTTCGGTACGGTCTGCGCTCGCTGCTCGACCGGACCGCCCCGCTGCACATCCCGTTGGCCGCGGACAGTTCGCGATGGCAGTTCCTGCTGCAGTTCGCCGCCAACTGCCGCCCGTCGACGTGGCAGCGGGCGGTACGCGCCAACGTACCGCTCAACGAGGAATGCATCGAAGCGTTCGACGTGCTGATCGCGAACGGGGTGGACGCACCCGTGACCGATGCTCCGATCACCGCGCTGTTTCGTTCGACGCACCACGCGGAAAAGATGATGGCCGAACTTCGCGCGATCCAACGCGCCGGTCAGTCCTTGTTCGTCACGGGACTGTCCGGTGAGGCGTTGCGCGAGCAGGTGCCTCTGGCATCGCCACAGATCACCGCGGCGATCAACATCAACGGTCAGCGCTACGTCGACCCAGGACGTTTCGTCACAGCTCTCGGAAGCGCAGTTCGACAGCGCGGGGCGGCCATCCTCAAGCAGGAGGTGCGCGGAGTCTTCAGTTCCGGCAACGGGGCAAGGGTGGTGCTGCACAGCGGTGAGCCGCTGGTCGCGGACGCGGCGGTGATCGCGACGGGCGCCTGGTTGTCACGCCTGGCGGGCTCCCGACTGCGCGTACCGGTGGCGGCGGGGCGCGGCTACTCGTTCACCGTGCCCGTGGACCGGCCCCTACCCGGGCCGATTTACCTGCCGGATGTGCGGGTGGCGTGCACTCCCCACCACGGTGCCCTGAGGGTCGCGGGCACGATGGAGTTCCGCCATCCCCATGAACCGGTGATGGCCGAACGTGTGGGTGCGATCGTCGCCTCTGCGAGTCCGCTGCTGGAAGCGGTGCGGTGGGCCGAGCGCAGCGACATCTGGGTCGGTCCGCGTCCGATCACTCCCGACGGCCTGCCGTTGATCGGTGAGATGTCCCGCAACGTGTACGTCGCAGGGGGGCACGGCATGTGGGGTCTTGCGCAGGGGCCTATCACCGGCCGACTGCTCACCGAACAGATCACGACCGGCAAGCAACCCGAAGCGCTGCAACCATTCGATCCGCTGCGGCGCGCTGTCACCTGACCCAGAGTCTCGCCCGTCACGGGCAACGCGAGTCGTCAGGGGCGGCGCACAACCGCAGCCCGCCCCTGACGACGACCCCTATCCGAAAGGAACGAATATGACTACTGCACAACGCGTTTGGATTTCCGCAGAAGCCTATGAAAATCTGCAGCAGGAGTTGGCGACGCTGCGCCGACTGTGCGTGACCGCCGCCGCAGATGGGGATACCAGCGAGAACGCGACCGCGATTCAACGCGCCCGCCAGGCGCGTATGCAACAGATTCATGACCTACTCGTGTACGCCGTTGTCGGCGAGGACCCGCCCAACGACGGGATCGCCGAACCGGGCATGGTCGTGACCGTTCGCTACGACGACACCGGGGACACCGAATCATTCCTCCTCGGTGTGCGCGGTGCTGAACAGGGCGATATCGAGGTCTACTCCGTCCAGTCGCCGCTCGGTGAGGCCATTCTCGGCGCGCGGCCTGGCGAACGGCGCACTTTCAAACTGCCAAGTGGCGCTGAGCTTTCCGTCACGATGCTGGCAGCGGTCCCCTACGGCCTGCACAACACCGAGGTGACGGCATGACCAGGGGCAACGACGAACGCGTGTTGCTGCCTATCGCGTTGGAACGGTGGGAATCCGACGGGGGCGCGGTTCTGGGGATGCGTTACACCCCGGGATTGCCGTCATCCCTGGTGGGAAACGACGCGACGATGGCGTCGGTCGGTGAACGCCATGTGAGACCCAGATCCCGCAGCGTGGCCGAATCGTCGGTCGGTGTCGCTGCGGTCAGCAGTAGCGCCGCCTCGTAGCTCAAGCCATCTCCCATCGCGATGACGCCGGACAGCACGTCGCCGACTCTGCTCATCCCACGAAATACGCGTTGGTTCAGTGGGATTCGGGTGATCCTCCGTCCCGAGCCGCGTTCGAGGGCGGTGATCATGTCGTCGAAGGCGATCAGGACTCCGCCGCACACATAGCGTCGCGGTCCCTGTCCCGGCGTGAAGACGGCTGCGTGGACGTCGGCGACGTCGCGCACATCGATCATCTGCATACCGCCGCGCATCCGCGGTGCCACGCCCCAGCGCACGATGGGTGCCCAGCCGCGTTCGGTCACACCGGGTTCGGTGTGAAAGGCCGGGCCGACGACGCTGGAGGGATAGGTGACGACGACCGGTGCGCCCTCGCCCTGCAGGCGTCGTGCCACCCGGTCGGCGTAACCCTTCGTCTTGGCGTACGGGCTTCGTCCGGGGGCGGTGGGAGTGTCTGGCCCGATCACGCCGTCCGGCGGCGGGAACAGCGCGCTGTAACTGCTGACCGACACCACCGGATCGAGTCCGGCTGCCACCGCTCGCGTCAGGATCGACTCGGTTGCGTGCGCATTGATCTCCCACATCAGCGCGGCGCGACGCTTGTCGGTCCCCACCACCCCGGCTGCGTGCAGCAACGCATCACATCCGTCGAGCAGGGAGCCGACGACAACGCCGTCGCGGATGTCGCCCACCACCGTCTCGATGTCGCCGATCTCGGAGAACTGTCGCAGCACGGGCGCGTTCGCCGCATCGGGCGCCACCAGTAGGCGCACCCTGTCGCCGCGAGCGAGCAGGGCGCGCACGGAGTGTGCGCCGAGGTAACCGGTGCCCCCGGTGACTCCGATCAACATGATCGCGCCTCGCGCCGCTCGATCGGATACACCGGATCGTCGCAGTCGGTCCGTTCGGCCTGTAGCCGACGTTTGATCACCTTGAAGGTCTCGGTGCGTGGCAACGAGGTACCGACCCGCACGAACGACGGCCACTGCTTGGGACCGAGGTCGGGCTGTTCGGCGAGGAAGGAGCGAAACTGCTCGGGGTCGAACGACGCCCCCTCGCTGAGCACGACGGCCGCCATCACCTGATCGCCGACGTCGGGCGCCGGTATCCCGTACACCGCCACCTCGACGACGTCGGGATGGCGCAGCAGCACGCGCTCGATCGGGGCGGAGCCGAGGTTCTCGCCGTCGACGCGCATCCAGTCGCCGAGTCGGCCTGCGAAATACGCGTAACCGTTCTCATCGCGGTAGGCCAGATCGCCGCTGTGGTAGACCCCGCCGCGCATACGCTCGGCGTCGGCGTCGGGGTCGTTGTAGTAACCCTCGAAACGTCCTGCGTCAGAGGTGTTCACGAGCTCGCCGGTCACACCGGGAGGGCAGGGTTCGCCGGTTTCGACATCGAGGATCTCGGTGCCGGGAGGCAGCGGTCCGAGCGATCCCGGAGGCGTATCCGGTGTGCGCGCGATCGCGATTCCGCCCTCGGTCGACCCGAAGCCGTCCGTCACCACGGTGCCGAACCGCTTGGCGAATCGCTCGACATCGGCCGGTGCACCCTCATTGCCGTAGACCGCACGCAGCGGGTTGTCGGCGTCGTCGGGTTGTTCCGGGGTGGCCAGCACGTACGACAACGGCTTACCGACATAGTTGGCGTAGGTCGCGCCGAACTTACGGACATCCGGGAGGAACTCGGAGGCGGAGAACTTGCGCCGCAACGCAAGTGAGCTTCGCGACGCGAAGGCCACCGACCAGCCCACGAGCACCGCGTTGGAATGGAACAGCGGCATGGACACATAGCAGACGTCGCTGGGTCCAAGGTTGAAGCGCTCCGTCATCATCACTCCCGCGATGGCCACCTTGCCCTGGCTACACTTGACGGCCTTGGGGTCGCCGCTGGTGCCCGACGTGTAGATCAACATGAACAGATCGCCGGGGTCGGCATCGTAGGCGACGACGGGTTCGTCGGCGAACGCCGCAACCTCGGCCGCCCACTCGGGGGAGTCGACGTCGATGTGGTCGATATCCCCGACGACGGCCGCCGAGGCCGAATCCGCCAGCACCAGTTGGCAATCGGCGTGTTCGATGTCGCGCTGCAGTGCGGCTCCCCGGCGGACGGGGTTCAGCCCGACGGGCACGATGCCCGTCAACCCCGCAGCCACCAAGACCGACGAGAAGAACGGGGTGTTCTGCAGCAGCACACCGACATGCTGCGGCCGGCCGGGGTCCATGCGGGCCAGCAGCGCAGCCGCCACCGCCGCGCCGTGCCGGATGTGCTCACGCCACGGGATGAAGGTGTCCTCGAAGTAGACCCCGCGGTCGTCGACGTCGACCAGAGGTGCGATCAGCGAGGTGACGGTGGGCAGCTCGCTTCCGGTCGCGGGATTCAAGCCGGGGTTTCGGCCAGCTCGCGGCCTATATGCAGCAGTTGCCCGGTGGCACCGCCGACCGCGAACTCGGTCTGCTTGGCCGCCAGGAAGTACCGATGCACCGGGTGATCGGTATCGATCCCGACGCCGCCGTGCACGTGCACCGTGGTGTGAGCGACCCGATGGCCGGCCTCGGCCGCCCAGAACGCCGCGGTGTTGACGTCGATATCGGCAGGCAGATCCTCGGACAGACGCCACGCCGCCTGCGTCACCGTCAACCGCAGCGCCTTGACGTCGATATAGCCGTCGGCGAGCCGGGACGAGACCGCCTGGAAGCTGCCGATCGGCCGGTCGAACTGCTCACGCTCACGGGCGTATTCGGCGGTCAGCTCGAGCGCCCGCTCCAGTACGCCGAGCTGAAATGCGCTGCGTCCCAGCGTGCCGTGCGTGGTCAACCAGTCCACCACCTCGGCACCGCCGACGATGCGGTCGGAGCCCAGTTCGACGCCCTGCAGTGCGAGGCGGCCGACGCTGCCATGCCCGGTGGTGTCCAGCGATTCGACGGTCACACCGGAATCCGATGTGGCGACCACGAAAACCTTCGTACCCGAATCGGTTTCGGCGGGGACCAGGAACGCATCGGCGATCGGGCCGTAGCTGACCTGGGTGCGTGTCCCGGTCAGCCGGAATCCATCGCCGTTCGCACTGGCCTGCACCGGGCCCTCGCCCATCTCGCCGTCCAGCGCGGCGGTGAGGATCTTCGAGCCGTTGATCGCGGGCACCGCCCACTCCTGCTGCAGCGCCTGCGAGCCGAACTTGGCCAGTGCACCAGCGGCGAGCACGGCCGACTCCAGATACGGCACGGCGGCCAGCTGCCTGCCGAGCGCCACCAGCACTGCGACCTGTTCCAGCACCCCGAATCCGCCGCCGCCCAGGGCCTCCGGCGCTGCGGTGGACAGGATGTCGGCTTCGATCAGTTTGCCCCACAACGCGCCATCGAAACGTTCTTCGAGCCCGTCGAGCTCACGCTGACGTTCGGGGGTGCTCACCGATTCGGCGATGGTGCGGGCCAACCCGCCGAGGTCCTCCGCCGCTTCCGTCGTCTTGAAATCCATTGTCGTTCAGTCCTTACCGGTTAACCCGTGGCAGGCCGAGCGCGACCATGCCGATGATGTCGCGCTGGATCTCGTTCGTGCCGCCGCCGAAGGTGAGGATGAGGCACGAGCGGTGCATGCGTTCGATGCGTCCGCGCAGCAGCGCGCCTTGCGTATTGGTGCGCAGTGTGGCGGCGGTGCCCAGCACCTCCATCAGCAATCGGTAGGCCTCCGTCGCCAGCTCGGTGCCGTACACCTTGGCCGCCGACGCATCGGCGGGGGACGGCGCCACTTCATCCGAAGAGGCCAGCTCCCAGTTGATGAGCTTGAGCACCTCTGCCTTGGCGTGTACGCGGGCGAGGTTGAGCTGGACCCACTCCGAGTCGATCACCCGGTTGCCGTGCACGTCCTTGGTGTTCTGCGCCCACTCCCGAACGCCGTTGAGCGCCACGAAGATCGGTTGTGCGGACACGAGCGCGACGCGTTCGTGGTTGAGCTGGTTGGTGACGAGTTTCCAGCCGCCGTTCTCCTCGCCGACGAGGTTGGTCGCGGGCACCCGCACGTCCTGGTAGTACGTGGCGCTGGTGTCGACTCCGGCCATGGTGTGCACCGGTGTCCACGAGAAGCCCTCCGCGGTGGTCGGCACGATGAGCATCGAGATGCCGCGGTGCTTCTTGGCTTCTGGATTCGTGCGTACCGCCAGCCACACGTAGTCGGCATAGGCGATCAGGCTGGTCCACATCTTCTGGCCGTTGATCACATACTCGTCGCCGTCGCGCACCGCCGTGGTTCGCAGCGCGGCGAGGTCGGTGCCAGCGCCGGGCTCGGAGTAGCCGATCGAGAAGTGCAGTTCGCCCGCGGCGATCTTGGGCAGGAAGAATTTCTTCTGCTCATCGCTGCCGAAGTGCATGATCGTCGGCGCAACGCTGTTGATGGTCAGGAACGGCACGGGGACGTTCGCGATGGCGGCCTCGTCGTTGAAGATCAAGCCGTCCATCGGACTGCGTTCCTGACCGCCGTACTCCTTGGGCCACGAGAGCGTCAGCCAGCCGTCCTTACCCATCTGGGCGACGGTTTCGCGGTAGACGTTGCCCCGCCCCATCTCTCCGTCGCTGGCGGCCAACGCCTCCGCGCGCTCAGGGGTCATCAGCTTGGTGAAGTACGCACGCAGCTCGCGGCGCAACTCCTCCTGCTCTGGGGTGTAGCCGATCCGCATCGCCGTGTCCTAACTTCTCTATGAGGCACCGGTGCAAGTGCACCCGGGCTAGAACCGAAGTCCAGCCCGACTTCACCCCCGGTTGTAACACGTTCTAGTCTTGGGGTCCAGGCCGGTGCCACACTGGTTGCGCAAAGCAGCCCTGAGCGCGAGGAGTGCGTGATGAGAGTGGAAGTGGACCGGGACCGGTGCGAGGGTAATGCCGTGTGCGTGGGAATTGCCCCCGACCTGTTCGATCTCGACGACGACGATTACGCCGTCGTGAAGGCGGATCCCGTACCGGCCGACCAGGAGGATTTGGCGGAGCAAGCCATCGCCGAATGTCCGCGAGCAGCGTTGATCCGAAGAGACTAGAGGTATTCATAAATGACCGCAGATGCGACTGATCTTTCCGGCCGGGTCGCCGTGGTGACCGGTGCGGCCGCGGGTCTCGGCCGTGCCGAGGCCATCGGCCTTGCGCGGGCGGGCGCCACGGTGGTGGTCAATGACATCGGAGCTGCCCTGGACCGCTCCGACGTGATCGACGAGATCATCGCTGCGGGCTCGAAGGCGGTCGCGGTCGCCGGCGACATCAGTGAACGCTCGACGGCTGATGAGCTGGTGGCTACCGCCGACGGCCTCGGCGGACTGAGCATCGTGGTGAACAACGCGGGCATCACCCGCGACCGCATGTTGTTCAACATGTCGGACGAGGACTGGGACGCTGTGATCGCGGTCCACCTGCGCGGGCACTTCCTGCTGACGCGCAACGCCGCGACGTACTGGCGCGCCAAGGCCAAGGAAGGCGACGGCCAGGTCTATGGCCGCGTCATCAACACGTCATCGGAGGCGGGCCTGGTGGGGCCGGTCGGTCAGGCCAATTACGGTGCGGCCAAAGCCGGCATCACCGCACTGACCTTGACGATGGCGCGCGCACTCGAGCGCTACGGCGTCCGCGCCAACGCAATCGCGCCGCGGGCCCGCACCGCGATGACCGCCGACGTGTTCGGCGAGGCGCCCGAGCTGGGCCCGGGTGAGATCGACAGCTTGTCGCCCGAGCATGTGGTGACATTGGTGCGGTTCCTGGCCTCGCCCGCCGCTCATGACGTCAACGGACAGCTCTTCATCGTGTACGGTCCGACCGTGACGTTGGTGGCGGCGCCGACCGTGGCGGCGCAGTTCAATGCGTCAGGGGACGCCTGGGAACCGGCGGACCTGTCGGAAACTTTGCGGAACTACTTTGCCACCCGAGAATCGGACGCGAATTTCGCTGCGACGGGACTGATGAGTTCGTAGGATTCACAGTCTCGGGGGTGGGTGAGAACTGCACTAGAACACGTTCTAGAATGACCTGGGTCACACCCGCTCTGACCAGCACAGATATTACAATTTTGACTAGTTTTGTCGTTCTTTGACACTGCGAACTTGTTCTAGTTAATATGATCCGGCTCACTAAGAGCAGCGCTTAAACCAGGGCCGAAAAGCCTGCCGCCGCGGCGATTTACGACGCCTTCGCCCAACGCGCGCATGCCGGACGGCCCCCGTCGCGAGAACGGAGCCCGAGGTTGATCGAACAGCTCGCGGCGCCGACCCGGGCCGTGGGCGGATTCTTCGAAATGTCGATGGACACTTTCGTCAAGATCTTCCGGCGGCCCTTTCAATTCCGCGAGTACCTCGAGCAGACATGGATGATCGCGAAGGTCTCGCTCATTCCGACGCTGCTGATCTCGATTCCGTTCACGGTGCTGGTCGCGTTCACGCTCAACATCCTGCTGCGTGAAATCGGTGCCGCGGATCTGTCCGGTTCCGGTACCGCGTTCGGCACGGTGACTCAGCTCGGTCCGATCTCCACCGTGCTCGTCATCGCCGGCGCCGGCGCCACGGCGATCTGCGCCGACCTCGGTGCACGCACCATCCGTGAGGAGATCGATGCGATGCGGGTGCTCGGCATCGATCCCATTCAACGGCTCGTAGTGCCGCGCGTACTGGCATCGACCACGGTGGCGCTTCTGCTCAACGGTCTAGTGATCGCGATCGGCCTGGTCGGCGGTTACGTGTTCTCCGTGCTGCTGCAAGGCGTGAATCCCGGCGCATTCATCAACGGTCTGACGATCCTGACCGGGTTGGGCGAGTTGGTGATCTCAGAAGTGAAGGCGCTGTTGTTCGGTGTGATGGCGGGCCTCGTCGGCTGCTATCGCGGCCTGACGGTCAAGGGCGGACCCAAGGGTGTGGGGGAGGCCGTCAACGAGACCGTAATCTATGCCTTCATATGTCTGTTCGTGATCAACGTCCTGATGACGGCGATCGGCGTTCGGGTCCTCGGATGAGCGAGCTGGGGAACTACGATCTGACGCTGCGGATGCGGCGGGCCTTGCGATGGTTGCCGCGCGCCGTCGACTCGTTCGGCGAGCAGGCGCTGTTCTACGCCGAATCGCTGCGATACATCCCGAACGCGTTGCGCCGCTATCACAAGGAGACGTTGCGGCTGATCGCGGAGATGACGCTGGGCACCGGCGCGCTGATCCTCATCGGCGGCACGGTCGGCGTCGCGGCCTTCCTCACGCTGGCGTCCGGCGGCGTCATCGCGGTGCAGGGCTACGAGTCGCTGGGCAACATCGGTATCGAAGCGCTGACCGGGTTCCTGTCCGCGTATCTCAACGTGCGCATCGTCGCCCCCATCATCGCGGGCATTGCGCTTGCCGCCACCATCGGCGCAGGCACCACCGCCCAGCTGGGCGCGATGCGCATCGCCGAGGAGATCGACGCCGTCGAATCGATGGCCGTGCACTCGGTGTCCTACATGGTGTCCACCCGCATCGTCGCCGGCCTGGTCGCGATCATTCCGCTGTACTCGTTGGCGACGTTGGCCGCGTTCTTTTCCGCGCGCACCATCACCGTGTACGTCAACGGACAGTCGGCGGGACTGTACGACCACTACTTCAACACGTTCCTGATCCCGAACGATCTACTGTGGTCCTTCGCGCAGGCCATCGTGATGGCGGTCGCGGTGATGCTGGTCCATACCTACTACGGCTTCAACGCATCTGGCGGACCTGTCGGCGTGGGCATCGCCGTAGGTAAGGCAGTGCGGACGTCGCTGATCGTGGTCGTCATCATCACCCTGTTCATTTCCCTCGGCGTCTACGGCGCCACCGGCAACTTCAACCTTTCGGGCTAGCGGGGGAAAGCGTGTCGAGGACAGTCGCGATAAGGATCGCCGCCCTGGTGCTGGCGGCGATCATCGTGGCGTTCACCGTTTTCACCTATCTCGCCTACAGCGCCGCGTTCACGCCGACCGAAACCGTGACCGTGAACTCCTCGCGGGCCGGTCTGGTGATGGACAAGGATGCCAAGGTCAAGTACCGCGGCATCCAGATCGGCAAGGTCGAGAACATCACGTACTCCGGCGATCACGCGACGCTGACGCTCGCCATCAACCGCGACCAGATGCGCTACGTCCCGTCGAACGCACCCGTACGTATCGGCAGCACAACGGTATTCGGCGCGAAGTCGGTGGAGTTCCTCGCGCCGCCGCAGCCGTCTGGCACGTCGCTGCGCCCTGGCGCCGTCGTCCAGGCCGAGTCGGTGCAGCTGGAAGCCAACACGTTGTTCCAGACGCTGATCGATGTCCTGAACAAGATCAATCCGATCCACCTCAACGCGACCATGTCGGCGCTCGCGGAGGGCCTACGCGGGCACGGCGACGACTTCGGCTCAACCATGGCGGGGTTGAACCAATATCTCGCAGAACTGAATCCGAAGCTGCCGACGGTTGAGACGCTGCTCTCGCAGACGGCGACGGTGGCCAACATCTACGGTGATGCCGGTCCCGACCTGGTGACCGTGATCAACAATGCGCCCACCATCAGCAAGACGATCGTCGACGAGCAGAAGAACCTGAACGCCACCCTGCTTGCGACAATCGGGTTGGCGGAAGAGGGAACCGCGACGCTGGAGCCGGGGGCGGATGACTACATCGCCGCGATCCAGCGGCTGCGGGCGCCCTTGAAGGTGCTCGGCGACTATTCACCCGAAATCGGCTGCATAATCCAAGGCGTCGCCATCGGTAACCAGCGGGGTGCGTCGATCCTCGGTGGCATGAAGCCCGGCGCGATGGTGAGTTCCAGCTTCGTGCTGGGTGTTCCGTCGTACACGTATCCCGAAAGCCTGCCGATCGTGAATGCGACGGGTGGTCCGAACTGCCGCGGCCTGCCGAACATCCCCAGCCTGCAGTACGGCGGTTCGTATTACAGGTCACCGTTCCTGGTCACCGACAACGCGTACATCCCCTACGAGCCGTTCACCGAGGTGCAGGTCGACGCCCCGTCGACATTCCAGTTCCTGTTCAACGGTGCATTCGCAGAACGGGATGACTTCTGATGAGTCACCGTGGAGTCCTCATCAAGGTGAGCATCTTCGTGGTGGTGATGCTGGTGGTCGCCGTCGGTTTGGTGGTGATCTTCGGCGAGTTCCGCTTCGCATCCACGAATCGCTATCACGCCACGTTCACCGACGCCTCCCACCTCGAAGGCGGCAACGACGTGCGGATCGCCGGAGTCCCGGTGGGCACCGTCGAGGATGTGAAGCTGAACCCCGACAACACCGTCGACGTCGCGTTCACCCTCAACAAGAAGTACCAGCTGTATACGTCGACGCGGGCGGTGATTCGCTACGAGAACCTCGTCGGTGACCGTTTCATGGAGATCACCTCTGGGCCGGGCGAGCTTCGAAAGCTCCCCAAGGGCAGCACCATTCCGAAGGAGAACACCCAGCCGGCACTCGACCTCGACGCGTTGCTCGGCGGCCTGCGTCCGGTGGTCAAGGGTCTCAACGGTGAACAGGTCGACCAGATCAGCAATGCGATCCTCGAGTTGCTTCAGGGGGAGGGGGGTGCGCTGTCCCGACTGCTCTCGGAGACAGGGAGTTTCAGCCAGACCCTTGGCGACCGCTACCAAGTGATCTCAGAGGTGATCCAGAATCTCAACCAGGTGTTGGGGACCATCGACGAGAAGAGCGTGGAGTTCGACGCCAGCATCGATGAGCTTCAAAAGCTTGTCACCGGGCTGGCGGAGGGCCGCGATCCGATCGCAGGCGCGATTCCGCCTCTGGCGTCGGCGGAGAACGACCTGACCGACATGCTGGTCAACTCGAGGCGGCCACTGCAGGGTGTGCTCGAGAACCTTCGTCCGCTTTCGACCGAGCTCGACAACCGTAAGGCAGAGGTGAATCAGGTCATCGAACCGTTGGCCGAGAACTACCTGCGGCTCAATTCGCTTGGCGCGTACGGGTCGTACTTCAACTACTACATCTGCGAAGCGAAACTGAAGTTCAACGGGCCTGCAGGCAGTGACATCTTCCTACCGATCGGTGGCGTTCCCGATCCGTCGAAGGGCAGGTGCTCTGAAAATGGATAAGACGATCCGGGCAGGCATCTTCGGCATCGCGGTCGTGGTGTGCGTTCTGCTCGTTGCGTTCGGCTACAACACCCTTCCGTTCTATCCGCAGGGCAAGCCCTACGAGGCCTTCTTCGCCGACGCGGGTGGAATCTCGCCGGGCAACGACGTCAACGTCTCCGGCATCACGGTGGGCAAGGTGACCGACGTCGCCCTGGCCGGTGAGGCCGCAAAGGTGACGTTCACCGTCGACCGCAAGATCAGGCTGGGGGACCAGACTCTCGTTTCAATCCGGACCGACACCGTGTTGGGTGAGCGATCGCTGGGGGTCGTACCGCAAGGCAGCGGGTCGGTGAAGTCGATTCCGTTGGCCCGCACCACAGTTCCGTATACCTTGAACATGGCACTGCAGGATCTGGGCCAGAACTCTGCTTCGCTCAACAAGGACCAACTGACCCAGGCGTTGCGCGTGCTGACGGATTCATTCCGCGACGCGACGCCTGAGCTTCGGCGCACGCTCGACGGGGTAGCGGAGTTGTCGCGCAGCATCAACGCCAACGACGAGGCGCTGGGGCAGTTGCTGGCCCGTGCGAAGTCGGTGACCGCGGTGGTCGCCGACCGGGCCACTCAGGTGAATCAGCTCGTCAACGACGGCAACCTGCTCTTCGCCGCACTCGATGAACGGCGGACCGCGCTGAGCAATCTGATCGCTGGCATCGACGATGTGTCACAGCAGATTTCGGGATTCGTGGCCGACAACCGTCGCGAGTTCGGCCCGGCGCTGAAGAAACTCAATCTGGTGTTGGACAACCTGCTCGAACGACGTGAGCACATCAGCGAAGCGCTGAAGCGGCTGCCGCCGTATGCTACGGCTCTCGGCGAGTCGGTCGGCTCGGCTCCCGGCTTCATGGTCAACCTGCCCAACGCGGTCCCGAACAACACGCAGATGGCCCTGCTGTTGGATCTCTACTTCCAGCCGGGCAAGGTTCCCGACAGCCTCGCTGACCTGCTGCGCGGGTTCCTGTCCGAGCGCATCATCATAAGGCCGAAGTCACCATGAGCCGTCTGCTGCGTTTCGGGATCATCGGCGCACTCGTGGTGGCGCTGATCGGTGGCGCGTTCGTGATCTGGCCGCGGGTGTCTACCTACCGGGTGGACGGATACTTCACTTCGGCGGCGGGACTGTACCCGGGCGACGAAGTCCGCGTGGTCGGCGTTCCGATCGGCACCATCGAATCGATCTCACCGCAGGCCGACGCCGTCAAGGTGACCATGAGGGTGCAGGACGGCGTCAAGGTGCCCGCCGACGCACGCGCGGTGATCATGGCGCCGAACCTGGTGTCGGCCAGGTTCATCCAACTCACCCCCGTCTACAAGCAGGGCCCCGAGATGCAGGACGGCGGCAGAATCGATTTGAACCGCACGGCGGTGCCGGTGGAGTGGGATGAGGTCAAGACCGAACTGACCAGGCTCAGCCAGCAGCTCGGACCTTCGTCGGGTCAGGTTCAGGGACCGTTGAGCGAGTTTGTCAATCAGGCCGCCGATACCTTCGACGGTAACGGCGACTCGTTCCGGCAAGCCTTGCGCGAGTTGTCACAGACCGCGGGACGGCTGGGTGACTCGAGCACCGATCTGTTCGACACGGTGAAGAATCTGCAGATCCTCGTCGACGCGCTGTCGAAGAGCAACGAGCAAATCGTCCAATTCAGTGGACATTTGGCCTCGGTGTCCCAGGTGTTGGCCGATAGCTCCGTGGGGCTGAGCGACACTCTCGGCAGCCTCAATCAGGCACTGTCGGACGTGCGCGGCTTCCTCGACGAGAACAATGAGGTGCTGGTCGCCAACATCGACCGGTTGACCGACTTCACCAGCATCCTGACCAACCAGACCGACGACGTAGAGCAGATTCTGCACGTGCTGCCGAACGCGATGGCGAACTTCTACAACATCTACAACCCCGCTCAGGGCACGGCCAACGGCGTTCTCGGTCTGCCGGAGTTCGCCAACCCGGTGCAGTTCATCTGCGGAAACTTTGATGCCGCGGGAACGCCCGATTACGACAAGCGAGCCGAGATCTGCCGGCAGCGGATGGCGCCGGTGCTGAAGCGCTTGGCGATGAATTTCCCGCCCTTCATGGAGCACGGGATCAACACGATCACCGCTTATAAGGGGCAGGTCATCTACGACACCCCGGCGACCGAAGCCAAGGCGAAGACCTATATCCCGTATCTGGAGTGGATTCCGGCCGACGGGCGGTTCCCGCCGCGCGCGGGCGACGAAGGCGACCCAAGCGCGTTGTTGCTGCCCCAGAACCCGGTTCCCGGCCCGCCGCCGCCTGCGCAGCCGTACACGCTCGGTCCGGTGATACTCCCGCCGGGCCCCGCCCCCGCCGGCCCGCCGCCCGGCCCGGCTCCGGGTCCGCCCCCTGGTCCGCTTCCGGCCGAGGCCGCTGCCCCTGGAGGTGGGGGATGACCCGAAAGTCCCGAAATTCTTTGGGAATCAACGCTGCTCGGGTGGCCCGGCGGGCGGTTGCCATCGGTTCCGGCGCGGTGCTGCTCGCCGGCTGCTCGTTCGGCGGCCTGAACTCGCTGAACATGCCCGGCACCGCGGGCCACGGCAAGGGTTCCTTCAACATCACGGTGGAAGTGCCCGATGTGGCTACGCTGCCGCAGAACTCGCCCGTGATGGTCGACAACGTCACGGTGGGTAGCGTGTCGGGGATCGAGGCCGTTCAGCGGCCGGACGGCACCTTCTACGCCGCGGTGCAGCTCTCGCTGGATGAGAACGTCAAGTTGCCCGCCAACGCCACGGTGCGGGTTGCGCAGACCTCGCTGTTGGGGTCGCAGCACATCGAGCTGGCCCCTCCGGTCGGCCAGCCGCCGGAAGGCGAACTGCGTGAGGGGATTCATCTCCCGCTGAACCAGGGCAGCCGCTATCCGACGACAGAGGAAGTGCTCTCGGCGCTGGGTGTGGTGGTCAACAAGGGCAATCTCGGTGCGCTGCAGGACATCACGCAGGAGGTCTACAACGCGGTGGCCGGCCGTGAAGGCCAGTTCGCCGGTCTGATCCCGCGTCTGGCCGAGCTGGCCGCGTCGTTGAATCGGCAGACCGAAGACATCATCGCGACGGCCGAGGGGCTGAACCGGTTTGCGGGGGTTCTCGCGCGGAGCAGGGACAGTTTGGGGCGCGCGCTCGACACCCTTCCCGGCGCGTTGCGAGTGCTGAACGAGAACAGGGCCAGCATCATCGATGCCTTCGCCGCGCTGCAGCGGCTGGGCACGGTCGCGTCGCGCATCCTGTCCGAAACGAAAGACGACTTCGCCCAGGACATCATCGATGCGTACTCGGTGATCAAGCCGCTCAACGACGTTCGTGCGGATCTGGTGACCAGTCTGGACAGCTTCGCGACGTTCCCGTTCCCGGGTAAGAACCTAAAGCGGGTGGCCAGGGGCGACTACTTCAACATCTTCTCCGTGTTCGATCTGACCATTCGCCGACTCGGCGAGACTATCTTCACGACGTCGTTCTTCGACCCGAACATGAAGCGCCTTGCCGAAGTCGTGAACCCGCCGGAGTTTCTCACCGGCCAGATGGCGAACCTGTCTGGGCAGGCTGCGGATCCGTTCAAGATCCCGCCCGGCACCGCATCCGGTCAGGAGGTGCCACCCAACTGATGTTCAACCGAACTGCGCGAATCCAGCTGTGGGTCTTCGTCGTCATTACGGTCCTCTCCGTCGGCGCGATCTCGCTGTTGTACATACGCATTCCTGCCCAGCTCGGTCTCGGTACGTATGAAGTCACCGCGAACTTCGTGGCCGGTGGCGGCCTCTACGAGAACTCGAATGTCACCTACCGCGGTGTGCAGGCCGGCCGAGTCGAGTCGGTTCAGTTGACCGACGGCGGCGTCGTGGCACGCATGCGGATCAACAGCGACGTCAAGATCCCGGCGAACTCCACCGCCACCGTGAAGAGCGTGTCCGCGGTCGGCGAACAGTACGTGGATTTCGTTCCGCCGGCTGATCCTTCGCCGGAGGTGCTGCGCAACGGTGCAACCATCCCGAAGGACCGCACGGAGATACCGCAGGATGTCGCGGAGTTGTTGCGCGAGGCCGACCAGTTGGTGAGCAGCCTCGACAACACCCGGCTGCAGGACCTGCTGCGTGACACGTTCGAGGCGTTCAACGGCTCGGGGCCGGAACTCGCGCGGCTCCTCGATTCGGCACGGGCGCTGATCGATCAGGCGAATGCGAGCTGGCCTGAGACCTCCGCGCTGATCGACCAGGCCGGACCGCTGTTGGAGGCGCAGATACGCAGCGGCGATGACATCCGGTCGTTGTCCGACGGGCTCGCGCGCTTCACCAGCGAAGTGGCCGGGGCCGATCCGCAACTGCGCTCGCTGCTCGCGAACGCGCCGAGCGCAGCCGCCGAAGCCAGTGAGACGTTCGCGGGCATTCGTCCCTCGTTCCCCGTGCTCGCGGCGAATCTGGCCAACTTCGGCCGCGTCGGCGTGATTTATCACAAGTCGATCGAACAGGCGCTGGTCATCTTCCCTGCCCTGCAGGCTTCGCTCTTGACGATCGGCGGCCAGCTTCCCGCCGACGAGGGTGGCAAGCAGGACTTCAAGATCTCCATCAACGATCCGCCGCCGTGCAACACGGGCTTCTTGCCGCCCTCGGAGATTCGCACGCCAGGCGACACGACATTGCGCGAGCTGCCGACGGACATGTATTGCAAGGTCGCGCAGAACGATCCGATGGTGGTCCGCGGCGCGAGGAACTACCCCTGCCAGGAGTTCCCGGGTAAGCGCGCGCCGACCATTCAGTTGTGCCGCGACCCGAAGGGATACGTCCCGATCGGCAACAGCCCGTGGCGTGGTCCGCCGGTGCCGATCGGCACGCCGGTGGACGTCATGGAGGACGACACGCCTGAGGACGGTCGAAACGTTCTGCCGCCCAACAAGTTCCCCTATATCCCGCCGGAGAACGACCCGGATCCGGGATATCCCGTTCCGCCGGGTTCGGTGCCGCCGGGCGTGCAGACCGGTCCGGGGCCGGCGCCCCATCAGCCGTGGCCGTACATCCCGCCGCCGAACCAGGGGCCTCCGCCCCCGCCCTACACAGCGTGGATACCGCCTGCGCCGTATCCGAATGCGTGGCCTCCGCCGGCGTTCCCGCCGGGGTGGTTGACCAATCCGCCGCTGTTCGCCGGACCGTACTACGAAGGTCCCCAGGCGCCGCCGGCTCCGCCGGCACCCGCCCCACCGCCTCCACCTGCACCGCCTCCACCTGCGCCGGTGAACCCGCCGCAGGCCAGTGGCGCTGTCTACGGCACGTACGATCAGAACACGGGAGTTTTCGTAGACCCGGCGGGCGGGACCGGTGTATTCGCCCCGGGTGCCGCTGATCTGCGGCCACAAGAGAATTGGGTAGACCTCATGCTGTATCCGGACCAGGTGTAAATGACATCCACTCCGACCAGTCAGAAGAAGCCAGTGCGTCGCCGTGCGACCCGTCCCGCGGGTCCGACCAGTGACACCCCCGCGGTGGTCACCGGGACCACCGCGGTGCGCGGTGCGACGACGGACGCGAAGGGTCCGATAGTCAACCTCCGCAAGACTGCGCCCCCGCCCCGCCGGCTGCCGCATCGACGCTTGGTCGCGGTCGTCGCCCTGGTAGGCGGGGTCATCGCGACGGTTGTCCTCGGGGCCGGCGTCTTGGCGCTGAACATTCAGCGACAGGACGCAGACGCCATGCAGGCGCGCAACCAGCGTTTCGTCGACACCGCGACGCAGACTGTCGTGAACATGTTCAGCTTCAAGCAGGACACCATCGATGACAGCGTCGACCAGTTCTACAACAGCACCAGCGGACCGTTGCGCGACATGTTCAGCCAGAACAACAACGTCGAGAACCTCAAGGCCATATTCCGCGAAACGGGCGGTAGCTCGGAAACCGTGATCAACGGCGCCGCACTGGAGAGCATCGACGAGGTCAGCAAGAAGGCATCGGTGTTGGTGTCGGCGCGCGTCACCGCCAGCGACATGAACGGGAACAACCGGCCGTCGCAACCCTACCGGCTGAGGATCGTCGTCCAGGAGGACGACGAGGGTCGAATGACGGCCTACGACCTCAACTACCCCAACGGTGGCAACTGATGCGTCGGATCATCACTGGCATTGCCTGCCTACTGGCCGTCGCGTTCGTCGGCCTGGCCGCGGTGGGCGGCGCGCTTTACTGGCAGCGGGTGGAGACGCGTGGTGAGCAAGCCGCGCGCGACGAGCTCGGGCCGTTGGCGAAGAAGCAGATTCCGGCCGTCTTCACCTATGACTACAAGACGGTCGAGAGCAATCTCACCGAGGCGTACAGCATGCTGACGCCCACCTACCGCAAGGAGTTCGAGGACCGGGCGAACTCCGACATCATTCCGCAGGCGCGGGCCCGCGAGTTGGTCAGTCAGACCAACGTGGTCGGCGTCGGAGTCATGGAAGCGCAGCGCAATTCGGCAGCGGTGATGGTCTACATCAATCGGACGGTCTCGGAGAAGACGAACCGCGATCAGCCGATATATGACGGTGCGCGACTGCGCGTCGACTATCAGCGCATCGACGGCAAGTGGTTGATCAACTACATCAAACCGATTTAGCGGGGTCTTCTCGGGTCGCGGCCAACGCGTCGAGGAACGACCGCGCCCACAGGTCGACGTCGTGCACCAGCACCTGACGGCGTAGTGCCCGCATCCGCCGCCTGCCCTCTTCCGGGGTTTGATTCAGCGCCGCCTCGATCGCGTCCTTGACGCCTTCGAGGTGATGCGGGTTGGCCAGGTAGGCCTGGCGGAGTTCGGCTGCGGCGCCGGTGAATTCGCTGAGCACCAGGGCGCCGCCGAGGTCGCTGCGGCAGGCGACGTACTCCTTGGCGACCAGGTTCATCCCGTCCCGCAGCGGGGTCACCAGCATGACGTCTGCCGCCACGAAGAACGCGATCAACTCGTCGCGCGGAATCGGCCGGTGCAGGTAGTGCACGATCGGATGACCGATGTCGCCATGCTCGCCGTTGATGTGGCCGACCTGGCGTTCGATGCTTTCGCGCATCGCGATGTAGCTCTCGACTCGTTCGCGGCTGGGCGTCGCGAGCTGAACCAGCACCGTGTCATCACGTTTCGCGCGATGTTCGTCGAGCAGCTCCGAGAACGCCTTCAGCCGGACGTCGATGCCCTTCGTGTAGTCCAGCCGGTCGACACCGAGCAAAATCTTGCGCGGATTGCCCAGCTCGCGGCGAATCTCGCGCGCCCGCTGACGGATTGCGCGTGAGCGCGACTGTTGGTCAAGTGTCGTGGAATCGATGGAGATCGGGAACGCGCCGACTTTGACGGTGCGGAAGCCGACCTCGATCTCGCCGAATCGGGAACGCACACCGACCGTCGCGCGAGAGGCGTTGGCACCCACCAGGCGTCGCGCCAGGATCAGGAAATTCTGTGCGCCGCCGGGCAGGTGGAAACCGACCAGATCGGCACCGAGCAGACCCTCGACAATCTCGGTGCGCCATGGCATTTGCAGGAACAGTTCGACCGGTGGGAACGGGATGTGCAGGAAGAAGCCGATGGTGAGATCGGGCCGCAGCTGGCGCAACATCTTCGGAACCAACTGCAGCTGGTAGTCCTGAACCCATACCGTGGCTCCCTCGGCCGCGGTCGTGGCCGTCGTCTCGGCGAAGCGCCGGTTCACTTCCACGTATCGCTCCCACCACTCACGGTGGTAGATCGGTTTGACGATCACGTCGTGATACAGCGGCCACAGCGCTGCGTTCGAGAAGCCCTCGTAGTACTCGGCGACGTCCTGCGTGGACAAGCTGACCGGGCACAGCAGCATGTCGTCCTGCTCGATCGGCTCATCGCCAGCATCGGGAATACCCGGCCAACCGATCCACGCACCGCGTCGCTTACGCAGCAGTGGCTCCAACGCAGTCACGAGGCCGCCAGGGCTCCGCTTCCACGTCGTGGTGCCGTCGGGCAGCCGTTCCATGTCAATCGGCAGCCGGTTGGCCACCACGACAAAGTCGGAATCCCCGGAGCTGACCTTGCGGCCGCGCCCCGGACTCACTTACGCCTCGAGCTTCGACGGTCCAATGCCGAGCATCGAAAGGAACACCCGGCATTCCTCGGCGTCGTTCGCGTAGGCGGCGACTACGCGCCTGGCCTGGCGCGCGGTGCTGTCGGCGAGCGGTTCGACGTCGCCGATATCGGCGGGATCAGATTTCGCAGGCATACGTCAACTCTAGGTGACGAGATCATCGCCCCTGTTCGGAGGCTTCCGGACAGCTAGTTGGTCACCGTCGGGCTGTGGCCGACCGTGGACTGCGGTACCGGCTGCGGTCCAGCGGCCTGCCCCTGCTCAGCGAGGCCGATGCACTCGCCCGAGTTGTGCCCGGTGCACGGGATGGCGCCACCGCCGCCGGGCAGATTCACAGTGGGCAGATCGGGATTGCCCGCGGACGTCGAGAACGGCGAAGGACCGGAGTTCGGAACGGTGTGCGGGACGCAGTTACCGGTGAACTGATCGGGTTCCTCACCGCCGGGGCATCCCTGCGCAACCGGTGCGGCGTCGATGGTCGGCACCGTGAATACGGCGATCGCGGGAGCCGCAGCAACCGCGACCGCAAACCCGCCGGCAAGGATCAGTCGTCGAGCTGAGAGCTGTAAGGTCGCCATGGTCACGCTTTCTGTAGTTAGGCCGGTCGTCGGCATGGATTGTATGGAAGCTGAAAGGTTTCTGCACAGCTTCGGGGAGTTCCCCCGTTTTGGCTATGGGCTGGAGCTGATGGTGGAACGAGGCGTGACGTTCGGTAGAAGTGATTGATCCTCTGAAAGCCCGATGCATTCGCCGGCATTACCTCCGGTGCACGGAATGCCGTCGATCTCGGGGATATCCGGGTTGGCAGCGGTTGTCGTGAAGCCTGACGGGCCGCTGTTCGGCACCATGAAGGGGACGCAGGTCGTCGTGAAGACGTCCGCCTCCTCACCGCCCGTGCATTGGGCCTGTGCGATACCGGGTTCGGGCACCGAGTACGCGGCTATCGCGGGTGCCGCGGCGGCCGCGACAACCATTGCCCCCATCAGCAGGTGCCGTCGGATCGCGAATGTGGGAGTTGCCATTCCGCAATTCTACTGACTCGCCCGAGTTTGTGCGTGTACGCAATTCCAAAGTGACGCTGGTGTTGCTCCGCGAGCCTTATGCACTCTCCCGAATTGTTGCCACCGCAGGGGATCGCTTGAATCGAGGGACGGCCTGAGTTCCCAGGGGCGGTATCTAGACGTGCACAGATTCGCCGATTCGCGTGCGGGGCAGGCCAGTCGCGCGGGTATGGAGCGTCGAGAGTGCGGGCGGATAAGCCGTGCCAAGAGGATCCGTGGTCCGGCCACGCCTCAACTGCTTTGTGGTTTGCTGTGTCTCGCCGCATGCGTCCGAGCGATTCGGATTGCGTGAGTGAAGTCTTCTTGTGGACAACATGATAGAGATGGCCGCGCGGCGACCCCGATTGTATCTGTGAGTTGGCTTTGTGGTTGCTGTGGTACCGCTGAGCGGTCGCTCGGCGGAGCACCGTAATGTGCAAGCTGTATTACTACGCGAGCGAGGTGGTCGGCTGTGGCTAACCCTGATCTGACAAGTGCCGGACCTGCCGGAGGCGAAGCGCCCCAGGTCACTTACGAGACGCTGGACGACGGACGGATCGCGCGGATCTGGCTGAACCGTCCCGATGCCCAGAACGCTCAGTCGCGAACGTTGTTGGTGCAGTTGGACGAGGCCTTCGGCCGAGCTGAGGCTGATGACGAGGTCCGGGTGGTGATCCTGGCGGCCCGCGGCAAGAACTTCTCGGCCGGACATGACCTCGGGTCCGAGGCCGCGCTGCTGGAGCGCACGCCCGGCCCCGCCCAGCATCCGACGTTCTCCATCAACGGTGCGACACGGCAGGCCGTTGCCGAGAGGACGTATCTGCAGGAGTGGCACTACTTCTTCGAGAACACCCGGCGTTGGCGTGATCTGCGCAAGATCACCATTGCGCAGGTGCAGGGCAATGCGATCTCGGCCGCGCTGATGCTGATCTGGGCGTGTGACTTGATCGTTGCTGCCGACGATGCGAAGTTCAGCGACGTCGTCGCCGTACGTATGGGTATGCCGGGTGTGGAGTATTACGCTCACCCATGGGAATTCGGCGCGCGTAAGGCGAAAGAACTTCTGCTGACCGGTGATTCGATCGATGCCGACGAGGCCTACCGGCTGGGGATGGTGTCGAAGATCTTCAAGCGCGATGAGCTCGAGGACAAGACCGTCGAGTTCGCCCGGCGCATCGCCGAGCGGCCGACCATGGCTGCGCTGTTGGTCAAGGATTCGGTCAATGCCGCCGCCGACGCCATGGGCTTCACCGAAGCGCTTCGGCATGCGTTCCACATCCACGAGCTCGGGCACGCGCACTGGGCGGCCGCGAACGAAAACCGGTACCCGGTCGGCCTGCCACCCGATGTGCCGGACTGGCGCACCTTGGGAGCGCCCAAGCTCGCGCGCCACGACGAGCCGTGACGTATAACTAGAACCTGTTCTAGTCGGCGGACGAAGGGGTCTGTGGTGCAGCTGTCATTGACGGGGCGAACGATACTGGTCACCGGTGGTGGGAGTGGCATCGGTAAGGGTGTGGCTGCCGCCGTGGTGGCCGCCGGGGGCAATGCGATGCTCGTGGGCCGGAACGCCGACAGGCTCTCCGCGGCGGCTGACGAGATCGGCGCCAAGGGCGGTCCGGGTTCGGTGCTCTACGAGCCCGCCGACGTCACCAATGAAGATGAGGTGGCGCGTGCCGTGGATGCGGCCACGGCGTGGACGGGCACGTTGTACGGCGTCGTGCATTGCGCCGGTGGCAGCGAGACGATCGGACCCGTCACACAGATCGATTCCGAGGCGTGGCGGCGCACTGTCGACCTCAACATCAACGGCACCATGTATGTGCTCAAGCACTCTGCTCGGGAGATGGTTCGCGGTGGCGGCGGGTCATTCATCGGCATCTCCTCGATCGCGGCGAGCAATACGCACCGATGGTTCGGCGCCTACGGGGTCTCCAAGGCGGGCATCGACCATCTGATGCAGCTGGCGGCAGACGAACTCGGCGCATCATGGGTGCGGGTGAATTGCATCCGGCCGGGGCTGATCCGCACCGAACTCGTTGCGCCGGTGCTTGATTCGCCCGAGCTGAGCGCCGACTACGCGGCCTGTACCCCACTGCCGCGGCCGGGTGAGGTCGAGGACATTGCGAACTGCGCGCTGTTCCTGCTGAGCGACGCCGCGAGCTACATCACCGGCCAGGTGATCAATGTCGACGGCGGAGTGCTGGTGCGCCGCGGGCCGGATTACTCGTCGATGCTGGAGCCGCTCTTCGGGGCTGACGGCCTGCGCGGAGTCGTGGCGCCGTAGTTCCCTAGGACGCCCTGCCCGACCTCCGCCGGGGTTATCCCCAATTGCGGGTTTGTCCACAGGTGGGGTTTGGGCTGGTGGTTTCCCGTCGGCCGGGTGGTTAGTGTCGAATGTATGTTCGATCAGCGGGTGGTGGTGGCGGCCTTGGCGAGTGCGGGGCCGGCGGCGGTGGGGGCGTGGGCGCGGCTGGAAAATGCCGCGTGTGCCCAGCGGTTGTTCGCCAGCGCCGATGAGCTCGAGCGCCTGTATGCCGCCAGCGGCTCGGTCGAGCGTGAGCAGTGGTGTTTGGACAACTGGGGGGCAGTCGCGGCCTCGATCGCCGCCGCCCAACACGTGTCATTGGGGGTGGCGTCGCATCAGTTGTCGATCGCGGTGGGGCTTCGCGAGCGTCTGCCGCGGGTGGCGGAGGTGTTCGCCGCCGGGGCGGTGAACTACCGGTTGGTCTCGACGGTGGTGGCGCGTACCCGGCTGGTCAAAGACCCCGACGTGATGGCCAAGCTCGACACCGAGATCGCCGCGCGCCTGCAGGCGTGGGGCCGCTGTCGGCGATCCGCACCGCCGCCGAGGTCGACTACTGGGTCGAGCGCTATGACCCGATGGCGGTGCGGCGCACCGAATACGCCGCCCAGGGCCTCAAAGTCGACATCGACAAACCTGATGACGGCTCCGGGGCGGTGGTCGTGATCGGCCGGTTGATCGTCACCGACGGCGACGCGCTGGATCAACGCCTGGACGCGATGGCCCGTGCGGTGTGTGACAACGATCCGCGCACCCTGGATCAGCGCCGCTCCGCGGCGCTGGGCGCGTTGGGGCACGGCGCCGACCGGCTGGCCTGCGGCTGCGGCGATCCCGGCTGTGCGGCCGCCGAGCGCCAGCCCAGCGCGGTGGTGGTCCACGTCATCGCTTCTGAGGACTCGTTGACCGATGACACCCCCGCCCAGTTGGACGGGACGGTGGAACTGCCGCCGGCCGATAAGCCGCTACGCGAGATGACGATCGCCGAAGCCCTGGACCGGATGCCCGCGCCGCCGCCGGCGCCGGCGGCCAGCGCGCCGGCGATGTTGTTGGGGGCGATGCTGCCCGCCCGCTGCTGGCCGCCAAAGTCGCGGGCACCGCCAAACTCGTGTGGGTGCGCCACCCCGGCAACGCTGCGGCTGAGCCGCGCTACATCCCCTCGGCGGTGTTGGCCACCTTCGTGCGCTGTCGCGACATGACGTGTCGCTTCCCGGGCTGTGATGAACCCGCCCACCACTGCGACATCGACCACACCTCGCCTACCCGGGCGGGCCGACTCAAGCCTCGAACCTCAAATGTTTATGCCGAAAACATCACTTACTCAAAACATTTTGGGGCTGGCACGATGAACAACTCCCCGACGGCACCGTGACATGGACCAGCCCGCAGGGACAGACCTACACCACCCATCCGGGCAGTCGATTATGGTTTCCCAGCCTGTGTCGCCCCACCGCCCCCCTCACCACCACCAACCCGAACGCACCCACCAAGAGCGAGGCTGCCCGCAGGTTGGCCATGCCGCGGCGCAGCGCCACCCGCGCTCAGAACCGCGCCAAAACCATCGACACCCAACGCGCCCACAACCACGCCGCAATCCAAGCCCAAGCCCACGACACCCAACAAGCCGACAAGACCCGAACCGGTTGGGGCGTCAACGACTACTTCCCACCCACACCACCACCACCAGACCCCCACGACCCCCCACCCTTCTGACCGCCGGCCTCCCACGTGGCGACCTTGCCGAGCGCAGACCAATCGAGATGTGCTCCGCCGTTGGCTAGCAGCGTGAGGAAGCGGTCGCGGATGAGGCTGGCCACCGGGAGTGGCACCTGTAGCGATTCGCCCGCGGCGAGCGCGAGGCGAACATCCTTCAAACCGAGCGTGGCGGCGAAACCGGCGGGCTCGAACTCCTCGCGAGCCATCAGTCCGCCGTACGTCTTGTAGACCGGCGCGTTGAAGAGCGTCGACGTCAACAGCTCGACATACTCCTGCTTGTCGACACCGGCCTTCTCCACCAACGCCATCGCCTCACCGAGCGACTCGATGACCGAGGCGATGAGGAAATTCCCGCTCAGCTTCACGAGGCTCGCCGCCTTCGGGTCGTCGCCCACCACGAACGTCCGCTGACCGATTGCGTCGAACACCGGCGAAAGCGCCTGCACCGCAGCGGGTTCACCCGCCGCGACCACGAACAGCTTCGCCGCCGCGGCCGCCTCTGGCCGCCCGAACACCGGCGCCGCCACGAAACGTTGACCCGCCGCGGCATGCGCGTCCGTCAGTCGCTCCGCCAGCGCCACGCTGATCGTGCTCGACGAGACATGGGTCGCACCCGACGGCAGCGACGCGATGATGCCATCCACACCGAACGTCACCGCTTCCACCGCCGCGTCGTCGGCCAACATCGTGATGACGACGTCACCGCCGCTCGCCTCCGCGACCGTGCGAGCTGCCCTGGCGCCCTTCTGCACAAGCACCGCAACCTTGTGCTGCGAGCGGTTGTAGGCCGCGACATCGTGCCCAGCCTCGACGAGATTGGCCGCCATACCGGCGCCCATGTTTCCCAACCCTACGAACCCGACCTTCACTGCATCCACCATGCCGGGTCCAACAGGGCAGCGCCTAGCTCAATTCCGCCGCGCGATGCACCGCGTTCACGATGCCCTGGTAGCCGGTGCATCGGCAGAAGTTCCCGGACAGGCCCTCACGAACCTCTTCGTCCGTCGGATTGGGGTTGTCCCGCAACAGCGCGGTGATCGATACGACGAACCCCGGCGTGCAGAACCCGCACTGCAGGCCATGGCACTCACGCATCGCCGCCTGAACCGGCGACAGCTGGCCGTCCTCACCGGCGATGCCTTCGACCGTGGTGACCTCGCAGCCGTCGGCCTGAACCGCGAACATCAGGCACGCGCGAACCGCCTGCCCGTCGACCAGCACCGTGCAAGCCCCGCATGCGCCGTGCTCGCATCCCAGATGCGTTCCGGTCAGCCCACAGTTCTCGCGCAGATAATCCGCCAACGTCAACCGGGGCTCGACGGTCGCCTCCGTAGGCACCCCGTTGACGGAAACCCGAACCGGCCACTCATGCATTGCTTGCCCCTGTGATCGCAGATTCCCAGGCCCTGGCCACCATCGTGGCGCCGACCTTGGCTCGGTAGGCGGCCGACCCCTGCAGGTCGGCCGGAATGTCATCCAGACCGCTGATCGCGAGTTGGCCGATCTCATCGGCGGCGATATCGCCGACCGCCTTGCCGACCACGGCTTCCTCTGCGCCACTGCCGCGCAACGGCGTCGAGCCCAACCCGAGCAGACCTATGCCGCAGCGTGCAATCCGATCATCGGAATCCAACTCGACCGCCACCGCGGCCCCCGCGATCGCGAAGTCACCGTGCCTGCGGGCGAACTCCTCGACCGCGAAACCGGACCGGCCGCCCCACACTGGGAAGCTCACCGCCGTGAGAATCTCGCCCGGCTGCAACGACGTCTCCCACAGTCCGGTGAAAAAGTCTGCTGCCGCGATGTTTCGGGTGCCCTGCGACGACACCACCTCCATCTTTGCGTCCAACGCCAGCGCCACTGCGGCGTACTCCGCAGCGGGATCCGCATGTGCGATCGCGCCGCCGATTGTCCCCCTCGTACGGATCTGAAAGTGCCCGATATAAGGCGTCGCCAAGGTCAGCAACGGCACCGAATCGGCGACCTCGTCGTCCATTCCGACGAAGGCATGCGGCGTGCCCGCACCGATGCGCACCTCGTCACCGCACAGATCGATGCTCTGCAGTTCGGCGATACGCGAGATGTCGATCAGGTTCTCGAAATGCGTCAGCCGCATCGCCAGCATGGGGACGAGGCTCTGCCCGCCGGCCAGGATCTTCGCGTCGTCGCCGAACTCATCGAGCAGATCGGCGGCCTCCTTGACGGACTCGGGCCGGTGATAGGCGAAGGGGGCTGCCTTCATCGGGCCGGCGACACGTTCTCGAGCAACCGCAACAATGCGGCCTGCACGTCGTCGGCCACCGCCGCGGGAGACTTGCGCTTGCGCCGCCCGAGCAGGAATCCGACCACCACACCCGCGCCGATGGCGGCCACCACCGGCCCGTAGCGCTTGGCGAGCGACGGCGCCACCGCCTTCGCGAGAGCCAGGGAGTTGATCGCGTTGTCCTGCGGTGCCGCGGGCTGCGCTGCGGCGGTGGGTGTTTCGCCGATGGAAGTCTCAGGTGCGGATCCGCCGAGCAGATCGGCCTCGAGGTTCTTGGCGAACTGCCCGATCAGGCTGCTGGACACATCGGCGAGCACGCCCCGACCGAACTGCGCCGCCTTACCTGAGATCGTCAGGTCCGTGGTGATGAGGACTGTGGTGGAGTCGCCCTCATCCTTGAGCGCGGCGGTGACGACGGCGGCTGCGTTACCGCTTCCGCGCGTCTCCTTGCCATTGGCCTTGATCACCACGCGCTGCGCCGCCGCGTCCTTCTCCAAGAAGGCCGCTTCGCCCTTGTAGGACACCGTGATCGGGCCGACCTTGACCTTAACCGCACCGGTGAACTCGTCGCCGTCGACGGACAGCAGCTGCGCACCGGGAATGCAGGGGGCGACGCGCTCGACGTCGGTGAGAACCTCCCACGCCTTGGCTGCAGGCACCGCGACGCGAAATTCATTGTTGAGTTCCACTATTGGGCCTCCTCGATGAGGGCAACGATGGCTGATGGACTGGCGGGCAAGCGGGTCAGCGTGACACCGAGCGGCGCCAGCGCATCATTGATGGCATTGATGACCGCGGCCGTCGACCCGATGGCTCCCCCTTCGCCGCAACCCTTGTAGCCGCCGACGCCAGGCCCGGGGATCTCGACGTGGCCGTACTCGATCGGCGGCACCTCGGTGGCCGTCGGCAACAGATAGTCGACAAACGTTGACGCCAAAGGGTTTCCGTCGTCGTCGTAGACCATGTCCTCTAGGAGTGCGCCGCCGATGCCCTGCACAGTGCCGCCCGCGATCTGGCCCTCGACGACGTTGGGGTTGATCATCGGGCCCACGTCCTCACTGACGATGTAGCGCGTCAGCTTCACATGACCGGTGTCGACGTCGACCTCACACGTACACGCGTGCGTGGCGTTGGCCCAGTGGATCATCGCCTCCGGCGGTGACACGAAGCGTGCGGTGGCCTCCAGCGTGGGCGACACACCACCGAGCTGGGCGGGCTCGTAATACGAACGATTGGCGATGTCGGCGAAGCTAACGCTCTTCGAAGAATCATCCCGCGCAGTCGCTTTGGAGCCACCCAGCTCGATGTCGTCGGCGTCGACCCCGAGCATCTGCGCGGCGATCGCGAGGATCTGGTTGCGCAGGATGGTCCCCGCTTCGTTGACGGCACCCGCCGTCATCGGGCCGGACCGGCTGCCCTGCGTGCCCGCGCCGTATGGTGTCACGGCGGTATCGCCCTGAATCGTCGACACATCGTCGATGTTCGCGCCCAACACGTCGGCCGTCAGCTGGACGACGGTGGTCTCGATGCTGTTGCCCGTCGACCCGCCGTTCACGTACACGTTGATCTTGCCTGTGGGCTCCATGCGGATGGTGCAGCCTTCGGTGCCGAGGTGGCCCGTCGCGGCGCCGGTCGGCTCGATGTAGGCCGCGAAGCCGAGGCCGATATAGCGGCCCTCGGCCAACGCGTCGGCCTGCTCTTTCCGAAAACCTTCGTGGTCAAGGATTTTCACGGCCTGCTCGAACGTCTCCACCGGCGCCACATGGTCGTACGGCATGCCGTTGGGGTTGAAGTACGGCATCTCGTCGCGGCGCAGCAGATTCTTGCGGCGCAAGTCGACGGGATCGACGTTCATCTGACGCGCCGCCACATCGAGCAGGATCTCGCGCGCCAACGTCTCGTACTGCCACGGACCGCGATACGCCGCGAGGCCCGGGGTGTTCGAGAACACCGTCTTGTAGTTGAAGCTGGACTTCGGCACCCGGTACGGGCCAGGGAAGAACATGCCGACGGCCGCCGTGGTCAGCACCGGGTACGGCGTCGGATACGCGCCGATGTCATATGTGAAGTCGACGTCGACGGCCAGAATGTTGCCGTCCTCGTCGAGTGCCATGCGCGCCTTGCCGTCGACGTGGCGGGCCTGCCCAGCCGACATAAGATTCTCGCGGCGGTCCTCGATCCACTTGAGTGCCGCGGGCACCTTGCGCGCGGCCAGCATGATGCACATGTCCTCGCGCATCGGCACGACCTTCTGGCCGAACCCGCCGCCGGTGTCGCGCATGATGACCCGCACGCCCTGCGCGGGAATGCCGAGCAGGCGTGCGCAGAACGCGCGCAGTTCGTGGGGTGTCTGCGTCGACGCCCACACCGTCATCTCGGAGGTGGCCGCCGTCCACTCGACGACGAGCCCACGCGTTTCGATCGGCACCGGCGCGTAGATCTGCTGGTAGACATTCGCCGACGCGACGTGTGCTGCCGACGAGAAGGTTTCCTCGTCCGGCGGGGCGCCGCCCATGCCGCCTGCCACGTTGTCGGGGTACGCCTCGTGGACCACCACATCGCTGCCGACGGCCTTGGTGAAGTCGGCGATCGCGGGCAGCGGTTCGTAGTCGACGTCCACCAACTCGACGGCGTCCTCGGCGATGTAGCGGCTCTCGGCGACGACGAGCGCGACCGGGTCGCCGACGAACTTCGCCTCGCCCTCGGCCAGCGGGGGACGGGGCGTGTCGGGCACGTCCTTGCCTGCCACCGCGTGCCAGGCCTCCTTCACCTCGGGATTGAGGTCGGTGGCGGTGAACACGGCGCGCACACCCGGCAGCTTCAGCGCCGCCGACGCGTCGATGCCGTTGATTCGTGCGCGGGCGAACGGGCTGCGCACGAAGCAGGCGTGCAGCATGCCGGGGCGGGTGATGTCGTCGACGAACGTCCCGTGGCCTGTGAGCAGCCGGGTGTCCTCGACGCGAGCGACTCGGGTGCCTGCATAAGCCACGTCTATCGCTCCAATCCGAGGGGCTGGATGGCGGTCAGAGAGTCGAATTATCGTACTGCGATAAACACAGTTCCGGAAGTAGAGAGCGACATTACCGCACGATTTGTCTCATGCATCGTGGTGGATCCGTCCGTCGGTATCGGTCAGCGGTGCGCCTCGTCCTCCCCAGCGTCGGGCGATGATCTCGGCGGCGATCGACACCGCCGTTTCCTCCGGGGTGCGGGCACCGAGATCGAGGCCGATGGGGCTGGCCAGCCTGCCCAGTTCCGCGTCGGTGAGACCGGCCTCGCGCAAGCGCGCCATCCGGTCGTCGTGGGTGCGCCGCGAGCCCATCACCCCCACGTAGCCGACCTGCGGCAGGCGCAGCGCGACCTGCAGCACCGGCACGTCGAATTTGGCGTCGTGGGTGAGCACGCAGATCGCGGTGCGGGAATCGATGGCTCCAGCCGCCGCCTGTTCGGCGAGGTAGCGGTCCGGCCAGTCGACGACCACCTCCTCGGCGCCGGGGAACCGCGCCGGCGTGGCGAACACCGGACGCGCGTCGCACACCGTCACGCGGTAGCCGAGAAACGCCCCTTGCCGGGCCAGTGCCGACGCGAAGTCGATCGCACCGAATATCAGCATCCGCGGACGCGGGGCGTGGCTGGCGACGAACACCTCCATGCCGGTGTCCTGGCGCTGACCGTCGGGACCGTAGGACAGTACGGTCGAGCGCCCGGCGGCCAGCAGCCCCCGCGCATCGTCGGTGACCGCGGCGTCGGCGCGGGCCGAGCCGAGCGAGCCGTCGACGGTGTCTGCCCCGATCACCAGCCTGCGCCCGATACGTTCCGGATCGGGGTGCGCGATCACGGTGGCGACGGCGGTCGGGCGATGCGCCGCGATGTCGTCGGCAATCGCCTCCAATTGCGGGAACGTCTCGCGCGACATCGGCTCGGCGAAGATGTCGATGATGCCGCCACAGGTGAGGCCGACGGCGAAGGCGTCTTCGTCGGTGACCCCGTACCGCTGTAGCTCCGGCTGCCCGGACGCGACGACCTCGTTGGCCAATTCGTACACCGCCGCTTCGACGCAGCCACCCGACACGGAGCCGGTCACCGAACCGTCGGGGGCGACGAACATGGTGGCCCCGGGTTGCCGCGGCGCGGATCGGATCGTGCGCACGACGGTGGCGACCCCGGCCGTGCCGCCGGTCCGCCATACCGACAGCAACTCGTCGAGGACGTCGCGCACGCTCGAAGTGTAAGCCCGAGCCGCGCCGCGGCTGTGCAGATGCTCAGCAGCCGCCGGGACGTTCGTCGAACTCGACGGGGAGCACTGCCGGTCCGGTGATGCCGACGAGCGGCTTCCACTGCGAGGGGGCCGTCCGGCGCAGATTCGTCATCCGGCGGGTCATGACCACCAGTGCCTCGGCCAGTTCACGGCGGGCCAGGTTCGCGCCGAGGCAGTAGTGCGCGCCTGCGCCGAACGTCTGCATGGGCGGGACGCCCGCCCTGGTGATGTCCAGGCGATCGGGGTCGTCGAACACCTCGGGATCCCTGTTGCCTGCGGCCGTGTTGACCAGCACGAAGGTGCCCGCCGGGATCGTCACACCCGCGTACTCGGCGTCCTCGATGGTCATCCGCATCGCGCCGAAGATGACGGGGTAGAAGCGCATCAGCTCCTCCACCGCGTTCATCGCGAGTTCCGGGTGCTCGGCGAGCAGCTCCCATTGGTCGGGGTGGTCGCACAGGATGTCGATCGCCGCGGCGAGCTGGTTGCGGGTGGTGTCGGTGCCCGCCATCAGGATTCCGGCCGCCAGCATGCGCAACTCGGGGGTCGTCAGCCGGTCACCGTCGTCCTCGGCGCGGATCAGCTCGGAGATCAGGTCGTCGGTCAGCGACTGCCTGCGCTCGGCGACCATGCCGTCGACATAGTCGTCCAGCTCGCTCCAGGCCGAGAGGATCGCGTTCTCGTGTTCGGCCACGTTCCAGCTGAACAGCTTGAAGAAGTCATCGGCCCACTCGGAGAACAGCTTCCAGTCCTGGCTCGGAGCGCCAAGCAGCTCCGCGATCACGGGGACGGGGTAGGGCCGCGCGATGTCCTCGACCACCTCGCAGCGGCCCATGGGCAGCAGCGGTTCGACCAACCGCGTGATGATGTCGGTGATCACCGTGTCCAGCCGACCGACCGCGCGCGGCGTGAACGCCTTCGACACGAGCCGGCGCAGGCGGGAGTGGTCTTCTCCGTTGATGCTGAGCAGCGTCGAGCTCGCCCGGTCCCAGAGCGGGCCAGACGTGATGCCTTGCGTCTCGAGGCCGAGGCCTTCCGGCACGCACAACCGGTTGTCGCGAAGCACGGTCCGCGCCAGTTCGTAGCTGAGGATCTCGGGGCCGTGCGCCCCCATCGCGATCGGTGAGCGCCGGACGGCCTCGCCAAGGCGTCGGTGCGCTTCGTGCGGATCGGGAGCGTTCTCGTAGTCGACGGTGGGTAGGTCAAGTGCGGTGGTCATCGGGCCCTCCTCGCGGCTGACGGACTCTCTGATCGTCGATCCGAGGCGAGGAAGCGGACTAGCGTAGGCGACTACCCCAACGGAGGAACGAGGTCACGAGTGCGCCACGTCATCGCCCCTCTGCTCGTCGCTTGCGGCACGGCCTGCGCCGCGCACGGTGTCGCCGCGGCATCCCCGGATCAGACCATTCCGCCCGTCTCGGATGCGGCGCGTGCGGCCGGTCTGGTCGACGTCCGGACCGTCGTCCCCGACGCGGTCATCGACCTGCGGTACGCGACGCCGAACAACTTCGTCGGGGAGCAGATGTATCCCGCCGACGCGCGCTGCCTCGTCGATGAGGCGATGGCGGCGGGACTGGCGACAGCGGCCGATTCGCTGCGGTCCGGTGGCGACGTACTCGTCTTCTGGGACTGCTACCGGCCGCACGACGTCCAGGTCCGGATGTATGAGGCGGTCTCCGAACCGGGCTGGGTGTCCCGTCCGGGGCCGTATGCGCGCAGCCATGAAGCGGGATTGTCGGTCGATGTCACGTTGGCCCGCGACGGCGAGTTGGTGGACATGGGAACGGGTTTCGACGAGTTCACCCCGCGCGCGAACGCGTACGCCACCGAGGGAGTCAGTCCGGCCGCGCAGGAGAACCGGACGAGGCTGCGCGACGCGATGGCAGCGGGCGGGTTCACCGTCTACAAGGGGGAGTGGTGGCACTTCGACGCACCGGGTGCCTACGCCAACCACCCGATTCTCGATGTGCCTGTGAATTAGGTGATTTGATTCCCCGGTGCGCAGATTGATCGCGGCCGTTTCGCTGTTCGCGGTGGGCCTGCCGGCTGCGTGCAACAGCGACGCGCCGCCGAGCTCGCTGTTCAACGCCGGCGGCTAGGCGGCCGGCTGTTCGGTCGCGGGCTGTTGGGTCTCCGCCAGGCAGTAGGCGCAAACCTGTGTCCCGAGCGTCGGATAACCGCATCCTCCGCAAACATTGATGACAGCGGTTTCGTTCGCTTCAGGCATGACGCTCTATTACCCCCTTCACTACCAGCTCAACCCTTTCGAGCCCACAGACAATCGCCGCTCAGCTGCAGGTTGAACAACCTCGGCGCAAAGGTGACCTCGAGTGGTTCGCCCGCCGCCCCCTCGGCGACCTCCGGCTCAGAGAGAATACCTGGTCCGAGGACCGTCAGTTGTTCGGCCCGGCACCGAGTGTCCGCAGTTCGCGGCGTTGCGACCCACTCGCCGGACTCGACGTCCGCGTTACGCAGGCCCTCGCCGTGCAGCAGGATCGGCGGGCCGACGCTCAGCCAGCGGTCGCTCGGCGCCTGCGGCGCGGTTTCGGCCTGCCACGTGCCGCCGGTGCACACCAGCGGCAGCTTCACGTCCGCGGGCCGAGTCGCGGCCCCGGCGGCGTCCGGTGGGCACGGCGTACCGGCGACGGGGTCGGCCGCTGCAGTAGCGGCCGAGAACACCACGGCGAGGGCTGCGGCAGCCACCGCGACGGTGCGGTGCACGGTTATTTCACCTTGTTGAGGTCTGTCTTCATCAACATCACGTTGTACTCCGACCACAGCGACAGGTTCCAGTACAGCTCGGAACCGGTGCCCTGCGTCGAGGGCGACCACGGATGCATCATCGGCGCGTAAATCCCGCCGTTTTGCTGTTTCATCAACACCTTGGGCCCCGACCAGCCGCCCTCCGGTCGGTCGGAGGTCCGCATGATGATGCTGTTGTTCCGGTCGGCGTGGAGAACGACGAACTTCTCGAGATGCTTGTTGTACTGAACGGACATCTCGCTGACTCCGCTGCCCGGGTTGATGGTGACGCTTCCGCACGCGCCGGGTGTCGTCGTCGTCTGGCCGAAGATCGGCGTCGCGGCCGCCGGACTGCCCTTCACCCACCCGGGTGCGGTGGCGCCGATGCCGTACCACCCGCCGGCCGTGCCCCCATTCCAGTACTCGTACTTCGACAGGTCGAGGATGTCGCGTTCGGGCACTCGCGCGACGTAGGCCGAACCCAGTCGACCGTTGGGCGTCCCGTAGGCGTAGACGTAACCGTCGCCCGGCCTGACAAACGCCATCTGCTGGAAATTCTGATTACCGCTCCCCGGGGTGTTGTAGCGGACGGTCTGCGGCGCAACCGTCCATGTCTCGCCGTTGTCTTCGGAGTACGCGATCGCCGAGTAGTTCGTCGTCCACTGGCCCGGAGCGCCCCACTTGGTCACGGACATGAAGCTGATGTACTGCGTCACCCCGTATTCGGTTCCAGGTGTCGGCACCGAGATCCCGGCGGTCGGAATCAGAGTGATCCCGGCGGGCAGGCCGCTGGGGAAGATGATCTGCCGAGCCATGTACTGGTACGGCGCACCCGAGGGGACGTACGTCAACGGCGATCCGCCGAAGTCGTTGCCGGTGAACCATTCTGGATCCGTGAAATCCAGACCGTCCAACAGATTTGCGTCGACGCTGCGGAACAGAATGTTCGACCGCCAATGGGTGCCCGCTGCCATGCCGCCGACGCCGAAGGTGTCGCCGAAGGCGATCAGAATCTGGTGTTCGTTGTACGGGGTACTCGGGTCGTCCTCCATGCCGTTGTCCCACATGATGCCGAGGTCGGTACCCGTGACGCCGTAGTAGAACTGCGTATTGTTCGCCGGATTGTTTCCGGTGATCCAGTCCACGAATTGGGTTGAGACGCTGAGCCATTGGCCGGGTTGGGGGAAGACCGGCCGAGCGGTCGGTGGCGGTGTTGCGAGCGCCTGGCTCGTCGTTTGTGCGGAGGCGAGCGTCATGTCCTCAGTGGACTGGCCGGTGAGTGCGTCGACGAGATCGTCCACCTCGCGGCGGGCCGCGGCGAGGAGGGTCCACGCGAGCGGGGCGGAGGGATCGATCGGCGTGCTACCCGCAAGGGGGTTGAGCAATGCGTCGACCACGTCGGACACGATTTCCACTGCGGCCGTGAGCAGGTCGGGGTCTTCGGTGGTGTCTTCGGTTTCGGTGGTCCCGATGAGGTCTTCCGTTGTCTGCGCGGCCATCATCGGCGAGATGTTCAGCGGGCCCGATGCGGCGAGAACACGCGCATCGACGAACGTAGCGACGTCCTTGACCTCTTGATTGACTTGATTGACCGAGCCGGGGTCCGTTGATGATTGGGTGGTCAGCGCGGTTGTCGTGCCGGCCTGCTGTGTCTTCGATGATGTGGCGGGCTCATAGTCCGAACCCTTGGTGTCGTCCTTGCCGTCGTCCTTGGTGACGACCGGTGGGACCGTCTCCTTCTCGGTCTCGTCCTGGACGGTGGTTTCTTGTTCATCGCCGGGAAGCTCCGGTTGTTCGGTGGGCTTCTCGGTCTCCGCCGGCTCGGGCTCCGATTTCTCGTCGTCTTTTTTCTCGTCTTTTTCGCCCGATGCCGCCGACCCTGAGCTACTCAAGGTGCCGGTATTCGTTTGGGCGCTCACCTGCCCGGGTTCTACCGCCCCGCGCTTCTCGTTCTGCGTGGATCCGGTGGTGCCAGAGCTGCCCGTCGCCGACCCGCTCGCAGCGGTCGTCCCGGACGGACTGACCGTTGCGTCGTCGTCCTTCGGGTCATCGTCTTTCGGGTCATCGTCTTTCGACTCGCCGGTGGTTGTAGACCCCGTCGTCGATGTGCCAGTCGTGGACGTGCCGGTGGTCGATCCGGTGTTGGTGGAGGAATCCGTGGACGATGCCGACGATGAATCGTTCGTCTGCGCCGTGGCAACCCCGGGGCTCATGGCGATCGCCGTGCCGACGCCCAACGCGAAGGCCAGCCCCCCGACGCGCCCGATATAGCTGGCAGGTCCCATGCCATCCCTTTCAAAACATGGTCCCCCGACCCGTAGAGAAATTAGATAGCACAGCGGCCGTCCGCGCAGCAAAATAGGTCAAACGTCCCAAAATTCACACTTGTCCCTGTGGGGTTGATCTTGGTGGCGTTTTGTCGAGAAGCTCGGGCGGGGTGCGCTCTCCCGGCTAAGACATCAGGCCGGCTTCACGCAGGGCGTCCTCGTACAGGCCGAACGCGTACTGCAGACCATCTCCGACCCACGCCTCGATGATGTTGACGTGGTCGGCGATGGCCTGTACCTCGAACGCATACGTCTCGAACTGCTTGTCCTGATGCAGGCTGTCTATCTGCTGCCGGGTGCCCTGGATGAGAACGAACCCCCCCAACTGGTCGCTCTGCGGTTTGAGGATCGCGGCATCGAATCGCTCGATCCTGCCCTCGCGCACAAGCTCCTGCAGGTAGCCGGTCAGCTTGTCCTTCAGGAATTCGAGGGCTTGCACCTCGCGGCCCCGTGTGGGGATCCCCCATACCACCCAGACGCCCGCTTCTGCCATGGCTCTCCTTCTACACCCAGATGTTGTGTTCAGTCGCGTGACATGCGGGACACAATCTGTGAAGCTTCCGCGGATGACGCTTGTCGACGAGACATTGACGCCCCACAGCACGCGGCGGGCCTGGACGGCCGTCGTGCTGCTCGCCGTCGTCGGCACGCTCAACTACGCCGACCGCTTTCTGCCCGCGGTACTGGCCGAGCCGATCAAGAACGATCTGGCGTTGTCGGACACCGCAATCGGCGTCATCAACGGCTTCTGGTTCCTCGCCGTCTACGCGGTGCTCGGCCTGGTGATCGCCCGGCTCGCGGACCGCGGCGCCTTCGGCCTGGTCATCTCGAGCTGTCTGACCCTCTGGGGCACCATGACGATGCTCGGCGCGGCGGTCCAGTCGACCTTCCAGCTCGCGCTCACCCGGATCGGCGTCGCGGTGGGCGAAGCGGGCAGCACACCGGCGGCGCACGCCTACGTGGCGCGAAACTTCCCACCGGAGCGCCGCGCCGCGCCGCTGGCCGTCATCACCCTCGCGGTCCCGTTGGCCAGCGCCGCCAGCCTGCTCGGCGGCGGGCTGCTTGCGCACACCCTGGGGTGGCGGACGGCCTTCGTGCTGATGGGTGCGATCAGCGTCGTGTTCGCACCGCTGGTGCTCGTCGCCCTCGGGCGCCGCCAGTCGATGCCGGCCGTCGAGCCCGCCGACAGCGTGGTGCAGACACGGAAAGCGCTGGATCTGCTGAAGAAGCCGAGCTTTCTGGCCGTCGTCCTCGGCGCCGCATTCATCGCGTTCGCGGGGTACTCGCTGACCACCTTCGCCCCCGCCTACCTGATGCGAACACGCGGGATGTCGCTCGGCGACATGGGTGTGCAATATGGTGTCGCCAGCGGCCTGACCGGGATAGCCAGCTTGCTGATCGTGGGACGGCTCGCGGATCGCCTGTCCGCCAGAGATCCTCGGTGGTCCCTGTGGCTGGTGGCCGCGATGACCGCGGCGTTGATTCCGTTTTCGGTGTTGGCGTTCCTGGTCGAAAGCCGAACCCTGTGCGTCTGGTTCATCGCGTTGAGCTACGTCATCGGTACCGCGCACATGGCGCCGTCGATCGCGGCGATTCAACGGTTGGCACGTGTGGAGGAGCGCGCGACGGCGTCGGCCATCCTCTTGTTCTTCGGTTCCATGGTCGGATCGGCGGGGCCTTATCTCACCGGCGCCATTAGCGATGCACTCAAGGCCGACCTCGGCGCCACGTCGCTGGGGCGTGCGCTGCTGATCGTTCCGGTGGCGCAGGTCGTCGCGATCGTCTGCTATCTCGTGGCGAGCCAACGCTTCCTGCGCGAGATCGTCGACAGGTAGGTTCCGAACGTGGCTGCGCTGATGAACCGTCAGATCCTGTTGCGACGCCGGCCGACCGGATTGGTCGCACCCGAGGACACCGAGTTGGTCACCACCCCCGCGCCCGAGCCCGCAGAGGGGGAGGCGCTTGTCCGCACCACGTATGTGGGTATCGACGCCGCTGCGCGCACCTGGCTGAACGACCAGCCGGGTTATCTGCCGCCGGTGCAGATCGGTGAGGTCATCCGCGCGGCGGGCATCGGGGAGGTCGTGGAATCGCGGTGCGCCGCGTACGCCGTCGGCGACGTCGTCACGACGCTGACCGGGTTTCAGGAATACGTCATCTGCCGTGACGACATCTTCACCACACCGGTGCCGGGACCTCAGGACAAAGTCGACCAGCTCGCGGTGATGTCGGTCTACGGGCCGACGGGTGCCACCGCGTACTTCGGGATGGTCGGCATCGGCAAGCCGAAGGAGGGCGAGACGGTGGTCGTCTCCGCCGCGGCCGGTGCGACCGGATCGGTGGCCGGACAGATCGCCAAGATCGCGGGCGCACGCGTGGTGGGAATCGCCGGCGGTCCCGAGAAGTGCAAGGCGGTGGTCGAGGACTTCGGTTTCGACGCGTGCATCGACTACCGCGAGGACGACATCAAGGTCGCGCTGAAGGAGCACTGCCCGCGCGGGGTCGACGTGTATTTCGACAATGTCGGCGGGCCGATCCTGGACGCCGTGCTGGGCCGTCTCGCACCGAAGGCGCGGGTGGTGTTGTGCGGTGTCATCTCCAGTTATCTGACGGGTGAACACCCCGGTCCCGCGAACTACGTAAATTTGCTGGCGAAGACCGCGACGATGCAGGGTTTCAACGCGCTCGACGAATGGGGCAGGTTCGAGGAGGCGTTCGGCCCACTCCGCCAGTGGGAGGCCGAAGGCAAGCTTGTGCATCGGCAAACGATCTACGAGGGCATCGAATCGTGCGTCGACGCGATGAACGGGTTGTTCACCGGCGCGAACATCGGCAAGATGCTGGTGAAGATCAGCGATCCGACATCAACCTGAGTACACGCGGACAAAAGGGGGTACAGAGGGTCATGATCTCCAGCGTCCTACGTTTGCTCGGCGCGGCCGCTACCTCCGCTGCGGCTGTGCTCATCGCGCCTGTTCCATTCGCCGCCGCACAGGGCTGCCCCGACGTCGAAGTGGTCTTCGCCCGCGGCACAGCCGAACCACCCGGCGTGGGTGGAGTGGGCCAGGCGTTCGTCGACGCGGTACGCGCGCAGGCCGAGCCGCGGTCCGTCAACGTCTATCCGGTCAACTACGCCGCCAGTAGTGACTTCGGCGACCGCATCGCCTTCGCCAGGACGGTCGTCGACGGTATCCGCGATGCCGGTGAACACGTCGAGTCGACGGCGGCGAACTGTCCCGACACCAGGATCGTGCTCGGCGGGTTCTCCCAAGGGGCGGCCCTCGCCGGCTACGTGACGTCGGCCGAGATACCCGACGAGGTGCCCGCCGAGTATCGCCAGTTCATCCCCAATCCGATGCCGCCCGAGGTCGCCGAGCACGTCGCGGCCGTGGTGCTGATCGGCCTTCCGTCGCCCGAGTTCATGGGCAGCGTCGGCGCGCCGCCTATCACGATCGGACCGTCCTACGCCGGCAAGACGTTAAAGCTGTGTGCCCCGGACGACACCATCTGCAACGGCGCCGCCCCCGGCCCGCCGAGCTGGGCCCACGCGATGTACGGGCTCAACGGCAGCACCAACGAGGCGGCGGCGTACGCGGTGCAGCGGCTCTAGATTGGGTCACCAGGTAACGGGTAGCTCCCGCATGCCGTAGATACCGGACTCGCCCTTGAACCTCAGTTCGTCGAGGCCGACGGCCAAGCGCAGCCCGTGCACCCGGCGGGCCAGCGTCGCGAACGCGATCTGCATCTCCACGCGGGCGAGGTTCGCGCCGATGCACTGGTGCACGCCGTAACCGAAACCCAAGTGCCCGCGTGCGTTTCGATTGCCGTCCAGCACCTCGGGGTGCGCGACGAAGGCAGGGTCCCAGTTCGCGGCCGGAATGTTCATCACGAGGAAGTCCCCTGCGCGGATCTGCTGACCGCCCAGGACAAGGTCCTCGGTGGCGATCCGGTCGACCTGGCTGTGAACGATGGCGAGATAGCGCATCAGTTCTTCGACGATGTTGGCGATGACGGCTGGGTCGTTGCTGTTGCCGAGGCGGTCGAACAGCTCCCGATGTTCCATCAGCGCAACGGTTCCCAGCGCGAGCATGTTCGCCGTGGTCTCATGCCCGGCCTGCATCATGATCGCTCCGGTGACGGTCGCGGTCTCGGCGCTGATGTCGCCGTTGAGCACGTGGTCGGTGACGAGGCGACCCAGCAGGTCGTCGCCGGGTTCCTGCTTCTTGCGCTCGACCAGCTCTCCGATGTAGGCGAACATCGCCCCGAACGCTTGCGCCTTCTCCTCGTCTGAGGCGTGGACGTCCAGTCCGACCGTCGTGTGGTGGTGGAACAGTTCGAGGTCGTCGTCGGGCACCCCGAGCAGATGTGCGATGACCAGGGACGGCACCGGTAACGCGAAGGCGCGCACCAGATCTGCGGGCGGTCCGGCGTCGAGCATCCTGTCGAGATAGGAGTCGACGATCTCCTGGATCTGGGGCCGCATACCGTCGACCCGCCGAAAGGTGAAGTCTCTGGTCAGCATTCGCCGGATGCGATGGTGCTCGGGGTCGTCCACCCGCGCGAACATCACGGGTGTGTTGTTGTCGCTGTCTTTCGGCAACATCCCCGCGGGGATGGTCTCGGCCGACAGTCGCGGATCGACCAGTGCCGCCCTGATGTCCTCGTACCGGCTGACCACCCAGGTCGGCCGGCCCTGATACATCGCCAGGCGCAGACCCGGCTCCTCGCGCCACTGCGCGAACTCCGCGGGCGGATGCAACGGGCACGACGCCGAGCGGGCGGCGGGAATGGCGGGGAGGTCGGACTCCGTCGCCTCGGAAGTCGTTGTTGTCACCGGCGTTTCCCGTTAAGTGTCAGAACCCTGCCAATTAGCCAGAGCGTAAAGCGCGCCAGAGTGCCAGTCAACTGTCAGTTAGACTGGGCCGATGCCCGCGGTAGCCGACCGCCCGTTGCGCGCCGATGCGGCGCGCAACGCCGAGCGCATTCTGCGCGCTGCGCGTGACGTCTACGGCGAACTGGGGGCGGATGCGCCGATGGAGGCCATCGCCCGCCGGGCAGGTGTCGGCGAGCGGACGCTGTATCGACGGTTTCCGACGAAGGGCGACCTGATCAGCGCCGCCTTGGACCAGAGCATCGCCGAAGACCTCACGCCGATGATCGAGAAGGCCCGCGCCGACAAGGACCCCATGCGCGGACTCGTCACATTGATCGAGGCGGCCATCTCACTCGGTGCTCGCGAACACCATCTGCTGACCGCGGCACGGCGGGCCGGCTCGCTGCGGTCCGACATCTCCGCCGAGCTGAACGACGCCCTGGCCGAACTCACCGCACGCGGTCGCGAAGCGGGGGTGATCCGCTCCGACGTGGTCCCCGACGACCTGCCCCGTTTCATCGCAATGCTCTACAGCGTGCTGCTCACGATGGATTCCGACAGCGACGGCTGGCGGCGCTACGTCGCCCTGCTCGTCGATTCGATATCCACCGGTCCGCGAAGGAAGCTGCCGCGGGCCGTGCCGTTGCGGTTCGAGCCGTCGTCGAATACCTGGCTCTAGTGTGAGCTCGCGGCGTCCGAGATACGCGCTGCGGCGAACGTCGCCGCCTCGTCGGTCATCCCGTTGACCGGATAGAGGTTGTGCGCGGCGCCATCGCCTCCACCGGCCGAGCAGATCGGATCGGTGGGGACGCACAGGTCGAGGGTCTTACCCGCATAGCGGCTGCCCACCGTGATGGGTGGGGCGGCGGTGTTGATCGTCTGCAGGAAGCCGTTCGACGGCTTTCCGAACAGCGCCACCGCGGCCACATGGTCGGCCACCTCCGCGGGCATCGGACCGGTGATTCCCTGCGGAAGGGTGAAGCCAGGTGGCACCGCGTCGGCGGTGATGTACCCGGCCACGGCGGCACCCTGCGAGAAGCCGCCGAGCACGATCTCCGTGTTCGGGCAGGTGTTGGCCACGTCCTGGACCTTGTTCCGCGCATCGATGACGCCATCCGCGGCCGTCGCGAAATCGAGCGACGCAGGGTAGTTGACCGGGTATACGTCCATCGACTTGTCACCGATCTTCGAGCGCAGCGAATCGACGAACGACTGTCCGACTCCGCCGACTCCGGGCGCTTCGAATGTGCCGCGCGCGAAGACAACCTCCACATCTGCACACGCCACCGCCGATGCCGACGGCAGTGGCGCCGATGGCGTCAGCAACGCTGCGACCGCTACCCCCGAAACAATGACCAACCGATTGATGACCCGCATACCTCGCACCGCCTGTGATCGCTCTGGAATTTGCGTGGGCTCAACGCTGGGCTCCGCGTACGCGGAGTTCCCGACTCGGATGGGCGCAAAACTCACGAAGTTGTGCTCAGGGATACTCAGGGCTCGGTCGGAGAAAAGAGGGCACGTGGACCAAGAGACATACGACAAGGGCCGGGAGATCAGGACCGCGGTGCTCGGCGAGGCCTACGTCGCGCAGGCGGCGGGAAACGTCGACGAATTCACGGGCCCCTTCCAGGATCTGGTGACGGAGTACTGCTGGGGCGCGGTGTGGGGCCGCGACGGGCTTCCCCGCAAGACCCGCAGCATGCTCAACCTGGCGATGCTCGCGGTGCTGAACCGGCCGAACGAGCTGCGGACCCACATCAAGGGCGCGCTCACCAACGGCGTCACCCGCGACGAGATTCGCGAAATCTTCATGCAGGTAGCCGTTTACGGCGGGGTGCCCGCCGCTGTGGACAGCTTCCGGGTCGCACGGGCCGCGTTCGACGAGCTCGAGCAGGGCTAGGGCCGCGTATGGACATCGGCTTCATCGGCCTGGGCAACATGGGCTTTCCGATCGCCTGTCGACTGTTGGCCGCAGGGCATCGTGTCGTGGTTTTCGACACCCGCCCCCCGGTCGTCGACGAGGCCGTCCGACAGGGTGCCGAGGCCGCGACGTCTGCGGCCGACGTCGCCGACCGCGTGGCAACCGTCATGGCGAGCCTGCCGACGCCGCAGGCGTCCCTCGACGTCGCCGAGGCGGTCGCGGGTGGCTCGGCGATCCGCCGCTTCGTCGACTTCTCCACGGTGGGAAGTTCGACGGCGCAACGCAATTCCGCGCTGCTGGCCGACCATGGTGTGGCCGCGCTCGACAGCCCGGTCAGCGGAGGTGTGCACGGCGCGCAGGCGGGCACCCTCGCGGTGATGGTGTCGGGTCCGCGAGACGAGTTCGACGTGTGCCTGCCGGCCTTTCAGGCGATCGGCCGCGTCACCTACGTCAGCCCGAAACCCGGTGCCGCACAGACGATGAAGCTCGTCAACAACCTGATCGCGGCGTCATCGCTTGCGGTCACCGCGGAAGCCGTCGCGATGGGGGTCAAGGCCGGGCTGGACGCCGAGGTGATGATCGACGTGCTCAACTCCGGATCCGGCGGAACCCACGCGAGCCGCGATAAGTTCCCGCGGGCGGTGCTGCCGCGCACCTTCGACTACGGTTTTGCGACCGGCCTCATGGTCAAGGACATCCGGCTGTACCTGGACGAGGCCAAGGCGCTGGGGCTGCCGACGGAGCTGGCCGATACCGTCGCCCGGATGTGGGAGGGCACACTGGCCGCGGAGGGACCGGACTCGGATTTCACGTCGATCGTCAAACCGATCGAGGCCGCCGCGGGTGTGGTCATCGCGGCTCGGACGCCATGACTGGAATCTCTCGGCCGTCGGTAGCGGAGGCCGCCGGGTGCAACCACGCGGCGATGTTGCGCACGTAGTCCTTGAACGCCACCAGCCGTGACGGGTCCGCCTTGATCGCGGAGCCCTCGGGTTCGGTGACGAAGGTGGGTGCGCCGCAGCCGAGGTCCCAGTTGTAGTCGGCGAAGTGGTGGAAGGTCGAAGCCGCCAGTGCCCGGCCCATCGGCCTGCCATCCGGGGACATCTCACCGTCCAGCACCACGGCGAGCCCGAAGCGTCGGCCCGATGCGGTGCTTCGGCCGCGCGCGAGCACCTTCGCATTGGGCACACACGCGGACACCGCACCCTCGTGTGGGTGGGCCGGGAACCATTCGATCCGGCCGCTGGCGGTGTGGTTGGTGCGCAGCAACGCGTGCACGGGCTCATCGGCGAACACGGGCTGATAGTCGCCGTTGGCCCCGGAGTGGTAGTTGGGCCACGAGATCGTCGGGGTGTCCTGGTCGTCGCGTATGCGCGCCGGGTCGGGGTTCTTCTCATGAAAATGGTTGACGTCGCCCAACGATCCGAGCCCGGTCAGGCAGCTGCCCAGATCCTGGTGGTCGCGCGCGGTGAGCACCCCGCCGCCGTTCTCGCGAAACCGCACGATGGCTTGCGATTCGGCATCGGTGAGACCATCGCCGACGTCGACGGCCATCAGCCACAGCTGGTCGTGGTCCAACTCGTCCAGCCGGCTCAGTACAGGGTCGTCGGTCGTGCTGACCCGGTTCCGTGCGGTCACCTCGTGGCCCGCCGCGCGCAGTTCGGCGGCCAGCAGCGAGAAACGGCTGATATCCCAGTCGTCGGCGTGTGCGGCGATGGTGGTCTGCAACAAGATCTTGGACATCGGAATCCCTTTGCCTGCTCAGACCTTCGCGGGGACGCGGCGGTCCCGACGGGCGAGTAGTTCGTCCTCGTCGACGAAAGTGAGCATCTGCTGGCCGGGAGCGCAGAACATCGTCACGAGGAAGCGGAGTTTCACGTCGTCACGCGCGTTTCCATCCGAGTAGTGAATGGTGTCGCCACCGGGCTCCCAGAAGGTCTCACCGGCCTCCACGACGCGGGGTGGCTCACCCTCGAGTTCGAACAGCATCGCGCCTTCCAGCACATAACCGAACGCAGGTCCGCTGTGGCGATGCGGCGCGGTGCCCGGATCGCCCGGCGGGAACTCGATGGCGATGGTCATCGCGTGCGATCCCGGGGCGATATCGGGTGGCATGGCCTCCTGCAGCACGGTCACTGCCGTCTGCCACGCGGTGCTGTGGGGGTTCGGTGCTACCGACTCGCTGGTCATGTCCGGGCTCCTTCTGGTCGCGGGTATACCTCTGAGACCGGGTAGGAGCTGGATTTGTGACAGGCGCGCCTAGCTGCGGTCGTCGATCACCTGGTGGCCGGCGTTGTATCCCGGTATGAACGTAATGCCCGGACCGCCGTGGCACCCCGCCCCGCCGAGGTAGAGACCGTCGATCGGGATCGGCATGTCGAGAAAGCCCTTCGGCCCCGGCCGATTCGGTCCCATCAGGTCCGGATGCAGCAGACCATGACAGAAGTCACCTGCGGGTGCCGCGAACATCGTCTGCATGTGGTACGGCGCGAACGTGATGTGGCGGATGACGATGTCGCGGAAGTTGGGGGCGTAGCGGGTGATCTTGTCGATCACCTTTTCGGCCATCTCGTTCTTCAGGTGGCCGTGCCGGTCGCGGCTGGTCTCCACGGGGAATGCGTACGCGAACGCGCTGGCCGCGTGTTTTCCTGGCGGCGCCATGGCGGGGTCGTGCACCGACGGGATCTGCATGCCCATCGACGGGTTGTCCGGCACGACGCCGCGTCTGCACTCGTCCCATTGGCGTTGTTGTTCCTCGGGGGAGTTGAAGATCCCGACGGACCCCTGCATGCCGGGCTCGTTGAGGAACTCGTAGGGCGGTGCGAATTCGGGGAGGCCGTCGAGTGCGAAGTGGAGCTGGACGAACGAGGCGCGGTGGTCGCGACCACCCAGCCGCGTCACGAGGTCGTCGGGGAGATGTTCGGCGCCGACCAGGTCCACGAGCGTGTGATCCGGCGAAAGGTTCGAAATGACCACCGGCGCACTGACTTCGGAACCGTCGCGCAATCGCACACCGGTCACGCGGTCGTTGGCGACGAGGATCTTCTCGACCCTGGTGCGGTATCTGATCTCCCCGCCGCCGGAAAGGAACAGCTCGAGCAGGTGGTCGCAGAGTGCTCCGATCCCACCCTCCAGCTTGGTCATCATCGCGGTGGATTCGTCGGGTACGGCGAGTGCGAACGCCAAACATGTTGCGCTGCCCGGGGTGTAGGGACCGCGGTACGTCGAGTTGATGGCCAGGAAGGCGAGCATTCCGCGCATCACCGCGTGCTTCTGCCGATCGGGCAGGAATCGGTCGATGGCGTCCATCGCGGTGCCGAACAGGACGTCGTGGATGGCCTGGCGCTCGGCTTCGTTGGCAGCGCAGGCATACATCTCGTCGATGGTCTTTGGTGGTGTGCGAACGTCGAAGCGGCCCAGCGCCTTCGACGGGCCCTGGCTCCAGCCGATCAATCCCGCCATGCCGGTGACGGCGTCCACGCCGTGCTTCTCGGTGAGGTGGGCCATGAGCTTCATCGGATCGCGATAGAAGATCATCGCCTCGTCACCGTCGTCGCCGAGATTGACCGACATTACTTCGGAGTCGACGGTCGGCAATGTGTCGAGTCCGAGCTCCTTGGCGATCTGCGGCGGCATGGGGAACTGGACCGAGCCGGCGATCTCGTAGCGGAACCCGTCGATGAGCTCGACGGTGGCCGCCATCCCTCCGGCGTATGTGTTGGCCTCCAGGCACACGGTCCGCATACCCGCCTGTTGCAGCAGCGCGGCGGCCGTCAGTCCGTTGTGGCCGGCACCGACGACGATCGCGTCGTAGTCGCTCATGGGCTCTCCTTTGCACTGGATAGATCCGGATAGAATATGTCAGTACTGACACAAAATATGTCAGTACTGACAAACTCGATCGACGGTGGGATACGATCGCCGCGCTATGACCGCCTCGCCCAACCTGCATGAGCTCCGGCGATTGTCGACGCGCGAAGCGTTGCGAAAGGCGGCGCTGGCGAGCTTCGCCGCCAAGGGCTTCACGAATGTCACGGTGACCGAGCTGGCTCGCGAGGCCGGGGTCACCGAGCGCACGTTCTTCCGACATTTCCCCACCAAGGAAGCCGTCCTGTTCCAGGACTACGAGACGCAGGTCGAGTGGTTGGCCGACGCCTTGGAGCGGCGGCCCGATTCGGAGTCGGTGTTCGATGCCGTGCTGGCCGCCATTGCGAGCTTCCCGTATGACCTGGAAGTGGTGCGCCAGGCGGCGAGTGCTCGGGCGGAACTGATCAGTGCCGAGCGGATCGCCGCTCACCTGAGGGTGGTGCAGGCGTCGTTCGCCGGGGTGATCACGAAGTTCGTTGCGCACCGGTACGCCGACACGCCAGAGGTCGATTTGCTCGCCGAGGTTGCCGGTGCGACGTTGGCGGCAGCGCTGGTGACTGCCGTGGAGAACTGGGGCCGCAACGGCTGCACGGGCGACCTCAACGAGATCAGTGCTACCTGTGTGAATCTCGTCAGGTCCGGTCTGGCGCCGCTGTCCTGACGTCCGCGCCAGCGAATAAATGCAAATATTGCTGGAGTTCGCGCCTGTGCACAGATGCGCTCCATACGGGCGTACCCTGCAGGTATGTGGTTACGCGGATTGCTTCTCGGCGGCTTGTGCGCGGTGGCGATCGCCGCTGCGCCGGCGGCGGTAGCGGAGCCGTCCACGTATCCCGCCACCGACGCAAACGGCGTCCCCACGAATCGATCCGGTGGGCCGGTCACGACGATCAACGGCATTCCCTGCACGGCCGGGCACTACGGCACGTGCTTCTCCTTCGCGCAGAACCAGCCGGGACGGCAGACGCCACGCGCAACGGTGGGCGGCAGCCCGACCGTCCACAACTAGCCGTTCACAACTAGTCGGAACAGGGATCGGCCCGCCACCCGAGAAGCTCTGATGGCGGGCCGACGCATGCTGCTAGCGCAGCGAGCCTGGCGGCCAGTCGTAACCGATCTCGTCGCAGATGGGCGGAATGATGATCAGGGATCCGCGCGGGGAGCAGAACGGCATTCCCGGCGGCGGTGTCACCGGCGGGGGTGGCGTACCGACCGGGGCGGGTGGCGGCGCCGCAGCATGCGGCGAACCGGACCACGGAAACATGGTGTTGGACGCGACGTCCACGATGCCCTCGGAGGTCCAGTACCAGTCGTGCGGGACATTCCAGTCCCAGCTCAGCACCTGACCGCCAGGAGGCGCCGGCTCACCAGGGAACCAGTGGGTGCACGTGACGCCGGCCGGACAGTTGCCGCCTTGGTAGCTGGGACCCTGCGCGGACGCGGTAGCCAACCCCAACCCAGCCAGGCCCAGACCGGTGGACACCGCCACCGCGGTCGCAAGCTTCGAGATTCGGTTGATGATCGTTCTCCTTCGTCGGGCGCCGCTCGGGTGGCGTCGCCAATGCGGTCCAGTACAGGCCGCGGAGTTAGCTACCGATCCCAAGTATGATGCCCCAGCAAACACATGGCCGAGGCCGTTCTGCGTAAACTCGTTGGATTTCTCTTGTGCGCCCGTGGCCGCCGCTAGGCTCCCGTCCGTGACGGTGAATCGCCGCAAAGTCCTGGGTGCAACGGGTCTGGCGGGCGCTGCCGCCGCGACCGGAGTGGGCGTCGACCGCCTCATCATCTCCAGCGGCTCTGGCAACAGCTCCGAGAAGGAAGCTCCGATTTCTATGGCTGACGATGCTGCGCGCTTCGGCGATCCCCGCATACCCGCCGAGACCATCACCTCGCAGACCCACCTGTTCCGACTCGGCGAGCAGCCGCGCAGCGAGCATGACGGAGGTTGGTTTCAGCAAGCGAACGAGGACAACTTCCCGATCCTCAAGGGACAAGAAGCGAGCATGCTGTTGCTCACGCTGAAGCCTGGAGGCATCCGCGAGCCGCATTGGCATCCGAGTGCGTGGGAACTGAACATCGTCACCGGAGGAGTGGCGACGTGGATCGTCATCGACGGGAACGGCAACTACGAGAGCTTCGACCAGGAGGTCAACGACGTCGTATTCGCGCCCCAAGGGTCGTTTCACTATTTCGAGAACCGCGGCCAGGATGACCTGTCGGTCATCATCATTCAGAACACCAGTGCGCCCGAAGACAAGGACAACATCGGGATCGGGGAGTCGCTCAGCAGGCTCCCACCGCGGGTGTTGTCCGCGATCTTCGGTGCGCCGGAAGAGACGTTCAAGTCCTTCAAGAAGATCGACAACTCGATCGTCATCCTGCGCTCGCCCTAGTAAGACTGGCCGTCGGCGTAGCGCTGCCGTCGGTAGTGCCGACCCTTGCCGCGATTGCGACTCTTATACGTCGTCAACTGCGAGTCGCAGTTCGGGCAGACCAGTCGCAGGTTCTCCCGCCGGTTCTTGGTCGGGTCCCCGTCGATGTGGTCCAACACCAACGCGAGTGGCAGGTCCAACCACACGCTGGCGCCGCCGCAGATCGCACAACAGCGTCCCTGCGCTTCGGCAAGGTACTCGCGGATGTAGTGGCCGCGGCCGGTGCCCACCCGCGCATCACCGGATTTGAGCCAAAGCTCCGTACTGGCTTGGCGCCGGGCCACCGCCTGGCATGTGTTGTCGCAGTAGACCTTCTGACTGCGCTTCGTGAGTGCTGCACCGCAGCAGCGACACTTTCTCAACCCGTGGCCAAACGTGGAGCCCCCTATCGGGATTGAACCGATGACATTCCGCTTACAAGGCGAACGCTCTACCACTGAGCTAAGGGGGCCTGCGGGGTCAGAGTTTATCGGGTCGCCCATTCGGGGAACTCGCTGCGGTGTGACTGTCAAGGACGATCTGCTCGAGGACCTGCCGCACGTCTATCCGGGATTGGAGCGGCCCGACATCGAGCGGCTGCTGAACCTGCTCGACCAGAGCGCCAGCACCGAGGCCGCCATGGGGCTGTCCATCGCGACGGCGCTGCGGCCGTTGGTCCCAGAGGTCGCCGACCGCATCGAGTCGTACGGTCCGCAGGACGTCGACGAGTACGTGCGGATCCTGCGCGGTGCGGTCGTCCCGCTGCTACAGCAGTGGCAACCCGAAAGCGAAGCCCCGGCGGCCGATGAGGTCGCCGATCGCGTCGCCACCCTGGACGGCTGACGTCACTCGTCGGCGTCGATGACCCGCTGCGACACCACCGGTCGTGAGGTCGCCCGGGTGCGCGCCCTGGGACGCCTGCCCGGTAGTGGTATTCGGTCGGCGATGTTGCTCAGCGGGTTGACCACCTGGCTCAACGTGATGACTGCGTCGTGCAGTGCATCGATCGTCGGCCCCAACGCCTCCAAACCCGGCGTCAGGCGGTTCAAGGTGTCGGCGACATCCGCCAGTTTGAGCAGCGGCCCGTTCTGGTCGGTCAGCGTGTCGAGCAGCCCGCCCTCGGCAAGCAACCGGTCGGCCACCCCGTCTTCGCGAAGCACCCGTTCGATCAGGCCGTCGTGGGCCAGGAGTTGATCCGCCAGCCCGCCGGGGGCGATGACCCGAGATATCGCGCCGTCGTCGGTCGTCATCCGGTCCAGCAGCCCGCCTTCCGCGGTCACCTGGTCGACGATCCCGCCCGGTGCGAGCGCCCGAGAGATCGCACCGTTCTCTGCGGTGAGCCGGTCCAGCAGCCCGCCTTCCTCGGTCAGCTGATCGACGATTCCGCCCGGGCGCAGAAGTCGGTCGAGCGGACCGTTGGGCGCCAGTGCCCTGCCGAGTGGCGCGTCGTCATCCATCAGCCTGGCCAGGCGATTTGCTCGGTCGACGGCTTCGTCGAGACCCAGCAGTTTCGCGAACGACGCCGACCCGTCGGCGGTCGCCGAATCCGATTCACCTAGGGTGCGCTGGGCGATGCCGAGGGCGCCGCTGGCCATCGAAAGCCCTGCGTCAGCCATGGCCAGACCGACTCGTACCGGTGCGGTGGCCAGGTCCGTCACGGCTTTCCCCAGGTTCATTTCCCCAGTCTATGGACGACGCAAGGCCAAACTCACAGGAAGTACACAGTCTTTCGCAAGGAACATCGCAAGCAATCGGGCGGAAAGTGGATGAATGGCGATGGCTCCTGCACACGAACACACCCCGGAGGCCACGGTCCTCGTGGTAGACGACGAGACCAACATCGTCGAGCTGCTGTCGGTGAGCCTCAAGTTCCAGGGTTTCGACGTCTACACGGCGTCCAACGGTTCGGCCGCCCTGGACAAGGCACGTGAGGTCAAACCGGACGCGGTGATCCTCGACGTGATGATGCCCGGCATGGACGGCTTCGGCGTGCTGCGTCGGCTGCGTGCCGACGGCATCGACGCTCCGGCGCTGTTCCTCACGGCCCGCGATTCGCTGCAGGACAAGATCGCCGGGCTCACCCTCGGCGGTGATGACTACGTGACAAAACCGTTCAGCCTCGAAGAGGTGGTCGCCCGGCTGCGGGTGATCCTGCGGCGGTCGGGTCGTGGTGCCGTCGAGGAGGCGCGCAGTTCCCGGTTGACGTTCGCCGACATCGAACTCGACGAGGACACCCACGAGGTGTGGAAAGCCGGCGAGCCGGTCTCCCTTTCACCTACCGAATTCACGCTGCTGCGCTACTTCATCATCAACGCGGGCACCGTGCTGTCGAAGCCGAAGATCCTCGACCACGTCTGGCGCTACGACTTCGGCGGTGACGTCAACGTCGTCGAGTCCTACGTGTCGTATCTCCGTCGCAAGATCGACACCGGCGAACAGCGTCTGCTGCACACGTTGCGTGGCGTGGGGTACGTCCTTCGCGAACCCCGATGAGTGGACGGCACAGATAAGCGCTTGCGAGACGGGCAGAGCGCTGACCTGAACAATGGGCCTGTGGGCGCATTGAGCAGGCGGGGAATCCCGCTGCGCGTTGGACTCGTGGCCGCCACCCTGGTGTTGGTGGCGTGCGGCCTGCTCGCCGCGGATGTGGCGGTCACATCGATCCTGCGCCACAGCCTGAGCAACCGGGTGGACGAGGAACTGCTCGACGCCTCCCGCAGCTGGGCCCAAGCCCCGCGTCAGGTGCCCGCGGAGCCGATGGCGGGGCCCAACCCCGCCCGCCCGCCGTCGGACTTCTACGTCCGGGGCATCGGTCCCGACGGCCACATCTGGATGGCGGTCAACGACCGTGACGCCGAACCGGCACTGCCTGACTCCAATGACGTCGGTCCCGAGCCGGTCACCATCGGTTCGGTCGGCGACTCGGGCGTCCGGTGGCGCGCGATGACGGTGCGCGGTCCGCAGGGCGAACTCACCACCGTGGCCATCGATCTGTCCGACGTCGAGACGACGCTGCGCGCCCTGACATACGCCCAACTCGGCATCGGGCTGGCCGTGCTGCTCGTGGTTGGCGTGGCGGGGTATTGGGTCGTGCACCGCAGCCTCCGGCCGCTGGTGGAAGTGGAACGGACCGCTGCGGCGATCGCGGCGGGCCAGCTGGACCGAAGGGTGCCGGAGCGGGATCCGCGGACCGAGGTCGGCCGATTGTCGCTGGCGCTGAACGGCATGCTCGCCCAGATCCAGACCGCGATCGCGGCGTCGGAGGCGTCCGCTGAGCAGGCGCGCGGTTCCGAGGAACGGATGCGCCGATTCATCACCGACGCAAGCCACGAGCTACGCACACCGCTGACCACCATCCGCGGTTTCGCTGAGCTGTACCGCCAAGGTGCCGCGGACAACATCGAGATGCTGATGAGCCGCATCGAAAGTGAGTCGAGCCGGATGGGTCTGCTGGTCGAAGACCTCTTGCTGCTGGCGCGGCTCGATGCGCAGCGTCCGCTCGATCAGCGGAGGGTTGATCTGCTGGTGTTGGCAAGCGACGCCGTCCACGATGCGCGGTCGATCGCGCCGAAGCGCAGGATCACGATGGAGGTCTTCGACGGACCCGGCACCCCCGAAGTACTCGGCGACGAGCCGCGGCTGCGGCAGGTGCTCTCGAACCTGATGTCCAATGCGCTGCAGCACACACCCGAGACGGCGGATGTCGCTGTGCGGGTGGGAACACAGGACGACACCGCGGTGCTCGAGGTCTGTGACAAGGGCCCGGGTATGAGCGTGGAAGACGCTCACCGCGTGTTCGAGCGTTTCTACCGCGCGGATTCGTCGCGGGCGCGGGCGAGCGGCGGCACCGGACTGGGGCTCTCGATCGTCGACTCGTTGGTGCACGCGCACGGCGGCACAGTCAGCGTCACGACCGCGCCGGGCCAAGGTTGCCGGTTCACGGTCAAGCTGCCGCGGATCGCCGACGTGCCCGCCCAGCTGGGTTGAGCGTCAGGGCAATTCGGCCAGTGCGGCCTTGATCCTCGCCTGCGCCTCGTCCAGTGACTCCGGAGACGGGTTGCGGTCGACGTTGGCGAATCCGAAGTCGGACAGGTTGCGCGCGGGGAACACGTGCACGTGCAGGTGCGGTACCTCGAGACCGGCGATGATCACCCCCGAACGCTCCGTGTCGAAGGCCTTGCAAACGGCCTTACCGATGCGCTGCGCGACGGCCATCACCTTGTTGAATTCGGCCGGCTCGACGTCCTGCCAGTTGTCGATCTCCGCGCGGGGGACCACCAACGTGTGGCCCTGGGTCATCGGCTCGATGGTCAGGAAGGCGACGACGTCGTCGTCCTCATAGACGAATCGACCGGGCAGCTCTCCGTTGATGATCTTGGTGAACACGCTCGCCATGCCCGTCAGCATAGTGAGGGTGCTCAGGCGCGATTCTCAGCGGATGAGGCCGTCCAGTTCCTCGATGCTCCACGGCGGTGAATCGGCGTGGTCACGATAGCCGATGATCGCCGGCGTCTGACGGTCGAAGCGACCGACGAAACCGCCTGCGGCGATGAAGATCTGGCCCGTCACGCCCTTGGCGAGATCGCTGGCGAGGTAGGCGTAGATCGGTGCGGCGTACTGGGGCGGCGGCGCGTCGAGCGCGGCCTGGGTACTGGCGTTGTCGAGCAGGCCCCGGCTGTTCAACTCAGCAATGTGGCTTTCGTACTCCGAGCCCGTGGAAAGCCGCGTCTTGGCGCCGGGGCACACCACGTTCGCCCGCACCCCGTGCTCCTTGAGCTCCGCCGCGATGGCCATCGTCAGTCCGTTGACGCCGCCCTTACCCGCGGGATACCCGGTGCCGCCGTAGTCGCCGAGATATGCGAACGAGCTGGTGTTGATGATCGAACCACCGCCCTGTTCCACCATCTTCGGCGCGGCGGCCCGGCAGGTCTCGAACGTGGTCATCAGGTGTGCGTCGATCAGATCGCGGAACAGCGTGCTGGTGACTCGCAGAATCGACTCACCCGCGAGCCCGGGCGTGCCCGCGCAGTTGACGAGGATGTCGATGCTGCCGAACTCCTCCACGCACCGCTCGATAAGCGCGTCGGCGACGTCGGGGTCGGACGGCGAGCCGGGATGGGCGATCGCACCGGCTATCCGTTCGGCGGCCTCGTTCGCGGTGGCGGGGTCGCGTCCGTTCAGCACGACGCCGGCGCCCTGTGTGGCCAGCAGCTCGGCGACCGCGAGTCCGATGCCGCGGGTGCCGCCGACGACCACGGCGCCCCTGCCGCGGAGTGGTGCGCTAATCGCCCTCGCCCTCCTGAGCGAACGTCATGGCGTCCATGTTCCAGTACCCGCGCAGGTTGGTGATCAGACCGGCGTCGTTCACCTTGTATGTGAACACCCCGCGGACGGTGGCAGTGAAGCCGTTCGGGAATCGGGTGCGCAGCACCAGGATGTACGCGATCTCCTTAGGCGAGCTGGACGGGAACGTCGCCTCGCGGGTGACGGTCAACTGGTTCGGGCCGATGTTGGTGTCGTAGAACGCGGCGACGGCCTCCTTGCCGCGGATCCCGTTGCCGTCCGGGTTGGTGACCGCCTCGCCGATCGGATCCTCGACGAGGACGTCGTCGGCCATCAGGGCCAGCCACCCTTCCTTGTCACCCGCCTGCACGCATCGCCACGACGCCTCGGACGCGATGACTACCGGTGTCTTCTCGATGGTTTCAGTGTTGCTGTCGGACACGGTGTTTCACTCCTTTGTTAGATGGTGCAGGCGGCACGGGCGCCGTCTTCGGTGGCCTTGCGGATGAGTCCGGCGCCGGTGCAGTCGCCCGCCGCGACGATATGGGTGTCGGGCAGCGCGGCGACGAGCTTCTCGTACAGCTCGGTGTTCGGTTCGACGGCGCCGGCGACGATGACGGTGTCCGACGGCAGCCGCCGACGGGACCCGCCGCGCGGGGTGAAGACGACGCCGTCCGGTGCGATCCGCTCGACGGACACCCGTACGTGCACCGTCACCCCCAACCGGTCAAGGCGGTCCATGTGTTCGGTCTTGCGCTTGTTGCCCACCAGCGGTGCGATGGCCTTGCCCGGCTCCAGGACGGACACCAAACGGTCACGCGCCGCGAGGAATTCGGCGAGCTCGAGTGCGCCGAGGTCGGCGCCCACGATGGTGACGCGACGCTCTTCGGGGATCGACCCCTGCGATATCGCGCGGACGATGTCGCGCGCACTACGCACGTTGGGCAACTCGGATCCTTCGATCGCGGGTGGCACGACGCGCCCGCCGTTGGCCACCACCACGGCGTCGGGTCGCAGGTCGACGATATCGTCAGCCGAAAGATTCTGTCCCAGTTCGACGTTGACCGAGCTCTGCGTGATCTCCTGCCTGAGGTAGTCGAGGAACGGCTCGTTCTCGGGATGCAACAGCGACGCCCACCGCAGCGCACCGCCGGTCTGGTCGTCGCGGTCGAACAGCGTCACCCGGTGACCGCGCTCGGCGGCGACGCGTGCGGCCTCCATCCCGGCGGGGCCGCCGCCGATCACCACCACCCGCTTCGCGCTGGAAGCCGGTACCACGGCCAGTTCGCGTTCCTTGCCGGTACGCGGGTTGACCGCGCAGTCGACCGAAAAGCGTTGTTCCATCGCGTCGATGCAGTTCTCGCACGAGATGCAGCGCCGGATGCGGTGCGTCTGCCCGGCCGCCACCTTTGCGGGCAGCTCCGGATCGGCCAGCATGGGCCGGGCCATCGCGATGAAATCCGCCCTGCCGTCGGCGAGAATCTGCTCGGCGCGGGCGGGGTCGTGGATACGGCCGACGGCGATCACGGGTACATCGACGACCTCCTTGACCGCCGCGGCAGCGCCGACGTTGAGCGCGTCGCCGTCGTCGGCCGCGTTGACCATGCCGGTCACCAGTCGATCGATCACTCCGCCGCTGACGTGGAACGCGTCGACACCCGCTGCTACCAGCTCCGGTGCCACCAGCGCGGTTTCGAACATCGGCCGGCCGCCGGCCACACGCTCATAGCCGGAGATGCGGAGCGTGATGGGCAGTGCGTCGCCGATCTCGGACCGGATCGCGGCGAGCGCGTCGAGCACCACACGGATACGGCCCGACACCGAGTCGCCGCGGTAGTCGTCGGTGCGGCGGTTGCGCTGCGGGGCGAGAAACGAGCCGAGGAACATGTAGCCGTGCGCGGCATGCAGTTCGATACCGTCGTACCCCGCTTCGGCCGCGCGCCGCACCGCCCGCTTGAACAGATCGAAGACCTCGACCAACTGTTCGCGCGTGACCTCCGCCGACGGCCTGCCGGTCAGGTACGACGGAATCACCGACGGGCCGATCGACGTCACGCCGTACATCTCCGGCCCGAGCCCGTCGGGCCCGGCATGCACGATCTGCGGCTGGATCTTGGCGCCGTGTTCGTGCACCACGTCGACCAGCGCGCGATGCGCGTCGACCGCCTCGTCGGTGGCCAGGTGCAGCCCGCCCGGTGTCTCGGGGTGCCGATGGTCGATGCCGGTCGCGCCGACGGTGATCAATCCGACGCCGCCCGCCGCGCGCGCGGCGAAGTAGTCGCGGGTGCGCGGGGACGGCAGCCCTTCGGGTGTGCCGTACAGGGTCTCCATCGGCGACATCACCATGCGATTGCGCAGCGACATCGCGCCGATCCTGCCCGGCGCCAACAGGTTTGGATACCCGCTTATTGCGGGCTACCGATCCTCGTCGGTATAGCGGATCACGCCGCGGATGTTGCGGCCCTGCAGCATGTCCTGGTAGCCGTCGTTGATCTGTTCCAGCTTGTACTGCCGGGTCACCATGTCGTCGAGGTTGAGCTTGCCCGCCTTGTACATCGACAGCAGCTGCGGGATGTCGAAGTGCGGGTTACCGCCGCCGAAGATGGTGCCCTGCAGGTTCTTCTGCATCAGGGTCAGCAGCGACAGGTTCAGCTTCACATCCGTCTCCGCCATGTTGGCGACGGCGGTCACCACGCAGGTGCCGCCCTTGGACGTGCAGTTGAGGTAGTTGTCGATGTCCTCGCCCTTGAGCTCACCGGTGGTGATGATCGTCTTCTTCGCCATCAGGCCTGCGGTGACCTCGGCGATGCCGGCCATCGCGGCGAAGACGTCGGGATAGACGTGGGTGGCGCCGAACTTGAGCGCCTGATCGCGCTTCCACTCGACCGGGTCGACGGCGAAGATGTGACGGGCGCCGGCGTTCACCGCACCCTGCAGCGCACCCATCCCAACGCCGCCGATGCCGAAGATCGCGACGTCCTCACCCGGGCGGATGTCCGCACTGCGCACGGCCGAGCCGTAGCCGGTGGTGACACCGCAGCCGACGAGGCAGGCCACCTCGAACGGGATGGACGGGTCGATCTTCACGACCGAGCTCTTGTGCACGACCATGTACGGGCTGAACGTGCCGAGCAGCGTCATCGGGATGACCGGCTTGCCGTCGGCGGTGTGCACCCGGTGGGTGCCGTCGGACACCGAGGTGCCGGTGAGCAGCAGCGCGCCCAGGTCGCAGAGGTTGCGCTGTCCGCTCTGACAGGTCGGACACTCACCGCAGGACGGGATGAACGAGAGCACCACGTGGTCGCCGGGTGCGACGTTCTCGACGCCGGGGCCCACCTCGAGCACGATGCCCGCGCCCTCGTGTCCGCCCAGCACCGGGAAGCCGGCCATCGGGATGTCCCCGGTGACCAGGTGATGGTCGGAGTGGCACATGCCAGACGCTTCCATCTGGATCTTGACCTCGTCTTTGACGGGGTCGCCGATCTCGATTTCCTCGATCGACCACGGCTGGTTGAAGTCGTAGATCAGAGCGCCTTTTGTCTTCATCCGCATGTGCCTTCCGTTAGAGCTAGTGAGGCCAGACTAGAGCCATTAGTTAGATAGGTCACGGCCACCCCCAATCAACTGCTTGGTGGCCGCAAATCACCAGATGGGGACGGGTGCCTGTCCCAGCGGGTAGTAGCCGGGCAGCTTCTCACCCGACAGGGACCGCTCGATGCGCTTCTGCATGGTGGGGGTCAGGTCACCGGACTCGATGAGCTTCGCGTAGCCCTTCGCCACGTGGCCGAAGTCGAAGAAGTCGCGCTGCCATTCGATCAGCAGATCGTCGTTGAGGCGGAACCAGCTGCCGCCGATGCCGTAGATCTCGGCGCGGGTGCCGTCGCTCTTGTTGGCGATCTGTTTCCAGAAGCCGACGATCTCGTTCTGCTTCTCGTCGATCAGGGTGCGCTGATATTCGTAGTACCAGTTCTCCAAGCCCTGCATCTCCAGCCCGAGGGCGATCTCGCGGATCTCTTGCTTGCCCACGCACATGACGTCTTCCTTGGGGCCGATGTTCCAGCCGTAGGTGGCGTCGTCGGTGTAGAACTCGGCCAGATTCGTCCAGTCGCCGGCTGCCTCGGAGTCCTTGTTGGCCTGCAGCCAGCGCTCGACCCAGTCTTCGAGCTGCTCTCTTGACGCCATGTCAGTCTTCCTTCTCTGTGATGGATAGTGCTCGGGTGGGGCACATTTCGACGGCCATCTCGACGGCCTCACGAAGTTCGTCGGGTGGTTCGGGGTCGACGATCTCGACGACGCCGCGTTTGGGCACCTTGAAGACGTCGGGGGCCTCCAGCTCGCACATCGCGTGGCCCTGACACAGGTCCTCGTCGAGTTCGATCCGATAACAGCCCATGGTTCAGTCCTTTACGCGCTTGCGGTAGCGGACCTTCGACGGCCGGGCCAGCTGGACCACCATCTTGGAGTGGTCGTTGCGGTAGGTCTCGGGCGGCTGGGCCACCTCAAACTCATACTCGCGCAACAACACCGAGAAGATCGCCTTGATCTGCATCTGCGCGAACGCGGCGCCGACGCAGCGGTGCTTGCCGGCCCCGAACGGAATCCATGTCCAGCGGTTGATCAGGTCCTCCTGCCGCGGTTTGTTGTAGCGGTCGGGATCGAAGGCATCCGGGTTGGGGAAGTCCTCGGGAATCCGGTTGGAGATCGCAGGTGAGGCGGCGACCAGCTGGCCCTCGCGAATCGGATGTCCCACGACCTCGAAGTCCTCCTTGGCCACCCGCATCAGGATGATGAGCGGCGGGTGCAGGCGCAGCGTCTCCTTGACCGCGTTGTCCAGCAGCGGAATCTGGCGCAGCGCATGGAAACTCACTTCCTGGCCGTCGGCGTAGAGGTCGTCGAGCTCCTGTTGCACCTTGGCGTAGTACTCGGGGTTGCGCAGTAGTTCGATCAACGTCCACGACGACGTGCCTGAACTGGTGTGGTGACCGGCGAACATCAGCGAGATGAACATGCCGGTGATCTCGTTGGCCGAGAAGCGCGGATTGCCCTCCTCGTCCTTGATCGACACCAGTACATCCAGCAGGTCGCGATCGCTCTTGTCCTTGGGCGGGTTGGCGATTCGGTCGTTCATGACCTCCTGCACCAGTTCGACGAGCTTGACGCGGGCCTCGTCGCGGACCCGGAAACTCTCGATGGGCAGATACGGGTCGACGTAGCAGAGCGGGTCGGTGCCGCGCTCCAGCAGATGAAAGTAGTGGGCGAATCGGGAATCCAGCTGGTTGCGGAACTTCACACCGATCAGGCACGCCGTCGACGTGTAGATGGTCAGCTCGGCGAAGAAGTCGAGCAGTTCGATCTCGCCCGCATCACCCCATTCGGCGATCATGCCCTTGACCTGGTCCTCGATGGTCGCGGCGTGGCCCTTCATCTGCTCACCGCGCAGCGCGGTGTTGTGCAGCATCTCGGCCCGGCGCTCGGGGTCGGCGTCGAACACCACACCCTCGCCGAACACGGGGGTCATGAACGGGTAGGCCTCGGCCTGGTTGAGTTCATTGTCGGTGGAGCGGAAGAAGAACTCGTTGGCCTCGGCGCCCGACAGCATCACCACCTGTTTGCCCGCCAACTGGAACCAGCCGATGTCACCGCACTCGTCGCGGACCCGTTGCATCAGTCCGATGGGGTCGGTGCGGAATTCTTCGAGGTGTCCGTGCTCCTCGTCGCCGCCGGATACCCGGGGCACCACTGCTGTGGTCATGACGGCATTCCCTCCTCACCGAGAGCGAGCTTCTGTCGGTCTTTGATTTCTGCCAGCGGGGCTTCGGGCTGAAGCTCCATGTTCGCGATGAATCCGCCGCGGGGCGTCTCGGCGACGAACGTGATGGCGCGGGCGAGGTCGTCGGCGCGCAGGAAGTAGTCGTGTCGCGCCTGGCCCCACTTCGCCCAGTCCTCCAGCGCGGGTCCGATTTTCTCCGCGGGCAGGCTCCACCCCATCGAGGTCTTGGTGGGGCCGGGGTGCACGATCGACGCGCGAACGCCGGTGCCCTCGAGTTCCATCTGGAAGTTGGTCACCATGGCGACCAGCCCCGCCTTCGCCGCTCCGTAGGCACCCATGTGGGGGCGCTGGCGCAGCGAAACGTCGGAGCCGACGAAGATCAGGTCGCCGCGGCGACGCTCAAGCATGCCGGGCAGGACAGCGTTGGCCAGCCGGAACGCGCCGACCAGGTGGATCTGCAGCTGTGAGTCGAAATCGTTGCTGTCGATCTCGGCGAGCTTGCCGAAGTAGGTGTCGCCTGCACCGGCGACGAGCACCTCGATCTCGCCGAGCTCCGAGACAGTCTGCTCGACAGCGGATTTCACGGAGTCCGGATCGGTAACGTCGAGATGCACGGCGATGGCCTCGCCGCCGTCGGCGCGGATTTTGTCGACGATCTCCTGGCACTTCTCCACCCGGCGGGCACCGAGCGCGACGGGGAATCCGTTGGCGGCAAGGCGGATCGCAGTTGCCGCTCCGATACCGGAGGACGCCCCGGCCACCAGGGCGGGGCGGCGGTCGGGTAGCGGGTCAAAGCGGGGCATGTGTGGACCTTTGTTCTCAGCGAATGTTCTCAGCGGACCTGAACGGAAATCGGAAGGTGAGCGAATCCGCGGACATTGCTGGAGTGGACGCGGACGGCGTTGGCCTCGTCGACCTGATATCCGCGGATTCGCTTGAACAACTCGGCCAGTGCAACCCGGGCCTCCATGCGCGCCAGATGCGCGCCGAGGCAGAAGTGGGCGCCACTGCCGAAACTCAGTAGCTTCGAACCGATCTCGCGACCGATGATGAAGTCGTCGGGATTGTCGAAAACCCGTTCGTCGCGGTGTGCCGAGCCGGGAAGTAGCAACAGCACGTCGCCGTCGGGGATGACGGTGTCGTAGAGCTCCAGCTCGCCGGCCACCGTGCGGGCCAGGATCTGGCTCGAGGTGTCGAAGCGCAACGTCTCCTCCACCCACAGCGGGATCCGCTCCAGGTCAGCGAAGACCGGCTCGAGTTGATCCGGGTTGCGGTGACCCCAGAACGCGGCATTGGCAAGCAGTTTGGTGGTTGTCTCGTTGCCGGCGATGACCATCAGGAACATGAAGCCGATGATCTCGTCGTCGGTGAGCCGGTCCCCGTCGATCTCGGCTTCCAGTAGTGCCGTCGTCAGATCATCGGTCGGCTGCTTGCGGCGCTGCGCGACCATCTCCTGGTAGTAGACGATGAGGTTCAGCGACGCCTCGATCGCTGAGCCCGGGACATCGGTGACGCCGTCCTCGCGGTGCATCACCGCGTCGGCCCACGCACGCACCTGCGCCCGGTCGGATTTCGGCACGCCCATCAGTTCCGAGATGACGTCCATCGGCAGCTTGCCGGCGAATTCGTCGACGTAGTCCACGGTTCCGGTGTCACGCGCGATCTCCAACATGGAGTCGAGATGCTCGACGGCGATCTCGGTGACCCGCGGCTCCAACTCGCGGATGCGGCGCGGGGTGAAGCCTTTCGAGACCAGGGTGCGCAGCCGCAGATGGTCGGGGTCGTCCATCGCCAGGAACGACATGGTCTTCGACGCGTGCGGGCCGCGGGAGGCCGGATCGAGGGAGACGCCGAACTTGTTGGACAGCGTGACGCTGTTGCGAAACCCCTTGTGTACGTCGGCATGACGCGACACCGCCCAGAACCCGAGTTCGTCGTTGCGGTACAGCGGCGCCTCGTCCCGCAGCCGCTTGTAATACGGGTACGGGTCTTCGTGGAAGTCGTAGTTGTAGGGGTCCAGCGTGACTTCGCTGATAGTCATTTGTCGTCTCCCACGATCAGGCCGACCACATAGCTGAGCCGGTCGGCGATCTGGTGATAGGTGAAGGCGCCGCTGCCGGCATTGACCAGCGCACCGAAGAACGTCATCTCCAACGCGGCCAGCGTGCGCGGATCGGGATCGGGGCCGACGGCCGCGCGGATGCGCCGGTGGATTTCGCCGCCGATGCGCTCGCGGACCGCGCGCACGGCGGCATCGTTGCCCGACAACAGCGCCGTCGTGCACGCCGCGGCGACCTCGGGCTCGTCGGCGATCATCAACGCCATGCTGCGCAGCGTCTTCTCGACGCGAGTGACGGTGCTGTCGTTGACGTCGGTGAAGTAGTCGACCTTCCTGATCAGGTCCAGATAGATCTCGGCGATCAGATGGTTCTTCGACGAGAAGTACGTGTAGGCCGTCGCGGGGGCGACCTTGGCGCGTGCGGCGACCGCGCGCACGGTCAGGTCGGCGTACGACGACTCGCGGAGCATCTCCAGCCCGGCGGCGAGGACCTTGCGGAAGGTCTCCTCCTGGCGCCGGTTTCGTGGTGGGTGCCCCGACTCGGGTGTGAGCGCGGCAACAGCATCGCTGGACACTTGTCCAAGTTATCGGACAGCACGCGCCGTAAGCAAGCGAGCATGCATATTCGCAGCTAGATAACCGGTCGATCGGTGGCACCCCGCGGCGTCCTTGCTTGGCGCCGCGATCTGTGGTTATGGTTCCATGGAACTCTGTCGGACACTTGTCCAGAATGAAATAGGAGGTCGGATGGCAATCCTGACCGATCGCGAGAGCAAGCTGTTCATCGACGGCAAGCTCGTCGACGGCAGTGCGGGCACGTTTTCGACGGTCAACCCGGCGACCGAGGAAGTCCTCGGCGTCGCCGCCGACGCCGGCGCCGACGACATGGGTCGCGCGATCGAGGCGGCGCGGCGGGCATTCGACGAGACCGACTGGTCGACGAACACCGAACTGCGGGTGCGCTGCATTCGTCAGCTGCAGCAGGCGATGCGCGACCATGTCGAAGAACTGCGTGAGCTGACGATCGCCGAAGTGGGCGCACCGCGGATGCTGACGGCCGCGGCGCAGCTCGAAGGTCCGGTCGAGGATCTCAGCTTCTGCGCCGACACCGCCGAGTCATACTCCTGGACAACCGATCTCGGTGTCGCGTCGCCGATGGGTATCAAGACCCAGCGCACCGTCGCACGCGAGGCCATCGGCGTCGTCGGCGCGATCACGCCCTGGAACTTCCCCCATCAGATCAACCTCGCCAAGCTCGGTCCCGCGCTGGCGGCAGGCAACACGGTGGTGCTCAAGCCCGCACCCGACACACCGTGGGCTGCAGCGGTTCTGGGCGAGTTGATTCTCGAACACACCGACATCCCGGCCGGTGTGGTCAACATCGTCACCTCCAGCGATCACGCCGTCGGTGCGCTGCTGTCGAAAGATCAACGGGTGGACATGGTTTCGTTCACCGGGTCGACGAACACCGGGCGCGCGGTGATGGCCGACGGTGCGCCCACCCTGAAGAAGGTGTTCTTGGAACTCGGCGGCAAGTCGGCGTTCGTGGTGCTCGACGACGCCGACCTGGCGGGTGCCTGCTCGATGTCGGCGTTCACGGCGTCAATGCACGCGGGACAGGGGTGTGCGATCACCACTCGGCTGCTGGTCCCCAGGGCTCGCTACGACGAAGCCGTCGAGGCGGCGGCGGCCACGATGGCAGGGCTGCGACCCGGCGACCCCAACGATGCGGGCACCATCTGCGGACCGCTTATCTCCGAGCGACAGCGTGAGCGGGTGCAGGGCTATCTGGACTCGGCCAGCGACGAAGGAGGCAGATTCGCCTGCGGCGGAGGGCGCCCCGCCGACCGGGACACCGGCTTCTTCATCGAGCCGACCGTGATCGCGGGTCTGGACAACAACGCCAAAGTGGCCCGCGAGGAGATCTTCGGACCCGTCCTGACGGTCATCGCCCACGACGGCGACGACGACGCGGTGCGTATCGCCAACGATTCGCCGTACGGCCTGTCTGGCACGGTGTTCTCGCCGGACCTGGACAGGGCCAACGCCGTGGCGGCGCGACTGCGGGTCGGCACCGTCAACGTCAACGGCGGTGTCTGGTACTCCGCCGACATGCCGTTCGGCGGCTACAAGCAGTCCGGCATCGGCCGGGAGATGGGGCTTGCGGGTTTCGAGGAGTACCTCGAGATCAAAGCCATTGCCACGGCCGTCAACTAAGGAGACATGCATGGGACTCTACGGAGATCAGTTCACCGACAAGGTGGCGATCGTCACCGGCGCCGGCGGCGGCATCGGGCAGGCGTACGCCGAGGCGCTGGCCCGGGAGGGCGCGGCCGTCGTGGTCGCCGACATCAACGTCGAAGGTGCGCAGAAGGTAGCTGACGGGATCAAGGGGGAGGGCGGCAACGCGCTGGCCGTGCGCGTCGACGTGTCCGATTCCGATTCGGCCAAAGAGATGGCGGCGCAGACGCTTTCGGAGTTCGGCGGCATCGACTACCTGGTCAACAACGCCGCGATCTTCGGCGGTATGAAGCTCGACTTCCTCATCACCGTCGACTGGGACTACTACAAGAAGTTCATGAGCGTGAACATGGACGGCGCGCTGCTGTGCACGCGCGCGGTCTACAAGAAGATGGCCAAGCGCGGCGGCGGCGCGATCGTCAACCAGTCGTCCACCGCGGCCTGGCTGTACTCGAACTTCTACGGACTGGCCAAGGTCGGCATCAACGGGCTGACCCAACAGCTCGCGACCGAACTCGGTGGGCAGAACATCCGCGTCAACGCCATCGCGCCGGGGCCGATCGACACCGAGGCCAACCGCACCACCACCCCGCAGGAGATGGTCGCAGACATCGTCAAGAACATCCCGCTGTCGCGGATGGGGCAGCCCGAGGACCTCGTCGGCATGTGCCTGTTCCTGCTGTCGGATCAGGCGAAGTGGATCACCGGGCAGATCTTCAACGTTGACGGCGGACAGATAATCCGGTCATGAGCTCCGACGACATCAAGCTCGGCTACATCGGTCTCGGCAACCAGGGCGCGCCGATGGCCAAGCGACTGGTCGACTGGCCGGGCGGCGTGATCGTCTACGACGTCCGCGCTGACGCGATGACACCGCTGGCGGAGCTCGGCGCCACGCTGGCTGACAAGGTGGCCGACGTGGCAGCTGCTGACGTGATCAGCGTGACGGTGCTCAACGACGCGCAGGTGCGCGAGGTCGTCACTGAGCTCGCCGAACATGCCAAGGCGGGGACGGTCATCGCGATTCACTCGACCATCGAGCCCGACACGGCACCCCAGCTCGCAGACCAGTTGAGCCCCAAGGGCATTCACATCGTTGATGCACCCGTCAGCGGGGGTGCTGGGGCGGCCGACAAGGGTGAGCTGGCCGTCATGGTGGGTGCGGACGACGAGGCTTACGACAAGGTCAAGCCCGTGTTCAAGCAATGGGCGTCGTTGGTGGTGCGCGCAGGTGCTCCTGGTGCGGGAACGCGAATGAAGTTGGCCCGCAACATGTTGACATTCATCGGTTTCGCCGCGGCATGTGAATCGCAGAAGCTGGCGGAGGCCGCCGGGATCGACCTGCAGAAGCTCGGCCGGGTGGTGCGGCACAGCGATGCGCAGAGCGGCGGGCCGGGCGCGATCATGTTCCGAGATGACACGAAACCGCTTACACCCGACCACTTCTTGCACGATATGTTCGTCCACACCCGCGGCCTCGGCGAGAAGGATCTGAAGCTGGCGCTGGCGTTGGGGACGGAAACCGGAGTCGATCTGCCCCTGGCCGAGGTCGCGCTGAACACTCTCGCCGACGGGCTCGGCGTACCCCATCCGAAGGAGTGATGATGGACGAGAAGCGCCGCAAGGGCCTCGAGAAGATGAACGAGGTCTACGGCTGGGAGATGCCCAACATCGAAGGGGACCCGTACTTCGACCTCACCGTCGACCATCTGTTCGGCAGCATCTGGACGCGGCCGGGACTGTCGATGCGGGACAAGCGGATCATGACCCTCACCGTGGTCACCGCGGTCGGAAACGCCGACCTCGCCGAGATCCAGGCCAACGCGGCCCTGGCCAACGGCGAGTTGACGGAGACCGAGCTCAAGGAGATGGCGATCTTCCTGACGCACTACCTCGGCTTCCCCTTGGGGTCCAAGCTTGACGGCGTCGTCTCGTCGGTGATCAAGAAGCGCAAGAAAGCCGCCGAGCGGGGCGAGGGTGAGGACAAGAAGGCGAACGTCAACGCCGCCGTCCACATGCACTCCGGGGGCAAGGTCCATGACAACCATGGCAAGTAGGTACGACGCACTATCGCGCGACCAACTCGCGACGCTGGTGCCGGAGCTGCTGCTCATCGGTCAGTTGATCGACCGGTCCGGAATGGCGTGGGTGATCTCGGAATTCGGCCGCGAAGAGATGCTGCAGGTCGCCATCGAGGAGTGGATGGGTGCGAGCCCGATCTATACCAAGCGGATGCAGAAGGCGCTGAACTACGAGGGCGTCGACGTCATCACGATCTTCAAGGGCCTGCAGCTCGACATCGGTGCGCCGCCACAGTTCATGGACTTCCGCTACACCGTGCACGACCGCTGGCACGGCGAGTTCCACCTCGATCACTGCGGGGCCCTTCTCGACGTCGAGCCGATGGGCGAGGACTACGTGCGCGGGATGTGCCACGACATCGAGGACCCGACGTTCGACGCCACCGCCGTCGCCACCAACCGCAGGGCACAGATCCGCCCGATCCATCGGCCGCCGCGGACCCCCGCCGATCGTCACCCGCACTGTGCGTGGACGGTCATCATCGACGAGTCCTACCCCGAGGTCGAGGATCACCCCGCGTTGGAGGTCATTCGCCGCACGCGGGCCGCGCAGACCGAACTGAACCCGATCGACCCGAATGACGAAGGGCAGTCTGAATATTCGGGTGAGCTGATGTCCGACTTCGACTTCAGCGCCTTCTCTCATTCGGCGCTGGTGCGGATGGCCGACGAGGTGTGTCTGCAGATGCACCTGCTGAACCTGTCGTACGTGCTCGCCGTCGGAAAGCGCTGTGGCACCAATGTCGAACTGGCCAAGTCGATCTGCACAAAGCAGCTGATCGGGCTGGCCGGTGTGGCCGCCGAGCGCATCCACCGCGCGCTCGGGTTACCCGGCGGGGTCGACGGAGCCATCGAGACGCTCCGCCTGCATCCGCTGCTGAACCCGGCCGCCTACGTCAACGCCGAATTCGGCCCGGACGTGGTGCACGTCGGCCGGTCGTCGGCGCACGAGGACGGGGCCTGGGTCTCGCTCGTGACACCGGACGAGATCCGCCCGCTGCAGGCGATCGTGCGGGCCATCGACCCGCAACTCGACGTGGAAGTGGCAGGCACCGACGAGGACTGGACGGCGCGGGTCATCGAAACGGGCACGGCGGCCAAGGAGTTCGGCGAGGTTGCGGTCGTAAAGGTCAGCGGTGGGTCGTCGTGGGTGTTCGAACCTCGGCGCTCGCTGCCCCTGACGGTTGTTTGATTGTCGGCTCGGCCGACGGTTGTTTGATTGTCGGCTCGGCCGACGGTTGTTTGATTGTCGGCTCGGCCGACGGCTGTATAGCCCCGCCCACCCACCTACGTAGATACGCCCTCAACTCGGCGCCCTTCCGAGGCGGCCTGCCCGGGTCGAGGACGAACGACTGGATGATCCGCAGCAGATGCTCGACGAGCTCGGTGAGGTCGGCGTCGGTGTAGCCGAGACCCGCCCAGTCGACGTCGAACCGGTGCACCAATGAGTGACCGAAATCCAGCGCCACGTCCGACGTCACCCCCTCGGTGTGCGGGTTCGGCTGGTCGGGGCTGATGAGCAAGCTGATGTGCTTGTCCTCGGGCAACCATTCGAGGGCCGTCGCGACGCCCTCCGTGATGGCTTCGGCGGGATCGGTGATTCCACTCAGATGCTCGGCAAGCCGGTCGAGGAAGTCGCTGGCCGCGTGCACGGCGGCGGCGATCAACAGCGCATCTGTACTGGGAAAGTAGCGGTACACCGTCTGACGGGTGACGCCAAGCGTGCGGGCCACGTCGCTGATGGAGAAATCGGCGCCGCGCGCGTCGATCACCCTGCTCGCGGCCTCGAGAATGCGGCTGACGGCCTCCTCATCGGATGCGGGCGCCGATCCGGCCCAGCCGTGGGTGCGCATCCCCGGATAGTACTCAGCCCCGGTACGAAACGGGCAGAGACTTGACTCCGTTGAGCCAGCCCGAGCGAAGTCGTTGCGGTTCGGACAGTTTGGTGATCTTCGGAATCTGATCGGCGATCTCGTTGAAGATCAGCTTGATCTCCATCCGGGCGAGGTTCGCGCCGATGCAGTAGTGCGCGCCGTTACCGCCGAATCCGAGATGCGGATTCGGATTACGCAGAATGTTGAATTCGAACGGCCGGTCGAACACGGCCTCGTCGTAATTGGCGGAGCTGTAAAAGAGGCCGACACGCTGTCCTTCGCGGATGGACACACCGCCGATCTCGGTGTGGGTGAGCGCGGTCCGCTGGAAGCAGTGCACCGGCGTGGCCCAACGCACGATCTCGTCCGCGGTGGTTTCGGGCCGCTCGCGTCTGAACAGCTCCCACTGATCCGGATTGTCGAAGAAGGCGTTCATCCCGTGCGTCATCGCGTTGCGCGTCGTCTCGTTGCCCGCCACCGCGAGCAGGATGACGAAGAACGCGAATTCGACATCGTCGAGCGACTCGCCGTCGATGTCGGCCTCGATCAGCCGCGTGACGATGTCGTCGGCCGGGCACCGCCGCCGCTCTTCGGCCATGCTGTAGGCGTAGCCCATGAGTTCCGCATTGGCCGCCGCGTAGTCCGTCTCGAAATCCGGATCGTCGGTGTTCATGATCGAGTTGGTCCAGTGGAACAACTTCTCGCGATCGGCCTCCGGCACGCCGAGCAGGTCGGCGATCGCCAGCAGCGGCAGCGCCATCGCGATGTCGTCGACGAAGTTGCCGGACTCCTTTTCCGCTGCGGCGCTGACGATTTCGCGGGCGGCGACGGCCAGCTTCTCCTCCAGCGTGGCGACCGCGCGCGGCGTGAAGAGTCGGGAGACGAGCTTACGCAGCCGGGTGTGCGCGGGGGCGTCGTGGTTGATCAGCAGTGCCTTGGTCAGGTCGAGCTGTTCCGGGGTGGTGCCGTCGGGCATCCGCATGACCGCGCCCTTGCGGTTGGTCGACCACAGGTCGCCGTCGCGGGAGATCGCCTTGATGTCCTCGTGGCGGCTGATCACCCAGTACCCGCCGTCATCGAAGATCGACTCCGGCTGCTCGTTCCACCACACCGGCGCGGTCTTGCGCAGTTCGGCGAATTCCTTGACGGGGATGCCCTGCAGCAGGACGTCGGGGTCGGTGAAGTCGAAACCGGCTCCGAAGGGGCATGTGCTCTGCGTCATACCCAGACCATACACTGCTGAGTCAAGTGTATGGCCGGGTGTGCGTGCAGCCTGCGCAGGGGAGCGAGCGATTAGCGATTAAGGTGTGCGGTTGTGCGCGTCCTGGTGATCGGATCCGGTGCCCGTGAACATGCGTTGTTGCTTGCGCTGCGCCGAGACCCCGAGGTCGAGGCGCTGGCCGTCGCGCCGGGCAACGCCGGGACCGCGATCATCGCCGACCAGTACGACGTCGACATCACCAGCGGCGAGGCCGTCGTCAAGCTGGCCCAACAGATCGGTGCCGACCTGGTGGTGGTCGGGCCCGAGGTGCCGCTCGTCTTGGGTGTCGCCGATGCCGTGCGCGCCGCCGGCATCGCCTGCTTCGGTCCGACGAAGGACGCCGCGCGCATCGAGGGTTCTAAGTCATTCGCCAAGGATGTGATGGCTGCGGCGGGTGTGCGCACCGCGACCAGCGAGATCGTCGACAACCCCGCCAACCTCGACGCCGCGCTCGACCGCTTCGGCCCGCCGAGTGGTGACCCCTCGTGGGTGGTCAAGGACGACGGACTCGCCGCGGGCAAGGGCGTGGTGGTCACCGCCGATCGCGACACGGCGCGCGCGCATGCCGCCAGCCTGCTCGATTCGGGACACCCGGTGCTGCTGGAGTCGTTCCTCGACGGCCCCGAGGTGTCGCTGTTCTGCGTCGTCGACGGCGAGACCGTCGTACCCCTGCTGGCCGCCCAGGACTTCAAGCGCGTCGGCGACGGCGACACCGGATCCAACACCGGCGGCATGGGCGCATATGCGCCGCTGCCGTGGCTACCCGACGAGGTGGTCCGCTCGATTGTCGATGACGTCGTGAAACCCGTTGCGGCCGAGCTGGTCAAGCGTGGCAGCGCGTTCTCGGGTCTGCTTTATGCGGGGCTGGCGATCACGTCCAGGGGACCTGCGGTGGTCGAGTTCAATTGCCGCTTCGGCGATCCGGAGACCCAGGCGGTGCTGGCGCTGCTGGACAGCCCGCTGGGGCAACTGCTGTACGCGGCGGCCACTGGCAGCCTCGCCGACCAACCGCCGCTGCGGTGGCGGGACGGGGCCGCGGTGACGGTCGTGGTGGCCGCCGAGAACTATCCCGGGCGGCCGCGCGTCGGCGACGTTATCACCGGTGCGGAGGCCGACGGAGTGCTACACGCCGGTACGACGCGGCGCGACGACGGTGCGATCGTGTCGTCCGGCGGCAGGGTGCTTTCGGTGGTGGGCACGGGTGCCGACCTGAGCGAGGCGCGCGATGCGGCCTACTCGCTGATCGACTCGATTCGCCTGCCGGGCAGCCACTTTCGCAAGGACATCGGGCTGGCCGCAGCCGAGGGTCGGATCTCGCTCTAGCGTCGCTTTAGCCCCGCGAACAGACGCGTACACCCCCTAAAATCGCGAAATCAGGGGGGTTTGGCGTCTGCTCGCGGCTAGGCGGTGAGCAGCGGAGCCATCCATGCCACTTCTGCGGGCAGCTGCGAGCTCCAGTACGCGCCGTCGTGCCCACCGGGGGAGAAGCCGCCCGCGGGCGGGTTGGCCAGCTGCGCGACAAACTGCTTCGTCGCCGAGTAGAACGGATCGCTGGTGCCGCAGTCGATCCGGATCGGAATCGAATTCAGCGCGGGCAGGCCCCAGACGCTGTTCGCCTCGTAATCCTCGGCGCTGTCGAACGCACCCGGTGCGGCCGCACCGGGCGACGTCCACAGCGCAGGACTGACCGCGGTGATCGCCGCGGTGCGCGCCGGACCCAGCCGCGCACCGAGCAGCAGTGCGCCGTAGCCGCCCATCGACCACCCCATGAACGCGACCCGTGACGTGTCGAGGCCCTGCTCGCCGAGCATCGGGATGAGCTCGTCGAGCACCATCGCGCCGGAGTCCTCACCGGAAGCCCGCTTGTGCCAGTACCCGCCGCCGCCGTCGACCGCCACGACCGCGACGGGCGGAATTCCTGCGGCGACCGCCTGAGCCAAACCCTGCTCCACACCGCCGGCCATCACACCCGCGGCGTCCTGGCCCTTGCCGTGCAACGCGATGATCGGCCGCAGCGGCGCCGTCTGCCCCGGCGGGCGCGCGATCGCCCAATTCGTCGCCACTCCGCCACGGGCCGCCGAGATGAACGACCCGTCGACGTAGGTGGGGGCCGCGGCCACGGGCGCCGACAGCCGCAGGGCCGCCGCCCCGGCCGCCGCGCCGACACCGAGGCGCAGCAGTGCGCGTCGACTCAGTTCAGGCATGGCGGCCATCATGCCACCGCCGCCGCAGCGTGACGGTTTCGGTCGCAGTGGACCGTTAGGGACAACTTCCCTGAGTAAAGGCTGATGATTGGCCGAAAGCCCGATGCCGCGCCGTCACGACTGGCAGCATGCTAAACGTGACGGCCGCAGTCACTCCGAAGGGGGAACGCAGGCGCTATGCACTGGTCAGCGCCGCTGCCGACCTGCTCTGCGAAGGCGGGTTCGACGCGGTGCGGCACCGTGCGGTGGCCCGTCGCGCCGGCCTGCCCCTGGCCTCCACGACGTACTACTTCTCCTCGCTCGAGGACCTGATCGCCAAGGCCGTCGAGTACGCGGGCGCGCGCGAGGCCGAACAGTTGCGGATGCGGGTGGCGGCGCTGTCACGGCGGCGCCGGGGCGCGGAGGCGACGGCCGACATCCTGGTCGACCTTCTGGTCGGCGAGGCCAATGGGTTGCGGGTCACCGAGCAGTTGATCTCGCGCTACGAGCGCTACATCGCCTGTGCGCGCCAGCCCGGGCTCCGCGACATCGAGCGACGCATCCTGCAGCAGCGCACCGATGCCGTCGTCGAAGTCGTCGAGCGGTCCGGGCGGTCGGTGCGGGTGGAACTGCTCACCGCATTGGTGTGCGCGGTCGACGGCGCCGTCGTCGCTGCGCTGGTGAGCGACGGTGACGGCCCGCGTGCGACAGCCCGCGCGACGTTGATCGACGTGATCGACGTGCTTGCGCCCATCGACGAGCACGTCGCCCAGGTGTGACGTTTGCGCGTTTCGCACCGTGGATAACTAGCTCTGGGTGACTTTCACTGGGGTTTCTCGACAACGCGCTCGGGCGTTTCCTCGACGCGGTGTCATCGATGACGGGAACAATGCGGTTCATGGCCGATCGGCAGGAGGCGCACGATGACTGATGCGGAGACCTCGGACCAGCAGCCCGAACTCAAGCGGGTGATGGGTCCGGGGCTGTTGCTGTTATTCGTCGTTGGCGACATTCTCGGCACCGGCGTCTATGCCCTGACGGGGCAGGTGGCCGGCGAGGTGGGTGGTGCGGCCTGGCTGCCATTCCTTTTGGCGTTCATCATCGCGACCATCACCGCGTTCTCGTACCTCGAACTGGTCACCAAGTATCCGCAGGCCGCCGGCGCAGCGCTGTACGCGCACAAGGCATTCGGCATCCACTTCTTCACGTTCCTCGTCGCGTTCGTGGTCATGTGCTCGGGCATCACCTCGGCGTCGACGGCGTCGCAGGCGTTCGCGTCCAACCTCGTCAAGGGGTTCGCGCTGGACTGGGGCAAGGTCGGCATCGCGATCATCGCACTGGTCTTCATGGGGACGCTGGCTGCCATCAACCTCCGCGGCGTCAGCGAAAGTGTGAAGCTCAACGTCGGTTTGACCGCCGTCGAGATCACCGGCCTGCTGCTGGTCATCGCCGTCGGGCTGTGGGCGTTCACCCAGGGTGGCGACCACATCGACTTCTCCCGCGTCGTCCTCTTCGAAAGCGAAAGCGAACGAAGCACTTTCGTCGCGGTGACGGCGGCGACCTCGCTGGCCTTCTTCGCGATGGTGGGCTTCGAGGACTCGGTCAACATGGCCGAAGAGACCAAGGACCCGGTGCGGATCTTTCCGAAGGTTCTGTTGAGCGGCTTGACGATCGCGGGCATCGTCTACGTGCTGGTGTCCATCATCGCGGTGGCGCTGGTGCCCATCGGTGAGCTGACCGCGAGCAAGACGCCGTTGGTCGACGTGGTCGAGGCCGCCGCCCCCGGGTTGCCGATCGGCACGCTGTTCCCGTTCATCACGATGTTCGCGGTGTCGAACACCGCGCTGATCAACATGCTGATGGCGAGCCGGCTCATCTACGGCATGGCCCGTCAGCACGTGCTGCCCCCTGTGCTGGGCTCGGTGCACAAGACGCGGCGCACGCCATGGGTCGCCATCCTGTTCACGACGGGGATCGCGTTCGGGTTGATCTTCTACGTATCCGCGTTCGCCAGCGACAAGGCGATCTCGGTGCTCGGTGGCACCACGTCACTGCTGCTGCTCGCGGTGTTCGCGATGGTCAATGTCGCGGTGCTGGTACTGCGCCGCGACGTGCGACAGACCGGAGGCCATTTCAAGACACCGACGGCACTGCCGGTCATCGGGTTCATCGCCTCGCTGTACCTGGTGACGCCGCTGTCGGGACGCCCGGGAACGCAGTACCTGCTCGCGGGGATCCTGCTGCTGATCGGGGTCGTGCTGTTCGGCGTCACCGTGCTGATCAACAAGCAGCTGGGCATCAAGACCAAGGGCATCATCGACCCCACGCACCTGGCCGAGACCCCGGACTAGTCGCGACCGTTGAGTTTCTTGAGGCGCTCCGTCAGCAGACCCACCCGGTGGGCGTTGCCGTGCAGCTCCAGATAGCGATCGCCGAACACCGCCAGCAGCGCGTCATCGAGGCGGCGCACCGCACCCGGCGGATAGCGATACCCCATCGTCTGGTTGACGGCGTCCGCGTCGACGCCGTCGAGCACGGAGCTCAGCTCGTCGAGTGAGGTGATGCCGAGTTCCAGCAGCAGCCCGGAGATCCAGGCGTAGTGGTCCGTACGCGACCACCCCGCGTCGGCGTAGCGGTTGCCCAAATACGTTGCGAGCACCGGGGTTGCGATCCGCGGATCGTCGGAGACACTCTTCTCGTCGGTCATCGGTTCTTCAGACACCGTTTCCCGCAGCCGTTCGCGGATGGCGGTGAACTCACGATCGGCGAGTTCGAGCAGCCCCGCCGCCAGCGTGAACCGGCGATCGAGGTCCGGAACATGTTCGGCGGGAATCGAACCCTTGTAGCGGACGTCGTGTTCGAACTCGGCCCACGCGTGCTGCAACACCGTGCGCACCTGGATCGACGCTGGTTGTTGTTCACCCTCGACGCCGACGAGCACGTGCCTGCTGGCGTAGCCCCACCGACCCTCGCGCGCCGTCTCGAGGCCCATGTCGCGGTCGTCGAGAAGGCGCATCTCGTCGGCCAGAAGCGTGACGACCGCGTCGACGTCCTCGTGCAGGTAGGTGATGACCCGCAACCCGATCTGGTCGGTGATCTCGACCAACGGGTCGCTGTAGAGCCGCTTACCGTCGACGATGCGTTCGGCCTTGGCCGCGAACGACTCCACGCTCTTGGTACGCGCCGCGATGCTGAGGTAGTTGATGCCCGCGTCGTCCAGCAGTCCCGTCACCAGCTTGAGGTAGTTGTCGGTGGCGGCCACCAGCGCGGGCCGTCGGGCCTCGTAGTCGGCGACGGCGGTCCGGACCGCTGCCGGAATCGCTTCCGGGGGTTGCGGTCTGGTGTCGGCGGGCGCGGCGGTGCGACGGGCGTCGGGCAGCGTCGGCGTGACGATGTACCCCGACTCGACGTCCCCGTACGTGGTCACGTCATCGGGCCGGTGGTAGCGGTAGAGCGCGACATAGGCGCACAACACCGCGTCGACGGGATCCTCGTCCCTGTCGAGTTGTCCCGGCCTTGTCGCCGCCTCCACCCGTTTTCGAAGCTCGACCCAGGTGACACTGCGGTTCACCCGCAGCCGTGGTGTCGCGTCGTCGAGCGATTCGATGTGCGTCATCAGCTCCAGCAGCGCACGCTTGCGCACGTCGAACTTGCCGCGCTTGTACTTCAGCGTCTTGGGCAGGTTGAACAGCACGACGCTGGCCGGGTGCGGGAAGACTTCGATCGCCTGACGTTCGGCGTGCGAGGCGGGATCGAGGTCCAGGCCGAGGCGCGCGGCGAGGACCTCACCGCGGGGCGGGTTGAACTCCGGTCGCTCACGAAACGCCGGCCGTGCGCCCGCCTCGAACCTGGCGAAGTCTCGATTCAGTGCCAGCTCGCAGGGACGCGCGCTCTTCTCGGTCTTCACGATCAGGGGTGCGTCGATGGCGACGACGCATTCGTCGCGGGTGTACGGGGCGATCGCGGCGGCGATGCTCTCGTCGTCCCCGGCCGTGCCGAGATGCAGCAGGCGGCCGTCGGAGTCGATGACCGCGACACCCGTCTGGTTTCTCTCACCCCATGCAAGATCGAGCCCAACGAAGTGCATACCGGCTAGCTTTCCCTATTTGGGGCCCTACTCGTGCTGCTCTATTTGCGTTCGTGCCCGCCGACGTAAGCTCTGTCCTTGTGACGATCCCGAATGTGCTGGCCAACCGGTACGCCAGCGATGAAATGGTGGCCATCTGGTCGCCGGAGGCCAAGGTCGTCGCGGAGCGTCGGCTCTGGCTCGCGGTGTTACGGGCACAAGCCGAGCTGGGGGTCGACGTGCCCGCCGGCGTCGTCGAAGACTACGAGCGCGTGCTCGAGGACGTCGACCTGTCCTCGATCGCCGCGCGCGAGCGGGTGCTGCGCCACGACGTAAAAGCGCGTATCGAGGAGTTCAACGCGCTGGCGGGTCACGAGCACGTGCACAAGGGCATGACCTCTCGCGATCTGACGGAGAACGTCGAGCAGTTACAGATCCGCCGGTCGCTGGAGCTGGTGTTCTCGCACGGGGTCGCGGTGGTGGCGCGGCTCGCCGAGCGGGCTGTCGTGTACCGCGACCTGGTGATGGCAGGCCGCAGCCACAACGTCGCCGCGCAGGCCACCACGTTGGGTAAGCGGTTCGCCTCGGCCGCCGAAGAGCTTCTGGTCGCACTGAATCGGTTGCGGTCGTTGATCGACCGCTATCCGCTGCGCGGCATCAAGGGTCCGATGGGCACCGCGCAGGACATGCTCGATCTGTTCGACGGCGACACCGCGAAGCTCGCCCAGCTGGAGGCGCGGATCGCCGAATTCCTCGGCTTCACAGAGATTTTCACCAGCGTCGGGCAGGTGTACCCGCGGTCGCTTGACCACGACGTCGTCTCCGCGCTGGTGCAGGTCGGTGCGGGGCCGTCGTCGATGGCGCACACCATCCGGCTGATGGCGGGCCATGAACTGGTGACCGAGGGGTTCGCCCCCGGTCAGGTCGGCTCATCGGCGATGCCGCACAAGATGAACACCCGATCGTGCGAGCGGGTCAACGGCCTGCAGGTGGTGCTCCGCGGCTACGCGTCGATGGCCGCCGAACTGGCGGGTGCGCAGTGGAACGAGGGCGACGTGTTCTGCTCGGTGGTGCGACGCGTCGCGCTGCCCGATGCGTTCTTCGCGATCGACGGGCAGACCGAGACGTTTCTGACGGTGCTCGACGAGTTCGGTGCCTATCCGGCCGTGATCCAGCGAGAATTGGACCGCTACCTGCCGTTCTTGGCGACGACCAGGATCCTCATCGCCGCGGTGCGGGCGGGCGTCGGCCGGGAGACCGCGCATGAGGTGATCAAGGAGCACGCCGTCGCGGTGGCGCTGGCGATGCGGGAGAAGGGCGCCGAGCCCGATCTGCTCGACCGGTTGGCCGCGGATTCGCGGCTGCCACTGGACCGCGTCGCACTGGACGCGGCGCTGGCGGACAAACAGGCGTTCACGGGTGCGGCGGGAGACCAGGTCGATCGGGTCGTCGAGGCCGTCGATGAATTGGTCGGACGCTATCCGGAGGCCGCGAAGTACACCTCGGGCGCGATCCTGTGACCTCGGTGGCGGGAGCACTCGCCGAGATCGACTTCACCGATCTCGACAACTTCGCCAACGGCTTCCCGCACGCACTGTTCGCGATCCACCGTCGCGAGGCACCCGTCTACTGGCACGAACCGACCGCCAACACCCCCGATGGTGAGGGTTTCTGGTCGGTCGCAACGCACGCCGAAACCCTTGCGGTGTTTCGAGATCCGGAGACGTATTCGTCGGTGACCGGTGGTTCGCGTCCGTTCGGCGGCACGCTGCTGCAGGATCTGGCCGTCGCTGGGCAGGTGCTGAACATGATGGATGATCCGCGGCATTCGCACATCCGCAGGCTCGTCAGCTCGGGGCTGACGCCGCGGATGATCGCGCGGGTCGAGGACGATCTGCGCACCCGCGCCCGCCGGCTGCTTGATTCTGTGACCCCGGGGGAGCCGTTCGACTTTCTGGTCGACGTGGCCGCCGAGCTGCCGATGCAGATGATCTGCATTCTATTGGGAGTTCCTGAGTCCGAACGGCATTGGCTGTTCGAGGCGATCGAGCCGCAGTTCGATTTCGGCGGCTCGCGCAAGGCATCCGTTGGGCAGTTGACGCCCGAGGAGGCGGGCTCGCGGATGTACACCTACGGCCAGGAGCTGATCGCGTCGAAGCGTGCCGAGCCGACCGACGACATGCTGTCCGTGGTGGCCAACGCGACGGTGGAGGACGAATCTCTCACTGGGTCTTCCCTTTCGGAAGTCGAGCTGTACCTGTTCTTCAGCCTACTGTTCAGCGCCGGCGCGGAAACGACGCGCAACTCCGTCGCGGGTGGGCTGTTGGCGTTGATCGAGAATCCGGACCAAATGCACGCGCTGCGTGACGATCTGGAGCAGCTGCCGACCGCGATCGAGGAGATGGTGCGATGGACGTCGCCGTCACCGTCGAAGCGGCGCACTGCGACACGTGACGTCGAGCTGGCGGGCTGTCAGATCAAAGCCGGCGACAAGGTGCAGATCTGGGAGGGCTCGGCCAATCGGGATCCGGCGGCGTTCGACGATCCGGACACCTTCAACATCACGCGTAAACCGAATCCGCACTTGGGTTTCGGCCACGGTGTGCACTATTGCCTGGGAGCGAACTTGGCGCGCCTCGAGTTGCGCGTGCTCTATGAGGAGTTGCTGACGCGGTTCGGGTCGGCGCGGCTGGTCAAGCCCGTGGAGTGGACGCGCAGTAACCGGCATACCGGGATGCGTCACTTGGTGGTCGAACTACGGCCGTGAGACCCGACATATTCGCGGCGGTCATGGCGACCGGCATCGTGTCGATCGCGGCCGCGGACCACGGGATTGACGTCGTCAGCGTGATTCTCATCGTTGTTGCGGCGGTGGGACTTCCGGTGTTGATGGTGATGACGGCCAGGGCGTGGCGCGAATTCGACATGCGCGATCCCAATGTGACGTTGCCGCTGTTCAGCTATATCGCCGCGTGCGCGGTGGTGGGTGCGAGGCTGGCCGAGCATAGGTTCGTGCTCTGGATGTTGGCGGGCCTGGCGTTACAGGGCTGGGTGTCGTTGGTGCCGTTGGCGATGCGGTCGATGTGGCGGCACCGCTGGACCGGCCTGCGCGACCGGGCGCACGGCGGCTGGGAACTGGCGGCGGTTGCGACGTCTGGGTTGGCGATCGTCTCAGCACAGCTCGACGTCTTGTTCTGGGCCGTCGTGTTCTGGCTGCTTGGTCTGGTTGTGTACGTGGCGATGACGACGCTGGTGTTGTGGCGGGTGCGGCACGACGCGTCGTCGCCCGAACTAGCGCAACCGAATGTCTGGATTCTGATGGGCGGCATAGCGATTGCGACGCTGGCCGGCGATCATCTGCATCGCATCCTGATACCGGGGCCGATCGCCGACGGTGTGCGCGCGGTGACGATAGCGACGTGGATCGTGGCGACGGCGTGGATCCCCGTGCTTCTTGTCGTGGTCATACGACGATCGGTGGGCTGGGCTGGCCCGCGGTCTTTCCGATCGGCATGTACTCGTCGGCGACATATGCGACGGCGGTGGAAACCGGTTGGCGGTGGTTGGTCGCGCTGTCGCTGGTGTTCTTCTGGGTGGCGTTGGCGGCGTGGCTCGTCGTCGCCGGCGACGCTTTTTTGCGGTTTCGGCGTGCTAGGTCTCGCTCACGTTGACTTAGCACGCCGAAATCGCAGTACGAATGATGCTGAGCACTCGTTGTGGATGCTCGGTGAGGTCCAGCCAGGTGAACCGCAGCACCTGCCAGCCCTGCAGCGCGATGTCGTTCTGCCGCTCGCGGTCGATCTGGAAGTCGGCGGCCTGGCTGTGATAGGCCCATCCGTCGACTTCGATCGCGACCCGCTGCGCGGCGAAGGCCACGTCGATCGTGTAACCGCCGACGCGGTAGTTGGCCTGCCAGCCGTCGATGTGCGCGGTGCGCAGCAGCTTCACCAGAATGCGTTCGGCTTCCGACCGGGCGCCGTCGGACGCGGCCGCAAGGAGTCGTCGCGCCGCCGGTGAACCGTAGCGGCCCTTGTTGCGTAGATGCGTGCGCCAGAGGTCGCGGAGTTCGGCGTCTCGTTGCAGCGCGGCGTCCATCAGCTTGGCGCCACCGCCCCTGCGCACGGCCGCCTCGACGATCGTCAGCGCCGGTGCGGTCACCCGCAGTCCGTTGTGTTCGACGACGTCCGCGGGGTTCAGGTCGCGACGACGCACGACCGAACCGTCGTGGCAGCGGCCGTTGCTGTCGCGGGGCACCGTCACCTCGACGATGTCGGGTGCGAATCGGGTGAGGCCGTGCCACCACGCGGCGGCCAAGCCGCTGCCGACGGCACGGTCGCCGTAGCCCCAGACCGCTGCGCGTATTCGCGCTGCATGGGTGAACTCCCTGTCGTCGGCGAAGTACACCCGTCGCGAACACCGCAGCCATTTTCCTGCCGTCACTCGACGGCTCACCGCCTGTTTGGAGAGGCCCGCAGACCTCGCTTGTGCCAGGGTGATGACGCCGTCGTGTCGGCGCAGGAATTCCTCGAGCATGCGTAATGGACGTCGACCGCCCGTCGTCGGTTCCCTCAATTGCGGATTCGGCGTGCTGGGTCACCCTCAGCGAGACTGAGCACGCCGAAATCGCTGTACTCCGGCGGCGCGCAGCTCCAACGCCGCGAGTCCCTGTATCGCCGCCGCGTCGTGTCCGCGCCAGGCGCCTACGGGATCGGGATGTATCGCGAGCAGCTTGCCCAGCGGCCGGTTGGCCAGCGCCCGCATCGCGAGCAGCTGCTCGCCGGCGGGTGTCCGGGCCAGCGTGATCGCGATCCACTTGCGGCGGAAGAACCGGATGCGCAGGAAGAGCCACGGCATCGCGATGAACAGAATCGGCGGGGCGGCCACCGCCAACGCCAGCACCCACGCCAGCCACGACGCCGTCGAATCCAGGCTCTGCCCGGCGCCTGCGATATCCAGCGCCGCTTGCGCGGCCGCGCGCAGGGGCCTGGCCAGCGAGTCGCCGACGAGCGGGAAGTCGTCGGTGCTGTCGCCTGCCGAGTTGAGGTTGTCGGCGACGCCGTTGGCGCCGGTCTGGACCCGACGGCCCACTTCGGCGATCGTCGACACCGCGGCATGCACCGCCATTCCGACCAACACCCAGATCACCGTCCAGGTGATCACGACGGCATCGCTGATCAACTGGGCCAGCAGGCGCGAGGGCGTGGTGGCATAAGGGAGAAACCGCGAACTCATGGACCAGATGCTGCCCGATAAGCTGGCCCGATGCGCCCAGCTCTGTCCGACTACCAACATCTGGCCAGTGGCAAGGTCCGCGAGCTGTACCGGATCGACGACGGGCACCTGCTGTTCGTCGCCACCGATCGCATCTCGGCCTTCGACTACATCCTCGACAGCCAGATCCCCGACAAGGGTCGCATCCTGACCGCCATGAGCGTCTTCTTCTTCGACTACGTTGAGGCGCCAAACCACCTGGCAGGCCCACCCGACGACCCGCGCATCCCCGAGGAAGCGCTTGGCCGCGCGCTCGTGGTCGAGGAGCTCGAGATGATGCCCGTCGAGGCCGTGGCGCGCGGCTACCTGACCGGCTCCGGGCTGATCGACTACCAGAAGACGGGCTCGGTGTGCGGCATCGCGCTGCCGCCCGGTCTGGTCGAGGCCAGTAAGTTCGCCGAGCCGTTGTTCACACCGGCGACCAAAGCCGAGCTGGGCGCCCACGACGAGAACATCTCGTTCGACGACGTGATCGAGATGGTGGGCGCGGTGCGGGCCAACCAACTGCGGGAGCTCACCCTGAAGACCTACATCCAGGGCGCCGACCACGCGCTGACCAAGGGCATCATCGTCGCCGACACCAAGTTCGAGTTCGGCGTCGACAAGGACGGCAACCTGCGACTGGCCGACGAGATCTTCACACCGGACTCCAGCAGATACTGGCGCGCCGACGACTATCAGGAAGGCGTCGTGCAGAACAGCTTCGACAAGCAGTTCGTCCGCAACTGGTTGATCGGCCCGGAGTCCGGCTGGGACCGCAACGGCGACACCCCGCCACCGCCGCTGCCCGCCGACATCATTGATGCCACCCGGGCGCGTTATATCGAAGCCTACGAACGCATCTCGGGCCTGAAGTTCGACGACTGGATCGGAGCGAGTGCGTGAAGCCGCCCATCGCCAAACGGGTCGACCATCGCAGGGAGTACCACGGTGACGTCTTCATCGATCCCTACGAATGGCTGCGCGACAAGTCCGACCCCGACGTGATTGCCTATCTCGAGGCCGAGAACGCATACACCGAGCATGCCACCGCGACGCTTGCGCCGTTGCGGCAGAAGATCTTCGACGAGATCAAGGCCCGCACCAAGGAGACCGACCTCTCGGTGCCGACACGCCGCGGCGACTGGTGGTACTACGGTCGCAGCTTCGAGGGCAAGCAGTACAACGTGCACTGCCGTTGCCCAGTAACCGATGTCGGCGACTGGGTACCACCGCAGTTCGACGAACAGACCGAGATCCCTGGCGAGCAGATCCTCATCGACGAGAACGCCGAGGCCGAGGGGCACGACTTCTTCGCGCTGGGCGCCGCGTCGGTGAGTCTGGACGGAAACATCATCGCGTACTCGGTCGACACCAAGGGTGACGAGCGATACACCCTGCGATTCAAGGATTTACGTACACAGCAGTTGTACGACGACGAGATCGTCGGCATCGCCGCAGGCGTGACGTGGGCCGCCGACAACCGCACCGTCTATTACACGACGGTGGACGACGCGTGGCGCCCCGACACCGTCTGGCGGCACCGCATCGGATCCGGGCTGCCCGCCGAGCAGGTGTACCACGAACCCGACGAGAAGTTCTGGCTGGCGGTCGGGCGCACCCGCAGCGACAAGTTCATCCTCATCGCTGCGGGCTCCGCCGTCACCTCCGAGGTCCGCTACGGCGACGCCGCCGACCCACAGACGGAGTTCACCCCGGTGTGGCCACGCCGCGAACTCGTCGAGTACTCGGTGGAACACGCCATCGTCGGCGGTGAGGACCGGTTCCTGATCCTGCACAACGACGGCGCCGAGAACTTCACGCTTGTCGAGGCGCCGGTGGCCGACCCCACCGCCCTGCGCACCCTGATCGAGCACCGCGACGACGTGCGACTCGACTCCGTCGACGCATTCGAGGGGCACCTGGTCGTCGGCTATCGCAGTGAGGCGCTGCCCAAGATCCAGCTCTGGCCCATCGTGAATACGGGGGCCAACGTCACCTACGGCCATCCCGAGGACCTCACCTTCGAATCCGAACTGATGTCGGCGGGCCTTGCCGGAAACCCGAACTGGAGCTCGCCGAAGCTGCGGATCGGCGCCACGTCGTTCGTCATCCCGCTGCGGATCTACGACGTCGACCTGGCGTCGGGTGAGCGCACACTGCTGCGCGAGCAACCGGTGCTGGGTGACTACCGGCCGCAGGACTACGTGGAGCGCCGGGACTGGGCCGTCGCCTCCGACGGTGCGCGCGTGCCGATCTCGATCGTCCACCGCATCGGCCTGCAGTACCCCGCCCCGTTGATGCTTTACGGCTACGGGGCCTACGAGTCGTGCGAGGACCCGCGGTTCTCCATCGCCCGGCTGTCGCTGCTCGACCGCGGCATGGTGTTCGCGGTCGCGCATGTGCGCGGCGGAGGGGAGCTCGGCCGGCCGTGGTACGAACACGGAAAGCTGCTCGAGAAGAAGAACACCTTCACCGATTTCATCGCCGTCGCACAGCATCTCGTCGACACCGACATCACCCGGCCGGAGAACATGGTCGCCTACGGCGGCAGCGCGGGTGGCCTGCTGGTCGGGGCCGTCACCAATATGGCTCCGGAGCTCTTCGCGGGTGTGCTCGCCCTGGTGCCCTTCGTCGACCCGCTGACCACCATCCTCGACCCGTCGCTACCGCTGACGGTCACCGAGTGGGACGAGTGGGGAAACCCCTTGCAGGACAAAGAAGTCTACGACTACATGAAGTCCTACTCGCCGTACGAGAACGTCGAGGCGAAGAACTACCCGCCGATCCTGGCCATGACGTCGCTGAACGACACCCGGGTGCTGTACGTCGAGCCGGCGAAATGGGTTGCCGCGCTGAGGCACACCGCGGGCGGTGCACCGTCGGTGCTGCTCAAGACCGAGATGAACGCGGGCCACGGTGGTATCAGCGGACGCTACGAACGGTGGAAAGAGACGGCGTTCCAATACGCGTGGCTATTGGATGCCGCCAAAGCCGACCACGACGGTGGCGGCGCCTAGGTAGACGACCTCCTCGAGGGTGCGGAGGTCGAGCCGCGTGGTCATGGACTTCGGCGGGTTGGGCATCCGCGCCGCGTACACGTTCGCCGGGAACATCGCCAGCATCAGCAGGAACAGGCATGCGGCCGCGGCGACCCGTGTCGGCGGATAGAGCAGTCCCGCGGCGCCCGCGAGTTCGAGGACGCCGGTGATGCTGACCAGCAGCCCGGGAGCCGGCAGCCGCGGCGGGACGATCGCGATCATGTCGCGTCGCAGCGGATTGACGAAGTGCGCGACGCCGGTAAGCACGAACATCGCGGCGAGACCGACGGCGATCGCGGACGGCCAGCTGTCGACGTAGTCCACCCCCAGCCAACCGGCCAGGCGCGCGGCGAGAGTGCCGAGCACGAGTGTGACGATGGCGGCCATGACGACTCCAATCTAGACAGTGGCAAGATGCAACATAGGCAACAATCTAGGCATTGTCAAGATTCCCGGTTATGATGGCCGACATGAGCAGGGCTTCCTATCACCACGGCGACCTGAAGGCCGTCATCCTGGCGCAGGCCGCCGAACTCGTGGCCCAGCGTGGCGCTGACGGGATCTCGCTACGCGAACTGGCCAGGGAAGCCGGGGTGTCGCATGCGGCGCCTGCGCATCACTTCACCGATCGTCGGGGCCTCTTCACCGCGCTGTCCGCCCAGGGCTGGCGACTGCTGGCCGAGGCGCTCACCGGGGCCAGACCCGATTTCGTCGAGGCGGCGCTGGCCTACGTGCGGTTCGCGCTCGACCATCCCGGGCACTACGCCGTGATGTTCGACCGCTCGCTCGTCGATCCCGACAACCCCGAGTTGCTCGCGGCGCAGGAGGCGGCGGGTGCGGAGTTGCGGCGGGGCGTCGGCACCCTCGACGATGCGCGCGCCGCGAAGGACCCCCAAGCCGCGGCGTTGGCGGCCTGGTCTCTGGTGCATGGCTTTTCGCTGTTGTGGCTCAACAAGGCGATCGACACCGACGGCGATCCGATGGAGACCGTGCACCGTGTCGCAGGCATGCTGTTCAAGACACGGTAGCGTGCCAGTCATGACCGATACTTCGCTCACCGACATCCCACTGACCACGCTCGACGGTCAACCGACCACACTCGGCCAACTCGCCGACGGTGCCGCACTGGTGGTCAACGTCGCCTCCAAATGTGGCCTCACACCGCAGTACACCGCGTTGGAGAAGTTGGCCAAGGACTACCGGGACCGCGGCCTGACCGTCATCGGTGTGCCGTGCAACCAGTTCATGGGACAGGAGCCGGGTACGGCCGAGGAGATCGCCGAGTTCTGCTCGACCACATACGGGGTGACGTTCCCGCTGCTGGAGAAGACCGACGTCAACGGAGAGAACCGCCATCCCCTCTACGCCGAGCTGACCAAGACGCCCGACGATGCGGGCGATGCGGGCGACATCCAGTGGAACTTCGAGAAGTTTCTGTTGGCGCCCGGCGGAAAGGTCGTCAAGCGCATCCGGCCGCGGACCGAACCCGACGCCCCCGAGGTGATCGCGGCCATCGAAGAAGTCCTGCCGCGATAGCCGAAAAGACAACTGCAGTACGGGTGTTGGACACCGTCGCGACACCTGACGTTGCCACACTGAGGGCGTGGCTGGACAACTGATCGTCTCGATCTCCGGCATCAGCGACCGCACCATGGCCGAAGTCGACGACTTCTGCGGTTCGCTCGACGCCCGCGGCGTGCCGGTGTCGTTTCTGGTGGCGCCCCGAATCAAGGGTGGATACCGGCTCGATGACGACGCAGCGACGGTCGGATGGCTCACCGCCCGCCGCGACGCCGGCGACGCCATCGTGCTGCACGGTTTCGACGAGGCCGCCACCAAAAAGCGGCGAGGCGAGTTCGCGACTCTGCCTGCGCACGAAGCCAATCTGCGGCTGATGGCCGCCGACCGGGTGATGGAGCAAGTGGGGCTGCGCACGCGCCTGTTCGCCGCACCGGGCTGGACGTTGTCGCCGGGAACGGTTACGGCCCTGCCCCGCAACGGTTTTCGGGCAGCGGCGGCATTGACCGAGATCATGGACCTGGTGCGCCACACGGCAATCCGGGCACGGGTACTCGGCATCGGCGAGGGATTTCTGAGCGAACCCTGGTGGTGTCGCACGCTCGTACTGTCGGCCGAACGCACGGCCCGGCGCGACGGTATCGTGCGCGTCGCCGTCGCCGCCCGTCACCTACGCCGGCCCGCGCCCCGGCAGGCGATGCTCGACGCCGTCGACCTCGCGCTGATGCACCGGTGCACACCCGCGGTGTACCGATGGACGCCGTACAGCGCATTGACAGACGCCGCATAGCCACCGCCCGCTAACGTGGCGGCCATGGCAGACGCTGATGTCATCGTGGTGGGGGCGGGTCTGGCCGGACTGGTCGCCGCATGTGAACTGGCTGAACGCGGACGGAAGGTCCTGATCGTCGACCAGGAGAACGCCAACAACGTCGGGGGCCAGGCGTACTGGTCGTTCGGCGGGCTGTTCTTCGTCGACAGCCCCGAGCAGCGCCGGTTGGGTATCCGCGACAGCCACGAGCTGGCGCTACAGGACTGGCTCGGCTCGGCGGGATTCGACCGGCCCGAGGACCACTGGCCGCGGCAGTGGGCCCACGCGTACGTCGACTTCGCCGCGGGGGAGAAACGCGGCTGGCTGCACGAGCGCGGACTCAAGACGTTCCCGGTGGTCGGGTGGGCCGAACGCGGCGGCTACGACGCTCGCGGACACGGCAACTCGGTGCCGCGGTTTCACATCAGTTGGGGCACTGGACCCGCGATCGTCGAGGTCTTCGCCCGTCGCCTGCGCGACAACGCCGACGTCCGATTCGAACACCGGCGTCGCGTCGACGAACTGATCGTCGAGGACGGCGCCGCCGTCGGTGTCCGTGGCGCGGTGCTGGAACCGTCGAACGACCCGCGCGGTGTGGCGTCATCGCGAAACACCGTCGGCGAGTTCGAGTTCCGGGCGCAAGCGGTTATCGTCGCCAGCGGGGGGATCGGCGGCAACCACGACCTCGTCCGGCAGAACTGGCCGAAGCGGATGGGCCGGGTGCCCGAACAGTTGCTGAGCGGAGTGCCCGCGCACGTCGACGGGCGGATGATCGGTATCACCGAGTCGGCGGGCGCACGCGTGATCAACAGCGACCGGATGTGGCACTACACCGAGGGCATCACCAACTACGACCCGATCTGGCCGCTGCACGGCATCCGGATCATTCCCGGTCCGTCGTCGATGTGGCTGGATGCCACCGGAAAGCGGTTGCCGCCACCGCTTTATCCCGGCTTCGACACGCTCGGGACGTTGGAGTACATCGCCCAGACCGGTCACGACTACACGTGGTACGTGCTCAACGCTCGCATCATCGAGAAGGAGTTCGGGCTGTCGGGTCAGGAGCAGAACCCGGATCTGACGGAGCGCAGCGTGCGCCAGGTGCTGGCCCGCATCCGGCCGGGCCCGCCGCCGCCCGTGCAGGCGTTCATCGACAAGGGCGTCGACTTCGTGACGGCGAACTCCTTGCGCGAGTTGGTATCCAAGATGAACGCGGTGCCCGACGTCGAACCGCTCGACTACGACCAGGTCGAGGCGGAGGTCACCGCCCGCGACCGCGAGGTCGTCAACAAGTACACCAAGGACAGTCAGATCACCGCCATCCGCGGAGCGCGGGCCTTCCTGTCCGACAGGATCAGCCGCGTCGTGGCACCGCACCCGATCACCGACCCCAAGGCGGGTCCGTTGATCGCGGTCAAGCTGCACATCCTCACCCGTAAGTCGTTGGGCGGCTTGGAAACCGACCTCGACTCCCGGGCACTGCGACACGACGGATCGGTGTTCAGCGGTCTGTATGCCGCGGGGGAGGCCGCCGGGTTCGGTGGCGGCGGCGTGCACGGGTACCGCTCGCTCGAGGGCACGTTCCTGGGTGGGTGCGTGTTCTCCGGACGCGCGGCGGGCCGGGCGGCGGCACGCGATACCGCGTAAACCAAGTCGCGAACAGACGCAAGGGCCCCGACACGCCGAAGAAATTGTGCACTTTGCGACTGCTCGCGAATTAGAAGTCCGTGCCGTTTTCTTCCTCGAGCACCTGGAAGTCAGTATCCGTCATCTCTTCCAGCCGGCCGTAGAAGATGCCGCGCGCATCGGGATTGACGAAGCCCTGATGGATCGGCACCGCATGTGCCGGTGCCACCGCGCGCAGATACTCCACCGCCTCCGAGACCTTCATCCACGGTGCGGCGGCAGGCGTCGCGAGCACGTCGACCGGCTCGCCGGGAACAAACAGCGCATCGCCGGGATGCATGAGCCGTGCAGCGTGGCTGCCGTCGCCGATGAGATACGAAATGTTGTCTATCACAGGGATTTCCGGGTGGATCACCGCGTGGCGCCCGCCCGTGCCCCGCACGGTGAGGTGGCCGACGCTGAATTCGTCGCCGGCGTGCACCGCCTGCCATGAGCCGCCGAGCTGTGCGGCGGTCTGCGGATCGGCGTAGAGCGCCGCCTGCGGGTTGGCGTCCAGAAGAGCTGGCAGGCGCGACGTATCGGCGTGGTCGGGGTGCTGATGGGTGATCAGGATGGCGGACAGACCCGTGATGCCCTCGAATCCGTGAGAGAACACACCAGGATCGAACAGAATCGTGGTCTCGTTCGCGGAATCGTCACGAAAGTTCGCGAGTAGGCAGGAATGGCCGAAATGCGTCAATTGCATGCCTATATTGTGCGCGCAGGGATTCCCCAGGGGGTACTTCGGACGTGCGATTGTTGCTGGCGTTGGCCGTCGCCACATACGGGTTGGTCATCGCCCCAGGCACGTCGGCCACTGCCGTGCCCGGTGTCTGCCCGCCGATCTGCGACGCGATCCCCGACGGAGCGTGGATCGAGCCCACCGCGGTGCCGCTCTACGACGTCTATCACTGGCCGGGCCTCGCCAATGTCGCCGTCACAGCGCCCGCCCCGCGGTTCACCTTCGAGGAGGTCTGCTTGTCCCCGCCGATCATCGGCGACGCCCGCAACTATGCCGTGGCCGCGCAGGCGACGGTGCCCAATCCGCCCGGGCAGTGGCAGCTGCGGGCGCAGGTCGTGCACTGGCGCGGCGACACCGCGCATTTCGGTCCGACGGCGGCCGCGACCCTCGATCAGGCCAGGACCCGGCTGAGGGACTGCCAGGTCACCGCGCCGCTGGCGTCCCCGTCGATCACCACCAGCGAGCCGTTGCGCCTGGCGGCGGTGATCAGCGTCGCCGGTCAGCGGGTGATCCATCAGTACCTGCTCGCCGACCCGGCCAGCAGCACCGTCGTCGAACTGGCGATGTGGTCGACTCTGCCGCCGCTGGTGCCCTGGCCTGCGGTGCCCGACCAGCAGGTGCTCGACGCGATGGCCGCCCCGCTGTGCGATGTGTATCTCGGATCGTGCCGGTGAGGCGTGCCGGCCGAACCCGCAGGTAGAGTGATCGCCGTGGCAAGGGTGGTGGTGAATGTAATGCCCAAGGCCGAGATCCTCGACCCTCAGGGGCAGGCGATCGTCGGCGCGCTGGGACGTCTCGGGTTCGGAGGCGTCTCAGATGTACGGCAGGGCAAGCGATTTGAGCTCGAGGTCGACGACAGCATCGACGACGACACACTCGCCGAGATCGCCGAATCGCTGCTGGCGAACACCGTCATCGAGGACTGGAGTGTGAGCCGGGAACCGGCGGAGAACGACTCATGAGCGCCCGGGTGGGCGTCATCACATTTCCGGGCACACTCGACGACGTCGACGCCGCCAGGGCGGTCCGGCTGGCGGGCGGCGAAGCCGTCAGCCTCTGGCACGCCGACGCCGACCTCAAGCGGGTCGACGCGGTGGTGGTGCCCGGCGGCTTCTCCTACGGCGACTACCTCCGGACCGGGGCCATCGCGAAGTTCGCTCCGGTGATGGGCGAGGTCATCCGCGCCACCGCGCAGGGCCTTCCGGTTCTTGGGATTTGCAACGGGTTTCAGATCCTGTGCGAGGCGGGCCTCCTGCCGGGAGCGCTGACACGCAACGCCGGTCTGCACTTCGTCTGCCGGGACCTGTGGCTCGAGGTGGTGTCGAACTCGACGGCGTGGACCTCGCGCTACGAGGTGGGCGCCGACCTGCTGGTCCCGCTGAAGTCGGGTGAGGGCCGATACGTCGCCAGCGAGGCCGTGCTCGACAAGCTCGAGGGTGAGGGCAGGGTCGTCTTCCGGTACCGCGACAACCCGAACGGGTCGATGCGTGACATCGCGGGCATCGCGTCGGCCAACGGCCGGGTGGTCGGCCTCATGCCGCACCCCGAGCACGCCACCGAGGCGCTGACCGGCCCGTCGGACGACGGGCTCGGCCTGTTCTACTCCGCCCTGGACTCGGTGCTGGCCGCTTAGGCCGCGGGCCGGATCGCCGGCGCTCCGCCGCCGACCTGCAGCACGGCGCCGTTGACGTAACCGGCGCCGGGGGAGGCGAGAAAGGCCACGGCCCGCGCGATCTCCTCCGGTTCGCCTAGCCGCTTCATCGCCGTGGTGCGGGCGACGCCGTCGATGAAGTCGCCGAGCTCCGCCGTCCCCTCCGTCCGCACCGGTCCCGGAGAGACGGTGTTGACGCGGACCCCGGTTTCGCCGAACTCGTCGGCCCACAGCTTGGTCAGCAGGTCGATCGAAGCCTTGCTGGCGCCGTAGAGGCCTGCGCCCGCGGCGGGGGTGGTCGCGCCGATGGTGCTGATGTTGACGACCGAACCGTGGCCGCGTTCGATCATGCCTGGCACCAGCTGCTGGACCAGGATGTACGGGGCGCGGACGTTGGTGTCGAAGTGGAAGTCGAAGTCGGCGTCGACGGTTTCGAACGTCGGCGCCATCGCGTACACGCCGGCATTGTTGACCAGGACGTCCACCTGTCCGGCCTCGGCCGCAAGCCGCCGGACGTCGTCGGGATCGGACAGATCGGCGCCGATGAACCGGGCCTTTCCGCCGCTGTTCTCGATCTCTGTGACGACCTTGGCGCCGCGCTCGGCGTTGCGGCCGTGCACGATCACCTCGGCTCCCTCACGTGCGAGTTCGAGTGCGATCGCGCGCCCGATACCTGCGGTAGCCCCGGTCACAAGTGCTGTGCTGCCGTTGAAAGTGTTGGTCATGCACTGGGCAAGTCGTATTCAGGACCGTTTATTCCAGAACACTTATGGGGTCAGGGCGACCGATGCCTCCGCGGTGTAGCAGAGGAACGTCAACGTCTCCTCCAGGTACAGCTGGACGGTGCCGGCGTCGTGGGAGAGGTAGCCGATCGACACATCGGTGCCCAGCTGCAGGTCGAAATCGCCGCCGCGGGTGGACAACACGAATGCGCCGTCGATGGCGGGCGCCCAGATGATGTCGCCGTCCACCAGCCGGTTGAGGTGTTCGCGGATCGGATAGCCGTGCTGGGTGGTCTCGCTGACCTTCGTGTACACGTCGGCCGAAAGCAGTACCGAATACGGGCCTGCGACACCGGCGAGCCGCAGCTCCGACAGCGCCTGGGAGATGACGTCGGGGATGTCGCGGGCGTCGTCGGGCAGCGCCAGCGAAGGATTGCTGCTGCAGGCCCGGATGCCCTCGATGGATGCGGCGTCGTAGCCCTCGAAGATCGCGCGGTCCTCGACGAACGCCAGCTTCTTGGCGGCGTCCTTGACGGGATCCCAGTCGGAGTCCTGCGCGCCCCGCTCGACGTCGTCGATGTCGGTGCGGCTCAGCGTGAACGGAACCCGCAGCCGCACCAGCGGCTTGCTTTCGCGCAGGTGGGCCACGACGCCGTCAGCGGGTGGGGTGGTATCGCGCAGATGGCCGGTGCTGACGGCCGCGGTCACCGGGCCGCCCGGCTCGCTGACATCGACGACGCGACGTCCGGCGATGTTGCGTTTGAACGTGCGCGTGGCCTCCAATTCGATTTCTTCCCAAGCCGATTCGGTGATCGGAGCGAGCTCGCGATACAGGTTGTTCATCAACGGGTTCCTTTCAGGCTGCCGATGCGCAACGAACCGTCCCGGATGGGCACGTCGGCGGGCTGGTCATCGTCGTGTTCTGCTGCCGGATCCGAAGCCGGCAGCGGGGGCGGGTTGTCGAGGAAATCGGTGATCGGCGTGAAGAACTTGCCTCCGGTCACCGCGGTGGAGAACTCGAGGATGTGGTCGGTGTTGCCCGGCGGGTCGCCGATGAACATGTTGGTCAGCATCTTCTCGGTGACCGCCGCCGTGCGGGAGTAGCCGATGAAATACGTTCCGTACACGCCCTTTCCGACCTCGCCGAACGGCATGTTGTGCCGCACGATCTTGAGTTCGGTGCCGTCCTCGTCCTCGATGACGTTGAGCGCGATGTGGGAGTTGGCCGGTTTCACGTCGTCGGCCATCTCGATGTCCTCGAGCTTGGTTCTGCCGATCACCAGCTCCTGCTCGGTCACCGACAGCGCGTCCCACGCCGCCATGTTGTGCACGTACTTCTGCACGTGGACGTAACAGCCGCCGGCGAAATCGGGGTCCTCGTCGCCGATCTCGGTGGCGGACACCGCAAGTGGGCCGTCCGGGTTCTCCGTTCCGTCGACGAAGCCGAGCAGGTCGCGGTTGTCGAAGAAGCGGAAACCGTGGGTTTCGTCGACGACGGTGACGGCGCCGAGCGCCTTGACGATACGGCCCGCCAGCTCGAAGCACATGTCCAGCGAGACCGCCTTGATGTGGAACAACAGGTCGCCGGGGGTCGACGGCGCGTGATGGCGTCCGCCGTTCAACTCGATGAACGGCGTCAGCTCCTTGGGCTTCGGGCCCGAGAACAGCCGGTCCCACGCGTCGGATCCGATCGACGTCACCACCGACAGCTTCTTGTCGGGGTCGCGGAAGCCGACCGCACGCACCAGTCCGGAGATGTCGGGCAGCCCGTCGTGTACGGCCGCCTCGCCGCCCTCGTCGATGGTCACCACCAGGAAGATGGCGGCAGGTGTGAGCGGCGCTGTCACCGGCTGTGGCAGTGGGGCGGGCACCGTTCGACCCTAATTCAAGATCCCGGGCGATGATCGGAGAAGATGAAGAACCATGTCGGCAAGTCCACAGGGCCTGTGTGAGTTCATCGATGCGTCGCCCTCTCCGTTCCATGTCTGCGCGACGGCGTCAGACCGGTTGCGCGCGGCCGGTTTCACCGAGCTCTCGGAGGGCGATGCGTGGCCCGGCCAGGGACGCTTCTTCACCGTGCGTGCGGGCTCACTGGTGGCCTGGCAGTCCGCCGACCCCGACAGCGCGTTCCGGATCGTCGGCGCCCACACCGACAGCCCGAACCTGCGCGTCAAACAGCACCCGGACCGGTTCGTGTCGGGCTGGCAGGTGGTGGCGCTGCAGCCGTACGGCGGGGCGTGGCTCAACTCGTGGCTGGACCGCGATCTGGGCATCAGCGGACGGCTGTCGGTCCGGACGGGAAACGCGATCGACCACCGGCTGATCCGTATCGACGACCCGATTCTGCGTGTGCCACAGCTGGCGATCCATCTCGCCGAGGACCGCAAGTCGGTATCACTGGACCCGCAGCGCCATGTCAACGCCGTCTGGGGCGTCGGCAGCGGCACCCGGTCCTTCCTCGGCTACGTGGCCGAGCGCGCAGGCGTCGACGTCGCCGATGTCCTGGGCGCGGACCTGATGACCCACGACCTCGCCCCGTCGCGGCTCGTCGGTGCCGGACAGGAGCTGCTCAGTGCGCCGCGGCTGGACAACCAGGCGACCTGCTACGCGGGCCTGGAAGGTTTCCTGGCGGCCGAGCCCGGCCGGTACACCCCGGTGCTGGCGCTGTTCGACCATGAGGAGGTCGGTTCGCAGTCCGATCACGGCGCACAGTCCGAACTGCTGCTCACCGTGCTGGAGCGCATCACCCTGGCCGAAGGAGGCGGTCGGGAGCAGTTCCTGCGCAGGCTGCCCGGATCGATGGTGGCGTCGGGCGACATGGCCCACGCCACGCATCCGAACTATCCCGAGCGCCATGAGCCGGGCCACCCCATCGAGGTCAATGCGGGCCCGGTGCTCAAGGTTCAGCCGAACCTGCGCTATGCCACCGACGGCCGGACCTCGGCCGCGTTCGCGCTGGCGTGTGAGCAGGCCGGCGTCGCGCTACAGCGCTACGAGCACCGGGCCGATCTGCCGTGCGGGTCCACCATCGGACCCATGACCTCGGCACGCACCGGCATTCCGACGGTCGATGTGGGTGCGGCCCAACTGGCCATGCATTCGGCGCGTGAGGTCATGGGTGCCGACGACGTCGCGGCCTACGCGGCGGCCCTTGGCGCGTTCCTCGCCCCGGCCTGATTCACTCGGGATCGACCGAGTCGTAGCGGATGACGTTCTCCACGACGATGCCGTCGCGGCTGCGGACCCGGTCGAGGCCGCGGATCGCAATCGGACCGTCGGGTCCGGTGCCGCGTCCGACGTAGTGCAGGTACACCAGTTGTTCGCCGGGGGCGCTGCCGTCCACGGTGGCGCTGTCGACGAGCTGCAGCCGCAGGTCGGGCACCTCGTTGACGAGTTCGACGATCTTCGCGGTGTACGCATCGCGGCCGCGCACCGGCGTCGGCTCGCCCTGCCAGTAGCCGACGATGTCGTCGGCCAGGATGTCTCCGATACGTGACTCGGCGGGAGCGGCCCAGAAGGCCGCCCACATCTCGGCGCTGAACTTGGGTTGGGTTTGGGTTTCGGTCATGGCCCAAGCGTGCGGGCGATTGCGGGCCCGCTCAATTACGTGCGACGTAAGCGCTCTTGTCACCCGGCTGCTCTAGCGTCAAGACCATGGCACTCAAGGTGGAGATGATCACGTTCGACTGCGTCGACCCTGACGCGCTCGCCGACTGGTGGGCGCGCGCCGCCGGGGGCGACGTCAATGCCGTCGCGCCAGGCGAATTCGTCATGGTCGCCAGTGAAGGGGGACCCACGCTGGGCTTCCAGCGGGTACCTGATCCGACGCCCGGAAAGAACAAGGTCCATCTGGACTTCTACGCCGCCGACAAGGAGGCCGAGGTGGCGCGGCTGGTCGGTCTCGGCGCTCGGGAGACCGGACGTAACAGCTTCGGGGAGGACTTCAGTTGGGTCGTGATGGCCGACCCCGAGGGCAACGCGTTCTGCGTCGCGGGCGGCTGACCCCGACGACCAGAACCGCACTTCGGCGCCGGTGAGGGGCGTTTCGCTGGAAAGATCGCTCGCGTGCTGGCGTCGCTGATCGTCCTGTCGGTCGTGGTGGCCGGCTGGGCGCTCGGCGCCAAGCGCCTGGAACGGTGGCGGGTGACGGCGCCGATGATCCTGGTGCTCGCGGGTGTGGCTGTCGGCTTCCCCCTCCGGGGAGGGCTCGAATCCTCACTCGACGCCGAATTCGCCCAGAGCATCGCCGAGATCATTCTCGCGGTGCTGCTGTTCCTGGACGCCACCGACGTTCGGGGCGGCCTCTTCGGCACCGAACGGCGTGCCGCGGTACGGCTGTTGTTCGTGGCGATGCCGCTGAGCCTGGTGGCGTCCGTGCTGCTGGGCGAGTGGCTGCTCCCGGGCCTGGACTGGGCGGTGCTGCTCGTCATCGCCTGCGTCGTGGTCCCCATCGATTTCGCGCCTGCGGCGTCGATCCTGCGCGATGGGCGGGTACCCGAGCGCATCCGCAACGCACTGAAAGTCGAGGGAGGCTACAACGACGGAATCGTGTCGCCGGTGTTCATCTTCGCGCTCGTGCTCGCCGGCGACGAGTCGCGCGGCGCGACTCCGCTGCAAGCGCTGAGTTCGGCTCTGCCGCAAGCGATCAAGGCCATCATCGTCGGTCTCGTTGTCGGTGCGCTGCTGGCCGTCGCGGCCAACGCCGCCGAGCGGCGCGACCTGATGACCGACCAGTCGAAGCGGCTCATCCTGGTCACCGCACCGCTGTTGTCGTACGGGATGAGCGTGGCGATCTCCGGCAGCGGGTTCGTCGCCGCGTTCGTCTGCGGTATCGCGCTGAACTATCTGCGACGCTCGCCGAGCTTCCGCCGAGACCTCGAGCTCGTCGACGACGTCGGTGCGCTGCTCACCGCGGCGATGTGGTTCGTCTTCGGTGCCGTGACGGTCCTGGCGCTGTCCGCCGGCGTCCCGGTCGCCATGCTGGTCTTCTGCCTGATGGCCCTGACACTGGTTCGCATGGTGCCGATCCTGGTGGCGCTGATCGGTACGGGGTTCTCGTGGCGCGAGCGGGTGCTGATCGGCTGGTTGGGGCCGCGCGGCACGACCTCGATCGTGTTCGGTCTGCTGGCGTTCAACGTGCTGGCGGGCGACGCCGCCGACCAGGCGCTGCTGGCCACCGTCGTGGTGGTCCTCGGCAGCGTGGTGCTGCACGGAATCGGCGCGCCCGCGGCCGCGCACGCCCGGGGCCACTCGCAAACTAGACTGACCGCGTGACGTCGGAGCTAACCCACGGCTTGAATGTTCCTGACACCGTCGACCGTGCCGCCGCCACTCCGGACCAACCTCAGCCGCACCGCGAACTGGGCCTCAAGGACGACGAGTATCAGCGGATCCGCGAAATCCTCGGCCGTCGGCCCACCGACGCCGAACTGGCGATGTACTCGGTGATGTGGAGTGAGCACTGCTCCTACAAGTCTTCGAAGGTGCACCTGCGGTACTTCGGTGAGACCACCACCGAAGCGATGCGGGCAGGGATGCTTGCGGGTATCGGTGAGAACGCCGGCGTGGTGGACATCGGCGACGGGTGGGCGGCCACCTTCAAGGTCGAGTCCCACAACCACCCGTCCTACATCGAGCCCTACCAGGGTGCGGCCACCGGCGTCGGCGGCATCGTGCGCGACATCATGGCGATGGGCGCTCGCCCCGTGGCGGTGATGGACCAGTTGCGCTTCGGCGCGGCGGACGCACCCGACACCCGCCGCGTCGTCGACGGCGTCGTCCGCGGCATCGGTGGCTACGGCAACTCGCTCGGCCTGCCGAACATCGGCGGTGAGACGGTGTTCGACGCCTCCTATGCCGGCAACCCGTTGGTCAATGCGCTCTGCGTGGGCGTCCTGCGCAAAGAGGACCTGCACCTGGCGTTCGCGTCCGGCACCGGCAACAAGATAATCCTGTTCGGGGCGCGCACCGGACTCGACGGCATCGGTGGCGTCTCGGTGCTGGCGTCGGACACCTTCGGGGGCGACGAGAGCGGGGCGCCGGGACGCAAGAAACTGCCCTCGGTACAGGTCGGCGACCCGTTCATGGAGAAGGTGCTCATCGAGTGCTGCCTCGAGCTGTACGCCAAGAAACTGGTCGTCGGCATCCAGGATCTCGGCGGCGCCGGATTGTCCTGCGCGACATCCGAACTCGCGTCGGCGGGTGACGGAGGTATGCGGATCGAGCTGGACGCCGTGCCGCTGCGTGCCGAGAACATGACACCTGCGGAGATACTGTCGAGCGAGTCGCAGGAACGCATGTGCGCTGTCGTCGCACCGGAGAACGTCGAGGCGTTCATGGCGGTGTGCCGCAAGTGGGATGTGCTGGCCACCGTCATCGGCGAGGTCACCGACGGCGACCGCCTCGAAATCACCTGGCACGGCGAAACAGTCGTCGACGTACCGCCGCGCACCGTCGCACACGAGGGTCCCGTCTACGAGCGCCCCGTGCAGCGGCCCGACGCCCAGGACGCGCTTAACGCCGACACGTCCGCGAAGCTGCCGCGGCCCTCGACAGGCGAAGAGCTGCGCGCGACTCTCTTTGCGATGCTCGGCAGTCCACATCTGTGCAGCCGCGCGTTCATCACCGAGCAGTACGACCGCTACGTCCGCGGCAACACGGTGCTGGCCGAGCACGCCGACGGCGGCGTGTTGCGGGTGGACGAGGAGACCGGGCGGGGCATCGCTATCTCGACCGACGCGTCCGGCCGTTACACCGCACTCGACCCCTATGCGGGTGCGCAGCTGGCACTGGCCGAGGCGTACCGCAACGTCGCCGTCACCGGCGCCACCCCGGTCGCGGTCACCAACTGCCTCAACTTCGGCTCACCCGAAGATCCCGGTGTCATGTGGCAGTTCAGCCAGGCGGTGCGTGGCCTCGCCGATGGCTGTGCCGCACTTGGCATTCCGGTCACCGGCGGCAACGTCAGTTTCTACAACCAGACCGGGACCACGCCGATTCTGCCGACCCCGGTCGTCGGTGTGCTCGGCGTCATCGACGACGTGCGGCGCCGCATCCCGACCGGGTTGGGCACCGAACCGGGAGAGACGCTGATCCTGCTCGGGGACACCTACGACGAGTTCGACGGTTCGATCTGGGCGCAGGTCACCGCCGACCACCTGGGTGGCCTGCCGCCGAAGGTCGATCTGGAGCGCGAGAAGCTGCTCGCCGAGGTGTTGACGGCCGCATCGCGGGACGGGCTGGTGTCCGCCGCGCACGATCTGTCCGAGGGCGGGCTGATCCAGGCGGTCGTCGAGGCCGCGCTGGCCGGTGAAACCGGTTGCCGCATCATCATTCCCGAGAATGCCGATCCCTTCGTCACGCTGTTCTCGGAGTCGACGGGCCGTGTTCTCGTCGCGGTGCCGCGGACCGAGGAGAGCCGGTTCGTGGCGATGTGTGAGGCGCGCGGACTGCCCGCGACCCGCATCGGTGTCGTCGATCCCGGGCCGGAGCCGGGACAGGCCGCCGTCGAGGTGCAGGGTCTGTTTACCGCAAGTCTGGAGGACCTGCGAAGCACGTCGGAGGGCGTGCTTCCCGGGTTGTTCGGGTGAGTGCGCAGACCCGCGAACGACACCCACTACTCGTCTGGGCATGGAGCCTGGTCCGACTCGATTTCGTCGGCATCGCGTTCGGTGCGCTGTTCTTCTGCCTGTCGCTTACGCCGTCCCTTCTGCCGAGGGACTGGCTGTTCCAGGGGCTGATCGGCGGGCTGAACGCCGCCATCGGCTACGGCATCGGCGTGTTCGCCTGGCGGATGGTCAGCCGCTTCGTGATCGGCCGACGCCGGTGGCGGCCGTCGAAGGCGGTGCAGTACGCGATGAAGACCGCGACGGTGGTGCTGGCCGTCGGGGCATGTGTGCTGATGCTGATTCCCGCCGCCGCGTGGCAGCGCCAGGTGTCGGCGGTGGTGGGCATGGAAGGTCCGAACACTCTCGGATACCTGCGGACGCTGATCATCGCGGTGCTCGTCGCCGCCGCGTGCGTGAGTACCACCCGGGTACTGATCGACCTGATCAAGCTGATGGCGCGGTACTTGATCCGGCGCTGGCGGCTGAACGACGAGGTGGCCCTGTTCATCGGCACCGCGATCGTCGTGGTGCTGGCCATCACGCTGATCAACGGCGTCCTCGTTCGTGGCTTCCTCGCCGGAGCGAACCGGGTGTTCCAGCCGCAGAATTTCACCACGCGGCCCGGGATCGTCCAGCCGCTGGATCCCGAAAGATCCGGCAGCCCAATGTCTTTCGCGCCATGGGACACACTGGGGTACCAGGGCCGCAATTTCGTCGCGACCGGCCCGGACGCCGAGGAGCTGACGCGCATCAACGGCCGACCCGCCAAGGAGCCCATCCGCGCGTACGTGGGACTGCAGACCGCGGACACCGACGAACAGCGAATGGCGGTGCTGCTCAGTGAACTCGAGCGCACCGGCGCGTTCGAGCGCAAGCTGCTGGTGATCATCCCGACCACCGGCACAGGGTGGATCAACCCCATCGCCGCGCGGTCGATCGAGTTGATGTACAACGGCGACACCGCACTCGTCGGCTCGCAGTATTCGTATCTGCCGAGCTGGATCTCGTTCCTGGGTGATCAGCAGAAGTCGATGCACTCCGGCCGCATGATGATCAACGCGATCCACGAAAGGTGGGCGAAACTGCCCCCGGACCGGCGGCCGAAGCTGGTGCTCTACGGCGAGAGCCTCGGGTCGATGGCGGGCCAGGGTGCGTTCGCGTGGCTGCCCGACATCGCCGAGATGGGCTTCTCGTCGGTGCTGTGGGTGGGCCCGCCCAACGCGAGCCCGTTGTGGCGTGCCATCACCGCGCGCCGCGACCCCGGCACCCCGGAGATCAGGCCACGCTACGACAACGGCCGCACCGTACGCTTCACCGAGGCCATCGACGCGCAGGAGATCGCCGCGGTGGCGGCGGCACCGTGGGAGGGCACCCGCGTGCTGTTCATGCAGCACCCGTCCGATCCGGTGGTGTGGTGGTCGCCGGACCTGCTGTTCACCAGACCGGACTGGCTGAAGGAACCGCCCGGCCGCGACCGCACGGCGTCGATGAGGTGGTACCCGATCATCACGTTCTGGCAGGTCGCCGTCGACATGACCAACGCCAGTTCGGTACCTGCCGGGCACGGCCACAACTACGGTGACTTCATCCTCGACGGCTGGGTCGCCGTCGCCCCGCCCGACGGCTGGACCCCCGAGGACACCGAGCGCATCCGCATTGCAATGCAGAAGACGGAATCCGAAGACGGTCCCGAATACTAGTGAAAGCCAAGAGGATTCGGGCTCTGGGCCTGGCGGCGGCGCTCGTCGCGTGGAGCCTGGTGGTACCCCGGCTGCCATCGCGCTGGCACCCCGTTCCACACGCCGTCGTCAGCACGGCGCTGGCCGCGCTGACCCGTGCCCCGCTGGGTATTCGCCAGCCCGCGGCGGGCGCTCGCCTCGGCCTCGGCGCCGCCGTCCCGATCGTCCTGTCCGTCGCGCTGAGCGCGGCGTTACCGCGGGTGCGGGCGGAGATGGCCGGCCGCGACCTGCCCGCCGGCGTTCTGCAATGGCTGTTGCTCGGCATCCCACTGGGGACCGTCTGGTCGGAGGAGGCGGCCTTCCGCGGTGCGCTGGGCACCGTCGCCGCCGACGCGTTCGGGCCCACGGGCGGCCCGCTGGTGCAGGCGGCGGCATTCGGGTTGTCGCACATCCACGACGCGCGCAGCACCGGCGAGCCCGTGGTGCCGACGGTGCGTGTCACCGGGCTGGCCGGGTGGGCCTTCGGCTGGCTCTACGACCGTTCGGGCGGACTGATCGCGCCGATGCTGGCGCATCTGGCACTCAATGAGTCGGGAGCAGTCGCGGCACTTACCGTGCAACGCATAAGGTCTGCCCATGGTCAGCGCTGACAGAGTCGCGGCAAGAACATTCGTCGTCACCGGTGCGGCGTCAGGCATCGGCCTGGCCACCGCCCGGCGGCTGCTGGCCGAGGGCGGTGAGGTGATCGGTACCGACCTGACCGCGCCCACCGAGGATCTCGGCGAGCGGTTCCGGTTCGTCGCCGCGGATGTCGTCGACGAAGACGCGGTCGCCGCCGTGTTCGCCGCGGCTGAGGGCCGTGTCGATGGCGTGGTCCACTCGGCGGGCGTGGCCGGTGGCGGGCCGGTCCACCTGCTCCCCAAAGAGGAGTGGGAACGGGTCATCTCGATCAACCTCACCGGCACGTTCGTCGTCGCGAAGGCCGCGCTGGCCAAGATGATCGAACAGCCGCGGGTCGACGGCGAGCGCGGGTCGATCGTGGCCCTTGCCAGCGTCGAGGGCCTGGAAGGCACGGCGGGCGGTAGCGCATACAACGCGTCCAAGGGCGGCGTCGTGCTGCTCACCAAGAACATCGCGCTGGACTACGGCCCGAGCGGTATCCGCGCCAACGCCATCTGCCCCGGTTTCATCGACACGCCGATGCTCGAGAGCGTGATGGGGTTCGAGGGTATGGCAGAGCCGCTGCAGTCCATCACCGAAGAACATGCGTTGCAGCGCAGGGGCCGGCCCGATGAGATCGCCGCAATGGCAGCGTTTTTGGTGTCGACGGATGCGTCGTTCGTCACCGGGCAGGCGATCGCGGTCGACGGCGGCTACACCGCGGGCCGCGACCACGGGGTCGTCAAGATGTTCGGTTTCCCCGACTGAGACGTCGACCGGGCCTAGGGGTTGATGGTCAACTCGCCGACCTGGCGGCCCCATACGTATTCGATGAGGATCGGCTGGCCGAGTTCGGCGTGGTTGTACGGCGCGATGCTGGCGCCGGTGTCCATCACCAGATACGGCGCGGGCCACAACTCGCGCGAGATCTTCTGCCAACAGCCTGGACGGCCCTCGGGGCCACCTCTGGCGTTCACGCGCGGCAGGTTGTCGGGGTAGATGTACGGGTTGCCCGCGCCCGCGAACGTGCCCGTCGACGTGGCCAGCGAGAAGCCGTTGCCACCCAGCGTCTTGGCAACCTTCTCCTCGATCTCGGCGTAGTTGCGCAGCGTGCAGAACAGCTGCGGGCTGTAGTAGTCGAACAGCGCCGACGTCGCCACCAGATCGGCGGCGGCGCGGACGAAGTACGGTCCGCCGCGGTCGAACGTGTCGGCCGCCGCGTCGGCGAAGCCCAGCGCGCTCATCAGCGCGGCGTCGATGTCGGATCGATGCGCGTTGAACGTGCGCGCCGTGGTCACCGCGTCGGTGAGACCGCCCCACAGATCCGGTGACGCATCGGCGTACACGTCGACGAGGTCTGCAAGCAGTCGGGTGTCCTGGCGGATCTGCGGCATCCGCGCGTTGAGGTCGTCGATGATGGCGTTGCCGTTGGTGAGCGATTCACCGAACCGATCGCCGAGACCCGTCAACGCCTCGGCCGTGGCGGTCAGCGTCTGGTTCAGCTTGATCGGGTCGACCTGTTCGGCCAGGGACAGCACGGTCTCGAACAGGGTGTTGAACTCCGTGCTCACCGACGACACATCGATCACCTGGTCGGACGAAACATGTTGCGGTGACGGATCATCCGGTGAACTCAGCGAGATGTACTTGTTGCCGAACACGGTGGTGGCCTGGATATCGGCGATCACATTGACCGGAATGATCTTGAGGTAGTCCGGGTCGACGTCGAGCGACAGGCGCGCCTTGGCGGCGCCGTCCACATCGACGATGCCGATCCGACCCACCCGGCCGATCTCCACCCCGTTGTAGGTCACCTTGGCGCCCGGCTCCACGACCAGACCCGCACGCGGCGAAAGGAGGGTGAGTTCGGTGGAGCGGATGAAGTCGCCGCGGAACTGTAGATAGAGCAACCCTGCCGCCACCGTGGCGATCACCAGCAGTAGCACACCCGCCGTCCGGTAGGGCGGATTGTGGCGGTCGACAGACACTTTCAGAATCTAAGGTATGGCCACCTCTCGTAGGGCAGATCCGGCAAGGACGCGTGCGGCGGTTTCGGCGATCGCCGAATGGTTGCGCGACGAGAGCGCACCCGCGCCCGCGCGTGCCGAGTTGGCCGACGCGGTGCGCTTGACCGCACGCACGCTCGCCGCCGTCGCGCCGGGTTCATCCGTCGAGGTCCGCGTCCCACCGTTTGTTGCAGTGCAATGTATTTCGGGACCCGCGCACCGGCGTGGCAATCCGCCGAACGTGGTGGAGACCGACCCACGCACCTGGTTGCTGCTCGCGACCGGCCTGCTCGATGTGGCCGGTGCCGCGGCGGGCGGTGCGCTGCAGCTGTCTGGTTCGCGCGCCGACGAGGTGGCCGCGTGGCTGCCGCTGGTCCGCCTCGACCGTTAACTTCGCCACACCTGCGTCGACACAGTGAAGGAGGGCACTGGTCCGCACCGCGCCCGTGACCTGGAGAATCGCCGACGATGCGCTTGTGAGCAGGGAATTGAAGGCCCTGTCGCGGGTGTTGATTTCGTCGCAAGACACCCGCGATCTATTCCGTGTTTGACCAGTGATGACCGTAGACTGAGCAGGTCTACCCACCCCGCCCTGGGAGCAGCCATATCGTGACCGGCCCGCAGCCCGATCCAGAACCCCGCGAAGAGTGTGGCGTATTCGGCGTCTGGGCGCCGGGCGAAGAAGTCGCCAAGCTCACGTACTACGGTCTCTACGCGCTACAGCACCGCGGCCAGGAGGCGGCCGGCATGGCCGTCGCCGATGGTTCGCAGGTGCTGGTCTTCAAAGATCTCGGCCTGGTGAGCCAGGTCTTCGACGAGCAGACCCTGGCGGCCATGGAAGGCCACGTCGCCATCGGGCATTGCCGCTACTCGACCAGCGGATCCACCACCTGGGAGAACGCCCAGCCGGTGTTCCGCAACACGGCGGCAGGCACCGGGGTTGCGCTGGGCCACAACGGCAACCTGGTCAACGCCGCCGATCTAGCCACGCGTGCGCGTGAGGCGGGGCTGCTGGAAACCCGTGGCGGACCCACGGCCACCACCGACTCCGACATCCTGGGCGCGCTGCTCGCCCACGGTGCCGCCGACTCGACGCTGGAGCAGGCCGCACTCGAACTGCTGCCGACCGTGCGAGGCGCGTTCTGTCTGACCTTCATGGACGAGACGACCCTCTATGCGGCCCGCGACCCCTATGGCGTGCGGCCGCTTTCGTTGGGGCGGCTGGACCGCGGCTGGGTTGTCGCGTCGGAGACCGCCGCGCTCGACATCGTCGGCGCCTCGTTCGTGCGCGACATCGAACCCGGTGAGCTCCTGGCCATCGACGCCGACGGTGTGCGCTCGACCCGCTTCGCGAACCCCGAGCCCAAGGGCTGCGTCTTCGAGTACGTGTATCTGGCCCGGCCGGACAGCACCCTCGCGGGCCGTTCCGTGCACGCCGCCCGCGTGGACATCGGCCGCCGGCTGGCCCGAGAGAAGCCCGTCGAGGCCGACCTGGTGATCGGCGTGCCGGAGTCGGGCACACCTGCCGCCGTCGGATACGCGCAGGAGTCGGGTATCCCGTACGGGCAGGGTCTGATGAAGAACGCCTATGTGGGGCGCACGTTCATCCAGCCGTCGCAGACCATCCGCCAGCTCGGTATCCGGCTGAAGCTCAACCCGCTCAAGGAAGTGATCCGCGGTAAGCGATTGATCGTCGTGGACGACTCCATCGTGCGCGGCAACACGCAGCGGGCACTGGTGCGGATGCTGCGGGAGGCCGGCGCCGTCGAGGTGCACGTGCGCATCGCGTCGCCACCGGTGAAGTGGCCGTGCTTCTACGGCATCGACTTCGCCACGCCCGCCGAGTTGATCGCCAACGCCGCCAGCACCGAGGACGATCCGAGCGAGATGCTCGAGGGCGTGCGGCACGCCATCGGTGCCGACACGTTGGGCTACATCTCGCAGCGGGGCATGATCGCGGCCACGGAGCAGCCCGCGTCGCGGCTGTGCTCGGCGTGCTTCGACGGCAAGTATCCGATCGAGCTGCCGGGCGAAACGGCGTTGGGCAAGAACGTGATCGAGCACATGCTGGCGACCGCGGCTCGCACCGGGGTGCCGATTCAGGCCGAGAACGACAACGTCTCGGCCCTGCGCAGGCCCTAGGGCACGTTCAGCACCAGCTTTCCGATCACCTCGCGGTTGGCCAACCGTTGCAGCGCCTTCGGTAACTCCTCGAACGCCACCCGCTCGGTGACCGCGCAGCGCAGCCGTCCCGCGGTCACGAGTTCGGACAGCTTGGCGTGTACCGCCTCGAGTTCGTCGCGGATGTAGCCGCCTGCGAACACGCCGACCACCGAGGTGCCGGTCATGACAAGCAGTTGGGTGTCGATGGCCGGCCAGCGGCCGCTGGCGAATCCGACGGCGAGCAGTCGCCCACCCCGTGTCAGCGCACCGTGTGCCTGCTCGGCGGTCTCGCCGCCGACGGGGTCGTAGATCAGGTCGACGCCGCGCCCGCCGGTGGCGGCACGCAATTCTTCCGCCAGCCCGCCGCCGCGGTTCACGATGACCGCCTCGGCTCCCAGGTCGCGGCAGAACTGCGCCTTCTGTTCGTCGCCGACGACGGCGAGCACCTTGGCCCCCAGCGCGTTGCCGAGCTGAACGGCCGCGATGCCGCTACCGCCTGCCGCGCCGAGCACGGCCAACCAGTCGCCGGCGGCGATCCCGCCCCGATCCACGAGAGTCAGCCAGCCGGTCATATGCGGAATCCAGAAGCCCGCGGCGGCGGCGTCGTCGAGTGCGTTGGGCACCGGGAAGGCCTGTTCGGCGGCCACGACCGTGTATTCGGCGAATGATCCGTGGCCCTCGATGAACCCGCTTGTCGACATCACTCGGGTGCCGATCGGGGTGTCGACTCCGTCGCCGACGGCCGTCACGACACCGGCGAGCTCCTGTCCGGGCGTGAACGGCAGCGGGGGAGTCAGCGGATACGTGGCGCGTGCCATCAGGACGTCGGGCAGTCCGATACCCGCGGCGGCGACCCGCACCTGCAACTGCCCGGGCCCGGGCGGCGGGATCGGTACGTCCGCGAGCTTGAGGACGTCGATGGGCTCGCCCTTGCCGTGCACCTGCCAGGCGCGCATCGGATACCTCCAGACTGTGCGCCGGGTGCCCCTCGACAGTCGGCGAACGTTGTGATTACAGTGTAATTCACACGATACCCCGGGACGGTGACCGCGTGGCATGGGATTTCGAAACAGATCCTGAGTTCGAGCAGCAGTTGGCGTGGATGCGCGAGTTCATCGACACGCAGATCGTGCCGCTCGAGCCCATCCTCGACGAGAAGATGGGAGGCGACGAATGGGTCGCGATCAAACGGCACCTGCAGGATCAGGTGAAGGCGCGCGGTCTGTGGGCGGCGTTCCTCGACCCGGAACTCGGCGGGACCGGCTTCGGTCAGCTCAAGCTTGCCCTGATGTCGGAGATCATCGGCCGCAGCATGGTCTCGATGGTGGTCTTCGGGGTGCAGGCGCCCGACAGCGGGAACATGGAGCTGCTGGCGCACGGCGCCACCGAGGAGCAGAAGCAACGCTGGCTGTGGCCCAACCTACGCGGCGACATCACCAGTGCGTTCGCGCTCACCGAGCCGTTCCTCGCAGGCGCCGACCCGACGGTGATCGGAACCACCGCCACCCTTGACGATGACCACTGGATCATCAACGGCCACAAGTGGTTTACCACGAACGCATCCACCGCCGACATCATCCTCGTGGTCGCCGAGACCAACCCGGAAGGCCGACCGCACCGGCACGCGTCGATCTTCGTGGTACCCGCAGGCACGCCGGGTATGACGATCGTGCGCGACATTCCGACGATGGCCCATCCCGACACCGAATACGGGAGGGTCGGCAACCACGCGGAGGTCGTATTCACCGACTGCCGCGTCCCCGCGGACCACCTCATCGGCGCGCCGGGCGAGGGATTCCAGCTCGCGCAGCAGCGGCTCGGCGGAGGACGCATCCACCACTCGATGCGCTGGCTCGGACAGGCCCAGCGCTCGCTCGACATCATGTGCGAGCGAGCCGTCTCCCGGTCGTCGCACGGCAGACGCCTGGGTGATCACCAGATGATCCAGGACTACATTGCGTTGTCGCACATGGAGATCCAGGCAGCGCGTCTGCTCACGTTCCAGACCGCGTGGAAGATGGACAAGTACGGCGCGGCGGCCGTCCGTGCCGAGCTCGGGATGATCAAGGCGCACGTGTCCAAGGTCGTGCTCGGTGTACTCGACCGGACCATTCAGGTATGCGGAGCACTCGGCTACTCCGCCGACCTGCCGGTCGAATCCTGGTATCGCACCACCAGGTTCGGCCCGATCGGCGACGGCCCGGACGAACTGCACAAGTCGGTGCTGGCGCGCACAATCCTGCGGAACTACGAACCGGTGCAGGGCTGGCCGACTGAACACATCCCCAGCCGCCGCCCCGCGGCAGAAAAGAAGTGGGCGTCGTTGTGCACGGCGGCCGGGCTCGCATGAGCGAGCGTGCGGCCCTTGCAAATTACCTCGACGAGGCACTCGGTGATCGTGCGCCGCTGACCGTCACGCCGATGCCCGGCGGCGGATCGTGCGAGATCTTCGCCGTCGACCGCGGTGCCGACCGCTGGGTGCTACGTAGGGCGCCGCGCCATGCCAGTTCCTCGACCGCACACGACGTGTTGCGCGAGTTCCGCATCCTCGACGCCATCAAGGACGACTCGGTGCGAATCGCGCGGCCCGTGCTGAGCTGTGACGATCCGACGGTGTTCGGCTCGCCGTTCTACGTGATGGCTCGCGTCGACGGCGTCCCGGTGCGCAAGGTCATCCCGTCGGCGTGGGCAGGCGCACCGGACGCTCACGGCCAGGCCCTCGAGCAGCTGATCGACGCATTGGTGGAAATCCATTCGGTCGACTGGAAGCGTTGTGGTCTACGCGATTTTGCGCATCCGGGCGCGTACTTGGCGCGGCAGGTTGCACGGTGGCTTGCCCAGTTGGACTCCTACGGGGGTCGGGAACTTCCTGCGGCACGGCGTATAGGCGAATGGCTGGATTCCCGGCGTCCGCCGGACCAACCGGCGGTGCTTGCACACGGGGATTACAAGCTGGACAACGTGCTGTTCGCACCCGATGCACCGCCGCGGGTGCTTGCCGTCGTCGATTGGGAGATGGCCTCGATCGGTGATCCGCTGGTGGACCTTGCGTGGGCGATGATCTTTCACCCCGGTCCGGGCGGGACCATGCCGCTCGGCATGGCAGGCGAGCCGCACTTCGCGCAAGAGCATCTGCCCGACGAGCGCACGCTTGTCGCGCGGTATGCCGAGCGATCGGGCCGCGATGTGTCCGAATACGGTTGGTACGAGGTGTTTTCGCGTTGGAAGCTGGCGATCGTCCTCGAGGGCAGCTACGCCAAGTTCATGCGGGGCGAGTCGGACAAGTCGGTGCACAAGATGTTCGGCGCCCAGGCTGACCTGCTGCTGGAGGGTGCTGCTGCCCTGATCGACCGAGAGGACACGTGACATGACACGTGGCAGGACACGAGGTAATGCAGCGCCCGTGCTGTCGTTGGCGGGGCGCAGCGCGCTGGTGACAGGAGGCGGCACCGGAATCGGCAAGGCGTGCGCGACGGCGTTGGCCGAGGCCGGTGCGGCTGTGGTGATCTGCGGACCCGACCTTGCCGTCCTCGACGCGGCGGCGGAGCAGATGCCAGGCGACGTGCGCAGCGTCGTCGCCGACGTCACCGACGAGGCGCAGGTGCAGGCGGCGGTCGAGGCGGCGTGCGTCGACGGTGCGCTGGACATCGCGGTCGCCAACGCCGGTGTCCCGATGCCGGGTTCGGTCTTGCACATCACCGACGAGCACTGGATGGGTCCCGTCGGTGTGAACGTTCTCGGTACCGCGCACACCATCAAGCACGCCGCGCGAAGGATGGTGGATAGGGGCGGCTCCATCGTCGCGATCTCGTCGATCGCCAGTCTGCGGCCCGCGTCGTTCATGGCGACCTACAACGTCACCAAGGCCGCCGTCGACGAGTTGGTGCGCACTTGCGCGGCCGAACTCGGCCGGTTCGGGATCCGCGTCAACGGGGTACGCCCGGGCTGGGTGGCCACCGAAACCGTCGCCACGACAACCACTTCGGAGAACATGGCGATCGTCCGTGAGGGAACGCCGCTGGCGGGGCTGAGCGATCACGACGGGCTCGGGCGGCCGGAGGACGTCGCCCGCGCGGTCGTGTACTTCGCGTCCGACTACTCCGGATGGATCACCGGCCAGCTGCTCGGCGTGTGCGGCGGATCGTCGCTGCCGCCGCCCTCGGGCGACTTCTCCTACGTCGCGAGGATGCTGTTCCCCGACGACATGGCACGCGATTTCGGCGAGGTGAGCTGATGCCGAAGGCCAACGACTTCGAGCTGGAGGCCGACGAGATCATCGCGGCCGCGGTGGAGATCTTCCTCGAACAGGGACTCGATGCGGTGAGCATGCGCAGCGTGGCGGCGCGTCTCGGGGTGTCGCCTGCGCCGCTGTACAGCCGCGTCGGCAACAAGGACGCGCTGGTCGATGCGATCGCAGACCATCTGCTGTCGGAGCTGGCCCCGCCGCACACCGATGACGAACCGTGGACCGACTATGCGACGCGCTGGGCGACCGAGCTGCGCGAGCGCCTGCGACGGGCCCATGACAGCCGCTTGATTCTCGTCACGGACCGTGACGCCTACGTCGAGGCGTCGCGCCCACTGGTGGCGGTCATGCGCGCCAGTGGCTTCGCCGCCGACGCGGCGGTGCAGGCCTGCCGTTTGGTGATGTGGGCGACGGTCGGATTCGTCGCGATCGAGACCGCCGCCAAAGCGCCGCCCACCCGCGCGACCAGACGCGGCCGGTCCGGCAGCAATCCGCACGGCGTGACATCCGAGGACGCCGACGAACTGTTCGCCCTGCAGATTCGGTATGTGATCGACGGCATTGCACGCGATGCACAAGGGAAACAAGGGGATTGAATCGATGACGATTCCGAATCTGCGCGCCGACGACAAGGTCGTCGTCATCACCGGGGCCAGCAAGGGGCTCGGCCGTGCGATGGCTCTCGGGTTCGCCGAGGCGGGCGCCGACATCGTGGTGGCAAGCCGCAAGCTGGAAAGCTGTCAACGGGTGGCCGACGAGGTGCGCGCGACCGGCCGCAGGGCGCTACCCGTCAGCTGCCACGTCGGCGACTGGGAACAGTGCCGGCGCCTGATCGACGACACCGTGGCCGAGTTCGGCCGCATCGACGTCCTGATCAACAACGCGGGCATCGCCCCGGTGCCGCCCACGCTCAAGGACGTCACCGCGGAGCTCTTCGACAAGACACTCGACGTCAACCTGAAGGGCCCGCTGCGGCTGACCGCCCTTGCGGCCGAGCACATGCCGGCCGGGGGCGCGGTGATCAACATCAGCTCGAAGGCGTCGCTCTATCCGAGCCCGGTCACGGTCGTGTACGCGGCGGCCAAGGCCGGACTGAATGTGCTGACCAAGGCGGCGGGGCAGGAGTTCGGGCCGCGCGGCATCCGGGTCAACGCCATCGTGTGCGGCACGTTCCACACCGACAGCCTGCACAAGTCGATGCCGACGGAGGAGGCACGAGAATTCATGGCGTCGAATGTGAGCCTGGGCCGCATCGCATCGGCCGGCGAGATCGTCGGCACTGCGCTGTATTTGGCCAGTGACGCGAGCTCGTACCTCAACGGCGCGCTCATCGAGCTCGACGGCGGCTAGATCACCGGCCGACCTTGGCCCACCGCGGATCGCTGGGCAGCGGACCGTTTTTCAGGGCGTCGCCGATCGCGTCGCGGTAATTGGTGGCCCCGCCCGGCGGTGGTCCGATGACGGTGTCGATGTCGTGCTCGTCGCACACCGCGTCGACCTCCAACGATTCGATCAACGGCCGGGCCAGGCCCGACGGCATGGGCGTGACGAGGCCGACCCACAGGCTGGCGATCGTCGGTGTCAGGAACGGGATCGCGACGATGACGCGTCGGCGCAGGCCGGCCACCTGCGCGTAGACCTGCATCGCGTCGCCGTACTCGAGCACATCCTGGCCGCCGACATCCCACGTGCGCGATGCGGGCACGTCGGCCGTGGCGGCCTCGGCGAGATAGTGCAGCACGTCGTGGATCGCGATCGGCTGGATCTTGTTGTGCACCCACTTCGGCGTCGTCATCGCCGGGAGCCGGTTGGTGAGGTGACGCATCATCTCGAATGACGCTGAGCCGGAACCGATCACGATCCCCGCCTGCAGAACGACCGTCTCGATGCCGGAGTCCAGCAGGATGTCGCCGACCGCGACCCGCGATCGCAGATGCGGCGACAACTCGACTCCCGACGGATGCAGCCCGCCGAGATATACCAGCCGTTTCACGCCTGCGCGTTTGGCCGCGGCGACGACGTTGCGGGCCGACTCCGCCTCCGCAGCGACGAAATCCGCCGAGCTGCCCATCGAGTGCACGAGGTAGTAGACGACGTCGGTGCCGTCGAACGCCGCGGTGAGCGAATCGGGATCGGCGAGGTCGCCGCGGGCGACCTCGACCCGGTCACGCCACGTCACGTCGGCGAGTTTGTCGGGGTTGCGCGCCAACGCCCGCACCGCATGGCCGCGATCGACCAGTCGGGGCACCAACCGGCCACCGATGTAGCCGGTCGCGCCGGTCGCCAGGCAGCGAAGTCGGTCAGCAGACACTCACCCCTGATCGCCGTTCTGGGCGTCGGGCAAACCTAAACGGGGCACCCGGGCGGCGGCGGGACGTCGAACGTGGTGGGAGTTCCCGCAGGGAGGATGTAATCCACCCACAGCACAACGGGGACGGTGCCCAGGTTGCGGCCGTTGTGCGCATGTTCGGGCCCACTGCCCTCGGTGACCGCGGCGCCCGTCGGGTCGACGACTTCGGTGCAGTCGTCCAGGGTGCAGGTCAGGGTGCCCTCACGGACGACGCCGAAGGTCCGCCCTTCGTGGTAGTGCCAACCGGTGCTGCCGCCGGGCTGGATCGTGATCCTCTTGGTGATGTAGTCGACGCCGTCGACCGTGGACTGATTGATGACCACCGCGTCGACGTTGACCGGCGCGGTGGCGACGGCGCTGGTGGGTGCCAGCACGGCCGAGGCGGCGGTCAGGGCGACGGGCAGGGCGGGTGCGAACCAGCGAAGAAGTTTCATGGTCGGTCACGTTGTCACACCCGGCAGCCGTTTGCGACTGATCGACTCAATACGATCCGGGAGGAGCGATTACCTCGCGCCCCCATCACCGGTAGCCTTGTGCCCGATGACCGAACGCGCCGAACCATCCGGCATCTCCTACGCCTCGGCCGGGGTCGACATCGAAGCCGGAGACCGTGCCGTCGAACTCCTGAAGCCGCTGGCCAAGAAGGCCACCAGACCCGAAGTGCGGGGAGGCCTCGGCGGATTCGCCGGGCTGTTCGCGCTGCGCAACTACCGGGAGCCGGTGCTGGCCTCCTCGACCGACGGGGTCGGCACGAAACTCGCCGTCGCCCAGGCGATGGACAAGCACGACACCGTCGGCATCGACCTGGTCGCCATGGTCGTCGACGACCTCGTGGTGTGCGGCGCAGAACCGCTGTTCCTGCAGGACTACATCGCGGTCGGGCGTACGGTGCCCGAGCGGATCTCCGAACTGGTGGCCGGCATCGCCAACGGGTGCGTGATGGCAGGCTGCGCGCTGTTGGGCGGGGAGACCGCCGAGCACCCCGGCCTGATGGCGCCCGACCACTACGACATCTCGGCCACCGGTGTCGGTGTGGTGGAAGCCGACGACGTGCTGGGCCCCGAGCGGGTGAAGCCCGGTGACGTGCTGATCGGGATGGCCTCGACGGGTCTGCACTCCAACGGATACTCGCTGGCCCGCAAGGTGCTGCTGGAGATCGACCGGATGAACCTGGCCGGCCACGTCGAGGAGTTCGGCCGCACCCTCGGCGAAGAGCTGCTCGAGCCCACGCGGATCTATGCCAAGGACTGCCTGGCGTTGATCGCCGAAACCCAGGTCCGCACCTTCTGCCATGTCACGGGCGGCGGGTTGGCTGGCAATCTCGAACGGGTCGTCCCGCCCGGGCTCACCGCCGAGATCGACCGCGGGACATGGACCCCTGCGCCGGTGTTCGCGATGATCGCGCAGCGTGGCCGCGTCGAGCGCGCCGAGATGGAGAAGACCTTCAACCTAGGGGTCGGAATGGTCGCCGTCGTCGCGCCGGAGGACACCGATCGCGCGCTGGCCGTCCTCACGGCACGCCATCTGGACTGCTGGACCCTGGGAACCGTCACTAAGGGCGGTAAGGACAGCCCACGAGCCAAGCTGGTGGGCCAACACCCGCGCTTCTAAGGGGTTTAGCGACGCCAGTCGTCGTCGTCGGCGAGGTCGTCGTCGGCGAACCCGTCGCTGCCGTTGAGACCGTCAGCGCCCGCAAGTTCGCGCTGAAGCCGCTCGAAATCGGTCTGCGGTGAGCTGTATTTGAGCTCACGCGCAACCTTGGTCTGCTTTGCCTTTGCCCGGCCGCGGCCCATTGGGGGTACCCCCTCGCGCAATAACGGAGCGGCCCAAATTTCAGGCGGCTCCGATCTGAGTGTCATTTATCGTCCTGCCAACACTTTACCGTGCCTCGGGGCGACGTGCTGGCAGCCCCGTCCGGAGGCGGTCCCGGCGGGACGTCGAGCTCTAGCGCGCGCCGCCGCGCAGCCGCTCAACCGCGAGCCGTCCGGCGCCGGTGGAGTCGGGTGGCGGCATCGAGTCGCTGTCGATCACGGCGGCCACCGCCGACTCCCCGCCGGTGGTCAGTTCCGTGTCCGCGGGCAGGCCACGCTTGAGCAGCGCCAGGGCGATCGGTCCCTCATCGACGTGGTCGACAACGGTGCCGAGGCGGCCGACGGCGCGTCCGCCCGCCAGCACGGGATCACCCGTCGTGGGCCGATCCGCGGACCCGTCGAGATGCACAAGAACCAGCATCCGCGGTGGTTTGCCCAGGTTATGGACGCGGGCGACGGTCTCCTGGCCGCGGTAGCAGCCCTTGTCCAGATGAACCGCGGAGCCGATCCAGCCGACCTCGTGCGGAATCGTGCGCTCATCGGTGTCGACCCCGAGCCGGGGCCGCAGCGCGGCCACCCGGTGCGCCTCATAAGCCCAGATGCCGGCAGGCCGCACCCCGGCCGCGGTGAGTCGATCGCGCCACGAGGCGAGCTGATCGCGCGGAACGACCAGGTCGAACTCGACGTCGGGACCGCTCATCCTGCGCACGAAGCCGCCGTCGGGAAGCGCGACCGCGGTGAGTTCAGCCGGTAGCGAAGCCACGCCGAGTGCCTCGAGCACGGGCGGGTCGAGCAGGCGAGGGCCGAGCAGCGATATGACCCCCAGATCGGCGGGTGCGACGACCACGTCGGCCCAGAACACCATCTTGCGCAGATAGGCCAGCAGCGGTTCGCCGCGTGCGGGTTCGGTGTCGAGATAGGTGACGTTGCCGAGGTTCGTCTGAATCCAGTGATCTTCCACACGGCCCTGGCTGTCGAGGCTCAGATTCTCGGTCACGGCGCCGTCGGGAAGGTCGCTCACGTGCTGGGTGGAGATGCTGTGCAGCCACGTGTTGCGCTCACCGCCGGTAAGAGAGATCACGGCCCGATGGGAACGGTCCACCATGACGGCGCCATCGGCTGCGGCCCGCTGTTCGCCCAGCGGATCGCCGTGATGCCAGATCGCGCCGGCGTCGGGCCCGGTCTCGGGGGCGGGCACTGCTGACATGCCTCAACTCTACGGCGCTACGCTTCTTGCCCATGGTGAGTCGGGGCGGGGGGCAAAACGCGGTGGTGGTCACGCTGGACGGTGAACTCCACGATCCGACGGCCCCCCTGTTGTACGCGGACGACCTTGCCGCCGTCCGCGGCGACGGCATCTTCGAAACGCTGTTGATTCGCGACGGCGCACCCTGTCTGCTCGAAGCCCATCTGGCCCGGCTGACGCAGTCCGCGTCGATGATGGACCTCCCCGCACCGGACCTGCCCCAATGGCGTGCGGCCATCGCAGTGGCGGTCGAACGCTGGTGCGCCAACGGCGGTGGCGAAGGTGTGTTGCGCCTGGTGTACAGCCGGGGCCGCGAGAGTGGTTCACCACCGACGGCGTTCGCGACCATCGGCGCGGTGCCCGCCAGGGTGGCCGATGCGCGCAGCGCCGGGGTCGCCGCCGTGACGCTGGCCCGCGGTCTGTCGGCCGAGGGCACCACCGAGATGCCGTGGCTGCTCGCGGGCGCGAAAACGCTGTCCTACGCGGTGAACATGGCCGCGCTGCGCCATGCGGACCGTCAGGGGGCCGGCGACGTGATCTTCGTCGGCTCCGACGGCCTGATCCTGGAAGGGCCGCGTTCGACGGTGGTGATCGCCACCGAGGTCGACGGTGCCCCAGCCTTGTTGACGCCGCCGCCGTGGTATCCGATCCTGCGCGGAACCACCCAGCAGGCGCTGTTCGAAGTGGCGCGTAACAACGGCTACAAGTGCGACTACCAAGCGCTGCGACCCGTCGATCTGTTTGCCGCACAAGGTGTTTGGCTTGTCTCCAGTATCACACTCGCCGCACGGGTGCATACGTTGGACGGTAAGTCGCTGCGAAACTCGCCGTCGGCGGCGGAGATCGCCGAACTCGTCGATGCCGCGATCGTCAGTGATCGCTGAACGCTGAACCGCGCGAAAATTGGTTGTCGCCCTTCCGGTACGCGGGTAGCGTCGCTCGTACACAGGGAAGGAGGTGGTCCGACAAATTGATTGACTTATGGACATGTGAGGTGGCTGCGAGCTAGCAGCGCCAGGGGCTGAGCCGACGCTCTTCGCGCGAGCGCTCATCGCACCCGCGCGCGCTGGCGAATTCCCCGCAGTCACCCGGCCCCCGAGCCTCTCGGTTTTGTCCAACCAGTTACACACGGCTCGGGGGCCGCTCCATGTCTGGGGTGTCTCGAGGCGCTAGCTGTGGCGCATACCCGAAGGAATGCGCGATGATCCGGCTATGGGGAATGCATGGCGGCGTGCAGCGGCGAGCACCGCGATCGCCGTCGTCGCCACCGTCACCGCCGCATGCGCGCCGATCGTCGCCAACGATGCGGCCGGACTCCAGAACTGCCATAAGGAATCGTTGGCGACGTTGTACCCGGGCATCTTCACCATCGGCACCGACCAACCCGCCTACCCGCCCTGGTACATGGGTGACGACCCGGCCAACGGCGAGGGTTTCGAGAGTGCGCTCGCCTACACCGTGGCCGCCCACCTCGGCTACAGCCGCGACGAGGTGCACTGGGTTCGCGTCCCGTTCAACGGCGCGCTGGAGCCCGGCCCGAAGACGTTCGACGCCAACCTTTCTCAGTTCTCGATAACCGATCAGCGCAAGGCCGCCGTCGACTTCTCATCCCCGTACTTCGATGTGACCCAGGTCGTCGTGACGATGAAAACATCGCCGGCGGCGCGGGTGCGGAGCATGGTCGATCTCAAGAAGGCGCAGCTCGGCGTGCAGGTCGGTACGACCAGTCACACCGCCGCGATCGAGATTGTCGGCGAGGATCCCATCGAGGTCTACAAGACCACCGCCGATGCGAAGGTGGCGTTGACCACAGGCGAGGTCGACGCGTTGGTCGCCGACCTGCCGACGGCGTTCGCGGTGGCCGGCGAGTTGCGCGGCGGGATGATCGTCGGGCAGCTGCCCACCCGTTCGCAGAAAGTCGAGCAGTTCGGCATCGTGCTCGACAAGAACAGCCCGCTGACGCGTTGTGTGTCGGCGGTCGTCGACGAGTTGCGCGAAGACGGGACGCTCGCGCGGTTGGAACGCGAATGGCTGGCCCAAGCCGGTGAGGCGCGGGTGCTGAACTAGCTGGCGGGTCCTGCGGGGCCTGGCGCCAGCGACGAGCAGGCCTGCATGGCCTGCTGCCAGATGTCGGCGTCGACGCCTGGCGGTGGGGTTCCGCCGGGGCCGGGTGCTGCGGGCACGCCATGGTCGTTCAGGCATTGCGCCAGCGAGCCGTGGCCGGTCGGCGCGTCCCCTGACTCAGCGGTGGTGCTCGTGGGCACCTCGGCGGGAGGAGGTGACGAACACCCGGCCAGGATTCCCGCCGCAGCCAGAATTCCCGCCGCGGCCAATGACAGACGCACTAGCCGACGTACCTCGACAGCCGCGCGGACAAATGCGGCACCAGGCCACCGTCGGCGTCGACGCGCTCCTCGACGTAGGCCAGGTCACCGCCCTCGATGATCCCGTAGAGCCGTTTGGCTCCGCCGACGAGCGTCCCGGACTTGGTGCGCGCCAACGCATCGGTGACCAACTCCCATGACGACTGGTTCAAGGGCCGGCCGTAGAAGAGCTCGATGTAGCCGGCCGAATGGGCCAGCAGCAGCTCGATGGCCTGGGATTCGGACGGGTCGGCGGGGTCGTTGACGAACCGCCAGAATCCCGACTCGCGCAGTGACGCGCCCGCGTACTCACCGTCGTCGGTGAGTCGCCAGGATCGAGCCTCCCAGATCAAATAGTCGCCACCGTCGTGGGACACGACGATCTGCTGGCCGAAGCGATAGTCGCCGTGAGATCCGCGGCCCTCACCTTCGCCGCGCCACACTCCGACGAGCGGCAGCAGTGCAAGGAGCGCGTCGTGAAGATTCGCGCCCTCTCGGAGGTTCGCGGTATCGGGCGGCCCTGGGAGATCGCCGAACGCCGGGATGTTGCGGGCGGCGGTCGTTTTCGCGCGTTCGGCCGCAGCCGCGACCGCATCGTCGCCCGACGTCACGACTCGTCGGTGATGAGGCGGTAGAGCGTGTACAGCGCGAACCAGGTAATGACCGCCACGGCGGCGATCAGCAGAATCTCGAAGAGCAGCACCACGATAGGAAGTCTAGCCGTACCGCTGCCAACGACTCTCGGCAGCCGTCAGGCGACCTTGACGTCGACCTCGTGGATGCCCGCGCCCGACGGTGCGATGCTGGCGTCTCCGTTACCCGCGGGAGACAGCGCACGTAGGGTCCACGTGCCCGGGGCGGCGAAGAACCGGAAATCGCCGGTGGCCGATGCGACGACCTCCGCGGTGAATTCGTTAGAGCTGTCCAGCAGTCGGACGAACGCACCGCCGACGGCCTGGCCCGAGTTATCCACCACGCGACCGGTGATCACCGTCTCACGCTCGAGATCGACGCCTGCAGGCAACGTCAGCCCTTGCTTCGGTGCAGAGCACATATCAACTTCCCAACTCGATCGGGGCCCCCACGAGAGAGCCGTATTCCGTCCAACTTCCGTCGTAGTTCTTGACGTTCTGGTGTCCCAACAACTCCTGGAGCACGAACCAGGTGTGCGACGAACGCTCACCGATCCGGCAGTAGGCGATGGTCTCCTTCTGGCCGTCGAGACCGGCTTCGGCGTACAGCTTGGCCAGCTCCTCGTCGGACTTGAACGTGCCGTCCTCGTTGGCCGCCTTGCTCCACGGCACGTTGATCGCGCCGGGGATGTGGCCCGGCCGCTGGCTCTGCTCCTGAGGCAGATGAGCGGGGGCGAGGATCTTGCCCGAGAACTCGTCAGGGGAGCGCACGTCGACGAGGTTCTTGCTGCCGATGGCGGCGATGACCTCGTCGCGGAAGGCGCGGATGTTGTTGTTCGGCGCCTTGGCCGTGTAGCTGGTGGCGGGCCGGTTGGGCACATCCTTGACCAGCGGGCGGCCGTCGAGCTCCCACTTCTTGCGGCCGCCGTCGAGGAGCTTGACGTTCTCGTGGCCGTACAGCTTGAAGTACCAGTACGCGTAGGCGGCGAACCAGTTGTTGTTGCCGCCGTACAGGATCACCGTGTCGTCGTTGCTGATGCCCTTCTCGGACAACAGCTTCGAGAACTGCTGCTGGTCGACGAAGTCGCGCTTGACCTGGTCCTGCAGCTCGGTCTTCCAGTCCAGGCGCACGGCGCCTGCGATATGGCCGCCCTCGTAGGCGGAGGTGTCCTCATCGACCTCGACGAAAACGGTGTTAGGCGCGTCGAGATTGCTCTCGGCCCAGTCGGTGCTGACCAGGACGTCGGAGCGTGCCATGTAGGAAATCCTTTCGGTTGCTTGCTATTTGAAGTGTCAGGTGGTGGAAAGCACCCGGCGGAACCGGGCGACGAGCGGATAGATCTGGCAGCCGAGGCAGATGCCGAAGGCCGCGTTGAGAAAGGCTGCCACGAGGGCGAAGCCGGTGGCGATCAGGCCGAGCAGCGAGACGCCCGTCGCGAAGCCGGCGACGCCGACGACGGCGAACAGGAATCCGACCAACTGGGCGAACTTCAGCGGAGGCACCGGCTCCTTCTCGGTGACGGGTCCGAGGCGGGGCGCCACCAGGGCCTTGAAGATCAGGCCGTACGGATGTTGCCGGGGTCCACGCCAGGCGCCGATCGCGAACACCACCGCCTGCACGCCGAGGATCACCGCCGCGGCGACGGGGCTGACGGGGTAGACGAGCAGGACTGCGATGATCACGGCGGTGGTCACCCAGGCTGCGAAGCGTGGACCGCGCACGTCCACCTGGTCCGGCGGGGTGCTGGTGGTCTTGCTGGTGCTCGTGGTGGTCGACATACATGTGCTCCTGTTGCATGGATGGACTGGCTGGGATGGGAGGGCGGACCACATGGGGCCGCTCCCGAGTGCGGCGCGAAGAAAGGCGCGGCTACTCAGCAGCTACAGCAACAACAACAGCAACAACCCGCGACGCGGCACAGATCAACTGCGCGGCGCTTGGTGAGCATCGGCTCGAGGCGGGCGAACACGGGGGACAGCTTACCCAATGACACGGTGATCAAGCCAACAGCGGTTCCAGCGCCGACCGCAGGTCAGCAGCTGTCGGGACACCGTGGGTGCGGAACTGGGGGCGACCTTGGGCATCGAAGATGATCGTGGTGGGCAGCGACAGCACTGAAAGCCGCCGGGCCGCTTCCGGATTGGCGTCCATGTCGATCTCGACGTGCGCGACGCCGGGCAGGTCGGCGCACACCTGATCGACCACCCTGCGCACCGCTGCACATGGTCCGCACCAATCTGCGCTGAAATGCAGCACCGTCGGCCCCGTGTGCGACAGTCCCAGGTCACTGGTGTCGACGTCAGCGGCTTTTTCGCTGGCCTTGAGCATGCCGGCGCGCAACGTGACCAGCCTGCCGATCACGTAGGCCAGCCCCAGAGCTCCGACGAGCACGGTGATCGCCAACACCCATGAAGTACTCACTTCAGATTGAACTCGTTCAGGGCCACCGTTACTCCCTCGGCGATGCCTTCGATGATCACGTCCGAACCGCGCGCCCCCTCGGCCGTCGGCGCGAGTCCGAAGGGCAGCTTCTGGCCGGGCATGCTGGTGGAGAAGGCGGCCAGCACAGCGGCCTTCTTGTCGTCGGGAACCGGCTGGTCAGCGGTGCCCGGGCCGGTGAGCACGTCGGTGGCGGTGAGGACCAGCGTGGTTTGGTCCGGCCCGACGATCGACAGGTCCACCGCGATGCTCACCTTCTTGTCGTACCCGGCTTTCTCGGGCGTCCCCGTGAAAACGAGCCCGCGATTGCTCGAGATCCCCGATTCGGTGGTGCCGCCCGTCGAGTCGTTGCTCTCCCGCGTCGGCGCCTCGACCAGCAGGTCGGGGATGCCCATAAACCGTCCCACGTGCGTGGAGTCGATGATGATGCGGCTCTCGGCCTTGCCCACCGCCAGCTTGGCCTCCGGGCCGACCAGCCACGACGAGTCGCCGAGATCGATCGAATGCAGGGTTGCCTCCAGCGACGCCTTTCCGACCACGGGATGGTCGACGCCGGCCGCCCGTATCTCCACTTCGTCGTAATGCCGGTTGATCGCCTGTGGGATGAAGGGGAAGCCGAGGATCGCCACCGACGGGTCCCAGGCCAGGTCGGCTGCCGTTCGCACGCTTCTGGCCAGGCGGTATTCGGCATAGATCGCCGCACCGAAGTCGATCCCGACGGCGCCGACGACCACGGCGGTCGCGGTCGCCAGGACACCGATCAGGAGCTTGCGCATCGCCACATTGTTGCCCACCGGCGGCCATTCGACCCCGTTGGTCCAGCTGACCAAGAGGTGTCGCGCTATCGTTAGATCACCATCGGCCGGGTAACGGCCATATGACAGGCATGAATCTGGGAAGTCACCGACCGACATTGATGTCCAGGCGAGGTCCCCATGGCTGCTGGAGGGCCAGTTGGATCTACTGCTACTGACCGTCGATCCCCACCCTGAATCCGTCCTGCCGTCTTTGTCGCTGCTCGCCCACCACGTGCGGACTGCGCCAACCGAGGTTTCGTCACTTTTGGAAGCCGGCAACGCGGATGTGGCGATCGTCGATGCGCGCTCGGATCTGGCCGCCGCCCGCGGCCTGTGTCGTCTGCTCGGCACGACCGGTACGTCGGTGCCGGTGGTGGCCGTCGTCAACGAGGGTGGCCTGGTGGCCGTCAACGTCGAATGGGGGCTCGACGAGATTCTGCTCCCGAGCACCGGGCCGGCCGAGATCGATGCGCGGTTGCGGCTGCTTGTCGGACGCCGCGGCGGAGTGGCCAACCAGGAGAACGTCGGCAAGATCAGCCTGGGTGAGCTGGTGATCGACGAGGGCACGTACACCGCGCGCCTTCGGGGCCGTCCGCTGGATCTCACCTACAAGGAGTTCGAACTGCTGAAGTACCTCGCGCAGCACGCGGGCCGGGTGTTCACTCGCGCGCAGCTGCTGCAGGAGGTGTGGGGCTACGACTTCTTCGGCGGCACCCGCACGGTCGACGTGCACGTGCGGCGCCTGCGGGCCAAGCTCGGCACGGAGTACGAGTCGCTGATCGGCACCGTGCGAAACGTCGGCTACAAGGCGGTTCGGCCCGCCCGAGGACGCGCACCGGCCCCGGACTCCGACGTGTCCGACGATCCAGGGCTTGGGGACACCGACAGTTACGACGCGGTGCCCGAACCACTTGCCGATCCGCTGCGCAGTCAGTGACGCAGCCGGTCCTCGCCTGGCGATCAGGTCTGTCCGACGAAGATCAGGGCCGCATCCGCGACCTCGTCGCGGCGGCCAAGGCGCACGACGGCGTCGCGCCCGTCGGCGACCAGGTGCTGCGTGAGCTGAACCGTGACCGCACCCGGCACCTCCTCGCCCGTGACGGCGAGGACGTCGTCGGCTATCTGAACCTAGCTCCCGCGGACGAGCAGGGCCCGGCGATGGCCGAGCTCGTCGTGCATCCGTCGGCGCGACGCCGGGGCACCGGTTCGGCGATGGCGCGCCAGGGGCTCGCGGAAGGCGGCGACGACGCCCGCATCTGGGCGCACGGCAATCTCGACGCCGCCCGCGCCACCGCCGCGGCGCTGGACCTGGTCGTCGTGCGGGAGCTGCTGCAGATGCGGCGCCCGCTCCACGACCTGCCTGCGGTCACTGTGCCCGACGGCGCGCGCATCACCACGTACTCCGGGCCCGCCGACGACGCCGAACTGCTGCGCGTCAACAACGCCGCCTTCGCCTGGCATCCCGAGCAGGGCGGCTGGACCGCCGCCGATATCGAGGAGCGCCGCGGCGAACCGTGGTTCGATCCGAACGGGATCTTCCTGGCCTTCGACGACGAGACCGGGCAACTCCTGGGCTTCCACTGGACCAAGATCCACAGCAGCGATCTCGGCGAGGTGTACATAGTCGGCGTCGACCCAGCCGCGCAGGGCCGGGGCCTCGGTGCCACCCTCACGCTCGTCGGGCTGCACCACCTCGCCGAGGCGTTGACCGCAAGTTCGCAGCCTGTGGTCATGCTCTACGTCGAGGCAGATAACTCCGCCGCGGTGAAGACGTATCAGCGGCTGGGGTTCGACGTCGCCTCAGTCGATGCGGCGTACGCCCGTCAAGCTGTGAACTAGCTGGACGAGTTCACCGCCCGTTCACGTCACATCCCCGTGCTGTCCACCGGGGCCGCATACGTTGCCGGAGAGTTCAAGCCTTTCTTGAAGCCGTCAACCGAAAGTGGGACAAGTGAAGCTCAAGAACGTCGGAATGGCCCTGTCCGTCACGGCCATCGCTGCGCTGATGCTGTCCGCGTGTGGCAGCGACGACAACACCTCCGGAAGCACCACCGGCGCAACCGGATCCGCGTCTGGCGAGTGCGGCGGCAAGAACTCCATCACCGCGGAGGGCTCGACGGCTCAGCAGAACGCGATCGCGGAGTTCAACAAGGTCTGGGGCCAGACCTGCCCGGGCAAGAACCTGTCCTACAACCCGACCGGATCCGGAGCGGGCCGTGAACAGTTCATCGCCGGAAACGTGGACTTCGCCGGATCTGACTCGGCGCTCAAGGACGAGCAGGTCGCCGCGGCCGCACAGCGCTGCGATGGCAACCCGGCCTGGAACCTGCCACTGGTGTTCGGTCCGATCGCGATGGCCTACAACATCCCGGGCGTCGACAAGCTGGTACTCAACGGGGACACGCTCGCCAAGATCTTCCAGGGTCAGATCACCAAGTGGAACGATCCGGCCGTCGTCGCGCTGAACGAGGGCATCACGCTGCCCGACACCACCATCACCCCGATCTTCCGGTCGGACTCGTCGGGCACCACCGACAATTTCCAGAAGTACCTCGAGGCCGCCTCCGGTGGGGCGTGGACCAAGGGCGCCGGCAGCGAGTTCCAGGGCGGCGCCGGTGAAGGCGCGCAGAAGTCCGCCGGTGTGGCGCAGGCCGTACAGGCGACCCCCGGTGCCATCGGTTACGTGGAGAAGGGCTTCGCGGACCAGGCCGGCATCCCCTACGCCCAGATCGACAACGGCAGCGGCGCAGTCGAATTGACCGACGAATCGGCAGGAAAGGCCATCGACGCGGCCAAGTTCGCGGCCGAGGGCAACGACCTGACGCTGGACCTGGCCTCGCTGTACGGCACGAAGGAGCCCGGTGCCTATCCGCTGGTGCTGGCCACCTACGAGATCGTGTGCTCGAAGGGCTATGACGCCGACACCGCCGCGGCGGTGAAGTCGTTCCTGACGGTGGCGGCCAACGCCGGCCAGGCCAATCTGTCGCCCGCCGGTTACGTGCCGCTGCCTGCCGCTTTCAAGGAGCGGTTGGTGACGTCCATCGACGCCATCAGTTGAGGCGCCCAGGTTGTGGCGCGACAGCACCAAACCGGCGAAGATGGGTGCCTGACAGATGACCGATAGGGTCGAAGTGACAACACCGAATCCGTTGGACTCAGGTTCAGGCGAAGCATTGGCGATGCCTTTCGGCGAGCCCGAACCCATCTCCACCAATCCCTCGCGGAATGCCAAGGAGCGGGTGGGCGACCGGATCTTCCGAACGCTCGCGGAGGGTTCGGGTGCCCTGATCGTCATCATCATCGCGGCGATCGGGATCTTCCTGGTCTGGCGCGCCATACCAGCGCTGGCTCGCAACGAGGCGAATTTCTTCCTCTACGGCGGCAACTGGGTCACCACGAACACCTCCGCGATGCGGTTCGGCGTTCTTGATCTGCTTCAGGTGACGGTGTTCGTGTCGTTGTTCGCGTTGGTCCTCGCCATGCCGGTGGCGCTGGGCATCGCCATTTATCTGACGCAGTACGCACCGCGTCGGGTCGCAGGTCCGCTGGCCTACATGGTCGACCTGCTCGCGGCGGTGCCGTCGATCATCTATGGCGTCTGGGGGCTGTATGTCCTTGCGCCCGTGATCAAACCGTTTGCCGTGTGGTTGAACGAGAACATGTCCTGGCTGTTCTTGTTCAAGACCGGCAACGCCTCGGTCGCGGGAGGGGGCACCATCTTCACGGCGGGCATCGTGCTGGCGGTGATGATCCTGCCGATCATCACCGCGGTGGCGCGCGAGGTGTTCATCCAGACGCCACGTGGGCACATCGAGGCCGCGCTGGCGTTGGGTGCCACGCGGTGGGAGGTGGTGCGCACGACGGTGTTGCCGTTCGGACTGTCCGGCTACATCAGCGGCGCGATGCTCGGCCTGGGTCGTGCGCTCGGCGAAACCATTGCGCTGCTGATCATCCTGCGCGGCACGCAGCAGGCGTTCGGCTGGTCACTGTTCGACGCGGGTTACACCTTCGCGAGCAAAATCGCCTCGGCGGCATCGGAATTCAACGACCAGTACAAGGCGGGCGCCTACATCGCGGCCGGCCTCGTGCTGTTCATCCTCACGTTCGTCGTGAACTCGTTGGCCCGCGCCGCGGTGTCTGGAAAGGGCCGGTCCGCATCATGACCTCGACACTGGACAAGCCGGTCAAGGCGGCGACCTTCCAGGGTGTGAGCCTGCGGCGCAAGATCACCAACAACATCGCCACCGTGCTGGTCACCTCGTCGGTGGTCATCGCTCTCATTCCGCTGGTGTGGGTCCTGGTGACCGTGGTCGTCAAGGGCTTCGGCGTGGTCACATCCACGACCTGGTGGTACCACTCGCAGGCGGGCATGACGGCGTTTCAGCCTGGGGGCGGCGCCTACCACGCGATCGTCGGCACAGTGCTGCAAGGTCTGGTGTGCGCAGTCATCTCCATCCCGATCGGCGTGTTCGTCGGCATCTATCTGGTGGAGTACGGCGGCGGTACGAGGTTGGGCAAGCTGACCACCTTCATGGTCGACATCCTCACGGGCGTGCCGTCGATCGTCGCCGCACTGTTCATCTACGCGCTATGGGTCGCCACGCTGGGCTTCCAGCGGTCGGGGTTCGCGGTGTCGTTGGCGCTGGTGCTGCTGATGATCCCCGTCATCGTCCGGTCCACCGAGGAGATGCTGCGCATCGTCCCGATGGATCTGCGCGAAGCAAGCTACGCGCTGGGTGTGCCGAAGTGGAAAACCATCTCCGCCATCGTGATTCCGACCGCGCTGTCGGGCATCGTCACCGGCATCCTGCTTGCCCTGGCCCGTGTGATGGGTGAGACGGCACCGCTGCTGATCCTCGTCGGCTACGCCCAGGCCATGAACTTCGACATGTTCAGCGGCTTCATGGGCTCACTTCCCGGCATGATGTACGACCAGACGTCGGCGGGTGCCGGCGCCAACCCGGTGCCCACCGACCGCCTGTGGGGCGCGGCGTTCACGCTGATCGTCTTGATCGCGCTGCTGAACGTCGGTGCCCGATTTCTCGCCAAATTCTTTGCCCCCAAAAAGTTTTAGGAGCCACTGACATGGCCAAACGGCTGGATCTCAAGGACGTCAACATCTATTACGGCTCGTTCCAGGCGGTCGCGGACGTCGCACTGTCGGTTCAGCCGCGCAGCGTGACCGCGTTCATCGGCCCGTCGGGCTGCGGTAAGTCGACCGTACTCCGCACGCTGAACCGCATGCACGAGGTCATCCCCGGTGCCCGCGTCGAGGGTTCGGTGCTGCTCGACGGCGAGGACATCTACGGTCCCGGCGTCGACCCGGTGGGTGTGCGCAAGACCATCGGCATGGTGTTCCAGCGCCCGAACCCGTTCCCCACCATGTCGATTCGCGACAATGTGGTGGCCGGACTGAAGCTGCAGGGGGTGCGGAACAAGAAGGTGCTCGACGAGGTCGCCGAGCGGTCGCTCAAGGGGGCCAACCTCTGGAACGAGGTCAAGGATCGGCTGGACAAGCCGGGCGGCGGGCTGTCCGGCGGCCAGCAGCAGCGGCTCTGCATCGCCCGCGCCATCGCGGTCCAACCCGATGTGCTCCTGATGGATGAGCCGTGCTCGGCGCTGGACCCGATCTCGACGCTGGCCATCGAGGACCTCATCGCAGAGCTGAAGCAGGACTTCACGATTGTGATCGTCACGCACAACATGCAGCAGGCCGCCCGCGTCAGCGATCAGACGGCGTTCTTCAATCTCGAGGCGACGGGTAAGCCCGGGCGGCTCGTCGAGATCGACGATACGGAGAAGATCTTCTCCAACCCGAACCAGAAGGCCACTGAGGACTACATTTCCGGTCGCTTCGGCTGAGTCTTCCTGGGCGAGCAGTCGCGAAACCCCCCAAAATCGCCCCTTTTAGGGGGTTTTCACGTCTGCTCGCGAAAGGATGGAGGGCCAGCTCAGGGTGACGCTAGCTTGTCGTCCTGCGGGAAACTGCCGGTGGCCTGGAAGATGACCCGCCGCGCGATCTCGACGGCGTGGTCGGCGAAGCGCTCGTAGAAGCGGCTCAGCAGCGTCACATCGACGGCTGCGGTGACGCCGTGCTTCCACTCACGATCCATCAGCACACTGAACAGATGGCGATGCAGATCGTCCATCGCATCGTCTTCCTCGCTGATCCGTGCTGCCTTCTCCGGATCGCGGGTGACCAGCACCTCCTGCGCACTGTTGCCCAATTCGACTGCGACTCGACCCATTTCGGCGAAATAGCCGTTGACCTCTTCGGGCAGTGCGTGCTGGGGATGGCGTCGTCGGGCGATCTTGGCGACGTGCAGGGCCAGGGCGCCCATGCGGTCGACATCGGCCACGATCTGAATCGCCGTGACGATCGAGCGGAGGTCTCCCGCGACGGGCGCCTGCAGGGCGAGCAGCACGAAGGCGGCCTCCTCGGCGCGCGCACTCATCGCGACGATCTGCTCGTGGTCGCTGATCACCTGCTCGGCCAGGACCAGATCGGCCTGCAGCAGGGCCTGCGTGGCACGCTCCATCGCCTTGCCTGCCAGTCCGCACATGTCGCCGAGCTGCGCACTCAGCTGATCCAGCTGCTCGTGGTACGCCGTCCGCATGACCCCACCCTACGGTCTGAACAGCAGCGAGGTCACGACGTCAGCGTTAACGCCGAGTGAATGGCGCATGCCCATAAGGCGACATCGCCTTGCGGTCGGTCCTATTCGCAGGTGGTGTCCGCGGCGTTGGTGACCGTCAGATCCTCGGGCAGCTTGGTGGGTGTGCTGTTCGAGCTGTGCGCCACGTGGACCTGAACGGGGGATCCGGTCGAGGGCGGCGAGGTCACCGAGTAGAAGTCGTTGCCCAGCACCACCTGTACGACGTCGCCGAGGTTGGTGGCCCGCTCGATGTTGGCGTTGGGGAACGCCGATGCGACGGTCGCGGCGGCCTGCTCGTTACCCGGCGAGAAGAACACCGTGGTGGTGTCCAGCGGACCGGGGTAGTCGTCAGGCGTGATGACGTTGAAACCGTGTGTCTGGAGTTCGTCGGCGGCGGTGGCACCCAGTCCGTCCTCGCCGGTCGAATTCGACACCTGCACGGTGATGTCATGCGGGTTGGTCGTAATCGTGTCAACGAGTTCGGTTGCGGGAGCGGCATCCTGGCTGGGCACCTGGCTCTCCGGGGTGCCGGGCACCGGAGTGTTGTCGGCGTTCTTCTCCTCGGGCAACGGGTCGTCGTTGATGATCGCGTCGAAGATGGCCCGGGTGTCGTCCTCGCGGAGATGTTCGTTGCCGTACTCGTCCATGTATCCCGTGGTCGGCACCGTCAGGAAGGTGATGCGGCCAGCGGCGATGCCCTGCACCGACTGGCCCAGGGTCACGAGGTCCTTGGTGTCCATGTTGTCGACATAGCTGTCGTTGATGAACATGTTGACGACATTGTTGAGCTTGTTCAGCGAGAAGAAAACTTCCTTGGAGATCATCGAGCGCAGCAGCGAGGACAGGAACAGCTGCTGGCGCTTGATGCGGCCGTAATCGCCGTTGGTCTCCGTCGTCACCTGGCGGGCGCGCACGTACTGAAGTGCGGTGTGGCCGTCGACGATCTGGCGGCCCGCCTGAGGCAGCACGGTGCCCAGCTCGTAATCCTCCAGTGGCTCGGTGCTACACACCTCGACGCCGCCGAGCGCATCGACCATCTTCGAGAAGCCAGCGAAATCGACTGCCATGAAACGGTTTATGTAGAGACCGGACATCTTCTGGATGACCTTCACCAGGCACTTCGGTCCGCCGACGGCGTAGGCCGAGTTCAGCTTGTACTCGGTGTAGACCTCGTCGGCGCCGTACATCGGCGATTCCGGATCGGTGATCGGGCCGTACTGGCCGGTCTCTGGATCCCACGGCTCGCACTTCATCGGCTCGATGGCGAGGTCACGCGGAAAGGACACCGCCACAACGCGTTCGCGGTTGGCGGGAATGTTGACCAGCATCACCGTGTCGGATCTGGCGCCGGCTGCCTCTTCGGTTGTGCCCGCGCCCATTTCGACGTTGTCGCCCATGCGGCTGTCCACGCCGACGATCAAGAAGTTCTCGTCGCCGAACTGTGCGTTGGGGTCGAGGATGTCGCGGGAGTCCGGATCGAGTGCGGAGACCCGGTTGAGCATGTTGTTCTTCGCCGACTGCCATTGCCACGCCCCGCCGGTCAGGGCAAGCGCCAGCACCGCGAGCAACGCGGTGGCCACCCGGCCGACGATCACTGTCCGGCGGCGGCCTCGGTGTGGGGGATGTCCGTCGGGACGGCGGCGGCTCCTGCCGACGTGCGACGGCGGCACCCGGCCCTGCCGGTGGAGCACCGCCAGATCCGGCAGTTCGGCGGCGCCCGCCGCGATCGCGGGGATGATCTCGGTGTCCGGGTCGTCGGCGTCTACCGTTTCGACGGGCCGTTGATCCCGTGCGGACGCCGATACGGCGTCGATGACCTCGGTGGGGGGTGGCGTGTTGTCCTCGGCACGGTGCCGCTTCAGTTCCGACGGGACCGCCGCAGCGCCGTTGAGCTTGGCGATCAGGTCGGCGACCGTGATGCCGTCGGTGTGGTTGCCCGTCGGGGGTGCGTCGTCGTCCTCAGCGTCGTGACCCGTTCCAGTCACGCCTGCGCGCTCCCACGGCGCGGCGCCTGGCGTCGGTGAGCTGCCTGGGGTATCCCATTGATAGGCGTCGTGTGAGCCGTCCGGTGCCGACGAGTCACCCTGGCCGTGGCGGCCAGGAGTGGCGTTATCGCCGTCACTCATGCTTCTGCGGGCCTCCGACTCTTCAACCGCCGTGCGCGGCGGTGCGCACCGGCATACGCGGTGCTTCTGACAGGTCACAGCACACTGCCGGGCTCCGACGTTGGAACCCATTACGAACGAGACTCATATCGTACTGAGACATTCTGAGAGATGTGATGTCAGAGTCATCTCAGATTAGAGACGACCTGGTACTTCGCTGACACGAACTAGCCACCCGAGTTCATGATCTCGGCGCCTGCCGGGACCGTGCAATCGTCGGGATCGGTTAGCCAGCCCTCGGGCAGCGACACCGCGGCGGGTGAGCCCTGCCGCCCGCGCGGCCCCGTCGCCGCAGCGGGAAAAGGGATATCCGGATCGAGGCCATCGAGCAGGGACCGCAGCTCTGCGAGGGTCTTGACCAGCGCCAATGCCCGCCGCAGATCGGCGCCGGCGGGGAAGCCGTGCAGGTACCAGGCGACGTGCTTGCGGATGTCGCGCATGCCCTTGTCCTCGCCGAAGTGGGCGGCGAGAAGTTCGCCGTGGCGCAGGATGATCGCGGCGACCTCGCCAAGTGTCGGCGGGGTGGCCGCGGGCATGCCGCTGATAGCCGCCGACAGCTCGGCGAACAGCCACGGACGGCCCAAACAGCCGCGGCCGACGACCACGCCGTCGCAACCGGTGGCCTCCATCATGGCCAGCGCATCGGCGGCCTCGAAAATGTCGCCATTGCCGAGTACGGGAACGGTTGTGACGTGCTGTTTCAACGCAGCGATCTGTTCCCAGTCCGCTTCGCCGGAGTACCGCTGCGCTGCGGTGCGGGCGTGCAGAGCAACGGCGGCGGCACCCTCCTCGGCAGCGATTCGGCCGGCGTCGAGGTGAGTGTGATGAGCATCATCGATTCCGATCCGGAATTTCACCGTCACCGGGATATCGGTGCCCTCGGTCGCCCGCACCGCGGCCGCCACGATCTGCCCGAACAGCTTGCGCTTGAACGGCAGCGCCGCACCCCCACCGCGACGGGTGACCTTGGGGACCGGGCAGCCGAAGTTCATGTCGATGTGATCGGCCAGGCCCTCGTCGGCGATCATCCGTGCCGCGGCGTAGGTGTTCTGCGGGTCGACGGAGTAGAGCTGAAGCGACCGCGGAGTCTCGTCATCGGCGAACGTGACCATATGCATGGTCGACGGATGGCGTTCGACGAGCGCCCGCGCGGTCACCATCTCGCAGACGTAGAGTCCACTGACCGTTCCGGCCCTGGCCAGCTCCAACTCCCGGCACAGGGTGCGGAAGGCGACATTCGTGACACCCGCCATCGGCGCGAGCACGACCGGACTTCGTAGTGCGATGGGGCCGATCTGCAACGCAGCCGGGCGCGCGTCGGTTAGGACGCTGATGACCCCACCAGAAGGTTCTTGGAGGCCTTCTTCTCGGCGACCTTGGCGATCCGCTCGAGCCTGCGCTGCTTGGCCACCTCGAACTTCACGCAGGTCTCCTCGAGCTCCTCGACGTGCGCGGCAAGTTCGTCGCGCAGCCGGGCGGTCTCGCCGGTGAAGTCATCGCGCTCGAAGATGCGCCACTTCTTGAGCACCGGCATCACCACATCGTCGAGGTGAATACGTGGGTCGTAGACACCGCCGGACGCGATGGTGACCGCCTTACGACGGAAGTCGGGGATCGTGTAGCCCGGCATCCGGAAGTTGGTGAGCACCTTGTGCAACGAACGCATCGCCTGGTCGGGTGCGATCTCGAACCCGGCGGCCGACACGTCGCGGTAGAAGATCATGTGCAGGTTCTCGTCGGCCGAGATGCGCTGCAGCAGCTGGTCGGCGATGGTCTCCTCGCACGCCCTGCCCGTGTTGCGGTGCGAGACGCGGGTGGCCAACTCCTGGAACGTCACATAGATGACGGAGTCGAAAAGCGAGTCGGCGAACAAGTCGGCCTCGATCTGCTGATTCTGACCTGGGGAGAAGCCACGGGTGACCTGCTCCATGCGCAGCTGCTCGAGCTCGACCGGATCGACCGCGCGGGTGACGACGAGGTAGTCGCGCAGCGCGATGCCGTGGCGGTTCTCCTCGGCGGTCCACCGGTTCACCCAGAAGCCCCACGGCCCGTCCATGCTGAAGTTCATCGCGATTTCGCGGTGGTAGGACGGCAGGTTGTCCTCGGTCAACAGGTTGGTCAGCATCGCGACCTGGGCGACCTCGGAGAGCTTGGACTCCTCGGGATCCCAGTCCTTGCCGCCGAGCGCGTAGTAGTTCTTGCCGTCGGACCACGGAATGTAGTCGTGCGGGTTCCAGTCCTTGCGCATCGTCAGGTGCCGGTTGATGTTCTTCTCGACAACTGGCTCGAGCTCGCGGAGCAGCTGCAGGTCGGTCAGATCCTTCGACATAGCTCTCCCAAAAATTATCTGTACCTGTTGGTTGCAGTCAATATATCTGTGTACCCCGGTGACATTCAAGTCGCCACGGCATCGTGTCCCATCTGCAACATAAGGCCCATTGGTTGTGGATTCGCTCCCGCTCGGCAAATCCATGCGGCGCGGAACCCAGACACAGACTACGGACGGCGGGCGCACGTGGCCACGGTCTTCTCCGCTCCATATTCAGAGTCGGATTGTCGCTGCTTACGGATAGTGCAAATGCGATACCCGATGCCGCGGAGCGACAAACGTGCATTCGCCGGAGCAGATTCGTCGGGTAAACCCGCCGGGCCGCACAGCAAAGGTCATTGCCGCGGGGGATGCGGCGGGATATCAGCACGGGGAACTGGTGGCGGATGTGGCCAGAAACATGTAGTGCGCGAGCGGTGGCGGCGCAGGCCACGAGGTCATAAGCTACGGCCATCATTCGTTGGGGTACACGGACACTGGAGGTCTGGCGCACGTGAAGAAGCTCATCGTTCTAGGGGCGGGCCCTGTGGTCGCCTCCGCGGCAGCGGCTCTGTTCTTCGGCGCCGGCACCGCGGCTGCCGCCCCAGATGTCGTGGGCCAGACGTATGCCGACGCCCAGACGGCGATCGAGGATAGCGGCGGCACCGCGGTGGTCGCGTCCCGCTTTGGTGACAAGCTCGACGAGGGTGACTGCATCGTCACCAACGCATATGACGCGTCGTTCCTGCGGGACGGTGTCGACGACGGTGGTCAGGTGAACGTCGTGCTGAACTGCAGCGGCGCATATGCCACGGCCAAGAATCCCGGCTCCTCCGTGGCGAGTCCGCTCGGCAGCGCCGCCAAGTCCGAGGCCGAGAAGCAGGCCGCGGAAGAGGAACAGCAGGCACTCGAAGAGGTTTCGACGCCCGACGAGTAGGGCTCAGTAGCTCGATACCCGGCTCATCAGCATTTCCACGCAGTAGTCGATGAACTGCGCGCGCGTGGCCGCGAGCCTGCCGTCCAGGTAGGCGGTGAACAGCGCCGTCAGCGCACCAATCAATCCGGTGGCGACCATGGCTGCCTGGACGGGATCGGCGATGCGAGTCAGCTTGCGCTGCAACAGTTCTATGAAGCTGGGCATCCATGCGGCGCCGGACCGGGTCAGCACGGGTTCCTTCCCTGGCGCGAGCAGCAGCACGCGGCCGCGCGCCGGATCGTCGACCATCAGCTCGACGAACTGCTCGACGGCGTCGCGGGGAGTCTTGGCCGTTGTCAGCGCGGACATGGCGCGCGCGCAGACGTCGTCGTAGACCGCGCGGACGAACTCGTCGCGGTCGGTGAAGCTCTCGTAGAAGTAGCGCTCGGTCAGGCCCGCCGAGCGGCACACGCCGCGAACCGTCAGCGCGGGACCCTGCGGACCGCCGAGGTGTGCGACGCCCGCGGCGATCAGTTCATCGCGGCGTAATGCCTGACGGTCGGGCAGTGGCACACCGGACCACCGGCCCCGTCGTTGACCCGCGGGCACATCCCTCCTAGACTCAACTTTGACAACGACTGTAGTCAGAAATCTCTCTGACTGGATCGGAAGCTTCGTCAGTGACTCAAGATACGTCTGCGGTATGCCCCGTGACCAGGGAAACCGCACCGGTGGCAGCTGGGTGCCCGGTTTCGTCGGGTGGATATGACACCCTGCCCGAGCCGCTCGGCCCCGACTCGTTGACCTGGAAGTACTTCGGCAGGTGGACCGGAATGCTGCAAGGTCCGTGGGCCGGCTCGATGCAGAACATGCATCCGCAGCTGGGCGCCGCCGTGCAGCAGCACTCGATCTTCTTCATCGAGCGGATGCCGCGGCTCTTCCGGTCGGTCTATCCGATCGGGGGCGTGGTCTTCGACGGCGACCGCGCACCCAAGACCGGGGCGCAGGTGCGCGACTACCACATCGGGATCAAGGGCGTCGACGATCAGGGGCGACGGTACAGCGCGCTGAATCCCGACGTCTTCTACTGGGCGCATGCCACGTTCTTCAAGTCGACACTGCTGGCCGCGGAGTGGCTCGGCGGCGGCCTCACCGACGCTCAGCGGCGCCAGCTCTTCGACGAGCACATCACGTGGTACCGGATGTACGGCATGAGCATGCGGCCGGTACCGAAGTCGTGGGAGGAGTTCCAGGAGTACTGGGACCACATGTGCAACAACGTGTTAGAGAACAATTGGGCGGCGCGCGAGGTGCTCGATCTGTCGTCGATGCCGAAGCATCCGTCGTTGGAGTGGATGCCCGATTGGCTGTGGAAGCTTCAGATCGCAGTGATGCAGCGGTTCTTCAACTTCGCGACCGTGGGCCTGTTCGACCCGCCGGTGCGTGAGCTGATGGGCTACACGTGGTCGCCCCGTCAGGAGCGGCTGCACCGGCTGTTCGGCAAGACCGTGTACTGGGTCACCAAGTTCCTGCCGAAGCGGATGATGATGCATCCGCGCAAGCGCTCGGCGTGGGATCGAGCGACCGGGCGGCTACCCGCGGACGCGCCGCTGGTGGAAACGCCTGCACGCAACCTGCCGCCCGTCGAGTACCGCGACGACCCGCACTACTACAGCCCCAAGGTCTGACGACTAGCGCCGGACGACGTATCCCGTCCACATGGCGCCGTCGAAATACCTTAGTTGCCAACGGTTTTGCGGATCGGGAAACCAGCCGGCCTGAATCGGCGGGTAGCGGCCGAACACGCCCCGTTGGTCACCGGCCAGGCTCAGTCGGTATTCGTAGTCCGCGCGCGCACGCAGGCCCGCATCGCGGATGGCGAGAGCCTTCCTGCGGTGGTTGACGAACAGGAACAGTCCGACGATCGCTGAGATGGCGACGGCCTCATACCACCCGTTCGCGAGCCACCAGAACGTGATGAGCGCAGCCGTACCGGTGACGATGCGATGGCGTCGCCAGAACGGCCGTCCGGCCTGCTGGTAGAGCACACAGCGAGATTACTTGGTCGGCGGGCGCCCAGGTCGCTCGTCTTGATGAACCGCGCGCGTGGACCGGCCACCTGTGGCACGATCTTGAAACCCTTTCCTGCGGAGGTGGAATGCGTAAGTGGCTGGCCCTGTCGGCAGCGACAGCCACGGTCGCCGCCGCCTGTGCGTGGGCGGCACCTGCGCTCGCCGACGCGTGCTTCGATCGCAAGACCCAGCCGTACACCTCGGTGGTCGACAGCCATTTCCACCTTCGGCCGTTTGGCGGGCCGGGCATACCGCTGGCGGAGGTGGCCGACTACTGGCGCCAAACCGGCGTTCGCTACGTCAACATCTACGGCATCGGGCAGGTGCTGCCGGAGGGCTCGGCGTGCACGTATTACCTCCACTGCGTCGGCGCACCGGTCACGCCCAGCATGAAGAACGACGTCGAGAATGCGGAGGAGATCGCGCGGACCAACGTCGAGGGGGCCCAGCTCACCCTTTCGATGACGTTTCCCGATCTGGCCAATCCCGCAGGCATTCTCGACCAGATGCGTCAGCTCGACGAGGCATATCCGGGCAAGTTCAAGTGGATGGGCGAAGTCAACCTCATCAAGCAGGCGCTGTTCGGCAACCTGGCGCAACCGGCGGACCTCGGCGACATCGTTGCGTGGCGGCCGTTCATGGATGAACTCCTTCGGCGTGGCATGCCGATCGCCATCCACTCCGATCTGGGGAACGACGCGGAGCCGCTGAAGTACCTCTATCTGATGGAGGCCGCCCTGTCCCTCTACCCCGAGAACAAGATCATCTGGCCGCACATGGGGCTGTCCAACGAGCAGAAGAAGATGGACCCGGCGCTGCACATCGAGGTGCTCCGACGCCTCATGGACGAGCACCCGAACCTCTACTTGGACATCAGTTGGCGGGTCCTGCAGGACTCGTACTTCTCGAACGAGTCGATCAGGAATCAGTACGTGCCGTTCTTCGATCAGTACTCGGCCAGAATCATTCCGGGCACGGACTTCGTCGCGTCGAGAACAAAGGACTTCGCGGTCTACGCCGAGGAGCTCGACGTCACGAGTCAGATCAACAAGTACCTCAACGACAAGGCCTTCCGGGACATCGCGCTCGGGCAGAGCTATTTCGACTTGTTGGGGCTGCCCGAGCGCGCGCCGGAAGTGTGCCCGGAGTGACGAGGACGTCTTAGAGGTTTTGGTGCCCCCGCGGAGTTTCGATCTCCGTACCCGCGGATTAAAAGTCCGCTGCTCTTCCGAGTGAGCTACGGGGGCGGAGCCACTCTATCGGAGCGCTTATGGAGTTGTGCAAATCGGACCAACTGAGCTATCCAGCGTGCAGCCGACACGACTTCGCGTCGGGCACCGCCCTTCTCGGGCGCCCTCGATTCAAGCCGGGAATTCGGTGTGAATCTCGGTTCCCGCGTCATCCGAACTGTTTTCACCGTCACCCGTCAGGTAACGGTGGCCACACGTTCGTCCGCGGGCATTGGTGGCCCGGCCCGCTGCTCGGGGGTCCGGGGATCCGCTGGCGCCACGATGGTCCGCACCCCAGCGGGCCAGGTTGGCCGCAGCGTTGCAGTCGCGGTCAGCAGAGTATCCACATGCGCATTTGAACACTCGGTCGGCCAACCTGAGGTCGCCGCGGATGCTTCCGCACGCTGGGCAAAGTCGGCTGGAGGGGTACCAACGGTCGGCGATGACGAGCTCGCCGCCGCGCCAAGCCTGCTTGTACTGCAGGAGCCGGGCAAATTCTGCCCAACCCGCGTCGGAGATGGCGCGGGCGAGGCGACGGTTGGCGAGCATGCCACGCACGTTAAGGTCCTCGATGACGAGCTGGTCGTGCGTCTTGACCAGCAGCGTGGAAACCTGATGAAGGAAATGCCGCCGTACGTTCGCGACGCGTGCGTGGTGGCGCCTCAGTTTCGCTATGGCCTCTTGGTAATTCTTTGATCCTTTCTGTTTGCGTGCCAACGATTTAGCCAAGAGCTGTTGCTTTCTCAGTCCACCGTAAGTGCTTTGGGGGCGTGTGTGATCCGCGCGATCTCTCGACCGTCGGCGGTGGCCGCCACCAAGTACGCCGATAAACCCAGATCAACGCCGACCCATGCGCGAGTGTCGGTCGGGTCGTGGGGTTGATGCCTTTCGGCGAGGTGTAGCGCGGCAGCCTCCACGTTCAACGACACCCACCAGCGGCCCCCACGGTGGCTAACGGTGGCGAACAGAATCTTCGCGCGCCCCTTGTTGAGCATGCCTCGTAGGCGGCGGGTGTTGTCGTGCACACGTATCTGCCCGATGCCCGGCAGGGTGACCGACCGGGGGCGATTGTTGTCACCGACCCGGATGGGTGGCATTCGGCCGGCACGGTGCCTGTTCCGCATGCGGAACGACGGTGTGGAACCGGCTTTCTTCTTGAACTTCGGAAAGCCGACTTTCTTACCCCTCCGAGAACCGGAACGACACTGAGACCACGCGCTCAGCCCCTTGGACAGGTCTGCGGCCGCCTCCTCGAACACCTCTTGGCGCACTTCACGCCGCCATGGCAGGCCAGTCGCCACTATTTCTGCGACGCCGTCCAGGCCGACGGCGAAGACCCTGCCGGCATCGGCGGATCTCTTCCATGTGTTGAACGCGTTGATCAGATCGAAGCCGGTCCACGGCACCTCAGTGATGGGATCGGCTTTGCGGTCGGTCATTGCAGACTTGACGAGCGCCAGGCACTGGTTGAAACCGAACCGGGCCGCTCCCGCGTGCCGGGCCAGCGCCATACGCTGTTCCGCTGACGGTCGAGGCAGAACCTGAACGTCGTGTGCCGTGACATCACTGCTGAGGCTTCCACTAGCCTCCGACACTCCCGCGGAGCCGAGCTAGACCTCAGTGCGTGGGGCTCGTTTGAGGATTGGGGTGCCGGTGCCCTAAGCTATCGAAGCTCACAGCGTCATAGCGTTGCGAGTACCCCGGAGAGATTCGGCTGGGCCCCCTTCGTCTAGCGGCCTAGGACGCCGCCCTTTCAAGGCGGTAGCGCGGGTTCGAATCCCGTAGGGGGTACGCGCGGCGCACGTACGATGGAGCCGCAAGCAAGGCCCTGTGGCGCAGTTGGTTAGCGCGCCGCCCTGTCACGGCGGAGGTCGCGGGTTCAAGTCCCGTCAGGGTCGCCATTTTTTGGCGAGGCACTTTGGTTCTCGACATGGCCGGTGCCTTCCGGCCAGGTAGCTCAGTTGGTACGAGCGTCCGCCTGAAAAGCGGAAGGTCGCCGGTTCGATCCCGGCCCTGGCCACTTCAGAGGCTATTTTCGCCTTGGTATTCGACGCAAATCGTCGTTTATTCGTCTCTTATGCCGACTGCCCGGTCCAGCACATCGGCCACCTCGGTATGAACATGACCGCGTGACATGTAGACATCTTGGGTCATTGACGGGCGTGCGTGCCCCAGTTGGTCGGCCCCGATCCGCGCCGACAGGCCCGAGTCATCGATCAGGGTGGCCACCGTCTTGCGGAAGCTGTGTGAGCTGACATCGGGCAGATCGAGTGCGTCACGGACCTCGCGCCACTGCTTGCCGAAGTTGTCCGGGTCGCGCAGGGTGCCCGTCGAAGATGGGAAGATCACCCCGGCTGTCCCGGACCGCAGCGGGTCGCCCTTGCGTCGGTGCAGCGCGTCGATAGCGAACTGGGGGAGCGGTACGGATCGTTCGTCGCCGCCTTTGGTGAAGTCCTGGCGGACTAGGCCCTTGCCTTTCAGTCTGACTATGGACCCGGACACGGTGGCGACTCGGTTGTCGAGGTCAATGTCCTCCCATCGCAAGGCCAACAGTTCGCCGCGGCGGAGCCCGGTAGCGGCCAGCATGATCACGGGGTCGCGCAGATCCTTCTGCTGGCAGACCTCCGATGTCTCGACCGCGCCGAGCAGTCCTCGTACCTGGTCCATCGCGAGGCCAGGTGCCCCCTTGGCCCTCTTCTTCTCCGTCTTCTTCACTCGTCGCGGGGCAATCTCGCGCACCGGGTTCGTTCCAATCGCGCCGACCATGACGGCCTCGGTCAGTACCGAGTTCAACGCAACCTTTGTGTGACGCTCGCGTGTCGCGCCGTGGTCGCGTCGGATGCCCTTCAAGACCTCGTTCAGGAGCCCGGGGGTGGCCTCATTGACCCGAATCCCCGCAAACCTCGACCGCACAGTGTTGATTGTGGCTTCGTAGGTGTCGATGCTCTTAGGAGCCAAGTCGTCGTCTGCGCGGCAGCGTTCGATGTACCGGGTGAGCAGATCACCCATCAGTGCCGAGCCGGTGATACTGCCCGTCCCTGGCGGCCGGCGTTGGGCAATCGCATCCCACAGCGCGGCCTCCGCAGCGGCGCCATATTCATCTTGAACACCAGCGGGTGTCATACGCTCCAGTCGGCGCGTCACACCGTCGCGGTCACGATAACGACACCGAGCGACCCAAACATCCTTGGCCACTTGGACTCTCGCAATCTTGCCGTGCTGCCCGATACGCAGCGGCGGCCTACCCGCCATCTTTGGTGCTCCGATTGACGTTCCCCGCTTCGTTTTGCGCATCGAAAAACGCAAGCGAAGCCGATCGGGCCGCATCACGGGCAGCCTCTGCTGCCTTCAGAAGAGATTCGACTGTTTCTTCGTACCGCTTGAGGATCTCCTCGCTGATCCCGGAAAAGTTTTGGACTGCAGACAGTCTCGTTACCTCGTCGCCCGGTAGGTATTCGATCGTCAGCGCATTGTCTTGACCGTAAAGCAGTTGCAAGGGAGCAACATCTAGTGCCTTGGCAAGCACGACCAATTCATGCACGGCGAGGTACTTGCGACGGCCGTTCTCCAAATCTGCAATAACCGACCGGCTGACCCGGTAACCCAGTTCCGCGGTGCGATCCGATAGCCACTGTGCGGAGCGCGGTTCGCGCAGCCGAGCTATCTCGCGGGCTGCACGTGAGGCGTGGGCCTCCGCCCAGTCCTTCGGCTCCCAGTCTTGTGGCATGACACGCAGGGTAGTCGAGTACTTGCGGGAATTCACGCGACACAGCTAGTCTGAGTGGGACAACTCAGCATGCCTTACGACATGTGTAGATCTACGCAAAGGAGAACAGGATGACGCTGCTGCCCTCATCAGGCCAACAGTCCGACCCGTGGCTCACTCGATCCGAGGTAGCCCATCGCCTACAGATCCCCGAGAAGACGTTGGCTCAGTGGGCCAGCCAACGGAAGGGGCCGCCGTACCGGCGCTTCGGTCGTCACACCAGGTACAAGCTGTCCGATTGCATCTTGTGGGAGAACGCGCAGGCGGCCGGCGGCGCCGCCTGATGCGCACCTACCCCGAACACGAAGATCTCGGTCTCGACCCCAAGGCGGACCGGACCGAGGACCTTCGGGTCGGAAAGAGCGAATCCCCCGGGGCTGCCACCCCGAGGGATTCCGTAACCCGTCACTCACCAAGAGATCTAGGAGCCTCCATGATGACACATACTCAGCGTCTCGACGACGCCGTGAATCGGATCGACCTGATCCGTGCAGACATCAACGCGGTGATCCGCGACCTACCCGAGAACGTCCCGATGCTCGCCCTCGTCGACGTCGTCAACTCGTTATGGAATCTGCGCAACGCCTCCGTCCTACTCAATAAGGCCACCGAAACCCTGGAAGCCGCCGCCGAGGAGGTGCAGCAATGAGCAACCTTGCGACAAAATTCGACGAAGCCGTAGCCGGATGGGACGACCAAATTCCATGCGTGTGGGAAACCGATTCGGGTAGGCCTTGCCGACGCGCAGCCCGGTGGTTCCTCGACATCCACGGCTGCATGCGAGGAACCCTGTGCGGGCACCACTTTCGGACCTGGCAGCGCGACAACTACGGCTGCACGCTCTGTCCGCACTGCGGTGTCGACTTCCCTAGCTTCGCCGATATATATACGGCGCGAAAACTATGACCGGCAACATCGACGCGGTAACCCGCTCCCAGTCGGGGGCGGGTTATCCCGCGAGCCAACAGGTGAGCTGGTACGAGACGTACATCTACGCATCGAATATCGCTGCACAACAGGGTGTATCGCTAGATTCGGTCTTACCGATCGCTGGTACAGCGCAGTGGTGCGGGTTGTCCGACGATGATGCCCGCAAGCTGCTGGCCCTGATCCTCGGCGGGGTCCGAGAAGCGTTGAACCACGACGTCGAACAAGAGCGTCGTGCTGATGCTGCCCGCGAAATACGATGCGCCGGGCAATGGTCGGCGCTCGCGGGGCGTATCCGATCGGGTCGCGGCGGCGCCTATATTCCGAGAAAGGCTTCGTGAAGGTGTCCGACGACGAATTCTTCAACGCAACCCCGGAATTGGCGACGATCCGGGCGTGGGCCAGGGCAAGGTATGCCGCACCCTGGGCGGTGTTTGGTGCCGTCCTGCTGAGGGTGGCCGCCAGCACCGGCCCCGACGTGCAGCTCCCCGGCTTGATCGGTGGCCGCGCAAGTCTGAATCTGTTGGCCGCGTTCGTGTCCCCGTCCGGGGGCGGCAAGGGTATCAGCGACAAGGTGTCCCGCCTGGCGTGGCCTACGCCGATCGTGGAACGCCCGATCGGCTCTGGGGAGGGCATCGCTGCCACCTTCATGCCGCCGAAAAAGGAAGGCCAGCAGCCGATCATCTCGGCGATCTTCAACGTCCCCGAGATCGACACCTTGGCCGGATTGGCGTCAAGGCAGGGTTCTATCCTGCTCGCTCAGCTCAAGAGTATGGCGATGGGTGAACTGCTAGGCCAGTCCAACGCCAGCGACGCGACCACCCGGATCGTGCCGGCGCACTCGTACCGTTGCTGCCTGTCGGTGGGCGCCCAACCGGGCCACACCGGCGTCCTTTTCGACGACACCAGTGGCGGTACCCCGCAACGGTTTCTGTGGTTCCCGACGACCGACCCCGATATGCCCGCTGATCGGGCAGCCGACCCCGACCCCTTGAACACCGCGCTGCCGCACTGGAAGCCAGGAGCTGACGGTGTTGTGGAGATCGCCTACGGCCCCGACGAGATCGCCCAGACGGTGATCAACGCTCACCTGGCACGCCAGCGTGGTGACGCCGATGCCCTCGATGGGCACCGGCTGCTGACGCGGGTCAAGGTGGCCGCTGTCCTTGCGATCCTGCACCATCGCAGCGTCGTCTCCACAATGGACTGGCAGCTTTCCGCCACCGTGATGGCGATGTCGGATCAGACCCGCGAATGGCTCCTTGAAGCCGCACGCCGGGCCGCCAGGGCAAAGGTCCGCGACCGTGCGATCGCCCGCGCTGTCGGCGAGGAGTACTACGACGCCAGCCGTCTGGAAACCGTCAAGCGCAGCCTTATACGAATGCTGGAACGCGACGGCGAACAGGCCGGGGGTGACCTTCGTCGCCGTCTCGGCAAGCGGGAGAAGCGTGACTTGTTCGATCAAGCCATTGCTTTGCTGGAGACCGAGGGTTTGGTGTCCGTGCGACCCGGAGAGCACAACAGCGTGCGGTATCGCATCGGGTCACCCGTGACTAATCGGGTCACCCCTCAAAACAGCAGCTCAGATGGGGTGACCTGGGAGGTCACCCGTGACCACTCTGCCACCGTCACCGAGCTGGATACCCGCAGGTCGCAGGATTCGGAGCGTCCGAAGCTGACGGGCCGCGAGTGGCTTGCCCAACATCTTGCCGAGCTGCGAGCCGCTGGCCATACCACCGCTCAATCATTTGCTGTGCTCGATGCTGGGGAGGCCGCTGGATTCGCACGCCAGACGATCCGGGTCGCCGCAAGCGACAGCCCCGACGTGACCGTGGTCGGGCGTAAAGGCAAGATCGCGATCTGGGACATCACCGGGGCGGACAAGGACAAGCACCAAGGCGCGGTGGCGTGGACAGCAAACTACATCGAGGCGCTCGCCCGTGACGGCATCGGTGTCGTCGACAAAGAGAAGTTCCGCGCTGCAGCCACCGCTGCGGGGTATTCGTGGACCTCGGCCCGCCACGCCGCTACCGAATCCGAACGCATCGAATCCGTGCCCGGTACCGGCTCGACGACCATCTGGCACATCGTCAACTACACCACCGACCAAGAGGACGCATCATGACCAGTGAATCTGAACGCCTGCACGCTTTCACCCGCATGCTGTGGGACGTCGCGGAGATGCTGCGGTTGAAGGGCCGCACCGAGGCCGCCGACGTCGTCCACGCCGAGGCTGTGCACTTCGCCGCCGAGCGCGATATTGCCCGCGCGATGGCCGACGCCGCTGAGGAACTCGACAACCCGATCGTTTCGGAGGATCTCGGGCAGCTTGACGACTGATATGATTATGTGACAACCGAATCGGAGTAGCGGCGCGATCGGAGGGCGACACCCACGGCGCGCATGGGCGAAACGCAAACCGAATATTGCCGGTAGGGCGACACCCGCCGGAGTCAGCGACACAGGGTTAAACGCTGTGTACGTCAACGTAATTCACACCATTTACGGACTCCGAAAGGGAAGCCACAATGAAATCTCTCGCGACAGAACTCATCGAGCGCCGCGCCGCGCTCATCATCCAGGCCCGCAGCATCGCCCAGAACGGCGTTGACGAAAAGCGTGACCTGACCGAGGGCGAACAGACCGCGTTCGACGGCCTCGTTGCCCAGGCCAACGAACTCGAGGCCCGCGCCAAAGCCATCTCCGACGGCGAAAAGGCCGCCCACGAACTCGACGAATCGTTCCGATCGGTCACCGGGGCATACCCAGGGCAGCCCACCGCCGCCGGATGCCCGTCGCTGCTGGTGTCCCGCGACAACATCACCAAGCACGCCGAAGCGCTGCACGAAGGCCGCGTATTCGGCGTTGTCGAAGAGGCCCGCGCCCTGGTGCAGGTCAACCCGGCCGCCTCCAGCGCATTGGGTGGACCGCAGGCGTGGGCGCAGGTCGGTCCCCGTGAACCCATGCATCTGATCAGATTCGCCGGGATCCCCGTGCAGACTTTGACCGGTGTGGCCGCGGTGATGCCCACCTTCACCCTGCCGGCCAGCACCGCAGGCGTGAACGAGTCCACCGCGCACGGCGAGTACGACACCGTCGTGGATCTGCCCCTAACGGCGCTGCGGTACGGCCGCTGGACCTCCGTCTCAGCGGCTGCATCCCAGTTCGACAACCTCAACGGCATCGCCAACCTGCATTCGGTCGGCATCGCCAAAGACCTCGACAAGAAGGTCATCGGCGATATCCAGACCGCCGCGGGCGCCCCAGTCGCCTATGCCGCCGACATCGCCGGAAACGTGCGCGAGAGCTTGCTCACCGTCGCGGCGAACGTGCTCGCCACACCCGAACACCTCGTCATCGTCGGCACCCCCGCCGACATCGCGTTACTGGGCGACACCACACCGGCCAACGGACCCGACGTCGGATCAGTCGCCGTGCGGTTCAACGGAGCCCGCATGTACGCCACAGGCGAAGCCAACGCCGGTCAGGTGACCATCTTCGCCCCGAGCGCATTCTTGGTCTTCATGTCGCAGCTGCAAAGCGCGAGCACGATCGACCCCAAAGACGGGTCGAACAGCTTCGGCAGCTGGCTGCACTCCACCGGCGCCGGACAGGGACTCACCGGGTCCGCGCAGGCCGTCGAAGTGGTCGACGAGTCTTGACCCACGATCACGTCCGTTACGGGCGCGGGCTCCCCGTCGAGGACGGGTTGCCCGCACCCGACGGCCACGCCGAAGACCTCGACCACCGATCCCAATCGTGGACGGCCGCGATCGCCCAGCACATGAAGCGCTGGCTGGGAGGCGACTAACAGACCGAGATCGGGAGCGCGGGGCGTCAAAGCCTTCCGCTTGCATGGTGCAACCTCTTCGGGCCAAGGCGTAGCCACGACCGCACACAACGTGCGCGAGCTGCGACCTGCGCCCCCGCCCCCGAACTCATCCAGCAAACATCGTATGACCGCGACGCCATAACTCGCACCCATGGAGCCAGAAGCCCAATAACCGCAGGTCAAAGGGATGCCTCTTTCAGTCCGAAGCGCGATAAGCCACTGACCAGCGTTTTTAGGGTGGAGGACGCCTGACCCTTGTGCCACAGTCAGGCATATATCCCCGAAGTTTTTCCACAACCACCACCCCGCAGCAAACATTTGTACCCCGTATACACCGCGACAGATGCCTGTGCCACTCAAAAGAATCGACACCACTTACTCCGACTTCTCCGATAGCGTTTTGATCATGAATCCACAGCCGCTGAATGACGTCTTGGAAGCCCTCAGTAGGTCTCTAGAACTCGATCACGGGGGGGTTACACGCCCACAACAGGCTCAGATCACACATGCCATCGCGACGGTGATCAATGGCCGCCCGGACGCTTCGGTGAGTCTTCGCCGAGACGGTGGGCTTCGTCTTCACGATGTGTATTGGGTGAGGGACAGCATGTTCGGGTGCGTTCAGGTGGACCGTCCCGCCGACAGCAGTTCGACCGTCCCTGTGTCGGGCTGGGTGCGACCGTTGTCGTCGATTGAACAGATCGACATCGAGACAGAGGTCGTTGCCCATCCTGTGATGGGTTCGCACATTGAAGTGAAGCTGAAGATCACGATTCATTGGTCCGCCACGCCCGAGGACCCCACGGTTCTTGATTCGACGGGCAGCATCAGCGCTCACGTCCGACTGGACCTGGAGAACCTGATCCAGGCGGTGCTCGCCGCGCACATCTGACGCTTATTCGTCTGATATACCCGCGACACGCCGAGAATCGTCGACAACCAATCGGAACGTTGAAGTTGCGAATCATGTAGACACACAGACGTATTCACAATCCTTGCGGCGTGTCGAGAATCGTCGACCTAAAAGCGGAAGGTCGCCGGTTCGATCCCGGCCCTGGCCACCTCAAGGCGGTTTCCGCCGCACTTCTCTTCACCCCTCCATATTGGTACGGCGACGTACCAGAAGTCAGGGGACCAGCACGACCTTGCCGACGTTCTCGCGTGCGGCGAGGATGCGATGGGCCTCGGCCGCGTTGTCGAACGGCACCGCGGCGTGCACCACCGGAGACACCACACCGTCGGCCAGCGCCTCCTTCAGCGGGCCGATCCACGGTTCGAGGGTGCCGCGGTCATCCCATAGCGCCAGCATGTTCAGCCCGATGACCGCCTTGGACTCCGAGAGCTGTTTGGTCAGGTTGAACCCGCGCAACATCGGCAACAGCTGCGGTAGCGCGGTACGCAGGGACCGCTTTTCGCCCTGCTGCAACGCCGAGATGCCGTACGCCACCAACCTGCCGCCGGGCCGGAGCAGGTTGTACGACCGGCGCAGTGACGCGCCGCCGATCGCGTCGAGCACGATGTCGTACGGCGGAAGGTCCTTCCACCATCCGTCGCGCCGGTAGTCGATGGTCCGGTCGACGCCCATCTCGGCCAGCTTTTGATGCTTCCCCGGCGATGCCGTGCCATGGATCTCGACTCCCGCCGGTTTGGCCAGCTGGATCGCCGCGATACCGACCCCGCCCGCCGCCGCGTGGATGAGGATCCGTTCACCGGTACGCAGCGATCCGTACCCGTAGAGCGCCGCCCATGCGGTGGCGTAATTGACCGGCACGGCCGCACCCTGCTCGAACGAGAGGGTCTGCGGCAGCGGCACCGTATCGGCGGCCTTGACGTTGACGATCTCGGCGTAGCCGCCGAAACGCGTTCCCGCCAAGACCCGTTCGCCGACGCGCGCGGCATCGACTCCCGCACCGACTGCCTCGATGGTGCCCGACACCTCGTAGCCGACGACGCACGGCGTCTTCGGGGCGTCGGGGTACAGGCCGACCCGGGCGAGATGGTCGGCGAAGTTCACGCCCGCCGCGCGGACGGCGACACGCACCTCGCCGGACGCCGGCGGCGGGGGATCGGGCCGTTCCTGCACCTTGAGCACCGAGAGATCGCCGTGCTTGGTGATGACGACCGCACGCACGGCTACGCCGTCGCCTTCGCCTGCTCGAGCAGCGTCGCGTCGTGGGCGCAGACCATCAACAGGTCGGGCTCCTGGCGCCGGTACAGCTCGGTGAGGCGAGCGTGGTTGTCCGCCACCTTCTTTCGGTCGAAGGCAAGCAGAGGCTCGATGATTTTGATCGGGCGCGGGACCTTCGCATGCCCGTCGAGGGTGCCGTGGTGGTAGAAGGAGTCGCCGCAGTGCAGCACCCAGCGGTGTCCGGCGTCGACGGCGATGCACGCGTGGCCCCGCGTGTGGCCGGGCAGCGATATCAGCACGATTCCCGGTGCGATCTCGTCGAGTTCCTTGGCGGCGGCAAAGCCCCGCCACTTCTCCCCGGCGGGATCGTGCTCGACGAGCTTGGGACCGTGTGCCCATTGAGCGGCGCGGAAGCGGGTCTTCTCCCGGAAGGTTGGTTCGCGCACCGCGCCGAGCACCTCGGCGGCGGTCACGTGAATCTGCGCATCGGGAAAGTCGGAGATTCCGCCGATGTGGTCCATGTCGAAATGCGTGACGACGATGTGGCGCACGTCGTCTCGCGTGAACCCGAGGCGCTCCACCTGGCGCATGGCAGTTTCGTCGTGGTCGAACGTCGGGTTGAAGACGTGGCGCGTCGGCCCGATCCGGGCGTGGTGGTCGCAGTCCTGCGAGCCGAATCCGGTGTCGACGAGGACCAAACCGTTGTCGGTCTCGACGAGCAGGACGTGGCAGACGATCCTCGGGGCGCCGTAGGGGTTCATCGTCCCGCAGTTGAGATGGTGGACCTTCACAGCTCACCCGTTCCCACCATGGCCAGCAGCTCACCGCGTCCGATCTGCGTGACCAGGCTGGCCGAATCGAAGTAGATGCGCTCGTTGGTGATGCGGTCGCCCTCGAAGGTGAACACCGCGATGATCGGCACCCGGAAGGCCTTGCCTGTCGGCGGCAGTCCGTAGAACTCACCGAGATTCGTTCCCAGCAAGTCGAATTCGACGATGACGGCGTCGTCGGCGACATGGCAGCGGACGTTGTCGTGGCGCTGGTCCGGGAAGGCGGTTCGGGTGGTCAGGTAGTAGCCCATGACCTCGTCGTCGCCGTCGAACACCTGGCCCGTGGCCATGATCTCGTAGTGCGGATGGCCGTTAAAAGTGGCCAGGGTGCGGTCGAACTCCTTGGTCACCTCGGTGTCCATGTGTTCTCGGATCACCGCGAGGCGGCGGTCACGCAGATCGTCGGAGATCATCCGTGAACTGTATGCCGCCGCGTAGGTGTCAGACCGCGGATTGAAGTGCCCCGAGCTGTTGGTGCCGGTGCTGGCGCTCAGCTGCGGCGAGGTAGGCCGCCCACGCGAACGCCGAGCTCGCGAACAGGATGAACCCGCAGAAGAGCCAGGGGTGTTTGATGCCGCGCCTGCGCCCGTCGATGATCGACCACACCGGGAACAGCAGGACGCTCATGACGGTGTAGTCCTGGCTTGCCGAGCTGGCGGCGGAGTTCGCATATCCGAGCGTGATGAACTCCCACCAGCTGCCGGGGCCCCAGATGAAGTTGTGCAGGCCGCCGTGCGGCGCGTAGTCGGCCACGTACTGATGGTTGAAGTAGTAGCCGAGCACGACCGTCGCGATACCTGCGACGTAGTAGAAGAGTTCGAGGCCGGTCACCTGCGGTCCGGAGGAGTAGCGCCCGAAGATCGCGGTGTTGGTCTTGACGATGACGGCCATCGTCGCGAATGCGAGGACAAGGTGGACGATCAGCGAAACCATGGGAGCAGTGTCCCACCGGCATCCGAAGTTTTGTCAATAATGACATAACTGTGTGCGGTAGTTTCTCACCATGGTCCGGCCCGCCCAGACGGCACGAAGTGAGCGCACCCGCGAGGCGCTGCGCCAGGCCGCCGTGGTGCGGTTTCTGGCCCAGGGTTTCGAGGAGACGTCGGCCGAGCAGATCGCCGCCGACGCCGGAGTCTCGCTGCGCACGTTCTACCGGCACTTCGCGTCCAAACACGACCTGCTGTTCGCCGATTACGCTGGCCTGCAATGGTTTCGGTCTGCGCTGGCCGAACGCAATCCCGACGAGTCGATCATCGATGCGGTGCATTCGGCGATCATGGCGCGGCCGTACGACGACTGGGCCGTCGCGCAGACGGCCGCGCTGCGCGCCCAGGAAATCGAACCCGACCGGATCGTCCGGCACATCCGGCAGGTCGAGGCCGATTTCGCCCAGGCCATCGAGCAGCACCTCACCGAGGTCGACCCGCCCGCGCCGGGCACCGACGAACGCATGCGGATCGCGGTCACCGCACGGTGCATCGCGGCGGCGGTGTTCGGCGCGATGGAGGTGTGGATGCTCGGTCAGGAGCGCTCGCTGCCCGAGTTGTCGCGGCTGACCCGGGAGGCGCTGGACACGCTCGCCAAGGGGATCAGCTGAAAGTTTTGTCAATATTGACAAAACGTTGGCCGCATGCCAGCCTCAGCCCATGACGGACTTCGATGCGATCGTCGTCGGCGCGGGACACAACGGACTGACCGCCGCCGCACTGCTGCAGAAGGCGGGGCTGCGCACGCTCTGCCTCGACTTCAAGCTCTACGCCGGTGGGATGGCCTCCACCGTCGAGTTGTTCGACGGCTTTCACTTCGAGATCGCCGGGTCGGTGCAGATCCCGACGTCGGCGGTCGTCAGCCGCGAGCTCGGGCTCGACGAGTTGCCGACGGTCGACCTCGACGTGATGTCGGTGTCCCTGCGTGGTGTCGGCGACGAACCGCTCGTCTACTACACCGACCCGATGAAGCTGATGACCCACATCAACGAGGTGCACGGCGCCGAGGCCGTCAACGGGATGGCGGGTCTGATGGCGTGGTGTCAGGCGCCGACCCGCGCGCTCGGGCGGTTCGACGCGGGCCAGCCGCCGAAGACACTTGACGAGATGTACGCCTGTGCGACAAACGAATTCGAACGCTCGACCATCACCGATCTGCTCTTCGGCTCGGTCACCGACGTGATCGACCGGTATCTGCCGGACAAGGAGAAGCACGGCGCACTGCGCGGCATGCTCTCGCTGCTGGCGTGCAACACCACCTACCGTGGGCCCGCGACACCCGGCACCGCGGCGGCGCTGGCCTACGGATTCGCCGTCCCCGACGAGAACGCGCTGCTGGTCAAGAAGCTCAAGGGCGGCATCGGTGCGCTGACCTCACATCTGTGCGACGTGTTCACGTCCAACGGCGGTGAGTTGCGGCTGCGCGCCAAGGTCGAGGAGATTCAGGTCGTTGACGGCCGCGTGGGCGGAGTCCGGCTGGAGGACGGCTCCGTCATCACCGCACCGATCGTGATCTCCGGTATCGCACCGGATCTCACGATCAACGGGATGGTCGACCCCGCCGCGGTGCCCGCCGATATCCGGGAACGCTTCTCGCGCCAGGACCACCGCGGCAGCTACCTGCAGATGCACTTCGCGCTCGACGGCATCCCGGAATTCGCGGCGCCCTACGAACTGCTCAACGACCCCGCGATGCAGTCGAACATCGGAATCTTCTCCACTCCTGAGGAATTGCAGCAGCAGTGGGAGGACTGCAGGCGCGGCGTCGTGCCCGCCGACCCGTCGATCGCCCTGCAGATTCCGTCGGTCAACGACCCTGGTCTGGCGCCGGCGGGCAAGCATGCGGCGTCGGCGTTCTCACTCTGGTTCCCGATCGAGGAATCGGACAAGAGCTACGGCGAGATGAAGGCCGAGATGGGGCAGCGGGTGATCGACAAGATCACTCGACTCGCCCCGAACTTCGAGAGCCTGATCCTCAAGCACACCACGTTCACCCCCAAGCACATGGGCACCATGTTCGGGGCGCCCGGCGGAGACTACTGCCACGGGCTCATCCACCCGGATCAGATCGGGCCCAATCGGCCGGGTCCGAAAGGCTATGTCGATCAACCGATCCCGATCGACGGACTGTACCTCGGCAGCGCCGGATGCCACGGCGGCCCCGGTATCACGTTCGTCCCCGGTTACAACGCGGCGAAGCAGGCGCTGGCCGACGCGTCGTAGGGACAGGCGCGTTTTCGATCCGCCGCGGACGGGCATCCAAGCGACATGGGGCTCACCGTCGCGGTCACCGGTCCAACGGGCGAGATCGGCATCTCGGCGGTCACCGCACTGGAACGTGATCCCGGCGTCGACCGCATCATCGGCATGGCGCGCCGGCCGTTCGACCCTGCGGCGCAGGGCTGGACCAAGACCGAGTACCGGCAGGGTGACATCACCGTGCGCGATCAGGTCGACGAACTGGTCGCCGAGGCCGACGTCGTCGTCCACCTCGCGTTCATCATCATGGGATCGCGCGAGGAGAGCAGTCGCATCAATCTCGCGGGCACCCGCAACGTCTTCGAGGCGACCGTGGCTGCCCAACGGCCCCGCCGGCTGGTCTACACGTCGTCGGTGGCCGCCTACGGCTATCACTCCGACAATCCCGTGCCGATCACCGAGGACGTGCCACCGCGTGGCTCGCCCGAGCACTACTACTCCGAGCAGAAGGCCGCGTGCGAAGCCGCGCTGAAGGACATCGTCGGGGGCTCGTCGCTGGAGGTCTACGTGCTGCGCCCGTGCATCGTCGCCGGGCCCAAGGCGCACGCCCTCGCGGACGCGATGCCGTGGACTCAGCTGCCTAGACCTGTGAAGCGCGTGACGAATGCACTGCCACTGTTCAAGCCGCTGCTGCCGGATCCGGGGATCCCGCTGCAATTGGTGCATCACGACGATGTCGCCTTGGCGATCGCCTTGGCCGCGACGACCTCAGCTCCTCCTGGCGCCTACAACTTGGCCGGGGATGGAGTGGTGTCGATCTCTGAGATCGCGGACGAACTCGGGGCCCGACCGGTTCCGGTGCCGAAGGCCGCCGCAACGGTCGCGTCGGAGGTCATGGCCAGGCTTCCGTTCGTTCCATCGGCGCTGGAATGGCTGCATGCCAGTCGCACGTCGGTTGTCATGGACACATCCAAGGCGAAAGCACAACTGGGGTGGACACCGAAACACACTGCGGCCGAGACGCTGTCGGCGCTCGCGAACAGCCTTCACTGACGGGTTGATCGCCTGCACGTGGTGCGTGGGATCAACCCGTCAGCGGAGCACAGACGCTAGGTCGCGGGACCGCTCGGCGTCGCGCCGCCCTCGTCGGACCAGTCGACGCCTTCGCCGCCCCGAGCCGGGTCGCTTTCGACGTCGTCGCCTGCCTTCGAGGAGCCGATATCCGTTTCGGCGGTTTCGGGCTTGTCCGCGTTGCTTTTCGTCATGCCCGCCCGAGTACCCAAACTCAGTCGCGTCGACTCCGAAGCTGAACCATCCAGTCCTTGGGCACCCGATTCGCCGGGCCTGGGGCGGGCTGGTCCTCGGGATGATTGTCGGGCGGCGCGAGCTTCGGGCCGTCGTAATAGGAGTTGGTGTCGTAGTTCCAGAACCAGTCTTCGCCCGGTTCGAACGAGCGGATGACGGGATGCCCGGTGCTGCGCCAGTGTGCCGTGGCGTGGCGCGCCAACGAGTCGTCACAGCAACCGATATGCCCACACGCGGCGCAGCGGCGCAGATGCACCCACCAGCCGCCGACCTCATCGCACTCCACGCACCCGGTGCCGCTCGGCGGAACGGTCGGGTCGACGGCGTCGCTCATAGCCGTTGAGCCTACCGATTTCGGCGGCTTTCGCGGGCAAGCATTAAATTCAGCAAGATTCGATCTTGGTGAGCGAAACCAAATGTGTTGAGTCAGCCTGCGAATTGCCGGAATTGACGGCGATGTTCGTGCACGGGCATGCGTTGACAGCTAATCAGTGCTCTCCTACCGTTCGCCGAAAGCTGACGACGATGGGAATGCAGGTGGGGTCCGCAGGGAAGTGCTCGCGCATCGCGGCGATGTCGCCGCCGTCGTCGTGGTGCGTGTGTGCCGCTCGGCGAAAAAGGTAGCCCCGTGCCGCAATCTCTGGGTTGCCGGCCATGACGGAGGTGGCCTGGTCGAAGCCCGCGCTCGCGGTGGGCGATTTCGTCGTGCTGTCCGGCGAGACCTTCGCCGCGATGTTCCGCAGGCCGTTCGCCTGGCGTGAGCTGATCGAGCAGATCTGGTTCGTCGCGCGGGTGTCCATCGTCCCCACGCTGGTGCTGTCGATTCCCTACACCGTGCTGATCGTGTTCACGTTGAACATCGTGCTGATCGAGGTCGGTGCCGGTGACCTGTCCGGGGCCGGTGCGGCGCTGGCGTCGGTCACACAGGTCGGTCCCGTGGTCACTGCGATCGTCGTGTCCGGCGCGGGGGCGACCGCGATGTGTGCCGATCTGGGCGCAAGGACCATTCGCGAGGAGATCGACGCCATGAAGGTCATCGGCGTCAATCCCGTACAGGCGCTGGTGGTGCCGCGGGTGATCGCGGCGACTTTCGTTGCGCTGATGCTCTATTCGGTGGTCGCGGTCGTCGGGCTGACGGGCAGCTACTTCTTCGTCGTCTTCGTCCAGGACGTCACACCGGGTGCCTTCGTCGCGGGGTTGACGTTGTTGACCGGCCTGCCCCAGGTGATCGTCTCGTTGGTCAAGGCGCTGCTGTTCGGGCTGTCGGCCGGCCTGATCGCCTGCTACAAGGGCCTGCACGTCGGCGGCGGTCCGACCGCGGTGGGCACAGCGGTCAACGAGACCGTCGTCTTCGCCTTCATGGCGCTGTTCCTCATCAATATTCTGGCCACCGCGTTCGGTGTGAAGGTCGCGCCGTGACCGAGCTTGCGCACGGGTCCTCGTCTCGGCTCGTCGGCGCTATCCGCAGGCTGGGGGAGCAGACCGCGTTCTACGGCCAGGCGCTGGCGTCCACGCCGGATGCGATCCGGCGCTATCCGACGATGGTGCTGCGCCAGATCGCGGGCATGGGGATCGGCACCGGCGCGCTGGCCGTGATCGGTGGCACGGTGGTCATCGTCGGGTTCCTGACGCTCTCCACCGGGGCGCTGATCGCCGTGCAGGGCTACAACACGCTGTCCAACGTCGGCATCGAAGCGCTCACCGGTTTCCTCGGCGCCTTCCTCAACGTCAGGTTCATCGCCCCCGCCACCGCGGGCGTCGCGCTGGCCGCCACCATCGGCGCGGGCGCCACCGCGCAGATCGGCGCGATGCGCATCAACGAGGAGATCGACGCGCTCGAGGTGATGGGCATCCGGGTCATCACCTATCTGGCGTCGACCCGCATCGTCGCCGGGGTGGTGGCGGTCATCCCGATCTACACCGTCGCGGTGCTGATGTCGTTTCTGGCCACGCGCTTCGGTACGACGGTCGTGTACGGGCAGTCGGCGGGCGTCTATGACCACTACTTCTCGTCGTTCCTGCATCCGACGGATCTGCTGTGGTCCTTCGTGGAGGCGTTGGCGATGGCCGCCGCTGTCATGGCGGTCCACACCTACTACGGCTACACCGTGACCGGTGGCCCCGCCGGTGTCGGTGACGCGGTCGGCCGTGCCGTGCGCATGTCGATCACCGCGGGCGTCTTCATCCTGTTGACCATCACGCTGTCCGTCTACGGTCAGTCCGGCAATTTCCACCTCTCGGGGTGACGATGAGTCAGAGTCCGCTCAACTCGCCGCGGCGGGGTGGCATCGACCCCATCTGGTGGGCGCCGGTGCTGTTTCTGGTGGCCGCGGCGCTGATCGCGCTCACCGCGATGCTGTTCTCCGGGACGCTGTCCAAGACTGTTCCGCTGACGCTGGTCTCCGACCGGGCGGGCCTGGTGATGGAGGACGGCGCCAAGGTGAAGTTGCGCGGCGTGCAGATCGGCGAGGTCCGATCGATCGGCACCCAATCCGGCGCCGACGGTGAGGTTTCCAAGCTCACCCTCAAGATCGACCCGGGTCCCTTCCGTTATCTGCCGAGCAATGTCGAAGCGGAGATCAAGTCCAGCACGGCATTCGGCGCCAAGTACGTCGATCTCATCGTTCCGCCCGGCGGCGCCAGTCCCGAGCCGCTCAAGCCGGGTGCGGTGCTGCGGTCGCGCAATGTGACCGTCGAGGTCAACACCGTCTTCGAGAACCTGCAGGCCGTGGTGCAGGCCATCGATCCTGCGAAGCTGAACTCGGTGCTGACGGCCGTCGCCGAATCACTGCGCGGCAAGGGCGATCTCATCGGAGAGGCCATCACCAGCGGCAACAACGTACTGCTCGCGGTCAACCCACGGATGGACACGGTTCGCAAGGACTGGCAGCTGTTCGGCCAGACCGCCGCGGCGTATTCCGATGCGGCACAGGACATCCTGTCGATACTGGATTCCTTCTCGACCACCAGCACCACGATCTCCGCCAACGCGAAGGCACTGGACTCGCTGCTGCTCTCGGCTGTCGGGTTCTCACAGTCGGGCATCAACACGATCGGCGGCAACCAGCCCAACCTCGTGCGTGCCATCAACACCGTGGAGCCCACGACGGGCCTGCTAAACAAGTACTCGCCGACCTACACGTGTCTGTTCCTGGGTGCGCAGTGGTTCCTGGAGAACGGTGGTCGGGATGCGTTGGGCGGCAATGGTAAATCCGTCATCATGGATGCCGCCCTGCTGATGGGTGACGACCCGTACCGCTATCCCGACCATCTGCCGAAGGTGAACGCGACAGGTGGACCGGGCGGCAAGCCCAGCTGCGGTTCGCTGCCCGACATCAGCAAGAACTATCCGGTGAAATACCTCGTCACCGACACCGGCTTCGGCACCGGTCTCGATCTGCGACCGAATCCGGGTATCGGCTTCCCCGGCATCGCGAACTACTTCCCGGTCACCAAGGCCAATCCCGAACCGCCGAGGATCCGCTATCCCGGTGGTCCGGCGCCGGGCCCGCTGCCCACCTATCCCGGCGCGCCTCCGTACGGCGCAGCGCTGTACGCACCGGACGGGACCCCGCTCTACCCGCCGCCGCCTCCCGGGGTACCGCCCCAGGTCATGCCGGGGACGCCGATACCAGGGGGACAACCATGAGGGGCACCGGGCGCGCACTGACGCGGGTGGTGCTGTTCACCGCGATGTGCCTCGTCTTCATGTTCGTGCTCGTCACCGTGTTCGGCCAGTTCCGTTTCGATCCGAGGACCACCTACAGCGCGGTGTTCTCGAATGTGTCGGGGCTGAAGGGCGGCAACTTCGTTCGCATCGCCGGAGTCGAGGTCGGCAAGGTCCGACACATGACCCTGAACAGGGACGGGACGGTCACGGTCGAATTCGCCATCGACAAGAACCTGACGTTGACCCAGGGCACCAAGGCGGCGGTGCGCTATGAGAACCTCATCGGCGATCGGTATCTGTCCCTCGAAGAGGGCGCGGGTTCGGTGCACAAACTCCAACCGGGACAGACCATTCCGCTCGAACGGACCTCACCCGCACTCGACATCGACGCGCTGCTCGGCGGGTTTCGCCCGCTGTTCCGCGCACTGGACCCCGACCAGGTGAACGCTCTGTCGAGCGAGCTACTGCGGGTCTTCCAGGGGCAGGGCGGCACGATCGCGTCGGTGCTGTCCCACACCTCGGCACTGACGTCGACGCTCGCCGGCCGCGACCAGCTCATCGGTGACGTGATCAAGAATCTGCACACCGTGCTGGCGACCTTCGCCGCCCGCGACGCTCAATTCTCCGAAGGGCTGGACAAACTGTCGCAGCTCGCGCAGGGACTGGCCGAGCGCCGGACCGACATCGCGACCGCGACCGCCCACATCAACGCCGCGGCCGGCTCCGTCGCCGACCTGTTGACCGATGCGCGCCAACCCATCAACGACACCGTGACTCAGGCCGATCGGGTGTCGGGTCAGATCATGGCCGACCACGAGTACGTCGACGATCTCCTCAAGACGCTTCCCGACGCGTATCAGGTCCTGGCGCGGCAGGGCCTTTACGGCGACTACTTCGGCTTCTACCTGTGTGACGCCGTGCTGAAACTCAACGGCAAGGGTGGCCAGCCGACCTTCGTCAAGGTCGTCGGCCAGGACACGGGACGGTGCGCAGCCAGATGACCCGATTCACGTTGAAGCGGCCAACCTTCAAGCCGCTGGCCGAACGCAACCGGCTTGCGGTCGGCATCGTCGGGATTCTCGTCGTGGTGCTCGCGGTCATCGCCGCCTTCTCCTACGACCGGATTCCGTTCATCAAGGGCACCACCGACTACTCGGCCTACTTCGCCGAGGCCGGCGGTATCAAGCCCGGAAGTGACGTGCGGGTGTCGGGCATGTCGGTGGGCCGGGTGTCCAGTGTTAAGCTCGAAGGCACAAAGGTGTTGGTGGACTTCACCGTTCGCAACGGTGTCGAGCTCGGTGACCGCACCGAGGCCGCGATCAAGACCGAAACGGTGCTCGGCAACAAGATGCTCGAGATCACCCCACGCGGAGACGGTCGACTCGAAGGCACCATTCCGCTGGAACGCACCACGTCGCCCTACGACCTGCCCACCGCACTGGGCGATCTGACCACCACCATCAGCGCGTTGGACACCACCCAGCTGTCGTCGGCGCTGACGACGTTGGCGGACACCTTCAAGGACACCCCGCCCGATCTGCGGATCGCCCTCGAAGGCGTCGCGCGGTTCTCCGACACCCTGAACGCACGGGACGCGCAGCTGCGCAGCCTGCTCGCGGACGCCAACAAGGTGACGGCTGTGCTCGGCAAGCGCAGCGACCAGATCGCCAGCCTGGTCGTCAACACCAATGCCCTGCTGAGTGAGATTCTGTCGCAACGTGATTCCGTCGACGCCCTGATGAACAACCTCACCGCGGCGGCCGCGCAGATCTCCGGACTGGTCGAGGACAACAGGACCCAGCTGCGGCCGGCACTCGACAAGGTCAACGGTGTGCTGACGATCCTGGACAACCGCAAGCAGGAGCTCCAACGCACGCTGTACCTCCTGCGGCGGTACGCCATGTCGTTCGGTGAGGTGCTCGGATCCGGCCCGTTCTTCAAGGCGTCGTTGGTCAACCTCTTGCCGGGACAGTTCGCGCAGCCCTTCATCGACGCGGCGTTCTCCGATCTGGGGCTCGACCCCAACGTGCTGCTGCCGTCGCAACTCGTCGACCCCGGTGTCGGCCAGCCAGGCACGCCGGCGCTGCCCGTCCCCTTCCCGCGGACCGGCCAGGGCGGCGAACCACACCTGAATCTGCCCGACGCCATCACCGGCAATCCCGGCGATCAAGGATGCGGTCCACCAGGACTGCCGCTGCCCGGTCCGACGGGTTGCTACCCCTACCACCAACCGCTGCCGGCCCCCCCGCCGGGCGACCCGTCGCCAGGGCCGCCTGCGCTCGGACCCGCGCCGGGTGAGTTACCGCCGCCGACGATCGGGCCGCCGGTACCTGCGCCCGCGAACGGAGGGCAGTGAACATGTCTCGACGCAACGCGCGGATCGCGCTGGCGGCAGTCCTCGTCGTCATCCTGGCCGTGGGGGTCACAGCGGTGGCGACGCCGTGGTGGGACCGCGTTACCAAGGACACGTTCGTGGCGTACTTCGCCAACGCCAACGGCCTTTACGCCGGGGACGAAGTGCGCATCCTGGGTGTCGCCGTCGGCACCGTCGACGCGATCGACCCGCAGCCGACGCGGACGAAGGTCACTTTCTCGGTGGACCGCGAGTACCCGGTGCCCGCCGACGCCCGCGCCGCGATCCTGTCACCCTCGCTGGTCACCGCTCGGGCGATTCAGCTCGTTCCCGCCTACTCCGGCGGTCCGAAACTTGCTCCGGGAGCGACGATTCCGCTGGAGCGGACGGCTGTGCCCGTCGAGTGGGACGACTTCCGCCAGCAGTTGGAGAAGCTCACCGAGTCGCTGCAGCCGACGACGCCTGGCGGTGTCAGCCCGGTCGGGGAGTTCATCAACACCGCGGCGGACAACCTGCGAGGCAACGGTGTAACCGCGCGCGACACCGTCATCAAACTCTCCCAGGCGGTTTCGGCGCTTGGCGACCACAGCACCGACATCTTCAGCACCGTGCGCAATCTGCAGTTGCTGGTGTCGGCCCTGTCGTCGAGCAGTGATCTACTCGCGGATTTCAACACCAATCTGGCCGACATCAGCACGGTGTTGACGAACACGCCCAACGAGGTGGCCGACGCGACTCGGCAGTTGGACGGTGCCGTCACCGACCTCCGCGGTTTCGTCGCCGAGAACCGTGAAGGTCTGGGCGTCACGCTCGATCGGCTCGCGTCCATCACGACGGCGCTGAACGACAGCCGTGGAGACATCAAGCAGGTCCTCCACATCACGCCGACGGTGTTCCAGAACTTCATGAACATCTACCAGCCTGCGCAGAGCTCCGTTACCGGCATCCTGGCGCCGGTGAACTTCGCCAACACGGTCCAGTTCATCTGCAGCGCAATCGAAGCGGCGTCGCGCCAGGGCTTCGAGAAGTCTGCCAAGCTGTGCATGCAGTACCTGGCTCCCATCATCAAGAACCGCCAGTACAACTTCCCTCCGCTGGGCATCAACCCGTTCGCGGGCGCGTCGGCGCGGCCCAACGAGATCACCTACAGCGAGAACCGGCTGAATCCGAACCTGCCGCCCCCGCCACTCATCGATGTCCCTCCGCCGCTGCCCGCCGAGGCGACGCTGCCGCTCGCACCGCTGCCCGCGGCCACGCCGACCGATCCGAACCAGGGCTTGGCAGGGCTGATGGTTCCCGGGGGGACGCCGTGAGGCGGATGGTGGCGGCGACGCTCGTCGTCGCGTGCACGTCGGTGTCGGCGGGATGCGGCTGGCGGGGCCTCAACTCGCTGAGCCTGCCGGGCACCGAGGGCGACGAGGGCGGGTCGTACACGATCCAGGCCCAGCTACCGGATGTCGTTGTCATCCAAGAGAACACCCGCGTCCGTGTCGCCGACGTCAACGTCGGCAACGTCACCAAGATCGAGGTGCAGGACTGGCACGCGCTGGTGACCATGCGGATCAACGACGACGTGCATCTGCCCGCGAACGCCACCGCCAAGGTCGGCACCACCAGCCTGCTCGGGTCCATGCACATCGAACTGGCGCCGCCCACCGACGTGCCTCCCGAGGGAGAACTGAAGGACGGGTCGGTGATCCCGCTGTCGTCGACCGGCACGTATCCGACCACCGAACAGACGCTGGCCTCGGTCTCGATCCTGCTCAACGGCGGCGGGCTCGGCCAGCTCCAGGAGATCAACCAGACGTTCGCCAAGGCACTGGCCGGCCGCGAGGACCAGATGCGCAGCCTGCTGACCCAGCTGGACATCTTCATCAAGGCGCTCAACGAGCAGACCGACGACATCATCTCTGCCACCGAGAGTCTCGACTCTCTGGCGCAACAGGTTGCGGACAACGACGCGGCCGTCGACAGGGCGCTCACGACCATCCCGCAGGCGATCGCAGTGCTCGCCGACTCGCGGGAGAAGCTGGCCGACGCCATCGACGCACTCGGTAAGTTCAGCGCCATCGCCACCTCGACGGTCAATCAGACCAAGGAGTCGCTGATCGCGAACCTGCGCAACATCGCACCCGTCTTCCGCGAGCTCGCTAATGCCGGACCGGCGCTGACCAGAGGGCTGGACTTTCTGTCGACCTATCCGTGGGTGAAAAGCACCGTCCCCAACTGGTTTCGGGGCGACTTCGCCAACATCACGCTCATCATCGATCTCACGCTGAGCAGGTTGGACGCGGGCCTGTTCACCGGGACGCGGTGGGAGGGTGATCTCACCGAGCTCGAATTGCAGTGGGGCCGCACCATCGGCCAGAAGCCCAGTCCGTACACCGCGGGCAACCCGTTGATCGCGCCATATCGATGGGGGGCCTACTGACATGGTGCGTCTGCCCCGCACGGTGTGGATTCAGCTTGCGATCCTCGCCGCGGTCACGGTGATCGCAGGCGGCATCATGGCTTTCGGCTTCGTGAACGTGCCTGCGCTGATCGGCATCGGCCGGTACAACGTGATTCTCGAGTTGCCGTCGTCCGGCGGGCTGTATCCGACATCGGTCGTCACCTACCGCGGGTCCGAGGTCGGCAGGGTCACGTCCGTCGAGGTAACCCGCGACGGTGTGCAGGCCGTTCTGAAACTGGACTCGTCGACCAAGATCCCGTCCGACGTCACCGCGGAGGTGCACAGCCGCTCCGCCGTCGGTGAGCAGTTCGTCCAGTTGATTCCCTCGACAGACGACTCCGACGCGAATTTCCTGCGTGCAGGCGACGTGATCGGAGTGGACCGGGTCCAGGTGCCGCCGGAGATCGGCAGCCTGCTCGACGCTACCAACCAGGCGCTACAGGCGATCCCGCAGGACAATCTGCGCACCGTCGTCGACGAGGCCGCCACGGCGGTCGCCGGACTCGGTCCGGAACTGTCCCGCATCGTCGACGGATCGACGGCACTGGCGATCGAGGCCGGCCGAACCGTCGACCCGATCACGAAGCTGATCGACCAGTCACCACCTGTGCTGAATTCCCAAGTGCAGACGGCGGATTCGATCGAGACCTGGGCCAACCGGATGGCTTCGATCACCGGCCAGCTCAAGGCACAGGACACCGCCTTCGCCGGGTTGCTCACCCAAGGGGGTCCAGCCCTGGAGGAGGGCCGGGCACTGTTCGACCGGATGGCGCCCGCGCTGCCGATACTGCTGGCCGACATGGTCAGTCTCGGCGACATCGCCGTGGCCTACCGCAGCGACATCGAGCAGTTGTTGGTGCTGTTCCCGCAGGGCACCGCCGTCATGTCGGCGATCATCCTGCCCAACTCGGGCACCAAGCAGGATTACAAGGGCGTCTACCTCGACTTCAACCTCAACCTCAACCTGCCGCCACCGTGCAACACCGGGTTTTTGCCTGTGCGCCAACAGCGTTCGCCGTCCCTGCAGGATGCGCCCGAGCGCCCGGCAGGCGAGCTGTACTGCCGGGTGCCGCAGGACTCCGGCCTCAATGTCCGTGGGGTGCGCAACATTCCGTGCGAGACGGTGCCTGGTAAGCGAGCCCCGTCGGTCGAGATCTGCGAAAGTGACGAGCAGTACGTGCCGCTCAACGACGGCTACAACTGGAAGGGAGACCCCAACGCCACACTGTCCGGACAGGGAGTGCCGCAGTACGCACCGGGTCTCGATCCCCGGCTGCCCCCGCCGGCGGGCACCGGCACCGCGATCCCGCCTGCGGCGGCGCCCCCGCCGCCGGTGGTCGCCGTGCCCTACGACCCCGCGACCGGTGAGTACGTCGGACCGGACGGCCAGCGTCACACGCAGGCGAACCTGGCGCACGCGGGCAACCAGACCTGGCAGTCGATGCTGATCCCGCCCGGTTAACCGGCCATCGTCGAGTTCGGCGCATGCCAGTCGGTCGAGACGAAGCGGTGCTGTATCAGCCACTCGTCGCCGACGGGCACGAACACATCGCGATACCGGCCGTAGTGGTCGAGGCCGATCTCGGTGACGACGGTGAAGTAGCACGCCACCTCGGCGCGCTGCGGCGTCAGCGCGGTGAAGCGGATGTTCGTCACGTTGTGGCGGACGATGCGCCGCACCCCCGACTGCTGGGCCGTCGCATTCGGCGAAGCGACTGCGCCGCCGAGGAACTCGAGGATGGCGTCACGGCCCCGCACGGACTTGCCGCCGCGCAACTCGAGTGCACCGTCCTCGCAGAAGGATTCGGCGAGCTCGGTCAGTCGCATCGCGTCGCCGGACCAGTTGTAGCGGGCCAGCGTGTCCCTGATCCGCTCGCGCGCCGAAAGCTCCCAAAGTTCCATGTGGCCAACCGTATCGGGCTATCGTCGCGAGATGGCTACCAGCGATTCCCGCGAGGTCGTAATCGAGGCGAGCCCGGAGGAGATCCTCGACGTCATCGCCGATGTCGAGGCCACGCCGACCTGGTCGTCGCAGTATCAGAGCGCCGAGGTGCTGGAGTCCTATGACGACGGACGGCCGCGCCGCGTCAAGATGAAGGTGAAGTCGGCGGGTATCACCGATGAGCAGGTCGTCGAGTACAGCTGGACCGACGACAGCGCGAGCTGGACGTTGATCAGCGCGAGTGCGCTCAAATCGCAGGATGCGTCCTACACGTTGACGCCCGACGGCGACAAGACCAAGGTGCGCTTCGACATCTCCATCGACCTGTCGGTGCCGCTACCCGGGTTCGTCCTCAAGCGGGCGATGAAGGGGGCGATGGAAACCGCGACCGACGGACTGCGCAAGCAGGTGCTGAAGGTGAAGAGGGGAAGCTGAGTCGGCGCGTGACGAATTCGGGACCCCTCGCCGGGGTGAAGGTCATCGAACTCGGCGGCATCGGTCCGGGGCCGCACGCCGGGATGGTGCTCGCCGACCTGGGCGCAGACGTCGTTCGGGTGCGGCGGCCCGGTGGCCTCGCGATGCCGCCTGAGCACCTGGATCTGATGCACCGCGGGAAGCGCACCGTCGACCTCGATGTCAAGAAGGAGCCGCAGACCCTGCTCGACCTCGCTGCCAAGGCGGACGTGCTGCTCGACTGCTTTCGTCCGGGTACGTGCGAACGCCTCGGCATCGGGCCGGACGACTGTGCCGCCGTCAACCCGCGGCTGATCTTCGCGCGGATCACCGGGTGGGGACAGGACGGCCCGCTGGCGATGACCGCAGGCCACGACATCAACTACCTGTCCCAGACGGGGGCGTTGTCGGCCATCGGTTTTCGTGACCGGCCGCCCGTCGCGCCGCTCAACCTCGTGGCCGACTTCGGCGGTGGGTCCATGCTCGTGCTGCTCGGCATCGTCACCGCGCTCTACGAACGCGAGCGGTCGGGCAGGGGCCAGGTGATCGACGCCGCCATGGTCGACGGCGTCAGCACCCTGGCGCAGATGATGTGGACGATGAAGGCGAACGGTGCGGTGAAAGACCAACGCGAGTCGTGGCTGCTCGACGGCGGCGCCCCGTACTACCGGACGTACGAAACGTCCGACGGTAAGTACATGGCGGTGGGCGCCATCGAACCGCAGTTCTTCGCGCAACTCCTCGAGGGCCTCGGGCTGTCACCCGATGAGGTGCCCAGCCAGTCGGACACCGGCGCGTACGACCGGATGCGTGCGATCTTCACCGACCGGTTCAAGAGTCGGACGCGCGACGAGTGGAGCGCCGTCTTCGCCGGCACGGATGCCTGCGTCACCCCGGTGCTGACCTGGACCGAGGCCGCGGACAACGAGCATCTGCTGGCGCGTTCGACGGTGATCTCACCCCACGGTGTCGAGCAGGCTGCTCCGGCGCCACGGTTCTCCCGCACCCCGGCGGGACCGGTCGGAACGCCACCCAAAGAGACCACCCCGATCTCCGAAATCAACTGGTGAAAATTAGCTGCAAATTCCATTACATGTGGAAGACAAGGTAGCTATCATTTGCCACTATGACTGTCCGAGCATCCAGAGAGGTGGTCTTCGACGCCTCGCCTGAGGCGATCATGGACGCGCTCGCCGACATCGAAGCCGTGCCCTCGTGGTCGCCGTTGCACAAGCACACCGAAGTCGTCGACCGTCATCCCGACGGTCGGCCACACCACGTCAAGGCGACGTTCCGGATCATGGGGATCACCGACAAGGAGCTCCTCGAGTACCACTGGGGTGACGACTGGATGGTCTGGGATGCGACCGCAACCGGTCAGCAGCGGGGTCAGCATGCCGAGTACAACCTCGTCCGCGAGGGCGAGGGGAAGACGCGGGTGCGGTTCGACATCATCCTCGATCTGGCGACTCCGGTGCCCCGGTTCCTGGTCCGGCGGGGGAAGCAGATGGTGCTCGACATCGCGACTGAGGCGCTGCGTGAACGCGTGATGGCAGGCAGTACCGCATAACGCGCAAGGCTTTCGATCGGCGTAAGTGGTTCGGAATAGGCCGCCACCGTCGCTTGGTTACGCGCGATATGCCTACCGGAGTCGTCCTCGCCCCCGATCCACAAGCCGAGAACCTCGTCGACGCCGCCATCGCGGAGGCCAAACGTGCCTTCGCGGCCGGTGTCAGACAGATCTGGTTGGGGCAACGGCTCGACGCCGACTCGCTGGCGCTGTCCGCGCTGATCGGCGCCGCGGTGCCGGGTCTCGGCGTCGGGACCTATGCGGTACCGATCAACCCGCGCCATCCGCTGATCATCGCGTCGTTGGCGCAGACCGCGCAGGCCGCGGCGCACGGCAACTTCAGCCTCGGGCTCGCGCTCGGTGGGCATGAGCTGGAACGCCAGGCGTTCGGCATCTCGGCGGCCAATACGCTGCAGCGGCTACGAGAGCATCTGGTGGTGCTGCGCTCGGTGCTGGACAGCGGTGCCGTGGAGCATCACGGCGACGAGATCACTGCCGCGCCCAACCTGCCCGTGCACGTTCCAGGTGGCACGCCGATTCCGATCTACGTCGCCGCGATGGGACCGAAGGCGCTGCGGGTCGCGGGTGAACTCGCCGACGGCACACTGCCTAACCTGGCCGGCCCGCGAACGATCGCCGAGTTCATCAAGCCGACGATCGACAAGGCCGCCGCGGACTCCGGCAGGCCCACGCCACGGATCATCGCCGCCGTGCCGGTGCTCGTATCCGGCGACATCGGTGCCGCGCGAGAAGTGGCGGCGGAGCGGTTGAGCTTCTACGCGTCGATCCTGTCGTATCAGAAGGTGATCGCCAGGGAAGGTCTCGAGTCCGTGGTCGACCTCGCGGCTATCGGGTCGGCGGAGCAGGTCACCGAACGGTTGCACGCGTATCTGGCGGCGGGCGCCACCGACGTGGTGGTGAACCCGCTGCGGACGGAAGAGGCTGACCTCGAAGCGCTTTGGGCCGTCGCCCGCAGCATCGACGCAACATAGCTGGCCCAGGTCGCCGGCGTTGAGGGTCCATCGTCACAGCTGGCGGCTGCCACGTCGTATGGACGACAGTCGGCGGATGGCCTCGTCGAGGGTGTCGTCGCGCTTGCAGAACGCGAAGCGCACCAGGTGGTTCCACTTCTCGAAGTCCGCACCGTCCGGGTCGCAGAACGCCGCCATCGGAATGGCCGCCACACCCGTCTTCTCGGGCAGTTCGGCGCAGAACGCCGTGCTGTCGTCATAGCCCAGCGGCCGAGGGTCGGCACACAGGAAATAGGTGCCCAGGCTGTCGTGGACCTCGAAGCCGATGTCGGACAGCGCGGACCCGAGTCGGTCGCGCTTGGTCTGCAGCGAGTCCCGCAAGGCGGCCACCCAGATGTCCTCGGTGTTGAGCGCGTGGGCGACGGCGGGCTGGAACGGCGCCCCGCCGACGTAGGAGAGGTACTGCTTGGCCGCGCGCACCCCGGCGATGAGTTCGGCGGGGCCGCAGGCCCATCCGATCTTCCAGCCGGTGACGTTGAACATCTTCGCCGCGCTGGAGATGGTGATCGTGCGCTCGGCCATGCCCGGATAGTTCGCGAGCGGGAGGTGGCTGCGACCGTCGAACACCAGGTGCTCGTAGACCTCGTCGGTGATCACGAGGAGATCTGCCTCGACGGCGAGTTCGGCCAGCGCTTTCAGTTCGGCGTCGCTGGCGACCATCCCCGTCGGGTTGTGCGGAGTGTTGACGATCAGCGCCTTCGTCTTCGGCGTCACGGCGCGGCGCAGGCCGTCCACGTCGATCGCGAAGCCGCGCCCGTCGGCCACCATCGGTACCGCGCGCCGCTCGCAGCCCGCCATCGCGAGCACGGGGGAATAGGAGTCGTAGAACGGCTCGATCAGCAGCACCTCCGAGCCCGGCTCCACGAGGCCGAGGATCGACGCGGCGATGGCTTCGGTGGCGCCGACCGTCACCAGCACCTCGGTGTCCGGGTCGTAGTCGGTTCCGAAGTTCCGTTTGCGCTGCGCGGCGATCGCCTCGCGTAGCGGTGCGATGCCGAGACCCGGCGGGTACTGGTTGACGCCCTCGGCGATCGCGTTCTCCGCGATCTTCAGCATCGCCGGCGGACCGTCCTCGTCGGGGAAGCCCTGACCCAGGTTCACGGCGCCGATGCGCGCCGCCAGCGCAGACATCTCGGCGAAGATCGTCACCGCATATGGCTGCAGACGTCTGACTGTCACGGCCACCATCATGCCGAGCAGGCGCAAACCGCCCCAACACGCCGCGAGAAATGGGCACTTCGCGTCTGCTCCGCGGAAGAACCAGCCGCCCAACCAGCCGGTTGGGTGGGGCTGTTAGGCTGCGACAAGAGGACTACCGCCCATGTGGGCAGGCTCCCAACAATCCCATCTGAACAGGAAAAATCTTCATGTCTGAAGAAGCCTTCATCTACGAGGCCATCCGTACACCTCGCGGCAAGAACCGGGGCGGCGCCCTCAACGAGGTCAAGCCGGTCAACCTGGTTGTCGGCCTGATCGACGAACTGCGCAGCCGCTTCCCCGACCTGGACGAGACGCTGATCAGCGATCTGATCCTAGGGTGCGTGTCCCCCGTCGGCGACCAGGGCGGCGACATCGCCCGCACCGCGGGGCTGGTGGCCAACCTGCCGGAGACCACCGGCGGATTCCAGCTCAACCGCTTCTGCGCCTCGGGCCTGGAGGCCGTGAACCTCGCCGCGCAGAAGGTCCGCTCCGGCTGGGACGACCTGGTGATCGCCGGTGGCGTCGAGTCGATGAGCCGCGTTCCGATGGGCTCCGACGGTGGCGCCTGGGCCGGTGACCCCGAGACCAACTACCGCATCGGCTTCGTGCCGCAGGGCATCGGCGCCGACCTGATCGCGACCTTCGAGGGCTTCTCCCGCGAGGACGTCGACCGCTACGCGCTGCGCAGCCAGGAGAAGGCGGCCGCGGCGTGGTCGGGCGGCTACTTCGCGAAGTCCGTCGTGCCGGTCCGCGACCAGAACGGTCTGGTCATCCTCGACCACGACGAGCACATGCGCCCGGACACCACACTGGAGAGCCTGGCCAAGCTGAAGCCGGCGTTCGCCGACCTCGGCGCGATGGGCGGCTTCGACGACGTGGCGCTGCAGAAGTACCACTTCGTCGAGAAGATCGACCACGTCCACACCGGCGGCAACAGCTCGGGCATCGTCGACGGCGCCGCGCTGGTGCTCATCGGCAGTGAACAGGCAGGCAAGTCGCAGGGCCTGACCCCGCGCGCCCGCGTCGTGGCGACCGCCACCAGCGGTGCGGATCCGGTCATCATGCTGACCGGCCCGACGCCTGCCACGAAGAAGGTGCTCGACCGTGCGGGCCTGACGGTCGACGACATCGACCTGTTCGAGCTGAACGAGGCGTTCGCCTCGGTGGTGCTGAAGTTCCAGAAGGATCTGAACATCCCCGACGAGAAGCTCAACGTCAACGGTGGCGCCATCGCGATGGGTCATCCGCTGGGCGCCACCGGCGCCATGATCACCGGAACCATGGTCGACGAGCTCGAGCGGCGCGGCGCCAAGCGTGCGCTGATCACGCTGTGCATCGGCGGCGGCATGGGTGTGGCCACCATCATCGAGCGCGTCTGAGCCGCGTCGGAACAGAGGAAACGAAAGACCATGGCAGAGAACACCATCAAGTGGGACAAGGATGCCGACGGCATCGTCACCCTGACGCTGGACGACCCGACCGGTTCGGCCAACGTGATGAACGAGCACTACCGCGAGTCCATGCACAAGACGGTCGAACGCCTTGTCGCCGAGAAGGATTCGATCACCGGTGTGGTCATCACCAGTGCGAAGAAGACCTTCTTCGCCGGCGGTGACCTCAACTCGATCATCCAGGCGCAGCCCGAGAACGCAGGCGAGTTCTTCGACGAGGTCGAGGGAATCAAGCGCGATCTACGTGCGCTCGAAACGCTGGGCAAGCCGGTGGTGGCCGCCATCAACGGCGCCGCGCTCGGCGGCGGGCTGGAGATCTGCCTGTCCACCCACCGTCGCATCATCGCCGACGTACCCGGCGCCGTCGTGGGCTTCCCCGAGGTGACGCTCGGCCTGCTGCCTGGGGCAGGCGGTGTCGCCCGCTCGGTGCGGATGTTCGGTATCCAGAAGGCGTTCATGGAGGTGCTCTCGCAGGGCACTCGGTTCAAGCCGGGCAAAGCCAAGGACGTCGGTCTGGTCGACGAGGTGGTCGGCTCGGTCGACGAACTGGTGCCCGCCGCCAAGGCGTGGATCAAGGCCAACCCGGACGCTCACACCCAGCCGTGGGACCAAAAGGGCTACAAGATGCCGGGCGGCACCCCGTCCAGTCCGGCGTTGGCGGCCATCCTGCCGTCGTTCCCCGCGCTGCTGAAGAAGCAGCTCAAGGGTGCGCCGATGCCCGCTCCGCGGGCGATCCTGGACGCCGCGGTGGAGGGTGCGCAGGTCGACTTCGAGACCGCGTGCCGCATCGAGAGCCGCTACTTCACCTCGCTGGCCACCGGCCAGGTCGCCAAGAACATGATTCAGGCGTTCTTCTTCGACCTGCAGTACATCAACGGTGGCGGTTCGCGCCCCGAAGGCATCGCCAAGCAGGAGATCAAGAAGATCGGCGTGCTGGGTGCAGGCATGATGGGCGCCGGTATCGCCTATGTGTCAGCCAAGGCCGGCTTCGACGTCGTCCTCAAGGACGTCAGCCTGGAAGCCGCGCAGAAGGGCAAGGGGTACTCCGAGAAGCTGGAGGCCAAGGCGCTCGAGCGGGGCCGCACGACCAAGGAGCGCAGCGACGCGCTGCTGGCCCGGATCACGCCGACGGCCGACGCCGCCGACCTCAAGGGTGTCGACTTCGTGATCGAGGCGGTGTTCGAGGATCAGGACCTCAAGCACAAGGTGTTCCAGGAGATCGAGGACATCGTCGAGCCCAACGCGCTGCTCGGGTCGAACACCTCCACGCTGCCGATCACCGGTCTGGCGACCGGCGTGAAGCGCCAGGAGGACTTCATCGGAATCCACTTCTTCTCACCCGTCGACAAGATGCCGCTGGTGGAGATCATCAAGGGCGAGAAGACTTCTGACGAGGCGCTGGCCCGGGTGTTCGACTACACGCTGGCCATCGGCAAGACCCCGATCGTGGTCAACGACAGCCGCGGCTTCTTCACCAGCCGCGTCATCGGCACCTTCGTCAACGAGGCGCTGGCGATGCTCGGCGAGGGTGTCGCACCGGCCAGCATCGAGCAGGCGGGTTCGCAGGCCGGCTACCCGGCGCCGCCGCTGCAGCTGTCCGACGAGCTCAACCTCGAGCTGATGCACAAGATCGCCGTCGCCACCCGCAAGGCCGCAGAGGCCGACGGCAAGACGCACGAGCCGCATCCCGCGGAGGCGGTCGTCGAGAAGATGATCGAGATCGGTCGCCCGTCGAGGCTGAAGGGTGCCGGCTTCTACGAGTACGTCGACGGTAAACGCGTCGGTCTGTGGCCGGGTCTGAAGGAGACGTTCAACTCCGGAAGCACGGATATCCCGCTGCAGGACATGATCGACCGCATGCTGTTCGCCGAGGCGCTGGAGACCCAGAAGTGCCTCGACGAGGGCGTTCTCACGTCGACCGCCGACGCGAACATCGGCTCGATCATGGGCATCGGCTACCCGCCGTACACGGGTGGTTCGGCGCAGTTCATCGTCGGCTATGAGGGTCCTGCAGGTGTGGGCAAGGAAGCGTTCGTCGCCCGCGCCAAGGAGCTGGCCGCACGCTACGGCGACCGGTTCAACCCGCCGCAGTCGCTGCTCTAAACCGATACGCGAAGACCCCGGAACCACTGCGGTTCCGGGGTTTTCGCGTTCGAGACGGTGTGATCACCCCACCGCGGCTATCGGTTCGGAGGCCATTCGCGCCCACAGCGTCTCCAGGGCGGCCAGCACATCCGAACTCGTCGCGTGCGCCCCGAACACGCCGCCCTGCATCGTGATCATCTTCAGTGCGGCAAGGTGATTGGCGTAGTCGGTTGCCCCGGTCGCGTCGGACACCACCAGGCACTCGTAGCCGCGGTCGTTGGCGTCGCGCATCGTGGTGTGCACGCAGACGTCGGTGGTGATCCCGGTGAAGATGATGTGGGTGATCTGATTCGTTCGCAGGATCAGATCAAGATCCGTCGCGTAGAAGCTGCCTTTGCCGGGCTTGTCGATCACCACTTCGCCTGGCAGCGGCGCCATTTCGGGCACCAGTTCCCACCCCGGCTCGCCCCGGGTGAGGATGCGTCCGCACGGACCGACTGATCCGATCTCGGCACCGATCTGCGCTGAGCGCCATCTCTTGTTCGGCGGCAGATCCGACAGGTCCGGCCGGTGACCCTCGCGGGTGTGGATGATGAACAGCCCGGCGTCGCGTGCCGCGTTGAGCACCCGCTGGGCCGGGCCGAGCGGCATACGGACCAGCGAGAGGTCATAGCCCATCCGGTCGACGTAGCCGCCCTCACCGCAGAAGTCGACCTGCCAGTCGATGTTGATCAACGCGGTATGCGCGGGGACGATGTCGCCGTCGTAAGGCCACACATAAGGTTTGGCGTCGATGCTCACCGGGATCGTCATACGGGTATCTCCACTGAGGGCCGTCGAATTGTCACTTGTATACAGTCCGTCGGCCGCCGACGCCGTCGCTCGTGGTTAGCGCCGCGTGAAGATTTCGTTACGTGGACAGTCCGTTTCGGTCAGATCGCCCCGAGGTCGGCGGAGAGCCAGTGCGCGGGCTTCATGAAAATGGCCACCCCCTCGCCGTGCTCGCGGCGCGCGAACTCCAGGTAGCCGTCGACCTTTTCGGGCGGCAGGTAGCGCTTGACCATCTCGACGAGTTGGTAGTCGGTGGCCGGTTCGATGCGGCTGACCGGACCGTCGACCGACACGTATCGCACCGTCGGTTCGAGGCGCTGGGCCATCAACGTGAACTCACCCTGCGACTCGATCAGCCGGTGCTTACGCGAACCGTTGCCGGTGTGCACCCACAGTTCGCCGCCGGGACTGTACTGGTACCAGATGGGCACGGTCAGGGGTCCGCGTTTGTCGCCTGCGCTCACCGAGAGCGCCCCGATATGCGGCTCGGCCAGAAACTGTTCGCGTTCTTCTTTGGAAAGGGCCATGAGGCAACGCTAGACCTGACGTCCGTCAGGTCGGTGGGCTCACGTCAGCAGCCGACGCGCGAGAAGAACGCCACGGCGACGAGGCCGATGACGAAGGCGACCTGTGGTTGACCCATGGCCAAGGTGCTCGCGACGCCTGCGATCGCGGCAATCGCGATGACAGCGAGCAGGAGTACGTAGAACCATCGAACGTGGTGGTGCGCGTCGGTGCGCACACGGTGCGATTCCAACCCCGTCATCGGGTCACGGACCACATCCGCCTCCTTGTGGCTCACGTCACATGAATGCTTGCCTGTGAGCCACACCATACAACACCTTGCGGCGAACGCATACGCCGATTGAAAGATGTCGCCGTTGCAGACTGATAACGGCCCTACCACCGCTTTTATGGTGAAATCGGCAGTATGAGCCGGCGTCAATTTGAGAGATGAGCTAACAAATGACCGATCTGTGCCAGCTGCCTGCCCATGAGCTGGTCCGGTTGATGGCTAGCGGGACGGTCTCGTGCCGCGAGGTCGTCCAGGCCCATCTCGGACGCATCGACGCGGTCAACCCGGCGCTCAATGCGCTCGTGTCGGCCACGGATCCGCAGCAGTGCCTGGCGGCCGCCGCGGAAGCCGACGACCGCGTCGCGCGCGGCGCCCCGCTCGGCCGCGCCCACGGCCTGCCCATCGTGATCAAGGACGTCATGAAGGTCGCCGGCCTCGAATGCTCCGGCGGCAGCCCGGCGCTGCGCGCTGTCGCCTCCGAGGACGCGACGGTGGTGACGCGGCTGCGCAACGAAGGCGCGATCGTGCTCGGTCTGACGAACGTCCCCGAGATGGGCCGCGGCGGTGAGTCGAACAACAACGTCTACGGCCGCACCAACAACCCGTTCGACCTGTCGAGGACGCCGGGCGGCAGCAGCGGGGGTTCGGCGGCGCTGGTCAGTGCGGGCGGTGCCGCGTTGAGTGTCGGGTCGGACGGCGGCGGCAGCATCCGACAGCCGTCGCACAACACCGGAATCGCCGGCCTCAAGCCCACCCACGGGCGAATCCCGCGGACCGGCAGCGTCTTCGGCGATGCGCTCGGCATGTTCGGACCGTTCAACTGCTACGGCCCGCTGGCGAGGTCCGTCGCGGATCTGCACCTGGGCCTGTCGATCATGAACGGCCCGGATCTGCGCGATCCCTACGCGGTGCCCGCGCCGCTCGGCGACCCCGGCGACGTCGACCTCACCGGCCTTCGGGTCGCCACCTACCTCGACGACGGGATCTCGCCTCCGTCGGACGATGTCGCCGCCGTGGTCGGCGATGCGGTGCGGGTGCTGTCGGACGCGGTCGGCGTCGTCGAGCACAACGCGCCGCTGTGCCTGCGCCGCACTTTGGAATTGCTGTGGGAGTCCGTGTTTCTCGGCGGAGACCGCGGCGAAGGGTTCGAAGCCGACCTGGCGGCTATCGGGGCGACCGACCCCTCCGACGAACTCGCCGAGTTCCTCAGGCAGGCACGACTGGTCGACTTCTCGCTGTCGGAGGCGCGGCGGCGGCTCACCGAGATCGACGCCTACCGCATCGAGATGCTCGAGTTCATGGCGGACTACGACGTGATCATCGGGCCTGCGATGCCGACCGCCGCCAAGCCGCACCACCACGGCCTCGTCGAGATCTCCGACTTCTCCCACCTGATGGCGCACAACCTCACCGGCTGGCCGGCAGTCGTCGTCCGCTGCGGCACGTCGAAGGAGGGATTGCCCGTCGGTGTGCAGATCGTGGCCAGGCCGTGGGAGGACGTGACGGCGCTCGCGGTGGCGGGCCTGCTGGAAACCGCGCTGGGAGGATGGCGTCCGCCGCCGCTGGTTGCATAGAGTCGGGAACCATGCGCTTCGGACTGTTCATCCCACAGGGCTGGCGACTCGATCTCGTTGACATTCCCCCGGATCAGCAGTGGTCGGTGATGCGTGACCTCGCCACGTACGCCGACGGCAGCGACGCGTGGGACTCGCTATGGGTGTATGACCACTTCCACACCGTCCCGGTGCCGACCGATGAGGCGACGCACGAGGCGTGGTCGTTGATGTCGGCCTACGCCGCGGTCACGTCGCGCATCAAGCTCGGCCAGATGTGCACGGCCATGGGCTATCGCAACCCGGTCTATCTGGCCAAGGTCGCCGCCACCGCGGACATCATCTCCGGCGGCCGGGTGCAGATGGGCATCGGCGGCGGCTGGTATCAGCACGAGTGGGAGGCCTACGGCTACGGATTCCCCTCCGCCGGTACGCGGTTGAAGATGCTCGACGAGGGCGTGCAGATCATGCGCGACGCCTGGCGCGACGGCCGAGTCACCTTCCACGGCAAGCACTATCAGGTCGACGGCGCGATCGTCGCCCCGAAGCCGTTGCAGGAGGGCGGCTTGCCGATGTGGATCGCGGGCGGCGGTGAGAAGGTCACGCTGAAGATCGCGGCGAAGTATGCGCAGTACACGAACTTCACCTCGGAGCCCGAGGGTTTCGCGCACAAGTCTCAGGTGCTCGCGGATCATTGCCGAGACGTCGGCACCGACTACGACGCGATCGTCCGCTCGGCCAACTTCAACGCCGTGATCGGCACATCGGAACGCGATGTCGACGAACGCATCGCCCGGCTGCGCGCCAGACAGGTCACCGTGGCCAACGAGCAGGCGGTCGACGCGATGCTCGACAATGTGAAGTCACCCGACTCCGCAAGTGGCACAACGGAACAGGCCATCGAGAAGCTGACACGCCTGCGCGACCTGGGCTGTGAGTACGCGATCATGTACTTCCCGGAGGCCGCATATGACCGCTCCGGTATCGAGATGTTCGAGCGCGAGGTCATCCCCGCGCTGAGCTAGCCAGCGGTCAGGGACGCGGTGCGATGGGACCGTTGGCCGGCAGAGCGTTCGGGTCGACGGGCTGTTGCACGCTCGGGTCCGGCGGCGGATCGAAGTACCCGGGTGGCGGTGGTCCGGTGAGCGGGTAGTACCCCTCCGGCAGCGGCGGACCGCCTTCGTAGACCTTCGTCGGCGCCGGTCCGTTGGACGCGGGGTCGGTCAGCGACTGGTATCCAGGGGGCAGCTGCGGGGCTGGACCGGCTCCCGGCGGGGGCACGCTCGGCTTGATGTCGCCGGGCTGCATGGGGCCGGTGAAGCTGTACGGGTCCTGGGCCATGTGCCAGGCATCGCGCAGAAAGCCCAGCGGGCCGCCGGTGTTCCCCTGCCCGTACTGCGGGTTGGCGATCTCCGGAACGGGCGGCGGCCCGACCGGAGGAGGCGCGGGGGCAGCCACCGGCTCGGCGCCGGGAACTTCCATGACGGGCTGGCCCGGCGCCGGTGTTTGCCCTGGCACGGACGGTGCGGCCGGCTGCGCGCCGGCCTGGGTGGCCGCGACGAGGGCGCCCATCCCGATCACGGCTGCGGTTGCCGCGATCCCGGCGACCCGCCGAAGTGAGGAGGTGTATCCGCTCATGTGTGCCGTTTGCGCTTCCTGCTCAACGCCCGCGAGGGCTGGTGCCGACCCGGGATGAGGCTAACGCGTTTGCGCGGCTCGCGCGTCGTCAGGGCGATTTCAGGGTGATTCACCATCGGTCCTTGCCGGTGCCGTCGATGACGACAATGGTGGAGGATGCATTGGTCGAGCCGCGTATTCGCCAGCCCGAATCCCGGCGGCCACGCTCTACTACATATCCGATCGCCTGAAAGGTGCGTCGACGATGGAGAAGATCTCATTGACCGCACTCGCTCGCGAGCATCTGGAAACCGCTCGAGCGGCCAGCAGCGGCCGCAGCGCGCACACGGTGTACGGCGGCCACGAGCACTCGTTGCGCCAGACCCTGATGGCATTGACGGCAGGCAGCAAGCTCGACGACCACGAGAGCCCGGGCGAAGCCACGCTTCAGGTCTTGCAGGGCAGGGTTCGAGTGACCAACTCGTCGTCGGGATGGGACGGTTCACCCGGTGACCACATCATCCTGCCCCGCGAACGCCACGGACTGAGCGCGATCGAAGATTCGGTGGTGCTACTGACCGTCGCGAAACCGGTTGGGCCGCACACCTAGATCGCCGGGCCGAGCAGATCGTCGGCGTCCTTGATGATGTAGCCGTACCCCTGTTCGGCCAGGAACCGCTGACGGTGTGCGGCGTACTCGGCATCCAGGCTGTCACGCGAGACCACCGAATAGAAGATCGCACCGCCGCCGTCAGCCTTGGGTCTCAGCAGCCGGCCCAGCCGCTGCGCCTCTTCCTGACGGGACCCGAAGGTACCCGAAACCTGCACGGCCACATTGGCTTCCGGTAGGTCGATGGAGAAGTTCGCGACCTTGGACACCACCAGGGTTGGGATTTCGCCCCGCCGGAACTGATCGAACAACGCCTCACGCTCGGCGGTCTTGGTCGACCCCTGGATCACCGGCGCGTTGAGTTCCTGTCCCAACTCGTCGAGTTGGTCGAGGTATGCACCGATCACCAGGGTCTGATCATCGGGGTGCTTGTCCAGGATCGACTTCACCACCGCGATCTTGGAGTGCACCGTCGAGCACAGCTTGTACCGCTCGTCGGGTTCGGCGACGGCGTAGAGCATCCGTTCGTTGTCGGTCATCGTGACCCGCACCTCGACGCACTCGGCAGGCGCGATCCAGCCCTGGGCCTCGATGTCCTTCCACGGGGCGTCGTAACGCTTCGGCCCGATCAGGCTGAACACGTCGCCTTCGCGGCCGTCCTCGCGGATCAGCGTGGCGGTCAGGCCCAGCCGCCGTCGCGACTGCAGGTCGGCGGTCATCCGGAACACGGGCGCGGGCAGCAGATGCACCTCGTCGTAGATGATCAGCCCCCAGTCGCGGCTGTCGAACAGTTCGAGGTGCTTGTATTCGCCCTTGGTGCGGCGCGTGATGACCTGGTAGGTGGCGATGGTGACCGGGCGGATCTCCTTCTTCTCGCCCGAGTACTCGCCGATCTCGTCCTCGGTCAACGAGGTGCGGTTGATCAGCTCCCGTTTCCACTGCCTGCCTGCGACCGTGTTGGTCACCAGGATCAGCGTGGTCGCGGACGCCTTGGCCATCGCCGCGGCGCCGACGAGCGTCTTGCCCGCACCGCACGGCAACACCACGACCCCGGATCCGCCCTCCCAGAACGACTCGGTGGCCATCTCCTGGTAGTCGCGCAGGTGCCAACCGTCCTGCGCGAGGCTGATGGGATGCGCCTCGCCGTCGACATAACCTGCGAGATCCTCTGCGGGCCAACCGATTTTGAGCAGCATCTGCTTGACGCGGCCGCGCTCGCTGTTGTGCACGATGACCGTGTCGTCATCGATGCGCGCGCCGAGCATGGGGGCGATCTTCTTGTTGCGCAGCACCTCCTCGAGCACCGCGCGGTCGAGGCTCACCAGCGTCAGGCCGTGCGCCGGATGCTTGACGAGCTGCAGGCGCCCGTAGCGCGCCATGGTGTCGACGATGTCGACCAGCAGCGGCTGCGGCACCGCGTACCGAGAGAACGTCACCAGGGCGTCGACCACCTGCTCGGCGTCGTGACCCGCGGCCCGGGCGTTCCACAGCGCCAGCGGGGTGATGCGGTAGGTGTGGACGTGCTCGGGGGCACGCTCGAGTTCGGCGAACGGGGCAATCGCGGCCCGGGCCGCACCGGCCTGCGGATGGTCGACTTCGAGCAGCACGGTCTTGTCGGACTGCACGATCAGGGGGCCGTCGGTCATTTTGTCCATTATCCAGAAGTCGCGGACACAAGCGGCTTCAGCGGGCGGCCACGGTGCCCCGGTCCGCCGACAGACCGGCCTTGACCTGGCGCGTCAGCTCGTCGCCGAGGACCTCGACCAGGCCGGCTTCCACACCGTCGAGCGCCGCCGCGGCAACCGTCGCGGGGTCGCTCTTGGGCGCGTCGACGCTGGCGACCATGTCGGTGTCCATGAAACCGACGTGCAGTGCGGTGACGGCCACCCCGCGTGGTGCGAGCTCGTCGCGCACGGTGTCTGTCTGCGCCCACAGGGCGGCCTTCGCCGCACTGTATGAACCCGCGCTCGGCGGATGGAGCCACGACAGCACCGACAGCACGTTCAACACCGCGGCGGGGGCGTTGGCGATGAGGTGCGGGGCGAACGCCCTCGTCACCGACAGCGTGCCGAAGAAGTGGGACTCCATCTGCGCGCTGACGTCCTCCATCGGCGCCTCGAGCAGGGAGTTGAACGACGCGATGCCCGCGTTGTTGATCAGCAGCGTGGTGTCGGCTGCGATGTCCGCGGCGGCCGCCACCGATTCCGGATCGGTGATGTCGATCCGCACCGGAACCACGTCGGGCCCCTCGATGGTCTCCGGTCGACGGGCCGCCGCGTATACCTTGGCCGCGCCGCGGGCGACCAACAGTTCGGCGAACTGGCGTCCGAGGCCTCGGTTGGCTCCGGTGACAAAGGCGACCGCTCCTCGGATCTGCATCCTCGAAGTGTGCACCGTCGGCCGCGAATTATCAGGCCGAATCCGCGGCCACCACCGACGTGACCCGATGGATCGCGAACTCGCGCACCCGGCCGGACGCGGGATCGAAGGCGGTCAACTGCCCACCGCGGACGTTGATCGGCGCGACGACCCGCTGGGTGGCCACGCCCGCCGGGTCGACATAGCCGATCACGACGGACGCCTGAGTGTGAGCGGCTTCCTGGAGCTGTGTGATGGCGACGGTCGGATCCAGTCGCATGCCGCTGGACGGCGCCGCGGCCACCTTGCGCAGCACCGCGACGATCGCGCCGAGCGTCTGGCTGGTCGGGCTCTGCGTCCGATATGCGCGGCGCCGCGGCAGTGCGGGCACCCTGGCGCCGCGGGCCCGCAGATCGACGATCGTGCCCGTCGAGTCCTCGGCCGCAGGCGCGAAGCCGGCCTCCCGCAGCGCGGCGAGCACTTCGCCGATCGGCGCCTGCGACACCGCGACGGTCGGGGCGAGCAACCGCATCTCCCACTGCTCCATCGCTGGTGCGGCGATCGCCTGGGCCAGCAGTGCGGGGTCCTCGCAACGCACGAAGGACGCGGCCATGCCGACGCGCAACTGTCCGTGCCGACGCGCCACGTCGTCGATGAGATAGGTGAGTCCTTGTGGCACAGGCGTTTTGGAGTGCCGCGCAAAGAAGGCATGCAGCTCGCCCGCGGTGCGCCCGGTGTCGAGGGCGCGGCGGATCGACGCCTCGCTGACGCGGTAGACCATCGCCGCACCGGCCGACTCGACGCTCGCCACGGCGCCCAGCTGCTCGGCCAGGTCGCGTTCCAGCGGGCCGGGTACGACGACGGTCAGGTCGGCTTGCAGCAGGAAGTGGTCGATCGGCTGCGGCAACACCCTGTCCATCGCCTTGACGACGTCGTCGCCGTCGGCCCCCGCGAGCAGGGCCCGGGCCGGTGTGGTGATCGCACCGCGGCCGACGACGCCGATCGCGTGTGCCTCCGTGAGCAGCGCGCCCACGGGGCCGGGCTGCAGCCGAACCGCCCAGCGGGGCCGACGCCAGATCATCGCCCGCGAGGCCTGGGTCGCGTCCACGCCCGCGCCCGGCGGGAGGTCGGCGAGCATTTCCAGCAGCAGCCGGCGGTCCAGTGGGGCGGCGGTTGAGTACAACGAATCCGACAGTGCCGCATAGGGTTTGCCGTCCGGACCCCGGCTACCGACAAGGCTTGGGCGGCCCGGCAGGTCAAGCCACGTCGACGCCAGCAGATGCCATTTATGCGCCGTGGTGGATTCGAGGAACCGGTCGGCGGCCACCGTCGGCGCCCAATACGGCCCCGAGCCGTCCTGCGGTTCCGGTTCCGGCATGCCCGTCGCGATCAGCCCGGCCCCCGCGGCCACCTCGAGGATCAGCCCGAGCCGACCCTCGTCGATGCCGGTCACCTTCGTCAGCCGCTTGACGTCGCGCACACCCAGCCCACCGCTGCGGAGCTCGGGAACCGGTGTGGCGCCCAGAGTTTCGAGGACGACATCGACCTCGCGCAGCAGGTCGATCGCTGCGCCTGCCGCCACCGCGTCCACGTCGGCAGCGGTCGTGGTCGACACCACGGGGTCGGGCGGCACCAGCCGGACGGGCCCGGGGACTTCCCCGCGCAGCGCCTGCCCGACCAGCCTCGGCAGGATCACCGTCTCGTCGTCCACCTGACGCAGCAGCCCGGCGGCCAGCAGCCGCTGCACCGGGCGGTCCGGCGGGGTGCCGGGGGCGGCATCGCGGGTGCGTCCGACGGGGGAGCCCTCCAGCAGCTTGTGCAGCAGGTCGGACTGTGCCTCGTCGAGACCGGCGAGCCGTTCGCTGATATCCGCCTGCTCGGCGTCTTCGACGGTGGCCTGCCCCGGATACCACGGCAGGCCCGCCGCGGCCTCGGCGGTCACCCGGACCGACGCGTCGCCCCACACGAGCGCGCGCTCGCGGAGATCCTCGAGCGCCGCGGTGACCACCACCTCCGCAGAGGGATCGTCGATGAGCTCGAGGAGCTTCGACAGCGGGACCGCGGTGGTGTCGGCGTGCAGCACCAGCAGCGCATCGATCACGGCGAGGTGACGAAAGTCCAGGTCATCGGTGGCGGCCTTGACCGATTGGCGTGCCTGGGCACGCGCAGCCAGGGCCGCGATACTGCCGGGCGGGGGCTGGGTCAGGTCGGGCCGCAACTCCAGCAGCCGGATCAGCCGCTCATCGCTGAGTTCGGCCAGCCAGGCGCCCAGAGGGATGCCCGGGGCGTTTTCGGTCATTGCTGACCAGGGTAAGCGCTGAGCGGTGTCGCCACTGTTCACGGTGCCTGCCACAATGTCTGCGTGGCTGACAACAAGAAGAATCATTATGTCGACCCGGGGTGGCCCGCGACCGACGGCGAGGACGACCACGCCGTCAGCGAGCTCGCCGCCGACCGCACCGGCGCGCTGTCGCCGTTCGGTGACCTGACGTTCCCGCTTCCGGCGGACGACGTCCCGTACGTACATCCGGTCACGGTCGTCAACAGGTAGTGACCGAATCGGCTGGGGCCGCATCGCAGCGCCCCGCCAGGCCCGCGCTTTCGCACATCGACGAAGCAGGCGCGGCGCACATGGTCGACGTCACCGAAAAGGACCCGACCACGCGCATTGCCGTCGCGGCAGGTGCCCTGCACACCACCACCGAAGTGGTGGAGATGATCGCGGCGGGTGGGCTGCCCAAGGGCGACGCGTTGGCCACCGCGCGGGTGGCCGGGATCCTGGCGGCCAAACGCACCAGCGACCTGATTCCGCTGTGCCACCAGCTGGCGTTGACCGGCGTCGATATCGACTTCATCGTCGACGGCGCCCAGGTGACCATCGCCGCGACGGTGCGGACCACCGACCGCACGGGCGTGGAGATGGAGGCATTGACCGCGGTGAGCGTCGCCGCACTGACCCTTTACGACATGATCAAGGCGGTGGACCCCGCCGCACGTATCGACGACATCCGGGTGCTGCGCAAAGAGGGCGGTAAGACCGGCACATGGGTGAGATGAGTTCCGGCCGGGTCGTCATCGCCTCCACGCGCGCCGCGGCAGGGGTATATGAGGACCGCTGCGGTCCGATCATCGTCGACTGGCTCAATCAGCGCGGCATCGCCACGCCCGCGCCGACGGTCGTGGCCGACGGCGCCGACGTCGGCCAGGCGTTGACCGCCGCCGTCGGCGACAAGGTCGACGTCGTGATCACCTCCGGAGGCACCGGCATATCGCCGACCGACGGGACCGCCGAGGCGACCGCCAACATCGTCGACTACCAGATTCCCGGCCTGGCCGACGCCATCCGCCGGGCGGGTGAGGACAAGGTGCCCACCTCCGTGCTGTCACGTGGCGTGTGCGGCGTCAGCGGGCGGACCCTGATCGTCAACCTGCCCGGCTCCCCAGGGGGCGTCAAAGACGGTCTGGCGGTGCTGGAGAAGGTGCTCGAGCATGCGCTGGATCAGCTTGCCGGAGGGGACCATCCACGATGACCGTCGTGTTGCGCGCCGAGCTCACCGAACTGCCGATCGAACTCGTTGAGCACGAGGCGCTCGTCGCGCACGAGGCCGCGGGAGCGGTCGTGGGTTTCGCGGGCGTCGTCCGTGACCACGACGGCGGTCGCGGGGTGACGAGGCTCGAGTACTCGGCACATCCCACGGCGCAGCAGACGCTGGCCGATGTGGCGGCCGAGATCGCCGCCGACTGTCAGGGAGTGCGGGCTATCGCCGTCAGCCACCGCATCGGCGAATTGACCATCGGCGACGCCGCGCTGGTGGCGGCCGTGTCCGCAGACCATCGAGGCGCGGCGTTCGAGACCTGTCAACGGCTCGTGGACACCGTCAAGGAACGGCTACCGGTGTGGAAGCACCAGTTCTTCTCAGACGGCACCGAGGAGTGGGTCGGCTCCGCCTAGAACGCGCAGGCTCAGGCCGGGGGCAGAGGTGCGGGCGCAGGCGGCGGGAGTGCAGGATCCGCGGGGAGCTGCCCCGGCGCCAGCGGTGCCTGGCCGGCTCGGTCCGGAGTCGTGAGCGGCCGCTGCGTCAGCGCCAGCAGCGCATCCTTGCCGGTGATCTCCTGGGTCTGGATCGCGTGCCAGATCTCCTTGAGGTACGAGACATTCGGCGTATCGGACGTGACGGCGGCGCGGTCGGTCGTCGTCCCCGGATTCAGGTTCTCCGGGCTCACCAGGTGCGGGACCTCGGCGGGCACGGGAAGCTCACCGGAAGCGGCCTGATTCGCCGCATCGAACGCCGCCTGCGGGACGTCGACGTCGTTGAGCACTGCCAGCGGGGCGGGCGCGGGAGCCGGGGGAGCGGCCGGGGGCACGGGCGGCAGCGCCGGGGCCGGCTCGAGCGGCACATCGGCGTGCAAAGCCCACAGCGGTGCCTGCTCATTCGGCGTTGCGACATCCCAATTCGCGACGGTCTGCACGTCGACAGGAGGCGGCGGCGGAACGGGAGCGGCCAGCGCATCGATCGGCGGTTCGGGCGCCGGGGCCGGCGCTGGAGCCGCGGGCGCCTCGGGCAGCGGTGCGGCCAGCGCGTCCACTTCAGGAACCGCGGGAGGCGGCGGGGGCGGCGGCGGAGCGAGCGGCGGGGCAACCGCCTCGTTGATCGCTGCTGCGGCCATCGACTGGACAGGCGGCGGTGCCGGCGCCGGAGGTGGCGGCGGCAGCGGTGCGGCCAACGCATCGGCAGGCGGCGGAGCCACCGGATCGACGGGCGCGGGCGGCGGCGGAACCGGTGCGGCCAACGCCTCGATCGGTGCCGGGGGTGGCGGCGGAGCCAGGGGGTCGACCGGCGCGGGCGGCGGTGGAACCGGTGCGGCCAGCGCATCGAACGGCGCGGGTGGCGGCGGAGCGAAGGGGTCGACCGGCGGCGGCGGGACGTTGTTCAAAGCCTCGGGCGCATCGTTGGCGATGCTGCGCGGGGTCGGCCCGGAAAGTGGACGGCCGCAGGACGGCCAGGCGCCCTTGCCCTGGCTCGCGAGCACGCGCTCGGCGACAACGATCTGTTCTTCCTTGGAGGCCAGATACGCGGCGGGCGCGAACTCGCCGCCGCCGTTGCTGGTCCAGGTGCTCGGGGAGAACTGGAGTCCACCGTGGTAGCCGTTGCCGGTGTTGATGGCCCAGTTGCCGCCGGATTCACAGCGGGCGACCTGATCCCATTCGCTGTCGGTGGCTGCGTTGGCCTGGCCGGCGAGGGCGAGGCCTCCGGTGCCGATGACCGCCCCGGTGAAGGCGACCTTCGCGACGTTTACGGCCGATGCAGTGGGCTTACGGTGCCGTCCACTCATAGGTGCGCTGATGTCCTCTCTTCGGCGCCCGCGAGGTCAGCTGTCGGGTTCGGGCTGGAGAGGTTGCCCGGCCGGCGGCGTCGAAACGATGCCGGCTTCACCCCAAGGAGCCGAAAATCCGGCTCCAGGTCCTTCCGTTCGGTGGACCGGTGGGTCCCCCGCCTCCGTCCAAAGTTGTTCGTCGTTGGCTGGGTCCCGACTGGACGGAGCTCGGCGCGATCGGGGCACAGCGGGCCACTCGATTGGGGTCGAGGGGCTTGGGGTGACCGTAACGGCTGTGCCCGCGAGCGTCATCTTTTGCCGATAACGGCGTTTCCGGCTGCGGCAAATCCTAAAGAAGCTCTAAACCCGCAGGAGTTTTCGCCGTTCTCGCAGGTGTCTCCGGCAGGCCTCCGCGCCGTAGCCAGTTTGTGACCATTCCGTTATGTGATGTATATCACGATTAACCGCCAGCGAAAGGCGGAAGAACGTCGATCGTCTGCGCGTTGTTCAGCGCCACATCCGTGTCGCGGACGGCCACGCCGTCGCACAGAAACGAGCAGCGCATCAACACTTTCGCGAGTTTCGCGTCGCGATCGCTGAGTTGATCGACGAGTCCGGCGAGCGTCGTTCCCGGCCGAATCCGGATCGTCTCCGCTTCGTTACCCGCTGCCGCTCTCGCCGCGGCGTAAAACCGCACGGTCACCTCGACGGTGGTGGTTGTCGTCATACCTACGTGTCCTTGCCCCTACCCGCCGATGGCGCTCATCGGGCGGTCGGGTTGCACGAAGCCGGGGTCATTGATGCCGTGCCCGGCGGCCTTGGTCCACATCGCGGCGCGCCACCCCGCCTCCAGGGCGTCGTCGTCGGCGCCGGTTCGCATCAGTCGGCGCAGGTCCGTTTCCTCCCGGGCGAACAGGCAGTTGCGGACCTGGCCGTCCGCGGTCAAGCGGGTCCGGTCGCACGCCGAGCAGAAGGCGTGCGAGACCGACGCGATGATGCCGACCGAACCGCGATCACCGTCGACCCGCCACAGTTCCGCTGGCGCCGATCCCCGCGGCGCCGTATCCGGCGTGAGGTCGAAGTGTCTGCGCAGCGCCGCGAGGACGTCGTCGGCGGCGATCGCCTTACCGCGCTGCCACTGGTGGCCCGCGTCGAGCGGCATCTGCTCGATGATGCGCAGCTGGTACCCGTGGTCGACGCAGAACCGCAGCAGTTCGACGGCGTCATCGAGACCGGTGTCGGGATCCAGCACCGCATTCACCTTGACCGGATTCAGTCCGGCGGCCTTGGCGGCCTCCAGCCCGGCGAGGACGTCGTGCAGGCGGTCGCGACGGGTGATGCGGCTGAACCGCGCGGCGTCGACCGTGTCCAGCGAGACGTTGATCCGGTCCAGCCCCGCCTGCTTCAACGCCGCGGCGCGTTTGGCGAGCCCGATCCCGTTCGTGGTCAGGGTGATCTCGGGGCGCGGCCGTAGCGCGGCAGTGGCCGCGACGATGCCCTCCAGGTTCTTGGCGACCAACGGCTCGCCGCCGGTGAAGCGCACGCTGGTGATCCCGAGTCGTGTCACCGCGATGCGCAGCAGCCGGATCAATTCGTCCGGTTTCAGCAGTTGCTCGCCCGGCAGCCAGTCCAGACCGTCGGCGGGCATGCAATAGGTGCAGCGCAGGTTGCAGCGGTCGGTCAGCGACACCCGCAGGTCGGTGGCGATGCGGCCGAAGGTGTCGACGAGCGGGCCGTCCGCGGGCGCCTCAACCGCCGGGCGCAGCGACGGCACACCCAGGTCGATGACCGTCATGCGGCGGCCCCGAGCGGGCGGTTGGCGGCGCCGATTGCGTCCACCGGAACGATCTCCTTACCCAACGGCACCAACGAGATAGGCACCATTTTCAGGTTGGCCAGCGCCAGCGGGATGCCGACGATCGTGACCGCCATCGCCACCGCCGAGACGATGTGGCCGACGGCCAGCCAGATGCCGAACAGGATGACCCAGATGACGTTTCCGATCAGCGCGCCCGGACGGGTGCCGGGTTTCTCGATGACGGTACGACCGAATGGCCACAATGCATAGGACGCGATCCGCAGGGACGCGAACCCGAACGGAATCGTGATGATCAGGACGAAGCAGATCAGGGCCGCCAGCAGGTAGCCCAGGGCCAGCCAGAGACCGCCGAAGAGCAACCATATGACGTTCAGGATCAGACGCATCTTTCCTCCAGCGGTGGTTCCAGGGTACCGAGTAAAGGGGGTGAGGCAGGGTGGAGGGCCGAGTAAGATCACGATCGACGCGTCCCGGCGCACGGGACGCTTTCCTTATGTTCAGTGGTGTCAGGGCTTTAGAAGACAAGCAGGTGAGGACCAGTGCCGACCGGCCGGGTTAAGTGGTATGACGCCGAAAAGGGTTTCGGCTTTCTGTCGCAGGAAGAGGGCGAGGACGTCTACGTCCGCTCCTCCGCGCTGCCTGCCGGTGTCGAGGGGCTCAAGGCCGGACAGAAGGTCGAGTTCGGCATGGCCGCAGGCCGGCGTGGGCCGCAGGCGTTGAGCGTGAAGATCATCGAATCGCCACCGAGCTTGACGCGCACCCGCCGAGAGGCCGCCGCCGCGGAGCACAAGCACACACCCGACGAGCTGCACGGCATGGTCGAGGACATGATCACGCTGTTGGAAAGCGCCGTGCAGCCCGAGCTGCGCAAGGGCCGCTACCCCGACCGCAAGGTCGCGCGACGGGTGTCCGAGGTGGTCCGCGCCGTCGCGCGCGAACTCGACGCCTGATCCCCGGCCCCTCCGCCGAATCTGAACCTATGCGCGGAAACTCGTCGCTTCGGGCTGCACAAGTTCAGGTTCGGCCAGACGCGTGCAGAGCTTCGCGCGTCATGGCTTCGATACCCGCAAATGGCCAGTCCACGTTGATTGGACGGCGTCATGGCCTGCGTTCCCGCCCGCGAAACTGAGGTTGTGCGGCCAGATTCGCCCTTATCTCCTATGTATGTTCAGATTCGGCGCAGCCAGGCATGCTGGAGGCATGAGCTATGTCGCCAGCGGAGGCGAGTTCAACCGCGACACGAACTACATCACCACGCGAATCACCGCCGACGGTCGCGACGGGTATCCCGTCGAGTCCGGCCGATACCGGCTGGTGGTCGCGCGCGCCTGCCCGTGGGCCAACCGGGCGATCATCGTGCGTCGGCTGCTGGGCCTGGAAGACGCTCTCTCCATTGGCTTTTGCGGACCCACGCATGACCAGGACAGCTGGACATTCGACCTCGACCCCGGCGGCGTGGACCCGGTCCTGAAGATCCCGCGGCTGAAGGACGCCTACCTCAAGCGTTTCCCGAACTATGAGAAGGGCATCACGGTGCCGGCGATCGTCGACGTGCCGACCGGTGAGGTGGTGACCAACGACTTCGCCCAGATGACGCTGGACTTCTCCACCGAGTGGACCGAATTCCACCGCGACGGCGCGCCCCATCTGTACCCCGAACCGCTGCGCGACGATATCAACGAAGTCGCCCAGCGCATCTACACCGAGGTCAACAACGGCGTGTATCGATGCGGGTTCGCCGGTTCTCAGGACGCGTACGAAAAGGCCTACGACCGGTTGTTCACCGCGCTCGACTGGCTGTCCGATCGGCTGGGGAATCAGCGATACCTGGTGGGCGACACCATCACCGAGGCCGATGTGCGGTTGTTCACCACGCTGGCCCGGTTCGACCCCGTCTACCACGGCCACTTCAAGTGCAACCGCAACAAGCTCTCCGAGCTACCGGTGCTGTGGGCCTACGCCCGCGACCTGTTCCAGACCCCGGGTTTCGGCGACACCATCGATTTCGTGCAGATCAAACAGCACTACTACATCGTGCACTCCGACATCAATCCGACGCAGATCGTGCCGAAGGGTCCGGATCTGTCGAATTGGCTCACCCCGCACGGCCGGGAGGCGTTGGGCGGCAGGCCGTTTGGCGATGGCACTCCGCCTGGGCCGACGCGCGAGGGCGAGCGGGTGCCCGCCGGTCACTCCGCGGGCTGAGGCCAGACGGTCCGTACCGACCACTCCGCGTGCCACGACGGATGTTCGTTGCCCTCCTCGTCGACGACAATGGTGGGCAGCTGCACGACGAAGCCCTCCAGCTTGCCGCGATGCGGATCCACGGTCGGAATGGTCACCGCCAGTTTGGTGTCCGGCGCGAACTCCTCGAGCACGTCGGATCCTTCGTACTTGCGCCCGAGTAGCCAGGGCGCTCTCGATATCTCTGACGGCACGGACAACTGCACGGGATGCTTCGCGTCGACAGCGAGTTCGCCTACGGTTTCCGGGTTTTCGCAGTCGTTGAGATCGACGACGTTGCAATAGCTGTAGGGCCCGACCCGCACGAGTTGGCCATCGGTGTAGGCGCTGATCTCGGGATGCTGCGGCGGCGGATGCTGTGCGAGCCGCCAGATCAGCACCCCGCTCGCAGAGGACGCCACGATCACCACGGCCGCCAGCGCGGCTACGACGCGCTTCACTCCTGCGTCACCGCCGCACCGTCGGGGCGCCGCCCGCCCTCCTGTTCGGCGACCACCGGACGGTTACCGCCGAGGCCGGGTATCAACGAATCGCCGCGGTAGCTCACCACCGTCTGCGCGAGGCCGACGATCAGGACCGCGCTGACACCGGTGAACCCGACCCACAGCTGGGTGTAGATCAGCACGCCGATCGCGCCGCCGGCCACCCAGGCCAACTGCAGCAACGACTCCGAACGCCCGAAGGCCGATGCCCGTGATCGTTCGGGCAGGTCGTCCTGCAGGGACGCATCGAGAGACGCTTTGGCGATGGCGCTTGCCCCGGAGGTGATCAGGGTGGCCACGGCGGCCACCAGGAGGTTGCCGCTGACGGCGGTGGCCAGCGCGCTCGCGGTGACTGCGATGGTGCAGCGGACGACCACCTGCGCCGGGTGGCCGAGCTTCAGGCGTGCGCTGGTGAAGTTGCCCGCGAAGTTGCCGATCGCGGCGGCCGCGCCGATGAGGCCGAGGATGCGCAGCTGCTCCCAGCCGCTGGCGTCGTGCGCCTTGGCCACGAAGGCCGGGTAGAGGAAGAGGAAGCCCACCATCACCTTGATGGTGCAGTTACCCCACAGCGCGGTGATGATGTTGCGGCCCAACGGTTGTCGTGCCGACGACGAACCCTTGTGCGGTTCGGGATGGCGGCGCAGCTCACCGGTGCGACCGTGGTAGCTCAGCGTCGCGGGCACTTCCCCTGCGGTGACCTCGACCCACTTCGGTATCCGCATCGACAGCGCCGCGCCGGCAACCGAGACGGCGACGACGACGTACAACGCCCCCGGCAGCTCGAACACGCGGAACAGGTACTGCGCGGCCGCGGCGACGGCGCCGCCGACCATGGTCCCGCCGAGGAGTCCGAACGTCGTCAGCCGGGAGTTCACCCGCACCAGGTCGATCGTCGGCGGCAGCACACGCGGCGTCATCGCGCTGCGCAAGACGCTGAATGACTTGGACAGCACCATCATTCCCAGGGCACACGGGTAGAGCACCCACGACGGGAAGCTGCCGGTGGCGCCGTCGAAGTTGCCGATCAGCACCAGCACGAGCACGGTGCGCAGCATGAACGACGTGGCGAGTGCGACGCGGCGGCCGTGCTGCAGCCGGTCCAGCGCCGGGCCGATCAGCGGGGCGACGACGGCGAACGGCGCGATGGTGATGAGCAGATACAGCGCGACCCTGCCCTTGCTCTCGCCGGAGGCCGCGGCGAAGAACAGGGTGTCGGCCAGGGCGATGGCCATGGCGGCGTCGACGGCGAAGTTCGCGACGACCGGCCACGTCAGCGCGGTCAGCCCGGACTTGTCGGCTCCGTCGGCGGTGGCCGCGCGATGCACCAGGCCGTACATCTTGGACCCCATCTCACGGCTGCGCTGCGCCGCGGCGCGCGTGACGGTCACCCGGTGGCCCGCCCCGGCCCCGACCGTATGCGGCGGCGGCGCGGACGTGTGTGGCCGCGCCGGTTCGTCCAGCGGCGGTAGCCACCGGTTGGCACTTGGCGTGGGGTCGGACCGGCGCGACCGGCGGTAGCCACCGTCGATGGGGTCACTGGGGTAGTTGGCCATCCCCGGGTGCTCGCGCGCGTCGGACGGCGGCCGCGGAGGGTAATAGCGAGCGTCACGCCGACCAGCCGGGTCCCTGTCATCTCGGCGCGGTCCGGTCACAGTGAAGATTCTCCCCTATCGGGGCGACAGTGGGCGTGCAGCCGACCGGTGTGGCTAGCCGCACCGCACGTGGGGCAAAATTGGGCGCAATGGACAGCGTGACGGAATCTGCCGAGCAGGGCGCGGGGTCTCCGACGGAGGACCCGGCGCCCCGCCCGGACCTGGAGACGGTGCTGCTCGGCGCCGTCGACCTCGCGCGCGCGGCCATCGTCGAATTCAGTGGTGAGGACACCGTCGGGGAGTACCTCGGCGCCAGCTTCGAAGATCCGACCGCTGCCACCCACCGGTTCCTCGCCGATATGCCCGGCTACCGCGGCTGGCAGTGGGCCGTCGTCGTGGCCGCGTGTCCCGGCGCGGATCACGCCACGATCAGCGAGGTCGTCCTCGTCCCTGGTCCGACGGCATTGCTCGCCCCGAAGTGGGTGCCCTGGCAGGACCGGGTCAGGCCCGGCGACCTGAGCCCCGGCGATCTGCTGGCACCGCCGATCGATGACCCCCGACTCGTGCCCGGTTACATGGCCAGCGGGGACCCGGCCATCGACGAGGTCGCCGCGGAGGTCGGCTTCGGCCGCAAGCAGGTACTCAGCCCGTGGGGTCGCGCCGACGCCGCCCAGCGCTGGCACGACGGTGAGTTCGGTCCCGGTTCGGCGATGGCGCGGTCGACGCGTCGCGTGTGCCGCGACTGCGGCTTCTATGTCCCGCTGTCAGGGTCGCTTGGGCTGATGTTCGGTGTGTGCGCGAACGAGATGTCCGCCGACGGTCATGTGGTCGACTCCGAATACGGTTGCGGCGCGCATTCGGATACACCGCCGCCGCAGGGCAGCGGTTCGCCGCTCTTCGACCCCTACGACGACGGCGTGCTCGACCTGACCGAACCCGTCGACTAGTTTTCGGCCGCGGCCTTGATCCGCGACAGCGATTCGTTCATCCCGTCGACGAGTTCGCGTTCGAAGTTGGGCACACCGCCCATCAATGCGTTGACCGAAAGGTTGGAGAAGGCCGACACCCCGTTCTCGGCGTGGCGACTCTCGATGACCCGTGTTCCGTTCTCCGTCGGCTCCAGTTCGTAGGACCAGACCGTCCCGTTCTGGTCGACGCGAAACGCCAACTTCTTTTCGGGGATGAACTCCGTGATACGACTCGTCGTCGGCCAGAACAGGAGGTTACGGCGATTGAAATTCAGCGTCCTGCTGCCCTGCCGCAACGGACCGCCCAGTGCCTTCATCAACCGGCACTGCGGGCTCCACTGCGGCATCAGTCGTAGATCGGAGATCAGCGACCAGACCTTCTCGACGGGGGCGTTGATTTCGATCTGCGCCTGCAACAGCGGCTCTGCCATCGCTACCTCCTCGGTGCATCAAGCGAATTCAGTCGAGTCCTGTCTGCGCGCCGCGTGATCCGCGCCGCACGGCCCGACGTTGCCACAGAAAGATCGATGTGCCAAGCACGCCGACGCCCAGCCCGGCCACCGTGAACGGCCGGTACTCGTTAAATGCCGGCACCGTGAACGCCAGCACCGTGGCGATCAACCAGCCCGCAGTGATCACGACGATCACCGGCCACTGCTTGAGCAGGGCGGGCGGCAGGGGCGGGGGTTGTGGCGTCATCGCCTTCGAACGTAGTCCATTACGGCTCGTTCCCGAGGCCCACTAGGTACTCTTTGCGTCGTGAATGAGCCCGACGGCCGCCTGGCGAACGATCTTTCGCTGGCCGTCATCCGGCTGGCTCGTCAATTGCGCTTCCAGCGTCCGGATTCCCACGTTTCGCTTTCGCAACTGTCGGCGCTCTCCACGCTTGCCAAAGAGGGCGCGATGACGCCGGGTGCATTAGCCGAGCGCGAGCGGGTTCGGCCGCCGTCGATGACGCGTGTCATCGCCTCGCTGTGTGAACTGGGTCTTGTTGCGCGCACGGCACATCCGGTCGACCGACGTCAGATCCTGGTGTCTCTGTCGCAGGCCGGTTCTGAGCTGATCGAGGCGGAGCGCCGCGCGAGCCAGGAGTGGCTGACGCAACGGCTGGCCAAACTCGACGACGAACAACGGGAGGCGCTGTTGACCGCCGCCGACCTGATGACGGCCATAGTCGACGAAAGCGCGTGAGCGTCAACGTAATCGACGTCGCAGACCCCGCAGACCCGCGGCTGGACGACTTCCGCGACCTCAACAGTGTCGACCGCAGACCCGACCTGCCCACTGGCAAGGGCTTGGTCATAGCGGAGGGCGTCCTTGTGGTGCAGCGGATGCTGATGTCGCGGTTCACGCCGCGCGCCATGCTGGGCACCGACCGGCGGCTCAACGAGTTGGCCGGCGACCTGGATGGCGTTGCGGCGCCGTACTATCGCGTGACCGCCGACGTGATGGCAGACGTCGTGGGGTTTCACCTGAACCGCGGTGTGCTGGCGTCGGCGTCGCGTCCACCCGAGCTTTCCGTACCAGAGGTACTTGACGGCGCACGCACGATCGCCGTCCTTGAAGGGGTCAACGATCACGAGAACCTCGGCTCGATCTTCCGCAACGCCGCCGGCCTCGATGTCGACGCGATCGTGTTCGGCAGCGGATGCGCGGACCCGTTGTACCGCCGCGCCGTTCGAGTGTCGATGGGTCACGCCCTGCTGGTGCCCTACGCGTGGGCGCCGGATTGGCCGCAGGACCTGGAGATGCTGCGGGACAACGGATTTCGCCTGTTGGCGATGACCCCGGACCCGGCTGCCCGCACACTGGCCGACGCGATGTCCGACGTCGTCGACAAACGGGTGGCGGTGCTCGTCGGCGCCGAGGGGCCGGGGCTGTCCGAACGTGCCATGCGCGCCAGTGACATGCGGGTGCGCATCCCCATGTCGCGGGGCACCGACTCGCTCAACGTCGCGACCGCCGCTGCCCTCGCGTTCTACGAACGGTCCAGGCTCGCAAGCTAGATTGAACCGGTGACCGACGACTCGACCCCGTGGGCGATGGGCCTGACGGTCGCGGCCTTCGTCGCCGCCGTCATCGCGGCAGCCATCATCGTGTTGAGCCTGGGGCTACTTAAGGTGCATCCGCTGCTGGCCATCGGCCTCAACCTGGTCGCCGTCGGCGGCCTCGCTCCGACCGTGTGGGAGTGGCGCAAGCGACTGGTCTGGCGTTGGTTCGTGCTTGGTGCCGCCGTCGGCGTGGTGGGCGCGTGGATCGCGGTGTTCGCGATCGCGATCGGGCAGTAGCCAGCTCAGCGCTGTCCGCCGGACCGCACGCCCAGCAGCACGTCCTCCCACGCAGGCACCGGCGGCTTCCCCTTGCGCGCTCGCGGCTTCGGGGCCGGTTCCGGTTCGGGCTCGAGGTCCAGTTCGGGCTCCGGGAGCGGTTCTGGCTGCGGCTCGGCTTCCAGCTGCGGGACCGCGGCGACCGGTCGCAACGGACGCGCGAAGTTCGGGTCGATGAGCTCGGCCCCCGCATCGTCGAGCGCGGTCACCGTGCCGCCGTGCGCGCCGGGGGTGAACCGGAAGTGCGCCACGTTGTCGGAGAGTCCCGCTTTCCACGCCATCTGTACGGTCCAGCGCCCGTCCTCGTTGCGCCAGGCGTCCCAGTTGGTGGCCTCGGCGCCGAGTCCGCGCGCGATCAGTGACGTCGTCACCGTCTCCAACAGCGTCAGCACCGAGGGGCCGTCGGCCAGCACGGGGTGCGCCGCAGTAGCCAGCTCGGCTGCGCGCGAACGCTCCAGCAGTACCGGATGAGCGAAGCGCTCGACCCGTGACACGTCGACTCCGGAGGCCGCGGCGACCTGTTCGACGGATGCGCCGGCGCGAATCTTGGCCTGAATCTCCTTGGGGCGCAGCGTGCTCGGCGCCTCCTCGGTCTTGGAAGGATCCTGAAGAGCGGACTTGTCGCCGCGCGCGGCGGCGCGCAACCGGTCGTCGGGCAGCAAGAGGAACTTCTCGCCGGAGTCGTCGGCTTCGCAGATGATTTGTTTGCCGTCGACGTCGAGCCCAACGACTTTGAGTTTCCGCATGTCGACCTCCTCCGGGCGTCCACGATGCCCGATCAGAGCGACCCTACTGCGTTATCTGCCTGTTACCAGGTAGACACGCGGGCAGGTCAGAGGCGTTCTACGACCCAGTCGATGCATGCGGTCAGCGCGCTGACGTCGTCGGGGTCGACGGCGGGGAACATGCCGACGCGCAACTGGTTGCGACCGAGTTTGCGGTAGGGCTCGGTGTCGACGATTCCGTTGGCTCGGAGCGTCTTGGCCACCGCCGCCGCGTCGATCTCGTCGGCGAAATCGATGGTGCCGACCACCTGCGACCGCAATTCCGGATCGGCGACGAACGGGGTGGCGAACTGCGCTGCCTCCGCCCAGCCGTACAGCCGCTGCGACGAGTCCGCGGTGCGCTTGACCGCCCACTCCAGACCGCCGTTGCCGAGCATCCATTCGATCTGGTCGGCCAACATGATCAGCGTGCCGATCGCGGGCGTGTTGTAGGTCTGGTTCTTGAGGCTGTTCTCGATCGCGATCGGCAGCGACAGGAACTCGGGCACCCAGCGCCCCGACCCCGCGATGGCCTCGACCCTGGCGAGCGCGGCGGGGGAGAAGATCGCGATCCACAGGCCGCCGTCACTGGCGAAGTTCTTCTGCGGAGCGAAGTAGTAGGCGTCGGCATTGGTGATGTCGACGGGCAGACCGCCGGCCGCTGAGGTGGCGTCGATGGCGATCAGCGCGCCGTCGGAGCCCTCGGGCCGCTGCACGGGAACGGCGACACCCGTGGACGTCTCGTTGTGCGCCCACCCGATGAGATCGACGGACGGATCCGACTGCGGCTCGGGGGCGCTGCCGGGATCGGCCTTGACGACGACCGGGTCGCCGACGAAGGGGTTCTTGGTCACGGCCGAGGCGAACTTGCTGCTGAACTCCCCGTAGGTGAGGTGCAGCGAGCGCTTGTCGATCAGCCCGAACGCCGCGGCGTCCCAGAACGCGGTCGCGCCGCCGTTGCCGAGGATGACCTCGTAGCCGTCGGGCAGCGAGAACAGCTGGCGCAGCCCGTCGCGGACCCGGCCGACCAGGTTTTTGACCGGTGCCTGCCGGTGCGAAGTCCCGAACAGATCGCCCGCGGCGGCCAGGGCTTGCAGCTGCTCAGGACGCACTTTGGAGGGTCCGCAGCCAAACCGGCCGTCACGGGGCTTGAGGTCGGCGGGGATGGTGAAGTCGGCCATGGGGGCAAGCCTAGTGACCGGGCTCGTGGGGCTTTTGTCGGGAGTGCTCGGGCGAGACTTGGAGCACAAATTTCAGGAAATGTGGGTATACGACCCACGCTGGAACCAATTTGTATCCATAATGTGATCTGTCGGGGACTGACCTTGGGGTGCACATGATCAGTCTTGGGAAAGTCTGCACGCTCGCGCCGCTGTGCGCAGCGGCGGTGACGGTATTGATGCCGATGCTCACCGTTGCGCCGGCGCAGGCCGACGATGGCGGCCAACTGCTCAACGAGATCAATGCCACGCGCGCGGCGAACGGCTGTGGACCCGTCGCGCCGAATCCACAGTTGACCGCGTCCGCAGCGCGACAAGCCAACGACATGCTGCGCACCGGCGTGGCCGCCCACACGGGGTCGGATGGCTCCACGCTGGCGCAGCGTGTCGCGGACGCCGGCTACTCCGGTTACGCCGACCTCGGCGAGGTCGTCTTCTGGGGCACCGGGTTGGCGAGCAATCCGGCAGCGGCCGTCAACTGGTGGATGAACAGTCCCGGTCACCGCGCGATCATCACCAACTGCGGATTGACCGAAGCGGGCTTCGCCGCGGTGAGCAACGGCGGCAAGATGACCGCGGCGGTCGACTTCGGGACGCGCTAGTTCGTCAGAATCCGGGCGCCGTCGGGGGTGACGGCGACGGTGTGCTCGCTGTGCGCGGCGCGCGCACCCGACAGCGTTCGCAGCGTCCACCCGTCGGGATCGTGTCGGTAGTCCTCGGTGCCGTCGCCGATCACCATCGGCTCAATCGCGATGACCAGACCCGGACGCAGCTTCATACCCTTGCCGGGCCTGCCCTCGTTGGGCACATCCGGATCCTCGTGCATGGTGCGTCCGATGCCGTGGCCGCCGTGATCGGCGAGCAGACCGAAGCCCGCCTCGTGCACCGTTGACGAGATCGCATGGCCGACGTCGCCGAGCCGATTGCCCGGCCGCACCGCCGCGATGGCCGCGGCCAATGCGGCGTCGGCGGCCTCGATCAGTGCGATGTCCTCCGGACGCGGCGTGCCGACGACGAAGCTGCGCGCCGCGTCACCGGTCCAGCCGCGCAGGGTCGCGCCGAAGTCGATCGAGACCAGGTCGCCGTCCGCGAGCACATAGTCGTTGGGGATGCCGTGCACGACGGCGTCGTTGACGCTGACGCACAGCACCGCCGGAAACGGGGTCGGTGCCCAGCGCGGGTGGTAGTTCAGAAAGGGCGACGACGCGCCATGACGCGCGAGCACGTCTGCGGCGATGCGGTCGAGATCTGCAGTGGTCATACCGGGTTTCGCGGCCTCGGCCACCGCCCGCAAGGCCTCCGCGACGACGGCTCCCGCCTCGGCCATCGCGTCGATCTCGGCGCACGTCTTCAGCTCAACCACTGTGTGCTCCATCACATCGGGTATCCGACACCGGGCTGGGCCACATCCCGGGATCGGGTCTGTTCATTATGCGGTACCGGCGGTACTGTGTACGCCAGCCAGGTCAATGTAAACCTCACGTAGGGAGCGCCGAATGGCTGTCAAAGAAGCCAAGACACGCATCGTCAGGCGCTGGCGCCGGAACATGGATGTCAGTGACGACACCGCATACGTGGACATGCTCACCACACTGTCCGAGGGGTCGGTGCGACGCAACTTCAATCCGTACACCGACATCGATTGGGATTCCCCGGAGTTCGCGGTCATCGAGAACGACGAGCGCTGGATTCTTCCGGCGACCGATCCGTTCGGCAGGCACCCCTGGTACCAGGCGCAGCCGCGGGAACGTCAGATCGAGATCGGGATGTGGCGTCAGGCCAATGTCGCGAAGGTCGGCCTGCACTTCGAGTCGATTCTGATCCGCGGCCTGCTGGAGTACGCCTTCTGGACACCCAACGGCTCGCCGGAGTACCGGTACTGCCTGCACGAGGCCGTCGAAGAGTGCAACCACACCATGATGTTCCAGGAGATGGTGAACCGTATCGGCGCCGATGTGCCCGGCATGCCGCGGCTGCTGAAGTGGATCCAGCCGGTCATCCCGCTGGTCGCAGGCCCGCTGCCCATCCCGTTCTGGTTCGGCATCCTCGCGGGTGAGGAGCCGATCGACCACACGCAGAAGAACGTGTTGCGCGAGGGCAAGACGCTGCACCCGATCATGGAGCGCGTCATGGCGATTCACGTCGCCGAGGAGGCCCGCCACATCTCGTTCGCGCACGAGTATCTGCGCAAGCGCGTTCCGCGCCTGCCGCGACGCAAGAGGTTCTGGTTGTCGCTCACCGTCCCGGTGACGATGCGCGTGCTGTGCTCGGCGATCATTGTTCCCCCGCGCGCGTTCTGGAAGGAATTCGACATTCCGCGCTCGGTGCGCAAGGAGGTCTTCTTCCGGTCGCCGGAGTCCAAGCAGATGCTGCGCGACATGTTCGGTGACGTCCGGATGCTGTGCAGTGACACCGGTTTGATGAATCCGGTCGCCAAGCTCATCTGGCGGATCTGCAAGATCGACGGCCGCCCGAGCCGTTACCGCAGCGAGCCCGCCCGCCAGCACGTGGTCGCCGCTTAGGACTGCTTTCGTGCCCCATGTGATCACCCAGTCGTGTTGCAGCGACGGGTCCTGTGTCTACGCCTGTCCGGTGAACTGCATTCACCCGTCGCCGGACGAGCCGGGCTTCGCCACCGCCGAGATGCTCTACATCGATCCGGCGGCGTGCGTTGACTGCGGCGCTTGCGTGTCGGCGTGCCCCGTCGGTGCGATCGCCCCCGACACTCGGCTGGAGCCTTCGCAGCTTCCGTTCGTCGAACTGAATGCGGCGTTCTACCCGAAGCGGGCACCGGGCGAAAAGTTGCCTCCCACATCAAAACTGGCGCCGGTACTCGACGCGCCGCTGGTGCGTCCGCGGTCGAGCGGGCCGTTGACGGTGGCGATCGTCGGGTCGGGACCGGCGGCGATGTACGCGGCGGATGAACTGCTGACCCAGCGCGGGGTACGCGTCAACGTCTTCGAAAAGCTGCCGACGCCTTACGGATTGGTGCGCGCCGGGGTTGCTCCCGACCACCAGAGCACCAAGCGGGTGACCAACCTGTTCGACAAGGTGACGCGGTTGCCCGGGTTCACGTTCTATCTCAATGTCGATGTGGGTTCGGACCTGACCCACGCCGAACTGTTGGCCCATCATCACGCCGTGCTGTACGCCGTCGGCGCGCCCAACGATCGACGGCTCGACATCGACGGAATGGGCCTGCCCGGTACGGGCACCGCGACCGAGGTGGTGGCATGGATCAACGGCCATCCCGAATTCACCGACATCCCAGTCGATTTGAGTCGCGAGCGGGTGGTGATCATCGGCAACGGCAACGTGGCGCTCGATGTCGCCCGCATCCTGACCACCGATCCCGACGCCCTGGCGCGCACCGATATCGCCAGCCACGCGCTCGCGGTGTTGCGGACCTCGAAAGTCGCCGAGGTCGTCATCGCCGCGCGCCGAGGACCCGCGCAGTCGGCGTTCACACTGCCCGAGTTGATCGGGCTGACGTCGACGTGCGACGTGGTGCTCGACGACGGCGACCGGCAGCTGGTCATGCGCGACCTCGCGACCGAAACCGATCCGCTGACGCGCAACAAGCTGCAGATCCTGGCCACGCTCGGCGACGCATCGGCGCCGGCTGGACGGCCCCGTATCCGGTTGGCCTATCGGCTGACACCGATGCGCATCCTGGGCCAGCATCGTGCCGACGGCGTGGAGTTCGCGGCGACCGGCACCGACGACGTTCGCCGTATCGACGCCGGGCTGGTTTTGACGTCGATCGGCTACCGCGGCAAGCCGATTCGCGATCTCCCGTTCGACGACGACACCGCGGTGGTGCCCAACGGCGGCGGCCGGGTCACCGATCCGGAAACCGGAGAGGCCGTGCGCGGCAGCTATGTCGCGGGCTGGATCAAGCGCGGCCCCACCGGCTTCATCGGCACCAACAAGTCGTGCGCGGCAGAGACGGTGCACCACCTCGTGGCCGACTACAACGCGGGCCTGCTCGCGGATCCGGTCGGCAAGCCGGCCGAACTGGACAAGCTCGTGCGCCGCAGGCGGCCCGAGGTGCTCGACGCAGCGGGGTGGCGCGCGATCGACGCCGCGGAGGTCGAGCGCGGCGGCGAACACCGGCCCCGCGACAAGTTCACCACCGTCGCCGACATGCTGGCCGCGGCCGCCGCCGCACCCGCCCCGTCGATACGTGAGCGGGTGCTCGCCGGGCTGCTTCGGTAGAGCCGTTACTGGCTCTGCTTCATCGCCTCCTCGATCTCTTCCATCGACACCTCGCGCATCGGCTGGCCCATTGACCATTGATGGCCGAACGGATCCCGCACGACGCCGTATCGATCACCCCAGAACGCGTCCTCCAGCGGGTGGACCACCGTCGCACCGGCGTCAACGGCCTTCTGGAACGTGGTGTCGACGTCGGTGACGGTCAGGTGGATGGTCACCGGCGTCCCGCCGAGCGCCTTGGGTGTCAGCGACTTGCCCTCGCTCATCTCCGGGAAGTCGTCGTTGAGCAGCACCGTCGAACCGTTGATCTTCAACGCGGCGTGCACGAGCTTGCCGCCGGGACCCGGGACGCGGCCCAGCTCCTCGGCGCCGAGTGCTTTGACGTAGAAGTCAATGGCGGCGGCAGCGTCGTCAACGGTGAGGTGGGGGGATACGGACGGCTGTACTTCGATCGCCATGAGCGGACTCCTCGAATTGTGGGTTTTCCCTTGCGGGCTACCAGTACGACTCGTCTGGCGGACCAAACTCATCGCACTGACCCCATGCAATCACCGGTCACCGACAAGACTTTGGCGTGCGCAGTCACGCTGAGCGAGACGTAGCACGCCGAAATCGCCGCCGCGCGTCTGGCAACATAGCGACGTGCCTGGGCTGGAGGTCCTGACGAGACCGCGGGTGGTCGCGCTCGACCCCCTCATCGTGGGAGTCTTCGCCGCCGCCGTCAGCCTGCTCGGGGCCGGCCGCCCATCGTTCTGGTACGACGAGGCCGCGACGATCTCGGCGTCGTACAGTCGCACCCTCAGTCAGCTGTGGCAGATGGTCGGCAACGTCGACGCCGTCCACGGCCTCTACTACCTGCTGATGCACGTGTGGTTCAGCGTCTTTCCACCCACGGAGTTCTGGTCCCGCGTGCCGAGCGCCCTCGCGGTCGGGGGCGCCGCGGCGGGTGTCGTGGTGCTGGGGAAACAGTTTTCGTCGCGCACCGTCGCACTCAGCGCCGGTGTCATCTGCGCGATTCTGCCCCGCGCGACGTGGGCGGGCATCGAAGCGCGGCCGTATGCGCTGACGATGCTGGCCGCCGCGTGGACGTGCGTGCTGTTCGTCTACGCGGTGCGCCGCGACAGCGAGTGGATTTGGCTCTGGTACAGCGTCGCGATGGTGACGTCGATTCTGCTCGACATCTACCTCGCGCTGATGTTCGGCGCACACGCGATTTACTTGTGCGTCAATCGGCCCGGTCGCGCTGTCATCGTGCGGTTCGTCATCGCCGCGGCGGGCACCTGCGCTGCGGCCGCGCCGTTCCTCTGGCTGGTCGTCGGCCAAGCGCACCAGATCGTCTGGATCTCACCCGTCGGCGGCAGAACGGTCGAGGACGTGGCCGTCCAGCAGTACTTCGAACGAAGCCCGTGGTTCCTGATCGTGTCGGTCTGCGTCGCGCTGACGGCGGTTGTCTTGTGGCGCTTCACATCTGCGCACCTGAGCACGTCGGACCGTCAGCTGTTGACCCTGGCGACCGCGTGGCTGGTCGTCCCCACCGCGTCGATCCTCGGCTACTCGGCCGTGGTCCATCCGATATATACGCCCCGCTACCTGTGCTTCACCGCACCTGCGATGGCACTGGTACTGGGCGTGTGCATCGGCGCGCTGGCCGTGCGGCCGTGGGTGGCGGCAGCCGTGCTGGTCGTCTTCGCGGCGGCCGCAGCGCCGAATTATCTACTCGTACAACGCAGTCCGTATGCCAAGTACGGGATGGACTACAGCCAGGTGGCCGACCTGATCGCCGCCAACGCCAAAGGCGAGCCGGGTGAGTGCCTGCTGGTGAACGACACCGTGACGTTCATGCCCGCCCCGATGCGCCCGCTGCTCGCGGCGCGGCCCGATGCCTACGACAACGTGGTCGACATCAGCCTGTGGCAGAAAGCGACCGATCGTCACGACGTCTTCGACACGAACCTCATCCCGGAGGCGTCGGTGGGCCCGCTCAACGTCTGCCGCGTCCTGTGGATCATCACCCAGGCCGACCCGGCGCGGCCCGCCCACGAGCAGGCCGAATTGATGGATCCAGGACCACTTTTCGGCGGCACGCCCGCATTCGCGGTGATCCGCGACACCGGCTACCGGCTACAAGAACGCTGGCAGTTCAACCTGGTTCAGGTCATCAAGGCGACGCGCTGAGCTACCAGACGCGGATGTAATCGATGAGCATCGCCGCGGGGAACACACCCAGCGCCGGATCGCCACCGCCGGGTCCGCCGACCGCGAGGGTGAACATCGGCTGCATCCAATAGCCGGGGTTGTTGAACGGCCAGCGCCAGTCGTCCGGCCTACCCGACACCTGAATCGGCTTCGGCGGCACGCTGAAGTACGGTTCGGCGCCGTCGACGTAATCGCGCCAGAACTTGAAACCGTCCTCGTCCCAACGCATCCGCCAGGTGTGCCAGGCGTTGTCGACGAGACCGGGAATCGATTTGCCCTCCCACGTCTTGCCGTTGGATGCGGCGTGCACCGTTGTCCCCGGTGCCCACTTGCCGTTGCCGTACCACTCGAAGATGTCGACTTCACCATCGGGCAGCGGATCCTCGTTGACCGCCCAGAACGCCGGCCAGCAGCCCGAGGTCAGGCAGTCGAGTTTGATCCGCGCTTCCCACGTCTGGTTGATCATGCTCCGCCAGATCCCACGCAGCTTGCCGCCGTAATAAGTGCCCATTTCGTGGGTGGCGAGCAGGACGAGGTTGGAATTGCCATCCAGGAACACATTTCGGCGGTCGTCGCGGTAAATCCCCTGGACCGGCGGATAAACGTCGTCCTGCCACGTCTGCACGATCCACTTCGAGCGATCGGGGGGCGACCCCGCCGGACCGTCGAACTCGTCTTGGAAGATGTACCCGCCGCCCGGGTCGCCGCTGGGCGGCTGTTCCGGTTTCGGCACCCGATCCACCGGGGTGGCCTGAGCTGGGGCTAAGGGCATTGCGGCGGCCAAAAAACCAAGGCCCGCCATCATCATCAGGTTGCGGCGATCCATCTGGGTCACTCGCCCACCTTAGAAGGACGGCTCCGCGTTTAGGTTCATTTCGGCTGCCGCACGTGTTGTATCTAACTCGGCGGATCACACCACCGAGAAGTTCGGCGGTAGCGCACACCGTCCGGTCAGCGCGAGAAGCACCGACTGCCCCTGTCCGGTCAGCATCGCGGTTCGCGTCGCCAGGTCCAGCGCCTCGGCGAGCACCGCGGCCGGCGGCTCGAACGCCAGGTCGAGAGCTCGAGCGATATCCATGCCGTGCACCGCCAGTTCGAAGATCCGGGTTGGCAGGTAGGTGTGCAGCCGAATACCCAGTCCGCCGATCACCTCGATCACCGGATCGTCATCGACGGCCGCGAGATCGCCCAGTACACCGGCCACCAGCTGATCGACTGCGGCGGCCGGATCCTCGCCGAGGGCGATACCGGCTTGTCGGCCGCGTTCGGCGACGTCCGCCGGGTCGATGCCCAGCGCCGACGGAGTCACCCGCAGGTAGTACTCCTCCGGCGTAGCGATGTCCACGCGTTCGGCCTTGGTTCGCAGGTAGGTGCTCACGGTGGTCAGCGAGCGCGACGTATGCCCGACCAATGCGCGGACGTCCCAGTTGCCGAGACCGGGCTTGTCCCATGCGCCGACCGGTATGTCGTGCACCAAAGCGGCGAAACTCGTTGCCGCCGAAGCGTATGTCGCCGTCCTCACGACCGTTTGACTTGGTCCCAACCCTCGACGGACTCGGGACTACGCGGCTCGGGGCCCACGTAGATCGCCGCCGGACGCACCAGCTTGCCGAGCCGCTTCTGCTCGAGGATGTGCGCGCACCAGCCCGCCGTCCGGCCGCACGTGAACATCGCGGGCATCATCTTGGTCGGCACCTGCGCGAAGTCCAGGATCACCGCGGCCCAAAACTCGACGTTGGTCTCGATCGCGCGGTCGGGGCGGCGTTCGCGCAACTCCGCGAGCGCGGCCTGTTCCAGCGCGGCGGCCACCTCGTAACGGGGAGCATCGAGCCGTTTGGCGGTGGCCCGCAGCACGCGTGCCCGTGGGTCCTCGGCCCGGTAGACGCGGTGCCCGAACCCCATGAGCTTTTCCTTGCGATCCAGGATGCCCTTGACGACCGCGCTCGCATCGCCGGTCTTCTCGACCTCCTCGATCATCGGGATCACCCGTGCCGGCGCGCCGCCGTGCAGCGGGCCGCTCATCGCGCCGATCGCGCCCGACAACGCCGCCGCCACATCCGCGCCCGTCGACGCGATCACGCGTGCGGTGAACGTCGACGCGTTCATGCCGTGCTCGGCGGCAGACACCCAGTAGGCGTCGATGGCCTCGATGTGCCGCGGGTCAGGCTCACCCTGCCAGCGGGTCATGAAACGTGCTGTCACGGTGGAGCATTCGTCGACGACGCGCTGGGGGACTGCTGGTTGGTAGATGCCACGCGCGGACTGCGCGACGTAGGAAAGCGCCATCACCGACGCGCGGGCGAGCTGGTCGCGCGCGGTCTGGTCGTCGATGTCCAGCAGCGGCGCGTAACCCCAGATCGGGGCCAGCATCGCCAGGCCGGCCTGCACGTCGACGCGCACGTCACCGCTGTGGATCGGCAGGGGGAACGGCTCCGCGGGCGGCAGCCCGTCGCCGAACCTGCCGTCGACGAGCAGTGCCCAGACATCACCGAAGGTGACCCGTTGACTGACCAGGTCCTCGATGTCCACACCGCGGTAGCGCAGGGCGCCGCCATCCTTGTCGGGTTCTGCGATCTCGGTGGTGAAGGCGACGACGCCCTCCAGTCCGGGTACGAAATCCTCGGGCACCACTGACGTCGTAGTCATGGGCAGATTCTCGCACCCGGCCCCACCTCGGCGACCACCCGGCGGGGCGTAGCGTGATCGCGTGGTATCTCGCGATGACGACCGCCTGGCCAGAATGCGGGTGGAATACGGTTCGGTGGAGAAGGACGGCAGCCCCGACCTCGATGTCGATTGGCTCGCGGATGGCTGGGTTGCGCTGCTGCGCAACTGGTTAGCCGACGCCGAGCGGGCAGGGGTCGCCGAACCCAACGCGATGGTGGTGGGCACCGTCGACGCCCGTGGCCGCCCGACCACCCGTTCGGTGCTCTGCAAGAGCGTGGACGAGCGTGGCATCACCTTCTTCACCAACTACGACTCCGCGAAGGGCAGGGACCTGGCGGCGGTGCCCTACGCCTCCGCCACGTTTCCCTGGTTCCTGCTCGGCAGGCAGGTGCACGTGCGCGGCCCGGTCACCAAGGTGTCCGCCGAAGAGACCGCCGACTACTGGTCCAAACGTCCGCGCGGTTCGCAGCTGGGCGCGTGGGCGTCCCACCAGTCCCAGCCGATAGCATCGCGCGCCGCTCTGCTTCAGCAGCTGGCCGAGGTGACAGAGCGATTCGCCGACCATGACGAAGTTCCGGTCCCCCCGAACTGGGGTGGATACCTGATCGCGCCCGAAGTCGTCGAGTTCTGGCAGGGCCGGGAGAACCGGGTGCACAACAGGATTCGTGTCGTCACCGATGCCGAGCTGCCGGTGACCGTGCACAACAGCCGCATCGAGCGGCTGCAGCCCTAGGTGCGCCGCTGGGTTCCCCGGTCACAGGGGCGGCTCTTCGCGGACACCACGCCCCTACGCACACCGGACTTCCGACGGCTGTGGCTGGCGGGCACCGTCACCGTCATCGGCGCCAACCTGACGATCTTCGCGGTGCCGGTGCAGCTGTACGCACTCACCCAGAGCTCCGCATACGTCGGGCTGTCTGGGGTGTTCGCACTCGTTCCGCTGATCCTGTTCGGACTTTGGGGCGGGGCGTGGGCCGACGCGATGGACCGCCGCGTGCTGTTGATCATCGCGTCCGTCGGGCTGGCGCTGGCGTCGGTGCTGCTGTGGCTGCAGGCCGCGCTGGACCTCAACAACGTCTGGGTGGTGCTGTGTCTTTTGTCGGTGCAGCAGGCGTTCTACGCGATCAATTCACCGACCAGGGCCGCGGCGATCCCGCGAATGTTGCCTGGCAATCAGCTGGCGGCGGCGAACTCGTTGAACATGACGGTAATGCAGTTCGGCGCGATCGTCGGACCACTGCTGGCCGGGGTGATGCTGCACTGGGTCGACCTGTCCACGCTGTATCTGATCGACGCGATCTTGTGCATCGCGCCGATCTGGGCGACGTTGCGCCTTGCGTCCATGCCGCCCACCGGGGGAGGGGGCGCCGGACTGAGGGCGGTGCTGGACGGCTTTCGCTACCTGTCGGGCAATCAGGTCGTGTTGATGTCGTTCGTCGTGGACCTCATCGCCATGATCTTCGGAATGCCTCGCGCGTTGTTCCCGCAGATGGCGCACGAGAGCTTCGGCGGACCGGTTGAGGGCGGCCTCACGATGGCGCTGCTGGCCGCGGCGATGTCGGTGGGCGCCGTCGCGGGTGGTGTGTTCTCCGGTTGGTTGCCGGCGATACGTCGCCAGGGTCTGGTCGTCGTCGGCGCGATCGTCGTGTGGGGTGTCGCGATGATCGGCTTCGGTCTGGCGAGCGGGTTCGCACACGGCGCCGCTGGTGTCCTCCTCTGGATCGCGTTGGCCTGTCTGGTGATCGGTGGCGCCGCCGACATGGTGTCTGCGGCCTTCCGGTCGACGATCCTGCAGCAGGCCGCGTCCGACGACCTGCGCGGCAGGCTGCAGGGGGTGTTCACGGTGGTCGTCGCAGGGGGACCGCGACTGGGGGACGCCGCGCACGGGGCGACCGCCGCGGTCGTCGGCACCACGGTCGCCGCGGCCGGCGGTGGTGCACTGGTCGTGGTCGGCATGGTGGCCTGCGCGCTGTTGGCGCCCGCGTTCATCCGCTACCGGGTGACCGACTCGGACAAAGTCTGACGCAGTGGGCCAAGTGTCGGAGGGTGCCACATTCTCAGTGGGCTCTTAGCTTGGCTGGCTAGCATCCGACTTGTGCCTGAAATCAGGGGGGAGGCCTCACTCGGCCTGCGAGAACGCAAAAAGCAACGGACACGTGCAACCCTCATCGATGCCGCCGTCGAACTGTGCGAGCGCCAAGGGTTCGACCGCACCACCGTCGAGCAGATCGCTGCGATCGCCGATGTGTCGCCACGCACGTTCAGCCGGTACTTCCCCACCAAGGACGCCATCGCCCTGGCCCTGATCGACGAGGTGCTGGACCAGGCTGCCGTCGAATTGACCCGACAACCAGAAGGACTCAACGAGTTCGAGGCGTTGCTGAGGGCTCACCTCGCGATGGTTGAGGCCGCCAAGACCGCGGCAGGGGAGCTGTCGGCGGACCGGGTGATGTGCATCGTTCGGATCATCTTGTCGTCGCAGACGCTGCGACAGGCGGTGTTGGAATACCGCGCCAACGACATCACGACCGAGCTCGCCAGGCGGATGGGGGTCGGGGTCGGCGATCGTCGCACCAGGCTGGTGGCCGCCATCTGGGGTTCGTTGCTCATGACGGCGCTTACGGACCTGGCCTCCGACGGCCGGGACATATCCCAGCTCACCATCGACGACGTCACCGAGCGTCTGGGCGAGACATTTGTCGAGTTCGTCGGCCTCACGGCGGGGAATCGGCAGGCGGTGTGACGAACTGGCAACCCCCCCGCGGGCGCGAGTGCTGGAATGGGACTACCTTTTGAAGGGCAACCCCGCATTCCTTGCAACGTAGAAGGGATCCCAGTGGCCGAAAAAGACGAGCACGCCACCCTCAGCTACCCAGGTGGCGAGCTTGAATTGGACGTCGTCCATGCGACCGAAGGTGCCGACGGCGTCGCACTGGGTTCGCTGTTGGCCAAGTCCGGCTACACCACCTATGACGAGGGATTCGTCAACACCGCCTCGACCAAGAGCGCCATCACCTACATCGACGGTGACGCCGGGATCCTGCGGTACCGGGGTTACCCGATCGAGCAGCTGGCGGAGAAGTCGAACTTCATCGAGGTCAGCTACCTGCTGATCTACGGTGAGCTGCCCACCGCCGAGCAGCTGGACAAGTTCACCACCCAGATTCAGCGGCACACTCTGTTGCACGAGGACCTCAAGCGGTTCTTCGACGGGTTCCCGCGCAACGCGCACCCGATGCCGGTCCTCTCCAGCGCGGTCAATGCGCTGAGCGCCTACTACCAGGACTCGCTGGACCCCTTCGACGACGAGCAGGTCGAACTCTCGACGATCCGGCTGCTGGCGAAGCTGCCGACGATCGCGGCGTATGCGTACAAGAAGTCCGTCGGGCAACCGTTCCTGTACCCGGACAACTCGATGAGCCTCGTGGAGAACTTCCTGCGGATGACGTTCGGTCTGCCCGCCGAGCCCTATGAGGTCGACCCGGAGTTGGTGCGGGCACTGGACATGCTTTTCATCCTGCACGCCGACCACGAGCAGAACTGTTCGACGTCGACGGTGCGGCTCGTCGGGTCGTCGCAGGCCAACCTGTTCACGTCGATCTCCGGCGGCATCAACGCGCTGTGGGGCCCGCTGCACGGCGGCGCCAACCAGGCGGTGCTGGAGATGCTCGAGAAGATCCGGCTGGCCGACGGTGACGTGCACGACTTCGTCAAGAAGGTCAAGAATCGCGAGGACGGCGTCAAGCTGATGGGCTTCGGCCACCGGGTGTACAAGAACTACGACCCGCGGGCGCGCATCGTCAAGGAGCAGGCCGACAAGATCCTGGGCAAGCTCGGCGGCGACGACGAACTGCTGGACATCGCGAAGTCGCTCGAAGAGGTCGCCCTGACCGACGACTTCTTCATCGAGCGCAAGCTCTACCCGAACGTCGACTTCTACACCGGTGTGATCTACCGGGCCATGGGCTTCCCGACGCGCATGTTCACCGTGCTGTTCGCGCTGGGTCGGTTGCCCGGGTGGATCGCGCACTGGCGTGAGATGCACGACGAGGGCAGCGGCAAGATCGGCCGGCCGCGCCAGATCTACACCGGTTACACCGAGCGCGACTACGTCGAACAGGGCTCGCGTTAGAGCGCTTCACTGCGAGGTATTTCACTGGCAATCGGCCTTGCTCTCCGGACAGTTGTAGTTTCACAATAGTTGTGTGAATGAAACCGTCGTCCGATCGATGAGCAGTCGGCGCAAGGCCATCATCCTGGTGTCCTGCTGCCTGAGCCTGCTGATCGTGTCGATGGACGCGACGATCGTCAACGTCGCCATTCCCAACATCCGCGCGGATCTCGGCGCGTCGGCGTCGCAGCTGCAGTGGGTGGTCGACATCTACACGCTGGTGCTGGCGTCGCTGCTGTTGTTGGCTGGTGCGGCCGCCGACAGGTTCGGCCGCCGGCGCACGTTCCAGCTCGGTCTCACGGTCTTCGCGATCGGCTCGCTGATGTGCAGCCTTGCGCCGAACATCCAGACACTGATCGCGGCGCGATTCCTGCAGGCGGTCGGCGGCTCGATGATGAACCCGGTCGCGATGTCGATCATCACCCAGGTCTTCACCGGCCGGGTCGAGCGCGCCCGCGCGATCGGCATCTGGGGTGGCGTCGTCGGTATCTCGATGGCAATCGGCCCGATCGTCGGCGGCACGCTCATCGAGTACTCAAGCTGGCGCGCGGTGTTCTGGATCAACCTGCCGATCTGTGCGATCGCGATCCTGCTGACGGCGATCTTCGTCCCCGAATCCAAGTCGGCCACGATGCGCGACATCGACCCGGTCGGCCAGGGCCTCGGCATGGCCTTCCTGTTCGGCATCGTCTACGTCCTCATCGAAGGGCCGAACTTCGGGTGGGGCGACGTGCGCACGATCGCGGTGGCGGTCGTCGCGGTGCTCGCGTTGCTGGCTTTCCTGATCTACGAGTCGCGGCGCCACGACCCGTTCATCGATCTTCGGTTCTTCCGCAGCGTCCCGTTCGCGTCGGCGACCATGATCGCGGTCTGTGCGTTCGCCGCGTGGGGTGCGTTCCTGTTCATGATGTCGCTGTACCTGCAGGAGGAGCGCGGCTTCTCGGCCATGAAGACCGGGCTGATCTATCTGCCGGTGGCTATAGGCGCACTTGTCTTCTCACCGCTGTCGGGCCGGATGGTCGGTCGATTCGGCGGCCGGCCGTCGATCGTCATCTCGGGTGTGCTGATCACCGCGTCGACGGTGCTGCTCGCGGGTCTGACAGCGACGACGCCGGTTTGGCGGCTGCTCGTGATCTTCGCGGTGTTCGGTATCGGGTTCTCGATCGTCAACGCGCCGATCACCACCGCGGCCGTGAGCGGTATGCCGACGGACCGGGCCGGGGCCGCGTCGGCCATCGCTTCGACCAGCCGGCAGGTCGGCGTGAGTCTCGGTGTGGCGCTGTGTGGTTCGGTCGCAGGGGCGGCGCTGGCGACGATGGGTGCGGACTTCGCCGTGGCCGCGCGGCCGCTGTGGTTGATCTGCGCGGCGCTGGGGCTGACGATCACCGCGCTCGGGATCTACTCGACGTCGTCACGCGCACTGCGTTCCGCTGATCGTCTTGCGCCGCTGATTGCCGGAACCGATGTGCGACGGGAGGTCGCCGATGTCATCTAACCCGCTGGCCGACGAGGTCTGGCGCGCCATGGCTGCGGTGGTGATGGACAACCGCGACAGTTGGAAGCGGGCCGTGGTGGAGCAATCGGGCTTGCCGTTCAGCAGGATTCGCATCCTCAAGCGGTTGAGCCGGCAATCGATGTCGGTGAAGGAGCTGGCGCACGCGGCGACCATCGATGCGCCCGCGGCCACGGTGGCGGTCAACGACCTGGAGAACCGCGGACTGGTGGTGCGCGAGATCGATCCGACGAATCGGCGGTACAAGATCGTGTCGCTCACCGAGCAGGGCCGCGCGGTGGTGCGGAAGATCGAAGAGATCGACGATCCGGCGCCCGACGTGTTCGCGGCGTTGGGCGATGCGGAACTGAAGCAGCTGCAGGAGACTCTGCGAAAGTTGCGGACGTAACGGGTTAGCGGGAGCTCTCCAGCACCGCCATCGCCGCGTTGTGCCCGCCGATCCCCGATACGGCGCCACCGCGGCGGGAACCGGAGCCGCACAGCAGGATTCGATCGTGGTCGGTGGCTACGCCCCACCGTCTGGCCGGGGTGTCGAGTGGCTCGTCATCCTCGGCGAATGGCCAGGACAGCGCACCGTGGAAGATGTTGCCCGCCGTCATACCCAGCGCGTGTTCAAGATCCACCGTCGTTTTCGTCTCGATGCACAGCCGGCCCGCCGCGTCCTGCATCAGCACATCCTGAATGGGCTCTGCCAGAACGGAGTTCAGCGAATTGAGTACTGCCGAGGTCAACGTGTCCCGCATCCGGCCGGGGTCACCCGTCTTGATCAACGAGTGCGGAGTGTGTAGGCCGAACACGGTCAGCGTCTGGGCGCCGGAGGCGCGCAGCTCGTCGGACAGGATGGTGGGATCGGTCAGTGAGTGACAGTAGATCTCGCACGGCAGCGGATCGGGCACCACACCGTGGTCGGCGCGGGTGTAGGCCGTATCGAGCTGGCGGTAGGTCTCGTTGATGTGAAACGTCCCGCCGAACGCCTGCTCCGGCCCGACGGTCTCGTCGCGCAATCGGGGCAACCTGCGCAACATCAGGTTGACCTTCACCTGCGCACCCGGTGCCTGGTCGGGTGCTGGCTCGTCGAGCAGTGCGGCCAGCACCGTCGGCGTCACGTTCGCGAGCACGTGGGTGGCGTTCACGCGGTGTTCCCGGCCGTCGCGCCGGTAGCACACCTGCCCGTCCGGGTCGATGTGGTAAACATCTGCACCGCAGGCGATTTCGGCGCCGTGTCCGGTGGCGGCGGCGGCCAGTGCGCCGCTGACCGCGCCCATGCCGCCGATCGGGACGTCCCAGTCGCCGGTGCCACCGCCGAGCAGGTGGTAGAGGAAGCAGATGTTCTGTGTCAGCGACGGGTCGTCGAGTCGGGCGAACGTGCCGATCAGCGCGTCGGTGGCCATCACTCCGCGCACGAGGTCGTTGGACACCGCGGAGGTGATGGCGTGGCCGATCGGCTCGTCGATGATCGAGCGCCACGCGGCGTCGTCGCCCACCTGAGTGCGCGCCTCGTAGCGGGTGCACAGCGGCTGCAGCAGGGTCGGCCACAACCGCGACGTGAGCGCCCGCGCGCGTTGGTAGAACTCGTCGAAGCCCGTCTCGTCGGCGTCCGCGCCGATCGCACCGAACGTCGACGAAGGGCCGATCAGCAGTCCGGTCCGGCCGCCGGTCTCGGGGTCGGGGGTGTAGGAGGAGTAGCGCCGCCGCGCCAACCGCACCCGGGCGCCGAGGTCCTCGACGATGCGCCTGGGCAGCAGGCTCACCAGATAGGAGTAGCGGGACAACCGCGCGTCGACGCCCTCGAAGGCGTGCGCCGACACGGCCGCACCGCCGACGTGGTCGAGTCGCTCCAGCACCTGCACGCGGCGTCCCGCGCGGGCCAGGTACGCCGCAGCGACCAGCCCGTTGTGCCCGCCGCCGACCACGACGACGTCATATGTCGCCGACGAGCTCAGTTGAGGTAGCCCTCGACCTCGTCGGGCGGGCGCACGCTCGCGGCCCTGGGATCGCCGCCGGTCTCTCGCAGTGCCCGGCGCTGGCGCAGCAGGTCCCAACACTGGTCCAACTGGACTTCGAGGGCGCGCAGGCGCTGATGCTCCTCAGACTCGTCGATGTCGCGGTGCTGCAGCTGCTCCCGCAGGCGCTGCTCCTCTGCGACCAGTTCGTTGACCTGATTGAGAATGTCTTGGTCCTTCGCCATTGGTCCAGTCTGCCCGACTACGGTGAGTACGGTGACTTCCACTTCAGGGCAGAAGCCCGAGATCGAGTTTCCCGACGGACCCGCCCCGGCCGAACTGGTCATCAAGGACCTGGTCGTCGGTGACGGTGCTGAGGCGGTGCCCGGCGGCACCGTCGATGTGCACTACGTCGGGGTCGAGTACGACACCGGCGAGGAGTTCGACAGCTCGTGGGCCCGCAACGAGTCGATCGAGTTCCCGTTGCGCGGTCTGATCCAGGGCTGGCAGGACGGCATCCCCGGGATGAAGGTCGGCGGCCGCCGCCAGCTCGTCATCCCGCCGGAGCAGGCCTACGGCCCGGCGGGCGGCGGGCACCGGTTGTCCGGCAAGACGCTGATCTTCGTCATCGACCTGCTGGGCACGCGCTAGTTCCTTCCGCGAACAGACGTGAACGCCCCCATTTTGTCGGCGTGTCGGGGGTTTTGGCGTCTGCTCGCGAGCAGAACTTAGCTGGGACCGGGCAGCTTCAGTAACAGCCGGGCGCCGCCGAGCGGGCTCTGCTCCAGAGACGCTGTGCCGCCGTGCAATTCGGCCTGCTGGGCGACCAGCGCAAGACCGAGGCCCGAGCCGGAGTGCGACGCGGTCGAGCCGCGGGAGAACCGGTCGAACACGACTCGGCGCTCGTCCTCGGGAACGCCGACACCGTCGTCGTCGATCGCGATCTCAACACCCTCGCGCGAGCTGACCGCCGACAGCTGCACCCGCTTCGCGCCGCCGTGCTTGACGGCGTTGGCGATCGCGTTGTCGACCGCCAACCGCAGGCCTGCCGGCAGCCCGACGATGATCACCGTCGGGGCGGGCACCAGCGAGACGTCCAGATCCGGGTACACCCGCATCGCATCTTGCGCCGCGCGATCCAGCAGCTCGGTGATGTCGACCGGGACGTGGTCGTCGGCCGTCGTCAGCTCGCCCTGGGCCAGCCGCTCGAGCGCCGAAAGCGTCGCCTCGATACGCGACTGCGTGCGGATGACGTCGTTGACGACCTCCTTGCGCTGCTCCTCGGGCAGATCCAGCGTGGAGAGCACCTCGAGGTTGGTCCGCATCGCCGTCAGCGGCGTCCGCAGCTCGTGCGCCGACACCGAGGCGAAGTCGCGGGCCGACGTCAACGCGGCCTTGGTCTTCTCCTGCTCGGTCCACACCCGCTCGACCAGTCCCTGCACCGCCTCCGCGATCTCCACGGCTTCGGTGGCGCCGCGGACGTCGATGTCCGGATCCTCGTCGCCCGCCTCGATCTGCCGGGTCTGCTGAGCCAGCCGTTTGAACGGACGCACGGCGAACGCCGCCAGCACCCAGCCGCCGACCGTCGCCGCACCGATCGCCAGCGTGCAGATGATGATCACCCGGCGGTGCAGGTTGTTGATGTCGGCGATGGTCCCTTCGTACGTCGCCCCGACGGCCACCGACATCGGTTCGGGATACCGGATGTCGACCGTGCGCACCCGATAGCGCACGCCGTCGATGTAGGTGTCCTCGTACCCCGGCTCCAGCTGCGGCAGGACGATCTTGGAGTTCGACGTCACCTGACCGTCCTTGCGCACCGTGATAACGGCGTCCTGGTCGTTGGGTGACTTCGGGATCTCGTCGAGTCCCCGCGGCAGGAACGGAATCGCGAACCCCGCGGCCTCGTCGAGGCGGCGGTCAAGGCGCTCGTTCCACGCGTCGGTGATGCCGAACCAGACCACGGTGCCCGCGATGACCACCACGATCGCCCCGGCGATCGCGCTGGTGAACGCCACTCGCTGGCGGAGTGACGGAGTCCTGCGGAAGACCCGGGTCAGCAGGCTCATGGCGTACTCATGGATTCACTGCGTCCTCAGGACGAATCCCACTCCCCGCACGGTGTGCAGCAGTCGGGGGGCACCGCCGGCCTCGAGCTTGCGGCGTAGGTACCCGATGAACACGTCGACGACGTTGGTGTCGGCGGCGAAGTCGTAACCCCACACCAGCTCGAGCAGCTGAGCACGCGACAGCACCGCGGTCTTGTGCTCGGCCAGCACCGCGAGCAAATCGAACTCGCGCTTGGTGAGGTCGACGTCGGCGCCGTTGACCCGGGCGCGACGGCCGGGGATGTCGACCTCCAACGGGCCGACCTGGATGGTCTCCGACGAGAACGTGGCCGTCGACCCGCGTCTGCGCAGCAGCGCCTTCACGCGCGCGACGAGTTCCTGCAGCACGAACGGTTTGACCAGGTAATCGTCGGCGCCGGCTTCCAGTCCCGCCACGCGGTCGTCGACCGAGCTGCGCGCGGACAGCACGCAGACGGGCACGTCGTTGTCCATGGCCCGCAGCGCGGTGACCACGCTGACGCCGTCGAGGACCGGCATGTTGATGTCGAGCACGATGGCGTCGGGCCGGGTCTCCGTGGCGCTGCGCAGCGCCTCCGCGCCGTCGATCGCGGTGGACACATCGAAGCCGGACAGCCGTAGTCCACGCTCGAGAGAGGCGAGCACGTCGGGGTCGTCGTCGACCACGAGCACCCGGGGTGAGGCTGCTCCACTGTCCATGGTCACAATCTTGCCTGATGGCGCCGTCCACATGCGTCAGGCGCGTAAGTGCCGTGGTCTCGCCGTTGCGGCGGTCTTGTCACCGCTGGGTCACGCCCGTCGAAACGATCACGTGATAGCAAAGCGAGCAAACTCGTCCGCTGCTAGCATCCGACACTTGTGCCAGTGCCACCACCCCGGTTGATCGTCGAGCCCGACGACGGTGTGGAACCGGTGCGCGAATTCATCTCCTCGGCGCAGAGCTCACTGCTGATCAAGCAGTTCACCTTCACCGAAGAGACCCTGATCGACGCGGTCATCGAACGGCGCAACGCGGGTGTCGACGTGCGGGTCATGCTCAACCCCGCGCGCTCGGGCGGTGACCGGGCCAACGACGAGACGTTCCAGAAATTCGCCGACGCCGGTATCGCCGTGCGGTGGTCGAACCCGAAGTTCTATGTGACGCATGAGAAGTCGATCGTGGTCGACAACCAGGCCGCACTGGTCGCCACGTTCAACCTCTGCACGAAGTACTTCACGCTCACCCGTGACTACGGTGTGATCACCCACGACCGCGTGCACGTCGCGCAGATCGTCGAGGTGTTCGACGCCGACTGGCAGGAGCTCGACTGGACGTGCTCGGCCTACGAGGGTCTGCTCTGGAGCAATTCCAACTCCCGCTATCACATGGCGCAGTTCATCGACACCGCGACAACCCGGCTCGATATCCAGCACCCCAAATACGTCGACGCCGTCATTCTCGAGCGAATCGCGGCCGCCGCCGACCGCGGGGTGAAGGTGCACGTGCTCTGCGGCGGTAGGCACGGCATCAGCGAATGGGACATCCTCGACACGTTCGCGTCGCTGCGGACCCTGCGCCGGTTCGGTGTCAAGGTGCACAAGCAGAAGAACCTGCGGGTGCACGCCAAGCTGCTGCTGGTCGACGACGAGCGTGCGCTGGTCGGCTCGATGAACATCGACCGCAGTGCCTTCGACCTACGTCGTGAGCTGGGAATACAGATATCGGATGCGGCGACGGTGGCACGCCTGAAGGAGGTGTTCGCCGCCGACTGGGAGAGTTCGCACCACTACGAGCCGCCGGATCCGCTGCAGCCGGCGCACCACCACGAGGACGACTTTCCGCACGACCACGAACTCATGCATGAGTGAGCCCGAGCCGCCGCTCGAGAAGGTCTCGCTGGTCGAGCTGGCGTGGACGTTCAACCACATCGCGCTGGCCTCGTTCGGGGGTGGGCTGTCCGCCTGGTCGCGCGAAGTGCTCGTCGTCGAGAAGCAATGGCTCGGCGAGGAGGAGTTCCTCTCCGCCATGACGATGTGCCGGATTCTGCCCGGCGCCAACCAGGTGAACATGGCCGTGTTCGCGGGCAGCAAGATGCGCGGGCTGCCCGGCGTGCTGGCTGCGCTGTTCGGGCTGTGCTTCGTGCCCGTCGTCATCGTCCTCGTGATGGCGTTTTTGTACTTCCGGTTCAAGGAGCAGGCCGCGGTCAAAGGTGTCCTGCACGGCGCGTCGGCCGCGGCCGTCGCACTGACCCTGGCGATGGTGATCCAGACCGGCAGGAAATGCCTCACGGGACTGATGCCGATCGCGCTCTTCCTTGCGGCGTTCGTGTTGAACGGGCTCGTGCGACTGCCGCTGCCGCTCACACTGTTGATCGTCGCCCCGCTCTCGCTGTGGTGGGCGTGGCCGAGAAGCCCTGCGGCACAGGCGAAATGAGCACCTACCTCCAGATCGCCGGCATGTTCGCGGCGCTGTCGCTGCTTTCGATCGGCGGCGGCAACGCGGTGCTGCCCGACATGCATCGCCAGGCGGTCACCGGGCATCACTGGCTGACCAACGCCCAATTCGCCGACGTCTTCTCGATCTCGCAGACCGCGCCGGGTCCGAGCATCCTGATCGTGACCCTCGTCGGATACGGCGCCGGACTGACGGTCGGCGGGGTGCCCGGCGCGATCCTCGGCGGACTCATCGCGACGGTCGCGATGATCGTTCCGGCCGCCTCCCTGATGTACACGGTGACGCTGTTCTGGCAGAAGGCGCAGAACTCGAAATGGCGGATCGCCGTTGAAAAAGGCTTCGCACCGCTGACCGTCGGACTGATCATGGCCACCTCGCTGGTGATGAGCCGGACGGCCGACCACGACTGGCGGGCCTACCTGCTCACCGCGATCTGCACCGCGATCTTCGTCTCCACCAAGCTCAACCCGCTGCTTGTGGTGGCGGCGGCGGGTGTCATCGGCTATTTCGGAATTGTTTGACGCAGCCGCAAAAAAAGTAGTGCGGTAACCGAGCACATGCGCGATCGGCCTGCTATCTACATATGGTGACGGTCAAAACCCCCGACTCCGTCGGGGCCCCGCCGCCGGAACGGGCACCTGAGCCGGCCTCCACCTCGCGTTCGATCCCGGATCTCTGTCGCGCGCTGATCTCGAATCGCAAGTTCGAGCTCACCATCGTCGCGGTCATCGTCGTCAACGCGATCGTGCTGGGCATGGGAACCTACGCCGACATCGCGAGTCGGTACGAATCCCTGTTCAACACCATTTACAACGTCATCCTCGGCATCTATGTCGTCGAGCTGCTGATCCGCCTGACGGCCTACCGGTGGAACCCCCGCGAGTTCGTCAAAGACGGTTGGAACATCTTCGACTTCATCGTCGTCGTCGCATCGTTCGTACCGTCGCTGCGGGCGAACGCGATGCTGCTGCGCCTCGTGCGACTGCTGCGCATCGTGCGCCTTGTCCGTTTCCTGCCCGATCTGCGTCTCCTCGTGATGGCGGCGGGTAAGAGCGTGCCGGGCATCGCGTCGCTGGCGGGTGCGACCTTCGTGCTCATCTTCATTTACGGGATGGGCGGCTGGGTGCTCTTCTCGGCTCACGATCCGGCGTCCTACGGCAACGTCGGGCAGGCGATGCTGACGATGTTCGTGATGCTGACCCTGGAGAACTTCCCCGACAACGTCGCGATGGGCCAACAGGTTTCGCAGTGGACCATCCTGTACTTCATCAGCTACGTGCTGCTGGCCAGCTTCCTGATCTTCAACCTGTTCATCGGCATCGTGCTCAACGCCATGGAACAGGCCAGGGAGTCCGACCGCAAGGAACACGAGACCGACGACCTGCTGGCCCGACTACGCGCCGCGCGGGATGCGCTGGAACAGGCCGAAGAGGAACTACAGAAGACGCATCGCGACGACCAGTAGTAGTTCCGCGACACCTCCCCGGAAGCAATTGACCTCAAGAATTGTTGAGGTTTTACGGTGCCTGCAGCAGGTTATCCACTTGCACGCAATGGGAAGATGTTCTAAATGACCGACTCGCTGAACGCGCTACGCGCGGCGCCTGCGATTGCGCCGCGGCCCAAGCGTGCGAGGCCGAGCTCGGATCTGTGGCGCATGCTGCCCTACCTCATGCCGTACCGCGTCCGCTGGATCGCGATGATCGTGATCGCCCTGTTGAGCCTCGTTGCCACGGTGGCGATCCCGTTGATGACCAAGGCCGTGATCGACGGTCCGGTGCGCAATCAGGACCAGCGGGGCCTGTGGCTGCTTGGCGCCGCCGCAATGGGCGTCGGGATCTCTGAAGCCGTGCTCTGGTTCATTCGGCGGTGGCTGGTATCGCGCGCCACCATGGGCGTCGAAGCCGACATCCGCAAGGACCTCTACGCCCAACTACAGGTCCTGCCGATGTCGTTCCACGACCGCTGGCCGTCGGGCCAACTGCTGTCGCGAATCATGAACGACCTCGGCACGATTCGCCGATTCATGTCCTTCGGCCTGATCTTCCTGTTGCTCAACACGATCCAGATCACCGTCGTGACAGGCATCCTTCTGGTGATGTACTGGCCCCTCGGCGTGGTGGTGCTGCTGTCGATCGTGCCGATCGCCGCGACCGTGCTGCACTTCCAGCGCGAATACGTGCGGCTGTCGCGACTGGCACAGGACCAGGCGGGACACGTCGCCACCCACGTCGAGGAATCCGCGCTGGGCCTTCGGGTGGTGAAGTCGTTCGGCCGCGAGAAATACGTCTACGACCGGTTCGACGAGCAGCTCACCGCCCTGTACGAGACCCAGGTCGACAGGGTGTCGGTGTCCGCGAAGTTCTGGACGCTGCTCGAGGTCATTCCCAACCTGACGCTGATGGTGGTGCTCGGCTTCGGTGCCTACGCCGCGGGTGAGGGACACGTGACGATGGGAACGCTGGTCGCGTTCATCACGATGATGCTGTCGCTGGTCTGGCCGATCGCATCACTGGGATTCCTGCTGTCGATGACGCAGGAGTCGTTCACCGCCGCCAACCGCATCGCCGAAATTTTCGATGCACCAGTGGATATCGTCGACGGACCCAAGGGCGAAGCCCCCAAGGGTGGCAGGCTGGAGCTCGTCGACGTCGGGTTCAGGTTCCCGGACGCGAAGCCCGACGACTGGGCCCTTCGGCACGTCACCGTCACCGTCGAACCGGGGGAGACGCTGGCGCTGGTGGGCGCGACCGGGTCGGGCAAGTCCGTGTTGGCCTCGCTGCTGTCGCGGCTCTACGACGTCACCGAGGGCTCGATCCGCATCGACGGCACCGACATTCGGGATCTGTCGCTGCCTGCGCTGCGCGAGACGGTGGCCACCGCGTTCGAGGATCCCACGCTGTTCTCGATGTCCGTCGCCGAGAACCTGCGGCTCGGTCGGCCCGAGGCGACCAACGAGCAGATGGCCCAGGCCATCGAGATCGCCGCCGCCGGATTCGTCTACGACCTTCCGTGGGGCCTGGACACCCGCATCGGCGAGCAGGGGATGAGCCTGTCCGGCGGTCAGCGGCAACGGCTTTCGCTCGCGCGCGCCATCCTCGCGGCGCCGCGGATCCTGGTGCTCGACGACACGCTGTCCGCGCTGGATGTGCACACCGAGGCCATCGTGGAGGAGGCGCTGCGCCGGGTGCTGCACTCGGTGACCGGCATCGTCGTCGCGCATCGGGCATCGACGGTGCTGCTTGCCGACAAGGTCGCGCTGCTGGACGGCGGTGCCATCACCCACGTCGGCACGCACGCCGAATTGCTCGCCACCGTCCCGCAATACCGTTACCTGCTGGCCGCCGACGACGAACTCGACGACGGTTGCGAACGCGCCTGCAACTGGCAGGAGGACGAGGACCGTCAGCGGCTCGACCAGGCCTACGACGAGCAGGAAGCGCTGGAACGCGAACGCGTGGCACGGCGGTTCGTCACCACGGAGGCCGAAGGCCGATGACGACCACCGAATGGCGCGGAAAGTTCGAAGAGGACCAGACCGACGACCTGCCCATCGACGAGAGCGTGCCGCGCGGTCGCGAGGCCCGCGCCCTGCTGGGTTCGCTGCTGCGGCCGTACAGCGCCACCGTCGCGTTGCTTGCGCTGGTCGTCGTGGTGGAAAACGCTGCGCGCCTTTCCGTTCCGATCCTGGTGCAGCGCGGCATCGACCGCGGCATCCCGCCGATCATCGAGGGTGGTTCGGCGCGAACGCTGATGACGATCGTGGCAGTGCTGGGTGCGGTGGTGCTGCTGCAGGCTGTGAGCCGGATGTTCTTTCTGCGACGGTCGGGCCGCATCGGGCAGAAGGTCCTGCTGGAGTTGCGGCGCCGGCTGTTCCGGCACTTCCAGCGCCTCGACATCAGGTTCCACGATCGATACACGTCGGGCCGCGTCGTGAGCCGGTCAACCAATGACGTCGAAGCGATCCAGGACATGCTGGAGACGGGTTTCGACAGCCTGATCACCGCGGTGCTCACCCTGGTCGGAACGTCGATTCTGCTTGTGACGCTGGATGTTCGGCTCGGCCTGATGTGCCTCGGCGCGTTCCCGATCCTGGTGGCGCTGGTGTGGTGGTTCAGCAACGAGTCGACCAGGGTCTATCGCAAGGTGCGCGAGAGCGCCGCGCTGGTGATCGTCCAGTTCGTCGAGACGATGACCGGCATCAAGGCGGTGCACGCATACCGGCGTGAGCCTCGCAACCAGGAGATCTTCGAAGACGTCGCCGACGACTACCGCGAGATCAACGAGAAGACCTTCCGGTTGCTCGCGATCTTCATGCCCGGTGTGAAACTGGTCGGCAACATCACCACCGGCGTGGTCCTGCTCTACGGCGGCTATCGTGTGCTGCACGGCGAGATGACGATCGGCACGCTGGCGGCGTTCCTGCTCTATCTGCGGATGTTCTTCGAACCGATGCAGGAGATTTCGCAGTTCTTCAACACGTTCCAGTCGGCCTCGTCGGCGCTGGAGAAGCTCGCAGGCGTGCTCGCCGAGCGGCCGGGCATCGAGGATCCGCGTCAGCCCGTTCACCTCGACACGGTGCGCGGTGACGTCGCCTTCCACAGTGTGCAGTTCTCGTACGTGGAGGGCCGACCGGTGTTGTCGGACTTGAACTTCGCGGTGCCTGCGGGCCAGACCGTCGCGCTAGTGGGCACCACCGGGGCCGGCAAGACCACGATCGCGAAACTCATCGCCCGCTTCTATGACCCGGTGTCGGGTTCGGTGACGCTGGACGGTGTCGACCTGCGCGACCTGACGCAGAGCGAACTGCGCCGTCATGTCGTGATGGTCACGCAGGAGAACTTCATGTTCGACGGCACCGTCGCCGACAACATTCGGTTCGGCAGACCGGACGCCACCGACGCCGAGGTCGTCGCGGCGGCCGCGGCCGTCGGTGCAGACCGGTTCATCGACACGCTGCCCGACGGCTACGACACCGATGTCGCCAAGCGCGGTGGACGGCTGTCGGCGGGTCAGCGGCAGCTGGTCGCGTTCGCCAGGGCGTTCTTGGCCGATCCCGCGGTGCTGATCCTCGACGAGGCGACGTCGTCGCTGGACATCCCCAGTGAGCGGATGGTGCAGCGGGCGCTGGAGACGGTGCTGGCCGACCGGACCGCGCTCGTGATCGCGCACCGGTTGTCGACCGTGCAGGTCGCCGATCGCGTACTGGTGCTCGAGCAGGGCCGCATTGTCGAGGACGGTGCGCCCGACGATCTGATCGCCAGCGGGTCGGGTCGGTACGCGGCGCTGCACCGGGCGTGGGTGGACTCACTCGCCTAGCCCGTTGACTCTGCGTCTGTGGCGTCTAATCGCGAAAAACCCCGCCCTCAGCGCAGAGTCAACGAAGATCAGGCTTGCGCCAGTAGCTTTTCCAGCTTCTCGTTGACGGCGGGCAGCTGCGACGTCAGCACCGAAATGATCTTCTCGCGAGCCCGCTCACTGACGCCCGCCGACACGTGGTGCAACACGTTGAGCCGCGACGTCTCCACCCACGCCATCATGTCCGGGTCGGAGAACCAGTGCACCTGATTCTTGTTGAACGCCAACATCATGCGCAGCCAGTCGGCGGGTACGGACGGATACGGCACGGGATTGCAATACGCGTTGCGCGTCTCGTCGTCGGGGTACGTCGCTTCGACGTGGGCGATGACCGCGGCGCTGAACGCCGGCTGGCACGTGCGCACCGCCTGCAATGCGATCCGCTCGTCGGTGAACACCGTCGCCGGCTCGACGTGCGCGAAACCGTCTGCGCTGCAATCGATGTACAAAGCAGAGCCCTCGATGTCGCGCGTTCCTCCCTCGAGCGTGATCCGCCCCGGCTCGATCGACTCGACGTGGCCCATCCGCAGGACATCCTCGATCCGGCGCAGCTGCTCGAGTTCACCCTGGGAGAGGATCGCGCACCGGTACATCGTCGGCACGATCGACCGGTCGATCCGCATCAGGCAGCCCTTGGCCTCCAGCCGGTCGAACAGATCGGGCAGCGATTCCGCGTCGATGACCGCGTTCAGCTGGTTGGAGAAATCACGCAGTACGCGCTTGGCGAACTCCGATCCCGGCTGAACCGTTGCGCGGTCCAGAATCCAGGAGTCACGCGGTTTGATCCACGTCAGCCGCTCCGGCGCGACACCGTGGCGCAGCAGCCACACGCATGTGTCCATCGCAGTCTTGCCCGCACCCACGATCACGTAGCGATCGCGGAGCTCGCGGATACGCGGCAGATCGTTGGGTGGCACGCACTCGACACCGGGTGCGACCGCGTAGGACGGACTGCGCATCGACGGCACGATGATCTCGACGTGGGTGGTGACGAGGCGCCGCGCGGACACCTCGATGTGTTCACCACCGAGCGTGCGCACCAGGCCGTCGCCGAGATACTCGCTCATCGGCAGGTACGTCACCCGGTCGGTCGGCAGCAACTGGTGGCGCATCACGGCGTCGAAGTACGCGCACACCTCTGCGCCGCTGGCCAACTCGTAGAACCCCGCGTTGAAGCCGGTCCGGTCGATGGTGTCGCTGCCGAGGTGTCGCGAGTTCACGCCGTAGTAGGCCGACGGCTGATGAAGGCGCACAAACGGATAGGCGGTGGTCCAGTGACCCCCGGGCCGGTCGTTGCGATCGACCACCACAACGGTGGCGTCGGACTCGGCGACCAGCGTGTCGATGAATGCGAGTCCCATCGCGCCCGCACCCACCACGAGGTAGTCCGCCTCGATGGCTGCCATGGGCTCCTAACGTACGCCGTCGAAAAACTTGGCCACGTCGTCGACGAAGAGTTCGGGCTGCTCGAACGCCGCGAAGTGGCCTCCGCGCGGCATATCGGTCCAGTGCGTGATGTTGTACCCCGCCTCGCACCAATTCCTCGGCGCCTTGAGGATCTCCCTCGGGAACGCGGCGACCCCGGTCGGCACTTCGACGCGGTCGAAGCCGCCGAATGCATTGAAACTCTCCCAGTACAGCCGCGCCGACGACGCCCCCGACGCGGTCAGCCAATAGAGCATCACGTTGTCGAGCATCTCGTCCTTGGTCAACACGTTCTCCGGGTCGCCGTCGCTGTCCGTCCACGACCAGAACTTCTCGACGATCCAGGCGAGCTGGCCGACGGGCGAGTCCACCAACCCGTAGCCGACGGTCTGCGGCCGCGTCGACTGCTGTTTGGAGTAGCCCGAATCCCACTTCTGGTAGTACTCCGCGCGCTCCAGCGCCGCCTTCTCGGCGTCGGTCGGATCCTTGAGTTCGCCCGGCGGGAAGCCGAGCGGCATGTTCAGGTGGATCGCCACGCAGCGTCCGCCGTTTCGGCCGATCTGGGTGGTGACGGCTGCGCCCCAGTCGCCGCCCTGCGCGCCGAAGCGCTCGTAGCCCAGCTCGCCCATGAGGGTGTCCCACGCCGTCGCGATCTTCTCGATACCCCAGCCGGTGCGCGTCGGCCTGCCGGAGAAGCCGTAGCCCGGTAGCGACGGGCACACCACGTCGAACCCCCGCTCGGTAAGCGGCTCGATGACCTTGTGGAATTCGACGATCGACCCGGGCCAGCCGTGGGTGATCAGCAACGGAAACGTGTCCTCGCGCCCGGACTGTTGGTGGATGAAATGGATGTCCAGGCCGTCGATTTCGGTCGTGTAGTGATCGAACCGGTTCAGCGCTTCTTCGCGTGCGCGCCAGTCGTACTCGGAGGCCCAGTAGTCGGCGAGTCGCTGGGTGTAGGCCAGCGGGATGCCCTGGCTCCAGTCGTCGACGCATTCGGCTTCCGGCCAACGGGTGCGGGCGAGTCGGGACTTCAGGTCGTCGAGGTCGGCGTCGGGGATCGCGATGCGGAAGGGCTTGATCGGGGCCATGCCTCCATCCTTACCAAGACCCTCGCCGAGTCTGCTAGGAGTGCGAATATTTCTTCCGATTCGCGATCTGTCCGCAGTTTCGACGCAACGATGAGGCGATGAAGTCCCAAGACGCAGGCCCCACCGACACCGCCATCCTCGAGGAGACGATCGGCGCCAACTTCGAGCGCACGGCCGCCGCCCATCCCGACGGGGACGCGCTGGTCGACATGGCAACCGGTCGACGGTGGACGTACGCCCAACTCAATGAGGACATCGACGTCATCGCGCGTGGACTCATGGCGCTCGGCATCCAAACCGGCGACCGCGTCGGGATCTGGTCGCCGAACTGTGCGGAGTGGACGATCGTGCAGTACGCGACCGCGAAGATCGGCGCGATCCTGGTCAACATCAACCCGGCCTATCGCACACACGAACTCGCCTACGTGCTCAAGCAGTCGGGCATCCGCACGTTGATCTCGGCGCCATCGTTCAAGACGTCGGACTACGTCAGCATGGTCGACGAGGTGCGCGTCGAGACACTCGATCTGGCGGAGGTGCTGTATCTCGGCACCGACGATTGGCGCGAACTTGCGCAACGCGCCGACGAGGTACCGGTGGACGGGTTGCGGGCGCGGATGGCCTCGCTGGACAACAACCAGCCCATCAACATTCAATACACCTCGGGCACAACGGGTTTCCCGAAGGGTGCGACGCTCTCGCACCGAAACATTCTCAACAACGGGTATTTCACCACCGAGCTCATCAACTTCGGCCCCGACGACCGGCTGTGCATTCCGGTGCCGTTCTATCACTGCTTCGGCATGGTGATGGGCAATCTCGGCTGCACCAGCCACGGCGCCACCATGGTCATTCCCGCGCCGGCATTCGATCCGGCGCTCACCCTGGACGCCATCGAATCAGAAAGGTGCACAGCCGTTTACGGGGTGCCCACCATGTTCATCGCGATGCTCGGTCAGCCCGACCTGGCGCAGCGCGCCCTGTCGTCGCTGAGGACGGGCATCATGGCTGGAGCCGTCTGCCCGATCGAGGTCATGAAGCGCTGTGTCAACGACATGAACATGACCGAGGTCGCCATCGCCTACGGGATGACCGAGACGTCGCCGGTCTCCTGCCAAACCCTGATCGACGACGACCTCGAGCGGCGCACCAGTTCGATAGGCCGGGCTCATCCGCACGTCGAGATCAAGATCGTCGACCCCGAAACCGGGGAGGTCGTCGAACGCGGGCATCCCGGCGAATTCTGCACGCGCGGTTACTCGGTGATGCTGGGCTACTGGCAGGACGAGGCGAAGACGAACGAGGCGATCGACGCCGGGGGGTGGATGCACACCGGCGACCTCGCGGTCATGCGCGACGACGGATATTGCAACATCGTCGGCCGCATCAAGGACATGGTGATCCGCGGTGGCGAGAACGTCTATCCGCGCGAGATCGAGGAATTCCTGTACACCCATCCCGACGTGGACGACGCGCAGGTAATCGGGGTGCCCGACGCGAAGTACGGGGAGGAGGTCTGCGCGTGGGTGCGGATGAAGCCGGGCAGGCCTCCGCTCGACGCGCAGGCGTTGCGTGACTTCGCCACCGGCAAGCTGGCCCACTACAAGATCCCTCGGTACGTCCACGTGGTCGACGAGTTTCCGATGACCGTCACCGGCAAGGTGCGCAAGGTGGAGATGCGTGCTGAAATGGTGAAACTTCTGGGCCTCGACTCCTGAGAGGGATGAATTTTGGCGACCGCCGGAGTCCCTATCTACGTGACTTCTGTACCGACGGTTGTGCGACGTGCATGCGCAACGCTTGCGGCCACGTCGGCGGTGCTGCATGCGGCGATGCTCGGCCACGCGTCCGGCGTGTTCGCGGCCAGTCTGCTCGCGGCGATGATTGCCGCGTGCCTGTACTGCGCCCGCGAGCTGTGGCGTGACGGGACGGCGCGGGCCTGGGTGGTCGTCGCCCTGATGAACCTCGCGATGATTGCGCTGCACCTGCCCGCCCCCGCGCATCACCATGGCGCCGTGACCTCCGCGTCGCCGCCGTCGACGCTCATGGCGGTGGCCACGCTGCTGGCGCTCACCGAGGTCGCCGCCGCGGCTGCCGCGCTGTACATCGGCAGCCGCGGGCACCTCGCGCGGCTAGCGGTACACCAGGCCGCTGAGCCTGCGCGCCAGCGCCAGCCGCACTGACGGCACCCATCCGAGGACGCTGATGGCGGCGTTGCGGACCCGTCGAGCGGCGCGCGGCAGCGTGGCCAGCCGGGTCAGCCGATCCGTCATCGCCACAACGTCTTTCGCGATCGGACGGCGAACCGCGACGTAGTCGTCGAGCACACTGTCCGGCGCTCCACCGAGCACGGCGACAAGCGCGTCGGCCAACGCGACGGCGTCCTGAATGCCTAGATTCATGCCCTGCCCGCCGGCCGGGCTGTGCACATGCGCCGCGTCACCGGCGAGCAGCAGTCGGCCCGCGCGGAAGGTGTCCGCGACGCGATGATGGACCCGGAAACGCGAACCCCAGACGACGTCGGTGACGACCATCCGGCCCGCGCCGACGCGGGTGTCGAGGATCTGCTGGACGAACTCCGCGGAGGGTTGCTCGGGTGCCTCGGCGACCGGCGCCACGATTCGGTGGACGCCGTCGGGCAGCGGAGCGACCACGGTCAACCCCGCCTTCGCCCAGAACAGGAGGACCTCGCCGTCCGGCGCATCGCCGGTGAGCCTGACGTCGGCGAGCATGAACGACTCGTCATATACGGCACCCTCGAACCCGATGCCCGCCTGCTCGCGCACCACGCTGCGAATGCCGTCGGCGCCGACTGCATAACGCGCCCGGATGGTGTCGCCGTCGTCGAACATTGCCGTCACGCCGTCGCCATCCTGGGTGATCGCCGTGACGGTCTTGGGCCGTATGACGGAGCCGCCGAGTTCGACGAGCCGGTCGAGCAGCAGCCGTTCGGTCGTCGACTGCGGGACCATCAGTGAATACGGATACTTCGTCGGCAACCCGCTGAAGTCGATCGGGATCAACGTGCGGCCCCGGTCGCGGATGGTGAACAGCGGCGCCTCGACGCCCTCCTTCACCAGCCGGCGCGTGACGTCCAAGGGTTCGAGGACCTCCAGCGTGCGGGCGTTCACCACCGCCGCCCGTGAGGTGTTGGCGCCCTCGGGTGCACGGTCGACGACGGTCGTCGCGATGCCCCGGGCGACCAGCGAGGTGGCCAGCGCCAACCCCGTCGGACCTGCGCCGATAACGAGAACCTGGGTTTCGTACATCTGCCTCTCCAATCACTCGCTGATCTATGCCAACGCTTGTTGGCATAGATAATTCCCGTGCGGAGCGCATATGTCAACACTTGTTGGCCTACAATTGTTGGCATGCGCAGATCGTCGGAGCAGACCAAGGCTCAGATCCTCGCGGCGGCCAGGGAGAGATTCGCCCAATCCGGTTTCGAGAAAGCCACCATCAGAGCCATCGCGGCGGACGCGAACATCGACCCCTCGATGGTGATGCGGTACTTCGGGAGCAAGGATCAGCTGTTCGCTGCGGCCGCCGACTTCGACCTCGAGCTACCGGATCTGTCCGGCATCGACCGCGACCAATTGGGCGCCGCGCTCGTCGACCACTTCATGAACAGGTGGGAACGCGATGAGGTGCTCATCGTGCTGCTGCGGGCCAGCGCCACCAATCCTGAAGCGGCGCAACGCATGCGGGCATTGTTCGCCAGTCAACTGCTGCCAGCTGTCGCGAAGATCAACCCCGATGCGCCGGAACGGCGCGCGGCATTGATCGCCACGCAGACGCTCGGCCTCGCATTGTGCCGCTACGTGCTGGCGCTGCCGCCGATCGTCGCCATGACGCGCGATGAGGCCGTCGCATGGTTGGGACCCACCGTGCAGCGCTACCTCGACGGGCCTTAGATAATCGGCGGTGATGTGGACTCCGACGCTCGTCCTGATCGCCGCCGCCACCCTCGTCGCCTGCGTACTTCTCGGTGGCGGTCTCTACGAGACTGCGGTCGTCGACCCCGCGTGGCCCAAGCGGCCCGGCATCATCCAGGCCCAAAACGGGGGAATCTCGCGGCGGCGGTTCTGGATTCCCGCACACACCCTGTTCGAGGTGCTGCTCATCGTCGCGCTGATCGCCGCGTGGCGCGACGCCGACGTTCGGGTCGCGCTGCTGGTGGCGCTGGTCACCCACGCCGTGATGCGGGTGTGGTCGTTGGTGGACTTCATCCCGAAGGCGGTGGAGTTCGAGAAGGCGGATCCGGCGGCCGTCGACGAGAGTGCCGCGGTGGCATGGACCCGCCGCAGTCTGCTGCGGTTGCCGCTGGATTTTGTCACGTGTGTGGCGATGCTCTGGGCCGTGGCAGGGTATGGATGACGCATGGCTGAAGGGAGCGGCTCATGATCTCGCCCGATGATTTGCGCCGGCTGCTGAGAGCCGACGAGAAGGACGCCGTCCTGGTGCTGGTGGAGGGTCGCATCGAGGTGATCGGCGCCGGCAAGCTGGCGTCCGAGCCGTACCGGGGCGCGCTGGAAGTGGTGTCGCGCGACGATCTCATCCGCCGCGTCGGCGAGGCGCCGTCGGATCAAGAGCTCAGTGAGCAGGCGGTGGCGCTCGACACGGCGATCACGGAGCTCGGCGCCTAACCCCCGGGGGCGATTTGTGTGCGCTTTGTTGCGCTGAGCGCTCCTCGATGCACACAAATCGTGGGTTAATTGCCGGATGTCGGTGTCCCACAACGAGCAAGCCCTTGATGAGGACCCGCCGGCACCGGCGGTGACCGCGCGGGGGATTCGGATGACGGGTCCGTGGGGTCCGGTGTACGGACCCATCGATCTCGACGTCGACGCCGGGGGCGTCACCGTGCTGAGGTGTCCTGCCGGGTCGGGCCGCACCGCGCTGCTGATGACGCTGGCCGGCCGGATGCGCCCGGTGTCCGGCGAACTGACGGTGCTGGGCCGCACGCGAACCGCCGACATCTTCGCCAACGCCGCCTTGGCGGGCATCGACGAGCTCGACGCCGTCGCCGAGTCGGTCACCGTACGCGACCTGATCACCGAGCAGCTTCGGTGGGACGCCCCCTGGCACCGGCTGATACCGCGCGCCGACGAGGCCGACCTCGCCAGAGTGTGCGGTCCGGTGTTCGGTGACCTTCCGTTGCCGCCGCTCACCGAGTATGTCGAGGAGCTCACCGAGCTCGACGGTCTGCTGTTGCGGATCGCACTGGCCAACACCGCCCGGCCCGAACTGCTCGTCGTCGGCCACGTGGACCAGGTCGCCAGCAACGCCAACCGCGCGCTGCTGCTGCAGCGGCTGGTCGAGCTCGGTCGTGCGCAGACGGTCATCACCGCGAGCGTCAACCCCGTCCACAGCGATGCAGTTCGCGCCGAAATCCCGGTGCACAACGTCACCCGCGCCGAACTGGTCGGCCAACCGAAGGGGGGCGACTAGCCATGCTCGCCGGAATGTCGCTGGGCACCGACCTGAAACGCTATTCGCGGGGACTGCTGCCGCGGATCGCTCTCATCACAATCGTCCTCATGCCGCTGCTGTACGGCGCGATGTACCTGTGGGCGTTCTGGAATCCTTTCGGGGAGTTGAACAAGGTTCCGGTGGCTCTGGTCAACGAGGATCGTGGCGCGACGGCCCAAGGCCAGCAGTTGCGCGCAGGTGACGAAATCACGGCAGCCCTGATGAACTCCGGTCAGCTCAAGCTCTCCGAGGTGTCGGCTGCACAGGCCGCCGAGGGTGTGGCCAGCGGTGAGTACTACTTTTCGATCACCGTGCCGCAGGATTTCAGCGCCGGCATCGCCTCGGTGTCCGGCACCGATCCGCAGCAGGCGCAGCTGCGCTTCACCCTCAACGACGCCAACAACTACCTCGCGTCCATCATCGGGCAGAACGCCGCACGCGAGGTCCTCAATCAGGTCAATGCGGAGATCGGCAAACGCACTGTTGGCACGGTGCTGGCGGGACTCACCGACGCCGGGGCCGGCCTCAGACAGGCCGCCGACGGGGCCCAGCAGCTGGCCACCGGGTTGACGGCCGCCGACGACGGTGCGCACCGGTTGGCTTCGGGGGCCAACGTGTTGGCGTCGGGACTCGACAGCGCACAGGCCGGCTCGGCTCAGTTGGCGGCGGGCACTCGGCAGCTGTCGACCGCCGTGGAATCGGCGACGGGTCCGCTGATCGAGGTGCTCGACCGCGTCGGAGGGCTGGGGCTCGACCCGGACGAAGTCGGTGTTGTTGCAGAGCATTTGAGCAGCGCCGTGCGGTCGACGACGGATCGGATCGCGGCGCTCAACATCGACCATGCGCAGGTCGCGGCGATCGTCGACCAGACAGTCGGGTTCCTGCGGGCCAACCCCGACCCCGCGGTGCGCGATATGGGCGAGGTCCTGGCCCGCGCGCAAGGGCTGCTGCGCGCACAGGGCATCGATCCGGCCACCGATGCGGGCCTGATTCGGTTGCGGGACAGCGCCGCCGCGCTGGAGGCGGAGTTGTCAGACCCGAGCAGCAAGCTGCGGACATTCATCGACCGGGCGCTCAACGGAGGGCTGCGGGCCGACGTCGCCAAGCTGCGTGACGGTGTCGAACAGCTGAATTCCGGCGCCAGCCGGCTCGACGCGGGACTGCAACAACTCGCCAACGGGGGACACGAACTCGCCAACGGTGCACGACAACTCGCCGATGGGACGACGAAGCTGGCGGACGGTGGGAAGGAGCTGGCGACCAAGCTTGGGCAGGGGGCGAGCCAGATTCCGTCGTGGACACCCGCGCAGCGCAGCGACGTGGCGCGCACGCTCTCGGCGCCGGTCAGCCTCGATGTGGTCAACACCCACCCCGCCGCCACCTTCGGCACCGGTTTCGCGCCGTTCTTCATGCCGCTGGCGTTGTTCATCGGCGCGCTGATCATCTGGATGCTGTTGACGCCGTTGCAGTCGCGGCCGATCGTGAACGGTCTCGCGGCGCTGCGAGTCGTGCTCGCCTCGTACTGGCCGGGGCTGCTGATCGCCGTGTGCCAAGTGGTGGTCATGTACGTCGTGGTGCACTTCGGCGTCGGTCTGGAGGCCAAGTATCCGATTGCCACAGTTGGGTTTCTGGTGCTGATCGCTGCGACGTTCCTCGCCATGATCCAGGCGTTCAACGCGCTGTTCGGTGTCGCGGTGGGGCGCGTCGTGACGCTGGCGTTCCTGATGCTGCAGCTGGTGTCAGCCGGCGGCATATATCCCGTCGAGACCACCGCCAAGCCGTTCCAGATCCTGCATCCTGTGGACCCGATGACATACGCGGTCAACGGGTTACGCCAGCTGACCGTCGGCGGCATCGATTCGAGGCTGTGGATCGCAATCGCCGTCCTGGTGGTGCTGCTTGCGATGTCGCTGGCCGGCAGCGCGTGGGCCGCCAGGAGGAATCGGCAGTACACGATGGAGCGTTTGCACCCACCTATCGAAGTGTGATTTGTGTGCGTTCCGTTGCGCTCAGCGCTCCTAAACGCACTCAAATCGCAGGAATCAGAGCCCGATCCGGCGATAACGTGCCAGCCGCGCGGTCAGCCGCTCGGCCTCGGGAATCGAACGCAGCGTGTGCAATTCGTTGGCAATAGTCGCCGACAACCGCTGCGTGAACGCCAGCGGCTCGTCGGCCGCGTCCGGACGTTCGGGCACAATGGCGTCGACGATGCCACTCGCCAACAGGTCAGCCGACCGAATCCCTTGTGCCTCAGCTAGTTCCGGCGCATGGGCGGTATCGCGGAACACGATCGCGCTCGCCCCTTCCGGCGGCAGCGGCGCCAACCAGCCGTGCAGCGCCGCCAGCACTCTATCGGCGGGCACCATCGCCAGCGCGGGCCCGCCGCTGCCCTGCCCGAGCAGTACCGACACCGTCGGCGTGTCCAGCGTGACGAGATCGGCCAGGCACCTTGCGATCTCACCGGCCAGACCATCCTGTTCGGCCTCGACCGTGAGTGCCGGTCCGGCGGTATCGATCACGAGCACGAGCGGCAACCTCAGGCCCGCCGCCAACGCCATGCCCCGTCGCGCCTCGCGCAGCGCCGCCGGACCGACCATCCCGCCGAGCACCCGCTGCTGGCCGAGCACCACCGCCGGTTGTCCGCCGAACCTGGCCAACGCCAGCAGCGTCGTGGCGTCCTCGCCACGGCCCGTGCCCGAGAGCAGCACCCGATCGGATGTTCCGTGCCGCAACAGATATGCCGCGCCTGGGCGGTCCGGTCGACGCGATGCGGTCACCGATTCCCACGCGGGCACTTCGGGCACATCGGTGGATTCGGGTGGCGGCGGCGGTGATTCGGGCGGGTCGGCGAGGACCTTCAGCGTGCGGTCGAGTGTGGACCGCACCGCGTCCAGCGGGATCACTCCGTCGATGACGCCGTGGCGCTCCAGGTTCTCGGCGGTCTGCACACCCGACGGAAACGGCTCGCCGTAGAGATGCTCGTACACCCGCGGGCCCAGAAATCCGATGAGCGCACCCGGCTCGGCGGCGGTGACGTGCCCCAGCGAACCCCACGACGCGAACACGCCGCCCGTCGTCGGATGACGCAGGTACACCAGGTATGGCAGGTGCGCGCGCTTGTGCAGCTCGACGGCCGCGGCGATCTTGACCATCTGCAGGAACGCGACGGTGCCCTCCTGCATGCGGGTGCCGCCGGAGCTTGGGGAGGCGACCAGCGGTAACCGCTCGGCCGTCGCCCTGGCCACCGCGGTGGTGATCCGCTCGGCGGCGGCCACCCCGATCGAGCCGGCCAGGAAGTCGAACTCGCACGCCACCAACGCCACCCGCCGGCCGAAAACCGTGCCCTCGCCGGTCAGCACCGCCTCGTCGAGCCCCGTCTTGGCGGCCGCAGCGGCCAGCTCGCGGTGGTACTCCGAGCTGCCGCCGACCTCCAGTGGCGCGGTGTCCCAGCTACGGAACGAACCCTCATCCAGCACGGCATCGCGCAGGTCAAGCGCACGAATCCGGCTCACCTGCCGAGGCTATCTGGCTACTGTGTGCGCATGGAAACAGAACTTCGCTACGAGCGATGGTTCCTTCCGTTTTCGGTGCCGCTCGGTTGCGGGCCGAAACAAAGTGAAGTCCGCATCGCCGACGACACCTTGCACGTCAAGTTCGGCTGGGGCTTTCGGGCCGCCATCCCGCTGTCGTCGATCACGAAGGCCGAGCGCAACAACGACCGGGTGTATTCCTGGGGTGCGCACGGGTGGCGGGGCCGCTGGCTGGTGAACGGCTCGTCGAAGGGGATCGTCGAACTGACCATCGACCCTCCGACCAGGGCTTACGTCATGGGCGTGCCGGTCACGTTGAAAACGCTCTGGGTCAGCGTCACCGAGCCGGAGGCATTGATCGAGGCCTGCACCCGAAAGGCCTGACCCAGGTCGTCCCGATAGGGTGGCGCCATGATTGGTGTGACCCGTGACGGCGATGTGATGACGCTGGAAATGCAGCGCCCCGATCGCCGCAATGCGCTCAACGGCGCGCTCGTCGACGGACTCCGCGAGGCGGTCGAGAAGGCCGCGGGCGAAGACATCCGGGCCATCGTGCTGACCGGCCAGGGCCACGTCTTCAGCGCGGGCGCCGACCTGTCCGACGCGAGCGGCGTCGCCGAGGAGCTGCCCGACAAGGCCAAGGCGCTGAACCTGGCGATCGACAAGGCACCTGTCCCGGTCATCGGAGCCATCAACGGCCCCGCGATCGGCGCCGGTGTAATTCTCGCGATGATCTGCGATCTGCGGGTCGTCGCACCCGAGGCGTACTTCCAGTTCCCGGTCGCGAAATACGGCCTGGCACTGGATAACTGGAGCATTCGACGGCTCACGTCGCTGGTCGGCGCCGGTCGCGCGAGAGGCATGCTGTTGGGGGCGGAGAAGCTCACCGCAGAGGGCGCACTGCAAACCGGCATGGCCAACCGCATCGGCACGCTGTCCGATGCTCAGGCCTGGGCCGCCGAACTCGCTGGTTTCGCCCCGCTGGCCTTGCAACACGCCAAGCGGGTGCTCAACGACGACGGCGCCTACGAGGAACCGTGGCCGGAGCACCAGGAACTGTTCGATCGGGCCTGGGCCAGCCAGGACGTCATCGAGGCGCAGGTGGCGCGCATCGAGAAGCGGCCCCCGAGGTTCAAGGGCGCCTGATGATCGGGGCGGCCCTGCGCATCGGCTTCGGAACGGCGACGCTCCTGGCAGGTGGGTTGGCGCTGCGGGCGCTGCAGGGCACTCCGTCCGCCCTCGGCGCATCACCGGTCGAGATCGACGGTGTCGCCAAGGCGTCGCCGAATTACCAGGACGGCGTGTTCGTCAACCTGGAACCCGCAAGCCCGATGAGCCTGACCCGCCAGGAGCAGTTCCTGCTGGTCCGTGAGGTCATCGGTGGCAGGGCCAACCAGCAGCCGGCCCAACCCGTCCCACTGGTCACTCCCGACCCGAGCGTCGCCGCCGGCGACCTGGCCGTCACCTGGTACGGCCACTCGTCCGCGGTCATCGAGGTCGACGGCTACCGCGTGCTGGCCGACCCCGTCTGGAGCGACCGCTGCTCCCCGTCCCGCACGATCGGTCCGCGGCGGCTGCACCCGGTGCCCGCCCCGCTGGAGGCGATGCCCGCGATCGACGCGGTCATCATCAGCCACGACCACTACGACCACCTCGACGTCGACACCGTCAAACAGCTGGCGCGCACCCAGCGGGCCAAGTTCTTCGTCCCGCTCGGCATCGGCGCTCACCTGCGGTCCTGGCACATTCCCGCCGACCGGATCGTCGAACTCGACTGGAACGAGAGCGCCCAGCTCGGCGACCTCACCCTGGTGTGCACGCCGGCGCGGCACTTCTCCGGGCGGTTCCTGACCAGGAACACCACCCTGTGGTCGTCGTGGGTGCTGATCGGCCCCAATCACCGCGCCTTCTTCGGCGGCGACACCGGATATTCGAAGAGTTTCGGCGATATCGGCGCTGAGCACGGCCTCTTCGACCTCACCCTGATGCCGGTGGGCGCGTATCACCCTGGCTGGCCGGATATTCATATGAACCCCGAGGATGCGGTCCGTGCGCACCGCGACGTCACCGATGCGGGGCTGCTGGTCCCGATCCACTGGGCGACGTTCCGCCTCGCCCCGCATCCATGGTCCGAACCGGTGGAGCGGCTGATCAAGGCCGCCGACTCCGAGCGTGTGCTGGTCGCGGTGCCGAAGCCGGGACAGCGGGTGCAACCCGACGAGGCGCTGGCTAGCGACCCGTGGTGGCGCCTCTAGCCCTTCGCCGAGTGCACGGTTGTTGACGGGTCGATTCGCGATTCGTGTACAACATGCGTGCAGTCGACGGGATACGGTGCTCGTCATGAATGCACTGGCCAGGGTCGCGATCGCGGGGTTGATCGCACTGGTGCCCGGCTGCGCAACGAGCCAGCCACCCGAACCGGCGCCGCCGTCGACGCCGACCCAGGCGGACGTACCGCCGCCGCTGGTGCCCGCGATGCCGTTGCCGGAGAACGCCGTCGACAAGGCCGTCGCCAAGCTCGACGGCATCGCCGAGGAGCTGATGCGCAAGTCCGGCATCCCCGGCATGGCGGTCGCCGTCGTGCACAAGGGGAAGACCGTGTACGCGAAGGGGTTCGGGGTCAGAGACGTCAAGACCGGTGACCGCGTGGATGCGGACACGGTCTTTCAGCTGGCGTCGGTGTCGAAGTCGATCTCCTCGACGGTGGTCGCCCACCAAGTCGGCGTGCACGCGATCGGCTGGGACACCACGATCGTGTCCAAGTTGCCGTGGTTCGCGCTGTCGGATCCGACCGTGACGCAGATGGTCACCGTCGGCGACATGATGTCGCACCGCTCCGGGCTTCCCGACCACGCAGGCGACATCCTCGAGGACATCGGACACGACCGTCGCTATGTGCTCGAGCACCTGCGGGACTTCCCGCTCGATCCGTTCCGAATCTCATATGCCTACACCAACTTCGGGTACACCACCGGCGCCGAGGCGGTCGCCGCGAGTGCCGGCAAGCCGTGGGACGCGCTGGCCGACGAGGTGCTGTTCGACCCGCTCGGTATGACATCGACGAGTTTCCGTTTCGCCGACTACGAGTCCAGGGCCAACCGCACCCTCGGCCATATCCGCATCGACGGTTCCTACGAGCCGCTGTACGTCCGAAACGCGGACGCGCAAGCGCCTGCAGGCGGCGCCAGTTCGTCGCTCAACGACATGACCCGCTGGCTCGCCATGGTGCTCGCGAACGGCAAGCACGAGGGCAAGCAGATCGTCGACGCCGGCGCGCTGCTGCCCGCCCTGAGTCCGCAGATCGTCTCGAGCCCACCGACGCAGCCCGCGATGCGGTCAGGCTTCTACGGATTCGGCTTCAACGTCGGGACGACGTCGGCGGCACGCACGGAACTCAGCCACTCGGGCGCCTTCGAGCTCGGCGCAGCCACGAATTTCGTCATCCTCCCGTCGGCCGACGTGGCGATCGTCGCGCTCACCAACGCCACGCCATCGGGTGTGCCCGAAGCACTGACGGCCCAGTTCGCGGACCTGGTGCAGTTCGGCGAGGTGCGTGAAGATTGGTACGGCCTGTACAGCTCGGTCATCGACGAGATGGACGACCCGGTCGGGTCACTGGTCGGCAAGCAGCCGCCACCGAATCCAGCTCCCGCCGCGCCGTTGTCGACCTACGTCGGGACGTACCAGAACGACTTCTGGGGTCCGGCCCGTGTCACCGAGAAGAACGGCAAGCTGATGCTGGCGCTCGGTTCGAAGCTGACCGTCCCGCTCGACCACTGGGACGGCAACGTGTTCACGTTCAAGTTCGTCACCGAAAACGCGCCACCGGGCACGATTTCGATGGCCACGTTCGACGGCGACAAGCTCGTGCTCGAGTATTACGACGAGTTCGGTAAGGGGACGTTCACCAAATGACCACCATCCCAGGCGTCAACATCGCCGGCCTCTCCGATGCCGAAGTCGCGCAGCGTGTTTCCGAAGGCAAGACCAACGATGTGCCGACCCGCGCGGCACGCAGCGTCTCAGAGATCGTCCGGGCCAACGTGCTCACCCGCATCAACGCCATTCTCGGTGTCCTGCTGATCATCGTCCTGTCCACCGGTTCGGTGATCAACGGCGCGTTCGGACTGCTGATCATCGCCAACAGTGCGATCGGCATCATCCAGGAGCTACGCGCCAAGCAGACATTGGACAAGCTGGCGATCGTCGGGCAGGCGAAACCCTTGGTGCGCAGGCAGTCCGGCACCAAGGCGGTACTTCCCGCCGAGATCGTGCTCGACGACATCATCGAACTCGGGCCCGGTGACCAGATCGTCGTCGACGGTGAGATCGTCGAGGAGTCCAACCTCGAGGTCGACGAGTCGCTGCTCACCGGCGAGGCCGACCCCATCGCCAAAGGCGTCGGCGATGGTGTCATGTCGGGCAGCTTCGTCGTCGCGGGCAGCGGCGCGTACCGGGCCACCAAGGTCGGCCGGGAAGCCTACGCGGCCAAGCTCGCCGAGGAGGCCAGCAAGTTCACTCTGGTGAATTCCGAACTGCGCAGCGGTATCAACAAGATCCTGCAGTTCATCACGTATCTGCTGATACCCGCGGGTCTGCTGATCATCTACACGCAGCTGTTCACCACCGGTGCGGACTGGCGTGAGGCCGTGTTGCGGATGGTCGGTGCGTTGGTGCCGATGGTGCCCGAAGGCCTGGTGCTGATGACGTCGATCGCCTTCGCCGTCGGCGTGATCCGGCTGGGCCGCAGGCAGTGTCTGGTCAACGAACTTCCCGCCATCGAGGGACTGGCCCGTGTCGACGTCGTGTGTGCCGACAAGACCGGCACTCTCACCGAAAACGGCATGCGGGTCTCGGATCTGAAGAAGCTGAACGAAGGCAACGTCGCCGACATTCTTGCGCAGCTGGCCGCCGACGACGCCCGACCCAACGCGAGCATGCAGGCCATCGCGGAGGCCTACAAGATGCCGCCCGGATGGCAGGCCACGGCGATCGCACCGTTCAAATCCGCCACCAAGTGGAGCGGCGCGTCGTACGGGGAGCACGGCAACTGGGTGATCGGCGCGCCCGACGTGCTGCTCGAGCCGGGGTCCGAAATCGCCCAGCAGGCAGAGGAAATCGGCGCGAAGGGATTGCGGGTGCTACTGCTCGGCTCGTCCGATGTGCCTGTCGACCACCCGGATGCGCCGGGTTGTGTCACTCCGGCGGCGCTGGTGGTTCTTGAGCAGCGCATCCGACCCGACGCCCATGACACGCTGAATTACTTTGCGGATCAGAAGGTTTCGATCAAGGTGATCTCGGGCGACAACGCCGTTTCGGTCGCGGCGGTGGCCGGCTCGCTCGGGCTGAGTGGCGAGACGATGGACGCGCGCCAGCTGCCCGACGATCCCGAGCAGCTGGCCGACACTCTCGAGGAGTGCACCACCTTCGGCAGGGTCCGGCCGGATCAGAAGCGAGCCATGGTGCACGCCCTGCAGTCGCGCGGACATACCGTCGCGATGACGGGGGACGGCGTCAACGACGTGCTCGCCCTGAAGGACGCTGATATCGGCGTCGCGATGGGCTCCGGCAGTTCGGCCTCCCGCGCGGTGGCCCAGATCGTGTTGCTGGACAACAAGTTCGCGACGTTGCCGTACGTCGTCGGCGAGGGCCGCCGTGTCATCGGCAACATCGAGCGAGTCTCGAACCTGTTCCTCACCAAGACCGTGTACTCGGTGCTGCTGGCGATTCTCGTCGGCCTCGGCGGCCTGTCGTCGAAGCTGTTCGGCACCGATCCGCTGCTGTTCCCGTTCCAGCCGATCCACGTGACGATCGCGGCGTGGTTCACCATCGGCATCCCGGCGTTCATCCTGTCGCTGGCGCCGAACAACGAGCGCGCGCACCGGGGGTTCGTGCGCCGGGTCATGACGGCGGCGCTGCCCTCGGGCGTCGTGGTCGGGATCGCGACGTTCACCTCGTACCTGGTGGCGTATCAGGGACGCACGGCCACACCGGCCGAGCAGATGCAGGCGTCGACGGCGGCGCTGATCACGCTGCTGGTCACGGGGGTGTGGGTGCTGGCGGTGGTGGCACGGCCGTACCAGTGGTGGCGGGTGGCGCTGGTCGTCGTGTCCGGCCTGGCATATGTCGTGATCTTCTCGATTCCACTGGCCCGAAAGGCGTTCATGCTCGACCCGTCGAACCTCAAGACCACGTCGATCGCGCTGCTCATCGGGGTGGTCGGAGCGGCGGCCGTCGAGGTCATCTGGTGGGTGCAGGGAGCGGTTCTGGGCGAACGTCGGCGGCTATGGCGCTCGGAGTAGGCTGGTCGCATGGCAATCCTCGACAAGGTGAAGAATCTGCTGGCCAAGAATGCCGACAAGGTGGACACCGCGATCGACAAGGCCGGTGACATCGTCGACGAGAAGACGCAGGGCAAATACGCCCAGCACATCGACAAGGTGCAGGAGGCCGCCAAGAAGGCGGTCGACAAGAACAACCCGCAGACCCCCTAGAAACACCTATGGCAAAACTTTCCGTCTCCGTCGACGTTCCTCTTCCGCCGGAGAAGGCGTGGGAATCCGCGTCTGATCTGCCCCGCTACAAGGAGTGGCTGACCGTCCACAAGGTGTGGCGGAGCAAGCTGCCAGAAACCCTTGAGAAGGGCACGGCCATCGAGTCGATCGTCGAAGTCAAGGGCATGCCCGTGCGGGTCAAGTGGACCATCGTCCACTTCAAGCCGCCCGAGACAATCACCCTCGATGGCAAGGGCGAGGGCGGCGTCAAGGTCAAGCTCATCGGCAAGGTGCGGCCCTCCAAGAAGGTCGACGCGGGGTCGAGCGTCACCTTCGACGTGCACCTCGGCGGCCCTGCGTTGTTCGGACCCATCGGGATGGTGGTCGCCGGCGCGCTGAAGAGCGATTTCCGGGAGTCGTTGGACCGCTTCCAGGCCGTGTTCGCCCCAGCCTGACCCACCCGTTTACACGCGAGCAGACGTGAACACCCCTAGATTTGGGCATATTTGGGGGTGTTCACGTCTGCTCGTGCAGTGGTGATTACCGGCGCCGCCGCACCAGTTTCGCGAACTCCGCCGTCGAGCGGCGCACCGATTCGAATTCCAGCGATACCAGCAGCGTGTCCACCATCGCGAACGGCAGGGTGGTGGCCACCGCGCCGCGGCCGTACTCGATGTGCCACGAGCCGGGATGAATGGTCATGCCGCGAGCCTGCCCCCGCGCCATGTGTGCGTGCTCACCGGGCAACAGCGTCGAGGCGGTGAGATCGTCCGATTCGATGTCATACCAGTCGATTTGGCCGGCGATCAGAAACTTGTGCACGTCGACGTGCTTGTAGCGACCCGAAAAGCCTTGGGTGCCAGTGGGTGTGCCGAAGATCACGAGGTACTCACGTGGGCTGAAGTAGAGGAACCTGACCTTGCCGAGGATGCCACCCGCTTTGCTGCCCACCCACCGTCCTGGCGTGGCATCGATGAGATCGGGATACTCGTCGGCCAGCGCCTCGACGGCGCGGGTGATCAGCTCACCGTTCTCCAGCGGCAGCCCCACAACCTGCTTGGCCACCCTGCCCAGCACGTCCGGATCGATCTTGTACGCCATCAGCCGAACTGTATCCGCAGGCTCGTCGGCCCGCTGAGACCCAGCAGCGGCTTCCATGGCACCGATTCGGTGCGCGACGGGTTGGGCAGACGCTGGGAGAGGATCTTCAGCGCCTCGGCGAGTTCCAGCCGCGCCAGGTTGGCGCCCAGGCAATAGTGCACCCCGCCGCCGAAGGTCAGGATCGGTGGCGGGTCGTCACGCGTGATGTCGAAGCGTGTCGGATCGTCGTAGATCGCGCTATCACGGTTGGCCGCATAGGTATTCACGATGATGAACGTGTCTTTGGGAAATGTGTAGTCGTCGATCACGACATCCTCGGCGGCGCTGCGCACCGTGCTGCACATGGACGGCGAGTGGCGCATCGTCTCCTCGACGGCGCGCATCGCCAACTCCGGCCTCTCCCGCAATAGCGACCACTGTTCCGGGTGATCGCAGAACACCTGCATCGAGGCGGCCAGTTGGCTTCGCGTCGTATCGGTGCCCGCCACCAGAATGCTGAAGGCCAGCATCCGCAACTCACCTGTGTCGAGCCGATCGCCGGCGTCCTCGATCCGAATGAGCTCGGAGAGCAGATCGTCGGTCAGGCTCTGTCTCCTAACCGCAACCATATCGTCGATGTAGGAGTCGAATTCGTCCCACGCCTTCAGGACGACGGGCTCCTCCTCTGCCAGGTTGCAATCGAAGCTGACGATCTTGAAGATGTCATCGGCCCATCGGGAGAACTGCCGCCAGTCCTCACGCGGCGCCCCGAGCAGCGCGCAGATGACCGGAATGGGGTACGGGCGGGCGATATCCGCGACGAACTCACAGCCGCCCGCGTCGGCCACCGCATCGATGAGCTCGTTGACCACCGTGTGGATGGTGTCGTGCATCCGCGCGGTCGCGCGCGGCGTGAACGCGCGTGACACCAACCCGCGCAGCCGGCGATGCTCATCGCCCTCCATGTTCAAGATGCTGCGAGTCACCCTGTCCCACAACGGCCCTGACGTGATGCCGTGGGCGGAGAGATGGATGCCCTTGGGCACGACGAACCGCGGGTCCCGAAGCACGGTGCGGGCCAGTTCGTACGAGAGCACCTCGGGGCCGATCGGTCCCAGCGCGATGGGGGCGGCCTCCTGCGCCGCGCGGAACTGGGGATAGATCTCCTGCGGCGTGTCGGTGACGTCGTACTGCAGGGTGGGCAGGTCCGCGTCGAACACACTGGGTTTGGCGGCGTCGACAGTCATGGCACGTTGGTGTCCAGTAGGGTCAGCGGCAGGCCGAGCACCGACAGGTCGATCTCTTCCAGGTGTGTGCCGTCGCCGGCCAGCTTTTGGCGGAATCGTATTGCTGCGCCGAACTTCTCGGCGACGGATTCCGCGTCCGAGGCGTCGGGAACCTGCAGCACGACGGTGTAGATCCCGTCACCCTTCTCGTCGAGAAAGGTCTGCACCGATCCCGCGACGGTGGCCGTCGATCCCGGGATCGGGCTGATGAGCTCAACCCCGCGGTCCCAGTCCAGGCTCACGCGGACACCGAGCTCGGTCAGCTCCGCAGGCTGGAACGCGAAGCCGAGCTCGGCGAACATCCGCGCGACGGTCTCGTGCCGCTCGGGCGCCACGGCGAAGACGACGTGATGCAGCCGGGGCGCGGTCATTTCCGCACCAGCCCGCGGGGGCGGATGAGCCCGAGGTCGAAATGGGTGACCCAGCCCGGCTCGGCGTCGCACACGTCGGGGATCGCGTTGATGGCCCCCATCGCGGTCCAGTCGTAGCCGGGATGGTGCATCGTGCCGTCGGGCCGATCGATGCCCTCGAGCGTGAGTTCGGTGGGTGGATCGCCTTCGATCACGATCCGGTACCGCGTCTTGCCCCAGTCCCACGACGGGTCGATCTTGTCGGGCGCGCTCGTCAAGTAGATGGCGTGGAAGACGATCAGCGGATTGCCATCGACCCATGCCGTCCACTCGTGATGCTGGGCGGCGACTGTCCCGCGAGGTATCACCCCCAACGCATGCGGAATGTCCTCGGTGGCGACGGCCGCCTGCACGTCGGCAGCGGTGACGTCGTCGATGCTCACCCCGAGACCGTCGGCGATCATGTGCATCGACTGCGCGAAGAACGGTACACCGAGGCCCAGAATCGTTGGCTCGGTGAGGAATTTCTCCTTGTCCTTGCCGAAGCCCATCCAGTCGATGTGATCCAGCGGCGCATCGGTGAGCACATTCACGACCTCGTACACGACGATCTGGTCGATCCTGTTCATCACACGCGCAAGGGTCATTGGCAGGATGTCGCCCGCATAACCCGGATGGATACCGCCACCGTGGAAGGAGGTCCCACCGTCGGCGCACGCGGCGCGGATCTGCTCGCCGCCGTCGCGAAAATCCTCGGTGGGATAGAAGAAGCCGCTTGTGGTGACGACGTTCTTGCCCGAGCGCAGCAGTCGGCAAACCGTATCGACGTCCATGATCACCGGCGTGTAGAACACACAGTCGGCATCCATCGCGATGACCGATTCGACGTCATCGGTCGTGACGACCCCGGTCGGCGCGATACCCGCGATCTCGCCGGCGTCCTTGCCGACCTTGTCCTTGCTGTGCACCAGAACGGCGACGAGGTCGAATGTCGGATTGTCGGCGAAGTGCCGCACCCCGACCTGCCCGACGTCGCCCGTCATCCACTGGATGACCCGATACGTCTTCTCAGGCATTGATGACACCCCTGGGTAGTAGCAGCGGTAGGTCGTTATAGGTCGCGATGCCGGGAGGCGCGGCGACGACGGCGGGTATCGCGGTGATCGCCGGAACGGCGGTGATGGTGAGCCCCAACAGGACGTAGTCCTCGATGGTTTCGCCGACGAAGTCGGGCGGTGGCTCGAAGCTCAGCGTGGTCTTGATCGTCGGACGGCCCTCGATGGTCACGTCGTATCCGAAACCCATCGACCATGTCGGCTGAAGGGATTGTCCTTTCGTCCAGACCCCGCGCACCTCGACGACCTCACGCGCGCCGAGGAAGCCCTTCCAGCGCACATCGATTCCGGCCACGCAACCCTTCGCGATGTGCCAGCCGCCGGGAAGGTCGAGATCCTCGGTGGTCTGGGCATATTCGGCGTCGCAGCGGATTTCGTCCAGTTCGACTCCGAGGGCGTTGGCGAGCAGCAGTACGGCCTCCCGGAAGATCTCCGAACCCTTCTCGGTGATGTCGCGCAGGCCCGGCTGGTCGATGGGATAGCCGAACCCCATGATCTTCTCGGTGTCGGGGGAGTTGTAGATGGTCGTGTCGAAGGACTCCACGATCGATATCCGGTCGACCCGGTCGGAGATCCCGGCCGCGACGATCGCGAACAGTTGCATGAAACCCGGGTTGAGCCCGCTGCCGAAGATCGTCGAACCGCCACGACGGCAGGCCTCCTCGATGCGTGCGCGACCCGATCCGAGCCGGTGGCCGGTGATGAACTCCGACGTGGTCACCACATTGATGCCCGCGCCCAGAAGCCTCTCCAACTCATCGACATTCGCGAACATCGGGTTGTAGACGACGCAGTCCGGTTTGAGCGCGAGCAATGCGTCGACGTCGTCGGTGGCGGTCACCCCGAGCGGTTCGATGCCGCACAGCTCGCCCACGTCGCGCCCCACCTTGTCCGGTGACCAGGCGTAGCAGCCGACGAGTTCCAGTGTCGAGTTCGCCGCGATCGCATGGACCGACTTCTTACCGACGTTGCCGGTCGTCCATTGCACGACGCGATACGTCATCCGGCCGCCGCCCAGGTCGAGCGCTCACCGGGGGTGAAGCCCACCGGGATCCGGCGGTAACCGCGGGTGACGGAGTTGCCGTGGAATTCCGCCGTGCCGGCGAGCGTGTAGTCGGGCATCCGCGCCAAGACTTGTTCCAGGCCGACTTGGAACTCGAGGCGCGCCAGGTTGGAGCCGAGACACCGATGGACGCCTGCGCCGAATCCGAGGTGCCGGTTCGCCTGCCGGTCGAGGATGCACCGATCCGGATCCGGGAACTCCGAGGCGTCACGGTTGGCGGAGGCGTAGTTGACGATGACCGATTGACCGGGGCAGAAGGTGTGCCCGGCGAGCTCCACTTCCTGCGCGACCGTCCTCGGTATGCCGTGGATCGACCCCCCGAAGCGGATGAACTCCTCGACCGCCTTGGGCAGGATCTCCGGTTCGGCGATCAGCCGGTCGCGCTCGTCGGGATGCGTTGCGAGGTAATGGAAGGCGAACGACATTGCGCTTGCCGTCGTCTCCAGTCCTGCCTGCACCAGCAGCATCGCGTTGCCGACGACGTCGCCGAACTCCAGCTTCTCGCCGTCGATTTCGGCGTTGAGCAGGACGTCGATCATGTCGTCCTGCGGCGGTTGGCTGGTGCGTGCCGACACCGCATCGTGAATGTGCTGGTATAGCCCACCCCAGGCGGCCATCCGGGCGTCTTCGGTGGCGCCGTTCAGCGCGGTGTCCGTCAGCTCGAGACACAGCGGGACGTCGTCGATGGGCATACCGAGCAGGTACTTGAAGAACACGATGCCCGGCTGCCGCCATGCGACCTCGGCGAGATCACCCGTGCCCGCCTCGATGAAAGTGTCGATGAGTCGGTCGGTCTCCGTGCGGATCTGCGGCCGCAGGGCCTTCATCCGGGCGGGTGAGAAGTAGGGGTTGAGGACTTTTCGAAACTTCTGCTGTCGCGGCGGGTCGAGGGTGATGACGAGATCGCCCGTGAGCCGTTCGGCCCCCTCCGGCGCCGGGTTGGAGGAGAAGTGCTCCCAGTCCTGCAGGATCTTGTAGCACTCCTGGTAGCGATTGGCCACCCACGCGCCGCCTTCGGTGGCGGCGAGGAACGGCGAATCGGTATGCGAGAAGGGTCCATTCCGCCGCATCACGGCGTAGACGGCGTACAGAAAGTCGTTGTCGTTGAAGTCCTCGTGGCGAAGGTTCAGATTCGCCGCGTGCTCCTCCGGCGACCTCATCGTCACGGGGCCTGTTCGGCGGCCTCGCGCGCCACCCGCTCGTCGTGAATGCGTACCAGTTCGCGGAAGCCGATCCGGTGGTACTTCGGCACCGGTTGGATGCCCCATTCGTCCTGGGCGGTGTCTTTGCCCTCAGCCCCCTCGGGCGGTCCGAGCGGAGGGTAGGGCACCTTGCACTCCAGGGTGTCGTCGGAGTATCGAACCTTCAAGAGTTCACTGCAGATCTCGGTCAGGCTCAGCGTCGGATACCCGTAGTACACCGCCATGAACGGAAGCGTGAAGGCGCCCTCGATCACGAGCGCGACCAGGCAGACCAACACCGCCCGCTTGATCCACTTGTGCATGCGCGCGTAGTACGGCGTGGTGCCAGGGGGCAGGTCCTCGGCCTTCTGCTCCGCTGCCTCAGGTGTTGTCGTCATAGGAGTGCTCCTCGAATCCGTTCAGTCGGAGAAGATTTCGCGGTTGACCGTGTGCAGGTACGGGATCGCCAGGAAGGGCGTGATGTAGAAGATGTCGTAGAGCCACCAGCCGATGACCGGGAACACCACACCGGCGTATCGGACGTCGGCGTACATCGTCATGTTGAATACGTAGAGGCACCAGATGAGCACGCCCATCCAGCAGGTGACGATCATCCATTGGTGACCCCATCGCTTCATCTGCAGGAACCCGATCGCCGCGGCGCACCGCATCGCGAAGACGGTGAGGATCATGCCGAACACCATCGACTTCTCGCCCGGTCCGGCGGCGCCCCCGACCCAGAACTCGTTGTAGTGCCAGAAATATCCGGCGTCGAACATCGCCCCCCAGCCGACCATCAGCACGCGGTTGATCAACGTGTGGTTGGCGACGAGGTCCAGCGCCCAGCCGAGGCTGTTGAGCATTCCGTCGATCAGGACGAGGTAGCCGATCAGGGTGACGATCATGGGTCGCATCGACAGGCCGGCGCTTGCCGCTTGTCGCTGCAGCCACACCCCGCGCAGGAAGATGGGCAGCCCGAAGATACCCGGTGCCCACATGCCCATCAGTGCTGCGCCGACGATCATCCACTTGTCGGCTCGGCGTTGGGCGAGGCGCGACTTCTCGTGGTGCTCTTCGAGGCTGACGGTGCTGTCCGCCCGGACGTCCAGACTCACAACTCCCACCAGCCGCGGACGAAGGACATGTACAGCTGGATTCCGAACATGGCCAGCAGGTAGCCGTAGATGACGATCTGCAGGACGATGAGCGCCCGCTTGCGTTTGCGTTCCTTCTGGTCCACGTCGTGACTCCTTCCCTACGGTGCGGTGCTCGAGCTGTCGGCGTTCGCCAGGCTGGCCGCCGCGACTTCGCGTAAACCTTCTGAGATGGCTCCGTCGCTGGACAGCGGCGCGAGGATGCACGCCTCGGCCGCCTCGAATTCCGTTGCGCCTGCGGCGATCAGCTGTGCAGCGGTGACCAGAACCCGGGTCGACGGGGGTTCGAAGTGGAAGGCCTCGTCGGCGGTTCTGATGGCCGTCGCGCACTGCACGAGTCGCTGAGCGGACGCCAGCGCGATGCCCGCCTCGGCGACGATCACCTCCGCCTCCCGGTCGGGCGGCAGGTAACGCATCGGCAGCGTGACGAAGCGTTGCCGGAAGGACGGTTTCAGTTCTTTCAACGAGCTGCGGTAGGCCGGGTTGTATGAGCACACCAGCATGAACGTCTCGGGGGCATGCACGACTTCGCCGGCACGGTCGAGATAGAGGGCGCGACGGTGATCGGTCAGCGAGTGCAGGATGGCCAGCGAATCGTGCCGCGCCTCGACCACCTCGTCGAGGTAGCAGATGGCCCCGGCCTTGACCGCTCTGGTGAGTGGCCCGTCCGTCCACACCACGTCGCCGCCGGTCACCATGAACCGTCCGACCAGATCGGAGCTGGTCAGGTCGTCGTGACAGCTGATCGTCACCACCGGTCGTCGCAGCAGCAGGCCCATGTGCTCGACGAGCCGCGTCTTGCCGCAGCCCGTCGGACCGGTCAGCATCACGGGCAGCCGTTGGCGAAACGCCTGCTCGAACAGCTGAACCTCGTTGCCGCTGGAAAAGTAGATTTCGCTCACGCGGCCACCAACTCTCGATGCACATGGGCAAGTACTCGGGGGAGTTCCTCGATGCGCCGGATGCGTTGGGAGCGCCGGGGTCCGAACACCTCGGGTAGCGGGTCGACCCTGGTCGGTCCGACGCCGACGTAGTACATGCGCACGCCGGCCTCGTTGGCCTCCTCGACGGCATGTGCCGCGTCCGCCCACGCGTAACGGCCCTCGTAGCCCTCGTCGGAGATCAGGCCGTCACCGATCACGATGAGCAGGCGACGTTCCGACGGTTGGGCAAGCAGTCGACTCGTCAGGTGGCGTAACGGTGCGCCGAGCCTGGTGTATCCGCCTGCCGCCAGGCCGAGTTGGCCGGGTGGCACGAACCGCCGGTCCTCGAAGTCCTTCAGGCAGGTGACCTCGACGCGGTGGCGGGTGTTGCCGGTGAACACGAAGATGCCGTGGCGTTCCCGCGCGAGCGTCATCGCCTGTGAAAGCGCGTCCGCGCAAGCCAATTCGAGCTTGAAGATCGTGCCGCCGTGCACTCCCAACGATGAGCTGCCGTCGAGCAGCAGCGCGGTGGTGACGTCGCGACTGCTGGGCAGGAGATCGCGGAAGATGCGCGGCTCGACCGCCTCGCCGGTGGTCAGGTCGACGTAGTGGCTGACGTACTGCTCGATGTCGAGATCGGAGCCGTCCTCCAACCGGTTCCTCATCGTCCGATGCGTGTGCTCGGAGAACCATCGGCGCAGATCTGACGAACCCGGTATCGGCCCGGTGCGCCCGCTGGTCTGGGTGCGTTCGAGGACCGCGACATGGTCCGGCATGAAGCTCTCCGTCCACGCGTTCCACTCCGGGTAGGGGATACCGGGGCGATGTTCCGGGGTGACGTCGAGGTCGTTCTCCTGAGGTCGGCTGGGCGGCGGCAGATTGGTGGCGCGCACACCGCCCTCTCCGCCGACGGGCACCGAGTACGGCCGGGGCAGCCGCTTCTGCGTTGAGGTCCAGGGCATCCTGCCGAAGGTGCGACGCAGTTTGTCGGCCATGCCCTGCGGATCGGTGTACGCCCGGGGCAGCGTGCCGAGCAGCGGATCCACCACCAGCGGCTGTGATGTGCGTGCCAGTGCGACGGCACGCTCGAGCATCTCCTCGGCACCGAGATCGCTGGGCCCCACCGCGAGATCGGGTAGCAGCCGGCGCACTTCGGGCAACAGGCCGGGCCAGTTCTCCGCGATCCACCCAAGGGCGACGCTTGCTTCAACGAGGCTCAGCGCGCTCAGCTCCCGCGTCGAGAGTTCGTTCAGCCGGTAGTGGACGATCCGATCTTTCGACGGTGAACATTGCAGCGCCACACCGCATGTCAGCGTGCGACGGGTCCAGTCGCGGACCGGCGGTGGGTAGGGGACGTGCACGAAGTCGAGCGTCGAGCTCAGGCCGAAGTCACGCCGCGCGCCGCTGACGAGGCGCACACCCTCGCGTCGTTGCCCGCTGAGGGCGACGGCCGTGATGGCGCAACTGCGCTCGACAGCGAGTGCGTGTGAGTCGGGGAGCTCGGACACGTCGCGTCCCTAGAACGTGCCGAGGTTCGAGAACATCCAGTACCAGAACCAGATGATCAAACCGGTGCCGCCCCATGCCGCGACGTACCGGAGGATCTCCCATACCCAATCCACGTCAGACCTCCTCGATCTACCGGATCTCCAGACCGCGTACGGCGGTGGCGACCAACTCGGCCAGCATCGTGTCGCGGGTGTCGGAATTGCTCATCGTTGTCAGCACGCCATAGACGCCCAGGAGGAAGAACACGGCGCTGTAGAAGGCGTCCACCTCCGGGTGGATCTCGCCTTCGCCGCGGGCGCGCTCGATCTCGCGCACCAGCAGGACGATCATCGGGTGATCGGTCCAGTCGTCCCTGTTGGGCCGCGTCGGCGAGAAGTGCAGTGCGAGGAGCTCTTTGAACAACAGCGGACCGAGTCGCTCTTCGAGGCCGGTCACCAGACGCACCGCCGTGTTCAGCGTGGTCACCAGGTCGTGGGTGTCGTCCAGGAAGCGCGCGAACTCCGCCGCCATCCGTGCTTCTTCGCGGTTCTCCAACTCGAGCAGGACGTGCTCCTTGCTCGGGAAGTGGAAGAAGAAGGTGCCGTGTGCGACGCCCGCCGCCGCGGCGATCGCGTTGACGTCGGCGCCGGACATGCCGGCGAGCTTGAACTCGGCGATCGCCGCGCCGAGTATGCGTTCTCGCGTCTGCAGCCGTCGTGCCTCGCGCGCCGACTGCTTGACCTGAGGCGTCATGGTCCGCTCTTTGTAACCCAGTTACTGACCAAAGTCAATGAGTTGAGTCATTGATGCCCTAGTCGGAGAAGATCTCGCGGTTGACCGAGTGCAGGTACGGGATCGCCAGGAACGGCGTGATGTAGAAGATGTCGTAGAGCCACCACCCGACGACCGGGAGGATGACGCCGGCGTAGCGCACGTCGGCGTACATCGTCATGTTGAACACGTAGAGGCACCAGATGAGTACGCCCATCCAGCAGGTGACGATCATCCACTGGTGGCCCCACCGCTTCATCTGCAGGAAGCCGATTCCGGCGGCGATGCGCATGGTGAAGACGGTGAGGATCATGCCGACTTCCATGGCCTTCTCGCCCGGTCCCGCGGCCCCGCCGATCCATAGCTCGTTGTAGTGCCAGAAGTATCCGGCGTCGAACATTGCGCCCCAGCCGTTCAACAGGATTCGAGCCAGAATGGTGTGGCTGGCGACGAGGTCCAGCGCCCAGCCGACGGTGTTGATCGCGGCATCGATGATGACGAGGTAGCCCAGCAGCGTGACAAGCATCGGCCGGACCGTCAGCCCCTCGCGCTGCGCCTTGCGAAGCAGCCAGACGCCGCGCAGGAACAGCGGAAGCCCGAAGATGCCGAGCGCTGCGGTACCGATCAGCAGGCTGCCGGAAATGAGCCACTTGTCCGCCTGTCGCTGAGCGGCCCGGGATGCCTCCATGTGCTCGTCCAAGCCACTGGCTGAGGGCTTGACGCGCGGTGTGGCGTCACGATTACGGCCCAGATTCAACGTGGGCAGATTCATGCAGACTGACTATAGTCAATCAGCCTCTGCAGTCAATCGGCTACTTTGCCTCGATGCTGCGCACCGTGCGGGTGACGTAGTCATCGATCATCGCGGCCTGGCCGGGCCAGTCGTGGGTAGTCGTCAGCAGCGCATACAGGCCGAGTAGGAAGAACACCGCGCTGTTCATAGGGTTCACCTTGGCGTCGACGTCGCCGCGTTCCCGGGCGCGCTCGATCTCCTTGGCGAGCGTCACGATCACAGGGTGTTCGTCGCTCTCGTCCCGCGGCCGGGTCTGCGAGAAGTGCAGCGCGAGAAAGTCCTTGAAGAGGACCGGGCCCAGACGACGTTCGAGACCCATCACCAGGCGGACCGCCTCGCCGAGCGTCGCCCTGAGATCGCGCTGGGTCGAAAGGTATCGGCTCAGCTGCTTGGCGATGTCCTCCTCTGTTCGCTGCTCCAGTTCGAGCAGCACATGTTCCTTGGTGGGGAAGTGAAAGAAGAAGGTGCCGTGGGCAACTCCCGCTGCTGCCACAATGGCGCCGACGTCGGCCGCTGCGATACCGGCGCGTTTGAACTCGGCGACCGCAGCGCCCATGAGACGTTCCCGGGTCTGCAAGCGCTTGGTTTCCCGCGCAGACGGCTTGTCTACCACTGCCATACGGCAACTGTACCGGTCCACCGACTGGCCGGCCGCGACTGAGTTATTGACTTAAGTCAGTTTGTATCGTTTGATGATCAGCACTCGACGGAGAGGACTCCTATGGCACTGGAGCAGTTCAACCTCGACGGTCAGGTCGCCATCGTCACGGGCGCGGGTAAGGGTGTCGGGCAGGGCATCGCCAGGGTGTTGGCCGAGGCGGGTGCCACCGTGGTTGGAACCGCCCGCACGGAATCCGACATCGTCGCGACGATCGAGGGGATCGAGAAATCCGGGGGCAAGGGCCTGGCGCTGGTTGCGGATGCGATAAGCAGGCCCGACGGCGAACGCGTCGTGAATACGACGATGGAGAAGTTCGGCCGTATCGACATCCTGATCAACAACGTCGGCGGTTCGACGTTCGGATCGTTTCTCGACATCACCGACGAGGACTTCCGGCACACGTTCGACTGGTGTGTGACGTCCGCGTTCATCATGAGCCAGCTGTGCGCGCGTCACATGATCGACGCCGGGCACGGCAACATCGTCAACATCTCCTCGGGGTCAGCACGTTTCGGCATTCGTGCGCTCACGTCCTATTGCGTTGCCAAGGGTGGGCTCGAGGCGCTCACCAGGGCGATGGCGCAGGAGCTGGCACCGAAGATCCGGGTGAACGCGATCGCACTGGGTTCGTTCGCCACCGAAGGACTGCAAAGTGGCCTCGACATGATGCCCGGCGCACTGGACACGATGCTCTCGCTGACTCCGCTGCACCGCCTCGGCGACGTCGAAGATCTCGGTCGTCTCTGCGTGTACCTGTCGACGAAGGACTGCTACGCGACGAACGCCATTTTCCATGTCGACGGCGGTATCGAATCGAACAACTTGCCCTTGCCCATTCCCGACTATTGATCGAGGCCCTAGATGCGAAGAGTGGTGCAGTTCTCCACCGGCAACGTTGGACAGCATTCGCTGAAGGCCATCATCGGGCGTCCCGACCTGGAGCTCGTGGGTGTGCATGCCGCGAGTCCGAACAAGATCGGGTGCGACGCGGCTGAACTCTGCGGGTTGAGCGAGCCGACCGGCGTCATCGCCACCGACGACATCGACGCGCTGATCGCGCTGAAGCCGGACTGCGTCGTGTACACCGCGCTCGGCGAGACGCGGCCGATGGAGGCGCTCGAGCAGATGTCGAAGCTGTTGGCCGCAGGAATCAACGTCGTCGGTACCTCCATGGTGTGGCTGGTGACCCCGCATCAGACCGACGACTGGCTGCGCGGTCCGCTCGAGGAGGCCTGCAAGGCCGGTGGTTCCTCGCTGTACGTCAACGGCATCGATCCCGGGTACTCGGGCGACACGGCGGTGCTCGCCGCGTTGAGCTTGGTCACCAGGGCCGAGTCGGTGGCCGTGCAGGAGGTCTTCGACTACGGCAACTACGATGACTACGAATACACCGGCGCGGCAATGGGATTCGGTACCACCCCGGACGACGGCCCGGCGCTGGCGTTCCAGCCGGGCGTGGTCGCGGCGATGTTCGGTGGCCTGGTACGCAACCTCGCCCGGCACCTCGGGATCGAGCTCGCCGAGGTCCGCGATCGCTACGAGCCCTGGTACACCGACAAGCGCATCGAATGCAAGATGATGACCGTCGAGCCGGGTCAGCTGGCGGCGGTGCGTTTCGCCGCCGAAGGTGTGCGTGACGGTGAGGTTGTCATCACCGTGGAACACACCACCCGCCTCACACCTGCGGCGGCACCGGATTGGGAGTATCCGACAGAGGGACACTCCGGCGTGCACAAGGTGATCGTGGAAGGCGAGCCGCGCGTTGAGGTGAGCACCCATCTGTCACACCCGACCCTGGACGTCACCGAGGCAGGCTGTGTGTCGACGGCAGCCCGGGTCGTCAACGTCATCGACTGGGTGTGCCGAGCGCCGGCGGGACTGATTGCGCTCGAGGACATTCCGCCGGCGGAGATGGTCCGCGGGCTTATGTGGTGACGTCTTAAGCGACTACCCGACGGACCGCCTCGATGATCGGGGTGTCGCCGCCGATCACCTCGAACGTCCGGCCTGCGGTCTCCGGTGTGTCGAGCACCGCCACGAGTACTGCGGCGACGTCCTCGCGTGGGATGTCACCGCGTCCGGTCTGGTCGGAAAGCTCCACTCGGCCGGTGCCGGGGTCGTTCGTCAGATGTCCGGGGCGCACGACGGTGGCGTCGAGCGCATCTCGCGTCCGAATCGCGTCGTCGGCGGCGCCTTTCGCGCGCAGGTATGCGACGAAGACCGGGTCGCCGATGTCGTCGGGCGCCTCGACGTCGGCCCCGATCGCCGAGATCATCACGTATCGTCGCACGCCGGCAGCCTCGGCGGCGTCGGCGAGCAGAATCGCGGCGTCGCAGTCGACCGTCTGTTTGCGCGCCGCGCCGCTGCCCGGGCCCGCTCCGGCCGCGAACACGACCGCGTCGGCCCCTCGCACATGTCCCGCGACGTCGTCGACGGATGCGTCCTCCAGGTCGATGACCACCGGTACAGCACCCGCCGCCTCCAGGTCCGCGACATGGTCGGGGTTCCTGATCAGGCCGACCGGCGTATCGCCGCGTTGTGAGAGCAGCCGTTCCAGGATAAGGGCGATCTTTCCGTGTCCACCGGCGATGACGACGCGCATGTGTTCATCCTAGGGATGCCGGGTCTGGCTTCCTATGGTCGAGATTGACACCATGGTCGTTACCGGCGGCAACAGCCCTCATTTCATTCTCGGTCGAAGGACGTATGTCGGCAATGTCCGTTTAGACCAAGCGTTCGCGCAACTCACGCTTGAGCACCTTGCCGTAGCTGTTCTTCGGCAGCTCGTCGATGTACTCATAGCGTTTGGGCCGCTTGAACCGCGCGATGCGTTCGAGCAGGTGAGCGTCGAGCTCGGCCGGCGAGGCCTTGCCGACGATGAACGCGACGACGACCTCGCCCCATTCCTCGTCGGGCGCCCCGACCACGCCCGCCTCCTCGACGCCCGGATGTTCGAGCAGGATCTCCTCGACCTCGCGCGGGTAGATGTTGCTTCCACCGCTGATCACGACGTCCTTGGAGCGGTCCCGCAACGTGAGGAAGCCGCGCTCGTCGAACGAGCCCATATCACCGGTGCGCAACCAGCCGTCCTGAAGGGTTTTCTTGGTGGCCTCGGGATTGTTCCAGTAGCCACTCATGACAACGTCTCCGCGACAGACGATTTCACCGATCTCGCCCGGCGCCGTTAGGGTATCGTCGTCGCGCAGCACGGCGACGTCCACGCCGGAGCGGGCATAGCCGACCGAACCGAGAATCGCGTCGTCGGCGTCGACATGATCGGCCCTGCGCAGCCCGGTGATCGTCATCGGCGCCTCGCCCTGACCGTAGAGCTGGACGAAAATGTTTCCGAACGCCGCCATCGCTTTCTTCAGGCTCTCGACGTACATCGGGCCGCCGCCGTACACGATGGTGCGCAGGTTGGCCGGCCGTGAACGTCCGGTCTGGACGAGCCGCTGCACCATGGTGGGCGCGAGGAAGGCGCTGCAACCAGGATGGTGCTCGCAGAGGTCGAGGAACTCGTCCGGTTCGAACGCCGCGGACTCCGGAATCACCTGCCGCGCACCGCGTAACACGTAGGGCGGGATGTAGAGGCCCGAGCCGTGGGACATCGGCGCACCGTGTACCAGGCTGGAGTTGTGGTCCGGCGAATCGAAATCCGCCAGGTGCGACACCGTCATCGCGATGAGGTTGCGGTGGCTGAGCATCGCGCCCTTGGAGCGGCCGGTGGTGCCGCTGGTGTAGAACAGCCACGCGAGGGCCGCGGGGTCGGTGACGCGGGGCGGATTCACCGGCGGTTGGGTCAGACGCGTCGAATAGGGCTGTGAATCAACCGTTTCGACAGGAACCTGCGTGATGGACGACAGTTCCGCACCGATCTTGGCCGACGCGAACACCTGCGCGGCGCCTGCGTCGTCGAGGATCTGGACCATCTCGCGTGGGTGCAGCTTGTAGTTGATTGGGACGACGACGCACTCGGCGGCCCATACCGCGAACATCAACTCGACGATTTCGGGACGGTTCTCGCTGGCAATCGCGATGCGGGTGCCAGGTGCCCCGAGGGTGGCCGCGATCCGCAGAGCTCGATCGCGCAGTTCGCTCCACGTATGCAGTTGGCGCTCACCGCAGAACACCGCACCGCGGTCGCCGAAACGCGCGGCGGTCTGGTCTAGAAGAGAGAACAGGTTCACTGCCGCTCGACCCAATCGGCGTTCAGTGCGAAGTCCGAGAGGTACTTGGTCGACGTCCAACCGCCGTCGACGACGATCTCCTGGCCGTTGATGAAGCTCGCACCGTCCGAGCACAGGAATGCGACCGTGCTGGCGATGTCGTCGACCTCGCCCAGGCGCGGGTATGGCGTCATCTCGGTGTTGATCTTGCGGAACCTCGGATCCTCGAGCCGCGTCGCCACCATCGGCGTCAGGGTCACCCCTGGCGCGACGGCGTTGCACCGGATGCCCTGCGGTCCGTACTGGCAGGCGATGTGCCTGGTGAGTGAGGTCAACCCGCCTTTGGCCGCGGAATACGCGCCACCGCGCAGTCCACCGACCACCGCGAACGTCGAGGTGATGTTGATGATCGCCGACCCCGACTTCATGTGTGTGATCGCCTCACGCGCCAATCGGAACGGGGCACGCAGCATCAAACCGAGGAAGTAATCCAGCGATTCGTCGTCGGTCTCGTGTAGCGGCTTCGGGCTGCCCACCCCGGCGTTGTTGATGAGGAAATCGATACGGCCCCACCGCTCGATCGCCGTGTCGACGATCCGGCGGGGCCCATCGTCAGCCGTAAGGTCGACGGCCAGCGTCTCGATGTGCTCGGGGTCACGCGCCTTGAGGTCCGCGAGTCTGGCTTCGTCGCGTCCGGTCCCGAGCACCGCCATGCCCTGCTCCGCGAGCTTGGTGGCGCAGCCGAAGCCGATGCCGCTGCTGGCTCCCGTCACGATCGCAACCTGCATCTCAAACCACCTCAGTTCTTCCCGGCTGTCAGCGTCGCCCGGATCTGGTGCTTCAACACCTTGCCCGCGTCGTTCTTCGGCAGTGCGTCCCAAATGACGATCTGCTCAGGGATTTTGAACTTGGCCAGACCCTCGCCGATCAGTAGTTCGGCCAGGTCGTCCAGATCGGGCGCACGTTGGTCGGCGGTCACGATGACCGCGCACGCACGTTCACCGGTGCGCTCATCGGGAACGCCGACGACCGCGATCTCCGCGATGCCCGCCCGCCCGACGAGAAGGTCTTCGACCTCCTTGGGCGAGATGTTCTCGCCGTTGCGGATGATGATGTCCTTGGCGCGGCCGGTGACCACGACGTAGCCGTCGTCGACCCAGCGGGCCAGATCGCCGGTGCGGAAGTAGCCCTCGTCGTCGAATGCCGCCGTCTCGTCCTCGGGACGGAGATAGCCGACGAGCATCTGTGGTCCGCGGGCACAGATTTCGCCGTCGACGAGCTTGATGTCGGCGATACCTGCGCGGCCGTCGGTGTCCGCGGCGTGGTCGACGGTGTCGAAGGATCCGACGGTGGTGACGGGCACCTCCGTCGATCCGTAGACCCTTGTTACCGCCGCCTTGTCGAAATAGTCGGCCGCCCTGCGGATCAGCGACGGCGGCACCGATGCGCCACCGCAGATGAACACCTTCAGATCCGGCAGGCGGGTACCGGCGCGTTCGGCGGCGCCGAGAAGACCGTCGAGAAACGGTGTGGCGCCAGCCATGTGGGTGCAGTGTTCCGCTTGCATGAGTGACACCGCTCGGTCGGGATCCCAGCGTTCCATCAGGACCGCGGTGGTGCCGAGCAGCAGCGGGCACTCGAACGCGTAGATCGAGCCGCCGATGTGTGCGATCGGTGACGGGACGAGGAAGGTGTCGCCGTCGGCCACCCGCCAGTGCTCGCCGATCTGCCGAATGAGCGCGTGTATCGAATTATGGGTGTGCAGAACACCCTTGGGCCGCCCCGTGGTGCCCGAGGTGTAGAGGATCATGCGCACGGTGTCGGGGTTGAGCACCGGCAGCACCGCGGTGCCGTCGAGGTCGAACAACGATGGATATGGGGTGTGGCCTTCGCCGCGGACGACGATGACTTCCGGAGGTGAGGTCATCGGCGCGGTCACCCGGTCCAGCATGGCCGCGTAATCGTGATTGCCGAACGTCGACGGGATGAAGATCGCCCGGCTGTCGGCATCCGCGAGGATGAACGCGAGCTCGCGGTCCCGCAGCGACGGCAGGATCGGGTTGACCACCATGCCCGCCAGCGTCGCGCCGAGATAGATGACGGCCGCCTCATGCCAGTTGGGCAGCATGAACGACACCACGCTTCCCGCGGGCATCCGCGCCGACAGGGTCTGCGCCAGCGCGGTGGCCTGCTCGTGCAGTGTCTTGCAGTCGAGCCGAATGTCGCCGTCCACCACCATGATTCGGTCGGGCGTCGTATGGGCGGCGTCCCTGAGCGTGTCGGCCAGCGTCTCGCGGACCCACAACCCACGCCGGTAGGCGTCGGCGGCGCGCTGCTCGTCGGACCTCACCGCCCGGCCTGTCTCTTGACCCGGCGCATGGTCATCGAGTGGCGGTACCGCGACGAGGGGTGGGTGTTGACGGTGACCTGCGCGACCTCACCGTCGGACGTCATGTACGTGCGCTGCATCTCCAGTGCGGCGGTGCCGACCTCGACCTTGAGAGCATCCGCCAGCTCGGGTGACACCGCGATCGCGGAGATCTCCTGGCGGACCTCGACGATGCTGACTCCGAACAGATCCTCGATCAGCGGGAAGATCGGTCCCGAATGTCGTTGCAGCAGACGGCCGACCGCGGCGAACGCCCGGTTGATGTAGTACTCCGTCGTGCAGACCGGCGTGGCGGTGCCGTCGGCGCGGTAGCCGCGGACCGCGAGCCATTCGGTGCCCGCGGCCAGTCCGGTGCGCTCGGCGAGCTGTTCGTCGACGATCACGGTCGCGTTGCTCTCGATCGTGAGCTGGGCGCCCGAGGCGAACGCGAGCAGATCGTTGATCGACATCACGTCCTGGGCATAGCTGTTGGTCTCCGGCCGCGGGACGACCAGCGTGCCCGCACGCGGGCGCGATGCGACGAGATTGTCGTCACGGAGCCGTCGCAGCGCCTCGCGAATGGTGTAGCGGGAGACCTCGAAACGTTCGCACAGCTGCTGTTCCGTGGGCAGCTGGGAGCCGACGGGATAGACCCCGTCCACGATCTCCTTGCGCAGGGTGCGCGCCACCTGAAGGTACCGGTGGTCGGCCGGGCTGACGGTCATGTCATGTCCGTCGCAACGCCAACACGCTGCCGTCACCGTCGGCCGCCACATAGAGGGTGCCGTCACGGCCCTCGGTGATGCCGGCGAACGGACCCTGAGGCCCGGAGAATGGTGGCATTCCCTTGAGCGGCTTGGGATTCACGCCGGGCGGTGGCCCGACGGGCAGACCGGCGGCGATGGTGCGCCGCTCTCCGCTAGTCAGCCCGACCGCGATGACCTCCTTCGCGCCCGCATCGACGATGTACAGCTGATCACCGGAGACGTGGATGCCCTGCGGTCGCTGCAGCCCGTCGACGACGGTTTCGGTGGATCCGGCCAGCCGCACGATGCGCCCGGTGCCCGACTCCGCCACCAGCGGCACACCGTCGGACCCGAACGCCACGCCGACCGGATCCTGCAGCCCGGAGGCCAGCAGTTCGACGTTGCCCGACCGCAGCGCGTGCACGCTTCCGGTGCCGAGTTCGGCGAACACGATGGTGTCCCCGGGCCCGACAGCGACACCGTAGAGTTGATCGAAACCATCTGCGAGATAGTCGGTTTCGCCATCACCCGGCCGGTAGCGGGCGATCTGCCCACCCGACGTCGCCACTATGAAGGCGCCCGGGCCCGCTGGGGCCAACCCACGCAGGAACCCCGGATAGCCTGGCGTGAACAGCATTCCGACGGTTTCCAGCGCGCCGTCGGCGCCTACGACGTAGAAGTAGGTGCCGTCGGCCACGTACAGCCGACCGTCGTCGCCGACGACCAGGTCCAGCGGCCAGTTCAACCCGCCGGGCAGCGCGGTGCGTGTACCGCCACCGGTAAGGATCTCGGTGATCTCCCCGGTGAAGTTGGAGACGAACAGGCGGTCGCCGACGAAGGTCAGGTTGTCCAGTCCCGGATTAAGCTGTGCGAGCAGGGTTTTGTCGCCGCTGCGCGGGTCAATGCGAAACACTTGCCCGCTGGCCACCTGTGTCGATACCAGGTAGCCCTGCGGATCGAACTTGACCGCATCCGGCACACCGAGATCGCCGGTAACCCGTTGCGGCTCACCGCCTTGCGGATCGATGCGCCAGATCTCGTTGGCCGTCATCAGCGGGTAATACAGCATTCCGTCGGGCCCGACCTCCATCGCGTTCGGCGACGGCAGATCCTCCAGCAGGATGCGCGCTGCGCCGGTCGCCCGGTTGAGCTCCATCAGCCGACCGCCGTCGCGGCACTCGTTGATGAACAGCCGGTCCTGATGGACGGTGATGCCGTTGGCGCAGGGAAGGTCATCGCGCAGCACCCGGGCCGCGCCGCCGGCGTCACGCACGCTCACCCGTCCTTCCATCACCTCGGTCGCGTACAGGTTGCCTGCGCTGTCGAACGCGACGTCATCGGGCGCGATGATTTCGCTGCCCTTCGGGCTGACGGCCTCGACACCGCCGTCGGCAAGATCCAAGGCGCTGATCTGACTGCCCGTCACCTGAGCGACGTAGATGCGCCCGTCGGGACCGGTCCGCAACCCGTTCGCGCCGAACAACCGGCTCGGCGTCGTGACCCTCTCGAGCCGCCAACCGTCGGCGGTCGTCGGGTTGGTCGCGATGTACCGGGAGGGCGGGAGCGACGCCGTCGCGGGAGCAGTCATGACCCCGGACGGTACCAAGCCCTCCTAGTCCAGACAATAGCCCGAACTCCCATGATCGTCGGCCTTGACTGGGCGATAATCACTGCGGAATAGTGTTCTGCAATATGCAGAGCACCATATGTTGTCCGGACAAATGACATGAGCGACCTTCTTGGGCTGCACGGCCGCATCGTCGTGGTGTCGGGCGCCGGCGGCGGCGGGATCGGCACCACGATCACGCGGATGGCCGCGGAGGCAGGCGCCACCGTCGTCGCGGTCAGCCGGTCCAAGGAGAACCTCGACGAACACGTCGCACCGCTGGCCAAAGAGGGCCTGTCGGTGGTGCCGGTGTCCGCCGACGCGTCCACCGACGACGGCATCGCCACCGTCATGGACCAGGTGCGGCGTACCGACGGCGCGCTGTACGGGTTGGTGAACATCGCGGGCGGGGCGGCGCCGTCCACATGGATGCCCGCGACGCGGGTGACGCGTGAGGACTGGCGGGCGCTGCTCGCGGCGAATCTGGAAACCGCGTTCTTCATGAGTCAGGCCGTGGCGGCGGAGATCCGCGAACAGGGCAACCCGGGGTCGATCGTCTCAGTGTCCTCGATCAGCGGGATGAACACCGCCCCGTTCCATATCGCCTACGGGACAGCGAAGGCCGCGATCGTGGCGATGACCCGGACCATGGCCGCCGAACTCGCGCTGAACAACATTCGGGTCAACGCCATCGCACCCGGCGTGACGGCGACGGCGGCGTCGCGCACCTATGTCGATGACGACCCCGAACGCGACCGCACGGCCATCGCCATGGGCCGTCGCGGCACACCGGAGGAACAGGCGAGCGCGATCCTGTTCCTGCTGTCGGATATGTCGAGCTACATCACCGGTCAGACCCTGCTCGTCGACGGCGGTCTCAACCTGAAATGGACGCACCTCGGCGCCGACAACACCTCGCTCTTCCTTGCCGACGAGTCCTTCCGAGCTGAAATTAGGAGGATCCAGTGACGCACACCGAATCCGGCCTCGACACCGCCATCGAGGTCGACGGCGATCCGGACGATTCGACAGGACAGGTCGCCGAGGATCTCTCGTCGCCGATGACCATCCCGGTCGAGGCCTACATCTCCGAGGAGTACGCCCGCAACGAGCGGGATCGGTTGTGGCGCAGGGTCTGGCAGCAGGTCGGCCGCGTCGAGGAGCTCCCCGAGATCGGCAGCTATCTGACCTACGACATCCTCGACGACTCGATCATCGTGGTGCGGACGGGGCCGGATGAGTTCAAGGCCCACTACAACGTGTGCATGCATCGCGGCCGCAAACTGGTCGACACACCCGAGGGCGCCAAGAACGCGATCGGCCGTGCGCGCAAGTCGTTCGTCTGCGGATTCCACGGCTGGACATACGGTTTGGACGGTGCCTGCACCCACATCCGCGAACAGGACGACTGGAAGGGTGCGCTGACGCCCGACAACACCCACCTCGTTCCCGTCCAGGTCGACACCTGGGGTGGGTGGCTGTTCATCAACATGGATCCGACGGCCGAACCGCTGGCCGACTACCTGTTCCCGGCGTCGAAGATCCTGGAACCTTTCGGGCTGGAGAACATGCGCTACAAGTGGCGCAAATGGCTGTACTTCGACTGCAACTGGAAGGTCGCGATGGAGGCCTTCAACGAGACCTACCACGTGTTCACCACCCACCCCGAGTTCAACAAGTTCGGGGAGTTCAGGGGGTGGGCCAAGGCGCAGGGTAAGCACAGCAACATCGGCTACGACGCCCCGAAGGGTTTGGACGAGACCAAGTCCAAGATCCGCCTCGGTACCGGTGACCCGCGCATCTCGACGGCCGAGATGCAGGTCTTCACCATGGAAGAGACGAACGCGACGACCACCGAGACGCTGGTGAACGCCGCCAAACGGCTGGTCGACGAACTGCCCGAGGGCACGCCCGCCGACCAGGTGTTGCAGCACTGGCTGGCGTCGGCACGCCGCGATGACGAAGCGCGCGGGGTGATCTGGCCGACGATTCCGCCCGACATCCTCGGTCAGAGCGGCACCGCCTGGCAGATCTTCCCGAACTTCCAAGTGGGCCAGGGCCTGACGAGCGCGCTGTGCTATTCCGCGCGACCCGATCCGAGCTACGACCCCAACAAGTGCATCTTCGAGGTCGCGGTCTTCGAGCTCTATCCCAAAGGCGAAGAACCGCAAACGGAATGGCAGTACACCCCGAAGGACTCGCCGAACTGGCTCTCGGTCCTGCCGCAGGACTTCTCGAACATGGCGGCGGTGCAGCAGGGTATGAAGTCTGCCGGCTTCCCCGGCACCAAGCCCAACCCGTACCGCGAGCGCAGCACGGTGAACCTGCACTACCAGCTGTCCAGGTACATGGGCACCGGCGAGCCTCAAGATTTGTGATTTCGGCGTGCTCAGTCTCGCTCAGCGAGACCCAACACGCCGAAATCGCCAGTAAAGGAGACACATGACGACCTGTGGACCGACGGACGTACCCACTGATATCGAAATCGACGCGCTACGGGAGAAGTACGCCGCCGAGCGGGCCAAGCGACTACGACCCGAAGGGGCGTCGCAGTATCTGGAACTCGAAGGCGAGTTCGCCGAGTTCTACGAGGTCGATCCGTACACGCCGAAGACCGAACGCGACCCGATCGTCGAAGACGCCGACGTCGTTATCCTCGGGGGCGGCTTCGCCGGACTGCTGGCCGGCGCGTATCTCAAGAAGGCCGGCGTCGACGGTATTCGCGTCATCGAGATGGCGGGCGACTTCGGCGGGGTCTGGTACTGGAACCGCTTCCCCGGAATCCAGTGCGACAACGACGCTTACTGCTACATCCCCCTGCTCGAAGAGCTCGACTTCATGCCGTCCAAGAAGTTCGCCGATGGCGCCGAGATCTTCCAGCACTGCCGCAACATCGGCAAGCACTTCGGCCTGTACGACGGCGCGCTGTTCTCCACCCAGGTGCGCGAACTGCGTTGGGACGACGCGACGGAGCGCTGGCAGATCAGCACCGACCGCGGCGACAACATCCGTGCCCGGTTCGTCGTCATGGCGCAGGGCTCGTACAACCGCCCCAAGCTGCCCGGCATCCCGGGTATCAGGGATTACAAGGGCCACGTGTTCCACTCCGCCCGTTGGGATTACGAGTTCACCGGCGGCAGTGCGGACGGCAACCTGCACAAGCTGGCGGACAAGCGTGTCGCGCTGGTGGGCACCGGCGCCACCGGCGTTCAGTTGGTGCCGCATCTCGGTCGCGATTCGCAGCATCTCTACGTGTTCCAGCGCACGCCGTCGTCAGTCGATGCGCGCAGCAATCCGCCCACTGACCCCAAGTGGGCCGCATCGTTGCAGCCGGGCTGGCAGGAGGAGCGCAAACGCAACTTCCACAACTGGTCGCCGTTCGTCGGCGTGGTGTTCGGTGAGCCGGATCTGGTGTGCGACTTCTGGACTGAGCTCGGACGCAATCTGACGGCCCGCATCGCCGCCAGCGAGGACCCGACGGCGGTGACCGTCGAGCAGATCATGGCGTTCCGGGAGGAGGAAGACTACAAGATCATGGAGCGGCTGCGCCGCCGCGTCGCCGAGATCGTCGAAGACCCAGACACCGCGGAAGCGCTCAAGCCGTATTACCGGTTCATGTGCAAGCGCCCGTGCTCGAGTGAGCACTACCTCGCCACCTTCAACCGCCCGAACGTGACACTCGTCGACGTGTCCGAATCCAAGGGTGTGGAACGGCTGACCGAGAAGGGGATTGTCGCCAACGGCACCGAATACGAGGTCGACTGCGTGATCTTCGCGTCCGGCTTCGAGATCTCCACCGAGATCAGCCGCCGGTACGCGATCGACCGGATCATCGGCCGCGACGGACTCTCGCTCTTCGACTATTGGAAGGACAGTTACAAGACCCTGCACGGGATGACGAGTCGCGGTTTCCCGAACCAGTTCTTCATGGGCTTCATCCAGGGCGGCGTGTCCGCCAACACCACGGCCATGTTCGAGCAGCAGGCCCAGCACATCGCCTACATCATCGCCGAGGCCCAGAACCGGGGTGCCACGACGGTCGAGCCCAGCCAGCAGGCGCAGGACGCCTGGGTGAACACGGTCCGCGAACTCTCTATCGACAACTCGGCGTTCGAATTATCCTGCACACCAGGCTATTACAACAACGAAGGGCGCGGAGGCAATGTGGGCAACGGCTCCTTCCTCGGCGACTTCTATTCGCCCGGCTTCTACGCCTTCGACGAGTTGATCGCCGAGTGGCGTGCCAAGGGTGACCTGGAGGGTCTGGAGTTGCGCACATGACCCCAGCGCGTGTCGCCGAGTGCACGCTTATTTGCACCTCCGCTCGCGATTTACGTACAACAAGCGTGCAGTCGGCGCATGGCTGATCTGAGGTTCGACGGCCGGGTGGCCGTCATCACCGGCGCAGGCAGGGGACTGGGGCGCGCGTACGCGCTGCTGCTGGCGGAGCAGGGCGCGAAGGTCGTCGTCAACGATGCCGGTGGGACGCTCACCGGCGAGGGTGCCGACGCGTCGCCCGCGCACGACGTCGTGCGTGAAATCGCCGCTGTCGGTAGGGAAGCCGTCGCCAACACCGACTCGGTGGCCACGCCCGCCGGAGGTAAGGCGATCATCGACACCGCGCTCGACAACTACGGGCGCATCGACATCCTCATCCATAACGCGGGCATCGTGCGTCGGGCGCCACTGAAGGAGATGACGTACGAGGATTTCGACGCGGTGCTCGACGTCCATCTGCGCGGTGCCTTTCACGTGGTGCGGCCGGCGTTTCCGGTGATGTGCGACGCGGGATACGGCCGCATCGTGTTGACGTCGTCGATCGGCGGGCTGTACGGCAACCACGGGGTGGCCAACTACGCCGTCGCCAAGGCAGGCGTGATCGGGCTGTCCAACGTCGCAGCGATGGAAGGTGCCGCTGAGGGTGTGAAGAGCAACGTGATCGTTCCCGCCGCCGTGACCCGGATGGCCGAGGGCATCGACACGTCGGCCTACCCGCCGATGGGACCCGAGCTGGTCGCACCCGCGGTGGGCTGGCTGGCCCACGAATCCTGTTCCATCACAGGCGAAACGTTGATCGCACTCGCGGGCAGGGTGGCCACCGCCATCGTCGCCGAGACGCCGGGCGTCTATCGGCCATCATGGTCGATCGCCGACGTCGGCGAACACATCGGCGCGATCCGCGACGATACGAAACCGTTGGTCTTCCCCGTCGTCCCCGACGGGCACAACGATCACATCAGATACAGCTTCGGACGGGCGTTAGAAGGGGCGCAGAATGCCTAGCGGACCGCTTACCGGTGTGCGCGTTGTCGACCTCACCGCTGTCGTGATGGGTCCGTATTGCACGCAGATCATGGCGGACATGGGCGCCGACGTCGTGAAGATCGAACCGCCCGAGGGCGATATCGTCCGCTACGTCGCTGAAGGACCCGCGCCCGGAATGAACGGCGTCTTCATCAACGTCAATCGCGGCAAGCGCAGCGTTGTCCTCGATCTGAGAACCGAGGAGGGGACCGCGACGCTTCGCGCGCTCATCGAGACGGCCGACGTCTTCATTCATTCCATGCGGGCGAAGGCGATCGCCAAGCTCGGATTCGACTACGACTCGGTCGCGGCCATCAACCCGAAGATCATCTACGCCAACTGCTATGGCTACAGCAGGCGTGGTCCGGACGCCGAGCGTCCGGCCTACGACGACACAATTCAAGCTGAGTGCGGACTGCCCGCGGTCCAGAAAGAGCTGACCGGTGACGCCACCTACGTGGCGACGATCATGGCGGACAAGGTCACCGGGCTGACGGCGCTCTACGCGATCATGATGGCGCTGTTCCATCGTGAGCGTACCGGGGAAGGACAGGAAGTCGAGGTCAGCATGTTCGAGACCATGGCATCCTTCATGCTGGTCGAACATGCCAACGGCGCCATGTTCGACCCCCCGCTCGGCCCGGCGATCTATCCGCGTACCGTCGCACCGAACCGCCGCCCGTACAAGACGAAAGACGGCTACGTCGCCGCGCTGATCTACAACGACAAGCACTGGAACGCGTTCATCGCCTCGGTGCAGCCGGCGTGGAACTGCGACGAGTTCGCGACGCTTGCGCAGCGCGCCAAGCAGATTGACCGCGTATACGGGTTGCTGGCGCAGACCATGCTGGAGCGAACCACCGCCGAATGGCTCGCGTTGTTCGCCGAATTGGAAATTCCGGCCACCCCGATCAACACCCTCGATTCGCTGTTCGATTCTCCGCAGCTGAACGCGGCCGGCCTGTTCGAGACCGTTGACACGCCCCAAGGACCCGTCAAGTTTCCCGGTGTGCCGACGTGGTTCTCGCACACGCCGGGACGGGTGGCCGGGCCGGCGCCGCTGCTCGGCGAGCACACCGTCGAGATCCTGGCCGAGCTAGGGCTTGACGGCGCCGAGACGACGCTTTCTGACAGAAATCGGTCGGAATCCGTCAACAACCGTAGTTTCGGCGCAGCGGAGGCGGGGTAGGTCATGGATTTCGAAATGGGACAGCGGGCCACCGAACTGCGCAGCGAATTGCGCGAACTGGTGAAAAGCCATGTGCCCGAGCACTTCCTCGGCGCATTCACCGACGATCCGGCCGACCTCGAAACCGCTCAGGCGTTCTGCCGCCTGCTCGCCGAACGAAACCTGCTGTGCCTGGCCTGGCCGGAGGAGTTCGGCGGGGGCGGCGCGTCGGTGTGGGAACAGACTGTGGTGCGCGAGGAGATGTGGGCGCACCACGAACCGCGCGGTGCCCAGTACATGGGCGTCAACTGGGTCGGCCCGATCATCATGCGCCACGGCACCGAGGAGCAGCAGCGTAAACACCTGCCGCCGATCGCCCGCGGCGAAGTGATCTGGTGTCAGGGGTTCTCCGAACCCGAATCGGGGTCCGATCTCGCCTCGCTGCGGACGACAGCGCGGCGGGACGGCGACGGCTGGCTCGTGAGCGGCCAGAAGATCTGGACGTCCTACGCGACCATGGCGCAGTGGTGCTTCCTGCTCGCGCGGACGTCCAAAGGTGAAAAGAAACAACAGGGTCTGACGATCTTCCTGGTTCCCATGGACGATCCGGCGATCCAGGTGCGGCCGATCCGGTGCATGATGGGGCCGCATCACCTCAATGAGGTGTTCTTCGACGATCTCCGGGTCACCGAGGCTGACGTGCTCGGCACCGTCGACGCCGGCTGGTCGATCGTGCAGGACGTGATGTCGTTCGAACGCGTGGGAATCGCTCGTTACGCGCGAAGTGAGCGGCTGCTCGCGGCGGCGCCCACCGTGCTCGGCGACCGCTGGGACGACCTGCCCGCCGAACTGCGGGGCCGGTGGGTGCGGATGTTGACGCACTGCCGTCGCGCCCGACTGCTCGCGTACCGCATCGTCGAATTGCAGAGCAGCGGACGGATTCAGCCCGGCGACGCCGCGGCGTACCGGATCGCGGTCACCAAGCTCGACCAGGACAGCGCCGAGGTCCTGATGGACATCGCGGCCGAGGTATCCCACGACGACCCACGCGCGAAGTGGTTCCTCGGTGAGGTCGACGACCACTGGAAGTACTCGCAGGCGTCGACCGTTTCGTCTGGAAGCATTGAGATGCAACGGATCCTGTTGTCGCGAACCATGCTGGCAGGGGCGACGAAATGATCCTCGATCTCAGCGACGACGCCAAGGAGTACGGCCGCGAGGCGCTGCGCGCATTCGAGTCGGCGGGTGGCGATCAACTGGTTCAGCAAGCAGAGGCCAAACCCGATGCCCGCGAGTCGCTTGCGGGTCCGGTCCTCGCCGGACTCGGCGCATGGGAACTCGACCCGCGCACCGACGCCGACGGGTTGGAGGCCTCCGCAGCGTTGTGTCGCAGCGCGGGCTACTGGGCCGTCCCGTACCCGGTGGCCGAACGCCTCGCCGCTCCAACGGATCTCGACGTCGACGGTCTGGTCGTCATCGGTGGCGCGCGGCCGTCGGCTGCGATCGGCGGGCTCGAATCTCGGTGGGCGGCTGTGACGCTAGACGGCCAACGCAGCAACGTGACGGGTAAGGGTGCGACGGGCCCCGCGTTCGTCGCCGAACTGCAACTTGCCGCGGTCGACGAGGAGGGGACAGCCGATGTCGCGCTGGGATTGGTGCTGCCATGTTGGACGCTGCTCGGCATGCTGGACCGCGCCATCGAACTCACCGTCGCGCATGTGAGCCTGCGCAAGCAGTTCGGTCAAACACTGTCGTCGTTCCAAGGCGTGCAGTTTCAGCTCACCGACGCCGAAGTCGAACGCAGCGGCCTCGACATCCTCGCGAAATACGCACTCTGGAGCATCGCGACGGATTCGCCGGATGCGCTGAATGACGCGCTGGCTCTGCGGATGTCGGCCATCGAGGCCGCGGAGGTCGTGTTCCGGGTGTGCCATCAGCTGCACGGTGCGGTCGGGTTCTGCGACGAGACGACGCTGTCGTGGCTGTCGCGCTACAGCCAACCGCTGCGCCGACTGCCGCTGGGCCTGTCGGCCACCCGCGACGAGCTCACCCGCAGGGTCGGCAGCACCGGGCTGACGGGACTGTTCTCGTGAAGGTAGCTGTCATCGGGACGGGATTCGGAAAGCACGCCGCTGCTCCCGTGTACGAGTCCCTGGGTTTCGAGGTCGAGGTGGTCAGCCCACGCGACGCGGCCGAGGTGCAGCGCGCGATCGCATCAGACGTCGACCTGGTCTCTGTGCATTCGCCGCCGTTCATGCACTACGACCACGTCATGGCGGCACTCGGACACGGGCATGCGGTGTTGTGCGACAAGCCCTTCGGCCGCAACGCCGACGAGGCGGAGGCCATGCGCGACGCCGCCAACCATGTCGGAGTTCCACACTTCCTGAACTTCGAGTTCCGCTTCAACGAGGCGTGGACGAAGCTCAAGGAACTCGCCGACGGCGGCGCGATCGGCACGCCAAAGCACCTCAGTTGGACGTTCTTCGGCAGCGGACTGCGCGGCCGCAAGTACGGGTGGATAAACGACCGCGACCTCGGCGGCGGATGGATCGGCGCCTACGGCTCACACCTGATCGACTACACGCGGTGGCTGTTCGGCGGCGAGATCATCGACTGCGGGGGAGTCGTGCGCATCGACGGGTCACCGCCCGAGGCGACCGCCGAAGACGCGTACTCAGCATGGTTTGCCATGGACAACGGCTGCACAGCAACCCACGACACCGGGTTCGCCGCCGCGGTGCCGATCGCCCCGCGCGCCACGCTGCTGGGCAGCGACGGCACCATCGAGCTGACCGCCGACACGACACTCGTCGTTCACGGCCAGGAAAACGAGACATTCCAATTCGCCCCGCCACCACGGCGATCCCCGCCACCCGCGCTGTCCGCGTTCCTAGGCCGGGTCGCCGACGCACTACGGACCGGCGACCGGATCACCCCGTCGTTCGACGACGGCGTCGCGGTCGCGCAGGTGATGGACATGCTGAAGGCGAAAGTGGCATGACCGACGACCTCGACGCGTTCCGTCAACACGTCCGCGCATGGTGCGCCGAACACATCCCTCGCGACTGGCGGGCAGCGCAGACCGGCGCCACCAACGAAGAGTTCGTGGCCTTCCAGAAAGACTGGTTCGCGACGTTGCACAGCGCCGGTTTCGCTGTCCCGCACTGGCCGAAGGAATGGGGCGGCGGGCTCGGCACCGCCGAACAGGTCGTGCTCTACCAGGAATTGGCCGCCCACGACGCGCCGCGACTCGTACTCGCGTTCGTCGGCATCCACCACGCCGCATCGACCCTGCTCGTGGCGGGCACCGACGAACAACGCCGCCGCCACCTGCCGGCGATCCTGGACGGCGAGATCTGGGTGCAGGGTTTCTCCGAACCGGAGGCCGGCTCCGACCTGGCATCGCTGCGCACATCGGCCCGTCGCAACGGCGACACCTTCGTCGTCAACGGCCAGAAGCTGTGGGCCAGCGGCGGTAAGCACGCCGACTGGTGCCTGCTGCTCGCACGCACCGACCCTGAAGCGCCCAAACGCAAGGGGATTTCGTACTTTCTGCTCGACATGAAGACACCCGGCATCGAGGTGCGGCCGATTCGCAACGCCATCGGCGATTCACACTTTTGCGAGATCTTCCTCAACGACGTCGTCATCCCCGAGTCCAACCTCGTCGGCGCCGAGAACGCCGGGTGGCAGGTCGCCCAGGCTACGCTCGGTGCGGAACGTGGAATGACGATGCTGGAACTCGCTGAACGACTCGGCAACGCCGGATTCCGTTGGCTGGTGGAAGCAGCCGACGTCGACGACCCGATCGTCGCCGACCGGCTTGCGCAGTTCGAAACGGAGCTCACCGGACTACGCGGGCTGTGCCGAAAAGTGGTGGAGGACCACGAAAGCGGGACGTCGGGGCCCGCCGACGCATCGGTGGTCAAGCTCGTCTACAGCGAACTGCTGCAGAAGATGACCGATTTCGCCGTGGAGATCGGCGGGCTGCCAGTACACACCGAGTTGGCCAAACCGATGTCCAGCGGCTGGGAGTCGGGCGCCTGGATGCTCGACTTCATCGGATCGTGGGAGTGGACCATTCCCGGTGGTGCCAGCGAGATTCAACGCACGATCATCGGCGAGCGCGGTCTGGGTCTGCCGCGGGAACCGAGCGCCGCCTGATGTCCGAATTCGCTGAGTTCCATGCCGAGTTGCGCTCCGTCGCGGGCGATCTGCTCGCCAAGGACCGCACGGTCGAGTGGCCGGCGCTCGTCGACGCCGGGTGGGTCGGTCTCGAGATCCCCGAACAGTTCGGCGGGGCAGGCGCCACGTTCGCCGAGACCGCGGTCATCTGCGAGGAGATCGGCCGGGCGGCCAGCGCCACCAGCTATCTGGGCAGCGCCGTGCTGGCGGTCGGAACACTGAACGCATTGCAGCCCAGCGATGTTCGCGATCAACTGCTGACCGACATTGCCTCCGGTGGCGTGCGCACCGCCGTCGCACTCGACGGCACGGATTTCGTGCCCGACGCCGACGGCGCCGACCAAGTGCTGGTGGTCGCCGAAAACGGCGTCACCGTTGGGACGCACACCGCGACGCCCACGCCGGTGGTGGACGAGACCCGCAGGCTCGCTGCCGTCACACCGACCGGCGGCGAAACGCTGCTATTCGACGGCGACCCGTCGACCGCGATCCAAGGCCTTCGCGACCGGGCCGCCGTCGCCGTAGCCTGCGACAGCCTCGGGGTCTCGGAGGCGATGTTGGCGGCGACCGTCGGCTACGCAAAGGTGCGCCACCAGTTCGGCAGGCCCATCGGATCGTTCCAGGCCGTCAAGCACGCCTGTGCCGACATGCTGGTCAGCATCACCGTCTCGCGCCAACTCGTCACCGCCGCGGTACAAGCCATCGCCGAGAACCAAGACGCCAAGGTGGCCGCCGCGATGGCGAAGTCACATGCCTGCGGCGCCGCCGTCGACATCGCGGGTAAGGCCATGCAGTTGCACGGCGGCATCGGATACACGTGGGAGAGCGGCATCCACGTTTACCTCAAACGCGCCGCACTCAACCGTTCGCTGTTCGGATCGCCTGCAGCACACCGCCGAGAGCTAGCCAAACGTTATAGATAAGAGGGAGTTTCGCATGGGTGTACCTGTTTACAAGCGGATCTTGGATCTGTTCGAGGCCGAGGGGATCAACACGATTTTCGGTATTCCGGATCCGAATTTCGTGCATATGTTCGCTGAGGCTGACGCGCGGGGTTGGTCGGTGGTGGCGCCGCATCATGAGCTCAGTGCGGGGTTCATGGCCGAGGCGGCGTCGCGGATGACGGGTAAGCCGGGGCTGTGTATCGGCACGCTGGGCCCGGGGATGGCCAACATCGCCGGGGCGATCCAGTGCGCGCTGGTGGAGAACTCCCCGGTGATCTTCCTCGGCGGGCAGCGGGCCCGCGTCACCGAGCGCCGGGTACGGCGCGGCCGCATCCAATTCGTCCAGCAGGAACCGCTTTTCGAGGCGTCGGTGAAGTTCAGCAGTTCGATCGAGTACGCCGATCAGACTGACGAGATCATCCGCGAAGCCATCCGTCGCGCCATGTCCGGTACGCCCGGACCGAGCTATGTCGAGTTCCCGTCGCATGTCATCCTCGAAGAACTCGACGTGGCGGATCCGTTGCCGCCGCACCGGTACCGGCTGGTGAATCAGGGTGCGGGCGCCCCGGAAGTCGCGGCGGCCGCGAAGCTGATCCGTGAGGCGAAGAGCCCGATCCTGTTGGTGGGCCATGGTGTGCACACCTCGCGTACCCAACACGAGGTCAAGCAGCTCGCGGAGTTGATGAACTGCCCGGTGATCCAGACCTCCGGCGGGACGTCCTACATTCCGGGACTGCAGGATCGGACGTTTCCGTATCTGTTTTCGCCGGCGGCCAATGAGGCCGTCGAGGAGTCCGACCTGTGTGTGGCGCTGGGCACCGAACTCGGTGAGCCGATGCATTACGGCAAGACCCAGCACTGGGCCGCTGGCGACGCCGCCCGCAAGTGGATCTACGTCGAGCAGGACCCGGTCGCGATCGGGGTGAACCGCCAGTTCGATGTGCCGCTGGTCGGCGATCTGCGCGGGGTGGTGCCGCAGTTGGTTGAGGCGCTCAAAGACACCCCGCGTCCGGCGTCGCCGAACCTGGACCGTCTGGTCAAGGCTGATGCTGAGGAACTGGCCCAGCTCGCGGAGTCTGCGCCGTCGGGGCGGTCGCCGATTCACCCGGCGCGCTATGTCGTGGAGGCCACCAAGGCGTTCAACGAACTCGATGACGCGATCCTCGTGCGCGACGGTGGGGCGACGGTGATCTTTCAGTGGACCTACTCGCAGTCCAAACCGCGTGATGTGATCTGGAATCAGAACTTCGGTCACCTCGGTACCGGGCTGCCGTATGCGATCGGGGCGTCGGTGGCTGAGGGCCGCAAACGGCCGGTGATGCTGCTGACCTCTGATTCGGCGTTTTTGTTCCACATCGCTGAGTTGGAGACCGCCGCCCGCGAGGGTGTGCCGCTGGTGTGTGTGGTCGGCGTTGATCATCAGTGGGGTCTGGAGGTCGGGGTGTACAAGCGCACCTTCGAACAACCCTCGCCGCAGCCCGGTGTGCATTGGAGCAAGGACGTGCGTCTGGACAAGGTCGCCGAGGGGTTCGGGTGCCACGGCGAATACGTCGAAAAGGACGACGAGATCGCACCCGCGATCGCGCGTGCCTACGCCAGCGGCAAAGTCGGTGTGGTGCACGTGTGCATCGACCCCAAGGCCAACTCCGAGGAGATGCCCAAATACGACCGATTCCGCACCTGGTATGCAGAAGGCACCCAGTAGGCCAAGGATTTAGGAGAAGCTAGAGCCATGCGTGAATATCTGAAGTTCTACATCGACGGCAAGTGGGTCGACCCGGTCGAGCCCAAGACCCTGGACGTCGACAACCCGACCACCGAGCAGGTTTCCGGCAAGATCGCGATCGGTTCCGCGGCCGACGTCGACAAGGCGGTCAAGGCGGCGAAGAAGGCATTCGCCACCTGGTCGGTGAGCACCCGCGAAGAGCGTCTCGACCTCCTGCAGGCGATCCAGGCCGAGTATCAGAAGCGGTCGGCGGACCTCGGCGAAGCGGTGTCCGAGGAAATGGGTGCGCCGCCGTCGCTGGGTTCGGGCACGCAGGTCTACCTCGGCTTGGGGCATCTCAACGGCGCCATCGACGCGCTGAAGAACTTCGAGTTCGAAGTGCCGCGCGGTAAAGCGATGATCTTCAAAGAGCCGATCGGTGTATGCGGCCTCATCACCCCGTGGAACTGGCCGATCAACCAGATCGCATGCAAGGTGTTCCCGGCACTCGCGACCGGTTGCACGATGGTGCTCAAGCCGTCGGAGGTCGCGCCGTATTCCGGCCAGATCTTCACCGAGGTGCTCGACGCCGCCGGTGTGCCCGCGGGCGTGTACAACATGGTGTTCGGTGACGGCGCCGGTGTGGGCGCGGCGATCTCGAGCCACCCCGACGTCGACATGGTGTCCTTCACCGGGTCGACGCGCGCGGGCGTCGAAGTCGCGAAGAATGCGGCGCCGACGGTCAAGCGCGTGACGCAGGAACTCGGCGGCAAGAGCCCGAACATCGTGCTCGACGACGAGAACTTCGCGCAGAACGTGACCGCGGGCGTGCTGGCGATGATGCCCAACTCGGGTCAGAGCTGCAACGCGCCGTCGCGCATGCTCGTGCCGAAGTCGCGTAAGGACGAAGCCATCGCCGCCGCCAAGGCCGCCGCCGAACAGGTCAAGGTGGGCGACCCCTCGGACAAGACGGCGATCGGACCGGTCGCGTCGAAGGCGCAGTTCGACAAGATCCAGGGCCTGATCCAGAAGGGTATCGACGAGGGCGCGACGCTGGTCGCGGGTGGTCTCGGCCGGCCCGACGGGATCGACAAGGGGTACTACGTCAAGCCGACGGTGTTCGCCGACGTCACCAACGACATGACGATCGCGCGTGAGGAGATCTTCGGCCCGGTGCTGTGCATCCTCACCTACGACGACATCGACGACGCCATCGAGATCGCCAACGACACCGATTACGGGTTGGCGGGCTACGTCTCGGGCGCCGACCTCGAGGCGGCTCGTGCGGTGGCACGCCGGATTCGCGCCGGACAGGTCGCGATCAACCACGCGTTCGACCTGAACACGCCGTTCGGCGGCTACAAGCGCAGCGGCAACGGTCGCGAATGGAGTGAGTTCGGCTTCGACGAGTATCTGGAGATCAAGGGCACGCTGGGCTACGCACCGGCCTGACGTTTAGGCGCTCGAGACTACGGTTTCTGACGGATTTCAGCCGAATCTCGTCAGAAACCGTAGTTTCGGCGGCTTTAGGTCTTGAGCAGCGGCCGCAGATCGTCCAAGCGGTCGAAGAGGTGCCAGATGTACGACGACGACCCGTTCTCGCGGTTGGCATGCAGATCCGCGAGTTCGGGGTCGTTGCAATAGCCGTCGAATGCTTCCCTGGAATCCCATTCGACGAGGATCAGCACCTTGCGCGGTTCGATGTCGCCGGTGATCGCGTCGCTGAACTGACCGAGCGCAACGACGCGGCCGCCGTGCTTGGCGACCTCTTGCGGTGAGCGCCTCGAATACGCCAGGTACTCCGCGCGGTCGGCGATGTCGAAAAGGTTGAGCGCGTAAATCGTCACGTCCGTGACGGTACAAGGCGGCGCCACCTCTTTGGCGCGAGCAGACGCGAAACCCCCCTTTTTGGGACAAATTTGGGGGTGTTTGCGTCTGCTCGGCAGCGGGGGTGCTGAGCTAGGCGATCTTCAGCGAGTCGGCGCCGCCGACGTAGACGATCCCGGACGGGTTCGCGGCGTTGGCGGCGTTGACAATCGCATTGGCGAACGTGGGGTCGCTGGCATCGCCGGAAACGACGGTGAGATGCACACCGGCGCTGCGGAATTCCGAACGCATCGCATACAGGGCCGTCTCGCCCGCCCACTTGCTGGCGGCAATTGCCGTCTGCCCCTTGGGAACTGCCCGATGGGGGAAGAAGTGAGCCGCATGGCTGGTGACGAAGATGATGTGGCCGCCGGCAGGCATCAACGGGACCGCCCGCAGCGCAAGGCGGCGCTGGGCGTCGCGATTGATGCGCTTGGCGCGGGCCAGGTCGACGCCAAGGGCGGGGCCGACGGATGCGTTGAGGATCAGCGCGTCGAGTCGCCCGAAGCGTGCGGCGATCGTGTCGATCATCGCGGCGGACTGAGTCTCGTCGGAGATGTCGGCGCGCAACGTTGACGCGTGCCCGCCCGCGTCGCGGATGGCCTCGGCGATCGATTCCGCGCGCTCGGCGTTCTGTCGGTAGTTCACGACGACATGGGTGTCGGGGCTGGCGAGCTTCTGCGCCACCTCCGCACCGACGCCCCTCGAGCCGCCGGTGACCAGGACGATTCGCGTAGGTACCTGATGCATATCCGGTTCCTTCCGTCGCTGTAGATGTTGTGCGCCTGAGGGCCTACCGTACACCCATTTTTAAGAAAAATAAGGATTACTTAAGGTCACAATAAGGTAATGATCCGATGGAGCTACGATCGATCGCCCGGGGGTTGGCAATTTTCCCTTGAATGCAAACAGGACGTAGGAGAAGTATCTTTCAACGCGCTTCGGTAGGGATAGCAAAAACTTGATCTTGACCCTATGCTCGCGCGAATGGGTCTCGCGAAGCACGTTGGGCGGGTCGGCGCGTTGGCGGTGGCGTTGGGCGTGGGTACCGCGATTTTGAGCTTGCCTGCAGTCGCACTGGCCACGACGGACAGCGAGTCGACCTCGTCGGACTCGTCCTCTGACACCCCTTCGTCGAGTAGCGGTTCGTCGACCGGCGCAGCCCAAGACCCGTCGGCTGACTCCCGAAGTTCCGGCAGCTCGAGCACCGGTTCCAGCTCCTCGACGACCGCGAAGAACGCCGGTGCGCCGACAACAACCATTGGCAATGGGAGAACACCCGGCGAGAAGGACGCCGACGCGAAGTCCGAGAAAGACGCGGACGACAAAGACGCGGACGACAAAGACGACAAAGACACGGACGACAAAGACGCGGCTAAGAGCACCGATGGGAAGGGCACGAACGAGAGGGGCACCGACGTAGCGGTCGCTCCGAAAACGGATCCGTTACCTGAGGTGGTGCCCGAGATTGCGGTCGTCGAACCCCGCGACGGCGGCAGCGACCACCCGTCGCAGCAGCGCACCCACGTCGACGTACCGGAGCCGCCAGGACCGGTCGTCACTGAGCAAGACGTTATCGAGCCGGAACTGACCACCACTCCGGTCGTCACGGAGTCCAGAGTCGAGATTGTCGAATCGCGGACCGTGTCCACGGATCCGGTGATCCTCGACGAGGACGAGGAACCCGTTTTGGTCACGCTGACCACCGGACTATGGGATGGGGTTCCGCCGGGTTCCGAGGAGGACCCCACCACACCGATCGAGTCGTCTGCGATGTTGGCGTTGTTCGCGTTGACGCGGCGCACCGAAACCGAAGACGTCGCGCTGCAGTCCGCCGATGAGTTGTCGACGGCCAACGCGCTCGTGTCGATTGCGGCGATTCAACCCGACCCGCCGGTCGTATTCATGATCTGGATCGGGGATTTCACCTTCTCGTCGACCGGGTGGGGTTCGTTCGCAATCTCGATCGGGTCCGGCGCGAAGGCGTACGCCAGCGGTTGGGGCAGCTACGCCATCGCCATCGGGGTGAATGCTTCGGCGACCGCGAAAGGCGGAGTCGGCAACACGGCGTTCGCGTGGGGCACAAACGCGACGGCGACCGCGGGCGGCGACGGGGAGGGCAACGACTACAACCGTGCGATCGCCTTCCACGGTGGGACCGCGATCGCGGGAAATGCAGGCGACGACAACGACTTCAACTATGCGATCGCCAGCTACGGCGGTCAGGCCGTCGCCGGCGGCGGTGGGTGCGGATGCCAAAGCGACGGCAACGACAGCAACTTCGCCAGTGCCAGCGGTGCCGGGAGCCAGGCTTACGCCGGGTACCTGGGCGAGCGGAACATTGGCAATCGGGCAACCGCGACCGGTGGAGGTATCGCCGAAGCTGGCGCGTACGGCGACGAAAACGTCGGCAACGTCGCCTCTGCTGCGGGTGACTCGAGCTACGCGATCGCCGGGTCCGAAGGTGTTGGTAACAACGGCAACCGGGCGACGGCGACCGCTGGAGGCTTCGCGACGGCGGGCGCCTTCGGCGACGGAAACACCGGCAACGTCGGTTCCGCCGCCGGCATGGGGAGCCTCGCATCCGCAGGGTTCAGCGGGGATCACAACTCGGGTAATGCCGCCACGGCGACCGGTGGGGGTATCGCGGTGGCGGGCGCGTACGGCGACGGAAACACCGGCAACGCCGCTTCTGCTGCGGGTGACTCGAGCTACGCGATCGCCGGGTCCGATGGTGTTGGTAACAACGGCAACCGGGCGACGGCGACCGCTGGAGGCATCGTGACGGCGGGCGCCTTCGGCGACGGAAACACCGGCAACGTCGGTTCGGCCGCCGGCATCGGGAGCTTGGCATCCGCAGGGGTCAGCGGGAATAACAACTCCGGTAATACGGCGACCGCGACCGATGGAGGGGAAGCTGAGGCGGGTTTCAACGGCACAGGCAACGTCGGCAACGCCGCCTCTGCTGCGGGTGACTCGAGCTACGCGATCGCCGGGTCCGACGGGGCCGGTAACACAGGCAATCGTGCGACCGCGACAGCAGGTGGTACGGCCGTTGCGGGCGGCGCTCACTGCGGGTGCCAAGGCGGCAACGACAACGCCGACAACATCGCGAGCGCCGACGGTCTCGGGAGCTCGGCGTACGCAGGGTTCGGCGGTGAGCGGAACAGTGCCAATAGCGCGACTGCGACCGCAGGTGGGTTTGCGATGGCAGGCTCGTTGGGTAACGACCTCCGCGACTGGACGGCCGTGGCGGGCCACGGTCAGATAGTGGTCGTGCCCTGAGGCGACGACCTGGTCCATGATGGGGACGTGGAGTCGACCCGGGTGGACAGGTGGCTGTGGTCGGTCCGGCTCGTCAAGACGCGACCCGACGCCGCCGACGCGTGCCGGGGCGGGCATGTGCGGGTGAACGGCCGGCCCGCCAAACCCGCCACCCCGGTGTCGCCGGGCGACGAGGTGCGCGCACTTGTCGGTCAGACCATGCGAGTGGTCGAGGTGGTGCGGGTGATCCAGAAGCGGGTGGGTGCGGCCGACGCGGCCACGTGCTTCCTTGACCGGACGCCGAAACCCGAGCCCACCGAGACGATTCCGGTTGCCGTCCGCGAGCGCGGTGCGGGGCGGCCGACGAAGCGCGACCGCCGCCGTCTGGACAAGCTCCGGGCCGGCCGACTCTGATTCAGTCCGCGCCGAGCGCGAAGTCCGCGAAGTCGAAACCCGGGACCACGACGCAGCTGACGAGGCAGGGCTGGTCGTCCCGCGGGCGGGCCCGCTGCCAATGTCCGGGTGGAATGACGATCTGGGGGCTCTCGCCGGCCTCGATGTCGGCGCCGAGCAGATGTGTTGTGGCGGTGTCCTGTTCGGGGCCGAACTCGAGTAGCAGCGGGCCGCCGGAGTGGTAGAGCCACACTTCGGCGCTGCGCACGGTGTGCCACGCCGACTGCTGGCCCGGCATGAGGAGAAACAGGATCGCGGTTCCCGCGTTGCGGGGGCCCTCGTAGTCCGGCGGAAGCGCCGACTGAGGCACCGTCAGCTCGCTACGCCACGTCTCCTTGAACCAGCCGCCCTCGGGGTGAGGGGCCAGGTCGAGGCGGCGGGCCAAGTCGGGGAGTTCGGTCATTGCCATACCGTAGTCTCGACGCATGTCGCGCCTGCGTCCTGGTTGGCTGGTCGCACTGTGTGCGGCCATCATCGTGGTGAATGCGTGGCTGCCGTGGCTGACGGCTACCGGCGCGCGGGCCAGTGCGGTCGGCGGCGTGGTCGGCGACACGGATGACCTGCGAAACCGGCTCGCGGGCTTCGGGGTCGGTCAGCTCATAGTCTTGTTGGGTGCGACGCTGATCGTCGCGGGCGCGATGGCGGCGCGCGGGCTGTCGGCCCGCCTGGCATCGACAGCAGCGCTGGCCATTTCGGTGCTGCTCGTGGTTCTCACGGTGTTCTACTACCGGCTCTATGTGTACGCCCCGGTGTCGGCCGGCTACGGCCTCTACATCGGTGGCGCCGTGGCGATCGTGGCCGCGCTGCTGTCGGTGTGGGCGATGGTGGCCGCGTGGTCGGCAGCGGCGGCCAGGACATCATGAGCGGATTCGTCGAGCCGGTGTCGCTGACCGGCGATCGCTGCGTGAAACTGGAACCGCTTAGCCGAGAACATGTTCCGGAGATCAGGGCTGCCGCCGCTGACGGTGAACTCGGACGGCTCTGGTTCACGGCCGCGCCCGCCCCGGACGAAGTCGATCGATGGGTCGACGCACGCTTGGCGGTGCAGACGCCGGACACGGGGCTGACGTTCGTCGTCCGACGACTGGACGGGACGTTCCTCGGCTCGTCGAGTTACATGAGCGTCGACCCGAAGAACCATCGACTGGAGATCGGCAACACCTGGTACGTGGAGTCGGCGCGGCGCAGCGGTGTCAACAGCGAGACGAAGCTGCTGATGCTGGGCCATGCCTTCGACGAGTTGGGCTGTGTCGCAGTCGAGTTCCGGACGCACTTCTTCAACTTCACCAGCCGAGACGCCATCGAGCGGCTGGGTGCGAAGCTCGACGGCGTGCTGCGCAGTCACCAAGTGCTGGCCGACGGGTCCCGGCGCGACACCGTCGTCTACTCGATCCTGGACATCGAATGGCCGAGCGTCCGGAACAACCTGTTGTACCGGCTCAACCGTCACACGTGACGGGCGGCCTCCTGGACGAGATGAATCCGCGAGGTCAGCGCCAGCTTGGCGTAGACATGGGTGAGGTGCGTCTGCACCGTGCGCGGTGAGATGAAGAGCCGGTCGGCGATCTCCTTGTTGCCGAGCCCTTCTGCCACCAGCCGAACGACGTCGGCCTCGGTGGGGGTGAGGGACTCCCAGCCGGATGCCGCCCGTTTGCGTTCGCCGCGACCGCGCTGGGCGTAGGCGATGGCTTCCTCGATCGACAAAGCCGCCCCTTCAGCCCATGCCCCGCCGAACTCGCCATCGCCCAGTACTTCTCGGGAGGCGGTTACCGCAGGGTCGTAGGCCAGCGCGAACACAGGCCATCTGAAGACGGGTCCCATCGACATACGGATAGCGTCGGCAGCGCCGAAGAGTCGGGCGGCGTGGCGGTGGTTGCCCTCAGCCGATGCCGACGCTCCAAGGGCCTCGAGCGCTTCGGGGACGCGGAAGAAGGCGCCAGTGGTGACCGCGAGCGCCAGGGCGTCATGCGCGTCTCGCGCGGCCTGGTCGGTTTCCCCTTGCGCCAGCGCCACGTGCGCACGCGCGACAAGGGCATTGAGCCGGTAGTTCCCCGGCATAGCGGCGACGTTTTCGTCGACCCATCGGCGCGCGGCGGATAGTTCACCGCATGCGAGCAACGCCAGGGTCATTGGAGTGAGCGCTCTCGTGTAGAGCGTCCGCTGAGGCACCGTGATCCTCATGGCCGCCTCGCACGCGGCCTTGGCCGCATCGCCATCTCCGGCGGCCAACGCGGTGAGCGCTTCGACAATATGCATTGTGTCGTCGTGTAATCCACCCATTGCCGCGGAGGTTGCGCGTGCTTCCCTTGCTTTGGCCCACGCTGCCGACAGCTTGCTCTGGAAGGCGAACCAGTTGTTCTCACAGATCAGCGCAAACAGCTCGAGCATGCGCTCGCCCGCCGCGTGTGCCTCTGCACTGACATCTCGTATCACGGCATCCGCAGCCGCCACGCCGCCGCGCCATCCCCACGCGACCCCAAGCCACACCCGACAATGTCTCGCCACGAATCCGTCGCCGATCGCCTCGGCAACCGCGAGGCCCTGTTCAGCTGCCTCTGCCGAGGCGAGCGGCTGCCCGGCGACATTCATCGTGACGGCCAGACAGCTGAGGAAATAGCATTCCTTTGCCCGGTCGCCCAGCGCTCGTGCCATCTCGATAGCGTCGGTGAAATAGGCCTTTGACACATCTGGGCTGTAATACGCGAGTGCACCGCAAGCGGCCAGGCATGACGCGATCAGAGCCGAATCGCCCACCTCGCGCGCCGCCGCCAGTGCCTCCTCTGCACGCTCCAGGCTCGCCGGATCGGAGATCCATGCCGTCAAGATGCTCCTGTCGGCAACCGCACGCGTCCATACCGCGGTAGCGACGTCTTCGTCCCGGTAGCGCTCGTCGTTGAACACGAGATCGAACGCGGCGATGCCCTCACCCATCCTGCCGCGCGTCTCCCATAGCCGCTGCAGTGACGAGATCAATCGCAGCGCCGGCTCGAACTCCGCGCAGTCGGTGCTCCACGCGTGTGCCGCGAGCAGGTTGCCGGTCTCTCGTTCGGCCCATTTCACGAGATCTTTGTTCTCGAGCGCGGCTGCCGCGACCACGTAGTAGTCGCGGTGCCGAGTACGCATCTGACTGGCTTCGCCTGACTCGGCAAGTTTTTCGAGTGCGTACTGGCGGATGGTTTCCAGCAGCCGATAGCGCATGGTGCCCGACTCTTCGTCGGCGACGACCAGCGACTTGTCGACGAGAAGGCTGAGCTGGTCGAGGATCTGGAACTGCTCCGTCTCGCTTGTTGCGGCGACGGCGCGCGCGGCATCGAAGTCGAATCCATCCATGAACACGCCCAGCCTGCGAAACAGGACTTGCTCGGCTTCCGTCAACAGCGCGTGTGACCAGTCCACCGAGGCCCGCAGCGTCTGCTGGCGTCTCATGGTGTTCCGGGCGCCGCCGGTCAGTAGGCGGAATCTGTCGTGAAGGCTGTCGGCGATCTGTCGCAACGACAATGCTCGTACGCGCGCGGCGGCCAACTCGATGGCCAGTGGCATCCCGTCGAGGCGCCGGCAGATGTCAGCCACCAGTTCGGTGTCCTCGCCGACGGTGTGGAAAGTGGGCCGTGCGCGCTGGGCTCGGTCGGTGAACAGCGCGACGGCCTCGTCGTGCACTGACAGCGAGGGAACGCGCCAGGTGACCTCACCCGACACCGAGATCGGCTCGCGACTGGTAGCCAGGATCGTCAGGCCCGGGCAGCTGTTCAGCAGACGGGTGATCACATCTCCGCAGGCGTCAAGCAGGTGTTCGCAATTGTCCAGCAGCAGAAGAACTCCGCGGTCGCCGATGAACCGCTGCACCGTTTCCAGCGGTGTTCTGCCGAGCTGGTCGGGAAGCCCCAGCGTCCGGGCGATGGTCAAGGACACGACGAGGGGATCGGCGATCGCCGCGAGGTCGACCCACCACACGCCGTCGACGAATTCGTCTGAGATCTGCGCCGCAACCTCGACGGCCAGACGCGTCTTACCCGCGCCGCCGGCACCGGTAAGGGTCACGAGGCGGTTGTCGACCACCAACTGCCGCACTTCTTCGACCTGACCGGCGCGCCCGACGAATGTTGTCAGCTGTGCCGGGAGATTGTGTGAGCGAGTGTTTTTCGCGGTGCGCAGTGGTGGGAACTCATTGCGGATATCGGGGTGGCAGAGCTGCACGATGCGTTCGGGTTTGGGTAAATCGCGAACGGCGTGCGTACCGAGTTCGGCTAACCACGCATCCTCGGGAAGCCGATCGCACACCAAATCCGTTGTGGTGCCGGATAGCACCGTCTGTCCGCCGTGCGCCAGATCGCGAATGCGTGCCGTGCGGTTGATCGTCGGCCCGATGTAGTTGGACTCGTCGCGCAGTTGGACCTCGCCGGTGTGCAAACCGATGCGCAAACGGATCGGGGCCAGTGGTGCGCGCTGCAGCTCCAGTGCGCATGCGATCGCGTCGCTCGCACGTCCGAAGGCGACGACGAAGCTGTCCCCCTCACCCTGTTCGATCGGGCGTACGCCGCCATGGCTGGGCACGATCTCGGCCAGAACGCGGTCGAGGTTCGCGAACGCGGCCGTCATCTCGTGTGGCTGGGTCTCCCACAGCGGAGTCGAGCCCTCGACGTCTGCCAGCAGCAGCGTCACCGTCCCGGTCGGTACGAGTTCGCTCACGCCAAGATCGCTCCAGTTCAGCATGGCTGCGTCAGTTTCGCTCATGCTAGCCAGCCTGCGGCGGTTACGGCTGACAAACATCAGCGCCGGCGCGTAGATGGCGTCCGCGAGGGGTCGTAGATTGCCCGCAGTCTCGGCTCAGTACGGCTAGGCGCTGAAGTCGACTTCCGCTGTCGTGACTGTGCCTGCGGTGCGGCCCGGCGCGCTCTGGAAGTTCCAGTACAGGTTCGTGTGCGCGATGACCTGCTCCGGTGGCGGGGCGCCCCACGGCGACTTGTCGCCGGTGGTGTGAGCATCGCTGACGAGGGTGGCGTCGTAGCCGCGGACGAATGCGCCGTGCAGGGTCGAGCGTACGCACGCATCGGTCTCCGCGCCGACAACCACCAGCTTGCCTACACCGAGTTCCGACAGCACACCCTCGAGCGAGGTGTCCTCGAAGGAGTCGCCGTAGTTCTTCTCGACGAGTGGTTCACTCTCGCTCGGCACTAGCTCGGGGACGATCTGCCAGCTCTCGGTACCCCTCGGCAATTCGTCGTCAGCGTGTTGAACCCACACCACCGGGACGCCCTCCCGTCTGGCTCGGTCGACCACCGTGCTTATGTTGGCGACGACCGAATCACGTTGGAACGCCTGCTCGACGACGCCGTTCTGCACATCGATCACTAGAAGTCCGGTGTTCGGGCGGTTGGGAATCGTGGTCATAGTGACGACGGTACCGAGCCGCATGGGCCGAAACTGCGGACAGATCGCGCGCTAGGGCTGAATCGCGATCTGCCCGCAGCCTCGATCGTGCGGTTACGCGGAATCGACGGTGGTCGCCTCAATCGAGTGCTGGCGGCCCCCGTGCGCGACCTCGATCTTGCGCGGCTTGGCCTTCTCGGCGATCGGGATCGTCACGGAAAGCACACCGTTCTCGTACGTCGCCGAAATCGCGTCCGCATCAACGCCTTCGCCCAGCGAAAGCTGCCTGCGGTAGGTGCCGAAGAACCTCTCGTTGGCAAGCCACTGGACCGAATCGTCCGACCGAGCGGTGCGATGTGCCGAGATCGTGAGGGTGCCATTGTCAACGTTGACGTCGACCGACCCCGGGTCGACACCCGGAAGATCGGCGGTCAGCAGGTAATGGTCATCGATCTTGCACAGGTCCATCGGCATGAAACGAGGGGCGCGATTTGATCCGGTCTGTGCTGCACTCAGCAGTCCCCGGGTCAAGGCATCAAGGTCGCTGAACGGATCAAAACGGAGCACAGCAATCCACCTCCTACTTTTCAGGGCCCGCCACCCTGGCGGGCGACTAAATCACTGTGCACCTGCGATGTTAGCACTCTCATATCGAGAGTGCTAACAAATTTCGGGCTAAATTTGCACCGCTTCGACGCTTGAACCCTGCAGCGGCGCCGCGCACTGATCGCACGTCAGGACCAACTCGAAGGGGTCGCCGCACGGCGTGTGGGTGAGGGTCACCGCTGGCCCTTCGGGCGCCTGATACCACCGCTGCGCCCACGCCAGGGCGGTCACCAGGACCGGGAACAGCGCGCGGCCCTTCTCGGTCAGTTGGTACCTGTTGTTCGACATCGCGAACACCCCGTTCGCGGTGAAGATCGACAGCCGGTCGGCGATCGACCCGGGCGGGGCGCCGAGCTGGGTCTGGAAATCGGTGAACCGGCTCATCCCGACGAACGCCGCGACCAGGAGTGCGAAACCCCAGCGGTTGCCCATGATGCTCATCGTCTGCGGGAACAGTCCGGCCGCCGGGTCGGACTCGGAGCGCCGCCGCGTCGTCGCCACCGGGATCGAGCGCGACCACGAGCCACTCGGCCCCCATTGTGCGACAACGCCTTTCTCGTTCGCCGGCTCACCGCACGAACCGCACATGACGACCGGGGTGAAGTCGCCGCCGCACGCGGTGTGGTGCATGGCGGGTAGGGGATCGACGTGCTCGGGCACCCAGTGGCGCTCCCATTCCCAGATCGACACCAGCACCGGCCACAGCGACCGGCATCGCTCCGTGGGGATGTACTCCGACCGCCGCGGCTTCGACTGGTAGGACCGACGTTCGAGCAGCCCCTCGTCGGTCAGCGAGCGCAGCCGTGCGGTGAGCACCGAGTTCGAGATGGGCAGGCACGTACGGAAATCGCCGTATCGGGTGGCCCCGAGCAGGGCCTGCTGGATGACCAGCAGCGTCCATTCGTCGCCGAGCAGGCCCAACATCCGCGCGACGGCGTTGGGACCCGGCTCGGTCATCTACAGGCCGATCGCGCCGGCCGCATTGTCGGCGTCTCGCCAGCGTCGCAGCTCCGAACCCGAAGCCCAGGTGGAGTGCGTTCCGCTGGAGATCCGTTCCGGCAGTGCGAGTTTGCACACCGGACCGTCACCAACCCGGGCCGCGTCGAACACCAGGCAGTACGACGCGTCGGTGTTCATGTCGGTGGTCAGCGTCACCAGGTAGCCGTCGTCTTCTGCGCTGCTGCCGACGCGCGGCGCCATCGCGGTCTCACTGCCGTAGACCCCGTCGCCGAAGGCGAACCGTTCCTCGGCACCGGTGTGCAGGTCGTGCTTGACCAGCCCGTCGAACAGGAACCAGCCCGGCTTGCCCGTCGCGGCGTAGGCGTAGCGGTACTTGCCGCCCGCGTAGCCGCCGTTGATCATCCCGAATTCGGTGATGGAGTCCGACAATTGCTCCTCGCGCGTCTCGCCGGTGACGAGGTTGAACCGCCAGCGGTGCAGCCGGGTCTGCAATCCGTCGAGGGACAGGTACCGGAACATCTTCTGGTACATGTTGCCGGTGCCTACCGGCGTGGGATCGCCCTGGAAGAACCCGTCGAGCACGATCTCGTCGCCGTCCTCGTAGGCGTTGGTGAAGTGCAGCACGAAGGTCGGGTCGGCCTCGAACCACCGGATGTCCTCTGGTCCGCCGCGGCGCGGGATGACCGCGAACCGTGACGGCATGTCGCGGTGGAAGCCGGGCAGGTGGACGTTGGCTTCCAGCAGCTTGGGGTCCCAGAACAGCGGGAAGTCGTTGAGGATGGCGTAGTTCTCGGTGAACGCCATGTCGTGGGGGAGTCGCGGGCCCGGCAGCGGAACGTCGGTGAGGTGCACCAGATTATCGGCCTCGTCGACGACGCCGTAGCGCATGTACGGCGCCTCCTTGCTGTAGGAGAAGAACAGCAGTTCGCCCGTGCGGTCGTCGACCTTCGGGTGAGCCGACACCCCCCAGTCGAATGGGAAGCCGCCGTTGAAATTCTCCTTGCCGAGGTTGTTCCCGGAGAACGGGTCGACGCGGTAGAGGTCGCCGCACTGGTAGTGGCTGGTGAGGGCGGTGCCTCGGTGGACGATGACGTCGGTGCTCGACGCGTCCTTCATCAACGTCCTTGCGCCCCAGCCGTAGTCGCGCTTGGCGATCTGGACGGGCTCGGCCAGGCCCGGCCACAGCGGGCCGCCCTCCTCGTTCTCCGCGATGAAGCCGTCGGTTTGGACGAACCTGTTGCGGTAGAACGCTTTCCCGTCCCGGAAGCCGACGATGTGCACCATGCCGTCCCCGTCGAACGGGTGGTAGAACTTCAGCGCGGGATGCAGCGGGTTCTCGGTGTTACGCAGATACACGCCGTCGAGGTCATGCGGGATCTCGCCCTCGACGGCCTGTAGGTCGTCGGCGTCCCACTCGGTGGTCTGGGGGCGCCACGGCCCGGTGCGGTAGGGGTGGTCGTCATCCTCGGGCAAGGTGGACAGGTACTTGCCGACGACCTCGACATTGGCTCCCAAACCTGAAGTCATTTCACTCCTCGTACGACGAAACTGACGGTGGTGGCGGTGCTGCCGCCGAAGTTCAAGGTGCCAAACGTGTTTGCGCCCTCGACCTGGTAGTCGCCCGCGGTGCCGCTGACCTGTTTGGCGGCGTCGAGCAGCATCCGGATGCCGGTCGCGCCGACGGGATGGCCGCCGCCGATCAGGCCGCCGCTGGGGTTGATGGGCAGTCGGCCACCGATCTCGATCTCGTTGTTCTCGATCGCTTTCCACGATTCGCCGGGTCCGGTGAGGCCGATGTGGTCGATGGCGAGGTACTCGCTCGGGGTGAAGCAGTCGTGGACCTCGAAGCCGTCGACGCCGTCGAGGGTGACCTTGGCGCGGTCCAGCGCGTCGAGCACCGCCCGTCGCACGTGCGGCATGACGTACGGATCGTCGGCGGAGCGGTCGAGTTTCTGCTGCAGACCGAGACCGACGGTGCGGTGGCCCCAGCCGTCGACCCGCCCGATCGGACGCGCGTCGGGGTGGTCGCGCAACCAGTCGTCGGTGACGAGGACGATCCCGGCGGCGCCGTCGGTCATCTGGCTGCAGTCGAAGCGACGCAGCCGGCCTTCGACGATCGGGTTGGTGGCGTCGTCGTCGGTCAGCGGATCGGGCACCGTCCAATCGCGGGTCTGCGCGTTCGGGTTCCTGCGCGCGTTGGCGAAGTTGAGTTGGGCGATGGCGCGCAGATGCGTCGCGTCGATGCCGTAGCGCCGGTCGTATTCGGCGGCGACGTGGTCGAACATGTGCGGCCACATGTACTTGGCATCGGCGCCCTCGTGGTCGGTCCACGCGGCGGCGCCGAGGTACTGGGCGGCGGTGTCTCCGGGCACCGTCTTCTCCAGTTCGACGCCGACGACGAGCGCCGTCCGGTAGGCGCCGGAGCGCAGATCTGCGATGGCTGCGAGCGCGGCGATGCTGCCCGACGCGCATGCGGCTTCATGCCGCGAGGCGGGGGTGTCCCATAGTCCGCGGTTCACGGTGGCGGGCATGGCGCCGAGGTGTCCCTGCCGGGCGAACATCTCGCCGAATGCATTGCCCATGTGCACGACCTCGATGTCGGAGGCGTCCACCTTGGCCGCCGACAGCGTCGACTCGACGACCTCGCTGGTCAGGTCGGCGAAGTCGTGGCCTTCGCGGCTGCGGTTGCGGGCGAAATCGCTCTGATACCCGCCGAGAATCCAGACCATGGCCCTGACGGTACTACAACTAAGAGAGTGACTGAAGCCCCGCCGGTGGGGGATCGGCCCCGCCGGCTCGAGGTCTGAACCGACGGAACCTCGGCTGAGTTGGCGGTCGACCGCCACCCCAGCCTGCCTTGAACATGCCCACTCAGATGCATGACAAACGTTCGTGTACTGGACACCGGTAGTGGGAAGTCTGTAGCGATGGTCCCCATCCAGAGCCACGACCTCGCTCAGCGCATGGCTGAACTGGCGCGCACGGCCGCATCGCCTCGCAGCGTCGGGGAGGTTCTGTCCGATGTCACCGCGATGGCGCGGGAGCTGATACCCGGAGCTGACACCGCGGGCGTGTTGCTCATCGGCAGGAACGGAAAGTACGAATCCCTCGCCGGCACAGACGAGCTGCCGCACACACTCGACGATCTGCAGATGACGTTCGACGAAGGCCCGTGTGTGCAGGCCGCCGTCGGCGATCTGATCGTGCGCACCGAGGATTTCCGGATCGAGGAGCGGTGGCCCAAGTATTCACCCGCGGTTGTCGAACTCGGGGTGCTCAGCGGCCTGTCGGTCAAGCTGTACACCGCCGACCGCACCGCCGGAGCGCTGAACATGTTCGCGTTCAAGCCGCACGCTTTCGATGCCGAGGACGAAACCGTCGCGACCGTGCTCGCCGCGCACGCGGCGGCGGCGATTCTGGCGAGTCGCGAGGGCGAACAGTTGCAGTCCGCGCTGGCCACCAGGGACCGCATCGGCCAGGCGAAGGGCATCATCATGGAGCGCTACGGCGTGGACGAGCTACGGGCGTTCGACATGTTGAAACAGCTGTCCCAGGACAGCAACACCCGGCTCGTCGACGTGGCGCAACGGGTGATCGACACCAGGGGTTCTCATTGACGCGCGCCGCGCCGCATAGGCGGTCGATGCGGGACGTGGTCCGCGACAACGGACTACTACTGGCGTGCCTCGGCTTCTTCGCGGTGTTCTTCGTCGCCATGATCATCTCCGGTGCGGCGACATATAACGAGGAACAACTCGAACACGGCTCTTCAGACCAGCTGTCGGTGCTGCAGTACCTGACGACTGGACACTTCGTCGAGGCGACGTTCGAGAACTGGGAGTCGGAATTCCTGCAGATGGGGATGTACGTCGTCCTGACGGCTTTTCTCTTTCAGAAGGGGTCGTCCGAGTCGAAGCCGTTGCACAGAAACGCGCCTCAGGACGCCGACCCGCGCGATGCCGTCAAGCGCAATTCGCCCTGGCCCGTCAAGCGGGGTGGGTGGCCGTTGGCCGTCTACGAGAACTCGTTGGCCATCGCGTTCTTCGTGTTGTTCTTCGTTTCGTGGGCGTTGCATGCGCTCGGCGGCGCCAGCGCCTTCAACGAGGAGCAGATCCAGCACGGGCTGCCGGCCGTCTCGGTGTGGGGATATGTGACCACCGCGCAGTTCTGGTTCGAGTCGATGCAGAACTGGCAGAGCGAGTTCGTCGCCGTCGCGGCGATCATCGGGTTGTCGATCTTCTTGCGGCAGCGCGGATCTGCCGAGTCGAAGCCCGTGGCGGATCCGCACCGCGAAACGAGCGCCTGACTCCCGGCGATTTGTGTGCGTTTAGGAGCGCTGACCGCTCGCGAATGCACACAAATCGCCAGAAAAAAGCGCCCCCGGCAGGATTCGAACCTGCGACACCGGCTTTAGGAGAGCCGTGCTCTATCCCCTGAGCTACGAGGGCCTGACCGCTGGCAGCTTACCGTTTCACCGCGTGCGTCCCGGCCGGCCGGGGAATCGGTTTTGGCAATTTTGACAAAACGTGTCCCGAAACCGCCCCGACGAGCCGCCCCCGCCCAGTAGCCTCCCAGCCGTGGAGCTGAAGTTACAGCGCGTCGGCGCATGGTGCGGAACCGCGATGATCGTCCTTTACAGCGTGTGCTTTTCCGGCATCGCGAAACTCTTCCCGCCGATGTCCCCGACGGACACCGCCGAACAGACCGACGCATTCCTGACCACCGAAAATCTCTGGGTGCGCTTCGGGCTCGCGGGTGCGTTGCTCGCGGCCGCGCTCGCCCTGCCCTTCCACGCGGTGATCGTGCTGCGCCTTCGTCGCGCCGAGGGGCAATGGGGCATGCTCACGCTGACCCAGCTGCTCGCTGCCGCGATCTTCACCCCCGCGATGATGTTCTCGCTGATGGCGTTGGCGGCGGCGGCTTTTCGCGCCGGGCAGCGCGATCCGGAGATCACCCAGGCGTTCAGCGACTTCTTCTGGCTGTGGTTCATCGGCATCGTCGGCACCATCGTCATGCAGAACATCACGCTGGCGATCGCATCGTTCACCGACAAGAGCGATCCCCCGACGTTCCCGCGGTGGTACGGCTTCCTCAACCTCTGGGTCGCGATGCTGTCGCTGCCGGGCTGCGTCGTGGTGGCTATGAGCACCGGGCCCCTCGCCTGGAACGGCGTGTTCGCCTATTACCTGCCGGGGCTCGCGTTGATCGTCTGGATGATCGGCACCACCGTCGTGCTGCTGAAGTCGATCACGGCGCAGGAAGCCGCCGAAAGTCAGCTGGCCGCGGCGCAGTGACAGCGGCGTCGACGCTGCCGGGCGAACCCTCCGCCCGGCGGATTCCCGGCGAGTCCGGCACCTGGGTGTTCCTGTTCGGCGACATGCTGGTGTTCGGCGTCTTCTTCATCACCTTCATGGTCGAGCGGGCGAAGGCCCCCGACGTGTTCGACGTCGCGCGCACATCGCTGCACATCGGGGTCGGCGTCACCAACACCATCGTGCTGTTGACCAGCTCGCTGTGCGTCGTCGTCGCGCTCGGAGCCCTCCGTTCCGGCGCGAAATCCATTGCAAGCAACGCTGTTTCCGCGGCAATGGTGTTCGGCCTGGCGTTCATCGGGCTCAAGGTGTTCGAGTACGTCTCGCTGGCCAGTGCCGGCCACGGTCCCGGCGCCAACAACTTCTTCCTGTACTACTTCATCCTGACCGGGCTGCACCTGTTCCACGTGTGCGTCGGCATCGCGGTGCTGGTGGTACTGCGCGCCCAGACCCGGCGGCCGGAACTCAGCGCCACCCGGATGTCGGTCGTCGAGGGCGGCGCGTGCTTCTGGCATCTGGTGGATCTGTTGTGGATCTTCCTGTTCGCACTGCTGTATCTGGTGAGCTGATGAAGGGTCCCTCCGTGCTGCAGCTGGTCCGCAACCGGGCGGGCTTCTCCTGGCTGGTGCTCATTGCGGCGACGGTGCTGTCGTGGGCCGTCGGCGCCGAACACGGCACCGGTTCGATCGTGGCGGTCGTCGTGCTGGCGATCGCGGCGATCAAGGTGCGTCTCGTCGGCCTGGACTTCATGGAGCTGCGTCACGCGCCGATACCGTTGCGCGTGATGTTCGAGGCCTACTGCTTCATCATGTGGGCGGTGCTGTCGGGCCTGTACCTCTGGCTGTAAAGCTGTAGTCAGCGCAGTTCCTCGATCACCTTCGCGAACACCTCACCGTGCTGCTGCTGCACGGTGATGTACGTGACGCCGTAGGTGTCGCGGAGCTCGCGGATCCGGTCGGCGATGTCCTTGGGTGTGCCGGAGAACACCGCGGGCGTGCGCAGCATCTCGTCCTCGGACAGCTCGGGCAGGAAGCGTCGCACGAGCGACAGGTCGGGGACCCCCGAGTTGTCGGTGGGCAGGGCGATCACCGACAGGTTCAGTTCCAGCTCGTCGAAGCGATCGCCCGCCGCGTCGCGGATGAATCCGATGCGGTCGGCGAGCGGATCGCCGTCCGGTCCGATCGGGGCGCCGCCCGTCAGCCCGATGATGTTCGCCCGCTGCGCGGCGAGGGTCAGCAGCTTGTTGCCGTTGCCGGCGATGAGGATCGGCACGTCGGGGGCGTGCTCGTTCATGTGCTCGGTGACGTGTCGCAGCCACTCGACCCGCTGGCCCGCGGTCGGATACGGCAACTCGGCCTGCTCGAACTCGTCCTTGACGTATCCCGCGCCGAGACCAAGGTCGAAGCGTCCCCCGCTGAGGTCGCGCAGCGTTGTGACGTCGCGGGCCAGCAGCGCGGGCCGGTAGAAGCCGGCGTTGAGAACGAACGTGCCGACCCGCAGCTTCTCGGTCGCCATGGCCATCGCCGTCATCATCGGGAACGGCGCAGTCGTGTAGAGGTGGTCGGCCATGTGGATGATGTCGTAGCCCATGCCCTCCGCACGGCGCGCCCAGTCCTGGACGGACTTTTGACGACGTGCGGCCTGCAGCCCGACACCGAACCGGAAATCTCTGACCATCAGCCGATAGTAGGAGTTTTGCGGGCCATGTTTAGGAGATGTCGGTGGCGGGCATGATTTCTGCCGCCGACCTACCACCTAAGGACTTTGCAGCCGATCCGGTCCGTCGTGAGCCCGTCTCCGACGGGCCGGATCAATTTTCAGCCCATGGCCACTCATCCCACCATCGGTGTCGAAGAGGAATTCCTCCTCACCGACCCCTCCTGCGGAGAACCGGTCGCCGTCAACAAGACGGTCGCCGGTGAGGCGGCCGAACGCGGAGTGAAACTGCAGCTCGAGCTGACCAGTTGTCAGGTCGAGACCGCCACCGACGTCGTCGGCGGCACCTCGGAACTCGCCGATCAGCTGCACAGACTGCGTCGTATCGCAGCGGAGGCCGCCGAAGCCGCCGGTGCCCGGCTACTTGCCGTCGGGCTCCCACCCACGGTGCCGCACGAGTTCCCCATCACCGACACACCGCGGTATCGCGAGATCGCCGACAAGTTCGGGATGATCGCGCACGAGCAGGGCATCTGCGGCGCCCATGTACACGTCGCCGTGCCCAGCCGCGAGGCCGCGATACGCGTCAGCAATCGGCTGCGGCCATGGCTGCCGCTGCTGCTGGCGCTGACCGCGAACTCCGCGGTGTACCGCAACACCGACACCGGATACGCCAGCTGGCGCAGTGTGCTGTGGGCACGATGGCCGAGCGCCGGCCCGCCGCCCGAGTTCGACTCCGTCGACGAGTACGACGCCGTCGTGCACATGCTGCAACACGCGGGCGCGATCCTCGACGACGGCATGGTCTATTGGGACGTGCGCCCCTCGGCCAACTTTCCGACCATCGAGGTGCGCGTCGCCGACGTACCCGCGACCGTGGCCGAGACGGTGTTGTTGGCCGCGCTCGTCCGCGCGGCGGTGATGACGGCGCTCGACGACGAGGCACACCGCGAGCCGATGCCGACGCTGACCCCGCACGCATTGCGGGCCGCGTACTGGCGAGCGGCACGCGACGGCCTCGACGGCGAAGCTCTCGATCTCGTCGAAAGCCACGAAAGCGCCCCCGCGCGAACACTGTTGGGCCGCATGGTCGAGCACGTACGGCCCGCGCTGGAGGCCGTCGGCGACTACGAGTTGGTCACCGGCGAGCTGGACCGCATCGCCGGGCAGGGCAACGGGGCGATGCGGCAGCGACGGGCGTGGCAGCGACGCCACGACGTCGACGACGTGATCGCCGAGGCGGCCGCCGCGACGCTGGACGGGGTCAGGTGAGTCGCAACGCCGCGAAGGGTTCGGTGGTGGGCTGTGGGGATCCGCCCGGGGGTTCGACGGTGAACGCCAGCGTGCTCGACCCGTCGAGATCCGGCAGTACCGCCGTGGTCGACGGCGCCACCGCCTGGGCGTCCATCGTGCCCGCGGAATGCGGTCCCTCGTCGTTGATCAACCACATCTGATAGACGGTGCCGGTCTGCGGCGGCGGGACATTGTTCATCACGAGCACGCCCGCGTTCTTCTCACGCGAGAACACCACCGTCGCGGTGCCGCCGCCGGGGATGTCGCCGAAGACGGTGCGCACGTCCGGCGCCGCGAAGACCTGCTCGGCGGTGGACGCCGGCGGTGCCGGGCGCAGCGCCAGTCCGACGCCGAGCGCACCGAGTCCGATGACGACCGCGGCCGCGGCGGCCAGAATCGTCGCGCGCCACGGCCTGGGCTTCGGCCGCAGCGTTACGACCGGGGCGGCGCTGACACCGCGCAGCACCCGGTCGCGCAGTTCGTCGGGGGGTTCGATTGCGGTGGCGGCCGAGATCACCGCCATGGTTTCGCGGACCGCCCGCACCTCGTCGTCGAAGGCCCGCGCGACCTCGGGCGGGGCGGCTGCGATGCGGCGCTCGATGTCGGCGCGCTCGGCCTCGGGTATCGCGTGCAGCGCGTATGGCGTCGCGAGGGCGATCAGGTCGTCAGTCGGTTGCGTCATGACAGCCCCAAACAACGGCGTAGGCCGCGAATGGCGTCGCGCATCCGGGATTTGATCGTCGCGAGGTTGGCCGACAGGCGCTCAGAGACCTGGACGTAGGTCAGGCCGTCGTAGTAGGCGAGCTGGATGGCCTCGCGCTGGGTGTCGGTCAGCGAGCCGAGACAGTCGGCGACCTGCTGTCGCTCCTCCCGCAGCAGCACCGCGTCGGCGACCTGGTCGGATGGTAGTTCGACGTTGGCGGCACCGTAGCGGGACTCACGCTGGCTGCCGGCCTGCTCGGAGCGCACGCGGTCCACCGCTCGCCGGTGGGCCAGGGTCAGCAGCCACGACAACGGCGATCCCGCGGCGGGGTTGTACGCGTCCGCGGTGCGCCACACCTGCAGGTAGATGTCCTGCGTGGTTTCCTCGCTGTAGCCGGGATCGCGCAGCACCCGGGTGACCAGGCCGAATACCCGCGCACGGGTCTGGTCGTAGAACGTCGCGAACGCGTCGACGTCCTGCTGGGCCACCCGACGCAGCAGCTGGTCGAGGTCCGTGGTCACAGGTCGTAGCCTATCGACCGCCGTCGGCACCGTCACGGTAATCGTGATCTGGGCGGAAACGGGACGAAAAACGAAGTACGGGAACGGTATTCGCCGAATCCGGGTCGGTTGGCCATGTACTTCTCGGTGAGCCGGGCGCCGGTGGCGTACACCAGGAAGTACGTCATCAGCACCGGCGACAACACCGTGGTCAACGAGATCGGACCCGCGATGCTCGCCAGCCACAGCCCCCACCACACGCAGGCGTCGCCGAAATAGTTCGGGTGCCTGGTCCACGCCCACAGTCCGCGATCCATGATGACGCCCTTGTTGGCGGGGTCGGCCTTGAACCGGCGCAACTGGTGATCGCCGACGGCCTCGAATAACAGACCGACGGTCCACAGCGTGACACCGGCGATCAGCAGCAGGGGTAGCGGCGTCGGCCCGAGGACGGCCGAAAGTTGCAGCGGCAGAGAGACAAACCACGTCGCCGCGGCCTGGATCACGAATACCTTGCGGATGACGTGACCCGCCGAGAAGTCGCCGCGCAGCAGGTCCCGGTAGCGCGGATCTTCGCCCTTGCCAGCCGATTTGACGATCATGTGCCAGGCCAGCCGCAAGCCCCACACCGCGACGAGCGCGAGGAGCAGCAGCCGTCGGAACAGATCACCCGAGCCGAGGGCGGCGGCGACGGCGGCCACCGCGACGAAGCCGATCCCCCACGCGGTGTCGACGACGTTGTAGCGGCCGATGCGACGGCCGATCAGGAACGTCGTGCCGTGCACCACGACGAGGACGGCCAACGAGGCCGCGGTGACGACTAGGAATTCCATCGGGGCCGTCCTGACGGTGCGAATGTCCACTGATACACATCGAGATACCCGGACCGGAACCCGGCTTCGGAATACGCCAGGTAGAGCTCCCACATCCGGTGAAACACCTCGTCGAAACCCAACAACGCCACGGCATCACGTCGTGCCGTGAAGCGCTCCCGCCAGATGCGCAGCGTCTCGGCGTAGTGCGGTTGCAGCGAGACCATGTCGACCGTACGCAGCCGGGTGCTGGACTCGGTGATTCCGATGATCGCCTCGGTGGAGGGCAGGAGTCCGCCGGGGAAGATGTACTTCTGGATCCACGTGTGGGTCTTGCGGGTGGCCAGCATGCGCTCGTGCGGCATGGTGATGGCCTGAATCGCGACCCGGCCGCCCGGTGTCACCAGCCGGTCGAGGGTTTGAAAGTACTTGGGCCAGAACTGGTATCCGACCGCCTCGACCATCTCGACCGACAGCACGGCGTCATAGCGGCCCTCGACGTCGCGGTAGTCGCACAGGTCGATCTCCACCCGATCGGACACGCCCGCCTCGGCCACCCGCTGCCGGGCCAGTCGCTGCTGTTCGGCCGACAGGGTGACCGAACGGACCTGCGCCCCGCGCGCCGCGGCGCGGATGGACAGTTCACCCCAGCCGGTGCCGATTTCGAGCACCCGGGATCCGGGCCCGACGAGCGCGGTGTCGAGAAGCCGATCGATCTTCCGTCGCTGCGCGTCCGGCAGCGCCGTCTCGTCGGACGGCAGGGTGTCGAAGAGTGCGCTCGAGTACGTCATCGTCTCGTCGAGGAACTCGGCGAACAGCGCATTTGACAGATCGTAGTGCTCGGCGATGTTGCGCCGGGCCTGTTCGCGGTTGTTGTGCTGCGACGACGGTTGCCGTACAACGGCGAGCGGACGGAAACGTTGCAGGGCAGGGGGAATCAGCTCGCTCAGCCGCTTGCCGAACTCGGTGAGCAGGCCGACGAGGTCCGTGGAGCTCCAGTCGCCGGCCATATACGACTCGCCGAAGCCGATGAGCCCGTAGCGTCCGACCCGGCGAACCATCGCGCCGGGTCGGTGCACGACCATGGTCGGCAGGGTGGGGTCGGCGGCGCCGACGACGGTGCCGTCGGGGTAGACGACGCGAATCGGCAACCGTGCGGCTGCGCGGCGGAACAGCCGGTCCGCGATGGTTCCGGCGAGGCCGCTGAAGGACCCGCCGGGGATCTGTGCCACATCGGGCCATCGGTCGGAATCGATTGTGGCAGAGCGGGGTAGCGTCAGTTCGATGCTCACGACTGGGTGACTCTTTCTTTGTCGATGGATTCGCGAGGTACGACGGGAACTCGTCGCAGCCAGAGGGTGATGCCTTGGATTCGGATACCGAGCGCGCCCATCAGCGGCGCGACCGGCGCGGCGAGTTGCAGCCGCAGGATCTCGACGATGCCAGCACGCCGCCGGGTTCCGCGCATGGTGACGACGAATGCGGGTTGGTTCTCCCGGTGCAGCGAAATCCGCACGTCGAGGTTTTCGTCGGGCCGAGGGGCCGTCACGAGGTAGTAGCCGTCCACCGCGTTGAACGGCGAGACGTACAGCTGCTTCATGACGATGGCGGGGTGCTCGGTATCGGGTGGCAGCAGGTAGGCGTGGCGTCCGCCGTAGGTGTTGTGCACCTCGGCGATGATGTGCCGAAGTGTCCCGTCGGCGTCGTGGCACCAGTAGAGGCTCAGCGGGTTGAAAACATAGCCGAGTACGCGGGCCTGCAACAGCGCGGTGATCCGGCCGCCGCGCAGGTCGACACCGCGCTCAGCGAGGAACGCGTCGATGCGTTGCCGCAGAGTGTCATTCGGCTCGTCGGTGGCATCGAAGTGGTCGCGTGCGTCGAATCGGGCGAACGGGCACAGCCACCAGGGGAGTTGCGGTAGATCGTCGACGTCGACATACCAGCTGTATCCGCGGTGCTCGAAGTGGTGGTGCACCGGGGCACGACGGAGATGGGTGATCCGGGTGCGGTAGATGGCCGGGCTCAACATGTCAGTACCTCCAGTGCTGCGGCCGGCCATTCGGCGCCGAGGTGCTGCGCCGCCCGTAATCCCGACGCCGCACCGTCCTCGTGGAAACCCCAACCGTGGTAGGCGCCCGCAAACACGATGCGGTCGTCGTTCAATGTCGGTAAGAGTCGTTGGGCCGCAACGGAATCCGGCGTGTACATCGGATGGCTGTAGGTCATCTCGGCGAGCACGGTGGCCGGGTCGACACGGTCCTCGCCCCCGAGCGTGACGAGGAAGCGGGTGTCGCCGCCCAGGCGCATCAGTCGGGTGACGTCGTAGGTGATGAGCACCTGCTGGTTGTCTGAGGTGGCCAGGTAGTTCCACGATGCCCGGGCACGGCGATGTGTGGGCAGCACCGAGTCGTCGGTGTGCAGCTGCGCGTGGTTGGTGCTGTACCCGATTGCGCCGAGCACCGACCGCTCGACGGACGTCGGCTCGGCGAGCATCAGCAGCGCCTGGTCGGGATGCGTCGCGATGACGGCCGCGTCGAACAGTTGCGGTCCGTTGACGCAGCCGGACACCTCGACGCCGTCGGCTACCCGCCGCACGGAGCGCACCGCGGTGCCGAGGCGCACCTCGTCGATGACGTTGGCCACGGCGTCGACATAGGTGACGGACCCGCCGACCACCGTCCGCCAGGTTGGGGAGTTGAAGACGGAGAGCATCCCGTGGTGTTCCAGGAACACGAACAGGTAGCGGGCCGGATAGTGCAGCGACAGCCCCGGCGGCGACGACCACACCGCCGCGATCAGCGGTGTCATGAAGTGGTCGACGAAGTAGGACGAGAAGCCGTGGCGGGCGAGGAATTCGCCGACCGTCTCGTCGTCGCCGTCACTCTCGAGCAGGCGCAGCGCCGCCCGGTGAAAGCGTTTGACCTCGGCCAGCATGTACAGGTAGCGCGGACGGGTGAGTGACGACCACGACGGGAACAACCCGCCGAGTCCACGGGCGCCCGCATATTCCAGTCCGGTCGCATCGTCGCGGGCCGACATCGACATGTCGGTCTCGCGGGTCTCGATACCGAGCTCGTCGAACAGTCGGCACAGCGTCGGATAGGTGCGGTCGTTGTGGACCAGGAACGCCGAGTCGACGGCGACTATCTCGCCGTCGTCGCGCTGGATCTGGTGGGTGTGAGCGTGACCGCCGAGCCGGGTATCGGCCTCGTAGAGGGTCACGCGGTCGCGTAGTGCCAGCACATAGGCTGCGATCAGTCCGGATACGCCGCTACCGATGACAGCGACAGAGCGTTGGGAGGGATGCATGCGGTCCACATCCCCTATTCGGAGCCACGTGAACCCCGGATGGCTCTATGTCGAAGGCAGTTCCCAGGACCGCGCGGTGGCGACGAGCCCCTGCACCAACGCGGACGTCGCGGGGCAGAGGCCGTCGTCGCCGGGAAGCTGACTGCGCGGGCTGATACCGCGTATCCGTGGAGTGAGTTCGAGCTGTGCGCCACCCCCGCGCACGCGGTTCACCGGATTGTCGGGGTGCAGGCCGCGCAGCTCGCGGGGGATCGCGTCGATGTCGGTGACGACCTGATAGCCCGGCACCGTGACATGCCGCGCGAGGTGCTCGGCCAGCGCGCGATTGCGGCCGCCGGCGAGCAGTTGGGTGCTGCGGCCGATCCGGCCGTACCCGTGCAGCGACACCGCCACGTCGACATGATCGAGGAACTCCGCGAGCCGCTCGGATTCCGCCGCGTGATAGCGGGCCGACGGCAGATGGTGGCCGTAGTTCTCGGGATGGCGAACCACGTACAGCGAAGCGTCCGCTGCATCGGCGGCACGCTCGGCGATGACGTCCGTCGTCTGTTCCAAACCGCCGCCGTGGATCGCCATGAACCCGAACCGCGACCGCAGCGTCAATTCCTCGGTGACGCCCGGTTCGGCGAGGAGCTCCGAGAACGACTGTGGTGCAGGTGAACTCGGCTTGGGGGTGCTGTCGGGCCACTGGGCGGGATCCCATCGCCGCAGGAATTCGATCCACTTCTGCGGTAGACCGTGGTGGCGGGCGCCGTCGACGATGCGTTCCAGATAGCCCGGCCGCGGCGGCCCCGGCTCTACGCGATGATCGATGTACACCCACGCCTGATACGGCCCGTCATCGGTGTGCACGGTGAGCCGGTCGCGGCGATACCGCACCGGGACGCCTTCCGCGCTGTCGAGGGTGGCGAGGTCGTGATCGGTGAGCTGCCACAACACGCCGTGCACCTGCGAGCCGTCGAACGGTTCGACGGTCGCCACACCCCGTTCGTTGATCAGCCAGTCGTGGTCGGCCAGCATCGCGGGCCGCGGGTCGATCGCACCCGGGCACCGCCGCGCCATCTGTCGAACACAGAGGTTCGACCCGTAGGCGAAGTACGTATGCCGCATTCAGCCCTTCACGGTCAGGTAGATCAGCACCACGTTCAGCACAGTAATCAACGCGGCGACAATCCACCCGAAAGCGGTGGTCAGGCGGTGGTTGATGTCGTCGCCCATCAAGGCGCGGTCGCTGGTCAGACGCACCAGCGGGATCAGTGCGAACGGGATCCCGAACGACAGCACAACCTGGGACAACACCAGCGCGCGGCTCGCGTCGATGCCGACCGCCAGAACCGCGAGTGCGGGAACCAGGGTGATCAGCCGGCGCGCCACCATCGGGATGGAGACGTGCAGCAGGCCTTGCATGATCATGGCGCCGGCATAGGCACCGACCGACGACGACGCGAGACCCGACGCGAGCAGCCCGATAGCGAACAGCAACGCGACCGTCGGCCCCAACGCGCCTCCCACCGCGGCGTGCGCACCCTCGATCGAATCCGTGTTCTCCTGCCCCTGAAGGTTTGTCGCGGCGACGAGCAGCATCGCCAGGTTGACCGCGCCGGCCACCACCATCGCGACGCCGACGTCCCAGCGGGTCACGCGCAGCAGCATGCGGCGCATCGGACCCGGATCGGGGTGGCCGTGGCGGTCGCGCGCGAGGCCGGAGTGCAGATACACCGCATGCGGCATGACGGTCGCGCCGAGCATCGCCGCCGCCAGCAGCACGCTTTCCGTGCCTGCGAACTTCGGCACCAGCCCGGCGGCAACCTGGTCGACGGGCGGCGGTGAGACGAACAGGCTGGTGAGAAATCCGATCGCGATGACAAGCAGCAGGCCGGTGATGACGCGTTCGAACATCTGCTGGCCCCGGCGATCCTTGACCATCAGCAGCAGCAGCGAGACGGCTCCGGTGATCACACCGCCGGTCAGCAGGGGTAGATCGAAGAGCAGGTACAACGCGATCGCACCGCCCATCACCTCGGCGAGATCGGTTGCCATTGCGACTAATTCGGCTTGCAGCCAGTAGACCAGCCGGGTCCGACGTCGCATTCTGCCGCCGACGGCCTCGGGCAGCGACAGTCCGCTGACGAGCCCCAGCTTCGCCGAGAGGTACTGCACCAGGCACGCCATCGCGTTGGCCACCACAACGACCCAGACGAGCAGGAACCCGAACTGCGCGCCTGCGCTGACGTTCGCGGCGACGTTCCCGGGGTCGACGTACGCGATCGCGGCGACGAAAGCGGGACCGAGCAGCATCCAGCTCGGCCGTACCCGCACGTCAGCGCGCTGTGCCAACCAACCCACCTTCTATCGGACAAGCGAATAGAAAAGTTAGGTTAGCCGAAACCTCCCGCGGAGTGAACTAGCGGGGGTCTGCCTGTCTCTGCTGGGCTTGAAACCCTTACCAGCCCCAGCCGCCGATCCCGATGACCAGGCCGCCGCCCCAGAAGGGTCCCCAGTTGCCGTAGTTGTTGACCGGTTGGGGGGAGGTGACGATCTGGGCGCTGCCGTTGGTCTGGCACTGCGTTGTGGTCGGACCGACGTTGATGCATTCGGGCGCCGCCGAAGCGACTGGCGCGGCGGCGAACGCGCACACGCTCACCATCGCGAATAGCGTTGCGGCAGAACATGTTCTCAACCGCATGATGGGCCTCCTTAGGCCGCAGTAACGGTGGTCAGCGGCCGCCGTGGCCGCCGCCACCTCCGCCGCCACCGTGATAGCCGCCGAAGCCACCCATGATGAGAGCGGGGCCGTAGAACTCGTCGTCCCACGGATACAGATAGTCCGGCTCGGCCGGCGTGGCGTTGATCTGCACGTTGCCCGGCGTTGCGCATTCGGTCGTCGAACCGCCGAGCACCTCTGCGCCACCAGTATCGGTGCACTGGGGCAGTGTGGACCCGGTTTGGGCGCCCGCCATCGGTGCAGTGAATGCCGTACTTATGCAGACACCTGCGAAAAGCGTTGCGAGACAGCGAACTTGACGTCGCACGGGCGTCTCCTAGGCTGGGACGTCTAACCCCTCATCAGGGGAAGAAGAAGCCTTCGCCGCCGAACATGTCGCCCCACGGACCGACGTACTCCTGCTCGGCGGGCGTGGAGTTGATCTGCACGTTGCCTGGCGTTGCGCATTCGGTCGTTGAGCCGCCGAGAGCTTCGGCGCCACCGGTGTCGACACATTGTGGGAGGCCCGACGCGCGGGCCGGCTCCTGCGCTGGCGCGGGGGCAGGTTCAGGAGCCGGAGGCGCCGGTTGGGCGATGGCCGCGGGGGCCGTCAAGATCGCGGCTGCTGCTCCGGCAGCAACAAAGAGCGGAGTGATGTGTCGAAGCTTGGTCCGCATAGGCGCGCCCTTCTCTCTAAAGGTATCCCCGGCTTAGTGCACAGAGTACAGGCCTTTTCCGGTGATCAGCGGTAGGTCCAGCGTCGTCCGGATCCCGGGCGGAGCGGCGACGACCGCGGGGATCGCGTTGACGACGCGGGCGGCCGTCGCGACCAGTCCGGCGTGGTTGTGGTCGCCGTTGCGGCTGCTCAGGCAGAGGTCGAGGGCGTAGGAAGGTTCACCGGTGATCTCGATGCGGTAGGAGCCGCCTTCCTGCGCCGGTTGCGGCCAGTCGGGCCGCAGGCCGTTGCGCAACCGGGTGACGTGTTCCAGCACGACGGCGACGTTGCCGTCCTTGCGGCCCTGCACTTCGAACCGAAGCGCCGCCGCGGTGCCCTTCTTGATGTGACCGGACGCGATGTCGAAGTCGTCGGGTGCGGGCTCGCGAACGTACGTCTCGGTCACCTCGTCGAGTTCGATGCCCAAGCCCGCGGCCAACTGCCGCACCACCGACCCCCAGGCGAGACTCAGTACCCCGGGCTGCAAAAGCATCGGGAGATCGTCGAGGGGCCTGCCGAAACCCATGACGTCGAACATGACGGTGGCGCTGTCGTAGGTGTCGTAGTTGATGATTTCCATGCACCGGATCTGCTCGATGCTCTGGCAGGTTCCAGCGAGTGCGAGTGGCAGCAGGTCGTTGGCGAAGCCGGGATCGATGCCGTTGACGAAAACGCTGGAGTTGCCGGTCCGCGTCGCGTCCTCGATCGGCTTCACCAGTTCGTCGGGCAGCACCTGCCACGGGTATTGGAGGAACACCGCACTGCTGCCGACAACATTGACGCCCGCGGCGAGGATGCGTAGGTAGTCCTCGAGCGCCTCGGGCAGTCGGTTGTCGGCCATGGCGGTGTAGACCGCGCATTGCGGGTTGGTCGCCAGGACCGCGTCGAGGTCTGTGCTGGCGGTGATGCCCGTCGAGATGTCAAGTCCCGCAAGCTCTCCGGCGTCTGCACCGGCCTTGGAATCCGACGACAACCCATACGGCGGTGAGCTCGAACTGCGGATCCTTGATCAGCTGGGTCAGGGCGTGACGGCCGACGTTCCCGGTGCCGACCGCGGCGACTTTGATGCTCACCAGTTGCTCCTCACAGATCCGGGATGGGCAGGTCGAGGTTCGGGAAGGTGAGACCGCCGTCGACCTCGAGTGTCTTGCCGGTCAGATAGGAGGCGGCGGGAGACGCGAGGTATACGGCGGCTGCGGCGATGTCCTCGGGTTCACCCAATCTGCGCATGGGCGTGACCTTTTCCATCGGTGCGCGGAGTTCGTCGTTGGAGGCCACGACGTCGAGGGCCGAGGTGAGGATCGAGCCGGGCGCGATGGCGTTGACGCGGATCCGCGGGCACAGGTCGAGCGCGGTGAGTCGCGTGTAGTGGGCGAGTGCGGCCTTGGCAGTTCCGTAGGCGGCGAAACCGCGGCCGGCTTCGCGGCCCATTGTCGACGTGATGTTGATGATGTTGCCTCCGCCGGAGTGCTCGAGCATCAGCGGGACGGCCGCGACGGTGAGTGCGTGTGCGGTGGCGACGTTGAAGGTGAACGCGTCGCGCAGGTCCTTCGTCGATGTGGTCAGCAGCGTGTTGGGCATGGTGCCGCCGACGTTGTTCACGACGATGTCTAGTTTGCCGAAGGCCTCGATGGCCTCACCCGCCAGCTTGGCGGTGTCCTCGGGGTGCGCGAGGTCGGCAACCACGACGTGTGCTCGGCGGCCGACGCCTTTGACCTGTTCGGCCACCTCTTCGAGTTGAGACTGGGTGCGGGCCGCAATGACCACGTCCGCACCGGCTTCCGCAAATGCGAGCGCCATTGCGGCGCCGAGTCCACGGCCCGCTCCGGTCACCACTGCGACTTTGTCGTCCAGCCGAAATCTGTCGAGAATCACGTGCGCTTCCTTCCGTCGCCCGGCGAACCATAACAACCTTCGGCGGCGACGGTGGGCGCTTTTTGAAACACGTTCTAATTTGGTCAACGTCGTTCAATAGCTATCCACGAAATTGCAGAGGAAGCGCGAGCGGATCGCTGCAGAAAGCGGATAGCGTTGGGACGACGACCGCAGCCGCCTACTTCTTCGCGGCGGCCTTCTTCGCCGCCTTCTTGGCAGGGGCTTTCTTCGCCGCTTTCTTGGCAGGCGCCTTCTTGCTCGCGGACTTCTTCGCAGGAGCCTTCTTCGCGGATGTGTCCGAATCGCCTCCACCGCGCCGAGCCTTCACGCTGGCCTCCAGCTTGGCGAGCAGATCCGACACATCCTCGGTCTCGTCGAGCTCCTTCGGCTGCTCCTCGGTGGTAAACGCTTCGCCGCCTTCGAGTTTCGCCTGAATCAGCTCGTGCAACTGCTCCTGGTAGTCGTCGTGGTAGCGGTCCGGGTTGAAGTCGTCGGTCATCGAATCGACCACCTGGCTCGCCATCTTCAGCTCGGCGGGTTTGATGTCCACCTTCGTGTCGAGCGACGGGAAGTCGGGGTCGCGAATCTCGTCGGGCCACAGCAGCGTCTGGATCACCATCACATCGCGCTTCGAGAAGTCCTGCACCCGGAGCGCGGCCAGCCTGGTCTTGTTGCGCAACGCGAAATGCACGATCGCGACCCGATCGGTCTCCTTCAGCGTTTTCGTCAGCAGCACATACGATTTCGTCGACTTGCCCTCTGGCTCGAGGAAGTAACTCTTGTCGTACATCATCGGATCGATGTCACTGGCGGGCACGAACTCCAGTACTTCGATCTCGCGGCTGCGTTCCTCCGGCAAGGTGGCGATGTCCTCGTCGGTGATGATCACCGTCTGGCCGTCGTCGGATTCGTAGGCCTTGGCGATGTCGCGGTACTCCACGACCTCACCGCAGACCTCGCAGACCCGCTTGTACCGGATGCGCCCGTTGTCCTTCGCGTGCACCTGGTGAAACTTGACGTCGTGGTCCTCGGTCGCGCTGTAGACCTTGACCGGCACGTTCACCAGGCCGAAGGCGATTGAACCTTTCCATATGGAACGCATAAGGCCACGTTAGCCGGGTTGGGGCAGCAGTGGGCCGGAGCTTCCCGACGCGGCGTCGCGTGTTGCGCGATCCGGCAGGTCAGCGCCCGCACGACCGACGGTCAGCGCCGACGACAGCGCGGCGGTCCGCACCACCTCGGTCAACGCATCGGTGCTGATGGCGGCCAGATCGCCGCGCCGCTCGGCGCCCAGCAGGTTCCGCTCCCACAACGCATCGATCAGGCCGGTCATGAACGCATCGCCCGCGCCTACGGTGTCGACGACGCGCACCTGATACGCCGGCACCCGGACCTCGCCCGCCGCGCACATTGCGAACGCACCACGCTCACCCATCGTCACCGCGACGATCGAAGGCCCCGCCTGCAGCCAGGTTCTTGCGATTTGTTCGGGGGAGCGGCTCGGGTCCATCCATCGCAGGTCCTCATCGCTGGCCTTGACGACGTCGCACCGCTCGATGAGGCGGTCGATCCGGCCGCGTGCCCCGTCACCGTCATCGATGAGGCCCGGCCGCACATTCGGATCGAACGTCAGCGTCGCCGCTGCGTGGTAGGTGTCCAGCAGTGCCGCGGTCGCACGGCAGCCCGGCTCCAGCACGGACGCGATGGACCCGGTATGCGCGACGAGTGGCGGCGTCACCTCCGGGGTGCCGGAAAGCTGCCAGTCGATGTCGAACACATACTGGGCCGAGCCGGACGCGTCGAGGGTGGCCACCGCGGTCGGCGTGTGGGCGGCGGTCATGCTGCCCGAAACGAGTTGCACACCAGAGCTTTCGACGTAGTCGACGATGCGCCGGCCACGGGCGTCGTCGCCGATGTGGGTGAGGAAGTCGACGCTTCTGCCCAGCCGGGCCAGGCCGACCGCCACGTTGAGCGGACTGCCGCCGACGTGCTCACCGGTGACCAGGCCGTCGCGCTCGACGATGTCGATCAACGCCTCGCCGATGACCAGCGCTCTCATGGCGTGTCCTTACGCAGCAGCGTTTTCAGCGTCGCGCGTGCTCCGTCGCGATGCAGTGATTCGAGTGCCCACACATAGGCCTCGACAAACCGGGAATCGCTTGCGAGATCACCGAACACCGCGGTGTTCTCGATGAACGCGGTCGGGTTCTCCCGCTGCGATTTGGCCAGCGGCACCAGCGTGTCGGCCAGCTGGTCCTGGACGTCGATCGGCTCGCCCTGTTCGTCGACGCCTTCGGCGTAACGCGCCCAGCTGGCGACGGTCGCCGCCGACAGTCGCACGGGTGCACCGGTCCTGAGGTTCTCCCTTATCACGGGAAGCAGCCACTTCGGGATCCGGTCCGATGAGCCGAAGCACAGCCGTGCGATCGTGTCCTTCACGCCGGGATTGGCGAACCGTTCGATCAGCGTGCGTTTGTAGTCGGGCAGGTCGATACCGGGCACCGGCTTCAGCGTCGGAGTGGCCTCGGTGTCCATGTATCGCATCAGGAACTCGGCGAACAACGGGTCGCCCGCGGCATCGTGCACAAGCCGATATCCCGCCAAATATCCGAAGTAGCAAAGACTTTGGTGGCTGGCGTTGAGCAGTCGCAGTTTCATCAACTCGTACGGGGTGACGTCGTCGACCATCAACACGTCTACCTTCTCCAACGGCGGACGGCCATCGGAGAAGTCGTCCTCCAGCACCCAGGACGTGAACGGTTCGGCAGCGACGGGCCAGCGGTCCTCTTGGCCGAACTCCTTTTCGACGACGGCGATGACGTCGGGCGTGGTGACCGGCGTGATGCGGTCGACCATCGAATTGGGGAACTTGGTGTGCGCGTTCATCCACTCGCCGAGGCCCGGATACAGCCGCTCGGCGTAGGTGGTGAACGCATGGTGGGCGACTTCGCCGTTACCCTCGATGTTGTCGCAGGACACGATCGTCGGCGACCCGACACCGCGTTCACGCCGACGCGCCAATGCCGATGCGACGAGGCCGAACACGTGCGGACCACCGTCGGGAAGGGCGTCGATGTTGTACCCACCCTCGGTGATGGTCAGCGAGATGATGCGGGTGCTCGGCTCGGCCAACAGCTCGATCACCGATTCGGGATCGTCGGGCGCATAGCGGTAGTCGACGATCGATCCGACGACGCGTGCGTCGCGGCTGCCGTCGGGATTCTCGAGCACGAGCGTGTACAGCCCGTCCTGCGCGGCCATCACCTCGGCCATCTTGCGATCCGCGGGCATCACGCCGACGCCGCAGATGCCCCAGTCCTTCGCGAGCCCCATCTCCAGCAGGCGATCGATGTATATCGCCTGGTGCGCACGGTGAAACCCGCCGACTCCGAAATGGACTATGCCGACGCCGATCTCGTTGCGGTCATAGCTCGGTCTACTGAGCGTCATGACACCGTCACCACTGACTTGACGCTACCCGGGATCCGGTCGGAGTCCAGTGCCTCGGCGGCCTTCTCCAGCGGGAAGCGGGCGGTCACCATGGCGTCGAGGTCGACGCGCCCGGACTCCGCCAGTGCGATCGCCGTCGGCCAGGTGTTGGCGTACCGGAACACCCCGGTCAGCACCAGCTCACGGTTCTGGATGAGCTGCGTCGGCAACTCCATGGTCTCGGCGCCCGAGCCGACCAGGACCACTCGGCCCGCGGGCCGTACCGCGCGGATGCCGGCTGCGACGGCCGCTGCGGCGCCGGAGGCATCGATGAACGCGTCGACCATCAGTTCGTCGGTCTGCTCGACGGTGGGGTCGACGACTGCGGTGGCGCCGAACGCTAGTGCGCGGTCGCGACGGGTCCGGTCGGGATCGCTGACCACGATGTCCGTCGCGCCGTAGGCACGGGACAGCTGGGTCACCACGATGCCGATGGGACCAGCGCCGGCGATCAGCACCGCTCGCCCCGGACCGTCGAGCTCGGCCTTGCGGATCGCGGCGATGCCGACGGACAACGGTTCGCAGAGCGCCGCGGCGTCGTCGGACATCGAGTCAGGCACCGGATGCGCGAACTCCGCGCCGATGGTCACGTAGTCGCACAGCGCACCGTCCACCGGCGGCGTGGCGAAGAAGCGCATGTGTGGGCACAGGTTGTAGTGGCCGCGCCGCGTCTCCTCGCTGTCCGGGTCGGGACGCTGCGGTTCGATGGACACCCGCTGACCGATGCGCGACGGGTCGACCGATTCGCCGACGCCGACGATGGTGCCCGCCGCCTCATGTCCGAGGACCAGGGGCGCTTCCACGACGAAGCCACCCACTCGCCCATGCCGGTAGTAGTGCGTATCCGAGCCGCAGACCCCCACCGACGAGACGCGTATCAGCACGTCACCCGGGCCCGGCGTCGGTATCGGCCGCTCCTCCAATTCGATCCGGCCCGCCTCGACGAGTACAGCGGCCCGCATCCGGGTACCAGGCGGAAGTGTTGTGTGCGTCACAGTCACCATGTTAGCGTTATGAGCATCTACTCGCACCCCTGAGCAAATGCTCACGCTTACGAGGGAAAGTGGGGCGGCATTCGTGACCGCATCGACGTCGAACGGTGAGGTGGCCGGGACGGTCACCGCGCAGCATCGTGGCTCGTCGCCAGCGGACCTTCGGCTCGCCTTGCGGGCGGCGACGCTGTACTACCTCGACGGCTTGACCCAGGCCGAGATCGCCGCGCGGCTCGGGGTCTCGCGGCCGACGGCGGGCCGGCTGGTGGCGCGGGCCAAGGCCAAGGGTCTGGTGCGCATCGAGGTCGTCGTGCCGCCGAACATGAGCGACGATCTGCACGCCGAGGAGGAGCGCGAACTCGAACGCCGTTTCGGTCTCACCGAAGCGGTCGTGGCCGGACACGGCGTCGATGGCGGCTCGCCAGGGCGACCGGCGGCGTATGCCAGCGTGGGTCGCGCGGCGGCCGCGCTGCTGTTACGCAGGATCGCACCCGACGACGTCCTCGGATTCACCTGGGGGCCTGAGCAAGTCGCGGTGGCGACGGCGTTGACGCCGGGCGTCGCCAGCTGTAAAGCGGTGGTGCAACTCGACGGCGCCATGTCGACCGCCACATACCAGACCGGCACGGAGCTCATTCTCAGCCGGTGCGCAGACATGTTGCGCGCCAGCACGATCCGGCTGCCCGCACCGCTGTACGCCGATCCGTCGACCGTCGCCTCGATGCGTAGCGACTCCGTGATCTCGCGAACGTTGGAAGCGGGTCGGCACGCCGACGTCATGCTGTTCGGCGTCGGCGCGGTTTCGACGTCCACGACGCTGTTCGAAGGCAGCTATCTCGACATCCGGATGCTCGACGAGCTGATCTCGCGGGGCGCGGTGGGGGAGATCGGCGGCCGGTTCTTCGACGCAGACGGCGTCGCCGTCGACACCGAACTCCAGCAGCGCGCGGTATCCGTGCCGCTCGAGGACATTCGCCGCTGCCAGAAGTCGATCCTCATCTCCAGCGGCGAAACCAAGTACGCCGCCACGCTCGGCGCGCTGCGCGGAGAGCTGGCCAAGCTTCTGGTCTGTGACATCGACTGTGCCCGTTGGCTACTGGCCCAATGAAAGGTGAAGTGATGCTCGATTCGATAAGGGGCCTGAAACGATGGGCCGCAGGTGCGGCCGTGGCGGGCCTGACGTTGGCAGCCACCGGGTGTTCGGGCGCGGGCAGCCTCGGGGCATCCGACAATCAGGTGACGATCGCGCTGGTCTCCAACTCGCAGATGACCGACGCGCAGCAGTTGTCTTCGGAGTTCGAGAAGGAGAACCCCGGGACGAAACTGAAATTCATCACTCTGTCGGAGAACCAGGCCCGCGCAAAGATCACCATGTCGACGGCGATGGGCGGCAGTGAGTTCGACGTCGTGATGATCAGCAACTTCGAAACGCCGCAGTGGGCGAAGGACGGCTGGCTGCTCAATCTCTCGGAGTTCGCCAAGAACACGCCGGGCTACGACGAGGACGACTTCATTCCGTCGCTACGGGAGTCGCTGTCGTACGAGGGCGATATGTACGCGGTCCCGTTCTACGGCGAGTCGTCGTTCCTGATGTACCGCAAGGACCTTTTCGAGCAGGCCGGGATCACGGTCAACCAGGACCCGAACTACCAGCCGCAGTGGCAAGAGGTCGCCGAGTGGGCGAAGAAGCTCAAGACCGACGACCGGGCGGGAATCTGCCTGCGCGGCAAGCCCGGTTGGGGCGAGGTGTTGGCGCCACTGGATACCGTCATCAACACCTTCGGCGGCCGCTGGTACGACGACCAGTGGAACGCCCAACTCAACAGCCCCGAGGTGAGTAAGGCCGTCAACTTCTACGTCGACCTCATCAAGGATGCGGGCGAACTCGGTGCCTCGTCGACCGGCTTCCAGGAGTGCGCCAACCTCTTCGGTCAAGGGCAGACGGCCATGTGGTACGACGCGACGTCGGCGGTCTCGGTGCTCGAAGACCCGAAGACCTACCCCGAACTCGTCGGCAAGATCGGCTACCTGCCTGCGCCGATCGTCGAGAAGCCCGACGCGGGTTGGCTTTACACCTGGGCGTTGGGCATCCCGAAGCACGCCAAGAACCCCGAGGGGGCATGGAAGTTCATCTCGTGGATGACGAGCAAGGACTACATGAAGCTCGTCGGCGAGCAACTCGGATGGGCCCGGGTCCCGCCCGGCAGTCGGACGTCGACCTACACCGAACTGCCCGAGTACGAGGCGATTTCGCAGTCGTACGGACCGCTGACACTTCAGTCGATTGAGAACGCGACCCCGAACAAACCCACGGTGCAGCCGGTTCCGTACACCGGGGTGCAGTTCGTCGGCATTCCTGAGTTCCAGGATCTCGGGACGCGGGTGAGCCAGCAGATCAGCGCGGCGATCGCCGGACAGAAGCCGGTGGACGACGCGCTCGCTCAAGCACAGGAATACGCCGAGGTCGTCGGCCGGACATATCAGGAGAAGTGATGACTTCGCTAACCGCTGACACCCAGGCTGACGCCAGCCAGGACGCCGTGGCCGAACGGGTCCGCAAGATCAAGGAGTCCCACGGCGTAGGGGTGAGCCGCGCAGAAGCCTGGCGGCGGCGCGGCCCGCTGCTGCCCGCACTGATCTTCATGATCGCCGTCACCCAGGTCCCGTTCCTGTTCACCCTGTACTACTCGACGCTGTCGTGGAACCTGGTGCGGCCGGGCTCGCGCCAGTTCGTCGGGGTGAGCAACTACGTCGCGGTCGCCAAGGACAGCCAGTTCTGGCGGGTCGGCCTCAACACTGTCATCCTCATCGTTGGCGTCGTGTTGATCTCGGCGTTCCTCGGCCTGTTGCTCGCGCTGCTGTTGGATCGTGCGTTCCTGGGCCGCGGCATCGTCCGGACGCTGCTGATCACGCCGTTCCTGGTGACACCCGTTGCGGCGGCGCTGATCTGGAAGACGACCATCCTCGATCCGACGAACGGCATCCTCAACTGGGTGCTGTCGCTGGTCGGCCTTCCACCGGTGGACTGGATCGGTCAGTTCCCCTTGACCATGGTCATGGTCGAACTGATCTGGCAGTGGACGCCGTTCATGATGCTCCTGATCCTCGCCGGCCTCCAGTCGATGCCTCGCGACATCCTGGAGGCCGGCCGAGTGGACGGTGCCGGAGCGTTCCAACTCTTCCGCGAGTTGACGCTTCCGCATCTGCGCCGCTTCATCGAACTGGGTGTCGTGCTCGGGGCGGTCTATCTGGTGAACACCTTCGACGCCATCTACATGATGACCCAGGGCGGGCCGGGCATCGCGAGCGCGAACCTGCCTTTCTACATCTATCAACGCGCGTTCCTCGGCTTCGATATGGGCCAGGCCGCGGCAATGGGTGTGGTGGTGGTGATCTTCACAATGATCATCGCCAGCTTCGCACTTCGGTTGATCTTCAAATCATTCTCCGGCAAGGAAGAGGCGGCCTGATGACAACCACGGTTGAAAGTGCCTCGGCGACAAGCGCGCCGGCGATATCTCCCAAGAAGAAGCCGCGCAGGTTCGACGCGTGGGGCGCGGTGGCGTGGCTGGTCGGGCTGGGCTTCTTCTTCCCGGTGCTCTGGATGGTGCTGACGTCCTTCAAGCAGGAGGCCGATGCGGCGACCAGCCCACCGACGCTGTTCTTCACGCCGACGCTGGATCAGTACGGGAAGGTGTTCGATCAGGGCATCGGGCCCGCGATGCTGAACTCGGTGTGGGCCACCGGTATCTCGACGCTTCTGGTGTTGCTGCTCGGTGTACCCGCCGCGTTCGCACTGTCGTTGCGGCCGGTGCGCAAGACGCAGGACGCCCTGTTCTTCTTCATGAGCACCAAGATGCTGCCGATCGTCGCGGCGATCCTGCCGTTGTACGTGATCGTGTCCAACATCGATCTGCTGGACAACATCTGGGCACTGGTCATCCTCTACACCGCGATGAACCTGCCGATCGCGGTGTGGATGATGCGGTCGTTCTTCCTCGAGGTCCCAGGCGAACTGCTCGAAGCCGCCAGCCTGGACGGCGCCAGCCTGTGGCGGTCGGTGCGGGAGGTCATCCTGCCGCTGGTTTCGCCGGGCATCGCGGCGACCGCATTGATCTGCGTCATCTTCGCGTGGAACGAGTTCTTCTTCGCGGTGAACCTGACCGCGGTGAACGCTCAGACCATGCCGGTGTACCTCGTCGGCTTCATCGCCGGTGAGGGTCAGTACTGGGCCGTGCTGTCGGCGGCCGCGACCATGGCCGCACTTCCCGTGATCCTCTGCGGGTGGTTCGCACAGAACAAGCTCGTCCGTGGACTTTCCTTCGGCGCAATCAAATAGGAGCAACCAATGGCATCGATCACCTACAACAACGCCACCTGCATCTACGAGGGTTCGGACAAGCTCGCGGTCGACTCGCTCAACCTCGACATCCAAGACGGCGAGTTCGTCGTCCTGGTCGGTCCGTCGGGATCCGGTAAGAGCACGGCGCTGCGCATGCTGGCCGGCCTCGAAGACATCGACGAGGGCACCATCGAGATCGGCGGCAAGAACATGGTCGGCGTGCCGTCCAAAGACCGCGACATCGCGATGGTGTTCCAGAACTACGCGCTGTACCCGAACAAGACGGTCGCCGAGAACATGGGCTTCGCGCTGAAGCTGCGCGGGGTGTCCGCCGACGAGCGTCGTCGCAAGGTCGAAGAGGCCGCCAAGATCCTCGACCTCACCGAGTTCCTGGATCGCAAGCCGGCCAAGCTTTCCGGTGGTCAGCGGCAGCGCGTCGCGATGGGTCGCGCGATCGTGCGTGAGCCGCAGGTGTTCTGCATGGACGAGCCGCTCTCGAACCTCGACGCCAAACTGCGTGTGCAGACGCGCACCCAGATCGCCGCGCTGCAAAGGCGTCTCGGCACGACCACCGTCTACGTCACCCACGATCAGGTGGAGGCGATGACGATGGGGGATCGGGTGGCGGTGCTGCGGTTCGGCAAGCTACAGCAGTTCGCGTCGCCGAACGAGCTGTACGACCGACCGGCCAACGCGTTCGTCGCGGGCTTCATCGGATCGCCCGCCATGAACCTCGTCACCCTGCCCGTCGCCTCCGACGGCGTAAAGATCGGCGACTCCACACTGGAATTGGAGCGCGCCGACATCAGCAAGCTGAGCGAGGCGGGCCTGTCGGAGGTCACCGTCGGCATCCGGCCCGAGCAGTTGGAGCTCAGCGATTCGGGTGGTGTGGACGTCGTCGTCGACCTGGTCGAGGATCTCGGCAGCGAGGCATACGTCTACACCCACGCGGGCAGCGGCGTCGAGCTCGTCGCGCGGTGCAACCCGCGCACGGCGCCCAGGCTCGCCGAGACGGTCAAGCTGCGCAAGCATCCCGACGGGATGGTGCATCTCTTCCACCCCGAGTCAGGTGAGCGATTGAACTGAGCATGCGAGCGCCGGAATTCCGTCTACGGACACCGACTCCGGGACTTTTGGCGCTGCCGTGGGACCGGCCTCTTGAGGGGTGGACCGTTCCCGAGGTCCCGTTGCGTGACATCGCGGTGGGACCCAGCAGGCACCTGGTGAAGTTCGTCGACGCCGACGGTGCACTGTGGGCGGTCAAGGACATGCCGCGGCGGATCGCGGTCAAGGAGTACGACGTGCTGCGCCGGCTCGAGGAGATGGGTCTGCCCGCGGTGCGCCCCGCGGGCATCGTGTTGCAGCCCGAGTTCGACACCGCCATCCTCGTCACCCGCTACCTCGAGGGGTCCTGGCAGTATCGGCGGCTGTTCATGCGGCTGCCCCCGGACCAACCCAAACATCGCGCGCGGCTGCTCGACGGGATGGCCGGCCTGCTGGTCGAATTGCATCGGCACGGGGTGTTCTGGGGCGACTGCTCGCTGGCCAACACGCTGTTCTCCCGTGACGGTCAGCTGCTGCAGGCATGGCTGGTCGACGCCGAGACCTCCGAGATCCATCCGTCGCTGAGCCGCGGGCAGCGTGAACACGACCTCGACATCATGTCCGAGAACGTGGCGATGGGAATGGTCGATCTCGCCGAGCGGTTCGGGCGGACGGCCTTGGAGGACGTGTTGATCGCCGAGGTGGACCACGCCAGGGCCCGCTACGACATGCTCTGGGACGCCCTGCACGCCGAACCGGTCTTCGACTTCACCGACCGGTACCGCGTCGAGGGAACCGTGCGCCGCCTCAACGAGCTCGGTTTCGCCGTCGACGAGGTGACGCTCGCACCGGTGAGTGAGGACCCACAACAACTCAGAATCCGTGTGGCCGTGGGCGATCGGCGATACCACGCCCAGCGGCTGCAACAACTCACCGGGCTGGACGTTGGTGAGGGGCAGGCTCAAATACTGCTCGGCGACCTGCTGGCCTACCAGGCGCAGTTGGCGCGCGAGGCCGGCCATGACGTCGACGAGTCGACCGCGGCGCGACTGTGGGTGATCGAGGTGCTGACCCCGTACGAACGGCTGGCGCACGACGTCGTCAACCGCAGGGGCACCCCCGTCCAGGCCTATTGCGATCTGCTGGAGGTGCGCTGGTTGCTGAGCGAGCAGGCAGGTCACGACGTGGGCACCAACAAGGCGCTCGCCGCACTGGCGCGCGACGTCATCCCCACCGACTCCGCGGCGAAGATGGCCATCGCCGAGACGCCCACGCAGCCGTTCGAAGCACTAGCAGATGGCGATGTGTGACAACGCCTTTCGGCTACGGCGTAACCGCATCCGGTGACTCGGGCAGCACCTGGCCGCCGTCGACCGCGATGGCCTGGCCCGTGATGTAGCCGGCTTCGTCGGATGCGAGGAACGCCGCCAGATGGCCGATGTCGGCGGGGGTACCCAGCGCGCCCGCCGGGATCGCGCGGGCCATTCCGGCGAGATAGTCCTCACCCATGTCCTTCAACCCTTCGGTGAGGATGTTGCCCGGCATGATCGCGTTGACCGTGATCTTATGCGGCGCAAGCTCGATGGCGGCGGTCCGCATGAAGCCCAACTGGGCGGCCTTCGACGCGCCGTAGTGCGACCAGTTGGGAAAGCCGGTGATGGGGCCCGTGATCGACGAGGTCAGGATGATCCGGCCCCGGCCCGAGTCGATCAGCGACGGCAGGCATGCCTGCACCGCGAACACCGTGCCCTTGACATTGACGTCGAGCACCTCGGAGAGCTCGTCAGGCGTCATCGTCGCCAGCGGAGCCTCGGGGAAGATCCCCGCGTTGGCGCAGAGCACGTCGATAGCACCGAATGCGCCCACGACTTCGGAGACCAGCGCCGTAAGGGACGCCGGATCGCTGACATCGGCGGTGACCCCGATCACCTTGCCGTCGCCCAGCCCGTCCAGCGCCGCCACGGCCGCGTCGAGGTCGTTCGCCGACCGCGCAGCCACCGCGACATTGGTGCCTGCCTTGGCGAAAACCTCGGCGATTCCGCGACCGATTCCCTTGCTGCCGCCGGTGACCACGACAGACTTTCCAACTAGCGAGAACACGACCCTAAGTCTGGGGCAACATCGGCGGTCTCGCAGCGTGTGTGGTCGGGTTGCCGCTCCACGTGCCAGCCGCGAGGATTTCGAACCAATGGACTCCGCACAGGCCGTCGAACTCGCCGGCATCGACGCGATCGGGCAGGCGTCGTTGGTGGCTGCAGGCGAGCTGTCCGCGGTCGAGCTGCTCGAGGCCGCGATCATCCGACTCGAGGCGGCCCGCGGTCTCAACGCCGTGATCGATGACCTCTTCGAGCGCGGGCGCGTACAAGCCGCCGACCTCGACGCCGCAGATTCGAGAACTTCTCCGCTGCACGGGGTCCCGTTCCTGCTCAAGGACCTTGGCGCGTCGCTGGCGGGCGTCCAGGAGGTGATGGGGTCGCGGGCGCTGCGCACCCATGTCGCGGCGGAGACGGCGTGGATCGTCGAGCGCTACCTGGATGCCGGGTTGGTGGTCTTCGGCAAGACGAACACCCCCGAATGGGGCAATCACTGCACCACCGAGCCGTCGCTTTTCGGGCCGACGGTCAATCCTTGGTCGCCGTCGATCACCCCCGGCGGCTCCAGCGGGGGATCGGCGTCCGCGGTGGCCGCCGGCGTCGTGCCCGCGGCGTCCGGCGGGGACGGGACCGGCTCGATCCGGGTGCCTGCGTCGTGCTGCGGGCTCGTCGGCCTCAAACCGCGCCGTGGGCGCAGCTCGTTCGCGCCGGGAGCCGGTCATTCCCTGGAAGGTCTGGTCAACTCCCACGCGCTCACCCGCAGCGTGCGTGACAGTGCCGCCCTGCTCGACGTCATCGCCGGCGGCGCGCCCGGCGACCCGTACCATGTGGCGCCACCGTCGACGAGTTATCTGGATGCGATCGCCGAAGCGCCTGTGGCACAACGAATCCTGATGACCACGGCGTCGCCGTTCCCGGGTCCTGCGACGGATCCCGCCGTGGCGTCCGCCGTCGAGGCGACCGGACGCCTGCTCGGTGAGCTCGGTCATATCGTCGAACCGGGCGGCCCCACAGTCGATCCCGACGTCGTCGCGGACGCGATCGCGGTGCTGCACACCGTCAGCAACGTCGGGCTGCACGCCCTTGCCACCAGCCATCTCGGCCGCGAGCCGGCCGAAGACGAATTCGAGCCCAGCACATGGGTGATGGTCCGCGAGGGCTTCGCCACCACAGGCGCCGCCTATGCGGGCGCGATCGACGCCGTGCACGCCCAAACACGACGATTCGCGGCGGGCATGGCCGGACGCGATGTGCTGCTGGTGCCGACTCTGCTGACGGGTCCGCCGCCGTACGGTCTGCTCGGCGAGCCGCGTGGCACCACTCGGGAGTTCTTCGATGTCGAGTTCGCCACGACGGGATGGACCGCACTGGCGAATGTCACGGCTTGGGCCGCGATTTCACTCCCCCTGGGCACCACCGACGATGGTCTCCCGGTGGGAGTGCAGCTCATGGCGCCCGACGAAACCGTGCTACTGCAGCTCGCTGCTCAGCTGGAAGCCGCCGCGCCGTGGGCCGACCGGCATCCGCCGCTGTGGGTGGGTGTCAACTAGCCGACGACGGCCGGGTTCGTCGGATCCAAGCCGCTCGGAAGGTTCGGGCTCAAGCCGCTGCCGTTGTGGGTGGCCTCCTGGTGGGCCATCGGCCGGCAGTTGTTGTCCATCGGCGTCTGATCGCCGGAGCAGTAGGGGAGAAGATCTTGGGGGTCGGCGCCGGCCTGTGGCGCCGAGCAGACGATCGCCGCGCCAGCTAGCAGGCACGCCGCGAAGATTCTCGTCATAGTGCAACGCTACGCCGGGTAATACCTTGATGTGGTGGATCAGTTCGGTCGGGTGAAGCTGACCAACCCCGACAAGGTGCTTTATCCCGCGACGGGCACCACCAAGGCCGAGGTGTTCGACTACTACATCAACGTGGCCAGCGCGATGCTGCCGCACATCGCAGGCCGGGCCGTCACTCGCAAACGTTGGCCCAACGGCGTGAACGAGGCCTCATTCTTCGAAAAACAGCTCGCGTCCTCGGCGCCGGACTGGCTCGAGCGGGGTTCGATCGCCCACAAGTCGGGCACCACCACGTACCCGATCATCAACACCGCCGAGGGGCTGGCATGGATCGCGCAGCAGGCCGCGCTGGAAGTGCACGTGCCGCAGTGGCGATTCGTCAGCACCTGGACCAGATCTGAAGGCGCCGAACTGACGCCGGGGCCCGCCACCCGGGTGGTGTTCGACCTCGACCCCGGCGAAGGCGTCACGTTTCGCCAACTGTGCGAGGTGGCCCACGAAGTCCGCGAACTCATCGCCGGCATCGGGCTCACCACCTATCCGTTGACCAGTGGCAGCAAGGGATTACATCTCTATGTGCCGCTGGAGAAGCCGATCAGCTCACGCGGGGCTTCGGTGCTTGCCCGCCGAATCGCGGTGCAGCTCGAGAAGACCATGCCCAAGCGGGTGACGGCGACGATGACCAAGAGCGTTCGCACCGGCAAGGTGTTCGTCGACTGGAGCCAGAACAACGGCAACAAGACGACGATCGCGCCGTACTCGCTGCGAGGCCGCGACGAGCCGACCGTTGCCGCGCCGCGCACCTGGGACGAGATCGAAGATCCCGATCTACGACACCTGCGCTTCGACGAGGTGCTCGAGCGGGTCGAGCGCGACGGTGACCTGCTTGCCGAGATGGACGCCGACGCGCCGGTGGCCGACGCGCTCACCACTTACCGGAGCATGCGCGATCCCGGGAAGACACCGGAGCCGGTCCCCAGCACCGCGCCGACCGTGGGTAACGACGACTTCTTCGTCATCCAGGAACACCACGCCCGGCGGTTGCACTACGACTTCCGGCTCGAGCGCAACGGGGTACTCGTCAGCTGGGCCGTGCCGAAGAACCTGCCCGACACCCCGTCGGTCAACCACCTGGCCGTGCACACCGAGGACCACCCGTTGGAGTACGGCACTTTCGAGGGCGAGATACCCAAGGGCGAGTACGGCGGCGGCAAGGTGATCATCTGGGACACCGGCACATACGAGGCCGAGAAGTTCCGCGACCACGGCCCGGACGGCCCGGCGAAGGGCGGCGAGGTCATCGTCACGCTGCACGGGAAGAAGATCGACGGCCGGTACGCGTTGATTCAGACCGACGGCAAGAACTGGCTGGCGCACCGGATGAAGGAGCAACAGAACCCGCGGGCAAGCGATCTGGCACCGATGCTGTCGACGGACGGGTCGGTGTCGCGGCTGAAAGCCACGCAGTGGGCGTTCGAGGGTAAGTGGGACGGTTACCGGGTGCTGGTCGACGCCAACCACGGCCGGCTCAACGTGCGCTCCCGCAACGGCCGCGACGTCACCGACGAGTATCCGCAATTCGCCGCGCTCGCAGCCGATCTCGCCGACCACCAAGTGATTCTCGACGGCGAGGCGGTGGCCCTCGACGAGCGCGGGGTGCCGAGCTTCTCGGAGATGCAGAACCGCAAGCGATCCACCCGGGTGGAGTTCTGGGCGTTCGACATCCTTTATCTCGACGGGCGATCCCTTCTCAAGGCCAAGTACTCCGACCGCCGCCGGCTGTTGGAGGCGCTCGCCGAGGGCGGCGGCCTGATCGTTCCGGATCTGTTGCCCGGTGACGGTCCCGAGGCGTTAGAGCACGCGCGCGAGCGCGGTTGGGAGGGCGTGGTCGCGAAGAAGCTGGATTCGACGTACCAGCCGGGCCGTCGGTCGTCGTCGTGGATCAAGGACAAGATCTGGAACACCCAAGAGGTGGTGATCGGCGGCTGGCGGAAAGGGGAAGGCGGGCGGTCGAGCGGTATCGGGGCCTTGCTGCTCGGTATCCCCGCAGAAGGCGGTCTGCAGTTCGTCGGTCGCGTCGGTACGGGCTTCACGGAGAAGGAGTTGACGAAGCTCAAGGGCATCCTGAAACCATTGGAGACCGAGGAGTCGCCGTTCAACGAACGCCTTTCCAAGCCCGATTCGCGCGGTGTCACCTTTGTCCGGCCCGAGTTGGTGGGCGAGGTGCGTTACAGCGAACGGACATCCGACGGCAGGCTGCGCCAATCGAGTTGGCGTGGCCTGCGCCCGGACAAGGATCCCTCCGAGGTCGTTTGGGAATAGCTCAAGGCGCATTAACGGATTGGTTACCTGCACCAGGTACGTGCGATCAACCCGTTTAGGCCAAAGTCGTGGCCCTGCGTTCAGTTGACAATGTCATATGGATCGCCGACACTCTTCACATGACAACGTCACATGAGTCGAGTGCCGTCCAGCTGCAACAGCTTGTCGACCGCACCGAGATCGAGGCCGTACAACTCCGCTACGCAACAGGGGTCGACTCACGCGACTGGGAGCTGTTCCGCGCGTGCTTCGCGGACGAGGTCGAGTGCGACTACAGCTCTGTGTTCGGCACCCCTCCCGCACGCCTCGGGGCGGACGAGTTCGTCGCGATGATCGCACCGGTGATGAGCGCCCTCACCGCGACTCAGCACATGATGACGAACATCGCGATCACCTTCGACGATGCGGATCACGCGACCGTCGTGGCGTACGTCCGGGCGATCCACCACAACGCAGCGGCCGACGGCGGCACCGAACAGACCGTCTACGGGTACTACACGAATACCTTCGTCCGCACCGACGACGGCTGGCGAATCTCGAAGGTGAAGCTCACCTCGAAGATCCAGACCGGCAACCCCGGGGTGTTCGGCGCGCTCCCGGCTGCATGAGCCGCGTCGAGACGGCGGCCGCGACGCGCCGTGCGCTCCTCGCCGAGGCTGCCGCGTTGCTGGAAAGCGGCGGCCCGGCCGCCGTGACGCTACGTGAGGTCGGCGCCCGTGCGGGCGTCAGTCGTGGTGCACCGTACGGCCATTTCACCGATAAAGAGGCCCTGCTGACCGCGGTTGCCGCGCAGGGATGGGAGCGTCTCGGCGACGAGATGCAAAGGCTCAAGGACGATTCCGCGCTTGCGCCCCGGGAGGCTCTCCGCCGGACGTTGCTCTCCGTCATCACTCTCAGCCGCCGGAGTCCCCACCTGTATCAGTTGATGTTCACTCGGCCTGTTGGCGACCCTGAGGCCGTAGTGCGTGCGGCGCAACGCATGTGCGACCACTTCCTCGGCATCGTCTCTGCGGTGGTCGGGGATGAGGAGGCCAGTCGTCATGCGGCCATCCTGCTGACGGGCGCACACGGGGCCGCGGGAGTGGAGACCACCGGTCTGCTCGACACCGACAAATGGCGGACCACAGCCGAGGAACTCATCGACATCCTGCTCGCGACGATCGCAAAACCGTCTCGTCGTCGGTAGCTGTAGGTGCGTAGCTCTTGGGGAATAGCCAATGGCTTAACGGGTTGATTGCCCGCACCAGGCGCCGGCAATCAACCCGTTAAGGCCAAAGTCGCGGGCCGTTGAACCATTCCGCCCCGAACGACGTGTCATCGGTGACGAAACGACAAATGCCCTGCTCGCGATCACATTGCTAGGTAGCTTTTGTTGAGCGAATCCAGGCATTTCCGAAATATCCGCTTTTCACCGGAGGACGATGAGCACATGGCGGGCGGGATAGCGTCAGAACTGGCGGCCGCCGGGTTCGATGACGCTGTCGAAATTGGGCGCGGCGGCAGTGGCGTCGTCTATCGCTGCTACCAGAGATCTCTCGGACGCAGTGTCGCCATCAAGGTTCTCGCCAACGATCTCGACGACAGCGACCGGGAGCGTTTCCTGCGTGAGGGCTACGCGATGGGCAAGCTGTCGGGCCATCCGAACATCGTGAACATCCTCCAGGTCGGCGTCACCGAAAGCGGCCGGCCGTTCATCGTGATGCCTTATCACTCAGTGGGTTCGCTGGCGGAGCGGGTGCGTCGCGAAGGCCGGATCGCATGGCCCGAGGCGCTGCGCATGGGCGTGAAGCTGTGCGGGGCACTGGAGACCGCGCATCGGGCGGGCACCTTGCACCGCGATATCAAACCCGCGAACGTCCTCTTCAACGACTACGGCGAACCTCAACTGAGCGACTTCGGGACCGCGCGCATCGCAGGTGGATACAAGACCGTGACCGGGTTCTTCACCGGCACGCTGTCCTACACCGCGCCTGAGGTTCTCGCGGGCAATCCGCCGACTGTCGCCGCCGACATCTACTCCCTCGGCGCCACCGTCTACGCGTTGATCGCCGGCGGGCCACCCCATGAGCGCAAGGCCGACGAAGATCTGATTGCGCACTATCTGCGGATCACCTCGACGCCCGTACCCGACCTGCGCCCGCACGGGATCCCGACCGATGTGTGCGCCGCGATCGAGAAGGCGATGGCGCGCGAGCCCGGCGACCGGCAGTCGTCGGTAGCCGAATTCGGCCGCGAGTTGCAACTGGCGCAACGGCACAACGGGTTGACGGCCGACCCGATGGCGCTCAGCGAGCCCGGCGGCGAGCTGGAGCCGACGGGCGGCACTCAGGCGCTACCGCTCTCGGGGGCTTCGGGTCCCGCGCCGACCGAGAAATCCGCACCGGAGCGGTCGGAATCAGTCGTCTCCCCTATTGGCTCGAACGATATTGTCCCGAAAGATGTTGCACCGCAAATAGATCCGAACATGTTCGCGCACACACGGTCGGTCAGCATGGGCAATGTGCCCTGGCAGGTCCCGCCGGCGCCGCCACCGGTGACGCCGCCGCCTGTTGCTCCGTCGCCCTATCAATCGGAACCGGGGCAGCCGGCCGGGCCGCAAAAGCCCGATCAGAAGCGGCTTCTGGTCATCGCGGGCGCCGCCGCGGCAGTCGTGATCCTGGTGGTCGCCAGCGTCTTCTTCTTCACGTCCTCGAGCGACAAGGACGGCGGAGGGGAGCAAGCGGCACCGCCGAAACCGCCCGTGGAGATGCAGCCGGAATGGCAGCCGATCGCGGATGCGCGAATCGCCCGCAGTTCGGTGGCGGCCACCGAGGCGGACGGGACCATCTGGGTCTTCGGCGGTTTGGGAGCAGGCAACCGCGTCAGCGCGGGCCACGAGGGCTATGACCCAGCCCTCGACAGCTGGAAGGGCGGGGCGGATCTGCCCGTCCCGGTGCAGCGCGCGATGGCGGTGACATGGGATGACACACCGGTCGTCGTGGGCGGTTGGCGCACCGAAGGCTCGAACCAGAAGGTGGCGACGGACAAGGTGTGGCGGGTGGTCAACAGCCGCTGGGTGGAGTTGCCGCCACTGTTGCAACCGCGGGCGGCGGCATCGGTCGCGGTCGTCGGCGATCTTCTCGTCGTCACCGGCGGTGTGGACGCAGGCGGCAAGCTGCTCAACACCACCGAGATCTACGACGGCACCGGCTGGAAGCTCGGCGCACCCCTGCCCACGCCGCGTCAGTTGGCGGCTGCGGCGTCCGACGGGAAGCTCGTTTACGTGTTGGGCGGCAGCACCGGCAACTCGGACCTGACGACGGTCGAGGCATATGACCCCATCGCCGACACCTGGACCACCATGCCCGCGCTTCCGGAACCGCGCAGCGATTTCGGCGTGGCCATAACCGATTCCCGTTTGGTGGCCGTCGGAGGCATGTCGTCAGGACAGGTGCTCATGAGCGTGGCGGCACTCGATCTGACCACTGCGACGTGGACCTCGTTGCCGGACCTGGCGACCGGCCGGCACGGCATGGCCGTCGCAGCGGTTGGGAAGACCGTGTACGCGATCGGCGGCTCGACGAGCCCGGCCGACGGTCAGGTCACGGCGTCGGCTGAATCCCTCAAGCTGGCACCGCGTAAGCCGCAACCGGCGGCGGAGTGGCGGGCGTTGCCCGATGCGCCCACCGCGAGGCTGATGGCCGCCTCGACCGTGCTCGACGACAAGATCTATATCGCGGGCGGCATGCTGGGGCACGCCGAGACACTCGACACTTTCGAAAGCTTCGAGCCGAAGACGGGTAAGTGGGAAACGCTGCCTCCGCTGCCAATTCCGCTGAATCACGCGGCTGCGGCGGCCTTCCGCGGTGAGGTCGTGGTGCTCGGTGGCGCCAGCGACACCGTTGCGGAGGCGTCGAACAAGGTCTTCGCCTTCCGTGATGGGAAGTGGGAAGAGCTACCGAGCCTGCAATATGCCAGGGCAGCGCCGGCGGCGGCGGTCATCGACGACAAACTCGTGGTGGTCGGGGGACAGAACGACAAGCAGCTCGTCACCCAGACCGAGGTGTTCGACGGTGAGTCGTGGACATCAGCTCCCGATATGCCAACTCCGCGTGAGCATTTGGCGGCTGCTTCCGATGGCGTGTATCTCTACACCATCGGTGGCCGGGCCCTGTCCGCGGACAAGAACCTGGGCGCCTTCGAACGCTTCGATCCGTTGTCGGGGAAGTGGGACAAGTTGGAGGACATGCCGACTCCGCGCGGAAGCTACGGCGCGGCATTGGTCGACGGTCGCATCGTGGCTGTGGGTGGTGAGGAGCCGACGCGAGTGCTGCCCACCGTCGAGATGTATGACATCTCGACCGGCAAGTGGACGACGCAGGCGCCGATCAACACCCCGGTGCACGGACAGGTGGTGGCGGCGGTCGAGAACACGGTGTACACCATCGGCGGCGCGGACCGGCCCACCCATGAAGGTCCGGTGGCGTTCGTCGAGGCGCTCGACTTCAGCTAGTCCCGCGTAGCTGGGCGATCGTGACGGCGCCCCGTCGCAGTGCCTCATTGGCGAGGCGCACCCGGCGGTCGCCCTCCGACGGGATGTCGAACTTGTCGTAGAGGTTCTGCAGATGCTGTTTGACGGCAGCCTCGGTCACGTACAGCTCGCCTGCCATCCGCCGCACCGATGCGGGTTCGGGGAACGGGTCGTCGGATACCAGCGGCCGGCACAACACCATGAGCACGTCGACCTCGCGTCGGGTCAGCCTCGGTGGCAGCTGGCTGGCGTCGGGAACGATGGTCGCTTCTTCCGCAGGCTCGCCGGCCCGCCGCGTCTCCAGGTACACCACCCGCGACTTGCCGAGGCGCACCTCGTCGCCGGAACGCAGAACCCGTTCCGCGGTGATCTTCTCGCCGTTGACGAACGTGCCGTTGCGGCTGCCGACATCGCGGATCGACCATGCTGAACCGTGGTTCTCCAGGATGGCGTGCAAGCGCGAGACGGTGGGGTCGTGGTCGAGCGCCACCGTGTTGGTCGAGGCCTTGCCGAGTGTCACTCGTTCACCGGTCAACGGGACGAGCTCGCGTCCCGTCGGCTTGAAGACTTCCAAATGGGAAGACATGCAGACCTCCTGTCCAGGCAATTTTGACCTAGACAGTCGGTCCACGGACTCCGAACGCGCCGGGCAATGTGATAGCGGGCCGTCGAAGAGCTCCTCGACGACCCGCTGCCCGCATGCCTAGTGCGGCGAATTGGTGATCTTTTTCCTGAAGCGGATGGCCCGCTTCACCGGCGCGGATTCCGACAGCGGAGGCCATGGCCATCCGCTGCGATCGCCGCGCGGCGCCTTCAGGAACGCCAGGCCCAGGAACAGGCCGAAGACCAGATGCCCGACCAGCGTGATGATCACCGTCGCGGCGTTCAGCGGGAACATCCGCTCCTCGCCGTGCGGGGCGAGCGCGACGGTGGCCATCAGGCCGGCCCAGGTCGGAAAGACCGCGAAGCCGACCGCCGCCAGCACCGCGTAGAGGTTCTTCCATCGGTCGATGCCGATGGCGAACGCGACCACGAAGAAGGCCACACCCAGCCCGCCGGCGTCGCCGACGTAGCGGTAGACGTAGCCGACGGCCGCGCTGCCCGCGGTCTCCGGTTCGCCGGTGACGAACGACCCCATCACGGGGATGAAATCGCCCATCAGGCCCAGTACGTGGACGGCGAACAGCCTGGCTGCGTCGTACACGATGCAGGCCACCATGCCCGCGATCAGCCCGCGGCCGACGATCATGTCGATGCGGTGTGGTGCGAACGCGATGAGTGTCGCCAGCACGGCGACCAACGCGATCGTGACCATGGTGATGCCGCTCTGCGGGAGCAGGCCGAACACCTCGACCGAGATCGCCAGGATCGGCATCGACGCCAGCAACAGCACCAGCGCCAGCCGCGCGTACTCCCACTTGGTCGGCGGCTTCACCGCCGCCTTGTTCAGGTCAAGGTAGCGCTGCCGGATCGTGTTGGTGACCTTGGCGACGACGGGCACCTCGACAAGCGGGCGCGGTCGCACGGTCTTGCCGTTCGCGTCGCCGAGGACCGGTGCCTTGAGGCGGGTGGTCATCGGCTCGTCGGCGACCGGGGCCGTAGGGGCCTTCGGGGTCTGCGGCAGCAGCTTGATCGGCAGATCGCCGGGCCGCAGCCGCACGGTTTCTTCGGGAGCAGGCCGGGTGGTTCCGGTTCGTGCTGTAGACGGCGCCGTGGGCGGGACTGTCGTGCTCATCATCGCCTTTCCTTGCTTCTGGTGAACTTGATGGTGGTTCTCAGTGGTCTATGACGACATTTATGATGTATTCCGAAGCAGTACTGCGATATCGCTACGAAGTCAGTTTTCGTCAGGCGCAGAGGTAGGTTTTTCTAGCCGCCGGGCGAGGGGAGGAATTATGTGCACGCGGGTGCTCTGGAACACCGACAGCAGGTATGTGATGGCGGGCCGGACCATGGACTGGCCTGAATCGACGCAACCGACCATCGTCGCTTTTCCGCGTGGCCGTGAGCGTGACGGCGGGAAGGTCGGCGACCTCGTCGTGGTGGCGGAGAACCCGCTGCGCTGGACCAGTCGGTACGCCAGCCTGGCGACCACCGTGTACGGGATCGGCACCGTCGACGGCTTCAACGAGGCCGGACTCGGGATGCACGCGCTGTACCTCAAGTCGACGGACGTCGGCGCCCGCGACCCCGGCCGCCCCGGTATCCATATGGGATTGTTCGGCCAGTATCTGCTCGACCAGGCGGGCACCGTCGCCGAAGCCCTGGCGTTGCTGGACACGTTCCAGCCGGTGATGGTGGAATCCCATGGGCGGAAGGCGACGCTGCACTTCGCACTCGAGGACGCCAGCGGCGACTCGGCGATCATCGAGTTCGAGGGCGGCGAACCCGTCATCCACCACGGCCGCCAATTCACGATCATGACCAACGATCCCACCTACGACGAGCAGCTGGAATTGATGTCCCAGCAAGACTTTTCGCATCCGAGTCGCGATATGCCCTTGCCCGGCAACGTCAATCCCGTCGACCGGTTCCAGCGAGCCAGCTACTACGCCGCGCTGCTGCCGGAGCCCACCGATACCCGGCAGGCGGTGGCGAGCCTGATGGCGATCATGCGCAACGTATCGGTCCCGTTCGGTGCGCCGTACGGCGAATTCGGCGTCTACAACACCGAATACCGGACGGTCGTCGATCTGACCCAGAAGCTGTACTTCTTCGAACTGTCGACGAGCCCGAGCGTGATCTGGATCGACTTCGGCGGACTGAAGCTGACCGACGAGCCGCTGGAGATCAACCCGTACGACACCACGTTGGTGGGCGACGCTACGTCCCGGTTCGAACCGCAGAAGGTGGCCTTCTGACCCGCGTCACACCTTCGAGATGACCTTCTCGGCGTACTTCTCGATGGCGCGGATCTTGTTCTCGAGGGGTTCGGGGTCGGGACCGACGATGTAGGGCATACGGAAGCCCACCATGATGTCGGTGACGCCCCGGTCCTCGAGGCGTCTGATGCCATCGGGCTTGTAGGCGTCCAGCGACATCGCATGGATCTCGAACGGTCCTGTGCGGCCCTCCTCCTCGCGAAGTTGCTTGAGCCGCTTGATATATCGGTCGAGCTCGGCGGGATCGCCCAGGTCGCCGCCGCCGTGCATCCACCCGTCGTTGCGGGCGGCGCGACGCAGTGCGGCGTCGGCGTGTCCGCCGATGAGGATCGGGATCGGTTTGGTGGGCGCAGGCGACATCTTCGTCTTGGGGATGTCGTAGAACTCGCCGTGGAACTCGAAGTACTCGCCGGTGGTGAGGCCCTTGATGATCTCGATGCACTCATCCATCCGCTTGCCTCGCCTGGCGAACGGCACGCCCATGAGTTCGTAGTCCTCGGGCCACGGACTGGTGCCGACGCCGAGCCCGAGCCGGTTGTCGAACAGCGCGGCCAGCGACCCGGCCTGCTTGGCGACGAGCGCGGGCGGACGGATGGGCAGCTTGAGCACGAACATGTTGAACTTCAGCGTCGTCGTCGCGGCGGACAACGCGCTGGCAAGGACGAACGCCTCGATGATCTCCTTGCCGTCGAGGAATTCACGACCGCCGTCATCGGTGTATGGATACTTCGAGTCCGACTCGTAGGGATAGGCCACGCTGTCGGCGATCGTCATGGCGTGGAATCCGGCCGACTCGGCGGCCTGCGCCAGCGGGATGTAGTAATTCGGGTGGGTCAGTGATTCCGCATAGGTGAAGCGCACCCGGGCAATACTAGAACGTGTTTCAGTTTTTGGTTTAGGGTTCCGCGACGCGGGAACGTGGCGGTCATGAGCGCTACATCCAAAGCCCTGTACAAGCCGCTGTCGATCGCCACGAGCGTCGCGGGCGGATTGTTGGCAGGCAAGGTCTTCACGGAAATCTGGCAGCGGTTCAGCCCGTCGGATCAGGAGCCGCCGGAGCCGAAGGACCTGACCCGCTCGACGCGGGAGGCGCTGATCGCCGCCGCGGTCCAGGGACTCATCTTCGGCCTGGTGCGCGCGGCGGTGGACCGGGCGGGCGCGAAGGGATACCGCGCGATCACCCACGACGACCCGCGCTAGCGGACACGGCATCATGGCGTAGGTGCGCAGCTGGCTGACCCGCAATGTGCGGGTGCTGTCGGCCGTGTCCTTTCTGCAGGACACCGCCAGCGAGCTGCTCTATCCGCTGCTGCCGATCTACCTGACGAGCGTGCTCGGCGCGCCCGCGGCCGTCGTCGGCGCGGTGGAGGGGGCGGCCGAAGGCGCGGCGTCGCTCACCAAACTCGCGGCCGGGCCGCTGGGCGACCGGTACTCGAAGCGCCCGCTGATCGCCACCGGCTACGGAATGGCGGCGCTGGGCAAGGTCATGGTGGCCGCCGCCACCGGGTGGCCGGGTGTGCTGGCCGGCCGCGTGGTCGACCGGCTGGGCAAGGGGATTCGCGGAGCGCCACGCGATGCGCTGCTCGTCGCCGACATCGATACGTCCGCCCGCGGCAGGGTTTTCGGATTCCACCGCGCGATGGACACCTTCGGCGCCGTCATCGGCCCGCTGCTGGGACTCATCGGCTACGAGTTGTGGGACCATCGGATCGCGCCCCTGTTGTGGGTGGCCGTCGTCCCCGCCGTGCTCAGTGTGGCGTTGGTGTACCTGGCGCGCGAGAAAAGAACGCCGATGCCGCATCGCCGTGCGCTGTTCGCGATGGTGGGCCAGTTGCCACAACGCTATTGGCGGGTGACGATCCTGGTCGTCGGGTTCGGGTTGGTGAACTTTCCCGATGCGCTGCTGTTGTTGCGGCTCAACGAGGTCGGCTTCTCGGTGGTCGAGGTGATCCTCGCGTACGTGACGTACAACGCCGTCTACGCGGTGGCGAGTTACCCCGCGGGCGCGCTCGCCGACCGAATCGGCAAGCCCGCGGTGTTCGGCATCGGCCTGGCGTTCTTCGCGGTCGGGTACACCGGGCTAGGGCTCACCTCCGACACGGTCACCGCGTGGCTGCTGATCGGCGTGTACGGACTGTTCACCGGATGCACGGATGGCGTTGGGAAGGCGTGGGTTTCGTCTCTCGCTGGGTCAGACCTGCAGGGCAGTGCGCAGGGCGTGTTCCAGGGACTCAGCGGTTTCGCGGTGCTGGCGGCGGGGTTGTGGGCGGGCTTTCTGTGGGGCAGCGACGGACGGCTTCCGCTGTTGATCTCCGGCGTTGCCGGCGGTGTGTTCGCCGTCGTGACGCTGGTGATCGCGGCCCGTTATCGCTGGGTGAGTTCGTCGAGCGGGAACGGCGGTAACCCGACGCCCGCCACCGAATAGCCGCCCTGTGGCGGACGCTCGGTGATGCGCGCTGCGGCACTGTTGTCCCCGACCGACAGAGTCGCCGGCTGCGGCAGTCTCGCATCATCGGGAAGCGCATCGAAAACCGTTCCCTGCCAGTGATATCGGCCGTCAATCGGGTCGAGATGGCCGCTCAGCCGCACCCGCACCGTGCGCTCGACGCCCTCGGTGGTGACGGTCGCGAGCCCGTCGTAGATGTCGCTCATCGGGCGAGGAAGCCCGATCGCCGCCACATGCGGCGTGCGATCGGGCCCATCAAACCGACCTCTTCGAGGAACGCCGCCAACGGTGCGAAGCCCGCGATCTGGGTCTCCCGGCGGTGCGGGCTGCGACGCGCCTCCCGACGGGCCGCGCGCGCATCCAGCCCGACCCTTCGATACGGGGTCACGTTGGTGAACAGGTAACGGAAGAAGTAGCCGCCGAGACCGTTGATGTTGGCCACGAAGAACTTCGTCGTCCACCGCATGGTCGGGGTCCGTTTGCGCAATCCGTCGCGGGCGAACTGGATGTGGCGCGATTCCTCGGTGACATGAATTCGCATGAGGCGCTGCACCATTGGCTGTAGCTCGGGGTCGTCCATCATCTGCCGCTGTAGCGAGTCGAAGATCTCCTCGCCGATCAACGCCGCCATCCACAACAGCGGGCCCTGGAATGCGAACGGCAGCAGGTTGATGATGACGCGCTGGTAGTACCTGGGCCGCACCGGTTTGGCGCCCACCTTCTCGATCGCCTTGCCGAACATCACCATGTGCCGGGTCTCGTCGCCGAGTTCGGTCAGCTCGTAGTGCGTGGCACTCGCCGTCGGATCCTGGTGCATCATCTTGCGAAGCAGCGCCTGGTTGAGGATGTTCTCGAACCAGATGCCGGCCGACAACGTGTTCACGAACTCCTGACGGGACAACTCGATCTGCTGCTCGCGGGTCATCGCGTCCCACCGCGGTGTGCCGTACAACGAGACGGTCTTCGGCGGCAGGAAGAACTTGTCGGGATCCAGCGGTTCATCCCAGGCGATATCCACGACCGGCGCGTAGGACTTCTTGACGGAGCCCTTCAGCAGTCGCTCGGCGACCTGCTGGCGAGTGGGTGCGGTCATCAGCGACGTTCCCTTCGTCCGTGTGGAGCCAAAGGTAAGTTCCACGGGACCAAGATGTCAATACCCGCGGTACCGCATACCTGTGGTATGTGCTGGTCATGGCATACTCGGCCGCGTGACTCGTCGGATCCACGTCATCGGCGTCGGTGCCGGGGATCCGGACTATGTGACAGCCCAGGCGGTCGATGCGCTGAACGACACCCAGGTGTTCTTCGCGATGGACAAGGGCGAGGCGAAGGACGATCTGGTCGCGCTGCGCAGGCTGATCTGTGAACGGTTCATCCGCGAGCCCGGCTACCGCTTCGTCGAGCTGCCCGACCCGCCCCGGACGCGAACCGTCCCGGACAGTCCGGCCTACCGGCAGGTCGTCGCCGACTGGCACGCCCGGCGGGCGCAGGTGTGGGCCTCCGCGATCGAGAACGAGCTGGCACCCGATGGGGTCGGCGCGTTCCTGGCGTGGGGGGACCCGTCGCTCTACGACAGCACTCTGCGGATCCTGGAGACCGTCGCGGCACACGTCGACATCGACTACGACGTGATCCCCGGTATCACCGCCATCCAGGCGCTCACGGCCCGACATCGCATACCGCTCAACGACGTTGGCGAACCCGTGCTGATCACCACGGGTCGGCAGTTGCGCCACAACGGGCTGTCAGGCAGCGCGGTGGTGATGCTCGACGCGGAGTGTTCCTTCCTGGGCTGCCCCGCCGAGACGCGCATCTGGTGGGGCGCCTTCCTCGGCACACCGGACGAGTTGTTGGTGGCGGGCACCGTGGGTGAGGTCGGGGACAGGATCGCCGAACTCCGCGCCGACGCCCGGTCGCGGCACGGCTGGATCATGGACACCTACCTGCTGCGTTCGGCAGACTGACCGCATGGGGTCATTCCTGCTGCGTGCAGCCTTGACGGGCTTCGCACTGTGGGTGGTGACGCTAATCGTTCCCGGGATCCGATTCACCGGCTTCGATTCGACGCTGCAGGAGATCGGCGTCATCTTCGTCGTCGGTGTGATCTTCGGCCTGGTCAACGCGGTCATCAAGCCCATCGTGCAGTTCATCTCGATTCCGCTGTATATCCTCACGCTCGGCCTGATCCACATCGTGATCAATGCGCTGATGCTGTGGATCACCGCGTGGATCACCGAGCACACCACCGGCTGGGGGCTCGTCATCGACAAGTTCTGGTGGACCGCGATCTGGGCCGCCGTCGTGCTGTCGATCGTGGGCTGGCTGCTGTCGTTGATCATCGACGGCGACGACGACCGCGTCCTACGGCACTGACCGGCACACTGGAAACATGCCCGAACTCCCGGAGATCGAAGCGCTCGCCGATCACCTGCGTCGACACGCCGTCGGGCTGCCCATCGGGCGCATCGACGTGGCGGCGTTCTCGGTGCTCAAGACGTTCGATCCGGCGATCTCCGTACTGCACGGCGAGACCGTCATCGGCGCCAACCGATGGGGCAAGTATCTAGGGCTGCAGTCCGGCGAGCTGCATCTGATCACGCACCTGTCGCGAGCAGGGTGGCTGCGATGGTCCGACAAGCTCGCGGCCGCCCCGCTGAAGCCGGGCAAGGGACCGATCGCGTTACGCGTCCATCTCGGAACCCCAGGGGAGGCACCGGGTTTCGACCTCACCGAGGCCGGTACGCAGAAGCGGTTGGCGGTGTGGGTGGTCGACGATCCCGGCAAGGTTCCCGGTATCGCCGCGCTCGGACCCGACGCGTTGGAGCTGTCCGCAGAGGATCTCGCGCGTGTGCTCGGCCCGAACAGCGGGCGCATCAAGACTGTCATCACCGACCAGAAGGTGATCGCCGGCATCGGCAACGCCTACAGCGACGAGATCCTGCACGTCGCGAAGATCTCGCCGTTCGCGACGGCGGGCAAGCTGACCGATGCCCAGCTGGCCGCGCTGCACAACGCGATGATCTCCGTGCTCACCGATGCGGTATCACGCTCCGTCGGCCAGCAGGCCGCGACGCTCAAGGGCGAGAAACGCTCCGGCCTTCGCGTGCACGCGCGCACGGGGCTGCCGTGTCCGGTGTGCGGCGACACCGTGCGCGAAGTGTCGTTCGCCGACAAGTCGTTTCAGTACTGCCCGACCTGTCAGACCGGGGGCAAGGTGCTCGCCGACCGGCGGATGTCGCGGTTGCTCAAGTAGGGCTGCAGAACGACCTGGTCGCCGACGACAGCGCCTGCTGATACAGCGGATCGAGTCCACGCGCAGCGACCACGGCGGCCTTGGCGTCCGCCAAATCCGCGGCGCAGCCTTGGCTGTGTAGTGAATTCCAGTGCAGCGCAACCTCGTCCACCAATGTCTTGTTGAGCCCGTCGATCTGGGCGCGTGATGCCGAGAGGTCGGGTGCGGTAGTCGGTGCCGTGGCCGGATCGAACTTCCACTGGCCGAACCGGGTGTACTGGACGCCTTCGCTCGCACCGATCTGGTCGGTGAAGACGGTGCGCACGTACTGCGGGTCGATGCCGTGTGCGGTCGCGTCGGCCGCCGCCGAGTCCAGCACCTGGTTGGCCCTCGCGGGGTCGGTCAGCGCGCCGCCGTTGATCCACTTGGCGGCCGCTATCGGGTCGGCGGTGGCCAGGCGCTGGGCTGCGGCGTCGACCAGCTGGTAGAAGGGGAGAACGGGCTGGGCCGCGGCGGCGGGTGTCAGGACGATCTGGCCGGTCACCAGGGCTGCGCCCAGCAGAAGGACACTTCGATTCGGGATCACACGACCATCTTGCATAAGCTGACCGCGTGACTCGGCACAAGATCTTGATTACCGGCGCCAGCTCAGGGCTCGGAGAAGGTATGGCGCGCGCGTTCGCCGCCAAGGGCCGCGACCTCGCACTGTGTGCGCGTCGCCTCGAGCGGCTCGAAGAACTCCAACGCGAACTGCTGGAGCAACATCCCAACATCAAGGTGGCCGTGGCCGCTCTCGACGTGAATGACCACGAGCAGGTGCCGAAGGTGTTCCACGAGCTGTCCGACGAACTGGGTGGCATCGACCGCGTGATCGTCAACGCGGGCATCGGCAAGGGCGCACCGCTGGGATCGGGCAAGCTGTGGGCGAACAAGGCCACCATCGAGACGAATCTCATTGCGGCGCTTGTGCAAATCGAGACGGCGATCGAGATGTTCAACGCCGACGGCGGCGGACACCTGGTGCTGATCTCCTCGGTGCTCGGCAACAAGGGTGTGCCGGGAGTGAAGGCCGCCTACGCCGCGAGCAAGGCCGGTGTGTCGTCGCTCGGGGAGTCGCTGCGCGCCGAATACCTCAACGGCCCCATCAAGGTCACCACGCTGGAGCCCGGATACATCGAATCGGAGATGACGGCGAAGTCCGCGTCGACATTGTTGATGGTGGACAACGAGACCGGCGTCAAGGCGATGGTCGACGCCATGGAGCGCGAGGCGGGTCGCGCGGCCGTCCCGTGGTGGCCGTGGGCACCGCTGGTTCAGTTGATGCGCGTGATGCCGCCGCGGCTCGCACGTCGTTTTGCTTAGACGCGCTTCATGTTTAGTGGGTTCGCGCACGTGGTAGCCCACACCCATGAACACAAAACTGACGAAGTTGACGCCCTTCCTGTTCGCGGGTGCTGCGGCCGCTGCGATCGCCGCGGCGCCCATCGCCGGCGCTCAGCCGGCGCCGCCTCCGCCTTGTGTCAATGCTGACGGATCGCCGTGCAGCTCACTGGGCAACATCAATGCCGGCGCCGGCGGCGGTGCCGACGTGAACATCCCCGGTGGCCCTGCCGGCACGGCTGACCTGGGCGGTGCCTCCGGCGTGATTCCCAACGGTCCCGGTGGTTCGGCTGGCCCCGGCGGTGCCAGCGGCTCGCTGTCACCCGTCGGACCCGGCGGTTCGGCCGGCCCGGGTGGAGCCAGCGGATGTCTCCCGAACGTCGGGTGCATCAACATCCCTGCCCCGTAACCCTGCATAACTTGCGGTTTCGGCGTGTTGGGTCTCGCTGAGCGTGACTTAGCACGCCGAAATCGCGATTTCGCTAAGCCGACCGACCGCGCTCGGTGCGGTAATGGCGAACCAGGGCGTCGGTCGAGGAATCCGATTGTTCGGCGGGGGAGTCGTCGGCGGTGATCACCGGCAGCAGCGCCTTGGCCTGCGTCTTGCCCAGTTCGACGCCCCACTGGTCGAACGAGTCGATACCCCAGATGACTCCCTCGGTGAACACCTGATGCTCGTAGAGGGCGATCAGCTGGCCCAGCGCCGACGGGGTCAGCTTCGTCGCGAGGATCGACGTCGACGGCCGGTTGCCCGGCATCACCTTGTGCGGCACGACGTCCGCGGGTGTGCCCTCGGCGGCGATCTCCTCGGCGGTCTTGCCGAACGCCAAAACCTGTGTCTGGGCGAAGAAGTTGCTCATCAACAGGTCGTGCATGCTGCCCGTTCCGTCGGCGGTCGGCAGGTCGTCGGTCGGCTGCGAGAACCCGATGAAGTCGGCGGGTACCAGCCGGGTGCCCTGATGCAGCAGCTGATAGAAAGCGTGCTGCCCGTTGGTTCCCGGTTCGCCCCAGAAGATTTCGCCGGTGCTCGTCGTCACCGGTGAGCCGTCGGCACGCACCGACTTGCCGTTGGACTCCATCGTCAGCTGCTGCAGATAGGCCGCGAAACGCGACAGATCGTTCGAATACGGCAGCACTGCACGGGTTTCCGCGCCGAAGAACTCGTTGTACCACAGCCCGATGAGGCCGAGGAGCGCCGGTGCGTTGGACTCCAGCGGTGCGGTGCGGAAGTGTTCGTCGACGATGTGGAACCCGGAAAGGAACTCCGCGAACCGCTCCCGGCCGATGACCGCCATCACGCTCAAACCGATTGCGCTGTCGACGGAATAGCGGCCACCGACCCAGTCCCAGAAGCCGAACATGTTGTCGGTGTTGATGCCGAAATCGTCGACCAACTTCTTGTTGGTCGACACCGCCACGAAATGCTTCGACACCGCGGCGTCGCCGAGTGCATCGGTGAGCCAGCGCCGCGCCGCCGTCGCATTCGTCAGTGTCTCCAGCGTCGAGAACGTCTTCGAGGCGATGATGAAAAGCGTTGTCGCGGGGTCGAGACCATCGAGCTTGGCCACCAGGTCGGCGGGGTCGACGTTGGACACGAACCGCGCCGAGATGCCCGCGTCCGCATAGTGGCGCAGACCGAGGGTCACCATCGCGGGCCCGAGATCCGAGCCGCCGATACCGATGTTGACGACCGTCTTGATGCGTTCGCCGGTGGCGCCGGTCCATTCGCCGCTGCGCAGCCGGTCGGTGAAGTCGCCCATCTTGTCGAGCACCTCGTGCACGTCGGCGACGACGTCCTGCCCGTCGACCGTCAGCTCGGCGCCGCGGGGCAGCCGCAGCGCGGTGTGCAGCACGGCCCGGTCTTCGGAGGTGTTGATGTGCACACCGGAGAACATCGCGTCGCGACGCTGCTCCAGGCCCGCCGCGCGGGCGAGGTCCACCAGCAGCGACAGCGTCTCGCGGGTGACGCGGTGCTTGCTGTAGTCGATGTACAGATCGCCCACCGTGAGCGCGAGTTCCGCCCCGCGGGCGGGATCTTCGGCGAAGAGTTCACGCAGCGACTTGTCGCCGATATCGTCATGATGCCGTTGCAGGGCCTGCCATGCAGCAGTGGTGGTGATGTCGGGAATCTGCGAGGTGTCGGCGGTCATGTAGCCGACACTAATGCGGCGAAATGACCAAAGGAGTAATGAGGGAGTTATGGATACCGCCAAGCTGCTGTCTTCTGTGCCCACCGGTCTGTGGATCGGGGGCGAGGAGCGCCAGGGTTCGTCGACGTTCGACGTGCTCGATCCCTCCGATGACAAGGTCTTGACCTCGGTGGCGAACGCGACCGCTGAGGATGCCGTCGCCGCGCTGGACGCCGCGTGCGCAGTGCAGGCCGACTGGGCCGCGACCCCGGCGCGGGAGCGCGGCGAAATTTTGCGGTCGGTGTTCGAGAAGATCACCGCCCGCGCCGAAGACCTGGCCACCCTGATGACCCTCGAGATGGGCAAGGTGCTGCCGGAGAGCATGGGCGAGGTCAAGTACGGCGCGGAGTTCTTCCGCTGGTTCGCCGAGGAGGCGGTGCGCATCGCGGGTCGCTTCACCCCCAGCCCGGCGGGTACCGGACGCATCCTCGTCACCAAGCAGCCGGTCGGGCCGTGTTACGCGATCACGCCGTGGAACTTCCCGCTGGCCATGGGCACCCGCAAGATCGGCCCGGCGTTCGCCGCGGGCTGCACCATGATCGTCAAGCCGGCCCAGGAGACGCCGCTGACGATGCTGCTGCTGGCCAAGCTGATGGACGAGGCCGGTCTGCCCAAGGGCGTGCTGTCGGTGCTGCCGACCAGCAGCCCCGGCCCGGTCACCGAGGCGCTGATCAACGACGGCCGGCTGCGCAAGCTGACGTTCACCGGATCGACCGGCGTCGGCAAGGCGTTGGTGAAGCAGTCGGCGGACAAGCTGTTGCGCACCTCGATGGAGCTGGGCGGCAACGCGCCGTTCATCGTGTTCGACGACGCCGATGTCGATGCCGCCGTCGACGGCGCGATCCTGGCCAAGATGCGCAACGGCGGTGAGGCGTGCACGGCGGCCAACCGCTTCCATGTCGCCAACTCGCTACGTGAGGAGTTCACCGAGAAGCTGGTCAAGCGGATGAGCGAGTTCACGCTCGGCAAGGGCATCGACGAGACGTCGACGCTGGGCCCGCTGATCAACGCCAAGCAGGTCGCCACCGTCACCGAGCTGGTCTCCGACGCGGTCTCGCGCGGCGCGACCGTCGCCGTGGGTGGCGTCGCTCCTGGCGGCCCGGGCAACTTCTATCCCGCCACCGTGCTGGCCGACGTCCCCGCCGACGCCCGCATCCTCAAGGAGGAGGTGTTCGGCCCCGTCGCGCCGATCACCGGCTTCGACACCGAGGAACAGGGGATCGCGGCGGCCAACGACACCGAATACGGACTGGCGGCCTACGTCTACACCCGGTCGCTGGACCGCGCGCTGCGGGTGGCCGAAGCGATCCAGTCCGGAATGGTCGGCATCAACCGCGGCGTCATCTCCGACCCCGCCGCGCCGTTCGGCGGTGTCAAGGAATCGGGCTTCGGCCGAGAGGGCGGGATCGAAGGCATCGAGGAATACCTCGACACGAAATACATTGCGCTGACGAAGTAGCGGTTTTCCGGCGAGCAGACGCGAAAACCCCCCAATTCTCGGCGTGTCGGGGGTTTTCGCGTCTGCTCGCGCGGGCAAGATTTCGGCAGTGCGCACCGCTGAAAGCCGTCGGGGCATCCCCGCGTTGGACGGCATCAGGGCCGTCGCGGTTGCGCTCGTGCTCGCCGACCACGGAGGCATTCCGGGAGTGCCCGGCGGCTTCCTCGGCGTCGACGTGTTCTTCGTCCTCAGCGGCTTCCTGATCACCTCGCTGCTGCTCGACGAACACCGCAACACCGGGCGCGTCGGGCTGACCGCCTTCTGGATCCGGCGGGCCCGTCGCCTGCTGCCCGCACTGCTCGTGATGGTGCTCGCGGTGGTGGCCTTCCGCGACCTGTTCTCGCCCGAATCCACGGCGACCCTGCGCGACGACGCCGTCGCCGCGTTCTTCTGGATTTCGAACTGGGCCTTCGTCGCCCAGCGGACCGACTACTTCGCGCAGGGCGCGCCACCGTCGCCGCTCCAGCACACCTGGTCGCTGGGTGTCGAGGAGCAGTACTACCTGCTGTGGCCGCTGCTGCTCATCGCCGTCGCCGCGTTCTTCTGGGCGCAGATGCGACTGGCTGTCTTCCTACTGGCCACCGCCGGCGTCATCGCGTCGGCGACGGCGTCCATCTTGCTCACCACCGACTCGACGCTGAACCGGATCTACTTCGGCACCGACTCGCGGGCGCAGGCGCTGCTCGTCGGCGCGGCCGCCGCGGCCCTGCTGGTGCGCGACTGGTCGGTGCTCAACGACCGCGGCTCGCTGATCCGGACGCGCTGGGGCCACATCGTCGCGCGGATCGTGCCGTTCGTCGGTGTGGCGGTGCTGGCGGCCGCGGCGCACTACGCGACGGGCAGCGTCAGCGACTTCCGCCACGGCCTGCTGATCGTGGTGGCGATCGGGGCCGTGCTCGTCATCGCGCCGGTGGCGCTGGAGCAGGAGGGACCCGTCGCACGCGTCCTCGCCTGGCGGCCGCTCGTCGCGCTCGGCACCATCTCCTACGGCGTGTACCTCTGGCACTGGCCGGTCTTCCTGGCCCTCAACGGTCAGCGCACGGGATGGACGGGCTGGCCGCTGTTCGCCGCGCGCTGCGCGGTGACGGTCGCGTTGGCCGCGGTGTCGTGGTGGCTGGTGGAGCAGCCGGTCCGGCGCTGGCGCCCGGTGTTCGTGCCGATGCTGCCGCTGGCGGGTGCGACGGCCGCCACCGCTGCGGTCGTGACGATGACGGTGTTGCCGGTAGGTGTGAAGTCGGAGGTGCCGCTGGGGCCCTCGATCGATTCCGCCGCGTTGGTCGCGCCCGAGATACCCGTCGAAGTGCGCAGGCCGACGGCGCGCGAGCCCGGCACGCGGACCGTCGCGGTGTTCGGTGATTCGATCGCGTGGACGCTGATGCGCTACCTGCCGCCGACGCCGGGACTCGCGTTCACCAACTACACGACGATCGGATGTGGCATCGCCCGCGGCGGGCCCTACCGTTACGTCGGCCAGACGTTGAACCAGAAGCCGGAGTGCGACGCGTGGCCCAGTCGGTGGTCACAGCGCATCAACCACGACCGGCCCGATGTGGTGCTGTTGATCGTCGGCCGCTGGGAGGTCGTCGACCGGAAAGTTGAAGGCCGGTGGACGAGCATCGACGACTCGAGCTACCAGGACTATCTGCGTGTCGAACTCAATCGTGCGCTGGACATCCTCGGCTCGACCGGCGCGCAGATCGTCGTCACCACCGAGCCTTACAACCGGCGGGCGGAGAAGCCGGACGGCAGCCTGTATCCCGAAGACGACCCCGACCGCGTCGACGAGTGGAACGCGTTGCTGCGCAGCGTCATCAAGAAGCGCCCCAATGTCACGCTGCTCGACCTGAACGACAAGCTGGGGCCGAACGGGGTCTACACCAACTGGGTCGACGGCATCCGCATGCGCAGCGACGGGGTGCACCCCACACCGGAAGCTGTGGAGTGGTTGACGCCGTGGCTGACCGAGGCGCTGCGGTAGCGATTTCGGCGTGCGCAGTCTCGCTGAGCGTGACCCAGCACGCCGAAGTCGCTGAGGTGGGGTCTAGTGGCCGAGACGACCGCGGCCCAGGCGCAGCAGCAGCATCGCCAGGTCTTTGCCCTCGGGTCCGAGTTCGCTGTAGCGCTCGATGACCTTCATCTCACGGCTGTGCACCAGGCGGGTACCGCCGGACGCCATCCTGGCCTTGCCGATGAGCTTGGACACCTCGGTGCGGCGTTTCACCGCTTCGAGGATCGCCGCGTCCAGCTGGTCGATCTCTTGACGCAGCTCGTCGATGGTTTGCAAGTGTTCAGCTTCGATCGTCATAGTCGTGTTCTCGCCTTCTCTTGTGTGGGGATCCGGTCCATCCGGATGCGGGCCTCACACAAAAGACGAGCCCCGGATCCGGAACGGACCGGGGCTCTGCTGAGCAGCTAGACCACGGGCACCGCCGGCGGACACCCGTAGAAAAATCGTCCTTGCTGCATTCGCATGTGAAGAGTGTGCCATCTAGACCACGCCCGCGCAAAGATGTCGCTGGACAGCGGTAAGTTCACAGATGACATGTCTTTATCTTCCGCGACCAACGAGACCGATCAGTTGCTCGACGGGCTGAATCCCCAGCAGCGTCAGGCGGTGCTGCACGAGGGGTCCCCGCTGCTCATCGTCGCCGGAGCGGGGTCGGGCAAGACGGCTGTGCTGACCCGCCGGATCGCCTATCTGCTTGCCGCCCGCGAGGTGGGCGTCGGGCAGGTGCTGGCCATCACGTTCACCAACAAGGCCGCCGCCGAGATGCGCGAACGCGTGGTCAGCCTGGTGGGCCCGAGGGCACGGTCGATGTGGGTGTCGACGTTCCACTCGACGTGTGTGCGGATCCTGCGCAACCAGGCCTCGTTGCTGCCAGGGCTCAACTCGAACTTCTCGATCTACGACGCCGACGACTCGCGGCGTTTGCTGCTGATGATCGGCAAGGACATGGGCCTGGACACCAAGCGTTACTCACCGCGTTTGCTGGCCAACGGAATCTCGAACCACAAGAACGAGCTGATCGGCCCAGAACAGGCCGCGGCCGAGGCGTCGGAGGCCGGCGAGGACCTGCCCCGCATCATCGCCGAGGTCTACGGCGAGTACCAACGGCGGCTGCGCGCGGCCAACGCCCTGGACTTCGACGACCTCATCGGTGAGACGGTCGCGGTGCTGCAGGCTTTCCCGCAGATCGCGCAGTACTACCGGCGGCGGTTCCGGCACATCCTGGTCGACGAGTACCAGGACACCAACCACGCGCAGTACGTCCTGGTGCGTGAGCTCGTTGGGCGGGACACCGAAGACGGTGTGCCCCCGGCCGAGTTGTGCGTCGTGGGCGACGCCGACCAGTCGATCTACGCCTTCCGCGGCGCCACCATCCGCAACATCGAGGACTTCGAGCGCGACTTCCCAAACGCCACAACGATCCTGCTGGAGCAGAACTACCGCTCGACGCAGAATATCCTGTCGGCGGCCAACTCGGTGATCTCGCGCAACGCCGGTCGACGCGAGAAGCGGCTGTGGACCGACTCCGGCGAGGGCGAGCTGATCGTCGGCTACGTCGCCGACAACGAGCACGACGAGGCACGGTTCGTCGCAGGGGAGATCGACGCGCTGGTCGACCGCGGCGAGATCAACTACAACGACGTCGCGGTCTTCTATCGCACCAACAACTCCTCGCGCGCCCTCGAAGAAGTCTTCATCCGCGCCGGCATTCCTTACAAAGTCGTTGGGGGAGTACGCTTTTACGAGCGCAGGGAGATCCGCGACATCGTGGCGTACCTGCGCGTGCTCGACAATCCCGGCGACTCGGTCAGCATGCGGCGCATCCTCAACACCCCGCGCCGCGGTATCGGTGACCGCGCCGAGGCGTGTGTGGCCGTGTACGCCGAGAACACCGGCTGCAGCTTCAACGACGCGCTGCAGGCGGCCGCCGAGGGCAAGGTGCCGATGCTGAACACCCGCTCGGAGAAGGCCATCGCGGGGTTTGTCGCCATGCTCGACGAACTGCGTGGTGGCCTCGACGGCGAACTGGGTGAGCTCGTCGAAGCGGTGCTCGACCGCACCGGTTACCGCACCGAACTGGAATCGTCGAGTGATCCGCAGGATCTGGCGCGGCTGGACAACCTCAACGAATTGGTCAGCGTCGCACACGAATTCAGCACCGATCTGGCCAACGCCGAGGCGCTGGGAGAGGTCGAGGACGAGGACATCCCCGACACCGGCGTGCTCGCCAAGTTCCTGGAACGGGTATCCCTGGTCGCCGACGCCGACGAGCTCCCCGAGCACGGCGCGGGTGTGGTGACCATGATGACGCTGCACACCGCGAAGGGGCTGGAGTTTCCCGTCGTGTTCGTCACGGGGTGGGAGGACGGCATGTTCCCGCACATGCGGGCGCTGGGCGATCCGACCGAACTGTCCGAGGAGCGGCGGCTGGCCTACGTCGGCATCACCCGCGCCCGTCAGCGGCTTTTCGTCAGCCGGGCCAAGGTCCGCTCGTCGTGGGGCCAACCGATGCTGAACCCGGAATCGCGCTTCCTCAAAGAGATTCCGCAGCATCTCATCGACTGGCGTAGGCCGGATCCGGGTCCGTCGATGCCCGCGCCGGTGAGCGGGGCGGGTCGGTTCGGCACGCCGCGCCCGTCACCGACACGTTCCGGTGCCGGGAAGCGTCCGCTGCTGGTGCTCGAGCCCGGCGATCGGGTCAACCACGACAAGTACGGTCTCGGCCGCGTCGAGGAGGTCTCCGGCGTCGGTGAATCGGCGATGTCGCTCATCGACTTCGGTAGCGCGGGACGGGTCAAGCTGATGCACAACCACGCCCCGGTGTCCAAGCTCTGATCCCTATCCGCTTTTTGCAGCTCGTTACTCGAACTTGTCCTGGAAAAAGCGGATAGCGTTGCACCGCTTAGGGTCTGGCCCACCGTCCGGTACCGGGCAGCAGCGCGGACACGATCGTGGCCAGCGGTAGCGCGGGGATCGCGTAGACGACAGGCGGCAGTTTGGCTCCGGCCACGAACAGGCTCGAGAAGATCAGCAGCGCGATGACGGCGCCGACAACGAGCAGTAGTCGACTCACCCGGCGGCGCAGCAGCAGCCCGATCAGCCCGGCGATGAGGGCGGCCGCGGAGATCGCGGTCAGAAACGCGATGGCGACACAGAACAACAGGTCGGACTCCCACCAACCGGTGATCAGGTCGGTGGCGATGACCGCGGTCGCCCAGCCGCTGAGGATGCCGAGGACAGCCGTCGCGATTGCGAAGCGCGGATTGGGCCATGGCGTTTTGGGGACGATGGCCGACGGCCTGGCCCGCGGTATGTAACTTGTTTGCGGCTCTGCGCCCTCGGCAACCGGAAACTCGCCGGTCGGATGGCGACGGATGATCGACGTCTGCGGTTCCGCGCCGGCGGGGATTTCACCGGTGGGGTGTCGACGGATTATGCGTGCGGAACTGGGTTCGTCACTGTCACTTCGACTGTCACCGGCCACTTAGCCAGAGTAATTGCCGAGCGAGAGTCCCCGTTTTGCGAGCCAGCCGACGGGGTCGACCCGGTCGGTGCCGTTGAGCAGCACCTCGAAGTGCAGGTGGGGACCCGTCGAGTTTCCGGTGTTGCCCATCTTGGCGATCTGATCACCGGCCCAGACGCGTTGACCGATCTCGACATTCCACGCGCTGAGATGGCCGTACAGCGTGACGGTGCCGTCGGCGTGCCGCAGCTTGACCCAGTTGCCGTAGCCGCCCGTCGGGCCTGCGGCGATGACGACGCCGTCGGAGGCCGCGAGGACCGGCGTGCCGATCGAGTTGGCGATGTCGACGCCGCCGTGCAGCACGCCCCAGCGGTACCCGAACCCGGACGTCCATGTGCCCTTGGTGGGCATCACGAACATGGGGCGTTGCAGCCGGGCCTCGCGCTCCGCGCGCTCGTTGGCGAATGCGGCGGCCTTGGTGACCTCCTCGGCGTGCACGGACGAATCAACCGTCGAGGAGACGCTCACGATCTGCATGCCGTCGGCCGAGCCGACGATCGCGCCGCCGCCCATCACGTCGTGATCCGACGCCAGCACAGTGCCCGGAGCTTCCTTCGTCGTGTTGGCCATGGTGTACGCTCCCGCAGCGGTTGCGCCGACCGCCATCGCGGCGACCATCAACCGGCCCCTGATGGGCACTTCCTGCTTCCGGTGCGCCCCGCCGCGGCCGGCGATGGCGATGACATCGGTCGCGGCCATGCCGTCGCTGACGTCGGTGTGGCTGTCGCGGTAGGCGTGCGAGGACGGGCGTTCGTCGCGCGCATCACGGCGGAATTCCGACGGAACGGCCAGTGGCAGCGGTAGCTGGTCCTCGGTGTCGTTCAGGTCGTCGAGCTCGGGTGCACGGTGGATGCGCGCCTCGCGATCGAAGGCACTGTTCTCGTAGAAGTCGAGGTCAGCGAGGTCGCCGAATTCGTTGAACGGAATGATGTCGGTGACTTCGGCAGCGTGCTCGGGGACGCGGCTGAGGGTTTGCCGTTTCGTCGAGACTCCTCTCGGAGATCGGGACGAACGGTGCTGTGCCAACCTGGAATTCCCTCTGCTCGTGATCAGTTCGTTATCTACCTAGACCACAGGCACGTTAACCAAATCCCAATGTTGGTGGCAACCCGAAGGAGTATTCCGCCGATTAATGTGACCTGTATCACCCAAGCCCTGCGGTGAGATCCACCACATGAGAGGTAGGCGGTTCAGAGGTCACGGCCCCGTGTGGATAAAGTTCCCCCGAGCCCGCCAGGGGGAAACCTTCGACCTCACCGCTCGACAGACAGGGATGTTTCAGAGCCCATGGATCTTTACGAATACCAAGCCAAAGAGCTGTTCGCTAAACACAACGTGCCGACCACGCCCGGGCGCGTCACGACCACCGCCGAGGATGCCAAGGCGATCGCCGAGGAAATCGGCAAGCCCGTCATGGTCAAGGCTCAGGTCAAGACCGGCGGCCGCGGTAAAGCCGGCGGCGTGAAGTACGCGGCGACTGCCGACGACGCGTTCACCCACGCTCAGAACATCCTGGGTCTCGACATCAAGGGCCACATCGTCAAGAAGCTGCTCGTCTCCGAGGCCAGCGACATCGCGGAGGAGTACTACATCTCCTTCCTGCTTGATCGCGCCAACCGCACCTACCTGGCGATGTGCTCGGTCGAGGGCGGCATGGAGATCGAAGAGGTCGCCGCCACCAAGCCGGACCGGCTCGCCAAGGTGCCCGTCGACGCGACCAAGGGTGTCGACGTGGCGTTCGCCCGCGAGATCGCCGAGAAGGGCCACCTGCCCGCCGAGGTGCTCGACTCCGCGGCGGTGACCATTGCCAAGCTGTGGGAGGTGTTCGTCAAGGAGGACGCCACCTTGGTCGAGGTCAACCCGTTGGTGCGGACGCCCGACGATCAGATCCTCGCGTTGGACGGCAAGGTCACCCTCGACGGCAACGCCGACTTCCGTCATCCCGACCATGCGGAGTTCGAGGACAAGGATTCGACGGATCCGCTGGAGCTCAAGGCCAAGGAGCACGACCTCAACTACGTCAAGCTCGATGGCGAGGTCGGCATCATCGGCAACGGCGCGGGCCTGGTCATGTCGACGCTCGACGTCACCGCATACGCCGGTGAGAAGCACGGTGGTGTGAAGCCGGCCAACTTCCTCGACATCGGCGGCGGCGCCTCGGCAGAGGTGATGGCCGCGGGCCTAGACGTCATCCTGAACGACGCTCAGGTCAAGAGCGTGTTCGTGAACGTGTTCGGCGGCATCACCTCGTGCGACGCCGTCGCCAACGGCATCGTCAACGCGCTGAAGATCCTCGGTGACGAGGCCAACAAGCCACTGGTGGTCCGACTCGACGGCAACAACGTCGAGGAAGGCCGTCGCATCCTGGCCGAGGCCAACCACCCGCTGGTGATCCAGGCCGACACCATGGACGAGGGTGCCGACAAAGCCGCCGAGCTGGCGAACAAGTAAGGGACTTAAGGGGTTTCAAGCAATGTCGATCTTTCTGAACAAGGACTCCAAGGTCATCGTCCAGGGCATCACCGGCGGTGAGGGCACCAAGCACACCGCGCTGATGCTCAAGGCGGGCACCCAGCTGGTCGGCGGCGTGAACGCGCGCAAGGCCGGAACGACGGTGTCGCACAAGGACAAGGACGGCAACGACGTCGAGCTGCCGGTCTTCGGTACGGTCGCCGAGGCGATCAAGGAGACGGGCGCCGACGTGTCGGTCGTCTTCGTGCCGCCGAAGTTCGCCAAGGACGCGATCATCGAGGCCATCGACGCCGAGATTCCGCTGCTGGTGGTCATCACCGAGGGAATTCCGGTGCAGGACAGCGCATATGCGTGGGCTTACAACGTCGAGAAGGGGCAGAAGACCCGGATCATCGGCCCCAACTGCCCCGGCATCATCACGCCGGGCGAGGCGCTGGCGGGTATCACCCCGGCCAACATCACCGGCCCCGGTCCGGTGGGCCTGGTGTCGAAGTCGGGCACGCTGACCTACCAGATGATGTTCGAGCTGCGGGACTTCGGCTTCTCGACGGCCATCGGCATCGGTGGTGACCCAGTCATCGGCACCACCCACATCGATGCCATCGAGGCGTTCGAGAAGGACCCCGACACCAAGATCATCGTGATGATCGGCGAGATCGGCGGCGACGCCGAGGAGCGGGCGGCCGACTACATCAAGGCCAACGTCTCCAAGCCGGTCGTCGGCTACGTCGCGGGCTTCACCGCGCCGGAGGGTAAGACGATGGGCCACGCCGGCGCGATCGTGTCGGGCTCGTCGGGCACCGCCGCGGCGAAGAAGGAAGCGCTGGAGGCCGCCGGCGTCAAGGTCGGTAAGACCCCGTCGGAGACCGCCAAGTTGGCGCGGGAGATCCTGCAGAGCCTGTAAGGCTTCACCGAAGCCGCGGCCAGATCGCGATTCCGCCGGAATCCGCGATCTGGCTGGACCCGCACCGTAGGTACGGGACAGTTTCGCGTTTGGTGGCGTGAAGTGCGCCGCAGAATTAGGAACACGTTCTAACAATCCGTTAGCCTGACAAATTGACACGTGTCAGGAGGTCTGTCATGGCGGTCGATCCGCGTACGCCGGTGTTGGTCGGTGTCGGGCAGTTCACCGAGCGCATCGACGATCCCTCCTATCGGGGCATGTCAGCGGTGGAGTTGGCGACGGCCGCGGCGGAGGCCGCGCTCGCCGATACCGGCGTGGAATCGACCACCGTCGCGGGCGCGATCGAGGTGTTCGCCGGACTCCGGCAGTTCGAGATCTGCACGCCCTACACCAAGCCGCCGCTCGGTTGCTCCGACAACTACCTGCGATCGGTGGCGCGCCGGATCGGGGCCGACCCGAAGCGTGCGGTGCTGGAGCCCATCGGCGGCAACGGACCGCAGAAGTTGGTGACGGAGTTCGCCGGGGCGATCGCCGCAGGCGACATCGAGGTCGCGTTGGTCCTCGGTTCCGAGAACGGTTCCACGTTGCGGACCTTTGCCCGCCGCGACGACAAACCGGACCACAGCGAGACCGTCGGTGGCCAACTCGAGGACCGCGGCTACGGCTTCGAGCAGTACATGAGCGAGTACACCGTGACGCACGGGCTCACCGGTGCACCTGTGCAGTACGGGCTGTTGGACAACGCGCGTCGCGCGCGACTTGGCCTCAGCGTCGAGGACTACCTGCGCAGCATGGCCGAGCTCTTCTCGCCGTTCTCCAAAGTTGCTGCCAAGAACCCGTTTTCGTCCTCACCGGTCGAGCGTTCGGTTGACGAGCTGATGACCGTCACCGACGAGAACCGGATGATCTGTGATCCGTATCCGCGCCTGATGGTGGCGCGCGATCAGGTGAACCAGGGTGCGGCCGTTCTGCTGATGTCGGTGTCGGCCGCGCGCCGACTCGGGGTGGCCGAGGAGAAGTGGGTGTACCTGCACGGCCACGCGGATCAAATCGAACAAGACCTGCTGAACCGGGTCGATCTCAGTGTGAGTATCTCGGCGAAACAGGCTGTGGCAGAGGCGCTTCGGGTGGCGGGCATCGGCATCGACGAAGTGACCACATTCGATCTCTACAGTTGCTTCCCGTTCCCCGTCTTCTCGGTGTGCGACGAGTTCGGCGTGGCGCCGAATGATCCGCGCGGCCTCACGCTCACCGGCGGCCTGCCGTATTTCGGCGGCCCCGGCAACAGCTATTCCCTCCACGGTATCGCCGAGACGGTCACTGAATTGCGGGACAAGCCAGGCGCATTCGGCCTCGTCGGCGCCAACGGCGGAATCATGACCAAGTATTCGGTCGGGGTGTACTCGACCGAGCCACGCGACTGGGCCGCGGACCGCAGCAAGGAGTTGCAGGCGGATATCGCTGCGCTGCCCAAGGTGGCAGTCACCCGCAACGTCGAGGGGCGCGGCACCATCGAGACGTACTCGGTGCGCTACGACTGGCCGGTCCGAACGGGCGTCATCATCGGACGCCTTGACGCAGACGGCAGCCGGTTCATGGCACTGACCACCGACGACGACCTGGTGGCGTTGATGAGCGACGGCGACCCGATCGGTGCGGCGATCTCCGTCACCTCCGACGGCAAGAAGAACACCGCCTCGCTCAGCGTTTAGACCAGCGCGGCGAGCTTGCCTGCCAGGCGCTCCACGTACGCCGCGACCTCGTCCGCCGATTTGTCGGGCAGGCCGAACAGCACCTCGGTGACCCCGAGATCGGCCCACCGGGCCAGCTTGTCGGGGTCGGGCTTGAAGTCCAGCGCAACGATCTGCGGTGCGCCGTCCCGGCCCGCCGCCGCCCAGGTGTCCTGCAGCAGCTTGACCGGCGCGTCGATGTCGAAGTCACGTGGTGTGGTGATCCAGCCGTCGGCCGAGCGCGCGATCCACTTGAAGTTCTTCTCGGTTCCCGCCGCGCCCACCAGCACCGGCACGTGCGCCTGGACCGGCTTCGGCCAGGCCCAGCTGGGCCCGAACTTGACGAACTCGCCGTCGTATTCGGCTTCCTCCTGAGTCCACAGCGCCCGCATGGCCTCCAGATATTCGCGCAACATGGTGCGGCGCCGGCCGGGCGGCACGTTGTGGTCGGCCAATTCGTCGGTGTTCCAACCGAATCCGACACCGAGGGACACGCGACCGCCGGAGAGATGATCCAGCGTGGCGATCGACTTCGCCAGCGTGATGGGGTCGTGCTCGACCGGCAGCGCCACCGCCGTGGACAGCCGCACCCGCGAGGTGACGGCGCAGGCGGCGCCCAGCGACACCCAGGGATCGAGGGTGCGCATATAGCGGTCGTCGGGCAGGGACTCGTCGCCTGTCGTGGGATGCGCGGCCTCCCGCTTGACCGGGATATGCGTGTGTTCGGGCACGTAGAACGTGGTGAAGCCATGTTCGTCGGCCAGCTTGGCGGCTGATGCCGGGTCGATGCCCCGGTCGCTGCTGAAAAGTACGAGCCCGTAGTCCATGACTGAATTAGAACGTGTTCTAGTCTGAAGGGCAAGACCGGGGTCTCCAACGCCCGATGAGGCCTTGGCGGCCGTTCGCTGTGCACGTGTGAACCATTTCGCATTCCGTTGCGGCGCCCCGCGTGAGCGCGTCGTATCCGCAGTTGGCAAGGGCGACGAATTACTTTGCCGGGTAACGGCATCGGCTCACCACGCGAAATAGTCCAGGAAAGCTCCATTCGATCCATTGCATGTTGAGCACGAATGCCCGGCGCAGTCGCCGGTGCAAAAACCAAATCTTGAGGCAAATTCATGGCCCGCGTTAACCGTGGCGGCGTCGTATTCGGCGCCGTTTTATTGATGTTCATCGCGTTCGTCGTATTCGGCGGACGTGTACTGGGTGGCGAGAGCGATTCCGGTGCACCGCCCTCGGTGCCTTCGTTGACCACCGACGACGGCTCCTCCGGCTTTCAGCAGGTACCCGCCCCGCACGCGCCCGGCGATCGCACTGTCGGCGCCTCGGGAGGTGCGCTACCCCAAGCCGACGGGGTGCAGGCGGTCTCGGCGGAGCCTCCGTCGTCGTCGGTGCCACAGGCGCAACGCCCGGATGAGGCGTCGTGGCCGCAGTTCATCCTGTACGGCCTGCTGATCGCGGTGTCGTCGGCGCTGTTCATCGTGGCCGCCACCACGCTCTGGTGGATGCTGCACGCGTGGCGCAGTCCAGACGTGTTGGCGTCAACCGGATTTCGTCGGCGGTCTGCGCGGCGTCCGCGCTCGTTCTCGTTGCTGCTGCCCGCACGGCACGAAGAAGATGTGCTCGGTGACACCGTCGATGCGCTGGCGCGCCTGGATCATCCGTCCTACGAGGTGATCGTGATCATCGGTCACGACGACCCCGACACGGAACGGGTCGCCCGCGCCGCCGCCGCGCGGCACCGGCGGACAGTGCGGGTGGTCATCGACGACAACATTCCGAAGAACAAGCCGAAAGCGCTCAACACCGCGCTGCCGGCCTGTCGCGGTGAGATCGTCGGCGTCTTCGACGCGGAGGACGAGGTACACCCGCGCCTGTTACGGCTCGTCGAGGCGCGGTTCGAGGAGTCCCGCGCCGACGTCGTTCAGGCCGGTGTGCAGCTGATGAACGTGCGCTCGACTTGGTGGTCGCTGCGCAACTGCCTCGAGTACTACTTCTGGTTCCGGTCGCGCCTGCACTTCCACGCCGATCAGCGGTTCATCCCGCTCGGCGGCAACACGGTGTTCGTCCGCACCGAACTGCTGCGCGCGGTGGGCGGCTGGGACCGCAATTGTCTGGCAGAGGACTGCGAAATCGGGGTGCGACTGTCGACCCGCGGGGCGCGCGTTGCGGTGGCCTACGACCCCAAGGTCGTGACGCGGGAGGAGACGCCCGGATCCGTCCGCGCACTGGTCAAACAGCGCACCCGGTGGGACCAGGGATTCATGCAGGTATACCGCAAGGGCGAATGGCGCAAGCTGCCAAGCAGGCGCCAGCGCCTCCTGGCGCGCTACACGCTGGCGATGCCGTTCCTGCAGGCGGCCACCGGTGCGCTGCTCCCCATCGCGATCGCATCGATGTTCGTGCTGAAGGTGCCGGTTCCGATGACCCTGCTGACGTTTCTGCCGTTGGCGCCCACGCTCGTCACGGTGGCCGTCGAGTCGGCAGCGCTCAGTGAGTTCGGCAAGGAGTTCGGCATCCGGATCCGGCTCTGGGATCACCTGCGGCTCGTGCTCGGCGCGTTCCCGTACCAGCTGCTGCTGGCCGCGGCCGCCGTTCGCTCGGTGTGGCGTCAGAGCAGGGGCCAGGGCGGCTGGGAGAAGACGTCACACGCCAACGCCCACCGGACCGCCGAACCGGAACGGATCGCGGCATGAACCGACTGAGAAGGCTGAATCCGTCGATCCCTTTGGTCGCCGTTCTGTTGCTGCTGACCGCCATACCGCGGTTGATCAACCTGACCGGTTCACCGACGCGCCTCGACGACGAGGGAACCTACGTCGCGCAGGCATATGCGATCACCGAATGGGGTGAGCTCGCTCATTACACCTACTGGTACGACCACCCGCCCGCCGGTTGGCTGCAGCTGGCGGTGTGGAACTTGTTCGTAGGCAACGAATTCGGCGGTAGCGCGGTGGTCGCGGGCCGGTACCTGGTGGCCTTGGTTGCGGTGCTCACGGCGGCGCTGCTCTGGACGTTGGCCAGACGAATCGGGATGTCGCGCATGGCCGCCGCGGCCGCGGTGACCGTTTACGCGGTGTCGCCGCTGGCGATCTCCCTGAGTCGTTCGGTATACCTCGACAACCTGGCGATCGCATGGCTGCTGGGCGCATTGGTGCTGGTGTGTTCGCCTCGGCACCGCTTGTCCGCGATCTTCGGTGCCGCAGCATGTTTCGGCATCTGTGTGCTGACCAAAGAGACGATGTTCCTGTTCGTGCCGATGTTGGCATGGCTGGTGTGGATCAAAACGGCTCCTGCCACCCGTCGATACGCGCTGACCGTCTTCGCCGCCGTCTTCGGCGTGGTGGTCAGCACCTACGCGCTGATGGCGGTGGTGCGCGGTGAGCTGTTGCCGGGTCCCGGCCACGTGAGCCTGTGGGAGGGCATCAAGTTTCAGCTGTGGCAGCGCGAGGACAGCGGTGCGCTCGGCGATCCGCAGTCGCTCAAACGACACACCATCGACGAGTGGCTCGCACTCGATCCCGTGCTGCCTTGGCTCGGCGCCCCGATCGCGTTGACCGGGTTGGTCATTGAACGCGTCAGGCCGTTCGCGGTCGGATTGCTGATCCTGGTCGTCACGGTGGTGCGGCCCGGCTATCTACCGGTGCCGTTCGTGATAGCCGCCGTACCGTTCATCGCGCTGCTGGCCGCGGGCATCGGCGAGGCCGCAGTGGCTCGACTGCGCCGCCGTCTCGAGGCGCCGCGGCCTTATGCCCGTTACCTGCGGACCGCCGCCGTGGCGGCGACCGTGCTGTTCGCTTCCGTGGTGGTATCGCTGTGGTTACCCAGCTATCACAGCGTGCTTGTGGCCGACAACGATGCGCCGATGCGTCAGGCGCAACAATGGATCAACCAGAACGTGCCCAAACCGGATCGGCTCATCGTCGATGACGCGTTGTGGGTCGATCTGGTGGACGACGGGCGCGACCGGCGCAATGTCGTCTGGTCCTACAAGGTCGACACCGACCAGCAGGTGCAGAACTGGGCACCGCGCGGCTGGGCCGACTACGAGTGGGTGGTGTCGACGGCGTCGATGCGCGCCAACATGCCCGACCAGGGCGTCCTCACCGATGCGATGTCGCACGCGCGCCCGGTGGCGACTTTCGGTTCCGGCGGTAAGCGGGTCGACATCCTGCGCGTCGACACCGGATCCTCGTCGGAACCGTCGGCTGCTGCGGTACCCGCGTTCGGCAGCCAGGTCGCAGCCCGTCTCGATGCGGCAAGCAACCCCGACGCGCGTGCGGCGCTGCAGTCGCGCACGGTTGACCAGCGAGTGGTCGCCGGTCTGGCTGTCCTGGCGTCGACGCAACCCGTTGTGCTCGATGGCTTTTCGTCGACAGACGCGGAGAGGATTGCTGGAACGCCGCAGCGCGAGCTCACGCTACGGGGCACGCCGGACGAGCTGCAGAGGATCGCCGCATTCTTCGATCGTCAAAGTGAGCCATTCGCGGTCGAGTCCGCGGAGATCGACGGTGACAGGATTCGTATCCGATTCCCAGCCGGCGCAACGGATGTCGGTCTGGGCGAGGGTTCGCCCGCGGCTCCCGGGGGGCCTGCGGCGGTGCGGGTTGCCGATATGCGCAAGACGGCACCCGCTGACCACATCGAGTTCGTGCGAATCGACGGGGGCGCGGGCGGTTCGGTTCACGCCGGTGCCGGGCCAGACCCTGCGGCGTATCGAACGATGCCGGCGGGTACCTATGTCATGATGACGGTGGGCGACCGTGGCGGCGCGCCGAAGATGCGCCAGGCGTTCACCGTCATGCCCGGCGGCGCCTACACACTCGCGTTGTTCTCGGCGGCCGAATCCGCTGATGTGGCAGCCCAACTCGCCCCTGACAGTGCGCCGGACGGTTCCGCGGTACGGCTGTTGCATGCGGCAGGCGTCGCGGGGGCGGTCCGCCTGACGTTGACGCCGCCTGGCGGCGAGCCGACTGTTCTTGCCGACAATGCGCAGTACGGATTGATCACGGGCTACGCACCGATGCCAGCGGGCCGGTACGACGCGGCGGTGACGGCGAACGGCCACGAATGGCGGCTACCTGTCGAGTTGGCCGACGGCGGACCGACGACGCTCGTTCTCAACGACGGGCCCGACGGCCCGCTGCTGCAACAGATGCATGACGTGCCTGGTGCTGCCGCACGGCTGGATCCGCCGGACCTGACGATGCCCGCTGCGGGCAGCGTGCCCGAAAAGACGCCGTCGCAGACCGTGCGGGAGGGCACGTCGCGTAGCAAGGCCATCCCAGCCGTGCTGTGCACCGTCGTCATCGTCGGCGCGGCCGTCCTCGTCGCGAAAACCCTGAGGAGGCAACGGCAATGGTGAGCAAGCTGCGCATCGGTGCATTGCACATCCTGGTGCTGATCGTGGTCATCGGCGCGGGGTGGGGGATCGCTCAGGCGCTCGACCCGCGGATCACGTCGAGCGACATTCAGGGCATGCGTGAGGCGGCTGCGGTGCAGGCCGGCCGCGAATTCCTCGACGGGTACGTCGAGGACGATGGGCGGGTGATCCGTCGGGACGAGGGCGGCGACGTCGTCAGTGAGGGGCAGGCCTACGGCATGTTGATCGCCGTCGCGGTCGGCGACGAGGCCCGCTTCCGAACGATCTGGGACTGGACCAAGTCGCATCTGCGCAGGCCCGACGGGTTGCTTTCGTGGCGTTGGGTCGACGGCGCCGTCACCGATCCCAACAGCGCCGCCGATGCGGATCTCGACGTGGCGCGGTCACTTCTGTTGGCGGGCAACCGGTTTGATGATCGCGATCTCGTCGAGGAAGGCAAGCGGCTCGGCGGGGACATCCTGAACGCCGAGAGCGTCCCCGTCGGTGGTCGCACCGCACCCGGTGAGCAGGTGGTGGTGCCGGGCCGAATGGTGGTCGCAGGTAATTGGGCGACCGCACCGCCGTTCTCCGTCAACCCGGGATACTTCAGTCCCCGCGCCGAACGTGAGCTCCTGCAGGTTTCCGCGGACCAACGATGGCGTGAGGTCAGTCGATCCCAACGGGTGCTCAGCTGGCAGCTGATCGGCGGGGGAGCGCTGCCGCCGGACTGGGCCGTTGTCGACGAGGCCGGCCATGCTGTGCCGACGCAGGCGCCGGGCGGCGGACCCGTGCACTTCGGCCTGGACGCCGCGCGCGTGCCGATCCGATTCGCCGAGTCCTGCGATCCTGACGACCGCGCCGTGGCCGCCGGGATGCGCACCATCGTCGCGGCACCCGGCGATGTGCCCGGCCTGCGCAACCTCGACGGAACGCCTGCAGGGGATTGGCAGCATCCGGTGGCTCTGGTGGCCGCCGCGGCGGCCGACGACGCGGCGGGTGACGACGACGCCGCGGCGACGCGACTCGATCAGGCGACGGCGCTGCAGCGGCAGTATCCGACGTACTTCGGCTCCGCGTGGGTGGCGCTGGGCCGGATCATGTTGGCCACCTCGCTGCTGGGCGAATGCCCGCGAAACGGCGCACGTTTCCTTCATCGCGATCCATAACGATGACCTCGCGGCTGCTCGGCGATGTGATGCATCCCATGACGACCGAACGCATCGCCGACCACATCAAGTTCGCCTACTGGGTGCCCAACGTCAGTGGGGGCCTGGTGACCAGCGATATCGAACAGCGCACCGACTGGAATTACGAATACAACGCCAAACTCGCGCAGACGGCCGAGAAGAACGGCTTCGAGTACGCGTTGTCCCAGGTGCGATATGAGGCGAGTTACGGCGCGGAGTATCAGCACGAGTCGACCAGCTTCTCGTTGGCGCTGCTGCTGGCCACGCAGCGACTCAAGGTGATCGCGGCGGTGCATCCGGGCCTGTGGCAGCCGGCCGTGCTGGCGAAGCTCGGCGCGACCGCCGACCACCTGTCCAACGGCCGCTTCGCCGTGAACGTCGTATCCGGCTGGTTCAAGGACGAATTCACGCATCTGGGCGAGCCGTGGCTCGAACACGACGAGCGTTACCGCCGCAGCGCGGAGTTTCTGCAGGTGCTGCGCAAGATCTGGACCGAGGACGACGTCGATTTCCGCGGCGACTTCTATCGCATCCATGACTTCACGCTGAAGCCCAAACCCGTCAACACCCCTGAGCGCCCGAATCCCGAAATTTTCCAGGGCGGCAATTCCACGGCCGCGCGGCGTAACGGCGGCCGCTACGCCGACTGGTACTTCTCCAACGGCAAGGACTTCGACGGCGTGACAGAACAAATCGTGGAGGTGCGCGATCACGCCCGTGATGCGGGACGCGAGGTCCGTTTCGGCCTCAACGGATTCATCATTGCGCGCGACACCGAGCAGGAAGCCCGCGACGTCCTCCGCGAGATCATCGAGAAGGCCAACCGTCCGGCAGTCGAGGGGTTCCGCGACGCTGTGCAGCAGGCAGGCAACTCGACTTCGGACAAGCGCGGAATGTGGGCCGACTCGACGTTCGAGGACTTGGTCCAGTACAACGACGGGTTCCGCACCCAATTGATCGGCACACCCGAACAGATCGCGGAACGCATTGCGGCGTATCGCAAACGCGGAGTCGACCTCATTCTCGGAGGCTTCCTGCACTTCCAGGAGGAGATCGAGTACTTCGGCTCGAATGTGCTGCCGCTGGTTCGCGAAATCGAGGAATCGGAGAAGGACGCAGGAGGTGCGCCAGCAGAACCCTTGCTGGCATCTCTCTAACGCTCGGTGCGCTAGCGTGGGTTTCGAAGCCGTCGAGCACAGGAGAGGTCATGTCGTACCCACAAGGTCCGCCCGGGAACCCCGGATACCCGCCCGCGCAGCAGCCGACGACTCAGTTCGCCGCGCCGACCCAACAATTCGGCAGGGGGCCCGAACCCGCTCCCGCCGCACCTGCGGGCGCCAGTCCGCTGCCGATGTATCTCGCGGTCGCGGTCGCGGTGCTCGGATTCGGCGTGTACCTGTCCAGCTTCGGCCCCCTGTTCACGGCGGGTGCTGATTACTTCACCCCGACACTGCTCGACCTCGCGGTGGTCGCATCGATCGCCGCCGGCCTGATCGCGGGTGTCTCGCTGCTGCCCAAGCAGAAGGCGCTGCCCGCGGTGCTCGCGGTGCTCTCGGTGCTGGCGTTCCTGCTCGTGATCGCGATTGTGCTGACGGCTCCGCAAGGGGTGTCGATCGACTGGGGTCTCTACCTGATCATCGCGTTCACCGTGTTCCAGGCGATCGCCGCGGTGGCGATCCTGCTGTTCGACGCGGGCATCATCAGTCCGCCGGCGCCGCGGCAACCTCGCTACGAGCAGCAGCAGTACGGCCAGTACGGCGGCGCCCCGAGCGGTCAGTACTACGGGCACCCTCAGCACACCCCGCCGCCGCAGCAGGGCCCGCCTCAGCGTCAGGGCTATCCTTCGCAGTACGGCGGATACCAGAGCAGCGGCCCGTCAACCGGCGGATACGGCGGCAGTCATCAAAGTGGACCGCCGACGCCCCCGACCGGTTTCCCGGCCTACGGACAGCCGCCGTCGAGCTCGGCGCCGACCACCGAGACGCAGACGTCGTCGCAATCGGGGGCGTCTTCCACGCAGTCGGGCCCCCCGCCGTCGTAATCTGAGCCGCGCGTGCGTCAACTTCGCGCGCGTGAGCCTGCGCGAGGAGCGGCCTTAGTGGAAAACCGGCCAGTCGGCACACGCCAGGCGCGTGAGCTGCTTCGGGTCGCGTTCGGGCCGTCCGTCGTGGCACTGGGCATCATCGCGGCGGTGGTGTTGCTGCAGCTGCTGATCGCCAACAGCGACATGACTGGCGCGCTGGGTGCGATCGCGAGCATGTGGCTGGGCGTACACATGGTGCCGATCTCGATCGGCGGCAGTGAGCTCGGCGTCATGCCGCTGCTGCCCATGCTCGCGATGGTGTGGGGTACCGCACGCTCCACAGCGGGGGCCACGTCGCCGCAGGGCTCCTGGTTCGTCACCCGGTGGGTCGTCGCATCCGCCCTGGGTGGTCCACTCTTGATCGCCGCGGTCTCGCTGGCCGTCATACACGACGCGTCGTCCGTGCTCACGAAGCTGCAGACTCCCGACGCCCTGCGCGCATTCGCCTGCGTGCTCGCGGTGCACGCGGCGGGCGCACTGATCGGGGTCGGATCCCGGATCGGTCGACGGGTGCTGGCGGACTCACCGCTGCCCGACTGGCTGCCCGACGCGTTCCGTGCGGCCACCGCCGGAGTGCTGGCGCTCCTCGGGCTCTCCGGCGTCGTGGTGGTGGGGTCGTTGATCGTGCACTGGGCGACGATGGACGACCTCTACGGGGTCACCAACTCAGTGTTCGGGCAGTTCAGCCTGACGTTGCTGGCCGCGCTGTACATACCGAACGTGCTCGTCGGCGCCGCCGCGGTCGCCGTCGGGTCCAGTGCGCACATCGGGTTGGCGACGTTCAGTGCGTTCACCGTGTTCGGTGGCGACATCCCCGCGCTGCCGGTGCTGGCCGCTGTCCCGACGCCACCGCTGGGCCCGGTATGGGTGGCGCTGCTGATTGTCGCGGCGGCCGCCGGGGTGGCGTTGGGTCAGCAGTCGGCGCGGAAACCGTTGCCGTTGGTGCCGGCCGTGGCGAAGCTCCTCGTGGCCGCCGCGCTCGCGGCGCTGGTCATGGCGTTGCTCGGCTATGCCGGTGGCGGTCGGCTGGGCAACTTCGGTCCTGTCGGCGTCGACCAGGCGACGTTCGGGCCGGCCGTGTTCCTGTGGTTCGCCGGGATCGGTGGGCTGACCGTGGCGATGACGGGCGGTATCGCCCGACGGGTCAAGCCGCCGAAGCCGGTTCTGGAACGCGGGCCAGAGCCCGAATCAGAGGCGGAGCGGGATGCCGAGGCAGAACCGGCGGCTGAGGACGAGCCTGACGTGGAGCCGGAAGCGGACGAGCCGCCGGCCGAGGAGCCCGATGTCGAGCCGGAGTTCGACGAGGCCCACCAAGCAGAACCCGACCCCCCGCCTGCTCCTGTTGAGCCGCTCGACCCATTCGAAGGCCCATTCGATGACCCGGAGGAGCACTTCGTCGCGGACAACGACGATGCTCCGGACCCGACCACAGGTCGCGCCCCCAACAGCGATGACTAGGCTGCCAGGCGTGCAGCAACCGGTTCATGTGCCCCCGAAGGTGCCTGCCCGGGTTGTGGTGCTGGCATCCGGCACCGGTTCGCTGTTGCGCTCACTTCTCGACGCCACCAACGGCGACTACCCGGCCAGGATCGTTGCGGTCGGCGTCGACCGCAACTGTCCGGCCGTCGACATCGCCGCGTCGGCATCCGTGCCGAGCTACGCCGTGCGGCTGCGCGACCATGTCGACCGCGATGCGTGGGACGTCGCGATCACCAAGGCCACCGAAGCCCACGAGCCCGACCTCATCGTGTCCGCCGGTTTCATGAAAATTCTTGGCCCCCATTTTCTTTCCCGCTTCATGGGCAGGATCATCAACACCCATCCCGCGCTGCTGCCTGCCTTCCCGGGTGCGCACGCGGTTCCCGATGCGCTCGAGTACGGCGTCAAGGTGACGGGCTGCAGCGTGCACCTCGTCGATGCCGGAACCGATACCGGGCCGTTGTTGGCCCAGGAAGCCGTGCCCGTACTCGACGATGACGACGAAGCCGCCCTGCACGAGCGGATCAAGGTCGTCGAACGGCGACTGCTCGTGGATGTGCTGGCCGCGGTGGCGACCCGCGGTGTGACCTGGACCGGACGAAAGGCGAAATTAGGATGACTGACCGTAGGGCTATTCGGCGCGCATTGATCAGCGTGTACGACAAGACCGGTCTCGCTGACCTCGCGCGCGGTCTGCACGAGGCGGGCGTCGAACTCGTCTCGACCGGTTCGACCGCGAAAACCATTGCCGACGCTGGTGTTCCGGTCACCTCGGTCGAACAGGTCACCGGGTTCCCCGAGGTGCTCGACGGCAGGGTCAAGACGCTGCACCCGCATGTGCATGCCGGGTTGCTCGCCGATCAGCGCAAGCCCGCGCACGTGGCGGCGCTCGCCGAACTCGGCGTCGCGCCATTCGAATTGGTGGTCGTCAACCTCTACCCGTTCAGCCAGACCGTCGACTCCGGCGCCGGTGAGGACGAATGCGTCGAGCAGATCGACATCGGCGGGCCGTCGATGGTGCGCGCCGCCGCCAAGAACCATCCCAGCGTCGCGGTGGTCGTCGACCCGTTGGGTTACGACGGTGTGCTCTCCGCGGTGCGGGCCGGCGGGTTCACACTCGAAGAACGGAAGAAGCTGGCGGCCTTGGCATTCCGGCACACCGCCGAATACGACGTCGCAGTGGCGGGGTGGATGTCGTCGGTGCTCACTTCCGAAGGGGACTCGGCGACGCCGTCGTTGCCCGTGTGGGCGGGCGCGACGTGGCGTCGGGAAGCCGTGCTGCGGTACGGCGAGAACCCGCACCAGCAGGCCGCGTTGTATCGCAACGACGTGGATTGGCCGGGTCTCGCGCAGGCTCAGCAGTTGCACGGAAAAGAGATGTCCTACAACAACTACACCGATGCCGACGCCGCATGGCGTGCGGCGTTCGACCACGAAGAGATCTGCGTGGCGATCATCAAGCACGCCAATCCGTGCGGCATCGCGATCTCGTCGGTGTCGGTGGCCGATGCCCACCGCAAGGCCCACGCATGCGATCCGCTGTCCGCGTTCGGCGGGGTGATCGCGGCCAACACCGAGGTGACCGTCGAGATGGCCGAGACGGTCGCCGACATCTTCACGGAGGTGATCATCGCGCCCGCGTATGAGCCAGGTGCGGTGGAAGTGCTTGCGCGCAAGAAGAACATCCGCGTGTTGTTGGCGTCCGAGCCGCAGACCGGCGGCACCGAGTTCCGTCAGATCAGCGGCGGGCTGCTGATCCAGCAGCGCGACGAGTTCACCGCACCCGGCGACGACGCCAACAACTGGACACTGGCCGCCGGCTCACCGGCGGACCCGGCGACGCTGGAAGACCTGAAATTCGCGTGGCGGACGTGTCGCGCGGTCAAGTCCAACGCGATCGTCGTCGCCGCCGACGGTGCGACCGTCGGGGTCGGCATGGGACAGGTCAATCGGGTGGACGCCGCCAAACTCGCCGTGCAGCGCGCGGGCGATCGCGTCCGTGGGGCCGTCGCCGCGTCCGACGCCTTCTTCCCGTTCCCCGACGGCCTGGAGGTGCTGACGGAGGCCGGCGTGAAGGCGATCGTGCACCCCGGCGGATCGGTGCGTGACGAAGAAGTCACCGCGGCGGCCGCAAAGGCGGGCATCACGCTGTACCTCACCGGCGCCCGCCACTTCGCGCACTAGGAGTTGCGGATCTTGTCGATCAGCTTCGACTTGGTCAGCGACGAGTAACCGGAGATGCCGATCTCCTTGGCCCGTTTCTTCAGCTCCGGGACCGTCCAGTCGTCGTAGGAACCGGACTTCCCGCCCTTGCGGCCCACGGCCGAGGTGCCGCGAGCTGCGGCGGCGTTGGCGATCCTGGCGGACTTCTGCTTCGAGTTGCCCTCCTCGCGGAGGTCCTCGTACAGCTTTTCGTTCTTGATGGACGGATTGGGCATGTGGATGCTCCCTAGTGGATTACTGCGAGTCTCGACTACCGACTTTGAGTGCCCGTTGCCGCGGCTTTTATGCAGGGCTTGACCGGCTGTGTCGCCCGGGTCACACGCGCGTGCGCGAGACACGTCGTAGCGTGGAGTGGTGACATCACCTAACGACCTGCCCCGCACCGTCGGAGAGCTGCGAGCCTCCGGTCACGTCGAACGGGGCGTCAAAGCCGAGATCCGAGAGAACCTGCTGGCCGCTCTGGCCGAAGGTCGCGACGCATGGCCGGGCATCCTGGGCTTCGAGGACACCGTGATCCCGCAGCTGGAACGGGCCCTGATCGCCGGGCACGACGTGGTGCTCCTCGGCGAACGCGGACAAGGCAAGACGCGGCTGCTGCGGGCGCTGACCAATCTGCTCGACGAGTGGACCCCCGTCATCGCGGGCGCGGAACTGAACGAGCACCCGTACTCGCCGATCACGCCCGAATCGATCCGGCGGGCTGCGGACTCCGGCGACGATCTGCCCGTTGAGTGGCGGCACCGCAGCGAGCGCTACACCGAGAAGCTCGCGACCCCCGACACCAGCGTGGCCGACCTCGTCGGCGACATCGACCCCATCAAGGTGGCCGAGGGCCGCAGCCTCGGTGACCCCGAGACCATCGCCTACGGCCTGATCCCGCGCGCGCACCGCGGCATCGTCGCGATCAACGAGCTGCCCGACCTCGCTGAGCGCATCCAGGTGTCGATGCTGAACGTGATGGAGGAGCGCGACATCCAGGTGCGCGGCTACACGCTGCGGCTGCCGCTGGACGTGATCGTCGTCGCGAGCGCCAACCCCGAGGACTACACCAACCGCGGGCGCATCATCACACCGCTGAAGGACCGCTTCGGCGCCGAGATCCGCACGCACTACCCGTACGAACTCGAGGCCGAGGTCGGCGTCATCCGTCAGGAGGCGCACCTGGCCGCCGAGGTCCCCGGGTACCTGCTGCATGTGCTCGCCCGGTTCGCCCGCTACCTGCGCGAGTCGCGCTCGATCGACCAGCGGTCCGGTGTGTCGGCGCGCTTCGCGATCGCCGCGGCCGAGACCGTCGCGGCCTCGGCCCGGCACCGCGCCGCCTTGCTCGGCGAGGAGGATCCGGTGGCGCGGGTGGTCGACCTGTCGACCGTGATCGACGTGCTGCGCGGCAAGCTGGAGTTCGAATCCGGCGAGGAGGGCCGCGAGCAGGCCGTGCTCGAACACCTCCTGCGCCGCGCCACGGCCGACACCGCGCAGCGACTGCTAGGCGGAATCGACGTCGGTCCGCTGGTCGTCGCAATCGAGAACGGTTCCGCGGTCACCACCGGCGAGCGGGTGTCCTCCCGCGAGGTGCTGGCCGCCGTGCCGGAGGTGCCTGCGATCGCGGAGATCCAGAAACGGCTCGAGGCGACGAGCGACGGCCAGCGTGCGGCCGCCGTCGAACTGGCGCTCGAGGCGCTGTATTTGGCCAAACGCATCGACAAGGTGTCCTCAGAGGGCGAAACCGTTTATGGCTAAACGCACTTCGCGGTATTCGCGATACACCGGCGGGCCCGACCCCTTGGCCCCGCCGATCGATCTACGCGAGGCACTCGAGCAGATCGGGCAGGACGTCATGGAGGGCAGCTCGCCCAGGCGCGCGCTGTCGGAATTGTTGCGGCGGGGCACGCAGAACATGCGTGGCGCGGACAAGCTCGCCGCCGAGGCCAACCGTCGCCGCCGGGAATTGTTGCAGCGCAACAATCTTGACGGCACCCTGCAGGAGATCAAGAAGCTGCTCGACGAGGCGGTGCTGGCGGAGCGCAAGGAGTTGGCGCGGGCGCTCGACGACGATGCGCGGTTCAACGAGATGCGTATCGAGTCGTTGCCGCCGTCGCCCGCGAAGGCGGTGCAGGAGCTCTCCGACTACGACTGGCGCAGTGCCGAGGCGCGCCAAAAGTACGAGCAGATCAAGGATCTCCTCGGTCGCGAGATGCTCGACCAGCGATTTGCCGGTATGAAGCAGGCCCTGGAGAACGCGACCGACGAGGATCGCCAGCGCGTCAACGACATGCTCGACGACCTCAATGACCTGCTGGACAAACACGCCCAGGGCACCGATACGCCCGAGGACTTCAAGAACTTCATGGACAAGCACGGCGAGTTCTTCCCGGAGAACCCGCGCGACGTCGAGGAGCTGCTGGACTCACTGGCGAAGCGGGCGGCCGCCGCGCAGCGCTTCCGCAACAGCCTGTCGGCCGATCAGCGTGCCGAGCTGGATGCGTTGGCGCAGCAGGCATTCGGCTCGCCGTCCCTGATGAATGCGCTCAACCGACTCGACAGCCATCTGCAGGCGGCGCGGCCGGGGGAGGACTGGGAGGGCTCGTCGCGGTTCTCCGGCGACAACCCGATGGGCATGGGCGAGGGCACCCAGGCGATGGCCGACATCGCCGAACTGGAGGAACTCACCGAGGCACTGTCGCAGAGCTATGCCGGCGCCACGATGGAGGACGTCGATCTTGAGATGCTGGCCCGCCAACTCGGCGATGAGGCCGCGGTCGATGCGGCGACGCTGGCCGAACTCGAGCGGGCACTGGTGAATCAGGGCTTCCTCGACCGCGGGTCGGACGGTCAGTGGCGGCTGTCGCCGAAGGCTATGCGCCAGCTCGGTCAGGCCGCGCTTCGGGATGTGGCGCAACAGCTTTCAGGACGACACGGTGAACGCGACACCCGTCGCGCAGGTGCTGCCGGTGAACTGACCGGCGCGACGCGGGCATGGGCGTTCGGCGACACCGAACCGTGGAACGTCACCAGGACCCTGACAAACTCGGTGCTGCGTCAGGCCGGTACCGGCAGTGTCGACATGCCGTTGAAGATCACCGTCGACGACGTCGAGATCTCCGAGACGGAGACCCGTACCCAGGCCGCTGTGGCGCTGCTGGTCGACACCTCGTTCTCGATGGTGATGGAGAACCGCTGGCTGCCGATGAAGCGCACGGCGCTGGCCTTGAGCCATCTCATCAGCACCCGGTTCCGCTCGGATGCGTTGCAGATCATCGCTTTCGGTCGCTATGCCCGCACCGTGACGACCGCCGAACTGACGGGGCTGGAGGGCGTCTACGAGCAGGGCACCAATCTGCACCATGCGCTGGCCCTGGCGGGCAGGCACCTGCGCCGCCATCCCAACGCGCAACCGGTGGTGCTCGTGGTGACCGACGGTGAACCGACCGCGCACCTCGAGTCATACGGCGAAGAAGGAACGTCGGTGTTCTTCGACTACCCGCCGCATCCGCGGACCATCGCCCATACGGTGAAGGGTTTCGACGACATGGCGGGGCTGGGTGCGCAGGTGACGATCTTCCGGCTGGGCAACGACGCCGGGCTCGCCAAGTTCATCGACCAGGTTGCGCGCCGCGTCGAGGGGCGCGTCGTGGTGCCCGATCTCGACGGTTTGGGCGCCGCGGTTGTCGGCGATTATTTACGTTCGCGTCGACGCCGCTAGGCCTTCTAGCTGCGCTTTTGGGGTGTCTGGGCTACCCCTGCGGACCCCGTTTCCGCCCTGTATGGTTTCGGCGTGCTGAGCAGACTGCTGACGGGCCTCGGGGTGGCTGGATTCGTCGTGATGATCGGTGTCCCGGCGACCGCCCTGGCCGATCCCGAGGCGGCGCCCGGCCCGCCGAACGTCGATGCCTTCGCACCGGTGAAGCCGTCGGAGTATTCGGTGAATGACGGCGCGTGGTACGCCTTCAGCGCCCCCAGCGGCCTGACGTGTGTGCTGGACCGCCAAACGGGTGGTTACGGCTGCAGCGGGCCGATACCCGCGGCGCCGGGGGGAGCGAACCTGGTGAGCGCGGGTCCCGTCGGCGGGCCGGGTTTCGCGAACTCCGCGCGCCCGCTGTACGGCGTGAGCGAGGGGGCCAAGCCGCTGCCGCCGAACACGCGGCTGTCGTTTCGCACGGTGAGCTGCGGCACGGACGGAGTCGCGACGATGTGTACGAACAGCATCGACCGGACCGGTTTCGTGCTGAGCCCGACGGGCAGCTTCGTTTTCGGCGCCTGAATCGGGGCCTAGCTGCTGGCCTTGCGCGCCTTGCGCTTGACGGCGACGCTTCCCCACAGTGAGAAGCCGCGGATACGCACACACGGCGCGCCGGGTGTGCCTTCGCCGCTGACGCTGTGGTCGAAGGTGCCCATCACCCCGATGCCGCGCAGGTCCACGTTCACCTCGGGCGGTACCAGGATCGTCTGACCTCCGAAAATCGAGTACGAGTGGATGTCGACTTCCGGCGACGTGAAGTCCGCATAGCGCAAATCGACGACGCCGCCGCCGAACAGGGCAAAGGTGGTCATCCGTTTGGGGACGTTCCAGCGGCCGCGGCGCTCGAAGCCGCTCATGATCGCCAGCAGCAGAGTCGACGGCGCCGGCCGGACGGGGCCGCCGCTGGGGCCGCGGGTGAACGCGCCGGGCAGGTCGGCGGAGAGCCGGTCGAGCTCGTCATACGTCTGAGCGGCATATGCCTTCGTCAGGCGCGCTTCGTACTCGCTCAGCGGCAATCGGCCCTGGGCCGCGGCATCACTGAGCAACTGCGCCATCTGGATCCGATCGGTATCTGCAGCGCGCATCGAACCGTTACGCGACGCTGGAGTGCTCATCCCGGCCAACTGTTCTTTGCCAAAACGCTCATCAGTGACGAGCCTACGACGAACGCTGGCACATGCAAGGCCGTTGCCCAAAGTGCGATGTCATCGTTGTCGGCGAAGCAGCTAGATGAGCAAACTTTATTGCCCGACCGCCAGGTACTCGGCAAACCCGATGGTGCCGACGGGGTTCTCCCGGACCAGATTCGCACCTGCGCGGTAGCCGGCCCCGATACGCCGGGGAACGGGAACCGCCACCACCTTCCGGCGGCGACCGCGGGCTGTGAGGTACATCCGCGCCAACTCCGCGTGCGTGTGGACCGTCGGGCCGCCGATGTCGGGGACCCGGCCCATGGGTTCGGAGCCGACCAGTTCGACGAGCCGTGTGGCGACGTCGCGGGTGTCGATCGGCTGGAAGCGGATGTCGCGGAGCGCCCACAGCACCGGCGAGTACCGCTGAATCGAGAAGCTGGTTTCGATCAGATCGTGGAACTGGGTGGCGCGCAGCACGGTGTGACCGACGCCGCTATCCCTCAGCACCTCTTCGACGCGGAGCTTGGTCTGGTACACCTGATGTCCTGCGGCCGATGCGGCGGGCACCACCTGACGGCCCAATGTGCCGGTTGCTCCGGTGACCAGGACACGCATGGCGCTACTCCTCGGCGATCGCCCAGCTCGGTGGTCGCTTCTGCAGGAATGCCAGCATGCCTTCCCGGGCCTCCTCGGATACGAACAACTCGGCCGACTGCCGGGTCAATGTGTCGGCGTCTCGGTCGAAGGCCGCGAGCAGTGGCGCGGTGGTGAGTGCCTTCGAGGCGGCGAGACCCTGCGGCGACGCCTTGCCGATCGCGGCGGTCAGGCTCTTCACCGTCGCGTCGACGTCGTCGGCGGCGATGGTGACCAAGCCGATGTCGGCCGCCTCCGCGGCGCCGAACTTCTCGCCGGTCAGGAAGTAGCGGCCCGCGGCGCGCGCGGTCATCTTCGGGAGCAGGGTCAGCGAAATGATCGACGGCGCAACGCCGATGCGCGCCTCGGTCAGCGCGAACGTGCTCGCCGGCCCGGCGACCACGATGTCGCAGGCCCCGACGATGCCGAGGCCGCCCGCGCGCACGTTCCCGTCGATGGCCCCGATCACCGGCAGCGGCAGCTCGAGGATGCGCCGCAGCAGCCGGGTCATCTCTTGGGCCCGGTCGACGGCGACGTCGCTGGGATCTCTTCCCGCCGCTTCGGCGAGATCCGCTCCTGCGCAGAAGGTTCCGCCAGTGTGGCCGAGCACCACCGCCCGTACCCCGGCCTCCTCGGTGGCGGCGGTCAACCCTTCATGCAGCTGGTTCACCAACTCGACCGACAGCGCATTGCGGTTGCCCGGCGAATCCAGCGTCAGCCGGGCGACGCCGGCTTCGACGGAGTAACGGACCAGGGTGCTCATCAGTACGACCGTGGCAGACCCAGTGAGGTCTGCGCGACGAAATTGAGCACCATTTCGCGGCTGACGGGTGCGATGCGCGCCAGCTTCGACGCGGTCACCGCCGCCGCGATGCCGTACTCCTTGGTCAGCCCGTTGCCGCCGAGGCTCTGGACCGCCTGGTCGACGGCCCGTACCGAGGCCTCACCCGCCGCGTACTTGGCCATGTTCGCGGCTTCGGCCGCGCCCGCGTCGTCGCCGAGGTCGTAGAGGGTGGCCGCCTTCTGCATCATCAGCTTCGCCAACTCGATCTCGATGTGGTTCTGCGCCAACGGATGTGACAATCCCTGGTGCGCACCGATCGGCGTCTTCCACACCTGCCGGGTCTTGACGTAGTCGACGGCCTTGTTGATCGCGAATCGGCCCATCCCGACCGCGCTGGCCGCACCCATGATGCGCTCCGGGTTCAGGCCCGCGAACAGCTGCGCGATGGCGGCGTCCTCGGAGCCCACCAGCGCATCGGCGGGCAGGCGCACCTCGTCGAGGAACACCTGGAACTGGCTTTCCGGGCTGATGAGCTCCATCTCGATCTTGGTCCAGCTGAGCCCGGGGGTGTCGGTGGGCACGATGAACAGCGCGGGTTTGAGGTTGCCGGTCTTATGGTCTTCAGTGCGGCCCACCACGAGAACGGCCTGCGACTGGTCGATACCGGAGATGAACACCTTCTGGCCATTGAGGATCCAGTCGCTGCCGTCGCGGCGTGCGGTGGTGGTGATGCGGTGGCTGTTGGATCCGGCGTCGGGTTCGGTGATCGCGAACGCCATCGTGATGGACCCGTCGGCGATGCCGGGAATCCAGCGCTTCTTCTGCTCCTCGGTGCCGAACTTGGAGATTATCGTGCCGTTGATGGCGGGGGAGACCACCATCAGCAGCAGTGCGCAGCCGGCCGCGGCCATCTCCTCCATGACCAGCGACAGCTCGTACATGCCCGCGCCGCCGCCGCCGTACTCCTCGGGCAGGTTCACGCCGATGAAGCCGAGTTTGCCTGCCTCACTCCATAACTCGTCGGTGTGCTGGCCGGCGCGGGCCTTCTCCAGGTAGTAGTCCTGGCCGTAGTTGGCGGCCATCGCGGCGACGGCCTTGCGCAGCTCCTGCTGCTCTGCGGTCTCGACGAAGCTCATTGCTCTCCTCCGGGGTTGTCCACTCGGGCAAGTACGGTGCCGACGTCGACCTGCTGGCCGACCCCGACATTGAGTTCGACCAACACCCCGTCGGCGGGAGCGACGATGGTGTGCTCCATCTTCATGGCCTCCAGCCACACCAGGGGCTGTCCGGCTTTGACGGGATCGTTGATCTGGGCGCCGATGCGCAGCACCGAACCCGGCATCGGGGCCAGCAGTGAGCCCTGCGCGACGGCGGCATCGGGATCACCGAAGCGGGGCTGCGCCACCAGATGCACTGGCCCCAAGGGCGAATCGACGAACACATCGCTTCCGTAGCGGGCGATGTCGAAGGGACGCTCCACGCCGCCGATCGACAACACGACGCGGTCGGCTGCCGCCGCGACGAGCGCGATGTCGTCGTGGTCGGGAAGCTCCAGACCGGTGCGGGTATACCGGTATCGGACCGAGTGCTCGCCATAGGACTTGCTCTGATATCCCGAGGCGAGATTGCGCCAGCCACTCGGTGCGGCGGCGAATACCGTTGCACTGTCGCGGTTCAGCGCGGCATCGGCCAGTGCGGCCGCGACAGCGGACAGCTCGGCGGCGCGGTCGTCGCCCAGCGGTGCCGCGAGCCGGTCCAGGCCGTGCGTGTCGAAGAACGCCGTGTCGGTGGCGCCGTCGAGGAAGGCCTGGTGTCTTAGGACGTTGACCAACAGATCGCGGTTGGTCCGCACGCCGTGGATGCGGGCGCGGGCCAGCGCATCGGCCAGCACGCCAGCGGCTTGGCGTCGCGTGGGGGCCCACGAGATCACCTTGGCCAGCATTGGGTCGTAGAAGATCGATACCTGTGAGCCGTCGACGACGCCGGTGTCGAGGCGCACGCCGCGCACGTCGGGATCGAACTCGGTGACGGCGGGTACATCGAAGCGATGCACGGTGCCCGCTTGCGGCCGCCAGCCCATCGCCGGGTCTTCGGCGTAAACCCTTGCTTCGATTGAGAATCCGCTCGACGGCGGCGGCTCGTCATCGAGGCGACCGCCGTCGGCGACGTGCAACTGTAACGCGACGAGGTCCAGCCCGGTGGTGGCCTCGGTGACGGGGTGCTCGACCTGCAGGCGGGTGTTCATTTCGAGGAAATAGAAGTCTCCGTCATCGTCGGCCATGAACTCGACGGTCCCCGCGCCGGTGTAGCCAATCGCCTCCGCAGCCAGTCGCGCGGCGTCGAACAGCTTGGCGCGCATCCCCGGCGTGCGCTCGACCAGTGGCGAAGGCGCCTCTTCGATGATCTTCTGGTGGCGCCGTTGGATGGAGCATTCGCGTTCACCGACGGCCCACACGGTGCCGTGCTGGTCGGCCAGCACCTGGACCTCGACGTGGTGGCCGGTGGCCAGGTAGCGCTCGCAGAACACCGTCGGGTCGCCGAACGCCGACTGTGCTTCGCGGCGCGCGGCTGCCACTTGGCCTGCCAGCGCGGATAATTCGTCGACCACGCGCATACCGCGGCCGCCGCCGCCCGCCGACGCCTTGATCAGCACCGGCAACTGGTCGGCGGTCACCGTCTCGGGGTCGAGTTCGGTGAGCACCGGGACACCCGCGGCGGCCATCAACTTCTTCGCCTCGATTTTCGAGCCCATCGCGGCGACCGCGGCCACCGGCGGCCCGATCCACGTCAGTCCGGCGTCGCCCACTGCCGCGGCGAAATCGGGGTTCTCCGAGAGGAATCCGTATCCGGGATGGATCGCGTCCGCACCGGCCGCGTGTGCTGCGGCGATCAGCTGTGCGGCGTCGAGGTAACCGCGGGTGCCCTCCAGTCGCACCCGGGCGTCGGCCTCGGCGACGTGCGGGGATGCCGCGTCGGGATCGGTGTAGACCGCGACCGTGCCGATGCCCAGACGCCGGCAGGTGGCGAACACCCGGCGCGCGATTTCGCCGCGGTTGGCCACCAGCACTCGAGTGATCATCTCGCCTCCTCCAGGGCGATTTGTGTGCATTTCGGCGCGCTCACCACTCCTGAACGCACACAAATCGCAGTCACATCCGGAAGACGCCGAAGTTCGACGTCCCCTTGATCGGGCCGTTGGCGATCGCCGACAGGCACATTCCGAGCACCGTGCGGGTGTCGCGTGGGTCGATCACACCGTCGTCGTAGAGCCGACCGGACAAAAACATCGGCAGCGACTCCGCCTCGATCTGCGCCTCGACGGCGGCGCGCAGTGCAGCGTCGGCGTCCTCGTCGACCTGTTGGCCGCGAGCCTCGGCGGCGGCGCGGCTGACGATCGACAGCACCCCGGCCAGCTGAGTGCCGCCCATGACCGCGGACTTGGCGCTCGGCCAGGCGAACAGGAAACGCGGGTCGTAGGCCCGCCCGCACATGCCGTAGTGGCCCGCGCCGTAGGAGGCGCCGATCAGCAGGGAGATATGCGGCACGGTCGAATTGGAAACGGCGTTGATCATCATCGAGCCGTGCTTGATCATCCCGCCTTCCTCGTATTTCTTGCCGACCATGTAGCCGGTCGTGTTGTGCAGGAACAACAGTGGCGTGTCGGCGCGGTTGGCCAACTGGATGAACTGTGCGGCTTTCTGCGACTCCTCGCTGAACAGCACGCCGCGGTGGTTGGCCAGGATGCCGATCGGATACCCGTACAGCGTGGCCCAGCCGGTCACGAGCGACGACCCGTAGAGCGCCTTGAACTCGTCGAACTCGGAGCCGTCGACGATGCGGGCGATCACCTCGCGCGGGTCGAACGGCACCCGCAGATCCGACGGCACGATGCCGAGCAGTTCCTCGGCGTCGAACAGCGGCTCTATCGCCGGACCGGGCGCCGGGCCCTGCTTGCGCCAGTTCAGCCGCGCCACGATACGGCGGCCGATGCGGATCGCGTCGGGTTCGTCGATCGCGAAATAGTCGGCCAGACCCGATGTGCGGGCGTGCATCTCGGCGCCGCCCAGCGACTCGTCGTCGGATTCCTCACCGGTGGCCATCCTCACCAGCGGCGGCCCCGCCAGAAACACCTTGGATCGTTCTTTGATCATCACCACGTGATCGGACATGCCGGGGATGTACGCGCCGCCTGCCGTCGAGTTACCGAAAACCAGTGCAATGGTCGGGATGCCCGCTGCCGACAGCCGGGTCAGGTCGCGGAACATCTGCCCGCCGGGGATGAAGATCTCCTTCTGCGTCGGCAGATCTGCGCCGCCCGACTCGACCAGCGAGATGACCGGCAAGCGGTTCTCCAACGCGATCTGGTTGGCTCGCAACACCTTTTTCAAGGTCCACGGGTTGCTGGTGCCGCCCTTGACCGTCGGGTCGTGGGCCACCAGCATGCACTCCACGCCCTCGACGGCCCCGATGCCGGTCACCACGCTGGCGCCGACGGCGAAGTCGCTGCCCCAGGCGGCCAGCGGGCTGAGCTCCAAGAACGGCGAATCAGGATCGAGCAGCATCTCGATGCGTTCGCGCGCCGTCATCTTGCCGCGCTCGTGATGACGCCGCACGTACTTCTCGCCGCCACCCGCGAGCGCCTTGGCATGTTCTGCGTCGAGTTCGGCCAGCTTGGCCGTCATCACCTCGGCGGCCTCGGTGAACGCCGCCGATCGCGAATCGATGGTGGATTTCAGCTTGGTCATGACTGAAACCCAAGGGTTTTGGCGGCCAGGCTGGTGAGGATCTCCGTCGTACCGCCGCCGATGCCGAGGATGCGCATATCGCGATACTGCCTTTCGACTTCGGATTCGGCCATATACCCCAGCCCGCCGAACAACTGCACCGCCTGATTGGCCACCCACTCGCCCGCCTCGACGGCGGTGTTCTTGGCAAAGCACACCTCAGCGATCAGGTTGACTTCACCGGCCAGCTGCCGTTCGACGACATGACGGGTGTACACCCGGGCCACGTCGATGCGCCGCGCCATCTCCGAAAGCGTGTTCTGCACCGACTGTCGCGAGATCAACGCTCTGCCAAACGTTTCCCGGTTGCGGCACCACTCGAGGGTCAGATCGAGGCAGCGCTGCGCGCTGGCGTAGGCCTGTGTCGCCAGGCCGACCCGTTCGGACACGAACGCCGCGGCGATCTGCCGGAACCCTGAGTTTTCCGGCCCGATCAGGTTGGCGACGGGCACGCGGACGTCGGTGTAGGACAGTTCGGCGGTGTCGGACGACCGCCAGCCCATCTTGTCCAGCTTGCGACTGACCTCAAAACCCGGTGTGCCCTTGTCCACGACGATCAGGGACACGCCGCCAGCGCCGGGCCCGCCCGTGCGCGCCGCAGTCACCACGTAGTCGGCGCGCACGCCCGACGTGATGTAGGTCTTGGCGCCGTTGATGACGTACTCATCCCCGTCGCGTTGCGCTTTGGTAGTGAGATGGCCGACGTCGGAACCGCCGCCGGGCTCGGTGATGGCCAGGCTGCCGATGAGATCGCCCGCCAGCGTCGGGCGCACGTACGTGTCGATCAGCCGCCGGTCGCCGGAAGCGATCATGTGCGGCACGGATATCCCGCAGGTGAACAGCGACGCGTACACACCGCCAGGGGAGCCGGCGTAGTGCATCTCTTCGCAGATGACCACCGCGTCGGCCCCGTCGCCGCCACCGCCACCCACCGCCTCGGGAAAGGCCGCACCGAGCAGGCCCGCGTCACCGGCCTTGCGGTGCAGCTCGCGCGGCAGCTCGCCGTCGCGCTCCCACTCGTCGATGTGCGGCAACACCTCGCGTTCTACGAACGCCCGCACCGTCTTTCGGAGTTGTTCCCGTTCCGGGGTGTGCCAGATGCTCAACGAAGCAGCTCCTCGGGTATCTCGATCAACCGGCTGCGCAGCCATTCACCCAACCCCTTGGCCTGTGGGTCGAAGCGTGCCTGATAGGCCACCCCTCGGCCGAGGATGCCCTCGATCACGAAGTTCACCGCCCGCAGGTTCGGCAGCAGATGCCGCTTCACGTTCAGATCGGTTGTCTCAGGCAGCAACTCGCGAAGCTTGTCGACGGTCAGGGTGTGCGCCAGCCAGCGCCAGTGGTCGTCGCGGCGTACCCACACTCCGACGTTGGCGTTGCCGCCTTTGTCACCGCTGCGTGCGCCCGCAACAACTCCCAGGGGCACGCGCCGTGTCTCGCCGGCGACGATCGGCTCCGGCAGCGCGGGCGTCGGAACGTCGGCCAGGTCCAAAGTCTCTGCGGCGGGCGGAATCTCGCTGCGGCTGCCGTCGGCGTGCACCGCGACGTGGTGCACGGCGGAAGCGGGCACATAGGCGGGCTCGAACACGCCGAACACCTGACCGTCGCCCGGTGGCGTGGTGGCGGTGAAGCCCGGATAGCTGGCCAGTGCGAGTTCGACTGCCGCCGAGGAGAATTTGCGTCCGACATTCGCGGGGTCGGGGTCGCGCACCACGCACCGTAGCAGCGCGCTGGCCGCTTCCTCGGTGTCGGCATCGACGTGATCGGTGCGTGCCAGCGTCCACTCCATCTCGGCAGGTTTGACCGTCAGCGTCTCCTCGAGTTGTTTGCGCACGAGCGCGGCCTTGGCTTCGATGTCCAATCCGGTGAGCACCAGCGTCATCTCGTTGCGGAATCCGCCGACGGCGTTGAGCGACACCTTCATCGTCGGCGGCGGCGGTTCGCCCTTCACCCCGCTGATCCGAACGCGGTCGGGCCCGTCATCGGTCAGCTCGATCGTGTCGACCCGCAGCGTCGCGTCGGGATTGGCGTATCGGCCGCCGGTGATCTCGTAGAGCAGCTGCGCGGTGACGGTGTCCACGGTGACGGCACCACCGGTGCCCGGGTGTTTGGTGATCACCGACGACCCGTCGGAATCGATCTCGGCCAGCGGGAAGCCGGGACGAGTGAGGTCCGGTATCTCGGTGAAGAACGAAAAGTTGCCGCCGGTGGCTTGCGCACCGCATTCGATGACGTGGCCCGCGGCGATCGCGCCCGCGAGCCGGTCGTAATCGGTGCGGCCCCACCCGTGATGTGCGGCCGCGGGACCGACGACGACCGACGCGTCGGTGACCCGACCGGTGACGACGACGTCGGCGCCCGCGTTCAGGCAGTCGACGATGCCCCACGCTCCGAGGTAGGCGTTGGCCGCCAGGGGCGTGCCGAGCCCGAGCTCCTCGGCGCGAGGCAGCAGGTCGTCGCCCTCGACGTGGGCTACCGTCGCGTTCAAGCCGAGCCGGTCGGCCAGGCCCCGCACCGCGGCCGCCAACCCCGCGGGATTGAGGCCGCCGGCGTTGGCGACGATGCGGACGCCGCGGTCCAGCGCCGTGCCCAGGCATTCCTCGAGTTGGACGAGGAAGGTCTTGGCGTAGCCACGGTCGGGGGATCTGGCGCGGTCGCGCGCCAGGATCAGCATGGTCAGCTCGGCGAGGTAGTCGCCGGTGAGGTAGTCCAGGTCGCCACCGGTGAGCATCTCTCGCATGGCCGCGAGCCGGTCACCGTAGAAGCCCGAGCAGTTGCCGATGCGAACCGCAGGCGTCACCTGACACGCTCCCCTCGTCATCGAGTGCGGGGCCGACCAACCGGTAGGTTAGCCGCTATCGCCGCCGATAGCGCAGCCAGGGTTGAACTCAAGCCGCCGACCACGACCCTGGGTGCTATCTCGACGGTAGGGCCGACCGTAGCGCCGGACCGGGCGCCCGTGTTGTCCTGCGCATTCTGGGCTGCAGGCCGGCGCCCGCGGCGCATTTTGGAGCAGATACAGGTCACGGGCTATCCTGAAGGGCACTTGCCGACGCCTGACACCTCGCGCGGCTGACGACTTCAGTACTTCTCAAGAGGAGAATCTCGATCATGGCTGTGCCCAAGCGCAGGATGTCGCGTGCGAACACCCGTAGTCGGCGTTCGCAGTGGAAGGCCAAGCGCACCGAGCTCGTGGGCGTGACCGTCGCGGGCCAGCAGCACAAGGTGCCGCGCCGCCTGCTCAAGGCCGCGCGCCTCGGCCTGATCGATCTCGACCGCCGCTGATCAGGGGGAGTGCCCCCGCATCGGCGCGCCTCTCAGGTCACTCTCAGATAGTGGGTTGACACTGTGGCTGTGCGCATACTTGTCGTCGACGATGACCGCGCTGTGCGCGAATCGCTGCGTCGGTCGCTGTCGTTCAACGGGTACTCGGTCGAGTTGGCGCAGGACGGACTCGAAGCCCTCGAACTGATCGCCAGCAATCGCCCCGATGCCCTGGTTCTCGATGTGATGATGCCGCGGCTGGATGGCCTCGAGGTCTGCCGTCAGCTCCGCAGCACCGGCGACGATCTGCCCATACTCGTGCTGACCGCGCGCGACTCGGTGTCCGAACGTGTCGCCGGGCTCGATGCGGGTGCCGACGACTATCTGCCGAAGCCGTTCGCGCTCGAGGAGCTGCTCGCCCGGATGCGCGCGCTGCTGCGGCGCACCTCGCCGGACGACGGCGCGGAGTCGCCCGCGATGACCTTCTCGGATCTGTCCCTCGATCCGGTGACCCGCGAGGTGACCCGTGGGCAACGGTCGATCAGTCTGACCCGTACCGAGTTCGCACTTCTCGAGATGCTGATCGCGAACCCGCGGCGGGTGCTCACCCGCAGCCGCATCCTCGAGGAGGTGTGGGGCTTCGACTTCCCCACGTCGGGTAACGCCCTCGAGGTCTATGTCGGGTATCTGCGCCGCAAGACGGAGGCGGAAGGAGAGCCGCGGCTGATCCACACCGTGCGCGGGGTGGGTTATGTGCTGCGCGAGACCCCACCCTGATGTCGGCACCGAAGTACTCGCCCGAGCCCCGGCCCTCGGCGCAGCCGGCGAGTTCACTATCGCTTCGCTGGCGAGTGATGCTGCTCGCGATGTCGATGGTGGCGATGGTCGTGGTCCTGATGGCCGTCGCCGTGTACGCCGTCGTCTCCCGCGCGCTCTACGACGACATGGACAACCAGCTGCACAGCAGGGCCAGGCTGCTGATCGAGAGCGGCTCGCTGACCAGCGACCCCGGGAAGGCGATCGAGGGCACCGCCTACTCCGATGTCAACGCGATGCTGGTGAATCCGGGACGCTCGATCTTCACCGCCAACCAGGAGGGCCAGACCCTGCCGCTCGGCGATCCCGAGAAGGCCGTCATCCGCGGCGACCTGTGGATGTCGAAGCGGTCGGTCAACCAGCAGCGGGTACTGGCGCTGCACCTGTCCAACGGAAGTTCGTTGCTGATCTCCAAGAGCCTGGTGCCGACCGATCAGTTGCTGAAACGGCTCGGGACGGTGTTGCTAATCGTCGGCGGGGTCGGTGTGGTGGTGGCCGCGATGGCGGGCGGCGCTGTCGCCCGGGCGGGGCTTCGACCGGTGGCGCGACTCACCGAAGCCGCGGAGCGGGTCGCCCGCACCGACGATCTGCGGCCGATCCCTGTCTATGGCAGCGACGAACTCGCCCGTCTCACTGAGGCTTTCAACATGATGCTGCGGGCGCTCGCCGAATCGCGCGAGCGTCAAGCACGACTCGTGACCGACGCCGGCCACGAACTGCGCACGCCGCTGACGTCCTTGCGCACCAACGTCGAGCTGCTGATGGCATCGATGGCCCCCGGCGCTCCCCGACTGCCCGAGGATGAGATGGCGGGTCTGCGCGCGGATGTCATCGCCCAGATCGAAGAACTGTCCACCCTCGTCGGCGATCTGGTCGATCTGACCCGCGACGAAGCCGGTGTGGTCATCCATGAACCCGTCGACATGACCGAGATCGTCGACCGTTCGCTGGAACGAGTTCGCCGCCGCCGCAACGACATTGAATTCGATGTATCCGTGGTGCCATGGCAGGTCTACGGCGACAGCAGCGGACTGGGCCGTGCGGTCCTCAACGTGCTGGACAACGCTGCCAAGTGGAGCCCGCCGGGCGGACGGGTCGGCGTTCGATTGGAACAGATCGACCCCGGCCACGCCGAGCTTGTCGTGACTGATCAGGGTCCGGGTATCCCGCCCGAGGAACGGCGATTCGTGTTCGAGCGCTTCTTCCGCTCGGAATCCGCGCGGTCGATGCCGGGCTCGGGGCTTGGCCTGGCCATCGTGAAACAGGTTGTGCTCAAACACGGCGGCGCGTTACGCGTGGAGTACGCCGACCCGGGCGCACAGCCGCCGGGCACCGCGATCCACATGGTGCTCCCCGGTAGACCGTTGTCCGGCGACACGGACCGACACGCGGGCACGGGCGTGGACTTGCCCGTGGTCAGCGCCGACAATGATTAGCCAGGGAGCGCTGGGGAAGCAAGTCTGTGCGTGTCCCGAAAGTTCTCTAAGTGGATTCTCAGCCCGCTTAGGCAACTTTGACGGTGCGAACGCCGTTGTTCTATTTGCCGGACCACAACAGGAAGAACACCGCAGCGAGATGACCAACCACCCGAGGTATTCGCCGCCACCGCCCCCGGGTCGTCGGCCCGGCGTTCCCGAGCACACCCCACACGGGTATCCAGGTGCGCAGCGGCCCGACCCGTACACGCAGCCCTATGACTGGCGGTATCAGACCCAGCAGCAGCCGCAGCAGAGCTTCCGCGCTCCCTACGACCCCTACCGCGGCGCCCCGTCCGCTGCGACGGGGACCTACCCCCAGATTCCGATGCCGCCTCAAAAGCGTTCTCGCACAGGTGGTTTGATTGTAGGCGCACTCGCCATCGCCATCGTTTCCGCAGGTATCGGTGGGGGCGTTGCAATGCTCGCGCAGCCCGACCAGCCGTCGGCCACGTCGACTCTCAACGGTGCGGCGCCCGGGGTACCTGTCGCCAGCCTGCCCGCCGGTTCGGTGGAGCAGGTCGCGGCGAAGGTCGTGCCCAGCGTCGTCAAGCTCGAGGTGGACCTCGGCAGGCAGTCGGAGGAGGGCTCCGGGGTCATCCTGTCGTCGGACGGTCTCATCCTCACTAACAACCACGTCGTCACGGCCGCTCAGGATGGGCCTGCAGGGCCGGGTGGACCCGGAGGGCCCGTCGCACCGGGCGGTGCGGGCGCCAAGACCAAGGTCACCTTCGCCGACGGGCGCAGCGCACCGTTCACCGTGGTCGGCACCGACCCCAGCAGTGACATAGCGGTGGTGCGCGCCAAAGGGGTGACGGGTCTGACCCCGATCACGATCGGATCTTCGGCCAACCTGCGGGTGGGTCAGGACGTCGTCGCCATCGGGTCGCCGCTGGGCCTGGAGGGGACCGTGACCACCGGCATCATCAGTGCGCTCAACCGGCCGGTCGCCGCGGGCGGCGACATCCGCAACCAGAACACCGTGCTGGACGCCATCCAGACCGACGCCGCCATCAACCCCGGTAACTCCGGCGGAGCGCTGGTCAACATGAACGGCGAGCTGGTCGGCATCAACTCGGCCATCGCCACGCTGGGCGGTGACGCCGCAGGGGAGGCGCAGGGCGGCTCGATCGGCCTGGGCTTCGCCATCCCCGTCGACCAGGCCAAACGCATCGCGGACGAGCTGATCAACAACGGCACCGCCTCGCATGCCTCGCTCGGCGTCCAGGTCGGTAACGACGCGAGCACCGACGGCGCGCGAATCGTCGAGGTCACCAGCGGCGGTGCGGCTGCGGCCGCGGGCCTGCCCAGCGGCGTCGTGGTGACAAAGGTCGACGACCGCGTGATCAACAGTGCCGACGCCCTGGTCGCGGCGGTCCGTTCCCGAGCACCCGGGGACAAGCTCACGCTGACCTATGTGGATCAGTCGGGTAAGTCGCAGACCGTGGAGGTCACCCTCGGAAAGGCCCAGCAGTGACGCCCCCGGCGAGTTCCGGGCCTGCCACCCTGAGAGTGGCCGCGCCGTTGTCTCTGCCTGGATATACGGTTGGCGTCATGGAACAGCCAGGGGAGTTGGTGGGCCGCGCACTGGTCGTTGTTGTCGACGACCGCACCGCACACGGTGACGAGGAGGACCACAGCGGTCCGCTGGTGACCGAACTGCTCGGCGAGGCAGGATTCGTGGTGGACGGCGTGGTCGTCGTCTCGGCTGATGAGGTCGAGATCCGCAACGCGCTGAACACGGCGGTGATCGGCGGCGTCGACCTGGTCGTCTCGGTCGGCGGCACAGGCGTGACCCCGCGTGATGTCACGCCGGAGGCCACCGTCGACCTGCTCGATCGTGAGCTGCTCGGTATCGCCGAGGCCCTGCGCGCGTCGGGTTTGTCGGCGGGCATCGCTGATGCGGGTGTATCGCGCGGCCTCGCCGGGATCTCAGGCAGCACCCTGGTCGTCAACCTCGCCGGCTCCCGCGCGGCGGTGCGCGACGGCATGGCGACCCTTAGCCCGCTGGCCATTCAGATCATCGGTCAGCTCTCCAGTCTCGAGATCTGAAACAGAGCTGAGGGTAGGCTGAGTAGTGTGACCTTCGTCACAATGTGAGGAAGGCGATGCCAGACCGGTCCGATCGCTCGCGCGATGCGGTGAGCAAAATCTTCGGAGACGAGCTAGCTCCGAAGAGTATTGACGATCGCGAAAACGCCGCCTCCGAGGACTCTGCGCACGACCGTTGGCTGCGTGAAAATACGCCGCCACACCATCAGTGAGCTGCGGTTTCTCCCTACGGGTCAACCTGAGCGGCCCTCGCCAGCCGCGCAGCTTCGTTTCCTGGACGGCAAAGCCGGAATCGGCCGTCGAATACCGCCGCTAAGCGGGCCGGTGAGTGCGTTGCGCGCGTGACGCAAGTGGGCAGAGTGGTGTTTTTGGTAACACCCGTCAGGCCAATCGCGATTCTCGCGTTGCCGGGTTGGTGCCCGACCGTTATGTTCCTCGTGTCAACGATGAGTAAGACCTAAGAGCTGCATGTGAGACCTCTCATTTCCCTCTCATGGAGTCTCTGTCTTTCGACTCGTTGACCGCGTGTGCCAGGCACGAACAACAACAGAACACAGTGAGCCCGGTCGGGTAGCTGTCGACATCGCTAGGGAGATCATGAAGGTATTCAGTCGGGTGCTGATTGCGGTGGTAGCGGCCATCGCATCTCTGTTCGTGAGCACTGGCACCTCTCACGCTGGACTGGACAACGAGCTGAGTCTCATTGACGGTCAAGACCGGACGCTGACCATTCAGCAGTGGGACACCTTCCTCAACGGTGTGTTCCCGCTGGACCGCAACCGGCTGACCCGTGAGTGGTTCCACAGTGGCCGCGCCAAGTACATCGTGGCCGGCCCCGGCGCCGATGAGTTCGAGGGCACCCTGGAGCTCGGCTACCAGATCGGCTTCCCCTGGTCGCTGGGTGTGGGCATCAACTTCAGCTACACCACCCCCAACATCCTGCTCGACGACGCGTCGATCTTCCCGGACCTCGGTATCCTTCCGGGTGCTAGCGGGACGATCGGTTCGGGCTTCGCCCCGCTGGGCTCGGTCATCACGCCGAACCTGTTCCCCGGTGTGTCGATCAGCGCCGACCTCGGAAACGGCCCCGGCATCCAGGAAGTCGCCACGTTCTCGGTGGACGTCGCAGGCCCGCAAGGTGGTGTGGCCGTCTCGAACGCGCACGGCACGGTGACCGGTGCTGCCGGTGGTGTGCTCCTGCGTCCGTTCGCTCGGCTCATCTCGTCGGCCGGTGACAGCGTCACCACCTACGGCGAGCCGTGGAACATGAACTAGCACTCTCCCGAGAGCAACAAAGCAGCCCCCGGATTTTTCCGGGGGCTGCTTTCGTATGTCGCTCAGTTTGGGTCGTTGCTTGTGATTTTCGCCGTGTCGGTGCCACGGCCCGGCGTTTCGGCCAGGATGTTGCGGATCTCGGTGAGCAGCGTCAGTTCGGTGTCCTGGGCCTGTTCGACTTCGCCCTTCTTGCGGAGCCTGTTGTACGGCACCACGACCAGGAAGTAGACGACGGCGGCGACGAGGATGAAATTGATGGCCGCCGAGAGCAAGACGTTCAGGTCGATGGTCTGGCCGCCCCCGATGCTGATGCGCAGGATGCCGTAGTCCGATTCGCCGCCCGCGCCGATCCGGTTGATGAGCGGTTGGATGATGCTGTCGGTGAACTTGGTGACCAGAGCCGTGAACGCGGTACCGATGACCACCGCGACCGATAGGTCGACGATGTTTCCCCGGGCGAGAAACTCCTTGAAACCCTTCAACATGCGCGTAAATCCCTCCCTATCCGTCCGGCAATCTGACAACTATCGACGTTAGTCCGGTCGACCGTGCGGCACGTCGAGTCCGGTGTTAGCTTGCGTGCAGAATCCAGGTCGATTCGGGCGGCGGAAAGGGTTTGCGATGCGGAGGCTGTTCGCGGTGGTGACGGCAATGCTGACCGGCCTCTCGGCGGTCACCGCGGGTGCGGCCAACGCGCAGCCGGTTCCTCCGCCGCCGGGACCCGGATCGACCACCGACGAACTGGCCGACATGGTTCTCGATGTGATCGAACACGGTTCACCTGCGGCTCCGACTACCACGCCGCTGCCCCCGCCGCAGCCCTGACCTTTTTCAGTGGAAGGTCAGCGTGACGGTCTGCACCAGCGCCGCGCCCGCGACCTTGTTGGCTGCGTGAGCGGGCAGGGCGACCAGCACCACCCGGTCACCTCGGCTGCCCGCACCTACCGGTTTCTGTGACACCAACACCACCACCGCATCGGTCGCCATGACCTGTGGCGCCACATCGGCTCCCGCGCCAAGCACGTCGACGACGTCGCCGGGGCGGATCAGGTCGAGCAGGGCCGTGTCTTCAAGATGCAGCGGGACGATGCGGGCGTCGGGGCCCACGGTGGAATCGGCGAGTCGAGGACTCAGCAGGCGGACATCGGTGAGCGCTTCGCCGCGGCGGGCCGGCCCTGCCAGCGTCGCGCCGACCACCGCCGCGAGTTCCGTCTGTGAACCGTCGGGAATCGTTGTCGCCAAACGGGTTTCGAGCCGCACATCGTCGACCCCCAGTTCGACGCCCGGTGCCAGATCCCGGGCGGCGACGACGATGTACGTTCGGTCATGCGCGGGGTCGGGCCGAAGCGCCGCCACGGCGGCGAGGATGACGAGAGCGCCTGCCGCGACCCGTCGGGCCGCGACGGTGCGGGACCAGTCCGGGCGTAGGTCAACGATCCGGGCCAAAACCGACGGATCGAGCGATTCCCCCATATCGCCAAACTAGGCAGCCGGCGAGGGAGGTGGCGCGAGCTGACGCCGCGCCTGTGGATAACTAGCTCGACGCCGCAGCGGCGGGCGCCGAACTCGTGGAGCTCGAGCTCGAATCGCTGGACGAGTTCGAGGAGCTGGAACTCGCGGCCGCCTTATCGGACGACGAGGACGAGGACTCCGAGCTGCTGCCGTTCGAGGAGCCGTTAGACGTCGATGCCGAACTCTTACCGGCCTCACGGCTGTCGTTGCGGTAGAAGCCGCTGCCCTTGAAGACCACTCCAACATTGCCGAACAGCTTACGTAGGCGACCATTGCACTTGAGGCAGGTCGTCAGCGCGTCGTCACTGAACGCCTGCACCTGATCGAACCGATCGCCGCATTCGGTGCATGCATACGAATACGTGGGCACGAAAACCTCCGAGGTCGTCAAACTTCTTAGCACTCTACCGGCTCAAGTGCTAGAACCGCTATGTGGGCTCGGTCATTCCCGCCCACCGCACCTGTCCGCCCCCGTCCTCGTCGGCGCTCTCGGGGCCTCGGTCAATGCCCCGCTGAGTTATGGTTTGTGGAATTTTTCGGGGCTCAGGAATGGCGGTGATGATGACTGATCGAGACGGGCAGGGGGGCGGCCTCCGCCGGCGTTTCGCCCAGTTTTCGTCACTGCAAGAGCGGTTCGAGGCCTCTCCTGTCGGCCAGGTCGTGATCAGCGCCCTCGTAATCGCGATCATCGGTGTCGGCGTGGCCTTCAACCTGCCCGAATCGCCGATCAAGCGGACTCTCGATCCGGTGGTCGGTCCGGCTGCGACCGCGACCTATATCAACCAGCAGTACGCGCTGTTCGCGCCGGACGTTCCCAAGCGGACGGAGACGGTCGAGGTTCAGGTGTTGATGGACGACGGCACGATCCGCGGGTGGACCATGCCTGATCGCGACCGTGCGATCGGCGGATTCGCCTATGTCCGCTGGCTGAGACTGATGAATTTTGCGGTGACCAGACCGGAGATACGACCCGGCATCGCGCGCTGGGCCGCCCATGAGGTCGCCGGACCGTCCGAGCGACCCGTCCAAGTCGCCATGGTGCTTCGCGTCCAGAACCTGCCCCCGCCCGGCGAGAACATTCGAGGAGCGACCGCCATGAAGGTCCTCTACTCCGAAGACCTCACAGGACAACAATGACGGATTCGACCAGCCCGCAGCGATCGGGGATCGCAGCGGTCATCGCCGCTTGGCGTGCGTTCTGGTTCGCACCGCAACCCGCTCACACGCTGGGCCTCGTCAGGATGGTGTTCGGTGCGTTGACGGTCGGTTGGGCATTGGCGCTGCTGCCTGACCTCTACAACCTGTTCGGCGAGGACGGCGTCGCGCCGGAGCCCACGCATTGGGCCTACCAGTGGGGCCTATTCGAATTCTTCAGCAGCGACCGAGCACTCTTGATCGGTTGGGCCGTGCTGTTGCTCGCGGCGATTGCACTGACCGTCGGATGGCACAGCAGGCTCGCGGCGATCATCGTGTTCGTCCTGATCCAGTCGTTCGTCCAGCGCGACCGTTGGGTCTTCAACGGCGGCGATGCGTTGATGAGCATCGAGGCCATGTTCTTGGCGCTGTCCTCCTGCGGGGCGGCGCTCTCGCTCGACCAGCGTCGGCGGACCGGCTCGTTCTGGTCGGCCCAGACCCGCGCGCCGTGGGTCCTGCGGCTGCTGCAGGTTCAGCTGTCGCTGATCTACCTGGTGAACGTGCAGGCGAAGCTGGCCGGCGAAGCATGGCTGGACGGCTCGGCGGCCTCGTATGCCTGGCGAGCGTGGCCGCTGCACACGGCGCCGGAGTGGTTGACGGGCAACGCATTACTGTCCAATGTCGCCACCTGGGGCACGATTGTCATCGAGCTGGCGATCGCCGTTCTGGTCTGGAACCGGCGGTGCCGGCCGTGGGTCTTGGCCATAGGCGTGGCGTTACACCTGGCGATGATGACCACCATCAGCGTCGGCTTCCACAGCCTGGCGATGTTCGTGCTGTATCTCGCGTTCGTTCCATGGGAGAGAGTGGCTGAACTGCCGGACAAGCTCGGGCGGAAACGGCCGACACCGGTGAAGGATCCTGAGCAGGCAGGCGGGGGCGACTAGCGGAGTCTCACGAGTCCGCCGTGCGGGGTCAGCGCGTGGGTCACGGGCACATCGTGCGGTTCGGCGGGCAGGTGATCGACGAGTTCGTCGTCGCGCACGAGCGCGACCAACCGAGCCGCCGCATCCGCCAACGCAAGGGACCGATCGTAGAAACCCGCGCCGCGGCCCAGCCGGACACCGGCGCGGTCGACCGCGAGGGCGGGCACGAGGATCACCGAGGCCTCGGCCACCGCGTCGGCGCCCAGCCACGGCGGCGCGGGCTCGCGTAGCCCGTAAGGCGCGTCGACGAGTTCGCCGGGGCGGTACTCGCCCCACTGCATCGGCTGCGGGTTACCCGCGTCGTCGCTGCGGGCCACGGGCAACAGCACCCGGCCCCCACGCCGATGGAGTGCATCGATCAAATCGGGGGAGCCGGGCTCGGAACCCACCGGCACATAGGCACAGACGGTTTCGCCATCGATGGCCAACACCGCGACGTGACCGATGAGCGCCTGCGCCTCGGCGTCGTGCTCGCGCGGTGTCAACGCGCGACGAGCAGTCAGGATCGCCGCCCGCAGTTCGGCCTTCGATCGCTGCACTACACCGCCTCCAAACACCGGGGCCTCGGGACATTGCGCCGCCACAGGGACACTAATGTGTGAACGATGACACGGCCTGAGGTACCAATTCCGCGTACCGCTGTCGTTCCTGCGGCAGGTCTGGGAACGCGATTCCTGCCCGCCACGAAGACGGTCCCGAAAGAACTGCTGCCCGTCGTGGATACACCGGGCATCGAACTGGTGGCCGCGGAGGCAGCCGAGGCGGGCGCCGAACGGCTCGTCATCGTGACGTCCGAGGGCAAGGACAGCGTGGTCGCACACTTCGTCGAGGACCTCGTCCTCGAGGGCACGCTGAAAGCGCGCGGCAAGCACGTGATGCTGGAGAAGGTGCGCCGGGCTGCCGAGCTCATCAAGGTCGAGTCGGTGGTCCAGGCCCAGCCGCTTGGCCTCGGCCACGCGGTCGGCTGCGTCGAAAGCGTCCTGACACCCGAGGACGATGCGATCGCGGTCCTGTTGCCCGACGACCTCGTGCTGCCGACCGGCGTGCTGGAGACGATGTCGAAAGTCCGTGCCAAGCGCGGAGGTTCGGTGCTGTGCGCCTTCGAGGTGCCGCCCGAGGAGATCAGCGCCTACGGCGTATTCGACGTCGAACCCGTCGCCGACACCAACAATCCGAACGTGATGCGGGTCAAGGGCATGTACGAGAAGCCGAAGGCCGAGGACGCGCCGTCGCCCTACGCCGCGGCGGGCCGCTACGTGCTCGACCGCGCGATCTTCGATGCGCTCAAGCGGGTTCCACGAGGTGCAGGCGGTGAGATCCAGCTGACCGACGCGATCGCGCTCCTGATCAACGAGGGCCATCCGGTCCATGTCGTCGTGCATCGCGGTGCTCGACACGACCTCGGAAATCCCGGCGGGTACCTCAAGGCTGCGGTTGACTTTGCGTTGGAGCGCGACGACTACGGGCCCGAGTTGCGGCGGTGGTTGGTGGAGCGCTTAGGGCTGGTCGATTGCTGACACGCAACGATCGCCCCGACACCTAGAAAGGCGTGTTGTGCGGTCGGTGGAGGAGCAGCAGGCTCGGGTAGCGGCTGCCGCGGTGGCCCCAAGACCGGTCCGGGTGGCGATCGCCGAGGCGCAGGGCCTCATGTGCGCCGAAGAGGTGGTCACCGAACGCCCGCTGCCGGGATTCGATCAGGCCGCCATCGACGGTTACGCGGTGCGCAGCGTCGACGTGCTCGGCGTGGGAACCGGTGACGACGACTCCGACGACGGCGAGTCGAACGGTGAGGTGAGCCTGCCGGTGATCGGCTCCATCGAGGCCGGTGCCCGCACCCCCAGCCGGTTGCAGCCGCGCCAGGCCGCGCGGGTCCAGACGGGTGCGCCGATGCCGACGCTCGCCGATGCGGTGCTTCCGCTGCGGTGGACCGACGGCGGCGATTCACGGGTCAAGGTGCTGCGCGGGGTGCGCTCCGGCGCCTATGTCCGAAGGACCGGCGACGATGTCCAACCCGGTGACGTGGCGGTCCGGGCGGGAGCGATCATCGGGCCCGCCCAGGTCGGACTGCTGGCGGCGGTCGGCCGGGAGCGCGTGCTCGTCCACCCGAAGCCGCGACTGTCCGTGCTGAGCGTGGGAGGCGAACTCGTCGACATCTCCCGCACACCGGGCAACGGGCAGGTCTACGACGTCAACTCCTATGCGCTGGCCGCGGCGGGTCGTGACGCTGGCGCGGAGGTGAACCGGGTCGGCATCGTGGACACGGATCCCAAGACATTGCGCGACGTCGTCGAGGGTCAGCTCAACCGCGCCGAGGTGGTGGTGATCGCGGGTGCGGTCGGCGGCGCGGCGGCCGAGGGTGTAAGGGCGGTGCTTTCGAAGCTCGGCGAAATGGAAGTGGCGCGCATCGCGATGCATCCGGGCTCGGTGCAGGGGTTCGGACAGCTGGGACGCGACGGGGTTCCGGTTTTCCTACTGCCCGCCAATCCGGTGAGCGCGCTGGTGGTCTTCGAGGTGATGGTCCGCCCGCTGATCCGGCTGTCCTTGGGTAAGCGGCAGGCTCATCGAAGGATCGTGCAGGCGCGCACCCTCTCACCGATCACCTCGGTGGCCGGCCGCAAGGGCTTCCTGCGCGGGCAGCTGATGCGCGACCAGGACACCGGCGAATACCTGGTGCAGGCGCTCGGCGGTGCACCGGGCGCGCCGTCGCATCTGCTCGCCACACTGGCCGAGGCAAACTGCTTGGTGGTGGTTCCGAGCGAAGCCGAACAGATCCGCACGGGCGAGATCGTCGACGTGGCGTTCCTGGCTCAGCGCGGCTGATCGACGCCGGGCATACCGTCATGAACCTGTGGCGATCCACTTCGATGCATCCGGGATGGCCCGCGCCGGCCGGTGCGCTGAGGGTACCTGCCGGCGTGGTGAAGCTGCGTCCGGTGCGGCTGCGCGACGGCGCCCAGTGGAGCCGCATCAGGTTGGCGGATCGGGCTCACCTGGAACCGTGGGAGCCGTCCAATGGTATGGATTGGGAAGCGCGCCATGCCATTACGGCGTGGCCGTCGGTGTGCTCGGGGCTGCGGTCGGAGGCGCGTAAGGGGCGGATGCTGCCCTATGTGATCGAACTCGACGGGCAGTTCGTCGGTCAGCTGACGATCGGGAACGTCACACACGGGGCGCTGCGGTCGGCGTGGATCGGGTACTGGGTGACGACGTCCGCGACGGGTGGAGGTGTCGCGACGGCCGCGTTGGCGTTGGGAGTGGACCACTGCTTCAGCGCGGTACGGCTGCATCGGGTCGAGGCGACGGTGCGTCCGGAAAACGCCGCGAGTCGGGCCGTCCTGGCAAAGGTCGGTTTCCGCGAGGAGGGCTTGCTGCGGCGCTACCTCGAGGTGGATGGCGCGTGGCGCGACCATCTGCTGGTGGCCATCACGATCGAGGAGCTCAACGGGTCGGCGGCGTCAGCCCTGGTGCGGGCGGGCCACGCCAGCTGGTCCTGACCCAGCCCTGCGCGAGCAGACACCAAGTGCCCCACTTCTCCGGCGTGTCGGATCCCTTTCTGTCCGCTCGCCGCGAGATCTAACTGTTACAAAAGTGACACATGTGACTGTTGGTGCTTGTCAGCAACGAATTACAGGTGTGTAATTGTCTCGGCGCGCCGTCCACGGATGCGCAGGTCACAGACCTAGCCTTATCGGGGAAAGGAGCAGGCGACATGCCAAGCATCCCCCAATCCCTCCTGTGGATCTCTCTCGTCGTGTTGTGGCTGTTCGTGCTCGTACCGATGCTGATCAGCAAGCGCGACGCGGTCCGGCGCACCAGCGACGTCGCATTGGCGACGCGGGTTCTCAACGACGGCAGAGCGCGACTGCTGCGGCGTAGGGCGCCGGCGGCCGGCCACGCGAGCGACCCCGACTGGCGGCCGTCCGACGAAGACCTCGACGACGATCTCGACGACGATCTCGACGATGACCCTGCCGAGGAAGCGGAACCCGCGCGCCGGTCGGTCGTGCGGGTCGCGGCCGTCGACGTCGAACAGAACGGCGATCCGGATTACCTCGACGTGGACGTGGTCGAGGAACCTTCTGGCGCGTTACCCGTCGGTGAGTCCGCCCGCGCCGAAACCGATGAGCTGGCACTCGATTTCAGTGAGGAAGGCGACGCGGAGCCTGTCGCTGAGGAAGCCGCCGAACCGGAGGCCGAGACCGAGTCTGAATCAGACGACGAATACGAGTACGTGGCCGATTCGTCCGGGCTGGAGACGCCGTCGGAGACCGACCTGGAGCTCGCCGACTCGCTGAGCGCGGCCCGTAGGCGCCGCTACGAGACGAAGACCGGCGCGGCGGTCAGCGCCCGCAAGTACAAGTTCCGCAAGCGCATGTTGACGGTCATGGCGCTGATGGTGATCGCCTCGGTCGTCACCGCGTACACGGTAAGCCCGGTCATGTGGTGGGTGAGTGCCGCGGTCAGCGCGATGACGCTGTTGTACCTGGCCTACCTGCGGCGCCAGACCCGTATCGAGGAGCGGTTGCGGCGCCGTCGGGCGCAGCGCCTCGCCCGGTCGCGGCTCGGGGTGGAGAACACCGACGACAGGGAGTTCGACGTGGTGCCGTCGCGGCTGCGGCGGCCCGGTTCGGTGGTCCTGGAGATCGACGACGAGGATCCGATCTTCGAGCACTTGGACTACGCGCCGTTCGCCCGCCACTTCGATCTGCCGCGCGCCGCGGGCCAATAGCCTCGCGGTTTCGACCCGCGGGCCGCGGCTGGTAGCCTGTGCTACCGGTATCAGGGGCTATGGCGCAGTTGGTAGCGCGACTCGTTCGCATCGAGTAGGTCAGGGGTTCGATTCCCCTTAGCTCCACAATTTTTGAACAAGAGGCCGCGTGTTCACGGCGTCCAGATCAGCAGGTCTTCCATGCCGTTGTTCATCGTCACGGTGGTCGGTGGGGGACCGGTGACGTCGAAGTGGATCTTGCCGGTCGACTGCGCCCCCGCCGGGATCGTCGCGCCGCTGATGTTGTCCGGGCTGGCGACCTGCCACAGCACTCGGTAGGCGGCCTGGTTCGGCGCGACGGCGTTGAACTGTGAAATGGCCGGGGTGACGGGGCCGTTGAGCGCCCGGACGGTGGCGGTGGCCTCCCACACCTGGCCGGCGACCGGGTAGCCCGGCATCACGTCGCTGCTGGGCTTGAGGTCGCTGACGCGCCAGCTGAGGTTGACCCCACCGACGGTGTCGCTCATCGTCAGTTCGTCGCCGAGCTTGCCGACGATCGGGTAGGCCGCCGAGGCGGCCGGTGCACCGGCGATACCGATCGTGGAGATCATCGTGATCGCCGTGGCGCTCTTGACTGCTGTGCTGATTTTCATTGGTGCTGCCCTTCCGGAGTTGCGTGACAACTGTGCGAAATGCCGCAACTTCCGTATTACTCCCGCGGGCTGTGCCGAACCGGTGTTTGGACAAGAAATCGCCTGGTTCGTCAACGCGGGCAACGGTTACCGGCGCCCAGGCTAGTTCTGACGGACTGATTCATAGCGTGGTCACAGCCGTCGCCACCTTCCACGGCCATGCTGCGTAATACCGTCGCCGTTTTCGGGTGGCACCGCACTAGGGTCGTCCCGGGGCATCGAGTTACCCGACGAGCGAAGAGGACACAGCCATGACGCCGAGCGAGTCGACCACATGTGCAATCGTCGGCGGCGGCCCCGCCGGAATGGTGCTCGGTCTGCTGCTTGCCCGCGCCGGAGTCGAGGTCACTGTGTTCGAGAAGCACGCGGACTTCCTCCGAGACTTCCGTGGCGACACCGTCCACCCCGTCACCCTTACCCTGCTCGACGACCTCGGTCTCTATGAGCGGTTCAAGGCGTTGAACCACAGCGAGATCCAGAAAGCCGAGTTCACCATCGGCGGGCGCATGGTGACGGTCGTCGACTTCCGTCGGTTGCGCGTTCCGCACCCCGTCCTGGCCCTGGTGCCGCAATGGGATCTGCTCAACCTGCTGGCCGAGGCCGGACAGGCCGAACCGACGTTCACCCTGCGGATGCAGACCGAAGTCACCGGTCTGCTCCGGGACGGCGAGAAGATCACCGGGGTGCGTTATCGCGGACCCGACGGGTTCGGGGAGTTGCGCGCCGATCTGACGGTCGCGTGCGATGGTCGCACCTCGCTGGTGCGTCGTGACGCCGGCATGGTGACACATGACTTCCCGGTGCCGTTCGACATCGCGTGGTTCCGTCTGGACACCAAGGACAACATCAAATATCAACTGACGCCCCGTCTTTCGAAGGGGCAGGCGCTCGCGCTGATCCCGCGTGAGGGCTACTTTCAAGTGGGCGCGTTCCTGCCCAAGGGCGGTGAGCCGCAGTTGCAGGCCCGCGGGATCGAGAAGTTCAAGGCACAGATCGCCGAGTTGGTGCCCGAAGGGTCCGTCGACAGCATCCGATCGTGGGATGACGTCAAGGTTCTCGACGTTCGGGTCAACCGGCTGCACCAGTGGTACAAACCCGGACTGTTGTGCATCGGCGACGCCGCACACGCCATGTCGCCGGTCGGCGGCGTCGGAATCAACCTCGCCGTCGCCGACGCCGTCGCCGCGGCCACCGTGCTGGCCGAACCGCTGCTGGCGCGACGGGTGACCGAAGAGGACCTCGCCAAGGTGCAACAGCGTCGCAAGCTGCCCGCCGTCATCACCCAGGGGGTCCAACGCGCTCTGCACCGCGCGATGCGGCGCATCATGCTGACCGGCGTGGTGCCGGACCCACCGGAGTTCGTCGCGCGCGGGCTCGCCGCGGTTCTGACCCGGGTGCCCGCACTCACGACGGTGCCCGCGTATCTCGTCGGGGTCGGCGTGCGGCCCGAACGTGCACCGGAATTCGCCCGCCGCCCGCCCTCCTGAGAATCCGCGCGTTGAAACTTGGGATCAGTACGCGACGCACCGTAGATTGCGACTCGTGAGCGAAGACAGGGTTCGGGTGCACGTCGGCGACAGCGGCGTGGCCACGGTGACGATGGTGCGCGCCGACAAACACAATGCGCTCGACCAGGCGATGTTTCAGGGCCTTGTGGACGCCGCCGAACGGGTGGCCGATGACAAGTCGGTTCGCGCGGTCGTCCTGCACGGTGGCGGCAAGAGCTTCTGCTCCGGACTGGACGTGGCGAGCTTCATGGCCGGCTCTGGCGGGAGCAATCGTCTGCTGAACCGGGACGAGACCCGGATCGCGAACTTCGCTCAGCGGGTGAGCTACGACTGGTCGCTGGTGCCCGCACCCGTCATCGCCGCCATCCACGGCAACTGCTTCGGCGGTGGCCTGCAGATCGCGCTCGGCGCCGACATCCGGATCGCCGCACCGGACGCGAAGCTGAGCATCATGGAGATCAAGTGGGGTCTGGTGCCCGACATGGGCATCACGCACACGCTGCCCAAGCTCCTGCCGATCGATGTCGCCAAGGAACTGACATTCACCGGTCGCATCGTTTCCGGCAGTGAGGCTTTTGAGCTCGGATTGGTCACGCGAACTGACGACGATCCACTGTCGGCGGCGCTCGCGCTCGCCGACGAGATCGCCAACAAGTCCCCGGACGCGATCCGCGCCGCGAAGCGCCTCTACAACGAGACGTGGACGAGCAACGACCCTGCGGCCGCCCTGGTGCTCGAATCGGAACTGCAGACCGGGCTGCTCGGCAGCCCCAACCAGCTCGCGGCCGTCGCGGCCGGAATGTCCGGAGAGAAGCCGGTTTTCACCGATCCCGCCTAGGACGATTCCCGTCGCGCCTTGGCCCGTCGCTTGCCTTCGTGCATCGCCGCCACCCGCGCGACGGGAATCGCGCGACCTTGTTCGATTAGGTCGGCGGGCAGCTGCTGGGCTGGTGGCATCGACTCCATCCAGCTCGTCCTGCCGTGGAGCGCATCGATCGCCGTGTGGACGGTGAAGTCGGCGGGCTTGATCGAATCGAGTTCGGCCCATTCGAGCGGAAACGACACCGGAGTGCCCGGGCGTAGTCGCGGGCTGTAGGCGGCGGCGACGGTCGCCCCGCCGGCGCGGGTGGCGTCGACGAACACCTTGCCGCCGCGGTCCTCGACGATGAAGGCCGTCGTCGCGATGTCCGGATCGATGGCCTCCGCGCGGGCGGCGAGAGCCCGTGTCGCTGCCGCCACATCGTCGACGGGTGCGGTGTCGTCGATCGGGACGAAGATGTGCAGACCCTTGGCGCCACTGGTCTTGACCACACCGTCCAATCCGCTGTCGGCCAGCGCCTGACGGACGAGGTGCGCGACGGCCACCACCTTCGCGAAGTCGTCGTCCGGCGGATCCAGATCGAGCACCAGATGGGTGGGTCGGTAGATGTCACCGGACAGCCCCAGCGTCGGGTGGTACTCCACGGCCCGCTGGTTGGCCAGCCACAGCAGCGTGCGTCGGTCGTTGCACAGCGCATACCGCACCTCGCGGTGCGACGCCTCGGCCCACATCGTCGTGGTGGCGACCCAGCCCGGCGTGTACTTCGGGACGTTCTTCTGCATGAACGGCTCGCGCCCACGCAAGACCCGCAGCACGGTCAGCGGCCGGTCGGCGAGGACGGGGATCATCCGGTCGGAGACCGCGTACAGGTAGTCGACCAGATCGCGTTTGGTGGCGCCCGCATCGGCACTCAGCGGCTCGTCGAGGTTGGTCAGGTCGACGCCGTCACGCTGCTCGCGGGTGCCCACGGCTACGAACTCGCGGTCGTGTAAATGCCCCCGTCGACCGGGATGATCGCGCCGGTGACGTACGCCCCGGCACGGCTGGTCAGATACACCGCGATGCCGGCCATGTCGTCGTCCCGGCCGATGCGCCGCAGCGGGGCCGAGGCCGCGATCGCGTCGCCGAACTCCTCCAGCGTCGCCGCCATCATCTTCGACGGGAAAGGCCCTGGCGCAACGGCATTGACAGTGATGTGCTGCGGCCCCAGCTCGCGCGCCAACACCCGGGTCAGCTGGTGCACCGCGGCCTTGCTGCTGGCGTAGGAGTACGTCGGCATCGGGCTGACCCGAAGGCCGTCGATGCTGCCGATGTTGATGATCCGCGCCGGGTCGTCGGCGGTGGCGACGACGCGCAGCGCGGGCAGCAAGGCCTGAACCATCCAAAACGGCGACTTCACGTTGAGGTCCAGCACCTTGTCCCACGCCGAGTCCGGGAACGACTCCAGCGGCGCACCCCACGTCGCACCCGCGTTGTTGACCAGGATGTGCAGGTCGCCGCCGCCGGTGACCTCCTCGGCGAGCCGTGTGCATTCCTCATGCCGGGACAAGTCGGCCGGGATCGCGGTGACGTCGCCGAAGGCCGACAGGTGTGTGCGCGCTTCCTCACACGCGTCCGCCTTACGCGAGCTGATCACCACCTGGGCGCCGGCCTGCAGCAACCCGCGGGCCATCATCAGGCCGATCCCTCGCGTGCCGCCCGTCACCAGGGCCCGCTTACCGGTCAGATCGAACAGCTGGGCATGGGTACTGAACTGGGTGTCGGTCATTCTCGAATAGTGCCCTATCGGTCTCGCGCCGCGTTCCTTGCTCGCCGCGTCCGACACGCCGTAGCCTCGTGACGTGGCCGGCCTGAATGTCGTCAGAGCCGAAGAACTCGCGGAATTGGCGGTCTTCGACGGCTGCCCGATCGAGGACTTGACGCCGCTGGCCAAGCAGCTGCAGCCGTTGGCCGCGGAGCCGGGCCAGGCGCTCATGCAGCAGGGCGAGCTCGCCGTTTCGTTTTTGCTGATCGGCTCCGGCTGCGCCGAAGTGACGCACGCCGGGCTTGACGGACATGACACCGTCGCCCAACTGGGGCCCGGCCTCATCGTCGGCGAAATTGCTTTGCTGCGCGACACGCCGAGGACCGCAACCGTGGTGGCGACCGAGCGGCTCACGGGCTGGGTGGGCGACCGGGAGGCGTTCGCCACCATGCTCGAAATCCCGGGCATGCTGGATCGGCTGGTGCGTACGGCGCGGCAGCGGCTCGCCGCGTTCATCACCCCGATCCCGGTGGAACTGCGCGACGGCAGCGTCTACTACCTGCGTCCGGTGCTGCCTGGTGACAGTGAGCGCACGACGGACGGGCGGGTCGAATTCTCGAGTGAGACGCTGTACCGCCGCTTTCAGTCGCCGCGCGTACCGACGAAGTCGTTGATGACCTATCTGTTCGAGGTCGATTACGTGCACCACTTCGTCTGGGTGATGACCGAGGGCGCCGAGGGGCCTGTGATCGCCGATGCGCGCTTCGTGCGTGAGGAAGACGACCCCGCCGTCGCCGAGGTGGCGTTCATCGTCGGCGATGATTATCAGGGGCGCGGTATCGGTACCTTCCTGATGGACACCCTCGTGGTCACGGCGAATTACGTTGGGGTCCAACGCTTCACAGCGCGGGTACTCTCCGATAACCATCCGATGCGGGCGATCCTCGATCGCTTCGGCGCGCAGTGGCATCGCGACGACCTCGGCGTCGTCACCACCGAAGTCGATGTTCCTGATGCGAGTTCCCTGCGGCTGCCGACATCGATGGTGAAGAAGATCCGCGGGGTCACCTCACAGGTCATCAAAGCAGTCGGCTGATGCGGACACCACTTTCGAAGGACACGCAGCTGTGCATTTCGCTGTCCGGTAGGCCGAGCAACATAGGCACCCGATTTCACAACTACCTGTACGACGTGCTCGGTCTGGACTTCATCTACAAGGCTTTCACGACAACGGATATCGCCGCCGCGATCGGTGGCGTGCGAGCGCTCGGCATTCGTGGCTGCTCGGTGTCGATGCCGTTCAAACAGGACGTCATCGAACTCGTCGACGAGGTCGAGCAGTCCGCACGGGCCATCCACGCCGTGAACACGATCGTCAACGACGACGGACGTCTCACCGCATCGAACACCGACTACCTTGCCGTCCAGCGCCTGATCGCCGAGCACGGCCTGCAGCCGACACAGTCGGTACTGCTGCGGGGTAGCGGAGGTATGGCCAACGCCGTCGCTGCGGCTTTCCGGGACAACGGCTTTGAGCACGGGACGGTGATTGCGCGCAATCGCGAGACCGGACAGGCGCTGGCACAACGGCTCGGCTACGAGTACGCGTCCGACGTCGGCACGAGGACGGCCGACGTGCTCGTGAACATCACGCCGATCGGAATGGCGGGCGGCGCCGAGGAGAACGACCTGGCATTCGAGGAGGGCATAATCGCCGAGGCGCTCACGGTTTTCGACGTCGTCGCGATGCCATCCGAGACACCGTTGATCACTGCCGCACGTGCGGCCGGCACCGCCGTCATCACCGGGGCCGAGGTGATCGCGCTGCAGGCGGCCGAACAGTTCGAGCGCTACACGGGCGTGCGGCCCAGCGCCGAACAGATCGCCGCGGCATCCGCGGTATCGCGCGCCTAGACCTAGACCGCCTGCACCGCGTCAGTTCTCAGGGCGTGATCACCGTCTCGTCGTCGATGACCGACGTCGCATCCATGAGAGCGCCCATCTGATCTTCGAGACCGTCGGCATTGAGTTGCAGGACATACAGCCCGTCCTGGCCTGGGATCACGACGGTCTTCTGGGCGATGGCACGCAGCTTGCCGTCCTTCTTGTAGGTGCCGCCGATCTGCACTGCCTCGAAACCACTGAGCTCGTCCGAGACTCCTTCGTTGCCGCCCTCGTATCCGGGCAGATTCTTGAGCTCGCCGGGCGCGAACTCCAGGATCTTGGCGGGATCCACGTTGCCGGTCAGCTTGGAGACGATCGCGATGACGGACGGCGGATCCGCTGCGAACGCAGGGTCAGTGGAAACGATTGCGCCGTAAGCCCAATCCGGGGCGCGGTTTCCGGCGTCCTCCCATCCCGGCGGGGTGGGCAGGTCGATCGTGGGAGAGCCGGGATCGCCGCGCTTGACCGGAGTCTCGACGATGCCGTTGTCCTTGATGTAGTCGACGATCGTGTAGTTCGGTCCCGCGGCCTGCGCCGACGTGGTGGGCGCTTTCGAAGTGGTCTCGGTCGTCGTGGAGGTCGTTGTTTCCTCGCTGGAGGTGGTCTTCGACTCCGACGGCTCACTCTTGGTGTCGGATCCGCAACCGGCCAAGCCCAGGCCGAGCGCGACTGCTGCGATGGCGACGACACCGGCCCTCATTGACTTACTCATTCGCTCTCCTTTGCAGAATCTCGCCGTAGCCTACGGTCGGGCCCTCGATAGCGCTACGACCAAATTTGCTCTACAGTTGCAAAAAGTTTGCTGGCTCGGGCAGACTTTTGGGAACAAGCGGCGTGAGGGCGCGCGAACCGCGGGCATATACCGCGGTAAAGGGGGTCGGGAAATGCGGGGGATGGTTCGTTCGCTGGGCGGGGTCGGTCTGGCGTTGCTGAGCGTTGTCGGGTTGGCAGTGGCATGGACCGCCACCACCATCGTTCAGCTGACGGCGACCGCGCTCATCATGGGCGGCACTGGTCACCCGCTGAGCACTCCGCCGGATCCACTGACCTACATCAACCCGTACATGTCCAACGCGGTCACCGGGTTCATCAACCCTGCGTCTGCGGCGCCGACCGGCACCGGGGGCGAACCGATCGACGGGGTGGGCGACAACGAGGATCGCTACGCGATCATCACGCCCGAGCAGTTCTTCCCGGTGGCCGGCTCGACGACCTTCGATCGGTCCGTCGCCGCCGGCCTGGCGAACTTGAGCAGATGCATTCGCGGGGCCAGCGACTGCGCCTACAACACGAGTGTCCCGGGCGCGCCCGCGGATGTGCCGGCCGCCGAAGACGAGTTCGTCGTCTTCGGCTACTCGCAGAGCGCGGTGATCGCGTCTCTGCTCAAGAGGGACATGATCGAGGACCCCGAGGACTACCCCGACCTCGAACCGGGCGACGTCTCGTTCTTCCTGCTGGCCAATCCGATGCGGCCCAACGGCGGCTTCCTGTCGCGTGGTCCGACAGGTGCGACCATCCCGATTCTCGGTGTCACCTTCTACGGCGCCACCCCGACGAACAGCTGCCAGCCCGACGGCGACTGCTACCAAACCGCCGATCTCGCAGCGCAGTACGACGGTCTCGGGGGCGACGCACCCGCCAGCATCACGAACCTGTTGGCCGTCACCAACGCCGCTCTCGGCTACTACTACTTCCACGGCGATCTGCAGGAGGGCGACTTCGACGATGCCCAATACCAGGGCTCGTACGGGGACACCGACTACTACATCGTTCCGGCCAGGCGACTGCCCCTACTGATGCCGTTCGAGTCGTTCGTGCCGTCGCCGATCCTCACCCTGCTCGAGGCGCCGCTGAAGGCCGCGATCGAGGCCGGCTATGCGCGCGACATCAATCCGGGCGTCGCGACCAAGGTCGGACTGCTGCCGTTCCGGAATCCGGTGCAGGCCATCGTGAACATCGTCAAGGCGATCCCGGTGGGTATCGACGATGCGGTGGCCGAAGCCTCCGGGGACGCCACCAACAGGCCGCTGGGAACCACGCCCGTCACCAGTCCGTTCGGTGTCGGCGGGCCAGAGCTACCCGAACCGCCTGCCGGCGACCAGAATCTCGTGATGTCACGGATGAGCGATACGTCGACTCTTCGCGGGGAGATCACCGAAGAAGAGGTCGTCAACGACGAGGAGCTGCCCGGCAATGTCGCCGAGGAAGTCAAGGAGAACGTCGTCGAGGAAGACGAGGAAGAGCCCGCACGGAAGCCCGCCGCGACGACGCCCGGCACGACGAAACGGCCCGTCACTCCGCTCAACAAGCTCCGCGACACCATGGACGGCATTCGAGACGGCATCCGGGACACCATCCGGTTGCCCAAGGTCCGTGGTCCGATCAGCTTCGACTCGCAGCGCAGCACGAAGCCGTCGACAACGAAAAAGCCCGACAACCGCGAAACCACCACGGGCGAGCCGAAATCCGCCCCGGCCCCGGCGAGCGAGCCCGCCGCCTGATTACCGGATCAGACGTCGCAGTTCAGCGATACCGTGATCGACTGGCTCACGACCACGGTGATGTACTCGCGCCACTTGCCCTCGCCGACGGGGATCGTCTGCGTCACCTGTTGTGGATTACGCACGTTGGTCACGAAACATTCGCCGATCGGTGCGCTACCGACCCTGTCGATGACGACGTTGTAGCCGGCGGATTCCAATTGGCCGATCGTTTGATACGCGTTGCCCGGTCTGGCGGGATCCGCCGTCGCGACACCCATGGGGGCGAGTGCAACACCTATCGCTGCCGTCGTTACTAGACCCCATTTTTTGCGCATGGGGGACTCCGTTCTTTTGCCTGGTACTTGTGCATCGCTCGGAGGACGGATTTCGTTGCATGGATAGGTCTAAGAGATGCCTGTGGTATCAACAGCGCGTGCGCGCAATCTGTGCGGCGGTCGCCCTGCTGGCTGCGGCCTGTGGCGCATCCGACCGCCCGCCGCAGGGAGCGACCCCGCCTGAGGGTGCATCCGCGGTCAACCCAGCCAGGATCGACCGCGTGCGCGACGATCTGCCCGACGGCTACGAGGTCGCCACCGTTTCAGGACCCGTCGCGCCGACGGCGTTGTGGGGATACGGCAGCCTCTGGCTGGCCGAGCCGCCGCAGTGCGGTCTGCTGGCCGACCCCGTCGTCGACCCCGCCTCGACCAAGGGCTGGTCGGGATCGGGGGCAGGCGGCATCGTCTACGCCGTCGTGGCGGACCTGGCCGTGGGCCTCGATCCGGGGGTGGCGGCCGAATGCCAGCACTGGACGCTTTCGGCCGGACAGACGAGCGGCACCGTCACGCTGACAACCGCGCCGACGATCGAGGACGCCCAGACCCTCGCGATGGCCACCTCGACGAAGACCGTCGTCGAGGGTGGCACCGAGACCCGGTCGCACGCCGACACGGTCACCGCCTATCTGGACAGTCATGTCGCGTTCGTCACCGTGGTGACCGATCCCGGATCCCCGAATCCACAACTGAACGCGGATTTCGCCAGCGAACTGATGGTGAAAACGGTCGCGGCGCTGCGCGGTTGATCCCCGGACCGGCGGGGTCCTCGGGGTAAGTTGTGCGGCAATGTCCAAGAGCGCCAAGCTCGTCAGCCAGTTGGCCCTGGTTTGCGCCGGTGTACTGGCCGCGTGCGGAACCGGAGAGTCGCCCAACTCGTCGAACGCCGACATCGCGCGGGTGAAGGATGTGCGGTCGAGTTTCGGTCCGCAGTTCAAGGTCACCGAGTTCGGGCCGGCGGCGATCGATCCGCGACTGCTCGGACCGCAGGCGCTGCCCGCCGGAATGAAGTTCGATCCGGCCGACTGCGGATCGTTCGCCACCGCGCAGGTGCTGCCCGCCGGGGTCAAGGGCAACATGGCCGCCACCACGGCCGAGGGTGACGGCAACCGGTACATCGCCATCGCGGTGGAGACCTCCGAACCCGTTCCGGTGAACCGGCCTGCGGAAGATTGCCAGCGGGTCGGCTTCGCCGGTGGCGGAGTGCGCGGCCTCGTCGAGGTCGTGGAGGCGCCGACGATCGACGGTGCCCCGACCATGGGCACCCACCGGGTGTTGCAGACCGTCGTCAACGGCAAGCCGAGCACCGGCGAGATCTACAACTACATCGCCGGGTTCGACACGTTTCTCGTAATCGTCACCGCCAACCCGCTGGTGCTGCCGGACAAACCCGTCACACCCGTCGACACCCAGCGGGCCCGCGATCTCCTCACCGCGGCCGTCACCGCGGTGCGCGGTTAGCGCACGTCGTGCGGCCGGAACTGAATGCTGATCCGCGGCCCGGTCGGCCGCGACGTCTTCGGTATCGCGTGCTCCCAGGTGCGCTGGCAAGAGCCACCCATCACCAGCAGGTCGCCATGCCGATGCGATATCCGCAGCGACTTACCTCCGCCACGCGGCCGTAACGCGAAAACCCTTGTGGCACCGAGGCTGACGATGGCCACCATCGTGTCTTCGGTCCTGCTGCGGCCGATCGTGTCGCCGTGCCAGGCCACGCTGTCGTCGCCGTCGCGGTAGAGGCACAACCCCGCGGTGGTGAACGGTTCGCCGAGCTCGCCCGCGTACAGGTCGTTGAGTCGTCTGCGGATCTGCTTCAGCCGTGGGTGTGGAGGCGGCTCCTCGACCAGATTGTGGAAGCTGACCAACCGCGGGACGTCGAGCACGCGGTCGTACATCTGCCGTCGTTCGGCCCGCCACGGAATGCTGTCGCGCAACTCTTCGAAGAGCGCGTCGGCGTCGTCCAGCCATCCCGACCGGTAGTCGATCCATGCGCCGCTGCCAAGATGGCGTCGTTCCGCGTGCTCGAACAGCGAGCTCTGCAGAGCCAGCTCCATGCCCGGCATTCTATCGCACAGACGTTCGAATAGTCAGAGGCGTGCGGCTCCTGGTCCCTGCCGCGCCAGGACATCCTCGGGATTCGTCAACGCGCAGGTCTTGAGGCTCAGGCATCCGCAGCCGATGCAGCCGGTCAGGTTGTCGCGCAGTCGCTGCAGATGCAGGATCCGGTCGTCGAGGTCCTGGCGCCAGGCCGCGGAGAGTCGGGCCCAGTCCTTGCTGGTCGGGACGCGGTCCGTCGGCAGGGTGGCGAGTGCCTCGCGGATGCGCCCGAGCGGAATGCCGAGCCGTTGGCTCATCCGGATGAACGCGACGCGGCGCAGCGTTTCGCGGGCGTATCGCCGTTGATTGCCGCCGGTGCGCTTGCTGGTGATGAGCCCCTCTCGCTCGTAGAAGTGCAGTGCCGAGACCGCGACACCGCTTCGAGCGGACATCTCGCCCGGTGTGAGTTCGTGAACCAACTCCATGACCTCAACCATAGTTAAGGTCGCCGGCGGGGCTCTGCGCGATACGGTGCTACATGTGACGATGGGCTGCGATTCCGAGGTCGGCCGCCTCCGCACCGTCATCCTGCACCGGCCCGGTGCCGAATTGCAGCGGCTGACCCCACGCAACAACGACAGGCTGCTGTTCGACGGCCTGCCCTGGGTGGCCAAGGCGCAGCGAGAGCACGATGCGTTCGCCGATCTGTTGCGCTCGCACGGGGTCGAGGTGCTGCTGCTCGCCGATCTGCTCATCGAGGCGCTGGCGCACAGCGGCGCGGCGCGGATGCACGGGATCTCCGCCGCCGTCGACTCACGGCGGCTGGGACTTCCACTGGCCCAGGAGCTTTCGGCCTATCTACGCACGCTGGACGCCGCGCCGCTGGCGTCGGTGCTGATGGCTGGGATGACGTTCAACGAGCTGCCGCTGCACGGTGGCGAATTGTCGTTGGTGCGACGGATGCACCACGGCGGGGATTTCGTCATCGACCCACTGCCCAATCTGCTGTTCACCCGCGACTCGTCGTTCTGGATCGGCCCGCGGGTGGCGATCACGTCGCTGGCTTTGCCTGCGCGCGTGCGCGAGACGTCGCTGACCGACGTGATCTATGCGCATCACCCGCGGTTCCTCGGTGTGCGACGCGCGTACGAGTCGCGGTCGGCGCCGGTGGAGGGTGGCGACGTGCTGCTGCTGGCGCCCGGCGTCGTCGCGGTGGGTGTGGGGGAGCGGACCACGCCCGCGGGTGCAGAGGCGTTGGCGCGCAGCCTGTTCGACGACGATCTGGCGCACACCGTGCTGGCCGTGCCGATCGCGCAGGAGCGGGCGCAGATGCACCTCGACACCGTGTGCACGATGGTCGACGTCGACGCCGTCGTGATGTACCCGAACATCGTCGAGACGCTGTCCGCGTTCACGATTCACCGTGACGGCTCCGGCGGGGTGCGGATCGACGACGCTCGGCCGTTCCTGACCGCCGCCGCGGATGCCATGGGTATCGAGAAACTGCGGGTGATCGCGACCGGCCTCGACCCCGTCACCGCGGAGCGGGAGCAATGGGACGACGGCAACAACACGCTGGCGGTCGCTCCTGGAGTGGTCATCGCCTACGAACGCAATGCCGAAACCAATGCGCGGCTGGCGGATTCGGGTATCGAGGTGTTGCCGATCGAGGCGTCGGAGCTGGGCACCGGCCGCGGCGGGCCGCGATGCATGTCGTGTCCCGCCGCCCGCGACTCGCTCTAGCCCACCATTGCGACGAAATAGCATTCCGGGTCGCTACGCCGCCCTCTTCGCGGCCACGGCTTCACGTTCGCGTCGAGATCTTGCATCACGGATCCAATCGATGATCTGGGCCGGTCGACCTAGCTCCAGGACGGCAGCCAGATCTGCATGTTCCAGGTGGCCTGCGAAATCGGTAGGCCCGTCAGGATCGGGTACATCCACGCGAAGTTCGTCAGCACCAGAGCGACATAAAAACTCACGGCGATGAGGCCCAGCGTTCTTCGTTCCGAGTTCTGGTTCGGCTTGTAGAGGATGTCGCCGAGAATCATCGCGATGGCCAATACGAGGAACGGCGCCATCACCGCCGCGTAGAAGAAGTACATCTGCCGGTCGATGTCGGCGAACCACGGCAGGAAGCCCGCGCTGTAACCGACCAGGATCGCGGCGTAGCGCCAGTCGCGCTTGACGAACGTCCGCCACACCGCCCAGCCGAGAACCGGCACCGCGATGAACCACATCGCGGGCGTACCCACGAGCATGACGGCCTTGACGCACGACTGCGCGCCGCAGCCGGGGACGTTCTCGTTGTCGATCGCGTAGAGCACCGGCCGCAGCGACATCGGCCACGTCCAGGGCTTCGACTCCCACGGGTGGTGGTTGCCGTCGGCGTTCGTCAGCCCGGAGTGGAACTTGTACGCCGCATACGTGTAGTGCCACAGCGAGCGCAGCGCGTCGGGGATCGGCAGGATGCTGTCCTCGCCGATCGACCTGCCGACCTCGTGCCGGTTCACCCCGGTCTCCGACGCGAACCACGGCGTATACGACGCCAGGTAGACACCGAACGGAATCAGCACCAGCGCATACAGCGACGGGCCCAGATCGCGGCGGAACGCACCGAGCCACGGCCGCGGGACGCGATACTGCCTGCGCGCGGCGATGTCGAACGCCAGCGTCATCACCCCGAAGAACGCCACGAAGTACAGCCCGGACCACTTTGTCGCACAAGCCAATCCGAGCAACACCCCGGCGCCGAACCGCCACCATCGCACGCCGAGCCGCGGGCCCCACGGCGTCTCGCCGATGCGGCCCTCGAGCAGCGCGACGTGCATTCTTTCGCGCACCTGGTCGCGGTCGACGATCAAACACCCGAACGCCGCCACGACGAACACCACCAGGAATCCGTCCAGCAGGGCGGTGCGTGACGCGACGAAGCTCACCCCGTCGGCGGTCAGCAGCAGCCCGGCGATCCCGCCGACGACAGTGGAGCGGCTGATCCGCCGTGCGATCCGCGCGACGAGCAACACGGTGATGATGCCGCAGACCGCGCCGGCGAAGCGCCAGCCGAGGCCGTTGTAGCCGAAGATCGCCTCACCTACGGCGATCAACTGCTTGCCCACCGGCGGATGCACCACCAGCCCGTAGCCGGGGTTGTCCTCGACGCCGTGGTTGTGCAGGACCTGCCACGCCTGGGGCGCGTAGTGCTTCTCGTCGAAGATGGGTGTGCCTGCGTCGGTCGGCGAGCCGAGGTTCAGGAAACGCGTGACAGCGGCCAGCGCGGTGACGATGGCCGTCATCGCCCAGCCCTGGAGTCGGTCCATCGGACCGAAGTCGGCGATCGGCACCAGCGGGGCCGGGCTGATCACGGGGACCGCGCGCGAGGCTTCGGTTGCGGGGGCGGTCACGCAAGCGATCGTAGGCTGTCCCGCATGGACCCCGGCCGACTGCTGATCGGCGCCACGCCGCTGGGGCAGCCCGCGGACGCATCTGCGCGGCTGGTCAGCGCCCTGGCCAGTGCCGATGTGATCGCGGCCGAGGACACCCGGCGGATCCGCACCCTGGCCCAGGCTCTCGACGTCAAACCCGCGGGAAAGATCGTCAGCCTGTACGACCAGAACGAGGCGACGCGTGTTCCCGCGCTGGTCGCCGAGATCGCGGCGGGCGCCACCGTGCTGCTCGTCAGCGATGCCGGGATGCCGCTGATCAGCGATCCCGGTTACCGGCTGGTGGCGGCATGCGTCGACAGCGACCTGCCGATCACCTGCCTGCCCGGTCCGTCAGCGGTGACGACGGCGCTGGCGGTGGCGGGCCTGCCCTCGGAGAGGTTCTGCTTCGAGGGTTTCGCCCCGCGACGGCATTCGGCGCGGATGACGTGGCTTGCCACGCTGGCCGCCGAGTCACGCACGTGCGTGTTCTTTGAATCCCCCCGGCGGCTGGCGGAGACGCTGAAGGACGCCGTCGACGCGTTGGGCGGCGACCGTGAGGTCGTCGTCTGCCGCGAACTGACGAAGACGCACGAGGAGATCGTCCGCGGTTCACTGGCCGAGCTCGCCGAGTGGGCCAAAGAAGGCGTGCTGGGCGAGATCACGGTGGTGCTGGCGGGGGCGACGCCCACAGCCGACGTGGACACGCTGGTCGCAGAGGTCAACGCCCTCGTCGACGAGGGTATGCGGGTGAAGGATGCGTGTGCTCAGGTGATCGCGATGCATCCGGGTGCGCCGTCGCGACGCGAACTCTACGACGCGGTGCTGCGCTCGCGGCAGTAACGCGCAGCTGTGGGTTCGCTGTCAATCGCATGGCATGGCGAACTCCACATGCCGTCTCGACGTATCACGTCATAGGGGTACGGCGCGAAGGAGCAGCTGTGAAAGTCGTTGGCTTGGAGGAACATTACGTCACCGCCGAGGTCGTCAAAGCATGGGCGGACCTTGATCCGCGCTGGCAGGACCCGGCGGTCAACCGGCCGGGCCAGGACGGCATCAGACGACAACTGCTCGAGATCGGAGACCAGCGCCTCGCCGCGATGAATGAGGCCGGTGTCGACCTGCAGGTGGCCTCGCTCACCTCACCCGGCCTGTTCAACCTCGCCGCGGCCGACGCGCGTGCACTTCAGACCGACTGCAACGACCAACTCGCCGACGCTGTGCGAGCGCACCCCGATCGTCTGCAGGGATTCGCCACGCTGGCCGCCCCCGATCCCGACGCGGCGGCCGACGAACTCCGCAGAGCAGTAACGACGTTGGGCTTCAACGGTGCCCTGATCTTCAGTCGGGTGCGTGATCAGCCGATCGACGACCGCGACTTCTGGCCGATCTTCGAAGCCGCCGAGGAGTTGGGCGCCCCGTTGTATCTGCACCCGCAAACGCCGCCGCCGTCGGTCCGCGAGGCGTACTACGCGGGGTTCGACGACGTCATCAGCGGTGCCTTCGCAACCCACGGGGTGGGTTGGCATTACGACGCCGGCGTGCAACTGCTCCGTCTCATCCTGGCCGGGGTGTTCGACCGGTTCCCCGACCTTCGGGTGATCATGGGGCACTGGGGTGAGACGGTGCTGTTCTTCCTGGACCGCATCGACAGAATCACGGGAATCGCACATCTCGAGCGGCGGGTATCGGAATACGTGCGCTCCAACGTGTTCGTCACTCCCGGAGGGGTTTTCAGCACCCGCTATCTGCGCTGGGCCCTGGAGGTGGTCGGCGCCGACCGCATCATGTTCGCGGCCGACTATCCCTTCGTTTCTCCGGACGACGGCGCCGCGCGTCACTTCCTCGAGGCACTGGATGACGGTGATCGGGAGAAGATCGCGTCAGGTAATTGGGACCGACTCTGCGCGGCGATCAGGCGCTGACGCGATGATCGGTGCCGCCTTGTGCAGGCATTCGTCCCACTCGCGGTCGGGATCGGAGTCGGCGGTGATGCCGCCGCCGACGCCGAGCACCGCGCCGCCGCGCGCGTCGAACTCGACCGTCCGGATCGCCACGTTCAACTCGCACCCGGCCACCGGTGAGGCCAACCCGACTGTGCCGCAATACACTCCGCGCCGGTGCGGTTCCCAACCCCGCAGCAGCTGACGGGCCCGCAGTTTGGGTGTTCCGGTCACCGAAGCGGGCGGGAAGGTCGCGTCGAGCACGGCTGCCATCGGCACGTCGACCCCGACGCGGGCCGTCACCGTCGACACCAGATGCCAGACTCCCGGTGCCGGCCGGACGACCAACAGCTCGGGCACGGAGACACTTCCGGTGACTGCCACCCGGCCCAGGTCGTTGCGGACCAGGTCGACGATCATGATGTTCTCCGCGACATCCTTGACCGATGCGCGCAACTCCGACGGATCCGTGTGCTGCGGCAGCGTGCCCTTGATCGGACTCGACGTCACCGCCTCGCCGCGGCGGCGCAGGAACAACTCGGGCGACAGCGACGCGACCGCGCCCCACTCGCCGGCCATGTATGCCGCTCTGGCGGGGGAGGTGCGTGCGACGGCGTCGGCGAAGAAATCGATTGTGGTACCGGTAATCCGGCCGTCGAACTGGGTGCACACGCACGCCTGGTACACCTCACCCGCCGCGATCGCGTCGAGGCAGTCCTGAACCCCGCGACGGTGTGCGTCGCGATCCGCCGTGCGCCACACGATGGCGCTCGCCCGGGGCGTCACGCGGTTTTCGATTGCCTCGGCGACCCATCCGGAAAGCGGTGCACCGGAGAGGCTTTCGTGCCACCACAGCCCGTCTCGATCCTGGCGCAACACGCAGTCCGACCAACCGCCTGCCGCCTCCGGTATGCGCTGGCCGCGGCCGTCGGCACCCGCGTCGGGGTATGACAGGTAGCCGAACCATCCGCCGCCGACCACATCCCCGGACACCTCGGGGGCGACGTCGAACACCTCGGTGGTATCGACCGGTGCCACCGTGACCGACGGAGCGATGACGGCCCCGGAGTCGAACCACTCGCCGATCAGGGCGGCCGGCGGGGGCAATCCGCGTCGCTGCGCCGCCTCGGCAACGGCGCACAGCACCGCGGGGGCCGCGCCCAGGTCGCCGAGTCGCTCGATCCGCACCAGGTAAGCGTGGCAGAAAGCTAGCGGCTGATCTCCCGGGGGATGTCGACACCGGTCAGCTTGTCGGGATTGCGCATCGCGTAGAAGTGGCTGATCTTACCGTCGGTGATCTCCACGGTGATGATCCCTTCGAAGCTGTCGCCGAGGTAGAGCTTCAGCGCCGGGGCGTTGTTGTACACCGCAGGCTCCACCCGCCCGGACTCCCCGGCCACCCGCACCAGCCCGATGATCACCCGCGCCACCTTGTCGGCGCCGACGACGGGCCGACGGGCCGCACTGACCTTGCCGTCGGAGTCGGCGGTCCACTGGACGTCCTCGGTGAGCATCTCCAGCAGCCCGTCGAGGTCGCCGGTCGAGGCCGCGGCGAAGAACCGGGACGTGATCTCCATGGAGCGTTTCGGGTCGACGGGCTCGAATCGCTTTCGGCGGGACTGAACGTGTTCGCGGGCACGGTGGGCCATCTGGCGGACCGCGGCCGGCGATTTGCCGATCGTCGAGGCGATCTCGTCGTGGCTGAAACCGAACACCTCGCGCAGCACGAACACCGCGCGTTCGTCGGGGCTCAGTGTCTCCAACACGACGAGCATGGCCATCGAAACCGATTCGGCCAGAACGACATCTGCGGAGGCATCGCCGCTCTCCACAAGGAGCGGCTCGGGCAGCCATGGGCCGATGTAGTCCTCACGCCTGCGGGACTGTGCCCGCAGGACGTTGAGGGACTGACGGGTCACGATCTGGGCGAGGTAGGCCTTGGTGTCCTGCACCGTCGACAGGTCCACCTCGGCCCAGCGCAGGTAGCTCTCCTGCAACACGTCGTCGGATTCGATTGCGCTGCCCAGGATCTCGTAGGCGATCGTGAACAGCAGCGGCCGCAAGGCCGTGAATCGTTCGGCGTGTTCTCCGGTCATGGTCGCACCGGTCGGGCGGCCGCCGCCAACTGCTGCTCGCGCTTACCGCCCTTGATCCAGAAGTAGCTTCCGGGTTTGCGCGCTTCCTTCTGCAGGAAGGTGACCGTGCCTTTGCACACCGCCTCCTTGATCTTGGCGGCGGTGCGACCGCCGATGTGCAGCGGGATAACCGCGTCGTCAAAGCGGGCCAGCTGAATGAGGCCCCCGGTCCGGCCGAGGCTGATGCACTGACCGGTGAACGCCTGGTTGAGCCGCTTGGGCTCGGTGCCCGCGATGCGGCTGAGCACCGTGTTCGCGGCCTGTGCGCCCAGCGGGATGGCGGCCTGGCAGCTCATGCGCAGCGGCAGGTTCGACGGCGCGGCCGCGTCGCCTGCGGCGACGATGCGGGGGTCGTCGATGCTGGTCAGGGTCTCATCGGTGAGCAGCCGACCCGCTGCGTCAGTGCTCAGTCCGCTGCTGGCGGCCAGATCGGGGACACCGAAGCCGGCCGTCCAGACCGTGAGCGTGCTGGCGATGGTGCGTCCGTCGGCCAGGATCACGACGTCGGGGCGCACCTCGGTGGCGGTGGAGCCCGGTCCGTCGATGATGGTGACGCCGAGTCGGTTCAACCGCTTGGCGACCGCGCGACGACCGCGGGCGTGCAGGTAGGGTCCGAGCACTCCGCCACAGACCAGCGTCACGCGCCGGCCCTCCTCGGCGAACTCCGCGGCCACCTCCAGGCCCGTCGGACCCGCGCCGATCACAGTGATCGGGGCATCGGGACCGGCATCGCGAAACGCCTTCTTCAGCTGCTGGGCCTGCTCGAGTTCTGAAATGGGGTAGGCGAATTCGTCGGCGCCCGGCACCACGGGTGCGGCCCCGTGACTCCCGATCGCGTAGATCAGATAGTCGTAGGTCAGCTCGCCGCCGCGTGCGAGTTCGATGTGACGCCCTGGCGCGTCGATGCGGGTCACCGAACCGACGGTCAGGTGGATGCCGTCACCCAGAATCTCTGAGTAATCCACCACCGCATCGTCGGAACCGGTCACCAACTGGTGCAGCCGGATCCGCTCGACGAACTGTGCGCGGGGGTTGACCAGGGTGATGTCGACGTTCTCGTTCAGCCGCAGATGGTTGGCCGCCAGAACGCCGGCATAGCCGCCGCCGATCACGATCACGCGGGTCTTCTGTGCAGTCATCTTTGATCTCCTCGAGTCATCCTGCTCTCCGTTGAGCAGGTCTGTCCTCGAGACACCGCGCAAAGCCGGACTGTGACAGTTCTACGCGCGATGTGTCACACGTCACTAGCGGCTGATCACCCGCGGGGTTGTGATGCCGACGAGTTTGTCCGGATTGCGCATCGCGTAGAGGTTCGTGATCTTGTCGTCGATCACCTCGAACAGGAAGACGCCCTCGAGGTGATCGCCGGTGTAGACGACCACCGCGGGAGCACTGTTGTAGACCGCCGTCTCGAACCTGATCTCGGGCCTCTCCCTGATCACCTGGAACAACCGGGCCATGATCGCGGCGACCCTGCGGACGCCGACGACGGGCCTGCGGATCGCGGCCGCCTTGCCACCGTGGTCGGCTGTCCACGTGACTCCCGGCGCCAGCAGCGCCATCAGACCGTCCATGTCTCCGGTGGACGCGGCCGCCAGGAACTGCTCGGTGATCTGTGTCGTGCGTTCGCTGTCCACGGGGCCGAATCGGTTGCGTCGTGCCTGCACGTGCTCGCGGGCGCGGTGCGCCATCTGGCGCACCGTGGGAACCGATTTGCCGACGGCCTCGGCGATTTCGTCGTAGTCGAAGCCGAACGTCTCGCGCAGCACGAAGACCGCCCGCTCGTCGGGGGTGAGTGTTTCGAGCAGAACGAGCATCGCCATCGAAACCGATTCGGCGAGAACGACATCGGCGGAGGCATCGCGGTCGTCGAGCAGCAGCGGCTCAGGAAGCCACGGTCCGATGTAGTCCTCGCGACGGCGCACGCCCTCGCGCAGGGCGTTGAGCGCCTGCCGGGTCACCAGCTGCGCAAGATACGACTTGGTGTCCCGCACCGTCGCGAGGTCCACGTCCGCCCATCGCAGATAGCTGTCCTGTAGCACATCATCGGATTCGGTTGTGCTGCCGATGATCTCGTAGGCGATGGTGAACAGCAGCGGCCGCAGATGGGTGAACCGGTCGGCGTGTTCGTTCCCTGTGGTCACGTGGCGACCTTCGGGTACACCGGCTGCTCGGGGCGCGGTCCGCCCTTGAGCCAGAACGTCGCTCCCGGTTTGCGGGCGCTTCGTCGCAGTGCCCACAGGGTGCCCTTGCAGATGCCCTCCTTGACCTTCGCGATCAGGCGGCCGCTGAAGTAGACGTCCACGGGGGAGTCGTCCTGGCGGGCGAGCTGCACGATGCCGGACTTGCGGCCGAGGCTGATGCAGGCGCCGCCGAACCCGTACTCGAGGTTCGCGGGCGTGGTGCCCGCGATGCGGCTCAGCACGGTGTTGGCGGCCTGCGGGCCAAGCTGTGACGCCGACGCGCAGCACATCCGCAACGGCTCGCCCGACGGCGACGCGCAGTCGCCCGCCGCGACGATGCGTTCGTCGTCGATGCTGGTCAGGGTCTCGTCGGTCAGCAGGCGACCCAGCTTGTCGGTGCGCAGTCCGCTGTTGGCGGCGAGGTCCGGCACACCGAAGCCGGCCGCCCACACGGTCACGGCGCTGGGGCGGACCGCGCCGTCGGCGAAGACCACCGCGTCGCGCCGTACCTCGGTCACGACGTCGGTCTCGAGCACCGCGACGCCCAGTCTGCGCAGCACCTTCGCGACGGATCGGCGGCCGGGTTCGGACAGGTAGGGGCCGAGCTGACCGCCGCAGACGAGGGTGACCCTGCGGCCCTGCTCGGCAAGTTCGGTGGCGGCCTCGATTCCGGTCAGCCCGGCGCCGACGACCGTCACCGGCGCGTCGGGGTGCAGGGTGTCGACGGTGTCGCGCAAGAGCTGCGCCTGCTCCAGTTCCGCCAGTGGATAAGCGAATTCGGTCGCGCCGGGCACCGACGCCGGAACCGTGCCGGTGCTGCCGACGGCGTACACGACGTAGTCATAGTCGAGAGCCTTGCCCGACGCCAGCTCGACAGTGCGGTTGGCAGCGTCGATACGGGTGGCGGTGTCTACGACGAGTTTGATTCCGTCACCGAGCAGGCTGCCGTAGTCGACGGTTGCGTCGTAGTTGCCCGCCACGTGCTGGTGCAGGCGGATCCGCTCGACGAACTTCGGTCGCGGGTTGACCAGGGTGATGGCCGGGGTGCCCGCGCTGCTGCCCATTCGCAATTGGTTGGCCGCGAGCGTTCCTGAGTAGCCGCCGCCGATGACGACGACCTTGGGTGCGTGATTTTCAGTCATGCTCTCAAGACACCGCCCACCCGTCGATCGTGACAAAAAGTGACGTGGGTCACTCCAGTTGAACCGCGAGCAGACGCGTACACCCCCGAAATTCCGCAAAAGTGGGGGTGTACGCGTCTGCTCGCGGAAAGATGTCAGTCCACTTGATAGCGCGGGAAGACGCCCACCGGGGCGGGCAGCTCGGTGCCGGGCGCCAATCGCGTACCGATCGCCGCGAACGTCCGCTGATCCTCCGGCACGCCGAGCAGGTCGAGCAGTTTGGCCGTCGACTCGGGCATCACGGGCTGGGCCAACAGCGTCGCGATGCGCACCGTCTCCAGCGTGGTGTACAGCACGGTGCGAAACCGTGCCTCGTCGGACTTGCGCAGCACCCACGGCTCCTGCGCGGAGAAGTAGCGATTGGCCGCGCCGAGCACCGACCAGATGGCCTCCAGCGCCAGATGCATTGCGGTGGCCTCGAAATGCGTGCGCACCCGCTCGAGCAACCTGTCTGCGGCGTCCAACAACTCCTGATCGTCGGCGGTGAATTCGCCTGGCTCAGGGACGATTCCGTCGAGATTCTTGGCCACCATCGACAGCGACCGCTGCGCGAGGTTGCCCAACTCATTGGCCAGATCGGCGTTGATGCGGCCGATGATCGCTTCCTCGCTGTAGCTGCCGTCCTGGCCGAACGGCACCTCCCGTAGGAAGAAATAGCGCACCTGGTCGACGCCGAACGCGTCGACCAATGCGATCGGATCGACCACGTTGCCGACCGACTTGCTCATCTTCTCGCCGCGGTTGAGTACGAAGCCGTGCACAAAGACCTTGCGCGGCAACTCGATTCCCGCCGACATCAGAAACGCCGGCCAGTACACGGTGTGGAACCGGATGATGTCCTTGCCGATCATGTGCAGATCGGCGGGCCAGTACCGCTGGAACAGCGGCGAGGACGTATCGGGGAACCCGACGCCGGTGAGGTAGTTGGTCAGCGCGTCGACCCACACGTACATCACGTGGTCGGGATGGTCCGGAACCGGCACACCCCAGTCGAACGTCGTTCGCGAGATGGAGAAGTCGCGCAATCCGCCGGACACGAAGCTGACCACCTCATTGCGCCGCACGGCGGGCTCGATGAACTCCGGGTGCGCTTCGTAGTGCGCCAGCAGCTTTTCCGTGTAGGCCGACAGCCGGAAGAAGTACGTCTGCTCCTCGGTCCACGTGACGGGGGCACCGGTCTCGGTGGCCACCCGGACCCCGTCGGCGTTGATGCTCGTTTCGGCCTCGGTGACGAAACCTTCGTCGCGCACCGAGTACCAGCCCGCATACGTGTCGAGATAGATGTCGCCGGACTCGTTCATCCGCTTCCACAGCTCGATCGACGCCTCGTAGTGGTCGGCGTCGGAGGTCCGGATGAAGCGGTCGAACGAGATGTTGAGCCGTTCCTGCAGCCGTTGGAACACATCCGAGTTGCGCCGCGCCAGCTCGGCGGTCGGAATGCCGAGGGCGGCGGCCGTTTCGGCCATCTTCTGGCCGTGCACGTCGGTGCCCGTCAGATAGCGGACGTCGAAGCCGTCCAGCCGTTTGAAGCGCGCGATCGAGTCCGTGGCGATGTACTCGTACGCGTGCCCGATGTGCGGGTCGCCGTTGGGGTAGGCGATGGCGGTGGTGATGTAGTACGGGGTGCGCGTCCCCGCGCCGGGGGAAGACGAGGTACTCATTTGCACCTCAGCTTATTGTGTGGCCGTGAGTGACAAGCGCTCAGCCAGACGGGAGAAGCCCCCGGCCCCGGAGCCGCTCGTACCCCTCATCGACGCGCACACCCATCTCGACGCGTGCGGCGCGACCGATGCCGCCAGCATCCACGAGATCGTCGACCGGGCCGAGGCGGTGGGCGTGCAGGCGGTTGTGACGATCGCTGACGACCTCGCATCCGCGCGTTGGGTCGCCGAGGCTGCCGACGCCGATCCGCGCGTCTACGCCGCCGTCGCCCTGCATCCCACGCGCGCCAACGCGCTCACCGACGACGCCAAGACCGTCATCGAACAGCTGGCCCAGCATCCTCGCGTGGTGGCCGTCGGCGAGACGGGCATGGACATGTACTGGCCCGGCCGCCTCGGAGGGTGTGCCGACCCTACGAGCCAGCGGGAGGGGTTCGCCTGGCACATCGATCTGGCCAAGCGCACCGGCAAGCCGCTGATGATCCACAACCGCGACGCGGACGCCGAGGTCCTGGACGTTCTGCGCGCTGAGGGCGCACCCGACACCGTGATCTTCCACTGCTTCTCGTCGGACGCCGAGATGGCCAGGACCTGCGTGGCCAACGGCTGGGTGCTCAGCCTGTCCGGCACCGTCAGCTTCCGCAACGCCACTGCGCTCCGGGAAGCGGCGTCGCTGATCCCGCCCGAGCAACTGCTCGTCGAGACCGACGCGCCGTTCCTGACGCCGCATCCGTACCGAGGCGCGCCGAACGAGCCCTACTGCCTCCCCTACACTGTTCGTGCGCTGGCCGACCTTCTCAGCAGGCCTGCTGAGGACATCGCGCACGAAACCACGACGACGGCCGCCCGTGTTTACGGGCTGGCGAGTTGCTGCCCGTAAGGCTTTTCGTTACCGTCTTGTGATCAAACGCGGCAGGCTTCGCGGGCTGACTCCAACCGATAGTCGGGGATAACGACGTTTTGAATATCTTGAATAAAATTCACGAAGAGCGTTCGCCGCTGCTTCGGCTCTTGGTCGGGCTGACGTTGCTTGCGCTGGCATTCGCAGGTGGCTTCGCGGTAGCTGCGCACAAGACGGTGACGCTGGCAGTCGACGGCTCGACCGTCACCGTTGCCACCATGAAGACGCGGGTCATCGACGTTGTCCGCGAGAACGGATTCGACGTCGACGAACGCGACGATCTCTTCCCGGCGGCCAACGAACCGGTGAACGATGCCGACACCATCGTCCTGCGTCGCAGCCGGCCGCTGCAGATCTCGACCGACGGTGAGGACAGCCGTGAGGTGTGGACGACGGCGTCGACCGTCGACGAGGCGCTGCGCCAGCTGGAGATGACCGACAAGGCGCCCGCGTCGGCGTCGCGCGGAAGCCGAGTGCCGCTGTCAGGCATGTCGCTTCCCGTCGTGAGCGCAAAGACCGTCCACCTTGCCGACGCCGGAGTGGAACGCACCGTGCACCTCGCCGCTCCGAACGTCGCCGCCCTCCTAAAGGCGGCAGGCGTACCGCTCGAACAAAGCGACGAGGTGGTGCCGCCCGCCTCCTCGCCGATCGTCGACGGAATGCAGATTCAGGTGAAGCGGATCCGCATCGAAAAGGTCACCGAACGCGTGCCGCTGCCGCCGGCCAATCACCGCATCGAAGATCCGACAATGAACATGAGCCGCCAGGTCGTCGAGGACCCCGGCACCCCGGGAACACAGGACGTGACGTTTGCTATCGCAAAGATCAACGGCGTCGAAACCGGGAGAATGCCAGTAGCCAATGTCGTTGTCGTCCCGGCCCGCGACGCCGTGCTCCGCGTTGGGGCCAAGCCCGGCACCGAAGTTCCCCCCGTGTCGAACGGAGTTGTCTGGGACGCACTCGCTCGGTGCGAAGCCGGAGGTAATTGGGCCATCAACACCGGCAACGGATATTACGGCGGTGTCCAGTTTGACCAAAACACCTGGGAACGCAACGGTGGTCTGAGGTATGCTGACAGAGCCGATTTGGCAACAAGAGAAGAACAGATAGCGATTGCTGAGGTCACTCGGGCGCGCCAGGGGTGGGGCGCATGGCCGACATGCAGCGGGAGGATTGGGGCGCGCTGACCATTCGACTACTCGGGCGGACCGAGATACGGCACCTGGCGAGAGAGATCGACTTCCGGCCTCGTAAATCGTTCGGCCAGAACTTCGTTCACGACGCCAACACAGTTCGTCGGATCGTTTCGGCGTCCAGTGTCAACCGGCATGACCACGTTCTGGAGGTCGGGCCGGGATTGGGCTCGCTGACACTGGCCCTGCTCGACCGGGGGGCACGGGTAACGGCTGTGGAGATCGACCCTGTTCTCGCGCGGCAGCTGCCCATCACCGTCGCTGAACATTCTCACAGCGAAATCAACCGGCTGACAATTCTCAATCGAGACATTCTTCATCTGAGTCGTACCGAGCTGCCCGAAGAGCCGACGGCTCTGGTCGCCAATCTGCCCTACAACGTCGCGGTGCCGGCTTTGCTGCACCTGCTCGCCGAGTTCCCCTCGATCCGCACCGTGATGGTGATGGTGCAGGCGGAGGTCGCCGAGCGGCTGGCCGCCGAACCGGGTGGCAAGGACTACGGCGTGCCCAGCGTCAAGGTTCGCTACTTCGGCAATGTCCGGCGCTACGGCATGGTCTCGCCGACGGTCTTCTGGCCCATCCCGCGGGTGTATTCGGGTCTGGTGCGGATCGACCGCTACGAGACGCCGCCGTGGCCCTCCGACCCGGAATTCCGCGAGCAGGTGTTCAACCTGATCGACATCGCATTCGCGCAACGCCGCAAGACGTCGCGCAACGCCTTCGCCGAATGGGCGGGTTCGGGCAACGAGTCGGCCAGTCGGCTGCTCGCCGCGAGCATTGACCCGTCTCGGCGCGGGGAGACCCTGTCGGTCGCCGATTTCGTCAGGCTGCTGCAGCGGACCCAGGAGGCCGAAGAGGATGAGCCCAAGCCCGTCGTGCTCCATCGGCGGCAAAGCGAGGGCACTGTCCGGGTGTGATCAGCGCGGGGCCGCTCAGCGCAGCGCCCGAGCTATCAGTGCGACGAACTCACGACACGATCCGTAGCGGTCGTCCGGCGCTTTCGCCAGTGCTTTGGCCGCGATCGAGTCGAAAATGCGTGGCAGCCAAGAACTTTCGCGTGACCAACGCGGCGGCGTCAGGTGCAGATGCGCTTCGATGAGGCCGAGTGCGGTCGGCGCCGTGAACGGCGGCGACCCGGTGACCAGTTCGACGACGGTGCAGGCCAGCGCGTACTCGTCGGTGGCTTCGGTCGGGGCGTGTCCGGTGATCAGTTCCGGTGCGGCATAAGGCAACGACGCCTCGATCTGCGTCGGCCGGTAGCCGATATCGTCGGCGATCGTGTGCGCGACGCCGAAGTCGATGAGGACAGCGTCCGAAAGATCCTGGCGAACAAGGATATTCGGCGGCTTGACGTCGCAGTGCAGTATCGCGCGGTTGTGCGCATAGTCCAGCGCGTCGGCGATCTGCTCCAGCGCGGTGAGCCGTGCGGCCACGGAATCCACCTCGGTGACGTCGCTGCCCCAGACGAGTTCCATCGAGAGCCATCCGGGTCCGCGGTCGAACACCGTCACGATATGGGGATGGTGCAGGCGCTGGGCGAATTCGAACTCGCGCTTCAGTCGGGCGATGTGCGCGAGATCGCTGAGATGACCGTCGAGCACCTTCAGTGCCACTTCCCGGCCGGTCGCGTCGTGCGCCCGATAGACAGTCGCGTATCCGCCGCGGCCGACCACTTCATCGACGACGTGACCTTCGAACCGCTCGCCCGGCGAGAGCACGTTCCCAGACTAGGGGCTTCATCAGCGGCATTGACCTGCTCAGACGGCTGCTGGCGGGGGACCGACTCCGATAGTGTCGTCTGGTGTCCAATGGCAGCACCGCCTCCGAGTGGGTTCCGACCGGATCGGTCACGGTGCGCGTGCCGGGCAAGGTCAATCTGTACCTCGAGGTGGGGGATAGCCGCGACGACGGATATCACGAGCTGACCACCGTGTTTCATGCGGTTTCGCTGCTCGACGAGGTCACAGTCCGCAACGCGGACGTGTTGTCGCTGGAGCTCACGGGGGAGGGCGCCGATACGCTGCCTGCCGATTCGAGCAACCTCGCGTGGCGCGCCGCCGAGTTGCTGGCCGACCACGTCGGTCGGGCGCCCGATGTCGCGATCGTCGTCGAGAAGTCGATTCCCGTCGCAGGCGGGATGGCGGGCGGCAGCGCCGACGCGGCCGGGGTGCTCGTCGCCATGAACACGCTCTGGGAGCTGGGTGTGCCGCGCCGCGACCTGCACGCGCTGGCCGCCCAGCTGGGGAGCGACGTGCCGTTCGCGCTGCACGGCGGAACCGCACTGGGGACCGGCCGCGGCGAAGAGCTGGCAACCGTGTTGGCACGCAACATGTTTCATTGGGTGCTGGCGTTCGCCGACCGCGGGCTGTCGACACCGGCGGTCTTCGCCGAACTCGATCGGCTGCGTGAGGCAGGGGACCGCAACGCGCCCCCGCGCCTCGACGATCCTGAGCCGGTACTGGCGGCGCTGGCCTCGGGCGATCCGGCAGAGTTGGCGCCGTTGCTCGGCAACGACCTGCAGGCCGCGGCGCTGTCGCTGGACCCCGGTCTGCGCCGGACGCTGCGGGCGGGTACCGAGGCGGGCGCGCTCGCCGGCATCGTGTCGGGTTCGGGGCCGACGTGTGCGTTCCTATGCGAGTCGGCCGCCGCGGCGGTCGACGTCGCCTCGGAGATGGCAGGGGCCGGGGTGTGCCGGACGGTGCGCGTCGCCAGCGGGCCGGTGCAGGGCGCTCGGGTGGTGCCGGCGCCGTCGGCGTCTGTCTGATCCGCGTGTGACACAGACCTCAATAATCGCGATATTTTGGCACTTACTTAAGAGTTGTTTAAGATGATCGACGGTGAAAACTAGCGGTCATGGATTGGACGCGATAGTTACGGCCACCGACAGCCTCGGTGGTCGTTTCGTACTGGCCCGTCGCGAGGCATCACCAATTCGAGACTCAACCGCTCCCCAATTGTGTGCGCGCCTCCTGGAAAGCGCCCCTGATCAGGCGGAGTATGACAATCGGGCATTTGCTGTCCCGGGACCGAGGAGGTTGTGGTGAGCCGATTCACCGAGAAGATGTACCGCAACGCCCGAACCGCCAAAACGGGCATGGTCACCGGTGAACCGCATGAGCCCGTCCGCCACACCTGGGGCGAGGTCCACGAGCGGGCCCGCTGCATCGCGGGTGGCCTCGCGCAGGCGGGCATCGGCCTCGGGGACTCGGTTGGCGTGCTCGCCGGCTTCCCCGTGGAGATCGCGCCCACCGCGCAGGCCCTGTGGATGCGCGGCGCCTGCCTGACGATGCTTCACCAGCCCACACCGAGGACCGACCTCGTGATCTGGGCCGAGGACACGATGAACGTCATCGGCATGATCGAGGCCAAGGCCGTCATCGTCTCCGAGCCGTTCCTGGTGGCCATCCCGGTGCTGGAGGAGAAGGGCATCAAGGTCCTGACCGTCGCCGACCTGTTGGCGTCGGAGCCGATCGACCCGATCGACGTCGGCGAGGACGACCTCGCGCTGATGCAGCTGACCTCCGGATCCACCGGATCCCCCAAGGCCGTGCAGATCACGCACCGCAACATCTACTCCAACGCGGAGGCGATGTTCATCGGCGCCGAGTACGACGTCGAGAAGGACGTCATGGTCAGCTGGCTGCCCTGCTTCCACGACATGGGCATGGTCGGCTTCCTGACCATCCCGATGTACTTCGGCGCGGAGCTGGTCAAGGTCACGCCGATGGACTTCCTGCGCGACACGCTGCTGTGGGCCAAGCTCATCGACAAGTACAAGGGCACCATGACCGCGGCGCCCAACTTCGCGTACGCGCTGTTCGCCAAGCGGCTGCGGCGCCAGGCCAAGCCCGGCGACTTCGATCTGTCGACGCTGCGGTTCGCGCTGTCGGGCGCCGAGCCCGTCGAGCCTGCCGACGTCGAGGACCTGCTCGACGCGGGCAAGCCGTTCGGCCTGCGGCCCGAGGCGATCCTGCCGGCCTACGGCATGGCCGAGACGACGCTGGCGGTGTCGTTCTCGCCGTGCGGTGCGGGCCTGGTGGTCGACGAGGTCGACGCCGACCTGCTGGCCGCGCTGCGTCGCGCCGTGCCCGCCACCAAGGGCAACACCCGGCGGCTGGCCTCGCTCGGCCCGCTGCTGAAGGACCTCGAGGCGCGCGTCATCGACGAGCAGGGCAACGTGATGCCGCCCCGCGGCGTCGGTGTCATCGAGCTGCGCGGTGAGTGCCTGACGCCCGGCTACATCACCATGGGCGGTTTCATCCCCACCCAGGACGAGCACGGCTGGTACGACACCGGCGACCTCGGTTACATCACCGAGGAGGGCAACATCATCGTGTGCGGCCGCGTCAAGGACGTCATCATCATGGCCGGCCGCAACATCTACCCGACCGACATCGAGCGTGCGGCGTGCCGCGTCGAGGGAGTCCGCCCCGGCTGTGCCGTCGCCGTGCGACTGGACGCGGGCCATTCGCGAGAAACCTTCGCCGTGGCCGTCGAATCCAACGCCTGGCAGGACCCAGCCGAGGTGCATCGCATCGAGCGGCAGGTCGCCCACGAGGTCGTCGCCGAGGTCGACGTGCGTCCGCGCAACGTCGTCGTGCTCGGTCCGGGCAGCATCCCGAAGACTCCGTCGGGCAAGCTGCGCCGCTCCACCTCGGTCTCCCTGGTCACTTAGTACTCGCGAGCAGACGCGAACACCCCCAAAATATCGCGTATTTAGGGGCGTTCGCGTCTGCTCGCGTTTCGAACGTGCGACGTGATTAGGCGCGGATCGCGTCGATAGTCCAGGCGGGCAGGATCGGTGCCTTCGTCAGAAAGTGGTCACCCTGGCCGTTGTTGCGCAACAGCACCTGAGTGCGCATGATGCAGCAGCCCATCCGCACCATCGCGAAAATCTCGTACCAGTCCAGGTTTTCGAGTTCGCGGCCGATCATCTCCTCGAACCTGCGGGCCACGGCGGTGCGGCTGTCGAAGCCGGGCAGCTCCGGGTCGAGGTCGAGGCCGTTGACCTCCAGCATCTGCTTACGCGTCGCCAACCACCACGCGAAGTCGGCCTCGGCGGGGCACACGCACGCCTGTTCCCAGTCCAGCGCCCCGACGAGCCGGCCGGTGTCGTCGAAGATCGCGTTGGACATCCGGGCATCACCCCAACAGATCGTCGGTGGTGCGGTCTCGTCGGGCTGTCGTCGGCGCAACCACTCGAACGCCTCGGTGAGCACGTCGGGCACCTGGTTGTCGGATCCCCACCGCGCGTACTCGTGCCACCACGCGAGTTCCGCCGACACGCCGAACCCGGCTGGCCGCTCCAGCCACGGCGCCTCGTCGACCGGAACGCTCTGCAGCCGCACGAGTGTTTCGAGGAACCCGTCGTGTGCCCGGCGCTGGACCTCGGGGCCGGCGTCGTGCATCCAGCCCCGCGTGGCGTACGAGGTGTCCGACGGTGTGTGCCCGACGATGCGCGGCATCACAAGGAATTTCGAGCCGATCCAGGCGCGGTCGGGCTCGTACAGGATCGGTGACGGCGTCGCGATGCCGTACTCGTGGAGCAGTTCCTGCGTCAGAGTCTGCGCGCCGAGATCGTATTCGCGAAAGATTCCTCCGCCGCTCGGCGGGATCCGGATGACGTACTCGTTTGTCGCGCCGTCGACCTCGGCGGAGAACACCAGGCTTTCGCTCGACCATCCCGCCGCCCGATTAGCTGTACTCAGTTCCGAGACGACGGCTTCGCCGGCGAAGCGATGCTTGAACCACTTCTGCAGCTGCGCCCGGGTGGCGGCGAGGTCGCGTTGGACGAGCGTGATGCCAGCCATGCCGAACAGATTTACACAGCGCCCGCTGGATGTAAAGAATCTGAGCTTTACGTTGAGCGCCTCAAATGTAATACGCTTCGTTGATGGCCCCGTCGCTGACTTTCGGAGACATCGCCGACACGAGCCGCCCGCTCGCGATCCTCGTCAACGACTTCCCCGACACCCCGCACACCTGGCGGCACCTCGGTCCCGATCTCGCCGACCGCGGTGGCCTCGATGCAGCCGCCGCCGGTGCCGACGCTGTGCCTGCACGGCGCCGAGCTGCTCAGTGACGTGCCCACCCATCTACCCGCTGCGGGATCGAATTTCGAAATCGTCGACGGGGTAGGGCATTCCTGCTCTCGAACAGCCGGAGGTCATCGCCGCGAAGACCGCCGACTGGCTCGCTCGCTAGCCGTTGACCACCCGCGGCAGCCTGCGACGCGACGGTCCCAGGCCCGCGGCGTGCCGTAGTTCGGCGAGGAACTGCTCGGGGGTGCCGCTGCCGATCAGATAGTGGCACACCGCGATTCGCACGACGGCCGCCGCCCCGACGTCGCTGTCGTCGCCGGGGATGATGCGGGCGACGCGCTCGTGGATGATCGGCAGCACTCGCTGCATCTGTTGCAGCACGTGCTCCGGTTCGATATCGGCGAGTGAGCCCAGCGAATAGGTGCTCTGAAATTCGACGATGAACCGCAGTGCGGCGTCGAGACGTTCATTCCCGGTGAGGCCGGTGATCGCCGCGGCGAGGCCCGCGTCGAAGTTGTCCTGTTCGTAGAGCGCGAACGCCTCGAGCAGCCCCTCCTTGGAGCCGAAGTAGCGATACAGCGTCGGACGCGACACCTTGGCCTCCGCCGCCACGTCCGAGAGCTGCAACTTGCGCCTGCCATCCCTGGCGAGCACGACGAAGGTGGCGGCGAGAATCCGTCGCCGCATCGGCAGGTCCGCATCGGCGGAAGGGCGAGAAGCCACCATCGCGTCCTTTACATCTAATGGTCCAAATGTCACACTAACGCTATCCAGGGCCTCGGTGTCGGATACGCGACAAGTGACACTGTTGGTGCCAATGTTAAGCCCGCACAGGGGAGGTGGCGGCCGGTGACGGACCTGGTCGTTCGCAAGATCGCCTGGGAGTTCGACGAGTCGGTGCCGTTCAACTGGCAGCCGCAGAACCCAGCGTTCGGCCTGTTCTGCAATGCGTTCACGTTCATCGCCGTGCCGTTCGAGCGCTACATTGTCAGCGTCGTCCGCAGAGCCGAGGGCAAGCTCAGCGACGATCCCACGGTCGCTTCAGAAGCCGATGCGTTTCTGCGGCAGGAAGCGCAGCACGCCTCAGCGCACCGCAAGCACATGCTCGCCCTCGTGGCGCGCTACCCCGAACTGGAACGGTGCTACGAGGACGCCTGCGCCGCCTACGACCGACTCCTCGACGAGCAGCCAGTCGAGTTCCACGCCGCGTACATCGCCAACCTCGAGGCGACGTTCACGCCGCTGTTCAAAGTGCTTCTGGACAACCGTGATTCGCTGTTCACCGGGGGAGACTGGCGCGTCGCCTCGCTGATGATGTGGCACTTCGTCGAGGAGATCGAGCATCGCAGCTCCGGTCTGATCCTGTGCAGGCACATCAATCCCGACCCCTGGTATCGGGTCAAGCACATCAAGGGCACGTTCAGCCACGTCGGCTCCGTGATGGAGGAGATCGCGACCACGTTCGACGCCGTCGTTCCCTTCGACGATCGCGGTCTCTCGGCGGTCGAGCTGCTGTCCAAGGGATTTTTCACCCGCGAGTTCCGCAACCGGCTCCCCGGTCGCAAGCGGCGGCCGCGCACCGGCCCGCCCTCGCTGTTCGGGCCAGTCCCGACGATGCAGTTGGTGACGATGGCGTGGCGGCTGGCGCTGTCGCAGACCCCGCGCCACGACCCCGCCGATCAGCCGCTGCCGGATTGGGCCGATACCTGGATGCGCGAATACGACCGTGGTACCGATATGACGAAGTTCTTCGGATTCTCTGGTTCCGCCGGAACCGCAGAAAGGTAGCCGCATTGCTGACGACGAACTACGGCGCGCTGGTGCCGGAAGACGAACTCCTCACCCACCAGATCGTCGACACCTTCGCCACTGTCAGCCAGTCGGACCCCTCATGGACCGAGAAGATCTGGACCATCGCCCACGCGAGGGACAACTCGCTGCAAGTGGTTCTCGGCGTCGGCAAGTACACCAACCGCGGCGTGTTCGACGGCGCCGCAGGAGTATGCCGCGGCACCGAGCAGTGGACCGTGAGGGCCGGGCGCCGGTTGTCGTCAGACCCGTCCGGCACTCACGTCGGCCCCATCCACTACCGCGTGGTGGAGCCGTTGCGCACCATCCGGGTGAGTCTGGATGCGACGGAGCACGCCCCCATCGCGTTCGACGTCAAGCTGAGCGGGAGTTTTGATGCGGCGCTGGAGGATCCGTGGCCGGACCGCAGTCCCGACGGTTACCGCGTCACGCACAACGTGCTGCGGTATCACCAGATCGGGGTGGCCTCTGGGTGGGTGGAGGTCGAAGGCACACGCGCCGAAATCAAAGCCGACGAATGGATTTCGATCCGGGACCATTCGTGGGGACTGCGGCCGGGGGTCGGTAAGCCTATTCCGGGACTGCCCCGAGGGGGCAGGAAGATCAAGCAGATGTTCATGACGTGGCTGCCGATGATGATGACGCGTCAGGACGGGTCGACGTACTCGCTGTTCGTCATGTACCAGGAGGAGCGTGGCGACGGGTTCCTCGAGATCCGTTCGCAGGCAGAGCAACAGAACTACGACGGCAGCTCGCACCGTTTCGCGTCGGTTGAACAGGACCTGTATTTCCAGGACGACAACCGTCGATTCACCCACGGCACCGTGACGCTCGTCGATTCCGACGGGTCCAAACGTCCGCTCAAGATTACGGCGGCGGGGCCCGGCGGCTTTCATCTCGGCACCGCCGGCTACTACGGCTGGAACGACTGGGTGTACGGCCAGTGGGTCGGCGAACTCAGGGTCGAGGGCAACCACGTCGTCGACTGCCACAGACCCGAGAAGGCACGCGAACTGCATCAGCTCCGGGATCTGCTGGTGCGTGTCGAGGATCCCGTCGAGGGGGGTGTCGGGTTGGGCAACGCCGAGACGTTCGCGCTCGGCGCGTTCCCCGAGCGGGGACTCACCGCCGAGAACTCATTTCTCTGAGCGGCCTAGCCGCGGTCAACTTTGACGGCCGTGCGCCCATGCTGAGTATTGTGTACTATACCTAGCATGACCCAGAGCATCCCCGCGCGACTGGCCGACCATCCGACGGTGCGCAAGGTGCGAGCCCGCAAGACGGTGAAGCCCGGGGTGATCGACGCCGAATGGCTGCGGCAGGTATGCCTGGATGCGGGTGTCGACGACGTCGCGTTCGCGAGCGTCGACAATCCCGAGCTGGCCTCCGAGCGTGAACACGTCGAAGGCGCACTGCCCGGTGCTGCGAGCTACATCTCGCTGGTGGTGAAGATGAACCGCGACAACGTCCGGTCGACGGCGCGCAGCGTGGCCAATCAGGAGTTCCACCGCAGCGGCGAGATCATGAACGAGGCCGCACACCGGATCACCCGTGCGCTGGAGGACGCCGGCTACCGGGCCATCAACCCGTCGATGTCGTTCCCGATGGAAATGGACAGGTTCCCGGGCCGCATCTGGGTGGTGGCGCACAAACCCGTCGCCGTCGCGGCCGGGTTGGGCGTGATGGGGATCCACCGCAACGTGATCCACCCGAAGTTCGGCAACTTCATTCTTCTCGGCACGGTTCTGGTCGCGGCGCCGATCAGTGAATACGGTGAACCGCTGGACTACTCGCCGTGTCTGGAATGCAAGCTCTGCGTGGCGGCCTGCCCGGTTGGGGCGATCAAGAAGGACGGGGAGTTCGACTTCCTCGCGTGCTCGGTGCACAACTATCGCGAGTTCATGGGCGGTTTCACCGACTGGGTGCAGACAATCGCCGACAGTGAGGACGCCGCCGACTTCCGTTCGCGGGTAAGCGATTCCGAGAACGCCTCGATGTGGCAGAGCCTGTCGTTCAAGGCCAACTACAAAGCGGCGTACTGCCTGGCGGTGTGTCCGGCGGGTGAGGACGTCATCGAGCCCTACCTCGACAACCGCAAGAGCTTCATGGACCTTGTCCTCAAGCCGCTGCAGGAGAAGAAGGAGACGCTCTACGTGCTGCCGAACTCGGCGGCCATGGAGCACGCCGAACGTCGATTCCCGCACAAACAGGTCAAGGTCGTCGACAGCGGAATCGCCGGCGTGAAATAAATCCGTCGCACCCCGACGTTTGCGAGAGCATGAAGATCGTCGAGGTGGCGGCGTTGCGCGCCATGTTCATTCGCCGCTTGGCGATCGGCATTGCTGTGGTGGCATTTTCGGGTGTGACGCTGGTCGCAGGTGCGACGGGTGTGGCCGTGGCCCAGGGTCCTGATTGTCCCGATGTGCAGGTCGTGTTCGCGCGGGGTACCGGCGAGCCGGCCGGAGCGGGGCGGGTGGGCGATGCGTTCGTCGAAGCGTTGCGGCCACTGGTGCCGGGTAAAACGGTGTCGGTGTACGCCGTCAACTATCCGGCCACGCTGGACTTCATGAGGGCGGCGGACGGCGCCAACGACGCAAGCGCGTTCGTCCAGAACACCGCCGTGAACTGCCCCGACACCAAGATCGTGCTCGGGGGTTACTCGCAGGGCGCCGCGGTGGTCGACATCATCACGGTGGCTGCGACGCCGACGCTGTCCTTCGTCAACCCGATGCCGCCCGCTGTCGCCGATCACGTCGCGGCTGTCGCGGTGTTCGGCAATCCGTCGATCAAACTGCTCGGCGGACCGTTGACCACGCTCAGCCCGCAGTACGGCTACAAGACCATCGACCTGTGCAACGGCGGCGATCCGGTGTGCTCCAGCGGCGACGACCGACCCGCGCACAGTCACTACGTCGAGGCCGGATTAACAACGCAGGCAGCGCAATTCGTGGCCAGCCGACTGGCCACCGAGGCGCCGATCAGCACGCTCGCGGCCCCGACGCACAGGTACTAGCCCCAGGCGTGCACCGTGTTCTGCGCCGGTTCCAACCCCTGCGACAGCAGTAGCTCGGTCGCGTCGGCGGCCTGCTCGCAAATCGTCGGCACCTCTTTCCACTCGGCGGAGGTGAAGGTGCCGAGCACGAACGCCGCGCCCTCCATCCGGCCCGGCGGACGGCCGATTCCGATGCGCACCCGTTGAAAGTCGTTGGTGCCCAACGCAGATCCCACCGACCGCAGGCCGTTGTGGCCTGCCACGCCGCCGCCGAACTTCAGCCGGATCCGCCCGAACTCGATGTCGAGCTCGTCGTGCACGACGATGATGTCCGCGGGCGCGATCGAATAGAACTTCGCCAACGGCGCCACCTGGCGTCCGGACTCGTTCATGTAGCAGCGCGGTTTCGCGAGCACCACCGAACGGCCGCCGAGCCGACCGGTGACCACCTCGGCCCCCGACTTCTTGTGCACCTTGAAGCCCGAGCCGATGCGATCGGCCAGGATGTCGGCGACGAGGAAACCGAGGTTGTGCCGCGTCGTGGCGTATTGCGGACCGGGATTGCCGAGGCCGACCACGAGTTGAGGCTCGGCCATGTCGAACTACTCCGATTCCGCGGCGGGTGCCTCTTCGCCTTCGCCCGCTTCTGCGGCCGCCTCGCCCTCGGGAGCTTCGCCCTCGGCCTCGCCCTCGGCGCCGGCACCCTCGGCCTCGAGATCCTCGGCGGTCGGGGCGGCCACAACGTTGACGACCAGTGTCTCGGGATCGGAGACCAGCGAGACACCCTGGGGCAGCTCGATCGAACCCGCGGTGAACTGGGTGCCGATCTCGGCGCCCTCGACCGACACGGTGAGGTGCTCGGGGATGGACTGCACGTCGGCCTCGACGGTGATGGTGTTCGCGTCCTGGGTGACCAGGCTGCCCGAGATCGCCTCGCCCTCCACGATGACGTTGACCTCCACGGTCACCTTCTCGCCGCGGCGCACGACCAGCAGGTCGGCGTGGGTGATGGTGCGGCGGATCGGGTGGATGTCGAGCGACTTGGTCAGCGCCAGCTGCTCCTTGCCCTCGATGTCGAGGGTGAGCACCGCGTTGGTGCCGGAGTGACGCAGCACCGCGGCGAAGTCGTGGGCGTTGAGCTCGAGATGCTGCGGATCGCTGCCGTGGCCATAAAGGACCGCGACCACCTTGCCGTCGCGTCGTGCGCGCCGCGAGGCGCCCTTGCCGGTTTGCTTGCGGACCGCGGCGGCGAGGTTGTTCGGTGCGTTCTTGGCCATTGGGTTCTGCTCCTGTCGTGTTCTGAGCACGGCCAGGGCGACATCCCTCGAAGAAGGTTCGCGTCGATAACGGTGACCTGATGCTCGGTCACCCTCGCCGTGATTAGTAGCCAGGGTAGCCGGAGCTGCTGCTCAAGCCCAAATCAGAGGGGGAACGTGGTGCCCGTGAGCTGCTCGGACAACTCCCACAACCCGGCGGCCGTCGCTGAGTCGCGCGCCGCCGGACTGCGAAACGGGGTCGGGCCGGTCGGGCCCCACATCGTGTACTTCGGCCCGATGAACGAGTCACCGGGAAGATCCTTGGCCACCGCGTACAGCGTCTGGCGGGCGCCGAAGTCGGCGTCGGTGGCGAACTTGTTGCCGAACGTCGCGAAGGCGTCGCCGAGCTTGCGGCCGGTTTGGCCCTGCAGGTTGGTCGCCGAATAGCCGGGATGGGCGGCATGCGCCTTCACCGGCGACCCCGCCGCGTTCAGCCGACGCTGCAACTCGCTGGTGAACAGCAGGTTGGCCAGCTTGGACTGGGCGTATGCGCGCCACGGGGAATAGGGCCTTGCCTTCCAGTTCAGGTCCTTGAGGTTGATCCGGCCGAGCAGATGCAGCCCCGAGGACACGGTTACCACGCGGTCGGTGATCTTCGGCAGCAGCAGGTTTGTCAGAGCGAAGTGGCCCAGATGGTTGGTGCCGATTTGGCTCTCGAACCCGTCGACGGTCAGCGCGTACGGCACGGCCATGATGCCGGCGTTGTTCACCAGCACGTCGACGTTGTCGACGCCTTCGGCGAACGCGCGCACCGACGCCAGGTCCTGCAGGTCGAGTTTGCGAACCTCGACATCACCTGTCATGGATGCGGCGGCCTCGTCGCCCTTGGTCTTGTTGCGCACGGCCAGGATCGTCTTCGCGCCGACGCGGGCCAACTCACGCGCGGTGACGAGGCCCAGTCCGCTGTTGGCCCCGGTCACGATGACGGTACGGCCGGCGAAGGAGGGTAGATCGGCGGCGGTCCACTCAGTCATGCGGACCACCCTACGGACACCACTCGCCGAAATGGCATTCCAGCAGCAAAAGTTCGAGTGACGGCCTGCTGGAATGCAATTTCGCGGGCGATGTCGGTGCGAGTCTGCAACATCTCGCCATGGGGGAGGTATTTATCGGCACCGAAGCCGTCGCGCGCGGCACGGTGACTCGACATGAGCTCGCGCGGTGGCACCGGCCGTTGTATCCGAACGTGTATGCGCCCAGGTGGCACGACCTGTCACTCACCGATCGGGCTACTGGAGCGTGGCTGTGGTCAAAGCGGGCCGCGATAATCACCGGCGTGGCCGCGTCGGCATTGCACGGCGCGGGGTGGGTCGACGCGGATGTTGCTATCGAACTGCTCTACAACAGCGCGCGGCCGCCGGCGGGCATCGTGACGCGCAATGAGCGGATCTCGGACGACGAGTTCACCTGGTCGGGGATTCCCATCGCGACTCCTGCGCGCACCGCGTTCGATCTAGGCCGCTTCTTGGACCGCGGCGAGGCCATCGCTCGCATGGATGCCTTGATGCGTGCGAGGCCGTTTTCTGAGGAAGAGGTCCTACTTTTGGCCAAGCGGTATCGCGGCGCGCGGGGCGTGAAGCTACTCAAGGAGGCGCTGACGCTCGTGGACGGGGGTGCCGCTTCCCCGCGGGAGACATGGCTGCGACTCCTCTATATCGATGCACATCTCCCGCGGCCGTCCACGCAGATACCGATCCTCGATCGCAACGGGAAAGTGCTTCGCACCGTCGATATGGGTTGGGAGGAGTTCATGGTCGTCGCCGAGTACGACGGTGAGCAGCATCAGACATCGCGCGTGCAATACGTGAAGGACCAACGCGTCATACCGTTGATAGAGAGTCTCGGCTGGATCGTCCTTCGCGTCATCAAGGAGGACCACCCCAAAGACATTGTCCGACGGGCCTGGAACGCGATGGCTTCCCGTGGCTGGCGGCCTTGATTCCGATCGCGAAATTGCATTCCAGCAGGCCGCTACTCGTGCTTTCGCTGCTGGAATTCCATTTCGCGACAACGTTATTTCGGCACCGCGACGTTGAAGCCCTTGATGATCGCCTCGATATCGGGCGCATCCTCGACGGCCTTGTCCGCGTAGCCCGTCACCGTGAACTGGATGAGGTAGCGCTGGTTGGCCGGCGGTCCTCCCGTCGCGATGACGATGCGGTTGTAGGTGTGCATGCGGGTGCCGTTGAGGTCGTAGCTGCCCTCGATCATCGCCGACGGGAAACCCTTGAAGTTGTCCATCGACGCATTGAGGCGCTTGAAGTTATCCGACATCTCTGCGTCGACGTAGCCGTGCTTGATGGCCTCGTTGACGTCGAAGTCGCCGTTGAGCTTGAACACGATCACCATGGCCGTCGGATATGTGGTGCCCTTGGCGATCACCCGGGTTCCCGGTGACAGGTTGGAGTTGAAGAAGGGCTTCCAGCCCGGCGGCGTCGGGAACGTCACCGTCAGATCGGTGAGCTTGTCCGCAGGAATGGGTTCCCCGGCCACACCCTTCTGCTCCAGGTAGGTCGCGATCGGCACTGCCGGTTCATCGCTGGCCGAAGTGGTGGTGGTCGTCGTCGAGGACGTCGACCAGATCGATTGATAGTCAGGCGCTTCCGGCGCGCAGCCCGATACCGCGAGGACCGCGAGCGCGGCCGCCACCACGCTGTGGCGAACTCTCACAGAATCTCTCGTACCGCGTCGATCGGCCGGGCCAGCCGAGTGCCCTTCGCGGTCACGACGAATGGGCGCTCGATGAGGATGGGATGTTCGGCCATCGCGTCGAGCAGCTCGTCGTCACTGGCATCGGCCAGGCCCAACTCCTTGTACAGCGCTTCCTTCTTGCGTACGGCCGTGCGTACGTCGATGCCCGCGTCCTTGATCATCTTCACGAGCTCGGCGCGCGTCGGCGGCGTCTTGAGGTACTGCACGACCGTCGGCTCGATGCCGTTGTCCCGCAACAGCTCCAGCGTCTTGCGCGAGGTGGAGCATTTGGGGTTGTGGAATATGGTCGCGCCGGCCACTACGCGGATCCGTCGAAAAGGCTTGTGACAGAACCGTTGTCGAACACCGCGCGAATGGTGTTCGCCAGCAGCGGTGCGATCGAGAGCACAGTCAACTGCGGGAACCGCTTCTCCTCGTCGATCGGCAGCGTGTTGGTGACGATGACCTCACGCGCCCCGCATTCCGCGAGCCGCTGCGGCGCCGGATCCGACAGCACACCGTGCGTGGCGGCGATGATGACGTCGCGGGCACCGTCTTCGCGCAGCAGATTCACCGCACCCGCGATCGTGCCGCCGGTGTCGATCATGTCGTCGGTCAGGACGCAGGTCTTGCCCTTCACATCGCCGACGACGCGGTTCGACTTGACCTGGTTGGGCACCAGCGGGTCGCGGGTCTTGTGGATGAAGGCCAGCGGAACACCGCCGAGCGCGTCGGCCCACTTCTCGGCGACGCGCACGCGGCCTGAGTCGGGAGAGACCACAACCATGTCGTGGTCGGCGTAGTTGTCGGCGATGTAGCCGGTCAGCAGCTTCTGCGCCCGCATGTGGTCCACAGGGCCGTCGAAGAAGCCCTGGATCTGGTCGGTGTGCAGATCGACGCTGACGATCCGGTTCGCGCCCGCGGCCTTGAGCAGGTCGGCGACCAGGCGGGCCGAGATCGGCTCGCGGCCGCGGTGCTTCTTGTCCTGACGGGCGTAGGGATAGAACGGCAGGATCGCGGTGATCCGCTTGGCGCTGCCGCGCTTGAGCGCGTCGATCATCAGCAGCTGTTCCATCAGCCACTGGTTCAGCGGCGCCGGATGGGACTGCAGCACGAACGCGTCGCAGCCGCGCACGGACTCGTCGAACCGGACGAAGATCTCGCCGTTGGCGAAGTCGCGAGCCGTCTGCGCGGTGACGTGGACGTCGAGCTCTTTGGCGACCTGTTCAGCGAGTTCGGGGTGCGCACGACCCGAGAACAACATCAGATTTTTACGGTTGTCGGTCCACTCGGTGCCCACGGTGCCCTCATTGCTCGGGATCGATATCGGCTCAATCGTACGGGTTGCCAGTTCACCAACACCTGGCAACCGGCTCACGGCTTTTCGGGGTCCTGTTCACCGTTGTTTTCGACGGAGGCTGCGGCCGCGGCGGCCGCAGCCGCGGATCCGGGACGTTTGCGCGCCACCCAGCCCTCGATGTTGCGCTGCGGGCCGGCCGACACCGCCAGCGCGCCGGGCGGCACGTCCTCTCGCACGACGGTGCCCGCGCCGGTGTAGGCGCCGTCGCCGACGGTCACCGGCGCGACGAACATCGTGTCGGACCCGGTGCGCACATGGGAGCCGATCGTGGTGCGGCTCTTGTTCTCGCCGTCGTAGTTGACGAACACGCTGGACGCACCGATATTGCTGTGCTCGCCGATGTCCGCGTCGCCGACGTAGGTCAGGTGCGGCACCTTGGTGCCCGTCCCGATCGTGGAGTTCTTGGTCTCGACGAAGGCGCCGAGCTTGCCCTCGGCGCCCAGCACGGTGCCGGGCCGCAGGTACGCGAAGGGGCCTACGGCGGCGCCGTTGCCGATCGTGGATTGGCTGCCGTGGGTGCGGACGACCATCGCCTCGTCGCCGACGGTGACGTCGGTCAGCGTGGTGTCGGGGCCGATCTGGGCGTGGCTGCCGATGCGGGTGGCGCCCAGAAGCTGGGTGCCGGGATAGATGACGGTGTCGCGGCCGATGGTCACGTCGACGTCGATCCAGGTTGTCGCCGGGTCGGTGATCGTCACCCCGGCGCGCTGGTGTGCGGCGACGATGCGGCGGTTGAGCTCGGTGCCGAGTTCGGCCAGCTGCACCCGGTCGTTGACGCCTGCGACCAGCATGGCGTCGTCGACGTGTTTGGCGCGCACCACGTGGCCGTCGGACCGGACGATGGCGATGACGTCGGTCAGGTACTGCTCCTGCTGGGCGTTGTCCGAGCGCAGCCGGCTCAGCGCCGACCGCAGCGCGGTGATGTCGAACGCGTACACCCCGGCGTTGACCTCGGTGATGGCCAGCTGCTGCGGACTGGCATCGGCCTGTTCGACGATGCCGATGACCTCGCGGTCCTGGGTGCGCAGGATGCGGCCGTAGCCCGTCGGATCTTGGAGCGTCGTCGTGAGGACCGTCGCGGCGGCGGACTCGCCGCTGTGCGTGGTGATCAGATCGGCGAGGGTGTCGGCGTCCAGCAGCGGGACGTCGCCCGAGGTGACGACGACCGTGCCGGTGAATTCCGCGGGCAGCGCCGTCAGCCCGCATGCGACGGCGTGGCCGGTGCCCAACTGCTGGTCCTGAACCGCGACGTCGATGCTCCGGCCCAGGTCAGCGGCCAGTTCGTCGATCGCAGGCACCACCTGGTCGCGGTCCTTGCCGACCACCACGACCAGGTGCTGCGGGGCCGCCTTGGCGACCGCGTGCAGGGCGTGCGACAGCATGCTGCGGCCGGCGAGGGGATGCAGCACCTTCGGGGTGTCGGAGCGCATGCGCGTGCCGGCACCGGCGGCCAAGACCACGACCGCGGAATCAGGATCGGTCATTGCGAGTCCATTCTCCTAGGCGCGACTGCGAATCCCTCGACATTTGACGGCGGCTTTCGTCGTCGGATTCACGTCGGCCTGTGCATAACTAGGCACATTAGCCGTCGAATTGTCAGGCCTCGTTCGCGGCATTCTGCCCATGACCGAGCTGCAGACACAATTACGCTGGCCGTTCATCGGTCGGTCGTCGTGCGAAAAGGAGCTCCGTCGCCAGGACTCGAACCTGAACTATCTGAACCAAAATCAGAGGTGCTGCCGATTACACCACGACGGATCGATCAACCCGCGATGTTAGTCGAAGGGCCTACCCTGAAACCCGTGGCAGTGCCCTCGAAGTCCGATAGCCCGGAAAGTGGTGTGCGTACGCCCCGCGCCAGGATGACCGGCGCGGAGCGGCGACACCAGCTGATCGACATCGCCCGGTCGTTGTTCGCCGAGCGTGGCTACGAAGGCACCTCGATCGAGGAGATCGCGCAGCGCGCCAACGTCTCCAAGCCGGTCGTCTACGAGCATTTCGGCGGCAAAGAGGGGCTGTACGCGGTCGTGGTCGACCGCGAGATGTCGGCGCTGCTGGACCGCATCACGTCGTCGCTGACCAGGATGACCAACAACCGGTCCCGGCTGCGCATCGAGCGGGTGGCGCTCGCGCTGCTGACCTACGTCGATGAACGCACCGACGGGTTCCGCATCCTCATCCGCGACTCGCCTGCGGCGATCACGTCGGGCAGCACCTACTCGACCCTGCTCAACGAGGCCGTCAACCAGGTGTCCTCGATCCTCGCCGGGGACTTCTCGCGCCGCGGCCTGGACCCCGAAATGGCACCGCTGTACGCGCAGGCGCTGGTCGGCTCGGTCTCGATGACGGCGCAGTGGTGGCTCGATGTGCGGGAACCCAAGAAAGAGGTCGTCGCCGCGCATCTGGTCAACCTGTGCTGGAACGGGCTGATGCATCTGGAGCACGACCCGCCGCTGCTCGACGAATAACCGGCGATTTCGGCGTGCTGGGTACCGCTCAGCGTGACCGAGCACGCCGAAATCGCAGAATCAGCGCGCGCATAGGATGGGCGCATCATGACCTTATCGGGGATCAACCGTGCCCAGACCCCGATCGCCGGGCTCGTCGACCTGGCGCTACGGGACCCCTCCCTCCAGGAGGTCACCGCCCGCGCCGCTGACAGGCCGGTCGATCTCAGCCTCGTCGGACCGGCCAGCGCCCGGGTGTTCGTCGCCAGCGCGCTCGCCGCGACGGGCCCGCTGCTCGTCGTCACCGCGACCGGACGCGAAGCCGACGACCTGACCGCCGAACTGCGCGGTGTCTTCGGCGACGCCGTCGCTCTGTTCCCCTCCTGGGAGACGCTCCCGCACGAGCGACTGTCGCCCGGCGTCGACACCGTCGGCGCGCGCCTGATGCTGCTGCGCCGGCTGGCCCACCCCGACGACGAACGTCTCGGCCCACCGCTGCGCGTCGTCGTGACGACCACCAGGTCGCTATTGCAGCCGATGGCTCCCGACCTCGCCGACATCGAGCCCGTGACGCTGACCGTCGGCGCCGAGGCCGACTTCGACGCCGTCATCGCCCGGCTCGTCGACCTCGCCTACACCCGCGTCGACATGGTCGGCAAGCGCGGCGAGTTCGCGGTGCGCGGCGGCATCCTCGACGTCTTCCCCCCGACCGCCGAGCATCCGATGCGCATCGAGTTCTGGGGCGACGAGGTCTCCGAGATGCGGATGTTCGCCGTCGCCGATCAGCGCTCGATCCCGGAAATCGAGGTCGACACACTCATCGCCGTCCCGTGCCGGGAGGTGCTGCTGACCGACGACGTCCGCGACCGCGCCGCCAAGTTGGCGGCCGAACATCCGGTGGGGGACAACACCATTGCCGGCAGCGTGCCCGACATGCTCGCCAAGCTGTCGGAGGGCATTCCCGTCGACGGCATGGAGGCGCTGCTGCCGCTGTTGCGTCCCACCGACCTGTCGACGCTGACCGCGCATCTTCCCGAGAACACCCCCGTGCTGATCTGCGACCCGGAGAAGGTCCGCACCCGCGCGGCCGACCTGATCAAGACGGGCCGCGAGTTCCTCGAGGCGTCGTGGTCGACGGCGGCGGTGGGCGGCGACGTGCCGATCGACCTCGAGGCGATGGGCGCCTCGGGGTTCATCGAGCTCGACGACGCCCGTGCCGCGGCGCGCGAGGGCGGCCATCCGTGGTGGACGCTGAGCCAGCTGTCCGACGAGGACGCGCTGGCGATCGACATCCGCCCGGCGCCGTCGGCGCGGGGTCAGCAGTCCAACATCGACGAAATCTTCGCGATGCTGCGCGCCCACGTTGCGACGGGCGGATACGCGGCCGTCGTCACCCCTGGCACGGGCACCGCGCACCGCGTCATCGAGCAACTTGCTGAATCCGACACTCCCGCAGCCCTTTTGGAGTCGGGTGACGTTCCCAAGGAGGGCGTCGTCGGGGTGCTGAAGGGTCCGCTGCACGACGGTGTCGTGGTGTCGGGGACGAATCTGGTCATCATCACCGAGACGGATCTGACCGGTAACCGGGTCGCAGCCGCCGAGGGCAAGCGGCTAGCGGCTAAGCGCCGCAACGTGGTTGACCCGTTGGCGCTGACGGCGGGCGACCTGGTGGTGCACGATCAACACGGCATCGGCCGCTTCGTCGAGATGACCGAACGGGTCGTCGGCGGAGCGCGTCGCGAATACCTGGTGCTCGAATACGCATCGAGCAAGCGCGGCGGCGGCACCGACAAGCTCTATGTGCCGATGGACTCGCTTGATCAGCTGTCCCGCTACGTCGGCGGGGAAGCGCCGACGCTGAGCCGGCTGGGCGGCAGCGACTGGGCGAACACCAAGACCAAGGCGCGCAGGGCGGTTCGTGAGATCGCCGCCGAGCTGGTCTCGTTGTACGCCAAGCGTCAGGCCTCCCCGGGGCACGCGTTTGCGCCCGACACCCCGTGGCAGGCCGAGATGGAGGACGCGTTCGGGTTCACCGAGACCGTCGACCAGCTCACGGCCATCACCGAGGTCAAGAGCGATATGGAAAAGCCGGTCCCGATGGACCGGGTGATCTGCGGCGACGTCGGCTACGGCAAGACGGAGATCGCGGTGCGGGCGGCATTCAAGGCGGTGCAGGACGGTAAGCAGGTCGCGGTGCTGGTGCCGACGACGCTGCTCGCCGATCAGCACCTGCAGACGTTCACCGAGCGGATGGCCGGATTCCCGGTGACGGTAAAGGGGTTGTCCCGCTTCACCGATCCCGCCGAATCGCGGGCGGTTCTCGAAGGCATGAAGGACGGCTCGGTCGACATCGTGATCGGCACGCACCGGCTGCTGCAGACCGGCGTGACGTGGAAAGACCTCGGCTTGGTGGTCGTCGACGAGGAACAGCGTTTCGGTGTCGAGCACAAGGAGCACATCAAGTCGATGCGCACCCACGTCGACGTGCTGACCATGAGTGCCACCCCGATTCCGCGCACGCTCGAGATGAGCCTCGCCGGCATCCGTGAGATGTCGACGATCCTCACCCCGCCCGAGGAGCGCTACCCGGTGCTGACGTACGTCGGACCGCATGACGACAAGCAGGTAGCGGCGGCGCTGCGGCGCGAGATGCTGCGCGACGGGCAGGCCTTCTACATCCACAACCGCGTACGGTCGATCGACCAGGCCGCCGCCAAGGTGAGGGCCCTGGTGCCGGAGGCCCGCGTCGCCGTCGCGCACGGCCAGATGCCCGAGGAACAACTGGAACGCACGGTCGAGGGTTTCTGGAACCGTGAATTCGACATCCTGGTGTGCACCACGATCGTCGAGACGGGTCTGGACATCTCCAACGCCAACACGTTGATCGTCGAGCGGGCAGACACTTTCGGGCTGTCGCAGCTGCATCAGCTGCGCGGCAGGGTGGGACGCAGCCGGGAGCGGGGCTACGCGTATTTCCTTTATCCGCCCGAGGTTCCGCTGACGGAGACGGCCTATGACCGGCTGGCGACGATCGCGCAGAACAACGAACTCGGCGCAGGCATGGCAGTTGCGTTGAAAGACCTCGAGATTCGCGGCGCGGGCAACGTGCTCGGCGCCGAGCAGTCCGGCCACGTCGCCGGCGTCGGCTTTGATCTCTACGTGCGACTGGTCGGCGAGGCCGTGGAGGCCTATCGGGCCGCCGCAGACGGGAAAACCGTTGCGGCACCTGAAGAACCGAAGGATGTGCGGATCGATCTGCCGGTCGACGCACATCTGCCGCCGGACTACATCGGCAGCGACCGGCTGCGGTTGGAGGCCTATCGGCGGCTGGCGGCGGCGGGTGACGACACCGCGGTGGCTGCCGTCGTCGACGAACTCGTCGACCGCTATGGCCCGCTGCCCGAACCTGCGCGTCGTTTGGTGGCGGTGGCGCGGCTGCGGCTGTTGTGCCGTCACTACGGTGTCACCGAGCTGAGCACGGTCTCGGAGGCGACGCTGAAGGTTTCGCCGTTGCAGCTGCTGGATTCGCAGCAGGTGCGACTAAAGCGGTTGTATCCGAGCGCGACGTACCGTGCGACGACGTCGACGGTGCAGGTGCCGATTCCGCGCGCAGGCGACGGCCTTGCTGCGCCGCGCATCCGTGATCTTGAACTGGTGCAGATGGTCGCGGACCTCCTGGTGGCGCTCGACGGGAAACCGCAGGGCAGTGTCGACCTAATTTCGATTCCTGAATCTCCTGCCTGACCTGGCGTTTTTAGGCTGACCGGGCGGCTTGAATCGGTCGGCACTGTTAACGCATCGACACGGCGATCCGACATACATAGCGGGGGATCAAGGTATTGCGTTGTCGTCCAAACCGGGGGCGGCGAGATCGCTGGTCATAGGCGGTCGCGCAATTTCCTAAACCGAAATCACGCGATTGCACCGAAACCGTTGGTGTATGTCGTGGTGACGCAAGGCGAAGGAGTAATTATGCAGTTCAAGAAATTGGCAGTGACAACGACGATGACCGGTGCACTCGGGCTCGGCGCGCTCGGCCTGGGGGCGGGTTTCGCCCACGCAGTGCCAGAGCCGCCTCCCGTTCCCGTTCCGTCCGTTCCGGATGTGAATGTGCCGGATATCAACGTTCCGAGTGTGAACGTGCCTGATGTGAATGTTCCGAGTGTGAATGTGCCGGACGTGAATGTTCCGAGTGTGAACGTGCCTGATGTGAATGTTCCGAGTGTGAATGTGCCTGATGTGAATGTTCCGAGTGTGAATGTGCCTGATGTGAATGTTCCGAGTGTGAATGTGCCGGACGTCAACGTGCCCGGCGTCAACGTTCCCGATGCGAACGTGCCGGAGGTGCAGTTCCCTGAGGTGGACGCCCACTTCAACCTGCCGAACGGGCACATCGCACCGGGTCAGCTGAAGCACACGCCGGTGATCAACGGCGTCCCGAATCCGTTCTTCGGAATCCCGCCTGGCCAGTTGAAGAAGCTGCCGTCGGTTAACGGGATCGTCAACCCGTTCTTCGATCAGGCGCCGGGTCACTGGGTGATCCCGGATGCTTCGATCGAGCTGGAGTCCTGAGCCACGACATAGGACACGATGGCCGCCTTGCCTTCCCGGCAGGGCGGCCATCGCCGGATAGGGCAGCGTTGCCGGTTCTGCCAGCCGAGTCAGGGTCTGACAAGGTGTTGGTATAACCGAGGCAGCGATTTCGACGAAGCGCGTGAGGGGGTGTGGCCCGATGACTGTCGTCCTGGTCGACCCCCGGCGCCCGACCTTGATCCCGATCGACGCGATCGAGCTCCTTTCCGGCGACCTCCAATACACCGAGGAGATGCCGATCAAGGTGCCGTGGTCACTGCCCCGCGCGCGGCCGGCCTACGACGGCGACGACGCGCCCGTGCTGCTGTCCTCCGATCCGGAGCACCCCGCGGTCAGGGCGCGCCTGGCCTCCGGGGACCGGCTGATCGAGGCGTCGCGAGGCGCGGCGGGTGAGCGTTTGGTGGACGCCGTGGCCATGATGGACAAGCTGCGCACGTCAGGCCCATGGGAAAGCCAGCAGACACACGACTCGCTGCGCCGGTATCTATTGGAGGAGACCTACGAGGTCTTCGACGCGGTCCGCAGCGGCAACGCCGACGAGTTGCGTGAGGAACTTGGAGATGTGTTGCTGCAGGTGCTTTTTCACGCACGTATCGCCGAAGATGCTCCCGAGCATCCGTTCTCTATCGACGATGTTGCCGATTCGCTCATCCGCAAGCTCGTCAACCGGGTCCCCGCGGTGCTCGCCGGCGAAGAGATCTCGCTGGAAGATCAACTCGCACAATGGGAAGAGCGCAAGGCCCAGGAAAGGTCGAGCAAGGGCGTCCGATCGGCGATGGACGATGTGCCGACCGGACAGCCCGCCTTGGCGTTGGCGCAGAAGGTGATTGAGCGCGCGACGGCAGCAGGGCTGCCCGCCGACCTGATACCCGCGTCGATCACGTCGGTCAGCGTGGCTCCCCACGTCGACTCCGAGAACGCGCTGCGCTCGGCGGTGCTGGAGTTCATGGACGCCGTCCGGAGCACGGAGCTCGCCATCGCCGCGGCCCGACGCGGGACCGATGTGCCGGAGGAGCTCGATGTGTCGTCGCTCGGGGAGATCTCGGCCGACGAGTGGCGGGCGCACTGGCCTGCCGAATCCGACACGGTGGTCGACACACCGGCTGCCGACACGCCGGACGAGGATGGTCCGGAGCCCGGCACGGACGCAGGCGCTGAGGACGGCGGTGACTCAGGACCTGGGGATGGGGATGAACCGCACGATGAAGGGGTGGTCGCCGAATCACGATGATCCCAGGTGACCGGGAATCGGCGTAGGAGGCGTCGGCACGTCGGCCCACAGTGTCCTGGATGCATGGGACGATGGCTGTGACCGAGGTTGGTTCGAGGGAGTTTGGTGTCGCGCGTGCGTTGGCTGCGGGCGGTCGCGGTGGTGGGAGCGACGGCGCTGCTCATGGCTTCTAGCTGTTCATGGCGGGTGGGCACCCCGATTCCGGAGGGGGTGCCACCTCCTGCTGGCGACCCCGTGCCCAAAATCGACACCCACGCCGCGGGTCGTCCCGCCGATCAGCTGCACGAATGGGCGGCTGAACGCGCCCCCGCGCTGGGCATTCCCGTCAACGCCCTGGAGGCCTACGCGTACGCGGCCCGGGTCGCCGAGGTGGAGAACCCCGACTGTCACCTGGAATGGACCACTCTGGCGGGCATCGGCGCGGTGGAGAGCCACCACGGTACGTATCGGGGCGCACAGATCGCCGAGAACGGCGACGTCACGCCGCCGATCCGCGGGGTTCGGCTGGACGGCACCAACGGCAACCTCGAGATCATCGACAACACCGACGAGATGGACGGCGACCCGACCCACGCCAGGGCGATGGGCCCGATGCAGTTCATCCCGGAGACCTGGCGGTTGTACGGCGTCGACGCCAACAACGACGGCGTCATCAGCCCGGACAACTTCGACGACGCGGCGCTGTCGGCCGCGGGGTATCTGTGCTGGCGAGGCAAGGACCTGTCCACCCCGCAGGGCTGGATGGAGGCGCTGCGGGCGTACAACCTGTCCGACCAGTACGCGCGTACCGTGCGCGACTGGGCGACCGCCTACGCCGACGGACACCCCCTCTAAACACGCCGCACCTCAGCCCAACCTTTAGGCTCAACCTCGTCCCACCCACGACCAAGGAGAAGCCAGTGCCCATCATCGAGCAGGTCGGAGCCCGCGAGATCCTCGACTCCCGCGGCAACCCGACGGTCGAGGTCGAGGTGGCCCTGCTGGACGGCACCTTCGCCAGGGCCGCGGTGCCCTCGGGTGCGTCCACCGGGGAACACGAGGCGGTCGAGCTGCGCGACGGCGGCCCCCGCTACGGCGGCAAGGGCGTCGAGAAGGCCGTGGAGGCCGTGCTCGACGAGATCGCGCCCGCCGTCATCGGGCTGAGCGCCGACGACCAGCGGCTGGTCGACCAGGCGCTGCTGGACCTCGACGGCACCCCGGACAAGTCCCGGCTCGGGGCCAACGCCATCCTCGGCGTGTCGCTGGCGGTCGCGAAGGCCGCTGCCGAGTCCGCGGCGCTGCCGCTGTTCCGCTACATCGGCGGACCCAACGCCCATATCCTTCCGGTGCCGATGATGAACATCCTCAACGGCGGCGCACACGCCGACACCGGCGTCGACGTCCAGGAGTTCATGGTCGCCCCGATCGGCGCCCCCAGCTTCAAGGAGGCGCTGCGCTGGGGCGCCGAGGTGTACCACTCGCTGAAGTCGGTGCTCAAGAAGCAAGGTCTGGCCACCGGCCTCGGAGACGAGGGTGGCTTCGCGCCGGACGTCGCAGGCACCAAAGCCGCACTCGATCTGATCCTCTCGGCGATCGAAGCGGCGGGGTACAAGCCCGGATCCGACGTTGCGCTGGCGCTCGACGTCGCGGCCACCGAATTCTTCACGGAGGGAACGGGTTACAAGTTCGAGAAAGAGACCCGTACCGATACGCAGATGATCGAGTTCTACGCGGGGCTGATGGATTCGTATCCGCTGGTCTCGATCGAAGATCCGCTGTCCGAGGATGACTGGGAGGGCTGGGTGGCCCTGACCGCGGCCATCGGTGACCGCGTCCAGCTCGTCGGCGACGATCTGTTCGTCACCAACCCCGAGCGTCTGGAGGACGGCATCGAACGTGGCGCGGCCAACGCACTTCTGGTGAAGGTCAACCAGATCGGCACGCTCACCGAGACGCTCGACGCCGTTGCGCTGGCCCATAACAGTGGCTATCGCACGATGATGAGCCACCGCAGCGGTGAGACCGAAGACACCACGATCGCCGACCTCGCGGTCGCGGTGGGCAGCGGTCAGATCAAGACGGGCGCCCCCGCCCGCAGTGAGCGTGTCGCGAAGTACAACCAGCTGCTGCGCATCGAAGAAACCCTCGGCGACGCCGCCCGGTATGCCGGTGACCTTGCGTTCCCACGTTATTCGGTGGAGACCAAATAGCCCGTGCCCGAAGCGAAGCGGCCCGATCCCAAACGGCGATCCCCGACTTCTCGACCGAAGTCGGGTAAGTCCGAGGGCGCACGGGGCCGCCCGCGTGGCGCGTCGCCCGCGCGCAAGGAGCCGCGCACGACCGAGACGCGGCCTGTTGCCAAAACAAAACCTCAGGCCGAGGCGCAGGCACCCGACGAACCCAAGGACACCGCCGACTCGATCCGCAAATCCATTGCGGTGTCGGCCGAACAGCAGTCCGAGCAACGGTTCGGATCTGCGGCGCGGCGCGCCGCGATCCTGGCTGCGGTGGTGTGCGTGTTGACGCTGACGATCGCGGGGCCGGTGCGGACCTACTTCGGTCAGCGCACCGAGATGAAGCAACTGAAGGCCACCGAGGAGCAATTGCGCGCCCAGATCGCCGAATTGGAGCAGCAGAAGGTCAAGCTGCACGACCCCGTGTTCATCGCCGCGCAGGCACGGGAACGTCTCGGATTCGTGATGCCCGGGGAGATTCCATATCAGGTGCAGCTTCCCCCGGGCAGTGCGGCGCCCGTGACGCCCGGCGACGCCGAGGTGGCGACCGTCGATCCTGACCAACCCTGGTATACGGCGTTGTGGGGCACCATCGCCGACGCGCCGTACGGTGTTGCGCCGGGTGATCCGGTCGCGCCCGTGCCGGCACCCGCTCCGCCCCCGAGTAGTCCGCCCGCGCCCGGTGGTTGACCCGGCGGACCTGGCGGCGGTCGCGGAGCAGCTCGGTCGTGAGCCGCGTGGTGTGCTCGAGATCGCCTACCGATGCCCCAACGGTGAGCCCGGGGTGGTGAAGACGGCACCGAAACTGCCTGACGGCACACCGTTTCCGACGCTGTACTACCTGACTCACCCCACGCTGACCGCGGCGGCGAGTCGCTTGGAGTCGTCGGGCATGATGCGGGACATGACCGAGCGTCTTCAGCACGATCCGGATCTGGCCGCCGCCTATCGTCGGGCGCATGAGTCCTACCTCGCCGAGCGTGACGCGATAGAGCCCTTGGGGACAACGTTTTCCGGTGGTGGTATGCCGGACCGGGTGAAGTGCCTGCATGTGCTGATCGCGCATTCGCTCGCCAAGGGGCCTGGCGTCAACCCGTTGGGTGACGAGGCGCTGGCAGTGCTGGCCGCTGAGCCGGCGATGGCGGACATTCTGGACCGGGAGACGTGGAGCGCATGAGCAGGGTCGGCGCGATTGACTGCGGTACCAACTCGATTCGGTTGCTGATCGCCGACATCGATGACGGCAAGATATCCGACGTGCATCGCGAGATGCGCATCGTCCGGTTGGGGCAGGGGGTCGACGCGACGGGGCAGTTCGCTTCCGACGCGCTGGCTCGGACCAAGGCGGCGCTGGCCGACTATGTCGAGTTGATGCGCAGACACGAGGTGTCGAAGGTGCGGATGGTCGCCACCTCCGCGACGCGCGACGCATCCAATCGCGACGTGTTCTTCGCGATGACCGCTGAGGTGCTCGGGGCCGTCGTGCCCGGCGCGGTGGCCGAGGTGATCACCGGCACCGAGGAAGCCGAACTGTCGTTCCGCGGGGCGGTCAACGAATTGGACGCCGCGACAGGTCCTTTCGTTGTTGTCGACCTGGGCGGCGGGTCGACGGAGGTGGTGCTCGGTGTACGCGACGTGGAGGCCAGCTACTCCGCCGATATCGGGTGCGTGCGGCTGACGGAACGCTGCCTGCATTCCGACCCGCCGACCGCCGTCGAGATCGCTGCGGCGCGCGAGGTTGTCCGCGACGGGCTCGGCGAGGCGTTTCGCGTCGTACCCGTCGAACGTGCGCGCACCTGGGTCGGCGTCGCCGGCACCATGACGACGGTCTCGGCGCTGGCGCACAAGATGACGACCTACGACTCCGAGGCGATCCATTTGTCCCGGGTGCCCTTCGGCGACCTGCTGCCTGTCTGCGATGAGCTGATCGCGATGACGCGTGCGCAGCGCGCGGTGCTGGGGCCGATGCACGAGGGTCGGGTGGACGTGATCGGTGGGGGCGCGATCATCGTCGAGGAGTTGGCGTATGCGCTGGGGCAGCGGGCCGGCATCGACGAGTTGGTGGTCAGCGAGCACGACATCCTCGACGGTATCGCCCTGTCGATCGCCTAGTTTGTTGCGATTTCGGCGTGTCTGGTCACGCTGAGCGGTACCCAGCACGCCGAAATCGAGAGGGAACGTCGTGCGTTGAACGAGGTGTGAACGACTCAACGACGGGTCGCGGCGTCGGCGCGACCGAACGGCGGCTCATCGAGCAGCTGGTAGACCGACTCGTCGATCGGTTTCCGGGGCTCGACCCGGTGACGGTGCGGTGGGTCGTCGGGGAGATCCACGCCCGCTATGACGGTCGGCCGGTGCGCGAGTACATCCCGCTGTTCGTCGAACGTCACGCTTTCGCCGAGCTCGAGCGGTTGTCGGCGACGGCGGAAACCCGGGCAGCGACCGCCTAACCCCAGCGATTTGGGCGTGCTTAGTGACGCTGAGCGTGACTAAGCACGCCCAAATCGCAAAAGATCGGTCATCGCATCGCCGCCAACCGCGCGTCGAGGGTGGCGTGGAAGTGCCCAATCGCGCTCTCGTGCGTGCCGAACTCGACGAACTCATTGGCCCCGGCGTGCAGTCCGCGCTGCACGCCCTCCGACATCTCGTTGTCCTCCGCCCCGCCCTCGTTGAGCAGATTGCGTGCGCCCCCAGCCGATTCGCGATCCGCAGCGAGCCTTTCGGCCACCTCGCGCTTGACCATCGCATAGATCGTGACGGTGGTGTGCTCGATGTCGATCGGATCGATTGTGATCGTCAGGACCTGGTTCGGGAACGTCGCGACCATGACATTCGGGAACAGGTGATATACGTAGGTCACCCGGTGATCCACCGACCATGACGATTCCGGCCGGTCACGCAGGCGTTCGATGTTCTGGTACGGGAACGTGATCCGGCTGTTGGGGCCGAATCTCTCGACGACGTTGAGGTCGTCGTACTGCAGCGGATAGAACGTGTCCTTGTGCGTCGTGCGGATGTGGTAGCCCTCCAGGAACTGCTCGACGAGCACCTTCCAGTTCATCGCCCGCAAGGCGGGCCGCGCCGCGAACAGCTGCGTCGCCGGCATCAACTTGTCCCGCCATGGACTGCCGTCGGTCAGCGCTGACATCGCGGCGTCCGCACCTGGGCCCGGCGATCCCAGCGGGTCGATGACGATCAACCCGTCGACTTCTCGGCTCTGCACCTCAACCAGTCCGCGCGTCGCCATGTCCAGGTCGGGGAACGCGTCAGCGTGCGGAACGTGTGACAGCACACCGTCGAGGCGATAGGTCCAGCCGTGATAGCGACACACCAACGCCTGCGCACAGCCCGGGCCTTCGACGAGCGCCATTCCGCGGTGCCGGCAGGCGTTGCGGAACACCCGCGCCTTGCCGTCGCGGCCGCGCACCGCGAACAGCGGCACCCCGAAACTGACCCGTTCGACGTGGTCGCCCGCCTTGGGCAGTGCCGCCGACGGGAGGTAGACGCTCGGATAGGAGCGCAGCAACTCGAGCTCATCAGCGAATCGCGTTGGATTGAAATAGTTTTCGACCGGCTCCCGCCACGCGGCGCCGACGTCGGTCGTGCCGGCGTCGATGTGCGCCAGAATGCGGCGGGCGATATCTCGATCATCCGCCAGCTCATGAGCTACCGACGCCTCTGTCGGAGTGACCATGCTTCGGAAGTATCACACTTGAAACGCTACGTGTCAACGAAATCGTGAGATAGCATCATGGAACTCTGGGGCGTCCATCATCGGCACGACGAGGAGAGACATGGCAACGGATTCGCCAATGCAACTGGGAATGGTCGGCCTCGGCCGTATGGGCGCCAACCTGGTGCGGCGCCTCATGCGCGACGGGCATCGCTGCGTCGTCTACGACATGAACTCCGACGCGGTGTCCGCTCTCGCGGGCGAGGGCGCGACCGGGGCGGACTCGTTGAGGGATTTCGTGCAGAAGCTCGAGAAGCCCCGCGCCGTGTGGTTGATGCTGCCCGCCGCGGTGGTCGACTCGACGCTGGAACAGCTGATCGATCTGTTGGAACCGGGCGACACGGTGATCGACGGCGGAAACTCGTACTACCGCGACGACATCACCCGCGCCAAGAGTCTGCTGACGAAGAACATCCATTACGTGGACTGCGGCACCAGCGGTGGCGTATGGGGACTCGAGCGCGGTTACAGCCTGATGATCGGCGGCGAGACGGAGATCGTGCAGCGCCTCGACCCGATCTTCAAGACGATCGCCCCGGGAAGCGGTTGTGCCGAACCCACACCCAACCGGACGCGCACCGACGGCACGGCCCAGGACGGCTATCTGCACTGCGGGCCAAGCGGCGCAGGGCATTTCGTGAAGATGGTGCACAACGGCGTGGAGTACGGGATGATGGCCGCCATCGCCGAGGGCCTCAGCATCATCAAACACGCCGACGCCGGCAAGGTGACCCGCACCGTCGACGCCGAGACCACCCCGCTGCGCGATCCGTGGGCCTACGAGTACACCATCGACGTGGCCGAGGTCGCCGAAGTCTGGCGCCGCGGATCGGTGGTGTCGTCGTGGCTGGTCGACCTCATCGCCGACGCGCTGGCGCGCTCGCCGGAGCTCGACGACTTCAGCGGTCGGGTGTCGGACTCCGGGGAGGGACGCTGGACGGTGTTGGCGGCCGTGGACGAGGGCGTTCCCGCGCCGGTGATCACGACGTCATTGTTCGAGCGGTTCGAATCCCGAGAGCTGGGTGAGTTCACCGCCAAGGTCCTGTCCGCCATGCGCAGCGAATTCGGCGGCCACGCCGAGAAGAAGTAGGCGCCATGACGACACCGGCGACCACACCCGCGGATGTGCTGGTGATCTTCGGCATCACCGGAGATCTCGCCAGGAAGATGACGTTCCGTTCGCTGTACCGGCTCGAACGCCGCAAGCAACTGGACTGCCCGATCGTCGGCGTCGCGCTCGACGACTGGTCGGTGGCAACCCTGCGTGACCGTGCCCGCGAGGCGATCGAGGCCGGCGGCGAGACCCTCGACGAGGACGTGTTCGCGCGGTTCGCAAAGCGCCTGTCGATGGTGTCCGGCGACTTCGCTGACGCGAAAACCTATGAGCGCGTGGCCAAGGCGATCGAGGGCAAGCACACCCCCGTCTTCTATCTCGAGATACCGCCGTCGCTGTTCGGCCGCGTCGTCGAGGGGCTGGCGAACGCCAACCTCACCTCGCGCGCCCGGGTCGTGGTGGAGAAGCCCTTCGGCCATGACCTGGAGTCGGCGCGAGCGCTCAATGCGCAGTTGAGCGCCGTACTGGAGGAGTGGCAGATCTTCCGCATCGACCACTTCCTCGGTAAGGAACCGGCGATGGACATCATGTTCCTGCGGTTCGCCAACTCGGTGTTCGAGCCGCTGTGGAACCGCGACCGGATCCAGTGCGTACAGCTCACGATGGCCGAGAACTTCGGCGTGGAGGACCGCGGCAGTTTCTACGACCCGGTGGGCGCGCTGCGCGATGTCGTGCAGAACCACCTGTTGCAGCTGATCGGGCTGTTCGCCGCCGAGCCCCCGAGCGTCGCCGACGCCGACGGGTTGCGCGACAAACGCGTTGAGGTGTTTCGCGCGATTCCGTCGATCGATCCCGCGCACTACGTGCGTGGGCAGTACGACGGATATCGCTCCGTCAAGGGTGTGGCGCCCGACTCGCAGACCGAGACGTTCGCCGCGTTGCGGCTCGAGATCGACAACTGGCGTTGGGCCGGTGTGCCCTTCTTCATCCGCGCCGGCAAGGCACTTCCGGTGCGGGCCACCGAGATCCGGGTCATCTTCAAGCGCCCACCGAAGCTGGCCATCACCTCGCAGACCCACGATCCCAACGAACTCGTGCTGGGCATCGACCCCAGGCCGGGCACCGACATGATCATTCAAGCCAAGGAACCGGGCGCCAATCGCACACGCTCTGTTGACTTGTCGCTGATCTTCGCCAAGGAACTGGGGGAGGCGCCCGAACCCTACGAGCGGCTGTTGAGCGACGCGATGCGCGGCGACTCCACCCAGTTCGCGCGTGAGGACGGCGTCGAAGAGACGTGGCGCATCGTGCAGCCGCTGCTCGACAACCCGCCACCGGTCCAGCCGTATGCGGTGGGATCGTGGGGCCCGGCGGATGCAGCCAAACTCTGTGCCGGACAGCCAGGTTGGCGTGAGCCCTGGTTAGGGGGGTAGGTGCCGACAGCGTCCCGCGCCCGCGTCGCCGACCTGATCGGCGATCGCACCCTGAGCGCACGCTCGGTCCTCGCGACGGCCTTGCTGGGTGCCGACGAGCCGCACCTCACGGTGGGTGAACTCGTCGCAGTCGCTTCACTGTTCGGAATCAGCGACGGGGCCACCCGCACGTGCCTGTGGCGCATGGTGTCCAACGGTGAGCTGACCGGCGACGACGGCGTCTATGCACTGGCCGGGCCGCTGCTGGAACGGCGGGAACGCGTCGACGAGGCCGCCCGGTTCGACGACACGGCGTTGCCATGGGACGGCACATGGGAATTGGCGGTCGTCTCGCTGGAGCGCCGGTCCGCGGCCGAACGGCTCGCGCTGCGCAAGGCCGCGACGGGACTGCATCTTGCGGAGCTGCGCGAAGGTGTCTGGATACGTCCGGACAACCTGGACCCCGACCGCCTGCCGACGCTGCGAGCGGTGTTGGACCGCCAGTGTGTGCACTTCCACGGCGCGGCCACCGACGTGCCCGTCGAGGTGGTGAGATCGCTTTTCAACCTTGCCGATTGGGCAGCCGATGCTCGACGGCTCACCGACGCCATGCTCGACGAATTACACGTCCATGCGGTCGACACCGACGACTTCAAATATCTGTTCGGGCTTTCGATTACCGTCGTGCGGCGTCTTCAGCTCGACCCGCTGCTACCCGTCGAACTCGAACCCGACGACTGGCCGGGCCACGATCTGCGCAGCACCTACCGCCAGTTCGACGAGGCGTTCAAACGCCAACTGGCGACGCGCCGAGCAGACGTGAACTCCCCTAATTTCCGTTGAATTTGGGGGGTTTCGCGTCTGCTCGGCAACAGAGGTAAGTCAACCGCGGAGAATCGGCTTCAGCGCATCGAGCACCGCCGGGTCCTCGATGGTCGACGGCACCGGCTCGTCCTTACCGTGCGCGATGCCGCGCAACGTCTTGCGCAGGATCTTCCCCGACCGCGTCTTGGGCAGCGCCGTGACCACGTCGACCTGCCTCAGGCATGCGACCGCTCCGATCTCGTCGCGGACGAGCTGCACCAGCTCCTCGGGAAGGCCCTCGCCGGATGCACCTGCCTTGAGGACGACGAGTCCGCGCGGCACCTGGCCCTTGATCTCGTCGGCGACGCCGATCACCGCACACTCCGCGACCGACGGATGCGTCGCCAGAGCCGCCTCGATGGATCCCGTCGAAAGACGGTGTCCCGCAACGTTGATGACGTCGTCGATACGCCCCATCACGAACAGATAGCCGTCCTCGTCGAGGTAGCCGCCGTCGCCGGTCAGGTAGTAGCCGGGATGCTCGCAGAGATAGGACGCCTCGTAGCGGGCGTCGTCGCCCCAGAGCGTCGGCAGGGTGCCCGGCGGCAGCGGCAGGGCGATGCAGATCGCGCCCTCCTCGCAGGGTTCGCAGTGCGAGCCGTCGGTGTGCAGGATGCGCACGTTGTAGCCCGGCATCGGCACCGTCGGCGAACCCGCCTTGATCGGCATCGGTTCCACGCCCATCGGATTGGCGGCGATCGCCCATCCGGTCTCGGTCTGCCACCAGTGGTCGACAACCGGGATGCCCAGCTTCGCCGACGCCCATTCGTAGGTGTCGGGGTCCAGCCGCTCACCGGCCTGGAACAGGTACTTCATGCTCGACAGGTCGTAGCGTCCGATGTGGCTGCCGTCGGGGTCTTCCTTGCGGATGGCCCGAAGCGCCGTCGGCGCCGAAAACAGCGCTTTCACACCGTGTTCCGACACGACTCGCCAGAACGCGCCGGCGTCGGGGGTGCCGATCGGCTTGCCCTCGTAGAGGATCGTCGTCGCGCCGAGCATCAGCGGTGCGTACACGATGTAGGAGTGGCCGACCACCCAGCCGACGTCGGACGCCGCCCAGAACACCTCGCCCGGTGCGATGTCGTAGATGTTGCGCATGCTCCACAGCAACGCCACCGCGTGGCCGCCGTTATCGCGGACGATGCCCTTGGGCTTGCCGGTCGTGCCGGACGTGTAAAGCACGTACAACGGGTCGGTGGCGGCCACCGGCACCGGGTCGACGGGATCGGCGTCGGCGAGGTCGCTCCAGTCGACGTCCCGCTCCGGCGCCAGCTCGCAGCCGAGGTGGTCGCGCTGCACGATGACGCAGTGACGGGGCGGGTGTTCGGCCATCTCAATGGCGGCGTCGAGCATCGGCTTGTAGGCCACGGTCCGCGACGGCTCGATACCGCAGGACGCCGACACGATGACGGCGGGCTGCGCGTCGTCGATGCGCGTCGCAAGCTCATGCGCGGCGAACCCGCCGAACACCACGGAGTGCACCGCTCCCAGCCGGGCGCACGCCAGCATCGCGATCACCGCTTCGGGGATCATCGGCATGTAGATGACCACGCGGTCGCCTTTGGTCACACCGAGTCCGCGCAGCGCCCCGGCGAAGCGAGCAGTGAGGTCCAGTAGCTCCCGGTAGGTATACGTGCGCTTCATCGCGGTCACGGGGGAGTCGTAGATCAGCGCGGGCTGATCGCCGCGACCGGCTTCGACGTGGCGGTCCAGCGCGTTGGCGCAGGTGTTGAGCTCGCCGTCGGGGAACCATCGGTAGAACGGCGGGTGCGAGTCGTCGAGGACCTGCTGTGGTTCGCGGGTCCACGTGACGTCTCTGGCGGCGTCCGCCCAGAAGGCCGTCGGATCGGAGATGCTGGCGTCGAAGAGGTCGCGATACCCGGCCATACCCCGCACCGTAGCGCGCAGCGCGGTCTCTATAGTCCGATTGATGACTGTCGAACCACCCCAGATAGAAGGTGTGCGCCGGTCGTTCGTCGAAGCCAACGGCGTGCGGTTCCACGTGACCGAGTCCGGTCCGCCCGACGGCCGCCCAGTCGTCGCGCTGCACGGGTGGCCGCAGCACCACTACGAGTGGCGCGACCTGCTGGTCGACCCGCCGGCCGGACTGCGGATCATCGCCCCTGACCTGCCCGGATACGGATGGTCAGGCCCTGCCCCGCATCGCTGGGCCAAGGAGGACGTCGCCACGGACGTCCTTGCGCTGCTCGATGTGCTGGGCCTCGACCGCGTCCTGCTGGTGGCCCACGACTGGGGGGCGTACGTGGGGTACCGCATGATCCTGCGGGCTCCGGAGCGCTTCGACGGCTACCTCGCGATGAATATCAACCATCCGTGGCAGCGGCCGGCCGACGTGCTGCCGCATCTGTGGAAGCTCGCCTACCAGGTGCCGCTGGCGGCGTTCGGGGTCTTCGTCCAACAACGCACGAAGTTCATCGAAAGGCTGATGTTCGGTATCGGGTCCGACCTGCCGCCCGAAGACGCGCGCCTGTTCGCCGAACGCTTCCGCGATCCGGTGTGCGCACGCGCAGGCAGGGACACCTACCGCACGTTTCTGACACGCGAATTGCCCAGCGCGGGAAGGAATCCCGAGACCCGACGGGCGACGGTCCCGATCCGCGTGCTGTTCGGAACCCGGGACCGCGCCGTCTCCGTATCCATGGTGTCGCCGGAGACGGCGAACGCCGACGACTACACGCTGGAGACGGTCGATGCCACGCACTTCGTCGTCGACGAGCGGCCGGACCTGGTCCGCAAGAAGCTGATCGCGCTGGCCGAGGAGACCGCGCGGGCCTGAGTTTGGCCGCCGCCCCTGCGGGTAGCCCTCCACCATGGCTGAAGAATTTGTCTCCTTTGCCCTGGTCGGCGGCCGGTGATGGGCGCGCCTGCGGCTGCTGACAGCTCGTTGACCGTCAAACGCGACACCACCGCCACGCGCAAGCAGGTATGGGACGTGATCGCCGACGGCTGGACCTACTCGCAATGGGTGGTGGGCAACAGCCGGATGCGGGCCGTCGAGCCGACCTGGCCCGCGGTCGGCAGCAAGATCCACCACACCATCGGGATCTGGCCGGTCGTCATCAACGACGAGACCGAGGTCGAATCGTGCACGCCGATGGAGGAACTGGTGCTGCTGGCACGCACCCGGCCGTTCGGCCAGGCGCGGATCACGTTGCGGCTCTACGACACTGCCGATGGATGCCGGATCGAGATGGCGGAGGTGCCCGTCGGCGGCCCGCTGAATCTGATTCCGCGTCGCCTCGCGTTGGCGGCGGCGTTTCCCCGTAACCGGGAATGCACATGGCGGTTGGCCGCGCTGGCGGAGCGTCGTACAAAAGTAGACTGATCCCTTGTGGCGGACCGCGATCGCGACGAGTTCGGCAAGGCGCGTAGCAGTCGACCGCGCGACGCGCTCGGACGTCCGCTACCGCACGGCAGCCAAGGTGTCGTGCGGATACCCGACGATCTGGACCTGACGCCGGCCGACTCGCTGGCCTACGCGCAGGACCTGCTGGACCAAGGGTTGGCGTTCAACGCGCACGAGGTGCTCGAGGCGGCGTGGAAGAGCGCACCCGACGATGAGCGCGAAATGTGGCAGGGACTGGCCCAGCTCGCCGTCGGCATCACCCACATTCAGCGAGGAAACACCGCCGGGGCGACGGGCGTGTTGACGCGCGCCGCGGATCGCCTCGGCGCGGTGGGCCGTCCGGCGCGTCACGGCGTCGATGTCGACGGGCTGGTAACGCACGCTCGTGCCCTAATCGACGACCTCGCTTTGGGCAACGACGTCGACGATGCGCGTCTGCGGCCCCGCCTCGTTTACCGCGAGCAGACGTAAACTGCTCCAAAACCTCGGCGTGTCGGGGGAAGTCTACGTCTGCTCGCCGGAGAACGGACTACTGCTGGAAGCGGTAACCCATCCCCGCCTCGGTGAGCAGATGCACCGGGTGCGACGGGTCGTCTTCGAGCTTGCGCCGCAGCTGCGCCAAGTACACCCGCAGGTAGTGCGTCTCCTTGGCGTAGGCCGGGCCCCATACCTCTTTGAGGAGTTCCTCGCGGCCGACGAGCTTTCCGCGGTTACGCACCAGCATCTCGAGCATGCCCCATTCGGTCGGCGTCAGGTGCACCTCGGCACCGTTCTTGGTCACCTTCTTGGCGGCCAGGTCGACGGTGAACGACGACGTCTCGATCACGGGCTCGTCGGTGTCCGACGCCGCCGCGGCCCGACGCACCGCGGCGCGCAGGCGAGCCAGAAACTCGTCCATGCCAAAGGGTTTGGTGACGTAGTCGTCCGCGCCGGCGTCCAGCGCCTCGACCTTGTCGGAGGAGTCTGTACGAGCCGAGAGCACGATCACCGGTGCGGTCAGCCAGCCCCGCAAGCCGCCGAGCACGTCGATACCGGACATGTCGGGCAGGCCGAGGTCCAGCACGATGACGTCAGGCCGATGGTCGGCCGCCTTGCGAAGCGCCTCTACGCCGCTGGCCGCGGTGAACACCTCGTAGCCGCGCACCGACAGATTGATGCGCAATGCCCGCAGGATCTGCGGTTCGTCGTCGATGACAAGTACCCGGGTCTTCGTGGTCATGGCACCGCCAGGTCGATCTCGACGGTGAGCCCGCCCCCGGGGGTGTCGGTTGCCGTGATCGTGCCGCCCATGGCTTCGACGAACCCGCGCGCAACCGAAAGTCCAAGGCCGACACCGATGCTGTTGTCCTGATCGCCGAGACGCTGGAACGGGGCGAACAACTGCGATTCGGTGCCGCGCGGGATGCCCGGCCCCTCGTCGATGACGGCGATCAGCACCCGGTCGCCGACCCGACCCGCGGTCACGCGCACCGGGCTGTCCGGTGCGTACCTCAGCGCGTTGTCGATCAGGTTGGCCAGTACCCGCTCCAGCAGTCCGCCGTCGGCCAGTACTGCGGCATCGGCCACATCGACCTTGACACGGTCCAACCCATGTCGCCGAAAACCGGTCGTACCCTTGCTGATTCCGAGCAGGGTCCGCTGCACCGTCTCCTCGAGATAGACGGTGCGTAGCTCGGGCTTCAACACCCCGGCGGCCAGTCGCGACGAATCGAGCAGATTACCGACCAGCGCGGTCAACTGGTCGACGGATTCTTCGATGGTCGCCAACAACTCCGAGGTGTCCTCGGCGGAGAAGTCGACGTCGTCGCTGCGCAGGCTCGACACCGCCGCCTTTGCCGCCGCCATGGGAGTCCGCAGGTCGTGGCTGACCGCCGACAACAGCGAACGCCGCAATTCATCGGCCTGCGAGATCGCTTCGGCCTTACCGGCTTCCTCGGCAAGCTCGCGCTGCTCGACCAAACCTGCCGCCTGCTTTGCGACGGCCGTGAGGACCCGACGGTCACGCGCGGGCAGCTTGCGTCCCGCCAGCAGCATCCAGAACTCGTCGTCGCCCACCTCGATGGCGGTGTCCGCAGCACCGACGTCGACGCACGGGTCGTCACCGACACACGCGACGATCCCCGCGCCGACGCGCAACAGGCTCACGGCCCGTTGTGAATACGTCTCCCGCACGCGCTCCAGCAGGGTGTCCAGGTCGGCACCACGCAACACCGAGCCCGCGAACAGCGCCAGCAGTTCGGCCTCCTGCGACGCCTGCCTCGCCTCGCGGGTGCGTTTGGCCGCACTGTCGACCAGCGCCGCGACGGCCACGGCGACCGCGAGCAGCACGACGCTGGTGATCGCGTTGTCCGGCCGGGCGATATCGAGTGTGTAGCGCGGTTCGATTAGGAAGTAGTTGAGCAGCAAGCCGGACAACACGGCCGACAACACTGCCGGCGCAACGCCTCCGAGCAGCGCGACGACCAGCACCCCCACGAAGAACAGCGCGCTCTCCCCGCCGACGTCGAGCACCGGATCGAGCACGAAGACCAGCAGCGCACAGACGGCCGAAGGCATCACGACGGCCGCCAGCCACGACGCCAGATGGTGCTGACGCAAAGCGGCCCACGACCACGACGACGCCTTGCGCGCCTCGGGATGGGTGACCATGTGCACGTCGATCGAGCCGGACTGCTGGACCACGGCCGCACCGATGCCCTCGTCGAACATCCGCGCCCACCGGGACCGCCGCGATGTTCCGATCACCAGCTGGGTGGCATTCTCGTCGCGCGCGAAATCCATTAAGGCGCTTGGTACATCGTCGCCGACGACGGTATGCACGGTGGCACCGAGGCTCGCCGCCAACTCTCGAATCTTGCCCATCTGCAGCGCCGAGACGCCGGACAAGCCGTCGCCACGGACGACGTGCACCACCATCAGCTCGGCACTGGACTTCGACGCGATCCGAGACGCCCTGCGCACCAACGTTTCTGACTCCGCGCCACCGGTCACCGCGACAACGACGCGTTCGCGGGCCTCCCAGGTTGCGGTGATCTGATTCTCTTCGCGGTAGCGCTCCAATGCGGAGTCGACCTGGTCGGCCAGCCACAGCAACGCGAGCTCGCGAAGCGCGGTCAGATTGCCCCTGCGGAAGTAGTTGGACATTGCCGCGTCGATGCGTTCCGGGGCATACACGTTGCCGTGGGCAAGTCTGCGCCGCAATGCTTCCGGCGTGATGTCGACCAGCTCGATCTGGTCCGCGGCTCGCACAATCTCGTCGGGCACCTTCTCCTGTTGCTCGATGCCGGTGATCTGGGTGACGACGTCGTTGAGGCTCTCGAGGTGCTGGACGTTGACCGTCGAGATGACGGTGATCCCGGCGTCGAGCAGTTCCTCGACGTCCTGCCACCGCTTGGGGTTTTTGCTGCCCGGGGTGTTGGTATGGGCCAGTTCGTCGACGAGGACGACCTGCGGTGCACGCCGCAGCACCGCCTCGACGTCGAGTTCCGGGAACTGCTTGCCGCGGTACTCGATCAGCTTCGGCGGCACGTTTTCGACGCCCTCGAGAAGCTCGGCGGTCTTCGTGCGGCCGTGTGTCTCCACCACTGCGGCGACCACGTCGGTGCCGCGCTCCAACCGCCGGTGCGCCTCGCCGAGCATCGCGTAGGTCTTGCCGACACCGGGTGCGGCGCCCAGATAGATGCGCAGCTCACCGCGCTTCTTCTGAGCGCCGGTCCGGACGGTCACAAACCCATCATCCACCGGTCGTGTCAGCTTTTTGCCGGATACTTCTGGTCGAGGTCCAGGTTGAGCTGCAGCACGTTGACCGTAGGCTCGCCGAAGAATCCGAGGTACCTGCCGTCGGTGTGGGCCGCTACGACGTCACGGACCTGGTCGGGACTGATGCCGCGTGCGGTGGCCACCCGGTCCACCTGAATGTCTGCGTACGCGAGCGAGATGTCCGGATCGAGTCCGCTTCCGCTTGCGGTCACCGCGTCGGCGGGCACCGCGGGATCGGCGGAGGCATTGCCGCGGATCGGGACGATCTGACCGATGCTGTAGTCCTCACCCGGAGTCGCGCACTCGACGCGGACCCCTTCGTAGAAGTCGAGAAACGGTGTCTGGGTGGTCGCGCACGGTTCGTTGACGCTGACCACTCGTGTCGGGTGGACGACGTTGCCGCGCGCATCGCGCGGCCCGATCACCGACAGCACCGCGCCGACACCGCCACCCGTGCAGAACGGCCGTGTGCCGTCGACACCGTCGGTCTCACCGACTGCCGCGCTGCGCTCGCACACCAGGGTCAGCAGGCTGGGCTTGTCCGGTTCATCGACGATGCTCTCCGGCCCCAGGTTGCTCGCGCTGGTGGCCAGCGGGTTATATCCGTCGCCGGCCGCGGACGGTCGGCTCTGGAAGTACCGAGTTATCGGGTTGCCGTCGGCGTCGGTGAACGACTGGCCGATCAGGCTGCTGCCCACCAGTCTTCCGTCGACCTCGATGAGCGAACCGTTGGCTTTGTCGTTGAGGCCCGGGATCTGCGCCACCAGCCAGATGAACACCGGGTAGGCGATACCGAGGATCACGGTGAGCACCAGCAGCGCGCGCAGCGCCGCCCAGTGCTGACGAACGAGGTTGGGAGAGTTCATGTCACATTCCTGGGAACAGTTGGACGATCAAATCGATCAGCTTGATGCCGATGAATGGGGCGACGATTCCGCCGAGGCCGTAGATGTAGAGGTTGCGGCTCAACAACTTCGACGCGCTGGCCGGCGTGTAACGCACTCCCCGAAGCGAGAGCGGGATCAGCGCAATGATGACCAACGCGTTGAAGATCACCGCCGACAGGATCGCCGACTGCGGGCTGTGCAGCCGCATGACGTTCAGCAGGTCCAGGCCGGGGAACATGGCGACGAACAGTGCGGGGATGATCGCGAAGTACTTCGCGATGTCGTTGGCGATCGAGAACGTCGTCAACGCACCCCGCGTGATGAGCAGCTGTTTCCCGATTTCGACGATTTCGATGAGTTTGGTCGGGTCGGAGTCGAGATCGACCATGTTGCCGGCCTCTTTGGCCGCGGAGGTGCCGGTGTTCATTGCGACGCCGACGTCGGCCTGCGCGAGCGCGGGCGCGTCGTTGGTGCCGTCACCCGTCATCGCGACGAGCTTGCCGCCGGCCTGTTCCTTCTTGATCAGGGCCATCTTGTCTTCGGGAGTGGCCTCGGCGAGGAAGTCGTCGACGCCGGCTTCGTCGGCAATAGCTTTGGCGGTCAACGGGTTGTCGCCAGTGATCATCACGGTGCGGATGCCCATCCGCCGCATCTCGTCGAACCGTTCCCGCATGCCCTGTTTAACGACGTCCTTGAGGTGGATGACGCCCAGCACCTCGGCCGTGCCGTCGACCACCTGGCCCACAACCAGCGGCGTGCCGCCGGCGGCGGAGATGTCGTCGACGATGTCACCGAGTTGCGTCGGCACGGTCCCGCCCTCGGAGCGCACCCACTCGGCCACCGTGCTTGCCGCGCCTTTGCGCAGCTTGTGACCGCCCAGGTCGACGCCGGACATCCTTGTGGTCGCGCTGAATTCGATCCAGGTGGCGTTGACGAGCTCGCCGTGGGTGCGTGTCCGCAGTCCGTATTCCCGTTTGGCGTACACGACGATTGACCGACCTTCCGGTGTCTCGTCGGCGAGGCTGGACAACTGCGCGGCGTCGGCGAGCGCCTCGGCCGTCACCCCGGCGAGCGGAACGAACGCCGCGGCCTGCCGGTTACCCAGGGTGATGGTCCCGGTCTTGTCGAGTAGGAGGGTGTTGACGTCACCGGCGGCCTCCACCGCACGCCCCGACATGGCGAGCACGTTGCGCTGTACCAGGCGGTCCATGCCGGCGATCCCGATGGCCGACAACAGCGCGCCGATCGTGGTCGGGATGAGGCACACCAGCAGCGCCACCATGACGATCCCGCTGACGCCGTTTGCGTTGAGTGCCAGGGAGTCCGGTACACCCGGATTGTTGACCTTGGAGTAGATGGCCAGCGGCTGCAGGGTGGCGACGGCGAACACGAAGATGATCGTCAACGAGGCCAGCAGGATGTTCAGCGCGATCTCGTTCGGCGTCTTCTGCCGGTTGGCGCCTTCGACGAGCGCGATCATCCGGTCGATGAAGCTCTCGCCCTGCTTCTGGGTGATCCTGACGACGATGCGGTCGGACAGCACCGTGGTACCGCCGGTGACTGCCGAGCGGTCGCCGCCGGATTCGCGGATGACGGGTGCTGACTCGCCGGTGATCGCCGATTCGTCCACCGACGCAATGCCTTCCACGACGTCACCGTCGCCAGGGATGGACTGGCCTGCCTCGACGACGACGATGTCGCCCTGTTGCAGCAGTGGTGCGGCGACTTCCTCTTCCCGGCCGGGTGCGCCCGGCGCCCAGCCGATGAGGCGTCGCGCCATGGTGGCCGTCTTGGTCTTGCGTAGCGACTCGGCCTGCGCCTTGCCCCGGCCCTCGGCCACTGCCTCGGCGAGGTTGGCGAACACCACTGTGAGCCAAAGCCATCCGACGATCAGCCAGGCGAACCACGATGGATCGAGGACGGCGAGAATCGTGCTCCACACGGCGCCGATCTCGACGATGAACATGACGGGGTTGCGCCACAGCGTGCGGGGGTTGAGCTTGCGTAGCGCGTCCGGCAGCGACTTCCAGAGCATCTTCGGGTCGAGCAGGCCACCCTGAACACGCCTGGGCGTATTGGGTTGCGACCGCGCAGTCGACGCGGTTTCGAGCGTCAGAGACATCAGTGGATTCCTTCGGCGAGGGGTCCCAGCGCGAGCATGGGAAGGAAGGTCAGGGCGACCAGGATCAACGTCACGCCGGAGACCATGCCGACGAACTGCGGCCGGTGTGTCGGTAGCGTGCCGACGGAGACGGGCGTCTTGCCCTGCTTGGCCAGGGCACCGGCGAGGGCCAGCACGAAGATGATCGGCAGGAAGCGGCCCAGCAACATGGCCAGCCCGAGTGCGGTGTTGTACCAGTCGGTGTTGACAGAGATGCCGGCGAACGCCGACCCGTTGTTGTTGGCGGCGGAGGTGAAGGCGTACAGCACTTCCGAGAGGCCGTGCGGCCCGCCGTTGAGCATGCTCGCTCTTTGTCCCGGCATGGCCATTGCGGCGGCGGTTCCCGTCAACACGATCAACGGCGTAATGAGGAAATAGGTTGCCGCAAGCTTGATCTCACGCGGGGTCATCTTCTTTCCCAGGTACTCCGGCGTGCGGCCGACCATCAAACCCGCGATGAACACCGTGATGATCGCCAGCACCAGCATGCCGTAGAGGCCCGAGCCCACGCCGCCCGGTGCGACCTCGCCGAGCTGCATGTTGAACAGCGTGATCATGCCGCCGAGGCTGGTGTAGGAGTCATGGAACGAGTCGACCGCACCGGTGGACGTCAACGTCGTGAGGTCGGCGAATACCGCGGAATCCGGTACACCGAAGCGCTGTTCGACGCCTTCCATCGCCGATCCCACTGCAGTCGGGACCGTTCCGTGTGCCTGCACTTGGAAGGTCACGATCAGCGCCATGCTGATCAGTGCGATCACCGACATGACCGCCGCGATCGCGTATCCCTGCCTGCGACTGTCGACCATGCGGCCGAAGGTGCGCGGCAGGGAGAACGCGATGCAGGACAGCAGGAAGATCTCGACCCAGTTCGTCCATGCGGTCGGGTTCTCGAAGGGATGCGCGGAGTTGACGTTGAAGAATCCGCCGCCGTTGGTGCCGAGCAGCTTGATGGCTTCCTGGCTGGCGACCGGACCGCCGGGGATGGTCTGCTGTCCTCCTGCCAGGGTGGTGGCGACCTGCGTGTGCAGATCCCAGTTTTGGATGGTGCCGCCGACGACGAGTATCAGGGCACCGATCACCGAGAGCGGCAACAGGATTCGGATGCTGCCGCGGGCGAGGTCGACCCAGAAGTTGCCGAGTTCTGACGTGTTGCGCCGGGCCAGGGCGCGCACGAACGCCATCGCCACCGCCATGCCGACTGCTGCGGAGACGAAGTTCTGCACGGCCAGGCCGGCCATCTGCACCAGGTGGCCCTGGGTTGACTCACCCGAATACGCCTGCCAGTTGGTGTTGGTGACGAAGCTGACGGCGGTGTTCCAGGCCAGCGCCGGGGTCATGGCCGTGGCTGGATGGTTGAGGTGTAGCGGCAGCGTGCCCTGCACGAGTTGGAAGATGAACAGGAACAGCACGCTGACCGCTGAGAACGCCAGCACGCTGCGGGCGTAGGCGCCCCAGGTCTGCTCGGCCTTGGGATCGGCGCCGATCAGCCGGTAGAGGATTCGCTCACCGCGCAGATCGCGTTCGGACGAGTAGACGCGGTACATGTAGTCGCCCAAGGGCACGTGGACGACCGCAAGGCCGATGATGAGGGAGATGAGGAAGAGGATCCCCGCGGCGTCGGAAGACAAAGTACTCACTCAGAACCTCTCCGGAAACAGCAGGGCGGCGAAGAGGAAGACTGCGATGAGGACCGCGAGGACGAGGCCCACGACGTTGTCGATCACAGGCCCTCGACCCACTTCTGAACCAGGCCGAAGACGGCGAAGACCGCCACCGTCAGCGCGATATACACCAGGACGGACATGACACTCCGGGTCGTTTACGGGCAGCCGGATTTCGGCGGCCCGCACTATAAAACGACCTGTTCAGAGCGGTATCAGTGATCTTTACGGTTTCTTGACGGCGGCGCGCCGTTCCTTTACGACTTCGCCCGATTCATGCGACGGCGACCGGTTGACACCCACTGGCCTTCCTCAGAACCGCGATGACCCCGCCGCCCATGACCAACGCGATGCCGACGACACCGAGCAGCGTCGGTACGTGGTTCCAGAGCACCCAGTCGATGAGGGCTGTGAAAACGATGACGGTGTAGACGAACGGCCCTACTTTGACAGCTGAGGCATAGCGATAGGCGAGGACGATGAATCCTTGACTCATCAGCAGCGCCAGCGCGATGCCGATCAGGTAGATGGATCCACCCACCCCAAAGGGCCGCCAGTCGGCGATGGCAAACGGCGTACACAGCACCGTGGAGATTCCGAAGTAGTAGAAGAGAATTCGCGGTGTGGGCTCCGTGGCCCCCAGCCAGCGGACCGACATCAAGGCGATGGCGAGGCACAACGCGCCGGCCAGTGCGATGAGTGCGCCGATGTTGAACTTCTGATGGTGGGGCTGCAGGACCATGATCACCCCGACGAAGCCGATGGCGGCGCCGACCCACGTCGCCATGGATACTTTCTCGCGGAACAACACTCGCGCGATCAGCGGCATCCACAGCGGAGCGCTGAACGTCAACAGGATGGCATTCGTCAACGGCATCATGGTGATGGCGACGAAGAGGGCGTACCAGCAGGCCGTACCGCTCACCGCCCGCAAAACATGCAGCCCCGGCTTCTCGGTCTTCAGAGACGAAAGACCGCCGCGGAGCACGAACGGCAGGATGATCAGAAAGCAGATGAGGTTCTGAAACAGCAGGACGACCGCCGCCGACGTGAGCACTTCGGCCGCCTTCGCCAGGGCGCTCACCACCGCGGTGCAGAAGAAGGACAGCGAGCTCAGTACCGCGCCGAGAACCAGTTTCTCAGGCATGTGAGCTGAACCTGCGGACATCTCGCGCCTCCGTAGCGGGTGAATTGTCGGTCGAATCGCTACGGTATGGCGGCGGTCAGGTGCCGATCATCGGGCAAAACATGCGTCCGCGGGGGCGGTTATGGGGCAAAAGATGCAGACCGGCGTGGGTTAGCGGGAGCGCCCGAATCGCCGCTTGGACTTCCTAGCTGCCGGGTAGGGATCCTGAACCCACGCGTCCCATGTCGCTTCGGAGTCACCTTGGACGGGGCTGTTGGAGACATGCAAACCGAGGACCTCGACTTCCATTGTCGACCAACGTATTAGCGTGCCGTCGTTGCCGATCTCCTGTGCCAGGAGCGCCCGCTCGTCGGATTCGAGCCGGTCGCTGAACGCCTGCATGGTGTTCTTCAGGCGAATGTAGGGGACGGCATCGTCGAACTGTCTACAAAGGTCAATCAGTTCTCGTCGCGCGCGCTCGAGCGGGGTCGTGGGCTCTGATTCGGCGGGCTCGAGGACCGGGACGCTCTGCGGCTCTACTTGCGCGGGGGCAGCGGGCTCGCCGTACTTGGCCCGCAACGCTTCGAGCTCCGCAGTGGCCGCCAGCGCCTGCTCGCGCCACCATTGCAGGTGGTAGAGGACCAGCTTTGTTTCACAGTCCGGACAGACGGTGTCCGCACTGCTCACTCCGGTCAGCTCGGTCGCATCTTCGACCGCTGCTCCGCAAAGTGCCTGATTCTCGCGACGTTCGAGATAGTCCACGTGGTGAACCACCGAAGCGGAGAGGCCCCTCACGAAACTGTGGGGTGGCTCCACATAGGGGAACATAGCGGACCGACGCTCGATCGCGGCGTCAGGAATCGCCCCGTTTCCAGTCAACATGCTGCTAGGGCACGGGCTCTTCACAGGTTCGCCACCGATCCTTGGCGGGATGACACTCTCGATCGACCATCTAACTCGGCCGGCGCACGCGGCGGGCCCGAAAGCGAAACCGTCTTCGTTGGTGGATGAAACTGCCGTCCTGCACCGCTGTGCGCAGTATCGCGACGGTTTCAAGGGAACGGCCGTCAGGGTCCCCGCGGTATTGCTGCGATTCACGGCCGTGCGGGAGTGGATACAGCGCCAGCGGTTGGCGGTCGACGTCACGACCGCCGGCGAGCTGGCCCAGGCCGTGGTGGCGGGAACCGAGCCAGAGCGCATCGTCGTCCATCCGCGCGACGGGGCCGGGTTGCCGACGCCCCGGGCCGTCACCGCCGACGTGGGGCGATTCGTTGTGAGCTCGAGCCGTCACGTCGGCAGACTTGCCGCGCACACCCGGGAGCATCGACAGGTGCTCGTCGATGCGGCCGCCGATGGAGTGGGGGCGCTGGCCTCGGAGGTGTTGGCGCACAGCGAACTCGATCTCGTCGGGTTGCATTGCCGATTGAATGACGGTGACGTCGTCGGCGCGTTGATGCTGAGCCGTGCGATCGGCGAGATGTCCTGGATTAGGCGCCGGTACGGCGTCCTGCTCACTCAGATCAGTCTCGCGAACCTCGATGTCGGTGAACGGTGCGAGCGGTGGCTCCTTCGCCGGGTGTCGGACGCGATCTCCGAGGTGATCGACGAGGCCTGCGCGCGGCACCGGTTTCCCCGGCCGGCGCTGACCCTGGCACCGTCGCGCGGCGCGCTCCTACTGGGGCACTAGAGACCGACGCGGAGGCGCCCGCTGTCCCGGTGGGGCAGCGGGCGCCGTTGGCTGGGCGGCATTTGGCGCCACCTGCCAGCGAGCGGGCGCGGGCCATGCATGCTGCCGCCCGTAAACTCAGGGCGGCCTGCGACGGGCCTGGCCCCCATAGCCCAATTGGCAGAGGCAGCGGACTTAAAATCCGTGTTCATGGGGTTTTGAGTGGCAATGAGTGTTGGTGGAGACTGGTGGGTTATGCCATCTGACCTCGACTTTTGGTGGTGGACATTGGTGGGGTTTGCTGGGCTCTGGGGGATCTCCTGCGGTATTTCCTGCGGTACGTATTGGTTGTCTATTTAGCTGGGAAATGCCACCCAGCAAAATGGGCGTGTCGGAGGTCACAAATCGCTCCTATTTGGGCTGGGAGAGCGCAACCCTAAACTGGAAGTTGAGACTCGGCCGCAGGGCATGCGGTTACAGCCTGTGGAGACCTCATCAGAGGTCGTTGAAGCAGGAACCAGCGGGAAACTGCGAGGAATTACCGCGCCAATCCTGTTGCAGGGGGTTGGGATCTTCAGCTTTTAGCTGAGGAGGATGCCAATAGCCCCTCTCCGAGCCCCTCAGAGCCCGTCTGACGGCCGAACTACAGGTGCCGGGACCACAACCCTTCGGGAGACCTCCGCATCGTGGGAGTTGGTGCGGTGAACCTCGAAGGTGAGGGCCAGGAATTTCGCGCAGTTTTCGTCGAGCAAACGATAAAATAGTAGTTAGAGGGAACGAAAGTGGCCGGTAGGCCAAGACTTTGGAATTTTTTTACCTCAAATCCGTGCTCCTACGGCTATCAATGGACCGAGGATGGGCGAATCCGTGACCGGCATCGGCATGAAGTAGGTGACGGTCACAGGCTTTTCGCCCGCTACACCCGCGCTCAAATTCTCGCCCAAGAGTGGCTAGGCCCGCCCCCGCGCGCCGACTGTTTGTGGTGCGGCACAAGGCCGAAGGTGGGCGCGAGGTACGTGGGCGGGATCACCGGAGGTGGGCCGTCGTACCGCGTGGTCCATTTGAACGGCGACACCCGCGACTGCTCGCGCGCAAATCTCAAGTACGCACCGCCGCACCCGGCCGAGATTCAGCGGCACATGGACGCCCACGCCGAGATCCTGATGCGCGACGACGGCAACGCCATTCGCCGCACCAGGCCCGAGAATTGGCCAGCCAGACAGCGATTCGCGCTGTATGCCGCCGATGACGGCTACGACGAACCGCCGTCGGGGAGGGGAAGTCTGTTCAAACGCCGCTCCGAATCGCAGCTGCGAGAGGCCCCGCGCTGGGTGACGTTGCCGCTGCTAGAGGACTTGGAAATTTGGGAAGGCGAACTGATGAAACAGGAATGCCGAAACGGTCACGCCATTCGTGGTCCGAAGGACCGCACTGCTGACGGCGAGTGCCGCCACTGTGGGCATGCGCGCGGGGCCAGGTACCGGGATCGCCAGCGTACGGCGATGGCGTTACTCAGGGGTCTTGAGAGCCGTGGGATCGTCATCACCAAAGACACCACGCACCGCGTGGTGACCCTGCTGGAAGCCTTAAACAAGGCAAACCCGGCGTTAGTCGAAGCCTTTGTCGAGCAGGCCGATTCGGATCAACTGCGGTCTCTGCTGACCGTCGCCGGGGCGGTGCCGACCACGGGGCGGTGGGGCTAGCGGGGCGAACCAAAAGAAGGTGAACGACAGGTACGAGTTCGAAAGCATGACCTTCCCCGACTCGATGCGCTTAGGAGAGGTTGAGAACTGGGTTATCGAGAAGGTTATTAGTGCCACAACGACTCTGCTTTACGGCGAAACGAAGTGCGGCAAGAGCTTCCTCGTTTCGGCGCTCATTGCGGCGCTGACAACCGGAGATGACTTCTTGGGCGTACCAGTGCCACAGGATCGAGCCTTCAGGTTTGCACTCTGCTGGACCGACGATATGGGTGCCGTCGAGTACCGCGACCGCATACTGACGGTGATGCCCGATGAATCACCAGACGTCGTGTTCTACCGGCTGCCGATCATGCGGTCGCCGCAGATGTGGCAGTCGCTCTACGAGCAGGTCTTGGACGATGGGCGCAACTTCGTGGTCATCGACAACTACTCGCAGGCGATCAACGGTCCCATCAACCACGACGACGTGGCCCGCGAGTTCTTCGACGGCGTACGGCGGTTCGTCCGCGCAGGCATCCCCGTCGTGGTGGTTGCACACTCCTCGGACAAGTTCAACGCCAATGGTGGTAAGTCAGAGTTGCCGCTCGGAGCGTCCTACATCTCCCAAGCGGTGCGTTGGCGGATCTTCGCCAGGCGGTCGCGCAGGGGGAACATGACGCTGAGATTCACCGGCAACCACGCCGAGCCCTACGAGCTGACACTGCTGCACGGCGCTGGTGCGAGGTTTGAGGTGATTGACCGCAGGGCGGAAAGGCCCGACGAGGTGAAGCGTCAGCGCACCAAGGCGAGGCTAGACAACGGGGCTGACCTGTTGGCTTGGCTCAGCACGAACTGCCACGGGATGGCCGTGCGCCCAGCATCGGCCAAGCTCGGCGCTGAGTTGGGCATCTCCACCGAGGCCGCCCAGGGGCGGATCAAGCGGGCCAATATCCGAAAAGATGGTTCGGGGTGGCGGTTCAAGGCTGAGGCATAACCGCAGGTCACGGCGTGGACGCATGTCCACACTTTCCGGCGCGTTTGCGCAGGTCAGAGTGTGGACTGTGGACCCCCCTATATAAGAAGACTCGTACCTCGCCTTCTTATTACCCCCACCTTCTGTCTTCCGTCGTGCGGACCAGACGGGGTACGCGCCCCGAAGGGGCGCACGTGACCTACGTGTCTAAATGGATCTTTCTTTTTAGATCCCCACCAGGGAAACAAAATAGGTCCTTGAAAAAGCCACTAGAGCAGGCTCTTTAGAACTCTGTGATGAGAGGCTCCCATCGGGAGATTTACTCTCCAATTGAGGAGCTACAGACTTAAACGTCGGGAGTCTGCTGCTCGCGCCCTTCGGGCTTCCGCAGCAGTCTCCCTCCTGGTACGCCCGTCGATTCGACGGCATGCCGAGCGGCGACGCCGTAATCGGCCAGCGCCCACCGGCTAGCGGACGCCTCGACTCTCGCCCCCCCTGGTACGCACCGACAAAAAAGTCGGCCTGGTTCCGACCCTGACCCCGACCCTGGCCGAAGGCGGTACGCACACCTAGGAGCAGTGATGAAGTTTGGCAACCAAACGCTCACGTTCAGCCCCCAGGCCCCGTGGGCCGTTGGGCACTTACACACCGACCGAAACGACGGCCGATGTGCCCGGCTGCCGCCACCGTCCACTGACCTTCAGCGAGACGGCCGAGCACGACACCAACACAGCTACGGAGCTTTGGCAATCCACGGTGCCGCCCGTCGCGGCGGCGCTGAATGCCACGGCCGATGGCGTAATCCGTCACGGAGGTAGGAATTACCGAATCATCGGCGGTCCACGGATTCACAGTGACCTGTCGGGTAAGCCCGTCAAAGTCACCATCGTCTCAAAGCTACAGAGCGGTTAGCCGGTACGAGAAGCTGGAGGCCGCGTTACGAGATGTGCCGGGAAGCCCTTCAGAGGGCGGAGTAACGGCCATACCGCTCGCCCTGACCCTCTCTGCCGCCCCAGCCCCCACCTGCCGTCAGACGCCCTCTGAGGGGCTGCGTTCAACAGTGGAGAACAAGTCTTGACACCAACGCACATCACCCTTGCCGCCGACGACGACACGTTCACCGTCCCGCTTAGCGAAGATGCCACCGGCTAGACGGCCACCGTCCAAGGCTGGCGGTTTTACCTCACCGCCGTACGTACTTCACCTGTTGCCGTGTCACCAGCCAAGGCACGATTAGTGCGCTTGAGGGTCAGGCCTTGAACCTTCCTCCTGGCCCTCACTCCACCTTGCCAGTTGGTGGGGGGTACAGATCGGGCTCGGACGACGATCTGTTTCAAACCAACTGGCTACACCGGGTTTGCCTCTCCTCGTCGAGGCAGCCCGGTTCGGCGACGCCGTGCGCCGCAGCCGCCACCGCTCGAATCGCTGCGACCCGGTTCTCGTGGACTAGCCTGGTCGCGCTCGCGGTGCAAGCACGGCGTCGCCCCTTTTCTTCCCAAGTTCTGCAACGCCGCGTATGTCACCACGGCTCGGAAAGTGCCACTGCTGCTAGATCGCTGCACCTGACCCCTCCTCGCGGAACTCGGGGGGGCCGGGCGCGCTCGCGCAGTTGTCCGAGTCGTGCGCGGCGTTGCTCACTTTCGTCGAATCACCTTAGAAGGAAATCCAATTGGCCGAAGTATCAGTACGTGTAAAGGCGCTCCTTGACCGCCGCGCAGCGGTCGATGCCGCCCGACAGTTGACCGACGACTTTGACCGGGCCGGAAGGCGTGCAGGCGACAACTTCCAGCGCGCACTGGAACGGCCCCTGTCGCACATCGACACCTCCGCTGCCGCCGCGCGGGCGGCACGGGGCTTCAGCGGTGCCGGGGCGGCTGCTGGGCGGGATTTTTCGCGGGCGGTTGGTGATGCCATGCGGGGGGCGATTTCCAATGCCACCCAGCAATTTGGCGCGTTTGGTTCGCAAGCTGATGCCGTGCTCGGCCGGATTTCCGGCAAGGCGGGCATAGCCGCAACGGGTATCGCTGGTGTGGGCCTGGCGGCTGTGGCTGTGGGGAAGCAGCTTTATGACCTTGGCGCGGCCTTTGATGACACCTTCGACAATATCGTGGTGCGCACCGGCAAGGTCGGTGCCGAGTTGGAGTCCATCACCGGTTCGGTCAAGCGCGTGGCGCAAACCACGGCCGCCCCAATCGAATCCATTGGCGACACCGCGACGAGGCTCGCGCAAACCCTCGGCCTGACTGGTGCGCCGCTTGAGCGACTGACTGCCCAGCTATCGGATCTCCAGCAGATGACGGGCGAAGCGATCGACGTTCGCGAGCTGTCAAAAGCGTTTCATACCTTTGGCGTTGACGTTGAGCGAAACGGCGTCGCCGTCGTTGATGATCTATACAAGGCCTCCCAAAGAACTGGCCAGCCCATCGGCGAACTGATCGCCACCCTCCGGTCGGCCGGTCCCGTGGCGAGGGACTTGGGCCTGAATCTGTCCCAAACCGCTGCTCTGCTAGGCGAATTTGAACAGGCCGGTATCGGCTCTGAGGTATTGCGCCCTGCGCTGCAAAGGATGGCCGCCGAGGTCGGCCGCGAGGGTGGCAATGTCCGCGCGGAGCTTGAGCGGATCATCACCGACATTGCGACGCTGCCCGAATCTGCCGCGCGTGCGGTGGCCGTTGATGCCTTTGGCACGCGCAACTTTGAGTCGATCTTTCGTGCGATTCGTGATGGCACGCTCACTGTCGAATCGCTGAACAAGGCTCTCGCCAGCACGGGGCTAAGTGTTGAGGATGCTCGAAACCAGACGGCGGACTGGCAGCAGGAATTAGAGAAGGTGATCAACACCCTCAAGACCGAGCTAGAACCCGTTGCCACGGCCGTATTCGGCGGCATCTCGACCACCATCACAAACTTTCTAATTCGCCCCCTCTCCGAGCTGAACAACCTGATCAAGGGAAACCCGCTAGAGGACCTGCCCGGCTGGCTTGGCCTCGACCGCACGCCGCCGGGCCCGACCTCTTACGACGATCATGGGCGCATCGTCGAGGTCAATCCGCCGAAGCCCATTGCGAATCCGCTAGACGTGTTGGCGGGCCAGGGCGGTGGCGCGCGCGTGGGCGGTTCAATAGAGGAGCTACTCGCCGCGCCGGGGGCGATCCCGCCTCCGGCGCCAGGTGCCCCCGCCGGCGTGGGCGGGCGCGCGTTTGGTCGGCCTGCGATACCGAATGTCGCTGCGACAGACTGGTTTACGGGCGCTCTCCGGCCGTGGGACCCCGATGGGTCGGGGTCGGGATCTGGCTCGCAGGCGGACTTTCCGACTGTGCCTTACACGGGCGATCCGATGTCGCTGCTACAGGGCTTTCCTGTTGATAGCTCGCTGTATTCGGCGGCATCGTCAGTGCTCGACGCCCGGCATCAGCAGGCCCAGGCGGAGGCCAAATTGAACGCGCTTGTGCGCGACAACACGGTGGAGGCAACCGCGATCCAGCAGGCCCGCAACGAGCTAGCACTTGCCCAGCGCGAAAGTTTCGAGGCCGAGCTTCGGCTTAACGAGGCGAAGCAGAGTGCGACCGAAAAGCTAACGGGCACAATGCAGGGCGCCGCTGAGCAGGTCAAGGGCCTGACTGGCGAGCTGCAGCAGATCGGCGCCGAGATCGACAAGGACTTCGGCTTTAGCCAGGGCCTGCCGGGCATCTTGTCGAATCTGTTCAAGCTCATTGCCAACGCCGCGATGGCACCGGTAATCGGCGCACTGAGTGGCGTGACAAGCGTCTACGGCACCGCCGGCAGTGGCTCAGGCTTGCTTGGTCTGCTTTCCCCACGCAAGTCCATATTTGGCGAGTTCCCAAACATCTTCGGCCAATACAGCGAAGGCATGACGGCTGGCCCGTACGGCGTCGGCATCCCAATCGACCAGGCGATGCAGGCGACGCAGCAGCAGGCTGGCCAATGGATGGGGACAGGACAATGGCAACTCTCCGGTCCCGCAGCCGCTCTCGAAGCCCTGGCCCGGTCCGCGCACGGCGGCGACTACGGTTGGGGCGCATCTGATCTGGTGCGCGGGCTGGCAGATTGCTCCGGCGCTATCAGCGATCTTGTGGAGGTTCTGACGACCGGCACCACCAGCCCCGGTCGGCTGTTCGACACGAGCAGTGCGGGCGCGGTCCTGCAATCACTCGGAGCCGTACCAGGCTACATGCCAGGGGCGTTGAACATCGGCATTTCGCACGGCGGTCCTGGTGGTGGCCACATGGCGGCCACCCTGCCCTCTGGTATTAATTTCGAGGCTGGCGGCTCCAACGGCGGGATTACCTACGGCGGCGCCGCTGCTGGGGCGCTTGATCCTCAGTTCACCGAGCACTGGGCACTCCCGGTCCCTGGAGCGCTCCCTGGTGCGACACCCACGACGAGTTACACACCGGGCGGTGTCTCGGCCGGTGGTCCTGGTACTGGTGCGCTATTTCCCGGCATGGCACCTCCTCCAGCCGCTATCCCCGGTATGACGCCCTTTGGTTCCGCAATGGGCACGGGTGCTTACAGCACTCCGATGATGGGCCGTGCGTACGGTGAGGGCCGACCAGCACAAGCAGGTTTCGGCCTGAGCGGTGGTGGCCTTCTTGGCATGGCCATGTCTGGGCCGGGTGCTGTTGGTGGCTTGCTCCCTGGTGCGGGTGCGGGTGGTCCGTTCATCGGGCAGGCCGCCCAGATCGGCATCGACGAAATCAACCGCGCGATCTCGGCGGGTGCGGAGCTGACCGGCATCGCGGTCGAGGGCCTGATGGAAACCTTCTCACCGGTCGAAAGCGAGTTGGCAGACCCCGCTCGCGGTTGGGCCGGAAGGATTCTCGGCAGCATCGCTGGCGTCTCGGCCAACGTCGCGCCCAATATCGCTGGCGCTCTTACGCAACAGATGAACAACGGTGACCAGCCACTCACCCCCGAACAGGTTGCCGCCGAGCGTGGTATTGCTGCCTTCGCGGCGCAGCAGGCGCAGCAGAACATGCAAGTCCAAGTCAACGTTGACAACTCGAAGGTGCCCGACATACGCAGCGATGCTGCGGTGCACCAGACAAATGCCAACATGCTCCCCGGGGGTCGGACATGACCCCACCCCGCAGACCCTGCCTAGACTGCCCCCGCCTCGCCAGGCCGGGGCGGTCACGCTGCCGAGAATGCGAGCGTGCTTGGCGTGCAGCACGATACGAACACCCCGCTTACCGTGCCCTACCCAAGCCGCGTGGTGTGTGCACTCTCCGTATCTCGCCGAGGTGTACGGGCCGGGCGACGAGTCGGGATCACATCGACGGGCGGGCCACGAACCATAGCCCGACCAACATTGCTCCAAGTTGCATTTACTGCAATTCGATGAAGGGCGGTCGGCCAAGATGGAAATTCAGCTAGATCCGCGCGAACTTGAGGGGGTCATCGCCCAAGAAGCAAAGGGCAACAGTGAGTTACGGCGTGAGCTTGATCGTGTTGTCGATCAGGTCGCCGATACGGTTCGTGAGCTCGCCCCCGCGCGTACGGGCCGGTTTAGGCGCAGCATCAGGGTGCGCAGGCACAGTGGGCTGGAAGGCCTCGACGGTGATGGCGCCCTGGTCGGCGAGGTCTTCAGCGACGACGACGCGGCCAAGGTGGCCGCAATCGAGTTCGGCAGCGAGGACACGCCCGAATATGCGCCGTTCGCCCGTGCTGCCTTTAGGCACAGGTAGCTAACGGTTATGGGTGGGCACCGCAGTTAAGCGCGCGTTAAGGCCGACTTAAGCGAAAACCACACGCGCACAAGCGATTTCGCGAAAAAAGTTCGCAACCTTTCATCATCGGCGACTCCCGCGCCGCCGCTTTCGCTTATAAAGAATGGCCACTTTTCGGGCCAAAACCGCAGGTAGATGGCTGTTTTTAAGCCGATTTTAGCACCGATTTAAGCCGCAAAACCGCAGGTCGCAAGTGTAACGAAACGCCTCGGAAGGGGGGGTAAATGGCCGTCGTTGGCAATGCAAGAGCCCACTTCGAGGATCTGTCGCAGCCCCCCTGGTACCGCTGGCGCGAGAAAGACCCCGCCGAACGCTGCATCAGGTTTATCGAACGCTACTGCCGGTCGCCCAAGGGGCACGGCTTTGGTCGGCTCCTAAAGCTGGCCGAGTTTCAAAGGGCGTGGATTAGGGAGATCCTGCAACCCGGCATCCGGCAGGCAGTGTTATCGGCTCCGCGCGGGCAAGGTAAATCAACTCTGTTGGCCGCTATCGCGCTATGGGCGGTCTTCGATAAGAACCCCACTGGTCAGCCCATCGTCCCGATCATGGCAACGACCGTTGGTCAGGCTGCCCGTTCGGTCTACGACGTGGCCTGCAAGATGGTGGCCGCTGAGCCGGAAATGTCAAAGCGTGCCTTGGTCTATACCGCGATCAGCAACGCCAAGATCGTGGTGGGCTACAACGGCGGTGAATGCTTCCCCATCGCTAACGACGTGGACGGCCTTCAGGGGCTAGACCCCACGTGTGCGATTGTCGATGAAATCGGCTTCCAACCGCTGGCCTCGTGGCAGGCGATGGTGTTGGCCTCCGGTAAGCGCTCCCAGTCTCTTGTGGTCGGTATCGGTACCCCCGGTGTGGACCGGGAGAAATCCGCACTGTGGCACCTGCGGGAGATATGGGCGGGCGGTGAGGCCCCCGAAGGGTTTTCCTACACCGAACTATCCGCACCTGACGACTGCGACTACCGCGACGAATCCATGTGGCTACTCGCGAACCCCGCGATAGCCGAGGGTTACCTGTCCCTTGACGCCCTGCGCACCGATGTCAAAATGTCGCCCGAGTCAGAGTTTCGATTGTTCCGCCTGGGCCAGTGGGTTGAGGGCACCGACTGCTGGCTAGGTGTGGACGGCCGCCGAGTCTGGCGCGCACTGGTCAGCGACTACCAAATGGTCGACGGTGCCGACACGTGGGTCGGTGTGGACGTTGGCCTTAAGCGCGACTGTAGCGCCGTAGTCATCGGCCAACGCCGCCCCGATGGGGTTCTACACACCGCGGCCAAAATCTGGAAGCCCTCACCGGACCGGGCCATCGACGTTACCGGTGTCATGGCCCACCTACGGGAGTTGCACCGCACTTACAGCGTGGTGGCGGTGGCCTACGACCCAGCCTATTTCGACGTGCAGGCAACAGAACTCGCCGACGAAGGCCTACCAATGGTGGTCATACCCCAGTCGCCAGAGCGGATGGTGCCAGCCGTTGGCGGGCTGTACGAGGCGATTATGCGCGGAGAGCTATCCCACGACGGCGCAGCCGATTACGAGCGACACATCCTCAACGCCATGCCTGTCTACACCGATAAGGGTTTTCGCCTCACCAAGTCCAAGAGCCGTGGACACATCGACGCCGCTATCGCGCTGGCGCTGTGTCACGACCGCGCACAGCACCCGGCACCTAAGCGTGCACCAGCCTTTGTCATCTAGGAGATCCCAACTTGAGCCTTCTAACGCGCATCTTTGGCGCCCCCAACCCCCCGCCTGAACCCGTCGAGCAGCGGGAGCAACCACAAGAGCGGCGAGTGCTCACCACCAACGCGGTAACCCGCATGGTTGACTTTATCGGCTCGCCCCTGACGGGTGCCCCCGTCGATGAGTGCAGTGTTCTGGGCCTGTCCGCCGTCTACCGAGCCGTGTCGCTGATTGCAGGCGGCATAGCCACCCTCCCGCTGCGCGTCGTTCAGGAAAGCGATGGCGTCACCGAGCGTGTGCCCTCTTGGTTGGACAAGCCTGCAGGCGGGTTAACTCGCTACGAACTCGTTGAGACGACCCTGCTGCACCTACTGCTTTGGGGTAATGCCTATCTCGCGCACATCTACAACAACGCCGGTGCGTTGAGCGGCGTATCGCCCATCCACCCCTCTGCGGTATGCGTCGAGATCGACTACAGCACCAGCGCAAAGACCTACCGCGTCAGCCTTGAGGACGGCACTACGCGAGCCTTTACGGATCTGAGCATGACTCACATCAAGTGGCTCAGTTCGGATGGTTACGTGGGGCTTTCGCCTTTGACGCTGGCCAGAAGCGGTGCCTTCGGCATCGCCCTGGCGGCCGACCGTTCTGCGTCCCGGCTGTTCAACGGTGGTGCGTTGATGTCCGCCATCGCCACCGTTGATGAGGAGATGGATGAGGAAAGCGCGAAGGCCATAAAAGAGGGACTGGACCGCAGGATCGCGGGCGAACCCAACGCGGGCAAGATCGCCTTCATTAACCGGAAGGTCAACATCCATCCCTGGACGATCAGCAATGAGGACCTCCAGTGGATACAGGCGCGCGAATTCCAAATCGAAGAAATTGCACGGATTTACGGTGTGCCGGCGACCCTGATCGGGCTCAGCGATAAGCAATCCTCGTGGGGCACCGGCATCCGCGAGATGCATCAGGCCATGGCCCGATGGACGTTCATGCCGTGGACTACGCGTATTGAGCAGCGGCTCTCGCTCCTGCTCCCACCCAATCGCAAGGCAGAGTTCGACTATCGAGACCTGCTGGCACCCGATCCTCAAACGGAGATCGAGTTGCTAATCAAACAGGTGCAGGCGGGACTTCTGTCCCACGCGGAGGCGCGGCAGATCCTCAACCGGCGCCCCCTGCCCGAATCCGAACGGCCGCAAGCGCAAGAGCCACAGGAACCCAATGATGAAAGCTGATCTATCGGTCTGGGAATACCGGTCCCGCATCGAACAACGCTCAGACTCAGAGACTCTCACCCTCACCGGGTACGCCAGCACATTCGATGACTACCAAATGTATGGCGGACCATCTGCCGGTGGGTGGATCGAACGAGTGGACCGCCATGCCTTCGACGAGACACTACGCGAAAACCCAGACCTCCACCTGTTGGTCAACCATGAGGGCCTCCCCCTGGCTCGCACCAGGTCAGGGACGCTCGTCCTGTCGGTGGACGACCACGGGCTGAAGGTCGTAGCGACGCTGGATAGGTCCGATCCCGATGTCCAGCGGCTAGAGCCCAAGATGCGCCGGGGAGACCTCACCGAAATGTCCTTCGCCTTCCGCGTGAAGGCTCAGACATGGAGTGCCGCACCAGGATTCGATGATCCCGAGTCGCTGCGACTTATCCAACAGGTTGACCTCCATAAGGGCGACGTTTCGGTGGTCAATTTCGGTGCCAATTCTTCAACCTCCGCCACCATCCGATCACTCAACCCCCCGGCCGAGATCGACGGTCGGACACAGCTGATCCGCGTTCGGATCAAGACCCTTTCGAAAGGTAATTCGATTGTCAATTGATGAAATCTTGGAGAAGCTCCAAGCCATCTCAGACCTCGGCGAGACTCGGTCGCTGACCGACGACGAAGTCGCTGAGTATGAATCTCTGGAAACGGAGCTCAAGGCGGCGCAAAAGACCGCCGAGTTGCAACAGCGCACCGCTGCATACAAGGCCCCCAACAGTTCCCCCGTCGCCCCGGTGAAGGTGACCGAACCGGCCACCTACCGCAGGGACGATTTGCGGACGTCGTACTTCCGCGACTTTATGCGCGTTCACCGAGGCATGGACCCCGACGGCGATGCCGCAGAGCGCCTGCGCCGTCACGCAATCGACGTCAAGACCAACCCCGAATACCGCGACCTCGACCGAGGGGACGGCACGGGTGGATATGCGGTCCCGCCGATTTGGCTGGTCTCGCAATATGTCGAGTTGGCCCGCGCCGGTAGGGCTTACGCCAACACCGTCACCAACCTGACGCTGCCGCCCGGCACCGACTCAATCAACATCCCCAAGGTGTTGACCGGCACCGCGACCGCCATCCAGACGGCCGACAACACCAACGTAGCGGAGACGGACCTGACGGACACCAGCGTGCAGGCCAGCGTCAGGACCATCGCAGGCCAGCAGGACGTAGCCATCCAGCTGTTGGACCAGTCGCCGATCTCGTTCGATGAGGTCATCTTCCGCGACCTGATCGCCGACTACGCTACCAAGGTTGACCTTCAAGTCATCTCCGGTTCCGGCGCGTCGGGTCAAGTACTGGGCGTGCGTAACACGTCGGGTATCACGACGATCGCCGCGACCTCCGGCTCGGATAACGTCGGTCTGCTGTTCGCCAAGATCGCCGATGCCGTCCAGCGGGTGCACACCCAGCGCTTCATGGCACCGACCGTGATCATCATGCATCCGCGTCGGTGGGCCTTCTTCCTGGCGGCTCGCGACGACGTCGGCCGTCCGCTGGTCGTCCCCAACGGGCCGGGTCAGAACCAAATCGCCACGCTCAGTGGGGTTCTCGCCGAGCAGGTGGTGGGTCAGATGCACGGCCTGCCGGTCGTGACCGACCCGAACATGCCGACCACGCTGGGCGCGAGCACCAATGAGGACGTTATCCACGTGTTGCGGGCCTCGGACCTCCTCTTGTGGGAGAGCGCACTTCGCACCCGCGTTCTGCCCGAGGTGGGTTCCGGCACCCTGACCACTCGGCTACAGGTCTATGGCTACGTGGCTTTCACGGCGGCGCGCTACCCCCAGAGCGTTGTGGAGCTGGGCGGAACTGCGTTGGCCACACCGGCGTTCGCTTAATCCTTACCCGATCTGTGAGACCGGGGGGCTTATGGCCCCCCGGTTTTCGCAACGACGATAGGGAAACAAAATGGCCCTGTACCCCCAATACGCCAGCGGGCAAGACCTCGCCAACTGGCTGCACCTTGACGACGCCGAGCCCGACTTAGACCAACTCAACCTCGCGGTCGAGGCCGCCTCCCGCGCCATCGATAAGGCCACTCACCGACAGTTCGGCCTGGCCGAAACAACCGAGATCCGTTGGTGCACGGCAGAGTTCTACCGAGACCGGTGGCTGATCTCCATCGACGATCTCATGACGACTGACGGTCTCACCGTCGAGGTGGACAACGACCTTGATGGGACGCCAGAGGCACAGATCACCGCCTACCGGCTCACGCCGGTCAACGCCGCCCCCAACGGGCGCCCCTGGACCCGCATCGAGGTGTTGCCGTCATCGGCAGTGAAACCCAACGGTTTGCGGCACGGAGTGGCCGTGACGGCGAAGTGGGGCTGGACGAATGTGCCCAGCGCCATCAAGTACGCCACTCTCGTTCAGGCGGCAAGGCTTTATGATCGGCGCGAAAATGTCGCCGGGGCGCTGAGGACCAAGCAGATTGACGATATTCGGATGGATTGGTCCGCAGCAGCGAACCAAGATCTCGACCCCGATGTGGCGGCTTCAGTGGCCCCATATAGGCGACTATGGGCAGCGGCGTAACCGGCTAGCAGGGACCGCCGATGCCATTTCCGCAGATGTTTCCAACAACGACCGGGGGGATGCAGCCGGTCAGGGTCAGTGTGAATGCGGCGAGCAGCGAAGCCAGCGTTATCTTCGTCTTTCTCATGGCCTGTAAGTGTATACTTACTGGCCGGCGCATGGAAGTACCTACGCAGGTTTATCCTCGGCCTTTTGCGCCATTCGCTGAGCTGTCGCGGTGACCTCGATATTGGGAATCAGTAGGAATCCAGGATGTCTCCGTTTTGGCTTGCGACCTGGCGGTAGCGGCATCACAACATGCCGAACCGCTAATAACCGGTCCAACTCCTGGCTGAAGCTGCTTACGGCCGGTTGCTTTTCGTAAAAGCGGGGACTGACATCAATCCACATCTGCGGGAAGCGTTGCCGTCCTGATGGCGTGATCAAGAACTCGATGTAGAGCCGACTGTTAAACCATTGATCGTCGTTCAACTCCAGGATCACCGCACGACAGTTATTGCGGTTGAGGCTCTGAAGGTATTTTTCTTGCTTTGCCGCCACCCCCGTGATGAGGGCGCAGATGAGCGTCGGCTCAGTAATCTCACTGAGAGGGGTGTGCCGACTGTCGCGAATGGTGGCGCGACCGGAGCCGCCAGCACTCGCGTGCCGTCTACCCATCCTGTGGTACGAGTGCTTGACGTTCACCAGGGGCAGCTTGTCCCAGTCATCAGGGGGTTTGAGCGTAACGGTTCGTCCACCCGGTTCATCAGCATTGGCGAACGTGGATTCGTGGTCAATCGTGCCCATTGACAATCCCCAATACAGATCGTGCGTGGGCCTTAGCTCAAACCATGCCAGATAGACGTATTCATCCGTGTTGTGCCGCTGTAGAAAGATGCGCTGCTTCATGCAGTTTGGGGATGCCAACTTCATCACTTCGATTCGGCAAGCCCCGCTAGGGCGTCTTCTCCACCGCCGCAGCAACGCGCTCAAGGAGGCTGCGAATTTCCTTAAGCACCTCGACAGCTTCTGCGATGTCACCCTTAGTGGCTGGCTGATCTTCGGGCTTTAGGGGGAGCAGGCGCCTTGGGCGAGGGGGCGTTGGTTCAGCCCTGTGTATGTCATTGCGTCCGTACATTCTGTTCCCTTGCGTCAGCGGCGCATGGTTTGCGCCGTCACCCAATAACGCTGGCACACGCCTCCGACATATTGCGTGCGCGACACGCCGAACGCGCGCGGTTAACGCGATTTTCGCGATTAGTGGGTAATAATGCGCAACCTAATCCCGCGACACCCGCTGCCACGGCTGGCACCCTTCGGACCAGAACGCGAAGTCACTCGATTCGATGTGGACTTCAACGGGACCAGACCGCTCGCTGCCCATGTCGATAACGTGTTCCAATTTCACCGATGGGCCGGAAAGGCGCATCCACTCGCAGGTGGTTCTCGTGTCCATTCGCGGTCCCGCGCTGCGAATCCAACCTGGCGTTAGGCCCGTGTCGAGTAGACCGCCGTTGGCTACGCGACAGGCACCGTCCCGCTTGGGAGTTGGATCGACGCACTCCCAGGTATCGGGGTAAGGCGTCCACGCCTCAGGTTCATCACCCAACCCGGTGAACCTGTCGATGGCGACGCCGACCGCTAAGGCCACGACGCAGCCGCCGGAGATAAGCGCGAGGAGTGTGCGGTCCTTCATGCGGGCATCAGTTCGTATTGGGTCCGTACTCGGGTCCACCGCGCGGCCACCCAACGCGGGTGAAGTGATATGTATCCATGCGGCCCACCGCGCCCGCCCTCAACTCCACGCACGGTTGGCCAGGGCTGGCTCCGCAGAACGGGCAGGAGATAGTGCATACGAGTGTCTTCATGGTGCGACTCCCTTGTGGTGCGCTTACGCTACGGCAACCTACCGCAATCAGTCTGAACAGGGAAGATTGTCGAGTTGGCAATTTTTGACTACGAGCGTCAATTTCTGATCGAGCCCGTCAGAAAGTGATGACAGCTCGACGGATTTCCTGCGGTACATTGCCGCCATGAGGAACCAGCGCGCCGGGATAGATGACCGCTGGACACGGCGGGCCAAAGATCCAAAGACCGGCAAGACAATCACCGTTGACTCCCCCCTCAAGGGAAAGGTGACCCGATGGCGTGCCCGCTGGGTTGACGCCGAGGGCCGCGAGCACTCCAAGAGCTTCAAGATCAAGGCCGACGCTCAGCGGTACCTGAACAAGGTGACCGCCGACATCGAGCGCGGCGACTACATCAGCCCCCGAGCCGGCGGCGAGACCTTCGGCGCCGTCGCCGAGAAGTGGTACAAGACCAAGGGGCACCGAAAGCCCAAGACCCTCACCGGGTATCGGTCGATCCTCGACACCATCGTCTTACCCCGGTGGGGGGATGTCCCGCTGAACAAGATCACCTACGAGGACTACACCGAGTGGCTGGGGTCGCTGTCGGTGAACGGGTCACAGCGCGGAACGGCCCTCTCGGCGTCGAGAATCACCCAGGCGCACCAGCTGGCCGGGGCGGTTCTGAAATACGCCGTACGGACGGGGAGGGTAGGCAAAAACGTGGCCCTGGAGCTACGGAGGGGAGAGGATCTGCCGACGCCGGTCGAGAAGGAGCGCCGATACCTCACTCACGCAGAGCTTCTCAAGCTCGCGAAGGCGACCGGACGTTTCGAGACGCTGACCCTCGTTCTCGGCTACTGCGGACTGCGGTTCGGCGAAGCCGTGGCACTGCGTCGACGGCACGTCGGCAATCACGAGTTGGCGATCTACTCCTCGGCGACGGCGGTCGCCAAGCGGGGGATCGTCGAGTCCACGACTAAGAGCAACCGCAGCCGGATAGTGCCGGTACCGCTGCCGGTGTGGAAGCGGCTGAAGGCTGAGCTACCGGACGATCCCAATGCGTTGGTCTTCCCGAGCCGCAAGGGCGGGTTTCTCCCGTTGGGCGAATACCGCTGGGCATTCGACAACGCATGTAAGGCGGTCGGCATCGACGGCCTGGTACCGCACGGGCTGCGCCACACCACGGCGTCGTTGGCCATCTCAGCGGGGGCTAATGTCAAGGTCGTGCAGCGACTACTGGGGCACGCGACAGCGGCCATGACGCTGGACCGCTACGGCCACCTGCTCAGTGACGACCTGAGTGGTGTGGCCGACGTTTTGGGCAAGGCCATCGAGAGCACTGCGGTATCACTGCGGTATTTGGAGGCATCGTCCTTAGCCGAAACCGGCTAAAACATGCTCTGACCTGCGACGCCCCCATAGCCCAATTGGCAGAGGCAGCGGACTTAAAATCCGCCAAGTGTCGGTTCGAGTCCGACTGGGGGCACAGGGATGCCTCGAAGACCGGCAGCAAAAGGCCGCTAGGCTGCAACTCTCCGTCAACAACGCTCCACCAGGCCGTCGGTGCGTCGTATCGTGCGGCTGCTCCTGTCAGTACCCTCCGGCGGGTGTCAGCGGTTGGGCCAGGTCGTGCGCGGCGCCGGTCCCCCCGGCGGCGCGGGGTTGATGTTCGCGCCTGGGACCGGTGAATTCTGCCAGTTTGCTATGCACAGTCCGATCCTGCCGGGCTTACACCAACCGCCCGTGCCCGGAACGCCGAGTGTGGACTCAGCCTGGGACCAGCACACCCCGGTGCGCTGGTCCCACACCTGTCCGGCCTTGCACTGCGCATTCGCCGGCGGCGCGGTCAGCAGTGAGGACGACATCAGCGCGGCGCTGCACACCGAAGCCAGTAAGAGCGCTGGAGCCGTGTTCCGGATTCTCATATCGATACGTCTCCGTCGGTAAGCGGGTCCTTTGGGTTTCGGATGGTGCGGGCGGTCATGACGGCGGGGTGATGGTCGTCTGCTCATCGATCACCTTGATGGCGTCGAGTACCGCGTCCTGTTCGGCCTCGGAACTGTCCGCGTTCAGTTGCAGGACGAACAAACCGTCCGTCGCCGGCACGACGACCGTCTTCTGTGCGACGAATCGCTTCTGGCCGTCGTTTATGAACGTGCCTGCGTACGAAAGGGCGTCGAAGCCACCGAATTTGCCCCTCGTCGGTTCTGCCGATGGCTTGAATTCGGCCATCTCATCCAACTCCTCCGGGGCGTATTCGAAAATTTTCGCCTGATCTACGTTGCCGGTGAGCTTCGAGGCGATCGCGTACATGTCCGGCGGGTCATTCGGATCGATCGGGCTGTCGTAGACGATGGCGCCGTAGGCCCATTCCGGCGTCGCGTCGCCGGCGTCGCGCCATCCGGGGGGGATTGGGAAGTCGAATGTTGGGGTTCCGGGCTCGCCGGGTTTGATTGGCGTCTCCGCGATATCGCTCTCGGTGACGTAATCGTTGATCGTGTCGTCATCGTTGCCGGGCAGCGGACTTGGTGAGGCCGTCGTACTGGTCTCACTCGTCGTCGAGGTTGTCGTCGTGGCCGCTGTGTCACTACTCGAATCACAGCCAACGAGCCCCAGGCTCAGAGCGATCGCGAACAGACCCGCCGTCGTCGCTACAGGGAGGTTCTTCATCGGCGCACTGTCTCCTACGGTCCAGGTCCAACCACAGAGGATTGATCTTGAAAGGCAGCTTAGCGGCGAAGCAACTGGAAATTGGCTACTTCGTCAATTTTCGACGCGTCGAGCACAACTCGCCGCCCAAACGGCGGCGTGTACTTCGCGGTTCGTTCGCCCTCGGCTCTCGCCGTGAAAGGGGTCCAAGAGATCTCGCTATCCGTTGAGCTGAGCTTGGGGTTCACACTGAGGTTTCTGCGGCTATTGATGGGTGCCGGTTATGCGCCGGTAGACGTGTGTACGTGCCGCACGCGCCGCTGACTATGCCGACGATTACCGGGCGTATTTCAGTTGCTCCCCGTGCTTTTCGCATCGGAATGCCGATTCGAGCTGCGCACTGCAGATCTTGCCCCGCCACTCACCGACGATCAGCTGCGCACCAGTCCGTCGTGCAGTACCTGGCTATATCACCGAGCGCGATGCGAGTATCGCTCAGGCTGTGCGCGGGATGGTCCGCCAACGGCTGCCAACTAACACCGTCACGCTTCAACTCATCGCCACCCAGTTCAATCTTCACCCGAAAAGCTCTGCAGCGCAGGCTTCTGGCGAAACGTACATTCGAGGCGCTGGTGGATGAAGTGCACTGCTATCTCCGCGACACTGACATGACGCTCTCGCACGTCACGCACGAACTCAGCGATGCTGATCAGAGTGTGCTCACCTGTTCGTGCAGGCGACGGTTCGGTACCGGTCCGTCCGGCTATCTACGAGCGGCGGGATCCATCTCGCAATCACGCTCCATCAGCCGGTAACCGAAGTACTTGCAGTTTTCGGCGAAGCCGACGCGACCCCAACCGGCATCCGCGCCGGTCACCCAGCGCCCGCCGCATGCCAGGTTCGGCCGTGCCGTGGTGCGCCCTGACTATGTTGTCTGCCCTGGATCGGTGCGCAGGCACGAGGGCTGAGCCCCTGCAGAAGCTCTTCGAGAACTACCAGACGGATTCCATGGGTATCGGCGGGCTGATGAGTCGGAAACTCGACTTGCTGCGCTCCATGAACCGGCGCTCGAACGTCCCCTCGACCCTTCTCCCGTCCACCTCGCCGACCAGGATCAGTCGGTTCTTGTCGGGCTGGGTCGCGAATAGGACCATCTGGGTCGAATCTGCCAGGCGTTTGCGCAACTCGAGTCGATCACCGTCGATCTTGAGGTGCCATCTGGTGGTGTAACCCGACGGCACTTGGCTGACAAACATGACTACGCCATGGCCCGGCACCGATTTGCGGTCGGTGATCGCCACGTTGGTCCACGGCTGCGGACTCGTGTCATTCAGGTTTGATTCGCGTCCATCGACAGTGAATGACGTTGCGCACCAGACTCCGTCGAGCGTTGAGCTAGGAGTGTGATAAGCGGCGTACGCCATGACACCCCCGGGTCCGGCGATCGCGAGCAACATCGCGGCAGCGCCGAACTTGGCGACCACCCCGGTCCGCCGCAGCAAGGGCGCCCCTGACCCGAGTGGCGGCCAGAGTTGAACCGGGCGAGTCTCACCGCGATTGAACACCACGCGCGCAAGGTTGGACCAGTATGGCGACGTGATACCGATTGCCACCAAGAACAACTGGCCGGACACCAGCTTGACCGGTACGTCGTAGGTCAAGTTCAGCAAGAAGATCTGCGTTGTCGCTATCACCGCGAATAGCGCACCCAGCAGCCAAGTTCGGTTCCACAACAGGAACACACCCGACAACAGTTCAACCAGCCCTATCGCAACCGAGTAAGGCTCAGAAGCGCCTACAAAGTCCCACAGCGTGGCGAACAAGCCTGTGTCGCCGACCAACTGCAGCTGGTGATGTGGCAGCGCCATGTATCCCATCTGGACGGGAATCACCTTGCCCACCCCGTAGTAGATCATCACCAGCGCCAAGGAGAAGCGTGCGAACACAAGCAGAGAGGCGGCCAGGCTCCGGTAGTTGGGACGCCGCCGATCCATAGCCGTCCACACGGCAGTGATCAACAGCGCCACCACAGTCCATCCGAGCTGGAAGCACCATGTCCACAGCACGTCTCCGGCGGGCGACCTGGTGATGTCAACGCCGCGACCGCGAGTCAGGTAGCTGCCGATCTGCGCCAGCACCCAGATCGCCGGCTCGAATGGGTATCGGCCGCCACCCGCGTGCACCACACCGGCATACACCGTAACCAGTAGCATCACACCACCAGTGACGATCACCGACCCACCAGCGATGGTGAAAAGCAGCCGGAAACCCAGTCTCTGAAGCCACGTCCATTGCGGAACGGCCTCGACCACCTCCCGTTTATCCGTGGCCTGAAAAGCGCGCCACTCGTCACAGTTCAAGTTCTCGGCGCCCGATCGCAAAGACGGCTGCGCTGAGCGATGGCCGGCCTGGTGAGCATCCTTTTGAAGAATCCTCATCGATTACCCCTGCTTGTCTGTAAGTAATCACTTACTTGCACGCAATTGGAGCACAGCCTTCGGTGGGACGTCAACCTTGGTAGCCCGGCGTGTGGAGTCTCCGCAGCGTCTTGATTCGGCCCAGCTGCATGCGCGACCGTCAATTACGGTTGCTACATTTGCGGGCATGCGGGGGGTTATTTGTGTTGCAGCAAGCGTCGTTGTGATGGCTGGGTTGGCGTCCGGCACGGCACACGCCCATCCAGGCCACGAAACTGAACCGGTGACCACGATCAACGGTCAACCGCTGCCCGGTGTCCTTGCACCGCTGCAAGAGGTCTCAACCATGCTCGACACCATCGAGGCCGGTGGTCAGCGAGTGGTCGTCATACAGGGAGTGCGCAAGGCCGGGACCCGCGCCCCGATCCACGTCCACGAATACGGCGGGGTCACCTGCGTGCTCAGCGGCACCATGACCCCCTACGTCGAAGGCCAGCAGCCGACTCCCTACCCGGCCGGAACGTGCTACTACATGGCGCCGAACACCCTCATGGCCGCCGTCAATCTCGGCCCGGAGGACGTCCGTCTCACCGACACCTTCACTCTTCCGGCCGACGCCCCGACCATCACCGTCGTCGAACCTGGATGGGCGGACCCGAATCCCGACGACGGCGAGTGACCCGCTAACCAGAGCGGACCGCTGCTACGGTGTCCTCTTCCGTCGCCTGCCTGCCAGGACAAAGGCCACGACACCGACCGCCAGCACTGCACCGACGGCCGCGGCGATGACCAACGGTTTCACCCACGTCTTCTCGGCCGGGGTCGACGACGCCTCGTTGCTCGTCAGCTGCACCCGATAACCCGGCACCGGCCCCTGGGACGGCTTGGTGATTCCAGGTAGTTGGTTGGTACTGGTGACCTCGAACAGGCGCTCGCCCCCTGCGGTCTTGGTCCACGTCCCCCAAACGGGGGTCTCGTCGTCGAGCAACGCGCGGTGACCGCCGACCGACGGATCGTCGCCGAGGTCGGCCAGCGTCTTGACGCGGAACGGCTTCGACAGCTTGTCGTCGTACTTGAGCTGCACGAGCACATTCTTGAAGGTGGTGGGCGGCACAGGCTTTGCGGGCGGCGGCTGACCGGGGGTCGGCTGATACCCGCCGCCGGAGAAGCTTCCAATAGATACCGTCACCGGCTTGCCGGAGGGGTCCCGATTCACCGCCGTGAAGTTGTAGGCACCGGCATCAGGGGCGGTCAGTACCGCCCGCTGCATCGGCGGGACCTCGAAGATGAGGGTTCCGTCGTCGTAGGGGTAGATCAACTGCAGCGGCGTGCTGTACGGATTCGTGAAGACGGGGCGGTACCAGTTGTCATAGCCGATCCACGCCGAATTCCATTGCAAGACACCGCTACTCCAGGTCGAGGAGGTGGTGGTGGTCGTGCTGCTGACCACCGACTCCAGCGACTCCGTGAGCTCGTTGACCTCGGTGTCCGACGCGGTCGTCGAGTCCACGTCGAGCGCATCGGTGCCGTGCGCCTCGTCGAAGTCCTGCTGCGGCACCTCGGCGACGTCAGGCTGCAGTGCATCGGCATCGACAGCGGGGTCGGTGACGCTCGAATCGGCGTCACTTGCGTTGTCCTCGTCACCCGGCCCTGCGGCGGAGCCCGACTCACCGGCACCATCAGAGCCGGGGGCCTCGTCGGCGGGCGGAGGTTCTGCGGGCGCTTCGGGTGCAGGTTCCTCCCCACCCTGGGCGGGCTCTGCCGCGTCGGGTCCGGCCGGCTCGCCCAGGTCCGGCGCGGTGGGCGCATCTGGTTGGTTGGCGGACCCCGAGTTGTCGGTTGTCTCCGACGAGTCCCCGTCGTCGTATGGGTCAGCCAGCGCGGGCGGGACGGCGCCGAACCACACCGCCGTCGTCACTGCGATCGACGACAAGGCGAGGGCACTGCGGCGGTAGACGGCGATCCGCGTTTCGTTCATGTGATCCTTCTGTCGAGTACAGCGCTAGTCGAACGCCGATTGGTGACCGGGAGGACAACCCGGCTGCAGGGAATGGCATTGGGACAGCACGTGATACCGCCGATTCACCGGTTCCCCCGCCAGCCAGGACGCGGGGGACCGGTGAACAGCGGTATCACTACGCGACGTCGACGAGGAATAGGTTGTCCGAACCGGAGATACGGGTCGATGCCGGTCCCGAAGTCCCCGTATTTGCCGGCTTCAGCTGCGCAACAATGGTCTCGAAGTCGTCGGTCTGCCACGCCTTCATGAAGGCATCCAGCGGAACTTTCATGTTTATCCCGCCGTTCACGCCCTGTTCGTTTTCGCCGAATCCGCTGTCGTTGAGGTGGACGATCCCCTTATCGAAGTCGATGCCGGTGACGACCACCTGGTGATCCGAAGCGGAGACCCCCTCGGGCAGCGGCTTGTTCTCGACGGCGTTCCAGATGGTTCCTCCGTGGAGCCCGACCGACACGGCCTTGTTCTGCTGAAGTGCGATCGCCACGGCTCTCAGCGCCAGGTTGCCCTCGTTCTTGCCATACGAGGTGAGGGTCGCTGAAATGCCGTGCATATCAAGCAGTTTGATGGCGTCCTTGACGTCGACACCGTCCTGCGTCTGCAGGCCGGAGTACATCGGCCTGCCCTCGTTGACGACGCTTGGGGTGTTGCCTGCCTCCTCGGCGATCTCTTGCTCGGTTGGCGAGGTTCCCGTTAGTTGACCGATGACCATCGCCGTCGCCATCAACACGCAGTTCTGAGCTGACTGCGCCCGAAAGTACTGCTCACTCAATGTCGGTTCGCCGTACAGGCCGGTGAATTCGGCCGGGGCGGTGAACCAGTCCTGCAAGCCATGGACGAATTCGGTGATGGCGAACGAGATGTAGTTGACGAATTCCGTCACTACGAACGCCGCGGTGTTCGCGAGTTCCGAGACCACATACGCCGCGCTTGCGACGAGCGCCCCCAGCGGAGACTCCGCGTACTGCGACGCCAGCTGTCCTTCCAGGGCTGCCTTCCGGGTGGCCTGCGCCTCAGTGAACGCCTCGATCCGCTTGACTTGGTCCTTTTGGAACGCTGCGGTCCGTTCGGCTGAAGTGGGCTCCACCGTCAAGTGATACGGCTCCGAGACCACCGTCGGCGGCGCCGCTGCCGTCAGGGCAGCGTTGTTCGAGTCATTCGACGCAGGGTCGATGATCAGCGGGGTTTCCGTGACGTCCGGGGTATCGCTGGTCAATTCGACTTCGGACGCCTGGTCCAGATCGCGGCGCACCAATTCGAGTGCGCCCACCAGCATTGCGCTCGCGGGCGGTGCCAGGGGGTCACCGTTTGCAGACAATGGCGAGTCAAGGCCCGACGGGTCGGACTCGAGCGCTATCGCCGAGAGCGATGGGACGGTGTCCACATATTCGACGACATCGCCTTGGTTGTCGGCGTCGCCCGATAGCGCGTCCAGCGTGACGGATACAAAGCCGATGTCACCGTTCGACTCGTCGATGCCTGTCGTACCGGAGCCGGACGCGGGGGAGCCATCGTTACCGCCGGACTGGACGATGCTCGTCGCGTCGACCACGACAGCGGCGCCGTCGCTCGGCTTTGCGGTCACCGAAGGGGCGTGGTCCTGCAGGTCCGAACCATTGCTCTTTGACTGCTTTGTGTCGACCTCGACCACGACCGGCGAGGCGTTCGCCGAATCATCCACCGGGACAGTCGGATTGGTTTCACTGCTGGCTACCGGAGTAACCGAGGAGGATGTGTCAGACTCGTCGACTTTTTTGCTCGTCGACTCGGATTCTGAATCCGTATCGCGCTCAGTGGCCGACGACGTCGACGTCTGTCCTGTGACCGAGGTCGCCTGTCCCGGCCGGGTCGCTGACGGATCTGAGCCGACAGTGGATACGGGCTTGGTACCGGAGGTAGTCGAACTGGAACTATTGCCCGACGAGTCCGAATTCGTGCCTGTGGTCGACGACGTGCTCGTCGATTCAGTCGATGAGCTCGTCGACTCAGTCGATGAGCCGGTCGACCCGGAGGATGAACTCGACGACTCAGACGAACTCGAGGACGAGTCTGAATCGTTCGGCGCGGCCGACGCCGCGCCCATGCCTCCGGTGCCGACCAACCCCACTACGCCGAGCGAAAAGGCAACGGCTCCTACCCGCAGCGCATGCTGTGCCGAACTCACACCAGCTCCAATGTTTGCGACGGATCTGTATGCAGCGCAGCGCGAGTGGCCGTGGCGCTTTTCGTCGGTGAGTGCATCAGTTGGTCAACCAGACGTACCAAAGGCCGTCGTCACCCTGACGGCAGTCCCAATGCGTGTAGTTGTCATTGCCCTCCGCGATCTCGACCTGTGGGCCGTCGATCTGGCACGCCTCAAGCGTCGAGTAGCTGCCCTCGACCTGAACCTCGTCTGCGTTGGCCACGCCCAGCCCGAGCGTCAGTAACCCGCCCGCGGCAAGTGCGCCGGCCGCGATCATTCTTTTCATGCTTCATTCGCCTCTCGAATTGGTCCGAAGTCCGCGCTTCGCCCCGGCGAATGGCCGGAGGCGAAGTGGGGCCGGGGCTAATTAACGCAGTCGTTATGTTGCTGGGTTGCCCGAAGAGGGACGAATTCATCCGTTTAGATGACAAATAGTTGAAACTGTTCAGTGCCTCCGGCCATGCGCCTCAGAGGTCGAACCGCAGCCTGCCGCAACCGTGCTCAGTTAGAGGTCGTCCACGCTGAGGATGTCGTCTTGAATCGCCCGGGCGACCAGGGCCGCCTTGGTGGGGGCCGGTCTGCCGACCGCTGCATACTTTGCCCGTACTCGTTGCAAGTGAGTCGCCACGGTCGAGGGCTCGATGTACAACCGCTCGGCGACCGCATTCTTGTTCTCGGTCTGAAACCAGGCGATGAGCACCTGTTGTTCGCGGTGGCTCAGGCGGGGCCGCTTCCGTCGCTCTTTGTCCAGCGTCTGTGCCATTCGGGGGCTGACGTGCGGGCGGTCGCTTTGCGCGGCATAGATCGCCGCCCACAGCACCTCTTCGGGTTCAGACCTCGCAACACATCCGACGGCGCCGGCATCCCGGGCCGCCGATACGACGTCGTCATCGACCAGGCAGGTGTAGACGATGACGCGGTGGCCAGCTTCGCAGATCTTCCGAAGCGCCTCGAGGTCTTGCCCGCCGCCCTCACAAGGCAGGTCGAACAGCACCACTAGGTCACGGGCCGACGCGCGGCGCGTCGCCGCGAACTCCGCGGCACTGGCGAAATGGCCGATCATCTTGATGCGTGGGTGGCTGCCGTGCAACCACTCCTCGATGCCGATGTACACCACTCGGTGACTGCCCACGACGACGACCGATGTCGACCGCTCGCCGTCATTGGGCGGTGCCACGCCGTCAACCCCCTCACATCGCCGGCCCTGCAGTGACCTGGTCGAGAAGGCACCGCTGCGGCGCCCCGCGACTTCGGCGTCGACGAAGAACTGAGCCCGCCGAATTTTTAGCAAGCCTATGCATCCTCGCGCTTGGATGCCCCGTGCCGTCCGCGACGAAACATGGCGGACTGGGATTGGTACACGGTGATTCGGCAAGTGGCGTTTGTGCCAACCAGTCCTTGAGCCTCGAGGACACCTCGCATCCGGAAGCGCGTAAGCCGAGTCGGCGCCGGGGCGATCGATCGGCGACGAGGGCGTGCTAGTAAGTGAATTTACGTATAACCGCAATGTGAGCAGCAGCACCAAGAATGCTCCCATCTCGTCCCCGCCGGGCAGGCCGTCACCGCCGCGACCGAACTCGCGAAATCGATAGCGGAGACCACCACCGCGTCGGCCATGATCAACAAGGAGATGGCGTGCGCTCTCCCGCCATGGACCCGATTGCCGCACTCACCTACGAAACGCTGGCGTACCGCGAGGTCATCTGGCATCCCGACGTCGTCGAGCGCATCGGCAACGCCTACCGCAACCTACGCAAGTAAGCACTCAACCGTGTCTGAGCACAATGCGCAGAACTTGCGACATTGCGCGTTGCGTGGCTTGTGCGCACAAGCGCGACATCGTTTGCAGCCGTCCATACCTTCTAAAGCAGTAGAACGTATGGGACCGGCAGGGAGACAACAATGTTCGCGACTGACAAGGCAGTGCCGACCGTGGGCTATCTCGACCGCAGAGTGACCACGAGTGACGGTGTCCGGCTCGCGGTTCGCGACTTCGGCCGCGTCGACGCCGAGCACACCATCGTCCTGCTGCATGGGTTATGCCTGACTCAGGACAGCTGGGCGGCCCAGGTCCGCGATCTCGTGCAACGCTGGGGCAATTCGATCCGGATCATCACCTACGACCACCGCGGCCACGGTGCCTCGTCGTCGGCTCCCATGCGTACCTATCGGATCGGTCGGCTCGCCGCCGACCTGGCCAACGTGCTCTCCGCACTGAACGTGACCGGTGCGTTGACGCTCGTCGGGCATTCGATGGGAGGCATGACGGCGCTGGAGTACATCGGACGTCCCGCCGTCCACCGCCCGGTGGAGCCGAGAGGGCTGGTTCTGGTCGCGACCGCGGCGGGCAAGCTCGCCGAGCGGGGGATCGGGCGCCTGATCTCCACACCCGCCACCGAAATGTTGTGCGAAATCGTCGAGCGCGCACCGAGATTCGTCACAGATCGGGCGATCAAGTCCGTCGTGAAGCCACTCAGCGACGCTCTGTTGGCGATCCCTGGCCTCGACCCGGGCGCGCGGACCGGATTGGCTGCGCTGCCGAAGAACACTCTGACGACCGCCGCCGGCTTCCTGCTGGGGCTCAAGCGCTATGACCAATACGACGCGCTCGAGTCGATCACCGCCACGGCGGTGGTGGTCAGCGGTGGAATGGACTTCGCGACCCCGGTGTCGCATTCCGACGACCTGGCCGACGCGATCGCCGATGCAGTGCACCTTCACGTTCCTTCGGCGGGGCACATGCTTCCGCAGGAGGCGCCACAGCACGTCAGCAGCGCGATCAACCTCGCGCTGTCGGTAACGGATAGTGCGCAGGGCTCACTTGCGACGGTCTCGTAGGCGACTCGGCGTCTTATGCTGATACGTGTCGACCCGGGTACTTCGAACGCTCGCCTGGCTTTTCGTGTTGATTGCGTTCACCGCAGGAGCACTTCAGTTCGCCGCGTTCATAGCGGCTGACCGCGGGCTGCGTCACCTGATAGTCGCGCTCTGCGCGCTGTCGGTCGGTGTCAGCGTCTCGCTCGCACTACGGCGACGTCGCTGATGACCATGCAAGCGCACCCCAATTGAATTGACACCAGCGATAATTGAGTCTTACGAACCTCTTACCCGTGGTAGGCGCTCGAGCACGCCGGTCCTCGACCGTGAATATGGCGACGAAATCGGTTGCGAAACGTCGTGATATGCACAGCGGCGCCACGATTTAGAAGCGCAGGGCGGTCGGCCGAAGTTTGGCGGTTCTCTGAGCATTCGTTCGCTCAAAGCGCGCCGTGCGCCGCTCCGTGTCAGCATTAGTGCATGGGGGCATTTCGAACAATTGGGGTAGTGGGCGCCGCAACAGCCGCGACTGCGTTGCTGCACAGCGTTCCCATGCCCGCCGCGCATGCAGCACCGTGTCCTGACGCCGAGGTGATCTTCGCCCGCGGCACTACCGAGTTACCCGGTGTCGGCCCGACGGGGGAGGCGTTCGTCAGGTCGTTGCAGTCTCAAGTGGGGACGAAGGCGCTCGGGGTGTATGCGGTGAATTACCCTGCCACGACTGACTTTCGCACCGCCGTCGACGGTATCAACGATGCGCGCGCTCATATTCTCGCCACGGCTGCCGCTTGCCCTGAAACCAAAATAGTGCTCGGGGGGTTCTCCCAAGGCGCAGCAGTCATGGGCTTCGTCACCGCGAATGTCGTACCCGACGGAGTAGCGGACATGGCGGTGCCCGCGCCGATGCCGCTCGAGGTCGCCGACCACGTCGCTGCGGTCGCGTTGTTCGGCAAGCCGTCGGCACGCTTCATGCGCGCGATCAATGATCCGCAGATCGTGATCGGACCCCGCTATGTGGACAAGACCATCGACCTCTGCGTCGAAGACGACCTGGTGTGCGACCCCGACGGCAGGAGCTTCGGCGTGCACAGTCGCTACCCCGAGGTCGGGATGGCGAACGAAGGAGCGACGTTGGCCGCCAACAAGCTCCAGGCGATCTGGGAGGCGGAGGCTGCGGCCGAAACACCCGCGACCGAAACTCCGGAGTCGCCTGAGCCCTCTGCGCCCGCATTGCTGTCTGCCATCGCAGGTCAACCGGATGCCAGCGGCTCAACCCCCCGGCCACTAGGGCCGCCGCCGGGTCCCGTTCCGGTGCCATCCGACCCGGCGCCCTTCGCGCCCTGAGAATCGCTTCACCCGTGCGCGCCGCCGCTCAGTAGTCAGGCGTCGACACTCCGATAAGAGACTGATCGGGTTCCGCCGGTTGGTCTCCGCGGACGTCCGGCGGGTTGGAGACGGGTTGGCTCTGGACATTGCATTCCGCGCCGCTGACACCCGCAGGGCAGCCGCCGGCGGGTGAGTTCGGGACAAGGTACGGAACGCATTGCCCGGTATAGACGTCGCTTTCTTCGCCCGCTGCGCACTGGGCAACGGACGCGGGCTCACCGGGGTGGGCGAGGACGACCGCCGCAACCAGCGGTGCCGCCGCGAACGCGCCTGCGATGGCCAGTCGTCGCGTGGAATGAAGAAGGGTCTGCATCGTGCTCCCCGCTCTCAACAGTGGTGTCAATTGGCCTGCCGCGACCATACCGCGAACGCCGCGTGGCCTGCGGTATCCGCCGTCCCAGGGAATGCGCCCTCCGACTGGGGCGTTAAATGGTTTCGTGACCGAGCAACCGAAGTTGAGCCCCACCGAGTGGGTCCGTGAGCAGACTGAACGCATCCTGGAGCAGGGCACGACCGACGGTGTGCAGGTGCTCGACCGTCCGATCGTCCTGTTCACCACGACGGGCGCCAAGACCGGCGCGAAGCGCTATGTGCCGCTGATGCGGGTCGAGGAGGACGGCCGGTACGCCATGGTGGCGTCGAAGGGCGGCGCTCCGGAGCACCCGTTCTGGTACTACAACGTCAAGGCGAACCCCGAGGTCACGGTTCAAGACGGCGACAAGGTCGCCACCATGACCGCACGCGAGCTCGAGGGCGCGGAGCGCGAGCACTGGTGGAAGCTCGCGGTGGAGGCGTACCCGCCCTACGCCGAATACCAGACCAAGACGTCACGCCAGATTCCGGTATTCGTCGTCGAGTAGCAGGCGCGGCGGATGCGCTTGTCCGCGTGCCGGTTTCGATGTAGCGCCTCATCGCGGCTCTAACCGCGGTCAAGAATTCAGACACTATCGCGTCATGACGTCCTGCGACGGCATGGTTGACGCCTGCGCGGCGCTTGTGCTCCAATACTACAAAAGTAAGTGCTTACTTTTGGGTAGAGGAGCTATGAGTACCAACCACCACCCCGCCGATGCGGGGGTCAGTGTGGCTGTTGGAAACCGTTGGACGCCCTCGAGCGCCACCGAATCGACCGGCGGGCCGTCCCAACGAATTCTGAACATCGCCGAACTCGAGCGGAACGCACCCGAGCTGCACCGCCAATTCCATGCGGCACAACCCTTCCCGCACCTGGTGGTCGATGACCTGATACGGCTCGATCCGACGGCAGCCGACGCCTTTCCGGATAGCTCATGGCCTTTGTGGAACGAGGTCGACGACGGCTACATCCGAAACAAGCGGTTCTGCTTCGAAATCGACCGCATTCCGGAACCGTTCAAAGGCCTCATCAGAGAACTCAACGAACCACCGTTCCTGCGGGTGCTGGAACAGATCACCGGTATCAAGCAATTGCTGCCGGATCCTTATCTGTACGGCGGTGGCATACACCTCAGCGGTTCGGGTGGAATCCTCACGCCGCACACCGACTTCCACTTCTATCGGTTCCTGAATCTGTACCGCCGCATCAATGTCATCGTGTACCTGAACGAGGGCTGGACGCTGCAGGACGGCGGCTGTCTCTCGTTCTACGACAAAGAGGGTCACGCCGTCGACACGGTCGTGCCGGAGTGGGGTAGGGCGGTCATCTTCCGCACCGATGACCAGTCGGTGCACGGCTACACCGATCCCATCGCCGACGGCTGTTGGCGGCGATCTGTCGCGCTCTTCTATTACACGGCCGCTCCGGCCAAGGATTTCAGCGGGGACGAGACGACCTACTACCGCCGGCACGGGGACCATCACGGCTTTGGCCGCATAGCACGCCTGATGATCTTCAAGGCGATGATGGCCGTCAGCCGCAACATCAGCATCGTCGCGCACATCGTGAACCCCAATATGGGCGTCCCGTCGGTGAAGGCCTACCTGGCCTACGTCCGGAAGGCCAAGCGCGAACGCGCGGAATCGGTGAATCAAGAGAACTAGCACCAGACCGGACTGCGTTAACTCACGTGCGCCGCCCCCGCGGTCTAGCCTGATCGTGCCAAAAAGGGCGCGAGTGCGAGGAGGGCGCGGTGGTGGTCAAACGCGACGCCGTCTTCCGCGTGCTGCTGACCCGGTACAACCGCGACCGCGCCGTGCTGGCCGTGGTCTTCCTTCTGCTCTTCGTCTTCTCCTACAGCGAAGACATCGTGTTCGCGGTGCTCGACGCGACCGGCAACGACCACGTGCTCGGATGGATCGTCGGGCTCGTCGGACTCGACGCGGCTGTGCTTGCAGTGGTGGGTCTGCTCAAACGTGAGATAGCGCAGGCCGACGGTGAGGGCCAACGGCTATGGCGCCCATGGTGGATCGCGTTCGCCACTGTGGTCATCCTCGACGTGCTGCTGATTCGCCTTCCAGAGGAGCACCCGCTGTGGCTCGACATCGCGATGTCGAGCGTGATGGCCTGCCTCATGGGAGTGCTGATGGCGTTGTCGCTCAACGCCTCCCCGCTGGTGTTGTTCAGCAAGGAGCGACGCGCGGTGGCGCCGGACGATTGGGAGCGCGTTCGTGCGGTGGTTCCGCTCGTCATCGGAACCTTCGTGCTCTACCTCGCCTCCACCGCGTTCGATGACTTCTTCGACCTCGACACCGTGCGCATCCTCGAACCGCAGGTGGCGGCCGAAGTCGCGGCCCTGCCGCTGGAAGAGCAGCTCCACGCCAACGCGACGCTCTGCGAGGACGCGGTGAGCCCAGCGTTCTTCCAGCAGGTCGTAAAGGTGATCCCGCTGCTGCTGCTCACACTCGGGGTGGAGTTCAACTACTTCCGACGCACGCTGGCCGAGCCCGTCCAACGGGCCGCAGCTGCCGCCACCGTAGGCGTGATGTCGATCGGGTTGTCGCTGGCGATCTCGACTCTGCCGTGGGGCGGCAGCGGCTGCGGCGAGGTGCTGGGCTATTGGCACGAATACCTGACGTTCGTGATTTCCGTGCAGGGCGTCGCCGCCGGGCTGGCGACGCTCGTGTGGGTGCTCGTGGTGAGCGACCCGGACCGACGTAACACCTCGGGAGTCGACAGTGTCTGAAGCCATCGCAGCTCCGCGGGCAGATCGCGCGGTCTTCGGCGTCGTCTTCCTCATGGTGTTCGCCTTCTCCTACAGCGAGCCGGTCGTCTCACAGCTGTTCCCGTCCACCAATTCCGGTCGTGAGTTGGCATGGCGGATCGCGGTGATCGTCGTCGACGCTGTGGTGCTCATATTCGTCGGCTTGATGAAGCGGTCGATCACGCGGGCCGACGGGGACGCGCCGCGGCTGTGGGGTTGGTGGTGGACCGGCGTGGCCATCCTGATCGGTATCGACGCGTTCCGCCTCATATCACTGGAGTCGATCCGCCTGGACGTGGCGACCGCGACTGTCTATGCCGCCGCAATGGGTTTCACCATGGCCGCATCGTTGAACGCCGACCCCCTCACGCTGATCAACACCGAGCGTCGGCTGATGTTGCCAGTCGATTGGTCCCGGGTGCGGGCCATCGTCCCGCTGGTGATCGGAACCTGGCTCTGTTATCTGGCGGCGACGGCCTACATCGATCTGTTCGACATCGACACCATACGGACACTCGACCCGGCGCTCGAGTCTGAAATCGCGGAACTTTCGGAGTCAGAGCAGATTGCGGTGATCGCAGAACTCTGCTCGGGTGCAATCAGCCCGACGTTCTTCCAACTGGTGGCGGAAGTGATACCGGTGCTGCTGCTGGCGCTCGGCGTCGAGTTCAACTACTTCCGGCGCACGCTGATCGACGCCGGCCAGCGCGCGGCGACCGCGGCCACGGTGACGGTGCTGGCCGCCGCGTTGGTCGCGACGCTGTCTACCCTTCCATGGGACGGCCAGGGATGTGGTGATGTGCTGTCCCGTTGGCACGAGTACATCGCGTTCCTGCTGACCGTCCAGGGCATCTTCACCGGGCTGGCGACGCTGGTCTGGCTGCTGGTCGCCAGCACACCGGACGGCCCACCGGGCGCCGATGAGCCGGCCGAAGCGGCGAGGTCGGTCGAGGAGTGAGGAAGCAAGTGCGGGGGCCTCGTCGGGTAAGGTCCCCGCACCTGCTGATTGCACAGTGATGCTCGGCTCTTGGAAATTTCTTGGAGCCTTAATCAGCCCCGACGATCACCGCGGTTTGGTGGTCGTCGGCGGGGACGGCGGTGGCGTCACATCGGGCGGTTCGACTGCCTCGCCCAACGTGTAGATGTGGTCCGGGGTGATGACCTCGGTGATCGCCTTGGCCAGCAGAGTGCTCGGTTCCTGGCCCTGATAGTCGATGTCGGTGTTGGTGAAAATCACCAGGGTCGTTTGCTTTTCGGGGAGGTAGACACCGACGGTCTGGTAGCCGGGCAGGCTGCCGTTGTGTCCGATCCAGCCGCCGATGTTGAAGATTCCCACGCCGTACCCGTCGCCGGGCGGCGTGCCCGGGGGAGAGACGGTCTGCAGCCGCTGCTTCTGCATCTCCGGTGTCAGCAGCTTCCCGGTCGCCAATGCGGGCACCCAGATGTGCATGTCCTCGAGGGAGGAGATCATCGCACCGGCGGCCCACCCCCAGGACGGGTTCCAGTCGGTGGCCGTCGTTATCGCGTTGTCGGCGTCCTGCGTGGTGTACCCCTGCGCGTGCGGCTTCGGGAACGCGTTGGTCGTCGGAAAGCTGGTGTGGCTCATACCCAACGGCTGCGTGATGTGCTCGTGGATGTAGTCCGGCAGCGACTGACCGCTGACCTTCTCCACGACCAGGCCGAGCAGAACGGTGTTGGTGTTGCAGTACAGGAATCCCTCTCCGGGCGGGAACTCCATCGGCTCGGCGAACGCGTAGTCGAGCAGTTGTTGTGGTGTGAAGTTCTGGAAGGGGTCCTCGAAGAACGCCTGTTGGAAGGCGCTCGTCGCGGAGTAGTTCGGCAACCCGCTCTGCATGCGCGCGAGCTGCCTCAGTGTGATCGCGTCACCCTCGGGGACACCGTCGACGAATTTCGAGATGGGGTCGTCGAGCCCGAGCTTGCCCTGATCTGCCAACTGCAGCACGGCCGTGACGGTGAACGTCTTTGTCTGACTACCGATCCGGTGGTAGAAGTCCGTCTGCATCGGTTCACCACCTGCTTGGTCGGCGACTCCGTACGTCTGCACGTAATTCCCGTCGGGACCCCAGATGCCCACGATCGCACCGGGGATCGACGTCTCATCCATCGTCTTGTTGATGGCATCGTCGAGTCGCTGGACGACTCCGGCGTCGAATTCCTTGTCCGCCGTCGTACTCGTCGACGTGCTCCGCGACGTCGAATCCTGTCCGCACCCGGAGGCCAACACGAGTGCCGATGCCACCATGAGAAGCCCGCATCGTCTCAACGCCCTTGTCGCCATCGCTCATCCCGTCGTCGAAGTACGAGCATCACCATAGGGCGCGACAAACGTCCGCGGCGTACCAACGATGCGCATCGCAATCTGGGAGACTGAGCACCTGTCGCTGCGGTCCACCCCCGAAGGAGGATGCCGGTCGTGCACATTCGCACCACCGACGGCCACGCACCTTCACCGTGTCCGGTGCCGTGAGCGACCCAGCACCGGACCCGGAACCGGACCAGCCCGACGAATCCGCGCGCGGCTGGCTGCTCGTCTGCGTGACCGCCGTCGTGGCGGGCGTCGCGATCGGCTTCATCGGCGGCGCCTTCCGCTGGTGTCTGGAGACCGCGGACGGGTTGCGCATCGACCTCGTCGACTGGGCGCACCGATTGCCCGGCCCGGGGTGGCTGGTGCCAATCGCCGTTGCGGCGCTGGGTGCGACGCTGGCGGCGCTGATCGTGCGATGGGTGCCATTGGCGGCCGGCAGCGGCATACAGCACGTGGAAGCCGTCTACCGGGGCAACGCCGAACCTCCGCTGCTGCCGGTGCTGCCCGCGAAGTTCATCGGCGGTGTGTTGTCGATCGGGTCCGGGCTCGTACTCGGTCGCGAGGGTCCGACCGTTCACATGGGCGCAGCGATCGGAGCCGAGTCGGCCAAGCGGGTCAAACTCAGCGAGTCCGACGTCAGGATGATGCAGACCGCCGTGGGTGGGGCCGGTCTCGCGGTCGCGTTCAACGCGCCGATCGGGGGCACGCTCTTCTCACTCGAAGAGGTGACGAAGTCGTTCCGCATGCAGACGGTGCTGGCGACCTTGTTCGCGGCGGCCGCTGCCGTCGGATGTATGCGCGTTCTCCTCGGAAACGAGTCGGACTTTCACGTCGACCGTATCGGGGCGCCCGCACTCGTGTGGCTGCCGCTGTTCGTGGTCTTCGGTGTGCTCACCGGATGTCTGGGCGCTTTGTACAACCGGCTGTTGCTGTGGTTCATCGACCGTGTCGGGGGGATCCGGCGCATTCCACCGGTCGCGAAGGCGGCGATGATCGGCGCCGTCATCGGCCTGGCGATGTTCGTCTATCCGCACGCGGTCGGTGGTGGCGACGCCCTGACGCAAATGATTCTCGCCGGCCAGGACTTCGTTCTCCCGGTCGTGCTCGGCGTTCTGTTGGTGCGCTTCGTCGCCGGCCCGCTGTCATATTCGGCCGCGGTGCCGGGAGGCCTGTTCGCACCGCTGCTGGCGGTCGGCGCACTCTGGGGGCTGCTGTTCGTTGGAAGCATCGACGCCATCTGGCCCGGGTACGTGCAATCCCTGGCCATCCCGATGGCCCTCGTCGGCATGGCGGCGTTCTTCGGGGCGACGGTGCGGGCGCCCGTGACAGGCATCGTGATCGTCATCGAGATGACGGCCACCACCTCGGCCGCCATCCCCATGCTCGCCGCCACCGCCGCCGCGGTGCTCGTCGCGAACCTCACCGGGTCACCGCCCATCTACGACTCGTTGCGTGAGCGGATGTCGCCCGACGTGCGGCGCTGATTTCTGGCTTGCCGAGGCTATATTCGGTGACCGTGGCCGATTTCGTTCAGCGCACGATTGATCTCGCCCGAAACAATGTGCTCGACGGCGGTCGGCCCTTCGCCACTGTCATCGTGCGGGACGGCGAAATCCTCGCGGAGAGCCCGAATCTGGTCGCACAGACCCACGACCCGACTGCCCACGCCGAGATCCTGGCCATCCGTGAGGCATGCCAGCGCCTCGGTACCGAGCACCTGGTCGGCGCCACCATCTATGTGTTGGCGCACCCGTGCCCGATGTGCCTCGGTTCGCTGTACTACTGCTCGCCGGACGAAGTGGTGTTCCTGACGACCCGCGATGCCTACGAGCCCCATTACGTGGACGACCGCAAGTACTTCGAACTCGACACCTTCTACGAGGAGTTCGCGAAGCCGTGGCAGCAGCGCCGCCTTCCAATGCGCTACGAGCCGCGGGAGGACGCCGTCGATGTGTATCGGCTGTGGCAGGAGCGCAACGGTGGCGAGCGCCGGGTGTCGGGCGCGCCGCGCGCTGACAATTAGGCGGGAACCCGCCTGCTCAACGTGGCTACGGGTAGGCGAGTGCGGGACTTGTGCGGCCTGTCCTATATCCTGATGCCCTGATCAGGACAAGCAGTATCGCCCCATGCAAGGGTGTGATGAACTCGCTAGCCTGTTGCGCGGGTTCAGACTGCAGCCTTGCGACATTAGCCATGACCGCTGCGCGGTCGCTTAACAAGAGGTGAGGCTTGGACGAGCAGCTTTGTAGTGAGAAGTGGGTCGACCGCGTCGCGATCGTTTCCGCGTCCGGAGAACTCGACATGCTCACGGCACCCCAGCTGAGGGACGCCGTTCAATCGGCGCTGAGCCAGAACCCCGCCGGCTTGATCGTCGACCTCACCGACGTCGAATTCCTGGGGTCGGCCGGTATGCAGGTGCTGATGGAGGCGCATAACCAGACCGGCGGCACCGAGACCCGTTTCGCCGTGGTGGCCGAGGGCTCGGCGACCAGCCGACCGCTGAAGATCACCGGGATCGCAGACCTGATCGACCTGTTTTCGTCGCTGGACGAGGCTGTGGAGAACCTCACTGCATGAGCCGTGGCCCTGAGGGGTATTCAACGGACACCATGACCGACCAGCCTTTGTCCAACGACGTAGATGCCTTCGCCCGTATCGACGCGGCGGATGCGCATTCCGTGGCCCGGTTACGGCACGAACTCTCGCAGTGGCTGCGTACGCATGTCACGCTCGACGACGACAAGCTCAACGACATCCTGCTCGCGGTGAACGAGGCACTGACCAATGCCGCCGAATTCGCCTATCGAGGACAGCCGGGAACGATGGGCGTCGACGTCCACTACGACGACACCGATCGGTCACTGGTCGTCGATGTGTTCGACCATGGGACCTGGCGTCATGTGGATTCCGGCGCCCAGCCGAACACGCGAGGCCGCGGTATCCCGTTGATGCGGGCCCTGGCGGACGAGACCACCATTTCCCCATCGCCGAACGGCACTCATGTGCAGATGCGCTTCGGCGATTGCGCCCTGGTGCGCAACAAGGCCTTCGCCTCCGTGTGAGGCAGCCGAAATCGTCGCGGTAGACGCGGCCGGCTTTCCAGCGAACAGCGAACCCGCAAGTCGCCCGACCCGGTGTGGACGTTTGGTGCCCGCTTGGCGCGGATTCCGTTGCCGGTGTGACCCCTGAGAAGTTTGCTGGCGTGTCTTCCTGTGATTTACGGCTCAATTTCGGTCCACAAGTTAAGAGACTGTTACCGAGGCGAACTAACTGCGCCTGGGGCGATAGGTTGCCACAGGCCCGTCGACGCAGCTCAGGGCCCTGAAAGGGGTCGCTCAGCTTAGGTAACGACTGCATAACGAATTCTTTCCTAAGCGGTGTCTGAGAGGTTCCCGTGCGTTGTGATAGACCCATGTTCGCGACGCGTCGGAGCACTGATTTTCGTCGCTACACTCGGTACGGATTGCGTCCCCGAGGGCGCACGCAGACGTGGAATCTAGAGCCGGTGAACGCCAAACCGGCGGAGGTACCGGTGAAATGGCTAACTTTTTGATGCCCAAGAAGTCTCCTGTGGCAGAAGTGATCGACGAGGCATATCCGGACGCTGACATCGCCCGGGTCGGTGCCGCCGAGGTGGGGCGTGGCCCGATCGGGGACATCGCCGCGGCTGACGGCGCCATCGTCGTCACCAATCACGGGGATGACACGGTGTCGCTGCTGTACCCCGGCACGCTCGCCGTGGCCGGCGTCGTGGCCGTCCCTGGTGAGCCCTTCGCCGTCGTTGTCGCGGACGGCCGCGCCTACGTCAGCACCACATCGGAGAACTCCGATGCGATCGTGGTCGTCGACACCGTCACGCAGACGGTGGTCGCCACCTACTCGCTGGCCTTTAGCGTGACCGCGCTCGCCGCCAGCCCGGACGGGAAGCGTGTCTTCGCGGCGCGCACAGGCGACGGCTCTGCGGACGTCGTCGTCATCGATACGACGGCCGAGCGCGTGAGCACCATCGAGATCGCCACCGGCGCGGGTATCGGTATCGATGCCGTCCAGATGGATGCCGCCGGTAAGCGGTTGTACGTCGGCACGACCGATATGGATGGCAGCGCGCTCGTCGTGGTCGACGTCGACAAGGCCAGGGTGGTGCGCGCGGTCGCGGTCGGATCGCCCATCCGCGACATCGCGATCGGCGACGGTGTCGCCTACGTCCTGGTTTCGGACCGCTCGCGCGGAGGCGCCGTCGAGGTCATCGACCTTTCGTCCGGCGCCATCACCGGCACCGCCGAGCTCGGTGTCGGTGCTCCCGTGCAGATGGTGGTCAGCGCCGACCAGACGCGCGCCCACATCGTCGACTACGACAACGTCACGGTGCTGTGCATGCTGACGCTGAAGATCGTCAACAAGATCAAGGTCGACGCACGGCCGTCTTGTGTCGCGGTCGACTCCGAGGCGGGTCGGCTGTATGTGGCCGACTATGCAGGCGGGGTGACGGCGCTGTCCGTCGCGTCGGCGATGCCGCTGCTGTACTCGCAGTTCGTCGAGAAGACCGATCCGATTCACGTGGCGGAGGTCGACGAGCGCGAGCCGGTCACCGTCTGAGTCACCTAATTCCGCGAGCAGACGCCAAAAGTCCCTGTTTTACGGCGTGTCGGCGGCGTTTTGCGTCTGTTCGCGCAGCTTTCGCGGGGGTCCAGCTCGCCAGGAATTCAGCGCCACTGGTAGCGGATCTTGGGTCGGCCGGCCTTGCCGTATTCCGTGTGACGGTCGACCGTCCCTTCGTCGGCGAGCCGTTCGAGGTATCGCCACGCCGTCACCCGTGACACGCCAATCTGCTTGGCGACTTCATCGGCCGTGATGCCGTCGACGGAATCCCGTACCGCACGGGCGATTTCGTCGTTGGTACCCGGCGCGGCACCCTTGGGCGCTGTGGCCCGGTCGGTCACCCGCAGTTCGGCCAGCGCCCGGTCGACCTCGGCCTGGCTGGCGGCATCGATGCCTGCGGGCAGGGCTTCGCGATAGCGACGGTAGCGATCCAGCCGGTCGCGGAACGCCGCGAACGTGAACGGCTTCAACAGATATGCCAGCGCTCCCTGTCCGACCGCTGCGCGCACCATCTCGAGATCGCGTTCCGAGGTGATCGCGATGATGTCGGGGTTCGGTCGTAACCCGGACAGCCCTGACGCCAGGGCGATCCCGCTGGCGTCGGGAAGCCCGATATCCAACAGCACCAGGTCGATCGGCGACTCGGTGGTGCTGACTTCCGCGGCGATGCGCATGGCGTCGCGTGCGGTGTGGGCGATACCTGCCACCGAGAAGCCCTCCAGCCGACCGAGATACGCTCGGTGAGCCTCCGCGATCAGTGGTTCGTCCTCGACGATGAGCACGTTGATCATGAGACCGTCACCGTCACGACGGACCCGTAGGTGACGTCGGTGCTCAGCGTGCCGTTGTGGCGCTTGACGACCTGGCTGACCAACGCCAGTCCGAGGCCGTGGTGGTCCGCGTCGCCCTTCGTGGAATAGCCACGCTGCATGGCCTTTTCGAAGGTATCGGCATCCATGCCCGGCCCGCTGTCGGCGACGCGCAACGTCAGCGTGCCGTCGACCATCTGCACGGTGACCTCGACCCATGGATCGTCGCGATCGCATGCGTCCATGGCGTTGTCGATGAGATTGCCGACCACCGTGACCATCTCTTGGCCGGTCAGCGGCAGCTCTTCGGAGTTCGACGGCAGGTGGGTGTCCTCGGTGATGGTCAGCTGGATGCCGCGTTCGTCGGCCTGAGCGGTCTTGCCGAGCAGCAGTGCGACCAGCGCGGGCTCGCCGACGGCGCTGGACAGCCGGTCGACGAGCTGCTGGGACAGCGCGAGTTCCTCGGTGGCGAATCGGACCGCATCGTCGGGCCGGCCCATCTCGACCATCGTGACGATGGTGTGCAGCTTGTTGGCGGCCTCGTGCGCCTGCGCGCGCAGGCTGTCGGTGAGCACCTTCAGCGAGCCGAGTTCGCCCAGCGCGCCCTGTAATTCGGTGCGGTCGCGGATCGTGACGACCTCCGAGGGGTGCTCGTCGGCGACACGGGACCTGTTCACCACCAGCACGCGGTCATCGGTGACGTGCACCTCATCGCGGGCACCCGGGTCGTACGTGCGCAGGAACCCGGGCAGGTCGTCGCTGTCGACCGGCCCTGGCGGCAGGGCGAGCAACCGGCGGGCCTCGTCGTTGACCAGCGCTACGCCGTTGCGGTCCAACACAATCAGGCCCTCGGACACCGAATGCAGGATCGCGTCGTGATGCTCGTACATGACCCGCAGCTCGTCGGGGCGCAGCCCATGCGTCTGGCGTAACAGGCGTCGGCGGATCAACCAGACGCCAGCCAGCGAAACGGCAAGTGCCGCAGCGCTTACCGCAGCGATGAGCGGCCATTGTGAGCGCCACCGCTCGGCCAGGCTGGTCTGCAGAATGCCAGCCGACACCAGGCCGACGATCGTGTCGTCTTTGTTGCGGACCGGTGCGACGGCGCGAATCGACGGACCCAATGTTCCCGTGTTGACCTCGGTGAACGTTTCGCCCTTTAGTGCGGGTTCGATGGTGCCGATGTACTTGCCGCCGATCTGCGACGGGTCGGTGTGGGTGAACCTGGTGCGGTCGGGCGCCATGATCGTGATGAAGGCGATGTCGGCGTGCCTACGGACGGCTTCGGTGACCGGCTGCAGAATCTCGGTGGCCCTGCCGGATTCGATCGCCTGCGCCGTCGACGGCGAGTCGGCCAGGGCGGTGGCAATGCCGATGACCTGCTCGCGCGCCGCCTCGTCGCCGTCGCGCCGGGCGTCGAACACTGCCAGCGCGCTGCCCGCCAGTACCACCACCGCGATGACGATGATCTGCAGGGTGATTGCCTGACCGGCCAGCGATCGCGGCCACACGTGGGTCAAGCGCGCAAATCCTTTGCGGCGAGCGCCCACGGGCCGCCTTCCGACCAGCCGGTCACACCGAATTCTTGGGCTCCCAGGGCGTCGGCGATGGTGACGAGGTCGTCGGCCCAGCCCGAATAGGTGCGGGTCTTCTGGTGGCTGGACCGTCCCATGCCCGGGCGGTCCACACAGATCAGCCGCAAGCCGTTACTGGTGGCGGCGTCAGCGACGAGGCGCGCCTCGAGTCTGCTGCTCGGGCCACCGTGATTGTGAATGACCAGCGGGCCCTCCTGCACCCCGACCTCCAGATACGCGAGCGTGCGGCCGTCAGGCGTCGTCACCGTCTGCGCGGAGTCGGGCATGGCGTAATGAAAGCAGTCCGCCGCCGGCCGAGCGGCCGAATCGGCCGGCGGGATCCGGCTCGGTCAGCCGCCCGTAGCCACGATCCGCATCAGACCGCCCGCATTCGTCGCGTGAACCTCACCCTTGCCTTGGCTCAGTCCTCTGTGCTGATGCGCAGGTCCGGTGTGCGACGACATGAGGTTTGGCACGGCCTGCACGGAGTCATTCGCGCTGGCGACCGCGGCCATTCCCAGGGCGCCCGCCGCGATTCCTGCGGCGGCAATTGGAGCCACGATGAAACGGGCGATGTTCTTCTTCATGTCAATTTCTCCTTCGGTGTTGTCGTGTTGTCGGCATTTCGGTGAAGTGCCCGAAACCGAAGGTAGGGACTGGCTGCCGGAGTGGCGCGCTTGTGCGCACAAGCCGCAGTATGCGCAATCCAGCGGCTTTTGCGCATTGTGCTCATCGGTGCTCGTCGGAACTAAATGAACTAAAGCGTGACCTGGCTCACGTTCTCCTCGACGCTATCTACAGTCCATTGCCGACCCGGAGGTAGTCATGACCGTCCTCGACCACACGCAACCCGCGGCGGATCCACCCCGCAAGCGGGACCGCACCCACTGGCTCTACATCGCGGTGATCGTCGCGGTGTTCGCCGGAGTCGCGGTCGGAATCCTGGCGCCCGACGTCGGCAAGAGCGTCGGCGTCCTCGGGACGATGTTCGTCGACCTGATCAAGATGATGATCGCGCCGGTGATCTTCTGCACGATCGTGTTGGGCATCGGATCGGTACGTAAGGCCGCGACCGTCGGCAAGGTCGGCGGGTTGGCGTTCGTGTACTTCCTCGTCATGTCCACCTTCGCGCTCGCGATCGGACTTGTGGTCGGCAACATCCTGCATCCCGGCACCGGGATGAAGCTCACCGAGAGCGCGGCGGGCAAGGGTGCCGAGCTGGCCGAAACCGCCCACGAGGCAGGCGGTCTCATGGATTTCGTGCGGGGCATCATTCCGGACACGCTGTTCGCGTCGCTGACCGCGGGCAGCGTGCTGCAGGCGTTGTTCGTCGCGCTGCTCGTCGGCTTTGCGTTGCAGGCGATGGGCAGCACGGGCGAACCGATCCTGCGCGGCATCGAGTACCTGCAGAAGCTCGTCTTCAAGATTCTCGTGATGATCCTGTGGCTGGCCCCGATCGGCGCGTTCGGTGCGATCGCCAACGTCGTCGGCCAGACCGGGTGGACCGCCGTGACACAACTGCTCGGCCTGATGCTCGGCTTCTACGTGACGTGCATCGTGTTCGTCTTCGGTGTGCTGGGCACGATCCTGCGTGTGGTCTCCGGGGTGTCGATATTCAAGCTGGTGCGTTATCTGGCGCGGGAGTACCTGCTGATCGTGTCGACCTCGTCGTCGGAGTCCGCGCTGCCGCGGCTGATCGCCAAGATGGAGCACCTCGGCGTCGAGCGGGGCACAGTTGGCGTGGTCGTGCCGACCGGCTACTCGTTCAACCTGGACGGCACTGCGATCTACCTGACCATGGCCTCGCTGTTCATCGCGGGTGCGCTCGGCGATCCGCTGTCGGTGCCGGAGCAGATCGGCCTGCTGGTGTTCATGATCGTCGCGTCCAAGGGCGCCGCCGGGGTGACCGGCGCCGGGCTGGCCACGCTGGCGGGCGGCCTGCAGAGCCACCGTCCCGACATGCTCGACGGCGTCGGACTGATCGTCGGCATCGACCGGTTCATGTCCGAGGCTCGCGCGTTGACCAACTTCTCCGGTAACGCCGTCGCGACCATCCTCGTCGGCTCGTGGACGAAGACCATCGACCGCGACCGGGTGAACACCGTGCTGCGCGGTGATGCTCCGTTCGATGAGCTGACGATGGTCGACGACGACCACGCCACTCGCGAGGAGCGGGTTCCCGCCCCGGCCTAGTCCCCTTCGCGCAGCTGGGGATTTCGGCGTCGGGAAAAGTTTTTCGAAATTGCGTTGAACCCCGTTGAGGGGTGTCCCGTCGTACGGCGTGAAGGCCACAGGGGCCAACACGAAAGACGAAGGGAGCGCGACAATGCGCGCAACGCTTTTGATCCTGACGGGACTCGCCGCTGCGGCGTGCGGACTGATCACGCTGCCCGCCGCCATTGCGTCGGCCCAGGAGTCCGCACAGCTGACCATCTCAACGCTCGAAGCACAGGGCTTCGACGTGAAGGTCAACCGCATCGGCAGCCTGCCGCTGAACCAGTGCGTCGTCACCGATATCGGAAACGTCAGGAACCGAACCGAATTGGTGCGTCGCGGCGATGATCTGATCGAGGTGGTCGCCCAACGCAACATCACCGTCACCGCCGATTGCTCGCGGCGCTGACCCTCTTGAAAAGAAGCCCGGCCGGACGAATCCGGCCGGGCTTCTTCAACGGTTCGAAATCAGTTGCGGCGTGAGCAATCCAGCGACACCGAGACGGGCTGGCTCGTCACCTGTGGGAACAGCACTCCGCCGTCAGGGCCGCCCCCGAGAAGCGGTACCAACTGGGTGAACTGGTGCGGGTTCCGGACGCTGGTGACCACGCATTCCGACAGCGGGGCGGTGCCGATCTTGTCGATCGTCACCGTGTACCCCTCCTTCTGCAGCTCCTGGATCGTGTCCTGCGCAGATTTGCCGTCGTCGGCCGACGCGGGGCCGGCCGAGGCCGTCAGCGCGCAGACAGCGAGAGCTCCGGTCGCGACTATCAATGTGGTCCGCATCGGCCCATTGTCGCCCATCAGCGCTCGGCGCGCTGATAAGCGGTCACAACTGCCGCACCGCCCAGCCCGATGTTGTGCTGCAGGGCGGCGTTGACGTTGTCGACCTGCCGCTTGTCGGCGGTACCGCGCAGCTGCCACGTCAGCTCGGCGCATTGCGCCAGGCCGGTGGCACCCAGCGGATGACCCTTGGAGATCAGCCCGCCCGACGGGTTGACCACCCAGCGACCGCCATAGGTGGTGTCGTTGTTGTCGATGAGCTTGGGCGCCTCGCCCTCGCCGCAGAGTCCCAGCGCCTCGTACAGCAGCAGTTCGTTGGCCGAGAAGCAGTCGTGCAGCTCGATCACCTGGAAGTCGGACGGCCCCAGCCCTGACTGGTCGTAAACCTTGTGCGCGGCTTGCACATTCATGTCGTAGCCGATGATGTTCTTGGCGCTGCCGTCGAACGTCGACTCGAAATCGGTGGTCATCGCCTGGCCGACGATCTCGACGGCCTGTCCCGCCAATCCGTGCTTGTCGACGAACGCCTCGCTGGCGAGAATCGCCGCGCCCGAGCCGTCGGAGGTCGGCGAACACTGCAGCTTGGTCACCGGGTCGGAGATCATCTTCGCCGCCAGGATGTCGTCGAGGGTGTACTCCTCCTGGAACTGCGCGTACGGATTGTTGACCGAGTGCTTGTGGTTCTTGTAGCCGATCTTCGCGAAATGCTCTGCGGTGGAACCGTGTTGGCGCATGTGTTCGCGGCCTGCCGCGGCGAACATCCACGGCGCGACCGGGAATGCGAACTCCTCCATCTCGGCCAGTGCCTTGATGTGACGTCCGAGCGGCGACTCGCGATCCTGGGCGCCGGCCTGCAGCGAACCGGGTTGCATCTTCTCGAAGCCGAGCGCGATGGTGCAGTCTGCCAGTCCACCCCGAATCGTCTGCGCGGCAAGGAACAACGCCGTCGAGCCCGTCGAGCAGTTGTTGTTCACGTTGACGATCGGGATGCCCGTCATGCCCAGTTCGTAGAGGGCCCGGTTGCCCGACGTCGAATCGCCCGAGCAGTACCCGACGAAGCCCTGCTCCACGTCGGAGAAGTCGATACCGGCGTCCTCGAGCGCCTTGGTGCCCGACTCGCGAGCCATGTCGGGGTAGTCCCAGCCTTCGCGGCGGCCTGGTTTCTCGAATTTCGTCATTCCGACGCCGACGACGAATACGCGGCCTTTTCCTGCGGTTGCCATGCCCAAGTCCCTTCGCTGTGTCTGCGAAACGACAGAAACACATGGCGAGGGAACTGTCTAGACCGCCTATCGGCCGAAGTGAGGACGCGGGGGCCCCGCCGCCGCAGCGAGGCCCCCGCGTGGCGGGAGGGGAGTTATCCGAAGATCGTCCGGTACTCGGGGCAGTAGTTGTGGACCGCGGAGACGACGAACGTCGCGACCTGGTCGGTGGTCAGGTCCGTCTCGCCCTTGATCTCCAGGCCGAGGTCGACGGGGTCGGCGCCGCCGTCGATGGCGGTGCAGACGTCGTGGGCGGCGTAGATCGCGCTCTGCGGGCTGTCGTAGCCGATGCCCTCGGCGCTGAGATCGGCGAGGAAGTTGTCGTCAGCCGAGCTCATCGCGCTGGCGGTGCCTGCGGCGGTGAAAGCGGCCAGTCCGAGCGCACCCGCGACGATGGCGGTGCCGGCGAACTTGGTGACTCCGTTGCGAGCGAACATGTGGACTCCTGATGTCGATTCCGTCCGGTGGTTTTCCGGGTCGACATCAGAGTCGGATAGCGGCCTTGATGGATCCTTGTCAGATTCTTGGCGGCTTCTTGGCGGTTTCGGCGTGCTCAGTCACGCTGAGCGAGACCCAGCACGCCGAAACCGCTATTTCAGGCGAACTTCAGCCACCACTCGTGCAGGCCGGCGAGGTCCGGGCCCTGCGCATCGCCGATCAACAGCTTCTCGTTGTAGGTCCATGTCACGTCCTGGCGGCCGTTGAAAACGCCGCAGGCGATCCGGCCCTCGACCTTGTCCGGCGTCTCGGTGTAGTGCCACGTCGTCGGCGAATCGGCGTTGCTGTTGGGGCACGGCACCAGGTCCGAGTTCGCGGCGACGGAGTCGTCGAAGGCCCGGTCCAGGGCGGCCTGGTCGGCGAACAGCGAATACCGGGCATTCTCGGGGCCGCCCTCGGGTGACGCCGGACCGCAGTCGACGGTCGCAAGGGCGCCCGTCGCGGGCGGGCTCGCCGGCTCGCACACACCGGCGTCGTAGCCGCGCGGCAGCGCCGCCATCAGCTTCGCTTCGAACGAGTCCGGATTCTGTGTCGGCGTCGTCGTGCGTGGCGTGCGCCTGGTGGTCCGTTCGCTGGTCATTGTCGTCGTGCTGGTGTCCGACGTACCCATGCCCGACGTCGACGAGTCGTTCCCGCCGACGATCCACCAGATCCCGAGGCCACCGAGGACCAGCACGAACACCGCGGCGACGGCCGCCAGCGGAATCCACGGAACCTTCGACCCACCCGACGACGGCGGACCGGGGGGCGGCGGTGTGGCCGACCACATGGGCCCGCTCGGCGGCCCGATCGGCCCACTCGGCGGGGGACCGGTGTGGAACGCCGCGGGTCGAGGGCCCGACGGCGGCGGGGGTGGCTGTGCGACGGGGTAAGACCCCGGCGTCGGCGGTGACCCCGGCGGCGGCGTGTGAGACACCGAGTAAGGCGGCGGGGTGGGCAACGGCGTCGGCGGCACGGGCCTGGTCGCGGCCTCGCTGCGCTGCAGGATGGTCGCCGCCTGATCCTGCTCCTGATGGGTCAGCGCAGCGGTTGCGGCCGCCGCCAGATCACCCGCACTGGCGTAGCGATCCTCCGGCTTCTTCGCCATGCCGCGGGCGATCACCTCGTCGAATCTGCCCGGAATTCCCGGCCGTTCCACGCTGGGCTTGGGGATGGGGTGCATCAGGTGCGCGGTGATGATGACGCTGACGCTGTCACCGGGATACGGCTGACCACCAGTGAGGCATTCGTGCAGCACGCACGCCAACGCATAGATGTCAGCGCGGTAGGTGACCTCATCGCGGGTGAACCGCTCGGGAGCCATATAGGCGTATGTGCCGACCGCCGTGCCGAGTTCGGTGAGCTTCTCGTCGGTGGCGGCGTTGGCGATGCCGAAGTCGACCAGGTACGCGAAGTCGTCGCGGGTGATGATGATGTTCTCGGGCTTGACGTCGCGGTGCATCACTCCGCTTTCGTGCGCCGCGTCGAGCGCCGACGCGATCTGCCGCACGATCGCCACGGCCCGCGCGGGCGTCAACGGCCCGTACGCCTTGAGCATCTTGCGAAGGTCTTGGCCCTCGATCATGCGCATGTCGACGTAGAGCAGCCCGTCGATCTCGCCGTAGTCGTGGATCGGGACGACATGGGGTTCCTGCAGCCGTCCGGCCGAATGCGCTTCGCGCTGCAGCCGCTTACGGAAGACCGGATCGTTGGACGCCGACTCGGGCAACAGCTTCAGCGCGACGATGCGGTCCTTGACAGTGTCCTCGGCCTCGTAGACCTCTCCCATGCCGCCCTTGCCCAGCAGCCGACGCAGTCGGTACGGGCCGATCTGCGTACCAACGCGTGACTCCTTTTCGGCGTCGCTCACCGGGGGCCTCTCCTCAGGGGGTGTCTTGCCGGGCAAACACACCCTAATGCCGCACTACGCCGAGCGCGGCTCGATCTCGAACGTGAACTCGTGATCGCAAATGCGGATCTTGTCGCCGTCGCCCAGCGTCGCGGTGCCCCGAATCCGCTCTCCCCGCACGTCAATGCCGTTGGCCGAGCGCAGATCGGTGATGACGAAGCTGGTTCCGGTATCGATGATCACAGCGTGATGACGGCTGACATTGCTGTCGTCGAGCACGATGTCGTTATCGGAGAGCCGCCCGATCCTGGTGGCCGTCGCCGTCAACGGATAGGCGGGTCCGGCCGCCGACCGCAGCGTCGCCAGCGCCGCCGTCGATTGGACCGAGGTCCGCATGTCGATGTCGCTGATCTGGTGTACCGCCGTGGTCTTCGCGGCGCCTTTGAGGTCCAACGACTCCTGCCGCAGGATCTTTTCGTGCAGCGCACGGACGGTCGGCCCCGGGTCGATGCCCAGGTCTTCGGCCAGCGTCGACTTCAGCCGTTGGTAGGCGTCCAGCGCCTCGGACTGGCGTTCGGCCGCGTAGTAGGCGGTGATCAGCTGCGCCCACAACGGCTCGCGGTACGGGTACTCCACCGTCAGGCTCTCGAGCTCGCCGATCACGGCATACGCACGCCCGCAAGCGATTTCGGCTTCGGCACGGGCGGTGTGCGCCACCACCTTGTCTTCCGTGAGCGCCGTGGCGAACACATTGACGAACTGGAAGGTACGCAGGTCGTCGAGGACGGGGCCGCGCCACTCGGCCAGTGCGTTGGTCAGGTGGCGGCTGGCCTCCTCGAAGCGGCCCGCCGCGGCGGCGTGCACCCCGGCGGCCTTCTCGGCCACGAATCGGCCGATATCGCAGTCGGAGTCGGGAACGTTGAGCCGGTATCCGGGTGGGGCGTTGACCAACATCGTCTTCGGATCCGCGCCCGCTGCGCTGATCAGCTTGCGCAGATTGGAGATGTAGGAGTGCAGGCTGGCCCTGGCCTCCGGCGGCGGCCCCTCCTCCCACGCCGCGGTGATCAGGGCATCGATCGACACCGGCCGGTTTCGATTCATCACCAGCATCGCCAGCACGGCCCGCAGTTTGGGGGTGCCCAGCGTGATCGGCGCGCCGTCGGCCGTCATCTGCAGGGGCCCCAGCACGCCGAATCCGATCTTGATCGAAGCCATCGCGCCAATTGTCACCCCCACGGGGCGAGAAGTGGTGTAGACCGGAATAGAACGTGTTCTAGTTTTTAAGGAGGCGGTATGGCTCTGAAGGTCGTGCAGTGGGCGACGGGTGGTGTCGGAGTCGCCGCCATCAAGGGCGTGTTCGAGCATCCTGACCTCGAAATCGTGGGCTGCTGGGTGCACTCGGCGGACAAGGCGGGCAAGGACGTCGGCGAGCTCATCGGTGGCGAGCCGATCGGCGTCACGGCGACCAACAGCGTCGACGAAATCCTCGCGCTGGACGCCGACGCGGTCATCTACTCGCCGCTGCTGCCCAACCCCGACGAGGTCGCCGCCCTGCTGCGTTCCGGGAAGAACGTGGTGACCCCGGTCGGGTGGGTTTATCCCAGCGAGCGGCAGTCGGCGGCCCTTCGCGATGCGGCGCTCGAGGGTAATGCGACGCTGCACGGCACCGGAATGGCGCCCGGCGGCATCAGCGAGAAGTTTCCGCTGCTGTTCTCGGCGTTCTCGACCGGTGTGACATTCGTTCGTGCCGAGGAGTTCTCCGACCTGCGCACGTATGAAGCGCCCGACGTCGTGCGCCATGTCATGGGTTTCGGCGAGGTTCCCGACAAGGCTCTCAGCGGACCGATGCAGAAGCTGCTCGACGGGGGCTTCATCCAGGCCGTGAAGATGATCGTCGACAAGGTCGGCTTCAACGCCGATCCGAAAGTGCGCTCGTCACAGGAGATCGCGGTCGCCACGGGTCCGATCGAATCGCCGATCGGCGTGATCGAGCCCGGCCAGGTCGCAGGCCGCAAGTTCCACTGGGAGGCGCTCGTCGGCGACAAGGTCGTCGTCCGCGTCACCGTGAACTGGCTGATGGGCGAGGAAAAGCTCGATCCCGCATGGACATTCGGCCCCGAAGGGCAGCGGTACGAGATGGAGATCCAGGGAAATCCCGACATCTCGATCACGGTGAAAGGCTTCCAGTCCGCCGTCGGTGGCGAGGGGCCGGAATACGGCATCGTCGGCACCGCAGCGCATTGCGTGAACTCGGTGCCTGCCGTCTGCGCCGCAGCGCCCGGGATCGCCACGTACCTGGACCTACCGTTGATCAGCGGTAAGGCCGCGCCCGCGCTGAGCTAGCTCGTATCGAGGGCCGGACCGGACGTTGCCTATTGGGGTCCTACGGCCGAGATTGAACACAGGGTCGTCTCGCCGATCAACAGCCATGAGTGCAATCTCGGTCATAGGACTGCAAATCGGACATGGTCGCCCCCGTTTGCACTGAGCTAATCGCGCGGCAGGATGCCGCCGTCGAGGGTGATGACCTTGTTGGTCAGATAACCGCTGCGCAGCATGGCGATTGCCATGTCGGCAACCTCGTCGGGACGACCGATGCGGCCGACGGGGATCGGGACCGGGGGAGTGCCGGTCTCCAGGTCGGCCGGAAACATCTTCGTCTCGCCCACCAGGGCTGGCGCCAGGCTGTTGACCGTGACGCCGTCGGCCGCGACGCGCGGTGCCAGGTGGTGCATGAGGCCATGCAGTCCCGCCTTGCTCGCCGCATAGTGGGCGCCGACCACACCGCCGGTCAGGGCGGCGACCGACGAGATGAACAGGATGCGCCCGTACTTGCGCTCGACCATCGCGGGCAGCACCTGCTGCGCCAACAACCACGGGGAGGTCAGGTTGACCGCCAGCGTCGCATTCCAGGACGCCAGATCGATTTTGCGCCAACCCTTTACGTCGGCCGTACCCGCATTGGCCACGAGCAGGTCGACGGGGCCCAGCTCCGCGTTGGCGTGCGCGACGAGGTCAGCGGCCGCCGAGGGATCGGACAGGTCAGCCGCGACGACGGTCACCCGGCGGCCCAGTTCGCGGGCGTAGGCCGCGGCCACCTCGGCGTCGTCGGCGTTGCGCCCGTAGGACAGGCACAGATCGGCACCCTCGTCGGCGAGCCGGCGCGCAATCGCCTTACCGATGCCGCCGGACGCGCCGGTCAGCAGCGCGACGCGGCCGGCCAGCGCCCCCGTCACGGCTGAACCAGGATGCGGATCGGGTTGCCCTCCTGCCGTTCCAGCCGCTCGATGCCGACGCTGACGTCATCGAGTGCGACGATGTCGCTGATCGAACGCGAGATGTCCAGGCGCCCAGTCGAAACCAATGTCGCCAAGGTGGCGATATCGACGTTCTGGTAGCCGAGGTGGCCCAGCACGTGTTTCTGCGTCAGCCCGAACATGCTGGTCGGTCCGACGGTCGGAGATTCGGCGCTCATTCCGACGGCGACCAGCCGGCCGCCCACCGTCAGGCTGTCGAGAGCCTGTTCGAACGTCGACTTCAGGCCGACCGCGTCGAAGGCGACGTCGAGCTTGCGGCCCCCTGTCACGTCGGCGATCTTTTCGCCAAGTCGATCGTCGCGCGCGTCGAACGCGTGGTCGGCGCCCAGGGCGAGCGCGCGTTCGAGCACTTCGGGTTTGATGTCGACGGCGATCACCGGCACGGCGCCGACCAGCCGCGCGAGTTGCACGATGTGGGTACCGACGCCGCCGACGCCCCACACACCGACCGATTCCCCGATGCCGACCTTGCCGGTGCGCACCACCGCGCCGAACGGCGTCGACACCGCATCGGCCAGGATGGCCGCCTGCTCCAACGGGACGTTGTCGGGAACCCGGGTCAGGCCGAACGCCTGCGCGACGGTGTATTCCGCCCATCCGCCGTCGTAGGCGAACGCCATCAACTGGATGGCCAGGCAGTTGGTCACGTCGCCGCGGCGGCAGTTCACACATCCCATGCACGGGCGGCCAGCCGCGACGACCACGCGGTCGCCCTCCTTCCAGCCGGTGACGTCGGGTCCGAGCTTGGCGATCGTGCCCGACGCCTCATGACCCTGGGTCACCACGGGCAGCATTGCCGGGAAGGTGCCGTTGATAAGGCTGAGGTCGGAGTGGCAGATGCCGCAGAACGCGACCTTGACCAAGACCTCGCCGGGCCCGGGCTCCGGTATCGGAACATCCTCCACCGCAATGGTCTTCGAGTCGGCATAGAAGCGCTGCGCCCGCATTGTGTCGACCATGTCACTCCTAGGGGATGCGGTAGAAGGGATTCGGAAGCAGGTAGGTCTGTTGGGCGAAACCACCGGCGAGGTCGGATGGCTGATCCCCGATGTTGGCGATGATCGTGTAACCTTCCGCCTCGATCGCGGCCCGCTGCGGCGCCTTGAAGTCAGCGGCGGAAACATAGTGGGCGCCAGTCGGTTCCATGATCAGACGCTCATATCCGGCGTAGCCGGTGTTCAGCAGATTACGTTCGGTGGAGGCGCGCTGAGATTCATCGCGGCCGGTGATGAAGAAGATCGTCGCGCCGCGCTCTTTCGCAGTGTTGAAGACGTCCATCGTCGGTGGAATCATCGTCGACCGCCCGCTCAGGTCCCATGCCAGCCAGCCGCAGGGTCCCTCGGGCAGCTGGTCGCACGGCCCGGTGCCGAAACGGCCGAAGTCGTTGGCCTTGATGGCTTCCCAGTTCGACAACGCGGTTTCGTCGACGTCGAACACCACCGCCGGGCGGGCGACGCGCGGGGCCTGCTCGTTGATCCACGCGATCGCGGGCGCGGCGGCCTGCTGCAGGTTCGTCAGGTAGGCACCGCTGTCGTAGTACGCGACGGCCTCGCGCTTGAGGTCGCCGACGTTGGCCGGCTGGACGGGCGACGGGATGATCGGCGCAGGTGGTGCGGGAGGCTGGGCGAGCACGGCCGGACAGCTCGCGAGGATCACCGCGGCGGCGCCGATGGCGGTGACGACGGCGGTGACGAAACCCCTACCGGGCATCATGGCTCGACCTTAACGCCCGCGCGGACCCGCGAACCGGCCGGTACCGCGGCGTTTGGCACACTCGCAGCCGTGACGACGAAACGGGCGCTGGTGCTCGCCGGTGGTGGGCTGGCCGGTATTGCGTGGGAGACAGGCATTCTGCGTGGCATCGCCGACGAATCACCAGCGACGGCGGAAGCGCTGCTGAACACCGAGGTCCTCGTGGGAACGTCGGCGGGGTCGACGGTCGCCGCCCAGCTCGTCAGTGGGCTCGGTCTTGACGAGTTGTTCGAACGGCAGACCGCGGCGACGTCGACCGAGCTCAGCCCGAGGATCGGTGTCGACGAGATCACCGAGTTGTTCGTCGCCGCCATGCTGCAGCCGGGCGCGACGACCACTCAGAAGCTGCAGAAGATCGGTGCGATCGCGCTGTCGGCCGAGACCGTCCCCGAGTCCGTCCGGCGCGATGTGATCGCCAACCGGCTGCCGAGCCACGATTGGCCGGAGCGCGACGTGCGTATCTCCGCGATCGACACCGCGACAGGCGAACTCGTGTCCTTCGACGCATCGTCGGGGGTCAGCCTCGTCGACGCGGTGGCCGCCAGCTGTGCCGTACCCGGTGCCTGGCCGCCGGTTACGATCGGCGACCGGCGCTACATGGACGGCGGAGTCGGCAGCACCGTCAACATGTCCCTGGCTGCCGACTGCGATGCAGCCGTCGTCCTTGTGCCGCAAGGCAAGTCATCGCCGTCACCGTTCGGCGACGGAACTGCCGCCGAGATCGAGGCGTTCGCCGGCGCGACGTATGCGGTGTTCGCCGACGACGAGGCGCTGGCGGCCTTCGGTCCGAACCCGCTCGATCCCGCATGCCGAGTGCCGTCCGCCTTGGCGGGGCGTCAGCAGGGCAGGCGGGTGGCGGCAGAGGTCGCCGACTTCATCGGTCGCTGAATCACGTTTTGGCAGAGGCGGTCTCGGGCTTCTCCAACCCGTCGAGCACCGTCGCCGTAAGTTCGCGGCCGATGTCGATGACTTCGCTTGCGCGGTAGAACTCGAGGCTGCGGCACGCGGTCCGCGGCACCTCGATCAACACATCGGGGGGATATGCCGCCAAGGTGTGACGGGCCAGCGCCGCCTGCGCGATGTCGATCGTCCGGTTCATCACCTCGAAGCTGCCGAGCCGTGGCACCTCCTTCTGGGGTTCGATGAGTTTGTCCTCGGCCTCATCGGACTGGGCCGCGTCGAACAGCGCGGTCGTACTGCGCCACACACGTCCCAGCCATTCCGCGGTGGGCCTGGGTTCGGAGTCCTCGGGCTCCTCGCCACCCGCCTCGCTGCCGGCCAGGCTCACCGCGATCGTGAGATCGGCGTTGGCGGCGGCTATCGGCGCCATGGGCAGCGGGTCGAGGATGCCGCCGTCGGCCAGGAGCCGGCCGTCGAGCACATGCGGTGCGATCACTCCCGGGATCGCGATCGACGCCCGGATCGCGTGGTCGACGGGCCCGCGCTGCAGCCACACCGACTTCCCCGAGAGCAGGTCGGTGCTGACCGCCGTATAGGGGATCGGAAGCTCCTCGATCTTCACTTCGCCGAGGATGTCGCGGACCGCGTCGAGGATCTTCTCGGCGCGCAACGCCCCGGCGGCCGTGATCTTCGGATCGAGAAGTCGAAGTATGGAGCGCTGGGTCAGCGACCTCGCCCAGTCGGCGAAATCGTCGAGCTTGCCCGCCGCTTGCAGGCCTCCGACGAGCGCACCCATCGACGATCCCGCGATGCCGACGATCTCGTAACCGCGGTCCTGCAGTTCGTCGATGACGCCGATGTGGGCGTACCCGCGAGCCCCTCCGCTGCCGAGGGCAAGGGCGACTCGCTTGCCAGCCATAAGGCCATTCTGCGCCTAACCGCAGAGTGCGTCGGCAGCAGCCTGAGCTGCCACGATCACTGCGGCCTGGCGCTGCGGAGGCAGCTGGGACCACGGGATGTCAAACGTGCCCGGGCCTGGTGCGTCGGAGGTCTGCACATTCTTCAGATACGGCTCGAGTTGCGCCTTGAGGTCACCGCCCTGCTGTTGCATCCAGTCGCGCGCGGCCGTGCACGCCTTGAAGTACTCGTCCTCCGTGGAGTCCGCGGGAGCTCCGACGGCCGTGGTGACACCGTCCGGGGATACGGCGACCTCGCCGGGGGCCGCGGTGGGGGTGTCTTGGGTTTCCGTGGTCTTCGATGCCGTCGTGGTCGTCTCGGCCGGCGACGGCGTGGCTGGCTCGCTCCCGATTCCGGACGAGCACCCGGTGCCCACGGCCAAGGCGACGATCATGACCGCCGCCGCGTCGACGGCGTGTCGAGAGTGCCTGCCCATGCCAGTCAATCTAGGCAATGCCTCGCACGCGGATCGTCGCACCCGTGCACTTCGGCTCACCGTGAATCTAGCTGCGGGCCCGACAAACCACTCCCTGAACAGCGGCTTCCATCCGCGCTGGTATGGGTTCGTGCGTCGTCGGACTTCAGCCACCTGTCTTCGTGCCAGACTTGCGGCCGTGACGACCGGAGACGTGCGCATCTGCCGCAGGGACTGTTGCGCCTGACGCGCCTGCCCCTGTCCGTCCGTCACTCCTGGAGTTCGCATGGTTACCGCCATCTCGCTGCCGACCCGACTGCGCCCGCCCGATCTGCTGCATGCCACCGACCGCTACGCCGATGACGTGCTTTCCGGCCGCTACGACCGCCTGCTGCCCGCGGGTGGGCTACCGACGACCGAACGCTGGTTCACCCGGCTGCACGGCGAAGACGAGCTCGACGTCTGGCTCATCAGCTGGGTCCCGGATCGTTCGACCGAGCTGCACGACCACGGTGGCTCCCTCGGCGCATTGACCGTGGTGTCCGGTGCGCTGCAGGAAACCCGTTGGGACGGCCAGACGCTCAGGCATCGACGCCTCACCGCCGGGGATCAGGCGGCGTTTCCGCTCGGCTGGGTGCACGACGTGGTGTGGGCGCCCGACCGGGACACCTCGGCGCCGATCGTCCCGACTCTGAGCGTGCACGCCTACTCGCCGCCGTTGACCGCGATGTCCTACTACGAGGTGACACCGCGAAAAACGCTGCGCCGCAACCGTACTGAACTCACCGATGAGCCGGAAGGATGACGTCAGTCTCGGAGGCTAGCCGCATCGACCGCATCCTGGACGACGCCCGTGCCCGGCTGCGCAGACTGACCGCACAGGAAGTGCCCACTGCGTTGGCCCGCGGCGCGATCCTGGTCGACATCCGGCCGCACGCCCAGCGCGAGCGTGAGGGTGAGGTCTCGGCGGCACTGGTGATCGAACGCAACGTGCTCGAGTGGCGCTGCGACCCGACGAGCGACGCCCGACTGCCGCAGGCCGTGGACGACGACGTCGAATGGGTCGTGCTGTGCTCTGAGGGCTACACCTCGAGCCTGGCCGCGGCGTCTCTGCTCGATCTGGGTCTGCACCGCGCCACTGACATCATCGGCGGCTATCACGCGCTGAAGGCCGAAGGCGTTCTGGTCTAAGCGTTTTCGTCGTTGCTGAGCAGCGGCCGCAATTTCTCCGTCTTCTCCGGCGTCCAGCCCGGCGGCTGGAGGATGTCCGCCCAGGCGTTGGCGACGTCCTTGACGTAGACGTGGCCGTGGCCGTCGGGCACGTCAACCGCCACCGCCATGTCCGCGGACACCTGAAGGAACGTCACGATCGGGATCCACTGCATGCGCCCCGACACGTCGTATCCGCGTGGTTCCTTGAGCCAATCCGGTTCGGCGAACAGCAGATCCGGGTTCCACCAGGCGATGGGGTCGGACGCATGCTGCAGGTACACCACCCGCGGATGGCCCCACGGATCGTCGGGCCGGTTGAGGTTCTCCGACCTCGCGGCGAAGCGGACGTTCTCACCCTTGTCGAAGATGGGTAGCCACTCCGGCGAGCCCGCGTCGCGGTTGCGGGTCAGTTGGGTCCAGATCGTGTTGTTGAAGGTCGGGCCGGAGAACAGCGCGCCGTCGGTGCGGGCGATGAGGTTGTTGAGAGCCAGGAACGGCGCCTCGCCGCCGAACGAGCCCAGGCTCTCACCGAACACCACCAGTCGTGGCCGCTCCGCCTCGGGCATCTCGCGAATCAGCCCGTCGACAGCCTCGAACAGCGCCTGACCGGCCTGTCGCGCGTTCTCCTTGTCGACGAGGAACGACAGCCAGCTCGGCAGGAACGAGTACTGCATGGACACGATCGCCGTGTTGCCGTTGTACATGTACTCCAGCGCCGACGCCTCGGCCTCGTTGATCCAGCCGGTGCCGGTCGTGGTGGCGACGGCGACCACCTCACGATCGAGACCGCCCTTGCGCTGCAACTCCTGGGCCGCCAGTGCGGCGGTCGCTTTGATGCCGTCGGCGGAGTGCAGTCCCGCATAGGTCCGGATCGGCTCCATGGCGGGTTTGCCGTTGAACTCGGTGAGCTCCTCGACCGTGGGGCCCGCCGAGACGAACACCCGCCCCTGATGACCCAACGATTCCCACGTGACCGCCGAGCCCGGCCCGCCCGAACGCAACGGCGACGTCGGCGGTCCGAACTCCGGATCGGTCTCGTCGTTGGCCGCCGCGAACGTCTTGTTCAGAGCGCTCATGCCGAAACGCACCACGACACCGTTGAGCAGCGCGATGCTCAGGGCGAGGAGCAGGGCAACGACGATAACTGCCGAGATACGGGGCGGTGCAACGCGATTGAGCTGGCGCACCAGAAAACGTACGAGTCTGCCGATGAGCTGACCGATCTCGACGAAGATAAACAGCACCACGATCGACAGGAACGCACACCACGGGTAGTCCCAGAACTCCAGGCGCGCTACGCCGTTGAGGTCGCGCACCTCGTCCTGCCAGCGGTGGAAGTAGAAGATCATCAGGAGCATGCCGACGGCCCCGACGACCAAGAGCCCAAGCCAGGCCCGGCGCGGTGCCGGCGGACTGGTGTCCTTCGATCGCATGTAGCGCCACAGCCATACCGCGAACACGCCGAGGCCGTAGCCGATCGCGCCCGCGGCACCGCTGACGATGCCCTGGAACAACGGCCCGCGCGGCAGCAGCGACGGCGTCAGGGACAGCCAGATGAAGACCAGGCCCAGTGCCGTTCCGGTGAAGGTGTAGTGACGCACCCACCACGGACGCTTGGGTGGCGCTTCCTCCTGCGGCGGTGCGTCCTCGACGGCCTCAGCGGTGTCTGTCACCCACGCAGATTAACGGTGGCGGAAGTTCGGTGTGCGCTTCTCGGTGAACGCGTTCATGCCCTCGGTCTGGTCCTCGGTGGCGAAAGCGGAGTGGAAGAGCCTGCGCTCATAGAGCAGTCCTTCGGCGAGCGTCGTTTCGAACGCCCGGTTGACGGCCTCCTTGGCCATCCGCGCCGCCGAGAGCGACATCCCGGCGATGGTCGTGGCGACCTTGTTCGCCTCGTCGAGGAGGGCGTCGGCGGGCACGACGCGAGAGACCAGGCCGGCGCGCTCGGCCTCCTCGGCGTCCATGTTGCGTCCGGTGAGAATCAGGTCCATCGCCTTGGCCTTGCCGATGGCGCGCGTCAACCGCTGCGAGCCGCCCATACCCGGGAGCACGCCGAGTTTGATCTCGGGCTGACCGAACTTCGCGGTGTCGGCGGCGATCAGGATGTCGCACATCATGGCCAGTTCACAGCCGCCGCCGAGCGCGTAGCCGTTGACCGCCGCGATGGTCGGCGTGCGGGTGGCGGCGAATTTCCCCCAGGCCGCGAAGAAGTCGGAGGAAAAGACATCGGCGAACGAGAGCTGGGCCATCTCCTTGATGTCCGCACCCGCCGCGAACGCCTTCTCACCGCTGCCGGTGACGATGATCGCGCCGATGCCGGGATCGTTGTCGAATTCGGCTGCGGCCGCGACGACTTCGTTCATCACCTGGCTGTTGAGGGCGTTGAGCGCCTTCGGCCGGTTCAGCGTGATGGTGCCGACACGGTCGTCGCGCGTGACGAGGATGGTTTCGTAGCTCGTCATGAGAACTCCAATTCGCGGTCGGCCGGCGCGAAGTATGCCTCGACGTCGGCAGTGGTCACGGCCGCCAGCGAGTCCGGCGACCATTTCGGGTTGCGGTCCTTGTCGACGACCTGGGCACGGATGCCCTCGACGAAGTCGTGGCTGCGCGCCGCTCCGCTCGACGTCCGATACTCCTGGCGCAGAACGTCTTCCAGGGTCGCGAGCTTCGCGGCGCGTCTGACCGCCTCCAGCGTGACGGACAGCGCGATCGGCGACCGGGTGGCGATCAGATCGGCGGCGTCCTTGGCCGGGCCCTCGCCGTGGTCGCGCAGCGCCGCGAGGATGTCGGCGACGGTGTCGCCGGAGTAGCACTGGTCGATCCAGTCCCGCTGGGCCAGCAACTGACTCGGCGGGGGTTCGGTGGCATACGCCGCGACGGCGGCGTCGACGCCGTCGGCGATGACGATGCGCTTGAAGTCCTCGAGCGCGTCGTGGGGCACGTAGTGGTCGGCGAAGCCCATCGCGATCGCGTCGCCGCCGCCGAACGGTGCGCCCGTAAGCGCGGCGTGCAGGCCGAGCAGGCCCGGCGTCCGTGATAGGTAGAGCGTGCCGCCGACGTCGGGGATGAAGCCGATGCCGACCTCGGGCATCGCCATCTTCGTCGTATCGGTGACGATGCGGACGTTGCCGTGCACGCCGATGCCGACGCCGCCGCCCATCACGATGCCGTCCATCAGGACCACGTAGGGCTTCGTGAAGCGGCCGATCTGGGCGTTGAGCCGGTATTCGTCGTACCAGAATTCCCGCGCCTCTTTGCCCTGGTTGGGGCCGCGGCAGCTGTGATACAGCGCGACGATGTCGCCACCGGCGCAAAGTCCGCGTTCACCGGCGCCGTCGACCAGGACGGCCCGAATGTCGTCGTCGGCCGCCCAGTCGGTCAGCACGGGAGCTATTGCGTTGACCATCGGATGCGTCAGCGAGTTGATGGCCTTGGGCCGATTGAGGGTGATCAGGCCGACGCCTTGCTGTGCGTTTACTAGGACATCCTCGTTTTCGTCCACGGAATGCAATCTAGATCGTCAACTCGCTTTGGGCTTCGCCGGGTAGGGTTTCCTGTGAAGACCCTGGGAGGTTCTGTTCGGGAACCCATCAGCGTCGCCAGTCGTTGAGCGAATGTTCGTCAACGAGTCGAACCAAAGCATCAGAGAGGAACCGACGGTGCGGGAGTCCAGCAACCCGGTATTTCGTTCCCTGCCCAAGGGTCAGGGCGGCTATGCGCAATTCGGTACCGGAGCCGCCGGCTACGGCGCGCAGGCGGTACAGGCCGATCCTTACATCACCCAGTACCCCGAGCAGCGGCAGGCAGGCGTCGCCCGGCCGCTGACCATCGATGACGTCGTCACCAAGACCGGCATCACGCTGGCCGTGCTGGCGGCCGTCGCCGCGGGCACCTACTTCGTCGTCGCGCAGAACCTGGCGCTGGCCATGCCGCTGTGGTTGGTCGGCATGCTCGGTGGCCTGGCGATGGTGTTGGTCGCGACGTTCGGTCGCAAGCAGGACAACCCCGGAATCGTGTTGGCCTACGCGGTGTTCGAGGGCCTGTTCCTCGGCGCGTTCTCCTACATCGTGGCCAATTGGATGGTGCAGGGCGTCAGCGCCGGCTCGCTGATCAGCCAGGCCATCCTCGGTACGTTCGGCGTGTTCTTCGGCATGCTGGTGGTCTATAAGACCGGCGCCATTCGCGTGACGCCGAAGTTCACCCGCTTCCTGGTGGCCGCGCTGTTCGGCGTGGTGGTCCTGGCGCTGGGCAACCTGGTGGCGTCGTTCTTCATGGACGGTTTGGGCCCGCTGCGTGACGGTGGCCCGTTCGCGTACCTGTTCTCGATCCTCTGCATCGGCATCGCGGCGTTCAGCTTCCTGCTGGACTTCGACCAGGCCGACCAGGCGATTCGGGCCGGTGCGCCGGAGAAGGCCGCCTGGGGCATCGCCCTCGGCCTGACCGTCACGCTGGTGTGGCTGTACACCGAGATCCTCTGGCTGCTCAGTATGTTCAACAGCGACTAGCAGCCCCTGCGAAAGGCCCGGCACGAAATGTGCCGGGCCTTTTGCTTTGCGGTTTGCGTTGACTCTGCGCACAAGCACTAGTTCATCCACAGAATCGCGCCGTGGCCGCAGAGTGAACGGTGAACGCGTCGGCAGCAGCATCCAGTCTGCGGCGTATGGACGAGCCATTCCTTGGAACCAGTGCACTGGCGTCCGGTGCCGTGACTCGGTATCAGTTGCGCCGCTACTACCGCGCAGTCATGCCAAACGTGTACCTAGACAGGCGGATCGAGACGTCGTTTCGACAGCGGATAGCCGCCGCGTATTTGTGGTCGGGACGCCAAGCTGTCGTCTCCGGCCTGGCGGCCTCGGCGATACACGGTGCGAAGTGGATCGATGACGATTCGGTTGTCGAGTTGATTTGGCGGAATGCGCGATCCCCGAAGGGCGTGGTGACCCGAGACGCTCTGTTACTTCCCGACGAGGTCGGACGCATCGAGGATCTGCGTGTCACTACAGCGGCGCGGACGGCGTTCGATCTCGGCCGGCGCGGTCCTGTTGATACCGCGATCGCCCGGCTCGATGCGCTCGCAGCCGCAACGCGGTTCAAGCCGTGTGATGTGAACGATCTTGCCGCCGAACACCCTCACACTCGAGGGCTGCGTCAGCTCGAGGCGGCGCTCGATCTGATGGACGATGGTGCTGAGTCGCCAAAGGAAACCTGGTTGCGGCTGTTGGTTATTCGCGCTGGATACCCGCGACCGCAGACGCAGATTGCGGTGCCCCGTCCCGATGGACGGAATTACTACCTCGACATGGGGTGGAAGGACCTGATGCTCGCGCTCGAGTACGACGGCGGGCAGCACTGGGATGACCCGAAGCGAATCGCCTACGACATCCGACGTACTGAGTTTCTCAACGACATCGGGTGGAAAGTGGTCCGCGTCATGAAAGAACACCGAGCACCCGAGGTGCTGGACCGGCTGCGGCGCGCATGGGAGCGGCCAGCACGTTGACTCTGCGCTGAGGGCGCTGTTTTACCGAGATTTTGCGCCATGGACGCAGAGCCAACGCCAGAAGGCTAGGAGAGGCGCTCCACCACCATCGCCATACCCTGGCCGCCGCCGACACACATCGACTCGATGCCGAACGTCTTGTCATATGTCGCAAGGTTATTCAACAGCGTCGCCGTAATGCGCGCGCCCGTCATACCGAACGGATGCCCCAGCGCGATCGCACCACCCGATACGTTGAGCTTGTCCTCGTCGATGCCGAGTTCCCGCGCGGACCCCAGCACCTGCACCGCGAAAGCCTCGTTGATCTCGACCAGGTCGATATCCGAAATCGTCTTGCCCGCCTTGTCCAATGCCTTGCGGATCGCCTCGATCGGACCCAGACCCATGATCTCCGGCGACAACCCGCTCACGCCCGTCGACACGATGCGCGCCAACGGCGTCAGACCCAACTCCTTGGCCTTGGTATCGCTCATGATCAGGACCGCGGCCGCGCCGTCGTTCAGCGGGCATGCGTTCCCCGCGGTGATCGTGCCGTTCGGCCGGAACACGGGCTTCAGCTGCGACACGGCCTCATACGTGGTGCCCGCGCGCGGGCCGTCGTCGGTCGTGACGATCGTGCCGTCGGGCAGCTTTACGGGCACGATCTCCCGCTCGAAGAAGCCACTCTTGATGGCGTCCTCGGCGCGGTTCTGCGACCGCACGCCCCAGTGGTCCTGCTCCTCGCGGCTGATCCCGGTGTAGTTGGCGACGTTCTCGGCGGTCTGTCCCATCGCGATGTACACATCGGGCAGCAGGCCGTCCTCGCGCGGATCGTGCCACTCGTCGGCACCCTCTGCCTGCTTGGCCGTTCGCGCCTGGGCCTCGTCGAACAACGGGTTCTTCGAATTCGGCGCACCGTCGGCGGCGCCGATGCCGAACCGCGACACCGTCTCGACGCCCGCGGAGATGAACACGTCGCCCTCACCGGCCTTGATCGCGTGAAACGCCATCCGGGTGGTCTGCAGCGACGACGAGCAGTAGCGGTTGACCGTGGTGCCGGGCAGGAAGTCGTAGCCGAGTTCGACAGCCACCGCCCGCCCGATGTTGTATCCGGCCTCGCCTGCAGGCTGCGCGCAACCCATCATGAGGTCGTCGATGTCCCTGGGATCAAGTGCCGGGACCTTGTCCAATACCGCGCGAACCATCTGCGCCGCCAGGTCGTCGGGGCGCATCGTGGCGAGCGATCCTTTGACGGCGCGGCCGATCGGCGAGCGGGCAGTGGCGACGATGACGGCTTCAGCCATGTGAACTCCTTGAATTGACGGCTAGGAGCAACCTAGCTCGCAGGCACGACCACGGGCGCGGGGACCCCGGTCGAACGGCGCCACAGCCTGCTGACGTTGCCGACCCGAGTCAGCAACGAGCTACCTTCCGCGTTGCGCGGTTCGAGCGCATCTTCTGGCTGGGCTCCATCGATGTACTCGCCCAACGCATTACACAGCGCGGGCAGTAATTGCTTGGCCGCCAACGCATAACCAGCGGACGACGGATGGAACATGTCGTCGCTGAAGAGCTCATGGGGAGCCTTGCGGAACTCGGGCGCAAGGAGATCGGCGAACGGAACGGGAACCCCGCCCGCGGCGCGCACGGCCGACGCTTGCGCCCTCGCAAGTCGCAGCCCGCGACTGCGCGCCACCCAGCGCAACGGCTGCGGGATGGCGGTGATCACGCCGAAATCCGGGCAGGTACCCACGACGACGACGGTGCCGCTGGCCCGCAACCGCTCAACGGCTCTGCCCAGACGCCGCGCCGACGGCCCGATGCCGTTGGGACGGGTGATGTCGTTCGCCCCGATCATGATGACCGCCGCGTCCGGCGGGGGACCGGCGACGAACATGGCGTCGATCTGCCCGGACAGGCCTTTCGACGTCGCGCCCACGATCGCCTTTGTACTCAGTCTGATTCGCTCCCCCGACACCTCGGCGAGTCCGCGGGCGAGGAGTACGCCCGGCACCTCGTCGGCGTTGCGACAGCCGTATCCCGTGGCGGTCGAGTCGCCGAAAACCATCAAATGCAGGTCGAACGGCACGTCGCGATGCCACCGCTCCACGGGTCCGCCGCCGGGGTGATAGACGCCGTCGGCGCGCGGGGGGATGTCCCAGGCCTTCGGAATGACGCGACGGGCTTTGTCAGCCTGCCCGGTCAACAAATTACGGGCCCCGACATACGCGGAGCCCGACGATGCGAGCGTGGCCGCGGCCGCCAGGGCGATTTTCGTCGTCCGACGCGGTGCACGAATGCCCACGCGAATAGTTTAGAAGGGATTTTCTGGGATATCAGTGTGGCGACAGGTGTCAACGGATCACAGTGCGGTATCAAGTCCGGTATCGAAATCGAATCGTTGATTGTTGGAACAGGTAGAGCGTGTCAAGCTAAGGTATCGGTACCGCTTAAGCAAACGGCGAGCCCGGGCTCTACAAAGGCGTGAAAGGGGTGGCGATGACGGCACCCAGCAAGGTGGCCAAGGCGTCAAGTCTTGGCGTAATACCTGCTAAAGCCCATAAACCGCGCAAGTTTCCGGTCAGCGACGGGGCGCCTGTCGAGGTGGTCGAGGACGGCCCAAGCCTGGCGGGACGGCTGACTTCTCTCGCCGCTCTGCTAACTATTCGGCCGACGCTAGCTATCGGTAGCTACGCTCCGCGACTGCCTTGGCCCTGGGGTTTGGTCGACGTGGTCTCCCGCGTCATGCGCCCCGCTCCCGGCACAGTCCGCGCCACGATTTCTTTGCCAAAATGCACCGCGCAGTTGGTTCGGGCCGCCGGAGTGCTGCCCGCCGACGGTAAGCGCGGCGTGATCCTCTACATGCACGGCGGGGCCTTCCTGACGTGTGGCGTGAACTCCCACGGTCGCCTCGTCACGGCGCTGTCCGGGAACGCCGACTGCCCGGTGCTGGTGGTCAACTACCGGATGATCCCCAAGCACTCCGTCGGTCAGGCGCTCGATGACTGCTACGACGCCTACAAGTGGTTGCGGCTGAAGGGCTACGAACCCAATCAAATCGTGCTGGCCGGCGACTCCGCAGGCGGCTACCTGGCCTTGGCGCTCGCCGAAAAGCTTCAGCGCGAAGGCTTGGAAGGCGAGATCCCGGCCGCATTGGTGACGATGTCGCCGCTGTTCGAGGTCGACAACGAGACCCGGGCCAATCATCCGAACATCCACAGCGACGCGATGTTCCCGCCGCGTGCGTTCTATGCGCTCGTGGACCTGGTCCGCGAGGCGGCAGGGCGGCACATGGTCGACGGGAAACCCGAAGAGGTCTACGAGCCGCTCGACCACATCGAACCTGGCCTGCCACGCACGCTGATCCACGTGTCGGGCTCCGAAGTGCTGGTCAGCGACGCGCGCAAGGCCGCTCGTCGGCTCGCCGCCGCAGGTGTGCCCGTCGAGGTGCACGTCTGGCCGGGCCAGATGCACGTCTTCCAGCTCGCGGCGCCGTTGGTTTCCGAGGCGACGCGGTCGCTGCGCCAGATCGGCGACTACATCCGCGAAGCCACCTGGTAACCCTCACCTGGTACCCCGTTCCGGCGCCTGACACGATGGAGTCATGCGCATCGCCAGGCACGTCAGTGAGCTCATCGGCAATACCCCTCTGGTACAGCTGAACTCCGTCGTCCCCGAAGGCGCAGGCACCGTCGCCGCCAAGATCGAGTACCTCAATCCCGGCGGCAGCTCCAAGGACCGCATCGCCATCAAGATGATCGACGCCGCCGAGGCCAGCGGCGAACTCAAACCCGGCGGCACCATCGTCGAGCCGACATCGGGAAACACCGGGGTGGGACTGGCTTTGGTGGCCCAACAGCGGGGCTACAAGTGCATTTTCGTCTGCCCCGACAAGGTCAGCGAGGACAAGCAGAACGTGTTGCGCGCGTACGGCGCCGACGTCGTCGTCTGCCCAACGGCCGTACCGCCCGACCACCCGGACAGCTACTACAGCGTCTCGAACCGCCTGGTCGAGGAGATCGACGGCGCGTGGAAGCCCGACCAGTACTCCAACCCGATGGGGCCGGCGAGCCACTACGAGACCACCGGGCCCGAGATCTGGGCGGACACCGACGGCAAGGTCACGCATTTCGTCGCAGGCGTCGGCACCGGCGGCACGATCACCGGCGCCGGGCGCTACCTCAAGGAGGTGTCCGGCGGAAAGGTCCGGATCGTGGGCGTCGACCCCGAGGGATCGGTCTACTCCGGCGGCACCGGGCGCCCGTACCTGGTCGAAGGTGTGGGGGAGGACTTCTGGCCGTCCGCCTATGACCCCACCGTCCCGGACGAGATCATCGCGGTCTCCGACGCCGATTCCTTCGAGATGACGCGTCGGCTTGCGCGTGAGGAAGCGCTTCTCGTCGGCGGATCGTGCGGTATGGCCGTCGTCGCCGCCATCAAGGTGGCAGAGAAAGCCGGTCCCGACGCATTGGTCGTCGTCCTCCTGCCAGATGGCGGAAGAGGTTATCTGTCAAAGGTTTTCAACGACGCCTGGATGTCGTCGTATGGATTCCTGCGGACCCGGCTCGACGGTTCGGTGGAGGAGAACACCGTCGGCGAGGTGCTGCGGGGCAAGTCCGGCGCGTTGCCCGACCTGGTGCACACCCATCCGTCGGAAACGGTGCGCGACGCGATCGGCATCCTGCGGGAGTACGGCGTGTCCCAGATGCCGGTGGTGGGCGCCGAGCCGCCGGTGATGGCGGGCGAAGTCGCAGGCAGCGTCTCGGAGCGTGAACTGCTGTCCGCCGTGTTCGAAGGCAGAGCCAAGCTGGCCGACGCGGTGTCGCAGCACATGAGTCCGCCGCTGCCGTTGATCGGGGCGGGAGAGCTCGTCAGCACCGCCGCCAAGGCACTGCGTGAATGCGATGCCGTGATGGTCGTCGAGGAGGGCAAGCCGGTCGGCGTCCTCACCCGCCACGACCTACTCGGATTCCTGTCCGACGGAAACAACCGTCGGTAAACGGATTTACGAAGCCTGGCAAACAATCTGCTGGGCGACCCGTCAATGCACGGTTACCAGCCCATTTCGGTATTTCGTCACGTGGTCAACTTCCGCACAGAAACCGCTGCACAAAGCCACTTCTCAGGTATCGTAAGCACGCTCGTTGCCAGCTAAGACGTTGACTGGAAAGGCGCACATGACCGACCAACCGCCACCTGGAAATTACCCGCCTCCGCCACCGCCGAGCGGCGGTACTCCACCGCCACCTCCCGGCGGAGTTCCCGCGGGGCCGCCGAACAACAACCTGGTCTGGGGCATCCTGGTGACGGTGTTGTGCTGCCTTCCGCTTGGAATCGTGTCGATCGTGAAATCCTCTCAGGTCAGCGGTCTGTGGGCGCAGGGGCGCGCTGCCGAAGCGCAGCAGGCGGCCGACGATGCGAAGAAGTGGGCCATTTGGGGCGCGATCGCGGGCGTCATCGTCATCGTCATCGCCGTCATCTTCAATCTGGTCGTCGGCTTCAGCGCGACATCGAGTTACTCCTAACGCTTACAGACGAATGCGACTGACGCGGAACCGAGTGGCGCATGCGCCCTCGGTTCCGCCGCGTTCGTCGGGGCCTACTCAACGATGGAGTCAGGCGGACAACCGCAGGGGGTGACTTGACAACACCATCGGTAGCCTGCCGCCATTTCCGCGGTGGCAGTAGGGATTTGGTTCGTCGTTCACGATGTACCGATGGTGAATGCAACCCGAAGTCATCGAACAGTCATCGAATCAATCGTGAGACACAGTCATCGAAAGGAATGACACACCATGAGTGATCAACCACCGCCTCCTCCGCCTCCGCCGGGTGGTAACTACCCGCCGCCTCCGCCTCCGCCTCCACCTCCGCCCGGCGGCAACTACCCACCGCCGCAGCCGGGTGGTAGCTATCCGCCGCCACCGCCCTCGCCGGGTGGCAACTACCCACCTCCACCTCCGCCGCCACCGGGTAGCTATCCGCCGCCCCAGCAAGGGGGCTACCCGCCCGCCGGCGGCTATCCACCCGCAGGTCCGGGTTTCCCTGCCGCGCAGTCCTTTAACGTCAGCGAGGCGTTCTCCTGGGCGTGGAACAAATTCACACAGAACGCTGCGGCGCTCATCGTTCCTGCGCTTGTGTACGGCCTGATCGTCGGGATCATCGCCGGCGCCACCTACGGACTGGCGTTCGCGCTCGCGCCGGAAACCACCTACGAGTCATACGGTTACAGCGTCAGCTACGAGGCGAGCTTCGGCTTCATGAGCTTCCTCGTACTGTTCCTCGGCTACCTCGTCCTGATCGTGGTGGCCGCGGCTATCCAATCCGCTTATCTCAGTGGTCTTTTGGATATCGCCAACGGACAGCCGGTGAGCATCGGCTCGTTCTTCAAGCCGCGCAACACAGTCAGCGTGATCATCGCGACCCTGATCATCGGCATCGCATCCGCGATCGGATCGTTCTGCGCGATCATCGGTCTGGTGATCGGCATCTTCACGATCTTCACCACGGTGATCATCGTCGACCGCAACGCGTCGCCGATCGATGCGATCAAGCAGAGCATCGACATCACCAAGAACAACTTCGTCCAGGTGCTACTCATCTGGCTGGTGGCCGGAGTGATCGCGGTCGTCGGCGCGCTGGTCTGCCTCGTCGGCCTGCTCGTCGCCATCCCGGTGTCCGCACTGTTCCTGGTGTACGCGTACCGGTATCTCACCAACGGTCACATCGCGCCGGTGGCGCAGACGCAGTAGTCGCTGATGGCCCGGCCTGCGCCAGTGTGCGCGGGTCGGGTCACAGCAAGTTCCCACGCCGTCGCGATCACCGCCGTAAGCTGCGAGCAGTCGCGATGTATCGACAGTAGGGGCAAACGTGACGAGTCAGCAGGTGCCACCGCCTTCCGGCGACTTCGCCCAGGGCCCTACGCCGGGACCGGGCGCGGATCCGAGCAACTACACACCGTGGTTCACCCGGGTGGTCGCATACGTGATCGACAGCATCCCGGTCTACCTTCTCGCAGCGATCGGCGGCATCGTCCTGGCCACGTTCCAGAAGGTGGAGACGGTCTGCATCTACGACGTCTGCGCCACCGGCAAAAACGGTCCGTCCACGACGGCGTGGATCATCTTCTCGGTGTGCGTACTCATCGCCGTGGTGTTCTCGCTGTGGAATTTCGTAGTGCGGCAAGGTAAGACCGGCTCGAGCATCGGCAAGCAGATGATGAAGTTCCAGGTGGTCGACGAGCCGTCGCAGCAGCCGATCGGAGTCGGCAAGTCGTTCCTCCGGCAGATCGCGCACGGTGTGGACGCCGTCATCTGCTACATCGGATTCCTGTTCCCGCTGTGGGATGCCAAGCGTCAGACCATCGCCGACAAGCTCCTCAAGACCGTCTGCGTGCCGCTGTAGGGCGGTGCAGTTCGGCCGCGGCATCAACCCGTCGCTACCCTGATCGGTGATGACTGATCAGCACCGATGGCGAGGGCTCGCCACCAAGGCCATTCACGCAGGTTTTCGCCCCGATCCGGCGACCGGCGCCGTCAATGCACCGATCTATGCCAGTTCCACCTTCGCCCAGGACGGTGTCGGCGGGCTGCGCGGTGGATACGAGTACGCCCGCACCGGCAATCCGACCCGCGCCGCGTTGGAGGCGTCGCTGGCCGCCGTCGAGGAGGCCGCGTACGGGCGGGCGTTCTCCTCGGGCATGGCCGCCACCGACTGTGCGCTGCGTGCCGTGCTGCGGCCCGGCGATCACGTCGTCATCCCCGACGACGCCTACGGCGGGACGTTCCGGCTCATCGACAAGGTGTTCACCCAGTGGGGCATCGACTACACCGCGGTCTCACTGGCCGATCTCGACGCGGTCCGGGCCGCGATCACGCCGCAGACCCGGTTGATCTGGGTGGAGACACCGACGAATCCGCTGCTCTCCATTGCCGACATCGCGGGGATCGCCGAGATCGCAAAGACGTCGAACAATCCGAAAGTCTTGGTGGACAATACGTTTGCCTCACCCGCGCTCCAGCAGCCCCTGACGCTCGGCGCGGACATCGTGCTGCACTCGACGACCAAGTACATCGGGGGCCATTCCGATGTCGTCGGCGGTGCGTTGCTGACCAGCGATGAGGAACTCGACACCGCATTCGCCTTCCTGCAGAACGGTGCAGGTGCGGTCCCGGGACCATTCGACGCGTACCTGACGATGCGCGGGCTCAAGACCCTGGTCCTGCGGATGCGGCAGCACTCCGAAAACGCCGCCCTGGTCGCCGAATTCCTCGCCAACCACCCGGCGATCGAGACGGTGCTGTATCCGGGACTTCCCAGCCACCCCGGCCACGACGTCGCCGCCAAGCAGATGAGCGCATTCGGCGGCATGGTCTCGGTGCGGATGCGCGGCGGTGCCGACGCGGCCCGCAAGTTGTGCGCGAGCACCGAGGTCTTCATCCTCGCCGAGTCGCTGGGCGGGGTGGAATCGCTGATCGAGCACCCCGGCGCGATGACGCATGCGTCGACCGCGGGTTCCCAGTTGGAGGTGCCGGACGACCTCGTCCGCCTGTCGGTGGGCATCGAGGACTCGGCCGACCTGCTCGCCGATCTGGAGCAGGCGCTAGCCTAACGCCGGCCGCAGCGCCGACGCGGTTACTGCCAGATTCACTTCCGGCAGGCCCGTCGGGTACTCGTCAACCCAACTGCCGCTGGCGATTTCACCCGCCCGGGCGTGTACCCACCGCCAGCCCCGGTCGTTGAGGGACAGCAGTGCGCCCAACCCGTCGACGGCGTGCAGCAGCGTGATGATCGCCGCGGTCGACGGGGTCGGCGGCCGCCGGTCGAACAGCGCGGCCAGGAGCGCCGAACGGGCTTGCCCCACCCGGTTGCGGTTCGTCAGCGGCCACGCGTACGGATGCTTGAATCGTTTGGACTGCAACCGAATACGCCGGATCTCGCCGATCCGCTCGAGATGGTGGGTGACGTCGTCCTCGGTGCGTTTGGCCAGCTTCTTGACGGCGACCGCCGGGCGCAGCGGCCGCCGTTCGAGAAGCGCAAACGCCGGTTGGGCAACAGGATCCACCGGGCCGGGCACCGCAAGTGCGATCAGCCGACCGGGGTCGATCGCGTCCTCTGCCATCGCGGGCCGGATCCGGCACGCGTGGGCGAGGTCCAACAGCACGGCGGCCGCCAACACCCGCTCGAGCCGCTGGCGTTCCAGCGCCGGCTGGGCCGACGCGTTGTCGAGCAGCAGCAAAAGGAGGTCCTCGGCGATCTTCGCCATAGTGCGGACTGTAGTGCGAAGGCCGCGAGGACCCCGCCTCAGGAGTGGTAGGGCTCAGCGCTGAGGAGAGTCACCTTGACGGTGTTGCCGTTGGGGATCGTGTAGGTCCGGACTTCGCCGACCTTCGCGTCGATCAGCGCTTCGCCCAGCGGCGACTTCGGCGAGTACACCTCGAGCTTGCCGTCGCTGATGCCCTCCTGCCGGGTGGCGATCAGGAAGGTCTCGGTGTCGTTCTTGTCGTCGCCGTACTGCACCTTCACCACCGAGCCGGGCAGCGCCACACCGGATTGCTTGGGCGCCTCGCCGACCTTGGCGTTGTTCAGCAGCTCCTGGAGCTGCCGGATGCGTGCTTCTTCCTGACCCTGCTGTTCACGTGCGGCGTGGTAGCCGCCGTTCTCGCGCAGGTCGCCCTCTTCGCGGCGATCGTTGATCTCGGCGGCGATGACGGGTCGGTTGGCGATCAGCTGATCCAGCTCTGCCTTCAGCCGGTCGTGTGCTTCCTCCGTCAGCCACGTGACCTGCGTGTCGGTCATGATGTCGCGCTCCTGTCGTCGTTGCTCTCGCGCTTGTTTGCGTAAGTAGTCTCATGTTTCGGCGCCGGGAGCTCCTCGTGTATTGCCGCGATCGTCAACGCCTAACCAGCGCACTAAATGCAGCAATACACGGTCCCAGCGGAACCGTGTATCTGACCAGTCTAGCACCGGAAGGACACCAGGTTTTCCCATATTCGCAGTTCGGCGTTTGTTGTATTTAGCTCGCGCCGCGTTTTAAGGGTCCTCAAGGTGCGACGAGGTAGGGCGGCACATCGGTGCCGCAGCCGTACACGTCGCCGACCACCGGCGGCCGGCTGGATTTGACCAGGGTCGTCACCTGGACGGTGTGCTGGGTGGACGGCGCCACCAGCACCTCGCGGCGGCCGGTTTCGCCGCCGTCGATCGAACGGGCCCGCACGATGCACACCACCGGCTCAGCGGGGTTCTCCCGGGTGACGCTCACCGTGACCTCGACGGTCTCGTCGTCGACCAGGCGGTAGCTGCTCAGTTCACCCTCCACCGGACTGCCGAATCGCCCGAAGGCGACGATGGCGACCGTCACCCCTGCCACCAGGACCAGCGCGGTCAGCGCGCCCGCGATCAGGCGGCGCTGGCGCCGCGTCAGCCGCCGGCGCCCGTAGCGGGCGGTGGGACGCTCGATCATCTACTTTCATGCCCGTCGGTCGGATGGATCTACCGGACTGGAACTATAGGGCTACTCGTAACGGTTGAAATCTCTCGAGAATGTCGACTCAGGCATGGTCGAGACACAGATGAGGCAGAAAAGGTTGAGTGAACTGCGGCTGATGGCGGTGCACGCCCACCCGGACGACGAGTCCAGCAAGGGTGCGGCGACCACGGCACGCTACGCGGACGAGGGCGTGCGCGTCATGGTGGTCACCCTCACCGGAGGCGAGCGGGGCGACATCCTCAACCCGGCCATGGACCTGCCCGACGTGCACGGCCGGATACAAGAAATCCGCCGCGACGAGATGGCGAAGGCCGCCGAGATCCTCGGCGTCGAACACCACTGGCTCGGCTTCGTCGACTCCGGCCTCCCCGAGGGCGACCCGCCACCCCCACTGCCCGACGGTTGCTTTGCGCTGGTGCCCATCGAGGAGCCCGTCGAGGAGCTGGTGCGCGTCGTCCGCAAGTTCCGGCCCCACGTGATGACCACCTACGACGAGAACGGCGGCTACCCGCATCCCGACCACATCCGATGCCATCAGGTGTCGGTCGCTGCGTACGAAGCGGCGGGTGACTATCGGCTCTTCCCCGATGCAGGTGAACCGTGGAACGTGCTGAAGCTGTACTACAACCACGGTTTTCTGCGTAAGCGCATGCAGCTGCTGCAGGACGAGTTCGCCAAACACGGTGAGGTGGGTCCGTTCGAGAAGTGGCTCAAGCATTGGGAAGCCGACCACGACGTCTTCGAGAAGCGGGTGACCACCCGCATCGAATGCTCGAAGTACTTCGCCCAGCGGGACGACGCGCTGCGCGCCCACGCCACCCAGATCGACCCGAACGGCGACTTCTTCCGCGCGCCCATCGAGTGGCAGCAACGGCTCTGGCCGACAGAGGAATTCGAGCTGGCCCGCTCCCGCGTACCGGTATTTCTACCCGAGACCGATCTGTTCGCAGGGATCGAGGTTGACGAGTGACCGACCTAGCGCTGGTCGTCGTCGACCTGCTGGCACAGGACGGGCCCCGTGAGACAGGCCCGGAATTCGGAAAGGCCAGTCCGTTCGGCCTTTTGATCATCGTGTTGTTGTTGATCGGCACGTTCCTGCTGGTCTGGTCGATGAACCGGCATCTGCGCAAGCTGCCGAAATCCTTCGACGAGCCCGACGACCAGGACGACGAGAACAAGAGTGAGCCCAGCGGTTAACGTCCTCTCGCGGGCCACCAGTCCGTACCTGCGCCAGCACGCCGACAACCCGGTGCACTGGCAGGAGTGGTCGCGCGCAGCGCTCGCCGAGGCCGTCGAACGTGACGTGCCGATTCTGTTGTCGGTCGGCTATGCGGCCTGTCATTGGTGTCACGTGATGGCGCACGAGTCGTTCGAGGACGAGACGGTCGCGGCCGCGATGAACGAGGGCTTCGTGAACATCAAGGTTGATCGCGAGGAACGGCCCGATATCGACGCGGTCTACATGAACGCCACCGTCGCGTTGACGGGTCAGGGCGGCTGGCCGATGACGTGCTTTCTGACCCCGGACGGTCGGCCGTTCTTCTGCGGGACGTACTACCCGAAGGCCAATTTCCTGCAGCTGCTCGCCGCCGTCACCGAAACGTGGCGCACCCGTCGTGCGGAGGTCGAGGAGACGTCCGACCACATCGCGGGCGAACTGCGGTCGATGGCATCGGGTCTGCCAGCTGGTGGACCGCCGATTCAGCCCGCCCTGTGCAACCATGCCGTCGCTGCGGTGCTGCAGGACGAGGATCCCGTGCACGGCGGGTTCCTCACCAATCAGGTTGGGGCGCCGAAATTCCCGCCGTCGGCGCTGTTGGAGGCGTTGTTGCGCAGCCACGAACGCACGGGTGATCTGATGCCGGTAGAGGCGGTCGAACGGACGTGCACGGCGATGGCCCGCGGCGGGATCTACGATCAGCTGGCCGGTGGGTTCGCGCGCTACAGCGTCGACGCCCAATGGGTGGTGCCGCACTTCGAGAAGATGCTCTACGACAACGCGCTGCTGCTGCGCGCTTACGCGCACTGGGCCCGTCGCACGTCGAACCCGTTGGCGCGCAGGGTGGTCGCTGAAACCGCGCGGTTCGTGGTCGACGATCTCGGCGCCGACGGAATGTTCACCTCGTCGCTGGACGCCGACGCCGACGGTCGTGAAGGTCTGACCTACGTGTGGACGCCCGCGCAGCTGCGTGAGGTTCTCGATGTGGACGACGCCCGTTGGGCCGCAGAGCTTTTCCGTGTCACCGACAGCGGAACGTTCGAGCACGGCGCCTCGGTGCTGCAACTGCCGAACGATCCCGACGATCCGGATCGCTTCGAACGAGTGCGGACCGCACTGTTGGCGGCCCGGTTCAACCGGCCCCAGCCCGGCCGCGACGATAAGGTGGTCACCGCGTGGAACGGCTTGGCGATCACCGCGCTCGCGGAAGCCTCGGTGACGCTCGACGAACCCGAATTGCTCTATGCCGCAACGCAGTGCGCCCAGAATCTCATCGATCTGCATAGCGTTGACGGCCGGCTGCGGCGGACCAGCCTGGGCGGCCGGGTGGGCGACAGCGCGGCCATCCTCGAAGACCATGCCGCGCTGGCCACGGGCCTGCTGACGCTGTATCAACTGACGGGTGAGGCGTCGTGGCTGAGTGCTGCGACGTCGTTGCTCGACATCGCGCTCGAGCATTTCACGGATCCCGGGAACCCCGGCCGCTGGTTCGATACGGCTGATGACGCTGAGGCGCTGATGGTGCGGCCTGCCGACCCGCTGGACGGTGCGACGCCGTCGGGGGCGTCGCTGATCGCGGAGGCGCTGCAACTGGCGGCACATCTGGCTCCGGCACACCGCGCCGATGTCTACGCGTCGGCGGCAGAGGCCACGCTGGCGAGCGCGGCGCCGATTCTGGCGCGCCTGCCGCGATCGGGCGGGCACTGGCTCGCGGTCGCCGAAGCCGCTGTGCGCGGGCCGATTCAGATCGCCGTGGCCTGCGATCCCGTCGACTCCGAACTGCTGGCCGCCGCGCGTCGGCTGGCGCCCGGCGGCGCGATCGTCGTCGGCGGTCCGGTGAACTCGTCGGAGTTGCTGGCCGACCGTGACCGGGTGGCCGGGGCCGACGCCGCCTACGTGTGTCGCGGGCGGACGTGTGACCTGCCGGTGACGACTGCGTCCGAACTCGCGGTCGCGCTGGGTGTGCCCGTGTAGCCTTCGGCGCATGGCCACGCCCGAAGACAACGCCAAGACCGTCAACCGCTACCTGGAGCTGGCCTCGCAGGGCCGGGCCGACGACATCGCCGAGTTGTACGCCGACGACGGCACCGTCGAGGATCCGGTCGGGGGAGAGGTCCACATCGGGCGTCAGGCGATCCGCGGCTTCTACGACAGCCTGCCGACCAACGGCGCCTCGGCCGACGTGGTCACGCTGCGCGCCCTCGGCAACGAGGTGGCGTTCTACTGGTCGCTGACCATCGATCTTGGCGAGAACAAGATGCGCGTCGACATCATCAGCGTCATGACGTTCAACGACGACGGCAAGATCGCGACGATGAAGGCCTACTGGACGCCGGAAAATATCACCCAGTTGTAGCGATTTCGGCGTGCTGGGTACCGCTGAGCGTGACCGAGCACGCCGAAACCGCTAGAAAACGGCGAACCACATCGCGATGTAGTGGCAGATCGCGGCGACGGCCGTGCACGCGTGGAAGAACTCGTGATGGCCGAACGTCGTCGGCCACGGGTTGGGCCACTTGAGGCCGTAGAGCACGCCGCCGATGCTGTAGAGCGCGCCACCGACGATCAGCAGCACCAGCGCCGCCACGCCCGCGCCGTGCATGATCGGGCCGACGAACCACGCCGCCACCCAGCCGAGCAACAGGTACAGCGGCACCCCGACCCAGCGCGGCGCCGACGGCCAGAACATCTTGAGCAGCACACCCGCGAGCGCGCCCGCCCAGACGATGCTGAGCAGGACCATGCCGTCACTGCTTGGCAGGGCCAGCACGGCGAACGGCGTGTAGCTGCCCGCGATGAAGATGAAGATCATCGAGTGATCGAGACGCTTCATCCACTTTCGGGCCGTCTCCGAGCGCCAGTTGATGCGGTGGTACGCGCCGCTGACGGCGAACATCGCGACGATCGTCAGCGTGTAGACGAGGGTCGCGATGCCCGCGCGGGTGGACACCACCGACCACGACACCGAGACCAACGCCGCGCCCGCGATGAACGCGACGATCGCCGAATAGACGTGAATCCAGCCGCGCAACCGCGGCTTTCCGATGAAATTGGTGACGCCATCTACGACCGCTTCCGCGAAATCCTCTGCGTAGACGCGTACTGGGGGTTGTTGAGCCTCGTCGGCATCGACCTGAGCCACGTTCACCTCGACTAATGCCATTGGAGTTTTCAAGGCCACAGTAGTCTGATTCGGTGGACATCATTCCTTCGCGGCTCAAGGAACCGATGTACCGGCTCTACGAGATGCGGTTGCGCCAGGGGTTGGCGTCGTCAAAGTCCGAGCTACCCCGCCACATCGCGGTCCTCTGCGACGGAAATCGGCGGTGGGCCCGTGATGCTGGTCACCACGACGTCAGCTACGGGTACCGGGCGGGCGCCCGCAAGATCGCCGAGATGCTGCGCTGGTGCCAGGAGGCCGGCGTCGAAATGGCCACGGTGTACCTGCTTTCCACCGAGAACCTGCAGCGCGACCCCGAGGAACTGTCGTCGCTCATCGAGATCATCACCGACGTCGTCGAGGAGATCTGCGCCCCCGCCAACCGGTGGAGCGTGCGCACGGTCGGCGATCTCGAGCTGATCGGCGAGGAGCCGGCCCGGCGCCTGCGTGACGCCGTCGAGTCGACGTCAGGCAACGGCAGCGGATTTCACGTCAACGTCGCCGTGGGCTACGGCGGTCGCCAGGAGATCGTCGACGCGGTGCGCGCCCTGCTCGCCAAGGAGCTCGCCAACGGGGTGACGGGTGAGCAGCTCATCGACGCCGTCACCGAGGAAGCCATCTCCGAGAACCTCTACACCTCGGGCCAGCCCGACCCCGACCTGGTGATCCGCACCTCCGGCGAGCAGCGGCTGTCGGGCTTCCTGCTGTGGCAGAGCGCCTACTCGGAGATGTGGTTCACCGAGGCCTACTGGCCGGAGTTCCGGCGCGTGGATTTTCTGCGGGCCCTGCGCGACTACACCGCGCGTCACCGCCGCTACGGCATCTAGTGCAACACTTGAGCCATGGCTGCGCTGTCAGCGCTCGTCTTCTCGCTCAGCTGGTGGTTGGGCCTGTATCTCCTGGCCCGTGACCCCCGCAAGCCCGTCCTGGCGCTCGCCGCAATCGGCCTGACCAGCTTTGCGACGGTGGTCGCACTGGATGCCATCCGCACGATGACCGGTTCGGCCCTGCTGAGCAGCGTCGAGGTGTACCTGGTCACCGTCCCGGGCATCGCGTGGTTCGCGGTGCTGCTCGAGCTGTCGCGCCCCCGCGACACCTGGCGAAGCCGCGCCGCGGAACTGGTGGCGGTCGGAGCCGTCGCGCTGGGTGCGTTCGCCGGTGCGGCGATGGCGGGCAACGTCGACGGACCCGTGCGGATGGGCCACTGGGTGATGTTCGGCGTCATCTCGCTGTCCTCGCTCGGCGCGATGCTGCGCGCGGTCTTCGGGCCGTGGCAGCCGAGACCGGTCGTGGGCTACCTCATCGTGGCGACGTTGTTCTTCGCACTGGGCAACGCGATCATCGTCATCCCGCTCGGACTGGTCCCGAGCTGGCTGGCGTTGGCGTCAACGGGATTCGACGTCATCCTCCTCGGCGTCGCCGTCGCGATGTGGGATGCCTTCGACGAGGGGCAGGCCTTGCGCGCCGACATGCTGCGATCGTTCGTCGCGACGGGTGTGGTGGTGGTGCTGTTCGGTGGGCAGGCGCTGATCGGGCTGGCGGTGACGGGTCCGCAGACCGCGTTGACGGTGCTGCTGTTCACCAGCTTGGCCATCGCGATCTCGGTCAACGTGCTGGCCGACCCTCTCGCCGGGCTGCTCGATCGGCTGGCGTTCTCCCGCTCACCCGGACTGCGCGCCGACCGCGCCGCGCTGCGAAGCACCGGCGCCGCGCTGCCGCTGCGATCGACCAACCCGCTCGACGGCGTTGACGAGGACACGTTCGTCCGGCTGACCCGCCGCGCCCTCGGCCACTACGGCGACCTGTCCAAGCTCGTCGCCAGCCCGCTGACGGCGCTGCCCGCCATCGAGGAACGGCTCGCGGCGCGCGACGCGCCCGACCAGCCGCTGGAACGCGCCAACGAACTCAAGGCCCTGCTCGCCGAGCGCATCGCCCGGCTCAAACCCCGTGACGGCGGCGAGTTCGGCACGACCGAGGAGTGGCGTTACTACAACTCGCTGTACTTTCCCTACGTGGTCGGCGTGCGCGCCTACGCCCAGAACGCGACCGCCGCAGGGCTCGACCCCGTCGCGCGCCAGGCTTGGCAGTGGTTCGTCACCGAGGTGCCGCAGCGGTCGTTGCACAACTGGCAGAACGCCGCGGCCCGGCTCATCGCCGCCGATCTGCGCGGACAACTTGTGGCCGCACAAGACGGATGAGGAACGCTGACGGGATTTGATTGGTCAGCTCATCCTCGGCCGCATCGTCCCTGACCTGCGGTTGGCAGTAGCTGGCAGCGTCTGGCGTCGATCTGGCAGTGGCATCTGCGCAGCATCGGTGACATGACCGCCATCACCACCAGGGCCGACCGGCGACGCGGCGCCGTCGGCACGGTTACCGAAGATTCGCTCCTCCGCTTCGCACTGCGAGCCGACGCGACTCTGTGCGCCGGTCTCGGTCTGCTGACCGCCATCGCCTCCGACCCGCTGTCGAAGGCGACGGGCCTTACCTCCACTGCTGAGTGGATCGCGGGTGCGGCGCTCGTCGTGTACGGCGCAGGGCTGTACCTGCTCGCCGGCGCGCCGCGAGTTCGACCCGTCGGCGTCGGCGTGCTGGCAGGCAACATCGCCTTTGCGATCGTCGTCACCGTCGTGCTCATCGCGGGCTGGCTGCCGCTGACCGAGCTCGGCGTCGTCGCGACCATCGCGTTCACCGCCGCCACGTTGGGTTTCGCCTACGCGCAGTACCTCGGGGTGCGCCGCCTGGCGTGACTCCCTCATGACTGGTCCGGAGCCGCCGCCGTGAGAGGTTGCGTCGTCGGCTCCGGAACGGTCCATCACCCCACCAGAAAGGAAAGTTGATGACCGCTTTAAGCACTCCCAAACTCGGGGCCGCCAAGGACTCGTTGTTGCGCTTCGCGCTGCGCCTGGACGCGACGTGCAGCGCACTGATGGGCATCGCGGGCCTTCTGCTGGCCGGCTGGCTGGCCGAGACGTCGGGCACCACGGTCGCGTTCGAATACGCCATGGGCGCGGTGTTCATTGCGTTCGCCGCCGGTGTCTTCGCGCTCGCTGCTCGGCCGTCGGTGAAGGCGACCGGCATCGTCATCGCCGCGGGCAATGCGTTCTACACCGTCGCATCCGTCGTCTTCGTGCTCGTGGACGTGTTCCCGCTGACCACCTTCGGCGTGGTGGCGACGCTGGCCACCGGCGTCTACACACTCGTCATGGCCGAGCTGCAGTACCAGGGTGTGCGCCGCATCAACCGGTAACTTCTTCCGGCGAGAAGACGTGAAAACCCCCAAAATGGCGCGATTTTGGGGGTTTTCGCGACTGCTCGCGCAATCAGAGTTTGCGGAGACGCAGCCGATTGATCGAGTGATCGGCGTCCTTACGCAGTACGAGAGTGGCCCGCGGCCGCGTCGGCAGGATGTTCTCGATCAGGTTGGGCCGGTTGATCGAATGCCAGATGTCGCGGGCGGCCATCTCGGCCTGCTCGTCGGTCAACGTCGAGTAGTGGTGGAAGTGCGACGCCGGGTCGGCGAACGCGCCCGCGCGCATCGACAGGAAGCGCGAGATGTACCACTGCTCGATGTCCTCGATCCGGGCGTCGACGTAGACCGAGAAGTCGAACAGGTCCGAAACCATCAGGGCGGGACCGGTTTGCAGCACGTTGAGACCCTCGAGGATGAGGATGTCCGGATGCCGGATGATCTGCTTCTCGCCCGGGACGATGTCGTAGAGCAGGTGCGAATAGACCGGCGCGCAGGCCGCGTCGGAGCCGGACTTCACCGCGGTGACGAAGCGCATCAGCGCGCGGCGGTCGTAGCTCTCCGGAAAGCCCTTGCGGTGCATCAGGTTCCGCCGCGCCAACTCCGCGTTTGGGTACAGGAAGCCGTCGGTGGTGACCAGGTCGACGCGGGGGTGATGTTCCCAGCGCGCCAACAACGCCTGCAGCACACGCGCGGTGGTCGACTTGCCGACCGCGACGCTGCCCGCCACACCGATGATGAACGGCACCGGGCGGTCCGGATTCTGTTGCGGCTCGCCGAGGAACTCCGCGGTCGTGGCGAACAGCGCCTGACGGGCGGCGACCTGTAGGTGGATGAGTCGGGCCAGCGGCAGGTAGACCTCTTCGACCTCGAGCAGGTCGAGCTTCTCACCCAGACCACGAAGACGTTGCAGCTCGTCCTCGGTCAATTTCAACGGAGTCGACATGCGCAACGAACGCCACTCACTCCGGTCGAACTCCACGTAGGGGCTCGGCTCGCTCAGCCGCGGCATACGCCCAGTCTTGCAGTTAGCGTTGAGCACATGAACTCGGGCTTGGCGAATTCCCCCCTCATCCGTGAATATCTGATGCTCGGACTGCGTTTCGACCGGGTCGAGGAGGGCTACGTCGACTCCTTCACCGGAGACCCCGAACTGCGCCGCATCGTCGCCAACGAACCGGCTCCCGAGCCCGCCGAGCTCGTCCGTCAGGCCGAGCGGCTGCTCGAAGACCTCGACGCCGGCACCGACCTCGAACACAGCCGGGCCGAGTTCATCAAGGCTCATCTGCGCGCGCTGGCCTGTGCAGGCCGCAAGTTCGCGGGTCAGGACGTCGGCTTCGTCGACGAGGTCGAGGCGTACTTCGACGTGCGGATCGCCAAGGGCGACCCCGAGAACTACCGGCAGGCGCATGCCAAGCTCGACGAAGCGCTGGGTGGCACCGGGCCGCTTGCCGACCGGATGGTCGCCTATCGCGCGGGCGAGGAGGTGCCGCCCGACCGCCTGGAGGAGTGCATCCACGCGTTCTCCAGCGCTCTTCGCGACCGCGTGCGCGCCGAATACCCGCTGCCGGACACGGAGACGATCAACTACGAGGTCGTGACCGACAAGCCGTGGTCGGGGTTCAACTACTACCTCGGCAACTACACCTCGACCGTGGCCGTCAACGCCGACCTCAAGCAGCAGATGTCCAACCTGCCCCGACTGGTGGCACATGAGTCCTATCCCGGCCACCACACCGAGCACTGCCGGAAAGAGGCCGGCCTTGTCGAGGGCAAGGGTCAGGCCGAGCAGACGATCTTCCTGGTCAACACCCCGCAGTGCCTGATGGCTGAGGGCCTGGCCGACCTGGCGCTCTACGCGGCGATCGGCCCGGACTGGGGCGCCTGGGCCGGTGAGATCTACGCCGATCTGGGTCTGGCATTCGACGGCGCCCGCGCGCAGGCCGTCTCCGAAGCCGCGGCAGCCCTCGCCGACGTGCGCCAGGACGCGGCGCTGATGCTGCACGACGAGCACCGCGACGTCGACGACGTCGTCGAGTTCCTCAAGACGTGGCTGCTGGTCGACGACCAGCGGGCCCGGCAGATGCTGCGATTCCTGTCGTCGCCGCTGTGGCGCGCCTACACCAGCACCTACGTCGAGGGTTACCGGCTGCTGAGAGGCTGGCTCCAGGACCGGCCTGCGGACGTGTCGCTGGGGCAGCGGTTCGGCAGGCTGCTCGACGAGCCGCTGATCCCGTCGACTCTGCGGGCCGCCTGAATTTCCGCCCGACTAGGCTGAGCTGCATGACTGCAGAACCCACGGCCACCTCAGCAGCGGCGCCCGGCGCCGAGTACGCGGACACCGCAAGCGCTGCCTACCAGGCGGCACTGCAGGTCATCGAATCCGTCGAACCCCGCATCGCGGCCGCCACGCGCAAAGAGCTTGCCGACCAACGGGATTCGCTCAAGCTGATCGCCAGCGAGAACTACGCCTCGCCCGCCGTGCTACTGACCATGGGCACCTGGCTCTCCGACAAGTACGCCGAGGGCACCATCGGGCACCGGTTCTACGCCGGCTGCCAGAACGTCGACACCGTCGAGAGCGTCGCCGCCGAACACGCCGAGCAGCTGTTCGGTTCACCGCACGCCTACGTGCAACCGCACTCGGGTATCGACGCCAACCTCGTTGCGTACTGGGCGATCCTGGCCACCCGGGTCGAGGCTCCCGGCCTGGCGGAGCTGGGCGCCAAACACGTCAACGACCTGTCGGAGGCCGACTGGGAGAAGCTGCGCGCCACGCTGGGCAACCAACGGCTGCTGGGCATGTCGCTGGACGCCGGCGGCCATCTCACCCACGGCTTCCGGCCGAACATCTCGGGCAAGATGTTCCACCAGCGCCAGTACGGGACCGACCCGGCGACCGGCTTCCTGGACTACGGCGCCGTCGCGGCCGCCGCCCGCGAGTTCAAACCGCTGGTCATCGTCGCCGGCTATTCCGCCTACCCGCGACGGGTCAACTTCGCCACGATGCGCGAGATCGCCGACGAGGTCGGCGCGACGCTGATGGTCGACATGGCCCACTTCGCCGGTCTGGTGGCGGGCAAGGTGTTCACCGGCGACGAGGACCCGGTGCCCCACGCCCACGTCACCACGACGACGACGCACAAGTCGTTGCGCGGACCGCGCGGTGGCCTCGTGCTGGCCACCCCCGAATACGCCGACGCGGTCGACAAGGGCTGCCCGATGGTGCTCGGCGGGCCGCTCTCGCACGTGATGGCCGCCAAGGCCGTCGCGCTCGCCGAAGCCCGTCAGCCCGCGTTCCAGGCCTACGCCCAGCGGGTGGCCGACAACGCGCAGGCCCTCGCCGACGGGTTCCTCAAGCGGGACGCGGCGCTGGTCACCGGCGGCACCGACAACCACATCGTGCTGCTGGACGTGACCTCGTTCGGGCTGACCGGGCGGCAGGCGGAGTCGGCGCTGCTCGACGCGGGCATCGTGACCAACCGCAACTCGGTGCCCGCCGACCCCAACGGGGCCTGGTACACCAGCGGCATCCGGTTGGGCACCCCCGCGCTGACCACCCGTGGATTCGGCGCCGACGACTTCGACCGGGTCGCCGAACTGATCGTCGACGTGCTGTCGAACACCCAGCCCGAGGGCACTTCCAAGGCCAAGTACAAGCTGGCCGACGGTACGGCCGAGCGGGTGCACGCCGCGGCGGCCGAACTGCTGGCGGCGAACCCGCTGTATCCGGGCCTAACGCTGTAAGACACGCCACGTCCTGGGAATTTTACGATTCCCACAGAATTGGGTTACTGTAACTGCATGGCACAGAAACCTGTCGCTAATGCGCTGATCCTCGAACTCGAGCCGGTCGTGCAGCAGGAGCTGCGTCGTCACATCGACTCGGAAGAACTCTGGTACGCCCACGACTACGTGCCGTTCGAGCAGGGTGAGAACTTCGCCTTCCTCGGCGGACGCGACTGGGATCCCTCCCAGGTGACGCTGCCTAAGCACATCACCGATGCGTTGGAGATCCTGCTGATCACGAAGGACAACCTCGCCGGCTACCACCGCGAATTCGTGTTCAGCTTCATCCTCGAGGACAAGTGGGGACGGTGGCTCGGCCGCTGGACCGCCGAGGAGCACCTGCACGCGATCGTGCTGCGGAACTATCTGGTCGTCACCCGTGAGATCGACCCGGCGGCCAACGAGGATGTGCGCGTCGAGCACGTGATGAAGGGCTACCGTGCCGACACCTACAGCCAGATCGAGCGGCTGGCGTTCATGGCGTTCTTCGAGCGCTCGCACGCCGTGTACTGCCGCAACCTCGAGGCACAGATCACCGAGCCGGTGCTCAAGTCGCTCGTCGGCCGTATCGCCAAGGACGAGGAGCGTCACGAGGAGTTCTTCCACAACCTCGTGGCGCACCTGCTTGAAACCCACCGCGAGGAGACGATCGACGCGATCGCGCGCCGCGCCGGCGAACTCGAGGTCGTCGGTGCCGATATCGACGCCTACGCCGACAAGGTCGCCAACATCGCTCAAGCGGGCATCTTCGGGTCCGAGCAACTGAAGCAGGTGATCTCCGACCGGATCACCGCATGGGGTCTGGCCGACGCGCCTGAACTCGCACAGTTCACGCAGCGCTAACCGTTTGCCGCGGCGCGCCTGCGAGGCGCACATGCCGCCGCGGGAGTAGCGTCATGTGCGATGGCTAGCGACATGCTCTGCTGTCCGGGCGGTACCGATCGTTTCGATCGCGAGAGGACCGGCCCCGGTCCCAATGCCGCTGCGTCCGCCGAATGGTCTGCGTGGGGCCGCGCGGGCACGAGGAGCGCTACGTGACTGATTCGCCCTTGCGGACCTACGTTCTCGACACTTCAGTGCTGCTGTCCGATCCGTGGGCTTGTACGCGGTTCGCCGAGCACGAAGTCGTGGTTCCGCTGGTGGTCATCAGCGAACTGGAAGCCAAGCGTCATCACCACGAGCTTGGCTGGTTCGCCCGGCAGGCACTGCGGATGTTCGACGATCTCCGCTTGGAGCACGGACGGCTGGATCAGCCGATTCCCGTTGGTACACAGGGCGGTACATTGCACGTCGAGTTGAACCACAGCGACCCGACGGTGCTGCCTGCGGGGTTCCGAACCGAGAGCAACGATTCGCGCATCCTCACCTGTGCGGCCAACCTCGCCGCGGAGGGCAAGCTGGTGACGTTGGTGAGCAAGGACATTCCGCTTCGGGTGAAGGCGGGCGCCGTCGGGTTGACGGCGGACGAGTACCACGCTCAGGACGTCATCACGTCCGGTTGGACGGGCATGGACGAGGTGGAGGTGTCGGCCGAAGAGATCGACGCGCTGTTCGCCGAGGGCGAGATCGATCTGGAGGCGGCGCGAAACCTCCCGTGCCACACCGGAATCCGGCTTCTCGGCGGAAGCTCCCATGCGCTGGGCCGGGTCAATTCGGAGAAGCGGGTGCAGCTGGTTCGCGGCGACCGCGAGGTGTTCGGTCTGCGCGGACGCTCCGCGGAGCAGCGCGTCGCATTGGACCTGCTGCTCGACGAATCGGTCGGCATCGTCTCGCTGGGCGGTAAGGCGGGCACCGGAAAGTCAGCGCTGGCGTTGTGTGCCGGCCTGGAGGCTGTGCTCGAGCGTCGCACCCACCGCAAGGTCGTGGTGTTCCGGCCGCTGTACGCGGTCGGCGGTCAGGATCTCGGATACCTGCCCGGCAGCGAGAGCGAGAAGATGGGCCCTTGGGCGCAGGCGGTTTTCGACACCCTCGAGGGGCTGGCCAGTCCCGCGGTGCTCGAAGAGGTGCTGTCGCGCGGCATGCTGGAAGTCCTGCCGCTGACACACATTCGCGGTCGCTCGCTGCACGACTCGTTCGTCATCGTCGATGAGGCGCAGTCGCTGGAACGGAACGTGCTGCTGACTGTGCTGTCGCGCCTGGGCGCGGGTTCGCGAGTGGTGCTCACCCATGACGTCGCCCAGCGCGACAACCTGAGGGTGGGCCGTCACGACGGCGTGGCAGCGGTCATCGAGAAGCTCAAGGGCCACCCGTTGTTCGCGCACATCACGCTGCTGCGCAGCGAGCGTTCGCCGATCGCGGCACTCGTCACCGAGATGCTCGAGGAGATCAGCCCGGGCGCGCTGCCGTAATTTAGGCGGTTTCGGCGTGCTGGGTACCGCTGAGCGTGACTGAGCACGCCGAAATCACAATTTGTGGCGGCCCCGCACAAGGAACCAGCCCGCCGCCGCGGCACCGCTCAACGCCAGCACCCGGTCGGCCCGCTCGGCTCGAGGTAGGTCGATAAGCGACACCAGGGCCAGCATCGCGAATCCGGTGCGCAACGCGGGTTGACAGGTCGCGGTCGTGACCAGAGGGGTGCTCTGGGAGACCATGGGCGACGGGGTCGAGGGAGCCTGGTCGACGCGCACCTATCCTCCTGGAGTATTCAGTTCCGGCGTCTGACGCTAGTTCCTCGGAGTGCGGTGGGGAATAGGGAATTTCCCTACCGCTTAACCGGCTAGGTCCTGCCGACGTGGCGGCCCAGTTCCGCGCGCGATTTGATGCCCAGCTTGCGGTAGATCCGGGCCAGGTTCGCCTCGACGGTCTTGGGGCTGATGAACAACGCATTCGCGACGTCGCGGTTCTTCATGCCGGACGCGGCGAGCTCGGCGACGCGCTGTTCGGAGGGGGTCAGGTGACCCGAGGGCTTGACCTTGGCGCGGGTCAGTTCGGCGCGGGCCCGGTTGGCCCACAGTGGAATGTTGAGCCGCTCGAAGACGTCGAGCGCGGCCTGCAGGTTCGCGGTCGCGGAGTCCTTCTTGCGGAGACGACGTTCCAGCTGGCCCAGCAGCAGTAGCGTCCTCGCCCGGTCGAACGGCATCGGCACGCGCTCGTGTTCGACCATCGCCCGCTGCGCCGCCGCGTATGCGCCGTCGACGTTACCGCGCGCCGCCAACAGCATGCTGCGGCACCGCGCCCCGACCGCCTTCATCCAGGCCCGGTCGTAACTCCGACCGTTACGCTCCAATGCCCCGATCAGGGGCTCGGCCTCCTCGAGCCTGCCCAACTGGACGAGGGCCTCGACGGCGTCCGGCAGGAACATGGCACCGGGCAGTTCGGTCGGCGTCGACTCCGGATCGAAGGCCGACAGCATCGGTGCCACGGCTTCGACGGCGTCCGCATAGTGGCCCAACGACAGCTCCAGGAACGCCAGGGTGGCCAACAGGCGATCACCGAGCCGGAAAGTGCCTGTCCGACCGACGATCTCGAGGGCTGCATCGATCATCCCCCGCGCCTCGGCCTCCTGGCCGGCGAACACCGCGAGTGGGGCACGCATGCTGTGGGCGAGGAACAGCGGAGTGCTGCCGGCGAGTTGACGGGCACGGTCGGCGGCGTCCTCGGCGACGAGGTTGGCGTTGACGAAGTCGCCCGCCCACATCGAGCTCAACACGACGTGCTGTGCGATGAAGACGTACTCACCCTCCTCGCCCCTCTCCATGCAGCGCAGCCTGATCCGCTCCAGGGCCTCACGCGCCGTCTGCAGTTCGCCGGTCCACTCCAGCAGCAGGGCGCGCTGCACGCCGGGCCGGAAAACCAGCGGTGTGAAGACCTCGTCATCCTCCAGTTCCACTGCGCGACTCAAGCTCTCGGCGTCCAGTCCTTCGCCCGCCATGAAGCCCAACATCACCCGCATCCCGAGGGCCAGGCTCAGCAGATGCGGCTGACCGAACCGCTCGGCGACGGCCACCGCACGGGTGGCGGTGTCCCTGCCTTCGTGAATCTGGTTCGCGTGCATGAGCGAATACGCCAGCGTGATAAGGATCTGCACCCGCAGCGGACTGTTCTCGTCCGCATCGTCGAGGGCCTGGTGCAGCACACCGGACGCCTCGACGAAGCCCTCGGTGTACAGCCGCACAACCGCCAAGCGACACAAGGCTTCTGCCCGCAGGTCTCCCGGTGGCAGCCGGTCTACCGTCTCCTGCAACACCGCGGCTGCGCGTTCGTGGTCGCCGGCGTCGAAGTGGTGCAGCGCTGAGCGCAGCCGGCGATCGGGCGCATCGCCGCCCAGACCGATGGCCAGGTCCATCAGTTCGGCGGCCGCGACGGGGGCCCCACGTACGCGCGCCGATTCGGCGGCCTCATCGAGGGCGCGCAGTGTCAGGTCGTCACCACTGGTGGCCGCCAGCGCCAGATGCCGTGCGCGCACTTCGGGTTCGTCGACGATCGCGGCGAGCCGCTGGTGCATCGAACGGCGTCGCTCGGGTGGGGCTTCGGTGTAGACACCCCTGGCCAGCAGCGGGTGCGCGAAGTGGATCCGGTTGCCGTCGATCGCGATGATGCCTTTGCTCTCGGCGGTTTCGAGAGCATCGACCAGTTGATCTCCGATCGTCGCCCTCGACACCAGATCCACCGTCGGCGCCGCCATGCAGGACGCCGCGAGCAGCGCCTCGTGGACATCGGCGTCGAGGCCTGCGAGACGGCTTCGGACGATCTCGCTCAGGGTGCGGGGCAGCTTGGCCGAATGCTCATCCAGCTCCCTGGCCAATTCGATGGCGTAGAACGGGTTCCCGCCCGAGATCTCGTAGATACGGGCCATCGCCGGGCGGGAGAGGTGGCGTTGCAGCCGGGCCGTGACCGCGGTATGCAGCTCACCAATACTCAACGGGCTCAGGCGGATACGGGTGACGGCTTCCGGTCGTGGCAGTTGGAGCCACGCTGCGCTGGCGTCGTCGCGCAGTTCGGTGCGCACACTGCCGAGAACTCCGACGGAGCCGGTGAGTCGGCGTGCGGCGAATGCGAGTACGTGGACGCTGGAGGGGTCGATCCACTGCAGGTCGTCGATGGCCAACAGCGTCGGCCCGGATTCGGCGAGCCGCTCGATCACCGCCAGAAACGCCGCGGCGACGGCCCGCTGGTCGGTCACGTCACCGGTGTGACTGCGCAGCAGCACCTGGTCCACCGCGCGCAGTTGCGGGGCGGGCAGATCGGCCCAGGTGGCCGGGTCGACGTCGACGAGCATGTCCGCCAGGGTCGTATATGCCAGCACCGACGCGGCGGCCGCGGCGCGGGTGGACAGGACCCGAAATCCGCGAGCGTGTGCCTGGTCGACGGCGGCCGACCACACCGTGGTCTTGCCGATGCCCGGTTCACCTTCGATCAGCAGCGCCGATGGCCCGACGGCTGTCGCGGTCAGAAACGACTCAACCGCGCGATTCTCCGTCGGGCGGCCCCCGAAACCAGCCACTCCAGTCCCCGGCACGTAGACGAACCCCTGCGCCGCACGACCGACTCCAGTCGCTCGGCAGGTGGCCCTATACCCGCTACGTGCCGGTTTTACGCTCGGGCGCGGTTACCGGTCGCCGTCCTTGACCTTGGCCATCGCGAGCACATCGAGACGCTTGTCGAGTTCCTCGAGCGACAGCTTGTCGCCGATGAGCCCACGGTCGATCACCGTCTGGCGGATGGTCTTCTTCTCCTTCAGCGCCTGCTTGGCGACGGCGGCGGCCTCCTCGTAGCCGATGGCGGAGTTCAGCGGCGTCACGATCGACGGCGACGACTCGGCCAGCTCCCGCAGGCGCTCCTCGTTGGCGACGAGGCCATCGATGCAGCGCTCGGCGAACAGCTTCGCCGAGTTGGTGAGGATCTTGAAGGACTCGAGCAGGTTGCGGGCCATCATCGGGATGTACACGTTGAGCTCGAACGCGCCGTTGCCGCCGCCCCACGCGATCGCGGCGTCGTTGCCGATCACCTGCGCGGCGACCTGCGTAACCGCTTCCGGGATAACGGGATTGACCTTGCCCGGCATGATCGAGCTGCCCGGCTGAAGATCGGGGAGCTGGATCTCGCCGAGGCCGGTCAGCGGACCCGAGCCCATCCACCGGATGTCGTTGGCGATCTTCGTCAGCGACACCGCGGTGGTACGCAGCGCGCCCGACGCTTCCACCAGCCCGTCACGGGCGGCCTGCGCCTCGAAGTGGTTTGCGCACACCCGTAATTCGGCCAGCCCGGTGAGCTCGGTCAGCACCGCGACCACCCGCGCGTCGAAATCGTCTGGCGCATTGAGGCCGGTGCCGACCGCCGTGCCGCCGATGGCCAACTCGCCGAGCCGGGGCAGTGTCGATTTCACGCGTTCGATGGAGGCCTCGACCTGGCGGGCATAGCCGCTGAACTCCTGGCCCAGTGTCACCGGGACGGCGTCCATCAGATGGGTGCGGCCGGACTTGACGACCGTGCGCCACTGGCGCGCCTTCGCGTCCAGCGACGCGTGCAGCACCTCGAGTGCCGGAATGAGGTGGCGCACAGCGGCTTCGGTGGCCGCGATGTGCGTGGCGGTGGGGAAGGTGTCGTTGGACGACTGCGACATATTCACGTCGTCGTTCGGGTGCACCTTCACACCGTTGCGTTCGGCGATGCTGGCGATCACCTCGTTGGTGTTCATGTTCGAGCTTGTGCCGGAACCGGTTTGGAAGACGTCGATGGGGAACTGGTCGTCGTGCAGCCCGTCGGCGATCTCACCGGCGGCGGCGATGATGGCGTCGGCCTTCTCCGGGGCGAGCAGGCCGAGGTCCTTGTTCACCTGTGCGCAGGCGCCTTTCAGCAGGCCCAGCGCCCGGATCTGGGTGCGCTCCAGGCCGCGGCCGGAGATCGGGAAGTTCTCCACCGCGCGCTGTGTCTGGGCTCGCCAGAGCGCATTGATCGGCACCCGGACCTCGCCCATGGTGTCATGCTCGATGCGGTACTCGACGGCGTCGTCGGGCATTTGTGCTCCCTGTTCGTTGATGTGGGATCCGGTTACGGCAGCGGGTAGACCGCGTTGCTGTCGCCGGTGAAATCGATCGCAGAGTATTCGTTGAGTTTGGAGAGCCGGTGGTACGCCTCGATCATTCGTACGGTGCCGGACTTGCTCCGCATGACGATGGACTGCGTGGTGCAGCCGCCGCCGTAGTAGTGGACGCCCTTGAGCAGGTCGCCGTCGGTGACGCCGGTCGCGCAGAAGAAGACGTTGTCGCCGGAGACCAGGTCCTCGGTGTATAGCACCTGGTCGAGGTCCAGACCGCGGTCGATCGCCTTCTGGCGTTCCTCGTCGTCCTTGGGCGCCAGCATGCCCTGGATGGCGCCGCCCATACAGCGGATGGCCGCCGCGGCGATGATGCCCTCCGGGGTGCCGCCGATGCCGACTAGCAGGTCGGTGCTGGTGTTGGGCCGGCATGCCGAGATCGCGCCCGCAACGTCGCCGTCGGAGATCAGCCGGCAGCGGGCGCCTGCGGCGCGGACGTCGTCGATCAGCTGCTTGTGCCGGGGGCGGTCCAGGATGCAGACGGTCAGGTCGGACACCGATACGTTCTTGGCCTTGGCGACCTTGCGGATGTTCTCACCGATCGGGGCCGTGATGTCGATGGCGTCGACGGCGTCGGGACCCACCGCGATCTTGTTCATGTAGAAGACCGCGGACGGGTCGTACATGGTGCCGCGCTCGGACACCGCGAGCACTGAGATCGCGTTGGACAGGCCCTTGCTCATCAGCGTGGTGCCGTCGATCGGGTCGACGGCGAAGTCGCATTCCGGTCCGTCGCCGTTGCCGACCTCTTCGCCGTTGTAGAGCATCGGGGCGTTGTCTTTCTCGCCCTCGCCGATCACCACGACGCCACGCATTGACACGGAATTGACCAGCTCACGCATGGCGTCGACGGCCGCGCCGTCGCCGCCTTCCTTGTCGCCGCGGCCTACCCAGCGGCCTGCGGCCATCGCTCCGGCTTCGGTCACTCGCACGAGTTCAAGGGCGAGGTTACGGTCTGGGGCTTCACCACGCGCGGGAGTCATGCGCAGATTGTCCCATCCGCCGGTCGGCCATTGGGACCTGGGATACTGGCGACCATGACCACCCAGCCGCAGCCGGCTCCGAAGCCAGCCAAGTCGCGGTTGCTGCAGGACGGCCGGGACATGTTCTGGTCGATGGCGCCGCTGATCTTGGCCTGCATCGTGCTGGCCGGTGTGCTGGGCATGTGCTCGTTCCAGGCGGGTGGGCCCGCCGAGGGGCCGGTGCCCTCGTACGACGCACCTCGGGCGCTGCAGGCCGACGCCGACGCCCTCAAGATCCCGATCCGGGTGCCGCAGCTACCCGAGGGATGGCAGCCGAACTCCGGCAGCCGAAACGGCATCGACGGCGGGCGCGCCGACCCGACGTCTGGGGAGCACCTTCGCGCGGTCAGCTCGACCGTCGGCTATCTGGCGCCCAGCGGGATGTACATCAGCCTGACGCAGAGCAACGCCGACGAGGACAAGCTCGTCGGCTCGATCGAGGACGACCTGTATCCGACGGGCGTCGAGACCGTCGACGGCGTCACCTGGGTGGTCTACGGCGGCGGCGACCGCGATGGGCGGCCTGGCGAACCCCTGTGGACCACCCGGTTGACCGGCCCGAAGGGTCCGGTACAGATTGCGATAACCGGCGCCGCATCGACGGAGGAGTTTCGTACGCTGGCTGCGGCGACGCAGAGCGCCTCGCCCTTGCCCAGCGCATAGTTGCCCACCGCATAGGAGAAGCGATGACCGCTCCGGAAGCGGATCTGACCGGCTGGACCTGCGCACCGTTCTCGGCCGCGGGCTACACCCACGACGTGTACCGCAAGGGCGAGGGTCCGGGGGTGGTGCTCATCCCTGAGTTACCCGGACTGCATCCTGGCGTGCTGGCACTGGGAAATCACCTGGTGGACAACGGGTTCACGGTGGCGGCACCGTCGCTGTTCGGTACACCTGGGGCACCTGCGGCCCGGCCGGGAGCGGGTGCGGCGATCATGCGCGCCTGTGTGGCAAAGGAATTCGCGACTTTCGCGACCAACACCGATCGGCCGGTCGCGCATTACCTGCGCGCACTTGCCCGTGACCTCAACGCCTCGACGCCGGGCAAGGGCGTCGGCGTGATCGGCCAGTGCTTCACCGGCGGCTTCGCGCTGGCGGCTGCGGTCGACGACAGCGTGCTCGCGCCGGTACTCAGCCAGCCGTCGCTGCCGTTGCCGTTGACCGCCAGACAGCGGCGGGATCCCGGGTTGTCCGAAGCGGAGCTGAAGATCGTCGAGCGGCGCGCGGCCGATGAGGGACTGTGTGCTCTGGGATTGCGATTCACCGAGGACCCGCTGGTGCCCGCCGCCCGGTTCAAGACTCTCAAGGATCGTCTGGGCGATGCTTTCGAGGTCATCGAGATCAACTCGAAGAAGGGTAACGAGCACGGTTTCGGACGGATGGCGCATTCCGTGCTGACGCTGGAGATGCGTCACGAGGAGGGCTATCCCACCGACACCGCGCTCAAGCGCGTCGTCGAGTTCCTCACTCAGCGCTTGACGTAGCTGCCGGCCCCGTCGCGACGTTCTCGTCGTCGGAATCCTCGGAGGACTTCTCCTCGTCGCGCTTCTGCTTGACCAGACGCCCCAACCGCCAGAACGGGTTTCGCCGCTTGGGTTTCGCGTCCTGCTCGTCGAGGTCGATCAGCGGCACGCCCTTGTAGACGGAGAGGTACACGCTGATCGTCGTCACGATGACGATCATCAGGACGGGGCCGATCACGATGCCCCACGCGCCGAACATCGCGATGCCGGCGAACACCGCGAGCAGCATCAGCGCCGAGTCCAGGCGGGCCGCCCGGGGAACGAGGATCGGGCGCAGGAAATTGTCGATGTTCGTGATCACGATGATGTGGAAGAGAATCACGAACACGCCGCCGAATACGTTGCCGAACAGAATCATTCCGACACCGAACGGGATCGTGATGACACCGCTGCCCAGCGGAATGACCGACAGCGCGGACAGCAGCACCGCGAACAGGAAGAAGCCCTGATGGAATCCGGCGATGTAGATCGATACGGCGCCGGCGACACCCTGGCAGACGGCGATGACGAACTGGCCCATGACGGTGCCCTTGACCATCGCGCCCATCTTCGACAAGTAGAGATCGGTGATCTCCTCGCCGAGGGGATTGAGCCGCCGGATGAGCAGCAACACCTTGTCGCGGTTGGTCAGCAGCGAGATGAACACGTACAGGAACAGGATGGCCGACGTGATCGCGCCGAACGCGCCGCCCGCCGCGCCCTGCAGCAGGCCGAGCAACCATTTGCCGGCTTCCTGCGCGACCGTCGTCATCGAACCGCGCAGCGAGTCCGGGGTGATCGTGATCTCGACGAACGGCAGGCGGTGCAACAGTTCGTTGGCCAACACCAGCGACCGATCGCCCAGTGCGGAGAGATCGGTCCGTTCGACCCATTCGGCGACGCGTTCGACCATGTTGGTGATCTGGACGACGGCGAGGAACACGAACAGTCCCAACGGCACGATCACCATCGCGAAGGCCGCCAGCAGTGTCAGCGTCGCCGACAATCCCGCGCCGACCCGCTTGTTCAGCCGCGTGTAAAGCGGCTGGAACAGGTAGGCCGCCACTGCGGCGACCACGATCAGGATGAAGTATTCACGCAGGAAGTACGCGCCGAAGAGGATCGCGATGGCAGTCGCGATCGCCAGCGCACGCTTCTGTGTCAGCGTGAATTCGGTGTTCATCGCGCTATTTCTAGCGGACTTTCGACCTCGCCTCAGCCTGTTTGGCGCGCTGCCCTTCGATGAACCGCATTGACATGCGGTTCAGCAGCGTCGGTGCCAGTCGCGCGAAGAGCCACTGTGCGCGGGCGATTCGAGGCCTCACCAGTATCGCCTTGTTCTTCTCAACGGCCCGCAGCACGTCGCGCGCCAACAGGTCGGCGTCATATGGCTTGCCGCCCTGGGTTTGCAGGAAGTAGTCGCGGCCGACGAACCCGCCTACCGCGCCCTTGTCGAGGATCGGCGTCTCCACCGCGGCCGGACAGACGACGAGCACACCGACGCCACGCGGGACCGCCTCCGATCGCAGTGCCATCGACATGCCGACCACCGCGTGCTTGGTGGTCACGTAGCTGGTGATCTGGCCGGCGGCCGCCAAACCCGCCATCGAGGCGGTGTTGACGATGTGACCGTGGCCCTGGCGCAACATCACCGGATAGGCGGCGGCGACGCCGTGCACTACGCCGCGGATGTTGACGTCGATGATCGCGTTCCATTGATCCAGCGTCAGCAGTTCGGTGTCGCCGCCCCAACAGATTCCCGCGTTGTTGAACATCAGGTCCAGTCGCCCGGCGCGGTCGAGCACCTCGTCGACGGCCGCCTGCACGGCTGCGGCGTCGGTGACGTCGAGGCGGGCGGCGCGTGCCCTGTCACCGAGTGCCCCAGCGGTGCGTTCGGCGGCCGCACCGTCGATGTCGGTGCACACCACCTCGGCGCCGGCGGCGACCAGAGCCCGGCACAAAGCGGCGCCGATACCCGAGCCGGAGCCGGTGACGATCGCCTGCTTGCCCGCGAAACTCACTGCGCCTGCGCCAATTTCATCACATGACCGAGAATATCCGGATACTTCTTCAGGTGCGCACCGCCGTTGAGGTCGAGGACTTCGCCGGTCAACCATGAGTTCTTCGGCGAGCAGAGGAACACGACTGCGTCGGCGATCTCCTCCGGCTTGCCCGCGCGCCCGATCGCGGTGTTCTCGACGTAGTCCTCGACGAGGCCGGGGATGAGCGACGATCCCGCCGTCAGTGGTGTGTCGACGAAACCGGGCGCCACCGCATTCACCCGGATACCGCGCGGTCCCCACTCCAGCGCCGCGACCTGGGTCAGCATCGACAGCCCGGCCTTCGCCGCGCAGTAGGCGCTCATCCCGGCTGCGGGTTGACGCCCGTTCAGGGAGCTGATGGACACCAGCGAGCCGCCCTCGCGCAGCTGCTGTCCCGCGTACTTGGCCACGATGAACGCCCCGTTCAGGCAGACGTCGACGACGCTGCGGAACTCATCGACGGACAGGTCGGTGATCTGGCCGATGCTGCCGAAGCCCGCGCAGTTCACCACGACGTCGAGCGGACCGGTCCCGCCGAACAGCCGCTGCACCGCGGCCTCGTCTGTGACGTCGACGTGCGCGGCGGTGTGCGGTTCGCCGAGTTCGGTGGCCCTATCCCGGGCCCCGTCTGCGTTGCGGTCGGCGACGGTGACGGTGCAGCCGTCGGCGGCGAGTGCCTGCGCTGTCGCCCAGCCGATGCCGGAGGCCCCGCCGATGACAACCGCTTGCCTGGCCTGCTCACTACTGTTGCTCATCCAGTTGCCCTTTCGACGGAAGTGGAACGTGTTCCAACTTATCGCTTTGGCACACTCGGTTCGTGGCTGAATTGAAGATGTCGGAGTCGATCTACGTAGCCGTGCCTCCCGATGAGCTGTATGCGCTGGTGTCGGACGTGACAAGGACAGGGGAGTGGAGCCCCGTCTGCAAGGAATGCTGGTGGGATGAGGGCGAGGGTCCGAAGGTCGGCGCCTGGTTCACCGGCCGTAACGAGCTCCCGGAGCGCACCTGGGAGACCCGCAGCCAGGTCGTCGCCGCCGACCCGGGCCGCGAGTTCGCCTGGGAGGTCAACAACGGCTGGGTGCACTGGGGCTACACCTTGGAGCCCGAGGGCGACGGCACTCGCCTGACCGAGCACTGGGAGTTCCTGCCGAAGGGGATCGCCGGCTTCCATGAGCGGTGGGGCGAGCACGCAGAGGCTCAGATCGAACACCGGCGCGCCTTGGCGGAGAGCGGTATCCCCGCCACGCTCGCCGCGATCAAGAGGGTCGCCGAAAACAGCTGACCGCGCATGCCGGTCAGCGCTTGACGCAGCGGAACCCGATGTGGCTCATGCCGGTGTCGAGGGGCTGCGGACGTCGGGCAGCGGGACGGTGCCGCAGGCAATACACGTCGGCACAGAGAAATGAACCGCCTTTGACCACCTTGCGCGGTACCTGGAACTGCGGTTGCCGCGGATCGTAACTGTCTGAGGCGCAACAGGGTTGGCTGTCGTGGGTTTCGCCGTACCAGTCGGTGGTCCACTCCCAGACGTTGCCTGCCATGTCGAACAGGCCGTAACCGTTGGGCGGGTAGCTGCCGACGGGCGTGGTGCGTCCGTACCCGCGGTCCGGTCGCCACGGAAAGTCGCCGTGCCAGTAGTTGGCCAGCGGCTGGCCCGGCACTTCCGGCTCGTCGCCCCAGGTGTATTCCGCGTGGTCGAGGCCGCCCCTGGCCGCGGTTTCCCATTCGGCCTCGGTGGGCAGCGACATGCCCGCCCATTGCGCATAGGCCTCGGCGTCTTCGTATGCGACGTGTACGACGGGGTGTTCGGCGCGCTTGTCGATGGACGACAGCGGGCCGACGGGATGGCGCCACGACGCCCCGGGCGTCCACGTCCACCACAAGTTGAGGTGTCGAAGGTCTACCGGCCCTTTGGTGCGGGTGAACACCATCGACCCCGGTTGCAGGTTCTCCGGTGGGGCGTCCGGGTAGTCGTCGGGATCCAGGGGTCGCTCCGCAACCGTGAGATACCCCGTGGCATCGATGAATTCGGCGAACTGACTGTTGGTGACCGCTCTGGCCATCATCCAGAATCCGTCGACGCTGATCGGGCGGGCGGGCGCCTCCTCGGGGTAGTGGCGATCGGATCCGAGTACTGCGGCCTGTCCCGGAATCCACGCGAGGTCATCGGTGGTCATGACAGCCCTGAGCACCCGCGGCCTTGCGCATCAGACACCGAAGACTGTCGCCCAGTCGTTCTTCATGCTCACGACGGTCCAGCCGTAGGCGGCGGCGTGCTCGAGCACGCGTTCGGCCCCCGCGGTGTAGTCGAATTCGCGTTCGGCGTCGTCGTGCAGCACCAGCATTCTCAAAGCTGCGGCGCGGGGCCGTCCGCAGTACTGCAGCATCTCGTCGTCACCGTTTGAGTTCCCCGCCGACAGGATCGGCCGCCTGCCGATGCGGCTCCAGACCCGCACCGGTTTCTCGGGTCCGTCGTCGAAGATGTCGAGTGCGGGCTGGATCAGCAGGTCGCCGTGTCCCTCGGCCCCGTCGAACTTCAGGCCCTGTGCGCTGCCGACGACGCGCTCAGGTGGGATTCCGTAGATCTCGCCCGTGATCGGCCGCATGAAATCCCGGCCACCGCCGGAGACGATGTAGCAGGTGAAGCCGTGGTCCTCGAGATACCGCAACAGCTCCACCATCGGCACGTATACGCACTCCGGATACGGCCGGCCGAGCGTTGGATGCTTCGCCTCGGCGAAGAAGGCCGCGACCAGTGCCGCGTGGTCTTCGACGCTCATCGACTCGTGCAGTGACATCACCGCCTGCACAAGCACTTTCAGGTCGGTGTCGTCACCCTGATAGTGCTTGGTGATCGCGCCTCCGAACCAGTGCAAGTCGCCGGCGGCCGCCGCCTGGTACGGCGGCTGTGCGGCCAAAGATCTGTCGGACGCGGCCTTCTCCGCCAGCCGGCGAACGATGAAGTCGAGCTGGATGTACATCGGCTTCTCGCACCACAGCGTGCCGTCGTTGTCGAAGACCGCGACGCGATGCTCGGGTGCGACGAAGTGGGGCCCTTCGGAGGTGACGCGCCCCACGAAGTCGATGATCGCGGACTTCGTGGGACCGCCGACCCACGACTCGAGCATCAGCCGCCTCGGCTTGCCAGGAACTTGTTGAGCTGCTCGACAGCGTGATCGATGGTGAAGGATGCCGGTTCCTGCCGCGGTGGAAACTCTTTGAACGTCTCCAGGAACTGAGTCGCAAGGGCGGAGCCGTAGAGCATCAGGTAGAGCCGGTCAATCGTCCAGTCCCAATACGTGTTTGACGTGACGTCGGCATGTTCGTACGGGTCGGTACGCAGATTGAACAACTTCGGCGCGCGGAGCGGGGTGAACGGCTCGAACCACACCTGCAGCGTGCCGGGGCAGCGCTGCTCCATGAACACGATCTTCCAATTCTCCGCCCGGATTCCCAACACGTCGCCGTCGTCGGAGAAGTAGATCATTCCGCGTCTGGGACTCTCGTCCACCTCGCCGGTGAGGTAGGGCAACAGGTTGTATCCGTCGATCTGCACCCGGTACTTCATGTCCCCGGCCTGGTGTCCCTTCTTGAGCTTCTCGACGATGTCGGGGTCACCCGCAGCCGCCAGGAAAGTCGGTAACCAATCATGGTGCTGCACAATCTCGTTGGATACCGATCCTGCTTTGATCTTGCCAGGCCAGCGGATCATCTCGGGGATGCGGAAGGCGCCTTCCCAGTTGGTGGCCTTCTCGCTGCGGAACGGCGTCGTCGCGCCGTCGGGCCAACTGTTGGCGTGCGGCCCGTTGTCGGTGGAGTAGATGACGATGGTGTCCTCGGCGATGCCCAGTTCGTCGACCAGATCGAGCAGTGTGCCGACGTTGCGGTCGTGGTCGATCATCGTGTCGTGGTACGGCGACTGCCATCTGCCCGCCTGACCGAGACTCTCGGGCTTGGTGTGGGTCCGGAAGTGCATGTGCGTCATGTTCATCCAGACGAAGAACGGCGTATTGGTTTCGTGCTGGCGTCTGATGAAGTCAGCACAGGCGGCGGTGGTTTCGTCGTCGATGGTTTCCATCCGCTTCTTCGTCAGCGGCCCGGTGTCCTCGATACGTTGCTTGCCGACCGGCCCGTACCGGTCGTCGACCTCGCCCGAATCCTCTGTCGTGGCCCAGGAATGGATGACGCCGCGGGGGAGCAGTGCGGCCCGTAGCAGCGGGGCCTCCTCCGCGGTCGGGTAGTCGACGTGCTCGGGTTCCTCCTCCGCATTGAGGTGGTAGAGGTTGCCGAAGAATTCGTCGAAGCCGTGCGCGGTCGGCAGATACTTGTTGAGGTCACCAAGATGATTCTTGCCGAATTGCCCTGTGGCGTAACCCAATGGCTTGAGGAGCTCGGCAATCGTCGGGTCCTCCTTCTGAAGCCCGATATCGACGCCGGGCATCCCGACTTTGCTCATGCCGGTGCGGTACACGCTCTGCCCTGTGATGAACGACGACCGGCCCGCCGTGCAACTTTGCTCACCATAGGAGTCGGTGAACAGCATTCCTTCGCTGGCGATCCGGTCGATGTTGGGAGTGAAGTAACCCATCATCCCGCGGCTGTAGCAGCTGAGGTTGGAGATTCCGATGTCGTCGCCCCAGATGACGAGGATGTTCGGCTTTGAATCAGGCATGGCACGTCCTCTCCCGAAGTGTCGACGTCCGATTTGAAGCTACGCCGCTGGAAGGAACTCTTCGGGTTCTTGACGATCTGATCCTGCTGAATCTGAGCCGACGGCCGGCGGTTTTCAGCCCTCCGGCGGCGCGGTCGCGGCGAGGCTGACGGCAGGCGCCTTGGCCTCGTTCTGCATCTTGTCGAACAGTTCGACGTAGTAGGGCAGGCAGTCTTTCATCGCCTCTTCAGTGGTGAACAGCGGCTCATATCCCAGTTCGCGCTTCGCCTTGGCGATGGAGAAGTAGTTGTCGAGGTACAGCCGCTCCACCCCGAGGGGTTCGACCATCGGCTTGGGTATTCCGAAGCGGAAGTGCAGCCATTGCCACACCGTCATCGCGAACCACACCAGCCGGCCGGGTACGCGGATCTTCGGGTAGCGCTGACGGCACGCCTCCACCACGGGCCGCGAGAACTCGAACATGTTGATCGGCTCGCCGTCGTTGATGAAGTACGCCTGCCCGGGTGCGGTGCCGCCGGGCACCAGGTGCTGCGCGGCGAGGATGAAGCCGTGAATCAGGTTGTGTACGTACGAATTGTCGAGCTTGACGTTCTTGCTGCCGACCAGCACCTTGACGTGACCCGCGAGCACGCTCTCGAACACCTTGCGGAACATGGTCTGATCGCCGTTACCCCAGATGCCGCTCGGCCGGATCGAGCAGGTGAGTAACCCGTCGACGCCGTTCTGTGACAGCACGAACTTCTCCGCCACCACCTTCGTCTCGGTGTAGAGGTCGTTGAATCGTTCTGTGTAGGGCAGGGTTTCGTCGCCGCCGGAGATCTTCTTGCCGCCCATGACCACACTGTTGGACGCGGTGTAGACAAACCGCTTCGTCCCGGCCGCCTGCGCGGCACGCACCAGATTCTCGGTCCCGGTGACGTTCACCGAGAAACTGCGCTGCCGGTACTCGTCGGTGACCGATGCGCCACCCATCAGGTCGATGATCGCGGCGGTGTGGAAGACGGTGTCGATGCCGGCGACCGCCGCGGCGACGGTCTCGGGGTTGCAGATGTCGCCTTCGAGGACCTCGAGGCGCGGATGCGCGGGTAGGGGTGAGGGCGCGCGGTCGAACGAGCGGACCTCGTGACCGCGTTCGAGCAGTTCGGTCACCAGATTGGCGCCGACGAATCCGGAGCCTCCGGTCACAAGCACGCGGCCAAGGTCGTTGGTCATCGTTGAGCCCATGCCAGCCAGCCTAACTGAAACGTGTTACAGTTTCGACCTTCCGCGATCGGGGTCCTTCCGATATCAACTTTCTTCCGGCTCCCTTGCCGCCAAAACATCCTCGACTCGCTTACGGGCACCAGCTAAATGTTCTTCACAGCGTTTAGCGAGCTCCTCGCCGCGTTCCCACAATTTCAGCGATGCATCGAGATCGAGCCCGCCCTGCTCCAACTGCTGCACGACGGCGACCAGCTCATCGCGGGCTTCCTCATATCCAAGCTCACTAATGGGCTTCATCTAGTACCCCTTTCAGCGCTCGCGCTGAGCGGACCTTCTGGACCGTCGCTGACGGCTGTGACCGCACCGTCGGCCACCCGAATCCGCAACCGCGCACCCTTGGGGGCGTCGGCAGTGGTCCGGAGCACCCTCCCAGTGAAGGCATCCGGCAGGGTCTGCACGACCGCGTAGCCGCGCGCCAGTGTGGCCGCCGGTCCCAGTGTGGCCAGGCGGGCCGACAGGTGTCCGATGCGGTCGGTCTCCGCGGCCACCATGCGGTTGATGTCGCGCCGGGCCGCGGTGCGGGCGCGGTGTATCTCCTCGGACCTGGCAGTGAGGGCGGCCAGCGGCGCGGCCAGCACCGGCCGATTGCGCAACTGGTCGAGGTGGCGCTGTTCGCGGTGCACCCAGTTCCGCAGTGCGCGGCCGCCGCGTCGGCACAGATCCCGGATGGCGGCCTGTTCGGCGGCCGCGTCGGGGACGATGCGTTTGGCGGCGTCGGTGGGGGTGGCCGCGCGCAGGTCGGCGACCAGGTCGCAGAGCGGATTGTCGGGTTCGTGGCCGATCGCGCTCACGACAGGTGTTGTGCACTTGGCGATTTCGCGGCACAGGGTCTCGTCGTAGAAGGGCAGCAGTGCGTCGATGTCCCCGCCGCCGCGCGCGATCACGATCACGTCGACGTGCGGGTGGGCATCGAGTTCGCGCAGCGCCTCCACGACCTGTGGAACCGTGTTGGGCCCCTGTACCGCTGTGTTGCGGATGGCGAACCGCACTGCGGGCCAACGACTCTGAGCGACGGACACGACGTCGCGTTCGGCAGCCGAGGCCCGTCCGGTGATGAGGCCGATGGTGTTCGGCAGGAAGGGCAGTGGTCTCTTGAGGCGCGGATCGAACAGACCCTCGGCCTCGAGCAGCTTGCGCAGCCGCTCGATGCGTTCGAGGAGTTCACCGAGTCCCACCGCGCGAATCTCGTTCACCCGCAACGCGATAGTGCCGCGCCCGGGGTGGAACTGCAACTTGCCGTGCATGATGACCTGCACGCCCTCGGTGAGTTCCACCGGTGCGTTCTCGACGAGGTCTCGCGGGCACATCACGGACAGCGACATGTCGGCAGCCGGGTCGCGCAACATGATGAACGCGACCGTGGGTCGCAGATTCAGCTGGGCGATCTGGCCCTCCACCCATACCGAGCCGAGCTTGTCGATGTACTTCTGGACGCGGGTGGAGACCGCGCGCACGGGCCAGGGATTGTCGGGCGACTTGCCCGGCTCCGCCTCAGTCATCTCCCGCATCCGCCGGGGCGGTCACTTCGCGGTCGCGCGGGTGATCCTGTTGGACAGCAGCGTCTGGAACGGCGCGCGTGCCTTGGTCGTCTCCTCGTACTCCAGCAGCGCATGCAGATCCGCCACCCGCAACGACGTCAGCCGGGCACGCAGCTGCGCCAGGGTGAGCGACTCGTAATCGAGCTCTTCGACGATCTCGGGCACGCTGTCCGCCGGCCGCGCCGCCGGTTCAGGGTCTGAGGCGTTGTTGCTGGCCTTGGCCGTCTCGGGTTCGCCACCCGTGAAGAGCGCGAAACGGCCTTCGGTGAGCCGTTCGCCGTCCACCGCCGGCTTCGCGGGCGCGTCTTCGAGATCCTCGTCGAAGGTGGCCCACTCGGGCTGCTCGTCCTTCGGGGGAAACAGCGAGTCGAGGGTCTCGTCGCCCTTGATGACCAGGTCGGCGACGTCTTGCTGCACTTTCATCACCAGGTGGGCGATCTGACTCGCCACGGTCATCGGGTACGTGAGGATGGTCTGCGGGATCTTGCGGGTTTCCTCGATGGCGGTCACCGCCGCACCTACCAGCAGACGGACCCCATACGGTGCAGTTGCCATGCGCTCCAGACTACGGTTGGCCTCTTGAGCCCGCGTGTCAGTACCCTTGGAAACATGCCACCGACTATCAACATGGGGATTCCGGGCGCATCGAGCTCGGTCACCGGTGGCGTCAAAGGCAAGAGGGTGTTGCTGGCCGAGCCGCGCGGATACTGCGCCGGGGTCGACCGCGCCGTTGAGACCGTGGAGCGCGCCCTGGAGAAGCACGGCGCGCCGGTGTACGTGCGACACGAGATCGTCCACAACGTCCACGTCGTGGAGACATTGGCCAAGGCGGGCGCGATCTTCGTCGACGAGACCGACGAGGTGCCCGAGGGCGCCATCGTCGTGTTCTCCGCCCACGGTGTCGCGCCGACGGTGCATCAGAACGCCGCCGAGCGGAACCTCAAGGTCATCGATGCCACATGCCCGCTGGTGACGAAGGTGCACAACGAGGCCAAACGTTTCGCGCGCGACGACTACGACATCCTGCTGATCGGACACGAAGGCCACGAGGAGGTCGTCGGCACCGCGGGTGAGGCACCGGACCACGTGCAACTGGTCGACGGACCCGATTCCGTCGACGACGTCACCATCCGCGACGAGAACAAGGTGATCTGGCTCTCGCAGACCACATTGAGCGTCGACGAGACGATGGAGACCGTGCGTCGGCTGCGTGAACGCTTCCCGACGCTGCAGGATCCGCCCAGCGACGACATCTGCTATGCCACCCAGAACCGCCAGGTCGCGGTCAAGGCCATGGCGCCCGAATGCGAGCTGGTGATCGTCGTCGGCTCACGCAATTCGTCGAACTCTGTGCGGTTGGTCGAGGTCGCGTTGAACGCCGGCTCCGATGCCGCGTACCTGGTGGATTACGCCGAAGACATCGACCCTGCCTGGCTCGACGGTGTGACGACCGTCGGTGTGACGTCGGGCGCGTCGGTGCCGGAGCTGCTCGTGCGCGGCGTTCTCGAGCGGCTCGCCGAGTACGGCTACGACACGGTACAGCCGGTAACCACGGCCAACGAGACGCTGGTCTTCGCACTCCCCAGGGAGATCCGTCCGGCTCGCGCCTGACGGGTCAGATGTCGTACTCCCAGTTCTCTACCGCCCGCTCGCGCGCTGACCGGCGCGGTGCGCGGTACTGGTCGTAGTCCTCGCCGTCTTCGCCGCCCCGATAGCGCACGCGTGACACCGGGTGATGTGTGCCGCTGCCGTTGCCGCCGTACGAAAGGGGCGGCAGGTCATTGTCGTAGCGACGGCGACGCTCGGGGCGTTCGTAACCACTGCGACGTTCGGGGGGCGGCTCGTCGTCGTAGCGGCGCCTGCGCTGTCCGGCCCCGGTCCGCGGCTTGCGGCGCGGTTCGATGGGCGGCTCCCCCTGACGCCTGGGGCGCGGGCGGCGTGGCCGGTCGGCCACGGGTTCGATGATCTCGGTCTCCGGCGGGCGTGCGTGCCGTGATCGCGACGGTGCCGAGCGGCTCGTCGGCTTGGGGGAGCGACTCGTCGATCTGGGGCGTGCGGTGGTGGTGGCGGCCCTACGCCGACGTGGCGTTTCGTCGGGCTCGTCGTCGGCCTTTCGGGCCGCAAGCAGAGCCGAGATCTTGGCGACCGCCGTCGCCAATGGTCCCTCGCCGCTCGGCTCTTCCTTTACGGGCGTGCTCGGTGCGCCGCGACGCGTGGACATCCCGATGTACCACCGCGCCATGCCGATGAGCAGCACCACCGCGGATGTGAAGAACATCAGCGGGAAGCGCTCGATGAGCGGGTAGGCGCAGTTGATCAGGGTGTCCTTGAGATTCGACAGCTGACTGCCGGTGAACACGAAGTAGGCCATCGGGACGGCGCCGAACAGCAGCAGCGGAGGCTGAATGACCGCGGTGAAGAGCCCCGCCTGCCGCACCGCCAGTACCGCGAGAATGCAGCCGACCACATAGGTGCCGGAGAACACACTGGTCAGTTGTTTCGTGCCGGACCCCGCGTCGTAGGCGAATCCGACGGCCATCAATGTCGCAGCGATGAGCACAGCACCCCACCAGGGCACGCCTGGGATGTTGGGGTGCACGGAACGGTGGTCGGCCGTGACGGCTGACCGTGCGCGCTGTGCTGACACACGTCGACCGTACCGGCTGTCCCCTGGAGAGGCTGTGAGCGCGCTGCTGGCGAGCGCGTCACAGTCTCCTAGACTGTCCTCCCTGTGAGCCTGAACCTCGGAATCGTGGGACTGCCCAACGTCGGCAAGTCGACGCTGTTCAATGCGTTGACGCGCAACGACGTGCTGGCGGCCAACTACCCGTTCGCGACGATCGAGCCGAACGAGGGTGTTGTCCCGCTGCCCGATCCGCGGCTCGCCGAACTCGCGGAGATGTTCGGGTCGGAAAAGCTCGTCCATGCGCCGGTCACGTTCGTCGACATCGCCGGCATTGTCAAAGGCGCATCTGAGGGTGCGGGACTGGGGAACAAGTTCCTCGCCAACATCCGCGAGAGCGATGCGATCTGCCAGGTGGTGCGGGTGTTCGCCGACGATGACGTGGCTCACGTCGACGGCCGCATCGACCCGAAGGCCGACATCGAGGTGATCGAGACCGAGCTGATCCTCGCCGACATGCAGACGCTGGAGCGTGCGTTGCCGCGACTGGAGAAGGAGGCGCGCACCCACAAGGACCGCCGCCCGGTGCACGAGGCGGCGGTCGCCGCGCAGGCGGTGTTGGACAGCGGCAAGACGTTGTTCGCCGCGGGGGTGGATACGACTCTTCTACGTGAGCTGAACCTGCTGACCACCAAGCCGTTCCTCTACGTCTTCAATGCCGACGAATCGGTGCTGACCGACGAGGCGAAGAAGGCTGAACTGCGCGAATTGGTGGCGCCGGCCGATTGTGTGTTCCTCGACGCGAAGATCGAGGCGGAGCTGCAGGAGCTCGACGACGAGTCCGCTGCCGAGCTGTTGGAGTCGATCGGCCAGACCGAGCGGGGCCTGGATGCGTTGGCGCGGGCGGGTTTTCACACGTTGAAGCTGCAGACCTATCTGACCGCTGGTCCGAAAGAGGCGCGCGCGTGGACAATTCACCAGGGCGACACCGCGCCCAAGGCTGCGGGCGTCATCCACTCGGATTTCGAGAAGGGCTTCATCAAGGCTGAGGTCGTGTCGTTCGACGACCTGAAAGAGGCCGGGTCGATGGCCGCGGCCAAGGCGGCCGGCAAGGTCCGGATGGAGGGCAAGGACTACGTCATGCAGGACGGTGACGTGGTCGAATTCCGACACGGAGCAACAACTAAGCCGAAGTAGGCCAGCGCTGCTTGCCCGCTCGGCCCGTACCGAGAGGGTAGCGATGTCCATCTTCGAAGTTCCCGAAAACCCGTCAGATCCTGAGGCCGCAGCGCTTGAGTTGATCGTTCGGCTGCCGCAGGACTTGCTCGGCAAGACTTGGCCGCCGCTGGATGTGCTGCAGGAGCTCACCGCCGCCCTGGAGATCGCGGGGGCTTTCACGGGGATGTCGTGGCATGACGCCAAGCACGCCGCGGTGGCGATCATCGTGGACGCGGTCAACAGCGACGACGCGGTTCCGTCCTTGTGTCAGCGCGCCGAGCGCGCGGTGACCGGTACCGATGGGATGACGTGGGACGATCCGGCTGCGATGGCGCGGGCACTGACCACTGGTGCGAAGGTGCTGGCGGCATGACGATGGATGCGCGCGAGCAGAGGTTGCGTCGACATGCCAAGACGCTCGGGTTGCGGGTGGTGAAGCGGGACGGCAGCCGGTTCGATCTGCTGAACGGTGAGGGGTTGGTGACCTGCGGCCCGATCGACACCGTGGCGGCTTATGTCAACGACCGGTATGTGCGGCCCAAGCCGACGCCGCGGCGGGCGCAGCCACCTGCGGCGTGGGCGCCGATTATCGAGGACTATCTCGTCTCCTTGACGGCGGGCGGGGCGTCTCAGATCACGCTGACGTTGCGTCGGCAGCACCTGACGCAGATGTCGCGTGAGGTCGGCGGCAGTCCGGCCGAGATCACGGCCGAGCATCTGATTGAGTGGATGGGGCGTCACACCGAGTGGGCGCCTGAGTATCGCCGCAGCCACCGCAACAGCGCCCACAGCTTTTTCCTGTGGGCTTATCGGACCAGGCGCATCGCGGTTCATATCGCCGACGATTTGCCGAGGGTGCGTAGCCACGTTGGTCCGCCGCGGCCGGCGCCTGATACGGCGTGGCGGGCGGCGTTGGCGGCGGCGACACCTCGGGTGGCGCTGATGATGCGGCTGGCGGCCGAGGCTGGGTTGCGGCGGGCCGAGGTCGCCCAGGTGCACACCCGCGATCTGACCGAAGGCGCGAGCGGCTACTCGCTGTTGGTTCACGGGAAGGGCAACAAGAAGCGGATCGTCCCAATCAGCGACTCGGTGGCTGCAGCGATTCGCTCGAGCGCGGCCAGCCAAATCCCCGCAGGTGTGGAGCCTGATTGTTGGCTGTTCCCCAACGGCACTGGCGGGCACCTGGACCCCAAACGAGTCGGCGCGATCGTGAACGCCGCGCTACCGGACACGTGGACGATGCACACGCTGCGGCACCGATTCGCCACACGCGCCTATCGAGGCAGCAGCAACCTGCGTGCCGTTCAGACGCTGCTGGGCCACGCGTCCGTCGCCACCACACAGCGCTACACCGCCGTCGATGACGACGAGGTCCGCGCCGCCATGGAAGCGGCAAGCGCATGAGCGCGGTGCTGCGGCTGGTCCAAGGGACCGGCTCCAACGACGGACAACTGCCCCCGATCGAGGCTTACGAGGTGTGGATGCGTGGCCGCGGTTTGGCCGCGCGCACCATCACCGACTCGGTACTGACCTTGCGGCGTCTCCAGAACGTGAGCGGCTATCCGATCGAATCGACACCCGCGCTGGCGATTTCACGCTTCCTCGGCGATGAGAATCTCGGAGCCCGGGCCCGCTACACCTATTTCGGGCACCTGCGCGGGTTCTTCCGCTGGCTGGCCAATGAGGGGCTCGGCGCGGACGCGATGGCCACGCTGCCGCGCCCGCGTATGCCGCGCTGCACGCCGCGCCCTATCACTACGGAGCAGCTGCAGGCGCTGCTGGCGTTGTCGTTGCGGCGCAAGACGAGAGCGATGGTGATGCTCGCCGCGCTGGCAGGGCTACGCGCGCACGAGATCGCCAAGGTTCGCGGTCAGGACGTCGACCCTGACGCGCGCACGCTGTACGTCATCGGGAAGGGCGGGCACGCGGCGACGATCCCGTTGCATCCGCTGCTTGTCGAGGTCGCACGCGAAATGCCGTCGCGGGGGTGGTGGTTTCCCGCGAACTCGACCCGCCCCGGCGAGCACGTCACGTCGCGTCACGTCGTTAACACGGTCAGCGACGCCTGCAAGCGAGCCGACATCCCCGGCGGAACATGTCACCGTCTCAGGCACTGGTACGGAACAAACCTCGTCGCATCTGGGGCCGATCTGCGTACCGCGCAGACACTGCTGCGCCACGAGAATCTCGCCAGCACCGCCATCTACACCGAGGTGTCCGACGAACGCCGCGTCGACGCAATCGACCGACTCGACCCATTCGGGTGAGACGGCCCCTACTTCGCTACTTCATCGCCAATCGCGAGGACGGCGGCGCTGAGTGCACTGAGGAGGTTGTGGCGTGCCACGTGGTACGGCCCAAGCTCATTGCTCTCATGTGATTCAAACTTCGCGACTGCATCGCGCAGCTGGTCGAGACTGGCGCGCACGTCGGTTTTGTCGCTCATTCGGTTTCCCCATTCGTATATTCACCCGCGAGACTAGTTGCGAGTACTATCAACCGTGTCCGCTCACGGATATTCAGGGCATGGCTTGGCGCGGGATCGAATCCCTGTAATCGACCCGAGAGGATCTGCCATGCATGCAAAATCTCACGAAAACCGTGTCCGTCGCGCCGCCAAGCGTGAGGGCTTTCTGCTACGCAAGTCGCGCACTCGCGACCATCGCGCGGAGGACCAATGGTCTGTACGTTCTCGTCGGCGATTCGGCCGGGAACCGACGTCCTGGCGCTCAGGCACCGCGATCCGCTTTCGTAAGAGGCGAGGGAATGACGCTCACGGGCAGCTTCTACTGCAGTCCAAAGGGTACCGGGAGGTAGCGGGGAACCGCTCAGCCTCGCGCTGCGTCTGATCTAATACCTCGGCCCCGCCCACCTCCTCCTTATGGCGGGGCCGAACCACTTCCACGTGACTACCTGAGGTGATACCAGAGTTACAAGAATGTTGTTTGTCTAGTGCGCTATTGACTGAGTTGTCTAGCCTGCACTAGACTTGCTAGCGTGCCAAAGCGGGCAGACATCATCAAGCAGATACAAAAGGCGGCCAAGGCCGCCGAATTGAAGTTTCTGCTAGTCCGCGAAGGCGCGAACCACACAATCTACGACCTCGACGGGGTGATGATTCCAATCGCACGGCATAGGGAATTCGGACAGCGTTATGCCGAGACCGTGTACAAGCAATGCGAAGGCAAGTTAGGAAGGGGCTGGTGGCGTTGAACACCTACCATGCGGTCGTCAACCGCGATGGAAAGTTCTGGCTTGTCTACATCCCCGAACTAGATCAGTACACGCAAGCGCGCAACTTGCAGGAAGTCGAATCCATGGCGCGCGAACTTATTTCACTCGTTCGTGGGGTTGAGCCTGAGTCATTCCAACTCGAACGACAAGTAGATCTGCCGGATGGTGTGCGACACCACCTAGAGCTAGCGGATAAGTACGCCGGCGAAGCTGCCTGGTTTCAATCACAATCAGCGATTGAACGGCGCTTCGCGGCCCGGGCGATGCGGGACGAAGGCATGACGGTACGAGACATCGGTGCCGCGCTGGGCATCTCGCATCAGCGTGCGCAGCAGCTCATCTCGTCTTGAGAATATGGGCTAGCCCAAGATCATTGTCGAGGTGGTGACTCCGTGATCGCGAAGCGGATAACCCGGGTAACCCTCACACGGACCACCGAGCCGACCCCAGCCGATCACACGTTCTACACCGGCACCGAGCTGTGGCGCGCAGGCACGTAGAAGGGCTGCTGTCGATGCGAGCCCCGGGATTGTCTGTCGACGCCGTGTACACCGAACGGATCTGACGTACTACTACCGCCCGCGCAATCTCGCCGTTCACCCGTCGCCCAACCGCTCCAAGACGCTGTAATCCTCCTCAACAATTTGCGTCAGGAGCGCATCGCGCTGTGCTCGGCGTCGGTCTCTTGTGCGCGGGAGTCCAGGGCACCGGCACTGGATGGCGTCGCCATTTTCAGGCAGATCGAGGGCATGGCAGACGCCCGTGTCATCGTGTTCGTTGACAGGGCAACCGCACTCGGCGCAGTAGTCGTCGTCGGCCATGCAATATATGCTCCCCCAACCGCTGCCGACGGTCGACGGATTATTTTCCCCCCGCCCCGCGGGCCAACGTGAGGTCGCCGGCGCCGCCGGTGACTACATCGTGTCCCGAGAATTAAGTAGTTAGGTTTTCAGGGCGGCTCGGCCTCTATGCCCGCACCCGTGTCTTAGCGTTGGTTCCGTGACAGATGAGCCCTTGGAGACCGCTACTGACGGCCGCCCTTCCGACCAGATAATCGATATCGACCAGATTCCGACTGCCTCCGCGCAAGCATCCACCGCCCTGATAGGCGTACGCCAGTACTTCGCGGCACAACACCTTTGGGCAGCACGCCTGATGGCGCACCTATGTCGCGCGCGGGAGGAACAGCTACTCGCAGAGGTCGAAGGCGGCGCCAAACGGAGAGTCGACAAGCACCTGCAATCGCTCGCGATTGGGGCCGTCATGGAGTCCGTCGCCATGTTGGAAGCGGTGGTGAACGAAATCTGGGAGGACGCCGCCGAGACGGAACCAGTCGTACCCTCCGATCGGCTGCAGGGATTAAGTTCGGACGCGATAGCGCTGATGCGGGACCTTCGAACACAAAGGGTCGAGCGATCACTCAAGCTGATGGAAAAGTATGCGGTGCTTCTGACGTGCGCAGGTAAGCCGCCACTAGACAAGTCCCGTAGGCCATATTCGGATGTCAAGGCGCTAATCAAACTGCGCAACGCATTGGTGCACTTCACTCCAGAAACGCAGTGGGACAACCAGGTCCACGACCTGGAAGCTGAGATGAAGCACCTGGTCCCCGAGAATCCGCTACTTCGTGGTTCACACCCGTGGTTTCCCCAGCAGCCCCTCTGCGCCGGCGGCGCCCGCTGGGCTTGGGAGTCGAGTATGAGATTCGCAGATGAATGGCATATGCAGATGGGGCTCCAGCGGAGTTACTGACCTGTCCCGGTGAGTCCGGAGACTCCCGATCTTGGGAGGATCTGAGTCATGGGACGTGTCAGCAAGTACCCCGACGAGCTTCGTGAGCGGGCGGTGCGCATGGTCGCTGAGGTGCGCCCGCAGTACCCGTCGCAGTGGGCGGCGATCACCGCGGTTGCGGGCATGTTGGGGATCGGCACCCCGGAGACCCTGCGGACCTGGATCCGTCGCTCGGAGGTCGACACCGGCCAGCGGCCGGGTGTGACGACGCAGATGGCCGAGGAGAATAAGGCGCTGCGCAAGGAGATCGCCGAGTTGCGTCGGGCCAATGAGATCTTGAAAGCAGCGGCGATTTTCTTCGGGGCCGAGCTCGACCGGCCCGGGAGACGGTGATCCGGTTCATCGCCGAACACAAGGACCACCAGGTCTCCGGCCCCGACGGTGGGGCCGGCTTGCGCTGGGGTGTCGAGCCCATGTGTGCGGTGCTCTCCGAGCACGGTGTGCCGATCAGTCCGTCGACGTACTACGAGTGGATCACGAAGACCCCGACGCGTCGCCAGATCCGGGATGCCGAGTTGGTCGAGATCATCACTGCGGCCAGGGAAGACAAGAAGAAAGGTCGGTTCGTCCAGACGTTGGGGTCGCGCAAGTTGTGGATCTGGCTGCGCGGGCAGGGCCACGATGTGGCACGGTGCACGGTGGAGCGGATCATGCGCCAACAGGGTTGGGAGGGTGCGCGTTACGGGTCCAAGCACAAGACCACCGTCGCCGACGACAGCCACCAGCGGTACCCCGATCTGGTTGATCGACGCTTCTACGCCTGTGCGCCAAACCGGTTATGGGTGGCTGACTTCACCTACGTGTCGACGTGGATGGGGTTCGTCTACGTGGCGTTCGTCATCGACGCCTACAGCCGCCGGATCCTGGGCTGGCGCGCCGCCCGGTCGATGACCACCGATCTGGTCCTCGATGCGATCGAGCACGCCTTCTTCACCCGCACCCAGGACGGCACCACCAGCCTGCGCGGGCTGATCGCGCACAGCGACGCCGGCAGCCAGTACACATCGGTGGCGTTCACCCAGCGCCTCATCGACGAGGGCGTGGATCCCTCGGTCGGCTCGGTCGGCGACGCGCTGGACAACGCCTTGGCCGAGACCACCGTTGGCTCATTCAAGAACGAACTCATCCGTCGGCAAGGCCCCTGGCGTGACGTCAACCAGGTCGAGCTCGCCACCGCCGAATGGGTCGCGTGGTTCAACACCGAACGCCCCCACGAGTACCTCGACGACTTCACCCCTGAGGCCGTCGAGAGGCTCCACTACGATCACAGACGCACTCCACCAAAGGCGGGGTGATTCAACAAATGCAGTCTCTGGACTCACCGGGACGGGTCATACCGCCATGGAGTGAGTGATTGGCCCGACGGTCTTGACTAGGGGCACGCACTGTCAGCGATTGTGTTGTGCTGCAACCGGGATAATCAGTCTGACCCCCGTGTGTGACCGTGGTGTCGTACGCTTCTCTAACTGCAACTTGCCAGGGGGTTCCGATGGTGCCGTCATCATCGGCGCGTGTTGTGTCCATCGCGACCGCGTCCACAGTGTGGTTCCTTGCGGGGATGTCCGTGCTGGCGATCATCGCAGCAGCGGCGTGCGTCGGGGCTCCCGCGGCCGGTGCGGTCCCTGGTGATCCGCTTAACGGGTGTGTGACCGCGTTGGCTCAGCAGCTTTGTGACGGGCCGATCCGCGAGGACGGGTCGTGGAAACGCTGCCTGTTCAGCGACGGCGTTGGGTTCTCTCCGCCGACCGTGAATTGTTTCATCGTCCCTGGCGCCGACCAGATCCCGATGTTCCCGATCGGGCAGCCGAACTACCACATCGAAGGCTAGGCGACTTCAACCCGTCGCGTCGAGTCGGACCGACTAGGCGGCGGCCCCCGCGAGCACCCCGTCGACCGAGTACATCGACTGCCACGGTTCGGTGCGCATCCACTCCGGCCGCAAATCCCATTCATCCGGCGTGTATTCGGGATAGCCGGTGACCGCCTCGACGCCGTAGCGGACCGCCAGTCGTTGAGCGAGGTCGCGCGCCGCCGCGGCGCCGATCTGCTCATCAGGGACAAAGAAGCGGACTATTTCCACTGCGGCCGCGCGGATCACCGGGATGTCGATCTCGATGACCGAATAGCAGTTGCGGCCGGTGTCGGGATCGACCTCGAGACGCGTCTCTCGACCGAGCATCGAAAATTGCCCGCTCGACGTCAGGATCGGCGTCTCGCCCCGGTTGTCGTTATGGCTCACCGCCTGATGGCAGACCACCTCTGTGAGGACGAGGGCGACCTTGCCGGTCGGGCCTTCGGCGGCGCGGCGCACCGCTTCGGCCCGGGGATTATTGCCGCGGACAGTGGCGGCGTGGCGCATGCCGCGGACCATTGCGCGCATCCGGAAAATCGCGTCAACAACATTCGCGCACGCGTAGACACCACACTTGCATCCTTCTGCTGGCGGCGCATGATCGTAGTAACAACAACGAGCACGCATGATCCGGCCGCTCGCGCGCAGATCCGACGCTCCCCGGCGTCCATATGCGTGCCGTATTTGCGGGGAGTGCAACGTCAGCCGGTCATCGTGCGGCCGCGTGTACCAGAAACGCCAGCCGACGACGGCCTCGCGGTGCTGGCGCTCGGCCATCAGCATTACCTCGCTGATCAAGTCAGGCCGTAGTGGGGGTCCGCTACGGGGCACGGGTGAGGACGACGTTCAGAGCAGACCAGTCGGTGGATGAATTGATCGCGCCGACGAAGGCTGTCGAAACCGGGGAATCGCTAATGATCAACCCGGCTGCCACACCGCCCCGACTTCCGTTGAAGCGTTGTGCTCCACCGGTGATTCCGGAGAAGTCGTCAGCCCTGGCACCCAAGCCCTGCACCACCAGACTCCCCGCGGGGACGGTCGCGGACTGCATCGCTGACGAGCTCGCCCCGTACGCAGATGCGGGAGTGCCAACCGACCCAATGCCCAAGTACGAGACAGAACCCGCGCACGCAGAGTTAGTAGCGTTGCTCTTGGTGGCCGCTACCGTCTTGGAGCCGCCAGCAACACCGGCAAGGTGGTACAGCGCGAGCTGCCCCAGGCTGGCATTGTTGTTGTGGGACACCGCGCCCAGCAGCGTCATGGCGACTCCGCCGTACGTGCAACCCGTTGAGGTGGCGGTTCCGGTGGTGCAGTGCCAGACAAATACATCCGCGCCCGCTGTGGCGGTGTGACTCCACGATTGGACCGATCCGGTGCCGTTGGCGCCGTCCCCGACAGCGTCAAACGGAACTGCCTGTGATCCGGCGAACATCCCGCCCCTAGCGACGAACATCATGCGGCACCTCCCACGCTACGCAAGCCGGCGCGGATGTTCGCGCACTCGAACCCATGAAGGCTGCGATCCGCCGAAAGACCTAGCGCCGCAGCCACATCCGCATGAGTTATGACAAGTCCGTCATCCATCTTGACCGCGAGCTGCGTGATCGCCGGCCAACACCGCAACACCAACGGCAGCACCTCACCGATGGGATCTGGCGCGTACGCCCCGGCCGTCAACGCGTATCGCCGTAACTCCTCGAAGTCCGGCTGACCCGCCAACACCTGGTGGATCTGCGCCGGAGTCGGAGACGGCCCGAACCGTGCGATCGCCTCGGCTACCGGCCCCGCCGCGGCCACCAAGTGGCGTCGGGCCTCCGTCACCGTGGTCAACGGCACCACTCGGCATTGCCCGTTGAGCTGCCTGCCGTCACGGTGAACGATTGGGGCGCCTTGTTCTGGTCGAAAGACCTCGGCAGTGTCCACCTCACCGCCTAGCAGTACGGCAATGACGGCGTGACCTGCTTCGTGTCCGGCATGCGCCAGCCGCTCCGAAAGCTGAAATCCCTGTCGTGGTTTGGCTTCTAGCGACGCCGCAGCCGGTGACGGATTGTCGAGCGAAATCGCGGCTTCCCACAGATCGTCCCGCGACGCCAGCAGGTACTCCAGCCGGCGCGTGTCGGCATAGGTGAAACTATCGTTCGCGCCGACGCGCGCCGAAAACACGTTGATCTCCGCGGTCGCCTGCGCGGTGAGCGCGTCCAACTCAGCCACGCTGCTTGGTAGTTGGTCGGGCATCGTGAAGTTCACGGCTCATGCTCCTGTTTCTCTGTCTTAGGTCTCGCTGTCGAGGGCGGGCGCGGCACATAGCGCATGACCACCCGCCCTCGACAACCAACCGAGTTCAACGCGATCACCTGTCTGCAGTTCAAGTGAATCTCGTTGTTGTGCAATGTAGAACCGACGAAAAGTTGACGCTCCTTTCCCTTCATAGCTTTCATGGTGTCTCGGGTCCAACAATGTCCACAGCTCCTATGAGCGCTTCGTATCCGATCACCAGGGACCGCTCCGCGATGACGTGAAACCGGTTGTGCTCCAGTTTTTCCGCGGGATGCAAATGGACTTCCCCGCGCCAGCCAAAGGGCTGCGACGTCGCCACCAACGTGTCACCCAGCGTTTCGGGATACCCACCCCCGAAAACCCACGTGTGACCGGATGGCGTCTTGAAAACCGATCCTGTACGGACCAACAAATTCGCCTGCGCCGCAACAGACATCCACGACGGACGTCCATGTATGAATCCGAGGGTGTTCGTCGCCGCCAGCATCTCATCCAGCGCACCAACCGCGGCGACAACGTCGACCACCTCAGTTGGCGTGTCTACGTCATCGAGGAGCCTTGCCGCGAACTCCGCCTCCACCGCGATCGGTTCACGCAACCGGTGGATTTGGGCTGCACGGGTACGAATCTCATCCCTAGACGGCGCCGTCAAATCACATTCGTCGGCCGCCCACGTGGTGACCGCCGCGAACACCGGTAACGCGGACGGACGGTCGGCAGCCCGCTTCACGTCCGCCTCAGGGTCCAAGTCCTCTTCAGATGCGTTCCAGGCAGCCGCCCAGACACCGAACGAGTCGTCGATCCCGTAGTTCCAGGGTTTGATTTCGACACCGTCCGGCAGCCACCGCTCGACGTCGCCAGCCGTCGGCTGCCACTGCGTCACAGTGAACAACCCACCTACCGACGGATTCACCAGCGGCGCGTCAAACGGCACCGGCGCCAACACACTCGTCATCTCAAAATATCCTCTCTTACAACAGGGTTAGCCAGCTCAGTCGAGGGAGGCGCTGTCGGCGGCCGGTCGGCACCCACCACCAGCTCGATGCAATCGATGCACCGCCACTTGTGGACGTTCCCCTTGAACGTCCGCGACGGGCCGTCACAGTCCGGACACACCCCCACAGCCGAATCCCGCGCCAACCGACTACTCACAGCCGCAGCCTCCGCATATCAGCCGCCACACGCTCCCGCTCCCTGTCCTGTACCGCAGCCTTCGCCAGCGCCCGACCCGACAACGCAAGCTGACGACGATTCCGCAGCCCCGGCAGCCGGTTTCGCAACATCACAACCCTTTGATCGAAACCAACCAGGCTGTCACTCGACAACGCATCAGAGAGACCCACATCAAGTTCCGATACCTGGCCGGCCGGCTGTGCCGCCACCACGGCCGCCAAATCCGAGTTCAGCGGCTCCACCACCGCCACAAGGAGATCCACCCACGAACCGTCGTACAAGTCGCTCTCGTCAATCTCAGGCACAGTCTTGTGGGCCGGATCGCGCACCAACGCCGCTAACCGATCACGCGCACCCTCCGGCAACCCCGACGCTGACTGCTTCGCCAACAGCTCCACCACCGCGGCACGAAGACCACACACCTCCTTCGCGATCTCACGGACATCCCGCAGCGGCTCCAGCAGCGGAGGTACGCCGTCACCGAAATTGCGCCTGTCCGCCAACCGCACACCATCCGCCAGAAGAGCCTGAACCTCAACCGCCAACGGCCGACACTGAGCCTCAACCTCAGCGCACAGATCGAAACTCGCATAGTGGACGTCCCACCCCTGACGGCGCTGCTCCCGCCCCTCCGCCTGGTCGAAATCCACCCGCCTCGGCACCGACCGCACCAACGACCCCCGCGCGCGACCCCGGTCCCGCTCCGAAGACAACGGCGCATCACTCGACAGCAACGAACGCCGCCGCCCAACCCGCTCCGCATCAACCGGCGACGCAACACCCCACGCGCTCATCGGCCCAGCCCCAACAGCAGCGCCGCCAACGCATCAACACCAGCAGCGGTCAGATTCGGCCTCGCCGCATCGATCGCACGCCGAACCGTCCAATACGCCAAACCCGCCCGACACGCCCGAACGCCCGGATCGTCCTCCGACCGCCCAAGAGCTTTCAAGTGACCGAGCTCAGCACGCCACAACGACGCCCGCTTCGAGTCCGGTTCACTCACACAAAGGGTCTCCATGTATATGACGGTAAACCCTTGCGGTGCAACAGGTCTTAACGCTTAAGACCCTGTGTCGCAACAACATCCAAACCGTAACCTCCAGTGTCACCCAGATCACACAACGACCACGCACAACACCCAAAAAATTGCAGAAATTCTCGCGGGGCCTCCGCTGCGCTCAGCGGGCACCCCCCTCGGGCAAACCTCCCCGGCATTCCAGACGCGACACCTACTCGGCTTCGCGGGATTCCCGCTCGATAGCCAGCTCACGCAGGACCGCATCTCAGGTGCGAGCCTGCACGCAACGCAGATCTTTTTCGTGACCGCACGCAAAAGGGTGCCCGCCAGACAGACACCCCTGATACGCGCAGGGCGTCCACGACCACGGACACCCCGTCCCCGTTGTCACTGCGCATCGTCGTCGTCCTCATCAGCGCCCTCCGCCAACACCTGCTCGATCCACGAACCCTCGGCAGCTTTACCCTTTTCACGGCTCCGTTCGACGGCCGACCACTCGGCCAGCTCATTAGCGCAGATAGCGCCACCGATCGCCAAGACCTGGCGCGCGATATCGACCTGGAGCGGCCAGATTGGATCCTCAGGGCCGAGGACAGTGCCGGCCACCTCGCGGCAAGCCTTCACCGCTTCGGCCTCGAGCTGCTCAGGATCGAGCCGCCCCGTCGTCACGTCATCCGCGATCGACACCGCCGCATCCACCGCGTGCTTCTTCGCGGCCGCCCGCCGCTCCGCACGATTACTCATTTTCCCAGCTCTCCCATCGTTTTCCGCGCAACCCACGACCTATCTACGCGTAGTTTCACTGCTCGATCTCCCGCGTCTCGACCACCTCGGCGTCAATCGCCGCATGCATCGCTTGACGAAGATCCGCCAGCACCTCAACCGTCGTCCGCTGAGTTACGTCGACCTCGACACGCCGCGCCGCATGCAGCCCATCAATCCGCGCCAACTGATCCGTAACAGACCGCAGTTCGCGAGACAACGTCACGATCAGGTCTGCATCACCACGCTGCACTGCGACCGCAACCTGTTCAAACAGCATCGTTTTCATCAACTGCATCCCCTCAGACAGCGATCGCCGCGACATCTCCGGCGAATCCCGCGTTCGCGCCCACAACCGCTCTACGGCGCTCTTAGCGGCCTGCCTATGCCCGAACCCCAGTTCATCCGCAATCGCCTGCCACGTGTAGCCCACGGCCCGTAGAGTGGCCGCCTGCTCATGGCGCGCCCGCGACTCCCTCCGAGTCCCAATGCGTTTCATGTCAGCAGAATGTCAGCAGTAGGTGACAGGGCGGCTGACTCGCCGGGTTCGGGGTCATTTGACTCGCCTCAGTGTTGGTCCGTGGTTGGCGAGGTCGTATGCGTGGATTGCGTTGCGGAGTCGTTCGATGTCGGTGTGGTCGATTGTGTATGGGCCGAGTTCGAGGTGTAGGCCTGCGGCTGTGTCGTGGACTAGTCGGATTGGGATTGTGCAGTAGGTGTCGGTTTCGTCGATCGCGGGTTCGATGGGGTCGAGTGTGTTGAGGACGGTTCGGTTTAGGTCTGTGGTGGCGGCGGTGTAGTCCGCGTCGAGGAGTGGAAAGTCGGCCATCTGGAGTGCCTTTCGTTGGGTGTTGTTGGCGCACTGGTTTGGTTTCTGAATGTCTGTTGTGTGGTGTGTGTGCGCCGCGTGCGCCCTATAGGGGCGCTGGCGCACTGGCGCACTCACTTTTACTAGTGCGCTGGCGCACTGGTGGCGCACTTCGGCGCACTGGCGCACTGGGTTGGTCATTGGGTTGTCCCGCATTCGAGGTGTTGTCCGGTCTGTCCGGCGGTGAGTGGGTAGTGGCAGACCGCGCAGGGGTTGGCGATGCGGTGCAGCTTGGATCGGTGTGGTCCGTTGTCGACGGTGACCAGGCCGCGGGCGACTGCGGCTTTTAGTGCGTCGCGCAGTGCTCGCCGGGTGTGTTCGCTGTCGGTGGTGGCGGCTTCGATGTCGCGGCCGGACAGTCCTTCCCCGTGGTGTCGGGCCAGGGCGGCGACGACGTCATGCTCTGCGGCTTCGATTTTCGCGTCGTGGCGTGATCCGGCTGCGTATGTGAGTCGTCGGTTGATGGGGTCAAAGCTGAGGCGTCCTTCGGGCACATCGACGTCGCGGCCATAGGCGGAGAAGAACCGAGGAGACCCGGGGTTGTCGTCCTCGCGGACCAGACGCCAGATCGCGTCGGGCCAATCCTGCAGACGGCTATCGCCGCGGGCACGTTCGTTGGTGTGGCCCATGTGCTGCACGATCAAGGCGTCGGGAATGTCTGCTTCAATGAGTAGCGCGTCGAAAGCGACGAGGAATTGGCCGGCGTCGCGGTGTTCGTCGAGTCCGAGCGCGTCCAGCACCGGCCGTAGGCAGTCGAGCACAAGGTATTCGACGCCGAGGTCGCGGAGTCGTGTGGCCCACTGGGCGCGGATCCGGTCGTCGAGCAGGTTGAGCGATGCGACTCGGCCGCGTAGTCCGGCGACGTCGGCCAGGGCGGCGCGGTTGGCGATGTTCTGGTCGCGGAGCCATCGGCGCAGAGTGTTGTCGTCGAGCTCGGTGTCGATTAGCGCGATTCTGCGCGGCGGCATCGGGATGTCGAACTGTCCGAGGAACGGTTGTTGGTCTGATAAGGACCCCAACAGATTCCCGACGAGCGTGGTTTTGCCTGCCTTGAACTGAGCCGACATCAGTACACGGCCGTTGAGTAGCGCCAGCTGGTCAATGCGATAACGGGCAGCTGTGTCGGGCTCTGCTAGCAGCTCGTCGAGGCTGCGCACCGGGGGTGGTGTTACGGCCGGCCGGTCCTGCTCGTCGAGACGGCGCCGAGCTTCCCGCTCAATCCGCAGTACGCGCATCCGGTTCTCGATCACCTGCTCTTCGTGATCACCGTGCTCTGCCACGTTGTTGGCGTCGGCACGGTCGGATATCGAATCCGCCCCGTTGTGGGGGACGGTTGATGTGCGCTCGTCGTCGGGTGGCTCTGGCGGGAGTGGGATTTGCGCCCAATCGTCATCGGTGACGGGATAGTCGCCGGCGTCGAAGCGTGCCACCCGCTCCGCAACGGCCCTGCCCCTATCGATGAGTTCCGGGTCGCCGCTCATCCGACGATCCTCGAGCTCGGATCCCGGCGTCGTGTGTACGGCGATGGCGCTAGGCGTAGAGACGCTTCCCGACGCCGCCGAAGCTGCGTCGGCGTCGATTGGTCGACCGGCGGCCGACACACCGTCCCTTTGCGGACGAACTCAGGCCTGAACTGTCTGTCGAGGCGGCTATCATTGTGGTCATCGACTTCGGCTGTCGTGTGGGTGGCGCTCTCTGTGGCGGGGGGCGCCACTTCTTTTTCGGGTTTTTCGGGCGGCCCTTCTTTGATCGGTCCGGTCATGCCGCACCGCCTGCATTCCGCAGTACCGCTGCAACTTTCGCGAGTTGCTCTGCGCTTGGGGTGGGCCAGTCTGCTACGACTCGGGCGGCGTGCTCGGCGAGGACTTCGTAGGCGAGGGCTTGGCCGACTTCACGGACCTTTGGGTGGTCCGGAGGGTAGGACTGTAGGCGACGGGCTTTACTAGCGCGGAGTTTAGCGACGGGGGCCGAGGGAGCGGCCATTGTGTTGCCTCCTAGGGCAGGGCGAATCACGCCCTCCGCTGGGAGGCTTACTCAAACGGCACCGACTAGAGCCGCTTGTTACGTGACATGTTAGCCGCTAAATCGGCAAGCGGGATGAACGACACGGCGCCATTTTTGGCGTGCCATCGATCCAGGAACGGCACCAAGTTCGCGTGACGCACCGGGACAGTGGTGGGCTTTGGGTCGGTGTCTTTCCGCGGTAGGTCGGCGCACTTAGGACACTTGACGTTGTACCTGCGGTCCGTCCACCTCGGATCTTCAATATCGTCAGTGAGCCAGTTGTCGGACGCATCATCGACGAACACTTCCGCGTCCGACAACAAACGCAACCGCGCAGATTCATCCATCCGCAGCCAGTCGCCGTCGACCTTTACGAATTCGGCGACGGGCGTTTCCCTGTGGTTGCCGCAGTAGATAAAGACGACAGGATACGGATTGGGAATAGTCAATGGCGTGTCGTCGGCAGTGGATTGAAGCTCCTGACGCATCGCTTCGCGGTGCGCATCGAGCGAGTCGAACACCGGCATGTCCTTGTCGTCACCGCTGTGCATCCTTGGCGCCCTTCTTTGGTGTTATCGCCACAGTGTCTTTGTTGAATACGCGCGAATACCTAGTGCCCGGTAGCAGTCGAACCACACACAACGCATCGATGACGGCGCGTTGCGCCATGAGGCCCGCGCCGAAAAATGCGGCTGCGGGGTCTGGCGAGTTGAGGATTTCGCCTAGCGCGGCACCTGAACTGTGCGCGGCGATCTTGCGCTCGATGACGGCGCGCTCAGCGCGTACCCGTTCTGTCGCTGAGGCGTACCGGTAACCGTCAATGAGGTCGGCGTCGTAGTCGGCCTCGATGCGTGCCAGCCGGTTCTGTAGCTGCTCGACCTCGGCGAGCAGCGGTGCGAGTTCGGACTCGGTCGGGGCCAGCAAATCGGCCATGTCCTCACGTTGCAGTCGGGCCACGATGACAGTGCGCACCCAATTGTCTACGGGCACGCGGGCCCGGTTCACATGCCGCTCTCTGCACACGTACCGGTTCTGCGACCAGCTACTCACCGGTGCCTCACAAATGCCGCACAGGAACAATCCCGACCCGAGGTGCTTACGGTCGGTGCCTTCCCGATTGGAGACCCTGCGCGGGTCGTTGAGCTTGGCCTGCACCACGTCGAACACGTCATCGGAGACAATGGGCTCCCAGTTGCCCAGCTTTCCTGTCGGTTTGCCCTGATATATTGCGCGGCCCGCATAACGCGGGTTGACGAGGATCGTGCGAATCGTAGAAGGGTGCCATGGTTTGCGGCCGCGAGTGGTGACGCCTTCGTTGGTTAGGGTGCGAGCGATCGACTTCAGCGATTCGCCGGCGTGGAACATCTGGAACATTCTGCACACAAGGTCGGCCTCGGCGGGCACGATTTCGCCCTTCGGGGTGTAGCCGGTCAGTCGGACGCCGAGCGGCGGGCGGCCGAGACGCGCGCGCTGGCTGGCGGCATCGCGCTGTCTCCTCGATTTGCGATCTACCTCCGCGCGGGCCACTGCGAGCTTGACGCGGGCGAACATGCGCCCCCCGTCTGTCGTTAGGTCGGCCTCGCCGTTGGCGGTGACCAGCGCCAGGCCGCGGTCCTCTGCTGCGTCGATCCAGTCCTCGAGCTGCCGGGGCTGACGGGTTAGGCGGTCGAGGTCGTAGCACACAAGCGCGTCGAAATCGCCTGCCTCATACGCCTTTACGAGTGCGTCGTAACCGGGTCGGTTTTTGCGTGCATCGCTGGCGCTGATGCTGTTGTCCACGAACTCGCCAACCAACTTCCAGCCGCGTTGCTTGATGATCTTGACGCACTCACGCCTCTGACGGGCGATCGCCAGCCCCTCGCCCGTTTGGTCGAGCGAAATTCGAAGGTAGGTCGCGGCGCGCTGCGCACTTGCCATAGACATATTGTTGCACAGCGTTGTAATCTGGTCGAATTCCGCTTCAACGTGTAAAGTTGCTGCTCAACAGCCATTTATCGGCTCTCCGTCCGCAGTCCGTCCGCAGCAGGATTGACTGCCGCCTTGAAGAGGTTCGCGGCAGCCTTGCGGGTCCGCTCGTTGGCGTTAGGCCAGAGATGCGCATAGGTGTTCAGCGTGACGGTTGGCGACTTGTGCCCGAGTGCCCGCTGAACAGTCACCACGTCGCAGTTCTCGTAGATCAGGCCGGAAGCGTAGAAGTGGCGGAGGTCATGTAGGTCGTAGGCAACGTCGACGGCCGTCCGTGTCTTTCGCCATTGATACCCAACTGAGTTCTGATGGAGTGGGTTTCCGCCCTGACCGGGAAACTGAATCGCCCTGGTTCTGACGGAGACTCGAACTATTGGATTGCGACCAGGGGTTGGTCGGTCCGTTGGGCATCGTAGAACGCTGCTTCGAACTCTGTGGGTGAAACGTCATCGAGGTAGCTGTGGAGGCGGTTGGTGTTGTGCCAGTAGACCCAGCCCAGGGTGGCCAGTTCGACGTCCTCGACGGTCTTCCATGGACCGCTGCGGGCGGGGCCGTAGATCAGCTCGGCTTTGTAGTAGCCGTTGACTGTCTCGGCGAGGGCGTTATCGAAACTGTCTCCGATTGAACCGATCGAGGGCACCGCGCCGATCTCGGCGAGCCGTTCCCCGTAGCGGATGGACGTGAACTGCGATCCGGCATCGGAGTGACATGTCAAGCCTTCCAACAGGTTTCCGCGTGACCAGCGGGCCATTTCCAACGCGTCGAGCACCATGGTGGTGCGCATGTGAGACGCCACTCGCCAGCCCACGATCATCCGGGAGTAGGCGTCGACGATGAAGCAGACATAGGCCACCCCCGACCAGGTCGGCACGAACGTCACGGTGACCCATGAATCGCCCTGGTTCTGACGGAGACTCGAACTATTGGATTGCGACCAGGGGTTGGTCGGTCCGTTGGGCATCGTAGAACGCTGCTTCGAACTCTGTGGGTGAAACGTCATCGAGGTAGCTGTGGAGGCGGTTGGTGTTGTGCCAGTAGACCCAGCCCAGGGTGGCCAGTTCGACGTCCTCGACGGTCTTCCATGGACCGCTGCGGGCGGGGCCGTAGATCAGCTCGGCTTTGTAGTAGCCGTTGACTGTCTCGGCGAGGGCGTTATCGAAACTGTCTCCGATTGAACCGATCGAGGGCACCGCGCCGATCTCGGCGAGCCGTTCCCCGTAGCGGATGGACGTGAACTGCGATCCGGCATCGGAGTGACATGTCAAGCCTTCCAACAGGTTTCCGCGTGACCAGCGGGCCATTTCCAACGCGTCGAGCACCATGGTGGTGCGCATGTGAGACGCCACTCGCCAGCCCACGATCATCCGGGAGTAGGCGTCGACGATGAAGCAGACATAGGCCACCCCCGACCAGGTCGGCACGAACGTCAGATCGGTGACCCACAATTGGTTGGGCGCGCTCGCGCTGAACTTCCGGTTGACCAGATCCGGGTGGCGCCGCGGCCGGGTCCGGTGTGGTGGTGGGCACCCGTTTACCGCGGCGCACTCCGTGGATGCCGGCCGCGCGCATCAGCCGCGCGACCTGGTCGCGGCCGACGTCGTGGCCAGCGCGGCGGGCGGCTTTCCACAGCTTGCGCGCCCCGTAGACGCGGTAATTGTCCTCCCACAACGCCACCAGGGCAGGCCCCAGGACCTCGTCCCGCTGCGCGCGCGCCGACGGCGCGCGGGTCTTGGTGTCGTAGTAGGTGCTCGGGGCCATCGACACCCCTGCGGTGCGCAGGACGGTGATGATGGGCTCGACCCCGAACTCGGCGCGATGGGCGTCGACGAAGTCGACTACTTCTTGTGTTGGCGGTCGAGCTCCGCCCCGAAGAAACTGGCCGCTCGCTTCAGTATTTCGTTGGCACGCTTGAGTTCTCGGTTCTCCTGTTCAAGCGCTTTGATCCGCGCCGACTCCGCAGTGGACACTCCCGGTGCGTACCCGTCGTCGATGTCAGCCTGGCGCACCCACGAGCGCACCGACTCCACCCCGTACCCGAGCTGGCGGGCCACCCGCGACACCGTGCCCTGCTCGGTGCCCAACTCGGCACGCAGAGCGCGGACCATCCGCACCGCGGCGGCCTTCTCCTCCGGGCTGTAACGCCTTGACGTGGGCTTCCCGGCAGACTGTTCCTTCGGCATACCTGCATCCTCGTTTCCAAGGTCAGGAGCCTCCGGGATTTCCAGGGCGATTCACACCTAATAAGGAGACCCGGGTCCGTCGGGCGATACAAGCCGCCACGCGTCGCCCGACTCGCGCGCGACTCCTTATCGACTGTTTGCTTCGCGATCTGCGCGTGGGTGGACATTTTGAGGACGGCTCGATTCCCAGTGGCGACCTCAGCCGAGCGCAGGCTGCATTTCGTAGGCAAGGTTGGATCCTGTCCGATTCCGGCGAAATCGCCGAACTGGTGGTCAATTTGGACACCGGTGGCAGACCTGCGCTCAACGAGCAACTGAGTCGTCTACAACGCGCAGATGATGACCCGGCCCTAGCCCTTGGTTCTGCTAAGGACCTACTTGAGGCTGTCGCGAAGTTCGTTCTTTCGGAACTGGAATGGCCCATTCAGCCGAACGCCGACTTTGGCCAGCTTTGGTACCTCGCGAGGGAACGACTCGGCATACTTCCCCAGCAGGTTGCGGGCACCACCCTCGGCGCTAATCACATCAAGTCGGTCCTCCAGAGTGCATGGACGATTGCTGAGCAGGTCAATGCTCTCAGGAACCTACAAGGCACTGGGCACGGTCGGACTTTGCCAACTGGCGTTACCGCCGAGCTTGCTCGGTTGGTCGTGAAGGAAGCGTGCTCCGTAGCTGAGTTCGCGCTTGACCGCGCTCGCTGAAATTCCCCACTGACGCTCATCGAAATTCCCCACCCGTGTGGCTCCGCCGAGAAGGGCGGGCCTCCTTCGATGCTGCTGGTGTCTGACGCCTGCAGTACTGCCCGAAGGAGGCCCGCTTTCTCATGCTCACATGGGAGGACGATGTGGAATTACATGCCCTGGCCAAGCGTGGTTGGACGATCTCGGCGATCGCCCGGCACACCGGCTTCGACCGCAAGACGGTCCGCAAGTACCTGGCCGGTGACGGCCAGCCCGGGGTGCGAGCCCGCCCCGGCCCGGACCCCTTCGATCCGTTCGTCGACTACGTCACCGCGAGGCTGACCGAGGACCCACACCTGTGGGCCCGCACCCTGTTCGACGAACTCGAGGAACTGGGCTTCGGGCTGTCGTATCAGAGCCTGACCCGCAACATCCGCACCCGGAACCTGCGCCCGGTCTGTGAAGCCTGCCGCGCAGCCACACAGCGCCCGAACGCCGTCATCCCACACCCACCGGGGGACGAAACTCAATGGGACTGGCTGGAATTGCCCGATCCACCGGCATCGTGGGGTTGGGGCAAGACCGCACACCTGCTGGTCGGATCACTGGCTCATTCCGGGAAATGGCGCGGCTTCCTGGCGGCGTCGGAGGATCAACCGCATCTGGTCGCCGGCCTGGACCGGGTGAGCCGTGGCCTGGGAGGGTGCACGCGGGTGTGGCGCTTCGACCGGATGGCCACGGTCTGCGATCCCGGCTCGGGCCGGGTGACCGCGTCGTTCGCCGGGGTCGCCAAGCACTACGGCGTCTCGGTGGCGATCTGCCCGGCCCGGCGCGGCAACCGCAAGGGCGTGGTGGAGAAGGTCAACCACACCGCCGCGCAACGTTGGTGGCGCACCCTGGCCGACGATATGACGGTTGAGGCGGCCCAGGTCGACCTGGATCGCTTTGCGCGGGTACGTGGTGACACCCGGTTGCGGGCCACCGCTGATGGCCGGTCCTCGGTCGCGGTGGTGGCCAAAACGGAGCCACTGCAACCTATGCCGGCAACCCCATATCCGGTGATCGTGACCGAGACCCGCACGGCGTCGCGGCAGGCGTTGGTGTCTTACCGCGGCAACCGCTACTCGGTGCCCCCGGAGCTCGCCACTGCTCAAGTGGTGGTCAGCCATCCGGTCGGTGGTCAGTTCTGCGATATCGCCACCATGAGCGGGATCGTGGTCGCCCGGCACCGAATGGCCGCCGACGGGCTCGGGGTGATGGTGCGTGACAGCGGTCATGTCATCGCCCTGGACACCGCGGCGATGGCCACCGCGGCGACCGGACGGCCACACCGCCGCAAGGAACGCATCCCACCCGGCCCGGCGGCCAAAGCCGCTGCCGCGCAACTACTTCAACTCAGGCAGCTACCCATCACGGCAATTGAAACGTCAACTCCGTCAACCGATTCCACCGTCATCGATCTGTCCGCCTATGAGCGGGCCGCCCAGAACAGGACCATCCAATGACCCCCACACCCCGCACCCCAAAGACCACCACCACGACCACCGGCGACGAGTCGCCGTCGGCGGCGGCGTCGCGGTATCAGCAGCTGCGTTCGCATCTGGCCGAACTCAAACTGGCCGCGGCCGCCGAAGCCCTGCCCGCGGTCTTGGACCAGGCCGCCGCCGAGAACCTCTCGCTGACCGTGGCCCTGGAGCGACTGCTGGCCGTGGAAGTCGAAGCCAGCACCGCCCGCCGACTGGCGGGCCGGCTACGGTTCGCCTGCCTGCCCACCCCGGCCACCCTCGATGATTTCGATGTCGATTCCGCCGCCGGCATCGACCGCAAGCTCATCGACGAACTGGGCACCTGCCGCTACCTGCAATCAGCGACCAACATCTTGTTAATCGGACCACCGGGCACCGGCAAAACCCACCTCTCCGTGGATTGGCCCGCGCCGCCGCGCACGCCGGTTACCGGACATACTTCACGACCGCCGCCGACCTCGCCGCACGGTGTCACCGCGCCGCGATCGAGGGACGCTGGGCCACCACGATGCGGTTCTACGCCGGACCGACCCTGCTGGTTATCGACGAACTCGGGTATTTACCGCTGCCCGCCGAGGCTGCCTCCGCATTGTTTCAGGTTGTGTCCCAACGGTATTTGAAGACCAGCATCGTCATCACCACCAACCGCGGGGTGGGTGCGTGGGGCGAAATCCTCGGCGACACCACCGTCGCCGCAGCCATGCTCGACCGTCTGCTGCACCGCTCGGTGGTCATCAACCTCGACGGCGAGTCCTACCGCCTCCGCGACCACCAGGCCGCCGCCGAAACCCTGCGCCGCACCACCACCGGCACCCGCCAACAACTACACTGACCGCTGCTCACAGGTGAGGAATTTCAACGAGCACACCTGAGGACTTTCGATGAGCGCGGTCACGCTCGCCACGCTCGACCGTGCAAAGGGATCTCCCGCGTGGAGTGATGAGGGCCAAGCGCCGTCCGCAGTTCGTCCGCAGTAGCTTCGGCAACCGTCGTGCGTCGTCATACGTAGCCAACCTTCTGACCTGCAGGTAGTTAACGCAACCAACGTCACTAGCGGCGCCAAACGCCCAGCAACGAGTTCCGCTTCAACGTCTAGATCGACGCGTCGGGCACAGCGGATGCATGCGAGCGGCGAGTCTGCGTCGACCATTGAGCCGACCATTGAGCCGTCTTTAGGCGTTAGCCGCGCCACCGTGTATGACGTTCTTGCTCGCTGATCCTCCTTTATTCCAGCATGATTCCGCCCTGACTACTCGTGTTTAGTTCGGATCCCAGATCTAGTCGTGTTCAAGGCCATAGCCGCCCCTTAGGTCCTTGTGGGCGGCCTTGAGTGTGCGGTCACACAGGACCACCAGTGCGTCGATGTCGAGGTTTGATTCCTCGCCGAGCCGGTCGAGCCAAGCGGTCTCTTCAGCTTTCAGCTCTGACCACTTCTGGTGCCCACCGAAATACACCATGGTGTCGTCGGGCGGTGGAGCATCTACAACTGTCTTGGCGAGCTGCCTCTTGCAGGAATCAAGTTGTGCCAACGAATAACCGTGCTCGCGGAATTGACGATCCCATTCGTCAAGCAGTAGGTCGGTCAATTCGCGCACCGGTTCCGCCGCGTAGACCATCAACTCTGCGATCCCATCGTCCAGACCCATGCGCATGCGGAATTCGTAAAGCTCTCTCACCGTCTCGGCGCGCCTGCGGTTGGCGGCGGCCTCACTGTGAATCGCCCTGGAAATCCCGGAGGCTCCTGACCTTGGAAACGAGGATGCAGGTATGCCGAAGGAACAGTCTGCCGGGAAGCCCACGTCAAGGCGTTACAGCCCGGAGGAGAAGGCCGCCGCGGTGCGGATGGTCCGCGCTCTGCGTGCCGAGTTGGGCACCGAGCAGGGCACGGTGTCGCGGGTGGCCCGCCAGCTCGGGTACGGGGTGGAGTCGGTGCGCTCGTGGGTGCGCCAGGCTGACATCGACGACGGGTACGCACCGGGAGTGTCCACTGCGGAGTCGGCGCGGATCAAAGCGCTTGAACAGGAGAACCGAGAACTCAAGCGTGCCAACGAAATACTGAAGCGAGCGGCCAGTTTCTTCGGGGCGGAGCTCGACCGCCAACACAAGAAGTAGTCGACTTCGTCGACGCCCATCGCGCCGAGTTCGGGGTCGAGCCCATCATCACCGTCCTGCGCACCGCAGGGTGTGGCCCCGAGCACCTACTACGACACCAAGACCCGCGCGCCGTCGGCGCGCGCAGCGGACGAGGTCCTGGGGCCTGCCCTGGTGGCGTTGTGGGAGGACAATTACCGCGTCTACGGGCGCGCAAGCTGTGGAAAGCCGCCCGCCGCGCTGGCCACGACGTCGGCCGCGACCAGGTCGCGCGGCTGATGCGCGCGGCCGGCATCCACGGAGTGCGCCGCGGTAAACGGGTGCCCACCACCACACCGGACCCGGCCGCGGCGCGCCACCCGGATCTGGTCAACCGGAAGTTCAGCGCGAGCGCGCCCAACCAATTGTGGGTCACCGATCTGACGTTCGTGCCGACCTGGTCGGGGGTGGCCTATGTCTGCTTCATCGTCGACGCCTACTCCCGGATGATCGTGGGCTGGCGAGTGGCGTCTCACATGCGCACCACCATGGTGCTCGACGCGTTGGAAATGGCCCGCTGGTCACGCGGAAACCTGTTGGAAGGCTTGACATGTCACTCCGATGCCGGATCGCAGTTCACGTCCATCCGCTACGGGGAACGGCTCGCCGAGATCGGCGCGGTGCCCTCGATCGGTTCAATCGGAGACAGTTTCGATAACGCCCTCGCCGAGACAGTCAACGGCTACTACAAAGCCGAGCTGATCTACGGCCCCGCCCGCAGCGGTCCATGGAAGACCGTCGAGGACGTCGAACTGGCCACCCTGGGCTGGGTCTACTGGCACAACACCAACCGCCTCCACAGCTACCTCGATGACGTTTCACCCACAGAGTTCGAAGCAGCGTTCTACGATGCCCAACGGACCGACCAACCCCTGGTCGCAATCCAATAGTTCGAGTCTCCGTCAGAACCAGGGCGATTCACTGTCTTCTTTACCGACGGCTTCGGCTCCACGCTTGATGTAGAGAGTCGCCGAAATCAGTGACTTAAGAACAGCTTTCTTGTCGTCTGCCGCCCGCTTTTCGTAGTCGAGAACTCTGTCGTGTTCACGATCCTCTCGCCTGTTGCGAGCGTCGATGCGCTTCGTCCATACCGCAACGGTCGCCGTCGATACGACCGAAGCTATCGGTACAAGGCCGGTGGAAACAAATGTCGACCAGTTCACGAAACGTGAGGTTACGCGGGGTCACGCGCGGTCGAACCCGGAACGCTCCGGGCGCAGGGGTCAGGTGCAGCAGTTGGGATCGAGAACCGAGCACAGCGCTACGAGCGAATCGCGACGAGGCCGGTGATACACGTTCATTCCCCGCCGCTGCGACTCAATTAGCCCCGCCCGTCGCAGTTGCGACAGGTGATGACTCACCGTGGATTCACTGAGCTGAACCGCCGCAGCAAGATCGCAACTGCACTCCTCCCCGGCTTGACTGCTGAACAGCAGAGATACCAGCTTGACCCGCACCGGGTCAGCTAGAGCTTTGAGGCGCAGTGCGATCTCCAACGCCGCTTCATCACCGACTGGGCCGGCCGCAACGGGAGAGCAGCACACCGGGCTAGACATATCGACAACGGGCAACGCTTTGGGCATGTGAACTATCTTGCCACAGGGTATTGACATATGTCGAAGAGGTGGCATCATGGGCGTCATTAGAAGTTCGACATAAGTCTCACAGGTACGGAGGTTCCCATGTCTCGCATACAACTCGCCCTCAACGTCGATGACCTCGACCAGGCGATCACGTTCTACTCGAAACTGTTCAACACCGCCCCCGCCAAGGTGAAGCCGGGCTACGCGAACTACGCGGTAACCGAGCCGCCGTTGAAACTGGTGCTGCTGGAGAACCCCGGCAAGGGCGGCACGATCAACCACCTCGGCGTCGAGGTCGAGTCGAGCGAGACCGTTCAAGCCGAAATCACCCGTCTTGCAGGCGAAGGATTGTTCACCGAGGAGGAGATCAACACCACCTGTTGCTTCGCTACGCAGGACAAAGTGTGGGTTAGCGGTCCCGCCGGTGAGAGGTGGGAGGTCTACACCGTGCTGTCGGACTCTGACACGTTCGGCACCAGCCCGAGGCACCCCAACGGCGGTGACGACAGCGGCGACGGCAGCAGCGAGGGTGATGTCTGCTGCGGCGGTTCGACCGCCGACGTCACTGAGGGCGAGTCCGCGAACGCCTGCTGCTGATGGCGGCAACAGCGTCGAATCCTGAAACGGAATCGCACGTTGCGGTAGTGGAGAAGCTGTCGACTCTGGACCGGTTCCTGCCGGTCTGGATCGGCGTCGCCATGGCCGCTGGGCTGCTGCTGGGGCGTTGGGTGCCCGGCCTGGGCGCGGCGCTCGACCGCGTGCAGATCGACGGCATTTCGCTTCCCATCGCCGTGGGGTTGCTCATCATGATGTATCCGGTGCTGGCCAGGGTGCGATACGACCGCCTGGACTCCGTCACCGGAGATCGCAAACTGCTCGTCAGTTCCCTTGTGCTGAACTGGATTTTGGGTCCTGCCCTGATGTTCGCGTTGGCGTGGCTACTTCTACCCGACCTGCCCGAGTACCGCACCGGCCTGGTCATTGTCGGGTTGGCTCGCTGCATCGCCATGGTGATCATTTGGAATGACCTCGCTTGCGGCGACCGCGAAGCAGCGGCGGTCCTGGTCGCGTTGAACTCGGTGTTCCAAGTCGTGATGTTCGCCGTGCTCGGATGGTTTTACCTTTCGGTGCTGCCAGGCTGGCTCGGGCTGGAACAGACCGCGATCAGTACGTCACCGTGGCAGATCGCCAAGTCGGTGCTGATCTTTCTGGGCATCCCGTTGATCGCGGGCTACATGTCCCGGCGATTGGGTGAGCGGGCCAAGGGCCGACCGTGGTACGAGTCGAGATTCGTGCCAAGGGTCGGCCCATGGGCTCTCTACGGTCTGCTGTTCACCATCGTGATCCTCTTCGCGCTACAGGGCGACCAGATCACCAGCCGCCCCCTCGACGTGCTCCGCATCGCCATCCCGCTGCTCGTCTACTTCGCTGTGATGTGGGGAGGTGGTTACCTGCTTGGCGCTACCCTCGGCCTCGGCTATCCACGCACCACCACACTGGCGTTTACCGCCGCAGGCAACAATTTCGAACTCGCCATCGCCGTCGCCATTGCCACCTACGGCGCTACCTCCGGCCAAGCGTTGGCCGGTGTCGTCGGCCCGCTCATTGAAGTGCCAGTTCTCGTCGCGCTCGTCTACGTGTCACTGGTCATACGCAAGAGCTTTCGAGCAACCCCAAACCGCACAACGCAAGAGGTCGTTCCCGATGACTGATGCCAAACCCGCCGTGCTGTTCCTCTGCACACACAACGCCGGACGTTCACAGATGGCGATGGGATTCCTCAAACACATCGCTGGGAATCGGGCCACCGTCTACTCGGGTGGCTCCGAACCCGCTGACGCAGTCAACCCCGCCGCCATCACCGCCATGGCCGAAAAAGGCATCGACATCGCAGGGGAACAACCGCGGCGCTGGACCGCCCACGACATCGAAGCCGTCCAAGTCGTGGTGACAATGGGCTGCGGGGACGAGTGCCCCTACATTCCCGGCAAGCGTTACGAGAATTGGGAACTAGCAGACCCAGCAGGCCAAGACATCGACGCCGTGCGTCCCATCCGAGACGACATTGAACGACGGGTCCATGCCCTTGCAAAGGAGCTAGGTCTCTAGCCGCCTTGATCTCGATTCTCAATCAGCCTACGCTTCCAATCCCGACAAACGCACGCCAAGGAGTTCCGAACGTCTAGGGGCAGAGCACCGGGGATGCTCACCTGACGGCTGGTCGCCACACGAGCAACTCGAGAGTCGCGGCTTCTAGCGTGCCGTGCTCACACGCCCAACTTCAGGCTTGCGCCGGCATCAACGAACAGCTGCTGCCCTGTGACATAACGAGATTCGTCTGACGCGAGGTAGACCACCGCATGCGAGATGTCCTCTGTCTCGACGTAAGGGATCGGCATCGCCTGCAGGAGAGGGAAAACCAGTTCGGCGTCTTCGCGCGTCGGATCGGGTAGGTCCGGCCGGAAGACCTTGTACATCGGCAGGTTGTGCAACATGTCGGTATTGACATTGGTGGGGTGGATCGTGTTGATCCGAATGTTGTGGGGCGCCATCGTGAGCGCCAGCGCCTTCGTATAGTCGCGGACCATTTTCTTGGCCATGCCGTAACCCGCTCCGCCGGGGCCCTGGGGGCCTCCGCCGGTTGCCAGATCCTTCTGTTCGACCAGGCCCGCGATCGATCCCGTCACGATGACCGATCCGCCCGACGTGAGATGCTCGAGCCCGACATGGATGGTGTTGACGACGCCCACGAAGTCCACGTCGAAGGCGTCGATGAACCCCCGGTACGGAATATGGTTGCCCTGCGGGCAGATTCCGGCATTCGCGACGACGACGTGTAGCCCACCCAGTTCGGCAACCGCGTCGTCAAGCACCTTTTTCAGGGTCGGACGGTCGCGGACGTCGACTGCCGCCGTGACGACTCGGCGGCCCGATTTCTCAACCAGCTTCGCGGTTTCATCAAGATCGGCTTGAGTGGCCAACGGGTACTCGTTCGAGGGAATGTCCGCGCAGATGTCCAGCGCGATGATGTCGGCACCCTCGTCGGCCATGTGAATTGCATGGCTGCGACCCTGGCCACGCGCCGCACCGGTGATCACGGCCACCTTGCCGGAAAGACGGTTCATCGGACCCTCCATCTTGCGACGGGGAACCTGCCGCCGCCGTTGGATGATAGAACACTCAGTGTTAATCTGTCACATGTGCAGCTAGCGCGGAGTCGCTGGAAAGGCGGCACACTGTGACAGTCGATCCGGAGCAGGCGAGGGTAGACCTCTTCGCCGACGTCAACATCCAGGATCCGTATCCGCTCTATGACCGGATGCGCGAAAAAGGACCCGTCCACCGGGTCGGCGATTCCGGTTTCTACGCGGTATGTGGCTGGGATGCGATCCACGATGTGATCAACCGGCCCGAGGTCTTCTCATCGAACCTGACGGCCACGATGACCTACACGCCGCAGAACGGCATCGGTGCATTCGAGCTTGACGGGCTAGGCGGCCCCACCCAGGTCTTGGCTACCGCGGATGATCCGCTTCACGCCGCGCACCGCAAGATGCTGGTTCCCCAGCTGGCGGCGAGACGTATTCGTGCCGCTGAACATTTCGTCGCGGATGTGGCCGACGGGTTATGGGTCGACGGTCTTCGCGACGATCGCATCGAGTGGATGGGCGCGATGGCCAACCGCCTTCCGATGATGGTGGTGGCCAAGATCATTGGCCTACCCCGCGAGGACGTCGACTTCCTCATCACTGCGGGCTACGCCACGACTCAACTGCTCGACGGACTGATCGATGCCGACGGACTCGCCGCCGCAGGCTCAGCGGCGATGGAACTGAGTGGCTATATCGCCGAGCAATTCGAGAGGGCCGGCGCAGACCCGAAGGACAACTTGCTTGGTGATTTGGCGTCAGCCTGTGCATCCGGGAAGCTCGACGACACCACCGCTCGCGTCATGATGCTCACCCTGTTCAGCGCCGGCGGTGAATCGACCGCATCTCTGCTCGGCAGCGCGGTATGGCTCCTGGTAACCCAGCCCGACATCCAGAGGCGGTTGCGCGACGACAAGAACCTGTTGGGCGCATTCATCGAGGAGTCCCTGCGTTACGAACCGCCGTTTCGGGCCCACTATCGCCACGTCGTTGCCGACACGGTTCTCGGCGGTGTCCAACTATCGGCAGGTGACCGGCTGTTGCTGCTGTGGGGCGCGGCCAATCGAGATCCGACACAGTTCGAAGCGCCCGACGAATTTCGGCTCGATCGTTCGAAGGCGAAGGGGCACATCACGTTCGGTAAGGGTATCCACTTCTGCGTAGGTGCCGCCCTCGCGCGAATGGAAGCCCGGGTTGTCCTCGACATGTTGTTGGACCGCACCGCTTGGATCGATGTCGCTGAGATAGGACGGTGGCTGCCGAGCATATTGGTCAGGCGTCTCGAACGTCTGGAACTCGCGGTCGCATGACGGCGCGCCGCCGCCGCGCGGTCACATCGCGGTGCGCTCGTCGTGGCCCATCGATGACGGGTCACGGTCGAACTCTCGCACCATCGCCTGGATGACGTACGAGGCCGCAAGCCGACCGTCTTGGGTGAAGACCCGACCATCACCCTGGACCAGGCCGCGCCCGGCCCAGAAGGCGCGGTTGGCGTACAACAACCAATCGGTGACGTCGACATCCTCGTGAAATGCGACCGTGGCCTTCATGATTCCGGTCGACAGCGTGCGATGCGCGAGCGCCTCGCCGAAACCGGCGTGCGGAAGCATTCCCGCCGCGATTGTCCAATGGGTGGTCGACTGCGCCAACAGCGCTGCATGGAGATACGGCTGATCTGGCGACTTGCGAAACCGCACCCAAGTGTTGATCTCCGGCGGGCCGACACGGTTTGGGTCTTGGTCGTACGCCCCGTCGACAACGCGGATTTCGCGTCCCGGCATGCCGAAGCCCTCAAACGGCACCGCTTCGGCCGGCCCAGCGACATCGGGCATCGCTGCGACGTGGCCGATGACGTCGGGTGCACCGGAATCGCAGAGCAGGATGGCCGCGGCGCGCAAGGTGCCGTGTTGTGTCACCCGAACCTCGGCCGTCGAGAAGGTTCGACCGCTGCGCAGCATTTCGACGGCGATGTCGACGGGTGCGCCGAACGATGCCGCCTTCATGAACACCATCGATGCCGATGTGACCCGTTGAGCCGGAACTGATTTGGAGGTCGCGACGATGGCTTCGGCCAGCAGTTGACCTCCTTCGACGACGTCGCGTTGAGTCGGCCCGTGGGCAGGGCCGACGAACTGGCCGTTGCCGACCCGTTCGACGTCGATAAGCCGGACCAGTTCGTCAGCGTCACCCCAGAGGGGGAACCTGGTAGGTACCGCGGTTCCGTCGGCCCAATGCTCGACCACAACCACGCGCAATTGATCGTCGTAGAACGAGACGTGACCGGCGATCCCATCAACTTCCGTCAGCGGGGTGGCATACGTCCAGGCCACGTTCTCGACAGTGCGCTCATCGAACGTGAGGCTCCAATAGCTCGCCACACCTTTGAATGGGCACACCGTGGTGTGGTCGGTCGGTGTGAGGTGAGTCCATTTCACGTCCGATTGCGGAAAGTACAGCCGGTCAACGTGATCGGTTTCGGTGACAATGAGGCAGTTTTCGCTCTCGGCGAGGAGCGTGTCGCCGAACCACACCTGACCGACGTAGGGGCAAGGCGTGATGTCGATCCGGTAGTCGGGATGCGATGGCCATGCCGACTCGACTTGCGTTGTCATACCCGCATCGGCCCCGTCGGTGACTTGACGACAAGGGACTCCAGCCCGACGTCGGGGTGGTCGATGGCGCTGGCGAAGATGCCGGCCAGCACATCGGCGACAGCCTCAGGAGTCATCCGGCTCTCTTGGACCAGTCCACGGGCCAGCCATTCTGTGAGCGCGCTGTTCAGAACGTCAGGGTCGAAGGCCGACGTGAAGTCGGTCGGCACGGTGCCACTGATCTCGACACAGCTGAACCGGTACCCCGGCTTCTCCATGCGCCACGACACGAGGCATCGCTCCATCGCCGCCTTGCTCGATGAATACGCACCGAGCGCGGTGTGCGGATAGCGGACCGAATCCGAGGACAGCACAGCCACAATCGCGGTAGAGGTGAGCGACGGCAGATGTGCCCGGATGAGCTCGTGGACGCCGATCACGTTCGTCTCGAACACATCACGCCAGTCCTGTGCGTCGGTGTCGGTGAACATCTTCAAGGGCGCGTAACCCGAGCAGATCAACAGGATGTCGATCTGTCCGAGAGCTTCTCCGGCGGCCGCGCCGAGACGTGCGCAATCGGCGGGGTTGCGAACGTCGACGGCCACCCTGGTGCCTGTGCCCGCTTCGGCCACGACCTCGTCCAGCTTCTCGGCGCGCCGCGCTGCGAGAACCAGCTTCGCGCCTTCCTTACCAGCTCTGACAGCGAACGCGCGCCCGATGCCGGCGGATGCGCCGACCACGACCACCCTCTTGCCGGCCAGTGACCGCTCGCCCATGTAGATCTCCTCACACCCCGGCACACCATGGCCCGTGGGGGAACAGTATTACAGAATATGTCTAGTTGCCCATAGGGCTTGGCCAGCTGTCAGCGCAATCCGTTGATCGCAAACTTTTCGACGTAACGGCGCACCGTGGCGGGCTTGGACATGTCGAATGTCAGTGCCTCGTTGACGGTCGAGAACGAATAGATGATCCGCGCCAGCCATTCACTCGCGGCGGTGACGTCGATTCCCGCGCCCACCTCGCCGCGCTCCTGCGCCTCTCGCACATAGGGGACCAGAAATGCCGTCGTACGCCTGACCGCCGAGTCCCCGTCCGAGATTATGTGTCTCATCAACTCTGCATCGTCAGCCATCAAACGGTTCCGGGTGCGGTGCTCGAGCAAGATCTTGGCCTGAGTCTCGGCCATGGCGCCGACCTTCTCCGCCAGCGTCGCTTTTTTCGCCATTGCCGCGGCAACTTGTTGGTAGAACTTCTGCGCGCCGAACTCTATCGCCGCGGCGATGAGGATGTTGCGGTCTTCGAAATAGCGATAGACGGTTCCGCGCGAGACATTTGCCATCCGGGCGACATCCTGGACGCTGGTGCGCTGGATCCCGAGTTGGGTGAAGCACTGGTTCGCCGCTTCGAGAATCTGATCCCTGCGGTCAGACTCTTCATGCGCGTCGACCTCTGCTACGACTCGCTCAGTCGACATGCTGCTCCTTGCCCTGAAAACACTTTTCAGCCGTTCATGCTACGCGACACCAGGTGTTTCGCTGTTTCGCCGCACCGCCGCCGTGAACTGCGATTTCTCGCGACTTCGTGCCCAGTTCGCTCCGCCGCCGATGCGGGCGGCTCCCAGACGTGCGGACTAAGCATAGTGACACACTGCGTTCAGTTGTTTACCCTGCCAGGGTATCGGTACCCGGCGGAAGCCGCAGGGTAAAAAGCACGAAGGGAGTCCGATTGGACCTCGGGGTGAGCGGACGCAACTTCGTCATCGTCGGCGGGACAACCGGGATGGGTTATGCAGCCGCTGAACAGCTTGCCGACAACGGCGCGAACGTGGCGCTCCTGGCGCGAGACGGTCGACGGGCCGCTGAGAAGGCGCAGCATTTATCCGATCAGCACGGCGTGCGCGCGGTGGGGATCAGCGTGGATGCGGCGGCGCCGGGTGACGGCGTAGAACGCGCAGTCGAACAAGCCGCCGAGGAACTGGGTGAACTGCGTGGACTCGCCGTTACCGCCGGGCCGATGAAACAGCAGGGACCATTTCTCGAGCACGGCGATGACTCGTGGGACTGGTACTACCAGATGATTCTGATGGCGACAGTGAGGTCTTGCCGCGCGATCATTCCGCACCTTCAGCGCAACGGGGGAGGGACGGTGGTGACGACGGCGGCGTATTCAGTGCGGGCACCGAAGATCCTCATACCGCCCTACAACGCGCTCAAGGCCGCTGTTCTGACACTGAGCAAGATTCTTGCTAAAACCCATGGGGGAGAGGGAATCCGCGTCAACACGGTCTGTCCGGGTTTGTTCGACACCGAAGTCAATGACTTCATCCGCGCGCGGCGGGCCGAGGAGTACGGCGTCCCGCTCGAGGATGCGATCTATACGCATCTGGCGAGCAACCCGGCATGGAATATGCGGGTTGCTCTTGATCGAGGCGGACGGCCCCACGAGGCCGGTGAGCTGATCGCGTTCATGCTCAGCGATCGGGCGGCCTACATGACCGGCGCGGTGATCAACATCGACGGTGGTACCGATTTCTAGAGTCCGACTCGGTCGGCGAGCAGACGGCGGTGGTAGGCGGCGTCACCCAGCAGCAGGCCCGAGGACTTGGCTCGTTTGAAGTACATGTGTGCGGGATGTTCCCACGTGAATCCTATTCCGCCGTGGATCTGGATATTCGCGGCGGCGGCTCGGGCGTAGGTCTCCGAGCAATACGCCTTGGCAAGGGATGCAGCGGCGGGCAGTTCGTCCGCCCCCGTGGCGGCGGCCTGCACCGCGTATTGGGCTACCCCGCGGGCACACTCGATCTCCAGCATCAAGTCGGCACACTTGTGCCTGATCGCTTGGAACGATCCGATCGGCTTGCCGAATTGCTTGCGGGTCTTTGCGTATTCGACGGCAAGTTCCAGGCATCGCTGTGCGCCCCCGACCTGCTCGACAGCCAGTCCGGCCGCGGCGATGTCCAGTGCGTGCGACAGCGCGGGCGTTGCCTGTCCCTCAACACCGATTAGTTCGGCTGGGGTATCGGAGAACTCGACACGGGCCTGGCGCCGCGTCGGGTCCAGCGTGGACAACGTCCGGCGAGACAGGCCGTCGGTCCCGTCAACCGCGAACAGCGAGATCCCCTTGTCGGTGAGCGCGACGACCAAGACCAGGTCGGCGATGTGGCCGTCGACCACAAATGTCTTGGTGCCGTTGATTGTCCAGCCCGACTCTGTGCGGCGTGCCGTGGTCTTGATGTCGTCGACGTCCCATCGACCGGACTCCTCGGTCAACGCCAGCGCGGCGACGGCCTCCCCCGACGCGATACTCGGCAGGTACCTCGACTTCGCGTCGTCGTCGTCGCTGCACAGCAGGACGCTGCCGGCCATCACCACAGACCCGAAGAACGGTCCGGGCAGCAGAGCGCGGCCGGCCTCTTCGACGACGACACTCAGCTCCTGGTAGCCGAATCCGCCTCCGCCGAACTCCTCCGGGACGGCCAGACCCTGCAACCCGAGCTCAGCCATCTGCCGCCAGACATCGACGTCGTACCCAGGGTCGGTCTCGATGACACGACGGACATCGCTCTCCGCTGATCGGCGTTCGAGAAATGCGCGCACGGTCCGGCGGAGCTCGTCCTGGTCCTCAGTCGACGCGAAACCCGGTGCAGATACCACCATCTCAGCGATTCCCCGTACGTCCGGTCGGATCAACGCGAGGGTCGGCGGCGTCACGGCGCAGCGTGCGCAGCCACTCGCCGACCGGTGCGGGCGCAGGCACCGGCGCGTCGAGACGGCCGGGGTCGGCGTCCCGGAACTCCTTCCACGACGGGAATGCGGCGTGAAAGCCCCCGTCGTGCCGCGGGGTACCCGGCCACCGCATCTTGTGGTCCCCGACGGGAGGGTCGGTGATATCGCTCTCATACCAGAACAGGGGCGTGCGCTTGGCGAAGTACCATCGGCCCTCGCGCCGTTGGTAGCTGTCCAGGTAGGCGAGCATCTCGATCACCCAGACCGATTCCGTCTCCAGGTCATTGCGCGAGTAGACGAGGCCGGTGGCGTTGTCGGCGTCATGGATGTCGATGACGTGGCCGAGCACACCGTGCGCACTGCCCAGTAGGTCGCGGCGCAGCGCGGTGTCGTACCAGGACCGCAATGCCGCGCGACCCTGTTGCTTCCCGGGTACGCCCACGTCCTCGATGAAGAGGTTGACCAGCGCATCGAGATCCCGCATATCCAGCGCGACAGCGTATTTCGCGGCGAGCTGGCGGATCTCATCGAGTGCCTCCAGGCGGGCGATGCGTGCCTCGAGGGCGGTCGGTGATGTCACGAGAGTTCTCCCGTCGCCATCAGCGCCGTCAATCGCGTCTTGTCGATCTTGTTGGTGGTCGTGTACGGCAACCCGTTGGGATCGGGAAGGATCACCCATTTCTTCGGCACCTTGTACGCAGCGATCTGGCTGCGGCACGCGGTCACGAGATCGTCGGCAGACACACTCCGGCCTTCATTGAGCACCACGGCGGCGCTGACGATCGCGCCCTTGTCCGGGTCGGGGACTCCGACCACGTACGCGATGCGCACCGCGTCGATGCGACCCAGCGCCGCTTCGACCTCCATCGGCGCGACGTTCGTCCCCGACGTCTTGATCATGTCGTCGGTGCGGCCCGCGAAGTACAGGTGTCCGTCATCGTCGCGGTAGCCGGCGTCCTTGGTGTGCAGCCAACCATCACGGTCTACCACCTCGTGCCACTGCTTGCCGACCATGCCGCGCAGCAATGCCGTTCCGCGCACGCAGATCTCACCGGTGACGCCGTTGGGCACTTCGTTGCCGTCGTCGTCGACGATCTTGTGTTCATACTCCGGCGCGGAGACCCCCAGCGACCCGCGTTTAGCCTCGGGTAACTCTTCGTGAGGCGGCCACCAGGTGTGCGAACTGCACGTCTCGGTCATACCCAACTGCGCGACGCGCAGGGACGGGTCGGCGGTGCGCTTCTCGGGCGGCAGCAGCACCTGCTGATAGCCCTCGCGCAGCGACGACAAGTCTGTGGATGCGAAGTCGGGGTGATTGGTGAGCGCGGGGCCGATATGCGGAAAACCCGTGGTATAGGTGGCCTTTTCGGTCTCCAGCAGCCGCAATACCAGGCCCGCGTCGAACTTGTGCTCGGTGAGCAGCGTCGCGCCGACCTGCATGGGACCGAGCAATCCGAACACCAACCCTGCGACCCAGAAAAACACCATCGGTACGTAGATGCGGTCGTCGTGATTCCAGTCGTGAGCGGTGGCGATGAACCGGGAATGGGTGATCGCGGTGCCGTGGGTGTGGATGATGCCTTTTGGATTCGACGTGCTGCCCGAGGTGTAGATGACGAGCAGATCGTCGGCTGCGCGCACCGTCGCTTCACACGCCTTCAGGAAGCTGGGCTCGACAGGTTCGGGCCAGGTGCTGGGCCAGTCGTGAACCGCTTGTCCCAGCGGAAATACGTTGCGCAACTGGGGGAGTCGCGGAATGCGCAGTTGTCCGTCGGTGCTGCTCCAACCGTCCGCTGCTGCCTCGATACGGTCCAGCACGTCCTTGTCGAGCAGTGTCTCGACGGCCAGCAGCGTGTGGATGTCGGCGTCGCGGAGCACCCAGTGCAACTCGGCGGGTTGAAAGAGGGTGTTGATCGGGACCGCGACGGCCCCGATTCGGGTGGCTGCCAGAAAGGCGACCACGAAGTCGGGTCCGTTCGGTGCGAGTATCCCGATGCGGACGCCCTTGGTGACCCCGGCAGCGAGCAATCGTGCCGCCATGTCGGCAGAACGAATGTCCGCTTCGGCATAAGTGATTCGTTCCACCGCACCGTCGCCGCGCAGCGAGACCACGAAGTCACCCGCGCCGTAGTCAGCGGACACGGCCGCGAGCATTGCGGGCATCGTGGCCTCGTAGGGGAGCGGCTCGTACTCGAAAACCCTGTCAGCGGCCGTCATTCGACCACCCAGCGCGGCTCACGTTTCTCGGCGAACGCGACCATTCCTTCCCGGTAGTCGGGATGGGTCATCTGATGCTGAAGGACGTAGCGGTATGCGACGTCGTGTGCCGCGTGCAGGCCGACATCGAGACTGGTCCACATCGCCTTGATGGAAGTCTGCACGGTGGCAGGCGACAGTTTCGCGATCGACAACGCGATCTCGCGGGCGCGCTCCTGCAACCTGTCCGAGGGCACCACCTCGTTGATGAGTCCGATGTCATATCCGCGCTGCGCGCTGATGCGGCCGTCCTTGGTCATCAGCGCCAATTGCATCACCATCGACAACGGCATCCGCCGCAAGAGGACCGCAGGCTCGAGGGCAAACACGTTGCCGACCTGCAGGTGGGTGTCGATCAGTTCGGCGTGCTCGGCGGCGATGATCAGGTCTGCGTCGGCGACCTGATGCAGCGCCCCGCCGACCGCCATGCCGTTGAGCGCGCAGATGACCGGTTTCCACACGTTGTGGTGCAGCCGGGAGCCCGGGACCTTGTTGCGGATACCGCCTTCGGCCGTCGCCTTGATGTCCTGTCCGGCGCAGAACGCGCGATCACCCGCTCCCGTGATGATCGCGACGCGGATGTCCGGGTCGTCCCGCACCTGCCCCCAGGCCCAGCCGAGCTCGGAGCGGGCCAGGTCGTCGGTTGCGTTCAACCGCTCCGGCCGGTTGATCGTGATCGTCGCGACGTGGTCGCTGACGTCGAACAGAATTCTTTTCAGGTCCACACAATCCCCTGGCCTCGAGGCGCGAATAGCGCTGAACAGAATATCAGAAAGTGTCTCATCGTTTAGTCAGCTGTCCCTACGGCATCCACTGTCCACCGGACACCGAGATGAGCTGGCCGGTGACATGTTTGGCCGCCGGAGAGCAGAGGAATGCGACCGTGTGCGCCACGTCCTGCGGCTCGCCGATCCGTCCCGTCAGCGTCGAAGCGCGCATGCTGTCGAGTTCGTCGTCGGATTTGCGCGACAACAGCCACGGTGTCGCCGTGGTGCCCACCACCACGGTGTTCACCCTGATGCCCAGCGGCCCCAACTGCACGGCCATCAGGCGGCTGAGCCCTTCCACGCCTGCCTTGGCAGCCGCGTACGCGGGCGGTCCGGTGCGGACGCCGTGGGCGGACACGGAGCTGATGTTCACGATGGCACCGGTCCTCTCCTCGACCATCTGCCTGGCGACCACCTGTGCCATCACGAAGGTCCCTTTGAGGTTGACGTCGACGATGCGGTCCCAGTCCTCGTCGGTTTGGTCGAGAAAGCTGGCGGGGAGCGTCATTCCGGCGTTGTTGACCAGTGCTTGGATCGGGCCGTGCTCGGCGGCCAGCGCGGCCATGGCCTGCTCGACGGCCGCGCGATCGGTGATAGACAACTCCAGCGGCACAAGCAGTCCCGCCTGCGCGGCATCGGATTCGCGCGCGGCTGCGATCGCCTTGGCGTTCACGTCGACCACCGCGGTGCGATAACCCGCCTCCATCAACGCCTCGACGATGGCGGCGCCGATGCCCCGCGCTCCACCCGTGACCACCGCGACCGGCAGCACATCACCCGACACGACGACTCCGCCCCTGCTTGACCTCGCGCTCGATCCGGTTGATCGACGGGCGCAACAATCGAACGGCCTCCGACATCAACGCCTTGAGGTCACCCGTCCCGCCGCCGGCGACCCACAGGTCGATTGCGGCGCGGTTGGCGCCGTTGATCACGGTGGCCGCCAGGCGCGGCCGCACATCCATGTCAGCGTCGGCGTCCAGCCATCGCGCCACTTCGGTCGTCATCTGATCGATCCAGTCGTCGTTGATACGCAGCATCGTCGCGCGCAGCGCAGGCAGATTGCCGTACATCGTGGCGCGGACCAGGAAGATGTCCGGGTGCTCGGCGATGGCGGTGGCCACCGCCTCCGAGGCTTCGGCCAGCGCGTCCCACAACGAGCCCGAACGGGCTGCGCGGAATCGCCGAATCGCTTCGGCGAGACGGTCCGCATATCCGTCGAACAGGATGTCGTCTTTGGTGGCGAAATGGTGGAAGAACGTCCGCGGTGCGACGCCGGCTGACTCGGCGATCTGCTCGACGGTGGTCTGTTCGTAGCCCTTCGCGGTGAACAGGTCGAGGGCAGCCGCGATCAGTGCCTCGCGGTTGCGCTGGCCACGTGCCCGGCGTTGATCCATGGTCAGCATCCTGCCAACGTGGCGGTTCCCGAACTGAGCGAAACGACGTCACCCTGCCGGGTCTGGAAGCGGATCTTGTCGCCCTGACGCCAGATCTCGGTGCGCAACTGCGAGTCGAGCTTGACCGGTTTGGCGAACCGACAGCTGATCGATGTCAGCGCCGCGGGATCCCCGTCGGCGACGACATTGATCAGCGCCCGTGCCGCGAACCCCAACGTGCACAAACCGTGCAGGAAAACGTCCTCGAAGCCGAACTTGCGGGCGGCCGCGGGGTCGATGTGCATCGGATTGCGGTCACCGCTGAGCCGGTAGATGGCCGCCTGCTCGGGACGCACCGTGTCGGTGTACACGCCGTCGGACGCCGCCTGTGGGGCTTCGTCTGCCTTCGGCCCACGCGTTCCGTCGAAGCCTCCCGCGCCGAGCACCATGGTCTGCGAGGACGCGTGGAAGACGGGACCCTCGCCGTCGACGCCGACCGACGACACCTCGATCGCCGCATGCTTGCCGGTATCCCAGAGCGCGGTCACCTCCGCGGTGACGCTGACCTCGCCGCTGGCGCCGAGCGGGCGGTCGAGGCGCAAGGACTGCGCGGAATGCACGATCGGAAACGAACCGAGATCGAGCGTCGCGCGCAGATCCTTGACCGCCCACCAGTTCGCGATCAGCGCGAAGGTGGGCAGCACCGCAGGTCCGTAATGCTCGTCGAGCAACCGCAATTCGTCGGGCGGACGTGCGCCGACACCGAGTGCGTAGAGGATGACGTCCTTCTCCGTCCACTGGAAGGTCGTCGGTGCCAGTGTGGTGCCGACCATCGCGTCGGAGAGGGTCAACGATGCACTCACACAGCCTCCATAGGGATAGAACGGATTGACGGAATCTGTTCAATCGTGCAATATAGTCGCAGTAACTGCAACTATATTCCGCAACGGAGGCATCGGTATGCGGTTCGGCGTTTTCATCCTTGGCGACAAGCCCAACCACCTCAGCCACCAAGAGGTGTTCGCCAACGTGCTCGAGGAGGCTCGGTGGGCCGAGGAACTCGGCTACGACGAGATCTGGCTGGCCGAACACCACTTCTCGCCGTACGGCACCCTCGCCGACCTGCCGCTGATAGCGGGGGCCATCGCCGCGCAGACCGAACGGATCCGCATCGGCACCGCCTGCATGGTCGCCCCCTTCCACGACCCGATTCACCTCGCCGAGCGCATCGCGATGGTGGACAACCTCAGCGGAGGCCGCTTCGACGCCGGGTTCGGACGCGGCTATCAGGCACACGAGTTCAAGGGCTTCGGCATCCCGATGGATGAGGCCACGGCGCGCTATCAGGAATGCGTCGAGATCGTCAACCTGTTGCTGACCCAGGAGAACGTCACCTATGCGGGCAAGTACTGGCAACTCGAGGACGTCACCATTCATCCCCGCCCGGTACAGGACCCGATTCCGGTGTGGGGCACGGTGATGAAGACGCCATCGAGCTTCGAATGGTTGGCCGACAAGGGATTCGGCGCGATCATCGGCAACCCCTATCAGGTCGATCCGGACCTACAGGGGGCGTTGGACATCTATTTGGAGACGCAGGCGAAGAAGGGCCTCGCCGCGGCCACCGGCAACGTGTGGGCTCTGCTGAACGCCTTCTGCCACGTCGACGACACGTTCGCACGGACCTATCCACGCGAGAGCGTGGAGTTGTCCATCCAGACGCACCGCAAGTACTCCAACCCCTTCGAACGCGGCGGCGACATCCCCGCCGATTACAAGGCCTATTCCGACTGGTTCGAAAAGCACGACAAGCAGAGTTACGAGCAGGTTCTCAATTCGCATCTGACGCTGATGGGCAACCCGGACCGGATCATCGAGAAGATGCGCACGGTCATCGACATGGGTTGGCGCAATATCATGTTGCGGATGTCCCGCGGCGGCGCGATGGACCGTGCCAAAGTCCATGACTCGATGAAACTCTTCGCCCAAGAGGTGATCCCGGCGGCGACCGAGCTCGCGGCGACACCGGCTTGAGCCAACGACTCGCCGACCGCATCCGCGCCGTGCTGGCGCTGGATCCGGCCGCCCCCGCCATCGAATACGACGGCGCCTGGACCGACTGGGCCAAGATCGCCGACATCGCATTCGGCGTGGAAAACCTCTTGCACTCAGCAGGTTTGGGTAACGGATCGCCTGTCGGCCTCATCCTGCGCAACCATCCGGCAATGGTGGCGGCGATGCTCGGTGTCCTGCTCGCCGACGGATGCGTCGTCACCATCAACCCGTCGAGCGGCGATGCCCGGCTGGGTTCTGACATCGAAGACCTACGGCTGCCTGCCGTCGTCGCCATCGGTGCCGACTGGCAGCGACCGACGGTTGCTGCGGCGGCCGTGGGTGCGCTCGGGATCGAAGTGGGCGCTGGCCCGCAGTCGGTGCAGACCCTGGGTGGCCTCGAGCAGCCCGGCGATGGTCCCTTCCGTGACGCGGCGCCCGGTGTCGCCGTCGAGATGCTCACCAGCGGCACCACCGGGCCACCCAAACGGGTTCCCTTGCTGTACAGAGCATTCGAGCACACGCTGTCAGCGGCAGGAGCCCACTACGGGTCGGGCGGCGGAGAGCTGCGCCTGCGCTCCGGTGTGGCCATCGTCAGCTCGCCGCTGGTTCACATGTCCGGCTTGTTCCGCACTCTGCTCAACATCTGTGAAGGACGCAGAATCGCGCTGCTGGAACGGTTCCGGGTGGCCGACTTCGTCGACCTCGTCGTGCGCCACCGGCCCAAGGCAGTGAGCCTGGTGCCGACCGCGCTGGCGATGGTGCTCGACGCCGGAGTGCCGCCCGACGTGTTCGCCAGTGTTCAGGTTGTCACCTCCGGTACGGCGCCCCTGGCACCGTCCGTCCAAGAGGCGTTCGAGAACCGATACGACGTCGCGGTCTTACCGTCCTACGGGGCGACCGAGTTCGCAGGAGGCGTCGCGGGGTGGAACCTGGCATTGCACCGCGAGTGGTCAACGACGAAGCGGGGCAGCGTCGGCCGCCCGCAGAGCGGCCGTGAGGTCCGCGTGGTGTCGCTCGACGACGGTAGCGAGGTGCCCGCGGGCGCCCGGGGGCGGATCGAGGTGCGCACCCGCGACGGCGAGTGGGTACGGACCACCGATCTCGGCCGCCTCGACGAAGACGGTTTCCTGTTCGTCGACGGTCGCACCGATGACGTGATCATCCGCGGCGGCTTCAAGATCGCCCCCGCGGACATTGTCACCGTGCTGCGCAGCCACCCCGCGGTACGCGACGCCGGAGTCACCGGAATTCCCGACGAACGCCTGGGTGCCGTGCCGGTCGCCGCGGTCGAACTCGCGGACGGCGCAACCGCCGATCCCGATGATCTGCTCGACTACGTCCGCGAGCGCGTCACCCGGTACCAGGTACCCGCGCGGTTGGTGATCGTCGACGAACTCCCCCGGACCCCCTCGCTGAAGGTGAGTCAGCCCGCACTGCGCGAGCTGTTCGAACAGGAGCACACGTGAGATCCACAATTCGCGGCACCGCCGCCATCGTCGGCGTCGCCGATGAGGTGTCGCCGTCCGGCGTCATCGATGTCCCGCTGCGTGAACTGGAGGCGCGTGTCATCACCGCCGCACTCTCGGACGCCGGATTGTCGCTCAACGATGTCGACGGTCTGTGCACGTGCACCGGCGGAACCTTGATGCATTCGGTCGAACTGGCCGAATACCTCGGAATCGCACCACGATTCACCGACGCCACCCAAACTGGAGGTGCGAGCTACGGGTTGTACGTCGAACACGCTGCCGCGGCGATCGCCGCGGGTCTCGCCGAAACCGTCGTGATCGTCTACGCCTCGACACCGCGCGCCTCACGTAAGCGCGGCGAGAAGGGCCTCGGCGTGTTCGCGACACCCGAGCGCCTCGAATGGGAGACGCCGTTCGGGGTGATGCTTCCGATCAGTGCGTACGCGCTTGCCGCGAACCGCCACATGGCGACCTACGGCACCACCGCCGAGCAACTCGCGCGGATCGCCGTCGACACGCGGTCGTGGGCGAGCCGCAATCCGCGCGCACATCTGCGCGATCCGATCGCCGTCGACGACGTCCTGGGCTCGGGTTACCTCGCAGAACCGGTCCACAAGCTCGAATGTTGTCTGGTCACCGACGGCGCCGCGGCGATCGTCGTCACCAGCGCCGAGCGGGCCCGTCACCTCGACCGGCCCGTCTATGTGCTCGGCGCAGCGTCGGCGGCGTCGCACGCCATGATCACCCAGATGCCCGACCTGACTCTCACCCCGGGCGCCGTTTCTGGACCCGCTGCGTTCGCCGCCGCAGGCCTCACGCCGGCCGACATCGATGTCGTGCAGCTGTACGACTCCTTCACCATCACCGTCCTGCTCGCGCTGGAGGACCTCGGATTCTGCGCGAAAGGGGAGGGCGGGTCGTTCGTCGGAGACGGGGTGCTCGCGCCAGGGGGCGCGCTGCCCGGCCAGACCACCGGAGGCGGGCTCGCCTACACACATCCGGGTGCGTTCGGAGCGTTCCTGCTGGTGGAGGCGGCTCGCCAGGTGCGCGGCGAATGCGGTGAGCGGCAGGTGCCCGGCGCGCAGACCGCGCTGGCGCACGGCACCGGCGGCGTCCTGTCGGCGACCTCGACGGTCATCCTGGGAACGGAGGCAACGTTGTGAGCGAGTCATTTCCGGTGCCCGACCCGAGCGCGGCTTCGGCGCCGTTCTGGGCGGGGACCCGCGAACACCAACTGATGATGCAGCGATGCGAATCCTGTTCACGGCTCGTCTGGTATCCACGGCACCTGTGCCCGCGCTGTGGTGATTTCTCGCTGCAATGGGAGCAGCTCTCGGGGCACGGCACCGTCTACGCGGTGAGTGTGCACCACCGGCCCGCGCACCCGGCATTCGCCGACCGGGTGCCGTACTCGGTCGTGCTGGTGGACCTCGACGAGGGCGCGCGCATCATGTCGAACGTGTTCGGCTCGCCGCCGAGCGTCGGGGACGCCGTATCGGTCGCGTGGCTACCCCTCGACGACGGACGCAACCTGCCGACCTTCGAGCCGCGATGAGCACCGACGAACTGCGACGCATCCGCGAGGACATCGTTGCGCGCCACGTCGCAGGCGAGAACGATCGGGACCTAGAGGCGGTGATGGCCACCTTTAGCCACCCGCGATACGAAATCGTGCCCAGTGCAACGGTTTACGACGGCGATGCGGCGGTCCGGCAGATGATCCTGCAGCAGTGGGACGAACTGCCGTGGATGCACTACGCCGCCGAGGGCGTCTACCACGGCGCCGACGGCTTGATCGTGGAGACCAGAACGACGTGCCCGGGCACCGAGTTCGACATGCTCAGCGTCAACCTGTTCGGTTTCGACGAAGACCGGCTGGTGCTTGAGCGATGCTATTTCGATCGGATGCTGTTCGCCGAGCAACTGAAGACGGTGCACGGGCAGAACGATTGAACAGATTTCGTCATGTTGTAGAATCGTGCAGCCGAAGTGCGCGGGCAAGGAGACTCAATGGCCACCCAGTTGGACACCGAGGCGCAATCATCGACCAGCGATCGCGCCATCGAGTTGTACCGCCTGATGAGCAAGGTTCACTACGCCGATCAACGCGTCCGAAAGGCCTTGTCCTCTGGCGAAATCGCGATGAGCTACTGGCCGGTCGACGGTCAAGAGGCGATGTCGGCGGGTGCGGCGCTGGCGCTGTCCGATTCCGACCAACTCGTGGCCACCTATCGAGGGCTGGGCGATGTCGTCGCGAAGGGGATCGACCTGGCCGCCTATTTCGGCGAGATCCTCGGTCGTGAAACCGGTCTTTCGAAAGGTAAGGCCGGCGCCATGGGGATCTCTGATCCCGACCACGGGATCGCATGGACCACCGGCATCGTGGGGGCGGGACCGCTCATCGCCAACGGTATCGCGTTGGCCGCGTCGATCCGCAAGACCGGGCAGGTCGTGCTGGTCAGTTTCGGCGACGGCGCCACCAGCATCGGCTACGTCCACGAGGCGATGAACATGGCGGCGGTGTGGTCGCTGCCTGTCGTGTTCCTCTGTCAGAACAACGCGTGGGCGGAGTCCACGGCGATGTCGCGGTACACCAGGACGGCCCGGTTCTCGGACCGCGCCGCCGGCTACGGGATGCCGGGCGTGACGGTTGACGGCACCGATCCCCACGCCGTTTATGACGCGGTGTCGGAGGCCGTCGCGCGTGCACGGTCGGGCGGGGGGCCCACCTTTGTGGAGGCCGTGGCCTATCGGTTGCAGGGCCACTACTTCGGCGATGCGATGGGCTATGCCGACCCCGACGAGTTGGCGGCCAAGCGCGCCGACCCCCCGTTCGCGCGGTACCGCCAGCGTCTTATTGATGACGGGGTCGCCACCAGTGATGCGCTTGATGCAATCGACGCGGAGGCAACGGAGGAGATCGAGACAGCGTTCGCCGCGGCCCGCGATGCCGGCTTCGTCGGCGTCGACGAACTGACCCGTGATGTGTTCTCGGACAACGGATCTGAACTGTCCATCCACAGAGGCGAACGCGTGTCCCTGCCCGGCGGGGACACCGAGGATCTTGGCCTCGTCCAGGCGATCCACCGCACCCTCGACCGTGCGATGGCCTCTGATGATTCGATCATCCTGCTCGGTGAGGACATCGGCGATCCCTCCGGCGGAGGCATGTTCAAGATCACGGCCGGTCTCTCGACAAAGTACGGCGAGAACCGGGTGCTCGACACCCCGATCGCGGAGTCGTCGATCATTGGCGCCGCCCTCGGCGCGTCACTGGCCGGTCTGCGCCCCGTCGCCGAACTGATGTTCATGGACTTTCTCGGTGTGGCCATGGATCAGATCGCCAATCACGCCGCCAAGGTCCGCTATTTGTCCGGTGGCCGCCGCGGTGCCCCGCTGGTGATCCGCACGATGGTGGGAACCGCTGCCGGACCGCAACATTCGCAGGCGTTCGAGGCCTGGGCGATGCACACGCCGGGACTCAAGGTGGTCTGGCCCAGTACTGCTGCCGATGCGGCAGGACTGCTCAACGCGTGCCTGCGGGAGAACGACCCGTGCCTGTTCATCGAATCCATGAAGCTCTACTACGGCGGTGGCAAGGGTCCGGTCCCGGTCGCCGATTACGTCATCCCGCTCGGTCAGGCCGACATCAAGCGGTCGGGCACCGACGTCACCATCTGCACGTACGGCGTGATGGTGCACGCCGCGCTGGAAGCGGCGAAAGAGTTGGAGAGCAAAGGTGTTTCAGCGGAGGTCATCGATCTCCGCACACTGGTGCCGCTCGACCTCGCGACCGTGTTGGAATCCGTTGGTAAGACCAAACGCCTTGTGGTCGCGCATGAATCGGTCGGCTTCTGCGGGCCGGGTGCCGAGATCGCGGCCGCCGTCGGCACCGAGCTGTTCGGAGAGTTGGCGGCGCCGGTACAGCGGGTCGCGGGGACGTACACCCCGGTGCCTCGGGCCGCAACGTTGGAGGCGGCGTGCCGTCCGGGTGCCGCCCAGCTCGTCGAAGCGATCGGGAGGATCGTGTGACCGAAGTTCGGATGCCTAAACCGGGTGATGCCATCACCGAAGCCGAGGTGACGGAGCTCTACGTCGCCGACGGCGAGTCCGCGGTCGAGGGTGAACCGCTGTATTCGATCGCCACCGACAAGGTCGAAATGGACATCGAGGCGCCGGCATCCGGTGTGGTGACGTGGAAGGTCGAGGTCGGGAGCACGTACGACGTCGGCGAACTCGTCGCTGTGATCACGTGACCGGGCTGCCGGACACCGTGCGGGTCGACCTCGGTGCGCCCGAGCTGATCGGCGAAATCGCCGGTGACACACTCACTGTCACCATCAACCGGCCGGAGAAGCGCAACGCGGTCACCGCCGACGGCTATCACGGCATCAAGCGTGCCGCGATGATCGTCGCCGACGAACCAGGCCTACAGTTCCTCGTGATCGCCGGATCAGGCGATGTCTTCTGTGCGGGCGGTGACATGAACTCGGTGAGCAATCCCGATCGTTCGTGGGACGCGTTCACCGAGGCATACGACGCGACGCCGTTCGAAGTTCTCGGCAAGATCCCCAAGATCGTCCTGTGCGCGGTCAACGGCATCGCGATGGGCGGCGGGCTGGTGATGACGCTGTTCGCCGATCTCGTGATCGCCTCGGATCAGGCCCGGATGCGGGTGCCGGATCTCACCCGCGGCGTGTACGAGGCGTTCGTCGCCGCACGCATACCGCAACGCATCGGCACATTGCGCGCCAACCACATGATCTACGGCAACGACTGGATCGACGCCGCCGAGGCTGAGCGGATCGGACTCGTCGGCAAGGTCGTCCCGCACGACTCACTTGCCGCCGAGACGCAAACCCTGCTCGACCGGGTACGGCAGACCGGTCCTGCCGCGCGGGCGGCGATGAAGCGGGAGATGGCACGTGCGCTGCCCGCCGTCGAGTCAGTGGCTACTGGTCGTCGATCGGAACATCCGAACAGATCGAGGCGTTCACCGCCTTTCTCGAAAAGCGTTCACCGCGTTGGTCGGTCAGCTCAGACCGCGATGCATTCGTCCACACCCGCAGATCGGCCTGGTTGCCGTCTGACTCCTGAGAGGAACTCGACACCGTTGATCACCACACGATTCACCGAAGCGTTCGGTATTGAACACCCGATCGTGCAGGGCGGTATGCAGTGGGTCGGCCGCGCGGAACTGGCCGCCGCGGTGTCGGAGGCCGGCGGGCTGGGACTCATCACCGCGCTGACGCAGCCGACCCCCGCGGACCTGGCGAATGAGATCGCCCGCGCCCGCGATCTGACTGACAAGCCGTTCGGGGTGAACCTGACGATCCTGCCGACCATCGACCCGCCGCCCTACGACGAGTACCGCCAGGTGATCGTCGACGCCGGAATCAAGATCGTCGAGACCGCGGGTTCCAACCCGGCACCGCACCTGCCGATGTTCCACGGCAACGGGATCAAGGTGTTGCACAAGTGCACGTCGGTACGGCATGCCGTAAAAGCGCAGAGCCTCGGTGTGGACGGCATCAGCATCGACGGATTCGAATGTGCGGGGCATCCCGGTGAGGACGACATCCCGGGTCTGGTCCTGATCCCCGCGGCTGCCAAGGAGATCGAGATCCCGATGATCGCCTCCGGCGGTTTCGCCGACGGCCGCGGTCTCGTCGCCGCGCTGGCACTGGGCGCCGACGGGATCAACATGGGGTCACGCTTCATGTGCACGGTCGAATCTCCGATCCACCAGAAGGTCAAGGAGGCGATCGTCGCGGGCTGCGAACTCGACACCGAGCTGATCTTCCGGCAGCTGCGCAACACCGGACGCGTTGCCAGCAATGCGGTATCACGCGAGGTCGTCGAAATCCTCAACCAGGGCGGGCAATTCGAAGACATCGCGCACCTCGTCGCGGGCAAGCGCGGTGTCAAGGTCTACGAGACCGGCGATCTCGACGCCGGGATCTGGTGGGTCGGCACGGCGATGGGTCTGATCGATGACATCCCGACGGCGGGCGAACTCGTATCGCGCATCGTGGCCGAGGCCGAGCAGATCATCAACGAGCGGCTGGCGGGTACGCTCGTTTGAGCGCGTGCCCACCAGGCGAGGACCTTTGACATCGGGTTTTCCACTTCGTAGAGTAGCGCCACAACTTTTTTACTTCGTATAGTTCGTCTCGGCGCAGCGGTCGAGCGCGCGCGGTCGGCGGGACAGCTCGTAGGAGTGCATATGACAACGTCCGAAGCGCAGACTGCGGGGCTCGGTTCGATCAACCTGCTCGCCCAGGCATGGGCCAATGGTGCGCCGTACGACCAATTCGGTCTGCTTCGCGAGCACGCGCCGGTGTTCTGGCACGAAGAGCCGGGCGGCGGGCCTGCGGACAAGCCGCGCGGTCCGGGCTTCTGGGCGATCACCAAGCACGCCGACATCAAGGACGCCAGCCACGACTTCGAGACGTTCTCGACCGAACGCGGGGGAGTGATGATCCCCGATATGAGCGAGGTTGAGATCGACGCGATGCGTCAGACGATCTTGGGCATGGACCCGCCCAAGCACACTCGCTACCGGAAACTCATCTCGCGCGGATTCACCCCGCGCATGATCCGAAAGCTCATGGACGACATCGAACTACGCGCGGCGAAGGTGGTCGATGACGTATGTGAACGTGGTGAGTGCGAATTCGTCGAGGACATCGCGGCCAAGGTTCCTGTCCAGATGATCTGCGAAATGATGGGGCTCGATCCGGCGTTGTGGGACCGGTTCATCGAGCTGTCGGACGGATGTGTCGGTTCACCGGACGATCCCGACTACACCGGAGGCGCCGACGGACCGGTGATGGCGTCCGCCGAGATCTACCTGCTCGCCAACGAAGCCGCGACGGACCGGCGCAAGAATCCGCGCGACGATCTGATGACCGGACTCGTCCAGGCGGAGATCGACGGCGAGCGCCTCACCGATATGGAGCTCAACCTCTTCTTCCTCACGCTGGTGGTCGCTGGAAACGAAACCACGCGCAACATCATCAACCACTCCATGCTCGCGTTGATCGAGCGGCCGGACCAAGCGCAGAAACTTCGCGACGACCCGTCCCTGTGGGATACCGCGGTAGAAGAGATGCTGCGTTGGGGTCATCCCATTCACAACCTGAGGCGGACGGCTACACGCGATACGGAGATTCGCGGTGTACCCATTCGCGAGGGGGACAAGGTGGTCCTCTACTACGCATCCGGCAACTTCGACACGGATGTGTTCGAAAATCCGGAACGTTTCGATGTCACCCGAACACCGAACGACCACTTGACGTTTGGCGGCGGGGGTACGCACTTCTGCCTCGGGGCAAACCTTGCCAGAGCGGAAACGCGTGCAATGATGCGCCAACTTGTCGAGCGGCTCCCCGATATCCAGCTGGCCGGACCGGTTGAGCGCCTTCATTCCGACTTCGTTCACGGCATCAAGAAGATGCCCGTGACTTTCACGCCACAAAGGGCAAAGTAGCGGAAGCCGCAGAAGCGCAGACTGCTCATCCCCCGTCTGCCGCCGTGCGGTCGGAGACGAAGACCTGTCGGATCATCGTCTTGACGGCATCGGTGAGGGGCAGCGACAACCCGTGTGCGGCCCCGAGACGAATTGCCGCGTCGAGGTCTTTGGCAGCGACGCTGACGGCGTTGTCCGCACGCTCGGTGGACATCTCCACAGTCCCTTTGTCGATCGCGTTGCGGACCTCGAGCATCTTCAACGGTTGTGGATGCTTCGCCTCGGTTTCGTGCATCGCGGCCAGGAAGGTGTCCGCCTCAACTCCGGCGCCCGCAGCGAGTGTCGCCGCTTCGTCGACCGCTACCCAGGTGCAGTAGGTGACCAGGTTTCGGGCGATCTTCAATGTCATCCCGGAACCGACTGGGCCGCAGTGCACTACGGCGCGGGTGAAGTCGGCGAGCACCGGCATTGCACGCGACACGATGTCGTCCGGTCCGCCGACCAAAGCGACCACCGCGTTGTGCGCCGCTTGATCACCCGGCGTCACACCGCAGTCAAGCAGATGTACGCCACTGCGGGCGCAGAGGTCTGCCGACTCCCGCACCGCTGACACGGCGATAGTCGAGAGAATCACCACGATGAGGCCGGGTCTCGCGCCAGCCAGAACTCCGTCCGGCGCAAGAAGCACTTCGCGGACCTGGGCCTCGTCGAACACCGCCACCAACACCACATCGCACTTGCTGGCGAGGTCGGCTGCCGACGATACCGGCTCGGCCACGCCCGGTGTCGTGATCACAGCATCCGGTCGGCTGTCGAAAACAACCGGAATCCGTCCCCGTCGTGCCAGGCTGGCCGCCACCCCGGCCCCGATCGCCCCTAACCCCACGATGCCGACCGTGAGATCGTCGGCCGGCCGCGATCCGCTCGAGTTCGGTACGCGGGTGGACCATTCGGTCATCGGGTCGTCTTCCTTCCTCAGCGCCAGGACGATTCGGATCGATGACGATCGGACTGACTCCGGAAAACCTGCCGGCTTACCGGCGAGGAGTCCCGCAGAATCGTTGTACAGCGTACAGATAGCTGTGTACGATCGGGCAGACATTCGCGATCACCCGCCCGTCTCAAGTCATCGGGCGCAACGCCCTCTGAGGGGCAGCGCCACGGCTGGTCGAGCGTCGGACTGACCTGATCGGAGGTTGGGGTGTGAGCTCGTACGACTACATCGTGGTTGGTGCGGGGTCGGCAGGTTGTGTCCTTGCCAACCGGCTCAGCGTCGATTCCGCATATCGGGTGCTGCTGATCGAGGCCGGCGGATCGGACCGCAATCCCGCGGTCGCAATGCCCAAGGGCTTCGCGTTTCTGATGAACAACCCGCGCTACGTATGGGAGTACGACACCGAACCGTTCGGACCGTACCGGCAGACGGAGCACTGGATTCGCGGAAAGATGATCGGTGGCTCGAGTTCGCTCAACGGCACGGTCTACAACCGCGGTTCACAAGCGGACTACGACGACCTCGTCGCACGCGGCAACAGCGGCTGGGGCTGGAACGAGATGCTACGGATCTTCCGGACCATCGAGAACCACAGTCTCGGAGAGTCCGAGATGCGCGGCAGCGGCGGGCCTCTCGGCGTCAGTGTGAATCGCACAGGCGAGAAGGTGTCGGAGGCGCTGATGGATGCCGCAAGCACGCTCGGTATCAAACGCGTCGACGATGTCAACGCTTGTGACGACGAGCGCACGGGCTATGCGCCGGCCACCATCTGGAAAGGTAAACGGGTGAGTTCGGCCAAGGCGTTTCTTCATCCGGCCGCCAAGCGTCCCAACCTCACCATCCTGAAGGACGCCACTGCCACCCGGGTGATCTTCGACGGCGACCGTGCCGCTGGCGTCGCGGTGACATCCGCGGCGGGTGGTGAGGAGGAGATCCTGGCGAACCGTGAGGTGATCCTGTCAGCAGGCAGCATTGCCACACCCAAGCTGCTGCAGCTGTCCGGCATTGGGCCTCGTGAGGTGCTCACTTCAGCAGGGGTGGATCTTCGCGTCGACAGCCCGCGTGTCGGTGAGGGCCTACACGAGCATCGGTGTTTCCCGCTGCAGATGCGATTGCAGGAGACCAAGGGATACAACAAGATTCTGTCCTCACCGCTCGGTCAGGCCCGCGCTGGCCTCCGCTACCTGTTGTCGAAGAGGGGTCCGGTCTCGACACCGGCATATGACATGTTGACCTTCATCCGGGCTGATGCGGCCAGCGAGCGCCCCGACGCGCAGGTGCTGATGACGCCGTTCTCGCTCGGCGTGGGCGCCGTCGACGGCAAGATCGAAACCCGCCCCGGTCTGTCGCTGCTGGGGTTCGTGTTGCGTCCGACAAGCGAGGGGTCGGTGCGAATCCTCTCGCCCGATCCCACGCGGCCGCCACGGGTAGAGGTCAGCTACGTCGACACCGACTACGACCGCAAGGTCTCGGTGGCCATGTTCCGCCGGATGCGGGACATCGTGGCTCAGCATCCGATTGCCGACATGTTGTTCAGCGAGATCGAGCCTGGCGCCGCAGTCGAGGATGACGACAGCATCGTGCGGGCCGGGATGCTGTACGGCGGGACCGGGTACCACGCGTCGGGGGCGTGTGCGATGGGCCCGTCGGACGACGACGCTCTCGACGAGCGGCTTCGGGTTCGGGGCGTTTCCGGGCTTCGGGTCGTGGACGTGTCGATCATGCCGACGATGGTGTCGGGCAACCTGAACGGCCCGATCATGGCCATGGCCTGGAGGGCCGCGGAGATGATCCTCGAAGATGCGTAGGCCGAGCCAACGCGACATACCAGCAATCAATTTCCATACAGCACATACAGATGGGAAGTCGCCATGACCGCGGTAATGCGAGGAATCCGTGTCTTGGAGGTGGCCGAGCACACGTTCGTGCCCGCCGCTTCGGCGATCCTGTCCGACTGGGGTGCGGACGTTATCAAGATCGAACCGGCCGAGCGGGGCGATGCGATGCGCGGCATCATGTCGTCGGGAAACATGCGCCTGGACGGTGGCGCGTGGCATCCGCTGCTGCAACACTCCAACCGCGGAAAGCGCAGTCTTGGACTCGATTTGAGCTCTGCTGAAGGGCTGAACATCCTCTACAAGCTGGCCGCGACGTGTGACGTGTTCCTGACGAACAAGCTGCCTGCCGTGCGGACCAAGCTGCGCATCGACGTCGAGGACATCCGCGCGGTCAACCCGAAGATCGTCTATGTGCGGGGTTCCGGATACGGATCGCGCGGGCCGGAGGCGGACCGCGGTGGGTACGACACCCTCGGCTACTGGTGTCGCGCCGGAGTGGCTTACGGGGCCAAGCCGGTTGAAATGGACACGATCACGGGTCAGCCGGCACCGGCATATGGCGACTCGATAGGAGCCATGACCATCGCCGGCGGCATCTCCGCGGCGCTGCTTCACCGCGAGCGCACGGGTGAGGCACCCGTAGTCGACGTTTCGCTATTGGCGACCGGGATGTGGGCGATGGGCGCAGCGATCGCCCTTTCTCACGAACTGAATACTCCGTGGGGCCAATTTCCGGTAGGCACCGATATCGGCAATCCGTTGACGGCGATCTATCAAACCTCCGACGGACGCTGGTTGCAGCTGGCGTGTCTTCAGGGATTCCATTACTGGCCCGAGACCTGCCGGGTGATGGATCTTCCTGAGCTCGTCGAAGACGAACGATTCGCCGATCATGAGTCCTTCCGGGCCAACAGCGCGATCGCGAGAGCCATTCTGGAGGAACGGTTTGCGACCGCCACCCTGGCGGAGTGGAAGCAGCGCCTTGCCGACTTTCGCGGCCAATGGTCGCCCGTGCAGGACCCCATTGAGGTGAAGAGCGATCCACAGGTCGTAGCGAACGGCTATATCGTTGACGCGGAATCCGCTGCGGGGGACAGGCATCCGTTGGTCGCCACGCCTGTGCAGTTCGACGAGGCCCCATCGCCGACACGGCGGGCGCCGGATTTCAACGAACACGGCGATTCGATACTGGCCGACGAACTCGGTCTGGACTGGGACACCATCGTCGACTTGAAGGTCAAAGGGGTCGTGGCATGACTGGTGTCTCCGGGCGCCTAGCTGGCGATCAGGGGCGTTGGAAAATCGTCGAGCCGATACACTGCGACGATGGCCGAGGACCGCGAATCCACCGCACCCAGCGGTGAGTTGCCCGTCGTCGGCCAGCGACAAGAGACCCGCTGGCGCAAGCGTTCGGCAGAGCGCGCGACCCGTCAGGTGCGGACGAAAGCCGAGGCTCGAAGCGATCACTTCCTGAAGATCGCGCTCGATCTGCTCAGCGAGGGCGGCACCGACAATCTGTCGGTGCGTAAAGTGGTCGACCGGTCGGGGATGTCACTGCGTTCGTTCTATCAATCATTCAGCGGGACAGACGATTTGTTCCTCGCCATCTACGAGGAAGCCACGTTGGGTGGTCTCGATCGCCAGCTTGACGCGGTCGCGAAAGCAGGCGACGACCCGATGGACCGCCTGCGTGCCTTCATGGAGGCGGAATGGATCGTACTGGAACAGTCGTCAGAGATGCTCCGACGCTCGCTGGTCGTGTACCACCACCGGCTGAGCGAGACCAAGCCGGCTGAACTCGCCGCTCTGTTGGAGCCTCAACACGCCGCGCTGACCGAACTCCTCGGGCAGTGCCGCGCCCGCGGGTTGCGGGGGCCTGATCTCGATGACTCGGTGACCGCATCGCTTCTCATCCACTTGATGATGGAAATGCTCCAAGCACGGGTCCTGAGCTTCGAAGTCGGCGCCAACAGCATTTCCGCGGACCGGGTTTGGGAGTTCGTGCAGTCGGCGTTCTTCACCGCGGGCGACGAGTGCGGGTGATCAACGAAGCTGCCGGCGACCGGCACTGCTGATATCCCGCTGCCGCTAGGTCGCCGACTTGGACCTGTAATCGGACTTCGAGGCAAAACTGCCGATTTTCTGCGCGAAACAGCCTCGTTGGCCTACTGTGTGAGAACACCGTTCTTCATTTCTGAATACACCGATCCGTAGGCCGGAGGAGAGTTGCCGTGAACCTCGACGACATGATTTTGGTGAGCATCGACGATCACGTGATCGAGCCGCCGGACATGTTCGAGGGTCACGTTCCGGAAAAGTGGGCTGACCAGGCGCCGAAGGTCGAACGCAGCCCCGAAGGTATCGACCGGTGGGTGTTCCAGGGTGTCGAGACGTCGACCCCCTTCGGCATGTGCGCGGTCGTGACATGGCCCAAGGAGGAGTGGGGCTTCAACCCCGGCGTTTTCTCCGAGATTCGGCCCGCCTGCTACGACGTCGACCTCAGGGTCCGGGACATGGACGCCGGCGGAGTGCTGGCCTCGATGAACTTCCCGACGATGGCCGGGTTCAACGCGAGGACGTTCTGCGAGGCCGACGATAAGGACCTCGCGCTGATCATGCTCAAGGCCTACAACGACTGGCATGTCGACGAGTGGTGCGGATCCCACCCCGGTCGGTTCATTCCCATCGGGATCGTCCCCATGTGGGATCCGCAATTATGCGCCGACGAGGTTCGACGGCTTGCGGCGAAAGGTTGCAAGGCGATCAGCTTCCTTGAGGCGCCGCACGCATTCGGATTCCCCAGCTTCCACAACGACTACTGGGATCCGATGCTCACCGCGATGTCCGATACCGGTTCGGTGATGTGCATGCACATCGGGGCCAGCGGGGGACTGATCACGACGGCTCCCGATGCTCCGCTGGACCACCACATCATCCTGCCGACACAGCTGACGTTGATGGCGTTGCAGGACCTCATGTTCGGGCGCACACTGCGGAAGTTCCCTGATCTGAAGGTGGCGCTTTCGGAGGGCGGAATCGGGTGGATTCCCTACTACCTGGAGCGCGCCGACCGACACGCGTCGAATCAGCTCTGGATCGGTCAGGACTGGTCCGAGCGCATGCCCAGTCAGATCTTCCGCGACCAGATCCTGGCGTGCTTCATCACCGACCCGGCCGGGGTCAAACTCCGCAACGAGATCGGCATCGACAACCTGGCGTGGGAGTGCGATTATCCGCACACCGACTCGACCTGGCCGAACGGCCCGGAGATGCTGTGGAGCGAGCTTCAGGCCGCGAACGCGACACCCGAAGAGATCAACAAGATCACCTACGAAAACAGTTGTCGGTTCTTCGATTTCGATCCCTTCATACACACGAATAAAGCCGACGCCACTGTGGGAGCATTGCGGGCCCGTGCGACGGACGTCGACCTGTCTACCGTGAGCAAGGCCGAATACCGCGCCCGCGCTGAGGCCGCCGAGCAGGCAGCGCAGGTCTGACCGATGACAAACACCATTGATCTGCCCAAGATCTCCGCCGACGCGCACGTCGATGAGCCCCACGATCTCTGGTACGAGCGTCTCGACGCGGACCTACGTGAATATGCGCCGCGCCGCATCTCGGCCAGCGGCGACGGGGGCTGGAGTCTCGTCGTCAACGGAAACCCGATCGGGTGGAACGAGTTGTCCGCCGAGGAGGCCGCGGCGAAGGAGGCCGAACGGGTTGCCGCCGCCTCGATCGATGTGCGCCTCGACATGATGAGAACCGATCACATCAACGGTGAGATCGTCTTTCCGACGATCGGCCTGTACGCGTGGGGCATCGAGAATCCGCTTGTCGGACAGGCAGTCTGCCAGGTCTACAACGATTGGATTCGCGAGCATATCGGCGGACATGACCGCATCAAGTTGGCCAACATGATCCCGACGTGGGATGCCGACACGGCGATCGCGGAGATCGAGCGTGTCGCCGGCGATCCGTCAGTAGGCGGTCTGCTCCTTCCGCTAGTGGGGACGCCCGAGTGGAATGCCCGTGAATGGGAGCCGATGTGGGCCGCGATCGCCGCTACTGGCAAGCCGGCGGTCATGCACCAGGGCAGTGGTCACGACATGATCTTCTACCGCGGCTGGGGGAGTGGCACGACGAATCTGCTCGCGACGCAATCGATGGCGCCGCGCATGGCCGGCCTGCTGAGTTGCAGCGGCATACTGGAACGACACCCCGACCTCCACGTTGTCTTCGTCGAATGCAACGGCGGCTGGATCTCGTGGGCAATGCAGACGTTGGACTACTACTACCAGGCTCACGACGAAATCGGCTGGACGAAACCGAAATTGGCGGAGCTACCCAGCCACTACATTCGTCACCAGATCCATTCCACGTTCCAGGACGACCCGGTGGCGATCACCAACTTGCGTGACACCGGCGCCGAATGTCTACTTTGGGGCAACGACTATCCCCACCCGGAGAGCACGTATCCGGAGTCGGCGAAGGTGCTGGACCGCCTGTTCAGGGATGTCGACACCGACAGTGCGCGTGCGATTGTCGGGGGCAACGCCCACCGGCTCTTCGGGTTCGACGACAGCGTGTTGAAAGCGCTGCCCTGACGTGTCGACCGACCTTTTCGAACTGCGTCGCAACGACTTCACGCTCGACGATGAGCAGGTTGCACTCCAGGATTCCTTTCGCGCGTACTTCGAGAAGACCGTCCCTGCATCCCGAGTCCGCGCCGCGGAACCCCTCGGCTTCGACCGCGTCCTGTGGGATGAAATGCAGGAGCGGGCAATCGTCGAGATGGCTCTGCCCGAAACCGCGAACGGGGACGGTGCGGGCCTGGTCGAGCTGGCTCTGGTCGTCGAGGAAGCCGGCCGGCGAGCGGCCCCGGTGCCGCTGCCGGATGTTCTCGCGGCAGTGCGGGGCCTGGCTCAGGTCGGTGCCGATGCCGACTTGATCGCACAGATACGCGACAACGGTGCGATTGCCACGGTTGCTCCGGGCATCACCGAGCGCAGGCTCGTTCCCTCCGGTGCCATCGCATCGAGCGTGCTTGCTCCGCGGGGCGATTCGCTTGTACTAGTCGAAGGCGATCCTCGGCCACTCGCACCCAACCTCGGCAGCTCGCCACTGGGGTGGTGGCACATCACCGACGCGAACCCACTCGGCACCCACGCTGATTGGGCACTCATTGAACGGGAATGGCACGTCCTCACCGCAGCTGAGTTGGTCGGATTGGGGCAGGCGGCGGTCGATCTCGCGGTGCAGTACGCAAAGGAACGGATCGCCTTCGGCGTGCCGATCGGGTCGCTCCAGGCCATCGCCCATCCCCTGGTGAATGCGGCCAACTGTGTGGACGCCGCCCGCCGGTTGGTGTGGCGGGCCGCATGGTTCTGCGACAACGAACCTGAATTGGTCGATGCGTTGTCGCTTTGTGCGGTACTCGCGGCGGGTGACGCGGCCGAGCAGGCGGGCGCCACCGCGATTCATACCCAGGGCGGATTCGGCGTGACGCTCGAATCGGATGTGCAGTTGTTCTACCGTCGCGCCAAAGCCCGCGCGGTGATGGCGGGCGATCGTCGCAGTCTGCTGCGAAGAGTGACCGGACACGCACTCAGGAAGGCGGCGAGTGCGAGATGAATTTCGGCTCCATCGAATTAGACCAGGACACCCTGGCATTTTGGCGTGAGGTCCGCGGCTTCTTCGCCGAGCATGTCACCGACGAACTGCTCGACGAAGAGCGCGCCAACGGGGGCGGCTTCAACGAAGCTCTGCATCTCGCCATGGGGGAGCGCGGCTGGGTTGCCCCGCAATGGTCGACCGCAGAGGGCGGTGCCGGTCTCGACCCGCGCCGTGCACAGATCATTCAGCATGAGTTCTATGGCAGCGGAGCGCCGTACATCCTCGCGGGGACGACGTTGCTTCCACCGATCGCGATTCGGATCTTCGGCTCGCCGGAGATACAGGCCGAGATACTTCCCCGGGTCGCCGACGGGACCGTCCGCATCTGCCTGGGCTACACCGAACCGGACTGCGGCTCAGATCTGGCGGCTGTCCGAACGCGCGCCGAACGCGACGGTGACGACTGGATCATCAACGGCCAGAAGATGTTCACCACCGGCGCGCAGTTCAGTCAATATTGTTTCCTGCTCACTCGTACCGACCCAACAGTCCCTGCGCACAAGGGGCTGACGGTGTTTCTGCTTCCCCTGGACACCCCGGGTGTTGAGATCAGACCGATAGACACCCTGGGCGGTGAGCGGACCAACTTCGTCTACTTGCAGGATGTGCGGATCGATGATCGCTGGCGACTCGGCGAAGTGAACCAGGGCTGGTCGGTCGTGGCGGCGCCGCTGAATGCCGAGCATGGGATCCGCCCGGAAGAGGAAACCACGCTCGTCGGCGGTCCGTATCTAGCGGAATGTGAACGGCTGGTGGCCGCTTTCATTGAGTGGGCCCACCAACAGACAGGCTCGGCCGGAACACTTCTCGACGAGGAGGCTGTTCAGGAGAAACTCGGGGAAATACTCCTCGCGGCGGAGCTCACCCGCTCGGCCGATGGGCCACCCGCGCGCATCCTGTCGTCGGAGTTACTCAATAGGACCGCCTCGCAGCTCATCGCCCTCGTCGGCCCGACGGCGTTGTTGGAGCGAGGCGCAGAGGATGCGGCATCTGCCGGCGCGTTTGAGGCTGGCTTTCGATTCGCGCCTGCGACAGCCATTTACGGCGGTTCGACGGACATCGCACGCAACGTTATCGCGGAGCGGTTCCTTGGCTTACCTCGAAGTACACCACGGAGGACTGCGAAATGACCGAGACCACCGCGCATGCTGGCGCTGAACACCGTGGTGACGAGGTCACGCCGGGAATCACCGCGGAGAGCGTCGGCGACGATTTCGCGGCGGTTCTCGCGGTGCCCGAGCCGCAGGAGGTCTACTCCGGAATCGGGTCTACGCCGATTCTCGAGATCGAGGGCAACTACATCGCAGGTGCCGCCAAGAGCGTCGATTCGTTGACCCGCAGCCACCATGTCCTCGGGTCAGGCGGCCGCGGGAACACCCAGAATGCCGAGCGGCCGCTCATCCCACTGGATATCGATCGGCCTGAGCACACCAAGTACCGCAAGCTGCTCGATCCCATATTCGCTGCGAAGGTGATCGCGCCGCTCGAGGCCGATGTGCGCGCGCTCGCAGACGAACTGATCGACAAGTTCATCGACCGCGGTCATGCCGATGTCTACGACGAGTTCTGCGCCATCCTGCCGTCGACGATCTTTCTGCGGTTGATGGGCATACCGCTGACGGATCTGAATTACTTCCTAAAGAACAAAGACGATCTGCTGCGTGATATCGAAGGCGAGACCATCAGCCAACGAGATGAGCGCTATAAGACAGCGGGCAAGAGGTGCTATGACTACTTCAACCGGGTCTTGGATGAGCGCGAAGCCAGCGGGTCTCCGGGTGACGACTTGCTCGGACGGTTCCTCACAGCCGAGGTCGATGGTCATTCGTTGACCCGCGAGAACATTCTCGATATTTGCTTTTTGTTGATGATCGCAGGCCTCGACACCGTCGCGGCATCGCTTTCCTGCATTCTTTCGTGGTTCGCCCGCCATCCCGACGAACGTCGCAGAGTGGTCGCGAATCCCGAAATGTGGCCCGACGCCATCGAAGAGCTCATGCGGTGGGAAACGCCCGTACCGATTGGTTCGCGTACCCCGACCGTCGATATGCAGGTCGGGGATAACCTGGTTCCTGCCGGCACACACGTGGCCGTGTTGTGGGCGGCGGCGAATCTCGATCCGGAGAAGTTCAAGGACCCGATGACCGTGGACCTCACGCGGCGACCCAACCCCCACTATTCATTCGCGAGCGGCTTCCATCGTTGTCTTGGAAGCCATCTCGCTCGAATGGAGCTTCGCGCGGCACTCGACCAGTTCCACCGGCGGATCCCGGAGTACGAGGTCACTCCGGGTGCCGAAGTGAAATACACGGCGCTGCCCGTACGGTTGGCCAGCCCGCTGCCATTGAGCTGGGCAGTGTGACGTGAGACTTGTCCTCGACACCGGGGCCTGCCAGGGGCACGGACGCTGCTACAGCTACTCGCCGGACCTGTTCGACGCCGATGAAGAAGGTCACAGCGTGCTGTTGGTGAGCAAAGTGAGTCCCGAGCAAGCGGATTCCGCAAGACTGGCGGTGGAATCCTGCCCCGAGGAAGCCATCTCGCTGCATGAGTGAACGAATCCGCGCGGGGTTCATCGGCCTCGGTGACCAGGGCGGCGGGATGGCCTCGCGGCTCATCCAGTGCGAGGTTCCAACGACTCTGTGGGCCCGCCGCGAGGCGTCGCTCGAACCATTCCGCGGCACCGCGGCTCAGTTCGCCGCGACACCCGCCGAACTCGGCGCCCAAAGCGATGTGGTCGGCATCTGTGTCGTCGACGACGCCGGCACACAGCAGGTCGTGCTGGGTGAAACCGGTGTGCTGGCAGGAATGAAACCCGGCAGTGTGCTCGCAATCCACTCGACGATAAGTCTCGATGTCTGTCGCCAGATCGGGAATGCGGCTGCCGAGCGGGGCGTCGGCGTGATCGACGCACCGGTCAGTGGTGGCGGGTTCGCGGCCGCGCAGGGTGAGCTGACCGTCCTGGTCGGTGGTGACAGAACGCATTTCGACCGGGCGTCGGTCGCACTGAATACATACGGTGCTAACGTTGTTCACCTCGGCCCACTGGGAAGCGGTTTGCTGGCCAAGCTGATCAACAACACACTGCATGCCGCCCACTATGCGTTGGCACGTGATGCGCTTCGGGCGGGCACACAGCTGGGGCTAGACGAGAAAGCGCTCGGGCAAGCGCTGTCGGTGAGCAGTGGCCGCAGTTACTCGCTGGATATCGCCGTGATGGTGGGTGGTTTCGAACCGCTGGCGCCGATGGTCGGAACGCTACTGCGCAAAGACGTCGGGATTTTCGACCGGCTGACTTCCGAGCAAGACGTGGCGGCAGGCTCGCTGATACCGGTTGCCGACGAGGCCCTCGAACTGTTCGGTTTTTCTCGGTTCTCCGACACCAAGGACTCAGAGTGACTGCGCCAGAGCTCGTCTCAGACCAGCAGGTCATTGAACCGTACGGCAGCAACGACCTCAACGCGCGCGCGGCCGCTCGCGCGGAGCGTCGGATGCTGATCGACGGTGAGTTGGTGGAGTCGACCACGGGCGCAGCCTTCGACAACGTCAGCCCAGCAACCGGCGCGGTGCTCGGTGCCACCACGGCGGCCGGAACCGTCGATATGGATAGGGCGATCACCGCCGCGCGCCACGCGTTCGACGGGACCGACTGGTCGTCGAATATCACCCTCCGCAAACGATGCCTGATGCAATTGCAGGAGGCATTCGAACTGGAGCGGGAGGAGTTGCGCGAAGAGCTGGTCGCCGAAGCGGGAGCACCGGTGATGACCACCTATATGGCGCAACTGGACTGGACCTTGACGGACGGGTTGTGTTCGGCGGTGGAGTTGATGGATGACTTCGCCTGGGAGCGCTGTCTCAGTGGCGGTGGAGTGGGTGGCGAAAGTACCCAACGGGTGGTGTGGAAGGAGGCAGTGGGTGTCGTCGGCGCAATCGTGCCGTGGAACTTTCCGTTCGAGATTGCGGCGAACAAACTTGCCCAGGCGTTGGCTACCGGGAATACCGTTGTGCTCAAGCCCGACCCGAACACCCCGTGGACCGCGACTCGGATCGGCCGCCTCGTTGTCGAGTGCACAGACATACCCCGCGGCGTCGTCAATGTGGTACCCACTCCGGATAATTCAGTCGCCCAGCTGCTGGTGACGGATCCGCGCGTTGATCTCGTGTCGTTCACCGGGTCGACTGCGGTCGGCAGAAGCATCGCTGCGGATGCCGCCGAGACCCTCAAGCGGGTTTTCCTTGAACTGGGCGGGAAGTCCGCTGCGGTGATGCTCGGCGACGCCGACATCGAAGCCGTCATCCCGAACATGGCCGGAGTTTGCATGCACGCCGGTCAAGGGTGCGGCATCACCACCAGGTTGCTGGTGCCCCGGGGTCGCATCGAGGAGGTACTCGGCCGACTGAAAGAGCTTTTCGAGTCGATCCAGCCCGCGGATCCGGCACTTCCGGACACGCTGATCGGGCCTGTGATCAACGGTCGCCAGCAGCAGCGCATCCTGGGATACGTCGATCGGGCCCGCGCCGCCGGCGCGGACATCGTCGTCGGCGGGCGGGTCCCGAATGACCTGCCCGAGGCGCTCGCGGGCGGTACTTTCGTGCTTCCCACCGTGGTCACTGGTGTCGACAACGACGCCGAGATCGCGCGCGAAGAGGTTTTCGGACCCGTGCTGGTTGTCTTGCCCTACTCAGATGAGGACGAGGCACTGCGTATCGCCAACGACAGCGAATACGGACTGGCGGGGTCGGTCTTCTCGCGGTCGCGGGGGCGCGCGTTGGCGTTCGCCAGGAAAGTTCGCGCGGGTTCGATGTCCGTAAACGGCGGCATCTATTACGGAGGTGACGCGCCTTTCGGCGGATACAAGGCAAGCGGTCTGGGACGGCAGAACGGCATCGAGGGATTCGAGAGTTACTTGGAGACCAAGACCGTGGCCTACACGTGAGCGCATGACAGCGGCCGTCAGGCCTCGACGAGACCGCCGCTGCGCTGGGAGCAATTGACGTACTACTCTGCAGTCGAGTGATTTTCGCGCTCGTCCCGTGGAATATATCGACGCGGCAACAAGGGCAGAGGGGTTGGCAGCAACAGGATGGTCCGATGCGGCTCTGACCAACCTCGGCGAATCAGGCGCTAGGCATCAGCGCAGCGCTTCCGGCTGACACCTGAGTTCACAGCGTCTGCTCGTGCGCCTAACCGGGACACCACCTCGACGCGACAAGTCCGGCGCCGGTGATGTCTGCCGCCGCTGCCGATACCCGCTATCTGTACCATGTATAAAACAGCAGAGGGCTGCGCGCGATTCTTCGACGCTGGATGGCCAGCCCGGCTTGTTTTCGGAGCAACCGGAGGGGGAATGGTTCCAGGTGAACAGGGCACCGATCGGTGCGCCGCGCCGCTCGCTGACGCACGCTGACGGTGCACGCTGTCTTCGACGTTTCATTCGGGTCGTCGGTCCCGAGACCTCATAAAGAGCGGAGCTCAGATGCCGGGTAAGCCCTCGCGGGCGAAAGGCACAGGTCGCGAACGGACCTTGTCCAAGGATCGCGTCATCGAAGGCGCGCTGGAACTGATTTCCCGCCAGGGTGCGGCGACGTTGACGATGCGCCGGCTCGCTGCGGCGCTCGGAGTCAGTCCCATGGCTCCCTACTATCACGTCGAGAACAAGGATGAATTGCTCCGCCTGGTAGGCGATGCGGTGTTGTCCGAGGTTGCGGTGCCACCGCCCGCGGCAGGTTCCTGGGACGTACGACTCGAAGAACTCATCATGAAACAACGCGAGGCGTTGGTTCGCTATCCGGGGCTACGTGATGCGCTCAGCGGCTTGGACCTGGCGCAGCGCCGCCGCCTCGAGGACGCTGAGTACGACCTGCTCATCGAGGCAGGTTTCGCACCTGACCAGGTGCTTCCGGCCTTCCGGGTGTTGCTGGATTGGAGTTTGGGCAATTCCCGCGTCGAGAGCTCGCTGCGCGACCCCGCATCGCGTCGGCCCCAGAGCGAATGGACGAAGGCGCAACGCGCAGCGTTCGATCGCGGCCAGATGCCCCCGCTGACCGCCGACGCATACTTCCAATTCGGCCTGAAGGCGGTGATCGCGGGCCTTCGCGCTGTGAAGGATGGCGCCGACAGCGGTGTGAAGCCGGCCGGGAGGGCCAAACGCAGTGCCAAACAGGGCCAAGCGGCGAGTGGCGGCGGCTTGGTGAGGGGCCGCAAAGCACCCAGTCGGGGGTAGCCGCAGACGAAATCGCTTCGCCCGAGCTGGCTAGGCCGACGGCCGGACCACCACGATCGGCGAAAGCGAGTCCGCCTTCCGGGCAGGGTTCGACGACTGAGCCGTAGGGTGCTCACGGACGGCACCGAATGTCACAACTAAACAGGATGTGTCTTATTATTCAGTCTGATGACGAACCTTCCGATCGGATCTTCCGAGCTCACCGGATGTGACGAGATCCTCGTGGCCACCGATGGCCCTGTCCGGATCGTGACGCTGAACAACCCGGACAACGCGAACGCGGTGAACAACCGGATGCATGGCGCGTTCGCCCGGCTGTGGTCCGCGCTGGGGGAGGACCCGGATGCGCGCGCCGTCCTGCTGACCGGGACCGGCGATTTCTTCTCCGCGGGAGGCGATCTTGTCGAATGGCTGCACACCCACGTCGAGAACCCCGTCACCCGCCGCGAGGGCATGCGCGACGCGCGCCGGATCGTGCGCGACATGATCGACTTCCCGCTACCGATCGTCGCTGCCGTCAACGGCCCTGCGGTCGGATTCGGTTGCAGCATCGCCGTTCTATGCGACATCGTGTTGATGTCGGACAAATCGTTCTTCGCCGACACGCACGTCGCCAGCGGCCTCGTCGCCGGTGACGGAGGATCAGTGCTCTGGCCGTTGATGATGAGCCTGATGAAGGCGAAGGAGTACCTGCTGCTGGGTGAGCGCATCCCGGCGGCGAAGGCGGTCGAACTCGGACTGGCCAATCGCGTGGTGCCGCACGAGTCGATCAAACAGGAAGGACTGGCACTGGCGCATCGACTCGCGGATCTTCCCGCGCGCGCTGTCCAGGACACCAAGCGGACGCTGAACCTGCATGCCGAGCGCGCGGTGACGGCCATCCTAGAATACGGGATTTCCGCGGAGACAGAGTGTTTCACCACTCCTGAGCATCGCGCCGCGATCGACAAGTTCCTCAACCGGTAGCGTAATGTCGGACACCACTGGGCCGCTGGTCCTGCGCGAGGACAGCGGCGCCGTCGCGGTTCTTCTGTTGAACCGTCCGGCGCAACGCAACGCACTGCGCTACGAGTCGTGGACCGCCTTGTCCGACCTGTTGACAGAGGTGGCGGCCGACGAGGGCATCCGTGGCGTGGTGCTGGCTGGCGCAGGCGGATTCTTCTGCGCCGGTGGTGATCTGAAGAGCGGCCCGGCGCACGGCACGGGGCCTCTCGGACCGGCCGGGCGCGTTGAGCATGCGCAACGGGTGATGGAACAACTCAAGGCGGTGCCGGTGCCGACGGTTGCCGCCGTCGAGGGCGCCGCGGTGGGCCTCGGGTGGAGTTTGGCGCTGGCGTGCGACCTCGTTGTCGCCGCCTCGGACGCGTTCTTCAGCGCGCCGTTCGTCGCGCGGGCCGTTGTTCCCGACGGGGGATTGGCATGGCGGCTCACCCAGCAGGTCGGCAGACACCGTGCGGCGTCGCTGCTTCTGCGTGGCGAACGACTGACGGCGTCCGACGCGCAGCACGCGGGATTGGTCACCGACGTCGCCGAACCCGGGTCGGCGATCGATCGCGCGGTCACCATTGCCGGCGAATTCGCTGACGCTGATCGCGGAGCGGTGGAAATGACCAAGCGACTTATCAATTCGGCCGAGGCAGCGCAGTTGGCGGCGTTTCACCCGCTTGAGCTGGCGATGGCGACCGTGGCTCAGCAGCGCTCCGCTAGCGCGGCAGCCCGAGACCAGTGGTAGAGATCAGGTCGCGCTGAATCTCGCTGGTTCCGCCGCCGATCGTGTGCAGCAGTGACAGCAGCAGGCCCTCGGAGAAGTGCCCGTCCAGGACCGCATCAGGGTCGTCGGGCATCAACGCCCCTGCGGGCCCGAGGATTTGGGCGCCGAGCGCACGTAGCTCCGCGGTCAGCTCGGAGTGGTACAGCTTCGATAACGAAGGAAGTGCCGGGTCCAGCGCCCCGGCCGCCTGCAGATGGGCGACCCGATAGGACAGCGCACGACCGACCTCGACGCGTTCCACCGCGCGGGCCAACGCAATGCGGTTCGTCGGATCGGCCAGCGGGTCGTGGGCAGACCCGCGCTGTGCATGGCACCAGTCGACGAGCTCGTCGAGGTAGCGCTGGGCCTGCGCGGCGCGCGTGACATTGGAGCGTTCGGCGTCCAGCAGCGCCTTGGCGACCTTCCAGCCGTCACCTTCCTCGCCGACCAGGTTCGCCGCTGGCACCCGCACGCCGTCGAAGAACTCCTCGGCGAACGTCGGGTATCCGGTCATCGACCTGATGGGGCGGCGGGTGATACCCGGACTCGACAGGTCCACGAGGAAGAACGAGATGCCAGCCTGACGCTTCTCGGCGACCGGTGATGTCCTGGCGAGCACGAAGATCCAGTCGGCCAGCACGCCGTTGCTCGTCCACGTCTTCTGACCGTCGAGGACATAGTGGTCGCCCTCGGAATCGTTGAAGCGTCGTGCGGTCATCCGCAGTGCGGCGAGGTCGGATCCCGCCTCGGGCTCGGAGTAGCCCTGTGCCCACATCCGCTCCGAGCGCGCGATCAAGGGCAGATGCTCGGCCTGCTGTTCGGCCGTGCCGAACCGAAACAGCACCGGCGCCAACATGTTCACGCCGTTGGTGTTGACCAGCGGCGCGCCTGCATAGGCCAGTTCCTCCCGGATGACCACCTGCTCGACGACGCCGAGGCCGCCGCCTTCGAACTTGGCCGGCCAGTGCGGAACGAACCAGCCCTGCGCGTGCAGGTCGCGGCAGAACGCCACGGCGCGCTCGTGGGCGTCGCGCGGCAGGTAGTCGGGGTTGGCCGCGGTGCGCCGGAACTCGTCGGGCAGGTTGTCGGACAACCAGCTACGGACCCGCGCGCGCAACCCTTCGACGTGCTCACCGCCGCCGAACCGGACTATCGGCTGGAGCGGCATGTCAGACCCGGTCGGCGGGTTTGGCCGCCTTCTTCATCAGCTCCTGCATGTACTCCTGGAACTCCCTCGATCCGGTGACCACCGCCTGCAGATCGTTGCTGGCCTGCTGGTGGGTGCGGAACCCCATGGTCTCCCACGCGCGCAGAATGCCGGCCTTGGTGGCCTGCAGTGTGATCAACGGCGCCTTGGCGATCTTGGCGGCGAGTTGCTCGACTTCGGCCTCCAGTTCATCGGCGGGCACCACCCGGTTCACCAGACCGAACTCCAGCGCCTGCTCCGCCGAAATCTTCTGCGCCGTATACAGGTACTCGGCGGCACGCTTGTAGTTCATGAACACCCACGGCTCGAACATCGTCTCCGAGCCGGGCAGACCGAACCCGGGCACCAGCGGCATCTGGAACCACGCGTCATCGGAGCAGATCGTGATCTCCGGGATCAACGCCCACGTGGTGCCGCCGCCGATCGCGTAGCCGTGCACCTGCGCGATGACCGGCTTCGGGAATTCCCACAGTTTGAGCACCGGCCACAGGAACAGCTGCGCAGCGGACCGCCACACCTTGCCCGAGGCGTCGATTTCAGCCTTGAACTCCGGATAGCTGCCGTCCGGTATGTGGCCGGAGCAGAACCCTTTACCGTTAGCCTTGATGATGACGACCTTGATGTCGTAGTCGTACTGCGCGTCGTCGAGGGCCTCGTTGACGCTGTGCACCATCTGGGAGGTTTGGGCGTTGGCACGTTCCGGGTTGTTCAAGATGATCCGGGCGATCGGACCGTCCTTCTCATAGATGACATGGTCCAGTGTTCGCGTTTCCAACCTGCCCGTCCTCCTCGACCTTCTGTACTGTACAGAATGACGCAGAGTGTACCATTGTTTAGCCGTTGCCCCTCAGGAAAGGACCCTGCCGATGGTGACAGCGGAGTTACGCTGGGATCCGTTCGACCGCGCCCTGCACAAGGACCCGTACGAGGTATGGCGACGACTGCGTGACGAGGCTCCCGTCTACTACAACGAGGAGTACGACTTTTACGCCCTGAGCCGCTTCGACGACGTGATGTCCGCGTCCCTGGACACCGAGACGTTCTCCTCGGAGCACGGTGTCACGCTCGACGGAATCACACCCGAGCCGTGGGCGTCGCCGAAGGCGATGATCATGATGGACCCGCCCGACCACACCGCGATGCGAAAGATGGTCAACCGCACGTTCTTTCGCAGCAAGGTCGCCCATCTCGAGGACCGCGTCCGCACGCTGTGTCGTGAATACCTGGACGCCTACGTCGGCAGTGGCGGGTTCGACTACGTCCGCGACTTCTCCATGAAGCTGCCGGTCATGGTCATCAGCTCACTGCTGGGCTTCCCCGAGGAGGACCACGACAATCTGCGTGAATGGTCGGATCTGCAACTCCATCGCGACGACGGCAACCCCGAACTCAGTGAGATCGGCAAGCAGGCCAACGAGAAGCTCTTCGCCTACTACTACGAACAGGTGCAGAAGCGCCGCGCCGACCGGACGAAAGACATCGTCAGCGACCTGATGGATTCCGACCTGGTCCAGCCCGGCCGGGAGACCCGACGGCTCGACGACGGCGAACTGTTCGTGTTCATCGCGCTGATCAACGTGGCGGGCAACGAAACCGTCGCCCGGCTACTCGGCTGGACGGCTCTGACACTCGCCCGCCATCCGGAGGAGCGTGCCAAGCTCGTCGAGAATCCCGGCCTGATCGGGGGAGCCGTCGAGGAACTGCTGCGCTATGACGCGCCGTCCCCGGTGCAAGGCAGGTTCGCGCTGCGCGACGTGACCTACCACGACACCGTCATCCCTGCCGGGTCGAAGGTCGCGCTGCTGACCGGGTCCGCTGGCCGTGACGAGCGCCAGTACGAGAACCCCGACGTCTTCGACGTCACCCGAACGGGCATCCGACACATCAGCTTTGGCCACGGAGCGCATTTCTGTCTCGGCGCTGCGCTCGCCCGTCTCGAGGCCAGGGTCGCGATCGAAGAGACTCTGGCGCGATTCCCGACGTGGGAGGTTGACGAGGACGCCGTGGACTACGTCCACACCAACTCGGTGCGCGGACCGTCGAGCGTGCCGATCAAGCTATGAGCGCCAGCGGGTTGACAACGCGCACCGAAGGCGCGGTGCGCTGGCTGGTTCTGGACCGGCCCGATGTCGGGAACTCGGTGACGCGGGCGATGCAGCGCGACATCATCGACAATCTTGCGCGCGCATCGACCGACCCCGACATCCGCGCGGTCGTGTTCACGGCGGCGGGCGACAAGCACTTCTGCACCGGCCCCAACCTGCGTGACCCCGATATGCAGCCGAGCCAGGACCGGATCGCCGGAGACGCTGCGCGGATTCTGCGCAACGGTTCGCAGGCGGTGGTGTCGGCGATCCTGGACTGTGAGAAGCCGGTGATCTGCGGTCTGAACGGCACGGCCGCGGGGGTCGGCGCGAGCATGGTTCTGGCGTGCGACCTGATCGTCGCCGCCGAAAGTGCCCGGCTGATCGAGCTTTTCGTGCGCCGCGGGCTGGCACCCGACGGTGGTGCCGCGTATCTGCTGGCGCGCAAGGTGCCGTTCAACCTCGCCAAGGAACTGTTGATGTTCGGTGAGGAGATCGACGCCCAAGAGGGACACCGGATCGGTTTGATCAACAAAGTCGTCGCCGGTGACCAGCTCACCGCGGAACTGGCGGCGTGGGCCAACCGACTGGCAGAGGGTGCGACGCGCGGCATCGCCGCCGCCAAGGCGATGCTCAACCAGGCGCTCGACATGGACCGCGCGGCGGCGTTCACCACCGAGGCGCTGCTGGTCGAGCAGGTCGCAGGTACCGACGACGTCGCAGAGGGCATCGCGGCTTTCATGGAAAAGCGTGACCCGAAGTTTCGCGGCCGCTGACGGCGAGATGGCGGGTACGCGGAGCACTTCCGGGGTCATCGGCCCGTTCGTGCACGCGGTTCGGATGAATGTCGTTGCGGCAGTGCAAACCCGCGTGCGCGGTTATCGAGGGTGGGCGGGTGCCGTCAACACCGATTTCGACCCGATGGATCCTGCGACTGCGTCTCAACCCTTTGGGGCGTACCGAGAACTTCACCGCAGCGGACGCATCCACTACAACCCCCGCCGCGCCAACTTCATATTGAGCCGACTCGAGGATGTCAGGGCCGCGCTGCGCGACACCGATCAGGTGACGAGCTCCGAAGGGGTCACCCGGCTGAAGTTCTCGGCGCCGCTCGCCGTGCTCACCGACGGAGACGAGCACGCGCGGCTGCGCAGACAGATCCAGCCGGGTTTCAGCAAGGGGGCGATGGACAGCTGGAAGGGGATGACCGAGAAGCTGGCCACCGAACTGGTCACCGATGTGCTGGACAACCCCGGTTGCGATGTGGTGCAGCGACTCGCGATTCCGATGCCCATCCGGATGATCGCCCAAATCCTTGGAGTGCCGGAGTGCGACGCCGACGATTTCCGGCGATGGTCGGAGGCCGGTGTGGGGATCATGGACTTCTCGCCGACCCCACGGGGCGTCATCGATGCGGCGAAGTCGATGGCGGCCATGGCCGCATTGCGCCGCTACTTTCTGAACCAGTTCGCCCACGGTGGGCTCAAAGGCTCAGGCACCGTCCTGGGTCGGCTGCTCGAACACAACGGTGACGGCACCCTGACCGACGAGCAACTGTTCCTCATCGCCATTCACCTGCTGATCGCGGGCAACGAGACAACCACCAACCTACTCGGCGGCATGTTCGACACGCTGGCGCGCAACCCCGACCAGTACGACATGATTCGCGCCGACCCCGACCTCATTCCGATGGCGGTCGAGGAGCAGTTGCGCGTGACGACGCCGATTCAGAACCTCTACCGGTACACGCGTGCCGACTACGAAATCGCCGGCGTGACGATACCCAAAGGGTCTCGCGTTCTACTGCTGTTTGGAGCGGCCAACCGCGACCCAGAAGCATTCGAGGAGCCCGACCAGTACCGCGCGGACCGAAATCCGCGGATGCACGTCGCGTTCGGTTACGGTGCGCACATGTGTCTCGGCGCACCGCTCGCCAGGATGGAGGCACAGGCCGTCCTTCGCGAGCTCGTGTCGCGGGTATCCCGAATCGACGCCGTCGGCGACACCACGTGGTCGCGTCACAGCTCGTTGCGTGGACCCACGCGACTGGCGGTCAGGCTGACCACCGCCTGACAGCTACCTTCGGGCGCGTAATGCGTTCAGCATCAGGTAGATCGGATAGGTCACCGACAGCGCGAAATTGATCGTACGGGCTCTGCCGCTCATCAGCGTCAAACCCAGGGCCGTCTCGACCCCACCATTGACATACACGTGGGTGCGGGTGTTGCGGGTAAAACCGAGCTGACGGTTGATCGGTTCGAATTTCACCGGCCACGCGAAATGCGCGAGACCGCAGGCGGTCACTACGACGCCCGCGAGGAGCCGGGGGAGCGAAACTCCGGAAGTTGTCACAAGATTCCCTAACTGCACCGCTGAAGGCCGTTTTAGTCGAGTAGTTCGCTCAGTGGTGTCACGTGCCCGATCCGACCGTCGGTCAATAGCGGTTCCATCAGCAGAAGTTGGCGCATCACCCGACGGTGTAGCAGCGCGATCAATGCGGAGTCGTGCTGCGGCTCCGCTGTGCGGACGAACTCCTCGAGGATTTTGTCGCCCTCCGCGCGGTTGGCGGGTCGAACGCCGAGCAGATCGGCGATGTCATCGAGGTCGGCGGCGTCGATGGCGTGCGCGTACTCGGCGACGCGATGACAGAATTGCGCAACCTTCGCCACGGCGGACCGCTGATACTCGGCGATACCGGGCGGCACTTCGAGTGACTCCACCATGGATGCCAGGCCGGCGACGGCGCCGGGGTAGGGCGTGGGCTCCGGCTCGGGCAACGACACAGCCGACAGCTCGACGCCGGCCTGCCGGGCGATCGACTCGATCGCGTGCAGCGAAAGCTGGTGGAACCACTCGATGTACTGGACGATGTCCGTCAGTGGTAAGTCCAGGTGCAGAACTATCGTGATACCGAGCGGCGTACAGAGCGCGAACTTGGCGGTGTGGAACTCAATCGCCGCACGGTCCAGCGGCGTTCCCGAGACCGCCTCATAGCGCCGCAGTACCCGGCCGAGGTCGCCCATCGGCTCCGTTACGTTGCGCAGTCGCAGACCCGCGAGATCGTGGGAGACGTCGCCGATGTGGGCGAGTTCGACGTCGATCAGGCCGGTGATCCGGCCGTCGGCGAACATGTACTGCCCGGTGTCACCGAGAACGAACGCCGGGGTCGACCGGTCGGCCGGGGCGTTACGCCGCAGCCATCCGATCGCGAACTCCAGCAACGGTTCCGGGCGCTGCTTGAAGTCCCGATAACGGGTCACGAATGTCTCGAAATAATCGAGAGCGAGCGCACGCGGACCGTCGGGGATGCGCAGGCCCGCATCGGCGAACGCCGTCGGGTCGATGGAGTGGATGCGCACGAGCGCGTCGACATAGGAGTCCATCACCGCGTCGACGTCACGAGGAGCGTCGGCGAGGCACTGATTCGGCGCTCCCGGCAACAGGTCCATCACGATCGCCGATGCCTCACAACCACCCTGAGTGATCTCCCCGTGTACGTGGGGGACGGGGATCTGATGCGCCTCCAGCACCCGAAGGATCTCTGCCTCCGCCGCGACGCCGGCGAAGCCGAACCCCTCGCGATCTCCTCGGACGTAGAGGCCGACCTCCCGATCGCCGCGGTCCGCGGTGACGAACCATGCGGGCCGCCAACGCTGGTGGCGTTCGATGGCGCGCACCGGTCCGATATTCGTCGAGATCCAGTCCTTGACGAGGGAGTCCATGTCGTGGTCAGTCACTGGACAATAGTACAGAAAGTGTGCTCTCGTAATATCCGGTTTCTCCGCCACCTGACCGGCGGCGACCCACACTGGAGGCATCATGAGCCCGCTCCGCGTGGACTTCGCTGATACCGTCGCGCTGATCACCGGTGCCAGTGGTGGCATCGGCCGCTTGTTGGCTCGTCGCTACGCGGACCGCGGGGCGCGGGTGGCACTCGTCGCACGGCGTTCCGATGAACTCAACGCGACCGCCGCCGCGGTCACCGAGGCGGGCGGTGAAGCGCTCGTGCTGGTCGCCGATATCCGCGACGAGGCACAGTGTGCGGAAGCGGTGGCCGCGACGGTGGCGCGGTGGGGACGCCTCGACGTCCTGGTCAACAACGCCGCAATACCGGGCATCGACCAGCCGGTCGCGGAGGCCACAGTCGACAATTGGAACGAGGTACTCGCAACCAATCTCGTCGCACCGATGGTGCTGTCGCGAGAGGCGTTGCAGCAGACGATGATTCCGGCCAACAGCGGCAACATCCAGTTCTTGTCCTCGGCGGCGGCCCGCACGGTACAACCGCACAAGGCGCACTACGCCGCGGCCAAGCTGGCGCTGAGCGCACTCGGGCAGACCCTCGCACTCGAAGTCGGCAGAACCGGGATCCGGGTCAACACACTGGTAATCGGCACGGTGGAGGGCGAATTGGTCGACAGGTATGTGGCCCGGCGCGCGGCAGCCGACGGGACGAGCCCGGACGAAGTGCGCAGCGGGTTGGCCCGATCGACCAAAATCGGCAGACTGATCAGTCCGGACGAGGTCGCCGATGTCTCTCTCTGGCTGGCCTCGGATGCCGCGTCGGCGATCACCGGCCAGGACATCAACGTGACGGGAGGCGGATGACTCACCGCGATCCGGTCGCACTGTTGGTGGCGCGCGACGAGATTCGTCAGCTTGCCTACCGGTATTCCGCCGCGCTCGAAGCACGAGACGTCGAGGCGATGGTCGACTTATACTCGCCAGACGCCCGATTCGGCGAATTCGGCCATGGCCCCGACGCATTGCGCGGACTGATGACCCACAGCCTCGGCGGAAGTGTGTTCACGGTGATCCTGGTCGCGAACCATCTGATCGATTTCGACGACGACGACCGAGCCCACGGACAGGTGTGGGCGCACTGCTTCGCCCAGACCGAGGCCGACGGCTTCGTCGAGCAACTCATCAGGTACGACGACCGCTACGAGCGCCGCGACGGACGCTGGCTGTTCAGCCATCGCCGACACCGGCTGTGGTACGGCGTCGGCCACACCGAGTCGCCGCTCCGCCAGCCAGCGGCGAACTGGCCGGCCAACCAGGTGGGCGTGGGAGATATTCCACTGTCCGACAACGTGTTCCACGCATGGTGGGCGGAGCAGCCGTGATTCTCGCCGAGGGGTTGGCATTTCCGGAGAGTCCGATCGCGGAGGCGGACGGCTCGGTCCTCGTTTCCGAGATCGCCGGCGGGTGCATCACGCGGGTCCGGCCGGACGGCACCACCGAGAAGGTCGCCGACACCGGCGGAGGGCCGAACGGGATCGCCCGGCTGCCCGACGGCCGCCTCGTCGTCTGCCAGAACGGCGGCTCGACGTTCGGTTTCGGGCCGTGGCCCTATGACCTTCCCGGCGCCACGAAGCTGTTCCGGCCGATCGGACCCGCGGCCGCGCCGCTGACACCTCAGCTTCAGCTCGTCGATACCGACGGCCGAATCGGCACGTTCACAACCGAATTCACCACCCGCGACGGTCAGCGATTGCCGTTGGTCCGGCCGAGTGACGTGTGTGTGGACTCGGCCGGCGGCTGCTACGTCACCGACGGCGGCACGATCCGGGGCCGCAGCCGGCAGATGACCGGGCTGCTGTATGCCGGCCCCGACGGCGAATTGCGGGAGGTGCTCTACCCGCTGGAGATGCCCAACGGGGTGGCGCTCTCGCCTGACGAGTCGAAACTGTATGTCGCCGAGACCAGGACGCGGCGGATCTGGGAATTCGGGCTAGGCGCGCCGGGTGTCATCACCTCCGCGCGCGGGTTGGCTACGGTGCCCAGCGGGGGACCGCTGAACGTCGGCGGTGCCGACGGCCTGTGCGTCGACAGCGCGGGCCGGATCTTGGTAGCGACGCTGGGCACTGGTGGCGTGACGGTGTTGTCCTCGGACGGAGACCTGCTCGGCACCATCGGAGCGGACGACCCGATGACCACCAACATGACGCTCAGCGCGGACGAGTCGACGTTGTACATGACGCTCGCCTCGTCGGGGCGAATCCTGGTCGTGGCGAACTGGTTGGCCGCGGCGGGGATCCGCTGAGCTACTCCTTGTTGGCCATCTGGTCGGCGAGGTTCTGGATGAAGGCTCCGTACCCGACGCCACCGTGGTCGGACATCACCGCGTCATAGTCGTACTCCGGTGGGTTCCCGTCATTGGGCCGCCACCCGCTGTCGGCCGTCGACGCCTTGAAGCCCTCCTCGGGGAACGCGTACCACCGCCGCGCATTGAGTTCCACGATCTTGTGGGCATCCTCGTCGGGCACCGAGGCCAACATCTCCTCGGCGCGTGCGCGGCTCTTCGGCCAGAACGAATCGGAGTGCGGGTAGTCGCACTCCCAGGTGATGTTGTCGATGCCGATCTGATGGCGCATCGACACCCCGACCTCATCCTCGATGAAGCAGCCGGAGATGTTGCGGCGGAACAACTCCGACGGTGCGATAGTCGGATGGATGTTCTGGTAGTACTTGTGCTTGCGCCACACGTAATCCGCGCGCTCGACGAGATACGGCATCCAGCCGATCCCACCTTCGGAGAACGCGACCTTCAGGTTCGGGTGCTTGTGGAAGACCGGCGAGAACACCAACTCGACGGCCGCCGCCATCGACGTCGTGCCCATCAGAGTCACCATCACCGCGAACGGCGCCTCGGGTGCCGTCGACGGCGGCATACCGCCCGAACCGAAATGCATGACCGCCGTCATGTTCGTCTCTTCGAGGGCCGACCAGACCGGATCCCAATGCGGGGTGTGGAAGCTGGGCAGTCCCAGGTTCATCGGATTGTCGGGCAGACCCAGAGCGCGACAACCCTTGGCGGCGTTGCGCTCGATCTCGGCCACCATCAATTGCGTATCCCACAGCGGGCTGATCATCATCGGGATGAAACGCGCCGGATCGGTAGCGCACCACTCATCGAGCGAGAAGTCGTTCCAGGCCTGCACACAGAGCAACGCCAAGTCCTTATCGGTGCCCTCGAGGAAGACCGTGCCGCAGAACCGCGGGAACGACGGGAAGCACAGCATGGCGTGCACGCCGTCGACGTCCATGTCGGTCAGCCGCGCCTTCGGGTCGTAGCAGCCGGGAATCATGTCGTCGAAGCGCACGGGATCGACACCGAACTCCTCGGGGGACTTGCCTGCGACGGCGTTGAGCCCGATGTTCGGATAGCTGCGGCCCTCGTAGACCCACTGGTGCATCGGGGGCTTGCCTTCGCGAGGGAACTCGACGATACGAGGCCCGTCGTGCAGGTACTTCTTGGGCAGTCGATCCGACCAGACGTGCGGTGGTTCGATGAGGTGGTCATCGACGGACAACAGTTTCATCGACGGCTGTAGCGGCATGGCTCGATCCCGGCCCTTCCGGCTGTTAGGGTAATAGAACAACTGCACAGATTATGTTTAGCTGACTATACCGTCCGGTGGTGGTCGAGCTCAACCGAGCAAGGAGGCACTGATGGACCCGGGGGATCGCATACCGCACGACGACTGGGCCGATCAGGACCTGCTGACCCGCGGCGAGGCCGCCCAACGTTTGGCCGCAGAGATCGTTGACGTCAAGGCCAAGGTGGACGCGGGCCAGAACGACGAGGTGACGCTGCGCCGACTCGCCGCCCTCGAGGAGCTCCACGAGCGATTTCGGGGTAGTGAGTAGCGCTCGGCGCGACCACCGACACCGAAATCGCCCTATGTCACTATGTCGGGCGCGGTAGGCCCAGTACTCGCTGCGCGACGATGTTGCGCTGAATCTGGGCTGTGCCGCCGTAGATCCCGGCCGCCCGCGACCACACGTAGACATCCCATTCCAGGCCCTCGGTGAGCAGCGGTTCGCTGTCGGTGAGGTCCATCATCGTGTGGCCGCAGATCTGGTCGGCACGGGCCATCAGGAGTTTGTCGACGGATCCCTCTGGGCCGGGAAGCGCCCCGCGTTGGCGGTCGCTCAGCGAGCGCTGCACCTTGACCTGCAACGCCCGCAGTTCCGCGTACGCCCGGCCGAGACGCACCCGGGTCATCGGGGAGTTCTCCAGGCGACCGGAGCGCACCTGCTGCTCCAGGTCGCGCAGTTGCCGTGACAGCCTGCTGATCCAGTTGATGTCGCTGGGCCCGCGTTCGTAGGCGAGCAACTGGTTGGCGATCGACCAGCCCTGCCCCCGCTCGCCGAGCAGGTTGTCGGCGGGCACGCCGACGTCGTCGAATGTCACCTCGGCGAACTCACGGTTGCGTGCGGCGTTGACGATCGGCGTGACGGCGATCCCCGGTGTCGACATCGGGACAAGAAGCACCGAAATACCCTTGTGCTTGGGGGCATCGGGTTCGGTGCGGCACAACAGGAAGCACCAGTCCGCGACCGCCGCGAAACTCGTCCAGATCTTGCGGCCGTTGACGCGGAACACCCCATCGACGAGGTCGGCGCGTGTTCTCAGGCTCGCGAGGTCCGATCCCGCCTCCGGTTCGCTGAACCCCTGGCACCAGCGCACCGATCCCGACAGGAGGCCCGGCAGCAGTTCGCGGCGCTGCGCATCGGATCCGAAGAGCCGCAGCGCATTACAGAGGTGCCCGATCCCTTCGATCGGCGGCGCACCGGCGCGTCCAAGCTCATCGTTGAGGATGGCTTCGTAGATCGGCGGCAGACCGTGGCCGCCGTACTCGACGGGAAACGACAGCCCGATGTAGCCGGCCTCGTAAAGCGTCTGGTGCCAGGCGTTCTGCGCGTCGGCCCGTGCCGCGGGATCGTCGGGGATGGCGGCGTCGGCGCTGTGTTCGTGCAGCCACTTGCGTAGTCGTGCGCGAAAATCCGCTTCGTCGGGGGAGTCGTTGAAGTCCATCAGAAGTCCATCGCTTAAGCCAACTCCTCGTTCGCCAGCCGCATCGCCGCGATCGCCTCATACTGCGTGGTCTCGTCGCCGAACAACCTGCGGTCCAACAGCGTCCGGCGCACGCGCAGGTGAGCGACGTGCTCCCAGGTGATGGCGATACCCCCGAACACCTGGACGGCGGTCTCGACGACATCGCGGCCGGCGGCCGCCGCATACGCTTTCGCGGTCATCGCCGCCAGCAGCGCTTCCTCGGTCGGCAGGTGATCGATGGCCCAGGCCGCGTGCCATAGACAGCTTCTGGTGCCCTCGACGCTCACCAGCGCATCGGCCAGCATGTGTTGCACCGCCTGGAACGAGCCGATCTTCACGCCGAACTGCACGCGCTCACCGGCGTAGCGCACCGCGTCGTCGAGGGCGCCCTGCATGACACCGAGCAGGTCGGCCGCCACCGCGGTCAGCGCCAGCGCCTCGACACGGCGCCAACGGTCGGCATCGATCGGCTCGCCGACGGCGTACGCCGCTGATGCGGTGGGTGTCCGGCGCAGGGAGCGGGTCAGATCGAGGCCCTCCTCGGCGGCGTCCGGCAGCGGTGCGCTGTGCAGGCGGCGTACGCCGTCCGACTCTTCAGCGATGAGAACGTGGCTGGCCCCCGCGGCATCGAAAGCGACCGCCCCGGCGTCCGTCGCGCCGAAGCTCCGCAGGTCAACGGTGACGGCCGGAGCGATGCGCAGCTCTCCATCGGCGAGGCGCTGCAGTTCATCCTGTGCGTTCGCGGCTTCCAGCATTTCGGCAGCAAGCACGGCCTGGCCGACCACAGGCACCGCGCACAGCGTGCGGGCGAACTCCTCGATGACGACCACCGTCTCCACCCCGCTGGCGTCCAGACCGCACAGGCTGGGGGAGCGCAGCGTAGGGACGCCGAGATCCGCCACGTGGCGCCACTGTTCGGCCAGGACGGCGCCTGCGGGAATGTCGCTGGGATCAGTCGTCGCGAGTTCGTCCGCAAGGTGGGATGCGGTGTCTCGCAGCAGCTTCTGCTCGTCGGTCAGGCCGATGTCCATCGGTTGCCGTCAGTCGACCTGTACTCGGGACTCGCACACGGCGGAATCCACTTCGACGCGCATTCCAGCTTCCCCTTCCGTTCGGTTACCATCTTGGATGATAGAACGGAAAATGTTCAACTGTTCAATCTAGGAGGCTCGGCTTGTCCCGGCTGGAGAATCGAAACGCCCTCGTCACGGGCGGTGCTCAGGGTCTTGGGCGCGCCATCGCCCGCCGGCTTGCCGCCGAGGGTGCGCGGGTGACGATCGTCGACCTCAACGAGGACAAGGCGAAGGAGTGCGTCGAGCTCATCGAGTCGGCGGGCGGTAGCGCCGCGTTCGTCAGGGCGAACGTGGCGAAGCGGGACGACATCGCTGCCGCCACCGCGGCGGGTGCCGTCGACGGTCGACTGGACGTCCTCGTCAACGCCGCCCAGTACTTCGCCATGCCGAAGGCCCTCGAACTGGTCTCCGACAAGGACTGGGAACTGTCGGAAGCGACGGGCCCCAAGGCGACATTCCGGTTCATGCAGACGGCGTTCGACTATCTGAAGGCGTCCGGCAAGGCATCGGTCATCAACTTCGTTTCGGGATCAGCGCTCGGCGGAATGTCCTACACCGCACCGTATTCGGCCGCCAAAGGGGCGATCCAGGCGCTGACGAAGGTTGCGGCGAACGAGTGGGCGCGACACAACATCCGGGTGAACGCGGTGTGCCCGTTCGCGCTGACGGACGTCCAGCGCGACATGATCGGCACCGAATGGGACAACTACACCCGCACCGCGGAGGCGTCGCCGATGAAGCGCGGGGCTGATCCGGACACCGAGATCGCCCCCGCCGTGGCGTTCCTGGCAAGTGACGACGCATCGTTCGTCACGGGAACGGTGTTGCACATCGACGGCGGTATGACCGAACTGTCCACCGTGGACTACTCGCAGTCTCCCGGCGTGTTCAAAGCCACTTGAGGGCTACTTGAGCGTCATCTCGACGCTCGTGTAACCGCGCACGGTGGCGGTCAAGACGCGCTCGTGGGCGCCGACCGAGTAGTTCGGGAACTTCTTGGCGATGTACTCGAACACGAGTTGGGCCTCGCGCCGGGCCAACCACTGCCCGAGGCAGATGTGGATGCCCCAGCCGAAGTACACGTCGGTGCCACGCGGACGGTCGATGATGAACCGGTCCGGGTCCTCATAACGGCGCTCGTCGCGATTGGCGCTGCCGAGCAGCAGCAGTACCCAGTCGCCGGCAGCCATGGTCACACCGTGCTTCTCGACAGGCTCGGTCAACGTGCGTGCGACCCAGTGGCTTGGTGTGTCGTAGCGCAGCGCCTCATTGACCGCAGCGGGAATCAGGCTGTGGTCGTTGACGATTCGCTGCCATTGATCGGGGTGGTCGTACAACGCCACGAGCCCGTTGGAGATCAGCTTCTGGGTGGTTTCCGACCCCGCCGCTGAAAGTAGGTTGGCGAACATCAACACCTCATGCGCGGTGAGGGACCGTTCGCCGCCGGCCTCGGGGTCGTCGAAGGTCGCGTTCAGGACGATGCTGATGAGGTCGTCACCGGGGCGCTCGCGACGCTCCTCGATGAGGTCGCCAATGTACGCGCTGATATTGCGGTTGGCCTCGATCGCGGTGGCCGGCATCGCAACCTCACCCTCGTGCCGGGTCAGGAACGCCTCCCACCACACACGGAGTTGTTCGCGGTCGGCCTGCGGAACTCCGAGCAGGTCGCCGATCACGTCGGTGGGGATGGAGAACGCGAATGCCTCCATGGCGTCGACTGTCGTTCCCGGCCGCAACCGGTCCAGATGATGGTTGACGACCGCCTGCAGCGCCCCCTCCATGGCGGCGACCGCCTTGGGCGTGAAGAACCCCTTGAGCACGCCCCGGATGCGGTCATGACGCGGCGGATCCATCGAGATGACCGAATACTTGCGCCCGTCGTCGTCCGGATTCTCCGGGGCGGGACCGAGTTTGGACGAGTACGTCGGCCAATCCCGCAACGCGCCGGCGACATCGTCGAACCGCGACAGCACCCACCACCTGTCGTCGGGATCGCGGTAGACCGGTGCTTCGTCGCGCAACCGGCGATACACTGGGTACGGGTCGTCGAAGATCGCCTTGGAGAACGGCGAGTACACCAACTCGTTTGACGTGGACACCATAGGTCAATCACCCTGCCGTGGAGTGCGTTCGATGAGCTCGAGAAGATTGCCGTCGGGATCGGCCGCCATCACGCCACGGTTCCCGCCGTCGAACGTGACGGTCCGTTCCGGAAATGCGCGGCCACCGTGCGCGACGATCGCATCGACGATGCCGTCGACATCGTCGACACGGAAAGACAAGTGGGTGAAGCCCAGTCGGTTCATCGCCCGCGGCCCGGGTTCACCCACGGTGCCCGGTTGCTCGTAGCCGAGCAACTCCAAACGGAAGCCGTCGCGCTGCAGGTACACGAGATCGAGCACCAGCCCGGGAACATCGAGCAGCTGAGCAGTCGCCGTATCGTCGAACTGCATGCGCCCCACCTCGGCGAAGCCGAGCGCAGCGCAATAGAACTCGGCGGCCCGACCGATGTCGCGCACGCACAACCCGATGTGGGTGAGGCGGATTCCGTCGCTCATCGGCGCTCTTCGATGAGATCGGCGAGCAGGTCATTGTGTTCGCCCAGCAGAGGCGGTCGAGCGGGCGCGACTGTGGGCGTCGCGCTGAAGAGATACGGCGTACCCGGGTAGGTGTACGTCTTATCCAGCTCGGGGTGTCGCACGGCAACGTGGAATCCCCGTGCGACGGTGTGCTCGTCCTCGAACGCCTCGTCGGGGGGAAGCACTGCGCCACAGGGAAAACCGCGACGCTGACTGGTCACGAAGAAATCCTTGGCGGGCAGGCGTGACGCGATGAATACGATCGCCTCGCGGGCCGCACTGAGTATCGCCGTGGTCTCGTCGTCGGCACCGATCAGCGCGAGGTCCACCGGCGTGTCCCGCGCGGCAGCCATCTCGAGGAACACCGCCTCGGGGAACTCCTCGGTAAGCCCGAGTTCGTCCAGCCACGCCAGGAGGCGTGCGTAATCCTCCGGTTTGCGGGGCAGCACACCCGTCGTCGCGTACCGGCCGTCGGCGCAGCGCACTTGTACCTCAGAACTCGGCGTCGGGTAGGCATGCCTTCCCGTCTGCCGGAGGCAGATGTTCTGATTGACCAGCCAGTGGTAGGTGGTCTGCTCGCAGGTGACGTTGCAGGCGGCGGTGACGTTCACATCGACCAGCTGGCCCTGCCCCGTGTGGTCGCGGTAGGAAAGTGCAACGAGTGCGCCTATCGCGCAATACATTCCGGCGATATTCGACGACTGGTCGCCCGCGCCGCGGATCGGCGGAAGTGTCCGGTCGTCATATCCGCAATTCCAGATCGGGCCACCGCCGGCAAGCATTGTCAAATCGGTCACCGGCTGGCCGGTGCGGGCGCTGTCAAGACCGAACGGGCTCACCGAGACCCAGATCAACCGTTTATCGCGTGCCGCACACGCGGCATAGTCGACACCATTAGACCGATCACCGCCGGCGATGACGATGTCGGCTGTGCCGATCAACTCCTCAAGTGTCCGCTTGCCTGATTCGGAGGCCGAATCGATTGTCACGGAGCGCTTCCCGATATTTCCCGCCCACCAGCGCAGGCTCCGGTCGACACCGGGCTGGTCGTCGACGAACGGTGGCCGATACCGGTGCTGTGATCCGGTCGGCGGCTCGACGACGATCACGTCGGCACCCAACTCGGCAAGCACGCGTCCGCCTACCGGCGTGAACTGGTCGGCGATCTCGACGACACGAAGGTCTCGCAGGACGCTCAGATCACACCTCGCTGTGCCCAGTCGTCGAGTTCGGCATCGGAGTGGCCGAGGAGGCCGCACAACACCTCGCGGTTGTGTTGGCCCAGTTGCGGTGCCGCCGAGTCGATCTGCCACGGCGTCGCGGACAGCCGCAACGGGATCCCTTCGACGCGAACATCGCCGATGTCGGGATGAGTCACCCGCGGGAACAGGTTCATCGCCGCCAGATCGGGATCATCGTCGATCCGTTCCCTTGGGCTCTTCACCACGCTCGCAGGCACTCCGGCCGCAATGAGGTCCTCGGCGAGGACCGTCGCATCCCTGGCCGCGGTCGCGACGCTGATCAGCCGGTCCAGCTCATCGGCGGCGCCAAGTCGCTGATCGAGGGTCGCAAAACGCTCCGCCACCAACTCGGGCTCATCGAGCACCTTCGACAGCAGCCCGACTTCGCGGTCATCACGACATGCGATCGCGATCCAGCGATCGTCGCCGGCACACGGGTAGATGCCGTGCGGTGCCATCTCGCCGAAATCAGCTCGATTGCCACCCGCTGCGGTCGTGCGTCCGTTGACGGTCCAGTCGAGGACCTCCGTCGGTAACATCGCGATGCCGGCCATCACCGTCGCCAGGTCGACATGCTGACCTTCGCCTGTTCGCTCACGATGGTGCAGCGCAGCCAGGATGGCGGTTGTCATGTAGAACGCGGACCCGTGATCCATGTACGAGAAGCCCCACCCGGCCGGTTCGGCATCCGGTAGACCCGCGGTGAAGGTCAGACCGCTGACGGCCTGAACGATAGGACCCCACGTCTTGAAGTCGCGGTAGGGACCGGTGTGGCCGAACCCGCAGTTGGACACGTAGATGATGTCCGGCTTGATCTTGCGGAGTTCCTCGAAACCGAAGCCGCGCTTCTCCAGGACGCCCGCCGCGAAGTTTTCGGTGACGACGTCGCTGATGGCGACCAGCTCGCGCAGCAGGTCCTTGCCCTCCGGCGTCCGCATGTTGATCGTCACGCCGTACTTGCCGACGTTGTGGTTGTTGAAGCCGGCTCCGAGGTTGACCCCGCGGCGCTCGTCGACATAGGGGCCCGCGCTGCGCAATGCGTCCCAGAGCCCCTGCGTGGCCGGGTCTTCGACCCTGATGACCTCTGCACCGAATGCAGCAAGGATCTTGGTGGCTCCCGCACCCGCCAGCTGGCCACTCAGATCGCACACGCGAACATGGGACAACGCGCCCGTCACGGCATCGACAATAGCAGCTAGACACTTTCTGTTCTATTGTTCAATACAGATGACGTCGGCCACACCCCTGGAGGCAGAGAGATGACACCAGACGCTCCCGCGCCGATGAAGGGCGTGCGCGTCCTTGAAGTCGCGCAGTGGACGTTCGTTCCGGCCGCAGGCGCCGTGCTGGCCGACTGGGGCGCTGACGTCATCAAAATCGAGCACCCGCGCACCGGCGATTCCCAGCGGGGCCTGCGCAACCTCGGCCACATCACCATCGAGGGCGAGCGAAATCCGGTGATGGAACACGCCAACCGCGGTAAGCGATCCGTCGCCCTCGACATGTCCACCTCCGACGGTCACGCGTTGCTGATGGATATCGCGCGCACCAGCGACGTGTTCCTCACCAACTTCCTGCCCGACGCCCGGAAAAAGCTCAAGATCGACGTCGACGATGTGCGTGCCGTCAACCCCCACATCATCTATGCGCGCGGCAGCGCCTACGGCCCGCTCGGTGCTGAGGCGGGTACGGGAGGCTACGACATGACCGGCTTCTGGAGTCGCGCGGCGGGCGCGATGGGCTCGACGCCCGGTGACCTTGAAGGCGTTGTCCCGCAACCTGGTCCGGCATACGGAGATTCGATCGGTGGTATGACGATCGCCGGTGGCATATCGGCGGCACTGTTCGAGCGCGAGCGCACCGGACATGCCCGGGTCGTGGATATCTCGCTGCTCGGCGTGGGGGTGTGGGCATCCGGAGTGGCGATCAACGCGGCACTCGTCAGCGGACAACCTTGGGTGGCCACGTCGGCGGGTGCCAACGTCGCACCCAACAATCCTTTGGTGGGCTTCTACCGCACGAGCGATGGCCGCTTCCTGGGCTTGTCGATGCTGCAGGGCTATCGCTTCTTCGGCGAGTTCTGCCGCCGTGTCGGTGTCGGCGAACTCGCCGACGACGAACGCTTCGCCAGTCACGAGTTGCTCGCCCAGAATGCCGCCGCCGCCACTGATGTCTTACGCGCAGCGATCGCCGCCCTTCCGTTGGAGCATTGGCGAAAAGCGCTCGAGGGCTTCGACGGTCAATGGTCGGTGGTACAGAACACCGTCGAGGTCGCCGCGGACCCGCAGGTGCGCGCCAACGGCAACATCGTCGGCGTCGAAGCGGATCACGACAGCTTCGAGCTCGTCGCGAGCCCGGTGCTGTTCGACGAAACGCCGTTGCAGCTGAGCCCGATGCCCGAGTTCGCCGCCGACACGGAGAACGTGATCCTCGAACTCGGTGGCGACTGGGACCGCATCACGGCGCTCAAGGAAAGCGGAGCGATCGCCTGATCCGAGCAGGCAGCTCAGAGCACCTCGTACACCTCGTACTCGAGGCTCTCCCCGATGAAGGCGCCTTTGCCGACGGCCAGTAATTGCGTGAGCCACTGGTAGCGTTCGTCGCCGGTTTCGAAGTACAACGCGGAGTAGACGGTCGCTGCGTTCATCCGCCCGGTATAGGTCACCAGAATCGTTGCACCATCATCGGTTTCAAGCGTGAGACGGGCGTCGACCAGGACCCGGCCGGACGGCTCGACGAACGCCCAGTCGGCGGCGGCGCGGCCCTTCAGTGATGCCTTGAGACGCTCTCCCTCGTAGCGCGCAGCGGTGATCTCACCGATGGTGCGGCCGCCGGTGGGGCCGGTCGACACCACGATCGGTTCGGCGAGTTCATAGGTGACGTGGCATAGGGGGCGCAGGGTCGCATGCAGCACGTCACTCATGTCCACCTCAGATTCTCTCCGCCGGAACGAATTCGAACACCGCGCCGTGGCAGGTCGCGGGATCGGAGACCAACCGCGCGGGGTGGCGCTCGGCGATCGCGACACCGCGGTCAGTCAGATGTGCCTCCGCCGCGGTGAGGTCGCCGGTCTCGAAGATGCACGAGTGCATGATTTCGCCATTGGCGGCCAGGTCGCGTCCGGCCACGGTGTCGTCGGATGTCGGTGCGATGAGTTCCACCGTGGTGTTGGCACCGAGCCGAAGTCGGCACCGTGTCGCGTCGGGTTCGTCGCTCTTGGCGATGACGTCGGCGCCGAGTGCGCGGTAGATGTCGGCGGCGCGGTCGAGGTCGCGGACCACGACGCCGACGCGCCAACCCCGGATGCCCAGCGGATGTCGTTGCCACGGTTCGTTCGACCAGCCGTCGTGGAACCGCGGGTCGTCCCACCGGCCCGGTACGCCCAGCGGGCCGGGCCGGGATTCGGAGAAGGGCATGAACTCCAGCTGACCCGCGGTATCCCTAGGGTGGGTGAATACCGGGCTCATCGGCTTCTCGACCATCGTCTCCCGGCCAGCACCGGCAAGGCCGAAACACCGCACGCCCTGGGCGGTGAGGGCGTCGAAGATCGCCGTCGGTGGACCGTCGACGAAATAGGCCGCCGCGTGAAAGTGGGGACCGAACCGGGTGAGAAACTTCCCCAGCGGAAGTGCGGCACCTTCGGCCGTCGGCTCCATGACGTCGACGGCGAGGTCGGCGATTGTCACCATCGAGGCCCATCGTTTCTCGGCGTCGAGCCATTCGTCGGTGAATACGTCGACGGCGCCGAACACATCGCGGTACCAGTCGGTCACTGTGCGGTAGTCGGAGACAACGTGGTTCACGTGCCACTGTTTGCCGATCGCGACCATGACTGAACACTACAACATAGACTGTTTAACTGATACCTTAACGCCGGGTACAGCTGGCTCGCCGGTGGTGGCGAATCGGATTGCATCAGACGGCTCTTCATCGAGGACAAAGGGGCGAATCGCGTGAGCATGATCACCGACCGACTCGCCGCAGCTATCGGTGTCTGGCATGAAGAGGGCCCGCCGTCGTTTCCGATCGACCGGTCCGACATCCGCCGGTGGGCGATCGCCACGCACTGGCCGCACGAACCACCGCGGCTCTACTGGGACGAGGACTACGCCAACGCGACGCGCTGGGGCGGCATCATCGCGCCGGAGGACTTCAATCCGTTCGCGTGGCCCGTTACTCGCTCTGATGACGGCCCGACCCGGTACGTGATGCCCAAGCCCGGCGAACCGGGTCAGCGGATGCTCAACGGGGGCGTGGTTTTTCAGTTCGTCCAGCCCATGAGACCGGGTGATGTCATCAGGGGCCGATGGCGGATCAAGGATGCCGCCGAACGCGAGGGCAAGCTCGGGCAGATGCTCTACATCCAGTTGGAACGGCAGTTACACAATCAGCGCGACGAGTTGATACGCACCCGTATCGACACCGTGATCCGATACTGATCCCGGGCGCGGGAAGGACTCGTATGTACATCGGTGGTGAATGGCAGGCGGCGGCGTCGGGACGGACGTTCACCAGCACCAACCCGGCCACGGGGGCTGTGCTGGACAACGTGCCCGACGGCGACGGGGCAGACGCGCGACGCGCGATCGATGCCGCAGCCGCCGCGTTACCGGACTGGCGGCGGCGCACCGCATACGAACGCGCCGAGGTTCTCATCGACGCACACCGGATCATGCTGGAACGCCGCGACGACCTCGCGGAGTTGATGACCAAGGAACAGGGCAAGCCGCTGCGGATGGCCCGTAACGAGGTCGGCTACGCAGCAGACTTCTTACTGTGGTTCGCCGAGGAAGCCAAACGCGTTTACGGAGAGGTCATTCCATCGGCGCGTGCCGACCAACGTTTCGTCGTGCTGCAACAGCCGGTGGGTGTGTGTGCGGCGATCACCCCGTGGAACTACCCCATTTCGATGATCACCCGCAAGCTCGCCCCGGCACTGGCGGCGGGGTGTACATCGGTGCTCAAGCCGGCCGAACAGACGCCCTTGTGCGCTGTCGAAACCTTCAAGGTGTTCGCCGACGCCGGGGCGCCCGCCGGCGTGGTCAACCTCGTGACGTGTTCGGACCCCGAACCGGTTGCCGACGAGCTTCTCGCCGATCCCCGCGTGCGCAAGATCAGCTTCACCGGGTCCACCGAGGTCGGCAGGATGATCGCGGCACGTACGGGCGCCACGATGAAACGGGTCTCCATGGAACTCGGCGGGCATGCGCCCTTCCTGGTTTTCCCCGACGCCGATCCGGAGCATGCGGCCAAGGGCGGGGCGGCCGTGAAGTTCCTCAACACCGGTCAGGCCTGTATCTGCCCTAATCGGTTCATCGTGCACCGTTCCGTTGCCGAACCGTTCATCGCGACGTTGCGCGCTCGTGTCGAGAAGCTGGTCCCCGGGGACGGTTTGGCGTCGGGCACCACCGTCGGGCCGCTCATCGACGAGGTCGCGCTCAAGAAGATGCAGCGACAGGTCGACGACGCCGTCGACAAGGGCGCAAATCTCGAACTCGGCGGTTCACGGTTGCAGGGAACCGCGTTCGACAACGGAACCTTCTTCGCCCCGACCATTCTCACCAACGTGACCTCGGACATGCTGATCTGCTCGGAGGAGACATTCGGTCCGATCGCACCGGTGATGGTGTTCGACGACGAGGACGAGGCGATCGCGATGGCCAACTCAACCGAGTACGGTCTCGCCGGATATCTCTACACCCGCGATATCAGCCGGGCGATCCGGGTCGCCGAGGCACTCGATTTCGGGATGATCGGCATCAACGACATCAATCCGACCTCGGCAGCAGTGCCTTTCGGCGGCATCAAGCAAAGCGGCTTGGGACGCGAAGGTGCTCGTGCTGGCATCGAGGAGTACCTCGACACCAAGGTTCTGGGAATCGCACTGTAGGAGAAGGTGATGACGAGTCCTGTTGACTACGAATCCATTCAGATCGGAGACCAGATCCCGCCCTTCGTCCGCACGACGCATTTCACGGAGTGGAATCGCTACGCGGCGGTCAATGATGAGTTCATCCCGATTCACATGGACGACGAGGCGGGACGGGCCGCGGGAAACGAGAACGGCGCCTTCGGGATGGGCAACCTGCGCCTGGCATACCTGGTCAATATGTTGCGTGCCTGGATCGGCGATGACGGCGAAATCCGCTCGCTGACGGCGAAGTACCGGTCGATGAACCAGAAGGGCGATGAGCTGCGGTGCATCGGTGAGGTCACCGGCAAGGAGATCGTCGACGGCGTCGCGCTGATCCACCTCAACGTCGATGTCATCGACCAGAATGGAAACAGCACGACGCCCGGTCAAGCCACCGTAGCACTGGCCTGATCAGCCTGATCACTTCCGTAACAACGCCACGACGCACGACCCGCCGCCGCCCACCGCCTGGGCAAGACCGACCCGCGGTTCGGCGACCTGACGCGAATCCGCCTCTCCACGAAGCTGACTGACGATCTCCGCGGTCTGCGCAAGGCCGGTCGCGCCGATCGGGTGGCCGCGTGCGATGCAGCCGCCGTCGGTATTGGTCGGCAGCACGCCGTCCGATGCCAAACCGCCGGACTCGGCGAGCTTGACCACACCTGCCGAGTCGGTGAGACCCATCGCGATCAACGCGGTGATCTCCTCGCTGGCGCACATGTCGTGCAGCGACACCACCCCGATGTCCCGCGGTTCCACCCCTGCGTTCGCGAACGCACGCATGGCGGTCAGCGTTATCTGCGAGGGCGGCCCCACCACGGGACCTACCAGCGGCCACTGAAGATCCGCGGGCCAACTGGTCTGCTCGATCGACAGCACCGACGCCGACCGTGGCGTCGCGTCCGCCGAAACCACTATCGCCGCACCGCCGTCCACCGACGCGTGACACATCATCTTGGTCAGCGGTTCTGCGACCATGCGAGCGCCGAGCACATCGTCAACCGTCACCGGCTCCGGGTTGCGTCGCGCTGCGAGCGGATTGAGCCGCGCCTGGTTGTACGACTTGGCGGCGACCGCAGCGATGACCTCCGGACCGCATCCCGTTTCGTACAGCCAACGGGACGCTTCGATGGCGTAGTGCAGCTGCGGCGGGAACCGGTCCCAGAAACCGACAGCGGCGGGGACCACACCGCCCGGCTCCAGCGCGGTGGTCTTCTCGTAGCCGATCGCCAGCGCCGTCCGGCAGCGACCGGACGCGACGGCCCACACCGCGTGGCGCAAAGCGACCATCCCGCCCGCCGACGCACTCTCGGTGGCGGTGACGGGAATTCCGGTGCGGCCCAACCGGTGTGCCACGGCAAGACCCGTCTGCGGGCCTGCCAGTGCGGATGCGGTGAAGACCTCGCCGACAGCGTCGTAACCGATGCCGGCATCGGCGAGTGCCTTCTCAGCCGCCGCGACCCCTAGGTCGGCCAGCGGTGTCTGGCTGTGCTTGCCGAATTCAGTGACGCCGATCCCGGTGATGTGGACGCCCGTCATGCCGGATCCGCCACGAACAACTCGACGGCATCCTCACCCAGGGTCTGGGTGAGGAGTCGGCCGACGGTTCCTGGCACCGGCTGTGCTCCCTCGACGAGCACCTGGAACCGTCCGGCGTCGGTGTCCACCCACGCCACGCTGTAGCCGTCCTGGCCGAACTCGGGATAAGGCGACTTCGACGGTACGAAGGTCGACGACCACACGGTCGCCTGAGTTGCAGATCCTGTCATCGTCAGACGGTCGTCCTCTCATACAGGGCGTCGGTGCTCGTCGTTCCGAGCCCGGGCGGTGGTGAAAGCGGTACCGGTCCTTCACCGGCGAAGCGCCACGGCAGTCCGACGAGCAGCGCGGTGCCGAGATCCGGATCAGGGTGGGTGATTTCGGGGAAGAACCCGCGCGCGGCGAGATGACCGTCGGTCACCAGTTCTTCCGCATTGCGCACGACCGCGGCTCGTACGCCGATGTTCGCGAGTTCTGCCGTGACGGCCTCGGCGGAGGATGCCGCAATCCGGTCGGCCAGTTCACCCTCACTGAAATCCCGACCCTCGTCACCGGTCAACTCCACCGCAACCCAGCGTGAGTCGGCGCTGGGATAGACCCCGCGGTGCACCGCCGAATCCCAATCCACCTCGCCGACTGACGCCGCCGCCACGTATTCAGCCACCGTATACCCGACGACCTCGGCCATCGAAAGGTCTACAACCGCACCCGTGTTCGAACGGGGGCCGACGGCCCACGCGGCAATGACAGCGGCAGCGACCACCGACGAGAGGGGATCGGCCAGTACAGTGCCCAGCCGGGCGGGGTTGCCGTCGCCGTCCGTCGTGATCCCGGCGAGCCCACCGTAGGCCTGGACGTTGTTGGCGTACACGCGATAGCCAGATAGTGGTCCATCGGAGCCGAATCCTGACACACGCATCATCAGTTGACCCGAGGCCGCGAGTTCGGTTGGTGCGACGCGCAATCGGTTGAGCCGTGACGATCCGACGTTCTCGATCACTACGTCGCATGCGGACAGTGCGGCCGCGACGTCGGCGGCCGCGTTGGCCGGGTCGATCAGCACGCTGCGCTTGGAATGGTTGGCCACCGCGTAGTACGCACCGCGTTCGACGCCGGCGATGCCGTCGGCGAAGGGGCCGCTGCGCCGGTAGATGTCGAGCCGGTCGGGATCCTCCAGTCGCACGACGGTCGCGCCCATCGCCCCGAGCAGCGAGCCGATGATCGGACCGGCGAGCACGTGGGTGAGTTCGGCGATGCGCAGCCCGCGCAGGCCGCGAGGCCGGCGTTGACCGACCGCACCGGGTGTCGTCCGCCAGGGTGGTCCGAGGACCGTGACGTCGCGGTCTCCGATCCGCGTCGGTATCAACGAGCTTCGGTGGGCCAGTTGAGGTGAGTCGAGCAGTTCGCCGGGCAGGTTGACGGGCGTGGACGGAACGCCGTTGGCCTGCAGCAGGGCGGCACAATCGGCTTTTCGACGCTTAAGGCTCCACTCGGTGACTTTGGCGTTGATCAGGTCGGCATGTTCGATACGCGCGGGGCGCTCGTCGAGGCCCGCGGCCCAGTCGGGATTGCCGAAAGCGGTCAGCAGACCGTTCCATTGATGATTCTCCACCGCGGTGATGCGCACCAACCCGTCTTCGCAGGGGAACACTCCCGACGGTGCGAGGTAGCGGCCGCTGCCCGCGCGACCGGGGCATCGGTACATGACGTGCGCGCACTCCGGCAGCGCGGCGGTGTAGATCACCGCCTCCTGCACCGAAACGTCGACGTGAACCGGAGACTGGGTGTCGTTATGCCGGTCCAGCCCGTGCAGCGCCGCCAGGGCGGCGATGGCGCCGGCCGACTTGAGTGCGACGTAGCCGGGGGCGGGAACGGGTCGACCGTCATTGCCTTCGATGGTGGCCAGTAATCCACCGCTGGCTTGGGCGACCAGTTCACCACCCGGGTGCGAGGGTCCGTCGGCGCCGAACGGAGACAGCGTCACAACCACCGACGGGCACGCGACGGGCCCGGTGGTGCCGTCGACGATGACGATGTCGGATTCGCGGGAGTACGCAGCGGGGTCAGCGTCGGGATCGAGTATCCGCTTGCGGTGGTCGAGTATCGCGTCGATGGCCGCTACGGGTTGTGAACCCGGCAAGACCGGACCCACTCGGCGCACCGGTGCACTGGAGATCTTGGCGACATCGGCGCCGAGACTGGCGAGCAGCGCGGCGGCGGCCGAGCCGGCGATACCGTCACCGAGTTGCAGCACACGCACGCCGACCAGGAAATCCGTGGTGGGAGGATTCTGGCTCACGTACGCTCCTGTCTGGCTGTGTAGAACAATTGAACAGTATTCGTCTCATTGGGTCCATGATCACCCGGACCCGCCTGACGGCCACCTGGTTCACAGATTCACATCAAGTGTTCTATTGTTCATAGTATGGCGACGATCACGCGGCTGTCCGACGCCCGCTTCGACGACCCGGTGTTCTACCTCGGCGACCCCAACGCGACGTTCCGAGAATTGCGGGAGACCGACCCGCTGCACTGGTACGAGGAAGGCCAGTTCTGGGTCGTCACCAAGTACGACGACATCAAGACAATCTCAGCGCGTCCGGAGAAGTTCAGCTCAAAACGCATCGGGATCATGATGGACCTGATCGCGCATCGGCGGGGCGTTGAGCCGCAGGGTTTAGGCAGCCGCGGAATCATGTTCATGGACCCACCCGAACACCGCGCACACCGCAAGGCGATCGGAGTCCGGTTCACACCGGCGGCAGTCGCCAAGATGGAGGACCGCGTCAAGCAGGTCGTCGCGGAGGCGTTCGACAAACTCCCCGACGGAGAGTTCGATTGGATCGAGCACATCGCCGAACCCATTCCGGTGTACATCTTTTCGTACTTTCTCGGTGTGCCGGAGTCGGACTGGCCACAGGTCGCGTCGTGGGCCACAACGATCGCCAAGGCGGGCAGCGGTCTGGCGACCGACGACGATTTCCAGGTCATCTTCGAGCAGATCGCGCCGTACCTGATGGGGTTGACCGCCGAGCGGGCCAAGAATCCGCGCGACGATCTGCTGACGCTGCTAACCGAGGTGCGCATCGACGGCGAACCGTTCAACGAGGCGCAGATCATGGTCTACGCGATGACGCTACTGGCCGCCGGAAGCGAGACCACGCAGAGCCTGCTGGCCGGCCTCATCCAATGCCTGGACCTGCATCCCGATCAAGCCGAGAAGCTGTTCGCCGACCCGTCGCACTCCGAGAACGCCGTCGAGGAAACCATGCGGTGGTGGACCCCGGTGATGAGCATGGCGCGACAAGCCGCCACGGATGTCGAGATCCGCGGAAAGACCGTGCGTGAGGGGCAAGGTCTGCTGATGGCCTACGCCTCGGCCAACCGCGACCCCGAGCACTGGGGTCCCACCGCCGAAGACTTCGACATCACCCGCCCCGACGCGGCAGGACACCTGGGTTTCGGTGTCGGCGAGCACTTCTGTATGGGCGCGGCCCTGGCGCGACGGGAAGCACGGTTCGTCCTCGCCGAGGTGCTTCAGCGCGCCAAGGGTGTCCGCGTGACCGGTCAGCGGGTGCAGCGGGAGTCGTCGTTGGTCAACACGTTCGACCGGTTGGAAGTCACCCTGGACTACCGCTGACTTCCTCTTTCCCGCGAAATGGAATTCCAGCAGCGAAAGATCGAGTAGACGCCTGCGAGGATTCAGTTTCGCGGCGACTCAGTCTCGGGTGGCCAGCCATGCGGTGATCGCCTTGCGATGCTCCGTCCGTGAGCCCAACGACGCGGCGAGGGTGGCCGCGCGGCGCAGGTAGACATGTGCCTCGTGCTCCCATGTGTAGGCGATACCGCCGAACACCTGCGTCGCACCCTCCGGAACCGACCGCAACGAGTCGATCGCCCAGAACGCCGCGAGCGAAACCAAGGCCGCCGCATCGCGATGGTCGTGGTCGCATGCGTCGGCGGCCCGGTTGACGAGCGCACGGCCGACCTCGATGTTCGAACGCTGGTCGACGAGTCGGTGCTTGATCGCCTGGAACGAGCCTATCGGCCGGCCGAACGCGACGCGCACCTTGGCGTACTCGCTCGCGGCGGCGTTGGCGGCAGCGGCCACGCCGACCAATTCGGCAACGAGTCCGACGCGCCACCTCATGACCGCATCGTGATGACGGTGTACGGCGTCGGATCCGTCGGCGATGCGCTCGATCGGTGCCTCGTCGAGCGTGATGCGCGCTGCGGGACCGTGATCGAGCGGCGTAAGCGCCTCCCGGGTGACGCCTGGGCCGGTGGGATCAACGACACCGAGCACCGACTCGTGGCCATGGGCGAGGACGACGAGACGTGACGCGACAGCGCCATAGGGAACGTAGGTGAATGTCCCCGACACGGTGGTGCCCGACGGTACGGCCGGATCGGGCAGCACGACGGTGACGCCGTCGGCACAACGCTTTTCGCACCATGCCGCCGCGGCTGTCGCGGCCAAGGGTATTGGCGCTGCGACGGATCCGGCCGCCTCGATCAGGACGGCCAACTCGCGCAGTGTTCCGCCTGCGCCGCCGCTGCTCTGCGCCACCAGTACGTCGGGCCAACCCAGTCCCGCGATCGTCTTCCACAGCGCGTCGTCGAATGCCGGTCCCGGTCCGTCGAGAAGCGAGCGGCTGCGTTCGACCGACCACGCCTGAGAGACGATGTCGTCCGCAGTTTGGCGAAGCTCCGCGAGTTCGGCTGCCGTATCGGCGATTTCGGCGAGTGAGGGTTCAGGGGTCACGGGGCAACCCCAGCAGTCGTTCGGCGATCACATTGCGTTGGATCTCCGACGTGCCCGCACCGAAGGTGGCCGCACGCATCAGCAGGTAGCTTTGGGCGACGTTGCCTTTCTTCGCGGCCCCGGCCGATCCACGTTCCAGCGTGCCCGCGGGTCCCGCCAGCTCGAGACCGAAGTTCGCCATCGACTGGTCCACCTCGGAGGTCAGTAGTTTGGCGACCGAAGCCTCCGGGCCCGGGCTGACGCCACGCACTCCGGCGGCGGTGGCCTGCGCGGCGATCTGACGCAACGCCTCGACCTGCGCCGCGTACCTGGCGATGCGATCGGCGACGTAGCTGTCGTCAAACCCATTGTTCGTCAACGCGTTCGGCTCCTGCGCCATCTTGACCAGGATGTCGAGGCGTCTTTCGATTCGATGCGTGCGGCTTTGACCGACCCGCTCGTATCCCAGTGTCGACTTCGCCACTTTCCAACCGCCGTGCAGCGGTCCGAGCACATTCGACAGAGGCACCCGCACCGCCTCGAAGAACACCTCGTTGAATTCGGCCGCACCGGTGATCTGCCGGATGGGCCGCACTTCGATGCCGGGCGATTTCAGATCGGCCAGGATATAGCTGATGCCGTCGCGCTTCTCGGCGTTCGGGTCGGTCCGCGCCAGGATGTAGATCCAGTCCGCATAAGACGCCTTCGACGTCCAGATCTTCTGGCCGGTGATCACGAGCTCATCGCCATCGATGACGGCTTTCGTCTTCAGCGAGGCGAGGTCGCTGCCGGCCTCTGGCTCGGAGAAGCCCTGGCACCACACATCTTCCGCTGAGAGGATGCGGGGGAGGTAGTGCGCCCGCTGCGCTTCGGTGCCCCACTGGATGATGGTCGGGCCGAGTTGGTTGATGGCGCTGCGGTTGATCGGCTCCGGGGCGTGTGCCGCAGCCATTTCAGCATTGAAGATGAGCTGCTGGGTCGGGGTCGCGGAGCGTCCGCCGTACTCGGTCGGCCAGGAGATCGCCGCCAGCCCCGCATCGTGCAGCCGGCGCTGCCATGTCCGGAGCCGGTCTAGTCGGCCCGTCTCACCACCGTCTCGGCTGAGCAGATCCGGGGTCAGCGAGGCCGTCAGGAAGGCGCGCACCTCGTCGCGGAACGCGCGGTCCGCTTTGGTGAGGACGACGCCGTAGTCGCGTTCGGTCACGTTCCGCCGCGGATGATCGACGCCATCCGCTCTTTCATCTCGCCGTAGGTGATCGCGGTTGTGCCGGCCTTGGGCGCACGGCCCGCATCGACCTTCGGTGCCGACAGGTCGAGGCCGGCGATCTTCTCGCGCAGCGCGGCCACAGTGCAGTTCTGCCGCCCGAGGCGCTCGACGGCGTCATAGCCGTAGACGCGCGCGGCATTTCGCCACGTGATGGCCTCGACCTCATCGGCTGAACATCCCTCCAACTGTGCGGCGAGTTGTTCGGGTGCGTCCGGCCAACTGCTGTCGGAATGCGGGTAATCCATCTCCCAGCAGATGGTTTCGACTCCGATGCGGTCGCGCATCTCGATGCCGACCCGGTCGCGGATGAAGCACGACATGAAGTTGCGGCGGAAGACGTCCGTCGGGGTCAGACCGTCGCCGAGGTCGTCACCGGTCCACGCGCGCTGCCTGGAGTAGATGTCCTCGAACCGCTCGAGCAGGAACGGTATCCATCCGATGCCGCCTTCGGAGAGAGCGAACTTGATGGTGGGGAATTTGACGACGACGGGAGAGAAGATCAGGTCCGCGGTGAACCGCATGGTGTCGATCGCCAGCATCGAGTTGTACGCGAGATAGGTGGTCTGATCCGACGGAACGGGTACACCGCCGCCGGTACCGATGTGGATGTTGACGACGGTTTCGTTTTCGCACACCGCGTTCCAGAGCGGATCCCACTGCGGATCCTGCCATGGCGGCTGTCCGTAGCTGCCGATGTGCTGCGGCACCGTCACCGCATGGCATCCGTTCGCGGCGAGGCGCGCCACCTCTCCGGCGGCCAGGACCGGATCCCACAGCGGCAGAATGCCCATCGGGATGAACCGGTCGGGATGGCGTCCGCACCAGTCCTCGACGTGCCAGTCGTTGTACGCGCGGACCATCACCTCGGAGACATCGCGGTCACCGCGGTAGGTGAACAGCGCGCCCGAGATCGTCGGGAACGAGGGAAAGCACAGCGACGCCAGGACTCCTGCTGCGTTCATGTCGTCGACGCGGGCGTCGACGTCGTAGCAACCGGTCCGCATGTCCTCGAAGCGTGACGGTTCGAATCCCCACTCGTCATTGGGCCGGCCCGCGACGGCGTTGAGCCCGATATTGGGCATCTGCAGTCCGGCGTACTCCCAGAAACACACGCCGTCGTTGTCCTGCACGATCTTTGGCGCATCGTCGGCGAAGCGCGACGGCACCCTGCCTTTGAACATGTCGGGAGGTTCGACGGTGTGGTCGTCGACGCTGATCAGCACAAGGTCAAGGGGGTCGATCACCGGCAACATCCTAGACTATTGAACAGATTCTGTATATGTGTTCCAGTCAGCCCGCGGCCTGCGTCGCAGCATCCCGCAGCCAGTCGGCCATCATCCCGTAGACCAGTTCGATGCTGCCGCGTGCTTCGGCGTCGTCGCCGGACGGCTCGTAGTCCACCTCCCACCCGACCCGACAACCGCCGTCGGACTCGGTGACGAAGACGACGGCGGTGAACCGGTCCACCGGCAGGGGGATGTTTGTGATCTCGTAGGACAACCGACGCTCGTCAGGTCTGATCCACAGGAGCGTCTCGACCGCGGGTTCGTCGCCGGAACCGAGAATCTTCCTGCGCATGCCCGGTCCAGTGCCCTCGACCTCGACCTTGACGTCCATCGGGATCCAGCGCACGTCACCGAAATCGGCCAACAGCGCCCACACCGCATCGGCGGGTGCGGCGACGTCCTTGCAGACAGTCATGGTCGGCATGGGGGGACAGTACCACCCATGTAACAATGGAGCGGCTAGTGTTCAGATGTGCTGCCGGTCGGTGGCGCGGAATCGAGGTGACGTGGGCACTGACGAACAAGCCGCCGGGGCCAGCTTCGAGGTCGATGAGGACTGGGTTCGCTACGAAGTGATCGAACCGCACATCGCGCAGATCACGATCAACAGGCCCGACCGCCGCAACGCGATCCTCTCGCCCGACATGCATCGTCTGTTCAAGGAACGGCTCGACCGCGCCGAAGACGACGACGACATCAAGGTCGTCATCTTGGCCGCCGAGGGCAAGGACTTCAGCAGTGGGGACGACGTCCGACGGCTCCCCGTCGAACAGGCCGGGTTGACGAAAAGCAAGAAACTGCCGCAGACCGCGCGCATGGGCAACGCTCGTAGATTGCACCGCCACCTGACGAACTGGCTGGAGTTTCCGAAGACGGTGATCGCCGCGTGTCAGGGCGCCACCCTGGGTGCGGGAATGAACCTCGCGCTCGCCGCGGACATTCTCGTGGTGTCAGAGGACATGTACATGGCGCGCCCGCAGGCCCGGATCGGGTTCGCCGGGTTCTCCACCGCGATGCCATTGGCCCTGCTGAAGCTGGGGCCGAACCGCGGATACGAGGCGATGATCACCGGGAGAAAGGTCGCTGCAGCGGAGCTTCGCGAATGGGGGGTCGCCTCCTCGGTCGTTCCGGCGGCGGGTCTGCACGACGAAGCCCTGCGATACGCACGCGCCATCGCCCACCATTCGGCGGACGGTCTGATGGTCGGCAAGCACGCGCTCATCGCGTTCTGGCACGCGGTCGGGATGGCGCAGTTCGGCGACTGGGTTCCGATGGCGCACAGCGTATTCAGCAACCTGTCCTGGCGCGACGACGAGTTCAACTTCATGAAGGAGCGCTCCGCCAGAGGTGGGCGGGAAGCCCTTGCCGAGTTGGAGCGGCGCTACTCGGAGTGGGGCTTCGAGTAGATCAAACAACTAAACAAATTATGTTCGTGTGTTCTATGATGCACACGGAGTCTTCGGTTAGGAGCGGTATATGGGTGCACTGGACGGACGTACGGCGCTGGTCACCGGCGCGGGCCGAGGTATCGGCGCCGCGGTCGCGGAGGGACTGGCGGCCGAGGGAGCGACTGTCCTGGTCTCCGACGCCGGTGTGGGCGTCGACGGGACCGGCCATGACGCGGGCCCGGCCGAAGCGGTGGTCGCGGCGATCAACGCACAGGGCGGCAAAGCCTTCGCCGATACCACCGACATCACGGACTTCGCCGCCTGCGCCGATCTGGTCGGCCGCGCCGCGGAGACGCTCGGCGGACTGGACGTGGTGGTCAACGCCGCCGGGATCCTCCGCGACGGCATGGTCTTCAAGATGAGCGAGCAGGATTGGGACGCCGTTGTCAGCGTCCACCTCAAGGGCACGTTCAACGTCACCCGACACGCCGCCGCGTGGTGGCGGGAGAACCGCGGCGGACAGTACCGGCTGATCAACTTCACCTCGATGTCCGGCCTTCAAGGTGCGCCCAGCCAACCGAACTACGCGGCGGCGAAAATGGGCATCGTCGGACTGACGTTCTCCTGCGCCAACGCACTGCGGAACTACGGGGTGACGTCGAACGCCATCGCGCCGATCGCGGGCACCCGAATGACGCAGGGCATCAAGGGCGGCGGCAGCATGGACTACTCCGACTCCAATGTGCGCCTCTCGCCGAAGAACTGCGTCCCCCCGGTCGCGTATCTGGCCAGCGTCCAATCGGATTGGCTGAACCGTCGCGTCATCTTCGCCGGGAACGGCCGCATCAGCTTGATGTCCAACCCGGTCGTCGAGCGCGAGATCGTGTCTGCGTCCGGTACGTGGGACATCCCCACCGCGTTCGCCGAGATCGAGACGTCGTTCAAGGAAGCCGTCCTGTGGCCCAACATCTTCGACAAGCCGCCGGCCAGCTGATCATGACCGATGTGGCGACCCAGCGCGTGCCCGAGAAGTATGCCTGCGGGGAGACGTTCGTCCCCAAGAGCCGCTACATCGACCCGGAGTTCCTCCAACTCGAACTCGACCGGTTGTTCACCCAGGTCTGGCAGGTCGCATGCCGCGAGGAGGAGGTTCCCGAGCCGGGCAGCTACTACGAATACTGCATCGGCAGGCAGTCGATCGTCGTGGTGCGCCAGAAGGACCGCAGCATCAAAGCGTTCTACAACACGTGCGCGCATCGGGGAATGAAGATAGTGCGTGGTACCGGTTGCGCTTCAGAGGGTGACCTGCGGTGTGAGTTCCACGGCTGGCGCTACGCGCTCGACGGCCGTTCATCGTTCGTTCCGTGCCGAGAGGAGTTCGCGTCTCGGCCGCGGGAACAGTGGGGGTTGCAATCGGTCCACGTTGGTACGTGGGGCGGCTGGGTGTTCATCAGCATGGCCGACGACCCGCCGGACCTCTTGGAGTGGCTTGACCCGCTGCCGACCGCGCTGGCGCCGTTCCGCCTGCAGGACATGCGCTATCGGTGGCGTAAGCGGACATTCCTGCCCGCGAACTACAAGACCGTTATCGATGCGTTCATCGAGGGCTACCACACTCCCGGAACACACCCGCAGACGTTGCGAGCCGCCCAGGGCCCCCGACCGACCACGGAACCGGCACTGCCGCAGGAATACACCTACGCCCCGTACACGCCGACGATCACCTACAAGAACCACTCGCGATTCATCTACACGCAGCGTCCCGAGACGGCCAGCCGCGACAGCGCCCGCCAGCGCCAGGCCGCGCGCCCGGAGGTGTTCGCCAACTCGATGCAATACAACTACCTTGAGGTCGGCTCATTGGTCACCGAGCGCGACTATCGCGCCGCCCAGCAGTTGGCGACGATGGAGCCGAGCGAGATTCCACCATTTGTTCTGTACCACAAGATGTGCGAGGAATTGGCGCTCGCCGAAGGCGTCGACTTTCCGAAGATGTCGATGGAGGAGTACTTCGCGGGCAACGGTGACTGGCACATCTTCCCGACGCTGGTAATCCTCGTGGAAAAGTCTTGTCTGCTGGGTTATCGGATGCTTCCTGACGCCGACGATCCCAATCGCTGCACGTTCGAGATGTTCTCGCTCGAACACTTCGCGCCGGGCGAGGTCCCTGAAACGAGCTGGCAGGAGTTCGAGCGGTGGCAGGACCACGACGGGTGGGGAGAGTTGCCGACGCAGGATCTGAAGAACATCGGCGCTATCCATGCGGGCATGCATTCGAAGGGTTTCGACGGTCTGTGGTTGAACACCGCACAGGAGATGTCGATCCGCAACGAGCATGCGATCGCTGACCGGTTCATCTTCGGCGTCGGTCAGCGGTGAGCGAAATCGCAACGGAGCGGCCGCTTCCGCTTCTGACGGAGGTGAACCGGCCGTACTGGACTGCGGGTGCCGGCGGTCGGTGGCGGCTGCAGCGATGCACCACCTGCGAGCGATTGATTCACCCACCGGCACTGCGGTGTCCCCACGATCACGGTGTGCCCGAATACGTCGCGCTCAGCGGCAAGGCACGGGTCGAGACGTGGACCACCAATGAACACCCCTTCTTTCCCAACTTCACCCCGCCGTATGTCATCGCGTTCGTTACACCCGTCGAGGACGACCGCGTGCGGGTGCTGACCAATCTCGTCAATGTCGAACCGGGCGATGTCACCGCGGGGATGCCGGTGCGTGTGACGTTCGAACGGCTCAGCGACGGTGACGACGACGTGTTCGTTCCGCTGTTCGAACCGGATCGCTGATGGCTTCCCCGCTCACCGACAGGGTCGTCATCAGCGGTATCGGACAGTCCGATATCGGCAGACGGCTGGGCCGTGATGCGTTGCAGCTCACCGCCGACGCGTGTATCGCCGCTGTCGAGGACGCCGGTCTGACCCTCGCCGATATCGACGGGCTGACCACGTACCCGGGCGCGTCGCAGGCGGGGCCCGGATTCTCCGGCGCGTCCTTGCGCGACATCCACGACGCGCTCGGCATCAAACCGAACTGGGTCGCCGGGGGAGTGGAGTCGCCGGGACAGTTGGGCGCGGTGGTCGACGCGATGATGGCCGTCGCCGCGGGTTTGGCGAATCACGTGCTGTGCTGGCGCAGTATCTGGGAGGGCACCGCTCAGGGCTCCGGACGGCGCCAGGGGTACGGAGCGCGCGGTGGCCGACCGACCGGAATGATGGGGTGGCAACTGCCTTTCGGCGCCACCGCGGCCAACCTCGCGGCGATGCAGATCCGCGCCAGGATGATCCGGTACGGGCTGACGCGCGAACAGCTGGCGTCGATCGCGATCGTGCAGCGGACCAATGCGGCGATGAACCCGTCGGCGATCTACACCGATCCGCTGGATCTGGAGACCTACCTGGACGCGCGGATGGTGTCCGAACCGCTGTGCATGTACGACTGCGACATCGCATGCGACGGCGCGACGGCGTTCGTGATCTCGCGAGCGGAACATGCTGCGGCGCTGAATCATCCAGCCATCACGGTCGAGGCCGTCGACTGCGCCCACCACGATCGGTACACCTGGGAGGGTGGCGAGGACATCACCCGTATCAGCTCGCGGTGGTCGACGATATGGGACCGCACTGACTTCACCGTCGCCGACGTCGACTACGCGTCGTTATACGACGGCTTCAGTGTCTTCGTGCTGTGTTGGTTGGAGGACTTCGCCTTCTGCAAGGTCGGCGAGTCCGGCGACTTCATCGCCGACCCGGCGCGCATCTCGCTCGGTGGCGAGCTGCCCATTAACACCGCGGGCGGCCAACTGTCTGGTGGACGGCTGCACGGCTTCGGTCATCTCCACGAGGCATGCCTGCAGATCCGAGGACAGGCAAGCGGGCGTCAAGTTGACGGAGCGGCCCTTGCGGCGGTCGGAGTGGGAGCCGCCAATAGCGGAACCACCGCCATGTTGCTCCGACGGACGCGGTAGAGATGGAGAAGCTTGTGCAACCGGCGAAGAACGAAAGCCTCTATCGCAGTGCCGATTCAGGATCTGCGAATCAGTACCGCATCGACGTCTTCGCGCGATCTGTGCGAGAGGTGGTCACAGGGGCGGGTGGTTGGATTGTGGATCGAGTTCTCGCCGGTTGGATCGTCACAGTGATAACCGACGCTGCGGATGACGCTGAACGCGCTGGACGAATACTCGGCTGTGAGGTCACTTTCCGTAGCGCGGAGGCCGATTCCGCACGCCCACGACCTTATGGAATCGCCCTCAGTTCAGCGCTCTACAGCACGGATGCGCAGCTGCAGAGATGCGTCACCGACGCGTTTGACCACGAGATCGTCGAGGTCAGCCTGATCGGGGCGCGGCCTTCGTGCCCGAGCGATCCTCGGTTGCGTCCGGTCACTTATCGTCCCAGTGCCGCGGCAGTGGCGTTCAAGGCACATTCATTGGCAGCCGCCGGTATACCCGTGAGCTCCGTGGCGATCACTGAGAGGTTCCGCAGCGCTGTGCTTACGGGGGACGAAGACGAGCAAAGCCGCCGCGTTACTCGACACCTGCTTACTGACGATGGAGTCGCCGCTTCTTCGTATCGATGACTCGCACGTGTTGGGCGTTCACCGCGTCTGATGTTCTGCCGCTGTGTCCGGTGTGCGCGTGAGTACAGTTGCGAGTCCTGAATCGACCTTGCGAGTCGGTCTCGGATGCGCTGTTGCCCAGTCTGTGGCTTCGACCACACTGAGCCGCCTTGGCCCGACGACATTCTTCGATGGGGATCTGCAAATGCTGCGGGCCTCAGCTCGGCTACCCGATATGCGCGAGGCTTTCTATGGCTGGCGGACCAGATGGACGCTGGATACTTGCCGGTGGAGCGAACCACGTCACCCTCGGGATCCAGCATGTTCGGCACGACGCCTTCGTCGTAGTCATGTCGGACACCTGAGAATCGGCCACCGAGATCCTCGACCTGCCGACGTCCGCTGTCGATGTCCTCGACCTCCACGTCGAGGTGAATGCGAACCTTCGTGCCTGTGGGCTCGGTTACGCGCTGGAAGGTGAGGCGTGGTCACTCCAGACCAGCGGTTTGCCATAGTTTCTCCCTTGGGCCGGGCGGTTCAACCGGTCAGCACCCGCGTGCGTGACCAGGTTTCGAGCACGGCGGCACGGGGTAACAGGTCGCCAGCGTCGCGATGAGTCGGCGTCGGATCGCTAGCCGGAGGAAAGCTCATGATCCCGTTCATCTGCCCCACCTGCGGGCGCTTCGACATCGACAGCCCGGACTGCACGTCCTGCATCACCGCCGTCGAAGAAGACGTCGCGGCTGCTTGACGCTCTAGGTCAGTCGCGCAGCGCATCCTCGATGCGTTGAACCTTGGCGGTCAGCTGGCCGGTATGACCCGGTCGGATGTCGGCCTTGAGTACCAGGCTGACCCGTGGCGACACGGCGGCCACCGCATCGACCGACTGTTTGACGACCGCCATCACCTCGTCCCATTCACCTTCGATGTTGGTGAACATGGCGTTGGTCTCGTTGGGCAGTCCTGACGCTCGGACCACTCTTACTGCCTCCGCGACGGCCGCGCCGACGCTGCCGTCCTGATCACCAGCTGTCGGGCTGACGCTGAACGCCACGAGCATGATCGTCTACTGCTTGCTGTACGCGGTCGGACGCACGACCAGGATCACGCGGTCGGCTTTGTCGGCGGGCGGTTTGGTCAGTGGTCCGTCATACCGGTCGTTGAGTTCGAGATAGAACTTGCCTTCGGGGTCGGGCACGATCTCTTCGACGACGCCCCGCACCTCGAGGTAGCGGTACGGGTTGTCAGGGTCGATGACCGACATCGCCACCGCCGGGTTCGCCTTGATGTTGCGGTATTTCTGCCGCTTGGTGGTGTGGGTGAAGCGCAACCTTTCACCGTCCCAGGTGAACCACATCGCATTGACCTGAGGTGTGCCGTCGGGCCGGACGGTGGCCAGGTGCCCGTATAGCGGGCGCTCGAGCAGTGATTCGTAACCCTCGGGAACGGCGGCCATGGTGATCCTCTCGATATCGATGACGTCTATGCGGTTCTGGCCCAAATGTTTTCAGCCAGGTCGAGCCTACCGAGATAGTGTTGACTCTGCGCTGAGGGCGGGTGCCACGCGCACTTTTACGCCCTGGACGCAGAGTCGAAGTTCCGCTTCTAGATGTTCTCGGTCATGACGTTGGTTGCAGTCGGCTGATGGGTGGTACCCCGTCGAGTGCGCTGTGGCGGCGTTGAGTGTTGTAGAACTCGACCCAGGGCGCAAGTGCTCGGGCGCGGTCTGCGTTGGAGGCGAACACCCGGCGATAGGACCATTCGCTTTGCAGGGTGCGGTTATAGCGTTCCACCTTGCCGTTCTGCCATGGGCAGTGCGGCTTGATGAACAGGTGTTTGGCGTGCAGTTGGTCGATGACGGCAGCGACGTGGGCCGAGCGCCGATAGCTCAGATGGTTGTCGGTGATCACGCGCTCGATACGCGAAATGCCCTGCGATTGAAAGTATTGCGCCGCCCGAGCAATGAACCCGGCACACGTCGGACCTTTCTCATCGGCATGGATCTCTGAGTACGCCAGCCGGCTGTGGTCATCGACCATCGAGTGCACGTAGTCATACCCGATACCGCGCCTGCGGACCTGTTCACTACGCCCGTGAGCGCGCCACCCACCCCCGTCGGGGATACGACCGAGCTTTTTGACATCGACATGCACCAGCTCGCCAGGCCGTTGTCGCTCATAGCGTCGTGTCGTGGCCTTCGACGACTTGATCACCGCACCGGTCATCGGATCGCAGTCACGCAGGTAGGGCACAGCGCGACGGCGCAGAATCCGTCCCACGGTCCGGGGCGCAATGCCCAGTTCAGGACCCAGCCAGTCCTGGCCCCGACGATGTTTGCGCCGCGCGGCGATCACTTGGCGCTCCACCCGCGCCGAGGTCCGCGAGGGCTGTGGTGCGGTCGTGAGGACCGGTCATGCAGTCCGGCCTCACCTTCAGCGGCATAACGGCTGATCCAGGTGTGGACGCATTTGCGGGAGATGCCCATCGCCGCGGCGATATGGGCCTGCGGCCACCCTTGCTGGTGGCGCTGCACGATCAGCATTCGGCCGTGCAGCGTGGTGCGGGCATTACGGTGGGACACGAGAACCTCCGGGGTGGTGATGGGCCTTCGACAAGCCACACCTCACCCGGAGGTTCTCCTCACATCAAGCCAACACGCCTGCTACCAACGTCATGACCGAGAACATCTAGATGCCGACGATGTAAAGATCGTGCGATGAGTGACCCCGATCTGAGCACGTCCTCTACCGGTTCGACAACCGGCGGATCGCCGAAGTCTGGTCGCTGATCGACACACAAGCGGTTCGCGAGCAGTTGTCTCGGGGCTAACCGCCGGCTCAGGTGTCGGTCGGGTCCACGAAGGAGATGGCGCAGATCAGCGTGAGTAATCCGAAGATGACGATGGCGGACAGCAGATCGCCCCATTGGAACGGGTAGAGCTCACCATCGATCGACAATACCAGCACCGTTTCGATCACGGCGAACAACAGAAAGAACGCGCCGAACAGGGTGCGGGAAACCTTGCGATGCAACGCGGTCCGGCGCAGTTCGATGATCAGCGTCAGCAGCAGCACCGGTAGAACCTGCGAGAGGGCCGAAGCTGTCGGCCCGTCCATCACCACGATCGTCACGAGTTTGCTCCGCCCATCGCATCGGACGCTATCAAGCGACGACAACTTCACCTAGCGAACGGCGGCGGTGTGTTCGCCAACCTGTTGGAGAGCCGAAAGCAGTCCACCGGCGCAGGAGCCAAGCCTGCGGGACCGTCAACGCCAGGGTGACCGCGAATACGATCGACCACGAACCGGTGAAGGCCGGCCAGTGCAACACCGACGCCATCACGATCTCCATCGTGATCACGTGCAGCAGGAAGATCTCGTAGGAGATCTCGCCAAGCCAGACAACCGGAGCCGCGCTCAGCAGCCGCTGGAGGCCGTTGCCGCTGCTCAGCACCAACGCGGCGATGGCGGACCACGCGATGACGGCGTACAGCGCGACCTTGATGAGGCTCTGACCCAGAGTCACCTGACCGAAGTTGATGTCCCCGGCGACCGACGTGGACACGACCAGATAGCTCAGGACCGCGAGTGGGCCCACGACGAGCAGCCTCACGTGCACACCGATGACCTGCAGCACCGCCAGCGCCATTCCGCCGACGAAGTAGACGAGGTGCGCCGGCAGCCACATTCCCGCAGAGCTGGGCAACCAGTCGGTGGCCTGCTGCACCCACAGCCACAGCGGAGTGATCGCGGCCAGCGAGCCCAGGCCCACGAGCAGCAGTCCCGGTCGCCACGCCCCCTTGCAGAGCGCCGTCAGCAGGAGCGCAGCCAGCAGAGGAAGCGCCGCGTAGAAGGCGAATTCGACTGCCAGACTCCAGGTCTGGGTCAGGCCCTGGTGCATGACGAAGAAGTAGACCGGTTCGTAGATCTGGGTCAAGGTCAGGTGGCGCAGCAGACCCATCCAGGTGTGCCCGGGATTGGGCCCGGCGTCACGGAACTGATACAGCGCATACGCGATGAGAACCACGGCGAGATAAGCAGGCGCGATCCGTTGGGTGCGGCGAAAAGCGTAGCGGCGCACCGACGGTGCCGGAGCGCCCCGAGCGACCGCCCGCACCCACGGCCGGAACAGCAGAAAGCCCGACAGCGCGAAGAAGATCGGGACGCCGATCTCCATTCGCGCATAGAGCGCCCCGAGGTAGCCGTTCGCCAGCTGCCCGGTTCCGTACGCGGCGTGCGTCCCCACGATGAGCAGCGCCGCGACTGCGCGTAGACCGGTGAGCGACGCCACCCGATCCGCGACGAACGGACGCGGAGATGGCCCCGCGGGCAAAGCCTCTCGGGGCATGAAAAGTCGTCGACTCTCCATAGGTATCTCTCAGTTCGCTCTCAGATGGCTAAGGCAAGGTGGGCTAATCAACTGTGAAATTTGAGAATTCAGGAGCGAACCAGACGTCATGACCCACACACCGCCGCATGCCCCACGACCATCTCACTATCCGCGCTACACGGAACCCGGTATGGGACAAGCACACCCGAATGACGTTCGAAACGAATCGTATCGCTCACCGTGGGACTGGCGCCACCCCGGACAGGTAGTCCATCCGCCGTATGACCCGTATCACACTGCGCATCAACCCATTCCATCTGCGGCACAAACACCGCTGAAAACGCAGCCGAAGCGTTCGCGTCGGCGCCTCACCATGATCGGCGGCGCCCTCGCCGTCGCAGTGGTCAGCGGTGGGATCGGTGCGGCCGTCGCCAGCCAGTCGGAGCCTGCGGCTGCCGTGCCCACTGCGGTCGCCGATGATGAGCCGATCAGCAGGCCCGCGGCGAACCTCCCCGCCGGGACGGTGGAGCAGGTTGCCGCCAAGGTGATGCCCAGCGTGGTCAAGCTGCAGATCGACTCGGGCCGCCAGAGTGGCGAGGGTTCGGGCATCGTGATCTCCGAGGACGGTCTGATCCTGACCAACAATCACGTGGTCGCCGCCGCGGCCGGGCCCGCGGGTTACTCGACCGGCCGCGGTGTTCGCGCCACCGTGTCGTTCGCCGACGGCCAGACCGTTCCATTCGAGGTGGTCGGAACGGACCCCGCAGGTGATATCGCGGTGGTTCGCGCCAAGGGCGTTTCGGGTCTAACCCCGATCACCTTCGGGTCGTCCGCCGACGTGCAGGTCGGTCAGGACGTCGTCGCCATCGGCTCGCCGCTGGGTCTTCAGGGAACCGTGACGACGGGCATCGTCAGTGCGTTGAACCGTCCGGTCTCCGCAGGAGACGGCGGCGACGACGTCACGGTGCTCGATGCCATCCAGACCGACGCCGCGATCAACCCGGGCAACTCCGGCGGCGCGCTGGTGAACATGAACGGTGAACTGATCGGGGTGAACTCCGCGATCGCGACGCTCGGTGGCGGTCAGGAGGGTGCCGGCGCGCCGAACGGCTCGATCGGTCTCGGCTTCGCGATCCCGTCCGATCAGGCCAAGCGGATCGCCGAGGAGCTGATCGCCAACGGCAGAGCCAGCCACGGCTCGCTGGGTGTGCAGCTCAGCAAGGACCCCAGCGCCCCGGGCGCGGCGATCGCGCGGGTGGTCGACGGCAGCCCCGCCGCAGCGGCGGGCGTGCCCAGCGGTGTGGTGGTCACCAAGGTCGACGACCGCGTGATCGACGGCCCGGAGGCGCTGGTCGCAGCGGTGCGCTCGAAGGCGCCCGGTGACACCGTCACCCTCACCTTCGTCGATGAGTCCGGTGCGGCCCAGACCGCCGAGGTCACCCTCGGAGAGGCGTAGCGAGTTCGGAAGCGGCGGACGGGGTCCGTGTCCCGACGTGACCGGATAGGGCACAATCGCGCACGTGACCCCGCCGCAACGCCCCGGTCCACCTGGCTGGCGCGCCCGGGCCACTCCTCCGCCGGAGCCGGCGACGCAGAAGTTGCCGTCGGCAGGGCGCCCGGAGGCGCCGACCGACCAACTGCGTGTGCAGCGCCGATCCTCGCCCGATGGGCCGACCCGCAGGATCCGGCAGGCGCCGTCGCCGGCCGATGCCCGGCCGACCCAGCGAATCACGCCGGTCCAGGGGCCGCCGTCGACGCCCACCCGGCGCCGCCGCAACCGACAGACGATCATCCTGATCGCGGTGATCGCGGTCGCGCTGGTGGCCGGCGGGCTGGCCGGCGCCGAGCTCTACGCCCGACACCGTGCCGACACGATCCTGGTGGAGGTCGCCGAGTGTGTCGTCGAGGACGGCGCCTCGGTCTCGTTCGGCGTGAACCCGCCCTTCCTTTGGCAGTACCTCACCGGTGATTACACCGACATCTCGGTGACCACAGACGGCAACCGGGTGCAAAGCGCGAACGGGATGACGGCCGAGGTCACGCTCGAAGACGTACGGCTGCATGATTCACGCGACTCCAAGGGCACCATCGGTTCGCTCGCCGCGACGCTCAGTTGGAAGTCCGAGGGAATCAAGGACACCGTCGCCGAAAACCTGCCCGGTGTAGGCAATCTCATCACCGGAGTGCGCACCGACCGCGTCGCGGGCACCGTGATTCTGGACGCCGGCGACAACAACGTCACCGCCAAGCCGGTCGTCACCGACGGTGACCTGAACCTGGAGGTGCTCGAGGTCACCGGCCCGCTGCCAAAACAGACGGTGCAGGACGCGCTCAACGGCCTGACCAAGAAGCTGAACGACAACTATCCGCTCGGAATCCACGCTGACAGTGTGGAAGTCACCGATACCGGAGTCGTCGGGAAGTTCTCCAGCCGCAACGCGTCCATCCCCAACGAGGACGCCAACCCCTGCTTCGCGCGGCTCTAACCGGTCGGCGGATCGACGATGACGGCGATCTCCGTGCCCAGCTGATATCCGGGCGCCAGCGGCAGATCGTCGCCGCTCCAGAACACGCCGGGGTCGAACCAGTTGTAGTGCTTCTCCGTCGACAGCAACCCCATCTCCTCATAGGTGATGGCGACGGTCTCCGCGCAGTAGGCCGTCTCGAGGCCCACCTGAAGCTTCTCCTTCTTCCGCTTCTGCGTTGCCTCACGAACCTTGCTGTGCACGAACGGAAGTCCCCGCGTGAAGTCGGCGGCGTTCAAACGGCCGCGAAACCACCGACCCGTCAGGCGTGCGGTGCTGGGAAACGGAGTGCCATCCATGCGCGCCACCACTTTGAGGGCAAGATCCTCCTGCTCGCGCGTGGCGTACGGCGTCAGCTCGCGGAGCCAGCAGCGCTGGTGATAGTTGTGCACCCATCGCTCGACGACCTGGCGCGCGTCGTTCAACTGCACTCCGCGGTGGTTGCCGCCCGTCCACATATCGGTGAGCTTGTCGCCCAGTTCGGCGTGCCAGATCAGCGGCGGCAGATCCTCGATCGCGATGGTCATCCCGACGTGGTTGACCGGGCTGTTGCTCATCGTCTGGATCGCCCGATCGGGCCCCGACCTGCCCCGGAACAGCCAGAGATCGCCCGTGCGCGTCTCGTCGAGGGCCTTCTCCAGCGACACCGTGCTTTGATTCACCCCCAGAGCTTAGGCAGACTCAGCGCATGCGCAGCATATGGAAGTGGGTCGGACTGGCCGGTGTCGCCGGCGTGGTGGCGGGCGGGGCACTGGTCGCCCGCGATCAACGTCGCCGCAACGCCTACACACCTGAGGACATCCGCGCACGGCTGCACCAGCGCGTCGCCGAGGGCAACAAAACGGACCACACAACGGACTAGGTGTGATGTCAACTAGGCCGCGACGGCGTAGAGCCGGTGAGTGCCGCTGAACCCCTTGAGGTCGGCTTCTCGGCCGTCGTCGAACTCGAAAGCGTCGGCATCGGCAAGCGCATCGCGCACCACCTTGCTGACCAGCACCTCACCGCCGTCGGCCGCACTCGCCACGCGCGCGGCCATCGCGACGTTGCGCCCGAACAGATCGTCGCCGCGCCGCACCGATTTGCCCATGTGGATCCCGATGCGCACCCGAATGCCGTTGCTATCCCGGCGAAGTGAGCGTTGGATGTCGAGGCTGCACCGCACCGCCTGGTCAGGCTGGGCGAACGCCACCATGAAACCGTCACCCTGGCTCTTCACCACGTGGCCCGAATACTTCGCCACGTGCCTGCGCACCATCTTGTCGTGTCGGCTGATCAGCCGGACCCAGGCGCGATCCCCGATGCGTTCGTTCAGGGCCGTCGACTCCTCGATATCGGAGAACAGGATTGCGACGTGTCCGCTCGGCGCCAGTTTGGCCAAGTCAGGTCGTTCGACCTCGGCCCAGTCCGCCAGGTCTTCGATCGAGGACCGCACGGCGGCTCCGAGCCCGTCCTTGCGCAGGATGTTCGCTGTCTGCCAGACCGTCTTGACGGCTTCGCGGCCACCGGAGAGCAGCATGTTCCTGGTGTCCACGCGACTGCGCAACTGTTCGAGTTCCTCGCGGTCACGCCTGCGCTGGACGACGAGAACGATGAGGGCGATGGCCTGAGCCACGGCGACCGCACCCAGTACGTAGGCCGCGATCTGTGCACCCATCACCCCCCAAGTATTGGATGCTGAACCCGTGATGTCGAAGACCTCGGTTGCGGCTCCGTACTACGAGAGCCGCTACATCCGGGCCAACCACCCTGACCGGGCAGAAGCGCTGTGGTTGCGGGAGACATTGTTGTTGCCGACGGCAGGTGAGCCCGTCGCGGACGTCTGGGTGATGCTGTTCGACCCCGACGGGGTGGGAAACCTCGCCCTCAAGGAGCCGTACCCGATCGACGCCGCCGAGTACGACTACGACGACTGGACCGCGCGGATCGCGGCCACCACCCTCGATGACCGGTCGGCGCGGGGCGTCGTCACCGGCGGCAGTCGCTCGGCGCGCTGGGACCTCCGCATCGCGCCCGGTTCGGAGGAGCCGGTCAAGCTCCTCACCGAGCGCGCCTACAAGGCACGTATCCCGACGGCGAAGACCACGGTCCGACATCCGCTGGCGCAATTCAACGGGCAGCTGGAACTCGACGACGTTCGCGTCGTCGTCGATGACTGGACCGGCAGCGTCAACCACAACTGGGGAACGAAGCACACACCCGCGTACGCGTTCGGCCAGGTGTGTGGGTTCGACAACGCGCCGGAGTCGACGTTGGAGATCGTGACGGCGCGCGCCGCGATCGGCCCGGTGTTGACGCCGTCGGCGACGCTGTTCGTATTCCGGCATGCCGGAGAGGAATTCGCGGTTCGCTCGATCCGGCACAGCCTGCAAACGCATGCGCGCTACCAGCCGTTCGCGTGGTCGTTCGGCGGGCGGATCGGGAATCACATGATCGAGGGGGAGATCACCGCCGATCCCGGCGATGTCATCGGGCTCACGTACACCGACACGGACGGCGGCCAGAAGTACTGCTACAACTCGGCGATCGCCACCTGTCGGATTCAGGTGGCGGGCAAGGCGTTCACGCGTGAAGAGCTCGTCGCGTCCCGGCGGGCGATGTTCGAGATTCTCACCGATACCCGGCACGGCACGGTGCCGCTGCTGACCTAGGAGAACGCCTTGGTCACCATCTCCATGTCGAAGTAATCCGACCACCTGGCGATCTTGCCGTCGACGATCTCGAACACGCCCATCACGGGAAGGGCGACCTCGCCACCGTCCTTGCGCCGCATGACGTCGGTGCGCTCATTCATGACGATGTTGCCGTCGCTGACCTGCCGGTGCACCTGAAAGTCGATGCCTTCGAACGCCGCCGTGAACCCGGCGATGAACTCCTTGATCGCCTCCGGTCCGGTCAGCGGATCCATCGGAACGTTGTGATAGATGCCGTCCTCGGTGAAGTACGAGGCCAGTTCGGCGGCATCAGGGGAGGACCACTTGCGGCAGAACTCGGTGACCAAGGCGTCGGGGGTAGATGTCATCCCTTGATGAAACGCAGTGAAACAACGTAAATCAACCCGCGATCGCGTCCGAGTTGGGTGTGGAGCGGCCAACAACGCCGGCGAGCAGACGCAAACTGCCACGACACGCCGTGAAAACGGGGGTGTTTGCGACTGCTCGCGAGAAAAAAGTTACCAGCCTTCGGTCAGCACCCGGTCCAGCGCGTCGACGTAGAAGTCGGCGCCCTCGACGTCAATGCACAACGGCGGCTTCGTCTTCAGGATGTTCTGGTGATCGCCGGTCGGCTGGATGATCACGCCGAGTCCGAGCATGCGGTCGCAGATCGCAGCGGTCTCCTCGGTCGCGGGCTCAAGTGTCTCTGTGTCACGGACCATCTCGACGCCGAGGTACAGCCCGATCCCGTGCACGGTGCCGATGATCGGATGCCGCTGCTGCAACTCCTGCAGGCGCGCCTTGAGATGCCCCCCGACGCGGGACGCGTTCTCCTGCAGTCCTTCCTCGCGCAGCACGTCGAGCACCGTGATGCCGATCGCGCACGACAGTGGACTGCCGCCCGTCGACGAGAAGAAGTAGCCCTGCGATGAGAATCTGTCCGCGACCTCACGGCTGGTGATCACCGCACCCAGCGGATAGCCGTTACCCGTCGACTTCGCGATCGACACGATGTCGGGCACCGCATCCTGTTGCTGAAAGCCCCAGAACCATTCGCCGAGACGGCCATACCCGACCTGGACCTCATCGGAGATGGCGAGGCCACCGCCGGCACGCACCGCGGCATACACCTGTTGCAGATAGCCGTCGGGCAACGCCATGCCGCCCGCATTGCCGTACACGCTCTCGCAGATGAAGGCCGCGGGCGCGCGACCGCTTGCGATCAGTTCCTCGATCTGCCGCACCGCGTCGGCCGCATAGAGCACGGCCTCCGCACCGCGGTACTTGCCGCGGAAGCTGTTGGGCGACTCGACCGTGTGCACCCAATCGGGCCGGGTGGCAAGCGCATTCGGATTGTCGGCGATCGACGTCGACACCGCGTCGGTGCCGTACGTCCACCCGTGGTAGGCCTCCCTGACCGCGACGACGTCGCGGCGGCCGGTCGCCGCCGTCGCCAACCGGATCGCCAGATCGCTTGCCTCCGAACCGGAATTCACCAGGAACACCGTGTCCAGCGAATCGGGCAGGGTGGCGGCCAGCCGCTCACTGAACTCGACGACCGCCTCGTAGTTGAACCGCGAATTCGTGTTGAGCTTGCGCAGCTGACGGGCCGCGGCGTCGGCGACCCGCGGGTGAGCATGGCCAAGCATGGTCACGTTGTTGACCATGTCGAGATAGGAGCGACCGCGGGTCGACAGCATGTAGTGACGCCATCCGCGCTCGATCTGCGGCGGCTCCCGGTAGTAGTGCTCCTGCACCTGCGCGAAACTCGCGTTGCGGCGTGACAACAGATCCGTCGTCGTCGACGCCTGCGCTGCGTCCAATCCGAGCAGCGGGCGCGGATCTCGCGTCAGCGCAAGCCAACCCGGTGCCAACTCCGCAGTCGTGAACAACGGTGCCTGCGGTGCGCCGACGGGCTGCACACCGACGTGCACCCACCGCTCGGCGGCTGCCTGCGCCAGCGTCTCACCGGCGCGCAGGCTGCCCGACGTGGGCGCCTGTACACCGGCCAGCGTCAGCTCGACACCGTCACCCCGAAACGTCACGACGTCGGTCGACGCGTTGACCACCTCGCCGTCCCACGGGGCACGCAGGTCGATCGTCGACGCCGGCCACATGTTGATGCCGGTCGGTACGACAGCGGGGCTTTCCTGGCTCAGCTTCGGTGCCCGGTTCAGCCGGGGCTGCCCGTATTCGGTGACCACCAGCTCGGCGCCGTCGCCGACGGCGGCCCGCGCCTGGAGATCCTCGACATCCGTTGATAGCCACCGGCCGTCGTCGTAGGCATCGGATGTCGTGGTCAGGTCCAGCGTCACCACCGGCGCATCGACGAGCGGGGTCGTCACCTCCACCGGCGCAGCCGCCCGGCTCAGCCCGAGGTCGGCCTTGATGACCTCGGTCATGACGTCCATCGGCACCGACGTGGCCTGTTCGAACATGCGCCATTCGCCGTCGGACTGCTCGGTCACGTAGTCGTTGTCCGGGTCCAGCGCAGCCTGCTGCGCGCCGCTGACGATCAGCACCGCCGTCCGCAACGCCAACAGCGGCCACAGTGCTTCGGCCTCGGCCGCCGACAGCGGCCGAATCCTGTTGAACGCCTGGATCACCGGCAGCACCGAGGTCGGATCGCTGCCGGCATGCCCGAGTACGCACGACGCCGTGATCGCCAGCTCGGCCACCGCCCAGCTGTCCGTGAGATCGCCGAAGTCGATGACCCCGTCCGCGCGGACTCCGCCCCGATCGCGTGACACCACGACGTTCGCATCGGTGAGATCCAGATGGACCGCCTGGCGCGGCAATTCCTCGGCCAGCGGTGCGATACGCGACCATGCCTGCTGCGCCGCGGTCTCCAGTGCGGCCCGGTGCGCCGCGTCGGGAACGTGTGAAAGCAGTTGGGCGACAACGTCGGCGCCGTAGCGCAGATCCCATTGCAGCACTCGGTCCAGTCCGGGATGAAAGAAACCGGCCAGGGCCCGGCTCACCCGACCCGCGACGTCACCGAGACCGGCAGCGACCGTGGGCGACAGGTAGCCGTCCTCCAGCAGCGTTCCGCCAGGCAGGTAGCGCAGCAGCCGCACATAGGCCGTGCCGTCCACCAACCCCGTTATCGCCGTGCACTTCTCGCCTGCGACGTTCGGCATCGGCACAGCGACCCGCAGTTCGGGCTCAGCCCGCGCGATCAGGTCCGCCGCAAGGTCCTGTGCCTCGAGCTCGGTTGCGTTGAAGGCCGGGTTCGCAATCTTCAACACCCCGGCGATCGCGCCGTCCTCGGCGACGACCGTGAAGTTGCGATCCTGCTGACTACCCAGCGATTTGGCGCGGGCACGCAATCCGTAGTGCTCGCGCAGAATCTGCTCAGCCTGTTCCTCGCTGACTTGCGGAGCCGGCAGCTCCGGCTCCTCGAGGAAATTGAATCCGACGTTCACTTGCAGACGAACTGCACCACGACTTCGGAGAATGCGTCGTTGTCGTCCCCGGCGGCCGTGTGCCCGGCCTCGGAGAGTTCGACGAACTCGGCGCGGGGCACCTTCTCGAGAAAGTCCTTGACACCTTCAGTGCTGACCACATCGGAGAGCTTGCCACGGATCAGCAGGATCGGGATGGTCGAATCGACCACTGCGCGCTCCAGCTTCTCCACCCGGACGAACGGGTCGTCGAGCGGTGCGGTGAGAAACGCCGGATCCCAATGCCAGTACCACCGGCCGTCGCGTAGGCGCAGGTTCTTCTTCAACCCGTCTGGACTGCGGGGCTTGGTGCGATACGGCAGATACGCGGCAACCGCGTCGGCGGCTTCGTCGAGCGACGCGAAACCGTCCATCCCGCTGGCCATGAACTCGCGAATGCGGGCGCTTCCGTCCTTCTCATACCGGGGCACCACGTCCACGAGCACGAGTTTGGTCACCTTCTCCGGGCCGGCGGCCTCAGCGACGAGCATCCCCGTCATTCCGCCCATGCTCGCGCCGATCAGGATCACCGGCCGACCGATCCGGTCGATGACGGCAAGCGTGTCGCTGCACAGCGCGTCCACCGTGTAGTTCGCCTTCGGCGCCCGATCGCTGTCACCGTGTCCGCGGCTGTCCAGCGCGACGACGTGCAGACCGTGATCGGCCAGGATCTGCCCGGTTTTCTTCCACGAGAACCTGTTCTGGCCGCCGCCGTGCAGCATGAGCACCGTCGGTCGGTCCGCGGCCGAGGACGCCCCGCGGTTCCACTCATCGGCGACCAGGGTGATCTCGGTGTCCTCGGCGGGCACTCGGTACTTCACCGTTTGCGGTTCGCTGGCTGTGCTGCTCACAGACGTCCTCTCGGCTGGGCCCCGACCGGTCACGTTACTCAGCAGGAATTTGCGGCCAACTTGGACCCGCTGGCGGGCGCCGTCCATACACTTCGGTACGTGCAGCCAGAGACCGCCTCGGATGCCGACGACAGGGAGTGCATCATCGAGGCCGCGTACAGCTGTCTGTCGCAGCCGCACAGCGGTGCCATCCCCGTCGCGGCCATCCTGGAGCGCGCCGGGGTATCGACGCGGGCCTTTTACCGCCATTTCGAGTCCAAAGACGAACTGTTCCTGGCGATGTTGCGCGAGGAGACGGAAGCGTTGTCCGAACGTCTGGATCGCATCTGCACCGACGTGGGCGGCGGTCCGGTCGATCAACTCAGGGCCTGGATCGCGGGCATGTTCGTGGTCATCTTCGACGACCAGACGCGGATGCATTTCACTGTCATCGATTCCGACGAAGTGCGCGCCGCGAGGGGCTACCGGGAGGCGCGGGAGCAATCCCATCACGACCGCGAACGGTCGCTGGTCAAGATTCTGCGGCGCGGCCGCGACGACGGCACGTTTCCGTTGACGGATCCCGAACAGGATGCGGTCGCGATCAGCGCGGTCATCAGCAGGGTGATGGTCAGTCAGCACTACGAAGACCAGGAAGGGGTGCAGCGCGCACAGGACCGTGTCCTGGACTTCGCGTTGAGGGCACTGGGCGCGAAACCGCGATGAGTTTGTTCCCCGACAGGGGTCAGTTCTGACATGCCATCGATAACGCCCAGCCTGTGGTTCGACAACAACCTCGAAGAAGCCGCCGCGTTCTACACGGCGATCTTCCCGAACTCCGCGATCGAGCGACTGTACCGCTATAACGAGGCCGGACCAGGGACGCCCGGCGACGTCGCCTGGGGCACATTCGTGCTGGACGGCCAGCGGTTCCTCGGCATCAACGGCGGTCCTGACTTCCCGTTCACCGAGGCGGTGTCATTCGAGATCCGCTGTACGGACCAGGCCGAGGTCGATTACTACTGGGAGCGGCTGGTCGACGGGGGTGAGGAGTCGCAGTGCGGCTGGCTCAAGGACCGATTCGGTCTGAGCTGGCAGATCACCCCCGACCGGCTTTATGAGCTGCTCGAAGACCCCGCCACCGAGGTCGCGGCGACCCGGGCGATGCTCACCATGCGCAAGCTCGTCATCGCCGAATTGGAGGACGCCGTCGGCGTCAAGTAAATCTCTATTTAACGGTTACGACTACTAAATTTCTTCTCGGAAGTAGCCTTTTGTATGCCTTCCGGGGGGAGTGACACATCCGCGATGGTCCTGTTGCCGACGACGAAATGTGTGATGCTACGGTCACCGGCGTCGTACTCCCGTGCGTTCAAACACGGCGTCGACGCATTGCAGGGGATCGGTTATGTCGGAAGGAAGTAGGTAGTGGTCGCTTCCTCCATCATCGGAAAGCCCGTTCGCGCAGTCGGCGGCTTCTACGGGATGGCGCTCGACACGTTCGTCGCGATGTTCAGGCCACCGTTCGCGTGGCGCGAGTTCATCACGCAGGCGTGGTTCGTCGCGCGGGTGTCGATCGTGCCGACGTTGATGCTGACGATTCCCTACACCGTGCTGTTGACGTTCACCTTCAACATTCTGCTCAGGGAGTTCGGCGCGGCCGACTTCTCCGGCACGGGCGCTGCTCTCGGCACGGTGCGGCAGATCGGGCCGATCGTGACTGTGCTCGTGGTCGCCGGTGCAGGTGCGACCGCCATGTGCGCCGACCTCGGCGCCCGCACCATCCGTGAAGAACTCGACGCTCTTCGGGTGATGGGTGTCGATCCGATCCAGGCACTTGTGGTCCCGCGCGTGCTGGCCGCGACGTTGGTGTCGCTGGCGCTCTCCGCGACGGTGATCCTCGTCGGCCTCGCCGGAGCCTATTTCTTCTGCGTCTACATCCAGCACGTGTCACCGGGTGCGTTCGCGGCAGGCCTGACCCTGATCATCGGCGCGCTCGACGTCACCATCGCCTTGATCAAGGCGGCGCTGTTCGGGCTTTCCGCGGGTCTAATCGCTTGCTACAAGGGTATTTCCGTCGGCGGCGGCCCCGCGGGCGTCGGCAACGCGGTCAACGAGACGGTGGTCTTCACGTTCATGGCACTGTTCGCGATCAACGTCGTCGCGACGGCGGTTGCGGTGCGGGTGACGCTGTGAGCAGTCCACCGTTGGAGCGGACCCGCCGGCCGATCGACCGGCGCTTCCCAAGGTTGGCGAGGCGACTCGACAACTGGGTCGGCGCGTGGAACCACATCGGCACGCAGACGAAGTTCTACGGCAAGACGCTGCGCAGCGTCGGCTACGTGTTCACCCACTACCGGATAGAACTGCTGCGGATCATCGCCCAGATGGGGCTGGGAACCGGCGCTTTGGTGGTGATCGGCGGAACGGTCGCGATCGTCGGGTTCCTGACCGTGACGACCGGCGCGCTGGTCGCGGTCCAGGGCTACACCGACTTCTCCGAAATCGGCGTCGAGGCGTTGACCGGTTTCGCGTCGGCCTTCTTCAACGTCCGCCTCATCGCGCCCGCGACCACGGCCATCGCACTTGCGGCCACGATCGGCGCCGGCGCCACGGCGCAACTCGGCGCCATGCGGATCAACGAGGAGATCGACGCGCTCGAGGTGATGGGCATCCGCAGCGTCGCCTATCTGGCGTCCACCCGGGTGATCGCCGGCCTCGTCGTAGTGATCCCGCTCTACTGCGTCGGCGTGCTCGCCTCGTTCTGGGCCGCCCGGTTCGGCACAACCGTCATCTACGGCCAGTCGACGGGCGTCTACGACCACTACTTCAGGACGTTCCTGAACCCCACCGACCTGGTCTGGTCCTTCGTGCAGAGCATCGCGATGGCGATCGTGATCATGTTGATCCACACCTATTACGGCTTCTCGGCAAGCGGCGGACCCGCGGGCGTGGGCGAGGCGGTCGGCCGGGCGGTGCGGACCTCTCTGATCGTCGCGGCGTTCGTGGTGATGATGATCTCGCTCGCGGTGTACGGGCAGTCCGGCAACTTCAACCTGGCTGGATGACGCCATGGCTGACGTGAGAGACGACGAAGGACTGCACCCCGCTTGGTGGACGCTGATCCTGGTGCTGATCGTGGTCGGCTCCGTCTGGCTGACGTGGGCGTTGTTCACCGGCTCACTGCGCAAGTTCGTGCCGGTCACTCTGACGTCTGAGCGGTCCGGCCTGGTGATGGAGACCGATGCCAAGGTCAAGCTGCGCGGCGTTCAGGTCGGGCGGGTCGCCGCGATCGAAGGCGGCACCGAGCCGGTGAAGCTGCAGCTCGAGATCGACCCCGACCAGATCGAGCACATCCCGGCCAATGTCGAGGCGCAGATCCGCGCCACGACCGTGTTCGGCGCCAAGTTCGTCGACCTCGTGTACCCGAAAGATCCCAGCCCGCAGCGCCTGAGGGCCGGGCAGGTCCTGGTGTCACGCAACGTCAGCGTCGAGGTCAACACCGTGTTCGAGAACGTGGTCGGCGTGCTCGACAAGATCGACCCGGCGAAGCTCAACAGCGTGCTGTCGGCGCTCGCCGAAGGCGTTCGCGGTAAGGGCGCGGAGATCGGCCAGGCGACCACCGACGCCAACGAGGTGTTGCTCGCGCTGAATCCGCGCAGCGAGAAGGTTCGCGAGGACTGGCAGGCGCTGCGGGACTTCAGCGATACGTACAGCGATGCGGCGCAAGGCATTCTCGCGACGCTGAATGCGGCCAGCACGACGAGCGAAACCATCACCAAGCATGCGGACGCGCTGGATGCGTTGCTGCTCAGCACAATCGGGCTTTCCAACAGCGGCATCAGCCTGCTGGCGCCCAGTCAGGCCAACCTGATCAAGGCCATCAATGTGCTGCAGCCGACGACCAAGCTGCTGTACAAGTACAACCCGACCTACACGTGCCTGTTGGTGGGCGCAAAGTACCTGCTCGACCACGGCGGCTATGAGGCGCCTGGCGGCAATGGGCGGTCGATCGTCCTTGATGCCGGCCTCGCGCTCGGCGACGATCCCTACAGTTACCCAAGGCATTTGCCCATCATCGGCGCCAAGGGTGGCCCCGGTGGTAAGCCGAGCTGCGGGTCGTTGCCCAACGTCAAGGAGAACTGGCCCGTCCGCCAACTCATCACGAACACCGGCTTCGGAACGGGCATCGACTGGCGCCCCAACCCCGGCATCGGCTTCCCCGGCTACGTCAACTATCTGCCGACGACGCGCGCGGTGCCCGAACCGCCCAGCATCCGGAATCTGTTCGGCGGGCCTGCGATCGGACCGATTCCGTATCCGGGTGCGCCTGCCTACGGGGCACCGCTGTACGCCCCGGACGGCACGCCGTTGTGGCCGGGACTGCCGCCTGCACCTCCGCCGGGAGCGCCGCGCGATCCGGGGCCGACGCCGGGTTCGGAGCCGTTCGTGGTGCACGCGCCGGCCTTCCAACAGCCGACGCCGTTGCCGCCGGTTCCGTTGCCGCACTTCGCCGCACCCGGACCTTGACCCCTTTGACTGACACTTCGACCGAGAAAGGAATGCCGACATGACTGGGAGCTGGCGCAGCGCTCTGGTTCGTCTCGGCGTTTTCCTGGCCGTGTGTCTTCTGGGTGTCTTCGCGTTGTATGCGGTGTTCGGGCAGTTGCGCTTCGGCGAGAAGTCGAACACGTACAAGGCCGAGTTCCTCAACGTGACAGGCCTGGAGGAGGGCGACTTCGTCCGCATCGCGGGTGTGGAGGTCGGCAAGGTCGAGAAGATCTCGATACAGCCGGACACGACCGCCCTCGTCGAGTTCACCGCCGACGATTCGGTCGTGCTCACCGACGGCAACCGGGCGGTGATCCGTTACGACGATCTGATCGGCGGTCGCTACCTCTCGTTGGTCGAGGGCGCAGGAGGCACGACGAAGGTCAAGCCGGGGGACACGATTCCGTTGGCCAGGACCTCTCCGGCGCTGGATCTCGATGCGTTGATCGGCGGCTTCCGGCCGTTGTTCTCGGCTCTGGATCCCGATCAGGTGAATGCGTTGTCCGGCCAGTTGATTCAGGCATTCGAGGGACAGGGCGCGACGATCGGATCGTTCCTGACGCAAACCGCGGCGCTGACGAACACGCTCGCCGACCGGGATCAGTTGATCGGAGAGGTCATCGTCAATCTGAACACCGTGCTGGGGTCGCTGGGCGGCCAGAGTGACCAGTTCTCAAAGGCGGTGGAGTCGCTGTCCGAACTGGTGCAGGGTCTGGCGGAACGCAGAACCGAGATCAGTAATGGACTCGCGTACACGAACGCGGCCGCGGGCAGCGTCGCGGATCTGCTGTCGGAGGCCAGGCCGCCGTTCGCGAAGACCATCCACGAGACGGACCGGTCGGCGGGAATCGTGGTGGCCGACCATGACTACTTCGACAACCTGCTCAACACGCTTCCGGACGCCTACCAGGCGCTCGGCCGACAGGGCCTGTACGGCGACTTCTTCTCGTTCTATCTCTGCGACATCGTCCTCAAGCTCAACGGCAAGGGCGGCCAGCCCGTCTACGTAAAGGTTGCCGGCCAGTCGACGGGGAGGTGTGCGCCGCGATGAAGCCGTTCTCCGAACGCAGTCCGTTCATCATGGGGGCCATCGGGCTCACACTGACCGCGGCGATCGTGTTGATCTCGCTGCAGTACGACAAGATCCCCTTCCTCAACCAGACCAATGAGTACTCCGCGTACTTCGCCGAAGCCGGTGGTCTCACAACGGGTGTGGCCGTTCAGGTTTCGGGATTCCAGGTCGGTGAGGTGCAGTCGATCGAACTGGACGGGCCGCAGGTCTTGATCAAGTTCACGGTGGACAAGGACATCGCCCTGGGCGACCGCACCGAAGCGGCGATCAAGACCAAGGGTCTGCTGGGCACGAAGATCCTCGAAGTCACATCGAGGGGCGACGGCCGGCTGGAGGGCACCATCCCGAAAAACCGCACGACGTCGCCGTACCAGCTGCCGGACGCCCTTGGCGAGCTCGCGACGACGATCAGCGGCCTTGACACGACCCAACTCTCCGATTCGCTTCGCGTGGTGGCGGATACGTTCTCCGAGACGCCACCCGAACTGCGGGTCGCGGTCGAAGGTGTGGCCCGGTTCTCGGAGACGCTGAACGAACGCGACGCGGAATTGCGCGAACTGCTCACCAACGCCAACAAGTCGACGGCCGTACTGGCCGAGCGCAGTGGCCAGATCGTCTCGCTGGTCAAAGACACCAACGCACTGCTGGCCGAGCTGCAGAACCAAGCCGCCGCAGTGGATCAGATCTCGGCGAGCGTCTCGGCGCTGAGCCAACAGCTGCAGGGTTTCATCGACGAGAACCGCGAGACGATGAAGCCGGCGATCGACAAGCTCAACGGCGTGCTGACGGTCCTCGACAACCGCAAGGAGCGGTTGCAGAAGGGGCTGAAACTGGTGAGCTCCTACGCGATGTCGCTGGGTGAGGCGGTCTCGTCCGGACCGTTCTTCAAGAACTACATCGCCAACCTGCTGCCGGGCCAGTTCCTGCAGCCGTTCATCGACGTGGCGTTCTCGGACCTCGGCCTTGATCCCAATGTGCTGTTGCCGTCCGAGCGCACCGATGCGCCGGTCGGCCAGCCGGGCTTGCCCGCCATGCCGGTGCCGTACCCGCGCACCGGGCAGGGCGGCGAACCGCATCTGAATCTGCCCGACGCCATCACCGGCAATCCCGGTGACCAGGGATGCGGTCCCCCCGGCATACCGCTGCCCGGCCCAACCGGCTGCTACCCGTACCGCGAACCGCTGCCTGCGCCGCCGCCTGGCGGACCGCCGCCTGGACCGCCCGCGGAGGCACCGCCGGGGCAGCGCTCCATTCCGGTCCCGACGCCGACCCCGGTGATGGTTCCCGCGCCGGGTGAAGCGCCGCCGCTGACGGGGGAGGCGGGACAGTGAACCGCGTCCGCAAGAGCTGGCTGGCCGCCGCACTCGTCGTGCTGTTGGTCGCCGGTGTGGTCGTGCTGTTCCGGACCAGCGACACCATCAACCGCACCAACGTCGTTGCGTACTTCGAGAACAGCAACGGCATCTACGAGGGTGACGACGTCCGGATCCTCGGCGTGAACGTCGGGCGCATCACCAAGATCGAGCCCGAGCCCAATCGGGTCAAGATCTCGTTCTGGTACGACAGCAAGTACAAGGTGCCCGCCGACGCCAATGCCGCGATCCTGTCGCCGACCCTGGTGACCTCTCGTGCCATCCAGCTGACCCCGGTCTACACCGGCGGTCCCACGATGGCCGACGACGCGGTGATCCCGCGCGAGCGCACCGTCGTACCGGTCGAGTGGGACACGCTGCGGAAGCAACTCGAAAGGATCGCCAAGGAGCTGCAGCCGACGGAACCGGGTGGAGTGAGTCCGCTGGGTGCGGTCATCAACACCACCGCCGCAAACCTGCGCGGCCAGGGCGTGAACATCCGCGACACGGTGATCAAGTTGTCGCAGGCGTTTTCGGCCCTCGGCGACAAGAGCACCGACATTTTCTCGACCATCAAGAACCTGTCGATCCTCGTTTCCGCGTTGCAGGACAGCACGACCTTGATGCGTCAGCTCAACCAGAACCTGGCATCGGTGACCGGTCTGCTCGCCGACAGTCCCAACGAGGTGGCCGACGCGGTACGTGACTTCAACGCCGTCGTCGGTGAGGTGCAGACGTTCGTGGCGGAGAATCGCGAATCGTTGGGCACCACATCGGACAAGCTGGCGGGCGTCACCCAGGCGCTGCACGACAGCCTCGATGACGTGAAGCAATTCCTGCACGTCGCGCCCAACTCATTCCAGAACTACGTCAACGTGTATCAGCCCGCGCAGGGTGGGGCGAGCGCCATCCTGGCGGTCAACAACTTCGCCAACCCGATCAGCTTCCTGTGCGGTGCCGTGCAGGCGGCGTCGCGACTCAACGCGGAGCAGTCGGCGAAGCTGTGCGTGCAATACCTTGCCCCGATCATCAAGAACCGTCAGTACAACTTCCCGCCGATCGGCCAGAACCTCTTCGTCGGTGCCCAGGCGCGGCCGAACGAGATCACCTACAGCGAGGAGTGGATGCGGCCCAACTACATTCCGCCGCAACCGCCTGTCGCACCTCCGCCGCCGGCGCCCGACGGTGCGGCACCTCCGCCGCCACCCGGGCCCCCGCTGCCCGCCGAGGCGGTCGTCGCCACGAATCCGGCCGACGGACTCCAGGGCATGATGATGCCGACGGGGGTGGTGGGACCGTGATGCGAATTCGCTTGTGTGCCAGCGTAGGACTGCTGGTCCTCGGCCTCGTCGTGTCCGGATGCGCGGACTGGCAGGGGCTGAACTCGCTCCCGTTGCCCGGGGTTCAGGGCCGCGGTCCCGGCTCGTTCACGATCCAGGCGCAGATGCCCGACGTCGACAACATCGAGCCGAACTCCCGGGTGCGCGTCGCGGACGTCACCGTCGGCAACGTGACCAAGATCGAGCGGCAGGGCTGGCACGCCTTGGTCACCATGGAACTCAATGAGAATGTCCAACTTCCGGCCAACGCGACCGCCAAACTCGGACAGACCAGCCTGCTGGGTTCCCTGCACATCGAGCTCGCACCGCCCACCGAAGAGGCGCCGCAGGGCAGACTGCACGAGGGTTCGCTGATCCCGCTGAAGTCGTCGGGTAACTATCCGAGCACCGAGCAGACGCTGGCGGCCGTCGCCCTGCTGCTCAACGGGGGTGGGATCGGCCATATCCACGAAATCACAGAGGCATTCAGCACCGCGTGGGCCGGGCGTGAAGCCGAGCTGCGCAGCCTGATCGAGCAGCTCGACGTGTTCATCGGCTACGTGAACGACCAAAAAGGCGACATCATCGAGGCCAACGAGAGTCTGAACAACCTCGTGGGCCAGTTCGCCGAGCAGAAGCCGGTGGTGGACAAGGCATTACGCACGATTCCCAATGCGCTCGAGGTGCTGAAGGATCAGCGGAACAATCTTGCCGAGGCACTCGTACAGCTGGGCAGGTTCAGCGCGCTGGCCGCCGATTCCGTCAACCAAACCAAGGAAGCGCTCGTCCAGGAGCTCAAAGACATCGGGCCGGTGCTGGAGTCGCTGGCCAATGCGGGCCCCGCGCTCACCAGGGCGCTCAGCTTCCTGCCGACGTTCCCGTTCCCGAAAGAGACGCTGACCAACTGGATTCGGGGCGACTACGCCAACTTGTCATTGGTCGTCGACATGACGCTGAGCCGCCTCGACCAGGGTTTGTTCGTCGGGACGCGGTTCGAATGCAACCTGACGTGGATGGAGCTGCAGTGGGGCCGCACCATCGGCCAGCTGCCAAGCCCGTGCAACCAAAACGTCCCGCCGCCCGGCGGCAACCCGTTGCTCGTGGCTTATCGCTGGGATCAGGGGCCGTGACATGCGAATGACTCGACAGATCGTTATCCAGCTGCTGATCTTCTCCATGCTGGCCGTTGTGGCGCTTGGGATCATGGTCATCTCGTACATGCGCCTGCCCGCACTCATGGGTATCGGCGAGTACCGCGTCACGCTGGAGCTGCCGGAAGCCGGTGGGCTCTATCCACGGGGCAACGTCACATATCGCGGCACCCAGGTCGGCATCGTCAAGAGCGTCAAGCTCACCAACAACGGTGTCGCCGCTGATCTTTCGCTCGACTCCGATGTGCCCATCCCCGCCGATCTCATCGCCGAGGTGCACAGCGTGTCGGCGGTCGGTGAGCTGTATGTGCAGCTGATTCCGCAGAGCGGCGAAGGCCCGAAGCTGAAGAACGGCGACGTCATCCCGCAGGATCGGGCGCGCGTGCCCATCGACGTCAACACCGTCCTGGACGCCACCAACCGCGGCCTTGCCGTGATCCCGCGCGAGAATCTGCAAACGGCAGTGGACGAGGCGTACACGGCGTTCGGGGGACTCGGGCCCGAACTGTCCCGGTTGGTCGACGGCGGCACCGCGTTGGCCATCGACGCCCGCAAGAATCTCGACTCGTTGACGAACGTGATCGATCGGTCGAAACCGATCCTCGATTCCCAGACCGACAGCGGCGGCGCGATCCGGGCGTGGGCGTCCAACCTCGCGTCGATCACCGAGCAGCTGCAGTCCCAGGACCCCGCAGTGGCCGGGATCCTGGAGAAGGGACCGGGCGCTGCGGAAGAGGTGCGGGCACTGTTCGACCGGTTGCAGCCCACGCTGCCGATCGTGTTGGCCAACCTGGTGAGCATCGGCGAAGTCGCCGTCGCCTACCAGCCCAGCCTCGAGCAGCTGCTGGTGTTGTTGCCGCAGGGCACCGCGACGACCCAGGCGATCGGTGTGGCCAAGGCGAACACCAAACAGGACTACATGGGCGACTACCTGACGCTGAACCTCAACCTGAACCTGCCGCCACCATGCACGACCGGATTCCTTCCGACACAGCAGCAGCGGGTGCCTGCGCTGCAGGACTATCCGGACCGGCCGGCCGGCGACGTGTACTGCCGTATCCCGCAGGACGCCCCGTTCAACGTCCGCGGTGCCCGCAACCTTCCGTGCGTGACGGTGCCGGGCAAACGTGCGCCCACGGTGAAGATGTGCGAGAGCGACGAGCAGTACGTGCCGCTCAACGACGGCTACAACTGGAAGGGCGATCCCAACGGCACCCTGTCCGGGCAGTCGATTCCCCAGCTGCCACCTGGTACTCCACCTGCAGAAGTAGCTCATCCGCCAGGTCCGGCGCCACCGCCGATAGCGGCCGCCGAATATGATCCTGCGACTGGCACGTATGTTGGGCCGGACGGACGCGAGTACACACAGTCCAACCTGGCCCGAGGCGCCGCAGAGGAGCAAACATGGCAGACGATGCTGCTGCCCCCGACGGGGAACTGACCGAGACTTCGGCGGCGGAGGAAGAACAGTCCGGCGCCGCCGAGCCCGAATCGGCCGCGGAGGAGGCCGGGACCGAGTCGGACAGCGAAGGCACCGAGGGCACTGAAGTCACCGAAGCCGCCGAAGAGACCGCTGATGCGGACGACGACGGCGACGAGGCGAGCGATGACGCCGATGAGAAGGCCACCGAGGGCGGCGACCAGGAGACGTCGGCGCCTGCCAAGAAGCGGATATCGCACGTTCGGCTGGCGACGATTGCCGGGCTGGTGGCGGTGCTCGCGCTCGGCGGTCTGGCCGGCTGGTCGGGATACCGCGCCTATGCGGCGTACCAGGGCGAGAAGCAGCGACAACTGTTCCTGCAAGTCGGCAGGCAGGGCGCGCTCAATCTGACGACGATCGATTGGGAGCACGCCGAGGCAGATGTGCAGCGCGTGCTCGACTCGGCCACCGGAACGTTCTACGACGATTTCCAGAACCGTGCGGCGCCCTTCGTCGAGGTCGTCAAGCAGGCGCAGTCGAAATCGGTCGGCACGATCGCCGAGGCGGGGTTGGAGTCGGCGACCAAGGATGAGGGCCGAGTGCTCGTCGCGGTGACCGTCAACACCTCGAATATCGGTGCCCCCCAGCAGGAGCCGCGCGCCTGGCGGATGCGGCTGACCGTGACGAAGGTTGGTGACGACGCGAAAGTGTCCAACGTGGAGTTCGTGCCGTGAGCAAGAGACACCGGATGCCCGCTGGTGGCGCCAAGAGCGACAAGGAATCCGCTGAGGTGACCGAAGAGGCCACGACCGAGGAGTCTAAGGCGACCGAAGAGGCCCCAACCGAAGAGACTTCGGATGCGACGGAGGCTTCAGACGCGGCGGATAAGGACACCAAGGACACCGAGGACGCCAAGGAAGACGCCGAAACCGCTGAGGAATGGCCGGAATCCAGCGACGAGCCGGAGAAGGCCAAGCGCAAGATTCAATGGTCACGCGTCGTCGCCTACGGCATACTGCCGGGACTCGCGCTGCTGCTCGCACTGGGTGCGGGGTACGCACGGTGGCAGTACACCTCGAGCAACTACAGCGCGTTGCCGCCTGCCGCGTCGGAACAGCACCCTTCTCCGGCAATGGAGTCGATGAATGCGGCCAGGGACAGCACGATCAAGATGCTGTCGTACAAGCCGGATACCGTCGGCGAGCAACTCAACGCCGCCCGTGATCTGCTGACCGGTGACTTCCGCGATTCGTACACAACGCTGATCAACGACGTCGTGATCCCGGGCGCCCAGCAGAAGCAGATCTCCGCTGTCGCATCGGTTCCCGCGGTGGCATCGGTCTCGGCCGATCCTAAGCACGCCGTGGTGTTGGTGTTCGTCAACCAAACCGTGGTCGTCGGGCAGGATCTGCCTTCAGACACCGCATCAAGCGTCCGTGTGACCCTGGACAAGATCGACGGCCGCTGGCTGATCTCGGAGTTCGAACCCGTCTGATGCTCGAGCCCGAAACCATCGACGTCGCGACGCCGGCTGTCGGGCTCCGTGCGTTGACGTGGGGGCGCGAGGATGCGCCGATCGCGTTGTGCCTGCACGGTTTTCCCGACACCGCCTACGGGTGGCGCAAGATGGCACCGGTGCTGGTCGACGCGGGCTGGCGGGTGGTTGCGCCGTTCATGCGGGGTTATGCGCCGTCATCACTACCGAAGGACGGCAGCTATCACATCGGCGCGTACATGGATGACGCGCTGCGGGTCCTCGACGCCGTCGGGGCTACAGGCCGCGACGTGATCATCGGTCACGACTGGGGCGCCATGGCGGGGACCGGGCTTGCGGCGATGCCGGACAGCCCGTTCAAGAAGGCGGTGATCATGTCGGTGCCGCCGAGTGCGTCGTTCCGTCCGCCAGGGGGTCGCGTCGCCGACGTCGGCCGCCTCGTCAGGACATTGCCGGCGCAGCTGCGGCGGAGCTGGTACATCCTTTACTTCCAGTTGCCCTGGCTGCCAGAACGTTCCACCGAATGGATCGTCCCGCGACTGTGGCGAAAGTGGTCGCCCGGATACGCGGCCGACGAGGACGTCCGTCACGTCCACGCGTCCATCGGTGCCCCTGACCGTTGGCGCGCCGCGCTGGGTTTCTACCGCGCGGTCGTGCGAAACACCAAGGTACCGCCGCAGTACGCCGAACTGCACGAGCACTGGCTTGCGGCGCCGCGGATCCCGACGCTGTATCTACATGGCCGCGACGACGGTTGTGCCACAGCGGATTACGCACAGTGGGTCGAGAAGATTCTGCCGGACGGCAGCGAGGTCACGATCGTCCCGCATACCGGGCATTTCCTGCAGCTCGATCAGCCCGACGTCGTCGGACGCCACATCGCCGACTTCGTGGGATCGCCGATCTAAGCGCCTAGGCTGAACGCATGACGGTCCGCCGACTGTCTGCTGTCGACGCGCAGACGTACTGGATGTCGGCGAAGATTCCCAACGATCAGTTTCTGCTCTACGGCTTCAACGGAGTGCCGGCGAACGTCGACCGGGCCCTGCAGGAGATCCGGACCCGCGCGCAGGACTGTCCTGAGTTGACGCTACGGGTCCGCGACAGTGTGCTGAGCTACCCGCAATGGGTGACCGGCGACGTCAGCGCGGACCAGTTCGTCGTGCACGAGCCGACATCGTGGACGGACTGCCTGTCCACCGTCGCCGGGCTGGCGTCGGACCAACTGGACGCACGCTCGATGACGTGGCGGCTGCACGTCTTCTGCGCTGTCGATGACATGCCACGCACGCGCAGGGGAGCCGTGGCGGTGGTGCAGATGGCCCACGCACTCGGCGACGGGATCCGCTCGTCCGCGCTGGCGGCGCTGTTGTTCGGTAGGGCCGGTGTCGTAGCGCCGGTGGAGCCGCCATCGTCGGCCAAGCCGCTGGCGCTGCCATGGCTCGGCTACCGTGCCGCCCGCGCACATCGTCAACTGGAGCGCGATACCGCCGCCGGACTCGTGCCGCCGCAAGCTGATTCGCGTCCGGCACTGATCACCAATTCGCGACCCGAGGGTTCGATCAGTATTCGCACCGTGGTGCGACATCGTGCCGACATACCGGGTCCGACCGTCACCGTCGGTGTGCTGGCGGCGATTTCCACGGCGTTGTCTGCGCACCTGCACGAGCTGGGCGACGATCCGCGGTTGCTTGGCGCCGAGGTGCCCATGGCGAAACAGGGCCCGCGTCGCGCGCACAATCACTTCGGCAACGTGGGCGTCGGCTTGTATCCGAACCTGAAGCCAGGCGAGCGGATTACCCGCATCGCTGAGGATCTCTCGAATCGCCGTCGTCGCGCTGCCCATCCCGCGATGCGTGCGGCGACTCGCGCCTTCGAGGCTGTTCCTGCGCCGCTACTACGCTGGGGCGTCACACGGTTCGACCCATCGCTGCGCTCGCCGACGGTGACGGGCAACACCGTCGTCTCCAGCGTCAACCGAGGTCAGATCGATCTCCACTTCGGCGACGCACCCGTCGTGCTGACCGCGGGCTATCCGGGTCTGTCTCCGATGATGGGCCTCACGCACGGCGTCCACGGCATCGGGGACACCATCGCGATCAGCGTGCACGCAGCTGAACCGGCGGTCGGTGATATCGATGCCTACGTCGAGCGCCTGGACGCTGCGCTCGGAGGCTGAGCCGTTTCCGACCCGTGGCGAACGCTCTATTGACGCCGGAGTAAACCGACTTATGGCGCGTCGGTGGGGCCTGAAGGGCTGAATTGTGCGGCTCGGGGGATTGGCAGCAAACAAAATCACAGGTTGTCGCGAATTAGAGCAAACAATTGCAATTCAGGCACTATATTGTGCGAATTTCGTCGCGCCGCGCAGACGGGGAGGTTGACCTTGGATCCCGCCCACGATCTTGAATAACGTAGAAAGCTGACCGCTTCGATTGGCCAATTCAAACGGCGGCGGCGCTATTGATGTCGTACAGTAAATACGTCTAGGGGAGATCGTCATTTCGACGAAGGGGGTTCTGTAATGCCGCTATTCATGCGCAAGCTGGTGCTCGCATTTATGCTCACCACAATCGTCGGTACGGTGTCCGGGTGCGTAATTCCGGTCGAGATCACCTGCCCTGACGGCGTTGTCTGCGTTCCGTAAGACGCGCAGAACTTAAACGGTCCATTGCCGGAGTTCCCGGTATTGGTATTTGAGGCCTACCTCCTCATTGGGACTCGGCCGGCTTGGCATTGATTGCCAGCCAGGTCTCGATAAGGGAGTCGACTGCGGCCCCACCCGCTCGAGGCGGCGGTGACCCGTGCTGTTGAGTCCGGCAAGGGTCGCCGCCGCCGTGAACGATTCTCAGCGTGGGTGGGGGCTGGGCAGGGGCTTAACACATGGCCTAGATTTTGTTGCATGACTGCATACGGTTCCGCTGCTGACATTGGCCTGCTGATCCTGCGAGTCGTGCTCGGTCTCACGATGGCCGCGCACGGTTACAACAAGTTCTTCGGCAAGGGCGGCTTGGCGGGCACCGCAGGCTGGTTCGACAGCATGGGGATGAAGCCCGGCATATTCCACGCCAGAGTCGCCGCAACCACGGAGATGGCGGCGGGTATCGGTCTCGCCGTCGGACTCCTCACGCCGATTCCGGCGGCAGGCTTCGTCGCGCTGATGCTGGTGGCCGCCTGGACCGTGCACCGGCCCAACGGCTTCTTCATCGTCAAGGAAGGCTGGGAGTACAACCTGGTGCTGGCTGCGTCGGCGGTCGGGATCGCGACAATCGGGGCCGGCAAGTTGAGCCTCGACTACCTGTTGTTCCGCACCTCGTCGCTGTACGACTTCCTGCACGGCTGGTGGGGTCTGATCATCTCGCTGGGCCTCGGGCTGGCCGGCGGCATCGGCCAACTGGTCATCTTCTATCGGCCGCCCGCCAAGGCCGACGCCGCGTAGCCTGCGAGTCCGCCGAACTGATTCCGCGAAGCTAGAACACGTTCTAGTCTTTCGGCCATGGGATTTCTCAAGCCCGACATGCCGGTCGTCGACTTCGACGAATGGCGCAAGGGTTCGCGCTCCGAGAAGATTCGTCCGATGGCCCTGCACTGGGCCGAGGTGGGCTTCGGCACGCCTGTCGTGATGCACCTGTTCTATGTCGTGAAAATCCTGCTCTACATCCTCGGCGGCTGGCTGTTCGCGCTGGCCACCACGGGAGTGGACGGATTCACCAACGTCGCCGCCTGGTGGACCGAGCCGATCGTGTTCCAGAAGGTCGTGCTCTACACCATGCTGTACGAGGTCATCGGCCTCGGCTGCGGGTTCGGTCCTCTCAACAACCGGTTCTTCCCGCCCATGGGGTCCATCCTGTACTGGTTGCGGCCCAACACCATTCGGCTGCCGCCGTGGCCCGACCGGATTCCGCTGACCAAGGGTGACTCGCGTACACCCGTCGACGTTGTGCTCTACGCTGCGCTGCTGGTGGTGCTGGTCGTCGCGCTGTTCTCCGACGGCACCGGACCGATGCCGTCGCTCGGCACCTCGATCGGTGTGCTACCGATGTGGCAGATCTGGACCATCCTCGGTTTGCTCGCGGTCATTGGTCTGCGCGACAAGGTGATCTTCCTGGCCGCCCGCGGCGAGGTGTACGGGTCCTTCACGGTGGCGTTCCTGTTCGCGGGGTACGGGGTCGACATGATCATCGCCGCCAAGCTGGTGTGTGTGGTGATCTGGATAGGTGCCGCCACGTCGAAGCTCAACAAGCACTTCCCATTCGTGATCTCGACGATGATGTCGAACAACCCACTGATCCGCACCAAGTGGCTGAAGCGGCGGTTCTTCGAGAAGTTCCCCGACGATCTGCGCCCTGGCCGGTTGTCGCGATTCATCGCCCATTTCAGCACCGCCGTCGAGATGCTGGTCCCGTTGGCGCTGTTGTTCTCACACGGCGGCTGGCCCACCTACATCGCCGCATTCATCATGCTGTGCTTCCACTTCGGCATCCTCTCGGCTATTCCCATGGGAGTGCCGCTCGAGTGGAACGTCTTCATGATGTTCTGCGTGGTAACGCTTTTCGTCGGCCACGCATCGGTCGGCCTCGGTAATCTGACCACGCCGCTGCCCATCCTGCTGCTTGCTGTGCTGGTCACCATCGTGGTGCTCGGCAACCTGTTCCCACGCAAGATCTCGTTCCTGCCGGGTATGCGGTACTACGCGGGCAACTGGGACACCACGTGGTGGTGCATCAAGCCGTCGGGCAACGAGAAGATCGAGCGCGGACTGGTCGCGATCGCGAGCATGCCCGCCTCCCAGCTCGAGAAGGTCTACGGCAGCCCGGAGCAGGCGATGATCTACCTGTACAAGGGATATGCGTTCCGCGGCTTCAATTCTCACGGCAAGGCACTGCTGACGTTGGTGCACAACGCGCTGGCCGGACTCAACGAGGACGACTACGTGATCACCGAAGGTGAGCGGCTGTGCAGCACCGCGGTCGGCTGGAATTTCGGCGACGGCCACATGCACAACGAGCAGCTGATCGCCGCGATGCAGAAGCGGTGCCACTTTGAACCCGGCGAAGTGCGCGTCATTCTCCTCGACGCGCAGCCGTTCCACCGGCAGCGGCAGGAGTACCGGTTGGTCGATGCGGCGACGGGGGAGTTCGAACGTGGCTACGTGACCGTCTCCGACATGGTGACGGGACAACCGTGGAGCGACGACATTCCCGTGCACGTGACGTGGTCAGCGTCGACGACCAGCCGATGACCGGGCCCCAAAATCATCGAAATCCACGATGCGCAGCGGGAGTTCGAGTAGACGTCTGCAGAACGTGGATAGCGTTGACGTCTAGCCCATGACGTCGCGGACTTTGACGTTCTCCAGCCCCTCGAGCATCAGGTTGCGTGCCACATCGAGGTGTGTACGCCAGTGGGCTTCGGCAGCCGCGCCGTCGCCCGAACGCAGCAGCTGCATCAGACGCTGGTAAGACCGCATCAGCTTGTCGAAGTCCGCCTTGGATACCGGGCGGCCCTCCTTGAAGGCGAATGCGGTGTGCCGCACCGTGATCTCCTGCAGCATGCCGGCGATGATCGTCAGCGTCGCGTTACCCGACAGCTCGACGAGCCGTTGGTGGAAATCGCCTGTCGTCTCGGCGAGCCGACCCGTCTGCCACCCCGAGGGAACGTGGTCGGCGAGCATCTGATCGAGCTCATCGAACGCCTCGTCGGTTCCCGATTCTGCGAGCAGGCGTGCGGCCATTGGTTCGATGCCGGCCCGAGCCGTCATGAGATCGGCGATGGTCGCGCCCGACAGCTCGAGGAGCAACCCGGCGGGACGGGCCACAATCTCGGGGCCGGGCACTCGCACGCGGGCGCCGGTACGTGAGCCGCGACGGACTTCGACGAGCCGCTCGGATTCCAGGACTCGCACGGCTTCACGCAGCGTCGGCCGGCTGACGCCGAAATGGGCCATCAGCTCCGCCTCGTTGGGCAGGAAGTCGCCATCCTTGAGCTGGCCGTCGACCACCATGCGCCGCAACGTCCCGGCGACGAGCTCGGCGGTCTTCGGCGATCGGACCGCCGTGCCGCCGCCCACGCCGTCTGGGCCGAGCATCGGCGCCAGTGGTGTACTTCGAGCCACTCCATACTCCCCGGGAAGGTGACTGGCGCAGAGCCAGCTATGCAACTCAGTAAACCATGTGGGACGCTAGGTTCATGGGCAGTGCGCATACGCGCAGGTGGTCGGAGGTTCGGCCCGGCGTAGCGTTAGGCGGGTCACCCTACCAACCAGTAGGTTGACCTAGTAAACTACGTTGCTCTACCTTCGGGAAAACACGTCTTTCAAAGGAGAAGGGTCATGGCTGAAGCCGTCATCGTCGAGGCTGTACGGTCGCCGGTCGGCAAGCGCAACGGCGGTCTCTCGGGTGTCCATCCCGCGGACCTGTCGGCGCAGGTACTCAACGGCCTGGTGGAGCGCGCAGGCGTCGACCCCGGAATCGTCGAGGACGTCATCTGGGGCTGCGTCATGCAGGCCGGTGAGCAGGCGATGGACATCGGGCGCACCGCGCTGCTCGCCGCGGGCTGGCCGGAGAGCGTGCCCGGCGTGACGGTCGATCGCCAGTGCGGCTCGAGCCAGCAGTCGGTCCACTTCGCCGCTGCGGGCGTCGTCGCCGGGCACTACGACGTCGTGGTCGCCGGTGGTGTCGAGTCGATGTCGCGCACCCCGATGGGCGCCTCCCTGGCCAACGGTGGCAACCCGTTCTCGCCGGGCTTCAAGTCCCGCTACGACCGCACGCCGAACCAGGGCATCGGCGCCGAGATGATCGCCGAGCAGTGGGGTTTCAGCCGCACCGACCTCGACCAGTTCTCCCTCGGTTCGCATGAGAAGGCTGCTGCCGCACAGGACTCCGGTGCCTTCGACGACCAGATCGTCGCCATCAAGGACCAGGACGGCAACGCCGTGCTGAAGGACGAGGGCATCCGCCGCGGTACCACCATCGAGAAGATGGGTGAGCTCAAGCCTGCGTTCAAGGAAGACGGTGTCATCCACGCCGGTAACTCCAGCCAGATCTCGGACGGCTCGGCGGCCCTGCTGTTCATGTCGGCCGAGAAGGCGAAGTCGCTGGGTCTCAAGCCGATTGCCAAGGTGCACACCGCCGTGCTGGCCGGCGCTGATCCGGTCATCATGCTGACCGCTCCGATCCCCGCCACCCAGAAGGCGCTGAAGAAGTCGGGCCTGAGCCTCGACGAGATCGGCGTGTTCGAGGTCAACGAGGCCTTCGCGCCCGTGCCGCTGGCCTGGCTGAAGGACATCGGCGCCGACGAGAAGAAGCTCAACCCCAACGGTGGTGCGATCGCGCTCGGTCACCCGCTCGGCGGTTCGGGCGCCCGCATCATGACCACGATGCTGTATCACATGCGGGACAAGGGCATTCAGTACGGCCTGCAGACCATGTGCGAGGGTGGCGGCCAGGCCAACGCCACCATCCTCGAGCTGCTGTGACAACTGACGTTCAGGCCCCCGCCGCTCTCACCGAGCGGCGGGGCAACGTCCTCATCATCACGCTGAACCGCCCCGAGGCACGCAACGCCGTCAACAGCGCGGTGAGCACCGCGGTGGGAGACGCCCTGCAGGCCGCGCAGGACGATCCCGAGGTCCGCGCCGTCGTCATCACCGGTGCAGGCGAATCGTTCTGTGCCGGCGCCGATCTCAAGGCGATCTCGCGCCGAGAGAACCTGTTTCATCCCGACCATGCCGACTGGGGCTTCGCGGGTTACGTCCACCACTACATCGACAAGCCGACGATCGCCGCGGTCAACGGCACGGCGCTCGGCGGTGGAACCGAACTCGCACTCGCCAGCGATCTCGTCGTCGCCGAAGAGCGAGCCAAGTTCGGGCTGCCCGAAGTCAAACGGGGCCTGATCGCTGCCGCAGGCGGCGTCTTCCGCATCGTCGACCATCTGCCCCGCAAGGTCGCGATGGAACTGCTGTTCACCGGCGAACCGATGAGTTCCGCCGACGCCCTGAAGTGGGGCCTGATCAACCAGGTCGTGCCCGACGGCACCGCGGTCGAGGCGGCGCTCGCGCTCGCCGAGCGCATCACTTGCAATGCGCCGCTTGCGGTGTGGGCGAGCAAGAGGGTCGCGATGGGCGTCGACGACGGTGTCATCGTCGGCGACGAGCCCGGCTGGACCAGGACCATGCGCGAAATCGGAACGGTGCTTCGTTCCGAGGACGCCAAAGAAGGACCGCTGGCCTTCGCGCAGAAACGCCAGCCGGTATGGAAAGCACAGTAAGCGAAGTAAGGGAAAGACTTTGAAGCGCACGATTTACGACGCCGAGCACGAAGCGTTCCGCGACACCGTCCGTGAGTACATCGAGCGCGAGCTCGTGCCCAACCACGAGAAGTGGGAGGCCGAGCGCATCGTCGATCGGTCGGCCTACGTCGCGGCAGGCAAGTACGGGCTCATCGGGTTCAACATGCCCGAGGAGTTCGGGGGCGGCGGTTCCGACGACTTCCGGTTCAACGCGATCATCGACGAGGAGATCGCCAAAGCAGGTGTGCACGGCCCCGCGCTGAGCCTGCACAACGACGTCGTCGGCCCGTACTTCAAGGACCTCTGCAACGACGAGCAGAAGCAGCGCTGGCTGCCCGGCATCGCCAGCGGCGAGACGATCATCGCGATCGCGATGACCGAGCCCGGTGCAGGAAGCGACCTGGCGGGCATCCGCACCTCGGCGGTGCGCGACGGCGACGACTGGATCGTCAACGGCTCCAAGACATTCATCTCGTCAGGCATCAACAGCGACCTCGTCGTGGTGGTGTGCCGCACCGATCCCGAAGCCGGCCACAAGGGCTTCAGCCTGTTGGTCGTCGAGCGTGACATGCCGGGCTTCACCCGCGGGCGCAAGCTCGACAAGATGGGCCTGCACGCGCAGGACACCTCCGAGCTGCACTTCGAGAATGTCCGCGTGCCGAACGCCAACCTGCTGGGCAAGGAAGGCCGCGGCTTCTACCACCTGATGCAGAACCTGCCGTCGGAGCGGCTCTCGATCGCGATCAGCGCGATCGCAGGCGCGCGCGAAACCTGGCGTCAGACCGTGCAGTACGCCAAGGATCGCAAGGCGTTCGGTCAGCCGATCGGCAGCTTCCAGCACAACCGGTTCCTGCTCGCCGAGATGGACACCGAGCTCGAGGTCACCGAGAACTACATCGACCGGTGCCTGCGGGGTGTCGTCGACGGTGAGCTGACCGCGGTCGAGGCGGCCAAGGCGAAGTGGTGGGCCACCGAGATCGCGAAGAAGGTCGTCGACCGGTGCGTGCAGCTGCACGGCGGCTACGGCTACATGCTCGAGTACCGCGTCGCGCGCGACTACGTCGACGGACGTATCCAGACGATCTTCGGCGGCACGACCGAGATCATGAAGGAGATCATCGGCCGCGATCTGGGCCTCTAAACAGCGATTTGGGCGTGCTGGGTACCGCTGAGCGTGACCCAGCACGCCGAAATCGCAAAAACTAGGCCGGGTCGAGTAGTGCTCTGGGGCCGCGGGTCATCAACTGGCGGCCCACGATGATCCGCTGGATCTCGCTGGCTCCCTCCCAGATGCGTTCGACGCGAAGCTCTCGGAACATGCGCTCGGCGACGTTCTCGCGCATATAGCCACGGCCGCCGAAGATCTGCACCGCGCGATCGGCGACGCGCCCCGCCATCTCTGAGCAGTACAACTTCGCCATCGAGGCCTGGCCGTGGAGCGTCTTGCGGTCGTGTCCGGCGTCGATCGAGCGCGCGACCTCGTAGAGCATGGTTCTGGCTGCGAACAATTCGGTCGCATTGTCCGCGAGCATGCCTGCCACCAATTGGTGCTCACCCAACGGCTTGCCGTCCACGATCCGGGTCTGCGCGAACACGGTCGTCTCGTCGACGAGGCGCTGCGCCGCGCCCACGCATCGCGCGGCCACCATCATCCGCTCGAATCGGAACCAGTCCTGGGTGAACGTCATCGGACCGCCCTCGGTACCGACCAGGTTCTCGAGCGGAACACGAACATCGTTGAACGCCACGATCGGATGCTCGTCGGCGATGTGATGCGAATAGTGGGGTGTGCGAACCACTTCCACACCCGGCCACGGCAGATCGACCACCAGCAGCACGTGGTCGCCGTCGGGAAGCACGGCTTCGACGAAGACGTAGTCGGCGAGGTTGAACGACGTCACGTGCCACTTGACCCCGTTGATCACATACTCGTCGCCGTCGCGGCGGGCGGTGGCGGCCAGCGCGGAGACGTCTGAGCCCGCGAACTCTTCGGTGATCGCGTAGGCCTCGTGCTTCTCGCCGCGCACCGACGGCAGCAGCCAGCGTTCGCGTTGGTAGTCGGTGGCGACGTCAACCCACCACTGCGGTGGGGTGGCCATCACCCAGCCCAACCCGTTGGTCACCCGGCCGCACTGTTCCTGCACCAGCACCTGCTGCAGCGCGGTGTAACCGGGACCGCCGACGGACGTCGGCATATTGGTGGCGTACAAACCCAATTCGATTGCCCGCGCCTGATGCTCGGCGGTGATCTCCTTGGGTAGCACGCCTCCGGCGAGCTCGGCCTCCACCTCGTACGGCATCAGCGTTTCGACGAACGCTCGCGCGGTGTCGCGGATGCGCCGATCTTCCTCTGTCAGGCCGTACATCCATACCTCCACCCTCTTGACTGAGCGTTCAGTCTATGCCAGCGTTCCATGCTATGACCAGCTCCCATAGTGCCGATGTCGTGGTGGTGGGCGGCGGCACGGTCGGCGCGTGGACGGCCGTGCTGCTCGCCGAGAGCGGCGATCGCAAGGTCGTACTGCTCGAAGCCAGAACACTGGGCGAAGGCGCCAGCAGCCGCGCCGCGGGCATGGTGCGGGCGCAGGGCGGCACCGAAACCGCCATCAGGCTGGGCCTTCGCACCCAGGAGTTCTATGCCGCCAGCGGCGACCGATTCCCGCTGGACTGCGGTTTCGTGGCGCAGGGCTACCTGATGCCCTGTTTCACCCCGGCCGAAGTGCAGCAGGCGCACGATCGCATTGCGTTGCAACGCTCCATCGGTCTCGATGTCGAGTGGCTCTCCTCCGACGACCTCGACAATCGGGACACCGGCCTGGCGCCAGGTGTCACGCTGGGTGCGTCATACGCCCCCGGCGACGGGTACATCGACGCGCCGCGCAACGTGCTCGCATACACGGCGGCCCTCACCGCGTGCGGAGTCGAGGTCCGCGAACGCTGCAGCTTCACCGGTCTTCGCACAGCGGGCGGCCGTGTCGTCGGCGTCCACACGTCGGCGGGCCCGATCGACACGCCGCACGTCGTCCTGACGGGCGGCCCGCAGCTGGGCGATGTCGGCCGTGCCGCGGGTGGCCGTATCCACGCCGGCGGCACCCGCCATCAGGTGGTGGTCACCGCGCCCGTTCCCGGTGTCGATGTCAACGAGCTGCCGATGGTGTTCGACGTCAGCTCCGGAATCTACTGGCGGCCAGGCGAATCCGGTGGGCTGCTGTGGGGGATGAGCAACCCGGAGGAACCGCCGGGTGTAGCGATGGACTTCGACACCGTCTACTACCACAAGATGCGCGATCGTATCGAGGAGCTGTTCCCCGCGGTGGCGGGCCTTGGGCTGAAGCGGTCGTGGGCGGCGACCATCGACTACACCCCCGACCACCTGCCGATCCTGGGGCCGCTGCTGACCGACGACGGTCCGGTCGAGGGCACCGTGGTGGCCAGCCCTGCCGGTCACGGCATGATGTGGGGTCCCGCGGTCGCGCAGGTCGCCGCCGACCTCACGACGACGGGCACGTGCACGTGGCTCGATCTGACCGACCTCGGGCTCGACCGCTTCGACGCCGACGGCAACAGTCGCGTTGCCCCAGAGCCGATTTCACTACCCTTCCCGGAGAAAGCGACACTGTGACCATCATCGACACCGCATTCCTTGCCCAGGCCGCTGACGCAGAACTCGAGGACTGGGGCCCGCTCGCTGAAGCGACCGGCGACCCGATGGCCACGCACGGCCTCGAGATCTGGGTGGACGGCGACAGGTCCGCGGGCATCTGGCAATGCACCGCGGGGCCGTCCTACTGGGTTCAGGACGAGAACGAGGTCATCTACGTCCTGTCCGGCCGGATGACCGTGACACCCGACGGTGGCGAGCCGAAAGAGATCAAGGCAGGCGACGTCGCGGTGTTCCCGGTCGGGTGGAAGGGCACCTGGGAACTGCACGAGACGGTGCGCAAGGTCTATTCGATCTTCTGAGAGCTACTTCGACGTCCACCCCGCGTCGACAGGCAGCGTGACCCCGGTGATGTAACGGCCCGATGACCCACAGAGGTATACCATCGCCTCGCTGATGTCGGTCGGTTCGATCATCGGTACCGGAAGCAGGTTCTCGAACATCGCCGCGTACTCGGGACGTTCGGCCATCAGCTGTTCGACCTGCGGGTTGACGATCATCGGGCTCGTGACACCTGTCGGATGGACGCTGTTGACGCGAATGTTCCTCTCGGCGAGCATGTTCGCGTAGCCGCGCATCAACCCGACCACACCGTGCTTGGCCGCGGCGTAACCCATCAAGCCGTGTTGTTTCTGGCCGAACCTCATCCGCATGCCGGACAGTCCCGCGACGGAGCTCGTGATGACGATGGCCCCGCCGTCGCCGTGGGCAAGCATCGCCGGTAGCGACGCTTCGATGGTGTAGTAGACCCCTTTGAGCATCACGTCGACGGCGTCGACGAATGACTGCATCTCGTCGGCGCCCGGGCTGAGCACCGGCGCGATACCGGCGTTGGCGAGGACGAAGTCGATGCGCCCGAACTCGGCGACCCCGCTGTCCACAGCCGCCTTGAGCCTTGCGAAATCACGGACGTCGCCCTGCTCGGCGACGATGCGCTGCCCGGTCTTCTCGACGAGGTTGACCGTCTGGTCGAGGTCTTCCGGTGTGGCCATCGGATAGCCCACGCACTCGATCTGATCGCACAGATCGAAAGCGATGACGTTCGCTCCCTCTTCTGCGAAACGGACCGCGTGAGAACGCCCTTGGCCGCGCGCCGCCCCCGTGATGAATACAACCTTGCCGTCGAATTGTTTCGTCATGGCGCCTCCCAGATTCGGAGTATGCGCGCCTCAACGGGACCGGGGTGGGTCTTTCGCAATCATCAACGCGTCGACCGCAATCACGTCGTCGGCGGTGGCGATGACGGGGTTGGCCTCGACCGCGACGAACGCATCCCCGAGGTCGATGGCCATCTCCGAGAAGCGCACGATGACGTCGGTAAGCGCCTCGACGTCGACGGCCGGTGCGCCGCGCCATCCCGCCAGCAGCGGCGCTATACGGAGCCCGTCGAGGAGACGTCGGGCGCCGCTGCGCGACAGCGGCGGGCACGCCACCACGCGGTCTTCCATCAACTCGACCAGCGTGCCGCCCGCGGCGACCACCACCAGGGGGCCGAACGCGTCGTCTCTCACGAACCCCACCGAGATCTCCACACCGCCGTCGACCATCGCCTCGACAGTCACAGCGGGACCCAGTCGCTGCGCCATCGCTTCGTAGGCCGCCGTCAACGCCGCCTCATCGGCGATGCCCAAGACGACTCCGCCTGCCTCGGTCTTATGCAGCACCCCAACGGTTTTGAGCGCCACCGGATATCCGACCGCATCCGCCGCTGCCAGCGCCTCGTCGAGCGAATTCGCCGGCCGCGACTCCGCCACCGGGATGCCGTACGCGGCCAGCAGCTCGGACGCGGAGGCATCGGTGCGGACGTCGCGACGCGGACCGGGAGTTGGCATCTCCTCGACGGGAAGCGGCCAACGTACGAGATGACCGAGCGCGGCCAGTCCACTACGCACGCCTTCCAGCACGGGAATCCCGTTGTCGCGCAGTTGTTGCGCCGTCGGACGATCGATCGCCGAGGACACGGATGCGACGACCGCGATCGGCGCTTCAGTGTCGTCCGCAACGTCCAGCACCGCGTCGGCATAGGCCGTGTCACCGTCGAATTCGGTGACGAGGTCGACGGCTAAGGCGGTGACGCCGACGCCAGGGTCATCGACCATCGCGCGCAGGCAGCTGCCGAACAGGTTGCGGGTATCGGCACCGGTGCCCCACACGTCCAACGGGTTGGTCGCAGCCAGTCCCTCGTCGAGCAGGGCGCCGATCGTGGCGAGTGTGTCGTCGGCCAGGTCGGCGAACTCGACGCCAAGTTCGTGGGCGAGATCGGCGACCAGCGCGCGTTCCGCGCCGGAATCGTGCACGGTCGCGATGCCGCCGCCGCGGGATCGCCTTGGCGCCGAGAACAATTCCAGCGTGTCGGCGAACTCGGCGAGATCGCTGACGTGAACGGCCCCGGTGGCAGCGCAGAATGCGTCCCACGCCGCGCGCTCACCAGCGAGTGCACCCGAATGCGCCGCCACCATCGCCTTACCGCGCGGCGATCCGCCCACCGTGAGGATCACCACCGGCGCGCCCTGGGCCGCCGCACGCAGCAACGCGTTTCGCAGCCTGGGCACGTCCCGCGGTGTCTCCATGAGCAACGCGATGATGCGGGTATCGGGATCGTCGAGCGCGTACTCGACATAATCGGCGGTGTTGGTCACCAGTTCCTGGCCGGAGGACACCGCAAGACGGAAACCGAATCCGCGTCGTGCGCGCAGCATCGTCGAGAACGCCGACCCAGAATGCGTGATGAGGCTGATGCCACCGGCCGGCAGGGGATCCGGCTCCAGGTAACCCAATGCTCGCACCCCGCGGGCGTTGTTGATGAAGCCCATGCAACCCGCACCGCACACCGCCATGCCGGCACTCATGGCGATCGCCGTGACCTTGTCGCGCAATCCGTGCGCGGAACCGAACAGCACCGCCCCCTTCGCGCCGATCGTGGCGGCAGACTCCAGCTGCTCGAGCAGGGCCCCGTCGGGCACACCGAGCAGCACCAGATCGACCTCGTCATCGAGGTCGGTCAGCGACGGCGCGCAGGGCATATCGCCTATCCGGTCGTAGCGAGGATTGACCAGATGAAAGCGTGCCGAACCCCGTTGTGCCTCAATGATCATCCGGGCACCGAGGGTGTCCGGCCGCGCGCTGGCTCCGACGAGCGCTATCGACCGGGCGCCGAGCATCGCGTCGACGGCCGCGCGCCGCGCTTCGCTCATCGATACCCGCAAGCGCTCATCGATACCCGCAAGCGCTCATTGACGGCCGAAGCGGCGCTTCTTGTCCGCCAGGGCCGCGCGCGCCGCCTGCCATCCGGGGATTCCGCAGACGCCACCGCCGGCGTGTGTGCCCGAGCTGCCGTTGTAAAGCCCCTTGATGGGCGTGCGATAGTCCGCGTACCCGGGTGCGGGCCGCATGTGGAACAGCTGCTCCAACGACAGTTCACCGTGGAAGATGTTGCCGCCGATGAGGCCGTATTCCTGCTCCATTTCGTACGGGCCGACGACGTCGCGGTGCGTGATCGACGCCTTGAAGCCGGGTGCCACCTGGTCGTAGGTGTCGATGACGCGTTCCGCGTAGGCGTCGAGCTCCTCGGTGTGTGGTGCGTTCGCCCACTCGGCGGGCACCCACTGGGTGAACAGCGACATGATGTGGGTGCCATCGGGATTCAACGTCTTGTCCAACGTCGTCGGGATGACGCCGTCACTGAACGGCAGCACTGCGGGCTTACCGACGCGCGCGTCCTGGAAGGCGGCTTCCAGGTACTCCATGGTCGGCGCCATCTCGATCGACCCGGTGAGATGTTCGGCGATCCCCGAACTCGGATTCGCCGTGAAACTCGGCAGCTCCGACAGCGCGACGTTGATCTTCACCACACCGCTGCGCGTCTTGAAGTGCTCGATGTCGGCGACGAAGTCGTCGGGCAGTTCGGACGGCGAAAGGTGTTCGAGGAAGGCGGTCTTCGGATGCAGCGTGGTGACGACCAGCGGTGCGGTGATCTCATCGCCGTTCTCCAGAACCACACCCCGAACCTGGCTACCCCGAGTCAACACCCGGGACACCCGCGCATTGGTGCGGATCTCGGCGCCGAAGCTCTTCGCGGATCGGGCGATGGCTTCGGATACGCCGCCCATGCCACCCTCGGGGTAGCCCCAGCTGCCCAGCTGGCCGTCGCCGACGTCGCCGATCGAGTGGTGGGCCATGACGTAGGCCGTGCCCGGTTCATACGGCCCGGCCCAGGTCCCGATGATGCCGTTGACCGCCATCAGACCTTTCACTTGCGGTGATTCAAACCAGTCGTCGAGCAGATCTGCGATGCTCATGGTCAGCAGCCGGGTGATGTCCGCGGTGACGCGCGGCGTGATCTTCTTGCGCAGCGGCCAGGCCAGCTTGGCCAGGTCGAACAGATCCGACGGTCGCTTCGAGCCGATGTTGGGCGGCACCTGCGTCAGCAGCGGCCCCATCACCTCGGCGATGCCGCCGATCCAGTCGTAGTACTCCGGCAACGCGTCCGCGTCCTTCTTGGAGAACTTCGACACCTGCTCGTGGGTGCGCTTGGGGTCGTCCTCGTAGATGATCAGCGAGCCGCCCTCGGGAAACGCCTGGTAGGACGGGCCCATCGGATGCACCTTGTACCCGTGGCGCTCGAGTTGAAGCTCCCGCACGATAGTCGGCGGCATCAGACTCATCACATACGACAGTCGGGTCACCCGCAGGTGGGGAGCGTCGTCCCACGGCGCCTCCGTGGTCGCCGCTCCGCCCAGCGATCCGCGCCCTTCCAGCACCAGGGTTCTGGCACCCGACCGCGCCAGATAGGCCGCGGAGACGAGTCCGTTGTGGCCGCCACCGATGACGATGGCGTCGTAATTGTTCGACATGGAAGTCCTACTCTCGTCGACGCCGCCGCGCGGCCTGACTGACTGTTCAATCTAACGAAGTGATAGGCTCCAGACAAGAGCGACGATGCACTTCGGAGGGGAACGGACACGACAATGGCCGAGCCGGCACCCGCGACAGAACAGAACGAGGCGCGGCGTATCGATATGCTCCGCGCCGCAGCGGAGCTGATTTGCGAGCGTGGGTTCGGCGACACCCGCATCGCCGATGTCGCCAGGCGGGCGGGCGTGAGCTCGGCGCTCGTCATCTATTACTTCGGCACGCGTGACCGCCTCCTGGTCGACGCACTGCGATTCTCGGAGGTGTCGTTCTACGAGGCGGCCGAGGAGATGTTGCGTGAGGTTACCGCGCTGCGCGAGCGACTCTCGCTGCTGATCCGATGGACGTGCGTGCGGGAGGGCAGCGAGGAGATCCCCGGCGCGTGGGGCCTGTGGTTCGACCTGTGGGCCCAGGCATTTCGGCACGACGAGATCAAGTCCGACCGTGCAGAACTCGACGCCCGGTGGCGGCAGATGATCGTCGATGCGATCAAGTCGGCGGACCCGTCGGAGTTCGATGCGAAGGTCGACCCCCGCATGTTCGCGGTGGAGTTCGCGGCGCTCCTGGACGGCCTGTCCATCCAGGTGGCACTCGACGACCCCGAGGTCGACTCGGATCTGGCGTACGACATCGCGATGCGATTCGCCGAACGGGTACTCAACCTCGCCCCGGTGACGAAACGGGTGAACGGCAGGGCACGCGTCAAGAAGGAGTGAGCGCGCTCACCTCGTCGGCCACCGGATCGGCGACCACCTGGGCCTGGCTGCGGTGCAGCACCCGCACCGCATCGTGTGTACACACGCAGTTGACCTGGGCGCCCGGCTCGTGCGCCACCGACCGGGGACCCGAGTGGTTGGGCACCTCGACCACCAGTGGCGCCGGTGCGCCGACGTCGACGTGGACCTGCGTGCAGTTGCCGAGGTAGACGACCTCGGAGACGACTCCGCCAATCACGTTGCGGCCCTGGCCAATCGGATCACCCGGAGCCTGCAGGCTGATCCTCTCCGGCCGGATGACGATCGCGGCCGCGCCCAGTTCGACGGCGTCGCCGACGGCCGCCCCGAGGCGCGTGTTCAGCGTCTCGCATACCGCCGAGGCGCTGTCGGCCTCGAGGACGACGGCGTCGAAGATGTTGGCGGCGCCGAGGAATCCCGCGACGAACGTGGTGGCGGGCGCCGAGTAGATCTCCTGCGGTGGGCCGACCTGTTCGACTCGGCCCTCGGCCAGCACGGCGATCTGGTCGCTCATCGTGAGCGCTTCCTCCTGGTCGTGCGTCACATAGACGAAGGTGATGCCGACCTCGCGCTGCATCGCGCGCAACTCCAATTGCAGTTGTTTGCGCAGCTTGGCGTCCAGCGCGCCGAGGGGTTCGTCGAGCAAAAGCACGCGGGGGCGCAGCACCAGCGCCCGGGCCAGTGCGACCCGCTGCTGCTGGCCGCCGGAGAGCTGGGCCGGACGCCGTTTGGCGAAGTCACTCATCCGCACCAGCTCGAGTGCCTCACCGACCCGGCGCTTGGTCTCCTCACGCGACGACTTCTGGTACCTCAACCCGAACGCGACGTTGTCCCAGACCGTCATGAACGGGAACAACGCATAGGTCTGAAAGACGGTGTTGACCGGACGCCGGTGCGGGGGATCGGCGGCCACGTCACGGCCGTCGAGCAAGATCTGGCCCGAGTCGGGCTTCTCGAAGCCCGCGATCATCCGCAGTGTCGTGGTCTTGCCGCAACCAGATGCGCCGAGCAGTGAATAGAACTTGCCCGCAGGAATATTCAGGTCGATGCCCATGACGGCGGGGATGCCGTCGAACGACTTCACCAACTGGTGCAGTTGGATCTCGCCGCCGGTCACCAAACCCAGTCCTTCCTCACGTGACCGGGGACATCACCGCGTCGGCGAACCGCGTGAAGTTCGCGGTGAATCGGTCGACATCGTCGCGTTGATGCTGAACTGACAACAGCCATTGCTCCACCTTTCCCCACGGTGGGAGAAACACACCGCCATTGTGCTGCATCAGCCAGTGCAGGTGGCCGAGTCGGGCATCGATGTCCAGAAAATCCCGAAACTCGCGCACGGGGTCGCGGCGGAAGGTGACGCAGCCCTTGGCGCCGGCGACGACGACGTGCCAGCCGGCGCCGTGCCGCGCGATGACGGATTCCAGCGAGCCGGACAGCCGCGCCGCGAGCTCGTCGAGGTGAGCGTATGCCTGCGGGGTCAGCACGTCGGTCAGCGTCGCGCGAGTGGCCGCCATCGCCAACGGGTTCCCGTTGAACGTGCCGACCTGTTCGTAGCGGCCGTCGGCGATGGCCGACATCACCTCGCGGGTACCGCCGATCGCCGCGACCGCGATACCGCCGCCCAACGCCTTGGCCAGGCAGACCATGTCGGGCACCACGCCGCTGCGCGCCGTCACGCCGCCCGGTCCGGTGGTGAAGCCCGTCTTCACCTCGTCGTAGATCAGCAGTGCGCCCTCGGCGTGCACCAGTTCGCGGATGGCGGCCAGATAACCGTCGTCGGGCGGAATGATGCCTGCGTTCATCATCACCGGCTCGAGGATCATCGCCGCGACCTGCCCGCGGTGTTCGGCGAGCGCGCGAGCCACCGCCTCAGGGTCGTTGAACGGCACGACGATCACGAGATCGCGGATCGCCGTGGGGATACCCGTGTTGCCGGGCACCGGTGTGGGGTGCTCGCGCGGACCGACCTCGTCGGCGTCCGGGAGCACGGAGACCTGCACGGAGTCATGGTGGCCGTGATAGCAACCCTCGACCTTGATGATCAGATCCCGTCCCGTCAGCGAACGCGCCAGATGCACCGCATCCATGGTCGCTTCGGTGCCGGAATTGGCGAACCGCCACAGCGGCAGATCGAACCGCCGCGCCAACTCGCCGGCGATCCAGATCGCGTCCTCGGTCGGCTGGGCGAAATGCGTACCGCGCCGGACCCGGTCGCTGACGGCTTCGACGATCGCCGGATGCGCATGCCCGGCAATGGAAGCGCCGTAACCGCCGTGCATGTCGACGTACTCGTTGCCGTCCACGTCGTAGACTTTCGAGCCCTTGCCGTGGCTCATCCACACGGCTTGTGGCTCGGCGATCTGCCAGTTCGACGTCGCGCCGCCGGCAAGATGTTCACGCGCTTGGACGATGAGTTCCGTGCTGCGCGGCTGGCGCCGCAGAAAGTACTTCTCCTCATCGAGAATCAGCTGGTCTACGGTGTCAGCCGCCTTGGACTCCACCACCGACGGGGACACGTCGAACCTCCACTCCGCAACGGTTGACTGAGCATTCAGTCTATGCGAGAGTCCTACCAGCAACAAGGCGCGAAATCAACGGGAGGTCCCAATGCCCACACCTCCGAGCCGCCGGCAGTTTCTGGTGCGCGCAGCGGTTCTCGCCGCCGCAGCGCCCAGTCTGCCCGCATTCCTTGCCGCGTGCTCGAAATCGGGGCCCTCGTCGGGAGGGCCGAGTCTGACGCTCGCATCGCCGGACAATCCGGTGAAGTGGCCGATCGCAGACGACAACAAACCGATCGCCGACAACCTGGCGCCCGAGAAGGGCGCAACGCTCAAGATCTACAACTACGCCGACTACCTCAGCCCGCAGGCGATGAAGAGCTTCGAGGACAAGTACGGCATCAAGATAGAGGTCTCGACCTTCAACGACGGCGACGAGGCGATCACCAAGCTGCGCAGTGGTGTGGACTTCGACATCTACAACGCCAACTACACCGAGATCAGCCGCCTGGTCAACGGCGGGCTGCTGCGCCCGCTGAACCACTCCTACATTCCGAACATCAAGAACGTGTGGCCCAGCTTCACCAACCCCTGGTACGACCAGGGTTGGCAGTACAGCGTGCCGTACACGATCTACACCACCGGAATCGGTTGGCGCACCGATCAGGTGCCCGCCGACATCGGCGCACTGCCCAATCCGTATGCGTCGTTGTGGGATCCGCAGTACAAGGGCAAGACCGCGATCCTCGACGACTTCCACACCGCTATGGCCATGGTGCTGCTCAAGAACGGCATCACGGACGTCAACACCTCCAATGCAGACGATCTGAAGTTGGTGGGTGAGCAACTGCAGGAGCTGGTGAAAGCCACCTCGCCGAAGGTCACCATCACGATGTACAACGACCTGCCCGCCGGACAGATGGGTTTGGCGCAGATGTGGTCGGGCGACATCATCAACGCGCAGTCCTATCTGCCCGAAGGCACCAGCCCGGAGATCCTTCGGTACTGGTTCCCGTCGGACGGCAAAGGACTCGTCGACAACGACATGCTTGTCACGCTGCGGGGCGGCAAGAACCCCGTCCTCGCCCACTTGTTCATCAACCACATGCTCGATCCCGATGTGGCAATGGAGAACTTCACCGCGATCGGCTACCAGCCGCCGCAGAACAGCATCACGCCGGATTCGCTTGTCCAAGAAGAGTTCATCCCGGAACACCTGCAGTCGGCGATCGTGCGACCCGAGTACTTCGACAACGGCTACCGGCTGCTGGAACTCGATGCGGCCAACGAGACCGCATGGCGCAACGTGTGGCAGGCCTTCCAGGCCGGCGGAGGGTCGTAAGAAGCGGTGGCGGTCCCGGTAGTCGCCGCGCCGTCGCGGCAGGCTCCACCGGCCCGTGAGCGCGGCAATCGGGTCTGGGCCTTACTGGCCGCGCCCGGAGTCATCTGGTTGGGCGCGTTCTTCCTCTTCCCGCTTTATGTGGTGCTGTGCATCGTCTTCGGGCAGATCGATCCGCTGTTCCGCACGCCCATTCCGGTGTGGAACCCGCTGCAGTGGGATCCCACCCAGTTCACCTATGTGCTGACCCACATCATCGGCGAGAACGGTGTGTACGGCCCGGCGATCGTGCGCACGTTCATCTACGTGGTGGTGGCCAGCGTGCTCTGCCTTCTCATCGCCTTCCCGGTCTCGTACTACGTGGCCCGGCTGGCAGGCAAGCACAAGGGGCTGTTGCTCGCGCTGTTGATCGCGCCGTTCTGGATCAGCTACATGATGCGGATGTTCGCGTGGGTGAACCTGCTTCAGGACGACGGCCTGTTCAACAAGGTGCTCAGCCTCGGAGGCCTCTTTCACCCGGACATCAAGTGGCTGACCGGCCAACCCGTGGTGGTGATTCTCGGGCTGGTGTACGGCTACGTGCCGTATATGATCCTGCCTCTCTACGCGGGCCTCGACCGGCTGTCGCAGCCGATGCTCGAGGCGTCGCGTGACCTTGGCGCCGACCGCTTTTCGTCGTTCTGGCGTGTGACGCTGCCGTTGTGCCGACCGACGATCGTGGCGGCGCTGCTGCTGACCTGTCTGCCGATGCTCGGTGACTACTTCACCAACGACATGTTGTCGGCGTCGCCGAAAACCACCATGGTCGGCAACCTGATCAACGACGGCGTGCAGGCGCCGGGGCAAACCGGTCAGGCGGGCGCGTTCGTTCTGCTGGTGTTCCTCATCGCGTTACTGCCGATGCTCTACTACCTCCGTTCGGTGACACGAGGGAGCGAGGTGTCGACGTGAGGGGCCCCGTCGCGTGGTGGAACAACCCATGGCGGCCACCGCGATTCCTGATCGCGATCACCATCGGCTACGTACTGTGGTCGCTGTTGCCGGTCGCCATCGCGGTGCTCTACTCGTTCAACTCCGGCCGGTCGCGGACCACCTGGCAGGGGTTCTCAACCCGGTGGTATTGGGGCGACGAGACGCTTTCGGTGTGGCACAACGACGCTCTGCACACCGCGCTGCTGCAGACGTTGAAGCTGGGCGTGATCGCGACACTGATCACGGTTCCGCTGGGGACGTTGTTCGCGATCGGCATCGACCGGTGGCGGGGCAGGCTGCCCAACGGGGCGAACTTCTTGATGCTGATCTCGTTCGTGCTGCCGGAGGTGCTGCTCGCCGTCGCGCTGCTGTTCGTGATCACCACGGTGGCGGTTCCGATCAATCTCGGCACCACCGCCCAGGTCATCGGTCTCGTCACCTTCCAGGTGTCCTACCCGGCGGTGCTCGTGCGCGCACGGCTGGCCACGATCGGGCCCCAATATGAGGAAGCGGCAATGGATCTCGGCGCTTCGCCGCTCGGTGCGCTGCGCCGCATCATCCTGCCGATGCTGATGCCTGCGATCTTCGCCAGCACGGTGCTGGTCTTCGCCGACGTCATCGACGACTTCGTGCTGGTGCGTTATCTGTCCGGCGCGGCCTCTAGCGAGCCCGTCTCGGTGAAGATCTACAACACCGCCCGAGCCGCGCCGACTCCCGCGCTCAACGCGTTGGCCACACTGCTGCTGCTCGCGGCATTGGTGGCCGTCGCTGTCGGATTCATCGTCTATCGGTACATGACCCGATCGGACACCACCACGAAGGACCGCGGGATCGGGGCATTCGCGGGAGAGGCGTAATGACGTGATTCTCAACGTGATCGACGGCCGTGCGGTTGCTTCCTCCGGAGGCGATCGGCGTGAACTCATCGATCCGGCATCCGGGGCCGTACACGGGTTCGCCACCGAATCCACCCCCGCCGACGTCGACGTGGCTGTCGCGGCCGCCCGCGGTGCGTTCGACGAATGGCGGCGCACCACACCCGCCACGCGGTCCGCTGCGCTGCTCGCTGCCGCCGACGCCCTCGAGGAGCACGCCGACGAGCTCGCCGACCTCGAGGTGACCGACACCGGAAAGCCGGCCGATGTCACACGGGACGAGGAGATTCCGGCGAGCATCGACGTCGTTCGCTACTACGCGGGGGTCTGCCGGACACCGGAAGGCCGCAGCACCGGCGAGTACATCGAGGGAATCACCTCCGGCATCCGACGCGAACCCGTCGGCGTGTGCGGGCAGATCACGCCATGGAACTACCCGTTCATGATGGCGGCGTGGAAATGGGCGCCCGCGGTGGCGGCGGGTAACACCGTCGTGCTGAAACCCTCTGAGCTGACACCGTCTTCGACGTCGCGCATGGCCGAGCTGCTGTCTGACATCTTGCCGCCGGGCGTTTTCAACGTCGTATGCGGTGGCGCCGACGTGGGTGCCGCACTGGCCGCGCACCCGGGCGTCGCGATGGTGGCGGTCACCGGCTCACCGCGAACCGGGCGGGCCGTTGCGCATGCCGCCGCGGACCGGTTTGCGCGCGTACACCTCGAACTCGGTGGCAATGCGCCCGTATTGATCTTCGACGACGCCGATCTCGACGCGACCGTCGAGCAGGTCGCCTTCGCCGCGTTGTACAACGCCGGCCAGGACTGCACCGCCGCAAGCCGGGTGATCGCCCACGAATCCGTCTACGACGACGTGGTGCAGCGGTTGGCCGAGGCGGCCCGCACCACCACGATCGGACCGTTGATCTCGGGCGAACACCGCGAGCGGGTGCGGTCGATGTTGGCGGCCACGCCTGCACACGCCAAGCTCGTCGCGGGGGGCGGTGCGCCCGATCGGGACGGGTTCTTCCTGGAGCCGACGGTGGTTGCCGGCCTACGCCAGGATGACGAACTGGTGCAGTCGGAGATCTTCGGTCCGGTGATCACCGTGCAGTCGTTCCACGACGACGACGAGGCGTTGGCGTTGGCCAACGGCGTCGAGCAGGGGCTGACGGCAAGCGTGTGGACGCGTTCGCATTCGCGCGCAATGCGATTCCTGCGAGACCTCGACTTCGGGGCGGTCTCGGTGAACACCCATGCACCGATGGGTTCCGAACTGCCGCACGGGGGTTTCGGGTCGTCGGGCTATGGCAAGGACCTGGGAATCTACGGGTTGGAGGACTACACCCGGATCAAGCACATCGCGCACGCCCTGTAGACCGGCGGGATCCCGCGCAGTAGGCTGACTGTATGTTCAAACAGCAGGGTTCGGCTCCTGTTCCCGCCGATGGGCTGGCCGCTGCGCTGGCGCCGTTCGGCCAGTCGCGGATGCTGCCACGCGAGGCCTACGTCGATCCGGCGGTGTTTGCATGGGAACAGGACCACATCTTCTCGGGATGGTCGTGTGTCGGGCATGCCGCCGACCTCGTCGGCGTCGGCGCGCAGAAGGCGGTGGGCACCGGCGCCAACGCGACACTTCTGGTGCGTGGCGAGAACGACGTCATTCGCGCCTTCGCCAACACGTGCCGGCACCGCGGGCACGAGCTGTTGGCGTGCAACACCGTGACCAAGGGGCGCAGCATCGTATGTCCCTACCACTCATGGTCCTACCGCCTCGACGGCCGACTGCGGAACGCGCCGTCGTTCGGTGATGTCGAGGGCTTCCAGCCCGAGGAGTTCGGGCTTGCCGAGTTGCGACTGGTGAACTGGCACGGCTGGTTGTTCGTCGATCCGAGTGGTCAGGACGTCGAATTCGCCGAGCATGTAGAAGGTTTGGAGGAGATCGTCGGCCCGTACCGACCGGAGGAGCTGACCGTCGTCGCCAGGCATTCGTACGAGCTGGCCACCAACTGGAAGGTCATCGCCGAGAACTATCAGGAGTGCTACCACTGCTCAGCCATCCATCCGGAGCTGTCGCGGATCAGCCCGCCGACGAGCGGCGAGAATCTCGATCTGAAGGGCTCGTGGATGGGCGGCTGGATGTCGATAGTCGAAGGGGCAGAGACGATGTCGCTGACGGGCAAGAGCGGCGGTGTGGCCATCGCCGGTCTGTCCGAACGCGAGCTGCGCAGCGTGATGTACCTCGTCGGGTATCCGAACCTGCTCGTGAGCCTGCACCCCGACTATGTGATGACGCACCTGATGACGCCGCTGGCCGCCGACCGCACGCACGTCGAGTGCGCCTGGGCGTTCCCGAAAGACGTTGCGGCCCAGCCTGACTTCGATCCGTCGTATGCGGTCGACTTCTGGGACCTGACGAATCGTCAAGACTGGGCGGCGTGCGAGTCGGTGCAGCGCGGACTGTCGTCACCGCATGCGCGGCCGGGACCACTGGCACCCGATGAGGACGGCGTCTACCAGTTCGTCACGCGCGTCGCCAGGGCTTATCGCGATTTCGGCGTGCTGAGTACCGCTCAGCGAGACTAAACACGCCGAAATCGCAAAAAAATACCTAGCCGATCGGGGCGTCGGCGGCGGGCAACGGCTCCGGCTCCGACGACGGGGCAACCGAGGCCACCGAGGCAGGCGCTCCGGCGGCCGGAGTCTCGGTCGGGGTGGTCTCGGAAGTGGAGGTCTCGCTCGTCGTCGTGGTGGTGGTCTCGCTGGTCGACGTCGACGACGGCGTGAGCGGCTTCGGCGGCGACTTGGGATCAAGCACGGTGTCGATCAAGTAGATTCGCGCATCCTTGGCGAAGATCGCACCGCAGACCAGCTTGGCGTCGTTGACCGTGATGTCGCCGCCCTTGCCTTCGACGTTGATTTCCGCGCCCTGCTGGGTCGGCCGCTGCCCCTTGACGTCATCGTTGCCGAGCAGACCGAGGAACTCGTGGTAGTACACGAGATCGGTCAGCGCAGCCGGATCGGCCTTGAGCGCATCGAGCTGCGCGGGCGGCAGTGCCGCGAACGCCTCGTTGGTGGGCGCGAACACCACGTAGGGCCCGTTCTCGAGGACCGGGACGATGTTGACCGCGGGGTTGAAGCCACCCGAGATCGCGGAGTAGAAGGTGCTGGCCTCGGGGATACTCTGCAGCGCCGTGCCCACCGGCGAGTTCGCCAGCGACTTGTAGTCAGGCACCTCGGTCTTGAAGCTGTCGCAACCCGGACCCTGCGGATCGGGGATCTCGAGCGTCGGTGCCTCGGTCGGCTCCGCATAGGCGGTCACTGCAAGGGGAACCGACAGCGCGATGGCGGCGATTCCGGCGGCGGCTCCGATGGCCTTGCTGGTGCGAGTCTTCACGTGTGCTCCTCGAGTCTCTTCATTCGCAAGGCATGTTAAGGCCCGTAGTAGGCCCACGCCAAAGCGCGTACCTGTCGAAACTCACGTCACAGGTGCTCTGACCTGCACGTTTCGGATCTGGCCACACAATGCCGCAGCGGCGAAACAAAGGCCCCCCGCAAGGTAGAACGCCACGTCGTAGCCGCCGTTGAGATCACGTAGCCAACCAGCGCCCGCCGCGGCCACTGCCGCCCCCAGTTGGTGGGATGCGAAGACCCAGCCGAACACGACGGGAGACCTGCTGCCGAAGTAGTCGCGGCACAACACAATCGTCGGGGGCACGGTCGCCACCCAGTCCAGGCCATAGAAGATGACGAACACCCACGTGCTCGGTTCGGCGTGCGGCGACAGCAGCGACGGCAGCGCCAGCAGCGAGATCCCGCGGCCGCTGTAGTAGACGACGAGCAGCAGACGCGGATCGACGCGGTCGGTCAGCCATCCGGAGAACACCGTGCCCGCGACGTCGAGAACGCCGATCGTCGCGAGCAGGCCCGCCGCGACCGTCGTGGGCATGCCGTGATCGTTGGCCGCGGGGATGAAGTGTGTCCCGATCAACCCGTTCGTCGTCATCCCGCAGATCGCGAAGCTGGCCGCCAGTAGCCAGAACGCGGGTACGCGCGCGCCGATGAGCAGTCCGTCGAACGCGGCACGAAAACTCGAAGCAGGCACCTCGGCCGGTTCGGATGCCGCCGTCGCGCCGTAGGGCGTTAAACCCTTGTCCTGCGGGTAATTTCGCATGAACACCAGCACCAGCGGGACCACGGACAGCGCCGCGGCCGCGACGATCAGCGACGCCCAGCGCCACCCGTGTCTGGTCGTGACCTCGGCGACCACCGGCAGGAAGATCAGCTGCCCGGTCGCACTTGCGGCCGTCAACACTCCCGTAACCAGGCCGCGCCGCGCCTCGAACCAGCGCGTCGCGATCGTCGCGACGAAGCCCATCGAGATCGCGCCGGTGCCCGCACCGACGAGCACACCCCACAACAACACCAGCTGCCAACTCGTCGTCATCGTCACCGACAGCGCCGAACCGCCCGCGATCATCACCAGCGCTGCCGACAACACGGGGCGCACACCGAACCGGTCCATCAGCGCGGCGGCGAACGGCGCCGTGAGGCCGAACAGCGTCATGTTGACCGACATCGCCAGTCCGACCACACCGTGCGACCAACCGAACTCGTGATGCAGCGGGTTCATCATCACGCCGGGCACGGATCGGAAACCCGCCGCGCCGAGGATCGCGACGAAACTGACGGCCGCGACCACCCACGCCCAGTGGATGCGGGGCACGGTCTTGGGCTCGGCGGTCGAGGTCACCGCAATACCCTCGCCTATCGCGTCCGGGTGCGCCTAGTGGCATGAATGACACTATTCGTCAAAAACATGCCAAACTGAACGCGTGCACCGCATCGCCGTCCTGCTCCTGCCTCCCGTCGTGGGGTTCGACGCCAGCATCGCGCCGCTGTTGTTCTCGAACGCCCACGGTGCCGACGGCAACCCGTTCTACGAGGTGGTGACCTGCGCGCTGTCGCGCGACCCCGTGCCCGCGACGACCGGCTTCGCGGTGGTGGCCGAGGCCGGCCAGGAGGCGCTGGCGACCGCTGACACCGTGGTCATCCCTGGCACCCGCTATCCGCCTGCGCGGGTCGACGGCACGCTCGAACCCGACGTCGCCGCGGCGCTCGCCCTGGTCCGTCCCGGTACCCGACTCGTGTCGATCTGCACGGGGGCGTTCGTGCTCGCGGCGGCCGGACTGCTCGACGGACGCTCGGCCACCACGCACTGGCGATTCGCCGATGACCTCCGCCGCCTGCACCCGCGTGTGCGCGTCGACGAAAACGTGCTCTTCGTCGACGACGGAGACGTTCTCACCTCGGCGGGTCTGGCGGCCGGAATCGACTTGTGTCTGCACATCATTCGAGCCGACCACGGTGCGCAGGCGGCCAACGCGGTCGCGAAGTACTGCGTCGTGCCGCCGTGGCGTGAGGGCGGGCAGGCGCAGTTCATCGAGCGGCAGGTGCCCGCGCCCGATCACTTCTCGACCGCCGCGACCCGCGAGTGGGCGTTGCAGCATCTCGACGAGGAGCTCACGGTGCAGCGCCTGGCCCGCCACGCCAAGATGAGCGCGCGCACGTTCAATCGGCGCTTCCGCGAGGAGACCGGACAGGCGCCGGGTGCGTGGATCCGCAACCGCCGCATCGACCTGGCTCGCCAGCTGCTCGAGTCGGAGGACCACTCAGTCGAGGAGGTGGCCAGGCTTTCGGGCCTCGGGTCCGGCGGAAACCTTCGCCATCACCTGCGTCGCGGCGTCGGGATGTCTCCGTCCAGTTACCGCAAGGTCTATCAGGGCGCCTAAGCGCCTTCGGGGACTGCCACGGCGCACAGGCTTTCCGAGATGTCCCACAGCTGCCGAGCGCGCGATTCGTCCACCGCGTACGGCACGAGATCGTCCTGTATGCGACAGTCCGCGAGATACACCGAACCGACGTCGGCGAGCTCGCCGCTGACCGCTGCCCACACCTGCGTGGCCGCGCCCTGCTCGGGAACCGTGAAATCGCGTCGGACGTCGACCTTTTCCTGGTTGGAATCCGACGAAACTAACTGCGTAAGGGCGATGAAGTCGTCGCGGGACATATGCCGCGCGAGCGAGGTTGCCACCACGCCCGGGTGTACCGCGTATGCCCTGACCCCTTGGTCGCGCAGCCGCCGGTCGAGTTCGATCACGTGCAGGACGTTCGCCGTCTTCGACGCACCGTAGGCGGCGAACTTGTCGTACTGCCGGCGCTCCCAGTTGGGGTCGTCGAGGTTGACGTCGGAAAGTCGGTGGCCATCCGACGAGAGTGTCACGATGCGCGCACCTCCCGCCGCAACGAGTTGAGGTGTGAGCAGCCGCGTCAGTTCGAAATGCCCGAGATGGTTTGTGCCGAACTGCATTTCGAAACCTTCAGCGGTCCTGCCGAACGGGGTGAACATCACTCCTGCGTTGTTCATCAGTACGTGGATCGCGGGGGCCGCGGCGCTTATCGCCTCCGCTGCCGAACGGATTGAGGCCAGCGACGTGAGGTCCAGTTGGACTGTCGACGTCTGCGCGCCCGGGACCTCGGCACGAACCCACGCCTCGGTGTCGTCGAGGGCCTGCCGATTGCGCGCTGCGAGGATGACGTGCGCGCCGGTCTTGGCGAGCGCCCGTGCCGATTCACGGCCCAGGCCCGCCGATGCACCGGTGATGACGCAAACCTTGCCGGTGAGGTCGACGCCGTCGACGACCTCGAGTGCTGTCGGTGATGTCACCGGGTCAGGATGTCATGTTCGGTGATCAAATCGCACCGACGTCGGGCTGCGGTTGGTGCCTGCATACGATGCCTGCATGCCTGAACCGCTGCTCCTGACCATCCGCGGTCGCGCACCCGCACTGCACGCTGAGAGTTGGGTGGCGCCGAACGCGAGCCTGATCGGTCAGGTGTCCCTCGCCGCGAGGGCCAGCGTCTGGTACGGCGCCACCTTGCGCGCGGAGGCCGAACCCATCGAAATCGGCGCAGGCACCAACATCCAGGACGGGGTCACCATCCACGTCGACCCCGGATTTCCGGTGAGCATCGGCGCCAATGTCAGCGTCGGGCACAACGCAGTCCTGCACGGTTGTGAGGTCGAGGACGGTTGCCTCATCGGGATGGGCGCGGTAATCCTCAACGGCGCCAAGATCGGCGCAGGATCGTTGATCGCCGCCAGTGCGTTGGTGCCGCAGGGCTTCGTCGTACCACCGCGATCACTGGTGGCAGGCGTGCCCGGCAAGATCCGGCGCACTCTCAGTGACGCTGAGGTCGCGCACAATCGGCACAACGCGCAGGTGTACCAGGCGCTCGTCGAGTTGCACCGCGTCGCCGCCAACTCCTGATCGAGGTTGTGATTCGGTTGTCTCGGGGTACAGCCCTAGCGTGAGCAACAAGCGAATCCTGGTGACCGGCGCGACCGGGTATGTCGGATCGCGGCTCGTGACCGCCCTGCTCGACGCGGGTCACGACGTCGTCGCCGCCACTCGAAACCCCGCCCGGCTGGCCGACTTCGGCTGGCACGACCGCGTCGAAGGCGTCGCGTTGGACGCGCACAACGCCGAATCGGCGCGGCATGCCTTCGACGCGGCGGGCCCGGTGGACGTCGTCTACTACCTCGTGCACGGGATCGGCCAGCCCGGTTTTCGCGAAGCGGACAACCGCGCGGCGGCCACCGTGGCGAACGCCGCGAAGGCGGCCGGCGTGCGCCGCATCGTGTACCTCGGCGGGTTCGTGCCTGAGGACGACAACCTCTCCGAGCATCTGAGCAGCCGCGCCGAAGTCGCCGGGTCGCTCAGCGTGGACGGCGGACCCGACGTCGTCTGGCTGGGCGCGGCGATGATCATCGGGTCGGGCTCGACGTCGTTCGAGATGCTGCGCTACGTCGCCGACCGGTTTCTGCTGATGCCGATGCCCGACTGGTCGGTCAACCCGATCGATCCGATCTCGATTCGCGATGTCGTCTACTACCTGGTCGCCGCCGCGGGCGCCGACGTGCCGGCCGGGGCGTACGACATCTGTGGGCCGGAGACCACGACCTACGCCGACCTGCTGCGGGCGTACGCGCGCATCTCCGGCAAGTGGCGCGCCGAACTACCCGTCAACGGTGTGGACACCGGTCTGGTCTCGTTGGTGACATCGGCGGTGCTGCCGGTGCCCGGCGGTCTGGCCGCCGACCTTGTCGAGTCGCTGGACCATCCAATGCTGGCCTCCGGCAACGGTCTTCGTGATCTGGTGCCCGACCCGCCCGGCGGCCTCGTCGGGATCGATGAAGCGATCGAGCGGGCACTCGCGAGTCGTAAGCCGCAACCGGTCGACGCGCTCGCCGATCCACACCATCTCGCCGACACGGATCCGACGTGGGCGGGCGGCGACACCTTCCGCATCCGGCAACTCGCCAGCGCAATCACCCCGTCGTTCGCGCGACCGGCGTTGGCACTGCTCGGTGTCGTGCCGGGACCCGTCGCCGCGGCGGTGCGCACCGGACTCGACACGGCCATCGGCCTTGTCCCGAAAGCGAAGTCGGCGTGACCCAGCCCGCTGCGACCCGGCCGCGATGGCTCGCCGAGGCCAAGGACATCATCGGCGCGTGCCCGGTACCGCATCACGAGCCGCCCTCGGTGATCCGGCGCAGGCGCATCATCGTCGCGGTCGTGTTGGTGATCGGCGCAGCGCTGCTCGGCTACTCGCTGACCCGGCCACCGGGAGACAGTTCGTTCTACTGGCTTACGTTGGCGCTGGCCGCGGTGTGGGCCGTCGGCGCGTTAACTTCGGGTCCGCTGCACCTTGGCTGTATTCGGTTCCGTGGCCGTAATCAGCGCCCGTGGCTCACCGGGACGGCCGTAGGGCTGGTGCTCGGTGCCGTCTTCATCGTGGGCGGATTGATCGCCCGCGAGATTCCCGGTGTGCGCGAATACATCACTCGCGTGCTGGAATTCGCGGACTACGGGCCGCTGCTGCTGGTCACGTTCATCACGGTCGTCAACGGCGTGGCCGAGGAGATGTTCTTCCGTGGCGCGCTCTACACCGCGCTGGGCCGATTCCATCCCGTGCTGGTGTCGACGGTGCTCTACGTCATCGCGACGGCGGTCACCACGGGCAACCCGATGCTGGGCGTGGCGGCGATCATTCTCGGCACGGTGTGTGCGTTCGAGCGTCGAGCCACCGGGGGAGTGCTCGCACCGATGCTGACTCACTTCTTCTGGGGTCTGGTCATGGTGCTCGCACTGCCGCCACTTTTCGGCGTCTAACGCAACGGGTGCGTCAGCTCGTCGCGCCGCATCTTCGCCGCGTACATCGCGATCGCCGCCAACACCACCGGCGCCAGGCCGGCCACGAGGAAAATGGTCTGCATTGAAACGACTTTCGACAGCGGGCCGACGATCGCGAACGACACCGGCATGAAGGCCAGCGAGACGAAGAAGTCCAGGCTCGACACTCGGCCCAACATCTCCCTCGGCACTCGCCGCTGCAGCAGGGTGCCCCAGATGACCATGCCCGCACCGTCGGTGACGCCGATGACGAACGTGGCGACCGCCATCAAGGTGAACGACGACGTGACGCCGACGATCACCAACGGGACGGAGCCGACGCCCCACATCGCCATCATCACCGTGAGGTAGCGACGGGGGAGCCGTCGCGATGACACCGCAAGTGCGCCAAGGGCGCTGCCCATGCCGAAGAACGCCAGAATGAAGCCGTACGCCCGCGCGCCGTCGTGAAACCGGTCGTTGGCGATGAACGGCAGCAGCACCTCAATGGGGCCCAGCACCACGAGCACGAACATGCTCGCGAACAGCAACGTCCACAGCAACCAGGGTGTGCCCAGCATGAAGACGAAGCCGTCACGCAGATCGCGCAGCAGGCGCACGCGCTCCTGAACAGGTTCGGGGGCAGGCGTTTTCACGACGGGTCTGTTGACGACGAGCAGCACCAGGGCGGCGGCCAACAGCGCCGCCACGACGACCGAGCCCAGCGCAGGCATCGTCGCACCCACGAGCATGCCCGCGACCGCGGGGCCGACGGCGCGCTGAAACACCGGGCGCACAACGCCTTCGATTCCGTTGGCCGCCAGCAGTTGTTCGGCGGGCAGGATTCTCGGCAGGATCGCGCTGTAGGCGGGGAAGAAGAACGCCGCCGCGATACCCAGCGCCGCTGCGGCGACTGCCATGTGCCAGATCTGCAATGCACCGGTCAGTCCCAGCGCCGCGACGACTGCAGTAACGGTGACGTTGACGGCCTCGACGAAGATGATAATCGCGCGCTGATCGAAGCGGTCGGCGGCGATTCCGCCGACCAGAAGGAAGGCCACCAGGCCGACCCCCAGGCATGTCGCGACAAGCGACAGCGCCGCCGGATCGTTCTTGAGCTCGATGACCTGCAGCGCCATCACGACTGCCCACATGCCCTCGGCGAAGATCGATAGTGAGACCGCGGCGATGAGCAGGCGGTACTCGCGAATCTGGAACGGTGCGAGTACGCGCCAACCGCCGGCGGCGCGCACCGGCTGTTCGATCTCGAATTGCGTACTCACCTATCGATGGTCGCTGATCGGATGACGCCGAGTCCACCGATTTTGAATCGCCGAGTGCACGCTTGTTTGTGGGGTCACTCGCTGTTTGCGTACAACAAGCGTGCAGTTGCCGCGGGGCTAGATGTCGGTGAAGTTCGCGTGCCGTCGCTCCTGGAAGGCGCGGGCGCCCTCGCGGAAGTCGGGTGAGGAAAGGAGCACCAACTGGCCCTCGGTCTCGCGGGCGATGGCGGCCTCGAGCTCCGTCAGCGTCGCGGCGTTGACCGCGTACTTGGTCTTACGCAGCGACACGGCGGGGCCGTTCAGCAGCGTGGTGATCACCTTGTCCGCCTCGGCCTCGAGTTCCTCGGCCGGGTGCACGGCCGATACGAGGCCCCAGTCGTAGGCGTCTCTGGCGTTGATGCGTTCGGCCATCAACGCCATCCGCATGGCCCGGATGCGACCGACCGCCGCGGCGATCAACGCCGATGCGCCACCGTCGGGCATCAGCCCGATCTTGGTGAAGGCCAACATGAAATAGGCCTTCTCCGAGGCGATGACGAAGTCGGACGCGAGCGCCAACGACACCCCGACACCCGCGCACGGGCCCTGCACGACGGCGACCACGGGTTGCGGCACTTTCACGATCGATCGCGCGGCGTCGTTGGCCGCTGTGAGCACCGATTCGGGTCCGTCCTCCGACTTCTGTGCCTGATCCTTGTCGCTGATTCCCGCCCCCGACGAGAAGCCCCGGCCGGCGCCGCCCAGGCGCACGACCTTGACCCGCGGGTCGGTGGCGGCCTGCTCGAGGGTCGAGGTGATGGTCCGGAACATCGCGGCGGTCAGCGAGTTGAGGCTGTCCGGCCGGTTCATGGTCAGGTGCAGAACGCCGTCCTTCAGCTCGACGAGCAGGTCGTCGATGCCGGTGTACGTCTGCTCGCTCGAGTCGACGGTTGTCATGGCTGCACCCTAGGACCGATCCACTTGGTTATACAAGTAAGCTATGTCGGCGATCCGGGAGCGTTAGTCCAACGAAGGGCGGTAAGCATGGCGGGACCACTGCATGGGCTGCGGGTAATCGAACTCGCGAGCATCGGACCCGGCCCGCACGCGTCGATGATCCTCGGCGATCTCGGCGCCGACGTGGTCCGCATCGAGCGCCCCGGAAAGCTGGGCGGCATCCCCCTGAGCAAGCGTGAGGCCACGCTGCGAAACCGTCGGTCGGTGGCAGCCGATCTCAAGAGCGACGAAGGCCGCCAGCTCGTGCTGCGCCTCGTTGCGAAGGCCGACGTGCTGATCGAGGGCCTGCGCCCCGGAGTCACCGAACGGCTCGGCCTTGGCCCGGAGGACTGCGCGAAGGTCAACGAGCGGCTGATCTACGGGCGCATGACGGGGTGGGGCCAGACCGGGCCCCGCCGACTGCAGGCCGGCCACGACATCAACTACATCTCGCTCAACGGCGTGCTGCACTCGATCGGGCGGGCCGGCGAGCGCCCCGTGCCTCCGCTGAACCTGACCGGTGACTTCGGCGGCGGGTCGATGTTCCTGCTCGTCGGCATCCTGTCGGCGCTGTTCGAGCGGCAGACCTCGGGCAAGGGTCAGGTGGTCGACGCCGCGATGATCGACGGCTCCAGTGTGCTGGCGCAGATGATCTGGGGCTTCCTGCAGGACGGGCTCTGGAAGGACGAGCGCGGCGTCAACATCCTCGACGGCGGCGCGCCCTACTACGACACCTACACCTGCGCCGACGGCCGCTACATCGCCGTCGGGTGCATCGAGCCGCAGTTCTACGCCGAGTTCCTCAAGGGCCTCGGCCTCGAGAACGCCGACCTGCCCGACCAGAACGATTCCAGCCGCTGGCCGGAGCTGCGCGCGAAGTTCACCGAGGTCATCGCGAGCAAGGACCGCGACCACTGGGCCAAGGTGTTCGCCGAGAGCGACGCGTGCGTGACGCCCGTGCTGTCGTTCAGCGAGCTCGAAACCGAGCCGCATGTCACCGAGCGCAACACCTTCTATCGCGATGGAGACCATCTGCAGCCGATGCCGGCACCGCGGTTCTCCCGAAGCGTGCCGCCGAAGCCCACACCACCCGGCGAGGCCGGAGCGGACACCGAAGCCGTCTTACGAGACTGGGCCTAGAGAAAGGAACACCCACAAGTGGAGATCAAGGACGCCGTAGCCGTCGTCACCGGTGGCGCATCGGGCCTCGGCCTGGCCACCACCAAGCGACTGCTCGACAGGGGCGCATCGGTCGTCGTCATCGACCTCAAGGGCGAGGAGGCCGTCGCCGCGCTCGGTGATCGTGCCAAGTTCGTCGAGACCAACGTCACCGACGAGGCTGCGGTGGGCAAGGCCCTCGACGTCGCCGAGTCGATGGGTCCGATGCGCATCAACGTCAACTGTGCGGGCATCGGCAACGCCATCAAGACGCTGTCCAAGGACGGCCCGTTCCCGCTCGACGGCTTCAAGAAGGTCATAGAGGTCAACCTGATCGGCACGTTCAATGTGTTGCGGCTGGCCGCAGAGCGCATCGCCAAGACCGAGCCCCTCGGTGAGGAGCGCGGTGTCATCATCAACACCGCGTCGGTCGCGGCGTTCGAAGGCCAGATCGGTCAGGCCGCCTACTCCGCGTCCAAGGGCGGCGTGGTCGGGATGACGCTGCCGATCGCGCGCGACCTGTCGCGTGAGTTGATCCGCGTCGTCACCATCGCGCCCGGCCTGTTCAAGACCCCGCTGCTGGGTTCGCTGCCCGAGGAGGCACAGGCGTCGCTTGGCAAGCAGGTACCGCATCCCGCGCGCCTCGGCGATCCCGACGAGTATGGCGCGCTGGCGGTGCACATCGTCGAGAACCCGATGCTCAACGGTGAGGTCATCCGCCTGGACGGGGCCATCAGAATGGCGCCCCGATGACGATCAGGACGAAGTTCACCGAGACCTTCGGGATCGAGCATCCCGTCGTCCAGGGTGGCATGCAGTGGGTCGGCCGCGCCGAACTCGTTGCGGCCGTGGCGAATGCGGGTGCGCTGGGCTTCATCACGGCGCTGACGCAGCCGACGCCCGCGGACCTCGCCAAGGAGATCGACAGGTGCCGGGAGTTGACCGACAAGCCGTTCGGCGTCAACCTGACGATCCTGCCGACGATCAACCCGCCGCCGTATGACGAGTACCGGCAGGTGATCGTCGATTCGGGTGTGAAGATCGTCGAGACCGCGGGCTCCAACCCCGCACCGCATCTGCCGATGTTCCATGACAACGGCATCAAGGTGCTGCACAAGTGCACCTCGGTGCGCCATGCGGTCAAGGCCCAGAGCCTGGGTGTCGATGGCATCAGCATCGACGGTTTCGAATGCGCCGGCCATCCCGGCGAGGACGACATCCCGGGTCTGGTGCTGATCCCGGCCGCCGCTGCCAAGATCGAGATCCCGATGATCGCGTCGGGTGGCTTCGCGGACGGGCGTGGTCTGGTCGCCGCGCTGGCTCTCGGCGCCGACGGTATCAACATGGGGTCGCGGTTCATGTGCACCGTCGAGTCGGCGATCCACCAGAAGGTCAAGGAAGCAATCGTGGCGGGCAGCGAGCTCGACACCGAGCTGATCTTCCGTCCGCTGCGTAACACCGCCCGCGTCGCGAGCAACGCGGTGTCGCGCGAGGTCGTGGAAATCCTCAACCGCGGTGGTCAGTTCGAGGACGTCAAGGACCTGGTCGCCGGATCGCGTGGCGTCAAGGTCTACGAAGTGGGCGACTTGGATGCCGGCATCTGGTCGGTGGGCACCGCGATGGGGCTCATCAACGACATTCCGACCTGCGAAGAGCTGGTGTCGCGCATCGTCGCCGACGCCGAGGAGATCATCACCGGCCGGCTGACCGGAATGCTCGAGCTGGACGAGGAAGAGAACGTCGCTTAAGACGGGAATTCAGAAAACAGGAATCAACGAGTAGGGGCCCCGGCACGGGGCAGACCGTCACGGAAGAACGCGCACCCGCTGGGTGCGCGTTCTTTCATACCGCGGTGGGCAGTGGGTGCTCGTCGTCGAGCTGCTCCGAGGTATCGCCCTCTACCAGGAAATCACCGTGGTAGAGCGCCTCGAAGTCAACCTTGATGACATCAGCACTGGTGTCGTCGATCCACATGTACTGAACAGTAACCATCGCCATTAAGGAATCTTTGAGTCACGATTCGGAAAACAGTGGCAATTCTTACTCCGAAGTAGGGTCAGGGACCGCTGGGTCTTATGTGGTTGGCGAGCTGAAGTGGATCGGGTTTGTCCCGTTCAGCAACAGCCACGTCAGGACCGCCGCGGCGATCGCGATGATCAGCACCCCAATCGCGAGCCGCGCCGACCACACCGTCCGGCCGAAGATGCGGGCGTCGAGCGACAGCGCCCCCGCGCCGGTGAACAGCAGCGTCGTCGCTCCCAGCGCGATCAGAAAAGGTGCGTTGAACGGGTCGTACCAGACGGCCGCGGCCGAGACGTTCACCGCCCACGCGTCGACCATCGCCGCAACGACGGCGCACGCCGCCAGTGGAGTCAGCACGCCCAGCAGCAGTCCGATCCCGCCGAGCGTCTCGGCCACCGTCACCATCAGGGCGGAAAGCGTCGGCGGCTGCCATCCGCCCGCCTCCATGAAGCCCGTGGTGGTGCTGAAGTCGAACGCCTTTCGCAGGCCGGCGTACACCGTGGACGCACCTAGCCCTATCCGCAGGATCAACAGGCCGACGTCGGTCAGCGTGGTCGTCGAAGTGGTCGAGTCGGCGGTCGAGGTTGTCATGCAGCAATAGACCCGCGGCGTCCCTGAATCTCATCGCGGCGGCGATTGAACGCCTGGGCGGTCCGTTCCGTGGCTAAGGGCAGGACCTTGCCACACTAAGTTATCGCTGATAAGTTACCGACGATATCCAACGATGGATCTCTTGGGGGAGGACGCGACGTGCTGCACCGCATCGCACTGTCGGCGATCACCGCGCCGAGGCGCATCGTGGCCACCGCCGCGCTGGTCATGGTGGCCTGCGGGATCTTCGGCATCCCCGTCGCCAAGAGCCTGTCCGCCGGCGGCTTTCAGGACCCGACGTCCGAATCGACGCGGGCGACGCAGCTGCTGGTCGACAAGTTCGGTCAGGGCGACATGGAGCTCGTCATCAGCGTCACCGATCCCAACGGAGCGCAGAGTCCCACCGCCCGCGCCGTCGCCACCGACATCATCACGGCGCTGCAGGAATCGCCGGGCGTCGCGCAGCTGACCTCGGCGTGGACCGCGCCGCCATCGGCCGCACCCGCGCTCGTGAGCAAGGACGGCAAGACCGGACTGATAGTCGCTGGTCTCACCGGCGGGGAGACTGGTGCCCAGAAGCACGCCAAGGAACTCACCGGGCGGCTCGTCCACGACCGCGACGGCGTGACGGTGCGTGCGGGCGGTGAGGCGATGATCTACGTGCAGATCAACGCGCAGACCGAAAAAGACCTGCTGGCGATGGAAGCCATCGCCATCCCGCTGAGCTTCCTTGCGTTGGTCTGGGTGTTCGGCGGCGTGCTGGCCGCAGCGTTGCCCCTTGCGATCGGCGGGTTCGCAATCCTCGGATCGATGGCGGTTCTGCGCGCCGTCACATTTGTCACCGACGTGTCGATCTTCGCGATGAACCTCACCATCGCAATGGGTTTGGCGCTCGCCATCGACTACTCGCTGCTGATCATCAGCAGGTACCGCGAGGAGCTCGCCGAGGGGGCGGACCGGGACCGGGCGCTGATCCGCACGATGACGACCGCTGGGCGGACGGTGCTGTTCTCGGCGCTGACCGTCGCGTTGTCGATGGTGGCGATGGTGCTGTTCCCGATGTACTTCCTCAAATCGTTCGCCTACGCGGGAATCGCGGTGGTGACCTTCGCGGCGGCCGCCGCGATCGTGGTGGCACCCGCGGCGATCGTGCTGCTGGGTGACCGGCTGGACGCGCTGGACACCCGACGGCTGTTCCGCCGGCTGCTCCGCCGACCCGAACCCGTGCGCAAGCCCGTCGAGCAAACGTTCTGGTACCGCAGCACGAAATTCGTTATGCGCCGGTCGATTCCAATTACCGTAGCCATCGTCGCGCTGCTTCTTCTCCTCGGCGCGCCGTTCCTCGGTATCAAATGGGGTTTCCCCGATGATCGGGTGCTGCCGCAATCCGCGTCGGCGCGCGAGGTCGGTGACGATCTGCGCAGCGGCTTCGCCGTCGACTCGTCGACCAATGTCACCGTCGTCCTACCCGATACCGCGGGGGTGGCACCGGCAGAACTGGATCGCTACGCCGCGGCGTTGTCACAGGTGGTCGACGTGTCATCGGTGTCCGCTCCGGGCGGTGCGTTCGTCGACGGCCGACTGGTGGGCCCGCCCGCCGATGCGACCGCAATGAAAGACGGCAGCGCCTTTTTGACGATCGGCAGCACCGCGCCGCTGTTCACCGACGCGTCCAACGCCCAGCTCGATGCGATACACGCCGTGGGCGCTCCGGACGGAAAACCTGTGCTCGTCACGGGGGTGGCGCAGATCAATCGCGAGAGCTCGGAAGCGGTCACCTCGCGGCTGCCCCTGGTTCTCGGAGTGATCGCGGGTATCACATTCGTGCTGCTGTTCCTGCTCACCGGCAGCGTGGTGCTGCCACTCAAGGCGTTGGTGCTCAACGTGTTATCGCTGACTGCTGCGTTCGGCGCACTGGTCTGGATCTTCCAGGACGGGCATCTGGGTGCGCTGGGCACCACTCCTACCGGGACGCTGGTCGCGAACATGCCGGTGCTGTTGTTCTGCATCGCTTTCGGGCTGTCGATGGACTACGAGGTGTTCCTGGTGTCGCGGATCCGCGAGTTCTGGTTGAAGTCCCGGCAGACCCGCGCGGACAACGCCGAGAGCGTGGCACTCGGACTGGCGAGGACGGGACGCGTCGTCACCGCGGCGGCACTGCTGATGTCGATCTCGTTCGCCGCGCTGATCGCCGCGCAGGTGTCCTTCATGAAAATGATGGGTGTCGGTATGACACTTGCCATCATCGCCGATGCCACACTTGTGCGTATGGCGTTGGTCCCCGCATTCATGCACATGCTCGGGCGGTGGAACTGGTGGGCGCCCAAGCCCCTGGCCAAGTTGCACGAGCGGATCGGGTTCAGCGAATCGGCCGACGATCCCGCGCGGGCCGCCGAAACCGTCACGTCCCGATGAAGCGACGACGCGCGCCTCGCGGGTCGGGTGAGCAACTCCGCGACGAGATCCTGGACGCGACTACGGAACTGCTGCTGGAAACCGGTCACGCCAAGAATGTGTCCATCCGGTCGGTGGCACAGCGGGTCGGAGTGACCCCACCCTCGATCTATCTGCATTTCACGGACAAGGACGCCCTGCTGGACGCGGTGTGCGCACGGTATTTCGAGAAGCTCGACGAGGAGATGCAGGCCGCCGCCGCCAGTCATTCCTCGGCCATCGACGCGTTGCGTGCGCAGGGGCTGGCGTATGTTCGCTTCGCGGTGAAAACCCCTGAGCTGTATCGGATCGCCACGATGGGGGAGGGTCGGCCGGGGTCCGACGTGGACATGGTGCTGAACACGTCGGCGTTCGTCCACATCCGCAACACGGTGGCGACGCTGATGGCCGAAGGCGTCCTGCCGGAAGGCGATTCGACCACCATCGCGCTCGAGCTGTGGACTGCTGCGCACGGGGTGGCGGCGATGTTCATCTCGCGGCCATACTTGCCGTGGGGGGAGACCGAGGAGTTCGCCGACCGTGTATTGCAAGCCGTCGTCGTGGGAGAGATGGTGGGCGGCGCGATCGGTCCCGCGACCGCCCCGCAAGATGCCGTAGCCCAGTTGAAGGGACTGCTGAATGCCCGAAACGGTTGACAACCCGTTCTTCGCCCGCTTGTGGACGGTGATGTCCGCCCACGAGACCGAGGCCATCCGTCGGCTGCGGCGGCAGAACCTGGCGGGACTGTCCGGTCGCGTGCTCGAGGTGGGTGCGGGGACGGGAACCAACTTTGAGTTCTACCCAGACACCGTGACGGAAGTCGTTGCCGTGGAGCCCGAGCGACGGCTGGCTGAAATTGCGCAGCACGCGGCCGCCGCGGCACCGGTGCCCGTCACCGTCAGCACCGATACGGTGGAGCAGTACCTGGCGTCCGGTAGTGAGCTGTTCGATGCGGTGGTGTGCTCGCTCGTGTTGTGCTCGGTCGAGGATCCCGATCGTGTTCTGCGGGAGCTGCATTCGCTGTTGAAACCGGGCGGCGAGCTGCGCTATCTGGAGCACATCGCCAGCCGCGGTTGGCGCGCACGCGTGCAGAAGTTCGCCGACAAGACGTTCTGGCCGCGGCTGCTGGGCAACTGCCACACCCATCGTCATACGGAGAAGAGCATCATCGGCGCCGGGTTCGCGGTGTCGCAGGCGCGGCGCGAGTGGACGATGCCCGCGTGGCTGCCGCTGCCGGTGGCCGAGTTCGCGATCGGCCGAGCGGTCAAATAACTGCGATTTGTGTGCATCGAGGAGCGGTGAGCGCTCCTAAACGCACACAAATCGCTGGAATTAGCCGAGTGCGTGCTTGATTTCGACGATGACTCGCTCCGGGTATTCGGTGAGGTCCAGCCACGTGAAGCGCAGCACTTTCCACCCTCGCAGCGTGATGAGGTTCTGCCGTTGACGGTCGGCGACGAACACGTCGGCGTCGCTGTGAAATGCCAAGCCGTCGACCTCGATGGCCACCTTCAGTTTGGGAAATGCGATGTCAACGACGAAGCCGCCGACCGGATAATTCGCGCGCCAGCCTGTAATGCGATTTCGCTGAAGGAGTTTCACGAGCAGTCGTTCGGCTTCGGAGCGTGCACCGTTCGACGCTGCCTGGAGCAGTCGCCGTGCGGCTGGAGATCCGTGTCGTCCCTTGTTGCTCAGGTGCGCGCGCCACAGTTCGCGCAGATCGACGTGGCGCTGAAGCGCCGCATCCATAAGTGCGGCCCCGCCGCGCATTCGAACGGCGGCTTCGACGACCGTCAAGGCCAATTCGGTGACCCGCAAGCCGTTTCGCTCGACGACATCGGTTGGCTCCAAGTCGCGGCGACGCATGCGGACGCCGTCGCGGCGGGGGTGATGGCTCGTCTTGGGCACGGTGACTTCGACGATTTCGGGCGCGAACTTGGTCAAGCCCTGCCACCACGCCGCCGCCAATCCGCTGGCCGCAGCTTGGAGTCCGTAACCCCAGACCGCAGCTCTCACCCGCGCGGCGTCGGTGAAGGGGCGGTCGTCTGCGAAGTACACGCCGGGGTAGCAGCGCCGCCAATCGCCGGTTCGCACACGTCGGTTGACCGCGTGCCTGCTCAAGCCGGCACGCCGTGCCTGTTCGAGCGTGATGACCCCGTCATGCTGGCGTAGATAGTCGGCGACCACGCAAGGGGTTGACGCCGCCGACCCCCAATCGGTTCCATTCCCGGCGATTTGTGTGCATCGAGGAGCGGTGAGCGCTCCTAAACGCACACAAATCGCTGGGGTTAGCCGAGGAGGGCGGGCAATCGCTGCAGCAGTCCGGGCAAGGCCCCTGCGGCAGTCTCACGCAGCGACACCGTCGCGCTGGCCGACAGCGGCGTGGGTTCCGGGTTCACCTCGATAACCACGGTGCCGTTGGCCACGGCCATCTCGGCGAGGCCCGCGGCCGGATAGACGATCGACGACGTGCCGACCACGATCACGATGTCGGCCCCCGCGACGGCCTGAACCGATCGCTGCCACGCGTCGTCGGGCAGCGACTCCCCGAACCACACGACATTTGGCCGGATCATCCCGCCGCACGCGCACCGGGGCGGGTCGACCGTCTCGACCGGTTCGGTCATCTCAGGCAATTCGCCGGTATAGGCGGCTTGGCAACGATCGCAACGGAATTCGAACAGGCTGCCGTGCAGGTGGTAGACGTTCTTGCTGCCTGCCCGCTCATGCAGATTGTCGACGTTCTGCGTGACGACGTGCACGTCGGCGTAGTCCTGCCAGGCCGCGACGGCACGGTGGCCGTTGTTGGGCGCGACCGAGCCCATCATGTAGTGGCGCCACAGATACCAGGCCCACACCCGTTCGGGGTGCGCCCGCCAGCCTTCCGAGCTGGATATCTCGTAGGGGTCCACCTTGGCCCACAGCCCGGTTTCGGCGTCGCGGAACGTCGGGACACCGCTCTCCGCCGAGATGCCCGCACCGCTGAGGACCGCTATTTGCACATGACCAAAGTAGCCGCTTAAGCGATACTGAGCACGTGACCAAGTTGGGGGATTGGGTGAACATCGACCACCGGACGTCTGGCCCCCTGTTTGATCAACTCAGAACGCAGATAATCGACGGTGTGCGCGGCGGCCGGCTGCCCCCGGGCGCCCGGTTGCCGACGGTCCGCGAGCTTGCCGGCCAACTCGGCCTGGCGGTCAACACGGTGGCCCGTGCCTACCGCGAGCTCGAGGCGGCCGGTGTCCTCGAAACCCGTGGCCGCTTCGGCACTTTCGTCGCCCGCGTCGATCCCGCCGATTCGGCAATGGCCACCGCGGCCAACACCTACGTCGCAGCGGCCAAGGCGCTGGGCATCGGCAAGGCCGAAGCGCTGCGCTACGTCGAAGCCGCGTTCGGCTAACCGAACTCCAGCAGCGTCGTCAGCGGCCGCACCGAATCGAACAGCGGAACACGCTGCACTGCCCACGAGATGGTGTTGAACGCTTTGCCGCGCCCAGGCGGCAGCGGCAGATCGTGCACCGCCCTGATGCCGGGCACCTCGTTGACGAGGTTTGCCAGCTGCGAGGGCGTCATGCTGAACGGCATCGGGGGCACCCGGTAGCGCAGCGACGGTCGCAGCACCCCGCTGGTGATCGCCTTGGCGAACCAGGCAGGCGGCAGGTCGAACATCATGCGACCGCCTGGAAAGCGCTCCGCGCACGCGGCGATCAGCCTCAGGGCCTCGTCGGGCTGCAGATACATCAGCAGGCCCTCGGCGGTGATGAACACCCCGTCATCGGTGGCCACCCGGTCCATCCAACTGAAGTCGAGCGCCGACTGAGCACACATCGCGATCCGGTCCGACGGCGGCAGTAGCTTGCGGCGCAACTCGACCATGGGTGGGAGATCGACGGTGAGCCAACGGAATTCATGACCGACATCGGACGCATCGAGACGATAGAAGCTGGTTTGCAGACCCTCGGCCAGCGCCACCACGGTGGCCCGCGGATGGTCGGCGAGATAACGGCGTGTCTCGGCGTCGAAGGCGCGCGAACGGACCGCCATGTCCTGACGACGGCTCACGCCGAACTTCGCCCACGGGAAATCGATGGCCTCCACGAGTTTGATCGCCATCGGATCGTCGATGATCGAGTCCGGCCTGCTCGCCTCGGTCGCGCGCACCTTCAACGTCATCAGGGCCGTCTCGGACACCCCGGTCAGGATCGCGCCGTCAACCTTTGCGGTCGAATCGATAGTCACACGGCCGAATGTACCTACCGCAGCACCTTCTCGACGGTGCGCAGGTTGCGGGTGGTCGTCGACGACTTGTACCGCTTCTTGCCCATCGTCTTGCCGATCGTCGTGTCCAGCGTGCCCTTTTTGGGCACCTGCCAGTAGATGACCCCCTCGCCGCGCTGGATCTTCTCGTCGGGCCCGGCATCCTTGCCGAGCGCCGCGAGTTCGTCCAGCACATCGGGATCGGTGACAAAGGTGATGTAGGAGTGGCGTCCCTCGACCTCGCGTTCGAACGGGTACCCCTCGGAGATCGTCCGCACGGTGTCCATGTCGTACGCCAGCACCCACGCGTCGTAGCCGAACGCGTCGCGCAACGTCTGCGCGGCCTTCTTCCGGACCGTGTCCACCCCGGAACGGCTGTCCAGCACCACGTTGCCGCTGGCCAAAATCGTTTTCACGTTGGTGAACCCGGCGTCTTCGAATGCCTTGGCCACGTCAGCCATCTTCAGGTTGACGCCACCGACATTGACGCCGCGAAGAAATGCGGCATATCTGGTCACAATTCGAGCCTAGAACTCCAGCAGCGTGATGCTGGGGCGATGCCGGCGCACGAAGCCGAGGCGATCCAGGGTCGGCCTGGCCGCCAACTTGAACAGGCCCCGACCCCGCGGCAGGGCGATGTCGCGAGCGGCGCGCACGCCGGGGATGCGGCCGGCCAGGGCGAGGCCTTCGTCGGCGGAAAGCGCGAACGGCATCGGTGGGGCGATATAGCGGTCGGAGAGCTGCATCCCCTTTAGCGTGCGCCGGGAGAACCAGTGGGGGATGGAGTCGAACATCATCTGGCCGCCGGGAAAGCGGGCCGCGCAGTCGCGGATCAGACCCAGCGCATCCCCCGGCTCGAGGTACATCAGCAGCCCTTCGGCGGTGATGAACACCCCGTGCGAGGCGTCGACGCGGTCCATCCAGCTCAGATCGAGCACCGTCTGGGCCACCGGCACGATCCGGTCGTCCTTGGGTAGGAGCTGCCGGCGCAGCGCCATCACGGGTGGAAGATCGACTGAGTACCAGGTCAATTCGTCGGCCACGCCGGTGCGGTCCAGCCGCCAGAAGCTGGTCTGCAGGCCCTCGGCCAGCGCCACCACCGAAGCTCGCGGATGGGCGGTCAGGTATGCGCTCGCGGTGGCATCGAAGGCGACGGCCCGCAGCGCATGCGACTGGTTGGGCTTCCCGAACTTCAGGTAGTCGTAGGAGATCGCGTCGAACAGGGTGACCGCCCGCGGGTCGCGGATCACCCCGTCGGAGCGCTTGGCTTCGCTGGCGCGGTTGTGCAGTGTCCACAGCGTGGTGGCAGAGACGCTCTCGAGAGTATTGCCGTCGATCGCGGTCATTCGCCCGATGGTAGAGACGTAGGCTGCAGACATGGCACGTCACGTTTTCGACGACAAGCTGTTGGCCTTGATCGGCGGAAACTCGCTCGGCGTCCTGGCCACGATCAAGAGTGACGGCCGGCCGCAACTGTCGAACGTGCGGTATTACTTCGATCCGCGCAATCTGACGATTCAGGTATCGATCACCGAGCCCCGGGCCAAGACGCGCAACCTGCGGCGCGACCCGCGGGCATCGATTCACGTCAGCTCGGACGACGGCTGGGCGTATGCGGTCGCCGAAGGGGTCGCCGAACTCACCCCGCCTGCGGCGTCGCCGCATGACGACACCGTCGAGGGGCTGATTGCGTTGTACCGCAATATCGCCGGTGAGCATCCCGACTGGGACGACTACCGGCAGTCGATGGTCGACGACAGGCGGGTGCTGATGACGATGCCGATCTCGCACGTCTACGGCATGCCGCCGGGCAAGCGGTAAAGCAGGCGACTTGCCTGCGGCAACGCGTTAGGCTGCGGTCATGCCTGATGCACCGGAAGACGACACCAAACGCAAGTTCCGGGAAGCGCTGGAGCGGAAGAAGGCCAAGTCGGCGGGCGGCGCTGACCACAAGGACAAGGGCGCCAAGCAGCCGCGGGCGCACGGACCGGTCGAGAATCGCCGCGAGTTCCGACGCAAGAGCGGCTAGGTCACCGCAAGCTCGTAGCCACCAGTTCGGCCGATGCACGCCGAGATTCGCGGGCCTCCCGCACCAGGATCGCCACCAGGCAGATGCCCGCGAGAATCGCCACCGCGACGGCGAAACTGACTCCTGCCGTACGCAGTCCCCAGGCGCGCGCGGCGAGCCCCTCCCCGACGACCGGCAGCGAGATGGCCACGTACGCGACGACGAAGTAGGTCGAGCTCACCTCGGCCCGGCGCTGTGCGGGTGTGCGTTCGACGACCGCGGCCAGTCCCCGGCTGAAGCTGATGCCCTGGCCGACACCGGAAACGACGGCCGCGGCGACCAGTCCGGCCAGCGACGAGAATTGAAGTGCGACAGCCAAAATGATCATACCGGCAGCGAGGATCGCGCAGCCGATCGCCACGGCGCGCTGCGGCACCATGTTGCGAGCGGCCAGTTGCGCGACGGCGGACGCCGCGAAGATCGAGCAGGCGATCACCCCGGCGACCGCGTTGTTGTCTATGCCGACGACGTCGGCCAAAAACGACGGAGCGACGGCGGTGAACAGGCCCGTCACCGCGAAGCCTGCGAATGCCGCAAGGCCGGCGATCACGAACACCGAGCGCACCTCGACGGGTACGGAGAGCCGCTGCACGCCGATAGAGCCTGAGCGTTGTGAGGTCTCGGGCACCATCAGCACCGCGAGGCCGGCCAGCACTGTCAGCGCGATGTGCACGACAAAGCTCAGGTGCAGTGGTGCGGGCGCGTACTGAACCAGGATTCCTGCGAGCAGCGGACCGATGCCCAGCCCGCCGATGTTCACGACGGTCGCGACTGCGGCGGCCTTGGTGCGCCAGCTGGGCGGTGCCGCCTCGATCACGGCCGCGGTGGCCGTCCCGGTGAAGATCCCCGCCGACAGGCCGGACAGGACGCGCCCCACCAGGAGCACGCCCACCGAATCGGCGACCAGGAAAACCGCGGCCGAGGCCAGGGCGGCGGCGACGCCCGCCAGCAACATCGGCCGTCTGCCGATCGCGTCGGACCACCGGCCGAACACCAGGAGCGCGAAGAGCACCCCGCCCGCGTACGTCGCATAGATGACCGTGGTGGTGAGCACCGCGAACTGCAGGTTCTCGCCATAAAGCGCGTACATCGGCGTCGGCAACGTCGTGCCGACCATGATCGCGGCGAAGGCGTAGGCCAGCAGCGGGAAAGCCAGGCGTTGCGAGGTCACGCTAGAGAGTAGCGGTCGGGGGCTGCCGGGTTATTCCGCGAAGCTGGATCCCAGCAGGGAGTTGTGAGGCGTTTCCCTGCTGGAATCCAGTTTCGGCGGGGGAGCGTCAGTGGCTGACGGCTTTCTCGGCGCCGACTCCGGTCAGGCAGCGCACCTCGAACTCGGCGGCGATCGCCGGATCGCCACGGTCGGGCGAGCTCAGCGTGCCGACGATGCCCAGGATGAACGCCAGCGGGATCGACACGATGCCGGGGTTGGCGAGCGGGAACCAGGCGAAGTCGACGTTAGGCAACATCGCGGTCTTCGCGCCGGACACCGCGGGCGAGAAGATGATCAGCACGATCGTCGAGATGAGGCCGCCGTACATGCTCCACAGCGCACCGCGGGTGTTGAACCGCGGCCAGTACAGCGAGTACAGGATGGTCGGCAGGTTGGCCGCGGCGGCGACCGCGAACGCCAGCGCAACGAGGAACGCGATGTTCTGTTCCGCGGCGAGGATGCCCAGGCCGATGGCGAGGATGCCGAGCACCACCACGGTGATGCGCGAAACCCGCACCTGCTCGCTCTCGCTCACTGTGCCTTTTTCATGGGCACTTCGCACTACACTCGCATAGATGTCGTGTGCGAATGACGTTGCGGCCGTGAGGGTTAAGCCAGCGACCACCGCGAGGATGGTCGCGAACGCGACGGCCGATATGATGCCGAGCAGAACCACGCCACCGAGCTGGAATGCCAGCAGCGGCGCCGCGGCGTTCTGCCCGCCAGGTGCGGCGAGAATCGCGTCGGGCCCGACCAGCGCGGCGGCACCGTAGCCGAGCGCCAGGGTGAACAGGTAGAACGCGCCGATGAGCACGATCGCCCAGACCACGGATTTGCGGGCCTCCTTGGCGGTCGGCACCGTGTAGAACCGCATCAACACGTGCGGCAGGCCCGCCGTGCCGAGCACCAGCGCCAGGGCCAGCGAGATGAAGTTGACCTGCGAGGTCAGTGACGCGCCGTACTGCGCACCCGGTGCCAGCACGTCGCGGCTGGCGACGGCCTCGTTCGTCGACTGCGAGACCGCGGACTGCGCCGCACCGAGAATCTCGGAGAAGTTCAACCCGAACTTGGCCAGCACCCAGACCGTCATCATGGCCGCGCCGCCGATCAGCAGCACCGCCTTGATGATCTGCACCCAGGTCGTTCCCTTCATGCCACCGATCAGCACGTAGACGATCATCAGCACGCCGACGACGGCGATGACCAGCGCCTGACCGATATCACTGGTGACGTTCAGCAACAGCGCGACCAGGCCGCCGGCACCCGCCATCTGCGCCAGCAGGTAGAACAGGCACACGGCAAGAGTGGTGGTGGCAGCCGCGAGCCGCACCGGCCGCTGCTTGAGCCGGAAGCTCAGCACGTCGGCCATCGTGAATTTGCCTGCGTTGCGCAGCAACTCGGCGACCAACAGCAATGCGACCAGCCAGGCCACCAGGAAGCCGATGGAATACAGGAATCCGTCGTAGCCGTACACCGCAATGGCGCCCGCGATGCCGAGGAAGCTGGCCGCGGACAGATAGTCGCCGGAGATCGCGATGCCGTTCTGCGGCCCGGTGAAAGATCTACCCGCAGTGAAGAACTCGGCGGCGGTGGCGTTCTTCTTGCTGGCTCGGATCACGATGAACAGCGTGACGGCGACGAAGAGTCCGAAGATCCCGATGTTGGCGACGGGGTTGCCGACGATCGTGCCCTCGGCGGCGAGGATGCTCACCGTATTGAAGCTGTCGGTCATGCCGCACCGCCTTCGAGCTCATTCCGGATCGCCGCGGCGCGCGGGTCGAGTTCACGGTTGGCGAACCGGACGTAGAGCGCGGTGATGAGGAAGGTCGACGCGAACTGGCCCAGGCCGATCACGATGCCGACGTTGATGTTGCCCCACACCCTGGTGGCCATGAAGTCATGGGCGAACGCCCCGAGCAGAACGTAGATCGTGTACCAGAGCAGGAACAGCCCGCTCATGGGGAACACGAAGCGACGCAATCTGCTTCGTAATTCTTGGAATTCGGGACTGGCCTGAACGGCCAGGTACTCCTGACCGCTGACGGCGGTTTCGGTGGTCGGCATCGTGGGCTCCTGAACGTCGATGTGAAGCGGCTCAACTGCCGAACCTAGATGAGATGCAGGTCACATACCCAGAGCTAGCGGCGCTGACACGGTGAAGCCCGCAGGCGGTGCGGTGAGCGGTCGGTCGGTGACGACGAACGGTGGCCGCTCAGTCCCTGTCAGCCTCGTGGCACGCGTTCGACGCCCATGCCGAGCCGTTCCGGCACGTGCATACGGGCGAAGATCCGCGCGATATCCGCCGGTGCCGAGGCGCGGGTGAGCCGACTGACCAGGATCATCGTCGCGAACGCCAGCGGGACGGTGATCGCGGCGGGGTAACCGATCATGACTGCGGGCCACCCGCCGAGGACGTCGTCGTCGATTCCGCCGGCCACCGCAACCGTCACCGCGGTGCCGGCCAGCACGCCGCCGACCACCAGCCCGCACGCAGCGCCCCATGCGGTCAGACCTCGCCACCAGATGCCAAGCACCAGCAGCGGGCACAGCGTCGACGCGGCGACGGCGAACGCCAGTCCCACACTGCGCGACAGCTCCAGCCCGCCGGTGGTGGCCAGCGACAGCGGGATCGGGATGAGCCCGCCCACCACCGCAGCGACCCGGAAGTCGCGGACCCGGCCGCGCAACACATCGGTGGCCAACGCACCGGCGACGCTGACCAACAGCCCGGACGACGTCGACAGGAACGCCGCGATGGCCCCGGCGGCGACAAGCGCGGCGAGCAGTTGGCCGACGGCTCCGCCGATCGCACTCGACGGCGCGAGAAGGACCGCGGCGTCGGCGTTGCCCGTGATCAGGACCCGTGGCACGTACAGCCGTGAGAACACGCCGAGCAGGGTCGGGAACAGATAGAACAGCGACAGCAGGGCGATGACCGCAAGCGCGGTCCGTCGGGCGGCGCGGCCGTCGGGGTTGGTGTAGAAGCGGACCAGCACATGCGGTAAACCCATGGTGCCCAGGAACGTTGCGACGATGATCGACAGCACTTGGTAGAGCGGATGACCACCGCCGAGACCGCCGCCGGACGCGATCCAGTCGGCACCGCTGCTCGGGGTGCCGGCCACCACCGGCGTTGCCGCGCCCGCCGCGAGCGTCAGCGTGGTGCCCGCGTCGAGCGTATGGTCGCCCGGTGCCGGGATCGGTTGGGCGTCAACGCGTGTGCCGTCGAGCACGCCGGTCACCGTGATACCGGCGGGCTTGGCGACGTGCACCACCACGTCGGTTTCGATTGCGACGGTCGTGTCCTGGGTGGCCGTCGGGGGCAGCGGACCGCCGAGTTCGCCACGGTCGGCGACGAAGAGGGCGAGCAACGCCAGCGCGGGTATCGCGATCGCGGTCAGCTTCAACCAGTACTGGAACGCCTGGACGAAGGTGATCGACCGCATACCGCCCGCGACCACGTTGGAGATGACGATGGTGCCGACCACCAGTGGCCCCACCCAAACCGGCAGACCCAGAAGCGCTTTCAGCGCCAGGCCGGCGCCCTGGTACTGCGGCACCAGGTAGTAGATGCACACCACCACGACGACGAGCATGGTGACCTTGCGCAGTCGCGCCGAGCGCAGTCGGAACTCCGCGAAATCGGGCACCGTGTAGGCACCCGAGCGGCGCAGCGGCGCGGCGACGAACAGCAGCAGTCCGAGGTAGCCCGCCGTGAAGCCGACCGGGTACCACAGCGCGTCGGCGCCGTACTTGGCGATCAGCCCGGCGACCCCGAGAAACGATGCGGCCGAGAGGTATTCACCCGAGATTGCCGCGGCGTTCCACTGCGGCCCGACGGTTCGGGAGGCGACGAGGAAGTCGGACGTGGTGCGGGAGAACCGAACTCCGTACACGCCGATCGAGACGGTGGCAATCACCGCGAGCAGTAGCGCCGCAGCGGTCAGTGGTGAGCCGGTCATGGTTCGCTGTCGACGACGCCGACGAAGTCGCGCTCCGCCTGCTCGGCCAATCGCACGTAAAGCCGCCCCACCCCATAGAAGAACGGGTAGACCAGCACGGCGAGCACGAGCCAGTTGAGCCGGATGCCGATGACCGTGATGGCGGCGAGATCCGGAAAAGCCGTGTTGAGCAACGCAATCGCGACGACGGCACACACCACCACCACGGCGAGCCGCAGCGCCAGGCCGAGTTGGGCCCGCACCAGGCCGCGCACCAGCGCATCGCCGACGAGGGTCTGCTCCTGAACTTCCACGCGGGTGCGCACCATGCGGGCACCGCGACGGTGGGCCAGCACGACGCGTTCGCGTTGGGGTTTCTCGTTGCTAGTCATCGGGTTTCAGATTCCGCATCGGGTCGCGAATCACACGGTCACGCAGTTCGCGGACCTGGCGTCGGCTGACCGGAAGTTCGACCGCGGGGGAGGCGCCGTTGGCGCGCAGGCGCACCAGGACCCCGCCGGCGTTGCTGCGCAAGCCTGTGACCATGCGCAGCGCCACCAGATAGGAGCGGTGCACGCGTTGGAAACCCTTGTCCCGCCAACGGTTTTCGAGGGTACTCAGCGGGATACGCACCAGGTGGGATCCCGATACGGAGTGCAGTCGGGCGTAGTCGCCCTCGGCTTCCACCCAACCGATGGTGTCGCGCGGCACCAGGTGCGTGACGCCGCCGAGTTCGGCGGGGATCACGTCGTCGTCGGGTTTCTCGGGTTCGGTGGCCGTCCTCGTCGTCACCCGTCGCACCGCCTCGTCCAGGCGGTCCTGGCGGATCGGCTTGAGCAGGTAGTCCAGCGCACCGACATCGAACGCGGCGACGGCCTTGTCGTCGTGCGCCGTGACGAACACGATGGCGGGCCGCTGCGAGAAGTTGGCCAGCACACCGGCGAGTTCGATCCCGGACAGGCCGGGCATGTTGATGTCGAGGAAGATCGCGTCGATGGGCCCCTGATTGAGTTCGCGCAGCGCAGAGGTGGCGTCACCGGCGCGCAACACCTTGCCGATATCGGCGTGCTTCTCCAGGAGGTAGGCCAGCTCGTCGAGCGCGGGCGCCTCGTCGTCGACCGCGAGCACTGTCAAGGCCTTGGTCATGACGCGTCCAACCCGAATGCTCCTCCGCCGGCCCGCACGCCCGAGCGGAACTTGGGTACCCGCATCACGACCTTGGTGCCTGCGCCGATTGCCGTTTCGACCACCAGACCGTAATCGTTGCCGAACGCCGCGCGCAGCCGATGGTCGACATTCGTCAGCCCGACGTGTGCGGAGTCCTTCTGGTCATCGGCGAGGGCATCGCCCGGTCCGGAGCGCAAGATCTCAGGGTCCATGCCGATGCCGTTGTCCTCGACGGTGATGACGCAGTCCGAACCCTCGTCGCGGGCGATGATCTCGATCTCGCCGCTGGCCCGTCCGGCGAAGCCGTGTCGCACCGCGTTCTCGACCAACGGCTGCAGCGCAAGGAACGGTACGACGACGTTGAGCACCTCCGGCGCGACCTGAAGCCTGACCTTGAGGGCCTCACCGAAGCGCGCACGCTCCAGCGTGAGATATCGGTCGATGTTGCGCAGTTCCTCGGCGAGTGTCGTGTACTGCCCGGCGGCGCGGAACGAGTAGCGGGTGAAGTCCGCGAACTCGAGGATGAGCTCGCGTGCGCGGTCCGGGTCGGTGCGCACGAACGACGCAATCGTGTTGAGCGCGTTGTAGATGAAGTGCGGGCTGATCTGGGCGCGCAGGGCCAGCACCTCGGCGCGGTCTAGACGGGCGCGCGACGCGTCGAGCTCCGCCAGCTCGATCTGGCTGGCGGCGTAGCGGGCCACCTCGCCGACGGCGCCGAGCAGCCCCGGTGCGGGGGAGCGCGTGGTCACCACGACGAGGACGCCCAGTGCGTCACCGCCCTCGGCGAGCAGCGGTTGCGCAAGGACGGTCGAGTTCTCGGCGTGGGTGAGGACCCGTCGCTCCCCGGAGATCGACTCGCCCGCGGCGCGCTCGCAGGCGTCGAGCACCGACCGGGTCCACAGCGTCTCGTCGGGCGGGTCCGACGCCAGCAGCCGGCCGTCGACGTCGAAGACAGCCACGCCCTCGGTGCCGGTGAGACCGCGCAGGAAGGGGACCGCGGTGCCCGCGGAGTCGGTGTCCAGGCCCTGGCGCAATGCGCGGGCGGCCAGCGAGGCGGTGTACAGCGCGGCGTGCACGCCACGCTCGGTGGGGGTGGCGACGACGCGGCGCGTGCGCACGGTGATGACCGCGGCCGCCACAGCGGCCAGAACCAGGATCGCCAGTACGATCGCGAGCTCGCCGGACATCTCACCTCACCAGGTGGTCGCACGGGCCACGCCCGTGGCGCTGTCGCCACCTTAAACTGGCCACGTGGCGAAACTGCAGCTAGTTCAAGATCCCGCGGCCGATGCTCTGCTCGAGTCCAATCCATTCGCGCTGCTGGTCGGCATGACTCTGGATCAGCAGTATCCGATGGAGCATGCCTTCGCGGGGCCGAAGAAGATCGCCGACCGGATGGGCGGCTTCGACGTCCGTGAGATCGCCGAGTGCGACCCCGACGAGTTTGCCGCGCTCTGTTCGAAAACGCCTGCGATACATCGCTTCCCGGGGTCGATGGCCAAGAAGATCCAGGCCATCGCGCAGCTGATCGTCGACCAGTACGACGGGCAGACGGCGGGGCTGTGGACCGCAGGCGATCCGGACGGGGCCGAGGTTTTGCGTCGCATCAAGGCGCTGCCCGGGTTCGGCGAGCAGAAGGCCAAGATCTTCCTCGCGCTGCTGGGCAAGCAGTACGGCGTGACGCCTACCGGGTGGCGTAAGGCGGCGGGCGATTACGGCAAGGCAGGGTCGTTCCTGTCGGTGGCCGACGTCGTCGATCCCGGCTCGCTCGAGAAGGTGCGCAACTACAAGAAGCAGGCCAAGGCGGCGGCGAAGGCGGCCAAGGCTTAGCGCGTATCGCGCCGAGCCTAGTGAGATCCGCGGTCGTGCTGCAGGTCGAGCTGAGCCAGGCTGCGCAGGACGCTCGCCACGACATGCCCGGTCGACGTGCCGGTGTCCAACCCCTCGCGCAACGCCCGCAGCCGTAGTCCACGATCGGTGAGGTCGGCGATCGTCCGGGTCACCTCGGTCGTCGAGCGGCCCAGGCGGTCGAGCGCGACGACGATGACCGTGTCGCCCGATCGCGCGTAGCTCAGCATCGCGTGCAGACCGGCGCGCGCCCGGTCGGCGGATTCGGACAGCCTGTCGGTGAACACGCGCCGCGGGTCGACGCCCTCGGCGCCGAGCGCTGCGAGCTGATCGTCGAGGTTCTGTTCGACGGAACTCGCGGTGGCATAACCCAGCGTGCAGGTCATGAGTTCAAGGTCCCACGGCCGCCGCGAATCCGGAAGAGTTGCGACGCCATCGAGTCTGGCTAACTGCCGATCTGTTATCGAACGTCGACCTACCGGCCGAAACCGCATCACCCAGCCGTGAACGGCTCACCATCGAAGCGCTCGCGGGTGGCGATCTCGGAGACCGGCTTACGAGTCAGCTTGCGGACCTGCTTCACCGGCTTGCCGATCGGCAGCAACGCCGCGATCGCGTAGTCCTCGGGAATGCCGAGCAGCTCCTTGACGCGAGGCTCCTCGGCCACGGTGACCGTCGCGAGTGCACCGCCGAGTCCTTCGTTGCGCGCGGCCAACAGGACGTTCCACACGAAGGGATACACCGAGGCGCCGGCGATCAGTCCGATCCGGTCGAGGTGCTGGTCAAACGCTGCGCACACATTGAGGTCGACACAGATCAGGAGGACGGCGCCGCAGTACATGAACGGCAGATACGGGCCGGCCGCCGTGGCGGCGACCTCCTCCGGCGTTACCTTCATCGGCTTCGTCGGGTTCCACGGGTATTCGCCGTTCTTGACTTGCGCCGTGTAGCGACGCGCTCCCGTCACGCTGAGGTCGGCCAGTGCCTTGCGGGTCTTGTCGTCGCGGATCACGATCACGTGGGTCCCCTGACGGTTGCCGCCGGTGGGTGCGAACCGCGCGTTGTCGAGGATGCGTTCGAGCACGTCGTCGGGCACTGGGTCGTCGGTGAATCGGCGGACGGCACCCGTGGTGCGCATGACGTCATAAAGCTCCATGCCTCACATCATCGGCTGTGGGAAGCTATTGACATGAAGACACACCTGAATTGCCCCTGTGGCGAGGCGATCACCGGTGAGAACGAGGACGATCTCGTGGAGAAGGCCCAGGCTCACCTGTCCGAGGTGCACCCCGGTCGCGACTACGACCGGGACGCCATCCTCTTCATGGCCTACTGACCACACGCCGAATGCACGGTTGTTGAACAAAAACCTCGAGTAGAGGTGTCAACAACCATGCACTCGATGTGTCAGGGAACGACCGTCGACCCGATCGTCGGCATGAACTGACACTGCTTCTCGGTCGTGGTGACCTGGCCGAAGATCGTCGAGATGATGCTGCCCGAGCCGGTGTCGGCGATCGCCACAAGCGTCGTCGGCCCCTGCGGGTTGATGTCCGCGCGCGGCGTCAGCGTTGCGCTGCCCGACTTACCCGTCGTCAGGTTCACCCAGGTGACATTCAGCGGCAGCTTCTGCTCGGCGGCGGGTCCGGGCGTGCCGATCGCGGTGAACACGTAGGCGGTCTGGCCCGGGCCGGGGCCGGGTGTCGGGATCTTGGCGGGGCCGGCCACCGAAATCGCTGTGGCGAGCACGTTTCCGCCGTCCTTGAGACACCCGTTGCTGATCGACGGATACAGGAAGTCCTGTGTCGTCGGGGCGTCCGGACCGAAATCGGGACCACCGGGTGCGGCTGCCGGGGCGGCAGCAGCCGGGTCGGCCGGAGCGGGCGCAGGGGCCGGAACAGGGGCCGCGGCCTCCGGCGCGGGCGCCGGGACCGGCACGGCGGCCTCCGGTGCGGGGGCAGGCGCCTCCGGAACAGGCGCGGCTAGGGGCGCCGCGTCGGGGACAGCGGCCGCCTCAGGCGCGGGCGCCTCCTCGGGTGCGGGTCCGACGACGTGCGCGGGGTTGATGCCCGCGGGCAGGTGCGCCTCGGTGCCGGGCACCGCACCCGGAGCCGGAGTGTGCGCGACGAACTGGTTGACGGCCGTCGCGACATTCCGGGAGGCGGGCGGTGCAGCGGCATCGCCTGCGAACACCGCCGCAGCGGCCATCAGTGTGGATGCGGCGTTGGTCGGGTCAGCCGCGGCCTGCTGGATGACGGGCGCCAGGTTCTGCACCGCAGGCAGGCCTGGGGCCATCAGCCCGTCGATGGGCAGCGGTGGCGCAGGCGGCGCCGCAGGTTCTGCGTTGGCGACACCGGTCACGCCGCCGAACAGCAGCGTGACCGATGCGCCGATCGTGACGGCAGCGGTGGCGAACATCGTCCTGGTTGACATGACTCCCCCAAAGAGTGGTTGTAGTGGTCTTTTCGGTCGATGTCGCCGCTACCGTCAGGGCAGTGCCGACAACGGCAGGATCAGCGGTGCCGCAGGAGCAGCGGCGGCGGGTGCAGCAGCAGCTGGTACGGCGGCCGCGGCAGGGGCGGCTGCATTGGTGGCCGCGTTCGTGGCCGCGGGCAGCAGGCCGGCCAACGGTGTGCCGGCGGGCAGCAGCGAGGCGAGGCTGGTCGGGATCGCCGCCACCTCCGGCAGGATGTTCGCCGGGCCGGTCGCCGGAGCCGTCGGGGTGCTGACGACCGAATTGGCCGGCAACGCGGCAGGAGGCTGCGGGAGGGTGACCGACGCGGTCGCGGTCGGCGGAGGCGTCGCCGGTGTCGCCGCCGCCGGTGAGGCCGCGGTGTTCAGCAGGGACGTGAAGCCCTGCACGAGCTGCGTCGCGGTGGCCGGATTGGTGGCCAGCTGCTGGATGAACGGAAGGCCCGGCACGCCGGGGGTCGGGGCAGGGGCCGCAGGCTGGGCGGCGGCAGTGCCGCTCAGCGCAACCGCGGCCGTCACGGCTCCCGCAGCGGCAATCATCGTGGTCGCGAACAGTTTTCCGGTGCTATGCATGGTTCTCCCATTCAGGTTGGTCGGCACGCCTTCGCCTGAAGCTACGGAGTTACTGGTGTTACTCAAGTGACACGTGTGGCGTTTATGCAACCGTTACGGATGCGACTGTGAACGGTGACCGGTCGATAGAGTCGTACGGATAAACACGCCTACCGCTACCCCGACCGCTACGCGGGCGTCGTCCCGACTGGCCGCCGCGGCGCCGATCCTCTTGGTGATCAGCGTCCTCGCCCGGCTGGCGTGGACGTACCTCGTGCCCAACGGGGCCAACTTCGTCGACCTGCACGTGTACGTCGGCGGAGCGGGCATGCTCGACGAGCCGGGCTCGCTCTATGACTACGTCTACGCCGACCAGACGCCGGACTTCCCGCTGCCGTTCACGTATCCGCCGTTCGCGGCCATCGTGTTCTACCCGCTTCACCTGTTGCCGTTCGGGCTCATCGCGTTCCTATGGCAGCTCGGCATCATCGCGGCGCTGTACGGGGTCGTGCGGATGAGTCAGCGCCTGCTGGGCGTGGGCGATCACCGGACCGCGATGCTGTGGACGGCCGTCGGCATCTGGATCGAACCCCTGCGCAGCACCTTCGACTACGGGCAGATCAACGTGCTGTTGGTGCTGGCGGTGCTCTACGCGGTGTACAGCACGCGATGGTGGGTGTCAGGGCTACTCGTCGGACTGGCCGCCGGGGTGAAGCTGACGCCGGCGGCCTCGGGGCTGTACTTCGTCGGTGCGCGGCGGTGGGCCGCCGTCGCGTTCTCGGCGGTCGTGTTCTTCGGCACGGTGGGGCTCTCGTGGTTGATCATCGGCGACGAAACCCGTTACTACTTCACCGAATTGCTGGGTGACGCCTCGCGGGTGGGGCCCGTCGGCACGTCGTTCAACCAGTCCTGGCGCGGTGGCATCTCACGGATCCTCGGGCACGACGCGGGCTATGGGCCGCTGGTGCTGGCCGGTATCGCGGTGACGGCGGTGCTGGCGGTGCTGGCGTGGCGGGCGATCGGTGGCGCGTCGGATCGGTTGGGCGCCATCGTCGTCGTGCAGCTGTTCGCTCTGCTGCTCTCGCCGATTTCGTGGACGCACCACTGGGTGTGGCTGATCCCGCTGATGATCTGGTTGCTGCACGGGCCGCTGCGAGAGCGCCTCGGCGCACGCATTCTGGGCTGGGGGTGGCTGGCGCTGACCCTGATCGGCGTGCCGTGGCTGCTCAGCTTCGCGCAGCCGACGATCTGGGTGATGCCCCGGCCCTGGTACCTGGCCTGGGCCGGGTTGATCTACATCGTCGCGACACTGGCGACGCTGGCGTGGATCGCGGCTACCCGACGATCGCGTTGATCTCTTTCGCCATCTCGACGTCCTTGTCGGTGATACCACCCTCGGAGTGCGTCACCAACGCAAAAGTCACTGTCCGCCAACGGATGTCGATATCAGGATGGTGGTCCTTCTCCTCGGCCTTCTCGGCGACGCGCCGCACCGCATCGATTCCGTCGAGAAAGGATCCGAATTTGATCGACCGGCGTAGCGCCCCGTCGGAGCGCTCCCATCCGTCGAGGTCGGGCAGTGCGGCGTCTACTTGTTCGTCCGTTAACACAGCCATGGTTTCGACGGTATACCGTCGCCGGTGATGCCAAGCCAGATCGTCGTCGCGGGTGCACTGATCGCGGGCAACGCGTTGTTGGTCGCACAGCGCGCACACCCGCCCGCACTCGCCGGACTGTGGGAACTGCCCGGAGGCAAGGTCGCGGCCGGCGAAAGTGACGAGTCAGCGCTGGCCCGTGAACTCAAGGAGGAACTCGGCGTCGACGTGACCGTCGGTGCGCGTATCGGCGTCGACGTCGCGCTCAACACCACCACCGCGCTGCGCGCCTACCGGGTCACTCAGACCGGCGGCGAACTCCATCCCAACGATCACCGCGCGCTGCGCTGGATCACCGCCGACGAACTCGACGACCTCGATTGGGTTCCCGCCGACCGCACCTGGCTCGCGGAGCTTCGACAGGCCCTCACGGTCTAAGGCTCAACACGGCGCCAATCCGGCCAGCTCACACTATTGTTCCGGTCCATGCGCGTGCTGCGGTTCCTCTGGCGGGGGGTGCTGGCCTTCGACCGGATCGGATCGCGCATCCCGCAACTCATTCAGATCTGGTTGATCGAGTTCTTCTTCGCGGTGCCCCTGATGTTCTTCACCGCGAAGATCATCGACATCCGAGGCGCGTTCGGCGTGCCAGGAACCGGCGAGTCGATGCCCGGCGTGTTCTGGGGCGCACTCGTGGTCTCCCTGATCGCCGGATTCTTCTTCTTCCGCAGCCTGATCCGGCCGCGTGTGGTGCGTGGGACGTGGACGCCGATGATCAAGGCCGACGTCGGCGACTACACCGTCATGGCAGGCAATCGAGCGTGGCAGACCAGCTACAACTACCTGACGAGCCATCCGTCATATGCGTTGCTGCTCCTGCTCACCGCGCCGATTCCGGCCACCATGGTGCTGATGACCACCAACCACGGTGACAGCACCTTCTACTGGCGGGTGGCCGGTGTCGTCGGGCTCATCATTCTCGCGCTGATGGCGCTGGCGCGCGTATTGGCTTGGTACGTCTTTAGATTCGGCCGAGTCCAACTCGACAACCAGGCCGAGGCCATGGGCATGTCGCAGCGTCGGCTGGGTTGGGAGATCGCGTGGAAGCCCGTGCTGATGCTGATGGTCATGATGTACGCGATCGTCTGCATTCCGCTCGGCATCATGTTCTGGCAGGAGGACCGCAAGATCGCCGACCTGCCCGTCGTCACGGTCGCCGACACCGACCACGCGGGCGAGTACCGCCGCGTCGAAGGCGCCGTCGATTCGGATCCGGTGTACTGGGCCCCGCGGGGGACCGGACGTGGTGGCAACAACTACGCCGGTGCCGGGGTGCTCGTCGAATTGCCCGCGGGCGGTGAGGCATTGCTGCTCGCGGAATCGTTGTCGGTGCCCGACTTCAATGGCGTCATGGAGGACGTCAAGAACGGTGAGATCAAGACTCAGGGCAAGGTGATCGACCACATCACCGACGACCAACAGGAGTACTACGGATTCGACGAACGCGACTTCCCGGACCCGTCGCCCGACGGTCGCGTCATGCTGTTGCTGTCCTATCCCTGACGGGCAAGCCGGCCAGCGGCTTCCGGTCGGACGCTCAGTACCGCAGCGAGTCGCTGACCACCCGGACCCGCGCCTTCGGGTGAGTGGCGGCGTACAGCGGGTGCATCAGCAGTGGATGGCGGCAGTGCGGGCACGACGCCTGCGGTTGGTTCGCCGTCGATGCGGTGAGGTGATGGCAGGCCGAGCAGTGCACCACGTAGAACCTGCCCACCCAATTGAGCAGCCCGAGGTAGATCGCCAGCGTCGCAGCCGACGCGACCACCATGATCAGCGCGATGGTAAGAACCTGATAGACCGTCATATCCGGTACCTCCAACCGAAACCGAGCACACCTGACGGATAGTTCAAAGGTACGCCTGAACCGGGGGCGTCGAGGCCCGGTTGAGACGCCGGATCAGCGTTTGCGGGCGCGCTTGTAGATCTTCTCGAGTTCTTTGCCGCGGATGCCCATGAGCTCGGCCTTGTGCACTTTGTGCAGCACCAGCGGGCACCTCTTACACCGGGGCTTACTGCGACAGCACTTCTTCTTCGGTTTGATGTCGAGCAGCTTGCTGGCCTTCAAGTGACTTGAATCTCTCGTTTTCGCGATCGAGCACCCTCACTGCGACACTTACCGGCGTGGATTTTCGGAATGTCGCCATTGTTGCGCACGTCGATCATGGGAAGACCACCCTGGTCGATGCGATGCTGCGGCAGTCCGGTGCCCTGAGCCATCGCGGTGATGATGCCATCGAGCGATTGATGGACTCCGGCGACCTCGAGCGTGAGAAGGGCATCACGATCCTCGCCAAGAACACCGCCGTGCACCGCAGGCATGCCGACGGCAGCGTGACGGTCATCAACGTCATCGACACCCCCGGCCACGCCGACTTTGGCGGCGAGGTGGAACGCGGGCTGTCCATGGTCGACGGCGTGCTGCTGCTGGTCGACGCCTCCGAGGGCCCTCTGCCGCAGACCCGCTTCGTGCTGCGCAAGGCGCTGGCCGCGCATCTGCCGGTGATCCTCGTGGTCAACAAGACCGACCGGCCCGACGCCCGCATCGCCGAGGTCGTCTCCGACAGCCACGACCTTCTGCTCGACGTCGCCTCCGACCTGGACGAGGAGGCGCAGAAGGCTGCCGAGGAGGCACTCGGACTTCCGACGCTGTACGCCTCCGGTCGCGCAGGCATCGCCAGCACCGTCGAACCCGCCAACGGCGAGAACCCCGAGGGGGACAACCTCGACCCGCTGTTCGACGTGCTTCTCGAGCACATTCCACCGCCTCAGGGTGATCCCGAGGCCCCGCTGCAGGCCCTGGTGACCAACCTCGACGCCTCGGCGTTCCTGGGCCGGTTGGCGCTGGTCCGGATCTACAACGGCCGGCTGCGCAAGGGCCAGCAGGTGGCGTGGATGCGGGAAGTGGACGGCGCGCCCGTCATCACCAACGCGAAAATCACTGAACTTCTGGTCACCGAGGGCGTCGACCGCACCCCGACCGACGAGGCGATCGCCGGCGACATCGTCGCGGTCGCCGGACTGCCGGAGATCATGATCGGCGACACGCTCGCCGACACCGAGCACGCCCACGCGCTGCCGCGCATCACCGTCGACGAGCCCGCAATCTCGGTGACCGTCGGCACCAACACCTCACCGCTGGCGGGCAAGGTGTCCGGGCACAAACTCACCGCCCGCATGGTGCGCAACCGGCTGGACCAGGAACTGGTCGGCAACGTCTCGATCCGCGTGGTCGACATCGGCCGTCCGGACGCGTGGGAGGTGCAGGGCCGTGGTGAGCTGGCGCTGGCCGTGCTCGTCGAGCAGATGCGCCGCGAAGGTTTCGAGCTGACGGTCGGCAAGCCGCAGGTGGTGACGCGGACCATCGACGGCAAGCTGCACGAGCCGTTCGAGGCGATGACCATCGACTGCCCCGACGAGTTCGTCGGCGCGATCACCCAGCTGATGGCCGGGCGCAAGGGCCGTATGGAGGAGATGACGAACCACGCGGCGGGCTGGGTCCGGATGGACTTCATCGTGCCCAGCCGCGGGCTCATCGGGTTCCGCACCGACTTCCTGACCCTGACCCGCGGCACCGGCATCGCGAACGCCGTGTTCGACGGCTACCGCCCGTGGGCGGGGGAGATCCGCGCGCGGCACACCGGCTCATTGGTGTCCGACCGCTCGGGCACGATCACGCCGTTCGCGTTGATCCAGCTCGCCGACCGCGGGCAGTTCTTCGTCGAACCCGGCGACGACACCTATGAGGGCCACGTCGTCGGCATCAACCCGCGGGCCGAGGATCTCGACATCAACGTCACGCGCGAGAAGAAGCTGACGAACATGCGCAGCTCGACCGCCGACGTCATCGAGACGCTGGCCCGGCCGCTCACCCTCGACCTCGAACAGGCCATGGAGTTCTGCGCCGCGGACGAGTGCGTCGAGGTCACACCGGAAGTCGTGCGGGTCCGCAAGGTCGAACTCAGCGCCACGCTGAGAGCGCGTTCGAAGGCCCGCGCCAAGGCCCGCGATAGCAGCTGAGCCCTCGGATCGGCGCGGCCGGTTACCCGAAGTTGCTCAGGTGCTGCCGATACCCTGAACACCGTGCCGAGGCCAGTACACGTCATTGCCGCGCTATCCGCGCTGGTGACGCTGGTTTCAGGGTGCACGGTGAGCCCTCCTCCGGCGCCGCAGAGCACCGATACCGCGGAGACGACGGCGCCGCCGCCGCCGAAGGCGACGCAGATCATCATGGCCATCGACTGGATCGGCCCCGGCTTCAACCCGCACCTGTTGGCCGACCAGTCACCCGTCAACGCTGCGGTCAGTTCGCTGGTGCTGCCCAGCTCCTTCCGGCCGGTGCCCGACCAGAACACCCCCACCGGATCGCGGTGGGAGCTCGACACCACGCTGCTGGAGTCGGCCGAAGTGACCAGCCAGGACCCGTTCACGGTCACCTACAAGATCCGGCCCGAGGCGTCGTGGACGGATAACGCCCCGATCGGCGCCGACGACTTCTGGTACCTCTGGCAGCAGATGGTGACCCAACCCGGCGTCGTCGACCCCGCCGGGTACGACCTCATCACCGGCGTGCAGTCGGTGGAGGGCGGCAAGGTCGCGGTGGTGACCTTCTCACAGCCGTATCCGGCCTGGCGCGAGCTGTTCAACAACATCCTGCCCGCGCACATCGTCAAGGACATCCCCGGCGGTTTTGCCGCGGGCCTCGCGCGCACCTTGCCCGTCACCGGCGGCCAGTTCCGCGTCGAGAACATCGACCCCCAGCGCGACGAGATCCTGTTGGCCCGCAACGACCGGTTCTGGGCCGCGCCTGCCAAACCCGACCTGGTGCTGTTGCGCCGCGGCGGTGACGCGGCCGCGCTGGCCGACTCGATCCGCAACGGCGACACTCAGGTGGCCCAGGTGCACGGCGGCGCGGCCACCTTCGCGCAGCTGTCGGCGATTCCCGATGTGCGGACGGCGCGCATCGTCACGCCGCGCGTCATGCAGATTTCGTTGCGCGCTCAGCAGCCCGCCCTCGCGGATTCCCAAGTGCGCAAAGCGATTTTCGGTCTGCTCGACGTCGATCTGCTGGCCGCGGTGGGTGCGGGCGACGACAACACGGTGACGTTGGCACAGGCGCAGGTTCGCTCGCCGTCGGATCCGGGCTACGTGCCGACCGCGCCACCCGCGATCTCGCGGGACCACGCGCTTGACTTGCTCATCGATGCCGGCTACGAGGTGGAGTCGGAGACGACGTCAACGCCACCGACCCCCGGCACTCCCGCCCCGGAAAACGGCCGCGGACGCATCATGAAGGACGGCGTACCGCTGTCGCTGGTGCTCGGCGTCGCCGCGAACGACCCGACATCCGTCGCCGTCGCGAACACGGCAGCCGACCAACTGCGCAACGTCGGTATCGAGGCCTCGGTGTCGGCGCTCGATCCGGTGACCCTGTACGGCGAGGCGTTGACGAACAATCGCGTCGACGCCGTGGTCGGCTGGCGTCAGGCCGGGGGAGACCTGGCGACCGCGCTGGCCTCGCGGTACGGCTGCCGGGCGTTGGAGGCCACCGCGGTGGCGACGGCCGCGCCGGGAACGCCAGCGCCGCAAACGACTTCGGAAACTTCGGGGACGACGACCACTCCGTCGACGACCGCGACCACCACAACGACATCTGCGACTCCAACCGCCACCACAACCACATCGGCGACCACTCCGGCCAGCCCCGCGCCCGAAAGCGGCGAATTGCTCCAGGCGCCAAGCAATATCACCGGTATCTGCGATCGCAGCATTCAGCCGAAGATCGACGCGGCCCTCGACGGCAGCGAACCCATCGATGAGGTGATCACCGCCGTCGAACCGCGGCTGTGGAACCTCTCGACGGTGCTGCCGATCCTGCAGGACACCACGATCGTCGCGGCGGGCCCGAGCGTGCAGAACGTCAAGCTGTCCGGAGCCGTGCCGGTCGGAATCGTCGGCGATGCCGGCACCTGGGTGAAAACCCGTCAGTGACAGTGCAATCGGCTATCTGACGCCGGCGGCTTGATGGCGTTCGCGCAACACGCGCAGGCCGTGTGCGGCGAACGCGCCGACGGCGAACACGAGCAGCAACCAAAGCGGCGGGTGCGCCAGTTCCCACACGAACAAGGCGGCGAACAGCGGTGACCGCTGGGTGATCGTTAGCACCCCGGCCGCACACGTCAGCGCCAGCGCCGATACGTGGATGTGTGAGCCGGCCAACTCGTTGAGGGCAAGTGCGACAACCGATCCGGCGGCCGCGCCGGTAGCCAACGCGGGGGTGAGCAGGCCGCCCACGGCGCCTGCCCGCAGAAACACCGCTGTCAGTAGTGGTTTCAACAACAAGATCACGCAGGCGGCGGTGAGCGTCATGTCACTGTTCAGTGCCACTGTCAGAATGCTTCGCCCGTTGCCAGGCAGTTCCGGGTACCAGATCGAGCAGACACCGGTCAGCAGTCCGGCGGCCGCAATCGCGGGAATCAGCATCCACGAGTGGAACTGCACCTTCGGACTGGCGGTCGACATCACCCGGTTGAACGCCAGACCGATGGCGGCGGCCAGGGGTGCGACGGCCAGCGCCAGGAATGCGAACAGATACGACGTCCGCGCGTCCGGCCACGTCAGCGGGTGCTCGAGATGGGTGACCGGGGCCGCGACCGCGACGGCAAGGCTCGACGTGATCAGCGCGGTGCCGAGCGCCCGTGGATGCCAGGTGCCGAGCAGAATCCGGGCGGCGAACAGCGCTCCGCCCAACGGCACGCTGTAGACCGCTCCTAGGCCCGCACCCGCCGCGCAGGCGAGCAGAATCTCACGGTCGCGCGCCGTGAGCGCGAGCCGCATGGTGCCGAAATCACCCAGCGCGGCGGCGAGTTGGCGCGGCGCGCCTTCGCGGCCCAGCGACGCCCCCGAGCCGACGAGGAGGACCTGAAGGCCCGCGTCGATGGACAGCGGCACCCGGGGGATCGGCTCATGAGCCGCGATCGTCTCGGCCAGCTTCGGAACCGTCGTCCGCCGTCGCAATATCCACCACCCGAAGCCGGCCAGCGCACCGCCGATCATCGGACCCAACGCCCGCCGCACCGGACTGCTGCCGCCGACGCCGGAGAGCAGCGTGCCGAAACCGTAGTGGTACGTCAGGTGTTCGACGGCGTGCAGCAGCAGCGTGGTGGCCGCACCAGCAACCCCGGCGAGCAGGCCCACGATGACGATCGCGCAGGAGAATTCGAGCGTGCGGCGCGACACCAGGTGAATCTAGCTGCCGGTCATCGGGCAAGCTGGGGCAATGGAAAGTCCGCGGATGCTGTTCGTGCACGCGCATCCCGACGACGAGACCCTGACGACGGGCGCGACCATCGCGCATTACGTCGCTCGGGGCGCGCGGGTGCGGGTGGTCACATGCACGCTTGGCGAAGAGGGCGAGGTGATCGGCGACCGGTGGGCGCACCTGGCCGTCGACGCAGCCGACCAACTCGGTGGCTTTCGCATCGGTGAGCTGACGGCCGCCTTGCGTGCGCTGGGTGTCGACGAGCCGACCTTCCTCGGCGGCGCGGGGCGCTGGCGCGACTCCGGGATGGCGGGTACGCCGCGGCGGCACCATCCGAGGTTCATCGACGCCGACCCCGCCGAATCGGTCGGTGCCCTGGTCGCGATCATCCGCGAGCTGCGGCCGCACGTCGTCGTCACCTATGACCCGGAGGGCGGCTACGGGCATCCCGACCACATACACACCCACGAGGTGACGATGGCGGCCGTCGCGGCGTCGGCGGGTTCCGAGTATCCAGGCGAGCCATGGACCGTGCCGAAGGTGTACTGGACCGTGTTGTCGAAGTCCGCGCTCGCCGCTGGGTTGGATGACCTTGGCGACGTGCCGCAGGAGTGGACGCGGGTCTCCATCGACGACGTGCCGTTCGTCCATCCCGACGAGGCAATCGATGCCGTGATCGACGTCCCCGACCGGCTGCCGGCCAAGCTGGCGGCGCTGCGGGCGCACGCCACCCAGGTCACCGTCGCACCCGACGGTCGTTCGTTGGCGCTGTCGAACAACATCGCGCTGCCGGTCGGTGCGCTCGAGCACTACATCCTGGTGTCGGGCACGCCGGGCGCGCGTGACCACCGCGGATGGGAAACCGACCTGCTGTCCGGCCTGAACCTCAATTAGCGGGGCCGCCACGGGGTAAGCTGCCCGACAGACCCGGCGCGTGGAAGGGACGGCAATGGACCAGGATCTGGATCCCAACCTGCAGCACTGGCAGGACCGACTGGACAACTTCCAGTGGGTCCTCGGCTCCATCACCGCCCTGGTCGACAGCATTCCGACCTGAGTTCGCCCGCCGCAGGCGCCGACTACCGGCGCGTCATCGTTCTCACGCTGCTCGCCATTGACGGCGTTCTCTGCGCCATCATGGCGTCGCTCTTCCTCCCGATTCGCATCGGGACGTGGCCGTTTCCGATCAGCGCGCTAATCGCTGGCCTGGTGAACGCCGCGCTGGTGTGGGCGGCACTGCACTGGACCTCATCGCCGCGGGTGGCGGCGCTACCGCTGTGGACCTGGCTGCTGACCGTGGCGGGGCTGACGCTCGGCGGGCCCGGCGACGACATCGTGTTCGGCGGATCCGGACTCTTGGCCTACGGGGTCGTACTGCTCCTCGTGCTCGGCACCCTGCCTCCCGCGGTGGTGCTGTGGCGACACATCACCGCCTGACGTCAATCCGTGCCCGCTGTCGTGCCCGCGCCCTGGCCCGGGTTCGGGTCGGCGGTGTTCTGCGCACTGTCATCATCTGTTGACGGCGTTTGCGGGGACGGTGGCTGGACGGGGTCTGCGGGCGGCGCTCCCGCATTGTCGGCAGGCGACGGATTCGTGTTCTGCTGGTGCGGCGACAAGTCGTTCGGTGTGGCGACACTGGATCGGCGAATTTCGCCTTGTGCCTGGACCGTTCCGGACTTATCGGTCGTCGCCCTGTCGTCATCGCCTTTCAGTTCGTCCCGAACGGCGAGCCCGTCTGCTTGAAGACCGGGTTCGGTCTGGCCGATGGAGCCGTCCACGACCTGCACACCCTGCCCTTGCGTCAACTCCTGTTCCAGGGGGAGTTCATCACTTTGGGTCAGCATTTCGCCGAGGTTTTCGTCCGCCGGTTCGCCCTCGGTCTCGGGTTCGATCGGCTGTGTCGATCCATCGAGCGACGAGGACATCAACATCAAGCCGGAGGTCCCGGCGTGCACGGACTTTTCAAAGTCTTGAGTGTCGTATGTGCCTTCAATGTCTGTGCTTTCAATGTCGGTGGTTTCGATGTCCCTGGCTTCGATGTCCGTGGCGAACGGGCCGATCGGCGGAATCGGGGGAAGCGGTGGCAGCCAGAATGCCAATTGATCATTCGCCAGGAAGATGAACGAGTTGATGGTGTCGACAACGACATTGACCAACCCGTCCCAGAAGCTGATGTTCCCGCCGAGCCAGTCGGCGATGTTGAACGTGATACTTCGCACGATGCGTTCGCCGAAGTTGTAGAAGATTTCGATCTGGGGCGCGAGCCACCCAACGTAAGGGATCCAACCGACCGCGTACGCGGCGACATCGAACCCCCACTCCACCCACGGTTCGATGGCGTTGTAGACGTTCTTGATCGCGCTGTCGATTGAGTTGCCCACGACGACCGGCGGGAATTCGGGTTCGGGGAACGAAGCGCCGACGCTCGGTGGCACGACAATGCGTGCGAGCCACCCGACGAGCAGATCGGGCACGTCGGCAGCCGATTCGACGGAGGGCGCCAGCAGCGTTTCCGATGCCGTTCGGCGGGCCACCGGCCCTGCGGGCTGGGGCGATAGCTGCGTCCAGTGGACGGCTGGCGCATAACGAACCGCCGCTATCGGCGTTGACGGCCCGTGCGGACGCGTCGGAACGATTCCGATAGCGGTCACTACCAGCAGAATCATCCCGAAGACCAGGAGTGGACGTGCGGAGCGTGACATGTTGCCCTCCCGTCGCCCCGACGAGATTGACCGTACACCGTTGTTTGCTCGCGCGCGTGGAAATCCCTCCAGCTTCGGGCTGATCCCGGCCGACACGATGGCAGCCCGCCATACCGTCGACGCGCCGACTACTGTGGCCGATATGTCAGGCGCCGATGTTTCAGAATGTGAGACGTGCGGATGATATTCAACGATCGCGGGGTTAAACGGGAGTGGCTCTGAACCCCCAGCCCGGTGCCGATCTGCCCAACCCGGTGGTCCCACCGAAGTCCGGTGCGCCCAGCCCCGCCAGTCTGCGGCGGGTACTGCGACGAGCACGAGACGGTGTCGCACTCAACGTCGAGGAAGCCGCGATCGCGATGACCGCCCGCGGCGACGACCTGACCGACTTGTGTGCCAGTGCGGCCAGGGTGCGCGATGCGGGCCTAGAGGCTGCCGGCCGACGTGGACCCACCGGGCGACTGCCGGTGAGCTATTCGCGCAAGGTATTCATTCCGGTCACGCACCTCTGCCGCGATACCTGTCACTACTGCACGTTCGTCACGGTGCCTGGCAAGCTGCGCGCGCAGGGCGTCGGCATGTACATGGAGCCTGACGAGATCCTGGATGTGGCCCGTCGCGGCGCCGAATTGGGTTGCAAGGAGGCGCTGTTCACGTTGGGCGACCGTCCCGAGGCGAGGTGGGACGAGGCCAGGCAGTGGCTCGATGAGCGCGGCTACGACTCCACGCTGGACTACGTGCGCGCGATGGCGATCCGGGTGCTCGAGGAGACTGGACTGCTGCCGCACCTGAACCCCGGCGTGATGAGTTGGTCGGAGCTCTCCCGCCTCAAGCCGGTCGCACCGTCGATGGGCATGATGCTGGAGACCACGTCGCGCCGACTGTTCGAGACCAAAGGCCTGGCCCACTACGGCAGCCCGGACAAAGATCCGGCCGTCCGGCTGCGCACTCTGGCCGATGCGGGCCGCCTGTCGATTCCGTTCACCACCGGACTCCTCGTCGGCATCGGGGAGACGCTGGCCGAGCGCGCCGACACCATCCATGCGATCCGGCGCTCGCACAAGGAGTTCGGACACGTCCAGGAAGTGATCGTGCAGAACTTCCGGGCCAAGGACCACACCGCGATGGCGTCCACGCCCGACGCGGGGTTCGAGGACTTCGTGGCGACGCTGGCGGTCACCCGCCTGGTGATGGGACCCAAGGTGCGGATCCAGGCGCCGCCGAACCTGGTCTCTCGGGAAGAGTGCCTTGCGCTGATCGGTGCCGGGGTCGACGACTGGGGCGGGGTGTCGCCGCTGACCCCGGATCACGTCAACCCTGAACGGCCTTGGCCTGCCCTCGACGAATTGTCTGCGGTGACGGCCGAGGCCGGCTACGACCTGGTGCAGCGGCTAACCGCACAGCCGCAGTACGTGCAGGCCGGTGCGGCATGGATCGACCCGCGGCTGCGCGGGCACGTCGACGCGTTGGCCGACCCGCAGACCGGTCTGGCGCTCGACGTCAACCCCGTCGGACGACCCTGGCAGGAACCCGACGAGGCGTGGGAGTCCCTGGGCCGGACTGACCTTCACTCGGCGATCGACGACTCAGGTCGGCTCACCGAGACCCGCAGCGACCTGGGAAGCGCGTTCGGCGACTGGGAATCGATCCGCGAGAAGGTGCACGAGCTCGCTGCCCAGGCGCCCGAACGCATCGACACCGACGTGCTGGCGGCCCTGCGCGCGGCCGAGCGCGATCCGGCGGGTCTGTCCGACGACGAGTATCTGGCACTGGCGACCGCGGATGGCCCGGCGTTGGATGCCGTTGCCGCGCTGGCGGATTCGCTGCGCAAAGACGCTGTCGGCGACGACGTCACGTTCGTCGTCAACCGCAACATCAACTTCACCAACATCTGCTACACCGGTTGCCGGTTCTGCGCGTTCGCCCAGCGTAAGGGTGATGCGGACGCCTACTCGTTGTCCGTCGACGAGGTCGCCGACCGGGCGTGGGAGGCGCACGTCGCCGGCGCCACCGAGGTGTGCATGCAGGGCGGCATCGATCCCGAGCTTCCGGTGACCGGCTACGCCGATCTGGTGCGGGCGGTCAAGAAGCGGGTGCCGTCGATGCACGTGCACGCGTTCTCGCCGATGGAGATCGCCAACGGCGTTACCAAGAGCGGGCTTTCGATCCGCGAGTGGTTGACATCGTTGCGGGAGGCGGGCCTGGACACCATCCCCGGTACCGCCGCCGAGATCCTCGACGACGAGGTCCGCTGGGTGCTGACCAAGGGCAAGCTGCCGACGTCGATGTGGATCGAGGTCGTCACCACCGCGCACGAGGTCGGGCTGCGGTCGAGTTCGACGATGATGTACGGCCACGTCGATTCGCCGCGGCACTGGGTCGGCCACCTTCGCGTACTGCGCGAAATCCAGGACCGCACTGGAGGTTTCACCGAGTTCGTGCCGCTGCCATTCGTACATCAGAGCTCGCCGCTGTACCTCGCGGGTGGGGCGCGGCCTGGGCCGACGCACCGCGACAATCGCGCGGTGCACGCGCTGGCGCGGATCATGCTCCACGGCAGGATCTCCAACATCCAGACCAGCTGGGTCAAGCTCGGCGTGGAGCGCACGCAGGTGATGCTCAACGGCGGCGCCAACGATCTCGGCGGCACGTTGATGGAGGAGACCATCTCGCGAATGGCGGGTTCGGAGTTCGGCTCGGCCAAGAGTGTCGAGGAACTCGCGGCGATCGCGGAGGGAATCGGCCGTCCGGCGCGGCAGCGGTCCACGACTTACGCACCGTTGGCTGCCTAGCCTTACCTAACAGCGCAGGTTCCGAAACACGCTGTTGCGTCTGGCTTTACGGAAACTCGAACCAGACGGTTTCGCTACGTATACCTTGGTAGCGCTGTCATCGAGCCCTGGAGCGCAATGGACACCATTTCGGGAATTCCCGCGCATGCCTTGTTGGTCCACGGTGTCGTGGTACTCGCCCCTCTGACGGCTCTGCTCGAGATCCTGTGCGCGTTCTGGCCCGCAGCGCGTCGTCGACTGGTGTGGCTCGTGTTGGCTCTCGCGGTGGTGACGACGATTCTCACGCCGTTGACGACGTCGGCGGGTGAGTGGCTGCTGCAGCACGGCGGACCGCCGCGCCCGATTCTGCAGGAGCATGCCGACCGCGGCGAGTGGATGATCTACTTCTCGGTCGCCATGCTGATCGTCGCGGTGGCACTGGCGGCGCTGCACTGGGCGGAGAGCCGGTCGGACAAACCCCGGAAGGCCGCGGCGGCCGTGCTCGCCGTCGTCACGCTCGTCGTGGGGGTGTCGTCGATCGTCACAGTGGTCCGGATCGGCGACGCCGGCGCGCAGGCCGTGTGGGGTGACAGGGGCTGACGCACCGCCCTGGGAATAGAAACGGACTACGGTCCGGTTGATGCGGGTGAAGGTGCCGGGCTGGCCGGCACCCACATTCCGAGGAGATCCAACATGACCGTCGCCGTAGCCACCGACTTGAGCACCGGCACCTGGGCAATCGACCCCGTGCACTCGACCATCGGCTTCTCCGTGCGCCACCTGATGGTGAGCAAGGTGCGGGGCACCTTCGACACGTTCAGCGGTGCGATCGTCGTCGCCGAGGACGGCACCCCGTCGGTGACCGCCGAAATCGCCGTCGACTCGATCAACACCCGCAACGAGCAACGCGACGCTCACGTGCGGTCCGCGGATTTCTTCGACGCCGAGCAGTATCCGACCGCCACCTTCGTGTCGACCGGCGTTCGGTCGAACGGCGGTACGTACCTCGTCGACGGCGACTTCACCCTCAAGGGTGTGACCAAGCCGGTCACCCTTGAGCTCGAGTTCAACGGCGTCAACCCCGGGATGGGACACGGCGAGGTCGCGGGCTTCGAGGCCTCGGTGGTGTTGAACCGCAAGGACTTCGGGATCGACATCGACCTGCCGCTGGAAACCGGTGGCACAGTCGTCGGCGACAAGGTCACCGTCACGCTGGAGATCGAGGCACTCAAGCAGGCATAGGGCAACACGCTGGCGTGTCTGCAGGTTGACTGATCCTGCAGACGCGCCAGATACGTTGGTGCTCAGAGGTCGAGGCAGCTGCTCGTGCCGTCGCCGGCCGGGATCTCGACGTTGGTCGCCGACAGCTTCGCCACCACGCCGCTGTCCGTGACGTCGAGCGAGTCGACGCCGAGGCCGTACTTGTTGTCGGTCAGCTCGCCCGTCATCTCGTCGAGCTTCTTCTGTAGATCGTCCTGAGGGAGATCCAGATTTCCGCCCAGCCAGAAGCTGTCGGGCTGGATGACCATCCGGATGCCGCCGTCGGTCGTCACCGGCTTGATGGCGATGCTGCTGTCGAACATGCCGTTCAACGTGACGATCCCGGTCGACGGATCGGTCGTCACACTCGTCACGACCTCGTCGGTCGAGATCCAGTCCGAGAGGAAGCTCAGGAAGCTCTCGGCCAGGTACTCGTCGATGGCTTCCTTGAGTGCGGTGTTGGCAGATTCCCGCAGGCCTTCGTTGGTCCAGGCGATGGTCGCGTCGATCGCGCCGATGGTGCCCCGCTTGGTCGCGTCGCCGTTGAGATCGAGATCGTCGACCGCGATGTCCGCGGTGATCCCGTCGACGCCGCGGATGTCGGAGCCATTGGTCTTGATCGTGAACCCGGTGTACTTGTCGTTGATGTACTGCATGAGCACCGGCGGCGACGTCTCGAACGTCACGTCGACCGCGTTCTCGGAACCCTCGATGAGGCATGCGGCAGCCGATTTCACCTTGTCGACGGCGACGGTGCGTGCGTAGAGCTCGGTCGCGAGCAATCCCGCGGCAGCGAGGGCGAGAACGATCACGAGGATCAGGACGATCGCGATCGGACCACGAAACCGCGCGCGCTTGGTTTGCGGTTGCGCCGGCGGCGGGACCGGCGGCTGATACGCCGGGACCGCCGGAATCGGCCAGCCCTGGGTGGGCGCGGAGTGAAAACTCTCCGGGCGGGCGGGGGTGAGCGTGCTTCGTGCGTACGTGGGATAGGTCATGTGCTGGTCTTTCCGTAGAGCCGAACAGGTGGTGTGGGTCGTCGGCGGAAAGACTGGGCGGACGGACTTGGAGAAACCTTGATGGGCTGCCCGGCGGCCGGTGAGCGTGCGCTGAAGCGTCGAGATTCGCATCCGGTGCTGAGCACTTGGACAGCACGCCTCATACGATGGGCATGGCGACTGGTCTAGCTGTATCTGCGACGTCTAGTATCAGTAACCACGCGCCACCCCTACCGGGCGGCGCGTGAAGTTAGGGCACACTGAGACGACCGTGCAGGTATGGACTGCGCATACTTGCGGGAACCCTCTGGGGCCTTAACCCCGGAACGACCCCACAGCCCACTTGGACAGGAGATCGAGGAGCACCCGTGACGTACGTCATTGCCGAACCCTGTGTCGACATCAAAGACAAGGCGTGTATCGAGGAATGCCCAGTCGACTGCATCTATGAGGGCGCCCGCATGCTCTACATCCACCCCGACGAGTGCGTGGACTGCGGGGCCTGCGAACCCGTGTGCCCGGTCGAGGCCATCTACTACGAGGACGATGTGCCGGACCAGTGGTCCAGCTACACGCAGATCAACGCCGACTTCTTCGCTGAGCTCGGTTCTCCCGGCGGGGCGTCGAAGGTCGGCCAGACCGACAACGATCCGCAGGCGGTCAAGGACCTGCCCCCGCAAGGCGAGGACTGACAACGGCTCGCTTGCCGCGCGTCTCGGCGTCGCTCCCGGTGTTCCCGTGGGACACCTTGGCCGACGCCACCGCGCTGGCCATGTCGCATCGTGACGGCATCGTCGACCTGTCGGTCGGCACCCCCGTCGATGACGTAGCTCCTGTCATCCAAGAGGCGCTGGCCGCGGCCGGTTCGGCGCCGGGCTACCCGGCGACCGCGGGCACTCCCTCGTTGCGGGCTTCCGCCGTGGCGGCGCTGGAGCGTCGATACGGCATCATCGGCCTGGCCGAGAGTGCGGTGCTGCCGGTGATCGGGACCAAGGAACTCATCGCCTGGCTGCCGACGCTGCTCGGTCTCGGTTCCGACGACGTCGTTGTGGTGCCCGAATTAGCCTATCCGACATACGAAGTCGGCGCACGGCTGGCGAAGGTGCCGTTTGTGCGAGCAGATTCGCTGACGCAGTTGGGGCCGCAGTCGCCCGCGTTGGTGTTCCTGAACTCGCCGAGCAATCCGACCGGCAAGGTGTTGGGCGTCGATCATCTGCGCAAGGTGGTCGGTTGGGCGCGCGAGCGCGGCGTCCTCGTCGCCTCCGACGAGTGCTATCTGGGGCTGGGTTGGGATGCCGAGCCGGTCTCGCTGCTGCACCCGTCGGTCTGCGACGGTGACCACACCGGGCTGCTGGCCATCCATTCGCTGTCGAAGACGTCGTCGCTCGCCGGCTACCGCGCCGGCTTCGTCGTCGGAGACCAGGCCGTCGTGGCTGAGCTGCTGGCGGTGCGCAGGCACGCGGGCATGATGGTGCCGACGCCGGTGCAGGCTGCGATGGTCGCCGCGCTCAACGATGACGAGCACGAACGCCTGCAGCGCGAGCGTTACGAGCGGCGCAGGGCCACGCTCCTGCCCGCACTGAAGGCGTCCGGACTGACCGTCGACGATTCGGAAGCGGGACTTTACCTCTGGGCCACCCGCGGCGAGTCCTGCCGCGAGACTGTCGCCTGGTTCGCGCAGCGGGGGATCCTCGTCGCGCCCGGTGAGTTCTACGGACCGCGCGGAGCGCAGCACGTTCGAGTCGCGTTGACCGCGACCGACGAGCGGATAGCCGCTGCTTCGCAACGGCTCACCACCTAGCGCGAGCAGTCGCTAAATCCCCCGACACGCCGACGATTTGGGGGCTTTCACGTCTGCTCGCGCAGGAGGCCGAGAGACATCGCGGTCGTTACGGCCGCCGTGCGGTCGGACACACCGAGCTTGTTGAACGTCCGCAGCAGATGGGTCTTCACGGTCGCCTCGCTGATGTGCAGCTCGCGTCCGATCTCGGCGTTGGTCTTGCCGACGGCCACCAGGCCCAGCACCTCGATCTCACGCGTCGACAGCGCCGCCGAAACAGGTTGACGCACAAAGTGGATCAGTCGGTCGGCCACTGCGGGCGCCAACACCGTCTTGCCTCGGGCGGCATCTCGTACAGCCTCGGCGAGTTCGGCGCGCGAGGCATCCTTCAGAAGATATCCCGCCGCGCCCGCCTCGACGGCACGCAGGATGTCGGAGTCGGACTCGTAGGTCGTGACGACGATGATGCGTGTCCCCGGCAGCAGCGCGAGGATGCGCTCGGTCGCCGCCACGCCGTCCACGTCCGGCATCCGCAGATCCATGAGAATGACGTCGGGCCGCAGGGATTCGGCCAGGGTGATCGCCTCGGCGCCCGACCCCGCCTCGCCGACGACGGTGAGGTCGGCTTCGGCGTCGATCATGCCGCGCAGGCCCTCACGAACCACCGGGTGGTCGTCGACCAGCAGCACCTTCGTCGCCCTCATGCCGGTACCTCGACCGTCAGCGTCGTACCGCCACCTGCCGCAGGCGAGATGGTGACCGCGCCGCCGACCTGCGCCATCCGGGTGCGCATACCCCGCAGTCCGAATCCCTCGCCGTGTCCGCCATTGAACCCAATGCCGTTGTCCGTCACCACAAGCCGGGTGCCCGATCCTGACCGAGACAGTTCGACGGTCACCGCGGTGGCGTGCGCGTGCTTACGGATGTTCGCGAACGCTTCCTGCGCGGCGCGCAGCAGCACCACATCCGACGCCATGCTCTGGGCGGGCAGGTCGCCGGCGATGTGCACCGTCACACGAGTGTCCGTCTCGGCCGTGAGCCGGTCGCACAGCCGCTGAATCGCTGCGGGCAGCGGCTCTTCGAGTGAACTCGGCGTCAGTTCGGCCACCATCGCCCGCGCCTCGGCGAGGTTCTCCCGCGCGGTGGCACCGATCAACTCGACATGCCGCCTGGCCGCCGCGGTGTCGGTGTCCAGCTCGGGTTCGACGGCCTGGGCGAGCATCACGATGCTCGTGAAGCCCTGCGCCAGCGTGTCGTGGATTTCGCGTGCCAGCCGTTCCCGTTCGGCGGCCGTGCCCGCCTCCCGGGACAGACGGGCGCTCTCGGCGCGGGTGGCCGCCAGTTCGGCGACCAGTGCGGCCAGCTGTCGGCGTTGGCGCAGCGATGTGATGATGACGGTGCCGATCACCGGGGCGGCGACGACGGCGACAAGGGTGACCGCAACCGCCATCGACAGATTCGGCGACCGGATGCCGTTGCTCAGCAACAACATTGCCAGCGGAGCGATGTTGACGATCGTCGTCACCACCAACGCGGCACCCAGCGGCAGAGTGGAGAACACGATCGGATAGATCGCCGGCACGGCCGCCACCGAAACGGGGGACGCCACCATCGCCAGGATCCACAGACCGATCGCCGCGCCGACGAACGCGACTGTGCGCCAGTCACGTTCGGGCAGCCGGGTTGCCCGGCGACCGAAGGCCAGCACCACCGCCGCCATCGCCGACAGCGCCACCGCCGCGCCGATCACATTGCCGGGAAAGCGATGGTCCAGCAGAACCACGGCGACGATGGCCGCGACAGCGAGGCCGACGACGTAGGCCTCCCAGAGCCAGTTCCACTCACCCCCACGCGGCCAGCCTTCGGGCACGTCGTGGCTCATCCGGCGATGTTAACCGGCGGTCGGTGCCCAGTTGCCGTGGAAGCCGTGCGGTACCCGCACCGGAAGGTGCACCGTCCCCACCGTTTCCATGGTCTGCCCGTCGAGCAGCACCAGGTCGCTGCGGTCGGTGGATTTGTCGTAGACGAATCCCATCACCACGCCGTCGTCCTCCGCGGCATCGGGGCTGGACGGGACGAACACGAACTCGCCGGGTTCGCGGCCTGCGCCGAAGCGATGAGCCTCGGTGCGGCGTGCGACGAGATCGTGCTTGAGGATCGCGTCGGGATCCGAGACCCCCGGCCCATCACCCGCAACACCGACGGCATAGCCGTAGCGGTGTTTGCGGCCGACCAGTCGCTCGTCGACACGCGGGAATTCCTGCCCCGTGTCGTCGAGACGCTCCTCGGTGACCTTGCCGGTGGTGAGGTCGACGGTCCAGCGGTCCAGCGTCGGGTTTTCGGGCACCAGCGCGTGGCCGGATGCGAACACCGATGCGTGCCGTACGACGTCGAGCACCACCTGATCGCCTAGAGGACCGGAGCTGTCGTAGGCGTTGAGCGGGTGGAACACGTAGCACGCGTTCACCTCGAACCACCGGACGTCGGCGGCGGTGCCCTCGCGTGGCATGAGGCCGACACGGGCCTGCCGTTCAGGGGCCCAGCGGTACGGCATCCCCGACGGGCCCGATCCGCCGCGATTCGACCCACGCATCGCGGCCCGCACGAATAAGTCCGGTGCGGCATGCCGTTCGGCGAACCTGGTCAACAGGTTCGCGACGGTCTTGGCAGGCCTGTTGTGCAGATTCAGGCCGAGATCCAGCGCCACCGGAAGGTCGTACAGCACGACGTACTTCTCGGTGAGCGAGAAGTCGTGCATCATCGTCTGCGCCTTCAAGCGGATGTCGACCGTGTGACGAATCTTTCCGTCAACCCCCATCACCGTGTACTGCACGATGTTTCCGCGCAGGGGGTTGTACGAGACCGCGTGCAGTTCACCGGTCGCCGGATCCCGCTTGGGGTGAGCGGTGTAGCCGGCGAACAGCGTGCCGCAGAAGTCCGACGGCCCAACGGTTTCCAGTTCGTCGGTCAACTCGTAGGGCCGCGCGCCACCCTCGACGATGGCCAGCGTCCTGCCGCCCTGCTCGATGATGTTGGTGTTGGCCGCGAAGTCGAAGCCCCCGTCGGTCGGCCCACCGTGCCAGGTCTCGCCAAGCTTGCGCGCGACGTCCGCCGAGCGCACCCACCGGTTGCGGTACCAGTGCGCCTTGCCGTCGCGCAGTCGCAGACCGTGCGCCATCCCGGAACCGAGGAACCAGTGGTAGCGGGCGGGGTCGGGGTCGCCGATCGGGTTCGGGCCGTTCCGCAGATAGCGCCCGTCGAGATATTCGGGAATGGCGCCGGTGACTTCGAGATCGGTGGCCGTGATCTCCTCGCGCACCGGGGCGAAGTTGCCGTTCAGATACGGATTCTCCGTCTCGCGGACGGGGGCTGCAGTGGTCATGTGCCCATCGTGCGCTATCGGGTGTGCGGCGCGCGACGGCTTGACGGATGAACTTTGGTGTCCATCGAACGGTTGACACCCGGCCTGCGGTTACGGATCGGTGGCGCGCAGTCCCAGCGAGAACACCAGCCGTACGTCGGGGTCGTCCAACGAGGTGGACACCAGCTTCTCGATGCGCCGCACCCGGTAGCGCACGGTGTTCGGGTGCACGTGCAACTGCTTCGCGACGGTCGACACGTCGCCGAACGCGTCCAGATAGGCCCGCAGGGTCTCGGCCAGAATCGGCTCCTCGGCGCGCAGTTGCCGCACCCGTGGATCGATCAGGCTGGGCCGGCTCGCCACCTGCGAGACGATCTCATCCAGCAGCACGGTGGTGTGCGCTTCATCCAGCGAGGTGATCTGTCCGATCGCACCCGGATGGCGATCGGCGCTGTCGAACACCCGGTCCACCTCGACGCGGGCCGCCGCGGCGCCCGCCAGCCCGGCCAGCGGGGCTGCGACGACCGCGCGCAGGGTCAGGCCGAGTTCGCGCTGCATGGCCGCGACCACTCCGCGCGCCCACGACATCACCGATGACGTCGCACCGACCTTGGGCAGCAAAACATAGACGCGCTCACCGACCGACACCGCCTGCGCGTCGGCGCGAAATGCGCTGGCGCTCAAGGCGATGACGCCGGTCGGCGGCGGCGGGGAGCCCTGGAAGCCGACGAGCGCCGCACGGCCGTCGGCGGTGATGCCGAGGTCACGCGCGATCGCTGCGGTGTCGACGTCGTCTCCTGCGAACCCGAGCAGTTCGGTCACCCGCATCGCGTGTGTCGAGGGCGTCGACGCCAGCCGTGCCATGATCCGCGCCGCCAGCACCGCTCCACCGCGCAGGATTTCCTCGGTGTCATCGGCCAGCGGCGCGGAGCCCTGCTGCAGCCAGATCGTGCCGGCGAATGCCGGGGGGCGACGGACATCGGTGCTCGGCAAATGGATGCCGACCGCCAGGCGAGGGCGCAGCCCGAGTTCGGGGCGCTCGGCCACGCGAACGACGTCGCCACCGGCCCGCAGCGCGTCGAAGATGCCCCACTGGCCGATCCACTCCAGATGTTCGGGCGGGCCGGCCCGACCCAGAATCGTCAACCGGCGCAGCTCGTCCGCCTCATCGTTGGACGCCGAGTACGCCAGCACGTGCGACTGCTCGTCCTCGATGCTGACCATCCCGCGGGTGCGGTCGGCGATCGACTGGGCGAGCCCGAACAGATCGGTGCCCGTGTCGCGGTGCGGGTCGCCCCGGTCGCCGTGGTGCTCGAAGGCGTGGTTGACGAGGCGGTACAGCGACTCCCAACGCGCCCTCGGGTCGACGGCCACCACCGCGGTGCCGAGTGCGACGGCCCGAGCCACCGCGGCCTCGCTGGGTTCCTTGACGAAGATGGCCGCAGGCACACGCCCCGACCCGGCGAACTGCTGCTCGAGCCATCGCACCGCTTCGGCGTCGGCGACACCGAGCAGGAAGAAGAGATCAGCCGACCCCGGGCCCACGGCCAGACCCAGCCGGACGTCATCGGCGTCGACGAGCGCGACCGAGCCGACCGCCATATCGAGGCCACGGGGCGCCTCGACCAGCGTCACCATCGTGCGGTCGAGGGCCAGCAGCAGCTGACCGAGTCCGAGGCCGGGAGACGGTGTCGTCATCACGCGCTCCTTTGTCCGATCCAACTATATGACCGCGAGCTCTTTGTTCGATCAGCCATCGGTTGGGCGCGCCGCCCGCGCGCATCCTTACTGCATGGACGCCATAACCGACGTACCCGCGCCGGCCAACGAGCCGGTCCACGAATACGCGCCGGGGTCGGGCGAGCGGTCCCGCCTCACCGACGCCCTCAAGACGCTCGCCGCCGACTCGATCGACCTGCCACACGTCATCGGCGGCACCCACCGCATGGGTGGCGGCACCCGTACCGACGTAGTCCAGCCGCATCGTCACGCCGCCCGCCTGGGCACCTTCACCAACGCCGACCACGCCGACGCGACCGCGGCCGTCGACGCCGCGATGGCCGCCAAGCCGGGCTGGGAGGCAACGCCGTTCGACGAGCGTGCGGCGATCTTCCTACGCGCCGCCGACCTGCTCGCCGGACCCTGGCGGGAGAAGTTGTGCGCGGCGACGATGCTCGGGCAGTCCAAGTCGGCCTATCAGGCCGAGATCGACGCGGCGTGTGAACTGATCGACTTCTGGCGGTTCAACGTCGCCTTCGCCCGCGAGATCCAGGCGCAGCAACCGATCAGCGTGCGGGGTGTCTGGAACCGCACCGACTACCGGCCGCTCGAGGGTTTCGTCTACGCCATCACGCCGTTCAACTTCACCGCGATCGCGGGCAATCTGCCCAGCGCCCCCGCGCTGATGGGCAACACCGTCGTATGGAAGCCGTCGCCCACACAGACATTCGCGGCCTACCTGACCATGCAGCTGCTCGAGGCGGCCGGCCTGCCGCCGGGCGTGATCAACCTGGTGGCGGGTGACGGTATCGCGGTTTCCGATGTGGCCCTTGCCGATCCACGGCTCGCCGGGATCCACTTCACCGGGTCGACGACGACGTTCCAGCACCTCTGGCGCGAGGTCGGCACCCACATCGACCGCTACCACACATATCCAAGGCTGGTCGGGGAGACCGGCGGTAAGGATTTCGTGCTGGCCCACTCCTCGGCACGCCCGGATGTGTTGCGCACCGCGCTCATTCGCGGCGCGTTCGACTACCAGGGCCAGAAGTGTTCGGCTGCATCGCGGGCGTTCATTCCTCGATCGGTGTGGCATCAGATGGGCGACGACCTCCTGTCGGCCACCGAGGCGTTGACCTACGGCGACGTCACCGACCTGAGCAACTTCGGCGGCGCCCTGATCGACGACCGAGCGTTCGCGAAGAACGTCAGGGCGATCGAGCGCGCCAAGGGCGCCCCGGGCGTCACGATCGCCGTCGGTGGTGAATACGACGACAGCGAGGGCTATTTCGTTCGTCCGACGATTCTGTTGTCCGACGACCCGGCGGACGAGTCGTTCTCCACCGAGTACTTCGGACCCATCCTGTCGGTGCACGTGTACCCGGACGACGACTACGAACGCATCCTCGATGTCGTCGACACGGGCGCCCGGTACGCGCTGACCGGCGCGGTGATCGCGGACGACCGTGCGGCCGTGCTGAGGGCCGAGCGGCGGTTGCGCCACGCGGCGGGCAACTTCTACATCAACGACAAGCCCACCGGCGCGGTGGTCGGCCAGCAGCCGTTCGGCGGCTCGCGGGCGTCGGGCACCAACGACAAGGCGGGCTCGGCGCTGAACCTCCTGCGCTGGACGTCGGCCCGGTCGATCAAGGAGACGTTCGTCCCACCGACTAACCACACCTACCCCCACATGGAGGTCTGACGTGGGCTTCTTCGATCGGGTCGCGCGCCCGGTGATCATGGCCGCTAGCCGGTCCGACGGGATGCGGCGCGCCGCCGAGCGCCTGCCCGTCACCCGGGAGGTGGTGCACCGTTTCGTGCCGGGTGAGACGGTGGCCGACGCACTGGACTCCGTTGGGCAGCTGCGGGATTCGGGCCGCCTGGTGTCCATCGACTACCTCGGTGAGGATGTCACCGACGTCGACACGGCGAATGCCACCGTCGACGCCTACCTGGACCTGCTCGACGCGCTCGACCGCCGCGCGGAACCGTCGGCGGCGGTGCGACCGCTGGAGGTGTCGTTGAAGCTGTCGGCCCTCGGGCAGGCGTTGCCGCGCGATGGCGAGAAGATCGCGCTGGAGAACGCCCACACCATCTGCGAGCGGGCGCAGCGCGCGGGCGCGTGGGTGACCATCGACGCCGAGGATCACAGGACCACCGACTCGACGCTGTCCATCGTGCGGGATCTGCGCACCGAGTTCCGTTGGCTGGGCACGGTTCTGCAGGCGTATCTGCGGCGCACCGAGGCCGATTGCAGGGAGTTCGCCGCGTCCGGTGCGCGCATCCGGTTGTGTAAGGGTGCCTACGACGAACCGGCGTCGGTGGCCTACCGGGACCGTGACGAGGTCACCGCGTCCTACCTACGGTGTCTGCGGGTTCTGATGGCCGGCGACGGCTATCCCATGGTCGCGTCGCATGATCCGGCGGTCGTCGACGCGGTGCCTGCGATGGTTCGTGAGTTCGGCAGGGGCGTTGACGATTTCGAGTATCAGATGCTCTACGGCATCCGCGACGCGGAGCAACGCCGGTTGGCGGCCGAGGGTAACCATGTGCGCGTCTACGTGCCGTTCGGCACGCAGTGGTACGGGTATTTCGTGCGCCGGCTGGCCGAACGGCCCGCGAACCTGACATTCTTCCTGCGGGCGCTGGCCGAGCGCCGGCACTGAGACGGCGTCACTTCCCGGATCGGTAGCCCTTGTGCTCGTCGGTGCCCCCCGACGAAACGAGGACATAGCCGGCACCCGCGAATAGGACCGGGACCATCGCGATCATCCCGAACACCATCGAGGAAAACGCTGTCATCGGGATCACCCCTCTCGTGCCGGCTCTGTCCTCACTAGTTACAACGGGGTGGGCCGTCGGACGGTTCAACGCTGTTGCTCAGACAACAGCAGCAGGGCATATGCCGCGATCGACTGGGCGTCGGTGATCTCGCGGTCGCGCATCATCCGCTCGACCTCAGTGCGGTCGAACCACGCGCTATGCATGTCCTGTTCCTCATGCTCGCGGTCGTGTTCACCCTCGGTGATACCCGTCGCGTGGAAGACCCAGCCGCGTTGGCTGCTCAGACCCGGTGCCAGATCGAGGTGACCGAGCACCGTCAAGGACTCCGCTCGCAGGCCCGTCTCCTCGCGCAGTTCGCGCTCAGCCAACGCTGTCGGCTCGAGATCCTGCAGGTCCGGGGCCGTGCCCTGGGGAAACTCCCATCGCCGCCGCCCAAGCGGATAGCGGAACTGCTCGACCAGGTGGAACCGATCGCCGTCCTGCGCGATCACCAGCGCGTACGTTGGCCGGTCGACGACGGTGTAGATGCCGTTGCTGCCATCGGGGCGACGGATATCGTCCTCACGCAGTGAGAACCAGCTGTTGCGGTAGATCTCGCGCGAAGCGACCGTCTCGATCGAATCCACGCGACCAGTATCCTCACGGACGTGCTGCTGTCCTCCTTGAACCCCGCGGCAGTGGCGGCCGGCGCCGACATCGGCGACGCGGTGCGCATCGACGACGCAGTGCTCAGCCGCAGCGACCTGGTCGGCGGGGGAACCTCCGTCGCCGAGCGAGTGGCGGGCGCGAACCGCGTCGCGGTGCTCGCGACCCCGACCGCCACGACGGTGCTGGCGGTGACCGGCTGCCTGATCGCCGGTGTGCCCGTCGTCCCGGTGCCCGCCGACGTCGGCGCCGCCGAACGCGCACACATCCTCTCCGATTCCGGCGCGCAGGCGTGGCTGGGGGAGAAGCCCGAGGACACCGGCGGTCTTGCGCACATCCCCGTCCGGTTGCACGCGCGGTCCTGGCACCGCTACGCCGAACCGCACCCCGACTCGACGGCGCTGATCATCTACACCTCGGGCACCACGGGTCCGCCTAAGGGCGTCGTCGTCAGCCGCCGCGCCATCGCCGCGGACATCGACGCATTGGCGGCGGCGTGGCAGTGGACGCCGGAGGACACCCTCGTGCACGGCCTGCCGATGTATCACGTGCATGGGTTGGTGCTGGGCCTGCTCGGATCGCTGCGCATCGGAAATCGCTTCGTACACACCGGCAAACCGAAACCGGACCTCTATGCCGCCGCTGGCGGGACGTTGTACTTCGGCGTTCCGACCGTGTGGTCGCGGGTGACCGAGAACGCCACAGCGGCTTCAGCGTTGCGCTCCGCGCGCCTGCTGGTGTCCGGAAGCGCCCCGCTGCCCGTTCCGGTTTTCGAGCGGCTGGCCGAACTGACCGGTCACCGGCCCATTGAACGCTACGGCTCCACGGAGTCGCTGATCACCATCAGCACGCGCGCCGACGGCGAACGGCGTCCGGGATGGGTGGGGCTGCCGCTGACCGGAGTCGAGACGCGGTTACTCGACGACTCGGGCTCCGAAGTGCCACATGACGGCGAAACCATTGGGCAGCTTCATGTTCGAGGCCCGACACTGTTCGACGAATACCTCAACCGGCCCGACGCGACCGCGGAGGTTCTCGATACCGACGGCTGGTATCGCACCGGTGACGTCGCGGTCATCGACGCCGGCGGCATGCACCGGATCGTCGGCCGCGAATCCGTCGACCTGATCAAGACGGGTGGGTTTCGGGTCGGCGCCGGCGAGATCGAAACCGCACTGCTGGGACACGACGGTGTCGCAGAGGCGGCCGTGGTGGGTGTACCGGACGACGATCTGGGCCAGCGCATCGTCGCGTTCGTCGTGGGTGACGCCGATCCGCAAGAACTGATCGACTATGTCGCACAAGAGCTTTCGGTGCACAAGCGTCCGCGGGAAGTGCGGGTGGTCGCCAGCCTGCCGCGCAATGCGATGGGCAAGGTGCTGAAGAAGGAGTTGGCGCAGTGGCACTGAAGTTCGACGAGATCTGTATCGACGCCCACGATGCCACAGCCTTGGGTGCCTGGTGGTCGGAGGTGCTGGGCTGGCCGCATGATGTGGACGACGACGGCGACGTCGTACTGCACGCGCCGCCGGGTGCGGGGGTGAACTGGATATTCATCTCGGTACCCGACGATAAGGTGGTCAAGAACCGCATCCACCTCGATTTCCGGCCCGACGACCAGCAGACGGAGGTGGACCGAGTGCTGGCCATGGGCGCGCGTCGCGTCGACATCGGTCAAACCGGTGACGAGAGTTGGGTTGTGCTGGCTGATCCGGAGGGCAACGAATTCTGCATACTCGCCGCCGAGGACTGACCGCGGCGCTCCTTCTGCTGGCCGTCGCCGCCTGCGACGCATCGCAACCTCCGCCGCCGTCACCGGACCCACCCGTCGACGTCGCGCCCCTGGGCATCGGGCCAGCAGCCTCCGATACCCTCGGCGGCTGGCTGCCCGACGGCGTGACCCTCAGCCCGTTCGATGTCGGCAATCCGGTCGTCGGATGGCTGGATCCGGCGCTGCTGAACGCGATCCAGCGGGCATCGAAGAAGGCCGAAGCCGACGGAGTCGACATCCGGATCAACTCGGGATGGCGGTCGCAAGGGTTTCAGCAGCGGTTGTTCGACGACGGCGTCCGCACATACGGAAGCGTCGACGCGGCAAGGAAATTGGTCGCCTCACCCGAGACGTCGATGCATGTGCAGGGCAGAGCCGTGGACATCGCACCCGTCGAGGCCGACAGGTGGCTGATCGCCAACGGCAGGCAGTTCGGGTTGTGCCAGATCTTCGCGAACGAGATATGGCATTTCGAGCTGGCGGTCGACGAGCGCGGGCAGTGTCCGCCGCTGAAGCCGAACGCGACGGGCTAGTTGGCGTGCAGCGCCTCGTTGAGCGTGATGCCGGTGCCGTCGCGCTTGACGACCTCCACGGCGCCGGTCACCGAATTGCGCCGGAACAGAAGGTTGTTCGCGCCTGAGAGCTCGCGCGCCTTGACCGTCTTACCGTCGGCGGTCTGCACCTTGGTGCCCGCGGTGACGTAGAGGCCTGCCTCGACGACGCAGTCGTCACCGAGTGAGATGCCCAGTCCGGCGTTCGCGCCGAGCAGGCAGCGTTTGCCCACCGAGATCACCTCTGTGCCACCGCCGGAAAGCGTTCCCATGATCGACGCGCCGCCACCGACGTCGGATCCGTCGTCGACGACGACGCCCGCCGAGATGCGGCCTTCCACCATCGAACTGCCCAGTGTCCCCGCGTTGAAGTTCACGAAGCCCTCGTGCATCACGGTCGTCCCCGCGGCCAGATGCGCACCCAGGCGGACACGGTCGGCGTCGGCGACGCGCACACCCGACGGCAGGACGTAGTCCACCATGCGCGGGAACTTGTCGACGCCGTAGACGGTCACCGGACCGCGCCTGCGCAGCCGCGCCCGCACGGTCTCGAAGCCCTCGACCGCGCACGGCCCGTGGTTGGTCCACACGACATTGGTCAGCACGCCGAAGAAGCCGTCAGCATTCAGACCGTGTGGCGGCACCAGTCGATGCGACAACAGGTGCAGCCGCAGATACGCGTCGTACGCGTCGGTGGTCTTGTCGTCCAGCGATGAGATGACCGTGCGGACCGCGACCGTCTCGACCCCGCGGTCCTCGTCCGGCCCGGTCAGCGCACGTAAATCCTCGGGAACGTCGGCGTCGGACAGCCGTGTGGTGCCCGACGGGCCGTCGGCACCCAGCTCGGGCGCCGGGAACCAGGTGTCGAGCACGGACCCGTCGGCGGCGATGGTCGCCACGCCGATACCTGCAGCAGAAGTCACGTTGGTAGAGGCTACTTCCCCTCGCGAGCAGACGGTAAAGTCCCCCGACACGCCGGACCGAGGGGCCCTTTGTGTCTCAGTGTCAGTGTTGTGGTTGCCGGGGTTTACGGCGTGCCTGCAGGGCAGGGCCGTGATGCGGTGGTTGGTTCCGTTTCACCTGGTGTTTGGCTCCCTTTGTGTCTGCTGCCTTCGGGTTGGCTTGGAGCAGTAGTGCCGGCACTAGGTGAGACGGACCGACCGGCGTGACTTGATAGGAGCGTGGCATCGCCCCGACTGAGATGTGTCAACCGGCCGGTCCAACCTCAACACCTATCCGAAGTGAAGGAGGCAACCACCATGGTTGTTGTTGGAGTCGATGTACACAAGCGCAGTCACACCTTCGTCGCCGTCGACGAGGTCGGCTGCAGGCTGGGCGAGATGACTGTGAAGGCGACCACCGACGGTCACCGCGCGGCGGTCATGTGGGCCCACGACCGATTCGGTCCCGCACTGAAATGGGGTATCGAGGACTGCCGCAACATGTCGGCGCGGCTGGAACGTGACCTGCTCGACGCCGATCAGTGCGTGGTGCGGGTCCCGACGAAGCTGATGGCTGCGACCCGCAAGTCGGCGCGTACCCGCGGCAAGTCCGACCCGATCGACGCCGAAGCCGTGGCGCGGGCGGTGCTGCGCGAACCCGACCTGCCGGTGGCCTCCCACGACGAGGTGTCACGCGAGCTGAAGTTGCTCACCGATCGCCGCGATGTGCTTGTCGCCCAACGCACCTCGGCGATCAACCGGCTGCGCTGGAACGTCCACGAACTCGACCCGGGACGCGAACCGGCGCCGCGCAAACTCACCGCCGCCGTTCATCAGCAGGCGCTGCACGTGTGGCTGGACGCGGTGCCCGGACTGGTCGCCGAACTGGCCCGCGCCGAACTCGACGACGTCATCCGACTGTGCGCCGAGATCGCCGCCCTGGCCCGGCGCATCGGCGAGCGAGTCCACAAGGTCGCTCCCAGACTGCTGGCCATCCCGGGCTGCGCCGAGCTGACCGCGGCCAAGCTCCTCGGCGAGGCCGCCGCCATCACCCGGTTCAAAAGCGAGGCGGCCTTCGCCGCCCACGCCGGCGTGGCACCGATCCCAGTGTGGTCAGGTGAAACCGCCGGGCAGATGCGGTTGAGCCGCTCGGGCAACCGACAGCTCAACAGCGCCATCCACCGCATCGCGCTCACACAGATCCGGATGCCCGACAGTCCCGGCCACGGTTACTACAACCGCCTGATCAGTCAGAGCAAGACCAGCCGCCGCGCACGACGCTGCGTCAATCGCCGCATCGCCCGAGTCGTCTACCGCGCTATGCTCACCGACCACAACACCCGCCAAACGCCAATACAAACAACCGCCGCTTGACATAGGAGCTATTGTTCGCCCTGTCTTTATCTGCAGCGCCACCGGCTAACCTCGACATCGTGGCCCTCGATCTGCGCAGCGACCCCGTCGCCCTGACCGCGGCGCTGGTTGACATCCCCAGCGAGTCGCGTGACGAGCGACGCATCGCCGACGAGATCGAAACCGCCCTGCGTGATCAGACCACCGGGTTCGAGATCGTGCGCAACGGCGATGCCGTGCTGGCGCGCACCAAACTCGGCCGGCCGTCGCGCGTGCTGCTCGCCGGCCACATCGACACCGTCCCCGTCGCCGACAATCTGCCGAGCCGCCTGGCCGACGGCCAGTTGCACGGCTGCGGCACGTCGGACATGAAATCGGGCGACGCGGTCTTCCTGCACCTGGCCGCGACGGTGGCCGAACCGGTACACGACATCACGCTGGTGATGTACGACTGCGAGGAGATCGAGGCCTCCGCCAACGGTCTCGGCCGCATCGAACTCGAACTGCCCGAGTGGTTGCAGGCAGACGTCGCCATCCTCGGCGAGCCGTCCGGCGGCTACATCGAGGCCGGCTGTCAGGGCACGCTGCGCGTGGTGGTGAGCGCCTCGGGAACGCGGGCGCACTCCGCGCGATCCTGGTTGGGCGACAACGCAATCCACAAACTCGGCGCTGTGTTGGACCGCCTGGCGTCGTATCAGGCGCGCAGTGTCGAGATCGACGGGTGCACCTACCGCGAGGGGTTGTCCGCCGTCCGCATCGACGGCGGGATCGCAGGCAACGTGATACCCGACGCCGCTTCGTTGACGGTCAATTTCCGCTTCGCGCCCGACCGCACCGTCGAAGAGGCCACCAAGCATGTGTACGAGGTGTTCGACGGGCTCGATGTCGAGATCGAGCTGACCGATTCGGCGGGCGGTGCGCTGCCGGGTCTGACGGCCCCCGCCGCCGCGGCACTCGTCGAGGCCGCCGGGGGACAGGTGCGGGCGAAGTACGGCTGGACCGACGTCGCGCGGTTCGCAGCGCTGGGCATCCCCGCGGTCAACTACGGGCCCGGCGATCCGAACCTGGCCCACCGCGTCGACGAGCGGGTGGACACCGCGGCCATCACCGCCGCCACGGACATGCTGCGGAGATATTTAACCGGTTGACCGGATCCGTACGCTGGAAGCATGCGGTGAGACAACGACTCCGGTATCCAGTCGTTTCTGTCATGAGAGTTCTCCCGCATGTCTCGTGTTTCCTGTTCCAATCTGTCGTTCGCATTCCCCGACGGCACCTCCCTGTTCAGCGAGCTGTCCTTCACGATCGGCGACGGGCGCACGGGCCTGGTCGCCCCCAACGGCTCCGGTAAGAGCACGCTGCTCCAGCTGATCGTCGGCGACCGCACGCCCGCCGTCGGCTCAATCAGTGTCGACGGCGCCGTCGCGTACCTGCCGCAGACGCTGCCGTTCGTCGCGGAGAAGACCGTCGCCGATGTGCTCGGCGTCGCGTCCGTCATCAACGCACTGGACGCCCTGGCCCGCGGCGACACCGGCGACGACGTGTTCGCCGCGATCGGCGACGACTGGGATGTCGAGGAGCGCAGCCTCGCCCAGCTGGACAACCTGGGTCTGGGCCACCTCGATCTGGACCGGCGCCTCGGCTCGTTGTCGGGCGGCGAGGTCGTCTCGCTCGGGCTGGCCGCGCAGCTGCTTCGTCAACCCGACGTGCTGCTGCTCGACGAGCCGACCAACAACCTCGACGCCGATGCACGTAAACGGCTCTACGCTGCGCTCGACGAGTTCGCCGGATGCCTGCTTGTGGTCAGCCACGACCGGGTGCTGCTGGACCGGATGGACCGCATCGCCGAGCTGCACCGCGGCGAAATGCTGTTCTACGGCGGCAATTTCACGATGTACGAGCAGGCTATTGCCGACGCCCAACGGGTCGCCGAGAGCAACATCCGCAATGCCGAACAACAGCTCAAGCGCGAGAAGCGGGAGATGCAGCAGGCCCGCGAGCGGGCGGCGCGCCGATCCTCCACCGCCGCCCGCAACGTGAAGGATGCGGGGCTGCCGAAGATCATCGCGGGCGCGATGAAGCGCAGGGCGCAGGAGTCGGCGGGCCGGATCGACGGTGTCAACGCGGCCCGCGTCGCTGACGCCAAGACCCGTCTGGACGAGGCGCAGCGCGCCCTTCGCGACGACGATGCGCTGGTCCTCGAACTGCCGGCAACCACCGTGCCCGCCGGGCGAACCGTCGTGCTGGCCGAAGGCCTGTCGGCGCGCCGCGGGGGCCGACTGCTGTTCGAGCATGTGCAGCTGTCGATCCGCGGACCCGAACGCATTGCGCTTACGGGGCCCAACGGTGCGGGCAAGTCGACGCTGTTGCGCATCATCGGCGGCGAGCTGACACCCGACGACGGATCGGTGCACCGCGCCGACGGCCGGGTGGCGTATCTGTCGCAGCGACTGGACCTGCTTCAGCCCGAGCGCACCGTCGCGGAAAGCATTGCTGCGTCGGCGCCGAGTCTCTCGCGCACCCGTCGCATGCATCTGCTGGCCCGGTTCCTATTCCGTGGCGACCGCATCCACCTGCCGGTGGCAGCACTGTCCGGGGGCGAGCGGCTCCGCGCGACGCTGGCGTGTGTCCTCTATGCCGAGCCGGCGCCGCAGCTGCTGCTGCTCGACGAGCCGACCAACAACCTCGACCTCGTCAGCGTGGGCCAGCTGGAGTCGGCGTTGAACGCCTACCGGGGCGCGTTCGTGGTCGTCAGCCACGACGAGCGATTCCTGGCGGAGATCGGGGTGCAGCGCACGCTACGGCTATCGGCGGGCCGGCTGGAGTCGATCTGATCAGCGCCGATTTTGGCGAACGGACAGCTACCGAGACCACGGTAGGTTTGATCCCTATGGCTATCGAGCCCGACTCCAGCCCGTACGGGTCGCAGACGGTGACCGGCCCGGGCTGGCCGAACGTCGACGAGGAGGCCTTGGCGGCGGCGGCCGGCACCTACGAGGCGCTGGCCACCAAGCTGACCGGCACGGTGGTGCCGCAGCAGCAGAGCCAATTGATGCAGCTCACCGAGGTCTGGGAGGGCTCCGGGTCGCTGGCTGCGGCGGGTGAGGCGACGACGATCATCGGCGGCCACGAGGCCAACGCCGCGCACGCCGCCGCGATCGCGGCGAAGCTGCGCACGATGGAGGCCACGGTCGTGAAGACGAAGCTGCTGGCCAACACGATCGCGCAAGAGGTGCAGCACGAATGCGAAGCCATTGCCGCGATGCCCTTCGGCAACGCCCAGGCGCTGGTGCAGAGCCGGATCAAGATGGGCCTGTCGCAGAACATGGCCAATGTGGGCGCCAATACGGCCGAGCTGGCGAACACCCTCGGGGTGCCGCCCAGCCTGCCCCTGCCCGGCGCCCCGCAGATATCCGGTGCCAAACAGGCCGAGGAGTCCAGTGAGGAAGCCGGCCGGGGGTCGGATCAGGCGATGCAGATGCTGAGCCAGCTGGGGTCGATGGCAGGTCAGCTCCCGCAGCTGCTGATGCAGATACCTCAGCAGATGACCCAGCCGCTGCAGCAGCTATCCCAACCTTTGCAGCAGCTGACCTCGATGTTCGGTCAAGGTGGCAAGGCGGATTCGATGATGGGCATGCCGTTTTCGGCGTTCTCGAATCATCCGCTGGCGGGTGGAGGCGGTGCGGGCGTCGGGTCCGGCATGGTGCGCGCGGCATCGCTGCCCGGTTCGGGAGGGGTGCCGTCGCAGACGCCGTTGATGGCGAATCTGGTGGGCAGCAAGGCGGTCTCGACCGCGCCGGCGGAGGGTGCGCATGCCGGTAGCAGCGCGGTTGGCGGCGTCGCACCGATGGCGGCGGGGGCCGGTATGGGCGGTATGGGTCCGATGATGGGCGGTGTGCGCGGGGAGAGTGGTGGCACCACGGCGGGGCTGGCAGTTCCCGCGCCGCTCGATAACGACCTCGACGAGGACGACGCCGACGATGAGTGGTAGCCCGCTGAAAAAGCCGGAGGGCATCGGCTGGAACGCTGCCTCGATCGAATTGCCGGAAATGCCAATGCTTCCCGCGGGTCCGGATGCCATGAGCGCGACGATCTCCGCCGTACTTGCGACACTGGCCGCCCAGTTGACCGCCAACGTCGCCGCGCTGTCGGCCAAGGAGCACACGTACTCGGGCAAGTTGGGCGTCGCGCAGGCGGCGTACCAGAACTCCGATGACGTCGCATCGCAGTCGGTGGGTCAGGTCGTCGGCATGCTCGGCAAGCTCGGTGAGCAAGCGGGCCAGATGGCAGGCGCGCCCTCGCAGGCCGCTCAAGGCGGGTCGGGCGTGTTCGGGTCGCTGATCGGGCAGGCGATGAAGGCCGCGCAGGGCGGCGGTGCGCCGGTTCCGGCGGGACCGGGACAGGCTGGGGGGCACCCGCTGCGTGAGCCGGTGGAAGAGCACGACGAGCAGGAACCGCTGGCGCGTGCCGACGAGAGCCGGCCCGATGCGGGCCCGGCGCCCGTCACACCGCCTGAGCGGGACGACGAGGATCTCGGCCGTCGGCTGTAGCTAATTCGCTTGTGCGGCAGCGTCGGCCGCCGCCGGGTTCATGCCGATCGCCGACCATTCCTTCGACACGTCGCTCAATGCCGCCGAGTCGTGACCCGCCAGCGCGCGCGCATGGGTAAGCGCCAGTTGGCCTACTGCACAATCACATTGGGCACCGATCCGCGCGATACCGTCGACCGCTCTGAGGTCGCCGAGCCGCACCGCGTCGAGCAGGGCCCGCAACGCCACCGCCGACTGACCACCGCGCTCAGCGCCTCGCGCGGCGTCGCGCGCAGCGGCGATGGCTCCGAGCTTGTCGCCCCGCGCGGACATCGCCCAGGCGCGCGCCAACGCGAGCTCCGGCGCGAAGAGCATCGACTTCAATCCGTGCCGAGATTCCGCCCGCGACAACGCCTTTCCCGCCTCGGCCGACGCACCCTGCTGACCGAGCGCCTGCGCCAGCAGCATCCAGGCCAGCGGTCCCCATGAGTAGCCGGTCGGAGCCAACGCGGTGGCCGCCCTGCGCAACAGCCGAACCGCGGTGTCGAGTTCACCTTTCGCGATCAGCACATCGGCAACCAACACCTCACCGATTGCACGTCCGGGCTGTTGTAGCTGCGCGAAATCGGTGAGCTGCTGGGCGAGTTTCTGCGCCCTGTCCAGTTCGCCCGTCATCATCAATGCTGTCGTCTGGCCGAAGCCGCTGGTGAACCGCAGCAGTCCAGGGTGTCCCGCGGCGATCGCCCGCTCGGCGAACGCGTCGACGTCGGAGAAGCGTCCCATTCGCGCCGAACTCAACGCCGCGGCGGCGCCCGCCCACCCGATCGCGGTGTCGTCGGCCGACGGCGATGCCAGCACCTCGTTGGCGATCTGCAGTGCGCGAACAGGACCGCCCGCGTTCATCGCGAACGTCGCGGACAACGCGTCGAGCGTGACCTGCGCGGCGGGTGAGGACACCTTGTTCCGCGTCGCCTTTAGAAACGCCGTCGCCCGTTCGGGCTCGGACAACATCCAGAACTGGTTGGCTGCCCGTGGCAATGCCCACACCATCAACTCGGATTCCGACAGTGTCGACGGATCGACTTGGGCCAGAACGGAATCGGCGTCACGACCGCGTCCTTGCCACGCGAGGGCGTAAGCGAGCGTGATCCGCGCGGGCAGTCCGGCGTCGCGCTGCACCGCCGCCCTGCCGAGTCGCTCGGCCAGCACCAGGTCGCCGAGACGCAGGGCCTCGTCGGCGGCCGACACGATCTCCGCGGTCGGCTGTGGACGGTCACTGTCCAGCGCCAGCACGGCCAGGCGAAGCATGGCCACCACATCGCGCGGCGGCGCTGCGCCGAGTCGTTCGACCAAATCCGTTCGTAATCGGCGCAGTTCCGGTCCACCCAGCGCGGCGCGCACGGCGTCGACGAAGAGTGGATGGGCGGGACGCACCAGACCGTCGTCGACCGTGATCGCGCCCGCGGACTCCGCCTCGGCGACGGCGTCCCGTCCGACCAGATCGCCCAACTCTGCCAGCGGCAGCGGGTCGTCGACGGCCAAGTACTCCAGCACACGACGCGCGGTGGCGGGCAGCGCCGAGACGTGGTCGTTGACCATCGTTGCCAGCCGGCTGTCGTCATGGCCAGGCGGATCGAGGTCGATCCGCTCGAGCAGGTCGTCGGTCCACAGCGTCGAGATCTCGTCGGCCACAGGCCCGTTGGCGGAGACCGTGACGATCAGCGAGGCGGCGCCGCTGACAGCCAATTGGTGCACAAGCGCCGCCGACAACTTGTCCAGCAGGTGCGCGTCGTCCACCACCAGCAGTCGTCCGTCGCCCAGGGTCGCACGTGCGGTGCGCAGCACTTCGGCGGTCTTGCCGGCCTCGGGTACGTCGATCAGATGGCTGAACGCGGCGAACGGGATGGCCGCCGACGGCGTGGTCGCGGTGACCCAGTCGACGCGGTCGAACCTCGCGCCCAGGCGGGCGACGGCGGCGCGCGCGAGCGTGGTCTTGCCGACCCCCGCGGGACCGATGATCACCGTCCCGGGCCGGGCCCCTGAACCGACTTCGAGAGCTTCCAGTGCCGGTTCAAGCGGAACGGTCACCCACTCAACAGGCACGGCCGGAGTCTATGGCTAGGTTGTGCTGGTGTCTCCGAAAAACTCCGGCGAGTGGGCGGTGTGTGTCTATTGCGCGTCGGGCCCGACGCATCCCGAGCTGCTCGACCTCGCCGAACGGGTCGGCACCGCGATCGCGGAGCGGGGCTGGACGCTGGTGTCCGGCGGCGGGAACGTGTCGGCGATGGGTGCGCTGGCCAACGCGGCCAGGCAGCGCGGCGGCCACACCATCGGGGTGATCCCCAAGGCGCTGGTGCATCGCGAGGTCGCCGACGTCGACGCCGACGAGCTCGTTGTCACCGACACCATGCGGGAACGCAAACAGGTGATGGAGGACCGGGCCGACGCGTTCATTGCCCTGCCCGGCGGAATCGGCACGCTCGAGGAGTTTTTCGAGGCTTGGACGGCCGGCTACCTGGGTATGCACGAAAAGCCGGTGGTGATGCTCGACCCGTTCGGGCACTACACCGGTTTGCTGACTTGGCTGCATGGGCTGATCGACACCGGCTATGTCGCCCAGCGCGCGTTGGACCGGTTGGTGGTCGTCGACGACGTCGACGCCGCACTGGCCGCCTGCCAACCGCATGGGTGATGGCGGTCACCCTCGCCGATAGGCTGTGTTCTGCAAGCGAGCACCGGAGGGGACCCATCGCAATGACCGAGCCGAAGAACGGCGTCCGGAGCAGTGTCGGACTGCTCGATATCGCAACCCGTCTTCCGGGCCTGTTGATGGACGCGCCAGTGATGTTGCGTGGCGCGCTGACCGGTTTCATGGCGCGCCCGACGGCGAAGACGTCCATCGGCAAGGTCTTTCAGGAGCGTGCGGCGCGATATGCCGATCGGGTGTTTCTGCGATTCGAGGATCAACAGCTGACCTACGGCGAGGCCAACGAGACCGCCAACCGGTACGCCGCGGTGCTCGCCGCGCGTGGGGTTGGCCACGGCGACGTCGTCGGCGTCATGCTGCGCAACTCACCGCAGGCGGTGCTGCTGATGCTGGCGGTGGTCAAGTGCGGCGCCATCGCGGGCATGCTCAACTATCACCAGCGCGGCGACGTCCTGGCCCACAGCATCGGACTCCTCGGCGCCAAGGCGATCGTCGCCGAGACCGATTTCATCGAGCCGATCACCGAAAGCGGCGCGGACACCACTGGCTTGATGACGCTTGACGAGTTGGAGGGCCTCGCCGCCACCGCCCCCACGCAGGACCCCGCGACGACCGCGGCGGTGCTGGCCAAGGACAAGGCGTTCTACATCTTCACCTCGGGCACGACGGGGATGCCGAAGGCCAGTGTGATGACGCACTACCGCTGGCTGCGTGCGTTGGCCGGTTTCGGCGGCCTGGGCCTGCGTCTGCACAGCGACGACGTCTTGTACTGCTGCCTGCCGCTGTATCACAACAACGCGCTGACGGTCGCGGTCGGATCGACGGTCAACGCCGGTGCGACTCTGGCACTTGGCAAGTCGTTCTCCGCGTCGAAGTTCTGGGACGAGGTCATCCGCTACCAGGCGACGGCGTTCATCTACATCGGCGAGATCTGCGCCTATCTGCTCAACCAGCCGCCCAAGGACACCGACCGCAAGCACAAGGTGCGGGTGATCATCGGCAACGGCCTGCGGCCCGCGATCTGGGATGACTTCACGAAGCGGTTCGGTATCCCGCGGGTGTGCGAGTTCTACGGCGCCAGTGAGGGCAACACGGCGTTCGTCAACGTGCTCAACATCGACAAGTCCACCGGCATCTGCCCGAGCCCGGTTGCGTTCGTGGAGTACGACCCCGATACCGGTGAGCCAATCCGCGACGAGAAGGGCCGCGTTCGCAAGGTCAAGCGTGGCGAGCCGGGTCTGCTGCTTTCGAAGGTGAGCAACTTCCAGCCGTTCGACGGTTACACCGACGAGAAGGCCAGCGAAAAGAAGCTTGTCCGAGACGCGTTCAAGGACGGCGATGTCTGGTTCAACACCGGCGACCTGATGCGGTCGCAGGGGTTCGGCCACGCGGCGTTCACCGACCGGCTGGGCGACACGTTCCGCTGGAAGGGCGAGAACGTGGCGACCACCGAGGTGGAGGCGGCGGTCGCACGCGATCCGCAGGTCGAGGAGGCCACCGCGTTCGGCGTCGAGGTCGAGGGCGCCGGCGGTCGGGCAGGCATGGTGGCGATCCAGCTCAAGGACGGCGAGGAGTTCGACGGAAAGGCGTTGGCGAAGGCGGCCTACGAACGCCTGCCCGGTTACGCCGTGCCGCTTTTCGTCCGGGTGGTGAAGGAACTCGCGCACACGTCGACGTTCAAGAGCCAGAAAGTGGACCTGCGCAAGGAGGGCTACGGCGGCAGTACGGGTGAAGGCGACGAGGACGCCGGCAAGATCGAGGACCCGATCTACGTCCTTGCCGGTCGCGATGAGGGCTACGTCGAGTTCTACGACGAGTACCCGCAAGAGGTCGCCGCGGGCAAGAAGCCCAAGAATTAGCGGTTTCGGCGTGCTAGGTCTCGCTCAGAGTGACTCAGCACGCCCAAATCGCACGCCCGTAGCCTGGAGGGCGTGCAATCGACGTTTCTGGGCCGTCCGGTGGCGGGCGACCGCGCGCTGATCATGGCGATCGTCAACCGCACACCCGATTCGTTCTATGATCGGGGCGCCACCTTCACCGACGAGGCCGCGAAGAAGGCCGCCCATCGCGTGGTGGAGGAGGGCGCCGACGTCGTCGACGTGGGCGGAGTCAAGGCGGGGCCCGGCAGCGCGGTCGACGTCGACGAAGAGATCGCCCGCGTCGTCCCGTTCATCGAATGGCTCCGCGACACCTACCCTGACCAGCTGATAAGCGTCGACACCTGGCGCGCCGCGGTGGCCAAACAGGCCTGCGCCGCCGGTGCGGATCTGATCAACGACACCTGGGGCGGCCACGACCCCGCACTGCCGGAGGTCGCGGCTGAGTTCGGCGCCGGGCTGGTTTGCTCGCACACCGGCGGCGCCGTGCCACGCACCCGTCCCTTTCGGGTCAACTACGGCATTTCCGAGCGCGGCGTTGTCGACGACGTGATCGCTGAGGTAACTGCGGCGGCCGAACGTGCCGTCGCCGCCGGGGTGGAAAAAGATGCGATCCTGATCGATCCCACCCACGATTTCGGCAAGAACACTTATCACGGTCTTAGTTTGTTGCGCCATGTAAAAGACCTTGTAAACACTGGATGGCCGGTCCTGATGGCACTGAGTAACAAGGATTTCGTCGGGGAAACTCTGGGTGTGGACCTCACCGAACGCCTCGAAGGCACGCTGGCTGCGACCGCACTCGCGGCCGCCGACGGCGCCGCCATGTTCCGAGTGCACGAGGTGGGACCCACGCGACGCGTACTGGAGATGGTCGCGTCGATTCAGGGAACGCGTCCACCGACGCGCACAGTGAGGGGACTGGCATGACTGTGCTAATCGAACAGCCAACAGAGCTGGCCACCGCGGATATCGCCAAACATCCCTGGCTGGCCGACAACAGCTGGAGCCGGCCCATGTGGACGATCGACGAACTGGTGGCCGCCAAGGCCGGACGCACCATCTCGGTGGTCTTGCCTGCCCTCAACGAGGAAGAGACGGTCGCAGGCGTCATCGAGACCATCACACCCCTGGTCGGCGGCCTGGTGGACGAGCTGATCGTGCTGGACTCCGGGTCGACCGACGACACCGAGATCCGTGCTCTCGCCGCGGGCGCCAGGGTGATCAGCCGTGAGGTGGCGCTGCCCGAGGTCGCACCGCAGCCGGGCAAGGGTGAGGTCCTGTGGCGGTCGCTGGCCGTCACGACCGGCGACATCGTGGTGTTCGTCGACTCCGACCTGATCGACCCCGACCCCATGTTCGTGCCGAAGCTGGTGGGCCCGCTGCTCGTCGGCGAAGGCGTCCACCTCGTCAAGGGCTTCTACCGGCGCCCGCTGAAGGTCAGCGGCAGCGAGGACGCCAACGGCGGCGGGCGCGTCACCGAGTTGGTGGCCAGGCCGCTGCTCGCCGCGCTGCGGCCCGAGCTGACCTGCCTGCTGCAGCCGCTGGGCGGCGAGTACGCGGGCACCCGAGAACTGTTGTCCTCGGTGCCGTTCGCACCGGGCTACGGTGTGGAGATCGGCCTGCTGGTCGACACCTACGACAAACTCGGCCTGGATGCGATCGCGCAGGTAAACCTCGGTGTGCGCGAGCACCGCAACCGGCCGCTGACCGAGCTGGCCGCGATGAGCCGCCAGGTCATCGCGACCCTGTTCTCACGGTGCGGGGTGCCGGATTCCGGCGTCGGTCTGACACAGTTCTTCGCCGACGGCGACGACTTCACTCCCCGCACGTCGGAGGTGTCGCTTGTCGATCGGCCGCCGATGAACACCCTGCGGCCGCGCACCTAGCCGACCCCTGGGCGTGCCGGTGGTCGTTGCTTGTCGGGGTGATCGGGCAGTATCGAGAGCGTGACGCTGGTTCTGCTGTATCTGGTCGTGCTGGTTCTGATCGCGATCGTGCTGTTCGCACTGGGCAGCGTGCTGTTCGGACGTGGTGAGTCGTTGCCGCCGTTGCCGCGCGATACGACGGCCACCGTGTTGCCCGCGTCCGGTGTCACCGGCGCCGACGTCGATGCGGTCAAGTTCAGCCAGACGCTGCGCGGCTACAAGACCAGCGAAGTGGACTGGGTGCTCGACCGGTTGGGTCAGGAACTCGATCTGGTGCGCGGTCAGCTGGCCGCGGTGCGCGCTGCGCACGGGATCGATGTCGACGAAGGGGGAGAGCACCGCGTCGAGGGTGGTGCACACGCGCTGCCGCCGTCGGAGGCCGAGGCCGAGGCATGACCGCCACCGATCAACGGGTCCGCTGCGCGTGGATCGACGAATCACGTTTGTCGCCAGACGATTTCGTCTTGTACCGGGATTACCACGACAACGAGTGGGGACGGCCGCTGCGAGACTCCAAGGCATTGTTTGAACGGATCACCCTCGAGGCGTTTCAGAGTGGGCTGTCGTGGCTCATCATCCTGCGCAAGCGGGAGAACTTCCGTCGCGCGTTCCACGGGTTCGACATCGATCGTGTTGCGCGTTATCGCGAGCGTGACATCACCAGGCTGATGGCCGACCCAGGCATCGTGCGCAACCGCGCGAAGATCGAGGCCACCATCGCCAACGCCCGCGCGGTCGCCGATCTGGATACCGATCTCGGCGAGTTGCTGTGGTCGTTCGCCCCGCCGCCGCGACCGCGACCGGCAGCCATGTCCGACGTCCCGGCGGTCACGCCCGAGTCGACCGCCATGGCCAAGGAACTGAAGCGCCGGGGGTTCAGGTTCGTCGGGCCGACCACCGCCTACGCCTTGATGCAGGCGACCGGAATGGTCGACGACCACACCGCAGACTGCTGGGTGCCAGCGACGATCCCGTGACCCGTCCACAGGCGTCATCGCCGGGTCTTTGCACACGCGATGCCGTGGATAGGGAACAATAGGGGGGATTGTTTAGGCCCACCGTGCGGGCTGGCTCATGTGGAGGGAGCACTCGATGGCGGCGATGAAGCCCCGGACCGGCGACGGTCCACTGGAAGCAACCAAGGAGGGGCGAGGCATCGTGATGCGGGTACCGCTGGAAGGCGGCGGACGTTTGGTCGTCGAACTGACGCCCGATGAGGCGGCCGCGCTCGGCGACGAACTGAAGAACGTCACCAGCTAGTCCACGTGTGCGCGCGGGGGTACACACTTACGGGTGACTAGGTAGCGACTTTCCGGTAGATCTCGAGGGTCTGCTCGGCGATGTGCGCCCAGGAGAACTCCTCGATACAGCGCTGTCGGCCCGCCTGGCCGTACTGCTTCGCGATCTCCGGTTGCGCCACCACTGCATTGACCGCGTCGGCCAGTCGCGATTCGTACCCCGTCGGGTCGCCCGCGTCGTAGTGCACCAGTACTCCGGTACGACCGTCGTCCACCACCTCGGGGATACCGCCGACGTCGGACGCGACCACGGCTGTCGCGCAGGCCATCGCCTCCAGGTTGACGATGCCGAGCGGCTCGTACACCGAGGGGCATACGAAAACGGTTGCTGCTGAGAGTATTTCGCGGATCTTCGAGATCGCCATCATCTCGCGTATCCAGAACACACCAGTGCGACTGCGAGCCAACTCCTGAACGGCCTCGGTGACCTCGGCCGCGATCTCCGGGGTGTCGGGCGCGCCCGCGCAGAGCACCAGCTGGATGTCGGGCGCGAACCGGTGCGCAGCCGCGATCAAGTGCGGCACGCCCTTCTGCCGGGTGATCCGTCCGACGAACGCGACGATGGGCCGCGTCATGTCGACGCCGAGTTCGGCGAGTACCGACTCGCCGGGCTGCGCCGGAGCCGGGTACCAGACGTCGGTGTCGATTCCGTTGCGCACCACATGTACCCGGTTCGGATCCAATGCCGGGTAGGTGCTCAACACGTCGTCGCGCATGCCAGAGCTGACCGCGATCACCGCGTCGGCGGCCTCCACCGCGGTCTTCTCCACCCAGGACGACACGCGGTACCCGCCGCCGAGTTGTTCGGCCTTCCACGGCCGCATCGGCTCGAGGGAGTGCGCGGTCAACACATGCGGAATGCCGTACAGCAGTGCGGCGAGGTGACCCGCCAGCCCGGTGTACCAGGTGTGGGAATGCACGACGGTCGCCTGGCTCGCGGCGTTGACCATGTTGAGGTCGGCAGACAGCGTCGACAACGCGGGATTGGCGCCCACCAACGCGGGATCGGGCTGTGCGACGATCGCGTCCGCACGCGGTGCGCCCATGCAGTGCACGTCGACGTCGCACAGATGGCGTAGCTGCGCGACTAGTTCGGTGACGTGTACGCCGGCCCCTCCGTAAACCTCGGGTGGATACTCCCGAGTCATCATCGCCACCCGCATAGTCACGACGGTAGTGGCCGCCTGTCTTGATCGCAGCTTTGTTTCGGATGCGGTCAGGTGTCAATAGTCTTGACAGACAGCTGCGAATGGCTAGCCGCTGTCCTTTACTGCGGATAGGTTTGGATCATGCGGGAACTGCCACACGTGCTGGGAATCGTCCTGGCGGGCGGCGAGGGCAAGCGGCTGTACCCATTGACGGCCGATCGGGCCAAACCGGCGGTCCCTTTCGGCGGCGCCTACCGGCTGATCGACTTCGTGCTGTCGAATCTGGTCAATGCCAGGTTGCTCCGAATCTGCGTGCTGACGCAGTACAAGTCGCATTCGCTGGACCGTCACATCTCCAAGAACTGGCGGCTGTCCGGGCTTGCCGGCGAGTACATCACCCCGGTGCCCGCCCAGCAGCGGCTCGGTCCGCGTTGGTACACGGGATCCGCCGACGCCATCTACCAGTCGCTGAATCTGATCTACGACGAGGACCCCGACTACATCGTCGTCTTCGGTGCCGATCACGTGTATCGGATGGACCCCGAGCAGATGGTGCAGTTCCACATCGAGAGCGGTGCCGGCGCGACCGTCGCCGGTATCCGGGTCCCGCGGTCTGAGGCCACCGCGTTCGGGTGCATCGACGCAGACGAGTCGGGCCGGATCCGCAGCTTCATCGAGAAGCCGACCGACCCGCCGGGCACTCCCGACGACCCCGAGCAGACGTTTGCGTCGATGGGCAACTACATCTTCACCACCAAGGTGCTCATCGACGCCATCCGCGCCGATGCCGAGGACGACGACTCGGACCACGACATGGGCGGCGACATCATCCCGCGTCTGGTCGCCGACGGGATGGCCGCGGTTTACGACTTCAACAACAACGAGGTGCCGGGCGCCACGGAACGCGATCACGGCTACTGGCGTGACGTCGGGACGCTCGACGCGTTCTACGACGCACATATGGACCTGGTGTCGGTGCACCCGGTGTTCAACCTCTACAACAAGCGCTGGCCCATCCGCGGTGAGATGGAGATGCTGGCGCCCGCGAAGTTCGTCAACGGCGGCTCGGCGCAGGAGTCCGTCGTCGGCGCGGGCAGCATCATCTCGGCCGCATCCGTGCGCAACTCGGTGCTGTCGTCCAACGTCGTCGTCGACGACGGCGCGATCGTAGAGGGGAGCGTCATCATGCCGGGGACCCGCATCGGCCGTGGCGCGGTGGTGCGGCACGCGATTCTGGACAAGAACGTCGTCGTCGGGCCCGGCGAGATGGTGGGCGTCGACCTCGACAAGGACCGGGAGCGGTTCGCGATCAGCGCCGGGGGCGTCGTCGCGGTCGGCAAGGGCGTCTGGATCTAGGGTTCGGTTCTTGCGGCGCGCGCCCGCCGTCGTCGTCTCCGCAATAGGCGCACGGCAGCCCATGCCAACAGGACCAGCACGACCAGAACGAGGACCGGGACCAGAACGGCCACGAGCACCAGGCCGACGCTGATTCCATCCTCGACAGTGCTCAGTACCGGCGCGGCCACTCCTGCGGTGGCGACGTTGGCGGCAGGTCGCACCGTCGATTTCGTCAACGACACCACCAGTGCGACGACGACACCGATCGCTACCGGGATCCACTGTCCGGATTGCGCAAAGGCGCCCGGATCGGTGACGGCGTTGGTCTGGGCCGCGGTGCCCGATCCGAAGACGATGCCACCGGCCGTCGGCCGGACGAAGGTTTGGACGGCGTCGTTGATGCTGTCGAGGGCGGGCACCTTGTCGGCGATGATCTCGACGACGAGCAGGACGGCGACGATCGCCATCACCCAGCCGTTCTCGAGCCAGGTCCATCCCGCCGGCAGGGTGACGAGGTCGGTGAACCGGGACAGCAGACCGAGCGCCAGCAGCGGGATGTAGGCGTTGAGTCCCGCCGCGGTGGCCAGCCCGAAGCCGGTCAGCAGCTCCATCGGACAATCTTGTCACAGTGTCGAAGTAGGATCGAATGTATGTTCGAAGCAGGCGGGATTGCTCACGAGGCATCACTGGTCGAACGCATCGCGCAGCTCGAACGGAGCAAGTCCGCCGCAGCTGCCGAGCAGGCCAGGCTCACCGCCGACCTCGACACCGCCCGCCGCGCACGCGAGGCCGCCGAAGGGGTGCCCGCCAGCAAGCGCGGCCGCGGGCTGGCCAATGAGATCGCGTTGGCGCGCCACGATTCGCCCAATCTTGGTGGGCGCCATCTCGGCTTCGCGCGGGCACTCGTCCACGAGATGCCCTACACCTTGGCGGCTTTGGAATGCGGGGCGCTCTCGGAATGGCGCGCAACGCTCATCGTCCGGGAGTCGGCGTGTCTGTCCATCGAGGACCGCCGAACGTTGGACGCCCGGTTGTGCGCCGACCAAGCGGCTCTGGAAGGCCGAGGCGACAAGCGGATTGCGGCCGACGCCAAGGCCATCGCCTACGAACTCGACCCGCACGCCGTCGTTGACAAGGCGGTCCGTGCCGAATCCGAACGCAGGGTCACCGTGCGCCCCGCCCCGGACACAATGAGCTACGTGACGGCGTTGCTGCCCATGGCCCAGGGGGTGTCCGTCTACGCCGCTTTGAAACGCGCCGCCGACACCACCTTCGACGACCGCAGTCGCGGCCAGGTCATGGCGGACACTCTCGTCGAGCGCGTCACCGGCCGCCCCGCCGACGTTCCGGTTCCCGTTGCAGTCAACCTCGTCCTGACCGACGAGACGCTGCTGGGCGGTGCCACCACACCGGCTCAGATCGCCGGGTATGGGCCGGTGCCTGCGGCGATCGCCTGCCGCCTGGCCAACGACGCCATCGCCGACGAGAACTCCAAAGCGACGCTGCGCCGGCTGTATCGCCATCCGGACTCGGGAGCGCTGGTCGCCATGGAATCGCGATCACGTTTGTTCCCAAAGGGGCTCGCGCAGTTCATTGCGATCAGAGATGACACCTGTCGGACTCCGTATTGCGATGCGCCCATTCGACACACCGACCACGCGACTCCACATGCGCGCGGCGGCCCCACCACCGCCGCGAACGGTCTCGGAGAATGCGAGGCGTGCAACTACGCGAAGGAAGCACCGGGATGGCGCGTGCACACGTTCGACGGTGAGGGCGAGCGGCACACGGCGGAGTACGTCACGCCGACGGGCGCGCGCCACAAGTCACACGCCCCGCCGTTGCCCGGCGACATCGTGATGTTCAAGCCGAGTGCGGTTGAAGCGCTCATCGCCAGTCAGCTGGCGGGGTTCACCGCAGCCTGATTCACCACACGCCGGGCACCAGCCGATAGTGCACCTTCTGGGTGTATTCGTCGTAGCCGTCGAGTTCCTGGCGCAGCGCCTTCTCCTCGTCGGTGATGCGGGCGACGAAGACGAGTACGGCGGGGATGGCTGTGAGCAGGCCCCAGTACGAGGCCAGCGCCAGGGGCATTCCAACCATCACGATCAGCGCCCCGACGTACATCGGGTGGCGCACAACGCCGTAGAGGCCGGTCGACACCACTGGCTGGTTTTCCTCGACGGTGATCGTGGCCGCCGCAAAGTTGTTCTGAATGATCACCAGCTCGGCGATGACGAGACCCGTCAGCACTAGGACGTTGCCGAGCACGATGACGGCGATCGGCGGGTGTGACCAACCGAACCGGTAGTCGAGTGCGCTGATTACTCCGGCGGCGATGACCGTCGTGATGATGCCAACGTTGATGAGCCGTTGCGCCATACGGGTTTCGGCCCATGGTCCCGATTTGAAGCGCCGCTGTAAGGCGTCGGGATACTTCGCCGCGAGATAGATGGTCGGAACCATGGAGCCGACGATGAACGCGGCGATGAAGACCCACGCCTGCCAGTAGTCGAAAGTACCTGCCGGCCAGAACAGCAGCGCACCCATGAAGAGGATGCCTCCGACGGTGGAGGCCAGTAGTTGCAGTGCGACCTTCACGGTTCCTCCTACACGACGTCGCGCTGACGGTAGATCGCCCCGGCGAGCACGGTCAGCGCAGCTGCGACGACGACCATCACGGTCATCGCGAGGACCGGGTAGTCCGACGGTGCGGTCGTCTGGCCAACGGGGGAGAGGTCCAGCAGCCACCTCGGCAAGCGGAGCAGTGCGCCGAGATACAGCGCGACGACGACGAAAGTGACTGCAAGCCAGCCGATCCAGGCCCGGTGTAGGGCGACCGCGAGCGCGGCGATGCCTGCCATCACGGCCATCGCGGGTAGGTACGCCAGGCCGGCGACGGTCAGCCGCACGATCGTCGCCGGTTCGCCAAGCGTGATGCCTGCGCCAAGCCCGTTGCCCAAGCCCGCGAAGAACATCAGTACGACCGCGCCTACCAGAGCGGAGGCGACCGTGGTGAACAGCCAGCGCCACCTGGAAACGGCGCCCGCCAGCACCGCCTCGGCGAGGCCCTTGTCCTCGTCGCCGAGCAAGCGCAGTACCGCGGAGACGACGTATGCGGTGGCCGCCGCGGCGAGGAACTGGGTCATCGTCGTGTAAACGCTGTCGGTGCCTTGCGCCACCAGAACTCGTTGGATCAACTCGTTTTCCTTGGCGGCATCCAGCAGCGATTTCGTCATCGACCCGAATGCCAACCCGCCAAGAAACAACCCGACCGCCCAGCCGATCGTCTGGCCGCGTTGCAGCGTCAGGTGCAGGCCGATCACCGAGGTGATTGCGCGCGCTTTGGGACGCTCACCTGTGGAAGGGAAAGTGCCGTCGTCGTACTGGCGCCTGCTCTCCAGCGCGGTCGCCAGGGCCATCAGTCCGATCGCCACCACGACCAACAGGGCCAGAGGCCACCACCGCAGGTCGACGAAGGGGCGCATCTGCTGGGCCCACGCGATCGGTGAGAACCAGCTCAGCGCACTGCCGGAGTTGTCGATGACGTCGCCGATCCCGCGCACAAACGCGGCCAGTGCCAGCACGGCCATCGCAGCTCCCGTCGCGGTGCGCGACTGACGCCACAGCTGCGCCGTGACAGCGGCGACCGCGCCGAAGACCATCGCCGCACCGGTGATGCCGAGACACATCGCCGCGCTGTCGACCAGCCCGAACCCGGCGGACGCGATGGCCAGCGTCATCGTCACCGTGAGCACTGCGTTGACTCCGCCGATGAGGATCAGGGCGGCATAGGTGCGCGCATGGCGGCCGACCACCGAGGACAGCACCAATTCGGCGGCGCCGCTCTCCTCCTCGGCCCGCGTATGTCGAATCACGGTGAGAGTGGCCAGAATCGACGCCGCGATGATCATCGTGAGCATCAGCTCGTTGGCCGTCATCGCGCCGAGGTCGGTCTCGTTGCCGCCGAACATCGGTCCTCCCATGATGATCGCCGCGGGCGTCTTCATCAGGTTGACCCTGGCCTGACGCGACGCCTCATCCGGGTACGCCAGCTTGATCGCATTCGGGCCGTAGACCATCAGCAAGGTCAGCGCGCCGACCCATATCGACAGGCGGATGCGGTCGCGGCGCAGCGCCAGTAGCAGCAGGCTCTTCGTGCCCGTCCACGGCGCCGTCGAGACGCTGTGGCGCGAGGTGCGCGCGAGGGTGGTGGTCATCGCACCGCCCCCTGGTACTCGCGCAGGAACATGTCCTCGAGCGACGCCGGTGTCACGGTCAGGTCGAGAATCCCGAGATCGGTGAGTTGGGCCATGACACAGTCGAGGTCGTTGCGGTCGACGGAGAACGTGTAATGGCCGTCGGCGATTGCGAAGTCGTGTACGTACGGGCTGCGCTGCAGTGCGGCGCCGTCGGTTCGGGTGCGCACGGACACCGTCGTGCGCATCAAGTGCCGCAACTCGTCGAGCGAGCCTGAGCGCACCGTCCTCCCGGCGCGGATGATCGTGACCTTGTCGCAAAGTTTTTCGACCTCGGCGAGGATGTGACTCGACAACAGCACGGCGGCCCCACGGTCGGCCACTTCCTGCACGCATTGCTGAAACGCCTTCTCCATCAACGGGTCCAGCCCGGAGGTCGGCTCGTCGAGAATGTAGAGCTCGGCGTTCGTCGAGAACGCGGCGACGATCGCCACCTTCTGCCGATTGCCCTTTGAGTAGGTGCGGGCCTTCTTGTGGGGGTCGAGTTCGAAGCGCTCGATCAGTTGATCACGTCTGCGGGTGTCGACGCCGTTGCCGCGCAGCCGCGCGAGGAAGTCGATCGCCTGCAGCCCGGTCAGGTTGGGCCACAGCGTGACATCGCCGGGGACGTAGGCGATTCGGCGGTGCAGCTCCACTGCGTCGCGCCATGGGTCGCCGCCGAGCAGCCGCGCAGTCCCGCTGTCGGCGCGCAACAGGCCGAGCAGCACGCGGATCGTGGTGGACTTGCCTGCGCCGTTGGGGCCGAGGAAGCCGGTGATATCACCCGGCGCGACGGTCAGGTCGAGGCCGTCGAGCGCCTTGGTCCGCCCGAAAGACTTTGACAATCCCCGGATCTCGACTGCGTGGGGGGATCGCCTGCCTGTGTCAACCCCCTGTAGGAACGGTGCCGTCATGGGAACCTCCTTCTCCGGATGTGAACGGGATGCCCTTCTCGTGCTGAGCGAGGAACGCGTCGTACATCGTCGAGTCGGTCATGAGGCCGTTGGTGAACAACTCCAGCGCGGGCAACATCATTTCTTCGCCATAGTCGCGCAGCACGGCGCGTACATCGCTGGGGTTCTCGTGCATCTGCAGGTAGAGCAAGAACCCGCCACCGTTGATCATGCTGACGTACCTGGCCCGAGCTTTGGGATCACGGCTCGGCTTGATGATGCCTGCCGCCACGCCCTCCTCGATGTACTGCTCGGCGTTGTCGATCATCCGCTGCCAGAACGACTTTGCGAGGTCACTGCCCGACTGCATGCTGCGGACGAGGTAGGCCATCATCGGTGCGTACTCCTCGATCTCGGCCACCTGGGCGAGCCAGTTCGCCGGATCGGCGCTGCGCATCGACTCGGTCTTCGACTCGCGCACGATCTCGGCGATGTAGTCGTCGCATGCCTTGCGCAGACCGTCCTTGGAGCCGAAGTGGTGGATCACCAGCGCGGCGGACACGCCTGCGGCTTCGGCGATGGTCCGAAGCCCGACGCTGAACCCGTGCTGGCCCCATTGGTCGATTGCGGCATCGCGGATCCGGGCGATGGCCGTGCGATCGTCAGGCGCTGAACGCATGTTTAGTATGCTAAACGCGCGTTCAGTCGTCAGTCAATGAAGTGGGCGAGTTCGGCGTGCACAGTCACGCTGAGCGTGACCCAGCACGCCGAAATCGCTAAGAAATCAGTCGCGAGCGGCGGCGAGCAGCCCGTCGCCGAGCGGGATCAGCACCGGCGTCAGCCGCTCATCCTCGGCGATCAGCCGCGCGGCTTCGCGTACCGCGGACACCTCGGCGTCCTTGGCGTTCGCGTCGCCTGCCCGGCCGCCGAGCGCGGCGCGATGCAGCACGATCGCGCCACCGGAGCGCAGCAATCGCACGCCCTCGACGACGAACTGCGGCTGATCGATCGGATCGGCATCGATGAACACCAGGTCGTAGGACTCGTCGGCGAGGCGGGTCAGCACTTCCTGCGCCCGCCCGCTGATCAACCTGCTCCGACCCGGGCCGACGCCGGCCTCGGTGAACGCCTGCTTCGCGATCCGCTGATGCTCGGGTTCGACGTCGATCGTCGTGAGCACCCCGTCGTCGCGCATGCCCGACAGCAGCCACAGCCCACTCACCCCGGCGCCGGTGCCTACCTCGACAACCGCCTTGGCCCCGGTCAGCTTCGCGAAGACACACAGCAGCGCCCCGACGGCGGGGGTCACCGCGCCCGCACCGATATCGACGGCCCGTTCCCGGGCGGCCGCCACGATGGCGTCTTCGGAGATCGACTGCTCCGCGTGCTTGACGATCGACTCGGCGCGGCTCTGGGGTCCGCCCCCGATGACGTCGTCGATGCCTGCCATGCCCCGCAGCGTAGAACCAACCCCGGAGGCCGAGCCCGCGACACGCCCGTTGCCGAACTGCGGATTTCGCGACAAATCTCGTGGTTTTCGCAGGTCAAAAATGGGTAGAAAATCTTTCTCAGGAAATGTTCAGGTGGCTCATATGCCAAGCACACCAGGGTCGGAGACGGTAAGTCGCATGGACGACGGTGGACGCTGGGATACGGGGAATAACCACACGGAGTTTTCTGTTCTCGCGAATGTCGAGCCGTCGACACTCGATGACATCTGTGACCAGGAGGATCTGACGATCACCACCAAGTTCGCCCCCGCTGCACCGTCGACCATGGCTCATCTCGAGCAGTACACCGACGGGGAATGGGTTGAGCCGTCTGACGAATTGACCGGTACCGCGGTCTTCGACGCGACCGGCGACCACTCCACGATGCCGTCATGGGACGAGTTGGTGCGCCAGCACGCCGACCGCGTCTACCGGCTCGCCTACCGGCTTTCGGGCAACCAGCACGACGCCGAGGACCTCACGCAGGAGACTTTTATTCGCGTCTTCCGCTCGGTCCAGAACTATCAGCCCGGCACGTTCGAGGGCTGGCTGCACCGCATCACCACGAACCTGTTCCTCGACATGGTCCGTAGGCGTGGCCGCATCCGGATGGAGGCGCTGCCCGAGGACTACGACCGGGTGCCGGCTGACGATCCCAACCCTGAGCAGATCTACCACGACTCGCGGCTGGGCCCTGACCTGCAGGCCGCGCTGGATTCGCTGCCGCCGGAGTTCCGCGCAGCCGTCGTCCTCTGCGACGTTGAGGGGTTGTCCTACGAGGAGATCGGCGCCACGCTGGGCGTGAAGCTCGGCACCGTGCGCAGCCGTATCCACCGTGGACGGCAGGCGCTGCGTGAGTACCTGGCCCGCCACGGCGACAACGGCGCCGACACCGCTGACGCCCCCAACTACCGGGACACGGCCAAGTCAGCCTGAGTGTTGTCAGGTGTCTGGTGGAGCGCGCCGCGCTACATTCGAGTAAGAAAAACGTTTATGCGACGCGAGGATGCCGAGAGGAGCTGGGCGATGGTCGACGCGGGGCACGTGTTCCGCCGGGCGTTTTCCTGGCTGCCCGCCCAGTTCGCTTCACAGAGCGACGCCCCTGTGGGACCGCGCCAGTTCGGCTCCACCGAGCATCTGTCCACCGAGGCCATCGCGGCGTTCGTCGACAATGAGCTGCGCCTGACCCCGCATCTGCGCGCCGCCAACCACCTGTCGTTGTGTCCGCAGTGCTCCGCGGAGGTCGAGGCCCAGCGCCAGGCGCGCAGTGCGCTGCGGGAGTCGCTGCCGATAGCCATACCGAGCTCGCTGCTGGGCCAGTTGTCGCAGATTCCGCTGCACAGTGGCCAGACCGCCGCCGATCAGACTGCCTCGATTCAGGACTCGCAGTTAGCTGATGGCGCGGCGAATTCTCGCCGTAAACGCCGGTAGGGTGGATGCAAAGTCGTACGACGGCGTGCGTCGGCCATTGCTGACGCTCGGATAGAGAGTGATGAACGGGTGAGCAATCTGGACCAGACCGGTCGCGAACGCCTTGAGCCGCGGCCCGTGTCGCGGCCTCCGGTCGATCCGGCGTCACAGCGGGCGTTCGGCCGACCCGCAGGCGTAACTGGATCCTTCCTCGATGCGGACAAGTACCGCGATCAAGGTGAGTTCACGCCGAAGGATGCGCCGGCCGACCCGGTTCTGGCCGAGGCTTTCGGTCGGCCCTATCCCGGCGTCGAATCGCTGCAGCGGCACCCGGCGGACGCGGGTGCGCTCGAGGCCGAACGCGAGGGGACGGGCCCCGACGACGCCGACGATCCGTGGCGCAATCCGGGTGCCCCGGTGGCGCTGGGCACTCCGGCGATGGCGGCGGCGCCGCGCGAAGCGTCGAACGTCAACACCGGCAAGCTGGGCGTGCGCGACGTGCTGTTCGGCGGCAAGGTCTCCTACGTCGCACTGGGCGTGCTGGGCATCATGGCGCTCGTCATCGGTGTCGCCGGAGGTTGGGTGGGGCGGACGACGGCCGAGGTCGTCCAGGCGTTCACCACCTCCAAAGTCACCCTCGAGACCAGCGACCCTGGCGACGCACCCGAGGGCCGCTTCGCCAAAGTCGCTGCGGCAGTGGCTGATTCGGTTGTGACGATTGAGACCAAGAGCGACGAGGACGGTTCGCAGGGTTCCGGCGTCGTCGTGGACGGCCGCGGCTACATCGTCACCAACAACCACGTGATCTCTGAGGCCGCGGTCAACGCGAGCAAGTACAAGATGACCGTCGTGTTCAACGACGGTAAGGAAGTTCCCGCCAACCTGGTGGGCCGTGACCCCAAGACCGACCTCGCCGTGCTGAAGGTCGACAACGTCGACAACCTGACGGTCGCCAGGCTCGGCGACTCCGACAAGCTCTACGTCGGTCAAGAGGTGATAGCCGCGGGAGCGCCGCTGGGCCTGCGCAGCACCGTCACGCAGGGCATCATCAGCGCGCTGCACCGACCGATTCCGCTGTCGGGCGACGGGTCGGACACCGACACCGTCATCGACGGCGTGCAGACCGACGCGTCGATCAACCACGGCAACTCCGGTGGACCGCTCATCGACATGGACGGCAACGTGATCGGCATCAACACCGCGGGCAAGTCGCTGTCCGACAGCGCCAGCGGCCTGGGCTTCGCGATCCCGGTGAACGAGGTCAAGACGGTCATCGAATCGCTGATCCGCGACGGCAAGATCGCGCATCCGACGCTCGGCCTGACGGCCCGGTCGGTGAGCAATGACCTCGCGTCGGGTGCTCAGGTGGCCAACGTGAAGGCGGGCAGCCCTGCGGAGAAGGCAGGCATCCTCGAGAACGACGTCGTCGTCAAGGTCGGCGACCGAACCGTCGCGGACGCAGACGAATTCGTGGTCGCCGTGCGCCAGCTCAAGATCGGGCAGGACGCGCCGATCGTCGTGATGCGCGACGGCCGGCCGGTCACCTTGATCGTGAACCCCGGCCCCGACAACAGCACCTAGACCATGTTCGCGAACGTCGGCTGGGGCGAGATGCTGGTCCTGGTGATCGCCGGTCTGGTGATCCTGGGGCCCGAACGGCTGCCGGGCGCAATCCGATGGACGTCGGGTGCGCTGCGACAGGCGCGCGAGTACATCAGCGGTGCCACCAGCCAGCTGCGCGAGGACCTCGGTCCTGAATTCGAGGACCTTCGGGAGCCGTTGAGTCAGCTGAACCAGTTGCGAGGGATGACGCCGCGGGCGGCGCTCACCAAGCATCTGCTCGACGGCGACGACTCGATTTTCACGGGCAAGTTCGATACGCCCGCCCAGAAGCCCGTCAGCGAAGACGCACCTACGCCCGCGACGCCAGCGGCTCAACCCGAGACGCCGCCCACGCCCGCGACGACTCCGTTCGACAGCGACGCGACCTAGACGCGATTCAGCGCCCCGCGGGATCCAGGCCCAGCGACATGCCGGCCAGTCCGCGCTTACGGCTGGACAGTGCGTCGGCGATCTTGCGTAATTCCTTGCCCGCCACCGAATCCGGTGCTGACAGCACCAGCGGAACCCCGGCGTCGCCCGCCGCCACCAGTGCGGGATCCAGCGGCACCTGGCCGAGCAGTGGCACGTCGGCGCCCACCGAACGGGACAGGTTCTCGGCGACCTGCTTGCCGCCGCCCTCGCCGAAGATTTGCATCGTGGTGCCGTCGGGGAGCAGCAGTCCGGACATGTTCTCGACGACACCGGCGATACGCTGACGGGTCTGCAGCGCGATCGCGCCTGCCCGCTCGGCCACCTCGGCGGCGGCCAGCTGCGGCGTCGTCACCACCAGGATCTCCGCGCCGGGGATCAACTGGGCCACCGAGATGGCGATATCCCCGGTGCCCGGCGGCAGGTCGAGCAGCAGCACGTCCAGATCGCCCCAGTAGACGTCGGCCAGGAACTGCTGCAGCGCCCGGTGCAGCATCGGCCCGCGCCACACCACGGGGGTGTTGCCCTGGGTGAACATCGAGATCGAAATCAGCCGGACGTCGTGGGCCACGGGCGGCACGATCATCGACTCGACCTGGGTAGGCCGGTCGGTGGTGCCCATCATCCGGGGGACCGAGTGCCCGTAGATGTCGGCGTCGAGCACACCGACGGACAGTCCGCGGGCGGCCATCGCCGCGGCGAGGTTGACGGTGACGCTGGACTTTCCCACACCGCCCTTCCCGGAGGCGACGGCGTACACCCGCGTCAGGGATCCGGGCTGGGCGAAGGGGATGACGGGCTCACGGGAATCGCCGCGCAGCTGCTTGCGCAGTTCGGTGCGTTGCTCGTCGTTCATCACGTCGAGGGTCACCTTGACGGCGCCGGTCCCCGGGACATCGGCGACCGCCTGGCGGACGAGTTCGGAGATCTCGGTCTTCTTCGGGCATGCCGCAGTGGTCAGATACACCTCGACGTGCACCCCGCCGTCGGGCTCGACGGTCACGTTCTTGACCATGCCGAGCTCGGTGATCGGCCGCCGCAGCTCGGGGTCGATCACCTTCGTCAACCCAGCGCGGACTGCGGATTCCAGGTCAGGAGAAGTTGAGGACATCACGTCGAGTCTAAGCCGACTCGACGGGCGTCCTAACCAGCCGGTGGGGGCGGTGGACCGGGCAGCGGTGCCTGGGCGGGCGCCGGCGATGGTCCGGGTGGCGTACCCAGCGGTGCCTGAGCAGGGCCTGGCGCAGGTGCCAGCGGTGCAGGGCCCGGTGGCGGCGCCATCGGCATGGGTCCGGGCGGCGTCCCAAGCGGTGCGGGACCGGGCGGCGTACCCACCGGCGTCAACGGACCCGGGGGAGGAGCCGTCCCCGGCGGAACCATCGGTTGTGCCACCGGCGGCGCGCCGATCGCGGACTGCAGCGGCGCGGGGTTGTCCTTGATGCAGAACACCGCGCACTCCGGCGTCTTCTTCGGCGGCGGTTGCAGCCACGGCGGCAGCCACTGCTGCGGCTGAGGCTCGGGCGTCGGCGCCACCGCAAGCGGGCCCGGTGCGGGTCCCGGCAGCGGGCCGAGCCGCTGGCCTGGCACGAATCCGGGCAACTGGCTGGCGACATCGCTGCGAGTCAGTGTCGGCATCAGCGCCAGCGGATCGTTGGCGGGCAGTCCGAGCGCGTTCATCGGCAGCCCGGGGCCGAGGCCCTGGTAGCCGTCGAGGTGCATGTCGCCGGAGTCCTCCAGAACGGGGACGGATCCGGTGATCGGCGGCAGGTCGACGGGCACCACGCCCGTCGCGTACGCGGCCGCCCAGCCAAGCACGTTGCGCGCGTAGGCCACCGAGTTGTTGTAGCGCAGGATCGCGGCCATCACGTGGGACTGGTCGCGAAGATTCATCCCGCCGCTGCACAGATAGCGCGCCGTGGCCAGGCTGGCGTCGAACAGGTTCTGCACCTCGGCCTTACCGTCGCCGTCACCGTCGGACGCGTACCGGGCCCACGTTCCGGGCAGGAACTGCATCGGACCCATTGCGCGGGCGTAGGTCACGCGGTCGGCCGTGCGACTCTGCACGATGACCTCGTTGCCCGGCAGCGACCCGTCCAAGGCGGGGCCGTAGATGGGTCGCACCGCCGTGCCGCGGGAGTCGGTGGCGCCACCGTTGGCGTGCATCGACTCGATACGGCCGATGCCGGCCAGCAGGTTCCAGCTGACGCCGCACTCGGGGGCTGCCACTGCCATCATTCGCTCGGCGTTGCGATATGCCGCAAGTGCCATCGCCGGAATCCGAAGCGTGCCAGGAGCATTCACCACCGCAGCGGGCTGCGGAGAGGAGGACGAGGAGGCGGCGATGTGGAACGCGCTCGGCGACTTCGCGACCGCCACCACAGTTGGTCCGGGGCTCGTGCTGGACGACGATTCGACGGCGGCAAGGTTGGTGACCGCGGCGTTACGGACCGGCGAGTTGGGCTGTACCGATGCGCCAACCGCGCCGACCAGAATGATCGGCGCGATGACGGCGAACCCCGAGGCGACCCGGGCGCGAGCCGGGGTGAGGGCACCCCGGACCCGAGACGGCCGCAGGGCGTCGCGGACATTAACTGCGCGCACGCGCGAAACAGCACCGGTCGCCGAATGCGCGACTCGCCCGGTGAGGCGTCGCGCTGCCTTGAGGGCGGCTCCTCCCCCTATGTGCACTCAACCGTCCTTGGGTCTGTGGTGTTTGTGAACCAAGTCACCATACCTACTCGATAACGCGCGTGTTACAGCAATCGGGTTAGGCGTTTCAGCCGGATTTTTTAGTTCGGCGCTCGCTGTGCTCCGATTTGCTACCCCGGTCGTCCTTTTCGGACGCCGTTTGCGGCTGCAGTCGAATCAGCAGTTCGTGGATTTCCTCGAGTTCGCGGCGCAGATAATCGCGGGTGGCCACCTCGCCCACCGCCAACCGCAATGCGGCCAGCTCACGGGCCAGATACTCGGTGTCGGCCTTGGTCTGTTCGGCCCGCCTGCGGTCTTCCTCCAGCGCCACGCGGTCGCGGTTCTCCTGCCGATTCTGGGCCAGCAGAATCAACGGTGCCGCATATGCCGCCTGCGTGGAGAACGCGAGATTCAGCAGGATGAAGGGATACGGGTCCCATCGCCATTTCACGGCAAACAGATTGAGAGCCACCCAAACGATAACGAGGATGGTCTGCCAAGCCAGGTAGCGGCCGGTGCCGAGAAAGCGTGCGATCGACTCCGAAACCTTGCCGACGGTCTCCGCGTCGACGTTCAGTCCGAAGCGCCAGCGCGAGGTGCGCGGAGTGTCCAGGCGCTGACGTGCCGTCAGTTCGCTCATGGTGCGCCCTCGCTGCTCAACTCGGGTTCTTCCTGTTCGCGCCAGTCGTGCGGCAGCAGATGGTCGAGCACGTCGTCGACCGACACCGCCCCGAGGAGGTGGTTCTCGTCATCGACGACCGGCCCGCAGACCAGGTTGTAGGCGGCGAAATACCGCGTGACCGCAGCCAGCGAGTCCTCCGGCGCCAGATTCGGCAGGTCGGTGTCGATGATTCCGCTGACCAGGTCCGCGGGAGGTTCGCGCAGCAGCCGCTGCAGGTGCACACAGCCCAAATAGTGACCCGTCGGGGTCGCCGTCGGCGCCCTGGTGACGAACACCAGAGACGCGAGCGCAGGCGTGAGGTCGGGGTCGCGGACGCGGGCCAATGCCTCGGCGACCGTGGTGTCCGGGGCCAGCACCACCGGCTCCGACGTCATCAGACCGCCCGCGGTGTCGGGCGAGTGCGACAGCAGTCGGCGCACATCCTCGGAGTCCTCGGGGTCCATCCGCCGCAGGAACTGCTCGGCGTCCAGGGGGTGCATCGAACCCAAGAGGTCGGCGGCGTCGTCGGGATCCATCGCCTCGAGCACGTCAGCGGCCCGTTCCGCGGGCAGCTGGCGCAGCATGTTGGCCTGCTGGTCTTCGGGCAGCTCCTGGAGCACGTCGGCCAGCCGCTCGTCGTCAAGCGCGTTGACCACCTCGTAGCGCCGTTTGTCCGGCAGCTCGCGGATCGCCTCGGCCACCTCGACCGCGCGCTGTCCGACGAACTGCTCCAGCAGCTGTGCCACACCCTGGTCGGGCATCGCCAGGCCCGACGGGGTCAGCCCCTGGACCTGGTGCCAGTCGACGATAGAGACATTGCTGCGGCGACCCAGGCGCCGCGCCGGCCGCACCGCGACCTTGGTCACCATCCAGTCGCGCGTGCGAGTCTGTTCGATGCCCAGATCGACGACGTACAAGTCGAGTCCGCTGAGCTGTGGTTGCTCGGGATCCTCGACGCGCACCACGGTTTCGACCACCTGTCCCAGCACCAGCACCTCGCCCGGGCGTTGGGTGAACTTGCGCAGCGACACGCTACCGGTCGCCAACGTCACAGCGCCGGGATCGATTGCGGTGACTCGCAGAATCGGTACGAAAATCCTTCGGCGCGTGAGCAATTCGACGACGAGGCCGAGCACACGCGGCTGCTGGCGCACGATGCTGATGCTGATCACCACATCGCGCACGCGGCCGATGGACTCGCCGTCGGGCCCAAGCACGACCATCCCCACGAGTCGGGCCGCATAGACCCTGTTCACCGCCGCCATGCCTAAAAGGGTAGAGAGTGTGGTTGTGGAAAACCGTTATCGACCCCGCCGAACGATCCTTTCGGTTCCCGGCAGCAGCATGAAGATGATCCAGAAGGCGAAGAATCTGCCCGCCGATGAGGTCTTCCTCGATCTCGAGGACGCCGTCGCGCCCGACGCCAAAGCCGAGGCCCGCGCACAGGTTGCGGCCGCGTTGGCCGAGCCCGGATGGGCCGGACAACTGCGTGGAGTTCGGGTCAACGACTGGACCACGCCGTGGACCCACGCCGACATCATCGACGTGGTTTCGGCCGCAGGCGCGTCGCTCGACATCGTGGTGCTGCCGAAGGTGTCCGACGTCTCGCACATCCATGCGCTCGATCTGCTGCTCAGCCAACTCGAGGCGACGCACGGATTTCCGTTGGGCCGTATCGGCATTGAAGCCCAGATCGAGAACGCCGAAGGCTTGACGAACATCGATGCGATCGCCGCGGGCCCACGCGTGCAGGCGCTGGTGCTCGGCCCGGCCGACATGGCCGCCAGCCTCAACATGCGCACGCTGGAGGTCGGCGAACAGCCTGAGGGTTACGACGTAGGCGATGCCCACCACCACGTGCTCATGCGGATTCTCGTCGCCGCCCGCGCCCGCGGCATCCTGGCGATCGACGGTCCGTACCTGAAAGTGCGCGACGTCGACGGCTTCCGTCGCGTCGCGGGGCGATCCGCCGCGCTGGGCTATGACGGCAAGTGGGTGCTGCACCCCGACCAGATCGCGGCGGGCAACGAGATCTTCAGCCCGCGCCAGGAGGCCTACGACCACGCGGAGCTGATTCTGGAGGCCTATGAGTGGCACACCTCGCAGGCAGGCGGGGCCAGGGGAGCGGTGATGCTCGGCGACGAGATGATCGACGAGGCCAGTCGCAAGATGGCCTTGGTGATCGCGGGCAAGGGCCGCGCCGCCGGGATGGAACGCAAGGGCGAACGCTTCCGTCCGCCGGAGTGACCTACTGCAGGGTGCTGACGCCGAGCGCGATGTAGATGAACACCACGACCAATGCCAAGGCGACGAACACGCCGCCGATGATCGTGCCCGCCAACGCCAATCCCCAGCCCTCCTGGCCGGTGCGTTTGGTCTCGCGCATTGCGATGACGCCCATGATGAGTCCGACGATCGCGAGCGGTGCACAACACAACCAACCCGCGATGGAGGTGACGAGCGAAGCGACCGCTGTGCCGTTCGTGCCCGGCGGCCGGACTGGCCGATACGGGTCATACATCGGGTAATAGGGGACTGTGCCCGGGTAGCCGGGTGGTGGCGGTGCGTAGATCGGCGGGGGCAACCCGGTGTCCTCCAGCGGCGGGAATTCGACGCCTCCGCTGCTCGACTCGTATGCCGGACGTTCCGGGCCGCCGGTGGTCATCTACCCGCTGCTGATCGCGGCGATGGTCCAGACGCCGTTGATGAGCAGCGTTATCACGCCCACCGCAATGCCCGCGATCGCAAGCCCGTTCCCGTTCTCGCCGCTCTGCTTGATCTGGTTCATGGCGACGAAGCCGAGCACTATCCCGACGACCGAACCGATGCCACAGCAGACTCCGACGATCGATGCCACCAGTGAGCCGATCGCCATCGGATTGGTTTTCTGCGCGGGCGGCGCGCCGTACGCGCCGTAGCCGCCAGGAGCAGGTGGACCGAAACCGGGTGGCGGACCGAAACCGGGTGGCGGGGGGCCGAAGCCGGGCGGCGGTGTGCCGTAGGGCGGGGGTGGCGGATATCCGGGTGCGCCCGGCGCCCCGAACCCGCCCGGGGTGGTGTACGGCGGTGGTGGTGGATAGCCGGGTGGGGGAGGAAAGTTTGGATCCGGCGCAGGAGGTACGCCGCCCTGCGAGTAGTCGGGCGCCTGATACGGCGGTGGCGGCTGGTAGGCCTGCGGTTCGTACGAGGGCGGTTCGAATGAGGGTGCCGGTGGCTCAAATGGCTGCGCCGGCTGCCGGTAGACCGCGGTGATGTCGTCGATCGGTTGCGGAGTCGGCTCTTGGGTCTGCTCGATCGGCGGGGCCTCGTAGCTGGTCGACGTCGGCTCGGAAGCTCCTGAGTCGGAGCCGGATGACGCCGATTGGCCAGCGTCTTCGCCCGGATTTGTCATGCTGATCAACCTAGCGCAAATACAGGGCACCTTTGGGGAGCCGAACACGTTGGTTGGATGAGAACGCCAGAAGGATCAGCGATGACACCCGGCGCGCTTTAGAGGAGAATGAGGACGCGATGACCAGCCCGTTTCAGCCCGGCCAGCAGTCAGGCGCAACACCCGGCACCCCAACGCGACGCGGTCCGGTGAACCTGCCGACTCCTCCCAAAGGCTGGCCGATCGGTTCCTACCCCACCTATGCCGAAGCTCAGCGTGCGGTGGACTACCTGTCAGATCAGCAGTTCCCGGTCCAGCAGGTGACCATCGTCGGTGTCGACCTGATGCAGGTGGAACGCGTAACCGGCAGGCTGACGTGGCCCAAGGTGCTCGGTGGCGGTGTGCTCACCGGCGCATGGTTGGGCCTGTTCATCGGCCTGATCCTCGGTTTCTTCAGCCCGAACCCGTGGGGCGCACTAATCACCGGCCTGGTTGCCGGTGTCTTCTTCGGCCTCATCACGTCGGCGATCCCGTACGCGATGGCACGCGGCACAAGAGATTTCAGCTCGACGATGCAACTCGTCGCCGGGCGTTACGACGTCCTGTGCGACCCGCAGAACGCCGAACGCGGGCGGGACCTGCTGGCGCGCTTGACGATCTAGTCCCACCGCTCGCGCCTACACCCGGGCGTTAGCTGGCGTTTTCGCGCATGCTCATGCGCCTACCCGCATTTGGGCAACTGCCGCCTGTCGTGTTGCAAATCACGCGCATGTGGCAATACGGTTCGCGCAGGAGGGTTTCTGTAGAAGACGCTCCGGCGACAACATCAGACCCGGGACGGGAGGCAGCGGTGCGCGTCCCCAGCTTGCGCGTGGGGCCCCGACGGCTTGGTGCTACGGCGTTGGCCGCGTTGACGACGGCGTCGATCGTCTCGGCGTGCGGCTCAGGCGGCGGCGGGATCGTCATCAACTACTACACCCCGGCAAGCGAGATGGCCACCTTCACGGCAGTGGCCAAACGGTGCAACGAAAAACTCGACGGGCGCTTCACGATTCGACAGGTGAGCCTGCCCAAGGGCGCCGACGACCAGCGTCTGCAACTGGCCCGACGGCTCACCGGCAACGACAGGACACTCGATCTGATGGCGCTGGACGTGGTGTGGACCGCGGAGTTCGCCGAAGCCGGTTGGGCGTTGCCGCTTTCGGACGATCCGGCGGGCCTCGCCGAGTCCGACGCGACCACCGACACGCTGCCCGGCCCGCTCGAAACCGCCAAATGGCAGGACAAGCTCTACGCCGCGCCCATCACGACGAACACCCAATTGCTCTGGTACCGAGCCGATCTCATGGATCAGCCGCCGGCGACGTGGGACGGGATGGTGGCCGAGGCGACGCGGCTGCACGCCGAGGGCAAGCCGAGCTGGATCGCCGTGCAGGCCAAGCAGTACGAGGGTCTGGTGGTGTGGTTCAACACCTTGCTGGAAAGCGCTGGCGGTCAAGTCCTTTCCGCCGACGGCAAGACCGTCACACTCACCGACACCGACGAGCATCGCGCCGCAACGGTCAAGGCGTTGGAGATCATGAAGTCCGTTGCCACCGCGCCCGGCGCGGATCCGTCGATCACCCAGACCGACGAGGGCACCGCGCGACTGGCGTTGGAACAGGGCAAGGCCGCGCTCGAGGTGAACTGGCCGTTCGTGCTGCCGTCGATGCTGGAGAACGCGGTCAAGGGCGGGGTGTCGTTCCTGCCGCTCAACGACGATCCGCAGCTCACCGGCGCCATCAACGACATCGGCACCTTCTCGCCGACCGACGAGCAGTTCACCGCCGCCTATGAGGCCAGCAAGAAGGTGTTCGGCTTCACCAACTACCCGGCTGTGATCGAGGGTGAGCCCGCCAAGGTCACGCTGGGCGGCCTCAACCTCGCGGTCGCGAAGACCACGCAGCACCGCGCGGAGGCGTTCGAAGCGATCAGATGTCTGCGCAGTCCGGAGAACCAGCGCTACACCTCCGTCGAAGGCGGTCTGCCCGCAGTGCGCACCTCTCTGTACGACGATCCGACCTTCCAGGCGAAGTACCCGCAGTACGCGATCATCCGCGAGCAGTTGACCAACGCCGCGGTGCGTCCGGCGACGCCGGTGTATCAGGCCGTCTCGACCAGGATCTCGGCGACGCTGGCGCCGATCACCGGCATCGACCCGCAGCGCACCGCTGACGAGTTGACGGTGCAGGTGCAGAAGGCCATCGACGGTAAGGGGCTAATCCCATGACGGCCGCCGTACGAGTCGCCGGCGGTACCGACGACACGAAATCCGAACGGCGGCTTGCGTTCGCGCTGATCGCCCCCGCCGTCATCCTGATGCTGGCGGTCACCGCGTATCCGATCGCCTACGCGGTGTGGCTCAGTCTGCAGCGCTACAACCTCGCCCAGCCCGAAGACACCGCATTCGTCGGCCTGGAGAACTACATCACCGTCCTCACCGATCGGTATTGGTGGACGGCCTTCGTAGTGACACTCGGGATCACCGTGGTGTCGGTGGCCATCGAGTTCGTACTCGGGATGGCACTGGCGCTGGTGATGCACCGGACGATTTTCGCCAAGGGTGTGGTGCGCACCGCGATCCTCATTCCGTACGGCATCGTCACCGTCGCTGCGTCGTACAGCTGGTATTACGCATGGACACCAGGCACCGGCTACCTGGCCAACCTCCTGCCGCAGGGCAGTGCACCATTGACCGAGCAGCTGCCTTCGCTGGCGATCGTGGTGCTCGCCGAGGTATGGAAGACCACGCCGTTCATGGCGCTGCTGTTGCTCGCAGGCCTCGCGCTGGTGCCACAGGATCTACTCAACGCCGCCCAGATCGACGGCGCAGGTCCGTGGAAGCGGTTGACCAAAGTGATTCTGCCGCTGATCAAACCGGCGATCCTGGTCGCGCTGCTGTTCCGCACCCTCGACGCGTTCCGCATCTTCGACAACATCTACGTGCTCACCGGCGGCGCCAACGACACGGGCTCGGTGTCAATCCTGGGCTATGACAACCTCTTCAAGGCTTTCAACCTTGGGCTGGGGTCGGCCATCAGCGTGCTGATCTTCCTATCGGTAGCGATCATCGCGCTCATCTACGTCAAGGTCTTCGGCGCCGCGGCGCCGGGTTCTGACGCCGAGGAGAGGCGCTGACATGGGGGATCGGGTGACAGGGCGCCGCGCCACGGGGTGGATCGTCATCGACCTCCTCGTCGTGATCTACGCGTTGTTCCCGGTGTTGTGGATCCTGAGCCTGTCGCTCAAGCCGACGTCAAGTGTCAAGGACGGCAAGCTGATTCCGGCGCAGATCACGTTCGACAATTACAAGGGGATCTTCTCCGGAAATGCGTTCAGCTCGGCCCTGATCAACTCGATCGGGATCGGGCTCATCACCACGCTGATCGCGGTGGTCATCGGCGGGATGGCGGCGTATGCGGTCGCCCGTCTGGCATTCCCTGGTAAGCGGCTGCTCGTCGGAGTCGCGCTGTTGATCGCGATGTTCCCGCAGATCTCGCTGGTGACCCCGATCTTCAACATCGAGCGTCGGCTCGGGTTGTTCGACACGTGGCCCGGCCTGATCATCCCGTACATCACGTTCGCGCTGCCGTTGGCGATCTACACGCTGTCGGCGTTCTTCCGTGAGATCCCTTGGGATCTGGAGAAGGCGGCGAAGATGGACGGCGCCACGCCGTCGCAGGCGTTCCGCAAGGTGATCGCCCCGCTGGCCGCTCCGGGCATCGTCACCGCGGCCATCCTGGTGTTCATCTTCGCGTGGAACGACCTGCTGCTGGCGTTGTCACTGACCGCGACGCAGCGCGCGATCACGGCTCCCGTCGCGATCGCGAACTTCACGGGCAGTTCACAATTCGAGGAACCGACCGGGTCGATCGCCGCCGGCGCGATGGTCATCACCATCCCGATCATTATCTTTGTTCTCATCTTCCAGCGACGGATCGTCGCCGGCCTGACGTCCGGTGCGGTGAAGGGGTAGTTCGATGGCCGAAATTGTGTTGGACCGGGTGACCAAGAGTTACCCCAACGGCGCGACGGCGGTGAAGGAACTCTCGATCACGATCGCCGACGGTGAGTTCATCATCCTGGTTGGACCGTCCGGCTGTGGGAAGTCGACCACGCTCAACATGATCGCCGGCCTCGAGGACATCTCCTCGGGCGAGCTGCGCATCGGCGGCGAGCGGGTCAACGAGAAGGCGCCAAAGGACCGCGACATCGCAATGGTGTTCCAGTCCTACGCGCTCTACCCACACATGACCGTGCGCCAGAACATCGCGTTCCCGCTGACCCTAGCCAAGATGAACAAGGCCGAGATCGCGCAGAAGGTCGACGAGGCAGCGAAAGTCCTTGACCTGACCGAGCTTCTGGACCGCAAACCGGCACAGCTCTCCGGCGGCCAGCGGCAGCGGGTGGCGATGGGGCGTGCGATCGTGCGCAACCCCAAGGCGTTCCTGATGGACGAGCCGTTGTCGAATCTCGACGCCAAGCTTCGCGTGCAGATGCGGTCGGAGATCGCGCGGCTGCAGAACAAGCTCGGCACCACCACCGTCTACGTCACGCACGACCAAACCGAGGCCATGACGCTCGGGGACCGCGTGGTGGTCCTGCTCGCGGGGGAAGTGCAGCAGATCGGCACGCCTGAGGAGCTGTACAACCGCCCGGCCAATCTGTTCGTCGCGGGATTCATCGGATCTCCCGCCATGAATTTCTTCCCGGCGACAATCACCGACATCGGCGTGCGCCTGCCCTTCGGTGAGGTCACGCTGCCCCCGGGGACCCACGACCTGCTCGCCCGACGCAACGCCCCCAGGGACGTGATCGTCGGCCTGCGGCCCGAACATCTCGAGGACGCCTCGGTTTTGGATGGCTATGCGCGCATCAGCGCCTCGACGTTCGACGTGGCGGTCGATATGGTCGAGTCGCTGGGCGCCGACAAGTACGTGCACTTCAAGAGCGAGGGGGCCGGCGCACAGGCCGCTCAGCTCGCCGAGTTGGCCAACGAGTCCGGTGTCGGCGAGAACGAGTTCGTGGCACGGGTTTCCACCGAATCCCAGGCGAAAACCGGCGCCACGATCCAGCTGGCGTTCGATACCTCGAAGCTGACGATCTTCGACGCCGACACCGGCGGGAATCTGACTCTTCCCGACCACGCTGTCTCCCGCGAGCAGACGCCGCCGCAGGTCGAGTGATCGACGTCCTGGCGCAGGTGCGCGCGCACCTGCGCGAGCACTTCGCCGCCATCGGCATCACCGCCGAACCCGACGAGGCCAGCATCACGTTCCTGGGCGCCGAGAAGATCGATGTGCTGCGTTTCGGCCCAGACATGCGGTCGGGAATGGAAGGCGTCGTTCATTATGTGTCGCTGGGGTGTTCGCGACATCCGATGTTCGATCCGACCGAGATGGTGACCGACGCGCTGCACGGACCACGCGCCGAGGTGACGGTGACGCTGCGGGGCTCGTCACCGGCCGGCCTGGCCCGATCGTTGGCGGTGGTGGCGGCCGCGCCCGCGGTCGAAGGCCTGATACTCGAGCCCGATGCGCTGATCGATCTGGAGACGCCGCTGTGGGAGGGCGCTCCCTTTACCGCATTCCTGTTGAGCCGCAGCGATATTCACGATGTACCGTTGACGCCACCGCTGCCTCCGGTGACGGTGCTGGCCGCCACCCCCATCACCGCGACCGAGGCGGCGTGGGTGCGGCTTAAGGGCGCCGATGCCATGCGGGAGGCGTGGCAGCAGGATGGTGTCGACGTGTTCGATCCACGGCGGCGAGCCGCCAATCCGGCCTGAGCGGCGAGCCGCCAATCCGGCCTGAGCGGCGAGCCGCCAATCCGGCCTGAGCGGCGAGCCGCCAATCCGGCCTAGAGCCAGTGGTTGCGCCGGAACGCCCGGAACAACAGCGCGCAGATGATGACCATCACGGCCAGCACCGTGGGATAGCCGTACGCCCAGTGCAATTCGGGCATGTTGTCGAAGTTCATGCCGTAGATGCCCGCCAACGCGGTCGGCACCGCGGCGATGGCGACGTAGGCCGAGATCTTGCGCATGTCGATGTTCTGCTGCATCGCCACCTTGCCCGCCGCGGCCTGCACCAGTGAGCTGAGCATCTCGTCGTAGCTCGTGATCCGGTCGGACGCCTGAGTGTTGTGGTCGAGGACGTCGCGCATGTACCGGCGGACCTCGATCGAGATCAGGTCGTTGTGGTCGGTGCCGATGCGCTGCAATCCCACCGTCAACGGTGCGACCGCCCGGCGGAGTTCGACGACCTCGCGCTTCAACAGGTAGATGCATTCGATGTTGGTCTTGCGCGTCGGCGAGAAGATGTCTTCTTCCATGACGTCGATGTCGGTCTCGATCAGATCGGTGACATCGAGATAGCTGTCGACGACGTGGTCGGCGATCGCGTGCATGACCGCATATGGACCGAGTTTGAGGGTGGCGGGTGACGCGTCGAGCTTCTTGCGGACCCCGGTCAGCCCGCCGTGTTCGCCGTGGCGCACGGTGACGACGAAGTCGGGTCCGACGAAGATCATGATCTCGCCGGTCTCGACGATCTCGCGGGCCAGCGCGATGGATGCGTGCTCGACGTAGTTGACGGTTTTGAGCACCAGGAACAGCGTGTTGTCGTAACGCTCCAGCTTCGGTCGCTGGTGGGCGTGCACGGCGTCCTCGACGGCCAGTTCGTGCAGCCCGAATACATCGGCGACGGCCTGCATCTGGTGCTGGTCGGGTTCGTGCAGGCCGATCCAGACAAACGCCTCCTTGCCCGACGCCTCGAGGTCGCGCACCTTGTTCAGCGCCGCCGCGTGCGTGTACTTCCCGGGCAGCCGGATGCCCTCGCAGTACACGGCGCAGTCGACCATGGCGCGGGCGACGGGAACATGGATCGAGGCGGCGTCGGGCGCGGCGGCCTTGGAGCGGACGACGGGTCGCAGTGACGGAGGTAGTGGGCGAAATGAAGGCATCGGTCACTCTCCCCTGGTCAAGGCCAGCAGCGCCGGTCTTATCTGCCTTGGTGAATGCTACGCGGCACGCCCGAAACCGACCCTGCTAGTTTCGTCCCCGAAGGCACACGCCCGCGGTGCGGGCAACCACATCCGTCCAAGGAGCACCTCACGTGAGCACATCTCCCCTCAAGGTCGCGGTCACCGGCGCCGCCGGCCAGATCGGCTACAGCCTGCTGTTTCGTCTGGCCAGCGGCTCGTTGCTCGGCCCGGACCGCCCGATCGAGCTGCGTCTGCTCGAGATCGAGCCCGCGCTGAAGGCGCTCGAGGGTGTGGTGATGGAGCTCGACGACTGCGCGTTTCCGCTGCTGGCGGGCGTGGAGATCGGCGCCGACGCCAACAAGATCTTCAACGGCGTGAACCTGGCGCTGCTCGTCGGTGCGCGGCCCCGCGGCCCGGGCATGGAGCGCGGCGACCTGCTGGAGGCCAACGGCGCGATCTTCACCGCGCAGGGCAAGGCGCTCAACGAGGTGGCGGCCGACGACATCCGCATCGGCGTGACGGGCAACCCGGCCAACACCAACGCCCTGATCGCGATGAGCAATGCGCCCGACATCCCCAACGAGCGGTTCTCCGCGTTGACCCGACTGGACCACAACCGGGCGATCTCGCAGCTAGCGCGCAAGACCGGCGCCAAGGTCACCGACATCAAGAAGATGACGATCTGGGGCAACCACTCGGCCACCCAGTACCCCGACCTCTTCCACGCCGAGGTCAATGGCAAGAACGCCGCAGAGGTCGTCAACGACCAGGACTGGATCGAGAACGACTTCATCCCGACCGTCGCCAAGCGGGGGGCGGCCATCATCGACGCCCGCGGCGCCTCGTCGGCGGCTTCTGCGGCCTCGGCGACCATCGACGCCGCCCGGGACTGGCTGCTCGGCAGCCCCGAGGGTGACTGGGTCTCGATGGCGGTGCTGTCCGACGGCAGCTACGGCGTTCCCGAGGGCCTGATCTCCTCGTTCCCGGTGACCACGAAGGACGGAAACTGGTCCATCGTGCAGGGCCTGGACATCGATGATTTCTCCCGCACACGGATCGACAAGTCGACCGCTGAGCTGGCAGATGAACGCCAAGCCGTCACCGACCTGGGACTTATCTGAAACAGAGTCGATTAGGTTACCTACCAGTTCGAAAGTAACGTGAACGCCGTGTCCCAAGCGGTGAGAAACCTGTCAGATAAGAGACCTCCGATCGTCCTGCATGACGAGGAGATCTTCGCTGCTCACCTGGGCGGGAAGCTGTCGGTAGCGCACGAACCCCTGAACACCCAGCGTGCGCTGTCGGTCGCCTATACGCCCGGCGTAGCGCAGGTCAGTCGCGCGATCGCGGCCGATCACACGCTGGCTGCGCGCTACACGTGGGCCAGCCGCCTGGTCGCGGTGGTCAGCGACGGCAGCGCCGTCCTCGGCCTCGGCGATATCGGTCCCGCCGCGTCGCTGCCGGTGATGGAGGGCAAGAGCGCGCTGTTCAAGGCGTTCGCCGACTTGGATTCGATCCCGATCGTGCTCGACACCAAGGACCCCGACGAGATCGTCGAGACCCTGGTGCGCCTGCGTCCCACGTTCGGTGCCGTCAACCTCGAGGACATCTCGGCGCCCCGCTGCTTCGAGATCGAACGTCGCGTGGTCGAGGCGCTGGACTGCCCGGTCATGCACGACGACCAGCACGGCACGGCGATCGTCGTGCTGGCCGCGCTGCTCGGTGCGGCGGAGGTGCTCGGCCGCGACATCACGTCGTTGCGGGTCGTCGTCTCCGGCGCGGGTGCCGCCGGCGTCGCGTGCGCAAAGATCTTGCTGGCCAGGGGGATTCACGACATCACGCTGCTGGATTCGCAGGGCATCCTGCACAAGGACCGCGGCAACCTCAACCAGTACAAGGCCGAGATCGCCGCGCAGACGAATCCGAACGGGCTCTCAGGTGGCATTGCCGAGGCGCTGAAGGGCGCGGACGTGTTCCTCGGCCTGTCCGCCGGTGTGGTGCCCCCGGAGATCGTCGAGACGATGGCCCCCGACTCGATCGTGTTCGCACTGTCCAATCCGGACCCGGAGATCCACCCCGACGAGGCGAGGAAGTATGCGGCGGTGGTGGCAACCGGTCGCAGCGACTTCCCGAACCAGATCAACAACGTCCTCGCGTTCCCCGGCGTGTTCCGGGGTGCGCTGGACGCCGGGGCGCGCCGTATCACCGAGCAGATGAAGGTGGCAGCGGCCGAGGCGATCTTCTCGGTGGTGGGTGACGATCTCGCGGTCGACCAGATCGTGCCGAGCGTGCTGGATCCGCGGGTGGCCCCCGCTGTGGCGCAGGCGGTTGCCGCGGCGTCGGGGGCCTAGGTTCCGCGTGCGCCGGTTCGCCTGCGCGCTCGCAGCCCTCGTGCTGGTGGGCGTCGCCGGGTGCGCCGGTGACGAAGCGCAGCCGTCGGTCGCGGTCGGAGCGACCGACGATCCCGAGTCGGCGCTGATCGCGCACATCTACGCCGCAGCCCTGCGGTTCTACGGCAGCCCGGCACACGTCGCGGTGTCGCCGGACCCGCTGACGGAGCTGGACTCGGATGATGCGCGCGTGGTACCCGGCTTCACCGGTCGCCTGCTGCACAGGTTCGTCCCGGACTCGACGGCGCGCTCGGCGACCCAGGTGTACCGGGAGATGGTGTCCGCGCTGCCCGAGGGCATCGCGGCCGGCGACTATACCGAGTCGGCCGAGGACAAACCCGCGCTGGCGGTCACCGCAAAGACCGCCGAGGCGTGGGGCCGGGACTTGACCGCGGCGGTGCGCAACTGCGACGAACTCGAGACCGGCAAGGTGGACTCCGGGCTGGCCCCGCCGCGCGCGATCGGGACGTGCAAACTGCCGAAGCCCCGCGAATACCCCGACCGCGCAACGATGTTCGCAGCGGTCAAGTCGGGCCAGATCAACGCCGCGTGGACGTCGACGGCGGCGCCGTACATCCCGACCGAGCTGTTGATGCTGTCCGATCGCACGTCGTTGATCCGGGCCGAGAACCTGGTGCCGCTGTACCGACGCAACGAGCTCAACGAGTCGCAGGTGCTGGCCCTCAACGAGGTGGCCGGTGTGCTGGACACCGCCGCGCTTGCCGATATGCGCGCGCAGGTCGAGGACGGCACCGATCCGGGGCTCGTCGCAGGTGCGTTCCTCGACGAACACCCGCTGGGCGACTCCTAGCGCGTTGGCGGCAGTGACTCAGTGCGCGTTGGGCACGAGTCGTGACATCACGGTGGAGAACAGCCGCTGATAGCCGGATCCGGTGATGCGCACGATGAGGTCGAGCACCTTGGCGTCGGGGCCGACCAGCACGCGAGGCCGATTCTTGCGGACGGCGTCGAGGATGATCTGCGCGGCCTTCTCCGGTGTGGTGATCGTCAGCCTGGTGTCGAAAGTCTTTGTCAGACCTTCCTTGTCGACGCCCTCGGCGGCCGTCGAGTTGCGCATGATCGCGGTCTTGATGCCGCCGGGGTGCACGGTGGTCACCTTCACGGGATGGCCCGCGGCGACCATCTCCTGACGCAATGCCTCGGTGAAACCGCGCACCGCGAACTTCGCGGAGTTGTATGCCGCCTGGCCCGGCACCGAGAAGATGCCGAACAGGCTCGACACGTTGACGACATGACCGTCGCCCGATGCGATCAGATGGGGCAGAAAGATCTTCGTGCCGTTGACCACGCCCCAGTAGTCGACGTCCATCACTCGTTCGATGTCCTTGAACGGCGTGACCTCGACGTCGCCGACGTACGCGATGCCCGCGTTGTTGTAGATCTGGTTGACCTTGCCGAAGTGCTTGACGACGGAGTCGGCGTACAGCTCGAACGCCTCGCGCTCGGTGACGTCGAGCCGGTCGGCCTTCACCGGCGCGCCGATGGCCTTCAGCCTCTCCTCGGTGACCGCGAGCCCCTCGGTGTCGACGTCGCTGATCGCCACGCTGGCGCCGGAGCGGGCCAGTTCGATCGCCAGCGCCTGTCCGATGCCCGATCCGGCGCCGGTCACCACGGCGACCTTTCCTGCGAAGCCCTGCATACCACTCCTCGTGTCGGTTGCTCCGGCCAGATTAGTCGTTACCCGCGGTAGCGCATACGCGCACCCCAATGCCGAGCCGCTCGCTGTAACGCCCACCGACCTTCCTGCCACTAAGACGGGAGCCGGTATTGCCCGACGAAAGGGAGATTGATGACACCGAGTGCGGTTGCGCGCTTCGGACAGCTGGTCTGCCGATACGGCCTGGTGGTCGTGCTGGCGTGGATCGGGGTCGGCAAGTACGTGAAGATGGAAAGCCGAGTGCTCATCGAACACAGTCCGCTCATGTCATGGGTCTACGACTTCCTCAGCGTCGGCGCCGTCGCCGCGGCCCTGGGCACGATGGAGATCGTGTCCGCGGTACTGATCGCGCTGCGACCGCTATGGCCCACGTTGTCTGCGGCGGGCAGCGCGCTCGCGGTCATCCTGTTCGTCGGGACGCTGAGCTTCCTCTTCACCACCCCGGGCGTGGTTGCCACCCACGCCGGCGTACTGCCCGTGCTCAGCGGGATGCCCGGACAATTCCTGCTGAAGGATCTCGTCCTGATCGGCGTGGCGATTTGGACGCTCGGCGAGTCGCTGGAAGCACGCGCCGTTACGGCGCGAACGCCTCGTCGATGATCTCCTGCTGCTCGACCGCGTGCACCTTCGACGACCCTGACGACGGCGCCGACATCGCGCGCCGTGAAATCCGCTTGATGCCCGACAGCTTGTCCGAGCACACCTCGGGGAGCGTCAGCCCGAACGTCGGCCACGCACCCTGGTTGGCCGGCTCCTCCTGAACCCAGAAGTACTGCTCGACATTCGGGTACTGGTCCAACGTCTCGTTGAGCCGCCGCTTCGGCAACGGCGCGAGCTGCTCGATACGAACGATGGCCACATCTTCGCGCTCGTCCTTGTTCTTACGGGCCGCCAGCTCGTAGTAGATCTTGCCGCTCGTCAACAGCAGCCGCTTGACCTTGCTGCGGTCACCCGTGCCGTCGGTATAGGTGGGCTCTTCGAGCACCGAGCGGAACTTCGCCTCGGTGAACTCCCGCAGATCGCTCACGGCAGCCTTGTTGCGCAGCATCGACTTCGGCGTGAAGACGATCAATGGCCGGTGGATGCCGTCCAGACCATGCCTGCGAAGCAGGTGGAAGTAGTTCGCGGGCGTCGACGGCATCGCGATCGTCATCGACCCCTCGGCCCACAGCAGCAGGAACCGCTCGATGCGACCGGAGGTGTGGTCCGGACCCTGCCCTTCGTGGCCGTGCGGCAGCAGCAGCACGACGTCGGACAGCTGGCCCCACTTGGCTTCACCGGAGCTGATGAACTCGTCGATGATCGACTGCGCGCCGTTGACGAAGTCGCCGAACTGCGCCTCCCACAGCACAAGTGCGTCGGGGTTGCCGACCGAGTAGCCGTACTCGAAGCCCACCGCTGCGAACTCCGACAGCGCGGAGTCGTACACCATGAACTTGCCACCCGTCGGGGTGCCGTCGGGGTTCGTGGTCAGCAACTGCAGCGGCGTGAACTCCTCCCCGGTCGACCGGTCGATGATCACCGAATGCCGCTGCGTAAACGTGCCGCGGCGGGTGTCCTGCCCGGACAACCGGACCGTCTTGCCTTCTGCCACAAACGATCCCAGCGCCAGCAGCTCGGCGAACGCCCAGTCGACCTTACCCTCGTAGGCCATCTCGCGGCGTTTCTCCAGCACCGGCTTGACGCGCGGATGCACGTTGAAGCCCTCGGGGAATGCCAGGTGTGCATCGCCGATGCGGGCCAGCAGCGACTTGTCCACTGCGGTCTTCATCCCGGCGGGCACCATCTGGTCGGCCTCCACCGATGCACTCGGTGCGACCTCGTGTTTCTCGAGTTCACGAACCTCGTTGAACACCCGCTCCAGCTGACCCTGGTAGTCGCGCAGCGCGTCCTCGGCTTCTTTCATCGAGATGTCGCCGCGGCCGATCAGCGCTTCGGTGTACGTCTTTCGCGAACCGCGCTTGGTGTCGATCACGTCGTACATGTACGGCTGCGTCATCGACGGGTCGTCGCCCTCATTGTGCCCGCGCCTGCGGTAGCACAGCATGTCGATGACGACGTCCTTCTTGAACTTCTGCCGGAAGTCCATCGCCAGGCGCGCAACCCAGACACACGCCTCCGGGTCGTCGCCGTTGACGTGGAAGATGGGTGCGCCCACCATCTTTGCGACGTCGGTGCAGTACTCCGACGAACGCGAGTCGCCCGGCGACGTGGTGAACCCGATCTGGTTGTTGACGACGATGTGGATCGTCCCGCCGGTGCGGTACCCCCGCAGCAGCGCCAGGTTCAGCGTCTCGGCCACCACACCCTGTCCCGCGAAGGCGGCGTCGCCGTGCAGCATCATCGGCACGATCGAGAATTTCTTGGAACCGTCGACTTCTTCTCCGACGTCGAGCAGGTCCTGCTTGGCGCGCACGAGCCCCTCGAGCACCGGGTCGACGGCCTCGAGGTGCGACGGATTGGCGACCAGCGACACCGCAATGTCGTTGTCGCCGAACATCTGGATGTAGTTGCCGCTCGCACCGAGGTGGTACTTCACGTCACCCGAACCGTGGGCCTGCGACGGGTTGAGGTTGCCCTCGAACTCGCTGAAGATCTGCGAGTACGGCTTGCCGACGATGTTCGCGAGCACGTTGAGCCGGCCGCGGTGGGGCATGCCGATCACGACCTCGTCGAGCCCGTGTTCGGCCGCCTGGTCGATCGCCGCGTCCATCATCGGGATCACGGTTTCGGCACCCTCAAGCGAGAACCGTTTCTGGCCAACATATTTCGTCTGCAGGAAGGTCTCGAACGCCTCGGCGGCGTTCAGCTTCGACAGAATGTACTTCTGCTCGGCGACAGTCGGCTTCTCGTGCTTTACCTCGATGCGCTCCTGCAGCCACTTCTGCTGATCGGGCTCGAGGATGTGGGTGTACTCGACACCGACATGACGGCAGTACGCGTCGCGCAGCAACCCGAGCACGTCGCGCAGCTTCTTGCGCTCCGCACCGGCGAAGCCGTTGACCTTGAACTCGCGGTCCAGATCCCACAGCGTCAGACCGTGGCTGTTCACGTCGAGGTCGGGGTGGCTGCGGAACCGGGTCTGGTCCAGCCGCAGCGGATCGATGTCGGCCATCAGGTGGCCGCGGTTGCGGTACGCCGCGATCAGCTCGAGAACGCGGCCGTTCTTGTCTTCGATCGAGTCGGGGTTGTCCGTCCGCCATCGCACCGGCTCGTAGGGGATGCCCAGTTCGCGGAAGATCTCGTCGAAGAAGTCGTCGGACAGCAGCAGTTCGTGCACCGTGCGCAGGAAGTCGCCGGACTCCGCGCCCTGGATGATGCGGTGGTCGTACGTCGACGTGAAGGTCACCAGCTTGCCGACGCCGAGTTCGGCGATGCGTTCCTCGCTCGCGCCCTGGAACTCGGCCGGGTACTCCATCGCGCCGACACCGATGATCGCGCCCTGGCCACGCATCAGCCGCGGCACCGAGTGCACCGTGCCGATGGTGCCGGGGTTGGTCAGCGAAATGGTCACGCCGCTGAAGTCTTCGGCGGTCAGCTTGCCGTCACGGGCGCGTCGCACGATGTCCTCGTAACCGGCGAGGAACTGGCCGAAGCGCATGTTCTCGCAGTTCTTGATGCCGGCGACGACGAGCTGGCGGTTGCCGTCCTTACCCTGCAAGTCGATCGCGAGACCGAGGTTGATGTGTTCAGGGGTGATCGCGGTGGGCTTGCCGTCCACTTCGGCGAAGTAGCGGTTCATGTTCGGGAACTGCTTGACCGCCTGCACGACCGCGTAACCGATGAGGTGCGTGAAGGAGACCTTGCCGCCGCGCGTGCGCTTGAGGTGGTTGTTGATGACGATCCGGTTGTCGATCATCAGCTTGGCGGGGATGGCCCGCACGCTGGTCGCGGTCGGCACCTCCAGCGAGGCCGACATGTTCTTGACGACCGCGGCCGCGGCTCCGCGCAGAATCTGAGTCTCAGCGCCGTCCGGCGGGGCCGGCGCCGGGGCCGCCTTCGGCTTCGCAGGCGCGGATTCGGCCGGCTTCTCCTTGACGGGGGCGCTCTTGCTCTCGGCCGCTCTCGGCGGGGGTGCGGGCGCGGGCTCAGGTGCGGATTCGGGGGGCGCTACCGGCGCGGCCGTGCGCTGTCCGTTGCTGGTCTGACTGTCGGTGGTCGGCTCGGGGGAGTAGTCGACAAGAAATTCATGCCAACTCGGATCTACCGACGAGGGATCCTCGCGGAACTTGCGATACATCTCCTCGACCAACCACTCGTTCTGTCCGAATGGTGAAGGTGAGCTCACGGTAGCTACTCGCCTCGATTCCTTCGACTCATGCGAACGCGCCAGGCGTTCGCCGCCCATACTCTGCTGCAGTCATCGGGTACCCGCTATCTGCCGCCTAAAGGCTATCCCTCCTGCAACACCCACACCATGACAACGCCCTTATGGTCGTTGTGGTCCTACGCACCCCCGATTGCTGCTAGTCCCGCGGCGGCGGCAGGACGTGAATAGTCGCCGGCCAACGCGACGGCGGGGTGCCGAACGCCTTGCGGGCGTTGGACACGATGCGCTTGCCCATCAACCGGTTACCCACACCGCCGACGACGGCCCCGATGCCGACCGGCAGCAACTTCCCGAACGCGATCGCCCCACGCTTGAGCGTGTAGCGCTTGAGGAAGTACTTCAGCAGCCGCGAGTTCAGTTGCGAGACCGCAGGCAACGGCAGCGTCGCCGCGCCGTCGGCGATCCAGGAGCCGCTGGTGCGGCCCGGCCCCAACAGGTCGGCAACCGCGTGCTTGCTGTCCTCACCGACCAGTACCGCCAACACCAGGGCGCGTCGGCGCTCCCGATGATCGGCGGGTATCGCGAACACCTCCGCGACGGACAGCACGTAAAGCGACGTCGCCTCAAGGAAGACGACGGTCTCGCCGGCGACGGCCGACATGGCGGCCAGCGTCCCGATCCCCGGGAAGGCCGCCGCGGAGCCGACGGCCGCGCCGCTGGCCATCACCGCCGCGATGTAGTGCTTCTCGAGTTTGGCGACGATTTCCGCCGGCGTCGCACCGGGGCTCTGCTGGCGGAGGCGGTCGACGTAGGCCCTGACCGCTGGCGCCTGAACGCGTGCGCTGCGTTCGATGATCGCCGAGAGCACCTTCGCCGCAGCACTCGGACTTTCGTCCACGGTTGCGGGCAGGTTCTTGGCGCTTGACCGGGCACTCATGGCGGCCTCCCTGTCCTTACGGCTGGCCTTTCAGGCTAGCCCTATGTGAACGCACGACGACCGGCTACAGGTGCCCGGACGTGATCGCGCTCACTGTGCGCGACATCGGGAAGAAAATATTGAGAAGCGACGCTAACCATTTTCATGGCAACATCAACCTCTGTGGATGCAACGGCTACTGAAGCCGCCGGCGTAGCGGCGAAGTCGCCGAGCCGCGTCCGGATGGTCATCGTCCTGGGGCTGATGGTTGCGCTGGGCCCGTTGACCATCGACATGTATCTGCCCGCGCTACCCAAGATCGGCGAGGACCTCGGGGTGTCGTCGTCGGTCGCGCAGCTGACGCTCACCGGCACGCTGGCCGGTCTCGCGCTCGGGCAGCTCATCGTCGGGCCCCTGTCGGACTCGCTGGGCCGTCGCCGTCCGCTGATGGCCGGAATCGTGCTGCACATGCTGGCGTCGCTGCTGTGCCTGTTCGCGCCGAACGTGGCCGTGCTCGGGGTGGCACGCACGCTGCAGGGGGTTGGTGCCGCCGCAGCGATGGTGGTGGCGTTCGCCGTCGTCGGCGACCTCTTCGCCGAGTCGGCCGCAGCCACGGTCATCTCGAGGATCATGCTGGTGCTCGGCGCCGCACCGGTGATCGCGCCGTCGCTCGGTGCCGTGGTGCTGCTGAAGGCGTCGTGGCATTGGGTGTTCGCGGTGCTGGTGGTCATGGCGGGGGCGCTGCTGTTGGTGGCCGCGCTGGCATTGCCGGAGACGCTGCCGGAGTCCCACCGTCGGCCGCTGCATGTGCGCAGCATCGGGACCACCTATGTCGAGGTGCTGCGTGACGTTCGCTTCGTCGTGCTGGCCCTGGTCGCCGCGCTCGGCATGTCGGGCCTGTTCGCCTATATCTCGGGCGCAGCCTTCGTACTGCAAGGCCGGTACGGACTGGATCAACAGGTCTTCGCGCTCGTGTTCGGCGCGGGGGCCTTCGCGTTGATCGGGGCGACGCAGTTCAACGTCGTGCTGTTGCGCAGGTTCCCACCGCAGCGCATCGCGCTGTGGGCGTTGGCCGCGGCGTCGGCCGCCGGCGTCGTCTTCGTCGGCCTGGCGGTGACGCACACCGGTGGACTGTTCGGCTTCGTGCTCCCCGTGTGGGCGATCCTCGCCGCGATGGGCTTGGTCATTCCCAACGCCCCGGCGGTGGCGCTGGCCCGGCATCCCGACGCGGCAGGCACCGCGGCGGCGGTGCTCGGCGCGGCCCAGTTCGGCCTGGGCGCGGCGATCGCGCCTCTCGTGGGTGTGCTCGGCAACGACGAGCTTGCTCTCGCGGTGGTGATGACGGTCGGTATGGTGATTGCGTTGGTCGCTCTGTCGCTTACGCTGCGCTTGGGGGGCCAGCCGGCCTCCGGCCCTGAGAACAGAGCACAAGACGGCGTCATCGGCGACGCCGTCCCTGAGCCGGCCTGACAGTAACTCTGGCGGTTTTCCTGACTTGTCGGGATCAGCCGCCGTCCGTAGCGTCGGCTGGACGTTGAGTAATTAGTCGATGTGATGGATCAGACCCTGACTCCCCGGCACGACGACCGCGACTCCGGGATGCGGTGCGCTACGGCGAATCCGTGGCACGCCTTGTGGGCGATGCTGGTCGGCTTCTTCATGATTCTGGTCGACGCCACCATCGTCTCGGTCGCCAATCCGTCGATCATGACCGCGCTCGGCGCCAGCTACGACTCGGTCATCTGGGTGACGAGCGCCTACCTGTTGGCCTACGCGGTGCCGCTGCTCGTGGCGGGCCGGCTCGGCGACCGGTTCGGACCGAAGAACCTTTATCTGCTGGGCCTGACGCTTTTCACCATCGCGTCGCTGTGGTGCGGGCTGGCCGACACCATCGGCATGCTGATCGTCGCCCGCGTCGCGCAGGGCCTCGGGGCGGCGCTGCTCACGCCACAGACGCTGTCGACGATCACCCGCATCTTCCCAGCCGAGCGCCGCGGGGTGGCGATGAGTCTGTGGGGCGCGACCGCGGGCGTGGCGACCCTGGTCGGTCCATTGGCCGGCGGTGTGTTGGTCGACGGGCTCGGGTGGCAATGGATCTTTTTCGTCAACGTGCCGGTCGGCATCGTCGGTGTGGTCCTGGCGCTGCGGCTGATTCCCAATCTGGAGTCGCAGATGCAGCGTTTCGACCTGCTCGGTATGACGCTGTCCGGGATCGGCTTGTTCATGATCGTGTTCGCCCTGCAGGAGGGGCAGTCGCATGACTGGGCGCCGTGGGTGTGGGGCACGATCGCCGGCGGCATCGGCTTCATGGCCGCATTCCTGTTCTGGCAGTACGCCAATCCCACCGACGCTCTCGTCCCGCTGCGCATCTTCGGCGACCGCGACTTCTCGCTGTCCAATATCGGTGTCGCGACAATCGGTTTCGTCGTGACCGCGATGATCGTGCCGGTCATGTTCTACGCGCAGCAGGTGTGCGGTCTTTCGCCGACGCGTTCGGCGTTGGTGGTTGCCCCGATGGCGATCGCATCGGGTGTGCTCGCACCGTTGGTCGGGCGGATTGTCGACAGGTCGCATCCCCGGCCCGTGATCGGCTTCGGTTTCTCGCTGGTCGCGATCTCGATGACATGGCTGTCCTTCGAGATGACGCCGACCACCCCGATCTGGCGAATCGTGTTGCCCTTGACGGTCACCGGCGTCGGCATGGCGTTCATCTGGTCACCGCTCGCGGCGACCGCCACCCGCAATCTGCCGCCGCACCTGGCGGGCGCGGGTTCGGGCGTCTACAACACCACCCGCCAGGTCGGCTCGGTGCTCGGCAGTGCGGGCGTGGCGGCGTTCATGACGTGGCGCATCGGCGACGAGTTGCCGCCGATGGCTGCGGAGTTGTCAGGCGGCGACGACATGGCGATGGTGTTGCCCCCATTCCTGCAGGGGCCGTTTTCCGCCGCGATGTCGCAGACGCTGTTGCTGCCGGCGTTCATCGCATTGGTCGGCGTCGGCGCGGCGCTGTTCTTCCTCGGCTTCGGCGATCCGCGATCCACCCTGCTCGACTCCGAAAACGACGGCTACCCGGTCGATCCCGACGACGGATTCGCGCCCGACGAAGACGACTACGTGGAGTACACGGTGGTGTGGGATGGCGACGAATCGATGGTGGCGGATTCCGTGCCAGAATCCGATACCGAGCCGGTGGAATCCCGTGTCCCGCATGAGCCCTACGACGCGTGGCGTGACGGGCCCGACCTCGATGCGCCGCGCTGGCGACAGCAGGGGAGCATCCTGGACTTCCTGCGGGCCGAGTCTCGGGTGGTTTCCGCCGAGCCGATCGGTTTCGCGCACAACGGATTCCACGTCGACAAGGAACAGCGATTCCAGCCACTGCCGCGGGTCGAGGACGATACCCCGCCCGTTGGCCGCCACTCGCGGCACCACAGATCGTCCAGCGGTCGGCGTTACCGCGACGATCCCGACGACTAGATTTCTCTCCGCGAGCAGACGCGAAATCCCCCAAACACGACGCATTTTGGGGGTGTTTGCGTCTGCTCGCGAGGGGCCGGGACTAGCCGAACAGCACCGCGGGGTTGAGGTAGCCGGTCGGATCGAACGCCGCCTTCACCGCCCGCATCGCGGCGATGTCGGATTCGGTGCGCGACATGCCCACGTAATCCCGCTTGCGGGTGCCGACGCCGTGTTCGGAGCTGACGTTGCCGCCCAGCCGTGCGATGAGCGCCATCATCGCCGAATACAGGGCGTGTTCACGGTCGGGGTCCAGTACGCAGCGCACCAGGTTGAGATGCAGATTCCCCTCGCCGATATGGCCGAACAACACCGGGATGGCGTCCGGGGCGTGCTCGGCAACCAGCTCGACGGCTTGGGTCGCGAACTCCGCGATGGACGAAAGGGGCAGCGAGACATCGAATTTCAGCGGTGGCCCGTACACGCCGAGCACTTCGGCGATGGCCTCGCGCACCTGCCAGAGCCGCTGCTGAGCGGCCGCGTCGACGCCGACCGCGGGCTCACCGACCAGCTGAGCCTCCTCGAGCGCCTCGGCGAGCCGTTCGGTCTGGTCGGTGTCGCCGGCCAGTTCGATCAACAGCTGCCACGCGCCGTCGACGGGTGCCGACACCCCCGCGTGCTCAGCGGTCAGGACGCTGGCGCGGGCGTCGATCAACTCCAGCGCCGCGATGCCGTCCATCTCGCGGAAGCCGCGACCGGCGGCGATGAGCGAGTCCAGGTCGGCGAACCCGCATATCGCCGTGATGCGGCTCTTCGGCGCGGGATGCAGCCTCAGGTCCAGGCTGGTGATGACGCCGAGCGTGCCCTCGGCGCCGATGAACAGTGAGGCCAGGTCGTATCCGGTGTTGTCCATTCGGACCTGACTGTGGCGGCGCACGACGCTGCCGTCGGGCAGCGCCACGTCCAGGCCGATGACCTGTTCGCCCATGTTGCCGTAGCGAACCGTGCGCAGTCCGCCGGCGTTCGTCGACGCCATGCCGCCGACGGTGGCCGAATCGCGGGCGGCCAAGTCGACACCGAACACCAGCCCGGCCGCGGACGCCGCCCGCTGCACCTCGGCGAGCGTGACGCCCGCGCCCACTCGGATCCGCCGCTCCACGACGTCGACGTCGTCGATGTCACGCAGCCGCTCGGTGGACAACAACACGTCATCGTGTTCGGGCACCGTCCCGGCCACCAGTGAGGTTCGGCCGCCCTGAACGGTGACGTATTGGCCCGCATCGCGACACTCGCGCAGCACCGCCGCGACCTCATCGGCGGAGCCGGGCCGCACCAGCACACCCGCCCGCCCGCGGTAGCGCCCTGTGTGGTCCACGCTGCGGCTGGCGAGCACGTCGGCGTCGGCGCTGACATAGCCGGGCCCGACGATGTCGGCCAGCCGCTCGGTCAAGCTCACCCCGTGGGTTTATCACACGGGGTGAGCGACAGGTACGCCCCCAGCTCGACAAGCCGATCGGGGGAGCCGGGCAGGTATTCGGTCAGCAGCGGCGACTGCACGATGACGCTGAGGTACTTCGCGCGGCTCACCGCGACGTTGAGACGATTCCGGTTGAGCAGGAATGCGATTCCGCGAGGGACGTCGTCGGCCGACGAGGCCGTCATCGAGATGAACACCACCGGCGCCTGTCTGCCCTGGAACTTGTCGACGGTGCCGACCTCGACATCCGTCAGCCCCGCGCTGTCGAGCCGCCTGCGAAGGGTCACGACCTGCGCGTTGTAAGGCGTGACGACCAGCACATGTTCCTGCGTCAGCCCCACCGTGCCTTTTTCGTCGGTCCAGGCGGTGCCGAGCAGATCGCGGATCTCGGCGACGATCGCGTCGGCTTCCTCGGGGCTGTCGGTGGAGTTCCCGGTGTGCTCGACGGTGAGTACGCGCACCCCGGGCGGGTGTCCGGCAAGGCTGCGCGCCGCCGTCACCTCGTCGAACGACTGCAGCCTGCCGTCGTAGGACAGCCGGGACACCGCCGCGCACACGGCCGGGTGCATGCGGAAGGACCGATCGAGGAAGTAGCCGAATTCGGCTGGCAGCGTGTGATTTCCGTCGATCAGCCAGCCCAGGGCCGACGCGTCGACGGGTTCGGGATGGGTGCCCTGGCTGACCTGCGGCAGCTGCTGCGGGTCGCCGAGCAACAACAGGTTGTGCGCCGACGGCGCGACCGCGATGGTGTTGGCGAGGTTGTACTGGCCAGCCTCCTCTACGACCAGCAGATCGAGCGACCGTCGCGGAATCTTGTTGGCGTTGGCGAAGTCCCACGCCGTACCACCGACGACGCAGCCCACTTTCCGATCGGCGTGGTCGGCGATGTAGCCGGCGAACTCGGAATTCTCCAGGTCGGTCCAGCCCGAGTTCACGGTGTTGAACTTCTTTGCGACCTGGTTACCGTCGACGCCCGCGGTCAGTACGTCACGGAACAGGTTCTCGACCACCGCATGCGACTGCGCCACCACGCCGACGCGCCACGCGTGCTCGTTGACCAACCGCGCGAGCACCCTCGCCGAGGTATATGTCTTCCCGGTGCCCGGCGGCCCGTGCACCGCGAGGTAAGACGAATCGAGATCCAGCAGCGCGGCGGTCATGTCGTCGGCGATCACGCCGCTGCGGGGCAGTTCGCCGCCGCTCTTCGTGCGCGGGGGGCGTCGCAACAGGATGTCGGTGACGCCGTCGACTGGCAAGTTTGGAAGGCCCGCGGCCACCGCGAGCGCAGTTTGTTCGATGGACTCCTGCAGAGGTTTGGTGTTGAACGGCGGACCCGGTGTCAGCGCGAACGGCAACTGATCGAAGACGTCGCCGCCCTTGGGTTGTCGTTCGATGATCAGCGCCTCGGTAGGCGCCTCGGGGTTGTCACATCCGACGACTTGCACCGTTCCGTAGCCGCGGCGGTCGGGATCGTCGGCAAGGCCTGCGGGTGCGGGCGGGTCGTACAACGCGTACATCTCTTGGCACAGTTCGCCGTTCGCGACGCCGCCGATCAGCCGCACGTGCCGTTGTGGCTTACGCGCCTTGGGCGGCTGATGCCAGTCGTTGACGATGATCGCGTTCTCGGCGATGAACACGTCGCTGTTGTCCGCCCACTCTTCGATGGGATTGTTGACGCGGTCGAAGTGAGCCCACCAGAACGGCTTGTCCTCCCTACGGTGAAAACCCCTGGCGGCGGCCACCATTGCCACGGCGGTCTGTTCGGCGGTGCGCGGCTCTACACCGTCACCAGCGAACTTCAGCAGCTTGCGTTCGAGGTCGTCGCCCAGTTCGATGACTTCCTCGTTGCGAACCGGCTGCGGACCGCGCGGAGGGACACCGGATTCGATTGCGCGCGCCATCAACCAGTCGCGCAGGCGGCGCGTCGACCTGCAGTCGTAGACGTTGTAGTCCTCGATCTGTTTGAGCACACCCGCAGCTTCGTCGACCCGCCCCTCGTCGCGCAGCGCGCAGTAGCGCGCGTACTGCGTGATGGAATCGGCCGCCGTGGTGACCTCGCCGCTGCGCAGCTCGTTACCCATGTACAGCGGTTCCAGCGATTTGATGCTGTAGTTCTCGGTGCCGACCCGAATGCTCTTGCGCACCAACGGGTACAAGTCGACGAGGATGCCGTTACGCAGCAGATCGTCGATGTCGTTCTCGCCGACGCCGTACCTGCCGGCCAGCCGGAGCAACGTGCTCTTCTCGTACGCCGCGTAGTGGTAGATGTGCATTCCGGGGTATCGCTTGAGCCGCTTGCGCACCATCGCGAGAAAGTCGATCAGCGCCTGGCGTTCGCTGGCCCGGTCGTGTGCCCAGAACGGGTGGAACTCGTCGTTGACCGTGAGCACGCCCCACAGGTACTCCAGACCCCACTCCCCGCCGTCGACGGTCCACAGCGGGTCACCCTCGAAGTCGAAGAACAGGTCTCCCTTGTTGGCGTCCGGCAGCACCATCAACGGTTGCGCATCGACGACCTGATACGGCGGCTTACCGTCGATCCGCGGTGCGATCTGCAGCCGCGCCTGCTCCGTCAACGCCGCCACGGTGCGCGCCGACAGTTCGGGCACGGTCCCGGTATGAGCGGCGAGTTCGGCGACGGTGGTGATGCCCGCGTCGATAAGACGGGATCGCTGGCTGACCCGCATTCCCGCCACGAGCAACAGGTCGTCGGTGGCGCGGACCTGAATTTCGCACTCCGGGCACCGAAAACACGCCCGCACATCCTCGTCCTCCCATGCGACCGCGGTACCGGAGGCGAGGTGGTCGTCGAGCAGCTTCTGCAGGGCGGTGCGCCTGGCTAGGTACACCGGAAGCAGTTCGTCGACGCGGTATCGGGCGGTGGCGCCGTCGCCGAGCACCAACTCGACCTCGGAGGCCACCGGTACGCCCGCACGGGTCAGCGCGTCGGCGTAGGCGGCGAGCTGCAGCAGCGCCTCGACCTTGACCGAGCGCGCGAGCTTGGTGTCGCGCAGCACGTACTCGTCGGAGTCCAACACCAGGAAGTCGGCGAAGCCGGCGAACCGGCCGTCGAACATCGCGGCCTGATAGATCACCGGGGCACGGCGTTCGACGGTGCGCATGGTGGCCTCGGCCGCGGCGGTCAGCCCGTCGACGGTGTAGGGCGGCCGGCCGATGATCGCGATGTTGTCCCGGTTCGACTCGCGGAGCTCATCGAGGTGGCGCTGCTCGTGTTGGTCGCCGAGCTCGGCGGTGCGGGCGAGTAATTCGTCTTCGACGGCGACGGAGGGCCCGCGTCCCAGCTTCGCGTCGAACGCACGCAGCAGGGCGTACTCACAGCGGGCAGCCGCTGCGAGATCCGAGGCGCTGTAGATGACGCTGTCGCCGGAGACGAACACGCTGCCACTGTAGGTGAGCCCTACGACACCTCTTCCGCATCACACGACCGTCTGCAAGATGACTTCTACTCGTCGTGAGTGCAATTGGCGACGGCCTCTACGGGTGGCGCAAAGCGCCTCTAGGCCAGCTTTCCCGCAGGTCGCTTCTTCTTCGGGGTGGCGGGATGCCTGAACGAAGCGGTCGTGCCCGCAGTGCGTGCCGCGCGACGACTTCGATCCTGCATACCGTTGCCGCCGACGAGACCAGGCGGAGGGGGTGCGAGATGAGTCTAACGGCGCCCGCCCCCACGCGGCCGGTTCCGTCGGTTGCGGCGACGAAGCAACGGTGGTCGAGTCGCCGACTGGCCGCGGTCCTGCCGGTCATCAGCATCGTGGGCGCACTCGTCGTTTGGGACCTCGTTGTGCGCGTCGGACTCTTCTCGCCGAGTCTCCTGCCGTCACCGGCCGCCGTCGCCGAGGCGGCGCGCCAAATGCTCGAGCAAGGCACCTTGCTGGCCGATGCCGCCGCGAGCTTCCGGCGCGCGGTGTCGGGTTTCCTCCTCGGTTCGACGATCGCCATCATCGTGGCGGCTTTCACGGGACGGAGCCACATCGCCCGTGGGCTGCTCGAGCCGCTCATTCAGGTGCTGCGGCCGATACCGGCCATCGCGCTGGTTCCCCTGGCGATCTTGTGGTTCGGCATTGGCGAGGAGTCAAAGCTGTTCCTGACCACCCTCGGGGTTTTCTTCCCGGTGTGGGTCAACGCCCACGCGGGGATCGCGTCCACCCGCGAGGACTATCTGCGCGTCGCAGCATGTGTGGGAGCGTCGCGTCGTCAGGTGTTCGGTTCGGTCGTGCTGCCGTCGGCGATGCCGTTCATCCTTACCGGCCTCCGGCAGGGCATTGCGATGTCGTTGATCCTGATCGTCGCGTCCGAGCAGGCGGGTGTCACCGAAGGATTGGGGTTCCGGCTCGACCAGGCGCGCCTGTTCAGCCAGCCTGACCGGCTCTTTGTCTGCCTGGCCGCGCTCGGCGTCATCGGCGCTCTGACCGATCAGGTGTTCCACCGGCTTACCCGCCGTTACGTGCGCTGGTCCACGGAGCAGGCATGACCGGTGCCCGCATCGACGTTCGCGCACTGGCCGTCGCCTACCCCGGGACGGTCGAACCGGTGCTGTCCGATTTGGATCTCGTGATCGAGCCGGGGGAGTTTCTGGCCATCCTCGGTCCTTCTGGATGCGGAAAGTCCACACTGCTCAACGCGATTGCGGGTTTCGTGCGCCCCAGTGCGGGCGCGGTGTACTTCAACGGGACACCGGTGATCGGGCCCGGCCGCGAGCGGGGGGTGGTGTTCCAGCGCGACATCCTGTTCCCGTGGGCGAGCGTCGAGAAGAACGTCGGCTTTGCGCTTCGCGCCGCACACGTTCCACGAGCACAACGGCGAGCGTGCACGGTTTCGCTGCTCGAAGCCGTCGGGCTGTCCGCCGCGGTGCTACGCAGGTTGCCGCACGAATTGTCCGGCGGTATGCGCCAGCGGGTCGGGATCGCCCGCGCGCTCGCCAACAAACCGCAGGTGCTGCTGATGGACGAACCGTTCGGGGCGCTCGACGCCCAAACGCGTTCGCAGATGCAAGATCTCGTATCAGACCTGTGGGAGCGGACAGACACCACCATCGCCTTCGTCACCCACGACGTCGACGAGGCTTTGCGGGTGGCATCGACCGTCGTCGTGCTTGGTGCGCACGGCGCGGTCGTGGACCGACTCGACAACCCCTTACCCCGTCCTCGCCCGGCAGGGACGATCGGCGAATTCGCCGACTATCCCGCCCTGCGTCGCAGGTTGCACGAACGGCTCCGACCAGACCCGCAACCTTTGATAATGAATGGAGATCGGCGATGACCGTTGAATCGCGACTACGCACCGCGGCGGCCCTGGTGCTGTCGATCGTTCTCGGGGTGACTGTCACCGCGTGTGGCGGATCAAAACCGACGCCAGGTGAACTGACAGTCGCCTGGGTCGTCGATCCGTGCTGGGCGCAGGTACCGGTCGCCGAGGACCTGGGCTTCTTCGCCGACGCGGGAGTGACGGTGAAGGTGGTGCCATTCCCGACCGGCGCCGCGGCGCTGGAGGCTCTCGCAGGTGGTGCCGTCGACGTCGCCAACGGCGGCGACGTGCCCACTTCGGCCGCGGCACTCAAGAACCAGCGGCTGCGCATCATCGCCGACGGGGCCCGTTGGGACGGTGGACGATTCGTCGTCCGGAAATCTTCGGATATCACCACCATTCCCGACCTCGCGGGCCGGCGTATCGCGGTGCCGCTCGGCAGCAGCGCGCACTACTTCGCGACGAAATTCCTGACCCAGGCAGGTGTCCAGGCCGAACTCATCCAGACCGGGCCCGGTGAGATCCCAGGCGCGATCGGGAACCGAGATGTCGACGCGGTGGCGGTGTTCCAGCCAGCACTCGCCAAGGCGGTCGAGGCGCTGAACGGCGATTCGCTGGAACTGCAGGGATCGCCGAAGTACAACCAGCACAGTCTCTATCTGGCCAATGAGAACACCATCGCGGCCAAGAAACCCGAGCTGGCCAAGTTCCTTTCCGCCGTCGCCGAGGCCGACGCTCCGCTGACGGATCGGACCCCCGAAGCGATGGCTGCGGTGGCGAAGGCTACTGCACTGGACGAGACGCTGGTGGACAACGTGCTGCGTGAGTTCGTGTTCAAAGTCGAGTTGGGGCCGGAACTTGCCGCCGACCTCGCCGATCGCGCGCGCTGGGCACAAGGGCTAGGGCGTATCCCCGCGGATGCGCAGATCCCCGACTATCAGACCCGTATCGACGCCTCGGTGCTGGGAAGCAACGAGCAATGACGCTGCACCTCGTTGGACTCGGTGGCACCATCTCGATGCACGATACGGATCGTGGTGCTGTGCCCTCGGCGGATGCCAGCGAGATCGCCGCTCGCACAGGTGGTTTCGCGACTGCGGAAAGCCTCGAAGTGCTCGGCGGATCGGAGGTGGATTTCCCGCATCTCGAGCGGCTGGTCGCCGCGGTGACCAGGCTCATCGACACCGGCGCGCACGGCGTCGTCGTCACCACCGGGACAGACTCGATCGAGGAGGTGTCGGCGTGGCTGTCCTACCGGGAGCAGTGGCCGATCCCCGTCGTCGTCACCGGTTCGATGGTTGCCGGTGCCCGTTCCGACAGTGACGGCGCGGCGAACCTCGCCGACGCGCAGGCTGTTGCCGACGGTATAACGGTCGACCCCGTCGTCGTCTTCGCCGGCCGCATCTTTTCGGGCCGCGAGGTGATCAAGACGTCGGGGGTGGAGCGCGATGCCTTCGGCGCCCCCGGCCGTGGTGCGCTCGGCATCGTGAACTCCGGTGAGGTTCGCTGGCATCGGGTGCCCGAGCGGCGCAAGGCGCATGGCGCACCGATTCACCCGATCCGGCCGGTGCCGATCGTGGCGACCGGACTCGGCGATGACGGCGCGTTGCTCGCCGCGGCGGGTGAGCGGCATCCCGCAGTCGTAGTGGCGGCCAACGGCGCTGGGAATCTGCCGCCGCGGTCGGCCGAGATCGCCATTGAGCTCGTAGCCAACGGGGTGTTGGTTGTCGTCACGACCCGGGCACCCGATGCCCGCGTAGGTGCCCGCTACGCCTATCCGGGCGGCGGGGCGACCCTTGTCGAGGGGGGCGTGCTGTTGGCATCGGGACTCTCGCCGCATCGAGCCCGATTGCTCGTCACGTTGGGCCTCGCGCAGGGCCGCGATCTTAACGGCCTACGTGCGCTCGTGAACTCGGAGGCGGAACAACCGTGACAGCAACAGGATTGCCCGTCGATCAGCGTCAGATCATCGACCTGATCACCACTCTGGTGGCGGCCGGACAGCCGTGGTGCGAGAACAGTCTGGACGGCCCAGCGCGGCCGCCGGAAGAGGTCCGCATCGCCGAACCAGTCGCACGGTTGCTGCGCGAGTGGGGTTTCGACGTGACTCTCGTCGGTCGCACCCCGACTCGACCGAATGTCATCGCAATGCGGCGCTTTGGGTCCGGCCCAGTGCTGATGCTCAACGACCATCTCGACACCTATCCATCCGGCCCGCCGAGCCGTTGGACGGTGTGCTCCGAAAGTCCTTACCGTGCAGTCGAACTCGGCGGACGTGTCTATGCGCGTGGGACGTCAGACACCCGCGCCAATCTAGCCGCGCTACTGACCGCTGCGAAGCGGGTGGCCGCCGATCCGCCCGAAAGTGGCACGTTGCTGGTGGTGCTGACCGTCGACGAAGAGCGCAACGGCGTCGACGGCTCGTGCTACCTCCTCGAGAACAACTTCATCGCCCCCGACGCGTCCATCACCGTCGAGCCCACCGCGTGGACGGAAGACGGGCGGTGGGGAATCGCACTGGCCACCGCGCAGACGGGTCACGCGCTGCTGGACATCACCGCGCGTGGGGTCGCCAGCCACATCTGGCGACCCGATACGGGCGTCAACCCGGCCAAATTCCTGGTCGACGCGCTCGCCGACGTCACCGCTGTTCCCGTCGCCGACTGGCCGATCTCGATCGTCGGGCTGGATGCGGGGGAAGCTGGGATGGCGCAGTTCACGCCGATCGAAGCACGCGCCCGGGTCGCGGCGGTGAACATCGGACCCGACGTCGACAGTGCGGATGTCCTCATTGCGTTTCACCAGCGCCTTGCTGCGCTCGCCCCGGCGGGTATCGAGGTTTCGGTGGAATACGTGCCCGGCCCGACGTTCGTCGCGGGAACGCTGCCGGTGGCCGTTGCGCATCCGCTCGTGCAGGCCATCGACGCGGCTTACGCAGACGTGGTCGGCGAGGATGTGCGGCACTACACGAAACCGGCGTTCAACGACACGATCCGGTTCCGACACGCCGGCATCCCGGCGGTCACCTTCGGTCCCGGGGACGACGGCTGGGCCGTCTACGACGAGAGCATTCGGGTGGAAGCTACGGTCACGGCGGTACACATCCTCGAGAACGCCATCCGCCGATTCCTCACGTAGTACGACGGAGTGGGACGAGTCAGCCTCCCGTGTTGCCGATCAGCTCCACTCCGTTGCCGTTCCAGCGGAACCGGACGACGCTGTCCAACCCCGAAGCACCGTTCGAGTACCGCAGCGCGACGGTGTCTCCGGTGCTCGCGGTCTTGTCAATGCCGTTGAATCCGTAAGTGTCCGGCACACCGCTGGAAATGAACTTGCCGAGATGGAACATCACCGCGCGGGTGTTCGGGTTCTCCGCGTTGGTATTGGCCTTCACGATCACCACCGACAGCTGAGCGCATTCGTTGTAGTTGCCCGCCAGCGGCTCGGGATTCCAGCCCTGGTTGCTGCGCGGGTCGCGGGGCAGCTCCGACACCGCGGCGGCGATCGCGGGTGCGGCCAGGTTGACTTCGCATGGATCGGCGGTATCGGCGGACGGGCTCGGACCCGACGCGGCCGGTGCGCTCGGCGGCGCTGTGCTGACCTGGGGCGCGGTTGGTCCCGGAGTCTTGGAGGCCGTGGAGTCGCTCGATCCGCACCCGACAACCACCGATGCGACCCCAGCCGTCAACATCCCGATCACGACAGCCGACTTCACGGTGCGCCACGGTACCGAAACCCGGCACGACGATCCTGCAGGCCGTGCGGCGGGTCGGGCACGCGACGGGCACTAGACTCGACGACTGATGACGTCCTCCGACCCGGACGAGAGCCGGGAAGATCTGACCTTCGACGACCTGCAGATTCACCCTTCGGTGCTGCGGGCGATCGGCGACGTCGGATACGAATCCCCTTCGGCCATCCAAGCCGCCACCATTCCGCCCATGATGGCCGGCTCCGACGTCGTCGGCCTGGCGCAGACCGGCACCGGCAAGACCGCAGCCTTCGCGATCCCGATCCTGTCGAAGATCGATCCCGGCAAGAAGGACACCCAGGCGCTGGTGCTGGCGCCGACGCGTGAGTTGGCGTTGCAGGTCGCAGAGGCGTTCAGTCGCTACGGCGCCCATCTGCCCCAGATCAACGTGCTGCCGGTCTACGGCGGCTCGTCCTACGGTCCACAACTGGCCGGTCTGCGACGCGGCGCCCAGGTGGTCGTCGGTACTCCGGGTCGGGTGATCGACCACCTCGAGAAGGGCACGCTCGATCTCACCCACCTCGACTATCTGGTGCTCGACGAGGCCGACGAGATGCTGCAGATGGGCTTCGCCGAGGACGTCGAACGCATCCTCGCCGACACCCCCGAGTACAAGCAGGTGGCGCTGTTCTCCGCCACGATGCCGCCCGGCATCCGCAAGATCACCAAGAAATATCTGCACGACGCCGTCGAGGTGGCCGTCAAATCGAAAACGGCCACCGCAGAGAACATCACGCAGCGCTACATCCAGGTCGCCGGTCCGCGCAAGATGGACGCCCTGACCCGTCTCCTCGAGGTCGAGCCGTTCGAGGCGATGATCGTCTTCGTTCGCACCAAGCAGGCCACCGAGGAGGTCGCGGAGAAACTACGGGCCCGCGGTTTCTCGGCGGCCGCGATCAACGGTGACATCCCGCAGGCGCAACGCGAACGCACGATCACCGCACTCAAGGACGGCAGCATCGACATCCTGGTGGCGACGGATGTCGCGGCGCGCGGTTTGGACGTCGAACGCATCTCGCACGTGTTGAACTACGACATTCCGCACGACACCGAGTCCTACGTGCACCGCATCGGGCGTACCGGTCGCGCGGGTCGCTCCGGGCAGGCGCTGCTGTTCGTGTCGCCGCGGGAACGGCACATGCTCAAGGCGATCGAGAAGGCGACTCGTCAACAGCTCACCGAAGCCGAACTGCCCACGGTCGAGGACGTCAACGCACAGCGGGTGGCCAAGTTCCGCGATTCCATCACCGACGCGCTGACCGCCCCGGGTTTCGAGTTGTTCCGGCGGATGATCGAGGACTACGAACGCGAGAACGATGTCCCGATGGTCGACATCGCCGCCGCGCTGGCCGCGCAGTCGCGCGACGGTGAGCAGTTCCTGATGAAGGAACCGCCGCCGGAGAAGCGCCGTGAGCGCCCCGAGCGGACCGAGCGCGACCGCGAGCGTGGGCCGAAGCAACGCAAACCGGGCCAGGGGTTCGCGACGTACCGGATCGCGGTGGGCAAGCGGCACAAGGTGAGTCCCGGCGCGATCGTCGGCGCCATCGCCAACGAGGGCGGTCTGCACCGCAGCGACTTCGGCCACATCTCGATTCGCCCCGACCATTCGCTGGTGGAGCTGCCCGCCAAGCTGTCGCGTGACACCGTGAAAGCCTTGGAGCGCACCCGCATTCAGGGCATCCTGATCAATCTCCAACCCGATCGTCCGCCGCGAAAAGGCGGGAAATCCGGCCACAAGTCCAAATGACCCTGTCCGGCAGCGTCGACGCACAGGGCGGCCTGGAGTCCGTCGGCAAGCCCGAGCGCGTCGCCTCGCTGACCGGAATTCGCGCGGTCGCGGCGCTGCTGGTCATGCTCACTCATGCCGCCTATACGACGGGCAAGTACACGCACGGCTACATCGGCCTGGTGTGGTCGCGCGCGGAGATCGGTGTGCCGGTGTTCTTTGTGCTCTCCGGCTTTCTGCTGTTCGGTCCGTGGGTCAAGGCGGCGGCGACGGGCGGTGCGTCGCCGTCGGTGCGCCGCTACGCCTGGCATCGGGTGCGACGCATCATGCCCGCCTACGTCGTCACCGTGCTGGCCGCGTACCTGCTGTACCACTTCCGCACCGCGGGGCCGAACCCCGGACATACCTGGGAAGGACTGTTCCGTAACCTCACGCTGACCCAGATCTACACGGACAACTATCTGTATTCGTTTCTGCACCAAGGGCTTACGCAGATGTGGAGCCTGGCGGTCGAGGTCGCGTTCTATGTCGTGCTGCCGGTGCTGGCCTATCTGCTGCTCGTGGTGCTGTGCCGGCGGCGGTGGCGGCCGGGCCTGTTGTTGACCGGCCTCGGTGGGTTGGCGTTGATTAGCCCGGCATGGCTGATCCTGGTGCACACCACCGACTTTCTGCCCGACGCTGCGCGGCTCTGGCTGCCGACGTACCTCGTGTGGTTCATCGGCGGCATGGTGCTCGCGGCCTTACAGCCGCTGGGTGTGCGGGCGTACGGACTCGCGTGTATTCCGCTCGCGGTGGTCAGCTACTTCATCGTGTCGACGCCCATCGGTGGGGAGCCCACCACCTCACCCACCGAGCTGCGCGACGCGTTGGTGAAGACGGGCTTCTACGCCGTGATCGCCACGCTGATGGTGGCGCCGCTGGCGCTGGGGGACCGCGGCCTCTACGCACGGTTTTTGGCGTCGCGGCCGATGGTCTTCCTCGGTGAGATCTCCTACGAGATCTTCCTGATCCACCTCGTGACGATGGAACTGGTGATGGTGGAGATCGTCCGGTACCCGATCTACACCGGCTCGATGTGGTGGCTGTTCATCGTGACGTTCGTGGTGACGGTACCGCTGGCCTGGCTGTTGCATCGCCTCACCCGCGTGCGCTCCACTTGACGCTCATGTTAGGGTAACCTAACTTGTATGTCCGAATCGAGGCTCTCGCGCGGATTGCCCGGCGCGGTGCTCAAGCTCTTGGGCGCGGGCGATCACACGCTGACGGTCACGGAGCGACAGCAGCTCACCCCGCACTACCTGCGACTGACCTTTACGGCCGGTGATCTGCTCACCGCGCATGCGCTGCACCCGACGATGTGGATCCGGATGTGGTTCGCCGACGGGGACAAGCTGCATCAGCGCGGCTACACGCTCGTCGACCCCGACCCACAGGCGGGTACCGTGGCCATCGAGTTCGCACTGCATGACGGCGTCGCGGCCAACTGGGCGCGGAACGCGAAGCCGGGGGACAGCGTCGACGTGACGGTCCTCGGCAGCAATTTCGCGCTGCCTCAGCCGAGGCCGGCGGGCTACATCATCGTCGGCGACACGGCCTCGCTGCCCGCGGTCAACTCGCTGCTCGACGCGATCGAAGACACACCGTCGTGGGTGTTCCTCGAGGCCGCTCACGAGGACGACAAGCAACTGCCGGTGCGAGGTCGCGCCACCGATGTCGAGTGGGTCGACCGAAAGAACAACGGCGAGGCGCTGATCCAGGCCATCAGCTCGTCGGTGTTCGACGCCTCCGACCATTTCGGCTGGGTGGCGTGCGACAACCGCACCACCCGCGCGGTCGCGAAGGTGCTGCGCGAGGACTACCGCATGCCGCGCAAATCCATCAAGGCGCAGGCGTATTGGGTGGCCTGACGTCCTAGCCGGTGGTCTGGGGCGACGGCACCACGATCGGCACCACGAACTCCTCGATCATCGCGCGCTCGTCGGCCTCGTCGTGGCCGGGGAAGACGAGGAGCGACGTGATCACTCGCACCAGCCAACGGGCACGGTGCGTGACGAGCTTCGGATCGTCGGGCGCCAAGGAGATGACGAACGCCTCCGTCAGCGCCCTGATGACCTCCGACTGCTCGGCGATGTCACCGCCGATCGGGCGCTGCGTCGTCGCGAACCACGATGACAGGGCGGGACTTTCGCGGACATTACGCAGCGAGGTCAGAATTCCCTCGACTAGGCGATCGCGCGGATCCTGAAGTGCGTTCAGCTGATCGGTCATCTCACGGTAGAGCCGGTACGACTCGCGGTGCACGTACGCGGTGTAGAGCGCCTCGCGGTTCTCGAAGTACCGGTACAGCGTCGCACGGGAACAGCCTGCCGCCGAGGCGATTTCGTGCATGCCGACGGTCGCGGCATCTTTCTGCGCGAAGAGTTGGTCCGCCGCGTCGAGGATGCGGTCGGCGGCCACCTCGGTGCGCCGCTCGGCCAGCCAGTCGCCGGCCATCAGGCGACCACCGTGAACGGAATGGAGAGCGGCCGACGCACGTAACTTCCTCCTGCCCAGACGATTCGGTCCTCATCGACCTCGAAGTCGGGTATGCGCGTCAAGAGTTCGGTCAGCGCAACCCGCGACTGCATTCGTGCGGCCGCGGCGCCGAGACAGTGGTGGGCGCCGTGGCTGAAGGTCAGGATGTTGCGCGGGTTGCGCGTCACATCGAGGTCGCCCGCGTCGTCACCGTACTGGCGTTCGTCGCGGTTGGCGGAGCCGTAGAGGAACATCACGCGCCTGCCCTCGGGGATCATGGTGTCGCCGATCGTCACATTGCGGGTCACCGTCCGGCCGAGCATCTGTACCGGCGAGGTGAGCCGCAGGAATTCGTCGACGGCGTCGGGGATCAGATCAGGGTTGCCGGCCAACAGCTTTCGCTGATCGGGTCGCTGGTGGAGCAGCTGTACAGAGCCGCCGAGCATGCCGGTCGTCGTGTCGTTGCCTCCAGTGACCATGGTGAACGTGAAGGCGAGAATCGACAGCACACCGGCGATGTCCCCGTCGGCGCCGACGCCGGCCGCCACCAGATGCGAGACCGTGTCGTCCTCGGGCTCGGCGCGGCGCTTCTCGATCAGCGTGGTGAAGTAGGCCATCATCTCGCCAAGTGCGTCGCCGAGGTTGCCCAGCGCCGCCGTGACGCCGCCCTCCACGGTGTTGCCCGCGACGATCGCCTCGGTCCACCCGTCGAACTTGCCGCGATCCCCTTCGGGCACACCGAGATAGTGCGCGACCACCATCGACGGCAGCGGTTTGAACAACTCGGTGACGATGTCGCCGCCGCCGTTGGCCTTGATGCGCTCGATCCGCTCGATGACGTATTCACGCACCTTCGGCTCGACCGCCTCGACCTGTCGAGGTGTGAAGCCGCGCGACACCAATTTCCGGAACTCCGTGTGCACCGGCGGGTCCTGCATGACCATCGGCGGATTGTCTGCCAGGCCGATGAGATCGAGTTCGCCGTAGTTGACCGTCAGACCCTGCGCCGACGAGAACGTTTCGTGATCACGAGCCGCTCTGAAAATGTCCGCGTGCCGCGACAGCACGAAATAGTCGTGATCGGGTCGGTCGACCGGTACGACATGGTGCACGGGATCGTGGTCACGCAGCGCCCGGTACATCCCCCAGGGGTTCGCCCACGACTCAGCGGTCGCGAGCTGAAAGCGGGGACGAGAGCTCTGAGACAGAGCAGCTGCCATGTCTCATTGGTACGACAATTCACATGATCGTGTCAATACCCCGGCGATTTGTGTGCAAAAAGGAGCGGTCAGCGCTCCCGAACGCACACAAATCAGATGGCCGCGCCGGGGTTGAGGATGTTGTCGGGGTCCAGGGCTGCCTTGATCCGCCGGTTGAGTTCCATCGCCTCAGGGCCGATCTGCCCCTCGAGCCACGGACGCTTCAACCGGCCGACGCCGTGCTCGCCGGTGATCGTTCCGCCCAAGCCGACCGCCAGATCCATGATCTCGCCGAACGCCTGGTGTGCGCGTTCGGTCATGGCCGCATCGGCGGGGTCGTAGACGATGAGCGGGTGCGTGTTGCCGTCGCCCGCGTGCGCGATCACCGAGATCAACAGGTCGTGATTGGCGGCGATCTTCGCCACCCCGCTGACCAGATCGGCCAGTGCGGGCAGGGGGACGCCGACGTCCTCGAGCAGTAGCGAGCCCTTCAACTCCACGGCGGGGATGCAGAACCTGCGGGCGGCGACGAAGGCCTCACCCTCGTCGGGGTCGGACGTCGAAAAGACTTCCGTCGCACCGTGTCTCGTGAACACGTCAGCCATGAATCGAGCATCCTCGATGCCGGAGGCGCCGCGGTCGTCCGTCGCGGCCACCATCATCGCGGCGGCGGTGCGGTCCAGACCCATCCGCAGCTTGTCCTCGACGGCGTTGATCGACACCGAATCCATGAACTCCAACATCGAGGGGCGCATCTTGCCGGTGATGGTGACTACCGATTTCGCCGCGGCCTCGACCGAGTCGAACGTGGCGACGACCGTGCTGGCAACCTGTTGCGGTGGCAGCAGGCGCAGGGTCACTTCGGTGATGACGCCGAGCGTGCCCTCGCTGCCGACGAACAGCTTGGTCAGCGAGAGCCCCGCGACATCCTTCAGTCGCGGGCCGCCGAGCCGCACCGCGGTGCCGTCAGCGAGCACCACCTCGAGACCGAGCACGTAGTCCGTCGTGACCCCGTACTTCACGCAGCACAGCCCGCCGGCGTTGGTGGCGATGTTGCCGCCGATGCTGCAGATCTCGAACGACGACGGGTCCGGCGGATACCAGAGCCCATACTCCGCGACCGCCTTCTTGACCTCGGCGTTCAGCAGGCCGGGCTGCGTGACCGCGGTGCGGGTGACCGGGTCGACGGTGATGTCGCGCATCTTCTCGGTGGTCAGCACGATTGCGCCGTTGAGAGCCGTTGCGCCGCCGGACAGCCCGGTGCCCATGCCGCGCGGCACGACCGCGATCTTGTGGGCGGTGGCCCACCGCATCGTCGCCTGCACGTCCGCCGTGCAGCGCGGCCGCACCACCGCCAGCGGCGTGCCCGCGCTCGGATCGAAGGCCCGGTCCTGCCGGTAGGACGCCAGGATGTCGGGATCGGTGACGACGGCTCCGTCGGGCAGCTCGGCGATCAACCCATCCAGCACTTCGGCGCTCACGAATCGATCCTACGAGCCCGCGTCACGGCACCATCCAGTCCAGTACGGGCGAGGCCTGCAGCCCGGAGAGGATGCACATCAGGACCAGGAACCCGAGGCTCCACAGCACGACGCGGCGGAAGATGTCGCCTTCCTTGCCGTCGAGACCGACCGCGGCCGCGGCGATCGCCAGGTTCTGCGGCGAGACCATCTTGCCGAGCACGCCGCCCGAACTGTTCGACGCGGCCATCAGCACGTCCGACAGCCCGGCCTGATTGGCGGCGGTCACCTGCAACGCACCGAACAGCGAGTTGGACGACGTGTCGGATCCGGTGACCGCGACACCGAGCCAGCCCAGGATCGGCGACAGCACCGCGAACGCCCCTCCCGCGGCGGCCATCCAGGTGCCGAGCGTGATCGTCTGACCCGAGGTGTTCATCACGAACGCCAGCGCCAGCACCGCCATGACGGTCACGATCGCCCACCGGAGTTGGTGCAGCGTCGCGCCGTACGCCTTCAGCGCCCGTGGCACCGAGAGTTTCAACGCCACCATCGTGAGGATTCCAGCGAAGAGCATCTGGGTGCCCGGGGTGGTGAGCACGTTCAGGCTGAACTTGGTGAGCGACAACGGATCACCGTCCGCGTCGACGATGTTGAGCCCAGGCCAGTTGAACGCGACCGTGGCCTTGTCGAGCAGACTCTTCACCGCCGAGATCTGACCCACGACGAAGACCGCGATGATGATCGCGTACGGCGCGTACGCCCGGATGACGTCGGCGCGCGAATCACTAGGGGCGTCGGCGTTCTCGACCCGCTGCGCGAAATCGGCGGACGGTTTGTCGGCCGCACCGCCGGCCACGACGGCCGGTTGCTCGGTGTACGCGTGCCTCGGCCGCCAGAACCGCACCAGCGCCACGACCGCAGCGGCGGACAGCAGCGATGCCACGACGTCGGCCAGAGGCACCGACAGAAAGTTCGACGTGGCGAACTGGCCGAACGCGAACACCACTCCGCAGACCACCGCGGCCGGCCAGGTCTCCCGGATACCGCGCCTGCCGTCGACGATGGCGACCAACGCCAGCGGGACGAACAACGCCAGGATCGGGGTCTGCCGTCCCACCATCGCGCCGAGCGTGTCGGCGGGCAGCTCCGTGACCTTGCCCAGCGTGATGATGGGTGTGGCCATGGCGCCGAACGCGACCGGTGCGGTGTTGGCGACCAACGCGAGGACGGCCGCCTTCAGCGGCTTGAAGCCGAGCGCCATCAGCATCACCGACGTCACCGCGACCGGCGTGCCGAACCCGGCGAGCGCCTCCATCAACGCACCGAAGGAGAACGCGATGATGATGGCCTGGATCCGCTGGTCGTCGCTGACCTGACTGAACGACCGGCGCAGAACGTCGAAATGTCCCGTCTCCACCGTCATCTGGTAGACCCAGATCGCGTTGATGACGATCCACAGAATGGGGAAGAAGCCGAACGCGGCGCCCTCGCTTCCGGCGAGCAGCGTCTGTCCGACCGGCATGCCATAGACCACGACGGCGATGACGATGCTGACGGCCAGCGATATCAGCGACGCCACCCACGCGGTCACCTTCAGCGCGCCCAGCAGGACGAACAACAGCAGCAGCGGTATCGCCGCGACCGCAGCACTCCACGCGAGCGAATTGGCAACCGGATCAAGGACTTGCTGATACATGGCCTACCTTTGTTGTGGTCCGCGTCACATCCAGTCCCGGTTACCCCTTGCGCCTCGGATGTGAAACGCCGCAGCGGCAATCCCCGTCATTCGCAGCCGTCACCAACTCGAACGGGGTTATAGTCGCGCCGTGATCAGCGGGGATCCGCTGGCGGGTCGCGACGCTGAGCTCTCGACAATTCGGCGCTCGCTCAGCGGAAGCAGCAAGAGCTCCGGCGTCGTGATCGTGGGGGCCGCGGGTGTCGGGAAGACCCGGCTCGCACGCGAGGTCCTTGCGCGCGCCGAGGCCGAGGGTGAGCGCACGAACTGGATCGTCGGCACCGAATCCGCGCGAGCGCTTCCGCTCGGCGCCTTCACCGCGTTGATCAGCGATCCGCAGGGCGATCCTCTACCCAACGTGCGGTACGTGATCAATTCCCTTGTCGCGCAGCATCGTCAGGGCAGGATCCTGATCGGTGTCGACGACGCCCACCTGCTCGACGGATTGTCCGCTCACGTCGTGCACCAGCTCGCCCACAGTCGCGCGGCGCGCCTCGTGGTGACGTTGCGGGCCGGCACGAAACCGCCCGACGCGATCACCGCCCTGTGGAAGGACGACCTGCTCACGCGCCTCGATCTGGAGCCGCTCACGGTCGAGGCGACCCGCGCCATGATCGAGGGTGCTCTGGGCGGTGCCGTGGACGCCCGCAGTGCGCGACGCTTCTGGAAACTCACCGGGGGGAATGCGTTGTTCCTCCACCAACTCGTTGCGGATCAAGTCGCCGCGGGTCGGATGCGGATGATCTCCGGTGTGTGGATGTGGGACGGCGACGTCGCGGTGTCCCAGAGCATCAGCGACATGGTCGGCAGGCAACTGCATGAACTCACGCCGGAGGTGGCCCTCGTCGTCGACACCCTGTCGCAGTGCGAACCGTTGGCCGTCGATGTGCTCTGCGATCTGGTGGGGCGCGACGACCTCGAGACCGCCGAGCAGCTGCACCTGATCACCATCGAGCGGTCCGGCGGTCAGCTGATGGCCCGGCTGGCTCACCCGCTGTACGGCGAACTCCGCCGGGCCGGGGCAGGCGAGATGTACCTGTCGAAGATCCGGGGCCGGCTGGCGCAGCGATTGGCGAAGGATCCGGACGCCGATTCGCAGGCGACGGTGCGCCGGGCCCTGCTGGCGCTGGAGTCCGATCTGCCGTCCGATCCGCAGTTGTGCCTTCAGGCAGCGCAGTACGCGATGACTCTGCTGGACCTCGAGTTGGCGGACCGCTTCGCGACGTCGGCTGCGTCGGCGGGAGCGCCCGATGCCCTCGGGGTGCGTGCGACGAATCTGCTGCTCGTCGGTCGCGGTGCGGAGGCGGAGGAGGTGTTGGCCGCGATCGGCGAAGACGAAGGGGCACACCAGTGGGCCACGTTGCGCGCGGCGAACATGATCTGGATGCTCGGCCGCTGCAGTGACGCCGCGACCCTGCTCGGGGAGCTGGCCCGCGGTGCGGAATCGCCGGCCGACGTGGCCGCGCGAACCGCGATAGAGGCCTGCGTCGACGCGGCCTCCGCTCGGTGTGACTCCGCAGCGGAAAAGGCTGTAGCGGCACTGGATTCCGGCGTGCTGTCGGATTTCCACGCGATGATGGCCTCGGTGGCGCTCACGATGGCACTCGGTGCGCTGGGGCGGGGGGACGACCTCACCACCGTGGCGCAGGCCGCCCTGGATCGGTCCATCACCTCATTTCAGGCGTCGCACATGCGGTTCTGGTTCGGCAGCGTCTACGCCAGGGCCTGCAGGCTGACCGGCCGGATCGACGAATGCGTGGCGATGGTCGAGCGGCTCGCCGACTCGGCACGTGAGATTCCCAGCCTGGCTTACGCCAACCTGGCCTCGCTGATGGGTGTCTCGGCGTTGATGCGCGGCGACGTCCGCGCCGCCGTGAAACTTCTGCACGAGGCGCTCGCCGGTGTCGAAAGACACGGTGTCACAACCGGTTTGCGCCCTGCCACCTGCTTCTCGCTAGCTGAGGCGCACGCAAAACTCGGTGAGGCGGAGGCCGCCAAGGAGGCGATCGCCGAGGCGCAGGCCGGTGTTCCGCCCGATTACCTGTTCATGCAGACGGCGCTGAGCATCGCCACCGGGTGGTCGCTGGCCGCCAACGGCTGCCTCAGCGAGGCGATCGCCACCGTGCAGTCGGCCGCGGAGGTGGCGCGCGAACGCAATCAACCGACCCACGAACTGGCGTGTCTGCAAGTGGCGGCGCAGTGGGGTGACGCCTCCGGAGCTTCGCGGGCGCGTCAGCTCGCCGACGAGTTGGGGTTACCGCTGGCGAAAGCCGTTGCCCGGCATACGGAGTCGTTGAAGACCAACGACGGCGAAGGTCTGCTGGCGGCGTCGAGTGAATACCAGGAGATCGGGGACCGCGCCGCGGCAGCCGACGTCGCCGCACAGGCCGCGGTGGCGTTCACCGGGAACCAGCAGCGCAAGCGCGGCCTGTGGGCCGCCGCGGTGGCCAAGGAACTCAGCGACGCCTGCGGCGGGTTGTGCACGCCTGCGTTGCGCAGTCCCGCGGGGCAGCCGTTGACGGGTCGCCAGCGTGAGATCGTCGAACTCGTGTTGGCGGGGCTGACCAACCGCCAGATCGCCGACCGGCTGGTCATGTCCGTGCGCAGCGTCGAGGGCCACGTGTACCGCGCGTGCCAACGCGTCGGCGCGAGCTCACGTGAGGAGCTGGCCGCGATCGCTCGTGCCGGTCCAGCCGCAGCACGCTGAAAGTCGATGGACGGCAAGCGGAGCGCCGACCCAACGTTGATGCTGCGCTGACCGCTCAGCTCGGTGGTTCCACCGGGGGACGGTCGAGGTCGCGCAACGCCGGCAGGAAGACCGCGACGACGCCAAGGAGCAACATCGGGAGTGACAACGCCAAAAACGTCGCGTGCAGACCCGCGGCGTCGGCCAGCGGACCCGCCACGATCAATCCGAGTGGACCCGCGGCGTAGGCGAGCGAACCCATCACCCCGACCACCCGCCCGCGCAGGTGCTGCGGCGCCCGCGTCTGCATGACGTAGTTGTAGATCGGCGCGATCGGCCCATACACGAGCCCGACTACGGCGCACAACACCAGGATCGTCGGCAGCGGCGGAAGGTACGCGATCACCGTCATCGCCACGCCGAGCGTGAGGACCGCGGTCAGCATGGTCGTGCGCCTGCTCATGTACTTGGACAACACGGCGTAGCCCAGCGCACCGACCAGACCGCCGACACTCAACGCCATCAGCACCCAGCCCAACTGCGCGGGCTCGTTGCGATCGGTGAAGTACTTGGGGAACAGGACTGACTCCATCGGCATGTAGAGGCCGGTGGCCGCCAGGTCGATGAACGCCAACGTGCGCAGCACCCGGCTGTGCCAGACGAACCGCAGTCCCTCGACGATGCCCGCCCAGACGTTGTGCGGCAGCGCCTCTTTGTCCGGTCTGCCCGTGCCCTCCAGCTTCAGCACGCTGATCGCGATGATCGACAACACGAACGCCGCGGCCGTCGCCCACATGGTGTTGACGCCCCCGAGGGTGGCGATCAGCAGGCCGCCGATGCCCGGCCCGACGATGTAGGCCAGGTTGAAGATCGCCTCGTAGACGCTGTTGGCGTGGTCCAGGGTCCAGCCCGCACGCTTGGCCGCCTCCGGCAGCATCGTCTCGCGGGCGGTCATCCCCGCCGGATCGAAGAACGCGCCGACCGCTGCGAGCGCCGCGAGCACGGCCACGTTGACGGCGTCGGCCCCGAAAGTCAGCGTCAGCACGGGTACGGACGCGACCGACACCGCCGACAACGTGTCGGCGATCATCGAGACACGCCTGCGCCCCAGGTAGTCCACCGCGGCCCCGGCGATCAGGGTGGCCGCCAGCAGCGGTAGCGTCCCGGCCATCGCCACCAGCGACGCCTCGAAGGTAGAGCCGCTGCGCTGCAACACAAGCCACGGGAACGCGACGATCGAGATGCCGTTGCCTGCACCGGCCATCAGCGCGGCGAACAGGATCAGATAAAGCGGGCCGCGCTTGCTATTCGTCATAGGGATCGGGACAGAATCTAGCAGTGGCCAGGGCCGCTCGGCACGCCCATTTCCCCAGCATGCACAGTGGTCCTGTGAACACCAAGCTCCCGCATCCGCGTACCGGCGAGCTGTTTGACTCACCCGTACCCCCTGGTGTCGGGTGGCCAGGGGACCTGGCCTCGGCCGAGACCGTGGTCGCGGCGACGCCCGCGCAGGTGGTCCGGCGGGCCCGCGCGGTGACGACGATCGAGCAGCTGGACGCCGAGGTGTCGGTGTGCCGAGCGTGCCCCCGGCTGGTGAAGTGGCGCGAAGACGTCGCCGTCGCCAAGCGCAAGTCCTACGCCGACCAGCCGTATTGGGGTCGGCCGATACCCGGGTGGGGGTCGTCGCAGCCGCGGGTGTTGATCGTGGGCCTGGCGCCAGCGGCGCACGGCGGCAACCGAACCGGCAGGGTCTTCACCGGCGATCGATCCGGCGACTTCCTCTTCGCCGCGCTGTATCGAGCCGGTCTGGCGAATCAGGCCCTCTGTACCGATGCCGCTGATGGCTTGGCGCTCAACGACACTCGCGTGGCCGCCGCGGTGCGCTGCGCGCCGCCCGCCAACGCACCGACGCCACAGGAGCGGGCGGTCTGCGCTCCGTGGCTCGACGCCGAGTGGCGACTCACGAAGTCGTCGGTGCGGGTGATCATCGCGCTCGGCGGGTTCGCGTGGCGGGCCGCGCTCGAGATAGTGCGCAACGGCGGCGGTGTCATCGGGTCGCCCGCGCCTCGGTTCGGCCACGGCGCCACCGCCGACCTCGGCGGGGTCACGCTGATCGGGTGCTACCACCCGAGCCAGCAGAACACCTTCACCGGGCGCCTCACCCCGGCGATGCTGGACGACATATTCGGTCAGGCCAAGCGACTTGTGTGCGTCGAGGAGCGTTCACCGCAGCAAAACGCACACAAATCGCGGGAACGACGGGCCACGTCGTAGCGTTGTTGGTGCCATGCGCCTTTCTGTCCTAGACCTCGTGCCGGTACGCACCGACCAGTCGACATCGGATGCGCTGGCGGCATCGACCGCCCTCGCGCAGACGGCTGACCGGCTGGGATACACCCGCTACTGGGTCGCCGAGCACCACAACATGCCGTCGGTCGCGGCGACCAGCCCGCCGGTGGTCATCGCCCACCTCGCCGCCCACACCACGCAGCTGCGGCTGGGCTCCGGCGGTGTCATGCTGCCCAACCACGCGCCGCTGGCCGTCGCCGAGCAGTTCGCGCTGCTGGAGGCCGCGCATCCGGGCCGCATCGATCTCGGCATCGGACGGGCGCCCGGGTCGGATCCGGTGACGTCGATGGCGCTGCGCGGCGCCGCGGGCCGCGACGATCGGGACATCGAGGCGTTCCCGGACTATCTGGACGACGTCGTCGCGCTGATGAGCGCCAAGGGCGTGCGGGTCCCGATCCCGAACCAGCGCTACATCCTCAAGGCCACACCCGCCGCGGTGACGGAACCGAAGCTGTGGCTGCTTGGTTCGTCGATGTATTCGGCCCAACTGGCCGCGGTCAAAGGTCTGCCGTACGTGTTCGCACACCACTTCTCCGGCCAGGGCACCGCCGAGGCGCTGGCGGTGTATCGGTCGGAGTTCCGGCCGAGCGACCTGGCGCCCGAACCCCTGACATTCCTCACCGTCAACGCCGTCGTGGCCGAAACACACGACGAGGCAATGGCTCTGGCGCTGCCGAACCTGCAGATGATGGCGCGGCTGCGGACCGGGCAACCGCTCGGTGCGCTGGATCTCGTCGAAGACGCGCAAGCCGCGGTGCTCAGCCCGCAGGCGGAACACATCGTCGAGGCGGTCCTACGTCGTTCCGTCGTCGGCTCGCCGACCGACGCCGCCGACCAGATTCGCGCGCTGGCTGACGAGTTCGGTGTCGACGAGGTCATGGTCAACCCCGCCGCCTCGGCACACCGCGGCACCGACCCCGCGACCGCACCTGGTCGGGACACGACGCTGGAACTGCTGGCGAAAGAGCTGTTCTAGTCAGGCTTTTGGCGTCAGCCTGAGCGAGCTCATGACGTCTCTTCCTGAGCGTCGAGTTTCTCGAGCGCCTCACGCAACAGACGTCCGGATTCCTCGCGGTTCGGGTCGTGCCGCAGCAGCATGCCCTTGGCGAAGGACAGCTTGTCGCCGCTCTGCCGCGGCAGGACGTGCAGATGGATGTGGAACACGCTCTGGAAGGCGGCCTTGCCGTCGTTGATGACGATGTTGTTGCCGTCGGCGTGCAGGCCGGACTGGCGTGCCGCCCGCGCGATGCGCTGGCCGATGGTCATCATCGCGGCGACCGTCTCAGGGGGCGTATCGGTCAGGTCGACGCTGTGCTGCTTCGGGATCACCAGCGTATGGCCCCTGGTGAACGGGCGGATGTCGAGGATTGCCAGGTAGTCGTCGTCCTCGTAGATCCTGATGGCCGGGGCTTCGCCGGCGACGACAGCACAGAACACACACGACATTCCGCCACGGTAGCGGTTGGACTCTGGCCCCGTTTGGACCGCACAACCCGCACCCGTTTCGTAGCCTGTCGGCAGCGCAGCGCCGTCGGGTGCGCGGTGAGCACGGAGGTGTCGGATGGACGATCGCGAACTCGCCTTCGCGGGCGCTGCGCAGCAGGCCCGGTTGCTGGCCGACGGCGCCATCACCGCACCCGCGTTGCTCGAGGTGTATCTGGAACGCATCGCCCGCCTCGACCCCGAACTGCGGGCCTATCGCGTCGTCCTCGCCGACAGCGCCCGCGAGCAGGCCGCCGCGGCCCAGGCCCGCCTCGACGCGGGTGAGCGGCTGCCGCTGCTCGGTGTGCCCATCGCCATCAAGGACGACGTCGACGTCGTGGGGGAGGTGACGGCAATCGGGTCCGCCGCGCACGGACCCGCCCGCACCGCTGACGCCGAAGTGGTCCGGCGGCTGCGCGAGGCCGGTGCCGTCATCGTCGGCAAGACCAACGTGCCGGAGATGACGCTGTGGTCGTTTGCCGAGACCCTCACCTTCGGTGCGACCAGAAACCCCTGGAACACCGACTACACCCCGGGCGGCAGCAGCGCCGGAAGCGGTGCGGCGGTGGCCGCGGGACTCGCGGCGATGGCATTGGGGTCCGACGGTATGGGGTCGATCCGGATCCCGTCGACGTGGTGTGGGTTGTTCGGGCTCAAGCCGCAGCGCGATCGCGTGCCGATGACGCCTCACGACGACGCGTGGAACGGGTTGACCGTCAACGGGCCGATGGCGCGCACTGTCGAGGACGCGGCACTGTTTCTCGATGTCACGAGCGACGAGTCCGGCTTCGTCGTAGCAGCGGCGAAAGACCCTGGCAGGCTTCGGGTTGCGATCAGCACCAAGGTCCCGCTGGGCGTGGTGGCTCGCGTGGGCGCCCCGCAGCGAGCGGCGGTGGAGGAGGCGGCGGAGCTGCTGCGTGAGCTCGGGCACAGCGTCGTCGTACGCGATCCCGACTATCCGGCCACCGGTCTGACCCATGCGCTGTCGCGGTACTTCCGCGGGGCTTATGACGACGTTTCGGCGCTGCCCCGGCCGGACCGGCTCGAACCCCGCACCCGCAACTTCGCGCGAATCGGCGGGTTGATCTCCGATGAGCGGATGAACCGGATCAGGGCGACGGAGAGCGTCCTCGCCGAACGCGTCATGTCCATCTACGACGACGTCGACGTCCTCCTCACCCCCGGCACGGCGTTGGGCCCGTCGCGTATCGGCGCCTACCAGCGGCGCGGCGCGGTGTCGACGCTGATGCTGGTCGCGGCTAGGGTGCCGTTCCAGGCGATGTTCAACGCGACCGGCCAGCCGGCGGCCGTCGTGCCATGGGGATTCGACGGAAACGGGGTACCGACCTCGATCCAGCTGGTCGGCCGGCCATTCGACGAGGCGACCCTGCTCTCACTGAGCGCCCAGATCGAGAAGGCACGACCCTGGGCCGACCGTCGGCCCCCCGTGTCCTAGTTGGCGGTGAGGGCCTCGCGCCAGAGCTTCAGTTTGTCCTCGTAGCGCATGGTCTGAGCCGGGCTGGTCGACGGTAATCGCTGGTAGTGCACATCGGGTGCGACCCGCACGAGTCGGTTGAAGTTCTTCTCCGCGGCCGCACCGTTGAAGAGGATCCGCCTGATGCCCGGCTGTGCGATGAAGAGTTCACCAAAGTCGTTGGGCACCATGCTGTCCGGCTGCACCGCCGAATCGAGACTGCCGGTGCGCCTGCACGACTTCAGCACGTCCCACACCGCGATGCCATGCGCCACCAGCGCGGCGGCCCGGTGCTCGTACGGGTCGTCGGCGGCGAACCCGTACAGCTCACCGGTGATCCGCCAGAACGCGTTGCGCGGGTTGCCGTAGTACTGCCCCGACGCCATCGACATCACGCTGAGCATGTTGCCGAGGATCAACGTGTGCGCCCCCTCGCCTGCGATCGGCGGAAGGCCGTGCACCAGCGGCGCGCCCATGTGCCGAATATTGCACGCCCGCGGGGTATACGTTGAGCCGGTGGCCGAAGAACGCGATCTCGAGGCGTCCGGGCTGCTCGACGGGCTTGAGGGGAAGGCCCGCGCTGACCGCCTCGAGCTCGTCGAATGGCTGCTCGAGAAGGGCTACAGCGTCGAACAGATCAAAAGCTCGTACGCGCCGATGCTGCTCCCGGCCCGCCGGTTGCTCGGTGACGACGGCGTTTACGTCTCCGCGCGCGAGACCTGCGAGAAGACCGGTATCGACCTCGAGCTCCTGAAGCGCTTCCAACGGGCGATGGGGCTGCCGAGCATCGACGATCCTGACGCCCCCATGCTTCTGCGCGCCGATGCCGAGGCGGCGGCCTTCGGGCAGCGCTTCGTTGAGTTGGGTATCGACCCGGACCAGCTGGTACAGGTGACGCGGGTGCTGGCCGACGGCCTGTCGAGGGCGGCTGAAGCGATGCGTTACGCGGGTTTGGCGTCGATCCTCGATCAGACGGCGAGCGAGCTGACCATCGCGAAGAACTCCGAGGCGCTCGTGGGTGCGGCCGCGCCGATGCTGGAACCCATGATCCAGGAGATGCTGCGACTACAGCTGCGGCATCTGTTGGAGACCGAGGCGATCAGCGCATCGGAAATGGCTGAGGGCCAAGGACTTCCGGGCGCGCGCCTGGTGAGCATCGCCTTCGCCGATCTCGTCGGGTTCACCCGACTCGGCGAGATGGTTCCGCCGGAGGAGCTGGAGGGGCTCGCGCACCGGCTGGCCGACCTCGCCCACGAGGTCGCGGTGCCGCCCGTGCGCTTCGTCAAGACCATCGGCGATGAAGTCATGCTCGTCAGCCCCGATCCGGTGCTACTGCTGGAAGCCGTGTTGACGTTGGTCGGCGAAGCGGAACGCGACGAGGGGTTCCCGCGACTCCGGGCGGGGATGGCCACGGGGGAGGCCGTCAGCCGCGCCGGTGACTGGTTCGGCAGTCCGGTGAACCTCGCGAGTCGAGTGACCGGCGCCGCCCGTCCCGGTTCGGTTCTGGTGGCCGAGTCCACCCGTGAGGCCATCGGCGACGACGAACGGTTCACGTGGTCATTCGCAGGCGCACGCCACCTCAAGGGCATCTCATCCGACGTCAAGCTGTTCCGCGTCCGACGGTCGGCCGACTGAGAGGGGTGGGGCGGTATTGCTACGCGCAGACCAGCCCGAAGGCCGGCTCCGGTCGTTTACGATCCAGGAATGAACCGGACCGCCGTGGTGATCGGGTTGACGTCGACGGTCGTGTTGGCCGGCATTGCGAGCGCAAGCGGTGCACACGCGCAGCCGCCTCCGCCGAATCCCGGTCCGTGCAACTTCACGCTCTCCCCGCCCCAGGTGGTCCAGGTCGACGGCGTCGCGAAGGTGACCGCCACGCTGACCCCGGCAGGCTGCCTGGCGCCGTGGAAGCCCAAGTTCGCCGTTGCGTGTGTATCCGTCGTCGGCCAGGCCGATCAATGCATGCAGTCCCGCGACGCCGCTCCCGCGCAGGTGTTCTACGAGCCGTACGAGCCCGGGAAGACCTATGAGTCGTCCGGTCGGGGCTGCGGTGCGATCTTCGACTTCACGACCGACCCGAACTGTCTGGTGCTGGGGCCGGTAAACGCGCCGCTGTAACCGCGGCGCGGCTCTACGATCAGCCGATGCGCGGTTCGAAGATTCTCATCACCGGCCCAACCGGTCAGGTCGCCATGCCGGTCGCCAAGGCGCTTGCCGTCGAGAACGAAGTGTGGGGGATCGCCCGTTTCACCGACACTGTCGCGCGGGATGACCTGGAGAAGGCCGGGGTGCGCTGCGAGACCGTCAACCTCGCGGGCGGTGACTTCTCGGGAATCCCGCCGGATTTCGACTACGTCATCAATTTGGCGGTGGCCAAGAGCGGTCGCTGGGACAAGGATCTTGCCGCCAATGCGGAGTCGGTCGGACTCCTGATGGCGCACTGCCGGGAGATGAAGGCCTTCCTGCACTGCTCGTCGGGAGCCGTCTACGACCCACCCGGCGACGAACCCCGTACCGAACGCGCCGCGCTGGGCGACAACCACAAACCGTTGTTCCCAACGTATTCCATCTCCAAGATCGCCGGTGAGGTGGTCGTCCGCACGATGGCCCGCGCACTCGGCATTCGCAGCACCATCGCCCGGCTCAATGTCCCGTACGGCGACAACGGTGGATGGCCGTTCTTCCACATGGAGATGATGCTGAGCGGCATGCCGATCCCGGTTCCGCCCGGGGGCCCGGCCCGCTACAACCTCATGCACGAGGACGACATCATCGCGACTCTTCCGAAGCTCCTCGAGATCGCGTCGGTTCCGGCCACCACCATCAACTGGGCAGGCGAGCAGTTCGTCAGCATTCAGGAGTGGTGCACCTACCTCGGCTCACTCGTCGGTGTGCAGCCGTCGTTCGAGGAGAGCGACCAGGCGTTGCGCGGCAACCCTCTCGACGTCACGCTCATGCGTGAACTCGTCGGACCCGCGACCGTCGACTGGAAGGACGGCCTGCGCCGCATGGCGGCCAAGTTCCACCCGGAACTGGTGACTAGCGCGACGGTGTGAACCGGCGCAGTCGCAGGCTGTTGCTGAGGACGAAGACGGAACTGAAAGCCATTGCGGCGCCGGCGATCATCGGGTTGAGTAAGCCCGCGGCGGCCAACGGCAGCGCGGCGACGTTGTAGGCGAACGCCCAGAACAGGTTGCCCTTGATCGTCGCCAGCGTGCGGCGCGACAGCCGGATCGCGTCCGGGACGGTGCGCAGGTCATTGCGAACGAGAGTCAGATCGCTCGCCTCGATCGCCACGTCCGCGCCGCTGCCCATGGCGAGTCCGAGGTCGGCCTGTGCGAGGGCGGCCGCATCGTTGACGCCGTCACCGACCATCGCGACGATCTTGCCCTCGGCCTGCAGACGCTTGACCACGTCGACCTTCTCCTCAGGCAGTACGCCTGCGATCACCTCGTCGATGCCGACCTGTTGGGCGACCGTGCGCGCCGTCGCCTCGTTGTCACCCGTGAGCAGGATCGGGGTAAGGCCAAGAGCGCGAAGCTCTTTGACTGCCTCGGCGGAGGTCGTCTTGACCGCGTCGGCGACCACCAGCACACCGAGGGCGGTGTCGTCCAGGCCGACCACAACCGCCGTGTTGCCCGCGGATTCCGCGCTCCGCACGGACTCTGAAAGTTCCTCGGACATCTCGCTGAACAGCCGCCGTCGCCCGACTGTCACCTTGGCGCCGTCAACGACACCTCGGACGCCGAGTCCCCGCAGATTGGTGAAGTCCGTTGCCTGGGGGAATTCACCCACCCTGGCCTGCGCGCCCGCCGTGATGGCCTTCGCAATCGGGTGTTCGGAGGCCACCTCGAGTGCCCCCGCGAGGCGAAGCAGCTGTTCGGGCCGCTCACCGTCCGCGGTGATCACGTCGACGAGCGTCATCGTGCCGGTGGTGACCGTACCCGTCTTGTCCAACAGGATGGTGTCGACTTCCTTGGTCGATTCCAGCACCTCGGGGCCTTTGATCAGAATGCCCAACTGCGCTCCCCGGCCGGTACCGACCATCAACGCCGTCGGCGTCGCGAGACCTAACGCGCAGGGGCACGCGATGATCAGCACTGCGACCGCCGCGGTGAACGCCGCCGCCACCGGTCCGCCCGTGCCGATCCAAAATCCGAGCGTCGCAACGGATAACGCGATGACGATCGGGACGAAGACGCCGGCGATCCGGTCGGCCAGACGCTGGGCCTGCGCCTTGCCGTTCTGCGCCTCCTCGACCAGTCGGCTTATCTGGGCCAGCGCGGTGTCGGCGCCGACCCGGTTGGCCCGCACCACCAGTCGGCCGTCAGCGTTGACAGTGGCACCGACCACCTCGCAGCCGGGTTCGACCTCGACGGGCACCGATTCTCCGGTCAGCAGCGACGCGTCGACGGCGGACCGTCCCTCCACGACGACGCCGTCGGTGGCGATCTTCTCGCCGGGGCGGACCACGAACTCATCGCCGACCTTCAGCTCTTCGATCGGGATGCGTTGTTCGGCACCGCTTCTCCGTACCGTCACATCCTTGACCCCGAGTTCCAGCATCGCGCGCAGTGCCGCACCGGCACGTCGCTTGGACCTGGCCTCGAAATAGCGCCCGGCGAGAATGAGGGTGGTGACGCCTGCCGCGGCCTCGAGGTAGATGTTGCCGCTGCCGTCGCCGCGGCCGATCGTCAGCTCGAACGTATGCGTCATACCCGGCGTCCCTGCCGCACCCCAGAACAACGCGTACACCGACCACCCCAGCGCGGCCAGGGTGCCCATCGAGATCAGCGTGTCCATGGTGGCGGTGCCATGACGCAGATTCGCCAACGCCGCCCGATGGAACGGCCAAGCGCCCCACAGCACCACGGGCGCCGCCAGCGCCAGCGAAACCCACTGCCAGTACATGAACTGCAGTGCGGGCACCATCGCGGTCGCGACGACGGGCACCGTCAAGGCCACACAGATCAGCAGCCGCCAACGCAGCGCGGCTGTCGGATCCTCTTCCGCCTCAGCCTGTTCCGACGTCGGCAGATGGGCCTGATAGCCGGCCTGCTCGACCGTCTTCACGAGCTGATCGGCGGTGACATCGTCGCCGAACTCGACGCGGGCCTTCTCCGTCGCGAAGTTGACCGTGGCGGTGACGCCGTCGATCTTGTTGAGCTTCTTCTCGATTCGACTGGCGCATGACGCACACGTCATGCCGTCGACCGCGAGTTCTACGACCGACATGTCAGTGCTGATGTCCGCCGCCACCGCCGCCGGACGGTGCCGCTTCCTGCGCGGTGTCGGTGATGTTCACGGTGAACGCGGCGGTGCGGACGACGTCGCCGTGCTGGAAATCGAGGAACAGCCGGTAGGCGCCTGCGCTGGGAAATGTCGTGTGGAACACGATGTCCGGGCCCGGTGTGGTGGTGTTGTCGCCCACCTGGCCCATCGGATGCACATGCAGGTAGGCCAGATCGGACGCGCGTATCGCGACGAGGTGTCCGTACGCGCCGAGATAGGGCTGCAGGTCGCGAACGGGCTTGCCGTCCCGGCTGACCGACAGGGTCAGCATCGACGCTTCATTGGCCTTCGGGGTGCCGTTCAGTGTCACGTTGAAGCCGTCGACCTCCGCTGTCGTCGACGCCGGGGGCAACGGTTGCGGGTCGTACTTTCCTGCGACGTGCAGGTTGGCTGCCAGTGTCAACGCGGGGCCGCCGGATGGCATGAAATCGGCATAGACGCGGTAGTCACCCGCTCGCGAGAGGTTCAGCGGCACACTCCATGTGCCGTGTTCGTCCAGGGTCGGGTGGACGTGCTGGAACACGGCGAGGTCGTTGCGGACGACGATGAGATGCAACGGTCGCTCGTGGGTTTCGACATAGCGCTGCACCGGTGCGCCGGACGCACTCAGGATGCGGAACTTCAGCGTCGTGTTCGGTCCTGCGTTCGCGATCGAATCGTCCAACGCGAGCGTGTACCCGTCCTGCGTCGACTGCAGGCCGCCCGGCAGCTCCTCGGCGGCAGCGACGGTCTGTTCATCCTTGCTGACGGCGTTGCCGACCCACACGGCGATGGCGAACACCGCGGCCAGTGCGACGACGAACGCGATGACCTTCTGCCCGGTCTTCATCAGCTCGCCAGCTGGTAGCCGGCATCCTCGATGGCGGTCCTGATCGCGGACGGCTCGACCACTTTGTCACTGTCGATGGTGACGGTGCCGCTGGCCAGGTCCACCTCGACCGCCCGGACACCCGGGATCTCCCTGACCTCCTCACGGATCGACGCCGCGCAATGTCCGCAGCTCATCCCGGTGACCGTGACGGTTGTCGTCGTGCTCATGACTACATCAGTACCATACCCCCATGGGGTATGACAAACGGCCCCCGGAACGTCGGGTCTTGCGCGCCACCCCGGCGAAACCTACCCCCATGGGGTATATCTCAACCACGTCTACATCGTCGCCGTCGTCGCGTACATGGCAGCATCGGCAGCCATGCGTGTTCTGGTGCAACGGGTGACGTCGGCGGCGGTACGGGTCGACGGCGAGGTCGTCGGTGCGGTGCGTCCCGAGGGCCAAGGGCTGGTCGCACTGGTGGGTGTCACCCACGATGACGACACGGCCAAGGCGCAGCGGCTGGCCGAAAAGCTTTGGCAATTGCGCATTCTCGATGACGAGAAGTCGGCGAGCGACGTCGGCGCACCGATCCTGGTCGTCAGCCAGTTCACGCTGTACGGCAACACCGCCAAGGGGCGCAGGCCCACGTGGAACGCCGCCGCTCCGCGTTCGGTCGCCGAGCCGCTCGTGACTGCGTTCGCCGACGCGCTGCGCGAACTCGGCGCACGTGTCGAGACCGGTGTGTTCGGTGCGGATATGCAGCTCGAGCTCGTCAACGACGGTCCGGTGACGGTGATGCTCGAGATGTGATCACGCTGGCGTGGTCAGGCTGATGCGACCGGCGGGGCGCCCTCCGACGGTTGCACGATCACGAAACCCGGTCCGTAGAACGAGACTTGAACCGCCTCGCCCGAGCCGCGGCCGATCAGTGCGCCCGCCTTGAAGCTCGTCTTCAGCTGGGTCTGCAGATTCGCCGACCACGCCACCACCGCGTTGGTGTCGGCGAAGGTCGGTGCCTCTGCCGCATTCAGCACGACGGGTGGTCCGTCCGTCGTCAGCGCCACCCAACCTGTCCCGCGCAGCGTGGTGTTGAACAGGCCGCCGGCGACCATGCCGCCGCCCTTCACGCGCTCGATGTTCCAGTCGAGGCTCGACGAGAAGGCCAGCACGTTCTTGCCGCTGATCGACAGCCCGGAGTTCGTCAGGTTCAGCAGGTGCACGTCATACGCCCGCTCGGCGAGGAACACATCGCCCTGGCCTTGGCACCGCATCAGCGGCAATCCCTCACCGGTGAGCGCCTTCTTGAGGAACTTCGATGCACCGCCGCCTTCGAAGGCGAAGTCCACGTTGCCCTGATAGGCCACCATCGAACCCTGCCGGGCCATGAACGGTTCGCCCAGGCGCACGCGAAGCAGCTTCGAGTTCTGGTTGGCGATCGGCTTGGCTTCCTTCTCGCTGAAGCGCCCGTCGACCAGATCGCCTGTGATGCCCGAGAAGCCGTCACCTTGCGGCTGTCCGGCGACGGCCATCGCCTGGGGTGGTGGCCCGGGTTGCGGTGGTGGCTGGGGTCCGGGCGGCGGTGCGCCACCGAGCGGCGCCCGAAACATCTGCCCTTGGTGGGAAACCTGATCCGTCCAACGCTGGCCGTCCCACCATCGGTGCTCGTAGCGACCTTCGGGATCCGGTCGCCAGCTTCCGCTGTTTGGTCCCGTCATGGCGACCAAGGTAGCCCGCTGACTGGCATCCTTGGGGCATGGCAAAAGAAATTGACCGGGTGCGGGCGCAGAGCGCTCTCGCGGTCATCAAACAGCACCCGGTCATGGTGCTGTTCGTCGCCTCCCCGGTGCTCATCGGGCTGGCGCTGGTGTGGTGGCTGGTCAGTCCGACCCTGGCCGTTCTGCTCTTCATCGGCGCCGCCGTCGGTGGCGGCGCCGTATTACTCATGAACCGCAACTAGGACCTGATCGGACCGCTGTTCGCTTCGGGAGAAAGCCGCCCCAACTGTGTTGTAACGATGTAATCATGTAATCATGAGACACCATCATTCCCATGGTCGACGGTCCGGCCGTCCCGGCGGTTGGCAACAGGCCCAGCAGCCCGACGCGAGCGATGCCGCCGACTGGTTCGCCGGACGGCTCCCCGGCTGGTTCGCCGGCGATCCGACGGTCGTCGTGGACCGCGAGGAGATCACGGTCATCGGTCGCCTCCCCGATATCGAGGGGGAGGAGAGCGAAGCCCACGCATCCGGCAGGATCGCGCGCTTCCGCGAGGAAACGCGAGCAGAACGCATGCGCATCGCCGACGAGGCCGAGGCCCGCTACGGGCGCAAGGTGGCGTGGGGCGTCGAGACCGGTGGCGAGGAACCCGAGCGGGTCTTGTTCACCCACATCGCCGTGCCGGTGATGACGCGTCTCCGCCAGCCCGAACGCCAGGTGCTCGACACCCTGGTGGACGCCGGCGTCGCGCGGTCGCGATCCGATGCGCTGGCATGGTGCGTTCGGCTTGTAGGTGAGCACGCCGACGAATGGCTGGGCAAGCTGCGCGACGCGATGCGCAACGTCGACGACCTACGCGCCGAGGGGCCGCAGCTCTAGACCCGTTCGACGCCCACGTACGACGAGTTCAGCGGTGCGGGTCTGCGACAGCGGATCGACGGCGGTGTTGTCGTGAGCAGGTTGCGGTTGTGCCCTTGGCGCAGAAGTCCTGCCAGCTGTGCGGATTCTGCTTGTCCGGCGAGATTCGCGTCGCCCTGTTGTTCTCGACGGTGACCTCGATACCGCATGCTGCCGAGCAGTATCTGCAGAAGGTGTACACCGTCGAGCTCATCGTTTTCGAGCGTACGGCGACTAGGCGCGCGCCATAGCCCAATAAGCGCCACGCTTAGCCATCAGCTCGTCATGGCTGCCCTGCTCGACGATCCGGCCGGCCTCGAGGACGACGATGACGTCGGCATCGCGGATCGTCGAAAGCCGGTGCGCGATGATGAAACTCGTCCGATCGCGGCGCAGTTCGGCCATCGCCTGTTGGATCAGCAACTCGGTGCGGGTGTCGACCGAACTCGTCGCTTCGTCGAGCACCAGCAGGTGCGGGCTGGACAGCGCCGCACGGGCGATGGTGATGAGCTGTTTCTCGCCCGCGCTGATGTTCGTCCCGTCGTCCCTGACCCAGGTCTGATAGCCGTCGGGCAGTTGGTGCACGAACCGGTCGACGTAGGCGGCGGTGGCGGCCGTGATCACCTCGTCTTCGGTCGCGTCCGGTCTGCCGTAGGCGATGTTGTCGTAGATCGTGCCGGCGAACAGCCAGGTGTCCTGCAGCACCATGCCGATGCGCGAGCGCAGCGATTGACGGCTCATGGTGGCGATGTCGACGCCGTCCAGCAGGATCTGGCCCGAGTCGACTTCGTAGAACCGCATCAGCAGATTGACCAGTGTCGTCTTGCCCGCACCCGTCGGTCCGACGATCGCCACCGTCGTCCCGGGTTCGGCGACCAGCGAGAGGTCGCTGATGACGGGGGTGCCGGGGTGGTAGCTGAAGGTGACGTTTTTGAACTCGACCCGGCCGGGCCGTCCGTCCGGCGCGTACAGCATCGGGGCCGGCTCCGGCGATTCTTCCTCGGCGTCGAGCAGGTCAAACACCCGCTCCGCGCTGGCCACGCCGGATTGCAGCGTGTTGTACATGCCCGCGACCTGCGTCAGCGGCTGGTTGAACTGGCGCACGTACTGGATGAACGCCTGGATGCTGCCGAGGGTGATCTGTCCGGTCGCGACGTGAAGGCCGCCGACCACGGCCACCGCGACATAGCTGATGTTGCCGATGAACACCGTCGCAGGCGACACCAGACCCGAAAAGAACTGCGCCCCAAAGCTGCTGTCGTGTACGTCGTCGTTGAACTCCCGGAACTGATCCTCAGCCTTGGCGCGATGACCGAACGTCTTGACGATAGTGAAACCGCTGTAGGTCTCCTCGATGTGCGCGTTGAGCCGGCCGGTGTTGGCCCATTGCGCGACGAACATGCGCTGGGACCGGCGTGCGATCGCCCGTGTCGCCCAAAGCGATAGCGGCACGGTGATGACGGTCAGCAGCGTCAAAAGCGGCGAGATGGTCAACATCATCACCAACACTGCGAACACTGTCAGCACCGACGTCAGCAGCTGGCTGATGGTCATGGACAGCGATGTCTGGATGTTGTCGACATCGTTGGTGACGCGGCTCAACACTTCGCCGCGCTGACGGTTGTCGAAGTAGGACAACGGCATCCGGTGGATCTTGTTCTCGACATCGGAGCGCAGGGCCACCATCGTGCGCTGCACCGCGACGTTGAGCAGCCTGGCCTGAAGCCAAACCATCAGCGCGGCAACCAGATACAGCCCCAGCGCCAGCGCCAGTGTGCGGCCGACGGCGCCGAAGTCCACCCCTTGCCCGGGCACGACGTTCATGCCGGAGAGCAGGTCGGCGAAGGTGTTGTCACCGCGTGCTCGGGCCGCCTCGATGGCCTGTTCCTTGGTCAGGCCGGCAGGCAACTGTCGGCCGATCACACCGTTGAAGAGCAGGTCGGTCGCGTGCCCGAGGATGCGTGGGCCGACGACGCCGATCGCGATGCCGCCGATGCCCAGCAGGACGACCGTGGCGGCCAGGCCTCGTTGCGGGGTCAGCTGCTTTACGAGTCGGATCGCCGATCCCTTGAAGTCGCGTGACCGTTCGGTCGGCGCCTGTACCGCGCCCCGGATGGGCCGTGCCATGGGCCCGCTCACGCGGTGCTTCCCTCGCCGGCGAGCGCCTGTGAGTCGGCGAACTCGGCGTATTCGGGGCAATCCGCCAGCAGTGTCTCGTGGGTGCCGACTCCGCGAACCCAACCGTCGTCGATGACGACGATCTGATCTGCGGTGGCTACCGTCGAAATACGCTGGGAGACAATCAGAACCGTTGAGTCGGCCGACACCTCGCGAAGGGCGGCGCGGACCCGGGCGTCGGTGTGCACGTCGAGCGCCGAGAACGCGTCGTCGAACAGGTAGATCGCGGGGCGACGGATGACCGCGCGGGCGATCGCCAGGCGCTGACGCTGGCCGCCGGAGAAGTTGATGCCACCCTGGGCGACTCGCATGCCCAACCCGTCGGCGTGTGCGCGCACGAAATCATCGGCGGCGGCCACCTCCAATGCGCGCCACATGTCGTCTTCGGTCACCACCTGTCCCGGGGCAGCGCCCAACTGCAGATTGTCGGCGACGGTGCCGGAGAACAGGTAACCCCGCTGCGGCACTACACCGATAGCCGCCCACAGCTGTTCGGGATCGAAGTCGCGCACGTCGATGTCGTCGATGCGCACCGCGCCCGATGTCACGTCGAACAGCCGGCAGATCAGCGACACCAACGTCGACTTGCCCGAACCGGTGGATCCGACTATCGCCGTCGTCGTCCCCGGACGGGCGATCAGCGAAACATCCTGTAGCACAGGGCGCTCGGCGCCCGGGTAGCTGAACGTGGCGTGGTCCAGGTGGATCTCGCCTCTGACTACGTCCGGGCGCACGGGATGCTGGGGGCTGGCGATCTGCGGCTCGGTGGACAGCACCTCCCCGATGCGGTCGGCGCAGACGGACGCGCGGGGAATGATGACGAGGATGAACGTGGCGAGCAGGACCGCCATCAGGATCTGCATGAAGTACGACAGGAACGCGATCAGCGAGCCGACCTGCATCTGGCCGGCGTCGATGCGCAAGCCGCCGAACCAGATCAGCGCGACGCTGGAGATGTTGATGACGAGGGTGGTCGTCGGCAGCATCAGCGCCTGCCAGCGTCCCGCCTCCAGCGCGGCGTCCGCCAGGGCCTGATTGGCCTGCCCAAAGCGGTTGCGTTCGTGCGGTTCCCGGGTGAATGCGCGGATAACCCGGATGCCGGCGAGTTGTTCCCGCATGACGCGGTTGATGCCGTCGATCAACCTTTGCATGCGCCGAAAGATCGGCAACAGGTGCGACACGATCCAGTAGTTGGCGGCGGCCAGGATCGGCACGCTCACCAGCAGTAGCCACGACAGTCCGGCGTCCTGATGTATCGCCATGAAGATGCCGCCGATCGACATCAGCGGCGCCGTGATCAGCATCGTGCAGGTCAGTTGCACGAGCAGCTGAATCTGCTGCACGTCGTTCGTGGTCCTGGTGAGCAGTGACGATGCGCCGAACCGGGCCGTCTCCTCGGCCGAGAACCCGGTGACGTGGTGAAAGATCGCCGACCGGAGATCGCGTCCGAAACCCATGCCTGCCCTGGAGCCGAAGTACACCGCGCCGACCGCACAAATCACCTGCAGCGCGGTGACCGCGAGCATCACGCCGCCCAGTTCGACGATCCTTCGCAGATTTCCGCTCGCAACTCCGTCGTCGATGATCGCCGCGTTGACGGTGGGCAGGTACAGCGACGCCAGGGTGCTGATCAACTGGAACACCGCCACGATCGCGAGCAGCCACCGGTACGGCCGCGCGTACTGTCGCAGCAGCGCCCACAACATCTCGCTACTTTCGCACACCGGCTGTTCGTCCTGATCAGCAGTGTCGCCTGAGAATTGCATAAATTCCCAGGTCAACCGGCATGTCGGTGGTTGAGGCCCTGACCTGCCGCTACAGTGCATGGCGTGACTTCCACGACGCGTCCAGCCCGGACGAGCCGAAACACCAGCCGAAATACCAAGGCGCTGGCGGTCGCGGCTGTGGCGATCATTCCGATGCTCGCCGCCTGCTCGGATTCTGAGCCGGCCAACCCGGAGGTCCCGCAGACCTCGACGCCGACAGCCAGCGCTACCCACGGTCCGTTCTTCCCCGAATGCGGCGGAATCAGCGATCAGGAGGTCATTTCGCAGGCGCGCGTACCGGGCCTGGTGAACACCGCCAAGAACTCGGTGGGCTGCCAGTGGCTTGCCGGCGGCAGCATCCTGGGGCCGCACTTCTCGTTCACGTGGTTTCGGGGCAGCCCTATCGGCCGCGAGCGCAAGACCGAGGAACTGACGCGCGCCAGTGTGGAGGACATCAACATCGAGGGGCACGACGGCTTCATCGCCATCGGTGAGGACCCGATCCTCGGAACCAACCTGTGCGAGATCGGCATCCAGTTCGAGGACGACTTCATCGAATGGTCGGTCAGCTACAGCGAGAAGCCGTTTCCGGACGCCTGCGAGGTCGCCAAGGAACTCACCCGCCAGTCGATTGTGAACTCCAAATGAGACTTGCTCGTCGCGCCGCAGGCGCTCTGGTCACGGCGTGCGCCGCACTCGCGGTGCTCGCCGGGTGCACAAGCACCGTTGAAGGCACCGCGACCAAGGCCGGTAGCGGCGATGTGCCCCGCAACAACGACTCCGAACGGCAGTACCCGAACCTGCAGAAGGAGTGCGACGTCCTGACGGAGGACATCCTCGCCGAAACGGTCAACGCCGATCCGCTGGACATCCAGAGCACGTTCGTCGGGGCGGTGTGCCGATGGCAGGCGGCGAATCCGACCGGCCTGGTCGACATCACCCGGTTCTGGTTCGAAGAGGGCAGCCTGGACAACGAGCGCGAGGTGGCCGACCAGCTCGGGTACCGGGTCGAGAACAAGACGGTGGCAGGTATCGAATCCATCCTGATGCGCCCGAACGATCCGAACGGCTCGTGCGGCGTCGCCAGCGATGCGGCGGGCGTGGTCGGGTGGTGGGTCAACCCGCAGTCACCCGGCAGCGATGCATGTGCGATGGCGCTCAAGCTGATGGAGCTGACGCTGGCGACGCGCGCCTGAGTTCTAGCGGGGCACGTGGAACGTGACCAGTGTGGCGCCGTCCAGCGTCAGCTGATCCCACGTCTCGGCCGTGCGCAGTACGGCGATCGCCGAGGTGGGAAACTTCATCGAGATGCGTTCGGCCGCAGCGCTGTTGCTGCCCTCGTCCGTGGCCAGTCCGAGGGCCAGGTCGGACATCGTCGGCTCATGCCCGACGACCAGGAGTGTGGCGACGTCGAAGTCGAACCGTTGCGGCACCCGATTGATCTCGCCGATCACCGCACCCGGCGTGGCTTCGTAGAGGCGGTCCAGGAACTTCACCGGTGCGTCGATACGGGTCCGTTCGAGCGTCTCCCGGGTGCGCGTGGCCGTCGAGCACAGCACCGCATCCACCGCGGGCGCGTGCGCGCGCAGCCAGTCGCCGGCCAGTGCGGCCTCGCGGATTCCGCGAGGTGCGAGCGGGCGTTCGTGGTCGGGCACTCCCGTCGGGTAGTCCGACTTCGCGTGGCGTAGCAGCAACAGCGTGCGGTAGGAGTCGCTCACCGTCCCACCGTAGAGGTGCCGTGAGTGCCGGTCCAGCAGGACGTGCTTGTGACACGTCGCGCCTCACCGGACTTGTCGGCGCCCAGACCTACACTCGCCATGCCCGGCAAAGACCGGCTGAACATCGAGACTGGAAGGGGATGGGCCGAGATGCGATTCGTTCACACCGCCGACTGGCAGCTCGGCATGACCCGCTACTTCCTCAACGGTGAGGCGCAGCCCCGTTATTCGGCCGCGCGACGGGATGTGGTGGCCGGTCTTGGTGCGCTCGCCGCCGACACCGGGGCCGAGTTCGTCGTCGTCGCGGGTGACGTCTTCGAGCACAACCAACTCGCGTCCCGCGACGTCAGCCAGTCGCTGGAGGCGATGCGCGCCATCGGCGTCCCGGTGTACCTGTTGCCCGGCAACCACGATCCGCTGGATGCATCGTCGGTCTACACCAGTCCACTGTTTCGGTCCGAGTGCCCGGAGAACGTGACCGTGCTCGATCGACCCGGTGTGCATGAGGTGCGGCCCGGCCTGCAGCTGGTGGCGGCGCCGTGGACCTCCAAGGCCCCGTGCGCCGATCCCGTCGCCTCCGTGCTCGACGACCTACCCGCCGACGGCGTCGCGCGCATCGTCGTCGGCCACGGTGGGGTCGACATCTTCGTTCCCGACAAGGACCGGCCGTCGTTGATTCGGCTGGCGGCGCTGGAGGCTGCCATCGCGCGCGGTGCGGTCCACTATGTGGCGTTGGGCGACAAGCACTCTCGCATGCAGGTCGGCACCACCGGCCGCATCTGGTACTCCGGCTCGCCGGAGGTCACCAACTACGACGACATCGAGACAGATCCCGGCCACGTCCTGGTGGTCGACCTCGACGAGACCGATCCTTCGGCGCCGGTGCGGGTCGAACCCCGCAAGGTGGGTCGTTGGCGCTTCGTGACGTTGCGCCGTTCGGTCGACAGCAGCCGTGACATCGCCGATCTGGACCTCAATCTGGACCTGATGCCCGACAAGGAACGCACCGTCGTGCGCGTCGGGCTGACCGGGTCGCTGACGGTCACCGACAAGGCGACCCTTGATGCGTGCCTGGACAAGTACGCCCGCCTGTTCGCCGCACTTACCGTGTGGGACAAGGAATCCCATATCGCCGTCATGCCCGCCGACGGCGAGTTCGACGATCTCGGGATCGGTGGCTTCGCAGCGACCGCGGTCGAGGAACTGGTCGCCACTGCGCGGTCCGACGGCGACGACGCCGACGACGCGCGTGCGGCGTTGGCGCTACTGCTGCGCCTGGCCGACAGGGGTGTGGCGTGAAACTGCATCGCTTGGTGTTGACCAACTACCGCGGCATCGTGCACCGCGAGATCGAGTTCCCCGATCACGGCGTCGTGGTGGTGAGCGGCGCGAACGAGGTCGGCAAGTCGTCGATGATCGAGGCGCTGGACCTGCTTCTGGAGGCCAAGGACCGGTCGTCGAAGAAAGAGGTCAAGCAGGTCAAGCCGACGCACGCCGACGTCGGCGCGGAGATCACCGCGGAAATCTCCACCGGCCCTTACCGATTCGTGTACCGCAAGCGGTTCCACAAGCGGTGCGAGACCGAGTTGACGGTGCTGGCGCCACGGCGCGAGCAGCTCACCGGAGACGAGGCGCACGACCGGGTTCGGGCCATGTTGGAGGAGACGGTCGACACCTGCCTGTGGCAGGCCCAGCGGGTACTGCAGTCGGCGTCTACCGAGGCCGTGGACCTGTCGGGGTGTGACGCGCTGTCGCGGGCGCTCGACGTGGCTGCTGGCGTGGCCGCGGCACCCGCCGATGCTTCACCCACGGCCAATGGCACCGACACGCTGCTGGTCGACCGCATCGAGGCCGAGTACCTCACGTACTTCACCCGCACCGGCCGTCCCACCGGGCAGTGGGCCGCCGCCGAGAAGCGGCTCCAGACCGCCAATGATGAGGTGGCCCGGTGCGCGGCCGCCATCGCGGAAGTGGACGAAGCGATTCACCGCCACGCCGATCTCACCGAGGAACTGGCTCGGCTGAGTGCCGCGCGCACGGACGCCGCGAAACAGCTGGAACAGGCTCAGGCCGCCGCCGAAACGGTTGCCGCGCTGGCCGGTCAGCTCAAACAGGCCGAGCTGGTCGCGGCCGCCACCGAGGCCGGACGCAGCGCGGCGGTCGCGGCGGTCAACGATCGGCACGCGCTGCGGGACGCAATCGACCAACGGGCCGCAGCCATCGTCGAGCTCGAAGCCGCGGCGGCCGAGGCTGCCGAAGCGCTGGCCACGGCCGCCGAGGTGAAGCAGGCAGCCGATGTGGTCGCGGAGGAGGCGCGGACCGCGATGGCGGCCGCCCAGGACCGCGCCGACTCGGCCCGCCGGACCGTGGATCAGCTGGTGGCGCGCGAGGAGGCCGACCGGCTGGCGGGGCTGCTGGCCAAGATCGCTGGGGCACAACGCGATCTGGACAGCACCGGGTCGGAGCTGGCGGGCATCGCACTGACGGATGAGGGTATGCGCGCCATCGAGGCGGCCAAGTCGGCGGTCGATGTCGCGATGGGGCAGGTCGAGCTGATGTCGGCGCACCTCGAGCTGGTCGCGATCGCCGACCTCGAGGTGCGTGTCGACGGTGAAGTACATGCGCTCGAGGCGGGTCAGTCCTGGTCGACCGGTGTCAGCTCGCAGACCGAGATCGAGGTGCCCGGGGTGCTGACCGCACGTCTGGCGCCGGGCACGCCGGCGTCGGAGACGCAGGCTAAACTCGATGCGGCCCAGCAGCTTCTGGCTTCGGAGTTGGCGAAGGGCGGTGTTGCCGACGTCGACGCCGCACGCGCCCTCGGCCAGCGCCGCCAACAATTGGTGGCCACCCAGGATCGACTGGTCGCACGAATCGAGGCGTTGACCGGCGACGTGTCGGTCGAGCAGTTGCGGACCCGATTGGCTGAGCTGACCGCGCGCCAACCCGTCGACGTCGACCTGTTCGAAGCCGATCCGAACGCCGCACGCGCCGAGCTCGACGCGGCCAACACCGCCGTGACGCAGGCCATCGCGGACTGCGAGAAGCATCGCAAGGTCGCCGAGGCGGCGGCAAAGCAGTTGGCGGAGCGCGAGACTCGAGTTGCCCTGCTACGGGACAAGCTCGCCACCGAGCAGGAGCAGCTAGGGCTCACGCGTGACCAGTTGGCGCGGCAGCGCGCGACAACCGCCGACGACGAGTTGACGGCCAAGGCCGAGACGTGCGAGCAGGAGGCACGACGCGCGAACACGCTCGTCGCCGACCTGAGCGCTGAATTGGCCAAAGCAGCGCCGGACAGCGTCGCCGCCGCGCTCGGCGACGCCACCCGTCGCGCCGATGAGGTGGGCCGTCAGCATGACGAGGTGGCCGAGGCGCTACGCGAGGTCAAGACGCAACTGAAGGTGTACGGCACCGAAGGCCGCAAGGGGCAACTCGACGCGGCGGAGACCGAACGCGAGCACGCCGAGGCGGAGTACCTGCGGGTGCAGCGCCGTGCGCGCGCCGCGGAACTGCTGCGGTCGGTGATCATTCGGCACCGAGATGCCGCCCGGCTGCGCTACGTCGACCCGTTCCGCACCGAGGTGGAGCGGCTCGGCCGCCTGGTCTTCGGCGACAGTTTCGAAGTGGAGATCGACAGTGACCTGAAGATCTGCAGCCGCACATTGTCCGGCCGCACGGTTCCGTACGAGTCGTTGTCCGGTGGGGCGAAGGAGCAGCTCGGCATCGTTGCGCGGTTGGCAGGCGCGGCGCTGGTCGCCAAGGAGGACACCGTTCCGGTGGTGATCGACGACGCCCTGGGGTTCACGGACGCGGATCGACTCGTCAAGATGGGCGCGGTGTTCAACGCTGTCGGCGGCGACGGGCAGGTCATCGTGCTGACGTGCAGCCCGGACCGGTACGCGGCCGTCGAGGACGCGCACCACATCGCACTGTCCGCCTAACTACGGGACTACCGGCGAGCAGGCGCAAAAGTCGTGAATCTCCCGGCGTGTCGTGTGCTTTGCGTCTGCTCGCGCGAAGTCGGGGCGGCGCATCCGCGCCAAGCGACCCCATCGGCGCCACCGGACTCATAGACTCCGGCGCGTGGACGCCGACTATGTCGTTGTGGGAACGGGTTCTGCTGGCTCGGTCGTGGCCAATCGCCTCAGTGCCAATAGCTCGGCCCAGGTTGTGGTGCTCGAAGCGGGGCCGAAGGACAAGGATAAATTCATCCACATTCCCGCGGGTTTCGCCAAGCTGATGCGCACCCCGATGGACTGGGACTATCTGACGGAACCCCAGAAGGCACTCGACGGCCGCGAGATCTATTGGCCGCGAGGCAAAATGCTCGGCGGCTCGTCGTCGATGAACGCGATGATGTGGGTGCGCGGCTTCGCCGCCGACTACGACGAATGGGGCGCGGCCGCCGGCGAGCAATGGGACTACGCGCACCTCGAGCCGTATCTGACTCGCATCGAGAGCGGTCCGCTGTCGATCGCGCGCCAACGAAGCCCGCGCACGTCCACCGCAGCGTGGCTGAGGGCCGTCGAGGAATGCGGCTATCGCATCGAAGAACCCAATCAGGCTGAGCCGGAGGGCTTCTGCGAAACCCGTGTCACGCAACGTCGCGGTGCACGGTGGAGCACCGCCGATGCCTATCTGCGGCCCGCGCTCAAGCGGCCCAACCTGACGCTGCTGACCGAGGCCACCGCGACGAGGGTGCTGTTCGACGGGCGCCGCGCCGTCGGCGTCGAGTTCGACAAGGGTGGCACCAAGCAGGCGGTGCGCGCACGGCGCGAGGTGATCCTGTGCGGCGGCGCGATCAACAGCCCGCAACTACTGATGCTCTCCGGCATCGGTGACCGTGACCAGCTGGGCGAGCACGGCATCGAGGTGGTCGCCCCGTCACCGCAAGTCGGCGCCAACCTGCTCGATCATCTTGTCGTGCCACTGGGATTCGACGCGCCGAACGACACCCTCTACGCAGCAGAGAAGCCGCTTGAACTCGTGAACTATCTGATCCGCAGACGCGGCATGCTGACGTCCAACGTCGGTGAGGCGTACGGATTCGTGAAGAGCCGCTCGGATCTCGAATTGCCGGATCTGGAGCTGATCTTCGCTCCCGCACCGTACTTCGAGGAGGGGATCGGCGATCCGTATCCGGGCCATGCGGTCGTGCTGGGGCCGATCCTGCTTAAGCCTCGCAGCAGCGGCACCATCACGTTGCGGTCCGCGAATCCCAAGGACAAGCCGATCATCGACCCGCGTTATCTCACCGACCCCGCCGGTGCGGACCGCGAGGCACTGATGTCCGGTCTGCGGATATGCGCGACGATCGCGAAAGCGCCCGCGCTCAGCGGCATCATCGGCGCGATCGCCCGACCGCTGAACGCCACGACGCTGGACGACGAGACGTTGGAACGGGCGCTGAACTCTTTGTCGCACACGCTCTATCACCCGGTGGGTACCTGCCGGATGGGCAGCGACGACGCCAGCGTCGTCGACCCCGAATTGCGAGTCCGCGGCGTCGAGGGCCTGCGCGTCGCCGATGCATCAGTGATGCCGACGATCATCCGCGGGCACACCCACGCGCCCAGCGTGCTTATCGGTGAGAAGGCCGCGGACTTGATCCGCGCCGGAGGCCGCTGACTAGGGCTCCGGTTGCAGGGCCTTGCGAGTCGCGCTGGCCAGCACTTCCGGTCCGGTTCTCAGCGCCTTGCGCCAGGGCGCGACACCGTCGATCTCGATCTGAATCGTGAAGCTCAGCACCGTCCGGATGAGGACGATCATCCCGAGTACCGCGGCGTCGGTCAGCGAAGGTGTCGACGTGACGGTCTTGACGATGTCCGCGGCGACAAGCAGTTCCAGGCCGAGAAGGATTGCTCCTCCCAGTGATTCCCGCAACGTCTTGAACGCGCGGCCGCCGCTCTTCGTGCGTGCCCAGGTGAGTACCGACAGCGCGAAGGCGAACACGAACCCGATGATCATCGACAGCACGCCCAGCACCTCGAAGGCCTTGGTGGCCCACTCGAAGAACTCTCCTGTTTGCACGCTGCCTCGGTTCTAGGTGTGATCCATTCGTCTGGCGACTCTATAGAACCTCGGCGGGCTGAGGGCACAATGGACGTGATGACCATGAACGCCAAGCGTCGCCGGGCGCACGACAAACTCGCGGCGCTGCCAGGTGTTCGGGCCGTCCGGCGGCCGGTACGGTCCGGCGAGGGCGGCGCCGATGACCAGTTCGACCTCTACTACGTGCGGACCGGGCGCAAATCCGCGCATCCGCTGGTCGTCATCCCAGGCGGTCCCGGGGCTGCGTCGATCGCGTTGTACCGGGGCTTTCGGCGCCGCGCCGCAGCCGAGGGCCTCGACGTCATCATGGTCGAACACCGGGGCGTCGGCATGTCACGCCATGATGACCGCGGCGCTGACCTGCCGCCGGAGGCGTTGACGATCACCCAGGTCGTCGACGACATCGCCGCTGTACTCGACGACGCGGGCGTCGACAAGGCGGTCGTCTACGGCACGTCCTACGGCACCTATCTCGCCGCCGGGTTCGGCGTCCGCCATCCGAACCGCGTGCACGCGATGGTCCTGGACTCGCCGGTGCTGTCTGCGCAGGACATCGACGCCGTCCGCGAGGCGGCACGTCGGCTGCTCTGGAACGGCGACGACCCCGAGACCGCAGACCTGGCGCCCAAGGTGCGACGCCTCGTCGATGAGGAGCAGTTGACGCCGGCGGCCACGCAACTGGCCATGGCCGTCTACGGTTTCGCCGGCCCGACGCTGCTGCAGCGCCAACTGGACCTGCTGCTCACCGGACGCCGCTGGTTGTGGTCAGCCATGGCCCACGCCACCAGTCTGATGTTCGAGCGCAAGGCGCCGTACCGGCACGAACCCGATCTGGTCGGCCGCATCGGGTACCGCGAACTGAACTACGGGGCGACACCGGACGGCGAACCGTTCGATCCCGCGTTGGCATACCGCGAAGCAGCCCCGGACACAACGGAATTCGACGCCGAACCCTTCGACCTGGTCGCCGAGATGCCGAACTTCACCTGGCGCACGGTGGTGATCTCCGGTGGTCGTGACCTGATCACACCGCCGACGGTGGCGCGCAGGGTCGCGTCGCTGATCCCGAATGCGGTCCTGGTCAACTTGGCGACCGCAGGCCACAGCATCGTCGATTTTCGCGAACGGGCCGCCCTGGACATCGTCAAGGCCATCTACGACGGCGCGATCGAGAGGCTGCCCGAACGCGAGTCCGTGCTGGATTCGAAGTCCCCAGGGTTGGCGGTCCGGGCGTTGATCTGGGGGATCGAGGCGGCGGCCGCCCTGGAAGCGGCGGTGCCCGCGGTGGTTCCGCGAACCGTGCGCCGCGCTACTTCATGAAGCCGATCTCCGTGTAGTCCGGGTCGGCCAACCCGAACGCGCCGAAGTTCGCCAAATTGCTTCGCACCGCGATGTTTCCGCTCGACTGCGTCAGCGGGAGACTGAACACCTCTTCGAAGAGCATCTTGTCGAGTTCGTTGGCCAGTTGTCGCGCCTTCGCCGGATCCAGTTCGCCGACCGTCTCCTCGATCTTGGCGTCGATCTCCGGGCTGCTGATCTTGCCGAAGTTGCTCTCCGCATCGGTGCGATAGATCTGGGTGAGGCTCGCCAACGGGAAAGCATCACCGCTCCAGGCGAATTGGGCGATGTCGAAGTTGCCGACGGTGACGTAGTCGGTGAAGAACCCGGCTGCCGGCCTGATGTCGAGTTCGAGCTTGACGCCGATCTGCGCGAGGTTGTTCTGCGCGATCTGGCCGTACTGCCGCGTCCCGAGTGAGTCGAAGAGCACGTCGCGGATGACCAACTGCTTGCCGTCCTTCTCACGGAACTGGCCGTTCATCCGCCAGCCGAGCCCGTCGAGCACCTTCTTCGCTTTCTCGGGGTCGAACGCCACGACACCGCTGTTGTCCTGATAGCCCTCCTGGCCGGCGACGAAGATGTGGTTGTTCAGCGGGGCAGGGTTGTCGGCGAGCCCACGCTGTGTCACGGCGGCAATGGTGTTGCGGTCGATGCCCATGGCGACCGCCCGTCGCAATGCCGGGTCCTCGAGGATCCGGCCCGGGGCACCGTTGAACGTGAAGTGATACCAGCCGAGGCCGGGAGCACGGCGAATCGCGATCCCGTTCGTCCGCCGCGCGATCTCCATCTCGTCGAGGGTCGCGAGACCGGTGGCGTCGATCGTGTTGTTCTGCAGCGCGGGAATCCGTGCCGCATCGTCAAGAACCAGGTAGGTGATGCTGTCCAGCAGCGGTTTCTCACCCCACCATTTCGGGTTGCGCGTCAACGTGATCCGCTTCGCGCCGCGGTCGAGGTTGGAGATGATGAACGGTCCCGCCGACGGTCCAGGACCGTTGAGCTGCCCACGGTTGAAGACCTCCGCGTCGGCGGTCGACACCTTCGGCAACAACACGGTGCTGCCCGCGAACATGCCCTTCCAGTCGGCCCACGGCTTGGCGAAGGTGACGACGGCCTGCCGGTCGTCCACCCCGCGCTCGACCTTCTCGACCCGGTCGCAGCCGTTGGTGGCCGCGATCGCGAAGTTCTTGTCCTTACCGCTCATGGCGTTGATCTGCGACTGAATGTCCTCCCAGGTGATCGGGGTGCCGTCGCTCCAGACCGCTTTCGGGTTGATCGTGTAGGTGACGACCTGCGGGTCTGTGCTCGTCAGCTCCACGCTCGTGAAGTAGTCGGTGTTGACGGTGGCCGAACCGTCGGCGGCGATCCGGAACGCGCGCGGCATCGTGGACCGCATCAGGGAGCCGACGTCGCCGGTGTTGCCGTCGATGTGCAGCGAGTTGAAGTTCGGTGGGAAGTCGTTGAGCGCCAACCGGAGGTTGCCGCCCTGCCGCAGGTTGGCGACGTCCTGCGGGTTGATGTCGTTGGTGGTGCCGACCTCCGCGGATCCGCCCGCCGGCGGCGCCTCCTGGTTGCTGCCCGAGCAGGCGGACAGGGTCAGGGCAGCGATCACAGTTGCTACAGCTAGGCGTCGGATCCTCATGCGCACAGACTCTAGCTGCGTTTCACCTCTGGCTGAGGAACTGCAGCAAGCAACCGGCGGGTGTAGTCGTGCTGCGGGCTGTTGAACACCTGGTCACCGTCGCCCTGCTCGACGATCGAACCCTTGTACATCACCGCCACCCGGTGGGCGAGATGCTTGATGACCGACAGGTCGTGGGAGACGAAGAGGTAGGACAGGTCGAACCGCTGCTGCAGGTCGAGCAGGAGGTTGATGATGCCCGCCTGGATCGACACGTCGAGCGCCGACACGGGCTCGTCGAGCGCGAGGATCTTGGGCTGCGTGGCCAACGCCCGCGCGATCCCGATGCGCTGCTTCTGACCGCCGGAGAACTCCGCCGGGTAGCGGCTGGCATCCTCCCGTTGCAGTCCGACGATGCCGAGCAGCTCCGCCACCCTGTCGTCGATTCTATTCTTGTCGAAGCCGTTGGCGCTCAACGGTTCTGAGAGGACATCGAACACGGGGAGCCGAGGATCCAGTGACGCGACCGGATCCTGGAAGACGACCTGCAGGTCGCCGCGCAGCTCGCGGCGACCGCGCCGATCCAGCGTCGCAACGTCGTGGCCGAGCACCTCGATCGACCCCGACTGCGGGGCGGTCAGCCCAAGCACCTGGTGCAACGTCGTCGTCTTGCCCGAGCCGGATTCACCGACGATGCCCAGCGTGCGGCCCCGCTGCAGTTCGAAGCTGACGCCGTCGACCGCACGCACCTCGCCGACGTGCCTGCGGAACACCACGCCCTTGGTCAGCTGGTACGTCTTGACGAGGTCGCGGACGCGCAGCACGACCGACGAGTCCGGGACCTCTGCGCGGGTGGGCGGTTCGGTGGACATGCCGTAGATCTGCGCGGCGCTGCGGCCGGCGACCTGGTCGGTCCGGATGCACGCGGCAGTGTGGTCGGGGCCCATCTCGAGCAGGTCAGGCTCCTCGGCGCGGCAGTCGTCGATGGCGAGCGGGCAGCGCGGGGCGAACGGGCAGCCGGGTGGCAGCGCGGCCATCGACGGCGGGGCGCCGGGAATGGGCACCAGCCGCGACCCCTGCGCGGCGTCCAGCCGGGGGACCGAGCCGAGAAGTCCCGCGGTATAGGGCATCCGGCGGTCGCGGTACAGCTCGGCGACGGTCGCGATCTCGACGGGCCGCCCGGCGTACATCACCAATGCGCGGTCGGCGAACTCGGCGACGACCCCGAGATCGTGAGTGATGATCAGCACGCCGGCGCCGGTGACGTCCCGCGCGGTCTTGAGGACGTCGAGGATCTGCGCCTGCACCGTGACGTCGAGCGCGGTGGTCGGCTCGTCGCAGATCAGCAGATCGGGGTCGTTCGCGATCGCGATCGCGATGACCACCCGTTGCCGCTCGCCGCCGGACAACTCGTGTGGAAACGACCGCGCCCGGCGCTCCGGCTGGGCGATGCCGACGAGTTCGAGGAGTTCCACGGCACGGGCCCTGGCCGCCCGGCGGGTGACGTCGCGCTGGTGGACCTCGATCGCCTCGGCGATCTGATCGCCGACGGTGTAGACGGGGGTCAGCGCCGACATCGGATCCTGGAAGACCGTGCCGATCTTCTTGCCGCGTATCTCGGACATCCGTTGATCCGACAACCCGATGAGTTCGCCTCCGTGCAGTTTGATGGAGCCGGACACCGTCGCGTATTCGGGCAGCAGGCCGACGACGGCCATCGCGCTGGCCGACTTGCCGGCACCAGACTCTCCGACCAGGGCGACGACTTCACGCGGGTTGACGTCAAAGTTCATGCCGCGCACCGCATTCACCGGGTCGGCGTCGGTGGGGAAGGCGACGGTGAGGTCGCGTACCTCCAGCAGGCTCACTTGCGTCGCCCCCGCAACTGCCTTGCGCTGGGATCGAGCGCGTCGCGCAGTCCGTCGCCGACGAGGTTGGCCCACAGGATGATCAACACGAGAACGCCTGCAGGGAACAGGAATAGCCACGGGAAGGTGGTCGCGGATTTGGTGCCGTCGGCGATCAGGGTGCCCAGCGACACGTCGGGCGGCTGGATGCCGAAGCCCAGGTAGCTCAGGCCCGTCTCGGCGAGGACCGCAACGCCGACGTTGAGCGCGGTGTCGATGATGATGATCGACGCGACGTTCGGGATGATGTGCCGAAGGATGATTCGCGTATTGCTGACGCCCATATACCTTGCGGCAGCGATGAATTCGCGGTCGCGAAGGCTCATCGTCATACCCCGCACGATGCGGGAGCTGATCATCCAGCTGAACGCGGCCAGCAGCACGATCAACCAGAGAATGTCACCTTTGGTGCGCTGCACGACAATCGAGATGAGCAGGAAGCTCGGCACCACCAGCATGAGGTCGACGAGCCACATCAGGGTGCGGTCGCGCCAGCTGCCGAAGTAGCCCGCGATCGCGCCGACGGTCGCCGCGATCACCGTCGAGATGAACGCCACGCAGACACCGATCAGCATGGATTTCTGCATACCGCGCAGGGTTTGGGCCAACAGATCCTGGCCGAGCGCGTTGGTGCCGAACCAGTGATCGACCGTCGGTGGCTGCTGCAGCGCGAAGTAGTCGAGATCGCTGTAGCTGTACGGCAGCAGGGGCGGCAGGGCGTAGCAGGCGACGAACATCAGGGCCAGCAGCACCAGGGACGCCACCGCCGGTTTGTTGCGCAGGAACCGACGCATCACCAGGGTGCGTCGCGACGCGAAACCTGCGACGTCGACGCCGGACTGCGCGATCGTCGATGTTTCCTCGGTTACCGGTTCGCTCATCAGACTCGGACTCTCGGGTCGAGCGCCGCGTAGACGATGTCGGAAAGCAGACCCGCGAGCAGGATCATGACGGCCGACAGCATGGTGATCGCCGCGACGATGTTGATGTCCTGGGTGAGGATGCCGGTCACCACCCACTCGCCGACGCCGTGCCAGCCGAAGATCTTCTCGGTGAACACCGCGCCGGTGACCAGGCCTGCGACGCTGTAGGCGAACAGCGTTGCCATCGGGATCAACGCCGTGCGCAGGCCGTGCTTGAACAGGGCGCGCCGCCTCGTCAGCCCCTTGGCGCGGGCGGTGCGGATGAAGTCCTGACCGAGGACGTCCAACATCGCGTTGCGTTGGTAGCGGCTGTATACGGCGATGGCTCCCAGCGCCAACGTGAACGTCGGCAACACCAGATGCTGAAGCCGGTCGACGAACTGGTTCCAGGCGCCTCCGATCGCGTCCGGTGACGTCTCTCCGGTGTATTCGAAGAGTTGAAAGCCCAGCACGTTGTTGACGCCGAGTGCCGACAGAATCAGGAGATTGGCCATCACGAAGGTCGGTGTGCTGATGACCAACAGTGAGAGCACGGTGATGACTCGGTCACTGAGGCGGTACTGCCTGACAGCCCCCCATGCGCCCGCGACCACGCCGATGATGGTCCCGACCACCGAGCCGATGACGAGCAGCCGCAGGCTGACTCCGACTCGCCGCCACAGTTCCTCCGAGACCGGCTGCCCGCCGACGGTCGTGCCGAAGTCGCCGCGGATCGCCCCGGCTGCCCAGTGCAGGTAGGCCTGCAGCGGAGGCTTGTCCAGACCGAGTTCGACGCGTTTGGCCTCGATGACGGTCTGCGGGGGGCGCGGGTTGCGGCTTTCCAGGCTTTCGAGGGGATCGAATTGGTACCAGGCGAGCAGGAACACGAACAACGACGCCAGTGCCAGCAGCACCAAGTAGTTGAGCAGCCGGCGCGCGAGGAAGCGCGTCATCCGGTGGGTCCACACGTGGGCTGCATGCGCACAGGTTAAGAGATGCGGGCGGCTGAGCTCTGGACAACCCGCAGGTGGCGTCCAGCGCATCTTCAGATCCGGCGCGTTCAGTGGTATTGAACTGCATTTTCACGGTGGCTGCGGCGCTGCAGAAACACTCGCGCGAGAGAGGGAACGTGAGATGGGTAGTCACAAAAGGAGCAAGTCCCGGGGGGACCTCAGGGTCTGCCTGGCCACGATCGGTGCCAGCGCCGTGGTCGCGATGGCCGCGATCGGTCTGATCGTCGCGCAGGAGCACGACGGCGCCGCGGTGGCGAAGTCATCGTCGATGACAGTCGGCTCGACGAGCACGCAGACCACGCCGCCGAAGGCGCCGACTGTCGGCATCGCCAAACCCCTCATGAAGGGTCCCGCACCGCTGCCTTCCGAGGAGGAGGCCGCCAAGTAGTCGTTTCACCTCTGTCCACTTCGGTTACCCAAAGGTGTAGGGGTCAGCGTTGACCCCGTCATGCACTGTTCACGAAGACCGAATGGAGAGGTCAGGGTGGAATCGAAGCAGTTGAAGCTGGGCGCGGCCACGTTGGGCACCAGCGCCCTGCTCGCAATGGGCATCTTCGGCATATCGGCGAGCGGCGTGAGTTCGGCTCAAGACGAGACCGACCCCCCGCCGCCTGGTCCGGTCACCACTTCGGAGATCACGACCGGCGAAACCATCACCGAAACCGTGGCGCCCGAGGCTCCCGAGACCACGGCCGCGACGCCGCCGATCACCACTCCACCCGAGACCGCTGCGACAGGGGCGAAGGAGTCATGATGAACCGAATCAAGATCGCGTCCGCCGGGGTCGGTATGGCTGCAGTCGTGGCGATGGGTGTCCTTGGTGTGGCGATGACCACCAACGATGAGGGCACCGCCACCGTCGGTGAGGGACCTGAGATCACACTGGGCGAAACCACCACGTCGTCCACGGGGCAGACGGAAATCGAGACTCCCAGCGCCTCACCCGAGGTGACAGCGGAGCCCGCTCCGACGCCGTAGCGGTCAGTTGTGGGGGGTAGGTCCCGGTGGTCCGGCAGGGCCAACGGGACCGATTCTCTCGTCGACGGTGTCAGCGGTTACCGCATGTCCGTTGCGGGTCGCCTGCACCGACACCTCGTCGTTGACCGCGATCAACAGAGTCGTGCGGGTCGTCGGCTGCAGATCGTAGGTCTGGGTGAAGGCGTCCGCGCTGCGCACCGTGATGCTGGTCGGCGACATGGCCGTCACGGTTCCGATCTGGGTGAGCAGGCTGGAGTAGCCGCCTTTGCCGTCTTCGACGACCAGCTCGCCGTGAAGGGCAGGTAGTGCGGACATCATCTGCGCAGACGCGAAACCGCCTGGTGGCGGGCCTGGCGGGCCATGTCCGAACGACTGTTGGGCATGCGATCCGGTGGCGGCATAGATGGCTGCACCGCCCAGTGCCGCGATGACAACCGCCACGCCGACCGCCGTGACGGTTTCTCGTGCACCCCAGCGTTGCGCAGGCTGCGGTGCACCCCAGACCTGTTCGCTCGCCATGGGTCCAGGCTGCACGAGGTTCATGTGCGTCGGCTGTGCACCCGATATGCGCCGGCGCAATCGCAGCTGGCACATTCACAGCTGGCACATAGACAGCGCACAGGGACCGCCCACAGCCCCGTCGATAATGGATGTGTGGTCAGTTCCAACGGTTCGACGGTCAACGACACCGAGTCCGCGCGCGTCGTGATGCGTAGGGCCGACGGTAACCCGATCCAGGTGCTGGTGGTCGACGACGAACCGGTACTCGCCGAGTTGGTGTCCATGGCCCTGCGGTACGAGGGCTGGGACATCGAGACCGCCGGCGACGGGGCCACCGCCATCGCCCTGGCCCGCCAGAACCCGCCCGATGTGGTGGTGCTTGACGTGATGCTGCCGGACATGAGCGGCTTGGACGTCCTGCACCGGCTGCGCGAACAGATCCCGGGGTTGCCGCTGTTGCTGCTGACCGCCAAGGATTCGGTCGAGGACCGGATTGCCGGTCTCACTGCCGGCGGTGATGACTACGTGACAAAGCCGTTCAGCATCGAAGAGGTGGTGTTGCGTCTGCGCGCCCTGCTGCGCCGCACCGGGGTCGCCAGCGAGTCGGGAGGTGCGAAGCTCGTCGTCGGCGATCTGGTGCTCGACGAGGACAGTCACGAGGTGACCCGCGCGGGTGAGCTGATCACCCTTACCGCGACCGAGTTCGAGCTGTTGCGCTTCATGATGCGCAACGCGAAACATGTGCTGAGCAAGGCGCAGATCCTCGATCGGGTGTGGAGCTACGACTTCGGTGGCCGGTCCAACATCGTGGAGTTGTACGTGTCGTATCTGCGAAAGAAGATCGACAACGGGCGCGAACCGATGATCCACACTCTGCGCGGTGCCGGCTATGTCCTCAAGCCAGCGCGCTGAGGGCAAGCTGACCCGCCTGCGTTCACCGCGCACGTGGTCGCTTCGCGCCCGGCTGCTCGCCTCGCAGATTCTGCTGCTCGCTCTGGTGTGCGCGGGCATCGGCATCGGCACAATCTTTGCGCTGCAACACTTTCTGACCAACCAGCTCGATGACCGGCTCGCCGAGACGGCCAAGCGTTCCGCGGGGATTTTCGAATTCGGTCCGCCACCCCCGCCGCCACCCGGGGTCGGCCTCCCGCCCCGCTTCCCGCGACGGATGATCGTTCGCGAAAACATGGGACCTGGACCGGCGTTCCTCAATGCGCCCGGCCAGGCCGCCGGCACGGTCGGCGCCGTGATATCGCACGGCACTCCTGTCGACGCCGGCGTCATCAACGCCGACGGCAGTCAGAGCGAGATCAGTTCCGCCGCAGCACAACAACTGGCGCGCGTGGAGCCGCAGGAGGAACCGACGACCGTGCAGCTCGACGAGCTCGGCCGCTACCGCGTGCTCGCCATGCGCGCGCACGGACCGGGCGAGACCATTGTCACCGGTCTGCCCGCCTCCGAGGTCGACGACACCATGCTCACCGTCGCGATCATCTTCAGCGTGGTTGGGGCGGTGGCGCTCATCGGTGGGACGGTCGCGGGCATCATGATCATCCGGCGCCAACTCGCGCCGCTGTCAACGGTTTCCGCTGCGGCGCGACAGGTGGCCGACCTGGAGCTCGACCGCGGCGAGGTGCGGCTGCCGACCCCCATCGTTGAGATCGATCCGGCGGCGGCCCACACCGAGATCGGGCAGCTGGGCTCGGCCCTGAACCGGATGCTCGACCGTATCGCCGGCGCGCTGTCGGCACGCCACGCCAGCGAGACCCGGGTGCGTCAGTTCGTCGCCGACGCCAGCCACGAACTACGCACCCCGCTCGCCGCGATCCGCGGGTACACCGAGCTGGCGCAACGCAAACGCGACGATGTGCCCGACGACGTCGCACACGCGATGAGCCGGGTGGAGTCCGAGACCGCCCGGATGACGCAGCTCGTCGAGGACATGCTGCTGCTCGCCCGACTGGACACCGGCCGGCCGTTGGAGCAGGTGCCCGTTGATCTTTCGCGATTGGTCGTCGACGCGGTCAGTGACGCCCACATCGCCGGGCCCGAGCACCAGTGGTCACTCGACGTGCCCGATGAACCCGTCGTCATCACCGGCGACGAGGCGCGGCTGCACCAGGTGCTGGCGAACCTGCTGGCCAACGCGCGTACGCACACCCCGCCTGGTACGTCCGTCACCACCTCGTTGGCGCGCGCCGCGGACGGAGGTGCCGTGTTGACGGTGGCCGACGACGGCCCGGGCATCCCGGAGTGGTTGCAGCCCGAGATCTTTGAGCGATTCGCCCGGGGCGACTCATCACGCTCGCGGCGCGGGGGCAGCACCGGGCTGGGGCTCGCGATCGTCGCGGCCGTCGTCAAGGCCCACCGCGGCACCATCGATGTGCGCAGCGCGCCCGGTTCGACGGTGTTCGCCGTGACGTTGCCCGGTGATTCACAGGTAACACCCAGCGCGGGCCAATCGCGGGCATAGCTCGCCGGGACAGGATCTTCTCAGTGACCTCCACACTCGCCGTCCCTCGCGAGCTGCGCCCACGCGAGCAGTCGCAAACTGCCCCGACACGCAGGGCACCGCGTGCAGTTTCTGTCTGGTCGCGAGTTGGACTCGCGGCGCTGCTGTCGGCCACCGCGGTGCTGTACCTGTGGAACCTGTCCGCCAGCGGGTGGGCCAACGCGTTCTACACGGCGGCGGCGCAGGCCGGGGCGAGTGACTGGACAGCGATGTTGTTCGGCTCCAGCGACGCCGCGAACGCGATCACCGTCGACAAGACCCCGGCGGCGCTGTGGATTATCGACGTGTCGGTCCGGCTGTTCGGGCTGAACCCGTGGAGTGTGCTGGTGCCTCAGGCGCTCGAAGGGGTCACGGCCGTCGGCATTCTGTACGCCGCGGTCCGCCGCGTCGCCGGTCCCGGCGCCGGACTGCTGGCTGGCGCGGTGCTGGCCGTCACCCCTGTCGCGGCGTTGATCTTCCGGTTCAACAATCCCGATGCGCTACTGGTACTGCTGCTGGTCGCCGCCGCCTATTGCGTACTGCGCGCTTGCGAAAAGGGCGCAAGCCGTTGGTGGTTGGTCGCCGCGGGCGCTGCGGTCGGATTCGGCTTCCTCGCCAAGATGCTGCAGGCATTCCTGGTCCTGCCCGGATTCGCGGCAGCTTACCTCGTCGCGGGGCACCGCCCGCTGAAGCGCCGGATCGCCGACCTGTTCCTCGCGGCTGCAGCGGTCGTGGTCTCCGGAGGGTGGTACCTCGCGCTCGCCGAGCTCTGGCCCGCGTCGTCGCGGCCGTACATCGGCGGCTCGCAGCACAACAGCATCGTCGAATTGACTTTGGGCTACAACGGATTGGGCCGGCTGACGGGTAACGAGACCGGTGGCCTCGGCAATCTCAACCACGACGTCGGGTGGGGCCGGCTGTTCGGCGCGGGGATGGGGTTGGACATCGCGTGGCTGCTGCCTGCGGCGGCGATCTGTCTCGTCGCGGGTCTACTCATCACACGACGCGCACCTCGCACCGACCCGGCCAGGGCTGCCCTGATTCTCTGCGGCGGCTGGCTTGTCGTCACCGCCGTGGTGTTCAGCTTCGCCAACGGCATCGTGCACTCCTACTACACCGTCGCTCTGGCGCCGGCGGTCGGCGCATGTGTCGGGATGGGCACAACCCTGTTGTGGCAGAACAGATTCGATATCCGCGCGGCGACCGCGCTGTCCGGCACGGCCCTGGTGACCGTTGTCCTCGCGGCGGTGTTGATGTCCCGGCACGCGGAGTGGACTCCGTGGCTGCGGGCGGTGGTCGCGGTCGGCGGAGTGGGAGCAGCGACGCTGTTGCTGGTCTCCGGTCGATTGACGCCGACGGTGGCGCGCGCCGTCGCCGTCCTCGCCATCGTGTCGTGTCTGGCGGCACCTGCGGCGTACTCGATCGTCACTGCGGCGACACCGCACAGCGGTGCGATTCCGAGTGTGGGCACGTCGCGGCATGGGTTCGGCGGCGGGCCTGGCGGCCTGTTGGATGCGCCGAAACCCGGGCCCGAGCTGACGGCGACATTGGCCCGCGACGCCGACGACTACACCTGGGCCGCCGCGGTGATCGGTTCCAACAACGCCGCGGGGTATCAGCTGGCTACCGGCGCGCCTGTGATGGCGATCGGGGGTTTCAACGGCACCGATCCCGCGCCGACGCTCGAGGAGTTCCAGCAGCTTGTCGCCACGCGGCAGATCCACTACTTCATCGGCGGCCGGATGATGTCCTGGGGATCGCCGAAGAGCGGCAGCCGTGCCGCCATTGAGATCGCGGACTGGGTGGAGAAGCACTACACGCCGCTGTCCGTCGAGCAAGCGGTCATCTACGACCTCAGTCGGCCGCCAATGGATTCATAGCTGCCACACAGCTACCACCAACGGCCAGCACAACCTGCACCTCGACGATGGGTTCCATGACCGATATCGCCCTCGAGCGTGACACGGCCCGGACCCGCTTCGAATCCCGACCGAATGCCGCGGAGATAGCCCGCGACGCCGGCGTGCCGGTGCTCGACGTGGTGGTGCCGGTTTACAACGAAGAAGCCGCCCTCGCTGGCTCGGTGCACCGCCTGCACCGCCATCTGCGTGAGCACTTTCCCTTCTCTGCGCGCATCACCATCGCCGACAATGCGAGCACCGACGACACTGCGCGGATCGCAGCCGAACTGGCCGCCGAGTTGTGCGACATCCGGGTGGTGCGGCTGTCCGAGAAGGGTCGCGGTCGGGCCCTGCACGCCGCATGGTCGACATCGGACGCACCGGTGCTGGTCTACATGGACGTGGATCTGTCCACCGACCTGGCCGCCCTCGCCCCGCTGGTGGCCCCGCTGGTGTCGGGACATTCCGACCTTGCGATCGGCACCCGGCTGGGCCGCGGCTCCCGGGTGGTGCGGGGCGCCAAGCGCGAGGTCATCTCCCGCTGCTACAACCTGATCCTCAAATCCGCGCTCGCGGCCGGGTTCTCGGATGCGCAGTGCGGGTTCAAGGCGATCCGCGCCGACGTCGCCGAGCGTCTGCTGCCCCATGTCGCCGACACTGGATGGTTCTTCGACACCGAACTGCTGGTGCTCGCCGAACGTAGCGGTCTGCGCATCCACGAGGTCCCGGTGGACTGGGTGGACGACCCGGACAGTCGGGTGGACATCGTCGCGACCGCGGCGGCCGATCTCAGGGGTATCGGTCGGCTGCTGCGCAACTTCACCAACGGCTCGATTCCGGTCAATACCATTGCCGCACAGCTGGGTTCATCACAACATTCGGCGGCCCCGGGATCGCTGTTCCGACAGGTGGTGCGGTTCGGCACCATCGGTTTGGTGTCGTCGGCGGCCTACGCGATGCTGTTCGTGCTGCTTCAGGGCTCGTTGGGAGCGCAGGTGGCGAACCTGATCGCGCTGCTGCTGACCGCGATCGGCAACACCGCGGCCAACCGCCGCTTCACCTTCGGGATCGGCGGTAAGGCCAACGTGACCAGGCACCATGTAGAAGGTCTGATCGTGTTCGCTATCGCGCTGGCGATCACCAGTGGATCGTTGGCCGTGCTGCACTTCTTCGTCACCGACCCGCATCATCTGGTCGAGCTCGCAGTGCTGGTGGTGGCCAACCTCGTAGCCACCGCAGCGCGGTTCGTGCTGCTGCGCGGCTGGGTGTTCCATCCCCGCCGGAATCGCTGATTCTCCTGAAACGCAAAGGAATCCATCGATGACCATCAGCGCCGACGTGCAACAGCGGACCGCTCCTGCGCCGGACGACCCCCGTGACATCCAACCGCGTTGGGTGCGTCCCGCGCTGTTCACCCTGCTGGCGGCAACCGCGGTCCTCTACTTGTGGGGTCTCGGCTCGTCCGGCTGGGCCAACAACTATTACGCCGCCGCCGCGCAGGCTGGCACCCAGCACTGGAAGGCGTGGTTGTTCGGCTCGCTCGACTCGGGTAACGCGATCACCGTCGACAAGCCGCCAGCCTCCCTGTGGTTGATGGCGTTGTCGGGCCGGATCTTCGGATTCAGCGCCTTCTCGATGCTGTTGCCGCAGGCGTTGATGGGCGTCGGCGCGGTCGGCGTGCTGTATGCGACCGTCCGCCGCACCAGCGGACCGGCTGCGGGCCTGATCGCGGGTGCGGTGCTGGCACTGACTCCCGTGGCGGCGTTGATCTTCCGGTTCAACAATCCCGACGCCCTGCTGGTGCTGTTGCTGGTGGTCGCGGCCTACTGCATGGTGCGGGCCATCGAGACGGCCGGCACCCGCTGGCTGGTGCTGACCGGCTGCGCCATCGGCTTCGCGTTCCTGGCCAAGTTGTTGCAGGCCTTCCTGGTGGTCCCCGGCCTGGCGCTGGCGTTCCTCGTCGCGGCCCCGGTCGGGATGTGGAAGCGCATCGGCAAGCTGGCGATCGGCGGACTCGCAATAATCATATCCGCCGGCTGGTATCTCGTCCTGGTCGATCTGTGGCCAGCCGATTCGCGGCCCTACATCGGCGGTTCGACCGACAACAGCCTGCTGCAGCTGACGTTGGGCTACAACGGAATCGACCGCGTGCTCGGCGGCGGTGGTGGCGCTCCGCAGGGTGGGCCGCCGCCGGGTGGAGGTCAGGGTGGGCCAGGCGCGGCTCATCACTTGTTCTTCGGGGGAGAACCGGGCCTCGGCCGGCTGTTCGGTCAGTCAATGGGCGCGCAGGCGTCGTGGTTGCTGCCCGCGGCACTCATCGGCCTGCTGGCCGGACTCTGGTTCACGCGTCGCACCGCTCGGACCGCCGGGTTGCGAGCATCACTTCTGCTGTGGGGCGGCTGGCTGGTGGTCAGCGGCGCCGTGTTCAGCTTCATGGACGGCATCATTCACCCCTATTACACCGTCGCGCTGGCGCCGGCGATCGCCGCACTGCTCGGTATCTCGGTGCGAGAGCTGTGGCGCGGCAAAGAGTTCCTGGCACCGCGCATACTTCTGGCGACGATGTCCGCAGGCACCGGCGTGTGGGCGTTCATCCTGCTCGACCGGACGCCGGATTGGTGGCCCGCCCTGCGCTGGGTCGTGCTGATCGGCTCGATCGTCGTGGCGGCGATCCTTGCCGTCGGGGCGCACCGGATCGGCCGCTACACGCCGGTGTTTGTCGCCGCCGCAATGTTCTTCGGTCTCCTCGCACCGGCCGGCTACTCGATCGCGACGGTGATGAGCTCGCACAGCAGCGGACCGATGGCCGTGGCGGGCCCGAGCCGCATCGCCCATATGACTCCTCCGCCAGGACACGGGGGTCCGGGCGCTAGCAGCGACAACGTGGCCCTGCAGCACCTTGTCGAGGGGGTGGACAACCGTTGGGCCGCAGCGACAATCGGCTCGATGGGGGCGAGCGGTCTGGAGCTGCAGACCGGCGCATCGATCATGGCGATCGGCGGTTTCACGGGCGCCGACAACTCGCCGACTCTCGAGCAATTCCAGTCCTACGTCGCCAACCACGAGGTGCGGTACTTCATCGCAGGAGGGCACGGTGGTCCCGCCTGGCGGGAGTCGGGCGCCGCGAGCGACATCGCGACGTGGGTGAAGGACAACTTCAGTCGGATCGATGTCGACGGCACCACGGTGTACGACCTCGACGCGCCCAGGTAGCACCCCTTGACCAGACGGCCGCCCTCCGATCCCCAGGAGGGCGGCCGTCGCCCAGTTTGATCGGCGTTAAAGTTCAGGACATGTCTGTCACCGACGAGTACCTGAAGAACAACGAGGCCTATGCGAGCACCTTCAAGGGTCCGCTGCCGTTGCCGCCGAGCAAGCATGTCGCGGTGGTGGCGTGCATGGACGCTCGGCTCGATGTGTATCGGATTCTCGGCCTCAAGGACGGCGAGGCGCATGTGATCCGCAATGCCGGGGGTGTGGTCACCGATGACGAGATCCGCTCGTTGGCGATCAGCCAGCGGCTGCTGGGGACCAAGGAGATCATCCTGATCCACCACACCGATTGCGGCATGCTGACGTTCACCGACGACGTCTTCAAGCGCGAGATTCAGGAGGAGACGGGTCTGAAGCCCGAGTGGGCCGCTGAGGCCTTCCCCGATGTGGAGGAGGATGTGCGTCAGTCGTTGCGCCGCATCGAGGCCAGCCCGTTCGTCACAAAGCACGAGTCGCTGCGCGGGTTTGTGTTCGACGTCGCCACCGGCAAGCTGAACGAGGTGACGCTCTAGGTCCCGCCGACTGGCGCTACTCGCGTGTCACGTACAACAAGCGTGCACTCGAGGAGGGCGTCAGCCGACTTTGTAGGTCGCTATCGCCTTCGCGACCTCCTCACCGTCCGGGGTGACCACGTCGACGTCGCAATTCACCAACGTCTTGCCGCGTCGTAGCACCCGGCCGACCGCGATGAGGTCAGTCGCGCGGGCCGGCGCCAGGAACTGAATCGACATCGATGTGGTCACGCCGCGCAGCGAGTCGGGCACCTCGGCGCCCGCCCAGGCGGCGGCCATCACCGCGACATCGGCGAGTGCGGCGACGGCGCCGCCGTGGACCATGTCGCCGACGGTGACGTTGGACGGCTCCCACGGCAGGCGCAGGCGCACCTGGTCGCCGTCGAGGACCTCGGCGACGATGCCGAGCTTGGCGACGAACGGCGACGCCGGGATGAACTGCGCCATCACGTCGGCGCCGGTCAGCGGGGTAGCGGTGGACATGGTTCCAGTATCTGCGGCGGATCAATTACCTCCGGGGTAGTGACGCCGCGCGGGCATTGACATCGCAGGCCAACCCTGGTTTTATGTCGGGTTATGCAGATAATTCTGGTCATCTCTACCAACTTTACGAGGAAATGATGACCGCGACGGAGCAACTCAATGCCGGCCGCTACGAGCTGAGCCATCTACGCTCGCTGGAGGCCGAAGCGATCCACATCATTCGCGAGGTGGCCGCGGAGTTCGAGAAGCCCGTGCTGCTGTTCTCCGGTGGCAAGGACTCGATCGTCATGCTGCACCTCGCACTGAAGGCCTTCCGGCCCGGCCGACTGCCGTTCCCGGTGATGCATGTCGACACCGGGCACAACTTCGAGGAGGTCCTCCAGGCCCGCGACGAACTCGTCGCCGAGTCGGGCGTGCGTCTCGTGGTCGCCAAGGTGCAGGACGATATCGATGCGGGCCGCGTAGTGGAGACCATCCCGTCGCGTAACCCCATGCAGACGTTCACCCTGTTGCGCGCCATCCGCGAGAACAAGTTCGACGCCGCGTTCGGAGGTGCGCGCCGCGACGAGGAGAAGGCGCGGGCCAAGGAGCGGGTGTTCTCGTTCCGTGACGAGTTCGGTCAGTGGGATCCCAAGGCGCAGCGGCCCGAACTGTGGAACCTGTACAACGGCCGCCATCACAAGGGCGAGCACATCCGGGTGTTCCCGCTGTCGAACTGGACGGAGTTCGACATCTGGTCCTACATCGGTGCCGAGAAGATCAAGCTGCCGTCGATCTACTACGCGCACAAACGCCAGGTCTTTGAACGCGACGGCATGCTGCTGGCCGTCCACAAGTACATGCAGCCGCGCAAGGACGAGAAAGTCATGGAGAAGACCGTGCGGTTCCGCACCGTCGGCGACGTCACCTGCACCGGCTGCGTGGAATCCCTTGCGGGAACGGTGTCCGAGGTGATCGCCGAGACGGCGGTCTCGCGCCTGACCGAACGCGGAGCCACCCGCGCCGACGACCGCATCTCCGAAGCAGGTATGGAAGACCGCAAGCGAGAGGGCTACTTCTGATGGCGTCGACTTCTACGCTGCTGCGCATCGCGACCGCCGGCTCCGTCGACGACGGAAAGTCGACCCTCATCGGCCGGTTGCTGTACGACTCGAAGGCCGTCATGGAGGATCAGCTCGCCGCGGTCGAGCGCACCTCCAAGGAACGCGGACACGATTACACCGACCTGGCTTTGGTGACCGACGGCCTGCGCGCCGAGCGGGAACAGGGCATCACGATCGACGTCGCCTACCGCTACTTCGCTACGGCCAAGCGGAAATTCATCATCGCCGACACCCCGGGCCACATCCAGTACACCCGCAACATGGTGACCGGCACCTCGACGGCACAACTGGCGATCGTATTGGTCGACGCCAGGCACGGACTGCTCGAGCAGTCCCGCAGGCACGCCTTCCTTGCGTCGCTGCTGGGCATCAGGCATATCGTCCTCGCGGTCAACAAGATGGACCTCGTCGGTTGGGACCGTGAGCAATTCGAGAAAATCCGCGACGACTTCCACGAGTTCGCGGCGCGACTAGACTTTCACGACGTCACCACCATCCCGCTGTCGGCGCTCAACGGCGACAACGTCGTAACCAAGTCGGATCTGACGCCGTGGTACGACGGTCCCGCGCTGCTGTCGCACCTCGAGGACGTCTACATCGCAGGCGACCGCAACCTCGTCGACGTGCGATTCCCGGTGCAGTACGTCATCCGGCCGCAGAGCCTCGAGCACCACGACCACCGCAGCTATGCAGGCACCGTCGCCAGCGGTGTGATGCGTCCCGGCGACGAGGTCGTCGTACTGCCGACCGGAAAGACCAGCCGCATCACCGCGATCGAGGGTCCCAGCGGCCCTGTGCAGGAAGCCTTCCCGCCGATGGCGGTGTCGATCAGCCTGGCCGACGACATCGACATCTCGCGCGGCGACATGATCGCCCGGCCGAACAACCAGCCGAGGGTCGCACAGGAATTCGACGCCACGGTGTGCTGGATGGCCGACGAGTCCTCGCTCGAGCCCGGCCGTGACTATTTGATCAAGCACACCACCCGCACGACGCGGGCGAGGGTGACGGCGCTCGACTACCGCCTCGACGTCAACTCGCTGCACCGCGACAAGTCCGCAACTGCGCTGAAACTCAATGAGCTGGGCCGTATCTCGTTGCGGACCCAGACGCCGCTGCTGCTCGACGAGTACAGCCGCAACGCCGCCACCGGTTCGTTCATCCTGATCGATCCGAACACCAACGGAACCGTGGCCGCGGGCATGATCCTGCCTCAGGTCACCGCCCGTACGTCGAGCCCGAACACCGTGCGCCACGAATCGTTGTGCAAGGCCGAGGACCGGCTGTCCAAGGGCAGGACCGTGTGGTTCACCGGATTGTCCGGCTCGGGGAAGTCGTCGGTGGCGATGCTCGTCGAGCAGAAGCTGCTCGAAAAGGGCGTTCCCGCATATGTTCTCGACGGAGACAACCTGCGTCACGGGCTCAACGCCGACCTCGGGTTCTCGATGGCCGACCGTGCCGAGAACCAGCGGCGGCTGGCACACGTCGCCGCCATCCTCGCCGACTCCGGTCAGGTGGTGCTCGTTCCCGCCATCAGCCCACTCGAGGAGCACCGTGAGTTGGCGCGGAAGGTCACCACCGAAGCCGGACTCGACTTCTTCGAGGTGTTCTGCGACACCCCGCTGGAGGACTGCGAGCGTCGTGACCCGAAGGGGTTGTACGCCAAGGCGCGTGCGGGCGAGATCACCCACTTCACCGGAATCGACAGCCCGTACCAGCGACCCAAGAATCCCGATCTGCGGCTCACTCCCGACCACACGCCCGAGGAGCTCGCCGACCGGGTGGTCGAACTGCTGGAAAGCAGGCAGTGAACGACCACGACGTCGCCGCTCGATTGGCGACGCAGGCGGGCAAGCTGCTGCTCGACGTCCGCATCGAGTTCGCCGATGCCAGCCAGGATGAGCGGAAAGCGGCGGGGGACAAACGGTCTCACGACTTCTTGATGTCCGCGCTGGCCGACGAACGACCGGGCGATGCGGTGTTGTCGGAGGAGGGTGCGGACAGCCCCGTGCGGTTGTCCTCCGACCGGGTATGGATCGTCGACCCACTCGACGGCACGCGAGAGTTCTCCGAGTTGGGACGCGACGACTGGGCCGTTCACGTCGCACTCTGGCAGTCGGGCGAGTTGGTCGCGGGGGCCGTTGCGCTACCGGCGCAGGGCGTCACGCTGGCAACCCCGACGGTGAGCGCGCCGCCGCCTGCGCCGTCGAAGCCGCGCGTGGTGGTGTCACGGACCCGACCGCCCGCCGTGGCGCTCGATGTGCGTGACGCGCTGGACGGTGTTCTGGTCGAAATGGGCTCGGCGGGGGCCAAGGTCGCCTCGGTGGTGCAGGGGCTCTCGGACGTCTACGTCCATGCGGGCGGTCAGTACGAATGGGATTCGGCGGCACCGGTCGCCGTGGCCCGCGCAGCGGGGCTGCACACGTCGCGTATCGACGGCTCGCCGCTGCTCTACAACCGGCAGGACCCACGGTTGCCGGACCTGGTGGTGTGTCGACCCGAACTCGCCGACGCCGTTCTCGAAGTGACACGTGATTGACTGGCCTCATGCGGATGTCGGCCAAAGCGGAATACGCCGTCCGTGCGATGGTTCAGCTGGCCACCGCCGAGGAAGGCGTGGTGGTGAAGACCGAGGACTTGGCCAAGGCCCAGGGCATCCCGCCGCAGTTCCTCGTCGACATCCTGTCCGACCTGCGCACCGACCGTCTGGTCCGCAGCCACCGCGGCCGTGACGGCGGATACGAATTGGCCCGGCCTGCGGCCGATATCAGCATCGCCGACGTACTGCGATGCATCGACGGCCCGCTGGCCAGCGTCCGCGATATCGGGCTCGGCGATCTACCGTACTCGGGTCCGACGGCGGCGCTGACCGACGTCTGGCGGGCGTTGCGGGCCAGCATGCGGTCCGTGCTCGAGGAGACCAGCCTCGCCGAGGTCGCCGCAGGCACCCTGCCGGAGCATGTCGGGAAGCTGGCCGACGACTACCGCGCGCAGGAGGAGACGCGCGGCCACTCGGTCCGCTAGCGCCGGCGTCTCTTCCTGCCGTGCGCGGCGATCCCGTCGAGCAGCATGCGCAGACCCTGCGCGAAGTCCTCTTCGACCGATACCCGTTGTGCGACGTGGGAGAGCGCTTCGACGTGGGGATGTGCGGCCCCTGCCGCCGAGCCGATGCGCTTGGCGACGTCGGCGGCGTCGCGACCGCGCGTCAACGGCCCCGCAAGTTCGGCCTGGGCGGCTCCGACGACCAGCGCGAGGACGGCATGGAAGGCGGACAGACGGTCGGCGTCGGAAAGGCCTCCGCGGGCAAGGGCCGCGATGAGCGCGTCTGCCGCGGCGAATCCGGTCGCCGACGCGGTGCGGCGCGTCAGCACCAGCGGAATGGCGGCCGGATGCGCGCGGATGCCCCGCCATATTTCCTGGGCCACCGCGTAGACGTCGTCGATCCAGTGTTCAGTCGGCTCGGGCACCCGCACCTCGGCGACCACCGCCGCCACCACCAGTTCCTCGAGCCCCTCTTTGTCGGGCACGTAGTTGTAAACGGTCATCGGTCCGGTGCCCAATGCTGCGGCCAGTGCGCGCATGCTCAGCGCGCTCACTCCGGCGTCGTCGACGATGCTCAACGCCGCGGCGGCGATCTCCTCGGTGGTGAACCGTGCCCGCATTTTCCGCCCTTACGCCTTGACAAGTACGTCGTACGTAAAGCAGTGTAGCTATACGTACAACGTACTTATGAGGAGTAGGCGATGACGGCGACGATCCCGACCGACCGTGTGGACTTCGACTCGGGCGGCACCCGCTGCGCGGCGTGGTTGACGTTGCCGGCCGGCCGCGGACCGCACCCCGCCGTGGTGTTGGTGCACGGTCTGGGCGCGACGCACGACATGATGCTGGCGCAGTACGAACAGCACTTCGCCGCGGCGGGCATCGCTACGCTCGCTTTCGATTACCGGAACACCGGAGCCTCGAACGGTGCTCCGCGACAACATATTTCGATACGGAACCAATGCCAGGATGTCGCGGCGGCGGTCGCGCACCTTCGCGGGCGTGCCGACATCGACGCCGCGCGGATCGGGCTCTGGGGTACCAGCCTTGGTGCGATGAACGTCATCAAGGTCGCGGCGGTGCTCGACGACATCGCCGTCGCGATCGTGCAGTGCCCGATCGTGCACGGACCAGGCGCCGCACGCCGACTCGGACCTCTCGCGGCGCTACGGCTCGCGCCGGCGATCGCCGAGGATTTCCTGCGTCTCATCACGCGCCGGCGCCGCCGCTATGTACCGATCGTCGGTCCGCCCGGAGGCTTTGCGATGGTGACGGTCGATGGTGCCGAATCGGGCTGGAACTCGACCGTGCCGCCGGGCGGAACCTTCGACAACCGCATTGTCGCCGCAGATGCCCTGGCCATGGTGACGACATCGGCGCTGCGCCAGGCCCGCGACGTCGAGGCGCCGCTGCTGGTGTGCGTGTGCGATCGCGAGAACCTGATGGACCCCGCGTACGCCGAACAGGTCGCGCGTAGGGCACCGCGCGGCATCGCCCGCCACTACGACTCAGACCATTTCGCGATCTACCATCCACCGCTGGTCAGCGAGGTGCTGGCCGACCAGACGGCCTTTCTGCAGGAGCATCTCGATGTCCGTGCGTGAAATGCTGTGCCGCAACGACGAACGGTTCCGCACCGTGGTCGCCGGCCTCGGCTCAGACGAGTGGGCGCATCCCAGCCTGTGCGACCAGTGGTCAAACCACGACGTGCTGGCACACCTCGTCGTCGGCTACCGCTGTGGCCCCGGCGAGATGCTGCGCGAGATTGCGCGCCACGGTGGATTATTCGACCGCGCGAACTCCGCGATGGCGCGTGCGCTTGCTGAGATCCACAGTCCCGACGAACTACTCGACGAACTCGGTCAGCTGATGTACCGGCCGCGTGGGCTCGGCCGCGTGTTTCCACCGCGGCTGCTCCTTGGCGATCACATCACGCACGAACTCGACATCCTGTTCGCCGTCGAGCGCGTACCGCAGATTCCGGACGAGATGCTCGCGACGGTACTCAACACGCAAGTGGCGCTACCCAATCCGTTTGTGCCGGCCTACCGCAACAGCCGTGGATTGCGGCTGCGGACCACCGATATCGACTGGGCACACGGTGACAGCGGGCCGGTCGTCGAAGGGCGCGCCGCGGAACTGGTGTCCGTGCTCGGCAGCCGGCCGCGGATGCTGCCCGCTCTACGCGGTGACGGTGTCGAACTGCTCGCGTCGCGGATCAGTCCGCGCCCGATCCATAGGGCCGGGTGATGATCTCGAGGTAGTGCCCACCGGGATCCTGGAAGTACACCCCGCGGCCGCCGTCGTTGTGGTTGATCTCGCCGGGACGGCTTCCTCTGGGGTCGGCCCAGTGCTGCAGGCCGCGCTCGCGGATCCGTCCGTAGATGGCGTCGAACTCCTCCTCGGACACGAGGAACGCGTAGTGCTGCGGGCGAATGTCCTCGTCGGGTCCGACCTGGGCGTAGTCGAGGCTGGCGTCGTGGCTGAGTCCGACCGCGAGGAAGTGGCCGAACTCCTTGGCCGGCGGCAGGCCGAACAGTTCGGTGAAGAATCGTGCCGATTCTTCCCGGTCGCGCGAGGCGACGATGGTGTGGTTGAACTGGATCGCCATGCCAATCCAGTCAACCACCGGTTCCGGTGCGACGGCAACGATGCACGATGGAGGGGTGATGCGAGTCGATGTCCTCGAGGGTCCGCGGATCACGCTGCGACCACCGACCCTCGATGACGCAGAACCGCTGTTCGAGCGCATCGCCTCCGACCCTGAGGTGTCGAGGTACATGTCGTGGCGGACGCATCGCAATGTCGGCGAGACCCGCCACGTCATCACCGAGGTGTTCAACGTCGGTGGGGAGACGGCCCGGCTGATCGATCTAAACGACGGCGGCGGCGTGATCGGCGCTATCGGTTGGCGGCGTCCGCAGCCGCACATCGTCGACTTCGGCTACTACCTCGGCCGTCCATGGTGGGGGAAGGGCTATATGTCCGAGGCGGTGCGGCTGGTTCTTGACCACGTCGAGCGCGACCCGAGCGTGTACCGTGTCTCGGCGCACTGTTACGTCGACAACACGGCATCGGCACGGGTGTTGGAGCGCAGCGGGCTGAAATTCGAAGGTCGGCTGGTGCGTTATGCGGTATTGCCGAATATCAGCTCTGAGCCGCAGGACTGCCTGCTGTTCGCGAAAGGGGTGCGCTAGATGTTTGACCTTCGCGAGCTCGCCGTACCGATCGTCGTCGCGCCCATGGCCGGTGGGCCGTCGACGCCGGAGTTGGCAGCGGCGGGGACGGACGCCGGCGGTCTCGGGTTCGTCCCTGCGGGGTATCTCGCGGCCGACGCATTCGCCGAACGCCTCGGGACGGCGGCCCAACTGACGACGGGACCCATCGGCGCCAATCTCTTTGTGCCGCAGCCGAGTGCGGGCACCGCAGCCGAGATCGCGGCGTACGCCGCGGCGCTCGCCCCTGAAGCGGAACGTTACGGCGTTGCCCTCGGCGATCCGCGGTTCGACGACGATGCATGGGCAGCGAAGCTGGACGTGTTGCTCGATCTGCGGCCCGCGGTGGCGTCGTTCACGTTCGGCGTGCCGAGCGCAGACCAATGTAAACGACTGCGCGATGCGGGCATCACGACCGTCGGGACCGTGACAACGCTGTCGGAAGCGCGGGCTGCGGTGGAAGCGGGTGTGGACGTGATTGCCGCGCAGGGCCCGTCCGCAGGTGGCCATCGCGGGACATTCGACCCGGCCGCGCAACCCGCCGTCGAACCGCTGGAGCAACTGCTCACCGGGCTGACGGCGACGTTCGACATTCCGGTGATCGCCGCGGGGGGACTGTCGACCGCCGACGACATCAGCCGGGTGCTGCAATCAGGTGCGGTCGCAGCGCAACTCGGCACGGCCTTCCTACTCGCCGACGAGGCGGGCAGCAGTCCCGTCCACCGAGCCGCGCTCGCGGACCCGCAGTTCACCGAAACCGTTGTCACCCGGTCATTTTCCGGGCGGTATGCCCGCGGCCTGCGGAACCGGTTCGTGGATGAGCACGAGGCACAGGCACCGTTCGGCTATCCGGAGATTCACTACCTGACCAGTCCGGTGCGGGCTGCGTCCGTGCGCGCGGGTGATCCGCATGCCGTCAATGTCTGGGCAGGGACTGGTTTCCGCCACGCCAGGGCGGGTTCGGTGGCCGAAATCATCGAGAACCTGATGTAATTGGTCGTCAGCAGATAGCGTCCACGCCATGCCAAAGCTGACACGGCGCCAATTCGCCGCGAGCGCAGGCGTGCTTGCGGCGGTCGCGATGCTGCCCGGCTGCAGCGACAGCGAGGAAAGTAGCGGCGGCGATCAGCGCAGCGACGCACCGAAAGAACGCATCGTGGTGGTGGGAGCAGGCATGGCGGGGCTCGCGGCCGCGCGGCGCCTCGCCGATGCGGGCAAGGACGTCACCGTGTTGGAGGCCCGTGATCGGATCGGCGGCCGCATGTGGACCAACACATCGCTCGGTGTTCCGATCGACCTGGGCGCGGCGTGGATACACGGCACCGAGAACAATCCGCTCACCGAGCTCGCCGACGAGGTGGGAGCGCGCCGAGTCGAGACCGACTTCGACAGGCCGGTTCTGTATCAGGACGGACGCGAACTCAGCTCCGAGGTTGTGCAGAACACCCTGGAGCGCTGGCAGCAGATCGCCAAAGACCTTGGCACCCTTAGTGATAACGCAGGCGATCACGAGTCGGTCGCCAACGGTCTGGCTGAGGTCGCCGATATGAACGATCCGCTCATCCAATGGGCGGTGGCCAGCGAGATCGTCGGCGAGTACGCGGCCGACCCCGAAGAGCTCTCGCTCAAGTGGTTGGGCAATGAAGGCGAGTTCGACGGACCCGACGTCCTCCTGCCCGGCGGATACCAGGAGTTGGCACAACATCTCGCGCGCGGACTGGACATACAGCTGGGTACGGAGATCACTCGCGTCACGTACGACGACCAAAAGGTGCGACTCGAGACGTCACAGGGTGCGGTAGACGCCGACCGGGTCATCCTCACGATCCCGTTGGGTGTGCTCAAGGCGGGCACGATCACCTTCGACCCGCCGTTGCCCCACGAGAAGCAGGCCGCGATCGAGCGACTCGGCTTCGGTTTACTCGACAAGGTGGTGCTGAAGTTCGACCAACCCTTCTGGCCTGATGCCGATGTCTTGGGCCTCGTCGGTGCCGACCAGCCGGTGCCGTTCCTGATCAACGGCGAGGCGTTCGCCGACGCGCCGCTGTTGGTCGCCTTGCGCGGCGGTCGCGACGCGCGTGCGCGTGAGGCCCTTTCCGATGAGGATGCGGTCGCCCAAGTGGTGGCGGCCCTCAAGGCGCCCAACCCGACCGGATCACTCGTCACCCGCTGGGCCGCGGATCCGTACGCGCGGGGTTCATACAGCTTCATCGCCGTCGGTTCGAGCCCCGACGACATGGATGCCCTCGCCGAGCCGATCAACGACAGGCTGGCATTCGCAGGAGAGGCGACCAATCCGGAGTTCTTCGCGACCGTCCACGGTGCGTATCAGAGCGGCATCCGCGAGGCCGAGCGAATCCTCGGGTAATTGCGATTTCGGCGTGGCTGGTCACGCTGAGCGTGACCGAGCACGCCGAAATCGCCGTCGTAGGTGGGCATGCGAGACTCGCTGAGTGCCTGGCCCCGACGCACTCATCACCAACGTTTCGGACACCGCGCGGTGGGTCGCCACCTATCGGGCGAAAGAGACCGAACGCCGCGATGCGCTGTTCCACGATCCTCTTGCCGCCAGGCTGGCCGGTGATCGGGGCCGCGCGATGGTCGCCGCCGCGCCGCGGTCGATCCGCAACGGTTGGTGGCTGGTGGCGCGAACCAAGGTGATCGACGACATCGTCATGGCGGCGATCGCTGACGGATGCGATCGCGTCCTGAATCTGGCCGCGGGCCTCGACACCCGGCCGTACCGGTTGGCGTTGCCGCCGGAACTTCAGTGGGTCGAGGCTGATCTGCCGGGCTTGCTCACCGAGAAACAACAGCTGCTCGCCGACGAGATGCCGCGGTGCAGGTTGACGATGCACCCTGTGGACCTCGCCGACCCGCAGGCCCGCGACGCATTCTTGGACAAAGCGCTGCGCGGCGCGTCGAAAGCCCTCGTGCTGACCGAGGGCCTGTTGATGTACCTCGAGGAGAGCGACGTCGTCGCGCTGTCGAACGCATTCACTCGCCCCGAAATCGCTTGGTGGATGCTCGACTTCGCCGGTCCCGGATTGCAGAAGCGCCTGAACAAGCGGACCGGCGGCCTGCTGGACAGTGCGCCGATCAAGTTCGCGCCCTCCAACGGCCTGGCCTTCTACGAAGACCTGGGTTGGCGTCCGCTCGAGTTCGACTCGGTGTTCTCCGCAGCGCATCGTTTCAACAGGCTGCCGCGATGGATGCGGATCGCGGCGCTGCTCCCTCAGCCCGATCCACGCAATCCGGGCAACCAGACCTACAGCGGCATCGTCAGGCTGACGCGGGGGACGTAAGTCTCTCGACGCCGCGACGACGCCGCCGTCGGCCGTGCCACAATCGCCCTCGTGCAGATCGGGATGACGATGCCGGTGATGGAGCCGGATCTCGACGCCGCGACGCTGGCGGCGTGGGCGCAGGCGATAGACACCGGACCGTTTTCGTCGCTGTGCTGGGGTGAGCGCATTGCGTTCGACAATCCCGATTCCCTGACGCTGCTGGGCGCGCTGGCGGCATGGACCGACCGCGTGCGGCTGGTGACGACCGTGGTGGTTCCGCAGCTGCACGATCCGGTCATGCTGGCCAAGGCGCTGGCCACCGGTGACATGCTCAGCGGCGGACGTCTGACGGTCGGCCTGGGAGTCGGCGGCAGGCACGAGGACTACAACGCCGTCAGTGCGGACATCGCCACCCAGACCATTCGTGGGCTGACCGAGAGCGTGGCGGTGATGCAACGTGTCTGGGCGGGGGAGAAGGTCACCGACTCCACCCTTCCGGTAGGGCCGCCGCCGCATCAGGCAGGAGGGCCACAACTGCTGGTCGGCACCATCGGCCCCAAGACCGTTCGCAGCGCGGCGGCGTGGGCCGACGGGTTGGCGGGTACGACGCTGGACCTCGACGTCGGCAAGCAGAACGAGCTCTTCGACGTCGCGCGCGCGGCATGGGCACAAGCGGGCAAGGGCCGTCCGCATCTGGCGACATCGTTCTGGTTCGCCATCGGCGACGGGGATGAGGCGCGGGCGCAGGTCCACGCCCATCTGCGCCGTTACATGAATTGGATTCCAGCCGAATTCGTCGACGCGATGGCACCCACAACCGGCTGGGCCGGAGACGAGGACCACCTGCTGGAGGTGCTGCGCCGGTTCGAGGCGATCGGCACGGACGAGATCCATTTGATCCCAACGAGTTCGGACATTGCCCAGGTCCGTCGAGTCGCTGACGTGGTCAAGGACATCTATCCGCTCTCGGCGTGAACTTCAGAGGGCGTCGTAGACCCTCTTGTAGTACCTCGACAGAAACCGTGGCCCGACGAACCGCATCATGACGACAGCCAACAGACCCCTGGTGCTCTTCGGGGTCTGCTGCCACACCGCGTGCACCGAAGTTCCGCCGTCGCGGGGCGCAGCGGAAAGTGACATGAAACCACCCACCTCGAGGTCGTCACTTTCGGTGATCGTCAATGTCACCGAGTTCGGCTCCGACCAGTCGTAATGCCATTTCGCCCATAGCTTGAAGAAATCCTGCCCTTCGCGGATGTCGGCGTCGGTGTCGCCGATGCGATACACCTCGAACGCCTTCGCCGAGCATGCGGGCCAGCGCGCGGGACGCTTCGGCGAGAAACCTGTCATCAACTCGACGACTTGTTCGGGCGACGCTGTTGTCAGGAAGTCGAACTCGAACGTGGTACGCACGCGCCGAACGTAGCAGCAGCACAGTGGCCGGTTGAAGCCATGACGAACACTCCGATGCCGCCTATTGTGTCGCGTGCCGGGTTGGCCGACGCTTGCGGACGCAGACCTCGCTAATCTCAGACCGTGGCGACACAGTGGACGCCGAGCAGGCTCGGCGATTTGAGTGGCAAGCGCATCATCGTCACCGGTGCGACCAACGGTGTGGGTCTGGGCACGGCGCGGGCGTTGGCCCGTGCGGGTGCACACGTGATCCTTGCCGTGCGCAACCTGGAACTGGGCGCGCAACGCGCGGCGGAAATCGGCGGCGACACCGAGGTCGTCAAACTGGACCTCGCCGATCTGTCGTCGGTGCGCGCGTTCTCGAATCTGCTGTCCGGTGACGTGGACATTCTCATCAACAACGCGGGCCTGGTCGCACAGACGCGAAGTGACACCGTCGACGGCTTCGAGATCACCCTCGGCACCAACTTCCTGGGCCCTTTCGCGTTGACCAACCTGCTGTTCGAGCGGGTGCGGTCGAAGATCATCAACGTCGGCTCCAATGCCCACAAGACATCGTCGTTCGCGTTCGACGACCCGCACCTGAGGTCGCGGAAGTGGTCGGCCTTCCCGGCGTACGGCCGCTCGAAACTTGCCGTCATGTTGTGGGGTCTGGAATTGGACCGCCGGTTGCGCGAGGCGGGTTCGCCGGTCGCCGCTTTCCTCACGGAGCCGGGCTTCGTCGCGTCCAATCTGTCCAACGTGTCCGACACCCGCGTCATGTCGACGTTCCATTCTGTGGTGACCCGGATCGCGAATGTGGTTGGCAATGACATCGATGCGGGGGCCGCGCCGACGCTGTATTGCATCAGCGAGCCAATTCCGCCCGGAAGCTATGTGGGCTGCGACGGAAGGCTCGGACTCAAGGGCGGGCCGACGTTGAGCGGTCGGGCCGCGCACGCGTGTGACTACGACGACGCCCAACAGCTCTGGGAATTCGCCGAAAGCGAGACGGGTACGAGTCTGCCCATCTAGCGGATTCGCTGCGCGGCCGTCCGAACAGAGTTCCGATTACCCGGGTGTCCTTGCTGGCCAGGCTTTTTGAGCAGCCCGGCACCCACCCGCGCCGTCTGTGCATCCGGCGCCTCCCGGCGCAGGATGCCGCGGCGCCAACGCTGCGCTGATCCGCGTACGCCGCTAAGGGCAGGTGACGGTGATCTCGAAGGGCTTGGTGATCTGCTCTGCCGGATTGGCCTCACTGGACCCTGAAGCCACGCCGGAGATCTTGTAGGTGTTGCCTTCCTTGGTGGCGGTCGCGCTATTGCCCGGAACACCCTCGGTGAAGCTCATGACCACGCCGTCGACAGTGCCGAGTCCCACGTTGTGGACCGCCGAAGCGTCGGGCTCGAGACCGACGATGATTCCGGTGGCCATGTCGCCCACGGCGATCGAGAACTTGCCGTCATTCGTTGCGCACACCACCTGGCCCTGTACGTTCGCCGGGTTGCCGTCGACGGTGACACTGACGGGCGATGACGCACCGGCCCCTGCGGGAGGTGGGGGCGTGATGTTCGGAAGCCCGTCTTTGAGGGTGTCGAACTGAAGCTGACCGACCGACTGCACAAAATCCGGCGGCACTGGGTTGAGATCACCTGGGGCACTTTCAAACTGGAGCGTCACAACGGCGTTCTGCTCTTGGAACAGCAGCACCGTGACCGCGCTTGTGCCGTCCGGGGACGTGCCAGCGACCAGCAGCCCGTCGGAACCGATCGGTGACGGTACTGCATCACCCACCACTGTGGTGGTCGGCAGAGTTTCTGCGGTCTTGCCCAGGGCAGCCGCGGCCTCGGCCGGATCGGCGAACACGGTGATGGTGTCGCCGATCATCGCGGTGTTGCTCTCGTTGTGGAAGATCGTTGCGATGCCGTTCATTCCGTCCGGGTTGTTCATCGGTTCATCGGCGATGAACGGTTCGGGTGCGTCGATGTCTTCGGCGGAGATGAGCAGCGCGCTGTAGTCATTCGCCGCGGGCTCCGCGGCGGTCGTCGTCGCCGGCGCGCTCGACGTACTGGTTGCCGATGTGGACGAACTCGAGGTTGCCGCTTTGTCGTCCTTGCCGCAGCCGGCGAGCACACAGACGAGTGCAATACCGACTGCGGTCAGCCTGACGGGGGTGTTGTCGGGAACCTTCATGTCGACGTCGATCCTCCTGCTGCTAGGCCACGAGCTGTGCGACAGGCGGTCGCGTCGTCCAACACCACACGCGACTCGGAGGGCGCCAGAAAACCATAAATCACGTCGGCGTCAATAGCCAGGATGCGAATGCGCCGCCGACGTCAGCGCGCCGTGACGACCGCCGAGCCCTGTAAAGGTGCCTTTTACCACCACTTTCGCGATACGGCGGCGGTGCTCGGGGCCCAGCTGGCGGAGTTCGAAGAAGAGGGGGTGCGCCGGGCTATCCGCTAGGCGCCGAGCGATGCGGTTTCGGTCGCCGCCGTTTCCTGTTCGCCGTCGCCCCGCATCAGCGATGCAAGGCGGTCCTGGTTATGTTCGGCCGGCGCGGTCGAGTCGATGAACCGCTCGACGACCTCCACAAATCGATCGGGATGGTCGCGGAATGGCATGTGTCCCGAATCTTCGAAGATGTCCAGTCGTGACTCGGGCATCGCTGCGTGCGCGATTCGGGCGTGGTTCACGGGAATCACCAAATCGTCTTCGCCCCAGACGATTTGCTTCGGGACCGGCGTCATCAGATAGCTGCGATCGAGCATGGTGACGAGTTGTCCCTGGCTGTCCACCACTGAACGCAAGGTGCGAGAGAACGCCGACAATGCCGCAGGGTCCTGCAATCTCGCGAGTAGCCGAAGGCCGTCCGGGAGATCACGGCCGTACTTCGTCGAGCCGAAAAGCGTCTCGGCGGCGCGGCCTACGAATTGCAGAGCAGGCGCGGCACCCGGAAGTCGCAGGGCGGCCAACGCCTCGCTACCCATCGGCAGGGCGGCCATCCGCAGCGCGATGCTCACGTCCTTCGTGATGCCCCCACTGCTCACCAGCACCACGCGTTCGACCATATGCGGGTACTGGTAGGCGAACTGCCCAGCGATACCGCCACCAAGTGAATGACCGACGAGCGTCACACGGTCGATATCCAACGTCGCGAGCAGATCGCGCAAACCGTTCGCGAAAGCGGCCAGCGAGTAGTCCGCGCGCGGCTTATCGGACTCGCCGTGCCCCAGGAGGTCCGGTGCGATGACGGTGAACCGCTGCGCGAGTTTGGCGTGCACGGAGCTCCAGCTCGCGGAGGAGTCGCCGACACCGTGGATCAACAGCAGTGCGGGTCCTGTCCCGGCGATGCGGTAGGCCCGGCGATAGCCGTGAATGGTGCGAAACCGCAGCGACGGGAGAGCGGCACTGCGCACTGGCCGCAGGTCGGCGCGTGAAGCGGGCATGTTTGCTCCCTTTTTGTGAGGCTTTCCGATGCAGGGAGCCTGAAAGGGAGGACTTGGCGATTCCTTGGAACTCGAGGGCTGGAGACCCAGGACCGTCGATGTCAGTGCAGCGATTCCAGGCGGCTGCAGTTGTACTAAATCGCGAATCAGAACCGAACAATGAGCAAACGCACGCGCTACGAAAAACGCCCCGCGAATTTCGCGGGGCGTTAATCGTGAAGCGTTGTGTGCGAGTCAGCTCACCTTCGACTCGTACTCCGGGCAATATGCAGCCGTCGCCGCTCCAATAAGGAAAGCGGCGTCTTCGGCACTCAGATGGGGAGTGAGCGAGGAGACTTCCTGCTCAAAGGTAGCGCCGGCCGCCCAGTCTTGACAGACGCCTTTACCCGCGGCGATCTGGTTGTCTGGGGTCGCACCCGGCCACGTGACGCCCTGCTCTTCCAGCGCGCCGAGGAAGGCGTCATCGGTGCCGTCGGCAGACGCCAGTGGTGCGCAGATCACCGCGGCCGCGGATAAGCCGACCGCGACCGACCCGGCGAGTTTCACGAGATGCTTCATGGTCGTACTTCCTGTAAGGGTTCGTAGGTAACGCGAATCGTTACATAACGAATCGTTACATGACGCCCGGAGGTGCGGGGTCGAAATTCGGCAAATTGTGTTCACGCTCGCACGGGTAATGAATTATCCGCGTACGGAACCGCGTTTGGATTTATCTTAATAATGCGGTGGCCCGACCGCTGTGGTATAGCACGAATGGAAATGAGCTCCGACCCGTATCGAGATTCGAGGCAGGTGGCGAATGATGGCCCCGAAAATGCCGGCGTGGTCTGTGGGTATCGCCGTTGCCGGTGTGTGCGCGTTGGTCGTTGCGGCAGTTACGAATACGACAGCATGGGCAATGCCGTGGTGCACACCCGATTCGTTGACCGTGAACACCGGCCCGTATGGGGCGCCGGGTGATTCGTCGCAGATTCATTTCGACGTCATATTGACGAACATCGCCGAACAGGCGTGCGCTCTGCAGGGTTATCCCGGGGTCGATCTGGTCGGCCCGGACGACCCGATGTGGGGGCCGGTCTACAGCCTGCCGAGACAGAGCGGCGATCCGCAGCCGCTCACGATTGCACCGGGCGCATCGGCCAGTAGCCGCCTCACCTTCCTGCCTGCACCCGACGGCTGGGTGCCTACCTTCATCGTCGTGACCCCGCCGGACGCCACCACTTCACTCGAGGTCCCGTGGATTCCCGGCGGCGTCGGCGTTCTGCGGCAGGACGGTGCGACAAGCCCCGGCACCTACATCGGACCGCTGGAACCGACCGGCTGAATTCAGCTGGCGGTCAAGTGAAGCAGCCCTCCCGGAACAAGATCAGTTCGCGGCCGTAGCGCTTAGTATCCCTTCATGCAGATCGACGTCGACTTCGTACTCCGGGTGACGATCGGTCTGCTCGTCATCACCGCGCCGTTCGATCCGGTGAAACTGTTGTTCTTCAACCAGGTGCTGACCGACCGGCCTCAAAGTCGCGTCGGTGCCGCCCTCAAGGTGACGGTCTACGTCTCGGTCATCCTGGCGGTGGCCGCCTTGGCCGGCAAGGAACTGCTCGAGGCGATGGGCATCAACCTCCACGTATTCGGCGCGGTCGGAGGTCTGGTGATCGCCTCGATGGGATTCGAGATGCTGTACGGCGGCGGCGCGTCGAAGGCCCAGGGTGAGGACGAGCGAAAGGAAGGCCCTGAGGAGGGCGACGGGCTGCTCATGCCGTTGTCGATCCCGCTCATCGCCGGCCCCGGCGCCATCGCGACGACGATCGCCTTCGGCTCGCAGAACACGTCCACGTCGGGGCTCGTCGCGATGGCCATCGCCATCGCGAGCGTCGCGCTGGTGACGTTTCTCTTCTACTGCTACATGGGCGGCCTGCTGGCGCGGCTGAAGCCGGGTGCCGTCGCGATCATGGCCCGCATCGGCGGCTTACTCCTGGCCACGCTGGGATTTCAGATGTTCCTCGGCGGCCTCAAGAACTTTTTTATGTAGGACGTGTTTAGGAACCCGCATCATCGGGTAGGCGGCGCCCAATTGACGATCTTGGTAATTGTCCCGCCCGTAGTAGTACGGTGATTCGGGGGCCTGAAGGGACTGGTCAAAGATGACTGGTAAGTGCCGGACCGTAGGACGTTCTTCTTCAAAGATCACGATTGTGGGTGCCGCCGCTGTAACGGCGTCGGCCCTGACGGTCGCAATGGCTGCCCCCACGCCCCCGGTCACCGCGGATGTGGCGCTCACCGCGGCCACCGGCCCGTACACGCAGTTCGTTACCAACTCGTCGAGGGCGATGGACAGCGGCCTGATACTCGCGGGCACCTACGGAGGTATGGCTGCGGCGTTTTGGAATCCGATCGCAGGTATGTCAGGCGGTTGGCTGCCGACATTCACAGCCCACACCACCCGCAACGATCTGACCACTTACGACGGCCTTGTCAATGCATCGGCCGCCGCGGCCGAAGGGAATGTTGTCCCCGGTATCACCAGGGAAGCGGTCGTCACCGTCGCTGCGACAACCGCCCACACACTTCTCCCCGTCCCGGGCGTAACCGACCAGCTGGAAACGACCGCCGGGACGGTCCTGGTACCGCTCTCGACCGTCTCCGACGCGATCGAAAAACTCCACGCCCTGAACTCGACCCCGGTACTCGGCGGCCCCCTCGTCGGAATCCCGACGGTCGAAGGCGTACTTGATGCTCTCGGTCTGACCGCGACTCAGACGACCTTCGAGACGACCTTCAACTGGCCGCTCTTCCGGGCCGACGGAAAGACGGCGATCGGCAACACGTTCATCCAGTTGCCGGCCCAGACCGCGTCCGTGCTGGTTCCCAGACTCCTGGATCGGCTCACGGTCGGCGGCCTGTCCCTCCCGGATACGCCTCCCGAGGTGCAGAAACTTGTCAAGGACACGTTGGCTCCCTTGGACAAGGTCGTAAACACCCCCTCGGTGACCGCCTGGATACCGGCCGGTTCCGGTTCCTACCACGCGCTGGGCTATTCGCTCGGCTTCCTGGCAGCCGCGCCGATCGTCGTGATAGGACCCGTCGGGGCCTTGGCTCTTCTTCCTGTCGCGGGGGTCCCCAGCGTTCCTCTCCCCGCTCTCCCGGGAGTCCCTCTCCGCGCCACCCCGCCCGTCCCCATCAACCGCGCATCCGAGACGATGGTTGCGGTTCCTCTCGCCGCGTACGGCACAAACCTGCCGTTCGGCATCGCGTCGTTCGGTGCGCTCGCGATGCCGATCGTGGTTAGCCCTGCCGCTGCGCTCGTGGCCCCGCCGGTGCTCGTCACCTATTCGCGCATCAATTCCGGTGCGGCATTCTCGCTCGGACCCAACGGCGTCTACTACAACAGCGGGACCACGCTCGGACTGTTCCTCACGTCCGTCGGCGTCATTCCGGTGTTGTACTCGCTCGGCGCTGTCAGCGCCGGTCCCAACGGAGTGGGATATGTCGGACCGTCGGTATTCGGCCTCAGCGCCGTGCCGCCCGTACAGTTCCGCACCGCACAGCCGTTCCAATCTGTGGCACGCGTTGTTCCTACGCGATTGGCCGTTCCGCGAGTGGCCGTTCCTGTGCCAGTGTCGCCCGCGCAGGTGACGAGTGTCCTTGCGTCCCTTGGACTGCCGCTGCCAGCCCTCGGGCTGCCGCCCGTGGCGTTGCCGGCCGTCGACACCGCGGCAGTCACGTCCATCGTGGACACCGGTGCCCTCACGTCTACCGTGAACCCGGTGCTCGCCACCGCGACGGCGAATCTGCCTCAAATCACCAAAGCGCTTGACGGCGCGTTCGGCCCAGCTGCCGCCGAGATCGCTCGCAATGTGGTCGCGCTGAACGCGGAGCTGGCGAAAGTGGCCAAGACGATTCCGCCTCCAGAGATACCGAACGGGTCCGACCTACCACTCCCGACGCCGTCGGTCCCCGAGGTTGTCGACAACGTTTTGCCGGTGTCGGCGCCGGCCGTTCCGAGTGCGCCGCTGCCCGCCGTGACAGGCCTCGTCGACGACCTCGATGTGCCGAACGTCTCGCAACCACGGAACCGTCCTCGGCTGAATGTCGTTACCGGCACCGGCAACCCAGTGCAGTCCGTGGTGGACAGCACCCGCACCGCGACCGGCAGTTCAGGGTCGACTGCGCCGGGCGGGCTGCGCTCGACGGTCCAGAACGCTCCGAAGAAGGTCACGGACACGGTTAGTGGGACGGTCAAGTCAGTCACCGACAAGGTCAGCGGCGCCGTCAGCGGTGCGGTCGGCAGCCTGAGCAAGATCGGCAAGGGCGGTCTCGGGGGCTGAGCTCAGGACCTAGTCTGGTCAGCCTCCGATTCCGTTGTCGAGTCCGAGGTGTGTTCCGAAATACCAAGGGACTCCGGCCTGTCCCGCGGCGATGACGAGCACCAATGCAATGAATGTGGCAAGCCAGGCGATTGTGCGCACTCGGGTACTGATCGGCGAGAATGCGAGCGCCAGGAACAGTAGGCCGAGACCGGCCTCCGCCCATGCGATCACCGTCAGAGGTGAGTCTGCTGCTTTTTGATAGTCGGTGACGTAGCCATCGGGAAAACCGAACATGGATACGGCCATATACGTCCAGACGGACAGGCTGAAAGCGGCAATCGCACCGATCACGCAGGCGGCGACGACGAAGGCTTTCAGGCGTCCATCGCCGGCAGTTTCGGCGCGCACCAGATCATTATCCGGCGATCGCGGGTGAATCGAGCAGATTACAAAGTTCTGACCGCACAGCACCGCTCGCCGAGGTCGCGTCGGCATGCGGCGGAGATTGTTTCGAGTGCACGCTTGTTGCACGCATCGCCCGAGAAGGGTCGGGAATAAGCGTGCAGTCGGCACCCATCTTATTGCGACGGCGCCGACTGGATCGCGATGTGTCGGTGAAGTCTCGGGTTTTGCGATCGATTTCAGCCGGGTATCGCGGCGCTGTCAGCGACGACCACCGCGAATAGATCCGACAGCGCGGCCAGGCTTGCTGACTGCAAGACGTTCGCAGGCACCGTCTGACCTCCGACACCGGGCAATGCGCGCGTCGCGGTCGCGCTGGCGACAACCGTAGGCGAGTAGCCGAGGTTGAAAGCCCCACGCGCCGTGGAATTCACGCACATGTGCGTCATGAATCCGGCGAGCACGAGGTTGGACGCGTTGGCGGCCTTGAGGATTTCGTCAAGGTCGGTCTCCACGAACGCGTTCGGATAGTTCTTGATGACCACCCGCTCGCCGTCGCGTGGTGCCACTTGTGCCACGATCGCGCCGCTCTCGCCTTCCACGTCATAGAGCGAGCCGGGGCCATCGTCGTGTTGGATGTGAATGACGGGCGTTCCCGCCCTCCGGGCACGATCCAGCAGCACCGCCGCTTCGTCGAGTGCCGCCTGGACGCCCTCGAGTTCCATGACCCCCTGCGTGTAGGTGTTCTGGCAGTCGATCAGGACAAGCGTCGAATCGTCCAGGCTGACCGGGGCCAGCGGAAGGCCCGACATCGCGCGCAGAGTTTGGGGAGCAGTCACGGTTCGCAGCCTACTGTCAGGCAGTCGTGTTCGGTTCAAAGCGCTTGTCTTACTCGCAGGTGGTGCGGGGTGGTCCGGCATCGCCGAATCACCGTTGACAAATGGCGATTCAGAGATTTCTCCGACAGCCGGGACTACGGCGCCGAAAAGGATTGCGTCCGGCACAGCCGCGATGAACAACCGGTCGCTCGATTTTCTGCGCCGTCGAGAAATGGCGCGACGGGCACGGCGAGCGGCTAAGCTTCCGCCCACCGCACCACTTTGCAGGCATGACCTGGAGGTATAACGCCGTGGGGCTCTTCATCGGCATCATTGTCATCGTCGTAATAGTCGTGCTGCTCGTGGTTTTCGTGATCGTTGGTTACAACGGTCTGGTCCGCGCGCGCAACGCGTACAAGAACGCCTTCGCGCAGATCGACGTCCAGTTGCGGCGCCGTTTCGAGCTGATCCCCAACCTGGTCGAAACCGCCAAGACGTATATGGCGCACGAACGCCAGACTCTCGAGGCGGTTGTGGCGGCACGCGGCGCCGCGATGAACGGCCTCGCGGCCGCGCAAGCCAATCCGGGCGACCCGGCCGCGATGCAGCAGTTGGCCGCTGGGCAGCAGGCGTTGGAAGGAGCGCTGAGCAGGCTCAATGTGGTCGTCGAGCAGTATCCCGACTTGAAGGCGAGCCAGACCATGATGCAGCTCTCCGAAGAGCTGACCTCCACGGAGAACAGGGTCGCGTTCGCCCGGCAGGCGTACAACGACTCGGTGATGAACTACAACAACAAGCGGGAGACCTTCCCGGGCACGTTGTATGCGGGCATTTTCAACTTCGCACCCGCGGCGCTTTTGGAGATCCCGCCGGAGCGCCCGGAGATGCGGGACGCCCCGAAGGTTCAGTTCTGACCGACCAACGGTCATGAACTTCTTCGACCGCCAGCGGGCGGCCAGGGGCACCACGCTCAAACTGGTGTTCCTCTTCGCCGCTGCCGTGGTGGCGTTGGTCGCCGCCATCGACGGCGCCGCTGTGGTCGCGATGCTCTACCTCGCTTCGGACCACAATGAGGTCGACGCTTCAGCCATTGTCGCTGTCGTCCTTGTAGTCACCGCGGTCACGCTGTTGGTCATCGCCGGCGGCATGCTCTTCAAGACGCTGTCGCTGCGGCAGGGAGGAGCAGCGGTCGCCGCCGCGGTCGGTGCCGTACCCGTCGACCCGACCACATCCGATCCGCAGCTCCGCAGGCTCGTCAACATCGTCGAGGAGATGGCGCTGGCCTCAGGCGTGCCGGCACCGCGATTGTTCGTCATGCCGCGCGAGCAGGGCATCAACGCGTTCGCAGCGGGATTCACTCCTGCTGACGCGGCGATTGCGGTGACCGCAGGAGCGCTCGCCCAGCTCAACCGCGACGAGTTGCAGGGGGTGATCGGACACGAGTTCAGCCACATCCTCAACGGCGACATGCGGCTGAACATCCGACTCATCGGTCTGCTCGCCGGAATTCTGTTGATCGGCATGATCGGACTGCGGGCGCTGCAGTTCGGCGGTCGCGGCAGCGACAGCAAGGGAGCGCTACCCGTTTTGGCGTTTGCGTTCGCGCTGATGGTCCTCGGGTTCATCGGTGTGTTCTTCGCGAACGTGATCAAGGCTGCGGTGTCGCGACAGCGCGAGTGGCTGGCCGACGCGTCTGCGGTGCAGTTCACCCGGCAGACCGACGGGCTCGAGGGCGCGCTGAAGAAGATCGGTGGCGTTCCGACCGGTTCGCGGCTCAGCGACTCCCGCAGCGCGGCTGAGGTCAGTCACATGCTGTTCGGAGAGGGGGCACGGCGGTCGTTCGCCTCGCTGTTCGCGACGCATCCACCGTTGGTGGACCGCGTGAAGGCGCTCAACCCCAGCTTCGACCCACGTGAGATCGCGGAGCTGCAACAGCGCTATGCGCAGCAGCCGCCCGACGGGCTGGCCGAGGACTTCGCCGCCGGATTTGCGCCCGCCGGAACGGCGGCCGGCCGCGCACTCCCCACCCAGGAGCCGTCGGTCGCCACGTCCGGCAGACAGGTGACCAGCCCCGAACAGGTCGTCGCCCGCGCGGGCACATTCACCCCCGCCGACCTGAGCTACGGCGCCGCCCTGCACGCGCGATTGCCTGACGACGTTCGACTACTGGCAACCCAGCCGACCACCGCCCCGATTGCTGTGATCGCGCTGCTTCTCGCGCCTGCCGCTGAGCCGCTCCGGGTGCGCCAGCTCGAGTCGGTCGCTCAGCGCCTCGGCCCGGCCGCGTCGCGAGAGGCGGCCGCACTCGCCGACCGGACGGCGAAGCTGCCGCACGAGCTTCGACTGCCCTTCGTCGGCATCGCACTCCCGCAATTGGCCGCGCATCCGCGCGACTATCAGGACCGGCTGGTCGCGGTACTGGACGATCTCGCCGTCGCCGACGGCTCGGTGACCATTTTCGAGTACTGCGTCACCCGCCTGGTGTGGAACTACCTGCAGGACGCCGCCGACCCCTCTCGTCGCAGCAAGGTCGGCCACGGCTCGCTGAGGGACGCGCGCCCGGTGGTGACGACCCTCTTGGCGACGCTCGCGGCGGCGAGCGGCGGCGACCAGGACTCGGCAACGCGAGCACTTCATGGTGCGCTGCGACGCCTGTACGGCGATGCGGCGACGGCTCACAATCCGCGTCGCCTCAGCTGGCAAAAGACGCTTGACGACGGCTGGGCCGCATTGGACGCATTGGAACCGAAGGCCAAGCAGGCACTCGTGGAGGCGATGGTGATGTCAGTCCTCGACGACGGCGCCGTGACGGCGGCGGAGGCCGAACTGCTACGAGCAGCTTGCGGATTGATGCACGTTCCGCTGCCTGCATTGCTGGGGTGAAAATGGTGCCCCCGGCAGGATTCGAACCTGCGGCCTTCTGCTCCGGAGGCAGACGCTCTATCCCCTGAGCTACGGGGGCGCATACGGGTGACGCTGCGCCGATGGGCGTGGACAGCCTAACTCATCGACGTGAATGGAAACGGATTCGGGGCCTGACCATGTCAGACCATAGGATGGACCCTCGTGACCCCCGCCGACCTGGCAGAGCTGCTCAAGACCACCGCTACCGCGGTGCTGTCCGAGCATGGCCTCGACACCTCAGCCCTTCCCGCCACGGTCACCGTTGAGCGTCCGCGTAACCCCGACCACGGGGACTACGCCACCAACCTGGCCCTTCAACTGGGCAAGAAGGTCGGAGCGAACCCGCGTGAACTGGCCGGTTGGCTAGCCGACGCGCTCGCGCAGGTCGACGGTATCGCCGAGGCCGACGTCGCAGGCCCGGGGTTCGTCAACCTGCGCATCGATGCCTCCGCCCAGGCGGTGATCGTCAACAATGTCCTCGACGCTGGCGAGAACTACGGGCACTCGGACGTGCTCAAGGGTCAGAACATCAACCTCGAATTCGTCTCCGCCAACCCGACCGGGCCCATCCACATCGGCGGTACCCGCTGGGCGGCCGTCGGCGACGCACTCGGTCGGCTGCTCTCGACGCAGGGCGCCAACGTGGTGCGCGAGTACTACTTCAACGACCACGGCGCCCAGATCGACCGGTTCTCGAACTCGCTGATCGCGGCGGCGAAGGGCGAGCCGACGCCCGACGACGGCTACGCCGGGGACTACATCAAAGACATTGCCGCCCAGGTGCTCGCCAAAGAGCCGGACGTACTGAGCCTGCCCGACGACGAGATGCGGGAGACGTTCCGCTCCATCGGCGTCGACCTGATGTTCGCGCATATCAAGTCATCGCTGCACGAGTTCGGCACCGACTTCGACGTCTACACCCACGAAGACTCGATGCACACCTCGGGCAGGGTCGAGCAGGCGATCGCCAGGCTGCGCGACGCCGGCAAGGTCTACGAAAAGGATGGCGCAGTCTGGTTGCGCACCACCGACTTCGGCGACGACAAAGACCGTGTCGTGATCAAGAGCGACGGCGCGCCCGCATACGTCGCCGCCGATATCGCGTACTACCTCGACAAGCGCGAGCGTGGCTTCGATCTGTGCATCTACATGCTCGGCGCCGACCATCACGGCTACATCGCCCGCCTCAAGGCGATCGCCTCGTCCCTCGGTGAGGACCCCGCCACCGTCGAGGTGCTGATCGGTCAGATGGTGAACCTGGTGCGCGACGGCCAGCCCGTGCGGATGAGCAAGCGTGCCGGCACAGTGATCACGCTCGATGACCTCGTCGAGGCCATCGGTGTCGACGCCGCACGGTACTCGTTGATCCGGTCCTCGGTGGACACCCCGATCGACATCGACCTGGCCTTGTGGTCGTCTGCCTCGAACGAAAACCCGGTCTATTACGTGCAATACGCGCACGCACGGCTGTCCGCGCTCGCCCGCAACGCCGCTGAGTTGGGCATCACCGCCAGCACCGATCACCTCGACCTGCTGACGCACGAGAAGGAGGGCGCGCTGATCCGCAACATCGGCGAGTTCCCCCGCGTGCTGAAAACCGCTGCGGCGCTTCGCGAACCACACCGCGTTTCGCGCTACCTCGAGGATCTCGCGGGCGACTACCATCGCTTCTACGACTCCTGCCGCGTGCTGCCGCAGGGCGACGAAGAGCCGAACAAACTGCACTCCGCACGCCTGGCACTGTGCGAAGCGACGCGCCAGGCGATCGCCAACGGCCTGGGCATCCTCGGCGTCACCGCTCCGGAGCGGATGTGATCGCGCACCCCGCCGGGCCCCGGCACGCCGAAGAGATCCACCACGGTGGTGCGCCACCCCGTCCGCTGTCTGCAGACGAGGTATTGCGGCTCGCGCCAAATGTATGGCCCCGCAGCACCGTTCGCGGTGATGATGGTGTGGTGTCGATCGGGGGAGTGGCGATCACCGACATCGCCGCCGAGTTCGGCACGCCGGTCTTCGTGATCGACGAAGACGACTTCCGCTCGCGCTGCCGCGAGATCGCCGCGGCTTTCGGCGGCGGTGAGTACGTGCGGTACGCGGCGAAGGCGTTCATGTGCACCGAGGTGGCTCGCTGGGTCGCCGACGAGGGTCTGTCGCTGGATGTGGCGACCGGCGGCGAGATGGCGGTCGCACTGCACGCGGGCTTCCCGGCGGAACGGATCGCGTTGCACGGCAACAATAAATCCGTTGAGGAACTGACCGTCGCCGTCAAGGCGGGCATCGAGCACGTGGTGCTGGACTCGATGACGGAGATCGAACGCCTCGACGAGATCGCCGGTGCGGCAGGCGTCGTCCAGGATGTTCTCGTTCGCGTCACCGTCGGGGTCGAGGCGCACACGCACGAATTCATCTCGACCGCACACGAAGACCAGAAGTTCGGCCTCTCGCTCGCCAGCGGAGCCGCGATGGCCGCGGTGCGCCGCGTGTTCGCCACCGATCATCTGCGCCTGGTCGGCCTGCACAGCCACATCGGATCGCAGATCTTCGACGTCGCAGGCTTCGAGATCGCCGCGCACCGGGTGATCGGCCTGCTGCGCGACGTCGTCGCCGAATTCGGCGTGGAGAAGACGTCGCAGATGTCCATCGTCGACCTCGGCGGCGGACTCGGCATCTCCTATCTGCCACAGGATGATCCGCCGCCGGTGCAGGATCTCGCCGCCAAGCTCAGCGCGATCGTCCGCGACGAGTCGGCGGCGGTCGGACTGCCCGCACCGAAGCTCGTGGTCGAGCCGGGCCGTGCGATCGCCGGGCCCGGCACCATCACGCTGTATGAGGTCGGTACCGTCAAAGACGTTGCGGTGAGCCCGACCGCGCATCGGCGCTACGTCAGCGTCGATGGCGGGATGAGCGACAACATCCGCACATCGCTGTACGGCGCGGAGTACGACGTCCGCCTCGTCTCGCGGGCCAGCGAGGGTTCCTCGACGCTGGGACGTATCGTCGGAAAGCACTGCGAAAGCGGCGATATCGTGGTGCGTGACACCTGGGTCCCCGACGACATCAAGCCCGGCGACCTGCTGGGGGTCGCAGCGACGGGCGCCTATTGCTATTCCATGTCGAGCCGTTACAACCTCGTCGGCCGTCCCGCCGTGGTGGCCGTGCGCGACGGGCAGGCCCGCCTGATCCTGCGCCGGGAGACGGTCGACGATCTACTCAGTCTGGAAGTGAGGTAGCCATGAGCACCGACGAGAAGCCAATCGGCGTAGCGGTCCTGGGCTTCGGGAACGTGGGCAGCCAGGTGGTCCGCATCATCGAGGAGAGCGCGGAGGACCTGGCGGCGCGGATCGGCGCGCCTCTGGTGCTGCGTGGCATCGGGGTGCGCCGCGTGGCCGACGACCGTGGCGTGCCCGTCGACATGTTGACCGACAACATCGACGAGCTCGTGTCGCGTGACGACGTCGACATCGTTGTCGAGCTGATGGGGCCGGTCGAACCTGCGCGCAAGGCGATTCTGTCCGCGCTGGAGCAGGGCAAGTCGGTCGTCACCGCCAACAAGGCACTGATGGCCGTCTCCACCGGGGAATTGGCGCAGGCCGCCGAACACGCCCACGTCGACCTGTATTTCGAGGCGGCCGTGGCCGGCGCGATCCCGGTCATCCGACCGCTGACCCAGTCGCTTGCCGGTGACACCGTGATCAGGGTCGCGGGCATCGTCAACGGAACGACGAACTACATCCTCTCCGAAATGGACAGCACGGGCGCTGATTACGCCTCGGCGCTGGCCGACGCGAGCGCGCTGGGTTACGCCGAAGCCGACCCGACCGCCGACGTCGAGGGATACGACGCGGCGGCCAAGGCCGCCATCCTCGCCTCGATCGCCTTCCACACCCGGGTGACCGCGGACGACGTGTACCGCGAAGGCATTACGAAGGTCACCTCGGCGGATTTCGCCTCCGCACGCGCACTCGGCTGCACCATCAAGCTGCTGGCGATCTGCGAACGGATCACGACTGACGAAGGGCTGGAACGAGTTTCGGCTCGCGTTTATCCCGCGCTGGTCCCTCTCGGCCATCCGCTCGCATCGGTCAACGGTGCGTTCAACGCCGTCGTCGTCGAGGCCGAGGCCGCGGGACGGCTGATGTTCTACGGCCAGGGCGCAGGCGGCGCACCGACCGCCTCCGCAGTCATGGGCGACCTGGTGATGGCCGCACGCAACCGGGTGCAGGGTGGACGCGGACCGCGCGAGTCCAAGTACGCCAAGCTGCCGGTCGCGCCCATCGGGTTCATCCCTACTCGGTACTACGTGAGCATGAACGTCGCCGACCGGCCGGGCGTGTTGTCCTCAGTGGCAGCCGAATTCGGCAAGCGCGAGGTGAGCATCGCCGAGGTGCGTCAGGAAGGCATGGTGGACGAGGGCGGCCAGCGGTGCGGAGCACGCATCGTGGTCGTCACACACCAGGCCACCGACGCCGCACTCTCCGAGACCGTTGAGGCGCTGGCGGATCTCGACGTCGTCGAGGGCATCAACAGCGTGCTTCGCCTGGAAGGAACCACCGAATGAGCGCCCCTTCTAAGGCGATTCATCAACCCTGGCCCGGGCTGATCGCCGCCTATCGCGATCGGCTTCCGGTCGAGGACGACTGGACCCCGATCACGCTGCGCGAGGGCGGCACCCCGCTGGTACCCGCACCGCGGCTGTCCGAATACACCGGCTGCACTGTGCATCTGAAGGTCGAAGGTCTCAACCCGACGGGTTCGTTCAAGGACCGGGGTATGACGATGGCCGTGACCGAGGCCGTCGCCCGCGGCCAGCAGGCTGTACTTTGCGCGTCCACCGGCAACACCTCAGCGTCGGCGGCCGCCTACGCGGCCCGGGCGGGTATCACCTGCGCGGTGCTCATACCGCAGGGCAAGATCGCGATGGGCAAGCTGGCCCAGGCCGTCATGCACGGTGCGCAGATCATCCAGATCGACGGCAACTTCGACGACTGCCTGGAACTGGCACGAAAACTCACCGCCGACTACTCGACGGTGTCGCTCGTCAACTCGGTCAACCCGTTCCGCATCGAGGGGCAGAAGACCGCCGCTTTCGAGATCGTCGACGCCCTCGGTACCGCTCCCGACGTGCATTCGCTGCCGGTGGGGAACGCGGGCAACATCACGGCCTATTGGAAGGGCTACAAGGAGTACCACCGGGACGGACTGTCGGACCGGTTGCCGCGCATGCTCGGCACCCAGGCCGCGGGTGCCGCGCCGCTCGTGCTCGGTGAACCGGTGACCGAACCCGAGACGATCGCGACGGCGATCCGGATCGGCTCGCCGGCGTCGTGGACCACCGCCGTCGAGGCGCAACAACAGTCGGACGGCCGCTTCATCGCCGCGACCGACGAGGAGATCCTCGCCGCGTATCACCTGGTGGCCCGCACCGAGGGCGTCTTCGTCGAGCCCGCCTCGGCGGCCAGCATCGCCGGACTGCTCAAGTCGATCGAGGACGGCTGGATTGCCAAGGGATCGACCGTGGTGTGCACGGTGACGGGCAACGGACTCAAGGACCCCGATACGGCGCTGAAGGGGATGCCGACGGTCACGCCGCTGCCCGTCGACCCGTCCGCTGTGGCCGAAAAGCTGGGCCTGGTCTAGCGGGTGGGCTTGTGACACAGACTCTGCCGGTCGGGTTGACGGCCCGTGCCGTCGTAGCGGCGTCCAGCGCCAACCTCGGTCCGGGATTCGACAGCCTCGGCCTCGCGCTGAGTCTGTACGACGAAATCGTTGTGGAGACCATCGAATCCGGCCTCGTTGTTGAGGTGGAGGGCGAAGGTGCCGGCCAGGTTCCGCTGGACTCGACTCATCTGGTCGTCCGCGCGATCGAGCACGGCCTGCTGACCGCAGGTGTCCAGGTCCCCGGCCTGAAAGTGCACTGCTGCAACGACATTCCGCACTCGCGCGGCCTGGGGTCATCGGCTGCGGCGGTCGTCGGAGGCCTGGCGATTGTCAACGGCCTTGTGACGCAGGTGGGTTCGAAACCGCGCACCGACGCCGAACTGATCCAGCTGGCAAGCGAGTTCGAAGGCCATCCCGACAACGCGTCGGCCGCCGTCCTCGGTGGCGCAGTGGTGTCGTGGACCGAACACGAAGGGGTCCTGCCGCGCTATTCGGCGGTGCCCATCCGGCTGCATCCCGACATCCACCTGTTCCCCGGCATCCCGCAGGAGCGCTCGTCGACCGCCGAGACGCGCGTGCTGCTGCCGGAGGAGGTCAGTCACACCGATGCCCGGTTCAACCTGAGTCGGGCCGCATTGCTCGTGGTGGCGCTGACCCAGCGGCCTGACCTGCTGATGGAGGCCACCGAGGACGTCCTGCACCAGCCGCAGCGGGCCGCCGCGATGCCCCGCTCCGCGGAATATCTGCAGCTCCTTCGGCGTTGTGGGGTGGCAGCGGTGCTATCCGGTGCCGGACCTGCGGTCATCGCGTTGAGTCCGCAAGCGGAGTTGCCTGCAGCAGCCTTGGAGTACGGCACCGCGCACGGGTTCACCGTCAGCGAGATGGCGGTCGGCGAGGGCGTCCGGTGGACGTCGGGTGTGACCGCTCGCAGTTGACCTGAGCTGGGAAGCATCAGCAACAGGAGTCACATGCGAACCAGCGGGATTCTTGCTTCCAGCACGGAAGCGGGTTATTCTCGCTCTCGTCCAGCAATTGCAGCGTCTCTGCCTGCGCCGACACTAGGACGACCACTCTTCTTTCAAGTGCTCATCTCGTGGACTGACGGTTCGCCGTACCCCGGCGAATCCCGGCGATCACTGTTGCAGAGGCAATGGTGGGACCCCCGCGCTCAGCGGATCAGCTGAACGCAACGAACCCCCGCATGACTCGATCAGCGAGGGAAAGAAAGGACATCCGTGACCGAAACGGACCTGATCACGGCTGGCGGTAGCAGCAGCGAAACCGAACAGCTGCAGAACCCCGTGAATTCAGACATCTCAACTCAGGCGGCTCAAGAGCCGTCGAACAGCACGCCTACTGCGGAAACCGCCCCGACGGCCAGCCCAGAAAAGGACGTCGCGTCCGGCGATCGTGCGGCCTCCCTTACGACCATGGTGCTGCCCGAACTGCGGGCGCTCGCCAAACAGATCGGCGTCGAGGGTGCCTCCGGAATGCGCAAGAGCGAACTGGTTGCCGCCATCCGTGCGCACCGCGGCGAGGCCAACGGCGCGTCCACAAAGGCGCCCGCAGACACCCGCCAGGCCGATGCTGCTCCTGAGGCCCCGGCTTCTGAAACGACCGCAACCGGCTCCGACGACCGGACCTCCGGTGAGCAATCCGACCAGCAGCGTCCACGCCGCGAGCGTCGCGGCGCCTCCCGTGAGCCCGGCGCCCCCGGCGGTTCCGATCAGGGCGGTGGCGGTCAGGACAGCAAGTCCGACGCCGAGGGCGATCAGAACGCCAAGCAGCGCACGAAGTCCGAGGGCGACAAGGCCGACGGCGACGACCAGCAGGGCGGTCAGCAGAACCGCAACAACCAGGGCAGCGACGACGACGGCGAGGGCCGTCAGGGTCGTCGCGGTCGCCGATTCCGGGATCGCAGGCGCCGCGAGCGCGGCGGCGAGGGCGGCGGAGATCGCGATACCGAGTTGCGCGAGGACGATGTCGTGCAGCCCGTCGCGGGCATCCTCGACGTACTCGACAACTACGCGTTCGTTCGCACGTCGGGTTACCTGGCCGGCCCCAACGACGTCTACGTGTCCATGAACATGGTCCGCAAGAACGGCCTGCGCCGCGGTGACGCGGTCACCGGCGCGGTCCGGGTGCCGAAGGACGGCGAGGGCGGCGGTCAGAATCCGCGGCAGAAGTTCAACCCGCTGGTCCGACTGGACACCGTCAACGGCGGACCCGTCGAAGACGCGAAGAATCGCCCCGAGTTCACCAAGCTGACCCCGCTGTACCCGAACCAGCGGCTGCGCCTGGAGACCACTCCGGAGAAGCTGACGACCCGTGTGATCGACCTGATCATGCCGATCGGCAAGGGTCAGCGCGCCCTGATCGTGTCGCCGCCGAAGGCGGGCAAGACGACGATCATGCAGGACATCGCCAACGCGATCACCAAGAACAATCCGGAATGCCATCTGATGGTCGTGCTCGTCGACGAGCGTCCGGAAGAGGTGACGGACATGCAGCGCTCGGTCAAGGGTGAGGTCATCGCCTCCACTTTCGACCGCCCGCCGTCAGACCACACGCAGGCCGCTGAGCTCGCGATCGAGCGTGCCAAGCGGCTCGTCGAGCAGGGTAAGGACGTCGTCGTGCTGCTCGACTCGATCACCCGCCTCGGCCGCGCCTACAACAACGCGTCCCCGGCGTCGGGCCGAATCCTGTCCGGTGGTGTCGACTCGACCGCGCTGTATCCGCCCAAGCGGTTCCTCGGCGCGGCCCGCAACATCGAAGAGGGCGGCTCGCTGACGATCATCGCCACCGCGATGGTGGAGACCGGCTCGACCGGTGACACGGTGATCTTCGAGGAGTTCAAGGGCACCGGTAACGCCGAGCTCAAGCTCGACCGCAAGATCGCCGAGCGTCGCGTCTTCCCGGCCGTCGACGTCAACCCATCCGGCACCCGTAAAGATGAGCTGCTGCTCTCGCCGGACGAGTTCGCGATCGTTCACAAGCTGCGTCGCGTGCTGAGCGGACTGGACCCCCACCAGGCCATCGACCTGCTGATGAGCCAGCTGCGCAAGACCAAGAACAACTACGAGTTCCTGGTACAGGTCTCCAAGACCGCGCCCGGCAACATGGACGTCGACTGACGCTCCCCAGCGATTTGTGTGCGCTGCGTTGCGCTCAGCGCTCCTAAACGCACACAAATCACCCGAAAGGGTCGGCCTGCAGGCCCGGCATCACGTAGCGCCGCACGTGGGTGAGCACGGCGTCGGCGTCTTCCGGGTCCAGCGTGTCGCCCGGCACGGTGGCAAGCGAAATGATCACACGCGCAACCCATTCCGACGCCTCAGCGATGTTGGTGTCCGGGTGGACCTCGCCGCGATCGTGGGCCGCGACGAGATAGCGGGACCAGAAATCCGCCAGATCGGGTACCAGTCCCTGGACGCCCGCGCCTGCGCACGCCGCGAACTCCTCGGGCTCTTCCATCCGCAGCTTCATCAGTAGCGCGCCGGGGTCGTCGTACGCCGTGCGGGCGTGGCGGATGCCCAACGCCATCTGTCGGTCCAGGCCCTTGACCTGCTCGAGCATCGCGTGCGCGTCAGACCAGTACGCCTCGTTAAGCCGCACGATCGCCGCTCCGAGCAGCGTGACCTTGTCCGGGAAGTGGCGATACAGCCATCCCCGTGACACCCCGGCGACCTCGGCCACCTCCGACACCGTCGTCGCGCGGATGCCCTTCGCGCGCATACACACCTCGGCCGCGTCGATCAGCCGGTCGCGGACGGTTTTGGTGGCTGTCCCGGTCGTCACCTGGGCATTGTGGCACGGTGGACCGGTTGCCGAACGTGGGTTGCCAGCCCGCCGGAGAGCATCGGTAACCGGCCAGGAATAGTGGCCCCGTCGCACGCGTTTAGGCCGTTGGCGGTTGACCTGGCATAATGGCGCCGACACCCTCGGTCCCGGTTCACGCCGAAACCTCCTGGTCAACGGGGAGGGGCGACCCGGGGCCCACGATTGAAGAGGAAACCATGAAATCAGGTATTCACCCTGACTATGTCGAGACCACGGTGCACTGTGGCTGCGGCAACACGTTCACCACGCGCAGCACCAAGGCCGGCGGACAGATCCACGTCGAGGTCTGCTCGCAGTGCCACCCGTTCTATACCGGCAAGCAGAAGATCCTCGACAGCGGTGGCCGCGTGGCCCGCTTCGAGAAGCGGTACGGCAAGCGCAAGGCCGGCGCCAACGGCGCTGACAAGGCTGCCGACAACTAGCTGACTTTCCGACGCCCGATGCTGCGCGTGAGCGCAGGCCGGGCGTCGGTTTGCGTTCAGCGAAAGTCAGTGCGCTTCACGGAAGGAGGACGGCATGGCCGACACAGCGCCCGCGATCGAAGCGTTGCTCGCCGAGCATGCCGACCTCGAGCGTCAACTCTCGGACCCCAACCTGCACGCGGATGCCGCCGCCGCCCGTAAGGTCGGCCGACGGTTCGCCCAGGTGTCGCCGATCGTGTCGACCTACCGCAAGCTCGAGGCCGCCCGCGGCGACCTCGAAGCCGCGCGCGAGCTGGCTGCCGACGACGAGTCCTTCGTCGACGAGGTGGCCGAGCTGGAGAAGACCGTCGAGCAGCTCGACAACCAGCTGACCGATCTGCTCGCGCCCCGTGACCCCCACGACCCCGACGACATCGTCCTCGAGGTCAAGTCCGGAGAAGGTGGCGAGGAGTCGGCGCTGTTCGCCGCCGATCTGGCGAGGATGTACATCCGGTACGCCGAGCGGCACGGCTGGACGGTCACCATCCTCGACGAGACCACCTCGGACCTCGGTGGCTACAAGGACGCGACGCTGTCGATCAGGAGCAAGGGCGACTCGGCCGACGGTGTGTGGTCGCGGCTCAAGTTCGAGGGCGGGGTCCATCGCGTGCAGCGCGTTCCGGTGACCGAGTCGCAGGGCCGCGTGCACACCTCGGCGGCCGGCGTGCTCGTCTACCCCGAACCCGAAGAGATCGAGGAAGTCCAGATCGACGAGTCGGATCTGCGCATCGACGTGTACCGCTCGTCTGGTAAAGGCGGCCAGGGCGTCAACACCACCGACTCCGCCGTGCGCATCACGCATCTGCCCACCGGCATCGTCGTCACCTGCCAGAACGAGCGCTCCCAGCTGCAGAACAAGGCCCGCGCCATGCAGGTGCTGGCCGCACGCCTGCAGGCCCTCGCCGAGGAGCAAGCGCAGGCCGACGCATCCGCGGACCGCGCCAGCCAGATCCGCACCGTCGACCGCAGCGAGCGGATCCGCACCTACAACTTCCCCGAGAACCGGATCGCCGATCACCGGATCAACTTCAAGGCGCACAACCTCGACCAGGTGCTCGATGGTGACCTCGACCCGCTGTTCGACGCGCTGGCCGCCGCCGACAAGCAGTCTCGACTGCAGATCACATGACCCGGTTCGGCCGGGGGCCGGCATGCACGCCCCTCCGCCAGGCCATCGATGCCGCCGCGGCGGTATTGGACAAGGCGGGCGTCGGGTCTCCGAAAGCGGACGCCGAACTCCTCGCCGCGCACGCCGCAGGCGTCGACCGCGGGCGGTTGCCATTCCTCGAGCCCGGACCCGACTTCTTCGAACGGTATGACGCCCTCGTCGCTGAGCGCGTCACGCGAAAGCCGCTGCAACACATCGTCGGAACTGCCGCCTTCGGACCCGTCACCGTCGAGGTCGGACCCGGTGTGTTCATTCCGCGTCCCGAAACCGAAGCGATGCTGGAATGGGCTGTCGCGCAACCACTATCGCAGGAGCCCTTGATCGTCGATCTGTGCACCGGCACTGGCGCGCTGGCTTTCGCGCTGTCGAAGCACTGGCCCGACGCCCGCATCATCGCCGTCGACGATTCCGAGAGCGCGCTGGAGTACGCCGAGAGAAACCTCGCCGGCACCGGCATCGAACTGATCCGGGCCGACGTCACCGACCCGGGACTGCTGCCCACACTCGACGGCTCCGTCGACCTACTTGTGGCCAATCCGCCCTACATTCCCGACGGCGCAACCTTGGAACCTGAAGTGGCCGACCATGATCCGCCGCATGCGCTCTTCGGCGGCCCGGACGGAATGGCCGTCATCGACGCGATCGCGGAACTGGCGGCCAGGTGGCTACGCATCGGCGGCCGCTGCGCCGTCGAGCACGACGACACCACCTCGGAACAGACGGTTGAAGCCTTCACTCGGGCAGGGCGATTCGACGACGTGATCGGGCGACGCGACCTGACGGGACGACCCCGGTTCGTCACCGCGGTGCGGTGCCGGTGAGATGCTGGATTCATGACGGAACTGTTCGACTGTCGCGACGAGCAGACGCGGGCGATCGGAATCGCCTCGGCCGTCAGTGCCGTCAAGGGCGGCAGCCTGGTGGTGATGCCGACCGACACGGTCTACGGCATCGGCGCCGACGCCTTCGACCGCGAGGCCGTTTCGGCGTTGCTTTCGGCCAAGGGCCGCGGTCGTGACATGCCTGTGCCGGTGCTCGTCGGTTCCTGGCACACGATCGAGGGCCTGGTGTACTCCGTACCGGACACCGTCCGTGAACTCATCCGCGCGTTCTGGCCCGGCGCGCTGAGTCTGGTCGTGCGGCAGGCGCCGTCGCTGCAATGGGACCTCGGCGATGCGCAGGGGACCGTCATGGTGCGGATGCCCCTGCACCCCGTGGCCATCGAATTGCTTCGTGAGGTGGGGCCGATGGCGGTGTCGAGTGCGAACATCTCGGGCAGGCCCGCCGCGGTCACCGCGCAGGAGGCGCGCGACCAACTCGGCGATCTCGTCGAGGTCTACCTCGATTCTGGGCCGTCGCAACAACAGGCGGCGTCGACGATCCTTGACCTCACCGGCGCACAGCCGCGGGTGCTGCGGCAGGGACCAGTAACGGTCGACGCGCTGGCGAAGGTACTCGATGTGGACCCCTCGACACTGACGGATTGATCAGGGCAACGTGACATACGGTTCATCGGTGGGCTACGCGGCAGACACTCTGCTGGCGCTCAACGATCGCGGCGCCGGTGTGCCGCTGCGCGAACTCGCACTCGTCGGCCTGACCGCGGCCATCATCACGTACTTCGCCACCGGGTGGGTGCGGGTCCTGGCCCGCCGACTCGGTGCCGTGGCCTACCCCCGTGAACGCGACGTCCATCTGCAGCCGACGCCGCGGATGGGCGGGCTGGCCATGTACATCGGCGTGGTGGCCGCGGTTCTGCTGGCATCCCAACTTCCGGCGCTGACCCGGGGCTTCGTGTATTCCTCGGGCATGCCCGCGGTCGTCGTGGCGGGCGGCCTCATCATGGCCATCGGTCTGATCGACGACAGGTGGGGACTGGACGCGCTGACGAAGTTCGCCGGCCAGATCACCGCCGCCAGCGTGCTCGTCACGATGGGCGTCGCCTGGAGCGTGCTGTACATCCCCGGCGTCGGCACCATCGTGCTGGACCAGGTGTCGTCGATCCTGCTGACGCTGGCGCTCACCGTCGCGATCGTGAACGCCATGAACTTCGTCGACGGGCTCGACGGTCTCGCCGCCGGACTCGGCCTCATCACGGCGTCGGCGATCTGCATCTTCTCCATCGGACTGCTGCGCGATCACGGCGGCGACGTCCTGTTCTATCCGCCCGCCGTCATCTCGGTGGTGCTCGCCGGGGCGTGTCTGGGCTTCCTGCCGCACAACTTCCATCCCGCGAAGATCTTCATGGGCGACTCGGGCTCGATGCTGATCGGGTTGATGCTCGCCGCCGCCTCGACGACTGCGGCGGGGCCGATTTCGCAGACCGCGTACGGCGCACGGGATGTGTTCGCGTTGTTGTCGCCGTTCCTGTTGGTCATCGCCGTGTTGTTCGTGCCCGCACTGGACATGTTGTTGGCGATCGTGCGGCGGACGCGTGCGGGCCGTAGCCCGTTCAGTCCCGACAAGATGCACCTGCACCACCGGCTGCTGCAGATCGGTCATTCGCACCGACGGGTCGTGTTGGTGATCTACCTGTGGGTGGGCATCGTCGCACTGGGGGCGGCGAGCACGATCTTCTTCGATCCGCGCTACTCCGGTGCGGTGATGCTGGCCGCGATTGTGGTCGCCATCGTGGTCACTCTCGTCCCGCTGCTGCGCCGCCGAAACGGCCAACTGGACGAAATGTACGACAAAAAGTAGTAGACGTGTTTTATGGCCCTCACCATGTGTTAGGGTTCAGCTAGAACCCGAAAAAACCTCGCGGGTTGCCGGCCTCCGGGCCATCGGCTAACCACCGACTGGCGCGGAAAAACGACCGACATAGGGAGCGACCCCAGGGTGATTCCAGTGAGCTCGATGCCCTCCGATACGCTCGGGGCGCCACTCACAGGAACATTGGGATCATTCGGGAAACTTCCTCTGACCGCGGGATCGAGGTGAAGCAGTGACGACGCCAGCGCATGACGCGCCGTTGGTGTTTCCGTCCGTAGCCTTCCGGCCGTTGCGGTTGCTCGTTGTCTCCGTTGCGCTCACCGCTGTTGCGGTCACCGCCTCCTGGCTCACCGGCCACCCACTCTTCGGCGTTTTCTTCGGAGTCGGACTGGGTCTTGGTCTGGTCAACGCCATTCTGGTCAAGCGTGCCGTCGAGGCGATCACGGCCGAAGAACACCCGCTGAAAAAGAAGATGGCGCTGAACTCCGCCAGCCGGCTGCTGGTGATCTCCGCTGTCGCGCTCGGGATCGCGTTCTTCTTCAGGAACAACGGTGGACTTGGTGTTTTGTTCGGGCTCGCGGTATTCCAGGCGCTGCTGGTGATGAGCACCAGCATTCCGGTGCTGAAGAAGATCCGAACCGATGGTCTGGATTACGTGGACACGGATTCGAAGGGTTGAGCAGGCTTTCATGAACTGGGCTACGACAGGGACGTCGGAGATCGTTCTCGCTGCTGAGGAAGAAGGCGGCGCGACCATCCACGTCGGCCATCACTCGTTGGTGTTCGAGTTGTTCGGAATGACGTTCAACGGTGACACCATCCTGGCCACCGGTATCACCGCGCTGATCGTCATCGCCCTGGCGTTCGTCCTGCGGGCCAAGGTCACGTCGACCGGCGTTCCCGGCGGCGTGCAGCTGTTCTGGGAAGCGCTGACCATCCAGATGCGCAATCAGATCGAGAGCGCCATCGGCATGAAGGTCGCTCCGTTCGTGCTGCCGCTCGCGATCGCGATCTTCGTCTTCATCCTCATCTCGAACTGGCTGGCGGTGCTGCCGTTGCAATACGGCGGGGCCGACGGGGCCGCGGCCGAGCTGTACAAGCCGCCGGCATCGGACATCAACTTCGTCCTTGCGCTCGCCCTGTTCGTGTTCGTCTGCTACCACGCGGCAGGGTTCTGGCGGCGCGGCATCATCGGTCACCCGGTGAAGCTGCTGAAGGGTCACGTCGCACTTCTGGCGCCCATCAACATCGTCGAGGAGCTGGCCAAGCCGATCTCGTTGGCACTCCGACTTTTTGGCAACATCTTCGCGGGCGGCATCCTGGTGGCGCTGATCGCGATGTTCCCCTGGTACATCCAGTGGGCGCCCAATGCCATCTGGAAGACGTTCGACCTTTTCGTCGGCCTCATCCAGGCGTTCATCTTCTCGCTGCTGACGATCCTGTACTTCAGCCAGTCGATGGAGCTCGACCACGACGATCACTGAGAGTTCAACCGAGAACAACTGAAACTTGTAGCACCAACGAGCACGGACTCTGGCGGCTCGACCGTCAGTTATCAAGGAGGATAAAGGAAATGGAACTCGACCCGAACGCCATCATCACGGCGGGCGCGCTCATCGGCGGTGGAATCATCATGGGTGGCGGCGCCATCGGCGCCGGTATCGGCGACGGCATCGCGGGTAACGCGCTGATCGCGGGTATCGCTCGCCAGCCCGAGGCCCAGGGCCGGCTGTTCACCCCGTTCTTCATCACCGTCGGTCTGGTCGAGGCGGCGTACTTCATCAACCTGGCCTTCATGGCGCTGTTCGTCTTCGCCACGCCCGGCTTGATCCAGAAGTAGTCATTCGTCGCTCATGACCGAACTGACCACGACGATCCTCGCTGCCGAGGAAGGTGGGGGACAGAGCAACTTTCTGATCCCCAACGGCACCTTCTTCGCAGTGCTGCTCATCTTCCTGATCACTCTCGCGGTGATCTGGAAATGGGTGGTGCCTCCGGTCGGCCAGGTCCTCGCCGCACGGGAAGCGATGCTGGCGAAGACGGCGGCCGACAACCGCAAGTCGGCTGAGCAACTGGCGGCCGCTGAGGCCGACTTCGAAGCGAAGATGGCCGGTGCGCGTAGTGAAGCGTCGGCCATCCGTGACGAGGCTCGGACGGCAGGCCGGAAAGTCATCGACGAGAAGCGCGCGGCGGCGAGCACCGAGGTCGCCGACACCCTGCACGAAGCCGAACAGCGGCTGTCCGAGCAGGGTGCGGCAACGCAGACGGAGCTGTATTCGTCGGTCGACGGCCTGGCCGCCACGCTGGCGAGCAAGATTCTCGGCGTCGACGTGAAACCAGGTGGGAAGCAATAGATGTCGACTTTCATCGGCCAGCTGATCGGCTTCGCGGTCATCGTCTTCATCCTCATGAAGTGGGTCGTTCCGCTGGTGCGCGACATGATGCGCAAGCAGCAGGACGCGATTCGCGCCGCTCTCGCCGAGAGCGCTGAGGCGGCGAAGAAGCTCGAAGACGCCGACGCGATGCACGCCAGGGCGGTCGAGGATGCCAAGGCCGAATCGGCCAGGGTGACCGAAGAGGCGCGTCAGGATTCGGAGCGCATCGTCGCGCAGCTGCAGGAGCAGGCGGGCCTCGATGCCGAACGGATCAAAGCCCAAGGCGCACAACAGGTTCAGCTGCTTCGGCAGCAGGTGATCCGGCAGCTGCGCGCCGGGCTCGGTGAGGGGTCGGTACAGAAAGCCGCCGAAATCGTGCGTCAGCACGTCGCCGATCCCGCCGCCCAGGCCGCGACGGTCGACCGCTTCCTCGACGACCTCGACAGCATGTCGTCGTCGACCGCGGTGATCGAGACCGGGGCATCGGCGCGGCTGCGTGCCGCCAGCAGGCAGGCGATGGCGACGTTGACGGAGGAGTTCGACTCGGTCGCGGGCCGGCTGCGCGAATCCGGTCTGACGACCTTGGCCGACGAATTGGCTTCCGTGGTCACGCTTCTCGTGAATGAGCCGATCCTGACCCGTCACCTCGCAGAGCCCAGCGACAATCCGCAGGCGAAGATCGCTCTCGTCGATCGGCTGCTGGCGGACAAGCTGGACACCCACACCCTCGAGCTTCTGCGGACAGCGGTTTCGCAGCGCTGGTCGGCAGACGCCGACCTGCTCGCAGGCATCGAACACATCGCACGGCTGGCGCTCCTCAAGCTCGCCGAACTCAACGATGAAGTGGACGAGGTCGAGGACCAGCTGTTCCGGTTCGGCCGCATCCTCGATGCCGAGCCGCGGCTATCGACCCTGCTGAGCGACTACACCGCGCCGGTCGAGGGCCGAGTCGCCTTGCTGAACAAGGTGCTCGGAGGCGAAGGCGTCAACCAGACGGCCAAGGCGCTGCTCACCCAGACGGTGCGCCTGCTCCGCGGCGAGCGTGCCGACGAGGCCGTCCTCGATCTGGCCGAACTGGCCGTGGCACGTCGTGGCGAGATCGTCGCCCACGTCACCGCCGCGGCGGAGCTGTCCGACGCGCAGCGCACCCGGCTGACCGAGGTGCTCACCCGGATTTACGGGCACCCCGTCGCTGTGCAGCTTCACGTCGACCCCGAACTGCTCGGTGGCCTCTCCGTCACCGTCGGCGACGAGGTGATCGACGGATCGATCGCCTCCCGGCTGGCGGCCGCTGAGAGCCAGCTGCCGGACTGACCGAAACACAACCAGACCACCCGTTAACGCAAGGTAGGAAGACGAAAAACCATGGCAGAGTTGACCATCTCCGCTGCTGACATCGAAGGTGCCATCGAGGATTACGTATCCTCGTTTTCCGCCGAGACGGAGCGGGAAGAGATCGGCACCGTCGTCGATGCCGGTGACGGCATCGCCCACGTCGAGGGTCTGCCCTCGGTCATGACCCAGGAGCTGCTCGAGTTCGAAGGCGGCGTGCTCGGTGTGGCGCTGAACCTCGACGAGCACAGCGTCGGCGCCGTGATCCTCGGCGAGTTCGAGAAGATCGAAGAGGGCCAGCAGGTCAAGCGGACGGGCCAGGTGCTGTCGGTGCCCGTCGGCGATGCGTTCCTCGGCCGCGTCGTCAACCCACTGGGTCAGCCGATCGACGGTCAGGGCGACATCGAGTCCGAGACCCGCCGCGCCCTCGAACTGCAGGCGCCGTCCGTGGTTCAGCGGCAGGGTGTTTCGGAGCCGCTGCAGACCGGTATCAAGGCCATCGACTCGATGACGCCGATCGGCCGCGGCCAGCGCCAGCTGATCATCGGTGACCGCAAGACCGGTAAGACCGCCGTCTGCGTTGACACCATCCTCAACCAGCGCGAGGCCTGGGCAACCGGCGATCCCACGCAGCAAGTGCGTTGTGTCTACGTCGCGATCGGCCAGAAGGGCACCACGATCGCCAGCGTGAAGCGCGCACTCGAAGAGGGCGGCGCGATGGAGTACACCACCATCGTCGCGGCACCCGCTTCCGACGCTGCCGGCTTCAAATGGCTTGCGCCCTACACCGGTTCGGCCATCGGCCAGCACTGGATGTACGACGGCAAGCACGTCCTGATCGTGTTCGACGACCTCTCCAAGCAGGCCGACGCCTACCGCGCGATCTCGCTGCTGCTGCGTCGTCCGCCGGGCCGCGAGGCGTTCCCCGGTGACGTGTTCTATCTGCACTCGCGGCTGCTCGAGCGCTGCGCGAAGCTGTCCGACGAGCTCGGCGGTGGTTCGATGACCGGCCTGCCGATCATCGAGACCAAGGCCAACGACATCTCGGCGTTCATCCCCACGAACGTCATCTCGATCACCGACGGCCAGTGCTTCCTCGAGTCCGACCTGTTCAACCAGGGTGTGCGACCGGCCATCAACGTCGGCGTCTCGGTGTCCCGCGTCGGTGGCGCCGCGCAGATCAAGGCGATGAAAGAGGTTGCCGGTTCACTGCGTCTGGAGCTTTCGCAGTACCGCGAGCTCGAAGCGTTCGCCGCGTTCGCCTCGGATCTCGACGCTGCCTCCAAGGCGCAGCTGGACCGTGGTGCGCGTCTGGTCGAGCTGCTCAAGCAGCCGCAGTACACGCCTTATCCGGTCGAGGATCAGGTCGTCGCGATCTTCCTCGGCACGGGTGGTCACCTGGATTCCGTTCCGGTCGAGGACGTCGCACGTTTCGAGGCTGAACTGCTCGAGCACGTCAAGGCCTCGCACGACGAGATCCTCAAGGAGATCCGCGAGACCAAGAAGCTCTCCGAAGAGGCGGAAGCGAAGCTCTCCGACGTCATCAACGAGTTCAAGAAGGGCTTCGCGGCCAGCGACGGCAGCTCGGTCGTGGTGAACGACCCCGAGGCCGAGGCGATGGACGAAGAAGAGGTCGAGAAGGAAACCGTCAAGGTCCGCAAGCCGGCAGGCAAGAAGTAGACGGAAAAGGCCGAGAAGGGGTCTGGAGAAGCTAGATGGCTGCAACACTGCGCGAGCTACGCGGGCGCATCCGTTCCGCCGGGTCGATCAAGAAGATCACCAAGGCCCAGGAACTGATCGCCACGTCGCGGATCGCCAAGGCGCAGGCCCGAGTTGAGGCCGCCCGGCCCTACTCGACCGAGATCACCAACATGCTCACCGAGCTCGCCAGCGCCAGCGCCCTGGATCACCCACTGCTGGTTTCGCGGGAGAACCCGAAGCGGGCCGGCGTGCTTGTGGTGTCGTCGGACCGCGGTCTGTGCGGCGCCTACAACGCCAACGTGCTGCGCCAGTCCGAGGAGCTCTTCGCGCTGTTGCGCGAGGAGGGCAAGAGTCCGGTGCTCTACACGGTCGGCCGGAAGGCGTTGGGGTACTTCAGCTTCCGCCAACGCCCCGTCGTGGAGTCGTGGACCGGATTCTCGGAGCGGCCGACGTACGAGAATGCCCGTGAGATCGCCGAGACGTTGGTGACGGCCTTCATGGCGGGCGCCGACGACGAGGGTGATGACCCGGGCGGAGACGGCATCCTCGGGGTGGACGAACTGCACATCGTGTTCACCGAGTTCCGGTCGATGCTGTCGCAGACTTCCGTCGCGCGACGCATCGCCCCGATGGTGGTCGAATACGTCGAGGACGAGACGCCCGAGGGCGGCCCGCACACACTGTTCTCGTTCGAGCCCGACGCCGAGACGTTGTTCGACAACCTGTTGCCGCGCTACGTGGCCACCCGCGTGTACGCCGCCCTGCTGGAGGCGGCAGCTTCGGAATCGGCGTCGCGGCGCCGTGCGATGAAGTCGGCCACCGACAACGCCGACGATCTGATCAAGGCACTGACGCTCGCGGCCAACCGTGAACGCCAGGCGCAGATCACCCAGGAAATCAGCGAGATCGTCGGCGGCGCCAACGCGCTGGCCGACGCGAAGTAGACCCCGTAGGAAGCGAAGAGAGAAATGACTGCTACCGCAGAAAAGACCGCAGGTCGCGTCGTCCGCATCACCGGCCCGGTTGTCGACGTCGAATTCCCGCGCGGCGCCGTACCCGAGTTGTTCAACGCGCTGCACGCCGAGATCAGCTTCAAGGATCTCGCGAAGACGTTGACGCTCGAGGTTGCCCAGCACCTCGGTGACGGCCTTGTGCGCTGCATCTCGATGCAGCCCACCGACGGCCTCGTTCGTGGGGTCGAGGTGACCGACACCGGTCGCTCCATCTCCGTGCCTGTCGGCGACGGCGTCAAGGGTCACGTGTTCAACGCGCTCGGTGACTGCCTCGACGATCCCGGCTACGGCAAGGATTTCGAGCACTGGTCGATCCACCGCAAGCCGCCGGCCTTCGCCGACCTCGAGCCTCGCACCGAGATGCTGGAGACCGGCCTCAAGGTCGTCGACCTGCTCACCCCGTACGTGCGCGGCGGCAAGATCGCCCTGTTCGGCGGCGCGGGCGTGGGTAAGACGGTGCTCATCCAGGAGATGATCAACCGCATCGCCCGCAACTTCGGTGGTACCTCGGTGTTCGCCGGCGTGGGTGAGCGCACCCGTGAGGGCAACGACCTGTGGGTTGAGCTGGCGGACGCCAACGTGCTCAAGGACACCGCCCTGGTGTTCGGCCAGATGGACGAGCCGCCGGGCACCCGTATGCGCGTCGCCCTTTCGGCGCTGACCATGGCGGAGTACTTCCGCGATGAGCAGGGCCAGGACGTGCTGTTGTTCATCGACAACATCTTCCGCTTCACGCAGGCCGGTTCCGAGGTGTCGACGCTGCTCGGTCGTATGCCTTCGGCGGTGGGTTACCAGCCCACCCTGGCCGACGAGATGGGTGAGCTCCAGGAGCGCATCACCTCGACCCGTGGTCGGTCCATCACCTCGATGCAGGCCGTGTACGTGCCCGCGGACGACTACACCGACCCGGCCCCGGCGACCACGTTCGCCCACCTCGACGCCACCACGGAGCTTTCGCGTGCGGTGTTCTCGAAGGGCATCTTCCCGGCGGTGGACCCGCTGGCGTCGAGCTCGACGATCCTCGACCCCGCGGTCGTGGGCGACGAGCACTACCGCGTGGCGCAGGAGGTCATCCGAATCCTGCAGCGCTACAAGGACCTTCAGGACATCATCGCGATCCTCGGTATCGACGAGCTCTCCGAAGAGGACAAGCAGCTGGTGAACCGGGCGCGTCGTATCGAGCGCTTCCTGAGCCAGAACATGATGGCGGCCGAGCAGTTCACCGGTCAGCCGGGCTCGACGGTGCCGCTGAAGGAGACAGTCGAGGCGTTCGACAAGCTGACCAAGGGCGATTTCGACCACCTGCCCGAGCAGGCGTTCTTCCTCATCGGCGGTCTCGAGGATCTGGCGAAGAAGGCCGAGAGCCTGGGCGCCAAGATCGAGAAGAGCGGTGGCGGCGACGGTGCGCCGACGACGGCCGCCAAGAGCGAGGACAGCTAGCGCATGGCCGAGATGACGGTCGAGATCGTCGCCGTCGAGCGCGAACTCTGGTCGGGTGACGCGACTTTCGTGTTCACCCGTACCACCGCCGGCGAGATCGGCATCCTGCCGCACCACATTCCGCTGGTGGCCCAACTCGTCGACGATGCGATGGTGCGCGTCGAACGTGAAGGGGAGGACGATCTTCGGATCGCCGTCGACGGCGGCTTTCTCTCGGTCACCGAGAAGACGGTGCGGATCCTCGTCGAGAACGCGGAGTTCGAGTCAGAGATCAACGCCGACAGCGCAAAGCAGGATGCCGAGTCCGAGGACGAGCGCACGGCTGCATGGGGCAGGGCGCGTCTACGCGCTCTAGGCCAGATCGACTAGGCGCCGATGAGCGTGCCCATGTTCCTCATGGTCGCGCTCGTTGGTGTGCTGCTGGTGGTCGTCGTCATGATGTGCTACCGGCTGTGGAAGCTCCGGCAGGTTGGCGGTACCGCCGCGATCCTGCGCGATGTTCCCGCGGTCGGTGGTCACGGATGGCGCCACGGCGTAATGCGATACCGCGGTGGGGAAGCCGGCTTCTACCGGTTGTCCAGTATTCGATGGTGGCCGGACCGCACGTTGAGCCGCCGAGGGTTGGAGATCGTTTCGCGGCGGTCGCCGCGCGGCGACGAATTCGACATCATGACCGACGAGATCGTCATCCTCGAGATTCGGGATAACAGCCCCGAGCGCCGACGGGGATACGAGGTGGCACTCGACCGCGGGGCCTTGACGGCGTTCTTGTCCTGGGTTGAGTCGAGACCGTCCCCGCGGGCGCGACGTCGCACGTCCTAACCCGTTGCGGGACCGCCCGGTTGCCACAGCACGTCGCCGTCCGGGTTGGCCACCCGGGACAGGATGAACAGCAGATCCGACAGCCGGTTCAGGTACTTGGCCGGCAGCACGCTGATGGACTCTCCGTGAATCTCGACTGCCGCCCACGCCGACCGTTCGGCCCGGCGGGCGACCGTGCGGGCCACATGCAGCAGTGCAGATAGAGGCGAACCGCCGGGCAACACAAACGAATTCAGCGGGGGCAACGGCTCGTTGAACTCGTCGCACCAGGCCTCGAGCCGGTCGATGTAGCTCTGCGAGATGCGCAGCGGCGGGTGCTCCGGCTCCTCGACCACCGGGGTGGACAGGTCGGCGCCGGCGTCGAAGAGGTCGTTCTGAATCTGCCTGAGCACCTTCAGAATCTGCTCGGGCGGATCTCCGAGGGCGACCGCGACGCCGATGGCGGCATTGGTCTCGTCGCAATCCGCGTACGCCGCCAGCCGGGCGTCGTTCTTCGACACCCTGCTGAAATCGCTCAAGCCGGTGGTTCCGTCATCGCCCGTACGTGTGTAGATGCGGGTCAGATGAACAGCCATGGTGAAACGGTACCGGAGATGTGGCCAAGGAAACTGACATGGCTGACGGCGCTGTTTACACTGACCCGCGTGAGCGAGCGATTCGTGGTAACCGGTGGAAATCGGTTATCGGGCGAAGTTGCCGTCGGGGGGGCGAAGAACAGTGTCCTGAAGCTGATGGCGGCATCGCTGCTGGCTGAGGGCACAAGCACGATCACCAACTGCCCCGACATTCTGGACGTGCCGCTGATGGCGGAGGTCCTCCGGGGGCTGGGGGCGACCGTCGAACTCGAGGGCGACGTCGTCCGGATCACCTCGCCGGATGAGCCCAAATACGACGCCGACTTCGCCGCGGTTCGGCAGTTCCGGGCGTCGGTCTGCGTCCTGGGTCCGCTGGTCGGTCGGTGCAAGCGGGCCAAGGTGGCCCTGCCCGGCGGCGATGCCATCGGGTCCCGACCCCTCGACATGCATCAGGCCGGTCTGCGCCAGCTTGGCGCGCGGTGCAACATCGAGCACGGGTGCGTCGTCGCCGAAGCGGATCATCTGCGGGGCGCGGAGATTCAGCTGGAATTCCCGTCCGTCGGTGCGACCGAGAACATCCTGATGGCCGCGGTCGTCGCCGAGGGCGTGACGACCATTCACAATGCGGCACGCGAGCCCGACGTCGTCGATCTGTGCACGATGCTCAACCAGATGGGTGCCCAGATCTCAGGCGCCGGGACGTCGACGATGACGATCACCGGCGTCGACCGGCTCTATCCAACTGAGCACCGGGTGATCGGCGACCGCATCGTCGCGGCGACATGGGGCATTGCGGCGGCGATGACCCGCGGCGATATATCGGTCACCGGCGTTGACCCCCAACACCTGCAGTTAGTGCTGCACAAGCTCCACGACGCCGGCGCGACCGTCACGCAGCACGACAATGGTTTCCGGGTCGTCCAGTACGAGCGGCCGAAGGCGGTCAACGTGGCGACCCTGCCGTTCCCGGGCTTCCCGACGGATCTGCAACCGATGGCCATCGGCCTGGCCTCCATCGCCGACGGCACATCGATGATTACCGAGAACGTGTTCGAGGCGCGGTTCCGCTTCGTCGAGGAGATGATCCGGCTGGGCGCCGACGCCCGTACGGACGGCCACCACGCGGTGGTGCGGGGGATTCCTCAGCTGTCCAGCGCGCCGGTGTGGTCGTCGGACATCCGGGCAGGCGCCGGATTGGTCCTGGCCGGGTTGGTCGCCGACGGCGATACAGAGGTGCACGACGTCTTCCACATTGACCGTGGTTACCCGCTGTTTGTGGAGAATTTGGTCAGCCTCGGCGCGGAGATCGAGCGGATCGCCTAGACCGGGCGGATCTCATTTGGGACTGGGCCGTCGGAGGCGTAGTCTTTAGCCCAGAAGCCAAGGGCCCCAGTCCAAATGGATTGGCGGACCGGGTTTGACCTCTCTGCCTCAGTGGAGTACAGTGGCAGGGTTGCCTGAAAACCGGGTGTGTTGTTTGAGAACTCAATAGTGTGTTTGGTGGTTTTTGTTTGTTGTTTTTTGTCCGCCTCTTTTTCCCGTTTAGGGGTGGATTTTTTGTGATGCCAGTTTTTGGTGTCTTGCTTGGTCAGATTGTCTCTGATTGATTTCACCTGACTGTTTGGTTGGGTTGTTTTTGTTTGGAGAGTTTGATCCTGGCTCAGGACGAACGCTGGCGGCGTGCTTAACACATGCAAGTCGAACGGAAAGGCCCTTTCGGGGGTACTCGAGTGGCGAACGGGTGAGTAACACGTGGGTGATCTGCCCTGCACTTTGGGATAAGCCTGGGAAACTGGGTCTAATACCGAATACACCCTGCTGGTCGCATGGCCTGGTGGGGGAAAGCTTTTGCGGTGTGGGATGGGCCCGCGGCCTATCAGCTTGTTGGTGGGGTGATGGCCTACCAAGGCGACGACGGGTAGCCGGCCTGAGAGGGTGTCCGGCCACACTGGGACTGAGATACGGCCCAGACTCCTACGGGAGGCAGCAGTGGGGAATATTGCACAATGGGCGCAAGCCTGATGCAGCGACGCCGCGTGAGGGATGACGGCCTTCGGGTTGTAAACCTCTTTCAGTACCGACGAAGCGCAAGTGACGGTAGGTACAGAAGAAGCACCGGCCAACTACGTGCCAGCAGCCGCGGTAATACGTAGGGTGCGAGCGTTGTCCGGAATTACTGGGCGTAAAGAGCTCGTAGGTGGTTTGTCGCGTTGTTCGTGAAAACTCACAGCTTAACTGTGGGCGTGCGGGCGATACGGGCAGACTGGAGTACTGCAGGGGAGACTGGAATTCCTGGTGTAGCGGTGGAATGCGCAGATATCAGGAGGAACACCGGTGGCGAAGGCGGGTCTCTGGGCAGTAACTGACGCTGAGGAGCGAAAGCGTGGGGAGCGAACAGGATTAGATACCCTGGTAGTCCACGCCGTAAACGGTGGGTACTAGGTGTGGGTTTCCTTCCTTGGGATCCGTGCCGTAGCTAACGCATTAAGTACCCCGCCTGGGGAGTACGGCCGCAAGGCTAAAACTCAAAGGAATTGACGGGGGCACAAGCGGCGGAGCATGTGGATTAATTCGATGCAACGCGAAGAACCTTACCTGGGTTTGACATGCACAGGACGCCGGCAGAGATGTCGGTTCCCTTGTGGCCTGTGTGCAGGTGGTGCATGGCTGTCGTCAGCTCGTGTCGTGAGATGTTGGGTTAAGTCCCGCAACGAGCGCAACCCTTGTCTCATGTTGCCAGCGGGTAATGCCGGGGACTCGTGAGAGACTGCCGGGGTCAACTCGGAGGAAGGTGGGGATGACGTCAAGTCATCATGCCCCTTATGTCCAGGGCTTCACACATGCTACAATGGCCGGTACAAAGGGCTGCGATGCCGTGAGGTGGAGCGAATCCTTTCAAAGCCGGTCTCAGTTCGGATCGGGGTCTGCAACTCGACCCCGTGAAGTCGGAGTCGCTAGTAATCGCAGATCAGCAACGCTGCGGTGAATACGTTCCCGGGCCTTGTACACACCGCCCGTCACGTCATGAAAGTCGGTAACACCCGAAGCCGGTGGCCTAACCCCTTGTGGGAGGGAGCCGTCGAAGGTGGGATCGGCGATTGGGACGAAGTCGTAACAAGGTAGCCGTACCGGAAGGTGCGGCTGGATCACCTCCTTTCTAAGGAGCACCACGAAAAACACTCTCCAGTGGGGAGGGTGTCAGCCGTGAGGAACCCTTTGCCTGTAGTGGGTGGGGGTTTGGTGCACGACAAACGTTGAGCCGCAACGGGGTTCACTCTTTTGGGGTGGATTGCGGTGATGGAATTGCCAGACACACTATTGGGCTTTGAGACAACAGGCCCGTTGTTCCCTGGCCACTGTGTGTGGTGGGAGGCGTGTTGTTGCCCCGTCTTTGGTGGTGGGGTGTGGTGTTTGATTTGTGGATAGTGGTTGCGAGCATCGATCCGGCAGCTTTGGCTGTTGGGTTTGATAATGCAATTTTTGATTCTTCCGAGAATTTTTAACTGTTTTGTGTTGTAAGTGTTTTAGGGCGCATGGTGGATGCCTTGGCACTGGGAGCCGATGAAGGACGTGGGAGGCTGCGTTATGCCTCGGGAGCTGTCAACCGAGCGTGGATCCGAGGATGTCCGAATGGGGAAACCCGGCACGAGTGATGTCGTGTCACCCACTACTGAATGTATAGGTAGTGGGGGGGAACGCGGGGAAGTGAAACATCTCAGTACCCGTAGGAAGAGAAAACAAGTGTGATTCCGTGAGTAGTGGCGAGCGAAAGCGGAGGATGGCTAAACCGCGTGCATGTGATACCCGGCGGGGTTGTGTGTGCGGTGTTGTGGGGCGTTTCTTCCCTTCTCCGCCGAGGAGGGCGAAAGTGATAAACCGTGGTGTTAGGTGAAGTGGTCTGGGATGGCCTGCCGTAGTGGGTGAGAGCCCCGTAACTGAAAACATCATGGCTTTCGTGGAACTGTCCCCGAGTAGCAGCGGGCCCGTGGAATCTGCTGTGAATCTGCCGGGACCACCCGGTAAGCCTGAATACTTCCCAGTGACCGATAGCGGATTAGTACCGTGAGGGAATGGTGAAAAGTACCCCGGGAAGGGAGTGAAAGAGTACCTGAAACCGTGTGCCTACAATCCGTCAAAGCCCTCGACTTTGTTGTGGGGTGATGGCGTGCCTTTTGAAGAATGAGCCTGCGAGTCAGGGACATGTCGCGAGGTTAACCCGGGTGGGGTAGCCGCAGCGAAAGCGAGTCTGAATAGGGCGTATCCACACAACAGTGTGTGGTGTAGTGGTGTGTTCTGGACCCGAAGCGGAGTGATCTACCCATGGCCAGGGTGAAGCGCGGGTAAGACCGCGTGGAGGCCCGAACCCACTTAGGTTGAAGACTGAGGGGATGAGTTGTGGGTAGGGGTGAAAGGCCAATCAAACTCCGTGATAGCTGGTTCTCCCCGAAATGCATTTAGGTGCAGCGTCGCATTTTTCTTGTTGGAGGTAGAGCTACTGGATGGCCGATGGGCCCTACTAGGTTACTGACGTCAGCCAAACTCCGAATGCCGACAAGACAGACAGTGCGGCAGTGAGACGGCGGGGGATAAGCTCCGTGCGTCGAGAGGGAAACAGCCCAGATCGCCGGCTAAGGCCCCTAAGCGTGTGCTAAGTGGAAAAGGATGTGCAGTCGCGAAGACAACCAGGAGGTTGGCTTAGAAGCAGCCACCCTTGAAAGAGTGCGTAATAGCTCACTGGTCAAGTGATTGTGCGCCGATAATGTAGCGGGGCTCAAGCACACCGCCGAAGCCGCGGCAGCCAATTTGGCTGGGTAGGGGAGCGTCCTGCATCCGGTGAAGCCACAGAGTGATCTAGTGGTGGAGGGTGTGGGAGTGAGAATGCAGGCATGAGTAGCGATAAGGCAAGTGAGAACCTTGCCCGCCGGAAGACCAAGGGTTCCTGGGCCAGGCCAGTCCGCCCAGGGTGAGTCGGGACCTAAGGCGAGGCCGACAGGCGTAGTCGATGGACAACGGGTTGATATTCCCGTACCCGTGTATCAGCGTCCCTGATGAATCCAATCTGCTAACCACCCAAACGGTGGCCTACCAACTCCTTTAGGAGGCGGGGTCGCCCGCTGCGTGGGACCCGGTTGGGTAGTAGTCAAGCGATGGGGTGACGCAGGAAGGTAGCCGTACCAGTCAGTGGTAATACTGGGGCAAGCCTGTAGGGAGTTGGGTAGGTAAATCCGCCCAGCACATATCCTGAGAGGTGATGCATAGCCGAGTGAGGCGAATTCGGTGATCCTATGCTGTCGAGAAAAGCCTCTAGCGAGTCGGTACACGGCCCGTACCCCAAACCAACACAGGTGGTCAGGTAGAGAATACCGAGGCGTACGAGTGAACTATGGTTAAGGAACTCGGCAAAATGCCCCCGTAACTTCGGGAGAAGGGGGACCCACGTACCGTCAACACCTTTTGCGGTGGGCAGCGGGGGTGGGTGGCACAAACCAGTGAGAAGCGACTGTTTACTAAAACACAGGTCCGTGCGAAGTCGCAAGACGATGTATACGGACTGACGCCTGCCCGGTGCTGGAAGGTTAAGAGGACCCGTTAACCCTTTCGGGGGTGAAGCGGAGAATTTAAGCCCCAGTAAACGGCGGTGGTAACTATAACCATCCTAAGGTAGCGAAATTCCTTGTCGGGTAAGTTCCGACCTGCACGAATGGCGTAACGACTTCTCAGCTGTCTCAACCATAGACTCGGCGAAATTGCATTACGAGTAAAGATGCTCGTTACGCGCGGCAGGACGAAAAGACCCCGGGACCTTCACTACAACTTGGTATTGGTGCTCGATACGGTTTGTGTAGGATAGGTGGGAGACTGTGAAACTCAGACGCCAGTTTGAGTGGAGTCGTTGTTGAAATACCACTCTGATCGTATTGGGCCTCTAACCTCGAACCGTTTATCCGGTTCAGGGACAGTGCCTGGCGGGTAGTTTAACTGGGGCGGTTGCCTCCTAAAAAGTAACGGAGGCGCCCAAAGGTTCCCTCAACCTGGACGGCAATCAGGTGTTGAGTGTAAGTGCACAAGGGAGCTTGACTGCGAGACGGACATGTCAAGCAGGGACGAAAGTCGGGACTAGTGATCCGGCACCCCCGAGTGGAAGGGTGTCGCTCAACGGATAAAAGGTACCCCGGGGATAACAGGCTGATCTTCCCCAAGAGTCCATATCGACGGGATGGTTTGGCACCTCGATGTCGGCTCGTCGCATCCTGGGGCTGGAGCAGGTCCCAAGGGTTGGGCTGTTCGCCCATTAAAGCGGCACGCGAGCTGGGTTTAGAACGTCGTGAGACAGTTCGGTCTCTATCCGCCGCGCGCGTCAGAAGCTTGAGGAAACCTGTCCCTAGTACGAGAGGACCGGGACGGACGAACCTCTGGTCCACCAGTTGTCCCACCAGGGGGCACCGCTGGATAGCCACGTTCGGACAGGATAACCGCTGAAAGCATCTAAGCGGGAAACCCCCTCCAAGACCAGGCTTCTCACCCATTTCAGTGGGATAAGGCCCCCCGCAGACCACGGGATCGATAGACCAGACCTACACGCACAGCAATGTGTTCAGGGAACTGGCACTAACCGGCCGAAAACTTACACACAACCAACCTCGCAACCACACAATCCACAAACACCAGCCACACCCCACCACCAAAAACACCACCAACACGGTGAAAACAGTGGGGGCAGTGCTCAAAGAATTCCCACACCATGTGGGTCACTTTGACAAGTGAATAACGTTACGGCGGTACATAGCGGCAGGGAAACGCCCGGACCCATCCCGAACCCGGAAGCTAAGCCTGCCAGCGCCGATGATACTACCCACCCGGGTGGAAAAGTAGGACACCGCCGAACACAAATTAAGCCCTGTGCCCCCCAATTCTATTGGGGGGCACAGGCATTCGTGGAGTTATTCCGTTCTAGAACAACGTCGGCGCGGCGCCGACACGCTTTTTCTCCATGTCGAGCAGCGCTCGCTTTCGATCGAGTCCGCCGCCATACCCGGTGAGACTGCCGTTTGATCCGATCACCCGATGGCACGGCACGATGATGCCAATCGGGTTGTGGCCGTTGGCCAGTCCGACCGCGCGAAACGCGCCGGGTGAACCGATCTGTCTGGCGATCTCGCCGTACGAACGTGTCTCACCGTAGGGGATCGTCAGCAGGGCGGCCCACACCCGTCGCTGAAACTCGGTGCCGACCAGATCGAGAGCGAGGTCGAAATCGGTTCGCTCCCCAGCGAAATACGCCCCGAGCTGTTCGACGGCGTCGGGGAACGCGACGTCATCGACTTCCCAACCGTCACGGCTCGGCTCGTAGGTCTGGTCGACCATCCGCAAGTGTCGCAACCGCCCATTCTTGCCGGCCAAGGTGAGCAGACCCACCGGGCTGTCGATGGCGCGAAATTGCAGAATCTCCATCATTTCTCCTTCGGCGGCCACTCGTTGACCGCATGATCCAAAGCTGTCCATAGGTGTTGTGTGGCATATGAGCGCCATGGCCGCCACCGCATGCTGTGCTCGGTGAGTGGCCGCGGTTCGGCTGGCAAGCCAAGCTGCTGCGCCGCCACACGCACTCCAAGATCGTTGGCGGGGAACGCATCTGGATCACCGAGTCCGCGCATCGCGATTACCTCGGCCGACCACGGTCCGATCCCCGGCAGTTCCATCAGCTGTGCACGGGCTCGGTCCCAGTCGCAGCCGGCGTCCAGCACCACATCACCGTTGGCCAGCGCCCTGATCAAGGCGATCAGTGACCGCTGGCGAGACTTCGGAAAGGCAAGATGCACCGGGTCGATATCGGCGAGGTCCTCGACAGCTGGGAAGACGTGCGTGAGACCGCCATCGATATCGGTGACCGGCTGACCGTAGGTGGCGACGATGCGGTGTGTGTGGGTACGTGCGGCCTTCATCGACACCTGCTGACCTAGCACAACCCGCAGGGCCAGTTCCTGTTCGTCGACCGTCCGCGGTATCCGCTGCCCGGGTGCCTTGGCGACGAGCACACTGAGGTCGGAGTCGGCGCCGAGCGCGTCGACGACCGCCTCCGGGTCGGCGTCGAGGTCGAGCAGGCGTCGGCAGCGGGCGATCGCGGCGGCGAGATCGCGGAAGTCGTCCAGTACGATCTCGCATCGCACGTGATCGGGTTGTGGTGTGAGACTGACGATTCCGCTGCCATTGGCCAGCCGCAAAGTCCGTCGGTAACTGCCGTCGCGTACCTCTTCCACCCCCAGCACCGCGCTGGCCGCCAGATGGCCGAACAAGCCCTCGTAGGCGAACGGCGTGCGCACCGGCAGCCGGAGAGACAGTGACCCGGGCGCACTTTCTCGACGCCCAAATCTCGAGCGTGCACGCTGCCGCAACGCGGTCGGGGGCAGATCGCACACCGCGCGAACCGTGTCATTGAACTGCCGGATGCTGGAGAAGCCGGCGGCGAATGCGACATCGCTGAACGGCAATTCGGTGGTTTCGATCAGCACGCGGGCGGTCTGTGTGCGCTGGGCACGCGCCAGTGCGAGGGGATTCGCCCCGACCTCGGCCTGCAGCAACCGCTCGAGTTGGCGTGTGGTGTATCCGACGCGATCGGCGAGGCCGGTGACACCTTCACGGTCGACCGTGCCATCGGCGATGAGGCGCATCGCCCTGGCGACCACGTCGCCGCGCATATTCCACTCTGGTGAACCCGGTGAGGCGTCCGGCCGGCACCGCTTGCAGGCGCGGAAACCGGCCTTCTGGGCGGCGGCCGCGGTCGGGTAAAACCGCATGTTGCGGGCATAGGGCGGACGGACCGGGCAGCTGGGCCTGCAGTAGATCTTCGTGGTCAGCACCGCGGTGACAAACCAACCGTCGAACCGTGCGTCCTTCGACTGGACGGCCCGGTAACAGCGGTCGAAATCCTCGTGCATGTCTCTCACAATTACACGCGCCCACCGACAAGACTGGCGGAAAACCGACATGGTCGTTCGGCCCGAAAAACTGGACCGATCTCAAGGCCCTAACGATCCCGTCAATTCTCGGCATCGTCGCTCGCGCAGAAGGACACCGCTGTGTTCTGGTGTATGGCGATGTCCACTCGTTTGCTGTCCGTTCTTCGTCTGGCCGCCGCCGCGGCCGCCTTGGCATCGCTGGCCAGTGTCGAATGGGGTGCGGCCAATGCGGCCCCCACCGCCGACGATCAGGGTTACGTCAATTCCACCGCGCGATGCGCTTCACCGAGCGAGATGGTCGTCTTCGGCAGCACCGAATCATCGCGGGTGGCGATATGTGAGGTCGACGGAGAGTACGTCTACCGCGGCGTCCGACTGCGCGACGGCGCCAAGCTGATCATCCCCGCAACGAAGAGGGGCGGCGGATACACCGCCGAGAACAACGGCATCACGTATACCGTCACCGAGGACTCGCTGGTCATCAGTGCAGGCTCGCGGGTGATCCGTGACGAAAAGATGATTGACTTCCACACCGCGCAGATGACCGAGGTCGGTGCATCACCGCCGGAAGCCCAGACATCAACGCCGACAACGCCATTGCCACCACCGCTCCCCGCAGAAGTGGGCGGCGAAGCCAGCTGATCTGACTAGCCGCTTAGCTCTCCACGGAGGTATTCCTCACGACAGGCTGGGCGGGCGAGCTTGCCGCTCGTGGTGCGCGGGATCGCGCCCGCCGGAACGAACCGGACGTCAGCGGCAGTGAGTCCGTGGATCTCGGCGACGGCCGCACGGATCGCCGCCGCGGCAGCATCCGGATCGGCTCGACGGGTGCCTGACGCGCGCTCAGCGACGATGACGACGCCGTCGTCGGTGGCGAACGCCGCGACGTAGCCCCGCCGTACCATCGGCGAGGCGGATTCGGCGGTGCACTCAATGTCGTGCGGGTAGTGCTGAAGGCCGTCGACCAGAATCACGTCCGCGCGCCGGCCAGTGACGTACAACTCGCCATCGAGGTACACCCCGAGATCGCCAGTGCGCAGCCATGTTTCATCCATCGGAACGCCTCCGGTATGACTTCCCGACTCCAACGGCGAACGCAGCCTGGCATCGAACGTCTGTCGTGACTCCTCGGGCCGCCCCCAGTACCGCCGCGCGGTGTTGTCGCCATGCAGCCAGATCTCGCCAACCCTCCCATCGGGAAGTTCGGCGTGCGCGTCGGAATCCACGATCGCCGCCCACTGGCTGCGCGCGACCTGGCCGCACGACACGTGTGCGACTGCGGTGTCCGCGTCAGCGGCGACACGCACCGCTTGTCCTTCAGACAGCCGGCGTCGATCGAGATACGCGACCGTGGGCCGAGCGGATGGAGCGATGGTCGATACGAACAGCGTCGCCTCGGCGATCCCGTACGACGGCTTGATCGCGGTGGGCGGCAAGCCGTACGGCGCGAAGGCGTCACTGAACGCAGTGATCGCCTCGATGCTGACGGGTTCGGACCCGATAATCATCACGACATTGCCGAGGTCGAGATCCTCGCCGGGCCCTGGCAATCCGCGCTGGGCGGTGTACTCGTAGGCGAAGTTCGGCGCCGCCGTAACCACCCGTCCCTCCCGTGACCCGTCGGTCAGCGCGCGGATCCAACGGTACGGCCGACGAATGAAGGCTGTCGGCGACATCAGCGTCGAGTGCCCGCCGTACACCGCGGGGAAGCCGATCATCGACAGCCCCATGTCGTGGTACAGCGGTAACCAACTGACGCCGTGGGTGTTTCGGTCGAGCAGGTCGATCGACAGGATCATCTGCAACAGATTGGTCCCGACGGCGCGGTGGGTGATCTCCACGCCGACCGGTGGGCGCGTCGACCCCGAGGTGTACTGCAGATGCGAGACATCGTCTACCTCGAGCTCGACGGGGACGAAATCGTCTGAGGCATCGTCTGGAACATCGTCGACCGCGACAACGGGCAGCGAGCGCGCGAATGCGAAGTGAGCGAGGAAGTCTCGCACGGTGCCGGCCGACGTGCTGGTCGTCAGGATCGCCGCGGGACGGGCGTCGCGCAGTGCCGTTTCGAGGCGCTCGGCGTGCCCGTGGAGTTCGGGGGCGAACAACGGCACCGCGATCGCGCCCGCCTTCACGGCCGCGAAGAACGCCGCGACGTATTCGAGGCCTTGTGGCGCAAGGATGGCGACCCGGTCACCGCGCGATGCCACCTGTTGCACCCGAGCGCCGATGGCTCGCATCCGGCGGCCCAGCTGGTTCCAGGTCAACTCGACGGGCGCACCGCTGTCGGATACGGCGAAATCCAGGTACCGGTAGGCGACCGCGTCGCCGACGTTGGCAACGTTGCGGTCGATGAGCGATATCAGCGTCACGCTGGGCGGCAGGACGATCCCGCCGTCGGCATCGAGACAGTCCTCGATCTGCAGCGGACCCTCGTCGGCCATCGAACCGCGCACGCACCCAATCCTAGTTAACGTAACGGCAAGTATCACTTATCTGGCGGTTGATCTGACCGAACGCGCACGGTCAGATCGGTAGCGCGAGCCGAGTGGGTTCGTCGTATCCGCGCAGCGTCACCGAATCGCCGAGGGTCCAATGCGCCCGCTCATCCTCGTCCGCGTTCGCGACCGCCTCGGACGACGCCAGCAGGTGTCCTGGTACATCTTTGGCGAGTTCGCAAAGTCGCGCGGCCTCGTTGACGGGCTCGCCGATCACGGTGTACTCGAATCGTTCGTACGCACCCACGTTGCCTGCGACCGCTTCGCCGGCCGCGATGCCGATGCCGGCGTCGCATTCGGGGGCCTCGTCGCGGATCCGCCTCGCGATCGCCCGCCCCGCGGCCAGAGCCTCGCCCTCCGGATTGTCCAGATGATTGGGCGCACCGAACACTGCCAGTGCCGCGTCCCCCTCGAATTTGTTGACGAACCCGTGGTGGCGATCGACCTCGTCGACGATCACCGCGAAGAACCGGTTCAACAGGTCGACCACCTCGGTCGCTGGACGGCCGGTCACCAGCTGAGTGGACCCGATGATGTCGACGAAGATCACCGCGACGTGGCGCTCCTCGCCGCCCAGCTTCGGGCGCTGCTGCTCGGCCGCCGCGGCCACCTCACGGCCGACATGGCGGCCGAACAGATCCCGAAGACGCTCTCGCTCACGTAGTCCCGCGACCATCGAGTTGAAGCCTCGCTGCAGCTGGCCGAGTTCGGTGCCGTCGAACACCACCACGTTGGTGCGGAGATCGCCTTCCTCGACGCGGGTGAGCGCGGCGCGGACCACCCGGACAGGAGTGACGGTGAGCCACGACAGGATCCACATCAGAATCGCACCGAACACCAAGGCGAACAGCGCGAGGATCATGACGGCGACGGTGAACTGCTTCGGCGTCACGTTCTGCTGGAACAGCGTGATCGCCGCGGCGAGGAAGATGCCGAGTACCGGTACTCCCGAGCCGAGGGCCCAGACCAGCATCGTGCGGCCCATCAGCCCCTCGGTGAGGCGACGTGGCGGCTTACCCGCCTCGAGCGCCTGGGCTGCGACGGGCCGCAGCGCGAACTCGGTGAAGAGGAAGCAGCTGGCCGAGACGACGATGCCGGGAAAGCTGACGCCCAGGAGCCACTTCGGGATGTAGTCGGTATCGACCTGCCCGTACAACGCGGTGAGCACGATGGTTCCGACGCCCCACAGGAACAGCAACACTCGCGTCAGCCGCCAGGGTGCGAGGAAGGTGTTGCGCTCGTCCTCACGCGTCGGCTGTCGTTCCTCGATAGCCCACCGCACATTGTTGATCACGCGGGTGGTCGCCCAGACCACCCCGACGATCAGCGCGGTCGCAATGTAGATCGGCACCGCGATGAACGTGATCCAGCGGACCTGCGGCTCGAAGACGCTGGGCGTCGGGAAGGCGACTATGACGACCAGCGCCGCCACCCCGATTCCGATGAGATTGGCCGTGACGATGAAGACGGTGAGGATGATCTGGATACGTATGCGACGCTTGCGTTGACTCTCGGAGACCCGGCCCAGCACCCACGAGCCGTATTCGGGTGTCGAGGTGACGCGGCTGCCCTGGCGTGTCACCCGCTCCAGTAGGCGACCGAGCCGCTGGGGCAACGACTTGTTGAACGTCATCGTGCCCTCAGCGTAAGTTGCCGCGCCGCCGCCTAAGGTGGTTCGGGTGCGTCTCGTGATCGCCCAGTGCACTGTCGACTACGTCGGACGCTTGACGGCTCACCTGCCGTCCGCCCGGCGCCTGCTGCTCATCAAGGCCGACGGATCGGTCAGCGTCCACGCCGACGACCGCGCCTACAAGCCGTTGAACTGGATGTCCCCGCCCTGTTGGCTGACCGAGGAGTCCGACGGACCGGCGCCGGTATGGGTGGTCGAGAACAAGGCGGGGGAGCAGTTGCGCATCACCGTCGAGGCGATCGAGCACGACTCCAGCCATGAGCTCGGCGTCGATCCGGGGTTGGTGAAGGACGGCGTCGAGGCACATCTGCAGGAGCTGCTGGCCGAACACGTCGAGGTGCTCGGCGAGGGTTATTCACTCGTACGGCGCGAGTACATGACCGCGATCGGCCCGGTGGATCTGCTGTGCCGCGACGAGAAGGGCCGCTCGGTCGCCGTCGAGATCAAGCGGCGGGGCGAGATCGACGGCGTCGAACAACTCACGCGGTACCTCGAGCTGCTCAACCGCGACACGCTGCTGGCGCCCGTTGCCGGGGTGTTCGCCGCCCAGCAGATCAAGCCGCAGGCCCGCACCTTGGCGATGGACCGTGGGATTCGTTGCGTGACTTTGGATTACGACAAGATGCGCGGCATGGACAACGACGAGTTCCGGCTCTTCTGAGCATGCCTCGGCGCCGGACACCGCCGCGCAAGCGACGTCCCGTGCGGCCACTGGCCGCGATGCGTATCGAACTCGGCCCAGACGGCTACGACTACGAAGTGCACCCGGTCGCGGCCGCGCGTGCGACCAAAACCTACCGCTGCCCGGGATGCGATCACGAAATACGGCCTGGCACTGCGCATCTGGTCGTGTGGCCGGCCGGTCGCGGCGAGCAGGCGTCAGAGGACAGGCGACACTGGCACACGCCGTGCTGGGCGCATCGGGCTACGCGGGGTCCAACCAGGAAATGGTCTTGACGATGTAAGCGTCAGTGATCGGCGACGGGCTGGACGAGTTCGATCAGCACACCGCCGGCGTCCTTGGGATGGATGAAGTTGATCCGCGAGTTCGAGGTGCCGCGGCGCGGGGCGTCGTAAAGAAGGCGAACGCCGTCGGCGCGCAGACGCTCCGACAGGGCCTCGATGTCGCTCACCCGGTACGCGAGCTGCTGCAGCCCGGGGCCGCGCTTGTCGATGAACTTCGCGATGGTCGAGGTCTCGTCGAGCGGGGACATCAACTGGATCTGGGCGCTGCCGACGGGCGCGCCACGCACGGACAGCATGGCCTCACGGACACCCTGCTCCTCGTTGACCTCCTCGTGCAGGACGATCATTCCGAGGTTGTCGTGGTACCACTTGATGGCGACGTCGAGGTCGGGGACTGCGATGCCGACGTGGTCGAGCGCGGTCACCAACGCACTTGCGAGGATCGGACGGGCATCAACCTGCTCGGCAGTCATGAGCCAACGGTAACGTTTAATAGATCGGTTGCATATGCGTAATCGGTCACATCGGCCGGCAGGACCCCCGGAGGAAAGAATGACGACGTCGGTAATTGTTGCTGGAGCTCGCACGCCGGTCGGCAAACTCATGGGGTCGCTCAAAGACTTCTCGGGTACCGATCTGGGGGCCATCGCGATCGCTGGTGCGCTGGAAAAAGCCAAGGTCCCGGCCTCGGCCGTCGAGTACGTCATCATGGGCCAGGTCCTCACCGCCGGAGCGGGGCAAATGCCCGCAAGGCAGGCGGCAGTCGGCGGGGGCATCGGCTGGGACGTGCCGGCGCTGACCATCAACAAGATGTGCCTGTCGGGTATCGATGCCATCGCACTGGCCGATCAGCTGATCCGGGCCGGCGAGTTCGACGTGGTGGTCGCGGGTGGCCAGGAATCGATGACCAAGGCGCCGCACCTGCTGATGGACAGCCGGAGCGGTTATCGCTACGGAGATGTCACTGTTCTGGATCACCTGGCGTATGACGGCCTGCACGACGTGTTCACCGATCAGCCGATGGGTGCGCTGACCGAGGTGCGCAACGAGGTTGACCAGTTCACCCGGGCTGAACAGGACGAGTTTGCGGCGCGTTCGCACCAAAAGGCAGCGGCGGCATGGAAAGACGGCGTCTTCGCCGACGAAGTTGTGCCGGTGATGATCCCGCAGCGGAAGGGCGACCCGATCGAGTTCACAAAGGACGAGGGCATCCGCGCCGACACCACCGCGGAGTCTCTGGCCGGCCTCAAGCCGGCGTTCCGCAAGGACGGCACCATCACGGCCGGTTCGTCGTCACAGATCTCCGACGGCGCTGCCGCGGTGGTGGTGATGCGCAAGGAAAAGGCTCAGGACCTGGGGCTGACCTGGCTGTGCGAGATCGGTGCGCACGGCGTGGTGGCCGGTCCGGATTCCACGCTGCAGTCGCAGCCCGCGAATGCGATCAAGAAAGCCATTGCGCGCGAAGGCATTTCGGTTGACCAGCTGGACGTGATCGAGATCAACGAGGCGTTTGCGGCGGTCTCACTGGCGTCGGCGAAGGAACTGGGCGTCGACCTGGAGAAGGTCAACGTTAATGGCGGTGCGATCGCGATCGGGCATCCGATCGGCATGTCGGGCGCCCGGATCACCCTGCACGCCGCCCTTGAGCTGGCACGACGCGGTTCCGGCTACGCCGTTGCGGCGCTGTGCGGCGCCGGCGGGCAGGGCGACGCCCTGGTGCTCCGGGCGGGCTAGCGCGTCTACGACACTGTGTAGTAATCCCCGCGGTCTTCGGGCACAATGGCGGCCATGACTGGCGCCTTTGATCTGCGGTCCGTTGCCGGGTGGTTCCGTCTGGTCGCGCTACTTGAGGCCGTCAGCTGGGTTGGATTGCTGGTAGGCATGTATTTCAAGTACCTCGGCAACCCCAGGACCGAGATCGGCGTCAAGGTCTTCGGGATGGCCCACGGGCTGATCTTCGTCGCCTTCGTCGTGGCGGGCTTGCTGGCCGGAATCGCCTTCAGATGGGCGGCGGGAACGTGGTTGCTGGCGGTTCTGGCGAGCATCGTGCCCCTGGGCAGTGTGATCTTCCTCATATGGGCTGATCGGACCGCGAAGCTCGGCGCCGTGCCCGTCGCTCAACCGGGGCATCCGATCGCCGAAACGACGTGACAAACTTGTGGACGTGACTCGTCCACGTCCTGTTGCTGCGTCCATGGCTGGTGCGATCGATCTCTCGGCGCTCAAACAACCGGCGTCTGCCGGCGGCGCCGGCGCGGCGGGCCCGCCCGGTGGGGTCGAGGTCACCGAGGCCAACCTGGAGGCCGAGGTCCTGGTCCGCTCCACCCAGGTTCCCGTCGTCGTGCTGCTGTGGTCACCGCGCAGCGACGCCAGTGTTCAGTTGGGTGAAGTGCTCGGCAGCCTCGCCGCGGCCGACGGCGGTAAGTGGGCGTTCGCGACGGTCAACGTCGACACCACCCCGAGGGTGGCGCAGATGTTCGGCGTGCAGGCCATCCCGACCGTCATCGCCGTGGGCGCGGGCCAACCGCTGTCGAGTTTCCAGGGGATGCAGCCGCCGGAGCAGTTGCGCGGCTGGATCGACTCGCTGCTAAAGGCGACCGCGGGGAAGCTCAGCGGTCCAGGCGAGGATTCCGAACAGGAGGTCGATCCCGAACTGGCCCAGGCGCGGGCGCATCTGGAGGCCGGTGACTTCGACGCCGCGCTGAAGGCGTATCAGGCGATCCTGAATGCCAGGCCCAACGATGCCGAGGCCAAGGGTGCGGTCCGTCAGATCGCGTTCCTGCAGCGGGCAACGGCGCACCGTCCCGATGCGATCGCCGCGGCCGATGCCGCACCCGACGACATCGAGGCGGCGTTCGCCGCGGCCGACGTGGAGATCCTGCAGCAGAACATCGCGGCTGCGTTCGATCGGCTGATCGGGTTGTTCAAGCGCACCAAGGACGATGACCGCACGCGGGTGCGCACCCGTTTGATCGAACTGTTCGATCTCTTCGATCCGGCCGACCCCGAGGTCATCGCGGGCCGGCGCAAGCTGGCCAACGCTCTGTACTGAGCCCGCTCCACCCCGCTGAGCAGACGCGTACACCCCCTATTTCGCTCTGAAACGGGGGTGTACGCGTCTGCTCGCGAGAGGAAGCTAGTCCGTGGGTTCGAACCACAGCGCCGCCAATGGCGGCAACACCATGACCGCGGAGGCCGGTCGACCGTGCCACGGCTCGTCGGTCGCCTCGACCGCGCCGTAGTTGCCGATGCCCGACCCGTTGTAGATGTCGGCGTCGGAGTTGAGCACCTCCCGCCAGGTGCCCGCATGCGGCAGGCCGAGGCGATACCGCGTGTGCTCTGAGCCCGAGAAATTGAACACGCACGCCAGCTTGGAACCGTCATCGCCGAACCGCAGGAAGCTCAGCACATTGTTGGCCGAGTCGTTGGCGTCGATCCACGAATAGCCCTCCGGCTTCGTGTCCTGAGACCACAGCGCACGCCTGGTGCGGTAGATCTCGTTCATGTCCTGGACGAACCGCTGCACGCCCGTGGAGAAGCTGTTCTCGTCGAGCTGATACCAGTCGATGCCGCGTTCCTCGGACCACTCGGCGCGCTGACCGAACTCCTGACCCATGAACAGCAACTGCTTACCCGGGTGGGCCCACTGGTAGGCGAGGAGGCCACGCAGCCCGGCGGCCTTGACGTGGTCGTTGCCCGGCATGCGTCCCCAGAGGGTGCCCTTGCCGTGCACCACCTCGTCGTGGCTGATGGGCAACACGAAGTTCTCGCTGAACGCATACAGCATCGAGAACGTGATCTCGTGATGGTGGTAGCTGCGGTGAATGGGATCCCGCTTGATGAACTCCAGCGTGTCATTCATCCAGCCCATGTTCCACTTCATCGAGAAGCCAAGGCCGCCAAGGTTGGTCGCCCTGGTCACTCCGGGCCATGACGTCGACTCCTCGGCGATGGTGACGACGCCGGGTGCGATCTTGTGCACCGTGGCGTTCATCTCCTGGAGGAACTGCACGGCCTCGAGGTTCTCCCGGCCGCCGTAGATGTTCGGCGTCCAGCCACCTTCGGGCCGCGAGTAGTCCAGGTAGAGCATCGAGGCGACGGCATCCACGCGCAGCCCGTCGATGTGGAACTCCTGCAGCCAGTAGAGCGCGTTGGCCACCAAGAAGTTGCGGACCTCGGGCCGACCGAAGTCGAATACGTAAGTGCCCCAGTCGAGTTGCTCACCGCGCCGGGGGTCGGAGTGCTCATACAGCGCCGTGCCGTCGAAGCGGCCAAGCGCCCACGCGTCCTTGGGGAAGTGGGCGGGCACCCAGTCCATGATCACGCCGATTCCGGCCTGGTGCAGGGTGTCCACCACATGGCGGAACTCGTCGGGCGTGCCCAGACGTGATGTCGGCGCGTAGTACGACGTCACCTGATAACCCCACGAACCGCCGAACGGGTGCTCGGCGACCGGCATCAGCTCGACGTGGGTGAAGCCGTTGGCCACCACGTATTCGGTGAGTTCGGTGGCTAATTCGCGATAGCTCAGACCCGGCTGCCACGACATCAGGTGCACTTCGTAGGTGCTCATCGGTTCGAAAACCGGATTCTGGCGGGCCCGGCGCTCCATCCACTTCTGGTCCTGCCAGGTGTATTCGCTGCGGGTCACCTTAGACGCGGTCTGCGGCGGCACCTCGGTGGCGAACGCCATCGGATCGGCGCGGTCGCTGACCGACCCGTCGGCGCCGTGCACCCGGAACTTGTAGAGTCCGCCGACCTCGAAACCGGGCCAGAACAGTTCCCAGACGCCGGTCGAGCCGAGCACGCGCAGCTGGGCCTCGTTGCCGTCCCAGTGGTTGAACTCGCCGATGAGGCTGACGCCCTTGGCGTTCGGCGCCCACACCGCGAAGGAGACGCCCTCGACCACACCGTCGGGTGTCGTGAAGCTGCGCGGATGCGCACCCAGGATCTCCCACAGCCGCTCGTGGCGGCCCTCGGCGAACAGGTGCAGATCGATCTCGCCGAGGGTGGGCAGGAATCGGTATGCATCGGCGACGGTGTGGGTGACCTGACCGTCGCCGTTTGGATAGGCGATCTCAAGCCGGTAGTCCATCAGGTTCGTCATCGGAAGCGCCACCGCGAACAGCCCGCCCTCGATGTGCTGGAACGGATAACGCTCGCCACCAATGAGGGCCACCACTTCGACCGCGTGCGGTCGGTACGCGCGGATGACCGTGTGGTCGCCGTACTCGTGCGCTCCCAGGATCGAATGCGGGTCGTGGTGTTCGCCGGCAAGCAGACGGTTCACGTCGGCTGTGTGCGGGCGTAGGTGCGGGCTCGTGCGTTGGTTGGTCTGCGTCATCTCGTCACTCCCTACGCAGTAGGTTGAGTCGTTGGTCGGGCGGCACCTGGGGCATGTTCAGCACGTGCGCCACCGCCCTGGCCGGGTCGAGGCGGACGTAATTGGCTTGGCCCCATTGATATTCATCGCCGGTGATCTCGTCGCGTACCCAGAAGCGGTCGTAGGGTTCCATCCCCAGTGCGCCCATGTCGAGCCAGAGCGTGGCCTCTTCGGGGCCGAACGGGTTGAGCGTCACCACCACCAGCACCTGGTCGCCCGTCACCGGGTCGAACTTGCTGTAGGACAACATGCCGTCGTTGTCGACGTGGTGGAATTTGATGGTGCGCAGCTGATGCAGCGCGGGGTGCACGCGACGGATCTCGTTGAGCCGGGTCAGGAACGGCTCCAGCGATTCACCGTCGGCCAGCGCCGCCTCGAAATCGCGCGGCCGCAGCTCGTACTTCTCGGAGTTGAGGTACTCCTCGCTGCCCTCGCGGACGGCGCGGTGCTCGAAGAGCTCATACCCCGAATAGACACCCCATGCTGAACTCATCGTCGAGGCCAGCACCGCACGGATCGCGAACATGCCGGGACCGCCGTGCTGCAGGCTCTCGTGCAGGATGTCCGGGGTGTTGACGAACAGATTGGGACGTGCGTAGTCGGCGTGCGCAGCGATCTCCTGACCGAACTCGGTGAGCTCCCACTTCGCCGTTCGCCACGTGAAATACGTGTAGGACTGCGTGAATCCGAGTTTGGCCAGGCCGTAGAGCCGCGCCGGCCGAGTGAACGCCTCCGAGAGGAACAGGACGTCGGGATCGTCGTTCTTGACCTTGCCGATCAGCCAGGCCCAGAAGTTCGGCGGCTTGGTGTGCGGGTTGTCCACCCGAAACACCTTGACCCCGTGCGAAACCCAGAACCGCACCACCCGTAGCACTTCGGCGTATATCCCCGCCGGGTCGTTGTCGAAGTTGATCGGATAGATGTCCTGGTACTTCTTCGGCGGGTTCTCGGCATAGGCGATGGTGCCGTCGGGCAGCACCGTGAACCATTCCGGGTGCTCCTTGGCCCACGGATGGTCGGGGGCGCACTGCAGCGCAAGGTCCAGTGCCACCTCCATGCCGAGATCGCGGGTGGCGGCGACGAAGTCGTCGAAATCCTCGATGGTGCCCAGTTGCGGATGGACCGCGTCGTGGCCACCCTCGTCGCTGCCGATCGCCCACGGTGACCCCACGTCGCCGGGGGCAGCGGTGACGGAGTTGTTGGGGCCCTTGCGATGGACCTTGCCGATCGGGTGGATGGGTGGCAGGTAGACGACGTCGAAACCCATGGCGGCGATGCGGGGCAGCGCTTTTGTGGCGGTCGCGAACGTGCCGTGGACGGGCTTGCCCTTCTTGTCCCAGCCGCCGGTCGACCGCGGAAACATCTCGTACCAGCTGCCGAACCGCGCCAGCGGGCGATCCACCCACACGCCGTATTGCTCTCCGCGCGTGACCAATTCGCGTAGCGGATAATCGGCGAGCAACGCCGCCACCTCGTCTGAAAGCGCCGCGCCGGCCCGGGCGAACGGGTCACCGGGTTGGCGCAGCGCCTCCGCCGCCGCGAGGATCGGTGCCCGCAGCTTGCGCGGCACTCCGGTCGAGGCGCGTTCGAGCAGCCGCGCTCCGACAAGCAGATCGTTGGATAGTTCGACTTCGCCCTGCCCCGCATCGAGCTTGACGGTGACGGCGTTGCGCCACGTCGTGATCGGATCGCCCCACGCGTCCACCCGGAAGGTCCAGAGCCCGACGGAATCGGGGGTGAACTGACCGTGGAACACGTCGGGAGTAGTGCCCAAGGCCATCGGCAGGTGTTGACGCTTCATGCGCGTCGGTGGTGTGACGACCTTCTCGATGGGCACCGGCTCTGGTGTGGGCGCCGCCGGCCCGTTGACCAGCTGTGGGTAGGTCGAACCGTGATAGCGGACGACAAGCGTGGCGGCGACGGCGTCGTGGCCTTCGCGCCACACCGTCGCGCGGACCGGCACGACTTCGCCCACGACCGCCTTGGCGGGGAATTTCCCGCCGGACACGACGGGGGCGACGTCATCGATGCCGATCCGACCGACCACTTCCCACCACTCCTTCAGCTGCGTCGTCTCAGGTCACTGACTGCGAATGTGCGCCCTCTCGGCCCTATACCCACCGTAATGCGCTGCCCAATCAAGCGGAGGTGAAGCGGTATCGGCGCCAAGCCTGCAGCACGACGAAATGTCAGTAAGGTTGGCTCGCGTGAAAGCTCTTCGCAGGTTCACCGTCCGCGCCCACCTTCCCGATCGTTTGGTCGCGCTCGAGCGGCTGTCGATAAACCTGCGGTGGTCATGGGATAAGCCGACGCAGGACTTGTTCGCGACGATCGACCCGGAGCTATGGAGTCAGGTCGGCTGCGATCCGGTCGCGTTGCTGGGGCTGGTCAGCCCGAAGCGGCTGGACGAACTAGCGGTAGATGAGTCCTTTCTCGGTCGGCTCGACGAGCTGGCCGCCGAACTGGACGATTACCTGACCCGGCCGCTGTGGTACCAGCAGCAGCTCGAACAGGGCGCTGAGCTGCCCAACGGCATTGCCTACTTCTCGATGGAATTCGGCGTCGCCGAGGTGCTGCCGAACTATTCCGGCGGGCTGGGCATTCTCGCCGGCGACCATCTGAAGTCCGCCTCGGATCTCGGTCTGCCGCTGATCGCCGTCGGCCTGCTCTACCGCTCCGGATACTTCCGGCAGTCGCTGACCGCCGACGGGTGGCAGCACGAGAGCTATCCGTCGCTGGATCCGCAGGGCCTGCCGCTGCGGCTGCTTACCGACTCCGACGACAAGCCGGTGCTGGTCAGCGTCGCGATGCCCGAGGACAACGAGCTGCGCGCGCGGGTCTGGATCGCTCAGGTCGGCCGAATCCCGTTGCTGCTGCTGGATTCCGACATCCCGGAGAACGATCACGACCTCCGTGGCGTGACCGACCGGCTGTACGGCGGCGATCAGGAACACCGGATCAAGCAGGAGATCCTCGCCGGTATCGGCGGTGTGCGCGCGATCCGCGCGTTCATCGAGATCGACGGTCTGGCGGCGCCCGAGGTGTTCCACATGAACGAGGGGCACGCCGGCTTCCTCGGTGTCGAGCGCATCCGCGAGCTGATCGACGCCGGGCTGGACTTCGACACGGCGCTGACCGTCGTGCGTTCGTCGACGGTCTTCACCACCCACACCCCTGTTCCCGCTGGTATCGACCGGTTTCCCGTGGACATGGTCAAGCGGTATTTCGGCGGCGGGCCCGGTGATCCGTCGGGCGCCGATTCGCGGCTGCTGCCCGGCGTCCCGCTGGACCGCATCATCTGGTTCGGCGCCGAGGACGACCCGTCGAAGTTCAACATGGCGCATATGGGCCTGCGGCTCGCCCAGCGGGCGAACGGCGTCTCGCTGCTGCACGGCAAGGTCAGCCGCGGCATGTTCAACGAGCTGTGGCCGGGCTTCGACCCGGGCGAGGTGCCGATCGGCTCGATCACCAACGGCGTACACGCGCCCACGTGGGCGGCCCCCGAGTGGGTGCAGCTGGGCCGCGAACTGATCGGCAGTGCCGACCTCGGCGACCTGCGCGAGCCCGAGGTGTGGCAGCGGCTGCACGAGGTAGATCCGGGGCACATGTGGTGGATCCGCTCGCAGTTACGCGAGAAGTTGGTCCTTGACGTCCGGGCGCGGCTGCGGCGGTCCTGGCTCGAGCGTGGCGCAACGGAGGCCGAATTAGGCTGGATCGCAACGGCATTCGATCCCGATGTGCTGACCATCGGCTTCGCGCGACGTGTCCCGACCTACAAGCGGCTGACCCTGATGCTGCGTGATCCGGAACGGTTGGAGAGGCTGCTGCTCGACCCGGAGCGGCCGATCCAGCTGATCGTGGCCGGCAAGTCGCATCCCGCCGACGACGGCGGAAAGGCGTTGATCCAGCAGGTGGTCAAGTTCGCCGACCGTCCCGAGGTCCGCCACCGCATCGCGTTCCTGCCCGACTATGACATGTCGATGGCGCGCCAGTTGTACTGGGGCTGCGACGTCTGGTTGAACAACCCGCTGCGGCCGCTGGAGGCGTGCGGCACGTCGGGCATGAAGAGTGCGCTCAACGGCGGGCTGAACCTGTCGATCCGCGACGGTTGGTGGGACGAGTGGTACGACGGCGAGAACGGCTGGGAGATACCGACCGCCGACGGCCTCGCGGACGAGGGGCGGCGTGACGACATCGAGGCTGCAGCCCTCTACGACCTGATGGAACAGTCGGTGGCGCCGAAGTTCTACGACCGCAACGAGCACGGCGTTCCGGTGCGGTGGGTGGAGATGGTGCGGCACACGCTGATCGCGCTCGGGCCGAAGGTGCTGGCGTCGCGAATGGTCCGCGACTACACCGAGAAGTACTACGCACCCGCCGCGCAATCGCTACGCAGGACCGTCGAATCCGGCGCCGACGGGCAGCCGTTCGGTGCTGCCCGCGAGTTGGCGGCCTACCGTGAGCGCGCTACCGAGGCGTGGCCCAAGATCCAGATCACCGACGTCGACAGCTACGGCCTTCCGGACACCCCGCTGCTCGGCTCCGAGTTGACGCTGACCGCGACGGTTCATCTGGCAGGTCTGACGGCCGAGGAGGTGTCGGTCCAGGCGGTGCTGGGTCGCGTCGACGCCAGCGACGCGCTGGTCGATCCGGTGACGGTGCCCATGGAGCACACCGGCACCGCCGACGGCGGCAACGAGATCTTCACGACCACCACACCGCTGCCGGTCGCGGGGCCGGTGGGCTACACGGTGCGGGTGCTGCCGCATCATCCGCTGTTGGCCGGCGACAACGAACTCGGACTCGTCACGCTCGCGTGACGGCCGAAGACGAGCGCGAGTGAGGATCGCTGGGCCCACACCCGATGGGCAGGGGAATGACTAACGCCCTCAAAGTCGCGATCGAAGGCGGACCGTACGCGATCGCGGCCGGTCCGGACGGCGCTCTGTGGGTGACGTTGGTGCACCACGGTGCGATCGCGCGGGTGACGACGGGCGGCCACGTCGAGACCTTTCCCGTCGCCGCTCAGAGCAGGCCGTCGATCATCACCGCAGGCCCAGACGGTGCCCTGTGGTTCACGCGGAACGGCGACGACCGCATCGGGCGGATCACCATCGCGGGGGAGCTGACGGACGTCGAGTTGGGAGAGGAAAGCGCGCCGTACGGGATCACCGTCGGAGCGGACGGCGCCCTCTGGTTCACGGCGATGACGACAGGTGAGGTCTGCCGACTGTCCGTCGACGGCGAGCTGACGGAACGCTATACGGTCGGGGGCGCGCCGTCGATGATCGTCAGCGGGCCCGACAACGCGCTGTGGTTCACCCTCAACCAACGCAGCGCGATCGGCCGCCTGTCGTTGTCCGGGGATCTCACCGTGCGCGAATTGCCAACTGCCGCAGCCGGTCCGGTGGGCATCACGGCCACCCACGACGACGCGATCTGGTTCACCGAGATCCTTGCCGAGCGGCTCGGCCGGATCCCCATGGATGACGCCATCCAGGAGGTGGATCTGCCCGGCAAGCCGCACGCCGTCGTCGCCGATCCGGACGACGGTGTCTGGGTGAGCCTGTGGGGTTCGAGTCAGTTGGCCCGCGTGAGCGGCGACGGCGAGATCGTCACCATCGACCTTCCCCCGGGCAGTGAGCCGCACGGTCTGGCGATCGACTCCGAAGGCGCGTTGTGGGTCGCGTTGGAGGCCGGCTTCGTGCTCCGCATGCCCTCCTGAAAAGGCCGTTTGGAAGCCGAACAAACTATCTCGCCAACACCTGCCCGGCGCAGATCGCTGTCGGGGTAGGTTGCGTCAGTTACTACTGCGGCTCGTGGAAAGGACTCGGCGTGACGGTTGGCGATGCGCTGCGATGCGGCATCACGGTTTTTGCCGTCGGTGGATTGCTCGCGGGCCCATCAATCGGAGCCGCGTCCGCCCAGCCGGCGCCAGAGCCCACCCCGGCCATCGCGCCCGTGGCCTCAACCGCGCCGGGGCCCGAGGGGGTGGCACCGCCGCCGGTCGATGAAGGACGTGTCGAATCGACGCCGCCCGCCGTCACAGAGACGCCCGACGGTTGGGAGCTCACGCTCTCGGCAAAGGATGAGACGCAGGCGCCCATACCGCCGCTCACGACGGCGCTGTCGTCACGCGAGTACGTCGTGGGCGGAACCTACAGCGGCACGCTGAGGGGACCCGACGACGGTGAGGAGCCGGGCGGCACCCTCGAGGTCGGCTACGAGATCGGCTGTGGCATCGACATGAGCACGTCCAACGGTGTCTCGCTGACGGGAACGATGGGTCTCAGCCCGTCCATCGGGTTGCTCGGCATCGACGTCGTCTCGCCGGGCATCGACGGTGTCCTGCCCTCCCTCGGCGGAAACCTTGGCGGCGGCATCACGGTCGGCCTCAAACCCGGCCTGGTCAACGTGGTCCCGGTGACGAAGAAGGAGTACACCGGCACGGACCCGTGGGTGATGGTCAGCAAGTTCCGCGTCAAGATCGACGGGTGCGTCGGCGAGTCGTTCATCCGCTCGTACGCATTCCTGACGAGGTCGACTGCGCAGTCCGAGGCCGTGCTCGCCTGGTATGGCGTGACCAAGAAGATCTAGTCGAGCTACTCGAACCGTTTGAAGCAGCGCTCCTGATCGCCCAGCACACCGACGCGGAACGCATCGATCCGGGAGAAGCCCGACGGCACCGACTCGCCGTTGACATCGCTGGCGACCAGCCCATTGGTAAGGATCCCGGACACCGCCTCGTCGACGTCGCCCGCGGTCAGCTGGATGGTGTTGCCGTCGGGAGTGGTGGCCTCCTTCGACAGTTTCGCGGTGGCCACTCCGGTCAGACATGCGGTGCGCAGCGCGGCCTCGGCGTTGTCGAGGGCGACGCCGCCCTGCTCGTGCTGAATGGCTTGCATGAATCGCGAAACCAGGACGGAGTAGGCGGTGTTGTCCCCGGTCGCCAGGCTGACCTCTTCCTCGGAATCGGCCTGGGCGCCCAGCGCTTCGAGTTCGGGTAGGTCCACGGAGATCGTGTTGGTCGCCGGACAGTAGGACACCGGTGGACTGGGTCGTGCGTCGGGGCAGTCGACGGCGTCGAACGTCAGTTGCGGTGGATTCTTCGGGCGGAACAAGGTGTCCATCGCCGCGATGATGTCTTCAACGGACTTCTCGGTGATGGCCAGTTCGCCCGTGTGGTCTTCGGGCAGCAACACGGGCAGGTTGCCGCGGCGCTGGCCGATCTCCCGCATGTCGATCGACGCGCAGGCCTGCACGCCGTCGGTGAACCCGAACTGGAACGCCGACACCCGTTCGAACGCCGAACCGTGTTCGTCCACACCGACTTCGGGGTCGTCCTCGTTGAGCAGCGGATCGCGGAATCCGATGACGGCCGCCAGCACGCTGTTCAAGCCCTCTCCCGTCGAGAGCGTGAACCGCGGTGAGTTGTCTTCGGCGACCCAGCGCATATAGGCGCCGGCCAGGCAGTCGGCCTGCTGCTCGGACACCAGCGTCTCGGTGTCTTCGTCGGACATGCCGGACTGGTACTGGATCGCGTGCCCGTACTCGTGCGCGAGCACCATCGTCACACCCATATCGCCGTGTGCCGCCTGCAGCGCAGGCAGCAGTTCACCGCGGTCCCACCCGATGGTGTGGTCGTCCAGGCAGTAGCCCGCGTTCACGATGCCGTAGGTGAAGTCGCCGCAGAACTCGACGTCTTCGAAACCGTTGGCGTCCCAGGAGATCAGTTCCTCCACCGGAGTGAATGTCCCGTCGAAGTGCTCACCGTAGGTGGCTTCCCAGAACTCTTCGATGTCGCTGATCGCCTGGCGGCCGAGTTCGTCCATATCGCCGTCGTCGGTGCCGAACACATCCCGCGTCGGCGCCGCCGGATCGGGTCGCATACCGGTCGGCCCGTCGGTGGCGGGCATCCCCGCGACCCGGAAGGGGTCGTCGAACACCGAGACGGCACGACCCTGCAGCGTCGTGCTGCACGACGAGAGGACGAGCGCGGCGGATACCGCGATCACCGCGCCGACCAGGTGTCGTCGGGGCATTGACGCCGCCTTTCGGATCTGCCGGCGGCCGGGGCGGCCCGCACGTAGAAGTAGCCGACAGGATAGTGAAATTAATCAGCCCCCGCGTAAACGTTCGAGCGCCTGTCGGACCCGGACCGGGTCGGTGGTCGCCCAGAACGGCGGCAGCGAGGCCCGCAGAAACCCGCTGTAGCGGGCGGTTGCCATCCGTGAGTCCAGTACGGCGACGACACCGCGGTCGTCGATGCGGCGCAGCAGGCGGCCGGCGCCCTGGGCCAACAGCAGCGCGGCGTGGCTTGCGGCGACGGCCATGAAACCGTTGCCACCGCGGGCGGCCACCGCACGCTGGCGCGCCGTCAGCAGCGGGTCGTCGGGCCGCGGGAACGGGATGCGATCGATGAGCACCAGCGACAGGGACGGGCCGGGAACGTCGACGCCCTGCCACAGCGACAGCGTCCCGAACAGCGACGTCTCGGCATCGTCGGCGAACTGCTTCACCAATGCCGACGTGGTGTCCTCCCCCTGACACAGGATCGGGGTGTCGACGCGCTCACGCATGATCTCGGCGGCGGCCTTCGCCGCGCGCATCGAGGAGAACAGGCCGAGCGTGCGACCGCCTGCGGCGGCGATGAGCGCAGCGATCTCATCGAGTTGCTCGGCCGAGCCGGTGCCGTCACGACCGGGCGGTGGGAGGTGGGCCGCCACGTAGAGGATGCCCGACTTCGCATGCTCGAACGGGGAGCCGACGTCGATACCGCGCCAGCGCACCTTGTCACCTTCACCGGCCAGCCCCCACGCCGAGGCCATGGCGTCGAACGTGCCGCCGACGGTCAGCGTGGCCGAGGTGAGTACCGCGGTCGCATTCTCGAAGAGCCTGGTGCGCAACAGACCTGACACCGACAGCGGTGCCACCCGCAACACCGCCCGGACGTTGCCCCTGTTGTCCTCGTGGTCCAGCCACACCACGTCGGACCGGTCGGTGATGGCGGGGACGAAGGAGTCCAGGATGCGTGACGCGGTGTCGCCGACGTCGGTCAGCGCGGTCACGGCCTCGGCGCGCGCGGCAGCCGCCTTCGGATCGCTGGGGCTGGTGTCGATCGCCGACCGCACCCGGTGAGCCGCGTCCCGCAAGGCGGTCAGATAGGTTGCCATCTCGTCGTCGAGCGTGTCGATGCGCCCGGGTGTCGCATCGTGGATGACCGACGACAGGATCGCGGTGGCCGCCTCGAGACGCTGCGCGAGTTCCTGGTCGACCAGGCGCGCGGAGCGTCGATGGGCGACACCCATCGACGTCGCCGACAGTTCGGCGGTGGCCACACCCGTCACCCGGTCCACGAGTTCGTGGGCTTCGTCGACCACCAGCAGGTGGTGCTCGGGGAGCACGGCGGCGTCCGACACGGCGTCGATCGCCAGCAGTGCGTGGTTGGTGACGACGACATCGGCCTGGCCGGCCTTGTCGCGCGCCTTCTCCGCGAAGCAGTCGGTGCCGAACGGGCAGCGTGCCATCCCGATGCACTCCCGGGCGGAGACGCTGACCTGCGACCACGACCGGTCGGGCACTCCCGGTGTCAGCTCGTCGCGGTCACCGGTCTCGGTGTCCGACGACCACGCGATGAGCCGCTGCACGTCGCGTCCCAGAGCTGACGTCGCGACCGGCTCGAAGAGCTCCTCCTGCGACTGCTCGTCGGGCTCTGTCGCCGATCCGTTGTGAATCTTGTTGAGGCACAGGTAGTTTCCCCTGCCTTTCAGTAGCGCGAATTTGGGGCTGCGCGGCAGTGCGTCGGTCAGCGATTCCGCGAGGCGGGGGAGATCGCGGTCCACGAGCTGGCGCTGCAGCGCGATGGTCGCCGTTGATATGACGACGGGTTCGTCGGTGTCGACGGCCCGCGCGATGGCGGGCACGAGGTAGGCCAGCGACTTACCGGTCCCGGTGCCCGCCTGGACGGCCAGGTGTTCGCCGGTGTCGAATGCATGCGCCACCGCCTCGGCCATCTGGATCTGGCCGGGGCGTTCTGCACCGCCCAGTGCCGTGACCGCCTTGGCCAGCAGTTCGGTGACGTCTCCGGTTTCGCCCGTGGCTGCTCCTAGGGACTCGCGGGGGCGATCATGCGGGTGGGTATCGCCGGTTCGCCCCGGGACAGTTTGAGACCGTCCCACGGCAGGCTGTGCAACCCCTCCCTGACACGCTCGCGCGCGGCCTCGAGGCTGAGGCTGCCGTCGACGAGCTCACCCTGCTGAACCAGCGGCACGGTCACCGGGCGCTCGACCAGGTCCGGCGGCGCCGACGGTTTGGCGTCGACGGGATGGACGACCTCCTCGACGATGGTGCCCGTTCGCTTGGCCAGACGCACCGCCTGCTTACGGCCGCCGTGGGACGCCTTGTTGAGGCTGCGTTTCTCCACGGGCATGCCGTCGACCTCGACCAGCTTGTAGACCATGGACGCCGTCGGTGCGCCCGAGCCCGTGACGACCGAGGTGCCCACGCCGTAGGTGTCCACCGGTTCGGCGCGCAGCGCGGCGATCGAGAACTCGTCGAGGTCGCCGGACACCACGATCCGGGTATTGCGGGCGCCGAGGCCGTCGAGCTGGTCGCGCACCTGGCGCGCGACCACGCCCAGATCTCCGGAGTCGATGCGGACCGCACCGAGTTCCGGGCCGGCCACTTCCACGGCGAGGGCCACGCCCGCGGTGATGTCGTAGGTGTCGACGAGCAGCGTTGTACCGATGCCGAGCGCGTCGACCTGCGCCTTGAACGCGGCCTTCTCGTCGGGTCCGCCGTGCGTGGTGTGCAGCAGCGTGAACGCATGCGCGCTCGTGCCGAGTGCGGGCACGCCGTAGGTGCGTTGCGCCTCGAGGTTCGACGAGCCCGTGAAACCCGCGATGTAGGCGGCTCGTGCTGCGGCGACAGCGGCCTGCTCGTGCGTGCGACGCGACCCCATTTCGATCAGCCCTCGGCCTTGTGCGGCGACGACCATCCGCGCCGCCGCAGAGGCGATCGCGGTGTCGTGGTTGAAGATCGACAGCGCCAGCGTCTCGAGGACGACGCACTCCGCGAACGTGCCGTGCACGGACAGTACCGGGGACCCGGGGAAGTAGAGCTCACCTTCGGCGTACCCGTCCACGTCGCCGCGGAACCGGTAGTCGGCGAGATACGCCAGCGTGTCGGGATCGCAGAAGTCCGACAGCGACGAGAGTGCGTCGTCGTCGAACCTGAACTGGCTCAACGCTTCCAAGAATCGAGCGGTTCCGGCCACCACGCCGTATCGGCGACCGTCGGGAAGCCGACGGGCGAACAACTCGAACGTCGTCTGTCGGTGCGCGCAGCCGTCGCGCAGGGCGGCGGCGAGCATCGTCAACTCGTATTTGTCGGTGAGTAGCGCCGGGGACATCCCCTCGAACTGCGGGACCACGTAGCAACCGTATCGGCTGATGGGCGACTTGCCTCGACTCAAATGGCGGGGCACGCGCGTGGCGCCCTCGCCACCGCACAGATCTGGCCGATCACCAAAGCCGGACTCTCGTTCTCGATGAAATGATCGCTGTTCGTCGCGGTGATGTGGGTTGCCCCCAGATAGGCGGAGAGCTTGGCGGCGGCCTCGAGCCACTGGGGCCAGAACGTGTCGGCATTGCCGATGCCGAGATAGTCGAAGGGTTTATCCGCACTGAGCACCGAGACAGGGATCGCAGGTATGGCCGGTGTCGCCGCGAGTTGACCGATGCTCGCGGGATAGTTCGTCGACTCGACACCGGGATGCTCGCGGCCGTGCTCGACGAGGCTTTCGATCCAATTCGCCCATACGTCGGTCGGTAACACCGTTGGCAAGAACTGCGAACTGGGGTCGACGAGCACGAGGCCGGAGACTTCGGACGGGAAGGTTCGTGCGTAGGTCTGGGCAATCAAACCTCCCCAGGAGTGGCCGACCAGAATGTAGGGGCCGGAAAGCTGCGCCGCCGACACCAGCGCGTGCAGGTCGGCGGCGTCGGTCTGGGTCGTCGTCGGTTGGGGCGCGGGTGTCGACCTACTGGGCGCGTCGTCCATCTGTTCAGTGCCGGGCCGGTCGTAGGCGCACACCCTGGTGAAGGTCGCAACCGACGGGTAAACCGCGTGTTCGGTGCGTTTCGCGCCGTTCTCGGTGTCGTTCGGATCGCCGGTGTAGCTCCAGTTGTCTGCGGCCACCCCCGCGCCGGAGACGAGTAGCACGGTGGGGGAACCCATCCCGCGGCATTCGAGGTAGATCATGCGACCGCCGCCGATGTCGACCAGCCCGGAACTATCGGCCGTGCCGGGCACGAAGAGATCGGGTTGTCCGACAGCGGTGGAAGTTCCGAATCCCGTCCAAGCGAGTGCTAGACCGATCGCTGCGGCGCACCTCGCGATATGCACCGCGAACCTCGGGAGTGTCATCGCCGCATCGTAGGAGGCGTCGGCATCGAAAGCGCTGGAATGGCGTTCGCGAAGGACATGCGGCGAAGCATCCGCTGGGCGTGTTGCTTCACGGCCTCGCTATCCTTGTGCACATGGTTACGCCTGCGAAGACCCGACCGGGAACTCGCGAGGAACCGGACGTCGCAACCGTCGATGCGACCGATACCCCCTGGGTGACCTTGGTCTGGGACGACCCGGTCAACCTGATGACCTACGTGACGTACGTCTTCCAGAAGCTCTTCGGCTACAGCGAGCCGCACGCCACCAAACTGATGCTGCAGGTGCACAACGAGGGCAAGGCGGTGGTGTCGTCGGGCAGCCGGGAATCGATGGAGGTCGACGTCTCCAAGCTCCACGCCGCAGGCCTGTGGGCGACCATGCAGCAGGACCGCTGATCCGACTGTGCGCAAATGGAAACGGGTCGATACCGCCGACGGCCCGCGCTTCCGCTCGGCGTTGGCCGCGCACGAGGTGTCGCTGCTGCAGAACCTCGCGACATCACTCGTCGGAATGCTCGACGACCGCGAATCGTCTTCTCCCGCTGACGAATTGAAAGAGATAACCGGTATGCGCACCGGTCACTCGTCGCCTCCGCAGGACGAGACGATGAAGCGGTTGCTGCCGGACTTCTTCCGCCCGCAGAATGACCACCCCGCCGGTTCGGGCACCGCGGAAAGCCTCAACAGCGCGCTTCGAAGCCTGCACGAGCCGGAGATCATCGACGCCAAACGCGAAGCGGTGCAACGGCTGTTGGACACCGTGCCGCCCAACGGTGGCAAGTTCGAGCTCACCGAGGACGACGCCCACGCCTGGGCGGCGGCGGTCAACGACATGCGGCTTGCGCTGGGCACCATGCTCGGAATAACCGCCGACGGCCCGCACGAGTTGCCGCCCGACCATCCGATGGCGGGTCATCTGGACGTGTATCAGTGGCTGACCGTGCTGCAGGAGTATCTGGTGCTCGGAATGATGGGGAAGTCATAACCATGAGCGCGATCACCGACGTCGGCGGAATCCGCGTCGGCCACCACCATCGCATCGATCCCGATGCCGAGCTCGGTTCGGGCTGGGCCACCGGCACGACGGTGGTGTTGACGCCGCCCGGCACGACCGGCGCCGTCGACTGCCGCGGTGGTGCACCAGGCACCCGTGAGACGGACCTCCTCGACCCGATCAACTCCGTGCGTCACGTCGACGCCGTGGTGCTGAGTGGGGGCAGTGCGTTCGGACTGGCCGCCGCACACGGAGTGATGGAGTGGCTGGAGGAGCAGGGCCGGGGTGTCGCGCTGGACGACGGCATCCAAAAGGGTGTCGTGCCGATCGTTCCGTCCGCCGTGATTTTTGACCTCCCGGTCGGTGGGTGGCAGTGCCGGCCGGATGCGTCGTTCGGCCGGGCCGCCGCCGAGAACGCCGGCACCGACGTGGCCATCGGCACCGTCGGCGCCGGGGTCGGTGCGCGGGTCGGGGTGCTGAAGGGTGGCGTCGGCACCGCGTCGGTGACGCTGGAGTCCGGCGTGACGGTGGGGGCCCTCGTGGTCGTCAACGCCGCAGGTGACGCCGTGGATCCTGCGACGGGATTGCCCTGGCTGGCCGACCAGATCGAGGAGTTCGGTCTGGTGGCGCCGCCCGCCGATCAGATCGCCGCCTACGCCGACCGCCACACCGAGCTCAGCCCCCTGAACACCACCATCGGCGTCGTCGCCACCGATGCGATGCTGAGCAAGGCCGGGTGCCGTCGGATGGCCGTCGCCGCGCAGGACGGGCTGGCCCGCACCATCCGGCCGTGTCACACCCCGCTCGATGGCGATACGGTGTTTGCGCTGGCCACCGGAGCCGTGGAGGTGCCGCCGGACCCGACGACCCCGGCGTCGATGTCCCCGGAGGTGCCACTGATCACCGCGCTTGGCGCCGCGGCGGCGGACTGCCTGGCACGTGCGGTGCTGGTGGGAGTGCTGGCCGCGGAGTCGGTGGCAGGAATACCGACGTACCGTGGCATGTTGCCGGGTGCGTTCGAATGATCGCTCGCGGTCGCGGTTACAGGAGGAAATAGCAGTGCTGGTGATCCGAGCGGATCTGGTCGACGCGATGGTCGCCCATGCCCGCGCTGACCACCCCGACGAGGCGTGCGGGGTGATCGCGGGACCAGAGGGCACCGATCGCCCGGAGCGGTTCATCGCGATGACGAACGCCGAGCGGTCGCCGACCTTCTATCGGTTCGACTCGGGTGAGCAGCTCAAGGTGTGGCGCGCGATGGACGACGCGGATGAAGTGCCCGTCGTGATCTACCACTCGCACACCGCCACGGAGGCCTACCCCAGCCGTACCGACGTCTCGTACGCGTCCGAGCCGGACGCCCACTACGTCCTGGTGTCGACGCGCGACCCCGACGAGCACGAGCTCCGCAGCTATCGCATCGTCGACGGCGTCGTCACCGAAGAGCCCGTCAAGATCGTCGAACAGTATTAGAACTTTGGAAAGGAGTGACCGACCATGTCTGTCACTGTGTCGATCCCGACCATCCTGCGCGTCCACACCGGCGGCGAGAAGCGCGTCTCCGCAGCGGGCGACACCCTTGGTGCGGTGATCAGCGATCTCGAAGCGAACTACTCCGGGATCTCCGAGCGCCTGATGGATAACGGCAAGCTGAACCGCTTCGTCAACATCTACGTCAACGACGAGGATGTGCGGTTTTCCGGAGGGCTGGACACCGCGATCTCGGACGGGGATTCGGTGACCATCCTGCCCGCCGTCGCGGGTGGCTGAGTGACCCGATACGACTCACTTCTCCAGGCGCTCGGCGATACGCCGCTGGTGGGCCTGCAACGGTTGTCGCCGAAGTGGGACGAGGAGCCGCACGTTCGGCTGTGGGCCAAGCTGGAGGACCGAAACCCGACCGGCTCCATCAAGGACCGGCCGGCGCTGCGGATGATCGAGGATGCCGAGCGGCGCGGTGTATTGCAGCCCGGCGCAACGATTCTCGAGCCGACGAGCGGCAACACCGGCATCTCATTGGCCATGGCGGCACTGCTGAAGGGCTATCAGATGATCTGCGTGATGCCCGAGAACACCTCCATCGAGCGACGGCAGCTGTTGGAGCTCTACGGCGCGCGCATCATCTACTCGCCGGCCGAAGGCGGCTCGAACACCGCGGTGGCGCATGCGAAAGAGCTTGCGCGACAGAACCCCTCGTGGGTCATGCTTTACCAGTACGGCAACGAGGCCAACTCGCTTGCGCACTACGAGGGCACGGGTCCCGAGCTGTTGGCCGACCTGCCGGAGATCACGCACTTCGTCGCGGGCCTCGGCACGACCGGCACCTTGATGGGCACCGGTCGCTACCTGCGTGAGCACAAGCCTGACGTCCAGATCGTGGCGGCCGAACCCCGCTATGGCGAAGGGGTCTACGCGCTGCGCAATATCGACGAGGGATTCATCCCCGAGCTGTACGACCCCGACGTGCTGACGACGCGGTTCTCGGTCGGTTCCTACGACGCGGTGAAGCGCACTCGTGAACTTGTTCAGGTGGAGGGCATATTCGCCGGTATCTCAACCGGCGCGGTGCTGCACGCCGCGCTCGGGATGGCGGCCAAGGCCGTCAAGGCGGGGGAGCGGGCAGACATCGCGTTCGTCGTCGCCGACGCGGGTTGGAAGTATCTGTCGACCGGTGCATACGCCGGTAGCCTGGATGACGCGGAAGACGCGTTGGAAGGGCAGCTATGGGCATGACAGGCCCGGGATATCAGGGCATGCCGGGCACACCGGCGACGCCGAAGAAGCGGCCCGCCTGGGTGGTCGGCGGCGTGACGATCATCAGCTTCGTCGTGCTGCTGTGGGGCATCGAACTGTGGGACTCGCTGACCCGCCATCGCCTGGACAACAACGGCATCCGGCCGCTGGAGACCGACGGGCTGTGGGGCATCATCTGGGCGCCGCTGCTGCACTCGGACTGGAACCACTTGATCGCCAACACCGTTCCGGCGCTCATCCTCGGTTTCCTGATGACGCTCGCGGGGATGTCGCGGTTCGTCTTCGCCACTGCCATCGTCTGGATTCTGGGCGGCTTCGGCACCTGGCTGCTCGGCAACGTCGGCGCGCACTGTCCGTACGTCGGGGTGCGTTGCGAGACCAACCACATCGGCGCCTCGGGCCTGATTTTCGGCTGGTTGGCGTTTCTGATCGTGTTCGGATTCTTCACCCGCAAGGTGTGGGAGATCGTCATCGGCGTCGTCGTCATGCTGGTCTACGGCAGCGTTCTGTTCGGCGTGCTGCCGGGCACCCCCGGGGTTTCATGGCAGGGCCACCTGTGCGGCGCGATCGCCGGTGTCATCGCGGCGTATGTGCTCTCTGGGCCCGAACGTAAGGCGCGGGAGCGCCGCAAGGTCGCGGCGAAGAACCCGTATCTGACGACGTGAGTTCGGCAACCGCGCCCGTCGGGATCTTTGACTCCGGGGTCGGCGGGCTGACCGTCGCCCGCGCGATCATCGACCAGCTGCCCGACGAGGACATCATCTACGTGGGCGACACCGCCAACGGCCCGTACGGTCCGCTGACCATTCCGGAGATCCGCGCCCACGCGCTGGCGATCGGCGACGACCTCGTTTCGCGCGGTGTCAAAGCGCTCGTGATCGCATGCAACACAGCGTCATCGGCCTGCCTGCGCGACGCGCGTGAGCGGTACGCGCCCGTCCCCGTCGTCGAGGTGATCCTGCCCGCGGTCCGTCGCGCGGTGGCCGCCACCCGCAACGGCCGCATCGGCGTCATCGGCACGGAGGCGACCATCGCGTCGGGGGCGTATCACGACGCGTTCGCGGCGGCGCGCGACACCCAGGTGATCGGGGTGGCGTGCCCGCGCTTCGTCGACTTCGTCGAGCGGGGAGTGACCAGCGGTAGGCAGGTGCTCGGCCTCGCGGAGGGATACCTTGAGCCACTCCAGCGCGCCGAGGTCGACACGTTGGTTCTCGGGTGCACGCACTACCCGATGCTTTCGGGGCTGATACAACTCGCGATGGGCGATCACGTCACGCTGGTGTCGAGCGCGGAGGAAACCGCCAAGGACTTACTCCGCGTGCTCACCGAACTCGATTTGCTGCATCCTCATCCCGACGATCCGGGCGCCACAGTTCACCGCCGATTCGAGGCGACCGGCGACCCTGAGGCGTTCACCACATTGGCCGGCAGGTTCCTGGGCCCGACACTGGACGGTGTTCGTCCTGTTCAGCGCCACGTCGACCGGCAAAAGTGAATTCGGATGCGCAAACCGGCGATGTTTTCGTCAACTCGCAGGTGGGCATGGCAAGCTAGTGAGTGTGCGAATCACCATTTTAGGTTGCTCCGGCAGTGTTGTCGGGCCTGATTCGCCAGCTTCCGGTTACCTGGTCACCGCCCCTGAGACTCCACCGCTCGTCCTGGATTTCGGCGGCGGGGTGCTGGGCGCGCTACAGCGCTACGCCGACCCGAACTCGGTGTACGTACTTCTCTCGCATCTGCATGCAGACCACTGTCTCGATCTCCCCGGCCTGTTCGTGTGGCGGCGCTATCACCCGTCGCCGGCGCAGGAGCGCGGCGTGATGTACGGCCCGGCCAACACCTGGGCACGGCTGGGCGCCGCATCGTCGCCCGAGGGCGGAGAGATCGACGACTTCTCCGACATCTTCGAGATCCGGCATTGGGTGGACGACCACGCGGTGGAGATTGGGACGCTGAATATCGTGCCGCGCCTCGTCTGTCATCCCACCGAGTCCTACGGCTTTCGGATCACCGATCCCACGGGAGCCACGCTCGTGTACAGCGGTGACACCGGCTACTGCGACGCGTTGATCGACCTCGCCCGCGGCGCCGACGTGTTCCTCTGCGAGTCGTCGTGGACGCATTCGCCCGAGCGCCCGCCCCGACTGCACCTGTCTGGCACCGAGGCGGGCCGGGCCGCGGCCAACGCGGGCGTCGGTGAACTGCTGCTGACGCACATCCCGCCGTGGACGTCACGCGAAGACGTCATCAGTGAGGCGAAGGCCGAGTTCGACGGTCCCGTACACGCCGTGGTCTGCGGCGAGTCGTTCGACGTCGCTCGGTCCTGAGGCCCGTCATACCCACCCGATAGGGTTGCTCCGTGTCCACACGAGAAGATGGCCGGCTCGACGACGAGCTGCGACCGGTCCGCATCACCCGCGGCTTCACCACTCATCCCGCCGGGTCGGTGCTTGTGGAGTTCGGCCAGACGCGGGTCATGTGCACGGCCAGCGTCACCGAAGGCGTGCCCCGCTGGCGTAAGGGTTCCGGGCAGGGCTGGCTGACCGCCGAGTACGCGATGTTGCCCGCCGCCACCCACGACCGCTCCGACCGCGAGTCGGTGAAGGGCCGCCTCGGGGGTCGCACGCAGGAGATCAGCCGGCTGGTCGGCCGCTCGCTGCGTGCGTGCATCGATCTGGGAGCGCTGGGGGAGAACACCATCGCGGTCGACTGCGACGTGCTGCAGGCCGACGGGGGTACGCGGACCGCCGCGATCACCGGTGCGTATGTGGCGCTGGCCGACGCGGTGACGTATCTGGGTGCGGCCGGCAAGCTGTCCGATCCCCGTCCGTTGTCATGTGCGATCGCCGCGGTCAGCGTCGGGGTGGTCGACGGTCGGGTTCGCGTCGACCTGCCGTACAGCGAGGACTCGCGAGCCGAGGTCGACATGAACGTCGTCGCCACCGACACCGGCACTCTGGTGGAGATCCAGGGCACGGGAGAAGGCGCGACGTTCCCGCGGTCGACGCTGGACAAGATGCTCGACGCCGCGATGGCTGCCTGCGATCAGCTTTTCGCGATCCAGCGTGAGGCGCTGGAGTTGCCCTATCCCGGCGAGTTGCCGGAGTCGACGGAGCCACCGAAGAAAGCGTTCGGAAGCTGACCGATCTGCTCGTCGCCAGCCGCAACCGCAAGAAGCTGGCCGAGTTGCACCGCGTGCTCGATGCGGCGGGCATCTCGGGTCTGACGCTGTTGTCGCTCGACGACGTCGCGGCCTTCGACGAAGCACCCGAGACGGGCGCGACGTTCGAGGAGAACGCGTTGGCCAAGGCGCGTGACGCGTACCGCGCCACCGGGCTGCCGTCGGTGGCCGATGATTCCGGTCTTGAGGTGGCGGCGCTGAACGGGATGCCCGGAGTGCTGTCGGCGCGGTGGTCAGGCGTGCCCGGCGACGCCGCCGAAAAAGACAGAGCGAATACCGCGCTGCTCTTGGCGCAGCTCGAGGATGTCCCGGAGTCGCGGCGGAATGCCGCGTTCGTATCGGCATGCGCGTTGGTGTCGGCGGCGGGCGAGGTCGTGGTGCGCGGCGAATGGCCGGGCACCATCGTGCGAAAACCGCGCGGAGACGGCGGGTTTGGCTACGATCCGGTCTTCCTGCCGACGGGATCTGACCGCACGGCCGCCGAACTCAGCCCCGCCGAGAAGGATGCGGTATCGCATCGCGGCCGAGCGCTGACGCAGTTGGTGCCCGCGCTGCGCGAGTTGGCGGGTTAGGTGCGCGCGTCGACGAGGTAGCTGTCGATGAAGTCGTGCAGTGCGGGCGCGAGCGCATCCACGCCGGAGTCGTTGACCTTGGCCAGCAGGATGATGCCCTGGTATTGCGCCAGCAGCGCGTGGGCGAGTCGGTCTGGGTCGGTGCCGTCACGTAGTACGCCAGCCTCGGCCGCGTCGCGACACACCGCGGCGAGGTGGCGTTCCATTGCGGCGAGCACGCCGGCGAGGTGGGTGCGCACGTCGTCGTCGGTGGTCGACAACTCGGCGGCGAAGTTACCGAATGGGCATCCGACGGCGCGTCCGAACTGTGCCTCGAGCGCGGTCTGGATGGCGCCGATGGCGTCGGGGACGGCGTGCAGTCGCTGCGCAGGCGTCGTCGCGGAGGAGTCGGACAGTCGTCGCGCGAAGGCCTCGGCGTGCAGGTCGATGACGGCTTTGGCGAGTTCGGACTTCGAGGGGAAGTAGTGGTAGAAGCTGCCCTTGCGGACGTCGGCGGCGCGGCACAGTTCGTCGACGCCGACAGCTTGATAGCTGCGTTCGAGAAACAACCGCGCAGCCGACGTGACGATCCGCTCGCGGGCGTCTGACGTGCGTGGCATGCGTCGATCCTACGATAGTTGACCGGTCGGTCAACTCGTGACTAGGTTGTCCCCATGACTGATGAGGTCTTCCGGACGCCGGACGAACGCTTTGAGAACCTGCCTGGCTACGACTTCGCGCCCAACTACGTCGATGTCGACGGCTTGCGAATGCACTACGTCGACGAGGGTCCGCGCGGCGGTAGGCCGATCGTGTGCTTTCACGGCGAGCCGAGTTGGGCGTACCTGTATCGCAAGATGGTCGGCCCGCTGGTGGAGGCGGGGCACCGCGTGGTGGCCCCTGACTATGCCGGGTTCGGGCGGTCGGACAAGCCGACCGATCGCGGGTGGTACAGCTATGACCGCCACGTCGAGTTGACGTCGCGGGTGCTCGCCGGCCTCGATCTGCGCGACGCCATCGTGGTGGTGCAGGACTGGGGTGGCGCGATCGGACTGCGGTGGGCTGTCGAGAACGCCGACCGCGTCGGAGCGTTGGCGATCTTCAACACCGGGCTCTTCACCGGGCGAGTGTCCAAGGGGTTCATGGCGTGGCGCGACTTCGCCGAGCGCAACCCCGACCTGCCGGTGGGCTTCGTGATCCAGGGCGCGACGGCGACCGAACTACCCGACGATGTGGTGGCCGCATACGACGCCCCGTTCCCGACTGTCGAGTCGAAGGCCGGTGCGGCGCAGTTCCCGTTGCTCGTGCCGATCGCCGAGGAGGCACCCGGCGCGAAGGAAATGCGTGCGGTGGCCGACGAGCTGTCGCGGTGGCAGAAGCCGGCGTTGGTCGCGTTCTCCGATCAGGATCCGATCTTCCCGTATCCCAAAGCGGGACAAGTCTTCTGCGATCTGATCCCCACCGCGACCGAACAGGTGAAGATCGAGGGCGCGGCCCACTTCCTACAGGAGGACCGCGGCGAGCGGCTGGCCGAGGAAATCCTCAAGCACCTGACGTGACGGCTACAGGCCGTACTCCTGCTTGATCTCTCTGGTCTGGATCTGCTCGACGATGATGCCGACCAACGGGATGGTGCCGGCCAGCAGAATGCCGATGGTCTTGGCGATGGGCCAGCGCACCTTGACCGCGAGGTTGGCGGTGAAGAGCAGGTACACGAAGTAGACCCAGCCGTGCACGACGGCGATCCAGCTCAGGCCCTCGACTCCGAAGCCGTACTTCATCACCATCTCGTAGCAGAGTGCGATCAGCCAGATGCCGGTGATCCATGCGGTGGCGCGATAGCCGAGCAGCGCCTTGCGGATGGCTTCAACGGGGGTGCCGGTGGTCTCCGTCATGTCGTGGGTCGTTCCTTGTCTTCCTTGGCGAGGTCGGCGAGGTAGGCGTTGTACTCGCTCAACTCGGGGTCGTCATCGATGGGTTGGGTCACGGCCGTCGGCCGTTCGGGAAGCAGGCCCGCGGGTATCTCGGTGACCTCATCCTGCCGCCTGGGCTCGGGTGGGGCGTCCTCGTAGCGCACGAACTTGTAGTACGCGTAGACGACGAAGCCGGCGAACAGTGGCCACTGCAGGGCATAGCCGAGGTTCTGGAAGGTGCCCGAGGCGGACTCGAAGCGGGTCCACTGCCACCAGGCAAGGGCGAGGCAACCGGCGGCTCCGATGATCGCCAAAAGGATCAGCGCCGGTCTCCTACGCCGCGTAGTGGACACCTTCCAACGGTACCGCGCGGGTCTTCGGCCCGACGAATTCGTCGAGGCGAGCTGTATCGGCCTTCCGGTAGATGGACACGATGTACTTGGTTGAGCGTGTCCAGTGAATACCGAGCTTGTCGAGTGCGGCGGTGAATAGACCGATGATGTCTTCGGACCGGTTCGAGAAGTGATACCTGATGCTGCAGACCCCGCGGTCATTGGCGACGACGCGACAGCCGTCGCTGTGGATCAGTCCGAGCACGAACTCTTCGGTGGCCTGGTCGACAAGGGCTTGTTGCCAGGGTTCGAGGGCTATCGATCGCTTGTGTTTCATTCCAGGGCCGTGTTGTGGCAGCAGGCACGGCCAGTGCTTGGAAAATAGCGAAACGTCGACACACCCGACGCGTTTCACAATGCCCGCTCGTTGGCCGGGCATCAGGATCTCGATGGCCTGGCAGCGGCGTTCGATTATTGCAGGGTACTTCTGGTCGAGTGTGATTCGTATACGCCACACGCGAGTTGCCCGCGAGACCGAGCCATCACCCAAATACATGGCCAGCACGTAGCAGTAGGCGGCAACCGGGAGCGCTGCGAAGTCGTGGTGGACGCCGCAGGGAGCTCCGCTGTCAGGCCTCCGCCATACCTGCGGTCTACATCGCCAATCCCGCACCGTCGTTCGCGGGATGCCGAGCCGCCGCGCAATTTCGCAATCGTTGACGCCAGCTGCAATGAGGCGCTGCGCAGCGTCGAACTCTTCGGCAGATCTCATGACCTGCCCCTTTCGTCGGACTTGCCATCACGCTAGGCCTGACGTCCGACAAGTCGCGTGAGGCAGACTGGGTACGATCAACCACGCCGCGGGCGTGATGAAATTGGCAAACATGATGGCTTTAGGTGCCATTGCTCGGAAGAGCTTGGGGGTTCGAGTCCCCCCGCCCGCACTCTTTTCGCTCAGATCTCCGGCTTCCGATCAGCCCACGGCTTCGCCTGCTCGAGCTGACTGGCGACGCGGATCAAGGCGTCTTCACGGCCATACGCCGCAACCAGCTGCACGCCCACCGGCAGCCCCTCATCCGTCCACTCCAGAGGCAGGCTGATCGCCGGTTGCCCGCTGGTGTTGAACGGGGGAGTGAACGGCACGAACTCTCCCGCGCGACGCATCGGCGCCATTGGGTTGTCGGGGTCGTTGACGATCGCGCCGAGTTTCAGCGGCAACTCGGCCAGCGTCGGCGTGAGCAGCAGATCCCAACCCTCGTACCACCACGAGTGCATCGCCCGGCGAAACTGCGAGACACCGGCCAGCGCGAGCGCGTAATCGACGGCGCCAAAGTGCTTCGCGAAATCGGCTTGGGCCCGGTTCATCGGCTCCATCTCGTGATCCTCGAGCTGGCGGCCGAGCAGTTGCTCGAACCGTAGTCGCGCGACTCCCATGTTCGTGCTCCACATTGCGCCGAACTTGGAGCCGAGCGTCTCGTCCTCCAACGCCTTCGGCCACGCCTCTTCGACGTGATGGCCCAACGACTCGAGCAGCCGGCCGGCGGACTGGGTCGCGTCGGTGACCTCGGGATCGACGTGACCGCCCTGCGCGTGGTGGTCGAGGATGCCGATGCGCAGTCGCCCCGGGTCGACGCCCAACTCCTCGACATAGGGCCGTGCCGGCGCAGGCGCGATCACGGTGTCGCCGATCGCCGGGCCGCGGGTCGCATCGAGCAGCGCCGCCGAATCACGGACGGTACGACTGACACAGTGCTCGACCGCCAGTCCGCTTTCGTCGCGCACCGGGCCGAGCGTGATCCGGCCCTGGCTCGGCTTGAGACCGACCAGCCCGCAACAGGACGCGGGGATACGGATCGATCCGCCCCCGTCGCTGGCATGGGCGAACGGCACCATCCCCGACGCCACCGCAGCGGCCGCACCACCGCTCGAACCTCCCGGCGTGCGCGTCGTATCCCAAGGGTTGTGCGTCGCGCCCCACGCGATGGGCTCGGTGGTCGGCACGCTGCCCAACTCGGGGCTGTTCGTGCGGCCGGCGATCACCAGCCCCGCCGCGCGGTAGCGGCTGACGAGCGTCGTATCGGCGGGGGCGATGAAGTTCGCCTCTTTCAACGCCACGTTGCCGTTGCTGATGCGCTGTCCGGCGTAATCGGCGAACAGATCCTTGATGAGGAACGGCACTCCGCGGAACGGGCCGCTGGGAAGATCGGGACTTGCCGCGATCTCGCGTGCGTGGTCGAACCAGCGGATGACGACGGCGTTGAGTGCAGGGTCGATGCGTTCGATGCGTTCGATCGCGGCTTCCAGTAGCTCGCCGGGCGACACCTCGCCCGATGCGACGAGTGCCGCCTGATCCGTCGCCGTCATCCAACGGGTCTGGTCCGCAAGTGAACTCACGATGCGGAAACCCCTCAGCCCTGCTCCGCGAAGTACTTCTGACCGCCCGCCGGTATCCGCCCGAAGCCGGCCTTCAGCACCGGCGCCAGCAGCCTGACCGGCAGTGCGAACGCCGGCTTGGCTTCGACCGCCAGCGTCCAGGTGAACAGCGTTTCGCCGTCCCCCGCCGGTTCGACAAGGTAGTGCTCGGCGAATCGCTTGAACACCGGCACCGCGGACTCGTAGACGTAGAACGACTTGCTGCGTCCGTCCTCCCATTGGAAGAAGCGCTCCCGCATCACGGCTCCGCCGGGCGCCGTGACGTCACGCGTGGTGCCCACTCCGAACGGTCGGGGCGACGTCCATGTGACGTCCTTGATCATCGGCCCCCAGGCGGCCAGCGACTCGTCGGAAACGAGTGACTCCCATACCTTTTCGGGCGGTGCGGCATATCGCTTCTGATAACGGAAGATGTGCGGGGCCGAGGCCAGGAAATCACTGTCAGCGGGTTCGAGTGCGTACGAACGGGTCATGGCTGACAATCCTTACATTCGGCGCGCTAGCCCGTCTTTCGTACGGGATATCCGTTCTGCTCCGCCAGGGACCGCAGCTGCTTCAGTGCGAATCGGCGTGCACGTCCTCCCTCCGGTATCAAGATGCCGGCCCATACTCCCTCGGCCCCCGGAGTCAGGCACGCTTCTTGAGCGCACCGCCACCGAAGGGGGCAGGTCCGGCACAGTGCCTTCGCGCCTTTGTCGGCCGCCGTCGTCCACCGATCGGGGTCCTGCGTACAGACCCCGATCGGTGACCCCTCGATGACAGCAGGGGCCTCGGACGCATTTACTGCGCGCAGATGTGCGCCCGCCTGCTTGTGCATTGCTCTGTCCTCCCCCTCGTACAGCCCCCCAGCAATACGTTTGTATGGTAGACACAATACGTTCGTATTGTCTAACCTGGGTCGGTGACCACGGAAGTCACTGCCTGATGACGGCAGTCACGGACCGCGACCGAGTCGGGGGCGACGAACTAAGGAAGCTCGAGCGGATCCGTCGTGCGGCGCTGAAAAGCTTCGCGACCAGGGGTGCCGCGGCGACATCGCTCCGTTCTGTCGCGGCCGACGCCGGTGTTTCGCTCGGCCTCGTGCAGCACCATTTCGAAACGAAGGCGGGCCTGATCAAGGCCGTGGATGACTATGTGCTGAGCGTGGTGATCGACGTTGTGTCGCAGCCGGTCTCATCGCCGCCGGGGGATTCGATCGCGGACATGGGAAGCCGTGTCACCACATTGCTCCTCGAGCATCCCGATGTCGTGGACTACTTCGGTCGCGCGCTCATCGACGGTAGCCGGTTGGGCAACACCATCTGGGACACGCTCTACGCATTCGGCACGGTCCGGTGGACGGCGCGGAAGGAGCGGGGCGAAGCGCGCGACGACATCGATGTGACATGGGCGGCGGTGAACTCGTTGGTGCTGGCTGTGGGGACGCTCATCGTTCGCGGCCATATCGAGCGCCAGGTGCCGGACGCCTTCACGACGCCCGAACAGCTCGACCGGTGGCAGAACTCCGTCAACACGTTGCTGCGCGAGGGGCTTTACCCGTGACCGAGCAACGACTCAAACTGACTCGCCCGCAACCCTTTTGCGATAGGCGCTCGGAGTCTCCCCGCAGAACTGCGTGAATGCTCTGGTAAACGAGCTGAGGCTCTCGAAGCCGACGGTCGACGCCGCACCCTGGACCGACTGTCCCGGCGCGGCCAGCAGCGCCATCGCCCGCAGCATGCGCGCGTGCAGAAGATAAGTCCGCCAGGACAATCCGAGCGTGTCCTGGAACAGACGGCGCAGCGTTCGTTCCGACACCGATACCGCCCGCGACACCTCCTCGGCGGTGACCGAGTCCAAATGTTCCTTTGTGTATGTCATTGCGGCCGCCACGATGGGGTGATCGCTCGTCGGCAGGGACAGCGGAGCCTCGTGGTCCAGCGCCTCGGCAACCAGATTGGCCAGCGTGCGGAAGAAGCTGTCGGACTCGGCATCTCCGTCGGGACGGTCGATCTGCCACCGCAGTGCGTAGATCATCATCTCCCGGATCAACGGTGACACCGCAAGGATCCGGGCGCGATCGCCCGGCGCCGCCACGAGTGCGGGATCGAACATCACCGCAACGGTCTTCACGTCCGGATTCATCACCGCCTGGTGCTCGAGCCCGGCCGGGATCCAGGCCGCCTGCTGGGGCGGCAGCAGATAGTGCGCGGAGTCGGTCTCGACTTCGACGACGCCGTGCAGGGCGTACTCGATCTGATGCACCTCATGGGAGTGCCAACCGGTGATCAAGCCGTCGCCCTCGTATAGATAGCTACCGCCGAGCGCGCGTCCGCCGCGACGCAGCTCGATCACGCGTCGGGGAGTTCTGGCCGTTTCGGCCAAATCCCTGTCCGATAGCGCAGAGACGGTCATGAACCTAGACGGTACTACTTATGTCATGAGCAAGGGGATGAGCCCAGACGACCTGATCCTGGTGAGCATCGACGACCACGTCGTCGAGCCGCCCGACATGTTCCTCAACCATGTGCCGGAGAAGTACAAGGAGGAGGCCCCGATCGTCGTCACCGACGACAAGGGCGTCGACCAGTGGATGTACCAGGGCCGTCCGCAGGGCGTCAGCGGGCTGAACGCGGTGGTGTCCTGGCCCGCCGAGGAGTGGGGCCGGGATCCCGCCGGCTTCGCCGAGATGCGGCCCGGCGTGTACGACGTGCACGAGCGGGTCCGCGACATGAACCGCAACGGCATCCTGGCATCGATGTGCTTCCCGACCTTTACCGGCTTCTCGGCGCGGCATCTCAACATGACGCGTGAGAACGTGACGTTGGTGATGGTGTCGGCCTACAACGACTGGCACATCGACGAGTGGGCGGGGTCCTACCCGGATCGCTTCATTCCGATCGCGATCCTGCCGACGTGGAGTCCGGAGGCGATGTGCGCCGAGATCCGCCGCGTCGCCGCGAAGGGATGCCGGGCGGTCACGATGCCCGAATTGCCGCACCTGGAAGGGCTTCCGAGTTACCACGACGAGGAGTACTGGGGTCCGGTGTTCACCACGCTCTCGGAGGAGAACGTGGTGATGTGTCTGCACATCGGCACCGGGTTCGGGGCGATCAGCATGGCGCCCAACGCGCCGATCGACAACCTCATCATCCTGGCCACCCAGGTGTCGGCGATGTGTGCTCAGGACCTGCTGTGGGGTCCGGCGATGCGCAACTACCCGGATCTGAAGTTCGCTTTCTCCGAAGGCGGAATCGGTTGGATTCCTTTCTATTTGGATCGCAGCGACCGGCACTACACCAACCAGAAGTGGTTGCGGCGTGACTTCGGTGACAAGCTGCCGTCCGACGTGTTCCGTGAGCACTCGCTGGCCTGCTACGTCACCGACAAGACGTCGCTGAAGCTGCGTCACGAGATCGGTATCGACATCATCGCCTGGGAGTGCGACTACCCGCACTCGGACTGCTTCTGGCCCGACGCGCCCGAGCAGGTGCTCGCGGAGCTGAGGGCCGCGGGCGCCGACGACAGCGACATCAACAAGATCACGTGGCAGAACGCGTGCAACTTCTTCACGTGGGATCCGTTCAAGCTGACGCCCCGGGAGCAGGCGACGGTGAAAGCGCTGCGCGCCAAGGCGACCGACGTCGACGTGTCGATCCGGCCGCGTGCCGAGTGGGCACGGCTCTACCACGAGAAGCAGCTCGCGAAGGCGTAACCGTCAGTCGATGACTGGGCGGGTCCTCGAGTTCGATGCGGCGCAGGGGTTCGTTGGCCGCCACCAGCTGCCATGCCTTCACGAGAGTGTCTTGCCCGCGGGGAGGAACCACGCTGACGCCGCGGAGATAACCGACACCGCAACGAGATAGGCGACGATCGAGTTACTCGTCTTCGTCGCGGTGTATAGCGCCCCGTACAGTCCCTTGCGTTCCGCTGACGCGTGTTCGACCGCCATGAGCGTGGCGCCGCCTCACTCGCCACCGACCGCGAACCCCTGCGCAAGACGCAAGAGTGTCAACAGGATAGGGGCGGCCAGCCCGATGTGGGAGTAGGTGGGCAGCAGGCCCATCAGCACCGTGGCGATACCCGTGATGAGCAGCGAGTAGACGAGCATATGCTTGCGCCCGACGCGGTCGCCGAAGTGGCCGAACACGATTCCGCCCAGCGCCGTGCGACGAAGCCGACCCGAACGTCGCGAACGACAACAACAGCCCCGAGGCCGGTGACACGTTGGGGAAGAACAGTTCGGGAACACCAGCGCTGCCGCGGTGCCGTAGATGAGGAAGTCGTAGAACTCGACCGTGGTGACGATGAAGCTCGCCACTGCCACCCGCAGCGGAGAGGTGGCCCGTTTCGGTGTCGACATGTCCGGTCCCTTGAGTCCCTCGCGGTCCTCGACGGCGCGCGTGTCCCGTCGAGCGCGCAGTTTCGCGGGAAAGCAAAGGCAGAAACGGCAATCCTGCGACGGCACTACGGAGCTATCTCGCGTGCGTTATGTGCGCACCGTATGCCGCAGCGGCTGAGCGGCCGTTTCCCGCATGGTCATCACGGTGGCGAGGGTGATGATCGCCGCGGCGATGACGTAGTAGGCGGGTGCGGTCACGTTGCCGGTCCGGTCCACGAGCCAGGTCGCCACGTACGGTGCCGTGCCGCCGAACAGGGCGACGGACACGTTGTATCCGATCGAATAACCGCTCGAGCGCACCCGGGTGGTGAACAGTTCCGCGCCGGCTGCCAACGACGCGGAGACGAACACCGCCTCGATGGCGGCCAGTCCCGCATGCGCGCTGATGGCGGTGGCGAGCGATCCGGCGTTGAGCAACATGAACAGCGGATAGGCGAACACCGCGAATCCGACCGCCCCAGCGATCAGCAGAGGTTTTCGGCCGATACGGTCCGACAGCGCGCCCAGCGGCGGGATGAGGATGATCGCGACGATGCTGGCGATGGTGATCGAGACGAAGGCATTCGTCTTGGTGAACTCGAGCGTCTTCGTGAAATACGTTGGCAGGTAGGTGAAGACGACATAGAACCCGACGTTGTGAATCACCACCAGACCTGCGATCTGCAGGATCGGCCGCCACGACGTCGTGAGCGCCTCGCGCAGGGGCGAGGACGCGACTTCGCCCTCGTCGCGCAACGTCTCGAACTCTGGGGTATCCCCGAGCCGCAGCCGGATGTAGAGACCCACCACGCCCAACACACCGGCGATGAGGAAGGGGATCCGCCAGCCATAGGACTCCATTGCGCTTGTGGACAGCAACGTTTCCAGCCCGGTGACCGTTAACGAACCCAGCAGAAAGCCGACGACGACCGACCACACCAGGAACGACACGACGAAGCCGCGGTGCTTGTCGGGTGCGAACTCGGCGAGATAGCACGCGCCGCTGCCGTATTCGCCGCCCGCAGAGAAGCCCTGGACGCAGCGGAGGAACAACAGCAGCAGGGGTGCTGCGACGCCGATGGAGTCGTAGCTGGGCACGAGGCCGATGACGAACGTCGAGCCCGACATCAGGAGGATGACGAGTGCCAGCACCCGTTGTCGGCCGATCCGGTCGCCGAGGGGGCCGAAGAAAAACCCGCCGAGCGGTCGCATGAAGAACGCGGCGGCGAAGACGGCGAACGTGCTCAGCAGTGCCGCGGTCTCGTCGCCGGAGGGGAAGAACTTGTCGGCGATGTATGTCGCCAGCGTGCTATAGATCGCGAAGTCGTACCACTCCACGGTGTTACCGATTGCGGCGCCGCGCACCGCTTTTCGGACCATCTTTGGGTCACTGTCGCGTCGCCGGTGGGGTGCCTCATGGACGGTCATGGCTCTCCTTGATGTCGAAGTCGACGTGTCGTCTATCGGTGACGAACATGTGGCCCGGCGCATGGAAGATCGCGAGTGAAGGCCGTGCCTCGATGGCGACAGCCTGCGGGGTCACCCCACAGGCCCAGAAGACCGGTACCTCATCGACACCGACGCGTACCGCGTCGCCGAAATCCGGTGCCGCAAGGTCGTCGATCCCGATCTCGGTCGGGTCGCCGATGTGTACCGGTGCGCCATGCATCACGGGAAAACGTGCGGAAATCTCGATGACTTGCGGAAAGGCGTCGGGAGGGAACGGTCGCATCGACACCACCAAAGGCCCGTCGAACGCTCCCGCGGGACTGCAGCGCCGATTGGTGACGTACATCGGCACGTTGACGCCCTGCACTTGATGCGCGATCGGCAGCCCGGCAGCGGCCAGCGCCCATTCGAACGTGAACGAGCACCCCAGCAGGAACGCCACCAGATCCGCGCGCCAGTAGTCGGTGATGTCGGTCGGTTCGCTGATGAGCTGACCGTCCCGGAACACCCGATAGCGCGGCAGGTCGGTGCGCAGGTCGGCATCGGGGGCGAGAGCCGTGGGGTGCGGCGACCCCCTGTCGGTCACCTCGAGAAGTGGGCACGGCTTCGGGTTGCGTACGCAGAACCGCAGGAAGTCGAGCGAGTCGTCAGCGGGCAGAATCGCGAGGTTGGCCTGCGCGAAACCCGGCGCGAGCCCACTCGTCGGACCGGTGTGCTCGCCCGCCCGAATGCGCAGCCGTTCGGCGGCAGGGGTCTGCGCAGCCCGCAAGGTCATACATGTGCATTCCCGCTTGCGCCCAGGCCCTAACCTGCAGGCCGCGCTGGGGCGGAGATCTCCGTCGGGACCGAACGCCCGCGTAGGACCTCGGAACCTTGCGCGACCCAGTGCGCACGCTCGGTTTCGGCGGCCTGCTCGATCGCGGTGCCGGAGCACAGCACTCGGCCGGCATGCTCTTTCGCAAGGTCGGCAAGCCGCGCGGCCTCGTTGACGGCGTCGCCGACGACGGTGTATTCGTATCGGTTCTCTGCGCCGATGTTGCCTGCGAACACCGGTCCCGCGGAGACGCCGATGCCGAAATCGACAGGGAGTCTGCGCAGTTCGACGGCGAGACTGCGCGCGGTCGCCAGCGCCGCCGAAGCGGGATCGTCCGTCCGTAGCGGTGCACCGAACACGGCGAGCACCGCATCACCCTGGAACTTGTTGACCAGCCCGCTGTTCGCGTCGACGTGATCGACGACCATCCGAAAGAACTCGTTGAGCACGGCCGCGACCTCATGTGGTTCACGTGTCGCCGCCAGTTGCGTCGAGCCGACCAGGTCGATGAACAGAACTGCGACGTTTCGCTCGTCACCAGACAACGTTTCGTTCTCGTCGATGGCGCGGCGCACCACCTCTTCGCCGACGTGGCGGCCGAACAGATCACGCAGCCGTTCACGTTCACGCAATCCGGCGACCATGCGGTTGAATCCGCTTTGCAGCCGCCCGATTTCGGACCACTCGTAGACGTCGAGCGTTCTGTCGATCTCGCCGCGCTCGACCTCGGCCATGGCTTCGACGACCTCCCGCAGCGGATCTGAGATCGAAATGGACACCAGAATCATCGCCCGAAGCCCGAGGACCACCGCGACGAGGGCGAGCACCAGCAGTGCGAGCTCTATCTGGGTGGTCTTCTGGATGAACCATCCGTTCGCCCGCATCGTCAGCAGTGAGGCGATGGCCACGCCGGGAAGCGCTATGCAGACGGCCCACATGATCAGCATCCTGGCCCGTACGCCAGGAGCCGTTGTCGGGGTGATCTCGCTGAAATCCCTTGTCAGACCTGCGAGTAGTGGGCGCAGGGCGCGCAGCGTGAACAGGAAGCCGGTGCATACCGTGGCGATGGCACCGAACAGGATGGCCGAGATGATCACCACTTGGAGCTCGATCGGCGCGCCGAGGTTCAACGGAACCATGACAGCGGCGCCGACGATCCACGGTGCCACGGTGATCGCCGATTGCCACCGCATGATCTTCAGCGCCGACCGTCGCTCGGCGTCCGTTGGCTCACGGATCCCCAGCCATCGCAGCGTCGGCGCGATGATGAGGACGGCCCCGACCGCGACGATCGCGGTTCCGACGATGATCACCGCCACGGCGCCGTAAGCGATCGCAGACGTGGCTCTGCCGCGGCCGGTGAGGGAGATGACGAGCGCACCGACCTCGGCCGTCGTCAGCAGGTACGCGAACGTCAGCCCGGCGGCATACCGAATGAGCAGCCTGCGGGGCTTCACATGGCCGAAGGTATCAGTCGCTCGCGGGCAGCGGCTTGGCTTCCTTGAGCGACAGTGGGGTGGTGCCGACGGACAGGGTGCCTGCGCCGGCCTTGGTCACGAGCACCTCGGCCCCGGACTCGTCGACGTAGCGCTTACCCATCGCGTTGCCGTCGGAGAAGGCCGGATCGATCGTGACGTCGGGATCTTTCTGACTGTCGAGCGGCACCATCGGGACCCCACCCGCGCGCAGGTCGTCGAGGCTGTCGCTGCTGCGCACCACGATCACCTGGGTGTCGCAGACCTGGCTCTGCAGTCGCGTGCCGTTCTTGATCATGTTCGGCTCCTTGTTAATTCGAGGCTGTCAGTTCTTGAACCAGCTCGCGACGCAGCACCTTGCCGGTCGCGTTGGTCGGCAGTTCGTTCCTGAATACCACGCGGTCGGGCGTACGTGACCCCCGCAGGTGCGCGCGCACGTGCTCACGCAGTTCGTCGGGATCAGGGGTGGAATCGCCATCCGGGACGACCACCGCGACGATGATCTGGCCCCACTGGGGATCCTCGGGGCCCACGACCGCGCAGTCCCGTACCAGCGGGTGCTCGACGAGGACGTCCTCGATCTCCGCGGGCGCGATGTTCTCGCCGCCGCGGATGATCGTGTCGTCGGAGCGGCCGCCGATGAACAGGTACCCCTCCTCGTCGAGCATGGCGATGTCCTTGGTGGGGAACCAGCCCTCGGCGTCGAGCACGGACCCGATCTCTGCATAGCGGCCCGACACCTGCTCGCCGCGCACGAAAAGCTCACCTGTCTCGCCGGGGCCGAGGACCTCACCGGCCTCACTGCGGATCTGTACCTCGACCCCTGGGACCGGCTGGCCGACGGAGCCGAGGCGCCGAATGACCGACTCGTCGGAGGAGGCCATTGCTGCGCGGTGATCGTCCGGACCGAGCACCGCGATCGTCGAACTCGTTTCGGTCAGACCGTAGGCGTTGACGAAACCGACGTCGGGCAGCAGCCCAAGTGCTTTGCGCACCAACGGAAGTGCGACCTTCGATCCGCCGTAGGCCAGGTTGCGCAGGGTGGGCAACTCGACTGGCTCCGCTTCGAGCGCCGAGACGATGCGGTCGAGCATCGTCGGCACGACGGTCGCGGAGGTGACGCCCTCGTCGCGCACCAAACGCACCCATTCGGCGGCGTCGAACTGCGGCAGGTACACCATCTTTCGGCCGGCATAGAGGTTCGACAGTGCCGCGCTGACCCCCGCGATGTGGTACGGCGGCACGCAGATCAACGCCGCATCGGTGGGCTCGGCACCGTCGAACTCGACCGTCCCGGTGATGTAGCTGGTCAGGTTGTTGTGGGTCAGCTCAACGGCTTTGGGCCGCGAGGTGGTACCCGACGTGAACAGCACCACCCCGACGTCGTCGGGGTCGGCGAACTCAGCGGCCGGTTCGGCGGTGCGGGCGGAGGCGACGAACTCGTCAGAGCTGATGACCTGCTTGCCTGCGCCCACGACGACGTCGAGGTACTGAGCGTCGGCGACCACGAGCGGTTGCGGCAGGCGGTCGATGAGCTCGCGCAGACCGTCGGCGCTCAGCCGATAGTTGAGCGGTGTGAAGGCTGCGCCCGCGCGCGCCGAGGAGAACAGCAACAGGGGCAGCATCGCGCCACCCAGCCCGACGTAGGCCACATGCGAGGTGCCTGCCGCGGTGATGACACCCGCACCGCCGTCGGCCAGCTCGCTCAGTTCGGCTGAGGTGAGCCGCATCTCGCCGGACACCACAGCCGTGCGGTCCGGGTTTGTGGAGGCTGCCATCTCCAGCAGCAGTGAAATGCTCATGGTTTGTCGACGAAGATATCAAGGATGGGGTCGTCGCCACCGCCGTAGCTGGACAAATCGGTGATGCCCGCCGATGCCAGCGCTTCGACGTCGATGAAGCACTTCCCGTTGACCTCCGCGGCGGGCCGGGACAGGATTGCCACCGCGGCATCGCCCATGATCTGCGGATCGCGTGACCGGGCCAGATTCTCCTTGAAACCGGGCGCGTTGGCGACCGCGGCCGTCGCGATGTACGTCTCTGGCCACAGGCAGCTGAATCCGATGTCGGAATCGGCGTACTCAGCCGCCCAACCCAGCGACAGCAGCGTCATCCCGTACTTCGACAACGTGTAGGACGGATGCGCGCCCAGCCAGTGCGGGTTCATGTTCAGCGGGGGCGCCAGCGTGATGACGTGTGCGTTGGGCGACTTGCGCAGGTGCGGCAGCGCCGCCTTGGTCAGCAGGAACGTGCCGCGGACGTTGATGTCCATCATCAGGTCGAACTTCTTGGCGGCCAGTTCCTCGGTCGGTTCGGTCGCGATGGCGCTGGCGTTGTTGATGACGACGTCGACGCCGCCGAAGTGTTCGACCGCCGCGTCCACCGCGCGCTGTACATCCTCTTCCTTGCGCACGTCGCCGACGACCGCGACGCCCTTACCGCCCGCGGCCTCCACGTCGGCCACGGCGGTATGCACGGTGCCGGGCAGCTTGGGGTGGGGTTCGGACGTTTTCGCCAGAAGTACGACGTTTGCACCCTGCTTTGCCGCGCCCAGGGCGATCGCCAGGCCGATGCCGCGGCTGCCGCCGGACACCACCAGCGTGCGATCGGTGAACGGTGCTGGGCTCGTCATGGGCCTCCTTGGATGCGCAGTGCCCGGATTCTACCGGACTGGTAGTGGCGTTCTCATTCTAGGCAAGTGCCATAATCGCTGTTTACCGGGCCTTCAATCGCGTTCTGGCGGCCGCTATCGGTCCCGCTGACTGCATGTTTGCGGCGTGCGGTATTGGCATTCTCATTTTTTGCAAGTACGTTATCGAGTGATGACCGAGCCTGTACAGACCCCCTCCGGCATCCCGCTCCAGCCCGTATACGGACCGGAAGACCTACGCGGTGAGCCGCCGGCACCTGGCGCCTACCCCTTCACGCGCGGCAACTTCGCGAGCGGGTACCGCGGCAAGCTGTGGACGTTCCGCCAATACTCGGGTTTCGGCACCGCCGAGGAATCCAACCGTCGCTACCGCTACCTGCTGGACCAGGGCGGCACGGGGTTGTCGGTGGCGCTCGATCTGCCCACGCAGTGCGGCTACGACTCCGACGACGCCGAGTACGGCGAGGAGGTCGGCCGGGTCGGGGTTGCGGTCGACACGCTGGCCGATGCCGAGATCCTTTTCGACGGTATTCCGCTGGACAAGATCAGCACCAGCTTCACCATCAACGGCACCGCGGCGATCCTGTTGGCCTTCTATGTCGCGGCCGCGGAGAAGAAAGGTGTGCCGCGGGAGAAGCTGACCGGCACGATCCAGAACGACATCCTCAAGGAGTACGCGTCGCGCGGCACCTGGATCTGGCCGCCGGAGCCATCGCTGCGACTGATCGCCGACACCATCGAGTTCTGCGCCGCCGAGGTCCCACGGTTCAACGCGATCTCGGTCGCCGGCGCGCACTTCCGCGACGCCGGCGCGAACGCCGTCCAGGAGATGGCGTTCACCCTCGCCGACGGAGTCACCTACTGCGACACCGTCGTCGAGCGCGGCCGGATGACCATCGACAAGTTCGCCCCGCAGATCTCGTTCTTCTTCTATACCCACGGCGACTTCTTCGAGGAGATCGCCAAGTACCGGGCGGGTCGTCGCCGCTGGGCCACCATCGTGCGCGAACGCTACGGCGCGAGCAGCGACAAGGCGTCGATGTTCCGGTTCGGCTGCGTGTCCGGCGGGGCGTCGCTGTACGCGCCGCAGGCGCAGAACAACCTGGTCCGCGTCGCCTACGAGGCGCTGGCCTCGGTGCTCGGCGGTGTGCAGTCGATGTTCACCGCCGCCTGGGACGAGCCGTTCGCGTTGCCCAGTGAGGAGTCGGCGACGCTGGCGCTGCGCACCCAGCAGATCCTGGCGTACGAGACCGGGGTCGCGAAGGTGGCCGATCCGCTGGGTGGGTCGTATTTCGTCGAGGCGCTCACCGACGCCACCGAGAAGAAGATCATCGAGATCATGCACGACCTCGAACAGCACGGCGGCATGGTGCGCTGCATCGAGGACGGCTATCTCCAGGGTCTGATCGCCGACGAGGCCTTCAAGATCCATCAGGAGGTCGAATCCGGTGAGCGCCCGGTGGTCGGCGTCAACAAGTTCGTCGTCGACGAGCCGCCGCCGGAGATCGCCACCTACGAACTCGACGCCGAGGGACGCGATCTGCAACTGAAGCGCCTGGCGAAGGTCAAGGCCGAGCGGGACGGGGTCGCCGTCAAGGAAACGCTGGCGGCGCTGTCACGCGCCGCAGAGGGGGATGACAACCTCATGCACAAGCTGATCGACTGTGCCAACGCCTATTGCACGGTCGGGGAGATGGTGTCGACCCTGAAGTCGGTGTGGGGCGAGTTCCAGCAGCCGGTGGTGTTCTAGTGTCTGATTCTGTTGCCGCACAGGGGAGTCCGGCGCGGGTCCTGGTCGCCAAGCCAGGTCTGGACGGTCACGACCGCGGCGCCAAGATCGTGGCACGCACGCTGCGCGATGCCGGCTTCGAGGTCATTTACACCGGGATCCGTCAGCGCATCGAGGACATCGTGTCCATTGCACTGCAGGAAGACGTTGCGCTGGTGGGGCTTTCGATTCTGTCCGGTGCCCATGTGGCGTTGACGAAGCGAACGGTCGACGCGTTGCGCGCCGCCGACGCCGGCGACATCGCCGTCGTGGTGGGCGGCACGATCCCGGAAGCCGACGTGCAGAAACTGCTCGACGCGGGCGCCGCTGCGGTATTCCCCACCGGGACACCGCTGGACACCCTGGTGCGCGACGTTCGGGCGTTGACCGAGAAGGCGAACCGGTGACGTATTCAGCGAACGTGCGCTGGCTGCGATATGTCCCGGCGCTGACGCTACAGAAGGTGGACCCGTCATGAGACTGGGCGTGATGATCGGCGCCGAGCGCGGCGATATGGCGCGCAAGGTGAAGAAGCTGCTCGAGGACATCGAGTGGGCCGAAGCCGCGGGCCTGGATACCGCGTGGATGCCGCAGGTGCCCAACGATTTCGACTGCCTGACGATGGTCTCGCTAATGGGTTCGCGCACGTCGCGAATCGAATTGGGGACCGCCGTGGTGCCGCTGCAGGCGCAGCATCCGATCGCGTTGGCGCGTCAGGCTCTGTCCATCCATGCGGGCACCGGAGGACGACTGGCGCTCGGCGTCGGGCCGTCGCACCACTGGATCGTCCGCGACATGCTCGGCATCCCCTACGAGAAGCCGGCCGCATACACCCGCGACTATCTCGAGGTGCTCAACGCCGCGATCGCCGGCCCCGGCGACGTCGACGTGGAGAACGACACCTTCACCGTGCACAACCCGACCGTCCTGGGCGCCGACCAGCCGATGCCCGTTCTGGTGGCCGCGCTCGGGCCGGTAATGCTGCAGATCGCAGGCGAACTCGCCGACGGCACGGTGTTGTGGATGGCCGACGAACGTGCGATCGGTGAGCACATCGCGCCGCGCATCACCAAGGCCGCGGACAACGCGGGGCGTCAGGCTCCACGGATCGTCGCGGGCATCCCGGTGTGCCTGTGCGCCAACTCGGAGATCGAGGCCGCCAAGGAGCGGGCCAACCGGATCCTGGCCGAGGCGGAGACGTCGCCGAACTATCAGCGGTTGCTGGATCGCGGCGACGCACGTGATGTCGGCGACCTCACCGCGGCGGGCGACGAGGAGGCGATCCTCGCGCGCTTCCGCCAGTTCGCCGACGCGGGAGTGACCGACCTGTCGGTCCGCCTGCTGCCGATCGGCGAGAACCGCGACCAACTGATCGCCTCGAAATACCGCACCCGCGAGGTGATCGCCGAACTCGCCAAGGCCGTGCGGTGAGCCAAGCCGGACCCCTGGCCGGCATCCGGATCCTCGAGGTCGGCGTCATGCTCGCAGGCCCGTACGCGACCATGCTGCTTGCCGATCTCGGCGCTGAGGTCATCAAGATCGAACCCCCGGGCGGCGAGATCTCGCGACAGGTCGGTGACAGCTACTTCGCGAGCATCAACCGCAACAAGCAGAGCATCGTCCTGGATCTGCGGTCGGATGAAGGACGTGAGCGCCTCGGTGAACTCGTCGCGAATTCGCATGCGCTGCTGGTGAATATGAAGCCGTCGGCGATCAAGCGACTGGGACTCACCTACGACGCACTGCGACAGTTCAACGACCGCATCGTGTGCGTCGCGCTGACCGGGTTCGGGTTGAACGGCGGCGATAATCCGGCGTTCGACTATGTCATCCAGGCGGCGACGGGCGTCGCGGCGATGACGGGCAACCCCGACGATCCGCCGACCCTGCCCGGTTATTCATCGGCCGACAACTCGACCGGACTCGCGGCGGCGCTCGGCCTGCTCGCGCAGATCGTGTCGGGGCGTGGGGGACAGGTGGACGTCTCGCTGCGGGACGTGATGCTGTCGCAGCTGAACTACCGGGCGTCGGCCTATCTGAACGACGGCGCGGCACCGCAGCGGTACCCGTACGGAGCACACTCGTATTACGTTCCGGCGCAGCTGTTCTTGACCGCCGACGGATTTCTCGCGCTGTTCATCACGCACGACGCGTTCTGGAAGTCGTTCGCCGCGGAGGCCGGGATCGAGGGCTTCACGACGATGGCCGAGCGCGCAGCCCGCCGCGAAGAGGTGCTTGCCGTCGTCGCCGCCGCCCTCGCCACTGACACTGCGAAGGGCTGGGAGGCCAGGCTGCGGCCGCTGGGGATTCCCTCCGCCGCCGTGCGCACGCTGCCCGAAGCGTTGGAGGAGACACCCGAAGTCATCGTCACCGCAGGGGATTTCCGGTTGGTAGGCAGCCCGATTCATATCGACGGGTATGACCCCGAATACCGTCCGGCGCCGCGCATCGACGAACACGCCTCGTCGACGGGTCAGTCGTCGTAGGTGAAGCTGATCGAATCCGTGTCCGGAACCGCTTGGCAGGTCAGGATGTATCCCTCCTCGACCTCGTCCTCGTCCAGCGCGTCGTTGACACGCATGGTGGCTTTACCTTCGACGAGCTTGCCCATGCACGTGCCGCAGTTGCCTGCTTCGCACGAGAACGGGGGAGCGAGACCCGCGCGCCTGGCGCTTTCCAGGAGAGTCTCGTTGGGCACCCGTCGCACCGATACCGTCTTCCGATCGAGCACGATGGTCACTTGCCCGTCGTCGGCGGGTGAGCTCGGCGCCGGTTCTGCCGTCACAAGCCTCTCTCCTGACACATTGGTTCTGTCAAAGCGAGAATACCATTCTCGTTTAATGATACGCTATTCTCAAATTCGCGTCATGACGGACGGCAGCGGCGAGTGAGGACAGGCTGTGGGTGAGGCGATCGCGCTCGCTTTCGAGGAGCGTGAGTACACGCTGTCCGAACTCGACGCCCTGGCCGGCGGCATGGCCACCACCCTCGAACAGCACGGCGTAAGGCGGGGCGACCGGGTCGCGCTCATGTCGTCCAATCGCCCCGAATTCGTCGTCGCGCTGCGGGCACTCTGGCTGCTCGGCGCATCGGCGGTCCTGCTGAGCCCGGCGTGGAAGCGCACCGAGGTCGAGCATGCGCTCACGCTGACCAAGCCCAGCTATGCCGTCGGCGACCATCCGGTGCTCGCCGAACTCATGCCGATGCTGTCGCTGGATCAGCCGATCACGCCTGGCCCTCGGTCCGCTGAACCACCGGCGCCCGAGTCCGATGCGCTCTTCGTCTTCAGCTCCGGCACCACCGGTATGCCTAAGGCCGTGCGGCATACGCACGCGTCGTTCGCGGTGGCGGTGCGGCACTGGCGCGACGCGTTGGGCCTGTCCGCCGCGGATCGCATGCAGATCATGACGCCGCCCTCGCACATCCTCGGGCTGCTGAACATCGCAATGGCACTCGACACCGGCACCTGGATTCGGCTGCACAGCCGGTTCGACATCGACCAGATGCTGCGGCACATCGAATCCGACCGGATCACCATCGAGATGGCCGTGGCACCGATCGCGTTGGCGTTGGCGGCCCATCCCGACCTGGAGAAGTACGACCTGTCCTCGCTGCGATATGTGATGTGGTGTGCCACCCCGGTCACCGAGAGCGTTGCCGACGTCGTCACGCGCAGGACGGGGGTGACCTGGGTGACTGCATACGGCGCCAGTGAGCTGCCGGTGATCTCGTGCAACGAGCTCACCGGTGCCCGTCTCGACACCGTGGGGCGCCCCGTACCGGGTGTCGAGCTGCGAGTGGTCTCCCTGGACATCGGCATGGTGGTGGCGCCGGGAGAACCCGGGGAGATACAGGTTCGCTCCGACTCCGTGATGGCCGGGTATCTGCCGGATTCGGCGACCCCCGAGGCATTTTCGGATGGCTGGTACCGGACCGGCGACGTCGGGTACCTCGACGCCGACGGCTGGCTGCGGATCACCGACCGCTCGAAGGAGATGATCAAGGTGCGCGGCTTTCAGGTCGCACCCGCCGAAATCGAAGCGGTGCTGCACGGCCATCCGGCGGTGGAGGATTGCGCAGTGTTCGGAGTGCCCGATGCCGCGAACGGCGAGGCGATCGTCGCCGCCGTGAAGGCATCCGGCGCTGTCGACGCCCAGGAGCTCACGGCCCTCATCGGTGATCGGCTTGCCTCATACAAGCGACCCAGTCAAATCACATTCGTAGACGAAATACCGCGTCTGCCATCGGGAAAGGTATTGCGTCGAGTGTTGAAGGAGCGTCTGTGGACGTCCGTCTGACAAGTGAACAGCAACAGCTGCGCGACGCCGCGGCCAAGCTCGCCGACGATCTCGGTCCGGGTTCGGTCGCCGATCTCGACGACGAGAGCCGGCGTGTCCGGCTGGAGAAGGCCGTCGAGGACACCGGGTTTCGCACGCTGCGCTCCGACGGCGCATCCGGCGTCGAGGTGGCCATCGTCGCCGAGGAATTCGCACGCGGCCTGGTCGATGTGCCGTTCATCGGACCGGTGCTCACCGACGACCTGCGGCGTGCGCTCGGGCGCTCACCGACGGCCGCTTTGGTGGATCGCGAGACCGTCGACCTGACGAGAAGCCTTGCCGGAGTGGTCGACTCGCCCGCCGAGCTGGGTGAGTTGACGGAGGAGGACGCCGGTCGGTGGCGGGCACTTGCACTGACCGTGACGTGTGCCGACCTGGTGGGCGCCGCGCGCGGTGCGCATACCCTGGCGTGCGAGTACGCCAAGGTCCGTGAGCAGTACGGTGCGACGATCGGCTCGTATCAGGCGATCGGTCACCTGCTGGCCGAGAGTCTCGCACTTATCGAGGGATCGATCAGCGTGCTGCGCCACGCCGCGTGGGCCGTCGACGAACTGCCGAGCGCGGAGGCCATCGAAGTGGCGCGGGTGGCCAAGATCTACTGTGCGCGTGCGGCATTGACCGTATGCGAGACGTCGATCCAGGTCCACGGCGGGATCGGCAACACCTGGGAATGCCTTGCCCACGTCTACCTACGGCGCGTGTTGTCCGCTACCGAGGCGTGGCCCGTCAAGCTGGAGGAGCTGACCATTGGATTTCCGTGATTCCCCGGAGGAAGCCGCATTCCGGGAACGGTTGCGCGCCTGGCTGATCGACCAGAAGGGCAAGTTCCCGACGTCGGGCGACGAGTACTGGGCCGCTCAGGGCGCCTGGCACCAGGCGCTGTACCAGGCCGGCTTCTTCGGCACGTCATGGCCGAAGGAGTACGGGGGCCAGGATCTACCTCCGGTGTACGACGTCATCGTCGACGAGGAGATCGCCAAGGCGGGCGCCCCGGCGCGCCCCAGCCTGGGGTATCTGGTCGTCGCGTTCGGCCATCACGGGAGCAAGGAACTGCAGCAACGCTTCCTGCCCGGCATGATCAACGGCACCGAGCGGTGGTGTCAGGGCTTCTCGGAGCCCGGCGCGGGTTCCGATCTCGCCTCGCTGACCACGACGGCCACCCGCGACGGTGACGACTACGTGATCCACGGCCACAAGATCTGGACCAGCTACTCCGATGTCGCCGACTGGTGTCTGCTGCTCGCGAGGACTGACAAGGATGTGCCGAAGCATCGAGGTATCTCCGCGTTCGTCGTCTCGATGCACCAACCCGGCGTCCAGCAGCGGCCGCTGAAGATGATCAGCGGCGTCACAAAGGAATTCGGTCAGGTGACCTTCGATGGCGCACGGGTGCCGGCCGAGAACCTGGTCGGCAGCCTCGGGGAGGGCTGGAAGCTCGCGATGACGGTCGTCAGCCATGAGCGCGAGCCGTCGACGCTGGGCTTTTCCGCGCGATACGGGAAACTGGTGCGCCAGTTGGCATCCCGGGTCGATGGCACGCCACCCGAAGAGTTGGCATGGGCATGGGTGCAGACCGAGATGCTGAGGTTACACGTGCGTAGACGATTGTCCGAACAGCTCGACGGCATGACCCACGGGCCGCAGGGCTCGCTGGACAAGCTGCTGATGACCTGGGTCGAGCAGTCCGTCGGCCATGCGGCGCTGACTACCGTCGGCACCAGTGATCCCGAACTGTTCGGCGCCTATATGTACAGCCGCGCGCAGAGCGTGATGGGCGGAACGTCACAGATTCAGAAGAACATCATCGCTTCGCGGATTCTCGGATTAGGAGTCTAGATGTACGGAATGCCGGACGAGATCGATGTCAAGGCCGATGGTGGCCTGCGCATCATCACGCTCAACCGCCCCGACGAACTCAATGCGGTCAACGACCCGTTGCATGTGGGGCTGGCCAAGATCTGGGAAGCGCTCAACGAGGACACCTCCGCGCGGGCCGCGGTGATCACCGGTGCGGGACGGGCCTTTTCGGCCGGCGGCGACTTCAACTACCTCGACGAGCTGCGCAACGACGAAGCGCTGCGCCAGAAGACGATCAAGCACGGGCGTGACCTCGTCATCGGGATGGTGCGGTGCCGCATCCCGGTGATCGCGGCCGTCAATGGTCCGGCCGTCGGCCTGGGCTGCAGCCTGGCGGCGCTGTCGGACATCGTCTACATGGCCGAGAACGCATTCTTCGCCGATCCACACGTGTCGATCGGGTTGGTGGCCGCCGACGGTGGGCCGCTGGTGTGGCCGTCGCAGATAAGTCTTTTGCACGCCAAGGAATTCGCGTTCACCGGGATTCGGATCAAGGCCGCGCGAGCGCTCGAGCTGGGGATGGCCAACCATGTCGTCGCCGATCCGCTGGCCGAGGCGATCGCGTGCGCGAAGAAGATCATGGAGTTGCCGCAGCAGGCGCTCGAGAGCACGAAGCGGTTGATGAACCTGCAACTCGAGAAGTCGGTGATGGCGTCGCTGGACTACGCGAACCTGTCCGAGTATGTGTCGTTCGGGACCGCCGACTTCAACAAGATCGTCGACGGGCTGATCGCGAAGGACAAGTAGCGGATTCCCTCGCGAGCCGGGCCCCGGCGAGCAGACGCCAACACCCCCAATTTCGAGCAATTTTGGGGGTTTTCGCGTTCCCCAGCTTCGCGTGGGCCCAGCTCGCCGTTAAAAGGTGAGCTCTTCGGAGCGCTGGATGGTGCCGGTGATGCCGCCGGCGTCCTGCTGGGCCAGCCGCACCGCGGCGTCGGCCATGGCCTCCGGTGGCTCGACCATCTCCGGCGGGATCTCCATGCCGCCGCCTCCGGCCTGCCATCCCTCGGTGAGGACGACGCGCGACGGGCTCAGGCAGTTCACGGCGATGTTGTCCGCCTTGAGGTCTGCGGCCAAACCGAGGTACAGCCGCTCGACCCCCGCCTTGGACACCCAGTAGGCATTGGCGCCGTGCTCGATCATGCCGACGCCGGTCGTGGTGATCGCCACCAGCGAACCGCCGCCGCGCGCTTTCACATGCGGTATGACGGCCTTCGTCACTAGGAAGACGCCGGTGAGGTTGACGTTGAGGCACAACTGCCACCGCTTCAGCGGCGTTGACTCGATCGGGCCGAGCCACAGCACGCCGGCGTTCGCGATCAGGATGTCGATGCCGCCGAACTCCGAAACCGTTGCGGCGACGGCATTCTCGACCGACACCTCACTGGTGACGTCGCAGGGCACCGGTAGGGCCCGGCCGCCGGCCGAGGTGATGCGCTCGGCGACGGCGTGAATCGTGCCGGGTACCTTGCCCTCCTGCTCCGAACGCGCCGCGACGGCGACCGCGGCACCCTCGCGGGCCAGCGCGGTGGCGATCGTCGCACCGATACCGCGGCTGGCCCCGGCGACGAAGGCCACCTTGCCTTCCAGCGGTCCGCTCACTTCGGTGGGAACCGCAATGCTCCGTCGAGGCGAATGATTTCGCCGTTGAGGTAGTCGTTCTCGATGATGCTCTGCGCGAGCAGCGCGTATTCCGTCGACCGGCCCATCCGCTTCGGGAACGGCACCTGGGGTCCCCAGTACTGCTCGAGCTGGTCGGCGGCCTGGCCATACGCCGGCGTGTTGATGGTGCCGGGCGCGATGGTGACGACGCGGATGCCCAGCGGCGACAGGTCACGCGCGGCATTGAGCGTCATACCGATGACGCCGCCCTTTGCGGCCGCGTAGGGGAGCTGGCCGATCTGTCCCTCGTAGCCGGCGATCGAGGCGGTGTTGACGATGACGCCGCGGGCGCCCTCCTCGAGCGGCTCGGTCTTGGCGATGGCCGCCGCGGTCAGCCGCATGATGTTGAACACCGCGGTGAGGTAATACTTGATCGTCGTCTCGAAGGCGTCCATGCCGAGCGGGGAGCCGTCCTTGCCGACCAGCCGACCACCGCCGGCGGGACCGCCGTGGGTGTCGACCGAGATCCGCAGCGGTCCGAGCGACTCCGCCTCGGCGATCGCGGCCAGCACTGACTCCTCGGAGGTGGCGTCGGTCGGCACGTAGCGGATTCCGAGCTCGGACTCCAGCTTCTTGCCCTTGTCGTCGCTGAGGTCTGCGACGACGACCTTGGCACCAGCACCGTGCAGGCGCCGGACCGTCGCCTCGCCGAGGCCGCCCGCACCTCCGACAACAATCGCCGAGCTACCTGCGATTTGCATGTGGTTCCCCTTCTTGCAACTGGCACTCTCGGACTGAGAGAATAACATTCTCATGTGGTCCATGACAGAAATACCTGCTCCGTAAGCTGTACGGAATGACCATCGACGAGCTCATCGAGGCGGCGCGCAGCGGGTCCACCCGTGCGGCCGGCCGACTGCTGAGCCTGGTCGAAAGTGCGCGGCGCGGTGAGGTGCTCGATGCGCTCGGTTCGGTGCCTACCCCACAGGTCATCGGGGTGACCGGCCCGCCGGGCGCGGGCAAGTCGACCACGGTCGGCGCACTCGTCAGCGCGTACCGCGAACGGCAGATGCGCGTGGCGGTGCTCGCAGTGGATCCGTCGTCGCCCTACAGCGGGGGAGCGCTGCTGGGCGACAGGATTCGAATGGCCGCGCATATCAACGACTCCGACGTGCTTATTCGGTCGGTGGCGGCGCGCGGTCACCTCGGCGGATTGGCTGCCGCGGTGCCGGCCGCCATCAGGCTGCTGGCTGCGTTGTCCTACGACCTCGTCGTGTTGGAGACGGTCGGCGTCGGCCAGTCGGAGATCGAGATCGCCGCCATCGCGGACCCGACGATCGTGATCCTCAATCCCGGTGCGGGCGATGCGGTTCAGGCGGCCAAGGCCGGCCTGCTCGAGGTCGCCGACATCGTGGTCGTCAACAAGGCCGATCGCGAGGGAGCGGATCAGACGGTGCGCGACCTCAAGGCTGAAACTAAGGCGCCGATCCTGAAACTCGTTGCCGCAGAAGGGCAAGGCATTCCCGAGCTGGTCGATGCCATCGAGGTCCACCATCGCACCGACAGCCCGGAGCGCCGCATTGCACGCGCCCGCGCCCAGATCCTGTCGCTGGCGCAGACGCGATTGCGCAGTCATCCTGAGCTGGATCGCCTGGCAGAGCAGGTCGCCGACGGCGGGTCGGATCCCTACGCCGCCACCGAGCAGCTGTTCACCGCCGAGCCCTAGCCGATCGCGGGCACGTCGGTCGGAAACGGCTGCGTCGTCACTGTACCGTCGCTGTTCCGCATCAGCGCGTCGTAACGACGGTGCAGGATCAGCCACGCGTCGCCGTTGCGGGTGTACTCGTCGTGATAGACGCCTGAGATGATCAGGTTGACACCCTCGGCGCGTTTGCCCGTCTCCTGGACGAACCATCGGCCCACGGCGCGTACGGGATTCGATGAGTCAACGACGACCACCCCGGACATCATCGCCTGCAGAAAGACGTTCCAGCCGTCGAGCATCGCGGTGAAGAACGCGACCATCGCATCGCGACCTTCGAAGCGTCCCAATTCCGGTGAATACCAGGTGCCGTCGGCTGCGAATGTTTCCGCGACGCCGGCTGCGTCACGACGTGATGCAGCATCGGCATAGCGGTGGACGAGGTTGCGGATCTCCTGGTCATCCGCGTTGTGCCGGAACGTCATTCGGGCAGGCCCAGCATGCGGCTGGTCATCTGCTTCAACTGGGTGCGCAGGGTATCGCCGTCGACGTCGGCGAGCAGCGGGTGCATGACGGCGACGCTGATCGCACTCGAGAGCATCGCCGCGTGTAAGCGCGCCTCGACGCCGGCCTCCGTCCCGAGCAACGCGGCGTAAAGCCGCTCGATGAACCGCTGGAACGGTTGATACTCGGCCTGCAGGCGAATGATCACCGGATCGAACATCGGCACGCGAAACGCGTCGCGTCGGTCGATGGCCTGCTCGACCATCCGATCCAAAAGCACCGCGCGTGCCCGCACGGGATGGCCCTCGGCCTCGGCGGCTTCCAGCACATCTTCGAGCTTGCTCATCTCGCGCTCGGTGATCGCGATGACGATCTCTTCCTTGGTCTTGAACTGGCGGTACACGGCCGCCTTCGTCACACCCATCTCGTCGGCGATCATCTGTAGCGACGTCCCGCTCACGCCGTGCTCGGCAATCAGCTTCAACGCCGCATCGAGGACGCGGGTCTGTGCTGCGGTACGGGTGATCTCGCTGAACTTGAGGTCATCCTGCGTGGATGTCACAGCGTCGAGCCTAGTCGAGCCAGTTGCCGATCGGCTACTCGCCCTTCTCCAGCGATTTGTGTGCGTTTCGGCGCGCTCACCGCTCGCGAACGCACACAAATCACTCAGGCGCGACGAGGACTGACTCGGCGAGCATTCGACGGCACCACCGGCGGTAGTCGTCGACGCTCCAGCCGTTGCGACGGGTGAGCCGCAGGTAGGTCTCGATACTGCAGACCACCGTGGTCGTCCCGACGAGTTCGTCGAAGGGGATATCGGCGCGAACCCACCCGCGGTTGCGAAACACCTCGAGTATCCGATGGGACTGGGAGTTGATGCTGACGAGTAGGTCGTTCAGGTACCGCTCGAGTTCGGGATCGGCGTTGGCGCCGCCATACAGCGCGGGCGCCAAGGGGGCGGTACGCACGTGAACGTCGGTGACGGTGTCGACCACCAAGTCCAGCGCTTCGTCGAAATCCTCGTTGGCCAGCAAATGGCGGCCCACGTCGAGGTTGAGCACGTTCTCTTCGCCGGCGACACCGAAACCGGCGTACTCGATCGCGGCGATCAGCAGCGCGGCTTTGGGGCCCTGACCCTGAACGGTTTCCGCGGAAACCCCCGCTGACGCCGCGATCTTCGCCAGGGTCGTGCGTGCATAACCGTCGGTGGCGAACAGCTCGGCCGCCGCAGCGAGAATCCGGGACCGCGTCGCCTCGGCCTGTTGTTGGCGCAGCTCCGATCGATAGCGGCGAGGTTCACTTTTCGATATTGACTTGGGTGGCACAGTAATGAATACTACATCACAGTAGGAATTCGCCGGGGAGCGGGGCACCCAGTGTCATCGATCCTGATCGTCGGGTTTTCTGCACACGGTCACGTGGCACCTCTGCTGGCCGCCGCCGAGAACTTCGTCAAACGCGGCGACGACGTCCGCTTCATCACCGGCGCACTGTTCGCCGACAAGGTTGCCGCCTCTGGTGCGACGTATATACCTGTGCATCCGGATGCCGACTTCGACGAGCAACCGCTGAACGAGCGATTTCCCGAACGCGCCGGACTTAAGGGGCGGAAGGCCATTGCCTTCGATATCGAGCAGGTCTTCGCCAAACCTGCCAAGCCCCAGTACGAAACGATCATCGCCGCGCTCGCAGTGCGCCCTGCCGACGTCGTCATCGCCGATATCGCTTCGCTCGGCGCCGCGTTCCTTCTCGGTCACCCACGTCCGGACCGGCCACCGGTGATCATGTGCGGAGTCATTCCGGTGGCTCTCGAGAGTCGCGACACCGCCCCCTACGGTATGGGACTGATGCCGGCCAGAATCGGGAACCGGGCACGAAATACGTTGCTGACAGCCATCTCTCGGCGCGTCCTGCGCGAGGGGTTTGCAGCCATCGACGCCGCCCACCGACAGGTGCATGGCATCGACATGCCCTTCACGTTCATGGATTGGGGTCGGCACGCCGACGCCATCGCGCAGTTCTGTGTTCGGTCGTTCGACTACCCGATGTCCGACGCCCCGCGCAACCTCCACTTCATCGGGCCGCTGTCTCCGATGTGTTCGCAGACGCCGGTGCCGGACTGGTGGTCGGATCTCGATGGAAGCCGACCCGTCATCCACGTCACGCAGGGGACGATCGCCAACAGCGACTACAGCCAAGCCATCGTGCCGACGCTGCGCGCCCTGGCTGACGAGGACGTTCTCGTCGTGATCAGCACGGGTGGCCGACCCGTCGACACCCTCCCGCCGTTGCCTGCCAACGCGCGCGCGGCGACCTTCCTGCCCTACGACGAATTGCTGCCGCGCACTTCGGTTTTGGTGACCAACGGCGGATACGGCGGCGTTCAGTACGCCCTGCGATACGGCGTGCCGATCGTCGCGACCGGTGGTAAAGAGGACAAGCCCGAGGTCGGCGCGCGCGTCGCATGGTCCGGTGTCGGGCGACGTCTCAAGACCGAACACCCGACGCCGAAGGCGATGCGCCGCAACATCCTCGCGGTTTTGAACGATCCGCGCTATCGCCAAGCCAGCAGGCGCATCGCGGTGGACATGGCCGCCGCGCCGGGGTTCGCCGGCCTGGCCGACATCGTCGACCGCCTCACCGGCAGACCCGCGACCGCAGGAGCCGAGACCGCCCAGCATTGACCGCCTAGTTGCCGATCGGCTACCGTGCGAGTTGCCGATCGGCAACTGAGGCGACGCATGGGATTGGGTCCACGATGAAACGACGTGACGGCGAGTTGATCATGCTCTGGGCGTTGCCCGCGATGGTGATCATCTGGGTGTCGGCGTTCCTGCTGTTCCCCGGGTTCCTTCACCCGATGTCGCCGACCATGTCGGCCGAGGAGGTCGCCGGCTTCTACCGCGATGACACCGCGCGGATCCGTTACAGCATGATCCTGTTCAACTGGTTCGGCGTCGGTCTGATCCCCACCGTCATCCTGTTGGCGATGCAGGTACGCAAGATGGCGCACCGGACGCCGATCCTGTCCTTCTGCCTCATCGCTTGCGCGGGTGGGCCGCCGACATTGTTTCTCATCGCGAACATGTTCTGGCTGCTGGGATCTTTCCGGCCCGAGCGTTCCCCCGAACTCACCCAGTTGCTCAACGACCTCGCGTGGGTCACGTTCACCGTCCTGGTGCCCTACCTCATCGCCCAGTGCCTGGTGTTGGCGCTGGCGATCTACTGGGATCGCCAAGACCAACCGGTGTTCCGGCCGTGGGTGGCACACTTCAACCTGCTCGTCGCGGCCGCGCTGGTGCCGGCGGCGTTCGGTGCGGTGACGTACGAGGGCCCGTTCGCATGGGATGGCGTGTTGTCGTTCTGGGTCAAGAACATCGCGATCGCCGTCTGGATCGTGGTGATGGGGGTTGTTCTCGCTCAGAACATTCGCCGCGAACGGGCGGAAGTTCCGGTCTCCGCATGAGCGCCCCGACGACCGAAGCGGCGCCGCCAAGCGATTCACGGCTGGGCCGTCTTGTCTGGAACATCCGCTATCACCCCAAGCGCGAGTTGTGGTTCGCGTGGTGGGTGATGGTCGTCTTCTACCAGTTGTACGGTGTGCTGTTCTTCCTCGTGACGAGGGTGCAGCCACCGCCGAGCCCTGACTGGGACACGCCATTGGTGGTGCAGTGGTTCGCCGATCGCCACCTCGGCCTGCTCACCGGATTCGGCGTCGTGTTCCTGATCTCGGGGATGTGTGCGCCGATGAATGCCCTACTCGCATATTCGATGTGGCGGATGTCGGTCAGTCGCGTCTTCGCGTACTCGTACCTGATCATGTATTCGCTCGCCGCCCTGCCCGGCATGCTTGTGATGGCGATCGCGATGACCGTCGGCGCACTGCGACCGGACCGGGACCCCGAACTGATCGTGTGGATGTATGACTTCGCGTTCCTGTCGTTCAGCGGAACGATGGGGGTCTTCCTGGTCGGTTCAGTGGTCTGGCTGGTGGCGATCCTGCTCGACAAGAACAACGTGTTTCCGAAGTGGTTCGCCTATCTGGGGCTGTGCAATGCGCTGACCGAAGTCGTCGTCGCACCGGCCTGGATTTTCCAGCGCGGCGCATTCGCGTGGAACGGTGCGATCGCGTGGTGGATCAACATGGTCGTATTCATCACCTACACCGCGGCGTTCATCGTGCTATTGCGAAAGATGATCGAGCGCGAGGATTTCTGCACCGGACCGCTGCCTGACCTGCCACCCAAAGGTGTGGCCGAACCTGCCGAATCCGTGGAGACGATCCGATGACCGACCTCGCTGACGCCGAGTCGAAACGGCTCGAAAACAAGCCGCAACGGCGAGTGCCCGGTCAGCCGGACATGTGGTTGTTCGTGCTTTTCGAAGCTCTGCTGTTCACCGGCTACTTTTCCGTCTACCTGGCCCTGCGCACGCAGAACGAGGACCTCTTCCTGCGATCCCAGGCGGATCTGGACCTACGCATCGGAGTCTTCAACACCATCGTCCTGCTGACGAGTTCGTGGGCGATCGCCCGATGCGTCCGCGCCGCGCGCGACGGGTTGCACCACACGGCGATGACCTACGCATACGTCACCGTCGGTCTCGGCGTCACGTTCGTGATCTCGAAGGTCGTCGAATGGATCCTGGAAATCCGGATGGGGAACACGTTCACCAGCGATGAGTTCTTCCAGCACTACTTCTTCCTCACGTCACTGCACTGCATTCATGTATTGATCGGCTTCATCGTGCTGGGTGTGGTCGTCTATCAGTTGCGGAGTCCGGCGCGACGTTCCCAGGAGCTGGTCGAGACGGGTGCAACATATTGGCACACAGTGGATTTCCTGTGGGTTCTCATCTTCGCAATGCTCTACGTCGTGAGGTGATCGGTGAGCAACACGTTCAACAAGAGGCTGCTGATCGTCTGGTCGATCCTGACGATGTTGACGCTGGTTTACGTCTGGCTGGACAACTCTGCTGACGAGAAGGGCACACTGCACGCCAGCACCGTCGTCACCGTCAGTGCAATCGCGATCGCACTGATCAAGGTGCGCATCATCTTCCGCGAGTTCATGGAGGTACGCCACTCTCCGGTGTGGCTGTGCCGCCTCACCGACGGTTGGGTGGTGCTCGTCGCCTCTTGCCTGCTGGGTAGCTACTTCATCGGCACAGCTGTCGCCGGCTGACTTCTTCCCGCGAGCAGACGTGAACTCCCCCTTTTTCGTCGGCGTGTCGGGGGTTTTTGCGACTGCTCGCGCCTAAGAGGTGACCCGCGCGGACACCGCCATCCCTGCGCGGTACCCGAAAACCATTGCGGGCCCCAGCGTCCCACCCGCGCCGCCGTAGGCCTTACCCGTCGCGCCCGCCATGGCGTTGCCCGCGGCGAACAGCCCCGGAATGGCCCCGCCGTTGACGTGCATCACGCGGCCGTCGCCGTCGGTGCGCGGTCCACCCTTGGTACCCATCGCGCCGACCGACACCGGGACGGCATAGTACGGTGGCGTGTCGATGGGGCCGAGGGTCTTCCCTGCGGGAGTAGCGGCCTTGTCGTCGCCCCAATATCCGTCGTAAGCGCTTGCGCCGCGGCCGAAATCGGGATCCTGCTCGTGGGCTACGTTCTCGTTCCACGCCGCGAGCGTCGCCGCCAGTCCGGCTGCGTCGATACCCGTCTTCTCGCCCAGCTCCGCCAAGTCAGCCGACGGGGCGAACCAGTCCGGCGCTTCCTCGCCAGGCAGGATCCCGAGGAACCCGTACCGCTTGAGGTGCTGCGAGTCGAAGACGATCCACGCGGGATCGTTGGCGTAACCCTGCTTGGGATCGAGGTAGTGGAACGGGCCCGCCATCGAGTTGTATTCGCCGGCCTCGTTGAGGAATCGCCGGCCCGCGCGGTTGACAATGATGCTTCTGGGCCTGGTGCGTTCGAGCCGAACACTGCGGCTGCGCGGCTGACCTTCGAACGTGTCGCCGGGCAGCTGGACGATCGGCACCCACCACGCCTCGCCCATGTTGGCCAGGTCTGCGCCGTGCGCCATGGCCATCCGCAAGCCGTCGCCGGTGTTGTTCGGCGGTGAGACCGCGCCGCGCATCGGGCCCCGCAGATACGCCTCGACCAACTTCGGGTCCCACTCGAACCCGCCCGTGCCCAGCACAACACCGCGATGCGCCCGGACATTGAACTCCCTGTCGCCCTGAATGATCCGGACGCCAGTGATTCCCAACGCGTCGGCGAAGAGCTCGACGGCGCGGGCATTGGTCTGCGGGACCACCCCTCGGTCGAGCAATCCCTTCAACAGTCCGGCGATCAGGGCGGTGCCCGCCACGCAGTAGTCGCCCGATTCGTCGTCGACCGACGCATGGATGCGCGCGCGTGTCTCCGCGTCGATGCCGACGTTGCTGAAGTCGGCGGGAAACGACGTGATGCGTTCACTCCACTCGTCGAGCCTGGACCGGTCGAACGGTTTGGCGTTCAGCGAGCGGCCGCCCCCCGGACGTCCGCCGGGGAGTTCAGGCTTGTAGTCCGGAAAGCCCTCGGCCACCTCGAACTGCAATTCGCTGTGGGCCTCGACGAAATCGAGCATCTCCGGCCCGGTGCGAACGAACGTCTCCACCAGGTCGTCGTCCATATAACCGAGCGACTGCGCGCGCAGATAGCTCATTGCGTCCTCGACCGTGAGCTCTCCTTCTGCGGCGCGGTTGTGCGCGGGGATCCAGATGATGCCCCCGGAAACCGCTGTCGTGCCACCGACGGTCGCGGCCTTCTCGTACACCTCGACCGAGGCCCCGTTCACCGCGGCAGTGAGCGCTGACGTGAGCCCGGCGCCGCCGCTGCCGAGCACGACCACATCGACCTCGTGATCCCAATTGGTCACGTGCTCAATCCTTTCGGCTGAGGCGATCCTCAGGACAGGATCGCGGACAGTTCGTTGGCCGCCTTGATCACCGCGTCCTTACCGCGCATCACCACGTCCTCGCGATGGGAGATGAGGTTGATGCACGTCGGCGGTGACGGCGGCTGCCTGCGTACGGGAACGGCCAACCCGTAAGTGTTCGGCTCGATCTCACCGTGGGTGATGACCCAGCCCTGCTCGCGGGTCTGCGGGACGAGATCGCGTTCGCCGGGCCTCGGCGGCATGCTCGCCAGCAGCGCGATGCCGGCCGCACCCCGGTCCAGCGGGTAGCGGCTGCCCTCGTGAAAGGCGAGTTGGTAGTACACGTTTGTCGGCACGATGACCGCGATGGCCACCTGCTGGTCGCCCTCGGCCACGAGGAGCGACACCGTGTTGCCGAGTTCGTCTGCCAACGCACGCAGCGTCGGCAGACTCAACTGGCGCACATGGTTGTCGAATGACGCACCGAGCACCGCCAGCGCGGCGGCCGCCCGGTAGCGGCCGTCTTCACCCTTGGCCACGAGCCGATACGCCGACAGCGTGGAGAGCAAGCGGTACGCGATCGTCCGGTGCACGCCGATGTCGTCGGCGACCTGTTGTGCCGTCAGCCCCGACCGGGACGTCGCGACCAGCTGCAACGCGGCCAGACCGCGCGCCAATGTCTGCGAGCCGGGCGCACCGGTCGGCGCGGCATTGGCGCTGGCCCCGCCGACCGAATCAGACATCCGTCCCGTCCTGACTTTCCTTGACATCTACCGCTCAGGAGAGTGATGCTCTGACTATAGTGCACACATACGTGCGATAAATGAGCACAATGCTTACAAAATACGAGAATTCAATTCTCGTCGTCAAGAGAGGTGCCGAGTGCCGGAATCGTCCCGACAACTCGCAGACGCGGATTTCGAGAGTGTCTGGAGCGACCTCCAAGGCGTCGCGTTCTCGCAGGGGTACCTCGACGCGGGTGGAGTGCGCACGCGTTATCTCCACGCTGGCGATCCGGACAAGCCGGTGCTCGTCTTTCTGCACGGTTCGGGCGGGCACGCCGAGGCGTACGTGCGAAACCTGGAGGCGCATGCCGAGCATTTCTCGACATGGTCGATCGACATGCTCGGGCACGGATATACGGACAAGCCCGGACATCCGTTGGAGGTGGAACACTATCTCTCCCATCTGATGGCGTTCCTCGACGCGATCGGTGCACAGCGCGCCCACATCAGTGGTGAGTCGCTCGGCGGCTGGGTGGCCGCGCGCGCCGCCGTCGACCATCCCGACCGGGTCGATCGACTTGTGCTCAACACCGCGGGCGGATCGCAGGCCGACCCTGAGGTGATGAAGCGCATCATCACGCTGTCGATGGCGGCCGCGGAAAACCCGACGTGGGAAACGGTCCAGGCGCGCATCAAGTGGTTGATGGCCGACAAGTCCAAGGATTACGACGATATCGTCGCCAGCCGCCAGCGGATCTACCGCCAGCCCGGATTCGCCGCCGCGATGAAAGACATCATGGCGCTGCAGGATCCGGAGATTCGTGCGCGAAACCTGCTCGGACCGAAGGAATACGGGTCGATCACCGCGCCCACGATGGTGGTGTGGACCAGCGATGACCCGACGGCCGACGTCGACGAGGGACGCCGAATCGCGTCGATGATCCCCAATGCCCGGTTCGAGCTGATGCCCGGCTGTGGGCACTGGCCACAGTACGAGGACCCCAAGACGTTCAACCGGCTGCACCTCGACTTCCTGCTGGGACGGCCATGAGCGTCGAGCAGGTGGATGTCGTCATCGTCGGCGCCGGACCGTCGGGGCTGACGCTGGCGAACATCCTTGGGCTGCAGGGCGTCCGAACTCTCATCGTCGAGGAGCGGGACACGCTCATCGATTATCCCCGTGGGGTCGGACTCGACGATGAGGCGCTGCGCACCTTCCAGTCCATCGGCCTGGTCGACCGCGTCCTGCCGCACACCGTGCCGAACCAGATCCTGCGCTTCTTCGACGCCAAACGCCGGCTGCTCGCCGAAATGGCGCCGCCCGACGCACGTTTCGGCTGGCCCAAGCGCAACGGCTTCGTCCAGCCGATGGTCGATGCGGAACTGTACGGCGGGTTGGAGCGATTCGACCACGTCGAGGTTCGGTGGGGGCACCGGATGGAGAGCTGCGTCGAAACCGGCGACGGCGTCACTGTCGGATTCGCCGACGGCAGGGATCCGGTGCACGCCCGCTACGTCGTCGGATGTGACGGCGGCCGCAGCGCCACCCGCCGCTTGATGGGGGTGTCGTTCGACGGAACGACGTCCTCGACCCGCTGGCTGGTGGTCGACGTCGCGAACGATCCGCTCGGTCATCCGAACAGCGAAGTGGGAGCCGATCCCGCACGTCCTTACGTGTCGATCTCGATCGCGCACGGCATCCGACGTTTCGAGTTCCTCATCCACGACGACGAGTCCGACGAACTCGCCGATGATCCGGCGTTCGTCAGACGCATGCTCGCGCAGCGTGTTCCGCATCCCGATCGGGTCGACATGATCCGCCATCGCGTGTACACCCACCACTCGCGCATCGCGGGATCGTTTCGCAAGGGGCGCCTGTTGCTGGCCGGCGATGCCGCACACCTGATGCCGGTATGGCAGGGCCAGGGCTACAACAGCGGCATCCGGGACGCCGCCAACCTCGGGTGGAAGCTCGCCGCGGTGGTGAACGGCCAGGCCGGCGACGCCCTGCTGGACACCTACGACGTCGAGCGTCGCAAACATGCGCGCGCGATGATCGACCTGTCCACGATGGTGGGACGGGTCATCTCGCCGACCAACCGACGGGTGGCAGCCCTGCGCGACCGGGTGATTCACGGTGCGTCGCTCGTGCCGACCTTGAAGCGCTACGTGCTGGAGATGCGGTTCAAGCCCATGCCGCGTTATCAGCAGGGTGCGGTGTGCCATGCCGACTACAGCGCACCCAACTCGCCGGCAGGCACCCTGTTCATCCAGCCCAGCGTCGACACCCGAACGGCACAGAACGTTCTGCTCGACGATGTCTTCGGCCCCGGCTTCGTGGTGCTGTGCTGGAGCAACAACCTGCGCGCCGTACTCGGCGACGAAGCGTTCAACCGCTGGAAAGCGTTGGGGGCCAGATTCGTCGAGGCGCGGCCCATGACGCAGCTGCAGTGGCCCGGCCACGATGACCCCGACGTGGTCGTCGTCGGCGACCGTACCGGCGCGCTGAAGTCCTGGTTCGACGTCTACACCGATTCTGTGTTGTTCGTGCGGCCCGACCGCTGCATCGCAGGTGCCTGCATCGCGCAGCGCGCGCCTGAAATGAGCGAATCGCTTTTCGGCGTCCTCTGTCTCACCCAGGAAGGAGGCTCGAGTTCTCATGGCGACACTGGCCCTGTGCTGCATGTCGCACAGTCCGCTACTGAACCTTCCGGGACCGTCACAGGATCTTCTTGACGACATCGAGTCGGCCCTGGCGGCGGCGCGCGGCTTCGTCGCCGACTTCGATCCCGAACTCGTCGTGGTGTTCTCACCCGACCACTACAACGGGTTCTTCTACCGGACCATGCCGCCATTCTGCATCGGCACCGCCGCGCAGGGTGTCGGCGACTACGGCACGTACGCGGGCCCGTTGAACGTGGCGTCCGATATCGCCGCCGACTGTGCGCGGGCAGTGCTCGAATCGGGGGTGGACGTGGCGCTTTCGGCCAGCATGGACGTCGACCACGGGACGGTGCAGCCGCTGCAGAACCTGTTCGGCGAGGCGACGTCGAAGCCGATCATCCCGATCTTCATCAACTCGGTCGCCACCCCGCTCGGACCGCTGCGGCGCGTCCGGGCACTCGGCGCCGCTGTGGGCACGTACCTGGCGACACTGGGCAAGCGGGTGCTCGTCGTGGGATCCGGTGGCCTGTCGCACGATCCGCCGGTGCCGACGCTGGCCACCGCTCCGCCTGCGGCGCTGGGGCGCATCGTCCACGGCGAACCGATGACACCGGAGCAGCGGCAGGCGAGGCAGGTGGCGGTGATGGATGCGGCGCAGGCCTTTGCGCACGGCGACAGCCCACTGCAACCGCTGAACCCCGACTGGGACCGGGCGTTCCTGGAGTTGGTCGATTCGAATCGCCTGAGCGACGTGGATGGTTGGTCCAACAGCTGGATCGAGCAGCAGGCCGGCCACTCTGCACACGAGATCCGCACGTGGGTAGCGGCATTCGGGGCGCTGGCCGCCCACGGTCGCTATGAGACGGGAAACCGGTTCTACCGCGCGGCACCCGAGTTGATCGCCGGCTTCGCCGTCAGGACGGCGGTGTGCAACCCATGACCACCGATTTCGACCACACCGTCGACGTGCTCGTCATCGGCTCCGGCGGCGGTGGCATGACCGCGGCGCTGGCTGCCGATGCGTTCGGTCTCGACACCCTGGTAGTCGAGAAGTCGCCGCAGTTCGGCGGTTCCACCGCGCTGTCAGGCGGTGGCATCTGGGTGCCGGGAGCGCCGTCGCAGCGTGCAGCGGGCTATGCGCCTGACCCGGACGGGGTGTTCGAATATCTCAAGCACATCACCGGCGGTCTGGTGAGCGATGCCAGGTTGCGCAAGTACGTCGACAGCGCGCCGGAGATGATGGAGTTCCTCGAGAAGCGCAGCCGGTGGTTCGAGTTCGTCTGGAAACCCGGCTACGCCGACTACTACCCGGAGCTGCCGGGCGGTTCGGAACTCGGCAGCACGATCAACGTGCCGGCGATCGACCTACGCAAGCTGGGCGATGAGGAGAAGAACCTGCTGCAGCCGTTGGCCCTGGCGCCCCGGGGAATCTGGTTCGCTCCCAAGGACCTTCGGCTGTTCTACCAGGTGCGTCAGAACTGGCGCGGCAAGGCTGTCCTAGTGAAGCTGATCTGGCGTATGTTCCGGGCACGTGTGTTCGGTGACCGGATGGCCGCGATCGGCCAGTCACTGGCGGCGAGGATGCGACTGGCGCTCAAGGAGCGGAACATCCCGCTGTGGCTGAGTTCGCCGATGACTGAACTCATCACCGACGTCGATGGGAAAGTGACCGGTGCGGTGCTCGAGCGTGAGGGTCGCCAGCTGCGCATCGGTGCGCGGCACGGTGTCATTCTCGCGTCCGGCGGGTTCGATCACGACATGGAGTGGCGCAGGCAGCATCTGCCGGTGCTCGAGAAGGACTGGAGTTTCGGCAATCCCGCATCGATGGGTGACGGGATCCGGGCGGGGGAGAAGGTCGGTGGTTCGACTGATCTGCTGGACGAGGCGTGGTGGTTTCCCGCCATGTGTTGGCCCGACGGCAGGCTGCAGTTCATGCTCAACGAGCGCATGATGCCGTCGCAGTTCGTGGTCAACGGCGAGGGCAAGCGGTTCATCAACGAAGCCGCGCCGTACATGGATTTCGCGCACGCGATGATCGAGGGCCAGAACTCCGGTGTCACCCATATCCCGTGCTGGCTCATCACCGATATCCGCTCGTTCCACCGCTACGTAGTCGGCGGGCATCTGCCGATTCCCAAGGTGCCCTTCGCGCCGGTGCCGACGGGATGGAAGGTGTCGAAGGCATGGTTGGAGTCGGGGATCGTGTTCGAGGCCAACAGCTTCGAGGAGCTGGCCACGAAGATCGGCGTTCCGCCCGCGCAGCTTCGCGCGACCGCCGACCGCTTCAACGAACTTGCTCGTCAAGGTCACGACGACGACTTCTTCCGCGGCGACTCCGCCTACGACAACTACTACGGCGATCCGACCCTGCCCAACCCCAACCTGTACCCGCTACAGAAACCGCCGTACTACGCGTTCCAGATCATCCTCGGCGACCTCGGCACCTCAGGCGGGTTGCGAACCGACGAGCACGCCCGCGTGCTGCGGTCCGACGACAGCGTCGTAACAGGGTTGTACGCCGTCGGCAACACCTCGGCCGCGGTGATGGGACGCAGTTATGCGGGCGCGGGCGCCACCATCGGGCCGGCGATGACCTTCGGATACGTGGCGGCCAAGCACATCGCAGATCAGTTGCCCGACAAAGCCGTTCAGTCGGGCGCCCAGACCGATTCGACACTCGATTCAGATCGAAAGGTAACCAAATGAAGATCTCGCTGTTCTACGAATTCCCGCTGCCGCGGCCGTGGAGTGAGGACGACGAGCACAAGCTGTTCCAGGACGGCCTCGATGAGGTCGAGGCCGCCGACAAGGCCGGCTTCTCCACGGTGTGGCTCACCGAGCACCACTTCCTCGAGGAGTACTGCCACTCGACCGCACCCGAGATCTTCCTGTCCGCGGCGAGCCAGCGCACCAAGGATATTCGGCTCGGCTTCGGCATCATGCATCTGCCGCCGGCGGTCAATCACCCCGCCCGTGTGGCCGAGCGTGTCGCGACCCTCGACCTGATCTCTAACGGCCGGGTCGAATTCGGCACGGGTGAGTCATCCTCGGTGGGCGAGCTGGGCGGCTTCGGCATCGACGCCGCCGACAAGCGCAAGATGTGGGAGGAGGCACTGGAGGTCTCGATCCGCTGTATGATCGAGGAGCCGTTCACCGGCTTCAAGGGCGAGCACATCGAGATGCCTCCGCGCAACGTCGTCCCCAAGCCGCTGCAGAAGCCGCATCCGCCGGTATGGGTCGCGTGCACGCGGCCCGCTTCGGTGTCGATGGCCGCGCAAAAGGGCCTCGGTGCACTGAGTTTCGCCTACACCGGCCCCGGCCCACTCGCTGAGCGGGTGCAAGGGTATTACAAGGAGTTCGAGGAGACCGCCGCTCCGGTGGTTCCGCAGCCGAACCCGAACATCCTGGCCATCGGAGGCGACCTGTCGATGATGCTGGCCAAGACCGACGAGCAGGCCATCAAGCGGCTCGGCAAGGGCGGCGGGTTCTTCGCGTTCGGGATCATGCACTACTACATGACCGGTATGCACATACCCGGCCGGACGGGAGTCTGGCAGCGTCACCTGGAGGAGTGTGAGAAGGATCCGTCCTTGGTCTACGGTCCCGGTCGTGGGCCGATCGGCAGCCCGGCCACCGTGCGCGAATTCCTGCGCGGCTACGAAGACAGCGGCGTCGACGAACTGATACTGCTCCTGACCCCGCGCCGTCACGAGGAGACGATGGAGTCCATCGAGATGATGGGCAAGGAGGTGCTGCCCGAGTTCATCGAACGCCATGAGAAGGCCGCCGCCGAAAAGGCCAAGCGGATGGAACCCATCCTGGAGAAGGCCGAGGCACGCAGGCCGGTGTCCAACGTTCCCGAGTTCGATGAGACCTACGCGTTCGGCGGGCTGCCCACCGGCCGGGAGAACTACACAGCCAATGAGGTCTCCCTGGCGATGGACGAGATGAACGCGGGTATCGAGGCGGCCGCGGCGAAGCTCAAATCGGGAGAGGGGTGGACGAGCAGGAACCCCGCCGCGGACGCGAGGAGCGAATGACGGGGGCGGACGCGGCGAGCGCGAAGGGCACTGAATGACCCATGGGTCGGATTGACGAGCTGTGGCGCTATGACGGTCGTCGCGCCGTAGTCAGCGGATGCGCGTCGGGCATCGGCGCCGAAGTGGCGCGACAGCTCACCGACCTCGGCGCCGAGGTGGTCGGTCTCGATATCCGGGAACCCGATTTCGACATCGGTGAGTTCATCGCTCTGGACCTCTACGATCCGGAGTCGATCGACGCGGCGGCCGCATCGATCGGCGGCCGCGTCGACGCCCTGTTCAACATCGCCGGGGTGTCGTCGGGCATCAAGGACCCGCTGCGGGTGGTCACCGTCAACTTCCTGGGAACCCGTCGGTTCGCCGAGGCGTTGGTGCCGTCGATGCCTGCCGGGTCGGCCATCGCCTGCGTCTCCTCGCTGGCGGCGTCGGCCTATCGGCAGAACGCTGCGGTCACCGCGGGCCTGGTCGACACCGAGACCATGGCCGAGGGAATCGAATGGTGTGAACGACATCCCGATGCCGTCGCCGAAGGCGGCGGCTACCGGCTGTCCAAGGAGGCGATCATCCTGTACGCGATGGCGAACGTGGTGGCACTGGGCGCCAAGGGGATTCGCATCAACTGCACCGCACCGGGCGTCACCGATACACCGATCCTCGACCAGCTGCGGTCGGCGTACGGCCAGGAGTTCCTGGATTCCTTCCACACTCCGCTCGGCCGCGCCGCGACACCCGACGAACAGGCCAGCGTCTTGGTCTTCCTGAACAGCAAGGCAGCCAGTTACATTACCGGACAGGTGATCTGGGTGGACGGCGGTGCCATCGGCGAGACGGATCTCGCCGACTGGGTGTCGCGACGATGAGAGGCGAACTATGGCCAGCATGAACGACTTCCGCCGGGTCGCCGACGACGTGCGCAACTGGGGCCGTTGGGGTGACGCCGACGAGCTGGGCACGCTCAACTTCATCACCAGCGAGAAGGTCCAGCAGGCGGCCGGTCTGGTCAAGCACGGCAAGGTCTTTCCGCTCGGAGTGGACTTCGGCTCCTCCGGGCCACAGGGTGCATTCCACTTCCGGCAGAACCCGCTACACGTGATGACCATCGACGGCGGCGACGCCAGCACCCTGGCCCAGTATGGTCCGTCATGGCTGAAGAATCCGGCGGCGACCCAGCTCAGCGAGTTCGCGGTCAGTGGCCCGATGCGGTTCAACGACGACGTGATCATCATGCCGCTGCAGGCCGCGACCCAGTGGGACGCCCTGTCGCATGTGTACTACGAGGACCAGCTCTACAACGGTTTCCCGGCGAGCTCGGTGACCAGCCTTGGCGCCTTCCACTGCGGCATCGACAAGGTCGACAGCAAGGGCATTACGTCACGCGGCGTCCTGCTCGACATCGTCCGCCTGCGCGGCGTCGAGACGTTCTGCGATCTCGGTGATCCCATCACGCCTGCCGAACTCGATGAGGCCGCTCGCAACCAAGGCGTCACCGTCGAACGCGGCGATATCGTCCTGGTCAAAACCGGTTGGTGGACAAGGTTTCTGCAAACCGGCGACGGTGGCGAACCGGGTGCGGGTCTGGATTGGACGTGCGCGTCGTGGATGCACGATCACGAGATCGCCGCGATCGCGGCCGACAACCTGATGGTGGAGAACCCGGTGTCGGGCGTCGACGAGGCCTTCCTGCCCATGCACATGCTGTGTCTACGCGATATGGGGCTGATGCTCGGGGAATATTGGGATCTGACGGCACTCGCCGCCGACTGCGCGGCCGACGGTGTCTACGAATTCCAGCTCATCGCACCACCGTTGCGGGTGACCGGCGCCGTCGGCTCACCGATCAATCCGATCGCCATCAAGTAGGGGGTCAGGTGAACAGACGCAAAGAGCACGAAGATGCCGACGTGTCGGGGCAATTTGCGTCTGCTCGCACAGAAAGAAAGAACATTCTGGTCGACGGTCTGGTCACGGGGTATCTCGAAGCGGGACAGGGTGATCCGGTCGTCCTGCTGCACGGCGGCGAGTTCGGCGTCAACGCCGAGATCGCCTGGGAGAACAACATCGACGCACTCGCTCAACGGCATCGCGTGCTGGCCCTGGAGATGCTGGGGTTCGGCGAGTCCGCGAAGGTGATCGACTTCAACGACGGCCGCGGCATGCGGATCCGTCACATCGCGCGGTTCTGCGAAGCGGTCGGCGTCGAATCGGCTCACTTCGTCGGGAATTCGATGGGCGCGGTCAACCTCTTCGTCGACTCGACCTCGGAGTCGCCGGTGCTGCCGGTGCGCAGCATGGTGATGATCTGCGGCGGAGGCGAGATCCAACGCAACGAGCACTCGGCCGCCCTCTACGACTACGACGCCACCGTCGACGGAATGCGCAGGATCGTGGAGGCCCTCTTCTACGATTCGTCCTATCCTGCGGACGACGAGTATGTGCAGCGGCGATACCAGTCGAGCATCGCCCCCGGGGCCTGGGAAGCGCTGGCGGCAGCGAGGTTTCGCCGACCCGGTCTCGAACCACCGCCCCTGCCGTCGAGCAAGCGCGCCTACGACCGCATCACGGTGCCGACGCTGGTGGTCGAGGGCGGCGGCGACAAGCTGTTGCCGCGAGGCTGGGCGGCCGAGATCGCCGGCCAAATCGCCTCCGGCCGTTCGGCGGTGATCCCCGATGCGGGACACTGCCCACAGATCGAACAACCGGCGGCGGTCAACGACCTACTTCTGGACTTCCTGGCCGAGCAGCGCGAAGGAGCGGCGACATGACAGACGAATTGGCCGGCAAGGTCGCGATCGTCACTGGCGGCGCGTCCGGCCTCGGCGAGGGTCTGGCACGCCGATTCGCCGCCGAGGGCGCCAAGGTGTTGATTGGCGATGTCGACGTCGAGAGCGGTGTGGCGCTCGCGGCGGACATCGGCGTCAACGCGCACTTCGTCGAGGCCGATGTATCCGATATCGAGCAGGTGAGCGGGCTCGTGTCGACGGCGGTCGACCGCTTCGGTGGCCTGCACGTCATGGTCAACAACGCAGGAGTGTCGGGCACGATGCACCGGCACTTCCTCGACGACGACTTCGCGGACTTCCACAAGGTGATGGCCATCAACGTGCTCGCGGTGATGGCGGGGACACGCGACGCCGCCCGGCACATGTCCAAACACGGCGGCGGCTCGATCATCAACCTCACGTCGATCGGCGGCATCCAGGCCGGCGGCGGAGTGATGACCTACCGGGCGTCCAAGGCCGCCGTCATCCAGTTCACCAAGTCCGCGGCAATCGAGCTGGCGCACTACGAGATCCGGGTGAATGCCATCGCACCCGGCAACATCCGCACGGCAATCGTGCGCAAGTCGGCGGCAGGGGAGGACCTCGAGAAGCTCGAGCAGTTCGAGGCCAAGATCCGTGAGCAGATGCGCAACGACCGTCCGCTCAAACGCGAAGGCACCATGGAGGACGTCGCCGAAGCGGCGCTCTACTTCGCGACGGATCGCTCGCGCTATGTCACCGGGACTGTGCTGCCCGTCGACGGCGGCACGGTGGCGGGCAAGGTGATCGCGCGTAAGCCGAAAAGCGACTAGCGGCCGTCGTCCACCCGATCGATGTGTTCGCAGACCAGTCGGGGGTATCGGCCGCGGTCGGGACGGAAGATGTCGTGGGGCGAATCGTTGAACTCGACGAGACGTGCGTCCGGAAACAGCATCCGGTAGCGCGACCACTGCTCATCGCCGACGAGGAAGCGTTCGCTGCTGCGCACGGCCAGCAGCGGAAGTTGCTGTCGGGCAAGGGGTTCCCATAACGATCGCAACTGCGCGGCTCCGAACGTCTTGTTAGCGGCATCCTCGTCGAGCCGCTCGCTGACCGGGGTCCCGCGCCAGCGGCCGCCGAGCAGGCGGCGCGAGATCTCGGGCGTCAGCACCTTCTCCTCGGGCACGTAGTCGCCGATCGCGATCGACCGGACCCGCTCGACGTTGTCGATCGCCCACATCAGCGCATAGGTCGTGCCCCTGGAGAACGTCACTACGTGCACCGGGCCGTCGGTGACGGCGTCCACCACCGCCCCGATGTCGGTGCTCAACGTCGGGGCGTCGTAACCCGCCGCCGGCGCACCGCTTCGGCCGTGCCCCCTGAGGTCGATGACGACGGTCCTGCGGCCGAACAGCGTCAGGATTTCGGCGTAGTCGTCGGCGACACATGTCATGCCCGGCACGAACACGACCGGCGCGCCGCGATCGTCACCGCCGGAGTCGAGGTAGTGAATGCGCGCGTCGCCGTTGTGGATGAACCGCGAATCAGCCATGGTCCCGGGGACTCTATGCGTCCGCGGGCGAGATCGGCGCGAAAGGTTCCAAAAATTTAAATCAGTCGCTTGACTTAACTGCTGTGACGGGGTTCACTGAGCGGGTGACCACAGCCAGCAGGCCTGTTCGCACCGAGCGGGCCTCCATCACCCGCGAAGCGATCCTGGCCGCGGCCGAGCGGCTGTTCGCCGAACACGGGGTTTACGCCGTGTCCAACCGGCAGGTCAGCGAGGCGGCCGGGCAGGGCAACAACGCCGCGGTCGGCTACCACTTCGGCACCAAGGCGGACCTCGTCCGTGCCATCGAACAGAAGCACCGGGTGTCGATCGAGCGACTGTTGGCCCGCATGGTGGCCGACACCGGCGATTCCACGGAACTGCGCGACTGGATCGCATGCATGGTGTGCTCGCTCACCGAGCATCTCGATCAGCTCGGCAACCCGACGTGGTACGCGCGCTTCGCAGCTCAGGCGCTGGCCGACCCCGCGTACCACAAGATCGTCGTGAAGGACGCCCTCGCATCGCCGTCGCTCGTTGCGGTCGTCGATCGCATCACGCGCTGTCTGCCGGACCTGCCGGTCACCGTCGTCATGGAGCGCAACATCATGGTGCGCAACCTGATGATGCACACGTGTGCAGATTTCGAGCGAGCATTCGCCGAGGGCACGGCGATGCCCCGTACCACCTGGCGCTCGGTGGCCACAGGTCTCATCGACGCGATCGTCGGGCTGTGGCAGGCGCCGATCACGGAGCAGCCGTGAAGGTCAGCGTCGACCAGGACAAGTGCGTGTCCTCGGGGATGTGCGTCATGAACGCCGGCGAGGTGTTCGACCAGCGCGACGACGACGGCGTCGTGGTGCTGTTGATCGACGAGCCCTGTCCCGACCTGGCCGAGGAAACCCGAAAGGCGGCCGCGGCGTGCCCTGCCCTGGCCATCCACATCGAGGAATGACGGAGATTTGATGTCAGAGACCCTTGCCGCAGAACAGGTTTCGGCCGATGTTCCCGAGTATCCGATGGAACGTGATGCGCGGTGCCCGTTCGCGCCTCCGCCGCCGGTTCTCGAGATGGGCGAGTCCAAGCCGCTGTCGCGAGTGCGGATCTGGAACGGCACCACACCGTGGCTGATCACCGGGCACGAGGTGGCGCGGGCGCTGTTCTCGGATTCGCGCGTCAGTGTCGACGACCGTCGCGAGGGCTTCCCGCACTGGAACGAGCACATGCTCTCCACGGTGTACAAGCGGCCACGGTCGGTGTTCACCTCGGATGCCGAGGAGCACACCAGGTTCCGCCGGATGCTGTCCAAGCCGTTCACGTTCAAACGTGTCGAGGGCCTGCGCACCGCCATCCAGGAGGTCACCGATCAGTGCATCGACGAGATCCTCGCGGGCCCGCAACCCGCTGACATCGTCGCGAAACTCGCACTGCCCGTGCCAACCAAGGTGATCAGCGAGATGCTCGGCGTCCCCTACGAGGACCATGAGTTCTTCCAGCACCACGCCAACGTCGGACTGGCCCGGTACGCCACCGCCGAAGAGGGCCAGAAGGGGGCGATGAGCCTCCACAAGTACCTCATCGACCTGGTCGAGACGAAGATGGAGCAGCCGTCCGAGGATGCCGTCTCCGACCTGGCCGAGCGGGTGACCGCAGGCGAGATCAGCGTCAAGGAGGCCGCCCAGTTGGGCACCGGTCTGTTGATCGCCGGCCACGAGACGACCGCGAACATGATCGGCATCGGCGTGCTCGCCCTGCTCGAGAACCCCGAACAGGCTGCGCTCCTTCGTAATTCCAACGATCCGAAGTTCATCGCAAACGCCGTCGAAGAGCTGATGCGCTATCTGTCGATCATCCAGAACGGCCAGCGCCGGGTGGCGATCGAGGACATCGAGATCGCCGGCGAGACGATTCGCGCGGGCGAGGGCATCATCATCGACCTCGCGCCGGCGAACTGGGACGCGGCCGCGTACCCGGAACCCGACAAACTCGACTTCACCCGAGATGCCGGCCAGCAGCTGGGCTTCGGGTATGGCAGGCATCAGTGCGTCGGGCAGCAGCTCGCGCGCGCCGAACTGCAGATCGTGTTCCACACGCTGCTGCGTCGCATCCCGACGCTCGCGCTGGCGATCCCGTTCGACGAGGTGCCCTTCAAGCACGACCGCCTCGCCTACGGCGTCTACGAACTTCCGGTGACCTGGTAGTCACCGAGCCCTTGGCCCACAGCCCGATTGGAGTACCAACGATGTCCACCCCAACAGTGCAGAGCACTCTCTACCCACCCGAGGGCTTCGGCGCACCCAAGTACCGGCAGGGCCACTCGACCGGCACCGTGGTAGGGCTTCCCGCGGGCACTGAGATCTTCTCCGCCGACAACCACATCTCGGTCGCCGACGACATCTTCTACGACCGCTTCCCCGAGGAACTCAAGGGAGCGGCGCCGCGCATCTGGTACGAGGACGGGGCGTACATGGTCGGCATGAGGGGCAGGGCGTGGACCGGTGGGGACTTCGGCCGCGTTCTCATGCAGTACGACGACCTCGCCGGCGCCGCCTCGAACAACATCGAGGCACGCATCCGCGAACTCAAAGAGGACGGTATCGACAAGGAACTCGCGTTTCCGAACGCGGTGCTGGCGCTGTTCCACTATCCCGACAAGGCCCTGCGCGAGCGGGTGTTCCGGATCTACAACGAACACATCGCCGATCTGCAGGAGCGCTCAAAGGGGCACTTCTACGGCGTCGGGTTGATCAACTGGTGGGACCCGAAGGGCACCAGGAGCACTCTGGAGGAGCTGAAGTCGCTGGGGCTCAGGACGTTCCTGCTGCCGCTCAACCCTGGTAAGGACGACGAGGGCAACATCTACGACTACGGCAGCACCGACATGGACGCCGTCTGGGACGAGATCGAGGAGGCCGGGCTGCCGGTCAGCCACCACATAGGCGAGACGCCGCCGAAGACTCCGTGCCAGAACAACAGTGTCGTGGTCGGCATGATGGTCAACGTCGACTCGTTCCGCGAACAGTTCGCCAAGTACGTGTTCTCCGGAATCCTGGACCGGCATCCGAAGCTGCGCATCGGCTGGTTCGAAGGCGGGATCGCCTGGGTGCCAACGGCGCTGCAGGACGCCGAGCACATGCTGGCCTCCTACCGGCACATGTTCAACCACGAACTCGAGCACCCGATCAACCATTACTGGGCCGACCACATGTGCGCCTCGTTCATGGTCGATCCGCTCGGTCTGCAGCTCGTCGACCGCATCGGCGTCGACAACGTGATGTGGTCGTCGGACTACCCGCACAACGAGAGCACGTTCGGCTATTCCGAAAAGTCGCTGGCGTCGGTCGTGGAGACGGTGGGCCCGGAGAACGCGGTGAAGATCGTCAGCACCAACATCAAGAACTTCCTGGGTGTCTCGTGACGACATTCGCCTCCGGCTCCGCACTGCTCGACATCCCCGACCTACCGGATCGCGCCAGGATGTACCGCGAATGCGGTGCCCGGCTGCGAGACGCCATGACGGACAAGGGCGTCGACGTCCTCGTGCTGCTCGGCAACGGGAACGTGGTGTACGCGACGGGCGCAAGCTGGCCGCTGCTGGACGCCGGCCTGTCGCACGTCGAGCGACCGATCGCGGTCGTTCTCGCCGACGACGAGCATCCGCACCTCTACATGCCGTTCCGTGAGGGCAGCTCCTTCGATTCCGAACTGCCCGACGATCATGTCCACGGCCCGCTCTACCTCGAATTCGACGAGGGCGTCGACCATTTCGGGAAGGTGCTGGCCGAACTGGTACCTGCAGGTGCCTCGATCGCGGTCGACGAACTGACCGGTGCGATGCGCAGGGCGTCGGACCGGCTGTTCCCTGGCGGCCCACCGTCGGACGCCGCGCAGGTGGTCGGTCCGGCCAAACTCGTCAAGACCGTCGATCAGATATCAGCGATCCGAAAGGCCTGCCGCATCACCGAAGAGGCCGTCGTCGACGTGCAGCGTTCGCTCGCCCCCGGCGTGCGGCAGATCGACCTGTCGGCCGCATTCGTCAGGCGCGCTTTCGAACTCGGCGCGACGGCCAACATGCTTGAGGCCATCTGGCAGGTGATGCCGACAACCAAGAACAGCGGTTCGGTCTGGACCACCACCGGTGATCTGGCGCTGCCGCTGCTGACAACCGAGAAGGAACTGGCGAAGGGCGATGTGCTCTGGACCGACGTCAGCATCACCTACGAGGGGTACTGCTCCGACTTCGGCCGTACCTGGCTGGTGGGCGAGAAGCCGACGCCGCGCCAACAGGCCCAGTTCCACAAATGGCGCGAGATCCTCGACGCGGTCCTCGCAGTCACCAAGGCGGGAGCGACGTCTGGTGATCTCGCGCGGGCGGCCGTCGCAGCCAACGGCGGTGCGAAACCGTGGCTTCCACACTTCTACCTGGGTCACGGCATCGGCACCAACGCGGCCGAGATGCCGATGATCGGAACGGATCTGGGCCAGGAGTTCGACGACAACTTCGTCTTCCCGGCGGGCATGGCGCTCGTGCTCGAGCCCGTCGTCTGGGAGGACGGCACCGGCGGTTACCGCAGCGAGGAGATCGTGATCATCACCGAAGACGGGTATCAGTCCATCACCGACTATCCCTACGCGCCGTACGGGGTGGCCTCGTGAGCGACGAGATCCTGCCCGACGATCCGGCTCTGCGCACCAGCCGCCGTGAGCGTGCACTGGCTCAGATGGAGGCCAACGACCTCGACGTCCTCGTACTCGGACGGCAGGCCAATGTCCGTTATGTGACCGGGGCTCCGCAGCTGTGGGTGGCCGGCACCCGTCCGTTCGCGCCGATCTGCGTGGTGGTCCGGGCGACCGGCGAGATCCACCTCAACAGCAGCTGGGATGAGGGCATGCCCGAGGAGATCGGGCACGATCATCTGTACGGCCTGGCGTGGAACCCGATGACGCTCATCGAGGTCCTGAAGAACATCACGGGCGCCGCCGAGGCCAAACGCGTCGGAACCGACGCGCTCTCACCGACATTCGGCCAGCTGCTGCCGATGGCGTTCCCCAACGCCGAACTCGTCGACGGTGAGGTCGCGATGCGCGCCGCGCGCCGGATCAAGACCGCCGAGGAGATCCGTGCGCTGCGCGGTGCTCTCAAGGTCGCGGAGGACGGCCTGGCGGCCGCGGTCGCCGAACTCGCGCAGGGCGTCACCGAGCAGGCGCTGACGGGCGTGATGCTGGAGGCGATGGCTGCAGGCGGCGTCAGCACATCGGCGACGCAGGACGGCGCGTGGATAACGCCGCGCGAGCAGTCGTGGCGGGTGGGCAAGCGCGACCGCAAGGTTGCCGATGGCGACCTGGTGGCCTTCGCGGCCGGCGCGCTGGCCGACGGTTACGTCGGCGAGGTCGGACGCACCTGGCCGGTGGGCAATGTGAAGGGCGCCGACGCCCTGTTCGGGCGTTCGAACCGACTGTGGGACAGGCTGGTTGCGGCATGCCAGCCCGGAGCGCTTGCCAGCGATCTGTTCGCCGCGTACGACGCCGCGGGTGAGCCGTTGCCCCCGATGCCGGTCGCGCACGGTCTCGGCCTCGGGTTCGATCCGCCGGTGATCTCTCCAGATCTGGCGAAGACGTCGGCCGATGAGCGCCTGGACCCGGGCTCGGTGCTGGCCGTTACGACCTACGTGTGGGAAGCCGGCGTCGGTGCGGTGTTCCGCCGCGATGCCGTGCTGGTCACCGACTCCGGACCCGAGGTGCTCACCGCGAGCCCATCGCCGGCACAGGCCGCCGCCGGAATCAGCTGAGGAGAATCAATGTCTGAGAACGGAAGTCGGCCGTCCCCCGAAGAGCTGATCGTCTACGAGAAGGACCCGAAGACCAAGATCGCGACGATCACCTTCAACCGTCCCGAGTACCTGAACGCGCCGACGTCGTTGGCGCGGCTGCGCTACGCCGATCTGCTGCGCGCGGCGACCGTCGACAACGACGTCAAGGTCGTCGTCATCCGTGGCGTCGGCGACAACCTCGGCAGCGGGGCCGACCTCCCGGAGTTCATGGAGGGCTACGACAACACCGACCTGCGGCTCGCGGAGTTGCGTCTCGAGGACGAGGGCGTCGGCGACGTGAAGTATCCGCCTGCGGGCACCTTCCGCAGCGGTGCGACGATCAGCGCGTGGTACGCCAACGTGCAGGCGGGTAACCGCCCGTTGCAGGAGCTGAAGAAGATCAGCATCGTCGAGGCCAAGGGCTACTGCTACGGCTGGCACTTCTACCAGTGTGCCGACGCCGATCTCGTGATCTCGTCCGACGACGCCCTGTTCGGTCATCCGTCGTTCCGTTACTACGGGTGGGGACCGCGGATGTGGACGTGGATCCAGATGATGGGGCTGCGCAAGTTTCAGGAGATGGTCTTCACCGGACGGCCGTTCACCGCCGCCGAGATGTACGACTGCAACTTCCTCAACAAGGTGGTGCCGCGCGATCAGCTTGAGGCCGAGGTCGAGAAGTACGCCATGGCGTGTGCGCGTAACCGGCCCGTCGACACCGTCTTCCAGCAGAAGATCTTCTTCGAGGTCTACAAGCAGCACCAGGGCGAGTACATGGGCAGCCTGTTGTCCGCGTTCTTCGAATCCATGGGAAGCGGTGTGGCCAACGACGATACGGATGACCTCGACATGATGGAGGCCATCGACAGCGGATTGGCGGGTGCCGTCAACGACAACGACAGCAAGTTCCCGCCGGACTTCCGGCTGAGCAAGTCGAACCGCAAGAAGGACAAGTAACAGACGGCGCGCACGCGAGGAACACAATGGTTAACGCGCCGCTGAACGGCTACACCGTCGTCGATCTGTCCGTCGGCATCGCGGGTGCCTACTGCACCAAGCTGCTGGCCGACGCCGGCGCCACGGTCATCAAAGTCGAACCGCCCGAAGGTGATCCACTGCGCCGGTGGTCGGCGTCAGGCGCCGAGATCGCGCCGGGTGGCGACGGTGCGTTGTTCAGCTTTCTGGCCTGTTCGAAGCACAGCGTGGTGGCCGACCCGGAGTCCGACCTCGACTACGTCAACGCGTTGCTCGGCAGCGCCGATGCCGTCGTCTGGTCGCGTGGTTCGAACGTCGCGGAGCACGTCGTGTTCACCCCCGCCGCGGTCCGGTCGGCGCACCCCCACCTGACCGTCACATCGATCACGCCGTTCGGGTTGGACGGCCCCTGGGCAGAGTGTCCCGCAACGGAATTCACGCTGCAGGCGTGGTCCGGGGGGATCGTCGGCCTCGGCCGTGGTTCGGCCGACCGCGCGCCGGTCTACGTCGGCGGACAGGTTGGTGAATACCTCGCCGGGGCGTACGCCAGCGCCGCGACGCTGGCCTCGCGATTGCGGGGTGGCGCGGAACTGGTCGACGTGTCGATGCTCGAGACCCAGATCCTCGGCCTCACGTACTACCCGGTGGCCTACTACGAGATGCTCGGCAGGCCGTGGCGGGATGCGCGGCGGCTGACTGTGCCGGGTATCGCCCGCGCCAAGGACGGCCTGATCGACATCGGCTGCGGCACCGCGCAGCAGTGGTTCGACCTGTGCGCCATGACCGGCCATCAGGACTGGATCGACGAGGACTCGCCGCTGTCCATCACGGAGCAGGCCACCGAGAAGGCCGACGAGCTCTACGCGTGGGTCGACAGTCACACGGTCGACGAGATCAGGGACCTGGCGACCGCGTTCCGGATCCCGAACGCCCCGGTCGCCAACGGGGCCAACATCATCGGACTCGACCACTTCGTCGAACGCGGGTCTTTCGTATCGAACCCCCGCGACGGTTTCGACCAGCCCGGCCCGCCCTATCGGACGACGCCGGCGCTGCTCGACGCGCCAGGGCCCGCGCCCCGGCTGGGCGAACACACCGACTTGTATCGCCGAAATAGCATTCCGGGTCGCGAAATCGGTGATCCAGCGACCCGGAATGCTATCTCGGCGAGGACGGGGTTGCCGTTCGATGGGTTGCGCGTACTCGACATGACGACCTTCTGGGCGGGGCCGTCGTGCACACACATCCTCGCGATGCTCGGCGCCGAGGTCATCCACGTCGAGTCGACGCGACGACCCGACGGCACCCGGCTGATCGCGGGCATACCGGTCACCGAGGAGCTGTGGTGGGAGAAGTCGCCGATCTTCTCGGGGCTCAACACCAACAAGAAGGGGTTGACGCTCGACCTGCAGAGCGACGCCGGCCATGACCTGCTGAATCGGTTCATCGCCACCTGCGACGTGATCGTCGAGAACTTCACCCCACGAGTCGTGGACCAGATCGGACTCGATTTCGCTGCCGTGCAGGCCATCCGGCCCGACGTCGTGATGCTGCGGATGCCCGGATTCGGGCTCGACGGTCCGTGGCGCGACAATCCCGCCTTCGCCTACGTGATCGAGGCGGCGTCCGGGATCAGTTGGGTGACCGGCTATCCCGACCGCAACCCGTACGAGCCCTATTCGGTCGGTGACCCGAACGCCGGCATCCACGCGCTGAATGCGCTGCTGATCGCCCTGGAACATCGGCGTCGCACCGGGCAGGGCGTGCTCGTCGAGGCCGCGATGGTCGATGCCGCGATCAACGTCGCCGCCGAACAGGTCATCGAGTACTCCGCCTACGGTGCGCTGCTGGAGCGCGACGGCAACCGGGGGCCGACCGCGGCACCGCAGAACCTGTACCGCACCAACGAGATCGACGAGTTCGGCCGCGCGGACTGCTGGGTCGCAGTCGCTGTGGCAACCGACGAGCAGTGGGTTGGCCTGTCGGAGGCCGTCGAGCGCCCCGACTGGGCGGCCGACCCCGAGTTGAGCACCGCCGCCGGCAGGCGTGCAGGTCACGACGCCATCGACGGATATCTCGCCGTGTGGTGTGCGGATCGCACCGGCGACGAGATCGTCGCCGCGCTGTGGGAGCACGGTGTGCCGGTGGCCAAGGTCTTGCAGCCGCACCGCCAGACCGAGATTCCCCAGCTGGCCGCCCGCGGCTTCTTCGAGGACGTCGGGCATCCGGTCAACGCCCGTACGCCGCACAGCACGCTGCCGTTCCGGATGTCGCGTGGTCCGGAGCGCGTCCACGTCGAGCCAGCCCCGCTGCTCGGCCAGCACAACCACGAACTGTTGGCCGAACTCGGGCTGACCGCCGACGAGATCGCCGACCTCGAGGCCGGGGGCGTGATCGGCAATGCCCCGGCGATGGGGCCAAGCAAGGCGAAAACGGGCTAGCCTCGACCGATGGCTATCGATCCGTCCAACATCCTGCTGACCGACCGTGTCGCGGTGGTGACCGGCGGGGGAGCAGGGATCGGGCGCGGCGTCGCGGCGGGACTCGCGGCATTCGGGGCCTCGGTGGCCATCTGGGAACGTGATCCCGACACCTGCGCATCGGCTGCCGAAAGTATTGGCGCACTGGGGATCGTCGTCGATGTCCGCGACAGCGAGCAGGTCGACGCGGCGCTGCAGCGCACCGTTGACGAACTCGGCGAGGTGTCGATCCTGGTCAACAACGCGGGCGGTACCTTCAAGGCGCCGCTGCTGGAGACCAGCGAGAACGGCTGGGATGCGCTGTACCGGAGCAACCTTCGTCATGTGCTGCTGTGCACCCAGCGGATCGCCAAGCGGCTGGTCGCGGCAGGCCTCGGCGGCAGCGTCATCAACGTGACGTCGATCGAGGGAGTGCGGGCAGCGCCGGGCTTTGCGGCATACGCGGCGGCGAAGGCCGGCGTCATCAACTTCACCAAGACCGCCGCACTGGAATTCGCGCCGCACGACATCCGAGTCAACGCACTGGCTCCGGACCTGACCGTCACCGAGGGGCTCATGCAGCTGTCGCCTGGGCTCGACCCGGCGAATCAGCGGATGATTCCGATGGGCCGAGCCGGCCATGTCGACGAAATCGCCAGCGTCGCAGTCTTTCTCGCGTCCCACATGTCGGGCTACATCACCGGGCAGACGATCCACGTCGACGGGGGTACACAAGCGTCGTGCGGCTGGTATCACCACCCGGAGACCGGCGAGTATCAGCTGGGGTAGCGCTTATCGGGTTGATCGCACGCTAGTGCGTCCAGCCTTCGGCGATCTGGTCCTCGAAGGCGCGGTCGATGCGCTCGAACCTGCGCTGGATCGACGCCCGCGCGGCCTGGTGCGGAACGATGTAGAGCCGATTGGCCAGGATCGCATCGGCCGTCAGGCGTGCGACGTCCTCCGCCCGCACCTCCGGATCGGTCGAGTCCATCGGCAGTTCCTGAGCGGACGACGACGGTGGTCCGTAGTCCGAGCTCCTGACGCGTTCACTGTTGGCCATCAAATCGGTCGCCACGATCATCGGACAGAGCACCGAGACTCCGATGCCATTGGCCCGCACCTCGCGTTGCAGCGTCTCGGCCAGCGCGACGACGCCGTACTTCGCCACGCAATACGGACCGAGCCCCACATTCGGGATCAGCCCGGCGAACGACGACGTGAACACGATGTGGCTGTCGTCCTCCTGCGCGATCAGCCGGGGCAGGAACGCCTCGACGCCATGGATCGGGCCCCACAGATCGACGTCGATCACGAAGCGCCAGTCGTCGTGGCTGGTGTCGACTATCGAACCGGCATACGCGATACCGGCGTTGTTGAACACCACGTGCACAGTGCCGAACACGTTGAAGGCCTCGTCGGCGAGGTGCACGACATCGTCGAGCTTGCGGGTGTCGCATACCACGCCGTGCGCGTCGACCCCGTCGCCGCGCAGCGTCGAAACCGCGTCGTCCAGCGCGGTCTCGTTGATATCGGCCAACATCAGGCGCGCGCCGCGTCGGGCGAACTCCTTCGCGGCGGCCAAGCCGATTCCGCTGGCTCCTCCGGTGATGACTGCGTTGCGCCCTTGGTAGTGGTCCACGGCGCGAACACTATGCGGTCAGGCGGAGTCGGTCGGGCGAATCCACGTGGGATCGCCCAAATGGGTGCGGATCGCGCCCCACGGATCGGCGTACTGTCCCGGTGCCTTCCAGTACACCCCGCGCCGTTTCATCACCGCACGCACGATCGGCGTGATGAGGCCCGCCGGATAACGCTTCCATCCGAAGACGTCGGCGAGTTCGGCCATCATGTCGGACCACGAGTAGTGCTGGAACTGCAGTGCTTCCTGCGCGCGGGTGGTGTCCATCCAGTCGGTCACGAACCAGTCCGTCGCGCTCGAGGGGTCACCGAGTCGCCCCGGTGCGAACGCGCCGGGCATCCCCAACGCCGCGACGAGGTTCGAGGAGAGGTCGCCGTAGCAGGTCCGGTGCGAGTCGTCGCCGGCGATCAGGAGGATCTCGTGCGCGACGTCCGCGGTGGTCGCCGCCGCGCAGGCCCACGCGACGTCTCGGACGTCGACGGTCTGCACCCGGTTGTCGCTCGGCAGCGCACTTTGGAACACCATGGCGTCGGCGCTGAGCGGCAGCGCCGACAGATCGCTTGTGAGCACGCCGCCGAACCGCAGCACCACCCATTCCAGGCTCGACGATTGCACGATCTCTTCGGCCTCCGCTTTGGTGCCGCTATAGATGTCGCAGGGCCGCATCGGGTCGTCCGCGGTCAGCGGCGACGGAGTCAGATGCGGGTTGCGGGGGCCGAACACCGCATTGCTGGACGCGTGCACGAACCGGGGCGGGTTCGGTTGCGCCTCGGCGATGCGGACCAGCGTCGCGGTCGCGTCGACGTTGACTCGACGCGCCACCTTGGGGATTCGATAGATTGCGGGGGCGATGATCGCCGCCAGGTGGATGATCGCGGTCGGGGCGATCTCGGACACCAGGTGCTGGACCTGATCGGCGTCGGTGAGGTCGGCCCAGCGGAACTCGGCGCCGGCGGGAAGTTTCGCCGCGGTCTTGCGGTTGGCCGGCGTATCGAGATCGGCGGCGATGACCCGCCGACCGTCGGCGGCGAGGCGGCGCACGGTTGCGGAGCCAACCAGGCCGAAGCCGCCCGTGACGAGCACAGCGTCCGACATTTGGCCCCCAACCTGCGGATATGACATTCTCTTTTTACGAAAGTAGCATACTCGGATCACCGGCTTGGTAGCCGGCCGCGAGAAGTGGGAACACGGACGCCATGAGCAACGGGGTGGACAAGCCAGAGGTCGCCAAATGGGATCCCGGGTTCACCCGGCAGATCGTCAACCGGGTCGGCCCACTCATCAAGCGCTATTTCCGCGCTGAGGTGCGCGATCTGGATCGGATGCCCGCAGCAGGCGGCGCACTCGTCGTCTCCAACCACTCCGGCGGCATGTTCACCCCCGACGTGCTGGTCTTCGCGCCCGAGTTCTACAAGCGGTTCGGCTTCGACCGTCCGGTCTACACACTCGGCCACGACGCGATCTTCGTCGGCCCGGTCGGGGACCTACTGCGTCGGGCGGGCGTCATCGAGGCGAATCGGGACAACGCCGCCCAGGCACTGCGCGACGGTGCCCTCGTGTTGGTGTTCCCAGGAGGCGACTACGACGCGTACCGCCCGACCTTCACCGAGAACGTCGTCGACTTCAACGGCCGTAAGGGCTACGTCAGGACGGCGATCGACGCCGGGGTGCCGATCGTGCCGATGGTCTCGATCGGTGCGCAGGAAACCCAACTGTTCCTCGCCCGCGGCGACTCGCTCGCCCGGCGAATAGGGCTCAACCGGCTGCGGGCCGACATTCTGCCGATCAGCGTCGGCTTTCCATTCGGTGTCTCGGTGTTCTTCCCGCCGAACGTGCCGTTGCCGTCGAAGGTCGTCACCCGGGTGCTCGACCCCATCGATATCGCGGCCGAGTTCGGGGACGACCCCGACATCGACATGGTCGATCTGCATGTCCGGGCCGTGATGCAGGAGGCGCTCGACGAACTCGCCCGCGAACGCCGCTTTCCTGTGCTTGGCTGACGCATCGTGGCCGACTCTCTAGGACTCCTGCAGACTCTCTGGCGCGCACGACTGATCGCCCCGATGCGTCCGGACCGCTATCTGCGCATGGGCGCGGCGGTGCGCAGGGCCGGGATGACCGCCACCGTGGGATTCGCCACGGCTGCACAGCGCTGCCCCGACCGCCCCGGGCTGATCGACGAGCGCGGCACGTTGACGTGGCGCGAGCTCGACGACCGCTGCGACGCGTTGGCCGCCGCACTCCAAGAGGTCGGGCCCCCGAAAACCATTGCGGTGATGTGCCGTAACCACCGCGGATTCATCGAGGCGCTGGTCGGTTCCAACCGGATCGGCTCGGACGTGCTACTCCTCAACACATCCTTCGCGGGCCCCGCGTTGGCGGAGGTCGTCGAACGCGAGGGCGCCGACGCCGTGATCTACGACGAGGAGTTCACCGCGATCGTCGACCGGGCGCTCGAGGGCAGGCCCGACACCACACGCATCCTGGCCTGGACCGATCGCACCGACGTCGCGCTGACCGTGGACAACTTGATCGAACGCCACCACGGCCAACGGCCCAAGCCCAGCGAGCGCAAGAGCGACATCATTCTGCTCACCTCGGGGACGACGGGAACGCCCAAGGGTGCCAAGCGTTCTGCGGGCAGCGGCGGTACGGGTGACCTGAAGGCGGTGCTCGACCGCACGCCGTGGCGCGCCGAGGAGCCGATCGTCATCGTCGCGCCGATGTTCCACGCGTGGGGCTTCTCGCAGTTGTTGTTCGCGGCGCTGCTGGCCTGTCCGATCGTCACGCGGCGCAAGTTCGATCCCGAGGCGACGCTGGACCTGATCGACCGTTACCAGGCGACGGGCCTCGCGGTGGTCCCGGTGATGTTCGACCGCATCATGGATCTGCCCGACGAGGTGCGCAACCGCTACAGCGCCAAGTCGTTACGCTTCGCCACGGCATCGGGATCGCGGATGCGCCCCGATGTGGTCATCAAGTTCATGGATCAGTTCGGTGACGTGATCTACAACAACTACAACGCCACCGAGGCTGGAATGATCGCGACCGCGACACCGCAGGATCTTCGCGCGGCGCCCGACACCGCCGGAAAACCCGCTGACGGCACCGAGATCCGAATCTTCGACCAGGACTTCAACGAGGTGCCCACCGGCGAGGTCGGGCAGATCTTCGTTCGCAGCGGCACCCTGTTCGACGGGTACACCACCGGCACGACCAAGGATTTCCACGACGGCTTCATGGCCTCGGGGGATATGGGTTACCTCGACGCGGCCGGCCGACTGTTTGTGGTGGGCCGCGACGACGAGATGATCGTCTCCGGTGGCGAGAACGTGTACCCGATCGAGGTCGAGAAGACGCTGGCGGCGCACGCCGACGTGGCCGAGGCCGCGGTTCTCGGAGTGGACGACGAGCAGTACGGGCAGCGGCTCGTCGCGTTCGTCGTGCTCGAGCCGGGTGCGTCGACCACACCGGAGGAGCTCAAGCAGCACGTACGGGAGAACCTCGCGAATTACAAAGTGCCGCGCGAGATCACGGTGCTCGACGAGTTGCCGCGCGGCAGCACCGGAAAGATCCTGCGCAACGAACTGCGCCCGTGACCTAGCTGGCCGCGGGTGCGGGCGCCATCGCGGTGTCGACGGTGCGCAGTCGTGGCAGGCCGGCGGCCGACCGGATTTCGGCCAGCCCGTGGATCATCGCGTCGGTCGCCTCATGGATATCGTCGAACGTCTGATCGTCGGACAGTATGGAGATGTCCACCTGGTCGACGTAGCTCCACACCGTCATGTTGAAGGCGCTGCCCGCCGAGAGCACGCCGATCGAGTAGATCTCGCTGACCGGCGCGCCGCCGATGTGGCCACGCTCGCGCGGACCGGGAACGCTGGACACCGCGACGTTCATGAGCCTGTTGTGCGCGGCGCGCTTGGCCTGCCAGCGCAGCACCGCCGGGGTCAGCGGCGGCGGCAGGTACTCCATCAGCTGACCCTGCAGCTTCGGCCCGAGAAGTTCGTAGTTCTCCTTCGCGCGCGCCGTCGACAACGAGGTCAGCCGCACCCGCTCGAGCGGATCGTCGATGTGGACGGGCAAGGACACCGACAGTCCGCCGATCTCGTTGCCTGTCACGCGATCCGGTGACAGGTCGGTGCTGACGGGCACCGATGCGATCAACGGTTGGTCGGCACGGCCGTCGTAGCGCAGGAGCAGTTCGCGGAGGCCACCGGCTGCGGTGGCCAGCACTATGTCGTTGAACGTGACGTCCAGCCGCTTGGCCGTCTCCTTGACATCGGCCAGCGACAGCGACGCGGTGGCGAACGTTCGCCCCGGGGAGATGACATGGTTGAGGAACGTCGGTGGGGTCTGGAACATCTTCGCCAGATCGGGATGGTCGCTGCGTTGTTTCGCGCGGCGCCGCAGCCGGGCGGCTCCCTCGGCTGCATCGCGCGCCAGTCGTGGCAGCGCGGCGACGTGTGCGACGTGGTCGCGCATCGCTTCCTTGACCAACTCGTTCGGCGACGGCGGTTCGCACGTGGCGTAGGCGTCACGTTCGTCTTGCGCCGATCCCGTGAGGTCCATCAGTCGGGCGAGCAGATTGGCCGACGCCACCCCGTCGGCCAGGGTGTGGTGCACCTTGCCGATGAGCGCGAAACGGTCGTCGGCCATGCCCTCGGCGAAGTGGAACTCCCACAACGGCCGCGTGCGGTCCAGCGGTGTGCTCGCGATCCGGCCGATCACCTGATCGAGTTCGCGGCGGCCGCCGGGCGCGGGCACCTCCACGCGGCGCAGGTGATAGTCGAGGTCGACCGGGCAGTCCTCCAACCACATCGGGTGATGCAGTTTCAGTGGGATGTCGACCAGCCGGTACCGCAGCGGGTCGAGCAGGTGCAGCCGCCGGGCGATGGTCCATCGGAAGACATCGAAGGTGAACTCGCCGTCATAGTCGGCCGCGTGGACGATCGCCACCTTCAGGGTGTGGGTGTGGAGATTCGGCGTCTCGCTGTACAACAGCATCGCGTCCATGCCATTGAGTCGCTTCACATCCCACCCCACCCCTTCGGCCGGGTCGACCCGCGCCGTGGGGTCCATGCAACCACCGTCCGCCCATGATCGGGGGCTTTCCGCGAATGACCTATGCGCTGATCGCGTCCAGCGCCGCGCGCGTCTCCAGATCGATGAACGCCGCCGAATACCGCTGCGCCAGCGTGACCGAGATGGCCGCGCTCTGCCAGGCATCGCCGCCCGACGACGTCGCCATCCAGATGGCCAGCCCGTGGGCGACTGACGCGCGGTAGCGCAGCCACACCTCGTCGGCGCTCGGCATCTCATCGGCGGGCAGCGCGAGCGCGTTGCGGTACTCCTCGAGCAGGTCGCGCTCGGCCGTGCGGCGGTCCTCGATGGTCAGCGCGCCCTGCAGAAAGTAACCGAGGTCCAGCGACCAGTTGCCCCGGCGGGCCATCTGCCAGTCGAGGAACCCGACTTTGTCGCCGGGGGAGTCGTCGGGCAGCACATAGGTGTTGCCGATGTGGGGATCGCCGTGCAGCAACGTCTGCACAGAGGTGGTGAGGGTGCCGATGTAGCGCGCCCAGATGTCGACGAAGAGCTCGGTTCCGCTGAGCGCGAGAATCTCCGGCGCCACGGTGTCGCCCAGCCGTTCATGGGCGATGTGCAACGGCGCGTATTGCATGCCCTCGAATGCGACGAACGGCTCGAGCCAGCCCAGCGCGGGATCGGCGGTCACGCGTTCGCCCCAGAACCGACTGTGCATCCTGGCCAGGCCGCGGACTCCGCTGGCCGCCTGGTCGATCGTCAGCGGCCGGGTCGAGTCGCGCGGATCGGCGCCGCGCGCGACGACATCCTCCATGATCATCACGAAGTCCGAGCGATCTTCATCGATGAGCGCGGTGTAGACGGTCGGATGATCGAGCGGTAACTCGACGCCGCAGGTGAACAGCCGCGGCTCGTGATAGAGCCCGCTGGTCAATGCGACGAGCTCGGCATGGTCGGGGTCGACCGCCTTGGCGAACACCGTCGCAGGCCCCGAGCCCTCCGCGTACGTCAGCGCCAGGCGCGCACGCCGGTTGGTGCCGTCGTCGCGCAGTGCGACGCGCACATCGTCGACGACGGCACCCGGATGGTGACGCGACAGCGCCACCGTCATCCAGTCCGGGGTGATGTCATCCCAGCCGCGCGGCAGCGACAGCTCCGCGACAGTCACTGTGGGATGCCCTACTTCAGGCAGCTGCCGCCATCGACCGGCAGCGTCACGCCGGTGATGTAGCGCGCCTCGTCGGACGCCAGGAACAGCACCGCGTTGGCGATGTCCTCGGGCTCGACCCAACCGATCGGCAGCGTGTGCATCAGCTGTCCGACGACCTTCATGTCGTCCGGGCCCGGGTTCTCCAGGTCGGGACGGAACAGCTTCATGGTCGGCTCGTTCATGAACAGCGGAGTGTTCACGTTCGTCGGATGCACCGAGTTTACGCGGATGTTCTGCGCGCCCAGTTCGACGGCGAAGGTCCGCATCAGGCCCACCACACCGTGTTTGGCGGCGACGTAGTGGCCGGTGTGCGGGTAGGCCTTCAGGCCGCCGACCGAACTGGTCAGGATGATCGAGCCGCCGCGACCGCCGGCAAGGATATGCGGCACACCGGCTTTCACGGTCTTCCACACACCGCCGAGATTGACGTCGATCATTGCGGTCCAGTCGGTTTCGCTGGTCTTGTCCAGCGTCTGACCGCCGTTACCGATGCCCGCGTTGGCGACGATGATGTCGAGCCGACTCAACTGCTCGACGCCCGTGTCGACCGCCGCCTTCAAGGCGTCGTAATCGCGGACGTCGACCTCGGCGGTGTAGATGCGGCGGTTGTGGCCCTTCACCAGATCCGCAGTCTCGGCCAGATCCTCGGGCGTCGACGGCTCGATCAACTCGACGGTGTCGACCTTCTTGCAGATGTCGACGGCGATGATGTCGGCGCCCTCCTGCGCCAACCGCACCGCATGCGCACGGCCCTGTCCACGCGCCGCGCCGGTGATGAACGCGACCTTGCCCTCTACACGACCTGCCATGTCTTTCAGTCCTTCTGGTGTTGTTGGGTCATCTGATTCAGGAAACGAAGGTCGGCATGGCTTCCCAGCCACGGACCGCCGTCGTCGGAGACGGACGCACGTTCGCCCAGTCGACCTCCCACGTCGGGAACCGTTTGAGGATCTCCTCGAGGGCGATGCGGCCCTCCAAGCGCGCCAATGCATTACCCATGCAGAAGTGCGTACCTGCGCCGAATGTCAAGTGCGAGTGCTGCTCTCGATGGATGTCGAAGATGTCACCATCCGGCGGGAAGCGGCGGTGGTCCCGGTTGGCAGCGCCGACTAGAAGCAGCATCGCGCTTCCCTCCGGCACGGTTTGGCCGTGGTGCTCGGTGTCGCGTGCGACGTATCGCGCCATCTGCAGTGCCGGTGGCTCCCAACGCAGGATCTCTTCGATCGCCTGTGGAATCAGAGCCGGGTTCTCCACGAGTTCGCGGCGCTGGTCGGGATAGTCGGCCAAGGTCTTGCCCGCCCAGCCGATCAGCCGCGTGGTGGTCTCGGCTCCGGCGGTGGCTATCACCGTGAGGTACATGAGCAGCTCGTCGCGGCGCAGCCGTCGCACCGTGCCTGTCTCGTCGGTGAATTCGGCGTTGAGCAGGTCGGTCATGATGTCGTCGGAGGGATGCTCCGCGCGGTAGTCGATGAACTCGGCGAACACCTCACCGGACGCCATCAGTGTCTGCTCTCCCTGGAGCGTGGCTTCGCCGTGGTCGGTCACCCGCCGTTGGTCTTCCTCCGGGATGCCGAGCAGCATTCCGATGACGCGCATCGGCATCTGCTCGCCGAGGTCGTTGACGAAGTCGAACTTGCCCGTGCCGATCAACGGGTCGAGGCAACGGGAGGTGAACTCGCGGATCTGCGGCTCGAGCGCGGCTACCTTGCGCGGCGTGAACATCCGCGACAACAGATTGCGCTGGATGTTGTGCAGCGGCGGATCTTCGAAAATCAGTGTGCCGGGCGGGATCTCCATCCCCGACTTGATGATCTCGAGCAGCGCGCCCTTGCCGGAGATGAACGTCTCGTGATCGATCAGCGCCTTGTTGACGTCCTCGTAGCGACTCAACGCATAGAAGTCGTGCTTGTCGTTGTAATACAGGGGTGCTTCTTCGCGGATGCGGGCGAACACCCGGTACGGGTTCATATTGAGTTCGACGCTGTACGGGTCGTAATACAACTCGTCCGTTTGGACGTCGGAGTTCTCGGCACTGATCGTCACGGGGTCGCCTCTCGCTGGACCAGGGATGTGTAAGACAAATGGCTGTCTTTTGTCTCACAACTCTGGCATCGGCGACTCAATGGTGTCAACAACAGACTCGTTTCGGGCAATTTATACTCTCCGCTTAACAGAATCTGCTTCTCAATCCCGTTTGGCGAAGCGCACGAGAGCCTCCTGGCCATAGGAGGCGACCAGGACGCCGTCGCGGGTGAGCACGTCGCCACGACCGAAGCTGCGGCCGTGCGCCAGCAGGGGACTGTGCTGACGCAACAGCAGCCAGTCGTCGGTGCGGAACGGCCGGTGGAACCACACGGTGTGGGAGGTGACCGCGGACGCGAAGGTCGTGCCATTGCCGCGCTGGTCAGCGCCCTCGATCGGGCGCAGCGCGGTACCGATCAACGTCAGGTCCGTGGCATAAGCAGCCAGCGCCGGCGCCAGCGCGGCGTCGACATTCGGGGTGCGCATCCATACCTCGAACTGCGGGGGGCCGACGGTCGGGTCGTTGAGATCGACCGCCGCTCGCGTCTCCCACGGGATCAGGTCGAGCGGGATCTCGTACTCGGGGCCGAGCACCGGCCCGACCTCCTCGACCTCCTGGTGTTCGGGACCATCTTCGAGGACGTGCATGCTGATCGACGCGGTCGCGATGACGCCGCGACTCGGTTGCGTCGCAGTGATCGTGACCGCACCGAACGACTTGCCCTCATGGGCACGAACGGCCTGATAACGGACCGGTTCGGCGGCCCGGCCCTCGCGGGTGAACACCGTGTGCAGCGATTTGACCGCTTTATCCGGGCAGGTCAGCGAGGCGATCTGGAGAAGTTGGCCAAGGAGTTGGCCGCCGAATACCCGGTAGTACTCCAGCTGTTGATTGCGGCCCTCGTACTCGGCCGTTTCACCGTTTTGGGTCGACGGACCGGGGATGTCCAGACAGCGGAGCAGATCGATCCAGAGATCGGGCACTCGCCCAGTGTAAGTCAGATTCTCGTCGACGAGAACGAAGTTCTCGACTTGATTGGAGCTAGCTGGCGGCGAATCCGTGGGCGCAGAAGTCCCAGAGTTCTTCGGCGGTGATCGGATGCGACGCCGCGTCCGTGGAGTCCTCGCCGGCGGATTGCGCCGCGTTGAACATCACGGTCTGCATCGTCATGGCCGCCATCCGCTTCGGGTTGATGCCTTCCCGCAGCTGACCTGCGGCGCTGGCCTCTTCCATGAGCTCGGTCAGCAGAGCCAACAGAGGCGCGTGGGCGATCTTCACCTCGGACGGATGCGAGACCAGAAGTCGAGGAGCGAAGTCGGTGAACAATGGCCGCTTGGCGGTGGGATCCGGCCGCGACGACTCGAACAGCAGCTGAATGGCTACCTTCAGGCGCTCGATCGGCTCATCAGGGCCGCTCGTGGCCGCGCGGATCTGGTCCGCAGAGCGGGCGAGGGCATCTTCGAACAGCGCCAGCAGCAGCTCGTGTTTACCGTCGAACTGCAGGTAGAAGCTTCGCAGCGACTGGCGCGAGCGGTCGACGACCTCTTGGACGGTGAAGTCGGTGCTGCCCTTCTCGATGATGATCGCCTGGGCGGCATCGAGGAATCTCTGGACGCGTTGCGCGGCCCGGAGCTTCGCGGTTTTGATCGATCGCTCGACCGCGCGCTGCTTCCAGGCGGGCTCTTCGCTGGGGATGGTCACGGGCGGCTCGGATGCTGCCCGACTTGGGAGAACATGGACTGACTGTACCGGAGAACGCCTTGCCATTGCGGTCCTCGACCCCCTCGCGGCCAACGTGTCAGAGATTGTAACTTTCTCACTTGGAGAATAGTATTCTCGTTTTACTGATAACAGTAGTCATACCAAAAATTTGATCCGTGCTCGTTTGAGGAGCGCCGTTGCAGCTGACCTTCGACGCCGACGTCGAGGCCTTCCGTGCGGAGTTCATCGCCTTTCTGGACGAGCATCTGCCCACGGACCTCGAGGCGCTGGACCGTTCGCGCTCCAGCAGCGATGTTCCGGAGTGGGCGCGGCGCTGGCAGCGGCTGATGTTCGACAACGGCTGGCTGATGCCGGGCTATCCGCCCGAGTTCGGGGGCCGCAAGGCCACCATCCTCCAGCAGTACGTCCACCAGGAGGAACTGGCACGTCGCAGGGCCTATCTCACCTTCAACCCGCAGGGCGTCGGCATCATCTCCGCGTCGCTGATCTCGTTCGGTACCCCCGAGCAGCAGCAGCGCTGGGCCGTCCCCATCCTGCGCGCCGAGATGACGGCGTCGCTGGGGATGAGTGAGCCGGGTGCGGGATCCGACCTCGCATCCCTGCGCACCCGCGCCGAACTCGACGGCGACGAGTTCGTGGTCAACGGGCAGAAGGTGTGGACCTCCGGCGCCCATGACGCCGATGTCCTTCTGACATTCGTTCGCACTGATCCGAATGCCCCCAAGCACAAAGGCATCAGCGTGCTGATGATCCCGACGGACCTGCCCGGTGTGGTGCGACGTCCCTTCGCCTCGGTATGCGATGCCGACGACCTGGATTTCAACGAGGTCTTCTTCAACGATGTCCGCGTGCCCGCCGAGAACCTCGTCGGCCCACTGAACGGGGGCTGGCAGGTGGCCAACGGGTCCCTGGGCCACGAGCGGAACATGTTGTGGCTCAGCTATGCCGACCGTTTGCAGGAACTCATCGAAGATTTCCACCCGGCCAGCCCGCTCGACCGTGACCGCTACGCCAGGCTCGTCATGGACAACCAGGCTCTCCGCCTGCTCGGCTCGGTGGCGCTGGCCCGCGCCGCGCGCGGCGACGAGGACGCCGCGGCACTTTCCGTTCTCAAGCTCTTCGGCTCCGAAGCATCGCAATCGGCGACCGAGTACGCGCTCTCCGCCGCGGGCGCCGATGGCCTGAACTGGCCGGGTTTCTCCGGGCCCTACAGCGCGCAACACCTCGACCTCTACCGGAGCGCCTGGTTCGAGCGATACGTCAGGACGTTCGGCGGCACCATCGCCGGCGGCACCTCGGAGATTCAACGCAACATCATCGCCCAGCGACTGCTGGGCCTTCCCCGCAATTAGGAACAACCGTGTACATCGAATACGAAGTCGCCGACAAGATCGCCACCATCACCCTGAACCGGCCCGAGGCCGCCAACGCACAGAACACCGAGTTCCTCGACGAGTTGGACTCCGCGTGGACGCGGGCCGCGGAGGACAACGATGTCGCGGTGATCATCCTGCGCGCCAACGGAAAACACTTCTCGGCCGGACACGATCTGCGCGGCGGCGGACCCATCCCCGACAAGATCACGCTCGAGTTCCTCATCCAGCACGAGCACCGGCGCTACCTCGAATACACGCTTAAATGGCGCAACGTGCCCAAGCCGTCGATCGCTGCCGTGCAGGGCCGCTGCATCTCCGGTGGCCTGCTGCTGTGCTGGCCGTGCGATCTCATCGTCGCCGCCGATGACGCGTTGTTCTCTGACCCGGTGGTGCTGATGGGTATCGGTGGCGTCGAATACCACGGCCACACCTGGGAACTGGGGCCGCGTAAGGCCAAGGAGATCCTGTTCACGGGTCGGGCGATGACGGCCGATGAGGTCGCGAGCACCGGAATGGTCAACCGGGTGGTGCCGCGCGACCAACTCGATTCCGAGACCAGGGCATTGGCCGAACAGATCGCCAAGATGCCGAGTTTTGCGCTGCGCCAAGCCAAACGGGCCGTCAACCAGACTCTCGACGTGCAGGGCTTCTACGCGGCCATCCAATCGGTGTTCGACATCCACCAGACCGGCCACGGCAACGCGCTGAGCGTGAGCGGCTGGCCGGTGCTGGTGAACCTCGACGATATGAAGGCGAATATCCAGTAGTCGCTAGAGATGGGCGAGGCGGGGGACCGAGCCGCGGGCTCGCAGCCCTGCCCCGGCCCTGCGCGTGAGTTCCTTTGAGCTGCCGAGCAACCCGTCGAGAACCAGCGCGCGCTCGATGTGGTGGTGCAGTTCATGCTCGGCGGTGAAGCCGATGCCTGCCAGCACCTGCTGGCAGTGTTTGGCCGCGGTCAACGCGGCCTTACCGGCGGCGGCCTTGCCCAACAGCGCGGTCAGGTCGGGGTTGTCGTCGCCGGGCAGCGCCAGCGTCGCCTCCGCACCTTCGATCGCCACCAGCGTCTCGGCCAGTTTGTGACGGATCGCCTGAAAGGATGCGATCGGCTTACCGAACTGCACCCGGTCCAGCGCGTGTTGGCGGGCCAGCGACAGCATCGCCCGTGCCGAGCCGACGAGCCACCAGCCGACCGCGCGACGGGCGTCGGGCAGCCGTGGATGACCGCCCTCCTCGACCCGTCGCAACGGCAACCCGCCGAGCGCGGAGCTTTCATCAGCCGTGGCGTAGTCCCACACCACCCAGCCTCCGCCCGCATAGGGGAGTGCGGGGGTAGCGCCCTCGTCGGGGCTGGAGGCCAGCAGCACCACGTCGTTGAGAACAGAAGCGTGCGCACCTGTTTCGCCGAGTAGGCGGAACACCAGGGGTATCGCCACCTCGGACATGTCAGACAGCATCTCGGCCCAGCCGAGCTCGGCGAGTGCGGCGTCGAGTTCGACGCCGGACGTCGACAGCATCGTCTTGCGCAGGCCGTCTTCGAGCAGGTCGAGTGATTCGTCGTCCACGATCACTCCTTCCCGAGGTCCAGCAGGCGGCGGGCGATGATGTTGCGTTGCACCTCGGCGGTGCCGCCGTAGATGGTGGCCGCCCGGGAATAGAGGTATTCGGTGCGCCAGTCGGTGTCGTCGAGCTCGATGACACCGGGCAGCAGATCGCGCACGGTGTCGTAGAGCTGTTGTTCGGCACCGGCTAACAGCACCTTGTCGATCGACGTGTCCGCGCCCAGCTTGTTGCCATCGGCCAGCCGAAGCTGCGTGGCTCGCGACCGGCAGCGCAACGTGTGTAGGGCCAGATATGTCTCGCCCAATTCCGAATCTGCGGCCTGGCCAAGGCTTTTGACTTCACCGACCAGCGAGTCCAAGCGTGAGTAGAGGTAGGCGATGCGCTGCCAGAAGCACGTCGAGCGCTCGTAGGGCAGCAAGTCCATCGCGACCTGCCAACCGTCGCCGGGGTTTCCGAGCATCCGGTCGGCGGGCACCACCACGTCGTCGAAGTAGACCTCACAGAACTCGTCGACGCCATGCATCGTGCGCAATGGGCGGACATCGACGCCCGGACTGTCCACGTCGATGAAGAAGGCGGTGATCCCCGAATGTCCTGGCCCCGTTCGGGTGAGCAGGACACACCGCTTTGCGTACTGCGCGAAGCTGGTCCACACCTTCTGGCCGTTGATCACCCACTCGTCACCACGCTGTTCGGCGCGGGTGGTCAACGACGCCAGATCGCTGCCCGAGCCCGGCTCGGAGAACCCTTGGCACCACGTCTCCTGGCCCGACAGCAGGCGCGGCACCATCTCCGCGGCGAGTTCGGGTCGGGCGTAGTCGATCATCGTCGGGGTCAGCACCTCGAGCATGGAGTACGGACCGGGATCGTCGAGCCGGCGGCCGACGACCTCCTCGCCGACGATGGCGCGCAGGATCATCGGCCCGCCGAGGCCGCCCGCGGATTCCGGCCAGCCCCACCGCATCCAGCCCGCGTCGTAGAGCTCGCGCAGCACGCGGGCGTGCTGCGCGTGCTTGGCGTCCAGCGAGTGGTCACCGGGCGGCGGGGCCAGGTCGTGGCTGTCGAGCCACGCGACCAACTGCGAGCGGAACTCGGCGACTGTCGCGAACTCGGTGCCAGCGGTCAGTTCGCTGGTCATCCGGCCTCCGGCCGGCCGATCGCGTGTGGTCGCCCCGAATCATGGTCTCCGCTGCGCCGGATGAACGTCATGGCGCGGGTTTTCAGCCGCCACCCGTCGTCGGTGCGGACATAGGTGTCGTTGTAGTAGCCGATGCGCATGTCGTGTTTGGAGTGCTCGATGAAGCACAGCGGCTGTGTGCCGGTGGCCTTGTCGGGATCGGCGTCATCGAAGGTCACCAGGGATGTGCCCGTCATGAACAGTCCCTTTGGGGCGGCCTCGACGAGCTCTGGAAAGCGCGCCAACGTGTACGTGGAGCCGAACGCGCTGTACGTGCCGTCCGGCGTGAACACCGAGATCAGTCCGTCGATGTCGCCTTGGGTGATCGTGACCGCATACCTGGCGAGCAGCTGCTGGATCTCGACGAGATCGTCCGTTCGTGGTGGGGCCGCAGGCCGACTATTGCTTGGCGTCATTCTTGAAGACCTTACCGCCCTTCATTACAAAACTTACATTCCGTGTAACGGTGATATCCGCCAGCGGATCGCCGGGTACGGCGATGATGTCTGCCAGGTAGCCCTCGGCGATGCGGCCGAGGTCCGATCTGTCGATCAGGTCCGCGGCGACGACCGTGGCCGCCCGCAGCACCGCGTCGGCAGGCATGCCCCAGTCGACCAGCGTGACGAGTTCATCGGCATTTTTTCCGTGCGGGATCGCTGGGGCGTCGGAGCCGACCGCGATCTTCGCCCCGGCCTCATACGCCGCCTGGATGGACGTACGCGCCTTCGGGAACATCTCGGCGGCCTTGTCCTGCAACTCCTTTGGAGCTCTGGACACGTCCATCGCCTCGGCCAGTCGGCGGGTGGTGACCAGGAACCGGTCGTTGTCCACCAGCATCTTGATGGCCTCGTCGTCCATCAGGAAGCCGTGCTCGATGCAGTCGATACCGCACGCCACAGCGTGTTTGACGGCCTCCGCGCCGTGGGTGTGCGCGGCGACCTTCAGGCCGCGACGGTGTGCCTCGTCGACGATCGCCCGCAGTTCGTCGTCCGAATAGTGTTGTGCCCCAGCCTCACCGGTCAGCGACATCACTCCGCCGGACACGCACACCTTGATCACCTGGGCGCCGTGCTTGATCTGGTAACGGACGGCCTTGCGGACTTCGTCGACGCCGTTGGCGATGCCCTCCTCGACCGTCAACTCGAGCGCACCGGGCATGAACGCGGCGAACATCGTCGGGTCGAGATGCCCGCCGGTCGGGGTGATCGCGTGACCCGCGGGCACAATCCGCGGACCGTCGATCCATCCGGCGTCGATGGCCCTGCCGAGCGAGACGTCGAGGAGGTAACCGCCTGTCTTGATGAACAATCCGAGGTTGCGCACCGTGGTGAACCCCGCGCGCAGTGTGCGCCTCGCATTACCGACGGCACGCAGCACGCGGATCGCGGGATCGTCCTGCACCTGGGACAGGCCCGGGGTCTCACCCCGCCCGCCCATCAGGAGGTTGACCTCCATGTCCATCAGGCCAGGCAGCAGGATGGCGTCCCCGAGATCGATGACCTGATCGTCGGGACCTGCCGCCCCGCCGACGCCGACGATCCGATCGTCTTCGATGAGAACGATTCCCGGTCGGACGATCTCGCCGGCGTCGACGTCGAGTAGACCCGCGGCCTTGAGGGTCAGCACGGTCAGACCACCGGCTCCTTGATACAGGTGATGTAGGTGGCGCCGCTGTCGAGCACGCGGGGCTGCTTCCACACCTCGATGGGGAACGACACGTTGACCAGCGACTGCATCATGTGAATGAGAGCCTTTGCATCGTCGGGCATTCCGTCCAGCGGGAACCTGGCATCGCAGTATTCCATGACTGCCTCCAGGCGCGGAAAGGCTGCGTCGTAGAACTCCTGCAACTCCTCCATGGAGGAGGCCAGTCGCTTCTGATAGCGGTCTTCCTCGTTGGGCAGGCACCAATCGGTGAAGCGTTCCAGGTCGGCGAACTCTGGTGGCAACTTAGGCATTGATGGCGTCCTTCTTGCTGGCGTTCGACGTGGCGTGACCATTGGCGTCACCGTTGGTATCGCCGTTGGTCAGGCCCTTTTCCTTCTTGTACGCGTTGACGTAATCCCATGCCGTCTTGTGCAGGTGACGCAGCAGAATCTCCTGATCGCACAACGGGAAGTCGGTGACGACCCGGGTGCCGATCTGTGTCTGGGTGGCCTCCAGCGTGTTGGCGTCCTGGAACGCATACTCCTTGAACGTGACCGCCGCGAGCTCGTGGGCGAGCCGTTCGCGGGTGTTGGTGGCCGGCACGAAGTACAGGGTGCACTCGAAGATGTGCTTGTCCACATCGGTAGGCCAGTAGTGGTAGGTGAGGTACCAGCCCGGCGCCCACAGCAGCAGGGTGAAGTTGGGAAAGAACTCGAACGAGTCCTGACCCCACGCGTGGTGGCGCGACGGGTTGACCGCCGGTGGCAACTCGTCGGGCAGGATGCCCTTGATCTTCGGCCGGTCCCACGGGCCGAACAGCCCGCTGTGCAGCACCCGCTCGATCGGCTTGACCATGTTCTCGTCCTTCGGCGGGCTCATGCCGCCCCAGGACGAGATCATCGAGTGCTGACCTTTGATGTCGTAGTGCAGCGCCTCGAAACCGTAGCTCGCGAGCTTCTCGGCTTCCTCCTTGACCGCCTGCTTCATGTGCAGGATCGGCGCGTGGTAGAACTCGACGAACGCGTCGATGAACAGCTTCCAGTTGGCGTTGACTTCGGCTCGGTAGCTGTAGGTTTCGGTCATCTCATGGAAGGGATAGCCCTCCAGACCCTTCGCGAATTCACCGAGATAGTCGGTCAACGGCTCGGCGTCGTTGTCGAAGTTGATGAAGATGAAGCCTTCCCACACCTCGCAGCGCACGGGCACCAGTCCGTAGTCGCCCTTGTCGAGGTCGAAGAACTCGTCCTCCTGCTGCACGAAGGTGAGGTCACCCTCGAGGCTGTAGCGCCAGGCGTGGTACTTGCAGGTGAACTGACGGCAGGTGCCCGACACCTCGTCACCCGGATAGTCGTTCCACACCAGCTTGTTTCCGCGGTGGCGGCACAGGTTGTAGAAGGCGCGAACCTTCTCCTGCTTGTCCTTGACGATGATGACCGACGTGCCCTTGCCGGCGGACGGCATCTCCTTGGTGAAGTAGCTGCCCTTCTTGGGGAGTCGCTCCACGCGTCCGACGTTGAGCCAGCACTTGCGGAAGATGGCCTGCTGTTCGAGCTTCCACTGCTCGGGATCGATCGAATCGGTGTAATCGACCGGCGCCGTTCCCAGTTCGGGCCAGTTCTCAGTCCAACTGCCCGCCGCCGGCTTGGGGAAAAATGCCACGGTTTGTCTACCTCTCTGCGTGTTCTTCTGCGTCGGGTTCGACACCGAACGTGTTGATAGCCATGGCGAGTGCGCCATAGCAGCCGATGGTGAAGACGAGATCCATCCGTTGGCGCTCGTCGAGGTGCTCCGAGAGCGCCGCCCAGGTGGCGTCGGAGATCACCGAGTCGTCCTCGAGCTCATCCACGGCCGCGATGACCGCGCGGTCGAGTGCGTCGGCCGCCTCACCGCGCTGGATACCCTCGATGACCTCGGGGGTCAGGCCCGCCTCGCCGCCCATGCGGACGTGGTGGCGCCATTCGTACTCGCAGTGGCGCCGGTGGGCGACGCGCAGCACCGCCAGCTCGCGCAACCGTTCCGGCAGCGTCGACCCGTAGAGCAAGTGGAAGTTGAAGCGCAGGAACGCCCGGGTCAGCTTGGGGTGGCGGACGAGTGTCGCGACGAGGTTGCCCGCGGCCTCCGGGTTGCGGCGCTCGATCGGCATGTTCGACAGCGCACGGTCGACGGCGTCATCCCACTGGTCAGCGGGGAGCGGCGAGACACGCACCGACGGCTTCCTCTCGTTCACGAGAATTAGATTCTCATATTTCGCCAATAGATTTCCACCTTTCCTTCAGATGGTCAATCCCGAACGTCGGATGTGCCGGTCAGCGAGCTGTCACTTAGCGCCAACGGTGCAGCAAGAAGGCCATGCGGACGCTTTCGGACATTGATTCTCGCCGCAAGAGAAGCTAGTTTCCTGAGATAGAGAACACCACTGGGCAACTAGTGTCGGTGCCATCACAGGTTTCGACGGAGGGAACAGGCATGAACAAAGAAGACATGATCCTGATCAGCGTTGATGATCACATCGTCGAACCGCCTGACATGTTCAAGAATCATCTGCCGAAGAAGTACCTCGACGAGGCGCCGCGGTTGGTGCACAACCCCGATGGGTCGGACACCTGGCAGTTCCGCGACGTCGTCATCCCGAACGTCGCGTTGAACGCGGTGGCCGGCCGGCCCAAGGAGGAGTACGGCCTGGAGCCGCAGGGTCTCGACGAGATCCGGCCGGGCTGCTGGCAGGTCGACGAGCGGGTCAAGGACATGAACGCCGGCGGCATTCTCGGCTCGATGTGCTTCCCGTCGTTCCCCGGTTTCGCCGGGCGACTGTTCGCCACCGAGGACCCGGAGTTCTCCTTGGCTCTGGTGCAGGCCTACAACGACTGGCACGTCGAGGAGTGGTGCGGGGCGTACCCGGCGCGGTTCATCCCGATGACGCTGCCGGTGATCTGGGATCCGGAGGCCTGCGCCAAGGAGATCCGCCGCAACGCGGCGCGCGGTGTGCACTCGCTGACGTTCACCGAGAACCCTTCGGCGATGGGCTATCCCAGCTTCCACGACTTCGACCACTGGAAGCCGATGTGGGACGCGCTCGTCGACACCGAGACCGTGCTCAACGTGCACATCGGGTCGTCGGGTCGGCTGGCGATCACCGCCCCGGACGCGCCGATGGACGTGATGATCACCCTGCAGCCGATGAACATCGTGCAGGCCGCCGCGGACCTGCTGTGGTCTCGGCCGATCAAGGAGTACCCGACGCTGAAGATCGCGTTGTCCGAGGGCGGCACCGGCTGGATTCCGTATTTCCTGGAGCGGGTGGACCGCACCTATGAGATGCACTCGACGTGGACGGGCCAGGACTTCAAGGGCAAGCTGCCTTCCGAGGTGTTCCGGGATCACTTCCTGACCTGCTTCATCGCCGACCCGGTGGGGGTGACGACACGTCATCAGATCGGCGTCGAGAACATCTGCTGGGAAGCCGACTACCCGCACAGCGACTCGATGTGGCCCGGTGCGCCCGAGCAGCTCGATGAGGTGCTGAAGGCCAACAACGTGCCCGACGACGAGATCAACAAGATGACCTACGAGAACGCCATGCGGTGGTACCACTGGGATCCGTTCACCCATATGACCAAGGAGCAGGCGACCGTCGGCGCGCTGCGCAAGGCGGCCGAGGGTCACGACGTGTCCATCCAGGCGCTGTCGAAGAAGGAGAAGACCGGCGCCACGTTCGGTGACTTCGCGGCCAAGGCCAAGGAATTGACGGGCAACAAAGACTGAGTCCCCACAGCGATTTCGGCGTGCCAGGTAACGCTCAGCGAGACTTAGCACGCCGAAATCGCCATGCAATAGAGGAGAGCACGTGTCCGGCGGTATGAGTTTCGAGCTGAGCGAGGATCAGCAGACCATTCGTCAGGCCGTCGCCGAGCTGTGCAGCAAGTTCGACGACGAGTACTGGATGCGGAAAGACCTTGCGCACGAATTCCCGCAGGAGTTCTACGACGCGATCGCCTCCGGCGGGTGGTTGGGCATGACCATCCCCGAGGAGTACGGCGGACACGGGTTGGGCATCACCGAGGCCACGCTGCTACTCGAGGAGGTCGCGCGGTCCGGCGCGGCGATGAACGGCGCCAGCGCCATCCACCTGACCATCTTCGGCATGCAGCCCGTCGTCAAGCACGGCTCCGACGAACTGAAGGCCGCAACGCTGCCGCGCATCGTCAACGGCGATCTGCACGTCTGCTTCGGCGTCACCGAACCGACTGCCGGGCTGGACACCTCGCGTATCACGACGTTCGCGAAGCGCGAGGGGGACAAGTACCGGATCAACGGCCGCAAGGTGTGGATCTCCAAAGCGCAGGAGTCCGAGAAGATCCTGCTGCTCACCCGGACCACGCCGTACGACCAGGTCACCAAGAAGACCGACGGCATGACGCTGTTCCTGACGGATCTGAACCGCGACCACGTCGACATCCGGCCGATCAAGAAGATGGGCCGCAACGCCGTCAGCAGCAACGAGGTGTTCATCGACGATCTCGTCGTCCCCGTCGGCGATCGGGTCGGCGAGGAAGGCAAGGGGTTCAAGTACATCCTCGACGGGTTGAACCCGGAGCGGATGCTGATCGCCGCCGAAGCGCTGGGAATCGGACGCGTCGCACTCGAGAAGGCCGTCAAGTACGGCAACGAGCGCGTGGTGTTCAACCGGCCCATCGGCATGAACCAGGGACTGCAATTCCCGCTCGCGGATTCCCTTGCCCGCCTTGACGCGGCTGAGCTCGTGCTGCGCAAGGCCACGTGGCTCTACGACAACGGCAAGCCCTGCGGGCGCGAGGCCAACACCGCCAAATACCTTTGTGCCGACGCCGGTTTCGGCGCCGCCGATCGCGCTCTGCAGCTGCACGGCGGCATGGGCTACTCCGAGGAGTACCACGTCTCACGGTATTTCCGCGAGTCGCGGCTGATGAAGATCGCGCCCGTCAGCCAGGAGATGATCCTGAACTTCCTCGGCGAGCACGTTCTCGGAATGCCGAGAAGCTACTGATGGTCCTAACCGGGCATCTGTTGCCGGTCGACGGCGGAATGGTTATGTAGTCACATGAATGCGCCGTTGGCGGGCGTGACCGTCGTAGCGATGGAGCAGGCCGTTGCCGCTCCGATGTGCACCCGCGTGCTCGCCGACTTCGGTGCCCGCGTGATCAAAGTGGAGAACCCCAATGGCGGCGACTTCGCTCGCGCCTACGACGACGTCGTCAACGGTCCCGGCGGGATGGCCGCACACTTCGTGTGGTGTAACCGCGGCAAGGAGTCGGTCACTCTCAACACGAAATCGCCGGAGGGGCTGGACCTGCTGCACCGGCTTCTCGACCGCGCCGACGCCTTCGTATCGAATCTCGCGCCGGGATCGACGGCCAGGATGGGAATCTCGGCGGCCGATCTGGCGGTCCGTCACCCCAATGTCATCCCCGTCGAGATCGACGGTTACGGCCCCGGCGGTCCGATCTCGCACAAGCGCGCGTATGACCTTCTGGTGCAGGCGGAGTCGGGCTCATGTGCCGTCACCGGCTACCCGGGTATGCCTGCCAAACCCGGGCCTGCGGTCGCCGACTTCACGACGGGCCTGTACGCCGCGATCTCCATTCTGGCGCTGTTGTTCGCGCGGGGGAGACGCCACGACGGTGCCGCGGCCCCCGCGGTCGAACTGAGCCTGTTCGACGTGATGACCGATGTCATGGGTTACGCGCTGACCTACACCCAGCATTCGGGCATCGACCAGGAGCCTCTCGGCGTCGGCTCACCCGCGGTTGCGCCCTACGGGGCATACCCGACCCGTGACGGTCAGACCGTGGTGCTGGGGACGACGAACGACCGCGAATGGCAGCGCGTCGCCCGCGAGATCATCGACCGGCCCGACCTCGCCGACGATCGACGCTTCGCCACCAATCCGGGGCGTTGCGAACACCGGGAGATCCTCGACGAGGCCATCCGATCCTGGTGTGCCCAGTACGATCTGGCCGAGATTCAGAAGATCGCCGACGCTGCGGGCATCGGCAATTCCCGCTACAACCTGCCCAGCGAGGTCGTCGCGCACCCGCACCTGACCGCGCGCGATCGGTGGCGCACGGTGGCCACGCCGGTGGGCGACATCCAGGCGCTGCGGCCGCCGCCGGTCATCAGCGGGTTCGAACAGCCGATGGGCGCGATACCCGGGCTCGGCGAGCACACCGACGCCGTCCTGAGCGAATTGGGTTTGACCGCAGAGGAACTCAGTCGGCTACGGGCCGACGGCGTGATCGGACCGGCATACCCGTGAGCGAAGACCAGGTGCTGTTGCGCGAGGACCGCGACGGGGTCCGCACGCTGACGCTGAACCGGCCCGACCGCAAGAACGCGATCAACGCGCAGTTGTGGGAGGAGCTGGCCGACGCCCTACGCGCCGCCGCGCGAGACACCGAGTTGCGCGCGTTGGTGATCACAGGTGCGGGCGGGGCGTTCTGCTCCGGCGCCGACATCTCCACGGGTGAGGACATCCATCCGCGGCACAAGCTGCGCCGGCTGACCGAGGTGGCGCTCGCGCTGCATGAGCTGACTGTCCCGACGATTGCGAAGGTGAACGGCGTGGCCGTCGGCGCGGGCTGGAACCTGGCGCTCGGCTGCGACCTCGTCGTCGCGACGCCCGAGTCGCGGTTCTGCCAGATCTTCTCCAAGCGCGGCTTGTCGGTCGATCTCGGCGGGTCCTGGCTGCTGCCCAAGCTCGTGGGCCTGCAGCAGGCCAAACGGCTGGTGCTACTGGCCGACATGATCGACGCGGAGGAGGCGCGGTCGATGGGCCTCGTCACCTGGGTCAAGGCGGCCGACGAGATCGACGGGTTCGTCGCCGACCTCGCGGGCCGTCTCGCCGCAGGCCCGCCCGTCGCGCTGGCGCAGAGCAAGGCCCTGCTCAACGACGGCGCCAACGCGACACTGCGCGAAGCGCTCGCCAACGAGGCCCGAGCGCAACCGGGAAATTTCGCCACTGCAGACTCAACGGAGGCGTATGCCGCATTCGCGCAGAAGCGCGATGCGACGTTCACCGGCCAATGGGCAGTACCAAGATCGGAGAAGTGAAGATGCGCGAAGCAGTCATCGTCGAGGCGGTGCGCACCCCCGTCGGGAAGCGCAACGGCGGACTGTCGGAGATTCACGCCGCAGACCTGTCCGCGATCGTCCTCAACGCGCTGATGGAGCGGGCCGGGGTGGACCCCGAGATCGTCGACGACGTGGTGTGGGGCTGCGTCTCACAGGTGGGCGATCAGTCCAGCAACATCGGCCGCTATTCGGTGCTGGCGGCGGGCTGGCCCGAGCACATCCCCGGTACGACGGTCAACCGCGCCTGCGGTTCGAGCCAGCAGGCACTCGACTTCGCGGTGCAGGCGGTGATGTCGGGTCAGCAGGACGTCGTCGTCGCGGGTGGCGTCGAGGTGATGAGCCGGGTGCCGCTGGGGGCGGCCCGTTCCACCGGCATGCCGTACGGCCCCAAAGTCCTTGAGCGGTATGGCGATTTCTCGTTCAACCAGGGCATCTCCGCGGAGATGATCGCTCAGAAGTGGGGCTTCTCGCGGACCCGGCTCGACGAGTACTCGGTGCGCTCCCATGAGCTGGCGGCGGCCGCACAGGACAGCGGCGCGTTCGAGACCCAGATCATGCCCGTCTTCACCGACGGCGAGCCCGTCGTCGCCGACGAAGGGGTGCGGCGGGGGACCACCGTCGAGAAGCTGGCCGGACTCAAGCCGGCGTTCAAGGAGGACGGCGTCATCCACGCGGGTAACTCGTCGCAGATCTCCGACGGCGCCGCCGCGCTTTTGGTGATGGCCGCCGAGAATGCCCTGGCGATGGGACTGCGGCCGATCGCCAGCTATCGCGCCGGTGCGGTCACCGGGGCCGACCCGGTGCTGATGCTGACGGGTCCGATTCCCGCCACCGAGAAGGTGCTGCACAAGGCGGGCGTCACGCTCGACGAAGTCGGTGTCTTCGAGGTCAACGAAGCGTTCGCGCCGGTGCCGTTGGCCTGGCTGGCCGAAACGGGCGCCGATGAGGCGAAACTCAACCCGCTCGGCGGGGCGATCGCGCTCGGTCATCCGCTCGGGGCCTCGGGGGCGGTGCTGATGACGCGCATGCTCAACCACATGCGCGACAACGGAATTCGCTTCGGGCTGCAGACCATGTGCGAGGGCGGCGGCACCGCCAACGCCACGCTGGTAGAACTCATCGCGTAGCGATGGAAGCAGAACTCACTACATAGATCGGACATATCGCGTGCGCAGAGACCTGTTCACCGAAGACCACGAAGCCTTCCGCGAGTTGGCCCGCCATTTCGTCGAGAAGGAGGTGGTTCCGCACTACCCGGAGTGGGAGAAGGGCGGACGCATGCCTCGCGACGTCTTCAAGCACATGGGCTCGCTCGGCATGCTCGGAATGGCCATCCCCGAGGAGTACGGCGGTGGTGGTGCACCCGATTACCGCTACAACGTGGTCTTGCAGGAGGAGGCGGCGCGGGCGCTGGTGACGCTGTCGACGGTGCGCACGCAGCTCGAGGTGATCCTGCCGTACTTCCTGCACTACGCGAACGAGGAACAGCGCAAGCGCTGGTTCCCCGGACTGGCCGCGGGCACGCTGCTGACCGCCGTCGCGATGACCGAACCCGGTACCGGGTCCGACCTGGCCGGCATGCGCACCAGCGCGGTGCGCGACGGTGACGACTGGATCCTCAACGGCGCCAAGACCTTCATCACCGGCGGCATGCAGGCCGACCTGGTGATCGTCGTGGCGCGCACGTCGACCGACCCGGATAACCGGCGAAAAGGGTTGACGCTGTTCGTCGTCGAGGACGGCATGCCCGGGTTCACCCGTGGTCGTGAGCTGGAGAAGATGGGCTGCAAGGTCCAGGACACCGCGGAGCTGTCGTTCGTCGACGTCCGCGTGCCGAACGCCAACGTCCTGGGTGAAGTTGGCGAGGCGTTCGGCTACCTCGGCCACAACCTGCCGCAGGAACGGCTCACGGTGGCCGTCGGATCGGTGGCGCAGGCACGTTCAGCGATAGCGGCGGCGATCGACTACACCAAGAACCGCAAGGCATTCGGCACCCCGGTGGCGTCGTTCCAGAACACGAAGTTCGAGCTGGCGGCCTGCTCGACTGAGGTCGAGGCGGCCCAGGCGATGCTCGACCGGGCGGTGTCGCTGCACGTCGAGGGTGAGCTGTCGGCCGCCGACGCCGCCCGGGTGAAGCTGTTCTGCACCGAGATGCAGCAGCGCGTGGTGGACCGCTGCCTGCAGCTGTTCGGCGGATACGGCTACATGATGGAGTATCCGATCGCGCGGCTCTATACCGATGCGCGCGTGGCCCGGATCTATGCGGGTACCAGCGAGGTGATGAAGGTGATCATCGCCAAGTCACTCGGCCTTTGAGTTTGCGATTTCGGCGTGCTGAGTCTCGCTGAGCGAGACCAAGCACGCCGAAATCACTGGGGGAGCTGGGGTTTGACGTCCTCGATCACCCATTGCGCATAGTCGAGGTACTCGTCGACACCCGAAACGGGTGGGAGCGGTACCGCACTGACGGTCACGCCCTGTTCGCCGAGCCAACTCAACTCGTCCACGATCTCGGCCGCGCTCATTCCCGGGCGGGCGTGGGGATCTTCGCGTGCCACGTGACCCTCGCCGACCCGATTCGTGCCTAGACCGTGCATCACATCGAAGGGCCGGCCGTCGTAGGTCGGCTGAGACTTGATGAAGTCGATGCGCTCGGCGATCTGCTCGGGTGGAGTCAAAAACGACCACCACCCCGTCGCGTACTTCGCCGCCCTGCGCAACGCGGCATCGGCGTCGCCGCCTATCCAGATGGGCAGGTGTGGCTTCTGAATTGGCTTGGGCTCGAACGCGATGTCGTCGAACGAGACGTACTTGCCCTCGAAACTCGGGAAATCGCTCGTCCACAATTCGACGATCGCCGCCAGGTACTCGTCGGCGATGCGGCCACGCTCATGGAATGGGACGCCGAGCAGGTCGAACTCCCCCTGGAGCCAGCCCACGCCGAACGTGACCATCATCCTGCCGCTGCTCATCCAGTCGGCGGTGGCGAGTGCCTTGGCGAGGACGATCGGATGTTGCAGCGGCAGCACCGTGATACAGGAGTTGAGCGCTATCCGTTCGGTCGCCCCGGCGAGGTATGCCTGGGCCACAGTGGATTGCAGATAATGCGGCCCGGACAATTCGACGTGCTCACGCGGGATCACGAAGTGCTCTGGGACGGCGATCATGTCGTATCCCCACTCGTCGGCGCACTTGGCCATCCGAGTCTGGTCGGAGCCGGTGACGGACGCCTCCCACGGCTGCGACATCGCTGGGAGCCGCAGCATGTGGGGGAGATTGAAGACGAGCTTCACACGCGCTACTTAAGCATGCTTCCCGCATCGACCGTGACGGGAAGGCCCGTGATGTAACGGGATTCGTCGGAGGCCAGGAACAGCACCGCATTGCTGACATCGACCGGCTCGACCCAACCGACGGGAAGCACGTGCATGAACTGCGCGGCGACGGCGAGGTCGTCGGGGCCCGGGTTCTCCAGATCCGGACGGAAGAGCTTCATCGTGCCCTCGTTCATGAACAGCGGTGTGTTCACATTGGTGGGGCAGACGGCGTTGACGCGGATCGAGTGTTGTCCGAGTTCGACGGCGAACGTGCGCATCAGGCCGATCACGCCGTGCTTGGCGGCGATGTAGTGACCGGTGTGGGGATACGCCTTCAGGCCGCCCACCGAGCTGGTGAGGATGATCGAACCGCCCCGGCCTCCCGACAACAGATGGGGGACAGCGGCTTTCACGGTCTTCCAGACACCCGCCAGGTTGACGTCGATCATGTCGGTCCAGTCGTCTTCGCTGGTCTTGTCCAGCGTCGCCCCGCCGTTGCCGATGCCCGCGTTGGCGACGACGATGTCCAAGCGTCCGAGTTGTTCGACGCCGCTGTCGACGACGGACTTGAGCGCGTCATAGTCACGCACGTCGACCTCGGCGGTGACGATGCGTCGGTTCAGGTTTTTCACCAGATCGGCGGTCTCGGCCAGATCGTCGGGAGTCGCGGCGGGGATATCGGTCTGGCTGCTGATTCGCTTGCACACGTCGACCGCGATGATGTCGGCGCCCTCCTCGGCGAGCCGCACCGCGTGACTACGGCCCTGACCACGTGCCGCGCCGCTGATGAACGCGACCTTCCCCTCGACTCGCCCACCCATGTCGCCACCTCGCTTAGTTAGATCAGAATTTGTCGATCGATCAGGAGCGTGGCACTGATCCCGACGGGTGTCAACCATCAATCCGCCCGCCCGCGAACACGGACGGGTGCGGAGGACTAGGTTCGCGCCGTCGGCGGTGCGGCTACGCCCTGCGGATCGGTCAGCAGATTCATCCAGCGCTCCATGAACGCACGCATCTGGTCGTGGCCGAGCGTGACGCCGACCGTGTCCTCGTTGCAGAGGCTGCGCGCGATCTGTGCGATGAGCATCGAGACAGCGATCGGTGGGTAGTCGTCGAGGTCGACGCCCTTGGCGCGCAGTGCGACCGTCACCGCCGCGGTCTCGATGTCCCGTACCCGCTCCGCGTACGCCTTCAGTTCCGTGCGAATTGCCTTGCGGTGGTTGGCCAGGGCCATGAATTCGGTGTTCAGGCCGGTCATCCGGGAATCGCTGTTGATCAGCCACAGCGTGTGCAAGGGATCGTCGTCGGTAAGCGCGGCGCGCATGTTCTCCAACGAGGCTTCGGCGCCGGAGCGCAGCACCTCCACGAAGAGGTCGTCCATCGTGGGGAAGTAGTAGTAGACCAGCGCCTGTTTGACGCCGGCCTCGGTGGCTACCCGGCGAGAGGTCGCCGCCGCGTAGCCTTCGTCGCGCATGATCTTCGCGGTCGCCTCGATGAGGCGCTGCCGTGCGCCGGTGTCAGCGGGCTTGCGGGTCTTGGAACCAGGCATTCAGCGGCCCCCAGCTCGATTGCTTGACCGGGTTTCGCGGTCCATGGTACGCATGTCGCATATTATCAGTTTGATCGATCGATCAAATATTGCTCCGGACTTCAGAGGGAGACCGATACGCATGACTGATCTCGCGTCTGTCGACTACTTCTCCGACCAGGCGATCAGTCAGGACCCCTACGAGTACTGGGATTACCTGCGCTCGCAAGGTCCGGTGTTCAGGGAGCCGAACTACGGCGTCGTCGCCGTGACGGGCTATCGGGAAGTGATGGCCGCGTTCAAGGATCACGAGTCGTTCTCCGCCGTGAACGCCATCGGGGGACCGTTCCCACCGTTGCCGTTCACCCCGGAGGGTGACGACATCTCCGAGCAGATCGAGGCGCACCGTCACCTGTTTCCGATCTACGAGCACATGGTCGTGATGGATCCGCCTGCCCATGAGCGGGCTCGGTCACTGCTCGCCAAGCTGCTCACCCCGCGGCGGTTGAAGGAGAACGAGGACTACATATGGCAGCTGGCCGACACCCAGCTCGATCACGTCATCTCTGCCGGTCGCTGCGAGTTCCTCTCGGAGTACGCGAAACCCTTTGCCACGTCGGCGATCATCGACCTGCTCGGGGTTCCGGAGGAGGATCGACCGGAGTTCCTCGCGGCGCTGGGCGCCGAGCGGCCCGACGGTTCGCGCGTGGGAGCTCTCGACGGCGAGCCGGTCGGTTCCGACCCGCTGCAGTACCTCGACGACAAGTTCGCCGGATATCTCGCCGAGCGTCGCCGCGAACCGCGTAATGACGTCCTCTCGGGGATGGCCACCGCCGTCTATCCCGACGGTTCGACGCCGGAGCTGATGGAGGTGGTCAAGCCGGCGACGTTCCTGTTCGCCGCCGGACAGGAGACCGTCACCAAGCTGCTGAGCGCGGCGGTGCAGGTGCTCGGCGACCGGCCGGAGTACCAGCAGCTGCTCCGCGAGCAGCCGGACCGGATTCCGGCGTTCATCGAGGAATCGTTGCGCATGCACTCCCCGACGAAGGTCGACTTCCGGCTGGTCCGCAAGACCACCACGCTCGGAGGGGTGCACCTGCCGGCGGGCACCGTGGTGATGCTCTGCCTCGGGGCCGCCAACCGCGATCCGGAGAAGTTCGAGGATCCTCACGAGTTCCGACCGGACCGTAAGAACGTGCGTGAACACATCGCGTTCGGCCGCGGCATCCACACCTGCGCCGGAGCCCCGTTGGCCCGCGTCGAGGGACGGATCACCGTCCAACGGCTGCTCGACCGCACCCGCAACATCGCCATCGACGAGGCCGCGCACGGCCCCGTAGGCGAGCGTCGGTATGCGTACGAACCCACCTTCCTGCTGCGCGGCCTCACCGAACTGCACATCGAATTCACCCCTGCGACCAGCTGACCTGGCGATTCGGCGTGCTGGGTCACGCTGAGCGAGACCAGCCACGCCCAAGTCACAAAGGCAATTTCGATGAGACCCTTGTCACAGCAGACAAACCTACCTACTGTGTGTTCACTAGGTTGGTTCAACGAAGGAGCCCCGTGTCAGCCCCACGGCCCTATGCGAGCCTCTTCGCGAAAGGCGAGGATCGCAGGCAGCGGATACTCGCTGTGGCTGAGCGGCTCCTCGCCCGCAACGGCTGGCGCAACACGTCGCTGGCGCAGATCGCCAAGGAAGCCGGAGTGACGCCTGCGGGGCTGTTGCACCACTTCGAATCCAAGGAGCAGTTGCTCAACGCGGTGCTCGACGCCCGCGACGCCGACGACGAGATCCATGCCGACTATCGCTCCGGCGACCTGGTCACCGAACTCAGCCGCGTACCCGAGCGGTTCGACCGCGCACCCGAACTGGTCGGCACGTTCACGGTCCTGCTGGTCGAGAACATCGCCCCCGATGCGCCGCTGCACGACCGGTTGCACAACCGCTACCGAGAAGCCGCGAACATCATCATCGAGCTCATCAAGCGTGGCCAAAGCGACGGCCAGTACCGCCCAGACGTCGATGCGGCCAGTAAGGCCGTCGAGATCCTCGCCTTTATCAACGGAATGGAGACCCTATGGCTACTCGATCCCTCAATACCGCTGACCGAGGTGTTCAAGGGGTACGCGGAGTCTCTGGCACGCGACTTGTCGCCTCGGAGCCCGATGTGAGGTACCGCCTCGACGTCGTCGCCCCGACTGTGCTCGACGTGGTGCGCTACGCGGGCGGCTGGATCTACGACCGCGTGATGGCCGGGTGGGACGTCACCGTGCTCGTCGCCAACCCCGACGATCTGCGGCCGCTGCACATCCTCGGTGCGCAGACGCTGGATCTCGAGTCGGTGTTGGAAGACTGGGAGGCCCGGCCCCATCCGCAGACCGTCGCCGTCGCGGCCGATCTCGTCGACCGCGACCCCCGCGTGCTCACCCATGTGCGCAACGCGCTCGACCAGGGCGCCACGGAGGTGACACTGTGGGGCGAGAGTCTGCCCGCCGATCTGAACGACAGCGTCGACTCCGCCTCGCACCACTTGAGCGCTGCCGCACGGGCTTTCAAGTCCCGCGCGCTCGCGGCGGCCAACGCGCCGGATGCCGGCGCCGTCACGGCCAGCGAGACCTTCCGCTGCGGTTTGATGGCCTCGGTCGCCGCCGATTTGGTCCCCGCCAGCTAGATTTGTGTGCGTTTTGGAGCGCTGACCGCTCGCGAACGCACACAAATCGCAGGGATCAGGTCAGGTCGATCAGTATCTTGCCGATGGCGCGCCCGTCGGCGACGTGCTCGAGCGCCCGAACCGTCTCGGTCAGCGGGTAGACCGCCCCGACGTGCGGTCGCACCCGGCCGCTGACGAGATGCTCGCGCAATTCGTCTTCGTTGCGGGTGAACTCGTCGGGCGGAACGTCCTGGAATTGGAAGCCCAGCACCGCGATTCCCTTCATCAGCACCAGGTTCAGTGGGATGCGCGGGATGTCGCCCGACGCGAAACCCACTGTGACGAACCGTCCGCCCCGCCCCAGCGAGCGCAGGGCGGGCTCGGACAATTCGCCGCCGACAGGATCGACCACGGCGTCGGCGCCGCCTGGCAGAACAGCCTTGAGCGCGCCACGCAGGTCGTCCCTCTTGTGGTTGACTACGTGCCGTGCGCCGTATGACGATGCCACGTCCAGCTTTTCGTCGGACGAGGCGACGGCGGTTACCGACGCGCCGAGTTGCACCGCGAGCGCAACGGCGGCCAGGCCCACGCCGCCGCCCGCGCCGAGCACGACCACCTCGTCACCGGCTTTTACCCGCGCCACCGATCGCAGCGTGTGATACGCCGTCCGATAGGCGACGCCGAAGGCAGCGGCGGTGCGGTCGTCAACACTGTCGGGGATTGGGGCGAGGCCCGCCGCCGCGACGGCGACCTCTTCGGCGAACGCCCCGTACATCCCGGCACCGGTCACCCGGTCACCGACCGCGAAACCCTCTGCATCCGAGCCGGTTTCGACGATGACGCCGGAGAACTCACTCCCCGGGACGAACGGCGCCGGCACGCTGACCTGATACTTGTCAGCGATCAGCAGCACATCGGGGAAGTTCACTGCCGCGGCCGCGACACGTACCCGAACCTGTCCCGGGCCGACCGTGGGCGACGGGAGTTCCTCGATGCGGACGACGTCGGGCCGTCCGTACGCCGGGCAGACCGCTGCCCTCACCGGTAGTCGCTGGACTCGGCGAGCTCGGCCGCCGACCGCATCAAGTCCAGGATGACGGGGCCGTAGGCGAGCAGTTTTTCGTTGTCCCCGGCACGCTGGAAACCCTGTTCGAGCACGATGGCGAGCTTCCACTTGGCCAGCACCAGGTAGTAGTCGAGGTCGTCGACCTGACGGCCGGACACCTTGGCGTAGTGGTCGACAACCTCGGCCCGCGAAGGCATTCCACGCATGTCGACGTAGCTCATCGCCGACTTTGCGTCGGTATCTTCCGGCCAACTCTGCACCATCCACCCAAGATCCAGCTTGGGGTCGCCGACGGTACCCATCTCCCAGTCGACGATCGCAGCGAGCTGTGCGGGTGCGCCGTGCCGATACATCACGTTGGCGAACTGATAGTCGCCGTGCATCAGACCGGGGATGAAGTCGAGCGGGCGGTGGTTACGCAGCCATTCGGTGGCGACGTCGAGACCGTCGATCTCGCGGCCCTTGATGCGCTCGAAAAACGCCGTCCACCGGTCGACCTGTCGTTCGTGGAAGCCGTCGGGACGCCCAAGATCATGCAGCCCCTTGGCCTTCCAGTCCACCTTCGACAACAGCGCGATGCCCTCCGCCAATTGAAACGACAGTCCCGGTCGGGTCGCGAGGTCGCTGTTGAACGGCTCCGGCCACTTGCCGTGCTGGTCCATCGGCGACCAACCGTCGACGAACCCCATCAGATAGAAAGGCCTGCCGAGGACTTCAGGATCCGGGCACACGCCGATGGCCGCGGTGTGCGGCACATCGGTACCGTCGAGGGCCTCGATGATCCGCCACTCGCGCAGGATCCCCTTGTCGCGATCCGGCGGGGCTCCCGGCGGCGGCATCCGGAGCACGCAACTGTGCTCACCGCGGCGTAGCTCGTAGATGACGTTCTGGGTGCCGCCGGACAGGAACCGGGTTTCCAGCGGTTCGCCCTTGCCGGGCAGTGCCGCTTCGTCCATCCACGCCGACAGGCGTGCGACGTCGATGTCGTTCTCGCTCACAGGTTGCCGACCTGATGCTCGAGGAAGTCCGCGTACTTGGTCCGCGCCTCCTCCCGCTTGCGCGGCGTCCACTCGGTAGGCCAGGTGTCTTCGGTGGCCTGGTAGTCCCGCAGCACCTGCTTGGCGACGGTCGTCTTGTGCACCTCGGTCGGGCCGTCGGCCAAGCCCATCACCGCCGCGCCCGTCACCATGCCCATGAACGGCATCTCGTTGGTGACGCCGAGCGCCCCGTGCACTTGCATTGCCCGCCAGGCAATATCGTGCAGCACCGTCGGCATGGCGACCTTCACCGCGGAGATGTCCTTGCGCACCTTCTTGTAGTCGTTGTACTTGTCGATCTCCCACGCGGTGTAGAGGACCATCAGTCGGAACTGCAGCAGCTGCGCATACGAGTCGGCGATATACCCCTGCACGAACTGCTTGTCCGAAAGGCGGCTGCCCTGGGTCTGTCGACTCAGCGCGCGCTCGCACATCATGTCGAGCGCCCGCTGGGCCAGTCCGATGGTGCGCATCGCGTGATGGATGCGGCCACCGCCTAGTCGGGTCTGGGCGATGACGAACGCCTGGCCCTCGCCTCCGAGCAGGGCCTCTGCCGGCACCCGGACGTTTTCGTAGTGGATCAGCGCATGCCCACCCTGGCCCTCGGGTTCGCCGTAGAGGCCGATGTCGCGCACGATGTTCACGCCCGGTGTGTCGGTGGGGACGAGGAACATCGACATGCCTTGGTAGGCGCTCACGTCCGGGTTCGTCACCGCCATCACGATGAGGAACGACGCCGTTCGGGCGTTGGAGGAGAAGAACTTCCAGCCGTTGATCACCCAGTCATCACCGTCGCGGACCGCCCTGGTCTTGAACAGGGTGGGGTCGGCGCCCGCATGCGGTTCGGTCATCGAATAGCAGGAGAACAACTCACCGTTGAGCAACGGCATGAGGTACTTCTGCTTCTGTTCCTCGGTGCCGTAGTGGGCGATGATCTCGGCGTTACCGGTGTCGGGGGCCTGGCAGCCGAACACGATCGGCGCCCACTGCGAGCGGCCGAGAATCTCGTTGAGCAGTGCGAGTTTCAGCTGTCCGTAGCCCTGCCCGCCGAGTTCGGGTCCCAGATGCGTCGCCCACAACCCGCGCTTGCGCACCTCATCCTTGAGTGGGTCGACTGCGTCGCGTCGTTTGCCCTCCAGCGGCACGAACTGCTGGTGCGGAAACGCCAGGTCCAGCGGCTCGACCTCCTGGCGGACGAACTCGTCGGCCCAGTCCAGCACCTTCTGGTACTCGGGGTCGGTCTCGAAATCCCATGCCATGTCGGGACTCCTCTCAGTTGAACGTGACGACGACCTTGTCGGCGGCGCCCGGGGTGGTGGCCAATCGCAACGCCTCATCGACGTCGTCGAATGGAATTGTGTGGCTGACGATCTCGGCGTATTTCTCCCAGTTCGCGACGATGTCCGCGGTGACCTCGAAGATCTCGTCGGGGTAGGCCATTGATCCGACGATCGTGATCTCGTTGCTCATGACGCTGAGGAAGTCGACGGACACCGGTTCCTTGTGGACCGCGACGATGCCGAGGCGAGCGCCTGTCTTGGCGGCACCGATCGCCGCCGAGATCACCGCGGGAACACCGGCGGCGTCGAGATAGATATCGGTGTCCGCCTTGCCGGGGAACATCGACTCACCAGGACCGTGCAGTTCAATGAGACGCGCTGTGAGGTCCTCGTTCGCGGTATTGATCACCGCATCGGCGCCCACTTTCAGCGCCTTGTCCAGACGGCTGGGAATCAGGTCGACGACGACGATGTGTGCTACGCCAAGGGATCTGAAGGCCATGGTCGCGCCCAGCCCGATCGGGCCTGCGCCGAACACCACGACTCTGTCGCCCGGCGCAGGCGCGCACTGGTTGACCGCGTGCCGGGCCACCGCCATCGGCTCGTTGAGCGCCGCCACCTCGAACGGAATGTGATCCGGCACCACTTCCAGGCTCTTCCCTCGGACAGCCTCCTCGATGAGGAGGTACTCGGCGAGCGCACCGCCCGGGCCGCCGTTGCCGATGAATCCGGAAGGGGCGGCCAGCGGGTTGATGACGACGTGATCCCCGACCGCGATTCCGGTGACGGCGCTGCCGATCTCGACGATCTCACCTGCCGGTTCGTGTCCCAGCGGTTGGCACCCCTGTCGGGGAGGTATCCCGCCCATGGCGATGTACAGCGAATCGGATCCACAGATACCGCACGCCCGCATCTTGACCAGGGCATCGTTCGGTCCGACCGTCGGTGTCGGCACGTCGAGCACCTCCGTTTCACCGGGCGCGGTCACCATCGTCGCTTTCATTTCGCCGCCTTCAGGTTGAATCCGGCCACCAGGGCCGCGATATCGTCAGTGACCACCTCGGCGAACGACCGACCGCCGAAACCGCCTGAGGCCCAGTGCCGCACGCCCTCGCTGACGTGCATCCCGGCGAGGTGCGACAGATGTTTCACGTCGACACCCGCAGCGAGTTTGCCGTCGCGCTGAGCCTTGGCGAACAGGTCGCCGAACATGTCGGCATCGATGTCGGTCTGTTCGCGCCCGGACAGGATCCGGTGCTCGTGCCGGTACCCCTCGAGGATCGTCTCGACGATGAGGTCGCGCGGGTTGCGCGCCATCGAACGTTCGAGGCTGCGTAGCGCCTCCGCGATCACGTCCTCGACCTCGTAGTCGGCGCCGAGCATCGCGCGCACGGTCTTCTGCGCCGCCCGCGTCGACAGCAGGCCGACTTCGAACAAGATGTCCTCTTTGGCGGGGAAATAGAAGTAGAACAGTGCACGGGACACGCCCGCGGCACGGCAGATGTCGGCGACCGTGGTCTGGGAGTAGCCGTTGGTGCGCCACAGCGCCATCGCCGCCTGCACCAGAGCACGCTTGGTCTCGTGCGAGCGGGCCCGCTGAAACGACGCGCGGCGCTGACTACCGTCAACGCCATTCGCCGTCACAGACTTGGGCACAGCCGCACTGTAACAGCTGTATTGGGGCTTGCATATAGTTGACGTTTGTCTAACTATCTAGTGATGACAGGATCCTTGGATGGCAGACGAATACTGGTGACCGGCGGGGCGACGGGTATCGGCGCGGCAGCCGTCGAAGTGCTGACGGAGGCGGGCGCCGGCGTCGTCGCGACCTACCACACGACGCCTCCGCCCGACGTCGACGGCGTCTCATGGCTGCAGTGCGACGTGCGGGACGCCGCCGCGGTGGACGACATGGTGGCCACGGCTGTCGAGCAACTCGGTGGCCTCGACGTGCTGCTGCACGCCGCCGGTCTGTGGCAGGCGGGCATCCCCGGTCAGATCACCGGCGAGGACATTGACTTCCTCGTCGCGACCAACCTCAAGGCCACCATCTTCACCAACCAGGCCGCCTACGCGGTGATGCGTAAGACCGGGGGTGGGCGGATCATCAACTTCGGGTCGGGGGAGGCGGTGATGGGCAGCCCGATCTCGGCCGTCTACGCCGCGACCAAGGGTGCGGTGTCAGCGTGGACCCGCTCGATCGCGAAGGCATGGGCCGCCGAGAAGGTGTCGGCGATCGCGCTGGCCCCCGCCGTGCAGACGCCCGGCGCCGACCGGTTACGCGAGTTCCTGGGCCCCGCCGCAGCGGCGTTCATCGACGAAGAGATCAAGAAGACGATTCCACTCGGCGGTGCGCTGGGTGACCCGAAGACTGACCTGGGCCCAGCACTGGTCTTCTTCTGCAGTGACGCTTCACATTTCATGACCGGTCAGCTCGTCGCCATCGACGGCGGCCTCGTCATGCTGGGCGCATAGCCATGGCGCCAAGACTCCACCACGTGGTGATGCGCAGCCATTCGGCGCCGACGTTCGTCGCCTTCCTGACGGACGTGGTCGGCATGGAGGTGCAGTTCCAGATGCGCGTGCCGGGGGAGATTCTGGAGAAGACGCTGGGTTGGCCGCCGTCGGACGGGGCGGATGTCACGATGCTGGGCACCGGCGATGCCGGTCTGGTAGAGGTGCTCGACGTTCCCGAGCACTTGCGCGGCGTCGCTCCCGAGGGCCTGGCGGCACTGTCGTTTCTCACCGACGACTTCGCCGGTGCGCGCGAGCGGGCCAAGGCCCACGCCAGCGACGTCACCGTGTTCGACACCGGTGTCCCGGGCGTCGACCTGTTCTTCTGCACGATGGGCGGCGTGCCCGTGGAGTTCATGGGTTCCTATGCCCCGGAATCGGATTCGGACGTCTCCTGAGGGCCGTCGGCCCGGGTATCACGAGCTCAGCGACGCGATGTTGGAGGCCAGGAACTCCTGTGTCCGGGAACGTGATTCGCTGCGGCTCTTGGCGTCGTCGCCCAACGGCACGACTCGTACGGCGAGGTCGGTGACACCGGCGTCGCGATACCGGCGCAACCGGGCGAGGATGCTCGCGTCGTCGCCCGCCGCCATGGTGTCGCCGACGTCTTCGGCGTCCCCGTGCTCGAGCAGCCGCACGTAGTTGGGGGAGAAGTCGGCGTGGCCGAGCACCTCGCTGGCGTAGGACCGGGCGCGATCCACCTCGCTGTTCGAGCACAGTGCGACGGGGACGCCTGCGACGACGCGGATGCCGGTCCGGCCCGCGGCCTCCGCCGCAGCGACGATGCGCGGGACGACGTAGTCGCCGATCGCCCGCTCGTCGGCCATCCAGAGAATCGTTCCGCCCGTGCGTTCGCCTGCGAGCCGCAGCATCGCGGGGCCCAATGCGGCGACGAGCACCTGCACCGTGAAAGCCTCGGTGACGTCCACCGGGCTGTGCACATGAAAGCTGTTGTTGTCCACCGCGATCGGACCGGGACCGGAGAAGGCCGCATCGAGCACGTCGAGGTAGTCACGCACCAGCAGCGCCGGCTTGTCGTAGGGCAGCCCGAGTTGGTCGGTGATGATCCAGTGGTGCGACGGCCCGACACCGAGTGTGAAGCGTCCCGCACACGCGACCTGCGTCGTCAACGCCTGCTGCGCCATGATCAGCGGATGGCGGGTCTGGATCGGCACCACCGCGGTGCCGATCTCGATGTGGTCGGTGACCTGCCCGAGCAGCGCGACGGCCGTCATCGCGTCGAGATAGCCGGGCACCTGCGGCATCCAGAACGAGGCGAAACCATCTCTCTCGGCGGCTTTTCCGTCGTCCAGGAGTCCGGTCAACCGATCGGCACGCGAACGCTCCTTGTCGGAGCCGACCATCAAGCCGATCCGCATCGAGTCCTCCTACGGCACATAGCGGTCCCACTCGTGCGGGACGACGGGATAGAAGGGCGCGGCCAGCATCGGTTCGACACCGGTCTGCTCCCACCGGGTGGCCAGCACCGGGTCCAGCCGCTTCGCGGTGACCACCGGGTCGTCGTCGAGGAAGCAGTACGTGATCGACTGGCCGCCCGGTGCGCTCGCCAACCGCGCGTCCACGTCCAGCGACGTCGCCGACCACACACCTGCCACCCCGTCGACACCAAGCAACGGATCCGTCGGGGCCCCACCGTTTTCCAGCAGCAGGTACACCCCCTTCACCGGCCACCACGGCAGCACGTCGGAACCGATCTTCACGCGGGGCGCCGCCGACTTGTGTGTCACGTCGTAGATGCCGCGTTCGACCGGCGGCAGCAGCGGAAGTTTCCGCTTGCCCCCGATGAGCGCCTTCGCCAGCGCGAGAAAGCCGTCCATGCCCGCGATGTCGGTGAAGAAGTACGTCATCACGTGGTCGATCGAGTTGTGGGGGTCGTGGGTCGCGGCGCGGGCGGCGCGACACTCGGGCGTCGACACCAGCCGCAGCGAGGCGCGCACGGCCGACAGCCGGTGCTGCTCGGGGCGGTGGTCGAGGGTGTGCCAGCGCAGGTATTCGGCGTCCGCGCCGTCGGGATGCCGGGTGGCCATCGAGACGAACAGCGTGGTGATATCGCCGCGACCGGTGGCAAGGACGTCGTCGATCTCATCGGAGGGGGTCCCGGGTAGCTGCATCGGATGTCCTTCAGGGCGTCGAGGTTTCGGGCAGGACGATCTCGGGGTGTCGCGCGGCGATCATGCGTCGGAACCCGTCGCGCCAGTGCACCTTTGTCCGGCCGAGGACCTCGTGCATGTACGTGACGTCGGGCCACAACGGGGTATGTGCATCTGCCGTGTAGGTGAAGATGGGTTCGACACCAACAAGCTCACCCATGTACGCGCAGTAGTCCTCGACGCTGATGGTCTCGCTGCCTGCCCAGTTCACGACGATAGGCGGCGTCGCCGCGACCTCCAGCGCGCGGATACCGAGCTCGACGTAGTCGTCCTCGTAGATGGGGTTGTAGTTGTTCGGTTTGTCGGGGTGCAGCCGGATGGGCTGGTGCGCCAGCATCATCTCGAGCCGGTCGGCGGGTGCTCCACCCTGCGGGCCGTAGGTGGAGCAGATCCGGATGATCGTCAGCGGTATGTCGTATTGCCTTGCGATCCAGGTGCATACGGATTCGGCGGCGATCTTCGAGAAGCTGTAGTTCGGGCGCAGCGGAACACCTGGCGGATCGGATTCGCGCAGCGGTCGTCGTCCTTGATACGCGTACACCGAACCGGTCGAGCAGAAGACGAAACCCTTGGCGGCGCGGCAGTGGTAGAGCAGATCGCCGGATTTCTGCGCGTTCGTGTCGACGCACTGTTGCCAGTCGCCCGAGCCGGGGTCGACGGCGGCGTGGAAGACGTAGGTGAAATCGTCGGGAAGGACCGAGAAGTCTCCGACGCTCATGTCGAGCGCGACGGGGGTGATGCCCGCGGCGGTGAGCTTGTCGCGATCGGCCGTGCTCCTGAGCCTCGCCGCGCCCCACACCTCGTTGCGCTGCGCCAACGCCCGCGCGATCGGGAACGCGATCTTCCCGGTCGCGCCGGTGATCAGGATCTTTTCGGAGTCGAGCATCCCATCAGTCATAGCGCACCACGACTCAAATGTTAAGTACTTGATACTCTTGTGCCGTGCAGCTCACCTTCGATGCCGAGGTCGAGGCGTTTCGCGCGGAGTTCGTCCGGTTTCTTGACGAGCACCTGCCCACTGAGGCCGAGGCTGCCGAGCCGTCGACGTCGACCGCGCATGTGCCGGAGTGGTCAAGGCGGTGGCAGCGGGTGCAGTTCGACCACGGCTGGCTGTTGCCTGGCAACCCGCCCGAGTACGGCGGTCGCAACGCCGGCATCCTCGAGCAGTTCGTCCACCGCGAGGTGCTCTCGCGACGACGGATCTACCACGCGTTCAACCCGCAGGGTGTGGGCATCATCGCCGCGTCGCTGTTGTCGTTCGGCACCGAGGAGCAGAAGCGGCGGTGGGCCGTGCCCATCCTGCGCGCCGACATGACGGCCGCGCTCGGCATGAGCGAACCCGGCGCCGGATCGGATCTCGCGGGGTTGAGTACCCGCGCCGAACTGGTGGACGACCACTTCGTGGTGAACGGGCAGAAGGTGTGGACGTCGGGCGCCCACGATGCCGACATCATCCTGACCTTCGTGCGCACCGACCCCGATGCGCCGAAACACAGAGGCATCAGCGCGTTGATCATCCCGACGGACACGCCGGGAGTGGAGCGTCGTCCGTTCGCATCGGTCTACGGACGCGACGAAGTCGATTTCAACGAGGTGTTCTTCACCGACGTCCGGGTGCCTGCGGAGAATCTCGTCGGCCCGCTGGGCGGTGGCTGGAAAGTGGCCAACGGGTCACTGGGACATGAGCGCACCATGATGTGGATGGCATTCGCCAACCGGCTCGAACAGCTGCTGGAGGACTATCAACCCGACGGCGAGGTCAATCGCGATCGCTACGCCACCATGGTGATGGACTACCAAGCGCTGCGTCTGCTGGGTTCGGTCGCGCTCGGACAGGCGGCACGCGGCGAGCGCGACATCCCGGGAATCTCGGTGCTGAAGCTCCTCGGATCCGAAGCCGAGCAGAATGCGCTGCGCCACGCGCTGGACGGCGCCGGTGCGGACGGTCTTCTCAGTCCGGTGTTCACGGGTCCGTACAACCCTTACAGCCCAGACCTTTTCACCGCCAGCTGGTTCACCCGGTACATCAGCAGCTATGCCGGCACCATCTCGGGTGGCACGTCGGAGATCCAGCGCAACATCATCGCGCAGCGCGTGCTGGGGTTGCCCGCGCGTTGAGGCGATTTCGGTGTCGTTGGTCGCGGTCGGCGCGACTCTCGACACCGAAATCGCGAGGGGTGGAACCGATTGCTGGGTGTATTGCGTCCATTGATACGTGCTCAACGAGTTTCTGCGCCGACACGACGGTGTGGTGACGTTGCAACACGCGCGCGAAGCGGGCCTGAGCAAGCATGCGGTGTACCGGCGCGTGCGGTCGGGAGAGTGGCGTCGCTGTTCGCGGGGCGTGTACTTCGCAGACGACCGCCCCTTCACCGACGCGTCCCGTATCCGGGCCGGCGTGTGGGCTTATGGCGACCATGCCGTCGGCAGTGGACTGACCGCCGCGTGGTGGCATGGTCTGACGCAGTTCGCGCCGGATCGTGTTGAAGTGACGATGCCACGTAACGCCAGCGGTCGCCGCCGGCCGGAATCCGTGTTGCGGCGACGAGACTTGGATTCCGCCGACATCGTGGAGCGCCGAGGGCTTCTCGTCACCGCCGTGCCGTTCACGGTCGTCGAGGCGGCGATTCGGCGCCGGGGTGGCATGAAGATCATGGACTGGGCGCTGCTACACGATGTTCGGCTCAGCGAGTTGTGGCGAGCGCACATGCGCAACAAGGGTCGGTACGGGTCGCCGGCAGCGCGAATTCGCCTGCAGGCCGCCGATGATGGCGCACGGTCTGCAGCTGAACGTCTATTGGTGAGGCTGCTGCGAAAGGCCGGCATCACCGGCTGGCAGACCAACTATCGCGTGGGCGGATACATGCTGGACGTCGGATTCCCCGACTCGAAGGTGGCGATCGAAGTCGACGGTCTTGCGTACCACAGCGAACCTGACGACTTTCATCGCGACCGTGTCCGCCAGAACAACATCATGTTGATGGATTGGCAGGTGCTGCGTTTCACCTGGATCGACCTGGTCGAGTATCCCGATCGGGTGATTGCGACCATTCGTTCTGCGATTTCGGTGTAACTAGTCGCGCGGGGCGCGACCAACTACACCGAAATCGCAGGTTTTGGGGCGGCGAGCTCGCGCAACGACGACATGAACAGTTCGTCCATCCGCGGGCTCAGGTCGGCGAGTGTCGCGGCGGCGGCATAACATGCTGCGCCGAACACGCGCTCGAGGACGTCAGCCGCGGTAGCAGCCCCCAGCGAAAGGCACAGGCAGCCAACGCCGTCGATCCGCAGCTCCTCCAGCGCCCGGTGAGCGTCGGCTTCCGCGTATCGTCCTTCGTAGCCGTCGTCGTATGGAAATCCGTCAGACAGCACCAGTAGCAAGCGGTTCGGCGTACCGGCGTCGCGTTTGAGGATCTCGCCCGCGCCGCGGACGGCGGCGCCGAGACGGGTGTAACCCGACGGCTGCAGTTGATTCAGCCGAGCCCGTCCGGTGACGCCGAAGCGTTGGTCGAAGGTCTTGATCGCCGGTAGGTGCACGGCATGGCGGCCCTTGGATCGAAAGGCGTACACCGCAACACGGTCGCCCAGGTCTTCGAGGGTGGCGGCGATCGTGGCAGCCGCCCGACGCTGGTGCTCGTGGACGGCCAGCCCGTCGGGGTCAGCGTCGGTCGCCGAGCCGGACGCGTCGAGGAGTATCAGCACACCCAGATTCCGCGCGACTTTGCGGTGCTCGTTGTAGATCTGTTCGGGCGGTGAGTAGCCCGAGCGGAGGTCCACCGCGAGATCGACGAGCGCCTCGGTGTCGAGCTCGTCGCCATCGGGCCTGCGACGCAACATCTTCGGCCCGAGGCCGATGCGTGACAGGCGCCGGCGCAGGATGTCGTCGCGACGGACCCCGGCCGCGGAGACCTGTGCGTGTGTCGTCAACGGATAGTCGATGACGCGGCACCAGTCAGGGCGATAGCGGTTCCCGAACACATCCCACTCCGGATAAAGTGCACCGCCCACACCGACCGTGGCGCCCGGATGGTCGTCATCGATGAAGCGGATCCGGGTGGGCAGCGGTCGAGCTTCGGGTGTCGCCGTGCGCCCGCGCCTTACGGCGCCGACTCGCATCTCCGCGCCGCCGCGACTGTCTCCCGACGAACGGGAGGTGCCGAGTAGCTTGCGGAGGAAGTCCCCGACCGCCTCGGAGTTGAACAGAGGGTTGTCGAACAGTCGCAGAATCTTGCTGGGTTCTGCGGGTTCGTCGTCCGACTCTTCCTCCTCCGGTTGCGCGTATTCCGGACGGAACTGCAGCCGCAGATCGGCATCGGTGGCTCGTCCGGACATGTTCGCCTCGGCGGTCAACAACCGGGACGGTTTGATGACGCCGAACCAAAACGGCGGGTCGGCGACTTCACCACGACCGCGGGCCGTTTCGAGCGACTCGAGGGCCGAGGTGGTGCTCGGCGAGTCGATGTGTATTGCTGCGGCAAGGGGTAGTCGGGCGCTCAGGTCGGCGAGTACGCGACGGCCCTCGAGCGCGAGATACCGGCGAGCGAGCGACGGCCGTGCGCGCAACGGTCTGATCAGCTCTGCAGCCAGACTGCCGGCTCCGAGCAATGCGCACTGCAGCACCACCTCTCGGCGCTGCCGATCCTGCGAACCCTCAGCGGAGACGAACACGGCACGACCGTCGGTGTACGCCGGCTGACCGGTCGGTGCCTCGGCAATCTCAACAGCTCTGCCGGCGATGAAGTTCGCGAGCAGCCGAAAGCGCTCGTGCTGTTGGCAATCGGCGACGCTCACGTCCGGGGGAGTACGGCGTCGACGAGCTCACCGAGCGCGCGCACGACATCGCGGTCGTCGGTCAGCGCTTCGACGATCGCCGACTGAACGGCTCGGCGTAGGCTGAGTCCTTCGGCGGCGAGGCCGCCGGCGAGGATCAGCATGCGGGTGGACGACGCCTCTCGGAGCGGAGAGCCGTCGAGGCTGCGGATCGCGGTGCCCACCGCCACGAGGGCGCGGGCCGTCTCGCCGTCGATCCCGGCTTCATGGGCGACGATCTCGGCCTCGGCATCCGGTGGCGGGAAGTCCAATTCGATTGCCACGAACCGTTGTCGCGTCGACTCCTTGATGTTCTTCAGCACGCTCTGGTAGCCCGGGTTGTACGAGATGACCAACTGGAATCCTGGCGCGGCCGACAGCGTCGTGCCGAGCCGGTCGACCGGCAGCTCCCGCCGGTGGTCGGCGAGCGGATGGATCACCACGGTGGTGTCCTGGCGCGCCTCGACGATCTCGTCGAGATAGCAGATCGCCCCCGCGCGCACGGCCCGCGTCAACGGCCCATCCACCCAGACGGTTTCACCGCCCTTGAGCAGGAACCGGCCGACCAGGTCGGCTGATGTCATGTCCTCGTGGCCGGCCACGGTGATCAGATCGCGGCCGAGTTCATGCGCCATCGCCTCCACGAACCTGGTCTTGCCGCAGCCGGTGGGTCCCTTCAGCAGCACCGGCAGTCCGCGACGGGCCGCGGCGCGGAAAACCTCCACCTCATCGCGGACCGGCCGGTAGTACGGTGCAGTCGACCGGGTTTCGATGACGGCACCGTTGTCGGTCGACAACTCAGTCGCCCCGCTCGTGGGGCACGACCGTCGGCATCTCAACCCCCTCCGGGAGAACCAGCTGACCGTCGGTGTTGATGTAGCCGGAGTGTCTGGTGGGAATCGGCAGCGACGGATCCGGGCACGGCCGGTCGGTGCCGTCGCCGCAGATCCCCGACGTGAAGTACGAGCGCTTCTGCACATCCTCGGGCCACGGGTCGGCATGCGTAGCCATGAACTGCGCGGGAATGATGTAGAAGACGAAGAACGACGCGCTGATCGCGGCGAAGATCGCCAGGAAGCGGACGAACTGCTGTTTGGCGAAACCGCCTCGGACGTTGTCCAATCCGCGTTCGACGACGGTGCGGCCGCGGTCATCGGTGAAGAACCGTAGGCAGCACAGCGCGGCCTGCACGCCGCCCCACATCAGGCCCTCGTAGATCGGCCACTGGTAGTAGGTGCCGGCGTTGATCGACAGTGACTGTATGGCGCCGGGGAAGGTGTACATCCCCAACGGCATCAACACGAGGCCCTCCATTACGAAGTCGAAGACGAACCCGAACGCGAACGCCACTCCGATCAGGCCTTTGGTGCCGAGCCGTGGCCACCGCTGTTGCGCCTTGCGCATCACCCAGCAGCCGAAGATCGTGCATAGCAGCACGCCGTAGGCGTAGCCAGAGACGTTGATTCCCAAGGGTTCAGCCACCTGCGCGCCCGGCCGCTCCGGGGAGAGCCAACCCGGGACGTGCGGTGCCCACGAGCCCATGTTGAACGCCCAGGCGTTGTAGGTGCACCAGGTGTTGATGTAGTTCAGCAGCGGGTCCTGGAAGAAGAACAATCCCGTGGACACCATGATCATGCCGTCCAACGTGATCCGTCGTTCCCGTCGCCACGGCCGGATGATGAACCACCAGATGGCGACGGGGAACAGCACCGGTGAGCCGATCTGCCAGAGCATCAGCGCGACCTTCATGAAGGTCGGCGGATCGGTCGGCCCGGGGTCGACGCGCGTGAAGTAGGGGCCGGTGATCCAGCGGATCCACACGTAGCCCTGCAGGGCCAGGATGAGGCCGCCCGCGGTCGCCCAGTAGTAGACGCGCCGCGAGGGTGTCGCCGGCGTATCCAGGCCGGCGGTGTCCAGTGATTCGGTGGTCGCGGGTTTCCTGTTCGACAGATCGCTCACGACGACGCCCCTCTCATCGTCGGCCAAGATACCACCGAGTATCTCAGTATCCAATGGGGATCTTAGATTCTGTGGCAGACTCGGGCCATGGTGGAGGAATGGACCAGGGAGCGACGCCTGGAACGCACCCGTTCGCTCCTCCTCGACGCCGCCGAGGAAGTGTTCGCCGAAAAGGGTTTCACCCCAGCCAGTCTCGACGACATCGCGCGTGCCGCCGGCTATACCAAGGGTGCGATCTACAAACACTTCTCGACCAAAGAAGACCTCTTCCTGGCCGTCAGCGACCGCTACTGGCGTCGCTACTTCGACAATTTCGCCGAGGTCATGGCGTCGGCCAAGCAGATCGGCGCCCGCGAGTTCGACGAGATCGCCAAGCGGTGGCGCAAGCTCAGCCGCGACCGCGGCGCCGAACACGCCGCGCTCGGACACGAGTTCACGCTGTATCTGCTGCGCAACCCCGACGCGCGGGAACGGGTGGCCGCCAAGAGGTCTGAGGTCGTGGAGGCGCTGACCAAGTTCATCGTCAACGGAATAGACCGGATGGGGGGCGCCCTGCTGATCCCCCCGCGTACCTTCGCTCAGGTGCTCATCGCCACCAGCGACGCCGTTGTCCTCGGCAGCGAACTCGATGACGTCGACCTCTACCGGCCCATCATCGAGATGTACGCGTCCGCGATCAAACTGCCCTGACCAGGGCATTTCTGTCACGACGCCGTGACGCAACGGATGAATATCAACTACTTGCGATTGATTCGTCGAGCAGATAGCGTCAGCTCTACAGCCCCCACAGATGTCGACAGGAACATGCGATGGCTCGATTCCCGAAACCACCCGAAGGCAGCTGGACGGAGCACTATCCGGAACTCGGCACGGACCCCGTCTCCTATGAGGACTCGATCAGCCCCGAGTACTACGAGACCGAACGCAAGGCCGTGTTCAAACGCGCCTGGCTCAATGTCGGTCGCGTCGAACAACTTCCGCGCAAAGGCAGCTACTTCACCAAGGAACTGAAGGTCGTCAACACCTCGATCATCGTGGTGCGAACCACCTCCGGAGAGGTCAAGGCGTACCACAACATCTGCCGTCACCGCGGCAACAAGCTGGTGTGGAACGACATGCCGCTGGAAGAGACCAGCGGGGTGTGCAGGCAGTTCACCTGCAAGTACCACGCCTGGCGCTACGACCTCGACGGAAATCTGACGTTCGTGCAGCAGGAGGGGGAGTTCTTCGACCTCGACAAGAGTCGCTACGGGCTGGTGCCTGTGCACTGCGAGGTCTGGGAGGGGTTCATCTTCGTGAACTTCGCACCCGAACCCGAGCAGAGGCTGCGCGATTTCCTCGGTCCGATGATCACCGGTCTCGAGGGCTATCCGTTCGGCGAGATGACCTCGCGCTTCTATTACCGCTCAGAGGTGAAGGCGAACTGGAAGCTCTACATGGATGCGTTCCAGGAGTTCTATCACGCACCCATCCTGCACGCGAACCAGTCGCCGTCGACGTATTCGAAAGCGGCCGCGGAGGCAGGCTTCGAGGCGCCGCACTACCGCATCGACGGCCCGCACCGGTTGGTGAGCACGTCGGGTGTCCGGGCGTGGGAGATGGATCCCGAGATGCGCAAGCCAATGGAGGACATCTGCCAGAGCGGACTGTTCGGGCCGTGGGACAAGCCGGATCTCGGACCGATGCCCGAAGGCCTCAATCCCGCGAAATGCGAACCGTGGGGCCTGGATTCGTTCCAGCTCTTCCCGAACTTCGTGATCCTGGTCTGGGGCCAGGGGTGGTATCTGACCTATCACTATTGGCCGACGTCGTACAACACGCACATTTTCGAGGGCACGTTGTACTTCCCGCAGCCGCGAACCCCGCGCGAGCGCATCGCCCAGGAGTTGGCGGCCGTCTCCTTCAAGGAGTACGGACTGCAGGATGCCAACACGTTGGAGGCCACCCAGACGATGATCGAGGGCAGAGCCGTCAACGAGTTCCTGCTGTGTGACCAGGAAGTGCTCATCCGCCATCTGCACAAAGAGACCGCCGCCTGGGTGGACGAGTACCAACGCAAGACGGCGGGGGTGTGACCGATGACTGCGAAGCTGCCGCCCGAATTCGCTGACCTGGAACGGTTCTCGGAGTGGTGCCTGGCGACCGAACCCGAACGCTACGCGAAGCGGTTGGCCAGTTCGATGGCCGAGATGCAGGCGTTCTACGACGCCATCACCCCGCGTGCGGAGGAGGCGATCGCGTTCTGCGACAAGTTCTCCCTCGACGACATGCCCGAGGACGTCCTGAACCTGATGCACCTGCTGTATTCGATGATCATGGTGTCCTTCCCGGTCGAGTGCTGGAAGCAGCCACGCGTGCCCGACTCCGGCGCCGCGTCGTTGGACTGCCTGTCTGAACCGGTGCCGTGACCGGGCCGACCGTCCTGCGCGCCCAGCGCTGGGCCGACATCGACGCGGGCGAGGTGCGCGCTCCTGCCGCGATCGTGGTGGACGGCAATCGGATCGCGGAGGTCAATCCCGCTGAGCTGCCTGCGGATGCCACCGTCGTCGACCTCGGTGACGTGACCTTGCTGCCGGGGTTGATGGACATGGAACTCAACCTGCTGATCGGCGGTCCTGGCGGTCCCGAAGGGCTACCGAACCCGATGCACGGCGTGCAGGACGACCCCGTCTATCGCACCCTGCGTGGCGCGGTCAACGCACGCACCACGCTGGAGGCCGGCTTCACCACCGTCCGCAACCTCGGTCTCATGGTGAAGACGGGCGGCTATCTGCTCGACGTCGCACTGCAACGCGCCATCGACCAGGGTTGGCACGTCGGCCCCCGCATCTATCCGGCGGGACATGCCATCACCCCGTACGGGGGGCACCTCGACCCTACGGTGTTCCAGCGGCTGGCACCGGGCATCATGCCGTTGTCCGTCGCCGAGGGCATCGCCAACGGTGTGGACGACGTGCGCGCGTGCGTGCGCTACCAGGTCCGGCACGGCGCGAAGTTGATCAAGGTGTCGGCGTCAGGTGGCGTGATGTCGCACAGCACGGCACCGGGCGCGCAGCAGTACTCCGACGACGAGTTCGCCGCGATCGCCGACGAGGCACACCGCGCCGGTGTACGCGTGGCCGCGCATGCGGTGGGGGACAGCGCTATTCGGGCCTGCATTCGTGCAGGGATCGACTGCATCGAGCACGGTTTCCTCGCCACCGACGACACGATCAAGCTGATGGCCGACACCGGCACGTTCCTGGTGTCGACCACCTATCTGACCGAGGCGATGGCCGTCGACCGCATCGCCCCTGAGCTCCGCAAGAAGGCGGAGGTGGTGTTCCCGCAAGCACAGGCGATGCTGCCCAAGGCGATCGCCGCCGGAGTGCGGATCGCCTGCGGAACCGACGCGCCGGCGATCCCGCACGGGCAGAACGCGAAAGAGCTGTGTGCACTCGTCGACCGCGGTATGACACCGATGCAGGCGCTCCGCGCGGCCACGGTCACCAGCGCCGAACTGATCGAGACCGACGACGAATTGGGCCGTCTCGCACCGGGTTACCTCGCCGACATCATCGCGGTGCCGGGCGACCCGTCGCAGGACATCACGACCACGCTCGACGTGCGCTTCGTGATGAAGGACGGCCGCGTCTACAAGCAGGACGGTATTAGCGATGGCGCGTGAAACGAGCATGGAGCTCGTCGACAACCTGCTGTGGCACCTCAAGCAGGCCTGGTACTTCTCGCTGACGGCGGTGAACGACGCGGTCAGCCAGCACGGCGTCAGCACCGCGCAGATCGGCATCCTGCGTCAGCTCGCCAACGAACCGGGGCTATCGGGTGCAGAGCTCGCCCGCCGGCTGTTGATCACACCGCAGGGAGTGCAGCTCGCGCTGAAGTCGCTGGAACAGCGGGGCCTGGTCGAGCGCAAGCCGGATCCGCAGCACGCGCGAATCCTGCAGGCGCAGCTGACCGCCGAGGGTCGGGAGGTGGCGAACGCGGTCGTCGGTGACGCGATCGCAGCCCACGACGCCGTCTTCGGCGTGCTGTCTCCCCAAGAGCAGGAGACACTGCGCGACCTGCTGGCGCGGGTAGTGGAGAAGGGGACCGGCCACACACTCTTCAACGACCACATCGGGGACTGACGCGAGATGTCACCAGACGACGTGACCTGTGTCGCCGAGGCGACCGAGGAAGTGACGATCGAGCTCGACGGTCGGACCACCACGCTGAAGTACCGCGAGGGTGAGACCCTGCTCCAGAGTGCGCGCGCAGCGGCACTGCAGCCGCCGTACTCGTGCGAAATCGGTTCCTGCGGATCGTGTATGGCCCGGATCGTCGAGGGCAGCGCGCGCATGGTGAACAACGACGCACTAGAAGACGACGAGGTCGCGGAGGGCTGGGTGCTGACCTGCCAGTCGTTGCCGACGAGCAGAGCCGTGCGGGTGGTGTACGAGTAGTGACGGAGGGTCGTGCGATGAACCGAGTTGCGGTGGTGACCGGTGGTGCGTCGGGTATGGGGGAGGCGATCTGCCACGAGCTCGGCGCCCGTGGGCACAAGATCGCAGTTCTGGACGTCAACGGCGAGGCGGCGCAACGGGTCTCGGAGCAGCTGCGAGAGAAGGGCGTGGAGGCGCTGAGTGCGGCGGTCGACGTCAGCGATCGCGCGGCGGTCGAGGCGGCCTTCGCGAGGGTGCGCGCGGAACTGGGCCCGGTGCACATCCTGGTCACCAGCGCAGGTGTGGTCGACTTCTGCGCCTTCACCGACATCACACCCGAGAAGTGGACACGACTGGTCGACGTCAACCTGACAGGAACATTTCACTGCGCGCAGGTGGCGGTGCCGGACATGGTCGAGGCCGGCTGGGGCCGCATCGTGATGATCTCGTCCTCGAGCGCACAGCGCGGTTCGCCGCGAATGGCGCACTACGCCGCGTCCAAGGGCGCGCTGCTGTCGTTGACCAAATCGCTTGCCCGCGAATACGGACCAGCGGGTATCACGGTGAACAACATTCCGCCGTCGGCCATCGAGACGCCGATGCAGCACGCGGGTCAGGCCGCGGGGCATCTTCCGTCCAACGAACAGATGGCGCAGAGCGTCCCGCTGGGGCACCTCGGCACCGCCGAAGACGTCGCTGTCGCGGTGGGGTTCCTCTGCACGGAGCAGGCCGGCTTCATCACGGGTCAGATCCTGGGTGTCAACGGCGGATCGGTGATGTGACCGTGCCATCACGTCCGAATCTTGGAGTACCAGAGGGAGGTTCACATGGGTAAGTGGCCCAAACCGGCCGAGGGCAGCTGGACCGAGCACTACCCGGGACTCGGCACCGGAGGAGTGTCGTTCCGCGATTCGACCTCGCCCGAGTTCTACGAACTCGAGCGCGAAGCGGTCTTCAAACGGGCCTGGCTGAACGTCGGCCGAGTGGAGGAACTGCCACGTGTCGGCAGCTACTTCACCAAGGAGATCGAGGCCGCACGGACATCGGTGATCGTGGTGAAGGGCAAGGACGACACGATCCGCGCCTTCTACAACATCTGCCGCCACCGCGGAAACAAGCTGGTGTGGAACGACTTTCCCAATGAGGAGGTCAAGGGCACCTGTCGCCAGTTCACCTGCAAGTACCACGGATGGCGCTACGGGCTCGACGGCGCGCTGACCTTCGTGCAGCAGCCCGGCGAGTTCTTCGACCTCGACACCGAGCAGTTCGGACTCGGTCCGGTGCACTGCGACGTCTGGAACGGGTTCATCTTCGTCAACTTCGATCCACAGCCGCGGTGGAGCCTGCGGGAGTTCCTCGGACCGATGATCACGGCGCTGGACGACTACCCGTTCGGCCAGATGACCGAGCGGTACGACTTCATCGCGCACAACAACAGCAACTGGAAGATCTTCGCCGACGCCTTCCAGGAGTACTACCACGTGCCATCGCTGCATTCCCAACAGGTTCCGTCGGCCGTGCGCCAGCCCAATGCCACGTTCGAGTGCGGACATTTCCAGATCGACGGGCCGCACCGGCTGGTCTCGACCGCGGGTACCCGGCGGTGGCTGCTCGATCCGGAGTTCATGTATCCCGTCGAACGGGCCACCCGCAGCGGACTGGTCGGCCCCTGGCGGACGCCGGAGACGCATTTCTCCGCCGGCCTGAACCCCGGTGGCATCGAACCGTGGGGCATCACCAACTTCCAGATCTTCCCCAACCTGGAGATCCTCATCTACCACGGCTGGTACCTGCTGTACCGCTACTGGCCGACGTCGCACAACACCCACAGGTTCGAGGCGTACAACGCATTTCATCCCGCGCGCACAGTGCGTGAACGCATCGAACACGAAGTCGCGTCGGTGGTATTGAAGGAGTTCGCGCTGCAGGACGCCGGCATGCTCGGTGGTACCCAGGCCGCCCTCGAGTACGGCCTGGACGAGCCGATCGTCGACGACTTCCCGCTCAACGACCAGGAGATCCTGGTTCGTCATCTGCACAAGGTGGTCGTCGACTGGGTCGAGGAATACCAGAACGAGCGCCGTCCGGTGGGGGTGTGACCATGGCCGACGCCCGACTGCCGAGTGCGTTCGCCGAATTCGAGACCTACGCCGAGAAGTGGTGTCTGGCAACAGAAGCCGAACGGTGGAACACGCGATTGGCCACCCCGATGCCCGAGATCCGCGAGTTCTACGATGCTTTCACGCCACGGTTTGAGGAGGCGATCGACTATTGCGACAAGTTTCCTCTCGATGACCTGCCCGAGGACGTCCTGAACCTGCTGCATCTCATCTATTCGATGATCATGGTTTCGATGGCCGTCGAGGTCTTCGGCACTCAGAAACCGACCGACTCTGCGGACGCGGAACTGCACCGCGTCAGCGCGCCGGTGCCGTGACAGACAGGACGACTCGAAAATGACTGTGCTGACCATCAACAAGCTCACGTCCTCGGTCGGTGCCGAGGTAATCGGACTGGATTCCGACCGCCTGGTGGCCGACGACGCGATGGGCGCTGCGGTGCTCGAAGCGCTCGAAGACAACGGCGTGCTGGTGTTTCCGCAATTGCATCTCGATCCGCAGGCTCAGGTGGAGTTCTGCCGCCGACTCGGCGAGGTCGACCACTCCTCGGATGGGCATCATCCCGTCGCGGGCATCTATCCGGTCACGCTCGACAAGTCCAAGAACGCGTCGGCGGCGTATCTGCGCGCGACGTTCGACTGGCATATCGACGGGTGCACGCCGACCAACGACGAGTACCCGCAGAAGGCCACGCTGCTGTCGGCCCGGCAGGTGGCCGAGCGTGGAGGGGAGACCGAGTTCGCGAGCAGCTACGGCGCCTACGACACGCTCACCGAGGACGAGAAGGAGCGCCTGTCGTCACTGCGCGTCGTGCACTCGCTGGAGGCGTCGCAGCGTCGCATCACGCCCGATCCGTCACCCGAGCTGCTGGCGCGGTGGCGAGCCAGGCCCACGCACGAGCATCCACTCGTCTGGACGCACCGCAACGGCCGCCGCTCGCTGGTGCTCGGGGCCTCCGCCGATTACGTGGTCGGGATGGATCTCGAGGATGGCAGGGCGCTGCTCGCCGAGCTGCTCGACCGCGCCACGACGGCCGAGAAGGTCTATCGCCACAGTTGGTCGGTCGGGGACACCGTCATCTGGGACAACCGCGGGGTCCTGCATCGGGCCGCTCCGTATGACCCGGATTCACCTCGGGAAATGCTACGAACCACCGTCCTGGGCGACGAGCCCATCCAGTAGCGCTGAGCGGGTGCACAGCCCTCTCGTTGACGCCAACGTGCCACTATGGAAATCTAATACCCGCATATGAGAATCACGTTCTCGTACTCACCAGAGATTACGGAGTGACGCATGACGGAGGACCTCACCTCGGTCGATTTCTTCCGGGACAGTCGCCTGACGGATGACCCGTTCCCGTTCTACGAGGCGCTTCGCAACAAGTGCCCGGTCACCCGCGAGGATCACTACGGCGTGACGATGGTGACCGGCTGGCAGGAGGCCGTCGACGTCTACAACGACGCAGAGACCTTCTCGTCCTGCATCTCGGTGACGGGCCCGTTCCCCGGGTTTCCCGTCCCCCTCGAGGGTGACGACGTCACCGAGCTGATCGAAGCGCACCGCGACGAGATTCCGTTCAGCGATCAGCTGCCGACACTCGACCCGCCGACGCATACGAATCACCGTGCGTTGCTGATGCGGCTGATCACGCCCAAGCGCCTCAAGGAGAACGAGGACGCGATGTGGCAGCTCGCCGACGACATCCTCGACGACTTCCTGGCCCCCGGTGAGGGCGAGTTCATCAAGGGCTTCGCCGGTCCGTTCACACTGCGCGTCATCGCCGACCTGCTCGGCGTGCCGGACGAGGACCGCCCCGAGCTGCTGGAGCGGCTCGCACGCGGTACGCACGGCAGCGGGCTGGGCAACGCCGAGAAGACCCTGGCCAAGACGCCGCTGGAGTACCTGTACGAGGTGTTCGCGACCTACGTCGAGGACCGGCGGGCAGAGCCGCGCGACGACGTGCTCACCGGGCTCGCAACGGCCACCTTCCCGGACGGCACGATGCCGGAGGTCGGTGACGTCGTCCGGGTGGCCACCAACGTGTTCTCCGCGGGGCAGGAAACGACGGTGCGGCTGCTGTCCACCGCGCTGAAGGTGATCGGCGACAACCCCGATATTCAGCGCAGGCTGCGCGACGACCGCAGCCTGCTGCCGAACTTCATCGAGGAGTGCCTGCGCATCGAGAGTCCGGTCAAGGGCGACTTCCGGTTGTCGCGGGTGCCGACGACTGTCGGCGATCAGGAGATCGGCGCGGGGTGCACGCTGATGGTGATCAACGGTGCAGCCAACCGCGACCCTCGCCGGTTCGAGGATCCCGACACGTTCGACCCCGAACGCAAGAACGCGCGCCAGCATCTGGCGTTCGGCAGGGGAATCCACAGCTGCCCCGGCGCTCCGTTGGCTCGCGCGGAGACCAGGGTCGGTCTCGAGCGTCTCCTCGATCGCACGACCGACATCCGCATCAGCGAGGCGCACCACGGACCCGCGAGTAACCGCAACTACCAATACATTCCGACATATATCCTGCGCGGGCTGACGGAACTGCATCTGGAATTCGATCTCGCCGAGGACCAGCCATGAGGGTCACCGTCGACGAGGACCGCTGCGCCGGCCACGGCATGTGCCTGACGCTGTGCCCGGAGGTCTTCCAAATGACCGACGACGGTTGGGCGGTCGCGGACCCGTCCGAGGTGCCCGCGGGTCTCGAGAGCGCGGCCAAGGACGCCATCGCCAACTGCCCGGAACAAGCCATCTCTGAAATCGACGGATAATCAAGGAGAATCGAATGCCCAAGGCGTACATCCTCATCACGGAGGACGTCAAAGATCCGGCCGGGATGGCGGAATACGGCAAGCTGGCGAGCCAGACGATGGGCAGCGCCGCGCTGCTGTCGTTCGACACGAACGCCGAGGTGATCGAGGGCCAGTGGCACGGTACGCAGACCGTTCTCCTGGAGTTCGAGTCGGAAGAGGCGGCCAAGGAGTGGTACTACTCCGACGCCTATCAGGAGGCGCTCAAGTTGCGTCAGGCCGCCGCCGACTGCAACGGCGTCATCCTGCACGGCCTGGGCTGATCTTCCGCGCACGAATCCCCGCGAGCAGACGTGAAAACCCCCATTTTGGCGGAAATTTGGGGGTTTTTGCGTCTGCTCGCCGAGGAAGCTAGTGCCGAGGAAGGTTAGTTCGGCACCAGCGGGCCGGTCGGCACCGTCATGGTGGCGTGGACCAGTAACTCCGCCAGCTCCTCGGGCCTGCTGAGGAACGGCGAGTGTGACGTGTCGATCGTCAACTGCTCGACGCCGAGTCGGCGCGTAACGGAGTCGGCCAGCCATTGCGGCATCGACTGATCCTGAAGGCAGCGGATGAAGCTGCGGGGGAGGTCTGCCGCCCAGAAGTTCGGCACCGACACCGGGGTGACGGTGGTGTCGCCGAAGCGTTCGGGGCCTAGGCGTTCGAACGCCCAGCGGGCGGTGGCCTCGTCGCAGTCGTGGTAGAAGTACTTCCACGCGCCCTCGAAGTCGGCGAACCACATCGCGCCGTCATCGTCGAACTTCAAGTAGCCCAACATCTCTCCGACATCGGCTTCGAACTCGCCGTCCTCGGCGTCGCGCATCGCCATGGCCTCGGGGTAGGTACGGCCTTCACGTGGTAGGGCCGCGGCCAGGTAGATGATGTGGCTGACCAGTTCAGGTACGGCGTCGGCAGCCAAGGTGGCGTCGAATCCGCCGCCGGAGTGTCCGACGAGGACGTCACCGGCCTGTAGCGCTGAGACGATGGCGTCGCGACGGTTCGCCAGCGTCGACTCGTGGTCGACCAACGCGCCGTGGCCGGGCAGGTCGACGGCTACGCCGACGTGTCCGAGCGCTTCCAGTTCCGCGATCGTCCGTTCCCAGCACCAGGCGGCGTGAAATCCGCCGTGCACGAACACGAATCGCATCGGGCGCTAGTCCAGCACCCGGACCGGAACATGCGACCAGCCGGCGACGTTCTGCGCGGCCACCCGCTCGCACTCGTCGAAGAACACCTCGTAGCGCGGCATGAAGTCGAGCAGCCGTTCGAGCGCTATCGCGCTCTCCATGCGGGCCAGCGCCGCACCCAGGCAGCTGTGCACCCCGTACCCGAACCCGAGGTTCTGCGCCTCGGTGCGGTCGCGGTCGATGTCGAAGGTGTCGGCATCCGTGAACGCATCGGGGTCCCGGTTGGCCGACCCGGTGAGCAGGAACACGGGTTTGCCCTCGGGGATCGTGACACCGTGCAGCTCGATCTCTTTCATCGAGCGGCGGACGTTGTACTGATTGGGCGCCTCGTACCGAAGCAGCTCCTCGACCGCGGCAGGGATCTTGCTGCGGTCGTCGAGCAGCTTCTGCCACTGGTCGGGGAAGCGTGCGAAGGTGACCGCCGCGTTGCCGATCAACTTGGTGACGGTCTCTGCGCCTGCGCCGCCCAACAGCGTTGCGAATCCGGCGATTTCGAAGTCGTCGAGCGACTGCTTCTCGCCATCTTCGCGCTCGATCTCGGCGGCGATCAACCTGCTGAACATGTCGTCGCGTGGTTCGGCTCGGCGCTGCTGAATGACGTTGTAGTACAGCCCCATCAGTTCGCCGACCGCCTGCATGCCTTCCTCGGACATGTCGATCTGCCCGGGCTCGCGACGCAGCGTGGTGTCGACCCATTCGCCGACCTGCTGGCGGTACTCCTCAGGGACGCCGAGCATCTGCGTGATGACCTGAACCGGAAAGAGCGCGGAGAAGTCCTGTACGACGTCGAAGCGCTGCGGGTTGACGCGCGAGAAGTACCGATCGATGGTCTCGGTGACCATGGGGCGCAAGGCCTCGATGGCCCGCGGCGTGAAAACCTTGTTGACCAGGCTGCGCATCTGTCGATGCTCCGGCGGGTCCATGACGATGATCATCTTCGCCATCATCGGCTCATCGGAGCGCACGGTCGAAAGGTCCAAACCGTAAGCAGACGAATAGGTTTCGTAATCCTTGTAGGCCGCGGCGACGTCCTCATGCCGGGACAGGGCGTAAAAGTCGTATTCTTCGTTGTAGTAGACCGGCGCCTCCTCGCGAAGGCGCCGATAGATCTCCCACGGTCCGTTGAAGAACTCTTCGGAGAACGGATCGAAGACGACCTTGGCAGCGGTCATTCGTCTTTGATGAAGATCGCCTGCCGAGGGCACTGCCGCACGGCTTCCTTCACCTGCTGCTCGTTCTCGGGAGTCACCTCGTCCTGCAGGACGTGCAGATAATCCTCGTCATCCAGATCGAAGACCTCGGGGATGATGCCCATGCACACCCCGTTGCTCTCACACAGACCGAAATCAACCTCGATTTTCTGTGCCATGCGCATCCCCCTTACTTGAGCACCCGTACCGGCACGTTGTGGTAACCGGCGACGTTCTGCATGGTGACGCGGTGCAGTCCGCTGAAGTCGACCTCGTAGCGCGGCATGAAGTCGATCAGATGCTCGAGCGCAATGGTGCTTTCCAGCCGGGCCAACGCCGCGCCGAGGCAGCTGTGGATGCCGTAGCCGAGGCCCATGTGCGGCGACTGGGTCCGGTCTCGGGTGATGTCGAATTCATCGGCGCGGTCGTACGCGCGCGGATCACGGTTGGCCGCGGCCTTCATGATGAAGACCGGCTTGCCCGCCGGGATCGTGCCGCTGGGCAGTACGGCTTCCTTCAACGTGAAACGCACGTTGTACTGCACCGGTCCGACATAGCGCAGCAACTCTTCCACCGCGTCTGGAACCTTGCTCCGGTCATCGAGCAGCAGCTGCCACTGGTCGGGATGTTTGGCGAACTCGACCACCGCGCTGCCGATCAACTTGGTGACTGTCTCGGCGCCAGCTCCGCCGAGCAGCGCGCAGAAACCGGTGATCTCGATGTCGTCGAGCTTGCGCATTTCGCCGTTTTCACCGGGGATCTCCGCTGCGATCAGCCGGCTGATCATGTCGTCCTGCGGGTTCTGGCGTCGCTCCTGGACCAGGCTGTAGTAGTACATGCCCGAGTCGATGTTGGCCTGCATGTTCTTTTCGGACAACTCGATCTGACCGGGCTGCCGCTCGAGGCTGGTGTCGATCCAGTGCCGCACCTGCTGGCGGAATTCCTCGGGCACACCGGCCATCCGGGTGATCACCTCGACCGGGAACGGCCCCGAGAAATCCTGCACGACGTCGAAGCCGTCGGGGTTGCACTGCGACAGGTAGTGCTCGACGACCTCGATGACGGTTTCGCGCTGCGACTGGATGGCGCGCGGGGTGAAGGCCTTGTTCAGCAGGCTGCGCATATGCCGGTGCTCAGGCGGATCCATGAAGATGATCGACTTCTGCGGCGGCTCACCGGAGCGAACCATGGCGAGGTCGCAACCGCGGGAGGACGAGAACGCGTCGGTGTCCTTGAGCGCGGCAGCGACGTCCTCATGCCGGGTGATCGCGTAGAAGTCCTCTTGCTCGTCGTAGTAGATCGGAGCTTCTTCCTGCATCCGCTTGTAGATGTCGTACGGATTCTCGAAATACTCCTGCGATACCGGGCTGAACACCAATTTGGGCTTGGTCATTGTCTCCTCTTTCGCCGCGGGCTGGCGTCGGCTTCCTTTACGCGAGGCTGCATTTGTGTAACGCATAGTATGCCTCACGGCAAGGCCTTAGGTAAACGGATCGGCGCCGTTTCATGACTGAATTCCTGCGTCGATGACGTCGTCGAGCAGGCCGAGCGCCTCGCCCAGTTCCGCGGCGATCTTGCGCACGACCTCGACGTCCTTACCGATGAACTCACTTGTCCGCTCGACGAACGTGTCGACCGAACCACCTGCGGCGACGAAGCCCGCGACCGTGCTCGCCCCGCTGCCGTGGGTGATGGCCTCGAGCAGCTCGGCCTCGCCCACGCCGAAACGGTCGCCCAGGGCGACCGCCTCCCGCAGCAGTCCGATCTGGGCGGCGAACAGCGCGTTGTTGGTCAGCTTCACGGCCTGCCCCGCGCCGAGCGGCCCGACGTGCAGGATCGGGTCGCCGTAGGCGGCGAGCACCGGCCGGACACGTGCGACGGCGTCATCGGGACCGCCGACGAACAATGTGAGCGCACCGGCGGCAATGTTGTGCGGTCCACCGCTGACCGGCGCATCGAGGACGTCGATGTTGGGGGAATGGGCTGCGACCGTCTGGACGGTGCGCGGACTTCCGGTCGTGTGAACGACGAGTGTGGAGCCGGGGGACATCGCGGCGAGCACGCCGGGGGAGCACACCTGCGCCACCTGCTCGTCGGTGAAGACGCAGACGATGAGGACGTCCGCGTCCCTGGCGATGTCGTGAAGTCCCGCGACCGGCTGTGCGCCGAGCTCAGCGACGGCTCGGCGCTTTTCGTCCGTCCTGCCCAGTGCGCGGACCTCGTGGCCGGCCTCGACGAGACGGGAGACCATCGGCCCGCCCATCCGGCCTGCGCCGACGAATCCGACTCGGGTCATCGCGGGTGGTCCATGGATTTCAGCGCGGTGTCGGCCGCGGTGAACACGGCACCCTCCGGTGCCGAAGCGCTGGCGGCGATGGTCGCCGCGTGGCGAACGTCCTTCTGCAGCAGCGCACCTGCGATTGGTGCGAGACCCTCGACGGTGCCGCCGAATACGGCGATGCTGCCCAGTGCCTTGCTGGTGGCCGAACCGCCGTTGAGCACCTCTGCGAGCCGCACCCTCGGGATGCCAAGGGCTTCACCGAGATCCAGTGTGCTCAGGGCGCTGCCCAGGTTGGCGGTGAAGAGCAGATTGTTCAGGATCTTCGTGACCTGCCCGCTGCCGAGCGGACCCAGGTGGACGATCGGATCGGCATAGGTCGCGAACACCGGGCGGCACCGCTCCGCGATCTCCTCGTCGCCGCCGATCATGACCAGCAGCTTGCCCTCCTCGACAGCGGGTCCACCGCCGCTCACCGGAGCGTCGATCACCGAAACACCCTGCGCGGCAGCCTTCTCGGCGATCTCCCTACAAGTGTCGGGATGCACCGTGCTGTGAATGGCGACGATCCCGCCGGGCGCCAGGCCGGCGAGCACACCGGTTTCGCCGTAGAGCACCTCGCGCACGTCATCGTCGCCGACCACACACAGGCAGACCAGGTCGCTGGCAGCACCCAGTTCGGCGGGCGAACCCGCGGTCTTCGCCGCGGTGTCGGCATACGGTTCGAGGCTGGCCGCCCGGCGCGCCCACAGCGTCGTCTCGAATCCGCCTTCCACGATCTTGCGTGCCATCGGACCGCCCTGGCTGCCCAATCCGATGAATCCGACGCGCATCAACCCGCCTCCATTGCTTCTGATGTATTGGTCTTCGCGGCAACGCATTCCCCGACGAACGACAACACCGAGTTGTGGTACGCGGCCGCGTTGAGAGACAAGGACATGTTGTGGCCGGTCCCCGGCTGCTCGTTGGTCACGAACCGTGGTGACGCGCTGAACAGGGCGGCGATCTGCGCCATGGCCTCCGCGTCCGATCGCCACACCCGTTCGTGCTCGGCGACACTGAACTGCACCGGCACCCGAACCTGCGGTGCGAGGGCCGGAAAGTCCTGCCGGGGCCAGTTTCTCGTCATGTTCATCTCGTAGAGGGCGCCGGTCGACGAGTTCGTCATACCGGACAATACGTCGGGGGGATAGAGCTCCGCGGGTTGCCAGAGCACCTCACGCAGCCCGGTCGGGCGGCCCGTGGCCGTCGCGGCCTTCATGATGTCCGCCATCTCCGGGTGGTACTGCAGTCCGGTGCCCGCCAACTCCAGTCCGATGACGTCGGACTCATCGGCGTGCTCATCCGCGGCCAGCCGCACCACCAATTCGCAACCGGCCGAGTGGCCGACGAGGAACAGGCCGGCGCCGCGGGGATTCGTACCGAGGATCTTGTCGATCGCGCCGTAGGCGAGCGCCACACGCTGCTCCGGTCGCTCCATGGCGTCCGGGTAGGGCGCCGAACTCCCGTACCCGGGTCGGTCCAACGCCACCATCGTGTAACCGTTGCCGGCGCCCAACCGCAGCAGCGACAGCGACGGATGCCCCGGGCAGTCGAAATACGCTGCGGTGCTTGAGCCTCCGTGGAATGCGACGACGACGGCCTTCGGCTCCTCGACCGCCGCGATGAGGCCGGACATTGGAACGCCGTCGACGAAGACGACGCGTGGCCGCACGGTCGGGTCGCTCACCCGTCGGTCCGCATCAGGATCACACCGCTCGGGGTGAGGCCGCCGCTGCTGACGACCGCGACATGGGCATCTTTGACCTGCCGCTCACCGGCGTCGCCGCGCAGCTGGGTGACCGCTTCGTGAATGAGACCCATGCCGTGCGTGCGCCCGTGGGAGAGCTGGCCGCCGTGGGTGTTGAGCGGGATGACGCCGTCGCGTGCGATGGCCTTGCCGCCGTCCAGGAAGTCCTTCGCCTCGCCGATGCCGCAGAAGCCGAGACCTTCCAGCCACGAAAGGCAGTTGAACGTGAAGCCGTCGTAGAGCTCGGCGACGTCGACGTCCTTGGGCCGCAGCGATGTTCGGGTCCACAGGTGCGCTGACTGGCCGAGGACCTGCGGTTCGTGCGTCAGCGTGGTCTGGTCCCAGTCGGTGCGTTCGATGATCTGGGTGCCGACGGCCTCGAAATACACCGGCTTGCGCGGCATGTCCTTGGCGGCGTCGACCGCCGACACGATGACCGCGACGGCGCCGTCACACGGGACGTCGCAGTCGTAGAGCCCGAACGGGGTCGTGATCGGCCGCGCGTTCAGGTAGTCGTCCATGGTCATCGGATCGCGGTAGATCGCTGTCGGGTTCAGCGCGGCGTTGGCGCGCTGGTTCAAGGCGATCCAGCCCAGCGTCTCCCGGGTCGTCCCGTACCGCTGAAAGTGCCGCTGTGCGTTGAGCGCCAGCACGTGGGCCGCCGAGGTGGCGCCGAACGGCATCTGCCAGCTGGAGGTGCGCGGCCCGCCGGGCGGGCTGGTCCTGCCCTCCTTCATCAGCTGCTGGAACGTCGCCTCCCACAGCGTGCGGAAGCACAGCACGTGGCGCGCCATGCCCGTCGCGATCGCCATCATGGCGGCGATGACGGATCCGCCGGGACCGAATGTGTCCATGCCGCCGTTGATCCACGTGGGGCGGATGCCGAGCGCGCCTTCGAGCGCGGTCACGCCGCCTTCACCCATGCCCGCGACGTCGAGTCCCGGGTAGGTCGACAGCCCGTCGATGTCGTCGATAGTCAGGCCGGCGTCGGCGATCGCGGCCTCACACGCGTCGATGGTCAGCGACAGCGGGGCCACCATCAGCCGGCGGCCGAGCCGTGAGGCGCCGATGCCGGTGATCGCCGACTGCTCTTCGAACTTCGTCGCGGTCAGCGGTGCGCTCACGTGACGGGCGAAATCGGTTGGCGTGATTTCGTCCTCGGGAAGCGGCCCGATCTCCTTGACTGCTGTCGGACGGAACAGCGGAAGCCAGACGTCCTCGATCTTCTCGAACGTCACCTCGACCGTCTGCCCGAGCTCGAGCTCGTCGGGTTCGCACTCGACGATGTTGGTGGTCAGGCGAACTCGTGGGTCCTCGACGACGGCGACCTGCGCCACGACATAGGGCGGCGGGAGGTCGGGAAAGCCGAAGCGGTGGTTGACGGTGAATGCCGACAGCGTCGCCTTGCCGGAGACGTCCCGCACGCCCATGTTCCGGCTGCGGCAGTACCGGCACACCGGCTGCGGCGGGTGGATCAGCGCCTCGCAGTCACGGCACTCCTGGATGCGCAGGACGCCGTCGCCTCCGGCGGTCCAGAAGAATTCGTTCTGGGCGGTGAGTTCGGGAAGTGGTCTGGTCACCGGACGAACTCCGAGATCGCTTCGTTGTCATCGGTTTTCGGCGCAGGTTCGGGCGCCTCTTTGGCGTCCTGATGCGCGGCCCCGTCGTTGGACGGCCGGTGCTCACCCATATAGATGATGGCGTGCACGGGGCAGTCCAGCAGTGCCCGCATCACCGCGTCGCGGTCTTTCTCAGGCACCGTTCCGTCCCCGATGAGCGAGGCATAGCCCCAGTCGTCGAGCGAGAAGTAGTCCGGTGCGTGCTTGGCGCAGATGCCGAAGCCGTCGCATAGCGTCCGATCCAGGCGAATCCTCAAGCCGTCACTCATGATCGGGCCACCGCCTCCACTTCGTAGGGTCGCACCGGGCGGAACGCACCGCTTCGGCAGGACGGGCAGTCCTTGGCGAGGTGGCTGCTGATGAGCTGCGGGAACTGGCGCAGCAGGCTCGCGGCGACGTTGGTGGCGCCGTCGAGGGTGCCGCACGCTCCGCGGCCGCGCAGCACCACCGACCACCGCTCCAGGCGCGTGATGTCCTCCTGGGTCGCCGCGCCGTCGCGCAGCGCGGAGGTCACGGCGGCCATGGCGGCCGTGCCGTTGAAGCATGAGCCGCACTGCCCGGCGTTCTCGCGGTCGAAGTAGGACAGCACCGCCGCGGCCACGGCGACGGGGCAGTCGTCGGTGAGGATCGAGATCGCCCCACATCCGAGACCGCTGCCGAGTCGGCGGATCGTCTCGTGGTCGAGTGTCGCATCGAGGATGTCGGTGTTGACCAGCCCGGCGAAGTATCCGCCCATCAGCACCCCGCGTACCGAATCCGCGGGCACGCCGTGCACCTTCAGCAGATCGGAAAATGTTGCGCCGTGGGGAATCTCGTACAGGGCGGCAGGCTTGCCCCCACCCGTGATGGTCGCCAGGAACGTCCCCGGTGACATCGGTGTGCCGACGGCGCGGAAACTCTGCGAGCCGTGCTCGTGGATGTGGGGCAGGTTGGCCAGCGTCTCGACGTTGCTGACCGTCGTGGGCAGCCCCGCAACGCCCTCCTCGAACGGCCGGGGTGGTTTGTCCGTCGGTTTGGCGGGGCCGCCGTTGATGCGTCGCACCGCGGCGGTTTCCTCGCCCGCGACGTAGCCGGGTTCGACGGTCACCAGGACGACGTCGGTCGCGCCGAATACCTGCGAGTCCAGTTGGGACAGCGCCCGGTTCACCGCTGCGGCGGACTGCTCGTCGGAGACGTAGACGTACGCGCGGTCGGCGTTTATGATCGCGGCCGCCAGCCGCAGGCCGTCCAGCACCAGATGCGGCCGGTTGCGCAGCAGCCACCGGTCCTTCGCCGAGGCGGGTTCACCCTCCTCGCCATTGGCGACGATGACCGTCTGGGCGCCGCGGCGTCCGGTGTCGCGCACGGTGCGCAGTTTGGTCCCGAGAGGGAAGGCCGCACCGCCGCGTCCGAGCAGTCCGGACAGGTCGACCTGTTCGAGTAGCGCGTCTGGGTCGTCCAACGGCCGGTAGCCACCGGCCTGGACATAGTCGGCCAGTTCCTCGGCACCGGCTTGCGTGGGTCGCAGCAGTCGCGGCGCACAGTCGGGCCATGCGGCCACGTTGAGAGCGGTTGCGGCAGTGGTCATGGCGCCTCCACCGGGTCTGCGGCCGGGCTGGGACCGCTGGATAGGCTGACGGGCATGAGGACCGCTGTGGTGCGCGTCGGGGTCGACCCGGCGGGCGAGCTCGCGCCCGCGCAGTTGACCGACGGCATGGTGCGCCTGCGTGAATCGGCTGTTGCGGTGGGCATCGAGGTGGTCGAGAACAATCTCGTTGGCCTGCCTGCGCACCGTCGTGAGGTCGAGTTGTTGATCGCGGGGGACGACGCCGCGGAACTCGAGCGGACCGCGATCGCCCTGTGCGCCAAGGCGTTCGGCACGACGCCGGTCCCCGGTGTGCTGACCTTCATCAGCCGGGGAACCGACGACGACGCCCACGGCGTGCTGGCGGGATTCGGGATCACTGGCGAAATCGAACGTGTCGCCGATGAAGACGGGTGGGACGTCGTCCACGTGAAGCTGCGCAAGTCCGACCTCGAACGCGTCCCGGAGAGCCGCGTACACACCGCGCTGGAGGCGTCGCTGAACTGCGAAGTGCATATCCACACGGTGTGAACCGACGCCGTGTAGCGCATCAGGCGTCCAGGAACTTCAGGATCGCGGGCGCGGCCTGCACCCACGTGTCGAACAGGCAGAACTTCTTCCCCCCACTCGCGGCGAACTTCTCGCCCGCGCGCTCCCACGCGTCCTCCGGCCACGGCGGATCGATCAGCGTGGAGCCCTTGACGAGGCAGCTCACCTCGAGCGAGGTGCGTTTCGGGTGATCCCAGTCGTTCTCGCCGCCGCGGATGATCAACGTGGGAACTTGGATGTTGTCGAACATCTCGTCCTCAACGCCGGGGATGGTCTGGCCCGGCTTGGGCACGAACGCGTTGAGCCAGCGCAACATCACCTTGAGGAACTCGTCGACGTCGAGTGCGCGGAAGCGCGCCTCGTTGTCCGGGTTCTCGGCGATGCGTTCCTTCCACTCGGGGACGTGTAGCAGACCCTCGATTCCCAGGCCGCGCGCCGCGAGGATGCTCGGCACCACGTAGTGCCCGCCGAGCACGAATGATCCGTAGACCCCGCCGACGATGTTCCACACCACCAGTTTTCGCACGATCTCCGGGTAGAGCATCGTAGTCAGCAGCGAATCACGTGCCCCGCCCGAACCACCGGCGATGACGCACGGCCCGATATCGAGGCCGGTGATCAGCGCATGCAGAGTCTCTGCGCGCATGTGGGATTCGCTCTTGCCGTAGAACTGCACGTCCGACTTGCCGCAGTTCGGCCGGTCCCACAGCAGCACCCGGTACCCGCCCTTGACCAACGCCTGCGCCAGCGGCCGCAGCCCCGGGATGTCCTTGCTGAACCGGCCACCCGGCGTCAGCGCGATGAATTCGCCCTCTTTGCCGAGGATTTCGTAGACGACGCGGCCGCCGTTGTACTCGAACGTCTTCTCGCCGCGCTTGAGCTTGAGACCCGAGGACTGCGTAGAGGTCATGCCTGCACCATCACTTCGTTGCCGACCACCCGCACCGGGTAGGTCCGGATACTCCACTCGGGCTTGACCGCGGTCGTGCCCGTCGCCAGCTCGAAACCCCATTGGTGCCATGGGCAGTAGATGTACTCGAGGTCGCGCACCATCACCGCGTCACCGGGAACGTCGTCGTCGACGATGGTGCGGCCGCGCGGGCGCCCCGAACACAGGGGACCGCCCTCGTGCGGGCAGTAGTTCGCGATGGCATAGAAGGTGCCGTTGACGTTGTAGACGCCGACGCCGTGGCGTCCGATGGGCACCAGTTTGTGTGTGCCGGGCGGGATCTCGTCGACCGTGGCGACTACGTGCTCACGCCCCTGAGCGAGCCGGGGCGGTTTCTTCTCTTCGGTTATCTTGCCGCTCTTTTCGCTCGTGCTCTTGTCGCTCAATTCAGAACACCCGCACCTGACCCTCGAGCGCCGGCACCGTCTCCGGCAGGTGATAGGTCGCTATCCCGTTGCGGAACATCACGGCCTCGCGTGCGTGTTCGGGCAGATGCTTGACCAGCCAGCGCGGATCGTCGAACGTCCAGTGCGGGTAATCGCTGCTGAAGAGCAGGATCTTCTCGCACTCCATCCACTCGAATGCGCGGGTCAACTCCGTCTTGTCCTCGGGGTAGTCCAGCGGCTGGGTGGTGAACTTGATGTGGTCCTTGACGTATTCCGACGGCTTGCGCTTGATGTCCACCCAGGACTTGCGGGCCTCGTAGATGGCGTCCATGCGCCACATCAGCGGCAGGATCCACGTGAATGCGTGCTCCACCAACACGATTCGCAGCGTCGGGTAACGGTCGAAGACTCCGTCGAAAATCAGGCTCATCACCTGGTTCGCGGCGAGCAGCGAGTAGGTGACCATGAAATCGTGGTTGTAGCTGGGGAAGCCGACCGGCGGGATCGGCAGCTCCTCGTGGTGGCTGCGCGACAGGTGGCAGCTGACCGTGATGTCGTGCTTGGTGGCCGCCTCCCACACCGGGTTGTACTTGGGATCGCCCCATGCCGGGCGGTTTTCGGCCTTGATGAGGATCTGCGCCATGTAGGGATGGCCGGCCCAGCGTTCGATCTCGCGGGCGGCGTCCTCCGGGGCCTCGACCGCCGCGCAGATCGAGCCGCGCCAGCGGCCGTGCCAGTTGTTGTGGCTGTCCAGCCAGTGGTTGGCCTGCCAGTCGTTGAGCGCCATGCTCATCGCGTGGTTGACCTCGGGGAAGCGCGCCGGGTAGGCGGCGGGTTCGAGGATCGCGATGTCGGCGCCGGCCTCCATGATCAGCTGCCGGAAGGCGAGGTCAGGGTCACTGCCCGCGAAGTTGCCGTCCGACGGGAACGTGTCCACGCGCATCGCATAGGCGTGTGCGTAGTCCGGTGCGTCGTAATAGATCTGGTCACCGATTCGGCGCGTCAGGAAGTACTTGCTGCGCCACGGCTCGGGGATGTACGGCGTCAGCTCGCCCGCCCTCGGCGTCGGGTGGACGTCGGAGTCGACGCAGCGGACGGCGACGTGCTCCGTTGCGGGCTTTCGCTCTGTCGCTGTGACCGTCATAGTGGTGGCCTCCTCTTGAGAAGTCTTCTCTACTGTGCGCCGACGCCTGCCCCGACGTCTATGCCGTACAGCTGGGCGGCGTTTCGCCAGCACAGCTTGTCGCGCTGTTCGTCGGAATACGAGGCGGGCACCTTCAGCTCGTTGTACTGCCAGTGCGGATAGCTCGACCCGTACATCACCATGTCGTCCTTGCCGGTGAAGCCGAACCACTCGCCTGCGAAGTCGGTGTCACCGGGGCCGTCCATCGCGCCCTGCACGAAGTAGGTGTGCCCGGGCAGATAGTCGCTCGGCATCCTCGGCGCCCACGGCGTCTGCTCCAGGTGCGGACGGCCGAAGCAGTCCATCCGCCAGATGAACGGCGTCAACATGTCCGCGGCCCCGTCCGCCCATACGAACTTCAAGTCGGGCATCCTCTCGAATACCCCTTCGACGATGAGATTCATCAGGTGGTACAGGAAGTTGAGCGCCATGAAGCTCACGTAGTTCTCGTACGTGCGGGGCACCCCCGACGGTGTCGGCGCGAACGAGACGCCCGCACCGACCTCGATGTGCACGCCGACCGGCAGATTGGCTTCCACCGCGGCCTCCCACAGCGGCCAGAACTGCGGCTTTCCGTACAACTCCCGCGACTGCAGCGGGACGGCGACCTGGACGACGCGCGGATGGTCCCTGTACTTCGCGATCTCCCGGAGGGCACCGGTGATGTCGTCGGGATTGACCCGGATGGTGCCCCGGAAGTGTTCCGCGTACGGGTTGTCCTCGAGCCAGCGTGTCACCATCAATTCGTTGTGCGCCGCCGCGATCGCCGTGCCGAGATGACGGTCGGGCATGATTCCGCGGGTCATCGGGTGCAGGACGGCGAAGTCGGCGACGCCCTCGTCGAAGATGTGCTTGCCGACGATCTCGGGGTCAGAGCCTGGATACTGCCGGTCCGGCCCCTCGGCCTTCGACAGGTATTCGCCGCCAGGCGCGCCGTACCAGTCCATCTCGTAGTCGGGGAAGCCGCGGCTCTTGAACGGCTCGCGCATGAAGCTGCGCAAATCCTTGTTCGACTGGCTGAAGATGTGCACGCTGGCGTCGATGACCGGGGTCGTCGTTCCGTCGGGATGTGTGATCACGCAGGGCCTCCGAAGTCCATCCGGGCGGCCGGAATGCGCGTGGGGCTGCAACATGTACCGGCACCGGACATAAAGCCATAGTAAAGCCTTGTTCTTCAAAGGCAAGAATTGTGTTCTCCAGCGGATCGCTTACTTCTTCGCAGGTCAGAGTGTGCGCTGGTCAGTCGCTTGGCGCTCAGCTGGCGAAATGGGGTAGCCGGAACCAGAGAACGGTTACAGCATCTAACGAGAATGTTATTCTCGTGCCTACCGACGGGGTAGTGACGAGGTCCACCAGGAGGCCACACGTGTTACTGGAGTTCGACGCCGATCAGCGGCTGTGGCAAGAGACCGTGCGGGACGCGGTGACCAAGGCCTGCCCGGCGTCGCTGGTGCGCGGCGTCGCCGAGAACGGCGTGGACCCGACCCCGCTGTGGAAGACCTATGTCGACGCGGGCTGGACCGAGCTGGCCGACCCGGAGCACGCGGTCGAACTGGCGATCGTGGCCGAAGAGCTGGGCCGAGCCACCGATCCCACCCCGTTCCTCGCGACCCTGACGCAGTTCGCACCGCTTGCCGGCGACCGGTTCGACCCGCAGGTCTCCGGCACGGCCGTGCACAGCGGGGTGAACGCCTACCGGGACGCCGACGGTTGGGTGCTGAACGGCACGGCGCAACACGTCCTCGACGGCGACCGCGCCGAGAGGCTCGCGGTCGTCACCGCCGCCGGGGTGTTCGTCGTCGACGCGGGCGTCGCCATCACCCGGCGCAGCAATGTCTTCGACCCCGTATTGCACATCGGCGAGGTCACCTTCGCAGGGGTCCACGTCCCCGACACCGACCGCGTCCACGTCGACACCGAACGGGCCCGCCATGTGGCGCTCACCGGCATGGCCATCACCACCGTCGGTGCGTGCCAACGCATCCTCGATCTGGTGCTCGAGCACGTGAAGCAGCGTCAGCAGTTCGGCGTGGTGATCGGAACGTTCCAGGCCGTCCAGCACAAGGCCGTCGACATGCACGTGGCGATCGAACGGGCGCGCGCGCTGTCCTACTTCGCCGCGCTGACGATCGCCGAGGACGATCCGCGTCGGCGGCTGGCCGCGGCGATGGCCAAGGCGTCGGCGGGGGAGGCGCAGGCGCTGGTCTTCCGGCACGGTATACAGCTGTTCGGCGCCATGGGATTCACGTGGGAGAACGACCTGCAGTTCGCGCTGAAACGGGCGAAGGCCGGTGAACTGCTGCTGGGTGGTGCCGCTGAGCATCGCGCCGTGATCGCTGCGGAATACAGGGGTTTCTAAATGCAACTGACATTCGATTCCGATGTCGAGGAGTTCCGCGCAGAGTTCGCCGCGTTCCTCGATGAGCATCTGCCGCCGGAGACGGCGACTCAGGAGCGGCCGCGTTCGGTGTCGCACATGCCACAGTGGGCGCGCGACTGGCAGCGCCTGCTGTTCGATAACGGCTGGCTGTTGCCCGCGCAGCCACCGGAATTCGGTGGTCGTAATGCGAACGTACTGCAGCAGTTCGTGCACCTCGACGAGTTGTGCCGACGGCGGATCTATCACAGTTTCAACCCGCAGGGTGTGAACATCGTTGCGGCGTCGCTACTTTCGTTCGGTTCCGAGGAGCAGAAGCATCGGTGGGCGGTGCCCGTGCTGCGCGCCGAGCTCACCGCGTCGTTGGGGATGAGCGAGCCGAGTGCGGGCTCCGATCTGGCGTCGCTGCGTACCAGGGCTGAGTTTGATGGCGACCATTTCGTGGTCAACGGCCAGAAGGTGTGGACCTCGGGCGCACATGACGCCGACTTCCTGTTGACGTTTGTGCGCACGGACCCCGATGCGCCCAAACACAAGGGCATCAGCGTACTGATCATCCCCACCGACACTCCCGGTGTGGTGTGCCGACCCTTCGCCGACATGACCGGTGAGGAGAACAAGGACTTCAACGAGGTGTTCTTCACAGACGCCCGGGTGCCCGCCGAGAATCTCGTCGGACCGCTGAACGGCGGCTGGGGCGTGGCCAACGGATCCCTCGGTCACGAGCGCACCATGATGTGGCTGGGCTTCGCCGACCGCATCGACAACATGATCGCCGACTTTCAGCCGCGCACGGAGTTGGAGCGCGACCAGTATGCGACGACGATCATGGATTACCAGGCGTTGCGGGCCATGGGCTCGGCGGCACTGGCGCGCGCGGCGCGCGGCGAGATGGACACCGCATCGGTATCGGTGCTCAAGCTGTTCGGCTCCGAGGCGGAGCGGCAGGCCTTCGAGAACGCCCTGACCGCTGCCGGTGCCGACGGGCTGACGCACCCGTCGACGACCGGCCCGTACGAGCACATGAACCTCGACCACTACTTCGTTAGTTGGTTCGAACGCTATGCGCGCAGCTTCGGCGGCACCATCGCGGGCGGGACATCGGAGATCCAGCGCAATATCATCGCGCAACAGGTGCTCGGTCTGCCGCGGCGCTGACGGTGACCGACACGCTGATCCTCGACCGGTCGCACGCCGGAGTTGTTGTGCTGCAACTGAACCGGCCCCGACAGCTAAACGCCATCAACGAGGTGATGCGCGACGAGCTGATCGAGACGCTCGCCGCCATCGGCACGGATGCGTCCGTGCACGCCGTTGTGATCACCGGAGCCGGCCGCGGCTTCTGCTCGGGTATCGACGTGCGCAATTTCGCCCCGCGGGCGCTCGAGACGTCCGACCCCGCGATCGACCGGCTGCGGTTCCAGGAGGCGATGGCCGCACTGCCACAGGCGATGTGGAATCTGCCGCAGCCCGTCATCGCCGCGGTGAACGGACCCTGCGTCGGTGCGGGCTTCGCCCTCTGTCTGTCCTCCGACATCCGGATCTGCTCGACGGCGGCGACGTTCGGCAACGGGGCGATCCTGCTGGGACTCTCCGGTGCCGAGATGGGCATGAGCTATCACCTGCCCCGCATCGTCGGCACGAGTGTGGCCGCCGACTGGATGATGACGGGGCGGACGGTATCGGCGACCGAGGCCGACCGCCGCGGCCTGGTCAGCGAGCTCACCGAGCCGGAGCAGCTGATACCTCGCGCACTCGAACTCGCGCGGGCGATCGCCGATCTGCCGCCGTTCGGCACCCAGTTGACGAAACGGGCGCTGCAGGTGAACACCGATGCGGCGGGGCTGGGCGCCGCGCTGGAACTGGAGAACCGCAACCAGGTGCTCAGCCACGCGACGGACGAAGCCGAGGCACGACGGCGGCCTCGCTAGTCCGACGTGAGTAGCCGAACGATGAAAGGGCTGTGATCCACAATGGCGTGGGACTTCTCGACCGACCCCGAATGGGCAGAACAACTGAAATGGGTCGAGCAGTTCGTCCGCGAGGAATGCGAGCCCATCGACTACGTGGTCAAGGAGTCCCATGATCTGCGGGATCCGGTGCGGCAGGCGCTGATTCCACCGCTGCAGCAGATCGTCAAGGAACGCGGCCTGTGGGCCACTCACCTCGGTCCGCACCTCGGTGGTCCCGGGTTCGGTCAGGTCAAGCTCGCCCTGCTCAACGAGATCCTGGGGCGGTCGGAGTGCGCCCCGATCGTCTTCGGCTCGCAGGCACCCGACTCCGGCAACAGCGAGATCCTGGCGCATTACGGCACCGACGAGCTCAAGGAGCGGTACCTCGAACCGTTGTTGGACAACAGGATCGTGTCGTGCTTCTCGATGACCGAACCGCAGGGCGGCGCCGATCCGAAGGTGTTCACCACCACGGCCGTGCAGGACGGCGATCACTGGGTCATCAACGGCGAGAAGTGGTTCTCCTCCTTCGCGTCGATGGCGTCGTTCATCATCGTGATGGCGATAACGGACCCGGATGCGCCGCCGTATGAACGCTATTCGATGTTCGTGGTGCCGGGCGATACGCCGGGGATCAACGTCATGCGCGATGTCGGGCTGGGCTACCAGCCGATCGGCGGCGGGCGCGAGGGATATGTACGGTACGAGAACGTCCGGGTACCCGCCGACCACATGCTCGGCCCCCGCGGCGGGGCCTTCGTCGTCGCGCAGACGCGGTTGGGCGGCGGCCGGATCCATCACGCCATGCGCACCGTGGGCCTCGTGCGGCGCATCTTCGACATGCTGTGCGAGCGGGCCGTGTCGCGGTACACCCAGGGCGACATGCTGTCCAACAAGCAACTGGTCCAGGAGATGATCGCCGACTCGTGGATGGAGATCGAGGCATTCCGGCTCCTGACGATGCAGACGGCGTGGAAGATCGATCAACACAACGACTATAAAGCGGTACGGGCGGATATCTCGGCGGTCAAGGCGATGATGCAGAAGGTGCTCCACGACGTTTCCGCGCGCGCTCTACAGGTGCACGGCTCGCTCGGCACCACCCACGAGATGCCGTTCGTGCAGTACCTCGTCGAGTCCTTCGTGCTCGGCCTCGCCGACGGCCCCACGGAGGTCCACAAGGTCACCCTGGCGCGGTTGCTGCTCAAGGACCGCAAGCCGGCACCCGACATGTTCCCGTCCGAGCACCTGCTGAGGTTGCGCCAAGCGGCCGAGGCGAAGTTCGCCGACAAGCTCGCGGGAATTCCGCGGAGCTAGGAGGTTCGCAATGACGTGTCAGGGGAAGGTAGCCCTGGTGACCGGCACCAGTCGGGGGCTGGGCAAGGCGATTGCGAAGCGGCTGGCCGCCGAGGGGGCGACCGTCGCCCTCACCGCCCGCACCGCCGAGCCCGATCGCAAGTACCAGGGCTCACTGGCACAGACGCTTGAGGAGATCGAGCAGGCCGGCGGATCGGCGATCACTGTGCCCGCCGACCTCTCGAAACCCGAAGAGCGCGAACGACTCTTCACCGAGGTGGTCTTGAAGGTCGGGGCGCCGGACATTCTCGTCAACAACGCCGCCGTCACGTTCCTCCGGCCGCTGGACGACTTCCCAGACCGGCGGGTGCGGCTCATGATGGAGATGCACGTGCTGGCGCCGTTGCACCTCACTCAGCTGGCGATCCCCGCGATGCGCGAGCGGGGCCGAGGGTGGGTGCTGAACGTGACATCGGTCGCCGGCGACCTACCCGAGGGTCCGCCCTTCTCCGAATTCGACCGTCAGGCCGGCTTCGGCATCTACGGGACGGTCAAGGCCGCGCTCAATCGGTTGACGAAAAGCCTTGCGGCAGAGCTCTACAACGACGGGATCGCTGTCAACGCCGCTGCGCCGACCAACCCCGTCGCCACCGAGGGCGCGGGCGCGCTCGATCTGGCCAAGACGGACACCGAGGACATCGCGCTGATCACCGAGACGGCATTCGCGTTGTGCACGGGGGATCCGAAGACGCTGACGGGTCGCATCGCGCATACGCAGGCGTTCCTTCGCGAGATCGGCCGGCTGTGAACCACTCGGCGCTCAGGGTCGGAAGTGCGCCGGTGAAGGTTCAGCCGGCCGCCTATCTGCGGACCACGCTTCCGCTGGATCTGTCGGTGCTGGAACAGCTGGACAGCGGCCGCTACCACTCGATCTGGCTGCCGGACCACCTGGTCAGCTTCTGGCCCGACTCGATTTGGACGTCCGAATTCACCGATCTGGCCACGGTTTCCGCGTCGCCCCACCGCCACCTCGACGCGATGGCGGTCGCCGCGGCGGCGGCGGTTCTCACGCAGAACGTGCCGCTGGTAACCAGCGTGGTAGACACGGTGCGCCGTCATCCGGTGATGCTCGCGCAGAGCGCGCTGACCATCGATCATCTCGCCAAGGGCCGCTTCATACTCGGCCTCGGCAGCGGCGAGACCGAGAACACCGTGCCCTACGGGTTCGACTTCGCCAAGCCGGTGAGCCGGTTCGAGGAGGCGCTGAAGGTCATCCGGCTGCTCTGGGACAGTGAGGGACCGGTCGATTTCGACGGTCGGTTCTATCATCTACATCACGCCCGCCTCGACACCGAACCGTATGACGGCACACCGCCGCGGATCTGGATAGGGGCGAGCGGGCCGCGGACACTGGAGATCGTCGGGCGCTACGCCGACGGGTGGTGGCCGACGGGGGCGTGGAGTCCCGACGACTATGCCCAAAAGCTCGGAACCGTAAGGGCTTCCGCGGAACGCGCCGGACGCGATCCCATGGCCATCACACCGTGCTACATCCAGGTGTGTCTGATCGGACGCGACGACGCCGCGCTCGCCGAGATCCTGAACGCTCCACTGGTCAAGGCGTTCCTGCTGCAGGTGTCGGCCGAGTTACTGGCAAGCCTCGGCTACGAACACCCGATGGGCGAGAACTGGCGGGGCTACCAGGACATCGACCCGGCGACCCTGACCCGCGAACGCATCGTCGAGTTCCTCGACCGCGTCGACCCCGAATCAATCCTGGCCATCGTCCCGCACGGCACACCCAAGCAGGTCGCACACGTGATCAAGGACTACGTCGATGCGGGCCTACGCGTGCCGAAGATCCTGGATTATGGCGGGATGGCCGGGCTCTCATACTCCGCCGCGTCGGCCGACAACGTGCGTGCCGTCGAGGACGAACTGCTGAGCCTGTGCGAGGACATCCGGTGAGCGCGACGCTGAACGCTGCCGACATGCTGCAACGGGCGCAGGACGCGACAGGCCTGACCGACTACGGTGATCCGACACTGCCAGAGCGATTCGCAACGGCGGTCGACCTTCTCAACGGCATGGGCATGGACGTCGACGGCCGCAAGCGGGCCGAGGACGTCTGTCATTGGCTGCTCACCTCGCGCCTGGAGTTCTTCGAAGACCGCAAGCGATACCCGGTCGCCGACGAGGTGATCGAGCGACCCATGTTCGTCACGGGCGAACCGCGGTCGGGGACCACGCTGATGCACGCCCTGATGTCGGTCGATCCCGATGCGCGCGCCCTTCGGTTCTGGGAGGTGATGTACCCGTCGCCGCCGCCGGGTGCCTCCGACGACGACGATCCGCGCCGCGCCCAGTCCGACGCCGACTGGCGCGAGATCAACGCCAAGATGCCGAAATGGCTGCACAGTCATCCCTACAACGACATGCTCGGCAACGGTCTACCGGAGGACGAGCGCACCTGGGCATTCGACTTTCGCGTCATGACACCGACAGCATGGTGGCGGGTGCCGATGCCGACGGTGGTCGGCGGACTGCCCACCGACGCCGCCGCGCAGTACCGCATCCACAAGGCGATGCTGCAGCAGTTCCAGTACGGGCGGTCGCCGAAACAGTGGGTTCTGAAGGGGTTTCACGGCTTTCGTCTGCAGGAGTTCTTCGACTGCTATCCGGACGCGACCCTGCTGTGGCTGCACCGCGACCCCGTCCAGGTCGCGGCGTCGCGCACCATGATGATGGCCGACATCGCCGAGGGCATCGTCGGCGCCGTCGACCTGCAGGCCGCGGCGAAGATGCATCTCGAACTGACGCGGGCCTCCATCGCCAACACGATGACCAACCCGTTGACCGACGACCCTCGAATCCTGCACGTGCGCTACACCGATTTCGTCGCCGACCCAGTGGGAACCGTGGCCCGCTACTACCAGTTCTGCGGGCGAACCCTTCGCGCCGACGCAGAAGCCGAGATGCGGGCCTATCTGAAGAACAATCCCGGTGACCGGCACGGGAAGTTCCGCTATTCGACCAAGTTGCTCACCGACATCGGCGAGGACCTCGACGCGCTGCACGAGGAATTCCGGCCGTTCCGTGAGCGATTCGGCGTCGCGGTGGAGAAGAGGGACTGAGCACCGTGCGCGGCCGGCTGTCGGTGCACAGCGTGACGTTCCTCGGCACGCCCGTCGCCGAGCAGCACGCGATATGGCGCGCGCTCGGACTCACGCGGCTCAGCCTCATCGACTCCCAACTCACCGAACCCGGGCTGCGGCAACTCATCGAGCACAACGGCTACACGGTCGACACCGTCTACCACCTGTTCGAGTCGGGCGCGGGACTGTCCCGTGTCATCGAGAGCGCTGCCGCCGTCGGCGCCCGCGTCGTGTACATGCTGACCGGCGGCAGGGCCGAATTGAGCTGGGAGCACGCGGCCGAACGCTTCTGCGAAGCGGTCGCGCCCTGTGTAAATGCGGCGCGGCAGGCCGGCGTGGCGTTGGCGATCGAAAACGCCTCCGCCCTCTACGCCGACATCCACTTCGCTCACACGCTGCGCGATACCACCGCGCTTGCGGAGATGGCCGGAGTCGGGGTCTGCGTCGACCTGTTTCACTGCTGGGCCGAGGCCGATCTCGCGGGTCTCCTCGACCGCGCATTGCCGCGCACCGTCCAGATTCAGCTCAGCGACTACGTGCTCGGTGATCGCGCACTGCCGGCCCGTGCCGTTCCCGGTGACGGGGCGATCCCGATCGAGCCGTTCGTCCGGCAGGCCCTCGAAGGTGGCTACGCCCACGGCTTCGACCTGGAGTTGATCGGCCCGCGTATCGAAGTCGAGGGTCGAGTCGAGGCGACGCGCCGCGCCTGCGAAGCGGTGTCGGCGATGCTGGAAAGACTTGGCGCATAGGGGATAACGATGGCTTTTGGCGACGGCACCGACGATGCGGCGTTGAATGCCGCGTGGGCGCAGTTCTGCGACCGGTTGAAGGCCGCGGGCGAGCGGGTCTTCAAGGACGACAACGCCACCTCCGGTCTGCAGCGGGCCGACGGCTTCCGGTTCCTCACCCAGAACCTCGGCCAGGCATTCGACCTGGCGCTGGAGACCAAGGACACCCGCTACCCGGCGCTGCACACTTTCTGCAATCCGACGCGCAAGCTCGGCGGCGACTGCGCGGACTTCGTGTACCAGCAGGCATGGATCGACGGTGAGTCGACGTACCGGATCGTCGGTGAGCGGGGGACCGCCCGGTTTCTCAACATCACCGTGCAGGGTCCGCGCGCAGACGGCCCCGGTGTCCTGCACGAACCTTTCGGTGATGTGCCGGAGGCGAATCTGAGCGGACAGCAGCTCGACACCGCGCCCGACGGCACCTTCGAGATCTACATCGGCGGCCAGGAGCGCGGTCCGAATTGGCTGCCCACCACGGCCGGATCGCGAAAGCTGTTCATCCGCCAGGGTTTCGACTCGTGGGATGAAAGGCCCGCGCGCATGCGGATCGAGCGGGTCGGCATGGACGCTCCTAAACCGCCGCCCACGCCGGCGGTGATGATCGCCGCGATGGATTGGGCGGGCGAGTTCATCACGGGCCTGATGGACGACTGGCCGGAGTTCCCGTTCAGCTACGGCGGGGTGGACGCCGAGAACCCCAATCGGTTCCCGCAGCCACCGGCCACCGACTCAGATGCGAAACGCGGTCGCGCAGCGACGAACATGCACTGGGTGCTGAGCGCCGACGAGACGCTGGTCATCGAGTTCGACGCGCATGACGGACTGTGGATGTTCACGAACATGGGCGTCTTCTTCACCAGCATGGACTACCTGTACCGACCGGTGAGCTACACGCCCAGCCGCACCGCGGTGGATAGTGACGGCAAGGTCCGGCTGGTGCTCGCCCACGACGATCCCGGCGTCCACAACTGGATCGACACACAGGGTTTCGAACGCGGTAACGTCACCTATCGCCACATGCTGGAAGGCGAGCCTGCCGAGTTGCACACCCGGGTGGTCAAGCGTGCCGACCTGTTCGACACGCTGCCGCCCGACACGACAACCGTCACCGCGGACGAGCGCGTCGCGCAGATGTGGGCTCGGTTCAACGGGATTCGCCAGCGATACGACCTGTGAGTCAGAGCCGCTGCAGCTTGAACGTCCAGAACTGTTTGCCCGGCGGGCCGTTGAAACAGCCGACGTCATAGACCGAGTCGATGGTTCCGACAAGTGACACCGCATCCCACGAATAGGTGTCCCGGGTCGGCATGCTGTAACCCGGGAGGCAACGCAGGCCGTCGTTGACGTCGACGGTGAACGAATAGCGGCCATCCACCAGATAGGCCTTGGACTGGTAGTAGGCGTAAAACTTCAGCCGCGGAATCCCGTGGACGTCGACGCACTCCGCTGACTTCTCTGGAATGCACTGCGCGACGAACCAGACCCACGAGGCCTGCGTGTACCTGTTGGTGAGCAGGTCGTAGTTACCCAGCAACATCGCCGCGTTGGCCGGCGCAGGGACCACCATGGCGGCCGCTGACAGCAGGACCGCGGCCACGACCGCCTTCAACGACCTCACGAGTGCCCTCCAATCTCGATTGCTGGCTGCATCAAACCACTCGGTCAGGAACTGGGACGGTGATTCAGTCAATCACGACGGCACTCTTGTGTTCGGTGATAGGCCGGGCCGGCTGCTGTTCGTCGCAGATACGCTGCAGTTTCTCCAGGGTTTCGTCCAGACCCGGGCCGAGCGGTTTGCTCGGCGTGAACGTCGCGGGCAGGTGCTTCATACCCTGAATGACGCCGATCGTCTCGTAGTGCTCGGTGCCCTCGGGGTCGCAGACGTAGTCCGGCATCCGGTCGAGTACCGCCGTGAGCATCGACTTGAACACCGTGCGGGCCACGTTGGAGCCGACACAGCGGTGCACACCGATGCCGAAGCTGAAGTGCCGGTTGCCCTTCCGGTCCAGGATGACTTCGTTGGGCTTCTCGAACACCGCCGGATCGCGGTTCGCCATCGCCCACGAAATCCAAAGGCGTTCGCCTTCCTTGAACCTCGTGCCTTCCACCTCCACGTCGTCGGCGAAGGTGCGCCCGTCACCCGGTGCGGGCGTGAAGTAGCGCAGGAACTCCTCGGTGGCGGGGTCCAGCAGGGTGTCGCGTTCGCGGCTGAGCAGCTCGCGCTGATCGGGGTGCTGGGACAGCCATTCCAGCGAATGCGCGGTCAATGCGGTCGTGGTGTCGAAGCCGCCGCCGATGATCAAGCCGAGATTGCCGAGGATCTCGAGGTCGGGAGCGGGCTCACCGTTGATGCGCAGCTGCAGCAGGGCATTGATCAGGCCGGGCCTGGGGTTCTCCCGAACCTCCATCATCGTGTTGATCATGTCGATGCCCATCTGCCTGTTCATCTCGGCGACGCGCGGGGCGTCGGGCGAGTGTTCGGGAGTGGACACCGACAGGTGCGCGGGCTCGCTGTAGACCGGCCACTTCTTCAGCTCGATGCCCATCATCGCCAGGGTGAGCACCGCGGGCACGATGTTGGCGAGGTCGTCGACGAAGTCGATGCGACCCGACTCGATCTTCTCGTCCAGCGCCGCACGGGTGATCTCGTCGACGAAGGGCTTCCAGCGCTTGACCGCAGCGGGGGACAGATACGGATTCAACGCGCCGCGGTAGATGCTGTGTTCGGGCTCGTCCATCTCGAGGATGCCGCCGCGAACCACGGTGGCCCGCTGCGCTCTTGGGATCGTGATGCCCTGATAGCCCCTGCGCTCACCGTTGATGTCGTGGTCGTTGGACACCACCGGACAGCGGGCCAGCTCGAACACATGCTTGCTGTCGGCGGCGACCCAGTGTCCGTCGTAGACGTCCGTCCACGCCATCGGGCACTTGGCGTGCATCTCCTCGGTGATCTTCTCGAACTGCTCCCGATACTCCGGGGTGTGCCGGTCGAAGTGGTACCGATTCTTCTTGCGCTCGCTGTCGGCGGCAGCGCGATCCGCAATGTCGTCGACGTTACTCAACGCTTGTCTCCCTGTACTTTCGGCGATCGAGCCGGCTTCACTCTTCGATCGAGATGGCCTGCTCGGGACACGACTGCACCGCTTCGCGCACCGCGTCCTCCTGGTCGGGCGGCACCACTTCGTTGACCGGCGAGGCGGTCCCGTCAATGTCGCTGAGCTCAAAGGAATCCGGCGCGATCATCGAGCACAGTGTGTGGCCCTGGCAGCGCTGCGGATCAACGAAAACCTTCACGGCGTTCTCCTGCCCTCCGCGTCAGTTGTGGTAGTCGTACCACTTGAGGTAGCCGCCGGCGTCGACGCGAACCTGCATGCCGGTGACATAGCGCGCCTCGTCGGAAGCCAGCCACAGCACTGCGTTGCTGATGTCCACCGGCTCGATCCACGGCACCTTCATGGCTTGTTGGACATAGAAGACGGGTTCGGCGTCCTCGAGCGTCGGCTTGTCCAGGTCGGGCCGGAACGACCGGTACATCGGCTCGCTCTGCAACATGTCGGTGTTGCAGTTGGTCGGATGGACCACGTTCGCGCGGATGCCCCGCGGTGCGAGCTCGGTCGCCAGGTCGTGCACGTAGGCCGACAGCGCGCGCTTGCTGTGTACATACGCCATACCGCCCGGATCGTTGCCCGGGTTGGGCTTGTTGTGGGTGTCCATCAATGCGGCGGTCGAACCGGTCGCGACGATCGCCCCGCCCTCGGTCAGATGCGGCAGCGCGACATTGATTGCGTTGAGCGTGCCGACGAGGTTGGTGTTGATGACGTCGACCCAGGCCTGCAGTGGCGGGTCACCCTTCATACCCGCGATACCGGCCTGCGCCACCACGATGTCGAGATGGCCGAACTGGGAGATGCCCTCTTCGAGTGCGGTGCGCAGCTGCGACGCCTCACGCACGTCGGCCTGGGCGGTGAACACGCTGCGGCCCGTCTTCTCGACCAGCTTGGCGGTCTCCTCGAGATCCTCCGGCGTCGCCATCGGGTATCCGATCGTCGGAATGTCCTGGCAGAGGTCGACCGCGATGATGTCGGCGCCCTCTTCGGCGAGCCGGACCGCGTGGCTACGGCCCTGTCCGCGCGCAGCGCCGGTGACGAACGCGACCTTGCCCTGTACTCGTCCCATCCAGATGTCCTTTCGAATTCCGCTGTTGGTCCCGCTATTGGTTACGTGTTCCGGCCGCCGTTGACGCCCAAGATCTGTCCGGTGATGTAACCCGCCTCCTCTGAGATGAGGAACGCGCACGCCGCGGCGATGTCCTCGGGCTTGCCGATACGGCGCACCGGTGTCGACTCGATGGTCTGCTGCACGGCCAGATAGCCGCGTGCTTCGGACTTGCGCAGCATCGGGGTGTCGATGAAGCCGGGCGGCACCGCGTTGACGGTGATGCCTGCGGGGCCGTACTCGAGTGCGAGTGACTTCGTGAGTCCGTTGACGGCCGACTTGGCGGCGACGTAGGGGGACATGTAGGGCTGGCCGGAATGGGTGCTCGACGAGGAGATGTTGACGATGCGGCCCCAGCCGGCCTGGATCATGTCGGGCAGCACGGCTTGGATGCAGTGGAACACGCCGTTGAGGTTGACGTCGACGACCCGCTGCCAGTCCTCGAACGAGATGTCGGTGAAGCGTTTGAACTTCTCCAGCCCCGCGGCGTTCACGAGAACCGTCACCGGGCCGAGCTTGGAGCGAACGGCGTCGAGGGCGGCATCGACCTGTGCCCGGTCGGTGACGTCGGCGACGTAGGTGTGGTCACCGTCCCCGGGATTGAGATCGAGGACCGCGACATTCATGCCGTCGGCGCGTAGCCGGTTCGCGACAGCCTGCCCGATGCCGGAGCCCCCTCCGGTCACAACAGCGTTCTTCAACCCCACACCTGCCGGTCACGCATCAAGAATCATCCTTCCGATTATGAGAACCGTACTCTCGTGACCTGCAATATCGCAAGACAGGGTGGAGGCCGGATTCGCACTGGTGAGACGTTTGCTCTGCGATTGTCGCACCGTTAACCGCAGGCAGGGGGAGTTCTCGACATTTCCTTGAGTTCTCTTGTCACGAATGTATGATTCGCCGGTGATGAGAATGAAGTTTCCATCACACTCGGTCTGTTGGGTTGTGTGCTGAGGAGGATGATGCAGGGAACGACGACGATCTCGAGTGACGAGTCAGCCGCCAACACCCAGAAAGGTGTCGACCGGCGACTGCTGATCGACGGCAAGCTCCTCGACACGTCGCGGACGTTTCCAAGCGTCAACCCCGCAACCGGTGAGGTGATCGGCCACGCGCCGGACGCCACCGTCGCCGACGCCGAAGCCGCCGTCGCGGCGGCACGGCGTGCCTTCGACGAGACCGATTGGTCGACGAACACCGAATTGCGTATCCGTTGCCTCGAGCAGTTCCATCAAGCGCTACTCGACCACCGCGACGAGCTCGCCGCGCTGACCATCGCCGAGGTCGGCGCGACGGAGGCGTTGTGCCAGGGCGCGCAGCTGGACCAGCCGATCGCGATCGTCCGCTACTACGCCGATCTGCTGAAGACCTACCCGATGACCGAGGATCTCGGGAACGTCGAGAGCCGCGGTATGCAACACCACCGCTGGGTGGAGAAGGAAGCGGGCGGCGTCGTCGCCGCGATCATCGCGTACAACTATCCCAACCAGCTGGCACTGGCCAAGCTCGCGCCCGCACTTGTCGCTGGCTGCACCGTGGTCCTGAAGTCCGCACCCGACACCCCATTGATCACGCTGGCGCTGGGCGAGTTGATCGCCAACCACACCGATATCCCCGCCGGCGTCGTGAACGTGCTCAGCGGGGCCGACCCCGAGGTCGGTGCCGCACTGACCACCAGCCGCGACGTCGACATGGTCACCTTCACCGGCTCCACCCCGACCGGCCGCCGGATCATGTCGGCCGCGAGCGACACCCTGAAGAAGGTGTTCCTGGAACTCGGCGGCAAGTCAGCCGCGATCGTGCTGGACGACGCTGACTTCAACACCGCGGCGTTGTTCTCGGCCTTCAGCATGGTCACCCACGCCGGCCAGGGTTGCGCCCTGACGTCGCGGCTGTTGGTGCCCAGGAAGCAGCACGACGAGATCGTCGAGCTGATCAAGAACAACTTCGAGCTCGTGCGCTATGGCGATCCGGCCGACCCGTCGACGTACATGGGTCCGCTCATCAGCGAGAAGCAGCGCGACAAGGTCGACGGCATGGTCAAGCGCGCCGTCGAGGCGGGCGCCACGCTGGTGACCGGCGGCGAGAAGGTCGGTCCGGGCTACTTCTATACGCCCACTCTGCTGACCAACGTGGACCCCGACAGCGAGATCGCCCAGGAGGAGGTCTTCGGTCCGGTCCTCGTCGTGATCGCCTACGACGACGATGACGACGCGGTGCGGATCGCCAACAACTCCATCTACGGCCTATCCGGAGCGGTGTTCGGCAGCCAGAACCGCGCACTCGCGGTCGCCCGCCGCATCCGGACGGGCACCTTCTCGATCAACGGGGGCAACTACTTCAGCCCCGACAGTCCGTTCGGCGGGTACAAGCAGTCCGGTATCGGACGCGAGATGGGCACCGCCGGCTTGGAGGAGTTCCTCGAGTCCAAGACCTTCGCGACGGTGGTGGGCTGATGAGTGGGCCGCTGGACGGAATCCGTGTCCTCGAGGTCGCGATGTACGGCTTCGTGCCGTCGGCGGGCGCCGTGCTGCGCGAATGGGGTGCCGACGTCATCAAGGTCGAGCATGCGGTGACCGGTGATCCACAGCGCGGGCTGCGTCAGACCGGTCTGCTGCGGGTCGAGGGCGATCCCAACCCCAATATCGAGCACGCCAACCGCGGCAAGCGCAGCCTCGGCCTCGACATGTCCGTGCCTGAGGGCAAGGAGATACTGCTCGAACTGGCCAAGCGCGCTGACGTGTTCCTGACGAGCTTCTTGCCCGGTCATCGGCAGAAGTTCGGCATCGACGTCGACGACATCCGAGCCGTCAACCCGAAGATCATCTACGCCAGAGGTAGTGCGCTGGGGCCGCGCGGCGAAGAGTCGGTCAAGGGCGGCTACGACATGACGGCATTCTGGTGCCGTGCGGGGACGGCGGCGACGATCACCCCGCCGGGCACACCGGGCATGGTCGGCCCGCCGGGCCCGGCATACGGCGACACGATCTCCGGTACGAACCTTGCCGGCGGAATCGCCGCGGCGCTGGTGAAGCGTGAACGCACCGGTGAGCCGTCGGTGGTGGACGTCTCGCTGCTCGGCAGCGGGCTGTGGTCGCTCGGCCACACGGTGGCGTTGACCAAGCACCTCGGTCAGCGGATGGAGGCCTTCCCTCCCGGAGTGCACGGATCGCCGATCAACCCGCTGGTCGGCCTGTACCCGACGGCCGACGACCGCTACATCTCCTTCGTGATGATGCAGCCTACCAAGTTCTGGGCCGATGTCTGCAAGCACATGGACCTGGACGAGCTGGCCGACGATCCGCGATTCGCGACGGCCGAATCGATCGCCGAGCACACTGAAACCGCCGCGGAGATCCTCAAGGAAGCGATGAGCAAGCGTCCGCTTGCGGAGTGGAGTGACAGGTTCGCCACCCTGCTCGGTCCATGGGCGCCGGTGCAGGACACCCTGCAGGCTGCCGAGGATGCGCAGGTCCGTGCCAACGACTATCTGGTGCCCGCGGGAGAACTCGAACTGGTCGCGAATCCGGTGCAGTTCGATGTGAGTCCTCCGGAAACGGGCCCCGCTCCGGGATTTGCGGAGCAAACTGACGAAATCTTGCTGGAACTCGGACTGGATTGGGATCGCATCATCGAGCTGAAGACGGCCGGCGCCGTCACGTGAGGACCAGAGGGACACAGCCCATGCCCGACGTCGCATCGACCTGCACACATGTGTCGCGCCGAATTGACGCATGCCGTGTGGCCGAAGTTCACGATTTCGACATGGGGGATGAGTTGGTCAAGTATGGATTCCTCGGCGTCGGCGAGTGGCTGCGGGGGCTGTGCACTCGTCGACGTGAAGCTCATCACGATCGACTGGGGGGTTTGAACGGTGCGCGGATCGGCTTGTCGCACAATACTGTTGGCCCGGCGGCGATGGCCGCAGTGATGATTCTGGAGGGAGCTACTCGTGGCGCGGGGTAGTGGGCCGGAGCGTTGGTCGCCGGGGTTGCCGCAGTTGAGCAGTTTTGCCGGGCCGATGCAGGCTGTTGGTGGGTTTTTTGCGATGTCGGCTGATGCGGTGCGGTTTGTGTTCCGGCGGCCGTTTCAGTGGCGTGAGTTCGTTGAGCAGTGTTGGTTCATTGCGCGGGTGGCGTTGGCGCCGACGTTGTTGGTGGCGATTCCGTTCACGGTGTTGGTGAGCTTCACGCTCAATATTTTGTTGCGCGAGTTGGGTGCGGCTGATCTGTCGGGGGCGGGTGCGGCGTTTGGTGCGGTGACTCAGATCGGGCCGATCGTGACGGTGTTGATCGTCGCTGGTGCGGGGTCGACGGCGATTTGTGCGGATCTGGGGTCACGCACGATTCGTGAGGAGATCGACGCGATGGAGGTGTTGGGGATCAACCCGGTGCAGCGGCTGGTCACTCCGCGGATGCTGGCCTCGGGGTTGGTGGCGTTGTTGCTCAACAGTTTCGTGGTGGTGATCGGCATTCTGGGTGGTTATTCGTTTTCGGTGTTCATCCAGGATGTGAATCCGGGGGCGTTCGCGGCGGGGATCACGTTGTTGACCGGGGTGCCTGAGGTGGTCATCTCGTGTGTGAAGGCGGCGTTGTTCGGGTTGATCGCGGGGTTGGTGGCCTGTTATCGCGGGTTGGTGATCAGCGGGGGTGGGGCCAAGGCGGTCGGTAACGCGGTCAACGAGACCGTGGTGTATGCATTTATGGCGTTGTTCGTGATCAATGTGCTTGTCACAGCGATCGGTATCCGGATGACGACGGGATAGCCGGGCTCATGGGCACAGCGACGATCCTGAAGACGACGTATCCGCGGTTTACAAGGGGGGCCAGACGCCCGGTGGAGTGGTTGAGCCGTGTTGGCGACCACATGCTGTTCTACCTGAGGGCCTTGGGTGGGATTCCGCATGCCTCGGTGCATTACCGCAAGGAGATTGTGCGGTTGATCGCCGAGATCTCTATGGGGGCGGGCACGTTGGCGATGATCGGCGGCACGGTGGTGATCGTCGGGTTCTTGACTTTGGCTGCCGGTGGGACGTTGGCGGTGCAGGGGTATTCGTCGTTGGGCAATATCGGTATCGAGGCGTTGACCGGGTTTTTGGCGGCGTTTATCAACGTGCGTATCGCCGCGCCGGTGGTCGCCGGTATCGGGTTGGCCGCCACCTTCGGGGCGGGGGTGACCGCGCAGCTGGGCGCGATGCGCATCAATGAGGAGATCGACGCGTTGGAGTCGATGGCGATCCGCCCGGTCGAGTACCTGGTGTCCACGCGCATTATTGCGGGGATGATCGCGATCACCCCGCTGTATTCGATCGCGGTCATCTTGAGTTTCGTGGCCAGCCAGTTCACCACGGTGGTGTTGTTCGGTCAGTCCGGTGGCCTGTATGACCATTACTTCGATACGTTTTTGAATCCGATCGACTTGTTGTGGTCGTTTTTGCAGGCGGTGTTGATGGCCATCACCATCTTGTTGATTCACACCTACTTCGGCTATTTCGCTTCCGGTGGCCCGTCGGGGGTGGGTGTGGCGGTGGGTAACGCGGTGCGTACCAGCCTGATCGTCGTGGTCTCGGTGACGCTGCTGGTGTCGCTGTCGATCTACGGTTCCAACGGCAACTTCAACCTGTCGGGGTAGGGACGGGTTGATGAAAAGCAGTGCGCTACGTCCGCTGACCGGTTTGGCGTTGATCGTCGTGATCGGCGCGATCATCGCCTTGGCTGTCAGCCTTTTCCGCGGCAGCTGGGCCGACACCGTCCCCGTCACCGTCATCGCCGACCGCGCCGGACTCGTCATGAACCCCGACGCGAAGGTCAAGATGCGCGGCGTCCAGGTGGGGCAGGTGTCGTCGATCGAGCCGCGGCCCGACGGCACGGCTGCCCTCCACCTGGCGATGGATCGGTCCGCGATGCACCTCATTCCGGGCAACGTCTCGGTGGACATCACCTCCTCCACCGTGTTCGGCGCGAAGTTCGTGCAGATGGTGCCTCCCAAAGATCCCTCCCCGGAGAAGCTGCGCGCCGGTCAGGTGATCCAGAACAAGCACGTCACCGTCGAGATCAACACCGTGTTCCAGCAACTGGTCACGGTCCTCGACAAGATCGATCCCGCGAAGCTCAACGAGACGCTCGGCGCCATCGCGACGGCGTTCGACGGCCGCGGCGAGAAGTTCGGCCAGACGCTGGTCGACTTCAACGCGTTGCTGGCGAAGATCGAACCGAGCCTGCCGAATCTGGCCCATGACATCGAGGCGTCGGTGCCAACCCTGACCGCCTACGGAGACGCCGCGCCGGACCTGGTCTCGACCATCGAGAGCGCGACGCAGCTGAGCAACTCCATCGTCGACGAGCAACGGAACCTCGACGAATTCCTGGTCAGCACCATAGGTCTCGCCGATGTCGGCAACGATGTGATCGGCGGCAACCGGCAGGGTCTGACCGACGTGTCCCACCTGCTGGTGCCGACCACCGGCATCCTGGCGCTGTACCACGACTCGCTGCGGTGCGGTCTCGGTGGCCTCGTCCCGTTCGCGAAGTCACCGCCGCAGTACTCGTCCGTCATCGTGTCAGCCGGTCTGACGCTGGGCGTCGAACGCTATCGCTATCCGAAAGACCTGCCGAAGGTTGCTGCCAAGAGCGGTGGCGCCAGTTACTGTGAGGCGCTTGGCCTTCCTGAGCTACCCGCTGGCTTCACGCCGCCATTCATCGCGGGCGATGTCGGCTCGAACCCGGCACAGTATGGAAATCAGGGCATCCTGCTCAACTCAGAGGCGTTGAAGAACTGGTTGTTCGGGCCACTGGACGGCCCGCCGCGCAACACCGCACAGATCGGAATGCCGGGATGACGCGCTCGGTCGGCACCATCGTCAAGTTCGCAATCTTCGGCGTGGTGATGACGGTTCTCACCGCGTTCCTATTCGTCGTCTTCGGCGAGTCGAGAAGCGGTGCGACCGAGGAGTATTCGGCCGTCTTCACCGATGCGTCGCGACTCGAGGCCGGGGATTCGGTACGGATCGCGGGCATTCGCGTCGGCACGGTCAAGAAAGTCTCGCTTCAGGCCGACCGCAAGGTGCTGGTCGAGTTCGACGCCGACCGTAGCACCAAGCTGACCGACGGCACCAAGGCCGCGATCCGGTATCTCAACCTGGTGGGGGATCGGTATCTGGAGCTCGTCGACACCCCCGGGTCGGCCAGGATCCTGCCGGCCGGCGCGCAGATCCCCGCCGATCGCACGGCACCCGCACTGGACCTCGATCTGTTGCTGGGTGGGCTGAAACCCGTTATCCAGGGCCTGAATCCGCAGGATGTCAATGCCCTCACGACGTCGCTGGTCCAGATCCTGCAAGGGCAGGGCGGCACGATCGAATCGCTGTTCTCCAAGACGTCGTCGTTCTCGAACTCGCTCGCCGACAACAATCAGGTGATCGAGCAGTTGATCGACGAGCTGCGGACGGTGCTGGACACCCTGTCCAAGGACGGCGACGAGTTCTCCGGAGCCATCGACCGGCTCGAGCAGCTGATCAAGGGCCTGTCCTCGGACCGTGACCCGATCGGTACGGCGATCGAATCCCTGGACAACGGAACGTCTTCGCTGGCAGATCTTCTCGGCCGGGCGCGGCCTCCGCTGGCGGGCACCATCGACCAGTTGAACAAGCTGGCCCCGATTCTCTACAACGACAAGGACCGCGTCGACGCGACGATTCAGCGTCTGCCGGAAATCTACCGCAAGCTCGCACGCGTGGGCTCCTACGGCGCGTTCTTCCCGTACTACATCTGCGCGGTCACCTTCCGTGCCAGCGACCTCGAGGGCCGAACCGTCATCTTCCCCTGGGTCAAGCAGGAAGAGGGAAGGTGCAGGGAGGGCTAGATGCTTAAGTACCGCGGATCCCAACTCATGCGGGCCGGCTTCATGGGCGTGGTCCTCATCATCCTGGTCATCGCGATCGGGCTGCAGCCGGAGCGGTTGTACTCCTGGGCCACAGCGCTGCGCTATGAGGCGATGTTCGCCGAGGCCGGCGGTCTCAACGTCGGCAACGACGTGACCATGTCGGGTATCAAGGTCGGCTCGGTGTCTTCGATCGAACTCGTCAACGGAGACGCGCTGGTCGGTTTCACGGTCGAGGGCAAGTACGCGCTGGGATCCGACACCACCGCGCATATCCGCACCGGAACGCTTCTCGGTGAACGTGTTCTGACGCTGGAGTCCAAGGGCACCGGGACGCTGGATCGCCGCCAGGTCATTCCCGCGACGCGAACCTCGTCGCCGTACTCGCTGACCGACGCCGTGAGCGAGCTGACCGCGAACACCGCCGGTACCGACACCGATGCGCTCAACCAGTCGCTGGACACGCTGGCGCAGACGCTCGATCAGATCGCCCCTCAGCTGGGACCCACGTTCGAGGGGGTGTCCCGGCTCTCGCGTTCGCTCAACAATCGCAACGAGAGTCTCGCGGAGCTGCTGAGGACGGCCGGTGACGTGACCGCGATCTTCTCTGAGCGCAGTCAGCAGGTCAACCAGCTGATCCTCAACTCCAACGATCTGCTGGCCGTGCTCAACGAGCGTCGGTACGCGATCACCAGCCTGCTGTCCGCGACCTCGGCGGTGTCGCAGGAGCTGACGGCTCTCGTCGCCGACAACGAGCAGGAACTTGCACCGACGCTGGAACGGCTGAACACCGTCACCGCGATGCTCGAGAAGAACCGCGACAACCTCGCCAAGATGCTGCCGGGCGCCGCGAAATACTATCTGACACAAGGCGAGATCGTCTCGAACGGCGCGTACTACAACGCGCTGGTGCCCAACCTCGTCTTCGGACAGCTTTTGCAGCCGTTCCTCGACTACGCCTTCGGCTTCCGGCGCGGCATCGACGCCGGTCAGCCGCCGGACACCGCCGGGCCGCGGGCGGAACTGCCGTTCCCCGTCAACAGCCTTCCCCAGCCAGGAGACCTCCCCAATGATGGCAACCCGTAAGCGACTGGTGGCCGGCACCGCCATCGTGCTCGCCATCGTCCTCCTGGCCGGAGCCGCGTTGCTCGTCCGCAACGTGTTCTTCGGGCCGACCACGATCACCGCGTATTTCCCGACCGCGACGGCGATCTATCCCGGCGACGAGGTGCGGGTCTCCGGGGTGAAGGTGGGCAGGATCGAATCGATCACGCCCGAGGGCACGCAGACTAAGATGGTCCTCAAGGTCGACCGCGATGTGCCCATCCCGGCCGACGCCAAAGCGGTGATCGTGGCGCAGAACCTGGTGGCGGCCCGCTACGTCCAACTCACCCCTGCCTACCGGACCGGGGGCGGTCCGACCATGCGCGACGGCGCGGTGATCGGAAGCGACCGAACGGCCGTGCCCGTCGAGTGGGATGAGGTCAAAGACCAATTGATGCGCCTCGCAACCGAATTGGGCCCACAGCCCGGCGCCAAGCCCGGCGTTGCGGACACCTCCACTGCCCGATTCATCGACAGTGCGGCGAACGCATTGGACGGTAACGGTGAGAAGCTGCGGGAGACGCTCTCACAACTGTCCGGCGTGGCAAGGGTTTTCGCCGAGGGCAGCGGGAACATCGTCGACATCATCAAGAACCTGCAGGTCTTCGTCTCGGCGCTGCGGGACAGCAAGCAGCAGATCGTGCTGTTCCAGAACCGCCTGGCCAGCCTCAGCAGCGTCATCAATGACAGCCGGTCCGATCTGGATGCGGCGGTGTCGAACCTGTCGGTCGCGATTGGCGAGGTGCAGCGATTCGTCGCGGGCACCAGAAACCAGACCGCCGAGCAGATTCAGCGGCTCGCCAACCTCACCCAGATTGTGATCGACCACAAACTGGCGTTCGAGAACGTTCTGCACATCACGCCCAACGCGATCGCGAACTACAACAACATCTATTACCCCAACGGCGGCTCGGTGACGGGAGCATTCTCGCTCGTCAACTTCTCGAACCCGGTGTACGCGATCTGCGGCATGATCGGCGCCGTCGCGAACACCACTGCGCCGACGACCGCGAAACTCTGCGAGCAGTACCTGGGACCCGCGCTGCGACAATTGAACTTCAACGGCATCCCGTTGCCCATCAACGCCTACCTGCGACCTGCCATCAACCCGGACCGGATGATCTACACCGATCCGAAGCTGGCGCCTGGGGCCGCAGGCCCGGGCGACCCGCCCGAGTCGCCGCCCACGGTGTCGGCGTACACCGGTCAGGGCGATGTCCCGCCGCCACCCGGCTGGAACGGGCCTCCCCCCGGTCCGGGCGGGTTGTACAAGCCGGACAACGATGCGCCGGCGATACCGTCGCCCGCGTTGTTCCCCGGCGCGCCGATTCCCGGCCCGCCCCACGTCGTGTCGAACGTTCCGGCGGGTCCGGCGACGGTCGAAGGCATGCTGCTTCCGCAGACGTCGGCACCCGTACCGCCCAACGCACCCTTGCTTCCGGCGGAAGGGATGCCACCCTCATGATTCGACGGACGGTTGTGAAGCGATCGATCATCACTGGATCCTGTGCGGCACTGGCGTTGACCGGCTGCTCCTTCCAGGGCATCAACTCGCTGCCCTTGCCCGGCGCGGAGGGGCGGGGTCCGGACGCGGTGACCTACCACGTGGAGGTCGCCAATGTGGCGACGCTGGAGTCGAATTCGCCCGTCCTGATATCGGACGTTGTGGTCGGCAGTGTCGGCAAGATGACGGTCGACAACTGGCATGCCGACGTGGAGATCTCGGTCAAGCCCGATGTGGTGGTGCCGGCGAACGCCGTTGCGACGGTCGGGCAGACCAGCCTGTTGGGCTCGATGCATCTCGCGCTCAATCCACCGCTCGGCGAGGAGCCGCAAGGCCGACTGCAGCCCGGCGGCACGATCGGGCTGAGCGAGTCCTCGACCTATCCGTCGACCGAACGGACGCTGTCCTCGTTGGCGACCATTGTCAACGGCGGCGGGCTGGGACAGATCGGCGACATCATCCACAACTTCAGCACCGCCGTGTCCGGCCGCGAACCCGAGATCCGCGAACTGCTTACTCGCCTCGACAACTTTGTCGGCGTGCTGGATGAGCAACGGGACAATATCGTCGCCTCGATCCAGCAGTTGAACCGGGTCGCAGGCAAATTCGCCGGACAGCGCGACGTGATCGACCGCGCGCTCAAGGAGATTCCGCCCGCCCTTGACGTCCTGATCAAGGAGCGTCCCAACCTCACCACCGCACTCGAGAAGCTCGGGCAGTTCGGCGACACCGCTGCGGGTCTGGTCAACGACGCCGGGGATGACCTCGTGGCCGACCTGAAGAATCTGGAACCGGCACTCAAGGCGCTTGTCGACATCGGACCTGACCTGAGCACGGCGCTGATCTGGGCGACGGCCTTCCCGTACGGGCCCGACTTCGCCGACAAGATCACCCGCGGTGACTACATCAACCTGATCGCCGTCTTCGATCTCACGTATCCGCGTCTGAAGAAGACGCTGCTGCTCGGCACGCGGTGGGGCGACGAGAACGCGAAACTCATTCCGGCACCAGGTGATCCGTATTACCTGAACTACTCCTATGCCCCGATGATGGTCGGTGTCACTCCGCCGCCGGATGAGGCTGTCGCGCCGCCGCCCGCCGAGCCTGGAGCAGCGCAGGTCTCGACCGCCGCCGCCCCGCTGCTGCCGGTGCTGCCGCCGCCCGCGGCGGCACCATGGCTGCCTGCCGCGCCGATGTCGTCGTCGCAGATCTTCGCGGGGCCATACGACGCCGAAGCGCCCGCGTCGCCTGGGCCGCTTCCGCCACCCGCACCACTGACACCGGGAGGCGGTGGCTGATGCTGACGCGCTTCGTCCGAAACCAGTTGATCATCTTCACGATCGCCTCGATCGTGGGCGTCGTGGTGATGCTCTTCGCCTACATGCAGGTGCCCACGCTGCTCGGGCTGGGACGCCTGACGGTGACTCTGGAGCTGCCCGCAGCCGGCGGCCTCTACCGCTTCGGCAATGTGACCTACCGTGGTGTGCAGATCGGCAAGGTCACGTCGGTCAAGCTCACGGAGAACGGCGCGGAAGCCGAGTTGTCCTTGAACACCTCGCCGAAGATTCCCGCCGACCTGCGGGCCGATGTGCTGAGCGTGTCGGCGATCGGCGAACAGTACGTCGATCTGCGCCCCCGCACCGACTCCGGACCGTACTTGCAGAACGGTTCACGAATCCCCGTGGCCAACACCACCATTCCGCAGGAAGTGGGCCCGATGCTGGACCAGTTGAGCAAGCTGGTCGAGACCATCCCGGGGGACAGGATCAGTGACCTGCTCGAGGAGTCGTTCAAGGCGTTCAACGGGGCGGGCCCGGATTTCCAGTCGCTGCTCGACTCCGCATCCACGCTGACCAACGACGTCAACGCAGTCTCGGATGAGACGCGGGGATTGATCGATGACAGTGGGCCGCTGCTGGATTCGCAGGCCGAGACCACCGATCAGATCCGGACGTGGGCGCGCAGCCTCGCCGGTGTCACGGGGCAGATCGCGGAGAACGACCCCGAGGTCCGCGCGCTGCTGCAACGCGGACCCGGCTTCGCGGCAGAGGTGTCGGATCTGCTGAACCAGGTGAAGCCGACGTTGCCCATCTTGTTGGCGAACCTCACCACCGTCGGCCAGATCCTCGTCACGTACAACCCGTCGTTGGAACAACTGCTGGTGTTGTTCCCTGCGGTCATCTCGGCGCAGCAGGCGTTCGGGTTGCCGAAGAACAACCCGACGGGCCTGCCGTCCGGCGACTTCGCGCTGACTGTCACGGATCCGCCGCCGTGCACCGTCGGGTTCCTGCCGCCGTCACAGTGGCGTAACCCGGCCGACGAGACGGTTGTCGACACACCGGATGGGCTGTACTGCAAACTGCCGCAGGACTCTCCGATTTCGGTGCGCGGCGCGCGTAACTACCCGTGCATGGCGCACCCCGGAAAACGCGCTCCCACAGTCGAACTCTGCAACGATCCAAAGGGCTATCAACCGCTGGCCATGCGGCAGCACTATGTCGGGCCGTACCCGATCGATCCCAACCTGATCAAGCAGGGCGTCCCACTGGACGACCGGGTGGACTACCAGGAGCGGATCTACGCACCGATACAGGGCACTCCGCTGCCGCCGGGTGCGGTGCCGTCGGGCACGCCACCAGGCCTACCGCCAGGCCAGCCCCTTCAGCCGGCGCCCTTCATGCCGCCAGGCATGCCACCGCCGTCGGACCAGGCCCCGTTTGCCGTGTCGGGCGGACCCGTAGCCGCCAGTGCTCCCGTTGCGCCGCCACCGCCCCCCGGTAACTCGATCAACGGGACACCGATTCCGGCGCCGCCGCCTGCCGAGTCGGCTCCGGACGCCGTGCCGGCCCAACCAAGTTCGTTCGGCGGCAACGATTCCCGTGCGCCTAGCGGGCCCACCGTCGCTTACACCCCGTACGACCCGGGGACGGGCCAGTACCTGACGGCCGACGGTCAGCTGCAGCAGCAGACGAACATGGCCATCGGCGCGGCTCCGAAGTCGTGGCAGGATTTGATGCCGACCTGACGGCACGTCGAATCCGGCGGGCTCAGTGCGAGTTTCGTGCGCGACGCGCCGTGCCGTCTAGGTACGACCTATCACCGCCCTAGGAGATTCGCTCCAACCGCAACGGCATCTCGATGACGACGGGCTTGTTGACGCCGCACGCCCCGCTCGGGCCGGTGGTCCGGTCGCGTCCTGCCATCAGGTCGGTGATCTTCAGGTCCCGTTCGTTTGCTACGGGATTGATTCCCCACAACATGAACTTCTGGAAGCCGTCGACGAACGTGCCGTTGGAACACGGGATCCAGTTGGGCACAACGCGGTCGACGATCCACCATTCGTTGAGCCGGATGGGAGCACTCCAGCCCTGATCGCTGTGCACCTCGCCGGTGCATTCGACGGGACTCACACAGCTCGACGTGATGGTCCAGGTCTGGATCACCGTCTTCTGTTTGATCTTGACTTCGTTGGTCCGCGCCCAATCGCCGTCCGATATGACCCGCCATGTCCCGTTCAGCTCGATGCCGTAGTTCGAGGCGTGCGCCGTGGCCGTACCGCTTAGACTGCCCAGCACGGTGACTACGGTTGCCGCCAGGCCGGAAATGACTCCTAGTGGGCGCATACGGTCAGCTTAATCGTGCTTAGAGTAATGCTCTCCAAAAGCGAGAATTTCGTTGCCGTTCATGGGAAAATGACTGAGTGCGGTACGTCATCGGCATGCTTGCTGCGTTGCTAACTGTAAGCACAGTAACGGCGGCTCCAGCGGCCGCACAGCCACCGCCTCCGCCGGCCCCCGAGGAGTGCAACTCTCCTGAGTGCACACCGGGAATCGCGCCCCACATCGTGCTGGGCTCTTACTGCAGCAATACGACGTACTACGCGTTCGGCGTCACGGATTGGGGCCGGCTGGTGTTCTGTGGGTCCCCTCGGCGTTACGAGCCCCGGTGGTTCCGGTCACCCGAGATGCACGGCATCAAGCTCGAGAACGATCTGTGCCCCGCGATGGAGGGCGAGGTGGCGCAGGCGCCCGACGGACTGTTCCTCACGTGTGTGGCCAAGGACGGCAGGGCGTACTGGGAGCAGGGCAACCTTTAGCCCGCGCCAATTTGGCGTTGACTGTGCGGTGAGGCCGAAAAAGTCGAGCGAATCGCGCCCTGGACGCAGAGTCAACGAACAAGCGGCTCAATCAACAGTCTGGTTCCCGCCGCGCCGTTACCTGATGGGCGTGAACTCGATGTTGATCTCGGTGAGCCCGCGCAGGATGAACGTCGGCTCGTACTCGTAACGGCGCGCGTCGATCGGCCCGTGCTTTTCCTCGCTGACCGTGATGTCGGCCATCCGGTCGAGGATTCGCTCGATCGAAACTCGGCCCTCGACCCGCGCGAGCGGGGCGCCGGGGCAGGAGTGGATGCCGCGGCTGAACGCGATGTGCTCGCGCACGTTCTTGCGATCGAGTGAGAACTCGTGCGGGTTCTCGAAGCGCTTCGGGTCGCGGTTGGCCGCGCCGGGGCTGACCATCACCGTCGTGCCCGCCGGCACCGGCTTATCGCCGAGAGTCGTTGTCTTGCGGGCCATCCGGAACACGCTCTTCACCGGGCTGTCCATGCGCAGACACTCCTCGATGAAGACCGGGATCAGGCTGCGGTCGTCGCGCAGCTGCTGCTGGATGTCGGGCCGGTCGCTGAGCACCCGCATCGCCGCGCCGAGCAGCTTGGCGGTCGTCTCCTGACCTGCCGCGAACAAGAACGTCGCCGTGCGGACGACGTCGACCACCTCGGGGGTGGAACCGTCCGGGTACTTCGCGGTCGCGATCGAGGTGAGCACATCGTCGCGGGGGTTCTCGCGGCGCTCCTCGATGTACTGCGTGAACTTCTCGTCCGCCCACGCCAGCGGATTGACGGCAATCACCTCGTGGTCGAGCCCGCCGATGTTGGTGCCCGGCTGGCTTGCGCCGAAGGACTCGCGGAACTCCTCGTGGTCGGCCTCGGGGACACCGAGCAGATCGGCAACGACCAAGAGGGAGAATGGCTTTGCGTAGGCCGCGAGGAACTCGCACTTCCCGTTGTCGATGAACTCGTCGATGTGGCGATCGGCCAGCCGCCACATGAAGTCCTCGTTCTCCTTGAGGCGCTTGGGGGTCAGCAGCCGCGAGAGGATGGAGCGCGCGTCGGTGTGCTGCGGCGGATCCATCGTGACCATGTGCTCGAACATCGGGATCTCGGTGCGGTGCGCCTCGAGCTGAGCGCAGATGTCGTCGCCCTCCGGCGTGAACGGGATCGGCGTGAACGGCCCCATGACCGCGACGCACGACGAGTAGTTCTCACTGTCCTTGTAGACGGTGTTGGCGGCGTCCCAGCCGGTAACCGCGAGCACGCCGTTGTTGATCGGGCAGCACACCGGATCCTTCGCGCGGATGTGGTCGTAGTACGGGTGGGGATCCGGTACCAGCGACGGATCGGTGAAGTAGTCGACCGAGTCGAAATCAGTGGTCTCGGAACCGGTGGTCATCGTTGAGCCCTCCAAGGTCGGCACTTACCCGCGTCGTGACCGGGACTGATTCGGCCACTGAGCGGGCCGGCTGGTCGAATGTGCTGAGCACTTGCTTAGCATGGCGCTAAGGTCAGGGTCAAGAACACGCGGGCAGGTCGCCACTACGATCGGCGTGTCGCAACGGGGTGCGTCGGGAAAGAGGATTGATGGCATGACCGGGGTGTCTGGGGCGTCGCGACGGATCGGGGCGCCGGAGGCGAAGAACCGCGGTGTGCTGCTCGATGCCGCGGAGAAGTTGCTGCTCGAGGAGGGCTACGCCGCGGTCACATCGCGCCGGGTCGCCGAGAGGGCGGGGCTCAAACCCCAGCTCGTCCACTACTACTTCCGCACGATGGAAGACCTCTTCATGGCGGTGTTTCGCCGCATGGCCGAAGCCGGGTTGAGTGTGCTGTCGACGGCGCTGTCGTCCCCGCAACCGCTGTGGGCGCTGTGGCGGTTCAGCACGCAGCCCGAGGCCACCCGGCTGACGATGGAGTTCATGGGCCTGGCGAATCATCGCAAGGCGCTGCGCGCCGAAATCGTCTACTACGCCGAACGTTTCCGTGCGGAACAGAATGCCGCGATCACTGCCGCACTCGAGCGCTACGGCGTTGCGTCCGACGAGGTTCCGCCCGTCGTCTGGACCGTGTTCGCCACCAGCGTCTCGCAGGGTCTGGTGATGGAGCGGGCGCTGGGCATGACCACCGGCCACGCCGAGACGTTCGCGTATTGCGAGCAATGGATTCGCCGTCTCGAGGGTGACCCGCTTCCCGTCGATTGACCGTCGCGAATCAGCGCTTACCAGTTGCGGATTGAGCAGAGGGCGCCCTTTGGCCCCTGGTCGGTGGACACGACGACGCCGTCCACCGCCATCACGCAATGGACGTTGGGGGTCTTCGCCCCCTGCCCGCTGGTCGCCGTGACCATCGCCCACTCGTCGGGGTTGGCCAGCGCGACGTCGAGGGTCCATTGACTGTCCGGACCGACACTCGCGTCCACTTTGGGGCTGAACACGTACGGGTTGTGGCTGTAGTCGGCCCAGTTCGGTGGGTCGACGTCGCGGTAGTAGATCTGCACAGACGTCGGCTGCTCGGCGAAGATCGTGTACTTGACGCTGTGCAGTGCGGGAGGCGGCGGCAGGGGAGGCCCCTGAGCGACGGCCGTCGTGCCCGGAATCGCGACGCCGGCGACTGCCAAGGTGGTCACCAGCGCTGTGCGACGAGTGTGGTGCCGAACCCGCGAAAACATCATTTGCGAATTTTAGAACGATGTTTTCCGACCCGGAGCCGAATGGCCATCCGCGTCACAGCGACAAGATCGTTGCCGAGGCCGTCCCTGGTGCACCATATACCTGCGCCAGGCCGACTTTCGGCTCGCCCGGCACCTGCCGCTCGCCCGCCTCGCCGCGAAGTTGGCGGACCAGCTCGTGCACCTGGCGCAGCCCCGACGCGCCGATCGGCTCGCCGTTGGCGATCAGTCCGCCGTCGGTGTTGATCGGAATGCTGCCGTGGATCTCGGTGGCACCGTCGGCCAGCAGCTTCTCCTGCTCACCGTCGGCGCACAGCCCGGTTTCGGCCATGTGGATCACCTCGGCGCCGGCATCGGTGTCCTGCAGCTGCGCGACGTCCACATCATCGGGACCGATTCCGGCGATCTCGTAGGCGGCCTTGGCCGCGTACACAGTCGGCGAGGCGTCCTCGTCGAGCGGCGCGGAGGTCGCATGCACCTCATACGCGCCAAAGGTGCGGGTACGAATCTCGCTGGCGCGCACGAACACCGGCCTGTCGGTGAACTTGTGCGCGAGGTCGCCGCGGCACATGATGACCGCGGCTGCGCCCTCATCGGGGGCGCAGAACATGTACTGCGTGAGCGGGTAGTTCAACACGGTGCTGTTGAGGATCTCCTCGACCGAGATCTCCTTGCGGCGGAACGCATTCGGGTTGAGCGCACCGTTGCGGAAGTTCTTGTTGGCCACCTTCGCGAGCGTCTCCTGCGAGATGCCGTGCTTGTGGATGTAGTGGTTGGCCTTCATGCCGAAGAACTTGGTGGTGACGAACTGCCCGTTTTGCGCGTACCACTGTGGCAGCGCGAGCTTGGCCGGGTCGTCGGTGAAGGCGCCGCGCGGGTGCTTGTCCAGGCCCACCGCGACACCGATGTCGTACTTGCCCAGCCGGATGGTGTCGGCGGTCTGCTGGATGGCGCTTGCCGAGGTGGCGCAGGCATTGAACACGTTGGTGAAGGTGATTCCCGTCAGCCCGACGAGCCGGGTGACGGAGTCGGGATTGGACACCTCGTAGCTGCCGCCGAACCCGAACTGGATGTCCTTCCATTCGACACCCGCGTCGGCCAGCGCCAGCCGGATGGCTTCGGCGCCCATCTGGACGGCGGGCTTGTCGAACCGGCCGAACGGGTGCAGGCCCACACCGATGATGGCAACGTCGTTCGTCATGGCATGAGCTCCTTACACCGGCTGGAACGCGAAGGTGACCACCTCGTTGCCCTCGGCATCGGTGGTGAACGGGATCATCGTCAGCTCGACCTCCTGGCCGAACTGCAGTTTGGCGGGATCGTTTTCGGTGAGCCGGCCCTCGACCCGGATCACGTCCCCGAGTTGCACCAGCCCGACGCCGAACGGGACGAAGTCCTTGCCGGTCGGACCCGCGTAGGGCGCGCCGGGCGGGAAGCCCTGCGTCGTCCAGGCCACGATGGTGCCGCGGCGGGGGAGCAGGACTTCGGCCATCTCCGCACCGCTGCACTTGGGGCAGTGGTCCTGCACCGGGAACACCGTGGCCCCGCAGTTGCCGCAGGTGCTGCCGATCAGTTGCGGATTCTCATCCGGCCAGGTGGAAATCTCGGGTGCGAGCGCTTTCTGGGTGGACACGGGTTGACCATAATCGGAAATGACGTTCTCGTCTAGAGAGAACAGCCTCGCGTCAGCGTGCCCGCTCGTCCGCCATGACCCGCGCGATATCGGCCTCGATGGCCGCCACCCGGTCCAGGTCCAGACCCCACGGCGGTTCGACCCCGACGCGCCGGTCGAGGTCCCACAACACACATTGTTCGCCCGGCCGTGCGACCACCGACCACGCGATCACCGTCCTGCGCAGCTGCTCGTCCATCGAATCCGTGACCACACCCGCGGGTGCGCCACCCTCGGGGTGGTGGTGCAGGAACCGGCCATATGCCTTGTCGCAGAACGCGGCGTAGCGGGCGGTGCACAGGATCAGGCCGTGCCATGCCTCGTCGACGGCGTGCGACGGCATGCCGATCAGCTGGTTGTCGCGCAGCGCCGCGCCGCAACATCTCAGCCACTGTCGCAGCCCGGTGTCGATCAGTTCGCGTGGCTCCCACGGACACGTCTTGAACACGGCGGCCGGAAGTTCGAGTTCCGACACCGCGCCCAGCACCCGGTCGATCGGGTCACCGCGCCAGCGTCGCACGTCATCACCCTAGGCTGCGATAGCCGTTCACGAGGGCGATGATCACTGACTCCGTCATTGGCAACGATTCCCACCGGTTTCATAGTTGACTGGACTAACTTTTGGTTTAGCCTGCCGGTGTGGACGCCGACAAAGCGCAGATCGCAGAGGTTTTGACCCGTTACGCCACCGGAATCGACTTCAAGGACTGGGCGCTGCTGCGCACCTGCTGGACCGACGACGTCGACTGCGACTACGGCGAAGTGGGGCGGTATTCCGGCGTCGACGCCGTATCCGAGCTGATGGAACAACTTCACGCGTCGATGGGGCCGACCTATCACCGGCTGTCCAACTTCACGATCAATGTCGACGGCGATCGCGCCACGGCCAGGTCCTATGTCTTCGCCCACCTGCAGGCGGTGCGCGACGATCCCGCCAGTTGGGTTGAGGCCCTTGGCCATTACGACGACGAACTCGTCCGAACATCCGACGGCTGGCGAATCGCGAAGCGCACCACCCATATCGCGCGGGTGCAGTCCGGGGTCACGCCGGCGCCGCAGCGATGACGGAGGACTTCACACCCGACCGCCCCGCGACGACGCTGCCGGGCCCGATCCGCCAGATCGGATACATCGTCGACGATATCGACGCCGCGCTCGCTGCGTGGGTCGCGCTGGGCGTCGGTCCGTGGTTCGTCATGCGGGGCATTCCGATCCGTGCGACCTACCGCGGCGAGAAATGTGCGACCACGATCTCAATGGCGTTGGCCAACAGCGGGGAGATGCAGCTCGAGCTGATCCAGCAGGAGGACGACACCCCGAGCGTCTACACCGAGTTCCTCCAGGCCCACGGTCCCGGGTACCACCAATTGGCTTACTGGACCGAGGATTTCGACGCCACGATGGCCTCGATACGCGAAGCCGGCTGGCCGATCGTGTGGCTCGGCGACGAAGACGTCGGAACGCGGTTCGCCTACGTCGAGCCGCCGAACAGCCCGGCTCAGGTCATCGAAATCATGGAGAACAACGAAATCACCGCAGGCATGGGCAAATTCGTCCGCGACGCCGCCGTCGACTGGGACGGAAGGGACCCGATTCGCGTCCTCGGCGGGTAAGCGGCCTACTTGCCGCGCTTCATCACCTTGTCGGCGGCGGCCCAGTGTTCGTCGGAGACCCACAGGCGGGCAAAGGCAGCGACGGCCTCGGTGGTCGTCGCGCCCTTCATCACCCGCTTGATCTCACCTGCCGGACGGCTGGCCAGCGCACGGGCGAGGTCGCGCCAGCCGCTGTCGAATGACGCTCGCGGTATCACCTGCTGTACCAGTCCGATGCGTTCGGCCTCCGCGGCGTCGATGATGGTTCCGGTCCCTGCGAGCAGCAGGGCCTTGCTGTAGCCGACCAGAGCAACCAACCTTTCGGCTCCGCCCCACGCCGGCATGATTTCCAACGCCACCTGGTTGAAGCCGATCTTGATGTCGTCGGCCGCAACCCGGATGTCGGCCGAGACCGCGAACTCCGCGCCGCCACCGAGCGCGTGCCCGTTGAGCGCGGCGACCGTTGGTCCCGGAAAACCCGCGATCCGGTCGCAGATGGTCCGCATCCGGAATGCCATCACCGACGCTTCGAGTTCGGTGCGCAGCGCACTCAGTTCCTTGAGATCGCCGCCTGAGACGAAGGCGCGGTCGCCGGCACCGGTGATGACGAGCGCACGTGCGCCGTCGGCACCGTCGAGTGCCTTCTCCAGCTGGTCCATGGTCTCAAGGGAGATCGCGTTGCGCGCGTGCGGACGATCGACGGTGATGACCGCCAGTCCGTCGTTCACCTCGAGGTCGACCATCACACGTTCTCCGTCTTCGGTATTGGCATTCTCTCTAGCGGAGAATAGCATCGGACGGCGACGCGGAGGTGCAGCCGAATCCGCGATGAGGGGCACCTCCCGCTTGCGGGGGACCGCTTGCGCGAAGAGCAGAGGACTCATGCGAAACATCCCTGATGAGCTGACCAAACGGTATCGGGCGCAAGGGTGGTGGACTGAGGAAACGCTGGGGGATCTGGTGGCCGACGGCCTGGCCGCCAACCCTGCGACGGGCTTCTACGTGCACTCCGCGGTGCGGCCCTACTCCGGCACCTTCTGCGACGTCGAGATCGAGGCTCGCAGGCTCGCGGCGGGACTGCGTTCGCGTGGCGTCGGCGCGGGTGACGTCGTGGCCATCCAACTGCCCAACTGGAAGGAGGCCGCCGCGGCGTTCTGGGCTGCGACGTTCCTGGGCGCGGTCGTCGTACCGATCGTGCACTTCTACGGCCGCAAGGAACTCGCCCACATCATGGCGACGGCGCGCCCCAAGGTCTTCATCACCACCGCGGCGTTCGGCCGGATGACGTTCCAGCCCGACCTCTGTGCCGACGTGCCGATCGTCGCCTTGGTGGGGGACACCTACGACGACCTGCTCGCCGACAAGCCGATGACCGGAACCATCGCCGCCGACCCCGCGAGCCCCGCGCTGATCGCCTTCACCTCGGGTACCACCAGCAATCCCAAAGGCGTCATCCACAGCCACCAGACGCTGGTCTTCGAGACTCGTCAGCTGCTCGAGAACTACCCGCCTGACCGGGGTAGGCAGCTGACGGCCACTCCGGTCGGGCATTTCATCGGAATGCTCGGTGCGTTCCTCATCCCGGTGCTCGAAGGTGCGCCCATCGATCTGTGCGATGTGTGGGACCCGGGCCGGGTGCTCGAGCTGATCGAACGCGACGGATTGTCCATCGGTGGCGGGCCGCCGTACTTCGTGACCAGCGTGTTGGATCACCCCGACTGCACGCCGGAACACATCCGCCACTTCACCACGGTGGGACTGGGCGGCTCGACCGTCCCGGCCGCGGTGACCCGTCGGCTGGCCGATCTCGGAATGTTCGTCTTCCGCTCCTACGGCAGCACTGAACATCCGTCGATCACCGGATCGCGGCGCAACGCGCCGGAGGGCAAGCGGCTGTACACCGACGGCGATGTGCGGCCGGGGGTCGAGATCCGGCTGGGGCCCGACGGCGAGATCTTCAGCCGTGGTCCCGATCTGTGTCTCGGCTACACCGACGATGCGCTGACCGAGCAGGCGTTCGACGCCGACGGTTGGTACCGCACGGGTGACGTCGGCGTCCTCGACGACGAAGGCTATCTGACCATCACCGACCGCAAGGCCGACGTGATCATCCGTGGTGGCGAGAACATCAGCGCCCTCGAGGTCGAGGAGGTTCTGCTCGGGTTGCCAGCCGTAGTGGAGGCCGTGGTGGTCGCGGTGCCCGACAACCGTTTGGGCGAACGTGCGGCGGCGGTGCTGCGGCTGCGCGACGGCTACCGGCTGCCGACGCTCGACGAGGTGCGTCACCACTTCAAAGCCGAAGGGGTCGCGGTCCAGAAATGGCCGGAAGAGCTGCATGAGGTCGAGGACTTTCCGCGTACCGCGAGCGGCAAGGTGCAGAAGTTCCGGGTCCGCCAGGACCTGCGGGGGTGAATGGCTGGCCAGAGTGTGAGAACGTCATTACCACTCCGGCCCAAAACCTTGTTACGGTGGCATCAGGAGAATAAGATTCTCGTAGGAGGATAAGGAGTCTTTCATGGGTCAGCTTTCGCACCGGGTCGACATCCCATTTCCGTTGTTCGACGCCGACAACCATCTGTACGAGCCGCCGGAGGCGATGACGAAGCACCTCCCGAAGGAGTACAAGGACCTCGTTCAGTACGTCGAGATCAACGGCCGCACCAAGATCGCGCTGCGCGGGGTGATCAGCAACTACATCCCCAACCCCACGTTCAACGTGGTCGCCAGGCCGGGCGCCTGGGAGGAGTACTTCAAGTTCGGCAACCCGGAGGGCAAGAGCAAGCGCGAGCTGTTCGGTGAGCCGATGCGCGCCATTCCGGCGTTCTTCGAGCCCGGGCCGCGCCTCGAGAAGATGAACGAGCTGGGCATCGAGCGCACCCTGATGTTCCCGACGCTGGCCAGCCTCATCGAGGAGCGGCTGTCCGACGATCCGGTCGCCATCCACGTGCTGATCCATGCGCTCAACCAGTGGCTGGACGAGGTCTGGGGCTTCAACTACCAGAACCGCATTTTCACCACCCCGGTGATCACGCTGCCCATCGTCGAGAAGGCCATCGAGGAGCTGGAGTGGGCGGTCAAGCGTGGTGCGCGCGCCATCTTGATCCGGCCGGCTCCGGTGCCCGGATTCCGCGGCCCGCGTTCGTTCGCGCTGCCCGAGTTCGACCCGTTCTGGGAGCGCGTCGTGCATCACGACGTCTTCGTCGGCATGCACTCGTCTGACAGCGGCTACTCGCGCTACACCTCGGAGTGGGACGGCAAGGCGCAGGAGATGTTGCCCTTCCAGACCAACGCCATGTCGATCCTCAACGAGTGGCGCCCGATCCAGGATGCGGTGGCGTCGTGGGTGATTCACGGCGCGCTGTTCCGGCACCCGAAGCTGAAGGTCGGCATCGTCGAGGCCGGGTCGAAGTGGATGTTCCCGCTGCTGGACTCGATGGCCGAGGTCTACAAGAAGGCGCCGGAAGCCTTCCTGGGCAACCCGATCGAGGAGATCAAGAACCGCATCTATGTCAGCCCGTTCTACGAGGAGGGCATCGACGATCTGATCAACCTGGTCGGTGTCGACCAGGTGCTGTACGGCTCCGACTGGCCGCATCCTGAGGGGCTGGCCGAGCCGACGCACTACGTGACGGCGCTCGAGCACCTCTCGATGGAGGATCAGGCGAAGATCATGGGCGGCAACCTCGGCCGCCTCGTCACCGTGTGACAGGTACCCAATCCTGGGAGACCATCCCCGAGATGGTCTTGAGCGCGGCGGACCGCTTCGGCGACGCGGAAGCGGTCGTCGACGGTCCGCTGCGCCTCACCTTCACCGAGGTTGTCGCGCGGATTCGTTGCGCGGCAGGCGCTTTCGCGGAGTTCGGAATCGCCAAGGGCGATCGGGTGGCCGTCTGGGCGCCGAACTCCGCGGAATGGATCATCGCCGCCTTCGGGATCATGACGGCCGGTGGAGTGCTGGTCCCGGTGAACACACGGTTCAAGGCCGACGAGGCCGGCGACATCATCTCCCGCAGTGGCGCCAAGGCCGTGCTGATACAGCAGGGCTTCCTGGGTCAGGACTACGCCGCGCCCGACGGCGTCCCGGTGATCGATCTGAAGTCCGACTTCTTGTCCAGTGGTCCGCCCTTCGTGGCCGACGGCCTGCGGGGCACCGACGTCGCCGACATCATCTTCACCTCGGGCACGACGGGTAGGCCCAAGGGCGCCAAGATGAATCACCTCCAGACGCTGCGCGCCTACGAGGAGTGGGCGACCCTCGCGGATCTTCGGGAGGGTGACCGCTATCTGATGATCAACCCGTACTTCCACACCTTCGGGTTGAAGGCGGGCCTCGTCGCGTCGTTCCTGCGCGGTGCCGCGATGGTGCCGCTGGCGGTGTTTGATGTCGATAAGGTGGTGGAAATCGTTGAGGCCGAGCGCATCACGATGCTGCCGGGGCCGCCGACGCTGTATCACTCGCTGCTGACCATCGCCGACAAATCCAAACTGGCTTCCCTGCGCGCCGCGGTGACCGGTGCGGCAGACATCCCCGTGGAACTGATCCGACGGATTCGCGACGACCTTCCGTTCCAGTCGCTGATGACGGGCTACGGCCTCACCGAGGCGGGCAACGTCACGCTGTCTCGGCCCGGTGATTCGCCAGAGGACGTCGCGTGCACGGCGGGCCTGCCGTGCGAGGACGTCGAGGTCCGCATCGCCGATGACGGCGAGGTCCTGGTGCGCGGCTACAACGTCATGCAGGGATACCTCGACGACCCGGACGCGACGGCCGAGACCATCGATCCGGACGGCTGGCTGCACACCGGCGATCTGGGCACGCTCGACGAGACAGGACGACTGCGGATCGTCGGACGCAAGAAGGACATGTTCATCGTCGGCGGCTTCAACGCCTATCCCGCCGAGATCGAGGGTTTTCTCCTGGAGCATCCGGCCGTCGCGCAGGCTGCGGTCGTCGGCGTACCCGATGAGCGGATGGGGCAGGTCGGCAAGGCGTTCATCGTGACAAAGGAGGACGGCCCGGCGATCAGCGCCGACGAGCTGATCGAATGGAGCCGCGGACGAATGGCGGGATTCAAGGTGCCGCGGTATGTAGAGTTCCTCGACAAGCTGCCGTTGAACGCCACCGGCAAGGTGATGAAGGACGACTTGCTCAATCGACAGAGCTAAGCGTGCGCACAGCACGTAAATAGCATTTCCGCAGGAAGGACAGCATGGTCCGGGCCTGCGGCGGGAGGGTATCGTCGCCTCGATACGCAAAAATGGAAAATGGCATTCTCATGAGTAGTGCGCATAACGGACAAGGAGGTCGCCGTGCCGTCATTCAGGCGCCGCGCGTCAGCGACCGACACTGATCACGTCGAAGAACCGGCCGACAAGGTCGAGGACGAGGTGGACGAGATGGTGGAAGACACCGTGGAAGACACGGTGGATGACACGGCGGATGACTCCGAGGTCGACCCCCTGACGCTGGCCGAGCAGGCCGAGGCCGAGGCGGCTGAGGCCGAAGCGCGCGCCGCCGCGGCGCGTGCGAGGGCGCGGGCGATCCGGTTACGTCGCGAAGCGGAGGAAGCCAAGAAGGCCAGGGCAGAGAAGGCTGAGGCGGAGGCTGAATCGAAGACCGAGGCCGACACCGTTGTCGCAGAACCGGACAATGCGACGGAAGCCGACACCGATACGGCCGAGGACGACGTCAAGAAAGAGGACGGCGAAGAAGACGCCGCGCCGAAGCGACGTCGGTGGGGTCTCGTCCTCAAGATCGTGGCGATGACGCTGGCGATCCTCGGCACCGTCGCACTGCTGGCCGCCAGCGGCTACATGATCGTGCAGCACCGCAAAGAAGTCGACCTGCAAAAACTCAACGGGGAGTACCTCGCGGCGGGCCGGCAGAGCGTCGTCACTCTGATGTCGCTGGACTTCAACAAGGCGCAGGAAGACGTGGATCGCATCATCGCGAACTCCACCGGACAGTTCAAAACCGACTTCGAGAACCAGGCCGAGGATTTCGTCAAGGTGGCCCAGGAGTCGAAGGTGGTCACCGACGTCACCGTCACGGCGGCCGCCGTTGAGTCGATGACGCCCAATTCCGCCGTCGTACTCGTCGCGGCAACCTCCCGCGTCACCAACGCGGCAGGCGCCAAACAGGAACCACGCGCCTGGCGGCTGTCGGTCAACCTCGAACGGGTCGAGGACGGCCAGGTGAAGATGTCGAAAGTTGAGTTCGTACCGTGAGCACCGACGAAAAGACGGCGAAGACAGCCGCGCCCGAAGACGAGCCCACGTTCGACGAGAGCAGCGAAGCCGTCGAGCTCACTGAGGCCGGCGAAATCGCCGAGGACTCAAAGGCGGACGACTCCGAGGAGTCCAACGAGAAGGACAAGCCCGCCCGCCGCAAGATCGGTGACCGGCGATTGCTCCGCGCGACGCGCCGCAACCTCGGCGTCATCATTGTGGCGGCGGCACTCGTCATCTCGGCGGGACTGGCGACGGGTCTGTACTTCTTGCAATACAAACCCGACCAGGAGACCAATGCCGCTGCGGCGAACGTCGCACTGGAAGCAGCGAAGAACGGCACCGTCGCGCTGCTGTCGTACTCGCCGGACACGCTCGACCAGGACTTCGCCAACGCCAAGTCGAATCTGACCGGTGACTTCCTTTCGTATTACACGCAATTCACCGAGCAGATCGTCACCCCGGCTGCCAAGGAGAAGCAGGTCAAGACCGTCGCCGTGGTCGTCCGGGCGGGAGTGATCGAGATCCACCGCGACTCCGCAGTGGTGCTGGTGTTCATCAACCAGACGACCACCAGCAAGGAGAACCCGGATGGGGCGTTCGCCGCGAGCAGCGTCAAGGTCGGCTTGAAGAAGGTCGACGGCCGCTGGCTGATCTCCGCCTTCGACCCCGTATAGCGCGGGTCAGTGGAGCTCTCCGGCGTTGTGCCGCTGCCGATTTCGGTCGCGGACACCAGGGCGGCGTTTGCGCCACTGAATACCGCACCGCCGTTGGTCCGCGTCGTAGCGGCGCTGCTCGCAGCGGTTGCGGAGCCGAAGCGCGTCGTCGTTGCTGCCGCGGAGTCGCTGGTCGGAGATGTCCGCGACGCCCTCGCCTCCGACGGACTGGCGTCGGTGAGTGTCGTTGCCGTCGGCGGCGCGGCGACCCGAGCGGACTGCCTGCGCGCTGGTGCGGAATACCTGCGGGAGGCAGCGTTTTCGACGAGTCACGTTCTAGTCCATGACGTCTCGCGTCCTCTCGCGTCCGTCGAACTCGCCACACGCGTCTCGGCAGCCATGCGTGACGGCGGCACCGTCGTGATGCCGATCCTTGCGGTTACGGACAGCGTCAAGGCCGTCGATGCACGCGGTGCGATCACCGCCACCGTCGACCGATCGCAGCTACGCGCTGTGCAATTCCCGCGCGGCTACAGCCTCGCCGCGTTGAGCGAGATGCTCGCGCAGCACTCGTCGGGTGATTTCGACGAGGTCGCGGCCGCCATAGGTCTCGCCGGACCCGTCACCGTCGTCGAGGGCGAGCCCGATGCGTTTCGCACAGAGCTGCCCGGAGACGCCGAGTTCGTCGAGGCGATCATCGCGAGCAGGGCGCAGGACCCTCACGGCGCATGAGAAGTCGCTCGGCGACGGCGATGTCGGCGGCGTAGGTCACCTTCAGGTTGCGTAGTTCGCCACGGAACGTGCGCACTTCGACGTCGGTAAAGGCCTCGACACATGAGGACGTGTCGGTGCCCTCGAAGCCCTCGCGGGCCGCCGCCCGATAGGCGTCCAGCAGTGCCGCCGCGTGAAACGCTTGTGGGGTCTGGACGCGGACCAGCGCACCGGGTTCAGTCACCGGTTCGAGGTCATCGTCGGTGCGGGTCCGGAGCACATCGTCGAGGGGAATCGCCGGGATCGCACCGCCGGCGTCGCGGGCGAGGCTCAGGGCGGTGACGAACATGTCCGCTCCGGCGACCGGCCGCGCAGCATCGTGGATGACGACGACGTCGACGGCCCCGGTTTCGATGTCGTCGGCCAGATACTGCAGCACGTTGAATTCCGACCCGTGCCTGCTGTCGCCGCCCTCGACGAACTCGACTGTTGCCGAAGGCAATTCCCGCCGCAGCGCGTCCTGCGCCAGCGCGCGTTCACCGCGCCGGAACACCAGTACGATGCGGGCGATCTCGGGCACCTGGGTCAGCGTGTCGATCGACCAGGTCACCATCGAGCGGCCGCCGATCGGAAGATAGGCCTTGTTGCCGTCGGCGCCGACCCTGGTGCCCAGACCGGCGGCAAGCACGACGGCCACAGCGTTGGACACCTGCGGCGCGCTCATCGCTCACATCATGTCACTGGGCGTTCAGCGGGGCACCGTGCGTTCGGTCAATTCGCCAGGTCGAAGGCGCTGCGCACCTTGGTCGGCGTGATTCGCACGACCAGTTCGCCAGGCACTCCGTTCCGGCGTCCGTATTCCACAGCCCGGTCCGCACCCATGTACCGGCCGCCGGCGCGGGTGGCTATGTCGAGCACCTCCTGGGGATCTTCGCTGACCGAAGCGACGCCCTGGATCTGGACGAAGGAATAGGGAGGGTGTGGATCGTCGACGCACATCACGACACGTGGATCCCGGACGAGCGCCCTGCCTTTGGCGGTGCCCTTACCCGTGTTGAACGCCAGTTGCCCGTTGTCCACGACGAACCACACGGGAGCCACCAGCGGACGGCCGTCGGACGCCAGATAGCCCAGCATCCCGGTGCGGGTTCCTTCGGACAGGAAAGCGATGACGTCGTCGGAAAGTTCGGTCACGGCTCCAACGTAGGACGCAGGCAGGACGGCGTCGACCGTCAGTCATCTGCGTGACGGTCGTACCCGCGGCCGCTGTGAACACCTGCGTAGTGCGATCCCCCAGTCGGGTGGTGGGGTGGAATGTAGATATGAGCGACTCGCAGGAGCCACCGATCACGATTCAGCACCCGGTTCGCCGGATGACGGGCCGTGATCCCGACGAACCGCACCGGGTGGCGACGCCGCTGGAGCTGCTGTTCGACCTGACGTTCGTCATCGCGTTCGGTATCGCCGCCAACGAGTTCGCGCACCAACTGGCCGAGAACCATGTCGGCGCCGGTTTACTCGCTTTCACACTCGCAGCCTTCGCGGTGTGCTGGGCGTGGATCAACTTCAGCTGGTTCGCGTCGGCGTATGACACCGACGATTGGGTGTACCGGCTGATGACGATGCTGCAGATGGTCGGCGTCATCATCATGGCACTGGGCTTTCCGCCGATGTTCGCCTCCGTCGAACAGGGTGGGCACGTCGACAGCCGGGTGATGGTGGCCGGATACGTCATCATGCGAATTGCGTTGGTGGCGCAGTGGTTACGTGCCGCCGCGCAGGATCCCGCGCGACGCGCGGCATGTCTGACCTATGCGCTGTGGGTCAGCGTCGCACAGGTCGGCTGGATCGCAGGAGCCATGGTGCACAAATCGATTCCGGTGACGTTCGCGATGGTCGCAGTGCTGATCGGGATCGAGACCCTGGGACCGATCATCGCCGAGTACCGCGCCGGTGGCACCCCGTGGCATGCACACCACATCGCCGAACGCTACGGCCTACTGGCCATCATCGCTCTCGGCGAAGGGGTGGTCGGCACCGTCGCATCCCTGTCGGCGGTGGTCAGCGAACAGGGCTGGTCGTTCGATTGCGCGTTCGTGGTGGTGGCAGGCATCGGGTTGACGTTTGGCATGTGGTGGTCGTATTTCGTGGTCCCGCAGGCGGAACTGCTGCGTGCCCATCGCGAGCGATCGTTCTGGTTCGGCTACGTGCCGATCGTGATGTACGGCGCGATTGTGGCGACCGGTGCCGGGCTGCACGTCGCCGGCTACTACATCGAGCATCACTCCAAGCTGAGTTCCGTGGAGACCGTCTTGGCGGTGGCGCTGCCGGTCGGGTTGTACATCGTTTCGATCTACGCCCTGTACTTCGTGATCGTGCGGAAGGTCGCGCTGTTTCACGTTGTGCTTCTCGTCCTCAGCGCGGTGGTTCTGGCCGTCGCCGTCTGGTTGGCCGAGGCGGGTTTCTCGATGGCCAACTGCCTGCTCGTCGTGACCCTGGCACCCTTGGTGACCGTCGTGGGCTACGAAGTGGCGGGCCATCGGCACGCCGCCGCGGACATCCTCGAGGCGCTCGGGGGCGGTCGCTAGCGAGCTTGCGCGGGGCTCGGCCCGAAACTCTCGATCAGCAGCTCTTTCTCGGCCCTCATCGCGGCGCGCGCCTTGCGGCGGGTGATGAGGATGCCGACCACGGCAACGGTCCAGACGACGTATTGAACTGTCCATGCCACGCGGAACGCCTCGAACGAGATCCCACCCACCGCGTCGAGGATGACGCCCATGAACTGCATGACGAGCAGCGAGGCGATGAAGCCGCCCATGTTGACCATGCCCGAGGCGGTGCCCAGCGTCGCGCGTGGGTTGAAGGTCCGCGCGAAGTCGAAGCCGACCATCGAGCCGGGACCGCCCACCGAAATCACCAGAATCAGGACGACCAGGAGCCACAGCGGTGCGGGACCAGGCAGCGCCAGGACCACAGTCCAGATGACGGCGTTGCTGGCGATGATGCAGAGCACCAACCGCGACCTGCGGTGCGGTACGCGGCCGGTGAAGATTCCGATCACGATTCCCGCGGTGATGGCGGCGACGACCGAGAGCGTCAGCAGAGTTCCTGCGGCGGTGGCGGAAAGCCCCTGGGCCACCGTCAGATACGGAACACCCCACATCAGACAGAAAGCCGTCACCGAGAACTGGGTGCCCATGTGTGTGAAGAACCCCAGGCGGGTTCCTGGCCGCAACCAGACCGTCTTGATGCTGGCCAGAACCTTGCGCACCGATGTGGCCTCGTGCTCGACGACGCGGCCCGCGGGCGTGTCGTGGACCAGAAGCAGCGTGAGGACGATGGACAGCAGTCCCACCGCGGCCACCGACACATACGCGGTCGTCCACCCTGCACCGGCGAGCAAGGCGAAGAACGGGATGGCCGACAACACCTGGCCGAGCTGGCCACAGATGCCGGTGAGCTGCGTGACCAGCGGCACCTGCCGAGGCTTGAACCAGTGCGGAACGAGGCGCAGGACGGAAATGAAGGTGAAGGCGTCGCCAAGACCGACCACTGCACGCGCGCCGATGGCCGTCGGCAGGGATTCGGTGAACGCCAGCACGAACTGACCCGAGGCCATCAACGAGGCACCCGCGACGATCAGTGCCTTGGAGCCGAACCGATCGAGCAGGAGGCCGGCCGGAACTTGAGCGCCGGCGTACACGATGACCTGGAGGACGACGAACGCGGACAGCACGGTCGGGCCTGCGCCGAAGCGGTCGGCCGCGTCAAGTCCGGAGACGCCCAGTGTCGTGCGGTCGAGGACGGCGACGATGTAGGCCAGGAGTCCGGTGGTCCACACGATCCACGGACGCACTCCGAACCTCTGACTTCCCGATCTGGCTTGATCTGTCTGATTTGTCTCAAATGACCGACAAATTCATCGTCCCGCAACGACGGTCTGGAATGCCAATCGTTTTGTCGTGAGGTCGCTCGCCTATGACAAGCGAGTTGGCTAGAACTTAACGATACCGTCGGTCTCGGAGTTACCATGCCGTCAAAATTTGCTGATGGTGGCACATGAGTCGATTAGCTGCAATCCGAGAACCCTAGGTATGGGGTCTTCGCTCAGGTGTTGAACGTCACGCTAAAATAGGGGGCATGAGCCGTCGCGGCCATCAGCGCGCCCGCGCCCCGATGCAGATCGGGGTGCGCTGCGTTGGCTGAGTACCGCCTTGACGAACTCGCGAAGATCTCTGGTGTCAGTGCCCGCAATATCCGCGCCTACCGTGAACGAGGGTTGCTGGACCCTCCGCGCCGGGTCGGCCGTGCCGCGCTCTACGACGACTACCACTTCTCCCAGCTACGCACCATCACGCAGCTGCTGCAGCGGGGCTTCAACTCGGCCCACATTGCCGAGTTCTTCGCGAGCATGCGTCAAGGCGCCGACTTGGCCGACATCCTGGGGATCCAGCGTGCGCTCCTCGGGCCGCGGGCAGACGGTTATCCCGGGGGCGTGCCGGTCCAGGCGAGTCCGGGGGACGGAGAGACGTCGGCCGGGCTGCCCGTCATCCACATCGATCCGGCGGGCAGTGAGGCGGGTCGGCTGATCGACGCCAGACTCGCCGAGATGCGGAATGGCCGCGTTGTCTGTCTGGATCCGAAAATCGCCGAGGTTCTAGGGCGGACCACGGATCACCTGCCGTACGTCCGCGCCCTGTTACAGATCTACGACTCGACCCGCAACGCCATCAATGATTTGGCGGTCGCTTACCTGCGGGCACTGGAGCGGTACATCGAAGCGAAGTTCGGCGATGACCACGTGCTGCGGGACGGCGAGGTCGACGAATTGGGCCGGGCTTCCCAGGATTACCGCGATCTGTGGGACCGCGTCGTGTCGGATCGGCTGAGCGAATCACTGCAGCGGCAGGAGTCGACGGCGGTGTCGCGCTACACCACCGGGATTCTGAGCGAAGCCGGGCGACAGTAAGGCCGGCTACACCCTGGTGCCTGCGGGGTCACCGCCGATGCGTTGAGCCAGCCACACCGGAATGATCGCGACGACGGTCAGCGCAGCGGCGACCACATTGATCACGGGTGCCTGGTTGGGGCGGAACAGGTTTCCGAAAATCCAGATCGGCAGCGTCTGCACCGTTGGTCCCGCAGTGAACGTGGTGACGACGATCTCGTCGAAGGACAACGCGAAGGCCAACACCGCACCCGCGACCAGCGAGCCCCGCAGCATCGGGAAGGTCACGTAGCGAAACGTCTGCCACGGCGACGCGCCGAGGTCGGCCGACGCGTCCTCCAGATGCCCGCCCATGCGGCGCAGTCGTGCCTGCGTGTTGTTGAAGACGATGACGATGCAGAAGGTGGCGTGTCCGACGATGACGGTGGCCAGGCCGAGACCCACACCCAACGCGGAGGTGAACGTCGCGTTCAAAGCGATACCGGTGACGATGCCGGGCAGCGTAATCGGCAGTACCACCAGAAAACTCACCACGTGCTTGCCGAAGAAGTCGTAACGCTGGACGGCGACGGCGGCCATCGTGCCCAGCACCAGCGCGATCGCCGTGGCGCCCAGGCCGACCACCGCCGAATTCGCCAGCGACTTCCACATGCCATGGCTGTTCCAGGCGTCCGACCACCAGTGCAGGGTGAAACCGGTAGGCGGGAAGGCGAAAGTGCGCGAACTGTTGAACGCGTTGATCACCACGAGAAGCAGTGGTATGTAGAGAAACAGCAGCACCAGCAGTACCCATCCCACGACCAGACGGCGGGCTGTGGTCGACAGCATCAGACGTTCTCCAGTGCGCCGGTGCGCCGCATCGCGAGCAGGTAGGCCACGATCGCCAGCAGCGGGATGATCGACAGCGCCGCCGCCAGCGGCTGGTTGTTGGCGGTGACGAGCTGGCCATAGATGATGTTGCCGAGCAGTTGGGTCTTGCCGCCGACGATCGTCACCGCGATGTAGTCGCCGAGCGACAGCGAAAAGGTGAAGATCGAGCCCGCGGCGATACCGGGGAACACCAACGGCGCCACCACCATTCGGAGCGTGGCCGCGTCGGAGGCGCCGAGATCGGAGCTCGCGTCGATCAGCGAGTCCGGCACGCGGGAGAACGCTGCGAACACCGGGATGACCATGTATGGCAGCCAGAGGTAGGTGAGGGTCACGATGGTGGCGACCAGCCCGTAGCCGGGCGTGTAGTCCATCGCCCACGAGAGCGGCCCTTCCGGAGACAGCAGCATCCGCCACGCATACGCCTTCACCAGGTAACTGGCCCACAGCGGTGTCGTCACCGCCACCACGAGCGCCAAACGCACTCGCGGCGAAGCGATCTTGGCCATGTAGAACGCCAGCGGCACGGCGAGCACCGCGCAGAGCACTGTGACGGTCAACGCCACCGACACGGTCCGCACCGTCGCCGTCCGGAAGATGTCATCGGTCAACACCCGCGCGACGTTGTCGAACGTGAACGAGCGCACCACGGCGCCGGTGAAGGAGTTGGTACTCCAGAAGGCCGAAACCAAAAGCACCGCAAGGGAGCCGAGATACGCGACGATCAGCCAGGTCAACGGCGGCGTGAGCAGGAGCGCGAGGCTGATGCGCCGCCGCACCGATACCGACTGGGCGACCCCGCGCGGCATCACCCCTTGATTTGCTGCCACTTGTCGACCCACTCGTTGTAGGCCGTGCAGTTGTCGCCGCTGCCGTCGACGCAGTTCTTCTGCGGAGTGGTCCAGTAGTGGATCTTCGAGGCGAAGGTTTCGTCGGTGGCGTGGTAGATCTCGCAGAAGTCCGCCTGGGAGGTGTGCTCACACGCCTCGGTGTTGGCGGGCGCCTCGCCGAAGAACTCGGCAACCTCGGCGTTGACCTCCGGCGAGGTGATCCAGTTCATCCACTTGTACATGCAGTTGGGGTGGGCGGCTTTCGCCGAGAGCATCCACGTGTCCGACCACCCGGTCGAACCCTCCTTGGGCAGAACCGTGTTGACCTGCACCCGATTTCCCGCGCCGATGGTGTTCGCGATGACCTGCCACGTCGTCCCTATGACCGAGGTGCCGGATTCGAACGCCTGCACCTCCTTGGTGTAATCCGACCAGTACTCACCGATGTTCTCCCGCTGCTTCATGAGCAGTTCGGTTGCGGCGTCGAGTTGTTCGGGCGTCAGCGAATACGGGTCCTTGATACCGAGCTCGGGCTTGGTCTTGGACAGATACAGCGCCGCGTCAGCGATGTAGATGGGGGAGTCGTACGCGGTGACCTTTCCCTTGTACTTGCCCGCGTCGTCGAACACGGCCGACCACGAGTTCGGCGCATCGCGAACGACATCGATGTTGTACATCAGCAGGTTGGCTCCCCAGCCGTGCGGGATCCCGTACATCTGGCCGTCGACGGAATTCCACGGCTTGTCTTTGAGGAACGACGAAATCGAGGCGTAGTTCGGGACGAGATCGGTGTTGACCGGCGCCACGTCACCGGCATAGATCAGACGAAGCGTCGCGTCACCGGACGCCGAAACACCGTCGTACTGACCGCTGCGCATCAGCGCGACCATCTCGTCGGAGGTGTTGCCGATCTTCACGTTGGTCTGGCAACCGGTCTCCTGCTCGAACGGCGTCACCCAGTCAGCCGTGCTGTCGTTTGAGCCGTCCTCGGCGTAGCCCGCCCACGCGATGAGGTTCAGCTCGCCCTCGCCGTCACCGAGGGCCGCCAGCGGCTCCAACTTCGGCGGTTTCTCGCCGGTGCTGGCTTGTTCGGAACTGCAGGCGGTGCTGCCGGCCAGCACGAGTAGGGCACACGCGGTGAACACCAGGGCGGCCCGTGACTTCGACGGCATTCGTCACTCCTCTTTCGTCAGGCTGTGCACGGCTTTGTCCGGCCATGCCAACGTTATTGCGCTGCCGTGCTGCAGGTCTGGAGGTAGCCAAGTACTAGCCGTGAGAACCGTGGCGGTCAAGGTGACGCCGACCTGCGTGTGCGCGGTGATCCGGGTGGTGGGGCCGGCGTAGATGAGCTCCGACACCGTCGCGGGGACCGTCCGCACGCCGGGCACCGAGTCGGTGCCCGCCGCGAACACGCCGATGCGCTCGGGTCGGACCACGAACATCCCCGGGCGTCCCACGAGCGCCTCGGCCGCGGCGCCGTCGAGCACATTCGAGGTGCCGACGAAATCCGCCACGAATCGGTTCACCGGGTTCTCGTACACGTCGCGCGCTGCGCCGATCTGCTCGATGCGTCCGTGATTGAACACCGCCAGCCGGTCACAGACGCTCAGTGCCTCGTCCTGATCGTGGGTGACGATCACGAACGTGATGCCGACTTCGCGCTGGATCGCCTTGAGCTCGACCTGCATCTGCTCGCGGAGCTTGAGGTCCAACGCCCCGAGGGGCTCGTCGAGCAGCAGCACCCGTGGGCGCCCGACAAGCGCCCGGGCCAGGGCGACGCGCTGTTGCTGTCCGCCCGACAGCTGTGCCGGGCGCCGAGGCGCGTGCTCGGTCAGCCGGACCATGTCGAGTGCGTCGGCGGTGCGCCGCCTGCGCTCGGCCTTGGGCACACCCCGCACTTTCAAGCCGTATTCGACGTTCTGCGCGACGGTCATGTGCGGGAACAGCGCGTATTCCTGGAACACGGTGTTGACGTCGCGGTGTCGCGCGGGCAGCCCCGTGACGTCGACGCCGCCGAGCTTGATCACGCCCGAGGTGGGCTGCTCGAATCCCGCGATCATGCGCAGGACCGTGGTCTTCCCCGAACCGGACGGGCCAAGGATCGCGAACAGCTCGCCGTCACCGACAGTGAGGTCGGCACCGTCGACAGCCACGACCCCGGTGCCGAACTCCTTGCGAACACCGATCAGCTCAACCTGCGGATTTCGAACCACGAACGGCACATTCACAGCGGATTCTGCGCCGATTGTCTCCGAAGGCATGGCTAATCGTATGGATGCGCACGCTCGGACCGCCACTTCAACGACGAAATTTCCCGCGGTCGGAGTTCGCTCGGCTACCACACCGGGTCGGTGCGCCCTGCTGTCACGCTCCGTAATCTTGATACAGCTGTGACCAGTGGCGCTGGGGTGAAATGTGATGCAACTGTCGTACTCTGTGGCACGTGTCAATTTCCCGGCGCGACGTGCTGAAAGGTGCGGCGGCGGTGCCTGCCGCGCTCGCGGTCGGTGCCGGCCTGCAAGCGCTGACGTCAGCAACCGCCTCGGCGGCACCGCTGGGCATCCTGCTCGATTACGCCGCCGGGGTCATCCGTGCCAGCGACATCCGCGCCGCGGGCGCTCTGGGTGCCATTCGGTACGTCTCGGACCGCCGACCGGGCGGCCAATGGATGCTGGGAAAGCCGATCCAGCTGCCCGAGGCACGTGATCTCTACCAGAGCGGGCTCAAGATCGTGTCCTGCTATCAGTACGGCAAGCAGGACACCGCTGACTGGCTCGGCGGGCAGAATGCCGGTGTGGCGCATGCCAAGCGGGGATGGGAGTTACACGTCGCCGCCGGCGGTTCCTACGGGGCGCCGATCTACGCGTCCATCGACGACGATCCGACATACGAGCAGTACAAGCAGCAGGTCGCGCCCTACCTGCGCGGCTGGGAGGCGGTGCTGGGCCACCAGCGCACCGGCGTCTACGCCAACTCCAAGACCATCGAGTGGGCGCTGCAGGACGGGTTGGGCTCCTATTTCTGGCAGCACAACTGGGGCTCGCCGGGCAAGATCGCCCATCCGGCCGCGCATCTGCATCAGGTGGAAATAGACAAGCGATCGGTCGGGGGAGTCGGCGTCGACATCAACCACATTCTGAAGCCCCAATTCGGGCAGTGGGACTGAAAACATTACCGACGAGTAAGTAACGCCAGCAAACTTTCTGGCGTCGCCGGCGCCGTCGGTGAGACAAATCTGGTCCGTTTGTCGCCTCTGCGCGCCGCGGCGACGCCCGCCGAAAGCGCCGAGAATTTTATGTAACGATTCGATAACAGTACTGCTTTGATCTGCGCAGTTGCACTTACTCGACCGTAACCACCCGCATGCAGGACGTTTGTCCCGGAAGGGCTCCGCGCGCCTGAGGGCCCGTGTTACCCAACTGGCTGTTACCCATGCGTAGAACTCGCTAGTAACCATTTTGGGGACGAAAATGGGGTCGTCTCTTATGACACTCTTAGTACGGCTGGAATGTCCGCTGGAACGGACGAACGAGTCGGATTCGACGCTGAATCGCATGGCCCCGCACGGGAGCGTGGGCCGGCTGAGCTTCTAGAGACGACACGGCCGCCATAGACGACGAGCGATACGCGCAGACAGTACCGAGGAGAACACGACACGTGACGATCAACGAGCAGCACCGGGTGACCGCCGACTCAACCACCGAGCGCTCGGGAGCCCGCCCCGTCGCGCATGCGCTCGTCGATCGGTTGAACGCCGGTGAGCCGTACGCCGTCGCGTTCGGCGGCCAGGGTGCGTCATGGCTGGAGAATTTGGAGGAGCTGGTCAGCTCCGCGGGTATCGAGTCCGAACTCAGTGAGGTGGTCGGCGAGGCCGAGCTGCTGCTGCAGCCCGTGGCCCGTGAGTTGGTCGTCGTGCGGCCGATCGGCTTCGAACCCCTGCAGTGGGTGCGTGCGCTCGCCGCCGAGGAGCCGTTGCCGGCCACCAAACAACTCGTGACGGCCGCGATCTCGGGCCCAGGCATCCTGCTGGCCCAGATGGCCGCCATCCGCGCCCTGACGCGTCAGGGCCTTGATCTGTACAACACTCCGCCGGTCGCGATGGCCGGCCACTCGCAGGGCATCATCGCCTGCGAGGCGCTGCGCGCCAACGGTGCGAAGGACGCCGAGCTGCTGGCGCTGCTGCAGCTGATCGGTGCGGCCGGCTCGCTGGTGTCGCGGCGTCGGGGCATGGTCGGCCGCGGCGACAAGACGCCGATGGTGTCGGTGACCAACGTCGACCCGGAACGCATCGGCGAACTCCTCGAGGAATTCAGCAAGGACGTCCGCACCGTGCTCCCGCCGGTGCTGTCGATCCGCAACGGCAGGCGCTCCGTCGTCATCACAGGAACCCCGGAGCAACTCGGTAGGTTCCAGCTCTACTGCAGCAAGATCACCGAGCGCGAAGAGGCCGAACGGAAGAACAAGATCCGTGGCGGCGCCGTGTTCGCCCCCGAGTTCCACGGTGTGCAGGTCGAGGTCGGCTTCCACACCCCGCGGCTGGCCGACGGTGTCGAGGTCGTCGACCGCTGGGCCGAGAAGTGCGGCATCGACGCCGAGATGGCCCACGAGATGACGGAGGCGATCTTCGTTCGCCCGATCGACTGGGTGGCCGAAGTCGAGCGGCTGCACGAGTCGGGCGCCAAGTGGATCATCGACCTCGGACCGAGCGACACCGTGACGCGCCTGACGGCTCCGGTGATCCGTGGCCTGGGCATCGGCATTGTCCCCGCGGCCACCCGCGCGGGGCAGCGCAACCTGTTCACCGTCGGCGCCGAACCCGAGGTGCTGCCGCCGTGGTCGAGCTTCAAGCCGACCACCGTCAAGCTGCCCGACGGCTCGGTCAAGCTGTCCACCAAGTTCACCCGGCTGACCGGGCGCTCGCCGATCCTGCTCGCCGGCATGACCCCCACGACCGTCGACGCCAAGATCGTCGCCGCGGCCGCCAACGCGGGTCACTGGGCCGAGCTCGCAGGCGGCGGTCAGGTCACCGAGGAGGTCTTCACCGACCGCATCGAAGAGCTCACCAACCTGCTCGAGCCGGGTCGCGCGGTGCAGTTCAACGCGCTGTTCCTGGATCCCTACCTGTGGAAGCTGCAGGTGGGCGGAAAGCGGTTGGTGCAGAGGGCACGTCAGTCCGGCGCCCCGATCGACGGTGTGGTCGTCAGCGCAGGCATCCCCGATCTGGAGGAGGCCGTCGAGCTGATCGACGAGCTGCACTCCGTCGGCATCAGCAACGTGGTGTTCAAGCCTGGCACCGTCGACCAGATCAAGGCGGTCATCAAGATCGCGACCGAGGTGCCCGACAAGGACGTGATCGTGCACATCGAGGGTGGGCGCGCGGGCGGTCACCACTCGTGGGAGGACCTCGACGACCTGCTGTTGGCGACCTACGCCGACCTTCGGAAGCTGACGAACATCACCGTCTGCGTGGGCGGCGGCATCGGCACCCCGGAACGTGCCGCGGAGTACCTGTCAGGTGCCTGGGCCAAGGCGTACGGATTCCCCGAGATGCCGGTCGACGGCATCCTCGTCGGCACCGCCGCCATGGCGACGCTGGAGGCCACCACCTCGCCGGCCGTCAAGCAGATGCTGGTCGACACCACCGGCACCGACGAATGGATCAGCGCCGGAAAAGCCAGCGGCGGAATGGCTTCCAGCCGCAGCCAGCTCGGCGCGGATATCCACGAAATAGACAACACGGCGTCGCGGTGCGGCCGCCTGCTCGACGAGGTGGCCGGTGACGCCGAGGCGGTCGAGGCGCGTCGTGACGAACTGATCGCCGCGATGGCCAACACGGCGAAGCCGTACTTCGGCGACGTCGGTGAGATGACCTACCTGCAGTGGCTGAACCGGTACGTCGAGTTGACGATCGGTGACGGCAACAGCACTGCCGACACCGCATCGCCCGACAGCCCGTGGATCGCGGACACCTGGCGCGACCGGTTCGCCGAGATGCTCAAGCGCGCCGAGGCGCGTCTGCATCCGCAGGACTCCGGTCGGATCGAGACGTTGTACGCGGACACTGCGGAAGGCCAAGCGCTGCTGGACAATCCGCGGGCTGCGATCGATCGGCTGTTGGAGCGCTATCCGGACGCGGCGACGCTCAAGCTGCATCCGGCCGACGTGCCGTTCTTCATCACGCTGTGCAAGACCATGGGTAAGCCCGTCAACTTCGTGCCCGTCATCGACAAGGACGTGCGCCGCTGGTGGCGCAGCGACTCGCTGTGGCAGGCACACGACGCGCGCTACAGCGCCGACCAGGTCTGCATCATCCCGGGCACCCAGTCGGTCGCCGGGATAACGCGGGTCGACGAGCCCGTCGGCGAACTGCTGGACCGCTTCGAACAGGCCTCGATCGACGAGCTGCTCGCATCGGGTGCCGAGCCGGTGCCCGTCGTGTCTCGCCGCCAGGCGCGCAACGACGTCACCGGTGCGCTCGCGGTCGTGCTCGACTCGCCCGACGTGCTGTGGGCCGGCCGGACCGCCATCAACCCCGTGCACCGCATCGGTGCGCCGCAGGAATGGCAGGCCAACGAAAACCGCAGTGCCACACACCCGTCCACGGGCGCACGGCTGGAGCTGACGGCTGAAGGCACTGTGACGCTCAGCGTGCCGCTGAGCGATATCTGGATCGATATCCGCTTCACGCTGCCGCCCTGCACGGTCAACGGCGGTATGCCGGTCGTGACCGTCGAGGACGCGTCGAAGGCCATGCGCTCGGTCCTCGCGATCGCCGCGGGTGTCGACGGTCCCGACGATCTGCCGCCGGTGCACGACAACACCTCGACGGTCACCGTCGACTGGGATCCCGAGCAGGTCGCCGACCACACCGGCGTCACCGCCACGTTCGGTGCGCCGCTGGCGCCGGGTCTCACCCTGGTGCCGGATGCGCTCGTCGGCCACTGCTGGCCCGCGGTCTTCGCGGCCATCGGTGCCGCGGTCACCGACGACGGTCTCCCCGTGGTCGAGGGTCTGCTGAGCCTGGTCCACTTGGACCACGCCGCGCACCTGCTCGCACCTATGCCGAAGACGACGGCCGAGTTGACCGTCACCGCAACGAGTTCGGCGGCCTTCGACACCGAGTACGGCCGCGTCGTGCCGGTGTCCGTCAAGGTCTCCGACGCCGAGGGCACCGTCCTGGCCGAACTGCAGGAGCGGTTCGCCATCAGGGGCCGCACCGGCACCGCCGAACTGGACGACCCACCGCGTGCGGGTGGTGCGATCACCGACAACGCGACCGAGACTCCGCGTCGTCGCCGCCGCGATGTCACCGTGTCGGCGCCGACCGACATGCGCGCGTTCGCGGTGGTCTCCGGCGACCACAACCCGATCCACACCGACCGTGCCGCCGCATTGCTGGCCGGGCTCAAATCGCCCATCGTGCACGGCATGTGGCTCTCGGCGGCCGCGCAACACGTCGTCACCGCCACCGACGGCAAGCCCGCTCCGCCGGCGCGCGTCGTCGGCTGGACGTCGCGATTCCTCGGCATGGTCCTGCCGGGTGATGACATCGAGTTCCGGGTCGACCGTGTCGGAATCGACCGTGGCGCAGAGATCGTCGAGGTCGCCGCGCGGGTCAACAACGAGCTCGTGATGTCGGCGACGGCACAGCTGGCGGCACCGAAGACCGTGTATGCGTTCCCCGGTCAGGGCATTCAGCACAAGGGCATGGGCATGGAGGTGCGCGCCCGGTCCAAGGCCGCCCGCAAGGTCTGGGACACCGCGGACAAGTTCACGCGCGAGACCTTGGGCTTCTCCGTGCTTCACGTCGTGCGGGACAACCCGACCAGCCTGATCGCCAGCGGTGTGCACTACCACCATCCCGACGGCGTGCTGTTCCTGACGCAGTTCACTCAGGTCGCCATGGCGACTGTCGCGGCCGCGCAGGTCGCCGAGATGCGTGAGCAGGGCGCGTTCGTCGAGGATGCGATCGCCTGCGGGCACTCCGTCGGTGAGTACACCGCGCTGGCCTGCGTCAGTGGCGTCTACGAGCTCGAGGCGCTGCTCGAGGTGGTGTTCCACCGCGGCAGCAAGATGCACGACATCGTTCCGCGCGACCACCTCGGCCGATCCAACTACCGGCTGGCCGCGATCCGGCCGTCGCAGATCGACCTGGACGACTCGGAGGTCGTCGACTTCGTCGCTGAAATCTCCGAACGCACAGGTGAATTCCTGGAGATCGTGAACTTCAACCTGCGCGGCTCGCAGTACGCCATCGCGGGCACGGTGCGCGGTCTTGAAGTGCTGGAGGAGGAAGTCGAGAAGCGTCGCGAGATCACCGGCGGCAAGCGCTCGTTCATCCTGGTGCCGGGAATCGACGTGCCGTTCCACTCGTCGGTGCTGCGCGTCGGTGTCGCCGACTTCCGCCGCTCGCTGGAGCGCGTCATGCCGCGCGACCAGGACCCGAGCCTGATCGTCGGCAAGTACATCCCGAACCTGGTGCCGCGGCCGTTCACGTTGGACCGCGACTTCATCCAGGAGATCCGCGATCTGGTGCCCGCCGAACCGCTCGACGAGATCCTCGCCGACTACGACACCTGGCGGAACGAGAAGCCTCGCGAGTTGATGCGCAAGGTCGTCATCGAGCTGCTCGCGTGGCAGTTCGCCAGCCCGGTGCGCTGGATCGAGACGCAGGATCTGCTCTTCATCGAGGAGGCCGCCGGCGGTCTCGGTATCGAGCGGTTTGTCGAGATCGGCGTCAAGTCGGCCCCGACGGTTGCCGGCCTCGCCGCCAACACGCTGAAGCTGCCCGAGTATTCGCACAGCACAACCGAAGTGCTGAACTCGGAGCGCGACGCCGCAGTGCTGTTCGCGACGGACACCGACCCGGAGCCCGATCTCGATGACGTCGAAGTCGACGCGGCACCCGCGCCGGTGGAAGCGGCCGCGCCCGTCGAGGCCGCACCCGCCGCGCCCGCGCCCGCGGCGCCGTCAGGCGGCCCGCGTCCGGACGACCTCGTCTTCGATGCGGCGGACGCCACGATGGCGTTGATCGCGCTGTCGGCGAAGATGCGCATCGATCAGATCGAGCCGCTGGACTCCATCGAGTCGATCACCGATGGTGCGTCGTCGCGCCGCAACCAGCTGCTGGTCGATCTCGGCTCGGAGCTGAACCTCGGCGCCATCGACGGTGCGGCGGAGGCCGATCTGGCTGGGCTGAAGGGACAGGTCACCAAGCTGGCCCGCACTTACAAGCCTTACGGCCCAGTGCTTTCCGACGCCATCAACGATCAGCTCCGCACGGTCCTCGGGCCGTCGGGTAAGCGGCCTGCGTACATCGCGGAGCGGGTCAAGAAGACCTGGGAGCTGGGCGACGGCTGGGTCAAGCACGTCACCGTCGAGGTGGCGCTGGGCACCCGTGAGGGGTCCAGCGTGCGCGGCGGCGACCTGGGCGGCCTGCACGACGGCGCCGTCACGGACGCGGCGAGCGTCGACAAGGTGATCGACGCCGCGGTGCAAGCGGTCGGCGCACGCAACGGTGTTGCGGTCACGCTGCCCGCGGCGGCAGGTGGCGGTGGCGGCGTGGTCGATTCCGCGGCGCTGACCGAGTTCGCCGAGCAGGTGACGGGACCGAACGGCGTGCTGGCCTCGGCGGCGCGCCTGATCCTGGGTCAGCTGGGCCTGGACACCCCGGTCGGCGTGCCCGACGCGACGGACGCCGAGCTCATTGATCTGGTCACGGCCGAATTGGGTTCGGACTGGCCGCGTTTGGTGGCTCCGACGTTCGACAGCCGCAGGGCGGTGCTGTTCGACGATCGCTGGGCCAGCGCACGTGAGGACCTCGCCAAGATCTGGCTGCTCGACGAAGGTGAGATCGACAGCGACTGGCAGCACCTGTCCGAGCGGTTCGAGGGTGCCGGACACATCGTCGGCACCCAGGCCACCTGGTGGCAGGGCAAGGCGCTGGCGGCGGGCCGCAACATCCACGCCTCGCTGTACGGCCGCGCCGCGGCCGGTGCGGAGAACCCGGGCAAGGGCCGCTACAGCGACGAGGTCGCGGTCGTCACAGGCGCATCGAAGGGATCCATCGCGGCATCCGTGGTGGCCCAGCTCCTCGACGGCGGCGCGACGGTCATCGCGACCACCTCGAAGCTGGACGACGAGCGTCTCGCGTTCTACCGCACGCTGTACCGCGACAACGCGCGGTACGCCGCGAAGTTGTGGGTCGTTCCTGCCAACATGGCGTCCTACAGCGACATCGACGCACTGGTCGAGTGGGTGGGTACCGAGCAGACGGAAAGCCTTGGACCGCAATCCATTCACATCAAGGACGCGTTGACGCCGACGCTGCTGTTCCCGTTCGCCGCGCCGCGCGTGGCAGGGGACCTGTCGGACGCGGGATCGCGTGCAGAGATGGAGATGAAGGTCCTGCTGTGGGCCGTGCAGCGGCTGATCGCCGGGCTGTCACACGTCGGCGCCGAACGCGACATCGCCGCTCGGCTGCACGTGGTGCTGCCGGGATCGCCGAACCGTGGCATGTTCGGCGGTGACGGTGCCTACGGCGAGTCCAAGTCCGCGCTCGACGCGTTGGTCACCCGGTGGAAGGCCGAGTCGTCGTGGGCGCAGCGGGTTTCGTTGGCGCACGCGCTGATCGGCTGGACCAAGGGCACCGGCCTGATGGGTCACAACGACGCCATCGTGGGTGCGGTGGAGGAAGCCGGTGTGACCACCTACACCACTGACGAGATGGCGGCGATGTTGCTCGACCTGTGCGACATCGAGTCCAAGGTGGCCGCGGCCAGGGAGCCGCTGCAGGCCGACCTGACCGGTGGCCTGGCCGATGTCGACCTCGACATGGCCGAGCTGGCGGCCAAGGCCCGCGAGGAGATGCTCGGCGAGTCCGCCGAGGAGCAGGACGACGACGAGGCGGGCATCATTCGCGCGCTGCCGTCGCCGCCGCGCGGCTACAAGGCCGCACCGCCTCCGGAGTGGGACGACCTCGATGTCGACCCGGCCGACCTGGTGGTGATCGTGGGCGGCGCCGAGCTCGGGCCGTACGGCTCGTCGCGGACCCGCTTCGAGATGGAGGTCGACAACGAGCTGTCGGCCGCAGGCGTCCTCGAATTGGCCTGGACCACAGGGCTGGTCAAGTGGGAGGACGACCCGACCCCGGGTTGGTACGACACCACCACCGGCGAGCTGGTCGACGAGGGCGAGCTGGTGGAGCGCTACCACGATGCGGTCATCGAGCGCGTCGGCATCCGCGAGTTCGTCGACGACGGTGCGATCGATCCGGATCACGCTTCGCCGCTTTTGGTTTCGGTGTACCTCGACAAGGACTTCACGTTCGTCGTGTCGTCGGAGGCCGAGGCGCGTCCGTTCGTCGAGTTCGATCCGGAGCACACGGTCATCGCGCCGGTGCCGGACAGCAACGACTGGCAGGTCACGCGTAAGGCGGGCACCGAGATCCGGGTGCCCCGCAAGACGAAGCTGTCCCGCACGGTCGGCGCGCAGATCCCCACGGGCTTCGACCCGAGTGTCTACGGCGTCCCCGCGGACATGATGTCGTCGATCGACCGGTTGGCGCTGTGGAACCTCGTCACCACCGTCGACGCGTTCCTGTCGGCCGGCTTCACGCCCGCCGAGCTGATGCGCTGGGTGCACCCGAGCCAGGTGGCCTGCACGCAGGGCACCGGCATGGGTGGCATGACGTCGATGCAGACGATGTACCACGGCAACCTGCTCGGCCGGAACAAGCCGAACGACATCCTGCAGGAAGTCCTGCCGAATGTCATTGCCGGACACGTGGTTCAGTCCTACATCGGCAGCTACGGGTCGATGATCCACCCGGTCGGCGCCTGCGCCACTGCGGCGATCTCGGTCGAGGAGGGTGTGGACAAGATCCGCCTCGGCAAGGCCGACTTCGTCATCGCCGGCGGCTATGACGACCTGACGCTGGAGGCCATCATCGGCTTCGGTGACATGGCGGCGACGGCCGACACCGAGACGATGCGGGCCAAGGGCATCAGCGACTCGAAGTTCTCGCGCGCCAACGATCGTCGTCGGCTCGGGTTCGTCGAAGGGCAGGGCGGTGGAACGATCCTGCTCGCGCGTGGCGACCTCGCGTTCGAGATGGGTCTGCCGGTGCTGTCGGTCGTCGGGTACGTGTCGTCCTTCGGAGACGGTGTCCACACGTCGATCCCCGCGCCGGGGCTCGGAGCGTTGGCCGCCGGTCGTGGCGGCAAGAGTTCGCAGCTTTCGCGGGCACTCGAGAAGCTGGGCGTCGGTGCCGACGACATCGCGGTGATCTCCAAGCACGACACCTCGACGTTGGCCAACGACCCGAACGAAACCGAGCTGCACGAGCGGCTGGCCGACGCGATGGGCCGCTCGCCGGGTGCCCCCCTGTTCGTCGTGTCGCAGAAGAGCCTGACCGGTCACTCGAAGGGTGGCGCGGCGGCGTTCCAGATGATGGGGCTGTGCCAGATCCTGCGTGACGGCGTCATTCCGCCGAACCGCAGCCTGGATTGCGTCGACGACGAACTCGCCAACGCCGCCCACATGGTCTGGGTGCGCGACACCCTGCGGCTGGGCGACAAGTTCCCGCTGAAGGCAGGTCTGATCACCAGCCTCGGGTTCGGTCACGTGTCCGGTCTGGTGGCGTTGGTGCATCCGCAGGCGTTCATCGCGGCGCTGAGTCCCGAACAGCGTGAGGACTACCAGCGCCGGGCCGAAGCCCGGGTGCTCGCGGGTCAGCTGCGGCTGGCGTCGGCGATCGCGGGTGGACGGCCGCTGTACGAGAAGCCGTCCGACCGCAGGTTCGCCGGGGACACCTCGGAGAAGGCACAGGAGGCCGCGATGCTGCTCGACGACGCGGCGCGGCTCAGCGAGGACGATGTATACAAGGCCTGACGGCAGTGATATAGCGTGCTGCCCATGGCGGTAGTCGGTGTAGGGATCGACCTGGTTTCCATCCCCGACTTCGCCGCACAGGTTGACCAGCCGGGAACGGTGTTCGCGGAGACGTTCACGCCCGGTGAGCGTCGCGACGCCGCCGACAAGAGTTCTTCGGCTGCGCGGCATCTGGCGGCGCGGTGGGCGGCGAAGGAGGCCGTGATCAAGGCGTGGTCGGGGTCGCGGTTCGCCAAACGGCCGATGCTGCCCGAGGGCATCCACCGCGACATCGAGGTCGTCACCGACATGTGGGGCAGGCCGAAGGTGCGGCTCACCGGCGCCATCGGCGAGCACCTGAAGGACGTGACGATCCACCTGTCGATGACGCACGAGGCCGACACGGCCGCCGCCGTGGTGATCCTGGAGGAGCGTTAGGCGCTTCTTGCGCCGAAATTGCATTCCAGCAGGGAAATTGCGAGTAGAGGCCTGCTGGAATGCAATTTCGCGGTTAGCGTCGAACCATGAGCAATTTGGTGCAGCGGGTGCGCGACGTCCTGCCCGCGGTGCGGCGGGACCTCGAAGACCTCGTGCGCATCGAGTCGGTGTGGGCTGATCCGGCGCGTCGCGGTGAGGTCCATCGCAGCGCCGACGCGGTGGCAAAGCTGTTGGCTGAGGCGGGTTTTGCGGACGTGCAGATCGTCAGCGAGGGCGGTGCTCCCGCCGTCATCGCCCGACACCCGGCGCCCCCGGGTGCGCCGACCGTGTTGCTGTACGCCCATCACGACGTGCAGCCCGAGGGCGACCATTCGCAGTGGCACTCGCCGCCGTTCGAGCCTACCGAGCGAGACGGCCGCCTGTACGGGCGTGGCACCGCCGATGACAAGGCAGGCATCGCAACACATTTGGCAGCCTTCCGTGCTCACGGTGGCAACCCCCCGGTCGGGGTGACGGTGTTCGTCGAGGGGGAGGAGGAGTCGGGATCGCCGTCGCTGTCCCGGCTACTGGCGGACCATCGCGACGCACTGGCGTCCGACGTGATCGTGATCGCCGACTCCGACAACTGGAGCACCGACGTGCCGTCGCTGACGGTCGCGCTGCGCGGACTCGCCGACTGTGTCGTCGAGGTGGCAACCCTGGATCACGGCCTGCACTCCGGACTGTGGGGCGGTGCCGTCCCCGATGCGTTGACGGCGCTGGTGCGTCTGCTGGCCACTCTGCACGACGACGAGGGCAACGTCGCCGTCGAGGGTCTGCACGAAGCTGAGGCCGCCGACGTCGACTATCCACCGGAGCGGGTGCGTGCGGAGGCCGGCCTGTTGGACGGTGTCCGCGAAATCGGATCCGGGTCGGTGCCGCAACGCCTTTGGGCGAAACCTGCAATCACCGTGATCGGAATCGACACGACGCCGATCGACAAGGCGTCGAACACCTTGATTCCGCGGGCGCGGGCGAAGGTGAGCATGCGTGTCGCGCCGGGTGGCGACGCGGAAGAACACCTGACGGCTCTGACCCGTCACCTCGAGCGGAATGCGCCGTGGGGTGCGCAGGTCACCGTCGTACCCGGCGACGTCGGTCAGCCCTACGCCATCGACGCGACCGGACCGGTGTATGACGCCGCCCGTTCGGCGTTCCGGCAGGCATGGGGCACCGACGCCGTCGATACCGGTGTGGGCGGGTCGATCCCGTTCATCGCTGAGTTCGCCAAGGCGTTCCCGTCGGCCAAGATTCTGGTGACCGGTGTGGAAGACCCTGCGACACAAGCGCACAGCGTCAACGAAAGCCTGCATCTGGGAGTGTTGGAGCGCGCCGCAACAGCGGAGGCGTTGCTGCTGGCGAATCTGGGGTCAGACGGACAGGTCGCGACGTAGCTTTGCGACGTGGCCGGTGGCGCGGATGTTGTACTGCGCCACTTCGATTTTGCCCTTCTCGTCGACGACGAACGTCGAACGGATGACGCCCTCGACCTTCTTGCCGTACATCATCTTTTCACCGAAGGCGCCCCACGCCGTCAGCACCTTGCGGTCGGGGTCTGACAGCAGGGGAAACGTCAGCTTCTCCTTGTCGCGGAACTTGGCCAGCTTCTCCGGCTTGTCGGGCGAGATGCCGACGACATCGAGTCCGGCGTCGTTGAGTTCGCGCAGATTGTCGCGGAAGTCACAGGCCTCTTTGGTGCAGCCCGGCGTCGATGCGGCGGGGTAGAAGTACACGATGACCTTGCGGCCCTTGTAGTCGGAGAGCTTGACGGTCTTGCCGTCGGCATCGGGCAGGCTGAACGACGGGGCCTTGTCGCCCACCTCGAGTCGCGGAGTCTGTGGCACGCGGGCGCATCCCTTCTCATGGACCGGTTCACTTCGATTACTGCGAGCTGATCTAGGGTAGTTCCGCAAGGCACCGGACTTGGCGCAGGGCTTGGAGCTTATGGGAGGTGGACGTGGCGGACCGCGACCCCGACACGATCAAGAAAGAGATCGACCAGGCTCGTGACCAGCTGGCGTTGACCGTTGACTCGCTGGCTGAGCGCGCCAATCCGCGGCGGCTCGCCGACGACGCCAAGGCCGGATTGGTGCGGTTCGTCAAGAAGCCGGCAGTGGCCGTGTCACTGGCAGGCGTCGGCACCGTCGTGATCGTGCTCGCCATTCGTCGGATCAGGCGGCGCTGAGGCCGGTCCGCTCAGCGGCGACGGCCCACGCGGAACAGTTCGGAGAACCAGGAGCTCGGCGGATTCGCCACCCGACCGATGCGGCTGCAGTTGTACACCGCGACCGGGCCGTGCGCAGTTACCTCATCGTCGGCCAGCGCATCACCGACGCCGGCTCCGATCGATGCGCCAATCTGCGACATCCAGCTAAGTCCTTGTCTCGTAGTTCACACTGTCACCACCCGGCCGTGGCCAGGTTCGTCAGCTAACCCGGACTCTAACATCATTGGTGTCCTTTGCGCAGCTTGGAACAAGAGAATCTGCGCGTAGAGTTGCTTCCGCAACGAACGTTCGCCCAGTGTAATCCGTCGCGTAGATAGGCTCAGTTATGGTCCAGCACACACGCGGCAGGTCAAAGGCCGCGACGGACGATCTATTTACGCAAACGAAAGCCGCAACCGCCCAGGGGGGCGGATCAAAGGCCGTAGAGATGGTGCGGAGAAGGTAGCCTCCAGCTGGACCGCGGAGGACGTGAGTGCGCCGTCAGGGTTTCGAACCCCGGACCCGCTGATTAAGAGTCAGCTGCTCTACCAACTGAGCTAACGGCGCTGCGTGTGCGACAATAACAGGCCCCGCGGCACAGGGTGAAATCCGCACCCGCCACCGCTGGAGGGCAAAGTCGTCTCAGGTGCCGTTAAACGCGGCTGCCCTTAGACTATTGCCAGATATTCGTCCCTTCGTCAGGTGGAGCAAACAATGTGGCAGGTCAGGTCCGTGGCCGGTCCCCGTCGCAATCGTCGATGGCTGACAGCCGTCCTGCTTGTTCCTGCGGTCGTGCTCGGCCTGTCGGCATGCAGTACTAAGTCCGCGCCGCCGGCGCCGCAGGTCATCGCCGACAAGGGCACACCATTTGGCGACCTGCTGCTTCCCAAGCTGGCGGCGACCGTGAAGGACGGGGACGTCGGCGTGAGCACCGCGGTGCCCGTGACCGTCAGCGCCGAGGACGGCGTGCTGGGCGCGGTCAGCATGGTTAACGAGGACGGCACCCCCGTCGAGGGCAAGCTCAGCCGAGATGGGCTGCAGTGGTCCACCGCCGAGCCTCTCGGGTACAACAAGCGCTACACGCTGACCGCGGAGGCGCTGGGCCTCGGCGGCGCCACATCGCGGCAGATGACGTTCGAGACGCACTCGCCGGAGAACCTGACGATGGCGTACGTGATCCCCAGCGAGGGCGAGGTGGTCGGCGTCGGTCAACCGGTCGCCGTCCAGTTCGACGAGAACATTCCGAACCGGGTGGCCGCCCAGCAGGCCATCAAAATCACGACAAATCCTCCCGTCGAGGGCGCGTTCTACTGGCTCAACAATCGCGAAGTGCGTTGGCGCCCAGCGCATTACTGGAAGCCGGGCACGAAGGTCGAGGTGACCGTCAAGACCTACGGCGTCGATCTGGGCGACGGATTGTTCGGCCAGGAGGACATCACCACGCACTTCACCATCGGCGACGAGGTGATCAGTCGCATCGACGACAACACCAAGACGATGACGGTGACGCGCAACGGCGAAGTGATCAAGACCATGCCGGTGTCGATGGGCAAGAACAGCACGCCGACCAACAACGGCACCTACATCGTCGGTGACCGTCGTTCGCACATGATCATGGACTCGTCGACCTATGGCGTGCCGAGCAACTCGCCGAACGGCTACCGCACCGAGGTGGATTGGGCCACCCAGATCTCCTACAGCGGGATCTATGTGCACGCGGCGCCGTGGTCGGTGGGCAGCCAGGGCTACAGCAACGTCAGTCACGGGTGCGTCAACGTGAGCACCAGTAATGGGCAGTGGTTCTACGAGAACTCCAAGCGGGGAGACGTCGTGGAGATCGTCAACACCGTGGGTTCGACGCTGCCCGGCACCGAGGGCCTGGGCGACTGGAACATCCCGTGGGAGCAATGGAAGGCCGGTAACGCCAACCTCTGACGCGCTCTGCGTGCGTGGCTAGGCATACATGCATGCCTCGACTGCTTCAGCCCACGGCTCCCGGCTGACTCCCGTCCGCACCCGGGTTATACAGCGCGGTCATGAGCCACGGGAGAGTTCCTCCTGCCACATTTGCGCCAGTGCCTCCAGTAGCGCGTTCTTGGCGATAGGAAGGCGTTTCTGCGTGATCTGCAGCATGGTCATCGTCAGTTGAAGAAGCAGGACCATCAATCGGGCCCGCTTGGCTTTCCGTTCCGGTTCGTCGTGGGTGGTCCACAACGGGGCGAGCGCTTCGAGCATGCGTGCCCACAGTGAGCGGTCGACGTCCGCGAAATTGTCGCTGGACGCGCTTGCCGCGAATGCGACGGTCCACGACGCGTCGTACTTGCGCCACATCCGCTCGAAACCGCTGACCCAGTCGCGAATCTCCTCGGCGGTTGGGCGGTCCGTGGCCGCCAGCCGTTCCAGGGACGCGATGAGGTCTGGCAGTCCGGCGGTTCCGATCGCGACTGCGACATCGGCCTTGTCGGCAAAGTGCAGGTAGAACGTCGCGCGGCTGACGCGAGCTAGCCGGACGATCTCGTCAATCGTGGCCTGCTGGTATCCGCGGCGCTCGAACACCTTCAGGCCGGCCTCGACTATCTCGTTGCGGGTGTCTTGACGACGACGCTCGCGCGCCGAGCTATGGCCAGTCGACTTGGGCGCCATCGGTCCTCCGGTGAATCGACATGTATCTACTCACCAGACATCGTATAGATGTGGTGGCACGTCATTCAGCGGCGCAGCCCCCCGAAGAACGCCCGGATGTCGGCGATCAGGGCGTCGGGTTCTTCGCGCGCTGCAAAATGTCCGCCCGAGTCGAATCGCGTCAGGCGCTGGACGTTGTAGCGCTGCCGATACCAGTCATCGGTGACCGCGGTGACTGTCGGAAACTCGTGGGGGAAGATCGCGATCCCGGTCGGTGTCTCGACGCGGTGCCGAAACAGGATCTCGGGCTCGGTTTGGCCGGTCTCGAAGTAGAGGTTGAGTGAACCCGCCACGCTGCGCGGCAGCCAGTACATCATCAAGTTGGACGCCAGCCAGTCGCGCCCGAACGCGTCGTCGATCGACCGAGCCGGGTCGTGCCAACCTTGAAACTTCTCCAGGATCCAGCCGGCCAAGGCCGCCGGAGAATCTGTCTGACCGATCGCCAGCGACATCGGCTTGGTCATGTGCACTGCGCCGTACGCCTGTTCACTCGACCCGAACGCGGTTACGGCCGAGTGGTAGCGCGAAACAGCCTCGCCGACAGCCCCGGGTGGGGGGAGGGCCATCGGGAAATTGACGTGGATTCCCAGTGTGTTCGCGGCGTGTCGACATCCCAGCACTGTTGCGATAATCCCGCCCCAGTCGCCCCCGTGTACCCCGTACTGACGATAGTCGAGGGTATCGGTCATCAGCCCGTCGAAGGCGGCGGCGACGCGTACCACATCCCACCCGGGCTCCGTTGGCGCGGAACTGAATCCGTAACCAGGTAGCGATGGAATCACGAGATCGAATGCCGGTGTCGGGTAGCCCGATTCCGGCGCGGTCAACGGCTCGATCAAGTCGATGAACTCGAGGATCGAACCTGGCCAGCCGTGCAGCAACAACAGCGGAATCGAGTGTTCGGCGTGGCTGCGGAGGTGTAGGAAATGGATGACCGTCCCATCGACCTCGGCGATGTACTGCGGAATGTTGTTGAGTCGTTGTTCCCAGGCGCGCCAATCGTATTCTCGGTGCCAATATGCGAGGAAACTCTTGACGTAGCTGAGATCGGCGCCCCGGGACCACCCGGTGCCCGGCAGCATTTGATCCGGCAGGCGAATGCAGTCCAGCCGGCGGCGCAGATCCTCGAGGTGTTCGTCGGCGACCTCAATTTTCACTCTTTGAAGTCCGGCCCTCGCGTCGTTAATCGTGACTAAGACGGTTCGCTCCCTTCCTTGTGCACCGCTCGTGCGGAGCGTCGACTGGCAGGACACGCCTGCCCACCCACATTGAAGATGACGGTCATTCAATATACATCTGTCTAGTGAACAAGTAGATGTTGATTTATGACAACCTCGAACGTATTTTGTTGATGAACGGCACCGCGGCCCGCGTAGACCTGGAGGATCAGAAGTGATGCGCGCTACACCGCTCGGCGATCTTGCGCCGGTTAAGGATCGGTTCACTCTTGTCGGTAAGGCAGCCCTCGTCACCGGTGCTGCCGGCGGGATCGGCCGGACCTGTGCTGCGGCGTTGGCGGATCTCGGTGCCGACGTCGCAATCGCCGATCTGCCTGAGCGGTTCGGAGATGCTGAATCGGTCGCGGCGCAGATAGCCGACCGCTACGGCGTGCGGGCAGTTCCACTGGGCGCTGATGTCGGCAGCCCCAAAGAGGTGGACGCCATGTTCGAGTCGGCGGTAGAGGCTCTCGGAGGTCTCGATGTCGTCCACAGCAACGCAGGCATCATCACGCCGAACGACAATGCCGACATGGCTGTCGCGGAGTGGGACAGGATTGTGCGCGTAAACCTGACCGGCATGTTCCTCGTCAACAGGTGCGCGGCCGGTGTTATCCGGGAATCCGGCGGCGGAGCTATCGTCAACACGGCGTCGATGTCGGCGAGCATTGTCAACCGGGCGTTGCCGGGCACCCGGCACGCGGTGGCCTACACCGCAACCAAGGCCGCGGTGAAACATTTGACCAAAGCCATGGCAGTCGAATTCGCGCCTGTCGGGATTCGGGTCAACTCGGTCAGCCCGGGAGTGGTGCTTTCGGGCATCCATGACCCGATCGTCGAACAGATGGGGATCTCCTACGACCAGTTCGCCGCCGCCGCGGGTAGCGCCCCGTTCTCTATTCCGCTCGGGAGGTTCGGAATGTTGGACGAAATCGGCGGCGTTGTAGCCTTTTTGGCGACTGATCTGGCTTCTTACATCACCGGAGTCGACATCCTTGTTGACGGTGGGACGACGGTTTGGTGATCCCACTTCCTCGTACGGTCCGAATTGCGTGCTACCGCAGGAGAGTTCGATGAACAATGATCAGACATTGGAACGGTATCGGCCCGTCACGGCGGCCGAACTGCAGCGGAAAGCCGACTGGTTGCGGCTGGAGATCCTTCGGCTGATCAGCTTCGCCGGCCTTGGTCATTACTCCAGCAGCCTGTCGGCAGCCGAGGTCCTGGTCACGCTCTACGGCCATGTCCTGCGTCTGCGGAAGGGCGATCCGGCATGGCCCCGGCGCGACCGCTTCCTGCTCGGCAAGGGCCACATCGCGGTGGCGCTGTGGCCGCTGTTGGCCGAACTGGAGTACTTCCCGGAGGACTGGCTGCAGACATTCGGCTCTTTGGACAGTCGGCTCACCGACCATCCTGACATGCTGCGAACGCCCGGCATCGACTTCAGCTCGGGATCGCTGGGGCACAACTTGTCGGTCGGACTCGGGATGGCGCTCGCCGCCCGGATGCGTGGTCAGGATCACCGCACTTTCGTCCTTACCGGTGACGGCGAACTGCATGAAGGGCAGATATGGGAGGCCGCCATGGCGGCAGCGCACTATGGGGTCGGCAATCTCGTCGCCATCGTCGATGCGAACGGGTCGTGCGGAGACGGTCACACCGAGGAGGTGATGAGTATCGAACCACTGAGCAAGCGATTTGAGGCGTTCGGATGGCGATGCATCGAAGTCGACGGTCATGACGCCGAAGCGCTGCTTGCGGCCTTCGCCGAACTACCGCCACCTTCCGCAGTCACGCCGACGTGCGTCATAGCCCGCACTCGAAAGGGCAAGGGTCTCGCCTTTATGGAGAAGGCGCCCCGGGATTGGCATCTCGGCAATCTGGGACCACTGGATCTTGAAGCCGCGCGCGCGGAGATCGGAGCCCGGATCCGATGACCGCAATGGCAGATCCATTCAGCTTCAACGCAGGCGCAGTCGAGAGTCATTACGGCGGTGCGGTTGGAGCGCAACTCCTCACGATGGCTGAGGCGGACCCGTCCATCGTCGTGGTCGCGGCGGACCTCGGGGTCAGTCCGGTCACCGGAGCGTTCGTGGCGAAGTATCCGGACCGGTTCGTAGAGACCGGAATCGCCGAGGCCAACGCGGTGTCGGTCGCGGCCGGACTCGCTGCCGGCGGCATGAAACCGTATGTCCTGCAAATGGGTGCTTTCGGCGCCCTGAAATGCGCCGAACAGATCCGTACGGACCTGGCCGCCACCCGCATGCCGGTGCGGATCCTGTCCGCCTGGAGCGGACTTGCGATGGGGTACTTCGGCACCAGCCATCACGCACTCGAGGACCTCGCGATTGCCCGGACCATCCCGGGACTGACCGTCGTGTCCTGTTGCGACGACTTCGCTGCGCAGAGCCTGCTGGAGCAGACCGCGAAGATCGAGGGGCCGGTGTTCATCCGGCTCACCGAAGGCGTCGCCCATCCGGTGTACAGCGCACGGCCGGTCTTCGGGCTCGGTCGGTTCCACTCCGTCCGCCAGGGCCGTGACGCGACGATCATCGGCACCGGTCTCGGCACCCAGCTGGCGATGGCCGCGGCCGAGCTGCTCGCCAACGACGACATCGACGTCGCAGTGCTGGATGCGGCCTACCTCAAACCCGTTGACGAGGAAGCCGTTCTGCATGCCGCGCGAACGACCCGCGCTATCGTCACCGTCGAAGAGCATGGGATCGTCGGCGGTCTCGGCTCGGCTGTCGCTGACGTACTGGCCACTCACGGCGTGGGTATCGATCTGCAGATGCACGCGTTACCCGACCACCCGCTGTCGGTCGGGTTGCCGCACGTGCTGTACGAACACTACGGGCTGACACCGGCGGCGGTCGCCGCCCGGGTACGCGTTTCACTATCGGCTTCGCCGCCAGCACCGTCTCATCCGAACCGGCCGCAGCGGTAGCCCGGGTAGCCCACTTGCTTCGGGGTTGACCACTGCGCGGGTGCACTGGAAGGTTTAGTGGCCGGCTGACGGACGCCCGAGACCGAAACATACAAACCCCGGCCCACCTGAGTATTCGCAGGTGGGCCGGGGTTATCAGTCGGGGTGGCTGACGGGACTCGAACCCGCGACAGCCAGGATCACAACCTGGTGCTCTACCAACTGAACTACAGCCACCATCGCCGCTCGCGCGGCCTGTCGATATTAGCCGCTCGGACGCTCTGCAGCCGAATCGATACCCGCCGAGTCACCGTTCGGGGCCCCCAATTGCTCGGCAACGGCGGCGATATCACTGGTCGACGGCCCAGGAGGCGGCACAAAGGCGGTCTGACGGTAGTACTTGAGCTCGCGGATGGACTCGTGGATGTCGGCCAGCGCGCGGTGTGCCAAGCCCTTCTCGGGCTGGCCGAAGTAGATCCGCGGATACCAGCGGCGGCACAGCTCCTTGATGGAGCTGACGTCGATCATCCGGTAGTGCAGGAACTCGTCGAGCTTGGGCATGTCCCGAGCGATGAACCCCCGATCCGTGGCGATCGAGTTGCCGGCCAGGGGAGCGGTCTTGGCCTGCTTGACGTGCGTGCGGATGTAGTCGAGGACGAGCTCCTCGGCGGCGGCCACGTCGACCGTCGACGCCCGCACCTCCTCGGTCAGGCCGGACCGGTTGTGCATGTCTTTGACCACGTCGATCATCGACGACAACGCCTCATCGTCGGCGTGGATCACCACGTCGATGCCGTCGCCAAGGATGTTGAGGTCGGCATCGGTGACGAGCACCGCGATCTCGATCAGCCGGTCTTTCGACAGGTCGAGGCCGGTCATCTCACAGTCGATCCACACCAGTTCGTCACGCACAGCGCTCACAGTACTGTTTTCGACCATGACCACCGACTCCAGCGCCCAGCAGATCGCCGCCGGTTATGCCGTAGAGGGTCAGGCCCTGGAGCTGGGGTCCGTCGTCGTCGACGGCACCTGCGACCCGGCTGCGCAGGTACGCATCCCCCTGGCCACCGTGAACCGGCACGGCCTGGTGGCCGGCGCCACCGGTACCGGTAAGACGAAATCGCTGCAGGTGATCGCCGAGCAGCTCTCGGCCGCCGGGGTGCCGTGCCTGATGGCCGACGTCAAGGGCGACCTGTCCGGGCTGTCGCGGCCGGGTGAGCCGGGCGAGCGGACCCAGCAGCGGGCCGCCGACACCGGTGACGATTGGGCCCCGACCGCGTACCCGGTGGAGTTCTTGTCGCTCGGTACCGGCGGCATCGGCGTTCCCGTGCGAGCCACCATCTCCAGCTTCGGCCCGATTCTGCTGTCAAAGGTGTTGGGGCTCAACCAGACTCAGGAGTCCACGCTGGGCCTGATCTTCCACTGGGCCGACCAGAAGGGCCTGCCGCTGCTGGACCTCAAGGATCTGCGCGCGGTGATCCAGTACCTCACCAGCGACGAGGGCAAGCCGGAGCTGAAGGCGCTGGGCGCGGTGTCCAAGACGACCGCAGGCGTCATCCTGCGGGCGCTGGTCAATCTCGAGGCCGACGGCGGCGACACCTTCTTCGGTGAGCCTGAGCTGGAGCCCGAGGATCTGATGCGCGTCGACGCCCAGGGCCGCGGCATCATCACCCTGCTCGAGGTCGGTGAGCAGGCCGCCCGCCCGGTGATGTTCTCGACGTTCCTGATGTGGGTGCTCGCGGATCTCTTCACGTCGCTGCCCGAGGTGGGCGACCTCGACAAGCCGAAACTGGTCTTCTTCTTCGACGAGGCCCATCTACTGTTCTCCGATGCGTCCAAGGCGTTCCTGGAGCAGGTCGAGCAGACCGTCAAGCTGATCCGCTCCAAGGGAGTGGGGGTGTTCTTCTGCACCCAGTTGCCCACCGACGTGCCCAACGCCGTGCTGTCTCAGCTGGGGGCGCGCATTCAGCACGCATTGCGGGCCTTCACCCCCGACGACCAGAAGGCGCTCGCGAAGACCGTGCGCACCTACCCCAAGACCGACGTCTACGACCTGGAGGAGGCGTTGACGTCGCTGGGCATCGGCGAAGCGATCGTCACCGTGTTGTCGGAGAAGGGTGCGCCGACACCCGTGGCGTGGACGCGGCTGCGGGCGCCGCGTTCGCTGATGGACACCATCGGGCCCGAGGCGATCGCCGCGGCGGCACAGGCCAGCCCGCTGCAGGCCGAGTACGGCCAAACCGTCGACCGCGACTCCGCCTACGAGCGGCTGTCGGCCAGGCTCGCGCCGCCGCCGGCCGCACCGCCGCCCGCCGCGGACCCGCAGCTGCCGCCACCGGTACCGGTCGACGTCGGGGGAGCCACCGCCGCCGGCGGGGTGAAGAGCCGCGGCGCCGCCGAGCCGGGGATGCTCGAGAAGGTGATGGACAGTCCGGCGTTCAAGAGCGCGATGCGCTCGGCGGGCACCGTCATCGGCCGCGAGATCACCCGCAGCATCTTCGGCACCGGGCGTCGTCGCCGCCGCTAGGCCCGCCGCGAAATAGGACGCTAGCCGCCGCCCAGCTTCTTGTAGACGGCGCCGACGATCGGCGTCACGATCGCGCGCGGCGTGTACCCGGCGGCCACCGACATCGCCTTGCTGGTGACACCCGGGACGATCCGCATCTTGTTGCGCTCGAGCCCGTCCAACGACAGCTTGGCGGTGTACTCGGTCGAGATCCACAAGAAGTCGGGGATCAGCTTCTCCACCAACGACTGTTCGTGCTCGGCGGGCAGCGTCTCGCGCACCGGCCCCGGCGCCAGCAGCGTCACGTGCACGCCGACCCGCTTGAGCTCACCGCGCAGCGACTCGCTGAACGTGTTGACGAACGCCTTGGTCGCCGCATAGGTGGCGTTGTTCGGGATCGGCGAATTGCCAGCAGCAGAACCGGAGATGAGAATGCCGCCGGCTTTGCGCGACACCATGCCCGGCAGCACGGCGAGCACGAGGTCGTGCACGCCAAGCACATTGAGCTGAACCTGCGCCTGCTCCCCGGCGGGATCGAGCGACGCGACCGGACCGAACGTCGCGGTACCGGCATTGGCGCACAGGATCGAGATGTTGCGGCTCGCCAGTTCCTCGCACAGCTTCGACCGGTCGGCCGGGTCGGCGAGGTCGACCGGACGTACCTCGACCGTCACGCCGTACTGCCCGGTGATCCGGTCCGCCAGCGACCTCAGCACCTCTTCGCGACGTGCGGTGATGATCAGATGGTGCCCGCGGGCAGCGAGCTCGAGGGCGAGCGCCTCGCCGATGTTCTGCGACGCGCCGGTGACGACCGCACGGGCATCCGCGCTGGGAGCGGGTACTGGCATGGGCCGGACTATATCGTGGGCGAGCATGAGCGAACCGCGGTCGTCCGCACCTGCCGCGAGGCGGTCGCAGATCGTGTCGTGGGCGCTGTGGGACTTCGGCTCGACGGGGCTGAACGCGGTCGTGGTGACCTTCGTCTTCTCGATCTATCTGACCAACGCGGTCGGCGACGGGCTGCCGGGTGAGACCACCCCGACGAGCTGGCTCGGCTGGGCGCTGGGCGCCGCAGGCGCGGTGGTCGCGCTGCTGGCGCCGGCGACGGGGGTGTGGGTCGACGCCCCATGGCGGCGCCGGACCACGCTGGCCGCGCTGAGCGCGATGTCGGTCGCCCTGACGGTGGCGATGAGCGTGGTCCGCGAGGACTACCGCTACCTCGCGCTCGGCCTGCTGCTTGTGGCTGCCGTCTCGGCATGCAATGACCTTGCCGCCGTGCCGTACAACGCCATGCTGCGCCAGCTGTCCACGCCCCAAACCTCCGGCCAGATCTCTGGAATCGGTTTCGGGGCAGGCTATTTCGGCAGCGTTGTATTGCTGCTGGTGGTCTATTTCGTATTCGTGTCCGGCGACGGCGACCACACCGGTCTGCTGAATCTTCCTGCCGCCGACGGTCAGAACGTCCGCACCGCCATGGTCTTCACCGCCGTCTGGTTCGCGCTTTTCGCGTGTCCGCTTCTCATTGCCGTGCCCGCCCCGAAGCCGGAAAACGTCGCGCCCACGGCGGCAATTGGATTCTTCGGCGGCTATCGCAAGCTGTGGCGCGAGATCCGCAGCGAATGGCACCGGGATCACAACGTCGTGTACTACCTGATCGCCAGCGCCGTATTCCGTGACGGGCTAACGGGTGTCTTCGCCTTCGGCGCGGTGCTGGGAGTCAAGGTGTACGGCGTCTCGTCGGGGGACGTCCTGCTGTTCGGGGTGAGCGCCAGCGTCGTCGCCGCCATCGGCGCCATCATCGGGGGTCTACTCGACGACAGGTTCGGAGCCAAGCCGGTGATCGTCGGCGCCCTGACGTTGATGATCACGGTCGGCCTGATTCTGATGGCCCTCTCCGGCGTGCTCGCGTTCTGGATCTGCGGACTACTGCTCTGTCTGTTCCTCGGCCCTACGCTCTCCGCCGCGCGAACGCTCATGCTGCGAATGTCGGCTGACGGCAAGGAGGGCGTCGCGTTCGGTCTCTACACCACCACCGGACGGGCCGTGTCGTACCTCGCGCCCGTGATGTTCTCGACGTTCATCGCCGTCTTCGGCACCGACCGCGCCGGTATCGGCGGGATCATCGTCGTGCTGCTGGCCGGACTACTGGGCATGCTCGCGGTGAAGACGCCGGGCCGGATCGCAGCGACCTAACCCATCGCGGTGCAGATCGTCAGCCCTGCGCCGGTGCGCTGCTCGACCGTGACACCGTTGACCGAGATCGAACAGTTCACCTCACGGCCCACGTTGATGATGCTGATGCTCGCGGAAGAGTTTGCGGGCTCCGGCAATTGGACTTCCTTGCTCCACGGAAGCAGAACGTTGAACTCCGTCTGCAACAGTCCGCCGTTGTCGACGTAGGTGATGTTGATGGCCCGTCCCGAGCCGTCGACGGTGTAGACCACCGTCTCGGTCGCGCGGGGCTCCGTCGGGGTGGCGGTGGTCGGCGGCGTCGACGGCACAGTGGGCAGTGGGAGCACCGGGGTCGAGGGGGTGCGCGACGTCGTCCTCGGTGGCCGGGTCGGGGCGCTGGTCTCAGGCAGCGAGGGCGGCGGGGCGACGACCGTCTCCTGACGGGCGCTGTTGTCGTAGACGATGACCAATGCGATCACCAGGGCGATGACGGCCAGCACCGCCACCGTGGCCAGCACCCACAGCCAGCGGGGAGGCTTCGGCTCGTCCGGCGACGGCTCGCCCTGGCCCTCGGGCGAATACTGCCCGCGGCCGTACTCGCCGGTCGCGTAGGGGTCGTAGCCGTACGGCGAGTAGGCAGGCAGATGCTGCGTCGGGGACACCGAGGCGGGGGGCTGGTAGGTGGCGCCGTACGGGGCCTGGCTGGCGTACGCCGGGTCGGTGTAGCCCGGGTAGCCACTACCCAGCGGCTGGGGCGGGGTCGGCTCGTCGTGGAAGCCCGACTGCTCGTCACGCCCGCGGTGCGGTGAATCGGTCATGCCCACCTCATGGCTGCGAGGGTACCTGTGCAGGCGCTCAGCCGACCTCCGTGATCGGTATTGCGCCGCTCACGTGTCACTAGCACCACGTTTACCGCCTGCGACCTCGGTTTACTCTGGGTCCGATGGCTGAGCAGGTTCGCCGCGTCTACGGCGCATCGATGTCGCCGGACGCCACCGCGTTCGCGCATCTCGTCGACGACGGCGGATACCCGCGCGCGGTGCAGCGGTTCCTGCGCGGGTGGCGAGCCAGTAGCTCCCGAGACGTCGAACTGCCCGTCGAGGGGCCGGTGAACCGCGTCGTCCACTCCGCGGACGGACACTGGCTCGCCTGTGAGGTGGCGCCCGAAGGCGGCAGCCGAAGCCAGATCTGGGTGGTGACAACCGATCCCGACGACCGTGACGCGCGTCGTATCGATAACTGGCCGGCCGGAACACCCGAGGGCACAGCGGAATTGATCAGTTGGGACGGCACCCGGGTGGCGGCGATCCTGACGGGCGACGACGGCGTCGGCAGCTCGTGCCTGATCGATCCCGCCGACGGCACGACAGTCGTGCTCGACCGGCGCTCGGGCGGCAGGCTGGTCGACGCGTGGGCGGGGGTCTCCCTCGTGCGGGTGGGGCCGCGCGGCTACCGCGACCTCATCATGTTGCGCGGGCAGACCGAAATCGCCTTGCTGCCTTACGATCCCGGCTCCACTACCGATAACGGGATCATTCTCGACGACCACACTCCCCGCCGACTGCGGGCCGGTTTGGAAGGGGAGTCCTACGAGCTGTATCAACCGGCCAGCGTCTACGGCGTCAACAGCACCGAGGGGTATGTGCGCGCGCTGATCCGCAGTGAGAACGGCGCCGAGCACGCCAGACTGCTCGAGGTCACCACCACCGCCGACGGGGTGGCCTACCAGGTGGTCGCCGAACGGCCGGGTTACGAACTCGACGAATTCACCGTCAGCGACGACCTCTCGACAGTGGCGATCCTGTGGAACATCAACGGCGCCAGCGAATTACAGATCGTCGAGCTCTCTGACTACACGGCCTACCCGCCGATCCCGCTGCCCGGAATGGTGGCGAGCCAGCTCAGTATCAGCGCAGGCGGTTCGATGTTGGCGCTGACGGTGGAAAGCCCGTCGATGCCGCCGACGGTCGAACTCGTCGAACCCCGCACGCGCGAATGGGAACACGTCGACCGCGAGCCGAGCCTGGGCCCCGTGTCGGCCGATCCGACGTTGGAGACCATCACCGCACGTGACGGTTTGACGTTCAGCGGGTGGCTCTTCAGGCCGCCCGAAGGAGTCGAGCAGATCGGCGCGATGATCTTCCTGCACGGCGGCCCCGAAGGACAGGGCCGGCCCGGATACAACGAGTTCTTCCCCCCGCTGCTGGAAGCGGGCATTGCGGTATTCCTGCCCAACGTGCGCGGTTCCGGCGGATTCGGCCGCTCGTTCATGCACGCCGACGACCGAGAGAAGCGATTCGCGGCCATCGACGACGTCGCCGATGCGGTAAACTTCCTCGCCGACAACGGTCACGCGCATCGTGACCGCATCGCGTGCTGCGGGTGGTCCTACGGCGGCTATCTGACACAGGCCGCGCTCACCTTCCATCCGGACCTCTTCGCGGCAGGCATCAGCATCTGCGGCATGAGCGACCTCAACACCTGGTATCGCACCACCGAACCGTGGATCGCCGCGGCCGCGTACCCGAAATACGGGCATCCCGTCAGTGATCGCGACCTGCTAGAGCAGTTGTCGCCGCTGCAACGCGTGGAGGCGTTGACCGCGCCGCTGCTGCTCGTCCACGGCGCCAACGACACCAACGTCCCGCCGGACGAGTCATTGCAGATGTACACCGCCCTACGCACCCTCGGGCGCACCGTCGAGCACCTGGTGTTCGAGGACGACGGCCACGAAATCGACAAGCGCGAAAACCGCGCCGTGCTGGTCAAGGCGATGCTCGAATGGCTCCTCACGGCGTTCGCGGCACGTCAGGTGTCGTAACCCGTTCGTTGTCATCGACAGGTTTGAAGAATTATCTGCTGGGTAAACACGCTGCGTGCGCACCGATTTGGGGCGCAGTTGAAGATGGAGGCGCAGCATGCGAGGCGGTGGGCTACTCGGCGTTTTGGTGCTCATCTGGTTGCTGATCGGCGCTTTTGCGGCGTATCAGCGCGGTTACTTTGAAACTGGCGCAACCAACTGCGCGACAACGGGAAGCATCGCTCTCACCGTTGTCGTCGGCCCGCTCAACTATGCGGGCGTCAATCCGAAGGTAACGGACTGCAATATCCCGCAGCCAAGTCAATAGCCCACTGGCAGTTGGCATTTCAAGAGAAGGAGTAACGATGATCATCCTTGGAGTCATCCTCGCCGTGCTCGGCTGGATCCTCGGTATCAGCGTCCTGACGACGATCGGTGTCATTCTGGTCGTCATCGGTGCCGTCTTCTGGATTCTCGGATCCGTCGGACGTCCCGTCGGTGGCCGCCGAGCCTGGTACTAGTCGCTCACGCTCGGCGCGGCCGAGGTCAACGCAGCAACCGTCATCGCACGAAGGATGGCCCGCTCGTTGACCTCGGCCTTTTTAGTGGCATTCGGCTTCACCGAATGTGGAGTCGAATTCAACAGTCCGAACGTTGCGTGCGCCATCATCCGGGCATTGTCTTCGGCCAGCGACGGGTTCAGCTGCCGCAGGACATCCACCCAGATCTCGACGTACTGACGCTGGGCCTTGCGGACCTGACGTTTGGCCGTCGGCGGGAGGTTGGGAAGGTCGCGATCCTGGATGCGGATCAGATCCGATTCGCCCAGTGCGAAGTCGAGATGGAAGTCGATCAGTCCGTCCAACGCCGAGCGGGGATCCTTGGCATGCGCGACGACGTCCGTGGCGCCGGCAAGGAGTCGAGTGCTGATGCCGACCAGCAACTCGACGAGCATCGCCTCCTTGTTGGGGAAGTGACGGTAAATCGCGGGTCCGCTGACGCCTGCGGCCGCCCCGATGTCCTCCAGTCGTACCGCCAGATAGCCGCGTTCGGCCACCAGGCGTTCGGCCGCAGCGATCAACTGCGAGCGCCGGTCGGATTTGGCCCGGCTGCGGCGCGTCGCGGTGATGACAGGCTCCGAAGCGGAGGCCATGTGCACCCTCCAACGGACTGGTGGACATTTCGGTTAATCGTGACTAACATACCACGAGTTAGTCGTCATTAACTCAAACGAACGGGTTTTCTGCGATGACAACGCGGACGTCGTATCGCGAGGAGCACCTCGAACTGGTGGCTCAACTGCGCGCCAAACTTGCCGCCGCGGCGCTCGGCGGCCCGGAGCGCGCCCGTGAACGCCATGTCAGTCGAGGCAAGCTGCTTCCGCGCGATCGCGTCGACGGCCTCCTTGACCCGGGCAGCCCGTTTCTCGAGTTGAGTCCTCTCGCCGCCAACGGCATGTACGACGACGAATGCCCCGGCGCGGGCATGATCGCCGGTATCGGGCGCGTCTCGGGACGCGAATGCGTGATCGTCGCCAACGATGCGACCGTCAAGGGCGGCACGTACTACCCGATCACCGTCAAGAAGCACCTTCGCGCCCAGGAGGTCGCGGGGCAGAACCGGCTGCCCTGCATCTATCTGGTCGACTCCGGCGGCGCGTTCCTCCCGCGACAGGACGAGGTGTTCCCCGACCGCGAGCACTTCGGCCGCATCTTCTACAACCAGGCCAACCTCTCCGCTGCGGGCATCCCGCAGATCGCGGCCGTGTTGGGCTCGTGTACGGCGGGTGGCGCATATGTGCCCGCCATGAGCGACGAGGCCGTCATCGTCCGCAACCAGGGCACCATCTTCCTCGGCGGACCACCCCTCGTGAAGGCGGCGACCGGTGAGGTCGTGACCGCAGAAGAACTCGGCGGCGGCGATCTGCACTCCCGAACCTCCGGTGTCACAGACCATTTGGCGCACGACGACCGCGACGCATTGCGCATCGTCCGGCGCATCGTCGCCACACTGGGCCCGCGCGAGAAGCTGCCATGGGATGTCAGACCCACGGTCGACCCGATCGCCGATCAGACCGAGCTCTACGACGTGGTACCCATCGATTCCCGCGTGCCGTACGACGTCCACGAGGTGATCACCCGCATCGTCGACGGCGGCGAATTCGCCGAGTTCAAGGCCGAATACGGCAACACGCTGGTGACCGGGTTCGCGCACATCCACGGTCATCCGGTCGGCATCATCGCCAACAACGGCGTGCTGTTCAGCGAATCCGCCCTCAAGGGCGCACATTTCATCGAACTCTGCGACAAGCGCAACACCCCGCTGCTGTTCCTGCAGAACATCTCCGGCTTCATGGTCGGCCGCGACTACGAGGCCGGCGGTATCGCCAAGCACGGGGCGAAAATGGTCACCGCGGTCGCGTGCGCGCGGGTGCCGAAGCTGACCGTGGTGATCGGCGGTTCATACGGTGCGGGCAACTACTCGATGTGTGGACGGGCGTATTCGCCGCGCTTCCTGTGGATGTGGCCCAATGCCAGGATTTCGGTGATGGGTGGCGAACAGGCCGCCTCGGTGCTCGCGACGGTTCGGGGCGAGATGACTCCCGAAGAGGAGGAGACGTTCAAGGCGCCCATCCGAGCGCAATACGAAGACCAGGGCAACCCCTACTACTCGACCGCGAGGTTGTGGGACGACGGCGTCATCGACCCAGCTGATACCAGAACCGTTGTCGGGCTAGCTCTTTCAGTCGTCGGCCAGGCTCCGCTCGAGCCGGTCTCCTACGGCGTATTCCGGATGTGATGACGTGACCGTATTCGACACTGTCCTCATTGCCAACCGCGGCGAGATCGCGGTGCGCGTCATCCGCACGTTGCGTGCGATGGGCATCCGCTCGGTCGCGGTCTTCAGCGACGCTGACGCCGGCGCCAGGCACGTCGCCGAGGCCGATGTGGCCGTCAACATCGGGCCCGCCGCGGCGAGGGAGAGCTATCTCAACATCGACGCCGTCATCGCCGCGGCGCAACGCACTGGAGCTCAGGCGGTCCATCCGGGATACGGGTTCCTCTCGGAGAACGCGCAATTCGCGGCCGCGCTGAACGCGGCGGGCATCGTCTTCATCGGCCCGCCGGCCACGGCGATCGAGACCATGGGCGACAAGATCGCGGCGAAGGCCGCGGTGTCGGCCTTCGGCGTTCCGGTCGTCCCCGGTGTGTCCCGCCCCGGCCTGACCGACGCCGATCTGATCGCCGGCGCAGAGGAGGTCGGGTATCCGGTCCTCGTCAAACCGTCTGCCGGAGGTGGCGGCAAGGGCATGCGCGTCGTACATGAGCCATCGGAGTTGGCGTCCGCGCTCGCCAGCGCGCGCCGCGAGGCCGGTGCCGCGTTCGGCGACGACACGTTGTTCCTCGAGCGCTTCGTGCTGAACCCGCGCCACATCGAGGTGCAGGTGCTGGCTGACACCTACGGCAATGTGGTGCACCTCGGCGAGCGCGAGTGCAGCCTGCAGCGCAGGCACCAGAAGGTGATCGAAGAGGCGCCCTCGCCGCTGCTGGATGCGGCGACGCGGGAGCGGATCGGCGCCGCGGCCTGCAATACGGCCCGTAGCGTGGACTACACCGGCGCAGGCACGGTCGAGTTCATCGTGTCGGCGGACCGGCCCGACGAATTCTTCTTCATGGAGATGAACACCCGGCTGCAGGTGGAGCATCCGGTGACCGAGATGGTCACCGGCATCGACCTTGTCGAGCAGCAGGTGCTCATCGCAGCCGGTCACAAGCTGCCCATCGCGCAACACGACGTCGCCCTGACCGGGCACGCGATCGAGGCGCGCGTGTATGCCGAGGATCCGGGCCGCGGCTTCCTGCCGACCGGCGGCACCGTGCTCGGCCTGGTCGAACCCGCCGGACGAGGGGTCCGTGTGGACTCCGGGCTGGCCCGCGGCACTGTGGTCGGCAGCGACTACGACCCGATGCTGTCGAAGGTCATCGCGCACGCCGACGACCGGGCCGCCGCCATCCGCGCACTCGATGCGGCGCTGGCGCAGACCGCTGTGCTTGGGGTCGGCACGAACATCGAGTTCCTCCGGTTCCTGTTGGCCGACGCCGATGTCGTCGCGGGCGACCTCGATACCGGACTGCTCGATCGCCGGATGCCCGACTTCACGCCCGCCGAGCCCGGGGACCGTGAGCTGATCGCTGCGGCGGCGTACAAATGGCTGCGCAAATGGGCCGTCCCGGTCGGCGATCTGTGGGCCGTGCCGTCGGGCTGGCGGATGGGGCAGCCTGCGCCGGCCACGTTCCGGCTGCACTCCGGTGACCGCACCGACCACGTCTACCTCACCGGGACGCCGAGCGCCGCGACCGCCGCCGTCGAACACGGTGAAACCCATACGCTGTCAGCGACTCTGGACGGAGAGCTGCTCGCGCTGACGTTGGATGGCTTGCGGACCGAGTTCGTGGTCGCGGCTACCGACGGGCAGATCTGGTTGTCCGGTGCCGGACTCACCATCGTCATCGAAGAGGTTCGCGAGGCACCGGTACGGCCCGACGACGAACTGAGCGGCGATGCCGAGCTGACCAGCCCCATGCCGGGTTCGGTTGTCGCGGTGGGTGTTTCCGACGGGCAGCAGGTGGACGCGGGAACCGTCGTGGTGACCGTGGAGGCCATGAAGATGGAACACGCCCTCACCGCACCCGTCGACGGCGTGGTGGAACTACTCGTCGCCGTGGGCGACCAGGTCAAGGTGGGTCAGCCGTTGGCGAAGGTCATCGTGGCGGCCACCGCAACGCAGGAGGAACAGTCATGACCGATTTTCTCGCGACGGGCCTGTTGCCCGATCACTATGAGCAGCTCGCCAAGACGGTCCGCGACTTCGCGCAGAGCGTGGTCGCCCCGGTCGCCGCCAAGCACGACGAGGAGCACTCCTTCCCGTACGAGGTCGTCGCGGGCATGGCCGACATGGGGCTGTTCGGTCTGCCCTTCCCCGAGGAGTACGGCGGCATGGGCGGCGACTACTTCGCGCTGTGCCTGGCGTTGGAGGAACTCGGCAAGGTCGATCAGAGTGTGGCGATCACGCTGGAGGCCGGAGTTTCGCTGGGCGCCATGCCCGTTTACCGCTTCGGCAACGAGCAGCAGAAGCAGGAATGGCTGCCGCTGCTGGCGAGCGGCAAGGCGCTCGGCGCATTCGGTCTCACGGAGGCGGGTGGTGGCACCGACGCGGGCGCGACCAAGACGACGGCCAAGCTCGACGACGGGCACTGGATCATCAACGGCTCCAAGCAGTTCATCACCAACTCGGGCACCGACATCACCAAGCTGGTGACAGTCACCGCGGTGACGGGCGAAGTGGACGGCAAGAAAGAGATCTCGTCGATTCTGGTTCCCGTTCCCACACCGGGATTCACCGCCGAGCCCGCCTACAACAAGGTCGGCTGGAACGCGTCGGACACCCACCCGCTGAGCTTCGACGACGTGCGTGTGCCGCAGGAGAACCTGCTGGGTGAACGCGGACGCGGCTACGCCAACTTCCTGCGCATCCTCGACGAGGGACGGATTGCCATCGCCGCGTTGTCGGTCGGCGCCGCGCAGGGCTGCGTCGACGAATGTGTGAAGTACTCCAAGGAGAGGGAGGCCTTCGGTCAGAAGATCGGCGCCTACCAGGCGGTCTCGTTCAAGATCGCACGAATGGAAGCACGCGCGCATTCCGCTCGCACCGCGTACTACGACGCCGCTGCGCTGATGTTGGCGGGCAAGCCGTTCAAGAAGGCCGCAGCCATCGCCAAACTGGTGGCCAGTGAGGCGGCCATGGACAACGCGCGCGATGCGACGCAGGTCTTCGGCGGCTACGGCTTCATGAACGAGTATTCTGTCGCCCGGCATTACCGCGACAGCAAGATTCTCGAAATCGGTGAGGGGACAACAGAAGTGCAGTTGATGCTGATCGCCCGAGAGGCCGGCCTGTGAGCGACAAGCGAATAGTCGTCCAGCGCGGCCTGTGGTACGAGGAGTTCGAGACCGGGGTGCTGTACCAGCACCGCCCTGGCCGCACCATCACCGAAGCGGACAACGTCCTGTTCACCACCCTGACCATGAACACCCAGGCGTTGCACCTCGATGCGGCGTTTTCCGACGCGCTGCCGCCGTTCAACCAGCGCCTGGTGAATTCGATGTTCACGTTGTCGACGCTGGTCGGTCTGTCGGTGGCGCAGCTGACGCAGGGCACGATCGTCGGAAATCTCGGATTCGGTGAAGTCGCCTTCCCGAAGCCGCTTTTCCACGGCGACACGCTCTACGCCGAGACCGAGGTCACCGACAAGCGGGAATCGAAGAGCAGGCCGGGGGAGGGCATCGTCACCTTCTCGCACATCGGCCGCAACCAGCACGGCGACATCGTCGCGACCGCATCCCGCAAGACGATGGTGCGCAAGCGTCCCGAAGGGGCGGCCTGACATGTCGTTGGGGAACAACGGTCCGGCATGGCTGTTCTGCCCGGCCGACCGGCCGGAGCGATTCGAAAAGGCCGCCGCCGCAGCCGATGTCGTCATCCTTGACCTCGAGGACGGCGTGGCCGCCAAGGACAGGCCCGCCGCGCGCCAAGCACTCATCGACACCCCGCTGGACCCGACTCGCACCGTGGTGCGGATCAACCCGAGCGCGACGGCTGACCATCAGCTCGATCTCGACGCGCTGGCTCGCACCGACTACAGCGTCGTGATGCTGGCGAAGACGGAATCGCCCCGGCAGGTGCGCGACCTCGCGCCGCGCGAGGTGGTCGTGCTGATCGAGACTCCGCTGGGCGCGATCGAGGTCAACGAGTTGGCGCGGATGGACAATGCGTTCGCCGTGATGTGGGGGGCCGAGGATCTCTTCGCCGCCACGGGCGGCACGGCCAACCGCTGGCCGGATGGTAGCTACCGCGATGTGGCCAAGCATGTGCGATCGCAGAGCCTGCTGGCCGCCAAGGCGTTCGGGAAGCTCGCCCTGGACTCGGTGTACATCGACATCAAGGATCTCGACGGGTTGCGGGCCGAGAGCGACGATGCCGTCGCCGTCGGGTTCGACGCCAAGGTCGCCATCCATCCGACGCAGGTCGCGGTGATCCGGTCGGCGTACGCGCCGACCGATGAAGAGGTCGACTGGGCGCGCCGGGTGCTCGAGACCGCCGCATCGGAGCGCGGCGTGTTCCAGTTCGAAGGGCAGATGGTGGACATGCCGGTCCTGCGACGGGCCGAACGCATCATGGCCCTCGCACCGCAAAATCCCGCCTAGCCCGAGCGATTTGTGTGCGTTTAGGAGCGCTCACCGCAACTGAGCGCACACAAATCGCAAGGCCTCGACACGGCTCGCAGTCAGCCGGGCGTCCTCCGATGCGAAGGCATAATGGAGATTGCCCCAGTACTGGGGCGCCCAGAGCGCATCGTCGCGTTGGCGCCACACCCCGGTCGCCAACGAACGAGCCTCCCACCAGGGGTTTTGCTCTGATCGCCTCCGTGCTGAGCACCTCAGTCGCCTGACGGCGTGATCCGCCGCCAGTGACCCTAGGAGGCGGTATGGCAGGGATCGAAGCGACCCCGCGCACGTCAGAGTCACAATCTGGCGTCGAGCTGGATCCGATACAGCTGCTGGCCCCGGATGGGACGGCCACCGCAGAAACCCGGTACCGAAGAGACCTCCCGCCCGAAACCCTGGCCTGGCTCTACGAGTCGATGGTCGTCACCCGCGAGCTCGACACCGAGTTCGTCAACCTGCAGCGCCAGGGCGAGCTGGCGCTGTTCGCATCGTGCCGAGGCCAGGAGGCCGCGCAGATCGGTGCGGCGGCGTGTCTGCCCAAGACCGACTGGCTGTTCCCGCAATACCGCGAGATCGGCGCGTTTCTGCTGCGTGGACTCACACCGGCGCAGATCGGCGCGGTCTGGCGGGGCAAATGGCACGGAGGGCTGGGATTCACCGAAAAGCGAGTCGCGCCGATCTCGATCCCGATCGGCACACAGGGCCTGCACGCGGTCGGCGCGGCGATGGCCGCGCAGCGCCTCGGTGAGGACTCGGTGACGCTGACTTTCATGGGCGACGGCGCGACCAGCGAAGGCGATGCGCACGAGGCACTGAACTTCGCGGCCGTGTTCAACGCGCCGTGCGTGTTCTTCGTCCAGAACAACCAATGGGCGATCTCGGTTCCGGTCAGCAAGCAGATGGTCGCGCCGTCCATCGCGCACCGCGCCATCGGGTACGGCATGCCCGGCATCCGGGTGGACGGCAACGACGTACTGGCCTGCTACGCGGTGACGGCCGAGGCCGCCAAGCGCGCCCGGGAGGGCGGCGGCCCGACGCTGATCGAGGCGATCACCTACCGGATGGGACCCCACACCACCTCCGACGACCCGACCCGCTACCGCTCCGACGACGAGCTCGAATTCTGGGCGGCACGCGATCCGATTCAGCGGTACCGCACCTACCTGCAGGCGATAGACGTATGGAGCGAGCGGCTGGAGGAACGGGTCGCCGCCAGAGCGAAACGATTACGCACCGAGCTCAGGGAAGCGGTGGTCGGGGCCGACGACTTCCCCATCACGGACGTGTTCGACACCGTCTACCACGACATCACCCCTGACCTGTTGGCGCAGCGCGAACAGCTCCTGGAGGAGATCGCCAAGGAAGACCTTGGCGAGCGATGCGACGGGAGGGCACGAGCATGACTCAGATCATCGAGCGGCCGACATTCCACGACGACGACGAACCGCCGCGCGGCCCGCTGCTGACCCCCATCCCGCCGAGCGCACCGCCTGCTATGCAGGCCCCGACACTGACGATGGCGCAGGCCATCAACAGGGCACTGCACGACGCGATGGCGGCCGACGACCGCGTGCTCGTCTTCGGCGAGGATGTCGCCAAGCTTGGCGGTGTCTTCCGTGTCACCGAGGGGCTGGCTGAAACCTTCGGTGAGCAAAGGTGTTTCGATACACCGCTGGCGGAGTCGGCGATCATCGGCATCGCGATCGGAATGGCGATTCGCGGTTTGGTGCCTGTTCCGGAGATTCAGTTCGACGGCTTCGCGGCGCCGGCGTTCGACCAGATCGTCAGTCATCTGGCGAAGTACCGGATGCGCACGCGTGGCGACGTCGAAATGCCGGTGACCGTGCGGATTCCGTCGTTCGGTGGCATCGGCGCCGTCGAGCATCATTCCGAGTCGACGGAAAGCTACTGGTTGCACACCGCCGGACTGAAGGTGGTGTCGCCGTCGACTCCGACCGATGCGTATTGGCTTCTGCGACACTCGATCACCTGTCGCGACCCGATCCTCTATCTGGAGCCCAAGCGACGGTACTGGACCCGTGAGCCCGTCGACACCGTGACGCCGGGTCTGCCGATCGGACGCGCGGCGATCCGCCGCAGCGGCGACGACGTCACGGTGGTGACGTACGGTCCGCTGGTCGCGACTGCGATCAGCGCAGCCGACCTGGCAGCCCAGCAGTACGGGTGGAGCGTCGAGGTCATCGATCTGCGGTCGCTGAACCCGCTGGACTTCGACACCGTCGCCGAATCCGTGCGCAGAACCGGCCGCGTGGTCGTCATGCACGAAGGTCCACGAACGTTGGGGTTCGGCGCGGAACTCGCCGCGCGCATCCAGGAGGAACTGTTCTACGACCTCGAGGCACCGGTATTGCGCGCCACCGGATTTGACACACCGTTCCCGCCAGCACGGTTGGAGAAGCTGTGGCTGCCCGGGGTTGACCGGTTGCTCGATTGTGTGGAACGGACGTTGGAGCAGCCATGACCGGCGAAGAGGTTCGGGATTTCTTGGTGCCCGATCTCGGGGAGGGGCTCGAGGACGCCACGATCACGAGTTGGAACGTCGCGGTGGGCGATACCGTCGAACTGAACCAGACCCTGTGCACGGTGGAGACCAACAAGGCCGAGGTCGAGATTCCCAGCCCGTACGCCGGGCGGATCACCGAACTCGGTGGCGCCGAGGGCGAGACCCTGAATGTCGGTGCGGTGCTGGTGCGTATCGCGACGGATGCTGCCGAGTCGACCGCTACGAAGCGCAAGCCGGTGCTCGTCGGGTACGGCACCGACGACGAAATGGACGACAGCAGGCGGAGCGTGCGACCGGCATCGACACGATCGGAGTCGTCACGGCCGGAATCGACACGGCCGCGCGCGAAGCCGTCGGTGCGGAAGCTGGCGGCGGAGCTGAACGTCGACCTCAACGAGGTGACAGGCTCCGGCCCCGACGGCGTGATCACCCGGGAGGACGTCCTGTCCTCGGCGGGCCGGTCGGCACCCAGCCCGGACATGGTGGCGGTGCGCGGAGTGCAGGCCGAGATGGCACATCGAATGTCGTTGTCGCGCACGAAGATACCGGACGCTCATGCGAGCGTGCACGTCGACGGGACGAATCTGCTGCGGCTGCGTGATCGAATGCGCGACCAGGCCGGTGATGATGCGGCGATCACGCCCTTCGTGCTCACGTTGCGGCTGTTGACGATTGCGCTGACGCACCACCCGAAGCTCAATGCGACGTGGGTCGACACCACGGCCGGCCCGCAGATCCATCTCCATCCGGCGGTACATCTGGGATTCGGTGTGGCGGCGCCGCGCGGCCTGCTGGTGCCCGTCGTCAAGGATGCTCAGGACAAGACGACGCGAGAGCTCGCCGACGTGGTCGCTCGGCTGATCCGCGACGCCCGCGCCGGCACGCTGAAGCCGACGGAGCTGCAGGGCTCCACGTTCACGGTGTCCAACTTCGGCGCGCTGGGTCTCGACGAGGGCGTCCCCGTCATCAACTACCCCGAGGCGGCGATCCTGGGCATGGGTGCGCTGAAACCGCGACCCGTCGTGGTCGACGGAGAGGTTGTTGCGCGCCCGACGATGACGTTGACCTGCGCGTTCGACCATCGCATCGTTGACGGTGCGCAGGCCGCGGAATTCTTGACCGAACTCCGTGACCTCATCGAGGCGCCCGAACTGGCGCTGCTCGACCTGTAGGTCATTTGCGCTTGGCGGCCTCCAGCCGACGAGCGAACTCCGGCGACTCGATGGACCTGGCCTGCGGGCCGAGTTCGGTGTCGACCGCGATGCGGTGCTGGTCGATGTCGACGAATCCGGGGTTGGCGGTCGCCCGCATCGAGGCCTTCGTCGCGATGACCACCTCGCGCGGCGCGCTGGCCGGCCCGGCGGCGAGTTCACGCGCGGCGGCCACCGGATCCTCGGCGACCTTGAGCGCCAGTCCGTGTCGCACCGCCTCCTCGGCGTCAAAACTCATGCCGAACAGCAGCGATGCACGTGCGACCTGGGGGCCGACCGCACGCTGCAGCATCCAGGTGGCGCCTCCGCCGGGGTGGATGCCGAGCTTCTGGAAGCGCGGATCGAAGAGCGCCTTCGGGCCGGCGATGCGCACATCCGCGGCGAGCGCGAGGTTCAGTCCGGCGCCGACCGCGGGGCCGTTGACGGCCGCGATCGTGGGCAGCGCGCAGTTGGCGACGGCCAGGAACCCGTCGTAGATCACGCGCAGGCCGTCCTCGGTCGCCTCGCCGAGCGCCGTCAGGTTCGCCCCTGCGCAGAACGCCTTGCCCGCGCCGGTGACGACCAGCGCGTGCACGTCGGTGTTGGCTTCGGCGGCGTCGACCGCGGCGCGCAACGCCGCCGAGATCTCGGCGGTGACCGCATTACGGCGATCGGGGTCGTTGATGGTGATGACGGCGACATTGTGATCGACGTGGACCACTACAAGATCGGGCATCGCCCCAGGCTAGTGAGCGGCGTCAAGGCCGCGGTCAGAGGCCCCGGAATTCACTCGGCCGGCAACGGCGACGTCAGACCGGGGTCGATGCGGGCACGGGTGCGCACCGACGCGCAGGCGGCCGCGACGATCACCGCCGCGTCGGAGTCATGCCCTTTGGGAATCTGGATTGCCGCGCTGTCGGGATCCTCGCGGTGTGCCATCAGCCAGTCGTAGAGCAGCCAGTCCAATGCTGAGGCGACGACGAATGGATCGGCGTCCTCGTCGGCCGCACCTGCGACGCAGGCTTCGAGAGCCTCGCGGTGCTCACGCCGGGCGGCGTCTTTGTTCACCCCGGAGCTGTCGAACAGCATCGTCGACAGAGTCAGTGGAAAGCGTTGCCCCGACTCGGATTTCAGTATCCACCGACCGCCCTTCCATGGCCGTTCCGGGTCGACCATCGTCATCTGCCCGAATCCACTGATGACACCGAGCGACGGCTCATCCAATTCACCGTCGAAGGGTGCGGAACCGAGCAGGCCGATCGGAAAGCGTGCGCATATCGAGAAGAGTGTGGCGGTGCCGATGATCTTGCCCGCCCGCACATCGGGGATGATTCCCGTGATTTCGGCGGCCAGTGCATAATCGCGGACCAGCCAGTCGAGATTGCGGTGCAGGGTGACCAGGTCGTCTCGTTCTGCGGGTTCGGGCAGCCTGCCGCCGCCGAGCAGCTCGCCGAACCGCGCCGCCGCGATGATCAGCGCGTCGTCGAGCGCCTCGAGGTGGGTCGCCACCAATCGCTCGGGTTCCTCGTCGTCGATCACCAGGTCGGGCAGGGTCGTCGTAACGCCGTCCGGGGTCACCCAGAAGAACCCGATCTGGCCGTCCGTCTGGACGATTCGCGGCCTCACGGCCGACCAGAATTCAGTCGACGGGTGGTGGCCCGCAACTGCCGTTCGGTGCTGTCCGTCAACCGAGCGGCCTGCTCAGGCGTGAGGCAGTCGCATATCTGATCCCAGTGCAGTGCCACGAGATCACCTGCACGCACGGGAATGTGACCTCGTGTGCCGATCTCCACCGTGCGTTCCTCGGGAGCAGACAACGACAGCATCGAGTCGATCCAGCGCAGGCGAGGGGAGGAGACCACAGCGGCGGTGCCGTCTGTCGACACGACGGTGCCCCACGAGATTCGGCAGTTGTCCAGGATGGACAGGGGATGTTCGTCCGCGCTCTTCCCGAGCAATCGCGACCACGGGTAGACGCCGAACACGTGGAAGCAGTGATTCGGGGCGGCTTCGTCGACGAGGTCCTCGGTGAGGTGGCTCCAGTAGTGCCCCGCCTGCGGAGCGATCATCTTCAGCAGCTCGGCGGTGAACGAACGGTGGCTCAACTCGGCGCCGATGCCACCACCGAGCCAGTACGAGTCGACCAGCCGGTGGTCAAGAGGATCGGGGATGTCCGTCAACTTCGACATCACTTTGAGATAGGGCCACGCACCCGTGAATTGCCGCGCTGCTTGTTCGATCTCGTCGCGCGAGCCCATCAACAACCTGGTGTCCTGCGGTCCGCAGTAACCGAGCTGATTCGGGGCGCAGGCATACCGCGCGAACATCTCCGCACCGCGGGTGTCGGTGATGTCCGCCGTTGTCATGCCCGTGCGCCCTGGCCGATCAGCGTCGCGGCATCGCGATGCAACCTGCCGAAATTGTAGTAAGCGGCGCAGGCACCCTCAGGGGAGACCATGCAGGTGCCGATCGGCGTCTCCGGCGTGCACGCCGTGCCGAACACCTTGCACTCCCACGGCTTGAGTACACCCTTGAGCACTTCGCCACACTGGCACGCCTTCGGGTCCGCGACACGGACGCCGGGCAGCGAGAACCGTTGCTCGGCATCGAAAGCGATGAAGTCGTCGTGCAGCCTCAGGGCGCTCTGCGAGATGAAACCGAGCCCCCGCCACTCGAAATGGGGCCGCAGCGCGAACACCCGGGCCATCAAGGCCAGGGCCGCGGGATTGCCGTCTTCGTTGACGACGCGCGAGTACTGGTTCTCCACTTCGCAGCGTCCTTCGCGGATCTGGCGGAGCAGCATCGCGATCGACACCAGGATGTCGAGAGGTTCGAAACCCGCCACCACCAACGGCTTCCCGTAGACGGCGGGCACGAATCGGTAGGGCCGGTTACCCACCACCGTGGAGACATGCCCGGGACCGAGGAACCCCGACAACCGCAGATCGGGAGACTCCAGGATCGCCTTGATCGGCGGCACGATAGTGACGTGATTGCAGAACACCGAGAAGTTCTCGATTCCGAGCTCACGTGCGCGCACCAGTGTGACGGCCGTCGACGGCGCGGTGGTTTCGAATCCGATCGCGAAGAACACCACTTGCTTGTCCGGGTTGTCGGTCGCGATCTTGAGCGCATCGAGCGGTGAGTAGACGAACCGCACATCGGCGCCACCCGCCTTGGCATCCAGCAGGCTGCCGTTGGAGCCGGGCACCCGCATCATGTCGCCGAAGCAGGTGAAGATCACATCCTGCTGATGGGCAAGCCAGATTGCGTCGTCGACGCGGCCCATCGGAATCACGCAGACGGGGCAGCCGGGTCCGTGCACCAGTTCGACGTTGTCCGGCAGCAGGTGTTCGATCCCGTGCCGGTAGATCGTGTGGGTGTGCCCACCGCACACCTCCATGAACTTGAAGTGCTCGTTCGGCGCACCCTGACTGGCGAGTGCTTCGATGGCGGACAACAGTTTTCGCGCCGCCGCGGGATCGCGGAATTCGTCGACAAAACGCATGATCTTCCCCCCGTTCAGATGATCGACGACTTGTCGAACGCTTCGACCTCGTCGGTATACGCGTCACCCATCTTCTTGACCGCAGCCAGCGTCAACAGCGCCTCGGTCTCGTCGATCTTGGCCATCGCGAAACCCACGTGGACCAGTACCCAGTCGTCAGGCTCGGGCATATCCTTCTCCAGCAGTCGCACGCTGATGATGCGGCGGACGCCACTAACCTCTACCTTGGCAAGACAATTGGCCGCGTCGGTGATCTCGACGATTCGTCCGGGAATTCCCAGGCACATATGGTGTCCTTCCTCAGCAGATCCGGGGCAGTGGGTCGCCGACGAGCATGTCCACGATCCTGGTTCCGCCGAATCCGGTACGGACCACCACCGTGGCCCCGGGTTCATCGGCGATGTGCCCGATCTCGGTGGCGTTCTCGCCGTCGGGGTGGGAGCGAAGCGCCTCTAGGGCGGCATCGGCCTCGGCGGCGTCGACGACGGCGAGGAACTTGCCCTCGTTGGCCACGTAAAGCGGGTCGATGCCGAGCATTTCGCAGGCGCCTGCGACTTCGGGCCGCACCGGGAGGCGGTCCTCCTCCAGAATCACGGCCAGCCCGCATGCCTGTGCGAGCTCGTTGCACACCGTTCCGATACCGCCGCGGGTGGGGTCACGCAGCCACCGCGTCGACGGCGCAGCGGCCATCAGGCGTTCGACCAGATGGCTGACCGAGGCTGTATCGGAGCTGATTTCCGCCTCGATCGCGAGGTCTCCGCGGGCGAGCATGACGGCCATGCCGTGATCGCCGATCGAACCGGAGGCCAAGACCTTGTCGCCGGGTCTGACCCTGTCCGGTGACAGCTGCCGTCCGGCCGGCACCATGCCCACCCCGGCGGTCGTGATGAACATGCCGTCCGCTGCGCCTCTCGGCACCACCTTGGTGTCACCGGTGACGATCTGCACGCCAGCGGCCTGCGCAGCGGCGGCCATATCGGCCACGATCTCCCGAAGTTCGTCGATGACGAAGCCCTCTTCGATGACGAATGCCGCCGACATCCATGTCGGTACCGCGCCGGCCATCGCCAGGTCGTTGAGCGTGCCGTGGACGGCGAGGTGGCCGATCGACCCGCCGGGAAACCGGAGTGGTTGTACGACAAAGGAATCGGTGGACATCGCCATCCGCTGACCGTCCGGGAGCTTGAGGATGGCCCCGTCGCCGAGAGATTCGAGGTGCGGATTGCGGAATGCTTCGAGGAACACCCCGTCGACCAAGGCGGCCGATGCCTTTCCACCCGCCCCGTGTGCCAGCGTCACGACGCTGTCCCGAAGCCTAGGGCGGCGTCGACGGAACGTATCGATGCGATCGATGACCTCACCCTCGGCGAAGGACGGTCCCGAGGCAAGGTATTCGGCCACGTGTTCTCTCATCACAAGCCTTTCTGCGCTTGTACCGTCGACCACAGCTGGTAGCCGAGAAGTGCCTGCGACTCCTGGATCCGGTGCACGCTCTGGGACCGCACGACGAAGCACACGTCGACATCTGGGTTGGCGGCGAACGCGCCCCCGTCGTATCCGGTGAATCCGATCGTGTACAGGCCGCGACCGTGAGCCTCATGCATGGCGAGCAGCAGGTCGGCCGAATTGCCGCTGGTGGACATCGCTATCGCGATGTCGGTGGCTTGCGCCCTGGCGATGAGTTGGCGGGCGAACACCAGGTCGAAGCCGACGTCGTTGCCCAGTGCTGTCAGCACGGCCTGATCGGCGGTCAACGACCACGCGGGCAACGCTTGGCCTGTCGGTGGTTGCGCGAACAGTGTCGCCAAAGTGCTGGCGTCCGTGGAGCTTCCACCGTTACCGAAGGCGAACAACCGCCCGCCCGCCGCGAATCGACGGGTGAGCTCCGCGGCCGCGGTCTCGATGAGAGCCGAACAGGACTCCAGTGTGGTTCGGCGCAGGGCGGCGCTCTCCGCCGCCTTCATCGCCGCGGAATCCGCCAGGTCGGTGAGCAATGCGGTGGAGTCGTTTTCGTCGCCGTCGATGAACGGATAGAGGAAGTTCGTCGGCTCGTCGAGACGTTGTCTCGCGGTCATCGTCACGCCTCCTTCAGCTTGCTGATCACCATTCCCGCGTGCACGAGAACGACGTCACCCGGGAACAACGCCTCGCTGGCGAGCAGTGTGACGACGTCCTCGATGCCCTCGGGGGTGCGCACCGAGGCAGTGCCATCGGATGCGGTGCCGACCACTTCAGCGGGACGGCCCTCGTCGCTGCAGGTGATACACACCTCGTCGGTGCACTCCGATGTCTGGGGCTTCAGGAGCCCTGGATGTTCGAAGCAGACGTGGGTGAGCTCCCACAGCAGGTGGTACAGCAGGACGAAGTCACCCGTAGCCGCCAGCGTCGGGTCGGGATCGTCGAGCCACAGCACGTGATCGGCGGCGCCGAACTGCGGTCGCTCACCGTTGCCGATCCAGATCGTGGTGACCCCCCACGCCGCGGCGCGGTGCATGATGGCACGAACGTCTGGGTCATCGGCGCCGGCGCATGCGATGACCACATCGCCTGGGCGAGCGGACAACCGCACCTGCCCGACGAGATCCGGTCCGGTCAACGCGACGGCGGGCAGTGCGCGCTTCCCGACGACGACGGGATGGACGAACTCGACCGCGATGTGCTGTGCGTGCGGTGTGAAGGCTGGCGCGATACACCACATGGTGGCGCCGTCCGAAAACCGCTGCGCCAGAGTCAGAGAGGCCTGTGCGAGATCCATCGCGAGCTCGGGCGCCATGGGCGTGGCAGGTGGTGACGTCACGACGCGGCCTCCTGCTCGCCGAAGACGCCGTAGTCGCGCATGGTTTCCAGCGTCACCATCGCGGACGCTTCGTCGATCCGGGTGAGTGCGAAACCGGCGTGCACGATTGTGTAGTCACCGACCGCCAGGTCGGGCAGGTACGCCAGGCATGCGGTCTTGATCTGATCGCCGAACGCGATCTTGGCAAAACGTCCGCCGTCCGGTTCGTCCCAGATCTCGGTGATCCGGCCGGGAATCCCTAGACACATCGTGCGGTCCTTTCGCTGTGTGCGCCGCCGGTGCCGGCTTCTTCCAATGCTGCAAGCGCCGCGATCGCGGCCTGCCCCAACGCCAGTCCACCATCGTTGGGCGGGACCACCCGATGGGCGAGGACGGTGAAGCCGCCGTCTTCGAGCAGACGTCGGCATGACTGCAGCAGCAGCACGTTCTGGAACACTCCACCGGTCAGCCCGACCGTCGTCACACCGTCTGCGACCTGTCGCACCACGTCGGAGACGGCTCGTGCAACGGCTTGATGGAAGGCCAGGGCCAGCTCCGCCGGGTCTGCGCCGTCATGCAGCGCATCCATCATCGTGGCGATCATCGGTGCCGGGTCGATCACTCCGCCGCTGTCGACGGGCAAAGGCAAGGTGACTGTGGTGTGGTCGGCCGACGCCGCCAACACCTCGAGCTCGATCGCGGCCTGTCCCTCGTAGTCGATGTGCTGCCGCACGTCGAGCAGCGCGGCCACCGCGTCGAACAGTCTGCCCATGCTGGTGGTCGGCACACAGCCGCGACCGCTTGCGAACTGCGTTCGCAGCAGCCGCAATTCGGTGGTGGTTGCGGCCTGCACGGGTGGCAGCTGAGCGTCCCACGGCACCCGGGCGCGCCACAGCTGCGCCAAGGCGATGCGCCAGGGGTTGCGCACCGCGGCGTCGCCACCGGCGAGGGGAACCGCGGCGAGATGCCCGACGCGGGTGAAGCGATGGCTGTCGTGGCCGAGTCGCAGGATCTCGCCGCCCCACACGGTGTCGTCGCATCCATAACCGGTGCCGTCGAAGGCCACACCGATGATCGGCTCGCGCAGCATTTCGTGCTCGGCGAGCAGCGACACCACATGCGCGTGATGGTGCTGGATCAGATCGAGTGGGCGATCGCCCGCGTTGTGTTCGGCCCAGTTGCGGGTCGCGTAGCGCGGGTGAAGGTCGGCGGCCAGTCGAGCGGGCACCCCCCGCATGTCGCAGAGTTGCCGCACGCTGCGGGTGAACGCCTTCAGCGTGGCGACCGAACCCATATCGCCGATATGTCCCGAACAGTACGCACGTCGACCGTCGGTCAGGCAGAACGTGTTCTTGAGCTCCCCGCCGACCGCGAGCACCGGTGGGCTGTGGATGCCGAGGTCGACGGGGAGGGGCGCGTAGCCACGCGAGCGGCGAATTGGTATCTCGCGCACGTGGTCCCGGTCCCGTATCGGCCGCACCACCGAGTCGTCGCACGGGACGTGAATGGGCCTGTTGTGGTCGAGGACGGCGTCGGCCAATGCGGGCACTCGTTTGGCGGCGTCGTCGTCGGTGTAGCAGATCGGCTCACCTGATCGGTTGGCGCTTGTCAGGACGATCGCGTCCGGCGCGGCCGTTTCCGCGCCGGGGACCCGCGCCAGCAGCAGGTGGTGGATGGGGGTGTACGGCAGCATGAGGCCGATCAACGGGTTGCCCGGCGCGACTCCTGCCGCTATTGGGGCGTCGCTGCGACGTTGCAGCAATACCACTGAGCGCGCCGGGCTGGTCAGTACGGCGGCGTCGGTTGCGTCGAGATCGGCGAAGCGCCGCGCTACGTCGAGATCACGAACCAGTACCGCCAACGGCTTGTCGCGCCGTCCCTTTCGCTGCCGCAAAGTGGCGATTGCGGCGTCATCGTCCACCGCACAGGCCAGGTGGTAGCCGCCGATGCCCTTGACGGCGAGTATCTTTCCTGCCGCAAGCGTGGCTTGTGCGGCCTCCAACGCTGCGTCGGACCCGGTGACACGGGTGTCGCCGGATGTGAACCACAGCGACGGACCGCAGTCCGGGCAGGCGATCGGCTGGGCATGGAAGCGACGATCGGTGGGGTCGTGGTACTCGGCAGCGCACCGGTCGCACATCGCGAAGTCCGCCATCGTCGTCCTGGGCCGGTCGTACGGCAGCCCGCGGATGATGGTGAAGCGCGGCCCGCAGTTGGTGCACGTGGCGAAGGGGTGCCGGTAGCGGCGGTCGGCTGGGTCGAAGACTTCGGTCATGCAGTCGTCGCACACCGCGATGTCGGGTGGGATCGGCGTCGGCGCAGTACCGACTGATCTGCTGGGCACGATCTGAAACCCGTTGTCGCCGAGTGGGTTTTCGGCGATCCGCGTGCACGCGACGTCGGTGATGACGGCCAGCGGCGGTGCGTCGCTGACGAGTCGATGGCCGAACTCGTCCAGTGCGGCCATCGGACCCTGGGCCTCGATGAAGACCGCTGCCGAGTCGTTCCCGACGAATCCCGACAATCCCAGTTCGACGGCCAACCGATGGACGAACGGCCGGAAACCAACCCCCTGAACCACGCCCGTCACCGTGAACCGCCGCCGCTGCAGGGCTTCGACCGCTGTGCGTGTCGATGCGGAGGTCATGACCGCCGCCAGAGCATGACGCGATTGTTGCCCGAGTCGGCGACAGCGATGCGGTCACCGTGCAGCCAGATGCCGTACGGCCAACACAGTGAATCGTGAGTGACTGCGCTCCAGCGGTTCTCGCCGTTGGACTCGAGGGTCGGCTGGGCAAGCACGTGGTCGGCAGGTCCGGCATCGGATGTCACAGCGTCCCAGAGCAGAACCCTGTTGTTCGCGGTGTCGGCGATCGCCAACCGACCGCCGTCCATGCTGACCCCGTACGGGAACCTGAACCGATCGCCGCACTGCGGTCCGTATGGCCACTCCCGGGTGGTGTGGAAGTCGGGTTGCCCCATCAGGCGGTCGGCGGGCCGATCGATCTCCGGCGGTGGTGACCAGCCGAGGACACGATGATCGCCGGCGTCGGCGATCAGCAGTAGATCATCGGAACCCGTGATGGCATGGGGCCAGCGGAATCCGGCGGGACCCACTGGTTCGCCGCGATTCTCCTCGCGGCTGACCGGGTCTGGCTGTCCGAGTACGACGTCGGCGGGGCGGTTGGCTTCGGGCAGTCCGCCCGCCCAGCCGAGGACACGCCGGTTGCCAGTGTCGGCGACCCAGAAGTACGAGCCGACGACAGCGATTCCGAACGGCCAGTACAGTGTCGACGCCGAAACCGGTCCGCCCATGTTCGGCTCCACGGCGGAGTCGTTCGGTTGCCCGAGCACCAGATCCGGTGGTGTCGAACTCTTCTCGGGCACCGTGTGCCACACCAGGATGCGGTGATGCCACGCGTCGGCGACGATCAGACGACCCTCGTGCACCAGCACACCGGTCGGCAGGTTCATACCGTTCTCCGGGCCGCGCCCCGCGGCGGCGCGGCCCTCGGTCACACCGTCTGGTTGGCCCAACACGACATCCGCAGGCTGCTCCTGCTCGGTCGGGATCCCGTGCCAGATCAGCACCCGGTGGTTACCGGAATCGGCGACGACCAGGTAGTGGTCGTCGAAGAACACGCCGCGTGGCGAGTACATCCAGGCCAGAGTCGGACTCGCGGCAGGCAACGCCAGCCCGCCCGGCGCGGGGGCGCCAAGCCAGACATCCGGCAGCCAACCCCCGGCGAGATCCACCCCGGTGCCGATGTCGACGCGCGGTGCGCGGGGCGCAAGGCTGGTGCGCACCGTGAGGCTGCTCATGTGGCCACCCGGACCCAGATCCGTCCATCGTCAACGCGCAGCGGTAGCTGCTCGAGCTGCGCGGCCGGCGCCGTAAGGCATTCGCCCGACGCCGCGTCGTAGCAGAAGCCGTGCCACGGACATGTCAGCGTGCCGTTGGAGGTGTCGAGAACCGCATTGTCCAAAGGCAGGGCTTCGTGCGCGCACTCGTTGACATAGGCGGTGAGGCGTCCATCGAGATTGACCAGGAGCACCGACACCGGTTGACCAGACTCTCCTTTGGACAGCTCAACCGCCCTGAGATCACCTTCTGGAACGTCGGCCGCTGCGCCGGCCTGCACCCAGCCTTCTTCGCTGCGATGCCTGGAGGGGAACAGGGAGTCAACCGAAATCAGCGTGGGCTGTGGATCATTGGGCAGCACCTCGACCGCTGTCACGGAAGGGACAGCCTCGACGAGTGCCTGCTCGACCAGGTTGCGCAGCGTCACCGAGGACATCGAGCAGCCGTTGCACGCGCCTTGCAGACGCACGAAGGCCGTCTGGTCCTCGATCCCCACCAGCGTCACATCGCCCCCGTGCCCCTGCAGCTGGGGACGCACCGCATTCAACGCCTTGGTGGCCTGCGTCATCGGGTCAGGCCGGATGATCTCGTGAAGCGAGAGCAACAGATGCACGACGGGATCGTCGACGAGATCGAAGAGCACCGGGCGCGTGGCGTCATCGCTCTTCATTCGGCGCACGATCGTGACGAGCCCTGCGCGGTGGACCGCCTCGATCGCACCCTTGAGTTCCTCGGCGACGGCGCGTGCCGCGGGGTCGAGGCTCCGTAGTGCGGCCGTCGCTTCATCGACCCGCTTGGCCAGCTCCTCGAATCCCGGCTCCGCGGTTGCCTGATGCTGAGAAACGCCTTCCATCGTGGTGGACATCAGTGTTGCTCCGCGTCATCAGCATCAGCGACGGTGAGCACCCGTTGCCGCGCGATCTCGTCGAGCACGCCACGCACCGCACGCACCGAGTCGTCGTCGCCGAGCTCTTCGAACAGGAAACGCGCTTCGTAAAGTTTGGCCTTCGCGTCATCGAAAACGCCGAGATGGGCGAGTACATTGCCCTGGTTGGCCAGTACCCTGGCCCGGCCGAGCGGATCGGTGTCGCGGTGCCGGGTCTGCAGCACCGCCTCGTAGATCTCGGCGGCCTCCACCAGGTTCTCGCGCTGATGGCGCGACGGTGTGTACACCAGCGAATTGGCGAGATTCAGTTGGACACTGGCCCATTCCTGCGGATGCTCATCGCGGGTGTAGACGGTGAGAGCGGCGCGTAGCGACTGCGCCGCGACGCCAAGCCGCAACTGGCTGGAGGCTTCGACCATCGGCATGGTCAGGTACGCGGTGGCGAGACCGGCATGCGCGGCGGCCCAGAGCATCGGTGCGTCGTCGCGCCTGACCAGCTGAAGCGCCGAGTGGTAGTGGGGGATCGCGCTGGTGAGCCGTTCGGGATGCTGGTCGGCCTGCTCATGCAGCGCGCCGGCGAGGCACAATTCGATTTCAGCGCGCGCGACGCGGAGTCCGTCGGCCCCGACGAGGTCCGACAACGCCTTTCGCAGGCGCTCCAGGTAGCTCTCATCGCCGATGTCACGGCAGATCGCGCCTGCTGCACCCTGGAGTGTTCCGGCCAACGGTGTCGATACCGGGTCCGCGGCCGCAGTCGCGCGGTCGAGCAGTTCGATGGCGGCACTGTGATTTCCGGCGGCCATCGCATGGCTCGCCTCAGCTGACAACACCACGGACGCGATGTCGGTGTCGGCGTCCTCGGAATGCGGTGGCGTGTCGATGCGTCCGAGCGCGAAGAGGACCACGTCCATGAGGACGGCGAACTCGCCTAGCTCCCGCCGTAGCGTGTCGGTGTCGACGCTGTCGGGGTCGAGCACGAAGCGGTTGTAGATGCTCACCGGATCGCTGTGACGCCGAAGTTCGGCGATCGCGCCCTCGCGGTCGCCTTCGAAGGCAAGCTGATGGGCGCGTAGCGCCGGTGGCCAGCTCGTCGGGAGCTGGCCCGCCAACATCATCTCGCGGACGGCGTCGGCCTGCTCGTCTGCCGGTATCAGCATGAATCCCAGCGGCAGTGGAAAGAGTCCGAGTGGCTGCGGGCGGGGGATCAGTTGGACCGCGTCGAAAATATCGTGCTCCACAACGGATGTGGCGGCAGTCGTGATGTCATCCATTCAGGGGTCCTCTGATCTCGCGCTCGGCAGCCCGTTTGATCAAGCGTGCCGACAACTCGGCGCGGGCCTTGGTGGAGTGGGTATCGATGCGCTTGTGTACGATGCCGTCGGCGAAGACCACGACGATGTCGACGGCCCATCGGCCGCGCTCCTCGGTGACGACCGTGTCCACGGCCAGTGCGTCTTCGGCCGAGCTGTCCGCACGCCGCCGGGTGCGCGGACGCATCTGCCGGTCGTGCTCTGAAGCACCTCCGGCGTCATCGCTTGGCGTCGGGTTGGTATCCGGTCGCTCGGCCACCATCATCACTTCTGCTGCTCCAGCGGAATTCGCAACGCGGCCTGGGCGTCATCCCAGCTCGCGTGACGTACGCCAACAGGGAAGTTGTCATCGAGCAGTTCGCGAATCAGTAGCGCACGATCGCCTGCCGGAGTGCGTTGTTTGAGCAAGAGGCCGCCGCTGCGCGGCCCTCGCAACGGCAGGAGCCACAGCGCATCATCGCGAACCGCCCCGACGGCGACATGGGCGGGGAAGTGCGCCGCGCACAGTGCCGCACCCAACCGCAGGTAACCGTCCTCGGTGAACTCCACGGCGAGAGCCGCGGGATCGTTGGGTTCGGCGGGCCGCAGCGCGGAGATGAAGTCCCGCTCGATGACGTCGATCACCGTTTCCATCGCGGAGCTGACGGCGGGTGAAAGATCGGCACCCATAGCGACATTCGCGGCCTCGATGAGGAACACGGTGATGTCCGTTGGACAGTCGTCGGCGAGCGCCCACCGCGCGAACGCGAGCGCGTGATCCCAGCGGAACGAGTGAGTGTGGAGGCCTTCCAACGGCGGAAGCTCCCCCAACTCCTCGCCCGGCACTCGGTATACGGTACCCGGTGCGGCGCCGGTAGCCGACGCATCAACGATCACGACCCGCTCGGCTCCGCGCATCTGGAAGGCGACGTCCATCCCGGCGGTACCGCCGTCAACCAGCCGAAGCCCTTCGGGCACACCGCGTTCCCATAGATGGCGCACGAGAATCGGTCCGACGCCGTCGTCGCCGCGCAACAGATTGCCACAACCGACGACCATGACTGCGCAACCCGGCGGTTCGATTAGGGGGTCGATCGCGCCGGGCTGCTTCGTCTCGTCAGAGGTGGTTGACGTGGGAATCACACCATTCCGTTGATGACGAATTTCGACAGTTCACGGCCGGACTTCCCGTCGTACGCATGCACGGTGCACACGAGGCAGGAGTCGAAGCTTCGTGCGACGTGACCCAGCTCCACCGGGTCCTCGGGATCGACGATCGGGGATCCCACCAACGCACTCTCGATCGGGCCGAGTACGGACGCGCCGTCACGAGGGCCGATGTTCCACGCGGTCGGCGTAACCACCTGGTAGTTCTTGATTTTGTTGTCCTCGATGACGATCCAGTCCGACAGCGACCCGCGGGCGGCCTCGGTGGATCCGAAACCCTTGCCCTCGGCATGCTCGATGGGCTTCATGTAGAAGCTCTCCTTGAGGTCGAGCTGATTGAGCCACTCCCGGGTCCAGTTGTAATATTTCGGCGCCTCGTGCATGCGGGCCAGCTGTCGTACGAACACGCTGGGGCCGATCTTGTTGTACAGGTCCACGAACAACGGATCGTTGTCTTGATGCGGTGCGGCGTTCGGGCCGCCGGCCGCCATCCGTCGGGCCAGCGGCCCCGCCTCGAGCGGAACGTGGCCAAGGCCGGGCACGTCGTAGCGGGGTGACTTGGCCCAGCTGTACTTGCCCTGCTTCCGCCCCTCCTCCGGGTCGATCGGATTCGTCTCGCCGTCGAACGGGTGCAACGCCCCGGTGCCCTCATAGAACGAATGGGTGACATCCTCGCGCACGCGCGCCTGGTCGAATTCCAACCACTTGCCGTTGGCGAAGATCCCGGATCGTCCGATCAGCGCCGCATTGCGGCCCTCGATCGTGGGGTTCTCGTACAGCGCCGGATCGAAGTAGGTGCCGGTGGCGATGTAGTTCCCGACGCCCTTGCCGTACTTGTCCAGTCCGACATCAAGGCTGTACCGGATGAAGAAACCGCAGTCGCTGTTGTGTTGCTCCTCGTTCTCGTCGACCCACTCCAGGACGTCTTCCCACGTCTTGTTCGCGAGCCAGCGATCGATCGAGCAGCCGAGCCACTGCTTCTCCAGCCAGTTGTCCTTCCAATGTTCGAGGATGGCGATCGACCGCGTCACGTCCGAGAGCGTGGGTGCGCACATCACACCGCCGGGCACCATGAAGCTCGAATGCGGCCACTGGCCACCGAAGATCGCATACACCTCAACGGGTTTCGACGACAGCACCACGCCGGGCTGGTAGCTCGTGCCGACGTACGGGGCGAAGCGGCGGACGGCTTCGGCGTAGAGCGGCGACTTGGCGTAGTTCTTGTTCGTCAGGTCGATCGCGAACAGCGCGTAGAAGTAACGCGGGATCGACTGCAGCGTCTCGACGGCCTGACAGATGTTGCGGACCAGCGTGGCGTTCGGCGGCACGTGCGTGCGCCACGCGGTGTCCAGCGCATAGGCGGACTTGTAAAGGTGGCTGCCCCCGCAGATACCGCAGATCCGGGGTGTCACCACCAGGCCGGCCTGCGGATCCTTGCCGCGCAGAATGATTTCGAAGCCGCGGAACATCGCGGCCTCGGTCCACGCCGAGGTAACCACCCCGTCGTCGATGGTGACGCGTACGTCGAGGTCACCCTCGACGCGTCCAAGAGGACTGACGAACAGATCCAAGGAAGTCATACGGGTAGTCCTTTCGAGACTGGTGGCAGAGCTGAGGGCTGTAGAAGGGGGCTAGCTGTAGAAGGGCCCAGTGGTCAGACGACGAACATGTCTTCTTTTGACCACTGCGGTGCGGCGATGCGCGCTGCCGCGGCATGGGCCATGTACGTGAGATGGTCGCTGCCCTCGGGTACTTCCTTGGGAATCATGCCGCTGACCTTCTGCGTTTTGAAGACCGTTCCCGGAGCGAGGTCGAAGTGGGGGAACTCCGGCTCGGTGCAGCCGAGGCAGGGCATGCCCGCCCTCGTCTTCGACGATTGGCGATTCCACAGAATGCGGTTGCACGGAGAGTGCGTCATCGGTCCTCGGCAGCCGAATTCGTAGAAGAGACAGCCGGTGCGGGTGCCCTCGCCGAACGACATGGTCGACTGCTTGTATTCGAAGAACTGCACACGCGTGCAGCCGGTCTGCGTGAATGTCTTGAAAAACGTTTCTGGACGGTGCAGTTCGTCCAGCGTGATATCGCCCGCGCGGCCCGTCGCCAGCGCGACGATGATCTGGGTGATCCAATCCGGGTGGGCGGGGCAGCCCGGGATGTTGATCACCGGGAGGCCCATCTTCGAGCGGAAGTCCGGACCGAGGTAACCGCCCTTGTTGCGCTTGTGAAACTGCAAGCCGGTGGATGCCGAGGGATTCGGCTCGGTTGCCGGTATGCCGCCCCAGCATGCGCAGTCACCGATCGCCACGACGACTTGGGCGGCCGCGCAAAGGTCGTCGACCCAGTCCTTCATCGGCCGGTCGGCGAACATATCCATCCTGCCGGTGCCGTTGGGCGCCTCGATGACTGTGCCTTCGAACACGAAAATGTCCAACGGCCGCTCACCACGTGCGCAGTCCCAGAACACCTTCTGAGCGTTGTCACCGAGTTCGAGGCCCAGCGAAGGATGCCACAGTAGATCGAGGCCGAAGTCGACGATCAGGTCTACGACATTCGGTTCCTCCGCGTTGAGGAACGACATCGTGTTTCCGCTGCACGCTCCTCCTTGAAACCAGAGCACGGACGCCATGAAAACTCCTCTCGGTGCCTGCGGGCTGGGCAGGCGTTGGGCTGTTACGAGTGGTGGGCTGTGTATCGATGGCTAGTTGTGAATGACTAGTTGTGGCTTACGTTGCGGCGTGCCTTCCGTTCGTGCTTGCCGGTGCCGTCCCTGATGCCGCAAGCCGCTGACCGAAAGCCCGCGCGATGTGAATCATGAAACCCAAACCACGGGATACATCAGGGTCTTTGGTCGCTCTCATGAGTGCGAAGATGCCCTTGGGGCCGCGCGGGTCAGCCGTCGCGGCCGCTCGTCCTTGGAGCAGTGCCTCGCCGAGATCGGCGATCACGTCGGCGGTCTGAACGTCGGCCAGCGGTGAGTGCAGCAGCCTTTCGATCGCCGGGCTTGCGTCGACCGCCGCGCTCGACAACCGCGTGACGGCGTCGCTGAGGGCGGCGAGGTCGATGTTCGGCCATGGGCGCTGGCCGTTGCCCGCCAGCTCCTTGACCTCCGCGACGCCCGAAGCCAGGTTGTCGCCGATCACGTCGGCCCTGCGCAGCATGCCGTCGAGGCCCACGATGACGGTCGCCAGGAGATCGGCGTGATCAAGGATCAGCGAAATCGACGAGGCGATCTTCGGATCGTCCAGACGGGCGACGAGCTGGTCGCCGGGGGACTCCTCGACCAGTTCATCGCTGGCGAAAGTCGCGATAACAGAGCCTTGTGCGGCCACCAGAACCTCCTGCGCCGGTGTGTCGGTGGTCACAGACGCTAGCTGTGACTGGGCGCTTGGCCTATCGCTTTCGCGCAATCACTGTCAGAATTGCGCAAACTTGTAGTCGCAGATGCGATCAATGCGCCAAGGAGTCTTGAATGATCGCCGCACACTCTTCAACGAAATGTCAAGCCGCAATCAAGGTGGCGACCGGGCAAGGCTGATGTCACGGCTGGCCCGGATGGGCTTCATCGACACCCGACGCACCGGCAACCCGGTGCGCCGGAAGGTGCGGTCGCGGGGCGTGCCGCCCGCTCTGGCAAACAACGAAATCTTCTACACCGAGAATGTCCGGGAGGCCGGGTCCCTGCTCAGTCAGGCGCTCGCACCCGGATGGATCACGCTGCCGGACGGCGCGACAGGTTTCGCGGCAACGATGCACGGGGTGCGACTGCGCAACGTCAGCATGCTTTACCTCGATCTGCATGTGCGATCCACTCTCGAGATCCCAGCCCTGGGGCGGTATTTCGGTGTGCACATGCCCATGAACGGAACGGCGCGTTGTGTACACAACGGCCACGACTTCGAGGCGAACACGATAAACGCGCTGGTCACCAGTCCGGGTGCCGGCCTGACGATGCATTTCGACGACGATTCACCGCAGTTGTTGATCCGCATCGAGGAGCAGGCACTGCACGACTACCTGACCAGGATGCGTGGCCGCCGCCTCTCGGGGCCGCTGGTTTTCCACCCTGAATTCGACTTGACCAGCGACGTCGCGGTGCGTTGGCACGCCGCTGTCCAACTCCTGCACACCGAGGTTTACCACTCGGGGTCCCTCGTGCAATTGGGCCACGGGATCAGCGGCATCGAGGAACTTCTGATGAACAGCCTGCTGCACATCCAGCCGTCGAACTATTACGAGGAGTTCATCCGGCCCGCAGGCGATCCCCGCCGCAGGGTGGTGGCCGAGGCGATGAACTACATCGACACACATCTGGCCGAGCCGATCACCATGGAGTCGATCGCCCGCCATGTCCACATGAGCATCCGTTCGATTCAGCAGGGCTTTCGGGAAGAGCTCGGGGTCTCACCGATGACCTATGTCCGGGACCGCAGGCTCGAGCGGGTGCACGCCGAGCTCGCTGATGCGCTGCCCAGTGATAGGGTGACCGTGACCGATGTGGCGACCCGGTGGGGGTTCAACCATCTGGGCAGCTTCGCCGTGGAGTACCGGAAGCGATGGGGCACAACGCCTTCAGAAACATTGCGACAGTAGGGCGCCGATGAGTGTATGGTCGCCTCTGACTCGAGGAGGGTAGGCGTGCACGAGCTCTCGATCTGCAGCTCGATGCTGGGCATCGTGCGGGATAACGCCGCGGGTAGAAAGGTCAGGGCGGTCCACGTGCGGATCGGCGAGATGCGCCAGATCGTCCCCGACACACTGACTTACTGCTGGTCTCTGGTCACCGAGCAGTCGGAGCTCGAAGGTGTCGAGCTCCTCGTCGAGCGCGTACCCGCCAAGATTCGATGCACGGGTTGTGGTCATGATCAGCTGCTCAACGAGCTCGCCTTCGTCTGTGGCATCTGCTCGAGCAGCGCAGTCGATCTCATCGAGGGCGACGAATTCCTCATCACTTCACTTGATCTCGCGGGGGTGTGACGTCATGGGCAGGTTCCATCGGCACGACGACGGACAGCATCATGACCATGACCATGACCATGACCACGAGCATGACCACGAGCATGACCACGTGCGCGATCATGATCACGAGCACGGTGACCACTCGGGCTATGCCACGGGAACCGAGCGGGTCGTGGTCTTGGAGCGGATTTTCGAGGAGAACGATCAGACCGCAGCTGCCAATCGCCGCGACTTCGAGAGCGCCGGCGTGACGGCGGTGAACCTGATGTCGTCACCGGGCGCTGGCAAGACCACGCTGCTTCGGGAGACCCTGCGACTGCTGCAGGGACGGCTGGCGGTCGGCATCGTCGAAGGCGACATCGAGACGAGCATCGACGCCGACCGGCTCGACGGATTCGGTGCGGCCATCTCGCTGATCAACACCGCGAACGGATTCGGCGGGGAGTGCCACCTCGACGCACCGATGGTGCGCTCGGCACTGGCGCGGCTCCCGCTCGCCGAACTCGACCTGTTGATCGTGGAGAACGTCGGAAATCTGGTGTGCCCCGCGGAATTCGACGTCGGCTCACATGCCAACGCCATGGTGTACTCGGTCACCGAGGGGGAGGAGAAACCCCTGAAGTATCCGGTCATGTTCCGGTCGGCCGACCTCGTGATCGTCAACAAGATCGACCTGATTCCCCACCTCGACTACGACCTAGACCTGTTCTACGCCAACCTCAAGAGGGTTCACCCCGGGGTGGCCACCATCGAGACCAGCGCACGAACGGGGCTCGGCATCGACCGCTGGTGCGACTGGCTGTGCGAGCTGCACCGCGCGCGGCACGCGGCGGAAGCCATAAGCTGATCCGGCGGGCGGCCCACCCCCGCCTACCCACCCATCAGGGGGATGGCCATTCGTCACGGCGGCACCATCATTGGGGAATGCTTGCCGATCGCACAACGTTGGTGCAGTTCCTGATCGAAGAACGCCGTCGTCACCCCGACGCTTCGGGGGACTTCAACGCGCTGATCCTCGATGTAGCGCTGGCGTGTAAGGCGATATCGAACCGGGTGGCACTCGGCGCGCTCGTCGGGGTGCTCGGTTCGGTCGACAACACCAACGTGCAGGGTGAGGTGCAGCAGAAACTCGACATCCTGGCCAACGATTACTTCCTGCGTGCAACGGAGTGGAGCGGCCATGTCGCGGGAATGGTCTCCGAGGAACTCGACGAGCCCTACCTGCTGCCGGCCGAACATCCGCGCGGCAAGTATCTCCTGCTGTTCGACCCGCTCGACGGGTCATCGAACATCGACGTCAACGTGTCGGTGGGCAGCATCTTCTCGATTCTGCGGGCACCGCACCCTGGGAAGGACCCCGAACTCGACGATTTCCTGCAGCCCGGTTATCAGCAGGTGTGCGCGGGTTATGCGATCTACGGACCGTCGACCATGCTGGTCCTCTCGGTGGGTACCGGTGTGCATGCCTTCACGCTCGATCCCAACCTCGGCGAGTTCATACTGACCCGCCAGTCAATCCAAATACCGCCGAGCACCAAGGAATTCGCCATCAACGCGTCCAACCAGAGGTTCTGGGAGCCGGCTGTCCAGCGATATGTCCAAGAGTGCCTGCAAGGCCGCTCGGGCCCTCGGCTGAAGGACTTCAACATGCGCTGGGTGGCTTCGCTGGTGGCAGAAACACATCGAATCCTCACCCGCGGCGGTGTTTTCCTGTACCCGCGTGACTCCCGCGAGCCGGTCAAACCCGGCCGATTGCGGCTGCTATACGAGGCCAATCCGGTGGCGTTCCTGATCGAACAGGCCGGGGGCGCGGCCAGTACCGGACGTCAGCGCCTGCTCGACGTGGTTCCCGCGGATATCCATCAGCGCGTCTCATTCATCTTCGGTGCGCGAGAGGAAGTCACGCGAATCGAGGAGTATCACGCCGAGAACTACGAACTTGCCTCCACGATGCCGCTGTACCGCACCCGCAGCCTATACCGCAGCGCGGTGGGGTGATCGTCATGTCACGTAAGCATCCGATCGTCTCCGTCACGGGCTCGTCGGGGGCGGGCACCACCTCGGTGATGCGCACTTTCCAGCAGATCTTTCGCAGGGAAGGTATCAACGTCGCTTATGTCGAGGGCGACAGCCTGCACCGCTTCGATCGCCAGGAGATGAAAAAGGCGATCGCAGAAGCACATGCGCGCGGTGACCACACGTTCAGCCACTTCGGCCCCGAAGCCAACTTGTTCGCCGAGCTCGAGGAGCTGTTCCGCCTCTACGGCGAGACCGGGGCGGGCAGGTTCCGCAAGTATCTGCACGACGACGTGGAGGCTGCGCCATATAACCAGGAGCCCGGAACCTTCACGCCGTGGGAGGATCTGCCCGCCGACACCGACATGCTGTTCTACGAGGGGTTGCACGGCGCGATCGTCACCGACACGGTCGACGTGGCGCGTCACGCGGACCTTCGGATCGGCGTTGTCCCGGTGATCAACCTCGAATGGATCCAGAAGCTGCACCGGGACAGAGTGGTTCGCGGCTACAGTTCTGAGGCGGTGACGGATACCATCCTGCGCCGCATGCCCGACTATGTGAACTACATCTGTCCGCAGTTCTCGAACACCGATGTGAACTTTCAGCGGGTGCCGGTGGTTGATACCTCGAATCCGTTTGTTGCGAGAACGATTCCGACCGCGGACGAGTCGATGTTGATCATCAGATTCCGCGATCCGCACGGCATCGACTTTCCCTATCTGCTTGCGATGCTGCATGACTCGTTCATGTCACGCCCCAACACCATCGTCTGTCCCGGCGGCAAGATGGATCTCGCGATGCAGCTCATCTTCACGCCGATGATCATGCGGTTGATGGAACGACGCAACGCGGAGTTGCGTAACGCCGATCTGGTTACGGCGTGAGCGCTAACGGGACAGCGCGCGCACCACGATCTCGGCGGCCACCTGCATGGTGAAGTGGCGGGATGCGCGCCGACCCGCCAATTCCACGAGCCGGAACTCACCTTGCACCAACCGTCGGCTAGCCCGCGCGACAGCGTGAGTCGCCGGCGTGCTCACGAGTGATGTGGTGTCGACTTCCACTGGTGGGCACTGGGTGTCGCGGATCTCGCCGTGGACGTCGGGCACGCTCGGGTGCCCGCAGTCGACAACCACCAGGCCGGTGAAGCGTGCGCCGTACGTACCGGCAAGGCGCCAGGCCAGGCCGCCGGCCCTGCTGTCGGCGAACAGTAGGGCCGCAGAGATCTTCAACTGGTCGAGAATTGAGACGACGGCCTTAGGCGTCAACTCGTCACTTCGGGCTATCACCACGGTCCGAAACATCGCGACGTGCAGCCGTTCCCGGACCAGATCGTATGGGCGACCGTTGCGGCCTTCGTCGAACATGATGATCGTCCGGCCCGTTGCCGGGCCGGACACCATCACCGGAACCGCGACCTCGTCGATCGCATTGACACGATGGATCGACGGGCGGTCGGTCCGCTGCGGTGCTTTGATCATGGCGATTCGTACCGCTGACCGGCCGGCTGCTGAGAAGCGTAGGCGAACGTGGTGTAACCGATTCGGCGATCGGAACCTTCGGCCCGGTCGAGGCGGAAACCCGGCTCCTCGGCGGGTCGCTGCACGATGAAGGAGAAGGCGGTGGTCTGCCGACCGAGGCGGGCATCGTAGGCGTTGAGTCGCACATACGAGTTCGGGTATGCGCTGCGGCACGCATTCACCTCCAACATCACACCGGCCGCATCCTTGAGATCGAACATCGGCAGGCCCCACATTTCCCAGTAGACGTTGCGGGGGTGTGGGTCGTCGGTGAACTCCACCGACAACGGCCAGTTGTTGTCCAGCGCGTAGTTGATCTGCGCGGTGATCTCGTCGTCGGTGAAGTCGGGCAGGTAGGAGAAGGTGCCCTGGGTGATTCTCATTGGTATGCCTTCTTTCTCAGCTGAGGGTGGGTGTGGCGACCACGTCGGGGGTGTCGGTGGACTCGTAGTTGAACGAGATGTCACCCCAGGTGGCGAGGGCGGTGTCGAGCGCCCGGTTGTGTGCCGCCGCCTTCTTGAGGATCTCGGGGCCCTCGGAGTAGTAGTCGCGGCCCTCGTTGCGCGCCTTGATCATCGCCTCCAGGGCGACGCGGTTGGCCTCTGCGCCCGCAGCGATTCCCATCGGGTGGCCGATGGTACCGCCGCCGAACTGCAGAATGACGTCTTCGCCGAGATAGTGCAGGAGCTGGTGCATCTGCCCCGCGTGGATCCCGCCCGATGCGACCGGCATGACACCGGGCATCGACGCCCACTGCTGATCGAAATACAGTCCCTTCACCGGATCCGCGGCGATGTTGTCCAGCCGCAGCGTGTCGTAGAACCCGGCGATGGCATTGGGATCGCCCTCGAGCTTCCCGACGACGGTGCCCGCGTGGATGTGGTCGACGCCTGCGAGCCGCATCCACTTCGAGATGACGCGGAAGCTGATGCCGTGGCTCTTCTGTCGGGTGTAGGTGCCGTGGCCGGCTCGGTGCAGGTGTAACAACACTCCGTTGGCGCGTGCCCACTTGGCCATCGACTGGATGGCGGTGTAGCCGACGGTGAGGTCGATCATCACGACGACCGAGCCGAGTTCCTTGGCGAATTCGGCCCGCTCATACATGTCTTCCATCGTCCCGGCGGTGACATTCAGGTAGTGGCCCTTGATTTCGCCCGTTGCCGCCTGGGCACGGTTCACGGCTTCCATGCAGAACAGGAAACGATCGCGCCAGCGCATGAACGGCTGTGAGTTGATGTTCTCGTCGTCCTTGGTGAAATCGAGTCCGCCGCGCAGGGCCTCATAGACCACGCGACCGTAGTTGCGCGCCGAAAGGCCCAGCTTCGGTTTGGTCGTCGCGCCCAGCAGGGGTCTGCCGAACTTGTTCAAGTGCTCCCGCTCCATCACGATGCCGTGGGCGGGCCCCTGAAACGTCTTGACGTACTGGGTCGGGATGCGCATGTCCTCGAGGCGAAGTGCCTTGAGCGGTTTGAAGCCGAAGACGTTGCCGATGATCGAACTCGTGAGGTTGGCGATCGAGCCCTCTTCGAACAGATCGAGGTCGTAGGCGATCCACGCGATCCACTGACCCGGGGCGTTGGGCACCGCATCGACGCGATAGCACTTGGCCTGGTAGTGCTCGTAGGTGGTCAGTCGATCGGTCCACACCACCGTCCAGGTGGCGGTACTCGACTCACCCGCAACCGCCGCGCCGGCTTCCTCGGGAGGCACGCCTTGCTGAGGCGTTATCCGGAAGGCGCACAGGACATCTGAATCCTTCGGCACGTAGTCCGGTTGCCAGTAACCCATTTCTGCGTAGGGGATGACCCCGGCATTCCATCTGTCTGTCATGCCCGGAATGCTGCCAGCCAATTCTGAACATGTCTATTGAGAGTATGCCATCTAAAGTGAAGTGATTACTTAACTAATTCCCCCTCTGACTCCACCTCCTTGGTGAGGCGTCATGAACCGGTGCTGGATAGCTTTCACCCGACAATCCACGTACCGAAGGGCACGAGCACATGACGACCTGTCGACAGACAGCTGCACGAATGACGGCTCCCGGCAAAGGGATCCTCGCCGCCGATGAAAGCGTCGCGACGATGTCGAAACGACTGGAGGAGGCCGGTGTCGAGCCGACGGCCGAGAACCGCCGTCGGTATCGCGAGCTCCTGGCCACGGCGCCGGGCCTCGCGGACAGCGTCTCGGGCATCATCTTCTGCGACGAGACACTGCGTCAGACCTTCAGTGACGGCACGCCATTCGCCGAGGCGGTCACCGCACTGGGCATACTTCCGGGAATCAAGGTGGACACCGGAGCCAAACCGTGCCCCGGGCTACCCGGCGAGACCGTCACCGAAGGCCTCGACGGATTACCTGAGCGACTGGCGGAGTACGCCGAAATGGGTGCGGCATTCGCCAAGTGGCGCGCGGTCTTCACGATCACCGCGGAGACCCCGACGCGGGGTGCGATACGGGCGAACGCCAGTGCACTTGCGCGCTACGCCGCCGCCTGCCAGGCGGCCGGGATCGTGCCGATCGTCGAACCCGAGGTGCTCATGGATGGGGCGCACAACCGGGGCAGGTGCAGGGACGTGACCGCCGAGGTGCATGCGGCCGTGCGCGCCGAGATGGCACTTCTCAACGTCGATCTGGCCGGCATCGTGCTCAAGCCGAACATGGTCCTGGAGGGAAGCGACTATTCGCAACAGACCAGTCCAGAAAGGGTCGCGGAGATGACCGTCGGCGTCCTGCGGTCGTGGCCCGATGACCTGGCGGGTGTCGCCTTCTTGTCCGGCGGCCAATCGCCGGAGCGGGCGACCGCCAATCTCGAGGCGATGCAATCGCATCGGACGCCGTGGCCGCTGACTTTCTCATTCGGTCGCGCGTTGGTGTCTCCCGCACTCGCCGCGTGGCGCGGGGATCCTGATCGCATCGCCGACGGCCAGGCGGCCTTGATTGACCGGGTTGCCGCCAACGGCGCCGCGGCGCGACTGCGCGGTGAACTGCAGCCGGTCTGATATCCCGGCGGGGGCGGCGTTGCCACGGCGCGCCGCCCCCGCCGCCTGCTGAGATCTAGTCGACGATCCAGACGGAACGGCGGGTGAGATCGATGATCTCTCGTCCGCCGCAGTCATAGTGCACGACAACGTGACCGGGAGGGGTCGAGTGAACTCGCCCCACTTTGCCGAAGACACCGTGGGCGACCCGCACCCGATCGCCGGCGGCAGGGCGCGAACCAGGCGGAAATGACGGCGCGATCTGTGCTGCGATGCGGGTCATTGCGGATGCTCCCTCCGGTGACTTGTCGTGTCTCACTCTGCCTCTCGAGAGCGACGGCATCCGCCCCCTGTTGGGGTAATCGAGGGGTGGTTCCGACCGGGCGTCCTTAACGGATGAAGTCCCCGGCGTTGATCGTGAGATCGAACAACGGCTGCGGAAGGATGCCGAGGAGGATGGTCGCCGCCGCGGCCATGGTGACGACCGCCGTGGTCGCCAGAGCGGGCCGTTCTGCCTGCGGTGCAGCGGTATTCGGTGGGTTGAAGAACATCGTCACGATCACGCGGGCATATGCATAGGCGGCGACAGCGCTGGCCAGCACACCGATGACCACCAGTACACCCGCGCCGTCGGCCGCGGCGGTCTGGAAGATCGCGAACTTGCTGACGAAGCCGCTGGTGAGCGGAATGCCTGCGATCGCCAACAGGAACAGCGCCATCGCGCTGGCGACCGCTGGGGAGCGCTGCCCGAGTCCCGCCCAGCGCGACGTGTCGGTCTCCTCGTCGCCGTCCGGCCCGCGGATCATCGTGACCGTCGCGAATGCCCCTATTGTGCTGACGGCGTAGGCAACCAGGTAGAACAGCGTGGACGAAAGCCCGGCCTCTGTTCCGGTAACCCCAAGCAGGAGGAAGCCGGCATTGACAACCGCTGAGAAGCCCAGCAGCCGTTTGATATCGGTCTGTACGACGGTCAGCACAGCGGCCACCACCATCGTCAGTGCCGCGATGACACACAGCACCGGTCGCCAGTCGGTGACGAGCCGTGGCAGCGCCACATAGAAGATCCTCAGCATGGCCCCGAACGCGGCCAGCTTCGTCGCCGCGGCCATGAAGGCTGTGACGGGCGTCGGCGCGCCCTGATAGACGTCCGGGACCCACGAATGGAACGGTACCGCTCCGACTTTGAACAACAGCCCGGCAGTCAGCAACGCGACACCGATCAGCGCCAGTGACGTCTCGCCGCGCTCATCGAGCGCCGTGGCGATGCCCGAGAGCGTGAGGGTGCCCGCGTAGCCGTAGAGCAGCCCCATGCCGTAGAGGAAGATCGCGGATGAGAATGCGCCGAGGAGGAAATACTTCAGCGCTGCCTCATGTGAGAGCAGCCGCCGGGTTCGGGCAAGTCCGCACAGCACGTAGAGCGGCAGCGAAAGCACTTCAACAGCAATGAATATCGTCAGCAGGTCCGACGCGGCTGGAAGCAGCAGCATGCCGCCGACAGCGAACATGAAGAGTGGGAACACCTCGGTTTGCAAGGCGCCCTCCCGTTGTGCGTCCCGCTCATCGGCGCTGCCAGGGACCGACGAGCCCTGCGGGGTGAATGCCGCGAGTCGACGGCTGCCGATCGGCGCGATCGAGATGGCGGAGGCCATCAGGATGGCGCCCTGGAGAAAGAGTGTCGGTCCGTCGATCGTGACGGAGCCCATGACCGCATGGCCTTGGTGGCCCGTCTGGAGGATGACCGCGATGAACGCTGCACAGAGCGCGGTGCCATTCAGGGTGACCTGTGCCGGGTACCGGCGGTCCCGCGGCAGCAACGCTTCGAGAAGGATTCCGAGAATGCCGGCGCCGAACACGATCAGCATGGGTGAGAGGGCGGCGAATTCGATATTCGGTGCAGGTAACGTCATTTGGCGGCCACCTTCGGTGTGGGGTCTATCTGATCGAGGACCGTCATGGTGTGGCTGACTGCGGGATTGATGACGTCGAGCATGGGTTTCGGATAGACGCCGAGGACGAGCAGCAGGGCGATCAGCGGCGTAACGACTGCGAGCTCGCGGGGGAGCAGATCGCGTAGCTTTTCGTTGCCGTCCATGACCGGGCCGGTCATCATCCGCTGGTACATCCACAGGATGTAAACCGCAGAGAGAACCAGTGCGGCGCTCGCCACGACCGCGGCGGCCGGGTACCGGGTGAATGTGCCCATCAACACCAGGAACTCACTGATGAACGGGCCCAAACCCGGTAGGGCGAGTGCGGACAGACCCGCGACGAGGAAGGTGCCGGCGAGTACCGGTGCGACCTTCTGCACCCCGCCAAAGGCACTGATCAAGCGAGTTCCCCTGCGCGACACCAGGAAGCCGGCGATCAGGAACAGCGCCGCCGTGGATAGGCCGTGGTTGACCATGTAGAGCGTCGACCCGGACTGGCCCTGGCTGGTCATCACGAAGATGCCGAGGATGATGAAGCCGTAATGCGAGATCGAGGTGTAGGCGATCAGGCGCATCACATCGGTTTGGCCTATCGCCAGGACGGCGCCGTAGATGGTGCTGATCACGGCCAGTGTGATGATCAACGGCCGGAAGTACGTTGAAGCGTCGGGGAACAACTGCAGGCAGTACCGCAGCATGGCGAAGGTGCCGACCTTGTCCACGAGGGCCATCATCAATACAGCAGTCGCCGGTTTCGCTGACGCCGCGACAGGTGGCAGCCAGGTGTGAAACGGCCACATGGGCGCCTTGATCGCGAACGCCACCATGAACCCGAGGAACAGCAGTCTCTGGATGGCCGGATCTGCATCTGGTGTGAGGGTCAGCAGTGTACGGAAGTCCAATGTGCCGGACGAGACGTGCAACCCTATGATCGCGGCCAGCATTACGAGGCCACCGAACAGGTTGTAGAGAAGGAACTTCAGTGCGGCCGGCGAGGAACCCGAGCTGCCGTACCGCCCGATCAGGAAGTACAGCGGAATCAACGTGGCTTCGAAGACGACGTAGAACAGCAGCACGTCGAGGGCGACAAAGGACAGCATGACGAACGACTCGACGGCGAGTATCAACGCCACATAGGTATGGGTCACCAACGCTCGGTGGTTGGCTTCGTTCCATCCGGCGATGATCAGTATCGGAACCAGGACGGCAGTGAGCACGACAAGTACGAGCGCAATGCCGTCGACACCGACGGTGTATCCGGCGCCGAAATACGGTATCCACCTGTGCGTTTCGACGAACTGGTACTGCTTACCAAGGGCGTCGAACTGAACCGCGATCACTCCGGTGACAACGACGACAGCCGACGATGCGATCAAGCCTGCCCACTTCGCGAGCTCGGGACGTGGCATTACGAGCACGATGCCTGCGCCGACGAGTGGACCGAGCCACAGGATGGTTAACCACGGAGCGCCGGTCATGACAACCCCACCGCGACAAGCGCGGTGACGACAACGGCCGACCCCGCGAGCATCGAGAGGGCATACGAGCGGGCGTAGCCCGTCTGCCACCGTCGCCATCGATTCGAGGTTCGCGCGGTAGTCGCGGCGATCGCGCTGACGGTCGCTTCAATCATGGTGTCGTTCACCGCCTTCAACGCGCCTACCAGCCGCCCACCTGGTCGCATGATGAGTTCTTCGTTGAGTGTGTCGCTGTAGAGGTCTTTGCGGGCGGCGATGGTGAGTTTGGAGCCGGCGGGTGCTTGTTTGGGGATGGGTTTGGTGGCGTAGTTGCGGTAGGCGATGGCGATGCCGATGGCGACGGCGGCCAGGATGATGGTGGTGATGACCCAGACGGGGGCGATGTGGTGGATTTCGTGGGTGCCGACGACGGGTTCGAGCCAGTGCTGCAGGGTGCCGCCGATGGCGAAGGCTGCCCCCGAACCCACCGAGCCGATGGCCAGCAGGATCATCGGCCAGGTCATCACCGCCGGTGATTCGTGCGGATGCGCCTCAGGTGCCCAGCGTTGCTGGCCGAAGAACGTCATCAGCATGACCCGGGTCATGTAGAACGCGGTGATCCCGGCACCCAGGATGGCCGCGCCGCCCAGGATGATGCCTTTGGCCCCGCCGGCGCCCAGGGCGGCTTCGATGATGCCGTCTTTGGAGAAGTACCCCGCCAGCGGCGGGATGCCGATGATGGCCAGATACCCCAGCCCGAAGGTGGCGAAGGTGATCGGCAGGGCTGTGCGTAGGCCGCCGTAGCGGCGCATGTTGACCTCGTCGTTCATCGCGTGCATGACCGAGCCGGCGCCGAGGAACAGTCCGGCTTTGAAGAAGCCGTGGGTCAGCAGGTGCATGATCGCGAACGCGTATCCGGCCGGGCCCAGGCCGGCGGCGAGCACCATGTAGCCGATCTGGCTCATGGTGGATGCGGCCAGCGCCTTTTTGATGTCGTCTTTGGCGCAGCCGATGACCGCCCCGAACAGCAGGGTGACCGCGCCGACGATCACCACGCCGAGCTGGGCGGTGGGGGCCAGGTCGAACACCGGCCCGGAGCGCACGATGAGGTAGACGCCGGCGGTGACCATGGTGGCGGCGTGGATGAGCGCCGAGACCGGGGTGGGGCCTTCCATCGCGTCGCCCAGCCAGGACTGCAGCGGCACCTGCGCGGACTTGCCGCAGGCGGCCAGCAGCAGCAGCAGCCCGATGGCGGTCAGTACGCCTTCGGAGACGCCGGGGGCGGCGGTGAAGACGCCGGCGAAGGAGACCGACCCGATGTGGGCGAACATGACCATCAACGCCACGGCCAGGCCGATGTCGCCGACGCGGTTGACCACGAACGCCTTTTTGGCCGCGGTGGCCGCGGAGGGTTTGTGTTGCCAGAACCCGATCAGCAGATACGACGCCAGGCCCACGCCTTCCCAGCCGACGTAGAGGCCGAGGTAGTTATCGGCCAGTACGAGCAGCAGCATCGCGGCCAGGAACAGGTTGAGGTAGGCGAAGAACCGTCGGCGGTCGGGGTCGTGGGCCATGTAGCCGATGGAGTAGATGTGGATCAGTGAGCCGACGCCGGTGATCAGCAGCACGAAACACATCGACAGCTGATCCAGTTGCAGGCCGAAGTCGACCTGCAGCCCCGCGACCGGCACCCAGGTGAACAGGGTTTGGGTCACGCCGCGGTGTTCGGGGGTGCGGGTGAGCATGTCGGCGAACAGCACCGCGCCGACGGCGAAGCAGCCCAGTGAGGCCGCACAGCCCAGTAGGTGTCCCCAGCTGTTGGTGCGTCGTCCGCCCAGCAGCAGGATGGTCGCGCCGGCCAGCGGCAGGGCGATGGTCAGCCACACCGGAAGTGTCATCGTCACCTCAGTGCTTGAGCAGGCTGGCGTCGTCGACCGAGGCCGAGCGGCGGGTACGGAAGATCGTCATGATGATGGCCAACCCGACCACCACCTCACAGGCGGCGACGACCATCGTGAAGAACGCCACCATCTGACCGTCGAGATGCCCATGCATGCGCGAGAACGTCACGAACGCGAGGTTGCAGGCATTGAGCATCAACTCCACACACATGAACATGATGATCGCGTTGCGCCGCAACAACACTCCGGCCGCACCAATGGTGAACAACAACGCAGACAAATACAAATAATTATCGGGATTCATTCGTCTTTTCCGCCGCCGTTCCCGTTCGTGCTGTACGCCCAGTCGTCAACCCAGTCGGTGCCGACGTCTGGCGGCGGCGTCACCAACCGCACGTGCGACCGCCCCGGTACATGCGTAGTACGTGGTGTAATCGCGCGCGGTTGCAATATCCGCGACACCGATTCGCGCGCAGGCGAACCGTCGGGAAGCAACGCGGGAACATCGACGGCGTTGTATTGGGCGAACACCCCCGGACCCGGCAACGTCGTCGGATGTCCGCCGGACCGGAATCGTTCGATAGCAAGATCACGTTGCGACTTACGGTGTTTCCTGCGCTCGCGATACGCAAGGACCATCGCACCCGCCGCCGCCGTGATCAACAGCGCGCTGGTGAGTTCGAACACCCACAGGTAGCGGGTGAAGATCAGCGCCGCCAAACCCTCCACGTTGCCGTCGGCGTTGGCCTGAGCCAGCCCAGTGGACCCGGCCACCGACCCGGTGCCTATACCCGCGATCAGCAGTACGCCGAAGGCCGCCCCGACGACAACCGCCGCAACGCGTTGTCCCCGAATGGTTTCCACCAGCGACTCCGAAGAGTCGACGCCGATGAGCATCAGGACGAACAGGAACAGCATCATCACCGCGCCGGTGTAGACCACCACTTGTACGATCCCGAGGAAGAGGGCGTCCTGCGCGATGTACAAGATGGCCAGCGCGACCATCGTCATCGCCAGGAACAGCGCGGAATAGACTGCCTTGGCGGCCATCACCACGCCAAACGTGCCGGCGACGGCTATGGTGCCGAACACCCAGAACAACACCGCCTCGCCGGTCATCGTCCTGGCTCCGAAACGAGGAGTTTGTCCTTGCCCCAGATCAAGTCGGCACGGTTGTCGTCGGCCATCTCGTATTCGTTGGTCATCGTCAGCGCGCGCGTCGGGCATGCCTCGATGCACAGCCCGCAACCGATGCAGCGCAAGTAGTTGATCTGGTAGACGCGGCCGTAACGCTCACCGGGGGAGTACCGTTCGTCCTCGGTGTTGCTTGCGCCCTCGACGTAGATGGCATCGGCGGGCAGGCCCACGCGCACAACTCGCAGCCGATGCACTTCTCCAACCCGTCGGGGTAGCGGTTGAGTTGGTGCCGACCGTGATAGCGCTTGGCCACCGGACCCGGCTTCTCCGGATACTCCTCGGTGATCGGCTTCTTGAACATGGTGCCGAACGTGACCTGGAAACCCGCGATGACTTTGGTGAATTCAGGCATCGATGTCTTCCCGTCGGATGATGATCACCGGATCCGCGATCCGTTGTCCGGGCAAAGGTGGCACCGGGTACCCCGTGGCCATCGGGTTGAGATAACCGGTTGTGCCGCTTCGGCGGTCAGAAGGCGAGCTGCTCGCCGATGTGCGCCTGACGGTCACGGCAGCGGCGAGCACGACGCCCAGACCGGCTATTGCCGTACTCCACGACGGGGTGTGGAGCGCTGATTCCATGCCCCGCGCGACGGCCACCGTCATGAGCCATCCCAGTGAGACCGGGATCAGTACCTTCCAGCCGATAGCCATGAACTGGTCGTACCGCAGCCGGGGAAGCGTGGCGCGCAGCCATACGAAAACGAACAGGAAGGCCCACACCTTGCCGACGAACCACAGCAGTGGCCACCAGCCGGTGTTGGCGCCGTCCCACATTCCGATCGGCCACGGCGCGCGCCAGCCGCCGAGGAACAATGTCGCCGCAAGCGCGGACACCGTCGTCATGTTGATGTACTCGGCGAGCATGAACATCGCGAACTTCAGCGACGAGTACTCGGTGTGAAAACCGCCGACCAGCTCGCCCTCCGCCTCGGGCAAATCGAAAGGCGCCCTGTTGGTTTCGCCGACCATCGAAATCACATAGATGAGGAATGACGGCAACAGGAGAAAGACGTACCACGCGCCCTCCTGTGCGGCGACGATGCCGGAAGTGGACATCGTCCCCGCGTACAGAAATACGGTGGTGAACGACAGCGCCATCGCGATCTCGTAGGAGATCACCTGCGCAGTGGATCGCAACCCGCCGAGCAGGGGATAAATCGAACCGGAAGCCCAGCCGCCCAGCACGATTCCGTACGCACCGATCGATGCGGCGGCGAGGATGTACAGCACGGCGACGGGCAAGTCGGTCAGTTGCAGGGCCGTGCGATGCCCCGCGATGGAAACTTCTGGTCCGAATGGAATGACGGCGAATGCCATGATGGCGGGTACCACCGAAATGACCGGAGCGAGGCGGTAAATGGCCTTATCCGCTCCGAAGGGCGTGATGCCCTCCTTGAGCGCCAGTTTGACGCCGTCCACCAGGCTTTGCAGCACGCCGGCGGGCCCGACGCGGTTCGGTCCGGACCGCATCTGCATCCGGGCCAGCACTCGACGCTCGACCAGGATCGCGACCAGCACCGTCAGCACCAGGAAGCCGAAGACGGCAACCGCCTTGAGCAGAACCAGCCACCACGCATCAGTCATCTCGCTGGTCATCCCGCCGCTCCGATCGTGACGAGAGCGCCCACGGCGACGCCCAGTTGCTCATGGACCGGAGAACCGGTCGAGTTCAGAGGTAGCCACACGACCCGATCGGGAAGATCGGCGACTGCCAAGGGCAGGGTGACAGCACCCGATGGCGTGCTGACAGTGACGGGGGCACCCTCGGCGGCACCGATTTCCGCCGCGGTTGCCGCGGAGAGGCGCACCACCGAAGGCCGGGCCGTCTGAGCCAGGTGCGGTTCGCCGTCCTGCAGCCGGCCACCGTCGAGCAACATCCGCCAACCGGCGAGAATCGCCTGGCCGGCATGCGGATGCGGCGGTTGAACCGGGGATACCGACGGGGGGTCGGGACGCAGACCAGACCATTGACCAATCCGGTCGAGTTCGGTTCGAGCGGCCGCTGAGTCGGGCAGACCCAACCCGACGCCCATCTCCGCCGCCAGCGTATGCAGTACCCGCAGATCGGGCATCGCCTCGGAATTACGCAGCGCCGATGCGAAGTACCGTTGGCGGCCTTCCCAGTTGAGGAAGGTCGCCGATTTCTCGGCGACCGGTGCGACCGGGAAGACAACGTCGGCGTGTGCGGTGACCTCGCTGTGGCGAAATTCCAGGCTCACCACGAACGGCGCCTTCGTAAGCGCTGCCCGCGCGCTCTGAGGGTCGGGTAGATCGGCGACCTCCACACCGCCGATCACCAACGCCGCCAAGGTGCCGTCGGCCGCGGCGGCCAGTATGCCTGCGGTGTCCAGACCCCGCTGTGCGCTGGGACGGCCGCCGGGCAACAGGTTCGGCAGCGCCCCCGCTTCGAGCGCGCCGCGTTCGCCCGCACGTCGGGGCACCCATGCCAGCCGTGCACCGGTCGCCTCGGCCAGTCGACTCGCCGCCGAAAGGCCGCCCGCGATCGCGCCCAATCGCTCGCCGACCATGATGACGGCGCCCGGTTGACGCAGCAGGTCGGCGACGTCCCCTGCAATGAGACCGCCCAACACGAACGGTTCTTCGCCGGGCGCTGTCCGAAGAAGGGTGCCCGACATCCTGGTCAGGCCGCGAGTTGTGAACGGACCGACGGAGTACACGGGCAGCCCACGAGTTCGGACGGCTTTGCGCAGTCGTAGGAAGACGATGGGCGACTCCTCTTCGGGCTCGAATGCCACGAGCAGCACCACCGGAGCCGATTCCAGGTCGCGGTAGGTAACGCTCATCGGCCTTCCCGCGACGTGGGCGGCCAGGAAGTCGGCTTCCTCGACCGAGTGCGGTCGGGCGCGGAAGTCGATGTCGTTGCTGCCCAGCGCCAACCGCGAGAATTTGGCATACGCGTAGGCGTCCTCCCATGTGCTCCGACCACCGACCAGGATGCCTGTCCGGCCGTATGCGGTTCGGAGACCGGCCGCCGCCGCGGCGAGTGCGTGCGACCACGACGCCGGGGCGAGGGTGCCGTCGCCTCCGCGGATCATCGGGGTGGATATCCGTTCCGACACAGGGGCATACCGGAACGCCCAGCGCCCTTTGTCGCAGTTCCACTCCTCGTTGACCTCCGGGTCGTCACCCGCCAGTCGCCGCAGCACCTTGCCCCGCCGGTGGTCGGTGCGCTGGGCGCACCCCGAGGCGCAGTGCTCGCACACGCTCGGGCTGGACACCAGGTCGAACGGCCGCGCCCGGAATCGATAGGCGGTGCCGGTCAGCGCGCCGACCGGGCAGATCTGCACGGTGTTGCCGGAGAAGTAGGAGTCGAATGTCTCGCCGCTGTGGATACCGACTTGTTGCAGCGCCCCGCGTTCCATCAGATCGATGAAGGGGTCACCCGCGACTTGGCGGGAGAAGCGGGTGCAGCGCGCGCACAGCACACACCGCTCGCGGTCCAGCAGCACCTGGGGTGAGATCGGAATCGGTTTGGGGAAGGTGCGTTTGGTGCCCAGAAATCGGGTTTCGGGCGCGCCGGTGGACATGGCCTGGTTCTGCAGCGGGCACTCACCGCCCTTGTCGCACACCGGGCAGTCGAGCGGGTGGTTGATCAGCAGCAGCTCCATGACGCCCTGCTGAGCGGTGGCTGCGAGGGGCGAGGAGTGCTGCGTCCGAACCGCCATGTTCTCGGCCACCACCGCGGTGCAGGAGGCGATCGGCTTGCGCTGGCCCTCGACCTCGACGAGGCACTGGCGGCAGGCACCCACCGGGTCGAGCAGCGGGTGGTCGCAGAACCGCGGGATCTGGATGCCGATCAGTTCGGCGGCGCGAATCACCAAGGTGTTCTTGGGCACACTGACCGGAATGTCGTCGATGGTGAGGCTCACCATCTCGACGGCGGGGGCGTCGTGGGCCGGTTCGGTCACGGTCATCTAGACCCCCACCCCTTCCTCGGCGAGCAGACGCAAAGTGCGCCATTTCGTCGGCGTGTCGGGACAGTTTGCGTCTGTTCGCGCAGGAAACTCGCGCGCCATCTAGACACTCACCGCTTCCGTTGCCATCAGCGTCGAGGCATGCGGGTCGAACGGGCAGCCTCCGTGCAGATGCGCGATGTACTCGTCGCGGAAGTGCTTGATCGACGACAGGATCGGGCTGGCTGCGCCGTCACCCAACGCGCAGAACGACTTTCCGTTCATTCCATTAGCGATGCTGAGGAGCCGATCGAGGTCGTCGGCGGTTCCGGTGCCCGACTCCAGTTGCTCGTAGACCTGCGTGAGCCAGTAGGTACCTTCGCGGCACGGGGTGCACTTGCCGCACGATTCGTGCGCGTAGAACTGCGTCCAGCGGCGCGCCGCACGCACCACACAGGTGGTCTCGTCGAAGATCTGCAGCGCCTTGGTGCCCAGCATGGAGCCCGCGGCGCTCACTCCCTCGTAATCCAGTGGGACATCGAGATGTTCGTCGGTGAGCAGTGGTGTGGACGATCCGCCGGGCGTCCAGAACTTCAATCGATGCCCGCTACGAACACCGCCGGCGCACCCGAGCAGTTCGCGCAGCGTCGTGCCCAGCGGTGCTTCGTATTGCCCGGGCCTCGTGACATGCCCGGACAGCGAGAACAGTGTGAACCCGGGGGAGTCGTCGGTTCCCATGGAACGAAACCAGTCAACGCCGTTGAGGATGATCGACGGAACCGATGCGAGCGACTCGACATTGTTGACGACGGTGGGGTACCCGTACAGTCCTGCTTCGGCGGGAAACGGTGGCCGCAGCCGCGGTTGGCCCCGCCTGCCCTCCAGCGAGTCCAGTAGCGCGGTCTCCTCCCCGCAGATGTAGGCGCCCGCCCCGGCGTGCACCTTCAGTTCGAGGTCGAAGCCCGAGCCGTTGATGTCCGTGCCCAGATAGCCGGCTGCATAGGCCTCGGCGACTGCGGTGCGCAACCGCCGCACCGCTGGGACCACCTCTCCGCGCACGTAGACGAACGCGTGATGGGCGCGGATGGCGTACGCCGCGATGATCGCACCCTCGATCAGCAGATGCGGGGTGGCCATGAGCAGCGGAACATCTTTGCACGTACCGGGTTCCGACTCGTCGGCGTTCACGACGAGGTAGTGCGGACCCGTGTTGTCCTGTTTGATGAACGACCACTTCACCCCGGTTCGGAACCCGGCGCCGCCCCTGCCGCGTAGGCCCGACGACTTGACGGTTTCGATCACCTCGTCGGGCTCCATTGCCAGTGTCTTCTGCAATGCGCGATAGCCGTCGTGGGCCTGGTAGGTGTCCAACGTCCAGGACTGCGGGTGGTCCCAGTAGCGGCTCATGACAGGAGTCAGCGTCATGTCAGTCCTCGCCTTCCACACCGCTTGCAGCCATGCCCTTTTCGTGAGCGACGTGCAGTCCTGCCAAGGTGGCCGCGCCCGCGCCACTGGAATCGAGTCGGTCGTCGGGCAGGCCAGCAAGGACTCTCGCGGTTTCCTTGAATGTGCACAGGGGTGCGCCGCGGGTGGGCACGGGTGGTCGGCCTTCGCGTAGTGCGTCGACGAGGTCTCGGGCGGAGGTGGGTGTTTGGTTGTCGAAGAATTCCCAGTTGACCATGACGACGGGTGCGTAGTCGCAGGCGGCGTTGCATTCGATGTGTTCGAGGGTGACGCGGCCGTCGGGGGTGGTTTGGCCGGCATGCACACCCAGGTGCTCTTGTAGTGTGTCGAGGATCGCGTCGCCGCCCATGATGGCGCACAGGGTGTTGGTGCACACCCCGACCAGGTATTCACCGGTCGGCGTGCGACGGTACATCGAGTAAAACGTCGCCACCGCAGCGACTTCCGCGCCGGTAAGCCCGAGCAGCTCACTGCAGAAGTTGACTCCCGCTGCGGTCAGGTAACCGTCTTCGGATTGCACCAGGTGCAGCAGCGGCAGCAACGCCGAGCGGGCTTGAGGATAGCCGGCGATGATTTCGCGCGCTTCGTCCTCCAACCGGGCCAGGGTCTCCGCTGGATAGCTGTCATCCTGCGGCTCTTCAGGTTTCGGGTTCAGTGGAAGGAATATGGTCATCGGTCGACGCCTCCCATGACGGGGTCGATGGATGCGACGGCGGTGATGGCGTCGGCGACCATGGCGCCTTCGCACATGGCGGCCACGGCTTGGAGGTTGTTGAAGGAGGGGTCGCGGTAGTGCACGCGGTAGGGGCGGGTGCCGCCGTCGGAGACCATGTGCACCCCGAGTTCGCCGCGTGGGGATTCGATGGCGGCGTAGACCTGTCCGGGTGGGACGCGGATGCCTTCGGTGACGAGTTTGAAGTGGTGGATCAGTCCTTCCATGGAGTGGCCCATGATTTTGGCGATGTGTTCGGGGGAGTTACCCAGCCCGTCGGGGCCGAGTTTGAGATCTGCCGGCCAGGCCAGTTTCTTGTCTTCGATCATCACCGGCCCCGGGTTGGGCACATCCAAGCGGTCCACGCACTGGGCGATGATCTTCAGCGACTCGTGTAGTTCTTTGACCCGGATCAGATACCGGCCGTAGGAGTCACATGCGTCGTCGGTGATGACGTCGAAGTCGTAGGTTTCATATCCGCAGTACGGTTGGGCCTTGCGCAGATCGTGGGGCAGCCCGGTAGAGCGCAGCACCGGCCCGGTGACTCCCAGCGCGATACAGCCGGTCAGATCCAGGTAGCCGATGCCTTGGGTGCGGGCTTTCCAGATCAGGTTCTCGCTCAGCAGGTCCTCGAGGTCTTTGAGCCGTTTGGGCATCAGCTCGAGCATGTGGCGTAGTTGGGGGATGGCTTCGTCGGGCAGATCCATCGATACGCCGCCGGGGCGGATGTAGGCGTTGTTCATCCGTAGCCCGGTGATGGTTTCGAAGATCGACAGGATTTGTTCGCGTTCGCGGAAGCCGTAGAACATCGCGCCCATGGAGCCCAGTTCCATGCCGCCGGTGGCCAGCGCGACCAGGTGGCTGGAGATGCGGTTGAGTTCCATCATCATCACGCGGATGACGTTGGCGCGTTCGGGGATGTCGTCGGTGACGCCGAGCAGTTTCTCCACCGCCAGGCAGTAGACGGTTTCGTTGAACAGCGGCGACAGGTAGTCCATGCGGGTCACGAAGGTGACCCCCTGGGTCCAGGTGCGGAATTCGAGGTTTTTCTCGATGCCGGTGTGTAGATAGCCGATCCCGCAGCGGATCTCGACGATCGTCTCGCCCTCGATCTCCAGAATCAACCGCAACACCCCATGGGTGGACGGATGCTGCGGACCCATATTCACCACGATGCGTTCACCGGCGTGTGCGGCGGCGTTGTGCTTGGCGGCCTCGACGACCTGATCCCAGTCCTGCCCGCCGACGACGACCACGGTTTCGGTACCGCCCGATCCAAAGGGATTGGTCGGGGTGTCAGCTGAATTCATCAGTTGTAGGCCCTCCGTTGGTCCGGTGGCGGGATCTCGGCGCCGTGGTATTGCACCGCGATCCCGCCCAACGGGTAGTCCTTGCGTTGCGGGTGTCCCACCCAGTCGTCGGGCATTTCGATGCGCGTCAGGGCGGGATGGCCGTCGAAGATGATCCCGAAGAAGTCGTAGGTTTCGCGTTCGTGCCAGTCCACGGTCGGATACACCCCGTACAGCGATGGGATGTGCGGGTCGGCGTCAGGGGTGGCCACTTCCACCCGGATGCGGCGGTTGTGGGTGATCGACATCAACGGATACACCGCGTGCAGCTCGCGGCCGGTGTCCTCGGGGTAATGCACCCCGCTGACTCCCAGACACAATTCGAACCGCAACCCGGGATCATCGCGCAGCGCCTGCGCCACGGCGGGCAACTGCGTGCGGTCGACCTCCAACGTCAGCTCGTCGCGGTAGACCACCACCCGCTCGATCGATTCGGCGTAGCCGTCCTCACCGAGCGCGGCTTCTAAGGTGTCGACGACGTCGTCGAAATAGCCCCCCAACGGGCGGGAGACATTGTTCGCCAACGGTATTAGGCGCACCAATCTGCCGTAGCCGGTCGTGTCACCGCTCCCCGTCACCCCGAACATGCCGCGGCGCGCACCGTTGACACTCATCGCGCCGACCATTCGAGCTGAAGTGTCGGCGTGGCGGCCAATGCAGCGGTTTCAGCTTCGCGGACGGCTTCTTCGCGGTGAACGCCCAACGGCATCTCTTGAATCTTGTCGTGCAGCTTGAGGATTGCGTGCAGCAGCATCTCCGGTCGGGGCGGGCAGCCGGGCAGGTAGATGTCGACCGGGACGATGTGGTCGACGCCTTGGACGATCGCGTAGTTATTGAACATCCCGCCCGAGGAGGCACACACCCCCATCGACAGCACCCATTTGGGCTCGGTCATCTGGTCGTAGATCTGGCGCAGCACCGGGGCCATCTTCTGGCTGACCCGGCCGGCGACGATCATCAGATCGGCCTGCCGCGGGGTCGCCGAGAACCGCTCCATGCCGAAGCGTGAGATGTCGAACCGCGGTCCCGCGGTGGCCATCATCTCGATCGCGCAGCAGGCCAGCCCGAACGTTGCCGGCCACAGCGAGCCTTTGCGGATATAGCCAGCGACCTTCTCCACCGTCGAGAGCAGGATCCCGCCGGGCAGCTTCTCCTCTATTCCCATGACAGACCTCCCCGCCGCCAGACATAGGCGTAGGCCACAAACACCACCACCATGAAGAGCAGCATCTCTACCAGCGCACACAGTCCGAGATTGTCGAATGCGACCGCCCACGGGTAGAGGAAGACGATCTCGATGTCGAAGATGATGAACAACATCGCCGTCACGTAGTAGCGGACCGGAAACCGTTGTGTCGAAACGGTGTGATTGCTCAGCGGCTCGATGCCGCACTCATAGGCACCCAGCTTGGCCCGGTTGAACCGCCGCGGACCGACCACCACCGCAATCGTGACCGACACGACCGCGAAGGCAGCCGCGACCGCGCCGAGCACCAGGATCGGGGTAAAGGCGTTCACGTTTCGGCCTTCCGGTGACGAATGGGCAATCTCCACGGTGACGAATACCGTGGTCGTTCAGCACCCCGAATAGGGGGAGGAGCAAGGGGATTCACGCACTGGGGCCAAATCGTTACGATCCGCTACGTGATTCAAGAAGCAAAGAGCGCGAGTCTCTTCACGCCGCTGCGGGTTCTGGTCTACAGCAGCAACGCCGACGTACGAACACGAATCCAAAGTGCGCTGGGTCGATTGCCTGACAGTGCGGTCGCCCCACTGGATTTCGTCGAGGCGGCAACGGCCGCGGCTGTTCTCCGCATAACGGCCACGGGCTCGATCGACCTAGCCATACTCGACGGCGAGGCGACGCCATGCGGTGGGATCGGTCTGGCCAAGCAGTTGAAAGACGAACTGCTGCAGTACCTGCCGATCGTCGTCATCACCGCGCGGCCCGACGACGCATGGCTAGCCTGCTGGTCGCGGGCCGACGCGGTGGTGTCGCACCCCGTCGACCCGCTTGAGCTGCGGGCCGAGGTACTGCCGCTACTGCGCGACAGAATGCTTGTTTAGCAGCACCGGGTCGCGCCGGCGCGTCAACTCGGGACGATGCGCCGCCCGGCATTCGGGATGTTCAGCCAGCCAATGCTGTTCGATTCGCAGCACGCGGTGATGTTCGACCACGAGCCAAGCGATACCACCCGCGATGGCGAGCGCACCGACGATCCCCGTGGTGAGCACCATGTCATGGTGCCGGTATGCGGCCGCGGCGACACCGCCCATGAGGGAGATGACACCCAGCGCAATGGACAGCAGTCCTGGCCAGCAGTAGATATCGATGAAGGATTCACCGGCATGCTGGTGAGTGGTGCGGAAATGGTCGATGGGATCGTGTGTGTCTGCCACGTCTCCTCCTAGGTGTAGAGCTACCTGAAGAGCTATTCCTGTGACAGCGCGCAACCATCCCCCTTCTGGGGGGCTTGTTGGGTGGCTTAGGCAGCGGATCGCCAACCGAGCTCGCGATGGGCGAGCAGATGGGAGATCAACAGTTCGGTCGTTCCCGTGCAGGGCGACTGGGTGACGACGTGCCACGGGCGTTCCAGCGGGGTGCCGGGCACCTCGACTTCGACCAAGGTACCGGCCTCCAGTTCACGACGTACCGCTTGTCGCGAGACAAGCGTCACTCCGAGGCCGGCGACCGCAGCCGCTACCACCGCGCCGTGCGAACCCAGAATCATCTGTGGCGGTTGAGCCTCGATCTCCTCGAGTAATGCCATCATGCTGGCCCTTGTGCCCGAACCGGATTCGCGCAGCAGCCAGGTGGTTTTCGCCGGATCGAAGCGGCGAGCGGTTTCGGGAGGTGCCACCACAACGAGGGCATTGGGGCTGACCGCCCTGACCTGAACCTGGTCGAGCTCTGCGGGCGGCCGGCCCGCGACCACCACATCGGCATCGTGGTTGGCGAGCATGGGCCAGACCGCATTTCGTGACGCGACGACGAGCTTGCAGTCGACGCTCGGGTACTTCGCGATGAACGATGCGAGCAGCGAGGGGATCAGGAGTTCGCCCGCGGTCGTCACCGCGGCCAGCCGGATGGACCCGTTCTCGGGATCGACCTCGCCACGTGCAGCCATGACGGCTTCGTGGTGAAGTCCGAGAATCCTTCTGGCGTAGTCGACGTAGCGTTGGCCCGCCGGTGTCAACCGGACACCGCGGCCATGCCGGTCCACGAGAGGGACACCGACCTCTGTGCTCAGGCTGCTCAATGCCGACGAGATGGCCGACTCGGTCACCACCAGACGTTCCGCCGCGCCGCGAACGGACCCGGTGTCGGCAAGCTCGACGAGCGCCCGGAGGCGGGCGTTGGTGGTCACGCCGATGACTTCTTCGCGTCTTCGCCGAAGACTCGGCTGGCGAGCAGATCGGCGGCCTCGATGGTGGTCAGCGCGGCAAGATCGACCCGCGAATCGGTCTGGGCCACCAAGCGCCGAGCGTGTCGTAATCGCGCTCGCTCCATGGCATTCCGGACACTGCGAGCATTGGCGAACCACGGTTGGTCGATGCGCAGATGCAGGTACTCCCGCAGCGCAACCCGCCCGTCGGCGGACAGGGTGTAGCCGAGGTCCTCGGCCATCAGCACCGCGATCTGCTCGAGTTCGTCGATGGAGTAGTCCGGAAAGTCGACGTGATGGGCGACGCGGCTCTGCATCCCGGGGTTCGCGGAGAAGAACTGGTCCATCTTGTCCGCGTATCCGGCGAAGATCACGACGAGGTCATCGCGGTTGTTCTCCATCACCTGCAACAGGATCTCGATCGCCTCAGAGCCGTAGTCGCGTTCGTTCTCGACCTTGTACAAGTAATAGGCCTCGTCGATGAACAGCACGCCGCCCATCGCCCTCTTGATCACTTCCTTGGTCTTGGGCGCGGTGTGCCCGATGTACTCGCCGACGAGATCGTCGCGGGTGACGCTGACGAGATGGCCGCGGCGCAGATACCCGAGCCGATGCAGCACGTCGGCCATCCTCAACGCCACGGTGGTCTTGCCGGTCCCGGGATTGCCCGTGAAGCACATGTGCAACGTGGGCTGCGGCGCGCTGATGCCATAGCGTGCACGTATCCGATCGACGAGCAGCAGCGCAGCGATCTCCGCGATTCGGGTCTTCACGGGCGCCAGGCCCACGAGTTCCGAATCGAGTTTCGACAGCACGTCGTCGACACCCGTTTCTCGGCGGGCAGCAGCGAGATCAACCGTCGCATCAGGTGCCAGCAACACCTCACCCGGCTCGTCGATCGTCGGTGCTTCCAGTTGGTTAGGCTTGAAACCAAAAGAGCGACGCGATGTTTCGGCCATTGACTGCGTCATGTGCCGATGACCGCCTCAGTGTCCGCGCAGCCGCCGCGTCCTTCTGTCATGGCGTGAATGCTGCCACCAAACACTGAACATGTCTATTGGGAATAAGGTGTGGAATGTGAAGTGAATGGTTTATTAATCCCCCGGCCGGTCCTCCTCCTGGGTGACGACGCCGGCAGGCGCCGCCGATACGTTTCTCCGATCGGGCGCGGGTCTCGTCGGCAGAGGAGAGCGACATGGCCAAGTGGAGGCTGCTAGGCGAGCTCGAGCGTCGGGTGATGGAACACCTCTGGAGCGCAACGGAACCGCAGACCGTCCGGCAGGTGCATGCGGTGGTGTCACCGCCTCGTGCACTCGCATACACGACCGTCATGACGGTACTTCGGCGGCTCGCTGACAAAGGTCTGGTGGCACAGCACCGCGGCGATCGAGCCCACCGGTATGCGGCAGTGCACGGTCGCGACGAGTTGGTGGCCGGCCTGATGGTCGACGTGCTGCATCAGGTGGACGATTCGAGGGATCGCACGTCCGCGCTCGTCCACTTTGTGGAGAGTGTAGGAACCGATGATCTGCACGCTCTGCAACAGGCGCTCGTCGAGGTCGAGAAACGGGTGCGATCTAGTCCCGCGTCTGCGGCAGAGGAATAGTCGCGGTCACGGCGGTTCCCGAGCCGGGCCGCGAACGGATATGCAGCCGGCCGCCGACGAGCTCAGCCCGCTCGGACATCGACAGCAGCCCGTAGCCACCTGTTTCGTCCAGACCGAGTGGATGCTGCAAGGTGTCGAATCCGACTCCGTCATCGACGATTTCGAGCTGGGCGGTCTCGTCCTGGACCGAGAAGGTGAGCCGCGCCACCGTAGCCCCCGCGTGTTTCACGACATTCTGCAGACATTCCTGCGCGATGCGGTACAGCGCGATCTCGATGTGTTCGGGTAAGCGAGCCTCGGTCAGCTCCACCTCGAGACGCAGCTGGGGGATGGATCGGGCGAGGCTCGCCAGTCCGCCTGCTAGGCCTAGATCGTCGAGTACCGGCGGCCGCAGCCCGCCGATAGCTGCGCGCGCTTCTTGCAGTGTCAGATCTACCAGTTCGCGGGCGGCGGCCAGCTGTACCGATGCCTCGCTCGGATCGTCGACGACGGCCTGGGCTGCGGCATCGAGGCGGTAGGACAACGTGATCAACCGCTGGGAGATCCCGTCGTGGATATCGCCTGCCAGACGCCGTCTTTCGATTTCCTGAGCCTCGATCACCTGCTCGACGAAGTTCTCGTGCGCGCGTTCCCGCCCGACCAGTTGACGATGCAGCCGCGCTTGATGCAGCGCACCCGCGATGAGACGCCCGATCACCAACAGCAGTTCCACATCTCGTGCCGTGAATTCACGGCGTTCGAACGTGTGCACTGTCAGCTCGCCGACCAGTCCGCCGGGGTCGGTCTCCATCGGTACCGAAACCATCGACGTAAAGCGCGAATCGCGTAGCGCGTCGATTGGTAGGTATCGAGGATCGGACTCCTTGTCCTCGACGATGACAACCGGCTCCCGATGGTTGGCGACCCAGCCCGAGATGCCGGAGCCGAGCGGCATGCGAACCCGACCGACTTCACGGTCGAACGGCGGTGTCGCTCCAGCGAGGGTCAGCGAACGGTCACTGTCGTCGAGCACATGCACGAAGCAGACGTCTGTGTTGGTCGCGTGGGTGATCATTCGCGCGGCAGCCGCGGCCAGCAGTTCCACCTCCGGCCCGTGTGACGCCGCCTGAATCAGCTCACGGAGCAGTGCCAATTCGCTGTCCGCCTCGACGAGATCCCGCACGCCGTTTGTGCGTTCGGCGGTGCCGAGATGCCGGACGGACGTTGTATTGCTCACTGGTAGATGCCTTCTCGCAGGGCGGTGGCCACGGCGGCCGTTCGGTCGGCCACTCCGAGCTTGCGGTAGATGGACCGCAGGTGGCTCTTGACCGTCTCATCGCCGATGACCAGCTTGTTCGCGATGCCGCGATTCGAAAGCCCGGTCACCATGTACGACAGAATCTCGCTTTCCCGCTGGGTCAACCCCTGTCGCGCGCCTGGCCAGAACTCGTCGCGCTGCAGCCGCGATGCAGTGTCGGCGGCACGCAGAGCGAGGCCAGGGTCGATCGCGCTTTCGCCGTCGCGCACCAGCTCGAGCTGGCGGACCAGGTCGTCACTGCTGATGCTCTTGAGCAGGTAGCCGGACGCGCCGACCCGCATGGCCTGGAAGAGGTACTGCTCGTCGTCATAGACCGACAGCATCACGACCTTGCGATCAGGGTTGCGTTGCCGCAGAGCCAGGCACAGGTCGAGCCCGCTGGAGCCCTGCATCCGGACGTCGCACAGCACCACGTCGGGGTCGAGACTGTCGACGACATTCACCGCCCGCTCGACACCGACAGCCTGGCCGACCACCCGCACCTTGCTGCCGAAGCCGGCAAGCATCGCCTTCAAACCCTCGATGACCATCTCATGGTCATCCACCAACACAAGTCGCACCGGACTGGTGACCGTCGTCGTCATGCGGACACCATAGAGCCGCCATACCGGTGTCGTCGTGGGACTTTCGGCCCTGAGAACACATATAACCCGCTCAATCCCCCGTACTGGGGGGAGCCGGTGGCCCGTTTCCGTCCATAGCATCGCCGCCGACCCCTAAGGAGGCTGGATGAAAACCTGCGAGCCGACGCTGGTCGCTTCCGTGCTGCCCGCGGACTTCTCAGAGCTCGGTCAAGAGGTCAGGCGGCTGGAGAAGGCGGGCGTCGACCGGATCCAGTGGGATGTGATGGACGGCCGGTTCGTGCCGAACCTGACCTTCGGTCCGGACGTGATCAGTGCAAACCGCGGGCTCGTATCAATGGGGTTCGAGGCACACCTGATGGTCGACGATCCCGATCATATGCTGTCTCGATGGGTGGAAGCCGGCTGCGAGATCGTCATCGTGCACGCCGAAGCGACCCGGCATCTGCACCGGACCCTCGGTGCCATCGCCGATCTCGGCGCACGAGCGGGTGTCGCACTGAACCCTGCGACCCCGTTGGAGGCGGTCACCAGCGTGCTCGATCTGGTCGACCTCCTGCTCGTGATGACGGTGAATCCGGGCTTCGGCGGTCAGCGGTATCTCTCTTCGATGGAGCGCAAGATCGCCGCCGCCAGAGCCGAGATCGACACGCGCGGACTCGATATCGAGCTCGAGGTCGACGGTGGAATCGCCGGGGCGACGATCGGCGGGGCAGCGATCGCGGGGGCGGATGTCTTCTGTGCGGGCTCGGCGCTGCTCAACGGTGACGGCACCCTCGAGGAACGAACGGCCGCGCTGCGCAGTGCAGCCGCCGACGGAATGGAGTCGCGATGAGCATCGCACCGAGCTCGACGAGCGCGGACCTGCTTACCGATGAGGTCGACCGCCTGGCGATCACCACACTGCGATTCTTGGCCGCCGATGCGGTGCAGTCGGCCAATAGTGGCCACCCGGGCCTGCCGCTCGGTGCCGCGCCGGTCGCGTGGACGCTGTGGTCGCGTCACCTACGTCATGATCCGGCGCACCCCCGCTGGCCGGACCGGGACAGGTTCGTTCTGTCGGCGGGTCACGGTTCGGCGTTGTTGTACGCCCTGCTGCACGTCTTCGGCTACGACGTGACGCTGGACGACCTCGCGCACTTCCGACAGCTCGGATCGCGAACCCCAGGACATCCCGAGTTCGGGATGACCCCCGGAGTGGAGACTACGACCGGCCCGCTGGGTCAAGGCTTGGCGAATGCGGTCGGTATGGCGTTGGCCGAACGTATGCTCGCGGCCCGGTGCAACGACGCCGAGCACCGCGTCGTCGACCATCGCACGTGGGTGCTCGCCGGAGATGGCGACCTGATGGAGGGCATCAGCCATGAGGCTGCGTCGCTGGCCGGACGACTCGGCCTCGGCCGGTTGACTGTCATCTTCGACGACAACAACATCACGATCGACGGACCGGCGGACCTCAGCTGTGGTGACGACGCACTCGGCAGATTCGCAGCCTATGGCTGGCACACGCTGTCGGTGGAGGACGGAAACGATGTGCGTGCCATCGACAGGGCGCTCGCTCAAGCACGCGAGGTGGAATCTGCTCCGACATTCATCAAGGTGCGCACGACCATCGGTTACGGCGCGCCAGGCGTCGAAGGCACGTCGAAGGTGCACGGCAGCCCGCTGGGGGCGGAGAACCTGGCGGCGATGCGGGTGAAGTTCGACTGGCCGTCAGCACCCTTCCATGTGCCGACGACGCTACGGTCTGTTACTGCGGAGCTGGGCGCCAAAGGCGCTGCCGCACACCTGAGTTGGGTTCAGAGATATGCGAATTGGACCGCCGACAATCCGCAGCTCGCAGTGGACTTTCCGCTCGACCGTGTCCCCGCCCCGTCAAACTGCGACGCCCTCGCGCGGTTGTTCGAGTCGCCCGCCAAGATGGCGACCCGTCAAGCATCCGGCGCGGCTCTCACCGCGCTCGCCGCCGAATACCCGGCGCTCGTAGGAGGATCCGCAGACTTGGCGGGATCGACCAACACCGCGATACCGGGCGGGGATGTGCGGGAGGGCGACTACGCCGGCCGGACGATTCACTTCGGTATCCGAGAGCACGCGATGGCCGCGGTCATGAACGGAATCTCGCTGCACGGCGGCCTACGCCCGTTCGGAAGCACATTCCTGGTCTTCTCCGACTACCTGCGTCCGGCCGTGCGGTTGTCGGCGCTCATGGGCCAACCCGTCATATACGTCTTCACGCACGACTCGATCCATGTCGGCGAGGACGGGCCGACCCATCAGCCGATCGAGCACATCGAATCCTTGCGACTCATACCCGGGGTGACGGTGTTACGGCCCGCCGATTCCGCCGAGGCTGCGTTGGCCTGGCAGATCGCTGTGGAGAACCTCTCGGGCCCCACGGCGTTGGTGCTTACGAGGCAGAGCGTGCCCGCGCTCGGCGGGGACGGATTGTCAGACGTTCGCGAGCGCGGATTTCGTATCGTTCGTGGCGATTTCAACGAGACGAGGGTGGTGCTCGCGGCCACTGGGTCGGAAGTGTCGCTGGCGCTGGAGGCGGCGGACCTGCTCGCGGGGCGGGGTGTCGAGGCCGCGGTGTTGTCAGTGATGTGGCGGGACCGGTTGGAGGCGGCGCTATCTGCCGATCCGGGGACATTGCCCAACTGCCCTGTGGTCTGGACGGAAGCCGGCGCAACGACGGGATGGCGCGCCATCGCGCGAGACCGTGACCACGTCATCGGCCTGGATCGATTCGGCGAAAGTGGGCCGGGGCCGCAGGTGGCCGCTCACCTTGGTTTGACTGCGTCGGCCGTCGCCAATGCCGCCTTGACGGCGCTCGGACAGCAAGGCGCCCAATGGGATGACGGTAGTAGCCGAATCGTCTCGCCGTGATCTGTGATGGTTGAGACCGATGCTGCCGACGCCGGATCTGCTGGCTGTGATTTTCGACGTAGACGGCACCATCGCCGATACCGAGCGCGAAGGCCACTTGCCGGCTTTCAACGATGCGTTCCTTGCCCACGGTCTCGACGTCACCTGGAGTCCGCAGGAGTACGGACGGCTCCTGCGGATCACCGGCGGGCGACACCGAATCGCTGCGGACCTGCGCGCACGCGGCTTCGGCGACCGTGCGGGGGAACTAGCCACCGAAATCCACGAAACCAAGACGGAGCTGTTCCGGACGCGCATCGTTGCCGGGAGCGTCTGGCCGAGACCGGGACTGACCGATTTGGTGAGCAGTCTGGTGGACGACGGGATTCGAATCGCCATCGCCACCACCGGGCGAGCCGCCTGGGTGGAACCATTGATAGCGAGGATCCTCGGCAACGGTGTCGCCGAGACCATGGTGACCGGCGACGACGTCGCCCGACTCAAGCCCGACCCCGCCGCATACCAACGCGCGCTCGAGCAACTCGATGTGCGCCCTGAAAATGTACTTGCCATCGAGGATTCCGAGATCGGACTGCGGGCGGCGACCGCGGCGGGGGTCGCCACCGTGGTCGTCACCACGGATTACACGGAGGACCAGGACTTCGTTGGCGCAGCAGTGGTGCGCGGCTCCTTCGTCAGCCCGCAGCCGCTTGACGCTGCCTCATTGAGACGAATCCACCGACAGTGGTGGCTACGCTGTGGCCACCCGCCCGGCAGTCATCACGAATTGCGGTGAGCCGCTGCGCGTTCCAGGGCGGACAGCCGTGCGAGGCGGTTCAGGCGACCGTCAACGTGACGTTGTTCAGGGACACCGCGACATCGCTAGGCAAGATGTCCATGAAGGTGGGAGCGTCGCGGACCGCGGGGCCTGACGCGATGATGTTGCCCGGAAAGCTGGGGCTGCACGGGAAGTTGTTGCACCGGTACCAGAATCCGGGCGCACTTTGATACGGGAACATGCTCGGCGCCTGATCGACTCGGTAGCGACCGGGCTGAATGAATGCCGTCGCCCACCCGTCTCGCGGGTTGGTGGCGACGTTGAACACGCCGTTACTGCCGTAGCTTGGCGGGCTCGCGTACGCCGGGGCGGCGAGCGCAACCGCCACTAGTGCGGCGGCCGCTGTCGTTGCGACCTTCGTTTTCACGACGTGGAGTCTATCGAGCAGCGCGCGCTCCGGGAGCCGGATCGCGCGGGCGGTCGCCCGCTATGCCGCCGCAGCATCGCTGTTGTCGTTGTCCTTGTCGTTCTTGTCGGCGTCGTTGGGCCCGGCGTCGTTGGGCCCGGCGTCGTTGGACCCGGCGTCGTTGGACCCGGCGTCGTTGGACCCGGCGTTCGTGCCAGTGCTGGTTCCCGTGCCGGTGCCGGTCGACGTCGTCCCGGTGTTGGTGCCGTTGCCGGTGGCCGTGCCTGTCTCAGCGCCGGCGTTCGTATCCGTGTCGACGTCCTTGTCTGGGTCTGTGTCGGTGTCGACAGCGGTGTTGTCGGTGTCGGTGTTCGTAATGCTGGCCCTCGAGCCCGTCTCGGTGCCGGTTCCCCCGCCGGCCAGCTGGTTCTGCGAGAGGTCCGTCTGTTGGCCACTGCCTTGATCGTCGTCCTGCGGTTCCGGTCCTGAATCGGTGACGCCGGCGGTGCCGTCGTCCCCAGAGCCATCGTCGTGATCGCCGCCGGGCACCGCGTCAAGGCCCTCGCCCGTGATCGGCATCTGCCGCGCGTTGAGGCCCTCCGGATTCGAGTCGGTGGCCGCGCCGACGATCTCGTCGAGCGGCGCGGACTGTCTGGCTACGGACACGGGTTGCGCCGCCCTCGGCAGGAACGGCGAAAAGATCGCCGCGATGGTTTCCAGGATCGCGCCGGGAAGTTTGACCAACGCCGTCAGCATGTCGCCGATCGACGGAATGAACCGGCCGGGGCGGTACGCGCTCGGGTCCGACGGAATCGGGTTGCCGCCGTAGTAGCCGAAGTCGACCGCCCATTTCAGCAGCGGCGCAGTGACGTTTGCGATGTAGTCACCGAAGATGCCGCGGATCAACGTGGTCAGCGGCAGCTCCCTGGCCGTATAGGTGACGTACGTGGTGTTGCCCCGCGTCGTGACGTACGCGCTGATCCGGTCGCCGACCGGCGAGACGCACCTGGCGTCGGGACAAGCGAGTACGGCGCCGTTGTCGGTGAACGCGCAGGTGTTCGCCCCGCAGTCGAGCGGTGAGCCGTCCGGGGCGACCGGCCTGCCCTGGGCGTCCACGGGCAGGTCGACGTCGTCCTGACTCAGACGTGTCGTGAACCATGAGGCCAGCGAGTTGAGAGCGGAGAAGGGGTTGAGCACGTACCCAGGGGCGTTCGAGTTGTAGTCGTACTCATAGCCGGTGTTGACGACTCTCAACGCGCCGGTCTGACTCGGCGTGGGGTACGGGTTCACACCGATGAGCGCGAACAACGGATACCGGGTGCCGAAGCCTCCGTCGGGTCGGGCGACGTCGTTGTCGAGGATGAACACGGTTCTGCTCAGATCGGTGTCGTTCCTCAGCAGCAGCAAACTCGTGTTCGCGGCGCCCCAGCCGGACGCGATGACGGCGTTGTCCTCGCCGGCGTTGGCGTCCAAAGCCGCCTGGATGCCGGCCGGGCCGTCCCAGAAGTTCACGTGGACGATGTCGTCGAGATCAGGTCCGGTGTAGGTCGGATCGTCGCGGAACTTTCGGCCGTAAAAGTCCTCGACACCCGCTCCGCTGGGGTGTGTCGAGCTGCCCACGACGATGAGGGCGGTGAGATCGACAAGGGATGCCGAGATGGACGCAGGTTGGGTAGCTGCAACGCATCCGACGCTGGTGGCCACCCCGATGGCGGCGGCACCGATCGCGACCTTGACCGCGGGCTTTGTCCGTGGCCCGGCCATGTGTTGCCTCTTCCGACAGGATTTTCCAGCAAACCCTAACGCTGACGGGGATGCTACGCGAGTCAGCGGGGCTTTCGTAAGCGTCCGTGCAAGCGCCCCCGGCAGTGTGGTGTTTCAGGACATCGGAATGGGATGTCTCAAGACATCGGAATAGGTGGTCGGCCAGTTTCAGCTGGTGTCGAAGGCTCGTCTGGTCATCACCGCTGTACTCATTGAGGGGCGCTCTCAGTCGCAGGTCGCCCGCGATTACGGAGTCTCCCAAGGCTGAGCTTGTCAAGATTTCTGTGTAGGTGGCTGGTTTACAGGTAGGGGTTGATTCGTTCGGGGTAGGTCAGGGCCAGTGCGCCTAGTGCTTGTTTCCAGCCGTTGGTGCGTGCTCCCTCGACGAGGCGCTTGGTGCGTGAGCGGTCTCCGGTCTTGAGTGGGTCGTCGTAGAACTTCTGGCGTTCTCGAGCGCGTTTGTCCTCGATGTTGCAGATCGCCAGCCACAGCAGCTTGACCGCGGCCTGATCACTGGGAAAGTGTCCGCGGTTCTTGATGATCTTGCGTAACTGGTAGTTCAGCGATTCGATCGCGTTGGTGGTGTAGATGATTCGCCGCAGATCTGGCGGGAACGCCAAGAACGGGATGAACCGCTCCCAGGCATTACGCCAGGCGATCACTGTCGTCGGATTCGACTGTCCCAGAGCCGAATTAGCGAACTCCTCGAACGCCTCGGCTGCCGCGTCGGCGGTGGGAGCGGTGTAGATGGTCTTCAGTGCCGCCGCGATCTCCTTGCGCTTTCCGTAGGAGACAAACCGCATGGAATTGCGGATCAGATGCACCACGCAGGTCTGCACAGTGGCCTGCGGCCACGTCGCCTCGACAGCCTCGGCGAACCCATTCAACCCGTCGGTGCACACGATCAGGATGTCCTTGACCCCACGATTGGCCAGCTCGGCACAGACCCCGGCCCAGAACTTCGCGCCTTCGTTGGCCGTCACCCAGATCCCCAGCACGTGGCGGATGCCATCGAGATCGACACCCACGGCGATGTGGGCGGCGCGGTTCTTGACCTGGTGACCGTCACGGATCTTGATCACCAGCGCGTCGAGATAGACGATCGGATAGAGCTCCTCCAGCGGCCGTTTCTGCCACTGAATGACCTCCTCGAGCACTGCATCGGTGATCTTGGAGACCGTCTCGTGGGAAAGCTCGGTGCCGATCGTGGTGGCCAGATGATGCTGAATATCGCGGATCGTCATCCCGCCGGCGTAAAGCGAGATGATCATGTCGTCCAGACCGCCCAGGCGCCGTGCACCCTTAGGGACCAGCGTCGGAGTGAAGCTCCCGTCGCGATCGCGCGGGATCGCTAACCCGACGTCACCGACCTCGCTGGCCACGGTCTTAGGTGTGAACCCGTTACGAGCATTGGGTAGTTCACGCCCGACCGGATCACCCTTCTCATAACCCAGGTGGTCAGTGAGCTCAGCGGCCAACCCGCGCTCCAGAACGGCTTTGACCATCTCGGGCAGAAACCCGCCCTCACCGGTCAACTGCAACTGACCGGCATCGATCTTGGCTAACACATCATCCAACACACCCGCAGACTTCAACGCCTCCATGGCATCAGCGCCCGACATCGGCTCGTCAGTGGTCACATCCATCGATACTGCTCCAATTCATCAGGAGCCACAGCTACACAAAACATCTGACACGCCCCCAAGGCTGGATCTCACGACTGATCCGCCGTTACACCCTCGAAGGCGACGCCGCCTTCGAACCCCGTTCCCGACGCCCTCACACCAGCCCGGGGCGGCTGCCGCAGACCACCATCGATCTGATCATCGAGCTACGCCACACCCTGACCGGCAAAGGACTCGACGCCGGACCCCACACCATCGCCTGGCACCTACACCACCACCATCAGCTACACGTCTCCACCGCCTCGATCAGCCGCCCCCTGCGCCGCGCCGGCCTGGTCGAACCCACACCAGCCAAACGACCCAAATCCTCCTACCTGCGATTCGCCGCCCACCAGCCCAACGAGCTCTGGCAAGCCGACTTCACCCACTGGCGGTTGGCCAACGGCACCACCACCGAAATCCTGTGCTGGCTCGACGACCACTCCCGCTACGCAATATCGGTCACCGCTCACCGCCGCGTCACCGCCACCATCGTCGCCAACGAATTCACCAAAGCCACTGCCCAACATGGCATCCCCTACTCCACACTGACCGACAACGGCATGGTCTTCACCACCCGCTTCGCCGGCGGCAAAGGCGGCCGCAACGAATTCGAAGCCCAACTGCACCGCCTGAAAGTCCGCCAAATCAACTCCACCCCCAACCACCCCACCACCTGCGGAAAAGTCGAGCGCTTCCACCAAACCCTCAAAAAATGGCTCACCGGCCAACCGCCGGCCACCACCATCGCCGCACTACAAACCCAACTCGACGCCTTCACCGACGAATACAACCACCGCCGACCCCACCGATCCCTGCCCCACCAAGCCACCCCCACAGTCATCTACACCAGCCGCCCCAAAGCCACCCCAGCAACCCGCACCGACACCCACAACCGCGTACGCACCGACCGCGTCGACCAAGCCGGATCAGTCACCCTGCGCGTCAACGGACGCCACCACTACCGAACCCGCGTCCTGATCCTCATCCAGGACCTCAACACCACCGTCATCAACGCCGCCACCGGAGAAGTACTGCGCGACTTCACCCTCGACCCCACCAGGGACTACCAACCCACCGGAGCACCCAAAGGCCCCAAACGGAAAAAACCGCAGACCTAAAGCAGGTCCACGGCTATTCCGATGTCTTGAGACATCACAAAGTGCCCCCGGCAGGATTCGAACCTGCAACCTACGGAGTAGAAATCCGCTGCGCTATCCGTTGCGCCACGGGGGCAAATGATCACGACATACGACCCAGAAACTACCTATGGATCGCGACGAGGCCTACATGGGGTCGCCGACTCCTTTCGCGAACGCGCCGCCGGATCATGGCGAGGCCGGATGTGGGCCGCCCCGTCTCTGACCTATGTAAACAGCGCACCCACCTTAACCGAATTCCCGCAAACCGATCGACGCCCCGTCCATTAGTCTCGAATCGATGGCGCACCACACGAAAGACAAGGGCGACTTGGGCATCGCCAAAGCCCACGCCGATTTGGTGAGCCAGGGCTTTACGGTCCTGTTTCCGGCGACGGAACATGCACCGTTCGACCTCGTGGCATACGCAGCGGGAGAATTCAACCGCCTCCAGGTGAAGTACCGGTCGGCGCGCACGGGTGCCGTCATCGTGAATTTTCGGTCGACGTGGGCGGACCGCAACGGGACACACACCACACGGATGGATAAAGGCGCAATCGACACGGTGTGCATCTACTGCCCGGAAACCGACGAGTGCTACTACGTCCGGCCCGACGCGTATGGCGCGTCGGTCACGCTCCGGATTGCGCCCAGCAAGAACGGCCAAAAAGCAGGAGTTCTGGACGCAGCAGCCTTTCGTGAGCTGCCGAGTTTGCCGACGTGTCGCGACGCCCACTAAAGGCACTTCGCACCACCGCGCAGCGGACTAGCGTGGTGAGGGCACGAAGCGGCGGGACCGGAAGGAGAGCGACGAGCCATGAGCGATGTGTCGGACCTCGATGCGGATGGGCTCCCGGAGGAACTCAGCGCATTCGATCAGATCCTGCATCGCGGTGAGGCCAACCCGCGCACCCGCTCGGGGATCATGACCCTGGAGGTCCTCGACACCAACCCGGACTGGGAGAAGTTCAGGCGTCGGTTCGACTACGCCTCGCGCAAGGTGCTCCGGCTGCGGCAGAAAGTCGTGACGCCGACGCTGCCGACGGTCGCGCCGCGGTGGGTGATCGATCCCGATTTCAACCTGGACTTCCACGTCCGCCGTATCCGGATCTCCGAACCGGGAACCCTGCGCCAGGTGTTGGATCTCGCGGACGTTTTGGCGCAATCCCCGCTCGACATATCCCGCCCGCTGTGGACCGCGACGCTCATCGAAGGACTGGAGGGCGGGCGCGCGGCGATCATGATGCACCTCAGCCACGCGGTGACTGACGGTGTGGGAGCCGTTGAGATGTTCGCCAACATCTACGATCTCGAACGCGAACCTCCGCCGCAGCCCGTCCCGCCGCTGCCGATCCCACAGGATCTGTCGCCCAACGACCTGATGCGCCAAGGGATCAGCCGGCTGCCCGGCACGATCGCTGGCCGGGTGCGCGGTGTCGTGTCCGGCGCCGCACATGTGGTGGGGGAGGCGATCCGCGACCCGATCTCGCGCATGGGCAGCGTCATCGACTACGCAATGTCGGGGGCTCGGGTGATGGGACCGGTCGCCCAGCCGTCACCCGTGCTGCGTCGACGCAGCCTGTCCTCGCGCAGCGAGGCCATCGATATCGAGTTCGGACACCTGCATCGCGCGGCGAAGGCCGCCGGCGGCTCCATCAACGATGCGTACCTGGCCGGCCTGTGCGGCGCGCTGCGTCTCTACCACGACGCCAAGGGCGTTCCCATCGACGCGTTGCCGATGGCGGTGCCGGTCAACCTGCGGTCGGAAGCGGATCCCGCCGGTGGAAACCGGTTCGCCGGCGTCAATCTCGCCGCGCCGATCGGGCTGGCGGATCCCGAGGTGCGAATCAAAGACATCCGATCGCAGATGACGAGCAAGCGTGAAGAACGCGCGATCGACATGGTCGGCGCCATCGCCCCCGTCGTCAGCTTGCTGCCCGATTCGGTGCTCGAGTCGATGGCAGCATCGATCGTCAACTCGGATGTGCAGGCCAGTAACGTGCCGGTCTATGCCGGCGACACATTCATCGCCGGCGCTAAGATCCTGCGGCAGTATGGAATTGGCCCGTTGCCGGGTGTCGCCATGATGGTGGTGCTGATCTCGCGGTCCGGGTACTGCACCATCACCACTCGCTACGATCGCGCCGCCATCGATGACCCAGACCTATGGGCGCGCTGCCTGCTAGCGGGTTTCAACGAAGTGTTGGCTCTGGGCGGTGACGGTCGCGCTGAACCGGCGTCGTTCTCGGTAGAGACGTCCGAACCCGCCCACATATCACCGAACGGAAGTGCGCTGCAATGACTTCGGGAAACGGTCAGGCTTCGCAAGCCATCCGCAGGACCATGCGGCTGCCGGGTTCGGTCGCCGAGATCCAGGCGAGCCCGCCCGGGCCCGAGGTCGGAGCATTCTTCGATCTCGACGGCACACTGGTCGCCGGGTTCACCGGTGTGATCATGACGCAGGACCGACTGCGTCGGCGCCAGATGTCGGTGGGGGAGTTCATCGGGATGGTGCAGGCCGGCCTCAACCATCAACTCGGCCGTTCCGAGTTCGAGGACCTCATCGGCAAGGGCGCCCGCATGCTGCGCGGAAACTCCCTCGCCGACATCGACGAATTGGCCGAGCGCCTCTTCGTGCAGAAGATCGTCTCGCGCATCTACCCCGAGATGCGTGAACTCGTCCGGGCTCACATGGCGCGTGGCCACACCGTGGTGCTCAGTTCGTCGGCGTTGACGGTGCAGGTCGAACCCGTCGCGCGGTTCCTCGGCATCGAGAACGTCTTGAGCAACAAGTTCGAGACCGACGAGAACGGCCTGCTCACCGGCGAGGTGCTCACCCCCATCATCTGGGGCCCCGGCAAGGCCAGGGCGGTGCAGGAGTTCGCCGCCAAGAACGGCGTCGACCTGTCCAAGAGCTACTTCTACGCCGACGGCGACGAGGACGTCGCCCTGATGTATCTGGTCGGCAATCCGCGGCCCACCAACCCGGCGGGCAAACTCGCGGCCGTCGCCGCCAAGCGCGGATGGCCGATATTGCGATTCAGCAGCCGCAGCGGCAGCAGCCCGGTGTCCCAGCTGCGCACCGCGGCGGGTATCGCGACGATGATGCCGGTCGCCGCCGGCGCGATCGGCATCGGGCTGCTGACCCGGAGCAAGCGCACCGGCGTCAACTTCTTCACGTCGACGTTCGGCCGCACGCTTCTCGGGGCCATCGGCGTCGAGCTCAATGTGCTCGGTAAGGAGAACCTGACCGCCCAGCGGCCTGCGGTGTTCATCTTCAATCACCGAAACCAGGCGGACCCGCTCATCGCGGGTCGATTGGTGGAAACCAATTTCACGTCGGTCGGTAAGAAGGAATTGGAGAAGGACCCGATCGTCGGCACCATGGGCAGGATCCTGGATGCCGCGTTCATCGACCGCGATGATTCGGAGAAGGCCGTCGAGGGCCTCAAGAAGGTCGAGGAACTGGCGCGCAAGGGTTTGTCGATCCTCATCGCGCCCGAGGGCACCCGGCTGGATACCACCGAGGTCGGCCCGTTCAAGAAAGGCCCGTTCCGGATCGCGATGTCGGTGGGGATTCCCATCGTTCCCATTGTGATTCGCAATGCCGAGGTCATCGCTGCCCGCGACTCGAGCACCTTCAATCCGGGAATCGTCGACGTGGTGGTCTATCCGCCGATCCCAGTGGATGACTGGACGCACGACAACCTGCCCGAACGCATTGCCGAGGTGCGCCAGCTCTACCTCGACACGCTGAAGGACTGGCCGCAGGACGAGTTGCCGACACCGGAGTTGTACAAGCGCAACGCCCCCACGAAGGCGGCCAAGAAGAAGGCGGCAACGAAGAAGACGTCAGCGAAGAAGACGTCGAAGAAGGCTACCGCCAGCAAGGCGTCCACCAACAAATCAACGACCAAGAAAGCGGCGGCGACGAAGGCCCCTGCCGAAAAGGCAGCCGCGAAAAAGGCTGCGCCGAAGGGTCGGCCGTGAAAATCTCCGCGGATCACTACGCGCCCTTCACGACGACCGACGACGCGCTCGTGCTCGCGTCGGTGTCGTCGCCCGCCGAAGAGGAACTGCTCAACGACTGGTTGGAGGAGCAGCGTCGCGAGCATCCGGACTCCAAGGTCGACGTTCTGCGACTGCCGCATGACGATCCGCCGCCCGCGGTACTGGCGCAGCTCGTGGCGGAACTGGAGGCCGACGAGGACCGGTCCGTCGTACCGGTGCGGGTGTTCTGGGTGCCGGGAGGCCTCCCAACACGGTCGAAAGTCGTTGCGCTGCTGTCGGGTCGCGACACCTACCGGCCGCCGGAGATCATTCAGCGCCGGATCCTTCGCCGGGACCCGTCCCGCGCAAGGGTGGTCGCCGGTGAGCCCGCAAAGGTGTCAGAGCTTCGCCAGCAGTGGGCCGACACGACGGTGGCCGAGAATTCGCGCGAGTTCGCACGATTCGTCATCCGCCGCGCCGTCCTGGCGATCGAACGCGTCGAGCTCCGGTTGCTCGGACCGGAATACAAATCTCCGCGACTGATCAAGCCCGAGATACTCGCCTCGTCGCGGTTTCGTGAAGGCCTGGAACAGATTCCGGACGCAACCGTCGCCAAAGCGGGGGAGATGCTCGATGAACTCTCCACCGGATGGAGCCGGTTCTCGGTAGATCTGATCCCGTCGCTGGGCCGCGCCATATTCAGTCGCGGGTTCGATCCGAACATCGACTATGACCGTGACGAGGTCGAGGCGATGCGCCGCAACCTGGAGAGCCATCCAGCGGTGCTGCTGTTCTCGCACAGGTCGTATCTCGACGGTGTGATCGTCCCGGTGGCGATGCAGGAGAACCGGTTACCCCCGGTTCATACGTTCGCGGGCATCAATCTGTCCTTCGGGTTCATGGGTCCGTTGATGCGCCATTCGGGCGTCATCTTCCTGCGCCGCAGACTCGACGACCCGTTGTACAAGTACGTCTTGCGGCAGTTCGTCGGTTACATCGTCGAGAAGCGGTTCAACCTCAGCTGGTCGATCGAAGGCACGCGGTCGCGAACCGGCAAGATGTTGCCACCCAAGCTGGGTCTGCTCGCCTACGTCGCCGATGCGTATCTCGACGGCCGCAGCGACGACATCCTGTTGCAGCCGGTATCGATCAGCTTCGACCAGTTGCACGAGACCGCCGAGTACGCCGCCTATGCGCAGGGTGGTGAGAAGACGCCCGAGGGACTGTCGTGGCTCGTCAATTACATTCGGGCGCAAGGGGAGCGCAATTACGGCAAGATCTACGTCCGATTCCCCGAGGCCGTGTCGATGCGCGACTACCTCGGCGAACCTCATGGTCCGATGGTCGAGGACGAGGCCGCCAAACGACTGGCGATGCAGAAGATGGCGTTCGAGGTGTCATGGCGGATCCTGCGCGCGACCCCGGTCAACGCGACCGCGCTGGTGTCTGCGCTGTTGCTGACCGCGCGCGGCGTCGCGCTCACGGTCGATCAGCTGCACCACACGCTGCAGGATTCGCTGGATTACCTGGAGCGCAAGCAGACTCCGATGACCAACAGCGCACTGCGACTGCGCACGACGGACGGGGTGCGCGCCGCGCTCGATGCATTGTCCAACGGCCATCCCGTCACGTGCGTCGACAGCGGCCGGGAACCGGTCTGGCGAATCGCGCCGAGCGATGAGCACGAGGCGGCGTTCTACCGCAACACCCTCATCGACGCCTTTCTGGAAACCTCGATCGTGGAACTGGCCCTCGTGTACGCCGCGCGGTCGGACGGAGATCGGCTGGAGGCGTTCTGGAATCAGGCGCTGCGGCTGCGCGATCTGCTCAAGTTCGACTTCTACTTCGCCGACTCCGCCGCCTTCCGCGAACACCTGATGGAGGAGCTGTCGTGGTTCGACGACTGGGAGGGTGCCGTCGTCGCGGGCAGCACGAAGATCGACCAACTGCTCCACGCGAAGCGGCCGATGATCGCAGGCGCGTTGCTGCGCCCGTTCTTCGAGGCCTACGAGATCGTCGCCGATGTGCTGCGCGATGCACCCGCCGAGATCGATGAGAAGGACCTGACCAAGCGGGCGCTGGGCCTCGGGAAGCAGTACGTCGCGCAGGGCCGCGTCCGCAACAACGAGTCGGTGTCCGCGTTGCTGTTCGCCACGGCCCGCCAGGTCGTCGCCGACCAGAACCTGCTCACGCCCGCGGCCGATCTGACCGAACGGCGCACCGCGTTCCGCGACGAACTACGCGGCATCCTGCTCGATATGGATAAGGTCGACCAGATCTCCCGCGACCAGTTCTTCCAGCGCGAAGCGCTGCGCCGCAAAGCTGCTTCCCGCCGAAACTGAAGTTGTGCAGGCCGATCGGCCGAATCTGCTGCATAACTTCAGTTTCGGGCGGATGAAGCGGGTCCATTGCTCGCGTCGGGACGGCGTTCCGGCTGGCGCCTGCGGAGTAACGGCCGTCACGCCATACGCTGGACGCATGACGACGACCGCCTCTGGCCTGCGCAGCAGCGCGGTGTGGCCGGTGCTCGTCGGGGTGGCGGTGTTGGCCGGCGCGGTCGCGGCGGGGCTGTCCGCGTTGTCGATCACAGATGCGTTGACGGCGACCGGGCTGCCCGATCCCGGCCCGGTCACCACCTATGGCCTGCCGTTTGTGCGCGCGGCGGGCGAGATCGCGGCCGTCGTCGCCGTCGGATCCTTCCTGCTCGCCGCGTTCCTGGTGCCGCCGCAGACCAACGGTGTGCTCGACGCGGGCGGCTACCGTGCGCTGCGACTCGGCACCGTCGCCTCCGGAGTGTGGACCGTCTGTGCCGCGCTCCTGGTACCGCTGACCGTGTCCGACATCACCGGCCAACCGCTGGCGTCGCGCCTTGATCCGATGGCGATCTGGTCGGTGGCGAGCCTGGTCGACATCGCAGGCGCGTGGCGATGGACCGCGTTTCTGGCCGCCGCCGTGACCATCGCCAGCATCCCGGTGCTGCGCTGGTCGCCCACACCGCTGCTGTTCGCCGGGTCCCTGATCACCCTGCTGCCGCTTGCGCTCACCGGACATTCGTCCTCGGGTGGTTCGCACGACCTGGCCACCAACAGTCTGCTCATCCACCTCGTGGCCGGTGCGCTGTGGGCGGGTGGCCTGCTGGCGCTGCTGGTGCACGCGCTGCGTGGCGGCGAACACGGCTATCTGGCCGCGCGCCGGTTCTCGGTGGTCGCGCTGTGGTGCTTTGTGGCCATGGCGCTCAGCGGTGTCGTCAACGCGCTCGTTCGTGTGCGCCAGGCCGACCTGCTGGACACCACCTATGGGTGGTTGATCCTGGGCAAGGCGGCGGCGTTGGGCGTGCTCGGGGTGATCGGCTGGCTGCAACGACGGCGCGGTGTCGCGGCCCTGAAAGCGGATCCCGGTGCGCGCGGCGCACTGATCAGACTGGCACTCGTCGAGGCGGTCGTCTTCGGGCTGACGTTCGGTATCGCCGTCGCGTTGGGCCGGACACCACCTCCACCCCCTCCGGTCTTCAATCCCTCGATCCCGGCGATCGAGATCGGCTACGACCTCGCCGGGCCCCCGACGGTCGCCCGCCTGTTGTTCGACTGGCGTTTCGACCTGATATTCGGCACGGCCGCAATCGTATTCGCGATCATGTATGTGCTCGGCGTCATCCGGTTACGCCGCCGCGGCGACGCGTGGCCCGTCGGCAGGACCGCGGCGTGGCTCCTGGGATGTCTGGTGCTGCTGCTCGCCACGTCTTCGGGTGTCGGTCGATATATGCCGGCCATGTTCAGCATGCACATGGCAGCGCACATGCTGCTGTCGATGCTCGCGCCGATCCTGCTCGTGCTGGGGGCTCCGGTCACGCTGGCGCTGAGGGCATTGCCCGCCGCAGGGCGCGGCGATCCGCCCGGTCCGAGGGAGTGGCTGCTCGCCGCCCTGCATTCCCGGGTGTCGCGCGTGCTGACCAATCCGTTGGTCGCGACGGTCATATTCGTCGTCGGGTTCTACGGGCTGTACTTCGGCGGGATCTTCGATGCAGCGGTCGACAGTCATCCGGCGCATCTCGCCATGAATCTGCACTTCCTGCTGTCCGGCTATCTGTTCTATTGGGTCGTGATCGGGGTGGATCCGACGCCACGCCCGATCCCCCCACTGGGCAAGGTCGGAATGGTGTTCGCGTCGTTGCCGTTTCACGCCTTCTTCGGCGTCGTGCTGATGAGCACCAACACCGTTCTGGGAGAACCGTTTTACAAGTCACTGCAGCTGTACTGGCACACCGACCTGCTGGGTGATCAGCGGTTGGGCGGTGGAATGGCTTGGGCGGCAGGGGAGGTGCCGCTCGTGATTGTGATGATCGCGCTGCTGATCCAGTGGCGCCGCACTGACGAACGCACCGCCAAACGGCTTGACCGAGCTGCCGACCGTGACGACGAGGCCGACCTCGCTGCGTACAACAGGATGCTCGCCGAACTCGCCCGCCGGGACGAGCGCTAAACCGCCCGCGCCTCGACCGCTGCCAGCCAGCTGCCGTATTCGCTGATATCAGGCCCGGTGGCGGCCGAGGCATCGCAACCGAAACCGGTGCGCCACGTGCCGTCGTCGAACTCGACCTTGCCGAGTTGCATCGGCGGCGGCAACGCGTCGAGAAACCGCCCGAGCGCGCTCGGGGACAGCAGCCATCGATGACCGATGAGCGACGCGCCGGAAGTGCGATCGGGCACACGGGTGACCGCCGGTTTGGGCGGCTCGGTCGGAAGGACGGTCATCCGGTACCGCGGTGCGGTTCTGATTTCACCGGCCCACCGCGCACCGAGGTCCGTGAGTTGATGTGCCAGCGGTCCGCCCCGCAGGTGCGCGCCGAACACCACCAGCTCCAGATCCTCGCTCATGCCGTTCAACTTACGGCGAGCGGTCACGCGACGGCGGCTGTCCACAACCGCCGATTCATCCACAGCCGTCGGCGCCCGAGCAGGTCTTGTGGATCGGCTGTCAGTGGTCCGACGGCCAATGGGGGTGTCACCGACGAGCCGGGTCCCGGGTCGTCGCCATAAATGAAAGGAAGCATCATGTTCGAGACGCCCTTCCATATCGTCGGCAACGTCGTCACCGATCCGATCCACCGCCAGGTCGGCGAACAGGAGATGGTCAGGTTCCGCGTCGCCAGCAATTCACGCCGTCGCACCGCCGAAGGAACATGGGAGCCCGGTAATTCGTTGTTTGTCACGGTGACCTGCTGGGGGCGCGCGGTGGCCGGTGCCAGCGCCGCCCTGGTCAAGGGCGATCCGGTGATCGTGGTCGGCCACGTCTACACCAGTGAGTACGAGGACCGGGACGGCAACCGTCGCTCATCGGTCGAGGTACGGGCGACATCCGTCGGCCCTGACCTGGCCCGCTGCGACGCACGAATCGACCGCAGGCAACGGGCCGAAGCGCGGATCACCAGCCTCGGCGACGAGGCTATCGCCAACGACGAAGCCGCCGACAGCACTGCTGACAACGACGACGAAGCGGACCAGTCCGGCGAGGCGCTGCCACTGACGGCGTAGGCGCAGGTACACGGTCGAATCAGCCGCTGGAACACACACTCGGCTCGGCCGATGGGGCCACGCCTAGGATGGTCGGCGGCGATACACGCGGATACACGCGGATACACCCGATAAACGACTGAACCATCTTGGAAAGGCAACACCACGGCATGGCCGAATTCATCTATTCGATGCGGAAGGTCCGCAAGGCGCACGGCGACAAGGTCATCCTTGACGACGTCAGTCTGAACTTCCTTCCAGGCGCGAAGATCGGCGTTGTCGGTCCGAACGGGGCGGGCAAGTCGAGCGTCTTGCGGATCATGGCCGGGCTAGACACTCCCAACAACGGTGATGCGCTGCTCCAACCGGGCGCGACGGTCGGCATCCTGCAGCAGGAGCCCCCGCTGGACGAGACCAAGACGGTCCGCCAGAACGTGGAGGACGGCGTCGCGATCAAGGCGAAGCTCAACCGCTACAACGAGGTCGCCGAGCTGATGGCCACCGACTACTCCGACGAGCTGATGGAGGAGATGGGCAAGCTCCAGGAGGAGCTCGACGCCGCCGACGCGTGGGACATCGACTCCCAGCTGGAACAGGCGATGGACGCGTTGCGCTGCCCGCCGCCCGACGAGCCCGTCACCCACCTTTCGGGTGGTGAGCGCCGCCGCGTCGCGCTGTGCAAGCTGTTGCTGTCCAAGCCCGACCTGCTGCTGCTCGACGAGCCGACCAACCACCTCGACGCCGAGAGCGTCCTCTGGCTCGAACAGCACCTCGCCGAGTACAAGGGCGCCATCTTGGCAGTCACCCACGACCGCTACTTCCTGGACAACGTCGCGGAGTGGATCCTCGAGCTGGATCGCGGCCGCGCCTACCCCTACGAGGGCAACTACTCGACCTACTTGGAGAAGAAGGCCGAGCGCGTGGCCGTGCAGGGTCGTAAGGACGCCAAGCTGCAGAAGCGGCTGCAGGAGGAGCTGGCCTGGGTTCGGTCCGGCGCGAAGGCGCGCCAGGCCAAGAGCAAGGCCCGTCTGCAGCGCTACGAGGAGATGGCCGCCGAAGCCGAGAAGACGCGCAAGCTCGACTTCGAGGAGATCCAGATCCCGACGGGCCCGCGACTGGGCAGCGTCGTCGTCGAGGTCGAGCACCTCGACAAGGGTTTCGAGGGACGCACCCTCATCAAGGACCTGTCGTTCACCCTGCCGCGCAACGGAATCGTCGGCGTCATCGGGCCCAACGGTGTCGGTAAGACCACGCTGTTCAAGACCATCGTCGGTCTCGAACAGCCCGACAGCGGCACCGTGAAGATCGGCGAGACGGTCAAGCTGAGCTACGTCGACCAGAGCCGCGCGGGCATCGACCCCAAGAAGACGGTGTGGGAAGTCGTCTCGGACGGGCTGGACTACATCGAGGTCGGCCAGAACGAGATCCCCTCGCGTGCCTACGTCTCGGCGTTCGGCTTCAAGGGCCCGGATCAGCAGAAACCGGCGGGCGTGCTGTCCGGCGGTGAACGCAACCGGCTCAACCTGGCGCTCACCCTCAAGGAGGGTGGCAACCTCATTCTGCTCGACGAGCCCACCAACGACCTCGACGTGGAGACCCTGTCGTCGTTGGAGAACGCGCTGGAGAACTTCCCCGGCTGTGCCGTGGTGATCTCCCACGACCGCTGGTTCCTGGACCGCACCTGCACCCACATCCTGGCGTGGGAGGGCGACGAGGACAACGAGGCCAAATGGTTCTGGTTCGAGGGCAACTTCGCCGGCTATGAAGAGAACAAGGTGGAGCGGCTCGGGGTCGAGGCGGCGCGTCCGCACAGGGTGACCCACCGGAAGCTCACACGCGACTAGTGTCGATCAGCGGACCACGACGCCACCTCCGGTTCCGGGGTGGCGCCGACAGCCAACGACGGATGGTCCGCGGGTAGGGCGAGGAGCGTGGCATGTCGGTGAACCCGGGAGCCGTGGGACCAGCTGACCCTGCTGCCGCAGCAGCGGCGCCTCAGCTGAGCCCAGACCAGATCGCGCGGCTTGCCCACGCGTACCTGAACACGTACCGCGGTCCGCACGACGCACCCGCCGCAGATTCGTCGGTGACCCTGCCGGTGGACATGTCCACGCGTCAGATGATCGGCCCCTCCATGGTGACCTCGCATCACCGACTGGGGCTGCGGCGGCCGGTCGGCGACACCCGCGTCGCGGTCTACGGCGCCGACGATCCGGCGGGATTCGGTCCGGCGTTGCAGATCGTCACCGACTACACGCCGATGGTGATGGACTCGGTCACGGTGCTGCTGCACCGATTCGGGGTGTCCTACACGGCGATCATGAACCCGGTCTTCCGGGTGCGCCGCGGCCCGACCGGCGAACTGCTCGACATGCGGCCGCTCGCAGATGTCGGGGCGTCCCAGGAGGGCGTCGACGAGACCTGGATCCACGTCCAGCTCGCGCAGGCGGCGGACAGCAAGGCGCTCACGCAGGTCGCGCAGCTGCTGCCGGGCGTGTTGGCCGACGCGCGGCAGGTCGCCATCGACTCCAATGCGATGGTCGCGACCATGCGCGGTCTGGCCCACGAACTCGACCACGACCCCGAAGGCCGGTTCCCCGGCCGTGACCGCAAAGATGTTGCGGCGCTGCTCCGTTGGCTCGCCGACGGGCACTTCATCCTGCTCGGATATCAACGCTGCCCGGTCAGCGATGGACGCTCGTCGGTGGACCTGTCGAGCCGGCTCGGTGTTCTTCGGTTACGCCAGGACGTGCTGCCGCAGCTGACCCACAACAACGACCTGCTGGTGCTGGCGCAGGCGACCATTCCCAGCTACCTCCGCTACGGCGCGTACCCCTACATCGTCGTGGTCCGCGAGCATCCGGGCACGATGGCCATCGAACACCGCTTCGTCGGCCTGTTCACCGTCGCCGCCACCAACGCCAACGTGCTTGAGATACCGCTGATTTCACGGCGGGTGCGTGACGCGCTGGCGCTGGCGCACCGCGACCCCAGCCACCCCGGCCAGTTGCTGCTCGACGTCATCCAGACGATTCCGCGTTCGGAATTGTTCGCCTTGTCCGCCCAGGAACTGCTCGACATGGTCAAGGCGGTGATCGACCTCGGGTCGCGGCGCCGCACACTGTTGTTCCTGCGGGCGGATTCGCTCGCCCATTTCGTCTCGTGTCTGGTCTATCTGCCGCGTGACCGCTACACCACCGCTGTTCGGCTCGAGATGCAGGACATCCTGGTTCGCGAACTCGGCGGTGTGAGCATCGAGTACACTGCGCGTGTCAGTGAATCACCGTGGGCTGTTGTGCATTTCACGGTGCGCATGCCCGATGACTCCCGTCCGGAGAACATCGATACTTCACTAGCAAATGAGAGCCGGATCCAGAACCTGCTCACCGAAGCGGCGAGGACGTGGGGCGACCGGCTGCTCGGCGCCGTCAAGACCGGCTCCATCGACCAGGCCACGGCCGAGCACTACGCGGGGGCGTTTCCTCCGGCGTACAAGCAGGCCATCGCGCCGGCCGACGCGATCCACGACATCGCGATCATCGAAGAGCTGCAGGACGATTCGGTCAAGCCGGTCCTCGTCGACACCGCCGAGGATGGCATCGCCCAACTCACCCTCTATCTGGGTGGCCACTCCGCGTCGCTGAGCGATCTGCTGCCGATGCTGCAGTCGATGGGCGTCGTCGTGCTGGAAGAGCGGCCGTTCACCGTGACCCGCCCCGACGGGCTGCCGGTGTGGATCTATCAGTTCAAGATCTCGCCCCACAAGTCGATTCCGGAGGTGCCGGCCGGTCCGGAACGCGAAGCGACGGAAGAACGTTTCGCCGATGCGCTGACCGCCATCTGGAACGGATACGCCGAGATCGACCGGTTCAACGAACTGGTCCTGCGCGCCGGTCTGTCCTGGCAGCAGGTGGCGGTGCTGCGCAGTTATGCGAAGTACCTGAGGCAGGCGGGCTTCCCGTACAGCCAGGCACACATCGAGACCGTCATCAACGACAACGCCGGCACGGCGCGGTCGCTGATCGAACTGTTCGAGGCGCTGTTCTACCCCTCTACTCCGACGGAGGGCGAGCCGCGACGACGCGACGCCCAGGCGGCCGCCGCGGCCGTCGCCGCCGACATCGACGCATTGGTCAGCCTGGACACCGACCGCGTCCTGCGCGCGTTCGCATCGATGATCCAGGCCACCCTCCGCACCAACTACTTCATCAGACGGCAGGACTCCGCCCGCGCGCAGAACGTGTTGTCCTTCAAGCTCAATCCTGGCTTGATCGACGAGCTTCCGTTGCCTCGACCGAAATTCGAGATCTTCGTCTACTCGCCGCGGGTAGAGGGCGTACATCTGCGGTTCGGGTATGTGGCCCGCGGCGGCCTGCGCTGGTCGGACCGTCGCGAGGACTTCCGCACCGAGATCCTCGGCCTCGTCAAGGCCCAGGCGGTGAAGAACGCCGTCATCGTGCCGGTGGGCGCCAAGGGGGGATTCGTGGTCAAGGACCCGCCGTTGCCGACCGGCGGTGTCGCCGCCGACCGCGATGCGCAGCGTGAAGAAGGCGTGGCCTGCTACAAGCTCTTCATCTCCGGCCTGCTGGATGTCACCGACAACGTGGACAAGGCCACCGGGGCCGTGGTGACTCCCGAAGACGTGGTCCGGCGCGACGGTGACGACGCCTATCTGGTGGTCGCGGCCGACAAGGGCACTGCGACGTTCTCCGACATCGCCAACGAGGTGGCGAAGTCGTACGGCTTCTGGCTCGGTGACGCGTTCGCGTCCGGCGGATCGGTGGGATACGACCACAAGGCGATGGGTATCACCGCCAAGGGTGCGTGGGAGTCGGTCAAGCGGCACTTCCGGGAGATGGGCGTCGACACCCAGACCGAGGACTTCACCGTGGTCGGTGTCGGCGACATGAGCGGCGACGTGTTCGGCAACGGGATGCTGCTGTCCAAGCACATTCGACTGCTCGCGGCTTTCGACCACCGGCACATCTTCATCGACCCCAACCCCGACGCCGCGCGGTCGTGGGAGGAACGCAAGCGCCTCTTCGAGCTCCCGCGGTCCAGCTGGGAGGACTACGACCCCTCGCTGATCAGCGAGGGCGGCGGCGTCTACAGCAGGCAGCAGAAGGCCATCCCGATCAGCCCGCAGGCCCGCGCCGCACTGGGCATCGAGGACGATGTCGAGGAACTCACGCCGCCCGCTTTGATGAAGGCGATTCTGAAGGCGCCTGCCGACCTGCTCTTCAACGGCGGCATCGGCACCTACATCAAGGCCGAGAGCGAATCCGACGCCGACGTCGGTGACCGCGCCAACGATCCGGTGCGAATCAACGGCAATCAGGTGCGCGCCAAGGTGATCGGCGAGGGCGGAAACCTCGGCGTCACCTCGCTGGGGCGTATCGAGTTCGACCTCGCCGGCGGGCGGATCAACACCGACGCGCTGGACAACTCGGCCGGTGTCGACTGCTCCGACCACGAGGTCAACATCAAGATCCTGATCGACTCGCTCGTGACCGCGGGCAAAGTCCGCCCCGAGGACCGCACCGAACTGCTGCTGTCGATGACCGACGAGGTTGGTCGTCTTGTCCTGCAGGACAACAAGGATCAGAACGACCTGATGGGTACCAGCCGCGCGAATGCGGCCAGCCTGTTGCCGGTACATGCGCGCATGATCAAGGACTTCGTCGCGGATCGCGGCCTCAACCGCGAACTCGAGGCGCTGCCCTCGGAGAAGGAGATCGGGCGTCGCACTGAGAACGGGATCGGTTTGACCTCACCGGAACTCGCGACGCTGATGGCTCACGTCAAGCTGGCCCTCAAGGACGACGTGCTGGCCAGCGACCTGCCCGATCAGGAGGTGTTCGCGTCGCGGCTGCCTGCGTACTTCCCAGCCCAGCTCCGTGACAGGTTCAGCAGCGAAATCCGCTCGCACCAACTGCGCCGCGAGATCGTGACCACGATGCTCGTGAACGACCTCGTCGACACCAGCGGCATCACCTATGCCTATCGCGTGACGGAGGACGTCGGGGTGGGACCGGTGGACGCGGTCCGCAGCTATGCCGCCACCGATGCGATCTTCCGAATCAGCGACGTCCTACGGCAGATCCGTGCGGCCAGCGAAAACGGTGTGTCGGTCGCGGTGTCAGATCGGATGACGCTGGATCTGCGTCGGCTCATCGATCGCGCCGGGCGCTGGCTGCTCAACTACCGGCCACAGCCCCTCGCCGTCGGCGCCGAGATCAACCGGTTCGCAGCCAAAGTCGCAGCCTTGACACCGCGGATGTCGGAGTGGCTGCGCGGCGACGACAAGGCGATCGTCGCCAAGGAAGCCGGGGAGTTCAGCTCCCACGGTGTGTCGAGCGATCTGGCATACATGGTCGCCACCGGGCTTTACCAGTACAGCCTGCTCGACGTCATCGACATCGCCGACATCGTGGACCGCGAGCCGGCCGAGGTCGCCGACACGTACTTCGCGCTGATGGATCACTTCAACACCGACGGTCTGCTCACCGCGGTGTCGCGACTCGAACGCGAGGATCGCTGGCATTCGTTGGCGCGGCTGGCGATTCGGGATGACATCTACGGGTCGCTGCGGGCGCTGTGCTTCGACGTGCTTGCGGTGGGCGAACCCGACGAGAGCGGCGAGGAGAAGATCGCGGAATGGGAGCTGACCAACAGCTCCCGCGTCACGCGTGCGCGACGGACGCTCGCCGAGATCTACGAGGGCGGCAACCTCGACCTGGCGACGCTGTCGGTGGCGGCCCGCCAGATCCGCAGCATGACACGGACGAGTGGAACGGGGACCTGAGGGTGACAGTTGGTTTTGTGGCGCCGGTGCATGTCCGCTGGTCGGACATCGACATGTACCAACACATCAACCACGCCACGATGGTCACCCTCCTCGAGGAGGCCCGGATCCCGTTTCTGCGTGAGCCGTTCGGCCCCGAGATCGAGACCATCGGCCTGCTCATCGCGGACGTGCACATCACCTACAAGGCGCAGCTGCGGCTCATCGATTCGCCGTTGCAGGTGACGATGTGGTCGAAGCGGGTGCGGTCCGTCGACTTCACCATCGGATACGAGGTGCGGTCGGTCGGTGCGCCGCCCGACTCGAAGCCGGCGGTGATCGCTGAGACACAGCTGGCCGCCGTGCACATCAAGGAGCAACGACTGCAACGGCTTTCGGAGAGCCAACGCGCGTACTTGCAGCAGTGGCTGAGATGACACAGCCGGAGCGGGGTCTCTGGGTTGACAGCCCCGCCGACCGCAAGGACCTCGCGGCATTCGTCGAGCGGGCACTACGACTGGACGACGCGGCGGTGATCCGGTTGCGAGAACGCGAAGGCGGGCTGATCGTGGCCTGGGTCTCAACGGGTTTCGACGTGTTGGCCAGCCGCGTAGTGGTCGGTCGGGTCAAACCCGCTGACCTGTCCGCGGGTGCCGATGCCTTGGCCGCCGGTCTTTCCGCGATGAGCGCCGGGGGCTACGTCGACCCCGGTTTCGGCATGGACTCGGCGTGGCGCGGCGGTTTGCCGCCCGACTCGGGGTTCGAGCATCTCGACGATGTTCCTGCGAGAGTGATGCTCGATCTGGCGCAGCGCGGTATCGCACTCGCGAAGGAGCACTCGAGCTCGTTCGGTCCGCCCGCGTCGTTGCTGGATCAGGAGGTGGTGGCGGTCAGTGCGGGCGATGTCAGCGTCGGGATTCCGATGCGGTGTGTATTCGCCTTGACCGCAATGGGTTTCCTGCCGCAGTCGGGGGAGGGGTTGGCCGGCGACGAGATCGTTCGCGTGCGTGTGCAGCCTGCGTGGTTGCGTGTCGACGCCCGCTTCGGTTCGGTGTACCGGCGGCGCGGCGACCCCGCCCTGGTCCTCCGCTAGACCAGCCAGGCGGCGGTGTCGGGCGGCAGCTTGCCGTCAATTAGTTCCGCGCTGGCCAGCAGCACCTCGCCCACGGGCAGCGGTATCGTGCGCGTGCCCGCGTTGAGCACACACACCAGCCCGCCGCTGCGCCGGAACGCCAGAGTGTCTGAGGGGGAGTCGAGCCATTCGATCGATTTGCCGTCGAATTCGCTTCGGTCCCGACGCAATTCGATCGCGGTCCGGTAGAACGAAAGCATGGATGCCGGATCGTTGATCTGCTTCTCAACCGTCAACGCCGCCCAATCCGCAGGCAACGGCAACCAGGTGTCGGGATTGTCCGAGAAGCCGAACGGCGGCCCGTCACCCTGCCACGGCACGGGCACCCGGGCCGCGTCGCGTCCGCGTCGGGTGCGGCCCGAGCGTTCCCACACCGGGTCGCGCAGCGCCTCGTCGGGCAGCTCGACGTTCGGCAGGCCGAGTTCTTCACCGTTGTAGACGAACACCGCGCCGGGCAGCGCGAGCATCGCCATCATCATCGCCCGCGCCCTGGCCAGGCCGACCGCACCGTCGCCGTAGCGGGTGGGTTCGCGGTCGACGTCGTGGTTGGCCAGCGTCCAGGTGGGCGTCGCATCCACCAGTTCCGCTGCTTCCATCGAATTGGCGATGGCGCCGCGGATGTCGTCGGCGTCGAACTTCGCGCGCAGCAGCCGGAAATTGAAGCCGAGATGAAGTTCGTCGGGGCGGACATACCGCGCGAATTGTTCATTGTCGTAAACCCACACCTCGCCGATCGCGACGGCGTCCGGATAGTCGTTGAACACCCTGCGGATCTGCCGGTGGATGTCGTGGACGCCGTCGTTGTTGAACCTCGGGTCGTCGTCCATGTCGGCCAGCAGCACCTCGCCCTTGATGACCTCCATGTCGGGTAGTCCCGGCGGCTTGGCCATGCCGTGTGCGACGTCGATGCGGAAACCGTCGATGCCGCGCTTCAGCCAGAACCGCAGCGTCTTCTCGAGATCGTCGAACACCTCGGGGTTGTCCCAGTTCAGATCCGGCTGCGCGGCATCAAACAGGTGCAGATACCACTGGCCGGGGCTGCCGTCGGCCTCGACGACGCGCGTCCACGCCGGCCCCCCGAAGATCGACACCCAATTGTTCGGTGGGCGGACGCCGCCGGGGCCGGTGCCGTCGCGGAAGATGTAGCGGTCACGCTCCTCGCTGCCGGGACCGGCGGCCAGCGCCGCCTGAAACCACGGGTGCGCCGAACTGGTGTGGTTGGGCACCAGGTCCATCGTGACCTTGATGCCCGCCGCGTGGGCGGCGTCGGTCAACCGGTCCAGCGCCTCGATGCCGCCGAACATCGGGTCGACATCGCGCGGGTCCGCCACGTCGTAGCCGTGGTCGGCCATCGGCGACACCATGACCGGGTTGAGCCAGATCGCGTCGACGCCGAGCGCCTTGAGGTAGTCCAGCTTGGCGGTCACGCCGTCGAGGTCGCCCAGGCCGTCGCCGTTGCTGTCGTAAAACGATCGCGGATAAACCTGGTAGAAGAGCGCTCGCGACCACCACGGGGCCGACATCGGCTGGGCGTTCGCATAGGTGTCACGCATGACTAGAAGGGCGAGTTGACCATCGACTGCGCGGCCATCTCCAGGTAGGCCAACAGCTCGGCTCGGTGCTCGTCGTCCAGCGTCTCCGAGTCGATCTCCGCGACCGCCGTGCGCATACAGCGCAGCCACGCGTCGCGTTCGATGTAGCCGATCACGAACGGCGCGTGCCGCATGCGCAGCCGTGGATGACCGCGCTGATCGGAGTAGGTCCGCGGGCCGCCCCAGTACTGCTCGAGGAACATCCGGAGCCGCTCCTCGGCAGCGTCGAGCTCGTCCTCGGGGTAGAGCGGCAGCAGGATCTCGTCCTCGCGCACCAGCTGATAGAAGCGCGACACGATGGCGTTGAAGGTCTCATGGCCACCGACTTCGTCGTAGAACGACCGCTGCGCCTGTGTCACGCCACCATTGTGTCTTGTCGCCGGTAACCGGCGCTCGGCCGGGCACGTCACTCGATGTTCATCGGACTGACCAGCGAACACGTGCAGAATTGTCGTGCGATTGACAGGAATCCATGGTGAACTGTCGGGCGGAGGACGTATGGCGCATCGCAAGAAAGGCCCGTCCAGAAGGGCTGGCCAGCGGCTGCAAGGTGCCGCGGCGGGCATATCCGGGCCCGCGGTACCCCATGCGCAGTCGCGCGTCCTGCACAGCGTCGACACCCATCCGCCCAGTACCGGCGAAGGCTCGATCTGGGGCCGGCGGCGGGTGCTCCTGCTGAACTCCACGTACGAACCGTTGACCGCTCTGCCCATGCGGCGGGCGGTCATCATGCTGATGTGCGGAAAAGCGACCGTCGTCCACGACGACCCGAACGGTCCCGTCATCCACTCCGCGACCCGCTCGATCGTCGTCCCCTCGGTGATCCGCCTGCACACTTACGTGCGGGTGCCCTACCGGGCGCGCATCCCGATGACCAGGGCCGCTCTCATGCACCGCGACCGGTTCCGCTGCGCCTACTGCGGCGGTAAGGCCGACACTGTCGACCACGTCGTGCCCCGCAGCCGGGGCGGCGACCACTCATGGGAGAACTGCGTCGCGGCCTGCTCGACGTGCAATCACCGCAAGGCCGACCGGTTGCTCACCGAGCTGGGCTGGTCGCTGCGCGCGGTCCCGGTACCGCCCAAGGGCCAACACTGGCGACTGCTGTCGAGCGTGAAGGAACTCGACCCGGCGTGGGTGCGATATCTGGGTGAAGGTGCGGCCTGACGCGTGACTGATACGGTTTGCGCGTGAGCACAGCACTTACCCATTCCCTCATCGGGGGGATTCCGCTGGCCGTGCTGCTGGTGTTGATCTTCTTGGTCTACGTGGTCGGCCCGAAGCGCAAGAACCCGCACCCGGCGACTTACAAGTTGTCCGAGCCCTGGACGCACGAACCGATCCTGTGGGCGGCCGATGAACCCGCCGACCACGGTCACGGCGGACATGGTTCGCACCCGGTCACGGTAGGAGGCGGCGCAAGTGGCAAGTGGTGATGTCGCAACGACCTCGTCTGCGCAAGTAGCGGAGCTGCCGCGCGGCTTCGTCGTCACGAGCAGCGGACGGATCTCCGGGGTCACCGAGCCCGGCGAGCTGTCGGTGACGTACCCGTTCCCGGTGACGGATCTGGTCCGTCTCGACGACGCGCTCAAGTACGGCTCACGCGCCGCCAAGGCGCGGTTCGCGGTGTACCTGGGGGACCTCGGCGACGACACGGCCGCGACGGCCCGCCAGATCTTGGCGAAGGTGCCGTCACCCGACAACGCCGTGCTGTTGGCGGTCTCGCCGAATCAGCGTGCGATCGAGGTCGTGTACGGCAGCGACGTCAAGGGCCGCGGCATCGAGGAGTCCGCACCCAAGGGTGTGGCCGCCGCCGCGGAGCACTTCAAGAACGGCGAGCTGATCCCCGGGCTGATCAAGGCTGTCGAGGTGATGAGCGCCGGCGTCACACCCGCATCGCACTAGCTGACGTCGGCCGTCAGCATCCCGCGGATCTCGATGTAGCGCTCGAGGAACCTGCGCTCGTCGAGTCGTTTGCGCCGCATCCAGCCGGTGACCTCGTCATTGCACTTGCTGGTATTGCACTTCGCGCAGGCAGGCACGACGTTGTCGACTGTGTACCGGCCGCCGCGCGAGATGGCCATGACGCAGTCGCGCTGGAGTGCACCGTCGTTCGCGCCGCAGTAGGCGCAGCCGTTCCACGCCGCCTTGATGGCCGCCCACTGTTGGGCGGTCAGGTCATGCTCGACGGCGGCCATCCGCCGTTTGCGCTTACGAGCCGCCCGCGCTCGTCGACTGCGATTGACCGCCACATGGGAAATCATGCAGCGCCGGCGTGCGCAAACTCCCGCAGAACTGCGGCGTGTCGGTTACGTGGCGTCGAATTTCCTTGCGCGCAGCGAGCGCTCCACACCGGCACGGCCCTCGAGCACGAGTCGACGCAGCGGCGGCGGCACATCCGGGTCGGACAGGAACTTGTCCGCGGCGTCCAGACCCTCCTGGCTGATGTCCCACGACGGGTACAGTCCGACGACGACGGTCTGGGCAACCTCGCTCGAGCGCCGTTGCCAGACACCGGAGATGGCGCCGAAGTACTTGTCCCGGAACGGCTTCAGCAGTTCCTCCTGACCCGGGCGCACGAAGCCGGCGATGATCGAGCGGGCGGTGGCGTTGGCCAACGTGTCGTCCTCGATGACCTCCTGCCAGTCCGCCTCCTTCACCGCCAACTGCGGCCGCGCCGCCTCAGCCTGCGCGGCGTGCCGCCCACCTGCGGCCGTCGGATCACGTTCGGCCTCAGCGTCGATGAACGGTGTCTCGGGTCCGTCGGCGTCGATCACTCCGGCAGTCGCGAGCGCGGTGACGATCCGCCACCGCAGGTCGGTGTCGATCACGAGGCCCGGCATGTTCACCGCGGCCGGTTCGTTGTCCAGCAGCGTCGACAGCACGGCGATGTGGTTCGGCGACAGCACCGATGCGCACAGCGCGTTGACGAACGCCAGCTGGTGGTCCGAGCCCGGCTGCGACTCGCGCGCCAGGTCCAGCAGCGCGTCTCCGAACGCCGGCCAGCCGTTTTCGGCCGCCCACGTCGGGTCGGCGTAGGAGCCGAGCGCGGTCTGCGCCTGCAGCAGCAGGCGTTGCGCCACACCCACTTCGGATTCGGCGTGCACACCGCTGATGACCAGTGTGACGAAATCGCGGGCCTTCAGTTCGGCGTCGCGCGTCATCTCCCATGCCGCCGACCACGCCAGCGTGCGGGGCAGGGGATCGGCGATGTCCGCGATCCGGGTCAGCACCGTGTGCAACGACTGCGGGTCCAGCCGCAGCGAGCAGTAGGTAAGGTCGTCGTCGTTGACAAGGATGAGCTTGCCGCGCGAAACTCCCTGCAATGCAGTAACTTCGGTGGTATCGCCCTCGACGTCGAGCTCCTCGCGGTGGGTCCGTACCAGCTTTCCGTTGCCGTCGTCGTCATAGATCCCGACCGCGAGACGGTGCACCCGTGTCTCTCCGGCGCCGGGCTGCGCTCCGCTCTGTGAGATCGCGAAGCGGGTGAAGCGGCCGTCGGCGTCGACGTCGAACTCGGGGCGAAGTGTGTTGAGCCCGGTGGTTTTCAGCCACTGCCGACCCCAGCCGGACAGATCCCGCCCGGACGCCTTCTCCAGTGCGCCGAGCAGATCGCCGAACGTCGCGTTCGCAAAAGCGTGGTCGCGGAAGTAATCCCGAAGCCCCGACAGGAACTCCTCCAGCCCGACATAGGCGACGAGCTGCTTGAGCACACTTGCGCCCTTGGCGTAGGTAATGCCGTCGAAGTTCACCTCGACGGCGGCCAGGTCGGGGATGTCAGCGGCGACGGGATGCGTCGACGGCAGCTGGTCCTGCCGGTAGGCCCATGACTTCTCGACGTTCGCGAACGTGGTCCACGCCTGCTTGTATTCGGTCGCCTCGGCCTGGCACAGCACCGATGCGAACGTCGCGAACGACTCGTTGAGCCACAGGTCGTCCCACCACTGCATGGTGACCAGGTCGCCGAACCACATGTGGGCCATCTCGTGCAGCACCGTTTCGGCGCGGCGCTCGTACGACGCCCGGGTCACCTTGCTGCGGAAGACGTAGTCCTCCAGGAAGGTCACGGCGCCGGCGTTCTCCATCGCGCCCGCGTTGAACTCCGGCACGAACAGCTGGTCGTACTTGCCGAACGCGTACGGGACGCCGAAGTTGTTGTGGTAGAACGCGAATCCCTGTTTCGTCTCGGTGAATAGTCGCTCCGCGTCCATGAACTCCGCCAGCGATGCACGGCAGAACAGGCCCAGCGGAATGTCGCCGTGCTCGTCGCTGTAGTTGTCGTCCCAGCGGGTGTACGGGCCGGCGATCAGCGCCACCAGGTAGGTGCTCATCCGCGGGGTGACGACGAAGGTGTGCCGCTTGGCTTTCCCCGCGTCCTCGACAGCAGCGGTGGCGCCGTTGGAGACGACCTCCCAATGCGCCGGGGCGGTGACCGTCACCTCGAAGGTGGCTTTGAGGTCGGGCTGGTCGAAGCACGCGAACATTCGCTTCGCGTCGGCGGTCTCGAACTGTGAGTACAGATAGACCTCGTCGTCCACCGGGTCGACGAACCGGTGCAGGCCCTCGCCGGTGTTGGAGTAGCGGCAGTCGGCGTCGACGACGAGGACGTTGTGAGCGGCCAGGCCCGTCAGCGGAATGCCGGTCGACTCGTCGTAGCCCGACACGTCGATGTCGTGGCCGTTGAGGACGGCGCTGCGTACGCGGTCGGCGGCGATGTCGATGTAGGTGTCGGCACCGGCCAGCGCGTCGAACTCGACGGTCGTCAGCGAGCGGAAGGTGGTCTCGCCGGGCTTGCCGGCGCCGTCCGTCAGATCGAGTTCGATGCGGTAGTTGTCGACGGTGACGAGGGCGGCGCGTTCGACCGCCTGGTCGCGAGTGAGATTGGGGAGTGCCACGAGTCCAACCTAGTGGTCGGGCTCGTTGTGGGGCTCGTTGTGGGGCTCGTTAGAACCCCGGTAGTCCCAGCGCTCTGAGCCCGGGGATCCCGTTGAGTCCCTCGAGGATCGTGCCGTTGCCGATCTGCGCCATCATCGACGGGCAGTACGCCGAGATGGCGATGCCGGTGAAGAAGGCCGCCACGTCGGGGTTGATGCCGTTGTCGGACACGGTCGAGTACACCGACGCCAGGTTCTTCCCCGGCTCGACAAGCATCGGGCAGATCGACTGGCCGAGCTTCTCGGCGCTCACCGGATCGCCGTAACCGATGCCGGCGTCGTTCAACGCGTTGAGGAAGCTGGTGTCGACGGGTTCGGCGGATGCCGGTGCCGCGAGGCTCAATGCCGTGGCGACGCCGACCAGTGTCATGGTGGCCGTGCGTTTCGCTTTCATCACAGGTGAAACACTGATTGACAACTGTCACATCGGCAGCACGGTTTTATAACCGTTTGCACACTATGCGTGTCGTGTTCGGCGTTGCCTGGGAAAACCTGGCAGCGGGAACACCCGCGCGGGGTGCACGGTTGTCCAAAGAGTCGTCTGAACCACCACCGAGAGGTATTTCATGCCCGAGAAGTCTGTCGCCGATTTCTGGTTCGACCCGCTGTGCCCGTGGTGCTGGATCACCTCGCGTTGGATCCTCGAGGTGGAGAAGGTGCGCGACATCGAGGTGAACTTCCACGTAATGAGCCTCGCCGTGCTCAACGAGAACAGGGAAGACCTGCCCGAGCAGTATCGCGAAGGCCTCAAGCAGGCATGGAAGCCGGTTCGCGTGGCCATCGCCGCCGAGCAGGCGAAGGGGAACGAGATCCTCGCGCCGCTGTACACCGCGATGGGCACGCGGATCCACAACCAGGGCTATCGGGACTTCGACCAAGATTTCGAGAAAGTGATCAAGGAGTCCCTCGAGGAGGTCGGGCTGCCCGCCGAGCTCGCCGAGGCGGCCAACACCGACAAGTACGACGAGGCGTTGCGCAACAGCCACCACCAGGGCATGGATGCCGTCGGCGAGGACGTCGGCACCCCGACGATCCACGTCAACGGGGTCGCCTTCTTCGGCCCGGTGCTGTCGAAGATTCCGCGCGGGGAAGAGGCGGGCAAGCTGTGGGATGCCTCGGTGACGTTCGCGTCCTATCCGCACTTCTGGGAGCTCAAGCGCACCCGCACCGAGCCACCTGTATTCGACTGACTTCGTCGACCGTGCACTGACGGGTCCTGCCGCTCTGCGAGAATGACCGCCATGCGCGTCTACCTGGGAGCCGACCACGCGGGCTTCGAGTTCAAGCAGCGAATCATCGAGCACCTGAAGTCGAAGGGCCACGAACCCGTCGACTGTGGCGCGTACACGTACGACGCCGACGACGACTACCCGGCGTTCTGCATTGCCGCCGCGGAGAAAACCGTCGCCGACCCCGACAGCCTCGGCATCGTGCTCGGCGGCTCGGGCAACGGTGAGCAGATCGCGGCCAACAAGGTGCCCGGTGTGCGGTGCGCGTTGGCCTGGAGCGTCGAGACGGCGAAACTCGCGCGCGAACACAACAACGCACAGGTGATCGGCATCGGCGGGCGCATGCACACCGAGGAGCAGATGCTCGAGATCGTCGACGCGTTCCTGTCCACGCCGTGGTCGAAAGCCGAACGCCACCAACGGCGTATCGACATCCTGTCTGAGTACGAGCGCACGCACATCGCGCCGCCGGTGCCCGGCGCCCCGAGCTAGGGATGCCCGAAGGGCACACACTGCACCGGCTGGCCCGGCTGCATCAGCGTCGTTTCGGGCGTGCACCGGTCCTGGTGTCCAGCCCGCAGGAACGATTCGCCGAAGGCGCCGCTGCGGTCAACGGCCGCATCCTGAAGAAGGCCGACGCCTGGGGTAAGCATCTGTTCCACCACTACGAGGGCGGCCGCGTCGTACACGTGCATCTCGGGTTGTACGGCACGTTCACCGAATTTCACCTTCCGCCACCCTTGCCCGTCGGACAGGTGCGCATGCGGATGATCGGCGCCGAGTACGGGACCGACCTGCGCGGCCCGACGGTGTGTGAGGTGATCACCGAGCCCGAGATCGGCGATATCGTGGCCCGGCTCGGTCCTGACCCGTTGCGCCGCGACGCCGACGGCTCGCTGGCGTGGGAGCGAATTCGTAAGTCCCGCAGGGCTATCGGCGCACTGCTGATGGATCAGACGGTGATCGCCGGTGTCGGCAACGTGTACCGCAACGAGTTGCTCTTCCGGCACGGTATCGACCCCTACCGGCCGGGTACGTCCATCGACGAGGACGAGTTCAAGGCGATGTGGACCGATCTCGTCGAGCTGATGAAGGTCGGTCTGCGGCGGGGAAAGATCATCGTCGTCCGGCCCGAGGACGATCACGGGCCGCCGTCATATGCGCCCGGGCGGCCGCGGACCTACGTGTACCGGCGGGCCGGCGAACCATGTCGGGTGTGCGGTACCGAGATCCGCACCGCGGTGTTGGAGGGACGCAACCTGTTCTGGTGTCCGACCTGTCAGAAATGAGTTGTTGACTCTGCGCTCAGGGCGTTGATTCGGCCGAAAAGTGTGCCTGCACGCAGAGTCAACGAGGATCGCGAGGCTCAGAAGCCGCCGAAATCGCCGCCGAAGTCTCCGCCCCAGTCGCCGCCACTCCAGTCGCCGCCGGTGTCGCCTCCGTAGTCACCGCCGAAGTCCTGGCCCTGATCGAACCCCTGGTCGTATCCCTGTGCGAAGCCCTGGTCGTATCCGCTGCCGTGCATGCCGGAGAACAGCGCGTCGAACAGCAGCACCGATCCGACGCCCCACGCACCCGCGACCAGCGCCGGCTTCCACCACGGCTCCGAGTACCAGCCCGCGGGGACCGGCCGGCCGGCCACGCGACCGCCGGGGTAGTAGTTCGGGGTGCGCTCCGACGGGGTCGGCGACGCCTCGATCTCGCGGCCGTCGAAGTTGACCCGCCGGTCCTCGGTCACCGTGCCCGCGGCGCGCTGGCCTGCCAGCGTTTCCAGTTCCGGTCCAGGGTCCATGCCCATCGCGACGCGGGCGGCGCGGACGTAGTACAGGCCCTCGAGTGCGCTCTCCTTTGCGAGCAGCGCCTGCTTGGCGGTGGTCGCTTGCTCGATCTGCGAACCCGCGGCGGTGTACCGCTCGGACGCGTCGGCCAGCGCCTGCTTGGACGCGTCGTCGCTGCCGGTCAGGTTGATCACCTGGCCGCCGAGACGTTCGATCACACGACGAGCGTCCGCCTTCGCGTCTTCGAGTGAGGCGGCGTTGCGTCGATCGGAGGCCTTCATCGCCCCGTACACGACCACGCCGAGCGCCACGACCACCAGGACAACCAGGACGAGCAGCACGCCGTTCATGGCGCCCAGCCTACCGAGAGGAAAGTCCGCGACCAGTGCCGCGATTACGCCGTGAGCAGAGGCCTACAGCGCGAGGATTTCGCGGAGGTGCCAGGCGATGTCGCCATCGGCGCTCTTGTCGGGATGGCTGAAGTACTCCGTGTGCGCCGACCCGCGCTTGAATCGTTCGGGCTCATTGCCGGTGATTTCGATGTCGCGGATTCCGGCTCCGAACAACGGAGCCAACGCTCCGCCGAACCAGTCGCCGCGACGGCTGCCGCGAACCACCGGAAACCACAAGTTCGTCCAGCGGGTGGCCGCGAAGGGCTCGTCGTTGCATTCGGCGAGGACGCCGCGGCGCAGCAGCCCTTCGAACAGCTCACGTCGGTGTGTGCTGTCGGAAGCTTTCAATCCGCTCAGCAGCGGCGCCCGCGTCAACAGGAGGTCCGCGTACACCAACGGTGCGCCGAGTGTGACGAAATCGGTTATGCCCCAGGGCCTGTGCGAACGCGACAGCATCAGCGCGTCATAGGCGATGAAGGCGCCGACGCCGTGGGCCACCAGGACGATTCGCGTGTAGCCATCCTCATGGAGGTCGCGCAGCAGGTTCGCCAGGCCGCCGCGGATGGCCCGTCGCGCGGCATATGAGTGTGGCGACGGTTCCAGGTAGCGGGCGGAGTCGACGAGAGGTGCGGTCTTTTTGTTCACCACCGCACGCGCGAGCATTCGGTAGAGGCCGAACCAGAAGATCAGCACGACCGCGCTGGTGACCAAACCGATGATCCACACCGGAACATCGGAATTCAGTGCATACCCGGCGACGAACAGCACGGGGATCACCGACAGCATCACCAGCACGGTCGTCCACACCAGGCGCCAGACTCCGAGTAGGGCATCGGGGACATTGCTCGGTCGACGTACGAACAACCGCAACGCTGTCGGCGCAACGCCGGCGTATTTGCCTGCGGTCATCAGGAATGGCCAGTGATATTCGAAGAATTCAACCTGCCGAGGGCCGACGTATCGGCGCGCCTCGTAGGTCTCGGCGACCACCGTCGGCCGCGGGCGGTGGTCCCACTGATCGTCGTGCGGATGCAGTGCAGTCCGCACGAAGTCGTCGAACGTTTCCATCGGACGCTTCTCAGCCATCCCGTGGACGACCACCACGGCTGTGCGCACTTGTTCCTCGGCTGCCATGTCACCTTTCGGAATGTCGTGCCGCGACGGGCGTCCGCTGCATTCTCAACCACATCGCGCACCCGTGCCTGACATCTCGGAAAGGCGCCGCGTGACGCGCCCGGCGAGTTCCGGACGGCACCGTAACAGCCACCGAAAAGAAACGCCCCGGTGATCGAACACACGTTCACCGAGGCGGTCATTGGAGCGGGCGACGGGAATCGAACCCGCGTAGCTAGTTTGGAAGACTAGGGCTCTACCATTGAGCTACGCCCGCGTATGTTGCACCAGGCACTGTACCGGCGCCGACGGAATCAAATCCAATTAAGGGCATCGCGTGTCCAGGCCGTAGTATCTCGCGTGGTCGTTCTGCGTTCGGAGGCGGCCATCGGCGCGGGGTGTAGCGCAGCTTGGTAGCGCATCCGCTTTGGGAGCGGAAGGCCGCAGGTTCAAATCCTGTCACCCCGACTGCACCCGTCCATAGACCAGAACAACAAGGAGCACGATCGTGAAGAGCACCGTCGAGAAGTTGAGCCCGACCAGGGTTCGCATCAACGTGGAGGTGCCCTTCACCGAGCTCGAGCCCGAGTTCGATCGCGCCTTCAAGCAGTTGGCCAGCCAGGTGCGGCTGCCCGGCTTCCGGCCCGGCAAGGCGCCGCGCAAGCTGCTCGAGGCCCGCTTCGGCCGCGAGGCGATGCTGGACCAGGTCGTCAGCGACGCCCTTCCCGGTCGCTACAGCGAGGCGGTCACCAGCTCGGATCTCCGTCCGATCGGTCAGCCCGAGATCGAGGTCACCAAGAAGGAGTACGGCCAGGATCTCGAGTTCACCGCCGAGGTCGACGTGCGGCCCGATCTCGAACTCCCTGATCTCGATGCGCTCGAGATCACAGTCGACGCCATCGAGGTCACCGGCGAAGAGGTCGACGCCGAACTCGAGTCCCTGCGCGCGCGCTTCGGCACGCTGACCGGTGTGGACCGCCCGGCCCAGAACGGCGACTTCGTCTCGATCGACCTGTCGGCCACCGTCGACGGCAAGGAGATCCCCGAAGCCAACACCGAGGGCCTTTCGCACGAGGTCGGGTCCGGCCAGCTGATCGACGGCCTCGACGAGGCGATCGTCGGCCTCAAGGAGGGGGAGACCCGCGTCTTCACCACCAAGCTCGTCGCGGGTGAGCACGCCGGCGAAGACGCTCAGGTGACCGTCACCGTCAAGTCGGTCAAGGAGCGCGAGCTGCCCGAGCCCGACGACGAATTTGCGCAACTGGCAAGCGAATTCGACACCATCGAGGAGCTGAAGAACAGCCTCACCGAGCAGGTGAAGCGGCTCAAGCGCGTACAGCAGGCCGAGCTGATCCGGGACAAGGTGCTGGAGACGCTGCTCGAGCAGGTCGAGGTGCCGCTGCCCGAGAACATCGTGCAGGCGCAGGTCGACGAGGCGCTGCACAACGCGATCCACGGCCTGGACCACGACGAGGAGCGGTTCGCGGAGGCGCTCGAGGCGCAGGGCAGCAGCCGGGAGAAGTTCGACGAGGAGAACCGCGCCAACGCTGAGAAGGCCGTCAAGACCCAGCTGCTGGTGGACGCGATCGCCGACAAGCTCGACATCCAGGTCGGCCAGAACGACATCACCCAGCGGCTGATCCTGATGTCGCAGCAGTACGGCATGGAGCCCCAGCAGCTGCTTGCTGCGCTGCAGGAGAACAACCAGCTGGCTGCGTTGTTCGCCGACGTGCGCCGTGGGCTGGCTGTGGCGGAGATCGTCGAGAACGCCACCGTCACCGACTCGAATGGTGAAGTGGTGGACACCTCGGAGTTCTTCTCGCGGACGGGTCCGGCGACGGCTGCTCCTGAAACGGACGAGGCACCGGCCGATGAAGCCTCCGACGAGGAAACCGCCGACGCCGAGTGACGCTGTGAGCGAAAGCGCTCCCTCTAGGGAGTGCGCGCCGGTGCTGGTTGGTTAGTGTCGGTGAGTGTTAGGCCTTGAAAGAAAGCAGGTATCCAGTCGTGACTGACATGCGTGGTGCATCGCCCGGTCTCAACCTCGTCGACTCTGTCTACGAGCGGTTGCTGTCGGAGCGCATCATCTTCCTGGGATCACAGGTCGACGACGACATCGCCAACAGGCTGTGCGCGCAGATTCTGCTGCTGTCCGCCGAAGACCCCAGCAAGGACATCCACCTCTACATCAACTCGCCGGGCGGCTCGATCAGCGCAGGCATGGCGATCTACGACACGATGGTTCTCGCGCCGTGCGATATCGCCACCTACGCGATGGGCATGGCCGCGTCGATGGGCGAGTTCCTGCTCGCCGCGGGCACCAAGGGCAAGCGCTATGCCCTGCCGCACGCGCGGATCCTGATGCACCAGCCGCTGGGCGGTGTCACCGGCTCTGCCGCCGACATCGCGATCCAGGCCGAGCAGTTCGCGGTCATCAAGAAGGAGATGTTCCGACTGAACGCCGAGTTCACCGGGCAGACCATCGAGCGGATCGAGGCCGACTCCGACCGCGACCGCTGGTTCACCGCGCAGGAAGCCCTCGAATACGGATTCGTCGACCACATCATCACCAGCGCCAGCGTCAACGGCTCAGGACCAGGAGCAGGACTAGACAAATGACCGACCGCTTGCATCCCCAGACTGACCCCCGCCTGGCGCCCCAGGCCCGCTACATCCTGCCGTCGTTCATCGAGCACTCGAGCTTCGGCGTCAAGGAGTCCAACCCGTACAACAAGCTCTTCGAGGAGCGCATCATCTTCCTCGGAGTGCAGGTCGACGACGCGTCGGCGAATGACATCATGGCCCAGCTCCTGGTGCTCGAGTCGCTCGATCCGGACCGCGACATCACCATGTACATCAACTCGCCGGGTGGCTCGTTCACGTCGCTGATGGCCATTTACGACACCATGCAGTACGTCCGCGCGGACATCCAGACCGTCTGCCTCGGGCAGGCTGCGTCGGCCGCCGCGGTGCTGCTGGCCGCCGGAACGCCCGGCAAGCGGCTCGCGCTGCCGAACGCCCGCATCCTGATCCACCAGCCCGCGCTGTCCGGCGTCATCCAGGGCCAATTCTCCGACCTGGAGATCCAGGCCAAGGAGATCGAGCGCATGCGCACGCTGATGGAGACGACGCTGGCGCATCACACCGGCAAGGATGCCGCGCAGATCCGCAAGGACACCGATCGCGACAAGATCCTGACGGCCGAGGAGGCCAAGGAGTACGGCGTGATCGACACGGTGCTCGAGTACCGCAAGCTCTCCGCCCAGACCGCCTGACCTGACCGTTGCCTTGATCGGCAATGCATCCAAAACCGCGTCTCCGCGGCCGCCGTGCATGGCAAGCTGTCGAAACCGACGAGCACGGTGACAAGGGAGGGTCATGAAGGTGGGTCTTCGGCTTGGCGTCGCGGCGCTGGCATTGGCCGGCGGCGTATTGGGGCTGGGATCGACGGCGATCAGTAGCGCTCAACCGCCACCACCGCCGCCGCCCCCACCACAGCCCTGCCCGTACGGGATGTACTGGGACGTCTACACCCTCCAATGCGTCCCGGTCGATGCGACCGTCTACGTCAACCCGCCGAACCCGGTGGTCGGACCCGCAGGCCCAGTCGGCGTCGGTGGGGTCGTCGGGCCCGTGGGGCCAGGTCCTGTGGGCCCCGGTCCGGTAGGCCCGGGTCCGGCGGGGCCGGGACCCGCAGGCCCCGGTCGTCGCTAGGGGACGTTAGGCGACGTCACCGTCGCTGCCAGAGCGGCGATGTCGGAGGGCCCAACCCGGCAACATCCACCCACGATGCACGCACCGGCGGCCACCCACTGCGGTGCAAGGTGGGCTGACCATTTCGAGTCTCCGACCCATGTTCGACGGGGCCCGTCCCAGGTCTCACCACTGTTGGGGTAGACGATGACTGGCTTGCCGGTGACCGTACGAGCGATCTCGACGGCCGTCAGCACGTCGTCGGGTGCGCAGCAATTCACGCCCACGGCAACGATTTCCGGTACATCGGCGGCGACGGCGAAGGCGTCGGTCAGCGGTTGCCCGGCGCGAGTCGTCAGCCCGTCGATGGTGTAGGACAGCCATGCCGGTGTCTTGCACTCGTGGATCAGGCCGACCAGCGCCTCGGCCTCGTCGGCGTCGGGCACGGTCTCGACGGCGAGTATGTCCGGGCCGGCGTCGACGAGCACTTCCAACCGAGGTCGGTGCCAGGCGGCCAGCTGTGCGACCGACAGGCCGTATCGGCCGACGTACTCCTCGCCGTTGGCCAGTGCCGCACCGTACGGCCCAACCGACGCGGCGACGTAGCGATGCCCGCCGCTCTCGTCACGGGCGGTCTTTGCCAGCTCGACGCTGCGCTGGAGTAGGCGTGTGGCGTGCGCCCTGTCGATTCCGCGTGCAGCGAAACCGTCGAAGGAGGCCTGATAGCTCGCCGTCGTGGCAAACGCGGCACCGGCGCGGAAAAAAGCGCTGTGCACAGCAACGATCTCGTCTGGTGCGTCGATCAGCAGTCGGGCCGACCACAGGTCGTCCGAGAGGTCGTGGCCGCGGGTCTCGAGCGCGGTGGCCAGCCCGCCGTCACCGATGAGCACGGTATCGTTGGGCAGGGCGAAGACCACTGTGCAACTCTACGGTGCCTTCGCGACGACCTTCTCAGTCTCATAACGGCGGCGACACGCCAGGGACACGGTGGCGCGTTCCAGCGGTTACGGGGGTTGTCAGGCGTTATGTTCTGCGCACACAGATGAATACCAACCACGCGATTCGGCTTTATCGGTCGCCTCGCGCCGGAACAAGCGGGTAGCGTCGGGTCCAACACCCGGGGTGAATTGACTCAAGACCTTTTGCTGACACGAAAGTAGGACCTCACCAGATGGCGCGCATTGGAGACGGCGGTGACCTGCTGAAGTGCTCGTTCTGTGGAAAGAGCCAGAAGCAGGTCAAGAAGCTCATTGCGGGTCCGGGCGTCTATATCTGCGATGAATGCATCGACCTCTGCAACGAGATCATCGAAGAGGAACTCGCCGATGCCGACGACGTAAAACTCGACGAGCTGCCCAAGCCTGCAGAGATCCGCGAATTCCTCGAGGGGTATGTCATCGGCCAGGACACCGCCAAGCGCACGCTGGCCGTGGCCGTCTACAACCACTACAAGCGAATCCAGGCCGGCGAGAAGATGCGCGATTCGCGCTCCGAGCCCGTCGAACTGGCCAAGTCGAACATCCTGATGCTGGGTCCCACCGGCTGTGGCAAGACCTACCTCGCGCAGACGCTGGCGAAGATGCTGAACGTCCCGTTCGCAATCGCCGACGCCACCGCGCTGACGGAGGCCGGCTACGTCGGCGAGGACGTCGAGAACATTCTGCTCAAGCTGATTCAGGCCGCCGACTACGACGTCAAGCGCGCCGAGACCGGCATCATCTACATCGACGAGGTCGACAAGATCGCCCGCAAGAGCGAGAACCCGTCGATCACGCGTGATGTCTCCGGTGAGGGCGTCCAGCAGGCGCTGCTGAAGATCCTGGAGGGCACGCAGGCTTCGGTGCCTCCGCAGGGCGGACGCAAGCATCCGCACCAGGAGTTCATCCAGATCGACACCACCAACGTGCTGTTCATCGTCGCCGGGGCATTCGCCGGTCTGGAGAAGATCGTCTCCGACCGCGTCGGTAAGCGCGGCCTGGGCTTCGGCGCCGAGGTGCATTCGAAGGCCGAGATCGACACCCAGGACCACTTCGCCGAGGTCATGCCGGAAGACCTGATCAAGTTCGGGCTGATCCCGGAGTTCATCGGCCGTCTGCCGGTCGTCGCCTCGGTGACCAACCTCGACAAGGATTCGCTCGTCACGATCCTGTCCAAGCCGAAGAACGCCCTGGTCAAGCAATACACGCGGCTGTTCGAGATGGACGGCGTCGAGCTGGAGTTCGAGGACGCCGCACTCGAGGCCATCGCCGATCAGGCCATCCACCGTGGCACCGGGGCCCGCGGCCTGCGCGCCATCATGGAAGAGGTCCTGCTGCCGGTGATGTACGACATCCCGAGCCGCGACGACGTCGCCAAGGTGGTCGTCACCAAGGAGACCGTCGAAGATAACGTGCTTCCGACGATCGTTCCCCGCAAGCCGGCTCGCACCGAGAGGCGCGACAAGAGCGCGTAGCCTCAGGGCCGCAGCGTACTGGCCAGCGAGCTGATGAGGCACCAGGCCAGGTAACCGACTATCGCGACGTATTGCAGCGTGTCAACCATGGCTCCACCGTGGTCCGGAAGTTCGACAGGGGCACGCGTAGGCGACTACGCCATCCGATCGCTTCGACTTTGGGTGCCGGCGTAGGCGGCCGACCGAACGGATCTGCACACGAGCTCATGCCTTCACCGCCTCACGCTCGGCGATGACCTCGTCGATCAGCGCCGCGATCTCGGCCACGCCGTCTCGTCGCGCGAAGGCCATTTCGAGGTTCCGCGCGCAACGCAGATACCGACCGTCGGCGAGCACCTTGCGCACCGCGCCGCGGATCGCGCCCGGCCTCGGCGTTCCCGTCTTGAGGTTGATGCCGGCCCCGGTCCACCCGACGCGCGCGGCCACTTCCGGCTTGTCCTCGGTGTTGCCCGCCACCACGAGCGGAACACCCATCGACAATGCCCGCTGCACCGCACCGTACCCACCGTTGGTGACCATGACGTCGACCTTGGACAGCAGAAGGTCGTGCGGGATGTATTCGGCGACATAGGTATTGGCCGGCAGCGGAACCTTCAGCTGGGACACGTCGCGACCGCCGGTGGTGGCCACCACGACGACGTCCTCGCCACCGAGCGCCTCGATGGTCGGTTCGATCAGCCTGCCGAGATCCGCGTTGTCGATGGTGCCCTGTGTGACATGCACGACGGGACGATCCCCGTCGAGCTGCGACCACCACGGCGGGCGACGGAATCCGCGTGACGGGCCCGGGTGCACGGCGCCGACGTAGCGCACGTTGGCAGGCAGATCCCTGCGGGGATAGTCGAATTCGGGCACCGTCGGCGCGATGTAACGGTCGGCGAGCTTGCCGGAGTCGAGGACGAACGTGGGCAGCTGGCGGCTGTTCATGCGGTCGAGAAGATGGTTGGCGACGTTCTGCGTCTCACGCAGCAGCACCTGCTGCGACAGCGCTGTCAGCGCGCGGTTGCGCAGCCGTCCCAGCATGGTCGACGACGGCGCCAGCCCCATGCCGAACGGAGCGGTGTCGCGGCTGCTCAGCATCAACGGCATCGTGCTGTAGCTCAGCATCGGCGGGCGGGCCGCGGGATCGCCGAGCAGGAACGGCAGGGTGCCGAAGAAACCCGAGTCGAAAAGAACCGCGTCGAAGCGTGTCTGAGCCATCAACTCCGACAGCGCATGTGTCTGCAGCGGCATCGGCTGCAGGAAGATGCGCACGATGTCGAAGTTGACCCGCTTGATGCCCGACGTGTCGGTGCGGCCGGGCAGGTCGATGTCGAGGCGGGTCATGTCGAAGTCTGCCTCGGGCGGGATCGCGACGGGCGTGGCTCCGATCGCCCGGATCTTGCGAGCGTGCTGGGCCGCGGTCAGGACGGTGACGCGGTCACCGCGGTCGACCAGACCCTGCGCGGCCGTCAGCAGCGGGGAGATGTGGCCGGTCGGCGACAGCGAGGCGATGAGGATTTCTGGCATACCCCGATGCTCTTGATCCCCGGGCTCGAAAGCTTGGAGGTTTCGTGGAGATCGGGTGGAGATCGCAAGTAGGTCGCTAGTGGGCTTGGACGACCCGATCCGGTCGGGTGTAGATGTTCATCGAATCGCCGCGCAGGAACGCCACCAGGGTCAGCCCCGACTGGCTGGCGAGGTCGACGGCCAGTGACGACGGCGCCGACACCGCGGCGAGCACCGGAATGCCGGCCATCACGGCCTTCTGGGTGAGCTCGAATGACGCGCGCCCGCTGACCAACAGGACGGTGGCGCTCAGCGGTATGCGGTCGTTCTCCAGCGCCCACCCGATGACTTTGTCGACGGCGTTGTGGCGGCCGATGTCCTCGCGGACGGCCAGGGTGGTGCCGTCGACGTCGAACAGTGCGGCGCCGTGCAGTCCGCCGGTGCTGGCGAACACCTTCTGCTCGTCGCGCAGGCGGTCGGGGAGCGCGGACAGCGTTTCGGCGGAGACGGTCGAGGGATCGTCGCCGGGGCCGTGCTTGCTGATGGTCCGCACCGCTTCGAGCGAGGCCTTACCGCACACCCCGCAGGACGACGTCGTGTAGAAGTTGCGTGCGACATCGACGTCCGGCGGCGGTACGTGCGGTGCGAGCGTCACGTCGAGCACGTTGTACGTGTTGACCTGATCGGGGCCGGCGCCTTTGCAGTAGCGCACGGTGAGCACGTCGTCGCGGTGGGCGATGACGCCCTCGGTGAGCAGAAAGCCTTGGGCGAGTTCGATATCCGAGCCCGGGGTGCGCATCGTGACGGTGAGCGGCGTGCCGTTGACGCGGATCTCCAGCGGTTCCTCGACGACGAGGGTCTCCGGTCGCGCGACGGCCTGGTCGGCCGTGACGTGTTGAACCCGGCGCCGCGCCGTCACACGCCCCACTAGCTGATCACCCGATCTTCGTCCCGCACACCGGCGGAACGCTCAAGTCGGATCACCACGGCCTTCGACACCGGCGTATTCGACTTCTCCGCAACGTGATCGAGGGGAACCAACGGGTTGGTCTCCGGGTAGTAGGCCGCCGCGTTGCCGACTGGGGTCTCGTAGGGCACGACCATGAAGTCCTTGGCCCGCCGCTCCTGCATTTCGCCGTCGCTGCCGCCGAACTCCGATACCAGGTCGACGCGGTCGCCCTCGCGGAGTCCGAACCGGTCGATGTCGGCCTTGTTCACGAACACGACGCGACGGCCGCCCTTCACACCGCGGTAGCGGTCGTCGAGGCCGTAGATCGTGGTGTTGTATTGGTCGTGGCTGCGCAGCGTCTGCAGAATCAGCCTGCCCTCCGGGATGGGCACCCACTGCAGCGGGTTCACGGCGAAGTTGGCTTTGCCTGTGCTGGTGGGGAATATGCGTGAATCGCGTGGGCCGTGCGGCAACTGGAAGCCGTCGGGCGCACGCACTTTGGCGTTGTAGTTGTCGCAGCCGGGAACCACGGCGGCGATCGCGTCGCGGATCCTGTCGTAGTCGTCGTTGAACGCCTCCCACGGCACCGGGTGGTCCGGTCCCAGGAGGGTGCGGGCCAGCTGGCAGATGATCGCGACCTCGCTGCGCACCTGGTCGCTGGGCGGGTGCAGACTGCCGCGCGACAGGTGCACCATCGACATCGAATCCTCGACGGACACTTGCTGTTTGACGCCTCGCTGGAGGTCGCGGTCGGTGCGGCCGAGCGACGGGAGGATCAGCGCTGTGCGGCCGTGCACCACGTGGCTGCGGTTGAGTTTCGTGGAGACCTGCACGGTGAGGGAGCAGTTGCCCAGTGCAGCCTCGGTGACCGTGGTGTCGGGTGTCGCGGTGGCGAAGTTGCCGCCCATGCCCATGAAGACCTTGGCCTTGCCGTCGCGCATGGCGCGGATGGCGTCGACGGTGTCGAGGCCGTGTTTGCGAGGACTGACGATGCCGAAGTGGTTGTCCAGGGCGGCGAGGAACTTCTCGGGCATCTTCTCCCAGATGCCCATCGTGCGGTCGCCCTGGACGTTGGAATGCCCACGGACGGGGCATAATCCGGCGCCGGGTTTGCCGATCATGCCGCGCATCAGCAGCACGTTGGTGATCTCGGAGATCATCGGTACGGCGTGACGGTGCTGGGTGAGTCCCATGGCCCAACATGCGATGGTGCGCTCGGAGTCGATCAGCATCTGCGCGACCTTCTCCAGTTGCGCGCGCTCGATGCCGGTGGCCTCCAGGACGGTGTCGAGGTCGACGGCGCGCGTTTGGGCTTCGTACTCTTCGAAGTTCGCGCAGTACTCGGCGATGAAGTCGCGGTCCACGACGGAACCCGGTGCTCGATCGTCGGCTTCCAGTAGTAGCCGGCCGAGTCCGGCGAACAGGGCCATGTCGCCGCCGATACGGATCTGGACGAATTCGTCGGCGATCGGGATGCCATGGCCGATCACGCCGTGCACCTTCTGCGGATCCTTGAACCGGATCAGTCCCGCCTCGGGCAGCGGGTTGACGGCAATGATCTTTGCGCCGTTCTCCTTTGCCTTCTCGAGCACCGACAGCATGCGGGGATGGTTGGTGCCCGGGTTCTGGCCGGCGATGATGATGAGATCGGCCTTGGAGATGTCCTCGACGGTGACCGAGCCCTTGCCGACGCCGATCGCTTCGATCAGCGCGGTACCCGAGGACTCGTGGCACATGTTGGAACAGTCGGGCAGGTTGTTGGTGCCGAAGCTGCGGACCATCAGTTGGTAGAGGAACGCCGCCTCGTTGCTGGTGCGTCCTGAGGTGTAGAAAACAGCTTCGTTGGGGTCGTCCAGAGCGCGTAGTTCGTCGGCGATCAGGCGGTAGACGTCGTCCCAGTCGATCGGTCGGTAGTGGTCGTCGCCGGGTCGCAGGACCATCGGGTGAGTGAGTCGGCCTTGTTGGGACAGCCAGTATTCGGGTCGGCCGTCGAGGTCGGCGATGGAATGCCGCGCGAAGAAGTCAGGGGTGACGACGCGCTTGGTCGCCTCCTCGGCGACGGCCTTGGCGCCGTTCTCGCAGAATTCGGCGAACTTGCGGCCGCCGTGTTCCTCGGGCCATGCGCAGCCGGGACAGTCGAAGCCGTGTCGCTGATTGAGCCGCACGAGGGATGCGCCGGTCCGCCACACGCCCATGGATTTGAGCCCGCGCTGCAGCGACACCATCACGGCTTTGAGGCCGGCCGCCTCGCGCTCGGGGCCGGTCGTCACGACCGCATGCTCGTCGTAACTTGCATCGAAATCGCGGGTGACGTCGCGTCGCCTGCCTAACCGCATATGCCCAGCCTAGGTCGTAGGTGAACGGGGACGTCGGCGGTTCCGTCGCCGACCACTACAGGTCTACCCGAGCAGCGCTACCGACATGCGATGCGGCTTCCGTGTCGGTCACCTTCGTCACCAGTCGATGAGTGGAGGGAGGTCGCGCAGCTGTGGGTCGGGCGTCTTGTCGTCATCTTGGCCGACTCTCGGCCGTACTGGTCGGGAATCGTGCCCCAACCGAAGTGGGGCAACGGTTGGCGGGGCTCACCGCCTAGCCTGTCGACGGATCGACCACTCTGAGCCATGCTCCAGCTCCAAGCACGCGATGCGGGGCGCTCTCTATGGTCCACGTTCGGGGTTTTCGTCTGGTTCTTCTGGTGGGCGCAGGAGTAGTTCGGGGCGGTGGTAGTAGTTGATGCGGGTTTGGCCGGTGTCCAGGTCGGGTGGGGGGTGCCATTCGACGTCGCCGCAGTCGTTGATGGTGGTCCTCCAGCCGCCGTTCTTGTCGACAAGGCGGTTGTCGGGTCCGCAGGCCAGGGCGAGGTCGTCGACGTTGGTGTTGCCACCGTCGGCCCAATCGGCGCGGGCGTGGTGGACCTGGGTGCCGTAGGCCGGCACGGGGCACGACGGTTTGGTGCAGCCGCCGTCGCGGCCGATGAGCATGAGCCGTTGCGCGGCGGTGGCGGTGCGTTTGGCGCGAAACAGGTCCAACGCGTGCCCGGTGGCGCCGTCGAAGACCGCCAGCCAGTGGTTGGCCCGCCCGGCCAGGCGGATCAGATCGGGCAGCGGCAGGGTGGTGCCGCCGCCGGTGGTGCCCACCCCCGCGCGGGACTCGAGGTCTTGCAGGGTGGTGCGGATAATGAGCGAGGTCGGCAGCCCGTGGTGTTGGCCGAGTTCGCCGGATTCCAGCGCGTTGCGGCCGATAGCGATCAGCGCGTCGTGTTGACGCTGGGCCAGGCTGCGTTGATCGGTGTCGATCTGGTCTTGAGACGGCGTGCCGGTGAAGCAGGGCTCTCATCGTCGGGGTGACACATTCCGGGTGCGGCCATCTTGGCGAAGATTGCTTCATAGATCGCCCAGGCTTCGGGGGTGAGGTGGCCTTTGATCGGGACCATGCCGTCGCGGCCTTGCGGGCCGCACACCAGGGCGCGTCTGCGGGCGCGTTCGGTGTCGTCGGGTGCGGGGCCGTCCTGATCGAGCAGGAACAGGATTTTGTCGGCGGCCTTCTTCAGTTCAGTCGGTCCGACCCCGGTGGCGAGTCGGACGAGGTCGGTTTCGATCTGGTCGCGGGTGGCGGTGTCGACGAAGCCGGGCAGGTGCTGCATGGCGTCGCGGATCTTGTCCACATGCTCGGCGGTGATGCGTCCGGCGGCTTGAGCGGCCGCCGTCGCCGCCAGAACGGGGGCCAACGGCTGACCGGTGAGTGCCTGCCGCGGTCCCAACACCTCGGCTTCGGCCAGGCGGCGGTGGGCTTCGCTCGCCGAGATCCGCCACCGGATCCGCAGCACGTCTTTCCACGACTTGGCACCGAGTTCTTTGGGGGTGGTTTCGGTCTGGAGTCGGGCCAGGGCGCGATGCCACTGCGCAGGTAGTTGACAGGTCAGGGTTTCCAATTCGTCGAGCACACCGAGGAGTTCGCGGTGGGTCAGGGAATCGAGGTCGCAGCCGGCGAGGGTGTCGTGGGCGTCGCGCAGCGCACTGAGCGCTACCTGCACCGGCGTTGCCAACATGATTCGAACATACATTCGAGCTCCGACAAATCCACTGACTCAAACTTTTTGGCAGGGTCGCGTTATCCACAGCGCTGCCGATGTTGAGGAGGTTGAGTGGGGCATGGCTAGATCACGGCGAACGAAGATTCCTGCCGAAGAGAAGACCCGACTGGTGTTGGCCGTGCTGGCCGGGGAGATGAGCGGGGCTGAAGCGGCCAGGCGGTGTGGGGTGACCCCGAATCAGGTCATCAAGTGGAAGCATCAGTTCCTCGAAGCCGGCGCCGAGCGCATGCAGGAAGTGCCCGGCGGCGCCGCGCACACGGCCGGCAGCCCTGAGCAGCGTCGGCTACGGATGGAGAACGAACAGCTCAAACTGGCCTTGGCTGAAGCCACAGTCCAATTGCGGATCTGGCAGCGCGGCGCTGCCTTGGCCGATCAGGTCCCTTCCAGGACCTCGAAACCCTAAGAGAAGCAGCAGGTCTGCCGGTTTCGAGGTTCGCCTTCTTAGCCGGCATCCCGGAACGGACTTACCGGCGTCGACTGGCCCGGCTGCGTGCTGGCGATCCGCCGAAGGGGCCATGGCCATCGCCGGTCGTTGACCGCATCGAGGAGATGGCCGCCAAATACGCCGAACAGTGGCCAGCCTGGGGCTATCGCAAGATCGCGGCTCTAATGCGCGCCGATGGCCACGAGGTCACCAATTCCTCGGTGCAACGAGCCCTACGACGCCGCGGCCTGCTACTGCCGCAAGGCTTTCGCGCCGACCGAAAGTCATGGTCGGCGTTGCGCCGCCGCGTCTTCCACGATCCACCAACCGAACGCAACCGGGTCTGGCAGACCGATTTCTCCGAATTCGAAACCGCCCACGGCGGGATCTGGCGCATCAGCGCAGTCATCGACTACGTCACCAAATACTGCCTCGCCATCACCATCACACCCACCAGCCGAGGCCGCGACGCCGTGCACTGCATACGTCTAGCCGTCGAAGAAGCCACCCGCATCCTCAATCTTGCCGACCTACGCCAAGACCGCGGCCTCATGGACGTCCTCGACGACCAAGACAACATCATCGGCCACGCGCCGGCTCCCATCGCCATCGTGTCCGACAACGGCTCCTGCTACCGCGGGAAAGACTTCCGGACGCTGTTCACCGGCTACGACCCACTCCTGCGCCACATCCGCACCCGAATCCGATCACCACAAACCAACGGCGTCATTGAGCGGTTCTTCGAGACCCTGAAATACGAGCATCTGTTCCGCGGCTACATCGGCGACGGAGATGCCCTCGACATGGAGGCCCACCGCTTCCGCATCATCTACAACACCATCCGACCCCACCAAGCCCTGGCCGACCGGACCCCCAAACAGGCCTACCTCGACAGCAAAAACCTGCCAACTTCTTGACTCAAGACAGTCCAGCCCCGGATGTGGCCACTGAAACCAAAGTGACACAACGGATTCAAGTGAACGGCGTAGCCGCCCGCCGAGCGACTCTGTCGCTACGAGGTTGGCACATAGACATATCCCCGGCATCGCCCACGGGGGCATGCGGACAGACGTGTAAGCGATGTCCTGAGACATCAGGGTTGGCACGTTGATATGCCGGCGTCTGCAGATCGAGCAAACGCATTCTGTCGTTGACGGCGGCGTAACAATCCTGGAACGCGAGGTTCCTAGTGTGGGCCGGTCATCGTCCGCAAAGGGTGCGGACTCGCAGTGATAGGAACTTCATTGAGCGGAAATGCCGTGCGCCTGCAGGCGATCGTCAACGTCGAGGCCTACGAGCCTCCTGCGGTCAGCTTCGATCCCGGTGAGGAGCCGGGCGAGATCTTCGGATCGAACGTGTTCACTAAGGCCGAGATGCAGGCGCGGTTGCCGAAGTCGGTCTACAAGTCGGTCATCGCCACGATCGAGAAGGGCGTCAAGCTGGACCCCGCGGTCGCTGACACCGTTGCCGTCGCCATGAAGGACTGGGCGCTCGAGAAGGGCGCTACGCACTACGCGCACGTCTTCTACCCAATGACCGGCCTCACCGCCGAGAAGCACGACAGCTTCCTCGAGCCGATCTCTGACGGACAGACCCTGGCCGAATTCGCAGGCAAGACCCTGATTCAGGGTGAGCCCGACGCATCGAGCTTCCCGTCCGGCGGCCTGCGCAGCACCTTCGAGGCGCGCGGCTACACCGGGTGGGACGTCACCAGTCCCGCTTACATCCTCGAAAACCCGAACGGCAACACGCTGTGCATCCCCACGGTCTTCGTGTCGATGACCGGCGAGGCCCTCGACTTCAAGACGCCGCTGCTGCGTAGCCAGCAGGCGATGGGCAACCACGCCGCGCGGATCCTGAAGCTGTTCGGCCACAAGGACTTTGAGAACGTCGTCTCGTTCTGTGGCCCGGAGCAGGAGTACTTCCTCGTCGACCGCCACTTCTTCCTGGCCCGCCCAGACCTGATCAACGCCGGCCGCACCCTCTTCGGCGCCAAGCCGCCCAAGGGCCAGGAGTTCGACGACCACTACTTCGGCGCGGTGCCCGAGCGAGTGCTGGGCTTCATGATGGATACCGAGCGCGAGCTGTTCAAGCTCGGCATCCCCGCCAAGACCCGACACAACGAGGTCGCGCCCGCGCAGTTCGAGGTCGCGCCGATGTTCGAGCGCGCCAACATCGCCTCCGATCACCAGCAGCTGCTGATGACGGTGTTCAAGACGATCGCACACAAGCACGGCATGGAGTGCCTGTTCCACGAGAAACCGTTCGCCGGCGTCAACGGCTCGGGCAAGCACGTCAACTTCTCGGTGGGCAACTCGCAATTCGGCAGCCTGCTGGTGCCGGGTGACACCCCGCACGAGAACGCGCAGTTCCTGGTGTTCTGCGCGGCGGTGATCCGCGCGGTGCACAAATTCGGTGGCCTGCTGCGGGTTTCGGTGGCCTCGGCCACCAACGATCACCGGCTGGGTGCCAACGAGGCTCCGCCTGCGATCATCTCGATCTTTCTCGGTGAGCAGCTCGCCGACGTCTTCGAGCAGATCGCCAAGGGAGCCGCGACATCGTCGAAGGGCAAGGGCGTCATGCACATCGGCGTCGACACGCTGCCTGCGCTGCCGACCGACCCCGGCGACCGCAACCGCACCAGCCCATTCGCCTTCACCGGCAACCGGTTTGAGTTCCGCGCGCCGGGCTCGGGTCAGACCGTCGCGGTGCCGATGATCATCATCAACACGATCATGGCCGACTCGCTCGACTACATGGCGACCGTGCTGGAGAAGGCCGTCGCCGATGGTGAGGACTTCGACTCCGCGGTGCAGAAGCTGCTGACCGACATCATCACCGAGCACGGTGCGGTGGTCTTCAACGGCGACGGCTACTCAGAGAACTGGCAGATCGAGGCCGCCGCACGTGGTCTTCCCAACCTGAAGACCACGCCCGATGCGATCCCCGAGCTGATCAAGCCGGAGTCCATCGCGCTGTTCGAGAAGTACGGAGTGTTCAACGAGCGCGAGCTGCACAGCCGCTATGAGGTAAGGCTGGAGCAGTACGTCCTGACCATCGCGGTGGAGGCCAAGCTGGCCCTGGAGCTCGGTTCGACGGTGATCCTGCCTGCGGCGATCCGGTACCAGACCGAACTCGCCCAGAACGTCGCCGCATTGAAGGCGGCCGGCGTCGAGGCCGACACGACGCTGCTCGAAGGGGTATCGGCGCCGATCGCCGATCTGACGAAGGCGCTCAGTGATCTGAAGTCGGCGTTGGCAGCCCACGTCGAGGGCGCGCTCGAAGAGGCGCTCTACTATCGCGACACGATCCTGCCCGCGATGGCCGCGGTGCGTGAGGCCGCCGACACGCTGGAAGGCGTTGTGGCCGACGACCTCTGGCCGCTGCCCACCTACCAGGAGATGCTCTACATCCTCTAAGACGACGCCGGGTGTGGGGGTCCAGTCCGAGTCGCTCGGGCTCTGGTAACCGCAGCCCCCACACTCGGCGCGCTCAGATGGTGTGACCGTCCGCGACTGCCAACGCCGCGTCCAGCATGCGCAGCCCGTCTGCCACTTCGGTGTCGCTGACGTTGCACGGCGGTACCGCGTGGATCCGGTTGAAGTTCGCGAAGGGGAGCAGGCCGTTGGCCTTGCACGCCGCGAGAGTCTCGCCCATCGCAGGACTGGATCCGCCGTACGGCGCCAGCGGTTCCCGTGTCTGCTGATTGGTCACCAGCTCGATCGCCCAGAACACGCCGAGGCCGCGCACCTCACCGACCGATGGGTGCTTGGCCGCCAGCTCACGCAGGCCGGGGCCGAGCACGTCGGTGCCGATACGCGCGGCATTGGTGACCATGCCCTCGTCCTCCATCGCATTGATGGTGGCCACCGCGCAGGCGGTCGCCAGGGGATGTCCGGAGTAGGTCAACCCGCCCGGGTAGGGCCGGTCGGCGAAGGTCTTGGCGATCGAATCGTTGATTGCGACACCGCCAAGCGGTACGTAGCCCGACGTGACTCCCTTGGCGAACGTGATCAGATCCGGCACGACGTCGAAATGCTGGATGGCGAACCACTTTCCGGTGCGTCCGAAGCCCGCCATCACCTCGTCGGCGATGAAGACGATGCCGTACCGGTCGCAGATCTCCCGAACACCCCGCATGTAGCCGGGTGGCGGCACCATGATGCCGGCGGTGCCTGGTACCGATTCGAGGATCAGCGCCGCGAACGACAGCGGATTCTCCATCTGAATGAGCCGCTCGAGGTGTTCGAGCGCCCGCTGCGTCTCCTGCTCCTCGTTCTCGGAATGAAACGACGATCTGTACAGGAAGGGGCCGTTGAAGTGCACGACGCCGCTGGTGCCGTAGTCGTTGGGCCAGCGACGCGGGTCGCCGGTCAGGTTCACCGCGGTATCGGTGCCACCGTGATAGGACCGGTAGCGCGACAGCACCTTGTACCGGCCGGTGTGCAGCCGGGCCATGCGAACGGCGTGTTCGACGGCGTCCGCTCCGCCATTGGTGAAGAACACCCGGTTCAGATCCCCAGGTGTTCGTTCCGCGATCAGGCGCGCGGCCTCTGACCGGGCGGCGTTGACGTGTGCAGGCGCGATTGTGCACAGCTTTGCGGCCTGTTCAGCAATGGCGGCAACGACTTTCGGATGTTGATGGCCGATGTTGGTGTTGACCATCTGCGACGAGAAGTCCAGCAGCTTGTTGCCTTCGCCGTCCCAGACATAGGAGCCCTGAGCGGCGAGTACGGTCATCGGCTTCAGCGCTGCCTGCGCTGACCACGAGTGGAAAACGTGGGCGCGGTCGAGTTCGTGCGCGCGTACGCCCTCGGCTATCGCCGCCGCGAGATCCTGCCCGTTGGGCAGCAGTTCCGAGCCAGTGGCCTCTGTCATGGCAGGGAAGCCTACTGGTGTTGGGGGAAGCCCCGGTCAGGCCAGGGCTAGAAACAGCTTCTCGAGTTCCGCTTCACTCATGGGCGAGCCTCCGTCGGTGGCAGAACCGGTCATACATTCCCGTAGGCCGGTAGCGACGATCTTGAATCCGGCGCGGTCGAGTGCTTTTGACACAGCGGCCAATTGGGTGACGACATCCTTGCAGTCCCGGCCCTCCTCGATCATGGAGATGACCCCGGCGAGCTGTCCTTGTGCACGACGCAGTCGGTTCAGCACTGCGGCGATGCTGTCCTGGTCACCAACCATTGGACCGTCCTTCGTTCGATGAATCGGTTGTCTTCATAGTACCCTCCGGGGTATATGGCGATGCCGGTCACGCGGTCGCGGCCCTCACTGGGGGAGCGCCGATGATCCGCCGCAACGGACAGAACCGAGTTCGACCGCACACGAAGTACATCGCCGCGCCGACTGTCATCAGGGCCGCGGCGCCCAAGCCCGCGGCAAGGTGGATCTCCTCTGCCAGGATCACCGCGGACATTCCCAGGACGAACCAACCGAACGCCTTCCTGAGGGCCTCGGGATTGACCATCGCCGTCAACTTTGCGCCTATCAGTGCCCCGATCACTGCTGCGGCGGCAACCGTAAGTGCCATGGCCCAGTCGATCTGCACGCTCGAAAGATAGCCACCCAGTCCCGCAAAGGAGTTCATCGCGATCACAGTCAACGCGGTGCCAACGGCGACGGGCATCGGCAATCCACCGAGGAGCGCGAGCGCCGGTACCACCAAGAAGCCGCCGCCCGCTCCGACGAGTCCGGTCACCAGCCCGACCACGACACCTTCGCTCACCGCCTTGACAACGGGAAATCCTTGCACGTCAACGGATTCGATGTTGCTTCGCCGTCCGCGTAGCATCGCGATCGCGGTGGCGATCATCACCACGGCGAAGCCGATCAGCAACACCGAGCCCGGTATGAACCGGGCCAGCATGCCCCCAAGGTAGGCGCCGGTCATACCCCCCGCGCCGAAGAGCAGGCCGGTGCGCCATTGGACTCGCCCGGCGCGTGCATGTGAGACGGCGCCGACCGCACTGGTAACGCCGACCACCAGAAGAGATGTGGCGATGGCTTGTTTGGCGTCCATGCCTGCGACGTAAGCGAGCAGTGGGACTGTCAGGATCGATCCACCGCCACCGAGCAGGCCCAACGCGACGCCGACGAACACTGCCAGGACAACGGTCAGAGCAATCATGATCCGACCAATTGAGACACGACCGTCTGGGCGTCACGGGTGGCGCCGCGGTTTACGGCGAAGCCTTTGGCCTCCCAGGCGACGATCCCGCCGTCGAGGATATGCACATTCCCCAGCCCGGCGGCCCTGAGAGTCTCCTCGGCTTGAGCTGCCCGCTGCCCGGAACGGCAGACCAGTACGACCTCTTCATCGAGGTGTCTGGTGATCTCGTCTCGGTGCTCACGGAGGAGGTCCAGCGGGACGTTGTAGGCGCCGGCGATGTGGGCGGTCTCGAATTCGCCGGGAGTTCGGACGTCGAGAACCCGCGGCGGCGCAGCCGAACTGAGGCGATCGCTGAGGTCCTGCGAGTCGATAGTGGCGGGAGCGGTCATGGCGATCGGGTCCTTTCCGGGGGTCCGGCGGTGACGAAAGCCGCTGAGGACCTGAATACCACCGGGGGTATGTGCCTGGGACTAATGGGAGCATACCCCCATGGGTATTGTCAAGACGGGAATGAGATACCCCCTAGGGTACTTGACATACCCATAGGGGTATATGCCAGGATGGCAAGTCTCGACTGAACGAAAGGTCTCACACCATGAAATTCATCCAGTACTACCTGGACTGTCTTTCGCACGCGTCGTACCTAGTAGCCGACGAAACCACTGGACGCGCAGTCGTTGTCGACCCGCAGCGGGACATCGCCGAGTATCTGGCCGACGCGAAGGAGCTGGGTCTGACGATCGAACTCGTCATCGAAACGCACTTCCACGCCGACTTCCTGTCCGGCCATCTCGAACTCGCGAAGGCGGCCGGCGCCAAGATCGTCTACTCTTCGATCGCCGAGACCGAGTTCGAGTCCACGGGGGTTGCCGACGGCGAACGGTATTCGCTCGGTGACGTCATGCTGGAGTTCCGCCATACCCCGGGGCACACTCCGGAGTCGCTGAGCATCGTGGTGTACGAGCATGCCGACGACGAGGTCCCATATGGCGTTCTGACCGGCGATGCGCTCTTCATCGGTGACGTGGGTCGCCCGGATCTCCTGGCATCGATCGGCTACACCCGCGAGGAACTGGCGGACAAGCTGTATGACTCGCTGCACGACAAGCTGATGACTCTTCCCGACGCCACCCGGGTGTACCCGGCGCACGGTGCGGGGTCGGCGTGCGGTAAGAACCTGTCGACCGATCGGTCGTCGACGATCGGGGACCAGAAGGCGACGAATTACGCGCTGCGGGCGCCCGACAAGGAGACGTTCATGAACCTCGTCACCTCGGGCCAGCCACCCGCGCCCGGCTATTTCGTCTACGACGCAATCCTCAACCGCAAGGACCACGAGCTGCTCGACGAGACCGAGATGCCGACGGCGATGACTTACGAAGAAGTCCGCGAGGCCGTCGACGGTGGTGCGGTTCTGGTCGACGGACGCACCCCCGAAGAGTTCGCGCAGGGCCACCTGCGTGGTGCGCTCAACATCGGACTCGAAGGCCGCTACGCCGAGTTCGCGGGGTCAGTGCTGCCGTCCGATGTCGACATTGTGCTGTTCACCGAGCCCGGCGAGGAGCTGGAGGGCAAGAACCGGCTCGCCAGGATCGGATTCGACCGCGTGATCGGCTACCTGGCCAATCCGTACGAGGCGATGTTCGCCCATCAGAACGATGTCGCGGTGGCATCGCGGTTGACGGCCAAGGCTTTAACCGAGCGGGCATCGGCGCTGACCAATCTCCAGATCGTCGACGTCCGCAATCCGGGCGAGGTCGACGCCGGGAAGATTCCGAACGCGATCTCGATTCCAGTGGGCCAGTTGCCCGAGCGACTCGGTGAACTGGACCCCGCCAGGCCGACTGTCTTGTACTGCGCCGGTGGGTACCGCTCGTCCGTGGCGGCGAGCCTGTTGAGGCAGAAAGGTTTCGCCGACGTGAGCGACATCCTTGGCGGCTTCGGCGCCTGGGAGGAAGTCATCCAAAACGCCTGACCGATGCGCCGAGTGCACGGTTGTTGACGCGGCCATTCGGCCGATGCGTACGACAACCGTGCACTCGCGGCGGGCCTACTGATTCTGCGGGAAGCCCAGCTCGATACCGCCGTGGCTGGGGTCGAGCCAGCGGCTGGTGATCGCCTTCTGCCTGGTGAAGAACTGCACGCCGTCCATGCCGTGGGCATGGCTGTCGCCGAACAGCGACGCCTTCCATCCGCCGAAGCTGTAGTAAGCCATCGGAACCGGAATGGGCACATTGATGCCCACCATCCCGACCTGGACCTCGTTCTGGAAGCGGCGCGCGGCGCCACCGTCGTTGGTGAAGATCGCCGTCCCGTTGCCGTACGGATTTGAGTTCACCAAGTCCAGTGCCTCGTCATAGCTTTCGACGCGGATGACCGACAGCACAGGGCCGAAGATCTCGTCCTTGTAGACGCTCATCTCGGGCGTGACGTTGTCGATCAGCGTCGGGCCGAGCCAGAAGCCCTCCGGGGCGCCGTCGACTTTCACGTTGCGGCCGTCGACCACGATCTTGGCACCGTCGGCCTCACCCGCATCTATGTACGACGCGACCTTGTCGCGGTGTGCCTTGGTCACCAACGGTCCCATATCGGAATCCCTTGTACCATCGCCGGTTTTGATGTTCGCGGCACGCTCGGCGATCTTCGCGACCAGGTCGTCGGCGATCGGCCCGACGGCCACACATGCCGAGATCGCCATGCAGCGCTCGCCTGCGGAACCGAAGCCCGCGTTGACCATCGCGTCGGCGGCCAGATCCAGGTCGGCGTCGGGCAGGATCACCGCGTGGTTCTTCGCGCCGCCGAGCGCCTGCACCCGCTTGTCATGCGCGGTGCCGGTGGCGTAGACGTACTTCGCGATCGGCGTTGAGCCGACGAAGGACACCGACTTGACGGTCGGGTTCGTCAGGAGTTCGTCGACGGCGGTCTTGTCGCCCTGCAGCACGTTGAAAACGCCAGGCGGCAGTCCGGCTTCGGCCCACAGCTCGGCCAGCCACAGCGAGGCGCTCGGATCCTTCTCGGACGGTTTGAGCACGACGGTGTTGCCGGTCGCGATCGCGATGGGGAAGAACCACATCGGCACCATCGCGGGGAAGTTGAACGGGCTGATCACGCCCACCACGCCCAAGGGCTGACGGACCGAATACACGTCGACCTTGGTGGACGCGTTCTCGGTGAAGCCGCCCTTGAGCAGATGCGGTATACCGCAGGCGAATTCGACGACCTCTTGACCGCGGCTGACCTCGCCGAGCGCATCGGAGACGACCTTGCCGTGCTCGCTGGTGATGATCTCGGCCAGTTCCTGCTTACGCGCGTTGAGTAGTTCGCGGAAGTTGAACAGGATCTGCGTGCGCTTGGCCAGCGACGTGTCGCGCCACGCGGGGTAGGCGGCGGCCGCGGCGTCGTTCACCGCGCGGGCGTCCTCGACCGTGGCCAGTGCGACCTCACCGGTGACGACGCCGGTGGCAGGGTTGGTCACCGGGGCCGTGGCGGTGCCGGCGCCCGCGAACGCCGCGTTGTTGATCCAGTGGCTGATTATCTTGCTCATATCTACTTTCTGTACTTCGCGACGTAGTCGGTCATGGTCTTCAGTTGGTAGCGAATGATCTCAGGCTCCGTCAATCGATGCGCGGTCCACCATCTTGACTTCGACAGGGAGCCCGCTGTTCAGCGACTCGACGCCGGCCTCGCACACCGCGGCCGCGGCGTATCCGTCCCACGCACCCGGGCCGTCGAGGTTGACACCTGCGTTCACCGCGTCGACCCAGCGCTGGAACTCCGTGTCATAGGCCTGGCCGAAGCGTTCCCGGAAGCCCGGCGCGATCTCCCCGCCCCAGTGACCCGGGGCGCTCTTGCGGATGAGTCCGACATCGAGTCCGATGGTGGCGCTGCCCTTTTCGGCCACCACCTCCGTGCGCACCTCATAGGCCACACCGGTCGTGACGAACAATTCGACGTCGACGTGCTTGCCCGACGTGGTGCGCATGATCGCGATCTGCGGATCGGCAAGGCCTTGCGGTGCACCGGGGTTCGCCGCGGGTTTGATGATCTGGATCGATGCGATCTCCTCGTCGAACAGGAAGCGGGTGACGTCGACCTCGTGCACCAGCGAGTCGCGCACCACCATCGCGCTGTCGAACGTCGGTGGCACCGCGGGATTACGGTGTGCGCAATGCAACACCAGCGGGCGGCCGAGTTCGCCGCCGTCCAGGAGCGCCTTCAGCTGGGCGTATTCGTGATCGAACCGCCGCATGAAGCCAACCTGGATCAACCGCTTGCCGAGTTCGGCCTCCCGCTTCACCACCGCCAGCGAAGTCTCGACATCCGTCGTCAACGGCTTCTCGCACAACACGGGCTTGGCGTGCTCCAGGCAAGCGAGAAGCTGCTTCTCGTGCGTCGGGCCGGGAGTGGCGAGGACGACGGCGTCGACATCCGGATCGGCGATCGCATCGAGCGGGTCGACGACGGCGCGGCAGCCCGGGATCGTCGCCGCGATCTGTTCGGCCTTCTCGGTGACGTAGTCGTTGACGACGGCGGCCCTTGCTCCCGAGATCCTGGAGTTGAGTCGGGCTACGTGGTCGGCGCCCATCACGCCGACGCCGAGAACGGCCACACGCAAATCGGTCACGAGCTCTCCTAGCTGAATTGGATGGTCGGTACGCCGCATGAACCGAGATAGGAGCGGGTGCGCTTGGCGATCGGCAGGGGAGCGTCGACATCGCAGGGGTACATGTCCTGCTCGACGATCGCGAACACGTCGATACCGAGTCGCCCGATCTCGGCCAGTAGCGGCGGCATCTCCGGAATGCCAAGCGGCGGTTCGGTCATCGCGCCGAGCTTGACGGCCTCGCCGAACGGTAGATCCTCGGCCTCCACCTTCGCGCGTACCTCGGGGTCGACCTGCTTGAGGTGCAGGTATCCGATGCGCTCCGGTGCCCGGCGGATGATCGCGAGGTTGTCGCCGCCACAGTAGCTGATGTGGCCGGTGTCCAGGCACAAGTTGACGAACTCGCCGTCGGTCCCGTCGAGGAACCGGTAGACGTTCTCCTCGGTATCGATGTGGCTGTCGGCGTGCGGGTGGTATTGCGCACGGACGCCGTACTTCTCGAACATCGCCTTGCCGAGCTCGTTCATGCCCTCGGTCTTCTTGCGCCACTGTTCGGGGGTGAGGTTGCGGTCCTCGAGCACGGCTCCTGTCGCGGGGTCGCGCCACATCTCGGGGATGACGACGACGTGCTTGCCGCCGACTGCCGCGGTCAGCTTCGCGACGTCCTCGACCTGCGCCCACACGGCGTCCCATGAGGCGTCCTGGTGTAGGTGCTCGAACACCGTGCCCGCCGACAACTTCAGGTTGCGCGCATTCAGTTCGTCTGATAGCTGCTGGGGATCCGTCGGCAGGTATCCGTAGGGTCCGAGTTCGATCCACCGATAGCCGGACTCCGCGACCTCGTCGAGGAAGCGGGTGTAGGGGGTCTGCCCGGGATCGTCGGGGAACCAGACGCCCCAGGAGTCAGGGGCAGAACCGACAAGAATTGTGCTCACGGAGTTTTCGTCTCTCAGGAATCGGAGGGGCGGATCAGGGGGCGCTGAATCTTCTTCCAGTCCTGATAGGCCTGGTATGCCGACTGTGTGGATTCCAGCGTCGACACCTCTGACACCGGTACGTCCCACCATGACTCGCTGTCCGGAGCGCTGACGAGCGGATCCGTTTCGACGTGGATCACGGTGGTGCGATCGCTGGCCTTGGCGACCTTGACGGCATGGGCGAAGTCCGAGGCGGTGGTGACCTTGATGACATCCGCGCCGAGACTCGCCGCGTTGGCCGCGAGGTCGACCGGCAGCTTGTCGCCGTCGAGTCGACCGCTGTCGCTGCGGTAGCGGTACGCGGTCCCGAAACGCTGAGATCCCAACGCCTCCGACAGCGAACCGATCGACGCGAAGCCATGGTTCTGCACCAGGACGACAATGAGCTTGACGCCCTCCTGCACGGCGGTCACCAGTTCGGTGGCCATCATCAGGTAGGAGCCGTCGCCGACCAATACGAACACGTCGCGGCTTTCGTCGGCCATCCGTACCCCGAGACCGCCTGCGATCTCGTAGCCCATGCATGAGTAGCCGTACTCGACGTGGTAGCCCTTGGGATCCCTTGTCCGCCAAAGCTTGTGTAGGTCGCCGGGCATCGAACCGGCGGCGCAGACGACGACGTCGCGCGGTTCGCTCAATGTGTTCGCCAGGCCGATGACCTGGCTCTGGTTGAGCGGCGCCCCATCCTCGACCGCATAGGCGGCCGACACGGTGTCGTCCCACTCCTTGGCGAGCGCCGTGGTGCGACTGCGGTAGTCGTCAGAGACCCGGTAGTCGCCCAACGCTGTAGCCAGCGCCTCGATCGCCTCTCGGGCATCGGCCACCACGCTGACGCCGCCCTGCTTCACCGAATCCAGCGACGCCACATTGATGTTGACGAACCGCACGTCTGGGTTGTTGAACGCGGTGCGCGATGCCGACGTGAAATCGCTGTACCGCGTGCCGATTCCGATCACCGCGTCAGCCTCGGTGGCCAGTGCGTTGGCGGCCGTTGTACCCGTCGACCCGATGGCGCCGACGCACTGCGGGTGGTCGTAGGGCAGCGCGCCCTTGCCGGCCTGACTCATGCCGACGGGAATGCCGGTCTTCTCACACAGCGCGGCCAGTGCCTCGGTGGCGCCGGAGTAGACGACGCCGCCGCCGGCGACGATCAGCGGTTTTCGCGCCGTGCTGATGATCTCGGCCGCCCGTGCGATGACGGCCTTCTCGGGCAGCGGTCGCGCGACGTGCCAGGTGCGTTCGGCGAAAAGCGATTCCGGCCAGTCATGGGCTTCTGCCTGCACGTCCTGGGGGAGGGCGATCGTCGCTGCGCCGGTCTCGGCGGGATCGGTGAGCACCCGCATGGCGCCGAGCAGGGCGGCGGGCAATTGCTCGGGCCGCCACACCCGATCGAAGTAGCGGGACAGCGGTTTGAACGCGTCGTTGACCGTCACATCGCCGGACGACGGCAACTCCAACTCCTGCAGCACCGGTGCGCTCACGCGGGTGGCGAACGTGTCGGCGGGCAGCAGCAGCACCGGAAGGCGGTTGATCGTCGCGAGTGCGGCGCCCGTCAGCATATTCGTCGACCCGGGGCCGATGCTGGCGGTGACGGCCCACGTCTGCAACCGGTCCTTCTGCCGTGCGTACGCGACTGCGCTGTGCACCATCGCCTGTTCGTTGCGACCCAGCACGTACTTCAGTGCCGGCTCTCTGCCGGCCTCGACCGCCTCGACCTCGTCCTGAAGGAGGGCCTGGCCGAGGCCTGCGACGTTGCCGTGTCCGAAGATGCCGAAGGCGCCCGCGAAGAACCTGGTGCGCTCGCCGTCGCGTTCGACGTACTGGTTGGCGAGGAAGCGAATCGTCGCCTGCGCCACGGTCAGTCGGACGGTGCTCTCGGGGTCAGGTGTCTTCTCGGCGCGCTTGGGTGCGGTGGAGACCACGGGTCACGCTCCTGTTTGGTGCAGAGGGAGGCGGGGGTCGACGGGTTGGTCGGGCCAGGTGCTGCGGAGCCAGGCGTGCTCCGGGTCGTCGACGATCTTCCAGGCGCGTTCGGCGCCCGGTCCGGCCATGACGTTGAGGTAGTACATGTGATATCCCGGCGCCGCCACCGACGGGCCGTGATACCCGTGGGGCACCAGCACCACATCGCCGGTGCGCACCTCTTCGAGCACCTCGATCGGACGGTCCGGCGTCCCGTAGACACGGTGATATCCGAATCCGCGTGATCCGTCGGGACCGCCTGCGATCTCGAAGTAGTAGATCTCTTCGAGTTCGGTCTCGGTGGGCGTGGTCTCGTCGTGCTTGTGCGCGGGATAGCTCGACCAGTTGCCGCCGGGGGTGATGACTTCACATGCGATCAGCGAGTCGGCATCGAAAACGCCTGCGGTGCCGAAGTTGTGGACCTGCCGGCTGCAGTTGCCGGTGCCGCGCAGTTCGACGGGAACGTCGGCGGCGGCGACGCGGCGGTTGGGGAATGAGTTCTTGGCGCGGGCTCCGCAGATGGCGAAGCGGCCCTCGCCGCCGAGCACGTAGGTCCGGTCAAGGCCGATGTACACCATGTCGGACGGGCCGTCGAACACCGAGGCCCGTGGCGCCAGTTCGAATGTCTCACCGTCGCATTCGACGGTGCCGCCGCCGGCCAGTGGCAGAATCATCACCTCGATGCCATCGGTGCTGATCTCTACTCGCTGACCCTCGTCGAGTTCTATTACCTGCAGCGAGGATTCGCTCCACCCCGCGGATTCCGGCGTGATGTCGACTGTGTAGGGCGGGGTGGCGCTGCGGGCGGGAATGTAAAGCTTGCTGTGCACTTCTACCTTCCTCCTGTCGTTCCCCCGCGCTGCGCGCGGGTGGTGCCCCCAGTGCTTGCCCCGGCTCGCACCATCGACACTGCGGTGGCGACGGCGGAGGTGACGTCGTCGTCCTGCGGATACAGCAGCGTGCGTCCGACGATGAGCCCGCGCACCGACGGCAGCGCGAGCGCCTTCTCCCAGCTCGCGAACGCCACGTCGGGATCGGTCGGATCGCCGCCCAACAGGAGCGTCGGCAACGTCGTCGCCTCCATCACGCGGTCCATCTCGTCGACCACCGGCAGCTTCAGCCAGGTGTACGCAGATGTCGAGCCGATGCCCTGGCTGATGTGGATCGACTTGATGACGGCGTCGGGTGACAGGTCGTTGCGGACCTTCCCGTCGACGCGGGACGACATGAACGGCTCGAGCATCGCGATCAGGCCGTGCGCGGCCAGTTCGTCGACCGCGCGTGCGCACGCCGCCATGGTCGCGACGGTTCCCGCATCGTTGAGGTCGATGCGGCACAACATCTTTCCGCCGTTCATCTTCGCCGCCGCGGTGGACGCGGCCGTGGCGGCCGTCATCCGGTCATCGAGTTCGAACGACGCGCCCGCCAGCCCACCGCGATTGAACGACGAGAGGACCACCTTGTCGTCGAGGGCGCCTAGCAGCACGAGGTCGTCGAGAATGTCCGTGGTGGCGAGGACGCCGTCGACGCCGGGATCGGCGAGGGCGGCGCGCAACCGGTCGAGCAGGTCGGTCCTGCTGTTCATCGCGGTCGGACGTGAGCCGACGGCGAGTGCGCCGCGGGCGGGGTGGTCGGCGGCGACGATCATCAGGCGACCGTTGCCCCGGATGGTCGGCCGCGTGACGCGGTTCTGCCAAGCGCGGGCGATGGCGCCGGGATCGGTGGCGCGCAGTTCGGTGATGGCCGCATAGTCGGTGCACAGTGGTGGCCTAGGCATTGGCGGCCTCCGCTGCGGTCCGTTCGGCGAGCTCGGCCACTTCGGCGGCGGTCGGCATCGCGGTCGAGCACTCCAGCCGGGACGCGACGATCGCGCCCGCGGCGTTGGCGTAGCGCAGCGTCTTCTCCAGCGACCAGCCGTGCAGCAGGCCGTGGCACAGGCTGCCGCCGAACGCATCTCCGGCGCCGAGCCCGTTGACGACGTCGACCTGGTTCGGCGGAACCGTCACCGAACTCTGCTTGGTCTTGCCGAGGACACCACGGGGTCCCTGCTTGACGATGGCCAGCTCGACGCCGAGGTCCAGCAGTGCGTCGGCCGCCTTGTCCGGGTCGGATTCTCCGACGGCGATCTCACACTCCTCGCGGTTGCCGACCGCGACGGTGACATGCGCCAGCGCGCGTCGCACCTGTTCGGTCGCCGCGGCGGGGGAGTCCCAGAACATCGGGCGGTAGTCGAGGTCGAGCACGGTCAACGGCGCGCGGTCGCGGGCCTCCCAGGCAGCGAAATGTGCGCTGCGGCTTGGCTCTTCGGAGAGGCCGGTGACGGTCGACCAGTACAGCCGCGCGGACCGAACGGCGTCGGCGTCGATATCGTCGGCGCTGATCTGAAGGTCGGGTGCGCTGGGACGTCGGTAGAAGTACAGCGGGAAGTCGTCGGGCGGGAAGATCTCGCAGAAGGTGACGGGAGTCGGGTACGTGTCGTTGGTGACCACGAAGCGGTTGTCGACGCCGAGCCGCGCGAGTTCGGCGCTGACGAACCTTCCGAACGGGTCGGCGCCCACGCCGGAGATCAGCGCCGAGCGATTGCCGAGCCGCGCCGACGCGACGGCGACATTCGCGGCACTGCCGCCGAGGAACTTGCCGAAGGTCTCCACGTCCTCGAGCCCCACGCCGACCTGCAGGGGATAGACGTCGACACCGCAGCGCCCGATGGCGAGGACGTCATGTGGCTGTGTAGTCGTCACGGTCGGCTCTCCACGGGGTAGGGGCGGCTGACTATGACTGTGCCCGTCACCACTCAATCGTGTCAATAGTTTGTCCTGACATTCTATCTTTCGATCATGGAATGCTAGGATTCAGCTACTGTTTGTCTGGTCCATCCCGAGATCGGAGACGACGTGCCCCTGGCAGTGGAGCTCGACAGGTCAAGCCCTGTTCCTCTCTACTATCAGCTCGCGCAGGCGATCGAGGCGGCGATACGCGATGGCGAACTCGCGCCTGGCGACCGCTTCGAGAACGAGCTGGCTTTGGCGAAGCGATTGACGCTGTCGCGGCCGACGACGAGGCGTGCGATTCAGGAACTCGTCGACAAGGGTCTGCTGGTCCGCAAGCGCGGTGTCGGGACGCAGGTCGTGCAGAGCCCGGTGCATCGACGCGTCGAGCTGACAAGCCTTTTCGACGACCTCGCCCGCGCCGGGCAGGAGCCGACGACGCAGTTGCTGGACTACACGGTCGGGCGGCCCGACGAAGAGGTCGCGCGTGAGCTCGGCATCCCCCAGGACCGCGACGTGGTCTCCATTCACCGGCTGCGGTGTGCGAACGGCGAGCCGCTCGCGGTGATGATCAACCATCTGCCCGTCGAGATCGCGCCGGACGCGAGTGAGCTGGAAAACTCGGGCCTGTATCAGTCGTTGCGGTCACGCGGCGTGCATATTCGGCTGGCGCGGCAGCGAATCGGAGCGCGTGGCGCGACGCGGTCGGAGGCGCGGCTGCTCGACGAGAAGGCCGGCGCGCCGCTGCTGACCATGACCCGCACCGCATTCGACGACTCCGGCAAAGCGGTCGAGTACGGCACGCATTGCTACCGCGCATCTCGCTATTACTTCGACACGACACTGGTCGACCGGTAACTGTTGCCCAGCTCGCGGCTAAGTGAACGCGGCTCGGAACGCTTCCAGCGCGGCGACGCTATCGCCCGATGCCCACGCCTCCATGCCGACGGTGCCGTTGAACCCGATGTCGCGCAGCGCCTTCGCGATGGCGGGGTAGTTGATCTCGCCGGTTCCTGGTTCGCATCGTCCCGGGACGTCGGCGACCTGTATCTCGCCGATGGCGTCGCCGCTGCGGCGGATCAGCTCGATGAGATTCCCCTCGCCGATCTGGGCGTGGTAGAGGTCGAGCATCATCTTGACGTTGGGATGTGCGACGCCTTCGACCAGTGCCAATGTGTCCTTCGCGCGGGCGAGCGGGACACCGGGGTGGTCGACGATCGTGTTGAGGTTCTCGACGCAGAACTGCACGCCGGCATCGGCCCCGAGCTCACCGAGGCGCTCCAAAGTGCGTAAGGCGGTCAGCCACATCTCACCCGTCGCGCGATGCCGCGGCCGCGGGGCGTTGCCGTCGATCAGCTCGGCGGTATGCAGATTCAACCGCGAAACCCCAAGTTTTTCAGCGGCTTTGATGGACAGCCCCGCGGTGCGCACCACCTCGTCGGCGCTCGCCGAATCGATCAGGTCGCCGTGCAGGTATCCCGTTATCGACGTGAACTTCGCACCAGTGGCCGCGAGCGCTGCCAGATCCTTGTCGTGCCAGCTCCAGATCTCGACGGCGAAGCCCATGTCATGGATGCGGCGCACGCGATCGACGATCGGTAGCTCGGTGAACACCATCTCGGCGCAGACCGCAAGCTCGAAGTCCGTCATGGCGGCATCGCCTCCTTCGCTGACGGCACCCTAACATTTGACATGCAGTCCTAATGTCAGGACAAAGTATTGACTTTCCGCTGTGAGCCGTATTACATCGACCATGAGGCGTGCTGCGCTGCACGTGGACGACGAGCGTGAAGCTCCGGTGAGTGCTCGCGCGAAGAGCGGAGGAGAGATGGGTTTCAGTCGGCTCGTGGCGGCCACCGGGGTGACGGTGCTCGTTCTGGGAATCGCGTCGTGTTCATCGACCGGCGGCAAGCCGCGGGAGAGCGGCGGGGGGATGGGCGGCGGCACCGTCGACACGCCCCGCGCGACGATCGCGATGATCACCCACGAAGTGCCGGGTGACTCGTTTTGGGACCTGATTCGCAAGGGTGCGGAGACGGCGGCGCGGAAGGACAACATCGAGCTGCGCTACTCGAACGACCCCGAGGCGCCCAACCAGGCCAACCTCGTACAGACCGCGATCGACAGCGGTGTGGACGGCATCGCGCTGACACTCGCCAAGCCTGACGCGATGCGCGCCGCCGTCGAGGCCGCAGAGGCGAAGGGCATTCCCGTCGTCGCATTCAACGCCGGCGGCGACGCCTGGCAGCAGATGGGCGTCAAGGAGTTCTTCGGCCAGGACGAGTTCATCGCCGGCCAGGCCGCCGGCGACCGGCTCAAGCAGGACGGCGCCAAGAAGGTGCTGTGCATCATCCAGGAACAGGGACACGTTGGCCTCGAATCCCGTTGTGCCGGAGTGAAGAGCACCTTCCCCGCGACCGAGAACCTCAACGTCAACGGCAAGGACATGCCGTCGGTCGAGTCGACGATCACCGCGAAGCTGCAGCAGGACCGAAGCATCGACTACGTCACGCTGGGCGCGCCGTTCGCCCTGACCGCGGTGCAATCGGCGAAGAACGCGGGCAGCAGCGCCAGGATCGGGACGTTCGACACCAACGCCGCGCTCGTGGACGCGATCAAATCCGGCGATGTGCAATGGGCCGTCGACCAGCAGCCGTTCCTGCAGGGCTACCTGTCGATCGACTCGCTGTGGCTGTACCTCAACAACGGCAACGTGATCGGTGGCGGTAAAGAGACGTTGACGGGGCCCGCGTTCATCGACAAGTCGAACATCGATGCGGTGGCTGAGTATGCGAAGGGCGGGACACGCTGATGAGTACCAGCACCGGAGTCGACCTAGCCGAACGCAAGGTTGTCCACGACGAACGGGTCAAGGAGCGAAACCGCGTACAGCGACTGCTGATTCGCCCTGAGATGGGCGCCCTGATCGGTGCGGTCGTCATCTTCATCTTCTTTTTCATCATGGCTCCGCCGTTCCGGTCGGCCGAGTCGTTGGCGACTGTGCTGTACGGCAGCTCGACGATCGGCATCATGGCGTGCGCGGTCGCGCTGCTGATGATCGGCGGCGAGTTCGACCTGTCGGCGGGTGTCGCGGTCACCACGGGTTCGCTTGCGGCGTCCATGCTGGCGTGGAACTTCCATCTGAACCTTTGGGCCGGTGCGGGATTGGCGCTCATCCTGTCGCTCGGTGTCGGCTTCTTCAACGGGTACATGGTGATGAAGACCAAGATCCCGAGCTTCCTCATCACCCTGGGCACCCTGCTGATGCTGACCGGGGCGAACATCGCCGTGACGAAATGGGTTGCGGGGGCGGTCGCGACACCGAGCGTCAACGATATGGAGGGCTGGGAGTCCGCGCGTGCGGTGTTCGCGTCGACGCTGACGATCTTCGGTGTGCCGGTGCGCATCACGGTCCTCTGGTGGCTGCTGTTCACCTTGGTCGCGACCTACGTGCTGTTCAAGACGCGGATCGGCAACTGGATCTTCGCCGTCGGTGGCGACGCGGAGAGTGCGCGTGCGGTCGGCGTGCCGGTCACTGCGGTAAAGATCGGCCTCTTCATGTTCGTCGGGTTCTCAGCGTGGTTCTCCGGCATGCACCTTCTGTTCTCCTACAACACCGTTCAGTCCGGCCAGGGCGTGGGTCAGGAGTTCATCTACATCATCGCGGCGGTCATCGGCGGATGTCTGCTGACGGGCGGCTACGGCACGGCCATCGGCGCCGCGATCGGTGCGTTCATCTTCGGGATGGTGCAGCAGGGCATCGTCTATGCGGGCTGGGAACCGGACTGGTTCAAGTTCTTCATGGGCGTGATGCTGCTGTTCGCGGTGATCGCCAACAACGCATTCCGTAACTACGCCGCGAAGAGGTGACCCATGACCGCAACCGTTGATCACGCCGTCGAAGAAGCACCGTCGGGTGGCAAGGTGCCGCTGGTCGAGCTCAAGAACGTCGGCAAGATGTACGGCAACATCACTGCGCTGAAAGACATCTCACTGCGTGTCCACGCCGGCGAGGTGACGGGCATCCTCGGCGACAACGGCGCGGGCAAGTCGACGCTGATCAAAATCATCGCCGGCTATCACCCGCCGAGCGAGGGCGAGCTCCTGGTCGACGGTGAACCCGCCCGCTTCGCGTCACCCAAGGACGCGTTGGCCAAGGGGATCGCGACCGTGTATCAGAACCTGGCCGTCGTGCCGCTGATGCCGGTGTGGCGCAACTTCTTCCTCGGTCAGGAGATCCGCAAGAAGTCGTTCCCGTTCTCGCTGGACTCGAATGCGATGCGTGCCACCACGCTGAGCGAACTGTCGAAGATGGGCATCGATCTGCCCGACGTCGACGTCCCGATCGGGTCGCTGTCCGGCGGTCAACGCCAGTGCGTGGCGATCGCGCGGGCGGTCTTCTTCGGGGCGCGGGTGCTGATCCTCGACGAGCCCACGGCCGCGCTCGGCGTCAAGCAGTCGGGGGTGGTGCTGAAGTACATCAGCGCGGCCAAAGAGGCCGGGTTCGGCGTGGTGTTCATCACACACAATCCGCACCACGCCCACATGGTCGGCGACCACTTTGTGCTGCTCAACCGTGGTCGGCAGAAGCTGGACTGCACATATGACGACATCACGCTCGAGCACCTGACGCAGGAGATGGCGGGTGGGGACGAACTCGAGGCGCTGTCCCACGAACTGCGAGGTAAAGGGGCATAATCGACAGCCCAACCGCACTGTTCCACCACTGTTCACCTGCGCGGCCGTGTGGTGGATGGCCGGGTTCTGAGATTGTCTGCACAATGGTTGGGTGCATACCGAACCCCAACCGAGGCGCCACGCGCCGGTCTGGCGTGACCCGCTGTCTGCGGGGTGGCGTGCGCACCGGGGGCTGCTGCTGCTCCGTCTGCGGTGGCATGAGCGACGCGAAGCGGCCGAGAGGTCATAACCCCAGTAGTCGCACCGTCTCGGTCCGCATCTCCACCTTGCGTACCTTGCCGGTCACCGTCATCGGAAACTCGTCGACGATGTGGACGTAGCGGGGGATCTTGTAGTGCGCGAGCTTCCCCGACGCGAACTCCCGCACGGCGTCGGCATCCAGTGGGGTGCGACCCGGGCGCATCCTGATCCACGCGCAGATCTCTTCGCCGTACTTCTCGTCGGGGACGCCGATCACCTGGGCATCTTCGATGTCGGGGTGGGTGTACAGGAATTCCTCGACCTCGCGCGGATATACGTTCTCGCCGCCGCGGATCACCATGTCCTTGATGCGCCCGATGATCATGCAGTAGCCGTCATCCCGCATCACCGCCAGATCGCCGGTGTGCATCCAGCCCTCGTCGTCGATGGCCTCGCGGGTGCGCTCCTCGTTGTTCCAGTAGCCCAGCATCACCGAGTACCCGCGAGTGCAGAACTCGCCCGGCTGACCACGTTTCACGGTCTTGCCGGTGTCGGGGTCGACGACCCGGATCTCCACATGCGGATGCACCCGTCCCACCGTGGCGGTGCGCCGGTCCAGGTCGTCGTCGATGAGGGTCTGGCAGGACACCGGCGAGGTCTCCGTCATGCCGTAGGCGATCGACAACTCGGGAATGTTCAGCTCGCTGCCGCAGCGTTTCATGAGCTCCACCGGGCAGGTGGCCCCCGCCATGATCCCGGTACGCAGCGACGACAGATCACACTCAGCCAGATCGGGGTGCCCGAGCATCGCGATGAACATCGTCGGCACGCCGTAAACGGCTGTGCAGCGCTCCTTTTCGATGGCGTTCAACGTCGCGCCGGGGTCGAAGCCGGCCGCCGGGATCACCATCGTGGCGCCGTGGGTGGTACAGCCCAGGTTGCCCATCACCATGCCGAAGCAGTGGTAGAAGGGCACCGGGATGCACAGCCGCTCCCCGGGGCCGAGCTTGATGAGCTCGGTGACGAAGAAGCCGTTGTTGAGGATGTTCCGGTGAGACAGCGTCGCGCCTTTGGGCGAACCGGTTGTGCCCGAGGTGTATTGGATATTAATCGGGTCGTTCGGTTGCAGGCTGTCCATCCGTGAACGCAGCTCGGCCGCGGACACCTCGTCGGCGCGACTGCACAGGCGATCCCAATCGTCGGTGCCCAGGAAGAGAACCTCGGCGAGGTCTGGGATCTCGGGGCGCACCTCGTCGACCATGCTGCGGTAGTCGGAGGTCTTGAACGTCGTCGCCGACACCAGCAGCCGCGTGCCCGACTGACGCAGCACGTAGGCCAATTCGTGGGTGCGGTAGGCGGGATTGACCGCCACCAGGATCGCCCCGATCTTGGCTGTCGCGTACTGCAGAATGGTCCACTCCGGACAATTGGGCGCCCAGATGCCGATGCGGTCTCCGCGCTGGATGTCGTTGGCCATCAGAGCCCTTGCCACGCGGTCGATCTCGTCGTTCAGCTCGGCGTATGTCCAGCGCTTTCCGCTGGACGCGTCGACGAGCGCCTCGGCGTCGGGATACGTCGACGCGGTGCGTTCGAGGTTCGCGCCGATCGTCTCGTCGAGGAGGGGAGTGTCGGTGGGGCCGGCCGCATACGATTCGGCCCCGTCGCTGAACGCGGTCATCGCTGGCTCCTTACCAATGACGGATCAAAGGCCCGCGCGATCGGCGAGCAGTCGACGGTGGTGCCTGCTGCCGCCGAAGAGTGCCCTGGTGGTGGTGGCACGCCGGAAAAACAGGTGCACGTCGTGTTCCCAGGTGAAGGCGATACCGCCGTGTACCTGGATGGCAGAACCTGCGCACAGGGTGAAGGTGTCGGCGGCCTGCGCCTTCGCCAGCGGAGCAGCGATCTGCAGTTCGCGATCGTCGTCTGCGCTCATCGCGGCGTACATGACCGCCGCGCGCGTGGCGTCGACCTCGATCAGCATCTCGGCGCAGGCGTGCTTCACCGCCTGGAACGAGCCGATCGGCCGTCCGAATTGCCTGCGCGTGCGGGCGTATTCGACGGCCATGGCGAGACACGCCTCGGCGCCGCCGAGCATCTCGGCGGCCAGCAACACCCGCGCGACGTCCAGCGTCCGATCGATGGCGTCGGCCGAGCCCGCCGTCAGCGCTTCGGCGGGAGCGTGTGTCAACTCCAGCCTGGCGACGGGTCGGGTGATGTCGAACGACGGCAGGCTCACGACGGTGACCCCGGGATCGTCGGCCGCCACCACGTGGAGCATGACCTCACCGTCGACGACCGCAGGCACGATGAACAGGTCGGCGATATGGCCGTGCAGGACGGGGCCACACACTCCGGTGAGTACGGTGCGGCCGCTGTCACTGTGGGCGTGCACCGGCGCCTCGGACGGTTCGCAGTCGCGAGGCCCGGCGACGGCGAACGCACCGATCTGCTCACCGCGCAGCAGTCCCTTGAGCAGTCTCGTCCGCTGCTCCTCGTCACCGGTGCGCCGGATCGCCTCGATGGCGAATGTGGTGGCCGCCAACGGAACCGGTGTCAACGCACGGCCCAGTTCGCCGAACGCGATCGCGGTTTCGACCAACGTCGCACCGGCACCGCCGTACTCGTCCGGCATGTGCAGCCCCGGTAGCTCCATCTCGGTACACAGTCGTTGCCACACCTGCGCGTCGTGGCCGCCGGCCTCCCGCACTCGCGCGAGCGGCGCGGCATCCTGCAGTAAGCCGCTCAATGAGGTGCGGAAGTCGTCTTGTTCTGTGCTGTAACGGAAATCCATCTCACCGTCCGACGTCGACTGGTTCTTTCGGCAGCCCCAAGAGCCGCTCGCCGATCACATTGCGCTGGATCTGCGAACTGCCTGCGTAGATCGTCGCGGCGCGTGCGTACAGCAGTTCGTCGAGCCAGCACGCCGCGGAGTTCGGCGTGCCCGCCTCGGGGACGATCAGCGCCGCGCCGTTCCCCGGCCCCTCGGGGCTCAGCGCTTCGAGGCCGAGGATCTCGACGGCGAGTTCGGTGTGCCGTCTGAAGTACTCGCTCCAGACGACCTTGCTGATCGCCGCGTCGGCGCCGGGGCGGGCACCGTTGAGCAGCGACGTCAAACCGCGGTAGCCCTGATACCGCATGATCTGTACCCGCGAATAGCACCAGGCCAACTCGTCGCGGATGTGCGGCACGGTGTTCAGTCCCCGGTCGGTCGCGAGTTCGCACAACCGCGCCAGATCTCGTCCGAAATCGATTGCCGCGGTGGTGACCTGCGACGAGCGCTCGAAACCGAGCAGCGTCATCGCCGTCGACCACCCACCGCCGATCCCGCCGACCACGTTGTCGGCCGGTGTTCGCGCATCCGTCAGGAACACCTCGCTGAACGAGGCGTGCCCGGCGGCGTTGACGATCGGGCGGACCTCGACGCCGGGCTGGTCCATCGGCACGAGGATCAGCGATAACCCCTTGTGTTTGGGGGCGTTCGGATCGGTTCTGGCGAGGACGAATATCCAGTTGGCCGTGGGGCCCGCAGATGTCCAGATCTTCTGGCCGTTGACCACCCACTCGTCGCCGTCGAGCACGGCTCTGGTCCGTACCGAAGCCAGGTCGGAACCGGCCTCGGGCTCCGAAAAGCCCTGGCACCAGCGATCTTCGCCGGACAGGATGCGGGGCAGGAAATGCTTCTTCTGTTCCTCAGAGCCGACCGCGATCAACGTGTTGCCCATCAATTCGATGCCGAACCGGTCGTTCTCGGGCAGTTCGGGTGCGCATGCGTGGGCCAATTCCTCCGCCAGCACCACCTGCTCGATGACCGACAGCCCCGCCCCGCCGTACTCCTTGGGCCACGAGACTGCGATCAGTCCGTGGCTCGCGAGGATGGCTCGCCACTTATGTGCGAACGCCTTGCGCTCGTCGGGTGGGAGCGCTCCGCCGCCGGACCAGCCGGCCGGCAGGTGCTCGCAAAGAAATGCCCGAATGCGGGTCCGGAACGCTTCGGCCTCGGGTGAGTAATCGGTGTCCATTTAGAAGGCGTCCATCGTCACGGCCGCTGTTTGACAGCCGGCAGGATTTCCGGGGCGATGCGCCAGTCCTCGAGTCCGTAGTCGACGGTGCCGTAGGACAGCGCGCCGCCTGTCACCTCGGCCCAGTGCGCGTGATTGAGCTGGTGGATCTTGAAGCAGGCGTCGAGTGCGGTCGAGAAGCCCATCGCGTCGACCGTCTGATTCACCGATTCCTTGATGAGCAATGCCGCCATGGTCGGCAGCTTGGCGATGCGCCGGGCGAACTCGAGGGTGCACTCCGCAAGTTGGTCGTTGGGGAAGACCTTGCTGACCATTCCAAGGGAGTGCGCTTCGTCGGCGCCGATCGAGTCCCCGGTCAGCAGGAGTTCCTTCGCCTTACGCGGCCCGAACTCCCACGGATGACCGAAGTACTCCACCCCGCACATGCCGAGCCGGGTGCCGACGACGTCGGCGAAGACGGTGTCCTCGCCCGCGACGATGAGGTCGCAGCACCAGGCGAGCATCAGGCCGGCGGAAAGCACCATTCCGTGCACCTCGGCGACGGTGATCTTGCGCAGGTTGCGCCATCGTTTGGTGTTCTCGAAGAAGTAGTGCCACTCCTGCCGGTTGCGGGACTCCACCCCGCCGTACGTGCCGCCGTTGCACTGGTAGGTGGGGTGTTGGTCCGGCCCGGGCGTGCGTTCGCGGACGTCGGTGGAGGAGCCGAGGTCGTGGCCCGCGGAGAACGACGGGCCTGCGGCCCGCAGCAGCACCACCCGTACGTCGTCGTCCGTTTCGGCGAGCTCGAAGACCGTGCCCAACTCCACGAGCATTCCGCGGTTCTGCGCGTTGCGTTGTTTCGGGCGATCGAGGGTGATGACCGCGATCCGGCCCTCGTCGATGACCTCGTAGCCGATGTAGTCGAAATCCGGCACGAATGGCTCCCTTCCAGGAGTGAACTGGCCGCACGGTGCTTGATCGCGGTGTGCGAGGTCACGGGTGGATGACGGGCCTGAGATTACGCGGCCAGAACCCAATATGTCCATAAGCAATACGCAGAATCAGAAACGATGATCAGGCAAATCACGAAGAAAACTGCATCTTGCGTTCCATGATGTATCTTGCTAGTACTGTGTTGTACATCGCACTCGGGAAGCGCGGCACGACGTCAGAAGGGTTGAAATGGAGATCGGAATTTTCCTCATGCCGGCGCACCCGCCGGAGCGGAGCCTCTACGACGCGACCCAATGGGACCTCGACGTCATCGAGCTCGCCGACCAACTGGGTTACGTCGAGGCCTGGGTGGGCGAGCACTTCACCGTGCCGTGGGAGCCGATCTGTGCGCCCGACCTGTTGTTGGCGCAGGCACTGCTCCGCACGAAGAACATCAAGCTCGCGCCCGGCGCTCACCTGCTGCCCTACCATCACCCGGTGGAGCTGGCGCACCGCGTCGCGTATTTCGACCACCTGGCCCAGGGCCGCTTCATGCTCGGCGTCGGCGCCAGCGGCATCCCGGGCGACTGGGCCTTGTTCGACGTGGACGGGCACAACGGTGAGCACCGCGAGATGACGCGCGAAGCTCTGGAGATCATGTTGCGCGTCTGGACCGAGGACGGACCATGGGAACATCGCGGAAAGTATTGGAACGCCAACGGGATTGCGCCGATGTACGACGGCCTGATGCGCCGTCACATCAAGCCGTTCCAGGCGCCGCACCCGCCCATCGGTGTCACCGGATTCAGCGCGGGCTCCGAAACACTCAAGCTCGCAGGCGAACGTGGCTACATACCGATGAGCCTCGACCTCAACACCGACTACGTCGCGACGCACTGGGATGCCGTGCTCGAAGGGGCCGAACGCAGCGGCCGCACCCCCGATCGCCGCGAGTGGCGACTGGTACGTGAAGTCGTCGTCGCGGAGACGGACGAGAAGGCGTTCCGCTACGCCGTCGACGGCATGCTCGGTCGGAACATGCGCGAGTACGTGCTACCGACCTTCAAGACGATGGGCATGACGAAGTTCTACAAACACGACGCCTCCGTACCCGATTCCGACGTCACGCCGGAATACCTGGCGGAGAACACCTTCGTGGTCGGCTCGGTCGAGACGGTGGTGGACAAGCTGGAGGCCACCTACGACCAGGTCGGCGGGTTCGGCCACCTGTTGATCCTCGGGTTCGACTACAGCGAGAACCCGGGTCCGTGGAAGGACTCGATGCGTTTGCTGGCAGAGGAGGTCATGCCCCGGCTCAACGCGCGAATCGCGAAGAAGCCGGCAACCGCGGTCGTCTGAGAGCAGGAAAGGCAGCTGACGTGAACGCTCATCAGATCACGGTCCGATATTCGGACGGCACGCAGAAGACGATGCCGGCGCAGCCGGATCAGTCGATCCTGGAGGCGGCCGAGGAGCACGGCGTCGCCATCGTCAACGAGTGCCAGAGCGGAATCTGCGGTACCTGTGTCGCGACGTGCGTCTCCGGAAAGTACGACATGGGGCGTACCGAGGGGCTGTCCGACGTGGAGCGGGCGGCGCGAAAGATCCTGACGTGCCAGACCTTTGCCGAGTCGGACTGCCAGATCGACCTGCAGTATCCGGTCGACGACAACGCGGCCCGGCTGGTGACCGGGCACGGTGTGGTGAGCGCCGTGCACAAGGTGTCGGCGACGACCGCGATTCTGCGCGTTGACGTCTCGGGCATGACTGAGTCGATCATGTACAAGGCGGGCCAGTTCGCCCAGTTGCAGGTGCCCGGCACCACTGTATGGCGCAACTACTCCTATGCGCATCCCAGCGACGGCCGCGACGAACTGGAGTTCATCGTCCGGCTGCTGCCCGACGGGGTGATGTCGGATTATCTGCGTGACCGGGCGCAGCCGGGGGACCGTATCGCGTTGCGGTGCAGCAAGGGTGGTTTCTACCTGCGCCCCGTCGTCCGACCGGTGATCCTGGTGGCAGGCGGTACAGGTCTGTCGGCGATCCTGGCGATGGCCCAGAGCCTCGACCCCGGGATCGGGCAGCCGGTCCACCTGCTGTACGGCGTCACGACCTACGAGGATCTCTGCAAGCTCGACGAAATCGAAGAGCTCAGCAGGCGCATCCCCGGTTTGACGTCGCACATCATCGTGTCGGAGCCGGCCCCGGAGTGGGACGGTCCGGTCGGACTGGTCACCGACCTGCTGGACGCGAGCATGCTGGATGACGGCGACGCCGACATCTACCTGTGCGGTCCGGCGGCGATGGTCGAGGCCACCCGAAACTGGCTGGACAACAACGGTATTCACCGGGTCGGCCTGTACTACGAGAAGTTCGTGCCCAGTGGCGCCGTGCGGCGGCGAACCCCTCCCTACCTGGACTACGGACAGCTCGACCTGGCGGATGTGCGCCAGCGTGGCCGAGGCACCGCGGTTGTCGTCGGCGGCAGTATCGCGGGAATCGCAGCGGCCAAGGTGCTCACCGAGTCGTTCGAGCGGGTGATCGTCCTCGAAAAGGACGGCAGGCACTCGCGTCGGGAGGGCCGACCCGGTGCCGCCCAGGGCTGGCATCTACACCACCTGCTCACCGCGGGGCAGATCGAACTGGAGCGGATCTTCCCCGGCATCGTGGACGACATGGTGCGCGAGGGCGCGTTCAAGGTGGACATGGCCGCCCAATACCGCATTCGCTTGGGCGGTACCTGGAAGAAGCCCGGCACCAGCGACATTCAGATCGTCTGTGCTGGACGGCCGCTGCTCGAATGGTGCGTGCGACGCCGGTTGGACGACGAACCCCGCATCGAGTTCCGCTACGAGTCCGAGGTGGGCGACCTCGTCTACGACCGCGCGAGCAACACCGTGATCGGCGTCGCCGTGGACCGCGATGGCGAATTGGAGGTCGTGCCCGCCGAGTTCGTCCTCGACGCCTCCGGCAAGAACACCCGCATCCCGGAGTTCCTGGACCGCATCGGGATCGGCGCACCCGAGGTCGAGCAGGACATCATCAACTGCTTCTACTCCACCATGCAGCACCATGTGCCGCCGGAGCGGCAGTGGCAGGACAAGGTGATGGTGATCTGCTACGCATACCGCCCCTACGAGGACACCTACGCCGCGCAGTACTACACCGACAGCTCGCGCACCATCCTGTCCACTTCGCTTGTCGCGTACAACTGTTACTCGCCGCCGCGCACCGCGCAGGAGTTCCGCAAGTTCGCCGACCTGATGCCGTCACCGGTCGTCGGTGAGAACATCGACGGACTGGAACCGGCCTCGCCGATCTACAACTTCCGCTACCCGAACATGCTTCGGCTCCGGTACGAGAAGAAGCACAACCTCCCGCGCGCGCTGCTGGTGGTCGGCGATGCCTACACCAGCGCCGATCCGGTGTCGGGCCTCGGCATGAGCCTGGCGCTCAAGGAAGTACGTGAGATCCAGCTCCTGCTGGCCAAGTACGGACCGGGGCACCCGGACCTGCCGCGCCGCTACTACCGCAAGATCAGCAAGATGGCCGACACGGCCTGGTTCGTGATCCGCGAACAGAACCTGCGCTTCGACTGGATCAAGGACGTGCGTGCCAAGCGCCCGTTCTACTTCGGCGCGCTGACCTGGTACATGGATCGGGTCCTCGAGTTGGTCCACGACGACCTCGACACCTACCGCGAATTCCTCGCGGTCGTCCACCTGGTGAAACCCCCTGCGGCCCTGATGAAACCGAAGGTCGCCGGCCGGGTGCTCGGTAAGTGGGCGCGCACGAAACTGTCGGGGCAGAAGACCCTGATTGAGCGCAACTACGAGGACCGCACGGTTCCCGTCGTCGACCATCTGGCCCGAACCGACGAAATGGCAGTCGGTTTGGCCGGCACTCCCACCCACTGAACGCGAGAAGAGAGGCGACCACGATGGGCCAGATTCACCGGATGCTCGACTGCCGGGGCACGCGGATCCACGCTGTCGAGGAGGGTGAGGGACCGCTGGTGGTGTTGATCCACGGGTTCCCGGAGTCCTGGTACTCGTGGCGGCACCAGCTTCCCGCCCTCGCCGAGGCCGGCTACCGGGCGGTCGCCATCGACCAGCGTGGGTACGGGCGTTCGTCGAAGTACCGGGTGCAGAAGGCGTACCGCATCAAGGAGCTGGCGGGCGACATTCTCGGGGTGATCGACGCGTACGGTGAGAAGCAGGCCGTTGTCGTCGGTCATGACTGGGGCGCACCGGTGGCGTGGACATTCGCGTGGCTGCATCCGGAACGGTGTGCGGGGGTGGCGGGACTCAGCTGTCCCTTCGCGGGACGGGGCGTGATCGCGTTGCCCGGCAGCCCGTTCGGGGAGCGGCGGCCCAACGACTATCACCTCGAGATCGCTGGGCCGGGCAAGGTCTGGTACCAGGACTACTTCTCGGCGCAGGACGGCATCATCGCGGAGATCGAGGAGGATCTGCGCGGCTGGCTGGTCGGGCTCACCTACACGGTCTCCGGTGACGGGATGATCGCCGCCACCCGGGCGGCCGAGGCGGCGGGCGTCGACCTGGCGTCGATGGATCCGTTGGACGTGATCCGTGCCGGGCCGCTGTGCATGGACGAGGGGGCGCGGCTCAAGGACGCCTTTGTCTATCCGGAGAAGTTGCCGGACTGGTTCACCGAAGAGGACGTCGACTTCTACACCGGCGAATTCGAGCGCTCCGGCTTCGGTGGGCCGCTGAGCTTCTATCACAACATCGACAACGACTGGCACGACCTGGCCGACCAGGAAGGCAAGCCGCTGACCCCGCCCGCGGTGTTCATCGGCGGGCAGTACGACGTCGGCACGACGTGGGGTCTCGAGGCCATCGCACGCGCCGACGAGGTGATGCCGAACTACACCGGCACCCACATGGTCGACAATGTCGGGCACTGGATTCAGCAGGAAGAGCCCAAGGAGATCAACCGGCTGCTGCTCGACTTCCTGCACGGATTGCGCTAGCACTCCGATGAGAACCACCGATGTCCGGGTGCGGCGCGCGATCGCGGCGGTGGCGGCGGGCCGTCCCGTCGTCGTCACCGATGACACGGCGCGCGGCGAACAAGGGTACGTCGCGCTCGCGGCGGACGCGGCGACTCCAAGCCTGCTCGCATTCACCGTTCGGCATACCTCTGGCTATGTCCGTGTCGCCCTTCCGAATTCGGAATGCGACCGGCTGAACCTGCCGCCCTTGTGCGCCGGCACGAGTGCCGCCGACCGGGTGGCGGTGGACTGGCGCGGCACCGGCACCGGTATCTCGGCGACCGACCGCGCTGCCACCATTGCAGCGCTTGCGACGTCGACGTCCGATGCATCCGACTTCCGACGTCCCGGTCACGTGGTCCCGGTGCGCGCCGGCGATGGCGGGGTACTCAGGCATCCGGAACCGGCCGAGGCCGCCGTCGATCTGGCGCGGTTGGCCGGACGGCGGCCGGCGGCGGCGTTGTGCGAGATCGTCTCCCGCGAACACCCCGTCGCCATGGCTCGCGGCGCCGAGTTGGCCGAATTCGCGAAGACCCACGGGTTGAGCATGGTGTCGATCGATGACCTGGTGGCCTATCGACGTCGCACCGAACCACAGGCGGTTCGCTCGGCTGAGACGACGATCCCCAGCGCAATGGGCGCCTCCCGCGTGATCGGCTTCCGCGATGTGCATGACGGCGGCGAGCACCTGGTGATGATCATCGGCGAGGCGGGGGCGAGGGTGCCGATGCTGCTGCACGTCCATGTCGAGTGCGTCACCGGGGATGTGTTCGGCTCGACGGCGTGCCGGTGCGGCGGCGAACTGGACCGCGCACTGGCGACCATGCGGGCGCGTGGCAGCGGCATGATTGTGTACCTGCGGCCCTCCGGGCCCCTGCGAGCGTGCGGCCTGTCCGCTCACGACAAGCCGCCGGCGGAGTCGATATCGCAGACCGTGGCGTGGATCCTGCGCGACCTCGGCGTGCACACCGTCAAACTCTCCGATGATGCACCGGGGTTCGGGCTCGTCATGTTCGGGGCGATCCGCGAACACGGCCTGCACGTCGTCGGCGATGTCACGCCACTGGCGGTTGCAGGGTGAGAGCCGTTATGACGCATAGCGATTGGCGAGGTAACACATGACCCATCCAGACCTGGCCGGCAAGGCCGCCATCGTGACGGGGGCCGGCGCCGGGATCGGCCTCGCCATCGCGTTGCGACTCGCGGACGAGGGCTGCCGTGTGCTGTGTGCGGACATCGACGGTGGTGCCGCCGACGCCGCAGCGCAGAAACTGGGGCGGGGCGCCGTCGGTCACCAGGTCGATGTCGCAGACGAGGACCAGGTGATCGGCATGGTCGAGGCCTGCGTCGCCGAATTCGGTGGTGTCGACAAGCTTGTCGCCAACGCGGGCATCGTCCATTTCGCGCCGCTGGTCGAGACGACAGTCGACGACTTCGACCGCGTCATCCGGGTCAACCTTCGCGGTGCCTGGCTGTGCACCAAACATACGGCACCCAAGATGATCGAGCGTGGCGGCGGCGCCATTGTCAACATGTCGTCGCTGGCCGGTCAGATCGCTGCCGCCGGCTCTGCCGCGTACGGCATGTCCAAGGCGGGGATCATCCATCTCAGCCGCATCACCGCGGCCGAATTGCGTTCAGGCAACGTGCGTTCCAACGCCGTGCTGCCCGCTTTCGTCGACACCGCGATGCAGCAGACGGCGATTACGATGTTCGACGAGGCGCTTGGTGCCGGGGGAGCGACCACGATGATCGAACGGCTGCAGGGCCGGATGGCCGGACCCGAGGAGATTGCGAGCGTGGTGGCGTTCCTGTTGTCGGACGATGCATCGATGGTCAGCGGAACCGCTCAAATCGCGGATGGCGGAACGCTTTCAGCGCTGTGGTGAGCCCCTGCTGGTCAGGATGGCCAGCACCAGGGCGGTGATCTCGTCCTCGACTCCGGCATAACGCCGCAGATGCCAGGTCCGGACGACGTCGTCGATGAAGTTGGTCGCGGCCGCGACGAGCAGCCGTGCCTGGGGGACGGTGGTCTGCGGTACCTGCTTGCGGATGAGGTCGATCCAAACGCCCTCGCGGTCGGCCTGATTTCGCGTGTAGCCGTCGCTCACTTCAGTGGATGCGTGCGACAGCTCGGTGATCGACACGGAAACGAGATCGGGATCGTCGAGGCTGATACGGGTGCGGCCCTCGATGAGACTGCGCAGGCATTCAGCCGGTTCCTGATCACTGCGCAATGCGCGGATGGTCTCGAGGTTCCACCACTCGTCGAGGCGCCGGATCAGCGCGTCCAGGATCGCCTGTTTGGACGAGAAGGTGCGGTACAGGCCCGGACCCGCAATCCCCGCTCCCTTGCCGATCTCGCTGGTGCTGACGGCCGGGTAGCCCTGCGCGCGGAACAGCCGTGCGCCGGTGGCCAGCAAGGTCTCGTGCCGGGAGAACAGCGCACGCGTCTGGTCCGGCGCTGCATCCAGCGGCTCCAAATCGCGAACCGGCGGGGTCAGAGCCGCCGCCATGCACGCCCGCGACAGAAGGTCTGACAGCTCGTCTTTCGGCAGGGTCAGGTTGTGGCGGCCCAGGCTGGTCAGGGTGCTGGCCACCGCCCAGGCGCGAAGCTCGGTGTGGGCGGGACTCAGATCACCGGTCTCGAGCCGGACGCCTTCGTGCATCCCGGCGACGATCGCGTTGATGCGTCGGCGCACCTCGGCCCGCTCGGTCTCGTCGAGATAGCGGGCCTCGCGCTGCCACAGCACCGACAGCGATCGAGACGCGACGGCAGCGGCGATCAGGTCTTCCAGCTCGGCGCTCAGCGGCTTGGGGGTCGACGGTGTGTCGCCCTGAGCGTCCATGCGGGCGCTCTGGTACTGCTCCTGGCCCATCCGGATGGCCGCGGCGAGCAACGCCTGCTTGTTGTCGTAGTGGCGATACAACGCGCGCGCGGTGACGCCGGCCGCCTCGGCGATGTCCTCGAGCTTCACCGAGTGAAAGCCACGATCGATGAAGAGCCGGACCGCCTGCTCCAGGATCTGCTGCTTCCGGTCCTTCGGCCTGCGTTTGACGGTTGAGACCGCGGGCTCCACCGCGCGTTGCCCCCCTTCTGGCTTGCTCGGATCACCAAATCCTGCCAGACGCCTCCGTTTCTGTGCGGACGCGACCTGCGCCGGCGCAGGGGACGAATTGCGGGTCATGGCGAAAGCGAGAGCATCGAGCCGGGGGCCGTCGAGCGCTCTACAGCTTGAATCCGCTTTGGCGTTCGAAGTCCGCGAGGTCGAAATAGTCGGAGAAGCGGGTGATTTGATCGTTCTTGACGACGAACACGCCGGTGACCGGCAGCACGACCTTCCTGCCGTCATTCATCGTGAAGTAGTCGACGCGCTCGGCGTGCACCAGACCGGGTTCGGCCGCAAGCGTGATGATGTCGAGCTTGGCTTCGGCGAACGCGTCGAGGAAGGCCTGGAAGATCGCGCGGATGCCTGCGATGCCTTCGATCGGCTTGACGGGCACGTTGTGGTAGACGGCGTCGTCGGCGAAGGCACCGCAAATGGTGTCGAGGTCGCGGCCCTCCCACGATCCGAGGAAATCGCGGACGAGTTTCTCGCTGGCCTGCTTGGTGGAGATCATGGCGTGCCTCCTCGGTGTCGATATGAGGCGGCTTTGCGCTCAGCACCTCGACTGTGACGTATCAAACAGTACTATCAAGATACATCTTCAAGCACAAGTATCGATTTTCATCGTGATATGCCTGCTTATGTTGTACAGATAAGCGTATTAACTATGGACATAGGTGGCCAGGGCCGCGTACCCTCTCGGTTGTCACCGACCGACTTCGACCTGTCCGGATGGCCTATATGAGCTGCTCCACTCGTCGTCGCGCCGTCGCACCCATGTGGTCCGCGCAGGCGCCGCCATTCGCGGTGGCAGCATCTCCGAGCATTCCGCAGCAAACGGTAGGAAGGCCTCCGTACGGCGGTCTATGCCTCGTACGGGAGAGACTTATACCTCTTTCTGGAAGCAGCAACCGCCCCGCCGGGGTCGATAGCGTTCCGCCTATGCCGTCCGGCGATGACGACTTCCCGCAAAGGCGCCTGGTCCCGACGACCCGTCGTCGGCAGGCAACAGCGCGATGGGCGCGAACATGGTGATCTCAACGCAAACGGCGACGAAACCGGTCCGGGCGGTCGGCGGGTTCTTCGCCATGGCGCTCGACACTTTCGTGTTGATGTTCAAGCCGCCGTTCGCGTGGCGCGAATACCTGGCGCAGTGCTGGTTCGTCGCACGGGTGTCGACGCTGCCGGCAGTGCTGATGACGATTCCGTGGGCGGTGATATCGGGGTTTCTCTTCAACGTCCTGTTGGCCGACATCGGTGCCGCCGATTTCTCCGGGACCGGTGCGGCGATATTCACGGTGTCCCAAAGCGGCCCGATCGTGACGGTGTTGGTGGTCGCCGGCGCGGGTGCGACGGCCATGTGCGCCGACCTGGGTGCGCGGACCATACGCGAGGAACTCGACGCGCTGAGGGTGATGGGCATCAACCCGATTCAGGCGCTGGTGGTTCCGCGCGTGCTCGCGGCCACCACGGTGTCACTGGCGTTGAGCTCGGTCGTGATCATGACGGGTCTGGTCGGCGCGTTCATCTGCTCGGTGTACCTGATGGACGTTTCGGCAGGTGCGTGGGTGGCGGGACTCACGACGCTGACTCACATGGCCGACGTGATCATCTCGATGATCAAGGCGACCCTGTTCGGGTTGATGGCGGGATTGATCGCCTGCTACCAAGGCATTTCGGTGGGTGGCGGTTCCGCAGGTGTGGGCCGGGCGGTGAACGAAACGGTGGTGTTCGCCTTCCTCGTCTTGTTCCTGATCAACATCATCGTCACCGCGGTCGGCGTCCCCTTCATGGTGTCGTGAGGTGGTGTGGTGACGTTGAGTGTTCCCAGCGGGCTCTATCCCCGGTTGCAGCGGATGAGGAATGCCGTTGTGTCCGGCTGGGATCAGGTCGGTGCGCAGACGCGGTTCTATGCCACCACAGTGGCCGGGATTCCCGATGCCGTCATCAACTACCGCAGCGAGCTGTTGCGGGTCGTCGCCCAGATGGGCTTGGGCAGCGGGGCTCTCGCGGTGATCGGCGGAACTGTTGTGATCGTCGCCTTCCTGACGATGACCACCGGCGCGATCGTCGCTGTGCAGGGCTACAACCAGTTGGCGTCGGTGGGTGTGGAGGCACTGACGGGGTTCGCGTCGGCGTTCTTCAACACCCGTGAGATCCAACCGGGAACGGTGATGGTGGCGCTGGCCGCCACCGTCGGCGCCGGCAGCACAGCCCAATTGGGGGCGATGCGGATCAACGAGGAGATCGATGCGCTGGAGGCCATCGGGATTCGCAGTGTGAGCTATCTGGCGTCCACCCGGGTGCTGGCCGGGGTGATCGTGGCGATTCCGTTGTTCTGCATCGGGCTGATGACCGCGTATTGGGCCGCCCGCATCGGCACCACCGCCATCTACGGCCAGGGTTCGGGTGTCTACGACCACTATTTCTATACCTATCTGAGCCCCTCCGACGTCCTGTGGTCACTGGGCGAAGTGGCCGCGGTTGCGTTGATGATCATGTTGCTGTGCACCTACTACGGCTACACCGCACGCGGTGGGCCCGCGGGGGTGGGTGAAGCCGTCGGCCGGGCCGTGCGCGCCTCGATGGTGATCGCGTCGGTCCTGATCCTGGTCATGACGCTGGCCATCTACGGCAAATCCGGCGACTTCCACTTGGCCGGCTAGTCGCATGAAGCGCAGGGCAGGGACCTACCGCATCGCCACCGGTTGGTGGACGGTGATCTTGTTGGTGGCGATCGTCTCGTTTCTGGCCGTGACCGCGGCGTCGTTCGATGAGACGTTCCGCTCCTATGTGCCTGTGACGCTGACATCGGATCGCGCCGGATTGGTGATGGAGACCAACTCCGATGTGATGATGCGTGGTGTCCGGGTCGGTCGAGTCAGCGAAATCGGCGGTGGGACAGACAAAGCCAGCCTGAAGCTGGAGATCGATCCGGAGCAGATCCGCTACATCCCCGCCAATGTGGAAGCTCAGATCAGTGCGACGACCGCGTTCGGCACCAAGTTCGTCGAGTTGGTGTCTCCGCCGAATCCGAGCCCCAGGCGACTGGCGGCCGGTGCGGTGCTGCATTCGAGGAACGTCAGCACAGAGATCAACACCGTCTTCGAGAACGTCGTCGAGCTGCTCAAGCTCGTCGACCCGCTGAAGCTCAACGCCGTGCTGACAGCCGTCGCCGAGGGTGTACGCGGGCAGGGACCCCGGATGGGCCAAGCCGCAACGGATCTCAACGAGGTACTGAAGGCGCTGAACGCGCGCGCCGACACCATGGCGCAGAACTGGCGCTCGCTGAAGGACTTCACCGATACATATGACGCCGCCGCCGAGGACATCGTGTCGATCCTCGACGCCGTCAGCACCACCAGCACAACCATCACCGAGCACGCGAGCGAGCTGGACGGATTGCTGCTGAACGTGACCGGACTGTCGACGGCCGGCACGAACCTGCTGGCCACGAGCAAGGACAATCTCATCCGGGCGGTCAACGTCCTCGAGCCGACGACGAACCTGCTGCTGCAACACAATCCGGTCTACACGTGCTTTCTGAAGGGCACCACGTGGTATCTGGAAAACGGTGGCTATGCGGCGTGGGGCGGCGATGGCCGCACGCTTACGCTCGACGTCGCACTGCTGCTTGGTAACGATCCCTACGCGTTTCCGAACAACCTGCCGATCGTCGCCGCCAAGGGCGGGCCCGGCGGAACACCCGGGTGCGGGTCGCTTCCGGACGCGACCAAGAACTTCCCGGTGCGCCAGCTGATCACCAACACCGGTTGGGGGACCGGGCTGGACATCCGGCCGAATCCCGGTATCGGGCATCCGTGTTGGGCGAACTACTTCCCGGTGACCCGCGCCGTGCCGGAGCCACCCAGCATTCGTCAGTGCCTTCCGGGCCCGGCGATCGGACCGGTTCCTTATCCCGGGGCACCTCCCTATGGTGCGCCGCTGTACGGGCCCGGCGGGGTGCCGTTGTGGCCGGGGGTGCCCCCGGCCCCGCCGCCTGCGCCACTCGATCACAACGGGCAGGGCCCACCGTGATCGCCGTGGCTTTGGCGACCGTCGGACTCGGGGAGGGGAGGTGCTGTGGCTGACTTCAGGCGGACCATTTGGCGGCTGGGCATCTTCCTGACCGTGTGCGCGTTCGTTGCGTTCCTGACGCTGGCGGTCTTCGGGCAGTTCCGCTTCGGTGCAGGCAACACCTACTACGCCGAGTTCACCAACGTCTCCAACCTGAGGAAGGGCACGATCGTGCGGATCGCCGGGGTGGAGGTCGGCAAGGTGGAGAACATCTCCATCAACCCCGATGCGACTGTGCGCGTGCAGTTCTTCGCCGACAAATCGGTCGTGCTGACGCGAGGCAGCAGGGCCGTGATCCGATACGACAACTTGTTCGGCGACCGGTATCTGGCACTGGAGGAAGGCACCGGAGGAGTCGAGAGGTTGAGTCCCGGACAGACGATTCCACTGACCAACACCCAACCCGCGCTGGATCTGGACGCGGTGATCGGCGGCTTCAAACCGCTGTTCCGGGCGTTGAACCCGGAGCAGGTCAACGACCTCACGCAGCAGCTGATCGAGGCGTTCGAGGGGCAGGGGCCCGCGATCGGGACCTTCCTGCAACAGGCCGCGGTGGTGACGAACACCTTGGCCGACCGCGATCTGCTGATCGGACAGGTCATCGACAACCTCAACGTAGTGCTGGGCACGCTCGGCGGGCAGAGCGAACGGCTGGACAAAGCCGTGACATCGCTTTCTGAGTTGATCGGCGGACTGAACGCACGCAGGACCGAGATCGTCAACGCTGTGGCGTACACCAAGGCCGCCACCGAATCGCTCGCCGACCTGTTGGCTCAGGCGCGGGAACCGTTCAAAGAGGTTGTCGCACAGACTGATCGGGTGGCCCAGATAGCCGTGGACGACCACGATTATCTCGACAACCTGCTCAATACCCTGCCCGACAGATACCAGGCGTTGGTGCGGCAGGGGATGTATGGCGACTACTTCAGCTTCTACCTGTGCGATGTCGTGCTGAAGCTCAATGGAAAGGGCGGTCAGCCGGTGTACGTGAAGGTGGCCGGGCAGAGCACGGGGCGGTGCGCGCCCAAGTGAAGTCATTCTCCGAGCGCAGTCCCCTGGCCATCGGCGCCGCGGGCATCGTGACCGTCGCCGTCATGGTGGTGGGCGCGCTGCAGTATCAGAACCTGCCGTTCCTCAACTCGGGCAGGCAGTACTCGGCGTATTTCGCCGATGCCGGCGGGCTGAACACCGGTGCCGGCGTTGAGGTCTCCGGCTTCGTGGTGGGCAACGTGTCGTCCATCGAACTCGACGAGACCGGTGTGCTCGTCAAGTTCACGATCGACTCCGATGTGCGTCTGGGTGACCGCACCGAGGCCGCGATCAAGACGAAGAGCTTGTTGGGCGCCAAGATCGTCGACGTGACACCGCGCGGGAGCGGAGCACTCGACGGCCCCATTCCGCTCGACCGCACGGCGTCGCCGTACCAGCTGCCCGACGCTCTCGGTGACCTGGCCACGACGATCAGCGGACTGAACACCGACCAGCTGTCGGACTCGCTGGCCACCCTGGCGAAAACCTTTTCGGGGACCCCGCCTGCGCTGCAGGACGCGGTGGCGGGCGTGGCGCGGTTCGCGCAGGTCCTCGACACCCGCGATGCCCAGCTGCGCAAGCTGCTGGACAACGCGGCCCAGGCGACGGGGGTGCTGGCCAAACGCACCGACCACATCGTGAGTCTGGTGAAGGAAACCAATCAGCTACTGGCGGCACTGCGGACGCAAAGTGCTGCGCTGGACCAGATTTGGGCCAACATCTCGGCGGTGTCGCGTCAGCTGAACGGGTTCATTGCCGAGAACCGCGAGCAGCTGAAGCCCGCACTGGACAAGCTCAACGATGTGCTGGCGATCGTCGATGACCGCAAGGAGCGTGTGCAGCAGTCCATCAAGTTGATCAACACCTACGTCATGTCACTCGGTGAATCGCTGTCCTCCGGCCCGTTCTTCAAAGCCTATGTGGTCAACCTGTTTCCGGGTCAGTTCGTGCAACCCTTCGTCGACGCGGCGTTCTCGGATCTCGGGCTGGATCCGGCCACGTTGCTGCCCTCAGAGCTGACCGATCCGCAGACCGGTCAACCGGGGACGCCTGGGATGCCGACGCCGTATCCGCGCACCGGTCAGGGTGGGGAGCCGAGGCTGTATCTGCCCGACGCGATCACCGGTAAACCCGGGGATCCGCGCTATCCCTACCGTGAACCGCCTCCGGCGCCGCCGCCAGGCGGCCCGCCTCCTGGACCGCCCGCGGCGCCGCCGCCCGGGATGGCGTCGGTGCCCGAACCGGTTCCGTCATCGATATTCATGCCTGCACCGGGTGAGGCGCCCCCCGTCGCGCAAACGGAAGGCCGCCCATGAATTCGCAGCAGATGAGGTCCCGGCGCACCGCCCGTGTCGTCGTGGCGGCTCTGCTGATCCCGGTGTTGGGTGCGGGTCTGATCGCCGCGGCACGCATGCCCGCGCGCATCGCGCGCACGACCGTCGTCGCCTACTTCGAAAACAGCACAGGGTTGTTCGCGGGTGACCACATCCTCATCCGGGGCGTGCCCGTCGGCAAGATCGAGGCGATCGAACCAGAGCCCGAGCGCGCCAAGGTCACGTTCTGGTTCGACAGCAAGTACAAGGTGCCCGCCGATGCCAAGGCGGTGATCCTGGCGCCACAGTTGGTGACCGGCCGGACGATCCAGCTCACCCCGCCCTACACCGGTGGGCCGACGATGGCCGACGGTGCGGTGATCCCGAAGGACCGCACTGCGGTACCCGTCGAATGGGACGACCTACGCGTTCAACTCGAACGGCTGACCGAACTGCTCAAGCCCACCTCGCCCGGAGAGGTGAGCACGCTGGGTGCGCTGATCAACACCGCCGCCGACAATCTGCGCGGGCAGGGTCCCACCATTCGCGACACGATCATCAAACTGTCGCAGGCGGTTTCGATCCTCGGCGACCACAGCGACGACATCTTCGCCACCTTCAAGAACCTCTCGACGCTGGTATCGGCGCTGAGTGACAGCGCCGATCTGCTCGAAGCGCTCAACCACAACCTGGCCGCCGTGAGCTCGCTGCTCGCCGACGACCCGGACAAGGTCGGTCGCGCAGTCGAGGACCTCAACGCGGTCGTGGCCCACGTGAAGGACTTCGCCGCCGACAACACCGAGGCCATCGGCACGGCATCGGGCAAGATGGCCTCGGTCACCCAGGCGCTGGTCGACAGCATCGACGACATCAAGCAGACGCTGCACATCGCCCCCACGGTGCTGCAGAACTACAACAACATCTACGAGCCCGCCAACGGCTCATTGACCGGTGCGCTGGCCATCAACAACTTCGCGAACCCGATCTCGTTCCTGTGCGGCGCAATTCAGGCCGCGTCGCGGCTGAACGCCGAACAGTCGGCGAAGTTGTGTGTGCAATACCTGGCGCCCATCGTGAAGAACCGCCAGTACAACTTCCCGCCGTTGGGGGAGAACCTGTTCGTCGGCACGCAGACCCGCCCGAACGAAGTCACCTACAGCGAGCCCTGGATGCGACCGGACTTCGTGCCGCCGGCCGCCCCACCGCCGCCGGGTGCCCCGTTGGCCGCCGAAGCATCGCCGGTGCCCACGGACCCGAACGACGGTCTGCGAGGCATGATGGTGCCTGCGGGAGGTGCCCCGTGAGCCGACGGCGCTGGCAGCGTGTCGCTGCCAACCTGGCGATGGTCCTGATCATGGCTGCGCTGGCCGGGTGCGACTGGCGCGGACTTAACTCCCTCCCGCTGCCCGGCACGCAGGGCACCGGCCCGGGGTCGTTCCTCATCCAGGCACAATTACCCGACGTCAACAACATCGAACCCAACTCGCGGGTGCGCGTCGGAGACGTCACCGTCGGGCACGTCACCAAGGTCGAGCGCCAGGGCTGGCATGCGTTGCTGACCATGCGGCTCAACGGTGATGTCGACCTGCCCGCCAACGCGACCGCCAAGATCGGCACCACCAGCCTGCTGGGATCTCTGCACATCGAGCTCGCGCCACCGACGACTGAAACGCCGAAAGGCAAGCTGCACAACGGATCACTTATCCCGCTGTCGCAGGGCGGCGCCTACCCGAGCACGGAGCAGACGCTGGCGGCGCTGTCGATGGTGCTCAACGGCGGCGGATTGGGCCAGGTGCAGGACATCACCGAGGCATTCTCCACCGCGTTCCGGGGCCGCGAACAGGATGTGCGGAGCCTGATCACGCAGCTGAACGAGTTCACCGCCCACCTGAACGACCAGACCGGCGACATCATCGCCGCCACCGACAGTCTCAACCGCCTTGTCGGGAAATTCAGTGCCCAGCAACCGGTTCTGGACAGGGCGCTCGCCACCGTCCCCGACGCGCTGGAGGTGCTCAACAGAGAACGCGACAATTTGGTGCAGGCCGCCGATCAGCTCAGCAAGTTCAGCGCACTGACCGTGGACACGGTGAACCAGACGAAGGAAAACCTGGTGAAGGAACTGCGGCAGGTCGGTCCGGTGCTGGACTCGCTGGCCAACGCCGGCCCCAGTTTGACGCGATCCCTGAGTCTGCTTGCCACCTTCCCCTTTCCGAACGAGACCTTCGAGAACTTCCAACGCGGTGACTATGCCAATCTGACCGCCGTCGTCGACCTGACGCTCAGCCGCATCGACCAAGGAATCTTCACCGGCACGCGATGGGAGTGCGATCTGACGTGGCTCGAACTGCAGTGGGGCAGAACGATCGGTCAGTTCCCCAGCCCCTGCATGTCCGGCGGACCGAACACCCCCGGCAATCCGCTGGCGATTCCCTACCGATGGGATCAGGGGCCCTAGCGTGCATTTGAACCGACGGACCTGGATCCAGCTGACAATCTTCACGGTCGTGGCGCTCACCGCGGTCGGGATGATCGTGCTGCACTTCATCAACCTGCCCGCGATGATGTTCGGCGTCGGCCGGTACACCGTGACGATGGAACTGCCGAAATCCGGTGGGCTGTACGAATCCGGCAACGTCACCTATCGCGGGACCAAAGTCGGCCGGGTCGAGGCGGTGCGGTTGACCGATACCGGCGTCGAGGCGGTGCTGTCGCTGCAGTCCGGCATCGACATCCCGTCCGACCTCAAGGCCGAGGTGCACAGTCAGTCGGCGGTCGGCGAATCCTATGTCCTGTTGTTGCCCCGCAACGGCACGTCGCCGCCGTTGAAGAACGGTGACGTGATCCCGCTGGCCGACACGTCGGTGCCGCCGGACGTCAACGCTCTGCTCGCCGCTGCGAACACCGGCCTGCTGGCCATACCCCGCGACAACCTCAAGACCGTGATCGACGAGTCCTACACGGCGGTCGGCGGGCTTGGGCCGGAGCTGTCGCGCGTCGTCCAAGGCGCATCAACGCTGGCCATCGACGCGCGCCGGAATCTCGATCCGTTGACCACGCTGATCGACAAGGCCGATCCGGTGCTGGATTCGCAGACCAACACCTCGGATGCGATCCAGACGTGGGCAGCGCAGGTGGCCAGGGTGACCACCGAATTGCAGACCCACGACGAGGCCGTCGCCAGGGTCATCGACGAAGGCGGGCCGGCGGCCGCGCAGGCGCGCCAACTGATCGAGCGGGTACAGCCCACCCTGCCGATACTGATGGCCAATCTCGTCAGCGTCGGGCAGGTCGCGCTCACCTACCAGAACGACATCGAGCAGCTGCTCGTGGTGTTCCCGCAAGCCATCGCCGCGGGACAGGCAGGCATCATCGCCAACCTCAACACCAAACAGGACTACAAGGGCCAGTACCTGAGCTTCAACCTGAACCTCAATCTGCCGCCGCCGTGCACCACCGGGTTTCTGCCTGCGCAGCAACAGCGCGTGGCGTCGTTCGAGGACTATCCGCAGCGCCCGCCCGGCGATCTCTACTGCCGGATTCCGCAGGACTCGCAGTTCAACGTGCGCGGTGCCCGAAACATCCCGTGCGAGACGGTGCCGGGTAAACGTGCGGCCACGGTCAAGTTGTGCGAGAGCGACGAGGTATACGTGCCGCTCAACGAGGGGTTCAACTGGAAGGGCGATCCGAACGCCACGCTGTCGGGTCAGGCGGTCCCGCAGTTGCCGCCCGCGCCGCCCGCGGCACCGGCCCCCGCCGTGCCGTCGCTGATGCCGCCCCCGATCGCCGCGGCCGAATACGACCCTGCGACAGGGAGTTTCATCGGACCTGACGGACGGCGGTACACCCAAACGGATCTCGCTGCGGGTGCGCAGAACGACAAGACATGGCAGACGATGCTGCTGCCGCCGACCGGGAACTGATCAGTCAGAAACGATGCGAAGCGCGCCGGACGGGCACATCCGGACCGCGTTACGGACGACCTTCTCCTCGCCGGCCGCGACATGATCTGAGGCGAGTACCACGATGCCGTCGGCGTCCTGATCGAACGTCGCGCCAGCCGTCATCACGCAAACGCCTGCGGCCATGCAGATTTCACGGTCACCCGCGATTCTCATCGAGAGAACGCCTGCAGGGTCAGCGCCGAGTTCATGAAGTCGCGGAAGTACAGCCAGCGTCCGGCGCGCAGCGTGATGATGTGCGCGAACTCCGACTCCCATTCGTAGCCGTTGTCGAGACGCCGGAATCGCTGGTAACCCCACGTCGCCAGGTCGTCGCCCTGGGCGATGAACTTCCAGGCCTCCATCTCGGTGATGGCGATCGACTCGCCGACCCGCGTGAAGAACTTCACCGCCTCGTCGAAACCCCGGTAGTCACCCGCGTACGGAATCCCCTCGGTCCCGTAGTAAGTGATCCGCACCTCGGGATCGAGGAGATCCAGAGCGGTTTGGAGATCACCGGCGGGCACCGCGGCGTAGATGGCCTTCGTCGTCGCGATGTTGGTCGCTTCGTCGGGAGTCATGAAAGGTGAAGGGGGAGACGAACATAGGCATGGGTGAGCAGACTCGCCGTCTGCTTGGTGCCGGGGTCGTCGGTCAGCGCGATCGTCTGATACCGATCGAGCACCGCGTTGATCACCGCCACGACCTCGAGGCGGGCGAGTGATGCACCCAGGCAGAAGTGCAGGCCGTGCCCCATCGACAGCTGCTGGCGGATGTTGGGCCGGTCGATGTCGAGCTTGCCGGGATCCTCGAACACGTCGGGATCTCGATTGGCCGAGCCGAAGAACAGTGCGACCCAGTCGCCCTTGCGGATCAACTTGCCGCCGACCTCGACGTCGCGGGTGGCGATGCGAAACAGGCGCTGCGGCGGCCCGTCGACCCGCATCGCCTCTTCGACGAAGACGTTCACCAGTGTGCGGTCGTCACGCAGCCGCGCGGTGATCTCGGGTTCGCGCGCCATCGCATGCAACAGATTGCCGATGAGGAACGTGGTGGTCTCGCTGCCTGCCACCACCAGCGTCACGCAGAAGCGCACGATCTCCTCAGGGGTGAGGCGCTGCCCGTCGACGGCGGCCCGCAGCAGCGCCGAGATGAGGTCTTCGGCGTCCTCGACATCGTCGTTGGGGGTGCGCTCCGCCAACCGGGCCGTGTGCTCGGCCAGCCGGGTGGCGAACGTCGCCACCATCTCCTCATTGCTCGCGATGCGTTCCTCCGGGGTGAGCGACGACGACAGCATGAACGCGTTCGCCCAGCGCCGGAAGCGGACGTGATCGCCGTCGGGCAATCCGAGCAGCCGCACCATCGCACGGGTCGGGATTTCGGCGGCGAACTCCATCACCTCGACATCGCCCTCACCCAGGTCGTCGAGCAGTTGCGGCACCAGTTCGTCCAGCCAGCCCTCGAGGCGCTTGACGCGGCGCGGCGAGAAGGCCTGGCTGACCAGCTTTCGTTCGACTTCGTGCTTGGGTGGGTCGGTGTTGACCAGCATGAGGCTCGGCGCCGACGACGCCTCCTGCAGGGGATCGCGTGACGAGAACGTCGCGCTGTCGCGTGCCGCCTCGAAGACCTGGTCGTAGCGGAACAACGCCCACGCGGTGACCGGTTCGTCGGCTCCGGGGATCGTGCCAGGTGGCCAGTCACGGTAGCCCGCGACCGGCGAGAGCGCCCGGAGCTGGTCGTACAGCGGATACGGATTGGCGATGCCCGCAGGTGTGGTGAGCAGCTCGAGGGCCGAAACGGTCGTTGATGACATGGCAAATAGCCTGTGCCAGCGACCTGGGCAAATCGATCCCCCGTTGGGGAGGACTCGTACCCCCGTACGAGGCTAATTGCCCGATCCGACCGCAGCCGCGCATCGTTGAGAGGACAGTCAAGGGCGTGAGTGCTGTGACCGAACCGCCCGACACGCCCGAGCTCGGCACGCTGACCGACGGTGATCACCCGGGTTGGGCATCTCGCCCGGCCAAGGAAAGTGAGGCGGCGCGCCGATACCGGGAGACGTTCGAGGGCTGCGAGATCGACCCCGCCGACGACCCGTTGGCAGTGGTGGCCGAGGCGGTCGACGCCAAGGCGACGCTGGTGCGCAATTCGCTGGAAGGGGTGGGTGACGAGGACGCACTGAACGCGCTCGACGCGGTGCTCGACCTGGTCGCCCTGGAGCGCGAGTTGATCGAGGACGGTGCGAGGCGGCGCACCTTCGCGCTGTTGGCTGTGCAGGAAGGTCTGAGCAAGCTGAGGGTCATCGACGACGTCGCGACGATCGTCGACCGTGCGCCGCGCGAGTTGGTGGAGTCGTGCGGGTTCGACCGGGCCGTGCTGTTTCGCGTTCACGAAGGCCGGATGGTCATGGAGTCAGCGTATTTCGGCGACGACTACGAGGGCGCGAAGAAGATGGTCGCCTTCGCGCAGTCGGTGGCGCCACCGCTGAACCACATGCTGCTGGAGACGCAGATGATCCGCCGCCACGCGCCTGCGATCGTGCGCGACGCCCGCAACGATCCACGCGTCAACCGGCCGATCGTCGATTTCTCGTTGACGCATTCCTATGTGGCGGCACCGGTGATGCCGACCGGCAAGGTGATCGGATTCCTACACGCCGACCGGCTCTACTCGGGCCGCACGGTCGACGAGATCGACCGCGACACCGTGTGGGCGTTCGCGGAGGGCTTCGGGTATGCGTACGAACGCACCGTGCTGCTCGAACGGATGCGTCGTCAGCGCGCAGAAGTCCGGCGCGCGTTGGCATCTGCCGACGAGGCCGCCCGCGCGCTACAGGACGCGGATCTGGACCTCGCGAAGATCGAGCCGGTCGAACGCAGCCCGGCCGCGCAGTCGCTGGCCGAGGTACAGACGCGGGTCATGTCGATGCTGACCCGTCGCGAGATCGAGGTGCTTCGGCTGATGGCGGCGGGCCGCACCAATCAGCAGATCGCCGATGAGCTCGTGATCTCCGCGGGGACGGTGAAGTCTCATGTCAAACGGGTGCTGAGGAAGCTACATGCGACGAATCGCGCCGAGGCGGCTTCTGCGTACGTGCGACTGGCCAGCGTGCCGCAGCCGGGCGCCTAGCGCGGATCCATACCTGCCGCGCGGTACGCGGCGTCGATGTACGCCATGTTCTCCACTGCGTCTGCGTTGTCGATCGGCAGCGGCGCGCCATCAAGCACGTGCCCGGCGAACGTCTCCAACTGATAGGTGTACGAGGGGCGGGTGCCGAGATGTTCGACGGTGGTGCCCGCGGGCGTGCGGACGGTGACGCGGTCGTCCTCGTGGGGCTTGATGAAGTTGTGCACGTGGACATCTCCCGTGGTGCCGACGATCTGGATTGTGAATGCGTAGTCGTCGGCGACCATCGAGTTGGTGCTGAGGCCCGTCGCGCCGTTCGGGAAGGTGAGTTCGACGTCGCACCACGCGTCGACGCCGGGGCGGTGCTCCTTCGCGTGCGCCCGCACGATCGACGGATGCCCGAGCCGCCGCATGATGTGTAGTCCGTAGCAGCCGAGGTCCATCAGCGCGCCGCCCCCCAACTCGAGGGACCACCGCGGGTCGTCGGCGGCGGGTTCGGGCATGGCCATGTGCACCTCGACGCGGGTGATGTCGCCCAGAGTGCCGTCACCGGCCAGTTCCAGGGCGCGACGCGTCACCGGGTGGAACAGGTAATGAAAGCCTTCCATCACAGTCACACCGGCTGCATCGGCGGCCTCGGCGACGCGTATCGCCTCACTCTGGTTGCGGGCGAACGGTTTCTCGGTGAGCACCGGCTTGCCCGCCGCCACCGCCGCGAGATTCCACGGCGCGTGCAGCGCGTTGGCCAGCGGGTTGTAGACGACATCGACCTCGGGATCGTCGATCACGTCCTGGTATGTAGCGGCGAAACGTTCGACGCCGTGTCGTTCGGTGAACGCCTGCGCGCGTTGCGGATCGCGAGCCGCCACGACCACCAGCCGGTGGCCCAATTCGTGTGCGGGAGCGACGATTGCCGACTCGGCGATACGGGAGGCCCCGAGCACGCCGATGCGCAGGCTCATGCCGGCACGCGGCCGCACACGTCGTGGATGAACGCCACGCTGGTCCGCACGTCGCGCACCGGGCCCTCGTCGGTGGGCTCGCCGTCGAGGATGGTGTCCTGCTCCATGACGAACCAGCCGTCGAAACCGTTGCTGCGCAGCGCGGTAACGATACCCGCGATGTCGACATCGCCCTTGCCCAGCGGCGTGTACATGCCCTGCCGCACCGCCTCGGTGTAGGTGAGCTCGCCGCCCTGGACGCGCGCGGCGAGTGCCGCATCGACATCCTTGAGATGCGCGTGGGCGATCCGGTCCGGCACCTCACGGGTCAACGCGAGCGGATCCGTCCCGCCGATCAGCAGATGGCCGGTGTCCAGGCACAGCTTGATACGCGTGCCATACAGCACCCGGTCCACTTCCGCGCGGGTCTCGACCATGGTCCCGACGTGGGGATGCAGCACCGCGAGCACCCCGCGCTCGGCGGCCGCATCGGCGAGCCGGTCGAGATTGGCCAGCAGCGTGGCCCATTGGCCGTCGTTGAGCGTCGGCCGCGAGTCGTAACCGTCGGCGCCCGTCGCCGCCGCCAGCACGAGCACGTCGGCCCCACTGGCGATCAGCGCGTCGAGCGGAGCCGCGATGTCGGCGACCGGATCATGGTTCGTGTCGTGAAGCACCACGGGCACGAACATGCCGACGCAGCGCAGACCGTGCGATGCGAGCAGCGCGGTCAGCTCGCCGGGATCGGACGGCAGAAAGCCCTCGGGCCCCAGCTCGGTGGCGGACAGGCCCACGTCGTGCATCTCGGTGAGCACGCGATCGGCGTCGAGTTGATGACCCCAGCCGGGTACCTCGCACACTCCCCAGGAAATCGGTGCGCCTGCGATCTTCAGTGTCGTCACCGTGACTTGACCTCCTTGATGCTCACCGGAACTCGGCGCTGCAGTGATTCGGTGGCGGCTTCGGCCAACCAGGCCACCTCGACCGCGTCGGCCACCGTGCATGCCGGGGCGGCCTCACCCTTGACCACGTCGACGAACGCGCTGAGCTCCGCGCGGAACGCCTCAGTGAAGCGGTCCATGAAGAAGTGGTGCGCCGGGCCGTGCGGAAAGTCGTTGTCGGGGTCGACGTTCCGCACGGGCACGCCCTGATCCCAGCCCGCCACGACGGTGTCGTGGAACCCGTGCACCTCGAGACGGCAGTCGTACCCGTGTGCGTTGTACCGCGCCGCGGACACCACCCCGAGCGTGCCTTCCTCGAAAGTGACGACGACGGCGGCGGTGTCGACGTCGCCGAACTCGGCGAATTTCGGGTCACCCTGAACGCTGCCGGTGGCGTACACCTCGACGGCCTGCTGCCCGGTGATCCAGCGGAGCACGTCGAAATCGTGTACCGCACAGTCGCGGAAGATCCCGCCCGAACCCGCGATGTACTCCATCGGCGGGGGAGCCGGGTCCATGGTCGTGCTGCGCACGGTGTGCAGGGCGCCCAGTGAACCGTCGTCGACCGCACGTTTGGCGGCGGCGAACGCGGCGTCGAACCGCCGTTGGTAGCCCACCTGAACCGGCACGCCCGAACGTGCGATGACGTCGGCCACCCGTGCGCTCTCCGCCGCCGTGGAGGCGATCGGCTTCTCGCAGAACGTGGGCAGTCCGCGGGCGACCGCGGCAAGCGTCAGCTCCGCATGCGCAGGCGTCGCGGCCGAGACGACGACGCCGTCCACGCCGGACGCAAGCAGCGCGTCCACCGAATCAACCGGTTTCGCACCGTATTTGGCCGCGACGGCGGTGACGACCTCGGGCCGTTCGTCGGTGACGACCAGCCCGTCGATGCTCTCCAGCCCCGAAAGGGTGTCGGTGTGGAAGGCCCCGATGCGGCCCAATCCGATCACGCCGAGGGTGGTCATGGCAGTCTCCGTTCTTCATGGGCGCGTAGGACGACGTCGAGTTCGTCTGCGCTGAGGTCGTCGGCGAGCGCCGCCAGCACCGTGTCGACCTGGCTGGGCGGGGCCAGGCTGCCGATGGGCTGATCGCTGTCGAGGTTGGTGGGGAAGGCGTAGCCCTCCGCGGTGGCGACCACCGCGTTATAGAGGTCTCGCCACGGGCGGCCCGCGGCCTTCATCGCGAGCAGCGACGGATAGATCGCGCGGACCATCGCCGTGCGGTCCAGTGTCTCCATCGCCCGGCCGAACGGTGAGGAGATCTGCAGCAGGTTCGCGATCCGGCGGATGTCACTCGAAACATTCGATCCCGCACCGTGATACAGCGCCGGGTTGAAGAACACCGCATCGCCCTTCTGCAGCGGCAGCTGAACGTGATGGTCGGCGAAGAAGCTGACGAACTCTGGCCGATTGAAGGCGACGTATCCGCCGGCGAACCGCTGTGAATACGGCAGCAGCATCGTCGGGCCGCTCTGCACCGGCATATCACAGTGCGCGACGGCGCCCTGCAGCGTCAGCACCGGTGACGTGCGGTGCAGATGTGCCGGGTACTGCGCGAGGTGCTCGTCGGGGACGAAGCCGAGGTGATAGTCGCGATGCGGAACCTGCTGTGTGCCACCGGGATTGACGACGTTGACCTGCGAGGTGACCTGATAGCGCGGGCCCAGCCAGGCCTGGCAGACGATTGCGAGGGTGTCGTTGGCGTAGTACTCGGCGAACACGTCGGGTGCGTGCAGCGCGAGCTTCTGCGCGGCGTTCCAGATCCGGTCGTTGGCGCCGGGCGTGCCGAAGTGGTCGCCCGCGGCGGCGCCGGTGTCGCGCTGGGCTTCGATGATCGAGAAGAAGGCGTCGTTGGCTCGGTCGACGACGCCGGGGGAGAAGGCGTTCTCGAACACCACCACGCCGGGGCCGTCGGCGAGCGCGCGGATCAGCTCGGCCTGCACCTCGCGCCGGTCGGCGCCCGCCACCGCTTCTGCGGAGTACACCGGCACGTCGCTTCGCACATCGCCGGCGTTCGGGTAGTCGGCGCGATCCGTGTCGCGAAGCACCTGGGCGCGAAAGTCGTCGAGCCGGCAGTCGGACTCGTCGATCCACGGTGCGTGAGTCGTCGTCACCGGTGCGGCCATGCCAGCTAGTCTTGCTGTGATACTGACCGCAATCAACGCCAAAAACCCATCAAAAACACCTCAAGAATGTCGGCGAGCAGACGCAAACTGCCCCGTTCCGCGGCGTGTCGCGGGACCTTCACGTCTGCTCGCGGGAATCGGGAATGAAGGACCGAGCCGATGGCGCATCGCTACAAGATCCGCGAGATCGCTCAGCAGAGCGGGCTCAGCGAAGCGACGGTCGACCGCGTCCTGAACAAGCGTGCCGGCGTGCGGGAGAACACCAGGGCCGAGGTCGAGCAGGCGATCGCTGACCTCGACAAACAGCGGGCCCAGCTGCGCCTCAACGGCCGTCGCTACCTCATCGACGTCATCATGCAGACGCCTACGCGGTTCTCGGACGCGTTCCGGGCCGCCGTCGAGGCCGAACTGCCCGCGTTCGCGCCTGCCATGCTGCGGGCCCGCTTCCGCCTATGGGAGTCGGGCACGACCGAGCAGATGGTCGAGGCGTTGGGCCGCGTTCGCGGCAGCCACGGAGTGATCCTCAAGGCGCAGGACGACCCCGCCGTGGCCGAGGCCGTGGACCGCCTGGTCGAAAGCGGTGTGCCAGTGGTGACATACACGACCGACATCCCCGCCAGCGCGCGCTGCGCCTACGTCGGCATCGACAACCACGGCGCGGGGGTGACGGCGGCCTACCTGATGCGCGAGTGGCTCGGCCAGGCGCCCTCGGACATCCTCATCACCTTGAGCCGCGCGGTGTTCCGCGGCGAGGGGGAGCGTGAGGTGGGCTTCCGGTCGGCGATGCGCGGTACGGGCCGAACGATCGTCGAAGTCACCGACAGCGACGGCATCGACGCGACCAATGAGCGGTTGGTGCTCGAGGCGCTCGAGCGGCATCCGCATGTCGAGGCCGTCTATTCGGTGGGCGGGGGCAACACCGCGACCATTGCGGCCTTCGAGCGGCTGGGGCGCCCCTGCCGGGTTTTCGTCGCCCACGACCTGGACGCCGACAACAGAAAGCTGCTGCGTGACGGCCGTATCTCGGTGGTCCTGCATAACGATCTACGTGCCGATGCACGTCTGGCGATGCGGCTGATCCTCCAGCAGCAGGGTGCGTTGCCGGCCGAGGCGGCGCGGCCCGTGCCCATCCAAGTCATCACTCCGTACAACCTGCCGCCGTGAGGCGACGACGAGTGCTTGCACGGGGCTACTGATCGGTAGCAATTTCCTTATTAATGGCACCGAGTGCCACGTGACGCAAAACACAATTCTGTCTCGTGGGGCGGGCCGACACTGGCGCTGAGCAGCGGATTCAATAAGTGGACACCTGCGCGCAATCAGCGAGTCGTGCGAAGGCCTGCCTAAGAGAAGTGCAATAATCGGTACCGCCAGTGACATCAAATTTCAGTGGACGTCCAACGACGGCGCGTCGCCACGACCGCGACTCGGAAAGACGTTCGCCCGGATAGCTCGGACAGAACGGAAGGCGGTCGCAGTGGGGGCCAACGGCAACGGGGTCAGCCCGGGCACTAGGCAGAAGCTCGAGAAGGTCGTCATCCGATTCGCCGGCGACTCCGGCGACGGTATGCAGCTCACCGGTGACCGGTTCACCTCTGAGGCCGCATTGTTCGGCAATGACCTTGCGACACAACCGAATTACCCTGCCGAGATCCGCGCGCCACAGGGCACGCTGCCCGGTGTGTCGTCGTTCCAGATTCAGATCGCCGACTACGACATCCTGACCGCCGGCGACCGTCCCGACGTACTCGTCGCGATGAACCCGGCCGCCCTGATGGCCAACGTGTCCGACCTGCCTCGTGGCGGGCTGATCATCGCCAACTCCGACGAGTTCACGAAGCGGAACCTCGCGAAGGTCGGCTACGAAGGCAACCCGCTGGAGAACGACGAGCTGAGCGACTACGTCGTGCAGGCCGTTCCGATGACCACCCTCACCCTCGGCGCGGTCGAGGAGATCGGCGCGTCCAAGAAGGACGGTCAGCGCGCCAAGAACATGTTCGCCCTCGGCCTGCTGTCCTGGATGTACGGGCGCGAGCTCGAGCACAGCGAGGCGTTCATCCGCGAGAAGTTCGCCCGCAAGCCCGATGTCGCCGAGGCCAACGTGCTGGCGCTCAAGGCCGGCTGGAACTACGGCGAGACCACCGAGGCCTTCGCGGGCATCGTCTACGAGGTCGCGCCCGCCAAGCTCAAGAGCGGTGAGTACCGCCAGATCTCGGGTAACACCGCACTGGCGTACGGCATCGTCACCGCGGGCCACCTGAGTGATCTGCAGGTGGTGCTGGGCACTTACCCGATCACCCCGGCCTCGGACATCCTGCACGAGCTGTCCAAGCACAAGAACTTCAACGTGCTGACCTTCCAGGCCGAGGACGAGATCGCCGGTATCGGCGCCGCGATCGGTGCGTCGTACGGCGGCGCGCTCGGCGTCACCAGCACCTCCGGGCCCGGCATCTCGCTGAAGTCGGAGGCGATCGGCCTCGCGGTGATGACCGAGCTTCCGCTCATCGTCATCGACGTGCAGCGCGGCGGACCGTCGACCGGCTTGCCGACCAAGACCGAACAGGCCGACCTGTTGCAGGTGCTGTTCGGGCGCAACGGCGAGTCCCCGGTGGCGGTGTTGGCGCCGCGGTCGCCGTCGGACTGCTTCGACATCGCGGTCGAGGCCGCACGTATCGCCGTCAGCTACCACACGCCCGTGGTGATCCTCTCCGATGGCGCGATCGCGAACGGCTCTGAGCCGTGGCAGATTCCGGATGTCACCACCTACGAGAAGATCGAGCACACCTTCGCCAAGCCGGGTGAGCCGTTCCAGCCGTACGCGCGCGATCCCGAGACGCTGGCCCGTCAGTTCGCCATCCCCGGCACCCCGGGACTCGAGCACCGCATCGGCGGACTGGAGGCGGCCAACGGTTCGGGCAACATCTCGTACGAACCGAAGAACCACGACCTGATGGTGCGGTTGCGCCAGGCCAAGGTCGACGGCATCAAGGTGCCGGACCTCGAGGTCGACGACCCGTCCGGCGACGCGGAGCTGCTCATGATCGGCTGGGGCAGCAGCTACGGCCCCATCGGCGAGGCGTGCCGTCGCGCGCGCCGCAAGGGCATCAAGGTGGCCCAGGCGCACCTGCGAAACCTCAATCCCTTCCCCGCCAACCTCGGCGAGGTGCTGCGGCGCTACCCCAAGGTGGTGCTGCCGGAGATGAACCTCGGCCAGTTGGCACTGCTGCTGCGCGGCAAGTACCTCGTCGACGTCCAGTCGGTGACCAAGGTCGAGGGCATGGCGTTCCTGGCCGACGAGGTCGAGGGGATCATCGACGCTGCGCTCGACGGAACGCTGAGTGACAAGGAAACTGACAAGGCCAAGTTCGCCCGGTTGGCGGCAGCCACCATCGAAACCGAAGCGACTGGTGTGGGAGCAATCGCATGACTGACCTGATTGGTGTGGATCTCGGGCTGACGTCCGGGACCGGCCTGGTTCCGACGACGGACGAGCCGCAGAAGTCGAAGGACTTCACCAGCGACCAGGAAGTCCGTTGGTGCCCGGGCTGCGGTGACTACGTCATCCTCAACACCATTCGCAACTTCCTGCCCGAACTCGGCCTGCGTCGCGAGAACATCGCGTTCGTCAGCGGCATCGGCTGCTCGAGCCGGTTCCCGTACTACCTGCAGACCTACGGCTTCCACTCGATCCACGGCCGCGCGCCGACGATCGCGACCGGGTTGGCGCTGGCCCGTCCGGACCTGTCGGTGTGGGTCGTCACCGGTGACGGCGACGCGCTGTCAATCGGCGGCAACCACCTGATTCACGCGCTGCGGCGCAACGTCAACCTGACGATCCTGCTGTTCAACAACCGGATCTACGGCCTGACGAAGGGGCAGTACTCGCCGACGTCGGAGACCGGCAAGATCACGAAGTCCACGCCGATGGGCTCGCTGGACTACCCGTTCAACCCCGTGTCGCTGGCGCTGGGTGCGGAGGCCACGTTCGTCGGTCGCGCGCTGGACTCCGACCGCAAGGGCCTGAGCGAGGTGCTTCGCGGCGCAGCCCAGCATCGCGGTGCCGCGCTCGTCGAGATCATGCAGGACTGCCCGATCTTCAACGACGGTTCCTTCGACGCGCTGCGCAAGGAAGGCGCCGAGGAGCGCCTCATCAACCTGACCCACGGCGAGCCGATCACCTTCGGCGCCGACGGCGAGTACTGCGTCGTGAAGTCGGGCTATGGCCTCGAGGTCGCCAAGACCGCGGACGTGTCGGCTGACGAGATCGTGGTCCATGACGCACAGCTCGAGGACCCGGCGTACGCATTCGCGCTGTCGCGGCTGTCCGAGCAGAACCTCGATCACATGGTGATGGGCATCTTCCGTCAGGTCAGCAAGCCGACCTACGACGACGCCGCCCGGCAGCAGATCGCCTCGGCGCGGGACGCCAAGCCGCACGACACGGCTGCATTGCAGTCGCTGTTGCGGGGCAAAGACACCTGGACCGTCGACTAATCTCACTGACGTGACGTCCCTGGTTCCGGTAGCTGCGATCATTCTGGCCGGCGGGGCTTCCCGCCGGATGGGCCGCGATAAGGCCACTGCCGTCTTCGAAGGCAAGACGCTCGTCGAGCGGACGGTGTCCGCCGTCAGCCCTCGATGTGCGCCCGTCTTCGTCGTCGCCGCGCCAGGTCAGCCGCTGCCGAGTCTCGAGGCGGAGATCCTGCGCGACGAGGTTCGCGGGGTCGGTCCGTTGTTGGCCACCGGCCGCGGGTTGCGGGCGGCCGCGGAGGCCGGGCGGGAGTACGCGTTCGTGTGCGCCGTCGACATGCCGTTCCTGTCCGCCGATCTGATCGACGAGCTCATCGGGCCGGCGGTGCGCCTCGGCGCCGACGTGGTGCTGCCGTGGGATGGCCGCACCCACTACCTGACCGGGATCTACCGCACCGACCTGCACGAACGGGTGTCGGCGCTCGTTGACGCGGGGGAGCGCAGCATGCGGGCGCTCGCGGACACCGTCGATACGCAACGGGTCGTCATGCCGGAGCAGCGGGCGCTGACCAACGTCAACACCATCGCGGAGCTGCGGGACGCGGCGTCCCGGCGAATTGCGTAGCAAATTCGCAAATGTAATTGCACCGAATTTGTTGCGGTTTGTGCTGAATTCGCGACACCGAATTGTGTCGATATTTTCGGTGATAGACGACGCTGAGTGTCCGGTTCAGGACTGGAATGCGTCTGCGCCGGTCCGAAGGGTGCAGTCTGAATGATGCTGTGCAACAAGAGCTTCGGGCATGCCTCGTCGGGGTTCGTGGTCGTTCGGGCGCTGATTCTGCACCAATTTCTCTCTGCGGCAGGCATGGGAAAGGTGATTGTTGCCCTTGATGTCCCGTCGTTACCGGTCTGGTCATCGGGCAGAACCCACCCGGATGCCGACTGGCCGCTGAGCCTTCGCATCATTGGTCGTTAATCCCTTGGTGCACAGCACTTTCAGTCAGCAGTGACACCTGAGTCGCCAATTGGGGGTGTCGGGGTTGAACTCGGCATTCACTGCTGAAATACCCAGCGGGACAGAGGGATTGAGTAGTCACCGCGGGTGCCATAGATTCGGGTCTCGCTGGCGAACAGAATCGTCGAGAAGGCGCGCTTGGGGCGATTCCTCCACGTGCGCTGGGCGTTTCACCAGCGCCTAAACGTGTTTGCCGACCGCCAGATCGGTGGGCTGGGTCACAAAATCGTAGTGAGATGACTCACGGATCCACTTCTGCTCGGCGAAATCCACAGCGCCGTCAAACGCACGGATGACCTGCGTGGACGTTGGCGATGGTCCGTCGTGATCGTTCCGTGATCTGTCCGCGACACGTTCTTCACCGAAATGACTTTCGGCGAATCGGTTTGTACGGTCCCTAACGGCTTCTGACGGAGCAAATAATTCAAAAACCACGAACCTGCGTGTGAGTGGGGCCAGTGCGGTGATCACGCCGCCGATGGCCGCCGGGTGGCTTCGCCCGGTGAGGCTTCTTTCCTCCCGCTGCCGCACCTAACCGAGACGGTGCGGCCCTTAACCCATGGCCTGGTGACCAGGCATGTGCCCATGCGTCCGCGCACGGGTGTCGGTGGTGCGCGCTCGTCGAAAGGATCGAAATTGAAGAACATCCGCAAGACGCTTGGTCTGGCAACCTTCGCAGGCACGCTCGCCATCGCTCCGCTGGCGATGGCCGGCACCGCTAGCGCGGACAGCGTGAACTGGGATGCCGTCGCGGCCTGCGAGTCCGGCGGCAACTGGTCCATCAACACCGGCAACGGCTACTACGGCGGCCTGCAGTTCACCATGGGCACCTGGCACGCCAACGGTGGCAGCGGCTCGCCGCATACCGCGAGCCGCGAGGAGCAGATCCGCGTTGCGGAGAACGTTCTGAAGACGCAGGGGATCGGCGCATGGCCGTCCTGCGGTCGTCGTGGCTAGTCACGACTAGGACCCCTTCGAGGCGGTGTCCAGGCGAAATACCTGGACACCGCCTCTTCTTTCTCAGAAGCCTCTTACACCAGATAAGTAACGAATAAAACTTTTGACGCTCTGGTAACACGCGACTTCTCCCGCCCGAAACACCGGATAGCCGCATCGAAGCAAGCGCTTCACGCGGGCCTTGAGTTCAAACGGTCGGGGAAGGACCGCAGTGATGAAGATTCGTAAGGCTGTTACCAAAGGCCTGATGGCCGCCGTGATCTCCGGGGCGATGGTGATCGTCGGAATGGCACTGTCCACGGCTACCGCGAACGCGGACTCGGTGAACTGGGACGCCATCGCGGAGTGCGAGTCGGGCGGCAACTGGAACATCAACACCGGCAACGGCCACTTCGGCGGGCTGCAGTTCAAGCAGGCGACCTGGACAGCCAACGGTGGTGTCGGCAACCCCGCGCACGCCTCGCGCGCCGAGCAGATCCGCGTCGCCGAGAACGTCCTGCGCACCCAGGGCCTCAAGGCCTGGCCGAAGTGCGGCCCCCGTGGCGCCCAGCCGGCCATCTGGCGGAATCCGGGCACCTCGATGCCGTCTATGCCTGCTACAACCGCCTCATCCTCAATGCCCGCTTCGACCGCCACCGGTTGCGCTTCGATGCCCTCCAGCGGACTGTTCGGCTTCATCAACCCGCGTCAGATGTGTACCGCGCTGCTCAACCCGATGGGCACCCTGGCGACCACACGCTGAATTCGTTGCCCTGCGGATCGACCCGCACACCTGGAGATGAGCGCAGCGTCCACTGCCAGCGGTTGGGCGCCACACGCTCATCGTCGGTGCGGACGAACTTCCAGATGAGGGACTCCCAGCCGGAGGCGCCGTAAAGCCAGCGGGGAGTGCCGTCCGGTCCGGCTCGAACCTCTGCGCCCACCACCTCGGCCCACCACGCGGCGAGTTCCTCCGGCCGGTCACTGTCGGTACACACCGCGAAGGCTCGCCCCGGCGGCCCAGCATCGGGCTGCGGATCGTGGAACGCGCAGAACTCGTTGCCCTCGACATCGGCGAGCGTGACCCAGTCGGGGAATTCGGCCAGCACCCTGGCACCCAGATCCACCAACGGTGCGATGTCGCGGACATAGAGGTCGAGGTGCACCCGATTCTTCACGGTTTTCGGTCGCTCTTCGGAGCGGAACTTCAACAGGTGGGCGGATGCGCCTAGCGCACCTGTCCAGAACGACTCCATAACCGCCGGATCAGCGGCCTCCACGAGCAGCGGGCCGAGGGTGATCGTCATGCGGGGTCCGTTGGCAGTACGAACGCCGACCGGGCGGCCACCGTGGCCAAGTGCCTCGTGAGCACGGCCTCGGGACCGAGCACGGTCGCGCGGCTCAGCGCGGCGCTGAGCAACGGCGGCAGGTTCACGATCTGGCCGATCAGCTTCGATTCGCGCATCAGCGCGCGCACCCGGGGTCGGCGGAATGCCGCGAACCGGGCGAAAGCGGTGGCCAGGTCATCCGTGCGTGCGACGAACGACGCCAGGATCGCCGCGTCCTCGATTCCCTGACAACCGCCCTGACCCAGATGCGGCCGCATCGGATGGGCAGCGTCGCCGACCGCGACGATCGGCCCTCTGCACCATTGCCGGGCCGGCTCGCGGTCGTAAAGGTCGTTGCGCAGCACGCGGTCCGGGTCGGTCGCATCGAGGACGGCCGGGATGGGATCGACCCAGGCGCCGAACTTGTGCTTCAAATAGTTCAGCTCGCCCTCCGGCGCGGTGCCTCCCTTGGGCGTTCGTTCGGTGGCGAACCAGTAGGTGCTGTTCCCGTTGATGGGCACGTGACCGAATTCGACGGCGGGGCCGAGGACCTCGCCCGCGACGTCGGGATCGATGCGGCAGTCCGCCACACCGCGCCACGCCGTGTAGCCGACGTAGCGGCCGGCGAGTGGTCCGTTGAGGTGCCGGGCCACCATCGAATTCGTGCCGTCGGCGCCGACGACCGCGTCGACGTCTGTGGTCGAGGCGTCCGAGAGGCTCACCCGCACACCGTCGGCGGTCGCCACCATGGACTCGGCCGCGACGCCGTATCGCAATGTGCCGTCGGCGAGCGCTCCGGCAAGCACCGAGGTCAGGGTGTTTCGGTGGATCACCACCAGCGGTTCGCCCAACGCCTTGACCAGTCGCTGCGGCGACGGGCGACGCAGCCAGGTGCCGTCGCGCCAGCGCACCGCACCCGCGGTGATCCGGCCTCCGGCGGCGCGGACGGCGTCGCCGAGACCGATCTCGTCGAGCGCGGCCAGCGCGTTGGGCCAGATGCTGATGCCCGCGCCCGACGAGGTGTCGGTGCGCTCCTCGATGACCGTGACGTCGTGGCCCTACTGCTGTAGCGCGTTGGCGGTCGCCAGCCCGGCGATGCCCGCCCCGATCACCAGGATCCGCTTCGACATGTCTCGAACGTAGCGCCTCCGCCGAGCCTGTCCCGGCGGGGAGGTTTGGCGGCTGTGCTACCAAATGGGCATGACCGACCCGACGCCGTTCGACGACCTCGATGCCTACCTCGCGCTGCCGCGCGTCACGGGCCTGGCGGTATCGCCCGACGGCACTCGCGTGGTGGTCACCCGCGCGGAGCTCAACGACAAGCGCACCGAGTACATCAGCGCGGTATGGGAAGTCGACCCCGCGGGCGTGCAGCCGGCGCGGCGGTTGACCCGGGGCGCCAAGGGCGAGTCGTCGCCGGTGTTCACCGCGGGCGGCGACGTGCTGTTCGTCGCGAAGCGGCCGACCGACGGCGACGACAAGACGCCCGCGTCGTTGTGGCGCCTGCCTGCGGCGGGCGGCGAGGCGTTCGAGGCGTTGGCGTTGCCCGGCGGAGTCGAGTCGGTGCGCACCGCGAGCTACGCCGACATGGCGGTCGTGAGCGGACCGATGATGCCATCGGCACACAGCATGGACGACGACCGCCGCATCTGGGATCTGCGCAAGGACAACAAGATCACCGCCATCCTGCATACCGGATATCCGATCCGCTACTGGGACAAGGATCTTGGGCCGGGCGAACCTCATCTGTTCGGCACCGACCTCGACGGTGGCGAGCCGAAGGACCTGAGCCCGTCTCCCGGAAGTGCGTTGTGGAACGCCGATTTCGACGTCAGCCCCGACGGAACCTTCGTGGTCACCAGCTGGCAGGTGCCCGCGCCGCGCGCCTCGAAGCGCGCTGTCCTGGTACGCATCGACACCGACAGCGGTGAGCGGACTGTGATCGCCGACGATCCCGACGCCGATCTGTGGGATCCGGCGATCGCGCCGGACGGACTGTCCGTCGCATACATCCGTGAGGCGCAGTCGACGCCGCAGAGGGCGCCCCATTTCACGTTGTGCTGCATGCGTTTCGGCGATAGTCCGGTCGACGTGGCGCTCGGCTGGGATCGCTGGCCGACGTCGGTGACGTGGTCGCGCGACGGGTCCGCGTTGATCGTCACCGCCGACCAGGACGGCCGGGCTCCCATCTTCCGCATCGACCCCGCCGACGGCACCGTCACGCAACTGACGTTCGACGACCACGCCTACACCGACGTCGCCGCCGCGCCCGGCGGCGTGCTCTACGCATTGCGCACCTCCTACGCCGCGCCGCCACATCCGGTGCGCATCGATCGCGACGGCGCCGTCACGGAGTTGCCCTGCATCGATTTACCTCGCCTTCCTGGCACGCTGACCGACCTCGAGGCGACCTCAACCGACGGCACGCGCGTGCGTTCATGGCTGGTGTTGCCGGATGGTGATGCGCCCGCCCCGCTGCTGTTGTGGATTCACGGCGGCCCGCTCTCCAGCTGGAATGTCTGGTCGTGGCGATGGAATCCGTGGTTGTTGGCCGCGCGGGGCTATGCGGTGCTGCTCCCCGATCCCGGGTTGTCCACCGGATACGGGCAGGACTTCATCCAGCGGGGATGGGGCGCCTGGGGCGGCGCGCCGTACGACGATCTGATGGCCGCGACGGACGCTGCGTGCGCGCATCCCCGCATCGACGCCGACCGGACCGCGGCGATGGGCGGATCCTTCGGCGGCTACATGGCCAATTGGGTTGCCGGACACACCGATCGATTCGACGCGATCGTCACCCATGCGAGCCTGTGGGCCCTCGAGCAGTTCGGCGTCACCACCGACGCGGCGTACTACTGGGTCCGCGAGATGACACCGGAGATGGCCGCGGCGAACTCACCGCACCAGCACGTCGGCCAGATCGCCACCCCGATGCTCGTCATCCACGGGGACAAGGACTATCGCGTGCCGATCGGCGAGGCGCTGCGCCTCTGGTACCAGCTGCTGACGGAATCGCGCCTGCCTGCCGACGAGGACGGCAACAGTCCGCACCAGTTCCTGTTCTTCCCGTCGGAGAATCACTGGGTGCTCAGCCCTCAGCACGCCAAGGTCTGGTACCAGGTGGTCATCGCGTTCCTGAGCCGTCACGTCCTCGGTGAGGAGATCGAGCTGCCGACGACGCTCGGGTAGCGTCGCGGACATGAGCGGCCAACGTGAGTTCGACATCGTCCTGTACGGCGCGACCGGCTTCGTCGGAAAGCTGACCGCCGAATACCTGGCCAAAGCCGGTGGTGACGCGCGCATCGCACTGGCGGGCCGGTCGCACGACAAGGTGCTGGCGGTACGGGAATCGTTGGGGGAGAAGGCGCAGTCCTGGCCGATCATTGCTGCGGATGCGTCGCAGCCGTCGACGCTGGACGCGATGGCGGCCAGGGCCCAGGTGGTGGTGACCACCGTCGGGCCGTACGCCCGCTACGGGCTACCGCTGGTGGCGGCGTGTGCGGCCGCGGGGACCGACTACGCGGACCTGACGGGCGAGACGTTGTTCATCCGCGACAGCATCGACCAGTACCACAAGCAGGCCGCAGATACCGGTGCGCGCATCGTGCACTCGTGTGGATTCGATTCGATCCCTTCGGATCTCAGCGTGTTCGCGCTGTATCGGCGTATCCAGGAGGACCAGGCGGGCGAGCTGACCGATGCCAACCTGGTCGTGCGGGAGATGGTCGGCGGGGTGTCGGGAGGCACCGTCGCGTCGATGATCGACGTGTTCAGCACGGTCTCGAGTGACCCCGAGGCGCGACGGGCGATGAACGATCCCTACACCCTTTCGCCCGACCGCGCAGCCGAGCCCGAACTCGGTGGGCAGCCCGACATTCGGTGGCGGCGCGGCAGCGAGGTCGACGACGCGCTCGACGGATACTGGCTGGCGCCGTTCGTGATGGCCGGGCCGAACTCCCGAATCGTCAGGCGCAGCAACGCTTTACTGGGATACGCCTACGGCAGGAAGCTCGAGTACGGCGAGCTGATGAGCATGGGCCGCTCCGTGGCGGCACCGGTCGTCGCGGCACTGGCCACCGCCGGCAACGTCGCGGCGATGGAGTTGGGCAGCCGCTACTTTCGCCGCATCCCGCGCAGCCTCATCGACCGAATCGCACCGAAACCGGGCACCGGCCCCAGCGAGAGGGTGCGCGAGAACGGGCGCTACACGGTCGAGACCTACACCACCACGACGACGGGCGCCCACTACCGGGCGCGGTTCTCACAGCGTGGCGACTACGGATACAAGGCGACGTCGGTACTGCTGGGCGAATGCGGTCTGGCGCTCGCGTTCGACCGCGACCGGCTCTCGGATCTGCGTGGCGTCCTGACACCCGCGGCGGCGATGGGCGATGCGTTGCTGGCTCGCTTCCCCGCTGCGGAAGTGTTGCTGGAGACGACGCGCCTGAAATGAGCCGCGCGCGTAAAAACACTGTGCGCCAAGTGCATTTCGACTAGCGTTGTTGAATTATCCCAGCAATGAAGGTGGGGAACCATGGCTGGTCTCGATGATCTGTACGCGCAAATCCCGGTGAGCGAGATTGCCAAGAAGGTCGGCGCCGACGAAGGCGAAGTGAACAACGCGATTCGGACTCTGGTCCCCGCGCTGGTCGGTGGATTGGCCGAGAACGTTCAGGCCAACCAGATCGACTCGAGTGACCTCGAATCCGCCGTTGCTCAGCAAGGCGCGAGCGGTTTGCTTGACGGCGGAGTCAGCGTCGACCAGGTCGACGCGAAGCAGGGCGACCAGTACGTCGCCAAGATCTTCGGCGGCAACGACAGCGGCGCCGTCGCCTCCGCGCTGGCCGACAAGGGCGCGGGCGGCGGCGACCTGATCAAGCAGCTGCTGCCGATCCTGGCGCCGATCGTGCTGGCCTACATCGGCAAGCAACTGTCCAAGGGCTCGGCGCCCGCCGAGCAGGCCGGCGGCGGTGGCGGGCTCGGCGACATCCTCGGCAGCATCCTCGGCGGCGCCGGTGGTGGCGGCCGGGGCGGCGGGGGCGGCGACAACCCGTTGGGCAGCATCCTGGGCAGCGTGCTGGGCGGCGGCAGTGGTCAGAACAACCCGATCGGCGAGATCCTCGGCGGCCTGCTCGGCGGCAAGAAGTAACTTTTTCTGCGCGACCAGTCGCAAAGTGCCCCGTCCGACCAGCGTGTCGGGGTCTTTTCCGTCTGCTCGCGCGGTGTTTCTAGACTTGCGGGGTGACCGACACCCCCCGCCCCGGCCTCGACGCCCTGCCCAAATCCTGGGATCCAGGCGCGGTCGAAACCGACCTCTATGAGGGCTGGGTCAATGCCGGCTACTTCAAGGCCGACGCCGCGAGCAGCAAGCCCGCGTATTCGATCGTCCTGCCGCCGCCGAACGTCACCGGCAGCCTGCACATGGGCCACGCGCTCGATCACACGCTGATGGACGCGCTGACTCGGCGCAAACGCATGCAGGGCTACGAGGTGTTGTGGCTGCCGGGCATGGACCATGCGGGTATCGCCACCCAGAGCGTCGTCGAGAAGCAGCTGGCCGTCGACGGCAAGACCAAGGAAGACTTCGGTCGCGAGCTGTTCGTCGACAAGGTGTGGGACTGGAAGCGCGAGTCCGGCGGCACCATCGGCTGGCAGATGCGGGCCCTCGGCGACGGTGTCGACTGGAGCCGCGACCGCTTCACCATGGACGAGGGCCTGTCCCGGGCCGTCCGCACCATCTTCAAGAGGTTGTTCGACGCCGGGTTGATCTATCGGGCCGAGCGGCTGGTGAACTGGTCGCCCGTGCTGGAGACGGCGGTCTCCGACCTCGAGGTCAAGTACGAGGACGTCGAGGGTGAGCTGGTGTCGTTCCGCTACGGTTCGCTGCGCGACGACGAACCGCACATCGTCGTCGCCACCACCCGAGTCGAGACGATGCTCGGTGATACCGCGATCGCGGTGCATCCCGACGACGAGCGCTACCGCCACCTGGTCGGCAAGACCCTGCCGCACCCGTTCGTCGACCGGGAGATGGTGATCGTCGCCGACTCGCACGTCGACCCCGAGTTCGGCACGGGCGCAGTCAAAGTCACCCCCGCGCACGACCCCAACGACTTCGAGATCGGCATGCGGCATCAGCTGCCGATGCCGACGATCATGGACACCAAAGGCCGGATCGCCGATACCGGAACGGAATTCGACGGCCTGGACCGCTTCGAGGCACGCGTCAAGGTGCGCGAGGCGCTGGCCCAGCAGGGCCGCATTGTCGAGGAGAAGCGCCCATACCTGCACAGCGTCGGCCACTCAGAGCGCAGCGGGGAGCCGATCGAGCCACGGCTGTCGCTGCAGTGGTGGGTCAAGGTCGAGTCCCTCGCGAAGGCCGCCGGGGATGCAGTGCGCGAGCACCGCACGGTGATTCACCCGCCGAGCCTGGAGCCGCGCTGGTTCGCCTGGGTCGACAACATGCACGACTGGTGCATCTCGCGTCAGCTGTGGTGGGGCCACCGGATCCCGATCTGGCACAGTCCCGACGGCGACATGGTGTGCGTCGGGCCCGACGAGACCCCGCCGGAGGGCTGGGAGCAGGACCCCGACGTGCTGGACACGTGGTTCTCGTCGGCGTTGTGGCCGTTCTCCACGATGGGGTGGCCCGACTACACGCCCGATCTCGAAAAGTTCTATCCCACTTCGGTTCTGGTGACCGGCTACGACATCCTGTTCTTCTGGGTGGCCCGGATGATGATGTTCGGCACCTTCGTCGCCGACGATCCCGCGATCACCTGCGACGGCAGGCGCGGCCCGCAGGTGCCGTTCGAGAACGTCTTCCTGCACGGGCTGATCCGCGACGAGTTCGGCCGCAAGATGAGCAAGTCCCGCGGAAACGGCATCGACCCGCTCGACTGGGTCCAGAAGTTCGGCGCCGACGCGTTGCGGTTCACGCTCGCGCGCGGCGCGAGCCCCGGTGGCGACCTGTCCATCGGTGAAGACCACGCCCGCGCGTCGCGCAACTTCGCCACCAAGGTGTTCAACGCGACCCGCTTCGCGTTGATGAACGGCGCCGCTCCCGCTCCGTTGCCCGAGACCAGTTCGCTGACCGACGCCGACCGGTGGATCCTGGGCCGGCTGGAAGAGGTTCGCGCCGAAGTGGATTCGGCGCTGGACAGCTACGAGTTCAGCCGCGCGTGCGAATCGCTCTACCACTTCGCGTGGGACGAGTTCTGCGACTGGTACGTCGAGCTGGCCAAGGTTCAGCTCGCGGACGGTGTCGAACACACAACCGCTGTACTGGCCGCGGTGCTCGACACTCTGCTGAAGCTGTTGCATCCCGTGATGCCGTTCGTCACCGAGGTGTTGTGGAAGACGCTGACCGGCGGTGAGTCGCTGGTGATCGCCGACTGGCCGCAGCCCTCCGGGTTCGCGGTGGATCAGGTTGCGACGCAGCGGATCACCGACATGCAGAAGTTGATCACCGAGGTGCGCCGGTTCCGCAGCGACCAGGGACTCAACGACCGCCAGCGGGTGCCCGCACGCCTGTCTGACGTGGCCAAGGCGGATCTCGAGGCGCAGCTGCCCGCCGTCAGCGCCCTGGCGTGGTTGACCGATGCCGACGACGGCTTCAACGCGTCGGCGGCGGTCGAGGTCAGGTTGTCGCAGGCGACCGTCGTCGTGGAACTCGACACGTCGGGCACCGTCGACGTGGCGGCCGAGCGTCGCCGCCTCGAGAAGGATCTCGCCGCTGCGCAGAAGGAGCTCGCGGGCACCGAGGCCAAGCTCGGTAACGACAAGTTCCTCGCCAAGGCGCCCGCCGAGGTCGTCGACAAGATCCGTCAGCGCCAGCAGGTGGCGCGCGAGGAAGTGGACCGAATCACGGCACGCCTCGCCGGGCTCAACGGATGACCGAGCCCGTCCCCACCCCGGACGAGATCGCATCGTTGTTGCAGGTCGAGCATCTGCTCGATCAGCGTTGGCCGGAAACCAAGCTCGAACCGAGCACGACCCGCATCGCCGCGTTGATGGAGCTGCTCGGGTCGCCGCAGCGCGGTTACCCGTCCATTCACATCGCGGGGACGAACGGCAAGACCTCGGTGGCCCGGATGGTCGATGCGCTGCTGACCGCGTTCAGCCGCCGCACCGGCCGCACGACCAGCCCGCACCTGCAGTCGGCGGTCGAACGCATCTCGATCGACGGACAGCCGATCAGCCCGGCGAAGTACGTCGAGACCTACCGCGAGATCGAACCGTTCGTGCAACTGGTCGACCAGCAGTCCGAGGCGACCGGCGGTCCCGCGATGAGCAAGTTCGAGGTCGTCACCGCCATGGCGTTCGCGGCGTTCGCCGATGCGCCGGTGGATGTGGCCGTTGTCGAGGTCGGGCTCGGCGGACGATGGGACGCCACCAACGTCGTCGACGCTCCGGTCGCGGTCATCACGCCGGTCGGGGTGGACCACGCCGACTATCTGGGTGACACGGTCGCCGACATCGCAGGGGAGAAGGCCGGGGTCATCAAGAAGCAGGAGGAGTCGCTGGTCCCCACCGAGACCGTCGCGGTGATCGCCCGGCAGTTGCCGGAGGCGATGGAAGTGCTTCTGGCGCAAGCGGTCCGCGCCGACGCCGCGGTGGCCCGTGAGGACTCGGAGTTCGCCGTGCTAGGCAGGCAGATCGCGGTCGGCGGACAGCTTCTCGAGCTGCAGGGTCTCGGTGGGCGTTACAGCGACATCTACTTGCCCCTGCACGGGGAGCATCAGGCGCACAACGCCGTCGTCGCGCTGGCCGCCGTCGAGGCGTTCTTCGGGGCGGGTGCGCAACGGCAGCTGGACATCGAGACGGTACGTGCGGGCTTCGCATCGGTCACCAGTCCCGGACGACTTGAGCGGTTGCGCAGTGCCCCAACCGTTTTCGTCGACGCCGCGCACAACCCGGCCGGCGCCGTCGCGCTTGCGCAAGCGCTGCAGGAGGAATTCGACTTCCGGTTCCTCGTCGGTGTCATCTCGGTGATGGCCGACAAGGACGTCGACGGGATCCTCGATGCTCTGGAGCCTGTGTTCGACCAGATCGTCGTGACCCACAACGGTTCCCCTCGGGCAATGGAAGTCGACGCGCTGGCGATGCGCGCCGAGGAGCGGTTCGGCCCGGAACGCGTGATCACCGCCGCGACGCTGCCCGATGCGATCGAGACCGCGACCGCGCTGGTCGAAGAGGCCGGCGCCGAGGGCGACGGCTTCGGTGGAGTGGGCATGGTGATCACCGGTTCGGTCGTCACGGCGGGCGCGGCGCGGACGCTATTCGGCAAGGAGCCGGAATGACCGAGCAGCCGCAGGCCCCGCCCGACCCGTGGAAGAGCTTCCGCGGGGTGATGGCAGGCACGCTCATCCTGGAGGCGATCGTCGTGCTGCTCGCGCTGCCGGTGGTGGCGCGGATCGGCGGGGGACTGACGGCGGCCAGCGGCGGATACGTCATCGGGCTCGCCGTCATCCTGGTGCTGTTCGCGGGCATCCAGGGCCGGCCGTGGGCCATCTGGGCGAACCTAGCGCTGCAGCTGGTGGTGATCGCCGGCGTCGTCGTGCACGGCGCGATCGGGTTCATCGGCCTGGTCTTCCTCGGTGTCTGGCTGCTGATCGCCTACCTGCGTTTCGAGGTGCTGCGCCGGCAGAAGCGTGGACTGTTGCCCGGCCAGCAACAACCCCCCGACTAGGCTGTGCGCCGTGACTGAGCCGACTGAGCGCACCCTCGTGTTGATCAAGCCCGACGGCGTCAAGCGGCGCCTGGTCGGCGAAATTCTCAGCCGAATCGAGCGGAAGGGCCTCACCATCGCGGCCCTGGAGTTGAAGGACGTCAGCGACGAGCTGGCCCGCAAGCACTACGCCGAACACGACGGCAAGCCGTTCTTCGGCTCGCTGCTGGAGTTCATCACCTCCGGGCCGGTCGTCGCGGCCATCGTGGAGGGCCCGCGGGCTATCGCCGCGTTTCGCCAGATCGCGGGGGGAACCGACCCCGTCGAGAAGGCGGTGCCGGGCACGATTCGCGGCGATCTCGCGCTGATCACCCAGGACAACCTGGTGCATGGGTCGGATTCTCCGGAGTCCGCCGCGCGTGAAATCGAGCTCTGGTTCCCCGGCGCTTAGGGGCCGTAAATGGCCTGCTCGTCCGACGTGGTCGGGCGGAGCGGCGTGATGTGGGATACTGGGGACGGGTAACGGCCCTTTTTAACCAGGGGGGCGGACGCCCGAATGAAGACTTAGACGTGCGCGACCATCGCCACGCGCGGTGCGGCGCCGACCGTCCAGCCATCATTCAGACCGGCACTGAGGGTCTCCAACCAGGGGATTGCTCGGGGCGAGACCATAACAAGCTCGGGTGTAGTTGGCCCGAGTCAATAGCGGAAGCCCTCGCGTGGCCGCGTCAAACACGACGCGCCCGGGGGCTAAAGGAGACTACGTGGCCGACGATGCCCAAACAGAAGCCCTATCAGAAGAAACTCAGCCCGCGGAGGACGTTCAGCCTGAAGAGCTGACCGTCGCGGTGCAGGCGCAGCAGCCTGAGGAGTCCGTCCCCGATGCGGGGCCGGAGACTTCGACGGTCGCTGAAGCTGAATCCGAGGCCGACGAGGAACCCTCGGCCGGCGCAGACGGGGACGAACCCGAATCGCGGCTGATGCTCGAGGCTACCGCCCCGGCCGCTCCCGAGCGGGCCGATTACCAGCCGCTGTTCATGGCTCCTCAGCCGATTCGGATCGACTACGACACCGACGATGAGGACGACGACGAGGACGACACCGACGATTCCGGGCCGGACTCCGACGACGAGCAGGCCGACCGGCCGTCCGGCCGGCGTCGGCGCCGAGGCCGCCGCGGACGTGGCCGGGGTCGCGGTGAGCAGAACGACGACTCCGACGACAGCGACGCCGGTCAGGACTCCGGCGATGAATCGGACGAATCGGACGATTCCGACGAGGACAGCGGCGACGACGAGACCGCGACGGGTGAGGGCGGTACGCGCCGCCGACGTCGCCGTCGCCGCCGCAAGTCGGGCGCGGGCGACGACAATGACAACGGATCGTCCGACGATCCGCCGAACACCGTCGTCCACGAGCGCGAGCCGCGCAAGACCAAGAACGGCAAGGACGGCGACGGCGAGATCCAGGGCATCAACGGATCGACCCGCCTGGAGGCCAAGCGCCAGCGTCGTCGCGACGGCCGGGACGCGGGACGTCGTCGTCCGCCGATCCTGAGCGAGGCCGAGTTCCTCGCCAGGCGCGAAGCCGTCGAGCGGATGATGGTCGTGCGCGACAAGATCCGCACCGAACCACCGCACGAGGGGGCGCGCTACACCCAGATCGCCGTGCTCGAAGACGGCGTCGTCGTCGAGCATTTCGTGACGTCGGCGGCGTCGGCGTCGCTGGTCGGCAACATCTATCTCGGCATCGTGCAGAACGTGTTGCCGTCGATGGAGGCGGCGTTCGTCGACATCGGCCGTGGCCGCAACGGCGTGCTCTACGCGGGCGAGGTGAACTGGGAGGCGGCCGGTCTCGGCGGTGCGAACCGGAAGATCGAACAGGCCCTCAAGCCCGGCGACTACGTCGTCGTCCAGGTCAGCAAGGACCCGGTGGGGCACAAGGGCGCACGGTTGACGACTCAGGTGTCGCTGGCCGGGCGGTACCTCGTTTACGTGCCCGGCGCGTCGTCGACGGGGATCAGCCGCAAGCTGCCCGACACCGAACGGCAGCGCCTCAAGGAGATCCTTCGCGAGGTCGTGCCGCCGGAGGCGGGCGTGATCATCCGCACCGCATCCGAGGGCGTCAAGGAAGAAGACATCCGCACCGACGTCAATCGGCTGCAGGAGCGCTGGGCGCAGATCGAGCAGAAGGCCGCCGAGGTCAAGGAGAAGGCGGCTGGCGCGGCCGTCGCGCTCTACGAAGAGCCCGACGTGCTGGTCAAGGTCATCCGCGACCTGTTCAACGAGGACTTCACCGGCCTCATCGTGTCCGGCGACGAGGCGTGGAACACCATTAACGAGTATGTGAATTCGGTTGCGCCCGAACTCGTTCCACGCATGACGAAGTACGAGCCCGCGGGGCCCGACGCGCCGGACGTGTTCGCGGTGCACCGCATCGACGAGCAGCTGACGAAGGCCATGGACCGCAAGGTGTGGCTGCCGTCGGGCGGCACGCTGGTCATCGATCGCACCGAAGCGATGACGGTGGTCGACGTGAACACCGGCAAGTTCACCGGTTCAGGCGGCAACCTCGAGCAGACGGTCACGCGCAACAACCTCGAGGCCGCCGAAGAGATCGTGCGCCAGCTGAGGCTGCGCGATATCGGCGGCATCGTCGTCATCGACTTCATCGACATGGTGCTCGAGTCCAACCGCGACCTGGTGCTGCGCCGACTGACCGAAGCATTGGCGCGGGACCGCACCCGCCACCAGGTTTCCGAGGTGACGTCGCTGGGGTTGGTGCAGCTGACGCGCAAGCGTCTGGGCACGGGTCTGATCGAGGCGTTCTCCACGACCTGCGCGGAATGCGGCGGCAGGGGAATCCTGCTGCACGGCGATCCGGTGGACTCGACGGCCACGGGCGGGCGCAAGACCGAGTCGGGCGGACGGCGCGGCAAGCGCGGCAAACGCGGCGGTAAGGCCGACGACGTCGCCGTCGCCAAGGTGCCGCCGCATCCCGCAGGCGAGCACCCGATGTTCAAGGCGATGGCCGCGGCCAACGGTCGCCACGAGGACGACGAGGACGGCACGGACGCGGAGAAGACCGCCGAGGAGGTCGCCGAGGTCGATTCGGAGACCATCCGCGAGGCCGTCGCCGAGGCGGTGGACGACGACACCGACGAGACCGACGAGACCGAGGACGACGAGTCCGATGAGGACGACATCGACCTCGACGATGACGATGACGAGGAAGACGACGACATCGAGGTCATCGGGTCCGACGACGACGATGATGACGAGTCCGAGGATGAGGACTCCGATGAGGACGACTCCGATGAGGACGACGATGAGGACGACCCCGACCTGGACGATGAGGACTCCGAGGAGGACGACTCCGACGACGAATACGACGACGTCGAGCCGGTCCGGGTAGCCCCGCCGGGCGGTCGGCACCGGCGGCGCGCCGCCGCCAGGCCCGCCGGACCGCCCATCAACGAGCAGTGACAATGCGTGACCTGCGGTGATTTGACCCTCGCTGCGCGGCTCAAGTAACCTTGAGCAGTTGTCGCCAGGCTGCGGCCGGCGACCAAGAAGGACCCGGAAACCCAGACATGCGCAGCCACCAGTAGCGCGCGCCCAGAGACGAGAAGAAGAAGGACCTGATGGCAGCCGAGAAAGCCACGTACGCGATCGTCAAGACCGGCGGCAAGCAGTACAAGGTCGCGGTCGGCGACGTCGTGAAGGTCGAGAAGCTCGACTCAGAGCCCGGCGCGAAGGTGTCGCTGCCCGTCGCTCTGGTCGTCGACGGTGCCAAGGTCACCAGCGACGCCAAGGCGCTGGAGAAGGTCGCCGTCACCGGCGAGGTGCTCGAGCACACCAAGGGCCCCAAGATCCGCATCCACAAGTTCAAGAACAAGACCGGCTATCACAAGCGGCAGGGTCACCGTCAGCAGCTGACGGTCCTCAAGGTCACCGGAATCAAGTAGTAGGAGGCGACAGATGGCACACAAGAAGGGCGCTTCCAGCTCACGTAACGGTCGCGACTCCGCCGCCCAGCGGCTCGGCGTCAAGCGCTTCGGCGGCCAGATCGTCAAGGCTGGCGAGATCATCGTCCGCCAGCGCGGCACGCACTTCCATCCTGGCGTGAACGTCGGGCGCGGCGGCGACGACACGCTGTTCGCCACGGCCCCCGGTGCCGTCACGTTCGGCAGCAAGCGCGGACGCAAGACGGTCAGCGTCGTGCGACCGCCCGTCTCCTCGGAGGCCTAGGCTCCGCGACTGTAACGACAGGGCGGGATCGCGAGCCATTTCCCGCCATGACGTTACAAACGGAGGTTTACCGAAATGCCACGGTTCGTCGACCGCGTCGTGATTCACGCGAAGGCGGGCAACGGCGGTAACGGCTGTGCCTCCGTCCACCGCGAGAAGTTCAAGCCGCTCGGTGGACCCGACGGCGGCAATGGCGGGCGCGGCGGAAGCGTCGTACTCGTCGTCGACCCGCAGGTCCACACCCTCCTCGATTTCCACTTCCACCCCCATGTGGTCGCGCCGTCCGGCAAGCAGGGCATGGGTGGCAACCGTGACGGGGCGGCGGGCGCCGACCTGGAGGTCAAGGTGCCCGACGGCACCGTCGTGCTCGACGAGCACGGCCGCCTCCTTGCCGACCTGGTCGGTGCGGGCACCCGATTCGAGGCGGCCGCAGGTGGTCGCGGGGGGCTCGGCAACGCGGCGCTGGCCTCGCGGGCGCGCAAGGCGCCGGGTTTCGCGCTGCTCGGCGAGAAGGGTCAGGTCCGCGACCTCACGCTCGAGCTGAAGACGGTCGCCGACGTCGGCCTGGTCGGGTTCCCGTCCGCAGGCAAGTCGTCGCTGGTGTCGGCCATCTCGGCGGCGAAGCCCAAGATCGCCGACTATCCGTTCACCACGCTGACGCCCAACCTGGGCGTGGTGTCGGCGGGGGAGAACACGTTCACCATCGCCGATGTGCCCGGCCTGATTCCCGGAGCCTCCGAGGGACGCGGCCTCGGGCTGGAATTCCTCAGGCATATCGAGCGATGCGCCGTGTTGGTACACGTCGTCGACTGCGCGACGCTGGAATCCGGCCGCGACCCGGTCTCCGACATCGAGGCCCTCGAGGCCGAACTGGCTGCGTACACGCCGACGCTGCAGGGTGATTCGACACTCGGCGACCTCGCCACGCGGCCACGAGCGGTGGTGCTCAACAAGATCGACGTGCCCGATGCGCGCGAACTCGCCGACTTCGTCCGCGAGGAGGTCGCCCGCCGATTCGGTTGGCCCGTCTTTGAGGTGTCGACGGTGTCGCGAGAAGGTTTGCGGCCGTTGACGTTCGCGCTGTGGGACATGGTGTCCGCATATCGCGATGCGCAACCGGCCGTCGTGCCGCGTCGGCCGGTGATCCGACCCGTCCCGGTGAACGAGACCGGATTCACCGTCGAATCCGACGGCGAGGGTGGTTTCATCGTGCGCGGTACCCGCCCTGAAAGATGGATCGCCCAAACGGATTTCACCAACGACGAGGCCGTCGGATATCTCGGCGACCGGCTGGCCCGGCTCGGCGTGGAGGACGAATTGCTGCGCCTCGGCGCCAAACCCGGCTGCGCGGTCACCATCGGCGACGTGACGTTCGACTGGGAGCCGCTTACCCCGGCCGGCGTCGACGTGCCGCTGTCCGGCCGCGGCACCGATGCGCGGTTGGAGCAGACGGATCGCGCCGGTGCCGCCGAACGCAAGGCCGCCCGCCGCGAGCGCCGACGCCCCGGTGGTGAGTCATGAGCCTGCACCGCGAGGCGATCCGGACCGCGCGAAGCGTCGTCGTCAAGATCGGGACCACCGCGCTGACCACGCCGTCCGGGGTATTCGACGTCGACCGGTTGGCGACGTTGGCCGACGCGATCGAGGCGCGCATGAAGGCGGGTTCGGACGTCGTGATCGTGTCGTCGGGCGCAATCGCCGCCGGCATCGAACCGCTCAAGCTGTCCAAGCGTCCTGCGGATCTGGCCACCAAGCAGGCCGCCGCCAGCGTCGGGCAGGTCGCGTTGGTCAACGCGTGGAACACGGCGTTCGCCCGCTACAACCGCACCGTCGGCCAGGTGCTGCTGACTGCACACGACATCTCGATGCGCGTGCAGCACACCAACGCTCAGCGGACGCTGGACCGGTTGCGGGTCCTGCACGCGGTGGCGATCGTCAACGAGAACGACACCGTCGCCACCAACGAGATCCGGTTCGGCGACAACGACCGGCTGTCGGCCCTGGTGGCTCACCTGGTTGGCGCCGACGGGCTGGTGCTGCTGTCCGACATCGACGGCCTCTACGACTCGGATCCGCGAAAAGGCAACGCACGCTTCATCCCTGAGGTCGCCGGGCCGGACGATCTCGACGGCGTGGTGGCGGGACGAGGCAGTCACCTGGGTACCGGTGGGATGGCGTCGAAGCTGTCGTCGGCGTTGTTGGCGGCCGACGCGGGCGTGCCGGTGCTGCTGGCCGCGGCGTCCGACGCCGCCACGGCGCTCGTGGACGCGTCGGTGGGCACGGTGTTCGCGCCGCGGCCCGAACGCATGTCGGCGCGCAGGTTCTGGGTTCGCTACGCCGCCGAGGCATCTGGGGCGCTCACGCTCGACGACGGCGCGGTGCGGGCGGTCGTGCGACAGCGGCGGTCGCTGCTGCCCGCGGGCATCACCGCGGTGTCGGGCCGCTTCTACGGCGGCGATGTCGTCGAGCTGCGCTCGCAGGACGCGACGATGGTGGCGCGCGGGGTGGTGGCCTACGACCATGCCGAGCTGGCCAAGATGCTGGGCCGCTCGACGTCGGATCTGCCTGCGGATATGCGCCGTCCCGCGGTCCACGCCGACGATCTGGTCGCCGTTTAACTGCGATTTGTGTGCAATCGAGAGCGGTGAGCGCTCCTAAACGCACACAAATCACTGGCGCAGCTTGGCCAGCATCGCCTTGATCTGTTCGGCGCGCTCGTCGGCGTCATGCATGACGTCGTCCTCGGCGGGGACCACCGTCACGTCGTTGGCCTGCGCGGTCGCCTCGAAGCACGCGCGGACGGCGGGGTCGGCCAGTATCACCGCGGCGAGCATCCCCGGCGCGAGCTCACGGTTGAACAGCGTGGCGCGGTAGTGCACGTCGGCGGGGATGCGGATGTCCATCGCGCCGCCCTCGAGCTGTTGCTTCGCGGCGGCCAACAGCAGCGTGAGCGCCGCGCGCGAGATCGCGCCAAGCACCTTTCGGCGGAAGGGAAACCACGGCACCGGCAGCTTGTCGATCTGGCTGTCCAGGCCGCCGGTGAACATGTACTCGATCAGGCTGCGGGTGCGGACCTCTTCCACGTCGGCCCACTTGACTTTGTCCCCGTCGAACTCGACGGCTTCCTCGCTGATCGCGACACCGCCGAAGTAGTTGAGCTTGCGGACCAGTCCGCGCAGCTTGTCCGGCGTCAGCGAGTGATTGGCCATCATGTCGCCGACGCCGAGAGCCCACCGGCCCGAGACGGGTCCAGGCGGAGGTCTGTGGCTCTCCAGCAGCGACCGCAGCCACGAGGCGTCGTCGGTGCTCACGGCTTCATCTCAGCGCGACCGCGGGCAGTTCATCAGCCAGAAGCGTGAGCATTTCCGAGCAGCCGCTGTCGACCTTGACCGCCGCGTAGTCGTCGCCGCGTGTGCGCCCACGGTTGATGATCGCGACGGGAATGCCCAGCGCGGCGGCATGGCGGACGAACCGTAAACCGGAGAAGACCGTCAACGACGAGCCGGCCACCAGCAGGGCGTCCGCCTCATCGACGAATGAATACGCTTGTTCCACACGGTCTTTGGGCACATTCTCACCGAAGTACACGATGTCGGGCTTCAGTATCCCGCCGCAGCGGGGACAGTCGACGATCGTGAACGATTCGGTGTCGTCGACGACCGCGTCGGCATCCGGGGCCACCGCGATACCGCCGACCGCCTCCGCGCGCTCGAGGAAGCCCGGGTTGGCGGCTTCCAGCAGATCGGCCAGCTCGGCGCGCGGCATGGTGAAGCCGCAGTCCAGGCAGATCACCTGGGCGTACGTGCCATGCAGGTTCACGACGGCACTGCTGCCGGCCTTGGTGTGCAGCAGGTCGACATTCTGAGTGATGAGTCCCGCTACCACGCCCGCGCGTTCCAGCGATGCCAACGCCCGATGTCCCGCGTTGGGCAGCGTCTCGTCCATGTGGAGCCAGCCGATGTGATTGCGCGCCCAGTACCGCTGCCGGAACTTCGCGTCGGAGGTGAACTGCCGAATCGTCATCGGGTTGCTCGGCGGCGAGTCGGGGCCGCGGTAATCGGGAATACCCGAATCCGTCGACATTCCCGCGCCGGTCAACACGGTTACGCGACGCCCCTGCAGCAGGGCTACGAGTTCGGGGGCGTCCACGCCATCGAGGGTAGCGACACCGATCACGTTGCCAACGCCTGCGGTGACAACTCCTTGAGCATGGCGTTAGCCCACCGCATCTGCCGCAATGCCTGCGGATGGCAACGATTGGTCAACGCGAGCAGTCCGTCGTCCTTGGCGGCTTGGGCGCCCTGGGCGAGCAGTTCCCAATCGAGGGACACCCCGGCGGCAAGGCGATGTAGCCGCCTCAGGTCGGCAAGGAGCAGCAGTGACGGTTCAGGTCGGCCACCCGCGCGGTCGCTCATCCACCGTTGCACCTGGCGGGTGGCCGCGGCCGTGCGTGGATGCGCCCGTAGTCGCACGCCGTACTGGTCTGCGATTTCGGCGGTCAACGCGACGTGTTCACGCGACCACACGGCTAGGTCAAGGGCGACGTGGTGGATGCCGTGGTCACTATGGTGACGTGCGGCGATGGCGTCCAGAGCGCGTGCCAATCTGAGTTCCGACCGGTGGACCTCCCGCAATGCCAGCCCGAGTTTCACGACATCCTCCGCGTAAGTGTCACCTGAGCCGCGGCCGTCTTGAATATGGGCTGTTTGGACGCCGGGTCCCAATCGGTCAGCGTCAACTCGTTGGCTGCGCGGTGGTGGTTTCCCTCGGCGTCGTCGACGTCCCAGTAGCCGTAGTGGAACGGAAGGAAGACCACACCGGGGCGCATCGCGGTGATGCGTGCCTCGGCGGTCACCGAACCGCGCGGCGTGCGCACAGTCACGAAGTCGCCATCCGTGACGCCCAGCCGCGGCGCGTCCGCTCCGGACAGCTCGACCCAGACATCGGGCGCGGCCGCTTGCAGTTCGGGCACCCGCCCGGTTTTCGTGCGTGTGTGGAAGTGGTAGACCGTGCGGCCGGTGATCAACGCGAAGGGATACTCCGCACTTGGCATCTCGTGTGCGGGCAGGTATTCGGCCGCTTTGATGATGGCTTTGCCCGCTGGGTTCATCGCGCGATATTCCGTCGGCTCGAGCGGCGCGCCGGTCACCAGGTCCTTGCCGTAGGCCTCGCAATAGTCCGGTGCTGCCCAGAACTTGCCGTCGGAGTAGAGGCGTTCGGTTCCGTCGGGATTTTCTGCGTTACAAGGCCATTGGATTCCGCTGGGGCCGCGCAGCTTGTCGTAGCTGAGGCCGCTGTAGTCACACGGCCGGCCGGAACTGCACTGCTGCCATGCGGCGAACGCGGACTCCGGGTCCGTCCACGCGGGCAGGGGCTTGCCGTCGCGATCGCGAAAATCCATGCGGCGTGCGTAGTCAAGGAAGATGTCGAGGTCCGGCCTGGCCTGCCCCGGTGGGTCGATCGCCTTCTCGGACAGATGCACCGTGCGGTCGACGTTGGTGAACGTGCCGGTCTTCTCGCCCCACGCGGCCGCAGGCAGCACCACGTCCGCCAATTCGGCCGTCTCGGTGAGGAAGATGTCCTGCACCACCAGGAACAACCGCTGTTGCCCGAGAATCGCACGGATGCGGTGCAGTTCGGGCAGCGACACTGCGGGATTGGTCGCGCTCACCCACAGCAGCCGCAGCGTGCCTTGTTCGGCATAGCGGAACATCTGCATCGCGTGCGTCGGAGGCGCGTAGTGGGGGATCTGCGAGATATCGATGTTCCACAGGTCGGCGAGCTCGCCGACGTGGGAATCGTTGGACCAGTTGCGGAACCCTGCGAGATCCCCGTCGGCACCACATTCGCGGGTGTTCTCCGCCGTCGGTTGACCGTTCATCTGTAAGACACCGCAACCGGGCTTGCCGAGCATGCCGCGGACGATATGGATGTTGTTGACCTGCACGGCAGCCGCCGTCGCCTGGTGCGACTGGTAGAAACCCTGCAGCACGGTGGATAACAGCCGTTGTGCGTTGCCCAGCAGACGTGCGGCTGCGCGGATGTCGTCGGCGGACACATCGCAGATCTTGGCCGCACGCTCCGGCGGGAACTCCGAAACTCGCTTCGTCAACTCATCGAATCCGACGGCGTGTGCATCGATGTAGCCGTTATCGACCCAGTCGTTTTCGACGATCTCGTGCAGCAGCGCGTTCATCAGCGCGACATTGGTACCGGGCAGCGGAGCCAGGTGAACGGTCGCATGCTGCGCGACCGGGGTCGGGCGTGGATCGATGCAGACTATTGCCGGCGGATCCGTGCCGTTCAGACGGTCGAGCATGCGCATCCACAACACCGGCTGCGTCTCGGCCACGTTGTGGCCGTAGAGCGCGAGCACGTCGGCGTGGTCGACGTCGGTGTAGCTGCCTGGCTGGCCGTCGCATCCGAACGATTCCTTCAACGCCTCGGCTGCGGTTGCGGTGCACAGCCGGGTGTTGCCGTCGACGTGATTGGTGCCGATCGCACCGTGCGCGATGACCCCGAGGGTGTAGTACTCCTCCAGGAAGAGCTGACCCGAGGTGTAGAAGCCGAGTGCCGAGGGGCCGAACTCCTCGAGCAGCTCCTGGCTCTTTCGTACCACCGCGGCCATGGCGGTATCCCAATCAGTCTGGGCCAGTTGACCATTGGCGCGGATCAGCGGGGCGGTGAGCCGGTCAGCGGCGGCGTTGGCCTGCCAGCCGAACAGATCCTTCGGACCAAGCCTGCCGTGGTTGACGCGGTCGCTCTCGCGGCCGCGGACCCCGACCATCCGACCATCCTTGACCGCGATGTCCAGCGCGTCACCGTTGGAGTGGAGGACGGTGGCCGACTGAACCCAGCGGTCGACGTCGTCGGAACGCAGCCCGTCTGCGAGGTAGGTGTCAATCCGGCTTGGCCAGTGCTGGCCCGCGCCGTACGGGGTTCGGTCGCCCCAGGGGTCGGCAATGCGGTCGGTCGACACCCCGGGTGCCTACCCGTCTATGAACCAGCGAAACGTCAGCCAAGGCACTTCTCCGCGGGGGTGATCTCGGCGTGCATGTTCTTGTGCATCATGGTCAGCGCGGCGTCGCCGAGTTCGGGGTCGATGTGTGCGACGCAGTCGGGCGGGACGACGAACGAGTAGTGGCGCACGTAGGCATCGAGCGCGCTGTAGAGGATGCACTGCTCGGTGACCTGACCGGTGATGATCAGCTGCTCGGGCTCCAGCCGGCCGAGCAGATAGTCCAGCGAACTGGCGTAGAACGCGCTGTGGCGCACCTTGAGGACACGGAGGCTGTCCTTGTCGGGGGCGATCGGCGTCACGAGATCCGGCCGCGCGCCGTTGAGCGCGGCGTCGGCGATTTCCTCGAAGTCGGCGCTGAAATCGCCGTAGTTGTCGTTGACATAGATGACGTCGATGTCGTCGCGGTCGCGGGCCCGCGAGATCAGTGCGGCCAACGGATCGACGATGCCGGCGACGTTTTTGGCCAGGACGTCGGCGTCTTCGTGTTGATAGGTGTTGAGCATGTCGATGACCAGCAGCGCAGCTTGACTCATGGGGACTTGCATACCCCGATCTGTTTTCGGGCAACAATGTGGCATGGAGTTTTACTCGGCGTATCGCCAGGGCTTCGTCCGCGTCGCGGCCTGCACGCACCACACGACCCTCGCCGATCCTGCGGCCAATGCGGAGTCGGTGCTGCGGATCGCCCGCGACTGCCACGACGACAGCGTCGCGCTGGCGGTGTTTCCCGAGCTCACGCTGTCGGGTTATTCGATCGAGGACATCCTGCTGCAGGACACGCTGCTCGACTCGGTCGAGGACGCGCTGCGGCAAATCGTCGAGGTCTCGGCCGAGCTGATGCCAGTCCTGGTGGTCGGCGCGCCGCTGCGATATGCGCACCGGATCTACAACACCGCGGTAGTCGTCCACCGCGGCCGCGTGTTGGGCGTGGTGCCCAAGTCGTACCTGCCGACCTACCGCGAGTTCTACGAGCGACGCCAGATCGCCGCGGGCGATCTGGTGCGCGGCGACATCCGGGTCGGTGGGTCGGCGGTGCCGTTCGGTCCGGACCTGTTGTTCACCGCGACCGACCTGCCGGGGTTCGTGTTGCACGTCGAGATCTGTGAGGACATGTTCGTGCCCGTGCCGCCGAGTGCGGAGGCCGCGCTCGCGGGGGCGACGGTGCTGGCGAACCTGTCGGGCAGCCCCATCACGATCGGCCGTGCCGACGACCGCTGTCTGCTGGCCCGCTCCGCCTCGTCGCGATGCCTCGCCGCATACGTCTACGCGGCGGCCGGGGAGGGCGAATCCACGACGGACCTCGCCTGGGACGGTCAGACCATGGTGTGGGAGAACGGCGTATGCCTCGCGCAGTCGGAACGCTTCCCCAAGGGGGAGCGGCGCTCGACGGCCGACGTCGACCTGGAACTGCTGCGCTCCGAGCGTCTTAGGATGGGCACGTTCGACGACAACCGCATCCATCACGGTCTCGATACGGACTCGTTCCGATGGGTGGAGTTCGTGCTCGATCCGCCGGGTGGCGACATCGGGCTGCTGCGTGAGGTCGAGCGGTTTCCGTTCGTACCGGCGGATCCGTCACGGCTGGAACAGGATTGCTACGAGGCGTACAACATTCAGGTCTCCGGTCTGGAGCAGCGGCTGCGTGCCCTGGACTTCCCGAAGGTGGTGCTCGGGCTCTCCGGTGGTCTCGACTCGACGCACGCGCTGATCGTCGCCGCCCGCGCCATGGATCGGGAAGGCAGGCCGCGCAGCGACATTCTGGCATTCACGTTGCCGGGCTTTGCCACCGGTGACCGCACCAAGACGAACGCCACCCGGCTGGCGAGCGCGCTCGGGGTCACGTTCGAAGAGATCGACATCAAGTCGACCGCGGAGTTGATGCTCAAGGAGATGGAGCACCCGTTCTCACGCGGCGAGAAGGTCTACGACGTCACCTTCGAGAACGTGCAGGCGGGTCTGCGCACCGACTATCTGTTCCGCCTCGCCAATCAGCGCGGTGGAATCGTTTTGGGCACAGGCGATCTCTCCGAACTCGCGCTCGGCTGGTCCACCTACGGCGTCGGCGATCAGATGTCCCACTACAACGTCAACGGCGGTGTGCCCAAGACGTTGATTCAGCATCTGATCCGCTGGGTCATCTCGTCGCACCAGTTCGATGACACCGTCAACGAGGTGCTGCAGTCGGTGCTCGACACCGAGATCACCCCCGAGCTGGTGCCATCCGGCGAGGACGAGGAGATCCAGAGCAGCGAGGCCAAGGTCGGACCGTATGTGCTCCAGGACTTCTCGTTGTTCAACGTGCTGCGTTATGGCTTCAGGCCGTCAAAGATCGCGTTCTTGGCGTGGCACGCGTGGAGCGATCCCGAGCGCGGTGACTGGCCGGTGGGCTTCCCCGAGGACAAGCGACCGGCATTCTCGCTCAAGGAGATTCGGCACTGGCTGCAAGTATTCGCGCAGCGATACTACTCGTTCGCCCAGTTCAAGCGGTCGGCGATGCCCAACGGCCCGAAGGTGTCAGCCGGCGGATCCTTGTCGCCGCGGGGTGACTGGCGGGCGCCGTCGGACATGTCTGCGCGCATCTGGCTAGACGAGATCGAGCGCGAAATCCCCGAGGACTAACGCCGTCCGACGCCGGGGACGAAGCGTCCGACGCCGGCCAGATACTCGCGGTACGAATCACCGTGGGTGGCAAGCAGGTAGGGCTCCTCGACGGCGCGGACCTGCGACTCGATCGTCACGACGAGCAGCACGAAGCCGACGACGGCCACCGGATTCGGTGTCATCAGCGCGAATCCGAGTCCGAAGGCCATCATCGCGGTGAAGATCGGGTTGCGCACCCATCCGAAGACGCCGGTGCGCACCAGCGTGGTCGTCTCGTACTTGTTGACGCCGATCCGCCATGACTCGCCCATGTCCAATTGGGAATAGACGGTGGCAGCGATGCCGAACACCGCGATGACGGTGCCGGCGATCTGGATCCACGGCGCGTGCAGGAACGGAAGTGGCGACACGACGCCGAGCAACTGAAGGATCGGCGCGAACACAGCCACGCCCATCGAGACGATGAATCCGACCCCGGCGAACCATTCGAGTGAACCCGGGCGGCCGCTGATCCCGTGGAACCCGGTGGATCCGGTGCGGCGACGCTGTTCCCAACTGCGCCAACCAAATCCGAGCGCCGCGAACACCACGAACAGCACAAGGGCGGCGATGGGCGTAGTGGCTGCTGAATTCATGACAGACATCAGCAGCAGCCGTCCGTCTCGGCGGTGGGGCAGCAGGCGGGGTCGACGTCGAGCACGAGGCCGATCAGGTCGTCGAGGGCGTGGGCGATCCGCTCGTCGGCCAGTTCGTAGCGGTTGCGACGCCCTTCGGGCTGCGTCACCACCAGGCCGCATCCGCGCAGGCACGCGAGGTGGTTGGACAGGATCTGGCGCGAAACCCCGATCTTGTCGGCCAGTTCGGTCGGATAGCCGGGGCCGTCACGCAGCGTCAACAGGATCTCGGCGCGCGTCGCGTCGGACAGCGCGTACCCGAAGCGGGAGAGCGCGTCGGTCTCCATGCCCCGATAGTACAGCAGAATCTGTACTATTCCGAGCGGTTTCGGCGTGTTGGGTCACGCTCAGCGAGACTGAGCACGCCGAAATCGCAATTTCAGAGCCGCCCCTCGACGCGCAATTCGGGGTGCACCCACTCCGGCGAGCGCCGCTCCTTGAACGCTCGGAAGCCCTCCAGCGCCTCGGGTGACGAGTAGCTGGCCTGCATCGCGATGCGATCGAACAGGCCGAGATAGTTGTCCAGGCTGGACTTCACCACGCCCCTGGCCGCGGGGGCGGTGCGGCAGCACTGCGCCAGCACCTCGCGCGCCTCGTCGAGCAGCGTGTCATGTGGGACGACCCGCGCGACCATGCCCCACTCCTGCGCCTCCTGTGCCGTCAGCGTCCGGCCGGTGAACATCAGGTCGCGGGTGCGGACCGGCCCGATCAGGCGCGTCAACATCTGGCTGTAGTACGTGTCGGCGATCCCGCGCAGCAGCTCGGGGACCCGGAACGTCGCGCGGTCGCTGACCACCGCCATGTCGCTGCACAGCGCGATCTGCAGCCCGCCGCCCTGGCACAACCCGTTCACCGCCGACACGACCGGCTTCACCGACTGGCGCAGCGTCTCGAACGGCGTCACGTCCATCCCCAGCGCCGAACCGAACGTCAGCCAGTTGTCGCTGCCGTCGCCGCCGCCCATGTCGCCGCCGGGCGCGAACACGTCCCCCGTACCGGTGATCAGCAGACCAGCCAGGTCGGGGTCGGCGTCAACGTGGCGGACGGCGTAGCGGATCCCGAAGTACATCGCGGGCGTCATCGCGTTGCGGGCCTGCGGCCGGTCCAGCGTGCAGACGCCGAACGCGCCTTCCCGGGTGAAGCGCAGGTACGGCGTACCCAGCCAGTCGCCCTCCGGGGGTCGTGGTGCGTTCGTCGTCTCGGTTGTCATAGATGTCCCTCGCTCGCCTTCCTGTTGGCCACCGCATCGTCGATGGCTTCGGCATATGGTGCACAATCACCTGCCCCCGGCACCAGCGTCGACAACGCGCCCGCCGCGCACGCCCGCCGCAGCGCGGGCTCGTGCCCGTCCTGCCATGAGGCGGCCAGCACGCCGGCGAAGACGTCGCCGGCCCCCGTGGTGTCCACCGGCGTGACGCGCGGTGCCGGCACGTCGAAGCGCTCGTCCTCACCGAGGTAACTGGCGCCGCGCCTGCCCCGGGTGATCACGAGATGCGCTACGGGCCAGTGCCATTCACGCGCCTCCGCCTCGTTCACGACGACGACGTCGGCCAGTTCGGAGAGGGCGAGCAGATCGTGCGGCCGCGCACCCGCAGGTGACGCGTTGACGATGACGGTCGCACCCGCGGTGCGCGCGACACGCGCCGCGGCGATCGCCGTGCTCACCGGGATCTCAAGTTGCAGCAGGACGACGTCGCTGTCGGCGATGACGCTGCGGACGTCGTCCGAGCCGACGGACAACTGCGCGTTGGCGCCCGGCGCGACCACGATGGAATTCTCGGCCGCGGCGTCCACCACGATGACCGCCGTCCCGCTAGGCCCGGGCACCGTGACCACGCCGTCGAGGCCCACGTCATTGGCGATCAGATGGGCGCGAAGCCGCTCGGCCTCGGAGTCGCTGCCCAGCGCGGCGATCAGCTGCACGGCCGCCCCGGCCCGGGCGGCGGCCACCGCCTGATTGCCGCCTTTCCCGCCGGGTGACGACAGGAGCGACGACGCCAGAACGGTCTGGCCGGGCCGCGGCATGGCGTCCACGGTGAACGTGAGATCGGCGTTGACACTGCCCACGACACAGACCCGCGCGGTCATAACTGTCAAGCTAGCTCAGCCGTGCTACCTGACACGTGTCGAACGATGGAGAGAGGTTCGATACGCTGGCTTAATGAGTGTGCAAGCCCCAGTGCTCACCGACTTGCGCTCGCAGGTGCACGATGCCGCTCGACGGGCCCGCGTCGCGGCCCGCACTCTGGCGACCCTGAGCACCGAAGCCAAGAACCGCGCGCTGCACGCCGCCGCCGACGCCGTGCTCGCGAACGTGGACGGAATCCTCGCCGCCAACGCCCGCGATCTCGAGGCCGCCAAGGCTGCGGGCACGCCGGAAGCCATGCTCGACCGGTTGGCGCTCAACCCCCAGCGCATCGACGGCATCGCCGCCGGGCTGCGTCAGGTCGCCGGCCTACCCGACCCGATCGGTGAGGTGTTGCGTGGCCGCACGCTGCCCAACGGTCTGCAGCTGCGCCAGCAGCGGGTGCCGCTCGGCGTGGTCGGGATCGTCTACGAAGGACGGCCGAACGTCACGGTCGACGCGTTCGGGCTGACGCTGAAGTCCGGCAACGCGGTGCTGCTGCGCGGCAGCTCGTCGGCGGCGCAGTCCAACGACGCGCTCGTCACCGCGCTACGTGGCGCGATGGCCGCCGAGGGGCTCGAACCGGACTCCGTACAGCTGCTGCCCAGCAGCGACCGCGCCAGCGTGACGCACCTGATCCAGGCCCGCGGTCTCGTCGACGTCGTGATCCCGCGCGGGGGAGCGGGACTCATCGACGCCGTGGTGCGCGACGCGCAGGTCCCTACCATCGAGACGGGTGTCGGCAACTGCCACGTCTACGTCCACGAAGCGGCCGATCTCGATGTCGCGGAACGCATTCTGCTCAACGCGAAGACGCGTCGGCCCAGCGTGTGCAACGCCGCCGAGTCGCTGCTGATCGACGCCGCGATCGCCGACCACGCGCTGCCCCGGCTGACGAAGGCGCTGCAGGACGCCGGCGTGACAGTGCACGACAACCCGTCCGAGGATGAGCTGCGCGCGGAGTTCCTGTCGATGGACATCGCCGTCGCGGTGATCGACGGTCTCGACGCCGCGATCGACCACGTCAACGAATACGGCACCGGGCACACCGAAGCCATCGTGACGACCAATCTTGCTGCTGCACAACGATTCACCGAACGGGTGGACGCCGCAGCGGTGATGGTGAACGCATCGACCGCGTTCACCGACGGCGAGCAGTTCGGTTTCGGCGCGGAAATCGGCATCTCCACCCAGAAGCTGCACGCCAGAGGCCCGATGGGCCTGCCCGAACTGACATCGACCAAGTGGATCGTGTGGGGAGACGGCCACACCCGGCCCGCGTGACCATGACCCGAGGAGAAACTCAGTGAGCGTCCCCGCACGCCCGGCACCGCTGTTCGCCGACATCGACGATGTCGCGAACAAGCTTGCCGAAACCGGCTACCTGCCCGACACCGCCACCGCCACAGCGGTATTCCTCGCCGACCGGCTCGGTAAGCCGCTGCTAGTCGAGGGTCCCGCGGGTGTGGGCAAGACCGAACTCGCCCGCGCGGTGGCCCAGGCCACCGGTTCGGGCCTGGTTCGGCTGCAGTGCTACGAAGGCGTCGACGAGGCGCGGGCACTCTACGAGTGGAACCACGCCAAGCAGATCCTGCGCATCCAGGCCGGTTCCGGCGACTGGGATCAGACGAAAACCGATGTCTTCAGCGAGGAATTCCTGCTGAGCCGTCCACTGCTGACCGCGATCCGACGAATCGAGCCGACGGTCCTGCTGATCGATGAGACCGACAAGGCCGACATCGAAATCGAGGGTCTGCTGCTCGAGGTGCTCAGCGACTTCGCGGTAACCGTGCCGGAGCTGGGCACCATCACCGCCGAGCGCAAGCCGTTCGTTGTGCTGACGTCGAACGCGACGCGCGAGCTGTCCGAGGCGCTCAAGCGCCGGTGTCTGTTCCTGCACATCGACTTTCCCGATCCCGACCTGGAGCGGCGCATCCTGTTGTCGCGCGTGCCGGAGCTGCCCGAGCACATCGCCGAGGAATTGGTGCGCATCATCGGCGTGCTGCGTCAAATGCAGCTCAAGAAGCTGCCGTCGGTGGCGGAGACCATCGACTGGGCGCGCACGATCCTGGCATTGGGGCTGGACACCATCACCGACGAGACCATCGCCGCGACCCTCGGGGTGGTGCTCAAACATCAGTCCGATCAGATCAAGGCGTCCGGCGAGCTAAGGCTGAACTGATGGCCGTCCGCCGAACCCGCCCGCCGCAACCATTGGCGCCGCACGGAATCCCCGGCCACCTGGTCGAGTTCGTCGAAGCGCTGCGCGGGCGCGGGATTTCGGTGGGCCCCTCCGAGACCGTCGACGCCGGACGGGTGATGTCGGTGCTCGGCCTCGGGGACCGCGAACAGCTGCGGGAGGGCATCGCATGCGCGGTGCTGCGTCGCCCAGACCACCGCGAGACGTACGACGCGATGTTCGACCTGTGGTTCCCAGCCGCGTTGGGCGCCAAGACGATCACGCTCGAGGATGACGAGGCGGAGGGCTCGGACGAGGGGCTGCCACCCGAGGACGTCGATGCCATGCGTCAGGCGCTGCTGGACCTGTTGGAGCAGAACGAGGATCTGGCCAATCTGGACGAGCGGCTGCAGCGGATGATCGCCCAGATCGTCGAGGCGTACGGCCGTTACAACTCGAGCCGCGGTCCGTCGTACTCGTCGTATCAGGCGCTCAAGGCGATGAATCTCGACGATCTCGAGGGCCGGCTGCTGGCGGGCCTGCTCGCCCCCTACGGCGACGAGCCGACGCCGACGCAGGAACAGATCGCGAAAGCCATGGCGGCGCAACGCATCAACCAACTGCGCCGCATGGTGGAGGCGGAGACCAAGCGCCGTACCGCCGAGCAGCTGGGCCGCGATCATGTGCAGATGTACGGCGTGCCGCAGCTCGCCGAGAACGTGGAGTTCCTGCGCGCTTCCGGCGAGCAGCTGCGCCAGATGCAACGCGTGGTGAAGCCGCTGGCGCGCATGTTGGCGACGCGGCTGGCGGCGCGGCGGCGACGGTCGCGGCGGGGTGAGATCGACCTGCGCAAGACGCTGCGCAAGTCGATGTCCACCGGCGGCGTGCCGATCGACGTGGTGCTGAAGAAGCCGCACCCGGCCCGCCCCGAGCTGGTGGTGCTGTGCGACGTGTCCGGATCGGTGGCCGGCTTCAGCCACTTCACGTTGATGCTCGTGCACGCGCTGCGCCAGCAGTTCTCCCGGGTTCGGGTGTTCGCGTTCATCGACACCACCGACGAGGTGACCGAGCTGTTCGGGCCCGACGCTGACCTGGCAGTCGCCGTGCAGCGCATCACTCGTGAGGCCGGGGTGTACACCCGCGACGGTCACTCCGACTACGGGCACGCGTTCGTGTCGTTCATGGAGTCCTGGCCGAACGTGCTGTCGCCGCGCAGCTCCCTGCTGGTACTCGGCGACGGGCGCAACAACTACCGCAACCCCGAGACGGAGCTGCTGGCCCACATGGTCAACTCCGCCAGGCACGCGCACTGGCTCAACCCCGAGCCCCGGCACCTGTGGGGTAGCGGTGACTCCGCGGTGCCGCGCTATCAGGACGTCATCACCATGCACGAATGTCGGTCCGCCAAGCAGCTGGCCTCGGTCATCGATGCGCTGCTGCCGGTCTGAGCGTCGTCAGACCAACGAAACAACGACCTCGCCGCCATTCGGATCTGCATCCTCGACCAGCGACCAGGGTGCGCGGTAGACCCTGCCGGGTGCAGCAGGCCACGGCGTACGTTTGGTCGCCAGTGTCCGGCCGTCCTGCACCGCACGTAACCTTGGAAGCCGCCGGTATTCGTCGACCCAGAACAACAGGTCGCCACGCGGTGCCGCGCCCGACCCTGGGGAGACAAGCTGCGGCGCAACCCATCTGAGGGGTCCAACAGCACGGATGCGGACGGGTTTGGCGGGCTCGTCCCGGCCTTGCAGCCACTTCGTGACGGTACCGGCCACGTGCCGACCGTCGAGGGCGGCACCGTCGGCGGTGTCGACGGGATGCAGCAGATTGCCGACGGCGAACACCCCGGCACGGCTGGTGCGCAGCGACGCATCGACGAGCGGCCCACGGGTCGCGGGATCCATGTCGAGACCGCCGGTTCGTGCCAGTTCGTGGTCTGGAACCCAGTCGCCTGTGAACACGACGGTGTCGCAGTCAATGGTCTCCCGGACACCCGTTTCGATGTTCTCCACCACGACGGCGCGCACCCGGTCTTTGCCGCGAATGTCGACGACCCGGCTCCGGGTGAGCAGCGGGCCCTTCATCAATAACCTTCCAGGAAACCGAAACGCCGCATAGGCCTCGGCGCGCGGATAGGCGCTGACCATCGCGACTGTGGCACAGCCGGATTCCCGCAGTGTCAGTACCGCCGACCAGCTGACGAGTTCAGCACCGACGATCACTGCTCGGCTGCCTACTTTCGCGCGATGGAGGTGCACGAGGTTCTGCAACTGGCCGGTGGTGTACACACCGTCCGGCCGGTCACCGGGCACCAGACGCGCGGGCCTCGGCCGCTCTCGCGCCCCCGTGGCCAACACGACCGCGTCAGCGGTCACCGTGCGTACGCCGCGCGGCGACGTGATCTGCAGCGCTCTCTCACCCACCCAGCCGGTGACCATTGCCTCGGTCTCCAACGTGACGCCGACCTCCTGGGTCATGGCCGTCAGCCGCCGAGCGTAGGCGGGCCCGGAGATGAACCGTTTGAGATCGCGCATGCCGTAGCCGAGATGGTCGCTGTGGCGGGGGATTCCACCTGTTTCGGCCTCGCGTTCGATGACCAGGACTTCGCCGTCGATCTGTCTTGCCACGGTGGCAGCCGCGGTCAGACCCGACGGACCGCCCCCCACTATCGCCACGGCGACATGTTGTCCGGTCATTGGGCACCGCATTGCGCGTCGAGGAGTGCGCGGGTGCGCGCTCCGCAGTAAAACCCTTGACAGCGACCGTTCATCACGCGGGTTCTCCTACGCAGCCCGTCGAGGTCGGAGGGTGGGATCGGCGAGGAAAACGCGTCGCGAACCTCGCCAGCAGTCACACGTTCGCAGAAGCAGACGATGCGCCCGTATTCGGCGTCGGCCGCGATGCGGTCACCGTCCTGGTAGGGCCGGATACCCACGTGCTCACCGAGATTCGGCATGCTCGGTGGTGGAGGCAGATCCGGCCGGGGTGTCACATCGACGCCCGCGCCCTGTAGGAGTTCGGTCACGTACTCGCCGATGGCCATTCCCGATGTCAAACCGGTGGACCGGATGCCGCCAACCAACACGTAGCGGGCCTGCGAGTCGACCTCGATCAGGTAATCGTTGTGCTCGGTCGCCGCACGCAGCCCCGCGTAGGTCGCGGTGATCTCCTCTTCGAACAGCGGCGGTATCAATGCGCGTCCCTTGGACACCAGGAAGTCCAGGCCCTCTTCCGAAGTGCCTGTGGCGGTGCGGTCGTCGAGGTTCTCGGAAGTCGGACCGACCATCACATTGCCGTATATCGTCGGGCTGACCAGCACGCCCTTACCCCGCGACGACGGCACGGCCAACACGATGACGGGAACCATCGGTCGGGTCAGCTTGTCGAAAACCAAGAGTTCGCCGCGCCGCGGCGTGACGGTGAAGCGGTGGTGGCCGAACTCGGCATCAAGGTAGTCCGAACCGAGTCCCGCCGCATTGACAACCCATCGACCGTGGATCGCACCGCGGGTGGTGTGCAGCGTGGTGTGCTCCTTGCCGACGACGGCCCCCGTTACGCGGGCACCGCACAGCAGCCGCGCGCCACGCGTCACGGCGTCGGTCGCCAACGCCAGGTTCGTCGTCCAGGTGCAGATGATCGACTCGTCCGGCACCGTCAGCCCGGCCAGCGCACCGGGGCCGAGATCGGGAACCTGGCGATACACCTCGTCGGAGCTGACGATCTCGCAGCGGTGATACGAGTTTCGCTCGGCTTTTTCCTTAAGTCCTGGAAGAGCGCCGACCTCTTCGTCGGTCCATGCCACCAGGAGCGCCCCAGTGCGCTCGACGGGAATCCCGGTCTGCTGCGCGTAGTCGCCGAGTAGTTCGTAACCGCGTGCGACCAAACGTGATTCGAGCGTTCCCGGGGTGGCATCGAAGCCGGTGTGTAACAGTGCCGTGTTCGCCTTGCTGGTGCCGTCGCCGATGTCGTCACGCGCTTCGACGAGCGTTACCGAAAGGCTGGTGCCCGCCAAAGCGCGCGCGATTGCGCAACCCACGATGCCGCCACCCACCACGACGACGTCGGCCACATCGGAAGCTGTGTTCATGTGGACGTCGTCTCCCTCTGTGCCAGAACAGATTCCGCTGCCCGCTGCCATCGCGACAGATATTCGGCGGCGCGATCGTCGGTCCAGACCGGTTCGTAGGTGTGCTGCGGCGTCCAGTCACTGATCGCCTCCATGGTGTCTGCGTCCGGGTCGAGCGCCAGCCGCGCACAGGTCGCCGCGCCGAGGGCGGTGGCGTGCTGCGACGGGTAGACGTCGACGGGAATGCGGGCCAGGTCCGCTTGCGCCTGCATCAGTACCGCCGATTGCGTGAGGCCGCCGTCCACCCGTAATCGGGTCAGCGGCTGCCCCAGATCCGTCGCGACGAGATCGGCCAGCGCGGCTACCTGCGCGGCAATGCCCTCCAGCAGCGCGCGAACCAACTGTCCGCGACCGCTCGACAACGTCATCCCACTGAAGGACGCGGTCGCCGCAGAGTCCCACCACGGCGCAGCCAGCCCGGCCAACGCAGGCACACACAACACACCGTCGCTGGAATCGGCTGCCACCGTGTCGATCTGATCGGCCGCTGGCACAAGCCCGAGATCTACGGCCCAGCGCACCGCGGACGCCGCCGTGTACACCTGACCGTCCACGCAGTACGACGTGCGTCCGCGCAGCCGCCACGCCACGGAGGTGGTCAATCCCGTTGTCGACCGGGCGGGGTTGCCGCCGAGTTGGGCCAACAGGAAGGCGCCGGTGCCGAAGGTGCACTTGGCGTCACCGGGGGTCAGGCAGCTCTCGGCCAGCAGGGCGGCCTGTTGGTCGACGATGAGGCCGGCGACCGGAATCGACGGTCCGAATGCGTCGGTGCTGCCTACGATCTCGTCGCTGCCGACTATCTCGGGCAGCTGTTCGTCGGCCAGGCCGAAGAGCTCGAGCAGTTCCTCGTCCCATTCGACGGAGTCGAGCCCGAGCAGCAGCGAGCGGCTGGCGGTCGACGCGTCGGTGACAAACGCACCGCACAGGCGGTGCACCAACCAGGTGTCGGTGGTGGTGACGACGCCCGCGGTGGTCAGATTCGCACGGATCCAGGACATCTTCGGTGCGGAGAAGTACGGGTCGAGCACGAGGCCGGTGCGTTGCGCGACGGCTTCCGCGGAAGCTGACAGCCCGGCGCAGATCGACTCGGCCCGCCGGTCTTGCCAGACGACGGCGGGTGTCAAGGGGTTACCGGTATCGCGGTCCCACGCGAGCACCGTCTCGCCCTGATTGGCGATGGCGACTGCGGACACGCCAACACCCGCCTGCGCCAAGGCTTGTCGTCCCGCAGACACGACAGAGTCGTACAACGCCTCGGGATCCTGCTCGACGCCGCCGCCCGGAAGGTACTCGGCCCGCACGCCCACCTCGGCGATCGATACCAAGCGCCCGACTTCGTCGACCACGATGGCCTTGGTGCCGGACGTGCCTTGGTCGATCGCCAGGTAGTGCTGCATCAGTCGATCTCCATCAGTCTTTGGCAGCCTCCGCCTCCAGCTCGGCATCGATCGACTGCATGCCCGGCATCGTCAGGCCGGCCTTGCCGCGGGTAGCGAGCAGGTATCCGAGGTAGCACGCACCGATGATGACCATCACGATGACGTACGCCCATGCCTCTTTGAAGCTCGAGTCCCGGAACAACGCGAGTTCGAACGCCAGCCACACGACCGCGACGATCAGAATCGGGATCTCCCAGGCGCCGAGGTTGAACTTATCGCTCACCGGCAACGACTTGCGCTTGATCAAGTACAGCACCACCGTCGAGGCGTACATCACCGCGGGCAGCAGTGTGGCGGCGCCGAACAGCGTGAAGAGCGCGGTCTCCGAGTGCGAGAAGACCGCCAGAATGAGTTCGGCGAGGACGACGTACAGCAGCGTCGCCTTGAGCGGCGTATGGAACTTGGGCGAGATCTGGCTCCACTGCTGCCAACCGGGGAAGCGTTGGTCGCGCGACATCGCCCAGGTCAGCCGCACGCCGGTGATCATGATGACCAGCCCGCAGGCGAATATCGCCAGCACCACAAGCAGGAGAAGGAGCGTCGCGACTGCTGAGCCGAGGGTCTTGTCGATGACATCGGCGATCGGGGTGCCCGATTCGGCCAGGGCCACCGGGTCGCCGGCCGCGAGCGTCACTGCGACGATGAAGATGAACCCGAGCACACCGGAAGCCAGCACGGCCTGCCACATCGCGCGCGGCACAACACGTTCGGGGTCGTTGGTCTCTTCGGCCAGGTTGGCCGCGGACTCGAAGCCGACGATGGTGAAGGCGCCGAGCAGGAAGCCGAGCATCCAGGGACCCGCCGTCGTCAGATCGCCGAAGCTCCAGAAGCCCTCCGCGGGTATGGCTCCCTTGCTCCACAGGTTCGAGAAGTTCATGTCGCCCCGCACCGCGGCGACGACCAGCAGCAGCACGGTCAGTGTGACCATGCCGATGAGTTCGAGGGAGACGAAGGTGTTGTTCACCCGCTCCGCCCACGGTGTCGATCCCCCGACCAGGAGGGCCTGGATCAAGAGCACGATCCCGGTCACGACCCATGCGATCGTCGCCGTGCCTTCGTAGTTGAGAAGCACCGGGAAGATCGTCGACGCAATGGTGTAGTCCACCGCGACGACGACGATGGCCAGGAATGTGAACGAGATCCAACCGAGGATCCAACCGAGGATCGGATTGGCAAGCCGCGACATCCATTGGTAGTGGTAGCCGGTGACTGGGATGCGCGCGGCGAGCGCGCCGAGCACGAAGGCCACCGCAAGCTGCCCGACCGTGGCGATCGGCCAGGTCCAGATGCCGACCGGGCCCGACGAGTTCAGCACCGCGCCGTAGGTGGTGAAGATACCGGTGGCGATCGAGACGAAAGCGAAGGCCACCGCGAACGACGCGAATTTGCCTGTGCGACGCTCGAGCGCCTGCTTGTAGCCGAATTTCTCCAGGTCGGCGGCGTCGCTACCGGATGGAAGCTGCGGGACTGTCATCGATCCTCCAGTGGTATAGACCATGTGGTTGAACCGAGTATGGGTGTGACGTGGAACATCGTCAAGCGCGATTACAAACTGTTTACACACTGATGGCATAGACCAATTGGTTCGCTCGGGCGGCTACTCTGCAGCCATGCCTCCCTCTGCTCGGAAAGGGCCAGCAACCACCCCGAGATACATCGCGATCGCGGCACTGCTGCGCGACCACATCGCCACTGAGCAGCTGGGACCACATACGCTCCTGCCGTCCGAGCGGGAGCTGGCCGAACGGCACGGCGTCAGCCGGATGACCGCACGCCAGGCACTCTCACTGCTCGAGAGCGAAGGCGTGGTCTACCGAAAGCCGCCGCGTGGGACCTTCGTCGCGGAGCCTCGCGTGCGGTTCCACATCGGCAGCTTCTCGGAGGAGGTGTCGCGGCTGGGCCGGCGGCCGGCCGCGCGCCTGTTGTGGGCGGAGCACCAGCATCCGACGCCCGCTGTGCGTATTGCGCTCGGGCTGGACGACCAGGCAATGGTGAACGTCTTTCACCGGCTTCGCACGGTTGACGACGTCCCGTTCGCACTTGAAACGACGTTTCTCCCCGCCGACCTGACGCCCGGCATTCTCGACATTTCCGACGACGGGTCGCTGTGGGCCGTGCTGCGGGACCGCTACGGGCTCGACCTGGCCAAGTCCACAGCGGTACTGGAGTCGATCGTCCTCGACGACGCTTCAAGTGCGCAGTTGGGTGTGCGTGCCGGATCGGCCGGCACCCTGCTCACTCGCCGCACCGAGGACGGTACGGGCCGTTGTGTTGAATACGCTCGAGACGTCTACCGGGCCGACCGCGCGTCCTTCGAGGTGTCCGAAATGCTCGGAGCGCACCGCCTCTCGGCCGTCTAGGTGCGATAACGCTCCCGTAAGCTGGCAGACCGTGGCTTCTCGACGCAGGATGGGCGTGATGGGTGGGACGTTCGATCCCATTCACAATGGTCACTTGGTCGCGGCCAGCGAGGTGGCCGACCTGTTCGAGCTCGACGAGGTCGTGTTCGTGCCCACCGGCCAGCCGTGGCAGAAACGCGAGCGCTACGTCACCGCCGCCGAGGACCGCTACCTGATGACCGTGATCGCGACAGCATCCAACCCGATGTTCTCGGTGAGCCGGGTGGACATCGACCGCGGCGGACCGACCTACACCAAGGACACGTTGCACGACCTGCATGCCCTCAACCCGGACGCCGACCTGTACTTCATCACCGGAGCAGACGCACTGGCGTCGATCCTGTCCTGGCAGAACTGGGAGGAGATGTTCTCGATAGCCAAGTTCGTGGGGGTCAGCCGGCCCGGCTACGAACTCGACGGTCAGCACATCAAGACCGCCCTGACCGAACTGCCCAACGATGCGCTCACCCTCGTCGAGGTGCCTGCGCTCGCGATCTCGTCGACCGACTGCCGCAAGCGCGCCGAGCAGAACAGGCCCATCTGGTACCTGGTCCCCGACGGCGTCGTCCAGTACGTGGCCAAACGCAAGCTCTACCAAGCCCATTCGCTGGTTACCGAGGAGTCCACCCGATGAGCGCGTCCGAGGAGGCGATCGGCATGGCGACCGTCGCCGCGCAGGCGGCGGCCTCCAAGCTGGCGACCGACGTCGTCGTCATCGATGTGTCCGGGCAGCTGGTCATCACCGACTGCTTCGTGATCGCGTCGGCGTCCAACGAGCGACAGGTCAACGCGATCGTCGACGAGGTCGAGGAGAAGATGCGCATCGCCGGGCACAAACCCGCCCGCCGCGAAGGCGCGCGCGAGGGCCGGTGGACGCTGTTGGACTACGTCGACATCGTGGTGCACATCCAGCATCAGGACGAGCGCAACTTCTATGCCCTCGACCGGCTGTGGCGCGACTGCCCGACCGTCCCCGTGGACCTGGACGTCGATGAGCCGCTTGCGCAAAGAGAAGAGGACTCCGGCTCGTGAGGCTCCGTCGCCTGGTCATGCTCCGGCACGGGCAGACCGAGTTCAACGCAGGCAGCCGAATGCAGGGCCAGCTCGACACCGACCTGTCCGATCTCGGCAGGGACCAGGCCGTCGCCGCGGCCGAGGTGTTGGCCAAGCGCCAGCCGTTGCTCATCGTGTCCTCGGATCTGCGGCGCGCGCTGGACACCGCGATCAGCCTTGGTGAGCGCGCCGGTATGCCGGTGGAGGTGGACGTCCGGCTGCGCGAGACCCACCTCGGTGACTGGCAGGGAATGACCCATCTCGAGGTCGACGCCGAGGCGCCGGGTGCGCGGCTGGCGTGGCGGGAGAACGCCCGGTGGGCGCCGCACGGGGGAGAGAGCCGGGTCGACGTCGCCGCGCGCAGCGTGCCGCTGGTGCAGGAGCTTCTGGATCAACACCCGGACTGGGGTGTCGACGAACCCGATCGCCCCGTCGTGCTCGTCACGCACGGTGGACTGATCGCGGCGCTGACCGCGGCGCTGCTCGGGCTGCCCGTCGACAACTGGCCGATCCTCGGTGGCATGGGCAACTGCAGCTGGGTGCAGCTATCGGCGCACAGCGAAATCGACGCCCCGACAACGGATATCCGCTGGCGACTCGATGTCTGGAACGCCTCGGCGCAGGTGGCTAACGATGTCCTCTGATACGAGGCCTACTCTGCTGCTGTTCTGCGACTCGTTGTCGTACTACGGCCCGACCGGCGGCCTGCCGTCCGATGATCCGCGGATCTGGCCCAATATCGTTGCCGCGCAGTTGGGTTGGGATGTCGAACTCATCGGGCGCATCGGCTGGACGTGCCGCGACGTCTGGTGGGCGGCGACTCAGGATCCGCGGGCGTGGGCGGCGCTGCCGCGAGCGGGCGCGGTGGTGTTCGCGACGGGCGGCATGGATTCGCTGCCGTCGCCGTTGCCGACGGCGCTGCGCGAGTTGATCCGCTACATCCGTCCGGCCTGGCTTCGCCGCTGGGTGCGTGACGGCTACGGCTGGCTACAGCCCCGACTGTCCCCGGTGTCGCGGTCGGCGCTCCCGCCGCACGTCACGGTGGAGTACCTCGAGATGACCCGCGGTGCCATCGATTTCAACCGACCCGGCATACCCGTGGTGGCGTCGCTGCCGTCGGTGCACATCGCGGACACGTACGGACGGGCACACCACGGCCGCGAGCCCACGGTGAAGGCCATCACCGCGTGGGCGGCCGAGCACGACATCCCGCTGGTCGACCTGAAGGCCGCCGTCGGTGAAGAGGTCATGAGCGGCCGGGGCAATCCCGACGGCATCCACTGGAATTTCGAAGCGCATCAGGCGGTCGCCGATCTGATGCTCAAGGCGCTCGCGGAGGCTGGCGTGTCGTGTCCGTGATCGTGGTGACGGACTCGTCGTCGCGGCTGCATTCAGATGAGCTGAAGCAGCACGACATTCGACAGGTGCCGCTGCACGTCCTCATCGACGGCGTCGACCTGCGCGACGGCGTCGACGACGTGCCCTACGACGTCCACGAGAAGGTGCGCGCAACGACCTCGGGTGCATCGCCTGCCGAGCTGATCGAGACGTACCAGCAGGCGTTGGCCGACAGCGACGGTGACGGCGTCGTCGCGGTCCATCTCTCGGCCGCGCTGTCGGGCACGTTCAGCACCGCCGTGCAGGCCTCGCGCGAGTTCGGGCCGTCGGTCCGTGTCGTCAACTCGCGCAGCGCCGCCATGGGTGTCGGGTTCGTCGCGCGTGCGGCGGCCGAGGCGGCGCAGACGGGAGCGGATCTGGAAGCCGTTGAGGCCGCGGCGCGTTCGGCGGTCCCGCGCACCCACGCGTTCATCGTCGTGCACCGCCTGGACAACCTGCGGCGCAGCGGGCGGATCGGAACGGCGGCGTCGTGGTTAGGCACGGCACTGTCGCTGAAGCCGTTGCTGACCCTCGACATGGATGGTCGGCTGGTGCTGGATCAGCGGATCCGCACGATCACCAAGGCGCATGCGGCCATGGTCGACCGGGTCGCCGAGATCGTCGGTGAGGGCCGCGCGAGCATCGCCATCCACCACGTCGACAATCACGACGGCGCCGACGAAATGGGTGCCGCGCTGACGACGCGCCTGCCGCAGATCGAATCGCTCACCGTCTGCGATATGGGCCCGGTGCTGTCGATCCACCTGGGCGCGGGCGCCGTCGGCGTGGTGGTCCAGACGGCCTAATCCCGTCGCCGAGTGCACGCTTGTTCGCGCGTCTACTCGCGGTTTGTGTCAAGAAGCGTGCAGTCGGCGCAGGTTAGGGTCCGACGCGGCCGGTGATCGGCGGCAGATCCTTCAGCGTGACGATGCCCGGCTCCGCCGCGACAACAGCAGGCACGGCGTTGGTCACCGGCATCGCGGTGTAGATCATGCCGAGGCCCATGAACCCGGGTTCGGTCCAGTCCCTGGGCGGCAGGCAGTGCAGCACCGTCCGCATATTCGGCAATCCGAACACCTGGATGACGTGGCCGTGTTCCAGCGGCTTCGGCGGGGTGACGTGGTTGCCCATGATCCAGTTGAACCCCACGCTGACGACGTTCTTGTCGCCGACCCAGCCGCGGTGATACCCCATGACGCCGCCGACGGTGCCCTCTGGAATCTGCATGAAGCCCAGATCGCTATGGCCGGTCGCCGGCGTGAACGTCACGTCGAACGTCATCCTGTCCAGCTTGGCGCCGATCGCATCGGCCATCATCGCGGCGGACTCGGCGAACACCTCGCTCTCGCGGCGCACGCTCTCGGCCAGACCGGGGGTGTCGGGGTCCTGCGAGAAACCCATCGCGGTCTGCGTGCCCGCCGATTGGTAGGTCGAGCAGTCCACCGACTCGGTGATGCGAATCTCGTCGACCCGTTCACACGCGCCGGACAGCACCATGCCCACCATATTCGTCATGCCGGGGTGGGCGCCGTTGCCGAAGATGGTGGAATTGCCCTTCTCGCAGGCTTTTCGGATGCGCTCGAGGTCCTCGGGTGTCTGTTTGCCGCCGGTGATCCAGGCCGCACTGGTGCAGACGTTGACGCCGGCTTCGAGTAGCCGGACAAGCTCATCGATGCTGGGCCACAACGGGTTGTAACAACAGGCGTCGGGCTTGGCGGCAAGCAGCGCGTCGATGTCGTTGGTGGCCTTGATGCCGGTGGGTTCGGGCCAGCCCGAGAGATCAGCGGCGTCGACGCCCACCTTGTCCGCACCGTGGGCGTACACGCCGACCAGTTCCATGTCGTCGCGGCCGATGATCGCGTGCAGCGACCGGCGGCCGATGTTTCCGGTGGTCCACTGAATGACGCGAATAGGCCGATCGAGGGTCGTCATTCGACGCAATCTACATGTGGGTGCCGCCGTCGACCCGGACTTCGGTGCCGGTGACGAAATAGGCGTCCGAGGAGGCGAGCATCGCCACCACCGCGGCGACAGCGTCCGGCTTGGCGAACATCCCGCCGCCGTCCACGGGCAGGATCGGCGTGATCTTGCCGAACAGCGAGAAGTCGGCATCGGCAGGCAGTCCGGGGCCGATGCTCTGCTTGGATTCGCCGGTGCCGTCGGTCATTCCGGAGGAGATGGAGCCGGGCTGCACCGAGTTGAACCGGATCCCTTCCTTGGCGAACTCGAGCGCGAGCGTGTGCGTCATCGCCTGGATCCCACCCTTGGACGCCGCGTAGGCGGACATGTAGGGGTGGCCGAAGGCCGCGGACGTCGAGCTGAAGTTGACGACGGCCGGGTGGGTCCCGTTGCGCAGCGCGGGGATGGCCTCCCGCGTCATGAGGAACGTGCCGACGAGGTTGATCCGCAGCACGTGCTCGAAGTCGGCGAGCGTGGTCTCGAGGAAATGCACCGACCGCAGGATGCCCGCGGCGTTGACGAGAGCGTCCAGGCCGCCAAGGGCCTCGACGGCGCCGGCCACGCCCTGTTTGACGGACTCCTCGTCGGCGACGTCGAGGACCACCGTTGTCAGGCGGTCGCTGTGCGACTCGGCCTTCGCGACGGTGTCCTTGAGGCCGGATTCGCTGATGTCTGCCGCGGCCACCCGGCCGCCTTCGGAAAGTAGCCGCAAGACGGTCGCCTGGCCGATGCCCGAGCCGCCGCCCGTGATCAGGACTCGACGGTCCGCAAATCGCTGAAGGGATGCCATACGCAGATCCTGCTGTGCCGGGCCCGGATTGTCAGCCATCTCGCTGACCTCCTTTCGGATGGATGAAGACACCTTCGGCCGTGACGGTGACGCCGTCGGGGCCGGCGATGTGGCCGACGGCGAACGTCTTCGCGCCCTCGATCCGATCGACGTGCGCCGATGCGCGCAGTGGCCGTCCCAGCGGTGTGCCACGGAGATAGCGCAGTGTCAGGGTGCCGGTGACGGCGGGTTTGCCGGGCAGATGCGCGGTGGCGCCGAGAACGTGGTCGAGGATCAACGCGCAGACACCGCCATGGACATGGCCTGGCGGCCCCTCATACGCGGCGCCCAGCGTGAATTCCGTGTGTACCGTGCCGTCGGCGTCGTGCCGAATGGTCAGGGGAGGAGCGACGGGGTTGCGCAACCCGATGACGACGTTGCCCAATGCGATGGACTGTCCGTCCGGTCCCGTCCGCACGCCGAATGATCCGGGCACGAGCGAATCGCTCAATTGCGCTGTCGCCGAATCGATCTTTTCGGTCACCGCGGCGACCGCCGCGTCATCCACCTCGGTGCGGATGGTGACGTCGATCAGTCGGCGCACGGACTCCGCCAGCCGTTCCTGAGCTGTGGTCATTCACTTCCTCGGGTCGGGTGCACGCAACTCTGGTCGCTGCACCGGTCGGGCCGCAACCACACGTCCCGCCCAGCGGTTAGTCCGCACTCGGGGGTGACCCGTGTTGTTAGGCTGAACAGGTGAAAGGCAGCGACCAGCAGGGGAAGTCGAACCTCGCGGCGACCAGTTGGGCGTTGTTGGGCATGCTCTCCTACGAATACGAGCTGTCGGGCTATGACATCCGCAAATGGATCGACTGGAGCATGCGGTTCTTCTACGGGAGCCCTGCGTACAGCCAGATCTACTCCGAACTCCGCAAGCTCGAGCAGCTCGGCTATGTGACGTCGCGTGTCGAGGACGGCGGGACCCGCAATCGCAGGCTGTACAAAATCACCGAGGCGGGGATGGACGCCCTCACGCGGTGGGCGAATGAATCGCCCCTGGACCCGCCGGTGCTCAAGCACAGCCCGTTGCTGAGGGTGACGTTCGGGCACCTCACCACTCCGGCCAGGCTCAAGGAGATGCTGCAGGAGCACCTGGCCTACGCCGATGAAATGCACCGCAGCGCGGCCAAGGACGCGAAGTGGGCCAAAGCTGATCCGTCATGGGCATATGCGCGCGTGGCGCTGCAATGGGCCGAACGGTATTACGCCAACGAGCGCGAGCTGACCTTGAAGATGATCAAGGAACTCGACGAGGCGGAGGCCCAGTTCCCGCGGGCCGGCGACGGCGGGCAGGGGAAGATCCCGTGGCCCGCACCGGATTACTGGTACGAGATCGAGAAGAAGGCCGAAGCCGACGACGCGTGACTATGTCGCTGCCGCCTCGGTCGCCGCTTCTGTGGCCGCGATGTAGCCGTACACCAGACCCTGCGCAATCGTCGCGCCCGCACCGGGGTACGTCGCTCCGAACGCATTCGCCGCGGTGTTGCCGATGGCGTACAGGCCGGGGATGGCAGTGCCGTCTTCGCGCAACACCCGGGCACGTTCGTCAGCACGCAGGCCACCGCACGTACCGAGGTCACTCAGCGTCATCTTCACCGCATAGAACGGGCCCTTGTCCAGCGGGCGCAGGTTTGGGTTGGGCGTGATGGTCGGGTCGCCGTAGTATCGGTCGTACGCGCTTCTCCCGCGGCCGAAGTCGGAATCCTCACCGGCGCGGGCCAATTGGTCGAAGCGCGATACCGTCGCCACGAACTGTCCTTCCGGCACGTTCATCATTCGGGCCAATTCGCCGAGATCGGATGAGCGGTGGGCGATGCCGGCGTCGTACCACGACTGCGGAAGTGGCTGGCGTGGAAAGCAATCCGCGGCAAAGACGTAACTGTTGCGGTACTGCTGATCGAAGACGATCCACATTGTTTCGATCGGATCACCGGAGCGCTCGCGTTCGAGGACGCACTGTCCGAACGACATGTAGTCGGCCGCCTCGTTGGTGAACCGGCTGCCCGTCTGGTCGACGATCAGCGAGCCCGGCAGGGCTCGTTCGGCCAGCATGACCAGCGGGGCGCCCCCGGGAAGCGGAGCGACCGCCGGAAACCACCACGCCTGATCCATGAGAGCGATTCCCGCACCGGCATCCTGGGCGATCCGGATCGCGTCGCCGGTGTTGGTCTCGGCGCCCAGGCTGGTGTGTTCGCCGAGCGACTCGGACTGGAACTTCCACCGCATGTCCATGTTGTGGTCGAATCCGCCGGCCGCCAGGATCACTCCGCGTCGCGCGTTGACCGCGATCTCGTGACCGTCGTGCGAGACGACGGCTCCGGTAACCCTGCCGTCCTCGGTGATCAACCGCACCAGCGCGGTCTCCGTCCACACCCCGACGCCGGCGCGCAGGATCCCGGCGAACAGGCCGGCGGCCAGGGCCTGACCGCCCGCGGCGTAGCGCCTGCCGATCAGCAGGCCACCTGCGCCCTGCGCCAGCCGTTTGGCGATGAGCGGCAAGCCTTTTCGGGGAACCCGCGCCATCAGGTTCATCCAGCGATAGTCCGCCCCGGTGGTGGGCATCGGCACGGTTGGCTCCATCAGCCCGGGACGCAGCCGTGAGCCGTACTGGCCGAGCACCGAGGTGTTGAAGGGTTTGCACTCACAGGTCCGCCCCACCGCACTTCCGCCGGGATGCTCCGGGTGGTAGTCGGAGTATTCCTTTGCCCACATGAACTTCAGCGGTGTCGTGCGCCGCAGCATCGCCACCGTTTCGGGAAGGTGGGCGACGAAACTCTCCGATCGCTGCGCGGGCGCGGTGCCGTCGACGACGGACTCCAGATACGTGCGCGCCTGCGAGGCGGTGTCACCCGCGCCGTTCTCCGCCAAAACCTGGCTTGCAGGGAACCACAGTGCACCACCGGAGCGCGCCGTGGACCCACCCACATATGGCGACTTCTCGACGATCAGCACCTTCAGCCCACGTTCAGCGGCCGCCAGCGCCGCCGCCATGCCCGTACCGGAGCCCACGACAAGCAGATCAACGGTCGTATCGGTCATCGGCAGGCCCGCGGGGATGGTCGCCTGAAAAGCACTCGTCACGCCTCGACATTAGGTCGGGCCAATCGCGGTGGTAGGGAGTTTCCCTCCCAGCGGGACGATCGCCTCCATCGGCACTGCAGCCGACGTAGAAACAGGCCATGACGTTGCAGTCGGAAACCGATGCGGTTCGGCAGATCGAAGCTTCAGCGACGCCGACCAGATTCGCCCGCGGCTGGCACTGCCTGGGCCTGACCAGGGACTTCGGCGACGGCCAACCGCACTCCGTGCGCGCTTTCGGCCAGAAGCTGGTGGTGTTCCGCAGCGGCGACGGCAGGATCAACGTGCTCGACGCCTACTGCCGTCACATGGGCGGGGACCTCAGCCAGGGTGCGGTGAAGGGCAACGAGATCGCGTGTCCGTTCCACGACTGGCGGTGGGGCGGCGACGGCCGATGCAAGAACGTGCCCTACAGCAAGCGGACGCCGAGGCTGGCCCGCACCGCGACGTGGACCACCCTCGAACAGGACGGGATGTTGTTCGTGTGGAACGACCCCGAGGGCAACCCGCCGCCACCCGAGGTTGCCATCCCCCGGATCGAGGGCGCGACGAGCGATGAGTGGACCGACTGGCATTGGTACACCACTGTCGTCAACACCAACTGCCGCGAGATCATCGACAACGTCGTCGACATGGCGCACTTCTTCTACATCCACGGATCGCTGCCGACGCACTTCAAGAACATCTTCGAGGGCCACGTCGCGACCCAGTACATGAACAGTCGAGGCCGCCCCGATCTGGGTGAACCCGGCGAGACGCGGCTCCTCGGAACCACCTCGGTGGCATCGTATTTCGGGCCGTCGTTCATGATCGACGACCTGACCTACCACTACGAGGACACCGACCACAAGACGATACTGATCAACTGCCACTATCCCATCGACGCGAATTCTTTTGTGCTGCAGTACGGCATCATCGTGAAGAAGTCGGAGACGTTACCCGGCGATGCGGCGCTGCAGACGGCGATCGCCCTCGGAGACTTCGTAAAGATGGGCTTCGAGCAGGACGTCGAGATCTGGAAGAACAAGGCGCGCATCGACAATCCGCTGCTGTGCGAGGAGGACGGGCCGGTCTACCAGCTGCGTCGGTGGTACGAACAGTTCTACGTCGATGTCGCCGACATCGAGCCCGACATGGTGGACCGCTTCGAATACGAGCTCGACACCACCAGTCCCCTCGAAGAATGGATGAAGATCGTCGAGGAGAACTTGGAGGCTCAAGGGGCGCAAGCGGCGGGGCCGGGAAGCTCCTGATGGCCGTCCGGCCCGACAACCGCCTTGCCGACTCGCCAATGGTGCCGGTGTCCTGCCGCATATGTGGAGCCTGCGTGTCCGCTCGCAAGAGCAGCTGGAACCAGACCAGCGTCCAGTGGAACGCCCAGGCGCAGGCGTCCTGCCTGGAGCGGCGCGAGGCGCAGCGCCTGGCCGCGCACTCGACTCGTCCAGTGTTCCTGGGCTGCTCAGCGCTGACCGCCTCGATCATCGACGCGGTCCGCAGCGGCGATCTGCCCGTCGTCGATGAATCGGTGCGGGTGACGACGTAGCTTCGACTGTGTGACACACACTGAGCCGCCGGTGGCGGTTGTGACAGGGGCAAGTCGTGGTGCGGGGCGCGGCATCGCCGCCGCGCTCATCGCCGACGGGTGGCGGGTGTACCTCACGGGCAGAACCGTGAGCGACCCGGGAGACGGTGGGATCGCCGTACCCGTCGACCACCGTGACGACGACGCCGTCGCCGCCCTGTTCGAGCTAGTCAACGACGAGCAGGGCCGGCTGGATCTACTGGTGAACAACGCCGCGGCCGTTCACGACGCGCTGGTCAGCCCAAAACCGTTCTGGGAGAAGCCTCTCGAGTTGGCTGAGATTCTCGACGTGGGCCTGCGGTCGGCGTATGTGGCGTCCTGGTGTGCAGCACCGCTGATGGTGCGCGGAGGCGGCGGGCTGATCGCGTTCACGTCGTCGCCCGGATCGGTGTGCTACATGCACGGCCCCGCCTACGGCGCACAGAAAGCGGGCGTCGACAAGATGGCCGCCGACATGGCCGTCGACTTCCGCGACACCGGGGTGTCGACGGTGTCGATCTGGATGGGGATCCTGCTTACCGAACGCATCCGCAGTGCCTTCGACGGCCATCCCGAGGGGTTGGCCGAGACGGCCAAGCACGCAGAAACCCCCGAATTCACCGGCCATGTAATCAACGCGCTGTACCGCGATCCCGACATCGCACAGCTGTCCGGTCACACCGTGATCGGCGCCGAGATCGCGCAGCGGTATGGCATCACCGACGAGGACGGCAGACAACCGCCGTCGCACCGCGACATGATGGGCGCACCGCGGGAGCCGAGCTCGGTGATCGTGCGCTAGGTTCAAACGCCGGGCCTGTCCCCAGCTTCGCGGGGCCCAGAGAGATCGCGCTTTCAGCAAGATTCGCGATCTGCCCGCAGTCTCGGCGACCGCCGTAGACGCTAGGCCAATTGGAACGCGCTGATCGGTGCCTCGTCCGGATACGTCGCCGGTCCGCCCAGATCATAGGCTGCGTTGAGCGCCATGATGAACTGCGGATCGTGTAGCGGCTCACTGGGAATGTCGAGCCTGACGCCGTTCTTGCCGGCGTTGTCGACGAGCATGTCGATCGCCTTGTCGATCGTCAGATCGTCGGAGCCGTCCATGTTCTTCTTCAGCTCGTCGAAGTCCTCGAACACCTCAGCCGACCAATGCACGAGGAAGCGAAGCTCGTCGGTGTGGTGCCGGGCGATCACGTCATCGCCGTTCTTGAGCAGCCAATGGTCGCGGTCGGCGGGATCGCCGGTGAACACCGTGTCGAACGCCAGCCCGGCGGGAATCTGTTGCTCCAACGGGCCGTTGGCCTCGCCGCGGTGCACCATCATCTCGTTCTGGACCAGCACACCGCGGTTGTAGATCGGCGGCTTGACGCGCTGCGGCTCCTTCAGCGGGCCGTCGGGCCAGTAGGTGAAACCGCTGCCCTCGTCGTGGGAGAACCAGGTGATCACCTGGGCCATCTTGATCAGGTAGTCGCGGAACAACCCGGACTTGCCCATCACGCTGGTCAACCATGTCGGCGCATTCTCGTGGCGCACGCCGCGGAAACTGGGGGAGTCCAGATGGCCGGGGTCGCGGTTGGCGCACGGCCCGTTGATGTTGAACAGCATCATCTGCGGCTTGGCGTATACGGCGCTCCAATAGCTCTTGGCGAGGTCGACGAACCGCTGGTTGTAGAAGCAGTCGTGCAGTTCGGGATAGAGCACCGTGCCGTAGTTGGCGAGGTAGCCGCGAAAGGTCGGCGTGAGGAACAAGTCCAGCGACGGCTCGAAGCCCTCGGGGAACATGCCGCTCATCGTGGCGATCAGTTCCTCGGCGGACGCGAAATGCTGCGCGATGATCAGCCGCCACGGCCCCTGGGTGCGGACGACGTCCAGCAGCCGATCCCGTTGATCGTCGGTGTACACACCGTCGATCTCGCGAGGCGGTGACACGGGTCGCAGAATGTCGGAAAGCTCCATCCGGCGTTCTTCGGTGAGCATGTCCACTCCTAAGGGTGTCGTCGTTGGGTCGAGTGTGCTGTCGGCGGGGGCCTCATGGGTCGTGGCCGTCCGGTGATCGGGAGGTCTATTTCTTGGTGAGCAGACCGAAAGTGATACGACACGCCGAGAAGTAGGAACACTTTGTGTCTGCTGCTCGCGCTAAAACGGGAGTGGGTGAGCGAACTTCGCGCGCAGGAGTCCGCCGATCTCCGCGATCGCGAGCCTCCCGCGTGCGGTCGCATCCGAGCGCATCAAGAACCCGTGATACGCGCCCGGATAGCGGGTGACGGTGGTTTGGACGCCCGCGTCGCGCAGCCGTGCCGCGTAGCGCTCACCCCAGTCGCGGATCGGATCGCACTCTGCGGTGACGACGATCGCGGGCGGCAGACCACTCAGATCCGTTGCATAGGCAGGAAAACGGTATTCGTCGTGGGGGCCGCCGCTGGCATCGGCGAGCTCATGCATGTAGAGGATGTCGTCGTGACGCAGCATTGGCGCATCTGTCAGCGCGACGATCGACTCCGCTTCCATGTCGCGGTCGAGACCCGGATACAGCAACACCTGGCAGCAGATGGCGGGGCCGCTGCGATCCCGCGCCGCCAGGGCCACCGCCGCGGCCAGCGAGCCACCCGCGCTGTCGCCCACCACCGCCAGTCGGGTGGGGTCGGCGCCCACCTGATCGGCGTGACCCGCGACCCATTCGGTGGCCGCATACGCGTCGTCGAACTGGGCAGGTGCGGGAGACTCCGGAGCGAGCCGGTACTCCACCGACACCACAGTGGCGTCGGACTGTGCGGCAAGCGTTCTCGCCAGTGGCTCGAACGAATGGTTGGACCCCATCACCATGCCACCACCGTGCAAGTAGACCAGAACGGGTGCTTCCGACACGGTCGAGGGGCGGTAGATCCGGACGGGAATCTCACCGGCGGGGCCGGGGATCGCGCAGTCCTCGATATGCGCCATCGACGGCATGCCGTCCGGATGCGGTGCGGACTCGATCGCCTCGCGCACGGCCGCGAGGCCCCGCACCCGCATCGGCGGCACCTCACCGAACGAGGCGATTCGGGCGGCGGCGTCGGGGTCGAGTCTCATTGGCGCGACGGGTCGAAGCGACGGCCCTTGCGTAGTGCCGGTGGCCGTTGGGAGGCAAGGATTTCTGCGCGTTCGGCCATCGCGGAGCCGACATACTCCGGTTGGGTCAGCAGGTAGAAGCGTCCCTCCGCGGCCTGATCGAATACCACTTCCGCGGCGGCGACGGGATCCATCGCGTCGGCCTTGATGTCAAGCATCGCGCTGCGCTGCGACTCCGCCGCGGCGACGTCGCCGGTATCGACACCGCCGGCGGACTCGAAGATGTTGGACGCCACGGCTCCCGGCAGCACCGCCTGCACGTGGATGTGATCGTGGCCGGCCAGTTCGACCTCGAGTCGCAGACACTCGGTGAGTGCCAACACCGCGTGCTTGCTCATGATGTAGGGCGTCTGCAGGGGCACGGCGGCGACGCCGCCGATGGACGACAGGTTCCACACCCACGCCGGTTCCCCGGCCGCGATCATCGGCGGGAGGAACGCCCGCACGCCGTAGAAGACGCCACTGACGTTGATGTCGACCAGCCGTTTCCAGTTCTCGACCGGGGTGTCCCACAGATACCCGAACTGCTCGACACCGGCATTGTTGACCAGCAACCGGACCGGACCGTGGTCGCGGTAGGTGCGCTCGGCCAGCGCCTGCATCGAATCAGGCTCGCGCACATCGCACTCCACGGCGACGGCATTGGCCCCAGTGCCCCCGAGCTCGTCCCGCAGTCGGGTGACCGCGGCGGCGTCGACATCGACGAGGACGACCGTCATTCCCAGCCCGGCGGCGTAGCGCGCCAGACCCGCACCGATGCCTGCACCCGCGCCGGTGATGACGGCAACACCGCCGCCGAAGGTGTCGCGAGCGGACATACCCGCTTAGGAGCCGGCCGCGGAGGCCGCGCTGCGGTAGTCCGCCAGCGGCACCGAATCCTCAGCGTCGAGAATGACTTTCATCGACGTGAATACGAGGCCGTGGTCGGCTGGGCGGATGCCGACGTCGACGACACCGCTGGATACGGCGAACGGCAACGCGTTGGTGACCTGGTTGACGAACAGGTAGAAGCGGACGTTGGTCACGGGGCCGTCGACCCCGGTCCGGAATATGTTCGTCGCATGATGGCGCAGCGGGTAGGGGTTCTCGTTGCGGTGCTGGGTCAGCCACGCCAGAGTTTCGGCGCCGCCATGCAGCTCGGCCGCCAGCAGTTCCTCGAACGGGCAGGCACCGGACTCGGATCGGCTGAGGTATTCCATCTCATCGCCGATGCGTAGCGCCAACTCGTCGAAATGTCCCTGGTCGTAGTGGTACCAGAAGCCGGCGATGAACTCCTGTGCCTCGGGCAGCGTGATCGCGTCGCTCATGGCGTCAGTCAACAGCCGCCGGTTGCCCTACGGCGCGAAAGTGTCCGGTGAGTGGAACGCATTCTCTGAGCCGAACCGGGTACGGAGGTCGCGTTTGAGCAGCTTGCCGCTGGGGTTCTTCGGCAGACTGTCGACGAAGAAGACCTGCTTGGGAGTCTTGTACCCGGCGAGGTGGCTGCGGCAGTGCGCGATGAGTTCGTCCTCGTCGGCTGTGCCCCCGTCCCGTATCACGACCGCTGGCACCACGGCCTCGACCCACACCGGGTGCGGAATGCCGAATACGGCGACTTCCTCCACCTTGGGGTGCCGATACATAACCTCTTCGACCTCGCGGCTGGCGACGTTCTCGCCGCCGGTCTTGATCATGTCCTTCTTGCGGTCGACTACGTGCAGCTGCCCGAACTCGTCGAAGTAGCCGAGGTCGCCGGAGTGAAACCAGTCGCCGCGAAACGCCTCTGCCGTGCGGACCGGATCGTCGAGGTAGCCGAGCATCAGATGGGGCCCGCGGTGGGCGATCTCGCCGACCGTGCCCGGCGGCACGGGTTGGTCGTTGTCGTCGATGACGGCGGTCTCGACGTTGACCGCGGGTCTGCCTGCGGCGCCGGCGTGCTCACGCTGGTCCTCGGGTCCCATCGCGGTGGCGAGCGGTGCCATCTCCGTCTGGCCGTAGAAGTTCCAGAGCCGCAGGTTCGGCAGCCGTTCCTGGAGTTCGTTGAGTATCTCCGTCGGCATCGCCGATGCGCCGTAATACCCCTTGCGCAGGCTGCTCAAATCAACCTGGTCGAAGATCGGAGACCGGAGTAGCGAGATCCAAACAGTCGGCGGGGCAAAGTAATTGGTCACCCCGTGGGCCTCGATGCCGCGCAGCACCAGCTCCGGATCGGGGCGGGGAAGAATGATGCTGGTCGCACCGAGGTAGATGTCGGTGGCGAGGAAATTGTCCAGTTGCGCGCAGTGGTAGAGGGGCATCGAGTGGATCTCGACGTCGTCGGACGTCATCGACCCGGCGACGATTGAACTGACGTAATTCGCCATCAGACTGCGGCTGGAGTGCATCACACCCTTCGGCCGGGACTCCGTGCCGCTGGTGTACATCAGCCGCAGCAGTTGATCGTCGTGGATCTCGAGGTCCGGCGCGGGCGTCGTTGTGGTGAGCCAGAGCGCGAACTCGTCCCACCCGGCCGGAGCGCGCTGTTCGCCAGTGGTCAACACCACTTTCGTCGTCACCGAGCCACCGCGGGTCATCGCCTGCGCGGCAGTGGAAACGAAGTCATGCTCGACGACCAGACCGCGCGCCTGACTGTGACCGAGGATGTAGGCGATCTCCTCGGCCGTGAGCATGAAGTTGATCGGCACGAGCACGACCGCGGCGCGCGCGGTCGCGAATGCCAGCACGGCGTACTGCCAGCAGTTGCGGGCCAGCAGTGCAAGTCGATCACCCTGCGCGAAACCGTTGTCCCGCAACGCGGCTGCAGCGCGATCGACCAGGTCATCGAATTCGGCGAACGTCAGCCTGACATCGCCGTCCACGATCGCTGTCTTGTCGGGACAGCGACGCGCTGACCGGCGCGGGATGTCGCCCAGGGAGTGGCTGCGAACCTGCATGTCGTGATCCTCAGTCGGTGGGTACCAGGGCAAGGTCGCGGCCGATGATCTCCCGCATGATCTCCGACGTGCCGCCGTACACCCGGGTGACCCGGGCGTCGATGGCCGCGCGGGCAATCGAGTACTCGCGCATGTAACCGTAGCCGCCGAACAGCTGTTGGCAGGAGTCCAGGCAACGGAACTCCATCTCCGTTGCCCAGAGTTTCGCCTTGGCGGCATCGGTCGGCGAAAGCCGACCCGCATTGAGTTCGGTCACGCACCGGTCGATGAACGCTTCCGCCACCGACACTTCGGTGGCCACGTCGGCCAGCACGAAGCGGGTGTTCTGCAGCGCACCGATCGGCTTGCCGAAGGCGGTGCGTTCGCGTACGTAGTCGACGGTCCAGCGCAACGCTGCACGGGCCCGCGCCAAGCTGCCGACGGCGATCTGCATGCGTTCCTGCGGAAGGTTTTTCATCATGTACGCGAATCCGCTGCCGACCCCGCCGAGCACATTGCTCTTGGGAACCGCCACATCGGTGAAGACCAGTTCGGAGGTGTCCTGGGAGTGCAGTCCCAGCTTGTCCAGGTTGCGTCCCCGCTCGAAGCCGGGCATACCGCGCTCGAGCACCATCAGCGTCAGGCCACGGTGCCGGTCCGGTGAAGTGCGTACCGCGGTGATGACCAGGTCTGCGTTCTGCCCGTTGGTGATGAATGTCTTGGCGCCGTTGACGACGAAGTGGTCGCCGGCGTCGACGGCGGATGTGCGGATCCCGGCAACGTCGGATCCGGCGCCGGGTTCGGTCATACCGATGGCCGCGATCAGGGTGCCGTTCACGAAGCCGGGTAGCCATCGCTGCTGTTGTTCGGGTGTCGTCAGATCGGCGAGGTATGGCAGGCAGATGTCGTTGTGGACGGCGAAACTCAGCCCCACCGGACCACAGTCGGCGTCCATGAACGCTTCGATCAGAATCTGGTTGTAGCGGAAGTCGCGGGCGCCGACCCCGCCGAAGCGTTCGTCGGCCGCGAAGCCCAGCAGCCCGATGTCACCGGCCTTGGCGAACACCTCCCGCGGAATGATGCCGTCGGCGTCCCATTCGGCGAGGTGCGGAGCGACCTCCTTGGCCGCGAAATCGCCCGCGAGTTCGGCAAAGGCGTGGTGGTCGGCGTCGTAGTGCACCCGTTGCATCGCCGAAGCGTAGGCAGGCCCGCCGCTTGGGTATCTACACGTGTCCCGCTCAGTAGACAGTCGCATCGCCGGCACCGGCGCACGCCTCGATACTTCACAGTCGTGACGACCGATGCCGACACCACGGCGGCCCCGAACCGCGCGGATCCCGACGAACTGCGGGCCAACCTGCGCCAGGCCGACCCCGGCGTGCTGGTGGCGGTACTAGCCCAGATCACCGGCGACACCGCGGTGATCGACCGGTTCGGGCCGGCGATCTCCCATGTGCCCGATCCGCCCGAACGGGCAGGCGTCACCGATCCCGATACGGCGGAAGCGCTTGTGCAGGCTGTCATCGAGGCGCTCGAACGCCCGCGGCCCGATGATGCGCTCGCCGCCGACGACCCCGAACTGTTCAGACGGGTGCTGCCATTGGCGTTGGGCTCCGCGGTCGACGACGAGTTCGTCCCGCTGCTGCTGGAGCAGGGCGGTTTCCAGCTGTCGCAGCCCACGCTGCCGCGGACGACGCCCATTCCACCGACGATGACCGTGGCCATCGTGGGAGCGGGCCTGGCAGGCATCATCACGGCGCTCGCCGCCGCAGATGCGGGGGTCTCGTACCAACTCTTGGATCGCAACTCCGAAGTCGGCGGCACGTGGCTGACCACCACCTATCCAGGCATCGGAGTCGACACGCCATCGGCCTACTACTCGTTGTCCCGCGAGGTGAACCCCGATTGGACCAGCTACTACCCGCAGGGTGGCGAGTACCAGGCCTACCTGACGGCGCTTGCGGATAAATACGGGCTGCGCGAGCGGACTCGATTCGACACCGAGGTCACGGCCTTGTGGTGGGACGAGGACCGGCGCCAGTGGCAGATCCATTCGGTCGACCGCGACGGCAATCGTGACATCACGTTCGCCAGCGTCGTCGTCACCGCGGCCGGCTACCTGAACCGTCCTCGGTGGCCGGAGGTCCCGGGACGGGAGACGTTCGCGGGCATCAGCGTTCACTCCGCGCAATGGGATCACTCATTGGATCTCACAGGTAAGCGGGTCGCGGTCATCGGTGCCGGCTGCACTGCGGTCCAGATCGTCGATGCCTGCGTTGAGCAGGTGGAGCATTTGACGGTGTTTCAACGGCAGCCCCACTGGGTGGCGCCACGCAAGCGGGCGTCCGACGACGTGCCAGACTATCGGCGCTATCTGGGCCGTCACCTGCCGTACTACGCGAACTGGAACAGACTGAAGTCCTACTGGGGCACCGCGGACAACAACTATCCGGTCATCTTGCAGGATCCGGAATGGGCGAAGGACCACCTGTCGATCTCGCAGGCCAACGATGTGCTCCTGCAGTTGTGCATGGACTACATCAACCGAACCTTCGGCGAGGGAACAGAACTGGCGAAGAAGGTGACGCCGGACTTCGCGCCGTACGGTAAACGCATCGTTCGTGACCCGGGCGGCTACTACGCGGCACTGACTCGCGATCACGTCGACGTGGAAGCCAGCGAGCCGGCGGCGGTCACCCCGAACGGGATCGTCACGGTGGACGGCCGCCACATCGACCTCGACGTCATCATCTACGCAACCGGATACCATCTGGACTTCTTGTCCACCATGGATATTCGCGGCCGCAACGGGCACAAGCTCGCCGACGAGTGGGGGGACAGTCCACGCGCCTACCGCGGAGGCACCGTCCCTGGTTTTCCGAACCTGTTCATCAACTCAGCGCCGAACTACAGTCCCGGCCACGGTGCGGGCGCGAACTTCTCGATGGAGTTGATGGCGCATTACGTCATCGAGTGCCTGCAACTGATGGCACTTCGCGGTGCAAGCACCATCGAGGTGAAGCGTGACGCCCACGACGAATACGTGCGGGGCATCGACGAGGCGATGGCAGGCACCGTCTGGTGTCACACCCCGAATGCGCACACCTACTACCGCTCGGGATCGGGCCGGGTCGTGGTCGCAACGCCGTATCGGCTGGTCGACCTCTGGCATCAGCACCGCGCGCCGATCGAAGAGCATTTCGACCTCGCATGAGCCAATTACTCAGCGGCAGAACGGCACTCGTCACCGGAAGCAGCCGGGGGATCGGCCGGGCGATCGCGCAGCGCCTAGCCGCAGAGGGTGCGACGGTGGTGGTGACGGCCCGGTCGTTCGAGCCGTCACCGTCGTTGCGCGGGGGATCGGCCGCCGCGCTGCCCGGCACCATCGGCGAAACCATCGAGCTGATCGAGGCGGCCGGCGGCCAGGCGATCGGAATGGCAGCCGATCTCGAGAATGCCGACGAGCGCGACAGCCTGGTGCAACGGGCCGTCGACCAAATCGGCCGGCTCGACATCCTCGTCAACAACGCCGGTTTCGCTGACTATTCACTGGTCGAGAACATGTCGCTCGACACCTTCGACCGCACCGTCGAACACTACTTGCGCGCACCGTTCCAGCTCACCAAGGCGGCCGTCCCGCATATGCGCGAACAGGGCGCCGGCTGGATCGTCAACATCGGATCGGTGACCGGAGTGGCGCCGGTGCGGCCGTACCGCGCGTACAACAAGACCTCGGGTGATGTGATCTACGCATCGATGAAGGCTGCGCTGCACCGGTTCACCCAGGGCGTCGCCGCCGAGCTGGTCGACGCCAACATCGCGGTCAACTGTGTCGGGCCTTCCACAGCGGTACGCACACCTGGTGCGGCGCAACTGATCCCTGAGACCTTCCCGACCGAGCCGGTGGAGTATCTGGCCGAGACTGTGCTGGCGATGTGTCACCGGCCGGCCGCCGAACGCACCGGGCTGGTGGCCTTCAGCCTGCACTATCCCTGGTCTCAGGGGCTGGTGGTGCACAGCCTGGACGGCGCCGAAGTGTTGCCTCCGTTGGAACCGCCCGCGACGGCCAACCCGAATATTCTGCCTGCGGGAATGTAGTTCGACGCTCGGCCGCGTCACAGCGGGCAGAAGCTGTGGCAGACCCGGTCGCGGATGATGACCTCCGGACACTCCGGGTCGAACCAGCGGTCGACGTAGGCCCAGTGGATCGGGTGCATCAGATAGGGCCCCATCAGACCGTCGACGTCAGTGAAGTCCTGCTCGAAGACATGTGTCCACGGCGATGCGCCTAACGCGTTGTCTACGCGACTCAGCTGCCACGAGGTGATGGTGCGGACGTAGCGCGGCAGCAGTTGCAGGTCGTCTTCGAACCGTTCGACTGTGGCGGTGGCGGTGTCGGGAATCACTCGCAGCAGGAGCGCCCGAAAAACGGTGGGCTGCTTACCTGTCTCGTTGTCGTGGACCGTGCCGCGGTAGTCGGCGCCGTCGATGTGGGTGATGGCCGGATCCGACAGCGCGGTTTCGAATCCTTCGGCAGCCGTCGCCCAATCGGCGGCACTTTCGAACCGCAGATTCATCAGGATGTCGCCGCCGTTGCGGCTGCCCGCCAGGGTTGGTGCGATGACGACACGTTCGGCATGTGATGTGCCGGCGGTCGTCTGTAGCTGCCCGATCAATGCCTGCGGATCGGCGTCGGGTGCGAGATGAATCAGCCGCGTGACACTAAACATCGCAGAGTCCGTCGACGTCATCGTGGGTGGCCGCGACACTGCGGGTCCGCTCAGAGATGAGCTCGGCGATGCCGTCCCACCACTTCCCGATACGGGCGTCGGGGCGACCCTTCCAGGTCATCTCCCACCATGCCTGCGCGGAGGGAAGCGACCAGGTGATCGTGATGGTATTCGGTTGGTCGTCGAACCAGATCGGTGGGCTTACGAGGATGTCCCGCAACGACATTCCGCGGTCACGGGCACCGGGAGCGTACTCGGCAAGATAGGAATCAATGAAGGCCTTTGCGCAGCCTGGCCGCGTCACCACCCGGTCAATGACGTATACCGCACCGTCAGCCACGAGCCGCCCCGGCGAAGACCGCTCCCAGCTGTGCGCACACCTGTTTACGCGCTTGCTGAGCCAGGTCCAGCATCGGCATCGTCATGAACCCGTGCACGCCGCCGTCGAAGGCGAGGCGCGTCGTCGCGACCCCTGCGTTCTCGAGCGCATCGCCGTAAGCCAGTCCCTCGTCGCGCAGCGGATCGTGGCCGGCGACGACGACGATGGCGTGCGGGAGTCCGCGCAGATCGCCGTTGAGCGGTGTGGCATAAGGATGTTCGCGGTTGGCGGGGGAGGGCACGTACTGGTCCCAGTACCACTGCAGCGCCGGGCGTGGGTTGTAGAAGCCCTCGCCGTAAAGGTGGTACGACTCCGTCTCGAAGTTCGGCGCGATCATCGGATAGAGCAGCAGTTGAGCCGCCAGCGCAGGCGCACCGCGATCGCGGGCCATCAACGCGACCGCGGCCGCGAGGTTGCCGCCCGCGCTGTCGCCGCCGACGACGATCCGGTTCGCATCGCCACCGAGCGCGTCGGCGTTGCGGGCTGCCCACTGCGCCACGGCGAAGACATCCTCGGCGGCCGCAGGCCACGGGTGCTCGGGCGCGAGCCGGTAAGCGACCGAAACGACTACGGCGGGAATCAAATTCGTGAACGCGCGACACAACCCGTCGTGACTGTCGAGGTCGCAGAACACGAATCCGCCGCCGTGGGCGTACACGAGCGTCGGCACCGGGCCGGGCATCTCCGCGGGGCGGTAGATCCGCGCGTCGATGCCGCCGCCCTGCCCGCGCACCGTGGTGTCGCGAACCTCGCCGACCTCTTCGGGTGAGGCCGCGGGCACGAAACGGGACCGAATCGTGGCGCGGGCCTGCGCCCCGGACATCGTGTGCACGGGCGGAAACCCGGCGTCCAGCGCCTCGATGATCTCCGCTATCTGGGGGTCCAGACTCATGCGTACTGCAACTCGCCGACCGGGCGTACCGCGCCGCGAAGCGGACGCGCCTGCTGCAGCGTCGGCGCCACCCGCCTGGGTCCGTCCTCCACATCGCGCCAGATGCCCATCGCCGTCATGCGTACCGGAGCGGCGAGACGCTGGTCGAACATCATCCGGCTCATCGGGCCACACACCGAGACCGCCGCGACGGCTTCGCCGGGAGCTCCGATCGGCGCTGCGACACAACCGAATCCGGCGATCGACTCCTCGCGGTCGAACGCCACTCCGCGGGCGCGGACCTTGTCCAGTTCGTCGCGCAGCTGGGCCGGCGTGCTGATCGAGTATCTGGTCTTGCGCGTGCTCAGATCAACGACATCGGCATCACTGTTGTAGGCCAGGATCGCCTTGCCGACCGCCGCGCAGTGCGCGGGCTGGCGACCACCGACGCGGGTGGGAATCGCGGCCATCATCCGGTCGCCGATCTTCTCGAGGTACATCACGTCGGAGCCGTCCAGCACGGCGAGATGCACCACCAGTCCGGTGGCGCGGTGCAGGTCGTGCAGGAGGGGGATCGCCGCGGAATGCAGCCGGTCCTGGTGCACGGCGAGTGACCCGAGTTCGACGAGGCGCATCCCCAGTTCGTAGTCGCGGCCGTTGCGGCGCAGCCAGCGCAGCGCCACCAAGCGCTCGAGCATCCGGTGCGCCGATGAGCGCGGCAGACCCGTGCGGCGCACGATCTGAGCCAGGTTCAGACGTCCTGGTCCGTCGAAGGCATCCAGTACAAGCGACACCCTATCGATAACAGCACTGGGTGTGGTTTCGACGGCCCGAGTCATGATGCCTCCTCGCGGTCATATGACTAATAGAAATATGCCTATTTGTAGCACACGTGTGTGCCGGGTGTCACTAGTGACGTGGATTTGTGGGGCGTGTCGTATCGGGAACTGTGGATCGCTGAGTCCGCTGTGGGGGGCGCCTGTCTTGCGCGCTTCCTATGGGCGAGATTGAACACAGGGCTGTGGATCCAGAGCACAACCCTGTGTTCAATCTCGGTGTTAGGACCGAAACGGCGTATTAGCTCAGAGCGCAGTGAGAAGCGTTCAGGCCTTGGCGGCCGCGCGGCCGGCGCGACGGCCGTAGAAGCTGCCGTCGCCCAGCGAGATCCCGCTGGCGTAGCCCCACGCCGCGACGCCCGCGGTGCAGCGTCCCGCGGCGTACAGGCCGGGGATCGGCTCGCCGCTGACGTGCAACACCTCGGAGTCCAGCGTCGTCTGCAGGCCGCCGAGCGTGAAACCGGCGCAGCTGCCCCGGAGATCGATCGCACCGACCGGCGTGCCGATGGGCTTCAGCCATTCGGCCTTCTTGTGCAGCAACGGATCCTCGCCGCGGGCCGAGTTCTCGTTGTACACGCGGACGGTGTCCTGCAGCACCCCGGTGGGGAGGCCGATCTCGGCTTCGAGTTCGGCCACCGATTCGCACACCCAGGTCGCCGGGCGTTTCAGGAACGGAGTCGGGGAGGTCGCGGCCATCGCCTCCTCCTGAGCGTCACCGTCGATGATCAGGTAGGCCGTGTCGTCCTGGTGGTAGAGGGTGAGTTGCCCGATCCGCCCGGAGTATGTGTCCTCCGGGACGTAGCGCTGGCCACGCCCGTTGACGAGAATGCCGCGAACGGTCTGCTGCGGGTCGATCAGAAACGCGACCTCGGTGGCATCCATGTGCGCCAGGTCGGCGCCGAGCGCCTGAGCCATCCGGATCGCCTGACCGTCGTGCTGTTCGATCGATGCGGCGGGACGGCCGACGAGTCGCGGCGCATATTGGGCCAGCATCGCGTCGTTATAGGCGAAGCTACCCGCGGCAAGGACCACGCCGCGGCGTGCGCGGATCGCAATGGATTTCCCGTACTGGCGGGCGACGAGGCCTGCGACGCGACCGTCGGACTGCACGATCAACGCCGATGCATGGACGTCGTACACCGCGCGCACGCCCAACGATGTCGCTGTGTCCACAAGCGGCTTCATCAGCATGTAGCCGGCGCTGGCTTCGCCGGCCTTCTTGTTGGACATCTGCGGAATGTGGCCGCGCGGAGCGGGTTTCGCGATCGTGTTGAACGGATAGGCGTTCTCGCCGCCGGTGAACATCAGCCCTTCGTCACCGGGTGGCTCCCAGCCGGGCTCACCCCAGAACACCGGTTTGAACGGGACCCCGCAGCGCACCAGCCACTCGAAGTGGTCGACGCTGCCCGCGCAGTAGTCGCCGATCCGGTTCGGGTCGGCGCCCGGGCCCATGGCCGCGTTGAGGAACGCGGCCATGTTGTCGACGGAATCGTCGAAACCACAAGCTCTCTGAATGGGGGTGCCGCCGCCGAGGTAGATGAACCCGCCCGCCATGGCCGCGGCTCCACCCCAACCGCCGGTGCGCTCGAGGACCAACACGTCGACGCCGGCCGAGGCGGCCTCCACCGCCGCGGCGGCGCCGGCGATGCCGTACCCCGCGATCACGACATCGGCTTCATAGTCCCAACTGTCGATCTCGTCAAACGTCTTGGGGTAAACGTCGGTATCCATCGGCTACATCCGGATCGCCGCTGGGGGGTCGCCCAACCATTGGTGGCCCCAGTAGCTGTCGGCGGTGATTTCCTCTGCGGTGTAGTACCTTTCGTCGACACGCATGCCGTCCGTGCCGAACTCGATGTCCCAGTCGCCCGGTGCCCGGACGTAGAACGACACCATCTTGTCGTTGGTGTGGCGGCCCAGCGTGGAGGAGACCTGGAAGCCCTCGACGTTGACGCGGTCCAGCGCCTGCCCGACGGCGTCGAGGCTGTCGACTTCCACCATGACGTGGACGACGCCGGGCTTGTCCTGGTTCATCGCCGGGCAGATGGCCAGGCTGTGGTGGCGTTCGTTGATGCCGAGGAACCGCACGCGGATGGGGCCGAACTCGGGCGGTGCGGGCACCCGGAACGCGCCGCGCGACCGGAAACCCAAGACGCCGGTGTAGAAGTCGAACAGACCGTTGGCATCCATCGCCGGCATCACCACGTGGCCCAGCCCCTGGTCACCCGTGACGAACCGCGCCCCGAATGGGGTGATCACCGGACTGTGATCGAGCACCGCGCCGTGGAACACCTCCAGCGTCGTGCCCGCGGGGTCGTCGAAGGTGATCACTTCCTCGACCCGACGCTCGTCGGCCTCGGCGTTGGACAGCTCTTTGAACACCACCCCGGCGCTGTCGAGGGTGGCCTTGAGTTGCTCCAGTGCGGCGTGGTCGCGCACTTCCCAGCCGACCGTGAGGACGCGGTCGACGTCGCCGGGTTTGATGATGATGCGCGCGGGCCGCTCATCCATCCGCAGGTACAGCGCAGACGGATCGGGGCCGGTGCCCTGGGCGAATCCGAGGACGTCGAAGGCGAATTGGCGCCAGCGATCGATATCGGTGGCCGCAACGGTGATGTAGCCGAGGCTCTTGAGGATGCTCATGGGTCAGATCAGCGCTCGCAGTGGGCCTTCGGGATCGACGCCGAACGAGCTCAGCGCCGACGCGTGATAGGGGACGCCGGGCACATGGATCGCGTGTGCCAGTCCGGCGTGTGCATCGCGCCAGTAGCGTTGCAGCGGTTTGTCCATCCGCAGCGCGTTGCCGCCCGAGCGCGCGAAGATCTGGTCGACGGCCGTCACGGCGCGCCACGCCGCGCGCACCTGCGTGCGGCGACCCGCGGCGCGATCCTCGAACGACACCTCTCTGCCGGAGTCGACGATGTCGTAGATCCGGTCGACATTGGCCAGCAGCTCCTGGCGGGCCGCGTTGATGTCGGCGGCGGCCTCACCGATGGCGTACATGACATAGGGGTCGTCCTTGACCGCGCCGTAGGCGCCGACGCGGTCACGCTGGTAGTCCAGGTGGGCGGCGAGCGCACCTTCGGCGATACCGATCACGGCGGACGTGATGCCCAGCGGGAACATCGTCGACCACGGCATCAAGTACAGCGCCGAGGTCATGCCGGCCTTGCGCTGCGCGGTGCCGTCCATCACCTCGGTGGCATCCATCGTCCGGTAGTCGGGGACGAAGGCGTCGCGCACGATGACGTCCTTGGAACCGGTGCCACGTAGGCCCACGACGTTCCACGAATCCTCGACGATCTCGTAGTCCTTGCGCGGCAGGATCATGTGCAGCATCTGCGGCGGCATCAGCGGTGCGCCCTCGGCGTCACCGAGGAACGCGCCGAGGATGATCCACTCGCACTGGTCGGTGCCGGAGCTGAACTGCCAGCGTCCGTTGAAGATGTAGCCGCCGTCGACAGGCTTGGCCACCCCCTGTGGGGCGTACGGCGACGCGACCCAGGTGTCGACGTCCTTGCCCCAGATCTCCTCGGCCACCCGGGGATCGGCGTACGCCAGCTGATACGGGTGCACGCCGACGACACCGTTGATCCACCCCGCGGCGGGGTCGAGCGATGCCGTGGCCATCACGGTCTCAGCGAACTCGCGAGGGTGAACCTCGTAGCCGTTGTACTTGGCGGGCTGCAGCAACCTGATGTTGCCTGCCGCCTTCATCGCCTTGGTCGTCTGGTCGGTGAGCCGGCCGATGGTCTCCGCCTCGGCGGCCTGCTCGCGCAATTGCGCGGCCATCTCCATCACCCGGTCGATTACCCGCTCGGTCATCTGTCGTCCTTACGCTGTGTGGGCTGATTCATGGTCTACCTCAGTGCGGCGGCCTACCGCAGCCATTCCCGGTCAGTGGAACCGCGCCTGTCAGAACTCGATGTGCACCGTGTCGGACAGCGGTTTGGCCTGACAGGCCAGGATCAGGCCCGACCGCCGGTCCTCGGGGTCGAGGACGTCATTGGGCGCCATGTCGACGTCGCCGGAGACGACGCTGCAGACGCAGGAGCCGCACCGCCCTTCCCGGCATGAGTGGGGGACGTCCATGCCTGCGGCGAGCATTACGTCGACGAGCGTGGACTCCGGTGGCCATTCGATGCGGTGAAGTTGCCCGTCGAGGTCCACGTCGGCTCTGGCCATGCGGGTCATTGTCGGAAGGTGGCGCCTCGTGCGATGTCCGGCCGCCCGATGCCCGGGAGGAAAGATCGGGAGCGTCCGGTCACCGGGAATTCACCCGGTTCTTGGTGGCCGACGACCTACCGTGTGGTCGTGAGCAACGAGGCAGACGCGGATATCGACGTCGTCATTGTGGGTGCAGGGATCGCCGGAATCTATGCCCTGCACAAGTTCCGGTCGCTGGGGTTGACGACGCGGGTGTTCGAGGCGGCACCGGAGGTCGGCGGCACCTGGTACTTCAACCGATATCCGGGTGCCCGCTGCGATGTGGAGAGCGTCGACTACTGCTACTCGTTCTCCGACGAGTTGCAGCAGCAGTGGACGTGGACCGAGAAATACGCGACACAGGCCGAGATCCTGCAGTACCTGAACTGGGTCGTCGACGTGCTCGACCTGCGGGACGGGATTACGTTCAACACCCGCGTGACGTCGGTGGTGTTCGACGAAGCCACCACGCGGTGGACGGTGGAGACCGACACGGGGGAGTCGGTGCGCACGCGGTTCGTCGTGATGGCGACGGGACCGCTGTCAGCGGCGTTGACACCGGACTTCCCTGGTCTGTCCACGTTCGCCGGCGAGATCTACCACACCGCGCACTGGCCCAAAGAGCCCGTCGATTTCACCGGCAAGCGCGTCGCGGTGATTGGCACCGGATCATCGGGCATTCAGTCGATACCGATCATCGCCGACCAGGCGGACTCGCTTGTCGTCTTCCAGCGCACCCCGAATTATAGTGTGCCTGCGGGCAATCGGAAGCTGACCGCGGAGGACGTCGCTCATTACAAGGCCAACTATGCCGAGCGGCGGCGGTTGTCATGGCGCAGTGGCGGTGGCTCTCCGCACATCGCGCATCCCAAGCTGACGATGCAGGCGACCCCGGAGGAGCGTAGGGCCGCATTCGAAAAGCGTTGGGAACTAGGCGGTGTGCTGTTCTCCAAGACGTTTAGCGACCAGATGACCGATATGGCGGCCAATGAGGAGGCACGCAAGTTCTACGAGGAAAAAGTTCGTGCGGTCATCGACGATCCGGAGCTCGCCGATCTGCTGATCCCGAACGATCACCCGATCGGCACCAAGCGAATCTGTACCGACACCAACTACTTTCAGACCTTCAACCGGCCGCACGTCAAACTCGTCAGCGTGCGCAAGACGCCGATCGAGTGCATCGACGCGACCGGGATCAACACTTCCGACGCACGTTTCGAAGTCGATGTGATTGTGCTCGCCACCGGGTTCGACGCCATGACGGGCGCCCTGGCCAAGATTGACATCGTCGGGCGTGACGGCCACAGGTTGCGCGACGACTGGGCCGACGGGCCGCGCACCTACCTAGGGCTGTGCGTCGACGACTTCCCGAATCTGTTTCTGGTGTCGGGCCCCGGCGCACCCGCCGTGCTGGCCAACATGGTGCTGCACGCGGAAGCCCATGTGAACTGGATCGCCGATGCCATCACCTATCTCGACGACCACGGGTACACCGCGATCGAGGCGACCGCCGATGCCGTCGAAGACTGGAACGCCGAACTGAACCGGCGGGCCGAGGCCTCGCTGTTCACCAAGGCCAACTCCTGGTATCTGGGGGCGAATGTGCCTGGTAAACCACGAGTTTTCATGCTCTTCATCGGCGGGTTCGCGGCCTACCTCGACATCTGCACCGAGGTTGTCAACGCGGGCTACAAGGGATTCGCCCTGCTGAAGGCGCCGTGATGTCGGGACTCGACGACAAGGTGGTCGTCGTTACCGGTGCCGCCAAGGGAACGGGGCGCGTGCACTGCCAACGGTTCGCCGACGAGGGCGCCGACGTCATCGCTCTCGACGCCGCTGAGGTCGCCGACGAGCTGGACGTCACCGCAGCACAGGTGCGCAAGCGAGGACGGCGATGCGTCGCCGCGACGGCCGATGTGCGTGACGCCGAGGCGATGTCAGCCGCGATCGACGCCGCGGTCGGCGAGTTGGGTCGGCTCGACGTCGTCGTCGCCAATGCCGGTGTCCACCTCGCCGGCGTACCGACCTGGGAGGTCACCGAGGAAGCCTGGCAGAACACGCTGGGCATCAACCTGACCGGGGTGTGGCACACCGTGAAGTCGACGGTGCCGCATATCGGCGAGGGCGGGGGATCGGTGGTGATCATCAGCTCCACCAGCGGATTACGCGGTACCGCCAACTCCGCGGCCTACACCGCCAGCAAGCATGCGGTGGTGGGCCTGTCCCGAACGCTGGCCAATGAACTGGGGCCGCAACGCATCCGGGTCAACACCGTTCATCCGGGGGCGGTGGGCACCGCAATGGTGCTGAACGAGGCGACCTTCCGACGTCTGTGTCCGGACGTGCCGAACCCGACGGCGGCCGACGCCGCCAAAGTCCTGCAGGCGCGCAACCTGTTACCGGTGCCCTGGCTCGACCCCGTCGACATCGCCAACGCAGTCGTGTTCCTGGCCTCCGATGAAGCCCGGTACATCACCGGCACCCAACTCGTGGTCGACGCCGGCCTGACGCAGAAGGTGTGACCATGGGGCGATTGCAGGGCAAGGTCGCGCTGATCACAGGCGCGGCGAGGGGAATCGGGCGGGCGCAGGCGGTGCGGTTCGCGCAGGAGGGCGCCGACATCATCGCGCTCGACATCTGCGGCGCGGTCGACACCGTCATCATTCCGCCCGCCACGCGGGAGGACCTCGACGAGACAGCTCGGCTGGTGTCTGAAGCAGGTGGCCGGATCGTCACCGAGGTCGCCGATGTCCGCGACACCGACGCGGTGCAGGCGGCGACCGACTGCGGCGTCGAACACTTCGGTGGTCTCGACATCGTTTGTGCGACAGCGGGGATCACGTCACGCGGGATGACCGTGGAACTCAGCGAAAACGCCTGGCAGACAATGCTGGACGTGAATCTGTCCGGCGTCTGGCGCACCTGTCGCGCCACCGCGGGCCACCTCATCCAACGCGGATCCGGGTCGATGATTCTGATCAGTTCGATCGCGGGCCTCCGGGGGTTGGTCGGGGTGGCGCACTACACCTCGGCCAAACACGGTGTCGTCGGTCTCATGCGCACCCTCGCTAATGAACTTGCCCCACACAACATCCGGGTCAACACCGTGCATCCCACCAATGTGGACACGCCGATGATCCAGAACGATCATGTTCGCGGTGCATTCAGGCCGGACCTCGAGCATGTCAGCCGCGAGGAATTCGCCGAGGCGGCGCGGCCGATGAACATGCTGCCGATCCCATGGGTCGAACCTGTCGACGTCGCCAACGCGTGTCTTTTCCTCGCCTCGGATGAGGCCCGATACATCACCGCCGTCACGCTGCCGGTCGATGCCGGGAGCACCCAGCGCTGAGATCTCAGCGATTCAAGAACGCCAGCACGGTGCTTTCGAACGCGGCCTTGGCCTCGATCATCGCCCAGTGCCCACAGTTGGGGAACACATGCAGTTCGGCGTTGGGAATTGTGCGCATCGGGATGAGCGCCATGTCGAGCGGGCTGACCCGGTCGTCGCGTCCCCACGTCAGCAACGTCGGTGCGGCCACTTTGTGCATCGTCGCCCACGGTAGGGGAGCGTCGGATGCGCGCATCGCGGCCATCATCTGCGTGAACGCCGCCTTGCTATACATCCGTCGGGCGCTCTCCAACGTCGGCGGATCGGTCGCCAACGCCCACCGCTCCTCGATCAGCTTCTCGGTCACGAGGGCGGGGTCGAACACCATCGAATGCAACCAGTCGATCAGGCGCTGCCGAGTCGGGTTCTCGGTGAACTCCTGAAGTAGCCTGATGCCCTCGCTCGGCCCCGGAGAGAAGATGTTGGTGCCGATCCCCCCGATGGTCACCAGCCGCCGCACCTTGGCCGGCTGGCCGATGGCGTAGTTGATGCCGACGCCACCGCCCATCGAATTACCGATGATGTCGACGGCGTCGAGGCCGAGCGCGTCGACGAAGGTGCCGACCGCGCCGAAGGCCGTGATCATCGGGTGGCCGCCGAAGTCGTCGCTCACCCCGAAGCCGGGAAATTCCAGCACCAAGCAGCGGAAGTGCTCGGCGAAGGTGGGAAGAATGCCGCGGTAATTACGCCAGCCCGTCACTCCGGGACCGGAGCCGTGCAGCAGCAGCAGTGGTGAACCGGCGCCGGCTTCGTGGTAACGAAGGACGCCCGCGTCGGTCGTTATCTCGCGAAGCGTGCTGTCGTAAGTCAATTCCGCTGTCATCACCGATCCTGTCGCCGACCATTGGGCCGTCGCCCATACTGGCATCGTGACACATGGTGGCGCAGACACGGTCCCGGTGAGTGGGCTTTGAGCGACAACGGGATTCGCGCGTTCACCTCACCCTGAGTATTTCGTGCCGCCCGCCGGCAGTCATTCCGCCGGTTCGTTCACCTTTTCAGATCCTCGGCGGTTTCCGGTTCGGCTGTCTCCTCCGGTTTGTCGCCCGGTTCGTCGCCCGAGCCCGGGGGTGCCTCGATCGCACGCTGACCGTCGCGTTGTTGCTCCAATGACAGTGCGACGCCCAGCGCCAGGAAGAACAGGATGAACAGCGGCCCACCGAGGTAGACGTTCATAGGGCCGCCCGGCGAGATGAAACTGCCGGGCGGACCGATGATCGTGATCGTCTCGATCAGCTGCTCGACCGTGAAGACCGCGGCGGCGGTCCCCAGCCAACGTGGGAAGTGTCCGGCGTTCGCAGCCACCAGGATCGGTATCGCGACCATGATGCCCGCGATCGTCCGCAGCGGACCCCACATGGTCACGATGTCGGCGATCGTGCGCGCGGTCGCCGAGCCGAGTTGTCCGGGGTGCAGGGCCAGCCCCGCGGTGAACCACGTCGCGACGAACACCTGGATCAGCACCGCCGCGGCGCCGATGGTGAACACGTAGCTGGACGGGCCCGTCAACCGCTCGCGCGCATACCCGAGCACCACCACAAGTGCCAGCGATCCGAACGCCAGCAGCAGTGCCTGTGCCCGCAGCGCCCCGGAGTGCTCATCGATGTGGGAAACGATGTCGTATCCCGGTGTGTCGATGCCGGGAAACTTTGGAATCGCCAGCAGCGCAACGGCATACAGCACCGCGAACGCAATAGCAGCGATCATCGGCGTACGACGATCCATTCTGCACTCCCTGTGTGCCGCGATGACCCTGTGACGCGGACGCCGGAACCCCATCGTAAACAACGCGGTTATCCACAACCGCCATTTGATCCCCAGCAGGACCCGCGTGTCCCCGAGCACGGCAGATGCGGTCGGCATCTGCGCCTAGCTTCGGCTCATGCGAACGGAATTGCCCGCCGAGCGGCTCCAGCGCCGCCTTGGCGCCGAGAGCGAACCCGATACCGGCACAGATGCCGAGCCTCCCCCTGACTCGGTGTTGTCCCGTTGGTTGCCAGAGTCGAAGTCGGATGGATCGTCGAGTTGGGTGGCGGCACTGCGAGCCGATCCCGGACGCGCCGGCGTCGTCGCGCTGGGTGGCGTCGGCATCATCGCAGTGCTGGTGACGCTGTTCACGCTGACGCGCGACGAATCTCCGCCCGTGACCTCTGCCAAACTGCCGCCGGTGCAGATGGTCTCGTCGGCAAGCCCGAAACCACCGGCGGCAGACCAGCCGGTGGTCGTCAGCGTGGTCGGCCTGGTGGGTAAGCCCGGCCTGGTCACGCTGGATCCGGGCGCCCGGATCGCGGACGCCCTCACCGCGGCGGGCGGACCGCTCGACGGCGCCGATCTGGTCGATCTCAACATGGCCAGACGCCTCGCCGACGGCGAGCAGATCGTGGTCGGTATCGCGCCCGCACCGGGAGAGCCGACGGTCATGGGCAGCTCGGTCAGCCCCGGCGCCAGCCCGGCCGCGTCGCCCGCGGAGTCTCCGCCGACGTCCGGAACCGCCGCCGCGTCGACGGAATCGGTGGATCTCAACACCGCGACCGTCGAGCAACTGGACACCTTGCCCGGTATCGGTCCGGTGACCGCGGCCGCGATCGTGGCCTGGCGTGACGCGAACGGGCGCTTCACCAGTGTCGACCAACTCGGCGACGTCGACGGCATCGGCCCGGCGCGGCTGGACAAGCTGCGCGACCGCGTCCATGTATGACACCGGTGGACGCGGGCGTCGCACGACTCGACCTGCGTCTGGTTCCGGCGGCGCTCACCGGCTGGTCGGTCACTGCAGCCGGAATTCTCTGGCAGGTAACAGGTTTGGTGTTCACGCTGGCGGTGGCCGTTGCGGTCACCGGCATAGTGGGGTGGTGGTGGCGTGGCCGCGGTGAGGGCGCCGACGATCGCGCCATCGGTGCGGGTGTGCTGGCGGTCCTCGTGGTCGGCATCGCGTTCGGGATCTCGGTGGGGCTGCGCGTCGATGCCGCGCGGAACAATCCGATCACCCAGCGGTACGGCACGCTCGCCACCGTCGAGGTTTCGCCTGTCGAGAGCCCACGCGCGCTGGGCGGCAACCGCACGATGTTTCGCGCGTCCTTGAGGACACTCGACGGATGCGACGCGACCGGCAGGGTCGTCGTGTTCGGCTCGGCTCAGGCCTTTTCGGAGCTTGCCGCGGGCCGTCCCGTCGTCTTCCGGGCCCGGATCGGTCGACCGGCGCGGTCCGACCTCACCGTTGCGGTGCTGTCGGCGACAGGGCGACCGGTGTGGGGCAAGGCGGCGACGGTGTACCGGGCCGCGCATGCAGTCCGTACCGCATTCGCCGAGGCGACGCGGCGTGCGCTACCGGCCGATCAGGCAGCGATGCTGCCCGCGCTGGTGCTGGGGGACACGTCGGCGCTGTCGCAGCAGACGACCGCGGAGTTCCGGACGTCGGGCCTGACGCACTTGACCGCGGTCTCTGGCGCGAACGTGACCATCGTGTGCGGTGCGGTGCTGTTGAGTGCCGGGTTGATCGGTCCGCGCGCGGCGGCCGTGCTGGCGGCGTTCGCGTTGCTCGTATTCGTGATCGTCGTCCAGCCGTCGGCGAGTGTGTTGCGCGCCGCGATCATGGGTGCGGTCACGTTGTTGGCGGTGCTGTCACACCGTCGCCGACAAGCACTTCCGGCGTTGTCGGCAACCATCCTGTCGCTGATGGTCGCGTCCCCGGAACTGGCCGTCGACGTCGGCTTCGCGTTGTCGGTATCGGCGACTGCGGCACTGGTCGTCATCGCGCCGGCGTGGTCGCGGCGGCTGGTCGACCGTGGCTGGCCCAAGCCGCTCGCCGATGCGGTGTGCATCGCCGTCGCCGCCCAACTCGTGACCGCCCCGCTGATCGCGGGGGTGTCGGGCAGGTTCAGCGTCGTGTCGATCGCCGCCAACCTCGCCGCCGCCGCGGTGATCCCACCCATCACCGTCCTCGGGACCGCGGCCGCGGCAATCTGCCCGCTGTGGCCCGCTGGCGCGGGTCTGCTGATCCGATTCACCGGACCCGAATTGTGGTGGCTGTCAACGGTTGCCAGATGGTCGGCGAAGGTGCCGGGCGCCGCACTCGCCATGCCGTCCGGGCTGCCGGGCGCCGTCATCGTCGGGGCCGCGGGACTGGCGGTCGTGGTGTTGTGGCGGTGGCGTTGGACACGCATCGGCGTATGCGTGGCCGTCCTGGCCGGGCTGGCGTGGACGGTGTCGGGTGTGTCGGGCGGACATGACACGATCGTGGGGTGACTGAGGACGCGGTACGCCTGCACCTGGTGCTCGGGGACGAAGAGCTGTTGGTCGAACGGGCGGTGTCGAGCGTGCTCCGCGCCGTCCGTAAGCAGGCGGGCACCGACCCGCATGAGACCCAAGTCCCGGTGGACCGGCTGCGTGCCGGCGAGGTCAGCACCAGCGAGCTCGCCGAACTGCTCAGCCCGTCGTTGTTCGCCGAGGAACGTGTTGTCGTGCTGGAGTCCGCCGCAGAGGCGGGCAAGGATGCCGTCGCGCTCATTTCCGATGTCGCCGCCGACCTGCCGCCGGGAACCGTGCTGATCGTCGTGCATTCGGGCGGCGGCCGCGCCAAGGCCTTGGCCGACAAGCTCAAGAGCATCGGCGCGCAAGTCCACCCCTGCGCCCGCATTACGAAGTACGCCGAGCGCGCCGACTTCGTGCGACGCGAGTTCCGCGCATACAAGGTGAAGGTCAGCGACGACACGGTCACCGCGTTGATCGACGCCGTCGGGTCCGACATCCGCGACCTGGCGTCGGTGTGCTCGCAACTGGTCGCCGACACCGGCGGCGAGGTCGATGCCGCGGCCGTGCGTCGGTACCACTCCGGCAAGGCCGAGGTGAAGGGGTTCGACATCGCCGACAAGGCGGTCGTGGGTGACGTCGCGGGCGCCGCCGAGGCGCTGCGCTGGGCGATGATGAGCGGCGAGCCCCAGGTCGTCTTGGCCGATGCCTTGGCCGAGGCGGTGCACACAATCGCCCGGGTGGCGCCGCTGTCCGGGGATCCCTACCGGCTGGCCGCGGAACTGGGCATGCCGCCGTGGCGCGTGCAGAAGGCGCAGAAGCAGGCCAGAAGGTGGTCGCGCGCGTCGGTCGCGGAGGCGGTGCGACTGGTCGCAGCGTTGAATGCGGACGTCAAGGGAGCAGCAGCAGACGCCGACTACGCGCTGGAGTCAGCGGTGCGAAAGGTCGCCGAGCTCGCCCAGGACTGAGCCGGACGAAGTCAGATCTTGTTGAACGCGCGGGCCAGCGCCGACTTGCGGTTGGCGGCCTGGTTCTTGTGGATCACACCTTTGCTGGCGGCCTTGTCGAGCTGGCGGCTGGTCGACACCAGCAACTCGCCGGCCTTGTCCTTGTCGCCGACCTCGACGGCCGCCCGAAATCCGCGGACCGCCGTGTGAAGCGACGACTTCACCGACTTGTTGCGCAGTCTGCGGCGCTCGTTGGTCTTGATCCGCTTTTCCTGCGACTTGATGTTGGCCACGCGTGTTTTTCCTTCGTAAATCCAGGTTGGCTTGTTGCAAAGACTGTGTGGCGCCCGACCTGCGGGCAGCGAGGGTTCAGATTACCAGCGTGAAGGGTAATTGCCCAAAGTGAGCCCGCTGGCCTGCCGGAAAGCGACAGTTGGTGCAGCATGTCAAAGGTGAGTCTCCGAACCCTGCCAGCCGACAGCACTCGGTCGCCGCGCGCCCGTGTCCCCAAGCCCCGACGCCATGAAGGCGTCTTCGGCGGCTACAACAATCTGGGGTCCTACGCCAAGGCCTTCGACGAGATGTTCGACGCTCAGGGCAACGTTCGGGGCCCCTACAAGGGCATATACGCCGAGCTTGCACCGTCCGACGCGTCGGAGTTAGCGGCCAGGTCCGACGCGCTGGGGCGTGCCTTCATCGACCAGGGCATCACCTTCTCGCTGTCTGGCCAGGAACGGCCGTTCCCCCTGGACCTCGTTCCGCGGGTGATCTCCGCCGCCGAGTGGACCCGACTGGAGAAGGGCATCACCCAGCGGGTCAAGGCGCTCGAGGCCTACCTCGACGACATCTACGGCGAGCAGGAAATCCTGCGCGATGGCGTCATCCCCCGCCGGCTGGTCACCTCGTGCGAGCACTTTCACCGGCAGGCCGCCGGGATCAACCCGCCCAATGGTGTGCGCATCCACGTCGCCGGTATCGACCTGGTGCGCGACGCGCAGGGACAGTTCCGCGTGCTGGAGGACAACCTGCGATCGCCGTCGGGGGTTTCCTACGTGATGGAGAACCGGCGCACGATGGCGCGCGTCTTCCCCAACCTGTTCGCGACCCACCGGGTGCGCGCGGTCGGCGACTACTCGTCGCATCTGCTGCGGGCGCTGCGCAACGCGGCGGCCTCGAACGAAGCCGACCCGACGGTCGTTGTGCTGACGCCGGGCGTCTACAACTCCGCGTACTTCGAGCATTCGCTGCTCGCCCGCCAGATGGGCGTCGAGCTCGTCGAGGGTCGCGACTTGTTCTGCCGCGACAACACCGTGTACATGCGCACCACCGAGGGTGAGCGGCAGGTCGATGTCATCTACCGCCGCATCGACGACGACTTCCTCGACCCCATGCAGTTCCGTCCCGATTCCGTGCTGGGCGTCGCGGGTCTGCTCAACGCGGCACGCGCGGGCAACGTCGTCATCTCCAGCGCGGTGGGCAACGGCGTCGGCGACGACAAGCTGGTCTACACCTACGTGCCGACGATCATCGAGTACTACCTGGGTGAGAAACCGTTGCTGGCCAACGTCGACACTTATCGCTGCTGGCTCGACGACGAACGCGAAGAGGTCCTCGACCGGGTGGACGAACTCGTCATCAAACCGGTCGAAGGGTCCGGCGGCTACGGCATCGTGTTCGGCCCGGAGGCTTCCGAAAAGGAACGCGCCGCGATCATCAAGAAAATCCGCAGCGACCCGCGCGGTTGGATCGCTCAGCCGGTGGTTCAGCTGTCAACCGTCCCCACCCAGATCGGCGACACCCTGGCACCCCGGCATGTCGACCTGCGCCCGTTCGCCGTCAACGACGGCGACGAGGTCTGGGTCCTTCCCGGCGGCCTGACGAGGGTCGCGCTGCCGGAAGGGTCGCTGGTGGTCAACTCCAGCCAGGGTGGGGGATCGAAGGACACCTGGGTGCTGGCCTCGCGCGCCTCGGTGGCCGACCGTGAACTCGCGGCCGCCGAAGTGGTGCGGTCACTACCGAAGGCGCCCAAGGCGACGAAGAACGAAAACGGTTCGGAGAGCTCACAACAGCAGCAGCAACAACAGTCGCAGGCGACGATTTCGACGAACGGCACCCAGATGGGTCAACAGCAACAACAGCAGCAACAGGCAAGGAGCCAATGATGTTGGCCCGCAACGCTGAATCGCTGTACTGGATCGGCCGTTACGTCGAACGCGCCGACGACACCGCCCGCATTCTCGACGTGACCGTCCACCAGCTGCTGGAAGACTCCAGCGTCGACCCCGACCAGACGTCGCGGACGCTGCTGCGAGTGCTGGGCATCGAGCCGCCCGCACAACAATTGGACGTGTGGTCGCTGACCGATATCGTCGCGTTCGGTCGCGACACGCAGGGGGCGTGTTCCATCGTCGAGGCCATCTCTGCTGCGCGTGAGAACGCCCGCGGTGCACGCGAAGTCACCTCGACCGAGATCTGGGAGTGCCTCAACACCACCTACAACGCGCTCGCCGAGCGTGAGCGCGCCGCGAAACGTCTTGGGCCCCACGAGTTCCTGTCGTTCGTCGAGGGACGCGCCGCCATGTTCGCGGGGTTGGCCGACTCGACGCTGAGCCGTGATGACGGGTATCGGTTCATGGTCCTGGGGCGTGCGATCGAACGGGTCGACATGACGGTGCGGTTGCTGCTCGCGCGCGTCGGCGACAGCGCGTCGTCGCCGGCCTGGGTGACCGTGCTGCGTTCCGCGGGCGCGCACGACACCTACCTGCGTACCTACCGGGGTGTGCTCGACGCCGGTCGGGTCGTCGAGTTCATGCTTCTCGACCGGCTTTTCCCGCGGTCCGTCATGTACTCGTTGCGGCTGGCCGAGCACAGCCTCGACGAACTGCATCACCGCGCCCTCAACCGCGTGGGCGCCACGGCGGAGACGCAGCGGCTGTTGGGCCGCGCGCGCAGTGAGTTGGAGTTCCTCCAGCCGGGGATGCTCCTCGAATCGCTCGAACAACGCCTGGCGGGGTTGCAGATGACATGCGCCGACGTCGGAGATGCATTGGCGTTGGAGTACTTCCACTCCGCACCGTGGGTCGCATGGACAGACGCAGGCCGCCACGGCCCGCTGGTCATCGAGGAGGGGGAAATCTGATGTGGCGGCTGAGGGTGGTGCATTCCACCGGCTACGCATACAAGTCACCGGTGACGGCGTCGTTCAACGAGGCGCGGTTGACGCCGCGATCGGATTCGCGCCAGAACGTCATCCTCAACCGCGTCGAAACCATCCCTGCGACAAGGTCATACCGTTACGTCGACTACTGGGGCACCGCGGTGACAGCGTTCGACCTGCACGCCCCGCATACCGAGTTGGAGGTGACGTCGTCGTCGGTGGTGGAGACCGACCGCGACGATCTACCGAGGAAGGAAGTGGGTTGGGACGACCTGCATTCGGAGGCGGTGGTCGACAAGTTCGACGAAGTGCTGAGCCCGACTGACTACACGCCGAGCAGTAAGCGGATCGCGCGGGTGGGGCAACGCATCGCCAAGTATCACGACCCGCATGAGGCCGTCATCGCGGCGGCGAACTGGGTGTACAGCGAACTGGAATACGTGCCGGGGACGACGGGTGTGCACTCGTCCGGACTGGACGCGCACCGCGAGGGCAAGGGTGTCTGCCAGGACTTCGCGCATCTGACGTTGATCCTGCTGCGCAGCATGGGAATTCCCGCTCGCTACGTATCGGGATATCTCCATCCGAACAAGAAGGCCAAGATCGACGAAACCATCGACGGCCAGAGCCATGCGTGGGTGCAGGCCTGGACAGGTGGCTGGTGGAACTACGACCCCACCAACGACTCCGAGATCAACGAGCAGTACGTCAGCGTCGGTGTCGGCCGGGACTACTCGGACGTCAGCCCGCTCAAGGGCATCTACTCCGGCGAAGATTCGACCGACCTCGACGTCGTCGTGGAGATCACCCGGCTCGCCTGACCCTGCGTTGTGGGGTGCGGGCGCGAATCTGAACTTATGGCCGGGATTTCCGGGGGAACGGCGGCATAGGTTCAGATTCGGCGGCTGAGGAAGCTGGACTAGCTGCTGGGTTTGGCGCACACCCCGGGGTGGACCTCGACGCGGTGCAGGTCGTCGCCCACCTCGATCTGCCGATCAAACGCAGTGGCGGCCAACGCGCGCCACTCGTCTTCCTGACCGGGCGCGATGGCGGGCACGTAGTGGGTGAGGATCAGGATGCCCACCCCGGCCCGCGCCGCGGTGGCGGCCGCTTCCTCGACCGACGAGTGGTAGTCGCAGATGTCGCGAATGCGCTGCATCGGCATGGCGTCGATCAGATCTTTGCGAATCACCGTGTGCACCAACGCACCTGCGCCGGAGGCCAGGGCGTCGAGGCTTTCGCACGGCACGGTATCGCCGGCCAGTACGACGGACGCGCCGTTGTGCTCGACACGAAAACCGATGGTGGGAGCCACCGGACGGTGATCGGTCGGTGCCACCCGAATCTGTACGTCGTCCTGATCCCACACCGGACCGTCGGTGTATTCGCGCACCTCCACCGGCGGCGGCGAGTTGAGGTCCGCGTGATGAGCGATGCGGTACCCGATGTCGAACCCGAACGCCTTGAGTGTGGCGTCGACGACCTCGGCGGTGCCCGGAGGACCGATGATCAGCAGCGGGGACGGCTCGGGCGTGAAATTGGAAACCCAGCGGGTGATGATCAGGTCGCCCAGATCGGCGATGTGGTCACTGTGCAGATGCGTCAACAGCAGTGCCGTCAGCGCGCCCGCGCTGCTTCCCACGGCCGTCAGCCGTTGCTGCACACCCCGGCCGCAGTCAACCAGGAATGTCTGACCGCCGGCACGCACCAGGGTGGACGGGCCCGCCCGGTTCGCATCGGGGATAGGGCTTCCAGTACCTAGGAGCGTGACCTCAATCATGGGGCTAGATATACCTGAATCACCGGACCAGGTACACCAACACGGCGAGGCCGACGGCGCTTATTCGCGGCCGGCGGACACCCACCCCAGGTTGGCGAAGCGTTGGCCCGTCACTTTGTCCGCCGCGGCATCCAACGCCTCGATCTGTTGCGGTGTCAACGTCACCGACAGCGAGCCGAGGTTCTCTTCGACGCGGGCCGCCCGGCGGGTACCGGGGATCGGCACGGCCGTCACTCCCAGGGTTTTGGCGCGGTACCGCAGCCAGGTCAGCGCCACCTGTGCCGGTGTCGCGCCCTGTTGTTCAGCGACCGATTTCACGAGCTCGACGACCGCCAGGTTGGAGTCGAACGCGTCGTCGCTGAACCGGGGCATCTTTCGGCGGAAGTCGGTGGCAGGCAGGTCGTCGACGGCGCTGATGGTTCCGGTGAGGAAGCCACGGCCCAGCGGCGAGTACGGAACGAACCCGACACCGAGTTCGGCGGCCGCGGGTACGACGTTGACCTCGACGTCACGGCTCCAGATCGACCACTCGCTCTGTACTGCTGCGATCGGGTGCACCGCGACGGCGGCCCGCAGCTCATCGGCCGTCACCTCCGATAATCCGAGGTAGCGGACCTTGCCGGCGGTCACCAATTCGGCCATGGCGCCGACCGTCTCCTCGATCGGCACGCTCGTGTCGCGTCGGTGCATGTAGTAGAGGTCGACGACCTCCGTCTGCAGCCGCTGCAGGCTCTCGTCGATGCACTGGCGGACATAGGCGGCGTCGCCGCGCGCGACGAGCTGGCCCGCTGCGCGATCGGCCGGATTGCCGACGATGCCGAACTTGCTCGCCAGCGTCACCTCATCGCGACGATCGGCCAGAAGTTGGGAGATCAACAGTTCGTTGTTGCCGTTGCCGTAGATATTGGCGGTGTCGATGAAGGTGACACCGAGGTCGAGGCAGCGATGCAACGTCGCCAGCGACTCGGCGTCATCCACCTCGCCATAGACCGGAGTCAGCGCCATCGCGCCGAAACCGATTGCACTGACCTCCAATTCGTCACCCAGAGTGACGGTGGGTGCAGAGTGCGGGGTCGTCATGGTTCTCCGTTCACGTCGACGGTCGAATGACAAGCGAGAGACAAGCAGGTGCAGCGGCGAATACAACCGTTCTATTCCTACACAGGGGACTTTCAGCGTTTTTTGGGACACCGATGCCAAAACCTTTCGCGCAGCGCCACGCGGACTTAGCCTGATGTGAGGCAGGTCACGAGCGGAGGCAACGATGCGGATCGCGGACGTATTGCGGAGCAAGGGTGCGTCGGTGGCGACCATCACCCCGGAGACTTCGGTATCCGGGCTGCTCACCGAGCTTTCCGTGCACAACATCGGGGCGATGGTGGTGGTTTCGCCCGACGGTGTGGTCGGCATCGTCTCCGAGCGGGATGTCGTGCGGGCCCTGCAGAAGCGCGGGGCTGAGCTGCTGCGGGCGCCGGTGTCGGAGATCATGACCTCGTTCGTGGCGACGTGCGGTCCGAACGACACCGTCGACAGCCTCAGCGCGCTGATGACGACCAAGCGGGTCCGGCACATCCCCGTCATGGAGAACGGCAGGCTCGCCGGGATCGTGAGCATCGGCGACGTCGTGAAGACGCGGATGGAGGAGCTCGAAGCGCAGCAGGAGCAGCTGCAGGCCTACATCACCCGTGGCTGACATCGCGGTCGAGCCCGCCCAGCGGCACCACGTGGCCGACGTGTCGACGGTGCTGGCCCGCGCGTTCTACGACGATCCGGTGATGTCGTGGATGCTGCCCGACGACCGGACCCGGCTCAAGGCGCTGACGCGAGCCTTCGCCGGTCTTGCCCGCCATCATTTCCTGCCCCGCGCAGGGTCGGAAGTGGCCCGACGCGACGGCACGCTTGGTGGCGCCACGCTGTGGGATCCGCCGGGTCAGCGCAAGGCGGGCTGGTTTGAACAGCTCGCGATGATGCCCGTGATGCTGTGGGCGTTTCGCTCGCGGGCCCAGGCGAGCATGCAGGTGATGGAGCTGATGGAAGAGCACCATCCCGAGGAACCGCATTGGTATCTGATGGTGATCGGCAGCGACCCGTCCGTGCGCGGTGCGGGTTTCGGGCAGGCGCTGATGCGTTCGCGCCTGGACCGCTGCGACGCCGAAGGTGTGCCTGCGTATCTGGAGAACAGCAACCCGCGCAACGAGTCTTACTATCTGCGATTCGGATTCGAGGTGTTGGGGGAGATCGAGTTGCCGGATGGTGGGCCCTCGATGTGGCCGATGTGGCGGGAGCCGCGGTCGGGCTAGCCGTCTGGCGCGCTGTGGGAACCTCGCAGCCCGAACCGGTGTTGACGCCCCCAGCGCTGCCCGCCGCCGAGGAAGGCGATCCACCCCAAAACCGCGCCGCATTGCAGCATCAGGCGGAACGTCACCGGCTCGACGATCGTCATCGCCGCGATGCCGACAAGGCTTCCGCGGTTCGGATCGCCGACCCACCGTCGGTAGCGGCGCATGGCCCATACGCCGAAAACCACGTCGATGGCGAGCTTTCCCGCGACGACGAGAAGTACCGGACCGAGGATGTCGGTTTGCCTTGTCGCCGCGTACCCGATCAGCAGGCCGAGGGCCATGAGCCCGAAGATCGGCGCAAGGGTGTCGACGGCTTTGACGGGGAGCATCACGGTGCCCAACCGACCCATGCGTCGGTCGCCCGTCATCGCGCGATACCACCACTGCGTCTGCAGGAATCCGCCGAACCACCGTCGTCGCTGCCGCAGGAAGGCCGCAGCCGACCCCGGCGCCTCGGTGCGGGCCTGCGCGCCGCCCAGAACCTCGAATTTCCACGGCAGTCCGTGTTCGCCCGCGTACCGACGTAGCCGGTGCACCAGTTCGTAATCCTCGACCATGCAGACGTCGTCGAAGCCGCCGAGGTCGATGACGTGGTCGCGCCGAAAGCCGGCGAACGCACCGGATATCAGTTGCAGGCACTCGATGCGCATGAAGGCATAGCGGCCGAGGAAGTTGCGGACATATTCATAGGTCTGGAAGAACTGCCATATCCGCCCGACGACCGTGGGCCGGCACACCGGTGTGATGATGCCCGTTACGCCGGCCAGGTCCGGGTCGGCCGAGAATGCTTGACGCACAACGCCGATGGCCGGCCTTTCGAGGAGTGTGTCGCCGTCCACGGTGATGATGATGGCGGTATCGGTCGCGGTGAGAGCCGCGTTGAGGGCGTGGGCTTTTCCTCCGCGGGGCAGTCGGAGCCAGACGATCGACGTCGTCCCGCGCGTCACGGTCGCCTTCGCGCCGACATTCGGTTGCAACAGTCCGAACTCAGCGCGGAGTACGTCGGCGGTGTCGTCGGTGGAACCGTCGTCGGCGATGACGATCTCGTTGGGTGGATCGTCCTGGCCGAGTAGCGCCTTCACCGTCGCGGGCAGCACGGCCGCTTCGTTGTGTACGGCAACCAGCACCGACAGGCTGAGACGCACGGCCGTCTCGCGAGGGCTGTCGCGCGCTGAGGTGATATTGCGGATCTGCCAGGCCGTGAAGGCGACCAACAGCGTGTCGTAGGCGAGATAGGCCACCCCGACCGACCACGCGAACAGCCCGCCCCTGCCGAAGGCGTTGAGGAACAGCGCCACCCAAGCCGCAAGCACCGCAAGGTTGATCAGCACGCTGACGGCAGGCGTCGGCGGCGGCGAGAGCCTTGATGAGTAGCGACGCAGTGCGGAGGCGAGCTGTTCAGACAACACGTGAGATTGTATTCATTCAAGATCGGTGGCGGAGGGTTCGGACGAATGACCGTCGAGCAGGTGTCATGACGGTGTGGGCGGTGCTGTCGATCGCCGTGCTGTCGGGCGCCGTCACGACGATCGGGTTCGGTGCGCTGCTGTTTCCGTCCAAAGCATCGGCAGGTGAGCGGCTGCTGGGCGGTGCGCTGTTGACCGTGGGCGCCGTGGTTGTCGGGGTGCGGGTCCTGGGCGCGATTGGGGCGTTGTCGACGACGGTAGTGCTCGGTGCGGGTGTCGTGGTATCCGCGACTGTTGTTGCGGCGGTGTACATCCGGGGGTTGCCGTGGCTGCGGGTGCGGCCGCCGGTGAGCGTCGAAACGGTGCCGGTGCTGCTGGTCGCCGGGGGCGGGCTGGCGATCGCGACGATGGCGGCCTACCTGTTGCCGGTCTGGCAGTTCGATGCCTTGGGCTATCACCTGCCGTACGTGAACTTCACGCTGCAGCACGGCACTTTGGCCGACGTCCCCGTCGATGTTCCCTACGTATCCACCTATCCGCACAACGTCGAAAACGTCTTCGTCGCCTGGCGCGCCCTGCTTCCCGACGACCGGCTGGTCGAACTCGGTCATCTGCCGTTCGGGTTGCTCGGCGGTCTGGCGATTGCGGTGATCGCTCGTGGGCAAGGGGCGCGGCCAGCTACTGCGACGGCGGCCGGTGCGGCGTGGCTGACCCTGCCCGCGGTGTTTCTGCAACTGCCGACGAACTACGTCGACGTCGCGTCGGCGGCGCTGTTGCTCACCGCGATCGCGTTCGTGCTAGGGCCCGTCGACCGCACCAGAATGCTCCTCGCGGCGACCGCGCTCGGTCTGTTCGTGGGTTCGAAACCGAGCACACCCGTGGCGGCCCTCATCGTGTTCGCCGCACTGGTCGTGGTTGCGTGGCGGGCTGCTTCATGGCGCACGCTTGGCGTCGCGGGACTGCTCGTGCTGGTGCTCGGCGGCGAAACCTACGTGACCAACATTGTGCGACAAGGTAATCCGGTGTGGCCGGTGCGGATCGACGTCGGTCCGATTCACCTGCCCGGCCGGTATCCGATGTCGGAACTCCTGGCGTCGGGGGCGGGCGCGCCGCGCGCGAGCGGCAACCTCATCGAACGCGTCGTCACCTCGTGGACGACGATCTGGCCTCCGGTGCCGGCGTTCGACATGCGTGTCGGAGGTCTCGGTCTGCTGTTTCTGGCAGCACTGCCGGTCGCGCTGTTCCGCGCGGCCCGAACCCGCTCGGTACTGGTCGCGCTCGTCTTCTCCTCGACGCTCGCCACGCCCGACCCCGCGGTGGCGCGTTTCGTCCTGCCGTTCGCGGCACTGGTGCTGGCCTTCGCGGCGCCCGCGCTCGACCACCGGCGTATCGGCCGAGCGGCGCGTGTCGCGGTGTTCGGCCTGGTCGCACTCGTCGCCGCGCACAGCCTCTACGTCGCCTATCCCGGGCTGACCGGCGAGGGCCCCCCGCTGCGCGACTACTTCGGCATGACCGACGACGAGCGCCGCCGAGCCGTCGGGGCCGAAGGCCCGCCGACGAAGTTCATCGACGCGGTCGAGCAGGTGGGCCCGGGCGAGATCACGCTGTTCGACCACACGCTCGAGCTGCCGTACTACGCCTGGCCGCCCGATCTGTCCCGCAGCGCCGCACGCATCCCCGACGACGTGACGGCCGAGGCTGCCGACCGTCTCGTACACGACGACAACGTGCGGCTGCTCTTCGTCGGGCGGAACACCGCCGCGGGTGCGGCCGTGCGTCGTGACCTGCCCAGTTTCGTCCGGTTGTTCGACTGCAGGTTCTCGGCGTGTTCGGTCTACCTGCGACGGTGATCATTTCTCCCCGCGAGCAGACGCTAATACCCCCGACACGCCGCGGAAATGGGGGAGTTCACGTTCCCTTACCTACGGTGTGGGCCCAGCTCGCGGGAGGAAGTCAGCTCCAGGAGTACTCGGCGCGCAGCCGCGCGGCGACCACCTCGAACGTCTCGCGCGACAGGATCGCGCCCTCGCGGCGGATGCCCTCCTCGGGCACGTCCAGCACGCGGTCCAGCCGCACCCAGCTGGCCCTGCCTTCGTAGTCCCAGGTCCCGCTGCCGATGCTCACCCAGTTGGGGTCGTCGCGGTGGTGGTCCTGGCTGGACAGCATCAGGCCGAGCAGGGTGGCCCGGTCGCGCCCAACGACCAGCACCGGCCGGTCCTTGCCCTTCGACGGGTCGTCCTCGTAGACCACCCACGTCCACACGATCTCGCCCGGGTCGGCGCGGCCGTCGAGGTCGGGGGCGTAGACCACCTTGCGGGCCCGGTGGGCGGTCGGGACGAAGTTCTGGCTCACCGGACGGCCCGCGGTGATCGCGCGGGGCCCCTCGTCCGAAGCGCCCACGATGGCGTCGATGCCGAGCCTGATGCCCTGCTGGATACCGCGTGTGACGGTCTCGGACTGCAGCTGTTGGCGGATGAACTTCGGCGCCTCGTTGAACACCAGGTTCTCCGCAAACCTCTGGAAGGTCTTCCACGGCGGAGCCATATCCCCGAGCTTAGGCGAAGCCCGGTTGCCGCGATTGTGTCGACGGGGCCCCGGCTAGATACCCTGGTACTGCCCATCACACCGCTCACCAGGAGATTCCCATCAGCAGTTTCGCGGACAAGACCTTCACCGCGCCGGCGCAGATTCGGAACTTCTGCATCATCGCCCATATCGACCACGGTAAGTCGACGCTGGCCGACCGGATGCTGCAACTCACCGGTGTGGTCGCCGAACGGGATATGCGCGCCCAGTACCTGGACCGGATGGACATCGAGCGTGAGCGCGGTATCACCATCAAGGCGCAGAACGTCCGGCTGCCCTGGAAGGTGAACGGTGTCGATTATGTTCTCCACCTGATCGACACCCCCGGCCACGTCGACTTCACCTACGAGGTGTCCCGGGCGCTGGAGGCCTGCGAGGGTGCGGTGCTGCTGGTGGACGCCGCGCAGGGCATCGAGGCGCAGACGCTGGCCAACCTGTACCTGGCGCTGGACCGGGACCTGCACATCATCCCGGTGCTCAACAAGATCGACCTGCCCGCCGCCGACCCGGACCGCTACGCCGGCGAGATCGCCCACATCATCGGCTGTGAGCCCTCCGACGTGCTGCGGGTATCGGGGAAGACCGGTGAAGGGGTCGCTGACCTGCTCGATCACGTCGTCCGTGAGGTGCCCCCGCCCACCGGCGATGCCGACGCCCCAGCGCGGGCGATGATCTTCGACTCGGTGTACGACACCTATCGCGGTGTGGTGACCTACGTGCGCGTGGTCGACGGCAAGATCATCCCGCGCGAACGCATCAAGATGATGTCCACCGGGGCCACCCACGAGCTGCTGGAAGTGGGCATCGTCTCCCCGGAGCCCAAGGCGTCCGACGGCCTCGGCGTGGGGGAGGTCGGCTACCTGATCACCGGCGTGAAGGACGTGCGCCAGTCCAAGGTGGGTGACACCGTCACGAGCGCGCGCAACGGTGCGACCGAACCGCTGACCGGGTATCGGGAACCGCGGCCGATGGTCTACTCCGGGCTGTATCCGGTGGACGGTTCGGACTACCCGGACCTGCGTGACGCGCTGGAGAAGCTACAGCTCAACGACGCCGCCCTGACGTACGAGCCGGAGACGTCGGTAGCCCTCGGTTTCGGGTTCCGCAGCGGCTTTCTCGGCCTGCTGCACATGGAGATCACCCGCGAGCGCCTCGAGCGCGAGTTTGGTCTCGATTTGATATCGACGTCACCCAACGTCGTGTATCGCGTTGTGCAGGAGGACGGCACGGAAATCGTCGTCACCAACCCGTCGGACTGGCCCGAGGGCAAGGTACGCACCGTGTACGAGCCCATCGTCAAGACGACCATCATCGCGCCGAGCGAGTTCATCGGCACGATCATGGAGCTGTGCCAGTCGCGGCGGGGCGAGCTCGGCGGCATGGACTACCTTTCGCCGGAGCGGGTCGAGCTGCGGTACACAATGCCGTTGGGGGAGATCATCTTTGACTTCTTCGACGCGCTGAAGTCGCGCACCCGCGGCTACGCGAGCCTCGACTACGAGGAGGCAGGCGAACAGGAAGCGGCTCTGGTGAAGGTCGACATTCTGTTGCAGGGCGAGGCCGTCGACGCGTTCAGCGCCATCGTGCACAAGGATTCCGCCTACGCGTACGGCAACAAGATGACGACCAAACTCAAGGAGCTGATTCCGCGTCAGCAGTTCGAAGTTCCGGTCCAGGCGGCGATCGGCTCGAAGATCATTGCTCGCGAAAACATCCGCGCGATCCGCAAAGACGTGCTATCGAAGTGCTACGGCGGTGACATCACGCGCAAGCGCAAGCTGCTCGAGAAACAAAAAGAGGGCAAGAAGCGAATGAAGACCATAGGTCGGGTCGAGGTGCCTCAGGAGGCCTTCGTCGCGGCGCTGTCCACCGATGCCCCGGCGGACAAGACGAAGAAGTAGGTACTTGAAAATGATGCGCTCAACGGCTCGCACAGTGGGTGCGTTGAGCGCGTGCGTCGTCCTTGCGGCGTGCGGCGCACCGACTCAGGATGCGCGGCCGACGGTGCGCATCGCCGAAGCCGTCCAACCGTCGCCGGCCAGGGCGCTGGACGAGATCCTGCCCACGCACGACGAACTGGCCGTCCTCGGCCCCAACGGCATGATGAGTCAACGCGTCCAGGGCGGCCCCGACGTGCTGCTGGCTAGCGTGGGAGAAGCGGACGCGACCCCCGCCGAGTGCGTCAGCCCCGCCTACCGGCTGCAGCGAGTGGTCTACCAGGCAGGTCCGGTGCAGCGGGTGGCGAGTCAGTCGTGGGCGGGCGGAACGTTCGACAAACCACCGGTGTCCGGGTTCTTCGGCGTCGTGCAGTTCGCCTCCGAGGCTGATGCGCAGGCGTTCTTCGCCACCGCGGCCGAAAGGTGGCACCGCTGCAACGGACAGACGCTGGTGTTGGACCAAGCCGGACATGGTGCGCAGGAAACCAGCAGGGTCACCGACGTGTCCGTCGATGGCCGGATGGTGTCGGCGATGGTCATGCACGACGCGGGTTCGATGACCCAGCGGGCGCTCGGGGTGGCCGCGGATTGTGTTGTGGACGTGGAGGTTACCGACGCCAACGGTCTCAGCGGCCCGGACGGGGCTGCGAGCGTGGCGAGCCTGATGCTGGAGAAGGTCGGCGCCGCGTAACGCCTTGGCCCCCGAATTGTCGGGTGGCGCACGCATCGGCCGGAAGTCGGTCACAATAACGCGGTGACCAATATCGGTACAGCCACCCGGGTATCCGCCGGATTCGCCGTGATCGCGGCATCCGTCCTGCTCACCGGCTGTGTGACCACCGTCTCGGGCACGGCGACGCGGGCCCAGAACCCGGGCGCCGACGTGGCTCCGCTGGACGAGTCGAAGCTCGAGGACGTGGTGCTGACGATCGGTGAGGTCAACACCATCATGGGTGCGAGGACCATGGAGGTCACCAGCGAACTGGAAGACATGACCGACCATTCGGACCAGGTCTCGGAGCCGGAGTGCCTCGGCGCGGTCTACGGAGCCGAGGAACCCGTGTACGCCGGCAGCGGCTGGAAGGCGGTGCTGGACCAGATCGCGCGCGAAGAAGGCGATGACAACGACCACTGGGTGGAACAGACCCTCGTGTTGTACCCATCGGCCGACAAGGCGCTGAACTTCTTCGACAAGTCCAAGGCGATATGGGAGTCGTGCGCCAACTACACGGTTTCGGTGGACGACGGCGGCAACACCTACGACTGGGAACTCGGTGAGGTCACCGCAAAGGACAATCTGATCACCCAGCTCACGATCCAATCCGACGCGGACGGGTGGGGATGCCAGCACGCCCTCTCGCCGGTCTCCAACATCACCGTCGAGGTGTGGGCGTGCAGCTACGACATCGGCGACGAAGCGGCGACCATCGTGAACGACGTGGTCGCCAACGTCACCAAAAAGTAGCTCTGACCGGAGCGAACCAACCAGTCAGATCATGTATTCCAGCTGAAGCTGGCCTTCCGGCTCCTCGGTGTGCGTGCTGCCGAGCAACGTCTCTGCGACGTGTCTGGCCTGCACGCGCAACTCCGGAACCGCGATGGTCTCCCAATACGTGCCCCGAAGCATCGGGCCCAAGGCGAGCAGCCAGGGCGATCTCTCGCCGGTCGCGGTCAACACGGTGTGATCGGAGTCCACGTGGATTCCCATGTCGGTGGAATCCGGGGCGATCGCACCTCGCCGAAGCAGGTTCTGCAGCAATACCGATTGGGTCGCAGTGAATTTCGTGGATGGACCCGTCGCATTGAGTACCAGGTCGCCCTCAAGCGATGCACCGCCGGCGAGGTCGACGACGATCCTGTCGGCGGATGCCCGCAACTTCTCGATGGTGTCCGCATGAACGCGCAGTTGCCCGGTGAGTTGTGCGCTGGTGATCTGTGAGTAGATGTCCGGAGCGATCCGATGGCGGAACACATTCCACCGCGCCGCGTGCTTCTTCGCAAAGGTCAGACGTTCGTCGTGGCTGAAACCGCTCCAGATGCGTTGGGTGTGGGGCCGCAACTTGTCGACGATGATCGCGGGATTGGCGTTGCGCGCGTGCAGGATTGCGCAGTGCTCCTCGATGAGCGCCAGCAGCTTGTCGAGTCCCAGCGTCGCGACGTCGACCCCTGGCGGCGGAAAATCCGGATACCTGATGCCGCGGAAATGCGAATGCGGGAACCATCCGTGACGCGACACCGCGTGGATGGTGCCGAGCCATCCCTTGGCGCGAAGGGTGAGGATCGCATCGACCGCGGTGAGGCCGGTCCCCAGGATGACGATGCTGCCGTGGTATGGCGGGAGACGTTCCTCCCACGACTGCCACGGATTACCGACCCAGGCCGGATGTTCGGAAAGACTCTCGGTTCCGGGCAGCGCCGCGGGTGGCTCATTGCCGGTGGCCAGCACGACGCGATCGGCACTCAGCGTCGATCCGTCGGCGAGGCGCACGAGACAACCGGATTCGCTTGGTTCCACGTCGACCGCCGAGCCGATGACGAACTCGGCCGATGCGGGTGCCATCTCACCGGGGCTTTGCAAATGATGTTGGACGATGGACCGCACGTAGTCGCCGTAGATCTGGCGCGGCACGAAGCGCTCGCGGAGGTCGATCTCGGAGGCCGACTCGAATTCAGATCGCGTCCGCAGCCATTGAAGGAAATGATCGGGCTCGTGGGGGAACGCCGACATGTTCCGCGCCGCGACGTTGAGCAGGTATTCCGGACGCCGGAGACGGTACGCGACCCCGCGTCCCACCGAGGGTTCGTCGCTGATGACGGTGATGTGCAGCGGATGGTCGGTCAGTCGTGCGAGGTTCACTGCGCTCATGGACCCGCTGAAACCTCCGCCGATGACGGCGATCCGACGAGGTACTGACGATCGATCCACGAGTCCCCATTCGGCGCGGTGCGGTGTTACGCCGAGGGGTTCAACCAGCGGCAGCGCCAGTATCCCAGTGTAGTCCGCTGCGGCAAGGTCCGGCTGCCGCCGGATGGGCTGGGATCACCTGACCTGTTTAGAATCTGCGCGGTTTTAACGGACTACCGCGATTTCACGCGGTTGCGACCAATCTGATTCAAAGGGAACACGATCGCCGTCCTGCGGTCTCGCCTACCACGCGCCGCGGTGCGACTTCCATGATGAGCGTTCGCGCCTAGCCTGCAGGCGTGAGCGAGTACGTGGAGTTGACCTCTCCCGAAGGCGGGGTCGTTCCTTGGTTGCAGCCTGTCGGCAGTTGGCCGTGGGTGGTGCTGCTTCTCGGGGTCGTCATCATCGCTCTCGGCGGTCTGGTGTTCTCTCATGAAGCGGACGGCGATCCCGCAGGCACATTGCAGCCGTCAGTGACGCAACAGGCGGTGCCGTGACGCGGCAACTGCACCTGCTGGCGTTCGGAAACACGCGCTCGGCTGGCCCGTGGCGTCATCCTGACATCGACAACAGCACCGCAGGGGTTCGTCGCGGACTGATCAGCCGTGCACAGGCGGCCGAGGCCGGTGCGTTTGACGCGGTGTTCTTCGCCGATGGCCTCAATTTCGGCCCGTCTGCGACGTGGCCGTACAAAACGCCGGAAGACTTCGAGCCCCTGACCACGACGGCGGCGCTCTCCTCAGTCACCGAGCGCATCGGTCTGGTTGTCACCGGTTCGGCGACGTTGCAGCAGCCTTATCACCTCGCGCGCCAACTCCTCTCACTCGACCACCTCAGCGGTGGCCGTGCAGGGTGGAATCTGGTGACGAGTTTCGCGCGCGCCGCGGCCGACAACTTCAGCGCCGCCGGTGTAGTGGACCACGATGAGCGGTACGCGATAGCGGAAGAGGCCATCGACGTCGTCAAGAAGCTATGGGACTCCTGGGACGACGACACGATCATCGAGGACCGGGTCAACGGAATCTTCCACGACATAACCAAGATTCATGTGCCCAACCATCACGGCCGCTACTTCGACGTCACCGGACCGCTCGGGGCTTCGCGGTCGGCGCAGGGGCAACCAGTGATCTTTCAGGCCGGATCGTCGGCTACCGGCAGGGCTTTCGCCGCCCGCCATGCCGAGGTGATCTTCACTGGACAAGGCAATCGTGAACGCGCTCAACAGTTCTACCGCCAGATCCACGACGAGGCCGAACGGCTTGGACGAGTGGCGCCTCTCATCACGCCATCGCTGCGCTTCATCGTCGGTTCGACGGAGGAGGAAGCGCACCGGAACGAGCGCACCGCATATGAATGCTTCAGCCCGGAGTACCAAGCCGGCTGGCTGCTCGAAGTCGACGTTGATGTCACCGGCGCGGATCTGGACGGCCCGGTACCGGACTCCGCGTTCCCGGAGACCACGCAGACGCATCAAACCGCGCTTGCCGGCTACCGGGCCCTGGCTAAGGAGGGCAATCCGACTGTGCGCGAATTCCTGTACCGCACCGTGAATGGTTGGGGTGCAAGCGTCGTCGGGACGCCCGAACACCTCGCGGATGTCATCGAAGACTGGTTCGATGGTCGGGCGGCGGACGGTTTCGTGCTGCAGGATTCGGGGTTGCCCGGGCAGTTCGACGATTTCGTGGAGCAGGTGGTGCCATTGCTGCGCAAGCGCGGTCTGTTCCGGCATGAGTACACGGGTAGGACGCTGCGGGACCACTTAGGGCTCGCCGCACCGGTCAATCGATACCGCGTTTCGGCATGACCGTGAACCCATTCGTGCTGTGCGCATTCACCATGTCGACCGTTTCGCACGGGAACTTCGGCCTGTGGCGCCATCCGCACGACCGCACTTCCGAATACACCGATCTGAAGTACTGGGTCGACCTGGCCAAGCTGCTCGACGCAGGCGGCTTCGACGCACTGTTCATCGCGGACGCCGTGGGCCAGCTCGACGTGTTCGGCGGTGACGCGACTGCTGCGCTGACCCGTGGCGTGCAGACGCCGGTCACCGATCCGCTGCTCGCCGTCTCGGCGATGGCGGCGGCGACCGACCACCTCGGGTTCGGAGTCACCGTATCGACCACTTACGAGAGTCCTTACCTGCTTGCGCGAAAGTTCAGCACGCTCGACCATCTGACCGGCGGCCGCATCGGGTGGAACATCGTGACATCGCTGCTCGACAGTGCGGCGCGCAACATCATCGGACGCGACAGGCAGATTCCGCACGACGAGCGTTACGCCATCGCGCAGGAGTTCGTCGAGGTCACCTACAAGCTGTGGGAAGGTTCGTGGGAAACCGATGCCGTCGTCCGGGACCGCGCAGCCGGCGTCTATACCGACGCCGCCAAGGTCCATGCAATCGGCCACGAGGGACACTACTTCTCCGTTCCGGGTGCGCATCTCGTTGAGCCGTCACCTCAGCGCACCCCGGTGTTGTTCCAGGCCGGAACGTCGGACGCAGGCCGCGAGTTCGCCGCTCGCAATGCCGAACTTGTCTTCCTCAGTGACCCGCGACCGGATGTGCTGCGGGCGAACATCGATGACGTCCGACGTCGTGCTGCCGCACACGGACGACGCCCAGAGTCCGTCAAATTCATCACTTCGATCGAGATCGTCACCGACAGCACCGATTCGGCTGCTCAGGCCAAGGCCGATGACCTCGCGAAGTATCACGACCTCGAGGGCGGCTTGGTACTTCTCTCGGCCCTGAGCGGAGTCGACTGGTCGCAGTACGGGGTGGACCGGCCCATCGAACAGTTCGACACCGATGCGAGCAGATCGATCCTCGCGGCCGTCGATGATGCCGACGCGCGGCACCGAATCACACTGCGTGACTACGTCGGTGGGCTGGGTGGTTTCGGTGGCCAGCTGTTCGTCGGATCGCCTGTCACCGTGGCGGACGAGCTGGAGGCATACGCGGAACGCACAGGAGTGGACGGGTTCAACATCGCCTACCACGTGACCCCGGGCAGCTTCGCCGACGTGGCGGATTACGTTCTGCCCGAGCTTCGGCGACGCGGCCGCGCGCGAGAGGGTGATACGTCGACCACTCTCCGCCAGCGCCTGTTCGGCGGCGATTCGGCACTGCTGCCCGACGATCACCCCGGCACGCAGTTTCGCCGAAATAGAATCCTGTCGATTTGATAGCTCACGAGATGACCGGTGTTCCGTCATCGTGATTGTTGAGTAACGAACTCATTAATCACCTGTGCGCCAGTTGAATCGGCCGCACGGGTAACTCGGCGCGGCTCGAGAGTTCGAGCCAAGGAGGTGGCCTCTTATGTCTACACCGATTCGTCCGGAGGTTGCGCTCTCGGGTCGCGCACTAGGTTCGGCACAGGAGATCGGTCTGAAGCGCAATGCTGTCGGCTTCTGGGGAGTGTTCGCGCAGGGCCTCGCGGCGGCCGCACCCAGCGTCGCGGTCGCAGTGGTGCCGTTCTCGCTCTTCGTCGCCGCCGGAAAGGGTGCGGCCTGGGCGGTTTTGGTCGGCCTGACCATTGTCGTGCTCATTGCCGCCACGATCAGTTTCCAAGCCAAGCGCACTGTCTCCAGTGGCTCGTTGGGCACATATACCGGAAACGGCCTCGGACCTGGATTCGCTTACGCTGCAGGGTTCAGTTTGTTGATCGGCTACATCGGCTTCGCCACCACAGGAACGCTGGGCGGGGTCCTTTATCTGGATTCTTTCCTCGCCTCGATCGGCCTGGGTTCAGAGGATCATTGGTTCAGGCTGTTGCTCGTGGTCGTCGTCGTGGCCGCAGCGGTGTATCTGCCGTACCGCGGCGTGTCTATTTCGGCGAAGTGCGAACTGATCTTCGAGCTGGTCGCGATCACCTCGATTCTGGTGATCATCGTCGGCGCCTACATCACGTATGGCTTCAGCATCGATTGGGAACAGTGGAACCCGAAGCACCTCACGGTGAGTGCGACATTCATCGCGGCGGTATCGGCTGTGGGTTCGTACGCGGGGTTTGAGAGCGTCGCATCGCTCGGTGCAGAGGCCAAGGACGCACACCGCAACATCGCTCGATCGCTGTTGCGGGTGGTCCTGTTGTTGGGAGTCCTCTACATCGTCGCCACGTATCCACAGATCCTCTTCTTCGACGACATCGACGGCGACAAGGCGGTGCTGCCGCAGCTTGCGGACGTGGTCGGCGTGCCGTGGGTGAACCAAGTCCTCAGTGCCGCTGTCGCGGTGGCATTCATCGTGTTCGTCACCGCGGTAACCACCGCCGGCGCACGGTCGCTGTTCACCCTTGCGCACGAGGGAGCACTGCCGCGTGCGTTGACCAAGGTCCATCCAAAGTATGAAACCCCCTGGGTCGGTGTGGTTTTCATCGGGCTGCTGGCACTTGTCTTCTCGGTGGTGGCGACCTTCAGCTCGGCCGGGCGGCTGGTGTTCGACGTCTACGGTGGATACGTCGCCACCTGGGGCTTCCTCATCAGCTATCTGCTGGTGGTGATCGCAACGCCGATATGGCTGTACCGGATCAAGGCGCTGACACCTGCGCGGCTGTTGGTGTCGGTCGGGGCGACCGTCGGCCTCGGATACGTCATCTTCAGCAACTTCTACCCGGTGCCCGAATTCCCGTTCAACATCCTGCCGTTCATCTTCGGCGCAATCCTGCTCGCAGGGCTCGCGTGGTACTGGATCCTGAAGCGCACCCGGCCTGAGGTCGCCAATCGAATCGGCACCATCCAGACACTGTCGGAAGCCGAGCAGCAGCGTCTCGCCGAGGTGGGCATCGTCGAGGTGCTGCAACATCAGCGTGATGACGCGAGCGCGGCCAGTGCCGATGACGACGACCCGGAGCCGCGACGGGAAAAGGAGCCGGTCGCCCCATGACCGCTGTCGTGTCGCATGACCAGTCGTCCGACCTCGCCGCGGATTGGCTGACGAGCGCCGCCGTGGTGGCGGCGAAGCTCAAGGCCACCGCGCCGGAGCGCGACCGCGCAGGCGATACGCCCGTCGATGAGATCGGATGGCTCAGAGACGCCGATCTGCTGGGCATCTTCATCCCGGCGGAGCTCGGTGGCGGCGGCGCTTCCTGGACAGCGGTGTCAGCGGTGGTCCGCGAGATCGCCAGTGCGGACCCATCCATTGCACACGTGCTGCTGTATCACTACTTCGGCAGCCTCGCCGGTACCCGCGGCGAGAACGGATTTGTCGGCACGGAGCGGGCGCGCCGCATCGCAGAACACAAGTTGTTCCACGGCACCATTGCCCAAGCCGCGTATCCACCACTGATATCGGCAACGCAGACCGGCGACGGATTCCGACTCAACGGCACCAAACCGTTCACCAGTGGCGCGGCACTCGGGGATGTCCTGTTGGCCTGGGTCGTCTTCGACGAGGGCACCCGGCTTGCCGGTGCAGACGTCTCGGGCCAGATCGCGACAGTCCACATCGAGGGCGGGGCCCGCGGACTCTCATTCGGCGAGGACTGGGACAACGTCGGCCAGCGCCTCACTGTCAGCGGAAGCGCCACCCTGACCGACGTCGCAGTCGGCACGACGGACGTGATCGGCTACGGCTACGGTGCCCAGAAGTCCACGCCGGCGGCCAGTCTGGATGTGCTGTACATGTACTCGGGGTTCGCTTCGATTCTCACCGGCATCGCCATCGGTGCACTCGACGAAGCCGCCGACTACACCCGCAGCAAGGGGCGCCCATGGGTGGAATCGCAATATCAAAGCGCGGTGGAAGATCCACTCGTCCTCGAACGGTTCGGACAGCTGTGGGTGCAGGTCCAGTCGGCGACGTCGCTCACGGATCGGGCGACACAGGCAGTCGAGGCCGCACGCCAACGCGGTGATCAATTGTCGTGGAGCGAACGAGCGGAGGCGGTATCGGCTGTCAACGCCGCGCGTGTGCACGCTAGCGACGTCGCACTCACTGTCTCCAGTCGGCTCTTCGAAGTCACGGGCGCCCGGTCGACGGCCGCAAGACACGGGCTCGACAGATTCTGGCGTAACGCCAGAACGCTGAGCCTGCACGACCCGTTGCACTACAAACACGTACAACTCGGCGACCACCTGCTCAACGGGAGCCCACCGTCCCCTGGCTTCTACTCGTGACGATATCGATTGCGCCCCACTGGAGGACAGAGTGACGCTGGCTGACGATCTCAAAGTCGACAAGTGGACGGCAACCCCGGCCACCGCACAAGACCATCCCTTGATCGCCGACTTCCTCGCCACCACACCAGGCCTCGGCGGTCGGAAGTTCGCAGCCGATTCGCGCGACATCGCCGAACAATTCGACGGCGCGTTCCCAGGCGCTGCCGCGGTCGTGCGGGATACCACAGGCCGGATACGCGGATACGCGGTGCTTCATCAGCCCCACGGTGTCCAGCCGGAGATTCTCGCCGACTTCGTATTCGATTCCAACGTCCCGCCAGATCTCGTCGATGGCATCGTCGGCGATGTTGTCGCGCGCTACGCAGAAGAGAATCCGTTGATACCGGATTCGTTCCTTCGGACGATCATCGGTACGGATCAGCAGTCGGCGATCTCCGCGTTGACTCGCCGGGGCGCTTATCAGGAAGCTGAATTCATTCGTGCTCGCAAGCCGTTGCACGACGAGGATCCCGACGCGTTGGAGGCCGCGGCAATCGATGGGATAACCGTGGTCGGCTGGCCGGAGATAGTCGAGCGTGACTTAGGTGAGCAGGTGCGTCAACTTCAGTTCGACACTTTCCTGGAGCATTTCGGCAACATGTCGAAGACACCGGAGTTGTGGGCGCACCACATTCAGAGTCGGGCCTTTGCACCGGATTTCAGTGTCGCGGCGATCGACGACCACGGTGATGTCATCGGCTATGTGCTCGGGTCGACTTACACCGCAGGTACCGGGGTCGCCGAAGAGCGCAGCGCACACACCGACTACATCGGTGTGCGACGGGATCGTCGTCGCCTCGGCATCGGCGAACTCCTGCTCAGGAAAATCTGGTTGGCAGCGTTACGCCGTGGCCTGGGCGCCGCTTCGCTCGGTACGGATATCAACAACAAGAGCAAGGCCCATTTGCTCTATCAGCGCCTCGGCTACGTAGCCGTCGAGAACAGTTCCGCTTATCGCATCGACGCGGCACAGACGCGATGACCACCGCGCATACGTACCTGCAGAGCCCCACAGCCAGCTACGAGGACCTCAGACGAACGTTTCAGCCGATCTTCGAAAAGATCGGTGAGGGCAGTCTGGAACGTGAGAAGGGCCGCGTCTTTCCTCACGACCAGGTCCGCTGGCTCAACGATGCGGGATTCGGCACGGTGCGCATCCCTGTTGAGCGAGGGGGATTCGGGGCCTCATTGGAACAGACGTTTCTGTTGCTCGCTGAACTCGGGACCGCGGATGCGAACGTGTCCCACATCTGGCGCAACCACTTGGCCTTTGTCGAGGATCGACTCAACGCGCCGGTGTCGGACTCCAATGACCAGTGGATCGCGCGGTTTACTTCCGGTGCATTCGTGGGCGGCGGATGGACCGAGGCGAACAACCTGACACTGGCCAATATCGCAACCACGGTGACCGCCGAGGACGATCACTGGATCGTCACGGGGTCGAAGTTCTATGCGACAGGCAGTCTTTACGCGGACTGGCTGGATGTGATCGGCCGTGGTGACGATGGCGCTCTGGTGACCGCACTCGTGCGCGCCGACGATCCGGGCGTCACCTTGATCGACGACTGGCGCGGTTTCGGTCAACGCACCACCGCCAGCGGGTCGGCTCGATATGACCGCGTCCGCGCCGAAGCCGGTGACGTGTTCCCAGCGGCCGAAAGGTTCAAGTACCAGGCGCACTTCTATCAGATCGCCATGCTTTCCGTGCTCACCGGGATCACCCGGGCTGCACTACTGGATGGATCTGAGGCCCTGATCGACCGCAAGCGCAACTATCCGCAGGGGCTGACGGCGGTGCCCGCCGAGGATGCGCAACTCCTGCAGGTCGTGGGGGAGGTCTCGGCCGACGTGTTCGCCGCAGAGGCGGCGCTCGCACAGAGCGCGAGAAGCCTGGACCATATCGTCGAAGGGCGGCTCGTACACGACGAGGAAACCGCTAAACGGCGTTTGATTGACGCCGAGGTAGCGGTGAGTCAGGCGCAACTGGTCATCATCGGCGCGGCCCTACGGGCAACCACAGCAATCTTCGATGCGCTTGGCGCATCGGGTGTTTCAGAGGACCGGTCGCTGGACCGGCATTGGCGCAACGCGCGCACACTCGCATCGCACAACCCTCGGGTATACAAGGCGCGCATCCTTGGGGACTGGCTGATCAACGGCAAGGACCCCGTACCGGATCTGGCAGCGCTGGGCCGCGGCGGTCAGGGCAACTAACGCTGTGCCAACCCGATTTTCGGGTTGAGGTCAGCGGGTCGCACCGACGAAAGGTATCGACGCGGGTGCCGCGTTGAGGTGGCTACCGTCGAACAGTCCGCGTTCGCGGAGAATCGGCACTACGCCCTCACCGAACCAGAAGAGCTCTTCGAGATGCGGATATCCCGAGAAGATGAACTCGTCGATGCCGACTCTCGCGTACTCGGCAATCCGATCGGCGACGTCGGTGTGGCTGCCCACCAATGCGGTGCCGGCACCGCCACGGACAAGGCCGACGCCGGCCCACAGATTCGGTGCGATCTCGAGGCTGCGCGCGTCATGCCAGGTGCCGTTGGCCCGGTTGGCTTCGTGAAGTGCCAGCATCCTGCGCTGACCCTCTGATTGGCTACGGCTCAAACCCGCCTGCGCTGACCGCACCGTATCTTCATCGAGCGCGTCGACCAGTTTGTCCGCTTGCGACCATGCCTCGTCCGCGGTGTCACGCGAGATGGTGTGCAGCCTGATGCCGAAGCGGACGTTGCGACCCTGCTTTTCGGCCAGTCCGCGGATCCATTCGATCTTCTCCTGCACCGCGTCTGGAGGCTCACCCCACGTCAGGTATACATCGGCGTGCCGCGCTGCGACGGGACCCGCCGCCGCAGAGCTTCCGCCGAAGTACAACGGCGGCAACGGATTCGGCAGCGTGGCAAGGGATGCCTCATCGACCTGGATGTGTATGCCGTGAGTCGTCACAGTCTCGCCGGCCCACAGCCTGCGTACGACCTCCAGGAACTCGTCGGCCCGCTCGTATCGTGCATCCTTGTCGAGGTGATCACCGAAAGCGCGTTGCTCATGCGCCTCGCCGCCGACCACGACGTTGAGCAGGATGCGACCGGGGGCGTGCCTGGCGAAGGTCGCCGCCATCTGTGCTGACAGGGTGGGACTCACCAACCCCGGACGGAATGCGACCAGGAACGCCAGCGACGTCGTCTCTCGGGCGAGCAGTGCCGCCGTGATGAACGCGTCCTCACACCAGGCTCCGGTCGGAATCAGCGCCCCGGTGAAGCCGAACGTCTCGGCCGCCCGGACGATCGACGCAAGGTAGTCGATCGAAGCGTCGCGGTCGCTGCGCGCTGCTCCTGCCGGAGTGCCGTGGCCGCCACCCACAATCAACCGGCTGTCGCCATAGGTGGGCAGGAACCAATGCAGTTTCACCGACATGGGAAGACTCTAGCGGCCGGACGCATTGAAGCGGATCTTGCGGTCACGACGTGATCTTCGTTGGACCGCCGAACTCGGTCACGGCTTACCTTCGGCACGATTCAAAACGCGCGTCAGATCACTCCGTGCAGCGGTGGCGGCTCGCCGTGCAGCTGCGCCCGACCGATGTGCTGATACTTCCAGCGGACCGGATCGTGCAGGGTGTGTGTGCGGGCGTCTCGCCAGTAGTGGTCGAGGTTCAACCCGGCTGTCGCGCTGCGGGTCCCGCTGACCTCGAACAGTCCGCTTGACACTTCGTTGGCGGCTTTGTCGGCGAGGATCTTGGCGGTCGCGACCGAGAGTGACGCCTTCGCCGATGCGGCGGCCGGGTCCGCCGACCCGCCACCGGTGATCGTGGCATCCACTGCAACGCCCGCCGCGACCAGTTGGGCTTCGGCAGCGGCGACGGTGAGCTCGCCGAACCGCTGGATCAACAACGGATCGTCGATCGCGCGCGCCACGCCCGCCTCGAACCACGGCCTGCTGTGTGCGCGGACAACGCGCGCGGCGGCCTCCAATGCGCCGCGCGCGATCCCGGCGTCTATCGCCGCGTGCAACAGCTGTGCAAACGCTCCATATCCCGTGGCCGCGTTGACTGCCCCGGCGCGGGGGACAAGCTGATCACGCCTCGCGACGACGCCGTCGAACCGCACGGTTCCGCTGCCGGTCGTCCGCTGCCCCAGGCCGTCCCAATCGTCGATGACACGTATCCCGGCGCTGTCCGCGGGGACGTAGGCGATGTAATCGTCCGGAGGCAGCCCACTTTCGTTTCCTGGGTCGTCGAGCCGCGTCAGTACCGCGAACACATCCGCGAACAGCGATCCGGTGCAATAGAACTTCGTGCCGTCGATCTGAAAGTGGCCGTCGACCGGGCGCAACGTGGTGGTGACGTCGGCGACGATCCCGGTCAGCGCGCCCACGGCGAAATCGACCGCAAGGTCGTGCGCTACCGATACCGCCTCTGCCGCGGAGTTGATCCTCGTGGCCTTGGAGAGCGTCACCGAGTAACCACTCTTCTCAGAAGTAGTCTTTCAGCGGCGCGGACTATCTCGTCAGGATGCGTTGGCGACGGGTTCCAGAGGACGACGGCGCACGAGTTCGCCCCAGGCGCTGAACGCTTCGGCGTGGCCGGCCGAGCTCCCGCCGCCGGCGAGCGCGACCAATCCTGCCGCGAGGGTGCCGATCCCGACTCCAGAATCGTGTACGACGCGGACAAGCTCGGCGAAAGCCTGATCCGGTGAGCAGCCACGTAGGCCGACCAGGACGCCGATCGCAGTATCGATTACCTTGCGCGAGGTGTCGTTGGCTCGCCGGCTGCTGTAACTCATGGTGACGATGCTCGGCTGTGTGCAGTCGTCGGCCAACAGATTGGCGCATGGTGATTTAACGGTTTCTATACGCCGGTGCGGCGTCGTTTAAAGGAGATGGCATTGAGGGTGTCGCAGGTCGACAATGGCGTGATGCTCCCCGTTCTCGATCTCGCGGAGTCCGACGCAGACCCGGCCCGGTTCCGTGCACAGCTGCGTGAAGCCGCGCACGACAACGGGTTCTTCTACCTCGTCGGCCACGGTGTGCCGCGTAACAAGATGGACACCGTTCTCGGGTTGGCGCGACAGTTCTTCGCCTTGCCGCTCGATGCCAAGAACAAGATCAGCCAGCTGCAAAGTCCGCAGTTTCGCGGCTATTCACGCATCGGCGGAGAGCTCACCAACGGCAAGATCGACTGGCGCGAGCAGATCGACATCGGGCCCGAGCGGTCGGTGATCGAAGGCGCCGAGGGGTATTGGCGGCTGCAGGGCCCGAACCTGTGGCCGACGGCGCCCGCAGGGTTCCGCACTGCATTCGAAGACTGGGCGGTGACGATGTCGGACGTCGGCATCCGCCTCTTGCGCCATTGGGCCGTTTCGCTGGGGGCGGCGGAGGACACATTTGACGCGGCGTTCGCCGACCGGCCCGCCACGCTGATGAAGGTGGTGCGCTATCCCGGCACCAACGACACGACCCAAGGCGTTGGCGTGCACAAGGATTCAGGCGTGCTGACGTTGCTGCTGCTCGAGCAGGGCTCGACCGGTCTGCAGGTCGAGGGTGAGGTGGGGCAGTGGATCGACGTCCCGCCGCTGCCGGACGCCCTGGTCGTCAACATCGGTGAGCTGCTCGAGGTCGCCACGGGTGGATATCTACGCGCCACCCGTCACCGCGTCCTCGCGCCACCACCGCACACCGATCGCGTGTCCATTCCGTTTTTCCTGAATCCCTCCCTCGACGCGAAGGTGCCGATCATCACGCTGCCCCCGGAGCTGGCGGCGCTGTCGCGCGGTGTAGAGGTCGACCCAGACAACCCGATCTTCAACACCTACGGCGAGAACGCATGGAAGTCGCGGACCCGCGCACATCCCGACGTGGCCGAACTGCACCACGGCATCATCCCGAAGGGAGTCGCCAGCGCCTACTGAAGCGCTATTGACGCCGATTTCATCCTCATGATCACAACCCTCGGCAACGCCGTCGCGGGCGGTTACGTTGCCGGGGTGTTCGATGTGCGCCGGCTCGTGGTGTTGCAGGAAGTCGTCCGCTGCGGGTCGCTGTCGGCCGCCGCAACGGCACTGAGCTACACCACGTCGGCGGTCTCCCAACAGATCACGGCGCTGGAGCGTGACATCGGATCGACGCTGCTGGTCCGCAGTCCCACCGGCGTGCGGCCCACCGCGGCGGGCACCCGGCTGCTCGAGCACGCAGAGACGATCCTCGCCGCGATCAGGACGGCGGAACGAGACCTCCAGCACCTGGCCACCGCACATCCCGGAGTGGTGCGCGTGGCCTCATTCGCCAGCGCCGCCGGCACGATCCTGCCGCGGGCGATCGCGCGGTTCCGGGCGCTCTGCCCGGGTGTCGGCGTGGAGTTGGTATCCGCGGACCCCGAAGAAGGCGTGGAGCTGTTGACGTCCGGTGGGGCCGACGCAGCGGTGATCACTGAGGTGCCGGGGGAGGCCCCCGAGTTTCCCGGTGTGCACTCGGTGCCCGTGTATGACGACGAGTTCTTCGTCGTGCTCCCCGCGGGACACCGTCTCGCCGCCAGGGCGGAAGTGCCTTTCGCCGCGCTGGCGCGAGAACAATGGATCGTCAGCACCGAATCTGGGGCTTGCCCCGACGTGCGGGTCTTCCAGCGGGCGTGCCGCAGTGCGGGCTTCATCCCGTCGGTCACCTTCCGCACGGAGGACTACTCGACCGTGCAGGGCCTGGTCGCCGCGAATCTGGGTGTGTCACTGGTGCCTTCACTCGCCGCGGCGGGTGCCCGAACCGACGTGGCATTGCGGCGCGTGGCCGGAAGGCAGCCGGTCCGCCGCATCGCCTTGGCGACCGCCGATCGGCCCGCCGACGGCACCGCGTTGGCGACGTTCGTCTCCCTCATTCGTGAGGCCAGCGCGCGCATCAGTGCCGATGCGGTTTACAGCGTTCCTGAACGCCCCTTCAGCGTCGCTTGACGCCCGCTACACCAAATATCCCCTCAACCTAAGGTTCCCGCCATGACCACCACCGAAAGCACCACTCCCGTCCTCACCTCGTCCGAAGAGGCACTGGCCACCGCACGCGCGCTGGCGGTCGACATCGCGGCGGGGGCGGTCGAGCGCGAGCTCACGGGAACCTGGCCAGAAGAGCAACTGCGGCAGATCGGTCGATCGGGTCTGCTCGGCATCATCGTGCCCGTCGCCTTCGGCGGTCCGGGCCTGCCCCGCGCCACCGCGGTGGAAGTGCTGCGCATTCTGGCGCAAGCGGATTCGGCTGTCGGACAGCTGCTGCTCGCACATTTCGTGCTCCTGCACGCCATCAGTGGTCTGGAGAACAACGACCCTGCGCCGCGCATCTACGCCGACGTGCTCGCCGGCGCGCAGCTCGGCAATGCGACCGTCGAGCGGGGGACGCGCCTGAGTGTCGACAGGCTCACCACCGTTACGCGTCAGCAGGACGGCACGTGGGTGCTCAACGGCACCAAGTACTACGCGACCGGCACCCTCGGTGCGACCTGGATCGCCGTCGCCGCCCGCATTCCCGACACCGAACCGTCGCACGGCGCGACGGTGTTCGTCCGATCGGAGGATTCGGGTGTCACGCTGAACCTCGACAAGTGGTCGTCGTTCGGTCAGCGCGGAACCGCCAGCGGCGAAGTCGTTTTCGACCACGTCATCGTCGACGATGCTTTCGTGATCGACGAGGGGCCCGATCCCGATCCTGTCACCGCGCCGCCGTCGGTCCTCGGTGCGTTCGACCAAGCCCTGCACGCGGCCGTCGACATCGGTATCGCTCGCGCGGCACTGGAGGACGGGGCGCGGTTCGTGACGACCCGTACGCGCCCCTGGTTCGAGGCGAATGTGGACAGCGCCGCCGACGAACCGCACGTCATCCGCAGGTTCGGTGAGTTGACCGCCCGGTTGTACGCGCTAGAGGCCCTGCTTGCGCACGGTGCCAAGCTGGTCGACGACGCACTTGCCGAGCCGGAGCTGACCCGAGAGTCCGCAGCCGCGGCCTCGCTGCAGGTCGCCGCGGCCAAGGCGCTCGCTCAAGAGTTCGCGGTCGAAATCGCCAGCGGCATATTCGAACTGGCGGGTTCATCGGCGACCGACAGCGGGCACGCGCTGGACAGGCACTGGCGCAACGTGCGGGTGCACTCGCTGCACGATCCAGCCCGCTGGAAGTACGTCCACCTCGGCAACTACACCCTGCACGGAACCAAGCCGCCCCGGCTCGGTGTCCTCCTCTGACCCCGTCCGACAAAGGAGTTCGTCATGGCTGGCTTCTATCTCACCGGCAGCATCAACGTCCCGACCGTCGATGACGCCTTCCGTCTCGTCGGCGAGCGGCTGCAACCCGGTACGACGCGGGTGCCTGACGGCGAACCCGGCGATCGGGCGAACTGGGTGCTGACCCAGGCCGACCATTTCCTCAAGAATCCGACTGTCGACGTCGTCGACAACAAGGTGCGGGTGCGTCCCGGTTCGACCGTGTCCTTCGGGGCTCTGGACTACCACACCATCGCGGCAGAGTCGTATGCCCGGTTCATCGCCGCCCGTGAGGGGGGTGTGCTGGCACCCGACTCGCGCTTCCTGGTGTCCATACCCACGCCGTTCAACGCGGTGAACTCGTTCGCGGAGTTGGATTCTCAGGTCGAGGTCGCCTACGCCTACGAACAGCAGCTGCGCCACAGTGTCGAGACGCTGCAGGAGGCGATCCCTCCGCGCGACCTCGCGATCCAATGGGACCTGCCCACCGAGCTGGCGACGATCGAGGGCTGGTTCCCCAACCCGTACGGTGGTTTCGAGCCGATCTTCGCGGCGACGGCACGGCTGGCATCGTGGGTGCAGGACGACGCCGAGCTGACTTTCCATCTGTGCTACGGCGATTCGAAGTTCGGTGCGTCGCCGTTCATGGGTGATCCGCCCGACGAGGAGGCGGCGGCCCGCGGCGGCCGGCATATCCTGCCGCGTGACGCGACCGCCATCGTCACCCTGGCCAACGGGCTGTCCCGGCACGTGTCGCGGCGCATCGACGCGATTCAAGCGGCGACCGTTGCGGCCTGGACCAAGCGCGCGCACTGGCAGCCGCTGAGCGGCCTCGCACTCGAACCCGACACCGAGATCTACCTGGGTCTCCTGCACGCCGAGGACGGCGCCGCCGGAGCGCGTGCGCGGGCGGCGCTGGCGTCGGAGTTCCTGCCCGAGTTCGGGATATCGACCGAGTGCGGGCTGGGCAGGCATTCGGAGGCCCAGCTCGAGGCCGTGCTCGTCGCGTGGCAGGAGTACGCCGCGAGTCGCGAACCCGCTCTCGCCGCCAGCTGAGTTCGAGGTCCGCCGTCACGCGACGGTGAGTGCGCCCGGACCGGGCACGGCCTCGGTGTCGCGCGCCGTCAGGTGATCGTGCCCGGCGGCGCAGGTCAGCTGTGCGCGTACCGGCTCGCCGCACACGCGGTGCACGACGTGCACCGGGGGACCGGCTTCGTCGGCCTCCCACCGATCACCCCACTGCATCAAGGCCACCACGGCCGGGAACAGGTCGCGGCCCTTGTCGGTCAGCCGATACTCATGGCGGGTTCGGCCGCCCTCGCTCTGATAGGCGATGCGTTCCAGAAGACCGTGTGCCACAAGTGTTTTCAAGCGGGCAGCGAGCAGATTCCTCGCGCATCCCAACGCGGACTGGAACTCCTCGAACCGCCGGAGGCCGTAGAACGCCTCCCGCAGGATGAGCAGGGTCCACTTCTCGCCGACCACGGCCAGCGTGCGGGCGATCGAACAGTTGGCGGCGCTGTAGCGGAAACGGTCGGGGTGCATGCTTCGACGATACCTGGGTTGACAAATAAAACCCAGCATCGTAAGTTTATAAAATAAACCTAGCCTCGGAGTGGCCGTACCCGGCCGCTACCAGGGCTTTTCGCGGACCTTTCTCAAGGAGGCTGGACCAATGCCCATGCTCGACGCATATATCCCCGCCGGCGCACTCGCGGCCGACGTCGAACGCTCGCTGATCTCTGAGCTCACCGAGCTTCTCCTGCGACACGAGGGCGCGGACCCGACCGATGAGCGCGCCCGTGCGATCGCGTGGGTGTTCCTGCATCGACCCGCCGAGGTGTTCGTTGCCGGTGAGATCACCGATCAACCGCGCTACCGCTTCGTGGCATCTGTGCCCGAAGGACAGTTCACTGACGCGCGGCGCGCCGCCCTCGTCGCCGACGTGACCTCCGCAGTGCTGCGCGCCGAGAACGGCGCATATCCTGCCGACCCGAACCGGGTGTGGGTGTTCACCAACGAGATCCCGGACGGCACCTGGGGTGGCGCGGGGCGGATCAACACCCTCGCCGACATCGTCGGCTATGTGACGGGCGACCCCGATGTGGGCCGCGCGTACGCTGAGAAAACCCTGTCGGCGCGCCGCGCGGTGCCTGCCTAGACCGCGACCTCGCCTTCGGCGATGCGCCGGACCGCGTTGATGAACACGTCGATCTCCTCGAAGGTGTTGTAGAACGCGAACGACGGTCGCACCGTGGCCTCCAGGCCCATCCGCCGCAGGATCGGCTGGGCGCAATGGTGGCCCGCGCGCACCGCGATGCCCTCCGCGTTGAGCGCCTTGCCGACCTCCAGGGGTTCGTGACCCGCCAGCACGAACGACAACACGCTGGCCTTCTCGTCGGCGGTGCCGACCAGGCGCACCCCCTGGATGTCTGCCAGACGTGGCGTGGCGTACTCCAGAAGCGCATGCTCGTACGCCGCGATGCGTTCGATACCAACACGTTCCACGTATCGCAGTGCCTCACCCAGTCCCACCGCGTCGGCGATATTGCCGGTGCCCGCCTCGAACTTGTTGGGCGGCCCCTGATAAAGCGAGCGTTCCAACGTCACGTCGGCGATCATGTTGCCGCCGCCCTGCCACGGAGGCGTCTCCTCGAGCACGTCCTCGCGGCCGTAGAGCACGCCGATACCCGTGGGCCCGAAGATCTTGTGGCCGGAGAACACGAAGAAATCGGCGCCGAGATCCTGTACGTCGATCGGGATGTGGGGAATGGACTGCGCGCCGTCGATCAACACCCGCGCACCGTAGCGATGCCCCAGTTCCACGATCTTCTTCGCCGGTGTGACCGTGCCCAACGCATTGGAAACATGCGTGGCGGCAACCAGTTTGGTCCGCGGGCCCAGCAGGTCCTCGAACTCGGACAGCAACAGATTGCCGGCATCGTCCACGGGCGCCACCTTGAGGATCGCGCCCGTCTGCTGCGAGAGCAGCTGCCACGGAACGATATTGGCGTGATGCTCGAGATGGGTGATGACGATCTCGTCACCCGGTCCGAGATGCTTGCCACCCCATGCGTACGCCACCAGGTTGATCGCCTCGGTGGTGCCGCGGACGAAGATGACCTCTTCGGACTTCGACGCCCCGATGAACCGGCGCACGGTATCCCGCGCTTCTTCGTAGGCATCGGTTGCGCGGGCGGCCAATTCGTGTGCCGCACGGTGGATGTTGGAGTTCTCGTGGGTGTAGAAGTACGACAGGCGGTCGATGACCGCTTGCGGCTTCTGCGTGGTCGCGGCGTTGTCGAACCAGATCAGCGGCTTGCCGTTGACCGTCTCGCGCAGAATCGGGAAGTCGGCGCGTACCGCGTTGACGTCGAACACCTCGTGGTCATCAGGTGCAACGGGCACCGGCTCGGCGCTGACGTCCTCGACCACCCGGGGCGCAAGGAAGTAGTAATTCGCCTCGTCACCGGTCGGCGCCGGAGGCGCGTCCGTCCAACCGAGATCGCCGACCGTAGGGGCGTCCGGTAGCCACCCGGGCGCCGAACCGCGCGGGGCGACCGGCGCCGTCGGTGTCGACCCCGCCAGCACACCCGGAATCGTCGGCACCAGCCCGGAGGTCGGCACCGCGTACGGGTCCAGCACGCTGTGCGCTGTGTACGCACCCGAAGGGGCGGTGGTCAGATCGGGCGCATTGCCCCGAGGCGCCACCGGAACCGTCTGCGGAATGCCGTCGGGCTCAGGTGATGTCGGCGCAGGGATGTAGACCTCGGTCAGTGGGAGGTACGGCGGGGCCGGAGTCGCAGGGTGTGCGGCGCCGGCCGCCGTGGCGCCCGTCGACGTCGCCGCCGTCGCATCCGGCACGTTGCCGCGCGGCGACAGCGGCGCCGCCTGCGGGGGAGTGTCGGGTCCGGGACGGAGACTGGCAGCGAAGAGCTGAGACGCCAAGGCGGCGAGTTCGGTTGCGCTGATTGGCAAGTCGCTCTCAGCGTCTACCGAGCGGTACTCACTTGTACTCATGGAAGTGGTCCACGGCTGCGCCTTCAAGCACAGCGAGCGCGTCGTCGGTGAGTACGGCCAGCGACGAGTACAGCGTCACGAGATACGACGCGATCGCCGAGCGGTTGATGCCGGTGAACCGCACTGACAGGCCCGGCGCCTGCTCGCCGACGAGACCGGGCTGGAACAGGCCCACCACGCCCTGGCGTTCCTCGCCGGTGCGCACCAGGATGAACTTTGTCTTGGCGTCCTCTACGGGCACCTTGTCCGACGGCACGATCGGGATGCCACGCCAGGTGATGAACTGCGCCCCGAACAGGCTCACGACTGGCGGCGGCACACCCCGGTAGGTCGCCTCCCTGCCGAACGCGGCGACACCGAGCGGATTCGTCAGGAAGAAGCCCGGTGTCTTCCAGACCTTGGTGATCAACGCGTCCAGGTCGTCAGGCGTCGGGGCGCCCGCCAGTGTCTGGATGGTCTGCTCGGGGGTCACCTGTGAGAGCAGGCCGTACTCGGGGTTGTTGACGAGCTCGTACTCCTGGCGCTCTTTGATGGTCTCGATGGTGAGCCGCAACTGCTGGGCGACCTGATCGTGCGGGCTCGAATAGAGGTCGGAGACCCTGGTGTGGACGTCGAGCAGGGTGGAGATGGACCGCAGCGTGTACTCGCGCGGGCTGGTCTCGTAGTCGACGTAGGTCTCGGGCAGCGGCTCCTCGGTACCCGCCCCCTCCTCGGAGTGGATCGCGACCCGTTCCGGGTTGACCACCCGGTTGACCCGGTAGATGCCGGCCTCCACGGGGACCCAGCTCAACAGGTGTAACAGGAACCGCGGAGTGATCGTGGAGAGCTGGGGAACGGTCTTGGTGGCGTTGGCGAGCTGCCGGGCGGCGAGATCGCCGAGGGCCTGTGACTCGTTCTGGGCCGACGTCATGGTCTACCTCCAGGTGCTGAAGAGGGGACGGCGGGACCCACAACATCGATGACATCGACCGCTGTCTGATGAGGTCCCGCCGGGTATCACGTGCCAACAATAGTGCTCAGTACGCCATCGGACAGGGTTTAGCGCGGCGTGCGTACGAAACCCGGGGACTGCCGCTTGCGCGCATGCCGTATGGTATTGGGCATGCAACAGCCGACGCCTCAGCGTCAAGTCTTAGCGCACCGCTTCGCCGTGCGCTGCTGTTGTTGTTGATTTTCTGACGCCGTTCTCCCTGCGTTGAAGCCCGCCCGATCTTGGCGGTTTGCCGATTCGCGCTGTTCAGAACCCCAGAAAGTCGACTGCCATGACCGTTGTCTCCCTGCCAAGACCCGCACGCGTACCGCTGGCGGTGCGTCGGCACGCCCGCGCGCACGCGGCGGATATCTCGCGCATGACGCGCTACCGCGGCGGCACCTACTCCCACACCGTCGACACCATCGTGTTCACCGACGGTTCGTCGGCGCGGACCGACCTCATCCGGCTCAACCCGAACATCGCCGCGTACTCGCTCGATTTCACCGGCCACGCCCCGACCGGGCCGTCGCACTACCGCGCGGCCGACTGGGCCGCGGTGCCGAACCTGCGGACCCGCTCCCATGAGGCCGAGGTCGGCTGGATCCTGCGCAACTCGTATCCGACGTTGACACTCGGCGAACTGAGCAGGCGCGTGCGGGCGGCGGGCTACCCGCTGGGTGCGGCCAACATCGCCGAACACGAGGCCATCGCCGCGACGCAGGCGGCGATCTGGCGCTTCACCAACGATCTGAAGCTGGACAACCGCCCGCGCAATACTCCGGTGACAGAGCGCCGCGGCGCCGACGGCATCGTCTTCGAGTTCGACGGCGAGCCCGAATTGGGCGGCTACACAGTCGAACTCGTATCCCGTACGGCGGTGTCGCTGCTGCTGCAGAAATCGTCCGACGGTGTCACGTGGAGCGACGTGACCGCGTCCGGTCTGAATGTCCATGGGGGACACGGGACATACCGTAAGCCGCTCGGCGTCGGCTCGACGCTGGCGCGGACGCGGCACGGCCGCGGGGGCCGCGGGTACCGGTACTACCGGCTCGTGGTGCTCGGCGACGCTCCGGTGGTGGTCGGCACCGTCGGCTTCTGGCTCCACGGGGCGCGCACCTATGCCAACCCCGATCGCATCGTGCACCTCTACGACTACCTGCTCAAGGGGGCGCATGACGCCCGCGGACAGTCGCCTGCGGTTGCCCTCGTCGCCGATGACGCGAGCTATGAGGACGGTCTGGTCGGCCCGCTGAGGTTGGAGGCGGCAGACGATGTGGCCCTTGCAGTTTCGCAGGGAAGCCTCGTTGACGCCGACGGTGCGGAACTGGCCGGCGCGATACAAGCGGGTGTGGAGTTCTACGTTCGCCTCCGGCCGGGCACCGACGGCGTCCTGCTCACCGCGACGTCCAACGGCACTGGGGGACGGGTGATCACCGGTGTCGCCCGCGACGAGGCCCACAGTCGGCTGACGCCCGTCGCGCTCGCGGTGCCCTCACCGCTCGTCGTCGACTTCGCGATCTACGTGCAGTCCCGCCGGGCGTTCGTCGGCTGACTACGACGGCGCGTTGGCCGGCACGAACACCCCTGAGCTGTCGGCTTCCTCCTCGGCGCGGATCACGTGCACGACGGCGTTGATCAACGCCAGGTGGGTGAACGCCTGCGGGAAGTTGCCCAGATGCCGTCCGGTGCTCGGCTCGATCTCCTCGGCGTAGAGGTGCAGGGGGCTTGCGAACGACAACAGCCGTTCACACAGGTGCTTGGCGCGGTGGATCTCGCCGATCTCGACGAGCGCGGACACCAACCAGAACGAGCAGATGGTGAAGGTGCCTTCCTCACCGGACAGCCCGTCGTCGGTCTCCTCGACGCGGTACCGCAGCACCAGCCCGTCCTCGGTCAGTTCGTCCGCGATGGCCAGCACCGTCGCCCGCACCCGCGGATCGTCGGCGGGCAGGAACCGGGTCAGCACCGCCAGCAGCAGCGACGCATCGAGCGCATCGTCGCCGTAGCGCTGTGTCAGCACGCCGCGCGAGTCCACGCCGTTCTTGAGGACGTCGGCCTTGATCTCCTCAGCGATGGCACGCCACTGCTGCGCATAGGATTTCTCGCCCTGTAGCTCGGCGAGTTTGGACCCGCGGTCGAGCGCGACCCAGCACATGATCTTGCTCGAGGTGAAGTGCTGCGGCTCGCCGCGCACCTCCCAGATGCCGCGGTCGGGTTCCTTCCAGTGCTTGATGGCCTCTTCGACCTGCTGCTTGAGCACCGGCCACAGCGTGTCGGAGATCTGCTCGCGCGATTTCGCGTGCAGGTACACCGAATCCAGCATCGTGCCCCAGATGTCGTGCTGCATCTGGTTGTACGCACCGTTGCCGATGCGCACCGGCCGCGCACCGTCGTAGCCGGACAGGTGGGGGAGCTCCTCCTCGACGAGGCTGCGTTCGCCGCCGACGGCGTACATCACCTGAAGAGGATGGCGCTCGCCGTTGTTGGCGCCGGACACATCGGCGATGAAGGCGAAGAAGTCGTCGGCTTCGCGGTCGAGGCCCAACGTGTACAGGCCCCACAACGCGAACGTGGTGTCACGCACCCACGCGTAGCGGTAGTCCCAGTTCCGTTCTCCCTGAGGTGTTTCCGGCAGCGATGTGGTGGGTGCGGCCAGGATGGCGCCGGTCGGCGAGTACGTCAGACCCTTGAGGGTCAGCGCGCTGCGCTGCAGGTAGGCCCGCCACGGATGATCAGGGAAATCGCCGATGTTGATCCACTGGCGCCAGCACTCGCTGGTCTGCCACATCTTGTCGGCGGCCTCTTCATAGGTCTGCGGCGCCGGATGCTTGGACCAACTCAGCGCGACGAAGACGTTGTCGCCCTCCTTCATCCGCGTGCGCGCCCGCGCCTCGTGACCCTCCAGCCCCAGCCGCAGATTGGTGGTCAGCCGCAGCGTCGGGTGCGCGTCGGAGTCGCGGCTGGCCCGCGAGATCGCCTCGCCGTACGCCTGCGCGGAGTACTCCCAGGTGGCGGGGATGCGGTGATAGTCGAACGCCGGTTCGCAGTTCATCACCAGCTCGACGGTGCCGCTCACGCACCGCACGGTGCGCAGCAGGATGTGTTCGGCGTCCCAGTCCATCGGGGTGCGGCGGTGCGTGCGTGAGCGGGTCTCGAGGTCATGCCACGGACCCATGACCAGTGCGTCGCGCACAATGATCCACCCGGTGTGGGTCTGCCAGGTGGTTTCCAGGATCAGGCTGCCGGGCAGGTACCGGCGTGCGGCGGGCACCGACACCCCGTACGGCGCAAGACGGAAATGACCGGCGCGGCGGTCCAGGATGGCGCCGAACACGCTCGGGGAGTCGGGACGCGGGACGCACAGCCATTCCACCGACCCCGCCGAGGAGATCAGGCAGGTGTTCTCGCAGTCCGACAGGAATGCGTAGTCGGCGATCGGCGGAAACGGGTTCCGCAACGACCCACCCGAGGTGTACGGCACCGGGGCCGTCACGGTCAACGGCGCGTCGTACTCGTCCTTGGATGGCCCGCTGGAGGCCTCGGCGTCTTGCAGAACCATGCCGACATCATCAACTGCCGATATGCCCGGCGTCCACTCATCGCCTGCGTGTCCCGGCGCGGCGCGATCGACGCCGGGCAGACTTTGGTCTGCGGACCGCGAGCGCCATGGATGGACGCCGGTCAAATGCCTGGTAGAGGGGCTGCCCATCCGTAGATATCCGGTCACTGAGTGGGCCGCCGCGGCGGCGGCGACGAAGTTGATCCCACGGGACCTCCGTCTCAGCCGGAACGTGGCCGTTTTCGCATCGAATAGTCTGGCCGGATGGGCGGCTTCCTCAGTTGGTGGGACGGGGTGGAGCTGTGGCTCTCCGGGCTGCCGTTCGTCGCGCAGACCGCGGTGGTGATGCCGGTCGTGCTGGCGCTGGCGTATGGAATCGCCGTGGTGCTCGACGGCGCGCTGGGTAACGGGATACGGGTGTTGCGTCGGGTGAGGCATAGCGACGAGAACGCGGACGGCCGATGAGCGCTTGCGCGAAGAGCGAGGGCGGCCGATGAGCGCTTGCGCGAAGAGCGAGGGCGGCCGATGAGCGCTTGCGCGAAGAGCGAGGGCGGCCGATGAGGGGCGGGATGCCGCGGTCGAGGGTGACGTTGGTGCTCGTCATCCTGGTGGTCCTGGTGCTCGTGATGTGGTTGGTGACTCGGCAAGTTGGCTGAGCCCACGCTGAGCATCTGCAAAGACTCTGTTATTCTTCGCGCCATGCGTACGGCGTCCGGCAACAAGGGTGGCCATGTGTTGGCCCTCATTGCCGTGGGATTCAGTGCCGTCGCTGATGTCTGTTGTTGTTGCTGACTCCATCCCCGTGCGCGGTATGGCGTCGGTGACGGCTGTGGTTTGAGCCCTGCTACCGATCCTTCGTCGTTCTGTCGCCACGGGACTGCTCGCTAACGCCCCTGGAAATAGGAACGAAAGGTCACCATGTTCAGCACCTTCAAACCCCTCAAGAGCTGGCGCACAGCCGCCGCGCTCGCCGCAACCGCGGCGGTGCTGGCCGGCTGCAGCGGCGGCGCAAGCGACGTCGCGGGTGACGGGGGTGGCGGTTCCAACGCGCACACCACGCTGACCCTGGTCGCTTACGCCGTGCCAGAACCGGGCTGGAGCAAGACCAGCGCCGCATTCGCCGCCACGCCGGAGGGTGAAGGTGTCGAGGTCACGGCGTCCTACGGGGCCTCAGGTGATCAGTCCCGTGCGGTGGAGTCCGGAAAGCCCGCCGACGTGGTGAACTTCTCCGTCGAGCCCGATATCACGCGGCTGGTGAAGGCTGGTCTGGTCAACGAGGACTGGAACGCCGGTGTCCAGAAGGGCGTGCCGTTCGGTTCGGTGGTGACCTTCGCCGTCCGCCCTGGCAATCCGAAGAACATCCGCGACTGGGACGATCTGCTGAAGCCGGGCATCGAGGTCATCACCCCGAGCCCGCTGAGCTCGGGCGCGGCGAAGTGGAACCTGTTGGCGCCGTACGCCGTGAAGAGCAACGGCGGGCAGGACCCCGCGGCCGGCCTCGCCTATGTCGACGAGCTGGTGCGGCAGCACGTGAAGCTGCGCCCGGGTTCGGGTCGTGAGGCCACCGACGTGTTCGCTCAGGGCACCGGTGACGTGCTGCTGGCGTACGAGAACGAAGCGATCAACTTCAACCTCGAGCACGTCACGCCGCCGCAGACCTTCAAGATCGAGAACCCGGTGGCTGTGGTCAACACCAGCCAGCACCAGGAGAAGGCGCGGGAGTTCGTGAACTTCCAGTTCACCCCGGAAGGTCAGAAGCTGTGGGCCGAGGCCGGCTTCCGGCCGGTTGACCCCGCCGTTCTGGCGCAGTTCGCCGACAAGTACCCGGCGCCGCAGAAGCTGTGGACGATCGCCGATCTCGGCGGCTGGGCCGACGTCGACCCGGCGCTGTTCGACAAGAAGAACGGCACGATCACCAAGATCTACACAGAAACCACGGGATGACCTCGGTTATCGACCCGAATCCAGAAGCCAGCCGCCCCGAGCCCGGCTCCGACAACGGGCCGAGCCGGGGGGCCGGCGTCCTGCGGCCCGACGGGGCCCGCCTCCAGGTGGGTGTCGCCGTGGTGTGGCTGTCGCTCATCGTGCTGCTGCCGCTGGCCGCCATCCTGTGGACCTCGATCGAGGGCGGCCCTGCGGAGTTCTGGAACTCAGTCACCACACCGTCGGCGCTGGCCTCGTTCCGGGTGACCCTGACCATCTCGGTCATCGTCACGGTGATCAACGTGGTGTTCGGCGTCCTCATCGCCTGGGTGCTGGTCCGGGACGACTTCCCGCTCAAACGGGTGGTCGACGTGGTCATCGACCTACCGTTCGCGCTGCCAACCATCGTCGCCAGCCTGGTGTTGCTTTCCCTGTACGGACCCGGCAGCCCGGTGGGCATCCACATCCAGCACACCGCGTGGGGTGTGGGGTTGGCCCTCGCGTTCGTCACGCTGCCGTTCGTGGTCCGTGCCGTCCAGCCGGTGCTGCTCGAGTTGGACAGCGAGGTCGAAGAAGCCGCGGCCTCGCTGGGCGCCAACAACCTGACGATCTTCGTCAAGGTCATCCTGCCGGCGCTGGCGCCATCGCTGCTGTCCGGCGCGGGTCTGGCATTCTCCAGGGCGATCGGAGAATTCGGTTCGATCGTGCTGATCGGCGGTGCCATCCCGGGCAAGACCGAGGTGTCCTCGCAGTGGATCCGGACGCTTATCGAGAACGATGACCGTGCGGGCGCAGCAGCGGTTTCAATTGTGCTGCTTGCGATCTCGTTCGTCGTCCTCTTCGTCCTGAGGTACTTCGGCGCACGCGCCGCGAAGCGGGAGCAGGCTGCACGATGAAGCTCGCTCTACCGACCCGTTTGACGCTGCGGTTCCTTGCGATCGCTTACGTCTTCGCACTGCTGCTCGTCCCGTTGGGGGCGATCCTGTGGCGGTCGTTCAGTCCCGGGCTGGGCGAGTTCTGGGCATCCATCACCACCCCCGCCGCGCAGTCGGCGCTGCAGCTGTCGCTGCTGGTGGTGGCGATCGTGGTGCCGCTGAACGTCGTTTTCGGTGTGCCGACCGCGATTGTGTTGGCGCGCAGAAAGTTCCGTGGCAAGAACGCCCTTCAGGCAGTCATCGATCTACCGTTCGCGGTGTCGCCGGTGGTTGTGGGCGTCGCGCTGATCGTGCTGTGGGGTACTGCAGGCCTGTTCGGTTTCGTGGAGAACAACCTCGGCTTCAAGATCATCTTCGGGTTCCCCGGGATCGTGCTTGCCAGCATCTTCGTGACGCTCCCGTTCGTGATCCGCGAGGTCGAGCCGGTCCTGCATGAAATCGGTACGGACCAGGAGGAGGCGTCGGCCACGCTGGGCGCCAGTTGGTGGCAGACGTTCTGGCGGGTCACGCTGCCCTCGATACGTTGGGGGTTGACGTACGGCGTGGTGCTGACAGTGGCCCGCACTCTCGGCGAGTTCGGCGCCGTGCTGGTCGTGTCGTCGAACCTGCCCGGTAAGTCGCAGACACTGACGCTGCTTGTCCACGACCGATACACGCTCGGCAATCCGTATGGCGCCTACACCGTTTCGACGGTGCTGATGGCAGTGGCCGTGTCCGTGCTGGTGGTCCAGATCGTGCTGGACGCTCAGCGCAAACGCACCAAGACCGACGATTGATCCCAGGAGAAGATGCATGTCCACCGATCTGGCCATTGTGGTGCGGGGTGCGAACAAGCACTACGGTGACTTCGCGGCACTCGAGAACGTCGATTTCGAGGTGCCGAAAGGCTCGCTGACCTCGCTGCTGGGTCCGAGTGGCTCGGGCAAGTCCACGTTGTTGCGTGCGATCGCCGGACTCGATCAACCCGATTCCGGCACGGTGACGATCAACGGCCGCGATGTGACCAACGAACCGCCGCAGCGGCGTGGCATCGGATTCGTCTTCCAGCACTACGCGGCGTTCAAGCATCTGACGGTGCGCGACAACGTGGCGTTCGGGCTGCGAATCCGCAAGCGGCCCAAGGCCGAGGTCAATCGGAAGGTCGACGAGCTGCTCGAGGTCGTGGGTCTCGCCGGCTTCAAAGACCGTTACCCCGCACAGCTTTCGGGCGGTCAGCGTCAGCGCATGGCGCTCGCGCGGGCACTTGCCATCGACCCTGAGGTGCTGCTGCTCGACGAGCCGTTCGGTGCGTTGGACGCCAAGGTGCGTGAGGATCTGCGCGCGTGGCTGCGTCGGCTCCACAACGAGGTGCACGTGACCACCGTGCTGGTGACCCATGACCAGGCGGAGGCGCTCGATGTCTCCGACCGCATCGCGGTGCTCAACAAGGGTCGCATCGAACAGGTCGGGTCTCCGGTCGAGGTGTACGACGAGCCGGTGAACGAGTTCGTGTTGTCGTTCCTCGGCGCCGTGTCGGCTCTGGACGGTGCACTCGTTCGTCCGCACGACATTCGAGTCGGCCGCGATCCCGAACTCGTCGTCGCCTTCGACGCCGGCACGGAAACAACCGGTGTCGTGAAGGCGACGATCGACCGTGTCGTCAAGCTGGGATTCGAGGTGCGCGTGGAGCTCACCGACGTCGCCACCGATTCACCGTTCACCGCCGAGATCACCCGCGGCGACGCCGAGGCATTGGGCCTCGCAGCGGGGGACACCGTCTACGTCCGGGCCACCCGGGTCCCGCCGCTGGGGTCCAAGAGTCGTGTGACCAAGGACGGCGACTCGGAGCGGCTGCTCACCAGCTGAGGCCTGTGACACTGGACGGTCGACACCTCTTCCGGAGTCGCCGGCGAGTGACGTGCGTGACGAGCAACTAGGCTCCCAGCTGAGGAGATGATATGACCAACGCCATCGTGGTCCGGGGGGCCAATAAGCACTACGGTGACTTCGCCGCGCTCGACAACGTCGACTTCGAGGTGCCGACGGGCTCGCTGACGGCGCTGTTGGGACCCAGCGGTTCGGGTAAGTCGACACTGCTGCGCGCGATCGCCGGCCTCGACCAGCCGGACACCGGCACCATCACCATCAACGGGCAGGACGTCACCGATGTGCCGCCGCAACGGCGTGGCATCGGGTTCGTGTTCCAGCATTACGCCGCCTTCAAGCATCTGACGGTCCGGGACAACATCGCCTTCGGGCTGAAGATCCGCAAGCGGCCCAAGAACGAGATCAAGGACAGGGTCGACAACCTACTCGAGGTGGTGGGCCTGAGCGGCTTCCAGAGTCGCTACCCGAACCAGCTCTCGGGTGGGCAGCGTCAGCGCATGGCGTTGGCGCGTGCGTTGGCCGTCGACCCTGAGGTGCTACTGCTCGACGAGCCGTTCGGTGCGTTGGACGCCAAGGTGCGCGAAGACCTGCGCGCCTGGCTGCGCCGACTGCACGACGAGGTTCATGTGACGACCGTGTTGGTGACCCATGACCAGGCCGAGGCGCTCGATGTCGCGGACCGGATCGCGGTGCTCAACAAGGGCCGCATCGAGCAAGTCGGTTCTCCCACCGAGGTTTACGACAAGCCGGCCAATGCGTTTGTGATGTCGTTCCTCGGCACGGTGTCGTCCCTGAACGGCACCCTGGTCCGGCCGCATGACATTCGCGTCGGCCGCAATCCCGATATGGCGATCGCCACCAGCGATCAGTCCGTCCAGGCCACCGGCGTGGTGCGGGCCACCATCGAGCGGATCGTCATGCTGGGCTTCGAAGTTCGTGTCGAGCTCATCAGCGCAGCGGACAACACCCCGTTCACCGCGCAGATCACCCGTGGCGATGCCGAGGCCCTCGGGTTGAAGGAGGGCGACACCGTGTACGTGCGTGCGACGCGGGTTCCCGAACTTCCCGACGACACCAAGGTTCCCGTGGCAGACGCCGCCGATGACGACGAGTCACTGACGAACGCCTGAGCCTGTGATTGTCGTGAGCAGGGCCCACATCCGCGAGCAGACGCAAAGGCCCCCCACACGCCGTGTTTTAGGGTGCTTTTGCGTCTGCTCGCGGATGTGACGGGGCGCTCAGAAGTAGCCGTTTGCCGGCGGGAAGACTCCGTTGACGGCATAGTTGCCCGCGGCATATGCCTTGTACGCCAACGGACTATGCGTGGCGAGGGTGCGGACGTTGCGCCAGTGCCGGTCCAGGTTCAGCGCGCGGGCGGTGGCCGACGCGCCTCCGGTGTCGAACAACCGCTCGGCCGCCGAGACGGTCAACCGTTCCGCCACCAATTGAGCCTTGGCGACCGTGACGGCGACATCGGCGACGGCGTCCTGGTCATGCTGCAGACCCTCGTCGACCAGACGGTCGATCGCATCCGCTGCCGTCAGGACGACGGCTTCTGCCGAGTATGCGGCAGCAGAGATGTCTCCGACCGCTTGCAGGACAAAGGGATCGGTGGCCGCACTGTCCGCGACCGAATGCGCCGCCGGGCGTGCCTTGGTGCGGACATACTCGACCGCGTCGTCGAACACGGCGTAGGCGATGCCGACCGCCACCGACGCCAGGTACAGCTGCAGGAATGAGGTCCCATGCCCGAGCGTGTTGCCCTCGGAAGCCGTGACGACCTCGTCGGCGTGCACCTCGACCTCGGTGAAACGGGTGCCGCCACTGGCGGTGGTGCGCTGGCCGAATCCGTCCCAGTCGTCGAACAATTCGACTCCGGCGCGATCGACCGGGATGATGGCCTGCACGTCGCGGCCGTCCGCGTCCAATGCCGACACGGCGATGACGTCGGCGAACAGCGTCCCGGTGGAGTAGAACTTGTAGCCGTTGAGCCGTAGCACGCCCGAGGTGTCGGGAAGCACCTTGGTGTCGGCGCTCGACGGCGCTCTGCCCGCCGCATCCGTGATCGCGTTGCCGAAGACGAGGCCCGCGTTGATGCGCGGGAACCACTCGGCACGTTCGGCGGGAAGCGCGCGGTTACTCAGCAGGCGTTCGGAGAAGCCGAAGTGTGCCCGCAGCGCCTGCGCGACATTGGAACTCCCGCGGCCGATCTGGATCACCGCACTGAGCACGTCGCGCGCACTGCCGCCGGGGCCACCGAACTCCGTAGGGACGCGTAATGCGAGCACACCCGTGCGCCGGATCACTTCGACGGCGTCGTACTGCAGTACCCGCTCGCGCTCGGCGGTTGGGTCCTCGCGACGCAGCGCCGCCACGACCTCGGGGAGCCTGGCCAAGCGTTCGGTCACCGACCCGCCGAGGGGCTCGGTGGTGAACGGTGAGCGCGGCGCGACGGGTTCGCGGCTGAGGGTCATAGGGACTCCATGGTCATCGGAAGTGGGGAATGATCTTGTCCGCGAACCGGTCCAGCTCGGACTCGATCGGCTGGAACTGGAGCATGAACAGCTCGATACCGGCGTCGTGGAACGCGTGGATGCGCTCGATGACCTGGTCGTAGCTGCCGACCAGGCCGGCCAGTGTGCCGCCGTTGGAGCCGATTCGCTTGGCGCCGGAGAGCACCTTGTACATCTGGGTCTTGGGGTCGGTGCCGCCGGAGATCTCGGGCCTGTCCACCGCCTCGTCGAGAGCGTGCAGATAGTCCAGCTCGGCGAGCGCCTCCTCCTCCGTATCGCGCGCGATCACGAACGCGGACAAGCCGAATCGCAGCGGGGCGCCGTCCCGCGGCCGGGCCCTCAGGTCCTCGATGACCTCGATGGTGTCGGGCAGCGGCCGACCGTTGATGAAGAACACGTCGGCCTTTTCGGCGGCGAGCGCCCGGCCGGGTTCGGACTCGCCGCCGACGTACAACGGCGGCGGGTCGGCCGGTGCGGGCCGGATCAAGGCCGGCTGGCCACCGTGATCGCCGATCGCGACGTGCTTACCCGCCCACAGGTCGGTGACGATCGAGAGCCACTCGCGCGAATACGCATACCTGTCATCGTGATCGAGCGGATCCAGTCCCAGACCCTCCAATTCGGGCAGGAACCATCCGGTGACGAGGTTGACGGACAACCGGCCCTCGGCGATGTCGGCGATGTTGGCGGCGATCTTCGCGAACACCAACGGGTTGAACAGCAGGGGTTTCACCGCACCGATCAGCTCGATGCGCGAGGTCGCCTCCGCGACCGCCGCGATCGTCGACCACGTTTCGAGCACGTCGTCCTCGGTATTGCTGGGGTGAATGACGTGCTGTGCCACCAGGGTCGAGTCGAAGCCCGCCGCCTCGGCACGCAGCAGCAGATCGCGGGTGCGGCGGTAGCTCGCGTCGGGCGCGTCCTGTGGATGCTCGCGTGCGCCGTGGTTGCCGTAGACCGGCGCCCACACGCCGAAGCGCGGAGCCGCACGGCCGGCGACATGGGGACCCGGAGAGGTCATGAGCGGGCCAGGTAGCGCCTGCGCTCCCAGTCGCTGACCTCGTTCGAGTACTCCACCCATTCGCTGCGCGCCAGCGCCGCGAAGTCACGCACCGAACCGCCACCGAGGATCTCGGCGATGGTGTCGTCGCGGGTCGCCAATTCCACTGCCACGCCAAGTGATTCGGGCAGCGGAACACCCTGCGTATAGAGGTTGCCGCCCTCCAGGGGAGGGGGAGTGGCCTTGGCCTCCAGCCCCGCGATCACCGCAGCCAGTGCGGCGGCGATCAACCAGTACGGGTTCGCGTCCGAGGCGCCGCTGCGCAACTCCAGCCTCGTCGCCGACGGGTCGGCCTCGACCAGCGAGCGCACCGCGGCGCTGCGGTTGTCGCGGCTCCACGTCACGGTTGCCGGCGCGAACGAGTCGGGGACGAAGCGCCGGTAGGCGTTGACCGAGTGCGCCCCGAACAACGTGATGGACGGCAGATGCTCGAGCAGACCCGCGATCGCGTGCAGTGCGGTCTCGTTCTCGGCGCCGTCCGTCGGCGCGAAGGCCGCCTTGCCGTCGCGCCAGAGCGAGATGTGCAGATGCTGGCTGCTGCCGGAGTGTTCGGTGAACGGCTTCGGCATGAAACTCGCGATCTTGCCGTGCTTTCGCGCCACCTCTTTGGCGGCGTACTTGAGCCGGACCGCATCGTCGGCGGCCTCCAACGCATCGGTGTAGACGAGGTTGGTCTCGATCTGGCCCGGGCCGTACTCAGTCTGAATGCCCTCCAGACGCGTGAAGGCGCTCAAGGTCTCGTAGAGATCGGTGAGCAACGGGTCGAGCGCGTTGGCGTTCTCCAGCGAGTAGGCGTGGATGTCGTCCTGGAACGGTGAGCCGTCGGCGTTGAGCAGATAGAGCTCGAACTCGACCCCGATCTTCGCGGTGTAACCGAGCGACGCGAGCCGCGCGAGCACCCTCTTGAGCACCGCGCGCGGGTCGAGCAGCGACGGGCTGCGATCGTGGGCAACGATATCGGAGATCACGTGACCCACACGCGGACGCCACGGCAGTGGCCGGTACGTCGCGAGGTCGGGTACGGCGAACACATCTGGGTAGCCGCCGGCCCAGTTGGTGAGTTCCAGCGACTCGACGACCGTGCCTTCGGTGTTCCACCCCAAAGATGCTTCGCAGAAGGCGAATCCGCTGCCGAGCGCCCGGCCCAGGAACTGCGACGCGGGAATCCGCTTGCCCTGTGCATGGCCGAACGGATCACTCCACGCCACCTCGATCTCGGTGAGCCAACCGTCGCCGAGTGCTTTGCGAAGCTCCCGTTCGCCCGCAGAAGCGGTGGGCCGCAACGTCTTTGTGTCCACGCTGTTCGTCATGACAGAGCAATCGTGTTGTCGCGCACCCTCGTTCCGACGACGGCGCCCGCCACGAACGACCCGACGAGCAGTCCGATGATGACCCAGGCCAGGATGCTGGATCCGCCGACGAGGGTGTAGAGGTTGGAGAGGATGAGTATCAGTGACACGAGCAGTCCGACCAGGCCGAGCGCCGGCGCGATGCGCACCCGCCACTGCGAGAGACCGCGCCTGTCCTTGCCGAAGAAGACCAGCACCGCGACGCTGGTCGCGATGAGCAGCACGATGATGCCGACGGTGGTGGTGCCGGCGAACCAGGTGTAGAACTGCGCGGCCGGGTCGAGCTTGAACACGACCGCGAGCGCGATGCTGATCGCGACGACGGCGGAGATCCACAGCGAGGCCCGGTGCGGGGAGCCGTGCTGGGGGTGCGGCTGGCTCAACGACGCGGGCAGCACGTCGCGCTGCGACAGCGCGAACAGGTAGCGCGCAGAGACGTTGTGGAACGCCAGGATGCAGGCGAACAGGCTGGTGAAATACAGCACGGTGATGATGTCGGCGCCGATGACGCCGATGTAGCGCGCCGCGGTGTCGCCGAGGAACGTGGCGCCGTTGTCGGTGGCGTGCGCCACGGCCGCGTCATCACCCCAGCCCGAGATCAATGCCCAACTGGTGACGGCGTAGAACACGCCGATCAGGATCAGCGCGACATAGGTGGCGCGGGGGATGGTGCGCTCCGGGGTGCGCGCTTCGTCGCGGAAGATGGCCGTCGCTTCGAAACCGACATAGCTGATGATTGCGAAAAGCAGTCCGATGCCCAACGATCCGGACACGATGGCGCTGGGGTTGACGATGCCGGTCGACAACCCGTGATCGCCGCCGCGGGCGATGATGACGAGATCGAGAACCACGACGATCGCGATCTCCGCGGTCAGCAGCACGCCGAGCACCCTGCTCGACAGTTCGATGTTGCGGTACCCGAGGAAGGTCACGACGGCGAAGGCCGCCGCCGCGAACAACCACCACGGCAGTGCCGGCCCGTCGAACAGTTCGACGACCGCAGCACCCGCCGGCCCGAGCAGCCCGTAGACGCCGGCTTCCAGGGCGACGTAGCTGAGGATCGCGACGAACGCGATGCCGATACCCGCCGGGAGTCCCAACGATTTACGCACATACGAGAAGAACGCGCCCGCCTCCTCGACGTGGGGTGTCATCGCGGTGAAGCCGACCGCGAAGAGCAGCAGGATGATCGTCGAGATGATGAACGTCGCGGGGAAGCCGGCGCCGTTGCCCGCAGCGAGACCCAGCGGCACGACACCGCCGATCACGCCGAGCGGTGCGGCCGCGGCCACCACCATGAAGACGATGGACGCCACGCCGAGGTTGCCACGCAGCTTGCGTGCCGGTGGGTCGGGCTCACCCTTTAAAGAATCTGGAGCTGCGGTGATTTCGGACATGAGGGGGCCATCCTTCGATGGGAAGAGTCGATAGGTCGGTTGGACGCTAGGCCGGTGGCCGGCGTTTCACCACATCTGAAGTCAGCGTGAGTCTTATTACGCCGCCGCGGCCTTGACCGCGCGGCCGACTTCGGTACGAATCGCCGTGTACTCGGGGGAGCGGCGGAGTTCGTCGGCGTCCACCCCGGTGCGAGGCAGGTCCACCGGGAGGTCCAGTGCCACCTGTCCCGGGCGCCGGGTGAGCACCACGATCCGCGAGCCGAGGAACGCGGCCTCGTCGGCGCTGTGTGTGACGAACACCGTGGTGCGCCCCGATTCGGCGCTCACCTGGCGGACGTCTTCCTGCAGCCGCTCGCGGGTGAGCGCGTCGAGCGCCGCGAACGGCTCGTCGAGAAGGAACAACGGCGTCTCGGCCGCCAATGCGCGCGCGATCGCGACGCGCTGTTGCTGGCCGCCGCTGATCTCCCAGATCTTGCGGTCGGCGGTGCCTTCGAGGCCCACCCGGGACAGCAGTTGCTCGCGCCGGTCCGCCCGGCGTTCCCGTGGCACCTTCGCATACTTGAGCGCCAGGTCGATGTTGCCGCCGACCGAGCGCCACGGGAACAGCCGTGGCTGCTGGAAGACCACACCCGCCGTCACGCCGGGAGTGGGTGGCGCGCCGGACACCTGAACCTGTCCCTCGCTTGGTGATTCGAAGCCGGCGAGCAGGCGCAGCAGTGTGCTCTTACCGCAGCCTGACGCACCGACCAGAACCAGGAACGATCCGGGGTCGATGCTGAGGTCGACCGGACCGAGCGCGGTGACCTCGTTGCGTCCTCTGCCGTAGCGGTGGGACACCCCGGCGATGCGGATCGCCGGGGTGTTGTCCTGCCGCGCATTGTCCTTCAGCTCACTGACTGAGGACACCCGGCAGCCCCTTGGTGTAGATCGCGTTCTGGAACGTCTCCAGCGGTGCGGCCGACGGAATCTGCTTCTGGTCGGCCAGGAACTGCGATGCGCTCTGCAGGTTGACGGCGAGGTTGCCCGGCTTCCCGTCGGTGCCAAGCCATTCCGGCGAACCGATCTCCTCGGGGGTCAGGAAGACGGCCTGCTTGATCTGACCTTCGGTCTCCTCGGGGGTCAGACCGATCTCGGCGGCGATGGCCTTCGCGGCTGCGGCGGGATCGTCGTTGATCTGGCTCGCGGCGCGGGCCTCCTGCTGGCGCCACACATCGACGACGTCGGGATGTGCGGCCGCGAACTCGTCGGAGACGACGGCCAGGTCCAGCGTGGGCTTACCCGCTTCGGCCAGCTGGCGGCTGGTGATCAGATCCTTGCCGGTCTTGCGGAGCTCGTCCAGGGTGGGCAGCCAGGTGTAGGCGGCGTCGATGTCCCCGCGATCCCATGCGGCCAGGATCGCCTGAGGCTGCAGGTCGATCAGCTGAACATCGCTGGCGGACAGGCCATTCTGGTCCAGCGCGGCCAGCAGGCTGTAGTGCGCAGTGGAGGCGAACGGGGTGGCGACCCGCTTGCCCTTCAGCGCCGCGATGGAGTCGATTCCGGTGCCGTCGCGTGCGACGAGCGCCTCGTTGTCACCGGCCACGTCGAGGATGAACGCGACCTTGTACGGAATGTTCAGCGGTTCCGAGAGTCCGCGGGCCACCGGGCTGGATCCCAGCGCGCCGAAGTCGAGTTCCTTGGCGATGAATGCGGTGTTGACGTCGGCGCCCGAGTCGAACTTGGTCCACTTGATGTTGTAGTCGGGCAGCGCCTCTTCCAGCCAGCGGTTGTTCTTGACGATGAGGTCCCCGCTGGGGAAGGTCTGGTAACCGATCCGGATGGTCGGCTTGTCGGCCTGCTGCTCCGACTTGTCGACGGAGCAACCCGTCAGTGCTGTCGCAGCGACGGCCGCTGCGGCGACTGCGGCTTTGAAGGCCTTGAATTTCATATCTTTCCTCTCCATGGGACCGCGCGCCGTTCGATGGCGCGAAGTAGACCGTCGATGACAAGCCCCGAGAACCCGATCGCGAAGATGCCGACGAGCACCACCGGGGTGTTGTTGTAATTGCTTGCGTCCTTGACCAATCCGCCGACACCGGGGATGCCGTTGAACAGTTCGGCTGCCACCACCGACGAGTACGCCATACCGACAGCCAGACGGATGCCGGTGAACGTCTCGGGCAGCGCCGAGGGGACGACGATGTCGCGGATGACCTCTGCGCGCGAAGCGCCCAGCGCCCGAGCGGCCTCCTGCAGACCCACCGGCGCGGCGACGACGGCTGCGGTGGTCGCCACGGCGGCGGGCGGCAGGGCCGCCAGAGCCAGCAGCGTGATCTTCGGCGCCTCGTCGATTCCGAGCCAGATGACGAGAAGGAAGAAGTAGGCCAGCGGCGGCAGCGCGCGCAGGAATGTCAGCCAGGGCTCGAGCACACTGCGGACCCAGCTGATCGAACCCATGATCAGGCCGAGCACCACGCCCACGGCGACGCCGATGACGACACCGGCGAGCACGCGACGCAGGGTCATGTAGAGGTGCTCCCACAACAGGTAGCCGGCGTATCCGCGGACGCCGTCATGCGTGGTGGACACGTCGATGAAGGCGCGCCACACCGTGGCGGGGTAGGGCACGAAGGTCTGATTCCAGATGCCGCTGGCCGCCGCGAGCTGCCACACGATGAAGAACACGACCAGCGAGAGCAGGGGCAGTGCCGCGCGGGTGAGCCGTCCGCGCCACTTGCCTGCAGGCGCGGCGGCGGCCGGCGAGCCGACCTGCGGCTCGTCGGGAGCGATATCTACGAACACCGACACTGTGAGCGACCTTCTGTTGCTGAGATGGACCGGAAAAGGGGCTAGCGACAGCAGGGGTCGTCAGACAGCGGCGCGGTCATTGGAGTATTAGTACCGGCTGGTCCGCAGCTGTGGGATATCTGTGATCACGGAGAATTTTATTTGCCGGGGGCGTAAAAGTACTGCTCGGGAATGAAATCGTGGCCGATGTCGTTCGCTACCATCGAGATAGCTATCCCCGCGGCCGGGAGATGCCGATGAAGTTCTTGTTGCTCACGCTGATTGCGCATCGTCGCGATCCGCGCACACGTGTGACGAAGAGTCCTGCCGAACGGTTGCAGGAGGTCGTCGATAACGCGGTACTGGGCGAAGAGCTCGGTTTCGACGGCTTCGCTGTCGGTGAGCGCCATGAGGATCCGTTCATCTCGTCGTCGCCGCCGGTGGTGTTGAGCAACATCGCCGCGCGCACATCGACGATCGGACTGTTCACCGCGGTCACGACGCTGAGCCTGCTCGACCCGGTGCGGGCGTTCGAGGACTACTCGACGCTCGACAACCTGTCCGGCGGTCGGCTGGAGTTGATCATCGGCAAAGGCAACGGTGCGGCGCAGGCCGAGTTGTTCCACGTGACGACCGCCGACCAGTGGGACCGCAACCGCGAGGGTTACGAGTTGTTCCGGGCCCTCTGGGACAGCGAGCGGGTCACATGGTCGGGTCGCTTCCGTCCACCGCTGGTCGACGCCAAGGCATTACCCCGTCCACTACAGAAGAAGATCCGCATTTGGCACGGCAGCGCAACCAGCAGGGACTCGGTGGATCTGGCTGCGCGGCACGGCGATCCGATCTTCTCGGCGAATGTGACGTATCCGATCGAGCCGTACGCCGAACTCGTTGACTACTACCGGCAGAGGTGGGAGTTCTACGGCCATGACCCGAACGACGCCCTGGTGGGTGCGGGAACCGCCGGCTTCCACATCGCACCGACCTCCCAGCAGGCGATCGAGGAGTATCGGCCCGCATTCGAGGCGCGTCTTGCGTTCGCGCGCAGCGCTGGTCTTCCCGTGGTGTTCGAGACGATCGAGGACTTCGTCGACCGCAGCTCGGCGCTGATCGGCAGCCCGCAGCAGGTGATCGACAAGGTGAGCCGCTATCACGCGCGGCTCGGGCACGAGGTTATCCACCTCAGCGCCGAAACCGACGGTGTCACCGAGGCGCAGAAACGACGCAGTCTCGAGCTGTTTCAGGCCGAGGCGGCCCCAGTACTTCGGCAACACCTGCCGAGCAGACCGCTGTCGGCGCAAGCCATCCGGCAAGAAGCCGTGGCCTGAGAAGGGACGTATGTCAGATGACGACGGTTGATCACGCCACAGAATCGGCGTTCGAGACGGCCTGGCAGGAATGGCACAGTGAGCGGGAGCGGTATTTCGGGGATCCGCTGGGCTGGGTCAGCCTGACCGGTTTGTATTGGCTCTCCGGTGATTACGAGACCGTCGGCGACCTGCCGGGTAGGTGGCGCGCTGATGAGAACGCGGTGTACGTCGAAGGGATCGACGGCACCGAACGGCTCGAACCGGTCGAGGGTGCGCCAGGGTTGCTCGTCGAAGACGGCGACCGTCGCATCGAAGTGATCCGCCGAACCGGCTCTGCGGCGCTGCGCGTGCACGACCCGCGTTCGCCGCACCTGCAGACGTATCACGGAATTCCGGCGTATCCGCCGAGTGAGAAGTGGGTTGTGCCAGGGCAATTCGTGCCGTTCGACAGTCCTATGCCGGTGACCACCGGCGCCGTCGTCGAGGGCCTCGAGCACCACCACCAGGCGGTCGGGGTCATCCATTTCAAACTGGACGACGTGCCATTGCAGCTGCTTGCGTTCACCGGTCGTGACGGAAATCTGCACATCCGGTTCACCGACGCGACCAGCGGTGTGACGACATACCGTGCATGCCGGGGGCTTTCGGTCACGGCGCCCGGCGAGGACGGTGCCGTGACACTCGACTTCAACCGGGCCGCCAACCTGCCGTGCGCATTCACCGACTATGCGACGTGCCCGGTAGCGCCGGCGGAGAACAGATTGGCCGTCCCCGTCGAGGCCGGCGAGAAGAACCCGCGCTAAGCCGTCAGGCCGCCTGGGCTGACGTCGCAGTCGCGGCGTCGAAGCGGTCCAGTACCGTCGCGGCGACCAGGTTGTGCGACCCGAGCGGCTCGGCCATCGGAATGCCCTGTGCCGAAGCATAATTCGCAACGCGATCGGTGATGATGCCGTGGGCGAGGAACCAGGGCGCGATCACCAGATGCCGGGCGCCACGGGCGCGCAATCGATCAGCGGCGTCCGCGACGCTGGGCTGAGGTCCGGTCGCGAATGCGACCTCGGCACCCGCCCAACGCGTGCCCCGGCTGAGGGCATGCGCCACGGTGGACGTCCGCGCGTTGGCCGCAGCGTTCGACGTGCCGACCGCGACGACCAGCACACCGAGACCCTCGCTTTCGGGGGACACCCCGATCTCCGAGAGTCGCAGCCGCACGACCGACAGCAGGGCGGGATCCTCTCCGAGTACATCAGCCTGTTCGATGGCCTGTTCGCCTCGCGACCCCGACGCGTCGATCATCGCGGGGATGTCGACTCGCGCGTGATAGGCGTCGGCCAGCAGGAACGGCACCACGACACCTGCGGGGAGGTCTGCCAGCACGTCGTCCAGACTCGGACCTGCCTTCTCCAGGAAGGCGGGGCGGACGTCGAGCCAAGGCCGCAGCCGCCGGATCCGGCCCGCCACGGCGTGCGTCACCGCCGCCGCACGTGGGTCGACGCTGCCGTGGGCCGCGAGCACAAGCGGCCCGTGAGCGGCAGTGAACGTCGTCGTCACGACGCGTGTAACCCGCATTCTGTCTTGGACTGCCCCGCCCAGCGGCCGCTACGCGGATCAGCACCATCAATGGGCTTCGCCGTGCACGGCGCGCAACCGATCGACGGATAGCCTTCGAAGACAAGGGGATTGACGAGTACATCGTTGGCGTCGATGTAGTTCTGCATGTCCTCGTCGGACCACGCTGCGATCGGGTTGATCTTCACCAAGCCAAACGCCTTGTCCCAGCTGATCAGTGGCGCATTGGCCCGCGTCGGCGCCTCCACCCGGCGGATGCCGGTGACCCAGGCGGAGTAACCGCGCAGCGCCTTGGACAGCGGCTCGACCTTGCGCATCCGGCAGCACTCACTGGGGTCGCGGGCGAACAGATCCTTGCCGAACAACTCGTCCTGCTTGGCCACGCTGTTCTCCGGCGTGACGTTTACCACATTGATGTTGTAGACCGCCTCGACGGCGTCGCGCGTGCCGATGGTCTCGACGAAGTGATAGCCGGTGTCGAGAAACAACACGTCGACGCCCGGACGCACCTTCGCGGCCAGATCGACCAGCACGGCGTCCTGCATGTTCGATGCGACGACATAGCTACCGCCGAAGTGCTCGTCCGTCCAGCGCAGCAGCTCTTCTGCGCTGGCGCCGTCGAGTTCGGCAGCGCCGCGCTCCGCCAATGCGATCAGGTCGCCTTCCGACATCGTTTCCGTCACCGCAAATCCGCCTCGTCTGCTCGTAGCGCCCACGTAGCGAAACGCTCGCCGTCCTCACGTTGTTTCACGAAGTTCCGAACAACGCGGTCGATGTAGTCACCCAGCTCGCTCGACAGCACCTTGTGCTGGCGCAGTTTGCGGCCGAACCCGCTGTCCAGGCCCAGGCTGCCGCCGAGGTGTACCTGGAAGCCCTCCTCAGGGCCGTTGCCTTCGTCGACCATCTGCCCCTTGAAGCCGATGTCGGCGACCTGGATACGCGCGCATGAGTTCGGGCATCCGTTGATGTTGATCGTGATCGGCACGTCGAGCTGCGCGTTGATGTCCTCCAGCCGCTTCTCCAACTCAGGCACCAGGACCTGCGAGCGCTTGCGCGTCTCGGCGAAGGACAGTTTGCAGAACTCGATACCCGTGCAGGCCATCAGGTTGCGGCGCCAGTGCGACGGCGTCGACGGCAGGCCGATGGCGTCCAGGCCGGCGCGCAGCTCGTCGAGCTTGTCGTCGGGGACGTCGAGGATGACCAGCTTCTGATATGGGGTGAAGCGGATGCGATCCGAACCGGCGGCCTCGGCCAGATCCGCGACCTGGGTCAGGATGGTGCCGGAGACCCGGCCTGCGATCGGAGATACGCCGACCGCGTTGAGGCCGTTCTTGAGCTTCTGCACGCCGACGTGGTCGATCGGATGCTTCACGGGAGTGGGTGCGGGTCCGTCAATCAAGGGCCGCTTCAGGTACTCGGTTTCGAGTACTTCCCTGAATTTCTCAATGCCCCAGTCTTTGATCAGGAACTTCAACCGTGCCTTGGACCGCAGACGCCGGTAGCCATAGTCGCGGAAGATCGAGACGACGGCCTCCCAGACGTCGGGCACCTCGTCGAGCGGCACCCAGACGCCGACCCGCTGAGCCAGCATCGGGTTGGTCGACAGGCCGCCGCCCACCCACAGGTCCAGACCAGGACCGTGTTCGGGATGCTCGACGCCGACGAATGCGACGTCGTTGACCTCGTGCACCACGTCCTGCAGACCTGAGATTGCGGTCTTGAACTTGCGCGGCAGGTTCGAGTACTCGGGCTTGCCGATGTAGCGCTTGACGATCTCGTTGATCGCGGGCGTCGCGTCGAGCACCTCGTCAAGCGACTCACCGGCCAGCGGCGAGCCGAGCACCACACGCGGGCAGTCGCCGCACGCCTCGGTGGTCTGCAGGCCGACGGCGTCGAGGCGCTTCCAGATCTCCGGCATGTTCTCGACCTCGACCCAGTGGTACTGGACGTTCTCGCGGTCGGAGATGTCGGCGGTGTCGCGGGCGAACTCGGTCGAGATCCCGCCGAGCGTGCGCAGGGCGGCCGCGCTGAGCGCACCGCCGTCGCAGCGGACCCGCAACATGAAGTAGGAGTCCTCAAGCATGTCGGTGTTGTCGTCGCCGGTCCAGGTGCCGTCGTACCCGGGCTTGCGCTGGGTGTACAGCCCCCACCAGCGGAAACGGCCACGCAAGTCGCCCTTGTCGATGCTGTCGAAGCCGTTCTTGGCGTAGATGTTCTCGATGCGTGCGCGCACGTTGAGCGGGTTGTCGTCCTTCTTGGACTGCTCGTTCGGGTTCAGGGGCTCGCGGTAGCCGAGCGCCCACTGGCCCTCGCCGCGGGGACGCTTGACCGGCTTGGGCTTCGATTCGGCTGTGGTCATGTGGTTGGCTCCTCCGTGGAGCCGGATCGCGCATGTCACCGGTGGGCTGACCGGCGGCGCAGATCCGGCGGCCAGCTAAAAGTTGGTGGTGGGCTGGGGTCCGAGAATCAGCGCGTCAGGGCAGACAACAACACGTACAAACGCGCTTGAAGTCCACATGACGCCGCATCACCAGCGAGACGCGGTGAGGATAGGTGCGGCCGGACTTCACGCCCGCAATTGTGCCATGGGCAGCGACGAATGCCCTAACCGGGCCAGATTTGTGCTCACGGTGAGCGAAACCCACGATCTGGGAAACTGGGCTGCATGACAGTCCGGACCGCGGGGACACGCGAGCTGCCTGACCTGGCGCTCACGCCGGGCCGCGCGTTCGGCATCTATATCCATGTGCCGTTCTGCGTCACCCGATGCGGCTACTGCGACTTCAACACCTATACCCCGTCCGAGCTGGGCGGCGCCAATCCCGACAGCTGGCTGGCGGCCCTGCGCGCCGAGCTGGCCCTGGCCGCCGATCGGCTGGGGTCCGCCCGGCCCGAGGTCGACACCGTGTTCGTCGGCGGTGGTACCCCGTCGATGCTCGGTGGGCAGGGTCTGGCGTCGGTGCTCGACGCTGTCCGCAGCCACTTCACCCTGGCCGCCGACGCCGAGGTCACGACTGAGGCCAACCCGGAATCCACCTCACCGCAGCTCTTCGAGCAGCTGTGCACGGCCGGGTTCACCCGGGTGTCGCTCGGGATGCAGTCGGTGGCACCGCATGTGCTGGCGGTGCTGGACCGGGTGCACTCGCCGGGCCGGGCGCTCGACGCGGCGCGTGATGCCCGCGCGGCGGGCTTTGACCACGTCAACCTCGACCTCATCTATGGGACGCCGGGGGAGACCGATGATGACCTGCGGCGTTCGGTGGATGCCGCGATCGAGGCCCAGGTCGACCACGTGTCGGCCTACGCGCTGGTCGTGGAGGACGGGACGGCGCTGGCTCGCCGGGTGCGCCGGGGCGAGATCAGCGCCCCCGACAACGACGTGCTCGCGCACCGCTACGAGCTGATCGATGCGCGGCTGTGCGCGGCCGGTCTGGGTTGGTACGAGGTGTCCAACTGGTGCCTGCCCGGCGGCGAGTGCCGACACAACATCGGCTACTGGAACGGCGGCGAATGGTGGGGTGCCGGGCCGGGCGCGCACGGCTATGTCGGCGCGACACGATGGTGGAATGTCAAGCACCCCAACGCTTATGCGCATGCGTTGGCCGAAGGCGTGCTGCCGGTCGCCGACTTCGAGCAGCTGGACTCCGGCGCGCAGCACACCGAGGACGTGATGTTGCGGGTGAGGCTGCGCGACGGGCTGCCGCTGGCGGCCTTGAACGATGCCGAGCGGCGTCGGGCGCAGACCGTGATCGAGGACGGGCTGCTGACCCGCGACGGTGACCGTCTGATCCTCACCGACCCGGGTCGGCTGTTGGCCGACGCGGTGGTCCGGACTCTCCTTGATTAGCGGGGGTTCCGGCACCTAGTGTGCGGTTAGCCGCGTTTGCGATTGCCAGTGAACGTTTTTGCGGTGGTCATCCGTTGTATGTGCGACGACGACGGAAAGCGAGGCACACGCGGGTGTATCGGACATGACTGATCCTGATCAAGCCGCGGTACTGCGAGCGATCCACGACGCCCATAGCCAGGATCTGCTGCGCTATGTACTGCGCTTGACGAGGGGTGACATGCCGTTCGCGGAGGACGTGGTGCAGGAGTCGCTGCTGCGGCTCTGGCGAAAGCCGGAGATTCTCGAGCAGCCGAGCGAATCGGCGCGCGCGTGGCTCTTCACCGTCGCCCGCAACCTCGTCATCGACGACCGGCGCAGCGCCCGCTACACCCGCGAACTACAGAGCGACACCCTGCCGGAGCGGCCGTCGCTGGACGCGATCGGACCCGCGGTCGACAAGTGGGTGCTCGCCGACGCGCTCAAGTCGCTGTCGGCAGACCATCGCAACGCCATCGTGCGCGCGTACTACCTCGGCCAGACCGTGGCCGACATCGCCGCCCACGAACAGGTTCCCGAGGGCACCATCAAATCCAGACTTCACTACGCGCTGCGCGCGTTACGAATTGCGTTGCAGGAAAGGGGGGTTGCTCGTGACTGACGAACGACCCGACGACGACGTCGCCGAATGGGACGCCGCCTATGTGCTCGGCGCGCTGAATCTGGAGGATCGGCGCACCTTCGAGAACTATCTCGCCGCGAACCCGGAGCGGAACGCCGAGCTCGACGAGATCGCCGCGATGCCAGACATTCTCAGCGTCCTCAGCCGCGATGAGGCGCTCGCGTTGACCGACATCGTCGACAGCCCCGCGGAGGTACCCCGCGGTGACAACGTCGCGTCGCTGGCTTACGCGGCGGCGGCGGCACGACAGCGGCGCTCGCGGCGCACCGGACTGGCCGTGTTCGTCGCGGCCGCCGCGACGTTGGCGATCATCGGCGGTGTCGTCGGCGCGACGGTCTTCCCGCGCACGACTGGGACCGTGCAGACGGTGGCGATGGCGCCAATGCAGCCAGGAGCCCGCGAGGGCCTGACCGCCGAGCTCGCCGTCACGGAGAAGAAGTGGGGCACCGAGCTGCACTGGGCCTGCCAGTACACCAAGCCCTGGTCGCGTGACGTCACGAGCTACGACATCGTCGTGACGACCAAGGACGGGGCGCAGACGACCGTCGGTTCCTGGCGGCCGGCGGGCGACGAGGCCACCGGGTTGTCGGCGGCCACGAGCATCCCCACCTCGGACATCCGCAGCGTCGACATCCGGGTGTCGGGCACCGACGAGCCGCTGGCGGTCAAGACCCTGTAGGCCCGCTGCCGCGAAAATGACTACCGCGCAAGCACTTCCAAACGTGACGGGTGTCACGCCCGTCGTCGCCGCGTAGCCAGAGCGTAGGCCTCAAAAAGTGGGGCGGGTGTGCCAGGATGGCCGCCATGACCTCAGATTTGTTAGGTAAGGCTATCCTCCTCGCTAGTGTTGCGGCTGAGGCGGGCCGTTTGGAGGCCCGGTTGCGGTTGGCGGCTATTGAGAAGTGGGTGCGTTGCATGACTGCGCTCGCTGTTATCGCAATCATCGTGGGCTGCCTGCCCATCGTTGCCGGGGCGGTCTACATGTTCCTGATAGGCCCTGGGGCGTTCATTGGGGCGCTGGTGACATGCGTGATTGTGGCTGGCGGTCTGGCCGCCGCGATTTGGGGTTTGTCCGTTCTCACTCTGGCAGGTGCGTCATGACTACTTCAACGGTGCCGTCGATTCGTTTTGTTGATCAGTTCACTGGTCGGGTTGCTCGAAGGTTTCCGTCCAGGTGTGAGGTATGCGGAATAAACCGAGTATTCACCGATGCGGTGCGGCGACTGAAGTTTGAGCTTTTGCATGAGGGCCACGGAGGGAAGTGCTGATGACCAGGGCCGCAGAAGTAGATGCGTATTTCCTTCCCGGCGTTTGCTTTGAACTGAACGGTGAGGTTGTTCCCGCCCGTGAACTCAGCTGGGCGATGTTCGCGTCATGCGGGTGCGTGTCGGGGATGCGCGTGATGACAGTCGACACCGTCACGCTCGACGATGCCTGGAAGCAGATGTCGGGCAACGCCCAGATGATTAAGCGGGACAAGGAACGTGGCTTTGACATCAGATTGGTGAAGCATCGGGAGATACCGTTCGATGACTGCCCGCACAGCCCGAAGTGGGGCTTCATGCCGCCACCGGTTCCGCCCGGGGACTCATGGGCCGCGAACCGTACTGGGCGTGTGCTGCATCTAGTTCCACTGACCGCGGCCGAGGACGACAGCGTCATCGACTGGGCTGAAGACGATGGTAGTTGGAGCCTCAAGGCAAGCAGTTTGTGCGGGAAGGCGACTGAGGCGGTTCGGGTCTGGTCGAAGAAGTGGTACCGGCTCGACGGCAAGGTTGAGTGCTCGCGGTGCGTGAAGCCGGCCGAAGCGCAGGCGCTCCTATGACTATTCGTGCGTTTTTGCGTGCTGTTGGTTGGGTTGTGCCTGAACTCATCCCACCCCGACTGCCGTATGGGGTGCCTGTAGGAGACGACCAGGCTTCCGGAAGTGTGGGGCTTCGTTGACATGGCCGCCACGAACGAACCGATCGCGCTCATCGGCATCGGCTGCCGCCTCGGCGGCGGCATCACCGATCCCGCCCAGTTCTGGACCTTCCTGACCGAGGGCCGAAGCGATGTTCGCGAAGTGCCCGAGGAGCGCTGGGAGCCGTATCTGCGCCGGGACCCTCGCAACGCGGCCGTCCTGAAGGAGACCACTCGCTGGGGCACCTTCCTCGACGACCTCGCCGGTTTCGACGCCGAGTTCTTCGGCGTGTCGCCGCGCGAAGCCGAACTGATGGACCCGCAGCAGCGACTGGCGCTCGAGGTGAGTTGGGAAGCGCTCGAACACGCCGGGGTGCCGCCGCGCACGCTCGCGGGCAGCGACACCGCGGTCCTCATGGGTGTCAACTCCGACGACTACGGCAAGTTGATCATGGAGGACCTGCCCGGCATCGAGGCCTGGACCGGGATCGGCACGTCCCTGTGCGGGATCGCCAACCGCGTGTCACATCTTCTCGACCTCCGCGGACCGAGCGTCGCGCTGGACGCCGCATGTGCCGCGTCGCTGGTCGCGGTGCATCAGGCATGCCAGATGCTGCGTGCCGGTGAGACGTCGCTGGCCCTGGCGGGTGGTGTCAGCGCGCTGATCGGACCCGGGCTCACCCGGGTACTCGACGAGGCCGGGGCGACGGCGCCGGACGGGCGGTGTAAGACGTTCGACGCGGACGCCGACGGCTACGGGCGCGGCGAGGGCGCTGCGGTGGTCGTGCTCAAACGTCTGTCCGACGCGGTGCGCGACGGCGACCGGGTGATCGCGCTCGTGCGCGGCGGAGCGGTGGCCCAGGACGGCCGCACCGTCGGCATCATGTCGCCCAACGGCGACGCCCAGGCGCACATGTTCGCGCGCGCATGCGAATCGGCGGGCGTGCCACCGCGCAGCGTGGACTTCATCGAGGCGCACGGCACCGGCACGCCGACCGGAGACCCCACCGAGGTGCGGGCGCTGGCCTCCGTCTACGGAGTCGATCGGCCTGCCGACGCGCCGTGTCGGATCGGTTCGGTGAAGCCCAACGTCGGCCACCTCGAGGGCGGCGCGGGCGTGGTCGGTCTCATCAAGGCGGCGCTGGCCCTGCACCACGAGGCCATCCCGCCGACCGCTGGACTGAAAACCCTTACCCCTGCGGTTGATTGGGCCGCCAGCGGGCTGCGCGTGCCCACCACGGTGGAGCCTTGGCAGCGCGTCGAAGGCACGCCCCGCCGAGCCGCGGTGTGCAGCTACGGCTACGGCGGCACGATCGCGCACGTCCTGCTCGAGGAGGCCCCGCCGGCGTCAGCGGTCGATTCGCCGATCGCAACCCCGGGGGTGATACCGATTTCGGCGCGGTCCTCCGCCCGGCTGTGCACGCAGGCGCGAGCGCTCGCTGACCACCTGCGCGCCGGCGACCACGGACTCCACCGCGTGGCAGCCGCCGCGTGGACGCGCCGCTTCCACGAGCCGGTCCGGGCTGCCGTGGTGGCCGAGGACATCGACGCTCTGGTGGCCGGGCTCGACGCGCTGGCCGACGATGAGGCCGACCCGTCCGTCGTGACCGGCCGGGCGCTCGCCGACGGCGCCGTCTGGGTGTTCTCCGGGCACGGGTCGCACTGGTCGGGCATGGGACGTCAGCTGCTCGAACGCGTGCCCGCGTTCGCCGCGGTCATCGACGCGATCGATCCGGTGTTCGGTGCCGAGTTGGGGTTCAGCGCACGCGACGCGCTGCGCAGCGGTGAGCTCGGCGGCACAGACCGGGTGCAGGCGTTGACGTTTGCGATGCAGGTGGGCCTTGCCGCGGTGCTGCGCGAGCGAGGCGTCACACCCGCCGCGGTGATCGGGCACTCGGTCGGTGAGGTCGCCGCGTGCGTGACGGCAGGCGTGTTCGACCTGACGGTCGGCGCCGCTGTGGCGTGCTACCGCGCCCGTGGCTTCCAGTCGGTGGCGGGCCAGGGCGCGATGGCCCTGGTGCGACTGCCGTTCTCCGAAGCGGAACGGCGGCTGACTGGACACGGCGACGTGGTTGCGGCCATCAGCGCCTCACCCGCGTCGACCGTGGTGTCCGGAAGTGTCGACGCCGTCGAACACGTCTGCCGGGTCTGGACCGACGAGGGCGTGATGGTCCGCCGGGTCAACACCGACGTGGCGTTTCACAGCCCGATGATGGACGCGCTGACCGCCGAGCTCGGTCGACTCATCGCGGCGTTGCCAACCCCGTGGCCCGCCGAGATCCCCTTGTACACAACAGCACTGATCGATCCGCGCTCAACGGCACCGCGCGATCAGAACTACTGGGTGGCCAATCTGCGCGACCGCGTGCGGTTCGCGGAGGCAGTGACCGCCGCCGCCGAGGACGGCCACCGGCTGTTCCTCGAGGTGTCCGCGCATCCGGTGGTCGCGCATTCAATCGTCGAGACGCTGACGCACAGCGGGGTCGACGAGCACGCGGTCGTCCCGCTGCTGCGCCGCGAGCGCGACGAACTGCACGCGGTGGCCACGGCGGTGGGCACCCTGCACTGCAACGGCGCTCGCGTCCGGCACGGGTTTGACGCGTCCGCGCCATGGGCCGATGCCTTGCCCGTCACGCAATGGCACCATCGCCGTTTCTGGCGGACGCCGACACCTCCACCCGGTGGCCGCGGTGTGCACGACGTCGACAGCCACACCCTGCTGGGTGGGCGGATGGACGTGACCGGAGCCGTCGCGTCCACGATGTGGCAGACACGTCTGGACATGAGCACCCGGCCATACCCGGGCGATCACCCTGTGCAGAACACGGAAATCGTCCCTGCCGCAGTCATTTTGAACACGTTCCTCGGAGCCGTAGCCGATCTGAACACCCGCTCCGACCGGTCCGGTACCGATCTCGTGGACGTCCGGCTGCGCACTCCCGTCGCCCCCAGTCGTACCCGCGATGTCCAGGTGGTCCTGCAGGACCGCGCTCTGACTCTGTCGACACGGCTGATGGACGATGACGACGCCGAGGACGGCGGCTGGATCACCCACAGCAGTGCGGTGGCCGCGGCCGACGACGACATCGAGGATCTGCTGGGACAGGTGATCGATGAGTCCGCCGCGCGAGCGCGGTGCACCGAAGTGCTGACACCGAACCACGTCGTGGACACGCTGACCACACTCGGCGTGGCGGCGATGGGATTCGGTTGGGAGATCCTCGATCTGCGCCGCGGTGAGGGCGAGCTGATCGCCAGGGTCGCCGGCGACGGCTACCTGACGCCACCTGCGACATGGGCGCCGCTGCTGGACGCGGCGACGTCTGCGGCCTCCACCATTTTCGACGGCCCGCCGCGACTGCGCATGCCCGCACGCATCGAACGGGTGCAGGTGTACGGCCGCCCGCCCGCCGTGGCGGTCCTGCACGTGCGCCGGCGGCCGGGAACCACCACGACCGATGTGCTGATCGCCGACGAGTCGGGGGCCGTCCACGTGTCGCTGACGGGTATGTCCTTCGAGGAACTGGAAAGCCCTGCGGGAAGTGATCTTTCACGCATGCTGCACCACATCACCTGGCACGCGGTCCCGTGGCGGGACGACGACCGGCCGTCATCCGTGGTCGTCGTCGGGGGAGATGCCGACACCCGGCACTTCGTGACCCGCGATCTCGTCGCCGCCGATGTGCCGCACGCGGTGTGTGCCGGTCCGGACGACATCGCCGCGTCCGACGCGGAGTTGGACCGCGGTGCGGTGGTGTTGGTGCTGTGCCGCAACCACGACTCGCCCCAGCAGTCGGTCGATGTGGTGATGCGGACGCTGAGACACCTCCTCGACCACGGTGCGAAGGCGCGCATGTGGGTGCTGACCGAACGCGTGCACGAAGGCAAGAATGTGGCCCACGCGCCGCTGTGGGGTCTGGCCAGAGTCGCTGCCGCCGAGCACCCCAAGGTCTTCGGCGGCGTGCTCGACCTCGGCGAGCCGCACCTGCCCGTCGGCGCATTGGCGTCGCTGCACGGCCATCCTGTCGTCGTGTTCCGCGACGGTGTCGCTCAGGTGGCGCGGCTGGCGTTCGCAGGCCGGGGGACCGGTACCCCCATGCAGTGTTCGGCGGGTGGCACCTACCTGATCACCGGCGGCACAGGCGTTCTCGGTCTGCGCATGGCGCAACGGCTCGCCGACATCGGTGCACGACGACTGGTGTTGCTGTCCCGCACCGGCATGCTCGAACGCGCCGAGTGGCGGGATGCGGGGGAGTCCGAGTTGATCCGCACCGTGGCCGCGTTGGAAGAGCGCGGGGTGTCGGTGCACATCATCCCGCTCGACATCGGCGCGCCGGACGCGGCCGACGCGTTACGCGCCGCGCTGCGGTATCTGCCGCCGGTGCGCGGTGTCATCCACGCGGCGGGTGTGGAAGCCGGTGCGCTGCTTGTCAACACGAGCCCCGCCGACTTCGCGGCCGCAATGCACCCGAAGGTCGACGGCACGTTGACCTTGCACGAGGTGTTCCCGCCGGAGCAGTTGGATTGGATGGTGCTCTTCTCGTCGTGCGGCTACCTCGCAGGCTTCCCTGGACAGGGGGCGTACGCGTGCGCGAACTCGTTCCTCGACGTCATGGCGCGCCACCGCCGAGGCCTCGGCGACCGCACCGTCAGCATCGCGTGGACGGCATGGCGGGGGCTGGGGATGGGCTCGACGTCCGGCTTCGTCGCGGCGCAACTGGACGCGCTCGGCATGGGCACCATCGCCGCCGATGAAGCCGTCCGCGCACTGGACCTGGCGATGCGCGACGGCGAATCGAACATCGTTGTGCTGCCGGTCCTTCCGGAAGCCGCAGCGGTGCCGATGCTCGCCGACGTGGCACCAGTCGAGGACGGCGGTTCGGACATCCGGGATGCTTTGTTGGACAGCTTTGCCGGCGACGACGGCGAGCCCGATCCGAAGCGCGTCGCCGAGCGGGTGGTCGCCGCGGTGGCCGCCCAGCTCGGACTGCCGGAGGAAGACGTGGACACCGCGCTGCCGTTGGTGGAGATCGGTGTCGACTCGATCATGACCGTCGGGCTGCTGCGCCAACTCGAGAAGCAGACCGGACTGTCGCTGCCGCCGACGCTGCTGTGGGAGTACCCGACCGCGGCGGCCGTCTCAGAGCGAATCTCCGAACTCCTGACGGCGCCGGATGTTTCGCAGGAAGTTCCGGTGCCCTAGTACCGTCAGGACGACACGAGCTGCGCCACGACCTTCTTCTTGTCCACCTTGCCGACGGCCGTCTTGGGCAGCGTCGACATCGGGACAAGCACGTCGGGCCGTGAGTGTGCCGACACTCCGCGTTCGTCGAGGAACTGATTCAGCTCGCTGAGCGTGATCGCAGGCCCGCTGAAGACGACTGCCGCGCAGATCTTTTCGCCCAGGTACTCGTCGGGCAGGGCGACGGCCGCCGCGGCATAGATCGCCGGATGGGCGAACAGGTGCTCCTCGAGATCGGACGCAGACACGGTCTCCCCGCCGCGGTGGATGACGTCCTTGATGCGACCGGTGACCTCGACGTAACCCGTCCTGGGACCGTCGGCGAAGATCCGCACCCGATCGCCGGTGCGGTAGAAGCCGTCGGGGCTGAACGACCGCGCGTTCGCCTCGTCGGCCCGGTAGTAGCCGTTGAGGGTGTAGGGCCCGCGCACCAGCAATTCACCCTCCTCGCCGGGGGCGACCTCGCGGCCCGCCTCGTCGACGACGCGCATCTCGTCGTGCGGCGACATCGGCCGGCCCTGCGTGTTGACCACGACGTCGACATCGTCGCCGGGGCGGGTGAAATTCAGCATCCCCTCGGCCATTCCAAAGATCTGCTGCAGTCCCGGCGTCAAACCGTCCAGGATGTAGCGCGCCTCCTCGGCGGTCATCCGCGAACCGCCCACCTGGAGCAGACGCAGCGACGTGGGCAGCACGGGTTCCCAATCGCACGCCTGCGTCCAGACCTTGGCCAGTGCGTTCACCAGCGCGGTCACCGTCACACGGTGCCGGTCGATCAACGCGAATGCCGACTCGGGGCTGGGATCGGTGGTGAACACCGACGTCGCGCCGACGGTCATCGACCCCAGCAGACCGGGGCAGGCGAGCGGGAAGTTGTGGCCGGCGGGCAAGGCGACGAGGTAGACGTCTTCGCCGGTGAGTCCGCACTCTTTCGCGCAGGCGGTCGCGTTGTAGACGTAGTCATCGTGCGTGCGCGCGATCAGCTTGGGCAGTCCGGTCGTGCCGCCCGACACCAGAAGCAGGGCGGGCGTACTCGTGTCGGCGGCTGCGCGGTCAGGGACGGGGCCGTCGAAATCGGCCAGCTCTGACCAGGATTCGTACTGCCCGGGGTCACCATCGACGAATACGTGGGTCAGGCGCGGGTTGTCGGCCATCAACTCGCGGGCCAGTTCGCGATAGTCGAACCCGGCGACCTGGTCGGCGATGACCACGCCGACCGCACCGCTGACTTCGGCGAAGTGCGACAGCTCGGCATAGCGGTGGCCCGGAAGGCACATCACCGGTACCACGCCCGCGCGTAGGAGGCCGAACAGCGCCACGGCGAACTGCGCCGTGTTGGGCAGCTGCAGCAGCACTCGATCACCGGCCGCGATGCCGCGATCCGCCAACGCCGCAGCGATGCGGTCGGCGCGCGCGTGCAGTTCGGCGAAGGTGTACGAAACCTTCGGATCGATCACTGCGACGCGGTCCGGCCAGGCCGCGGCGGCGTCGCCGAGGATGGAATCCAGCGGTCGCCCGGTCCAGTAACCCGCCTCCCGATACTGCTGGGCGCGCTCGGGCGGGAACGGCACGAAGCCAGTGGTGAGATCGCTCCGCTGAGGCTCTAAACCAGTGCTCATGAGTGCCGTAACCCCTCGAGGTAGGTGTGTTCGGTGCCTCGAATATAAGGTAGCCTCGCCGAATTAGTTAGGGCAGCCTTTACTAATTTGGAGGACAGTGTGGGTGTTGCGGGCGGGGCAGACAACAGCGGTGGTCGTTCTCTTGACACCGTCCGCGCGGAGGTCGCAGAGCTGCTCGGCGTGACGCCCGACGAGGTCGACCCTCACGCCGACCTGATCGCGTCCGGCCTCGATTCGATCCGCATGATGTCGCTGTCCGGGCGTTGGCGGAAGCAGGGAATCGACATCAACTTCGCCGCATTGGCGGAGACCCCGACGGTGGCCGCGTGGTCGGCGCTGGTGGCGGGGCAGTCCACGTCCGATGAATCCGTCGAGGTCGATGATGCCGTCCACGCAGATGACGGTGACGTCTTCCCGCTGACGCCCATGCAGCACGCGATGTGGCTGGGCCGTAACGACGATCAGCAACTCGGTGGCGTTGCTGCCCACCTGTACGTCGAGTTCGACGGCGCCGGCGTCGATCCGGACCGCCTGCGCGACGCGGCGGCGAAACTCGTTGCGCGGCACCCGATGTTGCGTGTGGAGATCCTGCCCGACGGCACCCAGCGGATCGGCGATCGCGACCTACCCGTCACCGTCTACGACCTGCGTGAACTCGACATGGAAGCGGCCGAGCAGCGGCTGGAAGACCTGCGCCACCAGAAATCGCATCAAATGCTCGACGGCGATGTGCTCGAGCTGAGCCTGTCACTGCTGCCGGACGGGCGGACGCGGTTACACGTCGACATGGACATGGACGCCGCCGACGCGGTGAGCTACCGCAACTTCATGGCCGACCTCGCGGTGTTCTACCGCGGTGGAGAACTGCCCGAACTGCGCTACACCTACCGCCAATACCGCGGCGCGCTCACCGCCGCCGATCCCGGCCCCTCCGACGAGGACCGGCAGTGGTGGGCCGACCGCATCCCCGAGTTGCCCGAATCGCCTGCGCTGCCGCTGGTTCCACTTGCCGAACAGGCCGACCCCCGACGCAGTATCCGGCTCTGGCATGTCTTCGACGTGGACACGCGCGACGCGCTGTTCGCGGCCGCGCACCGGCGTGGGTGCACGCCGGCGATGGCCGTTGCCGCGTCGTACTCGAATGCGTTGGCGCGGTGGTCCAGCGGGTCCCGGTTCCTGCTCAACCTGCCGATGTTCGGCCGGGAGCCGTTCCATCCCGATGTCGACAAGCTGGTCGGCTGCTTCACCTCGTCGTTGATGCTCGATATCGATCTGACTCAGGCCAGAACCCCCGCGGAGCGGACCCGCGCGGTGCAGCAGACGTTGCACGACGCCGCTCGTCATTCGAGCTACTCCGGCCTGTCCGTACTGCGCGACCTGGGCCGCCACCGCGGCACCCAGACGCTCGCCCCGATCGTGTACACCAGTGCGCTCGGGCTCGGTGACCTGTTCGCCGGTGAGGTCACCGACGCATTCGGTGCGCCGGTGTGGACCATTTCCCAAGGCCCGCAGGTACTCATCGACGCGCAGGCGACACCCCTGGCGACCGGTCTGATGATCAACTGGGATGTCCGCATCGCCGCGTTTCGGCCAGGAGTTCCCGAAGCGATGTTCGCCTACCACGTGGCGGAACTGGCCCGGCTGGCCGCCGACGACGCGGCGTGGGACGCCTCCGATCCGCCCGCGGTGCCCGAGAGTCAACGCGCGGTGCGCCATGCGGTGAACAGCGTGACGGCGCCGCGAAGTGGAGAGGCGCTCCACGACGGGTTCTTCCGCAATGCGCTGGCGACACCCGATGCGCCCGCCGTGTTCAGCGAGGACGGCTGCCTGACCTATGCAGAGTTGCGCACGCGTGCGCTCGCCATTGCGGAAACGTTACGCCGCAATGGGGTTCGGCCCGGCGACCTGGTCGCGCTCGTCGGCCCCAAGTGCGCCGGGCAGATCCCCGCGATGCTCGGCATCCTCGCCGCAGGCGCGGCCTATCTCCCGATCGGCGCCGACCAGCCTGCCGAACGGACCGCCAGGATCCTCGAGTCCAGCGACGTCGCTGCGGTGCTGCTCTGCGGCGACGGCCGCGCCGAGGCGACCGCACCGGTCCTCACCGTCGCGTCGGCGATGCAGGCTCACATCGACGCCGAACCCACCCCGGTCGATCCAGGAGACCTGGCCTACGTGTTGTTCACGTCGGGGTCGACTGGCGAGCCGAAGGGTGTCGAGCTGACCCACGACGCGGTGATGAACACCGTCGAGTTCGTCAGTCGCCGTTTCGATCTCGGGGCGACGGATCGTACCCTGGCGCTGTCGACGCTGGAATGCGACCACTCGGTGGTCGACGTTTTCGGGATTCTGCGCGCCGGGGGAGCGGTCGTCGTGGTCGACGAACAGTACCGGCGCGATCCTGACAAGTGGGCCGAGCTCGTCGAACGTCACTCCGTCACCATGCTGAATTTCATGCCCGGCTGGATGGAGATGCTGCTCCCTGTCGGTGGCTCGCGGTTGTCCGGGCTTCGCGTGGTGCTGCTCGGCGGTGATTGGGTACGCCCCGAACTCATCCGCGGTCTGCGCAAGTGCGCACCCGGCGTGCGCGCACACGGCCTCGGCGGAGCGACCGAACTCGCGATCCATGCGGCCATCTGCGACGTCGCGGATCCGGAGCCGGAGTGGACCGCGGTGCCGTACGGCACGCCGCTGCCCAACAATGTCTGCCGCGTGGTCGCCGCCGATGGCTCCGACTGCCCGGACTGGGTGCCGGGTGAGCTGTGGGTGTCGGGGCGGGGCATCGCGCGCGGCTACCGTGGCCGGCCCGACCTGACCGCCGAGAAGTTCGTCGAGTACGACGGCCGAACGTGGTATCGGACAGGCGATCTCGTCCGCTACCGGCCAGACGGCAGTCTCGACTTCGTCGGTCGTATCGACCACCGCGTCAAGATCAGTAACTACCGAGTCGAACTCGGTGACGTCGAGTCGGCGCTCAAGCGGGTGCCGCACGTCGACGGGGCGGTCGCGGCGGTGCTGCCGGGAGAGCCGGATCTGCTTGCGGCACTTGTGAGCACCGATGATCCGAACCTCGATTCGCAGTCGGTCGCCGCCGCGCTGACCGAGCTGGTGCCCGAGCACATGATCCCCAAGATCATCGTCGTATCCGACCGGATCCCTTACACGGTGAACGGAAAGCTCGACCGCAACGCCGTCACACGAGAGCTCGCGCAAGCCGAACCGCCTGCGGCGAACGCCTATCGGGCCCCGTCGACGCCGCTGGAATCCGCGCTGGTCGGCATTGTCGCCGAGATACTCGACGTCGCGACCGACACGGTCGGGGTCGACGACGACTTCTTCTCTCTCGGTGGCGATTCCGTCTTGGCGACCCAGGTGATCGCCCGGGTCCGGGATTGGCTAGATACACCGACGGCAAAGGTCGCGGACATGTTCGCGGCGCGATGCGTTTCGAAGTTGGCCGACCGACTCGTCGAACGCGAACCGGACGCCGACCGGCTCGCGATGGTCGCCGAGGTGTACCTGGAGGTCGCCGGGATGGAGAGCGCCGAGGTGCTGTCCGAACTGGCGAGCGGCTAGCTCACCGCGGCACCGAGCCGGCGCCACTGCTCGTGGGGGAACTCCCGCGGGTCCGCGGTGAGCACCTGGACGCAAACGTGGTCAGCCCCCGCTTGCAGGTGTTCGTTCACCCGGTTCAGCACGGTCTCCTCGTCACCCCATGCGATCAACGCGTCGAACAGCCGGTCGCTGACCGAATCGAGCTCCTCCTGGGTGAAACCCGAGCGCAACAAGTTGTTGGCGTAGTTCGGCAGCGCCAGATAGGACCGCAACCAGTTGGTCCCGACCGCGCGGGCCTCCTCGCGGTCGTTCGTCAGGAAGACGGTCTGCTCCGGCAGCAGCAGCGGTCCCTCGCCGAGGTGCTCACGGGCGTAGCGGGTGTGATCGGGCGTGACGAGGTAGGGGTGCGCGCCCCGGGACCGCGTCGCGGCGAGTTCGAGCATCTTCGGTCCCAGCGCCGCGAGCACGCGGTTGGCGACGGGCACCGGGTTCTCGGTCGCATCGATGCCGTCCAGGTAGGCCCGCGTCGCGGCGAGTGGCTTGCGGTAGAGACCGGGCTCCTTGGAATCGATGAGCGGCGCGTGGCTGACCCCGATGCCCAAGAGGAAGCGTTCCCCATGCTCAGCGGTCAGCGAGGCGTACGTCGCCGCCACCTCCGCGGGCTCGTGCATCCATAGATTCAGAATCCCGGTGGCGATGACCACCTGCTTGGTCGACGACAGCAGGTTGGCGACCGAATCGAGCACCGGGCCGCCGACGTCCGGGATCCATAGGGCGGTGAATCCGAGTTCCTCCAACTCCGCGGCGGCTTCGGCGGCCTGCCCGGGATCGCCGTAGCGCAACTGCGAACTCCATACACCGATGCCTGCTAGATCCATGTATCGATCCTTTCCCGGGGAACTATCGGCCCACGCTACCGGCGGTGAAAATCGATCCGCCCGGGGGCACATGTAGGGGTCATCGAAAGGCCCATTTAGGGTAACCTCACCTACTTAGGACAGCCTGCACTAATTCACGCTCGGGGAAGTTTGGCGTGCAGGCACAGCTGCGAGACACCACCGGGGCTGAGCATCGCCGGTCTCATTCCCGGAACGATCAGAGAGAGTGGAAACACGCGTGACTGACATCGCAGACACCCGCGAGGAGCTTGGTGAGCACCGGCTGGAGCTGATCCGCCGCAGGTTGGCCGAACGGGGATTGAAGTCGATCAGCCCCGTGCCGCAGAGCGCCCGCAGCGCCGAGATGTCCGATGGTCAGCGCCGCATGTGGTTCGTTCAGATGGCCGATCCCACCGGCGCGATGCTCAACGTCTGCCTGTCGTACCGCATCACGGGAGCACTGGATGCGGCGAGGCTGCGGGACGCCGTCGACGCCGTGTCGGCGCGCCATGAGTTGCTGCGCACCACCTACGCGGCCGATTCCGACGGTGAACCGCAGCCGATCGTGCACCCCGACCTCACACCCGGCTGGTCCTTCCACGACCTGTCCACTCTGGCTGACACACCTCAGCGGTTGCGCCTGGAAGTATTGGCGCAGCGAGAGTTCAGCGCGCCCTTCGACCTCAGTGCCGATGCCCCGCTGCGCTTGACGCTCGTCCGCACGGGACCCGACGAGTACGTCATGTTGCTGGTCGCACACCACATCGCCTGGGATGACTGCTGCTGGCGGGTGTTCTTCGCCGATCTCACCCGGGCCTACAACGGTGAAGACCTCGGCCCGTCCCTTCCGGTGCCGTCCCACGCGGACAGTGCGACCGCTGACGACCTCGACTACTGGCGCACGGTGATGGCCGATCCGCCGGAGCCTCTCGAGCTTCCGGGACCCAACGGCTCTGCCATACCGACGAATTGGCGTTCGGCGCGCACCACGTTGGAGTTGCCCGACGCGACGGTCGCTCGCGTGGCGGCCTTGGCCAAGGAGTCCGGTGCGACCCCGTACATGGTGTTGCTCGCCGCGTTCGGAGTGCTGATCCACCGCTACACGCACTCCGACGATTTCCTCGTCGCCGCGCCGGTGCTCAATCGCAGCGCTGAGCTCGAGAACGTCATCGGGTACTACGGCAACACCGTCGCACTGCGGCTGCGTCCGCAGCGTCGCCAGACCTTCCGCGATGTCCTCGCCCATGTCCGAGAGACGACGGTCGGCGCGTTCGCGCATCAGCACGTCAACATCGACCGCGTGGTCCGCGAGCTCAACCCCGACCGCAGGCACGGCGCGGAGCGGATGACCCGGGTGACCTTCGGTGCGCGGGGCGCCGACGGGGCAGGCTTCAACCCGCCCGGCATCACGTGTCGTCGTGCCGACCTGCGTGCGCAATTCACCCAACTGCCACTGGGATTCATGGTGGAGTTCGACGACGCCGGGGTCGAGGTGGAGGCGGAATACCTCGTTGAGCTGCTCGATGCCGGACTCGTTCGACAAATGGTGCAGCACTACTCGGTGTTGTTGGACAGCGCCCTCGCTGATCCCGAGAAGCCGATCAGCGAACTCGATCTGATGACGCCCGCCGATATCGACTGGCTGCGCCGGGTATCGGCTGGCGAGGAATTCGCCGCTGATGCACAGACATTGGCCACCTTGGTGGAATCTCAGGTCGCCCGCACGCCGGATGCCGTGGCCGTGGTCTACGAAGGACGGCACTACACCTACCGCGAGATCAACGCGGCGGCGAACCGGGTCGCGCACTGGCTGATCGCGAAGGGTATCGGCACCGAGGACCGCATCGCGGTGCTACTCGACCGGTCACCCGAACTGGTGATCACCGCGCTCGGTGTGATCAAGGCGGGAGCGGTGTACCTGCCGGTCGACCCGACCTACCCGGAGGACCGGCTCAGCTTCATCCTGTCCGACAGCGACCCGAAACTCGTGCTGCGCGAGGCCGTCACCGAACTCGACGGCTTCCGGGACGACAATCCGACCGACGCCGACCGGGTCCGGCCGCTGAGCCCGGACAGCACCGCTTACCTGATCTACACGTCGGGTTCGACCGGGCTGCCCAAGGGCGTGCCCGTGCCGCACCGGCCCGTCGCCGAGTACTTCGTCTGGTTCAAGGGTGACTACCAGATCGACGAGAACGAACGACTACTGCAGGTGGCGTCCCCGAGCTTCGACGTCTCCATGGGGGAGATCTTCGGCATGCTGGGATGTGGCGGGCGCCTGGTGATCCCGCGTCCGGACGGCCTGCGCGACATCGGCTATCTCACCGAGCTGCTGCACACCGAGGGCATCACCTCGATGCACTTTGTCCCCTCGCTGCTGGGTCTGTTCCTGTCGCTGCCCGGTGTCAATCAGTGGCGGACCCTGCAGCGGGTGCCGATCGGCGGCGAGGCGCTGCCTGGTGAGCTCGCCGACAAGTTCCATGCCACGTTCGATGCGCTGCTGCACAACTTCTACGGTCCGACCGAGACGGTGATCAACGCCAGCCGGTACAAGGTCGAGGGCAAGCAGGGCACCCGAATCGTTCCGATCGGCACGCCGAAGATCAACACCCAGATCCACCTGCTCGACGAATCCTTGCAGCCGGTGCCGGTCGGCGTGATCGGCGAGATCTACATCGGCGGAACACATGTCGCGCAGGGTTATCACCGTAGGCCGACGCTCACCGCCGAGAGGTTCGTCGCCGACCCCTTCACATCAGGTGGCCGGCTCTATCGGTCGGGTGACCTCGCCCGTCGCGACGCCGCCGGCGACATCGAGTTTGTCGGACGCGCCGACGAGCAGGTCAAGATCCGCGGGTTCCGGATCGAACTCGGTGAGGTCGCCGCCGCGATCTCCGTGGACCCCAGCGTGGGCCAGGCGGTCGTCGTCGTCAGCGATCTGCCGAACCTCGGCAAGAGCCTCGTGGGCTATCTGACGCCTGCCGACGACGTCGAGGATGTCGACGTCGAACGCATCCGAACCCGTGTTGCCGCTGCGCTTCCCGAGTACATGACACCCGCGGCGTACGTCGTGCTCGATGAGATCCCGATCACCGCGCACGGCAAGATCGATCGCACCGCGCTACCGGAACCCGACATCGGCTCCGGCGTGGAGTACCGCGAGCCGGAAGAGGGCACGCAGCGTCGCATCGCCGAGCTGTTCGCCGAACTGCTCGGGCGGGATCGGGTAGGCGCCGACGATTCGTTCTTCGATCTGGGTGGCCACTCGCTGCTGGCCACCAAACTGGTTGCGGCGGTGCGCGACCAGTTCAACATCGACGTCGGCGTCCGCGAGGTCTTCGAGCTCGGCACGGTGGCAGCGCTGGCCGAACGCATCGACGCTGATTCGGCCGTCGCATCCCGCCGGCCACGGCTGGTCGCCGTCCCGCGCGGGGGCCCGCTGCAGATGTCGGCGTCACAGCTGCGCATGTGGTTCCAATACCGCGTCGACGGCCCGAATCCGGTCAACAACATCCCGTTCGCCGCCAAGCTCACCGGGCCCTGTGACACCGATGCGTTCGTGCACGCGATGCGCGATGTCGTGGCCCGGCACGAGGTGCTGCGAACCACCTACCGCGAAATCGACGGTGTGCCACACCAGATCGTCGACGAGGGTCGCGAGGTTGCGGTGCGTCGGGCCCACGGTGCCGACGACGCGTGGCTGCAGACCGAACTCGACAAGGAACGCCGGCACGTGTTCGAGCTCGAACGCAACCTGCCGATCCGCGCCGCTGTGCTGTCGACACCCGACGCGCATGTGGTCTCCCTGGTGGTCCACCACATCGCCGCCGACCACTGGTCCGCGATGGTGTTGTTCAACGATCTGCTGACGGCGTATCGCGCCCGCCGGGCCGGTGAGGCACCGAAGTTCGCGCCGATGCCGGTGCAGTACGCGGACTACGCGGCCTGGCAAGCCGCGCTGCTGGCCGACGCCGACGGACCCATCGCGGCACAGCGCGAGTACTGGCGCAGGCAGCTCGCCGGACTTCGGGAAGGTATCGGCCTGACACCGGATTTCGCGCGTCCGGCTACGTTGAGCGGAGAAGGCGACGCCGTCGAGTTCACGATCGACGCGGCGACCCGCGCGAAGTTCGCCGAGCTGAGCCAGGACCTCGGGATCACCGAGTTCATGCTGCTGCAATCGGCGGTCGCCGTCGCGCTGCACAAAGCCGGTGAGGGAACAGACATCCCGCTGGGCACCCCGGTGGCCGGCCGCACAGAGGCGGCACTCGATCAGCTGGTCGGGTTCTTCATCAACATCGTGGTGCTGCGCAACGATCTGAGCGGCAACCCGTCGTTGCGCGACGTGCTGAAGGCGGCACGCGACACCGCGCTGGAGGCGTACGCCAACCAGGACCTGCCCTTCGACCACGTCGTCGACGCGGTGCGACCCGCGCGGTCGCTCTCACGCAACCCGCTCTTCAACGTCGTCGTGCACGTACGGGAAGCGTTGCCCGCAGGCCATCTCGTGGACTCGAGCGCCGACGGCGACACGATGTTCACCGCACTCGAGCCGCCGTTCGACGTCGCGCACGCCGACCTGTCGGTCAACTTCTTCGCCGTCGACGAGGGTTACCGGTGCCATGTCATCTACCGCACCGATCTGTACCGGCGCTCCACAGCGGAGCGCTACGTGCGGTGGCTGTGCCGGGTGTTGACGGCGTTCGCCGACGATCCCGACCAGAGGCTGCGTGACGTCCTGATCGCCGACCGCGAGGAACGGCGTGAGGTGTACGGGTTCAGCACCGCGGCCGGCGTCAGCGTGCTCGACCATTGGCGCGATGCCGTCGGGGTGGGCGTCATCGGCGACGTATACGACCACGTCGAGGAGGATCAGGTCACCCGCCTGACGCCCAGCGGCAAGAGAGGCCGCTGGACCGCGGATGGTCACCTTGACATCATCGAGGCCGAAGCCGTGCCCGCCGCTCCCGCAAAACGGGTGGGTCCGGCCGAACCCGCGCGCACCGAAACCGAACGCATCCTGGCGGCAATGCTCTCCGAGGCGCTCGAGATACCCGAGATCGGGCGCAACGACAACTTCTTCAGCCTCGGCGGTGACAGCATCATGGCGGTGCAGCTGGCCGCACGGGCACGCGATGCCGGGATCCCGCTGACGGCCCGAATGGTGTTCGAGCATCCGGCGATTCACGATCTCGCCGCGACCGTGGACAATGCCGACGCCGGCCCCGCGATCGGCGACACCCACCACGAGCCGATGGCGACGTCGGGGTTGACGGCCGACGAACTCGCCTCGGTGACGGCACTGTTCTCGGCATCGCGACACGGAGAGCCGTGACCGCGACGGAAACGAAGGTGGCCATCGAAGATGTGATGGCACTGAGCCCGCTGCAACAGGGGTTGTACTCACTGTCGAAGCTGAACAGCGGGGAGGGCGGGGCAGACGACCCTTATGTCATCGCGATGTCTGCCGACATCGTCGGGGAGTTCGACCAGGAGCTGCTGCGCGGGTGCGCGGCGGCGCTGCTGGCACGCCACCCCAACTTGCGGGCCAGCTTCTTCCACGGCGACCTGAGCCGGCCTGTCCAGGTGGTTCCGAGCCGGGTCGAGGTGCCGTGGCGCACTATCACCGCGACGGCGGACGAGGTCGACGCGCTCGATGCCGATGAACGACGCCGACCGTTCGACCTCGAACGCGGACCGGCGATCCGATTCCTGGTCATCGAAGTGCCGCAATCGCATTGGCGTTTCGAGATCGTCGCGCATCACATCCTGCTCGACGGCTGGTCGCTGCCGCTGTTCATGGGTGAACTGATCACGCTGTACCGCGCCGGCGGCGACGTCGGCGTGCTGCCACCGCCGCCGCGGCCGTACCGCGACTACATCGGCTGGCTGGCGGCGCGAGATCAGGAACTCAGCAGGCAGCTGTGGCGCGACCACCTTGCCGGCCTCGACGGTCCGACGCTGGTGTCACCGTCGCTGACCGCGGGTGAGCCGCCGACGGGCTCGCCGCGGCGCACCGAGCTGAAGCTCGATCGACAGACCACCGTGCAGCTGGCCGAGGCCGCACGGTCGCGGGGCGTCACCGTCAACACGCTGGTCCAGATGAGCTGGGCCATGCTGCTTTCGGCGTTCACCGACCGCAGCGACGTCGTGTTCGGTGTCACGGTGTCCGGCCGGCCCAGTGAACTCACGGGCGTCGAGACCATGATCGGCCTGTTCATCAACACCGTTCCGCTACGGGTACGGCTGGACCCCGCGATGGGGGTGGGAACGCAATGCGTCGCGCTGCAACGTGAAGCGGCGAAGCTGCGCGACCACAGCTACCTGGCGCATTCCGAACTGCGCGCCATCGGCGGTGTCGGCGAGCTCTACGACAGCCTGCTGGTCTACGAGAACTTCCCGCCCGGCGAATTGGTCGGCGGCGGGGAGTTCACCGCCAACGGTGCGACGTTCCGGCCTGCGTCGCTGGAGAGCCTGTCGCACTTTCCGGTGACGATCGCCGCCCACATGGTCGACGATCAGCTCACGGTGCTCGTCGAGGTCGTCGACGGTGCGTTGGGCTCGATGAGTTCCGAATCGCTGGGCGAACGTCTGCTCATCACGATCCAGCGACTGATTACCCAGTGGGACAGCGCGTTACGCAACGTCAGTGTTCTTCTCGATGGTGAGGCCGCCATCGCCCCGGCACCGTTCGCGGCGCCGACCCACACGGGTGTGCACACCAAGTTCACCGAGACTGCGTACACCAAGCTCGGGTCAACCGCGCTCAGCTGGTCGGGCGGCACGCTGACCTACCGCCAGCTCGACGAGGCTGCGGACCGGCTCGCGGCCGCGTTGGTGGCACGCGGGGTGCGGCACGAGGATCCGGTGGCGATCAACCTGTCCCGCGGTCCGCAGTACGTGATCGCGATGCTGGGTGTGCTCAAGGCGGGCGGGGTGATCGTGCCGCTCGATCCCGGCATGCCGTCCGAGCGGATTGCCGACATCCTCAGCCAGTGCCGCCCCGCGGTCGTCGTCGACGACGCGGTGATGGCGACGATCCCCGACGAGCACCCCGACTTCCACCCCGTCGCTGCACTTCCCGGACAGGCGGCGTACATGGTGTTCACGTCGGGCACGACGGGTCGGCCAAAGGGGGTCATCGGTACCCATCAGGCGCTGCTCGCATACGCCGAGGACCACGCGAAGCACGTGCTGCGTCCGGCGTTCGCCCGGCTGAGGCATCCGTTGCGGGTGGCGCACGCGTGGTCGTTCACATTCGACGCCGCCTGGCAGCCGCTGGTCGCGTTGCTCGACGGCCACTCGGTGCACATCGTCGACGGCGACGTCCAGCGCGACGCCGAGGCGCTGGCCGAGACGATCGCGCGCTACGGCATCGACATGATCGACACGACGCCGTCGATGCTGGCCCAGTTGTACGCCGTCGGTCTGCTGACCACGGTGCCGCTCGGCGTACTCGCGCTGGGCGGCGAGGCGATCGGCATACCCGCGTGGAACCAGATCCGCGACGAATGCGCACGCACCGGCATGACGGCCTACAACTGTTACGGCCCAACCGAATCCACGGTCGAGGCCGTCGTCGCCGCGATCGCCGACCATGAGGAGCCCACCATCGGGCGGCCCACGGCGGGCACCCGCGCATACGTGCTCGATTCGTGGCTGCGGCGTGTGCCCGACGGTGTGGCGGGCGAGCTCTACCTGGCCGGTCATCAGTTGACGCGCGGATATCTCGGCCGACCCGGCGAGACGGCGGGACGGTTCGTCGCGGACCCATACGCGTCCGGCGAGCGGATGTACCGCACCGGCGACGTGGTGCGCCGCCGGCCGGACGGGGCCCTGCAGTTCCTGGGCCGCTCCGACGCACAGGTCAAGATCCGCGGCTTCCGCGTCGAGCCCGCCGAGATCGCGGCGGTGCTGCACAGCCATCCGGCGGTCGAGCACGCCCACGTCGCGGTGGGACGGGGAATCCGCGGTGGACAGCGGCTGATGGCCTACGTCGTCGCGGCCCCGGCGCCCGATGTCGCCGAGCTGCGGGCGATGCTGTCGAAGCGGTTGCCGCGCTACATGGTTCCACAGAGCATCGTGATCGTCGACCAGATGCCGCTGACGTCGCACGGCAAGATCGACGACGCCGCGCTCGCCGCGCTCGCCGTCGACGACGGCCCGTCGGCGGCACCGGAGACCGAAACCGAGTCCGCGCTCGTCGCCGTGCTGGCCGAACTGCTCGACGGCGTCGAGATCGACGTCACCGCGGAATTCCTCCAACTCGGGCTCGACAGCATCGTCGCGCTGTCCGTGGTGCAGGCGGCGCGCAGGCGCGGGATTCCGTTGCGCGCGCGACTGATGCTCGAATGCGCGACCATCCGCGAGCTCGCCGCGGCCATCGACAGCGAAGGCGCCACCGTCGCCCGCGAGGACGAGGGGGAGCGCGGCCCAATCCCGGTGTTGCCCAACGTGCACTGGCTCTACGAGCACGGTCGGCCGCGACGACTGGCGCAGACGGAAGCGGTGCGGCTGCCCGACGGAATCACCCGGACTGATCTGGACCGCATACTCGCGGCCGTCGTGGACGGACACGAAGCGCTGCGCAGCCGCTTGGACCTCGACACGATGACGCTCGTCGGGCAGGAGCCGCGGAACATTCTGACCGAGGTCTCGGTCGAGGGTGAGATCGCCGACGCGGTCGCCGAACACGCCCGCCTGTCGGTGGAACGTCTTGATCCTCAGCAGGGTTCGATGCTGTCCGCGGTGTGGCTACGCCAGCCCGACGCGCCGGGCGTGCTGCTGTTGACGGCTCACGTGCTGGCGCTGGATCCTGTGTCGTGGCGGATCGTGCTGGGCGAGCTGGACGCGGGGTGGCACACCCTCAAGTCGGGGCGCGCCCCGATGCCCACCCGCGAGCACACCAGCTACCGGCGGTGGTCACGGCTGCTCGGCGAACGGGCCGCCGCCCTCGACACGTGCGACTTCTGGGAGGACCAGCTCCGCGGTGACGACCCGATGATCGGCGCCCGCCGGGTGCGGCCGCAGACCGATCGGATCGGCGATGTCGTCGTCACGATGTCGCTGACCGATGCCGATGTGTCGCGACGGCTGCTGAACGCGTCGGAGCCGACGCAGAACCTGCTCGCGGATGCGGCTGCTCGCACCGTCACTCGCTGGCGACGCCACCGCGGACAGCACTTGGCGCCACCGCTTCTCGCGCTGGAGACCCACGGCCGCGCCGACGGCATCGTCGGCGAGGCCGACACCTCCGACACTGTCGGACTGCTCACCGCGATCTACCCGTTGCGCGTTCCCACGCGCGAGGCGATCGCAGCGATGCCGGGAGACGGTATCGACTACGGGCTGCTGCGGTACCTGCGCTCGGATACCGCCGAGCGGCTGAAGGCGTATGCCGAACCGCAGATACTGCTGAACTTCCTGGGCCGGATCCACGTCGCGGTCGGCGGCGACCTACGACCTGACCGGGAACTGTTGGCGCAGGTGTCCCCGCTGCCCGAACCCGATCTCGCGGTGCGCCACGAGCTGACCATCCTGGCGGCGGTGATCGGCGAAGGGGACAACCAGGTACTTGGGACGCAGTGGCGCACGCTGCCGGACATCCTGTCCGATGATGACGTCGCCATGCTGCAGTCGATGTGGCAGGACTCGCTACGAGAGGTTGCACCATGAGACCCACCCTGGCCGTTGTCGGAGCCGGAGCGAAGGCCGTCGCCGTCGCCGCCAAGGCCGCCGAACTCGACGACATGGGCGTCGATGTGCCCAAAGTCGTTGCGGTGGAACGCACCTGCGTCGCTGCCAACTGGCAGGCTGAGGGCGGCTGGACCGATGGTCAGCACCGACTGGGCACCAGCCCCGAGAAAGACGTCGGGTTCCCGTATCGCTCATCGCTGGTGCGGCGCCGCAACGCCGAACTCGACGAACGCATGACCCGGCACAGCTGGCAGTCCTACCTGATCGCGACGGGGCAGTTCGCCGAGTGGGTGGACCGCGGCAGACCCGCACCCACCCACCGCAAGTGGAGCCAGTACCTGCGCTGGGTCGCGGGCAACTGCGGGATGAACGTCATCTCCGGCGAGGTCACCGGGATCTCCGTGGACGGTACGGGCGATGCGCCGCGATGGGCGCTGCACACACCCGATCAGGTGGTGGTCGCCGACGGCGTGATGATCACCGGGCCCGGCCAGCCCGAGCGTTCCATACTGCCCGGCCATCCGCGGGTGCTGTCGATCGCGCAGTTCTGGCACCGCGCCGCGCGCAACGACCTCACCGCAGACCGCGTCGCGGTGATCGGGGGAGGTGAGACCGCCGCGTCGATGCTCAATGAGCTGTTCCGGCACCGGGTTTCGACGATCACGGTCATCTCACCCCAGGTGACGCTGTTCACCCGCGGGGAGGGGTTCTTCGAGAACACGCTGTTCTCGGATCCCACCGGCTGGACCGGTCTCACCCTCGAGGAGCGACGCGACGCATTGGGCCGCACCGATCGCGGGGTGTTCTCCGCGCGGGTGCAGGATGCGCTGCTGTCCGACGACCGGATCCGCCACCTTCGCGGCCGCGTCGCGCACGCGGTGCCGCGGGACGGCCGAATCCGCTTGACGCTGAGCACGAATCAACACGGTGAGAACCTCGAGACCGTGCACGGCTTCGACATGGTGATCGACGGGTCGGGCGCCGACTGCTATTGGTTCGTTCCGCTGCTGCGTCAGGACGCCCTGGATCTACTCGAACTCGGCCTAGGCAGCCCGCTCACCGGCGACTCGTTGCAGGAAGCCATCGGCGACGACCTGGCGATCACCGGGCTCACGCCGAAACTGTTCCTGCCCGGCCTGTCCGGGCTCACGCAGGGACCGGGCTTCCCCAACCTGTCGTGCCTCGGGCTGCTGTCCGACCGGGTGCTCGGTGCCGATTTCAGCGCGACGGAAGAGCGTGCCTGCAGTGATGTGGCCAGGGTGGGCTGACGTCGACAGCCCCGGCGTCGTCGCCCCTAGCGTCGAGAGTGAACCCAGGGTTGTGATTGTGGGACGTCGACGACCCTGAGTGTGCTCTCGCGCGTAGGGGCGCCACTAGGCACGGACTGAGGCGATCCGCCAGCCGGAACTCTTCTCCTGCTTGCGCCAGAACTCGGCGAAATGCCCACCGCGCTGGGTCAGTTCGTCGATCCCACCCTGCTCGACGATCATGCCCTCGGCGATGAACAATACCTGGTCGGCGTTGCGGATCGCGCCCAGGCGATGCGCGACGATGACACGGGTGCGTCCGCGTGGGTCGTCTCGGATCGCATCGGTGACCGACGCCTCGTTCTCGTTGTCCAGTGCGCTGGTCGCCTCGTCGATCAGCAGTACCCCCGCAGGCTTCACGAGTGCGCGGGCGATGCTGACCCGTTGACGCTCACCGCCGGACAGCGCGGCACCCGCCTCGCCGACCCGGGTCGTATCCCCGTCGGGCAGGCGCGAGACGATCTCGTCGACGCGCGCGAGCGCCATGGCATCTCGGACATCTTTGTCGTCGGCGTCCGGGTGGCCGGCGCGGATGTTGTCCTTGAGTGGACCGTCGAACAGATACGGATGCTGGAACACCATGCTCACCAGCTCGCGACGCGTGCGCGCATCGAGTTCGCCGATATCGGTGCCGTCGACCAGGATCTGGCCGCGGTCGGGGGTGTGCAAGCCGGCGATCAACGACAGGATCGTGCTCTTACCCGAACCCGACGGCCCGACGATCGCCGTCGTGGTCCCCGGCTCGAGGACGAAGTTCAGGCCGGACAGTACGTCGGTGTCGGAGCCGTCGTAGCGGAAGCTGACATCGCGGAATTCGATTCGAGGCGAATTGCCGATCCGGGAGCCGGCGCCATCGGCGCTCTGCGCGCTGCGGGGCCCGTCGATGATGCTGCGCAGATTCGCGAGGACGCCGCGCGACGACTCGACCGCGGTGGACAGGTCGGCCAGCACGGTGAAGGGCTCGAGGAACCGCACTGTGACGATGAGCAGTGCCACGGCTTCCGGCGCGCCGATCCCACCGCGCACCGCGAGCGTCGTGATCGTGCCTGCCAGCGCGATGAGCGCGATCTGGCTCGCCACGCTGAACAACAGCTGCCCGGGAATCTGGAACAGCAGCAGCCGCATAGTCGCGCCCTGCGCGGCCGTCACCGTAGCACCGGTCTGGCTGCGCGCAGCGGTCGCCCGTCGGCTCGCGCGCAACGCCTGTTGGGTGCGCGCGAACTCCAGGATCCGCTCGGTCAGCGCGTTGTGCGCCCGCGAGTCGGCCGCGTCGGCCGCGCGCACGATCCGCTGACTGGCCACCAGCGCGCCCAGCAGCAGCGGCAGCGTGATCGCCGCGGCGGCCCCGAGTTGCCAAGAGACGAAGAACAATCCGACCGTGATGGCGGCGGGCAGCAGCACCGCACCGAGGAACGGGGTCAGCAGGTTCGCGACGAACGCGACGACATCGGGCGCGCTCGCGGCGATGGCCTGACGCGCCATTGCGGTGTTGTCGGCGGTGAACCAGCCCAGCGGAATGTCAGTCAGCCGATCGGCCATCCGATGCTGGGTGTCGTTGACCAGTGCGAAACCGATGCGGTAACCGATGCGCGCCAGGGTCATGTCGACAACCCAGCCGACCGCGGTGACCGCGGTGAGCGCACCGAGCCAGGTCAGCGCATCAGCGGGTGTGACATTGAACAGGGCGCCGAGCAGTGGCACCAGCAGCAGCGCGGCCGCGGCCCGCAGGATCACAGAGACGAAAGTCAGTGCCGTGTAGGAGATCAGCACGCTGCGGTGTTCGGCGGGAATCAGGCGGAGAAGATTGCCGATCATCGAGTGGCCTCCCCGGTGAGGACGCTCTGCGCCCGTGTCTCGCCGAGGCGGTTGTCCCACAGCTGTCGGTAGCGGCCGTCGGCGTTAAGCAGTTCGGTGTGCGTGCCGGTTTCGGCGATGCGTCCGTGATCGAGGACGACGATCTGATCGGCCTCGGTGACGGTGTGCAGCCGATGCGCGATCACGAGCACGGTCCGGTTTTGGATGAGACGGCCCAGCGCCTGCTGCACAAGGTATTCCGATTCCGGGTCGGCGAAGGCCGTCGCCTCGTCCATGATCAGTATCGGGGTGTCGGCGAGCAGCGCCCGGGCGATCGTCAGGCGCTGGCGTTCACCGCCCGACAGCTGACTGTTGGCGCCGAGCACGGTGTCGTATCCGTTGGGCAGCCGCATGATCCGGTCGTGGATCTGCGCGTGCGTCGCCGCGGCTTTGACGTCGTCGAGGCTGGCGTCGGGCCGGGCCAGGGCGATGTTGTCGTGAACGGAGCCGTGGACCAGCTGCACGTCCTGGAAGACGAAACCGACTTTGGTGTACAGCTCGTCGGGGGTCAGTGACCGCACGTCGCGACCGTCGATCCGGATTGCGCCGGTGTCGATGTCGTGGAACCGCGCAAGCAGCGACGCCAGCGTCGACTTGCCGGAGCCTGAGGGGCCGACCAGCGCGGTGACGGTTCCCGGCCGCAGGGTGAAACTGACGTCGTGGATGACGGGAACCCCTGGGCGGTAACCGAAGCCGACGTTCTCGAACGTGACCGTGCCCGGCGCTGGAGCAGTCGCGGATGCCTCCGAATCCACGGTGACCAGTTCGTCCTCGTCGAGGGTGACGGCGATCCGGCGGGCGGCCTGCATGCCCTCGCGCAGACCGCCGAAGCCGAACGCGATACCCAACAGGCGAGTGCCGAACGTGGTGCCGAGGATGAGGAACGGCAGCAGCGTCGTCGGCTCCATCGCACCCGAAATGACGAAAAGGGTTCCCGCCGAGGCGATGAGCCACAGGAATGTCGAGGGACGGGTGACCAGATCCATGAACGTCTTCTTGCCGATGAACGGCCGCTGCCAGACGTTGAGGAACTCGATGTAGTCGTCGAGGCTCCGGTGGAACGACGAGGCCGCCGCGCCACCGAACACCCGAATGACCGGCTGACCCTCGAGATACGCCGCGGCTTCGGTGTTCATCCGCTCGGCCCACCGCGACGCCTCGGTGATCTTCGGACCGCTCTGGTACACCATCGTCCACGTCGTGATGATGTAGACCAGAATCGGCAGGAACAGGATCAGCGCCAGCCGCCAGTCGACGACGAAGAGGTACACGAGGACCGCGAGCGGCGCGATGACGGCGGCGACCGCGTCCGACACCGCATGGGTCACGAGGTAGTGCAGCGCCAGGGTGTCGTCCTGGATGAGTTTCTTGACCGCGCCCGACCCGCGTTGCGTGAACCAGCCCAGCGGCACCCGAGCCAGCTTGTCGAGCAGCCGTCGGCGCACCGCTGCGCTGAAGCGCATGTCAACTACATGCAGCCACAACAGAAGTCCGGCGCTCAGTAGTGCGCCGGCCCCCAGCAGCGCAACGAAGACGATCAGCGTTCCCCGTAGCGCCGTTTCGCCCGCACCGGCCAACAGCTGTCTGGCCAGCTCGACCAACACGATGAACGGGGCCAACTGCAGCAACGTGATCAGCAGCTCGAGGACGCCGGTGGCAATCAGTTGCGGTTTCACCGGCGCCAGCAGATCCTTGGCCGCCTGCGAACGCCACCGGCCCTTGGGCGCTTCGGGTGCTTCGGCGACGGTGGTCACCGGTTCGTCGCGCTCGCCGTCGCGGCGGCTGCCCATCTCGCGGCCCTGCGTCCAGTACGCCTGCGCGTGCAGATCGGTCTTCGGGAATCCGAACGTCTCGCGCAGCCGCTTGCGCAGATGCTTGAGCGAGCCGGCCTCGGGCCCCGCCCACGCGTACCAGTCCGACCAGTCGCGATCCTCGATCGCCGCGGCGAGCGCGGGGTCGTCGGTTCTGTCGACCCAGTGCAGACGCCGACGCGGATGGTCCGCGATGGGGATGAGTTCGTCGTCGGGGGTGTGGCGTTCCAGGTACACCTCGACGTCCACATCGGCGGGGATCACCGCGAGGATCGTGTTGATGGCGGGTATCGACGCCGAGTCGCCGATCAACAGGAAGCCGGCCGGCAGCTCGTCGGGGACATGAAAGCCCCTGGATCCCAGCGAGACCACCGGCAGGGTCATGCCCGGTTCGGCGTTGGCGGCCCAATGGCTCGCGGGACCGGACGGTTCGTGCAACACCATGTCGACCGCGAACCGGCCTGCATCGGGTTCGGCCCACACGATCGTGTAGATGCGCTGAAATTCGCTGTCGCTGCCGTCGGGATCGGGAAACCAGAACCGCAGAAACGCCGTCGGCTCAACGATGACGTCCTCGAACAGGGTCGGGGACGACATGGTGACCCGCACGAAATGCGGTGCGATCCTCGCGACTTCGAGGACGGTGGCCTCGTGGTCGCGCCCACCGAAGCCCCGCAGCAGGGCGCCCTGCAAACCTCTACCCATATCCTGAATCCTCTGGTCGGACGGATTTCAGTTAGCCTAACCTAACCTCGGACCGATTCGGTGCGTCCCGTCCGGTCGACCGCATCGGCCCCGGGCGCAGCGAAAACGCCTGCCTTGGTGCCCGACCGAGACCGTCCGACTGCTCTACGGTTGTGGCCGTGACCAGTCGCCGGCGTGCGCTCACCGCCGCCGCCGTGCTGTGGATCTGTGCAGCCGTCACCTTCATCGGTTTCGAGGCCATCGCGGCGGCCGCCGTTCCGTCCTATAGCTATGTCGCGCAATACATCAGCGTTCTGGGTGTTCCCGAATGGTCACCGCGCGCATCGCTGATGAACTGGGCGTTCTATCTGCAGGCCGTCCTGTTCCTCACAGGGACGATCGCGGCCGTCCAGGCTGTCGGAGGTCAGTGGCGGGGCGCAGTCTTTTTGCTGCTGACCACCATCAATGCGGTCGGCAACGTGCTCGTCGGCTTCGTGCACGGTTTCTCGCCGCTGTGGAACGACGGCTACGACTGGCTGCACCGGCTCGGCGCATTTCTGGCGATCTGCGGAGGCAACGGCGCCGTCATCGTCGGGTCGGCGGTGCTGGGTCAAGCGGTGTCGATGCGCTGGTACCGGCCCATCGGGGTGCTGATCGGCGCGGCGGGCCTCGTGGCTGCCGGACTGCTGCAGACCTACAACACCTGGGCGCGCGACTTCATGCATATCGGCCTCGTCGAGCGCGGCAGTGTGTACACGATCATGATCTGGCAGATTCTCACTGGCGTCGTTCTGTTGGTCCGCCTGTTGGTCCGACCCCGACGTGACGCTGCACCGGGGTACGCGGAAGGAGTTGGTTGATGGCGGAGACGACGCGGGTGGTGCTTGCCGACGACGACGTGCTGCTTCGGGCGGGCCTGGCGAGCCTGCTCGAAGGCGCGGGATTCGACGTCGTCGGCGAGGCGGGTGACGGCGAGCAGCTGCTGAGCCTCGTCCGCGCCATGCGGCCCGAGCTCGTGGTGACCGACATCCGTATGCCGCCGACCAATACCAGCGAGGGCCTCGACGCCGCCCGGCTGATCCGGCAGGACCTGCCGGACACCGCGATCATGGTGCTATCGGCACATGTCGTCGTCGAGGACGCGATGGATCTGTTGGCGGCGGGGGACCGGGTGGGTTACCTGCTCAAGAGCCGCATCACCGATGTCACCGATTTCATCGATTCACTCGAGCGGGTCGCGCGCGGGGCGTCGGTCGTCGATCCGGCCCTGGTGCGCGAGCTCGTATCGGCCCGCAAGCGCGACGATCCGCTGAGCGTGTTGAGCGAGCGGGAGGCCGAGGTGCTGGCGCTGATGGCCGAGGGTCGGTCGAATGCCGGTATCGCGCATCGTATTTGGGTCACGGAGGGCACCGTCGAGAAGCACATCCGCAGCATCATGAACAAGCTGAACCTGCCCGAGACGGGCGAGGATCACCGCCGGGTGCTGGCGGTGCTGGCCTTCCTGGAATCGCGCTAGGCGTCGGGTCTACATCGAAACCTGTTCGGACAGCGGCGCATCCATGTCGAACACCCGCGCGTGCAGCACGACCCGGTTACGCAACGCCGAACGCACCGCGCGGTGCAGGCCGTCCTCCAGATAGACGTCGCCGCGCCACTTCACCGCATGGGGAAAGAGGTCGCCGTAGAACGTCGAGTCCTCCGACAGCAGCCGGTCGAGCGCCAGCACCGTCGTGGTCATCACCAACTCATCCAGCCGGATCTGGCGGGGCGGAATCTGCGCCCACTGCCGATGCGACAGCCCGTGCTCCGGATACGGCCTTCCGTCCAGGACACCTTTGAAAATCATCGGGCGCCCCACCCCCGCGTCGTCCCCCGAGGAAAACGCATCACCCTGGGAAGGCTAGCGCAAACACGCCGGTCGGCACGCGGGCAGCCGCTCGCGCAGTATCACCGCTGATGATGGCCGTAAAATGGAGACCAGCTAGCAGTGGCACCGATATGAGAGGCAGGTGAACGCGTGGGTAGCGCCGAAGAACGCCGATTCGAGGTGCTGCGCGCGATCGTCGCCGACTTCGTGGCCACCAAGGAACCGATCGGCTCGAAAACCCTCGTCGAGCGGCACAACCTCGGCGTCTCCAGCGCGACCGTCCGCAACGATATGGCGGTCCTGGAGGCCGAGGGGTACATCGCACAGCCGCACACCAGCTCGGGCCGGGTGCCCACCGAGAAGGGTTATCGCGAGTTCGTCGACCGGCTGGAAGACGTCAAACCGCTGTCGGTGGCCGAACGGCGCGCGATCCAGGGATTCCTGGAATCCGGTGTCGACCTGGACGACGTGCTGCGTCGCGCGGTCCGGTTGCTTGCGCAGCTGACCCGTCAGGTCGCGATCGTCCAGTACCCGACGCTGTCGACGTCATCCGTCCGGCACCTCGAGGTCGTCGCACTGACGCCGGCCAAGCTGCTGCTCGTCGTGATCACCGATACCGGCCGCGTCGACCAACGCATCGTCGAACTCGGCGACGCGCTGGACGAGCAGGAAATCGCCAAGCTGCGTGACCTGCTGGGCCAGGCGCTGGAGGGCAAGCCGCTGGCGGCAGCGTCGATCGCGGTCTCCGACCTCGCCTCCGGGCTCAACGACAACACACGACTCGCCGACGCGGTCGGCCGGTCGGCCACGGTCCTGGTGGAGACGCTGGTCGAGCACAGCGAGGAACGGCTGATGCTGGGCGGTACGGCCAACCTCACCCGCAACACCGCCGACTTCGGCGGGTCGCTGCGCTCGGTGCTCGAAGCACTCGAAGAGCAGGTAGTGGTCCTGAAACTGCTGGCGGCTCAGCAGGAGGCCGGCAAGATCACCGTCCGGATCGGCCACGAGACCGAGGCCGAGCAGATGGCCGGAACGTCCGTGATTACCACTGCATACGGAAGTTCGGGCAAGGTATATGGCGGCATGGGTGTGCTGGGCCCGACGAGAATGGACTATCCGGGAACTATCGCCAATGTCGCCGCGGTTGCTCTCTATATCGGGGAAGTCTTAGGCAACCGCTAGCACGTACTAACCAGGACGGAAAGGTCAGGCAGGGTCAGCGTGGCACGCGACTATTACGGGCTGCTCGGGGTGAGCAGGGGTGCGAGCGAGGCGGAGATCAAACGCGCCTACCGCAAGCTTGCGCGGGAACTGCATCCCGACGTCAACCCGGACGAGGACGCGCAGGCGCGCTTCAAAGAGATCAGCGCCGCCTACGAAGTGCTCAGCGACCCGGAGAAGCGTCGCATCGTCGACCTCGGCGGTGATCCGCTGGAGTCCGGCGGCGCCGCGGGCAACGGCTTCGCCGGCTTCGGCGGTCTCGGCGACGTGTTCGAGGCGTTCTTCGGCGGCGGTGCCACGTCGCGCGGGCCGATCGGCCGCGTGCGGCCCGGTTCGGATTCGCTGCTGCGGATGCGACTGGACCTGGAGGAGTGTGCGACGGGGGTGACCAAGCAGGTCACGGTCGACACCGCGGTGCTGTGCGACCTGTGTCAGGGCAAAGGCACCCACGGCAATTCACGCCCGGCCACGTGCGACACCTGCCACGGCCGCGGTGAGGTGCAGACCGTGCAGCGCTCGCTGCTCGGACAGGTGATGACGTCGCGACCCTGCCCGGTGTGCGGCGGCGTCGGCGAGGTCATCCCGGATCCGTGCCACCGCTGCGGCGGCGACGGTCGCGTGCGCGCGCGTCGGGAGATCAGCGTCAAGATCCCCGCGGGCGTCGGCGACGGTATGCGTGTGCGTCTCGCCGCGCAGGGCGAGGTCGGTCCGGGCGGTGGGCCGGCGGGCGACCTGTACGTAGAGGTTCACGAGAAGGCGCACGACGTCTTCGTCCGCGACGGCGACGATCTGCACTGCACCATCTCCGTGCCGATGGTCGACGCGGCGCTCGGCGCCACCGTCACGATCGACGCGATCCTCGACGGCCCGACCGATATCACCATCGGCGCCGGAACCCAGCCTGGTGAGGTCATCACGCTGCGCGGGCATGGGATGCCGCATCTGCGGTCCGGCGTGCGGGGAGACCTGCACGCCCACATCGACGTCTTGGTGCCGACGCGGCTGGACCACGAGGACATCGAGTTGCTGCGCAAGCTCAAGGAGAAGCGCCACCGCGACACCGCCGAGGTGCGCAGCGCACAGTCGAACTCTTCCGGCGGTGGCATTTTCAGCCGGCTTCGCGAAACGTTCAGCGGTCGCTGAGTCCCCGTGACAGGGGACCCTCCTCGCTTCGCGGGTGCGCTTTTCTACGTCGATGCGCTGCCCGCAGTGGGTGAGCTCGCCGTCGTGGAGGGTGACGAGGGCTTTCACGCGGCGAACGTCCGCCGGATCCGGGCGGGTGAAAAGCTCGATCTGAGCGATGGTCTGGGTGCGATCGCCCGCTGCGTCGTCGAGGACGTCGGCAAGGGCACGCTGACCGCCCGGGTGTTGGACCTGCGGGCCGTCCCGGAACCCACACCGCGCATCACCGTTGTGCAGGCCGTGCCCAAGTCAGACCGCTCCGAACTGGCCATCGAGTTGGCCACCGAGGCGGGCGCCGACGCGTTCGTCGCCTGGCAGGCATCGCGCTGCGTCGCGCGCTGGGACGCGCAGGCCCGCGTCGACAAGGGGTTGCGGCGCTGGCGGGCCGTCGCCCGGTCGGCCGCGAGGCAGTCGCGGCGAGCGCACATCCCGACCGTCAGCGGTGTGGTCTCGACTACTGAGTTGGTGGAGCGAGTGCGTGACATCGCGGAGACGCCGGTGCTGGTCCTGCATGAATCCGCGACACGGCCGATCACCGAAGTGCCTGTGGCAGAGGTGGCTTCGCTGCTGCTCGTCGTCGGCCCGGAAGGCGGCATCGCCAACGACGAGATTGCGGCACTGACCGGGGCAGGGGCAACGGCGGTGCGGCTCGGGCCGACGGTGCTGCGCACCTCGACCGCGGCGGCCGTCGCGTTGGGCGCCCTCGGCGTGCTCACCAATCGGTGGGCCGATCCGGGGTCGGCGTCCACGAAGCCCGGCTAGGGAGGCCCCTCAGGCAAGCGAGGTTAGGCTAAATTAACCTACCGTGCCGAACCATGCTGTAGAGCAAAACGCCCAGGTCGGCCCGTTATGGATAAGGAAATTTCACAACCGGGGCTCGTCGGAGCGACCGCCATTGTTGATCTTTCCGCATGCGGGTGCCGGCGCCTCTTGGTACAGGCAGTTCTCGAAGGAGCTGAGCGAGGACTTCGACGTCATCCTCTTCCAGTACCCGGGCCGCCAGGATCGCGCGGCCGAACCGCCGCTGACGTCGCTGCAGGACATCGCCGCGGGTGCGTTCGCCGAATTCGTCGCCTCGGAGTTCAACCGCGGGGACGCGATCACGACGCTCGGCCACAGCATGGGCGCGCTGGTGTCGTTCGAGTTCGCGAGAATCGCCGAGGCCGCCGGGGTCAAGGTGCGACAGGTCACGGTCCTGGCGGCCGTGGCGCCGCACCGTGCCGCGGACAAGCCGCCGGCGCCCAAGGATGACCAGGGACTGCTCGATCACCTGCGGTGGCTCGGGGGGACGAACGCGGACGTGATCGCCGACCCCGAACTCGTCACGATGACGTTCCCCGTCGTCAAGGCCGATCACTGTGCGGCCGAGACGTATTCATGCGACCGAAGCGCTCGCATCGCGGCCCGGATCCAGGTGATCGGCGGCGACCAGGACCCGATCGTGTCGATGGCGGACCTGCACGGGTGGCGCGAGCACAGCGACGACGTGGACGTGACGGTTTTCGACGGCGGCCACTTCTTCCTGCTCGACCATGTCGCCGACATCGGAGAGCTGTTGTGCGAGAGCAGAATTCATTGATAGAAGCGTCGATTGACGACCCGATCGTCATCTCGGGGTTCGCGGTGGAGGCGCCCGGTGGTGTGCGCACTCCGTCGGAGTACTGGGCCGCGCTGAGCGAGGCGCGGGAGCTCATCGGCCCGATTCCGCGCGACCGCGGCTGGCCGGTCGATGACATGTTGTCGTTGTCGCGGCTGGATGGGTGGGCCGATGCGTGTGACGCCGGCGGTTTCCTCGACGACCCCGGTGCGTTCGATCCGGTCTTCTTCAACATCAGCCAGCGCGAGGCGACGGTGACCAGTCCGCAGATCCGCCTTGCGATGCGGGTGGCGTGGAAAGCGTTGGAGAACACGGGGATCAACGCCGCGGAGGTCGACGGGGAGGAGGCCGGGTGCTTTGTCGGGGCCTACCCGACGGAGTACGGACCCGTCGGCGGTCAGGCCGACGAGTACTCCGGGTACCGGACGGTCGGCCGCATCACCGAGGGCATCGCCGGGCGGGTCTCGCACAGCCTTGGCTTCGCCGGTCCGTGCGCGACGGTGAACACCGGATGTGCCTCGTCGTTGACCGCACTGCATCTGGCCGCGTCCGCGGTACGTAGCGGCGAATGCGATTGGGCCCTGGCGGGCGGGGTCTGTGTCATGGGGTCCCCGGCGATCATCTACGACTTTGCTCGGCAGAACGAACTGGCCGTCGACGGCCATTGCCGCGTCTACGCCGACGATTCGAGTGGCACGCTGTGGGGTGAGGGCGCCGGATTCGTTGTCGTCGAACCCGAGTCGCGCGCGCGACGGCTGGGCCATCGCGTCTTCGGCCGCATTTTGGCCAGCCACTACAACCACAACGGCAAGGGCAAGCCGATCCTGACGCCGCGGTTCGAGGCGCAGCAGAAACTGATCCGCCGGGTCATCGACCGCGCCGGTGTCGACGCCGCCGACGTGGGCATGATCGAGGGCCACGGCACCGCGACCAGGGCAGGCGACAAGGCCGAGCTCACCGCGCTCTTCAACACCTACGGCGCGGCCGGTTCCACCGCTTTCGTCGGCTCGGCGAAGTCGAACCTCGGCCACTCACAGGCCGCAGGCGGCATGCTCGGGCTGATCAAGGTGCTTCTGGCCGGATGGCACGGCCACGTCCCGGCGTCGCTGTTCACCGAGAACCCCACCACGGCGGTGGACTGGGAGTCATCGGGTCTGCGGCTGGCCACCAAGTTGCATCCGTGGGAACCGAAGGACGGCCAGCGGTACGGCGCCGTCTCGTCGTACGGGGCGGACGGGGTCAATGCGCACACCATCATCGGCATGCCGGTCCGAGAGGAGCACGACGATTTCTGAGTACCGGCTGCCCGACGGAACCGTTCCGGTGCTGCTGTCGGCGGACACCCCGAGCCTGCTGCGCGCCGAGGCCGGTGCGCTGTCGGCCTATGTGCGTGAGCACCCGGCGGTGTCGCCGAAACGTGTGGCGGACATGTTGTTCCGGACGCGCGCCGCGAGGCGTTATCGCGCGCTGGCCATGGTGACCGACAGTGGGAGGCTGCAGGACGCCTTGCGTGCGGTGGTCGACGGGCGTGAGCACCCCGCAGTCGTCCGCGGCGACAAGCCCGCGGCGGCGCATCGGCGCGCCTTCGTCCTGCCGGGCCAGGGAGGACAGCGGCCGGGCATGGGAGCCATGTTCTACCAATCGGTTCCGGCCTTCCGTTTGGAGGTTGACCGCTGCCACGAGCTGTTCGGTGAGTTGTTCGGCGAATCGCCGTTGCCCTATCTGTTGGGCACCGCTGACGTCGACGACGGCACCACGGTCGTGCAGTCGGCGTTGTTCATGCAGATGGTCGGCCTGGGTGCGATGTGGCGCGCGGTCGGCGTCGACGTCGACGCCGTTGTCGGACACAGCCAGGGCGAGATCGCCGGTGCCTACCTGTCTTCCAAGATGACCCTTGAGGACGCCGTGCTGATCGTCGGCACGCGGGCACGTGCGGTCGAGAGCATCTCCTCCGATGACTATGCGATGGCGGTGGTCGCCGCCGACCGCGACGAATGCGAAGGTGTGCTGGCCCGCCAGTCCGGCTGGGCTCAGGTGTCGGTGATCAATTCGCCACGCCTGGTGGGTATTTCCGGGGACCGCACCACCGTCGAGGCGACGGTGGCCGCGTTGGATGCGAGCGGCCGCTTCACTCGGCTGATCCCCGTCCGCTATCCGGCGCACACCAGCATGCTGAACCAGTTCCGCGACGAGATCGAAGCCGCAGTGCGCGGCCGGGTACACAATGAACGCTTCCTCGACAGCGACATCGATTGCATCGGAGCGACTCTCGGCGAGTGCATCACACCCGACTTCGGCGTCGCCGAGTACTGGTTCTGGAATCTGCGCAATACCGTCCGGTTCGACCGTGCCGTCGCCGCTGCCGTATCGGATCAGGTCGACACGTTCGTCGAACTGGCCGAGCACCCGACGCTGCAGTTCGCCCTGCAGGAAAACCTCGACGTCCTGGCGGCGGAGTCTGCGCTCGTGGTCGGTACCTCCGCCCGGCAGGCCGAGGACCTGACGGAGTTCACGCGCAACCTCGCCGTGCTGGCAGTCAACGACATCGACTACCGCTGGGATGCGCTCCGCGCGGAATCCTGTGGTGCCGTGTCGCTTCCGCTGCTGAACTTCCCGAACACCCACATGAACGAATCATCGCTGTGGTTGCCGTACGACAGTGCACCGTCGCGGCGGGCTCCAGTCCCCGCCGCATCACCGTCGTCCGCGCCACCGCAGGTCCTCGTCGAGGAATGGACCGCACTGACCAGGCGCTCGATGGTGCCGCCCCGGAGCCTCGGTGTGATCGACTACGCGGGTGGCGAGCTCGCCGTCGCGTTGTGCGCCCACGCCGAAAGTGAGGAGCTGTCCGCACGACTCGTCACCGGGGACGCGGCCGACATCGAGGCGTTGGTGGTCCTACTTCCCGCATTCGACGACATGACCCAGGCCGCGGCCGCCCGAGAGGTGACGCGTTTCTTCGTCGACCGGAGGTGGTGGGTCACGCCCGATGCGAAGCTCAAGGAGTACTGGTTGGTGACCGTCGGGGGTGAGATCGTGGTGTCCGCCGACGGGGCGCCGCACCCGGTGTCCGCTGCTGTCAGTGCCGGATTCCGTTGCCTCGGTGGGGAATATCCCGATATCGCGTTCCGCCACCTCGACTTGTCACCCGACAATCGGGGCGTGGAATCGGCCGCGGTGATCCTCTCTGCGCTGCATACCGCCGACGAACCGGAGCTGGCGTTGCGCGATGCCGGCGTGTACGCGAAGCGGCTGGTCGCCATCGAGACGAAGCCTGCCGCGTTGCCGTTGGCGGGCAAGCATGTGCTGATCACCGGTGGGACAGGCAATGTCGGACTCGAGTTCTGCGAATACGCGGCGCGGGACGGTGCGCGCCGGATCACGCTGGTCAACAGGTCGGGGGAGACGGCGGCCACCACCGTTCGGCTGTGCTCGCTGACCGCAACCGACATCCGGGTGGTGGCATGCGATATCGCAAATGCGGCCGATGTGGAGCGATTGGCCGAGGATATCCGGGACGTGCCGGTCGACCTCGTTGTCCATGCCGCCATCGACGGAACCGCTGCCGCTGTCGTCGAGTTGAAGGACCTCACCGACGCGAAGCTTGACACCGCGCTGCGCGGCAAGGTTGTCGGTATCGCGCATGTTCTGGATTCGGTCAGGCTCGCTGACGACTGCCGGGTGGTGATGTGCTCGTCGACGGCGTCGGTGCTCGGTGGCCGGGGCAAGATCGCGTACGCGGCGGCCAACCGGATGCTCGACGCCTACGCCCGACAGCTTCGCGTTGAGGGCCGCGACTGTGTGTCGGTGCAGTGGGGCCAGTGGGCTGTGTATCAGGGCCAGGACAGCTCCGACATCGCGAATCTGGCCGATGTCGGCTACCTCCCGATGCGCTCATCGGACGCTATCGCCCTGGGGCTCAGCGCCCTACCGGTGACCGCGGTGGTCGCCGCATTCGACTGGGATCGCGCCCGTGACGTGTTCGCAACGCTGGGCTACGGTCCGACCCTGTCGCAGCTGGGTAAAACGCCGGACCCCGTCGCCGTGGAACCCACTCCCGAGGTGACCGACCTGCCACAGCGCCTCCTGCAACTGCTCGCCGATGTGATCGGCGCGGACGATATACAGGCCCTTGACAGCACGCTACCGCTGGTGGCCTTGGGACTAGACTCGTTGAACGCCCTGAACCTGCGACGGCGAATCAAGACCGAATTCCGTTGTGAAGTAGCGGTTTCCGATCTGTTGAGCGGTTCCACACTCGATGACGTCGTGCAGATGGTGAAGACCGGGTCTGACGAACCCGCGGAACCGGAAGCTGCCCGTCTCCCATCACGCGTTGACGTCGCCGACTTCGACACCAGTCGAATCGCCTCCGCGCGAAGCGATCTTGACCTGTTCGGACTGCAGGCCATCTGGCGTGTGCTCGAACCCGCGCTGAGCGACGGCACGACGGGGGACGAAATCGCCGACCGACTCGACTTCGCCGACCGACACCGGTGGGTGTTGCGACAGTGGTTGCACGAACTCACCACTCGCGGCTACCTGCACGACGACGGTGGATACCGCCGGGCCCGCGCACTTCCATCGCCGACCCGTCCGTCGCTCATCGAGGTCTGCGCGGATCTCGGATATCTCTCACCGTTCGGGCAGTTTCTCGCCGACGCGAACGCGAACCTGGGCGACCTGATCACCGACCGGCTCAGCGTGCAGGAGCTGTTGTTCCCGAACGGGTCGACGACCACCGCCGACGCGTTCTACCGCGACAACGTCATCAGCCGGTATCTGAACAAAGGCGCCCGCGAGGCCGTCGCCGACGCCGTCCGTCGCATCGCGCCCGACCGATCGCCCGTCCGCATCCTGGAGCTCGGCGCCGGCGTCGGTGGCATGACCAACGACATCGTCGCGGGATTGGCCGGCCTGCCGGTCGACTACCACTTCACCGATGTGTCCACGTTCTTTCTCAATGCGGCCCGCAAACGATTCGCGGACAAGCCGTGGATGCGGTTCGGCATCCTCGACCTGAACACGGACCTGCGCAGCCAGCCGCCGTGCGACATCGTCGTCGCCTCCAATGTCGTCCACAACGCACTCGACGTCGGAAGAACGCTGAAGGAGCTGCATGACCTCGTGCGCCCCGGCGGCGCCGTGGTCTTCATCGAGGTGTGCCAGGCGCACTGCTCGTTCATGACCTCGGTGTATTTCCTGATGTCGCCACCTCCCGGCCGGCCACAGGTCGGCCTGACCGACGTCCGCGCAGGCACCGACCGGATCTTCCTTTCCAAGGACGAGTGGCACGAGCAGCTGACGGCGAGCGGTTTCACCCCGGTGCAGACGCTGCCGACCGCCGACGACCCGCTGGCGATGCTCGACCAGCAGGTCTTCGTCGCGGTGCGTGGCGAGCGGGCTGGGTAGTTAACTGTTGGGCTGCGTCGGTGCCCGGCGGTAAACTGGCCAGACGGTGGTAAACAACCAGGCCAGACCCAGAAAGCAGGCAGAAAGCCCCACGTGACGCCCAGCGAAACGAACGCTGACTCCGACGCGACCGTTCGCAGCAGCATCGATGTTCCGCCCGACCTTGTCGTAGGCCTGCTTGGATCCGCCGACGAGAACCTGCGCGCACTCGAAAGCATCCTCGCAGCCGATATCCATGTCCGCGGCAACGCGTTGACCCTGTCCGGGGAGCCCGCCGACGTGGCGTTGGCCGAACGGGTGATCTCCGAGCTCGTCGCGATCGTGGCAAGCGGTCAGCGGCTCACCACCGACGCCGTCAAACACAGCGTCGCCATGCTCACCGGGACCGGCAACGAATCGCCTGCGGAGGTGCTGACGCTCGACATCCTGTCGCGGCGCGGCAAGACCATCCGCCCGAAAACGTTGAACCAGAAGCGATATGTGGACGCCATCGACGCGCACACCGTCGTCTTCGGTATCGGCCCTGCGGGTACTGGCAAGACTTATCTCGCAATGGCCAAGGCGGTCAACGCATTACAGTCCAAGCAGGTCACCAGGATCATCCTCACCCGGCCCGCGGTCGAAGCCGGTGAACGCCTCGGATTCCTGCCCGGCACGTTGAGCGAGAAGATCGACCCGTATCTGCGGCCGTTGTATGACGCGCTGTACGACATGATGGATCCCGAGTCCATCCCGAAGTTGATGAACGCCGGCATCATCGAGGTCGCGCCGCTGGCGTACATGCGGGGACGCACACTTTCGGATGCGTTCATCATTCTCGACGAGGCGCAGAACACCACCGGCGAGCAGATGAAAATGTTCCTGACCCGTCTCGGGTTCGGATCGAAAATCGTTGTGACAGGTGACATCACACAGGTCGACCTGCCCGGCGGCGCATCGTCGGGCCTGAGGACGGCGATGCGCATTCTCGACGGCATCGACGATATCCACTTCGCCGAGCTCACCAGCGCCGACGTCGTGCGACATCGACTGGTATCCGAGATCGTCGACGCGTATGCGAAGTCCGAGGAGCCCGAGCTGATGAACAGGGCGCAGCGGCGTGCGTCCGGCACTCGGCCACGGCGGTAACGGAACTCGACATGAGCATTGAGGTGTCCAACGAATCGGGCATCGACGTTTCCGAAGAGGAACTGATCAGCATCGCCCGATTCGTCATCCGCAAGATGAACGTCAATCCCGCCGCCGAACTGTCGATGGTGCTGCTCGACCCGTCGGCGATGGCGGACCTGCACATGCGGTGGATGGACCTGCCCGGTCCCACCGACGTGATGAGCTTCCCGATGGACGAACTCGAGCCCGGCGGCCGGCCCGATGCGCCCGAGCCCGGACCGGCGATGCTCGGCGACATCGTGCTGTGCCCGTCGTTCGCCGCCGATCAGGCCGCCGCGGCGGGCCATTCGCTTGGTCAGGAACTCGCGTTGCTGACGGTGCACGGGGTGTTGCACCTGCTGGGCTACGACCACGCCGAACCTGACGAGGAAAAGGAAATGTTCGCGCTGCAGCGCCAACTCCTCGAGGAATGGGTGGCCGATCAGGTCGAGGCGTATCACCAGGACCGGCAGTCCGAGAAGGACCGCCGCCTGCTGGACAAGTCCCGATTCTTCGACGAGCCGTGAACAATGTGAGTCAGCTGATCGGCGCGATCCTCTTGATCGGCGGCGCCGGTCTTTTCGCCGCCATCGATGCGGCCATCAGCACCGTGTCGATCGCCCGCGTCGAGGAACTCGTGCGCGACGAACGTCCCGGTGCGGTGCGACTGGCCCGGGTGATGGCCGAACGGCCGCGCTTCATCAACCTCTGCGTGCTGCTCCGAATCGCCTGTGAGGTCAGCGCGACGGTCCTGCTTGCGGCGTTTCTCGACGACTACTTCGGGGTGAGTTGGGGACTGGTCTCGGCGGCGGCGATCATGACGGTGATCAGCTTCGTCGCGATCGGCGTCGGGCCGCGGACGATCGGTAGGCAGAACGCCTACTCAATCTCGTTGGTGGCTGCGCTTCCGCTGCAAGCGATTTCGGTGGTGCTGACACCGGTGAGCCGGCTGCTGGTGCTCATCGGTAACGCGCTGACACCGGGTCGCGGTTTCCGCAACGGCCCGTTCGCATCCGAGATCGAGCTTCGTGAGGTCGTAGACCTGGCGCAGCAGCGCGGTGTGGTCGCCGACGAAGAGCGACGGATGATCCAGTCGGTGTTCGAACTCGGCGACACTCCCGCCCGCGAAGTGATGGTGCCGCGCACCGAGATGGTCTGGATCGAAGGCGACAAGACGGCGGGGCAGGCGACGTCGTTGGCGGTGCGCAGCGGTCACTCGCGGATTCCGGTGATCGGCGAGAACGTCGACGACGTCATCGGCGTGGTGTATCTGAAAGACCTTGTGCAGCGAACGTATTACTCGCGCAATGGTGGACGCGACACCCAGGTGTCCGAGGTGATGCGGCCGGCGGTGTTCGTGCCGGACTCCAAACCGTTGGATGCGCTGCTGCGCGAGATGCAGCGCGACCGTGTCCACATGGTGCTGCTGGTCGACGAATACGGCGCGATCGCCGGGTTGGTGACGATCGAGGACGTGCTGGAGGAGATCGTCGGGGAGATCGCCGACGAGTACGACACCGATGAAGTCGCCCCGGTGGAGGATCTCGGCGACGGCCGGTATCGGGTGTCGGCGCGGTTGCCGATCGAGGACCTCGGCGAGCTGTTCGACATCGAGTTCGACGAGGATTTCGACGTCGACACCGTCGGCGGCCTGGTGGCCTTCGAGCTGGGTCGTGTCCCGCTGCCGGGCGCCGAGGTGACGTGGGACGGGTTGCGGCTGCGCGCCGAGGGCGGGCCGGATCACCGTGGGCGGGTCCGCGTCGGCACAGTACTTGTGAGTCCGAGCGAGCCTGTAGAGAAGAAGGACGATGACTGAACTCGATGCCGAAGACGCCAAGCTGGTGACGCTGGCGCGCGGAGCGATGGCGCGTGCTGAGGCGGCCAGCGGTGCGGCGGTGCGTGACCTCGACGGTCGCACCTATGCCGGCGCGCCGGTGACACTGGACTCGCTGTCGCTGACCGCGCTGCAGGCGGCCGTCGCCGCGGCGGTGTCCAGCGGAGCAGCGGGTTTCGAGGCCGCCGTCCTGGTCGGTGGAGCTGTGGACGACGCCGGGGTTGCCGCGGTGCGCGAACTGTCGGCCGACGCGGCTGTCATCGTCACCGATCGAGCGGGCGATCCGCTATGAACCTCCGCTCGTCGACTCTGCGCTCAGGGCGGACTTTCGGGGCGGATTTGCGCCGTGAGCGCAGAGTCAACGCCGAGACTCGCGGGACGCCCAACGACGTGACTGGGGCGGCGCGCGGTGACTGAATTCCGCTCCGGGTTCGTCTGCTTCGTCGGACGGCCCAACACCGGCAAATCGACGTTGACCAATGCGCTCGTCGGCACCAAGGTGGCGATCACGTCGAACCGGCCGCAGACCACTCGGCACACCATTCGCGGCATCGTGCATCGCGAGAATTTTCAGATCATCCTGATCGATACGCCCGGCCTGCACCGTCCGCGCACCCTTCTCGGTCAGCGGCTCAACGACCTCGTCAAGGACACGTACTCCGAGGTCGACGTGATCGGGATGTGCATCCCCGCCGACGAGAGGATCGGGCCGGGCGACCGCTGGATCCTCGAACAGATCCGCGCCATCGCGCCGAAGACCACACTGATCGCGATCGTCACCAAGATCGACAAGGTGCCACGCGATCGTGTCGCCGCTCAGCTGATCGCGGTCAGTGAACTCGTCGGCCCCGACGCCGAGATCGTCCCGGTGTCGGCGACGACCGGTGAGAACCTCGACGAGCTGACCAACGTGCTCGCGGCCCAGCTGCCGCCGGGTCCCGCGTTCTACCCCGACGGTGAGCTCACCGACGAGCCCGAGGAGGTGCTGATGGCCGAGTTGATCCGCGAGGCCGCCCTCGAAGGCGTGCGCGACGAGCTGCCCCACTCACTGGCGGTCGTCATCGAAGACGTCGAACCACGCGAGGGACGTACACCCGAACAGGGGGAGCTGATCGACGTGCACGCGGTCCTCTACGTCGAGCGGGACAGCCAGAAGGGCATCGTCATCGGCAAGGGCGGTGCCAGGCTACGCGAGGTTGGCACCGCGGCGCGCACGCAGATCGAAAAGCTCCTGGGCACAAAGGTTTACCTCGACCTGCGGGTCAAGATCGCCAAGAACTGGCAGCGCGACCCCAAACAGCTGGGCCGACTGGGCTTCTGATCAGCCCGGCGCACCCGCGCCCGGCTGACCGAACGGGCGCTGCGGCGATTGCACCGGCGGGGCGCCGTCGCCCTTGCCGTAGACCGCGACCACGACGCTGCGGTCAAGCGAGTTCGCTGACCACACACCGATGTCGACGTTGGCGCAGTCCGACATGATCGCGTGGTAGTCGGGCCGGTAGTACCACTGGTTGATCAACTCGATCCCGCTGATCGCCAGCGCCGGGTTGATCGCCGTCGTCTCCGCCACCTCGCCGGCGTAACCGGCGTTGCGCGCGCGATCGGCGACCGTCGACCCGTCCGACCCGATGTCACCGTTGAGCGCGCGGTTGTTCATCACGTCATCGGTGTGCCATTGTGCGGCTAGTCGCAGCTTGGGGTTGATCTTGATATCGGTGGTGCATCCCGCCTGGTGCTGCATGGTGTAGACATTGGCGACCACACCGTCGTTGAGCCTTTTGTTGTCGGCGCCCGCGGCTGGTGTTCCGGCGATGCTGCCGGCGGCCACAGCCAGGGCGGGGAGTGCATAAGCCCAGTACCGCGCTGTCATGGTCGATGACCTTACGCCACCTCGCCTGGGCGGATCTCCTCTATCGAATCTTTCGGTTCGGGTGCCTGCGGCGGCAGCCACCACGGCTGCGGCTCCTTGGCCGCCCAGCCGTTGACGGCCTCGAGCGCGGCGGCCAGCGAGACCAGCAGGGGCTCACTGTTGGCCGGGCCCATCAGCTGCACGCCGATCGGCAGACCCGACGACGTGAACCCGGCGGGCACGTTGATCGACGGCCAGCCCAGCAGGTTCCACGGCCAGGTGACGGGACAGGCCCGGATCATGGCGCGGTCGGTGGCCAGCCCGCCCAGCGTGTCGAACGCATGCACTTCGGGCGGCGGCTGAGCGGTCGTCGGCGCGAGGACGACGTCGGCGATATTGAAGATCCACCCGATGCGGCGCTGCGACTCCGCCTCGCGGGCGCGGGCCTTGCGCAGGATGTGCTGCGACAGCAGCCAGCCGGTGTGGACGTTCGCCTTGGTCCGCTTGTCGAGGGTGACGTCGTAGCCCAGCCGATCGACCCAGTCCAGCAGCCCCGACGTCGACCGGGACAGGAAGTTCCACGACATGGCCAGGTTGTAGGCGGGATCGGCCGTGACGATCGTGTGCCCGAGCTCCTCGAGCTGCGCCGCGGTGGCCTCCAGGGCGTCACGGATCTCGGGATGCAGCTTGGCCCGGAAGAAGGTGAAGGGGAACTTCGTGGACAGCGCGATCCGGAGCGGACCGGGCGCCCGACCGACGTAGTCCGTCACCTGCACCGGCGGCGGCTGGTGCAGATCGCCCGCGACATTGCCCGACGCCGCGTCGAGCACGATCGCCGCGTCGGTGACGGTGCGCGCGAGCACGCCGTTGACGGTGATGCCGTTGAACGCCTCGGGTAGCGGCCAGGTCGAGATCCGGCCGCGCTGCGGTTTGATGCCGACCAGGTGCGTCCACGCCGCGGGGATGCGGACGCTGCCCGCGCCGTCGGATCCGATGGCCGCGGTCACCAGCCCGGCGGCCACCGCGGCGGCGCTGCCGCCCGACGATCCGCCCGGAGTGTGATCGCGCGACCACGGATTGCGGGTGTGACCGAAGGCCGGCCCACTGGTGAACGGCCACTGGCCCAGCTCGCACGTGTTCGTCTTGCCGACGATCACCGCGCCGGCTGCCTTCAGCCGTCGCACCACCTCGGAGTCGGCTTCGGCGGGTGCGATCGTGCCGTCGGCGCCGAAGCGGGTGGGCGCGCCCTTGACGTCGACGTCATCTTTCACCGCGATCGGGACGCCGAGCAGCGGAAGTTGTTCACCCGCTGCACGTTTGCGGTCAGCCTCGGCGGCGTCGGCCAGCGCCTGTTCGGCCAGCACCACCCGGAACGCGTTCAGCGTGGGCTGGCTGGCCTCGATCGCGTCGAGCGACCGGCGAACGAGGTCAACGGACGTGAGGGAACCACTCGCCAGCTGAAAGAGCTGCTGAGTGAGCGTGGAGAAACGGAACTGTTCGACCATCGCCTACAAGAATATCGGCGCCGCTACCGTGATCTGTCGGATCGCAATGGGAGACTGTTGTGATGCGGCTGTACCGGGATCGAGCGGTGGTGCTGCGTCAGCACAAACTCGGTGAGGCCGACCGAATCGTCACCCTGCTGACCCGCGATCACGGGCTGGTGCGCGCGGTGGCCAAGGGTGTACGACGCACCCGCAGCAAGTTCGGGGCAAGGCTGGAGCCGTTCGCGCACATCGATGTTCAGCTGCATCCCGGCCGCAATCTCGACATCGTCACCCAGGTCCAGGCCATCGACGCGTTCGCCACCGACATCGTCAGCGACTACGGCCGCTACACCTGCGCGTGCGCGGTCCTCGAGACCGCCGAGCGCCTTGCGGGTGAGGAGCGGGCGCCGATGCCCGCACTGCACCGGCTGACCGTCGCGGCGCTGCGGGCGGTGGCCGACGGCAGCAGGCCCAGGGAGCTCGTGCTGGACGCGTACCTGTTGCGCGCCATGGGAATCGCCGGGTGGGCGCCTGCACTGACCGAATGTGCCCGCTGCGCGGCGCCGGGTCCGCACCGGGCATTCCATGTCGCGGCCGGGGGCAGCGTGTGCATCCACTGCCGGCCGTCGGGTTCGGTGACCCCGCCGCAGGGGGTGTTGGATCTGATGGCCGCGCTGTACGACGGCGACTGGGAGTACGCGGAGACGTCGACGTCGTCGTACCGCAGCCAGGCCAGCGGTTTGGTCGCCGCGCACCTGCAGTGGCACCTGGAACGCCAGCTGCGGACATTGCCGCTGGTCGAGCGGGTGTACCGCGTTGATCAGCGCGTCACTGACGTACGGGTGTCGGTGGTCGGGCAGGATATGGCGCATGGCTATCAAGAGGGGCAAGGAGAAGGAGACCTACCCACAGCTGCCCCCGGCGCCTGACGACTATCCCACCTTTCCGGACAAGTCGACCTGGCCCGTCGTCTTCCCCGAGATCCCGGCGGGCACCAACGGGCGGTTCGCCCGTCCGCCGCAACACACGTCGAAGGCCGCCGCGCCGAAGATCCCGGCCGGCCAGGTGCCGAACCACGTCGCGGTGGTGATGGACGGCAACGGCCGCTGGGCCACCCAGCGGGGTTTGCACCGAACCGAGGGCCACAAGATGGGCGAGGCGGTGCTCATCGACATCACCTGCGGAGCAATCGAAATCGGCATCAAGCACCTGACGGTGTACGCCTTCTCGACCGAGAACTGGAAACGCAGCACCGAAGAGGTGCGCTTCCTGATGGGGTTCAACCGCGAGGTGGTCCGCCGGCGCCGCGAGAACCTCAATGACATGGGTGTCCGGATGCGTTGGGTCGGGTCACGGCCACGCATGTGGCGCAGCGTCATCAAGGAGTTCGACATCGCCGAACAGATGACGGTCGGCAACGACGTCATCACGATCAACTACTGCGTGAACTACGGGGGTCGCACGGAGATCGTCGAAGCGGCGCGGGCGTTGGCGCAGGAGGCGGTCGACGGCAAGATCAACCCGAGCCGGATCAGCGAGGCGATGTTCGCCAAACACCTGCACCGCGCCGACATTCCCGACGTCGACCTGTTCATCCGGACATCGGGGGAGCAGCGGGCGAGCAACTTTCTGCTGTGGCAGGCGGCCTACGCCGAGTACGTCTTTCAGGACAAGCTGTGGCCGGACTACGACCGCCGCGATCTGTGGGCGGCGTGCGAGGAGTACGTCCATCGCAACCGCAGGTTCGGAAGGGCCTAGATGACGCTTCAGGATCGGCTGGCCGAGGTCCTCGGTGAGATTCTGCCGCTGACGCGGGAAGAGGACGGCGCGATCACGGTGCACCACGACGGCACGTTCGCGTCGCTGCGGGTCGTCGAGGTCGCCGAAGGGCTGGAGTTGGTGTCGCTGACCCAGATTCTGGCGTGGGATCTGCCGCTGGACGCGAAGTTGCGGGCCAAGGTGGCCGATCATGCACACAGCACGTTGCTTGGGACGGTGTCGCTGGCGGCGAAGAGTGGGCACAAGGAGATCGCGGCGGGAGCCAAGCGCAACTCCAAGAAGGTCGCAGATGTGTTGTTGCGCTACAACTTTCCGGCGGCCGGCTTGAGCGATGACGCGTTGCGCACGCTCGTGCTGATGGTGCTGGCCGCCGGCTCGGACGTGCGTCGCGCCCTGATCTGACCGTCAGTTGGTGGTGCAGGCGTTGCAGAGACCGAAGATCTCGATGGTGTGGCTGACATCCGAAAAGCCGTGCTGGCGAGCGACTTCGGCGGCCCACGTCTCGACCTGACCGCCGGACACCTCGACAGTCGCGCCGCACGCCCGGCACACCAGGTGGTGATGGTGGTCGTCGGAGCAGCGTCGGTACACGCACTCGCCGGTGTCGGTGCGCAGCGTGTCGACGACGCCGGCCGCGGCCATCTGCTGCAACGTGCGGTACACCGTGGTGAGGCCGATACCCTCACCGCGCCTGCGCAGTTCGTCGTGCAGCTCCTGGGCGGAGCGGAAGCCGTCGAGCTTGTCCAACAGCGCCGAAATGGCCGCACGCTGGCGGGTGGAGCGGACACCCATCGATGGCGCCGAGGAGCCTGTCACGCGTGGCCCTCCGCGGCGTGGGTCACCGCGGCGAGGACGATGTCGGCGAGGTGGTGATCGACGAGGCGGTACATCACTTCGCGTCCCGACCGCTCGCCCGCGACGACGCCCGCGGATTTGAGGATTCGCAGATGCTGGCTGACCAACGGCTGCGGTACCGCGAGCGCGTCGACGAGTTCGTGGACGCAGCGCGCCGACTCGCGCAGTTGCAGGACGATCGCGATGCGGACCGGCGCGGCCAGCGCACGCAGGAGATCGCCGGAGGTGTCGAGCACGTCGCGGGGTGGAAGCTCCGGAAAGGGCTCGCCGCTGTGGTCGTGTCCGTCCTCGACAGCGAAAGTGGAAACGGTTTCCATTATGGCGCCAGAATACATGCACACTTCCGCATGTCAATGCGCTCTGGCAGGTCGCTAGGCTGTGCACCTGTGGCTTCCATCATCGACACTGTCGCCAACCTCGCCAAGCGGCGTGGCCTCGTCTATCAATCCGGCGAGATCTACGGCGGGACGAGGTCGGCGTGGGACTACGGCCCGCTCGGGGTGGAGCTCAAGGAGAACATCAAGCGGCAGTGGTGGCGCTCGGTAGTCACCGGCCGCGACGACGTCGTCGGCCTGGACAGCGCGATCATCCTGCCGCGTGAGGTCTGGGTGGCGTCGGGGCACGTCGACGTGTTCAACGATCCGCTCGTCGAATGCCTGAACTGTCACAAGCGCCACCGGCAGGACCATATGCAGGAGGCGTACGCAGAGAAGAAGAAGATCGACGACCCGGACTCGGTGCCGATGTCGGAGATTGTGTGCCCGGACTGCGGCACCAAGGGTCAGTGGACCGAGCCGCGCGACTTCAACATGATGCTCAAGACGTACCTCGGTCCTATCGAGACCGAGGAGGGTCTGCATTATCTGCGGCCGGAGACGGCGCAGGGCATCTTCGTCAACTTCGCGAATGTTGTGACGACCGCGCGTAAGAAGCCGCCGTTCGGTATCGGCCAGATCGGCAAGAGTTTCCGCAACGAGATCACGCCGGGCAACTTCATCTTCCGCACGCGCGAGTTCGAGCAGATGGAGATGGAGTTCTTCGTCGAGCCCGACACCGCGCCCGAGTGGCACCAGTACTGGATCGACACCCGGTTGCAGTGGTACGTCGATCTCGGTATCGACCGCGACAACCTGCGGCTCTACGAGCATCCGAAGGACAAGTTGTCGCACTACAGCGATCGAACGGTCGACATCGAGTACAAGTTCGGCTTCCAGGGCAACCCGTGGGGTGAGCTCGAGGGTGTGGCGAACCGGACGGATTTCGATTTGTCCACGCACGCAAAGCATTCCGGTGTCGATCTGTCGTTCTACGACCAGGCGACCGATACGCGCTACGTCCCCTACGTGATCGAACCCGCAGCCGGCCTGACGCGGTCGCTGATGGCGTTCCTCGTCGACGCCTACTCCGAGGACGAAGCACCCAACGCCAAGGGTGGGGTGGACAAGCGCACGGTGTTGCGGCTCGATCCGCGGCTGGCGCCGGTCAAGGTCGCGGTACTGCCGCTGTCGCGTAACGAGGAGCTGTCGCCGAAGGCACGTGATCTCGCTGCCGAACTGCGCAAGTCGTGGAATGTCGAGTTCGACGATGCGGGCGCGATCGGACGGCGCTATCGCCGTCAGGACGAGATCGGCACGCCGTTCTGCGTGACGGTCGACTTCGATTCGCTCGAGGATCACGCGGTGACGGTCCGCGAACGTGACGCAATGACGCAGGACCGCGTCGCGATGGACGCCGTCAGCGACTACCTGGCGACGCGTCTCAAGGGCGCCTAGAACTACCGCGAGCGTGCGTGTCTGAGGGCGACACGCCGCGCCAGAATCCGAGTTCGCGCACGCTCACGCCGCGCTGGTTATCCCCAACCGGCAACCCATCCACAACTTTGATTCGTCGCCCACATCGCGAGCGACGTCAGTCTGACGATCGTCGACATGACCGACGACTTGACCGCGCTCTTCGACACCCAAGGCGACGTGGCCACCAGCGGCCAACTATTGGCGGTGCTGAGCCGCAGACAGCTCGACACCAAAATCGCCACTGGAGAACTGATGAAGGTGTGGCCGGGCGTCTATAGCCGCGAGGAACCGGACACGCTGATCAGACTGCGGGGTGTCGATCTTCGGGCTGGTGAGCCAGTCGCAATGTGTCTGGGCACCGCAGCAGCTGCATACGGATTCGACACCGAAGACGTCGTCGATCTGCACGTCTTGAATCCTGATCACCATCAGCTACGCCACTGCGACGGACTGTTCGTGCATCGTCGCGAGGGCGCACCGCTGATCGAAATCGACGGCCGTCTGGCGACGGCGCCGGCCTGGACCGCCGTTGAGGTGGCCCGATCGCTGCGGCGGCCTCGGGCGCTGGCCACGCTCGACGCGGCTCTGCGCAGCAGAACCTGCACTGCTAGCGAGTTGTGGGCGGCCGCGGTGCAGCAATCGGGTCGACGCGGGATCGTCGCGGTGCGCGAGTTGATCCCGTTGGCAAGGGCGGAGGCCGAGTCGCCGATGGAAAGCGAAACGCGACTGGTGATGATCGACGGTGGACTGCCGCCAGACGAACTGCAATACGCGATCATAGATCGCAACGGTCGTCGGTGGCGCGTCGACTTCGCGTGGCCCGGAGGCAAGGTCGCCGTCGAGTACGACGGGTTCGACTTCCACAGTGATCCAGAGAAGTTTCGCCGAGATCGACAGAAGCGGGCAGCGCTACAGGAAATCGGTTGGTCAGTCATATCCGTCGTGTTCGACGACGTTCGGCATCAGCCCCAAGATATGTTGCGCCGCATCGAGGTTCAGTTGGGACGCTCGCTGGCGGCGTGAGCGTGCGTGAACTCCGAGAATTGCACGGTGTGTCGCCCGCAGACACGCACGCTCGCGGCAAAGGCAAAGAGCGGCTAAAAGCGGCCGCCGCCCCCGCTGTAGCTGCGTCCCGACGAATGCGACGACCCGCCGAACGACGTCGACCGGCCCATCCCGAGCCCACCGCCGAAGCCGCCGACCCCGCCGCGCAGCGCACCGCTGAGGATGTTGCCGATGATGATGCCGCCGATGACGCCACCCATGTCTGACCCGCTGCCGCCGCCGCCCCAGCCTGACGTATAGGTCCGCTGCGCGGCCGCGACGTCCTGGCTGGCCAGCGACTGCGCCTGCGCGGCCAACATATCGGCGCCGTTGGCGTGTGCGATCGCCTCGCTCAGATTGGTCGCCCGCTTGTCCTGCGCGGCCTGCAGCTGACGGACCGCCTCGGCGAGCCTGGTGCGCGCCTCGGGCCCGATGCTGCCGCGGCGGGTGTCGATGAAGTCCGAGACGCCACGCACGCGCGACTGCGCGGAGAACAGCGCCTGGTCATACGCGCGCGTGAGGCGTTCCTGCGTCTGGCGTTCCTCCGTCGCGCTGGCGAGTAGCCGATCCAGTTCGGCGTCGGCCTTGGTCAGCCGGGTGAACGTGCCGAGCGGGTCGGTGCTGCCGTTCTTCTCGGCATCGGCGATCGCAGCCGCCGCCTGATCGCGAGCCGCCCTGAGTTCGTCCTGCAGCGAGATCTTGCCCTGCTGCAGCTGCTCGTCGGCCTGGCTGACACCGTTCTTGATGTCGTCGATAGCCGCGGGCAGCGCCGCGGCGGCGCGATTGATGTCGGCGCCCGCGCTGTCGACCGCGTCCAGCAGCGAACGGGCCTGCCCCAGAGACGATTCCGCGGCGCGGATCGCATCGACCAGGCCCATCTGCTGGCCGACCGGCCTGGCGACGCAGTTGCGCGCGGTGGTGATGTTCTTGTCGGCGAAGTCCAGCCGCTCCCTGGCGGTCTTCACGTTGTCGGCGATGGAAGTCAGTGCGGCAGGGTCGAATTGGTCGTGCAGAGCCTTCAGCGCCTCCTCCGATGGGCCAAGCCGCGCGGTGAGGTCGACCATCTGCTGGGTCAGGGCGTCCAGTCGGGTGGGCGCGTTGATGACGAGATCGCGCAGCTGCTCGAAGGCCTCCGACTGCGCCTCCAGTTCGCGGTCGGCCTTGGCGGCGGCGACGACCACGCGGGTGAGCAGGTCGCGGCGCTGCCGTGGTGTCTCGGGGATGGCGTCGTCGAGAATCTGGCGCACGTTGAACGCCTGCGCCAGCGTCGTCTTCGCATTCGCGACCGCCCTGCTGAACGGTTCGGTCTGCGCGGCGCCGAATTCCTCCACCGCCAGGGCCAATTCGCTCTCGCTGGTCCGCACCGCGTTGTCGACGTCGACCACCATCATCTTGGACAGGTCGTCGAGCGCCTCGATCGAGACGGCCGCCAACGCGTGAGGGTCGGTGGGGTCCACCCGCCGGGCCGCGGCGAACTCGGCTTCGCGTCTCTTACGGCGACGGCGCCGCGACCACAGCCACAACCCCACGATGATCAGGCCGAAGATCGCGAGCGCGACCAGCAGGCCGAACCACGTGATACCGGAGCCCGACGAGGGCGGCTCCTGCAGGCCCTGGGCCGCGGCGATCGCCGCCCCCGCCCAATCGCGCTGGCGCAGCGCGGGTTCGATGGTGTCACGCTGCAGGGCCGCCGCCTTCGACTGACTCATGACATCCGAGGGCACCTGGAACGCGTATGCGCGTTCGCGGGTGGCGACCGCCAACAACGCGTCACGGTCGCCGAAGTCGCTGATCTGCATCGTGGTTCGCGCCCAGCCGACCGCGCCCTGGCCGAAGCTGTCGACGTACACCACCCACAGTCGGGTGCGGTTGGCGGTGTAAAGCTCGTCGATCGCGTTCTCGACTTGCGTCCGCTCGCTCGGCGAAAGCACGCCCGCCCGGTCGGTGACGTAGTCGGGCACCCGGAACGGTGGTTCGGCGGTCGTGGCCGGGGCCAGCACGAGACCGGCGACCAGTGTTGCGAACACGACGCTGAACAAGCGGGCGATGCGCATGCCCGCCAATCTAGTACTGGCAGACTGTGCGGCGGTGGCAGCGAATCAGGGATCCTACGGAGAGTTCGACCGCGAACGCTTGGTGGTCGAACCGCAGAAGACTGCTGCGCTGCCGGGCACCGACACCGAACATCGCACGGATTTCGCCCGCGACCGGGCAAGGGTGCTGCACAGCGCCGCGCTGCGACGGCTGGCCGACAAGACCCAGGTGGTCGGTCCCCGGCAGGGCGACGTGCCCCGCACGAGGCTGACGCATTCGCTGGAGGTCGCCCAGATCGGCCGGGGGATGGCCATCGGCCTGGGCTGCGATCCCGACCTGGTCGACCTGGCCGGCTTGGCACACGACATCGGCCACCCGCCGTACGGCCACAACGGTGAACGGGCGCTCAACGAGATCGCCGCCGAGTGCGGTGGCTTCGAGGGCAACGCGCAGAACTTCCGCATCCTGACCCGATTGGAGCCCAAAGTCCTTGATGCCCAAGGTCGTAGCGCCGGACTGAACCTCACCCGGGCCGCGCTCGACGCGGTGACCAAGTACCCGTGGCGCCGGATCGGGCAGCAAGGCAAGTTCGGCTTCTACGAGGACGACGCCGTGGCCGCCGACTGGGTGCGGTCCGGTACGCCAGACGGGCGGCCCTGCCTGGAGGCGCAGGTCATGGACTGGGCCGACGACGTCGCCTACTCGGTGCACGACGTCGAGGACGGCGTCGTCTCGGGCCGGATCGACATGCGGGTGCTGGCCGACGACGACGCGGCCGCCGAGTTGGGCCGCCTCGGCGAATCGAGCGGGATGGGTGCCGGACTGCGCGCCGACGATCTGGTGGCCGCCGCGAACCGGCTGTCGAACCTGCCCGTCGTCGCCGCCGTCGGCAAGTACGACGCCACCCTCGCCGCGTCCGTCGCGCTCAAGCGCTTGACCAGCGAGCTGGTCGGCAGGTTCGCGTCCGCGGCGATCGCCGCGACCAGGGCGGTCGCTGGGGCGGGCCCGCTGGTGCGGTACCAGTCCGAGCTTCATGTGCCCGATCTGGTTCGGGCCGAGGTGGCGGTGCTGAAGATCCTGGCGCTGCAGTTCATCATGTCCGATCCGCGACATCTGGAACTCCAGGCGCGGCAGCGCGACCGCGTCCACCGCGTCGTGGAGTGGACGCTCGCGGGCGCACCCGCGACGCTGGATCCGGTCTTCGCCCCGGCGTTCAACGCCGCCGACACCGACGGCGCCCGGTTGCGGGTCGTCATCGACCAGGTCGCCTCGTTCACCGAGGGACGATTGGAGCGACTGGAACCGGCTTGAGGGTGACCGGGCGCCGCCGCGGGCGCTCTAGACTGACCCGGTGGCCGGCCGCATCCCCGATCGAGACATCGCGGCCATTCGTGAACGCGTACGCATCGAGGACGTCGTCGGTGACTACGTGCAGCTGCGCCGGGCGGGCGCAGACTCGCTGAAGGGGCTTTGCCCGTTTCACGACGAGAAGTCGCCGTCGTTTCATGTGCGACCCAACCACGGCCACTTCCACTGCTTCGGTTGCGGCGAGGGCGGCGACGTCTACGCCTTCGTTCAGAAGATCGAGCACGTCAGCTTCGTCGAGGCCGTCGAACTGCTGGCCGACCGGGTGGGCTACACCGTCACCTACACCGGTGGCTCGACGGCGAACGTGCAGCGCGACCGCGGCAGCCGCAGCAGGCTGCTCGCCGCGAACGCCGCCGCCCAGGAGTTCTATGCCGAAGCGCTGCAGTCGGACGAAGCAGCTCCCGCCCGCGCGTACCTACTGGAGCGCAACTTCGACGCCGAGGCCGCAGCGAGATTCGGATGCGGATTCGCCCCGTCGGGGTGGGAGACGCTGACAAAGCACTTGATGCGCAAGGGTTTTGAGTTCAAGGAGCTGGAGGCCGCGGGTCTGTCGCGGGAGGGCCGACGCGGCCCCATGGACCGTTTCCACCGTCGGCTGCTGTGGCCCATCCGGGCGGCGGGCGGGGAGGTCATCGGCTTCGGGGCGCGACGCATCTTCGACGACGACCCGATGGAAGCGAAATACGTCAACACCCCGGAGACCGTGCTCTACAAGAAGTCGTCGGTGCTGTTCGGCCTCGACCTGGCCAAGCGTGACATCGCGAAGGGACATCAGGCGGTCGTCGTCGAGGGCTACACCGACGTGATGGCGATGCACCTCGCCGGGGTGACCACCGCCGTCGCCTCCTGCGGCACCGCATTCGGTGACGAGCACCTGGCGATGCTGCGCCGACTCATGATGGACGACAACTTCTTTCGCGGTGAGCTGATCTACGTCTTCGACGGCGATGCGGCGGGACGTGCCGCGGCGGTCAAGGCGTTCGAGGGTGAACAGAACCTCGCCGGGCAGTCGTTCGTAGCCGTCGCTGACGACGGGATGGACCCGTGCGATCTGCGGCTCAAGGCGGGCGACGGGGCGCTGCGCGACCTGGTGGCCCGGCGCACGCCGCTGTTCGAGTTCGCCGTTCGCACAGCGCTTGCCGAACACGATCTCGACAGCGCCGAAGGCCGGGTGAACGCGCTGCGACAGTGTGTGCCGATGGTCGCGCGAATCAAGGACAGCATGCTGCGCGACGAATACGCGCGCCGGCTGGCCGGGTGGGTCGGCTGGGACGAGGTCAACCAGGTGATCGGCCGGGTGCGCGAGGAGGCGCAGAAGCGCGGCATGCCCGAGCGCAGCGGACGACGTCGCGCCCCGACCGAAGCAGCCGCCCCCCGCCGCACTGCACCTGCTGTCGAACGCCCCGATCCCGCCGATCCGACGCTGTGGCCCCAGCGCGAAGCGCTGAAATCCGCACTGCAATACCCCGCGCTGGCCGGCCCGGTGTTCGACTCATTGACCGTCGAGAGCTTCACCCATCCCGGCTACGCCGCGGTGCGAGCCGCGATCAGCGCGGCGGGCGGCGCGGCCGCGGGGCACTCGGGCGCGCAGTGGATCGACGCTGTGCGTGGGCAGGCGGCGTCGGAGGCCGCCGCCGGGCTGGTCAACGAGCTCGGCGTGGAAGCCATCAATGTCGATGACGATGAAAAGCTGCCGCGCTACATCGCCGGGGTGCTGGCCCGGTTGCAGGAAGTGTGGGTCGGACGGCAGATCGCCGAGGTCAAGTCGAAACTGCAGCGGATGTCGCCGGTGGAGCAGGGCGACGAGTACCACGCCCTGTTCGGGGATCTGGTCGCCATGGAGGCCTATCGCCGCAGCCTGCTGGAACAGGCCAGCGGCGACGACCTCACTGCGTGAAGCCGGGTAACGCGATAGGGTATGGCCGCGATCAACCGTCGGGGAACGGTGAGAAAGGCACACTCGTGAAGACGACCAAGAACCGGGCGACCAAGTTCATTGCCGCTGGCGCGTTCGCGGTGGCCGCGGTCGCGGCGCCGTTCGCCGCATCGGCGCTGGCCACGACTGATAGTTCTGATGCCGTCGCACTTCCCCCAGGCTGCCTGGCGTGGTTCGGCAACCAGGAGACCGGCAGGTGCCTGGGCTATTCCCAGGGCAACGGCGTCAACGTGGGTACGCCGGCCGTCGGTGCCTTCGGCGAGAACGGTGGCATCGGAGTCAATACCGGCCCGTTGTTCCCCGGTACAACCGTCAACCGGGGGATCGGCTAACGCACCCGCCCCTTCGGCGCGGCTTTCTCGGACTCCGGCCCGATCACGGTCGTCCCGCGGTCGATCTCGGTGAGTGTGACCATCGGCGGATCCGGTGATACCCGGTCGGCAATCTTGCGGCGCCCTGCGTCGATCACGGCTTTGGCCGCCGGACTCTCGGTGACGGCCTTGTAGGTTCCCGCGATCTGTTCATATCGGCGCCGACCTGCCTTCGTGCCCAATACGTAGCCGACGGCCAATACGGCGAGATACCGGATCACAAGGCCCCTCCCGAACGACGGTGTAGTACCTCTCTATCCTGCCTCACTCGCCTGAGTGCGCGCTGGGCGGCGGCGTATTGGCGGCGCGAGCGCCGGGTGCGCTAAAGTCATGCCTCGGCCCGCGCACTAGCGGCATCGCGGGCGAGCCGTCCCCTGTAGCTCAATTGGCAGAGCATTCGGCTGTTAACCGAAGGGTTGCTGGTTCGAGTCCAGCCGGGGGAGCAAGGTTTTACGCAGGTCAAGGGCTATTTCTAGCCTAGCGAAACAAACCGCGTGCTATCTCTCGTGCTATCCGAACTTGCCGACACGGCGAATCTCCTCATCTCGGCACCCAACGAGTTAGGAGATAGGGCAAATGACCACACGACTAGAGAAGTGCGCCATCTGTGGCCGGCTTGGCTGGCACCCTACGGACAGGTGTCCTGCCGGATTCCCAGACCTGTGGCCAGCACCGCCCGATGCGGTCAGCGTCGGCGACTGGGAGGTAGCCGATGGTCCCGACGATATTCGTCGGACCTTCTACGGCACCACACGCGGCGACCGTGTGCCTGTCGAAATCGTCGGTTGGCAGAAGCTCGACGGCACCATCGGCCGGGGGATCATTCCCGATCTGCGCGGGGTGGGCGGGGAACTCGATGCGCCAACCGCGCGACAGATGGCGCGCGATCTGCTGGCCGCTGCTGATGAAATTGTGGGGCTGAATTAGCCGTCAAGGTCTTCAAGTAGACCCTTCTGCACCGCCGCTATCGCGTTCTCGCGGCCGAACATCGCGCACAACGACTCCGCCGTCATCGTCAGGTAGCTCGCGGCGATGCGCCCCATACAGTCGTGGCAGCCGCGCAACTCGCTGGCGATCATGGCGACAGAATCACCCGCGTCATTGAGGAACGACAGCAGCAGACGCTGCTGCCGGATTGATTCGTAGGTTTCTGCTTGCGCGGTGTCCCCGGCTTCGCGGAGCGCGCAAGGTTCGCAAGTTGTCATGGTGTTGATTGTTTCGTGCCTCTCCGACAAATGTGCGCACCAACTTGTGTCGGTGTGCGTCGATACGGTGCCGACATGTACTGGACTCGCCATTTGCGTCGTCGGGATCGTTGAGGGCGCGCATTATCACCCATCGCTGGCCAAAAGAGTGTCAACCTTGGCGCTCGGGCGTGTCGCACGCAATATGTCGGACCCTTGTGTCAGCGTGGTAGATGAGGGCGCAACTGTGCGCCACCGAGATAAGGGACGACCAGAATGTTTGAACGCAATGACATGGTAGGGGTTGGCCAGACGCCCCCAAGCTCCCACAGGCGGCTTGTCCGCAACACGCCTGAGCAGCCAGCGACGAAAGGCGATATTGCGAACGTCGTTCAACAACTCACCGCAATCCGCAAAGTGCTTGAGGACATTCGTGCGGCCATCGAATTCGGGAACTCACTTCGATAGGGGAAGGGATGACCGCTGAACCTGATGCGGGCATCGAGGCTGGGCGCAATATCGCGCGCGCGGCCGTGTTCGCCTACCAGGAGCCCGGTAAGGGAGATTGGGAAGGGGTCGACTACTCCATCCTGCGGGAAGCGGTTCTACACAACACCGCAGGGTTGGAGGCAGATGACCTGAGAAGGAGCGTGCGAGTCTTGGCCGAGCGGCTTGCGGTGACCTACCAGGCCCTCGGTGAACACCTAGCCAAGGGTTTCAACCACGCCCCGCCCGACATGCCGATTGATCGGGTGCAACTAGTGCATCAATGGAACACCGCGTGGGCGGAGCGCGACTACCGCGAGTAGCCGTCGGGATTGGAGTAACCCGTGAGTGGTGAGGTCCATCGCGTCAACTGCATGAAGCAGCGCGTCTATCTAAACCGTATGGGCACTGACGAATACGTCTACCTGGCGTGGTTCAAGCTAACGCCGTCGCACGACCTGTATTGGGGATTGCCAGCGGGCACAATTGACCACGAGTCCACGTTTGCCAACGCCGATGAATCGGGTGGACGCACCGTCACGCTCAAAGCCCCTGACGACTGGGACACGCTGCCTCGGGTCAACATCAAGCACTCGTATCACCGATCAGGGCAGCGGCACGCGACCGCTGGGGGGTCCGGTCGTGCCACCATTCGGGACAGTCGGCACACCCCCCTTAACAAGATTACCGAGCCGACACTCATTTGCGCCGTGATCACTGGGGTTGCCGCAGAGGAAAAGAAGTACCGTCAGAACCTCAACCGCGATAACTGTCGTGCGGTGATCCTAGAGTTGAACGACGATCAATGGTTTAACAGTCGACTCTACATCGAGTTCTTGATCACACCATCTGGACAGCGCATCCGCTTCCCGAAGATGTGGATCGATGTCAGTCCCCGCTTCTACGAAAAACAACCGGCCGTAAGCAGTTTCAGCCGGGAGCTAGACCGGCTATTGGCAATTCGGCATGTAGTGATGCCGCTGCCGCAGGATCGCGAGCCAACAGGGAGACTTGCTGGGTTCGTGCTAATTCCAAATATCGAAGTCACTGCGACAGCGCAGCGACAGGCGCAAGAGGCAAAGATCAAACCTGCGTGAGTGTCACGGCATCCGAATATCGGTAGTGGTAAAGCACTCTCCCGAGACAGTGTTCGCTTCTCAGCAGTGGACGTAATCGCTTGGCGTAGTCGGCGTCCTCGCCGACTCCCACATCGGGAAAGCCGGTTTGTAACGCCAACTCACGCCGAACACACATCAGATGGTTGGGCAGTCGTTCCCACAGTCCATCAAGGTTGCTGCTCTCGGGGTAGTCCTTGGAATACCGCGCGAGGAAGGGCTTCCCGCCGTTCAGCGTGACCTCTACGTCGAATGTCACCACGTCCACGCCGTGCATGATCCCGCCGAGCAGGCTCTCAACGTAGTCCTCGGTAACAGTGTCGTCGTCGTCCACGAACGCCACGTAGTCACCCTGTGCCATGGCGAGCATGTCGTTGCGTTTGCGGCCGATGCTTCGGCGTTGGTTGTCGCACAGTGCAAGTATTTCGACGTTGGTCGGGGCCTGCTGCCACAAACTCGACAGCAGGTCCCGCGCCAACTCTGAGCGTTGCGGCACAGTCGGGACGAGAACCGACAGGGTTACGCTGCTGCCCATAGCCGTCGATAACCCGAAAGGCTCAGGGCTACATCGGAATCAAGCTCTTGGCCGGCGTTTGCGGCCCAGCCGTATTCGACATCATCCACGTGCTGTTTGGTCAGCATGCCGCCGACGTTCTCGCGGCGGTCGTAGAACCGTGCCCCCTGAATCAACGTGGCTTGTTTGATCGCGTTCGGCACAGCTGTCCAGCCGTACTTGGCGGTCACTTTGACGCCGTGCGGTGTTCCGTTGGGCTGCACCGCAGATGACGGGGAGACCTCTATACGGGTCCACGGCCGTCCAGTGGGGGCGGCGTTGATCGGGGTCAGCTTGTACTCTGTGATGTCGTCGCCGTTCTCCAGTTCGACCACCAGACCTGTGATTGTCATCAGGTCGTCAATCGTGATGAGCCACCGATCCCGATACCATTCGGCTGTGTACCAACGAGCTTCGGGGCTACTCACTAGGCCAAACTGACGGTTGCACGCCTTGTCGATTGCGCGGCTTGCTGATTCGCAGGCCAAGGCCAGCTCGGTGCCCTCGTTTGGGACACCGAGCCAACCGGCCAAGTCAGCAGCCGCGCAGTAAGCGGGCTGCCACGCCATTAGGAAGCGGGCGCCTGCAGGACGCGGAACGCTGCGGTGTTCTGCACCGTGGCATCGGCGCGCACATGCAGGGTGAACTCAACCGCGCCATCGTTGGCGGCGGTGTAGGGGTTCGCGATCAGTTCAGCACCGCGAACACGGCGAATAACCATGCCTTCCATGACATTCCCGAACACTCCCCATTTCACTGAGCCCGTCGCGGCGTAATTCGCAATGGCGTTGTCCACCACCACGGGATAGCCCAGCAGGGTGCGGTTGGTGCGCGCCACGGCGATGCCGTCGTTGTGAGCATTCAGCAGTGGACGGTCGTCCAAGTCCTTGAGCTTCTCAATGGCGGCAAGGGTGGTATCGGAGATGATCCACACCGCGCCCTGGCGATAGGCGGCGTCCACCGAATGTGAGGCGTCCACCAACTTGTCGTAGGTCAGCGTGGTGTTCGTCAGCGCCGTGCCGCCGGTGATGATGCCCAACGGTGCCGTGGTGCCTACGCCAGTGGCGAACTCCGCAGCCAACTTACGCTCGATGCGCTCACCCAACTTGCGGGCGATCAACGCCTGAATATCAATGGCGCTGTCCTGCAACAGTTCGCGCGACACCCGCAACGGGTTGTTGCTCGCGCCGGGGGCGACGAAACGATACGCACCGAGGGTGACCTCGCCAAAGACAAGGTCAGCGCCACCACTGTTTGGAGCGGTGAGTTCGTCAACCTGCACACCGGTGTTGGCGGTGTCGTTGAGCGTCGGGTAGCGGATCGGCTCACCTGTCTCGGTTTCCAAAACCTCTGCCACGGACTGAATGCCGCCGAACGTCTTGCGAACGTCGATGAGTTTGTTCAGGAACGTCTCGGGGACCGTATAGCCGCCAGCCGATGGGGTGCCGACGCTCTGGGCGCGGAGCTCTTGCAGGTCGGCGTTCTCTTTTCCGGTGCGAACGTAATGATCAAACGCGCGCTCTAGCGTGTCGTCGGACTTGGCCGGGGCGACGTGCACCGCAGCCTGAATAGTGCCGTTGGGGGCCTCGTAGGCGGCCTGGCGCTTGCGGATTTCCTCCGAACGCTGAGTAGCCTTCAATTCGGCTTCCAGTGCCTCGTACCGCTGGGCCTCTTCATCGGTGAAGTTGCGACCCTCGGCGCTGTCCACAAGGGTCCGCTGTTCGGTCAACAGTTCTTCAATAGTCTTCAATCAATTGCCTTTCGCGAAAGGGCGACCCTGGCGCGTGCCAGAATCTGTTGGGTACGACCGTCGATCGATTCGGTCGCGGGCTTACTGCGTAGGGACACCGAAGTGCCCTGATACGCGGGATAGGTCACAACGGAGACATCCAATAGGCGTTCCACTGCGATATGGGTACGAAGGTCTCTGCCCTCATGGGTTGACCATTCCTGTTCGCCCGCAATAAATCCGAACGAACAGCCAGTGATCAGGCCGGCTTCGACCAGAGCGCGGACCTCCACAGCGGCGGGAATGTCGTCGTTAAGGTCCATCTCGAATTGCAGTCCGTGCGAATCGGTAGACAGACGCAGGCTGTTGTTGGTCGTACGGGCCAGCAGCTTGTCTGGGTTGTGGTTGAACAGGCCGCGCACGTCTAGCTCTGGCGAGGCCAGCACCGAACGGAATGCCGTTGGCGCCAGCGACTCAAAGTAGTAGCCGCCAATATTGGCCCGCTGTCCATACACGGCGGCATACCCGCCGAGCTTGTTGCCGGTGATCGTGGATTCCAGACCCACGAACCGGCGTTCGATGTTAGACATTGGCGGGTTCCTGTTCTTGTGGTTGCGTCTTCGGCAGCGGGGCGCGGTTCAAGATGGCGCGTGCTTCGTCCACGGTGAGGATCGCCTGCTTGCCGGTCTGCTCAATAAGCAGACGAATCTCGGTCTCGGGATCGGGAGAGATCAGCGAGCGGAAATCAAATTCCGCCTTACGGTTTGGACCAAGTAGGCGCGTCAGTCGTGCCTCGATGCGTCTGGTCCACGGCTCTAGCGTGTATTTGGCGTAGCCTCGGTTCTGCTCGGAAAGCCCTGCGCCGAAGCTCGTTTGCTTCTCGGTCTGCCCTAACAGGTGGGGCGGGATACCAAACCATCGGGACACTTCGTCCACGCTGAAAGCGCGGCTTTCCAGAAACTGTGCCGCCTCGGGATCAATCGACCACGGCGTGACCTTCAGCTTGCGATTGATCACGGTGATTTCGCCCGCGTGCCCTTCGCCCGCCGCTTTACGGGACAGGGCGTCTTTGACCTCTGCTGACTCGTCCTCGGTCAGCGTGTCCTCTGGGGTGACGATGGCCGACGACAACAGGCCGTTGGCGAACAGCCGTGTGGCGCTGCGTTCTTGCGCGATGGCAGCGCCAAGGGAGTTCTTCGCGATGGCCAGCGGTGAAACGCCTACAACGCCGTCGAGCGAGATGCCGGGAATGTGGACGATGTCGCGGTCGGTGAGTTCGCGCGACTGCCCAGTGTCGAGTTGGACGCGGTACAGCTTGCGGCCGTTCTTCACTTCCACGCCGACGCTTTGCGGGGGAATCGGTTGTAGGCCGAGCAGTTGCCCAGCGGCGCCAACGATTTTCAGAAAATAGGCGTTCCCCCAAAGCAGCAGCGACACCATCAGGTATTCGACCCACTCGAAGCCGGTAACCCCGTCAGGGCCAGCCGGATCGTCTAACCACGACGTGGTGCGCTGGGTGATGCCGTTGGCGTCGGTCACCACAGTCCGTAGCGGTAGTGAGGCTATCGAGCCGCTGATCAGTGAGACGCAGCGGTAGACGGCTGATAACCCCATCGCGGTGCGGTCGTTGACGCTGACGCCCGACAGTGAAGGCGCACCGCCAAAGAGGGTGACCAACTGCGGGTCAGCAATCGACCAATTCCGTGTTTCAGGTTCGGAGGGTGGTGGATCGCGTCTAAACGCGCGTGTAAGGAAACTCAAGTAGTTATCTCCTAGAGACAGACAAGTTTGGGCAGAGCCCGCGCATGCTGGGCGCGGTCGTGGCAGAGGGCTAATGCGATAGCGGCGTCAATGTGCCCGCGACTCTTTGATTTGGTAAGCCGGAAACCCTTGTCGGTGAAGACGGGCATGGCGTTGAGAATGTGGCGCTCGTAATCGGTTGCACCGTCGTGGGACAACTCCCCGCGCATAATCGCCTCATACAAAGCTCCGCACGCCGGAACCATCCGCTCTGGTGTCTGCGGCAGCTGAACCATCGGCAGACCTTCATCGGCGAGGTCGGTTGCCTGCACATCGAAGTAGGCCGGGTCGTAAGCAACCGCCACCACGTTGTAAGTGCGGTGTAGCCCGCGCAGATGGGCCATGATGGCGGTCACGTCTATTGCCTGATCGGGTGAGGGTTTCCAGATTTTGGCCGTGGTGTGCAGGGTGCCGTCTGGAGTGCGCTGACCGATGACCACCGCGCTGCAATCCCGCTTGAGACCAACATCAACACCGACCCACGTATCGGCACCGTCGAGCATTCGGTAATCGCTCTTGAGAGCGCGCCAAACCTTGCGGCCGTCTACACCGAGCCAACACTCGGTGCCCTCAACAAACTGCGCTAACCTGTATGTCCTGAAGTAACTTTCAGGCATCATCTTGTAGTCGTCGCGTACTGCTTCGATGTCTAGGTAGCCCTCGCGGATAGCAGGGTTTGCGTCAATCCACACTTGTTCGTTGTGGTGGTCGGCACCCTCTGGCGCTGAGAACTCGGTAAGGACAAACCCTCTGGGAGTATCGCCGTCGAGGTACCTTTCACGCAGATACCACAGGGCCGACTTCTCCGACTGCTCGAAACCCGGCGTCGAGATACCCACCACGCAACTGACCGCACGCTTACCAGAAGCCATCACCGCCGCAGCCCAAGACGAGAAGGGTTGTTCGGCTAGTTCATCGACGACAAACAGCGTGGGGTCCTTACCCTGCAACGCCCCGAAGTCATTGGCTACTGGCCGACACTCGGCGTCGTTGTAACCCACGACCACCTTGGCGCTAGACACCGCAGTCTTGACGATGGACCGGCGAGACAACTCAGGTTCGGCGGCAATCATCTTGACCAACACGTCATAGACGGAGTCACACGCTTGCTGCACCGTCGTTGCCATGATGTACACCAAGGGCTGACCAGTTGGGTGCCGGTCAAACGTTGCCCAGCAGGCGAATGCGGCGAGCAAGGTAGATTTGCCGGTACCGCGAGGCGCGATCATCACCGACTGGCGCACACCAGGCGCGAGCGTGTCGCGTATCCATTGCTTTTGGAACTCGGCCAACTTGAGCGGCTTACCGTGGCCGGTGCCCTTCGGGCTTCTGCAATATTGCGAGATAAATCGAATGCAGCGCTCGGCGGGGTCGCTTATCCGCCAGCGGTACCACGGCGGTTCGGTGGTGTCTTCAAACCTGACTCGGGCGTTACCGCCAACGGCCACTAGAGGTCGGCCCCATTCCAGACGGCAGCGGCCTTACGGAACATGGCGAACTCAGGGGTGCCGCCGTTGTCGTCGGACTCCGACCGGCCGTATTCCAAGGTGTTGATCTTGGCCGGGTCGTCGTCGCTGTAGACCTCACCAATCTTTATGCGGCGGGTGCTCAGCCGCTTGTACGGCGAACGGCGGGCCTTGACTTCGATGCTGGCCTTGGCGGTGCCCGTGTCGACAGGCACGAGCGCGGTAACGGTGTCGGCTACCTTGTCGGGGATCGCTTCAAGCTGACGCCGAAGCTCGGCGTCCTCCGCTATCGCGGACAAGATCGCGTCTTCGATTTCATCGCGACTAGATGTCATGGAATAGCCCTTCAGAGGGGTTCGGCTGCATTTGCGACCTGCGGTTTTGCGGCTTAAAACCGTTCGCTGAGAGCGCGTTTATGCAGGTAGGAGTGCATAAATATGTGCTTGGCTATAAATGAAAAGGGCGGGCCGGGCGTCGAGCAGGGCGAATAGCTGCAGACTTTTTACACCTTTGACCTGCGGCTATGCACTGCGATATCGCATCATGCCGACTGACCAGCGACGATGGCCGATCAGTCGGAGTGAATGACTATGCGTAAAGATGCATGCCACTACAGGCGGTCGCGTTTGCTGGAGTTGCACGCGATGCAGGCCGGTACGAGGTTGGCCCGCTCGTGCCCGCCGCCCTTGGCAAGTGGCGTCACGTGATGCCAAGACGTGGCCGGTGCGCCGTCGCACTTGATGCGCAGAGTGCACGCCCTGCCGCGTGGCGAGGGTAGTGACCGCCACGCGGCACTGTCGTAGGTCGCCCGCCGTCGTGCCCGATGGCAACCCCGGCAGCGAGAACCACCGGGGCTAGCCATGTTCGGACAGCCCGCCGTCAAACAGGGTCGCCGGATCATCGCATCCCCGCCTGATAAGTCGCCGCCAGCAGGTCGTTGGCGGTGTGTTGTACGCCTTGCCGGTCGGGACTCTGAATGAACTGGTCGATGTAGACGCCAGCTGGTCGTCCCTGCCGTGCGTGCACCGCGTCCATGCCCTGCTGCGCAGCCTGCTGCTGCTTGCCCTGCTCGGTCGCCTTGTCGGCTCCTCCAGCGGTGCTCGGCAATTGCGGTGTCGCAGAAGCGATAGAGCCTGCCAGACGTCCTAGCCACGAGTCGCCGATCGATGCTCCAGGCCCACCGTCAGGATCGCTGACGCTCCAAAAGTCCTGTGCGCCAGCGACCAGGTTCCCGACCTGTTCACCACCAAAGGCGATGGTTCTAGAGATGAGTTGCGAGGCAATTTGGGCAGCCGCACCCGCGCCGGGGAATGCCGACGCGGCAGCCGTTGCCGCCATACCCGCCAATCCGCCACCGCCACCAGACTTTGATCCTGGGGACCAGCCCTGCGGAGCTTGTGGCTGGACCGTGGGTTGGTATCCCGCAGCGCCGCCGATACCAGGGCCAGATGCGCCGAGGATAGGCGATTCGCCAGCGCCGCCAACGATATTGGGCAGTGCGCCGGGACCACTTGGCCAGGTGGACGCACCACCGTATCCGGTTGGCAGCGACCAATGTTCGACGAATTGTGGATCTAGCGCACCGGCTGCGCTGCCGCCATAGCGCGGCCCACCTCCGCTACCGCCTGACTCGAAATTAACGCCGTTGGGCAGCGTCGCTGCCATGTGCGCCGGGTTGATCCCGATGTTCAGGTTGCCGGGGACGTAGCCGGGTGTCGCGCCCATGCTTTGCAGCACTTGGCCCGCGTTGTGAGTGGTGAACAGCCTTCCCGCTGTTGTCGTGCCCGTGGTGAGCATCTCGACAAGATCAGAGACAGCGCCGGAGCAATCAGCGAGGCCGTTGACAAGATCAGAGGCGGGGGCGTATCGGCCACCGTCTGACTGCATGGCAAGGTTCATCATGGCAATGGCGTTGGGGTTGGCGGCAGATGCGTACGTACCTTGAGGGGTCGCACCAGTAAACCCGCCCTGTGCCTGTGTCGCGGCGATGGCCTGCGGAGTCCAGCGCGGGCCGAATGCGCCCTGGGCGGCGAGGATTCCGACAATGCCGGAACCCTCATTGGGGTTGGCCGCGATCTGTCGTTGTAATTGTGCTTGTAGCGGTGCGGTAGCGATTGCGCCGAGGAACCTGACCAAGTTGTCGGCCAAGCCGGCCAAACCCTTTGAGAGCCCCAGATCCGCGTCGAGGCCTGCGCCCAGAGCTTCCAAACCGCCTGTGAGATCGGCGATTTGGTTGGTAGCTTTCTCGGTCGCGGCGGCCTTAGCCTCCTGCAGCCGCAGCTCAGCCTCATGCTCTTCACGTTCGGCTCGCGCCAAATCGTTACGTGCGTCTTGGATTTGATTGGCCGTCGCAAGGTTGTCGGCAAGTAGCGCGTTAAGGTCAGCCTCCTCTTGCGCACGGCGGTGGCTCGCATCGAGCAGAGAGCCAGCAGCATTGTATAGAGACGATGTGACCGGATACCCTTGCAATAGAGACATGGGATCGCGGGCGTCGTACGGAAGCACCGGCAGATCGTCTGCGGCAGAACCACCGCCGCCACCACCGCCACCGCTGAAGCTCGACATGGTGTTGCCCGGCAGGCGAGGCGACGACCACGACTGTGTCGGATTGAAGGCGGAGCCGATACCGTTGGGCAGTCCCGGCATGGGCACGGGCGTCACTGCGGCCGGTGCACGGCTTGTCCGGTTGATCGCCGCCGAACCGCCCGCGATGCCGCCTAGGGTCACGCTCTGACCCCCAGACAAGTTCAGCGGGTCGACGCCGGTGAATACCGGGATATTGATACCCGCGATCGACGCCAGGGAGCGTATCGGGTCGAGCGCGCCACTGATCGCCGTACCCATGCGGTTCACAACCGAGATGACCGAATTCGCAACGGTTTCGACAATTCCCGCGACAGCGGTGAATCCTGTACCGAGCAGATCGACGGCGGTACCGACAGCCTTGACGGACACCTCCCACGTCTTAAACAGCGGGCTAAGGGCAGCCGTGCCGGTCGCTATCGGTGGCAGGATCTCGGCGACGACGTGCATGGTGTCTGCGATCAAGGGCATCACCCGCTCCCCAATTTCGGCCATGGCGAGGAAGCTCTTGGCGGCGTCCAGTGCCAGCGGTCCCATCTGCTTGAGAATGTCGAGGCCCGTTGCCATCCACTCTTTAAGCTGGCCGGATTGGCTTGCTTCAGTGATGAATTGGGAGAACGCCTTTGCCGCTTCGGTGGCACCCTGCGCCATCTGCGGAAGGAACTGCGACCCCACCGAAACGATGTCGGTGATTGCCTTCGTGAACGGTGCGGCAGCGGGCGCAAGCTGCTCGAAAGCACGAGTCATGTTCGCGACGATGCTGTTCAACGCCGACGCCGTATCAGGCTGCATCAGTTGGTTTGTGGCCGCCTCGAACATCTCATTGAAGCTCGAAGCGATGCCGGTGGTCGCCTGCTGAATCGTTGGGAGAAGGGCATTTACAGTCTTCGTCAGCTGCGGGCCGACGCCCGCGAAGAGTGCGTCTTGCGTCGCGTTCTTCAGTCCCGTGAAGGCTGACAGAAGGCCCTTGATGGACAACGCCGCCTGCTGTGCCTGTGGCGACATTTGCCGTAACGCTTCGGCGAACTTCTCAGGATCGTTTAGGTTTTCGAGCGCATCGCTGAATCCGACGGTCGCGAGCTTTAAGGTGCCGAACGCTGCTCCCGCAGAGCCGAGAACAGCGGGAAGTACTCCAATCGCACCGGAGGCAGCGGCGGCCACGCCGACGAGTTGACCGATACCGGCGACGAGAGCACCGATGGCGAGGGGACTGGCCGCGCGGGTGAACGCGCCCCCCATCTCGCTCACGCTCGTCGTGAGGCTTGATGCGGCACGTGACGCGGTGTTGGAATCCCGGCCGAGGCCGTCGTAGGCAGCGTGGAGTTTTCGTGTTGCACGGTCGTGTTGCTCGTACGCCCTGGTGACCCGGTTTGACGCCTCGGCAACCTTGTCAAAATCATTGCCGCGCATCGCATCGGCGAGCTTGTCCTGCTCGATCCGCAGTTTCTCGGCGGCACCCTGGACGCCAATGAGCGCGGCCTGCACCCGTGGCGCTGAACGCTGGATACCCCTGCCGAACTGGTCGCCGAACGAGCGCCCAGCATCCTGTCCCGCGTTCTGCGCCCAGCGATTGACATCAGTCGTGGCGCGGTCCAGGTCGCGACGCACTACGCGCGCGCGTACGTCGATGCTTACGGAAGCCACAGTGAATCAACTACTTTCGTGAAATGGGAAGTTATTGACGACGCCGCCCGCCCGTTCCGCGTGCGCCTCACAGGGCAGCAACAAGCGGTCCGAAGACTTCGAGCGGGCGGCGTCGGTGAGGCGGGGAAAGGTAGTTTTCGCCTCACCAACTCACGGGCGGAAGGAGCCTCGTGAGCAGGTTTGGTGACGAGCCGCTGCAGCCTGGTGCGGCTCGTCGTCCGCGTGAAGCCCCCATGGGGGGCAGCACGTTCACGCGGACTGGTCCGCCCCGAAAAGGCGGAGGCATGGAGACCCCCTGGGGCTGCGGACGGACGTTAGGGGATTTTCGTTAGTAATCTGAGCGATGAAGGACGCGCCTAGGGGTATTGACCCTCGGAGCGCGAAAACTTGGCTCTGTGTTCTTTCGATTAGAGCCTTTCGGCGGCATCCACTAGAGCGTCGGCCACCGCCAGGGCGTCGGCGACTCCGAAAACGAGGTGTACCTCGCGGGTGCCAAGTTGACGACTAAGGCGGATGAGGCCGGTGCCGGTCGGCTCGATTTCGTACGGTTCGCCAACCGTCGCGTGGATCGTCGTCACGGCTTACCCCCCATGGGGTATCGCTGGATCGTCGGTCGGCCGGTGATCGCGGCGGCGAGGTCTAGAGCCTCGGCGTCCGTCAACATGTGAGCTTTGCCATCAATCAGCAACAACCACTTATCGCCACTGCGGGTCGCGGTTAATTGGCGGCCGAATTGCGAATTTCGCAATTGTTCCCCTTTCGCGCGCTTTTCTCGCGCGCGTACGTATTAGAAATATCTGATAAAAGAAATTCGTCGAACAGTTATCAATACCAACCCGCCACCTTGCCAACGCGACGCACACGACGCCGAAGACGGAATCCCACCCGCGCCACGCGGCGCGCTCGCTGGCGCTCACACACACTCGACGCCTGGCCTACGGCTGCGCGCGCAAGCGCGCGGGCCAACCACTGGGTCAAGGCTTCACCACAGGTGTCCAAGGGTTGTTCGGACAATCGTCGGTATGACTCTCTTCTGGAAGGCAATGGCACTTGGGACACCCTTGGTGGGATGACTCAATCTCACAATCGAGGTGAACAACCGACTGCTCTTCGGCGTCGTTGGTCCCTTCATTTTCATACTTAAGGTATTCGTCCGAACTGTGGTTCGGAGTATGACCGAACTGTGGTTCGGAGGTGACCGAACTGTGGTTCGGAGGTGTGGCTCGTTCGATTTTGTCCGAACTGTGGTTCGGAGGTTGTATGACCAGAATCCTCGTCGAGTTGCCCTTACCCTTGGCGATGATGCCCAGTTCGGTAAGGTCTCGTAGCGCCATTTCCACCGCGCGAGTGGTAACGGCGCAGTGGCGCGCCAACGTGGCAATGGACGGCCACACTGCTGGCTTGCCGATCTTTGCGTGCTCTGCCAACTCGACGGCCACTCGGTATTGAGTGCCGGTCAGTTTCATTCCGCGCAGTGATTGGCGGAACTTCCACGGGGTGAATTTGTCAGTTGTTGCCATTCGTCGTCGTCTTCTCTGACCCACGTGGGTCGCTCTGGCCGGTAATCGTGTAAATGGCGTCCAACACCGCAGAAAGCTCGTCGGGGGCGAGCATGATATGGCTTTTTCCTTGATGAATGGTCACGCCATTGTCTCGCCGCAGGGCTACGTAGGTTGGCGCTCCCTGGTCGGAATTGATTTTGATACTCATAATTCGTTATTCGCCATTCCCTAATATGGCCGCCTCAATTGCTGCCAATCGCTCCCTGGCCTCCGCGTATGTCGGCCGCTCGACGCCTTCCAAGCGTAAATAACACCCGGCGAGAGCCAGTTTGTATTGTTCGCCGTCCATTCGGCCGCTCCAAAACATTCGCGTTGCGATCTCGATGCGCCGATGAATTTCGGCAATATATTCAGCCGGGGGAGAATCGACGTCCACTTTCACGGTCTTCTCCCGCGATATTCGCTGCGATTCGCGAAACCGCCTTCCGCGCTGGGTCATGCGGCGGCCGACCTGAATAGGCTGATGAGCTGGTCGGCGAGCGCCGTATTTCCGGCAGTTTCCTCGCGCATTGCGGCAATGAGGCACATTTTCCGGAATCCCTTCGGGTCATTTTCACGAAAGCGCCGAATTGCATCAACATCGGCGCCGGCAAAAATGGCCAATGCACCATTCAATCGTTCCGGCGCGATAGTCTCGGCCCACTGCTGGGCTGCCGCGATTTCATCAGCCAGACGTTCGACGTCGTCGTAATTCACTCCGCGTGATTCCAGCAGGCGGAGCAATTGGATCGCCTTGCGCCTTTTCGCGCGATACCGGCGACCATAATCGCGATCACATTCCCGGCAATCGCCATCCGGCAACAAATCAAGCGGGCCTCGAATAACGTGGCCATTGCGGCATTCGTTCAATTGATGTTCTCCAAATTTTGGGTCTGGGCACAGATAGTTCTGGCAAAAAAATAGTGGGGTTCAGATGGGCGGAACGATCGCGAAGGCTTTCGTTTCCGGCCTATCGTTTATCCCCAAGAGCGGAATAAACTCATCGGTCGGACCCCAGTCGTCATCGTCGCCGACATGGCGACGTGAGCGCTCTCGCTCCCGGCATGGGGATTCGACGTATGCGGTGGGGATCGTTGTGCGCTGGAGGGGATCGCGCATCGCCCATTCCACGTGCCTGAGGGAATGCAATTTCTCGGCGGCCGCGTCGGCTGCATACTTCAGATTGTTGCGTGCACAATTATTGCCGTCGAGGTGCACCACCGCGAAGCGCGGTCCGCCCCCTTTGATGGGCCCGGCGAATATGTCGTCGCCAAACTGGTCGACACCGACTCGCTTGCGAGTACCACACCATTGGCAATCACTACGTGGCGGCTTCCCCAACCATTCCAACGCCAGTATGTCAGCGCGAGAATAGACGCTGAATAATCGGTGCGAATCGGGTAGAATATTGCGCCATATGTCGGCGATCCGGCCGTCCTCGGCCCAGCGGTAGAGTAAAAGATTAACCCGCTCGAAAGGATGCCAAATCTGTGGACGGCCTACCATTCCGTTTCCATTTCAATTATATCAAGAGCAAGCGTCAGGAATACGCGTAATAGGGACGCCACTCGGTATATAATGCCGATCTTCACCCCGTCACCCCGTCAACGGCGTCAACCCCGACATAGACACTGCAGCGCTTCCCGCTCACTCGGCGTTGCGTCTTTTGCACGTGGGGCCACTGGCTTTTGAGTTCAGATCCGAACGCGCTGGTGTCGCCGGATGGAAAACCACGAGCTTTCGCCCACCCCTGCCAGCGGGCGAAAAGTGCCTGCGTGGGAATGGAGCCCGTCTTCTCACAGCACTCGCTGAGAAATTGCCCCACGGCGCTGGCGTCTGATTCGGCAGTGGCGGCGACCTCACTAGAGGACCGTGGCGTCGTCCAGCCGCACGCCTCTAGTGAGCGCCAGCCTTCCATCGCCCAGTTCAGAATGCCGGGTAGCTCTGTCGCCAGCCGCGCCGATAGGTCGATGTCCTCACTGCCGTAAAAAGACTTGGCAAACACCAGGTACAGGAACCGAGTCGGCAGCACGCCAGACACGTCACGAAATATAGGTGGCGCGTTTGTAGCGGCCATGATTCGGCACCGTAACCGCACGTCTAACGGCTCGTTCCCCATTCCTTTGAGCTGGACGTTGATCAGATCCTCGCCGGTGATCGAGAGCAGGGTTTCAACGGCAGCGGCGCGCAATCGGCCGTCGATGCGAAGATCCCCGATGATCGCTAATGACTTTCCTAACAGGGTTTGAGTTCCAAACCATGACGTCAGGTTAGACATCCTGATGGCGCCCGTATTCTCTTGTCCTAGAAGGGACTCGGCAATCCGCATAATCGTCCCCTTGCCGGATCGCTTGGGGCCGATCATCAACAGCGCCTTTTGGTGCGCAGTAGATCCGGACACGAGGTAGCCGAACCATTCCTGCAGCAGCGCAACGGCTTCCGAGTCATCGGGCCAGATCGACTCTAGAAATCGGTCCCACTCCGGACATTCAGCGTCTGGGTCGAATCGGTAGGGCAAGTAATTGGTGACGAACAGATCCGGCGTCGATGCGGTCAGCGTATCCGTCGCCACGTCGTAGAGACCATTCTCCAGCGCCAGCAAATGGCGGTCAGGATCGGGGATGTCGTCGAGCTTGATCGCATCAATCACGTTGGAAAGTTTGGCGCGATTCGGCTTCCACTTAACCCCTCCGGTGATGCTCTCGTCGGCCAGCAGGCCGCCCAGATAGTTACGCAGCTGCTTCTGTGTCCGACGCTCGTAGGCGCGGTCCGTCCATTGGTAGTAGGTGCCGTCGCGCTCCGTCCATCCCTTCAGCAGGCCGTCCTGCCGTAACCGTGCCGCGGTCGGGTATGGGTCGTCGGGGTAGGGGCTGACGGGGTTGACGGGGTTGACGGGGAGACGGAGGACGTCGTTCATGCCGCCCCCACCAGTGCGAGGACAGAGGCTCGACTAAGTCGGATGGCACGCTTGCCGATGCGCGAAGCCTCCAGCTTCCCTTCCGTGATGAGCCGACGCACATGCGTGGGTGAGCAATTCAAGTATTCAGCGGTCTGGTTGACCGTCGGCCGTACGGGTAGCGCAGGTTCCATTGGTGGCTCCTTTCCGAGCATGCTAGATACGACCCCGACCCTGTATCGGAGTCACTTTGTTCGTGGCCTGCCAACCGCGAACAACATCTAGACGCGCTATGCCGGAAAGAGAAAAGAGCCTGCAGGGCGTCAGTTGTGAGCTTGGTTGCTCACAAGCCGACTATACCTAACCAATGGGGCCATGTCAGCCACATCAAACGAGATCCCTTGCAGGCGTGTATGTTTCGGCGCCTACATCGCGATACGCGACCTGCGGAAATGCGCGAGACTTGTGACCTAAATCTCAGCAAGCTTCGACAGGGCGTCGGCCACCTCGGCATCCCGACCGTCCGCGATGCTCTGATAGATCAGGGACGCCTCGACAGTTTTGTGCCCCAGTCGGCCCATCGTTTCGACCAGGTTCCCGACCCGAGCCGTCGCCGTGCCAGCGAAGTGCCGCAGGTCGTGAATCGTGGGGCGCGGCTTGTCTTTTCCGTCGCGGCCGATCTTGGCGAGAGCCGGATCAAAATACGTTTCGCGAAACACTTTGTCGCGCAAGTGACAACCGCCCCGCGCGGGGGGGAACAGCAGCGCGTCGGGATCATCGTCAACGTGATCCTTAAGGTGACGCTTCAGGACTGGGCGCACATGCGGCGGCACAACCACCTTGCGACCCTCGCCCGATTTGGGCGTGTCGATCACGCAAGCCTTGTCGCGATGAATGACGGCGCGGGTGATAGTGATTTCGGAGCAATCCCTGGCGACATCACGGCGGCGAAGCTCGGTGCTTTCGCCCCAGCGCGGTCCGCACCACGCCGCGAGCAAGACCCATGCTTTGAACCGCTCCGGCTCGATGGCATCGGCCAGCGCTGAGACCTCGGCTACGTCCAGGATTACCGGCTCGCGCTTTCGCGCGGCCTTGGCCGCACCCTTGATCGTCGCCGGGTTGACCGGAATGAGTTCGTCGGCCACGGCACTGGCCAACATGGAGTGCAGCAAGCCGTAGCAGTGCGCCCGCATGGTCGGCTTCCCGACGAGCGTTCGGCCGTGCCAATCGCGTACCGCCGCCGGGGTGATGTCCCGTAACGCGAGCTTGCCCAATGAATCCTTGATGTGTTCATTGAAAAGGTGCCGGTAGTGGGACGTGGTGCGCGGCTTCAACGGCCTGCCGCCTTTGGTCCTGCTCTCGATCCACGTCGGCCCGTACTCGGCGAGGGTGACGCCCCGCGCGCGCTTTTCCGCCTCTCGCTGTGCCGGGGGAGTCCACTGCTCGCGCTCGACGCTCCAGCGCTCATCGGCAAGCCACTTCTCAGCGTCGGTTTTGCGCTCGTAGGTTCTGGGGGCGCGGTGGCGTACGAGGTCGGGGCCGACATACGACGCCTGGTAGCGACCAGATGGCAGGCGGCGAATGAAGCCCCACCCTCGCCGTCCCCGCTTACCCGCCATTCCAGCCCACCTATTTCGTGCTATCTGTGTGACCATCCGCGTGCTATCTGCGCGCTCTTGTGGCCATTGCTGCATCTAGCGTACAGTCAGCGTCGTAGCAGGTAAAGGCTAGAAAACTAGTCAGTGCCAGCGATGGGAGATTTGCCTAGGAGGCTAATTCGAGTCCAGCCGGGGGAGCAAGAATCTCTAGTGGTGGACCTTCGTCCACGGTGAGACCGCGAATGCGGCGCTGGTGCCCGGCCATGAGCCGTCTGAGCCGATGTCGGCCATGCTCGTCTTGCTGGTGTCATCGGTATCACCACAACCGGCGTTGCCGGCAGTGCCGTTCGAGAAGGGTTGATGTGCCGACCCGCTCGGTACCTGACCCCAGCAGTTCGGTGCGGCCGCAGCCACGCCCGCAAAGCCGACCGAGCTCAGCGCGAAGAGCCCGGCGACAAGGGCCCTTGTTGCCCACGGAATAGCCCTGACCATGTTTTTTCGCCTCTCCTGGGAGCAATTTAGGGGCAATTTTTCAGGGCGTCAGCCAGTGTTACAACCAGATACAGCTACCCCACAGGACACCTGGCGGAGTTATCCAGGACTGAGTGGCGGTGCTCCGACCGCCCCGGGACATCCGCGATCTTCCTTACCTGAGCGATAGGAAAACCGGTCGAATCGGCGCAGGAATCTGGCTGTCCGGAGATTACGAAGGCCCCGCGTGGATCGGCATAGTCGCTCTCGACCAGCCACGCGAAGGAGAAATAATGACCGGATCGGCCCGCACCAACCGCCTCGTCCTGCGCCTCATCGTCGGCGCCCTGGCAATTGGCTCCTTCGGCCTCACCGCCCCGATGGCGGTCGCCGACGCGCAAAGCAACAACCCGATTTTCGGGTCAAGCGGGAACCAGTCTTCTAACCCGCTGCACCAGGTGCACCGGCCATCGCTTATCGCGATACCGGGGCGCGGATTCACAGCGAATGGCCCGACGCTACACGCGGTGGAGAGCGTCACGCCCTCCGCGCAGCCGAACCTGGCTGAGGTCGAAGCGCCTGCGCCTACCCCGCGGCCGAACCCGGCTGAGGTCGAAGCACCTACCCCGAAGGAGGTGCCGGCGGAGCGCGCCCCGACGGCCTCGCCAGCCTCGGAGGGAAAGGAGTAACAACGCAACGACCACTCGGCCCCGTCACACGATCCCCCTTACGTGTGGCGGGGCCGAGCCATATCGGGGCCATATCGGCGTCCAAGAAATCTCCAAGTCGGACATCGGAGCCTGGACACATGTTGATACGACGCACCTCGCACTGGATCCTCGGCACTGCGATCGCCGCCGCCGTCGCTCATCTCAAGGAATTCGCCCAGACCGTCGCCGACGCCTTCGAACCCGACCTCGAGGCATGGGAGACGATGCCGCTGCCGCAGGCCACCGCCAAACGAGCCGGCTGAGAACGGCTTACCAGCAGGATTGTTGCCGATCGGCCCGGAACAGGTTGTCCGCGGCGCAGGTTCCCGAGTCGGCGGCGACGAGGTCGTGCACCTGCCAGTACAGATCCGTCGTGGCCCTGGTGGCCAGCTGCGCGGCCAGATCGAAGTAGTTATCGGCGGGTTGGAGCCCGGCGCTATGACGCCGCCGCGCGCAGTGCTCCAGTCGTCCTGGGTTGGACGCGTGTGAACTATGTGTTGACGATGTTCTCCGGGTGCAGCATTTCGGCGTACCGCAACTGCTCCGGAATGCCGAACCCGTCCACGAGCAGCTGGGCGTGCGGACGCAGCCGACGGCAACGGTCGTTGATCCCGCGGGTGACGGCCTTGGCGCGTTCGGTGGACAGGAAGCGGTGTTCGACGAACCACGCCTTGTCTTCCTCGATCACCGTCAGCGCGTACAGGTCGCACACGAGGCCGAGGACCTCGCGGGCCTGCCGGTCCTCACAGGCGTCGATCCCGGCGACGAACGCCTCGAGGATGATGCGGTCGATGTGGGCCTGCGCGACGTGAAGCACATGGTCCTGGACGGCGTTGAACGCGTCGAACGCGCTCATCTCCTTGGACTTGCCCTGCAGCCGGCGCGCCACTGACGCGACCATGTACTCCTCGCGGTCCTCGAACATCTTGACCTGGGTGCCGCGGTTGAAGAGGCTGCCCTCCTCCTCGTTGTCCTCGCGGGTGTCCAGGATGGTCTGCATGATCGTCTGCGCTGCAGTGCGTTTGAGCACACGCTCGCCGGCGAAGTTTGCCGCGAACCTGACCCATTCGACCGGGCTCATGCTCTTGATGTCGTCCGCGTAGGCGGTCAGCAGCTCCTTGGCCACCAGTTGGTAGAGCACGTGGTTGTCGCCCTCGAAGGTGGTGAACACGTCGGTGTCGGCCTTGAGCGCGATCAGCCGGTTCTCCGCTAGATAGCCTGCGCCGCCACATGCTTCGCGGGCCTCCTGGATGGCGCGGGTGGCATGCCAGGTGTTGGCGGCCTTCAGGCCCGCGGCGCGGGACTCGAGCTCACGTTGTTCCTCGGGGTCGGGGTCGTCGGCGGTCTGCAGCTCGTGGCATTTGGCGACGAGCTCGTTCTGGGCGAACTGCAGTGCGTAGGACCGGGCGATCAGCGGGAACAGCCGGCGCTGGTGCACGAGATAGTCCATCAGCAGCACCTCGCCGCCGTCGGGGTCTTCGAACTGCCTGCGCTGCAACGCGTATCGGGTCGCGATGTCGAGCGCGACCCGGGCGGCGGCCCCGGCGCTGCCGCCGACTGTCACCCGGCCGCGGATCAGCGTTCCGAGCATGGTGAAGAACCGCCGGTTGGGGTTCTCGATCGGTGAGGAGTACGTGCCGTCCGCGGCGACGTCGGCGTATTTGTTGAGCAGGTTCTCGCGCGGGATGCGGACGTGGTCGAACTGGATACGGCCGTTGTCCACTCCGGGCAGCCCGCCCTTGTAGTGACAGTCGCTGGTCGTGACGCCCGGCAGATCGTTACCCTCGTCGTCGCGGATCGGCACGACGAAACAGTGCACCCCGTGCCCGACGCCGTCGGGTGTGATCAACTGCGCGAAAACCGCTGCCACCCTGGCGGTTTCGGCGGCACCGCCGATGTAGTCCTTGCGTGAGGTGCGGGTGGGGGAGTCGATCACGAACTCCTGCGTCGCGGGATCGTATGTCGCGGTGGTCTCCAGCGACTGCACATCACTGCCGTGACCGGTCTCGGTCATCGCGAAGCACCCGAGCAGCTCCAGGTCGATGATCTTCTGCACGTACGCCTCGTGGTGGCGTTCGGTGCCGAGGTTCTCGATGGCCCCGCCGAACAGACCCCACTGCACGCCCGCCTTGACCATCAGCGACAGGTCCGACATGGCGAGCATCTCGATCTGGGTCACGGCCGCGCCGACATCGCCGTTACCGCCGTGTTCCTTCTTGAACCCGTCCTCGGCCGCACCGTGGGCGGCCATGATCTTCAGCTGTTCGGCCACCTTGGTGCGGGCGATGACGGTGTTCGGTGTGTAGTGCGGCTTGAAGACCTCGCTGGAGAGTTCCTCTCGCATCCGGTTCTTAACATCGCGCCAGCGGCCGTCGAGGGTATTGCGCAGATGTTCCGCGGTGGTGGTCATGATTCGACGGTAGCCCTTTCGGCCGCCCCCGAAACCGTGATGGGGCAAACATAGCCAAACCTGGCTAGACCAGGCGAAACCTTTGGCGTTAGATCGTGGGCATGTCCGCCCCGACCGGAGTGCCGCACACGTCGACACACCGTCACTCCGATGTGACCGGCGGCTGGCTGCGCGCGGCGACGTTCGGGGCGATGGACGGTCTCGTCAGCAACACCGCCCTCATCGCGGGTGTCGCCGCAGCGGCCAGCGCGCACACCGTGGTGATCAGTGGTGTGGCGGGGCTGTTGGCAGGTGCATTCTCGATGGCGCTGGGGGAGTACACGTCGGTGACGACCGCCAACGAGCAGATCGAGTCCGAGGTCCTGGTCGAGCGGCGAGCCTTCAGCAAGTATCCGCAGGCTGAGAAGGCCGAGCTGGTGGCGATGTTGATGGACATGGGAATGACGCGCGAAACCGCGACCAAGGCCAGCGACGAGGTCCACCGCGACGAGAACCGCGCACTGAACTTCCACCTCGTCCAGGAACTGGGCGTCGACCCTCGGGAGAAGCCGTCCGCGTGGGTCGCGGCGGGATCGTCGTTCGTGATGTTCACCATCGGTGCGATCGTCCCGCTGATCCCGTATCTGCTCGGATTCGAATCGCTCTGGGCGGGGCTGGCGTGCGGTGGCCTCGGCCTGATGATTGCGGGCGGTGTGGCGGCGCGTTTCACTCGGCGCCCGGTCTGGTTCGCGTCGTTGCGTCAACTGGCGTTCGGCGCGGTGGCCATCGCGGCGACCTACCTCGTCGGCCTGCTGGTCGGCACCGCTGTCACCTGACGTCGTCGGCAATGAATCCTGGTCGCGGCATCCGCCCACCCGGGTCTATCCGATCGTGCAGACCGCACGAAAGGCCATGCAGGACATGGACTTTCACGGCTCCCGGTCAAGGACGGCGACATGGCCTCGTTCCCGCCGGCCGCCGCCGGTCGCGACGAGACGATTGTCCCGAACGCCCGCGAGGTCGACCTGGCCGCGGTATCACCCGGCACATCTCGTTCGGCGCGGGTCCGCACCGCTGCTACAGCTGAGTTGGGAGAGCTGAGCGCGTATCAGGTGGAGGCGAGCACCTGCGCCCGGCACAGTTGCTCGCGGTGGTGGTCGGCGTCGCCGTAAAGCGCTGCGCCAACGCGGGCCCGCCGCAGAAGCAGGTGCAAATCATGCTCCCAGGTGAAGCCGATGCCGCCGTGTAGTTGCAGTGCTTCACCGGCGAGCCGATTCACCGCGTCGGACACGTAGGCCTTGGCCACGCCGGCGGCATGGGCGCTGTCGTGGTGTTCGCTGTCCAGCGTCATGGCCGCGAAGTACGTTGCCGCAGCGCTGGATTGGGCCCAGATCCGCATATCGGCGCACTTGTGCTTGACCGCCTGGAAACTGCCCACCGGCTTGCCGAACTGAACGCGTTCCTTCACGTAGGCCACGGTGAGGTCGAGCAGCCGCTCACCGATGCCGACCAGTTCGGCGCAGGTGAGGACCGCGGCCAGCTCGCCGGAGCGGGCGATGGATTTCTCGGCGTCCGCGCCCTCGGCGCACAGCGCGGAGCCGTCAACCATCGCCCCGTCCAGCACGACGTCGCAGTAGCGGCGCGTAACGTCGAGCGTGTGCTGGCGCTCGATCTTCACACCGGTCGCGTCAGCGGGGACCAGGAAACGCGCCGGGCGTCCGTCGAGCATGGCGTCGACCAGAAGCGTCGCCGCCGAATCGGCGTCCTGCACCGAGGCCTTGGCGCCGGTGATGACGTACCCGGAGCCGTCCCGGGTCGCGGTGGTCTGAATACCGGCCGTCGACCACGGTCGTCCCACTTCGGCGAAGGCCCACGACGCCGTTTGAGCTCCCGAAGCCAGCGCCGACAAGAGCTCAGAGCGGCCGGCCGCCGTCGAGCGGGTGAGTGCGTCAGCCACCACGACGGTCGGCAGAAAGGGTGTGGACGCCAGGCCGCGGCCGAGTTCTATTGCCACGAGCGTCAATTCAATGGACTGCTGGCCCAATCCGCCGTCCGCCTCGGGAATGGCCAATGCGGGCCACCCCAGTTCGACTCCCTTGCGCCACAGCTGCTCGTCGTATCCCGCCGCCCCGTCGATGAGCGCGCGAGACGCGGTCACCGACGAGTGCCGGTCCAACAGCTCGCGGGTGACGTCGACCAGCCCCCGTTGCTCGTCGGTGAGGTCGAAGTTCACGGCGGCTCCTTTGCATTACGCAGTGCCGAAGGGATCCGATCGGGAAAAGCCTTCCCAAAGATACAGGATACTGATTAAGCTCGATTGCTGGTTCGGCCATTCGACGGGGAGGGGTTGAATGCATCTCGAGGAGGACACGCAACTCGACTCGTTGCGCGAGCGGGTGCGTGCCTTGGCGGCGCAGTACGAACCGCCGCGACATGGTCGCACCGGCGTCCGGGCCCCGGAGGCCCACGACATCCCAAAGCTGCGGGAGTGGACCGAGCGGCTGTTCTCCGAACAACTGCTGGGGGTGCACTGGCCGGTCGAGTACGGGGGACTGCCGGACCCGCATCCGTTGCACGAATCGGTGGTGATCGATGAGCTGATTCGGGTCAACGCCCCAGGTCCGGTGGGCGGCGGAATGCTGGCGGCCGCCGCGATTATCACCCACGGTTCCACTTCGCAAAAGGATTACTTCCTGCCCCGCATCCGGTCCGGTGAGCACATCTGGTGCCAGTTGTTCAGCGAGCCCGACGCCGGCAGCGACCTGGCGAGTCTGCGCACCCGCGCGCGCCGTGATGGCGACTACTTCGTCATCGACGGACAGAAGGTGTGGACCACCAACGGGCAGCACGCCGACTGGGGCTACCTGCTCGCCCGTACGAATCCGGATGTACCCAAACACGCGGGCATCACCGCGTTTGCTCTGGACATGTCATTGCCCGGAGTGACCGTGCGGCCACTGCGCGAGATCACCGGCACCTCGGACTTCAACGAGGTGTTCTTCGACGGGGTACGTGTGCCGGCCGAGCACGTGATCGGCGAGGTCGACCAGGGCTGGGCGGTGACCACGGCCAGCCTGATGCACGAGCGTGCGGGCGCGGGCAGTGGCGCATCGCTGTTCGGTGCGCTGCAGCGGTTGGTGCGGCTGGCGGGGGCACTGCCGGGCGACGGGGGCGCCGAGTCGGGCTCGGCACTCGATCGCCGCGATGTGCGTCAGGCGATCGGGGGGTTCGTCGCAGACGTACACGTCAACTCTTTGGTCGCGGCGTACAACGAGAGCAGGGCGCTGCACGGTGGCGCCGACTTCGCCGACGCACCGGTGTCGAAGATCCTGTTCAGTCAGATCAATCTGGCGTTGCACGAATACGGGGTGCAGCTGCAGGGCCATGACGGCGTCCGCATCGACACGGATCCGCATGTGCATGACGGCGGTTGGTGGCAGGACGCGTTCCTCTATGGCCGCGCATTCACCATCGCGGGCGGCACCAACGAGGTTTTGCGTAACGTCATCGCAGAGCGGGCGCTCGGACTACCGCGTGGCTGACGGCTGGTGAGCGCGGGATGACCACAGGCCGCCCGGCATACCCAAGCCCGCTTGGTGAAGTCGGTGAATGGGGTCGCGGATACGTCCAGCGACATCCCGTCGCCGCGCTGAGTACCGTTGGCAGTCAATGCATCCTGGGACTGCAGGCGATTCGCTACCTGGTGGCTGACATCGTCAGGTGGCGGTTTCCGTTCTGGGAGTTCGTGCAGCAGGCGGCGTTCATGGCGTCGACGGCGATGCTGCCGACCATGTGCGTGGCGATCCCGATCGGCGTGACGCTGCAGATCCAGTTCGCTCTGCTGGCCGGTCAGGTCGGCGCCACGTCGCTGGCCGGTGCCGCGAGCGGACTTGCGGTGATCCGGCAGGGTGCGCCGCTGGTTGCCGCGCTGCTGATGGCGTCCGCGGTGGGTTCGGCGATCTGTGCGGACCTCGGGTCGCGCACCATTCGCGAAGAGGTGGACGCCCTTGAGGTGCTTGGCATCTCGGCGGTACGCAGGCTCGTCGTTCCGCGGCTAGCGGCATCGATCGTCGTCGGCGTCACACTGACCGGGCTGGTGTGCTTCATCGGCTTCCTCGCCGGTTACCTGTTCAACACGTTCGCCCAGAACGGCGCCGCAGGCAGCTTCGTGATGACCTTCGCATCGTTCGCGACGGTCGGCGATCTCGTCCTCACCATGATCAAGGCGGTGGTGTTCGCCGCGATCGTCGCAATCGTCGCGTGCGACAAGGGGCTGACCACCAAGGGTGGGCCCGCGGGTGTGGCCAACTCCGTCAACGCCACCGTGGTGGCGTCCATCCTGCTGCTGATGATCACCAATGTGGTGTTCACTCAGATGTACGTCCTGCTCTTCCCCAAGGCGGCGCTCTGATGGCGGCGCCGTACTACCCGAAGGGCGTCCGGCCGATCGTCGAGGCGTCGACATCGGTGGCCGGGCTCGGCATCCTGCTCGGCCACATGCTGACCTTCTTCACCCGCGCGGTGGCGGGTGTTCCGATCGCGGTGACCCGTTACCGCAGGGCCTTTCTGACCATCCTGTCCGATGTCACATGGGGCAACGGATCCATCGTGGTGGGCGGCGGCACGGCGTGGGTGATCATCCTCCTCGGTGCGACAGCAGGTGCGATCGTCGGCATCGAGGGGTACCAGGCGCTACACCTGCTGGGAATGGAACCCGCTGCGGGACTGCTGTCTTCGACGGTGTCCACCCGCGAGCTGGCACCCGTCATGGCCGCCCTGGCGTTCGCCGCGCAGGCCGGCTGCCGGTTCACGGCGCAACTGGGGTCGATGCGCATCTCCGAGGAGATCGACGCCATCGAGTCGCTGGCGATCCGCCCGCTGCCATATCTGGTCAGCACCCGGTTGCTCGCCTCCGTGGTGGCGATCATTCCGCTGTACATCCTGTGTCTGGTGGTGAACTACGCGGCGGTGCAGACCATCGTGACGTTCGCGGGCGGATTGTCGGCGGGGTCCTTCGAGCACTACTTCCGGCTGGTACTCACCGGCCAGGACATCGTGTACTCGGTCCTGAAGGCGATCGTCTTCGTGATCATCACGTCGACGATCCAGTGCTACTACGGCTACTTCGCCTCGGGCGGGCCGCAGGGCGTCGGCATCGCCGCGGGCCGCGCCATGCGGGCCAGCATCTCGGTCATGATCATCGCCAACCTCCTTCTCACCGTTGGCTTGTGGGGGATCGGCTCCGGCGCACGGTTGGGCGGCTGACGATGCCGCAGAACTTCGAATCGGCGGCGAAGCCCATATCGGACGCGCGGTTGCTGCTGCGTGGTGTTGCCTTGTTACTCGGCACCGTGCTGTTGGCGGCTGTCGCGATTGCCAAGTCCGAGGGAGCGTTCTCCAACCGGGTCGAGGTCATCGCGCTGCTCGCCAACGTCGGTGACGGGCTGCCGAACGGCTCCGACGTGAAGTTCCGCGGCGCCCTCGTCGGCACCGTCGAGGGTGTCACGCCGAGCATCGACGGTGGCGACAACGTCGTCGACCTGAGTATCGACCCGCACTTTGCGCGCGCGATCCCCGCGACGGTCACCGCGCGCGTCGTCCCCGGCAACGTGTTCGCCGTATCGTCGATCCAACTGGTGGACAACGGTTCCGGACCGGCGCTGCAGCCGGGCTCGCGCATCCACCAGGACGAGAGCCTTGCCACGGTGCAGTTCCAGACCGCGCTGTCGAAGCTGCGCGAGGTGATGGCCGCCGCGGGCAGGCCCGGGTCCACCGATACCGTCGGTGTGCTGGCCGCCGTCGCCGAGGCCACCAGCGGACGCGGTGACGAGATCGAGCGCGCGGGTGGCGGCGCCAACCGCATCGTCGACGAACTCAACCGCGTCATCGCCGACGACGGCACCGAAGCCACCCTCGCCGTCGTGTCCGACGCGCTGCAGGGCCTGCAGGGCAGTGCGCCGGATCTGCTCGACGCCGTGCACAGCGCGGTGGTGCCCATGCGCACCTTCGCCGAGAAGCGTCAGGAGCTGGCCACCTTCCTGTCGGCGGGGCACGCCACCTTCGGCGAGGTGGGAACCGCCTTCGAGAACAACACTGACCGGATGATCGTGATCACCACCCAGCTGTCCCCGGTGATGGGCGTGATGGCGGACGGCTCAAATCAGTTCGCCCCCATCGTCACCCGCATCAACGACCTCACCAACCGATTCTTCGACCATGTATGGCATGAGGACAAGAACATGGCGGTGGGCAAGTTCATGTTGGTGCTCACGCCGAATCGGATGTACACCCGCAAGGACTGTCCGCGCTACGGCACGCTCGAGGGCCCCAGCTGTCGCACCGCGCCGCTCACCGCCGACCCGCCGGTGCTGCCCCAACCTCTCGATCCCCGCAACTACCAACCGCCCGGCGGCAACGTGGGTCCGGTCGGCAGCCCCGAGGAGCGCGCGCAGCTGAGCGAACTGCTCGGACCCGAGCCGAACGCCGCTACCCAACTGCTCTTCGGGCCGGTCGCCAGGGGCAACACCGTGCAGGTCGTCCCCGACCCGTCGCTACCCGGGGCAGGCCCGCCCCCGGGACTGCCACTGCCCGCAGAGGCTGGTCGCTGATGTCAGCCAGCACTCAAGTCAGGTCACCGCTGCGGAGGCACAGCCGCCCGCTGATCGGGCTGTGCGTGTTCCTGGTGGTCTGTCTGGCGCTGATCTGGACCGTGTTCGTCACCCTGCAGCGTGAAGTCGATGGTGAAACCCATTCCTACAGCGCTGTTTTCACAGACGTGTCCGGCCTCAAGGTTGGTGACGAGGTGAGGATGGCCGGGGTCAAGGTGGGCCGCGTCGACGACGTCGCGCTGGATGGCACCCAGGCGCGCGTGCAGTTCCGGGTGCAGTCCGAACAGGTGCTGTACGGCAACACCAAGGCGTCGATCGTCTACCAGAACATCATCGGCCAGCGCTATCTCGGCTTGTCGCTCGCCGACTACGGCGATCCGAGCGTGCTGCCCGCCGGGGCGGTGATCCCCGTCGAGCACACCGAACCGTCGTTCGACATCTCCAAGCTGCTCAATGGGTTCGAACCGCTGTTCGCACTGCTGAGCCCAGAACAGGTCGACAACCTCACGATGGCCATCGTGCGCTCGCTGCAGGGCGATACAGGTGCGATCGCCACGATGATCTCCGAGACCACGCGCCTCGCGGAGTCCTATTCGGGTACCGACGCGATTCTCGACGGCGTGCTTACCCACCTCAACAGCGTGGTGGCCTCGCTGGCCGACCACAGCGGTGCACTGGAGGACAGCATCAAGTCGGCCGAGACGACGTTCAACGGATTCGCGGCCCGCCGTGTGGAATTCGTCGACTCCATGGATCAGATCTCGGTGGTGGGGGACCGGCTGGCGAACGTCATCACCGACGTACAACCGGACATGCGGGAATGGCTGGCGCGTGAGCCGGGCTTCGCCAAGCACTTCATGGACGACAAGCAGGGTTTCGCCTATATGGCCTTCAACACACCGCTGATGCTGAAGGGGATGGCCCGGTTCAGTCAGGGCGGGGCATTTCTCGATGTGTACGCATGCAACCTCACCGTCACCCAGTTTCCGCGCATCGACAGCCTGATCAACGCGATCGTGCGGGAGGGCACCCGCGAAGACCGCCTGACATACAGCCAGAAGTGCCGGTGATGACCATGCAGGAGCCGGCGGCCGTGACTTCCAGGAAACGTCTGTGGCGGCGACCCATTGAGTCGTACGGCAAGCTGCGCCTGGGAATCATCGCGGTCGTCGTCATCGCGTTGGCGCTCGGTGGTGCGCTCGGCATCGGGCGTCTGGGGTTCGGAAAGGACGTCTACATCGCCGAGTTCGCCCAGGCGGCGGGGCTGAGTGTGGGCGATCAGGTGACGGTGGCCGGTGTGCGGGTCGGTCGCGTCACGAGCATGCGACTCGCCGGCGACCGGGTGGCCGTCGGTCTCGAGATCGATGACGACCTGCCGATGGGTTCGGCCACCCGCGCCTCCATCAAGCTCACCACGCTGCTCGGCGCGCGGTATGTCGATCTGGCGCCGGCGGGATCGAAACCGCTGTCAGACAAGCGCATTCCACTGTCCAACACCGAAGTGCCCTACGATCTGCAGTCCGCGCTGCAGGACGCCACCACGACGTTCGACGCCGTGGACGCCGAGAAGATCGCCCAGTCGATGACGACGTTGTCCACCCAGCTGGCAGGCGCTCCTGAGGTGCTGCCACAGGCGCTGGACAACATCGAGCACCTTTCGTCGGTGATCGCGTCGCGCCGCGATCAGATCTACGACCTGCTGCGCAGCACCGAGCAGGTGGCCAAGCTGCTCGGCAATCAGCAGCGGAGTTTGGGCCTGGTGATGACCCAGGGCCGCGAGGTGCTCGCCGATCTGGCGGCGCGCAAGGAGCTGGTGGTTCGGCTGATCGACGCCACCACCAAGTTGGTAAATCAGTTGCGGCCCGTGCTGATCGGCGACCGGACGCGTATCGACGAGCTGCTGCACAACCTGGAGGGCATGCTCGGCGCGGTGGGCCGCAATGATGCGCTGCTGCGCAGCACCCTGCAGCTGATGCCCGTTACGGTCCGCAACTTCGCCAACGCCACCGGCAACGGCAACGAGTTCGACTTCACCTCCACCGGCGGCACGATGATCGACTCGTTTGTGTGCGCGATCAGCAGCCGCGCCAAGCAGTTCAACCTGCCGCCCTACTTCGGGGACTGCAAATGACCACGCGAGCGCTGGCGAAGCTGATCGTGGTCCTTGCGATGGTGTGCGGCGCGTGCGGCTGCTCGACTGGGCCGTTCGGCGCGCAGCCGATGACGATCATCGGGCACTTCGACAGTGCGAGTGGGCTTTACGAGGGCAATGCGGTGTCGATTCTCGGGATGCCGGTCGGCTCGGTCGAGAAGATCGAGCCGAAGGGCGCATACGTCGAGGTGACGATGCGCGTCGACCCGGGCATCCAGATCCCGGCCGACGCGCAGGCCGTCACCGTGTCGACGTCGATCCTCACCGACCGGCACGTCGAGTTCACCCCGGTGTATCAGGGCGGTCCCACACTGCGTGACGGTGAGACGCTCGGCCTGGACCGCACCCGTACGCCCGTCGAGTTCGACCGCGTGCTGGCGATGATCGACAAGCTGGCGGTGCAGCTGCAGGGCGACGGCCACGGATCGGGCCCGGTGGCCGATCTGCTGTCGGTGAGCGCTGCGATGACCGAGGGGAACGGCGACAAGATCCGATCGGCGCTCGGTGAGTTGTCCAAGGCGCTGAAGATGAGCCAGGAGCGCGGTGCGCCGACCGGCGACGCGATCACGACCATCGTCACCAATTTGGACAGGCTGACCGCCGCGGCCGTCGAGAACGACCAGACCATCCGTGACTTCGGCTCGTCGATGCGCCAACTCAGCGATGTGTTGGCCGCCGAACAGCTCGGCAGCGGATCGACCGGTGCGCAGATCAACCAGATTCTCACCGAGACTGCGGATCTGATCGAGGACAACCGCGACGCCCTGAAAACGACAACTGCGGGCGCGGAGACGACCACCAAGGCCATCGCTGATTACCGACGCGAGCTCGCCGAGTCGCTGGACGTGGCGCCGATGCTGATCGACAACGTCTACAACATGATCGACCACGAGAAGGACGCCATCCGCTCGCACCCCGTGCTCGACAAGGTGGAGCTCAACGGCCAGTTGACCAAGGAGCTGTGCAACCTGCTGGGTATGAAGCAGCTGGGGTGCACCACGGGGACCGTTCAGGACTTCGGTCCCGATTTCGGACTCACGAGCATGCTGGAGGGATTGGCAGGTCTCGGCCCGTGATGAAGCCCGTGATGAAGCCCATGACGATTGTGCGCAGATTACTTGCGGCGCTGTGCCTGACAGCAGCTCTGGGAGGCTGCTCGATGGGCCTGGACCGGATCCCGTTGCCCGCGCCGTCCGTCGGCGAGGACACCTACGAGATCAGCGCCACGTTCGCGAATGCCCTGAATCTGCCTGCCAAGGCCAAGGTGCGATTGTCGGGCGCCGACGTCGGTGAGGTCGAGTCGATGACGGCCCGCAACTACACCGCCGTGGTGAGCATGCGGATCGCGTCGGATGTTCAGATCCCTTCCGGCACAAAGGCAGAACTGCGCTCGGCCACCCCGCTGGGCGACATCTTCGTCGCGCTGACACCACCTCCCGGTGCGTCCGCGGCGACGCCGGCGTTGGCGCCGGGTGCCGTGCTCCCGTTGGACTCCACCGCGTCGGCCGCGTCGGTGGAGGACGTGCTGAGCACCGCGGCGGTCCTCGTGAACGGCGGTGCGATCCGCAACCTGACGCGGGTGATCAACGGCATGGGGCACGCCGTCGGCGGCAAGGGTGAGGACCTGAACAAGTTCGTCGATGAGTCCACCCGACTGATCCAGAGCCTCTCGGCGCGTTCGGATTCCATCAAGCGTGCGTTGACTCAAACAGGAGATCTGGCCGAGACGATGGCCGCGCGGCAGCAGTCGATCGACGCGGCCGTCGAGGCGGCGGGTCCCGCTCTGGGTGCCGTCGCCGAGAACACCAACCGGATCATCGACCTCATCGTGCAGGTCAACCGGATCACCCTGCAGCTGGCAAAGTTCCCGTCGGTGCGTGGCGAGGAATCACGCAGCATGATGGCCGACCTCAACCGGCTGTCCGAGGGTCTCAACGACGCGTCGACGGCTCCCGGAGCGTCGCTGGCCAACTTCAACCGGCTGTTCGGCCCGGTTCTCAAGACGACGAACTCGACCGCGGCGAACGTCGAGATCGACCTCGCCGACCTCGCCGTCGGCGCATTCGCCGATCCGCACCACCCCGCCGATCCGGGTAGCCGCGGACCGGGCCGGGAGGACTTCCGCAACCTGGTCGGCAGCATTTCCTACGAACTGTTGATGGTGCGCAACAAGTTCTGGGGTCCGCCGACTGCGCCGCCGGGAGTTGTGCCGCCGCCCAACCTGATCGGTCCGAACCCCGGCAATCTGACGCCAGCCCCGCCACCGCCAGGGCTGGAACCGCCCCCACCGACAGCCCCGCCGGGCGCCACGTTGGAGGGCACGCCGTGAGGCTGGTCTTAAACGCGTTGCGGTGGGCGAAATTGCGCCGCTTGGGGCTGTCGGCCTTCGCGCTGGCGTTGATGTTCGTCGTCGGGGTGGTGTACCTGACGTTCGGCACGCTGCGCTTCGATCCGATCAGCACTGACGCCCTGGTTCGCGTCCACCTCGAGCAGACCGGCGGTCTGCTGCCGGGCCAGGATGTGACGCTGCGCGGCGTGCCGGTGGGTCGTGTGCGTTCGATCGAGCTGTCCGACACCGGCGCGGTGGCTGTGGCGGCGATCCGCCCCGGTATCCGGATTCCCGCCGACACCGAGGCGAGGGTGTCGGCGCTGTCGCCGGCCGGTGAGCAGTACCTCGATTTCCGTGCCGACCACAACGACGGGCCCTACCTCGCCGACGGTGCCGTAATCGCCAGTGACCGAACGCGAACGCCGGTGACGCTGGCCAAGCTGCTCGGCGATCTGGACGGCACGCTGTCGCAGGTCGACCCGGCACGACTGTCTGCCGTCCTCGACGAACTGCGGGTCGGCCCGGAGGGGGCGGACAAGCTCGCCGCCATTCTCGACGGCGGCACGTTCCTGGTGTCGACGCTGGATTCGGTTCTGCCTCAAACGGTCAGCCTGATCCGCAACAGCAAGGTGGTGGCGTCGACGGTGCGCGACGTCAGCCCGGGCATGGCCACGACATCGGCGGACCTGTCGACGATCCTCGGCGGCGTCGAGCGCATGGATGGTGGGTATCGGACCCTGCTGGACCGCGGCCCCGAGGCGTTCTCCGGCATCGACGCCGTCATCGCCGACAACTCGACGACGATGGTGCAGTTGCTCGGCAACCTGACCACGGCCTCGCAACTGTTCTATCAGCGGGTGCCTGCCCTGCAGGAGTTCTTCTTCCCGCAGTACCGCACCGGTTCGGCCCTCGAGGCGGTCGGCAGTACTTTCCGCGACGGTGGGGTGTGGGGGGCGGTCAGCCTGTATTCGCGGTACGGCTGTGACTACAACCTGCCGAAGGCGCCGCCGACGCTGACCGACTTCCCCGAGCCGTTCCTGTACACGTACTGCCCGAATCCGGACCCGAAATATCTTGTGCGCGGCGCGCGCAACGCCCCGCGGCCGCCCGGTGACGACACCGCGGGCCCGCCGCCCGGTGCGCATCCGCTGCAGCGAGCGGATCCCGTTCCGGTCGGTCCGCTCACGATTCCGACGCCGTTCGGCGGCCCCTTCCTCCCGCTACCTCCGCCACCGAGTGGTCCGTGACGCCCATGGACCGTTCCCTCGAGACCGACGCCGAAACTGCTGAAAGGAGCAGACGATGACCAGCAGAGAACAGGTGTTGACACTGGACGCTACCGACGAGGACCTGGAAGAGAAGGCCGATGCCAAAGATGCCGAGTCGGAAGGCGGCGCGGAAGCGACTGAGTCCGAATCGGATTCGCGGCGGCGGCGGTGGCTGCGCCGACCCACTCGTAAGACCGTGGCGCTCGCGCTGGGTGCTGTACTTCTGGTCGGCTCGCTGGCCACTACCGCGGTGCTGGCCGTAGATCTGCATCGGGAGCGGACCGTTGCCGACGCTGGGCAGCAGGCGCTGGCCGCGGCGCAGCAGTATGCCGTCATCCTGACCAGTGTGGACGCCGCCAAGCTCGACAGTAACTTCGCCGCGGTACTGGATGGGGCGACCGGCGAGTTCAAGCGCATGTACGGCGAGTCCAGCAGTCAGCTCAAACAGGTGCTGATCGACAACAAGGCCAAGGCGGACGGCAAGGTCGTCGCGGCGGGCATCAAGTCGGCGACGGCGGACAAGGTCGAGGTGATGTTGTTCCTCGATCAGTCGGTCACCAATGCGCTCAATCCCGAACCGCGCCTTGATCGCAACCGCATCATCATGACGATGGAGAAGGTCGACGGCCGCTGGCTGGCCAGTGATGTCGTGCTGCCGTGAGCCGGCACCTGCGGTGGGCCGCTGCGCTTCTCGGCGTTCTGCTCCTGGCGCCGGTCGTCGGCACGCCGCCCGTCGCGGGGGCTGACAACGTATCCAACGGCCTCAGCTACACGGTCGTCCCGGACGTGCGCGCCGGCACCAGCCCGCAAGGCCCAGGCGAATGGACGGTGAACTACGAGAGGCTCGCGGGCGGCGACCCTGCGGTCACCGATGCGATCAACCGGATCCTCGACGACGAGGCCAACGGTCAGGTGTGGCTGTTCGCCGCCAGCGCCAGCAAGAGTTCGCCATGGACGTTCAATACCCAGGGCAGGTTGCAGTTCCGGCCGATGACCATCTCGGAACTGTGGCAGGGCCAGTACAACGCCGTCGAACTGCCGAACATGCCCGTCGACACCGTCGCCACGCGGGTGTTCGACTCGCGCAGCGGAATTCAGATCGTGTGGTCGAACCTCTTCGTCGACGAGCAGGCCGGGCTGACGCGGTTGGGCGAACTGACCAAGCAGATCCTGCCCGCCACCTACCCGACACCGCCGCTTGGTGGTTGGGGGGAGTACTACGCGGGGTGGGCACCGATCGAACGCAACTTCCGCTTCTGGATTCCGAGCGATACGGGCATCCAGATGTACTTTCCCGAAGGACAATTCGGCAGGGAAGTGCGAACGATCACCATCCCCTGGGAGGCGGTGAAGGATCTGATCGACCCCGTGTTCGCGCCGATCACCAGTTGAGCACGTCGTCGGGTCCACCGGGATTGCAGCCCGCGTTCTGCATCATGATGCTGGAAACGACCGGTCGCCAGGGCTCCAGGTTCCAGGTTCCGACCTTGCCGGGGTTGGTGAACGAGGAAAGCTGCCAGTAGCACATGAATTGGTTCTGCATGGACAGCGTGTTGGCATCGGGTGCGTGCTCGAGCAGCTCGGCCCACGCGTCGTAGCTCTGCGCACCGTTGGTGAAGGGACCGGATCCGGCCCATCCCCACGGGGTGGGGTAGATCCGCAGGGTGGCCCGATCGCCGTGGTACTCCCAGACGGTGTGGTCGATGTAGTCGGGGGATCCCGGCGGCCTGGCGTGGGCGGGTGCGGAGCTCAGGAGAACCGCACCGGCCGCCACCGCCGCGGCAAGTCGAACTATCCGACCGGCCATTGAAGCGCCTTGTGCTGTAGGTACTCCGCGAGCCCGTGCTCGCCGAACTCCCGACCGATACCGCTGTGTTTGTACCCACCGAAGGGTGCACTCGGGTTCAGCCCGCCGCCACCGCCGTTGATGATCACCGTGCCGGTGCGCAACCGGCGTCCCACCGCCACCGCTCGGAGCGGGTCGGCCGACCACACGCCACCGGCCAGGCCGTAGCGGCTGTCGTTCGCCAGCCGCACCGCTTCGTCGTCGTCGCTGAACGGAATGACCACACCGACCGGGCCGAAGAACTCGTCCTGCGCGATGCGCATCGAATTGTCCACCCCGACGAACAGCGTCGGTTCGACGAAATAACCGCGTTCGAGTTGTGCGGGACGCTTACCGCCGAACGCGATTTGGGCGCCTTCCTCCACCCCGGTTGCGATCAGCGACTCCACGCGCTGGCGTTGCACGTCGCGGATCAGCGGACCCATCATCGTCGCCGGATCGGACGGGTCGCCCACGCTGATGAATCCCAGCACACCGGCGATCCGGGCAACCAGCTCGTCGTGTAGTGACTGATGCACCAGGATCCGGGTCAGCAGCGCGCAACCCTGGCCGGCGTGGGTGACGATGCCCGCGAGCACGCTCTCCATCACCTTGTCGAGGTCGGCGTCGTCGAGGATGATGTTCGCCGACTTGCCGCCGAGTTCGAGAACCACCTTCTTCAGGGAATCGGCGGCCTGCGTGTACACCTTGCGCCCCACCGCATCCGAGCCCGTGAAGCTGACCAGATCGACCCCGGGGTGGGTGGTCAGCGCCTCACCCTCGGTGATGTCGCCGGTCACGATGTTGAGCACACCGGGCGGCAGGCCGGCGGCCTCGGCGATCTCGCCGAGCACCAGCGCCTCCAGCGGCGTGTACGGCGACGGCTTGAGCACAGCGGTACACCCGGCGGCCAGCGCGGGGCCGACCTTGGCGAGGTTGAGCAGGAATGGGAAGTTGAACGGGGTGATGAGCGCGGCCACGCCGTACGGTTCGCGCACCACCATGCCGTGGCCGATGCCGTGACCCATGACTGGGCGCACCGGCGGCTCGAAATCGAACTGGGGCAATACCCGGTTGGTCAGGTCGTGGAAGTGGTCGATCGGGGTGCCGACCTGCAGCATCTCGGCGAGCATGCGGGTCGAGCCGGCCTCGGTGACGTTCAGCTCGATGAGGTCGGCTCGGCGACGGCTGAGTTCGTCCGCCATCGCAGCCAGGATGCGGCCCCGCTCGGCGGGACTCATCGTCGGCCACGGTCCTTCGTCGAAGGCCTTGCGCGCCGCGGTGACCGCCGCGTCGATGTCGGCGACTGACGCCTGCGGCACCTCGGCGATGACTTCTTCGGTCGCCGGGTTGACCACCGTGACGGTGTCGCCGCCGGTACCCGACGTCCAGCCGCCGTCGATGAACAAGCCTCTCGTGGAGACTGTCGTCGCTGTCACAGAAGTCCTCCTAGGTAACCGTCGATGAGTAAGCTGAATTAGATGTTTTGGTGGGGGATTCGGCGAACAGGGTGGGAGCGACATGGAACTGGCGGGACGCGGCGACCGCTCGTCGAAGCTGGTTCGCGCGCCTAAGACGGCTGAGCTCATCGCAGACCACCTGCGTAGCAACATCGTCCGCGGTGTCCTCAAGAAGGGCGATGCGCTGCCCACCGAGGTGGAGTTGGTGCGTCAGTTCGGGGTGTCCCGGCCCACCCTGCGCGAGGCCTTCCGGATCCTCGAGAGCGAGTCGCTGATCGTGGTGCGTCGCGGTTCGCGCGGCGGCGTGCTGGTGTCCTCGCCCGAAACTGCGGTCGCCGCACGTGACTTCGGGCTGCTGCTGCAGATGTCGAAGACCACGCTGGCCGACGTGTACGAGGCGCGCAAGGTGTTCGAACCGGCCGCCGCCGAACTGCTGGCCAAGCGGGCCGGACCCGACGACATCGCCGAATTGCGTTCCACGGCATCGACATTGGCGGCGCTGATCGACGACGGCCCCGAACAGGCCGACTTCGGTGAGTGGACGGCGGTCGTCTTCCGCTTTCACGATGTCATCCTCGACCGCTCGGGCAACAACACCATGGCGCTGGTCGGTGCGGTGTTGCGGGAGGTGATCACCAAGCACATGGACCGTGCGGTAACTTCCGCCACCGATCCCGTGGCCATCGTGAAGCAGTTCAAGCAGACGTTGCGCACCTTCGAGAAGTTCATCGCTCTGGTCGAAGACGGTGACGCTGCCGGAGCCAGGGAGCTCTGGACCGCGCACATGAATCGCGCCGGCCGCCAGATGCTCTGGGGCGAGCTGGGGAACGAGACGGTCATCGACCTCTACCGCTGACACCACTGACACAATTCAGCCCAACGCTCCCTGCTCCCGCAGATCGGCGATCGTGTCCCAATCCAGGCCGGCATCCAACAGGATCTCCTCGGTGTGCTGGCCGAGTTCGGGTGCCGGGCCGGCGGGAGTGGTTGGCACACCGTCGAATTGGTACGGCGGGGCCACCAGACGGAACGGGCGCCCGTCGGCGCCGACCACCTCGGGCAGATAGCCGTTGTCGGCGACCTGCGGGCTGGCGCAGACCTCTTCGAAGGTGGCGGCCGCCGACCACACCCCGGAGAAATTGGCCAGCACCGTGCGCCATTCGTCGAGTGTCCGGCTGCCGAACGTGGCGTCCAGTTCGGCGACACAATCGGCGCTGTTGACGTAGCGCGAGAACGCGTCGCGGAAGCGCTCGTCGTCGATGAGGTCGTCGCGCCCGATCAGTGTGCAGAGCTCGGCCCAGAACCGGTCCGCCTGCAGGCACACCAGGTTCAGCCAACGATCGTCGGAAGTGCGGTAGTAATTCACGATCGGATTCGGTGCCGCCTTGCGGTCGATTCTCGGCAGCTCGCCGGAACCCGTTGCGGCGGCGGCCAGGTCGGGGCCCATGGTCCACATTCCGGTGTTCAACAGCGAGACGTCGATCACTGCGCCCTCACCGGAACGTTCGCGCCGGAACAGCGCCATCGCCACGGCCCCGGCGATGGCGCTGGAGCCCTGCAGGTCGAAGAACGCGGCGGGCTGCGCGGCCGGTTCGGCGGCTCCCGGAGCCGTCAGCTTGTTCTGCACACCCGCAGCCGACCATGCTGCGGCCGAATCGAATCCACCCGTAGAGGCGTTGGCGCCCTGGCTGCCCCAGCCGGATCCCCGGACGTAGACCAGTCGCGGATTCTCTTCGCGCAAGTCTTCCGGGTCGATGCCGAGTTTGGCCCGCACCTTCGGCAGGTAGCTGGTGAGGAAGACGTCGGCCGTCTTGACCAAGCGGCGCAGCGCGTCCAGTCCGGCCGGCGTGGTCAGGTCCAGGGTGATGCTGCGCTTACCTCGGTTGGGCACCTGCAGGAACGGGTTGGGCGCGCTGTCGTCGGCGTTGAGCGCATTGCGCAGCGCGCGCTGCGGATCACCGGTCGGCGGTTCCACCTTGATCACGTCGGCACCGAGATCGGCCATGATGGCGCCGGCACCGGGCACGAAGGTCCATGCCGCCACCTCGACGACGCGAACACCTTCGAACGGTCCAGCCATGCTCATCCTCCTGCTGCTCGCAACGGTTCCGGATCTGTTGGTGACGTCACCGCACCGCCTGCAGCGCGTCGCGCATCCGCGCGAAGTGTTTCGGCTCCCAGATGTCCTGGTCCTCACCCCAGCCGATGCGCCCGTCGATGTCGAAGCGCATCAAAGCGGTACTGCCGCCGCCATATTCGCTGATGTGGCTGACGGTGAACCCCTCAGTGGCCAGCTCTCGGCCCAGCACGTCGGCGAGCCGGAACTCCATGTGCGAGCTCCATCCGGTCACCGGATCGCGGTAGTTCTTCATCACGCTCGCCGACTTGTCCAGCGAGGCGAACTCCCCGTCGCGCAGCAGCCAGCCGTGGTTGACGGGTGACCAACCCTCGGCGTCACCCTCGGCGACCCGCACGAAGGCGAGAAACCCGGACTCCGGCCCGGTGTGGGCGAACACGTACTGGATACGTCCCCGTCCGCGTTCACGTTCGATCTGGCGCCACAGCGGGCCGCCCGGGTGAAGGACCCGGGACTCCGTGCCCGCGGGGCGGTCGCTGCCGGGTTTACGCGGAGGGCGTGGCGCTCCGCGCGGCGCCCAGGACCGGTCGCGCACCGAGTAGCAGTCGATCGGGATGTCCTCGCCGTCCAGGGTCAACACCCCGGTCACGCGACCGACCTGGTCGATGTGGGCGTGGTTCATGAAGGGCGGCTCGCCGGGGGTGAAGCGGCGCGGGTCGTGCAGACCCTCGAAATGGATACGGATGGCGAAGTCGGCTGCGGCATCGGCGAACTCGACCTGGTATTCGCGCAGCGGGCGCAGCATCCGCACCGAGAACCCACCGCCGGGGATGGTGATGTCGCGCAGATCCGGGTTCGGATCGGTGACGGGTACGTCGGTCTCCATCCGGAAGTAACGCAACTCGTCCGGGTAGGCGCCGCTGGGGTCCCACACGTAGACCCGCCAGGTGACCGTGCCCCTGGTGGTGTGGAACGTGGCGTGCAACCAGCAGCCGATCTTGCGTTCCGGAATGTTGAACGACCACCAGGTGGTCTCCGCCCAGTAGGGATCGCCCTCGGGTGCGGGGTGGAAGTTGTCGTCAGCGGGTGACAGGGGAGTGTCGGCGGTGACTGCCGTCGTCTGATCCGCCTGATCTGCCGTGTCCGCACGGTCCGTTCGCGTCACCGCGTCCGGACTGCTGGCCCGCACCATGGCGTCATCCTAACGTAAAGGATACTAATTTAGGAGATACTTCTGTGAGACGCTGAGGCGAAGGCCCGCCCAGTGTGCGTTCACTGCGAATAATCGGCGCGTCTTTCGCACTAGTTGCACGATCGGTGCCGCCGCAATGGACGGTGCGCCAATCACCAAGTGAATCACCGCTTTTCGGAGTGGGAGCGGGGATAGTCGAACAGCGACTCCTGAGCCAGGCTGGCCACCAACATGCCGCCGGCGTCGTACATCTGGCCGGTATACATTCCGCGGCCACCCGCGGTGACGACGGCGTTGAGGTCGATCAGCAACCAGTCGTTCGGGTATGCACGGCGGTGCAGCCACACCGCGTGGTCGACGCTGGGCAACAGGCCGACCTGCTCGATCTGCGGGGCCCGGGACAACCCGGTGCACAGGTCGGACAGGAACACCAGGCCGCAGGCCCGCACATTGGGGTCGTCGACCAACGGCTCGCGGATGCGCAACCACATTCGAGCCGGCCAGCGGTACCAGGGTTCGGGATCCTCGGGAACGCGGGCTTCGACGTCGAAGGTGCGTGATGCGTTGAGCTGGTGGGTCTCCAGGTCGTCGGGTGGCTGCACGCGAGGCGCCTCGCCGGCCTGAAACTCAGGCGCTTCGGGTTTGGAGCGGCTGAACGAGCAGGACATCGAGAAGATCACCCCGTCGTTCTGCACCGCGGTGACCCGACGTCCCGAGTAGCGTCCGCCGTCGCGGTCGCGTTCGACACGCAACTCGACCGGTGCACTGGCATCGCCTGCCAGCAGGAAATAGCCGTGGATGGAGTGCGCGACCCGATCCTCGGGCACGGTCAGACTGGCCGCGCGCAGGGCCTGCGCGGCGACCTGCCCGCCGTAGATCGTGCGACGGCCCGTCACGCTGACCGGATCCGCCTGGAAACGGTCGTGCGGCAGCGCCCGGATGGCCAGCACCTCGGCCACGGTGGTGGGGGTGAGCTGTCCGCCGTCGAAGACCTCGCGGGTCAGGCTCACGCCATCACGCCGCTTTCTCCAGGATGTGGATGCCGCACGTCGATCCCAGCCCGATCACATGCGCGAGGCCCACCTTGGCGCCGTCGATCTGGCGGTCGCCGGCCTCTCCGCGCAGGTGCTGGCAGATCTCCCAGACGTTGGCGATGCCGGTGGCCGCAATGGGATGCCCCTTGGACTGCAGGCCGCCGGAGACGTTGACCGGCAGCCGCCCGTCGCGCCAGGTCGCGCCGCTTTCGAAGAAGTCGACCGCGCCGCCGGGCTGGCACAGCCCGAGATTGTCGTAGTGCACCAGTTCGGCGGTGGCGAAGCAGTCATGCAGTTCGACGAGGTCGAGGTCATCGGGTTCGACACCGGCCTGCTCGTAGGCCTTGGTCGCCGCGTGGCGGGTCAGGGTGTTGACGTTGGGCAACACCTGGCAGGCCTCCTCCCAGGGATCGGTGGTGAGCACCGAGGCGCTGATCTTGACGGCGCGCCGACGCTGCTCGGGTGAAAGCGTCTGCAGCCGTTCGTCACTCACCAAGACTGCCGCCGCGGCGCCGTCGCAGTTGGCCGAGCACATCGGGCGGGTGTTCGGGTACGCGATCATCACGTCGTTCATGATCTGTTCGGCCGACATCGCCTTGGTGTGCGCCGCCAGGGGATTGAGCGTGGAGTGGAAGTGGTTCTTCTCGCTGATCTTGGCGAACAGCTCCAACGGGGTACCGGAGTAGTCGTGGCGATACAGGTACTGCATGCCGATCTGGGCGAACACGCCCGGCATCAGGTCGGTGCCGACCTGCCCCTCCAGCGGGGCGACGGCGTCGAGGCGGCCGCTGGGCTTCCACTCCTTACCCGCGTCGCGGGATTTCCCGCTGACGCCGAGCATGCCTGCCCCGGCGAGCTTTTCGGCACCGATGGCCAGGCCCATATCGGCCTCCCCGGCCTTGATCGCCAGGATAACGGTGCGTAACGCGGTCGCCCCCGTCGCACAGGCGTTGGTGACGTTGAACACCGGGATGCCGGTCTGGCCCAGTTGTTTCTGCACCGCCTGCCCGATACCGGGGTTGCCCATCAGATTGCCCGCCGCGAGCACGTCCATGTCGGCGACGCTGACGCCGGCATCGGTGAGTGCCGCATGCGCGGCATCGAAGCCCAGCCCGACGACGTCGCGTTCGGGCCGCTTGCCGAACTTGGTCATCGAGATGCCGAGGATCCAGACGTCGCCGTTCATTTGGCGCTCCCTTCATCCGGTTCGAACGCGAACCCGATCGCGGTCTTGCCCTCGTCGTCGGTGCCGATCGGGAAGGTGGTGAGCCGCACCGGCATTCCGAGTCGCAGCGGCGGTGTTGCGGGCTCGATGTTGACGACGTTGGCCCGCACCGCGATGCCGTCGCAGTTCACCACGCCCGCGACGTAGGGCACGGGGACGCCCGGTGCGGCGACCGCGACGATGGTGAAGGTCTCCAGAGTCCCGGTGCGCGACACCTCCTTCGTGGTGAAGTCGGTGCCGAAACAGGAGGCGCACGCGTCGCGGCGGTCGAAGTAGTACGCCGAGCAGGACGTGCAGACCGTGGCGTTGAGATGTGGGGGATCGGTCAGCGCAAGGTAGCCGACGATCGGCACGGTGTTCGTGGTGGTCATGCTGCTCCTCTCAGACCCGCCGACCAGCTTCGACCCAATAGGGGTCGCGTATCTGACGTTTCATCAATTTGCCCGTCTCGGTGCGCGGCAATTGTGGGGTGAAGTCCACCGAGCGGGGACACTTGAACCCGGCCAACCGCGCCCGGGTGTATGCGATCAGTTCCTCGGCCAGGGCGTCGGACGGTTCCGCGTCAGGAACGAGTTCGACCACCGCCTTGATCTGTTCGCCCCATTCGGGATCGGGGATGCCGATCACCGCCACATCGGTGATCGCCGGGTGACTGGACAGCACGCCCTCGACCTCGGCCGGGTAGATGTTGACTCCGCCGCTGATGATCATGTCCTTGGCGCGGTCACAGATGAACAGGTAGCCGTCGTCGTCGAGATATCCGAGGTCGCCGAGCGTGAACGCATTGCCCCGGTACACCGAGGCGGTGAGTTCGGCGTCGTTGCGGTACTCGAAGCTCCGTCCTGACAGCGACTCGATGTAGACATTGCCGACTTCGTTGGCGGGCAACGGATTTCCTTCGTCATCGAGGATCTTGACGCTCATCCCACGCACCGGGCGCCCGACCGTGCCCGGCTTCTCCAGCCAGCGATACGGCTTGGCGATGGTCGCCGCACCCTCGGTGCCGCCGTAGGTCTCCCAGATCACCGGGCCCCACCAGTCCATCATCTCCTTCTTGACCTGCAGCGGACACGGCGCCGCCGAATGCACCACAGACCGCAGGCTCGACACGTCGTACTTGCTGCGCACGTCGTGCGGGAGTTTGAGCATGCGCACGAATTGGGTGGGCACCATGTAGGCGGACGTGACCGGGTGGCTGTCGATGGCAGCGAGCGTCTGCTCGGCGTCGAACTTGCCCAGGATCACCAGCGCCTGACCGACGTTCAGCGCCCCGAGGTAAAAGCTCTGACAACCGGCGTGATGCATGCCCGTGGACACCAGGTGCACGCCGTCGAATGGACGGAAGTCGAAGGCGTGGCCGAACACCGCCATCGCATTGGCGGCCACCGACGGATCGCGGTCCTCGAGTGGACGCATGATGCCCTTTGGCTTGCCGGTGGTGCCCGAGGAGTACCGGATGGAATCGCCCTGCTTGCGTTTGGCGGGCGGTGTGGACGGCTGGTCGGCGACCAGTTCGGTATCGGTGATGAACCCCGACGGCAGCGCGTCATCCGCCGCGGCGCCGACCACCACGCGCAGCGTGGCGCCGGTCGCGGCTTCGGCGCAGCGCTGGAGGTAGTCGACATGAGTGACCAGGGCGGTTGCGCCGGAGTGCTCGAGAATCGAGGCGAACTCGTCGGTCGACAGCGTCGGGTTCAGCGTCAGGTAGCGCAACCCGGTTTCCAGCGTCGCCAACTGCCATACGACGGCGTCGACGTCGTTGGGCAGCGCGTAGGCGACGGCCTCGCCGTCCCCGATTCCATGGGCGCGCAGCGCGTTGGCCACCCGGTGAGCGGCTGCGGCGAGTTCGGAGAAGGTCATCGTGCGTCCGCTCGGCGACTCGGCGATCGCCGGTGCGTGGGGGTGATCCTCGGCGATCCACCACACTCCGAGCCGCCGGTCCCACGAATGCTTCACGTGCGCTCCCATCTGGAATTAGCTATAACAGTATACTCAATATAATCGCTGCGACAGCCTATCTGCGAGGCACCCCGAAGGTCACCCGGCCGGCGGCGAAGTGGTCGAAACGTGTGCGCGCATCCGCACGACGGCGAGTTCGCTGTCCCCGGCCAACAACGCGTCGGCGATGCCGCGGTGCGCGGGATCGACGGCTCGGGCGGCGCGTTCGATCGCCTGCGGGTCGGCATCGGCGTACTGCGAGAAGAAGTTCCAGCCCAGGCGCATGGTCACCCGGTGCACCAGTTCCAGCGCGCGGTTGCCCGACAGCTGGCCCAGCATCGAGTGGAAATCCTCGCGGTGGGCATATGCGGCGATAAGTCCCTTCTCGGATTCGGTGGCCAGCGCCTTCTCGATGATCGAGGCGTCGACCGCGCCGTCGCGCACGGCGTTCGCGGCCCGCTCGGCGACGGCCAGCTCCAGCCCGCTGCGCAGCTCGTGGATGTGTTCTGCGGTGACCCCGTGGCGGCGCAGGTAGATCGAGATGATGTCGGTCAGCGCCGCGCTGTCCGGCTCGGTGACGAACAGCCCGCCGCCGGGTCCGCGCCGGGTGAGTGCGATCTGCTGGTACTCCAGGATCCGGATGGCCTCGCGCAGCACCGCCCGGCTGGCCCGGTACTTGGCCATCAGCGCGGCCTCGGACCCGATGAACGTGCCCGGCTTCGCCTCGGTCTCGAGCACCCACGCGAAAATCTGTCTGGCCAGCGCCTCGCCACGCTTGTCGCCGTCGGTACCCGCCAGCGCGGCGGTCGGGTCCAGGTGTTGCACCGTGGCCGGCTGGCGGGCGATGAACTCCGCCTCGGCGCGCAGGTGCCTGCTCATGCGCTCGCGGGCCATCCCGGGATTGTTGGTGAGGATCGCACGGGCGATGCTCGCGTGCGCGTGCTGCACCTCCTTGCTCACGTTCGGGGGCAGCACCGCATCGTCCTTGAAGTGGAATTCGATGACGCGGCTGAAGGTCTCGACGAACAACTGCAGCACCGGATTTCCGGTCAGCGTGGCCAGCTGGGTGTGCAGAAGTCGGGCGTCGGTGAAGTTGCCCGACGACTCGTTGGCCAGGGTTTCGCGCACCGTGCGGATGTCGGCCTCGTCGACCCGCTGCGAGGCCAGCTCGGCGACCAGTTCCTCCAGGATGATGCGCGTGTCGAAGAGCTCGTCGAGCGTGGCGCCCGCGCGGAGCAGGTAGATCACCGTCGGGCCGATCACCGCGTCGACGTTGGGCTCGTCGATGACGAGGCCGCCGCCGGTGCCGCGCCGCATCCGCGCGACGTGCTGGTGCTCGATGAGTCGCACCGCTTCGCGCAGCACCGCGCGGCTCACCCCGTACCGCTCGAGCAGTTCGGCCTCGGAACCGAGCACATGGCCGACCGGCCAACCCAACTCGATGACGTCGGCGACGATCTGCTCCGCCGCTCGGCCCGCGAGTTTGGCTTGGCGCGAGTCGATCCGGGGCGCGATCAGGTCCTGTTCCACGGCATCACCGGTAGCTGGGTGGCCCGTTGCGCCGTGGCGCCGCGCGGCGTTCGGCGATCGGTGGGTTGCCGATGTGGGTGTAGGCCATACCGTTCTGCAGCGCGGTCGACCTGGTCATGTCAAGAGATTCCCATATCGCGCGGATGGTGCCCTGGATTGCCTGGGGGTTCCGCGCGGCGATGGTGGCCGCGATCTCATGGGCGCGATCCCACAGCGCGTCGCGCTCGACGACCTCGGTCACCAGCCCGAGCCGCAGTGCGGTGTGGGCGGAGATGCGCTCCTCGGTACCCATCAGCGCCCAGCGCAGCACGTCGCCGAGCGGCACCCCGCGGTGTAGCATGCCGATGGGTTCCAGCGCCGAGACGATCGACGCGTTCGCGTGCGGGTCGAAGAACGCGGCGTCCTCGGAGCAGATGATGATGTCGGCCTCGTTGAGCAGGTACTGCCCGCCGCCGGCCACCAGCCCGTGCACCGCGGTGATCACCGGTTTCCAACAGCGGTGCGCGATCTTCGGGGAGACCCACACCCCGGGGTCGAAGCTGTTCCACACGTTGGACTTCAGGAACCAGCTGGCGTCTCCCTTGACGTCCACCCCGGTGCAAAAGGCCCGGTCGCCCGCGGCCCGCAATACGACCACGTGGATGTCGTCGGTATCGCGCACCGTCTGCCAGGCCCAGGCCAGCTCACGGGCCATTCGATCGGAGATGGCGTTCATGGCGTCCGGCCGATTCAGCGTCACCGTGGCCACGTGGTCGGCGCCGACGGCGAATTCGATGGCCTGAAGTTCACCGTCCCCTGCGGCGCTGGGATCGGCGTCCGATTGGGGGGTAGCGTAAATCATACTATTCAGTGTACTAATAATTCTCAGGCGAAGCCGAGATACGGAGAAGTTGCGATGGGGACTCTCGATGGGCGCCGCGGCCGCGCATTCGGTGCTGGCGCAATTCGGCAGAGACGGGAGTGGTAATGCCCAAAGTGATTGACACACTTGAGAAGACCGATCTCAGCTCGCGCGAGATGCTGGACACCCCGCATGCGCGGTTCGCATACCTGCGTCAACACCACCCGGTGTCCTGGGCGACGGCCCAGGGGATCCTGCAGGGCAAGGGTGGCTACCTGTTGACCCGCTACGACGACGTCATGTTCATCCACAGCGACGACCGCTTCTCCACCGACGTCACGAAGAACTCGCCGGCAGGCAAGTTCATCTGGCTGTTGCCGCCGAGCCTGCGGATGCTGGCCCAGACGATGGTGTTCAAGGACGACCCCGACCACAAGCGTCTACGCACGCTGGTGCACAAGGCCTTTACGCCGAAGTTGGTGTCGACGATGGCGACCGACATCACCAAGATCGCGGAGGAGCTCGCCGACCAGCTCGCGGCTGAGCGTGACGTGGACCTGATCCACGCGTACGCCGTTCGACTGCCGCTGGCCGTGATCGCCACCATGCTCGGCGTCGCCGACGAGGACCGGGACAGGTTCCACACGCTCGTCGAGAAGATGGGCGAACAGCAGGGCAACCTGGTCGGGTCATACTTCAGCGCGCGCAAGCTCGGCAAGCTGTTCGAGGCACTGATCGAAGACCGCCGGTTGCATCCGGACGACGGCTTGATCTCCGAGCTCGTCCGCGCCGAGGAAGACGGTGACCGGCTCAGCCACCGTGAGGCGGTGTGCATGATCTTCCTTCTGCTGCTGGCCGGCCATGACACCACCGCCAACCTGATCGGCAGCAGCGTGCTGGCCCTCACCGAGAATCCCGAACAGCTGCAGCTGCTTCGGCGCCAACCCGAACTGCTGGAGTCGACGGCGGTGGAGGAGCTGCTCCGGTTCACCTCACCCGTCGCCGACGGTGCCGCGCGTTTCGCGCTGACGGATCTCGAGATCGGCGGTGTGCCGATTCCACGCGGCTCTCAGGTGCTGGGGTCCATCACGTCGGCGAACTTCGACGAAGCCGTTTTCGAGAACCCCGAGACGCTCGATCTGACGCGGAAACCCAACAGGCACTTGGCATTCGCCTTCGGCATCCACTACTGCCTGGGGCATCAGCTGGCCCGGCTGGAAGGCCGCATCGCCCTGAACACGCTCTTACAGCGCTTCGGCAACTGGGAATTGACGGCGCCGAGGGAGAGCCTGCGCTACAAGTCCACGGTCTCGCTACGCGGATTGATCAACCTACCGATACGGATGTACTGACATGACCCAGACGCAACAACAGGAATTCGACCACGCCATCAAGGATGAGGACATCGAGCGCGCCAAACTGCTGCTCGGTATCGACGCCCCGACGAGCATCGACGAGTTCTACCGTGAAGCCAGCGTCGACGGAATCCGCAACTTCGCGCGCGGCGCCGGTGATGACAACCCGTTGTTCTGCGATCCGGAGTACGCGGCCAAAACCCGCTGGGGAGGGGTGATCGCGCCGCCGATGATCTTCTCGGCGATGTCGAAGAAGATGCTCGGCGATCCCATTCCCGAGGACATCCGCAAGGCCACCAGGGGGCTGTTCTCCGGCATCCATGTCTTCGTCTCCGGTCAGACCACCGAGTGGTATCAACCGGTGCGGCCGGGCGACTCGCTCTACGGCTTCGGTGGGCTGGAGTCGATCGAGGAGAAGCACAGCGAGTACGCCGGGCGCTCGATCATCCGGATCATCCGGCAGGTCAGGGTGAATCAGCGCGGCGAGGTGGTCGTGGTCGCCCGCATCATCCTGATCGCGACCGAACGCCAGAAGTCCCGTGAACGCGGCAAGTACATGGATATCAAGCCTGCGACCTACACCGATGAGCAGATCGCCGAGATCGACGAGATCTACGCCGCCGAGAAACCCCGCGGTGCTGAGCCGCGCTATTGGGAGGACGTCCAGGTCGGCGAGGAGATGCCCAAGATGGTCAAGGGCCCGCTGACGCTCACCGACGTGATTAGCTTCCACTCGGGTGGTTACGGATTCGGCCCGTACGGGATCGGCGCTGCGCGGATCGGCTACAAGAACCGGCAGCGGGTGCCGAAGTTCTACATCAAGAACGCGGCAGGCATCCCCGACGTCGCGCAGCGGCTGCACTGGGAGAACGAGTGGTCGCAGTCCATCGGCAATCCGATGGCCTACGACTACGGCGTGATGCGCGAGTGTTGGCTCACCCACTACGTCACCGACTGGATGGGCGACGACGGCTGGCTGGTGCGCCAGCACGACGAGATGCGCAAGTTCAACTTCATCGGGGACACCCAGTTCATCACCGGTGAGGTAGTCGGTAAGCGCATGGAGAACGGAAATGCGTTGGTGGACCTAGAGTTCCGGTGCACCAGCCAGCGCGGCGAGATCACCGCTCCGGCCACCGCGACCGTGGCGCTGCCCAGCCGTGAGCACGGCCCGGTGACGCTGCCCGTCCCGGACGAGGAGTTGCGCCGCAAGGCGGTGCAGATGCTCGACCGCCACAACGAACTGATCGGGAAATCACGCAAGTGAGCTCAGCCCAGCCGATCGAGACCGGTACCGAAACCGTACTGGCCGAGGTCGTCGACGGGGTCGGGGTCATCACCCTCAACCGGCCCGAGCGGCGTAACGCGCTGCATGCTGAGATGTACGTGGCGGTGCCGCGGTTGTTGGAACAGTTCGGCGCCGACGACACGATCGGTTGCGTTCTCCTCACGGGTGCGGGCGGTGCGTTCTGCGCGGGCGGCGATGTGCGCGACGGCAATTCAGCCAAGCAGCCGCCGACCCCCGCCGCCGATATCGAAGCCAAGGTGCACGCCCAGGCCGCGATCCTCGCCGACAACGCCAGGATGGTGACGTTGCTGCACCGGATGCCCAAGGTGACGATCGCCGCGTTGCCAGGGGCCGCCGTCGGGGCGGGCATGAGCATCGCACTGGCCGCCGATATGCGCATCGCCGCACGCTCGGCGCGGCTCATCCCCGGCTGGTCGAAGCTCGCGTTCTCGGGCGACTTCGGCGGTGCCTGGTTCTTGACCCGGCTGGTCGGCCCCGCCAAAGCACTGGAGCTGCTGATCGCCGACGAACCGGTGGACGCCGAGGCCGGGCTGCGCCTCGGGCTGTTCAACCGCGTCGTCGACGACCCTGAACTCCCGGCTGCCGCCCTGCGCTGGGCCGCGCAGATCGCCGCCGGACCGACCGACGCCTTCGCCGGAACAAAGGCCAACGTCCGTGACGCGCAGAGCCTTCCGCTGGAGCAGGCATTGGCGGCCGAAAGCGAGCGCATGGTGCGAAGCGGTATGACGGCCGAGCACCGCGCGGCGGTCAAGGCGTGGCTGGCTGCGGCGGCGGCGAAGTCAGGCGCGCGCTCATGAGCAAGGCCGCAGAGATCTCCCCCGAACTGCAGCAGTGGATCGTCGAGGCCACCGGCGCCGATCGGGTCGACGTCAAGCAGGTCCCCGGCGGCGCCAGCAGGCAGGCCTGGTTCGTCGACGCGCACGGACCTGACGGCAGCCAGGAGTTGTTCCTGCGTTATGACCCGAAGCCGTCGAATCCCCTCAGCATCTTTCACCCCTTGCAGGTGGAGGCCGAGATCATGGCGGAGTTGTCATGCCGCGGTGTGACGGTGCCGCGGGTGCTGGCTGCCCACCCGGTGGAGCAGGCCGTGCTGCTGGAACGGGTCGGCGGCGAAACCTGGTTCCGGTTGATCAAGGATCCCGACGATCAGGTCCGCGTCGCGCAGGACTTCATCGCCAAGCTGGCCTATCTGCATCGTGTCGATGCCGGCACGCTGAACATCGCCAGCCTGGGCCAGGCAGGACCGGTGCCCGGGCACGTGCGGGACGAATTGACGAAAATGCGGGAACGCGTTGCGGCATACGGAAAACCGGCACCGCTGGTGTCGTTCTGCATCGACTGGCTCGAGCGCAACATCCCGGACTACGACGGTCCGACCGTGCTGGTCCAGGGGGACACGGGACCGGGCAACTTCATGTACGCCGACGGCAAGGTGACCGCGATCGTCGACTGGGAGCTGGCGCATTTCGGTGACCCGATGGACGACATCGCCTGGCTGTCGTTGCGCACCGTGCAGGACACCTTCACCCATTTCCCCGACCGCATCGCCGAATACGAACGGCTGTCCGGGCACCCGATCGACGAAGCCCGGGTCTGGTACTACCGGCTGTTCGCCGAGACCCGGCTGGCGTCGATGAACCCGGGCGGCATGGACGTGCGCGCGTCGGTGCCTGCCCATTCGCCCGACGCGGGGAACAGCTTGATCTACGGGATGCTGCACCGGCGGTTGCTGGTGGAGGCGCTGGCTCGCGTGGTCGGCATTCCCGACGTCGAGGTCGAATTCCCCGACGACGAGCAGGAATCCGAATGTGGCCCGGTGTACGACGCCACGGCGGCAGCGCTGTCCGACGCGGTCGGGCGCACCACCGACCCGTTGGCCGTCCGCTACGTCAAGGGCGCCGCCCGGCTGGTCAAGTACCTCGCAGAAGTGGACCGGGTCGGCGCGCAGGTCGACGCGGCCGAACTCGCCGAGCTGGCCGAAATGCTCGGTGCCACCCCGTCATCGGTGCCGTCGGGACGTGCCGCGCTCGCGGAACGGGTCGCCCGCGGCGAGCTCGACGAGCGCGACTACGTCACCCAGCTGTGGCGCGGCATCAAGCGCGACGACTACCTCACCAGAACGGCGTCCGGCGCGTTGCGGCGTCGGACCTGGCCCGAACTTCACGATTCCAGCGAAACAGGAGTGCAGCGATGGGTATCGCCATCACCGAAGACCACCGTGAGCTAGCCGAGGTCGCCCGGTCCTTCCTTCAGGCGCGCGGGGTGCGTGCCGCGGCCAGAGCGCTGCTGGACGCCGACACCGAATCGCGGCCCGACTTCTGGTCCGAACTGGCCGGGCTCGGGTGGCTCGGACTGCATGTGCCGGAGGAGTACGGCGGTTCTGGGTGCGGACTGGCCGAACTCGTCGTGGTGACAGAGGAATTCGGTCGTGCGGTGGCGCCCGGACCGTTCGTCCCCACGGTGATCGCGTCGGCGATCATCTCGACGGCGGGCACCGACGAGCAACGTCAACGGTGGCTGCCCGGCTTGGTGGACGGTACGTCGACCGCGGGGGTCGGCTTCAACGCCTCTCTGACGCTCGACGGTTCGCGCTGTTCGGGCGACGCGGGCGTGGTGCTGGGTGCCGGGGTGGCCCATGTGCTGGTGTTGACGGTCGGCGATGACGTGCTGGTGCTCCCGGCCGGGACCGACGGGGTCACCGTCGACCTGAAAACCAACCTCGATCCCACCCGACGTGCTGCACGCGTCACGCTGACTGACGTCGAGGTCGGCGCCGCCGAGCTATTGCCGGGCGCGGCGGGGATCGCCCGCGCGATCGCCAGGACCATCCTGGCCGCGGAAGCCGTTGGGGCCGCCCATGATTGCCTCGACACGGCCGTCGAGTACGCCAAGGTGCGTGAGCAGTTCGGCCGCACCATCGGCACCTTCCAGGCGGTCAAGCATCATCTGGCCAACATGCTGGTCGCCGCTGAATCAGCCGGCGCCACCGTATGGGACGCGGCGCGGGCCGCCGAGGCGGGGGAGCAGGAGTTCGCGCTCATGGCGGCATGTGCGGCGACGCTGGCCTTCCCGGCCTACGTGCACAACGCCGAACTGAACATCCAGGTACACGGCGGCATCGGATTCACGTGGGAGCACGACGCGCACCTGCATCTGCGGCGTGCGATCACGCTGCGCGGCCTGCTCGGTGGGCACGACGCGCCGCTCGACGTCTACGAGCTGACCGCCAAGGGCGTCGTCCGGGAGAACTCGATCGACCTGCCGCCCGAAGCGGAGGAGTTGCGCCACCGGATCCGCGCCGAGTTCGCATCCTGGTCCGGTCTGGAGCCGAAAGAGCTGCGCGAGAAGATGATCGAAACCGGTTACATCATGCCGCACTGGCCGACGCCGTGGGGTCGGGCCGCCGGCGCGGTGGAGCAACTGGTCATCGAGCAGGAGATGGCCGCGGCCGGCATCAAACGACCGGAGTTCGGCATCACCAGCTGGGTGGTGCTGACGATGATCCAGCACGGCACCGCCGATCAGATCGAACGACTGGTGCGCCCGGCGCTGACCGGTGAGCACGTGTGGTGCCAGCTGTTCTCCGAACCCGGCGCCGGATCGGACGCGGCGGCGGTCAGCACCAAGGCCACCCGCACCGACGGTGGTTGGATCATCAACGGCCAGAAGGTCTGGACCAGCGGCGCGCAGTATTGCCGCTACGGCCTGGCGACCGTGCGCACCGATCCGTCCGCCGCCAAACACGCGGGCATCACCACCGTCATCATCGACATGAACGCACCTGGGGTCGAAGTCCGCCCACTGCGCCAGATCACCGGCGGGTCGGAGTTCAACGAGGTGTTCTTCAATGACGTCTTCGTGCCCGACCGCGACGTGGTCGGCGAACCCAACGACGGGTGGCGCGTGGCGCGCGCGACGCTCGGCAACGAACGGGTCAGCATCGGCGGCGGGCTACCCGGCAGTCAGGGCGCCGCCGCCATGGTGGTCGATCTGACACAGCGCTACGGCGACCGGGTGGCGGCCGCACGCGAGCGAGCAGGCAGGTTCCTTGCCGACGACCACGCGTTGCGGCTACTGAACCTGCGTCGGGCGGCGCGCAGCGTGGTCGGCGCCGAACCCGGCCCCGAGGGCAACGTCACCAAGCTGCTGATCGCCGAGCACGTCGTGGAGCGGGCACGGTTGTCGGCGGAATTGGTCGGGCCCGACGTCGCGCTGGTCAGCGGACCCGGCAAGTATCCGGGGTTCATGATGCTGGCCTCCCGCGGAATGACCATCGCGGGCGGCACCTCGGAGATCACGCGCAATCAGATCGCCGAGCGCATCCTCGGATTGCCCCGGGACCCGCTGATCAAGTGACCGGCACGAACACCGGGACCCAGGCGTCATCCTGCTGTACGAACCGGACCTCGACCGGCATGCCGGAGCGCACCGATTCGGGGTCGCAGTCGACGACATTCGCGGCCAGCCTCAGGCCCGGCTGCTCGGCCAACTCGATCAGCGCAACCACGAATGGCGTTGGCACGCTGGGATTGAACTGCTGATGACACACCGTGAACGTGAACACGGTGCCGCGCCCGGACACCGCGACGAACTCCGGATCCGCATCGCACGTCGGGCATGCCGACCGTGGGGGATGGAAGTACCGCTGGCACCGCGCGCAGTGTGCGATGAGCAGCCTGCCCTCGGCGCCCCCGGTCCAATAAGGACGCGAGGCGTCGTCGAGTGGCGGCAGCATGCGCGGGGCGTGCAAGAAGTCCGAAGTAACCGATGTATCAGGCACGACATAAAAGTACACTGATTAAGTTTATTGGTCTCCAAGGAGGTTGAATGTCGGCCACCCCGGCGAGCGCACCGGTGATCTCGGGTGCCGGCATCTCCCGGATCGGGCGCCGCACCGGTATTCCGGCGCTGGATCTCACGGTTGAGTCCTGTGCCGCCGCCATCGCCGACGCGGGGTTGACGCCCGCCGACATCGACGCCGTGCTCACCATGGGCGACACTCCGGCCGATGAGGCGGCGAGGGCGCTGAGCATCGCGGAGGCCGGCGAGCAGGGTCCAACGCTCGGGCGCAACGGGTTGCTGACCCCGGTCGTCGCGGCGCGGGATCTGGTCGCCGAGGGCAGCGCGTGTCATGTGCTCGTGTACCGGACCGTACAGATGATCGGCGGCACGGTGGATCAGCGCGCCGCGCAGGCGCCGGCGTCGGGTGGCAAGCGTGCCGGTGGCGGGATGGACATGGTCGAGGTCGGCTATCTGCTTGCCGCGCATGCCTATTCGGCGGCCAACTGGCTCGCCATGCACTGCCGTGCCCACATGGACCGCTACGGCACCACCAAGGAGCAGCTCGGCTGGATCGCGTTGAACGCCAGGCGCAACGCCGAGCGCAATCCGTTGGCGGTGTACCGGGATCCGATGACCATGGAGCAGTACCTCGGCGCCAGAACCATCTCCTCACCGCTCGGGCTCCTGGATTGCGATGTGCCGGTGGACGGTTCGATCGCGCTGGTGGTGTCCACCCCGGAGCATCGCGCCGACACCCCGCACGGCGCGGTCACCATCGAGGCCGCTGGCGGGGCGTCGGGGGCGGGCGGTTGGACCGGCAGGCTCGATTACCCGAAGATGGCGATGCACGACGCCGCGGCCGACATGTGGGCGCAGACCGACCTGAAACCGGCCGACGTGGATCTGGTCGAACTGTACGACGGATTCAGCTATCTCACGCTGGCCTGGTTGGAGGCGCTGGGCTTCTGCGCCGACGGCGAGGGTGGACCGTTCGTCGAAGGCGGCCAACGCATCGCACGCGACGGCGAGTTGCCGTTGAACACCTACGGCGGCCAGTTGTCGGCAGGCCGGATGCACGGGTACTGGGTGCTGTACGAGGCCTGCCAGCAGCTGCGTGGCTTGGCAGGCGACACCGCCATCCCCACGCGCCCTGAAGTGGCTGTCGCCTCCGCGGGCGGCGGTCCGATCGCGGGATGTGTGCTGCTGTCGTGCTGACCGAATCCGAGCGCACCGCAGTGACGGCCGCCTCCACCATTCCCGACGAGATCGCCGGGTTCATCCGCCAGGACCCCGACACCGCCGTCGTCGTGCACAGCGACGTCCACCCCGACGAGTTCACCGTCGCCGAACTCTTCGACGAGAGCATTCGGCTGGCCGCCGGGCTGGCGGGGCTGGGTGTTGGCCCGGGTGATGTCGTCGCGCTGCAGCTGCCGAACTGGCGGGAGTGTTTCTCGGCGCACGCGGCGGTCTGGCTGTGCGGCGCCGTCGTCTTACCCATCGTGCCGATCTACGGGCCCGCCGAGGTCGCGTTCATCGCCAGGCAGTCGGGAGCGCGTGCCATCATCCTGGCCCGCGAACTGCGCAACCGCGACACGGGCGCCACGGTCGCCGCGCTCGCCGATCTGCCCGACCTGAAGTACCGCATCATGCTCGGCGGCGGGGACGCCGGGACGATCCCGTTCGATGAGCTGAGCGCTACTCCGCCAACGGGTTTCACACCGTATCGTCCCGATCCGGACAGCCGGGCGCTGTTGGTGTACACGTCGGGTACGACGGCCGAGCCCAAGGGCGTCCAGCACAGCCACGGATCGCTGCTCGGCGAACTGCACGCGATGGATGCGCTGCGCCACACCGAGGCCGGTGAAACCACGCTGGCGGTGTTCCCGTCGGGCCACATCGCCGGGACGTTGGGCATCCTGCGCCTGATGTGCCGTTCCGGCGGCACCGTCGCGATGGATGCGTGGAACCCCGAGGCGGCCGCGTGGCTGATCGCCAAGCACCGGGTCGCGGTGTCGGCGGGCGCGCCGATCCACCTCGGCGGCATCCTCGACGTCGCCGAACGCGACAGTCTCGACGTGTCGAGCCTGCGTGAGTACACCACCGGCGCCGCGGGTGTCGCCGGCGCGCTGATCCGGCGGGCCGACCGTTTCGGCATCGGCGCCTACCGCTGCTACGGATCCAGCGAGCACCCGACCATCAGCGTCGGCCGTCCCGAGGACCCGCTGGACAAGCGGGCCGACACCGACGGCCGGATCGCCCCGGGAACGGCGGTCCGGTTGGTCGACGACGACGGTCGTGACGTCCCGGTCGGCGTCGACGGGGAGATCCTCACGCAGGGCCCGGAACTGTTCCGGGGTTACACCAACCCGCGTTTCACCGAGGCCAGCTTCATCGACGGGTGGTTCCGCACCGGCGACGTCGGACGGTTGGATGCCGACGGCTTTCTCACCATCACCGACCGCAAGAAGGACATCATCGTGCGCGGCGGCGAGAACATCTCGTCGAAGGAAGTCGAGGACGTGGTCAGCAGCCACCCGGCGGTGGCGGAAGCCGCCGCGGTCGGCGCACCCGACGAGAAGTACGGCGAACGGGTCTGCGTGTTCGTCGTCCTCAACGGTGGCGACTCCTTCGACACCGCCGACGCCGCAGCGCACTTCGCCGCGTGCGGACTGGCCAGACAGAAGACGCCCGAACGTGTCGTGGTGGTTCCCGAGCTGCCGCGCACCATCAGCGGCAAAGTGCAAAAGCACCGTCTCAGAGAGCAACTCGACAACGCCGTGCAGTAGAAATCCGAGGGAAGGAACGAACGTGGGCAGAGTGCAGGACAAGGTCGTACTCGTCACCGGGGGTGCGCGTGGTCAGGGCCGGTCGCATGCGGTGCGGCTGGCAGAGGAGGGCGCCGACGTCATCCTGTTCGACATCTGCTCCGACGTCGAACACAACGCCTATTCGCTGGCCACCGAGCACGATCTCGAAGAGGTGGGCCGCGAGGTGGAGAAGACCGGACGCCGAGCCGTGACGGCCGTCGTCGACGTGCGGGACCGGGCAGCACTGGGGACGGCGCTCAACGATGCCGTCGCCGAACTCGGGAAGCTCGACGTCGTTGTCGCCAACGCAGGCATCTGCCCGATGGGCACGGATGTGCCGATCGACGCTTTCGCCAACGCCTTCGATGTGGACTTCGTCGGCGTGGTCAACACGGTTCATGTTGCGCTGCCTCATCTTTCGGAGGGCGCCTCAATCATCACGGTCGGGTCGATCGCAGGATTGCTGGCCGAGAAGGCCGGGCCCGCCGTCAGTATGGGACCCAACGGCGCCGGTGGTGCGGGTTACAACCTGGCCAAGCAGTTCATCGACAAGTACACGATGGCGCTGGCGAACCAGTTGGCGCCCAAGTCGATCCGAGTCAACGTGGTGCATCCGACCAACGTCAACACCCCGATGCTGCACAACGAACCGATGTACAAGATGTTCCGGCCCGACCTCGAACATCCGACGCTCGACGACGCCGTGCTGACCTTCCCGATCCTGCAGGGCATGCCGATTCCCTATGTCGAACCCGACGACGTCTCGCATGCGGTCTGCTATCTGGCATCCGACGAGTCCCGCTATGTCACCGGCGTGCAACTCAAGGTCGACGCCGGCGCCTCCCTGAGATTCTGATAACGATGCAGTGGGCGATGCCCTGGCCGGGCGCCGAACTCGCCAGACAGGCCGAATCCGCCGGCGCGGCGGCATTCTGCGCCGGCGAGTTCGCCGACAGCAACGCCTACGTCACCGCATCGGAGATGGCACACCAGACCACCGCCGCGCGGATCGGCCCAGGCGTCGCCTACGCGTTCGCGCGGTCGCCGTTCGTGCACGCGTCGGCGGCCCGACACCTCAACCAGATCGCGCCGGGCCGGGTGTTCCTCGGGCTGGGCGCGGGGACCAGCCGGATGAACAGCGACTGGTTCGGGGGGGACTCGTCACATCCAGCGCCGAGGATGCGCGAGCTCGTCACCTGCATCAGGGCGTTCCTGGATGCCGAAAACGGTGAGCGGATCACGTTCGACGGCGACTTCTACCACCTCGACGCCCGCATTCAGGCCCCGGTGTTGGGCCGGATCGGCGTGCCGATCCTGCTGGGCGCGTTCAACATTCACATGCTGCGAACCGTCGGCGGCGTCGCCGACGGGGTGCTCGGGCACGGGTTGTTCACCGACCGCTGGTGGGCCGAGGTGGTGGAGCCGAACCTGGCCCTCGGGGCGCGGCGCGCCGGCCGTGACCCCGCGGAGCTGTTGCGGTGGGGGTGGGTGATCACCGCAATCGACGACGAGGATCCGCAGCGGGCGATCGAGGATGCCAAGCGTCAGATCGCGTTCTATCTGACCGTCAAGACCTACGACTCGCTCGTCGCGCTGCACGGCTGGCAGGACGAGGTGGCCGCGATCCGGGCGGCGTTCCGCGAAGGGGACCCGCGCGCCATCGGTAACCATGTCACCGACGAGATGCTGTGGGCGATGGCGGCGTGCGGCGACACCGAGCAGGCCCGCGCGATGCTCGCCGCCCGGCAGTCGCTACCCGATCTCGGATTCCATTCGCCGCCAGGATTTCTGGTCAGTGCGCGACGACGCAAGCAGTACGGCACCAGGGTCATCGAGGCCTTCACACGGACGGGAGTCGTCACATGACCACCGAGCGCAACATCGACGCCCCCGAGTCTCTGGACGAGGCGCCGAAGACCTACCGGGATTCACCCCCGATAGTGTGGCTGGCCCGGCTGGGTGCCGTCTTCGTGGTGTTCCAGCTCTATGTCTACGCCCGCTGGATATTTTCGGACGAGTTCAGGCCCGCACCCGCCGGACCCGACCCGATCCCGGGGTCGAGCATCGCCTGGATCCGATTCTGGGAGATCGGCTGCATGCTCGGCGGGGTGGTCCTGCTCGTCTGGCTGATCCGGAAGACGCGGCGGGACAAACAACTTCCGGCCATCGGCATCTTCGTGGTGGCCTGGCTGCTGGCGGCCTGGCAGGACCCCGGTGTGAACGCCGTGCGGCCGGTGTTCGGGTACAACGCCGGGTTCTTCAACATGGGCACCTGGGGTGGGTTCATCCCGGGCTGGGTGCACAAGGGCGCCGAGAATCCGCAGCCGATCATCTACTTCCTCGCCAGCTACATCCTGCTGACGCCGCTGGCCATCATGGGCATCGATCAGGTGATCGCCCGGATGCGAAAGACGTGGCCGCGCATCAACACCGCGGGTGTGCTGTTCGTGATGCTCGTGCTGTTCATCGTGCTCGACATCGTCTTGGAGCAGTACTTCCATCGCATCAAACTGTGGACCTACCTGCGCGTCGACGACACCTGGTCGATCTTCGGTGGCACCCTGTACCAGTTCCCGCTGTACGAGGGCATCGTGTTCGGCGGTCTGGTCAGCGTTTCGTCCATCGCCATCTATTGTCTGCGCGACCGCAACGGCCGGATGATCTCCGACATCGGCATCGAGAAACTGAAGAGCAAACGCACCGTCACCCTGGTGCGCATCCTCGCGCTGACGGCGGTGTTCAACCTGATCATGCTGGTGTTCAACCTCGGCTTCAACCTGGTCAACCAGCACGCCGAGCTGCAACCGCCCGCTGATGAAGTGCCCAGTTACCTGCACCACGGCATGTGTGGCGTCGGGCCGAATCCGCCGTGCCCACCGAGGCCATGATGATCACCGCCGCTCGATGGCTCGGACCGTCACTCCGGTTGCGGCGGCGACAGATTGCGCTGGGCCGTGCCGGCGTAGCCGAAGAACTTCTCGAAGTTGGCGTCGTTGATGCGGTTGGCGCTGTTGCGCTTGGCCGCGGATTCCAGTGCGGCCAAGCGATCACGCGCCCGCTGCAACGCATCGGCATCGCCGCCGGCTTCCAGTTCGGTGACGGCATCTCTGGCGGAGGCGATCTCGATGCGTAAACGCTCATGCACCTCACCGAAAGTCAGCAGATCGTGGTCGTCCTCATCCACCCGCTGGCGCGGCGGGTCCGAACCCTCAACCGATTCCGCATCTTTCATGCAGCCCACGTTACCGATGGATCCACAGGAGGCACACCATGCCATTGCAAGATGATCATCAGATCGTCTCCGTCGACGACCACCTGATCGAGCATCCGCGAGTGTGGCAGGATCGCCTGCCGCAGAAGTTCCAGGAGAACGGGCCGCGCATCGTGGAGCTCGAGGGCAGGCATCTGTGGAGCTACGACGGGCAGATCATGCCGACCATCGGGCTCAACGCGGTGGCGGGTAAGCCGCCCGAGGAGTGGGGGATGGACCCCGTCCGCTACGAGGACATGATTCCGGGCTGCTACGACCCGGTGGCCCGCATCGCCGACATGGACCTCGACGGGGTGCAGGCCGCGCTGTGCTTCCCTTCGATGCCCGGCTTCGGGGGCAGCACGTTCTTCCGTGGCCAGGACAAGGAACTCGCGCTGCTGTGCGTCAAGGCGTGGAACGACTTCTACATCGACGAGTGGTGCGCGACCGCGCCGGACCGCTACATCCCGCTGGCCATCCTGCCGGTGTGGGACATTGACGAGACGGTCGCCGAGGCCAAGCGCGTCGCCGCGAAGGGGGCACGCACGGTGTCGTTCCCCGACAGTCCCGTGCCGATGGGTCTGCCCTCGTTCCACTCCGACCACTGGGACGGGTTGTGGGACGTGTGTTCTGACGCGAAGATGCCGGTGTCACTCCACTTCGGTTCGGGCTCGTTCGTGCCTGGCTTCTCCTATTCGGCAATCGCGTCCTCGCCGACGCCTACGCTGCCGGACGCACCGTTCGCGGTGGCGATCACCTTGTTCTCGACGAACCTGATGTGGACCACCGTCGACCTGTTGTTCTCGGGCAAGCTGCAGAAGTTCCCGGACCTGCAGTTCTCGTTGTCCGAAGGTGGGATCGGCTGGGTGCCCTACGTTCTGGAGCGTTCGGATTATGTGTGGAAGCGGCACCGGTACTACCAGCCCATCGACTTCGACACGCGCCCTTCGGATCTGTTCCGAGCGCACTTCTACGGCTGCTTCATCGACGACGAGCACGGTCTGGTGAATCGGCACACGATCGGAGTCGACCGCATCACGCTCGAAATCGATTTCCCCCATTCGGATTCCAACTGGCCCAACTCGCGCAAGCGGGCCGCGGAGGTGCTCACCAAAGTCCCCGATGACGAATGCAAGTTGATCGTCGAGGACAACGCACGGCGGATGCTGAACTTCCCGCGGGTGGCGTGAGGGTCTAACTGCCCGCGGGCGCCAGCATGTCCTTCCAGCCGTTGTCGACGTCGGGCAGCGTGTTCTCCACCCGGTAGCGCACGCCGTCGGGTCCGACGACCTCACCGCTGGCCGGTGAGTACACGCCGGTTGCCTGCAGCGACGGGGTGTAGCTGCACGGCTTCGGTTGCCGGCCATCGCATTGCACGGTGCCCTGACTCGGCGGGGTGAGTGGATCGCTGCGCACGGGCTCGGGCGGCGGCAGCTGATCGGCGGGCATCGGGTTCATGCCGGTGTTGATCGTCGGTGCGGGGATCACCAGGCCCGGCTCAACCGGACGCGTGCAGCGGGCGGCAGGCGCAGGGCAGTCGAGGACCTGGTTGGGGTCCCCGTACCACGGGTTGGTGCCCAGCGGCACATAGGGTTCGTTGCTGCGGCACTCGTTCGGTGTGGCGGCGCGCTTGCCGGGTACGTCGGCACATGGGTAATTGCGTGCGCCGCGAACGACATTCGGAGCGCCCTTCGGAATCTTGCAGTACCGGATGTCGGTGGGCAGCGGCGCGGTGGTGGTGTCCGCGGGGGAGCGCCAGTTGCCCGGCGGCTCGAAACCGGTGAGGCAGGCGGGCGGCTGGTTGATGGTGAGGTTGAAGTTCAGGCCGACGGTGCCGGGATACGGTGCGAGCACCGTCTGTGCGACTGCGGCTCCCTGCGGGAGGATCACCAGGAACTGCTCGAGGCCGTTGTCGTAACGCTTGAGCATGTCCAGCACGATCGCGGAATTGGCCAGCAGCTGCGGCAGCGAGTCGCGAACGTCGGTGATCACCGCCCTGGCGGCCTCGATGGTGGGGACGGCCTCGGTCAGCAGATGGCGCACCGTGTCGTCCTTCTGCGCCGACTGCGCCGCCAGGGTGCTGAGATTGGCTGCCCAGCGGTCGATGTCGTCGGACGACCGGATCTGGCTGTCGAGAATCGGACCCGAATTGTCGATGATGTCGTTGATGCTGTCGATATTCGCGTCGAAGTCGCCGACGATCAGCTGAGTGGAGTCCGCCAATCGGTGCAGGGCGGGTCCGAGCCCGCCGACCGCCAGCGACGATTCCTTGAGCAGCTTGGAGATCTGGTCCTTGGGCAGCGCTGACAGGCCTTTATTGGTCGCATCGAGGATCGGACCGACCTCGGCGGGCACGGTGCCGGTGGTGATCGTCTGGCCGGGTCGCAGGAAGTCGTTGGTGGGGAGGCCCGGGTCGGGGTCGACAAGGTCGAGGTACTGCTCACCGACGGCGGACACGGAGTGCACGTTGGCCGAGACGTTGGCGGGGATCTCGTAGCGGTTGTCGATGCTCATCGACGCGACGACACCGCGACCGACGGGTTGCACATCGGTGACCCGTCCGACCGTCACCCCGCCGTAGGTGACGTTGGCGGTCGCGTACAGGCCACCGGACGCGGGCAGCTGCGCGTGCAACGTGTAATGACCGACGCCCACGAGGCTCGGCAGCCGAAGGTAGTAGATGCACAACACCGTCACCGCGAAGATCGTCAGCAGCGTGAAGATGATCAGCTGGATGCGGACGAAGCGGGTCAGCAACATCTCACTCCGACCTCTCGACCAACGGACCACCCGGCGCCGTGAGCGGGTTCGGGGTGAACCGGATGTCGGGGACCATCGTGTTGGGATCGCGGCCCCACGACTGCTCGAGCGCACGCAGGGCCCCGGAGAACCGGGTGCCCGCGAGGAACGAGTTGTCGATCGTGCTCAGCGTCAGGTCGAAGGTCGGCGACAGGTTGATGTAGTCGCCACGGACGAACTTGCCGACCCCGTCGGCGGTGAACGGCAGGGTCAGCAGGATCTCCAGCGCCCCGGGCAGATGCGGTGCGGCTCTTCCGAGTTCGCGCAGCGGACGTTGCAGCAGCCGCAGGTTATCGTCGATGTCGGCGCGCGCTGCGGTCAGCGTCCGGTCGGTGACCGCGCTGAAGCGGCCGAATGCTTCGGCACCGTCGGCGAACAGCTCCTGCTGGTCCGCGAAATGCTGCACGAGCGGCGGGAATGCGGTGAGCACGCGGTCCAGGGTTCGCTCGTTGGCCGCCGCGATGGCGAGGAGGTCGCGAACCTCGGTGGTGGCGCGGGTGATCTGCTCACGCTGCTGGTTGAGCTCGGTGATGAAGGTCTCGAGTTTGGCCAGGAAGCTGCGGATCCGTTCTGCGTTGCCCCACAACACATCGTTGACCTCGGTGGTGATGACCTCTAGGTGTTCGATGCCACCGCCGCGCAGCACCATCGCGACGCTGGCGAGGGTGCGTTCGGTGGTGGGATAGGCCGACGAATGCTGCAGCGGAATGGTGTCACCGTTGCGCAGCGGCTCCGGTGACGGATCCGGGAGTGCCGCCAACTCGAGGTGCTGGGTGCCCAGCAGGCTGGTCTGCCCGATCTTCGCGGTGGCGTTCGCGGGCAGTTTGACGTCGCTGCGGATGTCGACGGTGACGGTGGCGATCCAGTTCTTCAGCTCGACGGCGCGCACGGTGCCGACGTAGGTGTCGACCACGCGGACCCTGCTGTTGACGGTGACCGCGAGCACGTCGGGCATCTGGATGTAGACGGTGTAGTGCTCCCCGGAGCTGCCGGGCACGCCGGGCAGCGGCACGTTCGCGATGCCGCGCCACTGGCTGCACGACACCGTCGCGAGCATGACGGCGGCGAATACCAGTGTGCGCCAGAGGATGCGGCGTACCTTGTTCATCGTCCTGCCTCCGCGGGTAGCGGCGCCTCGGCGGGCAGGGGCGCGGGTGGTGGGGCAGCGGCGGGCTGGGGTGGCGGTGCTGTGCCGAGCAGCTGTGCGAGATCCTCTGGGGCCAGCATGCGTTGGGTGCCGGGCTGCAACTCCAGGCCCTCCATTCCGGGACCGATTCGCCATGTCGTTTCGCCCCGGTTGCGGTGGGAGAAGATGTTGTCGGGCGCGAACACACCGGGCACCGTCGTGGGCTTGTATCCCGGCGGCGGGCGCAGCCGCTCCTCGGAGTAGGCCACCTGATCGCGAAGCGTCGACGCCGTGTTGAAGATGTTCTGACCGAACGGCGGGTAGTTGAACTTGATGGCGTCGAAGATCGGCGCTAGATATTGGGCGCAGAGTTCGGCGGACTCCTGATAGCCGAGCCGGCTGCCGGCCTGGATGACGCTGCAGATCATCTGCAGGGGGTTGGCGAAGTTGGTCACCACGAGTGCACCCGTGGTGGCGCCGTGGGCGGGCTCGTAGATCGCGGCCAGGTTGGCGGCGGTGTTCGGCAGGACATGCAGGCCCATCTCAAGACCTTCGCGCGGTTCCGGCTGGACGACGGCGTTGCTGACCTCGGCCAGTTGGTTGATGTCGTGCGCCAGCTGAGAGCCGTTCTCGCCGAGGAAGGTTCGCAACGTCGAGACAAGCGAGTCGACCTCGGTGATCACCGTCGACAACTCCTGGTCCGAGTTGCTCAGTGAACCGGTGAACTCGGCGAGGTTGGAGTTGAGTTGGACGAACTGTTCGTCATTGGCCTGCAACGTGTTGACGAACAACGCAAGACTGCGGACGACGGAGAAGAAGTCGCCGCGACCCTCATTGAGCGCGGTGACGGCCTCCGACAGCGACGTCAGCGTCTTGTTGATGGCCTCGCCCTTGCCGTCCAGACCGTTGGCGAACGAGTTGATGACCTCGCCGATGGGTCCGGCGGGTTGTTGGGGCGTTGGCTTGAACTCTTCGACCAGGTTGCCGAGATCGTCACGCAGATCGTCCCATTCGACGGGAACCTGGGTGCGCTCGATCGGGATGACCGCACCGTCGGCCAGCGTCGGCCCGCCCTCATAGCGCGGCCCCAGCCGGATGGTCCGCGATGCGACGAGGCTGGGGTTGAGGATCGTCGCCGTCGCGTCGGCGGGCACCTTGTACTTGTTCTCGTAGTGGAAGGTGACCTTCATCCGACCGTTGACCGGTTCGATCGTGTCGATGGAGCCGACCCGGATCCCAAGCACCTCCACCTGGTCGCCGGGATAGAGCGCGATCGCGGACGGGAAGTACGCCACGACGGTGTTGGTCGTCAGCTTGCGGTACAGCTGGAAGCCGACGATCGCCGCCGTGAGGCCGAGGATGATCACCAGCGTTCCGACGATGACCATGCCGCGCGAGAGCCGCGGCAGTTTCAGCTTGCGAATGTCCAGAATCGTCGTCACAGATCACCCTCCCGCCGTGGTCTGCCGGTGCGGCACCGTCGTGGCACCGGGGTTGGTTGCCGGGGGGATGGGCACCGGTGTGCCGGGCACCGGAGGCGCAGGCTGGCCCGGCAGCGCGGCGGCGGGCAGTCCCGGGCCCGGCAGGGGTCCCGTCGGATTGGCGGGGGAGGACAACACATTCGGCGGTCCGTACCCGCCAGGCACCGGCCCGAACGGACCCTGGTTCAGGGCGGCGCACGGCAGCGGATTGCCCGGTATGGGCTGCGCGCCAGGGGCCGGCGTGTAGGAGCACGGTGAGCCCGGAGGCACGGCCGCATGCGGGAACTCGGGTGTGCCTTCCTGAACCGGCGGTGCGGGCGGTGGGGCGCCGTTGGGCAGCCGCTCGCCGTTGGGGTCGGGGAACTGGAACGCAGGCAGTCCCGCGTCGCCCCAGAACTTCTGAGGATCGATGCCGCGCTCCTTGAACGCGGAGTCGATGAACGGTTGCAGGATGCTGCCGGGCAGCAGGTTGACCAGCATCGCCTTGAAGTACGGTCCCGACCCGACCGCCTCGCTGAGCGCGGCGGAGAAGTTCCTGATCGTGACGAGAAGTTCCGCCAGGTCGTGCTTGTGCTTTTCGAGGATGTCGCTGACCGTGCCCACCTGCTTGAGCACGTTGTTGAGGTTCGGGTTGTCGTTGACCAGACCGCGCACCTGCACCGCGACGGCCGAAACACGTTCCAGCAGTTGGTCGACCGCCTGTCCGCGGGCGTTCACGTCGGCGAGCAGACTGTTCGACCTGACGAGGATCTGGTTGATCTTCTCGCTGCGGTCACCGAAGACGCGCGCCACCGCGTTCGCGTCCTTCAGCAGTGCCTTGAGGTCCTCGTTGCGCTTGGCGATCGTGTCGGAGAACCGTTCGACACCGTCCAGTGCGGCACTGAGATGCGGCGATGCCTGGTCGATGGTGTCGCTGACCACGTCGAGTGACTCCTTGATGGCGTCGATGTCCCAGCCCGACGCGGCTTTCGTCGTGTCGTCGATCGCGTCGTAGATCTGGTAGGGGGTGGCCGTGTGGTTCAGGGGGATGACCTCGTTGACACGCAACGGCGTCGAGCCGCGCGGCTCGATCTGAATCACCTTCTGCCCCAACAGCGTGTCCGTCTGGATCGCCATGCGGCTGTCGGATCCGACGATGGTCCCGCCGAGGTCGAATCCGACCACCACTCGGTCGACGTCCAACTCCAGGGACCGGACCGTGCCGACGTCCATCCCCGCGATCCGCACCTTGTCGCCCTTCGAGAGACCACCCGACTCGGCGAACTCGCCGTAGTAGACCGGCTGCGCGAAGAGCATGGGCACGGTGGTGAAGCTCTGACCCACCCCGATCACCAAGGCAGTGATGACGATTCCCATGAATCCCCGCCGTACGCGGTTGCCGCTCTCCAGTGTTCTCACTTGGGCGTGCACCTGCCCGTCGGCTGCGTCGTCACCTTGACCATGCGGACCGGCCCGCCGGGCTGCAGCCCGTTGATCTTCAGCGTGAGGTCGCACATGTAGAAGTTGAAGAAGTCGCCGTACACGCCACCAGCACGCCCGAGGATCTGGAACGCACCGGGCAGTGATCCTAGTAGGTCGTCGATCGCAACCCGGTTGTCCACCAACGGTTGTGCCACCTGCTCCACATAGGCGATGGAACTGTGCAACTCGGGCCGGTCGTCGGCGAGCAGATCGGCCACCGTGCCCGCGGCGTCGCTGATGTGGGCCACGGCGTCGGCGAGGGGGTCGCCGCGTGCGCTCAGCCCGGAGATCAGTGCCTCCAGGTCGACGACGGTCTGATCGAATTCCTTCTGGTGTTTGGTGGTGGTCGCCAGCACTGTGCGCAGGTTGGTGATGACCTCGCCGATCGCCTGGTCATGGTCGGCGAGTTCCATTGTCAACTGCGCGGTTTGGTCCAGGATGTTGGCGATGCTGCCACCCTGGCCCTGGAACACGGTGATCAACGAGCGCGAGATGTTGTTGACCTTCTCCGGGTCCAGCGAGCGCAGCAGTGGCCGGAAACTGCCGATCAGCGCGTCGAGGCTGAGCGCCGGCTGGGTCTGGGTAAGCGGGATGGTGCCGCCCGGGGAGAGCACCCGATGTGCCCCTTCACCCTCCCCACGCTGCAGCTCGATGTACCGCGTTCCGATGAGGTCGGCGTAGCGGATCGACGCGGTGGTGGACTCGTAGAGCGGAATCGTCTCGTCCACAGTGAATTCGACACGCACATGCTTACCGCCGTCGATCAGCTGCATGCGCGAGACCTTGCCGACCTCGACTCCCGACGCGCGGACGAACTGGCCCTCGCGCAGGCCGCCGATGTCGCCGAACACCGCGGCGTAGGTCTTGGTCCTGTCGAACCGAACCTGCCCGAACACCACGATGATCAGACCCGTGAGCAGCAGCAGAATGAGCGCGCTGACGCCGAGTCGGATGGCGGTTCCGGTGATTTTCATGGGTTGATCGTGTTCTCCCCGACCTGGCGGCCCCACACGTATTCGGTGAACATCGGTGTCGCGGACTCGAAGTGGTCATACGGCGCGATGGTGGCTCCGGTGTCCATGACCAGGACGGGCGCGGGCCAGAGTTCTCTGGTGATCTTCTGCCAGCAGCCGGGCTTGCCGCCGGGTCCGCCCTTCGCGTTCACCCTCGGAAGATTGTCGGGGTACACGTAGGGGTTCTCGGCGCCCAACAACCCCGAAGCCAGTTGCAGTGAGTAGCCGTTCGCGCCCAGCGCGTGGCTGACCATCGGTGCGATCTCGTCGTAATTGCGGATCCCGCAGAAGAATTCGGGGCTGTAGGTGTCGAGCACGCCGGAGGTGGCGGTCAGGTCGGATACCGAGCGCACGAAATAGGGTTCGCCCTTTTCGAAGACGTAGGCACCGGTCTCGGCGAAGCTCAGGCCCGCCTCCAGCACGCGGTCCAGGTCCGCGCTGTGCTCGTTAAGGGTCTCGGCGGTCACCACGCCGTTGTCGAGGAAACGCCAGAGGTCGGGCGAGGCCTGCTCGTAGACCTCCGCCAGGTCGGCGAGGCGGCGGATGTCGGCGGTCAGCGTCGGCATGCGGGGATTGACCTGATCGAGAATCCGTTCGCCGGCGAGCAGCGACTCGCCGAACTGGGTGCCGAGTCCCTCGAACGCCTGCGAGGTCGCCGACAGCGTCTTGTTGAGCTCGATCGGGTCGATCTTCTCGCCGATTTCGGTGACGGTTTCGAACAGCGTGTTGAACTCGGTGGTGACTGAGGTGGCGTCGATGACGTCGCCGCTCTCGATCCGTGCCGCCACCGGATGTTCCGGCCAGCTCAGGGCGACGTACTTGTTGCCGAACACGGTGGTGGCCTTGATGTCGGCACGCACATTGGCCGGAATCTGGCTGACGTAGCGCGGATTGACGTCGAGCAGGATCTTGGCCTTGGCGTCACCGCCGTCGTCGTAGTGCTGGATCGAGTCCACCCTGCCGATCGGCACCCCGTTCAAGGTGACCTTGGAGCCCGGGTCCATGACCAGGCCGCCACGGCCGGCGATCATTGTCAGTGTGATCTTGGGGGTGAAGTAGTTCTCGAACCGGCCGTAGATCAGGCCGAAGACCAGCGCCATGAGCAGCAGCGCCGCCAGGCCGATCGTCTTGATCGGCACTTTCCGTCGCGGACCGTTGACTCCCGAGGAGTCGGACTTGCCGCGCTTACCCAGTCGCATCGCGCTTTTGGGGACGCAGCGGCGCGAGCAGTATTGCGATCATGGTGCGAATGTGAGCTTCATTGTCCACCCCTAGTCCGATATCCGGTGCGATCCACAGACTGCCGAAGAATCGCATCAGCAGTTCGGCCATCGCCCGGGCGTCGACCTTGACGCCCAAATCCTTTGCGGCTTGGGAGATATCGCGCCGCAGGCCGACGAGCTGGAATTCGGCGACGCGTGGGTCCCGGTGCAGCGGCAGCGCGGTTTCGTCTTCGACCAGTCGCCGCGCCACCGGGTGGGTGCGGATCAACCGCACCGTCTCCACCGACAACTCGAACAGCCGGTTGTAGGGGTCGTCGAACGACTTGGCCTTGGTTTCGAATTCGGAGATCAGCCGCTGCAGTTCGAGCGCGAGCGCCTCACGGATCAAGGTGTCCTTGGATTCGAACCGGCGGAACACCGTCGCGCGGCCCACCCCTGCGGTGCGGGCGACGTCCTCGACGGTCATCCGCTCGATGCCATAGCGCGTCAGACACCGCAGTGTCGCTTCCAAGATGGCGATATCGGAGGCGTCGCGCAGCACCGGCGGAGTCGCGAGTGCGCTGGCCACGATATTCCCAGTCTTGGGCGTGGGACTCACAAGCGGGGACAGTATCATGCGTCTCACCAGACTTGGCCGTCTCGGAGAAATTGGTCCGCGTGACCCGTGCGATGCGATTTCGGCGTGCTGGGTCGCGCTCAGCGTGACCAGCCACGCCGAAATCGCTAAGAATCGCTGCCGACCGTGATCACCGTCGCCTCGTCGAGCTCGTCGAGTTCCCCCTCGACGTCGATGCCCATCAGGTGCGGGCGACTGGCCGCCAGCACGCCGGCGGCCAGCAGCACCGCACCCGCGCCGACCCAGAACGGCACATGCACGTTGATCCGCTCGCCGAGCACCCCGGCCAGCCACGGCGCCAACGCGGCACCGGAGAACCGCACGAAGCTGTAAGCCGCTGAGGCCACACCTCTTTCGACGGGCGCCGCCTTCATCACCGTCTCGGTGATCAACGTGTTGTTGATGCCGATGAAGAGGCCGGCGATCACCACGCACGCCGCCAACAGGGGCTTGTGGTCGGTGCCGACGGCCATCACCACGAGCACCGCCGTCATCGCCACCAGGTTCGCCAACAAGGTCGGGACCGTGCCGAAGCGATGCTGCAGCCGCGGCGCGACGACCACCGACGTGAACGCCAGCGCGATACCCCAGCCGAAGAAGATCAGCCCGATCTCATGAGCGCTCATGTCGAGCGGGAACGGCGTGAACGCCAGCAGCGTGAAGAAGCCGAAGTTGTAGAGCAGCGCGGTGATCGCCACCCCGAGCAGCCCGCGGTGCCGCAGCGCACGGAACGGGTCGGCCAACGTGGTGGCCCGCGCGGCGGGTGGCGTCGACGGCAACAGGAACGCGGTGACGACGACCGCGACGGCCATCAGCACCGACACCCCGAAGAACGGGCCGCGCCACGAGATCGACCCCAGGACACCGCCGACCAGCGGGCCGACTGCGATGCCCAGGCCGAGCGCCGCCTCGTACAGGATGATCGCCTGCGCCACCGACCCGCGCGCCGAGTTCACGATCGTCGCCAGCGCCGTCGCGACGAACAGCGCGTTGCCCAGACCCCAAAGTGCCCGCCACCCAACGATTTCGGTCACCGTGTCCGACATACCGGCCAGCCCTGCGCCGGCGATGATCACCACCAGGCCGATCAGCAGCGTGCGCTTCGGGCCGATGCGGCTGGCCACCACGCCCGTGATGAGCATCGCGACGCCCATCACCGCCATATAGCTGGTGAACAACAGCGACACCTGAGACGGCGACGCGTTGAGGGTGTCGGCGATCGGCTTGAGGATCGGGTCGACGAGACCGATACCCATGAACGCGACGACAGACGCGAAGGCAACGGCCCAAACAGCTTTGGGTTGACGCCACATACGGGCGATACTCCTAACGTTTTGTAGCGATTTCGGTGTGCTAAGTCGCGCTGAGCGCGACCAGCCACGCCGAAATCACCGAGATTTTGTGGGGGAGGACGCGTCGGCGAGCAGTCGGCGCAGCACCTCGACGGCGTTGCCGAGGGTCTGCTGATCCTTCGCATCGAGGCGCTCGAGATACGGATCGATGGCGGCGCCGCGATCCACCCGTACCTGCCTCAGTGTCTCGACGCCCTTGGCCGTGATCTCGATGAGCACGGCCCGCGCATCGTCGGGGTCGACGGTGCGCGATACATAACCCCCGTCCTCGAGTCGACGTACCTGGGTGGTCATCGTCGGCTGCGAGCAGTGGTCCAGCGCGGCGAGGTCGGATATCCGGGTCGGCCCCTGGTCCTCGATGGTCGACAGCAACCGCGCCTGCGCGTATCCCAGCGGCAGCCGCGCGCGCTGTGTGGCGAGTCGGTTGAGCCGGGCGACCACAGCCAGCAGATCAGCTCCAAGAGTCTGAGACATAGCTTCTAGATTACATAGTTTTACTATGCAGTTCAAACCTGCCGCAGGTCGGAGCGCGGCGAAGACCGCTCTCACCCTACGACTGGCAGAATCATGAAATGGCCGTGACCGGGGATTCGAGCATGTCTCGACGTTCCGGCTCGCTGAATCCCGCCGAACTCGCACAGGCGTCGGTCATTGCGGCGCTGTCGGCTGCCACGGCGATCATCTCCGTCGTCGTTCCCTTTGCCGCCGCGCTGTCATTGGTCGGCACCGTCCCGATGGGTCTGCTGGCCTACCGCTACCGACTGCGGGTGCTGCTCACCGCGACCGTCGCGGGCGCGATCATCGCCTTCCTGATCGCCGGCATGGGCGGCTTCATGACCGTCGTCAACTGCGCCTACATCGGCGGACTGACCGGCATCGTCAAGCGTCGCGGCCGCGGCACCACGACCGTCTTCCTCTGTTCACTGGTCGCCGGCTCCGTCTTCGGCGTCGCAGTCGTCACCGCGCTGGCGGTCCTGGCGCGGCTGCGCCACCTGATCTTCGAATCGGTGACCGCCAACATCAACGGCGTCGCCGCGATCATCGCGCGCATCCCCGACATGCAAGGCGTCGCCGACCAACTCAAGCGCGACTTCGCCACCGCGCTCGAGTACTGGCCGTTCCTGTTCTTTGCGACCTCGATCTTGTCCATCTCCATGGTGACTCTCATCGGCTGGTGGGCGTTGTCGCGGGTGCTTTCGCGTCTGTTCGGCATTCCCGACGTGCACAAGCTCGACGCCTCGACCGACACCGGGCCGATCGCGCCGGTGCCGATGCGCCTGCACGACGTCCGCTTCCGCTATCCCAACACCGATCACGACGCGCTGGGCCCGGTGTCGCTGACCGTCGAACCGGGCGAGCACCTCGCCATCACCGGCGCCAACGGCTCGGGCAAGACGACGCTGATGCTGATGCTCGCCGGACGCGAACCCACCGCGGGCACCATCGAGCGGCCCGGCGCCGTCGGGCTCGGCCGGCTCGGCGGCACGGCGGTGATCATGCAGCACCCCGAGAGTCAGGTGCTCGGCACGCGGGTGGCCGACGACGTGGTGTGGGGCCTGCCGCCTGGCACCACCACCGACGTGCACAGGCTGCTGGGCGAGGTCGGCCTCGATGGTCTGGCCGAACGCGACACCGGCGGCCTGTCCGGCGGTGAGCTACAGCGCCTCGCGGTCGCCGCGGCGCTCGCGCGCGAGCCGTCGCTGCTGATCGCCGACGAGGTCACCAGCATGGTCGATCAGGACGGCCGCACAGCGCTGATGTCGGTGCTGTCCGGGCTGACCCAGCACCACGACATGTCGCTGGTGCACATCACCCACTACAACGACGAGGCCGACGCCGCCGACCGCGCCGTGAACCTCACCGGCAACGGTGGCGCCGCCGACAACACCGACATGGTGGAGACCGCCTCGGCGCCCGCTGCGACAATGGCACACGGCCACCACGCAGACACTCCGGTGCTTCAGCTGGTCGACGTCAACCATGAATACGCCAGCGGGACACCGTGGGCCGCAACGGCTCTGCGCGACATCACCTTCACCGTCAACGAGGGCGACGGGCTGCTGATCCACGGTGTCAACGGATCCGGCAAGTCCACCCTGGCATGGATCATGGCGGGCCTCACCGTCCCGACGTCCGGCAGCTGCCTGCTCGACGGCAGGCCGGTGTCCGAACAGGTTGGCGCCGTGGCCATCTCGTTCCAGGCGGCCCGACTGCAGTTGATGCGCGGCCGCGTCGACCTGGAGATCGCGTCGGCGGCCGGGTTCTCCCATCGCGACCGCAAGCGGGTGGCCGAGGCGTTGGCCACCGTCGGCCTGGATCCGGGCCTGGCGAAGCGGCGCATCGACCAACTCAGCGGTGGCCAGATGCGCCGTGTGGTGCTCGCCGGTCTGCTGGCTCGGTCGCCGCGCGCGCTCATCCTCGACGAGCCGCTCGCCGGGCTGGACGCCGCGAGTCAGCGTGGGCTGCTGCGCCTTCTGGCCGAGCTGCGGCGCAACGCCGGCCTGACGGTGATCATCATCTCGCACGACTTCTCGGGCCTCGAGGAGGTGTGCCCGCGCATCCTGCACCTGCAGGACGGCGTTCTGGCACCGGTACCGACCACCGCGGGAGGCGTGTCATGACGGCCCCGACGGCAACCAAACGGCAGCGAAAGCCGGTTGTGCTGCTGCGGCCGGTTCCCGGCGACAGCGCCATCCATCGGCTGTGGGCGGGCTCGAAACTCCTTATGGTGGCGGGCATCGGCGTGCTGATGACGTTCTACCCGGGTTGGGTGCCTATCGCCGCGGTCGCGGTCCTGGTGCTGGTGGCCGCGTGGATCGCACGGATTCCCCGAGGGGTGCTGCCTTCGATTCCGGGCTGGCTGTGGATTCTGATTTTCTTCGGCGGCCTCACCGCCACGTTCGCCGGCGGTAGCCCGATCGTCGATTTCGGCTCAGTCGAGATCGGGCTCGGCGGGCTGCTCAACTTCCTGCGCATCACCGCGTTGTCGATCGTCCTGCTGGGCCTTGGGGCCATGGTGTCGTGGACGACGAACGTCGCCGAAATCGCGCCCGCCGTCGCCACATTGGGGCGGCCGCTGCGGATATTGCGGATCCCGGTCGACGAGTGGTCGGTAGCGCTGGCGTTGGCGTTGCGCGCGTTCCCGATGCTGATCGAGGAGTTCCGCGTCCTCTACGCGGCGCGCAGGCTGCGACCCAGGAACGTGGCAGCCAGCAGGCGAGGACGCTTACGCGGTGCTTGGCTCGAGCTCATCGATCTGCTCGCGGCGGCCATCACCGTCGCGTTGCGCCGGGCCGACGAGATGGGTGACGCCATCACCGCCCGCGGCGGCGCGGGCCAGATCTCCGCGTTTCCGTCGCGCCCCAAGATGATCGACCTGTGGGCGTGGGTGATCGTGATCTTGGTGTGCGGCATGGCACTTGCGTTGGAGCTGACGATTCTGGGCACCAGCGCCGTCACTACCTGAGCCGTGTGAAGCGCGCCGGTGGGCCCGCTATTACGGTGGGGGCGTGACAGCGCAACACCGGGTGGACGCCGACTTCCTCGGGCTGCCGCGCCATGAGCTGGCCGATGCGGCACTGTCGGCGGCGACCGCCGCCGGAGCCAGCTACGCCGACCTGCGTATTCACGGGATCACCACGGAGCTCATCCAGCTGCGCGACGGCGAGCTGGAGGCGGCCCTCGTCAACCGCGAGATCGGTCTGGCGGTGCGGGTGATCGTCGACGGCACGTGGGGCTTCGCGTCCCACGCCGAGCTGGATCCCGCCACGGCCGCCGAGACCGCGCGTCGGGCCGTGCACGTGGCGGCGACGCTCAAGCCGTTGAACGCCGAGCGCATCGAGCTGGCTCCCGAGCCGGTGTACTCCGACGTCACCTGGGTGTCGGACTATCGCATCGACCCGTTCACGGTTCCCGCCGCAGACAAGATCGCCGTGCTGGGCGAGTACTCCGGTCGGCTGATGGCCGCCGACGGCGTCGACTACGTCTCGGCCGGACTGCACTCGGTCAAGGAGCAGACGTTCTACGCCGACACGTTCGGGTCGTCGATCACCCAGCAGCGGGTGCGGATGATGCCGGGGCTGGAGGCGACCACCGTCGACCCCGCGGCGGGCACCTTCGAAACCATGCGCACACTGGTACCGCCGATGGCCAGGGGCTGGGAGGTCGTCGCGGGCGACGACGTGTGGAACTGGTCCGACGAGCTGGCGCAGATACCGTCGCTGCTGGCCGAGAAGGCCAAGGCGCCCAGCGTTTCCGCCGGGCCGACGGACCTGGTGATCGATCCGACCAACCTGTGGCTGACGATCCACGAATCGATCGGCCATGCCACCGAATACGACCGCGCCATCGGTTACGAGGCCGCCTACGCAGGCACGTCGTTCGCGACGCCGGACAAGCTGGGGACCATGCGCTACGGCTCGCCGGTCATGAACGTCACCGCCGACCGCACCGTCGAATACGGTTTGGCCACCGTCGGGTTCGACGACGAGGGCGTGGCCGCGCAGAGCTGGGATCTGGTGCGCGACGGCATCTTTGTCGGCTATCAGCTCGACCGGGTGTTCGCCCCACGGCTCGGCGTCAGGCGGTCCAACGGCTGCTCGTATGCCGATTCACCACATCATGTGCCGATCCAGCGGATGGCCAACGTGTCGCTGCAGCCCGGCACGGCCGACCTGAGCACCGACGACCTCATCGCCCGCGTCGAGGACGGTATCTACATCGTCGGCGACAAGTCGTGGTCGATCGACATGCAGCGCTACAACTTTCAGTTCACCGGGCAGCGGTTCTTCCGAATCCGCAACGGGCGCCTGGACGGCCAGCTGCGCGACGTCGCCTACCAGGCGACCACGACCGACTTCTGGGGATCGATGGAAGCCGTCGGCGGACCGTCGACGTGGCGTCTCGGCGGTGCTTTCAATTGCGGCAAGGCGCAACCCGGCCAGGTTGCGGCGGTCAGCCACGGCTGCCCGTCGGCACTGTTCCGCGGGGTGAACGTGCTCAATACACGCGACGAGGCGGGGCGGTAGCCGGTGATCGGAGCACAGCAGGTAGTCGAGCGTGCGCTGGCCGAGGCCGCCCGACTGGGCAAGGCCGACGAGACCATCGTCCTGGTGTCCGACCGCACCGACGCGTCGTTGCGGTGGGCGGGCAATTCGATGACCACCAACGGCGAATCGGTGAGCCGCACTACAACGGTGATATCGATTGTGCGCCAAGGTGTGACCGCGCGCGTCGGCTCGGTGGAGACCAGTGACGTGGACCCGTCGGCGATCCCCGGGCTGGTGGCCGCGTCGCAGGACACCGCGCTCGCCGCGCCCGAGGCCCGCGACGCTGCGCCGCCGTTGCCGGGCGACGACGGCCCTGACGATTGGGACGCTCCGGTCCCGGGCACCAGCGTGCAGGCGTTTCTGGATGTGGCGGGCAGCCTGGCCGCGCGGGGGTTCAGCGGGCCGGATCAGTTGTACGGGTTCGCGCGGCACGGTGTCGAGACGACGTTCCTGGCCACGTCGAACGGCCTGCGCCGGCGCTTCACGGAGCCGACCGGGTCGGTGGAGATCAACGCCAAACGTGACGGTGCCAGCGCGTGGGCGGGCTTCAGCACTCCCGACTTCACTGATGTGCCAACGGATTCGATGCTCGAGCGGCTGTCGACGCGGGTGGGCTGGGCGCGGCGCACCGTCGAGTTGCCTGCCGGTCGGTACGAGACGCTCCTGCCGCCGTCGGCGGTGGCCGACCTGATGATCTACCTGTGGTGGTCGATGGAAGGCCGCGGCGCGCAGGAGGGGCACACCGCATTGTCGGCGCCCGGCGGCGGGACCCGGGTGGGGGAGAAGCTCACCGATCTGCCGTTGACGCTGTACTCCGATCCGTTCGCCGAGGGCTTGGAGTGTGCGCCGTTCGTCACGACGTCGGCGTCCTCGGAGCGGGCGTCGGTCTTCGACAACGGCATGGATATCGGGCGTACGGACTGGATCCGCGACGGCACGATCGCCACGCTGGCGTATCCGCGGGCATCGGCGGCGGAGTTCGACGCGCCGGTGGCGGTGTCGGCGGACAACCTGTTGATGACGGGTGGGTCGGCGAGCATGGCGGACATGATCGCGAGCACCGAGCGCGGCCTGCTGCTGACGACGCTGTGGTACATCCGCGAGGTCGACCCGGCGGTGCTGCTGCTGACGGGACTCACCCGCGATGGCGTGTACCTCGTCGAGGACGGCGAGGTGACCGCGGCCGTCAACAATTTCCGGTTCAACGAGAGTCCGCTGGACCTGCTGCGACGGGCCACCGAGGCCGGCGCCACCGACCGCACGCTGCCGCGGGAGTGGGGCGACTGGGTCACCCGCGTGACGATGCCGACGTTGCGGATCCCCGACTTTCACATGTCCTCGGTGAGCCAGGCGCAATAATCCCTGGGGTGAGTGACGTACAACTGGCCGACCGCGTCGCCGGCCTGGTCGCGATGTCGTCCGGGGACGGGCGCCTGGACACGCTGACGCGGCTGACGTGCGGTCGGGCGCTGTCGTTGCGTCCGCTGCCGATGGAGCTGGACTGGGACGAGGGTGTCTCCGAGTCGGAGTCGGTGGTGGCGGCGTTCACCGAGCAGTTCGCGGTCGACGTGACGGGGGTCGGCGCCAATCAGCGCAAGCAGCTGTTGACGGTGTTGGGCGACAACGTGTTTCGCACGGCCGTGATGATCTTCGTCGCCGACTACGTGCCCCGCGTGTGGGCCGGCCTCGACGCGCTGGGGCACGGCAAGCCGGGCTACAGCGCGGACGTGGCGTGGGATCACGACTCGGATCCCGTCGACGCGCTGCTGAACGGGTTCGTGCCCGCGGTGGCGCGGATGCGGGCGCTGGATCCGGTGACGACGGAGGTCGTGCGGTTGCATGGGGCGGCGCAGCACAACTGCCGGCTGTGCAAGTCCCGGCGAGAGACGAACGCGTTGGATGCGGGCGGCTCCGAGGACCTGTACAGCCAGATCGAGCAGTTCGAATCCTCAGACACGCTGACCGGTGCGCAGAAGGCCGCGTTGCGGTACGTCGACGCGTTGATCTGGACGCCGTCGCAGATCGGTGCCGACGTGGTCGCGGGGGTGAATAAGCACTTCTCGGAGGACGAGGCGCTGGAGTTGACGTTCGACGTGATGCGCAACGCCTGCAACAAGATCATGGTGTCGCTGGGTGCCGATGCGCCGCTCGTGGAGGAGGGCGTCGAGTTGTTCTCGGTCGACGCGGACGGGCAGACGGTGTCGGTTCAGTAGTCGTGGAAGACGACGTTGTCGTCGATCGGGTTGCGTGGAATGTGTAGCTGGTTGGCGGGGAAGTCGGGGTCCGGATAGCCGATCGCGAGGCCGCAGAGGATTCGGTACTCGGGCGGAATGGCCAACTGCGCGTGCAGGACCTGGGGGTAGCCCGCGATCGACACCTGCACGCAGGTGCCGACGCCGCGCGCGGTCAGCGACAGGATGAACGTCTGCAGGAACATCCCGACGCCGAGGCTGTCGACGTAGTCGAGGTCGCTGTGCATGCAGACGATGCCCGCCAGCGGCGCGTGGAAGAACTCCCAGTTGCGCAGCACGGCCTCGCGCCGGCCGTCGATGTCGTCGCGGGTGATGCCCATCGAGCCGTACACGACGGCGCCGAGTTCGCTGCGCAGGTGCGCGAAGGACGGCGGCAGCTGCGGGACGACGGGCGGTCTGGCCCTGGCCTCGTGCATGAGGGCGCCCACCAGGCGTTGCAGGGCATCGCCCGAGACGAGGGCCAGGTGCCAGGGCTGGATGTTGGAGTTCGACGGGGCGCGGATGGCCAGCTGCAGGGCCTCGTCAACGAGGTCGCGGGGGACCGGGCGGTCGGGCTGGAACATGCGGATCGAGCGCCGGTCGGCGATGGCCGCTTCGAGGTCGTACATGGTGCTCCTCCTGCCGCTGAGACGGCATGTGGAGCGTATGCGACCATTGGTGCCGCGAAACTGTGAGCAGGGGCGGTAGCTCAGTTGGTTAGAGCCGCGGACTCATAATCCGTTGGTCGCGGGTTCGAGCCCCGCCCGCCCCACCAAGCATTTGTATTACCTCGGCTGATGCTCGACGTTTGGTCTTCGGGTGATGGGCGACAGTGTTTCGGCTGATGCTTTACACCTACTTCGGTTGATCCTTGACACTCCCTAGATGAGGGAGTTAAGCGTGGCCGAGCAGCGGTATCAGGCCGTGTTGGCGGTGATCAGCGATGGGTTGTCGATTTCGCAGGTCGCATCGAAGGTTGGGGTGTCGCGTCAGACGCTGCACTCGTGGTTGGCCCGGTATGAGGCCGAGGGTCTCGAGGGGCTGGTGGACCGGTCGCATCGACCGGCGCGGTGTCCGCATCAAATGCCCGCCGAGGTGGAAGCGGCGCTGTTGGAGTTGCGGCGTTGGCGGCCCTATTGGGGGCCGCGGCGACTGGTGTTCGAACTGGCCAAACGCGGGGTGCAGCCGGTGCCCTCGGAATCGGGGGCCTATCGGGCGTTGGTGCGCGCGGCGATGATCGACCCGACCCGGCGCGACCGGCGTTCCCGCAAGTGGAAACGCTGGGAACGCGCCGCGGCGATGGAGTTGTGGCAGATGGATGTGGTCGGCGGCTTCCCGCTGGCCGACGGCACTAGCGCCAAAGCATTGACCGGCATCGATGATCATTCCCGGATGTGTGTCTGCGCGAGGTTGATGGCCCGGGAACGCACCCGCGCGGTCTGTGACGCGTTACGCGCGGCGCTGGGCGTGTCAGATGTTTTGTGTAGCTGTGGCTCCTGATGAATTGGAGCAGTATCGATGGATGTGACCACTGACGAGCCGATGTCGGGCGCTGATGCCATGGAGGCGTTGAAGTCTGCGGGTGTTGGATGATGTGTTAGCCAAGATCGATGATAGCGTCCCGGGGAGTGGTGGACTTCGGATCTGGCGTGGTTCACGCGTTGCGATCAACGAGTCATGTTGAACGCTAGGTGATTTGGTGTTGTTTGACAAGTGCTGCCGCGGCGTGTTTTGTCTCGATGACGGCGCGTAGTTCGTCCATGGAGACATCGGAAAGATAGCGGCGGGTGACCTGCCACTCGTCGTGGGCTTCGATGACTACCGCGGTGGCCAGGCGCAGGAACGCTGCGGGGTTGGGGAAGATCTCCACGACATCAGCGCGGCGCTTGATCTCCTTGTTGAGCCGTTCGATGGGGTTGTTCGACCAGATCTTCTGCCAGTGCGCCCGCGGGAACGCGGTGAACGCCAGCACGTCGGTCTTGGCCTCGCCGAGCATGGCCGCGACTTTCGGGAAGCTAGGGGCCAGGGTGTCGGCGACGCGGTCCCACTGGGCGGCGACCTCGGCGGGGTCGGTGTGGGCGAAGATCGTCTTGACCGCCGCAGTCACCGCCGGCGCGTGTTTGGCGGCGACCGCGGTGTGCAGGTTACGCATGAAATGTACCCGGCACCGCTGCCACGATGAACCGGTGAACTGCTGCGCCACCGCGGCTTTGAGCCCGGCATGGGCGTCGGAGATCACCAGATGCACCCCAGTCAGGCCGCGGGCTTTCAGCGACGCCAGAAACTCTCGCCAGAACTCGAAGGACTCACTGTCACCGACCGCAGTGCCCAGCACTTCACGGGTGCCCTCGAGGGAGACCCCGGTAGCCACCACCAGGGCCTGAGAGACGACGTGCGCCCCGATACGCACCTTGCAGAACGTCGCGTCGCAGAACACGTACGGGAACTGCGTGTGGGTCAAGCTGCGGGTCCGAAACGCCTCGATCTCCTTATCCAGGCCCGCGCAGATCCGTGAGACCTCCGACTTGGAGACCCCCGCCGCGACGCCCATCGCCGCGACCAGGTCATCGACACTGCGGGTCGACACGCCGTGCACGTAGGCCTCCATGATCACCGCGTGTAACGCCTTGTCGATACGGCGGCGCCGCTCCAACAGCGACGGGAAGAACGACCCAGCCCGCAGCTTGGGGATCTGCACCTCAATATCGCCTGAGGTGGTCGACACTGTCTTCGGGCGGTGCCCGTTGCGGTGCACCGTGCGTTCGTCACTGCGCTGATAGCGGCCCGCGCCGATCGTGGCGGTGGCCTCGGCCTCGATGAGCTGCTGCAGGCCGGCGCGGATCAATTCGGCAAACACTGCGCTCGCATCAGCGGACTTGAGCGCGTCGAGCTGGGCAAGCAGGGCAGAATGATCCTGGGTCATCGCGTCGTGTGTCTTCCTGTTGAGTCACTTGGTAGGTAACTCACTGACCACTACGCGATGGCCCACCCCAACACCGGCAACGACACACCCAGCACCATCGGCCTCAGCTCCCGAAACCCCACCACACCAGGGGACTTACCCAGATCGATGCCGGTCAGTTGCAGTTGACCGGTGAGGGCGGGTTTCTGCCCGAGATGGTCAAAGCCGTTCTGGAGCGCGGGTTGGCCGCTGAGCTCACTGACCACCTGGGTTATGAGAAGGGTGATCCGGTCGGGCGTGAACTACCCAATGCTCGTAACGGGTTCACACCTAAGACCGTGGCCAGCGAGGTCGGTGACGTCGGGTTAGCGATCCCGCGCGATCGCGACGGGAGCTTCACTCCGACGCTGGTCCCTAAGGGTGCACGGCGCCTGGGCGGTCTGGACGACATGATCATCTCGCTTTACGCCGGCGGGATGACGATCCGCGATATTCAGCATCATCTGGCCACCACGATCGGCACCGAGCTTTCCCACGAGACGGTCTCCAAGATCACCGATGCAGTGCTCGAGGAGGTCATTCAGTGGCAGAAACGGCCGCTGGAGGAGCTCTATCCGATCGTCTATCTCGACGCGCTGGTGATTAAGATCCGTGACGGTCACCAGGTCAAGAACCGCGCCGCCCACATCGCCGTGGGTGTCGATCTCGATGGCATCCGCCACGTGCTGGGGATCTGGGTGACGGCCAACGAAGGCGCGAAGTTCTGGGCCGGGGTCTGTGCCGAGCTGGCCAATCGTGGGGTCAAGGACATCCTGATCGTGTGCACCGACGGGTTGAATGGGTTCGCCGAGGCTGTCGAGGCGACGTGGCCGCAGGCCACTGTGCAGACCTGCGTGGTGCATCTGATCCGCAATTCCATGCGGTTTGTCTCCTACGGAAAGCGCAAGGAGATCGCGGCGGCACTGAAGACCATCTACACCGCTCCCACCGCCGACGCGGCAGCCGAGGCGTTCGAGGAGTTCGCTAATTCGGCTCTGGGACAGTCGAATCCGACGACAGTGATCGCCTGGCGTAATGCCTGGGAGCGGTTCATCCCGTTCTTGGCGTTCCCGCCAGATCTGCGGCGAATCATCTACACCACCAACGCGATCGAATCGCTGAACTACCAGTTACGCAAGATCATCAAGAACCGCGGACACTTTCCCAGTGATCAGGCCGCGGTCAAGCTGCTGTGGCTGGCGATCTGCAACATCGAGGACAAACGCGCTCGAGAACGCCAGAAGTTCTACGACGACCCACTCAAGACCGGAGACCGCTCACGCACCAAGCGCCTCGTCGAGGGAGCACGCACCAACGGCTGGAAACAAGCACTAGGCGCACTGGCCCTGACCTACCCCGAACGAATCAACCCCTACCTGTAAACCAGCCACCTACACAGAAATCTTGACAAGCTCGGCGCTGGCCCGCTACGGCGCCCCTGAGCAGATCCTGACCGATAACGGCAAGGTGTTCACCGGACGGTTCAACCATCCGCCGGTCGAGGTGCTCTTCGACGCGATCTGCCGCCAACACGGCATCGAGCACTTGTTGACCCAGCCCCGCTCACCCACCACGACCGGCAAGATCGAGCGGTTCCACCGCACCCTACGAGCCGAATTCCTCAGCGGCCAGGCGGCTTTCACGAACCTGAAGACCGCCCAGCAGGCTCTCGATGAATGGGTGCTCGACTACAACACCCGCCGCCCGCACCAATCGTTGAAGATGGCCAGTCCCGCCGAACGGTTCACCGCCGGCGCCCCGGCGGCACCGCCATCAAACTCGACAGCGCGCAGCGGTGATCGAAGCGGTGATGACTGGGTCAGCCACCGGGTCTGCGCCAACGGCATTGTGTGCGTGTCCTGGCAGCAAGTCTGCATCGGGCGCCACTACGGCGGCCAACGCTGCGATGTCCACATCGACGGCGACCTGCTGCGGTTCTGGGTCGGCGACCAACTGGTCAAAACCGCCGCCCGCACCAGCACCGCACGAGTACGAAACAAGAGGGCCCTACGCACCAGCGCAGAGACCTAAACACACACACAGAGTGTCAAGGATCAACCGACACAGAAACGTCAACAATCAACCGACTCTGAACAGCCCCACCGTATTTCGCCTGGTCAAAGCGTTTTCGAGCCGAAGAAATTGCCCGATCGGACCTCCCGTCGCGGCGTCGTCGCGGCGCGCGGCGGGCTCGCGGCGGAAGGGTCCGCGCGCTAGCTAACTGGCGCGGCCCGGACGTTGACTTGGGCGCGTTTTGACATGGTGAATGGGCCAGAGTGTGACTGCGCGGCGACTGGAAGAGCGAGTGCCGACGCCGACTTAGCCGCTGTAGTTTGGGACAAGCTATGCGATACGGCACGGCGCTTGTTCTCGACGCTTATCGACTCGCCCGAAGAGCGGTTCAGTGGCGACGAGCTTGCGAGGATATTGGGCATTGAAAAAGGGGAGGCTCGCAATCGCTGGGCTGCTTACGTAGCCGGGCCGTTACTGCCGGGGCGTCAATCGCACTTACGCCTGGTCCTTCGACTACCCCGATGGAGAGTTCGTGGAGTACTGGTTCACCGCCGAGAATGCGGCGCTCTTCCGCGAAGCGCGCGACGCGCAGGATTAGGAGATCCCTGCAAACAGCCACCGCGCCGTCGTAGGCACTCAATACGATCGCGCGGTGTGCGCCGCGAATAAAAGAGGGCGATGCACACTCGACGCGGGCGGAGGGCTAGCGAGTGAACCTTTGGGTTTGGAATCCTGGGTCTGATGGGTGGGGCTGGAATCCCGCCAGCGTTGAGGCAGTGGGAACTGCCATGGCAGGAGCACTCGCATTCGGAGCTGACCGCGCTCATCGAAAGTCCTCAGGTGTGCTCGTTGAAATTCCTCACCTGTGAGCAGCGGTCAGTGTAGTTGTTGGCGGGTGCCGGTGGTGGTGCGGCGCAGGGTTTCGGCGGCGGCCTGGTGGTCGCGGAGGCGGTAGGACTCGCCGTCGAGGTTGATGACCACCGAGCGGTGCAGCAGACGGTCGAGCATGGCTGCGGCGACGGTGGTGTCGCCGAGGATTTCGCCCCACGCACCCACCCCGCGGTTGGTGGTGATGACGATGCTGGTCTTCAAATACCGTTGGGACACAACCTGAAACAATGCGGAGGCAGCCTCGGCGGGCAGCGGTAAATACCCGAGTTCGTCGATAACCAGCAGGGTCGGTCCGGCGTAGAACCGCATCGTGGTGGCCCAGCGTCCCTCGATCGCGGCGCGGTGACACCGTGCGGCGAGGTCGGCGGCGGTCGTGAAGTATGTCCGGTAACCGGCGTGCGCGGCGGCGCGGGCCAATCCCACGGAGAGGTGGGTTTTGCCGGTGCCCGGTGGTCCGATTAACAAGATGTTGGTCGCTGATTGCAGGTAGCGGCAGGTGCCCAGTTCGTCGATGAGCTTGCGGTCGATGCCGGCGGCGGAATCGACATCGAAATCATCGAGGGTGGCCGGGGTGGGCAGGCAGGCGAACCGTAGCCGGCCCGCCAGTCGGCGGGCGGTGCTGGCTTCGACTTCCACGGCCAGCAGTCGCTCCAGGGCCACGGTCAGCGAGAGGTTCTCGGCGGCGGCCTGGTCCAAGACCGCGGGCAGGGCTTCGGCGGCCGCGGCCAGTTTGAGTTCGGCCAGATGCGAACGCAGCTGCTGATACCGCGACGCCGCCGCCGACGGCGACTCGTCGCCGGTGGTCGTGGTGGTGGTCTTTGGGGTGCGGGGTGTGGGGTCATTGGATGGTCCTGTTCTGGGCGGCCCGCTCATAGGCGGACAGATCGATGACGGTGGAATCGGTTGACGGAGTTGACGTTTCAATTGCCGTGATGGGTAGCTGCCTGAGTTGAAGTAGTTGCGCGGCAGCGGCTTTGGCCGCCGGGCCGGGTGGGATGCGTTCCTTGCGGCGGTGTGGCCGTCCGGTCGCCGCGGTGGCCATCGCCGCGGTGTCCAGGGCGATGACATGACCGCTGTCACGCACCATCACCCGAGCCCGTCGGCGGCCATTCGGTGCCGGGCGACCACGATCCCGCTCATGGTGGCGATATCGCAGAACTGACCACCGACCGGATGGCTGACCACCACTTGAGCAGTGGCGAGCTCCGGGGGCACCGAGTAGCGGTTGCCGCGGTAAGACACCAACGCCTGCCGCGACGCCGTGCGGGTCTCGGTCACGATCACCGGATATGGGGTTGCCGGCATAGGTTGCAGTGGCTCCGTTTTGGCCACCACCGCGACCGAGGACCGGCCATCAGCGGTGGCCCGCAACCGGGTGTCACCACGTACCCGCGCAAAGCGATCCAGGTCGACCTGGGCCGCCTCAACCGTCATATCGTCGGCCAGGGTGCGCCACCAACGTTGCGCGGCGGTGTGGTTGACCTTCTCCACCACGCCCTTGCGGTTGCCGCGCCGGGCCGGGCAGATCGCCACCGAGACGCCGTAGTGCTTGGCGACCCCGGCGAACGACGCGGTCACCCGGCCCGAGCCGGGATCGCAGACCGTGGCCATCCGGTCGAAGCGCCACACCCGCGTGCACCCTCCCAGGCCACGGCTCACCCGGTCCAGGCCGGCGACCAGATGCGGTTGATCCTCCGACGCCGCCAGGAAGCCGCGCCATTTCCCGGAATGAGCCAGTGATCCGACCAGCAGGTGTGCGGTCTTGCCCCAACCCCACGATGCCGGTGGATCGGGCAATTCCAGCCAGTCCCATTGAGTTTCGTCCCCCGGTGGGTGTGGGATGACGGCGTTCGGGCGCTGTGTGGCTGCGCGGCAGGCTTCACAGACCGGGCGCAGGTTCCGGGTGCGGATGTTGCGGGTCAGGCTCTGATACGACAGCCCGAAGCCCAGTTCCTCGAGTTCGTCGAACAGGGTGCGGGCCCACAGGTGTGGGTCCTCGGTCAGCCTCGCGGTGACGTAGTCGACGAACGGATCGAAGGGGTCCGGGCCGGGGCGGGCTCGCACCCCGGGCTGGCCGTCACCGGCCAGGTACTTGCGGACCGTCTTGCGGTCGAAGCCGGTGTGCCGGGCGATCGCCGAGATCGTCCAACCACGCTTGGCCAGGGCATTGAATCGCCCTGGAAATCCCGGAGGCTCCTGACCTTGGAAACGAGGATGCAGGTATGCCGAAGGAACAGTCTGCCGGGAAGCCCACGTCAAGGCGTTACAGCCCGGAGGAGAAGGCCGCCGCGGTGCGGATGGTCCGCGCTCTGCGTGCCGAGTTGGGCACCGAGCAGGGCACGGTGTCGCGGGTGGCCCGCCAGCTCGGGTACGGGGTGGAGTCGGTGCGCTCGTGGGTGCGCCAGGCTGACATCGACGACGGGTACGCACCGGGAGTGTCCACTGCGGAGTCGGCGCGGATCAAAGCGCTTGAACAGGAGAACCGAGAACTCAAGCGTGCCAACGAAATACTGAAGCGAGCGGCCAGTTTCTTCGGGGCGGAGCTCGACCGCCAACACAAGAAGTAGTCGACTTCGTCGACGCCCATCGCGCCGAGTTCGGGGTCGAGCCCATCATCACCGTCCTGCGCACCGCAGGTGTCGATGGCCCCGAGCACCTACTACGACACCAAGACCCGCGCGCCGTCGGCGCGCGCGCAGACGAGGTCCTGGGGCCTGCCCTGGTGGCGTTGTGGGAGGACAATTACCGCGTCTACGGGGCGCGCAAGCTGTGGAAAGCCGCCCGCCGCGCTGGCCACGACGTCGGCCGCGACCAGGTCGCGCGGCTGATGCGCGCGGCCGGCATCCACGGAGTGCGCCGCGGTAAACGGGTGCCCACCACCACACCGGACCCGGCCGCGGCGCGCCACCCGGATCTGGTCAACCGGAAGTTCAGCGCGAGCGCGCCCAACCAATTGTGGGTCACCGATCTGACGTTCGTGCCGACCTGGTCGGGGGTGGCCTATGTCTGCTTCATCGTCGACGCCTACTCCCGGATGATCGTGGGCTGGCGAGTGGCGTCTCACATGCGCACCACCATGGTGCTCGACGCGTTGGAAATGGCCCGCTGGTCACGCGGAAACCTGTTGGAAGGCTTGACATGTCACTCCGATGCCGGATCGCAGTTCACGTCCATCCGCTACGGGGAACGGCTCGCCGAGATCGGCGCGGTGCCCTCGATCGGTTCAATCGGAGACAGTTTCGATAACGCCCTCGCCGAGACAGTCAACGGCTACTACAAAGCCGAGCTGATCTACGGCCCCGCCCGCAGCGGTCCATGGAAGACCGTCGAGGACGTCGAACTGGCCACCCTGGGCTGGGTCTACTGGCACAACACCAACCGCCTCCACAGCTACCTCGATGACGTTTCACCCACAGAGTTCGAAGCAGCGTTCTACGATGCCCAACGGACCGACCAACCCCTGGTCGCAATCCAATAGTTCGAGTCTCCGTCAGAACCAGGGCGATTCACATGTAATTCCACATCGTCCTCCCATGTGAGCATGAGAAAGCGGGCCTCCTTCGGGCAGTACTGCAGGCGTCAGACACCAGCAGCATCGAAGGAGGCCCGCCCTTCTCGGCGGAGCCACACGGGTGGGGAATTTCGATGAGCGTCAGTGGGGAATTTCAGCGAGCGCGGTCAGAGCGGTTATCTTCGCATGGCTCACTTGGCGTCAATCGAGGTCTGAAATCAGCAGCCGTCTGCGGCCGTGGGTCGGCCTGGACGACTTCAAGTACGAGCTTGATCACACGGGTAAGCCCCATCTGTACGTGAAGCTCCTAAACAGTGGACCACTGCCCGCGTTGAACGCACATCTGATTGTTGAAGTGAAGCCCTGTGTGAAAGAGGATCCTGACGAGGTGATTGTTTCGGCTCGCAGCGAGAAGTTCGAAAAGAAGGCGTTGATGCCTTCTGAGCCAGGGCATTACACGATTCTTCTCAAGCCGTATCCCCAAGTGCAGACGTGGATTGATGCGGAACGCAACCTTAGTATCGACGGCACTTTCACCTACGCCCTCGGCAAGGTGAAGTATGAATCAAAGTTCGCAGCTGAGCTATGGTTTGCCAAACCGCGCCGACCCGACGGTTCCCTGAAGACAAACTGGCGAAACGTCTACGCGACCTAGGTCGTTGCCTCAGCCGACGCGCTCGCCGGGGTAGCCACGCGGCGGGTCGCCCGGCCTCCATCTGCGTTGTCTCGGCCGCACGCTGAGGTCGTCGCTGCGGGTGAGTTGCACCAGCGGGCACATCGCTCGGTACACGCCGCCTTCGCTTGGCGGCGCGTGCTCCTTGCCGGGCGGCACCGGCCCTGGGCCCCATGAGAACTCAGAGGGTGCGCCGTAGTCTCTGAATGGATCGCGCGAGTTGCGGCATCTGTCGGGCATCATCCGCGCCTACGTCTTGATGGTGGGAGCCGTGTAGCTGACGTTCGTGGTTACCTGCACGGCGACCGCTGCACCACGGTGTCTGACTCCGGTACCAAATCCCCTGGCGTAGAACGAATCAGTCAGCGGATACGGTCCACGGCCGGGGATGTGGCGAAGGCCGTGGTAAGCGGTGTTTACATGCTCACGCATTCCTACCGGGTTCATGTCCGAGTCGAGCCCGCCTGTCGCAGCGACGATTACGTAGCCCGATGGGATGTAGTGCGATTCGATCAGCCAGGCGTCGCCGTAGCTGCCGAGGACCTTGAGTCCGTTGAAGTCGGTCGGCGGGATCGATCGCGCCCACAAGATGCTCGGTGGTGAAGTATGCGGGCAGCGCGGCGGACGGTATGAAGTCCCACTTCGGAATTTTGCCGGTGGCGTACTCGACGCCTGCCCGCCAGTCATGTCCTCAACTTCATTTGGGTTGGCGAGGATGACGATCTGCCCGCCTTGGCTGCCGAACCGGCCGTAGCCGTGCTCGGCCGGATCATCGGAAGAGACATGTCGCGGGCGCCTTACTTTCATCTCGTTGGTTGCGAACGTCCTGAACGTAGGGACGGTTAGCCCCCGACACAGGAGGCAAAGATGGTCGCCAACTTCGGCCCCAAAAGAGGCACCTAGTTCGGCACCTATGGCGGGATCAATGGGGTATGAACACCCGCCGGCCTGTATCCGAGCTGCATGACGCGCTCGAACAGTTCGGTCGTCGTGCGCGCAAGTTGTCCGTCGCGCGGCTCGAAGAGTTCGACGTCGTTCTGAAGGCGTTCATAGATCTTCATGACCGTTGGCAATGGGAAGCTGCAGATCGGTCTAGGAGTCGTCCGTCACGTCCGCAGTGTCCAGTGGCGGCGCAACAGCCAACCGCTGACCGACGGAGTCCTATTTTCCAGCCTGCCAGAAACTGCATCCATAACCGGATAGTGGTCGAACATCCGCCACGAGGCTTCGCGAAGCCCCCCGGCGGAATGTCCTCGATGCTCCCTGCATGCGGGTTCGGTTCAGGCTAACGGTTGATGCCTTACTTCGGCACTACCCAAAGTATTCACTAGCTGGTTCGGGCCGTCACTGGCTGAACAGCCTCTCCACTTCCGCGGTGTTAGCAGGGCGCATCAGATTGCCATACCAACCGAGTTCGACCAATCGGCCACGAGGAAGACCATTGCTCTCATACCATTCCAGCAATGGGGCAATGAATTGCGCTGACAGTGGCCAGGTGCGCTTGTGGATGAGACAAACCTAATCTTCGACGAGCGGTGTTTGTCGCCGAGACATCCTTGGAGCGTCCTGGACCTATCGGCGTCCAATGCCACGCTCGCGGGCGTTCTTGCTGGATTCATGGTTCTCGCAATCACGACGCTGCTACTGGCTGGGCAACCAACGCCGAATGCGAGAAGCTCCCGCCGCGGCGTTTCTCACACTCTTGCGTTGTTCGCCACTGGCTTCGTCGTTCTTGCCTTCGCAGCGTATTTCTTTGGATCGGTTGCTGCCACTCAACCACCCAGCGGAAACCGCCCTCTAGCGAACACGTTAATAATCATAGGTGAAACAAATGAGGCTATGACGCCCGCTGGCGCATTTCCTGACGCTGAGGCGACCAGCGGCGCTCGGGAAGCATGCAAAATGGCCTGGATTCAATTTATGCCCGCTTCGGGGATGATTGCGCTTGGCGCGTCCCTACTTGTGGCCGGCATCGGTCTAATGCTGACACACCATGCGGCGAATAACCCCGCTCCGAACAAGCAGCTCACCACCCTTGGCAATATCCTTTCTGGATTGGCGCTCGCCGGAACGACGACACTTCTGATGTACAACGCCCTTGTGTTTGTGGAGGTGATGCAGGAGGAATTAGAAGTACCACCCTGGGCGCACGCAAAGTTCTTTGTATGGTTTTTTGGGACCGTATTGATAGTAGCGATTGTGGCGATCGTTGTTAGAAAGACGTTCCCAATGAGCTATGTCAAACGATCAAAATTTCCTAAGCTAAAGTTTGCGCGTCGGCACAATGAGACAGATCAATTCTGGGCAGAGGTGCTCAATCCCCGGTATCGTATAGTGGAGACACTGGCAGTGTTAACCGCACTGTATTTGATCGCTGTTCTAGTATTCTCATGGGCATTGTCACGTTGGGAGTTTGTGTTCCTGTCGCACTGGCGGATTACTGATCGTGTCCAGCTGTGGGATTCCATTTTCCTTGGTTTGTATGTTCCCGGGTTGCTAAACATTATTCTTGCATTCTCAATGCCGGGTGTATACAACGGTACCGAAAACCTGTGGCATGGCCGTCGTCTCAGGACTGTGTTTGACCGAGGCAAGCGACGTAGGATTAGAGATGTTAGACAAGGTGAAGACGCAATTACAGAAGTCGGGTCGCTGCGATCGTACGAAGTCTTGGATGTGCGGGAGGTAACGGGCGGCGATTACTGGCTACACTTGAAGCCGATTATTCGGGGCAGGGCTGTGGCGGACAAGCGCCACCTCGCGCAGACAAGCAAGATCTATTCTCCTGCGTATCACGTTTTTATCCACAAGCTTGTCGGCATTGACGGTGGATCAGACGACGAACAGTCGTTAAGTGAAATGACCCGAGAATTTGGCGTTCGTATCCGTGGCCACCGGAAAGCTCTAAGGTTGAGGGAAGGGGAGGTTGCCTCTCGATGCGGCATCCGAACGGGAGAATATTGCAGACTCGAGTCTGGCCAGAGGAACGTTTCGCTGGAAACAGTTGTCAAGCTTGCAGAAGTATTTGAAGTCAATGTTGAAGACTTGGTAGAGGAGTTGCCCAGTCCTAACCCAGATTAGCGTCTGTTCCAGAAGGCATGGAGCGCCTCATCGCGCGCCTGCCCTCTCAGAGGTATTTGGGAAGGACCTGCTTGTCGCGACCGCCGCCAATAAGACACATACCCAAGACTGGTGTACGCCACTGTGGCAGCGGTATGGGCGGGAACTACTTGATGACTGCGGGATAATCGTCTGCGCTAGCGAGATGCTCGCGCTCGACTACTTCACAGGTACTGACCGATCCTCGCTACTGGCGCAATCCCATTTGTGATCCGTTTCTGAAGGGTCGATAGTTCGAGGAGTTCGGCTAGCGTCTTGGGCTCGGTCTGTCGCGGCATATCATCGGCCAGCCACGCGTCGGCCTCGCTGGGGGAGAACTTCGTGAACTCCACCTGGGCGAGGCAGCGGCCCGGCCGTATCAACGCGGGATGCAGTCGATCCAAGCGTTCATTGGTGGTGAGCAGGATGAGGGTATTGGAGCCTTGGCCGAGAATGCCATCAGACAGGTTAAGAAGTCGGCCAAGCGCTGCACCGGATTCCCGGCGGGCGGACACGCGTAGGAACTCATCGCTGTCTTCAGCAACCAGCAGTTGCCATTTCGCAGATTCATCATCGGTGTGCTTGCCAAGAACGTCCATCATGTAGCCGGTGACCTGTCCCGGTGAGTCCGGAGACTCCCGATCTTGGGAGGATCTGAGTCATGGGACGTGTCAGCAAGTACCCCGACGAGCTTCGTGAGCGGGCGGTGCGCATGGTCGCTGAGGTGCGCCCGCAGTACCCGTCGCAGTGGGCGGCGATCACCGCGGTTGCGGGCATGTTGGGGATCGGCACCCCGGAGACCCTGCGGACCTGGATCCGTCGCTCGGAGGTCGACACCGGCCAGCGGCCGGGTGTGACGACGCAGATGGCCGAGGAGAATAAGGCGCTGCGCAAGGAGATCGCCGAGTTGCGTCGGGCCAATGAGATCTTGAAAGCAGCGGCGATTTTCTTCGGGGCCGAGCTCGACCGGCCCGGGAGACGGTGATCCGGTTCATCGCCGAACACAAGGACCACCAGGTCTCCGGCCCCGACGGTGGGGCCGGCTTGCGCTGGGGTGTCGAGCCCATGTGCGGTGCTCTCCGAGCACGGTGTGCCGATCAGTCCGTCGACGTACTACGAGTGGATCACGAAGACCCCGACGCGTCGCCAGATCCGGGATGCCGAGTTGGTCGAGATCATCACTGCGGCCAGGGAAGACAAGAAGAAAGGTCGGTTCGTCCAGACGTTGGGGTCGCGCAAGTTGTGGATCTGGCTGCGCGGGCAGGGCCACGATGTGGCACGGTGCACGGTGGAGCGGATCATGCGCCAACAGGGTTGGGAGGGTGCGCGTTACGGGTCCAAGCACAAGACCACCGTCGCCGACGACAGCCACCAGCGGTACCCCGATCTGGTTGATCGACGCTTCTACGCCTGTGCGCCAAACCGGTTATGGGTGGCTGACTTCACCTACGTGTCGACGTGGATGGGGTTCGTCTACGTGGCGTTCGTCATCGACGCCTACAGCCGCCGGATCCTGGGCTGGCGCGCCGCCCGGTCGATGACCACCGATCTGGTCCTCGATGCGATCGAGCACGCCTTCTTCACCCGCACCCAGGACGGCACCACCAGCCTGCGCGGGCTGATCGCGCACAGCGACGCCGGCAGCCAGTACACATCGGTGGCGTTCACCCAGCGCCTCATCGACGAGGGCGTGGATCCCTCGGTCGGCTCGGTCGGCGACGCGCTGGACAACGCCTTGGCCGAGACCACCGTTGGCTCATTCAAGAACGAACTCATCCGTCGGCAAGGCCCCTGGCGTGACGTCAACCAGGTCGAGCTCGCCACCGCCGAATGGGTCGCGTGGTTCAACACCGAACGCCCCCACGAGTACCTCGACGACTTCACCCCTGAGGCCGTCGAGAGGCTCCACTACGATCACAGACGCACTCCACCAAAGGCGGGGTGATTCAACAAATGCAGTCTCTGGACTCACCGGGACGGGTCACGGGACTTGAGAACACGCGCTCAGGGTCGGATATGTACTGCGCCCGGCACCAGCATTGCAAATGGCGGATCAAGGCTCTGATCGCAGTGGTCTTGCCGGTGCCGGGCTCGCCGTGCAACAGGATCAGCTTGCCGGCGTCCGTTGGCTTCTCCATCCCAAACAACGCGTGCAGCGACTCTCTCACTGGGCACTGGGTAATTGCGTTGGATGTCGTCCCAGAGCGGAACGTTGATACGTTTCGTTGTCGACGTTGGCTTGCCGGACAGGTACCAGACGGAGATGTCGACCAAGTCGTCGCCGCGCTGCTTCGGCTTGGGAGCGTTGTCCCTGATCTCTTGGGCTACACGGCGCGCCTCGTCCACGGTCGTTGCGCTGACGAAGATGATCAGCCGGGCATCGGTCAAGAAGATCGCGGAAAACCACGCTCGCCGTTTTGGCGGAGCGACGGACGGAAAACATCCCGCGAGTGTGACGCGTCACAATCAGATATTGAATTCGTTGAATGCCACCCTATAGCCAAGGCAATTCTTTCGACGGGCCGTAAATATAGCCGTTCGATATGTAGTAGTTCGAATAACCAAGTGGCCCATAGATATAGTTGCCGTGCAAATAAAACTGCGTATAACCTTTTTGGCTATATATGTACCCGTCCTTTATATAGCTTTGAGTGTAGCCGCGCGGGCTATAAATGTAGTCGCTGTTTATGTAACATTCGGTGTAATGCAACTTAACTGTCTCCGCCGGGTAGGTGAGCGGTGCCTCGATACGCCGACGGTTCTCGCTGACAGACGCTCATAGGATGTTTGCTCACTATGCTATCATTGAACAAGCAATAGTGTGCCAAGCCTCGCCGAACGCACCATCTAACCGGTTACAGAGGGCCATGAATACGCTACCCACTTCATACGACTCGAACAGACGCCATCAAGACTGCGTCGATCTGTTGCTTGTTGTAGAACTGAAGCATCGCTCGTGGGTATCAAAGGGTTTTGCTGACAACGCCACCGAGTGGCTCAGGGATAATGTATGAGGGCTCGGTATTTGCGTATTCAGAATTTCCGCGGCACCAAGGATGGCGAGGTGCATTTCCAGCCTCATACTCTGCTCGTGGGCGGCAATAATGTCGGAAAGTCCACGATTTGCGAAGCTATGGATCTCGTACTTGGGCCCGAACGCCTGTACCGCAGGCCGGTGATTGATGAGCATGATTTCTATCTTGGTCAGTACGTGGACGACGAAGGCAATCCGCTCGATGTACGGATCGACCTCGTACTCACTGACTTGGCCGATGAAGAGCGCCGTCGATTCGGGGATCAGCACCTGCGCTTGTGGGACAACGACACCGGGTTGTTTATCGACGACGAACCTGGAGGCTCAGAGCGCGCAGACGGCGAGACTGTGGAATGGGGCTTACCCGTCTGCTTCATCGGTCGATACGACAAGGACGAAGACGACTTTGTCGGGGAGACGTACTTTTCCCATCCCGAGCCTGTGCCGGATGAACTTGACCCTGAACAGCTTGCCTCGCTCGGTGGTGGCCGATCGGTCTTTCACCGGACACATAAACGCCTCGTTGGCTATGTGTATCTCCGAGCCTTGCGCACAGGATCCCGCGCACTTAGCCTCCAGCGCGGTTCCCTCCTTGACACCATCCTTCAGCTAGGCGGTGAGGGCTCAGCCGAAATGTGGATGGGCACCCTCAATCATCTATCCACGCTCACACCGGCTATCGGTGACATTACCCAACTTCAGACAGTGCGCGACACACTCAAGGAGCGGCTCGGCAAGTTCGTTGAATCGCCCTGGTTCTGACGGAGACTCGAACTATTGGATTGCGACCAGGGGTTGGTCGGTCCGTTGGGCATCGTAGAACGCTGCTTCGAACTCTGTGGGTGAAACGTCATCGAGGTAGCTGTGGAGGCGGTTGGTGTTGTGCCAGTAGACCCAGCCCAGGGTGGCCAGTTCGACGTCCTCGACGGTCTTCCATGGACCGCTGCGGGCGGGGCCGTAGATCAGCTCGGCTTTGTAGTAGCCGTTGACTGTCTCGGCGAGGGCGTTATCGAAACTGTCTCCGATTGAACCGATCGAGGGCACCGCGCCGATCTCGGCGAGCCGTTCCCCGTAGCGGATGGACGTGAACTGCGATCCGGCATCGGAGTGACATGTCAAGCCTTCCAACAGGTTTCCGCGTGACCAGCGGGCCATTTCCAACGCGTCGAGCACCATGGTGGTGCGCATGTGAGACGCCACTCGCCAGCCCACGATCATCCGGGAGTAGGCGTCGACGATGAAGCAGACATAGGCCACCCCCGACCAGGTCGGCACGAACGTCAGATCGGTGACCCACAATTGGTTGGGCGCGCTCGCGCTGAACTTCCGGTTGACCAGATCCGGGTGGCGCCGCGGCCGGGTCCGGTGTGGTGGTGGGCACCCGTTTACCGCGGCGCACTCCGTGGATGCCGGCCGCGCGCATCAGCCGCGCGACCTGGTCGCGGCCGACGTCGTGGCCAGCGCGGCGGGCGGCTTTCCACAGCTTGCGCGCCCCGTAGACGCGGTAATTGTCCTCCCACAACGCCACCAGGGCAGGCCCCAGGACCTCGTCCCGCTGCGCGCGCCGACGGCGCGCGGGTCTTGGTGTCGTAGTAGGTGCTCGGGGCCATCGACACCTGCGGTGCGCAGGACGGTGATGATGGGCTCGACCCCGAACTCGGCGCGATGGGCGTCGACGAAGTCGACTACTTCTTGTGTTGGCGGTCGAGCTCCGCCCCGAAGAAACTGGCCGCTCGCTTCAGTATTTCGTTGGCACGCTTGAGTTCTCGGTTCTCCTGTTCAAGCGCTTTGATCCGCGCCGACTCCGCAGTGGACACTCCCGGTGCGTACCCGTCGTCGATGTCAGCCTGGCGCACCCACGAGCGCACCGACTCCACCCCGTACCCGAGCTGGCGGGCCACCCGCGACACCGTGCCCTGCTCGGTGCCCAACTCGGCACGCAGAGCGCGGACCATCCGCACCGCGGCGGCCTTCTCCTCCGGGCTGTAACGCCTTGACGTGGGCTTCCCGGCAGACTGTTCCTTCGGCATACCTGCATCCTCGTTTCCAAGGTCAGGAGCCTCCGGGATTTCCAGGGCGATTCACGTCAACCTCGCACAAGGCGAGGACTCTGCAGCATTCTTCGCTTCCGATCTGACCAGACAGCATTTGCGTGAAGTTGTCCGCCTTTTTGTGGCCACCCAGCCGAGCGACCACCTTGTACCGTATACGCGCCAAGGCACGGGCTCAATCAACCTGCTGGTCTTCTCCCTGTTGACCATCATTGCCGACCTGAAAGGCAGGCAGTCGGTGATTTTCGCCATGGAGGAGCCAGAGATCGCGCTGCCTCCGCATACACAGCGACACGTCACTCGATACGTGTTGCAACAAATGGGGCAGTCAATCGTCACGTCGCACTCAGCGCCAGTGATCGAGCAGTTCGAACCCGAGAGCATCGTCATGCTTCATCGCGAAGGAACGATGCTCACAGGAGCGCCGATCAACCTGACCAAGATCAAACGAAAGACCTATCTGACGAATCGCCGCCAGTTCGCAGAGGCGATCCTCGCTCGCGGAGTGCTAGTCGTTGAGGGATCGACCGAAGCTGTTGTCTTCCCGGCCATTTCGTCTGTCTTGGAACGTGTTCGAGTCGGCTACACTCATCTCGATTTTGCTGGTGTCTCAATATTTCCATGTTCTGGTGATGGCGACGTCGACCGCTTCGGCCCAATCTTCAAGGCGCTTGGCAAGGTGGTCTACGGCACATGCGACAAGCCAAACGCGACTCCTCCGGCAGATGTGCTGGCCAACCGTGCGGCGTTCGATCATTTCTGGGAATCGGCCGAGTCAGGCATCGAGCAGGTTCTCGTCAATGGCATTCCAGTCACCACGCTTCGCAGGTTCCTCGAGTCTGTATCAGCTCGAGCGGACTACCCAGGCACTCATCATCCGTACAACCCGGCTATGTCCGACGATGACGTTCCCGCCCTCACCTTCAATGTTCTGAAAGCTCGCAAGGGGGAGGCCTACGCCTACGCCGCAATGCTCATTGAGCAGTGTGAGACTGAGGCTGAGTTGCCGACTGAACTTGTCACGATTCTGATCAAAATCGATCAGGAGTTGCGCACTGAGCCGGAGGAGCCAGGTGTACCTTAGCCAGAGTCGGAATCAACTGAGGGCGAATGACTTTCGATCTGACTGGCCAAGCTAAGGACGCTTATGAACAAGACGGCCGCGTCATGGTGCTTGGCGGTCCCGGCTCCGGCAAGACCACCCTCGCACTACTCAAGGCCAAGCGCTTGCTCCTGGACCTCGAACCCGAACAAGAGGTCTTGTTCTTGAGCTTCTCACGTGCCGCCGTCCGACAAGTAGTGCTGCGGTGCCGCGACGTCCTCACCGCGTCCGAACGCGCTCGAATCTCGGTCCAGACCTATCACGCTTTCTGCTTGACCATCCTTCGTGCTCATGGCCGCCTGCTGACCGGACAGCCGACACGAATCTTGTTCCCTGATCGCGAAAAGGTGGCGAAGGCAAATTTTGAGGGCGACTGGAGCGCCGAACGCGACCGGCTCGCTACCGAGGAGAACGTGTACGTGTTTGACTACTTCGCAAGCGGGGCAGCTCGTTTGATCGATGGAGTCGCAAAGGTCGCTGAGCTTGTGGCGGACAGATTCCCCGTGATCATCCTCGATGAGTTTCAGGACACGAGTGACTCGCAATGGGAACTTGTCCAAGCGCTCGCTATCCGAAGTACGGTCATCATTTTGGCGGACGCCGACCAACGCATCTTTGAGTACGACGACAAAGTCGACCCGAACCGACTCGATCAGGTCAGAGCCATTCTTAAGCCGAGCGAGTTTGACTTGGGCGGCGAAAACCATCGAAGCCCTGATGCCGGGATTCTGCAGTTCGCGGATGCAGTGCTTCGAAACCGCGCGCTGCCCGATACGGCCGACGTCAAGGTGGTATCCGTCTACCCAAGGGCGCTCGAATCGACGACCCATGCTGCGGTGCGATGGCTCTACTCGCAGCTGCGAACGCAAGGCGTAAAGCGCCCTAGCATCGCCGTCCTTGCCCGTGCCAACACGCTGGTCTCTGACGTCTCCGGCTGGTTGTCGAGCGCACGAACCTACAACGGATCAGAACTCAAACCGGTGGCCCACGATGTCTTGTGGGACGTCGAACTCTCTGCTGCGGCAGCCCAAATCGTCGCCTCCATCCTTGAATGGCCCCTACAGGATTCCGTGAGTGCTGTGGCCGGGACGATTAACGCTATAGCGAACTTCTATGACGTCAAGAGCGCAATCAGCAACACGCCGATCGCCAGTGCGATCAAGGCCAGAGATAGTTACCGCGCAAATGCCGAGGCACTCATTGAGGGCGGTAACGTCCGGCTAAAGGCTGCCAAGCATCTCGTTGAGCAGAACGAAGCCATGCCTGCCTACGTCGGCAACCCTGTAACCGACTGGAGGGCGGCGCAGGACATACTCGTGGGAGCAGGACTGAAGGACATCGTCCAAGCGGCACGGTTCATCAGGTTGTTTGGTGCCTCGGACGAAATCGGTGGACGGCTCTCCGAGCAATGGGACCACTCTGGTGGCTACGACAACGCAGCTGAACTGGTACGTCGAACGCTCGACCAAGGCCGCTTGATGACAGAGCTACGCGAACCTCAGGGCTGCGTATTGATGAATATCCACAAATCCAAAGGCAAGGAATTTGACGGGGTCCTCATCGTTGAAGCGCAGTACAAGGGAGTGTTCTTCGATGGGCGCGAGGAGCCGCCTCACATGTCAAGCCGACGCCTACTTCGGGTAGCGATCACTCGTGCACGCCACAAAGTAATAATCGTCCGACCCAAAGGTGCCCCACCGCTTGTGGATCCCAACAAGCAGCGCTAGCTGTTCTCGGTCATGACGTTGGTAGCAGGCGTGTTGGCTTGATGTGAGGAGAACCTCCGGGTGAGGTGTGGCTTGTCGAAGGCCCATCACCACCCCGGAGGTTCTCGTGTCCCACCGTAATGCCCGCACCACGCTGCACGGCCGAATGCTGATCGTGCAGCGCCACCAGCAAGGGTGGCCGCAGGCCCATATCGCCGCGGCGATGGGCATCTCCCGCAAATGCGTCCACACCTGGATCAGCCGTTATGCCGCTGAAGGTGAGGCCGGACTGCATGACCGGTCCTCACGACCGCACCACAGCCCCTCGCGGACCTCGGCGCGGGTGGAGCGCCAAGTGATCGCCGCGCGGCGCAAACATCGTCGGGGCCAGGACTGGCTGGGTCCTGAACTGGGCATTGCGCCCCGGACCGTGGGACGGATTCTGCGCCGTCGCGCTGTGCCCTACCTGCGTGACTGCGATCCGATGACCGGTGCGGTGATCAAGTCGTCGAAGGCCACGACACGACGCTATGAGCGACAACGGCCTGGCGAGCTGGTGCATGTCGATGTCAAAAAAGCTCGGTCGTATCCCCGACGGGGGGTGGGTGGCGCGCTCACGGGCGTAGTGAACAGGTCCGCAGGCGCGGTATCGGGTATGACTACGTGCACTCGATGGTCGATGACCACAGCCGGCTGGCGTACTCAGAGATCCATGCCGATGAGAAAGGTCCGACGTGTGCCGGGTTCATTGCTCGGGCGGCGCAATACTTTCAATCGCAGGGCATTTCGCGTATCGAGCGCGTGATCACCGACAACCATCTGAGCTATCGGCGCTCGGCCCACGTCGCTGCCGTCATCGACCAACTGCACGCCAAACACCTGTTCATCAAGCCGCACTGCCCATGGCAGAACGGCAAGGTGGAACGCTATAACCGCACCCTGCAAAGCGAATGGTCCTATCGCCGGGTGTTCGCCTCCAACGCAGACCGCGCCCGAGCACTTGCGCCCTGGGTCGAGTTCTACAACACTCAACGCCGCCACAGCGCACTCGACGGGGTACCACCCATCAGCCGACTGCAACCAACGTCATGACCGAGAACAGCTAGCACTTAAGTCCCTGGGGCCGGATTTCAACGTTGTCCGGCCAAGCCCTAACGTGGCGGCGACACGTCTGTACTCAATCGTCGTTGGAAGTGCTCGACAGACATCCGCCCGTCTTAACACGGGTGGAGAATATTCGTTGTATTTTCACCCCTGTCGCAGGGTTCGAGCCCCGTAGGGGGTCATTTATCACTCTGGATTGTCATAGTTAATCTCAACCTCGCGACCGCCGACGTGTTTCAAATAGTACGCAAGGGATTCATTCATGTCCTGGGCTGGCTCCAGGGCTCGTTGTTGAACGCCATGGCTGCAATGTCACCGTCTCGTCTGGCTGCTATGGCAAGCCAGTTGTCTGCTTTGCTCGGTATTTATTCATCTCGCTATGACCATCATTCGCTTCGCGGTCTCAGCCACGCCGTCGCCGACGATATAACTTATGCCACCGCAAGGCTTTCCATCGTTAGTGAGAGGCGCAGAGAAGTCATGAAACTCCGTCCTTTGCCGCAGCCTCATTGGCTACGCGAATCTGCTGAGTAAGAACATCGGCAACATTGTGCGGGATAGTCATCAGAAAAAAGACGATGTCGGTGGCTTGCGGAGCGCCCAGCCGCTTCGTCATCTCGATGATCTTATTGTAATCAGAATTCTGCCAGCTGTCCTCTAATGCGTCGTCGCCGCTCGGCTTCGGAGTTCTCATTTTGCGATGGTAGTAGTCGGCATCAATCAAAACGTGAGAGAGCATCGTCAGGATGCCGGGTTGTTTACCCACTAAAAAGCCCACAGCCAGCTCGAATGAGCTGGCTGTGGGTTCGAGGTCAGGGCGATACGCAGTGCCACTTTATTAAGTGGCACTGCGTATACGCCCGATCAGTAGGCCGTTGGTTCGCCCTCCGCGACCGGACCTTTTTCGAACGGTTCATGCTCGATGATCGCCTTGTACGCGCGATTCTCGTGCTGGATCATCCGGACGAAGAAACCGATGAACAGCAGGACGGCGAGTATGAACGCGATCCAGACGCCCACCGAGTACCCACCGAAGGTGAACACCACGGTGGCGTCGTCGTAGCTGTCGAAAGGATTCACGGTTACACCTTCTCCTCTTCGATGACCACCATGGCGTGAATGCCGTTGGTGGGCATGGCCGTAACGGGAATGCCCTCTGGGTATGGCGTCGCCGGAACCTCGGTGAGGTCTAGGCCCTGGTTCTCCACCTCAGCCGGAATGCGCAGCAGGCCGACCTTCTTCATCGCCAGCGACACCAGGTACGCCGGAATGAAGCCGAGTGCGGCGAACGTCGCGGCGCCGATCAACTGGCCCCACAGCGAAATCGACGGATTTCCATCGGTGTTCGGGTAACCCCACAGGAAGACGCCCGCCATGATGACCGAGTACAAACCGATGCCGCCGTGCACAGCCACGGCCCCCACGACGTCATCGATGCGGAACTTCTCGAGCAGCTTGCCGATGTAGGGGATCATCGCGCCACCTACGAGAGCGATGATGAATCCCAGCGCCGGGTGGTACAGGTCCATACCGGAGGCCACCGAGATGACGCCGGCCAGGCCGCCGGAGATGGTCCAGAACGGTTCACCGCGCGAGGTGAGGTAGGCGCCGATGATGCCGCCTGCCAGACCCATCAGCGTGTTGAACGCGAAGGCGGACAACGTCGTCGGGCTCGCGTAGATGGTGGAGTAGCCGCCCGCACCGTAGATGACGCAGCCCATCAGGAAGCCGAAGAACCCGGTGAAGATCAGCATCAGGCCCAGCATGGTCAGCGGCAGGTTGTGCGGGCGAATGGTGACCGCGGTGCCGTCGGGCAGGAACCGCCCGATGCGCGGGCCGAGATTGATCAGAATGCCCAGTGCCGCAAAGCCGGCGATCATGTGCACGCAGCCAGCAGCACCGACGTCGTGGAATCCGAGCTTGGTGAGCATCCATCCGGCGCCGTGCCAGCCCCATGCGGCGCCGATGATCCATACGACCGAACCGACGAGCACCGTCAGTACCAGGAAGGCGCTGGTACGGATCCGCTCCAGCACCGCGCCCGACATGATCGACCCGGTGGTCGCCGCGAACAGCGCGAACGCACCCCAGAAGATGCCGCTGGCCGGGTCGTCGATATTCGGTCCCATGTTGTCGCTCCACGGGAGTGCCGCCTTGGCTGCATCGTTGAACTCGATGAACCCGCTCGGCATGGCGTTGTAGAGGAACCAGCCCACGAAATAGAACGAGGCGACGATGGTCGCGAAGGCGAGCAGGTTCTTCATCGCGGTCGCCAACACGTTCTTGGACCGCGATGCGCCGACCTCATACGCCAGGAACCCGGCGTGGATGAGCATCATCAGCGCGATCGACACCCAATAGAAGAACTCGTTGTTGACCGCCGCCATCGATGCGATGGCGTCTTCGACTTCCGGTGTCAAGGCAACCTCCACCAAACAGGGCACTGTGCGGCAACGTAGTTGCGCGCAGGAGTGCGGGTGTGCGATCCGTGAACTACGAACGCTGACGCTAGTTAGGTGAAAGTGTCACACCGGTCACGGCGGGTTAACTTCATGTGAAGTCACTGAGCGTCCGGCTTTCGTCATGAAGCGACCAGGGCCGCTCAGGCCGACGACGGCGTCCGCCGAGCGCCCATCATGCTGAGACCACCGCCAGTACGGCGACACAAGCCATGACCACTGCGGTGACCAGCGCATAGGCGACGGTCCCGACTCGGTGCAGTCTGAACCGGCCCATAAGGGTGCCGTCGCGGGCGATGCCGATCATCACGCAAAGCAGAGGAATCAGCAGGACCGCGTTGAGAACCTGGGTGGCGACGAGGACGGTAACCAGCGGAACGCCGGGAATCATGACAATGACCGAGCCGAGCAGCGTCACCAGCCCGAACGTCACATAGAAGGTCTTCGCTTCGCGAAATGGGTCGTTGAGTGCGGCCTCGAAGCCGGCGAATTCGCACACCGAGTACGCCGTCGACAACGGAAGGATGGAGGCGGCCAGCAGCGCCGCCCCGATCAAGCCCACGGCAAACAACGTGGACGCAGCATGTCCGGCCAGCGGTTCCAGCGCCAATGCCGCGTCCGACGCGTCGCTGATCGTGCGGCCGTCGCGGTGCAGGGTCGCTGCGCACGCCACGACGACGAAGAACCCGATCACCCCGGTCAGAACCGCACCGATCACCACGTCGAGGCGTTCCAAACCCAGATCTTTCGGACGCAACTTCTTGTCGACGGCGTAGGACTGGATGAACGACAGCCCCCACGGCGCGAGCGTCGTTCCCACGGTGGCCGTGACGATCGCGATGGCATCGAAATTCGCAGGCATGGTGGGCACGACCAGACCCTGGACCGCTTCGCCCCAATTCGGCTGGGCCAGTAGACCCGACGCGATATACGCCAGAAAAACCGTCGACAACAACAGTAGGAAGTGTTCGATGCGGTGGAAGCTGCCCCGCAACACGAGCGCTGAAACGAGTAGTGCCGCAACGGGAACAGAGATGTAGCGGTTCGTTCCGAACAACTCGAATCCGGCTGCTATGCCTGCGAACTCGGCACATGTCGTGCCGATGTTGGCGACTACAAGTGCGGCGAGAACTGCGCCGCCAATTCGCACGCCATACCGTTGGCGGACAAGGCCGACCAGTCCTTGGCCGGTGACAACGCCGGTGCGCACGGCGAGCACGTGGAACATGATGAGTGCGACCGTGGACAACAGCAGTACCCAGAGGAGCTGGTAACCGTAGTCGGCTCCGAGCACCGAGTACGTCGTGATGCCGGCGGGATCATCGTCGGACAGTCCTGCCAGCAGGCCGGGGCCAACCACTGCCAGAAGCGCTCCGAAAGCCAGGCCACGGCGTTTCACCGGCGGTCTGCCCGATGCGCTCGGCGGGGCCACGCGCGGGAGCGGAGGAAGTGCCGGCCACGCAGAAGCTGCGGGGCGGCCAGCACTTGATTCCAATGCAACGCATGGTGGACGGGCATCGCGGCGACGACGTTGGCCGCATGTGCTTCGCTCATCGCGCGCAGTAACCTCTCGCCGACCGCGGGGGTGCTTTGGTAGATCACCGCGGCGGCGATTTCGGGTTCCCGAGCCGCAAGAACCTCGGTGGCCGACTCCGTGTCGAGTCGATCGATGAGGGCGGCCAATTCGTCGGCGTCCAGCAGGTGAATCGCAGCGCGTGGCGCCTTCAGTTGCACGGTGTGTCCGCGTTTCGAGGTGAGGTGGAGATCCGTCCAGGTGACGAGGTCTGTTCGCCACTGGCTGACTAACTTCCCGAACCCAAGACGGCGCAGGACGGTGCCGAAACCGACGTCGACGCCGACCAATTCCAGACGTCCGTCGGTGCGTGGAGACAGGATCACATCGGCGACACGGGTGAGCCGCTGGCCTGCGGTGTCAAGAATTTGTGTGTCAAGAACATCCCGGCCGAGAAGAATCTCATCAGTTTCCATTGCGGCGTCGACCGAAGTGATGGCGGAGACGGAGCCGTCGGCCGTGACCGTCGCACCGTCGTGCGCAATGGTGGTGACGGCCGACCAGGGCACAAGCTGGTCGTGGTTGCGCCTGCGCCGAACCAGAATTCGATGGCCGACGGCGTTGCCGTCGTGTGTACCCAGCCGTGCGGTCACATCGGCGATGCGCCCGACCTCGTGTCCCTCGGGGCCGCGCACGCCGAGGCCGATTACCTCGCTCAGCGACAACACGTTCGGACCCTATCGATTACTACCCGTGCGCGGCGCTAAAGCGCGTTGTCGGCGATCCGCAGACCTCGAGAGCGTGGCGGTCGAGAGATCGCGCCAACGGCCAATTACGCGGCGTCGGTAACGATCATCGTGTCGTCGCCGGTGTCCCACGCCGCCAAAAAGGTGTCGACAGGGACCTGCTCGTTGGCGCCGTTCTCTTCGGCGCCGCTGTCGTTCAGGTGCACCGAATTGGTATTGGTATCCACGCCGGTCACCACCAGGTAGTGATCACTCGAGTCGTGTTGCTCTTCGGAGTCCTTCCAGATGATCGCCGAGTTCACGAACGCAATGACCTTGCGGCCCTGGCCCAGATACTGCTCCAGCGAGGGCAACCCGGTCGGCACGCCGGTCTCGTCGGCGATCTCGTTGTAGGTGACCTTCGAAGGAATGTCGAAGTGGGCCAGGAGTACGACCAGATCCTTGTACGAGATCCCCTCACCGCCACCGGGCGCATCCGGGTCGAGATAGATGGGGCCCTCTTGGCTCACCGACGGCGTGTTCTCCGCGAGATCGACCATCTCCTGCTCGGTGGGTAGATCACCGGTGATCTCGCCGACGACATCGGCGACGGCCATCAGTCCGCAGCTGTCGTCGGCGAGCTGAGGCCGCCAGTACTCGGCGGCGGCGACGGGGTCGCCATACACGCCGGGGGTGATGGGGTTCGGGTCCGCGGCGGCGGGTCCGGCCAGGCCGACGGTGGCGATGACGCCGGCCGCCAGCCCGCAGCGCAATAACGATTTGAGCGTGCCTCGCACCACAGCGCGCATAGGGCCATCCCTTCTCGACCCCCGAGACAATGCGGTGAGAATAAGGTCTCCGACCAGCGGGAAGTGGGGTTTCACCGGAATCACCGCCCGCGGGACGAGATCCGCGCGTTAAGGGCCCGTCGCGGCTACATTTGACGCGTTATGCCCGACGACACTGAGCCTGTAGCGCCGCAGAAGCGCCGATTCAGCGTGTCCAAGGTGCTCGACGGGTTCCTGGACTCACCGATCTCAGGCATCGCACCGTGGATCCTGTTGGCGGTCGTGGGGAGCCCGGGCCGGTACGAAGGCGCCATCGCGATCGCCTTCGGATTCTCGATCTTCGTGATGTGGGCCGGCTGGCGGCGCGGCGACCGTCTGCACTCGCTGACCCTGTTCGGCGTCGTCTTCTTCGGCCTTCTCCTCGCGGTGAGGATGCTCATCGGAACCGGTGTCGAAGACTGGCTGAGCACCTGGACCGGCGAGATGTCCAACATCGCGCTCACCGTGTTCGCGGTGACCACCCTGATCGTGCGCCGACCCTTCACACTGTCCTACGCGAAGGACATGACGCCCGAGGAGTACTGGGACACACCGGTATTCCGGCGAACAAACTACGTGATCTCGGCGGTGTGGGCCGCCGCCTTCGCGTTCTGCGCGGTCTTCGGTTTCATCGGCATCACCCTGCTGCATGACTCCGATAACTTCTGGACCGGTTGGATCCTTCAGCTCGGCGCGACGTTCTTCGCCGTCGCGTTCACCGACGTGTACCCCGATTACGTTGGGGCCAAGGCGGACCGGGAGGCGGGGGAGTCCACCGAACCAGCGCCGTCGCTGCTCCCGGTGGTGGACTGGATACCGACGTACGTCCTCATCGTCGGCATCATCGGCTGGGTCATCGACGCGATTCCCGACTGGCTGGCGGTCACGATGATCGCAGTCGGCGCAATAGGTTCGGCGGTCGTCCGCCGTTTCGCCCCGAAGACCGATTAACGAAATTCGGTCAGAATCACGCTGGCCGCGTACCTCGCCGGCACATGTCCGAGGTGCCGCCAGCGCACACCCGTCTCGCCCAGTTCGAGCAGTGCCCGCAGCTCGTGCTCGTGGTACTTCGCGAGTAGAGGCGAGCGAGCGGTGCGCTTAACCTTAGGCTATGCCGGTCGCTGACCAGCTTACTAAGCTAGATGTGTTTGACCGGCAAATACACCGTCGAGTTTGCCAAGGTCGTACTACTTTCCACGGCAGATGCGATTTGGGTTCCGACCTTTACCGCCCGGCCCGATCCGCCGTTCCACCGACTGTCGGTAGTCAATGCGACGATCCGGAGGTGACTGCACACAGCATCCTGGAAGTCACGCTGTTCGTCCGCGACGTTGACGTATCAGCGGCGTTCTATCGTGCGCTCGGTGTGGGACTGTTCTCCGTCGACGAACCGAGCCACCCACATCATTTCGACGGCGCAGTCGGCAACACCATCCTGCAGCTGTTCCCATCATTGGGGGCTGCGGGTACCAGGCTGCAGCTGGGTTTCCGGGTGACCAACATCGCCGATGTCACTGTCAGACTTGACGAACTTGGCGCGCAGTATGCGCTGCCGGGACCGATGCGACTAAGAACCCGCGATCCCGACGGTAATCAGGTACACCTAAGCCAGGTACGTGACGATAACCGCAATCAGGAGGAGTCGGGTCATGGCCGAGTTCACTCGCGAGGAACTCCAGCGGTTGATCGCATCATGCAAACGAGATCTCGGCCCCAGTAACCGGTGGTTCACCCCCGACGGTTACGCGAACAGTTTGGCGTTGTGCGTCATTGACGCAATCTACTCGATCAGTGCCAACTACCGGACCGTGCTAAACGTGCTGAACCGCTATCGAAAATTGAGGACGGAACAAGGCGGTGACGCCGACCAGGACTCCATTGACGATCTACTTCGTACCTTCGACGGTGTAGATCCCGAGAGCTGGGCGGGCTTGGTTAAGAACCGGCAAAGGACATCAACACGATCCGGCATCCTCAAGTCGGAGGCCGTTTTTCAGCAAGTACACATTCTGCGCAGTCACGGGATATTCACGACCCCAGATGTGCACAACGCAGTGTTGGGTGAACACCTTGCCGACATCGAAGCCGACTGGAAGGCAGTGCCCGGCCAGAAGGTGACGTGGGGCTATCTATTCATCCTTGCCCGCCCGCATCCTCCCGAGGATGGGAATAACGCTAGCGGCGGTCCAAGTGGCCTGACGCCGACGCCGGACTTATTGGTGCGCTACGCCGAGCGAGTGATCGGAGTAAAGCCCGACCGCATGATCATTCGTTACGTGGCGAATGCACTCGGCGTCGCTGGACGCGCACTGCCATCTGAAAAGGCCGCCGCGGTGGTTCGTGCCGCCGCCCTTGCCGAAGGATGGGACGTCTTCAGCCTGGATCACACCATCTGGAGGTACCAGTCCAAGCGGCCACATCTTCGGCCCTAACCCGTCGGTGGAATAGGGAGTATTGCCGGACAAATGCCCTACGCCGCCAAGTAGCGGTACAGCGTCGCCCGGCTGACCCCGAGATACTTCGTCAATATGTTGTCTCCTTTTCGGGTGTGTTTCAGTTATGGGTTGCATTGAGTCGGCGTGAAAGCGGGACGCAGATTGCGGCGCCGAGTAGGCCGACGAGCAGCGTGGTGGCGGCGACCAAATGGGGCCCGCCGACGTCGAGGCTGAACGACGCCAGCAGCGGCGAGACGATGAACGAAACAGGGAGGGTGGTCGCCCAGATCCCGTGGTAGACACCGCGTCGCGAAGGTTGTGCGATCCGGTGCACGATCCCGACGGCGACGACGAACCAGGCGGTCTCGGCAGCCGCGACGCCCAGACATGCCAGGCTGAACTCCGTCGTCGTGGTCGCGTAGGCGGCAGCGGCCATACACACGGCGGCCCACAGGCCCGCGACCGCGAGGATGTCGAGGCGCGGACGTACCGCGATTCGCTTGCTCAGCCACGGCGTGACCACTGGGGTCAGTGCGGCGACACCCACGGCGTTGGCCACCTGCGCCCACCCGAAGGCGTCTGCGCCCAGGCCCTGTATAGACATCAGCATCGGCATGTCGGCGAGGACGGCCGTCATGGCCGTCAGCGTCGCCGCGCTCGTGAGGTACACGAGGACAAGGCGAGAGTCGGCGAGTGCCTGCCGGAAACCCGACATCGCGGTTGACGGTCCGGCACTACCGGTGCCGCCAGGAAGGAACCACATCGCTATCGCCGCGAACGTCGCGCAGGCGATGGCATGCACCAAGAACAGGGCTGATACACCGGTCCGGATCGCCAACAGCCCTCCAAGCGCGCCGGTGATGGCGCCGCCGGCGTTGACCACCCAGCCGTAGCGGAACGCGTCGACCTTGGCTCGTTGCCCGCTGTCCGGGATCAGCTCGGCGATGGCGGCGCTGATCACCGGGCGGGGCGCGTCGAATGCGAGGCCGAAGACCACGGCGCCGCCGATCAGCATCGGCATGCTGTGGGACACCGCCAGCACGCACAACACCACCGCCGCGACCGCCATCGTGGCGACGAGCGTGAGCTGCCCGCCGATCCGGTCGATCAGTGAGCCGCACACCATTTGGCCGATCACCCAGCCCACACCGAACGCCGCCAGCACCGTGCTGACGACCGTGGGTCCGTGACCGTGCTCGGCGACGAAGAAACTCAGGAACGGATACGCGAATCCCAACGCGCGCACCAGAAAGCTACCGCCGAGCAGAAGCCAGATCTCTGCTGGGTAGCGGCTCTGCATGCGGGGCAGTGAAGTGCCGACGCAACTGCGCAGCGCAGTTCCGCCGGCGCTCGAAGTCATGGCTCGACGCTATGAAGAGTCGGCCGGTATGGGCATCCGCTGATCGGCCGTGACATCGGGGGACATGCCTCGTCCCCCGATCGGTGGACAGCAGGTTCATCCTCCTGGGGTCCGATCGGCGGACTCTGATTTCGGCCCGCAGTTCATAGCGTTTGCAGTGACCACGAAAACCCTTTGTGGACATCCATTAAGGAGACAGGCAGACATGCCGAGGCAATACATCGACGTCATCTTGACGCCGCCGCCGACCCCCAACGGCGGGCTCCACGTCGGTCACTTGGCGGGTCCGTATCTGCGAGCCGATCTCAACCGACGGCTGCTCGGTGCGGTCGGCAGCCCCGTGGTGCACGCGTCGCACATCGACAGCTATCAGACATACGTGGCCAAGAAGGCCCGCCAGTTCGGCAAGGACACCCGCGAGTTCCGCGACGAGATGACCGAGTTGATCCGGTCGGACTTCCGCCGCTTCGGCATCCATTTCGATGAAGTCGTCGACAACACCGCCGATGACTACCGCAAGTACCTGGCCTCGGGTCTGGCCGAACTGTTCGGAAACGAGCGGGCGATTCGGCAGCCGGAATTCGTCGGCGACGACGAACGGTACGGCGCCGTCGAATCCTTCGTCTCCGGCACCTGCCCGAACTGTCTGCAACGCGCCTACCTCAACGTGTGCGAGCAGTGCGGCAACCCGATGGATATGGTCCGCGCGTTGAGTCCCGTCGAGGAGTCCACCGGATCCACCGAGTTCTCGGAGATCAACGATTCGCCGTTACCGACGGTGTGGGTGATCGACGAACAAGATGTGTCCTGGCTGCAGGGGTGGCATCTTGAAGTCGACTCGGAGAACCCGGCTTTGGTGAAGTTCATCGACGAGTTGGAGCCCAGCCGCACCACGCTGACATTCCGCAGTGACTACGGGTACGAGGTGGCGCCAGGTCGGGTGATCAACCCCTGGTTCGACATCTTCTTCGCGCACTGCTATGCGGTGGGACAGATCCTCGGCCTACCGACCGACATCAGCTTCTCTGAATTCAGGTCAACGCTGGCGGCGGCCGAGACGCGGCCGTGTGTCACCTACTACTTCGGGTTCGACAACAGCTACTACTACAGCGTCTTGTTCCCGCTGCTGGCGCGGATCCTCGACGTTCCCCGCATGATTCCAACCAGCCTGAAAGCCAACAGGTTCCTGCGAATCAACGGCAGCAAGGTGTCGTCGAGCCGGGGCAATGTCGTCTGGGCGCACGACCTTGCGTGGCGCTATTCGACGATGGCGCTGCGAGGTGCACTGGCTCGGGTTTCACCGGAACTCGCCGAACTGGATTTCCGCGAGGAGATGCTGACACAGCCCTCGTCCTGGCCTACTCCATCGGTTTCGGCGCGGCCCATCTTCGATAATCCGTCGACGTTGACCGGCAAGAGCTTTCGCTCGGCGCTCGAACGGATGGCCAGTCCCGAGCGCTTCTCGGTGGCCGAATTGATCAACCGGATCGACAACGCCGTGACGTTCGGAGAATCCGCCCACGCGTACGGAGCGGAACGCGTCGAACTGATGGGGATGGTGGCCCATTTGCGCGCTGTCCTCGAAATCTAAATCGCAATAAGCGCTTATTCCCGAAAGGACCATCATGAACGTCATTACCAATACCCCCAAGCTGCTGCTGATCGGCATCGGCGACGTCACGATCCGGCTGGCACACCTGCTAGCCGTCGGTGACCAGCCCGTCGACCTCGTCATGGCCGGCCGCTCGCTGGAACGGGCCACCCGCTTCGCCAACCTCACGAAGCTCGCGGCGTCGAACCTCGGTCACTTCTGTGACGTGGAGGCACTGGAGCTCGACCTGACCGACATTGATCGCACCGCGGCCGAGATCCGCCGCATCCAGCCGGATCTCATCTTCATGGGTGCGTCCATCCAGGCCGCGCGAGCGATCATGGATGTGTCGCCACAGGACTTCAAGAAGCTGGATCAGGCGCAACTCGGGCCGTGGCTGCCCATGCATCTGGCCCTCAACTACGAACTGATGCAGGCGGTTCGCCTCGCCGAGTCGCGCGCCATCGTCGTGAACGCCGCCTACCCCGACGCGGTCGGGCCGGCGCTCGCGACAGTCGGGCTGGCCCCGCACATCGGGATCGGCAACATCGCCAACGTCGTTCCCGGCATCACGTGGGCGGCGGCGCAGGAGCTCGATGCGCACGTCAGCGAGATCGACATCAACCTGGTGTGTCACCACTACTTCAGCCACCACGTCCACCGTTTCGGCGAAGCACGCGGGATACCCTATGCGCTGGCCGTGTTCAGGGATGGCGAAGAAGTGGCCGTCGACCACGAGGCGGTCTTCGCCCGGTTGGCGGCGAACCTGCGACGCCAGGGCGGCAAGGACGGGCAGCAGGTCACCGCGACGTCGGCTGCGCGCACGGTCTGGGCGTTGCTCGGCAGCGAGACGCGTCGACTGCATTCGCCCGCTCCCGGCGGCATGATCGGGGGCTACCCGCTGCACGTATCGCGCGAACGGATTGATCTGGCACTGCCGAAAGGTCTTTCCGCGGCAGAGGCGCAGGACGTCAACCGCAGGGCGCAACGCCTCGACGGCATCGAGAGCATTTCGCCCGACGGCACCATCGTTTTCGCCCCCGAGCAGATGTCCGTTCTCAATGACCTTCTCGGATACGACTGCGGCACGTTGCACGTCACCGATGCCCGGGAAGCAGCGACCGAGCTGCGGATGAAGTACGAGCTCTATGTCGAGCGACTGGGCGCGCCCCAGTTCGCCTGATGTGCATAGAAGTTGGAGGCTTTGACGTGCCCACCCATTCCACGCCCGGCGTTGCCGTCCTGTTCGACCTGGACGGCACGCTGGTCGACTCACAGGATGCGGAGACGCTGGCACTGCAACGCCTGGCGAAGCAGCTGGGCGGTGAGATCTCCACCGATGAGATCGCACACCTGGCCGCAGGCCGGCGCATGCAAGAGGCGATCGACATGTTGTGCGCGTATATCGGCGTGATCCCGCCCGTGAATGCGCTTCCGCGAGCGCGTCTGCTCGCCGAGGAACTGCTCGAGGGGCGGCTTTGCTGCGTTCCCGGCGTGGACGAGGCGCTGCAGCGGATCGAGTATCCGAAGTTCGTGGTGTCCAACTCGCCCATCGATATGATCGGTGACCGATTGGCGCGCACCGGCTTGCTTCACCACTTCCCGGGACCGCACTTCTCGGCGTATGAGTTCCAGACCTGGAAGCCGGCCCCCGACCTGTACCTGGCGGCGATCGACGGCCTCGGGCTGGATCCGGACGGGGTCATCGCCGTCGAGGACAGCGTGGTGGGTGTGCAGGCGGCCATCTCGGCCGGGCTCCGCGTCTACTGGTACCAATCCGAGGTCGTCGGTGAGGCGTGTTGGACCGAGTCGGTGCGCGTGTTCGGTGACATGTCCGCGCTGCCGGAGATGGTCGCGCAGGACCTGGGCTCAGTGGGTGAGGTCGTGTACGGCTAGGACCGGCCACCGGTCGGGCACACCCTTGAGCTCGTAGCTGCCGCGTTCGTCGAACGCCAGGCCGGACCCCAGCACCAGCGGCGGAACCGAGCCGGACACCAGGACCTCGTCGGGCCCGGCGATGCCCATGATTCGCGCCGCGATGTGCACCGCGATGCCGTGCACATCGTTCTCCTCGACCTCGACCTCACCTGTGTGCAGGCCCGCGCGGATGTGCAGGCCGAGATCGCTGACCGCGTCGCGGATTGCGCACGCGCAGTTGATCGCCCGTGCCGGACCGTCGAAGGTCGCGAGCGCGCCGTCACCGGTGAACTTCACGATCCGGCCCCGCGCGCCGAGCGCCTCGCGCTCGATGGCCCGGTTGTGCGCGGCGAGGATCGATCCCCATGCCTCATCGCCCAAAGCCGTTGCCCGCTCGGTCGATCCGACGATGTCGGTGAACAGGACCGTGGAGAGCACACGGTTGGTCGGTGTGGTCCTTCGGGCACCGGTGAGGAAGGCCCCGATCTCGTCGAGTACTCGCTCGGAGTCGCCGGCGAACCATTCGTGGTCATTGCCTTCGAACTCGACGCGCCGCGCGTTGGGAATCCGTTCGGCGACGTACTTGGCATGGCCGGCAACGACAAAGCGGTCGTCCTGTCTATGCAGCACCAACGTCGGCGCCTGAATGCTTTCCAGCACCCGGCGCATATCGGTGTGCTGGAACATGTCGCTGACGGCCCGGAAATACCCGCGTCCGCCGGCGAGTCGTTCACCGCGGCCATACCAGCGTCGCTTCGCGGCGTCCTTGGCCCAACTCGGCGCTAACAGCTCGATCGCCAGACCGCTTCCCGCGGTCTGCCCGACGACGTCGGACAGGTTGTCGAGCGCGTGCTCGGGAATGGCGAAGGGCTGATCCGGTGCGCGCAGGAAGTACGCGTAGGGGCTCCACAGCACCAGCGATCGCACCCGTTCGGGGTGCGTGGCCGCCAAAAGCATTGCTGGAAGCGCTGATCCGGCCATACCGAACACGGATGCGCGTTCGGAACCGGCCGCGTCAAGCACCGCGATCAGCCCGTCCGTCCACCCTTGCATCGCGGGACGCTCGTAGATCGGCACCGCATCCGAACTGCCGACTCCGAGGAGGTCGGTCAGGATCAACCGACCGAACGACGAGAGCCGACGGAGATGGCCCGCCACCGTGTAGTCGTCCCAGATCAGATCGATGGGGAACCGGGGTGTGGGCACGAACAACAGGTCTGGCCCCGGACCATCGACGACCTGATACGCAAGGTTGGCATCATCATCCCGCGCGTAGAGGGTTTCGGGGATGGCCACCATGCGAAAATGATGCCAGCTGACCGGCGGAAACGCTGGTTATCTGCCTGACTGTGACTTTCCTGCGTGAGTCCTACTGCGGGTGGTCGGCGAGGTACGTTTCGACCGGGATCGGAGCCATCGACTCGTAGCCGATCGGGAGCAAGACGTCGCCGGCGGTGGTGCGGTAGTAGACGTCCCATCGGTAGTAGCCCCCGAAGGCGGCGGGATCGGCCGCCAACACTTCGGCGTAATCGTTGACCGCACGCACGTACAGGTCCGAATTGTTGTACCGGAAGATGGCGTGATCGCGGTTGCCGGCAAAGTTATTCGCGGCGAGGTAACGTCCCGCCGCCATGATGCTGTCGCGCAGCGAGTGGATGTCTCCGCCGTCGCCGTAGGTCTCGAATGTGGACGGCAGGAACTGCATTGGGCCTTGTGCACCTGCTGTGCTGGTGCCTTCGATGCTGCCGAAGCGGGTCTCGATGAGATGGATCGCGGCCAGGTAGTTCCAGGGAACACCCGTCGCGGCCTCGGCTTCGCGGTAGTGAGCCAGCAACGTGTCCGCGGGAGCGGGAGCCACGATCCGCCACGCGGGGACCGTGTCCTTCACCTCCGTGAGGGGATACAGCTGACGCCTGGCGTCGACGTTGAGGTCGTAGGTCGCGGTGAGCCACGCCGGAATCCGAGGGCGGATGATCGGGTCCCACTCGGGGGTGCGTCCGATGGCGCGGTAGGCCGCCTGCTGACGCCGGGCCGCGTCCATGAGTGCGGGTTCCGGCGTCGATGGATTGCGCAGCGCCTGCTCGTCGGCGACGAGGTCGTCGGCCAGCTGAGCGGGATCGGGCGCGAGTTTGGGCTGTGCGCCCAGCGGAATCACGAGCGGGCCGGGTGAGGTCGGCTGGTCCAGCGTTTGTGCGGGGACCCCGGTGCTCGGCGCGACCGTCGGCGACGGTGGGGGATCCGGCGGCGTGCTGTGTGTGCAGCCCGCAAGCAGGCAGGCACCGGCGATCAGGATCAGTAGCTCTCTGCCACAGCGTTGTGCGCGCACCGTCCGAGTGTGTCGTATCGCAGGCCCGTCCCGGGACGATTTCGACGTGCCCGATCCGGCGCACGATGACTTCAAGAAATTCGCGATACCACAGCTTTCGGTCGACGAGGACGGAAACACGAACGGGGCCATGGTTTTTGACATCGGTGTGTATGACTGGTGGTTGACACCGTCGTGCTGAGTGGCAGACCCGGCAACGATGACCGAAATCGGTCGCCTACGCGACGAGATCGTCGTGTGCGCGGCGATCGGCCAGGCCGACCGCATCACCGCGAAGCATCTGCCGCGACGCGGGTACCGCTGAGGGCGCTAGATGTTCTCGGTCATGACGTTGGTTGCAGTCGGCTGATGGGTGGTACCCCGTCGAGTGCGCTGTGGCGGCGTTGAGTGTTGTAGAACTCGACCCAGGGCGCAAGTGCTCGGGCGCGGTCTGCGTTGGAGGCGAACACCCGGCGATAGGACCATTCGCTTTGCAGGGTGCGGTTATAGCGTTCCACCTTGCCGTTCTGCCATGGGCAGTGCGGCTTGATGAACAGGTGTTTGGCGTGCAGTTGGTCGATGACGGCAGCGACGTGGGCCGAGCGCCGATAGCTCAGATGGTTGTCGGTGATCACGCGCTCGATACGCGAAATGCCCTGCGATTGAAAGTATTGCGCCGCCCGAGCAATGAACCCGGCACACGTCGGACCTTTCTCATCGGCATGGATCTCTGAGTACGCCAGCCGGCTGTGGTCATCGACCATCGAGTGCACGTAGTCATACCCGATACCGCGCCTGCGGACCTGTTCACTACGCCCGTGAGCGCGCCACCCACCCCCGTCGGGGATACGACCGAGCTTTTTGACATCGACATGCACCAGCTCGCCAGGCCGTTGTCGCTCATAGCGTCGTGTCGTGGCCTTCGACGACTTGATCACCGCACCGGTCATCGGATCGCAGTCACGCAGGTAGGGCACAGCGCGACGGCGCAGAATCCGTCCCACGGTCCGGGGCGCAATGCCCAGTTCAGGACCCAGCCAGTCCTGGCCCCGACGATGTTTGCGCCGCGCGGCGATCACTTGCGCTCCACCCGCGCCGAGGTCCGCGAGGGGCTGTGGTGCGGTCGTGAGGACCGGTCATGCAGTCCGGCCTCACCTTCAGCGGCATAACGGCTGATCCAGGTGTGGACGCATTTGCGGGAGATGCCCATCGCCGCGGCGATATGGGCCTGCGGCCACCCTTGCTGGTGGCGCTGCACGATCAGCATTCGGCCGTGCAGCGTGGTGCGGGCATTACGGTGGGACACGAGAACCTCCGGGGTGGTGATGGGCCTTCGACAAGCCACACCTCACCCGGAGGTTCTCCTCACATCAAGCCAACACGCCTGCTACCAACGTCATGACCGAGAACAGCTAGAACCAGACCTTTCGGCCGCCGACGGGGCGTCCGACCGCGCCGAGGATCCACAGCACGATGCCGATGACGACGAGGATTCCGCCGATGGTGTAGAGGATCGAGAGGCTGGTGAAATAGCCGATTATCAACAGGATGATGCCGAGGATGATCATGGTCAGACTCCGTCTCATGTACCGATCGATAAACTAACGCCCGGTTGACTTGCCCATTCCGGCGGTTTCAAACCTTTTGGCCCCTCGTACCCGAGCCGATTCCGCGGGCGTAGCGTCGGTCAGGTGACACACTGACGTCGGCGGCATCCGACAGCAGCCGAGGAGGACTGCATGGCTTGGGATTTCAGCACCGAACCGGAGTTTCAGGAGAAGCTCGACTGGGTCAAGGAGTTCTGCGAGGAGAAGGTCGAGCCGCTCGACCACATCTTTCCTCACGCGGTGCGCGTCCCCGACCCCGCGGTGAAAGCCTATGTCCGCGAACTCCAGCAGGAGGTCAAGGACCAGGGCCTGTGGGCGATCTTCCTCGACCCCGAGCTCGGCGGCCCCGGCTACGGGCAGCTCAAGCTCGGTTTGCTCAACGAGGTCATCGGGCGCTACCCGGGTGCACCGCAGATGTTCGGCGCAGCGGCTCCCGACACCGGCAACATGGAGATGCTCGCCGCCTACGGCACCGAGGAACAGAAGGAGCGCTGGCTCAAGCCGCTGCTCAATCAGGACATCTTCTCGGCCTACTCGATGACCGAACCTCAGGGCGGCAGCGACCCGAGCCTGTTCAAGACAACGGCCGTGCAGTACGGCGACGAGTGGGTCATCAACGGCGAGAAGTGGTTCACCTCAGCGGGCCGCGTCGCCGACATCCTTTTCGTCATGTGCACGAACGGAATGTTCATCGTGCCGCGCGATACGCCGGGTGTGGAGATCATGCCCGAGCCCCGCAACCACAACCACATCATCTATCGCGATGTGCGGGTGCCGCTGGACCATCTTCTGGGCCCGCCGAACGGCGCAAAAGTCTTGGCGCAGCGTCGACTTGGCGGTGGTCGCATCCACCACGCGATGCGTACCGTCGCACAGTGCAACCTGGCGTTCGACATGATGTGCGAGCGTGCGCTCTCCCGTGAGTCGCACGGCAAGATCATCTCCGACCACCAGATGGTGCAGGAGAAGATCGCCGAGTCGTACGCGGCCATCAAGATGCTGCGCCTGTTCGTGCTCGAGACGGCGTGGAAGATCGACAACACGTCGACCCAGGACGCGCGCACCGAGATCGCCGCCGTGAAGTTCACGATGGCGAAGGTGCTGCGGGAGGTGTCGTTCAACGCCCTGCACATCCTCGGTTCGCTGGGCACCACCGATCTCACCCCGATTCAGGCGATGTACGCCACCGCGCCGACCATGGGCATCGCCGACGGCGTCGACGAGGTGCACATCGCCACCGTCGCGCGCCGCGTGCTGCGGGACTACCGACCGCACGAGGGGAACTTCCCGACCGAATTCCTGCCGTACAAACGCGAAGAAGCGCGCAAGAAGATGCAACCGGTGCTCGACGCCCGCCCGGAGTTGGCCGCCGCCGCCGAGGCGTACCAGAAGTATCTGCAACGCCGTCGCTGAAGCGCCGTCAGCCATCGTGGGCAGGCCTAGGGTGAGGACATGCGGATCGCCATCATCGTGCTGGGCCTTCTCGTCACCCTGTTCGGAATCATCTTCGCCCTGCAGGGTTTCGGGGTCCTCGTCAGCGACAGTCCGATGACCAACACCACCACGTGGTCCATCCTCGGGCCGATCATCGCTCTGGTCGGCATCGCTCTGACCGTCGGCGCGTGGCGCCGCCGTGGTCCCTAGCCTTTGCGGGCTGACTCGGTGAGCGGGCTGCCGTCGCCGGCCTGAAGAAGGCAGATCACCGTACTGGGCAGCGGGTTGTCCGCCGTCCGATCCTGGTTCGAGTCGATGAGATAGGTGACCGTGAATCCGTCGCCGCCCGGTCGTCCGGTGTAGTCGGCGACGCCCGCCGCGCACTGCCGGTCGGCGACGTCGGCGATGGCGGCGTTGACCTCCACCGGGGCGCGGAGGAACACCTCGCCGGCGTGCGGGCTGGTGCAGTCGACGACGCCGACCGAGACCTCGCCGAGGTCGATTCGGGGGAGGTCGACCAGGCAGTCCCCGACGTCGAGGTCGAACCAATTCTTGGTGTGTGGTTCCGCAGTGGCCGGTGTGGCGGAAGTGAAGGCCGGTTCTGGTGTGGTCGACGTTTCAGCTGTGGAGGACGGCGCCGTCGTCTGACCGCCGGAACCGCAGGCCACCAGGCACATCGCGGCGAGGACGGCCCACGCCGTCCGCACAATCCTGTTCCGCACGGTTCCGTGTGTAACACCCCGGTCGAACCAGCGATGAATCTTCTGAGACCGGAGCATGCGACAGCTTCTGTTTCCAGGCAAAGATTCGGGGGCCGATGGCATAAGCCCTGGCGGCAGTGGTGAACGCACTCAGCTCCCGATGACAGAAGGAGTCGATGAACGATGGGTGCACCCCTCGAGTTTTGCTTGAAGAGAGGCGTCGTTGCCGTCTTGGCATCGGGCGTCGTGATAACCCTGACAGCGCTGACCGGCGGAATCGCCCCGGCGCTGGCCCAACCCGGCCACGACGGCGGTGGGACGACCACCGTCGTCGCGCCTGCGCCCGAGGTGGCGGCCCCAGAAGAGGCGGCGCCGCAAGCTCCCGCACAGGTGCCGCAGGCGCCACAGCCTCAGGCCCCCGCACCACAGACCCAGGCCCCCGCGCCGGCCGAGGTCGAGACGGAGGTCGAGACGCAGGCGACCGTGCAGGCGCCCACGACCACGGTCGCTCCTCCGGTGACCACGGTCGTACCCGCCGAGCCCAGCGAGGAGGACGTGACGACGGCCTCGCAGGCCCCGATCACGACGGCCCCGGGCACGACGGCCGCACCGACCACGACGGCGACAACCGCGACCACGTCCGCGCCGACCACCACCGCAACCGGCGCTGCTGAAACGTCGGCGACGACCACCGCACCGTCGGCCGAACTGACTCCCGCCTCGGAAACCAGCGCGACCACATCCATGTCGGCACCGACCACCACTGCGACATCGACCAGCGAGTCGGCCACCGAGACGGCCAGCGGTGACGATTCCGAGACGCCGACGGTGTCCATCACGCAGGCGGCCAACATCGAGACGGTCCTGCCCAAGACGCTGGAGGCGCCGGAGGCCGACGTCGAACTCGCCAGCAAGGCAACGGTTGCCGACGAGAAGATTCCGGCTCCGGCACCCGAGCAGGACCTGGCGTCGTTCTCGCAGTCGATCGAGACCAGCCTCAAGATCCCCGGCCTCGATGTCGGCACCAGCGCGACGACGAACTTCTCGGTGAATCCGCCCGTCGAGTTGGTCAGCCCGGTCCGGCAGTGGAAGCCAGAGTGGGTCCAGTACGACGAGTACTACCGCCCGATCATCATCAACCCGTACCGCGACCCGGTGCGCATCGTCTACATGTACGACATGGCGCCGCGGATCATGGTGGTCCCGCCGCTGGGCCGGATGGTGTTCGAGGCGGCCCAGTACGCGGCGTACAGCTTCACCGCGGCGCTGCTGAGCCCGGTCATCGCGGCGGCCAACGTCGCGCAGGCCGTCAGCAACATCGCGGTCGGCAGCTTCTTCGGCGGTGGCTACTACCCGGGTGTCGGCATGCCGCCGCCTCCGCCTCCGCCGCCGGTGCTGCGCTACGACAACGTGCCCGTGCTGGTGAACTACTCCAACGCGCGGTACGAGCCGTTCCGGGTGCGCCAGATCGTCGACGTCGGCGATGACGCGCAGTTCGGCGAGCGCAAGGTGCTGCTCGACGGCGTCACCCCGGCGTGGGGTGTGTGGGCCGAAGGACCCGGTGGTGAGCGCACTTTCGAGGTGCACCGCACCCAGCAGTTCCCCGGTCTCGGCGCACCTGCCGAGGGCCCGCTGCCCGGCGACTACCGGCTGCGGCTGGCGTCCGACCAAGCCCCGACGGGCGGCCTGTCCGGCCGCGACATCTTCCTGATGGTGTCGGCCGGTGTCATCGGAACGCTGGGCTTCGGTGCGATCGGGCTGGCATTCTTCCTCGGACGCCGGCGCAACCAGGAGATCTGAGGCTCAGCCCGCGCCCTTGCCGTTGTCCACCCGGTAGACGGCGCCGTGGATTGCCGCGGCGTCGTCACTGGCAAGGAACGCAACGGATTTGGCGACGTCGACAGGATCCATGAATCCGCGGGGGGAGGCGATGCGGAGGATGAGATCCCAGTCGGCGTTGTCGGGCGCGGTGAACTCGGTGGCCTGCGGGGTCGGCATGCCGCCCGGGCAGATCGCGTTGACGCGGATCCTCTCCTTGGTGTACTCGACGGCCAGCGCGCGGGTGAGCCCGACCAGCCCGTGCTTGGCCGCGCAGTAGCCGGCGGAGTACACCTCGCCCTCCACGCCCGCGATGGACGCGACGTTGACGATGTTGCCCGCGGTCTCGAGCAGGTGGGGCAGCGCGGCCCGGCAGAGATAGAACGGGCCGTTGAGGTTCACCGCGAGATCGCGGTCCCATTCCTCGTCGGTCATCGTCGTGGTGTGGCGCATCTGGTGAAAGCCGGCGACGTTCACCAACACGTCGAGCCGGCCGAACGCGTGGACGCACTGCGCGACGGCGTCGCGGCACGCGGCCGACGTGGTGATGTCCACCGACGCGTACTTTCCGCCGGGCACCGACTCGAACACCGTTGCCATCCGGTCGGCGTCGCGGGCGATTCCGAAGACCGAGGCGCCTCGTTCCGCGAAGACCTGGGCCACGACTGCGCCCAGTCCGGATGATGCGCCGGTGACCAATGCGACCTTGCCGTTGAGCTGACTCATGGCCATGACCCTCTCATGGCCGGGTCTGTCCTTTTGCGGCCTATGGCCGAGATTGCACACAGGGTCGTTACAGCCCTGGTGTCAATCTCGCCGATAGGACTCAGATCGAAACCCGGGGACGTCGCGGCGGCACTGCCGCCAGCAGTGCCCGCGTGTACTCGTCCTGCGGCGCGGCGAACAGCTCAGCGGCCGGCCGGTACTCCACCGCGGCGCCGTCACGCATCACCAGCACGTCGTGGCTTACCCGCTGAACAACGGCGAGGTCGTGGGCGATGAACAGGTAGGTCGGCCCCATGTCGCGTTGCAGTGACGCGAGGAGGTCGAGTATGCGGGCCTGGACCGAAACATCCAGCGACGCAGTGGCTTCGTCGAGGATGAGCAGATCGGGTTCGCCCGCCAGCGCTCGCGCGATGCTGACCCGCTGGCGCTCGCCGCCCGACAGTTCGTGCGGATAGCGCGACGCGAACGACGTTGGCAGGCCGACGAGTTCGAGCAACTCGTCGACGCGCCTTCGGCGCTCCTGCTTGCCCTTCACGACGCGGTGTACGCGCAGCGGCTCGTCGATCGCCGCGCCCACCCGGGCGCGTGGGTTGAGGGTGGAGAACGGGTCCTGAAACACCAGGCTGATTCGCCTGCGCAGCGCCCTCTCGGCCGACCCGCGCACCCCGAACACGTCCGACGCCCCCAATGTCGCGGTACCGGCGCCGGGTTTGACCAGGCCCGTGAGCGCGGCGGCGACGGTCGACTTCCCCGAACCCGATTCGCCGACCAGGCCGAGTGTCGTGCCCTTCCGGATCTGGAACGACAGGTCCTTCACCGCGTGGACGACGGTCTTGCCGACCGGTGTGCTGACGTCGAACCGCACATCGAGGCCGCAGACATCCAGCAGTGTCTCGGCATCCGAGGGTGGCGGCGGGGGACCGCTGCCACCCACGAGCGGGCGGGCCTCCAACAATTCGCGGGTGTACGCGTGCTGCGGACGATCGAAGATATCCAGGATGGGCGCCTGCTCCAACGCCTGGCCGTCCCGCAACACCGTGACGTCGTCGGCGATCTGACCGATCACGCCGAGGTCGTGGCTGATCCACACCACCGCTGTGCCGAAGTCGCGCTGCAGATCTCGGACCAGCTCGATGATCTGAGCCTGCGTCGTCACGTCCAGTGCGGTGGTCGGTTCGTCGGCCACCAACAGCTCCGGGTCACATGCCATCGCGATCGCGATCATCACGCGCTGCTTCTGCCCGCCCGACAGTTGATGCGGGTACGCATGCAAGCGCGTCTCCGGGTCGGGTAGCCCCACCGCCTCCAACAGCTCGAGTGCGCGGCCGTGCGCCTGGCGACGTGTCATACGACGGTGTGTCTCAAGGGATTCGGTGATCTGCCGGTCGAGGGTCAGCAGCGGGTTGAGCGACGTGCCGGGATCCTGGAACACGAAGCCGATCCGGCCGCCGTGCACGCTGCGCAGCAGTCGGGGAGAGGCGCTGACGAGTTGAATGTCGCCGGCGAGGGTGCTGGTGCCGTCGACCGTCGCACCGGGAGCGTCGAGCAGCCCGGTGGCCGCCAGCACGGTCATGGACTTGCCGGAGCCCGATTCGCCGACGATGCCGAGCGTCTTCTCGCGCTCGACGTCGAACGAGATACCGCGCACGATTTCGCGCCTGCCGATGCGGACCCGTAGATCGCGGACGCTGAGCACCGGGGTCATTGTTTCCTCCGCGCCTCGATCATCGTGCGCTGCTTGGGATCCAGTACGTCGCGCAGCCCGTCGCCCAGTAGGTTGAACGCCAGCACCGCGACGAAGATCGCCGCGCCGGGGAACACCGCCATCCACCACGCTAGCGTCACGAAGCCCTGTGAATCGAAGATCATCCGGCCCAGCGAGGGTTGCGGCGGCTGGATGCCCAGCCCCAGGAACGACAGCGCCGCCTCGGACAGGATCGCGAACGCCAGCGACAGCGAGGTCTGAACCACCAACGGGCCGGCCACATTCGGCAGGATGTGCTTGCCGAGGATGTACAGATGTCCGGTGCCCATCGTGCGTGACACCGAGACGAACGGCTCCACGCGCACACTCAACGTGCTCGCCCTGGCCACGCGCGCGAAGATCGGGGTGTACACGATGCCGATCGCCAGGATCGTCGTCGTCACGCCAGGGCCGAGGATCGCCACCACCGCCAGCGCGAGCAGCAGCACCGGAAACGCGAACATCACATCGACGATGCGCATGACGACGGTGTCCAGCCATCCGCCGTGGTACCCCGCGATGACCCCGACCGTCACGCCGACGACGACGGCGAAGACGACGCTCACGACGGCGACCCGCATCGACGCCTGGATCGCGACGAGTATTCGGGAGAAGACGTCGCGACCCAACTCGTCGGTGCCGAACCAATGTGTGCCACTCGGGGGCTGCAGCGCGTCGGGCACATCGACGTCGTTGACTCCATAGGGCGCAATCCAATCGGCTGCCACCGCGATGACGGCGATCGCGAGGAGCACGCTACCGCTGACCAGCGTGACCGGATTGCCCAGCAGCAGGCGCCACGACGACACCCTGGCGTCGGTATCGACGGTCATGAGAGCCGGATCCTCGGGTCGACGACCGCGTACAGCGCGTCCACGATCAGGTTGATGAGCAGGAACAGTGTGGCGATCAGCAACACCGCACCTTGGATGACCGGATAGTCGCGTGCCGCAACGGCGTTGTAGACGAGGCGGCCGAGGCCGGGCCATGCGAACACGACCTCGACGACGATGACGCCGCCGAGGATCGTCGCGAGCTGAATGCCGGTGATGGTCAGCACCGGGATCAACGCGTTGCGCACGGTGTGCCGGAACGTGACTACCCGCGGCGCCAACCCCTTCGACCGGGCGGTGCGCACGTATCCCATCGAGGCGACCTCCAGCACCGCGGACCGCACATAGCGCGTCATGATCGCCCCCGCGACGAGTCCCACCGTCAACGCGGGCAATACGATGTGGCGCAGCCAGCCGCCCGGATTGTTCAGCAGCGGTTGGTATCCCGACGTCGGCAGCCAGCCCAGCGTCGTCGCGAACAGCGCGATGAGCAGGATGCCCATCCAGAAGTCCGGCACCGATACCCCGAACTGGCTGGCGACCCGGACGATGGCGTCGCTGACGCGTCCCTCGTGCAGCGCTGACCAGATGCCTGCGGGCAGCGCGATCGCCAACGCGATGACGATGCCGACCACCGCCAACGACACCGTGGCGGGCAGCCGTTCGAGCAGGATGACCGTCACCGGATCACCGTTGCGGAAGCTGACGCCGAGATCGCCCGTCAACGCCGAGCCGAGGTAGCCGAAGAACTGCTCCACGATCGGCTTGTCGAGTCCGCTGGCCGACCGCAGCGCGTCGTACGCCTGCGGCGTGTAGCGCGTTCCCAGTGCGATGCGTACCGGATCGCCCGGCACCAGATGCACGAGGGCGAACACGACGATGAGCACTCCGATCAGCACGACGGCGGAGTAGACGAGCCTGCGCGCGAGGAAACGCGCGATCGGATGAGTCAGCAAGCGGGTCATCGTGTTTCACCTCGGGCGAGGCTGGCGGTGCGGAAGCGGATCGCGCCGTCGCGACGAGACTCAAAGCCGGACAGCCCGGTGCTCCAGCCCTGGATCACCGACGGGTTGTAGAGGTAGATGTAGCTGACCTCGTCGGCGATCAGCGTAGTGGCACGGCGGTAAAGGTCTTCGCGCGCTTGGCGATTCGTCTCCACGCGCCCAGTGTCGAGCAGCCGGTCCACCTCGGGATCGGAGAACTTCTGCGCATTGCTGGTGCCGTCGGTGTGGTGTTGTGCGTAGTAGAAGTCGTCGGGGTCGATGTTGCCGAGCCAGCCCATCATCAACATGTCGAAGTTGCCGGTGTTCTGTTCGTCGAGCCAGGTGGCGAAGTCGACGGTGCGGATATTCACCGTGAAGCCCAGCGGCGCCAGGTTGTCGGCGATGACCTGCGCGGCCGTCACGGTCTCGGGGTACTCGCTGGTGACCAGCATGTCGAGATCGGTGCCGCTCACTCCTGCCTCGTCCAGCAGCGCCTCCGCCTTGTCGATGTCGTAGCGGTAGCGGTGGTAGTCGGTGTACCAGGGATTGCCCTCGGGGATCGCGAGCTGGTTGGTCGCGGCGGTGCCGTAACTGGTGGCCGCCACGATCGAGTCGCGGTCGATGCCGTACGCGATCGCCTGACGGACCCGCACGTCGTTCCACGGCTTGCGGGCCTCGTTGAGCGCCAGATACCAGTAGTCGTTGCTCGCGGTGACCGCGAGGTTCATCGAGTCGTCGTCGCGCAGCTGCGCCACGCGCTGCGGCGGAATCGAGTCGGTCCAGTCGATCTCGCCGGCCTGCAGTGCCGACAGCGCCGTCGTCGGCTCGGAGATGAACCGGAAGGTGACGCCCGAAACCTTGGGTGCGCCACCCCAATACGACGGGTTCGCCGTGAGGGTGATGGAGTCGCCGCTCTTCTGGCCGCTGAACGCGAACGGTCCTGTGCCGACCGGATGCGTCGCGATCTGACCGCTTTCGACGTTGCGGCGCGACACGATCGCCATGCCCTTGAAGCCGCCTATGTTCGTCAGCAGATTCGGGGTCGGCTGCTTGAGCCGGATGACGACGGTCTCGGCATTGGGGGCGCTGACATCGATGACGGCGCTGAACTTGTCGGAGTTGGTCAGCTGCTCGTCGATGATGCGGCGGTACGAGTACACGACGTCGTCCGCGCTGAACGGGCTGCCGTCGTGAAAAGTGACGCCTGGTCGCAGGTGGAACGTCCAGGTGAGCTGATCGGGGCTGACCTCCCACGACTCGGCCAAAGCCGGGCGCATCTCGAGGTTGCCGTCGGGTTCGACCAGCGTGTCGAAGACGTTCTCGAGCACTTCGAACGAGAAGTACGCGCTGGTCTTGTGCGGGTCCAGCTGGTCGGGCTCGCCGGCGATCGCGGCGATCAGATTGTCGGAGGATTCGCCGAGGTCCACTCGCTGGCCCGTTGAGCAGGCCGTAACGCCGGACCAGAGGACGACGACAGCGATCACCGCCGCCAGTCGTCTCATCGCCATCACCCCGAACGCATCTACCCGCTGGCTGCGGTGCTTGAAACGCCGAGCGACGTCGAAACGGGTTACGGAGGCCCCTGCGCACTGGAATACTCGACGAGGTCCTTGTGAAGGAGGCGCATCGTGAGGTTGATCCGAGGGCTTGCCACCGCCCTCATCGGTATGGCCGCCGTCGTCGGCCTCGCGGTTCCGGCCCACGCGCAAGGCAACGTCAAGGCCCCGGGTGTGCCGGAGGGCTACTACAACGTCAACATCGACGGCCAGGCGTCCGCGGTGTGGGAGATCTTCCCGATCTGCGTTCCAACGGTCGGGGATCTGCGCGAACCGCTGTTGCTCCCGATCGCGTGCCGGCTGAAGGTCACGCCGGATACCGGCGAAGGCGGCGCCGAAGCCGTGATGGTCATGAATCAGTGGCAGTTCGGCTACAAGAACCCCGCCGGACGTACCTGCCCCGACGGCAGCAAGGCGCCGCAGGAGACCGTCTACCGATTCGACCCGTATTCGTGGGTCGGCACCATGAAGGTGCTCCACGGCGGCGAGTGCGGCGACCAGCCCGGCATGGTCGTCGCGCCGTTGACCATGTCTTTCAAAGGCCCGCTGCCGTACCCGGTCACTCAGTACCCGCTGATCTGCGAGCCGGGCGGCCTGCGCCGCTGCTTCTGACTTGTCCGACGAGTCCTCGGTCGGCAGGGCAGCGGGCCGCGGTCTGCGTCCACGCCCGCGAGTACCGCTGCGTGACGGCAAGGTCGTCGACCTCACCGGTCCCGGGCTGACCGAACGCTGGGGCGTCACCTGCACCGACCTCGGGGCTTCCGTGGTGGCGCCCGACGGAAAGCTGGTGTCGGTATTCGGCGACACGTTCTCCGGTCACAAGGTCGGCCAGGGCGATTGGCGGTCACCGGTGGTGTTGATCGGCACCGGGGACGCCGACCACGAGATCGTCTACGAACGGGCCGGCGGCGCGGACCCCGACTACGCGCGCCAGCTCTGGCATTACGTCCACGACGACGCGTCGACCGGCTGGACCCGCGGCGGCATTAGCACCGTGATCCCGTCGGATCTGTTGCGTGTCGGCGACGCGATCTATCTGCACGCCATCGTCAACCGCGGGTTCGGCAACGTCATCTGGACGGAGATATGGCGGTCCGACGACAGCGGGGTGTCCTGGACGCACCTGGGGGCCGACGCCAAGTTTCCCGCCGACCTGCACGGCGGGCATGCCCAGTGCTGGTCATGGGACTTCGATCCCGACGACGGTTGGGTTTATGTGGTGGCCACGGGATTTCAGCGTGACAAGGGCATCATCCTGATGCGGGTGCGTCCGGAGCACATCGGGCACCGATCGCGCTATGCGAGTTGGGGATTCGTCGACGGACGCTGGCGGTGGGGCAGCACTGCGACACCCATCACGCCCGCGGGTGAGCGGTGGGGTGAGCTGACGTTTCGCCGGATGGCACAAGGCAAGTGGATCCTGGGCGGTTTCCTGGCGTCGAAGTATGCGCTGGGCTACCGGGTCGTCGAATCGCCCGTCGCCAACATGCACACGACGCCGCTGCAGACTCCGGTGCTCGGGTCCGCATGGCACGCCGAGAACCACGGGAAGAATCAGGTCGCGCAGCTCTACGGCGGCTACGTGTTGCCCGGGTCGCGGTTCGACGGCCGCGGCGGCGTCGGGCTCGTGGTGTCGCAGTGGCGCACCGATCACGGGTGGCCTTATCGGGCAATGCAATTCAAGGCCGCACTGCGGGACACCACGAGGGCGCGCGAGCCGGAGGACCCGATCAACCTCTAGACAGTGAACCCGCCGTCGACGTTCCAGTGCGCACCCGTGATGTATCCGGTGTCGGGGCCGGCCAGATAGGCGACCACGCCCGCTACGTCGCTCGGCTTACCGTAGCGTCCGCCGGCCATCACTTGCTTTAACGATTCGGCGAATTCGCCCTTATCCGGGTTCATGTCTGTGTTGATGGGGCCGGGCTGCACGTTGTTCACCGTGATGCCTCGCGGTCCGAGGTCGCGGGCGAGGCCGCGGGTCAACCCCGCGACGGCCGCCTTCGTCATCGCGTACACCGCGAGCCCCGGGCCGGGAACCTGTTCCGCGTTGATGCTGCCGATGTTGATGATGCGACCGCCCTCACCGAGATGCGCCAGCGCAGCCTGGATGGCGACGAACACGCCGCGGATGTTGATCGCCACGATCCTGTCGAAGTCTTCGGCCGGCAGCGTGGCCACGTCGCCCAATACCGCGATGCCCGCGTTGTTGACGAGGATGTCGAGCCCGCCGAGATGGGCGACGGTCTCCTTGACCGAGCGCGTCACCTGTTCGGGGTCGCCGCTGTCGGCCTGAATCGCCACGACGGTCGCGCCGTTGGCGGCCACGTCCGCGGCGAGTTTCTCGGCCTCAGCCTTTGACGCGCCGTAGGTGAACGCGACGGCCGCACCGTCAGCGGCCAGCTTCCGTACGATCTCGGCGCCGATTCCGCGCGACGCTCCGGTGACCAATGCTCGTCGACCGGCCAGCGGCCCGCCGTTGCTAACCGCTGATGTCATGCTCGGGATAATGCCGTAGCGGCCGCTTTCATTCCCGCTTGGTGGTTGTCGTACCCGGCGGGCAGGCTCTCGCGCATGGATAGTGCCGACAAATCGGCGTCATCGATTGATGACGCGGCGGGGTCGGAGGGTGCCTGGGGTGGGGTTGGTCCGAAGCCGTGGTGGTTTGACGATCCGGAGATCTTGGCTGCGCGTCGGCAGGTGCTCGAGGAGTTCGGGGGCGAGCCGGACGGATCGGTGGTGTGTGCTGTGCCCGGGGGCGAGCCGGACGGATCGGTGGTGTGCGATGTGCCCGAGGGGGATAGTGCCGACAAATCGGCGTCATCGATTGATGACGCGGCGGGGTCGGAGGGTGCCTGGGGTGGGGTTGGTCCGAAGCCGTGGTGGTTTGACGATCCGGAGATCTTGGCTGTGCGTCGGCAGGTGCTCGAGGAGTTCGGGGGCGAGCCGGACGACAGGCCCGAGTGCACCGACCCCGATCCCATCCTGAACGACGTGCTGTCCGGCGCGAGCGTGCGAGAACTCGGCCAGGCCCGCGACGACTTGGCCTGCGCGAAGGCGCGCTACGACGAGGCAATTAGATCAGCGCGCAAACTCGGGCTCTCCTGGGGCGAAATCGGGGCCGCGCTGGGTGTACCGAGACAACTCCTGCACCGCCGCTTTGCCCGACGCCTAGTGTGAGGACGAGGTGGGGGCCGATCGAAAGGTTGCGCGTGACTGTTGACTCTCAGAAGAAGCGGATCGTCATCTACGGCACCGGCTTCGTCGGCAAGATGGTGATTCCCGAGGTCGTCAAACACCCGCTGTTCGAACTGGTCGGCGTCGGAGTGAGCAACCCCGACAAGGTGGGCCGCGACGTCGGTGAGATCTGCAGTATGGGCACGACGGTGGGCGTGACCGCCACCGACGACATCGACGAACTGATCGCGCTCAAACCCGACGCCCTGGTGCACTACGGGCCGACCGCCGCGCATGCTGAGGAAAACATCGGCCTGATCACGCGTTTCCTGCGCGCCGGGATCGACGTCTGCTCGACGGCCATGACGCCGTGGGTGTGGCCGACGATGCACCTCAACCCGCCGAACTGGATCGAACCCATCACCGAGGCCTGTGAGCTGGGCGAGTCGTCGTGCTTCACCACCGGCATCGACCCCGGCTTCGCCAACGACGTGTTCCCCATGACGCTGATGGGCCTGTGCTCGGAGGTCCGCACGGTGCGCGCATCCGAGCTGCTCGACTACACCAACTACACCGGCGACTACGAGCGCGAGATGGGCATCGGAAGGCCACCCGAAAAGAAGGCCATGCTCGAAACCCCCGATATCCTCGTATTCGCCTGGGGCGGAACGGTTCCCATGATCGCCCATGCGGCGGGCATCATGCTCGACGAGATCACCACGACGTACGACAAGTGGGTGACACCCAACGAGCGAAAGTCGGCCAAGGGCATCATCCCGGCGGGCCACGTCGCCGCCGTCCGGTTCACCATCAACGGCGTCTACAAGGGCGAGACACGCATCCAGCTCGAGCACGTCAACCGGATCGGTGACGACGCCGCACCCGAATGGCCGACCGGCAACCAGAACGACGTCTACCGCGTCGACATCGAGGGCACGCCGAGCATCTTCCAGGAGACCGCCTTCAGATTCACCGACGGTTCGGGGCGTGACGCGGCCGCCGCGGGCTGCCTGTCCACCGGCCTGCGGGCGCTCAACGCCGTGCCCGCGGTCAACGATCTGTCGCCGGGCTGGGTCACCCCACTGGATCTACCACTGATTCCAGGGGCTGGGACGATTCGCTGAGTAACGCGAACGCCGTCCGATCAGATGTATCTCCGATAGCGTTTGATCGAGACGGGAAGTGATGGCTGACGGGGTAGGGCTCTCGGTAGGGGCCTCCAACCTGGCCGCGGTGGTCGTCGGCCGCGCGGCCCTCCTTCGCAGCGCTGTGCTCACCCGTTTTCCCCACCGGCCGCCCGAGGTCGGGGTGCCGAGCGAGAACCCCAACCTCAACGAGCGCGGGCTGATCCTCACCGACTTCGTCGACCGCGTCGGCGACCCGGTCGGCATCGTCGCAGCCGACGGCTCTACACACCGCGCCGATCAGATACTCGCCGATGCGCTGCACGCGCTGCTCGTCGCGCTGCTGGCGGGCAAGCCGGCGGCCGGGCCGATCGCCGTCACCCACCCCGCGCACTGGCGCCAGGCCGCCGTCGAGAGCCTGCGCACCGCGCTCGCCGAGGTGCCGGAGTTCCAGCGCGCACCGGTCGTCTCGGATGCGACGGCCGCGCTGACGGCGCTGCAGGACGATCCCGGCCTGCCGACGCGGGGCGTCATCGCCCTGTGCGACTTCGGCGGCACCGGTACCAGCATCACGCTGGTCGACGCCGACGCCGGTTACGCGCCGCTGGCGCCGACCGTCCGCCACGGTGATTTCTGCGGCGACCTCGTCGACCAGGCACTGCTCACCCGCGTGCTCGACGACCTGTCAGCCGCGGGGGCCATCGACCTGTCGGGCACGTCGGCGATCGGATCGCTGACGCATCTGCGGGTGCAGTGCCGCGGCGCAAAGGAGCGGCTGTCCACGGCGAGCGTCACCTCGCTGATGGTCGACGTGCCCGGGCATCGCAGTGAGGTGCGGCTGACCCGCACTGAACTCGACGACGCCATACGGCAACCCGTCGCCGACTTCGCGGGTGTGCTGCAAGAAGCGTTGGAGCGCAACGGTGTTCGCGAGCTGGCCGCCGTCGCGTCGGTGGGTGGTGGTGCGCGGATCCCGCTGATCACGACGACGTTGTCGGAGCGTTTCCGGACTCCGGTCATCACGACCGCCCATCCCGAGTTGGCCGCGGCGGTCGGTGGTGGCATCGCGGCTGTGCGCGGGACGGTCGAGGAGGGCCAGACCTCGATGGCTGCGGCCGCTCCCGCGGTGGCTGCGGCCGAAGCGACGTTGATGGCGCCGGAGGTGGTGCCGCCAGACGAGATGGCACCACCGTCGGGGACGTTCGGCGCGTTGGCCTGGTCGGACGCCACCGATCTGCCCGAGGTGGCCCCGACCGATCCGTACGACTATGACCCGCCCGCCGCTGCGACCGGCGATGTCCGGCCGCAGATCGAGTTCCAGCGCGACGGCGAGGAACCCGTGGCCGCGCCGGTGCCGTGGTACCGCCGACCCGCGGTGGCGCTGGCGGCGGCCGTGATCTTGCTGCTTCTCGCGCTGGCTGCCGCGGTGCTGTACGCCACGCGCTCCGACGAGGAGTCGCCCGCTCCGGCGACGACCACGGCCCATACGCCGCCTCCGACCACCAGCGAGGCGTCTCCGCCGCCGCAGGAAACGCAGGCCCCGCCGCCGGAGACCGTCACCCAGGAGGCGCCGCCACCCCCGGCGACCGAGACCGTCACGGCGCCGCCGCCTGAGCCGCCGCCGACGACCACGGAACCGCCTCCGCCCACCACCACGGAGCCGCCCCCGACGACCACGCAGCCCCCACCGGCGACGACGCAACCGCCGCCGGTCATCCCGACGCTGCCTTACGAGACCATTCCCGGGCTCCCGTTCGTCCCGAACCCGATCCAGCCTCCGCAACCGGCCCCGTAGCGCCGACGGCGGCCATACGCTGACCGCCATGACGCAGACCGACGGCTTGCTGTTCGACCCCAGGACCTACGACCCACCCCAGTTCGACGCCGAAACGCGGCGGTTGTTGCGCGCCACGATCGACTGGTTCGAAGGTCAGGGCAAGAAACGCCTCCTCGACGACGACCTGGCGGCGGTGTGGCCCGGCGACTTCGTCGACTTCGTCAAGCGCGAGAAGCTGTTTGCGACGTTCCTGACGCCCTCGGAGTTCGCGGGCGGAAACCCGGACAAACGCTGGGACGCCGCACGCAACGCCGCGCTGTCGGAGATCCTCGGCTTCTACGGACTGACGTACTGGTACACCGAGCAGGTCACCATCCTCGGGTTAGGTCCGATCTGGCAGAGCGAGAACAAGGACGCCAAGCTGCGGGCCGCCGACGACCTGGAGAACGGCGAAGTGATGGCGTTCGGGCTGTCCGAACGCTCCCGCGGTGCCGACGTCTACAACACCGACATGATCCTGACTCCCGCGAGCGAGGAGGACCGCGCCAACGGCATCCTGTACCGGGCGACGGGGGAGAAGTACTACATCGGCAACGGCAACGTCGCCAGCATGGTGTCGGTGTTCGGCCGGCGCGGGGACGTCGAGGGGCAGGACGGCTACGTCTGGTTAGTCGCCGACAGCCGGCACGACGACTACCACCTGATCGACAACGTCGTGCACATGCAGATCTACGTCAGCACCTTCCGGCTGGAGAACTATCCGGTGCGGGAGGAAGACATTCTGCACACCGGCGTGGAAGCCTTTGCGGCGGCGCTGAATACGGTCAACGTCGGCAAATTCAACCTGTGCTCCTGCTCGATCGGCATGGCCGAGCACGCGTTCTACGAGGCGATCACACACGCGCAGAACCGCATCCTGTACGGCAGCCCCGTCACCGACTTCACCCACGTACGAACCAATTTCGTCGACGCGTATTCACGCCTGATCGCGATGAAACTGTTCAGCCAGCGCTCGGTCGACTACTTCAGGTCTGCCAGCCTCGAGGACCGGCGCTATCTGCTGTTCAACCCGATGACCAAGGCCAAGGTCACGATGGAGGGCGAGACGGTGCTGCGGTCGTTGCACGACGTGATCGCCGCCAAGGGGTACGAGAAGAACACGATGTTCCGCGAGGTCGCGCAGCTCATCGGCACCCTGCCGCGACTGGAGGGCACGGTCCATGTGAACGTCGGCCTGGTGCTGAAGTTCATGCCGAACTACATGCTCAATCCCAAGGAATATCCGCCGATTCCGATGCGAAACGACGCCGCGGACGACACGTTCTTCTGGAACCAGGGTCCGACCCGTGGCGCGGGCAAGGTGCAGTTCGCCGACTGGACGCCGATCTACGAGGAGCATGCCGGCATCCCGAATGTCGCGGTGTTCTACGACCAGGCCAAGGCGTTCCGCGAATTCCTGCTGGCCGCCGCACCCGACGTCGAGCAGCAGAAGGACCTCGACTTCCTGTTGACCGTGGGGCACCTGTTCTCGTTGATCGTGTACGGCCAACTGATTCTCGAGCAGGCGGCGCTGACCGGGCTGGACTCCGACATGCTGGACCAGATCTTCGACTTCCAGATCCGCGACTTCAACACGTATGCCGTTGCGCTGCAGGGTAAGCCGACCGCGACGACGGCGCAGCAGGACTGGGCGCTGAGCGCGATCCGCAAGCCGGTGCCCGACCACGCCCGGTTCCATCGGATCTGGGAGCGGGTCAAGGCCTACGACGGCGCCTACGAGATGGCGCCCTAGCGGCGGCGCTCACCCGTCACCGCAGACCGTGGCAGGCGGCCGGCGCGGGAGTGCCCGGCGAGCCGGTCGCCGTCGGCCACCACATCGAAGTCGAGGTTCAGCCGCATCGGCTTGGTCACCGATTGACGCCACGTAACCCGTTTCCCGTCAACGATGATGTCGCGCAGCGGTACCGTCTCACCTTTCCCGGTCGCCGTGCCCGCGAGGGTGCCGTCGTGCTCGGTGAACGAATACACGATGGCCAGCGAGCCGATCGGCGTTTTGATCGTGACGTCCCAGTCTCCGACGATCGTCATCGCGTCCACACCGTGCCGCGTCGTTCGTAGGCGAACAGGTCCTCGACCGCGAGAGCGACCTGTGCTCCGTAGGTGCGGTCGAGCAGGTGCAGCCCAAGGTCCAGTCCGGAGGTGACCGCTGCCGACGTCACGAGATCGCCGTCGTCGACTACGCGTGCGTGCACGGCGATCGCGCCGGTGGCCTCGAGCAGATCCATGCCGAGGTGGTGTGTGACGGCGGGGCGGCCATCCAGCAGACCGGCCATCGCCAGCGCGAGGCCGCCGCCGCACACGGTGGCGACGGTGACGGCGGGGTTGTCCATCGCCTTGCGTAGCAAGGGGATCGCGGCCGATTCGGCGAACCGCGCAAGCAGCACCGGGATGGTGTCGACCTCGTCGGGATCTCCCTCGATCGGGCCCGATGCGCCCGGCACGACGATGAAACCGGGCCTCGCCGGGTCGAGTTCCGCGCTGGCGCGCAACACCATTTCCAGAGTTCCGCTCACAACTTCGCGGGGTCCCTCAGCCGATACGAACTCGATCTGCAGGTCACCCCCGGCCGCATCGCTGCCGGCGGCGAGCACCTCGAACGGGGCGATGGCGTCGAGCGGATCGAATCCGTCGAACAACACAATCTGGGCATACACACGGTCATCGTCTCGGGGATGCGACGCGCCAGCCAGTGGCAAGATCGCCATATATCGCTGAAATATTGCCACAAGGTGGGGTACGGTCTCGGCATGCACGTCATCGCCGTCCTCGCGCTTCCCGACTCCATCGCATTCGACCTGGCCACCCCCATCGAGGCGTTCGGCCGGGTCGAATTGCCCTCTGGTGCAACGGGATACCGCGTCATTGTGTGCGGGGTCCAACCGGAGGTGTCCGCGGGCCCGATCCGCATCGCCACGGACCACGGTCTGGAGGCCCTCGTCGAGGCGGACACCGTCGTCATTCCCGGCGTCAACGACGTGTCGGCGGACGCACCCGATGAGGTGCTGACCGCGCTGCGGGCCGCCCATGCCCGCGGGACGCGCATCGCATCGATCTGCACCGGCGCGTTCACGTTCGCCGCCACCGGATTGCTGAATGGCAAGCGTGCGACGACACACTGGATCGCCACCGACCTGTTCCGTGCCCGCTATCCCGCCGTCGACCTCGACCCCGACGTGCTCTACGTCGACGAGGGCCAGGTCCTCACGTCGGCGGGCGCATCCGCCGGATTGGATCTGTGCCTGCACATGATCGCCCGCGATTACGGCGCCGCGGTGGCCGCCGACGCGTCCCGACTGGCCGTCGCACCACTGCACCGCAGCGGGGGACAGGCCCAGTTCATCCTGCGAAATCAGGCTGCTGTCAAGCACATTGCCGAACGCACCGAGTTGGACGACGTCCTCGCCTGGATCGAACAGGAGGCGCACCGGGATCTGACGTTGCACGACATCGCGGCGCGTGCCTCGGTGAGCGTGCGAACGTTGAACCGGCGCTTCCAAGCCGAGACGGGACAGACTCCGATGCAATGGCTGACCGGAGTGCGGGTCCGGCATGCGCAGCAGCTGTTGGAGGGCACCGCCTATGGCGTCGAACGCATCGGCCGCGAAGTCGGTTTCACCTCACCGGCAAACTTTCGCGAACAGTTCCGGCGGCTTACCGGAGTCGCACCGCTGAACTACCGCAACACATTTCGTGAGCGGATGGCGGGTTAGCGGTTCCTGCGTCGCTTGATCAATACCAGATGCGCAAGCGGAATCTGCATCTGCTCGGGCGCGGCCGCCAGCCGCTCGGCGACACCTTTCTCGAGGCGATCGAGGAACTGTGTGGTGCGGGTGTCGCCGATACCTTCGTCGAGTGCGCCCGCCAGAGTCGGGAACACCGACGCGCGTAAGAAGGACCCCCATTGGGCGCCGAAAACCTTTTCATCGCGGTCGACTTTGTACTGCGACCAGAACCTGTCCTCGGCGTTGAACACCTCGAGATGGTCGATCTCGAGTTGTTCGAAACGGCCCGACGGTGCGAACGGCGTGAAGAAGTCCGAGGCTTTGCGTCCGACCACCGGGATGCACATCCGGTGGATCTCCTCTTCGGTGACGAGCCCTGCTCCCTTCAGCTCGTCGAGCGCGTCGAGCAGGGCGGCGAACAACGGACGGTAGCCGAATTCGCCGTCGTCGTCGACCGCCATCGTCATCACCACCAGGCGGCCACCCGGACACAGTTCCCTGCCGCGGAAGGCGATGAACTCGTGCCAGTCGTGCGCGGCCTGTTTCGCGTACTTGGCCCGCGCCGTCTCGTCACCGCTGTAGGCGACCTGGATGTGGTCGGGTATCGGGGCAGGCACCCGGCTCAACCACTGAATGGCCCACGAACTCCAGCCCAGGTTCACACTGCTCGACGGCAGGATCTGCTGGTAGAACGAGCGTCCGACAGCCGAGGCGAAGGATGCCGGATCCTTGGCCAGGTAGCTGTCCGGATCCTCCGCCAGGGTCTGGAACATCGCTGTGAAGTCGTTCTCCGGCACGTCGGTGTGCGCCACGTAGATCGAATGATCGTGGCGGGTTCGCTTGCGCAGCACGGTGATTGCCGCGCAGATGGGCAGCAGCGAGTTGTGGGCGGTTGCTGCGCCGTAATCGGCGATGACGATCGGATTAGGTGGAGTCGGAAGCGGAACGACGGCGGCCGCCTCTTCGAAGATCGCCAGCGCGCGGGTCAACCCCGCGGCCTGGAGTCGGGAGCTGGCGGTGTAGTACCCGCTGTCGGGGGGTTCAGGACGCACGACGATGCTTGACTCCGGCATCGCGACCTCCAAGAACGTGGGGTGACCAGCTGTCACCTACGACGGTAACCCTCCCTATGCCGGATAGTTTACCGAGGTCAGCTGCTCGGAGATCTCCCAGAGCCGGCGTCCGTCGGCCTCGTCGCTAGCGCGCGCGAGGATCTTCGCGTCGGTGACGCCGCCGCCTGCCAACTCGAGGAATCCGCGCGGTCCGTAGAACGCACCGCCCTGTGCGTCGGGAGCCGTCGCGCCGTACAGGGCGGGCAGGATGCCCTCGTCGATCTCCTGCCACATGAACTGCGTGACTTGCCGGCTGATCCGGTAGAAGCGCTCGAGCAGCGTGGGGTTGTCCTGGTCGTGCGAGGGTCCGCTCAGCTGCAGATTCGTCTTGCACAGACCGGGATACGCCAGCGAGATTCGGGTGGCGACGGTCATCGCGGATTCCGTGGTGACGCGCCCGTTGCTCGGTGAGCTATTGGGGTCGATGGCTTCGGTGCTGGAGCGCAACATCTCGCATGACTTCGCCCGCGATTTCAAGGCCAGGGCGATGCAGCGGGTCGGTGCCCTGGCCGAACTCGTGGGCCGGCATCTGCCGTGGCTGCCTGCCGAGTTCACCGCCTTCTTCGCCGAAGGGACGATGCTGCTCGTTGCCGGTGGCTAGCCGTTCTCGGTGCCCACCGAACCCGTGCGGGCCGCGATCGCGGCGATCGGCATGCCCGATCCGGGGCAGCGATTCGCCGACGGACTGCATGTCGGTTTGCGGACGTGGTTGATCGGCGCCGCGGCACAGACGCCGGCGTAACAAACGCAAGGTCTGGCCTACTTTTTGGCGCTTGGCATGACAGACTGCGGCCATGAGGCGCGCGCCGCGGATCGCGATCGTGGTTTCCATCCTCACCCTGGTCGCGTCGATCATCGGCTTCATCGCCGTGCTCATCCTCAACGCGTTCGTGCTCGACGAGTACGACGCCTACGGTGAGGTGCCGATCCCCGGCTCGGCCAGCCTCGAGCTGCCCGCGGGCGAGACGACCATCAGCCTCCACACCGCGACCACCGGCACACCGACGAGTGGATTTCCGATCCCGGAGCTGAGTTTCAGCATCACCCCGACCGCGGGGCTCCCGGCCCCGACGGTCACGGAGAGTATCGGCGGGACGACGTCGGTCAACAGCGATGTGCACGTACGGATCTGGAGGGTGCAGATAGCGCAGGCAGGCACCTACGACGTCAAGGTCGACGGCGCCGTGCACGGGTACATCTCGCCGAGGCTGGCGTTCGGGCGCGACAGCTCGCACGGCTGGTTGGTGTGGTTGTTCGGGGGCCTGTTCGTGCTCGGCCTGCTGGGTTTGTTCGCCGCGATCACGTGGTCGGTGCGGGCGAGCAAGAAGGCGCGCCTGCTGCGCCCGGATGAGCTTGTGACGACAGAACCGTCGCTCTCGAGTGCCGCGCCCGATCCCTCCGCCAGTTACACGCCGTCCGATCAGGGTGTTCGGCTGGAGCAGATCAGACAGCTGGCAGCCCTGCGCGACTCCGGGGCGCTGACCGATGAGGAGTACAACGCCGAGAAGCGCCGCATCCTCGACCGTTAATGGCCTCTCTTGACCCAGTCGTCGTAATGGACGATCTCGTCGCCGATCGTGGTGCTGTCGCCGTGCCCGGTGTAGACGACGGTGTCGCCGGGCAGCTTTCCGAGGCGTTCGGAGATCGAGGCCAGGATGGTGGGGAAGTCGGAGTAGGACCGACCGGTCGCGCCCGGGCCGCCCTGGAACAGGGTGTCGCCGCTGAAGACCGCGTTGAGTTCCGGTGCGTGCCAACACACCGACCCGGGCGAATGCCCCGGGGTGTGCAGGGCGTGCAGTTCAATACCGCCGACTTGCAGCGTCTCGCCGTCGTCGACGGTCCGGAACTCCTTGTCGGGGTGCGTCATCCGCCACAGCACGTCGTCGGCCGGATGGAGCAGCACGGGGGCGTCGAGCGCCTGCGACAGTTCGGGCGCGACGGTGATGTGGTCGTTGTGCCCGTGGGTGCACACCACGGCGACTACGTTGCGGCCGCCGACGGCCATGACGATCGGCCCGGCGTCGTGGGCGGCGTCGAAGACGACCACATCGTTCTCGTCGCCGACGATCCAGATGTTGTTGTCGACTTCCCAACTGCCGCCGTCGAGTTCGAAGGTGCCGTGGGTGACGACACGCTGAATCGGGCCGCCGTTCACTTCCACACCACCACGGACCGCAGCACCTCACCCGCATGCATCTTGTGGAACGCGTCCTCGATGTCGTTCAGGCCGATGCGCTCGGAGACGAACTTGTCCAGCGGCAGCCGCCCCTGTAGGTACAGGCTGATCAGGGTGGGGAAGTCGCGCTCCGGCAGGCAGTCGCCGTACCACGAGGACTTCAGCGCGCCGCCGCGGGAGAAGAAGTCGACCAGCGGCATCTCCAGCGTCATGTCCGGCGTCGGAACACCCACCAGGACAACGGTTCCCGCCAGATCGCGGGCATAGAAGGCCTGCTTCCAGGTCTCCGGCCGTCCGACCGCATCGATCACCACGTCGGCGCCGTTTCCGTCGGTCAGGTCCTGAATGGTCTCCACCGGGTCGAGTTCGCGGGCGTTGATCGTGTGCGTCGCACCGAAACCGCGCGCCCAGTCCAGCTTCTTGTTGTCGGTGTCCACCGCGATGATCCGCTTGGCGCCGACCAGCGCCGAGCCCGCGATCGCGGCGTCACCCACTCCGCCGCAACCGATCACCGCGACGGTGTCGTCGCGGTTGACCGCGCCGGTGTTGATCGCCGCACCGATGCCTGCCATCACGCCGCACCCGAGCAGTCCGGCCACCGCGGGATCGGCCGCGGGATCGACCTTCGTGCACTGCCCCTCGTGCACCAGCGTCTTGTCGACGAACGCGCCGATGCCCAGCGCGGGGGTGAGTTCGGTGCCGTCGGTCAGCGTCATCTTCTGGTCGGCGTTGAACGTGTTGAAACACAGATGCGGGCGGCCGCGTTTGCAGGCCCGGCACTCGCCGCAGACCGCGCGCCAGTTGAGGATCACAAAATCGCCGGGTTCCACGTGCGTGACACCGTCACCGACCGACTCGACGATGCCTGCGGCCTCATGGCCCAGCAGGAACGGGAACTCGTCGTTGATCCCACCCTCGCGGTAGGTCAGGTCCGTATGACAGACACCGCACGCCTGGATGTCGACGACCACCTCGCCCGGCCCTGGATTGGGGATGACGACATCCACCACCTCGACCGGCTCACCCTTCTTCCGCGAAATCACACCGCGCACTGTCTGACTCATGGGTCAGAACCTTAGCCGTGATAGTGGGACGCTGTAAGCATGACACCGGTGCTGTACCTCAGCCACGGCGCGCCACCGCTCGTCGACGACGAGCTCTGGGTGTCGCAGCTCGCCGCGTGGGCCGCCCGCATTCCGACACCGAAGGCGATCCTCGTCGTCTCCGCGCACTGGGAGGCCGCGCCCCTGACGATCGGCTCGACAACGACCGAAACCCCGCTGACCTACGACTTCTGGGGCTTCCCGGAGCACTACTACGACGTCACCTACGACGCCCCCGGCGCGCCGGAACTCGCCGCGACCATCGAAGGTCTGATGCCCGACGGCGAACACGTCGCACACGACCCGGACCGCAGGCTCGACCACGGCGCCTATGTGCCGCTGACCGTCATGTATCCGGAAGCCGTCATCCCGGTGCTGCAGATCTCGCTGCCCACGCTCGATCCGCAACGGCTGCTGGACCTCGGCGAGCGGGTCCGACCGCTGCGCGACGACGGGGTCCTCGTCATCGGCTCCGGGTTCACCACCCACGGCCTGCCCTTCCTCGACGACTGGTCGCCGGGCGCCGTCCCGCCGACGTGGTCGGTGGAGTTCGACGCCTGGGCCGCCGAGCGGTTGGCCGCCGGAGACGTCGACGCGCTGATCGACTTCCGCCACAAGGCGCCCGGGATGCCGTACGCGCATCCGACGATCGAGCACTTCGCGCCGCTGTTCGTCGCGCTCGGCGCTTCGGGCGACCCCGAGCAGGCGCCGCGCCAGGTCATCGACGGCTTCTGGATGGGCCTGGCGAAACGGTCGATCGAGCTGGTGTGATGGAGATGTGATGGACACACTGATCGACTTTCTCGCCGAGGCGCGCGATGCGCACCGGCGCAACGACTGGCGTGCCAGCTACGCGGCGTTCGTGCGCGCCGACGCCCTCGGACCCATGCCCGCCGCCGACCTCGAGGCCTACGCGTCCGCCGCATGGCGGCTCGGATACGGCCGCGAGGCGGTCCGGTTGGCTGAACGTGCCTATGACCGGGCCGTGCGAAGCGATCCCGCGTCGGCGGCAGCGACGGCCGCGGTCCTCGCCTTGCAGTGGCTTTCCCGTGGGCACCACGTGGTTTCGCGGCAGTGGGCCGACCGCGCTCAGGCGCTCGCCGCGGGCGCCTCGGCCAGCGGTATCGAGGGTTATCTGGCGTATCTCGACGCCGCCGCCGCGCTGGAGGCCGACGACGCCGAGGCCGTGAGCCGGGCCGCCACCGCGCTGCGGCAGGCGGCGTCCGGCACTGCGGATACGACGCTCACACTGCTCGGTCGCGTCGTCGACGGTGTCGCGGCACTGCTGCAGGCCCGCGCCGACGAGGGATATCGGCTGCTGGACGATGCGCTGCTGCCCATGCTCGACGAGGGGGTGTCGCTCGAGTGGGGTGGTGACGTCTATCGGCTGGTGCTGCGTTCGAATCGCCGGGCCGATGCCCAGCATCTCTCCGCGTGGACGGAGTCGCTGCAGCGCTGGGTGGTGACCACCGGCGTCGTCGTCGCCACCGACGACCGGCGCTCCTGACCAACCCCTACCCCGCCCGCTCCGATGGTCCTACCGTTGGGCCATGACGACAACACAGGAATTCGCCGAACGCATCGCGGGCGCGATCGACAGCGCCAGCCTGGCTGTCCTGTTGTCGATAGGACACCAGACGAAGCTGTTCGACACGATGGCCGCCCTGCCGCCGTCCACCAGCGCGCAGATCGCCGAAGCGGCCGGGCTCAACGAACGCTATGTGCGCGAGTGGCTGGGCGGAGCGGCGTCGGGTCAGGTGGTCGACTACGACCCTGCGACGCAGACGTATTCGTTGCCGAGCCACCGCGCGGCGGTGCTGACGCGCGCGGCAGGCCCGGACAATCTGGCCCGCGTCGCACAGTTCGTTTCGCTCATCGGTGAAGTGGAGCAGCCCATCCTCGGGTGCTTCAAGAACGGCGGCGGATTGCCCTACTCCGCCTATCCGCGCTTCCACAAGTTGATGGCCGAGATGAGCGGCGAGGTCTTCGACGCCGCACTCGTCGACGTCATCCTGCCGATGGCCGACGGGGTGCCCGAGTTACTCCGCGCCGGCGCCGATGTGGCCGACATCGGTACGGGCAGTGGGCATGCCATCAACGTGATGGCAAAGGCGTTCCCGGCCAGTCGATTCACCGGTATCGACTTCTCCGACGAGGGGTTGGCCGTCGCACGCGTCGAGGCGGCATCGCTGGGCCTGGCCAACGCGACGTTCATCGCCAAGGACGTCGCGGCGCTCGATGACAGCGAAACCTACGATGTCATCACGGTTTTCGATGCGATTCACGACCAGGCGAGGCCCGCGAAGGTACTCGAGAACATCTACCGTGCGCTGCGGCCCGGCGGCGTGCTGTTGATGGTCGACATCAAATCGTCGAGCAACCTGGAGGACAACGTCGGCGTGCCGTTCGCGACGTACATGTACACGATCTCGACGGCGCACTGCATGAGTGTGTCGCTGGGCCTCGACGGCGACGGGCTCGGCACGTGCTGGGGTCGGCAGTTGGCGACGTCGATGCTCGCCGACGCCGGCTTCGGTGATGTGACGGTTCGCGAGATCGAGTCCGACGCGTTCAACTACTACTACATCGCGCGCAAGTAGCGGATCGGCCGCCTTGTCGGCCGCCGCATAGGCTGCACGGGTGGCAGCCCTGGACGCGATCGAAGAGTGGCCCGCCCCGACCGTCGCGGCAGCGGTGGTCGGCCCGTCGGGAACCCTGGCCGAGCACGGCGACATCCGGCACCGTTTCGGGCTGGCCTCGGTGACCAAGCCGTTGGTGGCCCGCGCCGCGCAGATCGCGATCGAGGAGGGTGTCGTCGAGCTCGACACCGAAGCAGGTCCGCCCGGCTCGACGGTGCGGCATCTGCTCGCGCACGCGTCCGGATACGCGATGCATTCGGCGGATCTCATGGCCCAGCCCGGCAAACGGCGGGTGTACTCGAACTACGGGTTCGGGGTCCTCGCCGAGACGATCCAGCTGGCGTCGGGCATCGAGTTCGGGCAGTACCTGGCCGAGGCGCTGTTCGAGCCGCTCGGTATGGCGGATTCCGCATTGCAGGGTGGGGCCGAGGTTGCCGGGTACGGCGTGGTGTCGACCGTCGCGGACCTGGTCGCCTTCGCCGGTGACCTGCTGCGGCCGACGACGGTTTCGCAGCAGATGCACGCGGAGGCCACGTCGGTGCAGTTTCCGGGTCTGTCGGGGGTGCTGCCGGGGTTCGGGACCCAGCGCCCCAACGACTGGGGGCTCGGCTTCGAGATCCGCAACGGCAAGTCGCCGCACTGGACCGGCTCGGCCAACTCGGGGGCCACGTACGGGCATTTTGGCCAGTCAGGGACATTTTTGTGGGTCGATCCCGAGGCCGATCTGGCGCTCGTCGTGCTCACGGATCGCGACTTCGGCGACTGGGCGTATCCGCGCTGGCCCGCGCTCTCTGACGAAGTCCTGAGAGAATTCGGCGCACACTAGCGCAACAGGGGCCCCACAGGGCACAATAGACACGCACGACACAGCTGTAATTCGGATTCGCTAGGTCGCTTGGGGAAGACGTCCCTGGTGGAGCCGAAGGAGCAGCAAATGCGTGCATCGAACCAATTCGCCGACGCGGCGACGGGCGTGGTGTACATCCATGCTTCTCCCGCGGCGGTAGCACCGCATGTCGAATGGGCGCTGTCGTCGACCCTGTCGGCGCGGGCAAACCTGAAGTGGACCCCGCAGCCGGCCATGCCGGGACAGCTGCGTGCCGTCACCAACTGGATCGGTCCGGTGGGGACCGGCGCCGCTTTGGCGAACGCGCTGCGGTCCTGGTCGGTGCTGCGCTTCGAGGTGACCGAGGATCCCAGCGCGGGTGTCGACGGGCATCGTTGGTGCCACACCCCGCAGCTCGGCATGTGGAGCGGTGCGATGAGCGCGAACGGCGACGTCATTGTGGGGGAGATGCGGCTGCGGGCGTTGATGGCGAAGGGTGGCGACGCCCTGGCCGCCGAGCTGGATTCGGTGCTGGGCACGGCGTGGGATGAGGCGCTGGAGCCCTATCGCGACGGCGGCGACACTGCCGAGGTGAGCTGGCTGGCGCGCGGAGTCGGGTAATCCGCGAGCAGACGCAAATGCCCCCAACTTCCGGCGTGTCGTGGGCGTTTCGCGTCTGCTCGCCGGAGGAATTGGCGGTCTACTGCCCGCTGCGCTGAGCCGGCCGCAACAGCTTCAACGCGCCGGGCACCGCCGACGCCTCGACCGGTAGCGGGCACATGTACTCGCCGTCGGCGTAGGCGTTGATGTCCGGTGAGTCGACCGTGATGGTGCGCGCGCGTTCGGTGCGCACCTCGTCGAGGTCGATGTGGGTGCCCTTGAACACCGTGGGGAACAGGCGGATCAGCTTCGTGCGCGACGCCGACGCGACCATCGTCACGTCCAGCAGGCCATCGGTCGGGTCGGCGTTCGGGCAGATCAACATGCCGCCGCCGTAGCTTTTGGTGTTGCCGAAGGCGGCGAGCGTCAATTCGGTGTCCAGTTCGCGCCCGTCGAACGTGAGGCTGAACGGCAGCAGTCGCAGCTTCGATATCTCGGCGACCATCGCGAGGTTGTAGCGCATCCGGCCGTGCGGCCATCGCATCCGATTGGTCCGGTCGGTGACCAACGAGTCGAAGCCTGCGGCCATCACGGTGCCGAACCACTTTTCGGTGCCGTCGATCCCCTTGATGCGGCCGAGGTCGATCGTCGTCACTTCGCCGTCGACGATGACGTCGGCCGCAGCCTCGGGATCCTTTGTGGGAATTCCGAATTCACGCGCATGGTCGTTTCCGGTGCCCGCCGGGATGATGCCGAGCGGAATCTCGGTCTGTGCGAGCACCTGCAGCGCGAGGGAGATGATGCCGTCACCGCCGACCACCACCAGCGCATCCATGCCGCGCTCGAGGGCACCTTCGACGAGTCGGCGGGCGTGCTCGGCGTCGGTGCCCGCGATGGCGACGACGTCGATGCCGCGCTTGTGCAACTGGGTCACCGCGCGTTCGGCGGCGTGTGGTGCACTGCCGTGCCCCGATGCCGGGTTGGTCAGCATCGTCACGCGGCCGACGGTCACGGGATCAGCTTGCCCGGGTTGAGGATTCCCGCCGGATCGAGCGTCTCCTTGACGGCCCGCAGCACCGCGACGCCGAGCTCGCCGACCTCGTCGCGCATCCACGGGCGATGGTCGGCGCCAACCGCATGGTGGTGGGTGATGGTGGCGCCGGTGCGCATCATCGCGTCCGACGCGGCGGCCTTCGCCTTGCGCCACTGTTCGATCGGATTCCCGCGCTGCCCGGCGACGACGGTGAAGTACAACGAGGCGCCCGTCGGATACACATGCGAAATGTGGCACAGCACCAACGCCGGTGTGCCCGATTCGCCGAGAGATTTCGTCAGCGCCTCGGTGACCGCCGCCTTCAGCGCGGGCACGTTGGACCAGTTGGTCGCGGTCTCCAGCGTCTCGCACAGCGCGCCGGCGGCGAGCAGCGAATCGCGAAGGTAGGGCGCGTTGAACCGGCCGTGCTCCCAGGCGCGCGCAGGCGCCTCGCCCAGCGACGTACCGCCCGCGGCCTGCAACACCGCGCGGGTTTCGGCGTGACGGCTCTCAACGTGGGCCTCGGTGCCCTCGAACACGGTGATCGCCAGGCAGCCGCCGGTGATCTGCTGTTCGCCGATGCTCTCGGTGGTGGCCAGGTTCACTCCGGTCTCGGCTTCATCCGACAACCGGATGACCGTCGGCCCCGTCCCGGTCTGCACGACCGCGCGCAGCGCGTCGGCGCCGGTCGCGAAATCGGGGAACGACCATGCCTCGTAGCGCGTCGCCGCCGGGATCGGATGCACGCGGACCCGCACGCGGGTGATGATCCCGAACACGCCTTCCGAGCCGATCATCAACTGCCGCAGGTCAGGGCCAGCGGCCGACTCGGGGGCGCGACCGAGGTCGAGTACGCCCGCCGGGGTGACTGTGCGCAGCCCGCGGACCATGTCGTTGAAGCGGCCGTACCCCGCCGAGTCTTGGCCGGACGATCGGGTGGCGGCGAATCCGCCGATGGTCGCGTACTGGAAACTCTGCGGAAAGTGGCCGAGGGAGTGGCCGCGCTCGCCCAGCAGGCGCTCGGCGTCCGGGCCGGTGAGCCCGGCGCCGAGTTCGGCTTCGCCGGAGATCTCGTCGAGCGAATGCAGTTCGTTGAGGCGGCGCAGGTCGAGTGAGATCACCGCGCCGAAGTCGCCGCGGATCGGGTCCAGGCCGCCGACGACGCTAGTGCCGCCGCCGAACGGAACGATCGCGATGCCATGCTCGGAGCAGTAGCGCAGGATCGCGGCGATCTCGTCGTCGGTGTGGGGGAGCAGCACCGCGTCGGGTGCGTCCTGGACACCGGAGTCCTTGCGGCGCAACAGGTCCAGTGTCGACTTGCCGCCGGCCCGCAGCAGCCGGCCTTCGTCGTCGACGCGGCAGTAGTCAACGCCCACGATCTGGGCGAGGCCGTCGCGGTCGGCATCCGACAGCTGCGACGGTCGCAGCTTGACGTCCTTGGCTTCCAGTTCCGGCGCTTCCGTGCCGTCGACGCCCAGGGCCTGCTTCAGCAAGGCCCGGATGCCGTCGGACAGCGGCTTCGCCGCCGCGGGGTCGCCCCACGCGTTCCACTTCATCGGGGGCAGCAGTGCGGTCTGTTGGGCATCCGGACGCGTCATGCGTTACAGTATTACATATGCTGTCAATCAGTAACGATGATTCGCCGTCGATCGGGGATCGGATCCTCGCCTCGGCGGCCGACTGCGTGCTGGCCTTCGGCGTCGACCGCGTGACGTTGGCCGAGATCGCGCGCCGCGCCGGCGTCAGCAGGCCGACGGTCTATCGGCGCTGGTCGGACACTCGTTCGGTGTTGGCGGCGCTGCTGACGTCACGGATCGTCGGTGTGCTCGACGAGGTGCCGAGTCGGCGGATCGGCCGGGAGGCGCTGGTCGAGCGCATCGTGGCGATCGCCGACCGGCTGCGCCACGACGACGTGGTGATGTCGGTGCTGCGCAGCGCCCCTGATTTCGCGATGGTCTACATCGCGGAGCGGTTGGGCACCAGCCAGCAGGTGCTTCTCGACGCGGTCGCCTCCGACATCAAGCTCGCGCAGGAGGAGGGCAGCGTGCGGGCTGGCGATCCGCGCGAGCTCGGTGCGATGTGCCTGCTGATCACCCAGTCGGTGATCCAGTCCGGGCAGATCGTGGCGCCCATCCTCGATGCCGACGCGCTCTTCATCGAGCTCGCCCACTCATTGAACGGATACCTGAAACCGTGACGTCTTCCACCGCGCTCAACGAGGCCCGCCGCGCCGCCGAGCTTTCGGCGCTGGCCGACGGCGACACGATCGATGTGTTGGTGATCGGTGGCGGTATCACCGGCGTCGGCATTGCATTGGACGCCGCGACGCGCGGACTCAGTGTCGCGCTGGTGGAGAAGCATGATTTGGCGTTCGGCACCAGCCGCTGGAGCAGCAAGCTGGTGCACGGCGGGCTGCGCTACCTCGCGACGGGCAACGTCGGCATCGCTCGGCGCAGCGCGGCCGAACGCGGAATCCTGATGATGCGCAACGCCCCTCACCTCGTGCGGGCCATGCCGCAGCTGGTCCCGCTGCTGCCGTCGATGAACACCGCGTCGCGGGCGCTGGTGCGATTCGGGTTCGCCGCGGGCGACGGGTTGCGCAAGCTGGCAGGAACCCCGGCGTCGACGTTGCCGCGCTCGCGTCGGATCGATGCGAAGCGCGCCATCGAACTCGCGCCCACCGTCCGTCGTGACGGATTGGCCGGCGGCCTGCTCGCCTACGACGGTCAGCTGATCGACGACGCGCGTCTGGTCACCGCCGTCGCCCGCACCGCCGCGCAGCACGGGGCGATGATCCTCACCCGCGTCGCGGCATCCAATGCGACGGGCACGTCGGTGACGTTGACCGATCAGCGATCCGGGGAGTCGTTCGAGGTGTCGGCCCGCGCGGTCGTCAACGCCAGCGGTGTGTGGGCAGGGGAGGTGGACCCGTCGGTTCGCCTGCGGCCCAGCCGCGGAACGCATCTGGTGTTCGATGCCGCCGCCTTCGGAAATCCGGTGGCCGCATTGACGATCCCGATTCCGGGAGAGATCAACCGCTTCGTGTTCGCGATGCCCGAACAGCTCGGCCGCGTGTACCTGGGGCTCACCGATGAGGATGCGCCGGGCCCGATACCCGATGTCCCGCAACCCACTCCGGAGGAGACCAAGTTCCTGTTGGACACGGTCAACACGGCGCTGGATGTCGCGCTGGGCCCCGACGACGTGATCGGCGCGTATGCCGGGCTGCGCCCGTTGATCGACGCGGGCGAGGGACGTACGGCCGACGTGTCACGTGAGCATCGAGTCGTCGAGTCGCCGTCCGGGTTGCTCAGTGTCATCGGCGGCAAGCTGACCGAATATCGCTACATGGCCGAAGACGTGCTCGATCATGCGGTGAAGCTGCGGGGCCTGACCGCCACCGGCTGTCGTACCCGCAACCAGCCGTTGGTGGGTGCACCGTCGAATCCCGTTGCGACACTGCGGTCGCCGACCGAGCTGCCCGGTTCGCTCGTGGCGCGCTACGGCGCCGAAGCGCCGAACGTGATCGCCGCGGCCAGTTGCGACCGGCCCACCGAGCGAGTGGCCGAGGGCATTGACGTCATCCGTGCCGAATTCGAGTACGCCGTGACGCACGAAGGTGCGTTGACCGTCGACGACATCCTGGACCGTCGCACCCGTATCGGGTTGGTGGCCGCGGACCGCGACAAAGTGGTCGAGGTGGCCAAGGAATTCCTGTGATTTGTGTGCGTTGAGGAGCGCTCAGCGCTCCTCAACGCACACAAATCGCCCGGGTTACAGCGGGATGTTCTTGTGTCGACCGCGGCGGGCGGGCGCCTCGGCCAGTGCCTGCGTCAGCTTGCTGCGGGTGTGGGCCGGGTCGATCTTCTCGTCGACCACGCCGATCTCGATCGCGGAGTCCACACCACCGGCGATCCGCTCGTGCTCGACGGCCAGTTGCTCGTGCAGCGCCTCGCGCTCGTCCTCGGGCGCGGCGGCCAGCTTCTTCTTGTGCAGAATGCCGACCGCGGCCTTGGCGCCCATGACGGCGACCTCGGCGTCGGGCCATGCGAAGACCTTGGTGGCGTTCAGCGACCGCGAGTTCATCGCGATGTAGGCGCCGCCGTAGATCTTACGGGTGACCAGCGTGACGCGGGGCACCGAGGCCTCACCGAACGCGTGCAACAGCTTCGCGCCGCGACGCACGACGCCGCCCCACTCCTGGTCCACACCGGGCAGGTAGCCGGGCACGTCGACGATCACGACGAGCGGGATGCCGAACGCATCACACAGGCGCACGAAACGTGCTGACTTCTCGGCGCTTTCGGAGTTCAGGCAGCCGCCCAGGCGCAGCGGGTTGTTCGCGATCACGCCGACGGTGCGTCCGGCCAGCCGGCCGAGACCCACGACGATGGACGGCGCCCACTTGCCCTGGAACTCCTCGAACGGCACACCCTCGTCCAGCAGCGCCTCGACGAGCGGATGCACGTCGTAGGCGCGGCGGGCCGACTCCGGCAGCAGCGCGTGCAGGTCGGTATCGCCGGCCTCCGCCTTGCTGCGGTCGAAATGACCCTGCTGGCAGAACAATCCGACCAGCCGGCGGCCACGCTCGTAAGCGTCGAGCTCGTCGTCGGCGACGATGTGGCACACACCCGACTTCTTGTGGTGTGCATCCGGGCCGCCCAGCGACACCATGTCGACGTCCTCGCCGGTGACACTGCGCACGACGTCGGGGCCGGTGACGAACACCTTGCTGTCCGGCGCCATCACGATGACGTCCGTCAGTGCCGGGCCGTATGCCGCACCGCCAGCGGCGAATCCGACGACGACGGAGATCTGCGGGATGTATCCCGATGCGCGGATCATGGCCTCGAAGACCAAACCGACGGCGTGCAGCGCCCTCACGCCTTCCGCCAACCGCGCACCACCGGAGTGCCAGATGCCGACGATCGGGCTCTGTTCCTCGATGGCGGTGTCGTAGGCGTTGACGATGTGCGCGCACCCCTCGACACCCATGGCGCCGCCCATGACGGTGCCGTCGGTGCAGAACGCAATCGTCCGCAGGCCGTTGACGGTGCCGGCCGCGGCCAGCACGCCGGAGCGGTCGCGCTCGTGCAGCAGCTCGACGCTGTCGTCGTCGAAGAATGTCCTCAGGCGCAGCAGCGGATCGCGTGGATCAAGCGATTCGCCAACCGCCTCGGGGGCCATGATGGTCATGCAATCCTCCTGTAGCGCTTGAGGTTAGGCGGTATCAGTACTTGCCGAACGCGAGCGCGACGTTGTGCCCACCGAAACCGAATGAGTTGTTGATCGCGTACTGATAGTTGCCAGGTCGTGGTGAACCGGACACGACGTCGAGGTCGATCTCCGGATCAAGGTTCTTCAGGTTGAGCGTCGGCGGGATCACACCGTTGCGCAGCGCCAACACGGTGAGGATGGACTCGACGGCGCCGACTGCGCCGACCGAGTGGCCCAGCGCCCCCTTCGGGGCGTAGACCGCAGCCTTGTGGTCACCCAACGCGTTGTGGATCGCCTTGCCCTCGGCCACGTCACCGACGGTGGTGCCGGTGGCATGCGCGTTGACGTGGTCGATGTCCGTGGGGGACAGGCCTGCGAGCTGGATGGCCCGCGTCATCGCGTGACCGGCCTGCTCGCCGTTGGGGTCGGGCGCCACGATGTGGAACCCGTCCGAAGTGATGCTGGCGCCCATCAGTCGCGCGTAGATGGTGGCACCGCGGGCCTTGGCGTGCTCCTCGGTCTCGATCACCATCAGCGCGCCGCCCTCACCGAAGACGAAACCGTTGCGGTCCTTGTCGAATGGGCGACAAGCACCGGCCGGATCGTCGTTGGTGGTCGACAGCACGATGCGCATCTGCGCGAAGCCCGCGATCGGCACCGCCTCGATCTTGGTTTCGACGCCACCGCAGATCGCGATGTCGGCCTCGCCGAGCACGATCTGACGCCACGCCTGCGCGATGCCCTCAGAACCCGACGCGCAGGCCGAGATCGGGGTGCTGACCCCGGCCCTGGCCTTGCGTTCGAGCCCGACCGCGGCGGCTGCCGCGTTCGGCATGTACATCTGCACGGCGAGCGGGGACACTGCACGAAGACCCTTGGCGCGCAAGCCTTCATACGCGTAGAGCAGCTCTTCGCTCGAGCCCATGCCGGTGCCGATCGACACCATCAGACGCCGAGGATCGACCTCGGGCGCCCCGGCATGGTCCCAGACCCGACGGCCCAGGACCGTCGACATCCGCTGCAGGTAGGACAGCCGACGCAGTTCTACCCGCGTCAGCTCGTCCTCGAAATTCTCCAGCAGGTGGCCGCCGATGCGGACCGGCAAGTCGTACTGCTCGACGAACGGATCGTCGAGCAGCCGAATACCGCTCTGCCCCTCCAGTAGTCGCTGCCAGGTGGTGTCCGCGTCGGTCGCCAAAGCGGTCGTCATCGCATAACCGGTGACGACTACGTTGGGGAAACCGTTCCCCGTGGAAAGCGCTGCCATTCCTGCTCTGAGAGTTCCTTCCTGCCTCAGTAACGCCCGAAGGCCAGGGCGACATTGTGTCCGCCGAAGCCAAACGAGTTGTTGATGGCGTACCGGTATTCGCCGTACCGTGGCTCGCCCGCAACGATGTCGAGATCGATCTCGGGGTCAGGGGTCTCGTAGTTGAGTGTCGGTGGGATCACGCCGTCACGCAGCGCGAGCACCGTCAGGATCGACTCGAGTGCCCCGACCGCCCCGATGGAGTGGCCGAGTGCCGACTTCGGCGCGTACACCGCGGCGTGATCCACCCCGGCAACCCGGATGGCGTTCGCCTCGGCGGTATCGCCGATCGGAGTGGCCGTGGCATGCGCGTTGACGTGGTCGATGTCCTTGGGCTCCAGGCCCGCGGTCTCCATCGCACGCTTCATCGCATGTCCGGCACGCAGGCCATCGGCCGCGGGCGCCACCATGTGGAAGGCATCGGAGGTGATGCCCGCACCCATCAACCGGGCCAACGGCTTTGCGCCGCGAGCCTTGGCGTGCTCCTCGGTCTCGATGACCATGAGCGCACCGGCCTCACCGAACACGAACCCGTCGCGGTTCTTGTCGAACGGCTTGGACGCACCCTCGGGATCGTCGTTGTTGGTCGACATCGCACGCATCATCGAGAACGCCGCGATCGGCAGCGCCTCGATGCCGCCCTCGACACCGCCGCACACCGCGATATCGGCGTCGCCCATGACGATCTGACGCCATGCGTGGGCAATGCCCTCCGATCCCGACGAGCAGGCCGACACCGGGGTGATGACCCCGGCGCGCGCGCCCAGTTCGAGGCCGACGACCGCGGCGGCACCGTTCGGCATGATCATCTGAACGGCCAGCGGCGACACCTTGCGGGGGCCGCCCTCGTTCATGGCGTCATACGTCTCGACGATCTTCTCGCCGCCACCGAGGCCCGTGCCGATGACGACCGCGAACCGATCCGGGTCGACCTCGGGCTTACCTGCGGTCTCCCACAGCTGGTTGCCCAGGAACTTGGCCATGCGCTGGACATACGACATGCGTCGCATGTCCAGGCGCGTCATCTGTGGGTCAAGAGGCTCCTTGAGATGCCCGCCGATACGCACGGGCAGATCCCACTTCGTTACGAACTCGTCCTCGAGTACGTGGATGCCGCTCTCTCCGGCCAGCAAGCCCTTCCACGTGCTCTCGATGTCCGGCGCGATGGACGTCGTCGCGGTGACGGCGGTGACCACAACACTGGGGTAACCGCCGTTAGCAGTGGAAGGTTTGGTCACTTGTTTTCCGAAATCTGTGCGCGAATAGCTGCGGCGGCCTCGGGGTTCTCTTCCTCGAGCTTCTGAATGTAGGTGACGACATCACCGACGGTGCGCAGGCCCGCGAGGTCCTCATCGGGGATCTTCACGCCGTACTTGTCCTCGGTCTGCACAGCGATCTCAACCATCGACAGCGAGTCGATGTCCAGGTCGTCGACGAAGGACTTCTCAGGGGTGACCTCAGAGGGCTCGATGCCGGTGACCTCTTCGATGATCTCGGCGATGCCGGCGATGATTTCTTCCTGCGTGGTGGCCACAATGGCTCCTTCTTATTGGTTGTTACTGCCAACTGATGTTGGTATGTGGTTGTTGCTTCCCGGCGCGCCGAGAATCATTCGCCCCGGCGAGCCGGGAGTCATGCCTGGGCGAGCTCGGCGAGCCCGTCCAGGTCAGCGGGAGATTTGACGGCGCGCGTCGGCACCCCCCGAAGTTCGCGTTTGGCGATCCCCGCGAGCGTCCCGGCGGGCGGGAACTCGACGATCGCCGACACATTGCGCTGACGCATGGTCTCGGTGCACAAATCCCAACGCACCGGCTTGGTCATCTGATTCACCAGCTTGGCCATGGCGTCGGCGGCCGAAGCGACGGGCTGACCGTCGGCGTTCGACAAGAGTGTCGCCGTCGGTTCGGCGGTCGTTACCGCCTCGGCGGCGGCCGCGTACCCCTCGGCTGCGGTCGCCATGTAGTGGGTGTGGAAGGCACCCGCGGTCGCCAACTGCCGCACGCGGGCCTTGGCCGGCGGATCCTCGGCAAGCTTCTCCAGCGCCGCCACGGCACCGGCCGCGACGATCTGACCGGCGGCGTTGCGGTTGGCCGGGATCAGGTCGAGCGCCTCGAGACGGGCCAGCACCTCGGCCTCGTCGCCGCCGAGCACCGCCGACATGCCGGTGGGCTCGAGCGCACACGCCTTGGCCATCTCCGCGCCGCGGGTCGCGGCCAGCTTGACCGCGTCGTCCGCCGAGATCACACCGGCGATGGCGTACGCGGCGATCTCACCGACCGAATGGCCGGCCACCAGAATGTCTTTACCGTCCAGGTCGCCACGACGCTTCAGTTCCTCATGGGCGAGCAGGGTGGCGGCCACGACCAGCGGCTGGGTGACCGCGGTGTCCGTGATCTCCTCGGCGGTAGCGGTGGTGCCCAGCCGAGCCAGGTCAAGACCGCTGATCTGCGACCATGTGGCAAGACGGTCAGCCGCACCCGACAGCTCTAGCCAAGGGGCGAGCATGCCGGGAGTCTGGGAGCCCTGTCCGGGCGCAAGCAACGCAAGCACTGTTTAAGAGAACACTGTGAAACTGCGTTTGCGCGGTGTAAGAGATTATGAACCTCGTCTTAGGTTTTTGTAGGTAGTCCACAAAAGCGCATGTGATGCGACTCTATCGATACCGGTCCGCGACATATTAACCGCTCATCCCGCCGCAGCGGGCGGTGAAGTGACGTCCGTCACCCCGCCTCCACCGGAATTTCGTGTGCTGGCTAGGTGCGTTTGGCGACCGAGTCGGCCCAGGCTGGCAGCGACGCGGAGGACGTAAGCATCGCGTGGAACCGTGGGATCGCGGCCCGTGAAGTCGGTGATGCGTTTAAGCCTGTACCGCACGGTATTTGGATGAACGAACAATTTGCGGGCGCACGCCTCGATCGCGCCGCCGGAGTCCAGGTAGGCGTCCAGCGTCTCGGTCAGGGCGGGTCCGGCGTCGTTGAGCGGCCGCATGACCTCGGTCTCCAGTGCGGCGATCGCGGTGTTGTCGCCGAGCAGCGCCCGCTCGGGCAGGAGCTCGCGCGCGGCCACCGGCCGCGGCGCACCCGGCCAGCCCGCGACGGCGTTCATACCCGCGATCGCCTCGGTGGCACTGCGGTGTGCGGCCGCCAAGGTGGTGGCGGTCGGGCCGATGACGACGGGTCCGTCGGCGAAGACCCTCATGAGGTCGGCGAGGAACCGGTCCGTCGCCGACAGTGCACCCGAGACGATGGCGACCAGCCAGGTGCCGTGGACGTCGGAAAGGGCCGCTCGGCCATGGCGGGCTGCGACGTCGTGGACGTCCTCGCCGGCGAGGTCGCTGCGGTCGGGCTGCGGCAGACCCACGACGACGGTGACCGGGGCGGTGGCGTCCCAGTTCAGTGCGGCGGCCTGCGACTGCAGTTCGGGTCCGGTGTTGCCGCGCACCACCGCGTCGATGACGTTGGCCTCCATCCGGGTGTCCCACGCGCCGCGCGCCTCGGCCTGGTCGGCGTAGGCGGTGGCGGCGGCGAACGCGAGATCTCTGCTGTAGCGCAGGATTCCGGCGGTCAGCGCGGTCAACTGCTCGTCGGAGCGGGCCAGCAGCGGCACCACCTCTTCGCAGTACTCCATGGTGACCCGCACCATCTCGACCGACTGGCGCAGCGCGATGCGGCGTCGCAGGTCCTGCGGTACGACCTCGAACGCCTGGGCGGTGTAGCTGACGTTGCTCTGCGGATCACGCATCCACTCGACGAAGTTGACCACTGCGGCCTGGACCACCAACTGGACGCTGGCCCGCTGCGAGGCCTCCAGGTCGGCGAAGAACGGCAGTCGCTGTTCCATGACGCGCACCGCTTCGGTGGCCAACCGGCCGGAGTACTGCTTGAGCCGACGGAGCACGGCGTCGGGGACTGTTTGCAGCACCTCGACGGTGGACTTCGGCGGAACGTACCGATTGTCGGTCATCCATAAAGGCTACGCGACAGTTCTAGAGGAAACCTCCAAGTCGACCGGCGGACTTCTGCGTTGACTCTGCGTCCAGGGCGCAAGACTGCGAGAACACAGCGCCCTGAGCGCAGAGTCAACGCAGCGGGGCTCGGCGGTGGAAGGGTCAGGCGACGCCGGGGTCCGACGTCTGCTCGGGCGCCGCCATCACGTCGTCGATCTGGTACTTGCGCGCCGCCTCGACGGCCACCGACTGGTCGATGTTGCCGTCGCGCGCGAGTCCCTCGAGCACGGCCACCGCGACCGACTCGGCGTCGGTGTTGTAGTACCGCCGCGCGGCGGGCCGGGTGTCGGAGAAGCCGAACCCGTCGGTGCCCAGCGTCACGTAGGTGCCGGGCACCCACGGCCGGATCTGCTCGGGCACCGCGCGCATCCAGTCGGACACCGCGATGACGGGTCCCGCCGCATCCTGCAGCGCCTTGGTGACGAACGGCGTTTCGGCGGGCCGCTCCGGATGGCGCAGCCGCTCCTTCTCGATCCGCACGCCGTCGCGATTCAGCTCGTTCCAACTGGTCACCGACCACACGTCGGCGGCGACGTCCCATTCGTCGGCTAGCAGGTGCGCGGCGCGCAGCGCTTCGGGCATCGCCACGCCGGACGCCAGGATCTGCGCGGTGTGCGACCGCTTGTCCGGTGCGGGCCGATACCGGTAGATGCCGCGCAGCAGCGCGTCGACGTCGAGGCCTTCCGGTTCGGGCGGCTGCACGTAGGGCTCGTTGTAGATGGTGATGTAGAAGAAGACGTTCTCCGGGTCCTCGCCGTACATCCGGGCCAGCCCGCTCTCCACGATGTAGGCGATCTCGTAGGCGAACGCCGGGTCGTAGGCCACCACAGCGGGATTCGACGAGGCCAGCAGCTGCGAATGCCCGTCGGCATGCTGCAGGCCCTCGCCGACCAGGGTGGTGCGCCCCGCGGTGGCGCCGAGCACGAAACCGCGGGCCATCTGGTCGGCGGCCGCCCAGAAGCCGTCACCGGTGCGCTGGAAGCCGAACATCGAATAGAAGATGTACAACGGGATCATCGGCTCGTTGTGGGTGGAATACGACGTGCCCACCGCGGTGAACGACGCCGTCGAACCGGCCTCGTTGATGCCCTCGTGCAGGATCTGGCCGACTTCACTTTCCTTGTACGCCAACATCAACTCGGCGTCGACAGCGGTGTAGAGCTGCCCGTTGCGGTTGTAGATCTTCAGGCTCGGGAACCACGAGTCCATGCCGAACGTGCGCGCCTCGTCGGGAATGATCGGCACGATTCGCTTGCCGATCTCCTTGTCGCGCAACAGTTCCTTGAAGGTCCGCACGGTCGCCATGGTGGTGGCGACCTCCTGATTGCCCGAGCCCTTCTTCAACGCCTTGTAGGTGTCGCGCGGCGGCAGCGGCAGCACCTTGGTGGTGGTGCGACGCTCCGGCAGGAAGCCGCCGAGCGCCCGTCGCCGCTCCAGCATGTAGCGAATCTCGGGCGCCTCGGGGCCGGGGTGGTAGTACGGCGGCAAGTATGGGTTTTCCTCCAGCTGCGCGTCGCTGATCGGAATGCGTTGTGCGTCGCGGAAGTACTTGAGATCAGCCAGCGCAAGCTTTTTCATCTGATGCGTGGCGTTGCGACCCTGGAAGTGCGCGCCCAGCGAATAACCCTTGATGGTCTTGGCCAGGATGACCGTCGGCTGACCCTTGTGGTCCATCGCCGCGCGGTAGGCGGCGTACACCTTGCGGTAGTCGTGGCCGCCGCGCTTGAGGTTCCAGATCTCGGCGTCCGACATCTTCTCGACCAGGGCCTTGGTGCGCGGGTCGCGGCCGAAGAAGTGGTCGCGCACGTAGGCGCCGTCGTTGGCCTTGTAGGTCTGGTAGTCGCCGTCGGGGGTGGAGTTCATCAGGTTCACCAGCGCACCGTCGCGGTCGGCGTGCAGCAGGGCGTCCCACTCGCGGCCCCACACCACCTTGATGACGTTCCAGCCGGCGCCGCGGAAGAACGACTCCAACTCCTGGATGATCTTGCCGTTGCCGCGTACCGGCCCGTCCAGGCGCTGCAGGTTGCAGTTGATGACGAACGTCAGGTTGTCCAGCCCCTCCAACGCCGCCACATGGGCCAAACCGCGGCTTTCCGGCTCGTCCATTTCGCCGTCGCCGAGGAACGCCCACACATGCTGGTCGGAGGTGTCCTTGATGCCGCGGTCGTGCAGATAGTGGTTGAACCGGGCCTGGTAGATCGCGTTCATTGGACCTAGGCCCATCGACACTGTCGGGAACTCCCAGAAGTTCGGCATCAGCCGCGGGTGCGGATATGACGGCAGTCCACCGCCGGGATGGCTGTGTTCCTGGCGGAACCCGTCGAGTTCATCGGCGGTCAGCCGGCCCTCGAGGAATGCGCGGGCATAGATGCCGGGCGACGCGTGGCCCTGGATGAAGACCTGGTCGCCGCCGCCGGGGTGCGACTTGCCGCGGAAGAAGTGGTTGAAACCGACCTCGTAGAGCGCGGCCGACGACGCGTATGTCGAAATATGGCCTCCGACACCGACTCCCGGGCGTTGCGCGCGGTGCACCATGATCGCGGCGTTCCACCGGATCCATGCCCGGTAGCGACGTTCGACGTCCTCGTCGCCGGGGAACCACGGCTCCAGTTCGGTCGGGATGGTGTTGACGTAATCGGTGGACGTCAGCGCCGGGATGGCGACTCGTTGCTCTCCAGCGCGTTCGAGCAGCCGAAGCAACAGATAGCGGGCCCTGGCCGGTCCGGACTGCTCAAGCAACTTGTCGAACGATTCCAGCCATTCGCTGGTCTCTTCGGTGTCGATGTCGGGCAGATACGAGGCGACACCTTCACGAATTACGCGAACCCGGTCGGGTTCGGCTGCACTGCCGGAGTTTTGGGCCAGGTCTTGGCGCGCGAACTCGGTGGTCAACTTCCGCTCCTTGTTAGGCGGGTACGAGCTGGGGTGGTCGACGCGGATGTTTTCCGCTTCTCCATCCTTCTCCAATCCTGCACCACGCGCACCGCTGGGGGTGGCGACTGGAATGAACCCGCGATTGCGGATGGAACCCGGTAACGTCTGCAGCCGTGGTGACCGGTTGGCTGTGTCCGAAGCGGCTGCGGGTCGCCGCACTCGTGGTGGGCAGTTCCGCCGTCACCGCGATGATCATCGTGGGCTGTAGCAACGTCGTGCAGGGCACTGCCGGGGTGGATGCCGCCGACGCTCCCGTCTACAAGGCGTCGGTGTCGGCGTCGATCGCGGAATCGGCCGCCAGCTCCAGTTCGCGCGAGTCGGAGCGGCAGAGTTCGCTCACGCAGGAGGCCGTCCATACCGCGTGTGAGTCGCTGAGCACCAGCAGTGTCGACGCGATCACCGCCGTGAATGCCTACGTCGACGCCTTCAACGAGAGTGCCGCCGACGCCGACTCCAAGACGGGACCGGCGATCGATGCGCTCAACCACAGCGCTGACCTGGTTGCCCGCAGTATCTCGGACCCGCTGACGCCCGAGCTGGAGGATGCGATGCACGCCTGGGTGGACGCCGCCAGGGGCCTGGCCGTGGCGATCGCGGGCAATTACGGGCCCGACGAATTCAACGCCGCGATCTCTCGACTCAACGACACGAAGACCACAGCGCTGAACCTCTGCGATGCGGCATATTGACTTAGATCGACGAACCTGGCCGCCAGTGAGTTGCTCGAGCGGCTGGTCGTGCGACGATAGGGCTGGACGCACAATGCGCCGAGCAGGCTGAAGGAGGACCGACCGTGGTCGCGGCGGACGACGCCCCGAACTACGCCCGAAGACTGGGCATCCAAAAAGATCAGGTTGTGCAGGAGTTGGGCTGGGACGAGGACACCGACGACGACATCCGGGCCGACATCGAAGAAGCGTGCGGCGGTGAGCTGCTCGACGAAGACGCCGATGAGGTGATCGACGTCGTTCTGCTGTGGTGGCGCGATGACGATGGCGACCTGGTGGACCGTCTGATGGACGCCATCACGCCGCTGGCCGACGACGGTGTCATCTGGGTGATCACCCCGAAGACGGGTAAGCCCGGACACGTCCAGCCCGCCGAAATCGCCGAGTCCGCGCCGACCGCGGGTCTGATGCAGACGTCGTCGGCCAATCTCGGCGACTGGATCGCGAGCCGGCTGGTGCAGCCCAAATCCAAAGCGGCAGGTAGGCGGTGACACGGTGATCGACGTCGGAACCGAGGCGCCGGACTTCACCCTGAAGGACCAGAATGGGCAGCCGGTCACGCTGAGCGACTTCCGGGGCAACAAGAACGTGTTGTTGGTGTTCTTCCCGCTGGCGTTTACCGGAATCTGTCAGGGCGAGCTCGACGAGATCCGGGATCACCTGCCGGACTACCAGAACGACGACACCGCGACGCTGGCGATCTCGGTGGGCCCGCCGCCGACCCACAAGGTCTGGGCCACCGAGAGCGGCTTCCTGTTCCCGGTGCTGTCGGACTTCTGGCCGCACGGCGCGGTGGCGCAGGCCTACGGCGTGTTCAACCACGAAACCGGCTTCGCCAACCGCGGGACCTTCGTAATCGACCGCTCCGGCGTCGTCCGCTTCGCCGAGATGAACCAGCCGGGGGAGGCGCGCGATCAGAAGCTGTGGACCGACGCGCTCGCGCAGCTCAAGTCCGACTGACGGATTTCGTGTCTCACGCCGCTGGCGTGTACTTTTCCCGTGCAAGGGCGCGTAGCTCAGTGGTAGAGCTCTGGTTTTACACACCAGCGGTCGGCGGTTCGATACCGTCCGCGCCCACTACTCGTCTCGCTGCTCCAAGATGTCGGTATGACTGGTCGGCAGGTCCGTTACGCACGTAACGGTTCGGTCCGACTTGCCTACCGCGAATTCGGCGACGGCGATACGACGCCGGTGTGGAACCCCGGCTGGTTCAGCAATGTCGATCTCGGTGACGAACCCGGCAGTCCGATCACCGCGCGCATCGGGGCTTTTGCCGGCGACGGCGAGGTCTTGGCCAGCCGCACAGTTCGCGATCTCTCCGCCGGGTCGGGTCTTGCGTTCGAAAGTCTTGGAGCGCAACGTTTTAAGGGCTTACCCGACGAGATGCACATCTACCGGCTCACAAGCCAACGCTGAGTGGCTCCCTGCGGAACGTCGGCGTATACGTCATAACGCGTCGCTCCTCCATTCGCGGTGTGTCGGTTGCCGCACTTAAGCCGACTTCTCCGTGAGGGCATTGGGTACCCGGCATAGCAGGCAGTTGGATCGCCCCAGCAACGGGAGGACGTCGATGAGCACCGATTCCGCCGCGCCGAGCGCGGTGACCAGCACCGCACGGCGACACAGCGCGATCGTCGGCCTCGTCATCGACGAGGAGGTGCCCCCCAAAATCGCCTCTGCCCTGGCGAAGGAACTACCGGCGTGGCTGCGCCAGCAAGTGTCCGACGACGTTGACTGGCGGGTGCAGGTGACCAAAGACCCGATCGGGCTCGACGAAAACGGCAGTATCCCGATGGTCGATCTCGCCCAGCGGTACCGATCGGCGAACCAATGGGACATTGTCGTCTTGGTAACCGAGCTGCCCATGAGGTTGGGAACCGTACCGCTCCTCGCGGACTACAACACCGATCACTGTGCGGCCCTGGTGTCGCTGCCCGCGCTTGGTGCGGTGCGCCGACGGCACCGGTTGTGCGGCCTCGTTGTGCAGTTGATCGCACACCTCGCGCAGCACAACGTCGGGCTCACTCTGCCCGCTGGCGGAATTGCAGCGGGCCACGACCTTGCCGGGCGGGTCGGCAGCTTCCTGATTCGTGGCCGGCGCATTCCCGCCCCAGCACCGGACGCCGACCAGCATCTGGCGATGGTCGGATTGCCCGGGCGCCTGCGAATGCTGGTCGGAATTGTGCGAGCCAATCGGCCGTGGCGCTTGGTTCCATCGCTGCAAGGTGCGACCGCTGCCGCCGCCGCGACGGCGGCCTTCGCTCTCTTCTACTCCGGCATCTGGCCGATGGCCGTCACGGTTCACCCATTGCGGCTCGCGTCGATCTCGGTCCTGGCGGTCATCGCCATGGTGCTGTGGTTCGTCTGCTACAACCGCCTGTGGGACAGGCCCTCCAGTCACGGACAGCGTGGTGAAGCCCTGCTCCACAACGTCTCCACGGTGCTCACCCTGACCATCGGCGTGATGGTGATGTACGTGGTGCTCTTCCTGATGACCATGCTGGCCGCCCTATCGGTAATCGACCTTGGGTACCTTCAGTCCCAGTTGAGGCGTCCCGCCGGCCTTGTCGACTACGCCCGAATAGTCTGGCTGGCCTGCTCGATGGGCATCATGGCCGGCGCCCTCGGATCGAGCTTTGACAGCGAAGAGGCTGTGCGTCGAGCAGCTTTCAGCCGACGCGAACGGCAACGACAAGCTCGACACCGCCCGCAAGACAACACCTGAGACGGCCGGACTGGCGCCGACACACCAGGGAACACCCCGATTTCATTTCGCGCTGTCTGCTGTGGATATCTCAAAGAGGTCCAACAGTCCGGCGTCGGCCAGCGCGGTCCCGGCAGGGTGGCCGTGCACCCCGACGAGACAGAGCGAAATGTCGGATTCGCCGGCCTGCGTCGCGGCCGACTTCAACGCATCGATCCCTTCGGCGCCGATACGGAGCACCCCGGAGAGATCGAGTACCAATTGCGCAGGCGATCGGTTTAATTCATCGGCCACTACCCGGCGCATCGTCGCGGTTGCTCCGCGGTGCAGTTCACCGCTGACAGAGATTACGCTCTTGTTCGTTGCGGAGCGCTTCACATCGACTGTGACGGAGCGGGTCTCTATTCGTTGCCCTTCCCGTCCTTCCCGTCCGTCCCTTTCATTCATTTGAACCCTCCGAGTCCGGATTCTTGTGTCTGCGGAATCCATTGACGGCAACTGGATTAACCCCCAACCCAGAATCTTATGGTGCTAATCGTCGAAACACGCGATCGGCGACGCACCGGCCTGGCATATCGAAAAACGCCGTCGATGGCAGGCACCCCAGGCGAGCGTATACGCGCCGCATGCGGTCGTATCGTCCTGTGAGGCCGAACCGGCTTGGCGGTATTGCGCCTGCGGGCCCGGTTCCGTGTCGAGGGCGACAGTGGAAACTCGAACAGTGGCTTGGTGGACCGGTCTCTATCCATGGAGCGGAGGTATCCAGTGACCCATCCGTCCGGTATTCCGGTGTTCGAAAGGTTCTTTCGGTCGGTCGCAGGCATCAAGATCGACAAGAACGACCTCCGTCGCTTCCGGGAGTTCGTCGACGAGCAGATCGATGACATCGCCATCGCGGGCCGCAACTCGGCCGAGTGGAACAGGCGTGATGTGATTGTGCCGCAGGATCTTCCGATCACCAAAGGCGTTCAGGAGCGGATGCGCGAGTTCGACAAGATGGAAGAGGCTGAGGAGATCCGTGAGCTGCTGCGTCAGGTAGTGCGACAGCCACCTTCTGACGTCTCCTTCGCTGAGGACACCGAGCGTCTGCTGCCAGAGTTGTTCGGCGGGTTGAGCATCGCGGTGGCCCGTTCCTTTCGGATAATCGACGCGGCCGTGTCCAACCCGTCGACTGAGCATTGGGATCGGGTGCTTGCGCTCTTCCGAATGGTGTTCTGATTTCAGGCGATTCCTGGCTGTGGTTACTGCCCACGCGACTGAAGTGCCGGGGCGGAAATGGTCTCGACAGTCCGAGGCGTCCGCCCGCAGCGCCGCGCCATTCTCGGTGACGACAACCGCTGATCGACCTAGAGGGCGACGGCTCGCCCTGACGCAAGATACGCCGGGCGGCCGGTCAACCAGCGGGGTTGAGGAACCGCCACGCACGTGTCGCGGCGTGGAGGTTGAACCGGGTATCGACGTCGCGGAGGTCGTAGCCGGTGAGTTCAGCAATGCGCGCCAACCGGTAGCGCAGCGTGCTGCGATGAATGTGTAGCGCGGCCGCCGATTCGTCATAGTTTCCGCCGCATTCGAGATACTCGCTGAGGGTCAGGACCATTTCGGATTTCTTGCTGCTGTCGTAGTCGAGTAGTGCGCCCAACCATTCGCGCACAAAGGGTTCGACGGCGCCGCCGTCGTGGGCGCCGTCGATGAGGCGGTAGAAACCCAGTTCGTCGAACGCCGCCGCGCCCCCAGGATTGGCGTAGCGCAGCTGGATGTTGAAAGCGCGACGCGCCTCGATGAAGGACTGCGGCAACTCATCGGGCACGTCGCATCGCGTGCCGATGCCGATCACGACGCTCGCGCGGTCGGGACCTTCCCCGATCGCGTGGTGCAACGCTCCGGGGTCTGGGCGGCCGTCGGTGAGAAGAACAACGAATCCCCCGTGCTGCCCTTGCAGGTAGTTCAGATGCAACGCGGTCGCGGCGCGCCCAGCGGCGGTGGCCAGCGTGCAATCTGCTCGACCGGCGGCATTCATCACCACGACGTAATGCGGGCGCCGCAAATCATGGCCCAGGGCATCGGCGCGAGCGTAGGCCCCGTCCCGATCGGTGCCCACCAACAGGTCGTCGACCAAGTCGCGTCGCAGATTGAGCTCGATCTCGGCGATACTTCGCTCGTGGGAAAGCTCCATCGCCAGCACGGTGGTGCCATAGCGCAGGGCGAACAGGCTGTCTTCGGACACCGTGTTATCGGGATCATGTAACGCAAGGACACCGAGGATCTCGGCCCGCGGCTGGACAAGTGCGAGCATCCGGCCGCCGATCCGCGCCGGACCGTTCCGTGCCGCCAGCTCGTGCAGCAACAGCTCGCGCTCGTCACTTGTCTGCTTTGGGTAGGGGTGTGGTCTCCCAGATCCAGCCCAGCAGCGCAGGTTGCCGAACCTGTCTTCGACCCCCACCGGAAGTGCAGTCAAGTCATACAACGCATCCGCGACGCCCTGCGCGCCCCGTCCCGCCGCCACCGCAGCGCCCAGCACCTCGTGGATGTTCGATTGCCGTTGCAACCGCGAAACCGTACTGGCGAGTGCCTGATTCGTTTCGTGTAGATCGGTGGTCACCTGTGCCGTCTGCTCAGCTACACCGATGTCGCGCTCCTGTACTGCGACGTATGCCAAGGCGGTACCCGCTTGCTGCGCAAGGATCTTCAGCAACAGGACTTGAAACTCTGGCGGCGCATCGGCGGCACTGACCACCAGGCAACCCTGAACGATGCTCTGGTGATTCATCGGTATTGCCCATCCCCACTGTCCGCGTCCAACATCGATCTGCCCGCCGGAGCCGAACTCGCGAAGCTGTCGGTCGATTTCGGGATATTCGGGCTGGGAGCGTGGAAAGCGAACGAACTCACCGTCCAACGACCGGTAACTGGCCTCCACCTGACAGGTTGAGAGGTTGCCAACGGCGACCGTTGCGACCTGGAAGATCCCGTCAGTGTCGTAATCACCGAAGTCGACGCGCGAGAGCGCCGCCAATTGCGCTGGGGCCAGTCCGACCTGCCGGCTTCGCCCTGGCGGGCCTAGCGGTTTCCCGCTCACGTTGAACCGGCCACGCTGACCGACCCCCGTCTCTGGCCTTGTCGCGCGGAGTGTGGTGATGCGCTACAAGCGACCCTATACCCGACATTGGCGATCCGAACCCTCTTCTTCGCTCCGGATCGTCAGCCCCGCCCTGATAACGACGGCCGATTCGCATCGTGGTGCTGCCAGGACGAATTGCAGCCAAACATTTCGGCTGTCCGGGCGCACGCAACCGTCGCTGCGGATCGCCAGACTGCTTGGTCTGGGAGCTAATTACGACGCGCGGTTCGCGCATGCGCTACCGCTAGCCGTTGTCGGCGTTCCGTGGAGCACCTCTGCAACCAAGGAGAAACCGTGGCTTTGACGCACCTGGTTGGCAGGCATAGGGGGAATGATGGCTGATCATTCGACGGTGGCGACAGGGGCGGTCCGGCCCAATGAGCCGGCTCGTCAGGTGATCGCAACCTTCCACAACTACGCCGACGCCGAACGCGCGGTCGACTACTTGTCCGACGAAGGGTTCGAGGTAAGCCGGGTGGCCATCGTGGGCCGCGACCTCGAGTACGTGGAGCAGGTCCTAGGCCGGCTGAATTACGGTGGCGCAGCGCTGCGTGGTGCCGGCTCCGGCGCCGCGGTCGGTGTGTTGATCGGCTGGATCTTCGGACTGTTCAACTGGATTGACCCAATGATATCGGGGTTTGTGTTGGCCGGTTATGGCCTGCTTATCGGTGCGCTCACGGGTGCCCTGGTCGGCCTGCTAGTGCACGCGATGCAATTCGGCCGCCGCGATTTCCACTCCGTCAGCGGGTTGCTGCCCAGGTACTACGACGTCGTGGCTGACGTCGAAGTAGCCGACCGGGCGCTGCAAATCCTCACCAGTTCCAACCGAAGGGAATAGACGATGGCAACAGCGGTAGGCATCGATCTCGGCACAACCAACTCGGTGATCGCCGCCTGGCAGGGCGGGGAACCCATCGTGATCGCCAACGCCGAAGGAGCGCGCACTACGCCCTCGGTGGTGGCATTTACCGAAAGCGGCGAGCGCTTGGTGGGACAACTCGCCAGACGTCAGTCGATCATGAACCCAAAGGGCACCATCTACTCGGCAAAGCGATTCATCGGCCGCCGCTTCGACGAGATATCGGAAGAAGCCAAGGCGGTCAGCTTCGATGTTGTCGAGGGCGACGGCGGCGCCGCCCGGTTCGAAGTCCGCGGCAAGAAGTACTCGCCCGAAGAGATCAGCGCGCAGGTGCTGCGCAAACTCGCCGACGACGCCAGCAAGTTCCTTGGTGAGCGGGTCAAGGAAGCGGTGATCACCGTACCGGCCTATTTCAACGATGCCCAACGTAACGCCACCAAGGATGCCGGCCGGATCGCCGGCCTCGATGTGTTGCGCATCATCAATGAGCCCACCGCCGCGGCACTCGCCTACGGCCTCGACAAGAAGGGCCACGAGACCGTGCTGGTCTTTGACCTGGGCGGCGGCACGTTCGACGTCAGCCTGCTCGACGTCGGCGACGGGGTGGTGGAGGTCCGAGCCACGGCCGGTGATTCCCATCTGGGTGGCGACGACTTCGACCGCCGGCTCGTGGACTATCTCGCAGATGACTTTCAGCGCGAGAACAACATCGATCTGCGCAAAGATCCGCAGGCGCTGCAGCGGCTGTTCGAGGCAGCCGAGAAGGCGAAGGTCGAACTGTCATCGGTGACGCAGACGCAGGTCAACCTGCCGTTTGTCACCGCCGACGCCAACGGCCCCAAACACCTCACCATGACCATCAATCGGTCGAAGTTCGACGAACTCACGCACGATCTCGTCGAGCGCTGCATGGGTCCTGTCAAGCAGGCGATGGACGACGCCAAAGTGACGGCTAACGATATCGACGAGGTCATCCTGGTCGGCGGGTCGACCCGAATTCCCGCAGTGCAGGCCCTGGTGCGCCGGCTCACCGGTGGCAAGGACCCCAACATGAGCGTGAACCCCGACGAGGTCGTCGCGCTCGGTGCCGCCATCCAGGCCGGTGTGCTCAAGGGCGAGGTGTCCGATGTCCTGCTGCTCGACGTCACGCCGTTGTCGCTGGGTGTTGAAACCGCCGGCGGCGTGATGACCAAGATCATCGAGCGCAACACCACCATCCCGGCCCGGCGCAGCGAGGTGTTCACTACCGCGGCGGACAACCAGCCGGCCGTGGATATCGTTGTGTTGCAAGGCGAACGAGAGATGGCCAAAGATAATCGCGTACTCGGCAGGTTCAAGTTGGAGAACATCCGACCGGCGCCGCGCGGTGAACCACAGGTTGAGGTCACCTTCGACATCGACGCCAACGGAATCCTGCATGTCACTGCGCGCGACAAGGACACCGGCGCCGAGCAGGGCATCACCATCAGCGAACAGTCGAACCTCGACAAGAGCGAGGTCGAGCGGATGCTCGCTGAGGCCGAGGCGCACCGCCGCGAGGATGAGCAGCTGCGTAAGCAGGTCGATGCACGCAATGAACTCGATTCGGTGGCTTACCAAGTCGAGCGCCGGCTAAAAGAGCTGGGCGACTCTGCGGCGCCGCACGACCGGGCCCGCGCCGAGATGCTCGTGGCCGACGCGCGCCAAGCCATCAAGGACGACGCACCGATGGACCGCGTGCAGTCGCTGACGTCCGAGCTGCAACAAGTGTTGTACGGACTACAACCCATGCCGACCGGCGGCGGCAACGGGCAATCGGCCGGAGACGGCCAGGGCTCTGCTGTCGGCGACGACGACGTGGTCGACGCCGAGTTCGACCGGAGCTGAGCCGCAATGGTCAGCCCAGATCATTCCGAAACCGAACAGGGAAATGGGCGGCTAGCTCAAAACCCGCCAGAAACGGATGCGCCCCAACCTGATACGGACAAGGAACTGGCCAGGCTCGAGGACCGCTGGCGGCGCGCCGCCGCCGATCTGGACAATTTGCGCAAGCGGTACGCCCGCGAACTGGACCGCGAACGGATGACAGAACGATCCCGAGTGGCCGGCGCGTGGCTGCCCGTCGTGGACAACCTGGAGCGGGCGATCAGTCATGCCGACGACCAGTCCGATGCGGTCGTCGAGGGTGTCCGCAACATTCTCGAACAAGCGTTACAGGTTCTCGAGCAGCTCGGCTATCCGCGCCATGGGGAGGCAGGGGTCCCCTTCGACCCGGAGCGGCACGAGGTGGTCGGCGTCGTGGACCAGCCGGACAGCCCGCCCGGCACGGTCGTCGAAGTGCTTCGACCGGGCTACGGCGACGGGTCACGGCAGCTGCGGCCGGCGGCCGTCGTGGTCAGTCGACGCGGGGGGTGACGCTTCGTGGCCCGCGACTACTACGAAGTGCTCGGGGTGTCGCGGGACGCCACCGCCGATCAGCTCCAGCAGGCGTTTCGCACACTGGCCCGCAAGTATCACCCCGACGTCAACAAGGATCCAGGGGCCGAAGAGCGGTTCAAGGAGATCAACGAGGCCTATCACGTGCTGTCGGACCCCGAGACCCGTAAACGCTACGACCGGTTCGGCGAAGACTTCCGGAGGGTTCCCGAGGACTGGGATGAGCGGGTAGGCGCTGGTGCGGGTGGCTTCCGGGGCGGAGGGCCGTCCGGCGCGCGGGTGCGCTACGGCCAGGGCTTCGGCGGTGCCGGCGGCATCAACATCGAGGATCTTTTCGGCGACATGTTCGGCGGCAGTGGCGGATTCGGGCCGATTCCGGGCGCCGACCAGGAAGCGGTGCTGGAGCTGACCGTCGAGGAGGCCTACCGGGGCGGCAAACGGCAGCTCTCCCTGGACGGCCGCAACTATTCGGTCAACATCCCCGCCGGTGTCATCGATGGTCAACGGATCCGGCTGGCCGGAGAAGGCGGCCGGGGCAGCCGCGATGGGCCGGCCGGGGACCTCTACCTTGTGGTGCGCATCAAGCCCCATCCCCGCTTCCGGCTCGACGGCCGCAATGTCATCGTCGATCTGCCGGTGTCGCCGTGGGAGGCGGTGCTGGGCACCACCGTCGCTGTTCGGACTCCCGGCGGTGAAGCCAAAGTCAAGGTCCCGCAGGGGTCTTCGACCGGGCGGCGGCTGCGGCTGCGCGGTGAAGGCATGCCGAACCCGCGTGGCGCGGCAGGCGACCTCTACGCCGAAATCAAGGTGATGGTGCCGTCCAAACCCACCGCACGCGAACGCGAGTTGTTCCAGCAACTGGCTGCCGAATCCACGTTCGATCCCAGGAGGGGACGATGACCGCCCCGCGGTATGTGCTCGCGCGTCGACCCGAGATGCAGCTCGACGTATTCGCCAGACGCTGCGGGCTGCATCCCGACATGGTGCGCCGGCTGGTCGCACTTGGTCTGCTCGCGTGCAGCCGGGATGCCGGCGGGCAGCCGATGTTTGAACCGTCTGCACTTGCCACCGTGGCCCGCATCCAGCGGCTGCGAAGAGGTTTGGGATTGAACTACGCGGCGATCGGGCTGGTGCTCGATCTGCTGGACCGCATCGACGAACTGGAATCAGCGTCTCGCCGAAGGAGGACATCGCTGTGGACATCAACAAGCTGACGCAGAAGTCACAGGAGGCGTTGGCCGACGCTCAGAGCATCGCGACCCGGATGGGTCACACCGAGGTCGACGGCGAACACCTGTTGGTGGCGCTGATCGACCAGCCCGAGGGGCTGGTGCCGCGGCTGCTGGACCAGACGGGCGCCGACACTGCGGCGCTGCGCGCGGACCTGGAGCGCGAGTTGGACCGGCGCCCGAAGGTGAGCGGCCCGGGCGCCACGCCGGGCCAGGTCTCTGTCACCAGGCGCCTGGCGAACCTGCTGGAGGCAGCGGAGCGGGAAGCCAAGCGGCTCAAGGACGAATACGTGTCGGTGGAGCACCTTGTCGTCGCACTCGCCGACGAGGGTTCGGCGAGTGCTGCTGGACGGATTCTCGCCTCTCACAACGTGACTCGGGATGCGTTCCTGACGGCGTTGACCAAGGTGCGCGGCAACCAGCGGGTCACCTCCGCGACCCCGGAGGGCGCCTACGAAGCGCTGCAGAAGTACGGTCGGGACCTGGTCGCCGAAGGCCGCGCAGGCAAGCTGGACCCGGTGATCGGACGTGACGCCGAGATCCGCAGGGTGATCCAGATCCTCAGCCGCAAGAGCAAGAACAACCCAGTGCTCATTGGCGACCCCGGCGTCGGCAAGACCGCGATCGTCGAAGGGCTCGCCCAGCGCATCGTGCGCGGCGACGTCCCAGAAGGCCTGCGCGACAAGACAATATTTTCCCTGGACATGGGCTCACTAGTGGCCGGGGCCAAGTACCGTGGCGAATTCGAGGAACGCCTGCAAGCGGTACTGGCAGAGGTGAAGGCCGGCGAGGGCCAGATTCTGCTGTTTGTCGACGAGTTGCATACCGTGGTCGGCGCCGGGGCGACCGAGGGGTCCCTGGACGCGGGAAACATGCTCAAGCCGATGCTCGCCCGCGGTGAACTGCACATGATCGGTGCCACCACCCTCGACGAATACCGTAAGCACATTGAAAAAGACGCTGCGTTGGAGCGACGGTTCCAGACGGTGTTGGTCAATGAACCGGACGTCGAGGACACCATTTCGATCCTGCGCGGCCTGCGTGAACGCCTTGAGGTGTTCCACGGGGTGAAGATCCAGGATGCCGCGCTGGTGGCTGCGGCGACCCTGTCGCACCGCTACATCACCGACCGCTTCCTGCCCGACAAGGCGATCGATCTGGTGGATGAGGCTTGTGCGCGGCTTCGCACCGAAATCGACTCAATGCCAGCGGAGTTGGATGAGGTCACTCGTCGAGTCACACGCCTCGAGATCGAGGAGGCGGCGTTGGCCAAGGAGACCGACGCGGCGAGCAAGGCCCGTTTGGAGGAACTACGCAAAGAATTGGCCGATCTGCGAGCCGAGGCCGATTCCCGGCACGCACAATGGGATGCCGAGCGGCAGGCGATCCGGCGGGTACAGGAACTGCGCGGACAACTCGAGCAGCTACGGCACGAGGCCGAAGAGGCCGAACGCAACTACGACCTCAACCGCGCAGCCGAGTTGCGCTACGGTCAGATAACCGAACTGGAACGCAAGCTGCAAGCGGCCGAGGAACAGCTGAGGTCAAAGCAGGGCGACAAACCGCTGCTGCGTGAAGTCGTCACCGAAAACGAGATAGCCGAAATCGTGGCCGCGTGGACCGGCATACCGGTCGCGCGATTGCAGGAGGGCGAACGGGAAAAGCTGCTGCGGCTCGACGAAATACTGCATCAGCGCGTGATCGGTCAGGATGAGGCGGTCCAACTGGTCGCCGATGCAGTGATTCGGGCCCGATCCGGAATTCGGGATCCGCGTCGCCCGATCGGCTCCTTCATCTTCCTCGGACCCACCGGGGTGGGTAAGACCGAACTCGCCAAGACACTGGCCGCGGCGTTGTTCGACAGCGAGGACAACATGGTCCGGCTCGACATGAGCGAGTATCAGGAGCGGCACACGGTGAGCCGGTTAGTCGGTGCGCCACCGGGATACGTCGGCTACGAGGAGGGCGGTCAGCTCACCGAAGCTGTGCGTCGCAAGCCCTACTCGGTGGTGCTGCTTGACGAGATCGAAAAGGCGCACGCTGATGTGTTCAACACCCTGCTGCAGGTGCTCGACGACGGCCGACTCACCGATGCACAGGGACGTCAGGTCGACTTCCGCAATACGGTCGTCATCATGACCTCCAACATCGGATCGCACTACCTGCTCGACGGTGTCAGCGCGGACGGCGAAATCAAGCCCGACGCGCGTGACCGGGTGATGGCCGAGCTGCGCGGACATTTCCGGCCCGAATTCCTCAACCGCGTCGACGACATCGTGTTGTTCACCCCGCTGTCGATGCCGCAACTCGAACGGATCGTCGAGCTGCAGCTGGCCGAGCTGCAGCATCGGTTGGCGGAACGGCAAATCGAGCTCGACATCACTCCGGACGCTCGCCGGATGATCGCCGAACACGGCTACGATCCGGTGTACGGCGCACGGCCGCTGCGCCGCTACATAGCCCATGAGGTGGAGACGAAGATCGGCCGGGCGTTGTTACGCGGCGACGTCGCAGGGGGCGGCAAGATCCGTATCACGGTGGACAACGGCGAACTCGCCGTGGGCTATTCGGAACCGGCGCTGGCGGCCTGACGGAGGACACCACGTGGAAACAAACATCCTGAGATGTCCGCACTGCGGAAAACGCAACCGGGTAGCAGCGGCGGGGACGGGCAAGCCGCGGTGCGCCAATTGTCACCAATGGCTGCCCTGGATCGCTGTGGCCGGCGACGGGGACTTCGCTGATGTTGCCGAAAAGTCCTCGGTTCCAGTACTTGTCGATCTGTGGGCGACCTGGTGCGGACCGTGCCGGATGGTCAGCCCGGCGCTCGAACAGCTTGCGACCGAACGCGCGGGACAACTCAAATTGGTCAAGGTTGACGTGGACAAGGCACCGGTGATCTCGCAGCGGTTCGGGGTCCAAGCGGTGCCGACTCTGCTGCTTCTGGACCGGGGGCAAGTACTTGGACGCCAGGCAGGCGCTGCTCCCGTTGCGGCGCTACGCAAATGGCTCGATCAGACGCTGTCGGCCGACAGCGCGAAGGAGGCACGGTCATGACGCCGACGATGATCGACCCGGATGTGGCGGCGATCCGCAACGTGAGCCCACGTGCGGACGGTTGCGAGGAATGCCTGCGGCTCGGCACACCGTGGGTGCACCTGCGGCTGTGCCTGACATGCGGGCACGTCGGCTGCTGTGACTCGTCACCTATGCGGCATGCGCGGGCCCACGCGCACACCGTGGGTCACCCGATCGTGCAGTCTTTGGAGCCGGGGGAGATGTGGCGGTGGTGCTACGTCCATGAGAACTATGTTTGAGGTCGCCCCCGACCAGCGCGCACCGACTCCGCTGCCGGAAACCCCCGATTTTCACGGTGCGTATCCGCGACTGTCCGACGAACAGGTTGCGGTTCTCGAGGCCGGCGGTGCCCGGCGCGCCGTCAACAGGGGCGAAACGCTTGTCCGCGAAGGTGAGCGCTCCGACTACTTCTTCGTCGTTCTGTCCGGCAAGATCGCCGTCACCACTACCGATGATGAAGGCAACCGACATGTGATCCGGGTTCATGGCCCAGGGCGGTTCCTCGGAGAGCTCGGCGATCTGGAAGGCCAAGCCGCTTTCTACACCGCCGAAGTGGTCGAACCCGGGGAAGTTCTCGTGATACCGGCTGAACGGGTACGGGCACTGGTTGGCCACGATCCGGTGCTGAGTGACCTCATTCTGCGCGCGTACCTGGTTCGCCGCTCGCTGCTGATCCAGGATGGCACCGGGTTTCGGATCATCGGCTCCTGTTATGACCGCGATACCGCGCGGCTGCGAGAGTTCGCGGCGCGAAACCGGTTACCGCACAGATGGATCGATTTGGAACGTGACAAGCACGCCGAGCGGCTGTTGCAGCGGTTCGGAGTATCGCCCCAAGACACTCCGGTGGTGGTCTGGGGCAGTGAAGTGCTGCGCAACCCGACCAACACCGAGCTCGCCCGCCGCGTCGGGCTGCCGGTTCCTGACACAGTGCCCGACGAATCCGACGTCGTCGTGGTGGGCGCGGGCCCGGCCGGGCTGGGTGCCGCGGTGTATGGCTCCTCCGACGGCCTGACCACCGCGACCATGGAGCGGATCGCAACCGGCGGGCAGGCCGGGACGTCATCGAGAATCGAGAACTACCTCGGATTTCCAGGCGGAATCTCGGGTGCCGACCTAACCGAACGGGCCGTCCTGCAGGCCGGCAAGTTCGGCGCGCGGATCATCGTCTCGGCGGAGGTGACCCGGCTGGAATCCGACAGTGGACACCATCTGCTCCGACTCGCCGATCAAGCGCCGGTGATCGCGCGTGCCGTCGTGGTTGCCACGGGCGCGCGGTACCGCAAGCTCGCCGTACCTGGAATCGAATCGTACGAGGGCAACGGCGTGTATTACGCGGCCACCTTCCAAGAGGCGTTGATGTGCGGCACAGGGCCCGTTGTGATCGTTGGGGGCGGTAACTCGGCGGGGCAGGCGGCGGTCTTCCTCGCCGCGCGGGTTTCTCGGGTCTACTTGCTGATCCGCGGCGATGACCTGAACAAAAGCATGTCCCGATACCTCGTCGACCAGATCCACCAGCACCCCCGCGTGACCGTGCTTCCTTCTACCGAGATCCGGGAGGTGCACGGAGACGGTCTGCTGACGGCGCTGGTGGCCGAGGACAAAAGGACCGGCGAACATCACCTGATCGAGACCCGCGCTCTGTTCGTTTTCATCGGCGCGGATCCCAACACCTCGTGGCTAGTCGGCGCTGTCGAGCTCGATGACCACGGCTTTGTGCCCACCGGCCAGGCTGCCCTCTACTCGGACACCCACGGCAATCAGAGGCGGGCCCAACGCCAGCCGATGACCTTGGAAACCAGCCGGCCCGGTGTGTTCGCCGCCGGTGACGTCCGTCGGGGCTCGGTCAAACGGGTGGCCGCCGCAGTTGGCGAGGGATCGATGGCGATCCGCGAAATCCACGAATACTTCGGAACCTGATCACCGGCGTTCGCCGCGGTCGATGAGCATGCCGGCCGTTTAGCGGTTTCCTTGGTGGCCGTCCGAGAAGTTTCATTGGCTCGATGGAGGCGTCAACTGCCGGTGCAGATCCTCGACGTAGCTGTCGTAGGCCGCGGCAACCTCATCGAGGTTGACCTGCTCGGGTAGGTCGAACGGGAGTTGGCGCGCGACGAGGTAGGTCGCGGTCGCTTCCACGACTCGCAGCTCATCGTCGGCGATCTGGGCGACGACTGCCGGGTCGGCGAACACGCGCACCACCACGCTGTCCTCGTCCTGTTCGAACCGGACAAGATATTCGTGATCACCGAGCGCCTCAACGGTCGGGCGTTGATCGCTCATGACGCTCCGATGAGCTCGGCTAGCACGGCCGCCTCACTGAGGTCGGCACTTTTGGTGGCGGTCAGCAGCGTCAGCGGTTGCTTCTTCGCCAGGTCGCGCAGATGCGCGAGCGCGGCGGCCCGCGTGGCATCGCCGAGTTCGTCGCGGTAGCGGCGCGTGAACTCGTCGAACAGCGAGGGATCGTGGCCGTACCACTTGCGCAGTTCAGTCGATGGCGCGACGTCCTTGCACCATTCGTCGAGGTGCGCGCGGGCCTTGCTCATACCGCGGGGCCAGATGCGATCGACGAGGACCCGCGTGCCATCCTCCGGCTGCACCGGGTCATAGATCCGCCGTACCTGGACGTTGGGTCGTCGGCTCATGACGTCTCCCAGGCTAGTCGCACCCGGTGGCCGGAGGGTAACAGCGCGGGATCGGTTACGCGCCAGTCGAATCGGTAGCCGAATGCCGATGCGGGGCTGGGTCGTAGACCGACGCGAGGGCGCCCAACGTCAGCGCGCCGAGCAGCAGGCCGAAGTCGCGCAGGGCCACGTCGTAGAAACCGGGATAGGTCAGCAGGTTGATGATGATGCCGGCCAGCCAGGCGGCGACCACGTATGCGGCGTACCGCGGCTTGATGGCGACGGCGACGCCGGCAAGGATCTCTATTACCCCGATAATGAGCATGATCTGATGTGCGCCGATCGGACTCGCATCGACGATCCACGGCGCGAGATAAGACTCCCAGTTGACGAGCTTGTTGGTGAACTTGTCGAGGCCCATCACGATCGGCAACACGGTGAATCCGACGCGCAGTGTCAGGAACGCCGCGTACGCCGGGTCCGACCGGGCGCGCTGCAGTAGCTCAGAGGAGCCATGAGCTGAGTGGGGTAGCGCTGAGGCGGTCATATCAACTCCTTTGTAAAACCAATCAGAACTAGTTTTAGATTCGGCCGCTCTATCGCATTTGTCAATAGTTTTTGGTGTTAGAGTTAATGGATGTCCATCCAGCCCCGTGACCTGGCCGCACTGAACGGCCTGAGCCACCTGGATGACCCGTTGCGGCGGCAGTTGTACGAATACGTCGTCCAGCACGACGGGCCGGTTTCGCGTGAACAGGCCGCGGTCGCCGCGTCGATCGGACGCACGCTGGCGGCCTACCACCTCGACAAGTTGGCGGAGGCCGGCCTGCTGACGGTCAGCTATCAACGACCAGCCGGGCGTGGCGGGCCGGGGGCCGGACGCCCCGCCAAGCTGTACGCCCGGGCCGTCGACGAGATCACCGTCAGCGTGCCGCCCCGCGACTACCAACTACTGGCATCCCTTCTCGTCGCATCCGTCGAACAGGACGACAGCGGAGCGGTCCAGCAGGCGATGAACAACGCTGCGCACGAGTCGGGTCGAAGAGCCGGCGTCGAAGCCGACGGAAAGGTGGTGGACGCACTGCTCGCTCGCGGCTATCTGCCCCGTGTCGACGACGGCAGGATCACCCTGCGTAACTGCCCGTTCCATCTGGTTGCCCAGGATCACCGCGACGTGGTGTGCGGGCTGAATCTGCGGCTCGTCGAGGGCGTGATCGAGGGATGTGGTCATCGGCAGGCGCGCGCGGAACTCGATCCGGATCCCGACCGGTGCTGTGTGGTGGTGCACGACGCCGAGGCGTCTTCCCGTATGCGTGACTGACGACGGCAATGGCGACCCCGCGTTTGTGCGAGGCTGACCGCGTGGACCTCGAACTGAACCGTAAGGATCTGCACGACACCCGCATCGTCCATGCCGACCCGCCCTCGCTGGCCGATGGCGAGGCGCTGCTCCGCGTCGAATCGTTCGGCCTGACCGCGAACAACATCACCTACGCCGTCTTCGGCGATGCGATGAACTACTGGGCGTTCTTCCCGGCTTCGGACCCGGACTGGGGAAAGCTGAACGTCTGGGGTTACGCCCACGTCGAGGAGACGCGGAATTCCGGTCTGCGCCAGGGCATGCGGGTCTACGGCTACCTGCCGTGCGCCAGCCACCTGGTCGTCACCCCGTCCCGTATCGACACCAAGGGTTTCTTCGACGCGGCGCCGCACCGCGCCAACCTGCCGTCGGCCTATCAGGGGTACCGCGACGTCGAGACCGACCCCGTCTACTCAGCCGACCGCGAGGCTGAACACATCCTGTTCTTCCCGCTGTTCTTCACGTCGTTCCTCATCGACGACTTCCTCGCCGACGAGAACTTCTTCGGGACAGACACCGTCGTCATCTCCAGCGCCTCGTCGAAGACGGCCATCATCGCGGCGTACCTGCTTGCCAAGCGCGACGGCGTCAACGTCGTGGGCCTCACCTCGAACGGCAACCGCGCGTTCGTCGAAAGCCTGAACATCTACGACGATGTGCACCTGTATGACGCGGTCGCCGAGCTGCCCGGCGATCGCGCGGTGTACGTCGACATCTCGGGCGACGGCGCGGTGCGCACCGATGTCCACTCCCGCTACGGCGACCGCCTGGCCCACAGCGCCACCGTCGGCGCGACGCACTGGACCCAAATGGCCCCGGGGCCAAGCGCGGCAAGGACTGGGGAACCGCCGAGCTCGACCGGAAAGTCGCGCAGGCGTGGGAGCCGTTCGCGAAATGGCCCGCCGGATGGCTGCGCGTCCAGCGGATTTCGACCGAGGACGAAATCCAGCGGGCCTACCTCGAGCTGCTCGACGCCGAGGTGGACCCGGCGTCGGGCATCGTCGTCACGCTCAGCTAGGTGGCGTGTACCTTCGCCTGATACGACGACTGTGCGCGGCAGCCCACGCGCCGCAACAGTATTCGGGGCATAACCGGCACGGACGCGATGAACCGCTCCTGTTCGGCAGGCGTTGATTCGGCGAGCACGAAGCCCGCGAAGGACAGTGCGAACTGAAGATTGGCCGGGCTTGACATCCGCCCCACCGCGGTCGATGAACGCCTTCAATTTCTTCGGGTGTGATCCACTGCGCGACAACCGGCACGATCGACAGCGCGTGGTTGCTGAGATGGGCGGCCAGCGTGGCCGACAGCTGGTACGGGCGCAAAGCCGCGCGTTCAGAGCCGGGGCCGCCGGCCCCGTCCTCAGCGGCGTAGGCCGACCACAACGTCAGCTTGAGAGCGTTTCCATGCATATATGCGCGCGACGGCGCTCTCAACGTGACATTGCGACAGAACCGGCGTGGTGGTGCAGCACATCGATCAGGTTTGCGAGATTGGCGCGTGTGGTGTCGTCGGCGTCTACCGTGCGGATCTACCCAGGCAACGCGGCGAACTGCGTCCGAAAGACATGGTGGATAAGCATCATCTGGAACGGATCGCACCCCATCCCCCGATAGTGGGGGCCGTCCCGGCGACAGGAGTATTCGACTACTCGATTCGATCAGCTAGGTGGCGCGAAGAACTCCAGCGCGATGCCGTCGGGATCGCGGAAGCTCAGCCCCGACCCGTAGCTCTCGTCCACGATGCCGCTGTGCTCGACACCGAGGGCGTCCAGGCGTTGGACCCACTGCTCGAGCGCCGCGCGATCCACACATCCGAAGCCGACGTGATCCAGCCCCGCGCGGAACTCGGTGAAGCGTTCGTCGGGTGCCTTCCTGTCGTGTTCGTGGATGCCGAACAGCGTCCCGTTGTCGAACGTCCACACCAGATGCCGGAATCCGGCGTCGGTGTGCTCGTCGATCAGGGGGTCTGCTCCGATCAGCTGGCGGTACCAGGGGGCGCTCACTTCGAGGTCGCGCACCGTCAGCGCGACGTGATTCAAGGCCGGGAACGTCATCATCGACTCCTCGCTGTAGGGCCTGCACTAATCATGAACGCCCAACCGTCTGAATTCGATGGCATCGCGATATGAGACGCTGCCGGGGTGTCAGCTCCCCGTCGCCATGGCCGTGCCGTCGGCGTGGCGGTCGGTTGGTTGGCCGACCTGTTGTTCGGCGACCCGCGCCGGGGCCATCCGGTGGCGCTGTTCGGCCGTGGCGCAGCGGCTTTCGAGCGGCTGACCTACGCCGACACCCGCGGCGCCGGCATGATCCACATCGCGGCTCTGCTCGGGGCGCTGGGTGTCGCCGGGATCTTCAGCGAACGGGCTGTCGGGCGGGCGGGACAACCCGCGCTCATGGCGGCGGCGACCTTCGTGACACTGGGCGGCACGTCGCTAGCCCGCACGGGCGAGCAGATGGCGGCTCACCTCGGGCAGGGTGACGTGGAGGCCGCCCGTCGCCTGCTGCCGTCGTTGTGTGGACGCGATCCGTCGGTCCTCGACGCCGACGGCCTGGCGCGGGCGGCGCTGGAATCGGTCGCGGAGAACACCTCCGATGCGCAGGTCGCGCCGTTGCTGTGGGGCGCCGTCGGTGGCGTCCCCGCGATTCTGGTCTACCGGGGCGCCAACACCCTGGACGCGATGATCGGACACAAATCGCCGCGGTATGCCCGATTCGGCTGGGCCGCAGCCCGTTTCGACGACGCCGCCAACGTCGTCGCCGCCCGCGTCGCCGCAGTCCTCGTCATCGTGTGCGCACCGGTGGCCGGTGGTTCACCGCTGGGTGCGTGGCGGGCGTGGCGCCGCGACGCGGCTCGTCATCCCAGCCCCAACGCGGGCGTGGTCGAGTCCGCCTTCGCGGGCGCGCTCGGTGTGCGGTTGGGCGGTCCCACCCAGTACGCCCACGAACTCGAGATCCGCCCCACTCTCGGCGACGGCCCGGCCCCGACGATCAACGACCTCAAGCGGGCCGTGCGACTGTCGCGGGCGGTGCAGGTGGCCGCTGCAGTGGTGGCGATGGGCCTCAGCGCCGCTTGCCGTAGCGGTCGGCGAGCTTCGCCTCGGTCGTGAGGGGCTTGTCCGGCTCCGCGTTCGCCGCCTCCTTGGCGGCCTTCTCCCGTCGGCGCTGCAGAATTTCGGCGCGCACGAAGTACGCCAGGCCGATCGGCGCGATGATGCCGAACGCGATCCATTGGATGCCGTACGAGAGGAAGGGGCCTGCGTCGAGGTGGGGGAGCCCGATGACGCCGAGTCCGCCAGGCTGATCCTCGATCAGCTGCAGATACGAGCCCGTGAGCGGTACACCGGTGAGCTCGGCGATCTGCAAGGTGTTGATCGAGTACACCTGCTGGACGCCGTCCTCGCGGAACGGCTCCTTGCCCGGCACCGCCCCTTCGGAATCCCGCAGCCGCGCGGTGATGGTCACGGGCCCCGTCGGCGGCGCGGGAATATCGGGCACCCGTGAGCCGCCCTCGGGGCGAACGTAACCGCGGTCGACGAGCACGGTCGGCCCACCGTCGACGGCGAAGGGCACCAGCACCTCGAAGGCGGGTTCGCCGTCGACGACCCGTAACCGGGCCACCACTTGGTGGTCGGGCAGATACCTTCCGGTCGCCGTGACCCGGCGCCACTGTTCGTCGGGTGCAGACGAATCCTGTTGCGGTAGCAGCGTTGTCACGGGCACCGGGTCAGCGGACGCGGAGTTCGCGATCTGGGCGTTCTCCCGCGACGTCTTGGTGTTCTTGCCCAGCTGCCAGGGTGCCAACACGGTGAAACACAGGTACGCGAACGCGAGCACCACGACGAGCAGGGCCAACCAGGATGGCCTGAACAAGAAGGCCCAGCGCTTCATCAGCTCGCGATTCCCCGGTCGGCGAGTTGCTCGTCCACCCACCGATGGAGGCCGGGCAGCGCCGCGTCGATCACCGCGAAGACGTCCTCGAAATCGTCGTGATCGCCGTAGTAGGGATCCTCGACGTCGTGCGGGTGCGCCCCCGAGCGCGGGTCGAACGACCGCAGCATCCGCACCCGGTCCGCCTCCACACCCATCTCCCGCAACATCCGGACGTGGTTGCGCCCCAGCGCGATGACGAGGTCGGCGGACAGGTGGTCGTCGGTGATCTGCGTGGCACTGTGCGACGTGGGATAGCCGTGCGAGCGCAGCACGTGACTGGCTCGGCGGTCCGCGGGTTCGCCCTCATGCCAGCCGCCGGTGCCCGCGCTCGTCACCCGTACCGCGTCGGCGAGGCCGCGCTCGCGGATCTGATGCGCGAACATCTTCTCCGCCATCGGCGAGCGGCAGATGTTGCCCGAGCAGATGAACGTGATGTGCAGCCGGTAGGTCTCAGACACCCAGCACCTCCCGCAGGTCCTCGACGGTGGCGACGTGCGCGTGGGCGGTGACCGCGTCGGGGCCGTCGAAGTCTCCGCGGCCGTAGCCCCAGCCGACCACCACGGTGTCGATGCCGTGTTCGGCGGCGCCCTCGACGTCGTGTGACCGGTCGCCGACCATCAGCACGAGCTCCGGCAGCGGCTCGAGCTGGACCAGCGCGTGCTTGACGACCTCGGACTTGGTCGCGCGCAAACCGTCGACGCTGGCGCCCGCGATGACCTCGAAGTGACCGTCGAGACCGAAATGGGCGAGGATGCGCTGCGCGGTCGGCTCGGCCTTCGAGGTGGCCACGGCCAGCCGGATCCCCGCGGACCGCAGGTCGGCCAGCAGGGTGGGGACGCCGTCGAACGGGCGGTTCATCGCCCAGCCGCGGGCCAGGTAGTCCTCCCGGTACGCGGCGATCGCGGCGTCGGCGTCGTCGCCGAGACCCATCTCCTGCAGCGTGTGGTGCATGGGTGGGCCGACGATCATGGCGGCGAGGTCGCCGTCGGGAACGACGGCGCCGACCGTGCTCAACGCATGACGGAAGCTGGCCACGATGCCCTGAGCCGAATCGGTCAGGGTGCCGTCAAGGTCGAAGATCACCAGCTGCGGGCGTGCCGTCACAATCTCATTGTCCCGTACGGCCCACTAGTGTCGTGATGTGGCAAGCCAATCCCGCCCGGGGGCGCGCTATCACGGCGACCAGGCCGCGGGCCCGGGCATGCTGGACTTTGCCGTCAACGTCCGCGCAGATCAGCCACCGTCGTGGCTGGTCGACCGGCTCGCCGCCCGGATGGCCGATCTCGGCAGGTACCCCGGTGCTGCCGACGAGCAGCGCGCCCGTGAGGCCGTCGCCGCCAGACACGGCCGCGGCATCGACGAGGTCGCCCTGCTCGGCGGGGCCGCCGAAGGGTTCGCCCTGCTGCCCGAGCTGCGGTCGCGGTCCGCGGCTCTGATCGCCCCGTCCTTCACCGAGCCCGAGGTCGCCCTCGCCGCGGCCGGGGTCCCGTTCCGGCACGTCGTGCTCGCGCCGCCGTTTCACCTGTCCGACGGCCGCGTGCCCGACGACGCGGACCTCGTCATCATCGGTAACCCGACCAACCCGACTTCGGTGCTGCACACCCGCGAGCAGATCAGAGCGCTACGCAGGCCGGGACGCATCATCGTCGTCGACGAGGCGTTCGCGGACGCGGTGCCCGGCGAGACGGAGTCCCTGGCGGCCGAGGCGCTGCCCGATGTGGTGGTACTGCGCAGCCTGACCAAAACGTGGGCACTGGCCGGCCTGCGCGTCGGCTACGCCCTCGGCCCGCCCGATCTGCTCGAACGGCTGACCGCGCGCCGCCCGCACTGGCCGCTGGGCACCCTGCAATTGGAGGCCATCACCGCGTGCAGCAGCCCGGAGGCCGTCGCCGAGGCCGACCGCGGTGCGCAGCGCCTGCGCCGCCTGCGTGTCGAGATGGTCGAGGGCCTGACTAGCATCGGGGCAAATGTCGTCGACGGATGTGCGCCCTTTGTCCTGTTCGCCGTTGCGGATGCTGGGCTGATGCGAAAGCACCTCGACGGCAAGGGCATTGCAGTCCGGCGGTGTGACACCTTCGTCGGACTGGACGGGGAGTTCCTGCGTGCCGCGGTGCGGCCCGAGTGGCCGGCGCTCGTTGAGGCGATCGCCGAGGTGATGCCGTGAGCGTGCGGCTTTCCGACGTCATCGACGTGCTCGAGGCGGCCTACCCGCCGAATCTGGCGCAGGACTGGGACTCGGTCGGTCTGGTCTGCGGCGACCCGTCGGAGACCGTCGAGACGGTGACGGTTGCCGTCGACGCCACCGCCGCCGTCGTCGCCGAGGTGCCCGACCGGGGGCTGCTGCTCGCACACCATCCGCTGCTACTGCGTGGGGTCGACACCGTCGCCGCCGACACCGCCAAAGGCGCGCTGCTGCACCAGATGATCCGCACCGGACGGGCGCTGTTCACCGCGCACACCAACGCCGACGCCGCATCGCCGGGAGTGTCGGACGCGTTGGCCGACGCGTTGGGCCTCACGGTCGAGGAGGTCCTCGCCCCGATCCCGACCGGACCGGGTGTGGACAAGTGGGTGGTCTTCGTACCCGCCGAAAACGCCGACGCGGTCCGCACCGCGATGTTCGACGCGGGTGCCGGACGCATCGGTGACTACTCCCACTGCAGTTGGAGTACGACGGGTATCGGCCAGTTCCTGCCGCACGACGGTGCAGCACCGGCCATCGGCACCGTCGGCACGGTCGAGCACGTACCAGAGGAGCGGGTCGAGGTGGTCGCACCGTCCCGGGTGCGCGGTCATGTGCTGGCGGCGATGCGCGCCGCGCACCCGTACGAGGAGCCCGCGTTCGACGTCTTCGAAATGGCGCCGCTGCCGGGCGATGCCGGACTGGGCCGTATCTGCTCGCTGCCGCGGCCGGAACGGCTGTCGACGTTCGTCGCACGGGTGCACGATGCGCTGCCCGCCACGTCGTGGGGAATCCGCGCCTCCGGAGACGCCGAGACCACGGTGTCGAGGGTGGCGGTCTGCGGCGGTGCGGGCGATTCGCTGCTCGATGCGGTGGCTGACGCGGGCGTGCAGGCCTACGTCACCGCGGATCTGCGACACCATCCCGCCGACGAGCACCGGCGCGCGTCCGACGTGGCGCTTGTCGACGTCGCACACTGGGCGAGCGAATACCCGTGGTGTCGGCAGGCGGCAGACGTGCTGCGCGGTCATTTCGGTGAAGCATTACCCGTGCGAGTGTCAGCGGTTCGTACTGACCCATGGAATGTCGAGAGAACGAGGCATGAAAGCTGAAGTAGTGCAACAACGTTCGCTGCTCGAACTGGCCGAGCTCGACGCCGAGCTGGGCCGCATCGAGCACCGGGCGGGCAACCTCGCCGAGTCCAAGCGGCTGGAGGAGATCCAGGCGACGCACAGTGCGGCCAACGACCGGTTGGCGGCGTTGCAGATCGCGCTGGAAGACCTCGACGAGCAGGTGGCGAAGTTCGAAGCCGAGATCGATGCCGTCCGTCAGCGCGAGGACCGCGACCGCAAGCTGCTGGACTCCGGGGCCACGGATGCCAAGCAGCTCACCGAGTTACAGCACGAACTGGAAACCCTGGAGCGCAGGCAGGCGTCGCTGGAGGACTCGCTGCTGGAGGTCATGGAGCGTCGCGAGGAATTGCAGACCCAGCAGTCGACCGAGCTGACGAAGATCGACGAGTTGCAGAAGGAGCTGGGGGAGGCGCAGCGGGCGTGCGACGAAGCGCGCGACGAGCTCGACCGTCAGCGTCACCAATCTCTTTCGCGGCGTGAGGAACTCGTCGCCGGCCTGGACGTCGACCTGGTCGCGCTGTATGAGCGTCAACGTACGCGCGGAGGTGCGGGTGCGGGTCTGCTGCAGGGCGGCCGGTGCGGGGCATGCCGGATCGAGATCGACCGCGGTGAACTGGCCAGGATCTCCGCCGCTGCTGACGACGACGTGCTGCGGTGTCCCGAATGCGGAGCAATCCTGTTGCGGGTCAGGGGGACCGGCACATGAAGGTCATCGTCGAGGCTGACGGCGGAGCGCGCGGCAACCCGGGCCCCGCAGGGTATGGCGCGGTGGTATGGACTGCGGACCACAAGACCGTGCTCGCCGAACGCAAGCAGGCGATCGGCCATGCGACCAACAACGTCGCCGAATACAACGGCCTGATCGCGGGCCTGGAGGAAGCCGCGAAGCTGGGCGCCTCCGAGGTCGACGTCAACATGGACTCCAAGCTGGTGGTGGAGCAGATGTCGGGGCGCTGGAAGGTCAAGCATCCCGACATCGCGCCACTGCACAAGCAGGCCACCGCCTTGGCGTCGCGGTTCAATCGCGTCACCTACACCTGGGTGCCGCGGGCGAAGAACGGCCACGCCGATCGGTTGGCCAACGAAGCCATGGATGCGGCCGCCGAATTGGAGGCGGAAACATCGGCGCCGGAAGCCAAGACGGAAAAGCATTCCAACCCCGCGGGCTGGACCGGTGCGCGGGGTGCACCCACCCGGTTCCTGCTGCTGCGTCACGGCCAGACCGAATTGTCCGTCGAGCGACGGTATTCGGGCCGCGGCAATCCGGCGCTGACGGAACTCGGCCGTCGGCAGGCTGAAGCGGCCGCGCAGTTCGTGGCCGAGAAGGGCGGCGTCGCCGCAGTCATCACCTCGCCGCTGCAGCGTGCGTACGACACCGCCGAGGCGGCGGCCAAGGCGCTCGGTCTCGACGTCACCGTGGAGGCGGATCTGATCGAGACCGACTTCGGTGGCTGGGAGGGGCTGACGTTCGGCGAGGCCGCCGAGCGCGATCCCGCCTTGCACCGGCGTTGGTTGCGTGATACGAGCGTCGCGCCGCCGGACGGCGAGAGCTTTGACGCCGCGGCGGAGCGGGTGGGCAGGGCGCGGGCGCGGATCATTGCCGAGCATCCGGGTGAGACCGTGCTGGTGGTGTCGCACGTGACGCCCATCAAGACGCTGCTGCGCATGGCGCTTGACGCGGGTCCGAGCATTCTGTACCGCATGCACCTGGACCTGGCGTCGCTGTCGATCGCCGAGTTCTATCCCGACGGTGCGGCATCGGTGCGGCTGGTCAATCAGACGTCCTACCTGAGCTAGGGGGGCGTGCACTGCGCTACCTGTAGGCCCGGCGGACCAATATGCCTGCGTGCCAACCTCGACCAGTGGTCGGGCGGCTGAACGAGTGAGATCACCCGTGCAGATGCAACCGTTCGCCGTGTACGCCGAATATCGTGATCGCCTCCGCCGGACTGTCAACCACACCGAACCAGTGGGGCGTCCATGTCGAGAATTCCACGGCCTCACCGGGTTTGACCGTGAAGTCGCGGTCTCCCAGAATCAGTCGCACCTGACCGGACAGCACGTACATCCACTCCTGACCTTCGTGCACCGGTAGTTCGGCGGGTGGCGTACGCCGTCGGGCGCTGATCCTGATCTTGTACGCGAGCAGCCCGCCGGCCGCCTGCCGGGTCAACGGCCAGTAGGTGATTCCGTGTCTACTATGCGAATTCGCATGAACCCGTGGATCTTCCACCTCGGGGGTACGAAGCAGTTCGTCAGTGCTCACCGCGAGAGCGGCGGCCAGGCGGGGCAGATGGTCGAGCGCCAGCCGCCGCTTGCCGGATTCGAGACGGCTCAGCGTCGACACGTCGATGCTGGACCGGCGCGCAACCTCGTCGAGGGTGAGCCCCCGCTGCATGCGCAGCTCGCGGAGGCGACGGCGCACCCGCAGATCTACACTTTCCTCGTCTTTTGCCTGCATGGCAAGAAAGCTTGGCACTTCTGGCCGCGTGCCTGCAAGGTGGAGGTCGAGTCGGACGGCCGACGATAATGGTGAGGCCGTCCCTGAAGGGAGAAGTCGTGTCAACGCCTGACGCCAAGGAACATTGGGAACAGCACTACGGCGAACGTGAACGCGTGTGGAGCGGACGGGTCAACGCACGTCTCGCCGAGGTGGCTCCCGATCTGCCGATTGGTCGGGCGCTCGACCTCGGCTGCGGCGAGGGTGCGGACGCGGTGTGGCTGGCGCAGCGTGGCTGGGACGTCGTTGCGGTGGACATCTCCGATACCGCCCTACAGCGTGCGCGTGCTGCGGCCGAGGAGCGCGGCCTGGCGGATCGAATCGACTTCCAGCAACACGACCTCTCGGAGACCTTCCCGAACGGCGAATTCGACCTGGTGAGCGCCCACTTCTTTCATTCCACTGTGCCGCTGGACCGCATCCGGATATTCCGGCGGGCAGCCGAGGCCATCAGACCGGGCGGCACGATGCTGATCGTGGACCACAGCGGGCCTCCGCCGGGGGAGTCGAAGCTGGACCACCACCGTGACATGTTCGTGAGCCCGGAGGAAGTCGTCGCGGCGCTGAATCTGCCTGACGCGGAATGGGAGCCGGCGCAGACGAAAGTGGTCGAGCGGGAGGTGAACTGGCCCGACAGGGAGCCGTTCATCTGGCACGACAACGTGATCCTGCTGCGGCGGCGTCGTTCCGGCTAAGGGCGCCAGGGTGCCAGGCGCGGGGTCCATGCGGGTACGTTGCGGCGGTACTCCTCGTACTGCTCGCCGTAGGTGCGCACCAGCGTCGGTTCCTCGTACCAGTGCACGAACGAGGCGGTGATGACCCACCCGATGACCGCGTAGAGCACCAGCCACGGGCTGTCGAACAGCAGTGCCTGGCCCAGAATCGCGATCAGCAGTCCGACATACATCGGGTTACGCACGAAGCGGTTGAACCCCGTGACGACCAGCCGCTCGGTCGGCGCGACCGGCATCGGCGTTCCGCCCGCCTTGACGAATTGGATGAAGGCGTGGACGGGCGGAATCAGGCCGATGACGACGAACACCGCTCCCAACACCACCCGCAGCGGCGGGTTGGACTCGGGGATCTCCCAACGGGTGATCAGCCACGGGCCCAGCCCGACGACGGTCCCAGGTGCGACGACGAAGAAGGCCGCCGAACCCAGTGCCGCGGTGGAAGTCCGCACCTATCCGAAAGTAGCCCGAATATCTGCGAATTGGGAGCCACCTAAGCCGGGCGGTCGTCCTTGATCACCGTGTGAACCAGTTCGAGAACACGCGGATCCCATGTCAGCGCCGTCTCCCAGGGCAGGCCCGCGAGATCGGAGACGAAGATGCTGTGGGTGTCGTCGAAGACGTAGGTGCGTCGATGCGGGAGCACCCGATCGCTGATGTCGGTGGCCAGCGCGCTGCGTGCGGCCACGATGCCGTCGTTGGGCCACACCATCGGGTTGACCGGGTCGGGACGGGCGAAGCGGTCGCCGGCAATCAGTACGACCGGGATCTCGTCGAGCACCCCGGCCTGGAACTCGTTCCAGCCGTCGGGACCCATCAGGTAGCGCTGGTTGACCTCGCGACCGGAGCCCGACATGAGCTGTGTCACCTCGGCCTTCATATCGGCCATGTTGGTTTCGCAGAACGCGTCGCCGCCGCAGTCCGACATTGGAGTGATGTCGTTGGCGTAGTCGGACAAATACGAGCCCTCCCACGGCGTGCCGATGGTGGTCAGACTCCGAATGCGCAGCGGCGACCCGGTCGTCTGTAGCACCCGAAACGCCGCGCGCGAGTACAGCCCGCCCATCGAGTGCGCCACCAGGTCGATCTCGCGTGCGCCGTACTCGTCGTGCAGATGGTTCAGGAACCGGGCCAGTCGCTCACCGGCCAGGTCGATACTGGCGGTCGAGTCGACGGTCATGACGTCGGGCAGGGTGACCGGGCAGTCGGCGAAGGCTCCGAAGCCGTCCTGGTCGACAACGGGCCCGCGGCCCGCCATCGCCGGCGACGTGTAGACGGTGTGCCCTCGCCCGAGCAGGTGCGCGCGCAGTGCGGTGTCGGTGTTGCCGGCGGCCAGACCCGACCGGCAGGCCTGGTCGGGGGTCGTGAACGGGCTGACCGCCGCTCCGCCGGAAACGATGACGACAGCTCGGCCGTCGCTGGCCGCGTGGGCAGCTCCGCTGGGGAGGATCGCGCCGACGAGGATAGAAAGCGCCACGACGAGGCGGGCGGCAGGATGACGGGTCACGGCGGGCAGGGTATCGGCTCCAGCGTGCCCGTTGCGCCGGGTGCGACGAACTGTGAGCTGCAACGCATGCGATCACGGTCGCGCCGAACCCAGCGCTGCGCTGGCGGCCGCTATCCGAAGTTGGCCGGAATATCCGCTAGTTGGGTCAGCCGCACACTGTTTCCGGACGGATCCCGGAACCCGCAGTCGATGCCGTACGGCATCTCGTGAGGCTCCTCGGTGAACTCGACGCCGCGGGCCTTCATCGCTTCGTATGCCGCCCGGCAATCCTCAGTCGTGAGGAAGACGGTGCCCGCGAAGCCCTTAGCGGTCAACTCGCGCACCTGCTGGCGTGTGGCCTCGTCCATCACCGGCTCACCGGGGACCGCCATCAAGACGATCGACACGTCGTCCTGCCCTGGCGGGCCGACGGTCAACCACCGAAAGGTGTTGTCCATGTCGGGCAGCGAAACATCTTGTCGCACTTCCATTCCGACCTTCTCGGTCCAGAACTTCAGAGCAGCTTCCTGGTCGTGAACCCACAGGTGGGCGCTTGCGATTTTGATCATGACACGACGCTACGGTCGGTCGGTATCGCTCGTCTTCTCCCCGTGTGCTGTCTTGCGAACGCGACTGTCGGCGGGCTTGCGGGTGTCGCGCGCCAGGATGCAACTGGGCACGCGGGCGTAGATCGCGGCCGGCGGCATGCTGGCCCGGTAGGCCGCCGGCGGCATGCCGTACACCCGTGCGAAGCTCGTGGTGAACGATCCGACGCTCTGCAGGCCGACCATCACGCAGATGTCGGCGACGGAGCGATCGGTGTGGCGCAGTAGCGAGGCGGCACGTTCGAGGCGACGGGTCTGCAGATAGGCCCGTGGCGATTCACCGAAGGTCTTGGTGAACATCCGGCTGAAGTGGGCGCGGGACAGTCCCGCCGCGGCGGCGAGGTCGTCGACCGTGATGGGGTCCGCATAGCGTGCGTCGACCAGATCCTTGGCCCTCAGCAGATAACGGGCAGGTGGATGCTGCGCCATGCGTTAAGTTTATGGAGCGGATGAGTTGGCCGGGCGGCCGCGGACCCGTGAGGGTTCGAGGAAAGTCCGGACTTCGCAGAGCAGGGTGATTGCTAACGGCAATCCGAGGTGACTCGCGGGAAAGTGCCACAGAAAACAGACCGCCACCACGGTGGTAAGGGTGAAACGGTGTGGTAAGAGCGCACCAGCACTCCGGGTGACCGGAGTGGCTAGGCAAACCCCACCCGAAGCAAGGCCAAGAAGGCCGCACCTGGTGCGGCCGCGCAGGCGTTTGAGGACTGCTCGTCCGAGCCTGCGGGTAGGCCGCTTGAGGCACCCGGCGACGGTGTGTCCAGATGGATGGTCGCCACCTCGCCGCCGTGGTAACTCGCGGCGGTGCGGTACAGAATCCGGCTTACAGGCCAACTCATCCCAACTCCGCAGCTAGCTCCCAGCCAGCGTCTGTATACAGGATTTCAAGATCGTAGACAGGACGGCGGAGATGGCATACGAAAGTTCGGCCGCACGCATCGCGGCGCAGCTGCGGACCGAGATCCTGCACGGCGACCTCGCCCCGGGCTCGAAGTTGGCCCAGGTGGGCCTGGCCGAGCGGTTCGGTGTCAGCCGCATCCCCGTGCGCGACGCACTGGCGATCCTCACCGGCGAGGGGCTGGTCCAGCCGCTGTCCAACGCCACCGCGGTGGTCACCCGGATGTCCGTGGAGGAGCTACAGGAGCTCTACGACCTGCGCGTGGCCATCGAGCCGAGGACCACCGAGATCGCCGTGCCCAACGTCGGCCGCGCCGACATCCTCTACATGCGCAAACAGCTCGCGATCATGTCCGCGCCCGTCGACGCGCGCACCTGGTTGGCCGCCAACACCGAGTTCCACGCCGCGGTCTACCGCCGGGCCAACCGCCCGCGCACCGTCGAACTGATCGAGCAGTTGCGTCGCTTGACCGACCGCTACGTGTTCATGCATCTGGAGGTGAGCGAACAGGGTCGGCACATCGGGGCCGAGCATGACGACATCCTCGCCGCCGTCGAACGCGGAGACGCCGCCATGACCGCGCGCCTCACCAGGGAGCATCTCGCCCGGGCGCACGACAGCATCCTCGGCTACCTCGACGAGCATCCCTCGGTTCTCGACCGGTATGCGGTGCTATCCCCATGACCGAGCACACCGCCGTCCGGCAGGCCATGGCGATGCTGTCGGCTTCCCACCGCGGCCTCATCTACCGGGCGTACTACGTCAGGCGCACGACGGCGCAGATCGCCGCCGAATTGCGCACATCCGAATGCACGGTGCGCGCCGAACTGCACGATGCGATGCAGGCGTTGCGCCGCAACTTTCGCGACGCGCACGCCACCGCGTGAGTCAGGTGTATTTGCGTACCGCCTTGGCGAGTTTCTTCAACGCGGCGCCGAGATCGGCCTCCGCGCGGCGCGCCAACTCGTCTTCGAGCTGATAGAGCACCCCGTAGGTGAACGTGTCCTCGCCGGCGGCGTGCGCGGCCAGCGCCTCCTTGCTGAGGTGCGCCCGGCTGACCACGCTGTCCTGATGATCGCCGAGCAGGGTTTGAATCGACTTCGCGCGATCGGCCACCTTGGCTGCGCCCGTCGCCGACGCGGTATAGCGAAGTCGCTTCGCGCGCTTACGGATTCGGTGCAACGCCTCGTCCCGTTCGGTTTCGGACTCCTCGGATTTGATGGCCTTGGCAGCCTTGGCCGCCTTTCGGACCCGCCGGTACGCCGAGTCGATCGTGGCTTCCGCGGCTTCCTCGTCACCCGCCGGAACGGGCGGCGGGATCGCGGCCACCAACGCCTCGAGCGCGTCGAGCAGCCGGAAGTAGCGGGCCGAGCGCATCGCGATCACCGACCGCCGATGCCCCGCCGCATACCGCTTTTTCGCACCGCCGACCAGGCGTTCGCGCACCGGTCCGCGAACCAGTTCGGCTGGTAGTTCATCGAGCGCCTTCTCGTACTTCTCGGCGAGCACCTCGGCGTCGCGCGCCACCCCGAGCACGGCGGCCAACTGGCGCAGCTCGTCGAGGATCCAGGCGTCGTCGGTGAGTCCGAACGCCCCTTCAGACGACTGCAGCAGGCTGCGGATCTTGCGCGTCGTCACCCGCATCTGGTGCACCGAGTCGTAGACGTCGGCGCGCACCGCGCGGTCCCAGACGAGGAGTTCGTCGACCAGTTCGGCCACCGCGCGGTGAATCGGGTCGTCCGGTGGCTCCGGCGCCTCCGCGCCGGTCGTGCCGAGCACCCTGGCCAACTTCGACCCGTGGCCTGCGGGCACCGCCCCGGCATCCAGCAGCCGGTTGGCCAGCCGGCCCAGCAGATCGCGGTCACCGCCGTCGGCGAGTTCGAGCTCCCATTCGCGCCACTGCTGGACCGGCCCGTCGTCCTCGGCGCGGGCAGTCACCTGGTCGTCGCAGAACTCGGCGAGGGCGGCGCCGTCGGGCCCGTAGAGCATGTCGACGGTGCGTTCGGTCGAGATCCGCGCCACGGGGGCCAGCGGACGGTCCCGCACGATGGCCAGCACGACGTCGCGCAGCGAGTCCGGCACCGGGTCTTCGACCGCCGAACCCAGCGGCGCGCGCACCTCTTTGCGGGCGTCGGGTCCGGCGGGCAGTTTCAGATGCCAACCGGCGTCCGGGCCACCCGTGCGACGGCGCAACGTGATGCGGTGGGCGGCCAGGTCACGGTTGGGGGTGTCGTAGTAGACGGCGTCGAGATGCTGCGCAGGTGAGCGTTCCACCCGGGAGACCGCCGACAGACCATCGAACGACGGCGACACAGTGGAATCGAGAACGTCGAACTTGCGCTCGACCTCCAGATAGCTCGAGTTGGATTCGCCCATGGTGCGAGTCAGACTGCCACAGAAATGTGAACGACGGGCCGGGGGAGCGCTCGACCTGCGAAGCGGCGGCGATAAGGTCCAGGGGTGACCGACTACGAGACGATCAAGTTCGAGCCGTCCGGTGCCATCACCCGGATCACGTTGAACCGGCCGGACGCCGCAAACGGAATGAACGACACCATGACTCGCGAACTCGCCGACGCCGCGCGGCGTTGCGACACCGCCGCGACCAAAGTCGTCGTGCTCACCGGGTCGGGCCGCTTCTTCTGCGCCGGAGGCGATCTGAAGGACTTTGCCTCCGCGCCCGATCGCGGGCTGCACATCAAGGGCGTCGCAAACGACCTGCATCGGGCCATCTCGAGCTTCTCGCGGATGGACGCCGTGCTCATCACGGCGGTCAACGGCACCGCCGCCGGTGCGGGCTTCTCGATCGCCGTGACAGGCGATCTGGTGCTGGCCGCCGAGTCGGCGTCGTTCACCATGGCGTACACCAAGGTCGGGCTCTCGCCGGATGGCAGCTCGTCGTACTTCCTGCCGCGGCTCATCGGCATCACCAAGACGAAGGAACTGATGCTGACCAATCGGGTGCTCTCGGCGCAGGAGGCCTCGCAATGGGGCCTCGTCACCGAGGTGGTGCCCGACGACCAGTTGGCCGCACGCGCCGACGCGCTCGCCGAGAAGATGGCCGCGTCGTCGGCCGGCTCCAACGGTGCGGTCAAGGCGCTGATGCTGTCGACGTTCGGCAGCGGGCTCGAAGAGCAGATGGAATTCGAGAGTCGGCATATCTCCGCGCGGGCCAACAGCGCCGACGGCCGCGAAGGCGTCGACGCGTTCTTGGCGAAGCGGAAGCCCGAGTTCTCCTAGGCGTTCCGCGGCGGCCCCGGTCCCACCGCGAGCAGACGCGTACACCCCCAAAATGACGCATATTTGGGGGTGTACGCGTCTGCTCGCGAGCGAAAAAGAACTAGAAGGAGTGCTCCTCGGCGGGGAATGCTCCGCTCGCCACCTCGTCGGCATATTGCATTGCAGCGCTACGCAATTCGGCACCGACGTCGGCGAAGCGCTTGACGAACTTGGCTGTCTTACCGCTCGTCATCCCGGCCATGTCCTGCCACACCAGCACCTGCGCATCGCAGTTGGGCCCGGCGCCGATGCCGACGGTCGGAATGGTGAGCTTGCCGGTGATCTGGGTGGCCAACTCGGCGGGCACCATCTCGAGTACGACGGCGACCGCACCGGCCTCCTGCACGGCGATCGCATCGTGGATGGTCTGCTCGGCGGCGTCGCCGCGGCCCTGCACGCGGAAGCCGCCGAGGCCGTTGACGCTCTGCGGGGTGAACCCGATGTGGGCGACGACAGGGATGCCGGCCTGCGTCAGCGTCGCGATCTGGTCGGCGACGCGCTCACCGCCCTCCAGCTTGACCGCGCCCGCACCGGTTTCCTTCATGAACCGGGTCGCGGTGGCCAGCGCCTGCGCGGGACCGCCCTCGTAGCTGCCGAACGGCAGGTCAGCGACCACCAGCGCGTGCGGCGCACCGCGGACGACGCCGCGCACCAGCGGGATGAGCTCGTCGACGCTCACCGGCACCGTGGTGTCGTAGCCGTAGACGACGTTGGCCGCCGAATCGCCGACCAGCAGCACCGGAATGCCGGCGTCGTCGAAGATGCGCGCGGTGGAGAAGTCGTAGGCGGTCAGCATGGCCCACTTGTGGCCCTCGGCCTTCCACTTCTGCAAATGCAGAGTGCGGACCTTCGTGCGCGGCTTGGCCGGCTGGTCGGAATCAGCTGAAGCGTTTCCCTTGGCAGCACCGTAAACAGTCTGCTCAGACATCGTCGTCCCTCATGGGTTGGTCTGGTCGATCCTCGTGGCCCGTTACGGGTCCCCGGGTTCGTCTGACGTGTTCAGTCTGCCACTTCGACCTGTCAAAGTTAAAAGCCCCGTTGAGTGGATTTCCTCACACCCGGCTCCACCCCGCCTACCATCGGCGACATGCAACGGTTAAGCGGACTCGACGCCAGTTTCCTGTATCTCGAGACCGCGAAGCAGCCGCTCCACGTGTGCTCGATCCTCGAGCTGGACACCTCCACCATGCCCGGCGGCTACACCTTCGACCGCTTCCGCGACGCATTCGACTTGCGGATCAAGGCGATGCCGCAGTTCCGGGAGAAGCTCGCCGACAGCCGGTTCAACCTCGATCATCCAGTGTGGGTGGAGGACAAGGACTTCGACGTCGACCGCCACCTGCACCGCATCGGGCTGCCGTCGCCTGGTGGCCGTAGCGAACTGGCGGAGATCTGCGGGCACATCGCATCGTTGCCGCTCGACCGCAGCCGACCGCTGTGGGAGAAGTGGGTGATCGAGAACGTCGACGGCACCGACCCGCAGGAGGGCGGGCGCCTCGTCGTCATGACCAAGGTGCACCACGCCGGCGTCGACGGTGTCTCAGGGGCGAACCTGATGTCGCAGCTGTGCAGCACCGAAGCCGACGCGCCCCCGCCGGACCCGGTGGAAGGCCCCGGCGACGCGACCTCCCTGGAGATCGCTGTATCCGGCGCGGTCAAGTACGCGACCCGGCCGCTCAAGCTGATCAACACGATTCCGTCGACCCTGTCGACCGTCGTCGACACCGCCCGCCGTGCCGTGGGCGGCAACGCCATGACGGCGCCGTTCGCCGCGCCGAAAACCCCATGGAACAACAACGTCACCGGGCATCGCAACGTCGCGTTCACCCAGCTCGATCTCGAGGACATCAAGACGGTCAAGAACCACTTCGGGGTGAAGGTCAACGACGTGGTGATGGCCCTGGTGTCCGGCGTCCTCCGCAAGTTCCTCGACGACCGCGGGGAACTACCGGAAAGTTCGCTCGTGGCGATGGTGCCGGTGTCGGTGCACGACAAGTCGGATCGGCCGGGCCGCAACCAGGTGTCGGGCATGTTCTCCAAACTGGAGACGCACATCGACGATCCGGTGGAGCGGCTCAAGGCCATCTCGGAGTCGAATTCTGTTGCCAAACAACATAGTTCGGCGATCGGAGCGACCCTGCTGCAGGACTGGACGCAGTTCGCGGCGCCCGCGGTGTTCGGCGTTGCGATGCGCGTCTACGCCGCTAGCCGGTTGAGCGGGGCCAGGCCGGTGCACAACCTCGTCGTCTCCAACGTGCCGGGCCCGCAGGTGCCGCTCTACTACCTGGGCTGCGAAGTCGACGCGATGTATCCGCTCGGGCCGATCTTCCACGGCTCGGGTCTGAACATCACGGTGATGTCGCTGAACGGCAACCTCAACGTCGGCATCGTGTCGTGTCCGGAGTTGCTGCCCGATCTCTGGGACATGGCCGACGACTTCAAGGCCGCTCTCGACGAGTTGCTCATCGCGGCGAAACAAGCCACGCGATAGCCGCCTAGCCTGCGTCGATCCGTGGCCATGGCAGCATGTGGTGCCATGAAGCTGAAGATCGGCGTCCTTGCGGCTGCGCTGATGTTGCTGGTCGCCGGTTGCACCAAGAACATCGAGGGCCGCGGAGTCGTTGCCGTACCCCCGCCGGGCTCACCCATCGAGTGGAGCGAGTGCGAGTCCGACGCGTCCGACGGCGAACCGGCGCCCCAGGGTGCCGAGTGCGGGAAGCTGTCGGTGCCCGTGGACTACGCCGACCCCGACGGCGAGGTCGCGCAGCTGGCGATCATCCGATACAAGGCGACCGGCGAGAAGATCGGCACGCTGATCATCAACCCCGGCGGTCCCGGCGAGCCGGGCGTCGCCGCGGCGTCGGGCATGGTCGAAATGCTGCCCAAAGAGGTCCGCGAGCGCTTCGACCTGGTCGGTTTCGACCCCCGCGGCGTCGCGGGCTCCACGCCTGCGGTGTGGTGCAATTCCGACGCCGACAACGACCGGCTGCGCGCCGACCCGCAGGTCGACTACACGCCGGAGGGCGTCGAGCACATCGAGTCCGAGACCAAGGCCTTCGTCCAGCGCTGCGTCGACAAGATGGGCAGGGAGTTCCTGGCCAACATCGGAACCGCCAACGTCGTCAAGGACCTCGACGCGCTTCGGGAGGCCGTCGGCGACGAGAAGCTGACCTACCTGGGCTACTCGTACGGCACCCGGATCGGGGCCCTCTACGCCGAGGCGTATCCCGACAAGGTGCGCGCGATGATCCTCGACGGGGCCGTCGATCCCAACGCCGACCCGACCGAGGCCAACATCCGCCAGGCCAAGGCGTTCCAGCAGGCGTTCAACGACTACGCCGCCGACTGCGCGGAGGATCCGTCATGCCCCCTGGGCACCGATCCCGCGAAGGCGGTCGACGTCTACCGCAGCATGGTCGACCCGCTGGTGAAGAAGCCGGCCAAGACCCGGGATCCGCGGGGGCTGAGTTACTCCGACGCGATCGTCGGCACGATCCTGCCGCTGTACTCGCCTAACCTGTGGCGTCACCTCACCCAGGCGCTCACGGAGCTCAAACAGGGCAGAGGCGACACGATGCTGGCCCTGGCCGACCTCTACATGGGCCGCGACGAGAACGGTCACTACAACAACTCGACCGATGCCCGGGTCGCGATCAACTGCGTCGACAAGCCGGCGGTCACCGACCGCGCCAAGGTCGTCGAGGAGGACCGCCGGGCCCGTGAGGCGGCGCCGTTCATGAGCTACGGCGAGTTCACCGGGCACGCGCCGCTGGGCACCTGCGCATTCTGGCCGGTGCCGACGACGACCGAGCCGCACGAGATCAACGTCGACGGGCTGCCGCCGATCCTGGTGATCTCGACGACCAACGATCCGGCCACGCCGTATCAAGCCGGCGTCGACCTGGCCCGTCAGCTCGGCGGCACGGTGCTCACCTTCGAGGGCACGCAGCACACGGTCGCATTCCAGGGCGACAAGTGCGTCGACGACATCGCGGCTCGCTACCTGATCGACGTCGTCGTCCCGCCCGAGGGCACCCGGTGCAGCTGAGCATCACCACGGTCACCGCATCGGACCTGCCGGAGCTGATGCCGATGCTGCGCGCCTACTGCGACTTCTATGAGGTGGACCCGTCCGATGAGCGCCTGGCGACGCTGGCGAACGCGCTGATCGAGAATCCCGATGAGGGTGTGCAGCTGATCGCGCGCGGCGACGGCGCGCCGCTGGGGTTCGCGACCATCTTCTGGACCTGGCAGACCCTGTACGGCGCCCGCGTCGGCGTGCTCAACGACCTGTACGTCAACGCTGCGGCCCGCGGGTCCGGCACCGGTCGCGCGCTGATCGAGCGGGGGCTGCAGCTGTGCCGCGAACGCGGGGCCGAGAAGCTCGTGTGGGAGACGGCGCCCGACAATGCCACGTCCCAACGGCTCTACGACGGCATCGGCGCGACGAAGTCGACCTGGCTGAGCTACGAACTCGACGCCTGACCGCTGCCAATTGCAGTCGCTGTGTAACACGGATTTAACAGCCGGTGCATACCCTGCGGTCATGGATCGGCAGAAGGAATTCGTGCTGCGCACGCTGGAAGAACGCGATATCCGCTTCGTCCGGTTGTGGTTCACCGATGTGCTCGGATACCTGAAGTCCGTCGCCATCGCGCCCGCCGAACTCGAGGGCGCGTTCGAGGAGGGCATCGGCTTCGACGGCTCGGCGATCGAGGGTTTCGCCCGCGTGTCGGAGGCCGACATGGTCGCGCGGCCCGATCCGTCGACGTTCCAGGTGCTGCCGTGGACCTCCAGCGCCGGCGACCACCACTCCGCGCGGATGTTCTGCGACATCACCATGCCCGACGGGTCGCCGTCGTGGGCGGACTCCCGGCACGTGCTGCGCAGGCAGCTGTCGAAGGCCAGTGACCTCGGCTTCTCCTGCTACGTGCACCCGGAGATCGAGTTCTTCCTGCTCAAGCCCGGCGAGTACGACGGTTCGGTGCCGGTGCCCGCGGACAACGGCGGCTACTTCGACCAGGCCGTGCACGACGCCGCGCCGAACTTCCGCCGCCACGCCATCGACGCGCTCGAGCAGATGGGCATCTCGGTGGAGTTCAGTCACCACGAGGGCGCGCCCGGCCAGCAGGAGATCGACCTGCGCTACGCCGACGCGCTGTCGATGGCCGACAATGTCATGACCTTCCGCTACGTCGTCAAGGAGGTCGCCCTGGCCGACGGGGTGCGGGCGTCGTTCATGCCCAAGCCCTTCTCCGACCATCCCGGGTCGGCGATGCACACCCACATGAGCCTGTTCGAGGGCGAGACGAATGCGTTCCACAGCCCCGACGACGTGTTGCAGCTCTCCGACGTCGCCAAGTCCTTCATCGCGGGAATTCTGGAGCACGCCAACGAGATCAGCGCCGTCACCAACCAGTGGGTGAACTCCTACAAGCGACTGGTCCACGGCGGCGAGGCGCCCACCGCGGCGTCCTGGGGAGCCGCCAACCGCTCGGCGCTGGTGCGGGTGCCGATGTACACGCCGCGTAAGGCCTCATCGCGACGCGTCGAGGTGCGCAGCCCCGACTCGGCGTGCAACCCGTATCTGACCTTCGCCGTGTTGCTGGCCGCGGGCCTGCGCGGCATCGAGAAGAACTACGTGCTGGGTCCGCAGGCCGAGGACAACGTCTGGAACCTGACGCCTGAGGAACGCCGCGCCATGGGCTACAAGGAGCTGCCCGGCAGCCTCGGGGTGGCGCTGGGCGAGATGGAGAATTCCGAACTCGTCGCGGAAGCGTTGGGGGAGCATGTCTTCGACTACTTCCTGCGCAACAAGCGGGCCGAGTGGGAGAACTACCGCAGCCACGTCACGCCCTTCGAGCTCAAGGCATACCTCTCTCTTTAACGGACCTCCCTGGCCCGTGCGCTAACGTCGAGCCGTGGCCAAACCCGCGACGCAGCGCCCGAAGCTGCCAAGCGTCGGACGGCTCGGACTGGTCGAACCCTCCGCGCCTGCCGACCTTGATCGGCTGGGCTGGAACACCGATGACCACGTCGAGTTGTTGTGGTCGCTGTCGCGCGCTCCCGATGCCGACACCGCGTTGGCGGCGATCGTGCGCCTGGCCGAGGCACTGGGCGACGACTGGAACGAGCTGAAGCAGGAACTGCTCACCGACCGCGCACTGCGGGGCCGGCTGTTCAGCATCCTCGGCTCGTCGCTGGCGCTCGGTGACCATCTGGTCGCACACCCCGACAGCTGGCGACTGCTGGCCGGAAAGGTGACGTTGCCGTCGGCCGACGATCTGCGCATCCTGTTCCGCGATGCGGCCGAAAAGGCAACCAACGCAACGGATGCGCGGCAACCGCTGCAACGGCTCTACCGGGACCGGATCCTGGTGCTCGCCGGCCTGGACCTGGCGTCGGTCGTGGAGAACGAACCCGTCATGCCGTTCCCGACCGTCGGCGAGCATCTGTCGGACCTCGCCGACGCCGCGCTCGGGGCCGCCCTGATCGTGGCGTGCAAGACGGTGGGCTGTGTCGAGTCGCCGCCGCGGCTGGCCGTCATCGCGATGGGCAAGTGCGGTGCGCGCGAGCTGAACTACGTCAGCGACGTCGACGTGATCTTCGTGACCGAGGACGCCAACGACAACCTCGCGACCGCGACGCGGGTGGCCGGCGAGATGATGCGGTTCGCCGGCGACGCGTTCTTCGAAGTCGACGCGGCGCTGCGTCCCGAGGGTAAACGGGGCCAGCTGGTGCGCACGCTGGAGTCGCATGTCGCCTACTACCAGCGCTGGGCCAAGACGTGGGAATTCCAGGCGCTGATGAAGGCGCGACCCGCGGCGGGCGACGCCGAGTTGGGCAAGCAGTACATCGACGCGGTGATGCCGATGGTGTGGACCGCCTGCGAGCGCGAGGACTTCGTCTCCGAGGTGCAGGCGATGCGCCGTCGCGTCGTCGAGAACGTACCCGCAACCATCCGGACCCGCGAGATCAAACTGGGCACCGGCGGGCTGCGCGACGTCGAGTTCGCGGTGCAGCTGCTGCAGTTGGTGCACGGCCGCAACGACGAATCACTGCACGTGGCGTCGACGGTGGACGCGCTGGCCGCGCTAGGCGCGGGCGGCTACATCGGCCGCGACGACACGGCGAACCTGACGGCGTCCTATGAGTTCCTTCGGCTGCTCGAGCACCGGCTGCAACTGCAGCGACTCAAGCGCACGCACATCCTGCCCGACGAGAACGACGACGAGGCGTTGCGCTGGCTGGCGCGGGCCGCCCACATCCGTCCCGACGGCACCCACGACGCCCTCGGCGTGCTGCGCGAGGAGCTCAAGCGGCAGAACATGCGGGTGTCCCGGCTGCACGCCAAGCTGTTTTACCAGCCACTACTGGAATCGGTTGGCGCATTTGGCATTCCGGAAGGGCTGAGCGCCGAGGCCGCCGAACGCCAGCTGGCCGCGCTGGGCTACGAAGGGCCGCAGAGCGCCCTGACACACCTGCGGGCTTTGACGGGTGACAGTGGCCGCCGCGGACAGGTTCAGCGGGTGCTGCTGCCGACCCTGCTGGACTGGCTGTCGGACACACCCGACCCGGACGCGGGCCTGCTGGCGTACCGGCGCATCAGCGAGGCGCTGGCCGATGCGCGGTGGTATCTGGCGACGCTGCGCGACGAGGGCGCGGTGGCCAAACGCTTGATGCGAGTGCTCGGCACATCGGCCTACGTCCCCGAGTTGTTGATGCGGGCGCCCGAGGTCATCCAGTTGTACGCCGACGGGCCCGACGGCCCGAAGTTGTGCGATGTGGAGCCCGAAGCGGTGGCCCGCGCGCTGGTGGCGTCGGCGGGCCGGCATCCCGATCCGGCGCGGGCGATCGCCGCGGCGCGCACGCTGCGGCGACGGGAGTTGGCCAGGATCGCCTCGGCCGACCTGCTGGGCATGCTCGAGGTGACCGAGGTGTGCCGCGCCCTGACGTCGGTGTGGGTGGCGGTGCTGCAAGCCGCGCTCGAAGCGGTGATCCGGGACAACACCGGCGAGGACGGCGTGCCCGCTCGCATCGCGGTGATCGGAATGGGGCGCCTCGGCGGCGCCGAACTGGGCTACGGCTCCGACGCCGACGTCATGTTCGTGTGCGAACCGAACGAGGGCGTCGAGGAGTCGGTGGCGGTCAAGTGGTCGGTGTCGGTCGCGGAGAAGGTACGCACGCTGCTGGGCACCCCGTCGTCGGACCCGCCGTTGGAGATCGACGCCAACCTGCGGCCGGAGGGCCGCAACGGTCCACTGGTGCGCACGCTCGCCTCCTACGAGGCGTACTACGAGAAGTACGCGCAGACATGGGAAGTGCAGGCGCTGCTGCGGGCGCATCGCGTCGCGGGCGATCCCGACCTGGGGGAGCGGTTCCTGTTGATGATCGACAAGACCCGCTATCCCGCGGGCGGCGTTTCGCCGCAGGCGGTTCAGGAGATCCGGCGGATCAAGGCACGCATCGACGCGGAGCGGCTGCCTCGGGGTGCAGACCCCAACACGCACACCAAGCTGGGGCGCGGAGGGTTGGCCGACATCGAGTGGACGGTGCAGCTTCTGCAGCTGCGGCATGCGCACAAAGTGCCTGCGCTGCACTGCACTTCGACGCTGGAGGCGTTGAATGCGATCGGTGCGGCCGAGCTGATCGCCGAGGGCGACGTCGAACTGCTGCGGCAGGCCTGGCTGACGGCGACACGGGCGCGCAACGCGCTGGTGCTGGTGCGCGGCAAGCCCACCGACCAGCTGCCGGGTCCTGGTCGTCAGCTCAACGCGGTGGCAGTGGCCGCCGGCTGGCACAACGACGACGGCGGCGAGTTCCTCGACAACTACCTGCGCGTGACGCGTAGGGCAAAAGCGGTGGTACGAAAGGTCTTTGGTGAATAGTCCTGAGCGAATGAGTAGGTCCAACGAGTGAGCATGGATTTCGGGTTCGACCTGATCAGCGACGAGGAATACGAGCGGCAACGTGGGCTCTACGGGCCGTTGACGGACTCGTTGCGTCGGCTCATCGAGGCGGGTCTGCACACCGAGGCCGACGAGGACACTGTCCGCGACGCCCAGAACCGGATCGAAGCGGTGGCCGAAATGCTCGAGACCAAACAGCGCGCCAAGTCGACCCTGGTTCACGAGGCCACCGGCCGACCGCTCGCATGGGCCAATCCCGCTGTCGGACTGCGGAATGCGATTGCACCGCCGATGGTCATCCATCACGAGGACGACGGCCAGTGCTGGAGCGAGTTCACGCTCAGCGCCGCCTACGAAGGCCCACCCGGATGGGTGCACGGCGGCATCTGCGCCCTGGTGCTCGACCACATTCTCGGTGAGGCCGCCAGTGAAGGACTGACCCGGCCGAAGTTCACCGGCACGATCTCGCTGCGCTATCTGCGCGGCACACCGCTGGGGGATCTGCGGGCCGAGGCCTTCGTCGAGCGGACCGAGGGTGTGAAGACCTTCGCCCGCGGCTACCTGAAGGACGCCAACGGCCCGACTGTCGAGGCCGAGGGCGTGTTCATCCAGCCGGCGTGGGCGCGGGACGCCGGATGAAGATCTACATCAGCCTGGCCTTCCTGGAGACCCGTGAGGCCGTCGAAATCGCTAAGGCCGCAGACGATCTCGGATACGACGGCGTCGGCATCCCCGATCATGTGGTCAACCTCGAGACGCTGAAGACGCCGTATCCCTACACCAAGGACGGGAAACGACGGTGGGAAGCGTTCACCGACTGGCCGGACCCGTGGGTGCTGATCGGTGCGCTGGCGACGGTGACCAGTCGGCTGCGCTTCGTCACGACTGTCTACCTGCCCGCGATGCGCGACCCGTACTCCGCCGCGAAGTCCATTGGGACGGCGGCATATCTGGCCGGTGGACGGCTGGAACTCGGAATCGGCGTCGGCTGGTGCGAGGAAGAGTTCACGCTGATGGGGCAGCGGTTCGACCGGCGCGGCAAGCGCACCGACGAAATGCTCGAACTGATGAAGGAACTCTGGAAGCCGGGCTGGACGGAGTTCGACGGCGAGTTCTACCAGACCCCGCGGCTGGAGATGGAGCCGACGCCACCGCACATCCCGATATTCGTCGGCGGACTCTCCGACATCGCGCTGCGTCGCGCCGCGCGTCACGACGGCTGGATCGGCGACCTGATCACCACCGACCGGGCCATCGAGCGCATCGACAAGCTGCGCGAGCTGCGGGCCGAAAAGGGGCTGACGATGGACGATTTCGTCGTCATCACACCGTTGACCGACGCATTCACCCCCGAGCATTACGACCGCGCGCGCGCCGGCGGAATCGACGGCATCATCACCATGCCGTGGATGTTCTACTCCGGACCGCAGGCCTCACTGGACGAGAAGATCGACGGCATGCGCAAGTTCCGCAAGGATATGGCGCTGGACTGAACCGGCGCGTCCGCGAAGCGGTTCAGGTGACCGCACGCCCCGATACACCGGTGCGTCGCCTGCCGTCGACCGACCACGCGCCGCCACCCAGCGCGGCCAGGAGCAGGAACGCGAAGCAGTACATCACGGCCATCTCGCCGCCGTTCACAAGCGGCCAGAACGACGTCGGCTCACCTTCGAGCGGTGGCCAGTGCATCCAGAAGTACGCCACCGCCATCTGACCGGATGCGACGAACGCGGCGATGCGTGTGAACAGTCCGAGTGTGATCACAATGCCGAGGACAAATTCGAGCAGCCCGGCCCACCACATCGGCCATGAGCCGGTTTCGATGGGCGTCGGCAGGGGGGCCGGCCACCCGAACAGCTTCTGGGCGCCGTGCATGGTGTACAGCAGACCGAAGACGATGCGGAAGATGCTCAGAACTGGTGAGGAGTAGCTGGCAAGACGTGCATCCAGTTTGGTCGTCATGTCCCTCGACCCTACGCAAGGCCTACAGGATTTTCACAGCTAAAACGCCGAAAGGCCGGGGGCGCGAACGCCACCCGGCCTTCGGTCAGCCGACTAAACGTCGCGTCGGCGAGCCGACTAAACGTCGCGTCGGCGAGCCGACTAAACGTCGCGTCGGCGAGCCGACTAAACGTCGAAGTAGAGCGCAACCTCGTAGGGGTGAGGCCGGATCTGGATCGGCAGGATCTCGTTTTCGCGCTTGTAGGAGATCCAGGTCTCGATCAGGTCCTCGGTGAAAACGCCACCCTCGGTGAGGTATTCGTGATCCTCTTCGAGCTTGTCGATCACCGCGGACAGCGAGGTGGGCGCCTGCGGGATGCTGGCGGCCTCGTCCGGCGGCAACTCGTAGAGGTCCTTGTCGACCGGGGTCAGCGGCTCGATCTTCTTCTTGATGCCGTCGATGCCGGCCATCAGCATCGCCGCGAACGCAAGGTACGGGTTGCCCGAGCTGTCCGGGCAACGGAACTCGAGGCGCTTGGCCTTCGGGTTGTTGCCGGTGATCGGGATACGCACGCAGGCGGAGCGGTTGCGCTGGCTGTACACCAGGTTGATCGGCGCCTCGTAGCCCGGCACCAGGCGTTTGTAGGAGTTCACCGTGGGGTTGGTGAACGCCAGCAGCGACGGCGCGTGGTGCAGGATGCCGCCGATGTAGTGGCGCGCGAGGTCCGACAGACCGGCGTAGCCCGACTCGTCGTGGAACAGCGGCTGGCCGTCCTTCCACAGCGACTGGTGGGCGTGCATGCCGGACCCGTTGTCACCGAACAGCGGCTTGGGCATGAACGTGACCGTCTTGCCGGCCTGCCACGCGGTGTTCTTGATGATGTACTTGAACAGCAGCACGTCATCGGCCGCGTGCAGCAGGGTGTTGAACTTGTAGTTGATCTCGGCCTGGCCGGCGGTGCCCACCTCGTGGTGGCCGCGCTCGAGGGTGAACCCGGCGTTCTGCAGGTTGGTGGCCATCTGGTCGCGCAGGTCGACGTAGTGGTCGTAGGGCGCGACGGGGAAGTAGCCGCCCTTGGGGCGCACCTTGTAACCACGGTTGGCGCTGCCGTCGGCCTCGACCGGCTCACCGGTGTTCCACCAGCCGGACTCGGAGTCGACCTCATAGAAGGTGCCGTTCATCTTCGAGTCGAAGGACACCGAGTCGAAGATGTAGAACTCGGCCTCGGCGCCGAAGTACGCCGTGTCGGCGATGCCGGTGCTGGCGAGGTAGTTCTCCGCCTTGCGCGCCACGTTGCGGGGGTCACGCGAGTAGGCCTCACGCGTGAACGGGTCGTGCACAAAGAAGTTGAGGTTGAGTGTCTTGGCTGCGCGGAAGGGGTCGATGCGCGCGGTCTCGGGATCCGGCAGCAGCATCATGTCGGACTCGTGGATCGACTGGAAGCCGCGCACCGAGGAGCCGTCGAACGCCAAGCCGTCTTCGAAGACACTCTCGTCGAATGCGGATGCCGGGATCGAGAAGTGCTGGACCACGCCGGGCAGATCGCAGAACCGGATGTCGACGTACTCGACTTCCTCATCTTTGATCAATTTAATGACGTCGTCGGCCGTCTTTTCTGCCACTGATAACTCTCCTTATATCTGGTAACCCGCGCGTTGACGCTAAGGACACGATGTTGCACCACCGTCAACCGCATGTTGCGCCGAAGTTACGCAATCGGGTCCCGCATATCCTGACAGTATGGCCCGCCCACTGGGGTCCTGGCTGTCGGGGTCCGAACCCGGTGGCCAATCAGGACCCAACGATTATCCCGGTCAACGCCTCGGCCTTCCCCCGTCCGGCCCCGGCTCGATCGCCGGGTTCGGCAGGCGTATCGCGGCGCTGTTGATCGACTGGTTCATCGCCTACGGCCTTGTCGGGCTGGCCGTCGCCCTCGGCCTGATGAGCCAGCAGAACTTCCTCTACACACCGCTGGGCTCGACCTCCATCGCGGTGGTCTGGCTCGTGCTCGGCATCATCTCGGTGCGGCTGTTCGGATTCACGCCGGGTCAGCTCGCACTCGACTTACGCGTCGCATCCGTGGACAACCGCCTGCACGTGGGGCTCGGCCGCGCCATTGTGCGGGGGATTCTGGTGTTCTTCGTCATCCCGGCCCTGTTCACCGACAGCGACCTGCGCGGGTACCAGGACCGATTCACCAACACGGCCGTCGTCAGGCGCTGATCCGTCAGGCCTCGTGGCGGATCTGGCCGTTCATCATGGTCATCGTCACCTTTGCCTGGTGGATCTCGTGCGGGTCGATCTCCAGGATGTTCCTGTCCAGCACGATCATGTCGGCGAGCTTGTCGACCTCCAGCGAGCCCACCTTGTGGTCCAGCCGGATCTGGTAGGCCGCGCCGAGCGTGTTCGCATGCACCGCCTCGGCGACCGACAACCGCTGGTCGGCGGGCGGCAGCACCGCCGCATCCGCCGACCCGATGAGTTGACGCGTCACCCCGATCTGGATCGAGTCCAGCGGCTTGTAGGTGGAGAAGTAGCCTGCCGCGGGCCAGTCGGTGCCCAATGAGATGCGCCCACCCGACCTGAGCACGTCCTGCGTGCGATAGAGGAGGTCCTGGCGCGGCCGGCCGTACCGCGCCGCCAGGTTCTGGACGGTGTCGGGGTCGGCCGAGATCCAGTTCGCCGAGAACTGGGCGATCACGCCGAGCTCGCCGAACCGCCGGTTATCCGGATCCTCGACGTAGACCAGGTGCGCCACCGTGTGGCGCCGGTCGCGGGCCGGGTTCGCCGCGATCGCCGCTTCGATCGAGTCCAGCGCGGTCCGGGCGGTGCGCTCACCGCACGCGTGCACGTGCACGTCGAACCCCGCGGCGTCGACCTCCCGAATGAGTTGGCGCCATTGGTCTTCGGTGAACGGTGACCCGCCGGTGGAGCCGGGTTTGTCGGCGTAGGGCTCGATCAGCCAGGCGGTGTAGCCCTCCTGCGTGCCGTCGCCGATGACCTTCACCACACCCACCTGCACCAGGTCGGTCGAGATCCGGCCGCGGATGTCGCTCAGTTTCGCGACGGCGTCGTCGACCGGCGGCGATTTGACGCTGTAGGACGCGACGACGCGGAACGGCAGGTCGCCGGCCTTCTCCACGTCGGTGTACAGGCCGATCAACGCGCCCTGATCGTTGCCGATGGGCGGCACCCCGGCGTCGAAGACCGACGTGATCCCCGCAGCCGACGCGTTGGGTAGCCAGTTGCGCAGCAGGGTCTCCATCGTGTCGAGGCCGATCCGCTCGATGGCGTTGACGATGCCCAGGACGGCGTCCACCTCGAGCACGTAGCCGGTGGGTTCACCGTTCTCGTCGCGGACGTAATAGCTGAACCCGGGGATGGGGTCCTCGGATTCGCGGCTCACCCCGGCGATCTCGAGCGCCTTGCTGTTGGCCCACAGGCTGTGCCCGTCGATGGCGAAGAAGAAGCCGGGCCGCTCGGGCAGGACGCGGTCAAGGTCGGCGCGGGTGGGTCCCTGTGGGCCGAACATGTCCACCCGCCAACCGAATCCGCGCACCGGGCCGTCCGGGTGCTCCTTGGCGTACTTCTCGATGGCGGCCAGCGCGTCGGCGCCCGTGGGGACCTGCAGGTCGACGCCGGTGGTCAGGAACGCACCGAGGAACGGATGGGTATGGCCCTCGACGAACCCGGGCATGAGCAGCCGGCCGTTCAGGTCGATGACCCTGGTCGAGGGTCCGGCCAGCGCCATGGCGCCCGCCCCGCCGCCCACATAGGTGATCGTGTTGCCCGTGACGGCGACGGCCTCGGCCCACGGCGCCGTCGGGTTGACCGTGTAGATCGGGCCGTTGCGGAACACGAAGTCGGCGCGGTCGGGTTCGGCGCCGGCCCCGGTCGAGGTGTCCGGCGTCCCGGGTTCGGGCTGCACCGAACAGGCGCTGGCCGCGGTCACCGCGGCCGTTACGGCGGCGGCCGTCAGCAGTGTTCGACGCGTCAGGTGCGTGCGGTTACCGAATGCGGCGAAATGAGGCGCCCATTCGCATGCGGTGCACACCGACGGTCGTTATCGCCGGCGTACCGTGCGCTGCACACCGCGCATCTTGGCCTGGGTGGGCAACGGTCCCTTCGGCATCGCCGCGGGCCCGATCTTGGTGCCGAGCGCGGCCAGCTTCGATTCGACCAGGTCCATCTGCTTGACGGTGATGTTGGCAGGCAGCTTGTTGAGATGGCGTTCGAGCTTGGCCAGTGGGACCTCGCCCTCGGCATTGCCGATGATGATGTCGTAGATCGGGATGTCGCCGATCAGGCGTGCGGTGCGCTTCTTCTCCTGCGCCAACAGGGGCTTGACCCGGCTGGGCGATCCCTCGCCGACGAAGATCACACCGGGACGGCCGATCACCCGGTGCACCGCGTCGAAGTGACCGGTGGCCGCGACGCCGGGGGTGACCCGCCACTTTCCGCGCAGGTTCTCCAACGCCCAGGCCGCGGCGCCGGTCTGGCCCTCGGCCTTGCGGTACACCGACTTCTGGGCGCGCCGGCCGAAGATGATAAACGCCACCAGCGCGCCCAGGACCACGCCGAGCGGAATCATCATGTACGTGGTGAAGCTGCCCGCGAAGATCCCGAGCGCCACCGACGCCGCAACGATCAGCACGAACGCGCCGATCATGTAGGGCAGCAGCCGCTTGTCCTCTTTACGCTGTATCTGGAACGCCTGCCAGAGCTGGCTGCGTCGCTCCTTGGATGCCGCCTTGCGGGCCGCCTTTGCCTCGGCCTTGGCGGCCTTGACCTCGGCAGGGTTGCGGGATTTCGCCATTGGTTCAGGATACGGAGTCGGAAATTACGGCTGCGTCGGCGCTGGCTGCCGCGAACGAACCGCCTGCGCGTACAGCCGCCCAGCCCGATACGACGAGCGCACCAGTGGCCCGGCCAGCACGCCTGCGAAGCCGAGTTCGGTGGCGAAGCGTTCGTGCTCGACGAACTCCTCGGGCTTGACCCAGCGCTCCACCGGGTGGTGTCGCAGCGACGGCCGCAAGTACTGCGTGATGGTGACGAGGTCGCAGCCCGCGGCGTGCAGATCGGTCAGCGCGGCGCGCACCTCCTCGGGTGTTTCGCCCATGCCGAGAATGAGGTTCGACTTGGTGACCAGACCGGCGCCGCGCGCCGCGGTCAGCACCTCGAGGCTGCGTTCGTAGCGGAATGCGGGCCGGATCCGTTTGAAGATGCGCGGCACCGTTTCGACGTTGTGCGCCAACACTTCTGGGCGTGACGCGAAAACCTCTGCCAACAGTTTCGGGTCGGCGTTGAAGTCCGGGATCAGCAACTCAACTCCGGTGTTGGGGTTGAGTTCCTTGATCGCGCGCACCGTCTCGGCGTACAGCCAGGCGCCGCCGTCGGGCAGATCGTCGCGGGCCACCCCGGTCACCGTCGAGTAGCGCAGCCCCATCGCCTGCACGCTCTCGGCGACGCGGCGCGGCTCGTCACGGTCGAGTTCGGCCGGCTTGCCGGTGTCGATCTGGCAGAAGTCGCAACGGCGGGTGCACTGCTCGCCGCCGATGAGGAAGGTGGCCTCGCGGTCCTCCCAGCATTCGAAGATGTTCGGGCAGCCCGCCTCTTCGCAAACGGTGTGCAGACCTTCGCGCCGGACCAGGGCCTTGAGCTCCTGGTATTCCGGGCCCATCTTGGCCCTGGTCTTGATCCACGGTGGCTTGCGCTCTATCGGCGTCTCGGCGTTACGCACTTCGAGACGCAGCAGCTTTCGGCCTTCGGGAGCCGCATGGCCGGCGACATTCGACCCAGGCGTGACTGTCACTGTGTGAATGCTACCGACAGGCGGCCGTCGAGGGCGTCACAGACAGCCTCGGCCACGGGTTCGATGACGTCGGCCACGCTCACCCGTCGACCCAGCTCGGCGGTCAACGATGTGACGCCGGCATCGGAGATGCCGCACGGCACGATCGCGGAGAACGCGGACAGATCGCAGTCGCAGTTGATGGCGAAGCCGTGCAGTGTCGTCGCTCGCGACACCCGGATTCCGATGGCGGCCACCTTGCGCGCAGGCCCGCGCTCGTCGGCGGGCACCCACACCCCGGAACGGCCCTCGACCCTGCCGGTCTCCAGGCCGAGATCCGCGCACACCTTGATGAGCGATTCCTCAAGGCGCCGAACGAAATTCACGACATCCATCGGTTCGGCCAGTCCGATCACTGGATAGCCGACCAGCTGTCCGGGACCGTGCCAGGTGATCTTGCCGCCACGGTCGGTGTCGATGACCGGGATGTCGGGCGCGCCGGGCCTCTCACTGGGCAGTGTGCGCTTGCCCGCGGTGTACACCGGCGGGTGTTCGAGGAGCAGCAGGGTGTCGGGGCCACCGGCGATGCGTGCGTCCGCCAGCTCGCGCTGCAGCTGCCAGGCCTGCTGGTAGTCGACCGTGCCCAGCCGACGCACGTCGACAGGTGCGCTCACCGACCGAATGGACACTGGCGCCATATCTGTGACGGTACGCGCTAGCTGGCCTTCGGCGCGGTCGCGAACGCCAGCGCCTCGCCGATCGTGTTGTGGTGGAACTCGAACCCGGCGCGTTCCAGAGCGGCGGGGATCGCGCGCTGACCGCCGAGCAGGCCCTCGTCGGCGAACTCGCCGAACGCGGCCCGCAACGCGAAGCCGGGCACCATCAGCGGTGTGGGGCGATTCACCGCGCGACCCATCGCGGCGGTGAACTCCGCGTTGGTCACCGGCGCGGGGCCGGTCACATTGACCGGACCCGACAGCTCGTCGTGCGTGATCGCAAACAGCACCGCGCGCACCTGATCCTCGAGGCTGATCCACGGCATGTACTGGCGACCGCTGCCCAGTCGCGCGCCCAGTCCCAGCGCGAATAACCGCTTCAACCGCCCGAGTACACCGCCGGCTGCGGTCAGCACCAGACCGGTGCGCAGCAGCACCACCCTGGCGCCGTCGCTCTCGGCCGGCGCTGTTGCGGCCTCCCAGTCCTGGCAGAGCTGGGCCAGAAAGCCCGCACCGGGCGGTGCGGTCTCGTCGACGGTGCGGCTGCCGGTGTCGCCGTAGTAGCCGACCGCGCTGGCGTTGATCAGCCCGGGCACGCCGGCGTCGACGACGGCCGAGGACAACACCTCGGTCGGCCCGATGCGGCTGTCGCGCAGGCTCTGCTTGAACGCACCCGACCACCGTTTCTCGCCGACGTTGACGCCGCACAGGTTCACCACGGCGTCGACCCCGGCCAACGCGCTCCGGTCGAACTCTCCGGTGTCGGGGTTCCAGAACACCTCGTCGGCGTTGGACGGCGCGCGGCGCACGATCCGCAGCACCCGGCGATCGGTGGCCCGCAGGGCATACACCAGCGCGGAGCCGATCAGACCGGATGATCCGGCGATGGCGATGACGGCGTCGGACACGAGTGCCTTACAGGCCCAGGTCGGCCTCGAATGCGCCTTCCTCCAAGCGGCGCTTGACGGTGGTCAGGAATCGTCCGGCATCGGCCCCATCGATCAGGCGGTGGTCGTAGGTCAGCGGCAGGTAGCAGATGGACCGCACACCGATCGACTCGTTGCCGAAGTCGTCGACGATCACCCGGGGCCGCTTCACGATCGCGCCGGTGCCCAGCATCGCCGCCTGCGGCGGCACCAGGATCGGCGTGTCGAACAGCGCGCCCTGACTGCCGATGTTGGTGATGGTGAACGTGCCGCCGGACAGCTCGTCGGGCTTGAGGTTCCCGGAACGGGCGCGCGCAGCGATGTCGGCGATTGCGCGCGCCAACCCGCCGAGCGACAGGTCGCCGGCGTTGTGGATCACCGGCGACAGCAGACCCTGTTCGGTGTCGACGGCGAACCCGAGGTGCTCGGCGTCGTAGTAGGTGATCTCTTTGGTCTCTTCGTTGTAGCTGGCGTTGATGTTCGGATGCGCCTTCAACGCGTCGATCACCGCGCGGGCGATGAACGGCAGGTACGTCAGGTTGACGCCCTCACGCTCGGCGAACTCGTTCTTCGCGCGCGCCCGCAGCGCCACGATCTTGGTCATGTCGACCTCGTGGGTCTGCGTCAATTGGGCTGTGGCTTGCAGGGATTCGCGGGTCTTCTTCGCGGTGAGCTGACGGATCCGGTTGGCCTTCTGGGTGGTGCCGCGCAGATGCGCCAGGGCGGGTGCGGGTGCGGGCGCCTCCTTCGGCGCGGGCGCGCTCGACGGCGCCTGTGCCGCAGGCGCGGCCGCCGGGGCCTTCTTGGCCTCCGCCGCCGCGAGAACGTCCTGCTTGCGGATCCGGCCGCCCACACCGGTGCCCTTCACCGTCGCCAGATCGATGTCGTTCTCCGCGGCCAGCTTTCGCACCAGCGGGGTGACGTACGGCGAACCGTCACCGGACGGCGCCTCCGCGGCGGGCGCGGGTTTCGGTTCCGGCTTGGGCTCGGGCTTGGGTTCCGGCTTGGGGTCGGGTTTCGGTTCCGGCTTGGCTTCCTGGACGGGCTCGGGTTTGGGTTCGGGTTTCGGCTCGGGTTCGGGCTCCGGTGCGGCCTCGGCTGCGGCGCCGGCGTCGCCGATCTTGGCCAGTTCGCCACCGACGGCGACGGTGTCGTCCTCCTCGGCGGTGATCGACACCAGGGTTCCGGCCACCGGCGAGGGGATCTCGGTGTCGACCTTGTCCGTCGACACCTCGACCAGCGGCTCGTCCACCTCGACCGAATCGCCGACCTTCTTCAGCCAGCGGGTCACCGTGCCCTCGGTCACCGATTCGCCCAGCTCCGGCATCAGCACCGGGGTCGTCGAGCCGGATGACGCGGCGGCCGGCTTGGGTGCGGGTTCGGGCGCTGCTTCCTGCTCCTCGGCAGCGGGTGCCTCCTGCGCGGCGGGCTCCTCGGCGGGCTTCTCCTCTTCGGCGGGTTCCTCGGCCGGTGCCTCGTCCGCCCCGGAGTCGCCTCCGCTGGACTCACCCGCCTCGCCGATGATCGCCAGCTCGCCGCCCACCTCGACGGTGTCGTCCTCCTGGGCCACGATCTTCTGCAGCACACCGGCTGCGGGTGAGGGGATCTCGGTGTCGACCTTGTCGGTGGAGACCTCGAGCAGTGGCTCATCCTGTTCGACGGTGTCTCCCTCTTGCTTGAGCCAGCGGGTCACAGTCCCCTCTGTAACGCTCTCGCCGAGTGCGGGCATCTGAACGGAGATGGCCATGTGGTTGGGCTCCCTCGAACGGTCTGTCGCAGGTGGTCGATGTAACTGTTCCCATCCTGTCACGTTCGTACCAACTGTTCGCCGCGGACTCGATGACCCGTTGCTCTGGCACTATCGAAATAGCTGGATGAAGGGAGCGCGCCCACGGTGGGTTTGTTCGACAGGTTCACGCGCGGCGCGCGAAAAGGAAACAGCGGCAACGACCCGGCCGCCGATCTGAAGTACCTCCGCCAGTGGGTGGCCGACCACCACGGCGTCGAGGCCTTCATCGAACCGCGAACCACCGTCACCGACCTCACGGTCGTGCTGGTCGCCCACGACGGCGAGTGGACCAGGCGCCGCGCAGGGGGAGAAGCCGGAGCCCGTCGCTTATCCGAGCGCCTCGAGATCCCGGTCTATGACGTCCAGAAGGTCGGATACCCCCAGCGGATGCGTGACTACGACGCGCGCCGCCGGATCGAACGCAAGCGTGCGGCCCGCCAGGAGCTCGAGGAAGGCTGATACGGTACCAGCGGTCCCACTAACTTGCGGAGGCGCCATGGCAGCGACGGCGGAGGTTACCGAGCGACTGGTCGACAGCAGCGACGGAGTGCAGATCGCGGTCTATGAGGGGGGCAACCCCGACGGGCCACCGCTGGTGCTGGTCCACGGCTGGCCCGACTCCCATGTGCTGTGGGACGGCGTCGTCCCGTTGCTGGCCGACCGGTTCCGCATCGTGCGCTACGACAACCGCGGAGTGGGGCGCTCGTCGGTGCCGAAATCCGTTTCGTCGTACACAATGGCCGGCTACGCCGACGACTTCGCCGCGGTGATCGATGCGGTGGCGCCTGGGGAGCGGGTCCATGTGCTCGCGCACGACTGGGGTTCGGTGGGGATATGGGAGTACCTATCGCGTTCGAACGCAAGCGATCACGTCGCCTCGTTCACGTCGATCTCAGGTCCGAGTGCCGATCACATGAACAGATTCATCATCGGCAGCCTCAAGCGTCCGTACCGTCCGCGCCAGTTCCTGAAGGGGCTGAGCCAGCTGTTGCGGCTGTCCTACATGATCTTCTTCTCGGTGCCCGTCCTGGCGCCGCTTGCGGTGCGTCTGTTCATCGCCGACGGCGTCACGCGCACGCTGAAGCTGCGCGACGGCATTCCCGCCGGCCGGATCCACCAGTCGGCGACCTACAAGTCCGATGCTGTCAACAGCTTGAAGGTCTACGGCGCCAACTACTTTCGTACTCTGCGGTCGGCCCGCAAAGACCACTACGTCAACGTGCCGGTGCAGGTGATCGTCAACACCAGGGATCAGTTCGTGCGTCCGTTCATCTACGACGAGATCAAGAACTGGGTGCCCCGGTTGTGGCGGCGGGACATCGAATCCGGTCACTGGGCGCCGATGTCGCATGCGCCGATGATCGCGAACTCGGTGCGTGAGTTGGTCGACCACCTCGAGGGGAAGCCGGCAGCGCGCGGTCTGCTGCGTGCGCAGGTCGGCCGGAAGCGCGAATACTTCGGCGACACACTGGTCTCGGTCACCGGAGCGGGTAGCGGCATCGGCCGTGCGACGGCGCTGGCCTTCGCTGCAGAGGGTGCCGAAGTCGTGGTCAGCGACGTGAACGAGGCCGGTGTCAAGGAAACCGCGGCGGCGATCACCGCGCGCGGCGGCGTCGCTCACGCGTACACACTCGACGTCGCCGACGCGGACGCCGTCGAACGGTTCGCCGAACAGATCTGCGCCGAGCATGGCGTGCCCGACATCGTCGTCAACAACGCGGGCGTCGGGCACACCGGCATGTTCCTGGACACGCCGGCCGAGGAATACGACAGGGTGCTCGACATCAATTTCGGCGGAGTCGTCAACGGCTGCAGGTCTTTTGGTCGCCGACTCGTCGAGCGGGGCGCAGGCGGACATATCGTGAACGTGTCGTCGATGGCGGCCTATTCGCCGCAGCAGTCGATGAACGCCTACGCGACGAGCAAGGCCGCGGTGTTCATGTTCAGCGATTGCCTGCGTGCTGAACTGGACCAGGCCGGCGTCGGGTTGACGACTATCTGCCCCGGTGTGATCAACACCGACATCGTGCGCACGACGAGGTTCGACGTCCCGGCCGACAAGGCGGACAAGGTCGATGCCCGCCGAGCGCAGATCGAAAAAGCTTTCGCGGTACGACGGTACGGCCCGGAGAAGGTGGCGAAGGCGATCCTGTCGTCGGTCAAGAAGAACAAGGCGGTGCGCCCGGTGGCACCCGAGGCGTACTTCGTCTACGGCGCAGCGCACCTGTTCCCGCAGGCAATGCGCAGCGCCGCCCGCGGAAAGGTGCTGTAGCGAGTCGATCTCGCGGCGCCACGGCCCGGGCAGGCAGGCTAACCGTTCTGGGCGATGTCCTCGAGCACGGCGAACATCGTCCGCGTCGGCACCCCGGTGCCGCCCTTGCCCGTATAGCCCCACGGCCCACCGGTGTTGTACGCCGGCGCCGCGATGTCGATGTGCGCCCACTGCACCCCGTCGGCGACGAATTCGCGGAGGTACGTTCCGGCGACCAGCATTCCGGCGAAGCGCGAACCGCTGACGTTCGCCAGGTCGGCAACCGTCGACTTGAGGTCGTCCTTGAGCTCCTCCGGCAGCGGCATCGGCCATCCGTTCTCGCCTACCTCCTGCGAACGGGAGGCCACCCGGTCGCGGAACTCGTCGCTGCCCATCACGCCGGGCGTGCGCGAGCCCAGCGCGACCGTCTGCGCGCCGGTCAGCGTCGACGTCTCGATCAGGTAGTCGGGGTTGTCCTCACACGCCCGCACGATCGCGTCGGCCAGGATCAGCCTGCCCTCCGCGTCGGTGTTGAGCACCTCAACGGTGATGCCGCCGTACTGCGTGAGCACGTCGCCTGGCCGCTGCGCCGTCGCAGACGGCATGTTCTCGGCCATCGGCACCGTGGCGATGACGTCGATCGGCAGCTTCTGCTTGGCCGCCAGCACCACCGTCGCGATGACCGCGGCCGCCCCGCCCATGTCGGAGGTCATGTGGTGCATGTTGGCGGCCGGCTTGATGGAGATGCCGCCGGTGTCGAACGTGATGCCCTTGCCGACCAGTGCGACCGTCCTGGCCCTCTTCCCCTTGCCGCCGCGGTATGTCAGCCGGACCAACCGGGGCGGGCGCGACGACCCCTTGCCGACGCCGATGATCCCGCCGTAGCCGCCCTTGGCCAGTGCCTTCTCGTCGAGCACCTCGACCTCGAGGCCGGCGGATAAGCCCAAAGCTGTTGCCCGGTCGGCGAATTCGGCGGGGTAGAGGTGACTGGGCGGAGTGTTCACGAAGTCGCGGGCGGTGGCCACGGCCGTCGCGATGTCGGTGGCCCGCACGGCCGCCTCTTTGGTCTTCGCTTTCGTGTCGGCCGTCAGCGCGGTGATGGTGCGCAACCCGTTGTCCTTGGGTGCGGTCTTCTCGCTGCGGAAGTCGCTGAACCGGTACGCGCCGAGGATCAGACCTTCGATCGTGGCGGCCAGGTCGATGTCCGACAGGGTCGTGATGACGGACTCGGTGCCGTTGAGCGAACGCGCGGCCACCCCGGCGGCGCGGCGGATCACCTCCGACGGCCAGTTCTCGCGGTCCTTGCCCAGCCCGACCGCCAGCACACTGGCCACCGGCAGCGACGGCGCGATGACCCGGGTGACCTGGTCAGACCCACCTTTGGCGCCGAGCGCCTCCAGCGCCACCTCGATCTCGCCGACCGCTTCGGCATCGAGGAACGGGTTGCCGACGACCGTCGCCTTGGCGTCATCCCCCTCCCCGCTGACCACGCCGACGATCAGCACGGAGCCGTCGACCTTGCGCTTGGGCAGCGACGAGCCGACGGTGACGGTGGGGGCCTGGTAACCGGTGCTAGCTGGGCTCACGAGCGATAACCATATCGCTCACCGGGAAAGGTGCAGGTCGTAGGCCGGGACCGGCTTGTCGAACCCTTTGAGTGTCAATGGTTCCTGCGGGATCGCGGGCCAATCAGACAGTTCGTCGCGGACATCGGTGGACGCCAGTATCTGGCCGGGCGCCGCCGCCGCGACGAGGCGGGCGGCCAGGTTCACCGGAGTCCCGAAGTAATCGCCGCCGATGGCCAGCACCTGACCGTAGCCCAGCCCGGCCCGGACGTTGAGGCCGGTTGCGCGGGCACGTGGGTGTTCGACCAGATCGATCGCGACCTTCACCAGTAGGTCGGGCGTCGTGGTCACCCACATCACCTCATCGCCGATGAACTTCACCAGCCGGCCGCCGTCGGTGTGCACCATGTCCGACACCGAGCCGCCGAAATCGGTTAGCAGCTCGAACAGTTCGGTCGGGTTCAGCACCTGCGTCAGCTGGGTGAAGCCGGTGAGGTCCGCGAACCCCACCCCGCAGGTCACGGTGGCCGACGCGTCGGTGATGACGTGTTCGAAATGTGTTCGCGCACTGATGGTGTGGTGCCGGAACACCACGTCCATCAACACGCCGAAGGTGTGGGTGATCTCCGTGACGGCTCGATACGCCCTCGCGGTGGTGAGTTCGTCACCGCTGATGGCCATCAGCACGTCGGGCTGCGACATCCGCACCATCGTCCCGGCCGCTTCGGCAACCCGGGCCAGCGCGTTGCCCATGATCCGCAGGAACCCCAGCGCCGGCTCGTCACCGACGAGTTCCTTGACTGCCACCCACTTCGCGAGCCCGTCGATGTCCAACTGGCTCAGCGACAGCGTGTCCGGGTCGGTGAGCGGCAGACCCATCGCCGTCCAGACGGTTGTCAGCTCTTCCAGCGTCACCCCGAGCTTCTGCGCCCCCGTGCGCATGCTGTAGGTCGGGCGACCCGGGCCCTGCAGCGCGTCGCCGGCCAGGCCGAACAGCCGACCCTGGCGTTCGGCCTCCACCATCTCCGCGACGGTGAAGCCCAGACCGACGAGGTATTCGATCAGCCCCGCCCGCCCGCGCGCGTTGGCGATTCCAGCGGCTTCCAGCGCGTCGAAATCGACCACACGTGTGAGTGTGCCAGTAGCAGCCGTACTGTGGACTGCCGTGAGCGAAGTCCTTTCCGGCCCATTGGAGGAACGTCATCGCCAGCTCGGCGCCAGTTTCGCGGAGTTCGGCGGCTGGCTGATGCCCGTCTCCTACGCGGGCACCGTCACCGAACACAACGCAACGCGCACCACCGTCGGGCTTTTCGACGTCAGCCACCTGGGCAAGGCGCTCGTGCACGGCCCCGGCGCCGCCGAGTACGTCAACTCCGCGCTGACCAACGACCTTCGCCGGATCGGTCCCGGCAAGGCGCAATACACGTTGTGCTGCACCGAATCCGGCGGCGTGATCGACGACCTGATCGCCTACTACGTCTCCGACGACGAGATCTTCCTCGTCCCCAACGCCGCCAACACCGCCGCGGTGGTCGCCGCACTGAAGGAACACGCCCCGGCCGGGCTCACCATCACCGACGAGCACCGGTCGTACTCGGTACTTGCGGTGCAGGGGCCGAAGTCGCCCGAGGTACTGGGCGCGCTCGGACTGCCGACCGGCATGGACTACATGGGATACGTCGACGCCGAGTTCAGCGGTGTCCCAGTTCGGGTGTGCCGCACCGGCTACACCGGCGAGCATGGCTACGAGCTGCTGCCGCCGTGGGATCAGGCCGCCGTGGTGTTCGACGCGTTGGTGGACGCGGTCGGCTCGGCAGGGGGAGAGCTGGCGGGTCTCGGCGCGCGCGATACACTGCGTACCGAGATGGGCTACCCCCTGCACGGCCACGAACTGTCGCTCGAGATATCGCCGCTGCAGGCGCGGTGCGGCTGGGCCATCGGCTGGAAGAAGGACGCGTTCTGGGGTCGCGACGCACTGCTGGCCGAGAAGGAGGCGGGTCCGAAGCGGCTGCTGCGCGGGCTCAAGGCCGTCGGCCGCGGCGTGCTGCGCGCCGATCTCACCGTGCTCGACGGCGACACCCCGGTCGGCGTCACGACATCGGGAACCTTCTCGCCGTCGCTGAAAGTGGGTATCGCACTGGCGCTGATCGACAGTGCCGCAGACATCGCCGACGGAGCGCACGTTTCGGTCGACGTCCGGGGCCGCCCGCTGGAGTGCGAGGTGGTCAAGCCACCGTTCGTGGAGGCGAAAACTCGGTAGTCAGCGGAGATACAATCGCCTCATGACTGACGGCCCCCTCGAATTCACCGCCACGCGCAACGCGAATCCGGCGAGCGATGAGGTACGGGCTGCCATTCTGGCGAACCCCGGATTCGGCCAGTTCCACACCGACCACATGGTGTCGATCGATTATGTGGAGGGCAAGGGCTGGCACGACGCGCGGGTGATCCCGTACGGCCCCATCGAACTCGACCCGTCGGCGATCGTGCTGCACTACGCGCAGGAGGTCTTCGAGGGGCTCAAGGCCTACCGCTGGGCCGACGGGTCGATCGTGTCGTTCCGGCCGGAGGCCAACGCGGCACGGTTGCGTACCTCGGCCCGGCGGCTCGCCATTCCGGAGCTCCCCGAGGAAGACTTCATCGAGTCGCTGCGCCAGTTGATCGCCGTCGACGAGCAGTGGGTGCCGCCCGCCGGCGGTGAGGAGTCGCTGTACCTGCGGCCCTTCATCTTCGCGAGCGAACCGGGTCTCGGTGTTCGGCCCGCCAGCGAGTACCGCTATCTCGTGATCGCCTCACCGGCCGGGGCGTACTTCAAGGGCGGCATCAAGCCCGTGAGCGTGTGGCTGTCGACCGAGTACGTGCGCGCCTGCCCGGGCGGCACGGGCGCGGCCAAGTTCGGCGGCAACTACGCCGCCTCACTGCTGGCGCAAAAGCAGGCCGCCGACAACGGCTGCGATCAGGTGGTGTGGCTGGACGCCGCCGAACGCCGCTACGTCGAAGAGATGGGCGGTATGAACCTGTTCTTCGTGTTCGGCAGCGGCGGGTCGGCACGCCTGGTGACGCCGGAGCTGAGCGGTTCGATCCTGCCGGGCGTCACCCGAGATTCCTTGTTGCAGTTGGCCACTGACGCCGGGTTCGCCGTCGAGGAACGCAAGATCGACGTCGACGAGTGGCAGAAGAAGGCGGCGGCCGGCGAGATCACCGAGGTGTTCGCCTGCGGCACCGCGGCGGTCATCACCCCGGTCGCCCACGTCAAACACGCCGAGGGTGAATTCACCATCGCCGACGGCGGTCCGGGCGAAATCACCATGGCCCTGCGTGACACGTTGACCGGAATCCAGCGCGGGACGTTCGCCGACACGCACGGCTGGATGGCACGGCTGAACTGACAAAGCACAGGGACCCCACCGCGGTGGGGTCCCTGGCTTATGCGTGTTGTCAGCCGAGCGCGGCGTCGTGCTCGGGGCAGTAGGTGGCGACGGACGCGCCGACGAAGAACGCCGAGTCCTCCTCGGTCAGCTTCGTGGTCGAGGCGACGGATTCGACCGCGTCGTAGAGCGACTGGCCCTTGTCGAACATCTTGCAGACGTCGGCGGCGAGGCTGACCGCTTCCTTGGTCGAGGGCGGCTGGATGCCTTCGTCCGCGAGCACGCTGACGAACATGTCGTCGGTCGTGGTGGCGCCTGCGATGCTCGTGCTGACCAGAGCGGCGATGCCCAGGCTGGACGCGACGGCGGCGGCGCCGATGGCAGCGGTGAGGTGGCGGTAGGTCGGCATTTCGGGATCCTTTCGGTGGTGGGTCTCCCTGGTGGGTGAGAAGAGACTCCAACACCGCGCTTGACGAATCCTTGTCGGATTCTTGGAACGGTTCCCGCGCAAGTCGGGCGGTCTTTAGTGGGGTCCGATCGCCAACCCGACCGCGGCCACCGTCGTCGTGATCTCGACCGCCGCACCCAGCACATCACCGGTGATGCCGCCGAAGCGGCGCACGCAGTGCGCGACCAAGACGGCGCCGCACGCCAGCGCCACGAGTACGGCCAGCGGTCCCTGCCACGGCCGCGGTCCCGCCACCACCGCCGCCGCGGCGACCGCGATCACCCACACCGCCACGACCGCGATCGGCTGGGTGCCCGCAACCCTTGATCCGAGCGCACTGCCCTGCGCGGCGGGCACCGAGCGGCGACACGCCAGCACCGCGCCCACTCGGCCCGCGGTCACCGCGACGATGACGCCCAACGCGGTGCAGGCCGTGAACGCGAACGACTGCGCCAGCAGCACGATCACCAACGCCGCGACGCCGAACGGACCCGCCGACCCGTCGCGCATCACCTGCAGCGCACGCGCCGGCGGGCCGTAACAGCCCAGGCCGTCGGCGGTGTCGGACAGGCCGTCGGCGTGCAGGCCGCGGGTGGCGAGCAGCAACACGGCGACCGCCAGCACACCACCCAACGGATTCGACCGCCCGAACGCCCACTGCGACGCCAACAGGGTCGCGGCCGCCGCGGCGCCGAGCACCACCCCGACCAGCGGAAGTGCGGTCAACGCGCCCCGCCCGAAGGGTGCAGTCGACCGCACCGGCAACACGGTCCCGAACGCCAACGCCGCGGCCAGCGAGCGGATCACCGCCGGGTCACCGCTCGTCGGTTGAGTGGGGGACACCGGCCTCGTCGAAGGTCGCCATCGACGACAGCGTGGCCACCGCGGCGCGCACGATGGGCAGCGCAACCGCGGCGCCCGTGCCCTCGCCGAGTCGCATCTGCAGGTCGACGATGGGCTCGAGGTCGAGCCGGCTCAGCGCTTGTGCGTGCGCCGGTTCCGTGGACCGGTGGCCCGCCTGCCACCACTGTCGGGCCCCCGGCGCGAGTTGCTCGGCCACCAGCGCCGCCGCGGTCACCACCACACCGTCGAGGAGCAGGGGCGTTCGACGTACCGCGGCCTGCGCGCAGAATCCCGCCATCGCCGCGAGGTCGGCCCCGCCGCAGGTCCGCAGCAGCTCAACGGGATCGCCCGCTGCCGCGCGACTCCGGAAGAGTGCATCCCTGATCGCTGCGGTCTTACGGGCCCACCCCGCGTCATCCACGCCGGTGCCCCTGCCGATGACGGCCACCGGCTCCGAATCCGTCAGCGCGGCGATCAAAGCCGTTGCGGGCGTGGTGTTTCCGATGCCCATGTCACCGGCGATCAGGATGTCCGCGCCCGAATCGACCTCCTCGTCGGCGATTCGGCGGCCCGCGTCGATGGCGGCGGTGACCTCGTCGTCGCTCAGCGCGTCCTCGACGGAGATGTCGCCGCTGCTGCGGCGGACCTTGTGGGTGCCGATCGACGGCGTGAGGGGCTGCTCGACGTCGACGGCGATGTCGACGACGCGTACGGTCGCGCCCGCCGCCTCGGCGAGCACGTTGATGGCGGCGCCGCCGGCATCGAAGTTGGCCACCATGGCGGCGGTGACCTCCGCCGGATACGCGGACACCCCTGCCGCGGCGACGCCGTGATCGCCGGCGAACACCACGACGCGGGCCCGCTCGAACTGCCGGGGCGGGCAGAGACCCTGGCATGACGCCACCCACACCGACAGGTCCTCGAGCCTGCCCAGCGAGCCCGACGGTTTGGTCAGCCGTCTCTGCCGGGCGCGTGCCGCGACCGCGATATCGGGATCGGGCGGGTCCACGGGTGCGAAGCCGGTCACAGGGCGGTGGCCTTGACGGTGACCGGCTGACCGGCGACGACGAGCACCACGCGATCGCACACCGCGGCCAGCCGTTGGTTGAGCGTGCCGAGTGCGTCGGCGAACCGCCAGCCGGACTCCGTCGCGGGAACCACGGTAAGCCCGACCTCTGGCGAGACGAGCGCGAGCGGGGAACCGTAGGACGCAACGGCGTCGACCAGATCGTCGATGTCGGCCGACACGGAGCCGCCGGTCCACGCACCGGCCCGATCCATCGCCGCGGTCAGCCAGGTACCCACGTCGTCGACGACGGTCGCCATGGTGCCATCAGCGCGCAACTGCGTTGCGACATCTACGGTTTCGATCGTGGTCCAGCCGGCAGGCCGACGCTGACGATGCGCATCCACCCGTGCCGACCACTCGGCGTCGCCTTCCGGGGCAGGGCCGGTGGCGAGGTAACGAACAGCGGCCGACGCGCCTGCCGATTCTGCGATCGCCGCCTCCGCCCATTGGGATTTGCCCGACCGGATGCCACCGAGCACCAGGATGCGCACCGGGGTCAGGCGATCTTGGCGCCGCGCTCCACCTGCGGCCGGGGCGCGCGCATCCGGCGCAGCTGCGACGCGCGGCTGGCCGCGTAAAAGCCGAGCTTCCAACCGGTTTCGGTGTTGTCGGGGAACTTCGCGTCGACCAAGCGGTTGACCTTGCGGCCCAGGATGAACCCGTCGATCACCATGATGAAAACCAGGATCAGCATCGCGGGGGAGATGGCCTGTTGCACGGCCAGCGAGGGAACCGAGAGCATCACGAAGATCAGCACCAGCGCAGCGGGCATGAACAGGCCCAAAACGTTGCGGCGGGCGTCGACGATGTCGCGGACGTAGCGGCGCACCGGCCCCTTGTCCCGCGGCAGCAGGTAGGCGTCGTCGCCGGCCATCATCTTCTCGCGGCGTTCCGCCATCTCCGCGCGGCGGGCGAGCTTGTCGGCCTTGCGCTCCTCGCGGGTCAGCTTCGAGCGCATCTCCTTGCGGCGTTTGCGGGCTTCCGCAGCAGTCAGCGGCGCGGGCGCCACCGGGCCGCGCTTGCGGGCGGCCTCGCTGCGCTTGGGTGTGGGCCGGCCCTTGGGGGCGGTGGTCTTGGCCTCAGCAGCCGCTCTCGCATCCCCCTCGTGGCCGGTCTCGGCGGTGTCTTCGGCCACATCCGAATCCGGAGTCCGCTCGTTGTCTTTCTTTCGGCCCAGCAAGTTCACGCCTGTCAGGTTACTTCCGGTGGCGGGCGGTCCCGCCGGGACCTGGGGACAAACTCGGGAATAGGGCCGGGACAAGGTACCGTTGACGTAGTACGCCGCACGTTGATGAGGCCACACAGGAGACGTAATGACTGTTCAGGGAGAGTCGGCCCTGCAAAATGAGACGGCAACCGCCACCCACGGCGCGAGGCTGACCGATGCCGCCGCCGCCAAGGCCAAGGCGCTGCTGGATCAGGAGGGCCGTGACGATCTGGCCCTGCGTATCGCCGTGCAGCCGGGTGGCTGCGCCGGGCTGCGCTACAACCTGTTCTTCGACGACCGCACTCTGGACGGCGACGTGACCGCCGAGTTCGGTGGCGTGACATTGACGATCGACCGGATGAGCGCACCGTATGTCGAGGGCGCCGTCATCGACTTCGTCGACACCATCGAGAAGCAGGGCTTCACGATCGACAACCCGAACGCCACCGGGTCCTGCGCCTGCGGCGATTCGTTCAACTGATTCAGTACTGACCCGCGGTCCGCGGCAGGTACGAGCACACCAGCACGTCGTCGCTCTCGGTGAGCAGCTGCGCGACCGCCTGCTGTTCGCCCTTGGGCCGCGGCTGGCCCCGGCGTGAGCTGTTGGATGGCTCGACCTGCATGGTGAAGAGCACCTGCGCCTGATGCGGCGACCACATCACGATCTTGTCGATCGAGGTGACCTCGGCGCGCCCGTACTGCTGGCGGAAGGCGTCACTGGCCAGGTTGGCCAGCGCCATATCCGAGCGGCGGTCCTTGACCGCGTCGAACAGGCCGCACAACGTGTGCCGGGCGACGGTCTCGTCGTCACCGTTCGTCATCGCATCCAGGTAGTCCTGGATCGCCGCCTTGGCCGACGCGTCGGTCAGCGTGGCCGATCCGGTCGAGCCGCCGTCGTTGCCGCGGGTGGTGAAGACGATCCCGGCCACCACGGCCGCGACCGCGACGATCGCGAGCACGCCCACGAGAAGGGGCCAGCGTCGCTTTTTCGGGTACGGCACCGGCGGCGGCAGCGTCCCCGGGTAGGTCTGCGGGTAGGGCCCGGACGGAAAGGGCTGCGGACCCGTGTCCGGATACATTTGCGGGGCGACCGGTCCGGCGCCATATTCGGGCGGGTACGGACCGGACATGTATTTGCTCCCCAAAAGTGTGCGTCGGAAACGGTCTGTCTACAGTGACCGAGCGGGTACTCGTACGCAGGTTAGCGCACCTCGAGCGGGTGTCCCGATCGGTAAGATTTACCTAGACGGCATAAATAATGAAGGGTGACGTTCCGTGACGATTGCGGTGACCGGATCAATTGCGACCGACCATCTGATGCGGTTCCCCGGAAAGTTCTCCGAACAACTCCTGCCCGAACACCTGCAGAAGGTGTCGCTGAGCTTTCTGGTCGACGATCTGGTCATCCACCGCGGTGGCGTCGCGGGCAACATGGCCTACGCCATCGGCGTGCTGGGTGGGGACGTGACCCTCATCGGCGCCGTCGGAAGGGATTTCGACGACTACCGCTCGTGGCTCGAGTCGGTCGGCGTGGACACCGAGAGCGTGCTCGTCTCCGATACCGCATACACGGCGCGGTTCGTGTGCACCACCGACGACGCGATGGCGCAGATCGCGTCCTTCTATCCCGGCGCCATGTCGGAGGCGCGCACCATCAGCCTCGCCGACGTCGTAAAGCGGGTTGGCACACCGGAATTGGTGATCATCGGCGCAAACGATCCCGAGGCGATGTTCCTGCACACCGAGGAGTGCCGCAAGCTCGGCCTGGCGTTCGCCGCCGACCCCAGCCAGCAGCTGGCCCGGCTGTCCGGCGAGGAGATCCGCAAGCTCATCGACGGCGCGACATATCTGTTCACGAATGACTACGAGTGGGACCTGTTGCTGCAGAAGTCCGGCTGGACCGAGGCTCAGGTGATGAGTCAGATCGGCCTGCGCGTCACGACGTTGGGGCCCAAGGGCGTCGACCTCGTCAGCAAGGACGGCACATTCATCCACGTGGACGTCGTCCCGGAGAAGCGTCAGGCCGACCCGACCGGTATCGGCGACGCGTTCCGCGCCGGTTTCCTCACCGGGCGCAGCGCAGGACTGAGCTACGAACGATCGGCTCAACTGGCGTCGCTGGTCGCCGTTCTCGTGTTCGAGGCGCCGGGGCCGCAGGAGTGGAGCTGGGACCGCGAGGAGGCCGTACAGCGGCTGACCGATGCCTACGGCACCGAGGCAGGCGCGGAAATCGCCAACGCGCTCAAGTGATTACAGCTGCACCGGATACGTCGGCTCGCTGATCCGTGGGGTCACGCTGCGCTCGACGAAGATCGCGTGCCACAGCATGAAGATCAGCACCGTCCACAGCCGTCGGCTGTGATCGCTTACGCCGCTTCGGTGTTCGTCGAGCATTCTGGTGACGGCGGGGAGATCGATCAGCTCGTCGGCCTGTGAATCGGCGACCGTCCGGTACGCCCAGTCCTGGAGTTCGCCGGCCTGCAGCCAGTGCCGGATCGGGACGGGGAAGCCCAGCTTCGGCCGGTTGAGCACATGCGCGGGCACGATGGGCTCCAGTGCGCGGCGCAGTGCGAACTTCGTCGTGGTCCTGGTGATCTTCTGGTCCAGCGGCAGACGTGACGCGACGGCGAAGACCTCGGGATCCAGGAACGGCACGCGCAGCTCGAGCGAGTTGGCCATCGTCATCTTGTCGGCCTTGACCAGGATGTCGCCGCGCAGCCAGGTGAACAGGTCGATGTGCTGCATGCGGGCCACCGGATCCCAGCCCTGGGACGCGGCGTAGACCGGCGCGGTGACGTCGGTGTGGGTCCATTCGGCCCGGAAGCCGGGCAGTACCGCGCGCAGCTGCTCATCGGAGAAGCTGCGCGCATTGCCGTAGTAGCGCTCCTCGAGCGTCAGCGATCCCCGGTGCAGCAGGCTCTTGCCGCGCATACCTTCGGGCAGCGGTCGGGACGCCCGACCCAGGGAACGCCGCACCGGCCGCGGCAAGTAGTCAAACGGGCGCAGGGACAACGGTTCCCGGTAGATCGTGTAGCCGCCGAAGAGTTCGTCGGCGCCCTCGCCGGAGAGCACCACCTTGACGTGCTTACGGGCCTCGCGGGCAATGAAGAACAGCGGGACCAGCGCCGGGTCGGCGACGGGTTCGTCGAGATACCAGACGATTTCGGGCAGCGCATCGACGAACTCCGCCTGGCTGACCACCTTCGTCACATGCCGTGCGCCGATGGCTTCGGCCGACGCGACGGCGACGTCGACCTCGGAGTAGCCCTCGCGTTCGAAGCCGGTGGTGAAGGTGATCAACCGCGGGTTGTGCCGCATGGCGAGCGCCGCGATCGCGGTCGAGTCGATGCCGCCGGACAGGAACGCGCCAACGGTGACGTCGGCGCGCATGTGCTTGGCCACCGAGTCCTCCAACACCGCGGTGATCTCGTCGTAGCGGGCGCGTTCACCGTCGGCGTCCGAACGGGCGGGAAACGGCACAGCGGCGAACCGCGGCGTGAAATACCGCGTCACCTCGGGCGGTTTCCCGGGCCGCACCCGCGCGTAGCTGCCCGACTCGAGCCTGCGCACACCGCGGTGCAGGGTTTCCGGTTCGGGCACGTACTGCAGCACCGTGTAGTGCTGCACCGCGCGTTCGTCGATGCCGAGGTCGATCCCGACGATCCCCGCGAGATCCAGCAGGCACTTCTTCTCGCTGCCGAAGACGGTGCCGCCGGGCCCGGTGGCCATGTAGAGCGGCTTGATGCCGAACGGGTCACGGGCGCAGAACAATTCACCTTCGACCGTGTCCCACAGCGCGAACGCGAACATGCCGCGCAGGCGGGTGAGTGCCTCGGTGCCCCAGTAGTGGTAGGCGGCGACGATCGCCTCGCCGTCGCCGTCGGTCGCGAACTCGGCGCCGTGGTCGACGCGCAGTTGCTCTCGCAGTTCGAGGTAGTTGTAGACCTCGCCGTTGAACACCAGGGCGTAGCGGTCGGGGGACTCCGGCGGGCCCCAGCGCAGCGGCTGGTGGCTGTGCGCGATGTCGATGATCGACAGCCGGTTGAACCCCAGCACCGTGGTCGGGCGCACCGTGTCGTCCGCCCACGCACCCGGTTCATCGGGTCCGCGGTGGCGCATCAGGTGCGACGCGCCCGACACCGCCGCTACGAGATCCGTGGAATTCTCAGCGGACGGGTCGGTAACCAGAGCCAGCAGTCCGCACACCGCGCCAGTATGCCTAATTGGTCGCGAAGGGCAGGAACGCCCGTATGTGGGAGTGTGTCGCGACCTGCGTCCGGGGGTGGTCTACGCTGCGTAGTATTCGGCTTTCTGTTCCGACTTCTAGGAGGCGCCAGCGTGACACCTCGCGGTGTGAAGGTGGTGGCGTTATCAGTCGTACTCGGCAGCATGACGGTGCTGCTCAGCGGGTGTGACTGGTCCGAGGTTCTGGGCCTGGGCTGGCCCCGCGGCATCACCCCGGAGGCGCATCTAAACCGTGAGCTGTGGATCGGCTCGGTGATCGCCTCGCTGGTGGTCGGTGCGATCGTGTGGGGCCTGATCTTCTGGACCTCGGCGTTCCACCGCCACAAGAAGGGCGATACGGAGCTGCCGCGCCAGTTCGGCTACAACATGCCGCTGGAGCTGGTCCTCACGGTCGTGCCGTTCCTGATCATCTCCGTGCTCTTCTACTTCACCGTCGTGGTGCAGGAGAAGATGCTGCACAAGGAGCCCAACCCCGAGGTGACCATCGACGTCACCGCCTTCCAGTGGAACTGGAAATTCGGCTACCAAAGCGTGAACTACGCCGACGGCACGTTCAGCTACGAGGGCGCCGACCCCGAGCGCAAGGAAGCTGTGGCATCCGGGCCGGAGGGCGTCGAGGGTGAGCACGGCGGCGAGTTCGGCGCCATCGCGGGCAAGAACCCCGAGGACCGCTCCTACCTGAACTTCGACAAGGTCGAGACACTCGGCACGTCCACCGAGATCCCGGTCCTGGTCGTGCCGTCCGGTAAGCGCATCGAATTCCAGATCGCCTCGGCCGACGTCATTCACGGCTTCTGGGTGCCGGAGTTCCTGTTCAAGCGCGACGTGCTGCCGAACCCGGAACCGAACAACTCCGACAACGTGTTCCAGATCACCGAGATCAACCAGAACGGCGCGTTCGTCGGCCGGTGCACGGAGATGTGTGGCACCTACCACTCGATGATGAACTTCGAGCTTCGGGTGGTGTCGCCCAACGACTTCAAGGCGTACCTGGAGCAGCGCATGGACGGCAAGACCAACGCCGAGGCACTGCAGGCCATCAACCAGCCGCCCCTGGCTATCACCACGAAGCCGTTCGACACCCGCCGCGGCGAGCAGGCACCCCAGGTAACGCAGGCCAGCAAGTAGGGACACCACATGCATATCGAAGCCAGGTTGTTCGAGTTCCTGACCGCCTTCTTCATCCTGTCGGCGGTGGTCTACGCCGTGCTGACGCAGATGTTCCAGTACGGCGGCGTGGAGTGGGCCGGTACCACGGCACTGGTCCTCACCGCCGGTCTGACGTTGATCACCGGCACGTTCTTCCGGTTCGTGGCCCGACGCCTGGACACCCGGCCCGAGGACTACGAGGACGCCGAGATCAGTGACGGCGCCGGCGAGCTGGGCTTTTTCAGCCCGCACAGCTGGTGGCCTATCTTCATCGCGCTCTCGGCCTCCGTCACCGCCGTCGGGACCGCCCTCTGGCTCCCGTGGCTCATCGTGGCCGGCGTCTGCTTCGTCCTGACGACGGTCGGCGGCCTGGTGTTCGAGTACTACACCGGACCCGAGAAGCACTGACGCCTGCCCTTGGCGACACCGCCGAGCAGAAGGTCACAATAGGGGCACTACTTCGTTCGCAACACGTGCGCCGATATTCATCCGGACCAGGTGTTTAGGTAGTGTTGCCGGGGCATGGAGTCAAGAAGGATAGGCGTAGATGAGCGGGCCGAACCCCCCGGGCCCTGAAGGGGCCGATCTGCCGGGTCAGGAGCCGGGCGGCAGTCCCGGTGGGTTGGAGAGCAGCGAACCCTCCACCTTCTCGCAGGCCTACTCGGCACCGGAATCGGAACACTTCACCAGCGGACCCTATGTGCCCGCCGATGCCAGCCTGTACGACTACGACAACTACGACCGCGACAACTACGTCCAGCCCGAGCCGCCGCGGTGGCCCTGGGTGGTCGGCGTGGTGGCCATCATCGCCGCCATCGCGCTGGTGGTCTCCGTCTCGGTCCTGGTGACCCGCACGGACACCAGCAACCTGGCGAAGCCGGACACCACGACCAGCACCCCGCCTCCGCCACCGGTGCAGGACGAGATCACCACGACGACTCCGCCGCCGCCCCCACCGCCACCGACCACGGAGGAGCCGCCCCCGCCGCCACCGGAGACCGTGACGGTCACCGAGGAGCCGGAGCCGCCGCCACCACCATCACCGACCGAGGCGCCGCCTCCGCCGCCGGAGACCCCGCCGCCGCCCCCGCCGACCACGACGCGCGCGGGACCGCGGCAGGTGACCTACTCGGTGACCGGGACGAAGGCGCCCGGGGACATCATCACGGTCACCTACATCGATGCGTCGGGCCGCAGCCGGACCCAGCGCAACGTCTACATCCCGTGGTCGCTGACCGTGACGCCCATCTCGCAGTCCGAGGTGGGTTCGGTGCAGGCGTCGAGCCTGTTCCTGGTGAGCAGACTGAACTGCTCGATCACCACCAGCGATGGCACCGTGCTGTCCTCCAACACCAACAACTCCGCACAGACGGCCTGCTAAATGCCCTACGGCACCGATACTTTGGGGGGACTGAGCGTGCGCCCTGGCCTGGATCCCGGCGAGCTCGATCGCACCGACCGCATCCTGCTGGGCGCCTGCGCGGCGATCTGGCTGGCAGCGCTGGGCGCCATGGCCGCCGCCATCGTGGCCCTGGTCGACCTGGGCACCGCCCATCAGGAATCCTCCGGTGAAGCGGGCACACCGTGGTTGCTGTACATCGTCATCGCGGTCTCGGCCGCGGTGATCATCGGCGCAGTGCCGCTTCTGATTCGGGCCCGCCGCGAGGCCATGGCCGATGCCGAATCACCCGCGCGCCCCGTACCACGCCAAGCGCCGGGCCGATGGCAGGAGAGCGGCCACGGTGACCAGCTGCCCACCGAGAAGTTGCGGATTTCGGACACGACGTCGGGCCGCATCCACTCGGGCCCGGGCTATGCAGCAGCGGTCACGCACAGCACGTCACTGCCCGCCCCGCTGGTGGCGGCCATCGACCAGGTGTGGCTGCGCTGCGCCGTGTTGATCGCGTGCGCGATCGGTATCGCCATGGTTGCGATCGGTGTGGCGACCTATCTGTTGGCCGTCGAGAGCGACACGGCCGCGTGGGTGTTCTTTGTGCTCACGGGACTCGTCACGGTGGCAATGCCGGCGATTCCGTGGTTCTACCTACGCGAGTTGCGCACCCTGCTGGAAGGCGAGGAGAGCCTCTAAGGCTGGCCCCGCGTGGGGTCATGGTGGAGGACCGCCTTACGGCGCGATGTGAGCGGACTGAGCGACCCGCAGACCGTTGTGAGTACGCCGCCCTCAGCTCAGTGACACCGTGGCTTGGCTACCCGCGGGCGTAACCCGGTGTGCGGCAAGGTGAGACGAGTCCAGGGGACTCAGAGGAAGCGCGTGCGCGTAAGCCGGAGCCGCCCCGCGGGGGCGGCGTCCGGTTTCGCTCTAGTGATGCCCGTTCGTCTCGCCGTTTGTGGAGACGGTGCGGTCCTGGTGCTCGCGCAGCGCGGTGAGCGCCTTGCGTTCCGCGGAGTGCGCGGCCTCGGCGAGCGCCTCGTGCTCCGACATCGGGTCGGCGCTGAGGAAGCTGCCCGAGCCGGGAGCGCCTGCGGAACCGAGCTTGTTCATCCGCTTGGGCACCGGTGCACCCTGGTATTCCAACGGAATCGGGTGACCGTGCTCGTCGACCGGGCCGAGCGGCTGGTGCAGCTCGATGTAGGCACCGTGCGGCAGCCGCTTGATGATGCCGGTCTCGATGCCGTGCTCGAGCACCGCGCGGTCGCTGCGCTGCAGTCCGACGGCCCACCGGTAGGCGATGTAGTAGACGATCGCCGGCAGCACCACCATGCCGATGCGCCCGATCCATGTCGTCGCGTTGAGCGAGATGTGGAACTTCAGGGCAATGACGTCGTTCATGGCGGACAGCGTCAGCACCAGGTAGAACGCGATCGCCATGGCGCCGATTGCGGTGCGCACCGGTGCATCTCGCGGACGCTGCAACAGATTGTGGTGCGCGTCGTCGCCGGTGAACTTCTTCTCCAGCCACGGCCAGAGCGGCAGCAGCATGAAGACCAGGCCCATGATCAGCGCCACCCACACAGGGGCAGGCACGGTGTGGCCGAGGAAGTACAACTCCCAGGCCGGGAAGATACGCGCCAGGCCTTCCGTCCACATCATGTAGAAGTCGGGCTGGCTGCCTGCCGACACGTGTGACGGCTTGTACGGCCCCAGTTGCCAGATCGGGTTGATCTGCAGCAGACCGCCCATCAGGCCGAGGATGCCGGTGGTCATCGCGAAGAACGCGCCCGACTTGACGGCGAACACCGGCATGACCCGCACACCGACGACGTTGGTCTCGGTGCGACCGGGGCCGGGGAACTGGGTGTGCTTCTGGAACCACACCAGCGCGAGATGAATACCGATGAGCGCCAGGATGATTCCTGGAATCAACAGGATGTGAAGCGAGTACATGCGGGGGAGCCAGTAGCCGTCCTGGGCGCACTGGTATCCCACGCCGCCGCACGGGAAGTCGCCGCCGAACAGCGCCCAGTGCAGCCACGTGCCGATGACCGGCATACCGAGCGTGATGGAGCTCATGGCGGCCCGCAGGCCGATACCCGAGAGCAGGTCGTCGGGCAGCGAGTAGCCGAAGTAGCCCTCGAACATCGCCAGGATCAGCAGCAGGGAGCCGATGACCCAGTTGGCCTCGCGGGGACGGCGGAACGCGCCCGTGAAGAAGATGCGGGCCAGGTGCACCATGATCGACGCGGCGAACAGCAGCGCCGCCCAGTGGTGAACCTGGCGGACGAACAGGCCGCCGCGCACCTCGAAGCTGATGTCGAGGGTGGACGCGTACGCCTTGGACATCTCGATGCCACGCAGCGGCTGATAGACGCCGTCGTAGACGATCTCGGCCATCGACGGGTCGAAGAACAGGCTCAGGTACACGCCGGTGATCAGCAGCACGATGAAGCTGTACAGCGCGATTTCACCCAGCAGGAACGACCAGTGGGTGGGGAACACCTTGTTCAGCTGTCGGCGCACCGCCGCCGAGGGGTGGTAACGCGAATCGATTGCGTCACCCTGCGCGGCCGCAATCTCGGCCGGGCTCGGGGGTTTTGGCAGTTTCGGACTCAATTTGTTTGCTCCCAGAATGCCGGGCCGACGGGCTGGATGAAGTCGCCGTTGGCGACCAGGTATCCATCCTTATCAATGGTGATGGGCAACTGCGCCAGCGCGCGCGCAGCCGGACCGAATATGGGTTTCGCAAAATGCAGCGCATCGAACTGCGACTGGTGGCACGGGCAGAGGATGCGGTAGGTCTGCTGCTCGTAGAGCGACGACGGGCAACCAAGGTGCGAGCACACCTTGGTGTACGCGAACAGGTCACCGAAGTTGAAGCTCTCCTGGTTCTTCCGCTTCACGACCCTGTGCATGTCGGTCGGCCTGATGCGGATCAGCATGACGGGGTTACGCACACCCATCGTGATCTCGGAGAGCCTGTGGTGTGACTCGACGGTCGTGCCGTCGCCGTCGGATTCCCGCCACGGGAAGACGGTTTCCATGCCGCCGGCGTCGATGTCCTCGGGGCGCATCTTGGTGTAGGTGCCGTTGCCGGTCGCCCGGGCGAGATAGATGGTCTCGCCGGGATAGCGCGGAGTCCATCCGGAGGTCCACAGCACGGCCTTCTTGCCGTCGGCGGTCTGTACGACCGGCTTCCACGGATTCTTGATGAACCCACCGGCGAACGCCACCAGCGTGCCGAGGCCGAACGCGCCGAGCCCCGCCCCGAGCGACAAGCCGATCAACTTGCGCCGCTTGATGGTTGACGATTCCAGCGCATCGGTGAGGTTGGCCACCACCGTCTTCCGCTGGATCTCGGGGGAGCGGCCGTCATGGCGCTCCTGGATCGAGATCTCCTGAGGGATGAACTTCTTCTGGTACAGCACGGCGCCGACGCCGATCGCCAGGATCGACAGCCCGAACGTCAACCCGTACAGCGGTGTGGCGAGGTCGTACCAGAGATGGTCGGGGTCGGCTCCGCTTCTGTACTCCCACGGCCAGAAGAGGAACACGACCAGCAGGGCCAGCCCCGAAAGGCCGCCCAGCATAAGCCAGTACGCCACGAGGCGTTCGGCGCGCTTCTCGGCTCTGGTGCCGGGGACGGGCCAGCGCTCGTCCTTGTAGACGATTTCGACACCGTCGAGCTTGCCGCCGAGTTTCAGCAGCTCCTCGCGCGACATCGCGGCGAGCTCGGCGTCGGTGGGCTGACCGGGCACGCCCTGCTGACCCGGGGTGTCGGTTCCCTTCACAGTGCCGCCGTCGCTACCGTCGCTCATGCTCGCGCTCCGATCCACAGGGCCGCGATGACCACGGCCACTATGCCGATAATCCAGATCGCCATGCCCTCGGACGTCGGTCCGAAGCCGCCGAGGCCATAGCCGCCGGGGTCAGGAGCGGTGGTGGCCATCCGGACGTAGGCGACGATGTCCTTCTTCTCTTCCGGCGTCAGCTGCCGGTCGGAGAACTTGGGCATGTTCTGCGGGCCGGTCAGCATCGCGGTATAGATCTGCGCCGGGTTGGCCCCGGACAGGTCGGGTGCGTACTTGCCGGACGACAGCGCGCCACCCTTGCCGGTGAAGTTGTGGCATGACGAGCAGTTGAGGCGGAACAGATCGCCGCCGCGGGCGACGTCGTTGCCCAGCAGCGATTCGTTGGCGACGGCGCCGTTCTCGTCGCGCGGGACGACCGGTCCGCCGCCGTTGGCCTGCACGTACGCGCCCAGCGCGTCGATCTGGGCCTCATCGAACTGCGGGGGCTTCGACGGCGCTTGGGCCTCGCCGCGCATCGCGGGCATGCGGCCGGTGGAGACCTGGAAGTAGACGGCGGCCTCGCCGACACCGATGAGGCTGGGCCCGCGGTCGGCGACACCCTGCAGGTTCGCGCCGTGGCAGCTGACACACGAGGTGTCGAACAGCTGCTTGCCGGTGCGCAACAACGCCGACTGCGACTCATCGGCAACCGCGACCTGGGGCGTCGGCGTCAGCGTGGCCGCAAGGCCGCCGGCGAGTCCCAGCCCGAGGAGCAGGAGCATCGCAGCTGACAGTCGGCGGCGCAGGCGACGACGCTTGACTGTCGCTTTGCCGGTTTCGGTGGCCTTCTCGGTCATCGAACCCCTTCTGTTCGGACGCATCGGTGAGCCGGTCATCGGACGCATCGGTGAACCGATCATCGGACGAAGTAAATAACAGCGAACAGGGCGATCCACACGATGTCGACGAAGTGCCAGTAGTACGACACGACGATCGCAGCGGTGGCCTGAGCGGGGGTGAACTTACTCATCCGCGTGCGCGCCAGCAGCATGATGAAGGCGATGAGGCCGCCGATGACGTGCAGGCCGTGGAATCCGGTGGCCAGGTAGAAGACCGATCCGTAGGCGCTGCTGGAAATGCTGGTGCCCTCGGACACGAGCTGGATGTACTCGTAGCCCTGCCCGAGCACGAAGAACAGGCCCATCAGGAACGTGATGACGTACCAGCGGCGCAGCCCGAACACGTCGCCGCGCTCGGCCGCGAACACACCCATCTGGCAGGTGAACGACGATGCGATCAGCACCAGCGTGACCGGTACCGCCTGCACGAGGTTCAGCTCGGTGGGGTGGGGCGGCCAGTCGCCACCGGCCTGCGAGCGGGCGGTGAAGTACATCGCGAACAGTCCGGCAAAGAACATCAACTCGCTGGAGAGCCACACGATCGTGCCAACACTGACCATGTTGGGTCGGTTCAGTGAATGAACTCGCGACGTGATAGCGGTCCCCGAGGTGCCTACAGCGCTCGTCACAGGAGCAAGTATGACGCTTTGTAGTTGTTGAACTCCACCCGGGTGAGCAATTAGTCATAATCAGCGCGTGACTTCCGGTGATGCGCCCACGTGGCCCCAGCTCCTCGGCCGCTTAACCACAGGTCAGGCGCTTGCACCGGGGCAGGCCGGCTGGGCGATGGACCAAATCATGACGGGTACGGCGACTCCGGCACAGATCGCCGCCTTCGGCGTGTCGATGAAGATGAAGCGCCCGACGCCCGCGGAGGTCGCCGAACTGGCTGACACCATGCTCAAACATGCGCGGCTGGTGCCGACCGAGACGATCGGCACCGAAACCGTCGACGTGGTCGGCACCGGGGGCGACGGTTCCAACACCGTGAACCTGTCCACGATGGCGGCGATCGTGGTGGCCGCGGCCGGTGTGCCGGTGGTCAAGCACGGCAACCGAGCCGCGTCGTCGCTGTCGGGTGGCGCCGACACGCTCGAGGCGCTCGGGGTGCGCATCGACCTGAGCCCCGAGGATGTCGCGCGCTGCGTCGCCGAGGTCGGCATCGGCTTCTGCTTCGCGCCGCAGTTCCATCCGTCGTATCGGCATGCGGGAGCGGTGCGCCGCGAGATCGGGGTGCCGACGGTCTTCAATCTGCTTGGCCCACTGACGAATCCGGCATCGCCGCGCGCGGGGCTGATCGGGTGCGCATGGGCGGAACTGGCCGAGGTGATGGCCGGCGTATTCGCCTCGCGCCGCTCCAGCGTGCTGGTGGTGCACGGCGACGACGGACTCGACGAGCTGACCACCACCACGACCAGCACCATCTGGCGCGTTCAGGCGGGCACCGTCGAGAAGCTGACCTTCGATCCGCAGGCGTTCGGGTTCGCCCGCGCCCAACTGTCGGAGCTGGTCGGGGGTGACGCGCAGGCCAACGCCGCCTCGGTGCGCGAAGTGCTCGGCGGCGCCAAGGGGCCCGTGCGCGACGCGGTGGTGCTCAACGCGGCTGGGGCGCTGGTGGCCCACGCTGGCTTATCCAGCGACGCCAAGTGGGTGCCTGCGTGGGAGTCGGGACTGGCCAAGGCCGCCGAGACCATCGACTCCGGTGCCGCGGAACAGCTGCTCGCGCGTTGGGTGGGGTTCGGTCAGAAGCTCTGAGTCGGAACGTATTTCGGCGAGTTGTTCGGCTGCGACCCGCGCCGAGCGTGCTGCAGCGGACCAGTCCGAGAACCGTCCCGCGGCGCCTGCCGGTGAGGCGTAACCGGATTCGGCGCGCACGATCCGCACACCCGGCTGGGCGAGCCAGCGCGCAATGAGTGCGGTCTCCTCGACGAGTGCGCCACCTAGAGGCGCCTCGGTGGGCAGAACCGCTTGTGCGCCAGCACATATCGCATCGACCACCGGCATCGGGGGAACGCCTCGCGGTGCGTTACCCGCCGCTGCCAGCTGCCCGTGGCGGATCACCGCGAGAGACCAGCCGCCCGACCCGTCGGGGCGCGCCGCGACCAGCTCGCTGACGTCGGCAAGCGCGCGCAACCGCTGGCCACGCCAAAGCACGTCGATGGCGGTGGTCGCGTGATCCCGTAGCCGTGCGGCGGTTTCGTAGCGGCCACGGTCCGCCAGATCGGTGATGTGCGACAGCACATCCGAGAGGACCCGGCTGTCGGCGCCTTCGATCAGATCCCTGGCGCGCTGCGGTGCGAGGGCGTAGTCGGCGGCGGTGATGTCGCGCGGTGCCGGGCACGGCGAGATTTCGCGTTCGGGGCACCGCGGGCCGTGCAGTGCGGACCGGCCCAGCCGCGCCGTGCACGTCCGCACCCCGGTGAACCGGGCCAGCAGCTCCGCCGTCTGCGCGGCGTCGGCGCGGGACCGGAACGGGCCGATGGCGTGGTCGTGCCTCGGTGAGCGCACCGCGGAGAAGCGCGGGAAGGGCTCGTCGGTCAACACGACCCACCACCACCGGTGCGGAAATTTCGAGCGGCGGTTGTAGGGCGGTGCGTGCGCGGCGAGCAGCCGCAGTTCCCGCACGCCGGCCTCCAGGTCATGGGCGCATTCGACGTGGTCGACCACGGTGGCCAGCGAGGCCATCTCCTTGATGCGGGTGCGCGGGTCGGCACCGTTGAAGTACTGACCGACGCGACGGCGCAGGTCGACGGCGGTCCCGATGTAGAGCACCTCCGAGGCGGGTCCGCGAAACAGGTAGACGCCGGGCCGGTGGGGAAGCGAGGCGGCGAGGTGCCGGTTGCGGCGCTGGGCGGGGGAGACGTCGGGCAGATACGCGCGCAGCTCGGGATACGTGTGCACGCCCTGGTTGCCGACGCGCTCGATGAGACCGTGAAGCACGTCGACGGTGGCGCGGGCGTCGTCGAGGGCGCGGTGGTTGGGCGTGGTCGAGGCGCCGAACAACCGGGCCAACGCCGACAGCCGCACGCTGGGCGCCTCGTCGCGGGTGAGCACCCGACGGGCCAGGCGCACCGTGCACAGCACCGGCGGCCGCGGCCACGCGATGTCCGCGCGCTCGGCGGCCGCACGCAGGAACCCGATGTCGAAACCCGCGTTGTGGGCGACGAGCACCGCGCCGCGGGCGAACTCGAGAAACGACGGCAGCACCGACTCGATCCTGGGTGCATCGCAGACCATCGCGGTGGTGATGCCGGTCAGCGCGACGATTTGCGGCGGGATGCTGCGCCCGGGATCCACCAGGGTGGCCAGCTCTCCCAATACCTCGCCGCCGCGCACCTTGACGGCACCGATCTCGGTGATGGCGTCGTGGTTGTCGCCGGTGGCCCGTCCGCCCGTGGTCTCCAGGTCGACGACGACGAAGGTGGTCTCCCGCAGCGTGAGGTCGGCCAGCGGATCGACATCGGCGAAGCTCAGCTGGCCCATGCGCTGACCGTAGGGAACCCGACCGACAAACACGGGCAGGTGACGGGTTGCCACGCCGCGCGAAGTGACTTGTCGGTGGCCCTCGATACCGTGCGGGCAACACCAAGCAGGAGGACTGCCGGAATGACATACGACGAACCGCCCGACTCGGGCACGGTCACCATCGACTGCGACGACTGCGCCGTGCGAGGGCCCGGCTGTGAAGATTGTGTTGTCAGCGTGTTGCTCGGCGTGCCGGACACTTTGCTCGACGACGAGCGCCGCGCGCTCGAGGTGCTCGCTGACGTGGGATTAGCGCCACGGCTTCGACTTGTTCCGATCCACCGGGGCAATAACTCCGGCGTCGCGTGACGACACGCCCCGCCGAGGGCGGTCGTCAGCGCACTTAGGGGCGGCTGTTAAATTTGCGTCTCTCGTTGGACAAGGGCGATGCCGTTTCGTAACCTATTCGAGACCTAAGCAGCTCGACACGGCTTCGTTTCGGCAGTTGTAAGGACGCAAAATCTTGAGGTTCGACCGCACGCACTGGTTCATTCGTGTCCTTAAGCGACCCATAATCGGTGCGATGGCGGGACTTGTGCTGCTCGGAGCTCTTCTCAGCGCGAACGTGCAGGCCGATCCCGCCGACGATGCGCTGGCGAAACTCAACGAATTGTCGCGCCAGGCCGAACAGACCACCGAGGCCATGCACTCCGCGCAGCTGGATCTCGACAAGAAGCTCGCCGCTCAGAACGCCGCGGAGGCCAAGCACGCCGCTGACGCTCAAGCGCTGGAAGCCGCCAGGTCGCAGCTGGCGAGGTTCCAGTCCCAGGTCGACAACATCGCCGCCGCGCAATATATGGGTGGCCGGCCGGACGGCTTCAGCGCGCTGCTGACCGCATCGTCGCCGCAGGGCCTGATCGAGCGGATGTCGATGCAGCGGGTGATGGCTGCACAGATCTCGTCGCAGATGAAGAGCTTCCAGGAGGCCGGGGCGAAGGCCGCCGCCGCCGAGGCTGCCTCGGCCCAGTCGGCCGCGGAGGCGAAGACCGCGGCCGAGCAGGCCGCCGCGGTACGCGCCGACCTGCAGTCCAAGCAGAGCAAGCTGCAGGTCGAGATCGCCATCGTCAAGTCGCAGTACGAGGCGCTCACGCCCCAGCAGCGCGAGGCGCTGGCCGCCATTCCGCCGATACCGCCGGTTCCCGCTGCGGTTCCGCCGCCCGCGCCGGGAATGCCGCCTCCGCCGGGTGCTCCGCCGAACGAGCCCGCGATCCTGGCCGCCGCACCCCCCGGGGTGGGCCAACCGCCTGCGCCGCCCGGGGCCATACCGCCAGGTGACATGGCGCCCGTGCCCGGCGGTTACGTCCCCACCGTCATTCAGGCCGCGCTGAGCCGCATCGGGTCCCCCTACTCGTGGGGCGGTTCAGGCCCGAACGCATTCGACTGCTCCGGCCTCGTGATGTGGGCGTTCCAGCAGGCGGGCATCTCGCTGCCGCATTCCAGCCAGGCGCTGGCACACGGGGGCGTGCCGGTCTCGGTTGACCAGATGCAGCCCGGCGACGTCGTCAACTACTACTCCGACGCTTCGCACTCCGCCATCTACATCGGCAACGGCATGATGGTCCACGCGTCGACCTACGGCACTCCGGTACGCGTCGCCCCCGTGGACAACGCGCCGATCTACAACGTTCGCCGCTACTGAAACGTCCGCCGCTACTGACCGTCGAACAGTCGCGCCCGCGGAGAGTGGACCGACTCCCACACGCGAAGAGCAGGATGACGCTCGCCGCGCTGTTGATCGCCGAACTCATCACTGCGCTCTTTATCGCGGGCGGTACCGGATCCGTACCCACAGGCCCGCCGGTCGCCACGCCCGCCTCGCTGACCACGCCCACGTCGGTGTCGAGGGAGCAGACGCTGCGAGACGGCCGCACCGCGAGGTTGATCGGTCTCGGCGGGCACACCGCACCGCTTCTGGACAGAATCTCCACGCAACTCGACGATGCCGCCGACGCCGTCACCGCGTTCTGGGGCCCTGACTGGCCGCGCGAGATCGTCATCGTGGCCGCGGGGACAGACGCCCAGTTCTCCGCCGTCGGCGGCGGCGACGCCCACACCGCGGCCACCACCACCGGCGAGCGCATCATGTTCGCCCCCGGCGCCGCGCAAATGCACGACGCTGCACTGCGAATCGTGTTGCGCCACGAGCTTTTCCACTACGCGGCGCGTGCCGAGACCGCATCCGACGCGCCGCAGTGGCTCACCGAGGGGGTGGCCGACTTCGTCGCGCGCCCACCGACGCCGCTGCCGGCCGACGCGGCCGTACACATCCAGCGGGGACTCCCCACCGACGGCGAACTGAGCGGACCCGAACGCTCGCTGGCCTACGACCGCGCCTGGTGGTTCAGTCGGTTCGTGTCCGACACCTACGGCACCGCGGCCCTGCGGGCGCTCTACCTCCGGGCGTGCGGCCACGGGCATCCCGATGTCGACACTGCGGTGCGAGACACCCTCGGAACCGATGTCGAGAATCTGCTGTCCGCATGGCGGCACTGGGCGGGCTCTGGCGGATGAGCCGGGTTCTGTTGGTCACCAACGACTTTCCGCCCCGACGTGGCGGCATCCAGTCGTATCTGCAGGAGCTGGTGGACCACCTGGTCGAGGGCGGCGCCCACACGCTGACGGTGTACGCGCCCAAGTGGAAGGGGTCCGACGAGTTCGATCGGGCCGTGAAGTACGAGGTGGTGCGGCACCCGACCACCCTGATGCTGCCCGAACCGTCTGTCGCGGGGCGGATGCGGGACCTCATCAAACGCCACGACGCCGAGACCGTGTGGTTCGGGGCCGCCGCACCGCTGGCGCTGATGGCGCCGCTGGCGCGTAAGGCCGGCGCCGACCGGGTGATCGCGAGTACACACGGTCACGAGGTGGGCTGGTCGATGCTGCCGCTGGCGCGGACAGCGTTGCGCCGCATCGGAAACGGCACGGACACGGTGACGTTTGTCAGCCACTACACCAGACGTCGGTTCGCGTCCGCGTTCGGCCCGCACGCGGCGCTCGAACACCTGCCGCCCGGAGTCGACACCGAGCGGTTCGCGCCGGACGAGGTGGCGCGTGCGGAGATGCGCGCCCGCTACGGCCTCGGGAACCGCCCGGTCGTCGTGTGCCTGTCGCGCCTGGTGCCGCGCAAGGGCCAGGACATGTTGATCCGCGCGCTGCCCGCGATCCGGGAACGCGTGCCTGGCGCCGCCCTGGTGATCGTCGGCGGCGGCCCCTACCGAACGACTCTGCATCGCCTGGCACACAGCTTCGGCGTCTCCGACGATGTGGTGTTCACCGACGGCGTGCCTGGCGAGGAGTTACCCGCACATCACGCGATGGCCGACGTGTTCGCGATGCCGTGCCGGACCCGTGGCGCGGGCCTCGACGTCGAAGGGCTCGGCATCGTCTACCTGGAGGCGTCCGCGTCCGGTGTGCCGGTGGTGGCGGGCCGCTCCGGTGGAGCCCCGGAAACCGTCCTGGAGGGCGAGACCGGGCTGGTGGTCGACGGCTGGGATGTCGGCGATATCGCGGCGGCCGTCGCTGACCTGCTGGCCGACCCGGACCGCGGGGCGCGGATGGGCGCGGCCGGCCGGCGCTGGGTGGTCGACACCTGGCAGTGGACGGCGCAAGCCGCCCGATTGGCCGAGCTGCTCTAGTCCTTCTCGTAGAGGCTTTCGATATCGGCGGCGAACTTCTCGGCCACCACCTTGCGCTTGACCTTCAAGGTCGGGGTCAACTCACCCGTGAGAACGGTGAAGTCGACGGGCAAGATGCGAAACTTGCGGATCGCCTCGGCCTTCGAAACAGCCTGATTGGCGTGCTTGACCGCGAGATCGATTTCGGCAACGAGGTCGGGATCGTCCGCCAGATCCTGCACCGAGGCCGTCGCAGACTTGCCGTGATGCGCCTTCCACACATCGAACGCTTCCGGGTCGATGGCGATGAGCGCAGCGACGAACGGCTTCGCGTCGCCGACCGCCATGGCCTGACTTATCAACGGATGAGCGCGTAGCTGGTCCTCGAGAACCGCCGGCGCGACGTTCTTGCCGCCCGCGGTGACGATGATTTCCTTCTTACGGCCGACAATCGACAGGAATCCGTCCTCGTCGATACTGCCCAGGTCCCCGGTGTGGAACCAGCCGTCGACGATGGCCTCTTTAGTTGCGGCGTCGTTGCGCCAGTAGCCGTTGAAGACCACGCCACCCTTCACAAGCAGCTCGCCATCGTCGGCCACAGCCATGCTGTTGCCAGGCAACAGCTTTCCAACGGTGCCGATCTTCAGCTCGCCGATCCGGTTTGCGGTAATCGCTGCGCTCGTCTCGGTGAGGCCGTAGCCCTCGTAAATGGTGAGGCCGACGCCGCGGTAGAAGTGGCCCAATCGGGTGCCCAGCGGAGCACCGCCCGAGATCGAGGCACGGCAGTTGCCTCCGGTAGCGGCACGTAGCTTGCCGTACACCAAGCGGTCGAACAGAGCGTGTTTGGCGCGTAGCAGTAATCCCGGCCCGCCGGCGTCCTGGGCTTCACTCCATTCGATCGCCGTCTGTGCCGCCATCGCGAAGATCGCACCCTTTCCACTGTCCTGGGCGTTCAACTCGGCAGTGTTGTAGACCTTTTCGAACACGCGCGGTACCGACACGATCACGGTCGGCTTGAATAGGCCGAACATCGGGACGAGATTCTTGATGTCACTCGTGTAGCCGATCGTGACGCCGTTCGCGAAGGCCGTCATGGACAGCGACCGGGCCAGTACGTGGGCCAGCGGAAGGAACACCAACAAGCGTTCGCCCTTCCGTAGCAGGGTGGGGAACGAAGCGGATGCCCCTCGAGTCTCATAGAGCAGATTCGAATGGGTCAGCTGGCAGCCCTTGGGGCGACCGGTGGTGCCTGAGGTGTAGATCAGAGTGGCCGGGTCGGCGGACCGGATGCCGCGTAACCGTTCATCGAGCTGGCCGGGATCGACCGATGCGGCGGCTTCGGTGAGTTGGTCCAGTGCCGGCTCCGACGTCGACTCGATGACTGCTACGCGGCGCAAGGCCGGCAATTCGGGCAGCAGCTCGTTGACCATGAGCGCATGCGCCTCGAGTTCAACGAACGCCAGGACAGCACCGGAGTCTTCGAGTACCCAACGGACCTGTTCGGGGGAGGACGTCTCATAGATCGGCACTGTCACCGCGCCCACCGCGAGGATTGCGTAGTCCAGGATTGGCCACTCGTAGCGGGTCGCCGACAGAATCGCCACTCGGTCTCCGGGCGCCACCCCCTCGGCGATCAGCCCGAGTGCCGCCGCTCGGATCTGCTCAGCGGCCTCCTTGCACGTGACGTCCGTCCACACGCCGTCGACGAGGCGCTGGAAGATCACGTGGTCGGGATCGTCGCGCTCGTGGCTGAAAACCGGGCTGACAATGTTGTCGTATTCCCCGACGGTGAAAGAGACGGGGACACTGAACTCGCGCACGATCATGGCCTCTCGACTACCGGCGTTGCCGTCATCAGCCTAGTCGGCCACCTTGGGCGCTGGCCGGGGCATATGTGAAGCTGGTCGCCATGAACAGCATCCAGATCGCGGACGAGACGTTCGTCGCGGCCGACCCCGTCGAGGTGGGGATGGCCGTCGCCGATCCGGCCAGCTGGCGGCGCTGGTGGCCCGATCTGCGACTGACGGTCGTCGAGGACCGCGGTCAGGTAGGGCACCGGTGGACGGTGACCGGTGCGCTCACCGGCACGATGGAGGTCTGGCTGGAACCCGTCCTCGACGGCGTGATCCTGCACTATTTTCTGCACGCTGAACCCTCCGGTGTGGCGGCGTGGCAGCTGGCCAAGATGAACCTCGCCAAAATGAACCATCGGCGCCGCGTGGCGGGCAAGGATATGGCGTTCGAGATCAAGCAGCGCCTGGAGGCGACGCGCCCGGTGGGGGTGTCCCGGCTGGCCTGAGATTTCGGTCGAAGGCAGCGCAGCGGGGTAGATTTTCTGCCATCGGCAGACAGACGGGAAAGAGGGCAGTGGCGGACAAGACGGCGCAGACCATCTACATCGAGGCCGCACCTTCGAAGGTCATGGATGTCATCGCCGACATCGCGTCCTATCCGGAGTGGGTGAACGAGTATCACGACTGTGAGGTCCTTGAAGCGGGCCCGGAGGGCTACCCGAAGACCGCACGCCTCGTGCTTGATGCCGCCGTACTCAAGGACACCATGGTGCTCGAGTACGACTGGGATCAGGTGGACCGCGGATCGGTGGAGTGGAAGTTGGTGTCCAGCTCGCTGCTGAAGTCGTTGAACGGCGCATATCGCTTGACGCCCAAGGGTTCTGGAACGGACGTCACCTATGAACTGTCGGTCGATCTGATCATTCCGATGATCGGACTGCTGAAGCGCAAGGCTGAACGGCGCCTCACCGACACCGCGTTGAAGGACCTGAAGAAACGAGCAGAGGCTGAGTGATCTCCCGCCACCCCAGCGCGGTGTGAATTCGGGTCCCTCGACGGCCCGGATCAGTCTTTTCGTCGGCAAGGGCGGCGTGGGGAAGTCGACGCTCGCGACGGCCACCGCCGTGCGCGACGCGCGCGCGGGCATGCGTGTGCTGCTGGTGTCGACGGATCAGGCCCACTCGATCGGAGACGTGCTCGGCACACCGATCACCCCCACCGGTCGCCGTGCGCCCACCCGGGTGTTCGCCCACCTCGAAAGCGGGCGGGACGACGGCGGCGGATTCCTCGATGCGTTGGCGCTCGACACCTTGGCGCTGCTCGAGACCCACTGGCGCGACATCGCTGGTCTGCTGGCCGGCAAGTTCCCCGAGTCCGACCTGGGAAGCGTTGCGCCCGAAGAACTTTCGGCGTTACCCGGAATCCAGGAAGTGCTCGGCCTGCACGAGGTTGGCGAGCTAGCCGCGTCGGGCGAGTGGGACCACGTCGTGGTGGACTGCGCCTCCACCGCCGACGCCCTGCGGATGCTCACGCTGCCCGCGGCCTTCGCGCTGTATCTGGAGCGGGCGTGGCCGCGGCATCGCAGGTTATCCAGCATCGACGACGCGCGGTCGGCGGCGGTCGTCGGGCTCGTCGAACGCATCGGCGCGAGCACGGAGCGGCTGAGTGAGCTGCTCACCGACGGGTCCGTCCTTAGCGCACATCTGGTGATGACCGCGGAGCGGGTGGTCGCTGCCGAGGCGGCACGCACGCTGGGTTCACTCGCCCTGATGGGGGTCCGGGTCGACGAGTTGATCGTGAACCAGATTCTGGTGCAAGACGATTCGTACGAATACCGCAACCTGCCCGAGCATCCCGCCTTCGACTGGTACGCCGAGCGGATCTCCGAACAGCAGACCGTCCTCGACGAACTCGACACCCTGATCGGCGACGTGCAGTTGGTGCTCGTTCCGCATCTCGCAGGGGAACCGATCGGTGCCAAAGCGCTCGGCGAACTGCTGGATGCGGCGCGCAGGCGCGACGGCGCACCGCCCCCCGGTCCGCTCAAGCCGGTGGTCGACAGGGAATCCGGATCCGGACTCGAAGCCATCTACCGGTTGCGGCTAGAGTTGCCGCAGATCGACTCTTCCGCCCTCTCGCTCGGGCGGGTCGACGATGACTTGATCATCGGTGCCGGGGGGATGCGGCGTCGTGTCCGGCTGGCTTCCGTCCTGCGTCGCTGCATAGTGATGGATGCGCAGCTGCGAGGTAGTGAGCTGACAGTGCGGTTCCGACCAAATCCGGAGGTGTGGCCGAAGTGACTGGCGAACACCCCGATATCAGTCCCGAGTTGCGGCAGCTTGCGCAGTCGATTCTGGACCAGATCGACCCCTTGGTGCGGTTGGCTGCGGCGCGCGCATCTTCGGGCACCGCCAGTCCCGGCAAGTGTCAGCAGGTGTGGTGTCCGGTGTGCGCGCTCGCGGCGCTGGCGACCGGCGAACAACACCCGCTGCTGACGGTCGTCGCTGATCACAGCGTCGCGCTGCTGTCGGTGATCAGGGCGATCCTGGACGACGCCGCAGACACAGATGCCGCCCAGTCAGGCGGACCATCAGATGCCCCACCCGACGGTGATGGGCCCCCGCCGGACGGTCCGCCGCCGCCACCGGGCCGATATCAGCACATCCCGGTGACCGTGGAGGAGTAGCCGGATAGTCTCTGCACGCCGTGGCTTCGCTGTGGTCGCAATCGGGGTGCGTGGGTACAGTTGTCGCAGAACACCGACGTGTGTTCGATCATCAGGAGGGCCCATGTGGTATTGGCTGTTCAAGTACATCTTGATGGGTCCCCTGCTGGCCGTCATAGGTAGGCCGAGAACAGAAGGGCTGGAATACATTCCAGCGTCGGGGCCGATGATCTTGGCCAGTAACCACCTTGCGGTGATGGACAGCTTCTTTCTGCCCCTCGTGGTGAAGCGGCGGATCACGTTCCTGGCGAAGTCCGAGTACTTCACGGGTACAGGGCTCAAAGGCCGTTTTCTCGCGTGGTTCTACACTGCCGTCGGCCAGGTTCCGATCGATCGCACCGACGCCGACTCGGCCCAGGCCGCGTTGAACACGGCCGCCCGCATTCTCGGCGAGGGCAAGCTGCTCGGGATGTACCCCGAGGGCACCCGCTCGCCCGACGGAAGGCTCTACAAGGGCAAGACTGGCCTGGCGCGGCTCGCTCTCGAAACCGGCGTTCCGGTGATTCCGGTCGCGATGATCGGAACCAACGTCGTCAACCCGCCGGGTAAGAAGGGACTGCGGTTTGGCCGCGTCACGGTGAAGTTCGGCAAGCCCATGGATTTCAGCCGGTTCGAGGGCCTCGCGGGCAACAGGTTCATCGAACGCGCGGTCATCGATGAGGTCATGTACGAGCTGATGCGGCTGTCGGGGCAGGAATACGTCGACCTGTACGCCGCCGATGTCAAAGAGGGCAAGGTGGCCAGCACGGCCAAGCCCTCGGCGCGGATGCCCGAGGTGGCCGCCGGCTAACTGACGGCGGGAACGCGCGCCTCGGCCACCACCGCGTCATCACGCGCCGCGGGACGCAGCGTCACGGTGCCGGCGACGGCGATCACCGCGATCGCCCACCACACGTAGGAACCGCCAGCCAGTTGGCGCCACAGCGACGCCGAGGTCTCCTGGTGTTCGGGCATCAGCTGGATCGGCGTCCAGATCATCAGCGCGAGGCCCACCAACGAGACGACCGCCAGCCCCGCATGCCGCGTCCGGTAGGCCACGATGCTGATCACCAGCACGGCCGGCAGCACCCACACCCAGTGGTGCGACCAGGACACCGGCGATACCACGAGCCCGAACATCGCCACGCAGATCAGCGCGAGCACCGGCTGCTCGGCCTTCAGCACCCGTCGCGCCGCCCAGACCGTCAATGCGAGGGCGGCGAAGCAGGCGACAGTCCACAGTACGAACCGGATCTCTTCGCCGAGGCCGAGCCGGGCCAGGGTGCCCGCGATGTTCTGGTTGGTGTTCAGCGTCGCGGTGCCGATGCGGTCGGTGTTGCGGACGGTCTCCGTCCAGTACTCCAGCGAGTCACGCCACGCGAACGCGAAACCGGCCAGAGTGGCGACGAGGGCCGAGGCCACGGCGACGATCAGCGCCCGCGTATCGCGCCGCAGTACGAAGTACAGCAGGAAGACCGCGGGCGTGAGCTTCAGCGCGATCGCCAGCCCCAGCAGCATGCCGCGTGGCCAGGGTGTCTTGCGCGGTACGCAGTCGGCGATGACCAGCGTCATCAACACGACATTGATCTGCCCGAAATCGAAGTTCGACCGAATGGGCTCGAGGTAGATCACCGCGGGCGCCACGATGGCCGCGGCCAGCCACACGCGGCGCAGCCAGACGGGCTCCCGTGTCACCGGGCTCTTGCCCTCCGCGGGGTCCGGCCACACGTCCAGCCGGGTCAACAGGATGGTCGTGGCGACAATCAGCAGGATCAGCGTGCTCGAGGTGATGGCGAGGCTGGCGGCGTCCAGCGACAACAAGGCGAAGGGCGCGAACGCGACGGCGGCCAGCGGCGGATACGTGAACGGCAGATCCAGCCCGCCGCGCGTGGCGAACATGACGCCGTCGGCATACAGCGGCCGCCCGTCGAGCCACGCCTGCCCGCCCATCCGGTACACGTCGATGTCGATGCGGTACGGGACGTGTCCGAGCAGTCGCCAGCCCGCCCAGCCCAACGCCGCCGCGGTGAGCAGCTGAAACAGCCGCCAGGCCAGCGTTCGTGCCCGCTCAGGCCCCCCGGGCGACCGCCGAATACTCATTTCGCGACCAGACTATCGGTGGTCACCGGCGCGTCGGCGGGTATCCCGGGCGCGACACACGCAGGTCGGCGTAAGTTTTCGACCGTGCGCGAGGACTTCCTTCTGAACCTGGGCATCCCGCATGGCCGCATACCGCTGCTGTTCTGCCTGGTCGCATTCATCTTGACGTTCTTTGTGACACGTACCATCGTGCGATACATCCGCAGCCACGCCGATTCCGACGCGCCGCGCAAATGGTGGCAGCCGCGCAACATCTCCGCCGGCAACGGGCTGCACATCCACCACGTGGTGATCGGCGTGATCTTGGTCATGATCTCCGGGGTCTCCATGGTGACTTTGAGTGTCACCGGGGGAGTACCCGAATTCACGGTCGCGGCAACCTTTTTCGGTATCGGGGCGGCACTTGTCCTGGACGAGTTCGCGCTGATCCTGCATTTGCAGGATGTTTACTGGGCCGAGGACGGGCGAACTTCGGTGGATGCGGTGTTCGTCGCCATCGCCGTCGCCGGTCTGCTGATCCTCGGTTTCAACCCGCTGTCATTTTTCGATATCGGGATCTGGCAGGAAGACCACTCGATCGAGGCCAGGACCGCCGTGATCGTCATGGCGGTGCTGACCCTGGCCCTCGCGGTCGTTGTGCTGCTCAAGGGGAAGGTGTGGACCGGTCTGGTGGGGATGTTCATCACGCCGTTGTTGTTCATCGGGGCGATCCGACTGTCCCGTCCGCATGCACCGTGGGCACGCTGGCGGTACGGGGACAAGCCGCGCAAGATGCGGCGCGCGCTGATCCGGGAGCGCAGACTGCGGCGCCCGGTGGTCCAGGCCAAGCTCTGGCTGCAGCACGTCATCGCGGGCGAGCCGCAGTTCCCCGACGACTCCGAAGTCGATCAGGAGCTCGATCGCGAGATCCACGCCGCCGCTCCGGCGCCGGGGCGAACGGCGGTCAAGGTGTGAGGTACTTCTACGACACCGAGTTCATCGACAATGGCCGGACGATCGAGCTGATCTCGATCGGCGTCGCGGCCGAAGACGGACGCGAATATTACGCTATTTCAACGGAATTCAATCCCGATCGGGCCGGCAGCTGGGTGCGCAAACACGTGCTCCCCAAACTCCCGTCGCCGGCCTCGCAGCTGTGGCGTTCGCGCCGCCAGATCCGCTCGGATCTCGAGGACTTCTTCGGCATCGACGGTGACGAGCCGATCGAACTGTGGGCGTGGGTCGGGGCCTACGACCACGTGGTGCTGTGTCAGTTGTGGGGTCCGATGACCGACCTGCCACCCGCGATTCCACGGTTCACCCGCGAGCTGCGCCAGTTCTGGGAGGAACGCGGATCACCGCGAATGCCGCCGCGACCGCGCGACGCCCACGACGCCCTGGTCGACGCCCGGCACAATCTGCTGCGCTTCCGGTTGATGACGGAAGGCGAAGTACCAGCGCAGGCATAAATGCGCGGGTAAAATCCGCTGTCGCCGTCCAGTTACCATTGACGGGTGAATTGGACCGTAGACGTACCCATCGACCAGCTGCCTGCGCTGCCGCCGCTGCCCGATGAGTTGCGGCATCGCCTGGACTCCGCACTCGCCAAGCCGGCCGCGCAACAGCCCAGCTGGGACGCCGAGCAGGCCAAAGCGATGCGGACCGTGCTGGAAAGCGTTCCGCCGATCACCGTGCCCTCGGAGATCGAGCGGCTCAAGAGCCTGTTGGGTGACGTCGCCCGCGGTCGGGCCTTCCTGCTTCAGGGCGGGGACTGCGCCGAGACCTTCGCCGACAACACCGAACCGCACATCCGGGGCAACATCCGGACCCTGCTGCAGATGGCTGTGGTGCTGACCTACGGCGCGAGCATGCCGGTGATCAAGGTCGCCCGCATCGCCGGGCAGTACGCCAAGCCGCGCTCGTCGGACACCGACGCGCTTGGCCTGAAGTCCTACCGCGGCGACATGATCAACGGGTTCGCCCCTGACGCCGCGGCGCGCGAGCACGATCCGTCACGGCTGATCCGCGCCTACGCCAACGCGAGCGCCGCGATGAACCTGACCCGCGCCCTCACGTCGGGCGGTCTCGCCTCCTTGGATTTGGTGCACGACTGGAACCGCGAGTTCGTGCGGACGTCGCCCGCGGGTGCCCGGTACGAGGCCCTCGCCGGGGAGATCGATCGCGGCCTGAGCTTCATGAACGCCTGCGGCGTCAACGACCCCAACCTGCGGACCGCCGAGATCTACGCCTCGCACGAGGCCCTGGTGCTCGACTACGAGCGCGCGATGCTGAGGCTGGCCGAGAACGAGGCCGGTGAACAAGCACTGTTCGACCTGTCCGCGCACTATGTGTGGGTGGGTGAGCGCACCCGCCAGCTCGACGGCGCGCACATCGCGTTCGCCGAGGTGATCGCCAACCCGATCGGCGTCAAGCTGGGTCCGACGATGACGCCGGAGCTCGCCGTCGAATACGTCGAACGGCTCGACCCGCACAACGACCCGGGCAGGTTGACCCTGGTGACTCGCTTCGGCAACAACAAGATTCGCGACCTGCTGCCGCCGATCATCGAGAAGGTGCAGGCCACCGGCCACCAGGTGATCTGGCAGTGCGATCCGATGCACGGCAACACCCATGAGTCGTCGACCGGGTACAAGACCCGCCACTTCGACCGGATCGTCGACGAGGTGCAGGGGTTCTTCGAGGTGCACCGCGCGCTCGGCACCCACCCCGGCGGCATCCACGTCGAGATCACCGGCGAGGACGTCACCGAGTGCCTCGGCGGCGCACAGGACATCTCGGACTCGGATCTGGCAGGCCGCTACGAAACCACGTGCGACCCGCGGTTGAACACCCAGCAGTCGCTCGAGTTGGCCTTCCTCGTCGCGGAGATGCTGCGCGGCTGACTAGAGCAGCGCGCTGATGTTGCCGCCGAGCGTCCATGCGCCGGCGGCGACCAGGCCCGTCAGCGTGATGACGGCGATCACCCAGAACGTCAGCACCCGCTTCGAACGCTGGCGCGCCCAGTAGAACTCCTCGAGGTCCACACCGGCGAATTGCCTTGATACGGGCTCGTATTCGGGTTCCTGCGGAGGGATGCCGTCACGGGTGAGTTCGCGCGTGTGTTGCGGCGGAACCTGGCGGTCCGGCACCGGCTTGCGGGCGGCGGTCGCGGCGGTGAGCGCCGCGGCGTGCTGCGCCGAGTTGCTCGGGGCGGGCACGCGGAACGCGGGCAGCCCGAGCTCGTCGACGATGGCCGCGAGATCGTCGGCCATGTCCCGGGCGTCTGCGTACCGTCCCGCCGGATCGCGGTCGGTCGCGTGCAGCACCAGTTGGTCGAATTGTCTTGGCACACCGGCGATCACCGTGCCGGGCGCGGGTACATCATGGTCCAGTCGTTGGTAGGCGACCGCGAGTGTGCTGTCACCGGTGAACGGGGTGGTGCCGGTGAGCAGCTCGTAGGTCAGGATGCCCATCGCGTACACGTCGCTGCGGGGGTCGGCGTCGCCGGTACTGACCTGCTCGGGCGACAGATACGCGGCGGTGCCGAGAATGACGCTGCTGGACGTGATCTTGGCCTCGGCGATCGCGCGGACCAGTCCGAAGTCGGCGATCTTGACGTCGCCGGTGTCGGAGATCAGCACGTTCTCCGGCTTGATGTCGCGGTGCACCAGTCCCGCGGCGTGCGCGACGGCGAGCGCGTTGAGGACGGGTGCCAGTACCGCCGCCGCCGCGTGCGGAGGCATGGGACCGCGCTCGCGCAACAACTCCCGTAGCGTGCCGCCCTCGATGAGCTCCATCACCAGGAACGGATGCCTATGGTCGATACCCTGGTCGTAGACGGCGACCAGACCGGGATCCGAAAGCCGGGCCACCGCGCGCGCCTCGCGCTGAAACCGGGTGAGGAACTGTTCGTCGCCCGCGTAGCGGGATTCCATGACCTTCAACGCCACCGGCCGATCCAGGCGAAGGTCGAGCCCGCGGTACACGGTGCTCGTCCCGCCCGTGGCGATCACGGCGTCGACGCGATACCGACCATCCAGCACCGTCCCGTCGAGTGGCCCCGACTGCTGGTGGGTCTCCATCAAAGACATGTTACGAGTCGGCCCCGGAGACCTAGACTCGGTGGCGTGAGCAGCATTCCGGCCGCCGACGATGTTCTTGACCCCGGCGAGGCCGTCTACGACCTGCCCGCTGTCGCCGATCTGCTCGGCGTCCCGGTGACCAAGGTGCACCACCAACTCCGGGAGGGCCACCTGATCGGTGTCCGGCGCAACGGCTCGGTGGTGGTGCCGAAGATCTTCTTCGACGACACCGGCCACGTGGTGAAGAGCCTGCACGGCCTGCTCGTCGTGCTACGCGACGGTGGCTACCGCGACACCGAGATCGTGCGCTGGCTGTTCACGCCGGATCCCTCACTGACCATCACCCGCGACGGGGCGACGGACAAGCAGGCTAATGCCCGGCCGGTTGATGCGTTGCACTCGCATCAGGCCCGCGAGGTGGTTCGTCGGGCCCAGGCGATGGCGTACTGACCGCGCCGCGGTCGGGTGCGTTGTAGAGCGAGTACCAGGCGCCGACCGCGCATGCGGTGGCCAGCAGCACGTGCGTCCAGGAGTACATGCCGTGCGCCCCGTCGGGTTTCCAGATCACGGTGATCCAGGTGGACAGGCCCGCGATGATCGCGATCGACTGCCTGCTCTGCGCGAGCGCCGCCACGACCGCCAGGGGCCACGTGTAGTACCAGGGCAGCGCGGCGGGAACGAACAGCACGACGACGCCCATCACCAGCGCGATACCGACGAGCGCCTCCCGGTCGGTGTGGCGAAACCGCCACCACAACAACGGGAGTGAGATCGCGATGATGGCGATGCCGATGATTCGGGTGACGTCGAGGACGGCGTAGAAGTTCACTGGCAGGAAGATGCCGCCGATGACGTTGATCAGGTTGGCCGCGGCCGTCGGCAGCGTCAGCCAATTGATGATCTTCACCGAGCCGGCGAGCGCCGTCAGCCAGCCGAGGCCCACCCCGGCGGCCAGTGACAGCACCGCGAACACCGCGACGAAGATGAGTATCGAGGCCGTCGTCGCCACGGCGAACGCCTTCGCGGGCCCGTAACCACGACGCTGGCGCAGATCCCGGGTCCACACCCACACCATGAACGGAAGCGCAAGGCCCGCTGTGGCTTTCACGGCGACCGCGACGGCGATCAGGCTGACACCCCAGACGTGGTGACCGCTGAACGTCAGCGCGATCGCGGCCATCATCAGCCCGACCATCAGCATCTCGTTGTGGACGCCACCCATCAGATGGATGATCACGAGCGGGTTCAGCACGCATATCCACAGCGCCGCAGCGCCGTTGGCGCCGACGTGGCGGGCCACCCGCGGCGCCGCCCAGATCAGCAACGCCAGACCGGGCAACATGCACAGCCGCAACAGCATCGTGCCTGCGACGACGTCGTCGCCGACCAGCATGGTCACGAACTTCGCCACCAGGATGAAGGCGGGTCCGTACGGCGCCGTGGTGGTGGTCCAGATCGGACTGACGTTCTCCAGCAGCGAGTTCGGATTGTCGATGGGCCCGACCACATACGGGTCGAAGCCGTCGCGCAGGAGCGCACCCTGCGCGAGGTAGGAGTAGGTGTCGCGGCTGAACACCGGAACGCTCAGCAGCAGCGGCGCGAGCCAGAACGCGGTCGTCGCGAGCATGGTGTACTCGGTCGCGGTGCGGTCGATCACGCTGCGGCCCAACCGCAACCAGGCCACGAGCATCAGGGCGACGCCGACCCACAGCAGCACCGACGAGATCACCAGCCCGTGCCCGAACCGCAGCCACGACAGGTGCAAAGACTCGAGCAGCGGGTCGTGCAACCGGGTGCTGCCTGCGCCGAGCCCGCCCGCCGTGATCAGGACGGCGCCGAGTGCGCCGATGCGGGCCGGTTTCGCCTCGGGAGACGTCGCGAACGAGGCGAACCGTGAGATGCGTTGCGCCATGGCCGGTTTCTTCGACGGCGCCGCCGGTGACGAGGTTGTCATGCTCAGGCGGACCGGTTGGCGGCCAATCTGGCGAGCTCGGAGAGGCCGATCTTGGCCTGCGGGTCGATGGGTGCGGCGTTGAGCAGCGCGAGCGCGCTGCGGGTCAACGTATCGATCCGGTCTTCGACGGCGGCGAGCGCCCCGACGGATTCGATGACCAGACACAGGTCTTTCACCTGTGCGTCCGAAAGTTCGGTGCCGATGGAGGTGCGAAGTAGCTTGGCGCCCATCGGATCGTGCTTCTCGGCCAGTTCGACGGCCTCGGCAAGCAGCACGGTCCGCTTACCCGAGCGCAGGTCGTCACCCGACGGCTTGCCCGTGACCGCGGGGTCACCGAACACGCCGAGGACGTCGTCGCGCAACTGGAATGCGACGCCGAGATTGTTGCCGACCTCCTTGAACGTGGCCTGCACGTCCGGCCGGTCCGCCGCCGCGGCGGCGCCCAGTTGCAGCGGACGCGTGATGGTGTATGACGCGGTCTTGTAGAGGTTGACCGTCATGGCCGAGGCGACCGATTCGGCGCCGCTGGCCTCGGCGACGATGTCGAGGTACTGGCCGCCGAGCACCTCGGTGCGGATCGCACTCCAGATCGCACGCACGCGACGGTGAGCGTCGATCGGCCCCTCGACCGTCGCCACGATGTCGTCGGCCCACACGAGTGCGAGATCGCCGAGCAGGATCGCCGCCGAGATCCCGAACTGGTCGGAGTTGCCGTGCCAGGCGTTGGTGCGGTGCTTCTCGGTGAACAGTCGGTGTACCGTCGGCAGCCCGCGCCGGGTCGCCGACGCGTCGATGACGTCGTCGTGTACCAGCGCGCAGGCGTGCAGCAGCTCGAGCGCGGAGAACAGCCGTATCGCCTGCTCCTCGTCCTGCTCGCTAGGTTTGTCGACCACCGCGCGCCAGCCCCAGTACGCGAACGCTGGTCGCACCCGCTTACCCCCGCGCAGGACGAACTCCTCCAGCGCCGCGGTCAGTTCGCCGTATTCGGGGCCCATGTAGGCGCACTCGCTGCGGCGCTCGGCGAGATAGTCGCGGAGTTGCTCGGTGACGGCTTTGGTCAACTCGACGGCTGACGGTGCCGCTGCGTACACAGTCAGCGGGCGCCCCTTTCGTTGTGCACTATTCGCCCCGAGTGCCTTCAGAGTAGAGCCTGCGACTGTCGGTTTAGCAAGTCAGAGGACCGCCTTTTCCGCATTCAGCCTTGGGGTTCGCCAACGCGGGGGGACTGGTCACGGGTGTAGTACGCCAGCCCGCCGATGATCGCGGCCACGATGAACGAGCCGATGGCGAGCCATATCGCCGCACCGGTGAAGGAACGGGCGCTGGGGTCGGTGTAGCGGGCCTGGGCGTTCATCGTGCTGACCACACCTGGCCGTAGCCGCCACTCGACGATTTCGGCCGACACCTGGTCGCCGTTGGTCGACGTGACCTCGCCGGGGAACGACACGGACAGCGTCACGTCGGCGTCGGGGTCATTCAGCGAGGTCAGATCGACACGGCCCTCGAGGATCACCAGGTCGCCGGCCCGTCGCAGGGAGATGTCCACCCCGGCCGCATCCCGGTTCATGTTCGCCAGCTGGGGGAGTTCGGCGAAGGTGAGGTCGGAAAACACCGCCTGTGAACCGACGTAGTCGTCGCGGCTGTAATCCGAGACGGCGACCTTGTTGGCGAAGGTCAGGTTGTTGAGTAGCTGCGGACCCTTGTCGTCGGGGTTGCGCTGTTTGGCCGCCGCGATGATCTGGCCCGACACCCTGTCGTCCGGCGACACCGTGATCGAGGTGCGGACCCGGACGCAGCCGACGACGGTCGGCAGGACTATCAAGATCAGCAGGGCAACGGCGAGCAACCGTCGGGTGCCATGGTTGCGCGGCTGGTGAGCGGACACAGCGAACACACGGTCATCGTGCCAGACACGAGGGCTCAAAGAGGCAGTGTGCGGCCCAGGATGGCGAAGGCCCGTGGGTCACCCGCGAAGTGGTAGCCGCGGATGATGTCGGCGAAGCCGAGCCGACGGTACAGCCGCCAGGCGCGGTTGGCTTCGCCGTTGATCTCGGGCGTCGACAGCAGGACGTGCGATTCGCGTCGGTCCGCCAGCAGGCGCCGCGCCAGCGCCTCCCCGAGGCCGCGGCCCTGGGCGCGGGGGTGGATGTGCAGTTCGGTCAGCTCGAAGTAGCTGGTCATCAGCTCGGCGATGCGTGCGGAGTCGGTACCGACCCGGTGCAGGCCGGCGATCACCTGTTGCTGCCACCACTGGTCCGGGGCGCCGCAGTAGCCGTAGGCGATGCCGAGCAGCGGTGCCGAGGCCAGCTCGATGTCGGAGGGTGGCGACCCGTCGGGTCCGCCCCGCTCGGGGACCTCTGGAACGTCGGGGACTTCGACGGCGGCGACCGCCTTCCAGCCGCCCCGCTGGGTGTGCTCGAGCCACATCGATGCGCGCTGGTCTTCGGTACCGCGCGGGTAGCGCATGGCGTCGACGTAGACGGACAGCGCTTCACCGAGCCGGCGTTGCATGTCGCTCGGCGACAGGCCGATCAGAAATGTCGCCAACTTGCTCCTGTCCCTGAACAGCGTCCTGCGATCACCTTCACACCATTATCGAGTGGAGCGTGGTGTTGCTCGCCCGTGGCGGTGTACGTCATACAATCGGGCGTCGAACTAGGTGGTACGGCTCAGATTGACCTCGTATCATGACTGTTAGGTGGCCGTCCACACGGGCGACACCAGTTTGAACGATTGAGACCGGTCGCATCGGCTCCAAGGCCCCGAGGGAGGGACGAATGCCACTCTCCGATCATGAGCAGCGCATGCTCGATCAGATCGAGAGCGCGCTCTATGCCGAGGACCCGAAGTTCGCTTCGAGTGTCCGTGGGGGCACGCTGCGGACACCTTCCACCCGGCGTCGACTGCAGGGTGCAGCGCTTTTTGTGATCGGGCTGGCGATGCTGGTAGCCGGTATCGCGATCCCGGCCACCCGGATCGGCGACTTCGCGATCCTTTCCGTCATCGGCTTCATCGTCATGTTCGGCGGCGTGGTCTTCGCTATCACGGGTCCGCGCGTGCCGGGCGGCCCTGGCCGGTTGGCCCCCGACGAGGTCGGACAGCAGCGGCAGAAGCGGGCCAAGGGTTCCGGCTCCTTCACCAGCCGCATGGAGGACCGGTTCCGCCGCCGCTTCGACGAGTAGGTACGAAACGACAACAGGGGCAGCCCATTTCGGGCCGCCCCTGTTTTTGTGTGTGCGACCGCGCGCTCGATGCGGGCGCGTGCGAATTTCCCCCCACCGCGCCCCACTGCCGGTGACCAGCGGCTTTCAATACGCCCACCTGGACTTTTGCCGAACCCGAAGACGACTGGACCCGACTCCGACGTGCAGAAGCGGCTGATCCAGGGCGCAAAGTGGGGAGATCACCACAACTCGCCTGCATTTTTGGAGCAAAGTGGGGGATTGTGGGGTAAAGTGGCGGCAACGGAGCAACCGAGGCTTCGGAGTATCGGGAGGTGGCGAGATGTTTCTCGGCACCTACACGCCGAAACTCGATGACAAGGGGCGGCTCACACTGCCCGCCAAATTCCGCGACGCGCTGGCAGGAGGGTTGATGGTCACGAAAAGCCAAGATCACAGCCTTGCCGTCTATCCGCGTGCGGAGTTCGAAAAACTGGCACGACGGGCATCGCAGGCGTCCCGGAGCAATCCGGAGGCCCGGGCATTCCTGCGTAATCTCGCCGCGGCCACCGATGAACAGCACCCCGACTCACAAGGCCGGATCACGTTGTCGGCCGATCATCGCCGCTACGCCAACCTCTCGAAGGACTGCGTGGTGATCGGATCGGTCGACTACCTCGAGATCTGGGATTCGGCTGCGTGGCAGGAATACCAGCAGTCCCACGAAGAGAACTTCTCCGCGGCCACAGATGAAGCTCTGCACGACATCATCTGATGCCCCGGCCAGCCGGCACGTTGCCTTTGCACCGTGGCCTCTGCCCGAACCGGCCCTGGCGTACTTCCCCGACGCCAGGTCCGCGCTCTCGGGCAGGGACCTCGATGCAGGGGCCTTCACCGGAGGCTTAGACGGAGGCACAGCGATGCCCGATGTTCCAGAAGACTCCACCGATCACGGACACATTCCCGTCCTGCTCGACCGCTGCGTCGAACTGCTGGGTCCGGCACTGACCCGCACCGCCCCCGACGGCAGCGGCGCCGTGCTCGTCGACGCCACCCTCGGCGCGGGCGGGCATGCGGAACGATTCCTCACCGAATTCCCCGCACTGCGGTTGATCGGCCTGGACCGCGATCCCAACGCGCTCTGGATCGCCGGCGAGCGGTTGTCGCAGTTCGGTGACCGGGTCCTGCTGGTGCGCACCCGCTACGACGGGATCGCAGGAGCACTCGAGCAATCCGGTTACTGGGAGGGCAGTGCGCCCCTCGTCGACGGCATCCTCTTCGACCTCGGGGTGTCCTCGATGCAACTGGACCGCACCGAGCGCGGTTTCTCGTACGCGTCGGACGCCCCACTCGACATGCGGATGGATCCCGACGCACCGCTGACCGCCGCCGAGGTCGTCAACACCTACGACGAACGGACGCTGACCCGGATCCTGCGTGAGTTCGGTGAGGAGCGGTTCGCCAGCCGCATCGCCGCGCAGATCACCCGGCGGCGTGCCACGCGACCGTTCTCGACCACCGGCGAGCTGGTTGAGCTTCTGTACCAAGCGATTCCGGCCCCGGCCCGCCGCACCGGTGGACATCCGGCGAAGCGGACCTTCCAGGCATTGCGCATCGCCGTCAATGGTGAGCTGGAATCGCTACGCAACGCGCTGCCCGCGGCGCTCGACGCGTTGGCTCCCGGCGGCCGAATCGTGGTGATGGCCTACCAATCCCTCGAGGACCGCATCGTGAAGAACCAGTTCGCGGCGGCCACGTCGTCCCGGACGCCGCCGGGGCTGCCGGTTGAATTGCCGGGCCACGAGCCGGAATTCGTCGCCTTGACCCGCGGTGCGGAGCGCGCGGGAGCCGAGGAGATCGCTTTGAACCCACGTAGCGCGTCGGTGCGGCTGCGGGCACTGGAGAAAGTTGGGGGATCTCGATGAAGGCGAAGCAGCCCAAGAAGGTCAAGCGTTCGGCACCGGCGCGCGGGAACGACGAGCGCCGCCGCAGCCCCCGCAACGGTCGTCGCGCCCCGGAAGCCCCGTCGCGCCGCAAGCCCGCCCGCGAGCAGCGGCCCGCGCGTTCGGCGCCGAAGACCAACCCGATTTCGCGGCCGAAGGGCGCGCCCGGCCGTCCGAAGAACGCCGGTCAGGCCAAGGCCCGCGCCAAGGCTCGGAAGGCGAAGGCGCCCAAGGTCATCCGGCCGCCACTGCGCGAACGCATCATCCTCAAGCTGGCATCCATCGACCTGAACCCCCGCACCCTGGTCGCCAGGGTGCCGTTCGTCGTCCTGGTCATCGGATCGCTGGGCGTCGGCCTGGGCACCACGCTGTGGCTGTCGACCGACGCCGCGGAGCGGTCCTATCAACTCGGCTCCGCCCGTGAGACGAATCAGGCTCTGCTGCAACAGAAGGAAGCGCTCGAGCGCGACGTCCTCGAGGCCCAGGCGGCACCCGCGTTGGCCGAGGCGGCGCGCGAACTCGGCATGATCCCGTCCCGCGACACCGCGCACCTCGTGCAGGATCCCGCAGGCAACTGGATCGTTGTCGGCACCCCCAAACCCGCCGAAGGCGTTCCGCCGCCGCCACTCAACACACCGCTGCCCGACGAGACGCCTGCCGCTCCCGCCCCCACCGCTACGCAGGGCCCGCAAGCGCGCGTCGTCGAGCCGCGTGAGCTCACCGTGCGGGTACCCCAGCCAACCGGTCTCGCACCCACTCCCGGTACCGGTCAACCGACGCCGGTGACACCTGCCGTTCCCGCGCCGACCGCACCCGGTGCCGAAGTGCCCCACGGAGCGGGGACGCTGCCCGCGCTGGGGCCGATGCCCGCCGCCCCGGCCGCGCCGTCCGCGCCATTGCTCCAGCAGCCGCTGACGGTGCCGCCGGCGCCCGGCCCGGTCACCGCGCCGGCCCCGGGGGCGCCCGCATGAGCCGCGGCAAGGGCGCCGCACGCGGCGGCAAGCCGAAGGAGCGCCCCGTGGTGAAGATGCAGGAGCGTTCGGCGCGCTCGCGGCGCACCCGCATGCCCGCGCCCGACGCCGGTCTGCGCAGTGCGTCCTTCGTGTTCCGGCACCGGGTCGGAAATGCCGTCATCTTCCTGGTGCTGATCATCGCGGCCGGGCAGCTGTTCAACCTCCAGGTGCCACGCGCCGAGGGGTTGCGCGCCGAGGCGGCGAGCCAGCTCAAGGTCACCGACGTCGACAAGGCGGTACGCGGTGCGATCGTCGACCGCAACAACGACAAGCTCGCCTTCACGATCGAGGCTCGCGCGTTGACGTTCCAACCGCTCAAGATCCGCAAGCAGCTCGAAGAGGCGCGGGCGAAGACTCCCGATGCGCCGACTCCGGAACAGCGGATGCGTGACATTGCCGCCGAGGTCGCATTGCGGTTGAACAACAAGCCCAATGCCGCGACGGTGCTCAAGAAGCTCAAGAGCAACGAGACGTTCGTCTATCTCGCGCGTGCGGTCGACCCGGCCATCGCGGACGCCATCACCACCAAGTTCCCCGAGGTCGGCTCGGAGCGTCAGGACCTGCGCCAGTACCCGGGCGGATCGCTGGCGGCCAACATCGTCGGCGGTATCGACTGGGACGGCCACGGTCTGTTGGGCATGGAGGACTCGATGGACGCGGTGCTGGCCGGCACCGACGGTTCGGTCACCTACGACCGCGGCTCCGACGGAGTCGTGATCCCCGGGAGTTACCGCAACCGCCACGATGCGGTGGACGGCTCGACGGTGATGCTGACCCTCGACGACGACATCCAGTTCTATGTGCAGCAACAGGTTCAGCAGGCCAAGGATCTCTCCGGTGCGAAGAACGCGTCAGCCGTGGTGCTCGACGCGAAGACCGGCGAGGTGCTCGCGATGGCGAACGACAACACCTTCGATCCCAGCCAGGACATCGGCAGGCAGGAACATCGCCAACTGGGTAACCCCGCGGTGTCGTCGCCATTCGAACCCGGTTCGGTCAACAAGATCATCACCGCCTCCTCGGTGATCGAATACGGGCTGTCGAACCCCGACGAGGTCCTGCAGGTGCCGGGCTCGATCCACATGGGCGGGGTGACCGTCGGCGACGCCTGGGAGCACGGCACCATGCCGTACACCACGACCGGTATCTTCGGGAAGTCCTCCAACGTCGGCACGCTGATGCTCGCCCAGCGCCTCGGTCCGCAGAAGTTCGCGGAGATGGTGCGCAAGTTCGGGCTCGGCCAGCGCACCGGCGTCGGGCTGCCGGGCGAGAGCGCCGGTCTGGTCCCGCCGATCGACCAGTGGTCGGGCAGCACGTTCTCCAACCTGCCCATCGGACAAGGTCTTTCAATGACCCTGCTGCAGATGACGGGCATGTACCAGACCATCGCCAACGACGGCGTGCGGATTCCGCCGCGCATCGTCAAGGCCATCATCGCGCCCGACGGCACGCGCACCGACGAACCCCGCCCCGACGGAGTTCGGGTGGTGTCGGCGGAGACCGCGCGCACCGTTCGGCAGATGCTGCGGGCGACGCTGCAGCGCGACCCGACCGGCGTGCAGCAGGGCACCGGCTCGCAGGGCGCCGTCGAGGGCTACCAGCTCTCGGGCAAGACCGGCACCGCCCAGCAGATCAACCCGGGCTGCGGCTGCTACTACAACGACGTCTACTGGATCACCTTCGCCGGCATCGCCACGACCGACGATCCGCGCTATGTCGTCGGCGTGATGATGGACAACCCGCACCGCACGGCCGACGGTCAGCCCGGGACGACGGCGGCGCCGCTGTTTCACAACATCGCCTCGTGGTTGCTCCAACGGGAGAACGTGCCGCTGTCACCCGAAGGCCCGCGGCTGACGCTTGTAGCCGACTGATCGGCGAAATGGGCCGGGCGCCGGGCCGGTAACGTGTGGACGCCATGAATCTGCGTCCCAGCCACCCCGAGGGCATTGCGCTCGCACTGCTTGCCGAGCAGGTGTCCGCGGTGCCCGCCAAAGGTGTGCGGCTGCCCGATCTCCGGATCACCGGGGTGACGCTGCGCAGCCAGGACGTCGTGGCGGGCGACCTGTTCGCCGCCCTTCCGGGCTCGGCGTCTCACGGTGCTCGCCACGCCGGACAGGCCGTCTCAGGCGGAGCCGTGGCGATCATCACCGACGCCGCGGGGGTCGCCGAGATCGGGGACGACATCGGTGTACCGGTGCTCGTCCACCCGGCGCCGCGGTCGGTCCTCGGCGAAGTGGCCGCGACGGTCTACGGGCATCCGTCGGAAAAGCTGCGTGTCATCGGCGTCACCGGAACGTCGGGCAAGACCACCACCACCTATCTTGTCGAGGCCGGGCTGCGCTCGGCCGAGCACAAGTCCGGGCTGGTGGGCACGGTCGGCATCCGCATCGACGGCCGCGATCAGCCCAGCACGCTGACCACACCCGAGGCGCCCGACCTGCAGGCGCTGCTGGCCGTAATGGTCGAGCAAGGCGTCGACACCGTCGTCATGGAGGTGTCGAGCCACGCGTTGACCCTGGGCCGCGTGGACGGCGTGCGGTTCGCGGTCGGCGGGTTCACCAACCTGTCCCGCGACCATCTGGACTTCCATCCGACGATGCAGGACTACTTCGACGCCAAGGCTCAGCTCTTCAAGCCCGAATCCGCAACGCACGCAAGCGCTTCGGTGGTGTGCATCGACGACGAGGCGGGCGAGGCGATCGCCGCGCTGGCCTCCGACCCGGTGACGGTGAGCGCGACCGGGCGAGACGCCGACTGGGGCGTCGAGGACGTGCGCGCGGTCGGCTCAGGCGCCGAGACGTCCCAGGAATTCCTCGCCGTCGATCCCGCGGGCGTGCACCACGGACTGAGGATCGGCCTGCCCGGCCGCTACAATGTGGCCAACTGCCTGCTGGCGGTCGCGCTGCTGGACGCCGTCGGGGTGTCGCCGGAACAGGCGGCGCCGGGGCTGCGCACCGCGACCGTTCCCGGGCGACTGGAACCCGTCGACCGCGGGCAGCCGTTTCTCGCGCTGGTCGACTACGCGCACAAGCCGGGCGCGCTGAAGGCGGTGCTGCAGACCTTGCGCGAGCAGAGCGCCGGGCGGCTGGCCGTGGTGTTCGGCGCGGGCGGCAACCGCGACGCGGGCAAGCGCGAACCGATGGGCCGGGTCGCAGCCGAACTGGCCGACCTGGTCGTGGTCACCGACGACAACCCCCGGGACGAGGATCCCGCGGCGATTCGTGCGGCGATCGTCGCAGGCGCCGCGGACACCGCCGCAGAGGTCGTCGAGATCGGCGACCGGCGCGAGGCCATCGACTACGCGGTCGGCTGGGCGCAACACGGAGACACCGTGCTCGTAGCGGGCAAAGGCCACGAGCCGGGGCAGACCAGCCGCGGCGTGACGCGACCGTTCGACGACCGCGACGAGCTCGCCGCGGCGCTCGAGGCGTTGGGTCGTCGCGCGTGATCGATCTGACCATCGCCGAGATCGCCGACATCGTCGGGGGCCGCCTCGCCGACATCAGCGCCGAAGAGGCCGCCGCCACCAGGGTCACCGGGACCGTCGAGTTCGACTCGCGGGCCGTCGGCCCCGGCGGACTGTTCCTCGCGCTTCCGGGCGCCCACTCCGACGGACACGACTTCGCGGCCGCCGCGGTCGAGCAGGGTGCGGTCGCGGTGCTGGCCGCGCGGCCGGTGGGGGTGCCCGCGATCGTCGTCGAGCCCGCGGCCGGCGATACGAGCGCCAGCGTCCTCGAACACGACGTCGACGGCTCCGGCGCGGCGGTGCTGGCGGCACTCGCGCGCCTGGCCGGGGCCGTCGCCGCGAAGCTCGTCGACGGCGGGCTGACGATCATCGGTGTCACCGGCTCGTCGGGGAAGACCTCGACCAAGGACCTGATCGCCGCGGTGCTCGCCCCGCTCGGTGAGGTCGTCGCACCGCCGGGCTCGTTCAACAACGAACTCGGCCATCCCTGGACGGTGTTGCGCGCGACGGACGCCACCGACTTCCTGGTGCTGGAGATGTCGGCCAGGCACCGCGGCAACATCGCGGCGCTGGCCGCGATCGCGCCGCCGTCGATCGCGGTCGTGCTCAACGTGGGCACCGCGCACCTCGGCGAGTTCGGTTCCCGCGAAGCGATTGCGGAAACGAAAGCCGAACTGCCCCAATCGGTCCCGTCCTCGGGTGCGGTGATACTCAACGTAGACGACACCGCGGTGGCGGCGATGGCCGATGTGACCGCGGCGCGCGTCGTGCGGGTGTCGCGGGAACCCGGCGCCCAGGTCGACGTGTGGGCCGACGCGGTGACGCTCGACGAGCTGGCCCGCCCGCGGTTCACGCTGCACGCCGGGGGCGATCAAGTCGACGTCACGCTGGCGGTCCACGGCGACCATCAGGTGTCCAACGCGCTGTGCGCGGCGGCCGTGGCACTGGAATGCGGTGCGACCCTCGAACAGGTCGCGGCCGCGCTCGCCGCGGCGGGTCCGGCCTCCAAACATCGCATGCAGGTGGCCACCCGCGCCGACGGCGTCACGATCGTCAACGACGCCTACAACGCCAACCCCGACTCGATGCGCGCCGGGCTCAAGGCGCTGGCTTGGATGAGTCGGAGCGGCGCGTCCGAACGCCGCAGCTGGGCCGTACTGGGCGAAATGGCCGAACTCGGTGACGACGCGATATCGGAACATGACAGCATCGGGCGACTGGCCGTGCGATTAGATGTGTCACGACTGATCGTCATCGGAACGGGGAGGGCTATGAGCGCCATGCACCACGGCGCGGTGATGGAGGGGTCGTGGGGCTCTGAGTCCACCCAGGTCGCCGACGCCGACGCTGCGCTGGCACTGCTGCGGGAGGAGCTGCAGGCCGGCGACGTGGTGCTGGTGAAAGGCTCCAATGCGGCCGGGCTGGGCGCCCTTGCCGACGCCCTGATCGCCGACAGTGCCGACAACGGTGTCACCGAGACCGGGGACACCACCGCATGAGGCAGATCCTCATCGCCGTCGCCATCGCCCTGACGGTCTCGATATTGCTGACCCCGGTGCTGATCCGGCTGTTCACCAGGCAGGGCTTCGGTCACGAGATCCGCGAGGACGGGCCGCCCAGTCACCACAAGAAGCGGGGCACCCCGTCGATGGGCGGGGTGGCCATCGTCACGGGCATCTGGGCGTCCTATCTGGTCACCCATCTGGTGGGCGTGGTGATCGACGGTAAGGGCCCGTCCGCGTCGGGTCTGCTCGTGCTGGGACTGGCGACCGCACTCGGCATCGTTGGCTTCGTGGACGACCTGATCAAGATCCGGCGGGCGCGCAACCTCGGCCTGAACAAGACGGCGAAGACCGTCGGCATCCTGGCCGCCGCCGTGATGTTCGGTGTGCTCGCACTGCAGTTCCGCAACAGCGACGGGTTGACGCCGGGCAGCGCGGACCTGTCCTACGTCCGCGAGATCGCCACGGTCACACTGCCGCCCGCGCTGTTCATCCTGTTCTGCGTCACGATGATCTACGCGTGGTCCAACGCGGTGAACTTCACCGACGGCCTGGACGGGCTGGCCGCCGGCGCGATGGCGATGGTGTGTGCGGCTTATGTGCTGATCACGTTCTGGCAGTTCCGCAACGCGTGCGCGATCAGCCCCGGGCTGGGCTGTTACAACGTCCGCGACCCGCTGGACCTCGCGATCGTCGCGGCGGCGACGGCCGGCGCCTGTATCGGGTTCCTGTGGTGGAATGCCGCGCCCGCCAAGATATTCATGGGCGACACGGGATCGCTCGCGCTCGGCGGCATCATCGCCGGGCTGTCGGTGACGAGCCGCACCGAGATGCTTGCCGTCGTGCTCGGCGCGTTGTTCGTCGCCGAGGTCACCTCGGTGGTCGTGCAGATCCTGGCGTTCCGCACGACCGGGCGCCGGGTGTTTCGGATGGCGCCGTTCCACCACCATTTCGAACTGGTGGGGTGGGCCGAAACCACTGTCATCATCCGCTTCTGGCTGTTGACCGCGATCGCCTGCGGACTCGGTGTCGCACTGTTCTACAGCGAGTGGCTCACCACCGTCGGCGCCTGACGTGAGCGATCTGGATCTGCTGGCGCCTGGGGCGCGCGTGCTGGTGACCGGCGCGGGTATCACCGGCCGTTCGGTGAGTGCCGTGCTGGAGCCGACCGGGGTGCGGCTGACTATCTGCGACGACGATCCGCTGGCGCTGCAACGTCTGATCACACCGGCGTCGGTGGTCACCGTCGCCGAGGCGCAGGCGAGCATTGCCGACTATGACCTCGTGGTGACGAGCCCCGGATTCCCGCCGACTGCACCCGTGCTGGCCGCCGCCGCCGACGCCGGGGTGCCGATCTGGGGCGACGTCGAATTGGCTTGGCGACTGGACAGTTCCGGCCGGTTCGGTCCGCCGCGGAAGTGGCTCATCGTCACCGGAACCAACGGCAAGACGACCACGACATCGATGCTGCACGCCATGCTGGTCGCCGCGGGGCAACGGGCGGTGCTGTGCGGCAACATCGGCAACCCCGTCATCGACGTGCTCGCCGAACCGTCCGATGTGCTGGCCGTCGAGCTGTCCAGCTTCCAACTGCACTGGGCGCCATCCGTGCGCCCGGAGGCGGGTGCCGTCCTCAACGTCGCCGAGGACCACCTGGACTGGCACGGCAGCATGGCGGCGTATGCCGGCGACAAGGCCCGGGTGCTCCAGGGCCGTGTCGCGGTGGTCGGTCTGGACGACCCCGTCGCCGCCGGACTCCTGGACACGGCCGCGGCCCCGGTGAAGGTCGGCTTCCGGCTGGGCGAGCCTGCGGCGGGCGAGCTCGGCGTGGTCGACGGGATGCTCGTCGACAACGCGTTCGGCGAACGGGTACCGCTGGCAGACACCGCATCGATTCCGGTTGCCGGGCCGGTTGGGGTGCTCGACGCGCTGGCCGCCGCGGCTCTGGCCCGCGCCGTCGGTGTGCCGCCCGCCCCGATCGCGGACGCGCTCGCCGGATTCCAGGTGGGAAGCCACCGCGCCGAGATCATCGGCGTCTATGACGGGGTCACCTACGTCGACGATTCCAAGGCCACCAATCCGCACGCCGCGCAGGCGTCGATCGCCGCGTATCCGCGCGTGGTCTGGATCGCCGGCGGGTTGCTCAAGGGCGCCTCGGTCGACGACCTCGTGGCCACGGTGGCGAACCGGCTGGTCGGAGCGGTGCTGATCGGCCGCGACCGGGCACAGATCGCCGATGCGTTATCGCGACACGCCCCAGATGTCCCCGTTGTTGAGCCTGTGACGGGGGAGGATTTTGGGGTGCATGGGAAAGATGAGACTGGTGTGACTGGCGAGGCGGTGATGACGGCCGTCATCGAGGCCGCGTCCGGTCTCGCCCGACCTGGGGACACCGTCCTGCTGGCACCGGCCGGGGCATCCTTCGACCAGTTCAGCGGCTACGGCCATCGCGGTGACGCGTTTGCCGCCGCCGTGCGCGCTCTGTCCGGGTAGCGCAATGAGCAACATCCTGACCCGATTGCGGCTCCGCAGGACGGGTGACGACACACCGGCGCAGGATGCGGCGGTCGCGAAGGGGCCGCGTACCCGGTTCGGCGCCTGGCTTGGCAGGCCGATGACGTCGTTCCACCTCATCATCGCGGTGGCGACGCTGCTGGTGATCCTGGGCTTGACGATGGTGCTCTCCGCGTCCGGCGTGTACTCCTATGACACGGACGGGTCGCCGTGGATGGTGTTCGCCAGGCAGCTGCTGTGGACCGTGGTCGGGCTCTTCGCCTTCTATGTCGCGATGCGGATGCCCATTCAGTTGATGCGCAACCTGGCGTTCACCGGATTCGCCGTCACGATCATCCTGCTGATCCTGGTGCTGATCCCCGGAATCGGCAAGGTGGCCAACGGTTCTCGCGGTTGGTTCGTCATCCACGGCTTTTCGATGCAGCCGTCGGAACTGGCCAAGATCGCGTTCCTGATCTGGGGGGCGCACCTGCTGGCCGCGCGGCGCATGGAGCGCGCGTCGCTGCGCGAGATGTTGATCCCGCTGGTGCCTGCGGCGGTCGTCGCCCTGGCGCTCATCGTCGCCCAGCCGGACCTCGGGCAGACGGTGTCGCTGGGCATCATCCTGCTCGGTCTGCTCTGGTACGCCGGCCTGCCGCTGCGGGTGTTCGTCTCGTCGCTGCTGGCGGTCCTCGTCTCGGCGGCGGCGCTGGCCATGGCCGAGGGTTATCGCTCCGACCGGGTGATGTCGTGGCTGAACCCGGGCGCCGACACCCAGGGGGCGGGCTATCAGGCCCGACAGGCGCGTTTCGCGCTGGCCAACGGTGGTTTCTTCGGCGACGGACTGGGGCAGGGCACCGCCAAGTGGAACTACCTGCCCAACGCCCACAACGACTTCATCTTCGCCATCATCGGTGAGGAACTAGGGTTCGTCGGGGCGGCGGGCCTGCTGTGCCTGTTCGGGCTGTTCGCCTACACCGGCATGCGGATCGCCCGTCGCTCGGCCGATCCCTTCCTGCGTCTGCTGACCGCCACCGCCACCCTGTGGGTGATGGGGCAGGTGTTCATCAACGTCGGCTATGTGGTGGGCCTGCTGCCGGTGACCGGGCTGCAGCTGCCGCTCATCTCGGCCGGTGGAACATCAACGGCGACAACGCTTTTGATGATCGGGATCATGGCAAACGCCGCCCGGCACGAACCCGAGGCGGTGGCCGCGCTGCGGGCGGGCCGCGACGACAAGGTCAACCGGCTGCTGCGACTGCCGCTACCGGCGCCCTATGTGCCCACCCGTACCGAGGCGCTGCGCGACCGGCTGGGTACGCGCGGTGCGAAGGGCAAGGCGCGTGCGGAGGCCAAGACCAAGAAGGAACCGCGCCCGCGTCCGGCATCGCGGACGACCAGGACCGCCCGCAAGCCCGCCCGGGAGAACCGGCGCCAAACCGCTACGGCCGGCAGGGCCGTGCGAGCCCCAAGGCATCATGGAGACGGCCATGATCGGAGAGGCCGACGGGTTCGCACACTGGAAGGTCAGCGTTACGGGTGAAACGCACGGTTTCGGACCCTCGGGGGCAACAGCGGGGGATATCCGTGGTGCTCGCGGGCGGTGGGACGGCAGGCCATGTCGAACCGGCGATGGCGGTGGCCGACGCCCTGCGAGCAATCGACCCTGACGTGCGGATCACCGCGCTGGGCACCGAGCGCGGCCTGGAAACCCGGCTGGTGCCCGAACGCGGCTATCACCTGGAACTGATCACGCCGGTCCCGCTTCCGCGCAAACCGTCCGCCGACCTGGCCCGGCTGCCGATGCGGATTCGTCGGGCGGTACGCCAGACCCGTGCGGTCTTCGCCGACGTCGACGCCGACGTCGTCATCGGATTCGGCGGCTACGTCGCGCTGCCCGCCTATCTGGCCGCCCGGCGCGGGCTCCGACACAGACCCGTCCCGGTGGTGATCCACGAGGCCAATGCCCGCGCGGGCTGGGCCAACAAGGTCGGCGCCCGGTCGGCGCAACGGGTGCTGTCCGCGGTGTCCAATCCGGGCCTGCGCGCCGTCGAGGTGGTCGGGGTGCCGGTGCGCGCCGCGATCACGGCGTTGGACCGCGCCGCACTGCGCGCCGAGGCCCGCGCGCACTTCGGGTTCGCCGATGACGCCAAGGTGTTGCTGGTGTTCGGCGGTTCACAGGGCGCGCAGTCGCTCAACCGGGCGGTCTCGGCCGCCGCCAAAGACCTTGCCGTGGCGGGCATCTCCGTGCTCCATGCACACGGTCCGAAGAACACTCTCCAGCTGCGGCAGCCCGCCGAGGGGGACCCGCCGTACGTCGCCGTGCCGTACCTGGACCGGATGGACCTCGCCTATGCGGCAGCCGATCTCGCGATCTGCCGGTCCGGGGCCATGACGGTCGCCGAGGTGACGGCGGTCGGACTGCCTGCGGTGTATGTGCCGCTGCCGATCGGCAATGGGGAACAGCGACTCAACGCCCTGCCCGTGGTGAACGCCGGAGGCGGCATCCTCGTCGACGACGCCGACCTGTCGCCGCAGTTCGTCTCCGACACTGTCACCGACTTGTTCAGCACGCCAGGGAAATTGGAGGCGATGACGGCGGCCGCCGCGCTGGCCGGCCATCGCGACGCCGCGCAGAAAGTGGCCGAGGTCGCCCTCGAGGTCGCCCGCGCATCGACCCGAAAGAGCCTGCGGTGAACCAGAAGCCATTGCCCGACGAGCTGCAGCGCGTGCACATGGTCGGCATCGGGGGAGCGGGCATGTCGGGAATCGCCCGCATCCTGCTGGACCGCGGCGCCATGGTGTCCGGCTCGGATGCCAAGGAGTCGCGCGGTGTGGTGGCGCTGCAGGCGCGCGGCGCGTCGATCCGGATCGGCCACGACGAGTCCTCGCTGGACCTGCTGCCGGGCGGGCCGACGGCCGTCATCACCACGCATGCCGCCATCCCCAAGACGAATCCCGAACTGGTCGAGGCCCGCAGGCGCGGCATACCGGTGATTCTGCGGCCGGTCGTGCTCGCCAAGTTGATGGCCGGGCACACGACGCTGATGGTGACCGGTACCCACGGCAAGACGACGACGACCTCGATGCTGATAGTCAGCCTGCAGCACTGCGGGTTCGATCCGTCGTTCGCGGTCGGCGGGGATCTCGGCGAGGCGGGCACCAACGCCCACCACGGCAGCGGCGACTGTTTCGTCGCGGAGGCCGACGAGAGCGACGGCTCGCTGCTGGAGTACAGCCCCGACATCGCGGTAGTGACCAACATCGAGGCCGACCACCTCGACTTCTTCGGCACCGTGGAGGCCTACCGCGCGGTGTTCGACGACTTCGTCGAGCGCATCAAACCCGGTGGCGCCCTTGTGGTCTGCGTCGACGACCCCGGCGGGGCGGCGCTCGCCGATCGCACCGAGGCGCTCGGCATCCGCGTGCTGCGCTACGGCAGCGACCCGGCCACGGCGACCGACGCCACCCTGTTGAGCTGGGAGCAACACGACACCGGCGCCGTCGCGCACGTGCGGTTGGCTGGCGACCCCCAACCGTGGGTGATGCGGCTGGCGGTGCCCGGTAGGCACATGGCGCTCAATGCACTGGGCGCGCTGCTGGCCGCGGTGAACGCCGGGGCGCCTGTCGACGCCGTGCTCGACGGCCTCGCCGGGTTCGAAGGGGTGCGCAGGCGGATGGAACTCGTGGGCACCGTGAACCGCGCGCGTGTCTTCGATGACTACGCGCACCACCCGACCGAGGTCCGTGCCAACCTGAACACCCTGCGGACGGTGGCGGGAAACGGCCGGTCGATCGTGGTATTCCAGCCCCACTTGTATTCGCGTACAAAGGCTTTCGCGAAGGAGTTCGCGCAGGCGCTGGACCAGGCGGATGAAGTGTTCGTGCTGGACGTCTATGCGGCCCGCGAACAACCGATCGCCGGGGTGAGCGGCGCGATCATCGCCGAACACGTCACCGTGCCCGTCACCTACATTCCGGACTTCTCGGCGGTCGCCGAGCGCGTCGCCGAATCGGTTCGGCCGGGCGATGTCGTCGTCACCATGGGAGCGGGCGATGTCACCATGCTCGGTCCGGAGATCGTGAACGCCCTGCGGGTCAGGGCCAACCGCGGTGCGCCCGGTGGGCAGGGGGCGGTGCCGGGATGACGGACCCGAACGGGCCCACCCAGCCCAACGAGTCCACCGACGCGACCGAATCACCCGAGCCGGCCGTGCCGCCCGACGCCTCGCCCGCCGGAGCCGAGCCCGCAGGCACCGACACCAACGCGGAGCCGGCGCCCGACGACACCCCGGCGGGGACCCCCGACGGCGGGGCAGCGGCGGCAGAAAGGCAGACAACAGAGGCGCAGCCGACGCCCCCGGCCGCGGAAACCGACTTCGAGGGACCCCGGCGCCGCGCCCGCCGCGAGCGCGAGGAGCGCCGCGCGGCCCAGGCCCGCGCCATGGCCATCGAAGAGGCCCGGCGCGCCGCCAAGCGCCGCGCCACCGGCACCGACAACACGAGAAAGCTTGGGCGCGGCGCGGTTCGAGGCCTCAAGGCGCTCATGTGGTCCGCGCTGATCAGCGTGATCGTCGTCGGGCTCGGCCTGCTGCTGTACTTCACGCCGATCATGTCGGCACGCAACATCGTCATCGTCGGGCTCGGCGCGCTGACGCAGGAAGAGGTCACCAACGCGGTGGCGGTTGCCCCCGGGACGCCGCTGCTGCAGGTCAACACCGACGCAGTCGCCGAGCGGGTGGCCGCGATCCGGCGCGTCGCCAGCGTGCGGGTCCAGCGCGAGTATCCGTCCACCCTGCGCGTGACCGTCGTCGAACGGGTGCCGGTGGTGGTCAAGGACTATCCCGACGGGCCGCACCTGTTCGACCGCGACGGCGTGGATTTCGCGATCGCCCCGCCGCCGCCCGGCGTCCCGTACCTCGACACCACCAACCCCGGGCCCGACGACCCGCCCACCAAGGCGGCGCTCGAGGTCATGACGTCACTGCGTCCGGAGGTGGCCGCCCAGGTCGCCCGCGTCGACGCGCCCTCGGTCGCAGGGATCACCCTGCAGCTCACCGACGGCCGCCAGGTGATCTGGGGGACCACCGACCGCACCGAGGAGAAGGCGCTCAAGCTCGCGGCGTTGCTCACTCAGCCGGGCAAGACGTACGACGTCTCGAGCCCGGACCTGCCGACAGTGAAATAAATCCCCGAGAAATCTTTGCGTGCGTGTCGGCGCGCCTGCACGGATCACCCGCGGGCGCACCCTACCGTTCTGGTTGCGCGGAACAACTTGACATAACTATAACCCTCTGGTTGAGGTTGAGAGTTTGCCAAGGCGTTCCGCGTGTCGACAGCCAACCTGGGAGGAAAGGGCGATCCGATGACCCCCCCGCATAACTACCTCGCCGTGATCAAGGTCGTCGGCATCGGCGGCGGCGGCGTCAACGCCGTCAACCGGATGATCGAGCAGGGCCTCAAGGGCGTTGAGTTCATCGCCATCAACACCGACGCGCAGGCGTTGTTGATGAGCGATGCCGACGTCAAGCTCGACGTCGGCCGCGACTCCACGCGCGGGCTCGGCGCCGGCGCCGACCCCGAGGTCGGGCGTAAGGCCGCCGAGGACGCCAAGGACGACATCGAGGAACTGCTGCGAGGCGCCGACATGGTGTTCGTCACCGCGGGCGAGGGCGGTGGCACCGGTACCGGTGGCGCGCCCGTCGTCGCGACGATCGCGCGCAAGCTGGGTGCGTTGACCGTCGGTGTGGTCACGCGGCCGTTCTCCTTCGAAGGCAAGCGCCGTAGCAACCAGGCCGAGGCCGGCATCGTCGCGCTGCGCGAGAGCTGCGACACCCTGATCGTCATCCCCAATGACCGTCTGCTGCAGATGGGGGATGCCGCGGTGTCGCTGATGGACGCCTTCCGAAGCGCCGACGAGGTGCTGCTCAACGGCGTGCAGGGCATCACCGACCTGATCACCACTCCCGGCCTGATCAACGTCGACTTCGCCGACGTCAAGGGCGTGATGAGCGGGGCGGGCACGGCCTTGATGGGCATCGGGTCGGCGCGCGGCGACGGGCGAGCGCTCAAGGCCGCCGAGATCGCGATCAACTCGCCGCTGCTCGAGGCCTCGATGGAGGGCGCCCAGGGCGTGCTGCTGTCGGTGGCCGGCGGCAGTGACCTCGGCCTGTTCGAGATCAACGAGGCGGCCTCGCTGGTCCAGGAGGCTGCGCACGCCGACGCCAACATCATCTTCGGCACCGTCATCGACGACTCGCTTGGCGACGAGGTCCGTGTCACCGTGATCGCCGCGGGATTCGACTCGCAAGGGCCGGGGCGTAAGCCGGTGGTCAGCTCGGGTCAGACGATTGCCTCGGGTTCCGCGGGCAAGGTGACCTCACAGCTGTTCGAGCCGGCCGACGCCGTCAGTGTGCCCGTGCACACCAACGGCGCCACGGTGAGCATCGGCGGGGACGACGACGACGACGTCGATGTGCCGCCGTTCATGCGCCACTGACGTCGCAGCGATACTGGCGGACGTGAGTGTTCGTATTCGCCGCGTGACCACCACCCGCGCCGGTGGCGTGTCCGCACCGCCGTTCGACACCTTCAACCTCGGCGATCACGTCGGCGACGACCCCGCCGCAGTGGCCGCTAATCGTAAGCGGCTCGCCGCGGCGATAGGGCTGGGCGATGACGGTGTGGTGTGGATGAACCAGGTGCACGGCGATCGGGTCGTCGTCGTCGACGAACACCCGGGCTCACCCGTCGACGACGCCGATGCGTTGGTCACCACCACACCGCGATTGGCCTTGGCGGTGGTGACCGCCGATTGTGTGCCGGTCTTGCTCGGCGATGCGCGCGCGGGAGTGGTGGGCGCCGCTCACGCCGGACGGGTGGGCGCGCAGAACGGTGTCGTGCTGCGCACCGTTGAGGCGATGCTCGACGTCGGCGCACACGTCGAGGACATCTCGGTGTTGCTCGGTCCGTCGGTGAGCGGGCGCAATTACGAGGTTCCCGCGGCGATGGCCGAGGAGGTGGAGACGACCCTTCCTGGCAGTCGCACCACCACGGCCAAAAAGACCCCCGGCTTGGATCTGCGGGCCGGAATCGCCAGGCAGTTAACGGATTTGGGGATCACGGCGATCGACATCGACCCTCGTTGCACGGTCGAGGACCGCAATCTGTTCAGCCACCGCCGCGATGCGCCGACGGGTCGGCTGGCGTCCCTGGTGTGGATGGAATGACCAGCACTGTGGCGACTCGCGAAACCGAATTAGCGGATGCGCTGACCGCGATCCGGGCCCGGCTGTCCGCGGCGGCCGAGGCCGCCGGGCGCAATTCCGATGAAATCGAATTACTCCCGGTTACCAAATTCTTCCCGGCCACCGATGTGGCAATTCTGCACCAATTGGGTTGCGACGCTTTTGGCGAATCACGCGAGCAGGAAGCCGTGAACAAAACCGCCGAAGTCGCCAATCTTGTGGGCGGTGCTCCCATTCGCTGGCACATGGTCGGCCGGATCCAGCGCAATAAGGCGCGCTCGATAGCCGGGTGGGCGTACGCCGCGCACTCCGTCGACAGCCTGCGCATCGTCGAGGCACTCGACCGCGCGGCGACGCAGGCGCTCGACGAGGGGCATCGTGCCGCGCCGCTTCGCATCTATATACAGGTCAGCCTCGACGGAGACCCGAACCGCGGCGGTGTGGACATCGGTGACCCCGCGGCCGTCGATGAGCTGTGCGCCGCCGCCGATGCCGGTGTGGGGCTGGAGTTCGTTGGGCTGATGGCCATTCCGCCGTTGGAAGCCGACGTCGACGCGGCCTTCGCCCGTTTGCAGTCCGAGCTCGCGCGGGTCCAGCGCAGCTACCCCCAGCGTCTCGGATTGTCCGCAGGAATGTCCGGCGATCTCGAGGTGGCGGTGAAACACGGCTCAACGTGTGTGCGTGTCGGTACCGCGCTATTGGGACAACGTCCTCTAACGTCACCATGAGTAGTCACTCCAGTCACATCATCATCACAGACACCAGAGCGACAGGTAGAAGGGTCGAGCGATGAGCACACTCCACAAGGTCAAGGCGTATTTCGGTATGGCGCCGATGGATGACTACGAGGACGAGTACTACGAAGACGACGACCGCGGCACCTCGCGCGGCTACTCGCGCCGCTCGCGCGAGGACCGGTTCGAGGACCGGTTCGACGGCGACGGCTACGGGCGCGGTTACGACGACCGCGAATACGACGACGGTCCCGGCTACCGCGGTGGGTACCGCGACGAGGACCGCTTCGAGGGCAGGCTGCGCGGTCCGCGTGAGTTCGAGCGGCCGTCCTCGCGGCTGGGTGCGCTCCGCGGCTCGACTCGTGGGGCGCTCGCAATGGATCCGCGCCGGATGGCCGAACTCTTCGAGGCGGGCAGCCCGCTTTCGAAGATCACCACGCTGCGTCCCAAGGACTACAGCGAGGCGCGCACCATCGGTGAGCGGTTCCGCGACGGCACCCCCGTCATCATGGACCTTGTGACCATGGACAACGCCGACGCCAAGCGGCTGGTCGACTTCGCGGCCGGGCTTGCGTTCGCCCTGCGCGGCTCCTTCGACAAGGTCGCCACCAAGGTCTTCCTGTTGTCGCCCGCCGATATCGACGTCACGGCCGAGGAACGTCGCCGCATCGCCGAAGCCGGCTTTTACGCCTATCAGTAGCTGACCGCCGGCGCCGATCAGCCTCGGCGCCGTCCGTGAACGAGGCAGGTAGGCTGGCGGAGCGCGCCAGCGCCCGGCCATCGGTTGTCGGGTTGGTGCCTGTATCCAATGTCACACGTAGTGAGGTCGGCTTAGTTGGCGCTCTTCTTCGACATCCTGGGCTTCGCCCTGTTCGTGTTCTGGCTGCTGCTGATCGCCCGCGTCGTGGTCGAGTTCATCCGCTCGTTCTCCCGTGACTGGCAGCCCAAGGGAGCGACAGTCGTGATCCTGGAACTGATCATGACCCTGACAGACCCGCCGGTGAAGCTGCTGCGCCGGCTGATTCCGCAGCTCACGATAGGTGCCGTGCGCTTCGACCTGTCCATCATGGTGCTGCTGCTGGTGGCGTTCATCGGCATGCAGCTGGCATTCGGCGCGGCGGTCTGAGAAGCGCCCGCCGGACGCCGATTCTTTGGTCGGCGACGGGCTAACCGGGGCGTTTGCCGCGGTCGATATTCGTCAGTCGAATCGCTCAACGCCGACCGCGGATCTTTGAAATTCGCTCTTAATTATTGGGCTCTTCCGCAACCGCAGGGTCTGGTGTGACAGGATGGACGCCAGTTACGTTCCAGTGAGGCTTTACACTTTGAGATCGGTTTACGGTCCAGACTCCAAGGGGGCAGACAATGCCGCTCACACCAGCCGACGTTCACAACGTTGCGTTCAGCAAGCCACCCATCGGCAAGCGCGGCTACAACGAGGATGAGGTCGACGCCTTCCTCGATCTGGTTGAGAACGAGCTGACCCGCCTCATCGAGGAGAACACCGATCTCCGGCAGCGCGTCGCCGAACTGGACCAGGAGCTCGCCGCCGCAGGTGGCGGAGGACAAACGGCGCAGGCCGCACCGCAATACGAGGCCGCCCCCACACCCGAGCCGACCCCGCAGCCCGCCTACGAGGCGCCCGCGAGCCCTTCGTCGAACGAAGATCAGGCGATCAAGGCGGCGCGCGTGCTGGCGTTGGCCCAGGACACTGCCGACCGCTTGACCGAAACCGCCAAGGCCGAGTCCGAGAAGATGCTCGCCGACGCCCGCGCCCAGGCCGATGCCCTCGTCAGCGAGGCCCGGCAGACCGCGGAGACCACCGTCACCGAGGCGCGTCAGCGCGCGGACGCCATGCTGGCCGACGCGCAGACCCGGTCGGAGACCCAGCTGCGGCAGGCGCAGGAGAAGGCCGACGCCCTGCAGGCCGACGCCGAGCGCAAGCATTCCGAGATCATGGGCACCATCAACCAGCAGCGCACGGTGCTGGAAGGCCGCCTCGAACAGCTGCGCACCTTCGAGCGCGAGTACCGGACCCGCCTCAAGACGTATCTGGAGTCGCAGCTCGAGGAACTGGGCCAGCGCGGCTCCGCCGCCCCGGTGGACTCCGGCGCCAACAGCGAGGCCGGCGGTTTCAACCAGTTCAACCGCGGCAACAACTAGACACTTACGTTTTAGTCCGCGTCCCAACGACTCCGGGGTTGACCGATGTTGATCGTTGCTCTTGTGCTCGCAGTCATCGGTCTTGCCGCATTGGTGACCGCTGTCGTCACCAGCAATGAGCTGATCGCTTGGGTGTGTATCGCGGCGAGTGTGATCGGTGTGCTGCTGCTGATCGTGGATGCGGTGCGCGATCGCTCGAAGAAAGAACCGGAAGAACCTGAGCCCGGCCCAGATGGGGTCGCGGAGTTCGACGAGGAATACCCCGAGGAATCGGCCGCCGATCCGGAACCCGATTACGACGCCGAGACGACGGTCGTCGAGCAGGCCGACGACATCTCCAGCGACGACACCAATCGCTAAACCGTTGGGGTCGCGAGCAATTCGCGTACTTCGTCGTCGCTGACCTGGTGGAAATCCTCGAACACCTGACCCACTGCCTCGAATCCCGGTGGCATCATCGCGCACACCACGTCGTCGGCTTCGCCGGCCAGCTCACGACATGCCGACGGCGGGCCGACGGGCACCGCGACCACCACCGCACTCGGCGCCTCGGCTTTCACCGCGCGCACCGCGGCGAGCATGCTGGCGCCGGTGGCGATTCCGTCGTCGACCAGGATCACCGTCTTACCGGCCACGTCGATCGGCGGTCGGTCTCCCCGGTAGGCGCTTTCGCGTCGGTGTAGCTCCTCGGTTTCGCGGTCGGTGGCTTCCTGGATCTGGTCCTCGCCGATACCGAGGCTGCGCACCAGGTTGTCGTTGATCACCACGCCGCCGCCGGACGCCAACGCGCCCATCGCGAGTTCCTGCCATTGCGGGACACCGAGCTTGCGGACCAGGAACACGTCGAGCGGCGCGTGGAGAGCGTGCGCGACCTGCCAGCCGACCGGGACGCCACCGCGCGCCAGGCCCAACACCAACAGATCGTCCCTGTCGCGGTAGGACGCCAACTTCTGCGCCAGGATGTCGCCGGCTTCCCGGCGGTCCCGGAACACACGACCCGCGCCGCGGCGGGTCAGACCGCGCAATCCGCTCATCGCTTTCTCCGCAATTTCAGCCTACGACCGTGGGTACCCAGCCTGGTGCCAATCCGTCACGGCCGCGGCTGCGAATATCCGTATGTGGGCATCGAGTACGAAAGCGTCGTCGACCATCCACTGAGCGAGGTGTTCGACTGGCACGCGCGACGCGGTGCCATGCGACGCCTGGTGCCGCCATGGCAGCCGATGAAGGTGCTGGCCGAGACCGATTCGCTGGCCGACGGCCGCGCGGTGCTCGGGCTGCCCGGCGGGTTGCGCTGGGTGGCGCAGCACGACGCCAGCAGATTCGACCCGCCGCACCGCTTCGTCGACGTGCTGTCGTCGGAAGGTCCGCGGTCCTGGCCTCCCCGGATCGTCGGACGCTGGACGCATACGCACGAATTCGAGCAGGTTGCGTCGGGAACGCGGGTGTACGACCGCATCGAGGCACCGGTGCCGGCCGCCGCGCTGCGGCCGATGTTCGTCTACCGGCATCGGCAGCTCGCCGATGACCTGGCCGCCCATCGCGACGCGCGCGAGGCGGGCCTGCGCCCCCTCGTCGTGGCAGTCACCGGCGCGAACGGCCTGGTCGGCACGGCGTTGACGGCGTTCCTGAGCACCGGCGGGCACCGGGTGATCCGGTTGGTCCGCCATGCTCCGCGGTCTGCGGACGAGCGACAGTGGGATCCCGACCGCCCCGCCGCCGACCTGCTGTCGGGGGTCGACGCCGTGGTGCATCTTGCGGGGGCCTCGATCGCGGGCCGGTTCACGGCCGCGCACAAGGAGGCCGTCCGCAGCAGCCGGATCGACCCGACCCGTCGGCTGGCCGAGGTCGCGGCCGCCGGGTCCTTCGCCGGGCCGTTCGTCTGCGCCTCGGCCATCGGTATCTACGGGTTCGACCGTGGTGACGCCGTGCTCTGCGAGGACAGCGTGCGCGGCGACGGGTTCCTCGCCGATGTCGTCGCGGACTGGGAGGCGGCCACCGCGCCCGCTGCGGACGCGGGACTGCGGGTGGTCAACGTAAGGACCGGAATCGTGCAGTCCGCCCGCGGCGGCACCCTGCGTCTGCTGCGCCCGCTGTTCGCCGCCGGACTGGGTGGGCGCGTCGGCAGCGGACGTCAGTGGCTGTCCTGGATCGTGTTGGACGACCTCCTCGACGTCTACTACCGGGCGCTGTACGACGCGCGGCTGTCCGGACCGGTCAACGCCGTCGCCCCCACGCCGGTGCGCAATGCCGACTACACCAAGGCTCTCGCGCGCGTACTGCGTCGTCCGGCGGTGCTGCCCGTGCCTTCGCTGGGACCGCGAATACTGTTGGGAGAGCAGGGTTCACGAGAGCTGGCAGAGGCCAACCAGCGGGTGGCGCCCACCAAGCTCGACATCGTGGGCCATCGCTTCCGGCATCCCGAGATCGACGGTGCGCTCGCTCACGAACTGGGGCACGGCTGACGGACGACGTGAGTCACGAAGCCGCGCACCAGGTTTCGCACCCGCGTTGCCGCATCATCGGCAAGTTCCTTTGTCCAGGAGAGTAATTCGTCATGGGTGTGTCCGAAGCCGACGACTTCGCCGTCGCGATCGTCGGCCAGCCACAGCTCCAGCAGGGGAAGGTCGACCTCTGGGTGGAACTGCAGGGCCAGGGCACGGCCAAGCAGGAAGGCCTGGGAGGCATTCTCGGTACGGGCGATCTCGGTGGCGCCGGGCGGCAGGGTCCACCGGTCGAAGTGCCACTGGAACCACGGTCCGGCTGGGATCAGGTCCGGACGGTCGCTCGTGACGTCGTACCAACCGATCTCGGGCTGCGGTGACCGCGCCACTGACCCGCCGAACGCCTGGGCCAGCAGCTGGCCGCCGAAGCACACGCCGAGCAGCGCCACGCCCGCGTCGGCGGCGTCGCGCACCAGCTGCATCTCGGTGTCCACCCAGGCGCGACGCAGCGCTTCGTCGTAGACCGGCCACCGTGCACCGAGCGGCACGACGACGTCGTAGCCGGTGAAATCGGGGAACGTCACGTCCACAGCGGGATCGTTGACGCGGTGCGGGGGAACGACCCCGAAGGTGTCGACGTCGAAGCCCTGCTCCGAAAACGCCTCGCCTAGCAGCGCCTCGGTCGCGAGATGCTCGTTGTGCAGGAACAGAACCTTGGACGCCATGCTCCCATTATTTCGGTTCGCGCACCGGTGGCGCATCGTCAGGGGCCAAAACGGCGCCGATCCTGCGGAACAGGATGTCCGCGACATTGGTGTAGTCGCCCTGATCGTCGAACGCCTCGGGCAGGTAGGTGGTGGCGACGGCGATGGCGATCTTCTGCTCGGGCAGGTAGGCCTCGACCGCAGAGAATCCCGCCAGCATCGGGTTCTGCAGCAACCAGTTGCCCGAGATGACGATGCCGAGGCCGTAGGTGTAGACATCGTCCAACGGCTCACAGGTGGCGCAGCCAGGTTGTCTGCGGGTCTTGCCGCGCAGGTCGGTGGACGTCATCTTCTGGTACGAGTCCGACGACAGCAGCCGGCCCGAACCGATGCCGACCGCCGTCGCCTCCATGTCGTAGATGTCGGTGGTCTGAATCGCCCCGTGGGTGATGGTCCACGACGGATCCCAGAAGGTGCTTTCCTCGTAAAACGGTGTGCCCGGGGGGATCTTGAGGAATGCGCGACGTTCGGAGGAGAACGCGTGCAGGACGGGCTCCGGTATCTCGGGCGTCAGCGAGCTGACGGTGTTGGCCAACCCGAGCGGGCGAAGCACCTTCTCCGACAGCAGCTTCGACATCTCTTCGCCCGTTGCCTTCTCCAGCGCGAGACCGAGCAACAGATAGTCGGTATGTGCGTAATTCCAGTTGGTGCCGGGCTCATACAGCAGCGGCTGCGACACGGCGAACTGCAGCAGCTCGTGCACCGTCCAGCGCCGGAACGGATTGGCATAGACCGCATCGTTCATCTTGGTGTTGCCGATGACGTAATCGACGTAGCCCGAGGTCATCTGGGCCAACTGCCCCAGCGTGACGCGGTCGGCGTTCGGGATCTGCGGCAGGTACTTGGACAGTTTGTCGTCGAGACTCACCTTCTGTTCGTCGACGAGCTTGAGCAGCAGGGTGGCGACGTAGGAGATGGCCACCGCGCCGTTGCGGAAATGCATGCGGGGCGTCGCGGGCACACCGGTCATCGACTCGCCCTCCGCGTCGGTGACGATCTCCTTGCCGTCGATGGTGACCCGGACGATGACAGCCTTCAGGTGCTCGGAGGCCATCGTCTCGCGGACGACGCGCATCACCTCGTCGGCCTTGGTGGTGTCGGTGCCGGTCGTTGTCGTCGTCGTTTCGCCGGGCAGGGTCCCAGGGGCGCACCCGGCGGTCAGGGCGAGGACGCAAAGCGCGACGAGGAGGCGCCGGACAACGGGCATGCCGGGATCTTCGCACACGTCCGCGGTGCGTAAACCAGCCCACAAACGGGCACTCCACTGCGTGTCTGTCCTGGCCGAATGGTTTCTCACGTCAGGTGAACGCGGCAATCCGGATTGGCGGCTGCCTGCGTGGAGTGAGGGTAATCAGGCGGAGGTCCTCATCCACGGGGCGTCGTACTTCGACCGCCTCGTCGCCGAAGTGGACCAGCTGCGCGCCGGAGACCACCTGTTCTTCGCCGACTGGCGCGGCGACGCCGACCAGCGGCTGCGCGAGAACGGGCCGACGGTCGCCCAGTTGTTCCGTTCCGCGGTCGAGCGCGGTGTGCTGGTCAAGGGACTGATGTGGCGGTCCTACCCGAACAGGCTGCAGTTCAACGAGGAGCAGAACCGCCACCTCGGCGAGGCGATCGAGCGCGCCGGTGGGGAAGTGCTGCTCGACCAGCGGGTTCTGCTCGGCGGGTCGCACCATCAGCGACTGGTCCTGCTGCGCCACGCCGACGAGCCTTCGCGTGACGTCGCCTTCATCGGCGGTATCGACCTGTGCCATTCCCGCCGCGACGGCGAGTCGCACCGCGGTGATCCGCAGACGGTGGAGATGTCGCGACGTTACGGTGAGCGCCCGCCGTGGCACGACGTGCAGCTGCAGCTGCGCGGTCCCGTCGTCGGCGCGCTGGACACCACGTTTCGGGAGCGCTGGACGGCCAGGGCGCCGCTGGATCTCTTCAATCCGCTGGCGTGGCTGCGCAACAGGTTCGTCGGCACGACCGCGGCACGGCATCCGTTGCCGGAACAGCCGCCTGATCCGCCGCCGTGCGGGCCACATGCGGTACAGGTGCTGCGGACCTACGGCGACGCGCTGATCCAGTACGAGTTCGCCAAGGGCGGTGAGCGCACCATCGCCCGCGGCTACACCAAGGCGGTCAGGCGCGCGCGGCAGTTGATCTACCTCGAGGACCAATACCTGTGGTCGGAGGAGGTGGCCACGCTGCTCGTGGAGGCGCTGACCGCCAACCAGGAGCTGCATCTGGTGGCCGTCGTGCCACGGTATTTCGATCTCGAGGGTGGCTTCGGCCGGCCGCCGACCCTGCTCGGCCGCCAGCTCGCCGTCGAGGCGTGCCGGCGCGCCGCCCCGGGGCGGGTGCACCTTTTTGACGTCGAAAACCATGAGGGCACACCGGTATACGTGCATTCAAAGGTGTGTGTCATCGACGACACCTGGGCCTGTGTCGGCAGCGCCAACTTCAACCGGCGGTCGTGGACGCACGACAGCGAGTTGGCGTGCGCGGTGCTGGACGACGACGGTGCGTTCGCGCGGGACATCCGGTTGCGGCTGCTACGCGAACATCTCGATCGCGCCGCAGACGGTAGCGAGGACGGCGGGCTCGACGACCCGGCCGCGGCGGTCGACGAAATCATCGCCTCTGCAAAGGCTTTGGAGGACTGGCACGACACCGGTTGTCGAGGACCGCGTCCGCCGGGCAGGCTGCGACCACACGAGGTCGAGCGCGTCGACCCACTGACGCGGCTGTGGGCCGAACCCGCCTACCGCGTGATCTTCGACCCGGACGGACGGTCCTACGCCGACCGGCTGTTGCGGCGCGGGCCATGAACATCGCGGACTGGTTTCTCACCGACGAGGAACGCGGCAATCCAGATTCCGCGATACCCGCCTGGTGCGAAGGCAATCTCGCCGAGCCGCTGATTCACGGCTCGACGTACTTCGACCAGCTGGTGACCGAAGTGGAAGCGCTGAGCACGGGCGATCATCTGTTCTTCACGGATTGGCGAGGCGACCCCGACCAGAAGCTGCGCGACGGCGGCCCGACGATCCGCGACTTGTTCTGCCGCGCAGCCGAACGCGGCGTCGTGGTCAAGGGTTTGGTGTGGCGGTCGCATCTGGACAAGCTCGCCTACAGCGAGGAGGAGAACCGCCACCTCGGCGAGGCGATCGAGCGCGCTGGTGGCGAGGTGCTGCTCGATCAGCGCGTGCGCATCGGCGGGTCGCACCATCAGAAGCTGGTCGTCATCAGGCATCCCGGCGCACCGGAGCGGGACGTCGCGTTCGCAGGTGGTATCGATCTGTGCCATTCCCGCCGTGATGACGCGTCGCACCGCGGCGATCCGCAGGCCGTGCAGATGGCCAAGCGGTACGGCGGAGCATCCGCCGTGGCATGACGTACAACTGCGGGTACAGGGGCCGGCCGTGGGTGCCCTCGATACGACGTTCCGGGAGCGCTGGAACGACCCCGCGTCGCTGGACATGCTCAATCCGCTGGCGTGGCTGCGGGACAGGCTAGGCGGGGCCGACATGAATGCCGATCCGTTGCCGGACCAGCCGCCGGATCCGCCACCGTGTGGGCCGCATGTCGTTCAGGTGCTGCGCACCTACCCCGACGCGCATTTCGAATACGACTTCGCGCCGCGCGGGGAGCGCAGCATCGCCCGCGCCTACAACAAGGTGGTGCCGCGCGCCCGCCGGTTGATCTACGTCGAGGACCAATACCTCTGGTCGAAGCGGGTGGCCAAATTGTTCGCCCGCGCGCTCGCCGACAATCCGGACCTGCATCTGGTGGCGGTCATCCCGCGCCATCCCGACGTCGACGGCCGGCTCGAGCTGCCGCCCAACCTCATCGGACGCTGGCAGGCGCTCGAGACGTGTCATGCGGTCAGCCCGGAGCGGGTGCACGTGTTCGACGTCGAAAACGCCGAGGGCACACCGGTGTACGTACATGCCAAGGTGTGCGTCATCGACGACGTCTGGTCCTGCGTGGGCAGCGACAATCTCAACCGCCGTTCGTGGACGCATGACAGCGAACTGACGTGTGCCGTGCTCGACACCGAGGGCGACTTCGCACGGGATCTGCGACTGCGGCTGCTGCGCGAGCACCTCGACCGCGCCGACGACGGCAGCGACGACCGTGGCCTGGTCGATCCGGCCACCGCGGTAAACGAAATCGTGCAATCGGCAGAACGCTTGGAACAGTGGTACGCATCCGGCCGTCGGGGCCCGAGGCCGCCGGGCCGACTGCGGCCGCACCGGGCCGAACGCCCCGGCGTGTTCACGCGGCTGTGGGCCGAGCCTGTGTATCGGCTGACGTACGACCCCGACGGCCGGTCGTATCGAGATCGGCTCAGGGGCAGGTTGTGAATTCGACGGGCAAACTCGTCGGGCCCCGGCGCCGAATGGCCCTTCGCGCGCATTTCTGATGAGTCAACGAGTCAGTGGAGTTGGTTATACTCGAACACATGTTCGATGATCGGGCGTCGGATGCGGAGCTCATCGCGGTGATGGGTGAGGCGACTCGGGAGGAGTCGACGTGCATTGCGCAGCGATTATTGATCGTGGCCGAGCTGTTTGTCCGGCGTGAGTCGGCGTTGGCTGAGTTGGATTGGTGTGTCATTGACAACTGTGCGGCGGTGGCCGCGGAGGTGTCGGCGGTGCAGAACATCAGCCATGCCCGCGCGGTGGGGCAGGTGCAGTTCGCGTGTGCGTTGGCGTACCGGTTGCCAGCGGTGGCCAAGGTGTTCGTGCGCGGGACCATCGACATGCGGATGGTGTCGATGATCGTCAACCGCACCACCAACGTCGAGGACGCGGTGATGCCGGATCTGGATGAGGCCTTGGCGGCGCGGGTCGAGAAGTGGATGAAGCTCTCGGGCCCGAAACTGCGTGATCGGATCGATAAGTTTGTCGCCGAGTTCGATTCCGCCGGTGTACGTGTGCCGCCCAAGGTCGAGGACAACCGTTACGTCGCGACTGGGCCGGGCAGCCCGGGCATGGCGTGGCTGTCTGGCCAGTTGCGTGCCACCGATGCCGCGGCGTTCAGTGCACGGCTGGATGCCTTGGCCGCCACGGTGTGCGAGCATGATCCGCGCTCGGCGGAGCGGCGTCGCGCCGATGCCTGTGGCGCATTGGGTCGCCAAGAAGCCGTCCTGGCGTGCTTGTGTGGGCGTGAGGACTGCGCGGCGGCCGCGGTACAGGCCAACGCCAAGGCGGCGGTGATTCATGTGCTGACCGAACAGGCCACCCTTGATGGGAGGAATGATAAGCCGGGGTATCTGGCCGGGTTCGGGATCCTGCCCGCCGAATGCGTACGTCAGGTGGCGAAGACGGCCACACTGAAGCCGCTGGCGGTTCCCTCTGATCTGGCCCCGGATCCGGGGTATCGGCCCAGCGCGAAGAACAAGGAGTTCCTGCAGTGGCGGGATCTGACGTGCCGTTGGCCGGGCTGCGACAAGCCGGCTGAGAAGTCCGATGTCGACCACACGGTGCCGTACCCGTGGGGGCGGACGCATCCGTCGAACGCCAAGCACTACTGCCGGATTCACCATCTGCTCAAGACTTTTGGCGGATGGAGCGATCGGCAGTTGTCCGATGGCACCGTGGTGTTGACCTCACCGACCGGACACGTCTACTCGACCGAGTCGCATGGTGGGGCGATGTTCCCCACGCTCGCCACCCCTACCGGGGATCTGGACCTTCCGCCGCACATCCCCGATCCGGAGGCCGACCGCGCGGCGAGGATGCCGCGGCGCACACAAACTCGTGCCCAGGACCGTCGGGACCGCATCAACGCCGAACGACGCGAACGCACCGAACTGATCGCAGAAGAAGAGCGCCAACACCGAGCCTGGCTCGCCGCCAATTACAGGCCGCCGCCCTTCTGAATGTGAAAGTCGCGATCATCGGGCCGGCTCAGCATCGCGGTCATTGTCTTACAACCGGTATTCCACACGGTGGGTCCCAGCGCCCGTGCGACGTCGTCGTTGAACTTCGCGGTGGCCTACTGCAGGAAGATCGAGCCGCTGGCCTTTATTCGCTCGGTGGACCCGTCCGTGCCTGTCGACGGATTGGTCGACATTCTGCGCCTGGTCAGCCGCCAAACCGGAAGCAATCGCCGTGAGTTCTGGCATGCTGGTGGCCATGACTGAGCCGCAGTTCAGTGGTAGCGAATCTGGAAGCCAGCCAACGCCGCCGCCCCCGCCTGGCTACGCACCGCAGTATCCGCCGCCGGCAGGCCAGTATCCCCAGCCCTACGCGGATCCCAGCGCGCCCTTCGGCAGGCACCCGCTGACGGGTGAGCCGTTCTCGGACAAGTCAAAGGTGATCGCCGGCCTGCTGCAGCTGCTCGGGCTGTTCGGGATCGTCGGCATCGGCCGCATGTACATCGGCCAGACCGGGCTCGGCGTCGCCCAGCTCATCGTCGGCCTCGTGACCTGCGGTCTCGGTGCCATCATCTGGGGCATCGTCGACGCGGTGCTGATCTTCACCGACAAGGTGCGCGACTCCGAGGGACGCCCTCTGCGCGATGGCACTTAGCACGGCCCCCAACCGGGGACGGCTGTACACCGCGCTCGGGACGGGCGCCGTGGCTGTGGGTGCGCTGGCCTACATCGGCATCGGCGATCCCCATTCGCCGGGCTTCGTGTTCTGGCCGTGCCCGTTCTACGCGATCACGGGCCTGTACTGCCCGGGCTGCGGCGGCATGCGGATGGTCCACGACGTGCTGCACGGCGACCTGGCCGCCGCCGTAGTCGACAACGTCGTCGCCCTGGTCGGTCTGCCGTTGCTGCTGGCCTGGTATCTGGTGCGTCGGCGCAGCGGAAAGCCCTGGATGACGCCGGTTGCCGCCGTCGTCATCCTCGGCATCGCGCTCACCTGGACGGTCGTGCGCAATCTGCCGGGGTTCCCGCTGGTCCCGACCGTTCTCGACGGGTAGCCGCTTTGCCGCGCTGATACAATCGACATTCGGGCCGGTGCAGTCCCGGGCCATGATTTCCCCGGACTGTGGAGGTACTTTCCTCGATGCAATATTCGGCTTTCCCCGAGCCCCAGGGTTTGTACGACCCCGCCAACGAGTCCGACTCGTGTGGCGTCGCCATGATCACGGACATTCAGGGCCGCCGATCCCACGCCATCGTCGTCGACGGGCTGGTTGCCTTGGAACATCTCGAACACCGTGGGGCTGCGGGCGCCGAACCCAACAGCGGCGACGGGGCAGGCATCCTGATCCAGCTGCCGGTGGAACTGCTGCGCGAGGTGGTCGACTTCGAGCTGCCGGAGCCCACCGCCGACGGCGCCAGCACCTTCGCGGCAGGCATCTGCTTCCTGCCGCAGGACTCCGATGCCCGCGCCGCCGCGCGCGCACACGTCGAAGCGATCGCCGCCGAGGAGGGGTTGACCGTGCTCGGCTGGCGCGAGGTGCCCACCGACCCGGTTGGCGCCGAGGTCGGCGCGACGGCGCTCGGCTGTATGCCGCACATGGAGCAGCTGTTCGTCACCTCACCGCAGCAGGTCGGCGGCATCGATCTCGATCGTCGTGTCTATCCGATGCGCAAGCGCGCCGAACGTAACGGTGTCTACTTCCCGTCGCTGTCCAGCCGCACCATGGTCTACAAGGGCATGCTCACCACAATCCAGTTGCCCCAATACTTTCCGGATCTGCGTGACGAACGCTGTCGCAGTGCGATCGCGATCGTGCACAGCCGCTTCTCGACCAACACGTTCCCCTCGTGGCCGCTGGCGCATCCCTTCCGCTTCGTCGCGCACAACGGCGAGATCAACACCGTGCGCGGCAACCGCAACCGGATGCACGCCCGCGAGGCCATGCTCGCCAGCTCCAAGATTCCCGGCGACCTGTCCCGGCTCTCACCGATCTGCACGCCGGAGGCGTCGGACTCGGCATCGTTCGACGAAGTGCTCGAACTCCTGCACCTGGGCGGACGCAGCCTGCCGCATGCGGTGCTGATGATGATCCCCGAGGCGTGGGAGAACGCCACCGCCATGGACCCCGCCGAACGGGCCTTCTGGCAGTTCCACGCCTCACTGATGGAGCCGTGGGACGGTCCGGCCTGCGTCACCTTCACCGACGGCACTCTCGTCGGAGCGGTGTTGGACCGCAACGGATTACGGCCCGGCCGCTGGTGGCGCACCCTTGACGACCGGATCATCCTCGCCAGCGAGAGCGGCGTGCTCGACGTGCCCTCCGCGCAGATCGTCGCCAAGGGCCGGCTGCAGCCGGGAAAGATGTTCCTCATCGACACCGCCGCCGGGCGCATCGTGTCCGACGACGAGATCAAGGAATCCCTCGCCGTACAGCAGCCGTACGGTGAGTGGCTGCATTCCGGGCTCCTCGACCTCAAGACGCTGCCCGACCGGGTGCGCATCCAGCCGAACCACGAGTCCGTCGTGCGCCGCCAGATCGCCTTCGGCTACACCGAGGAGGATCTGCGCATCCTGCTCACCCCGATGGCGGCCTCGGGCAACGAACCACTGGGCTCCATGGGCACCGACACCCCGGCCGCGGTGCTGTCCCAGCGGTCCCGGCTGCTCTACGACTACTTCGTCGAACTCTTCGCGCAGGTGACCAACCCGCCGTTGGATGCCATCCGCGAGGAGGTCGTCACCTCGATGGCCCGCGTCATGGGCCCGGAGCAGAACCTGCTCGAGCCGACCGCGGCGTCCTGCCGCCAGATCGTGCTGCGCTGGCCCGTGCTCGACAACGACGAACTCAACAAGATCGTCCACATCAACGACGACGGCGAGCACGGCGGACTGCGGACCGCGGTGCTGAAGGCGCTGTACGACGTCGAGCGGGGCGGCGAGGGCCTGGCGGAAGCGTTGGAGGACCTGCGGCTGCGCGCGTGCGACGCGATCGCCAAAGGCGCACGCACACTGGTCATCTCCGACCGCGACTCCGACCACACCAGAGCGCCGATTCCGTCGCTGCTGGCCGTGTCGGCCGTGCACCACCACCTGGTCCGCACCAAGGAGCGCACCAACGTCGCGCTGGTGGTCGAGAGTGGCGACGCGCGGGAGGTGCATCACATCGCGATGCTCATCGGCTTCGGTGCCGCCGCGGTCAACCCCTATCTGGCGTTCGAGTCCATCGAAGACCTCGTCCGCGAGGGCGAGCTCACCGGCATCGAACCCGCCGCCGCCGTGCGCAATTACCTCAAGGCGCTCGGCAAGGGCGTGATGAAGGTGATGAGCAAGATGGGTATCTCGACCGTCGCCTCGTACACCGCCGCGCAGTGCTTCGAAGCGATCGGCATCGACAGGCACGTCATCGACGAGTACTTCACCGGCACGCCGAGCCAGCTCGGTGGGGTCGGGCTGGAGGTGCTCGCCGAAGAGGTCAAGCTCAGGCACCGGCGGGCGTACCCGGAGAACCCGACCGAGCGGGTGCACCGGCGGCTCGAGGTCGGCGGTGAATACGCGTTCCGCCGCGAGGGCGAACTGCATCTGTTCACTCCCGAAGTGGTGTTCCTGCTGCAGCACTCGACCCGCACCGGTCGCTACGACATCTTCAAGCAGTACTCCGACGAGGTGGACCGTCTCTGTCGGGAGGGCGGCACCCTGCGCGGGCTGTTCGGCTTCAAGAAGCTGCGCCCGCCCGTCCCGCTGGAGGAGGTCGAGTCCGTCGACTCGATCGTCACGCGGTTCAACACCGGTGCGATGAGCTACGGCTCCATCTCCGCCGAGGCACACGAGACCATGGCCATAGCGATGAACAACCTCGGCGGCCGGTCCAACTCCGGGGAGGGCGGCGAGGACACCGACCGCCTCTACGACCCGCGTCGGCGCAGCGCCGTCAAGCAGGTCGCCTCGGGCCGCTTCGGCGTCACCAGCGATTACCTCGTCAACGCCACCGACATCCAGATCAAGATGGCTCAGGGCGCGAAACCCGGTGAGGGCGGCCAGCTTCCGGGCTACAAGGTGTATCCCAACATCGCCAAGACCCGGCACTCGACACCGGGTGTCGGTCTGATCTCACCGCCGCCGCACCACGACATCTATTCGATCGAGGACCTGGCCCAGCTGATCCACGATCTGAAGAACGCCAACGCCGACGCGCGCATCCACGTCAAGCTCGTCAGCAGTGTCGGCGTGGGCACGGTCGCGGCGGGTGTCTCCAAGGCGCACGCCGACGTCGTGCTGATCTCCGGGTACGACGGCGGCACCGGCGCGGCGCCACTCACCAGCCTCAAGCATGCTGGTATCCCGTGGGAGATCGGCCTGGCCGATACGCAACAGACGTTGATGCTCAACGGTTTACGCGACCGCATCACGGTGCAGTGCGACGGCGGCATGCGCACCGCCCGCGACGTCATCGTCGCCGCACTGCTCGGCGCCGAGGAGTTCGGTTTCGCCACCGCGCCGCTGATCGTGTCGGGCTGCATCATGATGCGGGTCTGTCACCTCGACACCTGCCCCGTCGGCGTGGCGACGCAGAACCCCGAACTGAGGGCGCGATTCAACGGCAAACCGGAGTTCGTCGAGAACTTCTTCCGGTTCATCGCCGAGGACATCCGCCGGTACCTCGCCGAGCTCGGGTTCCGCAGCATCGACGAGGCCGTCGGCCACGCGGAGATGCTGGACACCGATGAGGGCGTCGCCCATTGGAAGAGCAAGGGGCTGGACCTGACCCCGATTTTCGCGGTGCCCGAAGGTCGATACGGCGAGCGCCGCCGCACCAGGGACCAGGATCACGGTCTCGACGAAGCCCTGGACCGCACCCTCATCCAGCTAGCCGAGGGCGCCCTCGAGGACGCGCATCCGGTCAGGCTGGAACTGCCCGTGCGCAACGTCAACCGCACCGTCGGCACACTGCTCGGATCCGAGGTCACCCGGCGCTACGGCGCTGAGGGACTGCCCGACAACACGATTCATGTCACGCTGACCGGTTCGGCAGGCCAGTCGATCGGGGCCTTCCTGCCGCCCGGCATCACGTTGGAGCTGGTCGGCGATGCCAACGACTACGTGGGCAAAGGGCTGTCCGGTGGCCGGGTGATCGTCAGGCCGCCCGATGACGTCCTGTTCCTGCCCGAGGACAACGTGATCGCGGGCAACACCCTGTTGTTCGGCGCCACGTCCGGCGAGCTCTACCTGCGGGGCCGGGTCGGCGAGCGGTTCGCCGCTCGCAACTCCGGGGCGCTGACCGTCGTCGAGGGCGTCGGCGATCACGCCTGTGAGTACATGACCGGCGGCCGCGTGGTGATCCTCGGTAAGACGGGCCGCAACATGGCCGCGGGCATGTCCGGCGGCATCGCGTTCGTGTTGGCCCTCGATCCGAAGAAGGTCAACACGGAGATGGTCGAGTTGCAGCGCCTCGAACCCGAGGACCTGACGTGGCTGCACGAGGTCATCGCCACACATGCGAGATTCACCGGAAGCACGTTGGCCGCCAGCGTGTTGTCCGACTGGCCAAGGCGCAGTGCGCAGTTCACCAAGGTCATGCCGCGCGACTACCAGCGTGTGCTGGAGGCAACGCTGGTCGCCAAGCGCGAGGGCCGGGACGTCGACACTGCGATCATGGAGGCAAGCCGTGGCTGATCCGACAGGTTTTCTCAAGGTTCCCAAAGTCGAAGCCGCCAAGCGGGCCGTCGATGAGCGTGTCGGCGACTGGCGCGAGGTCTACGAACAGCAGGATCCGCACGAGCGCGCCGGCGAGGTCTCCCAGCAGGCTAGACGGTGCATGGATTGCGGAATCCCGTTCTGCCACTCCGGAAGTGCGGGCTGCCCGCTCGGCAACTTGATTCCGGAATGGAACGACCTGGTGCGGCGCGGCCGCTGGGATGCGGCGAGCGATCGCCTGCACGCGACCAACAACTTCCCGGAGTTCACCGGACGATTGTGTCCCGCGCCGTGCGAGGCGGCGTGTGTGTTGTCGATCGGCGAGGAGCGCACCGGCGGCAGCGTCACGATCAAACGCATCGAACAGACCATCGCCGACCAGGCCTGGATGGACGGGATTGTCGAACCGCAACCCGCGGCCATCGCGACGGGCCGCAAGGTGGCCATCGTCGGATCCGGACCTGCCGGATTGGCTGCGGCACAACAGCTCACGCGGGCCGGCCACGACGTCACCGTGTATGAGCGCGACGACCGCATCGGCGGCCTGATGCGCTACGGCATCCCGGAGTACAAGCTCGAGAAGGCCACGCTGAACCAGCGGCTGGCCCAGATGCGCGCCGAGGGAACACGTTTCGTCACCGAATGTGAAGTCGGCGTGGATCTGCCCGTCGAGCAACTCAGGCAGCAGTATGACGCCGTGGTGCTCGCGGTCGGCGCATTGCGGGCGCGCGACAACGACGTGGAAGGCCGATCGCTCAAGGGCGTTCACCTCGCCATGGACCATCTGGTGCCCGCGAACAAGGAGTGCGAGGGCGACGGACCCAGTCCGATCTCGGCGGCCGGTAGGCACGTCGTGATCATCGGCGGCGGCGACACCGGGGCCGACTGTCTGGGCACCGCACACCGCCAGGGCGCGGCATCGGTCACGCAGCTGGACTACAACCCGGAGCCGCCGGAGTATCGCGACGAATCCCGCTCGCCGTGGCCGATGTGGCCGATCGTGCTGCGTACGCGGCTGTCGCCCGCACACGCCGAAGGCGGCCACCGCCGCTACGAAGTGGCGGTACAACGCTTCCTCGGTGACGAGCAGGGACGCCTTCGGGCGATGGAGATCGCCGAGGTGAAGGTCGAACGCGACGCTGACGGTCGCCGGATCATCACGCCGGTCGGCGAGTCGCTGGAAGTGCCGTGCGACCTCGCCCTGCTGGCGATCGGCTTCGAAGGCGTCGAGCACATGCCGCTGCTGGACGGGCTCGGTCTTAAGCTCAACCGACGCGGCACCGTGCCGTGCGGATCGGACTGGCAGACCGACGCGCCCGGCGTGTTCGTGTGTGGTGATGCGCACCGCGGTGCCTCGTTGATCGTGTGGGCTATCGCGGAAGGCCGCAGCGCGGCCCACGCCGTCGACAAATACCTGATGGGGGAGTCGGATCTGCCCGCACCGGTGGTTCCGGGCGCGTTGCCGCTGGCCGTCGTCTGAATCGATCAACGACTATGCTCGCAACCGTGAATAGACGCGGGAAGATCGTCTGTACCCTCGGCCCGGCGACCGCGACTGATGATGCGGTGAAGGCACTGGTCACGGCGGGAATGGACGTCGCGCGACTGAACTTCAGCCACGGTGAATACGCCGATCACGAAGCCAACTACAAGCGGGTGCGCGCCGCCTCCGACGCGACCGGGCGCGCCGTCGGCATCCTCGCCGACCTGCAGGGCCCCAAGATCAGGCTCGGCCGGTTCAAGGACGGACCCACCGAATGGGTCGAGGACGAGACGGTGCGCATCACGGTCGACGACTGCGAGGGCACCCACGACCGGGTGTCCACCACATACAAGCGACTGGCTGAGGACGCCGCTCCCGGCGACCGCGTGCTCGTCGACGACGGCAACGTCGGTCTCATCGTCGACCGCATCGAGGGCAACGACGTGGTGTGCACCGTCACCGAGGGCGGCAAGGTCAGCAACAACAAGGGGATGTCGCTACCCGGCATGAACGTGTCGGCGCCTGCGTTGTCGGAGAAGGACGTCGAGGATCTCGAGTTCGCTCTGCAGGTCGGCGTCGACCTGGTCGCACTGTCGTTCGTGCGATCGCCTGCCGACATCGAACTCGTGCACGAGGTCATGGACCGCGTGGGCAGGCGGGTGCCGGTCATCGCCAAGCTCGAGAAACCCGAAGCCATCGACAATCTCGAGGCGATCGTGCTGGCTTTCGATGCGATCATGGTCGCCCGCGGCGATCTGGGCGTCGAGCTGCCGCTCGAAGAAGTTCCGCTGGTGCAGAAGCGCGCCATCCAAATGGCAAGGGAGAACGCCAAACCCGTCATCGTCGCGACCCAGATGCTCGAGTCGATGATCGAGAACTCCCGGCCCACCCGCGCTGAGGCGTCTGACGTCGCTAACGCGGTGCTCGACGGTGCGGACGCCGTGATGCTCTCGGGTGAGACATCGGTCGGCAAGTACCCGCTCGAAGCGGTGCGGACCATGGCACGAATCGTCAAGGCGGTCGAGGAGAACTCCGTCGTGGTGCCGCCGCTCACGCACGTGCCCCGCACCAAACGCGGTGTGATCTCCTACGCGGCCCGCGACATCGGCGAGCGGTTGGATGCCAAGGCCCTCGTGGCCTACACCCAGTCCGGCGACACGGTGCGTCGGCTCGCGCGTCTGCACACACCGCTGCCGCTGCTGGCCTTCACGTCGCTGCCCGAGGTCCGCAGCCAGCTCGCGCTGAGCTGGGGCACGGAGACGTTCATCGTGCCGCACATCCAGACCACGGATGGAATGATCCGGCAGGTCGACAAGTCATTGCTCGAGCTCGGGCGCTACAAGCGGGGCGACCTGGTGGTCATCATCGCGGGCGCGCCGCCGGGCACAGTAGGCTCCACCAATCTGATCCACGTACACCGGATCGGGGAGGACGACGTCTAATCACGGCGAATAGGGGCAACCGGGTGTCGACGGCCGATGAGCCGCTTGCGGGAGAATCCGACTTCGACGAGCTGCTGGCGATACTCGATCTCCGCCAGCTGGCCGACGACATCTACGTCGGCTCACATCCGAGCAAGAACCCGGTGCGTACGTTCGGCGGCCAGATGATGGCGCAATCGCTGGTGGCGGCCTCCCGCAGCCTCCGGCACGAGCTGCCACCCGCCGCGTTGTCGGCGCATTTCATCGCGGGCGGTGACCCGGACAAGGACCTCGAGTTCCACATCACCCGCCTGCGCGACGAGCGGCGGTTCGCCAACCGGCGCGTCGACGTCATGCAGAACGGTGAGGTGCTGACCACGGTCCTGGTGTCCTACCTCGCGGGCGGTCGCAGCCTCGAGCACGGCATCGAACCGCCGGACCTGCCGGACCCGCAGTCGCTCCCGCCGATCGATGAATTGCTGCGCGGATACGAGGAAGTCGTCCCGCATTTCGCCTCCGCGCTGCGCCCGATCGACTGGCGCTACACCAACGACCCGACGTGGGTGATGCGCGACAAAGGGGAGAAGCTGACCTACAACCGGGTCTGGATGAAGACACGCGGTGCGATGCCCGACGATCCGGCCGTCAACGCCGCGGCCCTGGCGTACGCATCCGACACCACGGTGCTGGACTCGATCATCACCACCCACGGACTGTCGTGGGGATGGGACCGCATCTTCGCCGTCACCACGAACCACTCGGTGTGGTTCCACCGCCCGATCCGGTTCGACGAGTGGGTCCTCTACTCGACGTCGTCCCCGGTGGCCGCCGACTCACGCGGCCTGGGCACCGGCCACTTCTTCGACCAGGAAGGTCAGTTGTTGGCGACCGTGGTACAGGAAGGGATCGTCAAGCACTTCCCGCGCTAACCCGCCGGGGTGGTGAGGGTGATCGAGAACTGATCCTCGATGTGCTCGGTGAACTGATCGGCGCACCGCTGCACGGCTTCCTGATCGCTGCCCGCCCGGGACATGCAGTCGACGTAATCGGTGCCGCCCACCTCTTGGAATCCCCAGACGAACAGAGCGATGAAGGCGATCGCCTCGATGATGCTGAGGATGCCGAGGATGATGCCTGCGACCGCGACGCCGCCGTTGGTGGCCTCACCGCGCTTGGCCCGGCCCCAGCCGATGAAGCCGAGGATCACTGCGACGACACCGAGCACGATGCCGCCGACGACGCTCAGCAGCGCGATGATCGCGGTTACCAGCGCCGCGATGCCGATGCCGTTCTGGGGAGCCGCGGGTGGCGGCGCGTACCCGCCGTACGGCGGCGGCGGCTGTTGCTGCGGCGGGGGATAGCTCCCCGGATATGCGCCGTAGGAGGGTTGCTGCGCACCCGGTGGCGGCGGTGCGGGCGGAGTTGGCGGCGTTTCGGGACGGTCCGGCTCGCTCATGGTGCTTGAGGTTACCCGCAGGCAGGGAGCGTGACGGTGCTACAGACAAAGTCGATGGGCAAGTGATGGGTGGCGACGACGACGGTGCGCTCGGCGGGGAAGAGGCCACCGGGAGTGAGTAGTTCGTTGAGGAATCGACTGCCGTCGGCGGCGTCGAGGTGTTCGGTCGGTTCGTCGAGCAGCAGGGTGGGCGCGGTCGACACCAGCGCGCGGGCGAGTAGGAGTCGCCTGCGTTGACCGGCCGACACCGCCGCGTCGCCGCCGACGAGAACGGTGGACAGCCCGTCGGGCAGCGAGTCGAGCCACTCGCCGAGACCCACCCGGGCCAGGGCGGCGCGCAGCTCGTCGTCGTTCGCGTCGCCGCGCGCCACCAGAAGGTTGTCGCGGACGGTCGTGGCGAACAGGTGCGCATCCTCGGGAAAAAACGCGGCGCCCGACGGGATCTCCTCGGGCAGCAGGCCCGCGAGGTGCATCAGCAGCGTCGTCTTTCCGGATCCGCTCGGCCCGGTCACCGCCAACCGGTCGCCGGGTTTGAGATGAACCGTGGGGACCGCAGGCCGGCGTGAGTCGTCGTGAGCGGGGTCGGTCAGCATGCGCAGGCGCCGCGCGGCGACGCGCGAGCGCGCCAGTTGCACTCCGGCACCGGGCAACGCGGTGGCCGCCTCAAAAGCCGACAGCGGCAACAGCATCAGCACCGCCAGCGTCGTAGGTGCCGTCGTCGGCGCGATGGCGATACCGCACACGACGGCACCGAGCACGCTGGCGCCGATCGCCGCGATCGGAGCCGCCGACGCCAGCGCCGCCGGTGCCGCCGCCCGGTCGATGGCGTCACCCCAGTCGCGTTGTTGTCTGTCGGCGTCGGCGAGCACCTCGTCGAGGCGGCCGCTGACGCGTAACTCGGGTGCGTGCTCGAGCGCCATCATCGCGGCGGTGTCGCGCTGCGAACGATGCAGTGCGGCAAGGTTTTCGGCGGCCACCGCGGCGCGGGCGGCCAGTGCGGGCGTGGCAACGCCCGCGACGAGCAGGCACAGCGCCAGCACCGCCGCGGCGACGGGGGAGATGAGCGCGATGGTGATTGTGGCGGCCGAGCCGAGGACCGCGGCGACCGCAATCGGAACCACCGCGCGCACGAGCACATCGGACAACTCGTCGACCGACGAGCCGATGTCGCTCACCAGCTCGCCGGTGTGTCGGCGCATCACCGCGTCGGCGGGCCCCGTCGCGAGCCGCGCGTACAGCCGCTCGCGCACGCCGGCGGCGGCGCGCAGGGCGGTGTCGTGAGAGGCCAACCTCTCGCAGTAGCCCAGGATTCCGCGGGAGATGCCGAGCGCGCGGACCGCCACGACCGCGACGGACAGGTCCAGCACCGGCGGCATCTGCCACGCCCTGGTGATCAGCCACGCCGCAACGCCCGCTAGCGCCAGGGCACTGCCCAGCGACAGCACCCCGAACAGGATCGCCAACAGCAGCCGGGGCAGGCGCGGGCGCAGCAACTCAAACATCGACGAGGCTCCCCAACTGCACGACGCGGTCACCGATCGCCAGCACCGGTGCGCGGTGGCCCACCACGATCACCGTCGCCCCGGCAGCCGCGCGCGCCGCGATGGCGTCCAGCACGCGGTGTTCGGTCTCGGCGTCGAGGTGAGCGGTCGGCTCGTCGAGCAGCAGCACGGGTGCCCGCGATCCGAGCGCGCGGGCCAGTCCGAGCCGCTGTCGCTGCCCGAGCGACAGGCCGACACCGCCGCTGCCCAGCATCGTGTCCAATCCGTCGGGCAAGTCGGCGACCACTTCATCGAAACATGCGATACGACAGGCCGTTTCGATGTCGTCGAGCGGACCGAAGAGCTCGAGGTTCTGGCGCACCGTGCCGGGAATGATCGTGGGGCGGTGCGGCAGCCACGCGATCTGCGCCCACCACGCGGGCAGGTCGAGGTCGGCCACGTCCACGCCGTCGACCCGTACCCGGCCGGAGAGCGGCTCGTCGAGGCCCAGTACGGCCTGCAGGAGGGTGGACTTGCCGATGCCGTTGGGGCCGGCGATCACGGTCACCCGGCCGGGCTCGGCGGCGGCGTCGTATCCCGTGAAATCGATGGTGGTGCCGGCCGCTGTGATCGTGCGGGTTCCGCGGGGCGGGTCGGGCAGCTCATCGATCAGCCGGAACGCGTTGTCGGCGGCGGTCTTTCCGTCCTGGGCGGCGTGAAATGCAGCACCGACGCGGCGCAGCGGCCAGAACACCTCGGGTGCGAGCAGCAGCGCGGTGAGCGCCGCCGTCAGCGTCACGTCGCCGTACACCAGTCGCAGGCCCACGCTGACCGCGATCAGCGCGACCCCCAGCGTGGCCAGCAGTTCCAGCACCAGGGACGACAGAAACGCGATGCGCAGCGTCGCCATCGTGGAACGGCGGTGCGCGGCACCGAGTTCGGCGATCCGGTTCACCGAGCCGCCGACGCGTCGCAGGGCGCGCAAGGTCGGCAGGCCCGCGACGAGGTCGAGCAGCCGCGACTGCAGCGTGGCCATCGCGCGCAGCGCGGCGGCCGACCGCTCGGCGGTGGTGAGGCCGATCAGCACCATGAAGATCGGGATGAGCGGGAGGGCGATCATGACGATGGCCGCGGATCGCCAGTCGTAGAAGGCGATGACGGCGACGGTCGCCGGTGTCAGGATCGCGGCGACGAAGAGCGCGGGCAGATATGCGGTGAAGTACAGGCGTAGGCCATCCAGGCCGCGGGTGACCAGGATGGCGGCGTCGCCGCGGCGCTCGGCCAGCCGGCGGGGCGGCAGGGACGTCGTCGCGGTGAGCACCGAATTGCTGAGGTCGGCGATCACCTCGCTCGCCCCACGCTGGGCGAGACGGCCCTGCAGCCAGGTGATCAACGTCCGGAAGGTCCACAGCAGCAACAGAATCGACAGCGGCACCAGGAGGTGGTCGAGGTTGCGCTGGTCCGGATCGGTGATCACCCGGGCGACGATGTCGGCGAGCACGACGGCGGAGGCGATGGTGGCTCCGGCCATCAGCACACCGCATACGGTCGACCATGCGAGGAAGCGGCGCATGGCGGTCGATGCGCGCCACAGTCGCGGGTCGACCGGGCCGCTCACGTCCTGCGCCGCGACAATCCGATCGAGGCCGGTATCGCGTCGGCGGTGATCCTGCGACGGAACACCCAGTACGTCCAGCCCTGATAGCCCAGCACCAGCGGAAGCAGGGTCAGCGATGCCCACGTCATGATGGTCAGTGTGTACGGGGTCGACGACCCGTTGTAGATCGTCACGCTCCAGTCCGGATTGAGCGTGGACGGCAACAGCTTCGGATACATCGAGCCGAACAGCAGCGCCACGACGGAGGCGACGACCACCATCATCGACGCGAACGCCCATCCCTCACGCTGGCGCGTCGCGATCAACGCCACCGCCGTCAGCAGCGCGACCACCGCAATCCCCAACGGGAGCCACGTCCATGTCTTGCCGTGCGCCAGTTGGGTCCACAACCCGAACCCACCGGCGAACACGACGGCGGGTACGGCCAACATCCGGCCGAAGCGAAATGCGTCGTCGCGCACCGGCCCTGCGGTCTTCAGAGCGATGAACGTCGCCCCGTAGAACGCGAACAGCGATGCCGTCGCCAGACCGCCGAGCACCGTGTAGGCGTTCAGCACGTCGCCGATCCCCAGGTGCGCCTGGCCATCGGCGTCGATGGGGAGCCCGCGCACCAGGATCGCGAATGCGACACCCCACAGGACGGCGGGCAGCCAGGACCCGGCCGCGATACCGGCGTCGGCCCATGCGCGCCAGCGCGGATCGTCGATCTTGCCGCGCCATTCGATCCCGACGATGCGCACGATCATCCCCGCCAGGATGGCCAGCAGGGGTAGATACAGCGCCGAGAACACGGTGGCGTACCAGTTGGGGAACGCCGCGAACATCGCTGCGCCCGCGGTGATCAGCCAGACCTCGTTGGCATCCCACACCGGCCCGATGGTGTTCAGTACGGCGCGCCTGCTCTGTTCGGTATCGGCGCCCCTGGCCTTGCCCGCGGCCCCGAACGGAGCCATCAGCATCCCGACCCCGAAGTCGAATCCCTCCAGCAGAACGAAGCCGCCGAACAGCACGGCGATGATCAGGAACCACAACTCTTGAAGGCCCATCACGATCTCCTAGTACGCGAAGGACAGGGGAGCGACGTCCTCGTCGTCAGGCGAGGGCGGCGGGACGGGTTCGGAGTCGTGCTCCTGCGGTCCCTCGATCACGTATCGGCGTATCAGCCAGAACCAGATCACCCCCAGCGCGCCGTACAGCAGCGTGAAGACGGTCAGCGACAGCGCCACGGTACCGGTGGCATGAGCCGATACGCCGTCCTGCACCGTCATTCGCACGAGTTGATCGCCGGTCGGGTTGGGCACCACGACCCAGGGCTGTCTGCCCATCTCGGTGAAGATCCAGCCCGCCGAATTGGCCAGGAACGGCATGGGAATCGAGATCAACGCGAGCCAACCGAACCACCGCTGGTGCGGAATGCGGCCGCGGCGCGTCAACCACAATGCAGCGAGCGCGAAAACCACTGGGATGAGCAGCAAACCGATCATGGCCCGGAACGCCCAGTAGGTGACGAACAGGTTGGGCCGGTAGTCGCCGGGGCCGAACTTCTCCTGGTACTGCTCCTGCAGGTCGTTCACACCCTGCAGGGTGACGCCGCTGAATTGGGATTCCGCCAGGAAGGGCAGCACGTAGGGCACCTCTATGAGGTGTTCGACGCTGTCGCAGTTGTTGTGGGTGCCGACGGTCAGGATCGAGAAGTTCGGATCGGTCTCGGTGTCGCACAACGACTCTGCCGACGCCATCTTCATCGGCTGCTGGACGAACATCAGCTTGCCCTGGATGTCGCCGGTGAAGAACAGCCCGCCCGCGGCGACGAGCGCCACCAGGCTGCCCATGATCGTCGCAGGCCGGTACATGCTGCGGGACTCGTCGGTCTCGTCCGGGCGCTTGTGTGACCTCACCATCAGCCACGCGCTGATCGCTGCGACGAAAACGCCTGCGGTGAGCAGTGATCCGGCGACCGCGTGCAGGAACGCCCAGATCGCGGTGTTGTTGGTCAGCAGGGCGCCGAAGTCGGCGAGCTCCGCGCGCCCCGTCTCCGGGTTGTACTTGGCGCCGACGGGATGCTGCATGAACGAGTTCGCCGCGATGATGAAGTAGGCGGATGCGTTGACTCCGAAGGCGACGATCCAGATACATGCGAGGTGAACCAGCCGCGGTAGGCGGCTCCAGCCGAAGATCCACAGCCCGATGAACGTCGATTCGAAGAAGAACGCGATCAGGCCCTCGAACGCCAGCGGTGCCCCGAAGATGTCGCCGACGAATCGCGAGTACTCGCTCCAGTTCATGCCGAACTGGAACTCCTGCACGATGCCGGTGGCGACGCCGAGCGCGAAATTGATCAGGAACAGCTTGCCGAAGAAGCGGGTGAGCCGGTACCAGGCCGGAGTACCGGTGACGACCCACGCCGTCTGCATCGCGGCAAGCAGCGGCGCGAGCCCGATCGTGAGCGGGACGAGGATGAAGTGGTAGACGGTGGTCGTCCCGAATTGCCACCGCGACACATCTAGTGCGTCCATGAACCCTCCCGCGGCTGTCCCACCAGCCTACGACAGAGTGTAGTAGAACGCGGTGTGCGTTAGCTCACCGATTCTTCTGCCGCAGGCGTCGGCGCCGTGCCGCCTCCGAGTTCCTTCGCCGCTTTCCGGATCCCGAACGCCGACACGACTTCGATCACCCCGATGACGATCAGGCAGATGCCGACCACCCTGGTCAGGGTTTCCAGGGACTCCAGCGGCCAGGCCAGTAAGAAGATGCCCGCCAACAGGCTGAGCAGACCGATGAAGATCTCCCATGCCCGGCCGGGAAGGGTGCTGTCGCTGATGGCGGACACGGCGGTGGCGACCCCTCGGAAGATGAAGCCGATCCCGATCCAGATGGACAGCAGCAGAATCGAGTCCTGCAGGCTGCGGAAGCAGAGCAGCGCCAGGATCAGGGCGGCGGCACCGCTGATGAACAGCAGAACCCGGCCGCCTGCCGACACGTGCAGGCTGAACGCGAAGACCACCTGCGTCACGCCGGTGACCAGAAGGTAGGCGCCGAAGAAGATCGCGGTGACGATGATGGTCAGGGTCGGCCACGTCCAGGCCAGTACGCCCAGGATGATGGCCAGAACTCCCGACAGCAGGGTCGACCACCACAGGTGCTTCAGCAGGCTCGGAGGAGCAGGACTTTCCATGGCCGCAGTTTCGCACAACGGCTATTGGCAGCCCCGCTATTTGCCTGATCCGTATGCAAACTGTGTCATTGGCGCGTCCGAATTCAAATGGCCGATCGTTCCCCTGCCGCTGCGGTAGCTCTCCATTAATGTTCCGGTACCGGCGCTTCGCGCTGGATCCACGAGGCAGAAAGAAGAGGCAACCGTGCTACGTGAATGTCAAGACCGGCGAGGCAAACTGTGGCAGTTCGCGGCGGTGTTTGCTGCGACTGGCGCGCTGCTCATGTCGGGGTGCGCGAGCGGTACCAACACGAGCGAAGAGACGAGCGGGACGACGACGGCGACGGCCGAGAAGGTCGACGAGATCGCGAACACCGTTCCGGAGGCGATCAAAGAGTCCGGCAAGCTGATCGTCGGCGTCAACATTCCCTACGCGCCGAACGAATTCAAGGATCCCAGCGGCAAGATCGTCGGCTTTGATGTCGATCTGATGAACGCGATCGCGGGCACACTCGGCCTGACCGCGGACTACCGCGAGTCGGACTTCGCCAAGATCATCCCCTCGATTCAGCAGGGCACCTACAACGTCGGCATGTCATCGTTCACCGACACCAAGGAACGCGAGGAGTCGGTCGACTTCGTGACCTACTTCAGCGCAGGCATCCTCTGGGCCCAGCGGCCGGGCGACCCGATTGATCCAAACAACGCGTGCGGCAAGAAGGTTGCGGTACAGGCGACCACGACCGAGGAGACCGACGAGCTGCCCGCCAAGAGCAAGGCATGCGTCGACGCGGGCAAGCCGCCGATCGAGATCGTCTCGTTCGACGGGCAGGATGCGGCGACCAACGCCGTGATCCTCGGTCAGGCGGACGCCATGTCCGCCGATTCGCCGGTGACCTCATATGCGATCAAGCAGAGCAACGGAAAGCTCGAGGCCGCAGGGGAGATCTTCGATTCCGCGCCGTACGGCTGGCCGGTTCAGAAGGGTTCGCCGCTGGCGCAGTCCCTGCAGAAGGCTCTCGAGCATCTGATCGAGACCGGCAAGTACGAGGAGATCGCCAAGAACTGGGGCGTCGAGAGCGGGATGATCGACAAGCCGGTGATCAACGGCGCGGTGAGCTAGGCAAGTAGGAACCCGAAATGACTGATGTCGACACGTCGCCGCCTGCCGCTCCGGCCGCCATTGATGCCGTTCCGCTGCGTCATCCGTGGCGGTGGGTGGCGGCGGTCGTCATCGTCTTTCTGGTCGTACTGTTCCTCTATGGTGCGGCCACCAACGACGCCTACCGCTGGAGCGTTTTCCGGGAGTACCTGTTCAACGAGCGGGTGCTGAAGGTCGGTCTTGTCAACACGCTTCAGCTGACCGTCTACTCGATGGTGCTCGCGATCGCGTTCGGCGTTGTCCTCGCGGTGATGCGGCTCTCGCCGAACCCCATCTTCAAAGCGGTCTCGTGGGTGTACCTGTGGATCTTCCGCGGCACGCCGATCTACGTGCAGCTGGTGTTCTGGGGTCTGATTCCCACCATCTACCAAGACATCCGGCTCGGAGTCCCCTTCGGCCCGGCATTCTTCGAGTTCGACCTGCAGGCCCTGTCGATTCCGTTTCTGCTGGCGATTCTCGGCCTGGCTCTCAACGAGTCGGCCTACATGGCCGAGATCATCCGCGCCGGAATCTCTTCCGTGCCCGAGGGGCAGCTCGAGGCCTCGACAGCGTTGGGCATGTCGTGGGGAATGGCGATGCGGCGCACGGTCTTACCGCAGGCGATGCGGGTGATCATCCCGCCGACCGGCAACGAGGTCATCAGCATGCTGAAGACGACGTCGTTGGTCACCGCCGTGCCGTTCACCCTCGACTTGTACGGCATCACCTCCCGCGAGATAGCGGCCCGAGAGTTCGAGCCGGTGCCGCTGCTGCTTGTCGCAGCATTCTGGTATCTGGTGGTCACCAGCATCCTGATGGTCGGGCAGTACTACCTCGAGAGGTACTTCGCCCGCGGCGCGTCGCGCAAGCTGACCTCGAAACAGCTCGAGGCGCTGGCCAAGGCGCAGGTCCAGAATCCGGGGATGTGACCAGATGACACCGATGGTGAAGGCCGAGGCGGTCTGCAAAAACTTTGGCGCCCTGCATGTTCTGAAGGGCATCACGCTGGAGATCGGCAGGGGCGAGGTACTGGTGCTGGTCGGCCCGTCCGGCTCGGGCAAGTCGACCTTCCTGCGGTGCATCAACCATCTGGAACAGGTCAATGCCGGCCGGCTCTATGTCGACGGCGAACTGATCGGCTACCGGGAACGCGGCGGGAAGCTGCACGAGATGTCGCCGCGCGAGGCCGCCAAGCAGCGCCGCGACATCGGTATGGTGTTCCAACATTTCAACCTTTTTCCCCACCGCACGGCGCTGGAAAACGTCATCGAGGCCCCGATCCACGTCAAGAAGACGAAGAAGAGCGATGCGGTGGCCCGAGCCAAGGACCTGCTGAGTCAGGTCGGGCTGTCGGACAAGGCCGGTGCGTATCCTGCACAACTCTCCGGCGGGCAGCAGCAGCGGGTGGCCATTGCGCGTGCCCTCGCGATGAACCCGAAGCTGATGTTGTTCGATGAGCCGACCTCGGCTTTGGATCCGGAGCTGGTCGGTGAGGTTCTCGAGGTGATGAAAAAGCTTGCCGCCGAAGGGATGACGATGGTGGTGGTCACCCACGAGATGGGGTTCGCCCGCGAGGTCGCCAATCACCTGGTGTTCATGGACGGTGGCGTGGTGGTCGAAAGCGGGCCTCCGCGGGAGGTGCTGAGCAACCCGCAGCACGAACGGACGAAAGCGTTTCTGTCAAAGGTGCTCTAGATCGGATGCCGGCGCACTCACCGGATCCCGCTGCGCCGCTGTGGCGGGCGGCGCAGGTTTTCCGGCTGCTGAGTTGCATCTACGCCTTCGGTTTCCAGATCGCCGTGAACGGCGAACTCGTCCGCCCGGCGCTCGGATGGGCACTGTTCGCCGTCCTGCTCGGATGGAGTGCGTTGTGCGCGTTCGCATATCTGCAGGGCTTCGGCAGGCGTGTGTACTGGGTGCTCGCCGAGATACTCGTCGTGGTCGCTCTGATCCTGTCGACCGAATTCATCGCCTCGCAACAATGGGCCTTCGACAACCAGTCGTGGCCGACGACGTTGTGGGCCACCAACGCCACGATCTCGGCGGCGATCCTGTCCGGGCCCATCGCCGGAATGCTGGCCGGGGTGGCGGTGATGATCGCCAGCACGATCGTCAAGGGCTTCATCAACTACGACCTAGGCCGCAACGCGACCATAGTCATCGAGCTGGCGGTGGGACTCGCCGTCGGGATGGCGGCGCAGACCGCACGCCGGGCGCACGCCGAGCTCGAAGAGGCGGCGCGACTGGCCGCCGCACATCAGGAGCGGGAGAGGTTGTCGCGCCGGGTGCATGACGGCGCCATCCAGGTGTTGGCTCTGGTGTCGCGACGTGGTCGCGAAATCGGCGGGGAGACCGCTGAATTGGCCGAGTTGGCGGGGGAGCAGGAGCGCGCCCTGCGTCGGCTGGTCAGCTCGGCCGACACCGAACCGCGGGCCGGCGAGAAGACCGATCTCGGTGCGTTGTTGCGAAAGAGGGCATCGGATGTGGTGTCGGTCAGCGTGCCTGCCGACCCGGTGCTACTGGACGCGGACACGGCGAACGAGGTGTACGCCGCGGCCGTCAACGCGCTGGAGAACGTCGCCGCCCACGCCGGCCCCGATGCACGCGCCTACGTGCTGCTCGAGGATCTGGGCGACTCGGTCACGGTCAGCATCCGCGACGACGGTGTCGGAATCGCGGAGGGCCGACTCGAGGAGGCGGTCGGCGAAGGCCGGATGGGTGTGGCCAAATCGATTGTCGGACGGATGGATTGGCTTGGTGGCAGCGCGAAGCTGACCACTGCGCCGGGATGTGGGACGGAATGGGAGCTGACAGTACCCCGACGGTGATGGTGGTTGACGACCACCCGATCTGGCGTGATGCGGTGGCCCGCGACCTCGCCGAAGACGGGTTCAACGTCGTCGCCACGGCCGACGGCGTGGCCTCCGCGCGGCGGCGGGCGGCGGTGGTGCTGCCGGACGTTGTCGTGATGGACATGCGACTGTCTGACGGCGACGGGGCGCAGGCCACAGCCGAGGTGCTCGCGGTGTCGCCGTCCTCGCGGATCCTGGTGCTCTCGGCATCGGACGAACGTGAGGACGTGCTGGAGGCGGTAAAGGCAGGCGCGACAGGTTATCTCGTGAAGAGCGCGTCGAAACAGGAACTCGGCGACGCGGTGCGTGCCACGGCGGAGGGCCGTGCGGTCTTCACACCTGGGCTCGCGGGGCTGGTGCTCGGCGAGTACCGGCGCATCGCGCAATCCGGGGCGAAGAGCCCGACGGGGACGCCGACGCCGAGCCTCACCGAGCGGGAGACCGAGATTCTGCGCCACGTCGCGAAGGGGCTGACGGCCAAGCAGATCGCCGCCAGGCTCTCGCTCAGCCACCGCACCGTCGAGAACCATGTGCAGGCCACGTTCCGCAAGCTCCAGGTGGCCAATCGGGTGGAGTTGGCCCGCTACGCGATCGAACACGGTCTCGACGAGTAGTCCTACTCATCCGAAAACGGCCATCGGGCTGTCACGATGTCACCCATGACCGAACCGCATCGTGCCGTCATCGCCAGGGTGTCCGCCGACTTCGCCGCGATATCGCAGTACATGGCGAGGGTTTCGGCGGACTTGGCGACGTTGGACCGCATGTTCTCCGAGCAGTCGCAGGTCACGCCGGCGGCCCAGCCGGTTCAGCCGCCGGTGCAGCCGGTTCAGCAGCCCCAGCCGTACCCGATGTCCTACTGGCCCCAATATCAGCCACAGCCGCAGTATCAACGCGGTTATCAGCCGCAATACCAACCGCAGCAGCCGATTCCGGTGTCGCCCGCGGGTGCGCAGAAGCCGCCGCGCGACGAGGGCTGGGTCGGCAAGCTGCTCGCCATCGCAGGCGTCGCGGTCACGTTGATAGGCGTCGCGCTGCTGCTCGTCCTGGCCGCTCAGGCGGGCATTCTGCGGCCGGAGATCCGCGTGGCTGGTGGTGCGGCGCTGGCCGCCGCGCTGGTGGGGGTAGGCGTCTGGCTGTACCGACGCCCCGGTGGGCGGGTCGGTGCCATCGCCCTGGCCGCGACGGGAATCGCGACGGCCTATATCGACGTCATCGCCATCACGGCGATCTATGACTGGGTGTCTGCCCCCGTCGGTCTGGTGGCCGCCGCCGTCATCGGCGGCGGTGGTCTGACGCTGGCGCGGCGCTGGGACTCACAGCAACTCGGCGTCCTCGTGCTGGTTCCACTCATCGTGCTGGCACCGGTGGTCGCTGGTGGTGTGACGCTGCTGCTCGTCGGCTTCATGCTCGCGCTCGCCGCCGCATCGCTGCCGGTGCAGCTCGGCAAGGACTGGATCTGGTTGCACTGCTCGCGCATCGCCGCCGCCACACTCCCGCTGCTCATCGCCCTGCTCGCCCTGTACTTCGACGATCGCCGCGACGCGTGGCTCGTTGCGGCATGCGCCATCGCCGCAGGCCTGGCAATCGTCGCTGCGCTGATACTTCTGCGCAGGACCTCCAATCGCATCCTGATGTCACTGGTGACCGGTGCCGGTGTGCTGCCGCTGCTGTGCGTGAGACTGGTCGCCGACCGGGCGGTCGCCGCGTTGATGGCGGTGGTCCTCGCAGCGGTATTGCTGGCTATCGTGCTCATCGGTGGCCGCCTGCCCGGGGTCGACAAGGTCGTGCGTCAGGTCTGGGCGGCGCTGTCGGCGGTCTCCGCGACCATCGCCGTGTCGGTCGCGTTCGACGGCCGGATCGCGGGCCCGGTCCTTTTGGCGATGGCGATCGTCGTGGCCGTCGCCGCACGGCATGAGGCCATCGCGAGATGGGTCGCACTGGGCCTGGCCGTGGTGGGCGCGGCCTTCTACCTGGGCTACGCACCCCCGAGCTCGCTGGCCTTCGCCACCGAAACCACCACCGCGACAGCCGTTTCCACGTTGATAGGCAGCCTGCTGCTGATCGCGTTCGCCGCCGTGATCGTGTGGACCACCGACCAACGCGATTCGCTGCTGTGGGCAGGCTCGGCGGTGGTGGCGGTCTATGCGATCACCAGCTTCACCGTCACCGCCGGGGTGCTGATCGGCGGCGAGGAGCGCGGCTTCTTCGCCGGGCACATGGCCGCGACGATCTGCTGGATCGTGGCGGCCGCGGCACTGCTGATCTACGCGGCGCGGATCCCGCGGGCCAACCGGTCCCTGCCTATCGGCGGGGGACTGGCGCTGGTGGGGGCCGCGATGGCCAAGCTGTTCCTGTTCGACCTCGGCACTCTCGATGGCATCTTCCGCGTGGTGGTGTTCATGGTCGTCGGCCTGATACTGCTGGGCCTCGGCGCGGGGTACGCGCGCCTGCTCGAGAAGCAGGACCAGCAACAAGACCAGCAGGTGTGAGCGGAGTCACGCCGTAATTTGGAATCATTCCAGATTGCGAATCGTTGATCAAGGCATGGGTACAAATCGACGCAGTGAAACAGACGTAACCGAATTCCAGGCCTCAGCAGAGCTGAGCGCGAACCTGCAGCGGGTCCTGGTCGACCTGATCGAGCTGCACCTGCAGGGCAAGCAGGCGCACTGGAACGTGGTCGGTACCAACTTCCGCGATCTGCACCTGCAGCTCGACGAGCTGGTCGACTTCGCGCGCGAGGCCAGCGACACCGTTGCCGAACGGATGCGGGCACTTTCGGCCGTACCGGACGGACGGTCCGACACCGTGGCGGCCAGCACGACGCTGCCGCAGTTCCCGGCGTACGAGCACAACACCGGCGAGGTCGTCGACCTGATCACCGCACGCACCTATGCGGCCGTCGACACCATTCGCTCCGTGCACGATGCGGTGGACGCCGAGGATCCCAGCACCGCCGACATCCTCCATCAGCTCATCGACGGCCTCGAGAAACTGGCCTGGCTGATCAAGTCGGAGAACCGCAAGGTCTAAGAAGGTCCGACGACCGCGCCTTGTTCGACACCGTCTCGAACGGCGCGGTCGTCGCGCCGCCCGACGAGGTACCAGGTCCGCATCATGCCCTTGCCCTTGATGTCGACCTCGCCGCGCTCCTCAAGGAGGAACGTGCCTTTCAGGCGTTCGTAGACGTCGCCGGGCACCTGAATCCGGCCCTCGACATCCGTGGTCTCCATGCGCGACGCGACGTTCACGGCGTCGCCCCACACGTCGTAGAAGAACTTTCGCGCGCCGACGACGCCGGCAACCACCGGTCCCGTCGCCAGGCCGATGCGCAATGGCACCTCGCGACCCTTCGGGTCCTTGAGGTCGGCAACTGCCTCGGCCATGTCCAACGCCAGGCAGGCAAGTGCCTCGGCGTGGTCGGGCCGGGGTTCCGGCACCCCGCTGACCACCATGTACGAGTCACCGCTGGTCTTGATCTTCTCCAGGCCATGCCGGTCGACGAGTTGATCGAACGCGGTATAGAGCTGGTCCAGGAACCGCACGAGCTCACTCGGTGAGATGTCGCTCGCTCGCTTGGTGTAGTCGGCGATATCGGCGAAGAGGATCGACGCCTCGTCGTACTGGTCGGCGACGATGTCGCGCGTCGGATCCTTGAGTCGCTCGGCGATCGTGGCGGGGAGGATGTTGGTCAGCAGTTGCTCGGATCTGTCGTACTCCGCTTCCATTGCCTCGCGCGCGCGTCGGGTCTCGCGCAGTGAGTATCCGATCGTTGCGACGACGAGAATCCATGCGGTGATGACCGTCAGGACGAACGACACCCGAAACGACCACGCCGGTTGGGTGCCGGTGTCGTTGGGCACGTAGAACTCCAAGAAGATCACCGTGATGGCAGCGATGGCGGAAAGTGTTGCGGCCAAGACGATGTGGTCGGTGCCCAGGATGACCAACATGAGCGCGGCGGCAACAATGTAGTAGAACTGCAGTCCCGAACCGGTGCCGAGATAGATGCACAGCACCAGGATCGTGAAATACGACACCGCGAAGAAGATCACCGGCGCGACCACCTCGCCCCAACGGCAGAGTCGCGGAATCGCGACGAACGCGGCCGCGCTGGCGAGGTTGACGAGAGACACCCACCAGTCCTGACCGATCAGGAATCCCTGGATACCGAAGAACGCGGTGATGGCCGCGCTGATCATGGCGGTCATGTTCAGCACACGGCGGTGCCGTGCGGCCCGCTCGGCGTGGTACGGCGTACGCCCCGGTGCGCGGCCGTCCACCGCCACGTCGGGCAGGCATACCGGCCGGGCTTTCATAGCCACAGTTCAAAGCGTAACGCCGCCCGGAACTACCTGCGGTTTTTACTCTCGCGACAGCCGGAACCGCGGTTAATTCGTTTTCTGGCCTTACTGTTTTGCTTCCAAGACCGACTCTTGCATTCCTTGGCGTTTGCGGGCGTTTGCGTGGGTGCCGAGCCGGCGCCCGCACCGGACCCGTGCCGAGGCAGGGTCGACCTCGAGGGCCGAGCCTGGGGGCATGGAAGATTGGGCACCGGAATTGGCACTCAGTGCCATACAGCCGCACGCACTAGGCGTGCTCCGCCACGCGGAATTAACACAGAAATGACGTACAAATTCTTACACCGCGTGCCGAAATTCGCGGGCGGATGATTGATTAGTTTTAGCGCAACGTTGCCAACTTTGAATAGTGGCGTAGCGTCACGCAGCGTGGGAAGTGAGACGACCGTCGGGAAATTCAATCCCGACTTTCGTTACCAGCAGTTTTATAGGTATGATGAAGCCTTTTGTCAATTTTGACGAAGTGCGGGTGACGTGCGACGATGGCGGGCCATACGTTGCCAAATTCGCTTCCGAATGCATCGTTGGCGGCGCGACAGGCTGGCGTAGAAGTTTGGTATGGCGAGCCTTATCCGTGCTGGATTTCAAAAAGGCCGAAAATTCATCTCAATTTCGCACCCCAAGATGGCGCCAAGTGTGTAATTTGAATCCATCGTCCCTGGAAGTGCTCGACGAGATTGGACCACGAGTGGCGATGAGGTCTGTGGAAAGGCGCCGACAGACGCGATTGGGAGTCGCGTTGGCAGTTGCCGCGAAACCGAAGGCCCTCGTGTCTAGCGATGTAATCAGTTTGCTCGTACCGATGAATGGTGCTCTGTCCGACTGGGACGGCTCGACGTGCGGCGGCTATTTCGGGGGAAGCCCCACCGTCTCGTCCGGCCCGTGTCGCTTCATCGGCGCAGCGTAAATACGAGGGGTACCTGCTGCGGATCACAATGTGGTCCGTAGCAGGTCTATGTAAGAGGCGCGATCCGTGCTGTGATTCCTCGGTCGAGGTGGGTGCTGAAACGTAGTGGTGAAGTAAGGCGTAGGTGGCGTGATGGTGGTGTGGCGAGACTGCTCGCGTACCCTAGCCTTGCTCTCGCAAGCCCGAGTGGCGGAATGGCAGACGCACCGGACTCAAAATCCGGCGATGGCAACATCGTGTGGGTTCGACTCCCACCTCGGGCACTTTGTTGAATCAATGGGGTGAATTAACGGGCTGTTTCGAGCTGATCGCTGAGCGGCGGATCACTCGGCAAGCTTGGCGAAGCCGCTATTCGTGCACTCGGCGGGATTGCACGGGATTGCAGATGCCCCCGCGGTCGCCCATCGCGGTCACTACCGCCACAATAGTTGCATGGCAGCTGCTTCCGGGGCATCGACTGGTGACGAAAAGCCGCGGCGCGTTCTCGTCGCCGAGGACGAACCGCTCATTCGGATGGACCTCGCCGAGATGCTGCGCGAGGAAGGCTATGAAATCGTCGGCGAGGCCGGCGACGGGCAGGAGGCCGTCGACCTGGCCGAGAGCCTCAGGCCCGACCTTGTGATCATGGACGTGAAGATGCCGCGGCGCGACGGTATCGACGCCGCATCGGAGATCGCCGGCAAGCGGATCGCCCCGATCGTCATTTTGACCGCCTTCAGCCAGCGCGAGCTCGTCGAGCGGGCCCGCGACGCGGGCGCCATGGCGTATCTCGTCAAACCGTTCAACATCAACGACCTCATTCCCGCCATCGAGGTGGCGGTGAGCCGTTTCAGCGAGATCGCCGCGCTGGAGCAGGAAGTCGCCGAGTTGTCGGACCGGTTGGAGACGCGAAAACTCGTCGAACGCGCCAAGGGTTTGCTGCAGGCCAAGCAGGGCATGACCGAACCCGAAGCGTTCAAGTGGATTCAGCGTGCGGCCATGGATCGCCGGACCACCATGAAGCGTGTCGCCGAGGTCGTGCTGGAAACCCTCGACACGCCCAAGGACACTTCACCGTCGAGCTAGCCGTGACCCGGGACGACCGTTAATTGTGCGTTTCCGACGCCGCAGTTTGAGCGGATCTCCCGTCTGATCGACACGGTCCCTTGGCCAAGATCGCGCACCACCGCCATGTGTTGGCTATGGTCGTCCCGAAGCATTGCCGCCCGCGCCGACCTGGGAAGGGCTGCCGATGCCGACAAAAACATTGACCCGGAGGTGAAGCGTGCGCGGTCGCGTGGCACGGAAAGCATTTGCTATCGGTAGCGCTGGTTTGGTTGTGCTCGGCGTAGCGGGTTGCCAACAGCAATCCGCGCCGAGCGAGGATGGCGCCGCACCGGCTGATTTGAAGATCGTCGAGCAGGTTCAGATCGATCAGAGCGGCAACGAGGTACCGCCACCCGAGGGCGCGACGCCGCTCGATCCGGCGGGTGACGGCAACGCTCAATGCCCGCCGGTGTCCATCGCGATGGCGGGAGCGCTCAACGGCCCTGACGCCGCGCTGGGCATCAACATCAAGAACGGGATCCAGCTCGCCGTCGACAAGCACAACGCCGCGAACCCGGGCTGCCAGGTGCAATTGAAGACGTTCGACACCGAGGGCGATCCGCAGAAGGCGACCCAGGTCGCACCGCAGATCATCAACGACGCCTTCACGATCGGCCTCATCGGGCCCGCGTTCTCCGGCGAGACGAATGCCACCGGCGACGTCTTCAACCAGGCCGGTCTGGTCGCCGCCACCGCGTCGGCCACCAACGTCACGTTGTCGGAGAAGGGATGGAAGACCTTCTTCCGCGGGCTGGCCAACGACGGCGTGCAGGGACCGGCGGTCGCCAACTACATCAAGAACACGTTGGGCCACAAGAAGGTCTGTGTGGTCGACGACAGCACCGACTATGGTCTCGGTCTCGCGCAGGCCGTGCGTGAGACGCTCGGCCCGGTCGCCGATTCGGCGTGCAACATCTCGGTCAAGAAGGGTGACAAGGACTTCTCGGCGGCGGTGACTCAGGTCAAGGGCGCCAGCCCGGACTCGGTGTTCTTCGCCGGCTACTACGCCGAGGCGGCTCCGTTCGTCCAGCAGCTGCGGGACGGCGGCTTCGAGGGCACGTTCGTCAGCGCCGACGGCACCAAGGATCCGGAGTTCGTCAAGCAGGCGGGCGAGGCGTCCAAGGACGCGGTGCTGGCCTGCCCGTGCGGCCCGGCCACCGGCGAGTTCGCCGAGGAGTACCGCAAGGCGTTCAACCAGGAGCCCGGCACCTACAGCGTCGAGGGCTACGACCTCGGCGCGATCCTGCTGAAGGGCATCGACTCGGGCAAGATCACCCGGCCCGACCTGCTGGAGTTCGTGCGCACCTATGACGGTCAGGGCGTCGGTCGCAAGTACCAGTGGGGTCCCACCGGTGAACTGACGAACACGTTGATCTGGATCTACAAGGTCCAGTAGGAAGCTGGTCGAGACGCGTCCGTGGCCCCTGGCCCGGGCGCGTTCTCGTTAGCACGATGATTTTGCGAGGAGCCGCCGCCGGATGACCAACCCGTGCGTAGATGCTGGGGTCCAGTACGCCTGCCTGGCCGCGAATATCAACTTCAATCTCGACGGTCTGCGAAACGGCTTCTGGCAGTTGACGATCGACGGTCTCTCCTGGGGCGCGATCTACGCACTGGTGGCCGTCGGCTACACCCTGGTGTTCGGTGTCCTGCGGCTGATCAACTTCGCGCATTCCGAGATCTTCATGCTCGGCATGTTCGGCGCCTACTTCTGCCTCGACGTCATCCTGGGCTTCACCCCCAGCGGCAACGCCTATCAGAAGGGCGTCCTGCTGACGGTGGTGTATCTCGGCATCGCAATGCTTTTCGCGATGTTGGTGTCGGGTTCCGCGGCGGTCGGACTCGAGTTCGTCGCCTACCGACCCCTGCGAAAACGGGGGGCGCGCTCGTTGACGTTCCTGATCACAGCGATCGGCATGTCGTTCGTGCTACAGGAATTCGTGCACTTCGTGCTGCCGAAGCTGCTCAAGGGCTACGGCGGCAGCAATGCTCAGCAACCGATCATCCTGATGCAGCCCAAGACTCAGTTCACGATCTTCGGGGCGACGGTCTCCAACGTCACGGTGGTGGTCGTCGTTTCCGCACTGGTCTTCGCGCTGCTCACCGACTTGGCCCTCAACCGGACCAAGTTCGGCCGGGGTATCCGTGCCGTCGCCCAGGACCCCACCACGGCCACCCTGATGGGCGTCTCGCGTGAGCGCATCATCATGACCACGTTCCTGCTCGGTGGCCTGCTCGCAGGGGCGGCCGCGCTGCTGTACACGCTCAAGGTGCCCCAGGGGATCATCTACTCGGGCGGCTTCCTGCTCGGCATCAAGGCGTTCTCGGCGGCGGTGCTCGGCGGCATCGGCAACCTGCGCGGTGCGCTGCTCGGTGGCCTGTTGCTCGGCATCATGGAGAACTACGGACAGACGGTGTTCGGCACCCAGTGGCGTGACGTGGTGGCGTTCGTCCTCCTCGTTCTAGTGCTGCTGATCCGGCCAACCGGAATACTCGGTGAAAGCCTCGGGAAGGCAAGGGCATGAGCGCCAGCGACAAGCCGATGAGTCTGTCGGACAAGCTGTTGGCCCCCGGCGACGGGCTGCGTCGGTGGTGGGACGAACTGTCCCGCGTGCAGAAGTGGGGATTCGGCGTCATCGGATTCGGGTTGTTGGCCCTGCTGCCGCTGTACCCGCCGCCGTTCCTCGACACGCCCAACATCAGCTTCGGCGGCACGATGGCGCAGTTCGCGATGGTCGCGATCATCGCGATAGGCCTCAACGTCGTCGTGGGCCAGACCGGTCTGCTCGACCTCGGGTACGTCGGGTTCTACGCCGTCGGCGCGTACACCGTTGCGCTGCTCACCAGTCCGAACAGTCCGTGGAACAAGCTGGGCCCCACCGGATGGTTCACCGAGAAGTGGGCGTGGCTGGCGTGCGTCCCGCTGGCGATGGCCATCACGGCGCTGAGCGGCCTGATCCTCGGCACGCCGACGCTGCGGCTACGAGGCGACTACCTGGCGATCGTCACGCTGGGATTCGGCGAGATCATCCGGCTGATGGCCGACAACCTCGCCGACATCACCAACGGTCCCCGCGGTCTCAACGAGGTGGCCTATCCGCGGGCGGGCCAGACGGAGCGGTTGCCGGATGGCGTGTTCTCCAGCGGTAATTCGATCGGTGACGCCAACTACGGCACCTGGTGGTTCTGGCTGGGCATCGTGCTGATCGTCGTCATCCTGCTGTTCGTCGGGAACCTTGAGCGCAGCCGTGTCGGACGCGCGTGGGTGGCGATCCGCGAAGACGAGGACGCCGCGGAAGTGATGGGCGTCAACACGTTCAAGTTCAAGCTGTGGGCGTTCGTGATCGGGGCGGCGATCGGCGGGCTGTCCGGTGCGCTGTACGCCGGGCAGGTGCAGTTCGTCGCACCGCCGACGTTCAACATCATCAACTCGATGCTGTTCCTCTGCGCGGTGGTGCTCGGCGGGCAGGGCAACAAACTGGGTGTGGTGTTCGGCGCGTTCATCATCGTCTACCTGCCGAACCGCCTGCTGGGCGTGGAGTTCCTCGGGATCAACCTCGGCGACCTCAAGTACCTGTTCTTCGGGTTGGCGCTCGTGACGCTGATGATCTTCCGGCCGCAGGGCCTGTTCCCGGCACGGCAGCAGCTGCTGGCCTACGGCAAGGCCGCCCGCGAGTTCCTGCGGTCGCCGGAGAAGGAGTCGGCGAAATGAGTATTGAGGAACTGGCGGGCGTCCACCGCGAAATCGAGGCGGCCGAGGGCGAAACGCTCTTGCAGACAAAGGATCTGACGGTCAAGTTCGGCGGCTTGACCGCGCTCGACGGGGTGACGTTCGACATCCGGCGCGGCGAGATCCTCGGCATGATCGGTCCGAACGGCGCGGGAAAGACCACCTGCTTCAACGCCATCACCGGCGTGTACCGGCCCACTTCTGGCACGGTGACGTTCGATGGCGCCCCGCTGGGTCGCATCAAGCGGCATCAGATCACGCGACGCGGCATCGCGCGCACCTTCCAGAACATCCGGCTGTGGGGTGAGATGACCGCGCTGGAGAACGTCATGGTCGGCACCGACGCCCGCCACTTCACGTCGGTGCCGGGGGCATTGGTGCGCACTCCGCGGCATCGGCGCGAGGAGCATTCGGCGATCGAACGTTCCGCGGCGCTTTTGCATTTCGTCGGGATCGCCCATCGCGGCGAGGAGAAGGCGAAGAACCTGTCCTACGGCGATCAGCGGCGGTTGGAGATCGCCCGCGCGCTGGCCACCGAGCCCAAGCTGCTCTGCCTCGACGAGCCCGCCGCGGGCTTCAACCCCCGCGAGAAGGCCGCGCTGATCGAGCTGATCCAGAAGATCCGTGACGACGGCTACACCGTGCTGCTCATCGAGCACGACATGCGACTCGTGATGGGGGTGACCGACCGCATCGTCGTGCTGGAGTTCGGACGAAAGATCGCCGACGGCCTGCCGTCGGAGATCCGCGAGGACCCGAAGGTCATCGCCGCGTATTTGGGGGTGCCCGATGACGACAGCCAGTGAAGACAAGCATGACGACAAGCCGGTATTGCTCGAGGTGCGCGACCTCGTCGTGCAGTACGGGCGGATCCGCGCGCTGCACGGCATCTCGTTGCAGGTGCGTGAAGGCGAGCTGGTGACGCTGCTGGGGTCCAACGGCGCGGGCAAGACGACGACGATGCGCGCGATCTCGGGCCTGCTGCCCGCGACGTCGGGTTCGGTGTGGTTCGAAGGCGCCGACATCTCCAAGGTCAAGGCTCACCATCGCGCGATCCGGGGCCTGGTGCAGGCGCCCGAGGGCCGCGGTGTGTTTCCCGGCATGACGGTGATCGAGAACATCGAAATGGGCTGCTACGGAAGGAAGTTCGCCTCCAAAGCCGAACACAACGAGCGCCTTGACTGGGTACTCGAGACATTCCCGCGGCTCGCCGAACGCCGTACTCAGGTCGGGGGCACCCTATCGGGCGGTGAGCAGCAGATGCTGGCGATCGGCCGCGCGCTGATGGCGCGGCCGCGAGTGCTGCTGCTCGACGAACCGTCGATGGGGCTGGCACCGATGGTGATCTCGCAGATCTTCAAGATCATCGCGGAGATCAATGCACAGGGCACCACGGTGCTGTTGGTGGAACAGAACGCGCAGCAGGCGTTGAGTCGATCCGATCGCGCCTACATCCTGGAGACCGGCGAGGTCACCCGCGAGGGCAATGCGCGAGAACTGTTGGCGGACGACAGCATTCGCGCCGCCTATCTCGGCGTCGCCTGAGTTTCCGTCGTGGCGCCGAGACTACGGTTTGTGACGGAATTCGGCCGGATATCATCAGAAACCGTAGCCTCGGCGCGCGTTTAGTCGACGCGAAACCGCTTGAGTCGCGACGTCGCACCGGACACCAGAGTGACCCGACTGCGCGGCACGCCCAGGTGTTTGGCCAGCAGTTTGACGACGGCGTCGTTCGCCTTACCCTCGACGGCGCGCTCCTGGACGTAGATCGTCAGCTCACCGTTGTCCGCGGACTCGACGAGCGGTCCCTTGCGGCTACCGGGTTTCACCCGAACGACGACTGTCTCGCTCATCTGGCCGTGACACGCGCCTCGGCTAGCGGGCGACGATCACCGAGGAGCCGTGTCCGAATAGTCCTTGGTTGGCGGTGACGCCGACGGTGGCGCCTTCGACCTGTCTGCCGGTGGCTTGGCCTTTGAGTTGCCAGGTGAGTTCGCAGACTTGTGCGATGGCTTGTGCGGGGATGGCTTCGCCGAAGCAGGCCAGCCCGCCGGAGGGGTTGACCGGGATCTTGCCGCCGATGGTGGTGGCGCCGCTGCGCAGCAGGTGTTCAGCCTCGCCTTTTTCGCACAGGCCGAGGTGTTCGTACCAGTCCAGCTCCAGCGCGGTGGACAGGTCGTAGACCTCGGCCAGACTCAGGTCGTCGGGGCCGATCCCGGCCTCGGCGTAGGCGGCGTCGAGGATCTGATCTTTGAACACCCGCTGCGGTGCGGGCACCGCCGCGGTGGAATCGGTGGCGATGTCGGGTAGTTCGGGCAGATGCTGCGGGTACTGCGGGGTTTGCAGGCTGATCGCACGTACCGAGGGCACCCCGTGGACCGAGCCGAGATGCTTTTCGGTGAACGCCTTACTGGCCACGATCAACGCTGCTGCTCCGTCGGAGGTTGCGCAGATGTCGAGCAGCCGAAGCGGATCGGAGACCACCGGGCTGGCCAGCACGTCGGCCACCGAGCTCTCCTTGCGGTAGCGGGCGTTGGGGTTGTTGAGGCCGTGGCGGGCGTTTTTGACCTTCACCTGGGCGAAGTCCTCGAGGGTGGCGCCGTAGAGGTCCATGCGTCGGCGCGCCAGCAGCGCGAAGTACACCGTGTTGGTCGCCCCGATCAGGTGGAAGCGTTGCCAGTCGGGGTCGTTTTTGCGTTCCCCACCCACCGGGGCGAAGAACCCCTTGGGGGTGGTGTCGGCGCCGATGACCAGCGCGACGTCGCACAGCCCGGCCAGGATCTGGGCCCGCGCGGACTGCAGGGCTTGGGATCCGCTGGCGCACGCGGCGTAGCTGGAGGTGACGGGCACGCCGTTCCAGCCCAGCTTTTGGGCGAACGTCGCCCCGGCGACGAATCCGGGATAGCCGTTGCGGATGGTGTCCGCGCCGGCGACGAGTTGGATCTGGCGCCAGTCCAGACCGGCCTCGGCCAGTGCCGCGCGCGCGGCCACCACACCGTATTCGGTGAAGTCGCGGCCCCACTTGCCCCACGGGTGCATCCCCGCACCCAGGATGTAGACCGGTTGCGGGCTCATGAGGCGATCCTCCAGGCGTGCACGACGCGCTCGATGCCCTCGTCGTCGACATACAGCGGCATCGTGGTCAGTTCCATTTCCATGCCGACCTTCAGATCGGCGGCCAGGGTGCCCTCGACGACCTTGCCCAACACGATCAGACCCTCCTCGGCCAACGACACCGCCGCCACGGCGAACGGCTCGAACGGATCCGGTGCGGGGTAGGGAGGTGGTGGGGCATAACGGTTTTCGGTGTAGCTCCACAGCGTTCCGCGCCGCGACAACGGCACCTGTGCCAACTCGTCGCCCACACAGCCCGGATTGGGGCAGTTGTTGGCGCGCGGCGGAAACACGTAGGTCCCACACTGATGACACTTACTACCGATCAAATACGCCGAACCCGACTCATCAGTGGCGAACCACCCCTCGATCGCGGGCTGAGTAGAAGCTGACACGCGGTTAGCGTACCCAGTTCGAGCTCCAAACTGAAACGTGTTCCAGTTTGGGGTGCTTCACCCGGAGTCGCTTCGCGGCGGTCATTTCCCCACGGTGACGACCGTAGCGGGACGAAAATGACGAGGTGGTTCTTGGGATCGGTAGCCACGGCCACGGTCTGTACTGATCAGCACCGGCGACGCCAACGGGGCGGACGCCCGAGAGATCTGGAGACAGCGATGGGGTTTTTCGACAAGGCGAAGCAAGCCGCGCAGCAGGCCAGCCAGGCATTCGCTCCGCCGCAGAACGACGGCCGGGTGCATGTGAAGGGCGCCGGAGGCATGATCGATCCCTCCTTTATGGGTGGGCCGTCGACCCGTTCGGTCGCCAATGACGATCCGATCTGGCAGCCCATCAACGGCATCTCGCTTCAGGACTACGCCGAGCTGGCCCGCGACGCGCAGGCCAGGGGCATCAACGACGAGGCCGGCATGATCACCCTCGCCCAGGAGCGCGGGTGGGATCCCGCCGACACCAAGGCCGCGCTCGACGGATGGGTGCAGCGGATGGGCCAGTCGATGGCCGTCGGCCAGCAGTTCCGCAAGTTCCTCGGCTACTGATCGGGGCTGATCCGGATGCCCAACCCGTTCAAGGACTGGGCGCGAATGTACGGCGCCAACAAGCAGTACTTGGAATCGCAGGGCCGCCCGTCGTCGTTCTTCGGCCAGATCGGGGACATTCCCAACCGCATCCATGAAGCGGCCGATGCCAGCGAGATCGGCATGAAGATGATGCGGCACTCGCAGCTGACGAACGGTGGCGGCCTGCCCGCCACCGTCACCGTCGAAGGTGTGTGGCAGGTCGGGTCCTACCTCAACATGTCGCCGGTGCTGCGGCTGCAGGTGCGGGTGCAGCGGGAGGACGGCGCTCCCGCCTACGGTGCGGTCTTCGATGAGGTCGTGGCCGATATGCACGTCGCACGGATGCAACCGGGCATGACCCTCGCGGTGTACGTCGATCCGCAGAATCCGGTGGATATGGCGATCGACTGGATCCGTACCGGTCAGCTGGGTCCACCGCCGCCGGGTGCCGTCCCGGGTTCCGGGGCGCCCGGGGCACGTCCGATTTAGTGCTCGGCGGCTACAGCGCGTGTCAGCGGCCGTGCATAGAGTAGGGCCGTGACCGCGAGCGCAACGACCGAGAAGGCGACCGAAAAGCCGACATTGATGCTGCTGGACGGCAATTCGTTGGCGTTTCGGGCGTTCTACGCGCTGCCCGCCGAGAACTTCAAGACCCAGGGTGGGCTGACCACCAACGCGGTCTACGGGTTCACCGCGATGCTGATCAACCTGTTGCGCGACGAGCAGCCGACTCATATCGCGGCGGCATTTGACGTATCCCGGCAGACGTTCCGGCTCGAGAAGTACCCGGAGTACAAGGCGGGCCGTTCGGCCACGCCCGACGAGTTTCGCGGGCAGATCGACATCACCAAGGAGGTGCTGAACGCGCTCGGCATCACGGTGCTGGCCGAGCCCGGCTATGAGGCCGACGACGTCATCGCCACGCTGGCGACGCAGGCCGAGAACGAGGGCTACCGGGTGTTGGTGGTCACCGGCGACCGGGACTCCCTGCAGTTGGTCAGTGACGACGTCACGGTGCTCTACCCTCGCAAGGGGGTCAGCGAGCTGACCCGGTTCACGCCCGAAGCCGTGCTGGAGAAGTACGGGCTCACCCCGCAGCAGTACCCCGACTTCGCGGCGCTGCGCGGCGACCCGAGCGACAACCTGCCCGGCATCCCGGGTGTGGGGGAGAAGACGGCCACCAAATGGATCGCCGAGTACGGGTCGTTGCAGGCGCTCGTCGACCAGGTGGACACGGTGAAGGGCAAGGTCGGCGACGCGCTGCGCGCCAACCTGTCCAGCGTCGTGCTCAACCGTGAACTCACCGATCTGGTAAAGGACGTGCCGCTGGCGCAGACGCCCGACACGCTGCGGATGCTGCCGTGGAACCGCGAGCAGATCCACCAACTCTTCGACGACCTCGAATTCCGCGTGCTGCGCGACCGGCTGTTCGACACGCTGGCATCCGCCGACCCCGAGGTGGATCAGGGCTTCGACGTCCGCGGCGGCGCCCTGGTCGAGGGCGAGCTGGCCGGCTGGTTGGCCGAACACGGATCGGGCAAGCGGTTCGGGATGGCCGTCGTCGGTACGCATTTGGCGTTCGACGCCGACGCCACCGCGTTGGCGATCGTCGCCGCCGACGGCGATGGCCGCTACATCGACACTGCGGCCCTGCACCCCGACGACGAGGCCGCACTCGCGAAGTGGCTGGCCGACCCGGAGCAGCCGAAGGCGCTGCACGAGGCCAAGCTCGCGATGCACGACCTCGAAGGGCGCGGCTGGGAGCTCGCCGGTGTCACCTCCGACACCGCCCTGGCCGCCTACCTGGTGCGTCCCGGCCAGCGCAGCTTCGCGCTCGACGACCTGTCGTTGCGGTACCTGAAACGCGAGCTCCGTGCGGATAACCCTGAGCAGCAACAACTTTCGCTGCTCGACGACGGTGAGGGCATCGACGACCAGGCGGTCCAGACGGTCATCCTGCGCGCCAGTGCCGTGATGGACCTCGCCGACGCGCTCGACGAAGAGCTGGCACGCATCGACTCGTTGCCGCTGCTGAACAACATGGAGCTGCCCGTGCAGCGGGCGCTGGCCGAAATGGAGACCGCAGGCATCGCCGTCGACCTGGACCTGCTCTCGGAGCTGCAGAGCGAGTTCGCCGATCAGATTCGCGATGCCGCCGAGTCGGCGTTCAGCGTGATCGGCAAGCAGATCAACCTCGGCTCACCCAAGCAGCTGCAGGTCGTGCTGTTCGACGAACTAGAGATGCCAAAGACCAAGCGCACCAAGACCGGCTACACCACGGACGCCGATGCGCTGCAGTCGCTGTTCGACAAGACCGGACACCCGTTCCTGCAGCACCTGCTCGCCCACCGCGATGCCACCCGGCTCAAGGTCACCGTCGACGGCCTGCTGAACTCGGTGGCCTCCGACGGCCGCATCCACACCACGTTCAACCAGACCATCGCCGCGACGGGCAGGCTCTCGTCGACCGAGCCCAACCTGCAGAACATCCCGATCCGCACCGAGGCCGGCAGGCGCATCCGCGACGCGTTCGTGGTCGGCGAGGGCTACTCCGAACTCATGACGGCCGACTACAGCCAGATCGAGATGCGGATCATGGCGCATCTCTCCCGGGACGAGGGCCTGATCGAAGCGTTCAACACCGGCGAGGACCTGCACTCGTTCGTGGCGTCGCGGGCATTCAGCGTGCCGATCGACGAAGTCACCCCGGAGCTGCGGCGTCGTGTGAAGGCGATGTCGTACGGGTTGGCGTACGGACTCTCCGCGTACGGACTGGCCGCCCAGCTGAAGATCTCCACCGAGGAAGCCAAGGTGCAAATGGAGCAGTACTTCGACCGGTTCGGCGGGGTGCGGGACTATCTGCGCGACGTGGTCGACCAGGCGCGCAAGGACGGTTACACGTCGACGGTGTTCGGCAGGCGCCGCTACCTGCCGGAGCTGGACAGCAGCAACCGCAACGTGCGCGAGGCCGCCGAGCGGGCCGCACTCAACGCGCCGATCCAGGGCAGCGCAGCCGACATCATCAAGATGGCGATGATCAACGTGGATGCGGCGCTCAAAGAGGCGGGTCTGAAATCGCGGATGCTGCTCCAGGTGCACGACGAGCTGCTCTTCGAGGTCGCCGAGGGCGAGCGGGACACGCTCGAGAAGCTGGTCCGCGACAAGATGGGCAACGCGTACCCGCTCGACGTGCCGCTGGAGGTCTCCGTGGGGTACGGCCGCAGCTGGGACGCCGCGGCCCACTAGTCAGCGCGCGTCGGCGGCCAGTCCCAGTCCCAGTGCCATCAACACGGCGCCCATGACGCGTTCGATGCGCCGACGAATGTGTGTGCGGCTCAACACTTCTCGTGCACGCGATGCCGCAAGCACCACACCCGCACACCACGCGGTGTCAATTACCAGTTGAATGACCGCCAGCGCCAGCAGCGTGGGAATCAGCGGGCCGCTGGACGGCAGGAACTGGGGGAGCACCACGATGCCGAACGCCGCCGCCTTCGGGTTGGCGGCGATGGACAGCAGCGCCGCACGGAAGGCGGCCGCAGGGGTTCTGCCCCGGGGTGGCAGCGTCACCGTGATTTCGGCGGGATGCTTCGCGTTGCGCCACGCGCTGATGCCGAGCCAGATCAGGATCGCCGCGCCGACGACGTGCAGCACCAGCGAGAGAGCGCGGTTGGCCATCAGCAGCATCGACAGTCCCGCGCCGCCGGCCAGCGTCCAGCCGAAGATCCCGATCTCGTTGCCGACCACCGCGGCCAGACCGGCCGCACGGCCGTCACGGATCGAGCGGTGCAGGAACAACGCGGTCGCAGGCCCCGGCAGGGCGGCGAGTATCACGCACGCGACCAGGAACGCGGGCATGACGTCGATCAGATGCTGCACCTGCATGCGAGCAGTATCTCCGAGCCGCCAAACGATTTATCGGACCGGCGGCGCGTGAAACCCGGCAAGCCCGGCCAGGGCGGGCGCGGACATGCGGGCGGCGTGCACCGCGTAGGCCTCCTCGGTCTGCATGGCGTAGACCCGCTCGTCTCCGAACCCGCGATCGATGCGGTCGCGGACGAACGCCAGCTCGACCACCTGGGCGGCGAAGTTCTCGACCGCCTTGCGGGCCGGTTTCCCGCCGATGCGGTGGGCGTGTGCGATCGCGAGCTTGCGGTTGCGGATCGAATTCAGCCACGTCGCCTCGCTCGGGGTCACGAGCTGGGCGGCCACCATGCCCGGCAGTTTCTCGGCGACGATCCGCTGCTCTTTCCTGCGGCTCTGAACGGCGAGGATGATCGCGAACACGAACACCGGCACCATCCAGAAGAAGTACACCGCGAAATACGTCTCGGGTCCGATCAGCGACGACCCGTTCCACAGCGCGTGCATGATCACCGCGGCCAGGTAGCCCAGCAGGATGCAGCCGGCCTTCGCCAGCGAGCTGCGCTTGTGCAGGGCGAACCAGACACCGATGCCGAACATCGTCGTGAACAGCGAGTGGGCGAACGGTCCCATGATCAGCCGGACGGCGGCCGTCAGCAGCGAGTCGCCCAGCGACGTGCCGTCGGCGATGTAGAGAATGTCCTCCAACCAGGCGAAACCGGCGCCGACCAGGCCGGCGTACACCAGGCAGTCGGTCAGTGAATTGAGTTCGTGGCGCCGCCGCCCCGTCATCATGAGCAGCAGGAACGCCCCCTTGGCGGCTTCCTCGACGACGGGTGCGCCGACCGCGACGGACACCCAGCTCACGTCCTCCGACACACCCCCGGCGAGCATCGACTCAAGGACCAGACCGATGATCACGGACAGGATCACCGCGACCGACGCGCCCCACAGGAACGCGAAGATCAGCAGTCGAGGCGGTTCGGGTTCCCACCGGTCTAGCCAGATGTAGGCGAACACGACCACGGCCATCGCCACCCCGGACAGCACGAACCCGACCGAGGCGCCGACCGGGTTGAGCGCGGTCAGGCCGATGACGATCAGCCCCGCGATGACGCCCAGCAGGATGAGCACACCCAACGGCGCGCCGACTTTGCGGATCTTGCGCTGAAAAGGTGGGTGAGTGGGCCATGACTGAGGCGGAGGACCGGCGTATGCCACCTAGGCAGGGTAATCAAGGAAGGGGTGGGTTGCGCTGCTACTGGGACCGAGTTTGTCCTGCATGTACCCAGTCGAGTAACCTCTACGGGTACCTGTCTGTGGTTTTTCTATAGGTCTATGGCGGGTAACACCCTTAACAACTGTCCCTACGACCCAACCTGTCCGGAGCAACCCACCACATGCCAAGTCCCTCCGTCACCTCGCCGCAAGTAGCCGTCAACGACATCGGCTCGGCCGAGGACTTTCTCGCCGCCATCGACAAAACCATCAAATACTTCAACGATGGCGACATCGTCGAGGGAACCATCGTCAAGGTTGACCGTGACGAAGTCCTGCTCGACATCGGTTACAAAACCGAAGGCGTCATCCCTTCCCGTGAGCTCTCCATCAAGCACGACGTCGACCCCAACGAGGTCGTCTCCGTGGGCGATGAGGTCGAAGCTCTGGTCCTCACCAAGGAGGACAAGGAAGGCCGCCTGATCCTGTCCAAGAAGCGCGCTCAGTACGAGCGGGCCTGGGGCACCATCGAAGAGCTCAAAGAGAAGGACGAGGCCGTCAAGGGCACCGTCATCGAGGTCGTCAAGGGCGGCCTGATTCTCGACATCGGCCTGCGCGGCTTCCTGCCCGCGTCGTTGGTCGAGATGCGTCGCGTCCGCGATCTGCAGCCGTACATCGGCAAGGAGATCGAGGCCAAGATCATCGAGCTGGACAAGAACCGCAACAACGTGGTGCTGAGCCGCCGCGCCTGGCTGGAGCAGACGCAGTCCGAGGTGCGCAGCGAGTTCCTCAACCAGCTGCAGAAGGGCGCCATCCGCAAGGGCGTCGTCAGCAGCATCGTCAACTTCGGCGCGTTCGTCGATCTCGGTGGTGTCGACGGCCTGGTGCACGTCTCCGAGTTGTCCTGGAAGCACATCGATCATCCGTCCGAGGTCGTGCAGGTGGGCGACGAGGTCACCGTCGAGGTGCTCGACGTCGACATGGACCGCGAGCGGGTTTCGCTGTCGCTCAAGGCGACTCAGGAAGATCCGTGGCGCCACTTCGCCCGCACCCACGCCATCGGCCAGATCGTGCCGGGCAAGGTCACCAAGCTGGTGCCGTTCGGTGCGTTCGTCCGCGTCGAGGAGGGCATCGAGGGCCTGGTGCACATCTCCGAGTTGTCCGAGCGCCACGTCGAGGTCCCGGACCAGGTGGTCCAGGTCGGCGACGACGCGATGGTCAAGGTCATCGACATCGACCTGGAGCGTCGCCGTATCTCGCTGAGCCTCAAGCAGGCCAACGAGGACTACACCGAGGAGTTCGACCCGTCGAAGTACGGCATGGCCGACAGCTACGACGAGCAGGGCAACTACATCTTCCCCGAGGGCTTCGATCCCGAGACCAACGAATGGCTCGAGGGCTTCGAGAAGCAGCGCGAGGAGTGGGAGTCGCGCTACGCCGAGGCGGAGCGCAGGCACAAGATGCACACCGCGCAGATGGAGAAGTTCGCCGCAGCCGAAGCGGCCGAGGCCGCGAAGCCGGCGTCGGCCAACGGTTCGTCGCGCTCCGAGGAGGAGCCCGCGGCGGGTGGTTCGCTGGCCAGCGACGCCCAACTGGCGGCGCTGCGGGAGAAGCTCGCAGGGAACGCCTGATCCTTCAGAACACAACGTGCGCCCCGGCTCGATAGAGCTGGGGCGTTCGTTGTTTTCGGGTACTGACAAACTGGTGCGGTGCTGCGTATAGGCCTGTCCGGCGGTATCGGCGCCGGAAAATCGACGGTGTCCGCGACGTTCAGTGAGCTCGGCGGGATCGTCGTCGACGGTGATGTCATCGCCCGGGAGGTTGTCGAACCGGGGACCGAGGGGTTGGCCAAGCTCGTCGACGCATTCGGGCACGACATCCTGCACGACAGCGGGCCGATGGCCGGAGCGCTGAACCGGCCCGCGCTGGCGGCCATCGCCTTCAGCGACGAGGAGAAACGACAGCTGCTGAACGGCATCGTGCATCCGCTGGTCGCGCACCGCCGGTCGGAACTGATCGCCGCCGCGGCCGAGGACGCCGTGATCGTTGAGGACATTCCGTTGCTTGTCGAGTCTGGGATGGCTCCCATGTTCCCCTTGGTCGTGATCGTCCACGCCGACGAGGACGTCAGGGTGAAGCGGCTGATCGAGCATCGCGGCTTCACCGAGGAGGATGCCAGGGCCCGGATCGCGGCGCAGGCCACCGAGGAGCAGCGCCGCGCCGTGGCCGACGTGTGGCTGGACAACTCGGGCAGCACAGCCGACCTCATCGGCAAGGCCAGGGAGCTATGGCATCAGCGCATCCTGCCGTTCGCCCACAACCTGGACCACGGGCAGCCCGCGCACACCGAGCCGGTGCTCGTGCCCAGCGACCCGTCGTGGCCCGACCAGGCGCGCCGGATCACCGCCCGGCTCAACACCGCGTGCGGTCACCGCGCCGTGCGCATCGACCACATCGGGTCCACGGCGGTTCCCGGGGTGGACGCCAAGGACGTGATCGACATGCAGGTGACGGTCGCCTCGCTCGAGGTGGCCGACGAGCTGTCCGAGGCACTGGTCAACGCGGGCTACGTGCACACGCCAATCACCGCGGATGTGGGTAAGCCCGATGCCCGCAGCACCGTCGCCGCGTTCGATCACACCAACGATGAAGCGTTGTGGCACAAGCGACTGCACTGCTCAGCCGACCCCGGTCGGCCGACCCATGTCCATCTTCGGGTCGACGGATGGCCGGGACAGCAGTTCGCGCTGCTGTTCGTCGACTGGTTGCGGGCCAACCCGTCGGCGCAGGCCGACTACGTCGCGCTGAAACGGCGGGTGGCGGCGCAGGGGCACGTCAACACCGGGGCGTACGCCGATGCCAAGGAGCCGTGGTTCCTCGACGCCTACCGGCGGGCGTGGGAGTGGGCGGACACCACCGGGTGGCGGCCCTAGAGATTAGGCGGCCGGTTGCGTCGCCGCCGCTTCGGAAGCCGCGGTGGACGGTTCGGCAGGTGCGGAGTCGGGTGCCGGAGCAACCGGATTCGGGATGTTCAGCGGGGCGCCGCATTGCAGGGTGCCGTACAGCGGATCGTCCTTGACGCGGAACAACCGCGGCGCGATGAACTGGTCGGCCTGAGCGACGATCTGATCGTCGACCAGGATCTCGCAATGCAGGTTCGATCCGTAGGGCCACCCGATGGACAGCTCCATCCCCGCCAGCTTGGGATCGTCGAGAACGGTGTTCACCTCGAAGGTCTGGCCGGGCAGCATCGTCGGCGTCGCGCTGTTGACGTTGTGATCGTCCTGCTTGTAGGCAACCACCGCGTCACGCGACGTGCCGTCGGCCCGCGCGCGGTAGATCACGTTGTGCAGCACCTGCGGGGGATCCTCGGAGGCGGCGGGGGTCGGCGGCACCTCGGTTTCGCTGCCGGGCTGCGCGAGTGCGGACGCTGGCGACCACAGTGAGCCCGCGCCGACGGCGGCGACGGCGGCGAGAGCAAGCCACCGGCGCTTGGTAGAACTCATGAGAGCCGACTTTACCGGCTTTGCCCACGTCAGAACGACGGAGTCGTCGTCAGCATGAGTAGTCATCACCTGGTCATCGATCAAGATCGAGCAGGCGTTACGTCGCATCCCGCCAGGTCAGAACCACACCGTGACCGGCGAGCCAACGGTCGAGGTCGTAGTCGTGCCGGGACAGTCCCTCGATGGTCGATACGGCGGTCTGAACTGCGTGTTCACCGGTTTCGGGGCTGAGCAACCGGTGCCGGACGGCGGTTAGCAGCTCGTCGACGTCGGCCAGCTCGACCCCGATCCCGTTGCGCACCACCAGGTCGAGGTAGTGATCCTCTGACTGCCACACCGTTTCGCCGGGTGTGTACCGGCCGACGTCGAGGTAGAAGTCCTGGTCGCGTTCATGGCCGGGGTTGAAGTGGAACACGGTGACCCGCAGGCTCAGCTCGGGCAGCAGCCACGACTCCAGGTAATGGAACTGAGCCCGGCCGGGCGCTGGCCGGGCCATGTACAGACCCCACGGCTGGACGGTGTAGACGTCCACGGCCCGCACAATGCCCTTCGGATCGGTATTGGTGCGGGCCAGCAGGTCGAATGTCTCGTGCTTGGGCGGATGAATGAGGACAGCCTACGTCGCTCGGGGCTGTGGAACAGAACATGTCGGTGCGGGGTTCTACCCTGGTGAATATGGCTTTCGCTACCGAACATCCCGTCCTGGCGCACTCGGAGTACCGCCCTGTCGACTCGATCGTGCGCTCCGGGGGCCGGTTCGAGGTGGTCAGCCCGTACGAGCCGGCCGGTGACCAGCCGGCCGCCATCGACGAGCTCGAGCGCCGGATCAAGGCGGGGGAGCACGACGTGGTGCTGCTCGGCGCCACCGGTACCGGTAAGTCGGCGACGACGGCGTGGCTCATCGAACGGGTACAGCGGCCGACGCTGGTGATGGAACCCAACAAGACGCTCGCCGCGCAGATGGCGAACGAGCTACGGGAGATGTTGCCGCACAACGCCGTTGAGTACTTCGTCTCGTATTACGACTACTACCAGCCCGAGGCGTACATCGCGCAGACCGACACCTACATCGAGAAAGACAGCTCGATCAACGACGACGTGGAGCGGCTGCGGCACTCGGCGACGTCCAGCCTGCTGTCCCGGCGTGATGTCGTGGTGGTCGCGTCGGTGTCCTGCATCTACGGTCTGGGCACCCCGCAGTCGTACCTGGACCGGTCGGTGGAGCTGAAGGTCGGTCAAGAGGTCCCGCGTGACGCGTTGCTGCGGCTCCTGGTCGACGTGCAGTACACCCGCAACGACATGGCGTTCACCCGCGGGTCGTTCCGCGTCAGGGGCGACACCGTCGAGATCATCCCGTCATACGAGGAACTGGCGGTGCGCATCGAGTTCTTCGGCGACGAAGTCGAGGAGCTGTACTACCTGCACCCCCTGACGGGTGACGTGGTCCGCAAGGTCGACTCGCTGCGGATCTTCCCGGCCACCCACTACGTCGCGGGACCTGAGCGGATGGCCCACGCGATCTCCACCATCGAGCAGGAACTCGAGGAGCGGCTGGCGGAGCTGGAGGGTCAGGGCAAGCTGCTGGAGGCGCAGCGGCTGCGGATGCGCACCAACTACGACATCGAGATGATGCGCCAGGTCGGGTTCTGCTCGGGCATCGAGAACTACTCGCGGCACATCGACGGCAGGCCTGCCGGCTCGGCACCCGCCACGCTGCTGGACTACTTCCCGGACGACTTCTTGTTGGTCATCGACGAGTCGCACGTGACGGTCCCGCAGATCGGCGGCATGTACGAGGGCGACATCTCCCGCAAGCGAAACCTGGTCGACTTCGGGTTCCGGTTGCCGTCGGCGATCGACAACCGGCCGCTGACGTGGGAGGAGTTCGCCGACCGGATCGGGCAGACGGTGTACCTGTCGGCCACGCCCGGGCCCTACGAGCTGAGCCAGTCCGCGGGCGAGTTCGTCGAGCAGGTGATTCGCCCGACCGGCCTGGTCGACCCGAAGGTCGTCGTGAAACCGACCAAGGGCCAGATCGACGATCTGATCGGGGAGATCCGCATCCGCGCCGAGCGCGACGAACGCGTGCTGGTCACCACCCTGACCAAGAAGATGGCCGAGGACCTGACCGATTACCTGCTCGAGATGGGTATCCGGGTGCGCTATCTGCACTCCGAGGTCGACACGCTGCGCCGCGTCGAGCTGCTGCGGCAGCTGCGGCTCGGTGACTACGACGTCCTCGTCGGCATCAACCTGCTGCGGGAGGGCCTCGACCTGCCGGAGGTGTCGTTGGTCGCGATCCTCGACGCCGACAAGGAAGGCTTCCTGCGGTCACCCCGAAGCCTGATCCAGACCATCGGCCGTGCCGCGCGAAACGTGTCAGGCGAGGTGCACATGTACGCCGACAAGATCACCGACTCGATGAAGGAAGCCATCGACGAGACCGACCGGCGGCGGGCCAAGCAGATCGCCTACAACAAGGAACACGGCATCGATCCAAAGCCGTTGCGCAAGAAGATCGCCGACATTCTCGACCAGGTGTACCGGGAGGCCGACGACGTCGAGGTCGGCGGCTCGGGCCGCAACGCGTCGCGTGGCCGCCGCGCCCAGGGTGAGCCGGGCCGTGCCGTCAGCGCGGGAATCATCGAGGGCCGCGACACCACGAACATGCCTCGCGCCGAGTTGGCCGACCTGATCAAGGATCTGACCGAGCAGATGATGGCCGCGGCCCGCGATCTGCAGTTCGAGTTGGCGGCACGGATCCGCGACGAGATCCACGACCTGAAGAAGGAACTGCGCGGGATGGACGCCGCGGGCCTGAAGTAGTCAGCCGCGCAGGTGGCTGTCGAAGAAGCGGCTTGCGGCGTCGGCGATCTCGCGGTGCAGGGCCGTCCGGTCGACACCCGGTGCGTCGATGCAGGCTTCGGGGAACTCGTCGCGACCGATCTGGTTGCACTCGTTGGTGAAGATCTCGTGGTCGACGTCGCCGGGCAGGATGTTCAGCTCAGATCCGGGAACGTTCTGCGCCGCGAATTCGGCGTTCTCGTCCGGCGGCGTCTGGGTGTCGCGGGCGCCGACGATGAGATAGGTCGGCAACTTCAGTTCGTGCAGCCCGGCCTTGTCCATCCCGAACGCCTGGATGATCCCCGGCGCCATGGCGAAGACCGCCTTGATCCGCGGATCCGCGACGTCGAGCGCGGGAGCGGCGTCGAGCGGTAGTTGATCGCGTAGATGTTGGGGCACCGCCCGGTTGTTCTTCCATCCGCGCTGGAAGTCCAGATACTTCTCGGCGTTGACCCGGGCTCCGCCGATCCACAGCGAGGTGAACCCGCCTTGCGAATGTCCGGATACCCCGATTCGATCCTCGTCGATCAACGTCCCCCAAAAGGCGTCGCCGACAAGGAAATTCGCGGTGAGCGTCAGGTCCTTAGGTCGCTGCCACAGCTTGTTGGCGAGGTAGACGATCGACGAGTCATAGGTGTTCGCGCGGTAGTGGTTCAGCGCGGCGACGATGTAGCCGCGGCTGGCCAGTTCCTGTGCGAACCACGCATACATCAACCCGTTGCTGCCCCGCCCGTGCGAGAACAGGATCAACGGGTGACGTTCGTTGTCCGCGGGCGCCAGGTCGGGATATACCGTCACATCGGTGTAGAACGGCATCGGGAACGGCTCGGCGTCGGCCGGAGCGGCCTCGGCGGGATAGAAGACGTTCAAAGCCAGATGGCGTTCTGTCCCCTCCGTGCCGCGGTCGACGAACTCGACCTGTCGGATGCCGACGGTGCCGGTGGAATCCGGGGCGACGGGATCGGGCTCAGTTCGGGCGTCGCCGTTCTGACTGCAGCCGGCCATCAGGACAGCGACGAGAACGCATGCCAAAGCTCGCAACATATGTTGCAACCTAGCGTCAACCAGGGACTTTCGCGGTCCGGAGACCGCGTGTTGGAATAACTTGACCTCAACCGCGGTTGAGCTCTTAGCGTGAGCGGCGTGACCGTATCCGCAACGAAAGCCGCCGGCGGCTGGCGTGAATTGTTGGGCCCGAAGTACCTCGGAGCCTCGACAGTGTTGGCCGGTGGTGTTGCGTTGTACGCCACCAATGAGTTCCTCACCATCAGCCTGCTTCCGAGCACGGTCGCCGAGATCGGCGGCCAACGCCTCTACGTGTGGGTCACCACGGTGTACCTGGTGGCATCGGTGGTGGCGGCGACGACTGTGAGTGCCCTGCTCGCACGGGTCGGGCCTCGCTGGGCGTACCTGTCCGGGCTCGGCGTGTTCGGGCTCGGCAGCCTGTTCTGCGCCCTGGCGCCGACGATGGAACTGCTGTTGGTCGGCCGCGTGGTGCAGGGCGCGGCGGGCGGGCTGCTCGCGGGGCTCGGCTACGCGGTCATCAATTCCACTCTGCCGCAGTCGTTGTGGACCAAAGCGTCGGCCCTTGTCTCGGCGATGTGGGGCGTCGGCACCCTACTCGGCCCCGCGGCAGGGGGTCTGTTCGCCCAATACGGTTCGTGGCGTTGGGCATTCGGTGTGCTGGTCGTGCTGGCCGTAGCCATCGCCGTGCTGGTGCCGTTCGCGTTGCCCGCCCGCACCGATGCCCCGGCGGTGCGTGACCGGATACCGGTGTGGTCGCTGCTGCTGCTCGGCGCGGCGGCGCTGGCGATCAGCATCGCGGGTGTCCCTCGCAACATGCTCTGGACCGTTGCCCTGGTCGGGGTGGGCGCGGGGCTGGTCGCGGTGTTTTTGATCGTCGACCGCCGTGTGAGCGCAGCGGTGCTGCCGCCCACGGCTTTTCGGCCCGGCCCGCTCAAGTGGATCTACCTCACCCTTGGCATGCTGATGGCCGCCACGATGGTCGACCTTTACGTGCCGTTCTTCGGCCAGCGGCTCGCGCATCTGGCGCCGGTGGCGGCGGGGTTTCTCGGGGTGGCTTTGGCTGTCGGCTGGACGCTGAGCGAGATCGTGAGCGCATCGGTGACCAGGACGAAGGTCGTCGTGCGCATCGTCGCGGTGGCGCCGCTGGTGATGGCTGCCGGGTTGGCGCTGGCGGCGGTCACTCAGGTCGAGGACGCGCCGGGCTTGGTGATCGCGGTCTGGGTGGTCGCGCTGGCGCTCACGGGCACCGGGGTCGGCATGGCGTGGCCGCATCTGTCGGCGTGGGCGATGGGCTGCGTCGACGATGTGAGCGAGGGCGGCCGCGCGGCGGCGGCCATCAACACCGTGCAGCTGATCTTTGGAGCGTTCGGGGCCGGACTGGCGGGCATCGTGGTCAATGCCACCGACCGCGGGGATGCAACGGCGGCGCGCTGGATGTTCGTGACGTTCGCGGTCCTGGCTGTCGTCGGCCTCGTGGCGTCTACGAGAAGTGGTAGTCGCGCGGCCAATTCTTAGTGCGCCAGCGCCCGGCGGTCACAGCACGGGCAGCAGGTGTCGCAGAATGCTCGCCGACGTCGCCGACGCCTGTTCGACGAATTCGGTGAAGTCGAACAACGCATTGCCACCGGCGAGGTCGGATAGCGCGCGGATGACGAGCCAGGGGAGACCGAACGCCTCGCAGACCTGTGCGACGGAGCCGCCTTCCTTTTCGATGGCCCGGCCGCCGTGTTCGGCGAGCAGCCGCTGCCGTGTGCTGTCGCAGTTCAGGTACTGGTCACCGGTAAGGACTGTGCCGTAGACGATTTGGCCCGGTAGCGGGAACCCGGCGAGTCGTTCCTTGACCCGGGCGAGCAGTTCCGGATCAACCGGGTAGCCGAGCCGGTCGGACGGGTTGATGATCGGTGCGTGGCCCGGCTGGTAGGTTCGGACCTGTTGGTTCTCCAGCACACCGGCGTCGTGCTGGACGATCTGGTCCGCCACGACCACGTCGCCGATCGACAGCGCGGGATCGAGACCACCCGCCACGCCGGAGAAAACGATTGTGCTGCAACCGAATCGGTCGGCCAGCAGCGTGCTGACGATCGCGGCGTTGACCTTGCCCATGCCGGACCCGGCGAGCACGACGTCGTGACCGTCGAGCACCCCGGTGACGAATCGCGTGTGGGCCACCGCTTCGGAGTGCGTCTCAGTCAGGGCGCTCTGGAGGGCGGCAAGCTCCTGCGGGATGGCGCAGATGAGTCCGATGGTCACAGTGCATTCTGGCCTAAGTCGAGCGGTCGGTGTTCGCCTCACGACGATCAGAACGGTGGGCCGGCCGATCGCACCGTGGCAGGGTCGGTTCCGCTGCGGGTGTGGCCGAGTGGCTAGGCACCGGCCTGCAAAGCCGTTTACGCGGGTTCGAATCCCGCCACTCGCTCGTAGCGTCTGAACGACGCTTGACCGCGATTGGCTGTCATACGGGCTATATCTGCTGCTAGATGCGGCGTAGGTGCGGTGATCCGGAGCTTGCTCAGCGCGGCGAAGCTGGCCGAGGTCATCCCAGTGCGTAGCGCTGACTTATTGCCGTGGCATGTTCAAGATCGTTACGTCTGGAGTCGCGGGATTGGCGGTCGCGTCTGCAGCCGCCGGGTCCGCTCGCCTGCTCTTGCGGATTCCGTTGGATATTCGAGGAACTTGGCCGCGCGAGTGTCCGCATATGGACGCCGCGATGGACTCGATGGAATCGCGGCCTGCCGCAGATCGGAGCGGACAGCGCGACCGTGGCGTGGGCGTGGAACGGTCAATGAAGGTAAATCCTCGCCGCAACCGGCAACCTGTGCCCCAAGTTCCACGCCCAAACACTGACGGCCGGGTAACCGTGCGCTGGCAAGGCTAATGTTCTTGCTGTTCAAGGACTGCTTCCGTAATTCTGGCGCGGTAGCTGCTGACGCGGGCGTAAGCTGCGCCCACCATTGCCGTATTCAGGAGATTCACATGTGGCGTGTGTCGCGCTCGATGATGGTCGTCGGGGGTTTGGTGGTAGCTATCGCTGTTGGCTTGGCGCCAACGGCTAGTGCGCAGACACCGTTTAAGAACTGCACGCAGGCGAAGGCGTCGGGTTACTGCGATATCCCGTCGAGTAGCCCGTACTACGGGCCGTGGCTCGACCGGGATCAGGATGGCCTCGCCTGCGAGTGCTGATCGGCGTAGCAGTCGGCGAAGCGTTGCTGACGTTCGTTGACGGCGCTCAGCATCTGTCGGTTCGGCGTCCATGCGTCACCGCACTCGCCGTCATCTCGCGCCCGGCGCTGCCTAGTATCTCTGGATGGCCAAGCTGGAGTTGACTCGCGAGTTGTCGCTGAGTCCCGACGAGGCGTGGCAGCACGCGTCGAACCTGTCCGACCTCGGGGACTGGCTGCAGATGCACGAGGGCTGGCGGGGCGTCGTGCCGTCGGAACTGGCGGTGGGCACGACGATCGTCGGCGTCGCAGGTGCGAAAGGCATGCGTAATCGCGTCAAGTGGACCGTGCGTGAATTCGACCCGCCGAAGCTGCTCGCGATCACCGGAGACGGCGTCGGCGGCACCAAGTACGCGTTGAAGATGACGGTCGCGCCGACCGAGTCGGGCTGTGCTTTCACCGTCAAGATCGACCTCGGGGGCAGGCCGCTGTTCGGGCCGATCGGGGCGGTGGCCGCACGCGCGGTGAAGGGCGACATCGAGCGCTCGATCGAGCGCTTCGAGTCGCTGTACAGCTGAGCTTTCACCCCTTGGCGAGTCTTTGCGACCATCGTAGTATTGACGCGAACGAAAATGATATATCGCCAATTCGTCTGCGGCAGAGGCGTGTTCATTGCCCGGTCCGCCCTGTTTGCTGAAACTCCCACGCCTGTGGCGACGGAATATTTATTACGCGACGGGGTTAAGATTATGTCGGGTCGGAACTGAAATTGATGCGGTAGTTGAGGTTGATCGTGAAGATGAAGAAGATCGCCGCTGGTGCGGCGTTTATCGGAATGTTGGGTTTCACGGCAGTCGGGGTGAGCGCGGGTCTCGCCAACGCTGAAGAGGCGCTACCGAATTCACCCGCAGTGACGTGGAAGCTCAACAAGCCCAAGCCTCATTGGGATGACTGGCGCGGTCCTGACCATTGGCGTGGCGCTCGCTGGGATGCTCCGCCGCCGCCTCCGTACTACTACGGCCCTGGCCCCTGCCCATGGGTACCACCGGCCGTAGCGGGTTGGGTGCCGCCGGCCGTCTGCTAACGCGCCGACAGCGCAATAGTGCCTGCGGCGTTGGGATTACGCCGACTGCACGCTTGTGTGCGGCCCTTCTCGGGCGATGCGTATAACAAGCGTGCGGTCGGCGCTCAGTCCAGAAGCCCTGCGGCGAATCGTAGATCCGATACCAGCGCCTCGAACGCCTTGTCGCGGTCTTCCGGGCGACCGCGCAACACCGACGACGGGTGAGCGCTGACCACCACAGTCGGATCGACGCCGAGTTCGTCGGATTCCGGGAGACGCAGCGCCTCTCCGCGATGGGCTGTCAGTCGAAACGTGCTGCCCATCAACGACTGTGCGGCCGTCGCTCCGAGCAGCATCAGCACGTCGGGCCGTACCGCGTCCAACTCGGCCATCAGCCACGGCCTACACGACACCACCTCGGTCCGGCTCGGAGTCTTGTGGATGCGGCGCTTACCGCGCTCCGGCAGCGTGAACTTGAAATGTTTGACCGCGTTCGTGACGTACAGCCGGTCACGGTCCACGCCCGCGGCCACCAGCGCCTTGTCCAGCAGCCTGCCCGCGGGGCCGACAAACGGTGCGCCCGCCTTGTCCTCCTGATCGCCGGGTTGTTCGCCGACCAGCATGAGGGCGGCGTTGGCCGAGCCCGCGCCGAACACCGTCTGGGTGGCGTCCAGGTACAGGTCGCAGCCTTTACAGTTGTGCGCGGCGTCGGCCAGTTCGGTGAGGTCGCGACTGTCCGGCACGAAGTCGTCCGCAGTGACTGCCATGCCATGCGGATACCCGGCAATCGAAACCGCAATCCAAGACGCTCTGTAATGTTTTCCGGACTCTACGCCATTGATCGTCTGACCTTGCGTCCCTAGCGTCGAGGGCATGAAAACAGTTCTCATCACCGGCTGCTCCTCAGGCTATGGACTCGAAACCGCGCGCCACTTCCATGCGAACGGCTGGAACGTCATCGCGACGATGCGCACACCGCGCGAGGGTCTACTGCCCGAATCCGGCCGAATCCGCGTGCTGCCGCTCGACGTGACCAAACCCGACAGCATCACCACGGCGATCGGGGCCAGCGGACCGATCGACGTGCTGGTGAACAACGCCGGTATCGGAGTCGTCGGCGCATTCGAGCCCATGCCGATGGCGACGATCCGGGAAGTGTTCGAAACCAACACCTTTGGGGTGATGGCGGTGACACAGGCCGTCGTGCCCCAGATGCGTGAACGCGGATCGGGTGTGGTGGTCAACGTGACCTCCAGCGTGACGTTGACGGCGATGCCACTGGCCGCGGTGTACACGGCCAGCAAGATGGCGATCGAAGGGTTCACCGCGTCGCTGGCGCTCGAACTCGACGCCGTGAACGTCACGGCCAAGCTCGTCGAGCCGGGTTACGGCCCGTCGACAAGCTTCACCCGCAACGGCGCGTCCCGGATGGACGGGCTCGTGCCCGAGCCGTATCAGGCGTTCGCCGCCCCGGTCTTCGAGTCCTTTGGGCAGGCCAGCGTCTTCACCACCGAATCGGACGTCGCCGAGACTGTGTACCGCGCCGCGACCGACACGTCGGGGCAGCTGCGGTTTCCGGCTGGGGCCGACGCGGTGGAGCTGGCGAACACCGACGCCCACAACGCCGCGGCCCACTAGGTACCGGCGGAAGCGATATCTTGTCGGCATGCCCGTCTCGCCGACGGATATCGCACCAGCCGCCGATCCGCTCGAAGCGATCATTCCGTTGTTGCGCCCGCAGGTTGTGCTGTCGAAAGTGGTGAATGGCGCCGGGGACTGGAGCGTCCGCAAGCCGCGATATGCCGATCCGTCCTTCTGTCTGATGATCGAGGGAAGCTGTTGGCTCCAGCCGGACGGGATCGACCCGTTCGAGCTCCATCAGGGTGACTTCCTGTTGCTTCCCGCGACGCCGAGCTTCGTGATGGCCAGTGATCTGACCCTCGAGCCCGTCGACGTCGATCTCTACCCGCCGGGCGACGCGCATTACGGCTCCCAGGACGGCCCGTCGCCGATGCGCATGCTCGGTGGATACTTCCGCTTCGACCGGGCCAACGCCGCGCTGCTCGTAAAGCTTTTGCCGCCAACGGTTCTCGTTCGCCACGGCGAACCCGGCTCCGCCCGCCTGAGTCGGATCGTCGACCTCATCACCGAGGAGGCGATAGCGCAACATCCCTGCCGCGACGTGATTCTCGAGCGGCTCGTCGAGGTGCTGCTGATCGAGGCCTGCCGGTTCCGAACTGAACGGCCCGCGCCGGGAGAGCACGGCCTCATCGCAGGGCTGTCGGATCCCGGCCTTGCCGGCGCGTTGCGCGAGATCCACACCGACGTGGCACGCCCATGGACGGTGGAGAAGCTCGCACGGGCCGCGAACATGTCGCGAGCGGTGTTCGCCGAACGGTTCACCCGCACCATCGGTATGCCGCCGATGCAGTACGTGCTGGAGTGGCGGGTGGCTCTGGCCAAGGACATGTTGCGCGCCGAACGGCCGTCGCTCGCCGAGGTCGCCGACCGGGTCGGCTACCAGTCCGCAAGCGCATTCACGACCGCGTTCACCCGAGTGAACGGCTGCTCCCCGCGGGAGTACGTGCGCAGCGCCGCCGCACATCACGACAATTGACGCACGCGCTCATCGAATCTGTTCTCCGGCAGCATTTCTGCCGTCCGAAGAGGTGTGTAGGCCGGATCACGTCGGCCGCATCGGGGTGATGTTGGCGCCGGAGGCATTTGCGAAAGGGCACGCGAATGGTATTCAGGTGTGGTGATTCGCACCCATGTTCCCATCACAACGGGTTACTGTCTCGGGTGGCGATCCAACTGACACTGGGAGGACTTGGATGAGCGGCTACAGCACCATCGTTGTCGGCACGGACGGATCGGATTCGTCGCTGCGCGCGGTGGAGAGGGCCGGCCAGATCGCCGCCGGGTCAGACGCCAAGGTTGTCGTGGCGACGGCGTACTTCCCGCAGAGCGAGGATCAGCGCGCCGCCGACGTGCTCAAGGACGAGGGCTACAAGATGTCCGGCAACGCCCCCATCTACGCGATCCTGCGTGAGGCCCGCGATCGCGCGGTCCAGGCGGGAGCGAAGAACGTCGAGGAGAAGGCGATCGTCGGGGCCCCCGTCGATGCGCTGGTCGACCTCGCGGATGAAGTGAAGGCCGATCTGCTCGTCGTCGGCAATGTCGGCCTGTCCACCATCGCGGGTCGGTTGCTCGGATCGGTGCCCGCCAACGTGGCGCGCCGGTCTAAGACCGACGTGCTGATCGTGCACACCACGCCGTAAAGACCAACGCCGCCAAGACAATCGGCCAATCGCCGAACTTGTCGTAGAGGGTCGAGCGCGACCCGAGCGGAACGTCGACCACCAACACGCCGCGTTCAGTGGCGGGTAGCCAGCCCAGTCTGTGGCCGCGTGCGTCGAACGCCGAACTGACGCCGGACAACCCGGCATGCACGGCCGGATGACCCACCTCGACGGCGTGAACCGCGACGAGGCTCGCCAGTTGCGGCTGCGCCCAGCTGCCTTGATAACTCGACGTCGAACTCTGGTATGCCAGCAACTCCGCGCCCAGCCGCACCGCCCGTCGCGGCAGGTCCGAGAACGTCGTCTCGAAGCTGATCAGCGGGCCGACGGTCAGCGGTCCGGTGTTCAGCACCACCGGCCCGGTACCGCGCCGACGGTCCTCGCCCGCCGCCTTCGTATGACGGGTGGCCCAACCGAGCAGCGGCCGCAGCGGGACGTATTCACCGAACGGCACCAACCGGGTCTTGGCGTACGAACCGCGCACCCCGTCGGGTCCGATGAGGACCGATGACTTGTAGATTCCGCCTTCCGGCGCCCGCGCATCGACATTGACCAACAGGTCAGCGCCGATCCGGCGGCGGAGGTCGACCAGCCGGCGCAGCGCTTCCGGGTGACTCTCGAGGTCGACCCCGACGCTGCTCTCGCCCCAGACCACGAGGTCGACCCGCTGGCCCGCCAAGCCTTCGGTGAGCGCTTCGCTCGCCGCCTGTCGTGCCGTCGACTCCGCGATGTCGCCGGGCTGGACGAGCGCGACCCGCGCCGTGGCTCCCGCTTCTGGCGCCGGTCCCGCCCAGAACCACACCGGGCCGACGACGGCGAGGACGACCGGGAGCGCCACGGCTTGCCAGGAGCGAAGCAGAATCGCGCCGACGACCGCGGTGTTGACCGCGACCAGCAGAAAGCTCACGAGCCATACGCCGCCCACCGACGCAGGGGCGAGCGTGGCCGGCTGATTCCACTGCGAGGCGCCGAGCAGCGCCCACGGTCCGCCGAGGCGGTGCCACGACCTGACAGCCTCGGCAATCACCCAGGCCGAGGGGAGTACGGCGACCGCGGTGAGGACCTGCCGTGCCGCGACGTCGCCCGAGAGCAGCCGATGCGCGGCCCAGCCCGACGGAAACCACAGCGCGCCGATAGCGACCGCGAATACGACCAGTAGCGGGCCCGCGCTGGGCCCCAGCCAGTACTGGGTCGCCAGAACGAATCCGGCCATCCCGCACCAGGCCCGTCCGCCGCCCTGCGCGGCGGTGGGTGCCGCCCGGAGGACGAGCAATAGAGGCACAAGGCCGATCCACGCCAGCCACCACCACGACGGCGCGGGGAAGGCCAGCGCAAGTAGGGCACCGGCGATCAGTGCCGCCGGGTAGCCCCGTATAGCTCTTAGGTAGCGGATGCCTTGGCGATGCTCCCGATCGCCGCGTCGAGGGTGGCGTTGAACTCCTCGTCGCTCTGCTGCGCGGTGAGGCCCTCGGTCAGGGCGCGCGAGAAGCTCGCGATGACGCCGTTGTTGCGGGCCAGCCGCTCGCAGGCCTCGTCACGGCTGTAGCCGCCGGACAGGGCGACCACGCGCAGCACGTTCGGGTGGTCGACGAGCTCCTTGTAGAGGTTGTCGGTGTCGGGCAGCGTGAGCTTGAGCATGACCTTCTGGTCAGCGCCAAGGGCGTTCACGCCGGCGAGCAACGCGGCCTTGAGCTGCTCCTCGGCCTCAGCCTTCTTCGGGCTCTTGATGTCGACCTCGGGCTCGATGATCGGCACCAGGCCCTTCGCGAGCACTTGCTGGCCGACCTCGAACTGCTGGGCGACGACGGCGTCGAGACCGGCGCCGGGCAGCTTGATGACGGAGCGCTCCTTGGTGCCGAAGACGCCGTTGGCCACCGCGCGGTCGAGCAGTTCGTCCAGGCCGGGCATCGGCTTCATGGTCTGCGCGCCGTCCTTCTCCTCGTTCAGGCCCTTGTCGATCTTGAGGAAGGGAACGATGTTCTTGACGTTCCAGAGGTAGTCGGCAGTGGGTCGGCCCTCGATCTGGCGGTCCATCGTCATCTCGAAGAGGATCGCGCCCATGATGCGGTCGCCGTCGAATGCGGGGCTGGTGATGATGCGGGTGCGCATCTCGTGGACCAGGTCGAACATCTGGTCATCACCCGAGTAGGCGTCCTCGGGAATGCCGTAGAGCTTGAGCGCCTTGGGGGTGCTGCCACCGCTCTGGTCGAGTGCTGCGATGAAACCGGCGCCGCTTTGCGCCTTCTTCAACTGATCCTGGTTCACCATTTCTCCTGGGATATCTCCTCGATGAGTCCTGCGCATCAGCCTAGGACAGCGCGTTCACGGCATTGCCGCGGCCCATCGCATGTGGCCTTCAAAGCCCAGGGACGCCGCCATCTCGCGGTATCGATTCCGCAGCTGCCGGTAGTCGGCGCCATCACCGCGTGCTCGGGCCAGTAGCGCACGCATGCGCAGTGCCCAGATGTCGCGGACCACCGAGCCATCGGCCGGTGCGCTTCCGATCGCCGCGGCGACCGATTCGGCCTCGACCAGGTCGCCGTTGTCGCCACGCTCCAACAGCGCTTCGACCAGAAAGCCGGCAGTCGGGATGTAGTAGCCGACCTGTCCATTTCGCGTCATGTCGTCCAGCGCATTCCTCATCATCACAATGCCGCTTTCGACGTCACCGCGCTTGGTCAGTTCGCGGCCGATGTAAGTGTCGAACACCGGAAGTTCCGACAGGAGGTATCGGCGTCGGATGCAATCCTCGCGAAGGCGCGTCAGCATTGCGTACCCGCTCTCCCGGTCGGATCGACGGCCTCGCAGCAGCATGACGGAGCCCAATATGTATTCCGCCATAGCGACGGCATAATCGTCGCCCGATGACTGCGCAGTGCGCAGCCCGTCGTCGGCGGTGTTTACAACGTCGTCGTCGGCGCACAGAAGGCCGTGCCACGGTCCGGTGCCGCATTTCCATGACACGGTGACCACCTGCGTCATCGGTTCCCCGCTTTGCTTACCCATCGCAACACCGTCATCGAGATCGCGGCACCATCCGGGTAGACCGAGCCACGCTCGCGCTAGACCACGCAGCACCCGCGCCACCGCTAACGGCGAACCCACGATCAGGCCGCCCTTCGTCGGGTCGCCGTCCGCCCAGTCAATCGTGGCCTGAGCCCAACGCAACACGGTTTCCATCTCACCGGCCTGCGCCTTCATGCTTATCGCTCCGAATGCCGCCTCGGCAGCCAGAGCGGCGTCGCCTATCGAGTCCAGAAGTGCGATTAGTTCGGAGGCCAGTCGTTGTGATTCGCGCACCTCGCCACGCTGCGCGTGCACGGACATCGGCCCCATGATGGCCAGGGCGAGCGAGGTCTTGTCGCCGGCAAGCGCGCAGAGTTTCCGCAGCTCATCGAAGCGCTCATTGGAGTCATCGGCGTGGAGACGCCAATCAGTTGCACAGATCGCGGTACGCGGGGCGATTTGCATCGCCAGGCGCCCCGGATGGTCGGTCGGCAGTGCGTCGGCGACGTGACTGGCACGCTCCCAACTGACCCGCGCCGAGGCGAAGTCGCGGTTGTTCAACCACGTTCCGGCTCGCATGTGCCAGTCGAATGCCGATTCCAGGTCGCCCGCTGCTTCCAGATGCTCGGCGATCAGCGCCGCGTTCTCATCAGCGGAGCCAACCGATTTGGCTTCGATCGCGGCCGCCACCCGCCGGTGCAAGTCGGCGCGGTCGGACCTCAACTGCGACTCGTAAGCAACCGTGCGAATCAGCGGTTGATGAAACACGTACTCAGGGCTGCGGGTGAATGTCACCTGATCGATCAGCCGGGCTGCCAGCAACTCGGTGAAGGCGGGCTCCACGCCCAGCGCCGTCAGCAGTTCCGCGCCGAACCTCGAACCGATCGCCGCGGCCGCGCCGAGGGTGCGTTTCGCCCTGGGATCGAGTCGATCGATTCGCGAGGCGATCGTGGCCTGCAAGGTGGCCGGAACTGTGACCTCTGCGGCCTCGACGGTCGCTACGTAGGCACCGGGTTCTCCTTGCAGTACGCCGCGTTCCGCCAATTCGAGAACAATCTCCTCGGCGAATAACGGTGTGCCCGCGGCCCTTTCGACGATCGTCTCGCCGAGCGTCTGCGCCGACGAATCGGGGCCAAGCAGGCTGGCCACCAACGTCGTCGTTTCGCGATCGCTCAACGGTGCCAGAGCGAACGACTGTGCCCCCACCACCTGCGATAAAGCGCCTCGATACTCGGGGCGGTGCGTGATCAACGTCAGTAACGGTGTTTGTGGCACCACGGAGAGGAAATCTGCCAGCAGCGACTCGCTGGCCTCGTCGATCCAATGGGCATCTTCGATGACGTAGACCGCGCAAGTCGCCACGCCAAGCGATGCGGAGTTGACCATGGCCGTCAGTCGCCGCCGTCGTGCGTCAGGGTCGATCTGAGGTTGCGGGGTATCGGGGTCGGCGATGCCCAGCAGGTCCTCGAACAAGAACCGATCCTCCGGATCGACATCCCGGGGCTGCGCGGCAATCCGCGCGCGGGCCTCAGCCGCGTCGAGCCCCTCGACCCCGCTCGCCGCTCTGAACAGCGTCTTGACCGCGTGAAACGGCACCTGGCTGGTATGCGATTCGCAGTGCGCCGTGAACACCTGCAGGCCGCGGTTCGCCGCCATGGCGGTGAGCTCGCGTAATAGCCGGCTCTTGCCGATCCCGGCAGGCCCCGAGACACCGACAACAGCTCCCTGGCCGTTGATGGCCCGATTCAGCAGCCCTTCGAGCGCCGTCATCTCCCATTGACGGCCGACGAGATTCGATTCGATCCGTGGGGGAGCGTGGTTCCCGGTGCCGACGCCGAGCAGGCGGCGCGCGGGAACGGGGTACTCCGCCCCTTTGACCTGAACCAGCTCCAGCTCACCAAGGGTGACAGCACCATTGAGGAGACGGGCCGTGGACGCGCTCAGCATGACGCCGCCCGGGGGAGCGGCCGTTTCCATCCGCTGCGCCATGCCGACGTGTTCGCCGATCGCGGTGTAACCCAGAGCGCCGGAACCAATTTCACCGGCTATGACCTGACCGGAATCGATGCCGATGCGCAGCTGAAACTCGAGTGGTCCGACTTCCTCCTGAATTCCCAACGCGGCCAGGCATGCGCGCAGTGCGTGGTCCTCGAGCGCCACCGGTGCCCCGAAGACGGCCATGATGCCGTCGCCCGTGAACTTGTCCACCGTGCCGCCGTATCGCTTCACCACGGAGGTGGCCGTGTCCACCAGGCCCGCCATGATCTCGCGTAGCCGCTCGGCCCCGACAGACCTGGCGATGTCCATCGAGTGGACGACATCGGCGAACAGCACGGTCACCTGCTTGTACTCCGCCGCTCCTGCCGCGCGCGTCACCGGCGTTCCGCATTCGCTGCAGAACTTGGCTGTCGCGCCTAGCTCGGTGTCACATGAGGGACACCGCGTGCCCTCCACACGATCAGTGTCACCTCAAGATGCGGCTGAAATGCCTGATCGGACGAATTTCGTACGGCTCACCAACCGCGTTCTTTCCACTCTCCGAGGTGGGGTCGCTCGGTACCGAGTGTCGTATCGTCGCCATGGCCCGGATAGACGACCGTCGAGTCGCCGTAGACGTTGAACACCCGGCTGGTCACGTGGTCGAGCAGCTTCTCGAAGTCGCCCTCCTGCCAGGTCTTGCCGACGCCGCCTGGGAACAGGCAGTCACCGGTGAACAGGTGCGTCGCCTCGTCGGCCCCGTCGAGCGCCAGCGCCACCGACCCGGGCGTGTGGCCTTGCAGGTGGATGACGTCGAACGACAGCTTGCCGATCTTCACGGTGTCCCCGTGGGCCAGGATCCGATCGGGTTTGACCGGCAACGGATCGGCGTCGAGTTGATGTGCCGCGGTTGGCGCACCGGTCGCCTTGGCGACTTTCTCCAGCGCCTGCCAGTGGTCGAAGTGCTGATGGCTGGTGACGATCAGGCTCAATTTCGGCGCGAAGCGCTCGATGAGCTCGAGCAGGATCTCGGGGTCGTTGGCCGCATCGATGAGTAGCGTCTCTCCCGTCTGGGAACACGTCACCAGGTACGCGTTGTTGTCCATTGGGCCGACCGAAACCTTGACGATCGACGCACCCGGAAGCGTCCGTTTGGCTGCGGTCTGGGGGTCAACATGGCCGGTGTAGTTGTCGCTGACGACGGTCATGTCCTCACGGTATCCGGCCCGGCGCACACTGGCCCAGAACTTGTCGGTGGCGGCACATAGCATGGGCTTCAACTATGTCTTCGGAGGACTTCTTCTTGAAAGAGAATGCGTGTGGCTGATCGCCTGATTGTCAAGGGTGCGCGCGAACACAACCTGCAAAGCGTTGATCTTGATCTGCCGCGCGATGCCCTGATCGTGTTCACCGGCCTGTCCGGTTCCGGGAAGTCGTCTCTGGCATTCGACACGATCTTCGCCGAGGGGCAGCGCCGCTACGTCGAGTCGCTGTCGGCCTACGCCCGCCAGTTCCTGGGCCAGATGGACAAGCCCGACGTCGACTTCATCGAGGGCCTCTCGCCCGCGGTGTCCATCGACCAGAAGTCCACCAACCGCAACCCGCGCTCGACCGTCGGCACCATCACCGAGGTCTACGACTACCTGCGTCTGCTCTATGCACGCGCTGGCACCCCGCACTGCCCGGTGTGCGGTGAGCGCATCGCCCGCCAGACGCCGCAGCAGATCGTCGACCAGGTGCTCGCCATGGACGAGGGCCTGCGGTTCCAGGTCCTCGCGCCGGTCGTGCGCACCCGCAAGGGTGAATTCGTCGATCTGTTCGACAAGCTGAACTCTCAGGGCTACAGCCGCGTCCGGGTCGACGGCGTGGTGTATTCGCTCACCGAACCGCCGACGCTGAAAAAGCAGGAGAAGCACGACATCGAGGTGGTCGTCGACCGGCTCACGGTCAAGGCCACCGCCAAGCAGCGGCTGACCGACTCGGTGGAGACGGCGCTGAACCTGGCCGACGGCATCGTGGTCCTGGAGTTCGTCGACCGCGAGGACGACCACCCGCACCGCGAGCAGCGCTTCTCCGAGAAGCTGGCGTGCCCCAACGGGCACCCGCTCGCCGTCGATGACCTGGAACCGCGGTCCTTCTCGTTCAACTCGCCGTACGGTGCCTGCCCGGAATGCACCGGACTGGGCATCCGCAAGGAGGTCGACCCGGAACTCGTCGTCCCGGACCCGGACCTCACCCTCGCCGAGGGCGCCGTCGCGCCGTGGTCGATGGGGCAGACGGCCGAGTACTTCACCCGAATGTTGGCCGGTCTCGGCAGCCAGCTCGGCTTCGACGTCGACACACCGTGGAAGAAGCTGCCCGCCAAGGCGCGCAAGGCGATTCTGGAGGGCTGCGACGAACAGGTGCACGTGCGGTACAAGAACCGCTACGGCCGAACCCGTTCGTACTACGCCGATTTCGAAGGTGTGATGGCGTTCCTGCAACGCCGCATGGAGCAAACCGACTCCGAGCAGATGAAGGAGCGCTACGAGGGCTTCATGCGCGACGTGCCGTGCCCCGAGTGCGAGGGCACGCGCCTCAAGCCCGAGATCCTGGCGGTCACGATGACGGCCGAGGGCTTCGGCGCCAAGTCGATCGCCGAGGTGTCCGAGCTGTCGATTGCCGAGTGCGCGGAGTTCCTCAACGCGTTGACGCTCGGCGCGCGGGAGCAGGCCATCGCCGGTCAGGTGCTGAAGGAGATCCAGTCGCGGCTCGGGTTCCTGCTCGACGTCGGTCTCGACTACTTGTCGCTGTCGCGGGCGGCCGCCACACTCTCCGGCGGTGAGGCACAACGTATTCGGCTGGCCACCCAGATCGGGTCCGGGCTCGTCGGCGTGCTGTACGTGCTCGACGAGCCGTCCATCGGCCTGCATCAGCGCGACAACAGGCGGCTCATCGAGACGTTGATTCGGTTGCGGGATCTCGGCAACACCCTGATCGTCGTGGAGCACGACCTCGACACCATCGCCCACGCCGACTGGGTCGTCGACATCGGGCCCGCAGCGGGTGAACACGGCGGGCAGATCGTGCACAGCGGGCCATACGAGGAACTGTTGAGCAACCCGAATTCGATTACCGGAGCGTATCTTTCGGGTAAGGAAGAGATCGAGGTCCCCGCGATCCGGCGGCCCACCGACCGCAAGCGTCAGCTGACCGTGGTCGGTGCCCGCGAGCACAACCTGCGCGAGATCGACGTGTCCTTCCCGCTGGGCGTGCTGACCGCGGTCACCGGCGTCTCCGGTTCCGGCAAGTCGACGCTCGTCAACGACATCCTGGCGTCGGTGCTGGCCAACAAGCTCAACGGCGCGCGGCAGGTGCCCGGTCGGCACACCCGCGTGACGGGTCTGGACAAGCTGGACAAGCTCGTCCGCGTCGACCAGTCGCCGATCGGGCGCACGCCGCGGTCCAATCCGGCCACCTACACCGGTGTGTTCGACAAGATCCGCACGTTGTTCGCGGCCACCACCGAGGCGAAGGTGCGGGGCTACCAGCCGGGTCGGTTCTCGTTCAACGTCAAAGGTGGCCGCTGCGAGGCATGCTCGGGCGACGGCACCATCAAGATCGAGATGAACTTCCTGCCCGACGTGTACGTGCCGTGCGAGGTGTGCCAGGGCGCTCGGTACAACCGCGAGACGCTCGAGGTGCATTACAAGGGCAAGACCATCGCCGAGGTGCTCGATATGTCGATCGAGGAGGCGGCGGAGTTCTTCAAGCCCATCACCTCGATCCACCGGTATCTGGCGACGCTGGTCGACGTCGGGCTCGGCTACGTCCGGCTCGGGCAGCCCGCGCCGACGCTGTCCGGTGGCGAGGCGCAGCGCGTCAAGCTGGCGTCGGAACTGCAGAAGCGGTCGACCGGGCGCACGGTGTACATCCTCGACGAGCCGACGACGGGTCTGCACTTCGAGGACATCCGCAAGCTGCTCGCCGTCATCAACGGCCTTGTCGACAAAGGCAATACGGTGATCGTCATCGAGCACAACCTCGACGTGATCAAGACCTCCGACTGGATCGTCGACATGGGTCCCGAAGGGGGAGCCGGCGGTGGTTCGGTGGTCGCGGCGGGCACGCCGGAGGACGTCGCCGCCAATCCCGACAGCTATACGGGCCACTTCCTCGCCGAGGCGCTGGGTGTGGCGCGGCCGACGCCGAAGAAGCGCAAGCGAAGCAAGGTCAGCGCCTGATACCGGGTAGCCGGTACTGAGGATTCTGGTTACGCATCGTCAGTCTGGACGCTAGCTGTGGAGACACTGCGGACGCTGTGGGTGACGCTGGTCAGATAGTCAGCAAAGCGTCCGAGGGGGTCGCCATGACAATCTTCATCGCAACGTCGATCGCCGCAGCCGTCACCGCGTTCGCCGTCGAATGGGGTCAGCGTCAGTGCGAGGCCTGGGCGTTCAGCCGGGACAAGCACCTGTGACGGTTCGCGAACTTCGCCGAGGCTGTCCCTACTTTCGGTGTGGGCCCGGCGAGATCGCGATTTCGCCCGCCCCCCCAACTCGCGGTCTCTCCGCAGTCTCGGCGCCCAAGGTTCGCCGCCGCGCGCGTTCACTCTGCGCTGAGGGCGGTGTTTCGCAACGTTTCAGTGACGTGGACGCAGAGTCAACGCGCAGCTGGGGAAGTCAACGCGCCTTCGACAGCGGCGACGGGAAGCGCGGACTGATTCGCACGCCGTCCAGCCACTCGGTCAGCTCGTCGGCCCGCCGCTGCAGCGCCTTCGTCGCGGCACGGCCGACATCCTCGAGCAATCGCACCTCGACTCTGCCGTCGGCGTCCTGACCCCAGCCGCCGACGATGCGACCGTCGCACCACGCCGTCGGCCCTCCGTTGCCGTTCGTGTCGAACACCTGACTGCGATGCCCGCCGAGATACCAGTCGCGGTCGAACCACCCCATCGTCGTGACGTCGAGCGCGGGCAGCAGGGCACACCACGGCTCGACCGCCGGCTCCTCCTCCAGATCGTCGGGCAACGCGACGCCCGGTGTCCCGTCCAGATCCACCTCGACGGCCTCGAGATCGGCCAGCGCCTGGCGTGCCCACGTGAGCGTGTTGCCAAACCACCACTTGATGTCCGTAATCGTCGTCGGGCCGAACGCCCACAGCCACCTGCGCACCAGCTCGTTCCGCGCGGCCTCCGGGGGTGCGGCATCGGGCGTCGGACCAAGCCAGTCGGCCATCGACACCCAACGTGGCCGCGAAACCGTCCAGGCCCCGTCGTTGGGTCCGCGGACGATGTCGCCCCGCACCGACAGCACCGTCAGAATCCTTGGCGCCAAGGGTGTTTCGCCGCCCCAACGCTTACCCGGTGCCGGATCGTGTTGACCCGCCAGCTCGGGAAGCGCCGCGCGCAGATCCTTGGCGCTGGTCGGTCCATGCTCGGCAAGATGGCCCAGAACTGCATCGGAGGCGGCAGCCAGCCATGCGTCACCGTCGTCGCACACCCCTGCTTTCTGAGCGTCGGCCACCACCTTGCGGCGCTCGTTCTCGGCGACTCGGTCGCTGGCCGCCGCCTGGATCAGCGGCAGATCCTCAGCCCGCACCACCCATAAAGTCCGCCGCATCGCCAGATGCTTCACCAGACTCCGGCTCTCGTACAGCGCGACATCCAGATCGGCGACCGCGAAGCCGGGCACCCGCGCCCACAACGACAGATACGGCGTCGCCGGATCGGTGGCGTGCAGCCCGACGACACGGCCTGCGACATCGACCGGACTCTGGGCGGGTGCGCTGAGAAAGTGCCGCCTCGCGAGCCGGGCCCGCCGTTCGGCAACCGTGAATGACCGCATCGCCTGCGAACGCTACCTGCGAAGACCGACAAAATTTGGGATCGGTAGCGGTCTGCGCCGCCTTGACTGGGCAGCACGACGACGCCAGTGGGGCGACGTATGACGAAGGGAAGATCGATGAATCGAGTTGTCGCGGGTGTGGTCGGACTGGCTCTCGGTACGGCCGTTCTGGTGGGCTGCTCGGACGATAAGAAGCCAGAGGCCGCGCCTAGTCCGGCGACCGGAAACACCTCGGTGAGCACGAGCGGCTCGACCGAGGTCAAGGTTGGCGGTAGCGACCTGGCCGGTCTGGACCTGAACACGGTGACCTGCGTGAAGCAGGGCGGCAAGATCAACGTTGCGAGCGCTGCGATCAACGGCCAGGCCGGTCTTGCCGTCGTGATGACGGACGAGGCGACACCGACCGTCGAATCGCTGGGTATGACGGTGGACGGCAACGCCCTCGCCGTCACCAACATGATGGGCGCGAAGACGGGCTCCGCTGAGGTGAAGGTGGACGGCAGCACCTACACCATCACCGGTGAGGCCGCAGGCGCCGATCTGGCGAATCCGATGGCCGGCATGATCACCAAGCCGTTCACGATCAAGGTGACCTGCACCTGATCGGCAGGTTGCCGGAAGCGGCGGACGTACCCTCCACGTCCGCCGCTTCCTATCATTCAGGAATGACGATCGTGGCCGACCTCGAGCGGGCACGCCACCTGATACTGGCCGCGGACGAGTTCACGGCCAAGGATCTGCTGCTCTCCCTCGTCCCCGGCATCGAAGCGGCCGGCCGCGACGACTGGCTCCTCGAGGTCTACGCGCAGCTGGGCCAGCTCTACCTCGTGCGCACGGCATACGAGGGGACCGAGGAGTCCGTGCGGCGCATCCGCGAATGCCTTGACACGTATACGGCTATCCGGGCGGGCACCCGGCCCGATCTGGTGCCGCAGGTGACGATGTCGGACGCCGAGATCGACCACATGATCTGTCGATACTCGCGCCGGACGCAGTTCCTGCAGACAGGCCTGGCCGCCGCGCACGGCGAACACGAAGCCGCGGAGGCCGCCCTGCTGGTCCTCACCGAGGACACCCGCGACGACTTTCCGGATCTCGCCGACGAGCACCGCCGATACATCACGTTCGCGCAGATACTGTGCGCCAACGCGCTCTGCGAGGACGATCTGCACGTGCAGTCGGTTCACCTGTGGGAGAAGGTCATCGACGCGATCGACGCCATGCACGGCGACGACGAGTTCGACGACTATCTGCTGGTTTTCGGCGCCACCTCCTACGGCAGGTTCTGTGTCGAGACAGGCCGACTGCTGCAAGCCGAACCGTGGCTGCGGCGGGCAGGCGCACGGGCGGAGGCGCGCGGCTGGGCATTGGGTGCGGCACGCGCGAAGTTCGAACGGGCCACTGTGGCATGGGCGGTGGGGGATCGTCGGTTGGCACAGGATCTGGCACATGCGTCCTATCCCGCGATCGCCGAGGGGCTGCGCGCACATGATGTGTCGCGGTGCTGGCTGTACTTCGGGCTGATCTCGCTGTCCATCCAGGAGCTCGACGACGCCGACGAACGCTTCGGAAACGCCGAGCGGCACTGGCGCGAGATCGAGAAGCCGATACACATTCATCGTATTCTGTTGCAGCGCAGCTGGGTTGACATCTTCCGCGGCGACTTCGACGCCGCGCGCCGGCGGACCGAAGAAGCGCGCCAACTGCTCGATTCGTGGCCGCGACACAGCTGGCTGCAGTACGCCCGCCTGCATTTCCACATTGGCAGCATCTGGCGGGCCGACGCCCTGGCCGACCCGGTGAACAGGGCAGAAAAACTCGAGATAGCCGCCGAGCTGATGGTGCCCGCAGCGCTGGCCGTCGACTCGGTGCGACATGCCATCGCCGACGCCGACGCTCGAATGCGCTGGGCCGCCCACGTGTCTGCCCGCATGCTCTCCGGCGCCTTCGCCGTCGCCTGGGAGTGGGGTAGCGCCGAACTGCTCAGCGAGCTGGTCGAGTATCACAGTGCGCGAGGAACTTTCAGCGCCGAACCCGACCGGGAACCCGCCGACTGGACACGCACCGCGACCGTCTCGGTGCCGCTCGAGACCGTCGACGACTATGCGCTGGTCGCCGCCGGGGAGTCGGTGCCGGGTAGACGCGCGGCGCTAACGCGGCTCGGCCCGCTGCCGCCGTTGCAGATGGACCCGAGGACCGGCGCGATACTGACCCGCTATCGCGAACTGGCGGCCGCGCGGTACGGTCGCGCCGTGACGGCCCCCGGTCCGATGTGGGCAACGTGGCCGTGACCGAAACAATGGCCGAAACCGCCACTCTCGTCCTGCGATTCGCGGACGTCGGAGTCGCCACATATGTCAGCCTGCGCGTCGTGGGCGAGCCCGCCAGGACGGTGACGTGGGTGCTGGAGGAGGCGGCGCTCAAGGTCGCAGTCGACGAGCTGAGCGGTGCGCTGCCGGATCCAATCGACGACGAGACCCGTCGCGATGCACTCGAACGCGCGATCACCGAAGGTGCCTTCGGCTCGCCCGCAACGGAATTCACCATCGCGCGCACACTGGGTTCCCATCTGCTCGTGCCCGAGGCGTGGCAATTGCTGACGGACCGCGTGTCCACGCCCAGGGCGTGCTTGTTCGTGTCACCCAGCGCTCGACTGGCCCGCGTTCCCTGGGGGCTGCTTGCGATGCCTGACGACGATGGACGCCGCCTCATCGACCTCGTCGACGTGCTGATGGCGGCGCCACCGAACATCGTGCACTCGCCGCGCGAACCCGCCGGCTGGGGCGGCAGAAAGACCAATCCGCCGCTGCTGGTCCTCGATCCCCGGGTGCCCGGCCAGCGACCGGACTCTCCGCTGGGCTCCGTACTCGGACGGCCGTCGCCCGACACGCCTTTGGCCAGGCACTTCGCCGAAGTGATGCAACGGCGAGACGTGTTGCCCGACGTTGCGGCGTCCGTCGAGCTGTTCCGGCGCTCCGACGCGGACCGTGACTGGCTGAAGGAGCTGCTGGCCCAGGCGCCCAGTCGGCTGCTGTACGTGGGCCACGCGACCGCTGCCGACGGCGACGTCGGCCACGCCGACCGAGCCGCCCTCCATTTGGCCGACGAGCAGCCACTGACCGCATCGGATCTCATGACGTTGAAGCTGCCGATGCCGCCCCGTGTCGGCCTGCTGGCGTGTGCCTCCGGCGGGGATTACCGGTTTGACGAGGCCACCGGACTGGTCGCGGCGATGATTCTCGGCGGCGCCGAGGTGGTGACGGCCACCCTCTGGTCACTGCCGACGGCTGCGGGCTATCGCCTGTTCGCGCAGGAGAGCGCCGACGCCGACCCGATGAGTGAGGCGATCCTCGCCGTCGATGACGCACACGAAGCCCCCGACGCCGGGCGTGCGGTCAACGACTGGCAGCGAAAACAGTTGCGGCGCTGGAGCGATGGCGATCTGACGGCAAGTCCGCTCTATTGGGCGGCACTGGCGACCTTCGCCGTCGACGGCGCCCGGTGATCAGCGCGGCGACACGCAAACGGCCACCGCGGACTCGTCGCCCGAGCGGTAGTACGTCTCGATGATGCTGCCGGGGGAGACCTTCATGATCGCCGACGCGGGAATCAGCGCCCTCTCGTGGGCCGGAAACTGTCCGCCTTCCGGACGCTTCACGATCACGTCGAGTTCGACCTCGCGAAAATCCTCGCGGGTATGCCCGGTTGTCCGCATTCCCGTGACGACGGCGCGCGACTTCGTGCCATGCCGGATCAACTCGAGTTGACCGTCGGTGACCAGGCCCTTGCCGACCAGCATCCGGTCGAACTCGGCACGGATGGCGAGGATGTCCTCGGTGGTGGCCAGACGTTCGTCGGTTTCGCCGGACTCGGGGGTGGCCTCGGGGACGTCGCGGTCGGGGATCAGGTAGCACAAGGCCGTGCCGACGAGCAGAAACATGAAGAACGCAATCGGAAACGCGCTGGACATGTCTCCAGGCTCGGGCAACGCATCGGCTACCGAACCCAACTTTTGCGTGGAACCGGCTCTTATCCTGTTTGAATGAGCACAGACACGGCCGTGGCCGTCGCGCATCCGCGTCGCGCGGTGATCGACCGGGCGTGGCGTGCGATCGGGCCCGGGGTGGAAGTGCTCAGCGGCGACGACGGCGGTCCGTTGCGGCGCACCGTCAAGCGGATCATCGACCCTCTGGTGCTGCGGCTGCGGTCCAACACCCAGTTCTCGGCGCCGTTCGTGGCGGCCGACGTGGCCGAGGCCATGCACGACACGATCGTCGGCCAAGCCCCCCAATTACGTGCGGCGGCGGCCTGGTTCGAACTGCTCAAACGCGAACGCCGCCGGCTCCGGATCACCAGCGGCAACGCCCAGGAACTGTACTTCCCCGTGTGTTTCGAGCTGGCTGTGACGAAAGGTCCGCCCGCCCAAGATGTTTCCGACGCCGCCGAATCCGTCCTACGGGATATCCACGCCGATCGGGACCGCACCGCGATCGAGGCGCTGAACATCTACTCATCCGACCATCTCGTCATCAGTGAGCTGTCGGATCAGTTGCGCTCCAGCTGGAACGACGTGCGTGCCGGGACGGAGATCATGCGTCCGTTCCTATCCGGCCTGACCACTGTGCTCGGCGCGGCCGACACGCACAGCAGCGCCGCGGCACGGCAACGGGTTTGGCAAGCGCTGATCGCCGACGCGACGCCGTACAACCTCGGAGCGGCAGCCCATGAGGACCCGAAACAGCTGCCATGGTCGATCGTCGCACTCGGCCTCAGTTCCGTTGAACCCCAGAGTCCCCCGGCGATCATCGGCGGCTCGGACAACGAACGACCGCTCAATCGGTCCGTGATCGACCGGGTGCGGGCGACGCTTCGGCGCGCAATGGATCGTGAAGAACTTCCCGACATTCCGATGCTGTGCGAGGAAGAGGTCGACCGGTGCTGCGCGCCGTGGGGTCTGTTGGCAGAGGACAAGCAGGCGACCCTCGTTGCCGGGATCGAGGTCGCCGTCGACCTCGCGCCGTTGTCCGAATCCGCGACAACGCGCTACGACCTCGCCCGCCAGATCCAGGCGCGGTTGCGCAAGGAGGCCTACGTGCTGCACGCGCGCCGCTACCTCGCCAGTGGCGGACCGATCCATCCGCGCCAGCAGCAGGTGATCGACGACCTTGCGGCCTTCGCCCGGCCGTATCTGAACCGGCTCTGGGCGCGGTTGCACGGCCGTGACGTGTGGCAGGAACCGTGCGATGACGTCGATGACGTCCGTGCGCTCCTCGAGGGCGTCGCCCGCTCGGTGAGTCTCGATCACCGGCAGCGCATCAAGACCATGTTGGAGCTCCAGGTGGCCGGATGAAGTTATTGTCAGATTCCGGGTTGTGGAGTACGGGACCCGTTGTCGCGCCCTCTCCGCTGCAGGCCGTTCTCGAGATCAGCGGGGCGGTGTTGTCGTGGACGGTCGACGAGCCGTCCACCGACCCGCAGATCACGTTCACCGACGTGTCCCGCGCGGATTGGCTGTGGCAGGTGCTCGGTGAGAGCGGGCACCACGCGCTCGCCTCGGCCGTCGGTGACGCCTCGCCGCACGACGCACAGGCTGTCGACTTGACCGGGGTCCATGTGCTGCCGGGATCGCTGGATCCGCTGCGCCGGTTGGCGTTCGGTCATTGGCTGCGACGCTGGTGGCCTGCGAGTCACCGAGATGGGATCGCGGCCCTGGACGCTGCGCTGCTGGACGCGGAGATCGCGATCTTGACGGCGGGCGCGGAAGACTTCTTCAGCGACGACACGTTCGATTCGGACGTCGCCGAGATACTGCGACCGCACGTCGCGGCGCTGGGGGCCCATGTGCACGAAGGCGATCCGCGCATCGTCGAGCTGGTGGCGAAGTGCGCCGACCTCGCCGACGAGGTGGGCATCGCGTTCGACACCGCCCCTCAACCGTCGCGACGGGACGACTACGCGCTCGCGGCGGGCGGCGAAACCGGCCGCACCGCCTCGACGACGGTCGCGTCGGGGGTCGGATCGGTTCAGTGGTCGGCGGTGCCCGCAGGCATCTTCGATGCGGCCGAGGACACCGTCGATTGGAGCATCGAAGCCGCAGATGAGACGGCGACGGCGAGCGTTCGAGTCGAACTCGCGGGTCTGGGCTCGCCCAACGGCATCGCCGTCCGGCTGCGCTCCGACCCGTTCAACGGCGAGGGCGAACTGGGGGCCGACGGGCGCGTGGAGTTCCCGATCGTGGGCGCCGATGGGCAGCCGATATCGGAATCGGCTGCGTGGGGCCATGATTGGCGTCCAACAGCGGTGTCAATCGGCGCGGACGCAGGCGAGTCGGCGCAGACGCGTCAGCGGGTCCGCGACTTTGCACGGTCGCGGCTGGCCGCACCCGCCGCCGATGCGTTTCTGACCGAGATCCTGGCGGCCGAATCCGACTACTGAGAGTCGGGATTGCGCATCGATTCGCGAATCTGCGCCAGGCGTTCGGCGGCGGCGCGCTGGCGGGCTTCGTACTGCTCCTCGATGGTGCGGCCCTCCGGGGTTTCGGCGTCGAGCTCCGCGGCGCCGATCGCCGTGCCGTAGCGCGTTTCGATCTTCTCGCGGACGGATTCGAACGTCGGCACACCTGACGGCGTGTAACCGGTGTCGACGGGTTCGGTGGGCGGGGGCGTCCGCATCGGGTCGATGACAGGCTCGACAACGGGCTCGACGGGTGCTTCCGGCTCCTGGGCGGGTTCGTCCGGCATGCCACCAACGCTACCTGCGGTGAGGCTGATGCGGACCTCCGTCACGCGGAATGTCCACCCATTCTTCGAGGTCGGCACGGCGGCAGCCATCTTTCCGATCGCCCGTCGACGCATACACGATGCCGATATGGTTTGCAGATTGGCTGCAACCTGTATCGCGGGAATCGGAGAGACGTGCTCGACAAGGTCGATTTCGAAGTCATCCGCCAGACGCCGGAGTTGGGGCACTACCGCCGCGAGTGGGTACCGCGGGCCGGCCTCGACCTGGCAGGTATCTGGATCGGCGCGGTGGTCAGCGATGCCTCCGGTCGCAGCTACTGGGGTGTGCGTGGATGCGACGACTTTCTCACCGGGATGACGCATGTGGTGTCCCCGGTGTGTGGATTCCGGTCGCTGCCGGAGGACCTCGACGGCGACGCTGCGCATCTGTTCGCCGAGTACGCCACGCTCGACTGGTTCGAACCGATGCAGTATCTGGACACCGGCGAGTCGATCCAGCTGACGTTCCCGAGCGGACGAATCGTGCGCGACGCCAGCGGGTTTCACTGGCATGACGCCAGCAACCGCTGGGAACTCCACGGCCGGACCGTCAGCGACATCGTCCTCACCCACGTGCCCGAACAGCAGGGCATCGATGACGACGTGTACTACCGCCATGAGCTGATGTATGTCACCGGCACGATCGACGGCACCGAGGTGTCGGGCTACGGGCATCAGGACTTCGCTTACGGCCCAACGGGGAAGGTGTACACCGAGTTACCGATCGCACGTCATCTGCAGGGGATGTGGGTGTCCTGGCTGCATGAGTTTCCCGACGGTGAGCTTGGCGGCGGTAGCTTCTGGCAGGGCAAGGAGTCGGTGCCGTTCGGCCCCGGCTACCAGCTCAAGGACGGAGTCACCACGGTGCACGACGACATCGTGGCGACCCCGACGTTCACCGACACCGGCAGAATGGCGACGCTGGAGACGACCATCGGATCCGATTCGTACACCTTCACTTTCGACTCGTGCGGCAGCCCACTGCACTTCTTCGGACCGCTGACGGCCACCACATCGGGGAGGACGCCGGCGCGCAGCTGGTGCTGGGTCGAATACGCCGGAGGTCTGCTCACCCCCGAACTGCTGGACGCAGCGACGGGCGTGTTCGCGTTGGCCCGCGGACGCTGACGGTCTCACCGACTACTTCGCGGCCACCTGCACGATCGGCGGCGGTGGCGGCGGCGTGGGAAGCGGCACGGGCGGCACCCCTGGGGTTTGGAGCTGACCGGCCATCCAGGGCAGCGCCGTCGCGAAGGCCTGTGACGCGTACGGCCAGTCATGTCCGCCGGGTTGGGTCACGACCGCACAGGTGATGCCGTGCGCGTTGCCCAACGCGCACAGTGAGTTCGCGGCCGAACTCTGCTCAACTGCCGCCTGACTGTTGACGGCGAACCAACCGTAGACATCGGAGTATGCGCCGTGCTGTGTGATTACCGTGGTGGGGTCGAAAGCTGCGTAGGCCGCCGCATTACCGCCGAACAACCGGGCGATGGTCTGGTCCTTGGTACCCGAATTGGGGGCGATGTCGCCAGCGATGTCCTCGAACGCGCTGAACATGTCGGGATGCATTACGGCGAGGTCGACGGCACACGTGCCGCCCATCGACCAGCCCACGATTCCCCAGTTCTCCCGGCGCGGGCTCACACCGAAATTCGAAACCATGTATGGGACAACGTCTTTGGTGAGATGGTCGGCGGCGTTACCGCGAGCGCCGTTGACGCATTCGGTGTCGTTGTTGAAGGTGCCGCCCGCATCGACGAAGACGAGTACCGGTGCGTTGCCGCCGTGAGCGGCGGCGAAGGCGTCGGCGGTGGTCACCGCGTTGCCGATACGCACCCAGTCGGCGGGCGTGTTGAACTCGCCACCGATCATCATCACCGTCGGCAGTGGCGGCGGCGGGTCGGTCGCGTACCAGGCGGGCGGCAGGTAGACCAGTTCTTCACGGTGCTTGAAACCGGAGGCCGCATCGCTGATCTGCACCGGCACCACCGTGCCCTTGGTGGGGATCTGATGGTCGCGCAGCAACGCCATGACGGTCACCCGATCCGTCTGGTCGGGCAGTGGACCCGCGGTGAACTGGTTCCACGCTGTCTGCACGGTGGGGAAGTACCCGGTCCACAGATTGACCGCGAGCGCGGCGGACAGCAGGCACAGCGGCAGCGCCGTCGCCGCCACACCGCGCCGCCACCACGGTGATCCGCGCCAGGCGGCGATGACTATCCCCGCGGCGGTTCCCGACAGTCCGATCCACAACCAGAGCCGGCGCGGTGCGGGATTTCCCGCGAGCCCTTCCGATGCGATGTACCAGTACACGGATGCGGTCAGCGCGACTCCGCACATCGCCGCCCATGGCACCCACAGGTAGCGGTAGCGCCGGATGCCCCAGACGATGGCCGCCACCAGCGCGACAGCGGCCACGACCTGGACCGTGAGGGGAATCCAGCCGTGCAGCAACGACAAATGGTGGCGCAGCAGATCGCGTAACGTCACGGAAACAAGAGTGACTGCCGAACCTTGGGTCTCCCTGTGGATTTCCTGCGGACGCGCTAGCGCGGCTTGGCCAGCGGGAAGGGGAGCGTCTCGCGGATGCTGCGGCCGGTGATCAGCATGACAACCCGGTCCACACCCATGCCGAGACCACCGGTCGGCGGCATCGCGTACTCCATGGCCTGCAGGAAGTCCTCGTCGAGTTCCATGGCCTCCGGGTCGCCGCCCGCGGCAAGCAGCGACTGTTCCTGCAGTCGCCGGCGCTGCTCGACGGGATCGGTCAACTCGCTGTAGGCGGTGCCGAGTTCGACGCCCCACGCCACCAGGTCCCAGCGCTCGGCGACACCGGGGATGCTGCGGTGCGGCCGCGTCAGCGGTGAGACGGAGGTGGGGAAGTCCTTGTAGAACGTCGGCGCCTCGGTGCGGTCCTCGACGAGGTGCTCATACAGTTCGAGCACGACGGCGCCGGCGTCCCAGTGGGTCAGGTAGGGAATCTTCGCGCTGTCGCACAGTTTGCGCAGCGTCGTGAGGTCGGTATCGGGCCCGATCTGTTCTCCCAGGGCCTCCGACACCGCGTCGTGCACGGTCTTGACCGTCCATTCACCGGAAATGTCAACGGGTTCCAACGTTCCGTCGTCGCGGGGGCGCATGAACACGTGCGCCCCGTTGGCGGCCTGCGCGGCGTTCTGGATCAGCTCTCGGCAACCATCGATCCAGACGTTGTAGTCCGCATGCGCCTGATAGGCCTCCAGCAGCGTGAACTCGGGGTTGTGGCTGAAGTCGACGCCCTCGTTGCGGAATGCCCGGCCCAGCTCGAAGACGCGCTCGACACCACCCACACACAGCCGCTTGAGGTACAGCTCGGGGGCGATCCGCAGGTACAGGTCGAGGTCGTAGGCGTTGATGTGGGTCAGGAACGGTCTGGCGTTGGCGCCGCCGTGAATCTGCTGCAGAATCGGCGTCTCGACCTCCAGAAACCCCTTTCCGACCAGGGTTTCGCGGATCGCATGCAGCACGGCACTGCGGGCGCGGATCAGATCGCGGGCCTCGGAGTTGATGGCCAGGTCGACGTACCGGGCGCGTACCCGCGCCTCCTGGTCGGTCAGCCCTTTCCACTTGTCGGGCAACGGGCGCAGGCACTTGCCGATCAGCCGCCAGCCGAGCACGATCAGCGACCGGGTGCCCTTCTTGCTGTAGCCCATCGTGCCCGTCACCTGGATCAGGTCGCCCAGGTCGATGGCGTGGGTGAAGTCGGCCGTCGTGCCCTGTTCGAGCTGTGAATTGTCCAGCAGCAGTTGGACTTCGCCGGACCAGTCGCGCAGCTGCGCGAAGAGCACGCCGCCGTAGTCGCGGATGCGCAGCACTCGCCCGGCTACCGTCACGGTGCCCGCGCCCTCGGACTCGACAGCCTCCTGGATGGTGTGGCTGGGCTCCTCGCCGACGGGATAGGCGTCGATTCCGCTGTCCTGCAACGCCTTCAGCTTGGCCATCCGGACCCGCACCTGTTCGGGCAGCCGGGACTGCTCCTCCTCGTCCAGGCCGACCTGAAGCTGCTCGGCGTCGGGTGCGCTGCCGTCGTGGTGCAGCAGGCCCCGGTCGACGATGCTCTGCGGCACCGACGTGTGGTGGCCGGTGTGTGGCTGTTCGTGCCGGCGCGAGAACGGCAGCACCAGGAAGCCTTCGGCGATCACCGACGCGACACCGACACGGGGGACCAGTCGCGCGTCCTCATAGCACGCATAGCGCGGCACCCATTCGGGCTGGTACTTCATGTTCGAGCGGTACAGCGTCTCCAGCTGCCACCAGCGCGAGAAGAACACCAGCAGGGCGCGCCACAGCCGTGCGATCGGTCCGGCGCCGAGCTGGGCGCCCTGCTCAAAGGCCGATCGGAACATCGCGAAGTTCAGCGAAATGCGGCTGACCCCAATGCCTTCGGCCTGTTGGCATAGCTCGCTGACCATGAGCTCGATGGTGCCGTTGGGGGACTGAGGTGACCGGCGCATGAGGTCCAGCGACACTCCGTTGGCGCCCCACGGCACCAGGGACAGCATCGCGACGACCTGCTCGCCGTCCGGCCCGGGTTGGACGGCCTCGACGAGCAGGCAGTCGCCGTCGGCTGGGTCGCCGAGTCGGCCCAGCGCCATGGAGAACCCGCGTTCGTCCTCGGTGTCGCGCCAGGCGTCGGCGCGTTCGATCACCCTGGCCATCTCGTCGGCGTCCAGATCGCGGTGGCGCCGGATCCGCACCGAGGCCCCCGCACGTCGCGCGCGGGTCACCGCCTGGCGCACGGCGCGCATGTCCGGCCCCGACAACCGGAAGTTGTCGGGGTACAGGATGGCCTCGTCGCCGAGCTGCAACGCGTTGAGGCCGGCGGCCCGGAATGCCTCGGCGCCTGCGGAACTCGCACCCATCACCCCGGGCGCCCAGCCGTATGCCTGGCACAGCGACAGCCACGCGTCGATCGCCTGCGGCCAGGCTTTGGGGTCGCCGACGGGGTCGCCGCTGGCAAGGCAGACGCCGACCTCGACGCGGTAGGTGATGGCGGCGCGGCCGTTGGGGGCGAACACCACGGACTTGTCGCGCCGCGTCGCGAAGTAGCCCAATGAGTCGTTCTTGCCGTACAACTCGAGCAGCCCGCGGATCGCGGACTCGTCCTCTCCGGTGAGTGCGTTCTCCGCACGTTGGGACTGGAACAGCACGATCGCCGCCACCATCAGCGCCAGTGCTCCGAAGAGGCCGAGCAACGCGTTGATGAAGACGTGCGGGTGACCGGTGAACGCGTCGGCACTGGCGCCGGCGAAGGCGCCCACCCGGTTCAACGCATAAAAGAAACGGTCCTCAGGAGCCAGCGTTCCCGGGAACAGCTCGAGCAGGCCCCAGCCGATCAGGGTGCCGACGACCAAACCGGCGATGAGTGTGCCCGCGGCCTTGAACAGTGCACCGCGCCGCACCTTTGCCCAGAACTCCTTGCGTGCCAGCACGAGGAACGCGATCGCGGCGAGATGGAAGCCCAGCCCGATGATCTCGCCGCTTTCCTCCAGCCAGGTTTCGTCGCCGGAGACGATGTCGCCGACGTTCCAGCCGATCGCCGCGACCATGTAGCCGACGAGGATCCACCACGCGATGCTCTTGCGCGCCGCGAGCGCGGCCGCCAACAGCGCCAGCACGAACGCCCACGCGAAGCTGGTGTCGGGGAAGTTGAAGATGTAGTCGTTGACGAACTCGCGCGGCACCTTGATCAGGGACCGGAACAACGGCGACACACTCGCGAGAAGTGACAGCGTGGCGATGACGCCGACGGTCCAGCCGGCCGCGGCGGGCACCCACCGAAACGCGGAGGTTCGGCGTGCTTTGGCCGTGGTCGCCGGGCTCGCTTGGCTAGTCACCGTCATAACGCGCGAGGATATTCGCTCTAACCGCCAATTTGGTGTGACTGGCTACCAGACCGGGCCGGTGTACTTCTCGCCTGGACCCTGACCCGGTTCGTCGGGTGCGGCACTGGCCTCCCGGAAGGCCAGCTGCAGGCTCTTCAGCCCGTCACGCACCGGCCCCGCATGCGGGCCGAGGTATTCGGCGGAGGCCGTCACCAGGCCCGCGAGCGCGGTGATCAGCCGGCGCGCCTCGTCGAGATCGCGGTGCGGGCTCTCGTCGGGATCCTCGGCGGCCAGCCCGAGCTTCTCGGCCGCGGCGCTCATGAGCATGACCGCCGACCGGGTGATCACCTCGACGGCGGGGATATCGGCCAGCTCGCGGGTGGGTGGCTCGGCCGTGGGTCCGGGCGATGCGGGATCCTTCGTCACGCCTGGTAGACTGCCATGTGCGACCGTCCCGGCTTGCGCCAGGGACAGCAAGTGGAGTCCCGCTCCCACCGCTGACCGTACCGGTTCAGTGGTCCGGTCACAGGCATCCGATGCCTGTCCTGGTCGGCTATGGGCCCTGCTTTGAGCAGGGCTTTTCTGTTCATTGAACAGAGTGCTGATGGTGTGGGCTCCACGAGCGACACAGGACAACATAGGAGGCCCCATCAGCACTGAGACCCGCGTCAACGAGCGCATCCGCGTACCTGAAGTCCGTCTGATCGGACCAGGCGGCGAGCAGGTAGGCATTGTGCGCATCGAAGACGCTCTCCGCGTCGCCGCGGATGCCGATCTCGATTTAGTCGAAGTAGCCCCAGATGCCAAACCCCCGGTTTGCAAGATCATGGACTACGGCAAGTACAAGTACGAGACGGCACAGAAGGCGCGCGAGTCTCGCAAGAACCAGCAGCAGACCGTCGTCAAGGAACAGAAGCTCCGACCCAAGATCGACCCGCACGACTACGAGACCAAGAAGGGCCACGTGGTCCGCTTCCTCCAAGCGGGATCGAAGGTCAAGGTGACGATCATGTTCCGCGGACGCGAGCAGTCGAGGCCCGAGCTGGGCTACCGACTCCTGCAGCGCCTCGGCGCCGACGTGGCCGACTACGGCTTCGTCGAGACGTCGGCCAAGCAGGATGGCCGCAACATGACGATGGTGCTGGCACCGCACCGCGGCGCGAAGACTCGCGCCAAGGCGGCGCATGATGCCGACGCTCCGGCAGCGCAGCGCGCACAGCCCGAGAGCGCACCGACCGATACATCACAGAACTGAGGACAAATGCCCAAGGCGAAGACTCACAGCGGCGCTTCGAAGCGGTTCCGGGTCACCGGAAGCGGAAAGATCGTGCGCCAGAAGGCCAATAGGCGGCACTTGCTCGAGCACAAGTCGAGTCGCCGCACCCGTCGGCTGGAAGGCCGCACCGATGTGGCAGCCAACGACGTCAAGCGCGTCAAGAAGCTGCTGAACGGCTGACCGCTCCAACCCCTGTACTACTTGAACGAATAGGAACACTCCCATGGCACGCGTAAAGCGCGCAGTCAACGCCCAGAAGAAGCGGCGGACAATACTCAAGGCATCCAAGGGCTACCGCGGTCAGCGGTCGCGGCTGTATCGCAAAGCCAAAGAGCAGCAGCTGCATTCGTTGACCTACGCCTACCGTGACCGGCGTGCCCGCAAGGGCGAGTTCCGCAAGCTGTGGATCTCCCGGATCAACGCGGCGGCCCGCGCCAACGACATCACCTACAACCGCCTGATCCAGGGCCTCAAGGCCGCCGGGGTCGAGGTCGACCGCAAGAACCTCGCCGAGATCGCCGTCAGCGATCCCGCCGCGTTCACCGCGCTGGTCGAGGTCGCCAAGGGTGCGTTGCCCGCCGATGTGAACGCACCGTCGGGCGAGGCTGCCTGACGCTCACCGAACGCTCTGCCCGGGTGGCGGCAGCGGTCAAGCTGCACCGCCACGTCGGACGACGCCGCGCCGCACGCTTTCTCGCCGAGGGACCCAATCTCGTCGAGGCCGCGTTGCGGCGCGGACTCGTCTCCGAGGTCTTCGCGACCGAGGACGCGATGGCTCGATTCGCTGGCCTGCTGAGCGATACGCAGGTGCATCTGGTGACCGAGCGGGCCGCGAAAGCGTTGTCGGAGACGGTCACTCCGGTCGGCCTCGTCGCGGTGTGCTCGGTGCCCGAGACCTCACTGGACGCCGTGCTGGCGGATTCACCACGGTTGCTTGCTGTGGCGGCGCAGATCTCCGAGCCGGGCAACGCGGGCACGCTGATCCGTGTGGCCGATGCGATGGGTGCTGACGCCGTCGTGATTGCCGGCCACAGTGTCGACCCGTACAACGGCAAGTGCCTGCGCGCGTCCGCGGGGAGTATTTTCTCGATACCCGTTGTGCCCGAACCGGATGCGGACGCCGCGGTATCGGCCATCAAGGCGGCGGGACTTCAGGTGCTGGCCACCACGCTCGACGGCGAGCTGTCGCTCGATGACGTGGATCTGACGCCGCCGACGGCGTGGCTGTTCGGCCCGGAGGCACACGGCCTACCGAGCGAGCTGGTCGACGCTGCGACACATCGCGTGCGCATCCCCATGCCGGGCAACGCGGAGAGTCTGAACGTCGCGTCGGCTGCGGCGATCTGCCTGTACCAGAGTTCGCGCTTCCACCGCGAGCAGACGCGTACACCCCCAAATTGACCCAGAATTGGGGGTGTACGCGTCTGCTCGGCGACAGAACTAGTCGTCGCTCAGCAGGCCCCGCGCCACATGGGTGATCTGCACCTCGTTGCTGCCGGCGTAGATCATCAACGACTTGGCATCACGGGCGAGCTGCTCCACCCGGTATTCCGTCATGTAGCCGTTGCCGCCGAACAGCTGGACGGCATCCATGGCCACATCGGTGGCGGCCTGGGAGCAGTACCACTTGATCGCCGACGCCTCCGGAAGCGAGATCGGCTGACCCTTCTCCGCGGACTCGATCACCCGGAACAGGATGTTGCGCACGTTCATTCGCGCGACTTCCATGTTCGCGAGCTTCAGCTGGATCAGCTGGAACTGCCCGATCTCCTGACCCCACAGCTTGCGGGTCTTGGCGTAGTCGACGCAGAGCCGCAGGCACTCCTCGATGACGCCAAGCGACATCGCCGCGACGCCGATCCGCTCGGCCGAGAAGTTCGACCGCGCGCTCGCGCGTCCGTCACCCGACGCACTGTCTTCGGTTTCGCCGAGCAGCCTGTCGCGGCCCAGCCGGACGTTGTTGAAGAACAGCTCGCCGGTGCGCGAACTGTGAATCCCCATCTTGCGGAACGGCTTTGACTGAACGAAGCCCTCCATGCCCTTGTCGAGCACGAACGTCAGCACTTTGCGGTTGCGTTTGTCGGCGCCGTCGCCCTCATCGAGTTTCGCGTACACCACGACCACGTCGGCGTCGGGTCCGTTGGTGATGAACGTCTTCTGGCCGTTGAGGATGTAGTCGTCGCCGTCACGCACGACGTAGGACTTCATGCCGCCGAACGCATCTGAGCCCGAGTCGGGTTCGGTGATCGCCCAGGCGCCGATCTTGTCGTAGGTGACGAGGTCGGGCAGCCAGCGCTCCTGCTGGGCCAGCGTGCCCCGGCTCTGGATCGTCGGCACCGTCAGGCCGAGACTGACTCCCATGCCGGTGACGATTCCCATCGACACCTTGCAGAGCTCGCTGACGACGACAAAGCCCATGCCGCCCGACCCGCCGCCGAACATGCCGCCGCCCGACGACTTGCCTGCCGACTCACCACCCTCACGCAGTCTCGCCAGCCGCTTGTTGAGCGATTCGCGGGCCATGTCGGCGATACCGAACGTCGCGAACAGCTTGCGGATGATCGGGTAGGGCTCCATCTCGCCGCTTTCCAGCGCGTCGACATGGGGGCGGATCTCTTTATCCACGAACTCCCGCACGGCGTCGCGCACGGCAAGATCAACATCAGACCATTCGAGCATGCGCTCTAGGCTGCCTTATTGCGTCCACGCGCTGGACGGAGGCCTGCCAATGAGAACGTGGTGTGCACCAAAGACCCAGCTCGGTCCAGCAACGACTTGCGTGGCGGCACGTAATGCATGGGTAACCCGTGGCGATCGCGGGGCGGCGCCATGAACGAGGGCGCCTCGACCAGCGGCGCGTCCTCGGGCAGCTTGCCCTGCGCCCGGCGGTAGGCCGCCAACGCACGCGGATGCAGCCGGATCTCGTCGGGCACCGCGACGAAGGCCAACTCGACGAGTTTCCCGAAGATCCGAAGCAGCACTTCGTCACCGGGCGTCCATCGCATGCCGGCCTTCTCGCGCAGCGCCGGATCGAAGATGCCCGCGGCGATCCACCGCTGTGCGCCGACCATCGGCTTGAACAGCTGATCCCAGATCGGCGTCGGCATCAGCACGAACCACGGCTTCGGGATGCGGATGGAGAAGATGTCGAGCGTCGCGCGGTTGATCTCCAACTCGTCGCGACACTTCGCGTCCCAGTACTCGAGGAATTCTTCCCAGCTCTTCGGCACGGGCCGCATGCTCATGCCGTACATCCGGTACCACTGCACGTGTTCGTCGAACAGCTGGCGCTTCTCGGCCTCGGTCAGGCCACCGCAGAAGTACTCCGCGGTCTTGATGATCAACATGAAGAACGTCGCGTGCGCCCAGTAGAAGGTTTCGGGATTCAGCGCGTGGTAGCGGCGGCCTTCGGCGTCGACGCCCTTGATCGTGTGGTGGTAGCTCTTGATCTGCTCGCCGGTCTGCGGTGCACGATCGCCGTCGTAGACGACGCCCATGATCGGGTAGACCGAGCGGGCGACGCGCTGCAGGGGCTCACGCAGCAGGATCGAATGGTCCTCGACGCCTGCGCCGAGTTCGGGATACATGTTCTGGATCGCGCCGATCCAGACGCCGAGCATGCCGGTCCGCAGATCACCGAAGTACTTCCACGTCAACGAGTCGGGGCCGAGTGGGTCGGCGTTCCGGGCGCAGGGCCGCTTTATATCGGTCGTGGGCGATGTCGATTTCAGGGTCATCGGTTTCGCACTTTCCTGCTCCTCGCGTGCGCCGCGTGATTCCCAACCCGGTGCCAGAACCTCACGATAAGCGTGACAACATGCGTTGTCTACGGTTTCGAGGGGTGTGGCGGCACAGTGTTATTCACCCTCCACACCGCTGCTGCTCGCCTGTGACCAGGCGCTTTATCGGCCGATGGCCGCTCAACTAGGCTGGTGTGTGTGGATGATGTCGAGCCGATCGACGAAGTATCCGCCAGACCGTCATCCGGGCCTCTCGGGTGGTTGAAGAACACCAACCGCAGCCCGTCCGTGATTGCTTTCCTTCGACGCGCCCGTCGTGCGCTTCCGGGAGACCCGGACTTCGGTGATCCGCTGTCGACGTCCGGTGTCGGCGGCCCGCGCGCTGCCGCTCGCGCGGCGGATCGGCTGCTCGAGCGCGAGGCCGCCTCGCGCGAAGTCAGCCTCGGCGCGCTTCAGGTGTGGCAGGCGCTGACGGAGCGGGTGTCCGGCAAGCCCGCCTACCGCGAAGTGACGATCGTCTTCACCGACCTGGTGGGCTTCTCGTCGTGGTCGCTGAGTGCGGGCGACGACACGACGCTCAAGCTGCTTCGTCGCGTCTCGCAGGTCGTCGAACCGCCGTTGCTGGAGGCGGGCGGGCAGATCGTCAAGCGCATGGGCGACGGCATCATGGCCGTGTTCACCCGGCCGTCGACCGCGGTCGCCGCGGCCATCAAGGCCCGGGAGGCGGTGAAATCCCTTGACGTGGACGGCTACACGCCGCGGATGCGCGTCGGCATCCACACCGGCAGGCCGCAGCGGATCGGCTCGGACTGGCTGGGCATCGATGTGAACATCGCGGCGCGCGTGATGGAGCGCGCGACCAGGGGCGAGTTGGTGGTGTCGCAGGCGACTCTCGACGGTATCGCCGCCGAGGACCTCGACCTGCTCGGCGTGGAGGTCAAACGGCTTCGCAGGCAGGTCTTCGCGGCGAAACAGGATGGCGTGCCCGCCGATCTCGTCATGTACCGGTTGAAGTCACGAAGGCCGTCGCTCGGTGATGTCGGCCACGAAGGCGACGAATCGCGGCCGTAGCCGCTCGATCCGAGCGTTTGGCCACACCTTATGATCGCCGGGTGGCTGATCAGCCAATAGACCTGTCCGAAGAAGCGCTGACCGAGGCTGTCAGCGCGGCCCGGCATGCCTTCGATGCGGCGGCCGACCTCGACGCGCTCGCCCGCGCCAAGACCGAGCACCTCGGCGATCGCTCACCCATTGCGCTGGCGCGCCAGGCGCTGGGGTCCCTGCCGAAGACCGATCGAGCCGACGCGGGCAAGCGGGTCAACGTCGCGCGCACCCAGGCGCAGCAGGCCTATGACGAGCGGCTTGCGGTGCTGCGCGCCGAGCGCGACGCCGCCGTGCTGGTCGCCGAGCGCATCGACGTGACACTGCCGTCGACCAGGCAGCCCGTCGGCGCCCGTCACCCGATCACGATCCTGGCCGAGCACGTCGCGGACACGTTCGTGGCGATGGGCTGGGAGCTCGCCGAGGGGCCCGAGGTCGAGACCGAGCAGTTCAACTTCGACGCTCTCAACTTCCCGCCTGACCATCCGGCGCGCAGCGAGCAGGACACCTTCTATATCGCGCCAGAAGGCTCACGGCAGGTGCTGCGCACCCACACGTCGCCGGTGCAGATCCGCGCGCTGCTGGAACGCGATCTGCCGGTCTACATCATCTCGATCGGCCGTACCTTCCGCACCGACGAGCTGGACGCCACCCACACGCCGGTCTTCCACCAGGTGGAGGGATTGGCCGTGGACAAAGGGCTGACCATGGCCCATCTGCGGGGGACTCTCGACGCATTCGCCCGCTCCGAGTTCGGGCCCGAGGGCCGCACCCGGTTCCGTCCGCACTTCTTCCCGTTCACCGAACCCTCGGCGGAGGTCGACATCTGGTTCGCGAACAAGAAGGGCGGCCCCGGCTGGGTCGAGTGGGGTGGCTGCGGCATGGTCAATCCGAATGTGTTGCGGGCCTGCGGGATCGACCCGGAGGTCTATTCCGGGTTCGCCTTCGGGATGGGATTGGAGCGCACCTTGCAGTTCCGCAACGGCATTCCCGACATGCGTGACATGGTCGAGGGCGACGTGCGGTTCTCGCTGCCGTTCGGGGTTGGAGCCTGATGCGCCTGCCCTACAGCTGGCTGCGGGAGGTCGTTCAAGCCGGTGCACCCGGCTGGGATGTATCGCCGGACGAACTCGAGCAGACCTTCATCCGCATCGGCCATGAGATCGAAGAGGTCATCCCCGTCGGACCCGTCACGGGTCCTCTGACCGTCGGCAGGGTCGCCGAGATCGAGGAGCTGACCGAGTTCAAGAAGCCGATCCGCGCGGTCAAGGTCGACGTCGGCGAACCCGAGCTGCGTGACATCGTGTGCGGAGCAACGAATTTCGCTGTCGGCGATCTCGTCGTGGTGGCGCTGCCCGGTTGCGTGCTGCCCGGCGACTTCGCGATCGCCACCCGAAAGACGTACGGCCGCATCAGCGACGGCATGATCTGCTCGGCCACCGAACTCAATCTCGGTGCCGACCATTCGGGCATCCTGGTGCTGCCCGTGGGCACCGCAGAACCGGGGACTCCCGCCGCCGACGTGCTGGGCCTCGACGACACCGTGTTCCACCTGGCGATCACCCCGGATCGCGGGTACTGCCTGTCGGTGCGCGGTATGGCACGTGAGATCGCCAACGCCTACGACCTCGACTACGTCGACCCGGCCGATGTCGCTCCGTTGCCTGCCGAGGGTGAAGCGCTGCCCGTCACGATCGAGCCCGGGACCGGTGTGCTGCGGTTCGGGCTGCGGCCGGTAACCGGGATCGATCCAAAAGCGGTGTCGCCGTGGTGGATGCAGCGCCGGTTGCTGCTGTCGGGAATCCGGGCCATCTCGCCGGCGGTCGACGTGACCAACTACGTGATGCTCGAGCTCGGCCATCCGATGCACGCCCACGACCGCAGCCTGATCACGGGCGGCTTCAGGGTGCGGTTCGCCGAGCCGGGGGAGACGGTCGTCACGCTCGACGACGTCGAGCGCCGCCTCGATCCGGCCGACGTGCTCATCGTCGACGACGTCGCCACGGCCGCCATCGGCGGTGTGATGGGTGCGGGCACGACCGAGGTCCGTGACACCACCACCGACGTGTTGCTCGAGGCCGCAGTCTGGGATCCGGCGGCCGTTTCACGCACGCAGCGGCGCCTGCATCTCTACAGCGAGGCCGGCCGTCGTTACGAACGCACCGTCGACCCGGCGATATCCGTCGCCGCACTCGACCGCTGCAGCAGCATGCTCGCCGAGATCGCCGGTGGCACAGTCGAACCGAAGCTGACGGACTGGCGTGGCGATCCGCCACGCGACGACTGGTCGCAGCCGCCGGTCAGCATGGCGGTCGACCTGCCTGACCGCGTGGCCGGGGTCGAGTACGCGCAGGGCACCACCGAGAAGCGGCTCACCCAGATCGGCGCCGACGTCGTGGTGAACGACGGGCGGGTGACCGCGACACCGCCGAGCTGGCGCCCGGACCTGCGCCAGCCCGCGGACCTCGTCGAAGAGGTGCTGCGGCTCGAGGGTCTCGAGATCATCCCGTCGGTGCTGCCGTCGGCGCCCGCCGGCCGTGGGCTGAGCCCGACGCAGAAGCGGCGTCGTGCGATCGGAAAGTCGCTGGCGCTCAACGGTTACGTGGAGATCCTGCCCACTCCCTTCCTGCCCGCGGGGGTGTTCGACCAGTGGGGCCTCCCGGCAGACGATCCGCGCCGGTCGACCACCTCGGTGCTCAATCCGTTGGAGGCCGACCGTCCTGAGTTGGCCACCACACTGCTGCCGGGGCTGTTGGAGGCGTTGGCGCGCAACGTGTCCCGCGGTGCCGTCGACGCCGCGCTGTACGCGATCGCCCAGGTCGTCGAGCCGACGTCGGAAACCCGTGCGGTGGAACGCATTCCGACCGACCGTCGCCCCACCCCCGAAGAGATCGCGATGCTCGACGCGTCGCTGCCACATCAGCCGCAGCACGTCGGCGTCGTCCTTGCCGGACTGCGTGAACCCGCTGGCCCGTGGGGTCGCGGCAGGCCCGTCGAGGCCAGCGACGCGTTCGAGGCAGTCCGTGTCATCGGCCGCGCCGCAGGTGTCGAGCTGACGTTGCGGGCCGCCCAGCAGCTGCCGTGGCATCCCGGCCGCTGTGCGGAGGTCGTCGTCGGCGACACCGTCGTCGGATACGCCGGCCAGTTGCACCCCGCCGTCATCGAGCGGTCGGGCCTGCCGGCCGGCACCTGCGCCGTCGAGTTGGATCTCGACGCCATTCCGCTCACCGAGTCGCTTCCGGCGCCGTCGGTGTCGCCGTTCCCCGCGGTGTTCCAGGACGTCGCCCTCGTCGTCGGCGAAGACGTCGCCGCCCAGGACGTGATCGACGCGGTCCGGGATGGCGCCGGCGAGCTGCTGGAGGATGTCAGGCTGTTCGACGTCTACACCGGGCCGCAGATCGGGGAGGGCCGCAAATCGCTTGCGCTGGCGCTGCGGTTCCGCGCCGCCGACCGCACGCTGACCGAGGACGAGGCGAGCGCGGCCCGTGACGCGGCGGTGCAGGCGGCGGCGCAGCGGGTCGGGGCCGAGCAGCGCCGCTGAGGGAAGGGCCGACATGACGGATCAGCGCGAACGGAAGCGCAGTTCGTTGGACGGCCTGGCCATCTCGGCGGTGTTCCTGCTGGTTCTCGGACTGACCTATAGCGACGACATCGTCGAGTTCGTCTACGCCGGAGCGGGCGATTTGGATGCATATCCACAATGGGTCACGGCTCTGGTGGACGTCGGGTTGGTGCTCGCGGCCGCACTGCTGAAATGGCGAATGGAGCGTCTGGAACGGCCGGGTGCCGAGCTGAGGTGGCGCGAGTTCGCGCCGATTCTGTGGCGCAGCTGGTGGCCCGTGGCGGCGACTCTGGTGGTCGCCGTCCACATCATCCAGGCGATGCTGGGGGCGGGACTATGGGTGGACATGGTCGCTTCCGGGTGCTTCACCGTGGCGATGGCGCTGCTTCTGATCGACTCGCTGGCTGCAGGCTCGGGCGCGCGCAACTGGCGCGAACACAGCTGGATCGTGCCGATCGTTTTGGGCACACTCGTCGTTCAGGTCGCTTCGTCGCTGTGGTTTCCGGTCATCAACCGCCAGGGCGAGTGTGCCGACACGATCTCACGCGACTTCTTCGCTCAGATGGTCCAGGTGATCCCCATGCTGCTGGTCACGCTCGGAATCGAGTTGGGCTATCTGCAACGTGGTCAGGCAGTGCGCACCCCGGGTCAGCGGGCGGCTGCGGTCCTGACCGTCGCGATGTTGTGCGTGGCCGAAATGTTGACGTTCTCGATGCTGGTGACCGATCGCGTCGCCTGCGGATTGGCGGCCACCCTGCACGAGTACGTCGCGTTCATGGTGAGCGTGCAGGCCAGCGCGATCGCGCTCGCAACGCTGGTGTGGTTGTTGTTGTCTGAGCGCGAAACCGCACCCGTCCAGACGTGACCGTCGAGCCCGTTCGACACTTGCGCCGCCCGTGGGTTCCACTGCGAGATGGGTGCTCGATTCGCGCCGTGAGCGCACACTCGGCGCCGCGAATCGGAGTAGTACGGAAGCATGATTGAAGTACTTCAAGACATGCCCGCAGGAGTCGCAGGCATTCGGGTGTCCGGGAAGGTCACCGGCGACGACATCACTGCTTTCAAGCCGGAGATGGAAAAGATGCTCGAGCCCGACGAACTCAGGTTCGTCGAGGTCATCGGGCCCGATTACGAGGGCTTCGGGCCCGGGGGTCTGGTCGAGGATCTCAAGCAGGGCTTCGGCTCGCTGTTCAAGCACCACGGGGCGTTCAAGCGCGTCGCGGTCGTCACCGACAAGGAGTGGGTCACCCACACCGTGCATGCGTTGGGCTGGCTGGTGCCCGGTGACATCGAGGTCTTCGGCCTCGACGAGTTGGAGAAGGCCAAACAGTGGGCAGCCGGCTGACTGTTTTCTGCCGAGCAGACGCAGAGCGCGCGTTATTTCCGGCGTGTCGTCGCCCTTTGCGTCTGTTCGCCAACGCGGATGAATAATGAATTTGCATAGCGATGCATAAAAATGCAGAATCTCTGCATGACTTCCGTCGCGGTCGCCGGTGCCAGCGGATATGCCGGTGGCGAGATTCTGCGGCTACTCCTCGGTCACCCCGCCTACGCCGACGGCCGCCTGACCATCGGCGCGCTCACGGCCGCCGCCAGCGCGGGCACTCTGTTGGGGGAGCACCACCCGCACCTGTTACCCCTGGCCAACCGGGCGCTGGAAGCCACTGGTGCCGACACGTTGCGCGGCCACGACGTGGTGTTCCTCGCGCTTCCCCACGGCCATTCGGCCGCGCTGGCCGACCAGCTGGGTGACGACACGATCATCGTCGACTGCGGCGCCGACTTCCGGCTCACCGACGCCGGTGCGTGGGAGCGCTTTTACGGCTCGGCGCACGCGGGCAGCTGGCCCTACGGGTTACCTGAACTGCCCGGTGCCCGTGACCGACTCCGCGGGGCCACCCGCATCGCCGTCCCCGGCTGCTATCCGACCGCGGCGCTGCTCGCCCTGTGGCCGGCGATCGCCGAGGACCTCATCGAGCCCGCCGTCACCGTCGTCGCTGTCAGCGGTACCTCCGGCGCGGGGCGGGCCGCGAAGACCGATCTGCTCGGTTCGGAGGTCATCGGCTCGGCGCGGGCCTACAACGTCGGTGGCAAGCATCGGCATACCCCCGAGATCGCGCAGGGGCTGAAGGCCGTCACCGACAAGGACGTCACCGTATCGTTCACGCCGGTGCTCATCCCGACGTCGCGCGGCATCCTGGCCACCTGCACCGCCAGGACCACCGCGCCGCTGTCGCAGATCCGCGGAGCATACGAGAAGGCTTACGACGCAGAACCTTTCATCCACCTGCTGCCCGAAGATCAACTGCCCAAGACTGGTGCGGTGATCGGCAGCAACGCCGCCCAACTCGCGGTCGCCGTCGACGAGGATGCGTCGACGTTCATCGGCATCGCCGCCATCGACAACCTCGTCAAGGGCACCGGCGGCGCGGCCGTGCAATCGATGAACCTCGCGCTGGGCTGGCCTGAGACAGAAGGACTTTCGATCGTGGGAGTGGCGCCGTGACCTCTGAAGCGCCGACCAACATGACGCGGCTGGTCCGCACGCAGGGCGTGACGGCACCCGAGGGTTTCCGTGCGACGGGAATCGCCGCGGGCATCAAGGCGTCCGGTGCGCTCGACCTGGCGCTGGTGTTCAACGAGGGCCCTGACTATGCCGCCGCGGGCGTGTTCACCCGCAACCAGGTGAAGGCGGCGCCGGTGCTGTGGACGAAGCAGGTGCTCACCACCGGCCGGCTGCGCGCGGTCATCCTCAACTCCGGTGGCGCGAACGCCTGCACCGGCTCGCTGGGCTTCCAGGACACCCATGCCACCGCGGAGGCCGTCGCCGCCGCGCTGTCCGACTGGGGAACCGAGACCGGACCCATCGAGGTCGCCGTCTGTTCCACTGGGCTCATCGGCGACCGTCTGCCGATGGACAAGGTGCTGGCCGGTGTCACCGAGATCGTGCACGAGATGCACGGCGGACTGACCGGTGGCGAAGAGGCCGCCAGGGCCATCATGACCACCGACACCGTGCCCAAACAGGTTGCGCTGCACCACAGTGACAAGTGGACGATCGGCGGCATGGCCAAGGGAGCGGGCATGCTGGCGCCGTCGCTGGCGACCATGCTGTGCGTCATCACCACCGATGCCGTCGCCAATGCGGATGCGCTCGATCAGGCACTACGCAACGCGACGGCCAAGACATTCGACCGGCTCGACGTCGACGGCAGCTGCTCCACCAATGACACGGTGTTGATCCTGGCTTCCGGCGCCAGCGAGATCGAGCCCAGTCAAAGCGATCTCGACGACGCCCTACTGCGCGTCTGCGACGACCTGTGCGCACAACTGCAGGCCGACGCCGAAGGCGTCACCAAGCGCATCGTCATCACCGTGACGGGTGCGGCGTCGGAGGACGATGCGGTGACCGCTGCCCGGCTGGTCGCACGCGACAGCCTGGTCAAGACCGCGTTGTTCGGGTCGGACCCGAACTGGGGCCGTGTGCTCGCCGCCGTCGGGATGGTGCCCTTTCCGCTTGATGCAGACAAGATCACGGTGTCGTTCAACGGATTCCCGGTGTGCGCGAACCTCACCGGCCTGCCAGGTGCCCGTGACGTCGATCTGTCCGGCGAGGACATCGATGTCACGGTCGACCTGGGTGTCGGCAGCGGGCGGGCGTCGATCCGCACCACAGACCTGTCGCACGCCTACGTCGAAGAGAACTCGGCGTACAGCTCATGACTTCGCCCGATGTCGCCGCCAAAACGGCTCCGCCAGCGACGCCCGTCAAGGCGCAGGTACTCGCCGCGGCCCTGCCGTGGCTGAAACAGTTGCACGATAAGATCGTCGTGGTTAAGTACGGCGGCAACGCGATGACCGACGACACGCTGAAGGCCGCGTTCGCCGCCGACATGGTGTTCCTGCGTAATTGCGGCATCCACCCCGTCGTCGTTCACGGTGGCGGCCCGCAGATCACCGCGATGTTGAAAAGGCTTGGTATCGAAGGCGACTTCAAGGGTGGCTTTCGCGTCACCACACCCGAGGTCCTCGACGTCGCACGGATGGTGCTGTTCGGACAGGTCGGCCGCGAACTGGTCAACCTGATCAACGCGCACGGTCCGTACGCCGTCGGCGTGACGGGGGAGGACGCGCACCTGTTCACCGCGGTGCGGCGCGAGGTGACCGTCGACGGGGTGGCCACCGACATCGGCCTGGTCGGTGACGTCGAGAAGGTGGAAGCGGGATCGCTGCTCGATCTCATTGGCGCCGGCCGTATCCCGGTGGTGTCGACGATCGCACCCGACGCGGACGGAGTTGTGCACAACATCAACGCCGACACCGCCGCGGCCGCGCTGGCCGAGGCGCTGGGCGCCGAGAAGCTGTTGATGCTCACCGACGTGGAGGGTCTCTACACCGACTGGCCAGATCGCGGCTCTCTGGTCAGCGAGATCGACACGGCGGCACTGACTCAGCTGCTGCCCAAGTTGGAGACGGGCATGGTGCCCAAGATCGAGGCCTGCCTGCGGGCGGTATCGGGAGGTGTGCCCAGCGCACACGTCATCGACGGCCGCGTCGAACATTGCGTGCTGGTTGAACTGTTCACAGACGAGGGGACGGGGACGAAGGTGGTGAGCGCATGAACCTCACGCAGCGGTGGGAAGCCGTGATGATGAACAACTACGGCACTCCGCCCCTCGCCCTGGTCAGCGGTGACGGCGCGGTGGTGACGGACGCCGACGGCAAGTCCTACGTCGATCTGGTCGGCGGTATCGCGGTCAACGTTCTGGGCCATCGCCACCCGGTTGTCATCGAAGCCGTCACACGTCAACTGAACACCCTCGGTCACACGTCGAACCTGTATGCCACCGAACCCGGTATCGCGCTGGCGGAAGCGTTGGTCGGGCTGCTCGGCGCCAGCGATGCGCGGGTGTTCTTCTGCAACTCCGGCACCGAGGCCAACGAGGTCGCGTTCAAAATCACCCGGCTCACCGGGCGCACGAAACTCGTTGCCGCCGAAGGAGCTTTCCACGGCCGCACGATGGGTTCGCTGGCGCTGACCGGCCAGCCGTCGAAGCAGGCGCCGTTCGAGCCGTTGCCCGGCTACGTCACCCACGTGCCGTACGGCGACGTCGACGCGCTCAGGGCCGCAGTCGACGACGAGACCGCCGCGGTGTTCCTTGAACCGATCATGGGCGAAGGCGGCGTCGTCGTCCCGCCAGCCGGATACCTGGTGGCCGCAAGGGAGATCACCGCCGAGCACGGCGCGCTCCTGGTGCTCGACGAGGTGCAGACCGGAATCGGCCGTACCGGCGCGTTTTTCGCGCATCAGCACGACGGCATCACCCCCGACGTCGTGACACTTGCCAAGGGCCTCGGCGGCGGGTTGCCGATCGGCGCCTGCATCGCGACCGGCGAGACGGCCGGCCTGCTGACCCCTGGCCTGCACGGCAGCACCTTCGGCGGTAACCCCGTCTGTACCGCGGCGGCGCTCGCGGTGTTGCAGGTGTTGGCCGACGACGACCTGGTCGGCCGCGCCGGCGTGCTGGGCAAGACGTTGCACCACGGCATCGAGGCGCTGGACCATCCCGTCGTCGACCATGTCCGAGGTCGCGGTCTCATGTGCGGTGTCGTCCTCACTTCCGAGGTGGCCAAGCCGGTCGAGGCGGCGGCCAGGGAGGCGGGGTTCCTCGTCAATGCGGCCGCCCCCAACGTGATTCGCTTGGTCCCCCCGCTGATCCTCAGCGAGGCACAGGTCGACGACTTCCTCAGCGCGCTGCCCGGCGTGCTCGACACCGGAGCCAAGTCATGACACGTCACTTCCTGCGCGACGACGACCTCACGCCCGAGGAGCAGGCCGAGGTGTTGGCCCTGGCGGCGGAGCTGAAGAACGCCCCGTTCAGCCGTCGCCCGCTCGAAGGTCCCCGCGGTGTGGCGGTCATCTTCGACAAGAACTCCACCCGCACCCGGTTCTCGTTCGAGCTGGGTATCGCCCAGCTCGGCGGCCACGCCGTCGTGGTCGACAGTCGCAGCACTCAACTCGGCCGCGACGAGACGCTAGAGGACACCGGCAAGGTCCTGTCGCGCTACGTCGATGCGATCGTGTGGCGGACGTTCGGCCAGGACCGTTTGACCGCAATGGCTTCCGCGGCGAGTGTGCCGATCGTCAACGCGCTGTCTGACGAGTTCCACCCGTGCCAGGTGCTCGCCGACCTGCAGACCCTGGTCGAACGCAAGGGTCAACTCAAGGGTCTGCGGATGTCGTATTTCGGCGACGGCGCGAACAACATGGCGCATTCGCTGATGCTCGGCGGAGTGACCGCGGGTATCAGCGTGACCGTCGCGGCGCCGTCCGGATTCGAGCCGCATCCAGACTTCGTTGCCGCCGCGGAGAAACGGGCCACGCAGACCGGCGCGACCGTCACCGTGACCTCTGACGCGACGGCGGCGGCCGACGGTGCCGACGTCCTCGTCACCGACACCTGGACGTCGATGGGTCAGGAGAACGACGGGCTCGACCGGGTAGGCCCGTTCAAGCCATTCCAGGTCAACGCCGACCTGCTGAGCCGTGCTGACCCGAACGCCGTTGTCCTGCACTGTCTTCCGGCGCACCGGAGTGACGAGATCACCGACGAGGTGATGGACGGACCGCAGAGCGCAGTGTGGGACGAGGCCGAGAACCGGTTGCACGCGCAGAAGGCGCTGCTGGTGTGGCTGTTGGAGCGGGTATGACGTCCGCGACGACCCGGGCGGGTCGGCAGGCCCGTATCGTGTCAATCCTGTCGTCGCAATCGATTCACAGCCAGAGCGAGCTGGCGACGCTGCTCGCCGACGAGGGCATCGACGTCACCCAGGCCACGCTGTCGCGCGACCTCGAGGAGCTCGGCGCGGTCAAGCTGCGCGGCGCCGACGGCGGAGTCGGCGTGTACGTCGTCCCGGAGGACGGCAGCCCCGTGCGGGGCGTATCCGGTGGTACCGAACGGATGTCGCGGCTGTTGGTCGAGCTCCTGGTATCCACCGACTCAAGCGGCAACCTCGCGGTGTTGCGGACGCCGCCGGGAGCCGCGCATTACCTTGCCAGCGCGATGGACCGCGCAGCGCTGCCCTACGTGGTCGGCACCGTCGCAGGCGACGACACCATCCTGGTGGTCGCGCGTGAGCCGATGACCGGCGCGGAGCTGGCAGCGAAACTCGAGAGCATCCAACAAAAGGAGATCAGCTAATGTCCGAGCGCGTCATCCTCGCGTACTCCGGTGGTCTGGACACCTCGGTCGCGATCAGCTGGATCGGCAAGGAAACCGGGCGCGAGGTCGTCGCGGTGGCCATCGACCTCGGCCAGGGCGGCGAGGACATGGAAGTCGTCCGGCAGCGTGCGATCGACTGCGGTGCGGTTGAAGCCGTGGTCGTCGACGCCAAAGACGAGTTTGCCGAGGAGTACTGCCTCCCCGCGATCCAGTCAAACGCGCTGTACATGGACCGCTACCCGCTGGTGTCGGCGCTGAGCCGGCCGCTGATCGTCAAGCACCTCGTGGAGGCCGCGCGCAAGTACGGCGGCGGCATCGTGGCGCACGGCTGCACCGGTAAGGGCAACGACCAGGTCCGCTTCGAGGTCGGATTCGCCTCGCTGGCACCGGATCTCGAGGTACTCGCGCCGGTCCGCGACTACGCCTGGACCAGGGAGAAGGCGATCGCGTTCGCCGAGGAGAACGCGATCCCGATCAACGTCACCAAGCGGTCGCCGTTCTCGATCGACCAGAACGTGTGGGGCCGTGCCGTCGAGACCGGGTTCCTGGAGCACCTGTGGAACGCGCCGACCAAGGACGTCTATGACTACACCGAGGATCCGACCGTCAACTGGAACACCCCCGACGAGGTCATCGTCGGATTCGAGCGCGGCGTTCCGGTTTCGATCGACGGGCGGAACGTCACCGTGCTGCAGGCCATCGAGGAACTCAACCGCCGTGCGGGCGAGCAGGGTGTCGGGCGGCTCGACGTCGTCGAGGACCGGCTCGTCGGCATCAAGAGCCGCGAGATCTACGAGGCCCCCGGCGCCATGGTGCTCATCACCGCGCACACCGAGCTCGAGCACGTCACGCTGGAGCGCGAGCTCGGCCGGTTCAAGCGCACCACCGACCAGAAGTGGGGCGAGCTGGTGTACGACGGCCTCTGGTACTCGCCGCTGAAGGCCGCGCTGGAGTCGTTCGTCGCCAAGACCCAGGAGCATGTGACGGGCGAGATCCGGATGGTGCTGCACGGCGGGCACATCGCGGTCAACGGCAGGCGCAGCGCGGAGTCGTTGTACGACTTCAACCTCGCCACCTACGACGAGGGCGACACCTTCGACCAGTCCGCGGCACGCGGTTTCGTGCAGATCCACGGCCTGTCGTCAAAGATCTCCGCGCAGCGGGACCTCGCCAAATGATGCCGAGCAGACGCGAAACCCCCCAATTTCACGCAAAAATGGGGGAGTTCGCGTCTGTTCGCGGAGGGGAAGCGGGCCGATGAGCACCAATGAGGGTTCGCTGTGGGGCGGTCGGTTCAGCGACGGGCCGTCCGACGCACTGGCCGCGCTGAGCAAGTCGACGCACTTCGACTGGGTGCTGGCGCCGTACGACATCGCCGCGTCGAAGGCGCACACGCGGGTGCTCTTCCGCGCCGGCCTGCTCACCGCGGAGCAGCGCGACGGCCTCCTGCTGGGGCTGGACAACCTCGCGGCCGATGTCGCCGACGGCAGCTTCACTCCGCTGGTCACCGACGAGGATGTGCACGGTGCGCTCGAGCGTGGGCTGATCGACCGCGTGGGGGAGGATCTCGGCGGCCGTCTCCGGGCGGGCCGGTCGCGAAATGATCAGGTGGCCACCCTGTTTCGGCTGTGGTTGCGCGATGCGATCCGGCGGGTCGCGGACGGCACGCTCGAGGTGGTCTCGGCGCTCGCCACTCAGGCCGCTGCACATCCGACGGCCATCATGCCGGGCAAGACCCATCTGCAGTCCGCTCAGCCGATCCTGCTGGCGCATCATCTGCTCGCGCATGCGCACCCGTTGCTCCGCGACGTCGACCGGCTGATCGACTTCGACAAGCGAGCGGCGGTGTCGCCGTACGGATCCGGCGCGCTGGCGGGGTCGTCGCTCGGGCTGGACCCCGACGCGATCGCCGAGGAACTCGGGTTCGGCTCGGCGGCCGACAATTCGGTCGACGCCACCGCATCGCGTGACTTCGCCGCCGAGGCGGCGTTCGTGTTCTCGATGATCGGTGTCGACCTGTCCCGCCTCGCCGAGGACATCATCCTTTGGAGCACAACCGAATTCGGCTATGTGACGCTGCACGACGCGTGGTCGACCGGAAGCTCGATCATGCCGCAGAAGAAGAACCCCGACATCGCGGAGCTGGCGCGCGGAAAGTCGGGCCGGCTGATCGGCAACCTCACCGGCCTGCTCGCGACACTGAAAGCGCAACCGCTGGCGTACAACCGGGATCTGCAAGAGGACAAGGAACCGGTATTCGACTCGGTCCTTCAGCTGGAGTTGCTGCTTCCCGCGATGGCAGGACTGGTCGCCACATTGCGATTCGACGTCGATCGGATGGCGGCGCTGGCGCCGCTCGGGTACACGCTGGCTACCGACGTCGCCGAGTGGCTGGTGCAGCGGGGCGTGCCGTTCCGAGTGGCGCACGAGGCCGCGGGTGCTGCGGTGCGCGCCGCGGAGGAGCGCGGCGTCGGGCTGGAAGACCTCGCGGACGCCGAGCTCGCGAGCATCCACCCGGAGCTGACGCCGCAGGTGCGCGAGGTGCTCACCATCGACGGCTCGGTCAACTCCCGCGACGCCAGGGGCGGCACCGCCCCGATTCAGGTCGCCAAGCAGCTCGGCGTCGTGCGCGACACCGCAGACCAACTGCGTCTGCGCCTCCGCCGCTAGGGCGATTTGTGTGCGTTCAGGAGCGCTGAGCGCTCGCGAATGCACACAAATCGCAGTTATTCGTCGGCGGCGGCCAGCCACGCCTCTTCGAGGGATTCCTTGCGCGCCAGCATTTCCTGAAGCTCGGCGTTGAGCTCGCCCGCACGCACGTGATCGGCGGCCGCCTCGGCCATCGACTCGTGCAACGTAGCGATCCGCTTCTCGAGCTTCTCCAGCTGACCCTCGATGCGCGCCATCTCCTTGCCCGCGCGGCGTTCCCGCGCCGACGCCGACTCGCCGCGCGGCGCGTCCACACGAGTAGGCGCATCGGGTGTCGCGGCCGCCCGATCCGCCAGGTACTGCTCGATGCCGCCCGGCAGCAGGTCGCACCGCCCACCTCCGGTGAGCGCATACGTGACGTCGGAGACCCGCTCCAGGAAATACCTGTCGTGCGTCACGACGATCAACGTGCCCGGCCACCCGTCGAGGTAGTCCTCGATGACTGTCAGGGTGTCGATGTCGAGATCGTTTGTGGGCTCATCGAGTAGCAGTACGTTGGGTTCGTCGAGGAGCAGCCGCAGAAACTGCAGCCGTCGGCGCTCGCCACCGGACAGCTCCGCCAGCCGCGCGGTCAGCTTGTCGCCGGTGAACCCGAAGTCCTTCAACAGCGTGTCGGCGGAGATCTCGCGCCCGCCGGCCAATTGTGTAATGCGGCGACGGTTTTCGACAGCGTCGATCACGCGTTCCGATCCGTCCAGCTCGGCGAGCGCCTGGCTCAGGTAGCCGATCTTCAGCGTCTTACCGCGCTTGACCGTGCCCGATGCCGGTTGCAGTTCACCCGCCAGCAGCCGCAGCACCGACGTCTTGCCGGTGCCGTTCACGCCGACGAGGCCGATGCGCGCTCCCGGCCCGATGGACCAGTCGATGCCGTCCAGTACGACATTGGGCCCGACCTCCAAGCGGACGCGATGCAGATCGAACACGTCCTTGCCGAGCCGCGTGATCGCAAAGTTCTGCAGCCCAAGCGAATCCCGCGGCGGCGGTTCGTTCGCGATCAGATCGTTGGCGGCCTGGATGCGGAACTTCGGCTTCGACGTCCGCGCGGGCGGTCCACGCCGCAGCCAGGCCAGCTCCTTGCGCATCAGATTCTGGCGACGCGCCTCGACCCCCGCGGCCAACCGGGCGCGTTCAGCGCGGGCCAGGACATAGGCCGCATATCCACCGTCGTACGCGTCGACGACACCGTCGTGCACCTCCCACGTCGTGGTGCACACCGCGTCGAGAAACCAGCGGTCGTGGCTCACCACCACCAGCGTTTTGGCGCGGCGGGCGTTCAGATGGGCTGCGAGCCAACCGATCACCTCGACGTCCAGATGGTTCGTCGGCTCGTCGAGCACAAGCACGTCGTGCCCCGCGATCAACTCCGTCGCCAGTGCCACCCGTCGGCGTTCACCGCCGGACAGCCGGCCCACCTCGCTGTCGAGCTCGACACCCGACAGCAGATGGGATACGACGTCCCGGGTGCCGGGTTCGGCGGCCCACACATGGTCGGGCCGCCCTCCTACGATCACGTCCCGCACGGTCGCGCCGCCGAACTCGTCTGTCTGCCGCAGATAACCCACCGACAACCCCGACGTATGGGTCACCCGACCGCAGTCGGGTTCGCGGGCGCGCGTCAGCACCTGCAGCAGGGTGGTCTTCCCGTCGCCATTGCGTCCGACGACCCCGATCGCGTCACCCTCGTCGACCCCGAGGCTGACGCCGTTGAGCAGCGTCCGGGTGCCATACGCGACGCTCGCGCGCTCCACGTTGATCAGATTCGCCATCGCGCCCGATGATAGGGACGCCGCCTGCCGAGGGTTAGCTGACCTAACTCAGCGCCCCGGCAATCCCGGGCTGTCGTCTCTCGGCGCTGTGCCATGATCGAAGGCGGAAATCGGAGGATTTGCAGCTAGGGGAGCGTGCGTTGGTGGACCTATCAGCACTGACCAGACCAGTGGAACGGTTGGTCGCCACCGCGCAGAACGGGCTGGAAGTTCTGCGCTACGGCGGCCTGGAGACGGGCGCTGTGCCGTCGCCGTTCCAGATCATCCAGAGTGTGCCGATGTACCGGCTGCGGCGGTACTTCCCGCCCGACAACAGGCCGGGAGCGAAGCCGCCCGGCCCGCCGGTGCTGATGGTGCATCCGATGATGATGTCGGCCGACATGTGGGACGTCACCCGCGAGGAAGGCGCCGTCGGCATCCTGCACAAGGCCGGACTCGACCCCTGGGTCATCGACTTCGGCTCGCCCGACAAGGTCGAGGGTGGCATGGACCGCAACCTCGCCGACCACGTCGTCGCACTGAGCGAAGCCATCGACACCGTGAAAGAGGTGACCGGCCGCGACGTGCACCTGGCCGGCTACTCGCAGGGCGGCATGTTCGCCTATCAGACCGCCGCCTATCGCAGGTCGAAGGATCTGGCGAGCATCATCGCGTTCGGCTCACCGGTCGACACGCTCGCCGGCCTGCCGATGAACATGCCCGCCAGCATCGCGCCTGCGGCGGCGGACTTCATGGCCGACCACGTGTTCAGCCGCATGGACATCCCCGGCTGGTTGGCGCGCACCGGTTTTCAGATGCTCGATCCGATCAAGACGGCCCAGTCACGCATCGACTTCCTCCGCCAGCTCCACGACCGCGAGGCTCTACTGCCCCGTGAGCAGCAGCGGCGCTTCCTGCAGTCCGAAGGCTGGATCGCATGGTCCGGCCCCGCGATCGCCGAACTGCTCAAGCAGTTCATCGCGCACAACCGAATGATGAGTGGCGGCTTCTCGATTCACGGTGATCTCGTCACGCTGTCAGACATCGAATGCCCTGTGCTGGCCGTCATCGGTGAGGTCGACGACATCGGTCAGCCGGCGTCGGTGCGCGGCATCAAGCGCGCCGCGCCCAAGGCGGACGTCTACGAATACGTCATCCGCGCAGGACATTTCGGTCTGGTCGTCGGAAGCAAGGCATCGTCGCAGACTTGGCCGACGGTCGCCCAGTGGGTCAAGTGGGTCGACTCCGACGGCAAGTTGCCCGAAGGCGTCAATCCGATGGCGCTACAGCCGGAGGAGCACAAGGAGAGCGGCGTCTCCTTCAGTTCGCGATTGGCGCACGGCACCTCCGCGGCGACCGAGATGGTGTTCACGCTCGCGCGGTCGGCCGCCGATGCGGTGGTCGCGGCCAACAAGTCCGCGCGCGCCATGGTGGTGGAGACGTACCGCACCCTGCCCCGCCTCGCCCGGCTGGGTCAGATCAACGACCACACCCGAATCTCGCTGGGCCGCATCATGTCCGAGCAGGCGCGCGACATGCCCAACGGCGAAGCGCTGCTGTTCGACGGTCGCGTCCACACCTACGAGGCGGTGGATCGCCGCATCAACAACGTCGTCCGCGGCCTGATCGACGTGGGGGTGCGGCAGGGCGCGCACGTCGGGGTCCTGATGGAGACGCGCCCCAGCGCGCTGGTCGCGATCGCCGCGCTGTCCCGCCTCGGTGCGGTGGCCGTCCTGATGCCGCCCGACGCCGACCTGGTGGCCGCCGCCCGGCTCGGCGCGGTCTCCGACATCATCGCCGACCCGAGCAACCTCGAGGCTGCGCGCAAGCTGGACATGCGCGTCCTCGTGCTCGGCGGTGGTGAGGCGCGCGACCTGGATCTCCCCGAGGACGCCGACGTCATCGACATGGAGAAGATCGACCCCGACCTCGTCGAGCTGCCGGGCTGGTATCGGCCCAACCCCGCGCTGGCCCGCGACCTCGCGTTCATCGGTTTCAGCTCGATCGGCGGCGAGTTGGTGCCCCGCCAGATCACCAACTACCGGTGGGCGCTGTCGGCGTTCGGCACCGCATCGGCGGCCAACCTGGGCCGCGGAGACACGGTTTACTGCCTGACGCCGCTGCACCATCAATCCGGCCTGCTGGTCGCACTCGGCGGCGCGGTCGTCGGCGGGTCGCGGATCGCGTTGTCCCGAGGCCTGCGCCCGGACCGGTTCGTCCAGGAGATCCGTCAGTACGGCGTCACCGTCGTCTCCTACACGTGGGCGATGCTGCGCGACGTCATCGATGACCCGTCGTTCTCGCTGGCGGGAAGCCATCCGGTCCGGTTGTTCATCGGCTCCGGCATGCCGACCGGTCTGTGGAAGCGCGTCATCGACGTCTTCCAGCCAGCCCACGTCGTCGAATTCTTCGCGACTTCGGACGGGCAGGCGGTGCTGGCCAACGTCTCGGGCGCCAAGATCGGCAGTAAGGGCAGGCCACTGCCCGGCAGCGGGGAGATCGCGCTGGCTGCCTACGACCCCGAGGACGACCTGATCCTCGAGGACGAGCGCGGCTTCGTGCGTCGCGCAGAGGCCAACGAGGTGGGCGTCCTGCTGGCCCGGCCGCGCGGACCGATCGACCCGACCGCCTCGATCAAACGCGGCGTCTTCGCCCCCGCGGACACGTGGGTGTCCACCGAATACCTTTTCCGGCGCGACGACGACGGCGACTACTGGCTCGTCGACAGCCGCGGGCTTGTCATTCACTCGCCGCGCGGTGTCGTCTTCGCCGCAACCGTGAACGACGCGGTCAGCCGACTTGACGCGGTCGATCTGGCGGTCACCTACGGCGTCGACGCCGGCGACCAGCATCTGGCCGTGACCGCGCTAGCACTCCGACCAGGAGGGACCATTCCATCGGCGGATCTGTCCGAAGCGCTCGCCGATCTGCCGGTCGGCAGCCCGCCCGATCTCGTGCACGTGGTGCCCGAGATGGCCCTCAGCGCGTCGTGCCGACCGCTCGTCAGCCCGCTGCGCGAGGCGGGGATCCCCAAACCGTCGCGTAACGCCTGGTACCTGGACCGCGATACGAATCGGTACAAGCGATTGACCGTCGCGGTACGCGCCGAGATCGTCGGTGGGTGACCGTCGCGGCCGTGCCGAGCGGTCGTGACGCTGTTAGGCTCCCCGCTGGCGGCAGGCCGTCGTCGGGTCGGGCAATTGGTGGTCTATCGCGCTGGAGGGTTGATGACATCGCAGACCGGTAAAGCTCGCGTCGACTGGCGCCGCGCCCTCGTCGGCGGAGTGCTCGCCGCCGGACTGATGTCGGGATTCGGTGCGTCGACGGCGTTCGCCCAGCCCGCCGAACCCACGAACCCGTCGCCCCCGCGCAGCTGCACCGGCGACGACTGCACCAAGGACGCGGAGGCCGCGGTGGCCGCCGCGGCAGGCTGCGAGCCGGACGACAAGAAGTGCTCCGAAGCGGCGAACAAGCCGAAGAAGGTGAACGGCGACCAGATCCTGCTGGCGATCTACGAGGAATACCGCTCGGGTGAGGGTGGCGGCCAGGTCTCCAAGCTGATCGACGACGCAGTGAATCTGCGCAAGCAGGGTTTCCCCATCTCCAGCGCGAACGCACAGGCGTTGCAGGACGCCCTGGACGACCGGCCCAACCAGAAGCCGCTGATCGAGGCGCTGCAGTCGGCTATTCAGTACCAGCGCAAGATCATGGAGCAGCAGGCGATGGCTGCGTCGCAGCAGCAGGGGCAATCTGGGCAAATGGGTACCGGTAGCGGCGGCGGCGCCGTGCCGATAATCCCGCCTCAGCAGGGCGGCCCCATCGCTCCGCAGGGCTGACGCGCGACCGTGCTCGACGAAAAGCTTCTTGCCATCCTCGTCTGCCCCGAGGACCGTGGTCCGCTCCTTCTGGTGGAGGACGAGTGTCTGTACAACCCGAGGCTGCGGCGCGCGTACCGCATCGATGACGGTGTTCCGGTCCTACTGGTCGACGAGGCCGTCACGGTGACCGACGACGCCGAACACAACCGGTTGCTCGGGCGGGCGTCAGGAGAAGCCGGGTAGGTCCCCGGTGAGGTAGCGCTGCAGGTTCGGGCCGATCGTTTCGGCGATCTGTTCCACTGGCAGCGATTTGAACGGTTCGAGCTCGAGAACATAGCGCGCCATCACCACGCCGACCAACTGCGAAGCGACGAATTGCACACGGATGGGCCCACTTCCGGGCGGGTTGTCCACGCGGGAGCCGACCTCCTTCGCGATGATCTCCTGCAGGAACGACCGAATGAGCGAGGTTTCGCTGCCGGCGAGGATCGATCGCAACGTGGCGAGAAATCCCTTACCCATCTCGGAGTCCCACAACGGCAACAGCAGCGACGGCAGCGTGTAGCCGATCTCCTCGACGGGGATTTCTCGCAACGGAGCGATGATCTGCATCGGGTCGATCGGGATGTGGATCGCCGCGGCGAATAGCTGGGTCTTGGTCCCGTAGTAGTGATGGACAAGCGCGGGATCCACATCTGCGTCGGCGGCGATCGCACGTATCGAGGTCTTGTCGATCCCATTGCGGGCGAACAGCTCCCGCGCACTGGTGAGAATGCGTTCGCGCGTATCCGACGTCCCCGGCGGTCGCCCGGGACGTCTGCGCTCGGTGTTGGTCGTCAAGGCCGTTACGGTGTCCTTCGTCGTAGCGTTGCCGCCGCCAGGACCATCGAAACGACCGCGAAGCCGATGACAACCGCGATGTCTCGTATCGCGATGAACGTCGGATCCGGGTACGCACCGACCTGTTGCAGCGCTTCAAGAGCGTAGCTGGCGGGCAGCACATTGCTGATCCACTGCAGCCATTCGGGCATTGCCGCGCGCGGCACGACGACTCCGCACAGCAGCAGCTGTGGCGCGATCACCAGAGGCATGAACTGCACCGCTTGAAATTCCGTGCGGGCGAACGCGCTACACAGCAGGCCCAGGCCGACCCCGAGGACCGCGTTGATGATCGCGATGAGGAATACCAGTGCGGGACTGCCCGCCGTGTCGAAGCCGAGGAGCCAGAACGACACGATGCAGGCGAGCGTGGCCTGGGCGGCGGCGGCGATCGAGAATGCGGTGCCGTATGCGGCGAGCAGGTCCAGGCGGCGCAGGGGAGTGGTGAGGATTCGTTCCAACGTGCCCGAAACCCGTTCTCGCTGCATGGTTATCGACGTGATCAGGAACATCACGATGAGGGGGAACAGACCCAGCATGATCAGGCATACGTTGTTGAACGGCGTCGGTGCACCCGGAGGGTGCGGTGCGTCCCGGAACATGTAGTAGATCAGCGTCATGATGAGACTCGGAATGAGGAGGATCATCGCGACGCTGCGGTGATCGGCGGCGAGTTGGCGCAGGATTCGCGTGGTGGTGGCCAGGTAGGCCTGCGGGCTCAGCCGGCTTCGAGTTGTCTGGTCGCGGTGCTGTGCCTGATGACGGACAGAAACGCGTCCTCCAGTGACTGACATCCCGTGTCCTCTCGCAACTTCGTGGGTGTGGTGTGCGCGAGCAGCCTGCCGTCGCGCATCAGCAGCAGGTCACCGCAGTGATCGGCTTCGTCCATGACGTGGCTCGACACGATGAGCGTCGTGCCGCGGTCGGAGATTTCGCGGAACCGCTCCCACAGTTCGACCCGTAAGACGGGGTCGAGCCCGACGGTGGGCTCGTCGAGCACCAGCAGGTCGGGGTGGGACACCAGCGCGCAGGCCAGTGACGCGCGGGTGCGTTGGCCGCCGGAAAGGTTGCCGCACAGGGCGGTTCGGTGATCGTCGAGTCCGACGGCGGCGATCGCATGGTCGGCATCCGCGTGGTCGGCGCCAGTCAGCGCCGCGAAGTAGCGGACATTGTCGATGACCCGCAGATCGTCGTAGATGGTCGGGTTCTGCGTGACGTACCCGACGCGGTGCCGCAGCTCGGCCGAGCCGGCCGGGCGTCCGAGCACCGTGACGGTGCCCGCGGCGACGATCTGGGTGCCGACGATGCAGCGCATCAGCGTCGTCTTGCCGCATCCGGAGGGGCCGAGCAGCCCGGTGATCGTGCCCCGTGCGATCTGGACCGAGATGTCGTCGAGCGCGACGCGTTTACCGCGGATGACCCGCAGATCTCGCACGTCGACCGCAATGTCGACGCCGGGGTGAAGCAATTCATCGTGCGATGAACTCATCATATGATGAATAATCCTCTGGGTCGATGGGCAAGTCAATGCCTGCTCCCGGGCAGAATCGCTGCGGTGAGTGCGCGTCAGTTGTCGGTAGACCCTCTCAGCGCAGCGCGCCGCCTGCTCGGGTCCGTGCTGATCGGGCGGGGCGTGAGCGCGATGATCGTCGAGGTCGAGGCGTACGGCGGCCCTGAGGACGGTCCCTGGCCGGACCCGGCCTCACATTCCTATCGCGGCAAGGGCGGGCGCAACGCTGTCATGTTCGGTCCCGCCGGGAGGCTCTACACCTACCGCAGCCACGGCATTCACGTCTGCGCCAACGTCGTGTGCGCCACCGATCGCGTCGCCGGTGCCGTGCTGCTGCGGGCGGTGGCCATCGAATCCGGAGCCGATGTCGCCCAGGCCCGTCGCGGTGAGTCGGTGCGGCCGGCCGCGCTGGGGCGGGGGCCCGGCAATCTGTGCTCTGCGATGGGAATCACCATGGAGGACAACGGCATTGATCTGCTCGACGCCGCCAGCCCCATCCGGCTGATGCTCGGCGAGAAGCGCGACGGTGTGGCAGGCCCGCGCGTCGGTGTCAGCAAGGCGGCCGATCGCCCCTGGCGGATGTGGCTGGCTGGACGGCCCGAGGTGTCGCTTTATCGCCGCAGCCCACGGGCACCGGCTCCCGGGGAAAGCGACTAGTACGGGAAGATCGTGCTGTGACTTCTACGGGCGCATCCATCCTCGATGAGCTGGACTGGCGCGGGCTGATCGCGCAGTCCACCGACCGCGACGCATTGGCAGCGGTGCTGGCCGCCGGGCCCACGACCGTCTATTCAGGCTTCGACCCGACGGCGCCGAGCCTGCACGCAGGACACCTCATCCCGCTGCTGACGCTGCGCCGTTTTCAGCAGGCGGGACACCGTCCGATCGTCCTGGCCGGTGGTGCGACGGGCATGATCGGCGATCCGCGCGACGTCGGGGAGCGCACGCTGAACAGCGCTGACACGGTCGCCGAGTGGGCCGATCGCATACGTGGCCAGCTGGAGCGTTTCGTCGACTTCAACGAATCGCCGACCGGCGCCGTTGTAGAGAACAACCTCACGTGGACCGCCCAGATGAATGCGATCGAGTTCCTTCGCGATATCGGGAAACACTTCTCCGTCAACGTGATGCTCGACCGGGACACGGTGCGCCGCCGCCTCGAAGGCGAAGGCATCTCCTACACCGAATTCAGCTACATGCTGTTGCAGGCCAACGACTTCGTGGAGCTTCACCAGCGATACGGATGCGCACTGCAGATCGGCGGGTCCGATCAATGGGGCAACATCATCGCCGGCGTTCGGCTCGTCCGCCAGAAGACCGGCGCGACCGTGCATGCCCTGACCACCCCGCTCGTCACCGATTCCGAAGGCCAGAAGTTCGGAAAGTCGACCGGCGGCGGCAGCCTGTGGCTCGACCCGGAGATGACGAGTCCCTACGCCTGGTACCAGTACTTCGTGAACACCGCCGACGCGGACGTGATCCGCTACCTGCGGTGGTTCACCTTCCTTTCCGCGGATGAATTGGCGGAGCTGGAGCAGGCAACGGCGGAGCGACCGCACGAACGTGCCGGTCAGCGTCGGCTGGCGCGGGAGCTGACGACCCTGGTGCACGGTGAGGCCGCGACGGAGTCGGTCGAACACGCCAGCCAGGCACTGTTCGGTCGTGGTGAACTCACCCGCCTGGACGAGCCGACGTTGGCCGCCGCGCTGCGCGAGGCATCGGTCGCCGAACTGCAGCCGGGACAACCCGACGCGATCACCGACCTGCTGGTGGCCAGCGGTTTGGCGGCGAGCAAGGGCGCGGCCCGCCGCACGATCGGCGAGGGCGGGGCATACGTCAACAACGTTCGTATCGAGAGTGAAGAGTGGGCGCCCCAGCCGTCGGACTTCCTGCACGGCCGCTGGCTGGTGCTGCGCCGGGGCAAGCGGAATATCGCCGGCGTCCATCGCGTTGGCTAGTTCGTCGGGTCGTCGAGGCCCGGCGGGAAATTGACGTCGACGCTCGGGAACAAAGTCTCCGGGAGGCGCGTTGTAACCCACGGACTATGAGTCGACGCACTGATGTGCGCGCGATGGACGCGGATCGAAAGACACGCCCCATCAGGCCATTTGACTCAGAGTTATCCCTCACGTAACTTATCGGAGTCGCTGCGACACGGGCCAAGCCCGACGAGCGCGGCGGCTCCCAGAGGGAAGCCCCAACTTCGGTTGGGTTCCTGATTGTCCGCACACGAGCCCGTGGCTTAAAGCCGCGGGTTGGTTGCGCGGCCGAGCGGGTGTGTTGTTTGAGAACTCAATAGTGTGTTTGGTGGTTTTTGTTTGTTGTTTTTTGTCCGCCTCTTTTTCCCGTTTAGGGGTGGATTTTTTGTGATGCCAGTTTTTGGTGTCTTGCTTGGTCAGATTGTCTCTGATTGATTTCACCTGACTGTTTGGTTGGGTTGTTTTTGTTTGGAGAGTTTGATCCTGGCTCAGGACGAACGCTGGCGGCGTGCTTAACACATGCAAGTCGAACGGAAAGGCCCTTTCGGGGGTACTCGAGTGGCGAACGGGTGAGTAACACGTGGGTGATCTGCCCTGCACTTTGGGATAAGCCTGGGAAACTGGGTCTAATACCGAATACACCCTGCTGGTCGCATGGCCTGGTGGGGGAAAGCTTTTGCGGTGTGGGATGGGCCGCGGCCTATCAGCTTGTTGGTGGGGTGATGGCCTACCAAGGCGACGACGGGTAGCCGGCCTGAGAGGGTGTCCGGCCACACTGGGACTGAGATACGGCCCAGACTCCTACGGGAGGCAGCAGTGGGGAATATTGCACAATGGGCGCAAGCCTGATGCAGCGACGCCGCGTGAGGGATGACGGCCTTCGGGTTGTAAACCTCTTTCAGTACCGACGAAGCGCAAGTGACGGTAGGTACAGAAGAAGCACCGGCCAACTACGTGCCAGCAGCCGCGGTAATACGTAGGGTGCGAGCGTTGTCCGGAATTACTGGGCGTAAAGAGCTCGTAGGTGGTTTGTCGCGTTGTTCGTGAAAACTCACAGCTTAACTGTGGGCGTGCGGGCGATACGGGCAGACTGGAGTACTGCAGGGGAGACTGGAATTCCTGGTGTAGCGGTGGAATGCGCAGATATCAGGAGGAACACCGGTGGCGAAGGCGGGTCTCTGGGCAGTAACTGACGCTGAGGAGCGAAAGCGTGGGGAGCGAACAGGATTAGATACCCTGGTAGTCCACGCCGTAAACGGTGGGTACTAGGTGTGGGTTTCCTTCCTTGGGATCCGTGCCGTAGCTAACGCATTAAGTACCCCGCCTGGGGAGTACGGCCGCAAGGCTAAAACTCAAAGGAATTGACGGGGGCCCGCACAAGCGGCGGAGCATGTGGATTAATTCGATGCAACGCGAAGAACCTTACCTGGGTTTGACATGCACAGGACGCCGGCAGAGATGTCGGTTCCCTTGTGGCCTGTGTGCAGGTGGTGCATGGCTGTCGTCAGCTCGTGTCGTGAGATGTTGGGTTAAGTCCCGCAACGAGCGCAACCCTTGTCTCATGTTGCCAGCGGGTAATGCCGGGGACTCGTGAGAGACTGCCGGGGTCAACTCGGAGGAAGGTGGGGATGACGTCAAGTCATCATGCCCCTTATGTCCAGGGCTTCACACATGCTACAATGGCCGGTACAAAGGGCTGCGATGCCGTGAGGTGGAGCGAATCCTTTCAAAGCCGGTCTCAGTTCGGATCGGGGTCTGCAACTCGACCCCGTGAAGTCGGAGTCGCTAGTAATCGCAGATCAGCAACGCTGCGGTGAATACGTTCCCGGGCCTTGTACACACCGCCCGTCACGTCATGAAAGTCGGTAACACCCGAAGCCGGTGGCCTAACCCCTTGTGGGAGGGAGCCGTCGAAGGTGGGATCGGCGATTGGGACGAAGTCGTAACAAGGTAGCCGTACCGGAAGGTGCGGCTGGATCACCTCCTTTCTAAGGAGCACCATTTCATTCCCCCGCCCCCGCATCGTGTGGGATCAGTGTGGTTGGGAGATCAGTGCCGGGGCCTGTAGTGGGTGCCCGGTCGGTGCACGACAAACGCGTTGTGGCCCTACGGGATTGGGGTCATGCGAAAGATCATCAGACACACTATTGGGCTTTGAGACAACAAGCCCGCGGTGCTTGCCCTGGTGGGGTGGGTGTCGGCCTGTGGCCCCGGGTGGGGTTGTGGGTTCTTGTTGTTGCCCCGTCTTTGGTGGTGGGGTGTGGTGTTTGATTTGTGGATAGTGGTTGCGAGCATCGATCCGGCAGCTTTGGCTGTTGGGTTTGATAATGCAATTTTTGATTCTTCCGAGAATTTTTAACTGTTTTGTGTTGTAAGTGTTTTAGGGCGCATGGTGGATGCCTTGGCACTGGGAGCCGATGAAGGACGTGGGAGGCTGCGTTATGCCTCGGGGAGCTGTCAACCGAGCGTGGATCCGAGGATGTCCGAATGGGGAAACCCGGCACGAGTGATGTCGTGTCACCCACTACTGAATGTATAGGTAGTGGGGGGGAACGCGGGGAAGTGAAACATCTCAGTACCCGTAGGAAGAGAAAACAAGTGTGATTCCGTGAGTAGTGGCGAGCGAAAGCGGAGGATGGCTAAACCGCGTGCATGTGATACCCGGCGGGGGTTGTGTGTGCGGTGTTGTGGGGCGTTTCTTCCCTTCTCCGCCGAGGAGGGCGAAAGTGATAAACCGTGGTGTTAGGTGAAGTGGTCTGGGATGGCCTGCCGTAGTGGGTGAGAGCCCCGTAACTGAAAACATCATGGCTTTCGTGGAACTGTCCCCGAGTAGCAGCGGGCCCGTGGAATCTGCTGTGAATCTGCCGGGACCACCCGGTAAGCCTGAATACTTCCCAGTGACCGATAGCGGATTAGTACCGTGAGGGAATGGTGAAAAGTACCCCGGGAGGGGAGTGAAAGAGTACCTGAAACCGTGTGCCTACAATCCGTCAAAGCCCTCGACTTTGTTGTGGGGTGATGGCGTGCCTTTTGAAGAATGAGCCTGCGAGTCAGGGACATGTCGCGAGGTTAACCCGGGTGGGGTAGCCGCAGCGAAAGCGAGTCTGAATAGGGCGTATCCACACAACAGTGTGTGGTGTAGTGGTGTGTTCTGGACCCGAAGCGGAGTGATCTACCCATGGCCAGGGTGAAGCGCGGGTAAGACCGCGTGGAGGCCCGAACCCACTTAGGTTGAAGACTGAGGGGATGAGTTGTGGGTAGGGGTGAAAGGCCAATCAAACTCCGTGATAGCTGGTTCTCCCCGAAATGCATTTAGGTGCAGCGTCGCATTTTTCTTGTTGGAGGTAGAGCTACTGGATGGCCGATGGGCCCTACTAGGTTACTGACGTCAGCCAAACTCCGAATGCCGACAAGACAGACAGTGCGGCAGTGAGACGGCGGGGGATAAGCTCCGTGCGTCGAGAGGGAAACAGCCCAGATCGCCGGCTAAGGCCCCTAAGCGTGTGCTAAGTGGAAAAGGATGTGCAGTCGCGAAGACAACCAGGAGGTTGGCTTAGAAGCAGCCACCCTTGAAAGAGTGCGTAATAGCTCACTGGTCAAGTGATTGTGCGCCGATAATGTAGCGGGGCTCAAGCACACCGCCGAAGCCGCGGCAGCCAATTTGGCTGGGTAGGGGAGCGTCCTGCATCCGGTGAAGCCACAGAGTGATCTAGTGGTGGAGGGTGTGGGAGTGAGAATGCAGGCATGAGTAGCGATAAGGCAAGTGAGAACCTTGCCCGCCGGAAGACCAAGGGTTCCTGGGCCAGGCCAGTCCGCCCAGGGTGAGTCGGGACCTAAGGCGAGGCCGACAGGCGTAGTCGATGGACAACGGGTTGATATTCCCGTACCCGTGTATCAGCGTCCCTGATGAATCCAATCTGCTAACCACCCAAACGGTGGCCTACCAACTCCTTTTAGGAGGCGGGGGTCGCCCGCTGCGTGGGACCCGGTTGGGTAGTAGTCAAGCGATGGGGTGACGCAGGAAGGTAGCCGTACCAGTCAGTGGTAATACTGGGGCAAGCCTGTAGGGAGTTGGGTAGGTAAATCCGCCCAGCACATATCCTGAGAGGTGATGCATAGCCGAGTGAGGCGAATTCGGTGATCCTATGCTGTCGAGAAAAGCCTCTAGCGAGTCGGTACACGGCCCGTACCCCAAACCAACACAGGTGGTCAGGTAGAGAATACCGAGGCGTACGAGTGAACTATGGTTAAGGAACTCGGCAAAATGCCCCCGTAACTTCGGGAGAAGGGGGACCCACGTACCGTCAACACCTTTTGCGGTGGGCAGCGGGGGTGGGTGGCACAAACCAGTGAGAAGCGACTGTTTACTAAAAACACAGGTCCGTGCGAAGTCGCAAGACGATGTATACGGACTGACGCCTGCCCGGTGCTGGAAGGTTAAGAGGACCCGTTAACCCTTTCGGGGGTGAAGCGGAGAATTTAAGCCCCAGTAAACGGCGGTGGTAACTATAACCATCCTAAGGTAGCGAAATTCCTTGTCGGGTAAGTTCCGACCTGCACGAATGGCGTAACGACTTCTCAGCTGTCTCAACCATAGACTCGGCGAAATTGCATTACGAGTAAAGATGCTCGTTACGCGCGGCAGGACGAAAAGACCCCGGGACCTTCACTACAACTTGGTATTGGTGCTCGATACGGTTTGTGTAGGATAGGTGGGAGACTGTGAAACTCAGACGCCAGTTTGAGTGGAGTCGTTGTTGAAATACCACTCTGATCGTATTGGGCCTCTAACCTCGAACCGTTTATCCGGTTCAGGGACAGTGCCTGGCGGGTAGTTTAACTGGGGCGGTTGCCTCCTAAAAAGTAACGGAGGCGCCCAAAGGTTCCCTCAACCTGGACGGCAATCAGGTGTTGAGTGTAAGTGCACAAGGGAGCTTGACTGCGAGACGGACATGTCAAGCAGGGACGAAAGTCGGGACTAGTGATCCGGCACCCCCGAGTGGAAGGGGTGTCGCTCAACGGATAAAAGGTACCCCGGGGATAACAGGCTGATCTTCCCCAAGAGTCCATATCGACGGGATGGTTTGGCACCTCGATGTCGGCTCGTCGCATCCTGGGGCTGGAGCAGGTCCCAAGGGTTGGGCTGTTCGCCCATTAAAGCGGCACGCGAGCTGGGTTTAGAACGTCGTGAGACAGTTCGGTCTCTATCCGCCGCGCGCGTCAGAAGCTTGAGGAAACCTGTCCCTAGTACGAGAGGACCGGGACGGACGAACCTCTGGTCCACCAGTTGTCCCACCAGGGGCACCGCTGGATAGCCACGTTCGGACAGGATAACCGCTGAAAGCATCTAAGCGGGAAACCCCCTCCAAGACCAGGCTTCTCACCCATTTCAGTGGGATAAGGCCCCCCGCAGACCACGGGATCGATAGACCAGACCTACACGCACAGCAATGTGTTCAGGGAACTGGCACTAACCGGCCGAAAACTTACACACAACCAACCTCGCAACCACACAATCCACAAACACCAGCCACACCCCACCACCAAAAACACCACCAACACGGTGAAAACCAAGGGGGCAATGCTCAAAGAATTCCCACACCATGTGGGTCACTTTGACAAGTGAATAACGTTACGGCGGTACATAGCGGCAGGGAAACGCCCGGACCCATCCCGAACCCGGAAGCTAAGCCTGCCAGCGCCGATGATACTACCCACCCGGGTGGAAAAGTAGGACACCGCCGAACACAAATTAGGATCACCCCCCACAATTGCGTGGGGGGTGATTCTATTTCCGACAATTAGTGTCGAATTCTCGGTATTCAATTCTCGGCCGAATTCTCAATTCTGGCGGGATCGGGTAGAAAGACATACGTGGTCCAAGACGGAAACCGCGACAACCGCGGACGCGGCCCCCGGCGGCAGGCGCCGCGCACGTCGGGTCCCAACCGGGCTCGTCGAGCTCAGCCGAGAGTCGACGAACACCCGACACCACAGGACGGCCCGGCCATCCCCGCCGACATCGAGGCCAAACAGTTGGCGCCCGAGATCCGCGGTGAACTCACGACTTTGGACCGTGCGACGGCCGATACGGTGGCAAGGCACCTGGTGGCCGCCGGCCTGCTCCTCGATGAAGATCCCGAAGCGGCACTGGCGCACGCCCGCGCGGCCCGCGCCCGCTCCGGTCGCATCGCCGCGGTCCGCGAAGCCGTCGGGATCGCCGCGTACCACGCCGGCGACTGGGCACAGGCCCTCGCCGAGCTACGCGCCGCGCGCCGCATGGGCAGCAAGTCGGCGCTGCTTCCTCTGATCGCCGACTGCGAACGCGGTGTGGGCCGCCCGGAACGGGCGATCGAGCTGGCCCGCAGTCCGGAAGCCGCAGAGCTGACCGGCGACGACGCCGACGAGATGCGCATCGTCGCGGCCGGCGCCCGTTCGGATCTCGGTCAGTACGAGCAGGCCATCGCGATTCTGTCGACCCCGCAGTTGGACAAGACCCGCCGCGGTGAGACCGCCGCGCGACTCTTCTACGTCTACGCCGAAACGCTGCTGGCGCTCGGACGTAACGAGGAGGCGCTGCAGTGGTTCATCAACGCCGCCGCCGCGGATCTCGAGGGAGTGACCGACGCCGAGGACCGGATCACGGAGCTGAGCTGACGTGAGCACCCTTGTGCAGGAACATGATTGCCTGCTGCTCGACCTCGACGGCACCGTCTTCCGCGGACACGAAGCCACCGAAGGCGCGGTCGAAACACTGTCCACCGTCGACGCCCGCACCCTGTACGTCACGAACAACGCGTCGCGTAGCCCGGCCGAGGTCGCCCAGCATCTCCATGAGCTGGGCTTCGCCGCCGACCCCGGCGATGTCGTCACCAGTGCGCAGAGCGCGGCAAACCTACTCGCCGCCCAATTGTCGCCCGGCGCAGCGGTTCTCATCGTCGGCACGGAGGCGTTGGCCGCCGAGGTACGCGGGGTCGGACTGAAGCCGGTGCGTCAATGGTCCGACGGACCGGAGGCCGTCGTCCAGGGACACTCCCCGCAGACCGGCTGGCCCGACCTCGCCGAAGCGGCGTTGGCGATCCGAAACGGCGCCCTCTGGGTCGCGGCCAACATCGACCTGACCCTGCCGTCGGAACGCGGCCTGCTGCCCGGCAACGGGTCGATGGTCGCGGCGCTGAAGGCGGCGACCAACCAGGAGCCACAGGTCGCGGGCAAGCCGCACCCGACGCTGATGAACGACGCCCTGGCCCGCGGCACGTTCCGGACGCCGCTGGTGGTCGGCGACCGCCTCGACACCGATATCGCCGGGGCGAATGCCGCCGGTCTGCCGAGTCTGATGGTGCTGACCGGCGTCAGCACCGCGCAGGACCTGGTCCGGGCGGCCGCCTCAGAGCGGCCCGTCTACCTCGCGGCCGATCTGCGCTCCCTCTACGCCGGCTCGGACATCCTTCGCATCGGGCCGCACCCGGGCTGGCGCATCGAGATCGGCCCGTCCGAAGTGACCGTCCACGCCACGGGCAGCGACACCGGGGACCCGCTCTCGGTCGTCCGCGCCACCGCCTGCGCGGTATGGGAGGCGAACCTGGACGGCCGCCAATTCACCATTTCCGCGGGCGACGACACCGCGCGACAGGCCATGCAGCCGTGGTCCCTACTCACCCAGCCGAATCCGCTAGCGTGAACAACGACATGAGTACCGACCCGGACCAGATTCGCGCCCAGATCGCGGAGTTGCTGGCTGAGCTGCCGGACCCCGCGCAGGAGGGCTCCGGATTCGACCAGCTGGCCGACTCCCAGATCGACGTCATCGCCGCGCGGCTCGAGGAGGCGCACGAGCTGCTCGTTCGAGCGCTCGAGTCGGTCGAGAAGGGGTGACCGCGCGTGGCGCGGCGGGCACGTGTTGACGCCGAACTGGTGCGACGCGGGTTGGCCCGCTCCCGCCAGCAGGCCGCCGAGCTGATCGGCGCCGGGCGGGTCAGCATCGACGGCATGCCTGCCGCCAAACCCGCGACCGCGGTCGCGGTCAGTGCCAGATTGACGGTTGACGACGCCGACGAACGTGACTGGGTGTCGCGGGGTGCGCACAAGCTGATGGGTGCACTCGACGGATTCGGGTTGGCGGTCGACGGCCGCCGGTGCCTGGATGCCGGCGCCTCGACCGGTGGGTTCACCGAGGTCCTGCTTGACCGCGGAGCCCGCGAGGTCGTCGCCGTCGACGTCGGATACGGCCAGCTCGCGTGGTCGCTGCGCAACGACCCACGCGTCACGGTGATGGAGCGGACCAACGTGCGGTCGCTGACGCCCGACGCCATCGGCGGCCCGGTCGACCTCGTGGTCGCCGATCTGTCCTTCATCTCGCTGTCCACCGTGCTGCCGGCGTTGACGTCGTGCGCGGGTCCCGACGCCGATATCGTTCCCATGGTGAAGCCGCAATTCGAGGTCGGCAAGGATCGGGTGGGCGCGGGAGGCGTCGTCTCGGATCCGCAATTGCGCAGCGAGGCGGTGCTCACCGTCGCCAAACGCGCTGCCGAGCTGCAATGGCACGCCGTCGCGGTCACCGCGAGCCCGTTGCCCGGTCCGTCCGGCAACGTCGAATACTTTCTGCGCTTACGGGCACGCACCGACGACCCACTGCAGGGGGAGGCGCTCGAACAGGCAGTGCGCCAAGCCGTTACGGAGGGGCCGCAATGACCGCCGAGCGCAACATCCTGCTGGTGCTGCACGCGGGCCGAGACGACGCCACCGACGTAGCGCGCCGGGTGCAGAAAGTATGCGGCGACAACGGAATCGGGCTCAAAGTACTGTCCGCCGAGGCCGTTGACCGTGCGCCCGCGCACCTGTCGCCGGACGAGATCCCCGGCCTGGGCGCCGGAGTCGAGATCGTCGACGCTGAGGAGCGCGCCGCCGAAGGCTGTGAACTCGTGCTCGTCCTCGGTGGTGACGGTAGTTTCCTACGTGGAGCCGAATTGGCCCGCAACGTCGAAATCCCCGTCCTCGGTGTGAATCTGGGCCGTATCGGCTTCCTCGCCGAGGCCGAGGCCGACTCCATCGACTCCGTCCTCGACCACATCGTCAAGCGGGACTACCGCGTCGAGGAGCGGATGACTCTCGACGTCGTGGTGCGCGCCGAAGGGGAGATCATCGACCGCGGTTGGGCGCTCAACGAGGCCAGCCTCGAGAAGGGGCCGCGGCTGGGAGTTCTCGGCGCGGTGCTCGAAGTCGACGGTCGTCCCGTGTCCGCGTTCGGGTGCGACGGCGTGCTCGTGGCGACGCCGACCGGATCGACGGCGTGGGCATTCTCGGCGGGCGGGCCGATCGTGTGGCCCGACCTCGAGGCAATCCTGGTGGTGCCCAACAACGCTCACGCTCTGTTCGCCCGTCCGATGGTCACCAGCCCCAACGCCAACATCGCCATCGAGGTCGAGGCCAGCGGTCACGACGCGCTGGTCTTCTGCGACGGCCGGCGCGAAATGGTGGTGCCCGCAGGCGGCCGGCTTGAAGTGACGCGGTGTGGCACACCGCTGAAGTGGGTGCGACTGGACAGTGCGCCGTTCACCGACCGCCTGGTGCGCAAGTTCCGGTTGCCGGTCACGGGGTGGCGCGGACAGTAGTGCTAGCCGAGATCCGTATCGAGTCGCTGGGTGCGATCAGCACCGCGACCGCCGAATTCGACCGAGGTCTCACCGTGCTGACCGGCGAGACCGGCACCGGAAAGACCATGGTGGTCACGGGTCTACATCTGCTCGGCGGTGCGCGCGCCGACGCCACGCGGGTGCGCTCAGGTGCCGAACGCGCGGTCGTCGAAGGCCGGTTCACGACCAGCGAACTGGGGGAGGGCGTCACCGCCCAGATCGAGGAGATCCTCGATTCGTCGGGCGCCGAGCGTGACGACGACGGCAGCGTCATCGCAGCACGGTCCGTATCGCGCGACGGGCCCTCACGGGCCTTCCTCGGCGGACGCAGCGTGCCCGCAAAGTCGTTGGCCACCTTCACCACCGAAGTGCTCACCCTGCACGGCCAGAACGATCAGCTCCGGCTGATGCGACCCGACGAGCAGCGCGCGGCGCTGGACCGGTTCGTTGACATCGAGAAGCAGCTGAAGCGGTACCAGAAACTGCGCGAGGAGTGGCTGGCGGCGCGGCGTGACCTCGTCGACCGCACACAGCGGGCCCGCGAACTCGCTCAGGAGGCGGATCGGCTCAAGTTCGGTTTGAACGAGATCAACACCGTCGCACCGCAACCCGGTGAGGACGAGGCGCTCGTCGCCGACATTCAACGCTTGTCGGAACTGGATGCGGTGCGCGATGCCGCACACACTGCGCGCGCCGCGCTGTCGGGGGCGGACGACGCGTCGGCCGAAGCCGTGTCGGCGATCGGCAGTGTGGGGCAGGCGAAGTCGGCGCTGGAATCTACTGACGACGCCGCGTTGCGCGCGCTGGCCGCACAGCTCGACAGCGCGCTGGTCGTAATCGGTGACGTGGCAAGCGAACTCGGCGACTATGTGGCCGCGCTGCCCAGCGATGCGAGCACGCTCGAATCGAAGCTGTTGCGCCAGAGCGAGCTACGCACACTGACCCGCAAGTACGCCGCCGACATCGACGGTGTCCTGCAGTGGGCACAGGAGGCGCTGGACCGGTTGGCGCAGCTTGACGTCTCCGAGGAGGCGCTCTCCGAGCTGGAGCGCCAGGTCGCGCGCCTGCACGACGAGGTCGTGGTCGCGGCCAACGACCTGACCAAGGCACGGACCAAGGCGGCCAAGGGTTTGGCGAAGGCGGTGACCGCCGAGCTCTCCGGGCTGGCGATGGCCGACGCCGAGTTCACCGTGTCCGTCGCACCGCTGGCCGCCCGGGCTGACGACGCCGCACCGCTGACGGTGTCGCCGGGCGTGACCGTCCACGCCGGCCAATACGGCGTCGACGCCGTGGAGTTCGGCTTCGCAGCGCATCGCGGTATCGACGTGCTGCCGCTGAACAAGAGCGCATCCGGCGGTGAGCTGTCGCGCGTCATGCTCGCACTCGAGGTCGTGCTGGCCGCCTCGACCGAGGGAACGACGATGGTCTTCGACGAGGTCGACGCGGGCGTCGGCGGTCGCGCGGCGGTGCAGATCGGCCGCCGGCTGGCGCGATTGGCCCGCACGCACCAGGTCATCGTCGTCACCCACCTGCCGCAAGTGGCCGCCTACGCCGACAGCCACCTCATGGTCGACAGCGGCGGGAGGGGTAAGGCCAGTGGCGTACGACGCCTCGACGACGACGAGCGCGTCGCAGAGCTCGCGCGCATGCTCGCCGGGCTCGGCGAATCCGACAGTGGCCGCGCGCACGCACGCGAACTCCTCGAGGCCGCACAGCAAGAGCGCGCGAACGACTAGGTCGCCAGAACGGTGTCGATCGAGTCGGCGATGAATGCGTCGTCGACGCCATCACTAGTCATCAGCCGCCGATAGAACACCGCACCGGACAACGCCACCGACGCGGCCTCAGCGTCGACGCGTGCCGGAAACTCGCCGTCCTCCACGCCCGCGGCAATGGTGTCGGTCAGACGCCGGCGCCGTTGCGCCGAGTAGCGGTGAAAGAAATCACGGACGGCTGGATCGTGTTCCGACGCATGAATCAGAGCGGGGATGCACGCCGCCACCGGCGAATCGGTCAGCGCGCGGGCGAGATGGCGCAGTAGCAACTCGACCCGCTGCCGGGCGGTGCCGGAAACGAGTTCGCGCTCCGGGTTTGGTTGCACGTTGAGCGTCTCCAGCGCATCGGCGAGAAGCGCCGTCTTGTCCGGCCAGTGCCGGTACAGGGTGCTGCGCCCGACGCCCGCGCGCGCCGCCACTGACTCCATCCGAAAGCCCGCGTATCCCGCGGTCGCGAACTCGTCGAGCGCAGCGCGGAGGATGACCTTCCGGGAGTGATTGACCCGGGGATCGGGCTGTCTTTTTTGGGACATATCTGTATCATAAACTGTAGGAGGTGCAAAGATGACCGACGTCAGCGTTCGCTACATCGTCGACGATGTCGATGCTGCAGTGGACTTCTACACATCCCTGTTCCAGTTCGAGGTGGCGATGCGGCCGGGGCCGGGGTTCGCGATGCTGCGCCGCGGAGAGTTGCGGCTGCTGCTGAACTCTCCGGGTGGCGGGGGCGGCGCAGGCCAGACCCTCGCTGACGGTAGCCGGCCAGAACCCGGCGGCTGGAACCGATTTCAGCTGCAGGTGGACGATCTGGACAAGGCCGTCGCCGATGTGCGTAGGGCGGGCGCGGAGCTGCGGGGCGAGGTGATCACCGGCAGGGGCGGACGTCAGGCGCTCGTCCCGGACCCGGCGGGCAACCTCGTCGAACTGTTCGAAAGTTATGCCTAATCGTGTTGCAGATGTGACAAAAGTCGACTTCTGAGGCGGATGTTACGGCGCGCCTCCGACAGAGAGCGCGTGCCTATCGACAGAATCGCCGCATGAAGATGTCAGCGCTGCTATCCCGTAATGCCAGCTCTCGCCCGGGCATCACCGGCACCGCCCGGGTCGACCGGGACATGGATCGGCTGCTGCGTCGCATCAACCCGGGTGACATCGTCGTCATCGACGCCCTGGATCTGGACCGGATCACGGCCGACGCGCTCGTCGAATCCGGCGTCACGGCGGTCGTCAACGCTTCACCGTCGATCTCTGGTCGATACCCCAACCTGGGGCCCGAGGTCCTGGTCGCCAACGGCGTCACCTTGATCGACGACACCGGCGCCGAGGTGTTCAAGAAGGTCAAGGACGGCGCCCGCGTGCGGTTGTACGACGGCGGCGTCTACTCCGGCGACAAGCTGCTGATCCAGGGCGCCGAGCGGACCGACCATGAGATCCACGAGCTGATGCACGAGGCGAAGAGCGGGCTCGTGGCGCATCTGGAAGCCTTCGCGGGCAACACCATCGAGTTCATCCGCAGTGAGAGCCCGCTGCTGATCGACGGCATCGGCATCCCGGACATCGACGTGGACATGAACCGCCGCCACGTCGTGATCGTGGCCGACGAGCCGAGTTCGGCCACCGATCTCAAGGCGCTCAAGCCGTTCATCAAGGAGTACCAGCCGGTGCTGGTGGGCGTCGGCACCGGAGCCGACGTGCTGCGCAAGGCCGGCTACCGCCCGCAGCTCATCGTCGGGGACCCCGACAAGATCAGTGCCGACGCACTGCGGTGCGGTGCGCAGGTCGTGCTGCCCGCCGACGCCGACGGCCACGCAGCAGGACTCGAGCGCATACAGGACCTCGGGGTCGGGGCCATGACCTTCCCGGCCGCCGGATCGGCCGCCGACCTGGCGCTGCTGCTCTGTGATCACCACGGCGCGTCGCTGATCGTGACCGCGGGCCACACCGCGACAATCGAGGAGTTCTTCGACCGGTCGCGCCAGCAGAGCAACCCGTCGACCTTCCTCACCCGGCTGAAGGTCGGCGAGAAGCTGGTCGACGCGAAGGCCGTCGCCACGCTGTACCGCAGCCGGGTCTCCGGCGGGGCGATCGCCCTGCTGGTGCTCGCCATGCTGGTCGCGGTGATCGTCGCGCTGTGGGTCTCGCGGGTCGATGCGACGCTGGTGGACTGGGTCGTGGACTACTGGAACCGTTTCTCGCTCTGGGTCCAGAGCTGGGTCACCTAGGGGGCGACAATGATTTCCCTGCGCTCACACGCGATTTCACTGGCGGCGGTGTTCCTCGCGTTGGCTATCGGGGTCGCCCTCGGGTCGGGTCTGCTGTCCAACACCGTGCTGTCCGGTCTGCGTGACGACAAGCACGAGTTGCAGAAGCAGATCGACACGCTCACCGACGACAAGAACCTGCTCAATGAAAAGCTGAGTGCTGCAGGGGAATTCGACGCCATGATGGCGCCGCGGATCCTGCACGGAACCCTGGACGGAAAGTCCGTCGTGGTGTTCCGGACACCGGATGCGGCCGACGACGACGTCGACGCGTTGGAGCGACTGGTCGCGCAGGCCGGCGGAACGATCACCGGCACAGTGGATCTCACGCGAGAGTTCGTCGACGCGCATTCGGCCGCGAAGCTGCTCTCGGTGGTGAACTCGCCGATCGTGCCCGCAGGAAAACAGCTGAACACCCTGTCGGTGGATCAGGGCTCGCAGGCCGGTGACCTGTTGGGCATCACCCTGCTGATCAGCAAGGACCCGAAAGTCGCGGCAGTCGACGAGGCACAGCGCGAAACCGTCCTGCAGACGCTGCGTGACACGGGCTTCATCACCTACGGCAACCAGCGCATCGGCCCGGCCAACACCGCACTGATCGTGACGGGCGGCCCGCTGAAAGAGGACGCCGGAAACCAGGGCGCGACAGTCGCCAGGTTCGCGGCGGGCATGGCCCCGCACGGCTCCGGCACGGTGCTGGTCGGACGCGACGGATCGTCGTCCGGTACCGCAGCGGTGGCCGTGACGAGGTCAGACTCGGCGCTGAGCACCGTGATCAGCACGGTCGATGACGTCGACTCGGAATCCGGCCGGCTCACCTCGGTGCTGGCCCTGAGCGACCTGGCCGCCGGCGGCAAGCCCGGCCAGTACGGCATCGGCAAGGGTGCGGGATCGGTAACCGTCCCGCAATGATTCCCGGCGGCGCGTCAGCGACGGCTTGTCGGCGTCGGTGTTAGGGTGGGGTTCCGTGGGTCGGCAGGCCCCAGCTATTGACAGCGAGCCCCTGCCGCGTCGTCACGGAGGTTGCTCTTGCCAGCTCTACGCAAGCACCCGCAGGCCCCCACCAAGCACCTCTTCGTAACGGGTGGCGTGGTTTCTTCCCTCGGCAAGGGCCTCACCGCATCGAGCCTCGGGCAGTTGCTCACGGCGCGCGGCCTCCAGGTGACCATGCAGAAGCTGGACCCGTACCTCAACGTCGACCCCGGAACCATGAACCCGTTCCAGCACGGTGAGGTGTTCGTCACTGAGGACGGCGCCGAAACCGATCTCGACGTCGGCCACTACGAGCGGTTCCTCGACCGCAACCTGTCCGCGTCGGCGAATGTCACCACCGGGCAGGTGTATTCGACGGTGATCGCCAAGGAGCGTCGCGGCGAATACCTCGGCGACACGGTGCAGGTCATCCCGCACATCACCGATGAGATCAAGCGGCGCATCCTCGCGATGGCCGAACCCGACGCCGCGGGCGTCCGCCCCGACGTGGTCATCACCGAGATCGGCGGCACCGTCGGCGACATCGAGTCGCTGCCCTTCCTGGAGGCGGCCCGCCAGGTGCGGCACGAGGTCGGCCGGGAGAACTGCTTCTTCCTGCACTGCTCGCTGGTGCCCTACATGGCGCCGTCGGGTGAGCTTAAGACCAAGCCGACGCAGCACTCGGTGGCCGCGCTGCGCAGCATCGGTATCACGCCCGACGCGTTGATCCTGCGCTGCGACCGCGACGTGCCCGAACCGTTGAAGAACAAGATCGCGCTGATGTGCGACGTGGACATCGACGGGGTGATCTCCACCCCGGACGCGCCATCGATCTACGACATCCCCAAGGTCTTGCACCGCGAGGAACTGGACGCCTACGTGGTGCGCCGGCTGAACCTGCCGTTCCGCGACGTCGACTGGACGCAGTGGAACGATCTGCTGCAGCGTGTGCACGACCCCCAGGAGACGGTGCGAATTGCGCTGGTGGGCAAGTACATCGATCTCTCCGACGCGTACCTCTCGGTGGCCGAGGCGCTGCGGGCGGGCGGGTTCAAGCATCGCGCCAAGGTCGAGATGCGGTGGGTGGCCTCCGACGACTGTGAGACCGACAGCGGGGCGGCCGCGGCACTGGCCGACGTCCACGGCATCTTGATTCCCGGTGGCTTCGGTATCCGCGGCATCGAGGGCAAGATCGGGGCGATCCGCTACGCGCGTAAACGCGGTCTGCCCGTCTTGGGGCTGTGCCTGGGACTGCAGTGCATCGTCATCGAGGCGGCGCGCTCGGTGGGGCTCACCGAGGCCAACTCGGCCGAATTCGACCCGACGACGCCCGACCCGGTCATCTCGACGATGGCCGACCAACGCGAGGCCGTCGCCGGAGAGGCCGACCTCGGCGGTACCATGCGACTTGGCGCCTATCCGGCGGTGTTGGAGCCGAATTCCATTGTGGCGCAGGCTTACGGCGTCACCCAGGTGTCCGAGCGGCACCGCCATCGCTACGAGGTGAACAATTCCTACCGGGACCGCATCGCCGAAAGCGGGCTGCGGTTCAGTGGGACGTCGCCGGACGGCCACCTCGTCGAGTTCGTCGAGTACTCGCCGGATGTGCATCCGTTCATCGTTGGGACCCAAGCGCACCCGGAGTTGAAGAGCAGGCCGACGCGCCCGCACCCGCTGTTCGTCGCGTTCGTCGGCGCGGCGCTGGGCTACAAGGCGGAGGAACGGCTGCCCGGCATGGACATCCCGGAGCACGCCAACGGGTCCGCGCATCCCGATGACGTCGCGCCACCGCTGCACGAGGCCGAGCTGCAAAAAACCGAAGCCCGTGGCTGAACACGATTTCGAGACAGTCGCGTCCGAAACGGTATACATCGGAAACATTTTCGCTTTGCGCGTCGACGAGGTGCGCATGCCGCACGGCAACGTCGCGAAGCGCGATGTCGTCGAAAACTACGGTGCGGTGGCCATTCTCGCGTTGGACGACGACCGAAATGTCGTGATGGTCTACCAGTACCGGCACCCCTTCGGCAGGCGACTGCTGGAATTGCCGGCCGGTCTGCTCGACCTCGACGGCGAAGCCCCGCACATCAGCGCCGCCCGTGAACTCAAGGAAGAAGCGGGTATCGCCGCCGCGGAGTGGCGGGTGCTCATCGACCTCGACACCGCGCCCGGATTCAGCGACGAGAGCGTGCGGGTATATCTGGCCACCGGTCTGACCGAGGTGGACCGACCCGACGGCCACGACGAAGAGGCCGACCTCACGTTGCGGCGCGTTCCGCTCGACGATGCGGTACGGATGGTGCTCGCGGGTGAGATCGTCAATTCGATTGCGGTGGGCGGGATTCTGGCGGCGCACGCCGTCGACGACCCCGCGACGCTGCGGCCCGTCGACGCGCCGTGGATCGACCGATCGACCTCCTTCTCTCGGCGGAAGGGTCACCGATGACGACGTTCCGGTCGGCCCTCGACGACCAACTCCAGGGTTACCTCGACCATCTCACGATCGAGCGCGGCGTCGCGGCCAACACCCTGAGCTCGTATCGGCGCGACCTGCGGCGTTACTCCGAACACCTCACCCTGCGTGGCATCGACGACCTGGCCAAGGTGACCGAGGGCGATGTCAGCGACTTCCTCGTCGCCCTGCGCCGCGGTGATCCCGACGCCGGGACCGCTCCGTTGTCGGCGGTGTCGGCCGCGCGCGCGTTGATCGCGGTGCGAGGGCTGCACCGGTTCGCGGAGGCCGAAGGTCTGACCACCGTCAACGTCGCGTCGGCGGTGAAACCCCCGACCCCGAGCCGACGGTTGCCGAAGAGCCTGACCATCGACGAGGTGCTCGCGCTGCTGGAAGGGGCTGGCGGCGACAGTGAGGCCGACGGGCCGCTCACGCTGCGCAACCGGGCACTGCTGGAGCTGCTCTACTCGACGGGGGCGCGGATCTCGGAGGCCGTCGGCCTCGACGTCGACGACATCGACACCCAGGCGCGGTCGGTGCTGCTGCGCGGCAAGGGCGGCAAACAGCGCTTGGTGCCGGTGGGCCGGCCGGCGGTCGCCGCTTTGGACGCCTATTTCGTGCGCGGTCGGCCCGACCTGGCGCGTCGCGGCCGCGGCACCCCGGCGATCTTCCTCAACGCCAGGGGAGGGCGACTGTCGCGGCAGAGTGCGTGGCAGGTGCTGCAGGACGCGGCGGAACGGGCGGGCATCACCTCGGCGGTGTCGCCGCACGTGCTGCGGCACTCGTTCGCCACGCATCTGCTCGACGGCGGCGCCGACGTGCGCGTCGTCCAGGAACTGTTGGGGCACGCGTCGGTCACCACGACGCAGATCTACACGATGGTCACCGTCAGCGCGCTGCGAGAGGTCTGGGCAGGAGCGCACCCGCGGGCGCAGTGAACCATCGACCGACGAGCAGTCGCGAACACCCCCTATTTCGCATGTTTTAGGGGGGTTTCGCGTCTGCTCGCGGGAAGGCAGGGGGTCAGCCGCCGAGGTATTCCGACTCGAGCACCATGTCGGGCGCAAGCGTCTGATACTCGCCGTGTGCCCTGTGCTCGACGGTGTCGAAGAGCTTGCCCTGTTGTTCGCGCATGTACTCGCGATACTTGGGGGACCCCGGAATGAGCATGTTGTCGGCGACCACGATGGATCCCCGGTGCAGCCAGCCGCGGTCCAGGATGGACTGCAGGTCGGGCAGGTAGGCGGCCTTGTCGTGGTCGATGAACAGCAGGTCGAGCGTTCCGGGCGCGAAGCCGTGCTCGTTGGCCAGCACGTCGAGTGTTCTGCCGCCGTCGCCGATGGTGCCGACCACACACGTCACCCGGTCGGTGACTCCGGCGTGACTCCATATGCGCTGCGCCACTTGGGCGTTGGCGGCGGCGAGTTCGACGGAGAACACCTGGGCCTCGGGCGCCGCGCGGGCGATCCGCAGTGCTCCGTAGCCGCAGTAGGTGCCCAGCTCCAGGGCCAGTCCCGGGTTGACGCGGCGCACGGCGGCGTCCAGCAGTTCGCCCTTCTCGTCGCCGATGTTGATCAGGAACGACTTCTCGTAGGCGAACTGGTCGATCTTGGCGATCACGTCGTCGATGTCGCCCTGCCGCGCGTTGGCGACCACATAGTCGGCGGCGGCCGCCTCCCGGCCGTCGCCGATCTGGCCGGTCTTGGTGATGTTGCGGGACCCGATCGCCATCCGCCAGAACGACCAGCGCAGGAATGGGATGCGCTGCTTGAGGCTCACGCCCGCCAGCCTAGGCCGACCGCCGGGGGCATCAATGAAAAGTTGCCCGCGGGTCTGGCAGACCAGGCAGTCACCTCCCGTTAAACTTGCCCGGATGTTCGCCATGACCGTGTGCAGCCTGACCAGCGAAGGTCTGGCATGACCGACGCCGGCGAAGCCTCCGAGATCGGCTTGACCGGCCGTCCGCCGCGAACCATTCCCATCCCCGAACCCAAGGCGACGCACGGGCCCGCCAAGGTCATCGCCATGTGCAACCAGAAGGGCGGGGTCGGCAAGACCACCTCGACCATCAACCTGGGCGCCAGCCTGGCCGAATACGGCCGCCGCGTCCTGATGGTCGACCTCGATCCGCAGGGTGCGCTGTCGGCGGGCCTCGGCGTGCCGCACTACGAGCTCGAGCACACCGTCCACAACCTGCTGGTCGAACCGCGGGCGTCGATCGACGATGTGCTGATCAGCACCCGGGTCAAGAACCTGGACCTGGTGCCGAGCAACATCGACCTGTCGGCCGCGGAGATCCAGCTGGTCAACGAGGTGGGCCGCGAACAGTCGCTGGCCCGCGCGCTGTACCCGGTGCTGGACCGCTACGACTACGTCCTGATCGACTGCCAGCCGTCGCTGGGCCTGCTCACCGTGAACGGGCTGGCCTGCAGCGACGTGGTGATCATCCCCACCGAGTGCGAGTTCTTCTCGCTGCGCGGGCTGGCGCTGCTCACCGATACCGTCGACAAGGTGCACGACCGGCTGAACCCGAAGCTGTCCATCGGCGGCATCCTCATCACCCGCTACGACCCCCGCACCGTGAACTCTCGCGAAGTGATGGCGCGAGTCCTCGAGCGGTTCGGCGACCTGGTGTTCGACACCGTCATCACTCGGACGGTCCGCTTCCCCGAGACCAGCGTCGCCGGCGAGCCGATCACCTCATGGGCGCCGAAATCCGTTGGTGCCGAAGCGTATCGGTCGTTGGCGCGCGAGGTCATCGACCGGTTCGGCGCGTGACCGGGGCGGTGACTACGGCAGGACCCGCCGATCCGGCGACATCGAGTTCGGACCAGTCGCAGCAGACGGGTTTCCAGGTTCGGCTGGCCAATTTCGAGGGGCCCTTCGACCTGCTGCTGCAGCTGATCTTCGCGCACCGGCTCGACGTCACCGAGGTGGCGCTGCACCAGGTCACCGACGAATTCATCGCCTACACCAAGGCGATCGGCCCTCAGCTCGAACTCGACGAGACGACCACGTTCCTGGTGGTCGCCGCCACGCTGCTGGACCTCAAGGCGGCTCGACTGCTGCCAGCCGGGGAGGTGCACGACGAGGAGGATCTCGCGCTGCTCGAGGTGCGCGACCTGCTGTTCGCCCGGCTGCTGCAGTACCGCGCGTTCAAACACGTCGCCGAGATGTTCGCCGAACTCGAGGCCGCTGCGCTGCGCAGCTACCCGCGGTCGGTGGCGCTGGAGGAGCGCTACCAGGAGCTGCTGCCTGAGGTGATGATCGGCGTCGACGCCGAGACGTTCGCCCAGATCGCGGCGGCGGCGTTCACCCCGCGCCCGGTGCCGACCGTCGCGACCGAGCATCTGCACGAGGCGCCGGTGTCGGTGACCGAGCAGATCGGTAATCTGATGGCGTTGCTGGAAAGCCGCGGGATCGGCCAATGGGCGTCGTTCCGCGAACTGGTGGCCGACTGCCAGGCACCGATCGAGATCGTCGGCCGGTTCCTGGCGCTGCTCGAGCTCTACCGGGCCAGGGCAGTAGCATTCGAACAACCAGAACCGCTTGGTGCGCTCCAGATTTCGTGGACCGGCGAACGGCCTACCCCTCAACACCTGGCGGTGGAAGAAGACCACTATGACGGATGACACTCCGACCGACGTCTCGACCGACATCCCGGCCGAGACGCCACCGGAGACCTCGAACGGCTTCGACGAGCCCGCGGATCTCGACGCAGACCTCGGGCTGGGCATCGATGTCGCCAACGAGCCGGAGCTCGACGATGACGAGCTCGGGTCGGTGCTCGAGGCGCTGCTGCTTGTGGTGGACACGCCGGTGACGGTCGAACAGCTCGCCGCCGCGACCCAGCAGCCCGCCTACCGGGTCGCGGCCAAGCTGGCGCTGATGGCCGAGGAGCTCACCGCCCGAGACAGCGGGATCGATCTACGCGGGGCCGGCGGCGGTTGGCGGATGTATACGAGGGCGCGGTTCGCGCCGTACGTGGAACGGCTGCTGCTCGACGGAGCACGCTCCAAGCTGACACGCGCGGCGCTCGAGACGCTGGCCGTGGTGGCCTACCGGCAGCCCGTCACGCGGGCCCGCGTCAGCGCCGTGCGCGGCGTCAACGTCGATGCGGTCATGCGGACGCTGCTCGCACGCGGGTTGATCACCGAGGCCGGCGTCGACCCCGACTCCGGTGCGGTGACGTTCGCGACCACCGAGCTGTTCCTCGAACGGCTCGGGTTGACGTCGTTGGCGGACCTTCCCGACATCGCGCCGCTGCTGCCCGACGTCGACGTGATCGACGATCTGAGCGAATCACTCAGCGAAGAACCCCGTTTCATGAAGCTCAGCGGCGCTCCCGCTTCCGAGGCGCCGATGTCGTTCGACGTGGACCAAGATTCGGATGGCTGAATCCTCCGAAGGCGTGCGACTGCAGAAAGTGTTGTCGCAGGCCGGAATTGCGTCGCGCCGGGTCGCCGAGAAGATGATCCTCGACGGCCGGGTGGAGGTCGACGATCGGGTGGTGACCGAGCTGGGTACCCGGGTGGATCCCGATGTCTCGGTGATCCGGGTCGACGGCGCCAGGATCACCGTCGACGACACCCTGGTGCATCTGGCTATCAACAAGCCGAAGGGTATGCATTCGACGATGTCCGACGATCGTGGCCGTCCGTGTATCGGGGATCTGGTCGAACATCGAGTGCGGGGCAACAAGAAGCTGTTTCACGTCGGTCGCCTGGACGCCGACACCGAAGGACTGATGTTGCTGACCAACGACGGTGAGCTGGCGCACCGCCTGATGCACCCGTCGTACGAAGTGCCCAAGACCTATTTGGCGACGGTGCTCGGCACGGTGCCGCGTGGGTTGGGGCGCAAGCTGCGCACGGGTATCGAACTGGACGACGGACCAGCGCGCGTCGACGATTTCGCGGTGGTGGATACGGTGCCGGGTAAGACGTTGGTGCGGGTGACGCTGCACGAGGGCCGCAAGCGGATCGTGCGGCGGATGCTGGCCGCGGTCGGGTTCCCCGTGAAAGAGTTGGTGCGCACCGACATCGGGGCGGTGTCGTTGGGGGATCAGCGGCCCGGCAGCATCCGGGTGCTGAGTCAGAAGGAGCTGGGCGCGTTGTACAAGGCGGTGGGAATGTGAGCTCGCCGTTGGTGATCGCGGTCGACGGCCCCGCTGGGACCGGAAAGTCTTCGGTATCAAGGGGTTTAGCGCGTGCATTGGGTGCACGCTATCTCGACACCGGTGCGATGTATCGCATCGTGACGCTGGCGGTGGTACGGGCCGGTGTCGACCTGACGGATACGCCGGCGATCGAGGCCGCCGCGGAGAACGTCCCGCTGTCGGTGGGCTATGACCCCGACGAGGACAAGGCTTACCTTGACGCAGAAGACGTTTCGCTCGAGATTCGTGGCGACGAGGTAACCAAGGCGGTGTCCGCGGTGTCGGCGGTGCCTGCGGTGCGGGCGCGGCTGGTGGGGCTGCAGCGCGAGCTGGCGGCGGGGCCGGGCAGCGTCGTGGTCGAGGGCCGCGACATCGGTACCGTCGTGCTACCCGATGCGGATCTAAAGATCTTCCTGACGGCGTCGGCCGAAGAGCGGGCGCGGCGGCGCAACGACCAGAACGTCGCCGCCGGCCGCGAGGATGCGTACGAGGCGGTGCTGGCCGATGTGAAGCGGCGGGACCATCTCGACTCCACGCGTGCGGTCTCACCGTTGCGCGCCGCCGACGATGCGGTGGTGGTCGACACCAGCGACATGACCGAGTCCGAGGTGGTCGCGCATCTGATGGAGCTCGTTCGGGAGCGCGCCGGAGCGTCGACGTGAGCACGTCGGATTCGGATGGCACCTGGTCCGACGAGAGCGATTGGGAACTCGGGGCCGAGGACGTCGCGGAGGCCATCGAGGAGGCCGCGGCGCCGCCGCCGGTCGTTGCGGTGGTCGGGCGGCCGAACGTCGGTAAGTCGACGCTGGTCAACCGGATTCTGGGCCGACGCGAGGCCGTCGTGCAGGACGTTCCCGGCGTGACGCGGGACCGAGTGTCGTACGACGCGAACTGGTTGGGACGACGGTTCGTAGTGCAGGACACCGGGGGATGGGAGCCCGACGCCAAGGGTCTGCAGCAGCTGGTGGCCGAGCAGGCGTCGGTGGCGATGCGGACCGCCGACGCGATCATCTTCGTGGTCGACGCGGTCGTCGGTGCGACGGCGGCCGACGAGGCGGCGGCGAAGCTGCTGCAGCGGTCCGGCAAACCGGTGTTCCTGGCGGCCAACAAGGTTGACACCGAGCGCGGTGAAGCGGAGGCCGCGGAGCTGTGGTCGTTGGGGCTGGGGGAGCCGCACCCGATCAGCGCGATGCACGGCCGCGGGGTGGCCGACCTGCTCGACAAGTTGATCGACGTGCTGCCGACGGTATCGGAGATGGGCTCGGGCGGTGGCGGACCGCGACGCGTCGCGCTCGTCGGCAAGCCGAACGTCGGCAAGAGCTCGTTGTTGAATCGCCTTGCCGCAGAGGAACGTTCGGTGGTCCACGACGTCGCGGGCACGACCGTCGATCCGGTCGACTCGCTGATCGAGATGGACGGAAAGATTTGGCGGTTCGTCGACACGGCCGGGCTGCGGCGCAAGGTGGGGCAGGCCAGCGGGCACGAGTTCTACGCCTCGGTGCGGACGCACGGTGCGATCGACGCCGCGGAGGTGGCGATCGTGTTGATCGACGCGTCGGTGCCGCTGACCGAGCAGGACCAGCGGGTGCTGTCGATGGTGATCGAGGCGGGCCGGGCACTGGTCATCGCGTTCAACAAGTGGGATCTGGTCGATGAGGACCGTCGCTATCTGTTGGAGCGCGAGATCGACCGGGAGCTGGCGCAGCTGCAATGGGCGCCGCGGGTCAACATCTCGGCGAAGACCGGCAGGGCGGTGCAGAAGTTGGTGCCCGCGCTGGAGACGGCGCTCGAATCGTGGGACACCCGGGTACCGACCGGCCGGCTGAACACGTTCTTCAAGGAGATCGTCGCCGCGACGCCGCCGCCGGTGCGCGGCGGTAAGCAGCCGCGGATCCTGTTCGCGACGCAGGCGACCGCACGGCCGCCGACGTTCGTGCTGTTCACGACGGGGTTCCTGGAGGCGGGCTACCGGCGCTTCCTGGAGCGGAGGCTGCGGGAGACGTTCGGCTTCGAGGGCAGCCCGATCCGGATCAACGTCCGGGTGCGTGAGAAGCGCGGGTCACGCTCCCGCTAGCCCCGGCGATTTGTGTGCATTCACGCGCGCTGAGCGCTCCTGGATGCACACAAATCGCCGGGCAGTAGGCTCGCTCTAGTGCCCGTCATCGACATGATCCTGATTGCCCTGGCGGGCGTGGGGGCCGGCGCGATCAACGCGGTCGTCGGATCAGGCACCCTCATCACCTTTCCCACCCTGGTCGCGCTGGGGTATCCGCCGGTGACCTCGACGATGTCCAACGCGGTCGGACTGGTCGCGGGAAGCGCATCGGGAACCTGGGGCTACCGCCGTGAGCTGCGCGGTCAGTGGAAGCGGCTGAGATGGCAGCTGCCGGCGTCGTTCGTCGGGGCGGGTCTGGGTGCATGGCTGCTGCTGCATCTGCCGGAGAAGGTGTTCGCGCAGGTCGTGCCGGTACTTCTGATTCTTGCGCTGGTGCTGGTGGTGATCGGGCCGCGGATTCAGGAGTGGGCGCGGCGGCGGGCAGAGGAGGCCGGCCGGTCGGCGGAGCACGTGTCGCCGCGGAGGATGGCGGTGCTGGTCTTCCTGACGTTCGCGATCGGGGTCTACGGCGGATACTTCACCGCGGCGCAGGGGATCATGCTGATCGCTGCGATGGGCGCGTTGCTTCCCGAGGAGATGCAGCGGATGAACGCGGCCAAGAATCTGCTGTCGCTGGTGGTGAACATCGTTGCGGCAGTGGCGTACACCGTCGTGGCGTTCGACCGGATCAGCTGGCTGGCGGCGGGGCTGATCGCGGTGGGGTCGTTGATCGGCGGGTTCCTGGGCGCGCACTACGGGCGGCGCCTGTCGCCGAACGCGCTGCGCGCCGCGATCGTCGTGGTCGGCCTGATCGGACTATGGCGGTTGGTGACCGTTTAGAAAGACGGGCGGGGTCTGCGGTAGGCTCACGTGCTGCCGCCGGCGATCCCGGCGGCACCGCGGGCTGTGGCGCAGTTTGGTAGCGCACTTGACTGGGGGTCAAGTGGTCGCAGGTTCAAATCCTGTCAGCCCGACAACAGGTCAGAGGCGGTTTTTCCGAGACTCGGAAGCCGCCGTTTTCACGCCGTACCGCCTTTGCATACCGCCATCACAATCCCAGGGCATCGCCGAGTCCCTTCACTGCGGCCCGCGCGGCGTCGTCGCTGGTGTGCCCGTACAGGTCGCCGGTGATGCTGATCGACGCGTGACCGAGCAAGTCGGCAGCCGCCTTGATATGAACACCGGACTCCAGCCAGCCGACTGCTGCCGAATGGCGCAACGTGTGGGCGCCGACGTTCTCGATCCCGGCCTTGCCCGCTGCAATCTCGACGGTGCGCAGGAGGTTGCGCGGGTCGAGCCAGCCGCCAACCTCCGTCGCGAACACGGCACCGGTGTCAGTCCACCGATCGCCAGCGTGGAGCCGCTCGGCGAGCTGTGACTTGCGGTGCTTCTTCAACTCGGCGATGAGCCCGGCAGTCAACGGGATGCGTCGGCGCGACCGATCGGTCTTCGGTGGGGTCCAGTCCAATGCGCCGCCGACGCGCACGACGATGCCAGCCACGCTCAGCTCACCCTTGGTGAGGTCGACGTCGGACCAGCGCAGCCCGGCGACCTCACCGCGCCGCATACCGGTCGCCGCCATCAAGAGCACCGCGAGCCGATAGCGAAGCCCGTCCAGTTGACTCAGGAGCCTGCGTACGTCTTCGGTGGACAGGTACCGCGCTTCCTTCGGCGCTACGGCGGGACGCTTCACCTTGGCCGATGGATTGCTCGCGAGCAATCCATCGCGCACAGCAATGTCGAGCGCGGCCCGCAGCACCGTGTACACCTGTCGAACGGTGCTGTCCGACAAGCCCTTTCCCCGGAGGCGCAATATTAGCGATTCGACATGCGTCGGCCGGATCTGGTCAAGCCGCAGTCCGGCCAGGTCGGCGTCGCCTTCCAAGTGCTTGCGGCACAGGTTGCCGTAAAGCTCCTGCGTGGTCGCCTTGCGAGACGACGCCGACAACGCTGTTGTGCGCCAGGTCGCCAACCACGACCCGATCGTCTGCTTGTCGTCGCGCGGGGGAGCGCCTTCGGCGAGCCGCTTGCGGGCGTCGGTGAGCTTGCCGCGCGCCTCGGCGCGGGTCTTGCCGTACACGCTGAGCCGTTTTCGCGCTCCGTTGGGTGCGGTGTACCGGGTTGAGGCTTCCCAGAGCCCGTTAGGCCGTTGCCGGTAAGAACCCTCGCCATCAGCCCGTCGGGTACCCATAAACCGCCCTTCATAAGTCAAGTGGTCGCACATAGCAGGATAGCGACGGACACGCGCGACTGTGCCGTTACGGAGATGTATCCGGCCGGTCGGGTACGGTTGCAGCTACGCGGGTATAGGCGTCCGGGGCATTTGACCGGAGCACACTTGGCGAGCGTGAGTTCTCCCGGCCATCGCCGCGAAATATTCATCCACTCATTGAGGGGTCTATTTCGCGATGAAAACGCTTCCTGAGCCTATGAAAACTACTGTTCTACAAGCAGATAACCGCGCAGCGCGGCGCGGTTTGGTGCCTGCTAAGCCCCCCGTGCAACGCAAGCTATGCACCATCCCAAACGTCTGCGCACAACTCGACGTCGGCCGCACCACCGTATACAGCCTGATCGACGACGGTACCTTGCGCCGCGTGAAAATTGGTGCGAGAACACTGATTCCGCAAGCTGATGTCGACGCCTTCGTCGCTGGCCTGCTCGAAGGCGGTGTTGCGTGAATCGGCCGCCGGATCAGCCTGCTTTCCACGTCGGGGCGAACGCGTCGAACCCGAGGCTGGTCCTTGTCGCTGTTGGCGCCGGTACGGATCCGTTTTCGGTGACGCCCGAGTTCGCGATCGAGCTCGCGGGTCAATTGCTCGACGCCGCGAACGCTGCGCGCGTCATAGGGACGTGAGCGGGCAGCGCACCACGTTCGACAAATTCGGTTGGCTGAGGGCTCTACGGACTGACCACCGATTGACTGACCGTGACGTGCGCCTCGCGATGGCCATCTGCACTGACTGGGTGCGTCGTGACGGCACTGGCTGGGCAGTGAAGCTCGACGTGATGGCTGACGCCGTCCCCAACGGAATGTCGCGGAACCGGTTGAAGGACGCGCTCGGTCGGCTCACCGGACTGGGCTACCTGGTGGAGACAGGGCGGACGGTTGGCGGTCGTGGAGTCACGGCGCAGCGCTCACATAACCTCGCGTTACCCGCCCCCGTAGCGGTGCAGGTTAACGGCGAAACGTGCACCGCTGATGGTGCGGGTATTGACGAAACCCGCACCGCTACGGGTTCAAACCCGCACCGCTACGGGTTCAAACCCGCACCGCTAGCGGTGTCAAAAACATCGCCTGACCTGGACGAAAACAGGCCCTTAGGTACTTCTACAGGTACTTCTGTTGGTACTGAGCCGTTTTCGCAGCAGCTGTTCGACGAGAACGGAGTTCCGAACGGGAAACGCGTTTTCAAATGCCCAGACTGCCGCGATGAGGGCTGGGTGTTGGACGAGGACGGCGCGCCGTTGGAGCCCGCGATCCGGTGCCGCCATCGACGTAGGAGCGCGTCATGACCCGGCGTAGCGCCGACGACCAGGCCGCGCGTGAGGCGCGGATTGCCGCGATCCGAGCCTGCCGCCGCTGCGATCCCTGCGGCTGGAAGCTGGCCGACGACCGCACACCCATCGAGCCCGCTCGACGCTGCGACCACGGCGCACCGGCGAAACCGCCGATCCCGACGAGGGACGTCACGGAGCCAATTCACCAACTCGAGGACGGGCAGTGAGCGTCCGCGGCGTGCTGGTCTGCTACCGCAGCACTGATACCGGGCCCATCGCTGCGGAGTGGACCTACTGGGACAGCCCCGAGGAAGCCAGACGGGCCGAAGCCGAATTGACGCCCTGCTCCGAGTTGTGCTGCCGGACTCACTCCGTCGTCGGCGTCGACCCGCAGGTGCCCGTTCGGCGTGGTGGTCGGCCACGAAGGGAGGACGTCATCAGATGAGCGCATATGAGCTCGAGGAGTGGCGCGCCGCCGTCGAGGACCAGGACGAAGCCGAACGCGCCGCCAACTGCGGCCACACCATTCGCGGCCGCAACGGCGTCTGCGTCCACTGCGGAGACGAGGCAGACCGATGACCGAGAGCGGGTTCGTTCGAGTCGACAGAGGCGTTGTCCTGTCAGGGCTGCCACTGAAAGCGGCCTACAACAGCGCCCTGATCGCCGCGAAAGCCCGCAAGCAGCTAGGCGGCCCCTATCAAATCTACGAGGCGTTGGCCTGCCAATTCGCAGCGGCGATGGCCGCAGACGGTCACTCGGACGTCCCTTCACCGCCGATCAGGGAAGCTGACGCCGTGGAGCAACCGACCGTCCCGATCGCCGACGCCGCTGTCGCTTTGGGCATTTCGCTCAGACAAACCCGCCGACTTGCCCCGCGGCTCGGTGGCCGGAAGGTCGCCGGATGCTGGTTCGTCGACGAGGCGGCGCTCCGCGAACACATCGAAGGAAGGTCGAAGTGAACCGCCAAGAACGAGAACACCTACTCGCCGTCCTGACCGACGACGAGCTCGAGCAACTCCGTGCGCGCGGCGTCGACGTCGGCGCCCCCGACGACGCTGCCGCCTCGAGCGACGCTGACGCCCAGGACGACCCGGCGCGGAAGTTTCTTCGCGCCATCATGGCCGAACGGGAACGCGACTGGATCGCGGAAGTGGCAGAACGCTTTTCGGCACCGTCGCAACCAAAGCCCCGGCGCGGGAACCATGTCGCCCGCGAAGGTGGCAACCCTGGAAAACCCACCCCCACCGACCGACAGCGCCTTTCGGACTTCGTAAAAACCATCACCGATCCCACCCACGAACCAACCCTCTGAAAGGACCAAACACCATGCAACTCACACCCCGCTACTACGCCTCGCAAGTCAGGAAAACCGCTGAAACGCTTGGCGTTCCACTTCCAACCGCCCTCGTCGAGCAGCTGGACCACGCCGACCAACTCGTCCACACCGCCGAAACGATGCTCCGCGGCGCAGGCGACCTCAACGACGCGGTCCTCGACGCCGTCGAAGCTGGCCGCGACTTCCGCACCGACAAAGCCGTGCAGCGACTCGCCCTCGAGCGCATGCTCGCCAACCAAGGGCACGGCATCGGCGACGCCGCCCGCCAGCGCAGCATGCGGCAGAAGCGAGCCGCCCTTGTCGAACACGCCGACGCCGTTCTCGACGAATGGGATGCAGCACTCGAACCGCACACCGCCGCACTCACAGCCGCCGTCGCCGCGCTACCCGTCGACAACCTCGACAACGTCCAAGCCGTCATCACGCGGGGGCCCGACGCGGTACAGCACTGGACCAACGCCCGTCGATCCATCGCCATGTGGACCGCAGCGACTCAAGGATTCGCCGCCTTCGCCGACGCAGCCCGCATCGATCATCGCGAAAACCCGGCGCAGGTACTCACCGACGCTGCCGCAGCCACCCTCGAGCCCGCACGGCAGACGGCCCGCCTCGAAGGCTCACCGCATGTCGACGCCTGGATCCTCGCCCGCCACGGCATCCCGTTGTCCCTGCCAACGATCACCGAGTTCCACACCCGCGTCGCGACATTCGACGCCCACTGGGAGACCGCAGAGCAGTTCGACGACGAACGGCGAGAACAACACGCCACCATCTGAGAGCGCGCGGCCCCGTACAGCCCCGCGGCTGGCGCGCCATCGAGGTCCCGCTCGACCGGCAGCGCCGCCGTGGGGCCCGCCAAACGACGACGAGGACCAGGACGTGATGACGGACACCGCCAACGGCCATGAGGTGATCGAGACACTCACCGCGTGGCGGTACTGGCTTCTACCTCCGCACCGTGGAATGCCCACTCGGCTACACCCGTTCGGCCCTAAGGACAAGACACGATGGCAGGCTGGCGCCACGGTCGCCCGCTGCCGACACGATCCGACACACACGCCACCACACCCCGACTGCACCTGCGGCCTATTCGCCATGACCCTTATCGACGTGCGCTACTCGGTTGGCTGCCGGAACTGGGTAACGAACCAAGTGCGAGACGCAATCGGCCGTCAACACACGCTCGACCAATTCAACGGATACGACGAAACCACAGTGCCCGATCCGGACCACTGGGCCAGGTCACAACCAAAGTCGGTGATCGGCAAAGTGCAGCTGCACCACGCTGTCGAAACAACGCAGTCCGAAGACATCGCCGATGGCGAGTACGAAGTCCGGTGCTGGCGCGCACGCTCTGCCACCATCGAGGCGCTGTACGTGCCCGACGACGCCGCCCACGCCGCCCGCACCGCCCGAACCCTCAGCAACGTCTACGAAGCGCCATGCGACGTCGGCTATCCCGACAGCTACTCAATGACCGAATGGAACCAACGAACCCGACTCGACACGCACCTATTCGACCCGGACCGCGCGATCAAATACCCCGACTACGCCGAGCTTGGCCTGTACCCACCCGGCACCGACGACGCAGCCAAACGGGCCGAAGCCGCCCAGAGAACCCCACGCCCACGCCACTTCTTCACCGCCACCGTGCCACCCCGCAGCCCGGCACAGACCTGGACCGAGCAGACATGACACCCACGCGGGGTAACCCCCTGGTGGCCCCCACGGCGCCCCCCATGGCTTAGGCGTTCCTCCCCCTGGGATCTTCCAAAAAATAAAAGCAAGTCGGCTACGGGCACACGTTGTGAGTCCAGATGAACGGCGTGGGATACGCCGCTCGAAGGCATCCGGCCGCATGCTTGGCGGGTGACGAAGCGCGCGGAGTACACGCTGGCACTCTACGAGGGGTCACTCGCCGAGCCCGGCGACCGCAACCCGTACGACGGTCGGTCGCTGCTCCTCGCGCAGCTGTGGATGCGTGGTTACCAGCGAATGTTGCGCGTTCGGAACAACACGGGACCCGCAATGCGGAAGTACCTCGCCGCGCGGGCCGCAGCGGCACAATCGTCGTCATGAGTAGGCGTCGCCGTCTCCGTCGTGGTTGGGTGTCGGACACCACCGATAACCTGTGCGATCGACAAGCGTTGTGGCGACCTGGATCCGCGGTGAATTTAGGGGTGTGGCATGGCTGACCGATCGGCGATCGAGTGGACCGAAGCCACCTGGAACCCTGTCACCGGTTGCGATCGTGTCTCCGCGGGCTGCGACCATTGCTACGCCATGACGCTGGCGAAACGCTTGAAGGCCATGGGATCCGAGAAGTACCAAAACGATGGTGATCCACGCACATCGGGGCCAGGCTTCGGCATCACCGTCCACCCGCAGGCGCTCGACGAACCGCGTCGCTGGCGCCAGCCGCGGACCGTGTTCGTCAATTCGATGTCCGATCTGTTTCACGCGCGTGTCCCGGTGGGTTTCATTCGGGACGTCTTCGACGTGTGCCGAGATACGCCTCAGCACACCTACCAGGTACTCACGAAGCGCAGTCTTCGCCTGCGGCGGCTCGGCGAAAGTCTCGACTGGCCAAGCAATTTGTGGATGGGTGTGTCGGTCGAGAATTCGGACGTGTTGTCTCGCGTCGATCACCTGCGCGAGGTTCCTGCGGCCGTTCGGTTCTTGTCGTGCGAGCCGCTGATCGGACCGCTCGACGGGCTGAACCTTGACGGAATTCACTGGGTTATTGCCGGTGGCGAGTCCGGCGCGAACCATCGTCCGGTCGATGGCGAATGGGTGCGCGGTATCCGCGACGCGTGCCAGGACGCTGGCGTCGCGTTCTTCTTCAAGCAGTGGGGCGGCCGCACACCCAAGGCTGAAGGGCGTGAACTCGACGGCCTGCTGTGGGACGAAATGCCAGCTGCGGCAACCGGTTAGTAGTCAGCACCAGACGCGTACTTGTGCCACCAATCGTGCGATTCGGGATCCCAGGTCGGCTGCGGTGTCCACAGGATCTGACCGAGAGTAGGGTCCGGCTCGGCGGGGAGGTCGCTCGGATCAAATAGGCCGAGCACCCCGGCTTCCTCCTCTTCCTTCGCCGCCTTCGCTGACTGCGCCTGTCGCATCATCAGCGGCTCACGCTGCGCCGCCTGGTTGTACAGATGCCGCATGATTCTGTCGCCAGCGTCGTGGTCAGTCGCGAACACCATGTCGAAGATCGTCATCTTGTTCGTGGACATCGTCATCGGGATCCGATGCGTGTACCTGTACCCGAGGACCGTTTCAAGTCGGTACCGCATGAGGTTCACCATTTCCTGGCGGTACTGCTCTGGTCTGATCTTGCGAGCGTCAAGCGCGCGAAGGATGCGGAGCCAACTGTCGCCGCCGTACAGGTTGGTGACTCGCGCGCGGAACTCTTCTGACCTGCGCGCCTCCCGAGCGATCATCGTCGGCGACATCAGCATCCATTGCTCGGTCTTCCATCCGTTGCTGTTCTTGCGGAATCTCGCGAGCTTTTCAATTGTGGCCCAGTGAATCTCAGCGCCTTGCTGGTCGAGGAATGCGAATGTCGGGGCCCACCGAAGCGGCTCTAGTTCTTGGAGCACGCCGTCGATCGTGATGTTGCAGTCGCCCTTGATGACCTTGTACCGGTGGTCGTCTGGGAACTTTTCGGCGAGAGCGGCGGACAGTTGGTCGGCCTTGGAACCCAGTTCGCCGAATCGAAGGACAGTAAAGCCGGGGTCCGCCTTGAGTGCCACGAGTGGCGAGCCGTCCAACTCGATATCTGTATGGCGTTCGACGTTGAACGGCGTACCAGCCATCACATCGATATAGATCCGCTGGTCGGCTCTCTGACTGGCCAAGTTGAACTTGGGCAGGTAGTCGGCGAGGATCTGGAGCTTGTTGCGTGTCCAGTAGGACCACGGGCGCGGATTAGGACTGATGGCCTTCCCCCTGCCAAACGGTTGACCGGTGACTTGTGCTTCCCCCGCAATCGACTGTAGATCCGCGGCAGGACGAAGCGTGGGAGCTTGTCGAGGTTGACCTACGGGTGCTCGGCGAGCACTTCGGCATCGCTGATGCGCACGATCTTGATGTTCCGCATCAACGGGTTGTCGATGGCCGCCTCGTAAAAGTGCCGCGCCGCTGCCTCCGACTGCGGGCCGACAGTAGTCGCGAGTGTCCAGGCCCCCTCACCGGCATTCCCCGAGCTAATTTCGAACTGGACTTCGTAGTCGCTGGTGGTGACCGTAGTCATAACCGACCTTTCCTCTCATATGTGCATTCTTGCGAGCCACCGTACACCGCGACCGCCACTCTGGCAAATGGCTATTGATGTCCTTTCCGGCCATTCTGCCAAGACCTCGCGGCAAGGTACGGCGACTTGTTATAGCTGCTTATAGCTGTTCTACAGGTACGCTTTCTCTGTTCTATAGGTTTGGTGTTGATACGCTGTTGATTTCCTATAGCAAATCTCTAGTAAACCTATAGAGCATTTATGATCTGATAGCGGCTGGCAGGATCCCCAGCACGGCTATGAGGCGCCCGCCGCCGCCCTCATCGCGGCGCGGATTTCGTCGTCGTCGACCGCGGTGTACCGCTCCGTCGTTGCGACGCTGGAATGACCGAGCAGCACTTGCACCGCACGCAGATTGCGGGATCCGCGGTAGGCCCTGGTCGCGAACCGGTGCCGCAAGGTGTGGGCGGTCCAGTGGTCGGGCAACGCACCGGCCATCAGCTTGCCGACATGCTGCGGTGTCAGGTGCCCGTCCCCGGCGCCAGGGAACAGGAAGCCATCGGCGATGCCCTCAGTCGGACTGAGGGCATCCGGCGATTGCACACCCTTCGCGAGCGCCGCGGCCAGGTCGTCGCCGATCGGCACAGTACGCAGTTTCCCGCCCTTGCCGTGGACCAGGAGCGCGGCGCCGCCCGGCCCGCGCGTGAGGTCGCGACGGTGAACGCGTGCTATCTCCGCTCGGCGTAGACCAGCTTCGGCCGCTAGACGCAGCATCAGCCGGACGCGCGGATCCGCGTTGGCCATCGCCGCGGACCACACAGCGTCGGGCGCTGGCCGCGGCGCCGGAGCCGCTGCACGCATAACCGGAAGGTCGGCCGCTGGGTTCGAAGGCAAGTGGCCTGCGCGGTGTGCCCAGCCGAAGAACGAGACGGCGGTGTTGCGGTGGCTGCGGCGCGTCTCGATGCTCCACGCCTGCCGACCGAACCACGCAAGGATCCCGGCCGTCGTGACCCGTTCCGGTCTGCACCGCAGGCCGCGCGCCATGAACGCCAGATGTCCGCGTCGGGTCGCGATCGTCGCGATCGACCGGCCTGCGCCCGCCTCAGCCGCGAGGTACGCCTGAGCGAGACCGGCCCACGCTGGCGGCAGCGGTCGCGGCGCAGGCCGGCTCACCGCGACTCCATCAGCGTTGCGGCGATATCGAGGGCTTGAGCGACACCGGCCCGGTCTTCGCAGGGCCACCGACCGGCGCGTACCGCCGACGCACGGCTGCGCATCGAAAGGGCCGGATCGCCGCGCAGGCAGACGTCGAAGCTCAGTGCGGCGACCAAAAACTCGCCGTCGTCGACCGGCAAGGCGGAGAAGACGCCCGCGGCGTCGAGGTTGGCGAGGATTGCATCGGTGTGTGTCATGCGGTGAAGCTAACAGCATGAAAAGTGAAATACCAAGGGCTACAGGAGAAGTCATACATATGTCGCCACCAGCGCAAATGTCCAAAGACGACATATGTCGGGACCTGTGCATATGTCTGTGCAGTCCGTGACCTCCGTACCGCCATTCGTACCGCCATTTGGTCGATTTGACCGTACTTTTCCGCCCTCGTTCGCAGCCGTGTGTACATGTTCAGATCCGTTGTGGCACAAGGTCAAATACGCACAAATGCGAACACCTGCGGATACCGCCGTTAAGCCTGGGGGTCAAGTGGTCGCAGGTTCAAATCCTGTCAGCCCGACAATGTGATGTCTCAAGACATCGGAATAGCCGTGGACCTGCTTTAGGTCTGCGGTTTTTTCCGTTTGGGGCCTTTGGGTGCTCCGGTGGGTTGGTAGTCCCTGGTGGGGTCGAGGGTGAAGTCGCGCAGTACTTCTCCGGTGGCGGCGTTGATGACGGTGGTGTTGAGGTCCTGGATGAGGATCAGGACGCGGGTTCGGTAGTGGTGGCGTCCGTTGACGCGCAGGGTGACTGATCCGGCTTGGTCGACGCGGTCGGTGCGTACGCGGTTGTGGGTGTCGGTGCGGGTTGCTGGGGTGGCTTTGGGGCGGCTGGTGTAGATGACTGTGGGGGTGGCTTGGTGGGGCAGGGATCGGTGGGGTCGGCGGTGGTTGTATTCGTCGGTGAAGGCGTCGAGTTGGGTTTGTAGTGCGGCGATGGTGGTGGCGCGGGGTGCGCCGGTGAGCCATTTTTTGAGGGTTTGGTGGAAGCGCTCGACTTTTCCGCAGGTGGTGGGGTGGTTGGGGGTGGAGTTGATTTGGCGGACTTTCAGGCGGTGCAGTTGGGCTTCGAATCCGTTGCGGCCCCCTTTGCCGCCGGCGAAGCGGGTGGTGAAGACCATGCCGTTGTCGGTCAGTGTGGAGTAGGGGATGCCATGTTGGGCAGTGGCTTTGGTGAATTCGTTGGCGACGATGGTAGCGGTGACGCGGCGGTGAGCGGTGACCGATATCGCGTAGCGGGAGTGGTCGTCGAGCCAGCACAGGATTTCGGTGGTGGTGCCGTTGGCCAACCGCCAGTGGGTGAAGTCGGCTTGCCAGAGCTCGTTGGGCTGGTGGGCGGCGAATCGCAGGTAGGAGGATTTGGGTCGTTTGGCTGGTGTGGGTTCGACCAGGCCGGCGCGGCGCAGGGGGCGGCTGATCGAGGCCGGCGAGACGTGTAGCTGATGGTGGTGGTGTAGGTGCCAGGCGATGGTGTGGGGTCCGGCGTCGAGTCCTTTGCCGGTCAGGGTGTGGCGTAGCTCGATGATCAGATCGATGGTGGTCTGCGGCAGCCGCCCCGGGCTGGTGTGAGGGCGTCGGGAACGGGGTTCGAAGGCGGCGTCGCCTTCGAGGGTGTAACGGCGGATCAGTCGTGAGATCCAGCCTTGGGAGACTCCGTAATCGCGGGCGACCTGCGACTGAGAGCGCCCCTCGATGAGTACAGCGGTGATGACCAGACGAGCCTTCGACACCAGCTGAAACTGGCCGAATACCTATTCCGATGTCTTGAGACATCCCATTCCGATGTCCTGAAAAAACACACTGTCAGCCCGACAAAATGAAACCCGCCGGTGTAGCCGAGCGGGTTTTTCGTTTGTCGGGCGACATGATGCTGGCAGCCGGAGTGCCCGGCGCGTGAGCGGCGGTCACGACGGCGGCTCCTGTCAGCCCGACGCTGGTGGGCTTTGAGCCTTTGAACCGCATTCCCACGGGTTGACTCATACGGGTTTTGTCGGTGTGATTCCGTAGCCTCTGACGCAGGATGTCACTCGATGATCTTTCAGTCACGGCCCATCACGAGGCCGCCCACGCCGTCGCGGTGGTGATGACCGGCAGTACGCTCGTCAGCGTCAGCATTCGGTCGACCCGGAGTCGTCACGGAGGCACCGCCTGGCGCGGCGAGAGGTGCCATGCCGCGTTTGTCGCATACGCAGGCGCGTGGGCCGAAGCTCGCTTTCAGTGGCGCGGACACAGCCTCGATGCGTTGGACGACAGCGGACTCTCGTTCGATGACCACGTGACTCGGGTGTTTCTAGAGAACACGTGCGATCTGTGGGCGTACCAGCAGGAAACCGGCGGCTCGCGCTCACTCATCGATGAAGCCGTGTGGCGGGTGTTCCAGCCGGACTACGAAGTGACGACGAATCGTGTTGTCCCGCAGGATCTGGCCTGGGGGCGTGTCAGATGTTTTGTGTAGCTGTGGCTCCTGATGAATTGGAGCAGTATCGATGGATGTGACCACTGACGAGCCGATGTCGGGCGCTGATGCCATGGAGGCGTTGAAGTCTGCGGGTGTGTTGGATGATGTGTTAGCCAAGATCGATGCCGGTCAGTTGCAGTTGACCGGTGAGGGCGGGTTTCTGCCCGAGATGGTCAAAGCCGTTCTGGAGCGCGGGTTGGCCGCTGAGCTCACTGACCACCTGGGTTATGAGAAGGGTGATCCGGTCGGGCGTGAACTACCCAATGCTCGTAACGGGTTCACACCTAAGACCGTGGCCAGCGAGGTCGGTGACGTCGGGTTAGCGATCCCGCGCGATCGCGACGGGAGCTTCACTCCGACGCTGGTCCCTAAGGGTGCACGGCGCCTGGGCGGTCTGGACGACATGATCATCTCGCTTTACGCCGGCGGGATGACGATCCGCGATATTCAGCATCATCTGGCCACCACGATCGGCACCGAGCTTTCCCACGAGACGGTCTCCAAGATCACCGATGCAGTGCTCGAGGAGGTCATTCAGTGGCAGAAACGGCCGCTGGAGGAGCTCTATCCGATCGTCTATCTCGACGCGCTGGTGATCAAGATCCGTGACGGTCACCAGGTCAAGAACCGCGCCGCCCACATCGCCGTGGGTGTCGATCTCGATGGCATCCGCCACGTGCTGGGGATCTGGGTGACGGCCAACGAAGGCGCGAAGTTCTGGGCCGGGGTCTGTGCCGAGCTGGCCAATCGTGGGGTCACGGACATCCTGATCGTGTGCACCGACGGGTTGAATGGGTTCGCCGAGGCTGTCGAGGCGACGTGGCCGCAGGCCACTGTGCAGACCTGCGTGGTGCATCTGATCCGCAATTCCATGCGGTTTGTCTCCTACGGAAAGCGCAAGGAGATCGCGGCGGCACTGAAGACCATCTACACCGCTCCCACCGCCGACGCGGCAGCCGAGGCGTTCGAGGAGTTCGCTAATTCGGCTCTGGGACAGTCGAATCCGACGACAGTGATCGCCTGGCGTAATGCCTGGGAGCGGTTCATCCCGTTCTTGGCGTTCCCGCCAGATCTGCGGCGAATCATCTACACCACCAACGCGATCGAATCGCTGAACTACCAGTTACGCAAGATCATCAAGAACCGCGGACACTTTCCCAGTGATCAGGCCGCGGTCAAGCTGCTGTGGCTGGCGATCTGCAACATCGAGGACAAACGCGCTCGAGAACGCCAGAAGTTCTACGACGACCCACTCAAGACCGGAGACCGCTCACGCACCAAGCGCCTCGTCGAGGGAGCACGCACCAACGGCTGGAAACAAGCACTAGGCGCACTGGCCCTGACCTACCCCGAACGAATCAACCCCTACCTGTAAACCAGCCACCTACACAGAAATCTTGACAAGCTCTGGCCTGGCATCACGACCTTGAACGTCACTGGCCGATCATCGAACACGTCGCAGTGTTGCTTATGACGAACTTGGACGCGGACCCGGTTGCAAATGCGCGTGTCATTACGAAGGTAGTAGGCGAGTTCGCAAAGACGGCTCATCGTGCGGCCAAGATTGTCAGCGTCAACCAGGAGGATGCGTAGACCCGGTCCACGCGGAGCCATCGAAGTACCGCAACTGCGCGCTCGGGTTGCTTGGATCCGGATACCATCCCGGAGCCATTGCCGAATACGCATCGGGCGTCGATGATTTCGGCTTTGCAAGGGCGCGCACACTGAGGACGACGGCAACCACCACTCCGACCACGATCAACACGAGTACCGCCATGAAGATCAAGTGCATGGGGCTAAAACCGACCATCTGCGGGCCTCCTCACGGCGATACGACTACGAAACGCTACCGCTCACAGAGCGATCATGATTACTGAGGAATCAGGGCGAGACCGGCTGGCCAGCGCCGGTGCGCAACGGATCTGCGGCGTCGGCACCGCAAACAACCAAGTCGACGGCGGCTCGCAACTCGGCGTGCGCGATCCCCAGGTTCGTGCACTGGATGGCCGTCGACATCCTCGGTAGGAAGCGCACGCGATCAGTTCTTTGGTTCCGGGCTCATCGAGCCGTAGTAGTACGTCTCGTTCCCGGTCGGGTAGCCGCCGCCGGCGGTGGCGATGTGCACATGGTCGAAGTGGTTGGCGGTCTCGTTGCCGTAGTCCGCCGTCCAACTCGGTGCGCCGATGCCGGGGTAGAAGCCCTGCCGCCAGATCACATGCAGGACGCCCCACCGCTTCGCGTTGGCCAACGCGAGCCCGGCGATCTGGTTGCCCAGCGCGATGCCCTCTTCGCTGCTGTGGTTCGGGATCATCACGTCGATCGCCAGCCCGTTGGGATGCCATTTCAGCGGATCCTGCCGGTACCCGCCGATCGTCGTGATCTCGGGAAACATCACGCTGATGGCCCGCGCCGCCCAGATGGTCCTGACCTGCAGCCCCTCCTCGGGCGCGACACCCTTGGGCAGTGCGAACGGGATGTCCCGCGCTGCGGCGGGTGCACTGGCCGCCAGCAGTTCCGCCTCGGCCGGGACTGGCATGGTCATGATCGGCTCGCCCGGCGGTCCGGACTCCGGCGAGGACGACGGCGCAACCGCCGCGGGCTTCGGGCCGTGCGGCGTACGGTCGACGCTCTGGGCGTAGAGCATGCCTCCGGAGACAACCAGCGAAAGCACGACCGCCAACCAGCGGCCTCGGCCGTTAGCTAGCAGGTTTCTCGCCACGGCTCAGCACTCTACTGTCGTCGCTCTCGTTGCATCGCAGACTTCGTGGTCTCTTAGGGTTTTGTGCCCCAACGAGACGTCCGCGTCCAGCGGTTTCGGCGTCGCCGAAGCGTCCACATGACGTCGCTGCCGCGGAGTGTTGCGTGGCGACTCGCGTAGTACTACTCATCCGCGGGGGTGGACGGCACGGCATCCTGAACGCATGACGCTCACCAAGTCCGGGTCCGCCGTCGGCAAAGTCGCTGCCGAAACCCCCGCCGACCGCGACCGCGCTGTCGACGTCGCCCGCCTCGCCGCCCTCGTCGTGGTGATGTTCGGGCACTGCGCCCTGCTGCTCGCCACGATCGACAGCACCGGTCTGCGGATCGGCAACCTGCTCGGCGAGATACCCGCCATCGCACCGATCACCTGGATCGTCCAGGTCATGCCCCTGTTCTTCCTCGCCGGCGGGGCCGCGGGCGCCTACGGCTGGCATCCGGGCTCGGCATGGGGCACCTGGCTGGTCAAGAGGGCACAGCGGCTGTGCCGGCCCGTCTTCTGGTACCTCGCCGCATGGTCGATCGGCGTCGTGGTGACCTATCAACTCCTCGGCGCCGACTCCGCCGTCCGCATCGGCAGGGAGTGCGTCGCGTTGCTGTGGTTCCTCGGGGTCTACCTGGTCGTGCTGGCCTTCGTCCCGGCGCTCACCCGGATGTCGAACGGCCGCACCGTCGCCGTCACCGTCGTGGCACTGATCGCCACCTCGGCGGCGTTCGACGCACTCCGGTTCGCCGTCGGTGAGCCGATGGCGGGCATCGCCAACTTCGTGATCGTCTGGCTGATCCCGATGGTGATCGGCGTCGCCTACGCACGACATCTGATCAGCCCGCGCACCGCGCTCGTCGCCGCCGTATCCGCGTTCATCGCACAGCTCGTGCTCGCGGCCGTCGGCTCCTACGAGGTCTCCCTGGTGGTCACGGGAACGGAACGCGTTTCCAACGTCTCACCGCCGACCCTGCTGCTCGCGCTGCACTGCACGTGGATGTCGTTCCTGTTCGTCGCCGTCGCAAAAGCGATCGGCAAGTGGGCCGAACGGCCCCGCGTCTGGTACATGGTCGCGATGGGCAACGGGGGAGCGATGACGCTGTACCTGTGGCATATTCCCGCGATCGCGGTGGCCACCTTCACCCTCCATGCCTTGGGGTTGGACGCATATGACGTTGACGCACCGTACTTCTGGGCGATGCTCGCGCTGCGGGCCGTGGTGTTCGCGGTCGTGATGTTCGCGATGTTCATGTTGCTCTCGCCGCTCGAACATCGTCGGCTCCCGTGGTGGGACGCACCCGTTGCGGCCATCGGCGCTCGATCGACCGCTGCCGGCATCCTCATCGTGATCGCGGGCGTGGTGCTGGTTCTGCTGGCCAAGAACGGATTAGGTGATCTCACCGGCGTGGTCACCCTGGGCGGCTTCCTCGTCGCGGCCGCGGCCGCCCGCGTCTGCGCAGGCGCGAAAAAGCCATTGCCCCAACCGGTTTAACTCTGGGAGACCTGCTGCGGCTGAGGCCACGTCGCCGGCAGCGGTCGGGTGCGCACAATCTGCGGCCACCAGAACCAACGGCCCAGCAGCGCCGCGATCGACGGGGTCATGAATGCGCGAATCACCAACGTGTCGAACAACAGGCCCATGCCGATCGTCGAACCCATCTGCGCGACCACCGTCAGCTCACTGACGACCATCGAGATCATGGTGAAGGCGAACACCAGACCCGCCGACGTCACCACCGACCCGCTGCCACCCATCGCCCGGATGATCGCGGTGTTGATCCCCGCCGGCAGCTCCTCCTTCAACCTGGCGACCAGCAGCAGGTTGTAGTCGGCGCCGACGGCCAACAGGATGATGACCGCCATCGCCATCACCATGAACTGCAGCTGAATGCCCAGGATGTGCTGCCAGATCAGGATCGACAGGCCGAACGACGCGCCCAGCGACAACACCACGGTGCCGACGATCACCGCGGCCGCGACGACGCTTCGGGTGATGATCAGCATGATGGCGAAGATCAGCGCGAGCGCGAGGATGCCCGCGATGAGAAGGTCGTAGTTGTTGCCTTCCTGCATGTCCTTGAATGCCGCGGCGGTGCCGCCGAGGTAGATCGTCGAGCCCTCCATCGGGGTGCCCTTGATCGCCTCCTTGGCGGCGTGCTTGATCGCCTCAATGCGATCGATTCCCTCGGCGCTGAGCGGATCTCCCTCGTGCTGAATGATCAATCGGACCGCGTGGCCGTTCGGTGAGATGAAGTTGTCCATGCCCCGTTTGAACTCTTCGTTGTCGAAGATCTCCGGCGGCAGATAGAAGGAGTCGTCGTTCCACGAGTTGTTGAACGCGTCACCCATCGCCGACTGGTTCTCCGACTGGGCGGCCTGCTGATCCTGCAAGCCGGCCTGGCTCGCATGCATGGTCAGCATCATGTTCTTCATCTTCTTCATCGTCTCGATCTGTTGCGGCATCAACGCAATCAGTTGCGGCATAAGCGAATCGAGCCGCTCGAGATCGGGAAGCAGTTCTTGAACGTCTTTGGTCGTCGTGTCGACACCGTCGAGTGTGTCGAAAATCGACCGCATCGACGCGCACACCGGGATGTTGAAGCAGTGCGGTTCCCAGTAGAAGTAGTTGCGGACCGGGCGGAAGAAATCGTCGAAATTTGCGATGAAGTCCCGCAATTGGGCGATATCGACGGTCGTGTTGCGCATCTTCTCGACCATGCTGTGCGTGGTCGCACTCATCTCGCCCATCAAGTCCGACATGCGAGTCATCGTGTCGATGGTCACCTGCATCTCGTCGGCCTGCACGAGCATGTCCGCCATGCGATCCTGCATGTACTTGCGGTTCAGGTCCTGGCCCACTCCGCCCAGACTCATCTGCGCCGGGATCGTGCTGAACTTCACGGGTTTACCGTCGGGGCGGGTGATCGTCTGGACCCGGCCGATACCGGGGACCCGGAAGATCGCCTTGGCGATCTTGTCGATCACCAAGAAGTTCGCCGAGTTGCGCAGGTCGTGATCGCTCTCGATGAGCATCAATTCCGGGTTCATCGTCGCCGGCGAGAAATGCCGTTCGGCGGCAGCGAAGCCCAGATTGGCGGGCAGGTCGGCAGGCAGATACTTGCGGTCGTTGTAGCTGGGTTGATACCCGGGCAAGGTGAGCAGTCCGACGAGCGACAGCGCGACGGTCGCGAGCAGAACCGGCGCCGGCCAGCGGACGATCGCGGCGCCGATCTTTCGCCAGCCGCGAATCCGCATGGCGCGCTTGGGTTCCAACATGCCGAACCTGCTCGCCACGGTGATGATCGCCGGACCCAGCGTCAGCGCGACGAGCACGCCTGTGGCCATGCCGACCGCCAGCGGAATGCCCAGGGTCTGGAAGTACGGCAACCGGGTGAACGACAGGCAGAAGGTGGCGCCCGCGATCGTCATCCCCGAGCCGAGCACCACATGCGCGGTGCCGTGGAACATCGTGTGGAAGGCCGACTCTTTGTCCTCGCCGAGCGCTCGCGCTTCCTGATATCTGCCGATGAGGAAGATGGCGTAGTCCGTCGCCGCGGCTATCGCAAGCGTGACGAGGAGATTCGTCGCGAACGTCGACAGGCCGATCAGCTCGTGGTAGCCGAGAAACGCCACCACGCCGCGGGTGGCCGAGAGTGTGAGAACCACCATCACGAGCACGAGGATGACGCTCAAAATCGAGCGGTAGACGAGCAGCAGCATCGTGATGATCACGATGAAGGTGACGATCTCGATGATCCGGATGCTGCGGTCGCTGGCGATCTGCTGGTCGGCTACCAAGGCGGAGCCCCCGGTCACGAACACCTTCACGCCCGACGGTGGAGGAAGCCCTTCGACGATCTTCTTGACCTGTAGAACCGACTCGTTGGACAGCGCCTCGCCCATGTTGCCTGCGAGATACACCTGCACGTACGCGGCCTTGCCGTCGGCGCTCTGCGCGCCGGCCGCCGTCAACGGATCGCCCCAGAAGTCTTGAACGTGCTCGACGTGCGTCTTGTCGGCTTCGAGCTTCCTGATGAGTTCGTCGTAGTACGCGTGCGCGTCCGCGCCCAGTGGTTCGTCCCCTTCGAGGACGATCATCACCGCGCTGTCCGACTTGTACTCTTCGAACACTTTGCCGACGCGCTGCATCGCGATCACCGACGGCGCCTCGGATGGACTCATCGACACCGACCGCATCTGGCCGACGACTTCGAGCTGCGGCACGGTCGAGTTGAGGATGCCGACGATGACGACCCAGCCGATGATGATCGGCACCGCCAGCCGGCGGATCCACTTGGCAATGCCGGTGCGCCGATCGTGCACGGGTGGCGTGGCGGGGTCGCGGACGGGAGCGCTCATCGGGTGGTCATTCGGGGCTTCATTCGGATCGATGGGCTACGTCCACGGATATTGCGCCCAGCCGTAACACAGTTGGGCACCTCGCGGAGCTCCTCCCTACAGTGTTAAGCCTGTCTTAGTTCCTACCAGATCAGGCCCGTTCGCGGGAATCTACAACCGCGCCGCGGCGAACGATGCCGCCTGGTCGACCAGCCCAGAGCTGACGTACGCGCCATGCGCGCCCCAATCCCGTCCGCCCTCCGAGCAGATCGGATCGTTGGGCACGCACATGTCGGCGGTCTTGCCGGCGAACAGCGGACCGACCGAGGGGAGTGGGCCGGGGGAGAGCGAATCGGCGAAGCTGCTGCGCGGTCCGCCGAATAGGGCGGCGGCGGCGACCCGGTCGGCGAGCGCGGGTGGCATCGCGGCTGCCGCCAGATCCACGACGGCGGCGCCCTGGGAGTAGCCGCCGAGCACCAGTCGGGTGTTCGGGCAACTGGCGGCCATCGACTGAACGTGAGCGCTCAGATCGTCGCGACCGGCAGGGGTGCTGGAGCTGAAATTGCGGCTCGCGGGGTAGTTGACCGCGTAGACGCCCACCGACCGGCCGCCGAGCCGCGACCGTAATGCGTCGACGAACGCCTGCCCGATCCCTCCGACGCCGGACGGTTCGGTGGTGCCTCGCGCGAAGACGATTTCAACGTCGGGGCAGGGCTGGGCGCCGACGGGCGCGACAGTGGTGAGGGCAATGGGCAGGGCAACAGCTGGCAGTCCAAGAAGGCAAAGAATGCGTGTGATCGTCGTCATACTCTTACGTCGTTTCGTCACGCGGATTCGTCACACCAACCGCGGCAAAGTTCAATTCGGCCAGAGCGAAACGCCCGCCGCCAGGTAATACAACGAGCGGTATAGCGATTAATCGCTTAGCGTGTGGGCGTCGCAGGTCAACGTCGACCGCAATCAGTTTCACAGACGAAGGTGAGAAGCGGTGGGGACGGTACTGGGGCTTTCGCTGACGCCCAGCGGTGTCGGCTGGGTCGTGCTCGACGGATCCAGCGCCGATTCGGAGGTCCTCGACCACGACGTCTGTGACGTCGGCTGCGGCTCACTCACCAAATACCTAGAGACCGTGCGCGGAGTACGAACGATCGCCGCCGCTGGCGGACAGGACCTCGCGACGGTCGGTGTCACCTGGACCGATGACGCCGCCGAGGCGGCAAGCCTGGTGCTGAAGGCACTGCCCGACCTGGGCTTCGACAAGGTCGTATCGGTACCTCTCGCCGCGACCGACGCTTCGAACGAGGCGCTGCAAGCCCTCGCGCGCGGCGCCGCGTTGGGTGTGTATTCGAACGCCGAGACGGTTCCCATCCGGTTGCCCGTCACCGTGCCGTCGCGACCGCAGTCGAAGTGGCGGACGCCGGCCCGCGCGGCCGTCGCGGTTGCCGCGGGCGCGGCCGTGCTGTTCGTCGTGGGTCCGGATCTCGCAGGTCAGCTGCCGTCCCGTCCGTCGGAGACACAGCCCGACGCGGCCTCGCTCGGGTTTCACGCCGTGACGGCACCAGCTGCTGAGCCGTCCGCTCCCGATGTGGTGCACCTGGTCGCGGGGCATCCCAAGCCGGCGCCGACGCGAAAATCCCCCGTCATCGCAGCACCCGTACAGCAGACACCGGTCGTACCGCTGTCGACCGAGAGTGCACTCCAGGTCGCGCCGGAGCATGCTGCGAGCCCGTCATTGCCGGGGCCGGCATCGTTGCCAGCGACCGTGGCAAACCTTGCGCCCCTACCAGCGGCGCAGCCCGCGGCTTTGCCGACCACGCCTGTGGTTGACCCGGCTCAGGCCGTCGTCAACCCGCTGTTCAGCGCGCTGCCGTAACCGGCGGCTACCAGTTCCAGACCGTCGGATCGACCGGCGGGTAGTTCATGCAGACCTCGGTCGCGTGCGCAACGACGCCCTTGTTGTTGAAGAACAGCTTGGCCCAGTTGCCCCAGCGCGTCGCCATCTGCTCGTAGTAGACGTTGGTCGCGGTGTTCTCGGAGTACTGCCTGCGGCCCGCGTAGTCCAGCGAGAAGAACCAGTAGATCCGGTTACGGGCACCGGCCTGCACGTCGGCCGGACGGTTCTTGTAGTCGATCATGTACCGCTCGTAGTAGATCGGGTCCGTGTCCCGTGCGGCGGCCATGTACTGGTCGACGGTGCAGGTGGTCCGCATGATCCGATTCGGGATCGGATACTCGTCGGTGGCATCGGCGGAAGCCGTGGCCGGGAAGATCATCGCCGCACAGCCCAGGGCGGCTGCCGCAATAGTCGCTTTGCGAAACATCCTGTACTCCTTAGCTATTGCTGCGCCGCGGCGGCTTGGTCGAGGATCGGCAGTTGGTCCGGGCAGTACATGCGCAGGGCGGCACCGAGGAACTGCCACGCCTGTTCGGTGGTGCTGTCCAGGACGAGCTGGTCATGGATGAACTTGGCCGACATCGTCGCGTCCTTGTCCAGGCCGTTGTGCAACCGCTTGCACGCGATCTTCGCGATCCAGGCGTTGTAGTCCTTCTGCCCATAGATGCCGTAGGTGTGCAGCAAATTGGTGAAGTCCGTGTCCACGTCGGCTTGTGCGGGCGCCGCCGACAGCAGTGCTGCTGCGGCGATAGAGATCCCGACCCCCATCAATCGTTTCACTGCTGTCCTCCCTCAGGGCCCACAGGGGCCAACTGCTGCGGTGGTTGCGGCCACGGCGCGGGCACCGGCCGTGCCCGAACCCGCTGTGGCCACCAGAACCACTTGCCCATCAACGCCGCGATGGACGGTGTCATGAACGACCGGATTACTAGCGTATCGAACAATAGGCCGAGCCCGATGGTGGTTCCGACTTGTCCGATAACTGTGAGTTCGCTGACCGCCATCGACATCATCGTGAAGGCGAACACCAGACCCGCTGTGGTGACCACCGAGCCGCTTCCGCCCATCGCGCGGATGATCCCGGTGTTGACCCCGGCATGCAGCTCTTCTTTGAGCCTTGATACCAGGAGCAAATTGTAGTCGGCTCCGACGGCCAACAGGATGATGACCGACATCGCCAGCACCATCCAGTGCAGTTCGATGCCGATGAGGTGCTGCCAGATCAGCACCGAGAGGCCGAACGAAGCGCCCAGCGAAGTCAGCACCGTGCCGACGATGACGGCGGCGGCCACCACGCTTCGGGTGAGGATCAGCATGATGACGAAGATCAGGGCCAATGCCGAAATGGCGGCGATCATCAGGTCGAAGTTGTTGCCGTCGGACATGTCCTTGAACACCGCCGCGGTGCCGGCCAGGTACACCGTCGACCCCTCCAACGGGGTGCCCTTGATGGCTTCCTTGGCGGCCTGTTTGATCGCGTCGATCCTCGCGACACCTTCCGGCGTCATCGGGTCACCGTCGTGGGCGACGATGAACCGCACCGACTTGCCGTCGGGCGAGATGAAGTTCTCCATGCCCTTCTTGAACTCTGCGTTGTCGAAGACTTCCGGCGGCAGATAGAAGGAGTCGTCGTTCATCGACGCATCGAACGCCTCGCCCATCGCCGACGAGTTCTCCTGCATCGCGGCCATCTGATCCTGCATGCCCTTCTGGGTGGCATACATGGTCAGCATCATGGTCCGCATGGTCTTCATGGTCGCGATCATCTCGGGCATCAGCTTGACCATCTGCGGCATCAACGCGTCCAGCCGCTCCATATCCGGGATCAGTTCCTGGATGTCGGTGGTCATCGTGTCGATGCCGTCGAGAGTGTCGAAGATCGACCGCAACGCCCAACAGACCGGGATGTTGAAGCACTTCGGTTCCCAGTAGAAGTAGTTGCGCAGCGGCCGGAAGAAATCGTCGAAATTCGCGATGTTGTCCCGCAATTCGGCCACGTCGAGGGTCATCGACTTCATCTTCGTGACCATGGAGTGCGTGGTGGCGGCCATCTGCTCGGTGAGCGACGACATCTTCTCCATCGTCGCGATGGTGTTCTCCATCTCGTCGGCCTGGACGAGCATGTCCGCCATGCGGTCCTGCAGGTACTTCTGATTCATCTGCTGGGTCGTGCCCTGCATGCTGATCTGGAACGGGATGGACGTGTGCTCGATCGGCTTTCCGTCTGGCCGGGTGATGGCCTGGACCCGCGAGATGCCCGGAACCCGGAACACCTGCTTGGCGATCTTGTCGATGACGAGGAAGTCCGCGGAGTTGCGCAGGTCGTGGTCGCTCTCGATCATCAGCAGTTCGGGATTCATCCGCGCCTGCGAGAAGTGCCGGTCGGCCGCCGCGTATCCCTCGTTCGCGGGCAGGTCCGCGGGAAGGTAGTTGCGGTCGTTGTAGTTGGTGCGGTACCCGGGCAGCGTCAAGAGACCGACCAACGAGAGGACGATCGTCGACGCCAGGATCGGGCCGGGCCACCGGACCACAGCGGCGCCGATCTTGCGCCAGCCGCGCACCCTCAGCGCGCGTTTCGGGTCGAGGGTCCTGCCGAACCTGCCCGCCACGACGATGATCGCGGCGCTGAGAGTCAGCGCGGCGACGACACCGACGGTCATACCGATGGCCAGCGGCACACCGAGTGTCTGGAAGTAGGGGAGCCGGGTGAAGCTCAGGCAGAAGGTGGCGCCGGCGATGGTGAGGCCGGAACCCAGCACGACGTGGGCCGTTCCCCGGTACATCGTGTAGAACGCTTGTTCTTTGTCTTCGCCGGCCGAACGAGCCTCCTGATATCGGCCGATCAGGAAGATCGCATAGTCAGTACCCGCGGCGATGGCCAGCGTCGCCAGCAGGTTCGTGGCGAAGGTCGAGAGGCCGATGATCTCGTGGTAGCCGAGGAACGCCACGACCCCGCGGGCCGCCGACAGCTGCAGCACGACCATCACAAGGGTCAACACGACGGTGACGACCGAGCGGTAGACGAGCAGCAGCATCACGATGATCACGGTGAACGTGACGGCCTCGATCATCTGCATGCTGCGGTCGGAGGCGATGTGCTGGTCGGCTGCCAGTGCGGCCGCGCCGGTGACGAAGACCTTGACGCCCGGTGGCGGCGTCATGTCGTCGATGATCTTCTTGACGGCCTCAACCGACTCGTTGGCCAGCGATTCACCCTGGTTGCCTGCGAGGTAGACCTGGACGTAGGCGGCCTTACCGTCGCTGCTCTGCGCTCCGGAGGCGGTCAGCGGGTCGCTCCAGAAGTCCTGAACGCTCTGGACGTGCTTCTTGTCCGCTTCGAGGCGTTTGATCATCTCGCCGTAGAACTCGCGGGAGTCCTCACCGAGCGGCTTGTCGCCCTCCAGGATGACCATGGCGGAGCTGTCGGAGTCGAACTCCTGGAACACCTGCCCGACGCGCTTCATCGCGATCATCGACGGCGCCGAATCCGGGCTCATCGAGACCGCACGCATCTGACCCACCGTTTCCAGTTGGGGCACAGTGGTATTCAGCACCGCGATGACGGCGATCCAGACGAGGATGATCGGGACCGCGAAGGCGCGGATCATCCGCGGGATGAACGGCCGCGCAGTCGGTTCGACGGGCGGAAATGCCTCAGTCGGTGCCTCGCTGGTGGGTGTACTCATGCGGACTTGACAAAACAAAAAGTCTGAGCGTTCAAGCCGGTGGAAGTGCGTTCGTCCTTCACTTCGTCATCGACGGTGATGCGGCAGGTGATCGTGGACCCGTCGCCCTGCGCGACGATGTTCGGCGCCGCCGACGGTGCAGTGGTCTGCAGCGTCAGCGACCACGGCAGGCTCGCGCCGTCGATGCGCTGTGGTTTGGCGTCCAGGTCCAGGTAGTTGATGTCGGCGTACGAGCCGTTACCGAAGATCTCGTACTTCACGACCTTCGGGTCGAACGGCTCGGGATCGTCGGCGAACACCTTCGGGGTGACGATGATGCCGTCCTGGCCGAAGAACGTGCGGACGCGATGGACCGTGAATCCCGCGACAACCACCACGAGGAGGATGACGAGCGGAATCCATACCTTTTTGGCGAGGCCGATCAAGACGATCGCCCCCGGCCCGTGCCTCCCATATAAGCGTCCTCGAGTTCCGTGTCAGTCGCAGCAGTTCAAATGTCCGTACTTAGCCCGTATAAGTTCTCATCTTCGCACAGGTTATCTCAAGTTTTTGTGCTGCTGCTCACTACGGTCGCGAACATACGACTGGGTCACCATCCGCGTCACGACCGGGGCGTTTCGAAACGATCGAGATAATGCTTGATGAAGGTTTCCGCCTCGGCGTGACCGCGGGTTATCCCAAGGCCGCGTTCCAGCAGCACGATGCGCGCGAGACTCGTGACGATCATAGACATCACGACCGGCGGAAAGGCCTCCGTGTCCGCGCCGTGCGCGCGCATCGCGGCCTCCACGGCCCTTTCCTCTATATCTCCGAAGCGCTCCGCGTAGGCGGCGATCTCGCTGCGGATGGCCTTGCGATGGTTGGCCAGCGCCATGAACTCCATGAACAGCCGGGCACCGTGGGTGCTGTTGAGCCGCCACAGCGCATGGAGTGGCTCTTTCTCCATGAGTGCCTGCTGCTGTCGCGCGAGGTTGGTTTCGGCACCGTCGCGCAGCACGGCGATGAACAGATCGTCCATGCTCGGGAAGTAGTAGTGCACCAGTGCGGGCTTCACGCCGGCCTTCGCCGCCACCCGCCGCGAGGTCGCCGCGGCGTACCCCTCTTCCAGCATCACCTGGGCGGTCGCTCGGATGAGCGCATCGCGTGTGGCCGACGCGCGTCCACCCCTTGACCGCTCGCCATCGGTGCTGCTAGACATGGCCGCAGTCTAGATGTTGGGCGATCGCCCAACAATGAGGAGAGCGTCGATGGCTGGTCGGGTAGAGGGCAAGGTCGCGTTCATCACCGGGGCGGCACGCGGGCAGGGCCGAAGTCACGCGGTGCGGTTGGCTCAAGAGGGCGCCGACGTCATCGCGATCGACATCTGCCGCGGGTTCGAGGACTCGACAGCGCCCGCGGCCACACCTGAAGACCTCGCCGAGACCGCCGACATGGTCAAGAACCTGGACCGGCGCATCGTGACCGCGCAGGTCGACGTCCGCGACTACGACGCGATGAAGGCCGCGCTCGACAGCGGCGTCGAACAGCTCGGCGGCCTCGACATCGTCGTGGCCAACGCGGGCATCGGCACCACAGGCGTCAAGTTGCACAAGATGCGCGAGGACATCTGGGACGAGACCATCGACATCAATCTCGGGGGCGTGTGGAAGACGGTCAAGGCCGCCGTTCCTCACCTGCTCGCCCGCGGCAGCGGGTCCGTCATCATCACCAGCTCGGTCGGCGGCACCAAGGCATACCCTCAGGTGGGCCACTACATCGCCGCCAAACACGGCGTCGTCGGGCTGATGCGGACATTCGCAGTCGAACTGGGCGCCAAGAACATTCGCGTCAACACCGTGCACCCGACGCACGTGTGCACTCCGCTGTTGATGAACGAGCCGACCTATCAGCTGTTCCGTCCCGATCTGAAAAATCCCGGGCCCGACGACCTCGCCCCGATCTGCCAGTCGTTCCACTTCCTTCCGATCCCATGGGTGGAGCCGGTCGACATCAGTAACGCGGTGCTGTTCCTGGCGTCCGACGAAGCCCGCTACATCACCGGTGTCACGCTGCCCGTCGACGCCGGCAGCCTTCTGAAATAGGGGATTTCACGTGACCACCACGAATGAGACCGAGGTGTATTACGACCCGTACGACGTCGGGATCGTGGCGAATCCGTACCCGACCTACGCGCGGCTGCGCGAGGAAGCGCCGCTGTATTACAACGAGCGCTACGACTTCTGGGCGATATCCCGCTACGCCGACGTCGAGAAGGCGCTCAACGACTGGGAGACGTTCTCTAACCAGCGCAGCGACATCCTCGAGCTGATCAAATCGGACTTCGACATGCCCAAGGGTGTGATGATGTTCGAGGATCCGCCGGTGCACACCATGCTGCGGGGGCTGATGTCCCGGGTGTTCACTCCACGCCGGATGGCCGAGATCGAGGATCAGATTCGCGCCTACTGTGTGAAATGCCTTGACCCACTGGTGGGTTCGGACAGCTTCGACATCGTCGCCGAGCTCGCCGCCATGATGCCGATGCGCGTCATCGGCATGCTCCTCGGTATTCCGGAGTCCGAGCAGGTGGAGTTCCGCGACCGCAACGACGCGAACCTCCGCACCAAGCCGGGTGCGCCGATGAAGGTCGCCAAGGCCGATGCGATCGCCGACGGCCGCATGTACGCCGACTATGTGGAGTGGCGGTCGAAGAATCCGTCCGACGACCTGATGACCGCCCTGCTCAACGTCGAGTTCACCGACGAAGACGGGGTGACTCGCAAGCTGCACCGAAAAGAGGTGCTGCACTACACCCAGGTGGTCGCGGGCGCGGGCAACGAGACGACGGGCCGGCTCATCGGCTGGCTCGCCAAAGTGCTTGCTGAGCACCCGGATCAGCGTCGCGAGGTGCACCAGGACCGCTCGCTGCTGACCCGTACGATCGACGAGACCCTGCGCTTCGAACCGACGGGTCCGCATGTAGCCCGTTATATGGCAAGGGATTACGAGGCCTACGGGCAGGCGGTGCCCGCGGGCAGCGCAATGCTCCTGCTGTTCGGCGCCGCGAACCGCGACCCTGCGCGCTACGACGACCCGGACACGTTCAACATTCACCGCAGCGGTGCGCACCTGACGTTCGGCAAGGGTCTGCACTACTGCCTCGGCGCCAATCTGGCGCGGCTGGAGGGACGCGTGGCGCTCGACGAGCTGCTCAACCGGTGGCCGGAGTGGGACGTCGACTACGAAACCGCGCAGCTGGCACCGACATCGACGGTTCGCGGCTGGGAGAAGCTGCGCGTCATCGTCAAGTGATTTGTGTGCGTTTAGGAGCGGTGAGCGCTCTCTAACGCACACAAATCGCCGTCAGACGCGGCGTTTGGGATCGTCGGCCGCTGGGCAAACATTGAGCATGTCAAAGTTGATCCGTTCGGCGATCGTTGCGGCTGTGTGCGCTCCGGTATTCGCGGTCGTCACCGCGGCAGGCGGTGCGGCGCAACCACTCAACTGCCCGCCGGGGCAGTACTGGGATCCGGGTACCAACACGTGCAAGTCGGCCGTGCCGCTCAACTGCCCGCCCGGCGAGTACTGGAATCCGATCTCGAACCTGTGCCGACCGCTCGGCCAGGTGTGATTGTGTGCATCGAGGAGCGGTGAGCGCTCTCGATTGCACACAAATCGCTGTCAGGCGCGGCTGTATCGGGTGCCGCGCTCTTCGCGGACCCACAGTTCACCGTCGCCGGGCGTCGGCCCTTGCGCGGCGAGTTCACGCTTGAGCACCTTGTGCGTAGCGGTGGTCGGCAGATCGGGTGCGATGCGGACGTATCGCGGCCACGCCTTGGGCGACAGGTCGGGCTGCGCGGCCAGGAATGCCTCGAACTCGTCGGGCGAGAGGGACGCTTCGTCGTTGAGCACGATCGCCGCCATGATCTGATCGCCGACGTTCTCATCGGGCACCGCATAGACGGCGACCAGATTGATCACGGGCAACCGGCTCAGGATGCGCTCGATCGGTGCGGCCGCCATGTTCTCGCCGTCCACTCGCATCCAGTCGCCACTGCGACCGGCCAGGTAGATCCAGCCATCGGCGTCGCGGTAGGCCAAGTCGCCGGACCAGTACATGCCGTGCCGCAGGCGTTCGGCGGTCGCGTCGTCGGCGTTGTAGTAGCCGGTGAAGAAGCCCTGCCCGTCGGTGTTGACCAGTTCGCCGATCGCCTCCTCGGCGTTCAGCAGGGCGCCGTTCTCGTCGAAACGTGCGGGCGGGCACTCGGTGACCGTCTCGGGGTTGTAGATCGCCACACCCGGAAACCCTTTGCCCAGTGAGCCTTTCGGCGTCCCTTCCTCCCTCGTGATGATGACCGCGTTCTCCGTCGAGCCGAACCCGTCCCACACCGTGCAGCCGAACCGCTTCTCGAACGCCTCGATGTCCCGGTCGCTGGCCTCGTTGCCGAAGGCGATGCGCAGCGGAACCTGGGCGTCATCCGGCCCTTCTGGCGTGGCCAGGATGTAGGCCAGCGGCTTGCCGACGTAGTTCATGTAGGTGGCGCCGTAGTGCCGGATGTCCTTGACGAACCCCGATGCCGAGAACTTGGCCGGCGCCATCGCCGCGCCCCGGGCCACCCCCACACCCCATCCAGCCACCAGCGCGTTGGAGTGGAACAACGGCATCGACAGGTAGCACGTGTCGTCCTCGGTGATCTCGAACTTGTCGACGAGGGCCTGGCCCGACATCAGCACCATGAAATGAGACACCCGTACGGGTTTCGGGTTGCCACTCGTTCCCGAGGTGAAGATCAGCATGTAGGTGTCCATCGGCTCGACCTCGCGGTAGGGCGTCAGGTCGCCTGCGGACTCGATCAACCGCGTCCAGTCGTCGGTCGAGATGTCCAGGATCTGCACACCGTCGAGGTCGAGACCGTCGAGCAACGACCGGTGCTCACCGTCGGTCACCACGATCTGGCAGTCGGCGCGGCGGATATCGGCGGCCAGCGCCTCCCCGCGGCGCGTCGAGTTGATCCCGCACAGCACATAACCGCCGAGGCCCGCGGCCGCCATCTGGTTCAGGAACTCCGGGTTGTTGTCCATCAGCACGCCCACGTGCAGCGGCCGCTCGTGATCGGTGAGCGAGAGCAGCGCGGCGGCGCGGGTCGACGCATCGCGCAGATGTTCGCGCCACGTCCAACTGCGCTCGCCGTACTTGACCGCGACGGTGTCCGCCGTCGCGCGTTCACGGAGCAATTGCTGGATGGTCTCGCTCGGCATGCTGCTAGTTCTAGCATCCACCCATGCGGATCATTGATGCCGACGGCCATGTCGCCGAGGGTGCGTCGCTCGCGGTCGAGGCGATGCAGCGCTGGCCGGATTTCATCGCGCCGCGATCGGACGGCCGCGCGCTGGTCATCGAGGGCCGCAACTACCCGGAATCCGAAGGCCCGGGTGCCGGCTGCCCGCGCGAACACGGGCTGTCGAGGGCGCCCGGCATCGACTACACGTCGCCGGAGGGCGTGCTCGGCGACGCCGACCGCGACCACATCGACACGATGGTGCTGTATCCGAGCCTCGGGCTGTGCGCACCGACGCTGGAAGATCCGGAGTTCGCCACGGGATTCGCCCGGCTCTACAACCAGTGGATCGCCGACTACTGCCGCTCGAGCGGCGGCCGGTTGCGGGGGATCGCGGTGACGCCGATCGAACACGGCGCCGTGGCCATCGACGTCATGCGCGAGGCCAAGGAGCTCGGACTCGTCGCGACCCACGTCCCGCCGGCGCTCAAGACGCGCAATCTCGACCACCCCGACCTCGACCCGTTCTACGCCGCGGCCGTCGAACTGGACATGCCGCTCGGTATCCACGGCGCGCCGGGTATGCACCTACCGAAGGTCGGCGTCGACCGGTTCACCAACTACATCCAGGTGCACTGTGTGAGTTTCCCGTTCGACCAGATGACGGCCATGACGGCGCTCATCTCCGGCGGCGTCTTCGACCGGCACCCCGACCTGCGTGTCGCGTTCCTGGAAGCCGGGGTGGGATGGGTGCCGTTCTTCATCGACCGGCTGCACGAGCATTTCGAGAAGCGCGGCGACTGGATCGAAGGTGGCTGGCGGCGTGACCCGCAGGAGTATCTGCGGGCGGGCAACATCTGGACGACGTGTGAGCCCGAGGAGCCGATATTGCCGGGCGTCATCGACGTACTCGGCGACGACTTCATCATGTTCGCCAGCGACTATCCCCACTGGGACGGTGAATGGCCGCACAGCACAGAGCATTTGCGGAATCGCCCCGACATCGGGGACGAGTCGCGGGCGAAGATCGGCGGACTGAACGCCCAGCGGTTCTACGCGCTCAACTGATTCAGTCGAGGCTGAAGTCGATGATGCCGCGGATGATCTCGCCGTTCAGCTGATCGCGGTAGCCGTCGTTGATCTCGTCGAGCCGATAGCGGCGGGTGATCATCTCGTCGAGCTGCAACAGTCCCGCTTCGTAGAGGCGGGCGAAGCGTGCGATGTCGACGCGGGGGTTGCACGACCCCAACACCGTGCCGACGAGGTTCTTGTTCCACAGGATGAACTCCTGCAGGTTGATCGAGATCGAGTTCGTGAGTTGCTTCGTCATTCCGGTGAGGACGCACGTCCCGCCCTTGCGCGTCAGCGTCAGCGCCGCTTGGACGTCCTCACCCGCGATCAACGACGGCGAGACGATGACGCTGTCGGCCATCACTCCGTGGGTGAGGTCGCGGACGAGGTCGGCGGCCTCCTGGGTGCTCGAAACGCTGTGCGTGGCACCGAAACCCAGGGCTGACTTCTGCTTGAACTCCACCGGGTCGACGGCGATGATCTGTGCCGCGCCTTTGATGCGTGCCGCCTGGATGGCCCCGGTGCCGATGCCGCCGACCCCGACGACCACGACCGTGTCGCCGGTCTTGACGTTGGCGCGGTTCTCCACCGAACCGTAGCCCGTCGGAATGCCGCACGAGAGTAGCGCCATCGGGAGCAGCGGGAGATGCGACGGGATCTTGACGATCGAATCCGTCGACACCACAGTGTGTTTGGAGAAGGCGCCGACCTTCGACAGGTGACCGAGGTTTCGTCCGTCGGCCGTGTGATGGCGAAAGGTGCCGTCCGTCGGCATACCGGGGATCATGACCTGCGCACCCATGTCGCAGATGTATTCCATCCCGGAGTTGCACCATCTGCATTGGCCGCAGACGGCGACGAAGGTGCTTACGACGTGGTCGCCCGGCGCGAAGGCCGTCACCCCGTCGCCCACTTCGAGCACCACGCCCGCGCCTTCGTGGCCACCGATCAGCGGGAACATCGATGGCAGACCGAACGACTGCATCACCTCGTTGGACGCGGACATGTCGCCGTTGCGGATGTGCTCGTCGGAGTGGCACAAGCCCGCGGCGGCCATCTCCACGAGCACTTCACCCGCACGTGGCGGATCGAGCTCGAACTCCTCCACCGACCAGGGCTGACCCATGTCGTGCAGGATCGCCGCGCGACTTCTCATGCGACTTTGCGGAATGTCACGGGCAGGCGGTTGGGTGAACGGAACGGGATGCCAACGATTCTCGTGTCGTCGTCGGCCATCAGCTCGAAGTCCGTCAATCGGTCGAAGAGGCTGGTGAGCATCGCCTTCGTCTCGACCCTCGCCAGATGCATGCCGAGGCAACTGTGGATGCCGCCCGCGAAGGAGATGTGCGCCCGGCGCGGTCGGTGGATGTCGAACACCTCCGCGTTCTCCCAGCGCGTCTCGTCGCGGTTGGCCGACCCCATGCACAGGTTCACCTGCGCACCTTCCGGAATGGTGATGCCGTGCATCTCGAAATCGCGGTTGACGACGCGGGCCACCACGACGAGCGGCGTCTCATACCGGATGCCCTCCTCGATGGCGGCGGGAATGAGGTCGCGATTCCGTTGGAGCTCTTCGAGCTGGTCCGGATGGGTTAGCAAGAGCTGCAACAGGTTTCCCGAGGACCGGTAGGTGGTTTCCAGCCCGGCCGGTAGCAGCAGGCGCAGAAACGAGATGATCGCCTCGTCGGAGAGCTTCTCCCCGTCGATCTCCGCCGCGACGAGATCGCCGATGACGTCGTCGGTCGGCTTCCTTCGCCGTTGGTCCACTTGTTCCTGGAAATAGGTGCCCAGTTCGGCGGATGCGTTCAGGCCGGCCTCGACGTCCTCGATGATCGAGATCAGGTCGAACGAGAGCTTCCGGAACATGTCCAGATCGTCCTGCGGAAGGCCGAGCAGGGCTGCGGTGACTCGGGTGGGGAATTCGAACGTCACCGCCTTGACCAGATCCACCTCGCCGTCGTCCTTGAACGCGTCCACCAGTTGATCGCAGATCGGATCGATCACCTCGGGCTCCCACTGCGCCAGGGCGCTCTGCTTGAACGCCTTGCTCACGAGGCTGCGGTGGTCGTGATGCTCCTTGCCGTGCATGCCGAGGATCGTCGGCCCGAAGACCAGCTCGATCGTGTTGTGGTACATCTGCGAGCCGAACACCTCGTCCTCACGGAACGCGGTGAACACGCTTTCGAAGTCGAACAACACCCAATGCTCAGCGTCTTTGAGCTCCGGCGGCGTCAGTTCGCTCTGCAGGAGCGAGCCCCTCCACACGGGGTTGGTTTTCCGCATCTGCGCGAAATACGGGTAGGGATCGTTCACCAGATCGGGGGCGGCGGATTGGTCGTGCGCGTCGGTGCTCGTGGTCACGGTTGCCTCCCGGCGGCAGATCTAGTACGTCTGTCGCTCTATCTTTACTATTTTAGTATTCTAGGTCAAGGAATGGAGGTGACATGGAGCGCCGAGCGGTGTGCGCGATCGAGGATCTGCCTCCGGGAACCATGAAATTGGTGCAGGCCGGCAAGTACGGCGTGGGCGTCTACAACATCGACGGCACGCTGTACGCGATCGCGAACTACTGCTCGCACGAGGGCGCTCCACTGTGTCTCGGCTACACCAGGGGCACCACCGAATACGACCCTGAGATGCCCGACCAGATCCGACATGTGCGCGAAGGCCAGATCGCGCGCTGCCCATGGCATCAGTGGGAATTCGATATCACCACAGGGGAGAACCTCGCCGACCCGAAGAAGCGAGTGCGCACCTACGAGGTCGACGTCGTCGACGGACAGGTGTATTTGACCGCATGATCATCGACGTGAACGTCCAACCGCATTTCCGGTACAACTCGGAGATTCGGCGGTATCTGGCGGCGCCGCACAAGCTGCGCGCCATCCCCGACGTCGAACAGCAGTGGTACCAAGCGCCTGGCGGCGACTACCGGCAAGATCTGTACGGCGACGGCTATCCGGGCTCGAACCCGGAGACCGTGGCGCGGCATCTGTTCGACGACAACGGTGTCGACTACGCGATCCTCAACCCGCTGACGCGCGGCAACATCGCCGACTATCTGCTGAACAGCCGGATCTGCGCCGCGGTCAACGACTGGCTGCTCGACGTCTGGCTCGAACCGGACACGTCGAACCGGTTCCTGGGCACCATCCGGGTCAACCCTGAGGACGTCAAGGGTGCGGTCGCCGAGATCGAGCGGTGGGCCGGTCATCCGAAAATGGTGCAGGTCGGTGTTCCGATGCAGTCGCGCGAGCCGTACGGCAAGCCGATGTTCGAGCCGATCTGGGAAGCCGCCGCCGCACACGGACTGCCGGTGGCCGTGCATATCAACGGCGGTAACGGAGTCGATCATGCGCCGACCTTCGCCGGCCATGCTTATACGTATCCGGGTTATGCGGCCTTCATGCCGCTGAACTCGTTCGTGCACCTGGCGACGCTGATCATCGAGGGCATGTTCGGCAGGCACCCGGGCCTGCGGTTCGTCTTCGCCGACGGCGGCTACGACATCCTGACGCCGCTGATGTGGCGGCTGGACACGTTCTGGATGTCGATGCGCGACCAAACCCCTTGGGTGGACAGGTTTCCCAGCGCGTACCTGCCAGATCATGTGCGGTTCTGTTCGTCCGCTCTGGACGGGCCGACGGGCGAGAGTCAGGTCGAGCGGTGGATGGACTTCACCGACAAGGCGGACCTGCTGATGTACGGGTCGAACTACCCGCATTGGTCGACGATCGGACCGGATGCCGTTGTCGCCGGTCTTAACGACGCCCAGCGGGAGAAAGTGCTGTGGCGCAACGCAAGTGACATGTACGGGCTCGTCGAAGGGAGCCTGCTATGACGATCGCCCAGGATGTTGCTGCGAAGACCGCGGCGCGTGACGTCGAGGTGACGATCGTCGACACCGACGTCCATCCGCTGCCGGTGTCGGCTGAGGTGCTCAAGTCGTACGCGCCTGCGGAGTGGAAGGACAAGCTCTGGCCGACGGGAAACGCGGTGTCGCCGGTGCCACACTTCTACGACACGCCGGACTCCTACAAGACCAACTCGCTGCGGGTGGACGCCGCCCCGCCGGGAGGCGGTATCCCGGGCAGCGATCCGGACTTCGCCGCCAAGCAGTTGTTGATCGACGCCGGTGTGAGTATCGCTGTGCTGGAGCCGATGTGCGACGCCCAGCTGCCGCAGGCCGAGCACGTCTTGAAGGCGACCTACAACGACTGGCTCGCCGACGTCTGGCTCGGCGAGAACAACTGGCACGGCCGGTGGCGCGGCGCGATCAGTGTCACCGCCCAAGACCCCGAAGCGGCCGCGCGGGAGATCGAGCGGTGGGCCGGGCACCCGTACATGGCCGAGGTGCTGATGACACCGCAGACCCGCGGGATCCCGTTCGGCAGCCCACATTTCGACCTGCTGTACGCGGCGGCCGCCCGGAGCGGCCTCCCGGTCGCCACCCACCTGATGGGACAGACACCGTACGAGTTGATCCCGATCTATCCGGTCGGTAACCCCGCGCATTGGCACGACTTCTTCGCGTCGTGGCCGCTGCTGTACGTGTCTCATCTGATGAGCCTGGTGTTCGACGGTGCCTTCGACCGACACCCCGAGCTGCGGGTGGTGTTCGTCGAGGGCGGCTTCACGTGGGCGCTGCCGGTGATGTGGCGGATGGACCGAATCTGGGAGCAGCGCAAGGCCGATCTGCCGCACGTGCGCCGCAGGCCGTCAGACTACGTCCGCGAGCATGTGCGGTTCACGACGCAACCTCTCGAGGACGTCGACCTGGGGGAGTACCGCGAGTATCTCGAGATGATGGACCTCGGCGACAACCTCATGTTCTCGACGGACTACCCGCACTGGAGTTACGACTCGCCGGACTGGGCGATCCGCCGGTTCCCCGCCGACCAGCGTGAGCGCATCATGCGGGGTAATGCGACGGCGCTGTACGGCCTGCCGGCGACGGTCAAGGAACTGTGATTTCGGCGTGCTAAGTCTCGCTGAGCGTGACCCAGCACGCCGAAATCACCCTGGAGCGCGGCGTTCGGCCTCGAGCGGGACCACCGGATCGCGGGCGTGCGGGCCGCGTGTGACGGCGTGCAAACGGATTTCGGGCAGGTCGACCGACGGGTCCAGAGTGTCGAGCCAGGCGACGGCGTCCGCGACGTCGGCGGCACGGATCGCGTACATCTCGAACGGCACCTCCTGCAGCATCTCGGTTTCGACGGGTCCCGGCGTGACGATGTGCACGTTGATCCCGTCGCGGTCGACCTCACGCGCGAGTGCACCGGCGAACGCGTTCATGCCGGCCTTCGACGCCGAGTAGGCCGTCCGCGCGAGCATCGGTTCATGTGCCGCCGACGATGAGATTAACACGAAGCGCGACCCCGGCTTCATCTTCGGCAGCACTGCCGATGTCACGACGAAACATGAATCCAGATTCGCCGACATCGTCGCGCGCCACTGCGCGAAAGTCTGCTTGCGCGCGTATGTTCCGCCGAGGATGCCCGCCGCATGCACGACGAGATCGATCTGGTCGAGCGCCGCCACCGCGGGTGCGAACGTCTCGGGTTGCGTCGCGTCGGCGACGACGTAGCGCGCACCCAACTCCGCCGCCGCGGCGCGCAGCGGCTCCTCGCGGCGGGCCGTCAGAACGACGTCGTAGCCGAGCTCGGCGAGCTTGCGCCCGCAGGCCTTTCCGATTCCACCGCTACCGCCGGTGACCAGGGCGTTACGCACTAGAGAGCACCTCTAGTGCTTACGTTGAACCAGCGCCTGCGGCGACAGCGCCACGATCCGCTGCTCGGGATCGCCTGCGCTGAAGTAGGTCTGGGTGTCAGCGATGTGGCGGGCCGACAACTTGCGGGCACGTTCGCCGTCGCCGGCCTCGATGGCGTCGGCGATCTTGTTGTGCACCGTCATGGCGATGCGGCGCTGGCTCATCGACGGGTACTCGCCCCGCGCCGTGGTCTCCTGTGCCCACCAGTTGAGGTGACCGGTCCAGAGCGTCTCGAGGCTGCCGACGACGGCGATCATCGTGTGGTTGCCGCAGCCGCGGACGACCTCGTCGTGGAACTGGCCGCCGAGTTCGGTGAACTTCGGTCCGTCCTCGATGTTCTCGGCCATCGCCTTGTTGATCTCTTTGAGCTTGGGCACGAGCTCGTCGCCGCGGTCGGGGCGCCGGGCCGCCAGCGCCGCGCACATGGGCTCGAGCTCCTGAAGCGCGGTCCCCAGATCTGAGAGTGGCACGGTGTCGCTCTGTAGCAGCAGTCCGAGCATGTATGCCGCGCTGGCTTTCGCGGGGGCGTGCACGACCGCGCCACCGCGATTGCCGCGGCGCACCGATACCAGACCCTCGGTTTCGAGGATCCGCAAGGCTTCCCGCAATGACACCAGGCTGACCCGGAACTGCTCGACGAGCACCTCCTGGCGGGGCAGCAGGTCGCCGTCGGCCAGTTCGCCGTCGATGATCTGCCGTCGGAGTTCGTCGGCGACGATCTCGGCCGTCCGGCGCGAGCCCAGCCGGCGGCGAGCCTCGGGGCCAATACCCAAAGTGGTCATATCGCCAACAATGCTAACAGTGAAAAGCCCGCTACCTGGGGTGTATGTAATCGCTATCTGACAAAAGTAACTAAGATGACAAAGAAACCACGGGAGGTTCAGGGCTTGAGCGAGGACGCGGCACCCACCCCGTTGCACGATCTCCGTGTCCTCGAGATCAGCGATCGTATCGCGGGGGCCTACTGCGGGAAGCTGCTCACCGATGCCGGTGCCGACGTCGTCAAGGTCGAACCCGCCGAGGGTGATCGGCTGCGGCGCTTCACCGCCTGCGGAGCGGTGCCGGACGACGGTGCCGACGCCCCGCTGTTCACCTTCTTGAACGCCGGGAAGCGCAGCATCACAGTACTTTCCGACGAGCTGCTCGCAGGGGCGGACATCGTCATCGTCACCGCGACCAGGTCCGCGGCGACCGCGCTCGGCATCGACCCTGACCGTCTGCTGGAACTGGCGCCCCCCCTCGTCGTCGTCACCATCTCCGACTTCGGCTGGACCGGCCCATGGGCCGAACGACCCGCAACGGAGTTCACCCTGCAGGCCGCCTCCGGGCTCACCGGCTTCCGCGGTGACCCCGCCGGTCCGCCCATCTCGATCGGCGGTGACCTCGGCGAATACCAGGGCGGCGTCTGGGCGGCGTACGGCGCGCTGGCCGCACACCACGGGGTCCGCCACGGTGGCCGCGGCATGCACCTCGACCTGTCCATGCTCGAGGCGATCACGCTGATGCAGAGCGGCGAATGGCTGCACTCACAGCTGCTGAAGGCGCCGCACGTCCGGCGCTCGGTCGAGGTGCCCTCGATCGAACCGGCCAAGGACGGATACGTCGGCATCAGCATGGTCACCGGGCAGCAATGGCTCGACTTCGCTGCGATGGTGGAGTGTCCGGAGTTCACCGAGGTGCCGCAGCTGCAGTTCCAGATCGGGCGGTGGGATTACCGCGACTGGATCCGCGAGCGCATCGACCCGTGGATGCGTGAGCGCACGGTGGCGGAGATCGTCGAACTCGGGCAGCTGTTTCGGTTGCCGCTGGCCCCACTCGGCAACGGCGCCACGGTGACCGAGATGGACCACTTGAAGGAGCGTGGCGTATTCATCGACAATCCGGCAGGCTTTCGCCAGCCGCGTCCGCCGTGGCTGATGTCCGCCGCCGCGCCTGCGCCGATTCGTCCGGCACCCGTGGTGGGCGATTCCGCCGCCGAATCGCTATGGGAACCAAGGCAATCCGCTGCTGGCACTCCTGGGCGACCCCTCGCCGGTCTGCGCATCGTCGACTTCACCGCCTTCTGGGCGGGACCGGCGGCGACACACTCGCTGGCCGCCTTCGGGGCTGACGTCATCAAGATCGAGTCGATCCAGCGACCGGACGGCATCCGATATTCCGGCGGTATGCGCGAGGACGTCGACGACTGGTGGGAGTACGGCTGGGTCTTCCACGCCATGAACACCAACAAGCGCTCCGTGACCCTGGACCTGCAGACCAACGAGGGCATCCGGCTGATCAAGACGCTGATCGGACAGGCCGACGCGGTGATCGAGAACTTCTCGCCGCGCGTGCTGGACCAGTTCGGGCTCGGTGCCGACGTTTTGCTCGACCTCAACCCACGCCTGGTGATGGTGCGCATGCCGGCGTTCGGGCTGTCCGGCCCGTGGCGGGACAGGGTGGGCTTCGCCCCGACGATGGAGCAGATCGCCGGCCTCGCCTGGGTCACCGGCCTGCCCGACGGACTGCCGGTCACCCCGCGCGGTGCCTGCGATCCGCTGGCGGGTACGCATGCCGCGTTCGCCCTGTTGGCGGCCCTCGAATTCACTGAGCGCACCGGACGCGGCCAACTCGTCGAGGTGCCGATGATCGAGAGCGTCCTCAACGTGACCGCCGTGCAGCCAATCGAATTCGAGATCTTCGGGTCGGTCCTGGAGCGCCGCGGTAACCGGGGACACCACCCTGGCGAAACACAGGACGTGTACCGGTGCGCCGGTGACGACGACTGGATCGCGGTGACCGTACGCAGCGACGCCGAAGCCGACGCCCTCGCGGCACTGGCTGGGGATGCTGACCCTGTGGAATGGTTCACCACCCAGGATGCCGCCACCGTCGTCGAGCGTCTCGTGGCGGCCGGAATCCCCGCGGCAGAGGTGATTTCGCCATCCGTCGTGATCGACAACCCGCAACTGCAACACCGGGGCTTCTTCGAACCCCTCACCCATCCGAGCACCGGACCCGGCCTCTATCCGTGCCCGCCTTTCGCCAGACCCGACGGCGTCGACCGGTGGCTGCGTCGCCCGCCCCCGACACTGGGTCAGCACAACGGCGAAGTGCTGACCGAATTCTGTGGGGTCACCGAGACGGACCTCGAACGCCTCGCCGCTGCCGGAATCATCGGCACCAGGCCCAAGGGGCTGTGACTCAGCGGGGTGTCAACGAGATCGGCATCCCGTCGTAGATCGACATGTTGTTCGTCAGGTTGGGGTACGTGACCTTGGCCGGGCCGAGGCTGATGTCATCGGCGCGCAGCAGCAGTTCGTCAAGGGCCGCACGGATTTCGGCGCGGGCGAGCACGGCGCCCAGGCAGTGGTGTGGACCACCTCCGCCGAAGGTGACATGGGGATTGTCGGTGCGGCCGATGTCGAACCCGAAGGCGTCTTCGAAGACGTCCTCGTCGCGGTTGGCCGACCGCAGCATCGACACCACCCGATCACCCGCGGGGATCGTGATGCCGTCCATCTCCACGTCCACCTTGGTGGTGCGGGTCCAGAACGCGACGGGGGAGGACCAGCGCAACACCTCCTCGACAGCGCTTGCCCGAATCGACTCGTCGTCGCGATAGCGGGCGATCTCACCGGGATTGGCCACGAACGCCTGAAGTCCGGCGGCCAGTGCGTTCTTCGTCGTATCGCTGCCCGCCAGGGTCAGCACGAAGAAGAAGATCTCGAGTTCGTTGGCCGGTATGGACAGTTCCTGCCCGGTCTCGTCGGTGACCACCGCCGTGGTCAACGTGCTCCAGATGTCGTCGGTCGGATTGCGCCGCTTCTCAGCGGTGAGTTCCGTTGCGTAAGTGAAGATCTGCCCGAACAGCTCGAGGTGGTCCCCGGGATTGGTCGGATCGTCGGGCTCATTGGCCTTGAGGATGCGATCGAGAGTGTCGAAGATGGTCGGCCTGTCTTCGTCGGGGATGCCCACGATGTCGCCGATCACCGACATCGGCAACACGTCGGCGACGTCTTCGATCCAGTCGCCGCCGCCGGCTTCCAGCAGCCCGTCGATCATCGCGGCGGCGCGCCGCCGGATGCCGTCCTCGAGCTTGGCGATGGCCTTGGGCGTGAACGCGTGCGACATCACCCGCCGCCGCTTCGTCAGCACGGGCGGGTCCATGGTGATGACGTTCGGGAACGCGCCGATGGGCCCGATGCCCTGGATCAGCGGACCGTCCGCGGCGGTGAACGCGTCGGTGTCTCGGTGGATGCGCTGGGCGTGGCGATGCTTGGTCGTCATCCAGAAGTCGCGCTTGACCGTCTGGGCGACGCCGTCGGTCAGCTCGTGGTGGAAGATCGGGCGTTCACGGCGCAGCTCGACGAACAGGTCGTCGGGAAAACCGTTCTGCCACAACGCAGCATCCGAGAGGTCGACCGGAGTCGTGGTGGGCATGCGTGCTCCTCGCGTCGCCATCCTTGACCTAGAATGCCTAAAATAGTAAAAATAGGCAACGGGCGGGTTTCGCGACCTGCGGTTACTGCGCGCGCGGACGGAGAGGTCATGACGGATACGGTTGACGATCCGAAGATCGATCCGTCGGAACGGGAGTTCGGCCCCACCGGAATCAGCCTTTCGACCTACCGCTTTCCGACGGGTTGGTTCATCGTCGGCTTCGCCTCCGACCTCGCGCCGGGTCAGGTCAAGCGCGCCCACTACTTCGGTGAGGAACTGGTCATCTTCCGCACCAAGTCCGGCAAGGTGAACGTGCTCGACGCCTACTGTCAACACCTCGGCGCCAACATGGGCGTCGGAGGCACCGTCGAGGGTGAGCACATCGTCTGCCCGTGGCACGGCTGGCAGTGGCGCGGGGACGGCACCAACGCGCTGATCCCGTACAGCAAGATCGGCTGCAAGCAGAACGTCAGGATCAGGTCCTATCCCGCGCAGGAGTGGTACGGCTTCATCGTGGTGTGGCACGAGCGTCACGGCCGCGCGCCCTACTGGCAGCCGCCGGTGCTGCCCGAACTCGAGACCCACCACTACTACCCGCTGCATCCGCACTCGCGGATGCTCAACCGGGTCAAGGTGCACGCGCAGATGATCATCGAGAACGCGGCCGACCCGTATCACGTGCAGTTCGTCCACAAGGCCGACAACGCCGCCAACACAACGTCGTTCGACGTCAACGGCTACCACCTGCACGCAACGGTGACCGCGAACTTCGGCGGCGGCCGGCCGTCGACATGGCTCACGCCCGACGGCCCGGTGGACGCCAACATCGTCTACGACAACTACTCGCTGGGACTGGGTATCGTGCGGTTCCCCAAGGAGCTCGTCCAGACCATCCAGGTGACCGGACAGACACCGGTGGACGAGGACTACACCGACTACTTCTACACCCAGGCCTCGCTGCGCGAGCCGGGCGACACCGGCGACAAGCCAGGTGGCCGGGCAGCGAAATTCCTTGCCCTGCAACAGGAAGTCATCAAACAGGACTTCTTCACCTGGGAGAACATGAAGTACCTGGAGAAGCCGAACCTGGCGCCGGAGGAGGCGCGCGACTATGCCGCGCTGCGGCGGTGGGCGCACCGCTTCTATCCGGGCGAAGAACCCACGCCCATCGATTTCGGTTATACGGCCGACGGCGAACCCGACCCGGCTCTAGCGGGACGCTGATGGGTCGCGGCCGGGAGCCCGTACCAGACCCGGCGGCATTCGGGGTCGACGGATTCAGTGTCCCTGCGGTGCTCGATCGACGTGCCGAGCAATATGGCGAACGGGTGATGATGTCGATCGCCGGGACCCCGGTCACCTTCGCGCAGATGCGCGACCGGTCCTGCGCCGCCGCACACATCCTTGCCGGCCTCGGGGTCAAGCGTGGCGACACGGTGGCGCTGTTCACCGCGACGTGTCCCGAATGGGTGTACTTCTGGCTCGGCGCCGCGCGGATCGGCGCGGTGTCCGCGGCGGTGAACGCCGCGAACAAGGGGGAGTTCCTCGCGCATGCGTTGAACCTGTCCCGCGCCGCGGTCGTGCTTACCGATGCCGAGCGCCGACCGCGGGTCGACGAGATCGCGGGCGACGTGCCCACGCTGAGATCCACACTCGTGGTGGACCATTCGCTCACCGAGGCGCTCACCGCCGCATCCGTCACCACACCCGACGTCGAACCCGTCGGGCCGGGCGACATCGGCGCCCTGTTCTTCACCTCCGGCACCACCGGCCCGTCCAAGGCTGTCGCCACGACATGGCACTACCTCTACACCGCAGCGGCGACCGTCGCGAGATCCTGGGAACTTCAACCGGGAGAGACGCTCTGGACCGCGATGCCGCTGTTTCACCTGAGTGCTGCCCCCACGGTCCTGGCCCCCATGCTGACCGGCGCGACGAGCGTGCTGGCCGCCGCGTTCCATCCGGGTCAGGTGTGGGACGAGATACGTGACAGCGGCGCCGTGGGTTTCGCGGGCGCAGGCGCGATGGTGTCGATGCTCATGCGGCTGCCTCCGGACCGGCGGGACTCCGAGCTCGGCATCCGCTTCATCTCTGCGGCGCCCATCGCCGCCGACATGTACCGCGCGATCGAGGAGCGCTATCGGTGCCGCATCGTGACGATGTACGGCCTGACCGAGGCGTTCCCGATCGCCTACAAGTCGGTTTCCGACGAGGGCAAGCCGGGTACCTCAGGGGTGGTCAACCCGGCGTACGACGTGCGAATCGTCGACGGCCAGGGTCGGCCGTTGCGCACTGGGACGGTCGGCGAGATCGCCTGCCGGGCGCGGACGGCGCATGGAATCAGCGAGGGGTATGTGTCGTCGGCGTCCGGCGGCGCGAGCCTGGAAGTGCAGCCGCATCCCGAGTGGTTCCGCACCGGCGATCTCGGTTCACTCGACGACGACGGCAACCTCACGTTCGTGGACCGCGCGAAGGACTCGCTGCGCCGCCGCGGCGAGAACGTGTCGTCGGTCGAGGTCGAGCAGATCGTGATGCGCCACCCGGCCGTGCTGGAGGCGGCTGCGGTCGGCATCCCGAGCGACCTCGGTGAGGACGACATCCTGGTCGTCGTGACGTTGCAGGACGGTGCGACAGTCGATTTCACCGAAGTTCTCGACTTCTGCTCGGCCCGCATGCCGTACTTCTGCGTGCCGCGCTACCTCGAAGTGATCGACGAGATTCCGAAGAACATCATCGGGCGTGTCCGCAAGGATGTGCTCCGGAGCAGAGGCCTCGGCGCCGACGCCTGGGACCGTGAAGCGCACGGCTACGTGCTGAGCCGGTAGGAGATCAGAAGATGTCGTTGTCATACCAACAGCAGTTCGTGCTCGACGGGCTCGCGGGCCGGGCCGCCATCCTGAACCTGAACGCGAGGCACAACCGGCTCTACTCCGCTGGCGACCTGGCCGGCTGGATCGCGACGTTTCGTCATTCCGGCGCCACCTATGTGCGGGCAGGGGAGTCGTTCGACGACCTGCGCGCGGCATTCGACGGGGGCGGCGGTGCGCGGCTGGTGACCGTCGATCACGAGATCACCGTCGACGGGGTCGACGCGACGCAGACCTGCGTGGCGTTGCTGCTGCGCGACAACCGACTCGAGGCCTCGGGCACGTTCACCGACCGGCTCATCTACGAGCGCGGCGGGTGGTACTTCACCTCGCGCGAACTCGAATGGGATCGCGTGCCGAACGAGAGCGCGTTACCCGTGTGAGCGAGGGCATTCGGTACGAGTTCGCGTTCGGCACCTATGAGGATGCGCTGCGCATGGTCGGCGTCCGCACGGCGCCGAGGTATGCCGGGACGGCGGTGAGCGGTGCGCGGATTCAACATTTCGCGGCGATGGTGCGCGATCCCAACCCCGCCTACTGGGACGCCGATTTCGCCCGCGAGGTGTGGGGCGGACTGGTGGCCCCGCCCGCGCTGCTGATGGGCTGGCTGATCCCGCCACCGTGGTTGCCGAACGAGGAACCGCCGGTGCCCTCGATCGCCATCCGCGTACCCCTGCCCGGGACGTCGTTCATCAACGCCTCCAACGAGGTCGAGTTCCCCGCGACCATCCTCGAAGGTGACCGCCTCCACGTCGTCGAGGAGGTGGTATCGGTGTCGCCGGAGAAGACGACCCGGGTGGGGACGGGGCATTTCGTCGAGACGTGCGAGCGGTTCCACCGCGCCGATGGCGCACTGGTCGCGATCAACAACAACACCTTGTTCCGCTTCACCCCGCCGGGGCCGCCATGACGTCGTATCCGCGGTTGGCGTGGGACGACATCGTCGTCCCCACCGAGCTTGCCGAGGTGGTCGACACGATCGACTATCAGCGCGTCGTGATGAACCCCGGTGCGACGTGGGATTACTTTCCCGGCCATTTCGACCCCGAATACGCACGGCGGCACGGCCATCCGACGATCTTCGTCAACACGATGCACACCGCCGGCTTCGTGGACCGGATCGCCACCGGCTGGGCCGGGCCCTACAGCAGGGTGGTGCGGCGCAAGGTCTCGCTGCTCGGCTCGTTCTATGCCGGCGATTCGATGGTGGGCCGTGGCCGCGTGGTGGGCAAGCGCGTCGAGACCGCTGGCGATGTGCGTCGGCTCGTGGACCTCGAGATCCTCGTCTACAACCAGCACGACGAATTGTGCTGTCCCGCAGAGGTCACCCTCGAGATCCGCTAGTCCTGACAACAAGCGTGCACTCGGCAAAGGACTTCGAACGAATTCAGGCGAGGCCGGGCAGCTTGTCCGCGCTCACCGTCGTCTGCAGCTCCACGTACTCCGATAGGCCCTCTGCGCCGAACTCGCGCCCGATGCCCGACTGCTTGAACCCGCCGAACGGCGCGGTGGTGTCGAGCGTGTACATGTTGATGCCGTACGTGCCCGCCCGGATCTGCGCGCCGATCTCCAGACCGTGTGCCACATCGGCGGTCCAGACGGAGCCGGCGAGCCCGTAGTCGGTGTCGTTGGCGATCCGCACGGCGTCGGCTTCATCGGTGTACTTCAGCACCGTCAGCACCGGGCCGAAGATCTCCTCACGCGCGATCTTCATGTCGTTGGTCGCGTCGGTGAACAACGTGGGCTGGACGTACCAGCCGCGATCGTACGGTTTGTCCTTGCCGCCCAGCACGATTCGCGCGCCTTCGTCCAGGCCGGCCTGGATATAGGACTGCACGCGGTGCTGTTGGCGTTGCGCCACCAGCGGCCCGACGTCGGTGGCGTCGTCGGCGGGATCGCCGACCTGCAGACCCGTCATCATGTTCGCCAGCGCGTCGACGACCTCGTCGTGTTTGTGTTCACTCACCAGGATTCGGGTCTGGGCGACGCAGGCCTGCCCATTGTTCATCAGGCTCGCCATCTTCAAATGCTGCACGGTGCGGTCGATGTCGGCGTCGTCGAGGATGATCGCCGCCGACTTACCGCCCAATTCGAGGCTGACGCGCTTGAGTTGCTCGCCGCACAGCGCGGCGATGTGGCGGCCCGTCGCCGACGACCCGGTGAACGAGATCTTGTCGACGCCGGGGTGGCGGACGAGGGCCTCACCGGTCTCCCTGCCGCCGGGGACGATCGACACGACGCCCTCCGGCAGGTCGATCTCGTCCAGCATCTCGGCCAACCACATGGCGTCCAAAGGTGTTTCAGGCGCAGGCTTGACGACGACGGTGCAACCGGCGATCAGTGCGGGAATCATCTTCGGCATGATCAGGAACTGCGGTACGTTCCACGGCACGATCGCGCCGACCACCCCGACGGGCGCACGCCGCAGGTGCACGTCGCCGAACAGACCAGGCCGCCGTTCGACCCACGGAAACTCCTTGGCCGTCGCCATGTTCAGGTGCATCTGGGCGAGTGCGCCCGCACCCTGGCCCATCCGGCTGAAACTCTTGGGTGAACCCATCTCGGCGGTGATGAGGTCGGCGATCGCATCGGTCTCGGCCATGTAGATGGACGCCAGCTTCTCGATCTTCTCCATCCGCTCGTTCACACTCAGCCGCGGCCACGGACCCTCGTCGAACGCCTTCCTGGCCGCGGCGACCGCCTTGTCGACGTCCTCGGGGGCCGCCTCCGGCGTCTCGCCGATCGACTGTTCGGTGTGCGGGGAGATCACCGAGAGGCGTTGAGTTGTCGACGGTGCCTGCCAGCGGCCGCCGATGTAGAGCTCGTCGTAGTCGAGGGATCTCATGTGGGGCCTCCGGCGCGGCTTAAAGTTGCTATTAATACAAACATAGGCAACAAGGCGTGGACCGTGAACCACCCGCGGACAGCTGATTTGCTTCACCGATCTGATCTGCCGCGAATATCACGAAAACCGCTGGTGAGCGACGTGGCGCAGCGTATCGTCCGCAGCGGGGCGGGCCGAGGTGCGATGGAGGGATTCGATGGCACTCGTGGACAAGTCGGCTCGTACCCTCAGACGCTTGGCCATCGCCGTGGCGGCGGCCGCGCTGCTCCCCGTTGTCGTCGACGCCGCGGAGGGATCCGCGTCGGCCACCGCGTTCTCGAACCCGAGCCTGCCCGTCGAACAACTCGAGGTCCCGTCGGCGGCGATGGCGCGCAACATCCGCGTCGAGTTCCTCTCCGGCGGAACGGATTCGCCCGCGCTCTACCTACTCGACAGCATGGAGGCGGGGGAGGACTTCAACGGCTGGGACATCAACACCCAGGCCTTCGACTGGTACGACGGGTCCGGTCTGTCGGTCGTGATGCCCGTCGGAGGCAAGTCCAGCTTCTACAGCGACTGGTACGCGTCCGCGGTCAGCAACGGCCGGACGTACACATACAAGTGGGAAACCTTCCTCACGCAAGAACTTCCGGCGTGGTTGGCGGAAAACAAGCAGGTTCGGTCGACCGGCAACGCGATCGTGGGATTCTCGATGGGAGCGTCGTCGGCATTGGTCCTGGCCGCGTTTCACCCGCAGCAGTTCGGCTACGCGGGATCCATATCTGGCTTTCTCAACCTGTCCGAGCAGCCCGGCCAGGTCAGCACCGCGATGATGTGGAACGGCGGTTTCAACCCGGACGCCATGTGGGGGCCGCCCGGCGACCCGGCGTGGGCGCGTAACGATCCCACCGTCCAGGCGGGCCGACTCGCGGCCAACGGCACCCGCATCTGGATCTACTGCGGGAACGGCACACCGACCGACCCAGCGCTGGCGAGCCCGAACGCCCCCATCGCCGGACTCGGCTTCCTCGAGGGGTTTGCCGTCGAATCCAATCGCGCCTTCGTCGATGCGTATATCGCCGCGGGCGGGCACAACGGCGTGTTCAACTTCCCCGACGGCATCCACAGCTGGGGTTACGCGGGACAGCAGTTGCTGCAGATGAAGCCGGACATCCAACGGGTGCTCGGTGTCACCGAAGTGGCCCGAACCTGAGTTGCGGCAATCGGATTCGCGGTAGGTGATCATGCGCGCGGAGCGGGTGCTGTCCGAGGAGGTATCGGCGTCACCGGACGACGTCCGCGCGTTCTACGTCGACCTCGCCAACATCAAGACGGTTCACCCGTTGGTGGTTTCGGTCCGCTCCACTGCACGGACGGAGCTGGCTGACGGGTACTGCCAGAGCTATCGCGTCAAGGATCGAATTCCGTTCGGCCCGTTCACCTTGCCGACGAGTTACTCGGCCCACCTGCGGGTGGCGTCGAGCGGTCCGGTGATCACCGAGGCGCGGCAGTTTCCCCGAGTGCGGCTCTACGGCGTCGTGTCCTTCGATGCCGACGGCAAGGGAACCAGGGTCGTCGAACGACTGACCATTCATGCGCCGAGGCTGCTGGCTGCGATCACCACGCGCGAGGCGGTCAAGGCGCACACCGAGATGCTCGCCGGTATCCGCCGCCACTTCGGCGGCTAGTTTTCCTCGGGCGGGTCCGACGCGTCGAGCACACTGACCGCGATGCCGTACGGCAGGAATCGCACCTTGCGGTTGGGGTCGGTGTTGTTCTTGTTCGCGCGAAGCGCATCCAGTTCGGTCGGATACACCTGCTCGATGTGGGCCCCGCCGTCGCTGTCGACGGTGTAGATCGCCCAGACGCCATCGCCGGTCTCCCCGGTGGTCTCCGGCTCCCGTTTCGGCCGCGAATGCCGGGTGAACTCGTCGACCAGACTGGCCCAGCCTGCGCGTTCGCCCGACGTGTTGAGGAACCTGCCCACCCCGTCCAACGCCTCGCGCAGACCTTCACCCGCCTCGCGGACGACGCGGTCGAACTCCTCGGGGTCGAACCCGAACGGCCCGTTGCCACTCATAGCGGTTCCTCCTCATACACCTGCAATGCACCTGCACCGATGCAGTGCGGTAATGCCAGTGTGCCTGCGGGTGGCCAAGTAGTCGACTGGCGCCGGTGCGGATGGTAGGGAACCTCTATGGCTATCTCGCGTGCCGATGCGGTGGCGACGGTCGAGCGGTCGCCCGCGGCGTTTCGCGTGCACGACCGGCAGGCCTGGGTGGACGTGTTCACGCAGGACGCGCGCATAGAGGACCCGGTCGGCTCCGAACCCCATCGAGGGCGCGCAGCGATCAGCCGCTTCTACGACACCTTCATCGGCCCGCGCGACATCACAATGCACCGGGACGTCGACATCGTTGCCGGCTCGACCGTCATCCGCGATCTCGAGCTCGAGGTCGTCATGAGCGGGCTGGCGATGCGGTTCCCCGCATACCTGCGCTACAACCTCGCCGCCGAGGGCGACGAGATCAACATCGCCGAGTTGTACGCGTACTGGGAGATGCCCGCGTTGATCGGCCAGCTGTTGCGCAGCGGCCCGAAAGCGGTGCCGGTCAGCATCACGCTGTCGAAGGGGCTGCTGACGAATCAGGGGGCGGTCGGTGCGCTGGGGTTTCTCGGCGGTCTGCGGGGGACCGGACCGCAAGGCAAGCGCAAGGTCGCCCAGTTCCTGGCCGATGCGCGGGCGGGCAACGAGGTCGCGGTGCAGCGCTGGCTAGGTAAGGGGGCGTGCGTCACGAGCGGCGACGACACCCCGCTGAGCACGTCAGAGTTCCTGTCGCGCATGGCAACCGCGCGGCCCCGCAAGCTGGTCGCGTCGGGATACAGCGTGGTCGCGGGACTGGACCGCGAGGGGCGCCGCGACGTGCTCATCGTCGACGTCGCGGCCAAGCCGTTCGCCCTGCGCAGAATCCGATACTTCACCGACGACTGACCAGTCAGGCCGTTTGCGCACGTCGCCGCCGGGTAACCGGTGCGCATGGAATCGCGCGAAGACGGACGTTAACTGCGGTGTTGGCCTCACTCGGCCGTGTTGAACACTGTGCGACGGCCGGACATGAGACGGTATGAGCACCATGTCCGTCGACGATGAAATGACCTACGAGGAATTCGGTCGCCAGTTCTTCGAGATCGCCGTGACCGAGGAACGGGTCGGCGGCGCGATCGCGGCCATCGCGGGCGACGAATTCGAGATGGGCCCGATGGCGCAGGGGCCCGGCAGAGTCGCCAAGGTGACCGCCAAGGTCAGGATTCTGCAGCCGCGACTGAGCCGCGAAGTCGGCGAGCACATCACCTTCGACATCCGGATCCCGCTGGAGATCGACCTGGTGGTCGACCTGCTGATCGACAAGCCGAAGTTCATCGTGTTCGGGGAGATCAAGCTGCGTGCGACCGCGCGCGCCGCGCCACCCCTGCTGCTGATCCTCGACGTGGAGAAACCACGCCCGTCCGACATCTCCATCCACGTCACGTCCAAGACGCTGCGCGGTGAGCTGCTGCGGATACTCGCCGGCATCGACGCCGAGATCAAGCGGTTCATCGCCGCGCACGTCGCCGGCGAGATCGACAGCCCGGCGTCGCAGAAGGCGAAGATCATCGACGTCGCGGAGAGCATCGACGGGGCCTGGTCGGTCTAGCCGGCCGGCACACCCTCCAGCCGGGGACGTTTGGGGCCGCGACCGTCACCGCTGGATCTGCCCCGGGCCTGATCCCAGAGCCACGGCAGGAACATGTTCCGCGTCCACTGCACCTGCGAGCGGACCTGCGACCGCAGCGACGGGCGTTGCGCAGGACCGTCGGCCATCGCCCAGTCGTGGTTGCTGCCAGGCAGGCCGAGCGCTTCCGCGGCCGCGGCGGCGAACAGCTGGTGGCCCTTGTCCGATCCGTGCACCCGGTCGGCGCTCCAGGTGTCCAGCCGCGTCATCGACGGCGCGTGGTAGAGGTCGACCAGCCGAAAGCCGTTTCGCACAGCGGCATTCCGGATCTCGGCGTTGATCTGTTCGACGCGCGAAGCGATCACGCGGCCGATCGGCAGGATCTTCGCGATGTTCGGGAACGTCGTCGTCACGACGGTCGCGCCGGACGCCGCCAACTTGTTGTGCATGTCGTCCAACTCGGCGAGGGCACTGCCGAAGTGCGGGCCGGGGCGGGTCACGTCGTTCATCCCGATGCAGACGGTGATCAGATCCGGTTCCATCGCGAGCGCCGTAGGCAGCTGCTCGTCGAGCAGATCTGCGATCCGTCGGCCACGGACGGCCAGATTGGCGTAGGTCAGGCCGGGGTGATGCGAGTGCAGCATCGCGGCGAGGCGGTCGGCGAAGCCGACGAGACCGGTCGTGTCGTCGCCGTCCCACAGTCCCTCGGTCTGGCTATCGCCGATCGCGACATATCGGGTGTACCTGGGCACACCGGAACTCTAACGACGAAGCGCGGCTTCGACATCCGATGCTGCGGCCTCGGCAGCGAGCTCATGGTGGCGCTGTGATACCTCGGCGCCGCCTGCACGCAGGATGTCTATCACCTCGACGACCCGACCCGAGCGGTACCCGTTGAACTTCGCGCCGACGGCCCACCACGCCAGAAGCGAGTCCAATCCGCGGCCGGGATCGGCGCCGAGCTCGACCATCGCGGCGACCGTCGCGGGCAGCAGCATTCGCGCGGCGAGTTCGATCGGCTGCGTTCCGCTCGGCAGCGGAGCATCGATGGCCGCACCCGCCCGGACGAGGGTGCGTACGATCTCGGGGTTGACGTTGTCGGCGGTGCCGTCGATCACGTGCAGCGGGGTCGCGCCGTCGGAGTCGACGAGCGTGGGGTCGACGCCGTGGGCCAGTGCGTGGCTGAGAGCAACCGTGCGGCCCCGTCGCACGATCTCATGGAGGATCGTCGTGAATTTCTCACCGCGCGCGGACAATTCGATGCGGCGCCCCGCGTCGGCGTCCTCGTCGATAAAGGCCACCGAGTTGCCTGCGGCGGGCGAGCGCACGGCGTACCACAGCGGGGTCGCACCGCACGGATCGAGCGGATCGGGGTCGGCGCCCATCGCCAGCAGCTCGATGACCCGGGTGTCGCCGCGAGCGGCACGCTCGAAGAGATCCAGCACCGTCGGCTCCAGCGGTTCGGTCCAGGCCGGGCGGCCGGCCCCGAGCGCGTCCAGCACCAGCAGTGCTCCCGCGCGTCTGGTCCCGAGATCGAACCACGGCCACGGCCCGGGACCCTTGAGCACGAATTCGTCGGCCGGGATGCGGGATTCCTCGGTGATCGTTCTGCCGGAATCCTCGTATGCCGACACGAAGGTCAGCTCGTCGCCGTCGCGCGACACGATGACCTCGGCTGGGCCCTCTTGGTAGTGCGCGATTTCGGTCACAAGAAACGCATTGTCCCAAAGCCCGCAGCGGCGCCCGAGGACGCCCTCGATCCGCTACAGAAGCCGCGTCAACCGGGTCAGGTTCAACGGCACACCGGCGACGCTGAGCTGGCCGATGATGTCCTCCACCCGGCTGCGCGGCATGTCCATCTGCCATTCCGCCACCGACGCCGACAGGTGCACCGCGTCGGGGGCGAAGGCGATGCCCGTGAGCCGCAGGCCGTGCGGCAGCTCGGGGAGGCGCACCGGATACGCCGGCGTGCGGGCGGGCAGCGTCCAGCGCGAGGTGCGGACGACCGCCACGCGCGGTCGAAGCCACAGCGTCGAGCCGTCCAGTCGTGCGTCGACCTCGAGATGGCCGAGCAGCGGGCGCCGCGCCATCCGCAGCCGCGCGACCCCGTCACTGCCGACCTCGCCGGACAATCGCGGCGCCGCCCATCGGAACAGGTCGTGCAGCGCGGTCGTCGGCACTTCGAGTGTCAGGTCGACCGGGGCGGCCACCAGGACGGGCGGCATGGTCGGTCGCATGTGCACGTTGTGCAGCACCGCCGTCGCATGCTCGAACTCGTTGCCCTGCCAGCAGATGTCGCGGGCCGCGATGCGGACGTCGTTGAGCTGTCCCACCGCCAGGGCACGCACGTCGAGCCGCGAGTCGAACTCCGTGACGGTGAGGGTGAGTTCGCCGTCGTCGAGCCGGATCGCGAGGCGACGCCCCACCACCAGCCTGCGCACCGTGGTGAACAGGGTCCGGTAGGCCATGGCCGCGCCGCTGCTCACCGGGCCGACGGCCGCGGTCGACCACAGCGACGACAGCATGTCGATCGGCCGGAACGGATCGAACCGGCGCAGCGGGCCCGTCATGTATCCAGCATCCGCCATCGGGGCGACGGAACGAACCGGAATGGAACCCGTCCGCGCGAATCATGATCATTTCCAAGGGCCGTCGGTTGTAACCGTATGCAGAGAATTCGGCCGCAATCGCGCCATGGCGTTACAACCGGCGAGGTGGACTAGACCCGCAATGCGGCGCGAGGGCGTCGCCGCGCCTTCCGTATGGTGGAGACGATGACTTCCGTGGTGGTCGTCGGCAGCGGGTTCACCGGCTTCGAATGTGCCCGTCAGCTGGCGCGAAAGATGCGCAGACAGTCAAAAGCGGGGGCTTCGGTCGATATCTCGATCATCTCGCCCGTCGATTACATGCTCTACACGCCGTTGCTGCCCGATGTGGCCGGTGGCCTGGTGGACGCCCGGTTCGTCGCGATCCCACTGGCCAACGCGCTGCGGGGCGTGCAGGCGATCCGCGGCCGGGTCGACGAGGTGGACTTCGACGGCCACACGGTGACGTTCACCGACCCCGAAGAGCGGGTCCGGACCCTGGCGTGGGACCGGCTGGTGCTGACGCCGGGCTCGGTCACCCGGCTGTTCGACATTCCCGGGCTCGCCGAGCATGCGCGGGGCCTCAAGTCGACAGCCGAGGCGCTGTACCTGCGTGATCACGTGCTCGAACAACTCGAGCTGGCCGATGTCGACGACGATCCGGGCCGTCGGGCGGCACGCCGCACAGTCGTGGTGGTCGGCGCCTCCTACTCGGGCACCGAGCTGGCCGTACAGCTGCGCGCGCTCGCCGACTCCGCGGCCAGGCAGATGGGTTTCGACGCCTCGGAGGTGAAGTTCATCCTGCTGGACCTGGCCGAGCAGGTGATGCCCGAAGTCGGCGAGAAGCTCGGTGCCGCCGCACAGCGGGTGCTCAAATCGCGTGGCATCGATGTCCGGCTCGGTGTCACGCTGGCCGAAGTGCACCCCGAACATGTTGTGCTCAGCGATGGCTCGTTGATCCGCACGCATACCGTCGCATGGGTCACCGGGGTCACGGGCGCACCCCTGATCGAGAAGCTCGGCCTGCCCACCGAGCGGGGACGGCTGAAGGTGACCACGGAACTGCAGGTGCCCGGCCATCCCGATGTGTTCGCAGCGGGGGACGCGGCGGCCGTGCCGGATGTGACGCAGCCGGGCAAGATCACCCCGCCCACGGCGCAGCACGCCACGCGGCAGGGAAAAGCGTTGGCGCGCAACGTCGCCGCGAGCCTGGGCTACGGCAAGGCCAAGCCCTACAAGCACCGCAACATGGGCCTGGTTGTCGATCTCGGGCCGCGCTACGCGGTGGCCAACCCGCTCAACGTGCAGTTGTCGGGCTTGCCCGCGAAGGCCGTCACCCGGGCCTACCACATCTACGCGATCCCTCGGTTCGTGAACAGGTGGGCGGTGTCGCTGGCGTATCTGACCGATCTGTTCTTCGACCGGTCGGTCGTCTCGTTCGGGCTCTCCACGCAGGAGGATGCGCGGTTCTCCGCCAGCGAGGGCATCCCGATGCCCAAACCGGACTGATTGGATTCGCGGGCAGCGGGAACGCTAGGCGGTATGGCTACATATCGCGTGTTGAATCCCCAGGGTGACGTCGTCGACAGCAAGGACATCGAGAGCGCCGGCGACGCGCATGCCTGGTTCGTCGACCAGAAAGCCGATCCGGAGCTCGGATGGCGCATGGAGGTCAAGACCGACGACGGCGAGTGGGCCTTCTTCGACAGCAGTGAGGGCGACCGCAAGTACTAGGTCTAGGGTGACGCGGTGCCCAAACTCAGTGCGGGTCTGCTGCTGTACCGCATCGTCGACGGCGAACTCCAGGTCCTGATCGGCCACCCGGGCGGACCGTTCTGGGCGCGCAAGGACGACGGCGCCTGGTCGATCCCCAAGGGCGAGTACACCGAGGGTGAGGATCCCTGGGTGGCCGCGCGGCGCGAGTTCCAGGAGGAACTGGGCAAGCCGGCCCCCGACGGTCCACGCATCGAGTTCTTGCCGCTGAAACAGCCCAGCGGCAAGGTGATCACCGCGTTCGCGGTGCGCGGCGACCTCGACCTCGACGGCACGTTCTCGAACACGTTCGAAATGGAATGGCCGAAGGGATCGGGACAGATCAGGGAGTTTCCCGAAATCGACCGCGTGGGTTGGTTTTCCGTGGCGCAGGCTCGGTCGAAGCTGTTGAAAGGTCAGCGGCCGCTGCTCGACCGTCTGGTTTCGGCGGTCGGAGACGACGTACAGGATGGGTCTCGATAGCGTTGATGGTCAGCGCTCGACCGTGGAACCGCCAGCCCGCAGGAGTCCGCAGGTATTCGTCGTCGTAGCGCAGATGCCAGACCACATCGGTGATCTGGTCGTCGGCGATCGTCCAGTGATGGGCGATGCAGGTGATCCGGCCCAGCGCGTAATCGACGCTGTCACCGGGCGCGTACACCTCGCCGACGATCGCATGTTCGGTGCGGGTAACCGACGCCAGCGCCGCCATCGCGGCCCGGACACCGTCGCGGCCGTGATGGCTGCGCACCGGCTCCAGCGACCGCGGTGGATCCGGCAGGCGCAGTTCGGCTGTGGCAGTGAACAACTCGACCACGTCGTCGAAGCGACGGTCGTCCACTGCCGACGCATAGAGGTGTACCAGGTCGGCGACCGCCAGCCGGTCCGATGTGCGCAGGCTCATGGCAGCGGGGGCAAGCCGTTGCTCTCCCGGATGTCATTTCGGCATTCGTGGCGAGTCTGCCCGGTCTGCTGCATGCACAACCGCACGGGGTTCTCCTCGGCGAACGGCAGCGGTGCGTCCGTCGGGGCTGGAGTCACGGTGGGACTCACATCTCCTTGCGTGAGTGACCACACCGAAGCGCCGCTCGGCTGCAGCGTGGAGCAGTAGGCGGTCGAGCCGTCGGCCGTCGTGCCGGTGCTCCCGACGGGGGAGCAGTTCGCACCGATCACCACGGCGGCGGGGGCAGCCGATGTCGTCGTGCTGGCGGTCGGCGTGTCCGTCTCGGTATCCGTCGGAGTAGGTGACTCGGTTGTGGTCGTCGGCGACGGTGGCGGTTCGGGCGGCGGGGGCAGCGGTGTGAACGTCGGCCGGGTTGAGGTGGCCGTCGTCGTGGTCGTGGCCGCAGCGGGACGTTCGTCGGCGCGCTGTGCCTCGAAGATCGCAGCGGCTACCGCCGCCACCAGCAGGACGGCCAGGATCGCGGGAACGAGGACCCCCGCACGCAGCAGGGAACGCCGAGGGGCATCCGGCGGCACCGCCGCGGCGGCGAGGCGGGTGCCGTCATCACCGGGAGGGGCCGATCCGAGCTGGTGGGACAGCGCCCGTGCGAAATCGGCGCAGCGCTCGAAACGGTCGGCCGGGTTCTTCGCCAACGCCTTGGCGAGGACCGGATCGAGCCCGGCGAGCTCCGGTCGCTGGTCGGCGATGGTGGGCGGCGACGCGGACAGGTGTTGGCTGATGACGACCGCGGGGTTCGAATGCTGAAACGGCGGCCGGCCGGTCAGCAGGTGAAACGCGGTGGCCGCCAACGCATATTGATCGGCCCGACCGTCGAGGCGCTCGCCCATCAACTGCTCGGGCGCGGCGTAGGACACCGTGCCGACCGTCATGTTCGTCGCCGTCAGCCCGCTGATGTCGTTCACCCAGCGGGCGATTCCGAAGTCCGCCAGCAGAATTCGCTGATCGCCGGACTCGGGATAGGCGAGCAGTATGTTGGCGGGCTTGACGTCGCGGTGCAACAGGTTGCGCTGGTGCGCGTAGTCCAGGGCGTCGGCCACGGCGGTGATGATCTCGGCGACCTCGTGCTTGGCCATGCCGTCGGGATAACGCTCGCGGAGCAGGCGGGCGGCGTCGGTGCCCTCGACGTAGTCCATCGAGATCCACAGCTGCCCGTTGAACTCGCCGCGATCGTGGACGCCGACGATGTGCGGATGCCACAGCGTGGCGGCGATGTCCGCCTCGCGGTCGAAGCGCTCGCGGTATTCGCGGTCGACGGACACCGAGGCGGGCAGCACCTTCAGCGCGTCGCGGCGCGGCAACCGAGGGTGTTGCGCGAGGTAGACCTCGCCCATGCCGCCGGCGCCGAGCAGACGCACGATGGTGTAACCCGCGAACGTCGCACCATCAGCCAACGGCATGGGCGAATAGTACGAGATGCGGTTACAGGTCGAGCGTCAGACTGGAACCGTTGGCGGCGCGGGAGACGCAGACCAGCATCATCCGGTTCGCGTGCTCGGGTTCGGTGAGCAGCGTGTCCCGATGGTCGACGTCTCCCTCGAGGACCCGCGTCCGGCAGGTTCCGCAGAAGCCCTGCCGACACGAGTACGGGGCGTCCACGCCGGCCCGGTTCAACGCTGCGAGCAGGGTCTCCTCGGCGCCGACACGGATCTGCTGCCCGGTCGACGCGACCGTGACGGCGAACTCCTCGCCGTCCACCACGGGTGGTGCGGCGAACCGCTCGAAGTGCAGTTCGACCTTGCCGCGGCCCGCGAGTTCCGACCGGATGGCCGTGAGCATGGGCGCGGGCCCGCACGCATAGACCGCGGTGCCGTCGGGGCAGTCGCCGAGCAGTTCGGCGGCCGTCGGCAGCCCGTTGACGTCATCGGTACGCACGCGCACCCGTTCGCCGTACCGTGCGAGTTCGTCGAGGAACGGCAGGCTGTCGCGGGTACGACCGGCGTACACCATCGTCCAGTCGACGCCGACGCGTTCGGCGAGCGCCAGCATCGGCAGGATCGGGGTGATCCCGATGCCTCCGGCGATGAACCGGAACCGCGTGGTCGGTGAGCCGTAGCCGGGGACGGTCAGCGGAAACGCGTTGCGCGGACCCTGCGTCGTGACCGTCGCCCCGGGGTGCAGTGCGTCGTGCACCTCGATGGAACCGCCGCCGCCGTCGGGAATCCTGCGCACCGCGATGCGGTATTCGTCGGAGCGCTGCGGGTCGCCGCACAGGGAGTACTGACGCAGCCGGCCACTGGGCAGGTGCACATCGATGTGCGCGCCGGGATGCCAGCCCGGCAGCGGTCGACCGTCCGCGGCGGCGAACCTCAGCGCCACCACGTTCTCGTCGTGGGCCACGGTCTGCCGGTCGATGACACGCAGCAACCGGGTGCGGTCGGTCGGCGAGGGCGGGGTGGCGCGCCTGACGAGATCCGCCAGCGCGTCCACCCCGGAGATCACCGCGCCGGCGATGCCGATGACCACGTCACGACGGTGCGGCCGGAACGGGTTGCGCGGCAGCTGCCGGTAGCGGTCGCGTAGCCCCATCACGGCGGCCCCATCAAAGGTGCGCCGCGCGGGCCGCGGGGGAGGTGGCCAGATAGGCGACGGCCTGCGCGGTGGAGCCCATCTGCTCCGGTGTGTAGCTCGGCCGGAAGTACGTCAGGGTCTGCGCTCCGAACAGCACGCGAAACTTGGGCAGCAGCCCGAGCTTGGAGTCGCGCATCCGCAGCCGCTGCATCTTCCAGAACGTCATGTCGCTGTTGGGGTCGGACTTGAACAGGTACCGCGTGCCGCGTTGGAAGAACACCCATATCGCCGCCGCGGCGAGCATCATCGCCTTGATGCGGTCGGCATAGCTGTCGTGGAAGTACACCGCGACGTCGTGGGCGACGCTGCGGTGCTCGACCTCTTCGCTGCCGTGCCAGCGAAACAGGTCGACCATGGTCGGGTGGGCGCCGTGCTCGTCCCATGTGGCATTGAGCGCATGGTCGCCGAGCACCGCGGTGTAGTGCTCGATCGCCGCGATCAGCCACAGCCGGTTGCACAGGTTGTTCAGCCGCCGCTTCGGATTGCCCGAAGTCGTTGGCGCCAGCACCTTTCCGAAGATGTACTCGACTATCTCCAGGATGGGCGTCGGGTCGACGCCGTTGCCGATCAGGAAATCGCGGATGACTTCGTCGTGCGCGGCGGCGTGGGTGGCCTCCTGGCCGATGAAGCCCCGCATGTCCTCGGCGAGCCTGGGGTCCTGCACCAACGGCAAGGCCTCGTTGAACGCCTGGACGAACCAGTGTTCGGCGGTGGGCAACACGATGTTGAAGAGGTTGATCATCGTGGACGCGACGGGGTGCCCGGGAACCCACTCCAGCGGGATACCGGTGAGATCGAAGTGCACCTTGCGGGCCTGGATCTGCACGGGCCCCGGATCGATCTCCGAGACGAAACGTCGGGGGCGTAACGCGCCCTGCCGAGCAGGGGATGCTGCCATGGCGACTCCTGACGAAGCGGTATGCATCGGAGCTTACTGGAGGTTAGTGGGAACGCGGGTACTGGATTCTTTCGCGTTTCAGAGACCGGCCCGATGTCAATAACACTCCTATGGCGGGGTTCGGTGACGTTCTGAAGTGGACACGGGACCAGGTAGCCGCTCGTGTTCCGAAGGCCGACCTCGACCAGCGCGATCCGGACTACATCCGCGAGCAGCTGCCCGGGTTGTGGCTGTTGGCGTCGTGGTATTTCCGTGCCGACGTCCGCGGCCTCGACCGGATCCCCAAGGACGGACCCGTGCTGCTTGTCGGCAATCACTCCGGAGGCAATCTCCCGCCGGACACGTTCGTGTTCACCCTGGCGTTCTGCTCGTACTTCGGCGTCGAGCGGCCGTTCTATCAACTCGCGCACAACCTCGTCGTGTCGATGCCGGGTCTCGGGTCGCTGCGTAAGTTCGGAACCGTGGCCGCCAACCACGAAAATGCCAGGCTCGCACTGGAATCGGGGGCGGCGCTGTTGGTGTATCCGGGCGGCGACTACGAGGTGTTCCGGCCGACGTGGCAGCGCCACGAAGTCGACTTCGGCGGTCGCAAAGGCTACGTCAAGCTCGCGCGCGAGGCCGGCGTGCCGATCGTGCCGGTCGCCAGCGTCGGCGGCCAGGAGGCGGCCCTGTTTCTCGATCGCGGGCAGTGGCTGGCCAGGTTGTTGATGGTCGACAAGATTGCGCGGCTGAAGAGCGTGCCCATTCTGTTGGCGCCGCCGTGGGGTCTGACTGTCAGCGACATGGTGCCGCGACTGCCACTGCCGACGAAGATCGCGATCGAGGTGCAGGACCCCATCGACGCCGACGACATCGCGGTCAGCGACGACGACGTCGTGCACGAGAAGGTGGAGGCGGCTCTGCAGGGCGGGGTGGATCGGTTGGCGGCGCAACGACGATTCCCGGTGTTGGGCTAATGCGTGTTCAGCGGCAGTGCATCGTCCACGCGGACCGCGAGACGGTGTGGAAGGTCGTCAGCAGCCCCGACTGCTATCCCGAGTTCATGGCGAGCCTCGAGCGGTGGGAAACCGCGGACGACGAACGAGTCGGTCTCGGCGCCCGCTACACCGTGCACTGGAAAGTCGGGTCGGTGCCGATCGGCGGCGTCATCGAGATCGTCGAGTTCGACCCGCCACGTGAGCTGGCCTGGGTCGGCCTCGCCGGTGTTTCGCAGCGTGGGCGGTTCCGGCTCCGCGAGACGCCCGACGGGCGCACCAAGGTGACGTTCCGGCTGTCATATGAATCAGCGGGCAACCTGCTCGGACTGATCGCAGACCGCGTGGCGGCCGGTCAGGTCGGCCGCAACATGGGGGAGACGCTGAAGAACCTGCGCCGAATGGTCGAGGGCTAGCTGATCAGCCCAGGGGCGGGGGCGTGCCCGCACCAGGAGCGCCCTGGATGGGCACCACCGGCGTCGGGGTGACCGTGGTGACGCCGTTGCTGCCCACCCTTGGCCCGCCCGCGGCGCCCAACTCCTCGAGCTTGTCTGCGGCTGCCTGGCTGCAGTCAAGGAACAACTGCATCTTCATGGCCCGATTGCCCTGACTGGAGGACTTGATCAGTTTCTGGCTGCTGACCAGACATTGCGATTGCTGAAGGACGCTGCCGGTCTTCCCGCCGAAAACCGCCGTGACGCCCTGACTCTTGAGTATCTGGATGGCTCGACCGTAGGGCTCGTCAATCACGTTCGCACCATACGAGCCGCCCGGCTGGGATACCGCGATCCCCGCGCCGACAAGCGCGGCGGAGCCGATAGCCACAAGCCCTCCGCTCAGCACCACGAGCTTCTTCACGTGATCTCTCCTAGGTCGATGCGGTGCGAACATATCGCAGGTGTGCCGAATGTGAAACCGGAGAAGAGGTGCTCGGCGTTACACCGGCGGATTCACCGCACGCAGCATGACCTCGGCCAGCGCGGCCGCGCGGGGATCGGTGAAAACGGCCTCGAGCAGCATCTTCTTACCGTTTGGACCCGCCAGCGGCACCCGCCAGTTCGGGTATTCATCGCTGGTGCCGGGCTGGTTCTGGGTGCGCAGATCGCCGACCGCGTCGGCCAGCGACAGCGCCAACAGCCGCGAGGGCGTCCGGCCCAGGTACTGATACAGCGCCCTGACCACCTGATCGACCCCGGCTTCGTCCAGATCACCGCTCAACAGACCGACGCGACGCAGTTCGTCGAGCCAGGACTCCTGCTGCCGGCGATCGGCGGCCAGCTCCTCCTCGGCGGGCCGGGTCAGCAGCCCCAGTTCGTCGCGCAACCGGACGTGTTCACCCGCAAGGTAGCCGGGTGTCGGCGGTAGATCGTGGGTGGTGACCGATGACAGGCAATACTCGCGCCAGCGTTCGGCGTGCAATGGTCCGCCGTCACCGTCGCGGTCGAACTCGAACCACAGGATCGACGTGCCGAACAGGCCCCGTTCGCTCAGATAGTCACGCACCCACGGTTCGACGGTGCCGAGGTCCTCGCCGACGACCACGGCGCCGGCGCGGTGCGCCTCCAGCGCGACGATCCCGATCATCGCCTCGTGGTCGTAGCGCACGTAGGTGCCTTCCGTCGGCGGCGCACCCTTCGGGATCCACCACAGCCGGAACAGCCCGATGATGTGGTCGATGCGCACGCCGCCCGCATGCCGCAGCAGCGAGTTGACGAGTGCGCGGAACGGCGCGTACGCCCGGTTCGCGAGTTCGTCGGGCCGCCAAGGGGGCTGCGACCAGTCCTGACCGAGCTGGTTGAACTCGTCCGGCGGTGCGCCCGCGGTGACGCCGAGTGCGAGCACATCCTGCAGCGCCCACGCGTCGGCCCCGTTCGGATCGACCCCGACGGCCAGGTCATGCATGATCCCCAGGCCCATGCCCGCGGCGACCGACGTCGCCTGCGCCGTGGTGAGCTGATCGTCGAGCTGCCATTGCAGCCAACGGTGAAAGTCCACCGCCTCGGCGTGTTTCGCGGCGAACTCGGCGACCGCCGGGCTCGCGGGATGACGCAGCTCCTCCGGCCACTCGTGCCAGTCGGCGCCGTACTTCTCGGTCAGCGCACACCAGGTGGCGAACTCGTCGAGGCTGGCGCCCTGCCGCTCGCGATACGCCTCATACGCCAGTTCCCGACCCGCCGACCGCTTCACGCGGTACACCGCCTTCAACGCCGCGCGCTTGACCTTCCATGCGGCGTCACGGTCGATGAGGCGTGACTTCTGCGCGCGCGCCTGCACATGCTCACGCGCCTTGCGGATGTGTCCACGGTGGCGGACGTAGGCGAATTCGGGGATCGCCTCCACCCGCAGGTAGATCGGGTTGACGAAGCGTCGCGAGGTGGGCAGATACGGCGACGGCTCCATCGGGGCGGTCGGCGCGGCGGCGTGCAGCGGGTTGACGAGGACGAAGCCCGCACCGTGCTTGGTGGCCGACCACACCGCGAGGTCGGTGAGGTCCGTCAAATCGCCGATGCCCCAGGAGTTTTGGGAGCGAACACTGTACAGCTGGGTGGCCAGGCCCCAGGTGCGTCCCGGCGGGGGCATCAGCGAGGCGGGGGAGACGATGATCGGCGTACTGATGTCCGACGTCCCCAGCTGAAGGTGAAGCTCGTGATAACCGACCGGCAGGTCGGCGGGCAGTTCGAAGCTGGCCTCGCCGATCAGTCGGCCGTCGAGATCATAAGGCGCCCTGTTGTTTTCGAGCTGGCGCAGACCGGTGCGGACTGAGCCGTCCTCGAGCCGGGTCCACAACCGCACCGGATCGCCGTGCGTGACGTGCACCCAGAACGACGACGTGGACCCGGAACGGCCGACGATCACCGGCGGCAGCGCACTGGCCCAGTACTGCCGGTCGTGATCGGTCAATGCCGCCGCGCGCAGGTTTTCGGTCGCTGCCGGAACACCGAGGGCATCGAGCACGCCGATGAGCGTGGTTTCGGGCACCGTGATACTCCTGCCCGTCCAGTCCTCGTATTCGGTTGCGACGCCGTAGCGCCGCGCCAGCTCGACGAGTGACTCCGGGAGGTCGGCCATGGGGCCATCTTGCCCGCCGTCAGTCGACGTCGCGCATCAGGAGGTCATCCCAGGTGTCCCGGCGCACCACCAGACGCGCGTCGCCGTCGCGCGTGAACACCACAGGAACGCGGCGCGCGCCGTTGTACTGGTTGGACATCGTGTAGCAGTAGGCCCCGGTCACCGGTACCGCCAGCAGATCGCCGACCGCCGGTTCGCGCAGTGCAACACCGTCGACGAGCTGGTCGCCCGATTCACAGTGCCGCCCGACCACGCTGACGGTCTCGCCGCCGCCCACCCGGTTGACGATCGTCGCCTCGAACCGCTGGCCGGTGAGCGACACCTCGAGGTTGTCGCCCATGCCGCCGTCCACCGCGACGTGGGTGACGACCCCGCGCTTCACGGTCGTGATGCGGTACAGCGTGCACGCGCTGTTGGCGACCATGCTGCGGCCCGGCTCGACGATGATGCGGCTGCCCTCCGGCAGGAGTGCGTTCGCCTGCGTCACCATCGCGTGGGCGTACTCGTCGAGCGTCGGCGGGTGCTCGTCGTAGGTGTAGCGCACGCCGAGGCCGCCGCCGAGGTCGTACACCTCGAACGTGCCGAGCTTCGCGATGGGTTCGACGGCCTGGGCGAGTTGTTCGACGTTCAGCAGCTGCGAACCCACATGGGTGTGCACGCCGTCCAGCCGCATCTTGGCGCTGCGATCGATCCGCTTGATCGCCTCACGCGCATCGTCGGGCATCAGGCCGAACTTCGAGCCGGCGTGACCCGTCGCCTGCGATGCGTGGGTGGCGGCCTCCACACCCGGGATGACCCGGACCAGGCAGGGTTGCCGGCGGCCCGCGGGGACGATGCGCTCGAGCCGGTCGATGTCATCGAAGTTGTCCACCACGACCAGGCCGACGCCGCGCCCGACGGCCAGTTCGAGTTCCTCATCGGACTTTGCGTTGCCGTGCAACACGAGCCGCGCCGGGTCCGCGCCCGCCTTGATCGCGGTCAGGATCTCCCCACCGCCCGCGACGTCGATGTGGAGCCCCTCTTCCACCATCACCTGCTGAACTGCGGTGCACGGGAACGACTTCGACGCGAACGCCACGTCGCTGCGCGGCCATCGTGTGCGGAAGGCGGCGAGGTAGTCACGGGCCCGCTGTCGCAACGCGTCTTCGGAGACGACGATCGCCGGAGTGCCGAACTCCTCGGCGACATCGTCGAGACGGCAACCGCCGAGCATCAGCGTGCCGTCGCCGTCGCACCGCGTGGCCGGCGGGAAGAGGCCGATCAACTCGTGCGCGTGCGCGGCGACCGTCATCGCCTCAGCCTGCCACCGCGCGGGCGGGCGTGAACCTACTTGACGAAGTCCGCGACATCTCCTCGTTGCGCGTGCCGCGATATGCGGGTAGCGTCTGTCTGTAATGATCCTTACAGAACATGCACAGACGAAGAAGCAGCAGCAGGGCGAGCAGTCCCGTGAGCAGATCCTCGACGCCACCGAGAAGCTGATGGGTACTCGCGGCTACGCGGCGACCTCGATCAGCGACATCCGGAAGGCCTGCGGGCTGCCGGCCAGTTCCATCTACTGGCACTTCGGTTCGAAGGACGGCGTGCTGGCCGCGGTGATGGAACGCGGCGCCGAACGCTACTTCGCCGCGATCCCCGTCGAGGCCGATATCGAACAGCAGCTCGCCGCGGTCATCGCACAGCAGGAGCAGCATCCTGCGTTCCTGCGGCTGTTCCTGCTGCTGTCCCTGGAACGCCAGGACGACCCCGTCGTCGCCGCAGTGATCCGCCGGGTGCGTGACCGCGCGATCGAGCGGTTTCGCGACGCCGTGACGCAGCTGCTGCCCGACGACGTTCCCGCTGCCAAGGCTGACCGCGTATCGGCCGAACTCGCCGCGGTCGCCACCGCGCTGTCCGACGGCATCTTCCTGGCCGGTCACCTCGAACCCGACACGACGGACATCGCGCGCATGTACAGACGGCTCCACCAGACGGTGGTGGCACTGATCCCAATCCTGTTGGAGGAGAAATGAACACGCGAACCGCCATCATCACTGGAGCCAATGCGGGACTTGGACTCGAGTGCGCCCGCGCACTGCTCGCCGAGGACCCGTCATGGCATCTGGTACTCGCCGTGCGCGATGTCGGCCGCGGTGCCGACGCCGTCGCCGCACTGGGGCGCCCGGACCGGTGCACGGTGGCCGAGCTGGACCTCGCCTCGCTGCAGTCGGTGCGCGCCTTCGCCGAGAACCTTCGCGCAGCGGCGCTACCCCCGTTGCATGCGATCGTGTGCAACGCCGGTCTGCAGGTGGTCTCGGGCACCGAGTACACCGCGGAGGGGGTCGAGATGACGTTCGGGGTGAACCATCTCGGGCACTTCGCTCTTGTGCAGGCGTTGCTCGACGACCTGGCGCGTCCGGCTCGGATCGTCGTCGTCAGCAGCGGCACCCATGATCCGGCCAAGGTCACCGGTATGCCGTCGCCGAACTACACCACGGCCGAGCAGCTTGCGCATCCAGGCGAGTCGGAGGCGCCGGACGGCCGCCGCCGCTACACCACGTCGAAATTGTGCAACGTGCTGTTCGCCTACGAACTCGACCGCCGGCTGGGCAGCGGGGCCGACGGCGTCACCGTGAACACCTTCGATCCCGGACTCATGCCGGGAACCGGTCTCGCGCGCGACTACTCGTCGGCCGGGCGGTGGATGTGGCGGTACCTGTTTCCCGTCCTGCGCGTTCTGCCGAACGTCAACAGCACGCGCAACTCCGGCGCGCGCCTCGCAAGGCTCGTGCGGGATCCCGCACTCGACGCCGTTACGGCTGCGTACTTCGAAGGAAAGCGGGCGATCCCGTCGTCACAGGACTCCTATGACCGCGAGAAGGCACTCGATCTGTGGGCCACCAGCGAGCAGTTGCTCATGCAGGCGTCTAGAGACCGCTGAAGACCAGAATCATCGCCGCGAAAGCCGCTGTCGCCCAGCCGAGTAACACGACTTCGGTTCTCGGTTCGAGCGTCGTCCGGCGCGCCCGTCGGCGCCCCAGCCAGACCGTCAGCATGGCCAGGGCCGCCCCGACGATCGGCAGCACCGCCCGGCCGTCGTCGAGTGGGCCCGCACCGAGCAGCGGCAGAGCCCCAGCGACCAGAAAGCTGAATCCGCTCCGCTCCCAGGCAAGTTGGGTGCGTTGGGCCTGCAGCCCCGGCTTTTCCGGCATGGCTACGGCTGCACCGCGATGACGAAGATCAGCGCGATGGTCAGCACGACGATGGCACCGCCGAGCAGTATCGGCATCTGTGAGCGAGGCAGTTCGGCGCCCTCCTGCATCGCGGTCTGCACGGTGCGCCAGCGCCGAACCGCCAACACCGCGAGAACGCCTCCCGTCACCGTCAGCGCCGTCCCGAGGCCGTGGCGTATTCCGGGGATCGAGAGTGCCGGCACCAGCTGGACGACCGCGACACCACCAGCGATGAGCGCCAGTGCCGTGCGGATCCAGGCCAGAAACGTCCGTTCGTTGGCAAGGGTGAAGCGATAGTCCAGATCCTGGTCATCGCCGACAGCACCCACGCCAATGAGCTTAGGTTCCAAGGTCTGTAGTGTCGCCGAATATGGCGCCCGAACCTGCGAACGGGGCAGTGGCGCAGTATCGAAGGGCGCGCGTCGCCGTCGCGACGTTGTTCTTGAGCAACGGAGCGGTCTTCGCCAACCTGCTGCCGCGCTATCCCGAGATCAAGTCGGACCTGCACCTTTCCAATGCGGTGTTCGGCGCTGCGGTCGCCGCGTTCTCGGCGGGCGCGCTGGTGGCGGGTCTCGCGGCCGCCACCTTGATACGGCGATACCGGTCGTCGCGCGTGGCGGTCGTCGGCACCCTGGGCATCGCCGGCTTCGTTCTCGTCGCGGGACTCGCGTGCAACGCGCTGATCCTCGCAGCGGCGCTGTTCGTCGCGGGCGCCTCCGACGCCATCACCGACGTCGCGCAGAACGCACACGGACTACGGCTGCAGCGCGACTACGGCCGGTCGATCATCAACTCGTTCCACGCCGTCTGGGCGGCGGGCGCCATCCTCGGCGGCTTGATGGGCGCCGCCGCGATCGCGCTCGACATCTCGCGGGCAACACATTTGGCGATCTCGGCGCTTCTCTGCGCAGGCCTCGTCCTCGCCGCCTACCCGCACCTGTTGAAGGGACCCGATCACGACAATCATCCGTCGGCGCGCACCGGCGGCGGAAAGTCCGCCGGTCTCGCCGTCTACGCGACGCTGCTCGCGCTCGTCGTCATCGCCGTCGCGGGAGCCACCGTCGAGGACGCGGGAAGTTCCTGGGCGACGCTGTACCTGCGCGACAGCCTCGGCGCCCCGGGCCCGATCGCGGTCTTCGGGTACATCGCGGTGGTCGGATTCATGTTCGTCGGCCGGCTGATCGGCGACCGCCTGGTCGACCGGTTCGGTGAACGTACGGTGGTCCGCGCCGGTGGCGTGCTGACCGCGGCGGGAATGGTTGCCGCGCTGGCCTTTCCGTCGGTGCCCGGCACGATCGCGGGCTTCGCCGCAGCGGGGTTCGGGGTCGCGACCCTGATCCCGGCGGCGATGCACCGCGCCGATCAGCTGCCGGGTCTGCGTCCGGGCAGCGGGTTGACGGTTCTGACGTGGTTGATGCGGATCGGCTTCTTCGGCGCGCCGCTGCTCGTCGGGGTGGTGGCCGACGCGACGAGTCTGCGAGTCGGCCTGCTGGCGGTGCCGATCGCGGGACTGGTGGTTGTCGCCCTTGCGGGCGCGCTCAGTGCGCGACCCCGAGCATCTCGATCATGAGCACGCCGCCGACGATCAACGCGATACCGGCCCCCATCATCCACGTCAGGGGTTCGCGGAACAGGAAGTGCGCGATGACCGCCACCAGCGCGACGCCACATGCCGACCACACGCCGTAGGCGATGCCGACCGGCATGCCCAGCCCCAACGACACCCACAGCAGGTAGAAGGACAGCAGGTACCCGGCGATGATGGGTGCGATCCACGCCTTCTTGCGAAAGCCGTCCGACGCCCGCAGCGACAGGGTCGCGACCACCTCGACGAGAATCGCGCCCGCCAGCGCGAGCCACATCATGACTCGGCCGCTTGGGCGCGATGCGATCCGAACTCGACGAGCAGCACTCCGGCGATGATGAGGCCGATGCCCGCGACGATCGGCCACGTGAACGGATCACCGAAGAGCACGGCGGCGAACACCGCGGTGGCCGCCGTACCCAGCGCACCCCAGATTCCGTAGGCCACGCCGACGGGTACGCCCGCCCGCAGCACGAGCGTCAGCAGAAAGAACGACGCGACATAACCGACGACGACCACCACGATCCACGCCGAATGGTCCTGGGACGCGCGCAGCGACAGCGTCGCGGTGACCTCGGTGGAGATGGCTCCGGCCAGGAGCGCCCACTTCCGCACGCCAACAAGCTATGCCATCGGTGTCAGACGACGCGTTCCACCATGGGCGTCAGTACCTCGTGTGCGAACCGCCGCAGTTCGGCGTCGTCCCCGAAGTCCGGGTCGGACGGCGGCAGCGAGATGTAGGTGAAGAACAGTCGGGCGAACACGTCGGCCACCCATCGCACCTGTTGCGAGGCTTGCCCCGGCGCCTCGCCGTGGATGTAGTTGGCGATGAACGCCGATCCCATCTTCAGCAGTTCGGCCGAGTCGATCGGGGCCGGCTCGACATGTCCGGCGCGCCGCAGCATCGGGTTCTCGCGGGCGAACCGCACCGCGGCGATGAACGCCTCGGCCACCCCTTCGTGGGGATCCTCGACGGCCTCGATGGCATCGGCGACGGCCGCGAGGAACCGCTGGGTCTCCCGGCGGACCAGCGCCTGGACCAGATCGTCGCGGCGTGGATAGCGGCGGTAGGCCGTCATCCGCGAGACACCCGCGCGCCGGACCACGTCCTCAACCGTAATGCGTTGCAGCCCAACGGCCGCCGCCTCGAGCAGTGCGGCGTCGAGGATGCGCTGGCTGGTCCGATCGGTCGATTCGTCCCCACTGGCTGCACCCGACGACACCGCGCCTCCGATGACCTCGATCAGCTGGGCGTCGATCACGAGACGACCCTCGCTCGCACCCCGGCCGCCCGCTCGCGCGCGAGCTGCACGTAGGCCGGAGTGCCTACCGCCCAACGCAATTGGGCCGCGTCGAACCGCAGTGCGGGCCCGATGAGCCGGCGGGTCAGTGCGGATGGCCTGTCGTAGACGATGAGCTCGCGCGCCCATGACGGTGCTCGACTCATACCGGCGTAGATGGCGAATCGGTGCAACTGCCGATCGACCGGCGCGGGCAGGTCGGGGAAGAACGGTGACGTCATCAGGAAGTCGATGAACTCCCGCGTCTGCGCGTTCACGCTCAGCCTGGGCCGCATCGACTCGACATAGTCCTCGAGTTCGGCGACCGTCGTGGGCACCCAGTCGGCGCCGCCCATGCGGCCGATGACCGCCTGCTCGGACAGATAGCGGTCCTGCTCCTCGCGTGACAGCGGGCGCACGGTGTCTTCGTAGGTCCGCAGGATCATCCACGGGATGCAGGTGTGCACCCACGCGATCAACTCCGGATCGAGCGCCCGGTACGGCACGCCGTCGGGACGGATGCCGTTGACGAACGAGTGCACGTGTTTGACGCGCTCGATGACGCGGGTGGCGGCCTCGGTGTTGCCGAACGTAGTGGTGAGTACGTAGCCCAAGGTGGCGCGGGCCCGCTGGAACGGGTCCTCGCGGTAGTTGGACAGATCCTGGACACCCGCGACGACGGACGGATGCAGGATCTCCAGCACGATCGCGGGCAGCCCGGCCTGCGAGACCGAGGCCAGGTCGGCGTTGATCTCCCAGGACATGCTGTCCGGCCCGATCAGCCCGGGATCGCCGGGCGGTCCGCCGTACACCGCCGGATCGTCGTGTCGGCCCGCACCCTTCTCGAAGTCCTCGACGATGCGATGGCGAAGCCTCTCGACGCCACGCTTCGGTAGAAATGTGACACTCACCCCATCATCTATACCACTGTTAGGTGAAGCGGCAGGTCATGACCATCGATCTACCCGTGAGTAACCTGGAGTGGTTGTGTCCATCGGTTTGAGGAGGCCATCGGTGACGGCTGAGGCCAACACGCGGCGCGTCGCAGACGACCGGCCCGTCGTCGAAACCACCCACGGCCCGGTCCGGGGTGTCGACAACGGAACGGTCAAGGCGTGGAAGGGCATTCGCTACGCCGCCCCGCCCGTGTCAGACCTGCGGTTCCGGGCCCCGGTGGGTCCCGAACGGTGGTCGGAACCGGCCGACGCGACGAAGGTCGGCCCGGTCTGCCCGCAGCCCACGGACCCGAGGATCCCGATCGACCTCGGTGCGCCGCAGGGCGACGACTGCCTGACGTTGAACGTGTGGGCGTCCTCGGACACCGAGGCGGGCGACGCCAAGCCGGTCATGGTGTGGCTGCACGGCGGCGCCTACATCCTCGGGTCGTCGGCGCAGTCGCTCTATCACGGCGCTGCGCTGGCCGAAAGCGGCGACGCGGTGATCGTCACCCTCAACTACCGGCTGGGCGCACTCGGATTCTTGGATCTGTCCTCGTTCGGCGACGGATTCGACACCAACCTCGGACTGCGTGACGCGCTGTTCGCGCTGCAATGGGTGCGCGACAACATCGCGGCATTCGGGGGAGACCCGGACCGGGTGACCCTGTTCGGCGAGTCGGCGGGCGCGGGCATGGTGACCACGTTGCTGGCCAGCCCAGCCGCCGCGGGGCTGTTCTCCGCGGCGATCGCCCAGAGTTCGCCCGCCACCTCGATTTACGACCGCGAGCGGGGACGCCGCACCGCCGAACTGTTTCTCGACGCGCTGGGCGTCGGACGCGATGAGGTCCAGAGCCTGTCCGAGATGCCGATCGCCGCGGTCCTCGCCGCCTCCAAGAAGGTCTTCGACGAGGTACCCGTTCGCACGCCGGGCACGCTGGCGTTCGCGCCGATCATCGATGGGGACGTCGTCCCGGCGCATCCCGTCAGGCTCGCCAGGGAGGGGCGCACCCATCCCGTCCCGCTGATCATCGGCACCAACAAGCACGAGGCCTCGCTGTTCCGCTGGATGAAATCGCCGCTGATGCCGATCACCCCGCCCGCGCTGCGGGCGATGTTCAACGAGATCGCCTCCGAGCAGCCGGCCCTGCAGCTGCCCAGCGAAGCCCAGATCCGGAGCACGTACCGCGGTCGGCCCAAGACGATCGGCATGGGCGTGGCCCGCGACATCGGGTTCCGGATGCCGTCGATCTGGTTCGCCGAGGGCCACCGCGACGTCGCGCCGGTGTACCTCTACCGCTTCGACTTCGCGACCCCGATGCTGCGCGTGCTTCGTCTCGGGGCGGCCCACGCCACCGAGTTGCCGTATGTATGGGGCAATCTCGTCGCGGGACCGAAGGACCCGACGTTCAAACTCGGTGGGCTGAAGGCGGGCAAGACCGTTTCAGCGCGGCTGCGCAGCCGCTGGCTGAACTTCGCGAAGAGCGGCGAGCCGACCGCGTCCGCCGCGGACGCGCAGTGGCGGTCCTACCGCAAGGAGGACCGCGCGACGCTGGTGATCGACGCGGCCGAGAAGGTGGTCGAGGACCTGGACCGCGATGTGCGCCTGGCCTGGGGCGACGAGGTGCTTCACTTCCGCTAGGTCGTAAGCTTTTTTGCGAGGAGGTGTCACCGTGGACTCGAACGGCGTGCTGTCGCACGTGTTACCGCCGTTGATGCACGACCCGGTGACCTTTGCGATCCCGTTCTTCCTGATCGCGCTGATCATCGAATGGGTCGCCGCGGGCAAGCTCGCCCATGACGAGGCTGAACGCCCGCCTAACGGGGCGTACCTCAAACCGGATGCGTGGGCGAGCATCAGCATGGGGCTGGTGTCGATCTTCACCAGCGGCGTGCTGAACGCCGTCGCGCTGATCGGCTATGCCGCGCTCTACGTCTACGTCGCGCCCTGGCACCTGCCCGGGAACGCTTGGTACACGTGGGTGATCGCGATCGTCGGAGTCGACGTCCTGTACTACGTCTATCACCGGATCGCGCACCGGGTGCGTCTGGTCTGGGCGACGCATCAGGCGCATCACTCCAGCCAGTACTTCAACTTCGCGACGGCGCTGCGCCAGAAGTGGAACATCAGCGGCGACGTCTTCCTGCGGGCCCTGCTCCCGCTGTTCGGGGTGCCGCCCTGGATGGTGTTCGCCAGCTTCTCGATCAACCTCATCTACCAGTTCTGGATTCACACCGAGCGCATCGGAAAGCTCTGGCGCCCAATCGAGTTCGTCTTCAACACGCCGTCGCATCACCGTGTCCACCACGGGATGGACAAGCAGTATCTCGACAAGAACTACGGCGGCATCTTCATCCTCTGGGACCGGCTGTTCGGCAGCTTCCAGGCCGAGACCACCCGGCCGAACTACGGTTTGACCAAACAGGTGGACACCTACAACATCTGGACGCTGCAAACCCACGAGTATGTGGCCATCTTCCGCGACGTCCGGCGCGCCACCCGGTGGCGCGACAAGCTGGGCTACGCGTTCGGCCCGCCGGGCTGGGAGCCCGCCCGTCGCCCTGCGGAGGCCGGCGCCGCCGAGGTCCGCGTCTAGGGTTTTTCGGCGCCGACGCCGTCGGCCCCGTAGTCTCCGCCATGTGGAAACGGTGTTCGATGCCCCCGTCGACCCCGCGCTGGTCGAACGTTCGCTTGCGGCAACCACGTTCGGCTCGATGTGGCTGGACATTCCAAGGCCGGTCTACCCCCCGCTGAACACCTCGGTCAGCTGTGACCTCCTGGTGGTCGGTGGTGGTTACACCGGGCTGTGGACGGCCCTGCACGCGGCCGAGCGCAATCCCGGCCGCAAGATCGTCCTCATCGAGGCGCACCGTGTCGGCTGGGCGGCCTCGGGGCGCAACGGCGGTTTCGTCGACGCCAGCCTGACGCACGGTGCCGAGAACGGAAAGTCGCGCTGGCCCAACGAGTTCGACACGCTCGAGAAGCTCGGCATGGCGAACCTCGACGGTATGCAGTCCGACATCGAGCGCCTCGGCCTCAACACGGAGTGGCAGCGCACCGGGATGCTCTCGGTGGCCACCGAACCACATCAGGTCGACTGGCTGCGCGAGGCCGCCGACGCCGGCGAAGGCCGCTTCCTCGATGCGCAGCAGGTCCGCGCGGAGGCCGACTCGCCGACCTACCTCGCGGGCCTGTTCAGCCCGGACACCTGCGCCATCGTCCATCCGGCCAGGCTGGCGCTCGAACTCGCCCGCGCAAGTGCCGAAGCGGGCGTGCAGATCTATGAGGGCACCAACGCCACCGGCCTGCAATCCGACGGCGGCACACTGCGCGTCGCCACTGCGACGTCGACCATCACCGCGCGCCAGGTGGTGCTGGCGACGAACGTCTTTCCGAGCCTGCTGCGGCGAAATCGGCTGCGCATCGTCCCGGTCTACGACTACGTCCTGGCCACCGAACCGCTCACCGATGAGCAGCTGGCCCGTATCGGGTGGCAGGGCAGGCAGGGAATCGGCGACTGCGCCAACCAGTTCCACTACTACCGCCTGACCGTGGACAACCGCATCGTCTGGGGCGGCTACGACGCCGTCTACCACTTCGGCCGCAAGGTGAATCCGGCCTACGAGGACCGGCCGGCGACGTACCGTCGCCTCGCCGCGCATTTCTTCATCACCTTCCCGCAGCTCGAGGACGTCCGGTTCTCGCACCGCTGGGCCGGGGCCATCGACACCAACACGCGGTTCTGTGCGCACTGGGGGACTGCCCACGACGGCCGGGTCGCGTATGTGAACGGGTTCACCGGACTCGGGGTGGGCGCGGCCAGGTTCGCCGCCGACGTCTGCCTCGACCTGCTCGAGGGTGCGTGCACTCCGCGTACCGAACTGCAGATGGTGCGGGAGAAGCCGCTGCCGTTCCCGCCCGAACCCTTCGCGAGCATCGGCATCCAGGCGACGCGGTGGTCGCTCGATCGCGCCGATCACTCGGCCGGCCGCCGAAACATCTTCCTACGCACGCTGGACGCGTTGGGCCTCGGGTTCGACTCCTGACGCACCCCCGGCGCGGCCGTCGTTGCCACTCTGTAACGTCTTCGTGATCCGCGCCGATGGGGTGGGAGTAGGGACGACGTCGTTCGGTTGCTCCTGGTCGGGCGTGGTTATCGGGTTATCTCACTCGGCCTGTGAGCAGCGCTCTACGTCGGTACCCTTTACACACTTGAGACCCAAGGGGGGGCGACATGCGCCGACGGTGGTTACGAGTAGTCGCTGCGGCCGCGGCGCCGGTTGTCGCGCTCGTTCTCCCGGTCATGCCGGTCGGCGCCGATCCGGGAGTCGTCGTGTTCCCGGGTATGGAGGTCATCCAGGGCACCAACGCGTGCACCGTGGGATTCGTCGATACGCAGGCGCGGGTCGCCTACACCGCGGGCCATTGCCGCGGGGACGGCAGCGTGCTCGACCGGGGGCGCAGGTTCATCGGTCAGCAGGGGGCGTTCCGTGACAACACACCCAACGGCGCGACCATCGACACCAACCATCAGATCACCGACTGGGAGGCCATCAACCTGGCCTCCGACGTCACGGTCAACAACGTGCTGCCCCGGGGTCTGGTGCTCGTTTCCGATCCCGCGATAGTCCCCACGCCCGGTCTGGCGGTGTGCCACTTCGGTGTCGTCACGGGGGAGAGCTGCGGGAACATCCAGGCCGTGTACAACGGCTGGTTCACGATGGCCAACGGCGTGGTGAGTCAGAAGGGCGACTCCGGCGGGCCGGTCTACTCGGTCACCCCGGACGGTCGGGCCGCGATCGTCGGCATGTTCAACAGCACCTGGGGACAGTTCCCCGCCGCGGTGTCCTGGCACATCACCAGCCAGCAGGCACAGCAGGACGTCATCTCCGCGATGAACGCGCCTGCCCGCTAGCGCCGGAGTTCGAACACCGGGATCGAGGGCGCGGTCGCGCGCAGTTCGGCGTCCGACGATTGTGGCGTCAGCCCGCCGACATGGCCCTTGACCTCCCAGAACCACCGGTCGAGATAGCGCTTCAACAACGCCGGCTTGGCGTCGTCGGGCACCTCGGCGATGCCGACTTCGCGGGTGCGCCACCGAGGACCCATCTCGATGCGGCCTGCCGCCCTCGCATTGCGCACCCACTGGGTGTTTCCGCGGGGTGAGACCACGTAGTCGCGGCCGTCGACGGACAACAGGTTGACCACCACCCCGCGCCGCTTTCCGGTCTTGCGGCCGCGCACCCGGATCGCCATCGTGCCTGCGACGCTGATTCCGACCTCGGCCAGCAGCCGGAACAGTTGGTTGAAAGCCCGGGCAGCCGGTGTGGGCTGGTCGTAGCGGGTTGTCATCAGGTTCTCCTCAACTGTGAGAGCAGTGCTCTCTTTCGAGAGTGCCACGCGGTCGGGAGAATTTCAAGAGCAGTGCTCTCATTTATGCGACACTGGCGCGATGGGTAAGCGGCAGGACACTCGCGAACGGATCGAGGCCCAGATCATCGAGCTGGGCCGCCGCCATCTGGTCACCGAGGGCGCGGCCGGTCTCTCGCTGCGTGCCATCGCACGTGATCTCGGAATGGTGTCGTCGGCGGTGTACCGGTACGTGGCCAGTCGCGACGAACTGCTGACACTGCTGCTCGTCGACGCTTATACGGAGCTGGCCGATGCGGTGGACGAAGCCGGCGCGGCCGAAGCGTCGTGGCGTGACCGGCTGCATGCGATGGCCCACGCCGCCCGCGCGTGGGCGGTTGCTCACCCCGCGCGGTGGGCCTTGCTGTACGGCAGCCCGGTGCCTGGTTACCGCGCACCGGCGGAGCGGACCGTCGGCCCGGGTACCCGGGTGGTGGGCGCGCTGTTCGACGCCGTCGGTGCCGGGATCGAGGCAGGCGACGTCTCGAAGACCGAAGTCGTTGTGCCGCAGCCCTTGTCGTCGGACTACGACGGAGTGCGCGAGGAGTTCGACTTCTCCGGCGACGACTCCGCGCTCGCCAAATGCTTCCTGCTGTGGGCGGGCCTCATCGGAGCGATCAGCCTCGAGGTCTTCGGACAGTACGGACAGGACACGCTCACCGATCCGGCCGTCGCCTTCGACGTCCAGGTGAAACTGCTGATCGAGATGCTCACGAAATAATTCAGTATTGACTTATATAAGTTGAGACTTTAATTTGGTGGAGTGCACGCGTTCGACGTACTCGGCGATCCGGTACGCCGGCGCATTCTCGAACTACTGGCCGAGGGTGAGCAGTCGGCGGGGGCCATCGGTGCGCAGATCCAGGCCGAGTTCGCGATAAGCCAGCCCGCGGTGTCGCAACACCTGAAGGTGTTGCGGGAGAACGGGTTCACGTCGGTGCGTCCGGACGGCCAACGCAGGCTGTACGCGGTCAACGGTGCGGCGCTGCGCGACGTCGACGAGTGGCTGGACGGCTTCCGTCGCTTCTGGGCGCCCCACCTGGACGCCCTGGCGACCGAGATCGCGCGCGGTAAGCGACAACGCAGAAACCAAGGAGGACAACGTGACTGAGGTAGACGTCGAGCATCAGATCAAGGCCGTCGAACGCAAGTTGGGCACCCGCATCATCGATGCGAAAGAGGCGCACGTCGTCACCATCAGTCAGTCCTATGAGACCGACCAGGATGATTTGTGGGACGCCGTCACGAACATCGAGCGCATACCGAGGTGGCTGATGCCGATCACCGGCGAGCTCACGGTCGGCGGCAAGTATCAGTTGGAGGGACAGGCCGGCGGCACCATCCTCACCTGCGACCCGCCGAAGAACTTCACGGCGACTTGGGAATTCGGCGGTGGTGTCAGCTGGATCGACGTCACGGTCACCGCCGATGGGTCGGACCGCGCGCGCCTGGTGATCGAGCACATCGCCCATGTCGACGACCACTGGGAGCAGTTCGGGCCGGGCGCCGTCGGGATGGGCTGGGATTCGATGCTGCTCGGCCTGGCGATCCATCTGTCCACCGGCGAGGCCATCGACCCGTCGTTCGGCCAGCAGTGGATCGTCACCGACGATGGGAAGCGCTTCCTCGCGCTGTCGGGCGAAAGGTGGCGCGACGCGAACGTGGCGTTCGGGACCGATCCGGCGATGGCCAGTGCGATGGCCGAGCGGTGTCTGAAGGCCTACCTCGGCGAGGAATAGCAGGCGAGCAGAAACTAGAACACGTTCTAGCCATCCGGTGCGGCGGGGGATATCCTCGACGCGATGCTTGCCCAGACACCTGTCCAGATTGCGTGGGTGACGCGGGACCTCGACGCCACCGAAAAGGCGCTGACCGCCATGCTGGGCGCCAGGAAGTGGGTACGGGTGCCCGATGTCCACTTCACGCCCGACACGTGTACCTACCGCGGGCGCCCGGCCGATTTCACCGCGCACATCTCGTTCAGCTACGCCGGTGACACCCAGCTCGAGCTGATCGCACCGCAGAGCGGTGTCAGCGTGTACTCGGAGTTCCTCGACACTGCAGGGCCCGGACTGCACCACATCTGCCTCGAGGCGCTCGATTCACCCGCCTTCGACGCCGCACTGCGTGACGCAGAACGCGACGGCACACCCGTGGTGCAGCAGGGCGTCATGCCGGGAGGCATGCGGTTCGCCTACCTGTCCGCCGCCGACGCAGGCGTGCCCTACATCGAGATCGCCGATATCCCCGGCGAAATCAAGGCCTTCTTCGACTACGTGAAACAGGAGCAACAGTGAGCGGTCTCGACATCCCGGACACCGTCAGCGCGGCCGATGTGACGTCATGGTCCGACGAGGTCGACGTGCTGGTGATCGGCTTCGGTATCGCCGGCGGTTCGGCAGCCCTCAGCGCGGCGGCGGCAGGGGCGCGGGTGCTGCTGCTGGAGCGTGCCGCCGCCGCGGGCGGCACCACCTCGCAAGCCGGCGGCCACTTCTATCTCGGCGGGGGCACCGCCGTTCAGCAGGCGACCGGTCACGACGACAGCGCCGAGGAGATGTACAAGTACCTGATGGCGGTGTCGAGCGACCCCGAGCCCGAGAAGATTCGGGCGTACTGCGAGGGCAGCGTCGAACACTTCAACTGGTTGGAGGACTTGGGTTTTCAGTTCGAGCGCAGCTTCTATCCGGGCAAGGTGGTCGTTCCGCCGGGCACCGAGGGCTTGTCGTACACGGGCAACGAGAAGGTGTGGCCGTTCTGCGAGAAGGCGAAGCCGGCGCCGCGCGGACACTCGGTGCCCGTGCCCGGTGAACTCGGCGGCGCGGCGATGGTCGTCGATCTGCTGGTGAAGCGGGCCGCCGAACTCGGGGTGGAGGTCCGCTACGAGACCGGGGCGACCAACCTCGTCGTCGACGGCGACGGCACAGTGGTCGGCGTGCGCTGGAAGCACTTCAACGACACCGGCGCGATCAAGGCGAAGGCGGTGATCATCGCCGCGGGCGGGTTCGTGATGAACCCGGACATGGTGGCCAAATACACGCCGAGGATCTCGGAGAAGCCGTTCGTGCTCGGCAGCACCTATGACGACGGCCTCGGGATCCGGATGGGCGTCTCCGCAGGCGGTTACACCAAGCATATGGACGAGGCGTTCATGACGGCGCCGGTCTATCCGCCCGAGATCCTGTTGACGGGAATCATCGTCAACAAGCTCGGGGAGCGGTTCGTCACGGAGGACTCCTACCATTCGCGCACTTCGGCTTTCGTGATGGATCAGCCCGACAGTGCGGCTTTCCTCATCGTGGACGAAGCCCACCTGCAGAACCCCGAGGTGCCGCTCGTGCCGCTGATCGACGGGTGGGAGACCGTCGAGGAGATGGAAAAGGCGCTCGGGATTCCGGAGGGCAAGCTCGTCGCCACACTCAATCGGTACAACGCCAACGCGGCCGAGGGCGAAGACCCCGACTTCCACAAACAGCCTGAATACATTGCGCCCCAAGACAAAGGGCCGTGGGGTGCATTCGACCTGTCACTGGGCAAGGCGATGTACTCGGCGTTCACGCTCGGTGGCCTCGCCACATCCGTCGACGGACAGGTGCTGCGTGAGGACGGCAGCATCGTGCCCGGCTTGTATGCCGCGGGAGCGACCGCCTCCAAGCTCGTGCCGGACGGCAAGGGCTATTCCAGCGGCACGCAGCTGGGTGAGGGCTCGTTCTTCGGCAGGCGCGCGGGCGCGCATGCCGCGCGAGCCTAGACCTGGACCGGTTCCTCGCCGCCCACCCGGCCGAATCGCCATTCGCCGTCGCCGAGCAGTTCGAGTTCGTGGGTGTGGTGCTGCTCGACGGCTTTGCGGTGGCTGACACTGACCAGGATGGTGTCGGGCAGCTCGGTCCGAATCAGGTTGTACACCAGGTATTCCAGACCCTCGTCGAGCGCCGACGTGGACTCGTCGAGGAACACCGCCTTGGGGGCGGTCAGCAGTATGCGCGCGAACGCGATTCGCTGCTGCTCGCCGGGGGAGAGGATCTTCGCCCAGTCCTCGACCTCGTCCAGCCGCCCGGTCAGATGCGGTAGCGCCACCTTCTCCAGCGTGCGTTTCAGTGTGGCGTCGTCGATCTCGCCTTCCTCGTTGGGATAGCTGACGACGGCGCGCAGATTACCCAGCGGCACATACGGCATCTGCGACAGGAACATCGTCTCGTTCGGGCCGCACGGCCTGGTCAATGTTCCTGTGGTGTAAGGCCACAACTCGGCGAGGCTGCGCAGCAGCGTGGTCTTGCCCGCACCCGATGCACCGGTCACCACCAGCGTGTCGCCGACTTGCAGGTGCAGGTCGAGCGGGTCCACGAGCTGTTTCCCGTCGGGCGTACGGACCTCGACACCGGACAGCTGCACCGTGCCGTCTTTGCAGGCCGTGGTGGTGATCTCCGGCAGCGCACGGCCCTCCTCGTTCGCGGTCATCAGGCCGTCGAGACGGATGATCGACGCGCGGTAGCCGGCGAACGCGTCGTAGGCGTTACGGAAGAACGACAGCCCCTGCTCGATGTTGCCGAACGCCGACGCCGACTGGCTCATCGCGCCGAGGGTGATCTCACCGCTGAAGAATCGCGGGAACTGGAACAAATACGGTGGCACCACGATGATCTGGCTCATCGACAGGTTCCAGCCGTAGAAGCCCATCATCCGGTTGATCCACCGCTTGTAGTTGGCGACGACCGGCGCGAACAGCTTGCGCAACCCGGTGCGTTCGGCGAGCTCGCCGCGGTAGAACGCGACCGCCTCCGATGCGTCGCGCAGCCGCACCAGCGCGTAGCGGAACGCCGCGTTGAACTTCTCGTTGCGGAACGACAGCCAGATGATCGGCCGGCCCACCCAGAACGCGATGACCGACGCGAACAGCACGTAGGTCAGCAGGATCCAGAACATGGCCTTGGGCAGCTCGTAGTTCACGATTGGAATCGTCAGCGTCCCCGACAGGCTCCACAGAATCGCGGTGAACGAAATCATCGAGGCGATGGCGTTGACCGACCCGAACAGCAGCGTCGACGTCGAGGTGTTGGCCGGGGTGTTCGGAAGCCCGCCGACGCCCGCGGTGAAGATATCGATGTCGTACTGGATGCGCTGATCGGGGTTGTCGATCGTGTCGTCGATGAACCGTCCGCGGTAGTACGCCTTGCCGTGCAGCCAGTCACCGGTCATCCGGTCGGTGAGCCACGCGCGCCAGGCCAGCATGAACCGCTGCGTGATGAACAGGTCGAACATGATCCGCGCGACGTGCAGGACGGCCAGCGCCGAGAACACGAACATCGACAGATAGAAGCCGTCGCGTCCGGAGTTCCTGATCGCGTCATCACCCGCGGCCACGCCCGATGCCACGACCTGGAAGCTGGTCATCATGTCGCTGCCCTGGAAGGTGAACAGCACCGACAGTCGGACGCCGAAGATCACCGATAGCAGGATCAGCCCGAGCCACAGCCACACCTTGACGCTTTCCGGCCCCTTGAAATAGTCGCCGGTGATGCGCCAGAACTGCCGGCCCCACACCGTGTATCTGGCCAGCAGCACGCAGATCACCAGCGTCGCGACCGCGGCGATCAACCATGCCTGGCCGATCCACTTCAGCGAGACCAGGAGTTCCTGGCTCCAGTCCAGCGTAGGGGCGAACATTCCCTCATCCACTGTGGCAACGTACCTCGCCACACTGCTAAGGGCGTGGCGGTGGCCTCAACTATGCGCGGCCCTCTGGACCGAAAATCGTCCGCAGATGCGCCGCCAGGCCGTCGGTATCCGTGTGTGCGCCGGCGAAGCCGAGGTAGCCGTCGGGGCGGATGACGAACGCCGTTCGGTCAGCGGTCGGATACGCGGCGGCGAACGCCGAACCGGCGTCGCGAATGACGGGCAGGACGGTGGTGGCGACGGCGGCGCCGGGTGCGGCGATCAGGTAGACGGTCACGTCGCCTTTCGCCGCCGCGACGGCGGTCTCGGCGGCCGCTTCGAACGTCTCGACGTCGGCGGGGCCGGTGTCCTCGGCGGCGTACAGCAGCACGGTGTGCGAAGGCCCGAAGAGCGTGAACAGTCTCAGGGATCCGGTGACGGCATCGCGGGTCAGACCCGTCGCATCGGGTGCGCGTCGCCCGGCGTTCGCGGCCACGATCGGACTGTCGAAGTAGTCGATCAGCAACTGTGCTTCGCGACGAATGATGAAGTCGATGTCGTTGGAATCGGAACCGATGCCCTCGCGTGCGCTGCGCACGGTCCGGCCGACGACCTCCTCGCCGACGGGACGCCGTTCGGCGTCGTAGCTGTCGAGCAGGCCCGGTGCCGCACGTCCGGACACCGCGAGCGCGAGTTTCCACGAGAGGTTGTGTGCGTCCTGGATGCCGGTGTTCATACCCTGCGCGCCGGTGGGCGGGTGGATGTGCGCGGCGTCGCCTGCGACGAACACCCGACCCCGACCGTAGGCGTCGACGATGCGGTGGCTGATGCGAAAGACCGAGGACCAGCGCAGGTTTCGTGCCGTCGTCGGCTCCGGCGACAGCCGGTCCAGCACAGCCTGGATATGCCTCAGTTCCGGTGTGCGGTCACCCTCGAACCCGTGGGCGACACCGCCCGACGACTCAGCGGCCAGTTCGGGCGGAACGAGCATCGACATGCGGTACCGGCCCCTGCCGGGCAGCGGAATGCACACCAGCAGGTCGTCGGTGGCTCCGTCGGTCTGGTGCATGGCGCGGATGCCGTACCCGCGTGGCATGGACCAGTCCACCTCGACGTCGCCGAGCATGTACTGCTCCTCGAACGCCGCGCCCTCGAATGTCAGGCCGAGAGCCTTGCGCACGGTGCTGTGCGCACCGTCGGCCCCGATCAGGTAGCTCGCCTGCACCGTCTGCTCGCCACCGTCGCCCGCCAGGGTGGCGCGCACTCCGTCGGCGTCCTGGTCGAAGCCGGTGATCCGTAGGCCACGCTCGACATGTACGCCACGCAGGGCGAGTTCGTCGCGCAGAATCCGCTCGGCGGCGTACTGCGGGATGGCGATGAAGCCGAACGGCACGTCGGAGGGGATGGTGAAGTCGATCTGGCCGACGTTCTCGCCGTTGACGTAGATGATCTGTCCGCGCATCTGGATTGCCGCGTCCAGGATGCGCGTCAGGATGCCCATGGACTCGAAGACTTCGAGTGTACGAGGTTGTACGCCAACGGCTTTCGCGTACTGCGGGGGCTGGGCAAGTGGGTCGACGATTCGGCAGTCGATGCCGCGCCGGGTCAACTCGATGGCGGCGGTGAGGCCGACGGGTCCGCCGCCGGCGATGAGGACGTCCGTTTTCACGCGCTGATTATGCTGCCCCCATGGGCAACGACGCTCCGACGGTCAACGCCGGACACCTGATCGCGCGGCGGTTGCGGGCCAGCGGCATCGACACCGTCTTCACGCTGTCGGGCGGGCATCTGTTCTCGATCTACGACGGCTGCCAAGCAGAGCACGTCCGCCTGATCGACACGCGACACGAACAGACGGCGGCGTTCGCGGCCGAGGGCTGGTCGAAGGTGACCCGGGTGCCGGGCGTCGCGGCGCTGACCGCCGGGCCCGGTGTCACCAACGGTATGAGCGCGATGGCCGCCGCTGCGCAGAACCAGTCGCCGCTGGTGGTGCTCGGCGGCCGCGCCCCCGCGTTGCGCTGGGGCCAGGGTTCGCTGCAGGAGATCGACCACGTGCCGTTCGTCGCGCCGCTGACCCGGTTCGCAGCGACCGCGCAGTCGCCGGACGCGGTCGGCACGCTGGTCGACGATGCACTGCGGGCCGCGGCGGGATCGGACGGACAGGCGACGGGCGTGTCGTTCGTCGACTTCCCGATGGACCACGTGTTCGGCGAGGCGCACGACGCCGGCGCACCCGGTGCGCTGACGGGTCCAGCCACCGTCGTTCAGCCGGACGGCGACGCCGTCGACGCGGCGGTCCGGCTGCTCGGCGACGCACGGCGGCCCGTGATCATGGCGGGCACCAACGTCTGGTGGGGCCATGCCGAGGCCGCGCTGCTTCACCTGGCCGAAGCGCTGCGGATCCCGGTGCTGATGAACGGTATGGCGCGGGGGACCGTACCCGCCGACCATCGGCTCGCGTTCTCGCGTGCCCGGTCAAAAGCGTTGGGAGAGGCCGACGTTGCGGTGGTGATCGGCGTGCCGATGGACTTCCGGCTCGGCTTCGGTGGTGTGTTCGGGGCCGAGACCAAGCTGATCGTGGCCGACCGCGTCGCGCCCGAGCGGCCGCATCCGCGCGCGGTCGCCGCCGAACTGTACGGCGACCTGACGACGATCCTGTCGGCACTGTCGGCGGCGTCGCCGACCGAGCACGAGGACTGGATCGCCGCCCTGCGCACCACGGAGACCGCGGCGCGGACGGGTGAGGCCGCGGAGTTGGCCGACGACCGGACGCCGCTGCACCCGATGCGGGTCTACGCCGAGGTGAGCGCGCTGCTGGATCGCGACGCCATCGTCGTGATCGATGCGGGCGACTTCGGGTCCTACGCGGGTCGCGTCATCGACAGCTATGTGCCGGGCGCGTGGCTGGACAGCGGCCCGTTCGGCTGTCTGGGCTCCGGACCGGGTTACGCGCTGGCCGCCAAGCTGGCCCGACCCGATCGGCAGGTCGTCCTGCTGCAGGGCGACGGCGCGTTCGGGTTCTCCGGTATGGAGTGGGACACGTTGGTGCGCCACGGAGTTCACGTGGTCTCGGTGATCGGCAACAACGGCATCTGGGCGCTGGAGAAACACCCCATGGAAATGCTGTACGGCTACTCGGTGGTCGCCGAACTGCGGCCAGGGACTCGCTATGACGAGGTGGTCACCGCGCTTGGTGGACACGGCGAGCTGGTGGCGGCGCCCGCCGAGCTGCGTCCCGCGCTCGAGCGGGCGTTCTCCGCCGGACTGCCCGCGGTCGTCAATGCGTTGACGGATCCGACGGTGGCTTACCCGCGTCGCTCGAACCTCGCTTAGGGCCGCCGGGACAGTCTCGACGTCCGGGTAAGTCGCGGCGCCGCGTACCGTAAAGCTGTGGCGAAGACGAAGACCCGCACCTCAGGACGTGTAAGCAGTCGCTTCTGGCGGATGCTCGGGGCGAGCACCGAACGGGATCAGGCGTCGTCGATGGCGCAGGTCCGCGAGTCGGCGGAGTTCGACGAGAAGGCCGCCGACCTCGATGACGAGGAACTGCTCAAGGCCGCGAAGCTGCTGAATCTGGACGACCTGGCCGACTCCGCGGACATCCCGCAGTTCCTGGCGATCGCGCGCGAGGCAGCCGAGCGGACCACCACGCTGCGACCGTTCGACGTGCAGCTGCAGGCCGCCCTGCGGATGCTGGCCGGCGACGTCGTCGAGATGGCCACCGGCGAGGGCAAGACCCTGGCGGGTGCGATCGCCGCGGCCGGCTATGCGATCGGTGGCCGCCGCGTGCACGTCATCACCATCAACGACTACCTAGCCCGCCGCGACGCCGAGTGGATGGGCCCGCTGATCGAGGCGCTCGGCCTGACCGTCGGCTGGGTCACCGCCGACTCGACGCCCGACGAACGGCGCAAGGCGTACAAGTGCGACGTCACGTACGGCTCGGTCAACGAGATCGGCTTCGACGTCCTGCGCGACCAGCTGGTCACCGACGTCGAGGACCTGGTGTCACCCAACCCCGATGTCGCGCTGATCGACGAGGCCGACTCGGTGCTCGTTGACGAGGCGCTCGTGCCGCTGGTGCTCGCGGGCACCACGCACCGCGAGACGCCGAAGGTCGAGATCATCCGGATGGTCGGCGAGCTGACCGAGGGTGAGGATTACGAGACCGACTCCGAGAGCCGCAATGTCCACCTCACCGAGAAGGGCGCGCAGAAGCTCGAGGCGAAACTCGGCGGCATCGACCTGTACTCCGAGGAGCACGTCGGCTCGACGCTGACCGAGGTCAACGTCGCGCTGCACGCGCACGTACTGCTGCAGCGCGACGTGCACTACATCGTCCGCGACGACGCCGTGCACCTCATCAACTCCTCCCGCGGCCGCATCGCGCAGTTGCAGCGCTGGCCCGACGGACTTCAGGCCGCGGTGGAGGCCAAGGAGGGCATCGAGACCACCGAGACCGGCGAGGTGCTCGACACGATCACCGTGCAGGCGTTGATCGACCGGTACCCCACGGTGTGCGGCATGACCGGCACCGCACTGGCCGCGGGCGAGCAGCTGCGCCAGTTCTACAAGCTCGGGGTGTCGCCGATCCCGCCGAACACCCCGAACATCCGCGAGGACGAGCCCGACCGCGTGTACGTCACGGCCGCCGCCAAGAACGACGCGATCGTCGAGCACATCATCGAGGTGCACAAGACCCGTCAACCGATCCTGGTGGGCACCCGCGACGTCGCCGAGTCCGAGGAACTGCACGAGCGGCTGGTGAAGGCCGGCGTCCCCGCCGTGGTGCTCAACGCCAAGAACGACGCCGAGGAGGCCGCCGTCATTGCCGAGGCGGGCAAGCTCGGTGCGGTGACCGTGTCCACCCAGATGGCCGGCCGCGGCACCGACATCCGGCTCGGCGGGTCCGACGAGGCCGACCACGACGAGGTCGCCGCGCTCGGCGGGCTGCACGTGATCGGGACCGGACGCCACAACACCGAGCGGCTGGACAACCAGCTGCGCGGGCGCGCCGGCCGTCAGGGCGATCCGGGCTCGTCGGTGTTCTTCTCCAGCTGGGAAGACGACGTGGTGGCCGCCCACCTGGAGGCGAGCAAGCTGCCGATGCAGACCGACGAGGACGGCCGCATCACCAATCCGAGGGCGGCGAGCCTGCTCGACCATGCCCAGCGCGTCGCCGAGGGCCGCATGCTCGACGTGCATGCCAACACCTGGCGCTACAACCAGCTGATTGCTCAGCAGCGCGCGATCCTCGTCGACCGCCGCAACACCCTGCTGCGCACTCCGACCGCACGCGACGAGTTGCGTGAGCTGTCGCCGGACCGCTACGAGGAGCTGGCAGAGCAGATCGGCGAGGAGAAGCTGGAGAAGATCTGCCGGCTGATCATGCTGTATCACCTGGACCGCGGCTGGGCCGACCACCTGGCGTATCTGGCCGACATCCGGGAGAGCATCCATCTGCGCGCGCTCGGCAGGCAGAATCCCCTGGACGAGTTCCACCGGATGGCCGTCGACGCGTTCGCGTCGCTGGCCGCCGACGCGATCGAGGCCGCCCAGCAGACGTTCGACACCGCCCAGTCCATCGAGGACGAGCCGGGCATCGACCTGTCCAAGCTCGCGCGGCCGACGTCGACGTGGACGTACATGGTGCACGACAACCCGCTCGCTGATGACACGCTGTCGGCACTGAGCCTGCCCGGAGTATTCCGCTAGGTTCTACGCATGGACGAGTCGCCGGGCCGGCGAACTCAGACGGGGGCCGCACAGACGTCGCAATCCCGGGTGTTCACGGTGCCCAATGCGCTCAGTGTGCTGCGCCTGGTGCTGGTGCCTGTGTTCCTGTGGTTGCTGCTGGTGGCCCATGAGAACGCCTGGGCCGTCGCGGTCCTCATGGTCAGCGGGGTCTCGGACTGGGCCGACGGCAAGATCGCGCGACTGGTCGACAACCAGTCGTCGAGACTCGGGGAACTACTCGACCCATTCGTTGACCGCATCTACATGGTCGCCATCCCGATCGCGCTGGCGGTCCACGGGTCGGTGCCGTGGTGGATCGTGCTCACCCTGCTCGGACGCGACGTCGTGCTGGCCGCGACGCTGCCGCTGCTGCGCAGCCGCGGACTGACCGCGCTGCCGGTCACCTACATCGGCAAGGCCGCGACGTTCGCGCTGATGTCCGGGTTCCCGCTGATCCTGCTCGGTCAGTGGGACGCGTTGTGGAGCCGGGTGATCCTCGCCTCCGGCTGGGCGTTCCTGATCTGGGGCCTGGTGATGTACCTGTGGTCGGGCGTGCTCTACCTGATCCAGGTTTCGCTGGTGATGCGCCGTATGCCCAAGGTAGGGCGATGAGTCATCTCGGCGGCTACGACCCGAACGCCGGACGCAGCGCCCACGACGCGGGCAGGCCGTCCCTGATCCCGGTGCCCTCGCTGTTGCGTTCGCTGCTGTCGGACCACCTCGACCCGGGATACCAGGCGGCGGCCGACGCGAAGCGGCAGGGAAAACGCCGCAAGAGGTGGCAGTCGTGGGCGTGGCAGCTCGCAGGGGCGGTGTTGATCGCGCTGGTGTTCGTCGCTGCCGTCGCCCAGGCCCGGTCGACCGCACCCGGCGTGCGCGAGACGCAACAGGTGCTGTCCGGCAGCGTGCGCTCCGCCGAAACAGAAGTGGCGGACGCGTCCGCCCGACGCGATGACCTTGCGGCGCAAGTGGATACCGTACGGCGGCAACGCCTCGAGGGTGACGCGCGCGGCCAGCAGTTGCTCGGCGAACTCGACGAATCGAATTTCGAGGCGGCGGCCACCCCCGTGATCGGCCCCGGCCTGGAGATCACCGTCACCGATCCTGGGATGACGAGGGACCTGACCGACGTGTCCAAGCGGCGACTGCCCGGTAGCCAGCAGGTGATCCTGGACCGCGACCTGCAGCTCGTGGTCAATTCGCTGTGGGCCAGCGGTGCGGAGGCGATCTCGGTGGGCGGCGTGCGGATCGGGCCCAACGTGACGATCCGGCAGGCGGGCGGCGGCATCCTGGTCGACAATCAACCGATCAGCAGCCCCTATGTCATCCTCGCGGTCGGACCGCCGAACGCGGTGCGGGATCGCTTCGAGCGCAGTCCTGGTCTGCAGCGCCTGCGTCTGCTGGAGACCTCGTACGGAGTGGGAGCCCGGGTGAGCACGTCGGAGGCGCTTACCCTGCCGGCCAGCCCGGTCCGAGATGTCAACTTCGCCAAGGAGATTGGATGAGTCCAGACAAATGATCGGAATCGTCGCACTCGTCATCGGCATCGCGCTGGGGTTGGTGTTTCACCCCGAGGTGCCCGAGTTCGTGCAGCCGTACCTCCCGATCGCCGTCGTCGCCGCGTTGGACGCCGTGTTCGGTGGTCTACGGGCCTATCTGGAGCGCATCTTCGACTCGAAGGTGTTCGTGGTGTCCTTCGTGTTCAACGTGCTGGTCGCCGCGCTCATCGTCTACCTGGGAGACCAGCTCGGCGTCGGGACGCAGCTGTCCACCGCGATCGTCGTGGTGCTGGGCATCCGGATCTTCGGAAACGCTGCCGCGTTGCGGCGCAGGTTGTTCGGTGCGTGACGTAAGCGATGAGTGACGAGTCCCGCCACCCTGCCGATGCGGAGCAGCACGGCCGCCACGAGCTGCCGCCCGATGCGCCGGCTCCCGAGATCGGCGAACTGCACGCCGGTGGCGTTGCCGGCGTCGTCCGGCGCGGCCGTACGCAGGTCATCTTTGGGGCACTGGCGGTGCTGCTGTGTCTGCTGCTGGGTGTCGCGATCATCACCCAGGTACGGCAGACGGAGTCGGGCGATTCGCTGGAGAACGCCCGACCCGCCGATCTGCTGGTGTTGCTGGACTCGCTGCAGCAACGGGAGGCGGCGCTGAACACCGAAGTGGCCGACCTGCAGCGCACGCTGGCGCAACTGCAGGCCTCCGGGTCCAGCGATCAGGCGGCGATCGAGAACGCGCAGGCCCGGCTGGCCGCCTTGTCGATCCTGATCGGCACGGTGCCCGCCACCGGCCCCGGCGTGACCCTGACCATCACCGACACCACCCCCGGTGTGCCGGCCGAGACCATGCTCGACGTCATCAACGAGCTACGCAACGCGGGTGCCGAGGCGATGGAGATTCGCGGCGGAGGTTCGGAGGTGCGGGTGGGTCTGGACACCTGGGTCGTCGGTGTCCCCGGCGCGCTGGTCGTCGACAGCGTGACGCTCAACCCGCCGTATTCGGTTACTGCCATTGGTGATCCGCCGACTCTCGCCGCAGCCATGAACATTCCTGGCGGTGCGATGGACAGTGTCGAACGTGTCGGCGGCACGATGAGCGTGCAGCAAGCGGAGCGCGTCGACGTCACCGCCTTGCGGCAACCGAAACCTCGCCAATACGCTCAGCCAGTCAAATGAGTTTGTGCACGCGTCAGCAGTGAAAACGCGGAATAGATCACCGCGGTGACCCGCGGAAGAGAATGAGGAGCGCCGTGAGCGAAATCCCAGCCGACCTGTACTACACCGAGGAGCACGAGTGGGTGCAGCGCACCGGCGACGACACCGTCCGCGTCGGTATCACCGACTACGCGCAGTCCGCGCTCGGGGACGTCGTATTCGTCCAGCTGCCCGACGTCGGCGCCGAGGTGACTGCGGGGGAGTCGTTCGGCGAGGTGGAATCGACGAAGTCGGTGTCCGATCTCTACGCGCCGGTCAGCGCGAAAGTCATTGCGGTGAATGGTGATCTGGAGGCTAACCCGCAGCTCGTCAACTCGGAGCCCTACGGCGGAGGTTGGCTGATCGACCTGCAGCTCGACGCCGACGCGTTGGCGGACGGGCTCGGCAAGCTTCTGGACGCCGATGGCTACCGCGCCACCGTGGCCGAATGACGAGTTGTTAGGGTTTTCCCGACTGGGTACCAACCAGAGGCGGATCCGGCGGTGGTGGACACAATCGCGTCCACCTCACGGTACGGTCGACACCAGACGAACTTCGGCTGCGGGTTTGGCCTGAATACGCCACAGCGGCTAGTGAGGAGCAGCGGGTGACGGACAAGGACCAGAATTCTGGGGCGGACCAGACGTCTGACGATGTCACTGTGGAGACGACATCTGTCTTCCGCGCGGACTTCCTCAACGAGTTGGACGCTCCGGCGGCGGCGGGCACCGAGGGGGCGGTGACGGGGGTCGAGGGCCTGCCCGTCGGCTCAGCCCTGCTGGTCGTCAAGCGGGGACCCAACGCCGGATCGCGGTTCCTGCTCGACCAGCCCGTCACATCGGCGGGTCGGCATCCCGACAGCGACATCTTCCTCGATGATGTGACCGTGAGCCGCCGTCACGCCGAGTTCCGACTCGAAGGCAACGAGTTCCAGGTCGTCGATGTCGGCAGCCTCAACGGCACCTACGTCAACCGCGAGCCCGTGGACTCCGCGGTGCTCTCCAACGGTGACGAGGTGCAGATCGGCAAGTTCCGCCTGGTGTTCCTCACCGGGCCCAAGAGCGACGACGGCGGCAGCTAGTGGCCGATGAGCGCACTCGCGACGAGTAAATGAGCCAGCCCGACACCCCCGCTCTGACTGGGATGTCGATCGGCGCGGTTCTCGATCTGCTGCGACCGGACTTCCCGGATGTGACCATCTCCAAGATTCGGTTCTTGGAGGCCGAGGGCCTGGTCACCCCGGAGCGCACGGCGTCGGGTTACCGTCGGTTCACCGCCTACGACTGCGCTCGCCTGCGGTTCATCCTGACCGCCCAGCGCGATCAGTATCTCCCGTTGAAGGTCATCAAGGCCCAGCTGGACGCCCTGCCGGACGGGGAATTGCCGCAGAGCGGATCCGCTTACGCCATACCGCGTTTGGTGCCGGTGACCGGCGCCGTTACCGATGCTGCGGGCGGGCAGGGCGGCGTGGCCCCGACGCAGGTGCGGTTGTCACGCGAGGACTTGCGCGCCCGCTCGGGTGTCGACGACGAACTCATCACCGCACTGGTCAAGGCGGGGGTGATCAAGACCGGGCCGGGCGGCTTCTTCGACGAGCACTCCGTGCTGATCGCCCAGTGCGCTCGCGCGCTTGCGGAGTACGGCGTCGAGCCACGCCATCTGCGCGCCTTCCGGTCGGCGGCCGACCGCCAGTCCGATCTGATCGCTCAAATCGCAGGACCGGTGGTGAAGGCGGACAAGGCGGGTGCACGCGACCGCGCCGACGATCTGGCGCGTGAGGTAGCGGCATTGGCCATCACGTTGCACACGTCGCTAATCAAGTCCGCGGTGCGCGACGTACTCGACCGCTGAGGATTAGACTCGATTTCGGCAGGCATCTCAGCGCGAAGGGCGGACACAGATGGGTGAGGTTCGTGTAGTCGGCATTCGCGTGGAGCAGCCCCAGAACCAGCCGGTGCTGCTGCTCCGCGAGGCCAATGGCGACCGCTACCTACCGATTTGGATAGGCCAGTCGGAGGCGGCGGCGATCGCACTCGAACAGCAGGGTGTGGAGCCGGCGCGACCGCTCACGCACGACCTGATTCGAGATGTCATTGGCGCGCTTGGCCATTCGCTCAAGGAGGTGCGCATCGTCGACCTCCAGGAGGGCACGTTCTACGCCGACCTGATCTTCGACCGCGACATCAAGGTGTCGGCGCGGCCGTCGGATTCGGTGGCGATCGCACTGCGGGTCGGGGTGCCGATCTACGTGGAAGAGGCGGTGCTCGCCGAGGCCGGGCTGCTCATCCCCGATGAGAACGACGAGGAAGCCACCGGCGCGGTGCGTGAAGACGAGGTCGAGAAGTTCAAGGAATTCCTCGACAGCGTGTCGCCCGACGATTTCAAGGCGACCTAGCCCGATCCAGCCGAGTTTCGGGTCGCTTTTTCGTGCGGTTTTGTCACGGAAGCGTCTCGTCGGCCTCGACACGCGGGCCGGGTTTCTCAGATCGGTCAAGTGGGCAGCCATACTCTGATGGTCGGACCTGCTGATGGCCAGTCTCGGGCCCGGCGACAGCGTATGCTCGACACATTCGGGCTTGGGCAAACGTGCTGCCATGCAGGTCACGAGGCGAGACCGGCGAGAGGATTCGAAAGTGGAAGACACGCCACGTCAAGAGGAATTCGATCTGTCCTCAGCCACCGGTCCGGCCGAATCAGAATCAGGAGTGACCGTTTCCGAAGCACCAGTGCAGGCAGGTCTCTTCCCTGACGACTCCGTACCCGACGAGCTCGTCGGCTACCGCGGCCCCAGTGCATGCCAGATCGCCGGTATCACCTATCGGCAGCTCGACTACTGGGCCAGGACGTCGCTGGTGGTGCCGTCCATCCGAAGCGCCGCCGGTTCGGGCAGCCAGCGTCTGTACTCGTTCAAGGACATCCTGGTCCTCAAGATCGTCAAGCGACTGCTGGACACCGGCATCTCGCTGCACAACATCCGGGTCGCCGTCGATCACCTGCGTCAGCGCGGTGTCCGTGACCTGGCCAACATCACGCTGTTCTCCGACGGCACCACGGTTTACGAGTGCACCTCGGCCGAGGAAGTGGTCGACCTGCTGCAGGGTGGCCAGGGTGTGTTCGGTATCGCGGTGTCCGGCGCCATGCGTGAGCTGACCGGCGCGATCGCCGACTTCCCAGGTGAGCGGGCCGACGGCGGTGAATCCATCGCGGCGCCCGAGGATGAGCTGGCGTCGCGGCGCAAGCACCGCGACCGCAAGATCGGCTAACTGTCTTCGCTCGAAACTGCGGGGAGATCGCGAAAATTTCGAAATCGGCGATCTGTGCGCGGTCTCGGCGCGGCTATTGCGGCGTCCACCGGTAAACTCGTCAACGCATCGCCCTTGTGCGGGAGAGTTCCGTGGTCGCCAGCCACGGACGCCGAAGGAGCAACACCTCTCCGTCAACCTCTCAGGCACCCGGACCGCGCAGGGCCCCGATGCCTCTGGAAAGTGGTAGGCCTGCGCCCACCCGCCCATGGGGAAAGGCTCCCTCGCGCTGCGCGAGTCGCCGAATCTCTCAGGCACCGACGACAGAGGGAGAGGAGCCCAACGGTTCTGACCCTTCACGCGTCTGGAGCAATCGCCGGTGTCCGACCAGAACGATTCATTCACCTTCGCCGCACGCCACATCGGACCTGACGCCGACGCGGTCACCACGATGCTCACGACCATCGGCGTCGGCTCCCTCGACGAGCTCGCCGAGAAGGCGCTGCCCGCGGGCATCCTCGACGCATTGACCGCCGATCAGGTGGCGCCCGGTCTGGATCAGCTCCCGCCGGCGGCCACCGAGGAGGAGGCGCTCGCCGAACTGCGGGCGCTCGCCGACGCGAACACCATCGCGGTGTCGATGATCGGCCAGGGCTACTTCGACACGCTCACCCCGCCGGTGTTGCGCCGCAACATCCTTGAGAACCCCGCGTGGTACACGGCCTACACGCCGTATCAGCCCGAGATCAGCCAGGGCCGGCTCGAGGCGCTGCTCAACTTCCAGACCATGGTCAGTGACCTGACCGGACTCGAGGTCGCCAACGCCTCCATGCTCGACGAGGGCACCGCCGCCGCCGAGGCGATGACGCTGATGCACCGTGCGGTACGCGGGTCGTCGAACCGGTTGGTGGTCGACGTCGACGTGTACCGCCAGACCGCCGCCGTACTGGCCACCCGCGCGCAGCCGCTGGGCATCGAGATCGTCACCGCAGACCTGCGGCAGGGCCTGCCCGACGGCGAGTTCTTCGGCGTCATCGCCCAACTGCCGGGCGGCAGCGGCGCGATCGTCGACTGGACCGAGCTGGTGACCCAGGCGCACGAGCGCGGTGCGTTGGTGGCCATCGGCGCCGACCTGCTGGCGCTGACGCTGATCACCCCGCCGGGTGAGATCGGCGCCGACGTCGCGTTCGGCAGCACCCAGAGATTCGGGGTGCCAATGGGATTCGGCGGACCGCACGCGGGTTACCTCGCCGTCCACGCCAAGCATGCCCGCCAGCTGCCCGGCCGTCTCGTCGGGGTGTCACTGGACGCCGACGGCGCGCCCGCGTACCGGCTGGCGCTGCAGACCCGCGAGCAGCACATCCGCCGCGACAAGGCGACCAGCAACATCTGCACCGCCCAGGTGCTGCTCGCGGTGATGGCCGCCATGTATGCGAGCTATCACGGCGCCGAGGGGTTGACCGCGATCGCACGGCGGGTGCACGCGCACGCCGAGGCACTGGCCGCCGGCCTGGCCGAGGGCGGCGTGGAAGTGGTGCACAGCGCGTTCTTCGACACCGTCCTGGCTCGCGTTCCCGGCAAGGCGGCTGAGGTCCGCGACAACGCCAAGGCGCACGGCGTGAACATCTGGCTGGTCGACGCCGACCATGTGTCGGTGTCCTGCGACGAGGCCACCACGGCGCAGCACGTCGACACCGTGCTGTCGGCGTTCGGCGTCACCGCGGCCGACGGGTTCGACGGACCCGCAATCGAGACCCGCACCTCGGAGTTCCTGACGCACCCGGCGTTCACCCGGTACCGCACCGAGACGGAGATGATGCGTTACCTGCGGTCCCTGGCGGACAAGGATATTGCGTTGGACCGCAGCATGATTCCGCTCGGATCGTGCACCATGAAGCTCAACGCGGCCGCCGAGATGGAACCGATCACCTGGCCCGAATTCGCCAGGCAGCATCCGTTCGCCCCGGCGTCCGACACGCCCGGCCTGCGCAAGCTGATCGCCGACATCGAGACGTGGTTGACCGCGATCACCGGTTATGACGCGGTGTCGCTGCAGCCCAACGCGGGCTCGCAGGGGGAGTACGCGGGTCTGCTGGCGATCCAGGCCTACCACCGCAGTCGCGGTGACACGCAGCGCAACATCTGCCTCATCCCGTCGTCCGCGCACGGCACCAATGCCGCGTCGGCTGCGCTGGCGGGGATGCGCGTCGTGGTGGTGGCGTGCCGCGAGAACGGCGACGTCGACCTCGACGATCTGCGCGCCAAGGTCACAGAGCACGCGGAAACCATTGCGGCGCTGATGATCACCTACCCGTCGACCCACGGTGTCTACGAGCACGACGTCGCCGACATCTGCGCTGCGGTCCACGATGTGGGCGGCCAGGTCTATGTCGACGGCGCCAACCTCAACGCGCTGGTCGGGTTGGCGCGGCCGGGCCGGTTCGGCGGCGACGTCAGTCATCTCAATCTGCACAAGACGTTCTGCATCCCGCACGGCGGCGGCGGTCCCGGCGTCGGGCCGGTCGCGGTGCGTTCGCATCTCGTGCCCTACCTACCGGGACATCCGCTGGCCGACGAACTCGGCGACGACCTGACGGTGTCGGCGGCCCCGTACGGATCCGCGTCGATCCTGCCGATCACGTGGGCCTATATCCGGATGATGGGCGCGGGTGGGCTGCGCGCGGCGACGCTGACGGCGATCGCGTCGGCCAACTACATCGCCCGGCGCCTCGACGAGTACTACCCGGTGCTGTACACGGGCGAGAACGGCATGGTGGCCCACGAGTGCATCCTCGATCTGCGGGGCATCACGAAGCAGACCGGTGTCACCGTCGACGATGTCGCAAAGCGACTGGCGGACTATGGTTTCCACGCTCCGACGATGAGCTTCCCGGTGGCGGGCACCCTGATGGTCGAGCCGACGGAAAGCGAAAGCCTGGCCGAGGTCGACGCGTTCTGCGAGGCGATGATCTCGATCCGCGGCGAGATCGACGCGGTGGCCGCGGGCACCTGGCCTGTCGACGACAACCCGATGCGCGGCGCGCCGCACACCGCGGAATGCCTGCTCGTGGCCGACTGGGACCACCCATACACGCGCGAGCAGGCGGCGTTTCCGCTCGGCAAGTCGTTCCGCCCGAAGGTGTGGCCGCCGGTGCGTCGCATCGACGGCGCATACGGCGACCGCAACCTGATGTGCTCGTGCCCGCCGGTGGAGGCGTTCGCCTAGAGCCGTCCAGCCGCCGAAATCCGCGGGTGATCCACGTTCGGCCGCTAGGGTTCGTGACGTGTTACCCCGCAGTGTGGTGCAGTGGCGCGACGGTGGCTCCTGGTTGAGCACCGCCGCCGGCCGAGTGTTCGTCCGTTCGGCGCCGGGCGAGGGTCCGACGATCCTGCTGTTGCACGGCTACCCGTCCAGTTCCTACGACTACCGCGAGGTTGTTCCGCACCTCGGCGGCCGGGCGTGGGTGACGCTGGATTTCCCCGGCTTCGGGTTGTCGGACAAACCGCGACCGCACAACTACAGCCTGCTCGAGCAGGCCGACATCGTGGCGGAGGTGGTAGCCGCGACGACCTCAGGTCCGGTGGAGCTGATCGCGCACGACATGGGCACGTCGGTGGCCACCGAGCTGCTGGCGCGAGACCTACAGGGGCAGTTGCCATTCGAGCTGCAGCGCGCGGTGATCGGCAACGGGAGCGTCATCCTGCACCGGGCCAGCCTGCGGCCGGCGCAGAAGCTGCTTCGCGGCCCGCTGGGCCCGATTCTGGCGCGGCTGTCCAACGCGTCGTCCTACCAGCGCGAGTTCGCCAAGCTGTTCAGCGCCGATCACCCGATGAGCAAGCAGGAGGGGGAGGCGCAGTGGGCGCTCTGGTCGTACAACGACGGGCACCGCATCCCGCACCGGCTCATCGCCTACCTCGACGAACGGGTCCGCTATGCCACGCGATGGCACGGCGCGGTACGGGACTGGCCCAAGCCGCTGAGTTTCCTGTGGGCGCTCGAGGATCCCGTCGCCACCACGCACGTGCTCGACGGACTTCGTGAGCTGCGGCCGGCGGCCGCCGTCGTCGAACTGCCCGGCGTCGGGCACTACCCGCAGGTCGAGGTACCAGAACAGTTCACCCGTGCGGCGATGGCCCTGCTGTCAACCGCGTCGCACTAAGCCAGGAGCGCTGTGATCGCGGACGTCAGCTCCGGGCCCGCCGAGCTGTTCAGGTTCTGATACTTGCCGCGGGTGGTCTGCGCCACCGCCTCCCACGTCGCGCGGTCGGCGTCGCCGCCGAAATCGATCACGTTCACCGCGATGGGCCGGGCCGGGTCGAACGCGCCGCGGATGTAGTCCTGCAGACCCTGGCCGTTCAGCGTCCGGTCCGTATGCGGGCCCGTGGTGATGACCAGGACCGAATTCGGCTGGCCCTCACGGTAACTCGACTTGGCTTGTTCGTACGCCAGGCGCAGCGTGGTGAACGAGACCGCACCGCCGCTGGAGGCCGTCTGGTCAGTCAGCCCAGAGGCCAGCACGGCCGAGCGTGGCTTGCCGTCGAGCTGGTCGGACAGCGGTCCGATCGGAACCTGGGACTGGCCCTGGACGCCGTCGAACGTCCACAATCCGATCGCGGAGTTCGGTGCGAGCGCCTGCAGTCGAGCGTTGAGCGCCTCGGTCACATTCGCCAGCCGTGAATTGTCGCCCTCGACGACCGGCATCGACTGGTCGAGCATGATGGTCACCGCCGGGCTTTCCGCGGGGGCGGTCAGCGCATCGGCGAGCGTGACGCGCATCGCGTTGTCGCCCACCGACAACGGCGCCGACAGGGGTGCGAAATCGGTGACATCGCTCGCCGGCGGGGTAGCGCCGTCGGTGCGGAAGCCCGCCTTCGCCAGTTCGGCCAACTGGTCCGGTTTGCGCATGAACCGCGCGAACTCGCTGGCGGCCGCCACCTGCTCCTGAGACAGCCAATCGCCGGCCAGCAGCGCCGTCGGGTAGTCCGCGACGGGAGCGGGGCCCGGTGGCAGCCACGACGTCACCGTGTCCTTGGCGTCGGACAGCGTGGTGCCGCGTTGGTAGAGCTGCTGCTCGGTGGTGACGACGGCGTGTACGGGCGCGGCCGCGGGATCGGACGCCTCCAGCAGCGCGTCCATGGCCGTCGCGGTCTTCGTGTCCGCCAGCTTCGGCTGCCCGGCGACCAGTGCGCTCACCGCGCCGATACCCGAGGTCGGCGGTGCGCCTGCGGGTGCGGTCGCCGCCGCCACGGCCTCGGCCGCGAGGTAGGAGGCGTCGCTGTCGCCGGACATCGGCAACGCCAACCGCAACGAGCCCCAGCCCGGCAGGCCAAGGCCGTCCAGGGCGGTGGGGTTGGTCTGCAGCGCCGGCAACGTGGCCCAGTTCTGTTGACTCAGCGCACCTTTGAGCTCTGGCCTGATCGCCAGCACGACGGGCGAGGTGACCAGCGATCGGGCGTCGCTGATCGTCTGCTCACCGGCACTGGCCTCGAGGCGCGCCGCCGAGATCGAACTGCCCGGAATCCACAGCGCGGGCCGCTCGCCAAGGTCGGAAGGCCACTTCTCGATGAATCCGTTGATCACCTGATCGGAGTCGGCCGACGTCACGCCCACCTTCACACAGCGGTCACCCACAGGCGCGGCGCTTTGGTTGTACCGGTCGGCCAGGGTCGTGATCTGCTCGGCGATGGACGGGTCCGCGACGACGGCGACGGCGAGGTCACCATCCACACACCGGGCCGCGGCGACATCACTGCGATCGGAGAGTGCGTCGCCGAAGAACCGCCACAGGATGATCGCGCCGACCACCACGACGACGGCGACCAGGGCGACGATCACACCGACGCTGACGCCCCGGCGACGCGGCGTCACCGCGCGGTGGCTGCCGGTCCATTCACCGCTGTCCCAGCGCGGGCGACTGGGAGGCGGAGTGGTGGACGACCCGACGCGACGCAGGTCGAACCCCGACGGGTCGGATTCCGGTTCGTCGTCGGCGAATGCGTCGGCGTCGGATCCGTAGCTCGGCCGTGCATCGGCCTGGCGGAACCGCGCGGTCTCGGTTTCGTCGTGCTGCTCTTCGCCGGCCGAATCCTCGGGGTCGGGAATGCTATGCCTGCCCACAGAAGCCCTTGTGCTCGCTACGTCGACGGGTCATCGGATCAAGCACCGTTGTTGGCTGCCTTAAATTCGCGGCGCCTGCGATGCAGGATCGGTTCGGTGTAGCCGTTCGGCTGCGCGGTGCCGGACAGGATCAGCTCCTGGGCGGCCTGGAACGCCACGCTGCCCTCGGGGTCCGGGGCCATCGGCCGGTAGTCCGCGTCCCCGGCGTTCTGCTCGTCGACGACCGCCGCCATCCGCCGCAGACTGGCCTTCACGTCGTCCTCGGTGATCACACCGTGACGCAGCCAGTTCGCCAGCAGCTGGCTCGAGATACGAAGCGTCGCGCGGTCTTCCATCAGCGCGATGTTGTGGATGTCGGGCACCTTCGAGCAGCCGACGCCGGCGTCGATCCAGCGCACCACGTAGCCGAGGATGGACTGGCAGTTGTTGTCGACCTCTTCGCGGATCTCCTCGGGCGCCCAGGCGAGTTCCTTGCTGAGGGGGATGGTGAGCAGCTGGTCGATCGTGGTCCGGGTCTTACCCGCGAGCTCCTTCTGCACCGCGAACACGTCGACCTCGTGGTAGTGCATGGCGTGCAGGGTGGCCGCCGTAGGCGACGGCACCCACGCGGTGGTGGCGCCGGCCTTGGGCTGACCGATCTTCTGCTCGACCATCTCGGCCATCAGGTCGGTCATCGCCCACATGCCCTTGCCGATCTGCGCGCGCCCGGAGAATCCGGTGGCCAGGCCGATGTCGACGTTCTGGTCCTCGTAGGCCAGGATCCACGGCTGCGTCTTCATGGCGCCCTTGCGGACCATCGGGCCCGCCTCCATCGACGTATGGATCTCGTCGCCCGTGCGGTCCAGGAAGCCGGTGTTGATGAACACCACGCGGTCGGCGGCCGCCTTGATGCAGGCCTTGAGGTTCACCGTGGTGCGGCGCTCCTCGTCCATGATGCCGACCTTGATGGTGTTCGGCGGCAGCCCGAGGACGTCCTCGACACGGCCGAACAGCTCGACCGTGAACGCGACCTCTTCGGGGCCGTGCATCTTGGGCTTCACGATGTAGATCGAGCCGGTGCGGCTGTTGACCTTCGGGCCGTTCTCATCGCCGGACTTCAGCCCGTGAATCGCGATCAGGCTGGTGAACAGCGCGTCCTGGATGCCCTCGGGCACCTCGTTACCGTCGACGTCCACGATGGCGTCGTTGGTCATCAGGTGACCGACGTTGCGCACGAACAGCAGGCTGCGGCCGGGCAGCGTCAGCTGGCCCGCACCGTCCGGAGTGGTGTAGACGCGGTCCTCGTTGAGCACCCGGGTGAAGGTCTTGCCGTCCTTGCTCACCTCTTCGGCGAGGTCGCCGCGGTTCAGACCCAGCCAGTTGCGGTAACCGAGCACCTTGTCGTCGGCGTCGACGGCGGCCACTGAGTCCTCGAAGTCCATGATCGTGGTGATCGCGGACTCCAGGACGACATCCTTGATGCCGGCCGGGTCGGTGGAGCCGACGGGGGAGTCGGGGTCGATCAGGACCTCGACATGCAGGCCGTGGTTGCGCAGCAGCACCGACCAGGACGGCGAGCCGAGTTCGCCGGTGTAGCCGACGAACTGCTCGGGCGTCGCGAGCCCGGTGGACACCCCGTCGCCCAGCGTGACGACCAGCCGGCCCTCGTCGATCTTGATGCCGGTGGCTTCGTTCCACGCGCCGGTGGCCAGCGGGGCGGCACCGTCGAGGAAGCGGCGGGCATACGCGATGACTTTGTCACCGCGGACCTTGTTGTAGCTGGTGCCCTTTTCGGCGCCGTCGTCCTCGGGGATGACGTCGGTGCCGTACAGCGCGTCGTACAGCGAGCCCCACCGGGCGTTCGCGGCGTTCAGCGCGAAGCGGGCGTTCAGGATCGGGACGACGAGCTGCGGGCCTGCGGTCGTGGTGATCTCGTCGTCGACGCCCGCGGTGGTGATGGTGAAGTCCTCGGGCTCGGGCAGCAGGTACCCGATCTCGGTGAGGAACTCGCGGTAGGCCTCGGCGTCGATGGGCTCGATGACGCGCTGGCGGTGCCACTTGTCGATGCGGGCCTGCAGCTCGTCGCGCTTGGCCAGCAGCTCCTGGTTCTTGGGCGTCAGATCGGCGACGACCTTGTCCACGCCGGACCAGAAGGTGTCGGGATCGAGGCCGGTACCCGGCAGCGCCTCGCTGTTGATGAAGTCGTACAGCACCTGGGCAACACGCAGGTTGCCCACCTTCACGCGATCGGTCATATTTCCTCCCTCGCCTGCAAAGGCGCGTCGAACGCAGTGCCGTCGATCCAGCTTACCCGCGGGTAATCGCAGCTATTCCTGCGCTCACCGGTGCAGCGTCTCCGCGGACCACCAAGGCTGCGAGCAGGTCGTCGCACCGCTGCACAAGCCGCTCCCGCAGCGGCGCCGCCCGGTCGGCAACCTGCTGCTGGATCCGCACGTATTCGGCCCGTCCCGCCGGTGTCTCGATGGCGATCGGCTCGAATCCGTAGTCGTGAAGATCGTAGGGGCTGGCCCGCATGTCGAGTTCACGGGCCTGCGCCGCCACGTCGAGGCAGTCCATTACCAACGTCGAATCGACAAGTGGCCCCAGCTTGTAGGCGTACTTGTAGCAATCCATCGCCGCGTGCAGGCAGCCCGGCTGCTCCGAGCGGACCTGGCCGTCGCGGGTCAGCTGCTCACTGTTGAGCTCGGTCGCCGGCTCGGTGAAGAACCGGAAGGCGTCGAAGTGGCTGCACCGCAACGGCATCGACTCGACCACCGCATCCGTGCCTTCGGTACCCAAGCGCAGCGGCACGCGGTCATGGCGAACGGTCCGCGCCCGGTACACCATCGCCCACTCGTGCAACCCGAAGCAGTTCAGCCGCGCCGGCCGCGACGCGGTCGCGCGCAACAGCCCGGCGATGAACCGCACGGTCTCCGCGCGGCCCCGGAGGTAGTCCAGGGTGACGCTCACCCCGTGCGGTGCGCGGCCGTAGCCGGTGCGGCCCAGATAGCGAGTCGCGGAGTCACCCGCGAGCACCACTCCGAAACCCGGGTGCCACTTCCGCAGTTGTCGTGGCCGCAGGCTGTAGTAGGTGAACAGGAAATCCCATACGGGATGGGGCTCGCCTGCCGGTGAGCGGTAGACCCGCAGGAAGTCGTCGACGCGTTCCCGGTGCCGCTGCGCTCGGGCGGTCCAGTCGCCCTCGTCGAACACGAGGGCGTCAGACACGGTGGGTCCCGTCCCGCACGGTGCCGACGAGGTCCTCGACCAGGTCCTCCAGCGCGACCATCGCCGACACGCTGCCGTCGGGTGCGGTGAGCAGCGCCAGGTGGGCGTTGTCCCGCCGCAGCCTCGAGAGCGCGTCGGGCAACGACATCGACGCCGGAACCCGCGGCAGCGGCCGCACCATCGAGGCGTCCAGCACGGCGTCATCCTTGCGAGGGTCGTCGACCAGCGGCAGGACGTCCTTGATGTGCAGATACCCGACGAGCTCGCCGGACAGGCCGCTGACGGGGAAGCGTGAGTAGCCGGTTTCGGCGAGTGCCTCCTCGATCGCCGCCAGCGTGGGTCCGCAGCCCTCACGCGCGACCGGGACGGTGCGGATCTGGTCGAGCGGCATCGCCACATCGCTGGCGACACGGTTGCGGATCTGCAGTGCACGCGTCAGCCGGTTGTGCTCCTCCTGGTCGAGGAGGCCCTCCGACACCGACTCGGCGATCATCTCGGACAGCTCGACGGTCGACACCGTGACATCGAGCTCGTCCTTCGGTTCGACGCCCATGGCGCGCAACGTGATGTTGGCGCACCCGTTGTAGAAGGCGACGAACGGGCGGGCCAGCCGGATGTAGACCAGGTAGACCGGGATCAGCAGCATCGCCGCCGACTCCGGTCCGGCGATCGCGATGTTCTTCGGCACCATCTCGCCGAGCAACACGTGCAGCGTCACCACGACGGCCAACGCGACGAAGAACGACACGGTGTGCAGCACCGAATCCGGAATGCCGAACAGGTCGAACGGCTTCTCCAGCAGATGTGCGACCGCAGGCTCGCCGACCCGGCCCAGCAGGATCGAGCAGACGGTGATGCCCAGCTGGGCGCCGGCAAGCATCAACCCCAGGTTCTCGCCGGCGCGGATGACGGTCACCGCACTCTTCTTGCCCTGTTCGGCCAGCGCTTCGAGCCGGTCGCGGCGCGCCGAGATCAACGCGAACTCCGAAGCGACGAAGAACGCGTTCGCGCCGAGCAGCAGCACGGTGAGCAGCACGCCGAAGATGTCGCCGCCCATCAGCTCTCATCTCCCGCGCCACGCCGGCCGAGTTCGGTCAGCTCGAGCAGGTCGATGCGCCTGCCGTCCATACGAACCACGGTGGCCAGCCATCGGACCGGATCGTCCAGCGCGACACCGTCGGGATCGAACGCCGTCAGCTCCACCGACTCGGCCTGCTCGGGAATGTGCCCGAGCTTCTCCAGCACCAGCCCGCCGATCGTTTCGTAATCACCTTCTGGCGCACGGAAACCCGTCGCTTCGGCGACCTCGTCGATGCGCAGCAGCCCAGACACCTGCCAGCCCTTGCCCGCGGGGACCACGTCTGGCGGTTCGACGTCGTGCTCGTCGCGCACATCGCCGACGATCTCCTCGATGAGGTCCTCCATGGTGACCATCCCCGCGGTGCCGCCGTATTCGTCGACGACGAGCGCGGTCTGCAGGCCGTTGGCCCGGATCTGAGTCATCACCGCGTCGCCGTCGAGGGTGGACGGCACCTTGGCGACGGGCAGCGCCAGGCTGGCCAACGGCGTGGTGCTCCGCCGCTCCGGAGGCACCTCGAACACCTGCTTGACGTGTGCGATGCCGATGGTCTCGTCGAGGTCGCCCTGGATGATCGGGAACCGTGAGTGGCCGGTCTTGATGGCGGCGGCCACCAGGTCGGCGGCGGTGTCGTCGGATTCCAGCGCCTCGATCTTCGCCCGCGGGGTCATCAGTTCCTCGGCGGTGCGCTCACCGAACTGCAGGGACCGGTCGACGAGGATCGCGGTGGCCGGGTCCAGCGCACCGCTGCGCGCCGAGCTGCGCACCAGCGACACCAGCTCCTGCGGGGAGCGCGCCGAACGAAGCTCCTCCGCGGGCTCGATGCCCAGCCGCCGCAGGATCCAGTTGGCGGTGCCATTGGTCAGCCGGATCAGCGGGGTGAACAGCGTCGAGAACAGCAGCTGCGGCCCCGCCGACCAGCGTGCCGTCTGCACCGGCCTGGCGATCGCCAGGTTCTTCGGCACCAGCTCGCCGAACACCATCGACAGCGAGGTGGCGATCACCACGGCGAAGAACAACGCGAGTCCGCCCGCGAACCGACCGGGCACGCCGATGGCGTCGAGGCCGGGCCGAATCAGCCGCCCCACGACGGGTTCGGCCAGGTAGCCGGTCGCCAGCGTGGTGATCGAGATGCCCACCTGTGCGCCGGAGAGCTGGAACGACAACGTGCGGTGGGCCCGCTGCACCATCAGGTCACGACGGTTGCCGCTGCGCGCGTTGGCATCGACCGTGCTCCGTTCGAGTGCGGTCAGCGAAAACTCCGCGGCGACGAACACCGCGGTGCCGATGGTCAGCAGGATGATGGCGGCGATGGAGAGCAGCGAGGTGGCGAGGGTCATGCCGAGAGTCCTCGCGTCCTCGCCGGTAGTGAGCCGGGCCTTCCGCCCGGCCGACTAGAAGAGGGCTCGGCGTCGGGCGGTTCGTCGCCGGGCCGCTCGGCCCGGAAGCTCGCGGCCTCAACGGGTGCCTGCGGCACAGGGTCCCTTTCGAGTAGGCGCTGAAAAAGTGAGCTCTATGGTAGCCCGTCGCGGCAGGCCAAGGGGCTCACCAGCCGGTTGGCAGAGGATGACCCTCGGCGAACCCCGCCGGCGACTGCACGCCGAGCACGACCTTCTCGTGGAGTTCGGCGAGGTTGGTGGCGCCGACGTAGGTGCAGGTGCTGCGCACCCCGGAGGTGATGTGGTCGAGCAGGTCCTCCACGCCGCCCCGGGACGGGTCGAGCCCCATCCGAGACGTCGAGATGCCCTCCTCGAACAACGCCTTGCGGGCCTGGTCGAACGGGTCGTCGGCGGCGGTGCGTGCGGCGACGGCGCGCTTGGACGCCATGCCGTAGCTCTCCTTGTAGGGGCGGTCCTCGCGATCGCGCATGAGGTCGCCCGGCGACTCGTAGGTGCCGGCGAACCACGAGCCGATCATCACGTTCGACGCACCTGCGGCGAGTGCGAGCGCGACGTCGCGCGGGTGCCGGACGCCTCCGTCGGCCCACACGTGAGCGCCGAGTTGCTTTGCCGCAATGGCACATTCGAGCACCGCGGAGAACTGCGGCCGGCCCACGCCGGTCATCATCCGGGTGGTGCACATCGCGCCGGGTCCGACGCCGACCTTCACGATCGACGCGCCTGCCGAGATCAGGTCACGCGTGCCCTCGGCGGACACCACGTTGCCGGCCACCAGCGGCAGCCCGAGGTCCAGCGACGCGACGGCCTTGATGGCGTCCAGCATCTTGACCTGGTGGCCGTGTGCGGTGTCGATCACCAGCAGGTCGACGCCGGCCTCGGCCAGGCTGCGGGCCTTCGCGCCGACGTCGCCGTTGATGCCCACCGCCGCGGCGATGCGCAACCGGCCGTTGTCGTCGACCGCGGGGGTGTAGATGCCGGCCCGGATGGCCGCGGTACGGGTCAGCACACCGGCCAGCGTGCCGTCGGCCTCGGTCATGACAGCCACGTCGATCGGAGCATGTTCGAGCAGGTCGAATACCTTTCGCGGGTCCGTACCCACCGGCGCGCTGACGAAGTCGGACACCGCGATGTCGCGGACGCGGGTAAAGCGGTCCACGCCGACGCAACCGGCCTCGGTGACCAGTCCGATGGGCCGTCCCTCGAAGACGACGACGGCGGCGCCGTGGGCACGCTTGTGGATCAGGGCCATCGCATCCGACACCGAGTCGTCGGGGGAGAGCACCACCGGGGTGTCGACGACCAGGTCGCGGCTCTTGACGAAGTCGACGGTCTGCTGCACTGCTGCGGTCGGAAGGTCTTGCGGCAGAACGACAAGCCCACCGCGACGTGCCACGGTCTCGGCCATCCGGCGACCGGCGACCGCCGTCATGTTGGCGACCACCACCGGGATCGTCGTTCCCGAGCCGTCCGACGTGGACAGGTCGACGTCCATCCGCGACAGCACATCGGAACGGCTGGGAACGATGAAGACGTCGTTGTAGGTCAGGTCGAAGGCGGGCTCGTGGCCGTGAAGAAATTTCATCTCAGCCCAAGTCTAGTTGCCGCCGAGACATGCGCCACATGCGTCGAGACTGGGTGTGACGACGTCGGCGATACGGGTCAGCGCCGGTTGTAACCGCACGGCGGGAATTCGGCCGCGATCGCACCATGGCGTTACGCCCGTCGCCGGTATCGGCGCAAAGACGCAGAATCCGCCCGCAGTCTCGGCGAAATAGGCAGGCGTCCCTAGGCCTCGATCTCGCTGCGATCCCCGCTCCACAGTGTGTGGAACCGCGCGCTCGGGTCGGCATCGATGCGGCCATACGTATGCGCACCGAAGAAGTCGCGCAGGCCCTGCGTGAGCGCGGCGGGCAGCCGTTCCGTGCGCAGCCCGTCGTAGTACGACAACGCCGAGGAGAAGCCCGGGATCGGGATGCCCAGCTCGGTCGCGGTCACCACGACACGACGCCAGCTGTCGATCGCCGACTCGATGGCGCTGCGGAAGTACGGCGCCACGATCAGCGTCGGCAGCTCGGGGTTCTCGTCGAACGCCTCCTTGATGCGATTGAGGAACTTCGCCCGGATGATGCAGCCGCCGCGCCAGATCGTCGCCATATCGCCGGGGTTGATACCCCAGTTGTATTCCGCACTGCCCGCCTGGATCTGATTGAAGCCCTGCGCGTAGGCGATGATCTTCGATGCGTACAGCGCCTTGCTGACATCATCGATGAATTGCTCTGCATCACTGGGCTTCTCGCCGAGATCGCCGGATGCCAAACCCGTCGTTGCTTTGCGCTGGGCGACCGAGCCCGACAGCGCGCGAGCGAACACCGCCTCGGCGATCCCCGTCACGGGCACCCCGAGGTCCAGCGCCGACTTCACCGTCCACCGGCCGGTGCCCTTCTGCTCGGCCTCGTCGAGGATCAGGTCGACGAGCGGCTTGCCCGTCTTGGCGTCCGTCTGCCGCAACACCTCCGCCGTGATCTCGATGAGGAAGCTGTCCAGGTCGCCCTTGTTCCATTCGGCGAACACATCGGCGATCTCGGGCGCCGTCAGGCCCAATCCGTCACGCAGCAGCTGGTAGGCCTCGCCGATGAGCTGCATGTCCGAGTACTCGATGCCGTTGTGCACCATCTTCACGAAGTGCCCGGCGCCGTCGGGACCGATGTGGGTGCAGCAGGGCACCCCGTCGACGTGCGCGGAGATCTCCTCCAGGAGCGGTCCGAGCGACTTGTAGGACTCGGCGGGCCCGCCGGGCATGATCGACGGCCCCTTCAAGGCACCTTCCTCCCCGCCGGAGATGCCTGCGCCGACGAAGTGCAGCCCGCGCTCGCGGATCGCCTTCTCCCGACGGATGGTGTCGGTGTAGAGCGCGTTGCCGCCGTCGATGATGATGTCGCCTTCCTCCATCGCGTCGGCGAGCTCGTTGATCACGGCGTCGGTTGCTTCGCCGGCTTTGACCATGATGATCACCCGGCGCGGTTTCTCAAGGGCGGCAAGGAATTCGGGAATGGTTTCGCTGCGGATGAACTTGCCCTCCGAGCCGTGTTCGGCCAACAGCGCGTCGGTCTTGGCGACGGACCTGTTGTGCAGCGCCACGGTGTACCCGTGGTGTGCGAAGTTGCGCGCCAGGTTGGATCCCATCACGGCGAGGCCGGTGACCCCGATTTGAGCGGTTCCGTTCGTGGGATTCTCAGACGAGCTCATACGGGCAGCCTTTCGTTTTTTGTTGTGCAGAACCGGGCTACTACAGAAGAACGCCTAGACGGTGAACAAACGATTCAATTCGGTCAACCACGGCAGCACCACCGCTACGGTCGGCACCACCAGAACAGCCGCGGCGGCCACGTAGGCGCAGGCGGCCACCGCCAGGCTGTTGCCGTGGCCGCCGAGACGACGCACCCGGACCACGGTCGTCGGTCCGCCGGCAGCCAATGCGCCCGCAGGCGTGCGGCCCGTCGCACACGCCACCAACGCGCGGGCGAGGGGAGTCGGACCGGCCGCGCGCACCGCCGCATCGTCGGCCAGCATCTCAATCAGCAACCGCACGGCGTCGAGTGCGCTCGCACTGCGCACGAACCGCGGGAACGCCGCATGCACCGCCATGAACATCTCGAGCACCAGATCGTGCCGTGCCCGCAGATGCGCGCGCTCGTGCGTCAGGATCGCGGCAATCTCGTTGTCCGCCAACGTCGTCAGTGTGCCCTCGCTGACCACCACCCGACTCCGCACGCCGGGGAGGCAGTAGGCCAGTGGCTCCTCGACGTCGAGAATGCGCAGACCGTGCCCCGCGTGGGTGTGCTTCCGCGATATGCCCACCAGGTCGACGACCATCCGGTGATGTGCGCGCCTGCGCCGGGTGGCGACCGCGACCTGCACGACGGCGATCGCGAGCCGGGCTCCGATCACGAGGGTCAGTGCGAGCACCGCGACGTAGGCGAGCCACAACGGCCAGCCGAGCGCGTCTATCTCGCTGGCGAGGGTCGCGGTCGGCCTGCCGTCGCGTCCGGGCGCAAAAAGCCTGCTGGCGATCGCGATTCCCGCGGAGAACGCCGACAGGACCGCGGCAAGGGCGATGGCCTGCCACAGCACGATCGCCGCCCGCGGAGCCCGCGACGGCCACGACGCCCGCGCCAGCATCGCAGGCACCGGTCCCGACAGGACCAGCGCCATGACGGTGAAGGCCAGCGCGGACACGCTGTAAGTGTCTCTCAGCCGGTGCCCGGATTACCAGCGGGTGGCGCTATCCGGTGTTTGTCTTCCAGCTCGGCCAGAGCGCGCCGCAGAGCCGCCGCTTCATCGGCGCCCACGCGCTCGACGAAGTGCACGAGCGCGGCCTCGCGCCCGCCCGAGTCGGCGGCCTGATCCAGGGCGTCGACCATCAATCCGGCGACGAGTTCGTCGCGGCCGTGCGTGGGGGCGTATCGATGGGCGCGATCATCGCGGTGCTGAACGACGAGATTCTTCTTCGCGAGCCGCTGCAGCACGGTCATGATCGTGGTGTACGCCAGGTCGCGCCTGGCCGACAGCGCCTCGTGAACCTGGCGCACGGTCTGGGGTTCTCGCGCGGACCACAGGTGGTCCATCACCGCGCGTTCCAATTCCCCTAAACGCGTCAATTTGGCCATCTTGTTCATCTCCTAGAGACGGTAGATCCAGCGTACTACGGGTTTACTACCGAGCGTCGTATCGCGCACGGCCTACGTCGCCGAGCACGCCGTCGTGCGCAGCGACAGGACGATTTCGCCGTCGTCCTTTCGAGGTCACCGCCCCTGCGCCCCACCCTGTGAGTCGAGTCACAGGGTCTAGCCCTGGTGATCGGCCTGACTATAGTAAGGCTAACCTAAGCTACTTCGGGAGGTCTCATGACGGTTCTGGTCGACGACCCGCTCATCGCGAGCATGGAGATCGAGCAGATGCTGCCGTTGCACGAGTCGAGCCGCCGCTTGCGCGAGCTTTATCCCGAATGTCCGCGCGTCTACGGCGTCGCCGTGATGGGCGACCTCTCGCGCCGGCGGTGGTGGCCACTGATGCAGGCGCTGACGACCGACCGGCTGCACTCGATGTTCCAACTGGCTTCCGAGGAGACCGAGAACCGCGCCGCGGTGGCCCAGCAGCTGGCCGCGACCCTGGCGCACGTGGTGATCGGCCGCGTCGTACCGCTGCTCGTGCTGGAGGGCCGCGCCTGGGATACCGGTCTGGAGAACCTGTGGGTGCACGTCGATTCCGAGGGTGCGATCGATTGGGTCGGGGTCGTGGATCCGATGGTGCGCGCGCTGCCCGACGATCCGTTCTTCGCGGGACGGTCGGTGCGCGTGCGTAATTCGGCACGGGACGGGATCGTCGCCCTGCCCAACGAGGCGGCGCTGACGACGTGGATCGCCCACCGCAGCCACCGCACCCTGGAGCCGCTGTTCGCCAAGCTCGCACAGGTCAGTGATTCGGCGATTTCCATCGCCTCGATGTGGCACATCGTCGGTGCCGCGGTGGTGGGCGCCGCGACGCAGGTGCCGCTGCTGGCGGGTTCCAGCGAGGTGACGAGCATGCGACGCGGTCAGGCGGTACTCGATGCGCTGGTCGGATTCGGGCTGCCCGTGCGGGGCCTGACGAGGACACCTGCAGGGAAGGTCTTGCTTAATTAGGGCAGCCTTGCCTATGCTCCAGGAGCGAAAGAACGTGTACCACCGGACCGCGCCGGAGTCCTGAGGGCTGCAGTGACTCCCGGTCCACACGAAGGACAGGCCCCGCACCATGTGCGGGGCCTGTCCGCTTTTGGGGTCACCGAAGCGACCGTGTAGACAATCTGCGTGACCTCAGACATCCCCTCCGGCTTGGGTGCCGGGTTCGACAAAGAGATCGGCCTCGAATTCGTCGAGCTGAGCCCCGACGGGGGCACCGCGCGCCTGCATATCGACGACCGACTGCTGCAACCGTGGGGGATCGTGCACGGCGGCGTGTACTGCGCGATCATCGAGAGCCTGGCCAGCGTGTCCGGGCAGCTGTGGCTGAGCGAGAACGGCGGCGGCAACGTCGTGGGGGTCAACAACAACACCGATTTCTTGCGCGCGATCTCCTCGGGCACGGTCACGGCGGTCTCGACCCCCATTCACCGCGGCCGTAGCCAACAGCTCTGGTTGATCACGATCACCGACGAGAACGAGCGGGTGGTGGCGCGGGGCCAGGTGCGGCTGCAGAATCTGGCCGCCAAGCCCTAGCCGCCGCTGCTCGCGCTGCTGAGGTATGCGGGGCGTGGCAATATCCCCGGCATGCGATTAACGCCGCATGAACAGGACCGGTTGCTGTTGTCATACGCCGCTGAACTGGCACGTCGCAGGCAGGCTCGTGGCCTCAAGCTCAATCACCCCGAGGCGGTCGCGTTGATCACCGATCACCTCCTGGAGGGGGCCCGCGACGGTCGCACGGTCGCGGAGCTGATGGCCAGTGGCCGTGAGGTTCTCAGCCGCGACGACGTGATGGACGGCGTTCCGGAGATGCTCGAGGACGTCCAGGTGGAGGCGACGTTCCCCGACGGTACGAAACTCGTGACCGTCCACCATCCGATCCCATGACCGCCGACCGCCCGGCGTGGGCCCCCGGCGAAATCGTCTACGGGGACGGCGATATCGAGATCAACGCGGGCGCGCAGCGACTCGAGATGGAGATCGTCAACACCGGTGACCGACCCGTCCAGGTCGGCAGTCACGTGCATCTGCCGCAGAGCAATGCCGCGCTGCAGTTCGACCGCGACGCCGCCCACGGTCACCGGCTCGACGTTCCCGCCGGCACGGCGGTGCGGTTCGAACCCGGTGTCGCGCAGCGGGTCCGGCTGGTTCCACTGACCGGTTCGCGTGAGGTGCACGGGCTGAGCCTGCAGCCGCCGGGCAAATTGGACAAGTGATGAGCAGAGGACACAGATGAGCGCTGTTTCCCGGTCCAGATACGCCGCGCTGTTCGGCCCGACCACCGGCGACCGCATCCGGCTGGCCGACACGGATCTGTTCGTCGAGATCACCGAGGACCGCAGTGGCGGCCCGGGACTGGCCGGCGACGAGGCGGTATTCGGTGGCGGTAAGGTGCTGCGCGAGTCGATGGGCCAGGGCCGCGCATCCCGCGCCGACGGTGCACCCGACACGGTGATCACGGGTGCCGTGATCATCGATTACTGGGGAATCATCAAGGCGGACATCGGACTTCGCGACGGCCGCATCTGCGCGATCGGCAAGTCCGGCAATCCCGACATCATGTCCGGGGTTCATCCTGATCTGGTTGTCGGCCCGTCGACCGAAGTCATCGCAGGCAACGGACGCATCGTCACCGCGGGGGCGATCGACTGTCACGTGCACCTGATCTGTCCGCAGATCAAGGAGGAAGCGCTCGGCGGTGGCATCACGACGATCATCGCGGGCGGCACCGGACCCGCGGAGGGCAGCAAGGCCACCACCGTGACGCCGGGGGCATGGCATCTGGGCCGCATGCTGGAGGCGCTGGACTCGTGGCCGATGAACATCGCGTTGCTCGGCAAGGGCAACACGGTGAGCGGCGAGGCGATGTGGGAGCAGTTGCGCGGTGGCGCAGCAGGTTTCAAGCTCCACGAGGACTGGGGCACGACCCCGGCCGCGATCGATGCGTGCCTGACCGTGTGTGAAGCCGCTGGAGTGCAGGCCAACATCCACACCGACACCCTCAATGAGGCCGGGTTCGTCGAGGACACGCTCGCCGCGATCAAGGGCCGGTCGATCCACGCGTATCACACCGAGGGCGCCGGCGGCGGCCACGCACCTGACATCATCACCGTTGCAGGCCATCCCAACGTGCTGCCGAGTTCGACCAACCCGACGCGGCCGCACACGGTGAACACGCTCGACGAGCATCTCGACATGTTGATGGTGTGCCACCACCTCAACCCAAGCGTTCCCGAGGATCTCGCGTTCGCCGAGAGCCGGATTCGGCCGTCCACCATCGCCGCCGAGGACCTGCTGCACGACATCGGCGCGATCTCGATGATCGGCAGCGATGCCCAGGCGATGGGCCGCATCGGCGAGGTGGTCATTCGGACGTGGCAGACCGCACACGTGATGAAGCGCCGCCGCGGATTCCTGCCGGGGGATACGCGTGCCGACAACACCCGGGCGCAGCGCTACGTCGCGAAGTATACGATCTGCCCGGCCGTCGCCCACGGCCTGGACCACGAGATCGGCTCGGTGGAGGTCGGCAAGCTCGCCGACCTCGTGCTGTGGGAGCCGGCGTTCTTCGGTGTGCGCCCCCACGCGGTGGTCAAGGGCGGCATGATCGCCTGGGCGGCAATGGGAGACGCCAACGCGTCGATTCCCACGCCGCAGCCCGTGCTGCCGCGGCCGATGTTCGGTGCCGAGCCCGCGGCGGCCGCGGCGACGTCCGTGCATTTCGTATCCCAGCAGGCAGTCGACGACGGGCTCGCCGAGCGGCTAGCCGTCAACCGCCGACTCGTCGCCGTCAAGAATGTCCGCGGTGTCGGCAAGGCGCAGATGCCTTACAACGACGCGCTTCCCGAGATCGAGGTCGACCCCGATACCTTCACCGTCCGCATCGACGGCGAGGTGTGGCAGGAGGACCCCGCCGTCGAATTGCCGATGGCGCAACGCTATTTCCTGTTCTAAGGGGTTCGACGTCTCGATGACCAACCTGGCGACGCTGCTGACGCTTTCGGACTCGCGGCTGCCCACGGGCGGCCACGTGCATTCCGGCGGCGTCGAGGAGGCCGTCGCCGAGGGGCTGGTCCGCGATCTCGCGACGCTGCGGGCGTTCCTGTGCCGGCGGATCCGCACCACCGGGTTGGTGAGCGCGTCGATCGCCGCCGCCGTGCACGGCGGCAGCCTGAGCGTCACCCAGGCCGACCGCGAGATCGACGCCCGCACACCGGCGCCCGCGGCCCGCCAGGCGTCCCGTGCGCAGGGGCGTGGCCTGCTGCGGCTGGCGCGACGGGTCTGGCCGGACGAGCGCTGGGAAGGGTTGGGCGCCACCCCGCATCTGCCCGTGGTCGCGGGTGAGGTGGGTGCGGCCAGCGGCCTGGAACCGGAGCAGACGGCGCTGACGGTGGTCTACACGACAATGACCAACTCGGCGACCGCCGCGCAACGGCTGCTCGCGCTCGACCCCGGGGATGTCGCGGCGTTGACGTTCGAGCTCGCAGCGTTGTGCGACCAGACCGCGGTGTCGGCGTGTAAGGAGCTGGCCGACCTGTCCGATCCGCTGCTCGACGTGCTGGCCCAGCGACACAGCCACCGCGAGCGACCGTTGTTCGCCTCTTGACGAGACCCCTGAAGAGAAGAGCCCTTACATGCCACCGCATTTCCTCGACGGTCAGCCGCACGGTCATGCCGATCGCCCCAAGCGTCAGCGGACGGCGGGGGAGCCGCTGCGCGTCGGCGTCGGCGGACCCGTCGGTTCGGGCAAGACGGCGCTCGTCGCCGCGCTGTGCAGGCAACTGCGTGACGAGCTGTCACTCGCCGTGCTGACCAACGACATCTACACCACCGAGGACGCCGACTTCCTACGCCGTCACGCGGTGCTGCCCGACGGCCGGATCGCTGCGGTGCAGACCGGTGGCTGCCCGCACACCGCGATCCGCGACGACATCACCGCCAACCTCGACGCGATCGACGACCTCATCGCCGGCAACGAACGGCTCGATCTCATCCTCGTCGAGTCCGGCGGCGACAACCTCACGGCCACCTTCTCGTCGGGGCTCGTCGACGTCCAGATCTTCGTCATCGACGTCGCCGGTGGCGACAAGGTGCCGCGGAAGGGCGGACCCGGGGTGACCTACTCGGACCTGCTGGTCATCAACAAGACCGACCTGGCGCCGCTCGTCGGAGCCGACCTGGACGTGATGCGCCGCGACGCGGCCGCGGTCCGCGACGGCCGTCCCGCGGTGCTGATCTCGCTGACCGAAGACCCTGCCGCGACGGACGTGCTGACGTGGGTGCGTGCACAGTTGCGGGTGCCGGTCTGATGCGGTCCGACGTGCTCATCGTCGCGCGCCGTGACCGGCGGCCGCGCATCGAATCCACGGGTGGGCTCGCCGCACGCGAAACCGAAAGCGACACCGTGCATCTGGTGTCGACAGCGGCGACCCCGCTCGGCGGCGACTCCGTCCGCGTGCGCATCGTCGTGGAACCGGGCGCCCGCCTGCGGGTGCGGACAGTCGCGGCGACGGTGACACTGCCCGGTGCGAGCACCCATGAGTCACATGCGATCTGGGACCTGGAGGTCGCGGGTGAGCTCGACCTCGATCCGGAACCCACGGTCGTCGCCGCCGCCTCCCGGCACCTCACGTCGACACGCCTTGCACTCGACGGGGCGGGTCGCGCCCGGCTGCGTGAACGCATTCAGATCGGCAGAAGCGGTGAGCGGCAGGGGTTCTGGTCCGGGTCGTTGCACGCCGACGTCGACGGGTCGGCGTTGTTGCGTCATCGCGTCGAACTGGGCCGCGGCTCGGTGGCCGACGACGAGTTGTCCGCGCCGATGGCATGCATCAGCGAATTGCACTATCCCGAAACGAAAGTCGACACCGCAGGCATGGCGCTCGCGTTGGCCGGTGGCGGCTGCCTGTCGACCTGGCAGGGTGAGCGGCTCTAGACCGCCGCTCTGTCCGGATCCTGTACCAGGGCCGCAATCTCCTCGAGCTCTTCGATCCTGGTTCTGGCGTACGCCTGCTGTTCGGTGATGGTGAGGTTGCCGCGCGCCGTCGACAGGAACGTCACCGTCCACGACACCAGCGTGGTGAGCTTGCGCCGGAACCCGACCAGGTACACCAGGTGCAGCACCAGCCACGCCAGCCAGGCGATGAAGCCGCCGAACTCCAGCGGTCCGATCTTCGCGACCGCCGAGAACCGCGACACCGTCGCCATGGAGCCCTTGTCGAAGTACTGGAACGGCTCGCGCTTTTCGGGGTCGGCGCCCTTCAGCTCCGCCTTGATGGCCTTGGCGGCGTACCGGCCGCCCTGAATGGCGCCCTGCGCCTGGCCGGGAACGCCTTCGACGGCGGCCATGTCGCCGACGACGAACACGTTGCGGTGTCCGGGAACGGTGAGGTCGGGCAGTACCTTCACCCGGCCCGCCCGGTCGACCTCGGCGCCGCACTGTTCGGCGATGTCGCGGCCGAGGGGGCTCGCCGACACACCGGCCGACCAGACCTTGGTCGCGCACTCGATGCGCCGGAATTCGCCGCTGGGATCCTTGACGGTGATGCCGTTGCGGTCGACGTCGGTGACCATCGCACCGAGCTGGATCTCGACACCCATCTTCTCCAGCCGCGCCTGAGCCTTCTTGCCGAGCTTCTCACCCATCGGAGGAAGCACGGCCGGCGCAGCGTCGAGCAGGATCACCCGGGCGGTGGTCGTATCGATGTGGCGGAACGAACCTTTCAGCGTGTGATCGGCGAGTTCGGCAATCTGCCCGGCCATTTCGACGCCCGTCGGCCCGGCCCCGACGACGGTGAACGTCAGCAGCTTCTCGCGGCGGGCGGGATCGTTCGACCGCTCGGCCTGCTCGAAGGCGCCCAGGATGCGGGCACGCAACTCCAGCGCGTCGTCGATCGACTTCATGCCCGGCGCCCACTCCGCGAAATGATCGTTGCCGAAGTAGGACTGGCCGGCACCGGCCGCGACGATCAGCGTGTCGTACGGGGTGACGTACGTGTGCCCGAGCAGCTCGGACTTCACGGTCTGATTGGTCAGGTCGATGTGCGTGACGTTGCCGAGCAGCACCTGCGCGTTCTTTTGCTTGCGCAAGATCATCCGGGTCGGCGGGGCGATTTCACCCGACGGGATGATGCCCGTCGCGACCTGGTACAGCAGCGGCTGGAACAGGTGGTGGGTGGTCTTGGCGATCAGCTTGATGTCGACGTCGGCCCGCTTGAGCGCCTTGGCGGCGGTCAACCCGCCGAACCCCGAACCGATGATGACGACTTTGTGCCTATCAGTTGCAGTGGCTCCGGGATGGCTCATGTTCGGGCTCCTCGACGTCACGTGCATTTCTTATCCATTACGGTAGTCGCCCGAACCTCGGATGGCCGCATCGGTGGGCTGTGGTGTTTCCCACGTCAGGGCGGGATTTACCCCGTCAGATGCGGTTTCAACGCCTCCGCGACCGCCGTGACGCCGCCGGGCTGATAGCCGTTGAGGCTCGTCACCGGGCTCAGGATGACGCCGGTGATGCCCGCGTCGAGCACCTTGGTCTTGATCTGCTCGGCGACCCGCTCGGCGCTGCCGAACACCGCCTGCTGCCTGAAGTCCTCCGGGATCAGGTCTTCGGTGACGTTCTCGTCGATGATCGCGATCACCAGCATGCTCGTCTCGAGCGTGGCCGGGTCACGACCGATCTCCTCGCAGCGGGCCTTGACCACGTCCAGCTTGCGGCGCAGCTCGTCGAAGCCCGCGATGACGTTCAAGTGGTCGAAGTACTTGACCGCCAACGGAATCGTCTTCTTCTCGCCGCTGCCGCCGATCATCAGCGGAATGTGTTCGCGGAAGCGGGGTTCGGCCATGGCCTCTTTTGTGCGGTAATACTTTCCGTTGAACGTCGGCCGCTCGCCCTTGAGCATCGGCAGGATGATCTCCAGCGCCTCGCCGAGCTTGTTGAAACGATCGGTGAACGTGCCGAACTCGTAGCCAAGGGAATCGTGTTCGAGTTCGTACCAGCCCGTGCCGATGCCCAGGATCGCGCGGCCCTGGCTGATCACGTCGAGGGTGGTGATGGCCTTGGCCAGCAGCGTGGGATTGCGGTAGGTGTTCCCGGTGACCAACGTGCCCAACTGGACCCGCTCGGTCGCGGTCGCCAGCGCCCCCAGCGCGGTGTACGCCTCGAGCATCGGTTGGTCCGGGGTGCCGAGACCCGGCAGTTGGTAGAAGTGGTCCATGACGAAGACGGAGTCGAAGCCTGCGGCCTCGGCTTCCTGAGCCTGCGCGATCACCGTGGGGAAGATTTCGGCGACGCCGGTGCCGTACGAGAAGTTGGGGATCTGAAGTCCGAGTTTGATGGTCACGCCTTTACGTAACCACAACTAACCGGGGCGGTCACCCCGCTTTAGCTTCGGGCGAACGAGGGAATATTCAGCCGAAGTTTGCGAGCGCGCCGTGGCTGACGTGCAGCGTCTGCCCGGTGATGTGGCGCGCGGCCGGCGTGGTCAGGAACAATGCGAGCCGGCTGATCTCCTCGGCCACCGACGGCGGCGTACGCGTCAGCCCGTCGTAGCCGGGTTCGGCGCTGCGGCCCGATGCGACCGTGTTGACGGTGATGCCGCGGATCCCGAAGTGCGTCGCCTGCCCGGCGGTCCAGTCGGACACCGCCGCCTTGATGGCGGCTCCGGCGCTGCCCTCGGCCGGGTTCTCGGGAACGACGTTGATGATCGTCCCGCCCGACCGGAGGTGATCGCCGAGGATCTGCACGGTGAGCACGGCCGAGAGCGCGGTGCTCTCGAGCGCCTTGCGCCACGCCGTGGCCAGGTCGGCCAGCGAATACGTCCGCGGGTCGCCGCCGTCCCAGTCCGGGGCGGGCACGTTGACGATGGTGTCCAGGTGGTGGGGGAAATGACTCCGCGCCGCCTCGAGGCTCGCGGGGTCGGTGTTGTCGAGGACGATGGCATCGACCTCGAGTTCCTTCGCGGTCACCTCGAGGTCGTCGCGGCGTGCGCCGACGATGACGACCCGGTGCCCCGCGTCACGGAAGTTTTCTGCGATCGTCCGGCCCAGATCGGTGTCGCCGCCGGTGACAAGCACCTCCATCGCAAGGACCTCCTCCGTGTTCAACGCTGAACCCCAGTCGTTGCACCAGAATGTTACTGGACAGTAGCTACTGGAGGAAACACGGCACGCAGCACTTGGGCCCACATCGCCTCCGAAGTGCCATAGGGTCGTGATCTGTGAAGCCCACCGCGGCGGTGACCAGCTCGAACATCGGCCCCATTTCCGCAGCTCGCGCCACGCCTTGACCTCGTCGGCCGTCCTCCCTCGCTGGATCTACCTCCCGGCCGCGCTCGGGGCGTTGTTCGTCGCCGTTCCGCTCGTGGCGGTGGCGGCCAAGGTCGACTGGCCGCGGTTCTGGTCGTTGATCACCAGCCCGGCATCGCTGTCGGCGTTGGAGCTGAGCCTGAAAACCGCCGCGGCGAGCACCGTGCTCTGCCTGATCCTGGGTGTCCCGATGGCGCTGGTGTTGGCTCGCAGCGAGACCAGGGTGGTCCGGATGGTTCGGCCGTTGATCCTGCTGCCGCTGGTGCTTCCGCCGGTGGTCGGCGGCATCGCGCTGCTCTACGCGTACGGCCGCCTGGGCCTGATCGGCCAGTACCTGGATGCCGCGGGGATCCAGATCGCGTTCACCACGACCGCCGTCGTGCTGGCGCAGACGTTCGTATCGCTGCCGTTCCTGGTCATCTCGCTGGAGGGCGCCGCGCGCACCGCCGGTAACGACTTCGAGGTGGTCGCCGCGACCCTGGGTGCGAAGCCCACGACGGTGTGGTGGCGGGTGACGCTGCCACTGCTGGCTCCCGGGCTGGTGTCCGGCGCGGTGCTGGCTTTCGCGAGGGCGCTGGGGGAGTTCGGCGCTACGCTGACGTTCGCGGGTTCCCGCGAGGGCGTCACACGCACACTTCCGCTGGAGATCTATCTTCAGCGGGAGAGCGACGCCGACTCCGCGGTCGCGCTGTCGTTGCTGCTCGTCGTGGTCGCCGCGGTCGTCGTCGTCGGTCTTGGCAGCAGGCGGCTGCGTGCCGGGGGCGCCAATGCGTGGTGAGTCATCGTGACGGGCATCAGTGTGCGCGCTGTGGTCGAAAACCGCGGTGTTGACATCGAATTCGCGGTTGCCGCCGGAGAGGTCCTCGCCGTGCTGGGCCCCAACGGGGCGGGCAAGTCGACGACCCTGCACGTGATCGCGGGGCTGGTGCGGCCCGATGACGGCGTCGTTCATGTCGGTGGCCGCGTGTTGACCGACACCGAGACCGGCACGCATGTCGCCACTCATGACCGCCGGGTCGGGCTGCTGTTGCAGGATCCGCTGTTGTTTCCGCATCTGAGCGTCGCCGCCAACGTCGCGTTCTCGCCGCGCAGCTCCAAAGCGGATGCGGCGCGCTGGCTGGACGAGGTCGAGGCAGGCGACCTTGCCGATCGCATGCCGCGACAGCTGTCCGGGGGGCAGGCGCAACGGATCGCCCTGGCTCGCGCGCTGGCGGCTGAGCCGGATGTCCTGCTGCTCGACGAGCCGTTGGCCGGCCTGGACGTCGGGGTGGCCGCCACCATGCGCACGCTGCTGAGCCGGGTGATGGTCCGCGACGGCCGATCGGCGGTGCTGATCACCCACGACCTGGTCGACGTGCTGACCCTCGCCGACACGGTGCTCATCCTCGAGGAGGGCAAGATCGCCGAAAAGGGTTCGACCGCATCGGTTTTAGCGTCGCCGAGGAGCAAGTTCGGGGCGCGAGTCGCCGGTGTGAACCTCGTGATCGGCACCGCGGGCGACGACGGAGTGCTGACGACGCCGTGGGCGTCCTCCTGGCATGGCGTCGCCGGGCCCGATGTCGTCGCGGGACGCCCCGCGGTCGCCTTGTTCTCGCCGACGGCCGTCGCTGTGTACCGGGACAAGCCGCACGGCAGCCCCCGCAACACGATCGCCGTGACCGTCGCCGAACTCGACAGCCACGGATCGTCGATCCGGGTGCGCGCCGAGGATCAGCCAGACGGTGCGCCCGGTCTGGCCGCCGACATCACCACCGATTCGGCGGCCGAACTGCGGCTGACGCCGGGGGAGCAGGTGTACTTCTCGGTGAAGGCCCAGGAGGTCACCCTGCTCCCGAGCCCGTAACGGTGGGGCTCATCGCCGCGAATTAACGACTGGAACGCACCACACCCGCGCCCACCCGGCACCGACGCGGCCCGCGCCACGCGTGGGGGCTTCGTCATGTGTCAGCAATCATCGATTATCCCGCTTACAGGGGATTCATAGCTTCTAGCAATGTCACAATTCGGCACATTTAGAGCACCACACACTTGCGTCACGACGGTAACACGGTAGTTTCTTTCCCATGGATCAGCCGGACGCCATGGGCGCACACCGCAAGGGCCTCTCGAAGTCGCTGGCGCTCGCAGCGCTGACCGGCGCCACCGCAGTGGCGCTGGCGCTGCCGTCGATCGCGCAAGCGCAGCCGGAGCCCACGCCGACGCCAGAGCCGCCGCCAAGCGGCAACACGTTCATTCAGGGGCCACCGCCTCCGCCCGCGGACCCGAACGCACCGCCGCCCCCGCCGGCGGATCCGAATGCACCAGCACCGCCGCCTGCGGATCCCAACGCACCGCCGGCCCCACCCGCGGATCCGAACGCACCGGCCCCGCCGCCCGTCGACCCGGGCCGGGTCGACAACGCCGCCGGCGGACTGAGCTTCGTCGTGCCCGCCGGCTGGAAGGTCTCCGACGCCACCCAGCTCTCGTACGGCCAGGTGCTGTTGACGAAGATCGCGCCCGAAGGCGCTGAGCCGCCGAACGATACGAGCGTGCTCCTCGGACGGCTCGACCTCAAGCTGTTCGCAGGTGCCGAAACCGACAACACCAAAGCGGCGCAACGGCTTGCGTCGGATATGGGCGAGTTCTTCATGCCGTTCCCCGGCACTCGTGTGAACCAGCAGACGGTTCAACTCGATGCGGCGGGTATGCCCGGTGTGGCGTCGTACTACGAGGTGAAGTTCACCGACACCAACAAGCCGACCGGTCAGATCTGGGCCGGCGTGGTCGGTGAGCCCGTCGAGCCCGGCACGCCGCGCGGCCAGCGGACCCCGCAGCGCTGGTTCGTCGTCTGGCTCGGAACCGAAACCAACCCGGTGCCAAAGGAAGAGGCCATCGCGTTGGCCAACTCGATCCGGCCGTACACGCCGCCCGCGGCGCCTCCGCCACCGGACCCGAACGCACCGCCTCCGCCGGCCGATCCGAACGCACCGCCGCCTCCGCCGGCTGACCCCAACGCGCCGCCCGCGCGGCCGGGTGTCGGCGTCGCTGTGCCGGTGGCACCCGAGGCAGCGCCGGGAATGCTCCCGCCGTCCTGACGGACTGACGGAACGCCGCGGGCCCCGAAAACCTAACTGTCAGTTGGTGTTCAGGGGCCAACCCGCGGTGGCTGGGCGGTGGCGACGTTGACGATGAAGCAGTTGGTCCCGCCGAACCCGAGTACACCTGTGGTCTGGCAGCGCTCGAAGTTGCCGTCGGGTGCGACCGGTCCGTCGCAGATCTCGCCGCCACCCCACGGGGTCCAGCCCGCCTGGCAGCCGGCGTTCGCCGGAGCAGCCAAGGCTACGGCGATGCCGCTTGCCGTCAACGCACTGATCGCCAGTGCAACAAGTGCTTTCATAACCTCCACCTCCCCATGCGGTACCGGGCTTGGACCGGCACATAGCTGTCCCGCGGTGGAGACCGCGTCATACACAGGTTATGCCGTCGTGACCGTTTAGGAATCCCAATTCGACGACTGCTGATCTTGACCGTGCTAACGGCCGAATCGTTATCCGCGTCCGGTATAGCTGAAGTCGGCCCAGCGGTCACGCCGTGCCACGGCCAGCGATAGGAGATCCAGATGGACATCATTGCGGCTACCGAGTTCCTCGGAGAACGGTCCACCACGCTCACCAGCGTCGGCTGGATCGGCTACATCATCATCGGCGCGCTTGCCGGCTGGATCGCCGGAAAGATCGTCAAGGGCAGAGGATCCGGCATTCTGATGAACATCGTGATCGGCGTCGTCGGCGCCTTGATCGGTGGCTTCCTCCTCAGCTTCTGGTTCGACACCGCTGAGGGCGGTTGGTGGTTCACCTTCTTCACCGCGATCCTCGGTTCGGTGATCCTGCTCTGGCTCGTCGGCCTGGTGCAGAAGAAGACCTAGCGTCACGATGGGGTGATGAGCACCCCAACGATGAGCGCGTGGCGGGTCCAGCGGCCGGGCCCGATCAACGGCCGGCCGCTGGAGCACGTCACCGTGGATGTGCCACGGCCCGCACGCGGTGAACTTCTCGTCGCGGTGCGGGCATGTGGCGTGTGCCGCACCGATCTTCACGTCGCCGAGGGCGATCTGCCCGTGCATCGTCACGGCGTCATCCCGGGCCATGAGGTGGTGGCCGAAGTCATCGAGGTCGGCCCAGAGGTCGGCCCCGAGAATGCCGACAGCGAATTCAAGGTCGGCGACCGCGTCGGCATCGCCTGGCTTCGGCATACGTGCGGCACATGCAAGTACTGCCGGAGCGGCAACGAGAACCTGTGCCCGGAATCGCGCTACACCGGGTGGGATGCCGACGGCGGGTACGCCGAATTCGCCACTGTCCCAGCCGCTTACGCACACCCACTGCCGCAGGGATACTCCGATACCGAGCTGGCGCCGCTGCTGTGCGCGGGGATCATCGGCTACCGTGCGCTGCTGCGGGCCGAACTGCCGCCAGGGGGGCGCCTCGGCATCTACGGGTTCGGGGGAAGCGCGCACCTCACGGCACAGGTGGCGCTCGCGCAGGGCGCCGAGGTGCACGTGATGACGCGCGGTGAGAAGGCGAAGGAATTGGCGTTGGCACTCGGCGCGGCGTCGGTGCAGGGGGCCGCCGACCGTCCACCTGTGCCGCTGGACTCAGCGATTCTCTTCGCACCGGTCGGCGATCTGGTGCTGCCCGCGATGGCGGCCCTGGACCGCGGTGGCACGCTGGCCGTCGCCGGTATCCACCTGTCGGACATTCCGTCGATGAACTATCAGCGGCACCTGTTCCAGGAGCGCCAGTTGCGGTCGGTGACGTCGAACACGCGCGCCGACGCCCGCGAGTTCCTGGCTTTCGCCGGCCGCCATCACCTCGAGGTGACGAGTCCGGAATACCCCTTGGGGAAGGCCGACGAGGCGCTCGCGTATTTAAGCGCCGGGCGCATCTCCGGCGCAGCGGTGCTGGTGGTCTAGAGAGCCGCGAGCGCGGCGCCGAGCCGGCCCTTCAAGTCGCCGCGGCCATACCGGTAGAGCGGTCCCGTGCCGTCGCCAAGCAGGAGGCGCAGCCGCGCCATGCCGCGGGCATTCACCGGTCGGGGGGAGTGCAGCCGCAGGGTGATCGCGTCGATCACGTCCTCGGCGTCCGCGATGTTGGTGGCATGTATCGGAATCCGCGATGACAGCCCGTGACTGGCTTCGGCCTCGGCGACGGCGGCGCGCAGTGACCGTGCGATAGCCTCTCGCTCGGCCATGGATGTCAGGCGCGCCTCGTGGGCGGCGAGCGCACTGCCTGCCGGAGCGGGCACGCCGACGGCGAGCTGCCGGTCGAAGTGATCGGCCCGAAGGCGTGCCTTGACTCGTGACATCAGCGAGGGTCGCGGACGCGCGTCCGGCCAAGCGGTGGTGGCGATGGTGGAAAGAACGTCGGCTGGAATCTTGTTGTCAGCCATTGGTATCTACCTCTTTGCCGGGGTTTCGGCATTCGATCTCTAGTGACTGTCTAAAACGCTACACCGGTCATGCATGACCAGTCAAGTTGCTATACCGGTCATGCGGAGTTATCGTGGTCACATGGCTGCCGAACCGCAGCGATGGCCCGCCGACGACGAACCCAAGCCGGCGCCGGGACCGCTGCTGCGAGTTCAGGCTCTGGTCAACACCGTCGAGCTGCCCGAAGGGCCGGACCGGCTGGCCGATCCCGACGACGCCCGGCCGTGGCTTATCGACCAAGGCCTGTTGGCGCCCGACGCCGATCTGGATGGCGCCGACCTGCAACTGCTGCGCGACGTCCGCGAAGCGTTGCGCGCCCTGCTGGTCGGCAATGGGGGCGGGCCGGCGCCGACCGATGGCGAGCTGGCGCCCTTTCGCGCCGTGGCCGCCGCCGGAACCGCGCGCGTCGAGTTCGACGCCGACGGGGCGGTGCGCCTGGCCCCGACCGGCGAATCGGTGGCCGAGCGGCTGGTCGAACTGTTGTTGATCGTGCGAGACGCGCAGCGCGACGGCAGTTGGGCACGGCTGAAGGTCTGTGCGAACGACGAGTGCCGGTGGGCGTTCTACGACAGGTCGCGCAACCACGGCGGAACGTGGTGCGAGATGTCGGCGTGTGGCAACAAGCTCAAGAACCGCGAATTCCGCGCCCGCCGAAAGGCGAACCGCTGACCGTCGGCTGGAAGTCAGTCAGGTGGACAGGTGCCACACCAGGGCGGCGGCCAGCGCGCCCAGCCCGTTGAGCGACCAGTGCAACGCGATCGGTGCGATCAGGCTGCCGCTGCGCCGACGCAGCCAGGTGAAGACGAAACCGGCGAACGCCGTCGCCGCCACGGCCAGCACGACCCCGGCCACCGTCCCGAGCAGGCCACCACCGAACAGCCGGGTGAATCCGACGTTACTGCTGGTCAGGCCCAGTGATGTGGCGATATGCCATAACCCGAACAGCAGCGACCCCGCCGCTGCGACACCGCGGAAACCCCAGGCGCGGTTCAGCGCGCCGTGCAATACGCCACGGAACGCCAACTCCTCGGGGATGACCGTCTGCAGCGGAATGATGATCATCGACGCGATCAACGCGCCGGAGATCGTCGCGTAGTTGTTGTTCATGAACATCGGCCGCGTCCACGGCAGCAGCGCGCCGATCGCGATCACCGAGACCACCAAGCCGACGGCGGCCAGCGCGTAACCCGCACCCGACTTCCAGTGCTCTTTGCCCAGTCCGAGTTCGGCCCAGCCCAGGCCGCGTGACCGCACGAGAAGCAGCAGGCCGACCGCGGCCGCGGGCACCGTGGCGATGCTGGCCCACGGGGTGGTGAAGTGCGCGATGACGTTGGTGAGCGCGAGCACCACGACCACGACGGCGATGTCCACGTAGATTCGGAAGTGATGAATCGCGGACAGCTGCTCGATCAGCGGGTGCGGCTCGGCTAGCACGGCTTGATCGGACACGGGTGGCGATTCTACCGGCGTTCGCTGAGCGTCTGCTGAGACAGGGAAGTCGCCTGGTAGTCGGAATCCCAGGTCCAGTTGGTGATCGCCGGGTCGTCCTCGCCGTGGTCCCGCGTGTAGCGCCGCGCCGCCATGCGGGCGTCGACCATGCGCTGGCGCAGCATGGCGGCGCGGGTGCCCAGCCCGTCCACGCGGTCGATGACATCGAGCACCAGGTGGAACCGGTCCAGGTCGTTCAGCATCACCATGTCGAACGGCGTGGTCGTCGTCCCGCGCTCCTTGAAACCGCGCACATGCATCTGCGCGTGGTTGGTGCGCCGATACGTCAGCCGATGGATGAGCCAGGGGTAGCCGTGATAGGCGAAGATGACGGGCTTGTCGGTGGTGAAGAGCGCGTCGAACTCGCGGTCGGACAGCCCGTGCGGATGTTCGGTGTCGGGCTGCAGCCGCATGATGTCGACGACGTTGACCACCCGCACACCCAGCTCCGGCAGCTCGTGACGCAGGATGTCGGCGGCGGCCAGCGTCTCCAGCGTCGGGATGTCGCCCGCGCAGGCCAGCACCACGTCGGGCTCACCGGTCGTGGTGCTGGCCCAGTCCCAGATGCCGAGTCCACGGGTGCAGTGCGCGATCGCCTGGTCCATGTCGAGGTAGGTGAGTGCGGGCTGCTTGCCCGCCACGATCACGTTGACGTAATGACGGCTGCGCAGACAGTGGTCGGCCACCGACAGCAGTGTGTTGGCGTCCGGCGGCAGGTAGACACGGACGACCTCGGGTCGCTTGTTGGCCACGTGGTCGATGAAGCCGGGATCCTGATGTGACGCGCCATTGTGGTCCTGGCGCCAAACATGGGACGTCAGAAGGTAATTCAACGAGGCGATCGGGCGGCGCCACGGCAGATGGCTGCTGCTGTACAGCCACTTCGCGTGCTGGTTCAGCATCGAGTCCACGATGTGCACGAACGCCTCGTAGCAGTTGAACAGCCCGTGTCGCCCGGTCAGCAGATAGCCCTCCAGCCAGCCCTGGCAGAGGTGTTCGGACAGCACCTCCATCACCCGGCCGTCGGGGCTCAGGTGGTCGTCGTCCGGCCCGGTCTCGGCCAGCCAGGTCTTGTCGGTCGCCTCCAGGACCGCAGACAACCGGTTCGACGCGGTTTCATCGGGGCCCATCACCCGGAAGCGATCCGGGTTGCGACGGATCACGTCGCGCAGAAAGGTGCCGAGCACCCTGGTGGCCTCCGCGGTTCCCGTGGCCGGCGTCTCAACGGCGACGCCGTAGTCGGGGAACGCCGGAAGGTCGAGGTCGCGCAGCAGCAGCCCGCCGTTGGCGTGCGGGTTCGCGCTCATGCGTCGCTCACCCTGCGGGGCGAACTCGCGGAGGTGCGGCCGTAGTGCCCCGTCGTCGTCGAACAGCTCGTCGGGAGAGTAGCTGCGCAGCCAGTCCTCGAGCTGCGCCAGGTGTTCGGGATTGCTGCGCGTCTCCGACAGCGGCACCTGGTGTGACCGCCAGGTGCCCTCGACCTTGTTGCCGTCCACCTCCTTCGGCCCGGTCCACCCCTTCGGTGTGCGCAGCACGATCATCGGCCACAGCGGCCTGCCCTTCTCGCCGTCGAGGCGGGCGGCCCGCTGGATCGCCGCGATCTGGTCGAACGCCTCGTCGAGTGCGGTGGCCAGTTGTTGGTGCACGTTGGCCGGGTCGTCACCGGCCACCGTGATCGGCCGATAGCCGTAGCCGCCCAGCAGCGCCTCGAGTTCTTCCTGCGGGATCCGGGACAACACCGTGGGGTTGGCGATCTTGTACCCATTGAGGTGCAGGATCGGGAGCACCGCACCGTCGGTGACGGGATTGAGGAACTTGTTGGAATGCCAGCCGGCCGCCAAGGGCCCGGTTTCGGCTTCACCGTCGCCTACGACGCAGGCGACAACCAGATCGGGGTTGTCGAATGCGGCGCCGAACGCATGGACCAGCGCGTAGCCCAGCTCACCGCCCTCGTGAATCGATCCCGGCGTCTCGGACGCGACGTGACTGGGGATACCGCCGGGGAATGAGAACTGCCGGAACAGCTTTCGCAGCCCGTCGGTGTCCTCGGTGATGCCCGTATAGACCTCGGTGTAGGTGCCTTCCAGGTAGGCGTTGGCCACCAGTCCGGGACCGCCGTGCCCGGGGCCGGTGATGTAGATGACGTTGACGTCGCGGTGCCGGATCACCCGGTTCAGGTGCGCGTACACGAGGTTGAGGCCGGGCGTGGTACCCCAGTGGCCCAGCAGTCGCGGTTTCACATGCCGCGGCGCCAGCGGTTCACGCAGCAGGGGGTTGTCCAGCAGGTAGATCTGGCCGACCGACAGATAGTTCGCGGCGCGCCAATACGCGTCGATGAGCGCCAGTTCGTCGTCGGACAGGGTGGGGGTGAGCACCTGGTCGGTCATTCGCTTCATCATCGTCGTCGCGGGTGAACAATGCGTGAGGTCCCGGTACCCGATTGCCGCGGACCTAAGCATTAGCCTGACGATCGTGTTGGGATTCGCCGTACCGCAGTACGGGGCGGCCGCCTATGCCGACCTCGCCCGCTTCGCATCCACCGCCGAGGAACTCGGCGCCGACAGCCTCTGGGTCGGGGATCGCCTCCTGCCTGCGGTGAATCCGAGCGTCGGATACGCGGGTTCGGACTCCATCCCCGAGCAGTTCCGCACCGGCATCGATCCGTTCGTCGCGCTGGCGGTGGCTGCCACCGCGACGAGCAGGGTCCAGCTCGGCAGCTCCGTGTTCATCGCCCCGTGGTATCCGCCGGTGCAGCTGGCGCGGCAGTTGACCAGCCTGGACGTGGTCAGTGGTGGCCGCCTGCTGCCGGGGTTCGGCATCGGGTGGTCGCCGGAGGAGTATCAGGCCGCGGGCGCGCCGTTCCGCCGCCGCGGCGCTCAGCTCGACGAGCTCCTGGACGCCCTGGAGGCGCTGTGGACGACGAATCCCGTTGCGCACCAAGGCGAACGGTGGATCATTCCGGAATCATGGGTGAACCTCAAACCCGTGCAGCGTCCGCGCCCGCCGATCTATCTGGGCGCCTTCACCCCGGCCGGGCTCAAGCGGGTCGGTGAGCGCGCCGACGGCTGGACGCCGGTGGCGCAGGTGCCGGGCGGCGTGAGTATGGAGATGCTGGAGTGGCAGCGGAAGACCATCGAGGAAGCCGCACGCGCCGCAGGCCGGGATCCCTCGACGATCCATCCCTACGTCCGTATCAATGTCGCCGAAGGCACGCCGGTCGAGCAGGTGGCGGAGGCCGTCGCGGTGCTGGCCGACAACGGCTATCCCGACGTGTTCATCGACCTGCTCTACGTCTCCACCTCCACCGACTCCCATCTCGAATGGGTGGAACGGCTGCTGAAGCGGTGAGCGAGGGGCTGCTGGCGTCGGTGCGGGTCCTGGACCTGGGCGGCGCGTCGTCCGACGCCGTCGGCCGCCTGTTCGCCGACCTGGGCGCCGACCTGCTCAAGATCGAACCGCCAGGCGGCAGCGAGGCCCGCCACGCGCTGCCCGCCGTCGAGGGCGCGAGCATCGGGTTCGCGGTGCACAACGCCAACAAGCGCAGCGCGGTGCTCGATCCGGACAGCGCCGCGGACCGGCAGCGGCTGCTCGACCTCGCGGGCGCCGCCGACATCGCGATCGACAGCGGCATTCCCGGCGTTGCTGCTGCGTACGGAACGTCCTGCGTCGAGCTGGCCGACCGGTTTGGGCACCTGGTGGCGTTGTCGGTGACCGACTTCGGCACCACCGGTCCGTATAGCTCGCGTCAAGCGACCGACGCCGTGTTGTATGCGATGTCGACCGCGCTGTCCCGGACCGGCCCGACGACCGGTAGACCGGTCCTGCCTCCCGAAGGACTCGCGTCGGGGACTGCGGCGGTGCAGGCGGCGTGGGCGACGCTGGCCGCCTACTACCGCCGATTGCGGGACGGCAGAGGCGATTACATTGACTTCTCCCGCTTCGAGGGAGTCTTGCAGGCGCTAGATCCGCCGTTCGGGTCGGAGGGCCAGGCCTCCGTCGGCCAGAAAACGCTTGACGAGCTGTGGCGGGGGCGGCCGCGCAATCAGCAGATCTATCCGATCTTCGCCTGCAAGGACGGCCACGTCCGCATCTGCCTGCTGTCGCCGCGCCAGTGGCGCGGAATGCGGGCCTGGCTGGGCGAACCCGAACAGTTCGCCGATCCCAAGTTCGATACGATCGCGGCGCGGTACGCCGCCTCGCGCGAACTGAACGCCGCGATCGCCGACCTGGTCGCGCCGCAGACCATGGACGCGTTGGTCGCCGAAGGGCAATCGCGCGGAGTCCCCGTGGCCGCGGTGCACACGGTCGCAGAAGCCTTGGCGTCGGAGCACTTTCGCGCGGTGGGTGCACTGACCGACTTGACGGTGGCAGCGGATGTGACGCTGACGGTGCCCGCCGGCCCGGTCATCGTCGACGGCCGACACGCCGGAGTGGTCCGTCCCGTATCGGATGCGGGCTCCGATGAACCAGATTGGGCCGCAGGGACATTCGCCGCCGCGCCCCGCAACGACCGCGTCGTGCGGCCATTCGACGGCCTACGCATTCTCGACCTCGGCGTGATCGTCGCCGGCGGCGAACTCGGCCGCCTCTTCGCGGATCTGGGCGCCGAGGTGATCAAGGTGGAAAGCGCCGCCTATCCCGACGGGCTTCGTCAGACCCCGCCCGGTATGACGATGAGTAGGTCATGGGCACTGACGCACCGCAACGAGCAGAGCCTCGGTCTTGACCTCCGCCACCCCGAAGGAGCTGAACTCTTCCGCCGGCTCGTCGCGAAGGCGGACGCCGTATTCGCGAACTTCAAACCGGGAACGCTTGAATCGCTTGGCTTTTCATATGATGAATTGAGGGAGATCAATCCGCGGATAGTGCTGGCGGAGAGCAGCGCGTACGGGCCGAATGGGCCGTGGAGCGACCGCATGGGCTACGGCCCTCTGGTGCGCGCCGCGACCGGGGTCACCTGGTTGTGGACCTCCCGGGATGCCGAACCGGGCAGCTTCTATGATGCGACCACCGTCTTTCCCGACCACATAGCCGGCCGGCTTGCCGCGGTGGCGGCCCTGGCGGCCATGATTCGGCGAGATCGCACCAGAAGCGGTGCGCACGTACACATCCCGCAGGCCGAGGCGGCCGTCAACCAGCTCGCCACCGCCTACGTCACCGAAGCCGCGCGCACCGCAGGCGTAGCGGTGGCCGAGGATGAGTCGATCCACGGCGTCTACCCGTGCGCGGGCGAGGACGAATGGTGCGTGATCTCGATTCGGTCCGAGACCGACCGCGCCGCGTTGTCGGCGGTCGTCGGTCGCGACGACCTGCCACGCGAGCGGACGGCGTTCCTCGCGGCCGTGTCGGAGTGGACGCGGGCCAGGGACAGGTCCGACGTGACCGAGACCTTGCAGGACGCGGGTGTCCCCGCGGCACCGATGAACCGTGCCGTGGACATACCGACCGATCCGCAGGTCGTTTCCCGGCGGCTGTACTCTGACATGCCGCATCCGTTGTTCGATGTGCCGATGCTCAGTGAGACGGGCCCCGCGCCCTACACGGGTATTCCAGCCGCGGAACTCCGACCCGCCCCGATGCCAGGGGAGCAGACCCGCAAGATCTGCCACGAGGTGCTCGGGATGAGCGACGAGGAGACCGATCGGCTCATCGCCGACGGCATACTTTTCACTCAATAAGGGAGCACATGATGGATCCGCGCACGCCGGTGCTGGTCGGATATGGCCAGGTCAACCAGCACGACGAGAACCCCGATGTCGAGCCGGTGGACCTGATGGAGTCAGCGGCGCGCACCGCCGCCGATCCACGCGTACTGGAGGCCGTCGACTCCATTCGCGTGGTCAACCTGCTCTCCTGGCGGTACCGCGACCCGGGATTGCTGCTCGCGCAGCGCATCCGGGCCGACGGGGCGGCCACGCGCTACACGGGCATCGGCGGCAATGTGCCTCAGACCCTGGTCAACAAGGCGTGCCTCGACATCCAGGCGGGTCGCAACGAGGTGGTGTTGATCACAGGCGCGGAGACGTGGCGGACCAGGTCACGCGTGCGGGCGACCGGCGCCAAGCCGCAGTGGACCCGCCAGGGCGAGTCCGTGCCCATCGCCGAAGGGTCCGACGAAGGCATCGAACTCGCCGGTCCGGCCGACCTGCGCATCAAGCTGGACCGCCCGGCGTATGTCTATCCGATGTTCGAGCAGGCGCTGCGGATCGCCGCGGGCGAATCGCAGGACGACCACCGTCGCCGCATCGGCGAACTGTGGGCCCAGTTCAGCGCGGTGGCCTCGACCAACCCGCATGCGTGGAGCCGGGAAGCGTTGTCGGGCAGCGACATCGCCGAGCCCAACCCCAAGAACCGGATGGTCAGCTGGCCGTACACCAAGCTGATGAACTCCAACAACATGGTCGATCAGGGCGCGGCGCTGGTGCTGACTTCGGTCGAAAAGGCGACGTCCCTTCAGATTCCGCGGGACCGCTGGGTGTTCCCGTACGCGGGCACCGATGCCCACGACACCTACGTGATCAGCGATCGCGCCGAGTTCTACACGTCGCCTGCGATCCGGATCGGCGGCACGCGTGCGCTGGAACTGGCGGGCAACGGGATCGATGACGTCGCACTGATCGACATCTACTCGTGCTTCCCCTCGGCCGTGCAGGTGGCCGCCAACGAACTCGGCCTGCCTACGGGGGACCCGTCCCGCCCGCTGACCGTGACGGGCGGGCTCACGTTCGCCGGCGGACCCTGGAACAACTATGTGACGCACTCGATCGCGACCATGGCTGAACGCCTGGTCGCAAACCCCGGCCAGCGCGGACTGATCACCGCCAACGGCGGATACCTCACCAAGCACAGCTTCGGGGTGTACGGCACGGAGCCGCCCACCCATGAATTCCGTTGGGAAGATGTGCAATCCGAGGTCGACCGCGAACCCACCCGTGAAGCGGTCATCGAGTGGTCGGGGGTGGGCACCGTCGAAACCTGGACCACACCGTTCGATCGCAACGGGGAGCCGGAGAAGGCCTTCCTCGCTGTGCGTACGCCCGAGGATGCGCGGGCGCTCGCGGTGATGCACGACGACGTCGAAGTCACCGTGCGCGAGGACATCGCAGGGGCCAACGTCTCGGTCAACCAGGACGGCACCGCGACCCTGGTGTAGCTCAGTCGAGGTCGGCCAGCAGCGCGTTGATCCGCTGTCTGGCAACGACGTCGGCGCCGGGACCCACGACCGCGTGCACCCGGCCCGGGTGCACGCCGCGGCGCGCCGACGGCGGCCAGCGCGAAGCCGATGCCGCTGGTGCCTCCGGTCACCACAGCGGCCTGTCCCGCTTCGATTTTCACGGGGCGCCCACCGGCACGTCGGTGTAGCGCGGTGCGAAACCGTCAGGGGAGAACGTGAAGCCCTTGCCGCTGAACTCGCTCAGGCACGACACCCCGGTGGCCTCCTGCACATTACAGCGGAATCCGGCTGCGGCCAGGATTCTGTTGAACGGCAACACTTTCGCGGGTCCGGGTTTGAGTGCGAACTCGGGCTGTTCGAGTGCGACGAACCGGGCGTCGCCTTCGCGCGGCACGACGACGGCGTTGGGGGACACCTCGTCGCCAGTGGCGTCGGGCACCGAGTCCGGCGCGCCGGTGATGCCCAACCCGGATGGCCAGTTGTTGACCGACTGACAGCCCGCCTTCACCCGCGGGACGAGCGCGCAGGCCCATGCGCCGCTGGGGGAGGTGAAGTAGTAGGTGGTGCCGCCGGGCGGGTGTGCGACGTAGTCGAACGCGTTCGCAAGGTGCGCGTTGCCCGGTGGTGGCGCGGACGGAGTCATCGACGTGCCGACCGGCCCGGCTGCGGGTGTGTCGTCGGTGTTGGTGATCGGGCCCGAGGAGCAGCCAGCGGCCAGCACCGCCACCGTTGTCAGTGCCATGGACAGCGCGCGGCGGGCCACTTATGCGCGAACCAGCCGGTCGGGGTCGACCGGCTCCCGCGATCGGATCAGCGATTTGATGTCGTCGAGACCCTCCCAGACGTTGACGTTCATCCCGGCGAGCACCCGGTTCGCATCGTCGAGCCAGAAGGCCGTGAACTCGCGGCCTGCGAGATCGCCGCGGAACACCACCTTGTCGTATTCGGGCGCGTGGCCGACGTACTCCATGCCGAGGTCGTACTGGTCGGTGAAGAAGTAGGGCAGTTCGTCGTATTCCTGTGACCCGCCGAGCATGCCGACGGCCGCGACCGCCGGTTGCTTGAGCGCATTGGCCCAGTGTTCGGTGCGTATCCGAGTGCCGAACAGCGGGTGCTCGGCGGCCGCGATGTCGCCGACCGCGAAGATGTCCGGATCGCTGGTGCGCAGCGACGCATCGACGAGGACGCCGCCCTGTCCGGTGGCCAACCCGGCCTGTTCGGCCAGGCCGATGTTGGCGGCCGCTCCGACGGCCACCAGCACCGCGTCGGCGGCCACGGTGGAACCGTCGCCCAGCTTGAGCCCCGTCGCGGTGCCGCCTGACGTCGTGATCTCCTCGACCGTCGTATTCAGCCGTAGATCCACCCCGTGGTCGCGGTGCATCGCGGCGAACACCTCACCGGCCTCGCGGCCGAGAGCGCCCATCAGCGGCACTTCGGCGGTTTCGACGACGGTAACCGAGGCGCCGCGTTCACGGGCGCCCGCGGCGACCTCGAGCCCGATCCATCCCGCGCCGATGATCGCGAGCGAAAAGCCCTCCGTGAGAAGGGAACTCAGTGCCTCGGCGTCGTCGATCGTACGCAGGTAGTGCACGTCCTTGGCGTCGGCGCCCGGGATCGGCGGCCGGCGCGGCGAGGACCCGGTCGCCAAGAGCAACTTGTCGTAGCTCACGGTGGTGTCGTCGGGCAGAGACACCGTGTGGGCGCCGGGGTCGATTCCGGTCACCTCGGTGCCGAGTTGCAGCTCGACGTGATGGTCGCGATACCAGGCCGACGACGCGGCGGTGAAATCGTCGAACTGCTTCTTGCCGAGGAGATACTCCTTCGACAGCGGGGGACGTTCGTAGGGCAGGTGCTCCTCCGCTGCGAACAACACCACATGTCCGTCGAAGTCCTTGTTGCGCAATGCTTCTGCAGCCTTGGCGCCGGCCAGGCCGCCGCCCACTATGGCGAATGTGGACGACGTTGTCATGTCGGTTGAGCTTACTCGCGACAGGGGCTTGCCGGATGCCCGTCAACCACAGTCGGCCAGCAGCTCCTTGAGCTTTCGCGCGTTATGGATGGCGTGGCCGCCCAGGTCGTTGTTGAAGTAGACGAGCACCCGCCGGCCCTCGTCGTGCCACTCGGCGATCCGGCCCGCCCATTGCGCCAGCTCGTCGTCGGTGTACGAACCCGCGTAGATCGAATCCTGCGGCGGTCCGTGCATGCGGATGTACACCAGGTCGCTGGTGGCCCGCGGCACAGTGGTCAGACCGGCCCCGCTCATCACCACGTAGGCCGCGCCGTGTTGTTCGAGCAGTGTATAGACGGCCTCGTCATCCCAGGAGGGATGCCGCAACTCCATCGCCACCGGGATCCAGTCGGGCATCAGCTCCAGGAAGTGGTCGAGACGCTCGTCGTCGCGTTCGAGCTCGGGATGCAGCTGAACCAGCAGCGCCTCCCGCCGGTCACCGAGCGCCGTCCAGCAGCGCTCGAACCGCTCCACCCAGGGTTCCGGCGAGCGTAGCCGGCGATAGTGGGTGAGTCCCCGCTGCGCCTTCACCGACATCGTGAAGCCGTCGGGCAGCCGCCGACGCCAGCCCTCGAAGGTGGCGTCCTTCGGCCACCGGTAGAAGCTGGCGTTGAGCTCGACGGTGTCGAACTCCTCGACGTAGACCGCCAGGCGCTTCGCCACCGGCAACTTCGGCGGGTACAGAACGCCGGCCCAATGGTCGTAGGACCAGCCGGAGGTGCCGACCCGTATCTCGTTACTTCGGCGGGAGGCTCTTGGCGAAGTCGACACCACGGCTCACCCAACCCTGTAGCTGGCGTTTGGTCTTGACACCCTCAACGGATACCCGCAACCAGCCGCGAGTCTCACGTCCCGCCATGATCATCGGCTCGACGTGAGCGCGCGATAGCAGCTTCTCGGTCTCGGGCGGCGGAACGCGGACCATCAAGCCACCCTTGGCGCTGACCACCACCGCCATGTTGCCGTTGAGCAGAAACGCCAGCCCGCCGAACATCCGCCTCTCGTCGAGGCCCGGCTGGGTGGCGACGAGTTCGCGGACGCGGTGGGCCAGGTCTTCGTCGTAGGCCATGCAACGACCGTAACGCCATGGCGCGATTCGGGGGCAAATCGCGCCACGGCGTTACATGCGGTGTCAGGCCGCCGCCGAAGCCGTAGCTTCTGCCGGCTCCAGCGCCTGCGCGACGATGTCGGCGACGTCGACCATCGGCTTGACGTCCAGCGACTCGAGCACGTCGGCCGGGACGTCGTCCAGGTCGGCCTCGTTGCGCTGGGGGATGAAAACCGTTGACAGACCGGCTCGTTGCGCAGCCAGCAGCTTCTGCTTCACCCCGCCGATCGGCAGCACGCGGCCGTTCAGCGTCACCTCGCCGGTCATCCCGACGTCGGAGCGCACCTGACGCCCGGTGGCCATCGACACCAGCGCCGTCACCATCGTCACGCCGGCCGACGGTCCGTCCTTGGGCACCGCGCCGGCGGGCACGTGCAGGTGGATCCGCCGCTCGAGCGCCTTCGGATCGACGCCGAGCTGTTCGGCGTGCGAGCGGACGTAGGACAGCGCGATCTGCGCGGACTCCTTCATCACGTCGCCCAGCTGACCGGTCAACTGCAGACCCGGATCGCCGTCGGTCGAGCTCGCCTCGATGTAGAGCACGTCGCCACCCATGCCCGTCACGGCAAGGCCGGTGGCCACACCCGGCACCGCCGTGCGTTCCGCCGACTCCGGCAGGAAGCGCGGACGGCCCAGGTACTCAACGAGATCGGGCTCGTCGATCACGATCGGACCGTTGCCTTCGGCTAGCTTTGTCGCGACCTTGCGCATGGCCTTGGCCAGCAGTCGCTCGAACTGCCGAACACCCGGTTCGCGGGTGTAGTCGGCCGCGATCTTGCGCAGCGCGGCCTCGGTGACGGTCACCTCGTTCTCGGTCAGCGCCGCCTTCTCGCGCTGCCTGGGCAGCAGGAAGTCACGCGCGATGGCCAACTTGTCGTCGGCGGTGTAGCCGTCGATCTCGATCAGCTCCATCCGGTCCAGCAGCGCCGACGGGATGTTCTCGATCACGTTGGCGGTCGCCAGGAACACGACATCGGACAGGTCCAGATCCAGCTCCAGGTAGTGGTCGCGGAACGTGTGGTTCTGCGCCGGATCCAAAACCTCGAGCAGGGCCGCCGACGGGTCGCCGCGGTAGTCGGAGCCGACCTTGTCGATCTCGTCGAGCAGCACGACAGGGTTCATCGACCCCGCCTCGCCGATGGCGCGCACGATCCGACCGGGCAGTGCGCCGACGTAGGTGCGGCGGTGACCGCGGATCTCGGCCTCGTCGCGCACGCCGCCAAGGGCGACGCGAACGAACTTGCGCCCCAACGCCCGAGCGACACTCTCACCGAGCGACGTCTTGCCGACACCCGGGGGACCGGCCAGCACCATCACGGCGCCGGAGCCGCGGCCGCCGACGACGGCCATCCCACGCTGGGCCCGTCGCGTCCGCACCGCCAGGTACTCGACGATGCGGTCCTTGACGTCCTCCAGCCCGTGGTGGTCGGCGTCGAGAATCTCGCGTGCGGCCTTCAGGTCGGCGGAGTCCTCGGTCTTGACGTTCCACGGCAGCTCCAGCACGGTGTCCAGCCAGGTGCGGATCCACCCGCCCTCGGGGCTCTGCTCGCTGGCGCGCTCGAGCTTGCCGACCTCGCGCAGCGCGGCCTCGCGGACCTTCTCGGGCAGATCGGCTTCCTCGATGCGGGCGCGATAATCGTCCGATCCGTCGGGCTCGCCTTCACCCAATTCCTTGCGGATCGCGGCGAGTTGCTGACGCAGCAGGAACTCCTTCTGCGTCTTCTCCATGCCCTCACGGACGTCGTCGGCGATCTTGTCGCTGACCTCGACCTCGGCCAGGTGGTCGCCGGTCCACTGGATCAGCAGCTTCAACCGCTCGGCGACATCGGGGGTCTCCAGCAGCTGGCGCTTCTGCACCTGGGACAGGTACGACGCATAGCCGGCCGTGTCCGCGAGCGCGGACGGATCGGTCAGCTGATTGACGAAGTCGATGATCTGCCAGGCCTCACGCCGCTGCAGCATCGCCAGCAGCAACTTCTTGTACTCGGTGGCGAGCTCGCGGACCTCGTCGGTGGGCTCGGGCTCTTCGACCTCGGTCACCTCTACCCACAGCGCGGCGCCGGGGCCGTTGGCTCCCGCGCCGATATGGGCGCGCTTGGTCCCGCGCACCACGGCCGCCATGCCGCCGCCGGCGATCCGGCCGACCTGCACGATCGACGCGAGCACGCCGTAGGACGGGTACCGGTCCTCCAGGCGCGGCGCGATGAGCAGCTCACCGGACTCGGTCGCCTTAGCCCCGTCGACGGCGGCACGCGCCGCGTCGTCAAGTTCTATTGGCACCACCATGCCGGGCAGCACGATCGATTCGCTCAGAAACAGCACCGGCACTGATTTGGCTTCAGTCATGAATCCTCCAAAGTTCAGTCAGATGGACTCAACCTTGGACAGCCTCACTTTGTTCCCGCGCGGGGCCCTTCCCGGCGATTTGTGTGCGTTGAGGAGCGCTGAGTGCAACAGAGCGCACACAAATCGCGGAAATGACAGGGAGCCTGCCGTTCGGGGGGTACGGCAGGCTCCCTGGTTGTGGGTGGAACTAGGTGGTGGCTTGCGCCCCCAGCACCCGCTGGATGTCGGGCTTCATCTGCTCGAGCTGCTGACCCCAGTAGCCCCAGCTGTGCGTGCCCTGCGGCGGGAAGTTGAACACCCCGTTGGTGCCACCGGCGGCGATGTAGTTGTCCCGGAAGCTGATGTTGGTGCGCAACGTCAGGCCCTCGAGGAACTGTGCGGCCATCAGATTGCCGCCGCCACCGCTGGTGTCGAGCTCCGACGGCGTGCCGGAACCGCAGTAGATCCAGACCCGAGTGTTGTTGGCCACCAACTGGTTGATGTTGACCATCGGGTCGTTGCGCTTCCACGCCGGATCCGACGACGGACCCCACATGCTCTCGGCGTTGTAGCCGCCCGCATCCTGCATCGCCAGGCCGATCAGCATCGGCCACCAGCCCTCGGAGGGGTTCAGGAAGCCCGAAAGCGATGCGGCGTAGATGAACTTCTGCGGGTGATAGATCGCGTAGGTCAGCGCTGCGGCACCGGCCATCGAGATGCCGACCACCGCGTTGCCGTTCTGCGACACGCCCTTGTTGGCTTCCAGCCACGCGGGAAGCTCGTTGGTCAAAAACGTCTCCCACTTGTAGGTGTAGTCCTGGCCGTTACCCCGTGACGGCTGATACCAGTCGGTGTAGAAGCTCGACTGACCGCCCACCGGCATGACGGTGGACAACCCCGATTGGTAGTACCACTCGAAGGCTGGGGTGTTGATGTCCCAGCCGTTGAAATCGTCCTGCGCCCGCAGACCGTCGAGCAAATACACCGCGTGTGGACCGCCACCCTGGAACTGCACCCGGATGTTGCGGTTCATCGACGGCGAGAACACATCCAGATACTCAACGGGCAGCCCCGGCCTTGAGAACGCACCAGCAGTCGCCGATCCCCCGACGAAGCCGATCAGGCCGGGCAGCGTCGCCGCTGCAACGGCACTCGCCGCCAGCCGGCGAAACCACATTCTTGCGGTACCTCGGCACCTCTCTTTGAACTTCATAACGGCAACCAACCCACCTTTCATCGCATGCCACAAAGCGTTTGCCGTTTGCTCTGCGTGCGTAATGAAACACGTGCACCTGCGGACTTCCGGTGCTCAACACTCGGTTGCGATATCGCGGTTGGCTAACGATTCCGACTCGGCGAGGACTCACCGAGCGCCGATCTCAGGTGTGACCAGTGTGAATGGAGTGAAACGCCGCACACCTACGGCACGCGTGGAACGAGACGGTGCAGCTGCGTCACGTGCCGTGGGGTGAGCTCGTCGAGCGAGGTCACGCCGAGCAGCCGCATGGTGCGGCTGACCTAGCCAGACAGGATCTCGATCGCGCGATCCACGCCCGCCTCGCCGCCGGCCATCAACCCGTACAGATAGGCCCGGCCGACCAGCGTGAACCGTGCCCCCATCGCGACCGCGGCGACGACGTCCGCCCCGGACATGATCCCGGTGTCCAGCAAAACCTCGGTGTCGCGGCCAACCTCGCGGGCGACACTCGGCAACAGGTGGAACGGCACCGGCGCGCGGTCGAGCTGTCGGCCGCCGTGATTGGACAACACGATGCCGTCGACGCCGAGGTCCACCACCGACTTCGCGTCCTCGAGCGTCTGAATTCCCTTGACCACGAGTTTGTTCGGCCACTGCGTCTTGATCCAGGCCAAGTCCTCGAACGTCACGGTCGGGTCGAACATGGTGTCCAGATACTGGGCGACGGTGCCGGGCCACCGGTCCAGCGAGGCGAACGACAACGGTTCGGTGGTCAGCAGGTCGAACCACCAGCCGGGGTGGGGGACCGCGTCCAGCACCGTGCGCAGCGTCAACGCCGGCGGTATCGACATGCCGTTGCGGGTGTCACGCAGCCGGGCGCCCGCGACGGGCACGTCGACCGTGACCAGCAGCGTGTCGAACCCCGCTGCGGCGGCGCGCCCCACCAGAGCCATCGACCGGTCCCGGTCCTTCCACATGTACAGCTGAAACCAGTTGCGCCCATGAGGGTTTGCGGCCTTGACGTCTTCGATGGACGTCGTTCCGAGAGTGGACAGCGAGAACGGGATGCCCGCGCGGGCGGCGGCGTGGGCGCCGGCGATCTCACCCTCGGTCTGCATCAGCCGGGTGAAACCCGTCGGAGCGATCCCGAATGGCAGGGCGGCCCGGTCGCCGAGCACGGTGGCTCCGGTGTCGACCTTCGCGACATCGCGCAGGATGGTCGGATGGAACTCGATGTCGCGGAACGCCTGCCGCGCGCGGGCCAGCGACAGTTCCTCTTCAGCGGCCCCGTCGGTGTAGTCGAACGCCGCCTTGGGTGTGCGGCGTTTGGCGATGCGACGCAGATCCTCGATCGTCAGCGCGCTCTCGAGACGGCGGCGGGTGAGGTTCAGGCGCGGCTTGCGGAACTGCAGCAGCGGGGCGAGTTCCTGTGGTCGCGGTAGACGGCGCTTCATCGGCCACGTTCGACGATAGTCATTGAAAGACAAAGACTATCTTGCCAGACTGGCCTCCGAGGGGCAGTGGACAAATTGTCGGCATCCGATCGTGACGATCCATTCGATCTTCGACGCTTCGTCGAAGCGCAGGATCGCGTCTACGACACGGTGCTCGACGAGTTGCGCAGCGGCCGCAAACGCAGCCACTGGATCTGGTTCATCTTTCCTCAGTTGCGGTCGCTCGGCCGCAGCGCGACTGCGCACCGCTACGGGATCAGGTCGCTGGCGGAGGCCAAGGCCTACCTCGACCACGCCGTGCTCGGCCCGCGGCTGCGGGAATGCGCCCGGGTGGTCGCCGGGATCCAGGGCACGTCGGCCTCCGAGATCTTCGGCTGGCCCGACGATCTCAAGGTGCGTTCGTCGATGACGCTCTTCGCCCGGGCCACCAGCGACAACGCCGACTTCCGTGCCGTTCTGGATCGGTTGTACGACGGTGTCGAGGACCAGCTCACGGTCGAGGAGTTGGCGCGAGGATGAGCCAGCCGTGCGGCTCCACCTGCACGGATGCGACGACGTCCTCCGGCGGCGCCCCCGACCCGGCAAGGATCGTGCCCTGGTCGAAACCGAGGTCGGGTAGCGAGACCGATAGCGGTTCATCGTCGATGTTGAGCGCCACCACCAGCGTGTCGGCGCCGTCACGGGTTTCATAGATGTAGCTGCGATTGGTGACTTTCAGCGGCGACGTGCGTGCCGTATGCAGCCAGGGGTGTCGCCTACGCAATCCGATCAGATGCTGATGCAGTCGGAACTCGTCGCGCCCGAGCACGTCGGCACCGCTTGGCGGAGAACCGAATTCGGGTCGCACAGCGTCGTCACCACCGAAACGTTCCTCCTTGACACCGCGGTAGGCGAACTCGTCACCGGCATAGATACTCGGGGTTCCGCCGGTGGTCAGCAGGATGACCACCGCGTGTTCGACGTGTTTGGTGTTGTCGAGCCGACTGGCGATCCGGGTGACGTCGTGATTCCCGATGAACGTCATCGGCACGAACGTATCGAGAAACTCGTTGTGCCGCACCAGCGCCCAGTCGAGTTCGTGGAAGTTGCCGTCGTTGAGGCCGCTCCAGATCGCCTTCCACAGTTCGTACTGGGTCACGGAGTCGAATCCGCCGTCCCGCACCCGCGCCGAATAGTCGCCGTGGATCACCTCCGCGACGAACCACGCGTCGGGGTACGCCGAGCGGACGCGGGGGAGCACCTGCGCCCAGAACCGGTCGGGGACCGCGTAGGCGGCGTCGAGGCGCCAGCCGTCGGCGCCGCGGGCCAGCCAGTGCGTCATGACGTCGACGGTGTAGTCGATCACCTCGGGGTTGTCGTGATCGAGGGCGATCAGGCCCTCGTGCCCCTCGAAGGTGTCGAACTCAGAACCGTTGCCGCGCTTGCGAAACCACGAGGTATTTGCGAAGTCGATGCCCACATGGTTGAACACGCCGTCGAGCAGCACACGCACTCCCCGCCCGTGTGCCTCCGCGATCAGATGGTCGAAGTCAGCGTCGTCCCCGAGTCGGGGATCGATCCGATAGTGATCGGTGGTGTCGTAGCCGTGGGTGCGCGACGCGAAGACGGGCCCGAGCGCGAGGCCCGATGTACCGAGTTCGATGGCGTGGTCGAGCCATTCGACGATGCGCCGCAGTCGGTGCTCATCAGCGGTCGGGGGTGCGTCCGCCGGGTACGCGCCGACGAAGCCCAGGGGATAGACCTGCCACCAGATCACGTGCTCGACCCATGCGGGTTCGGTCGTGGATGAGCGCTTGCGCGAAGACCCTGTCACCGTCGGAACTTCGATTCGTAGAGCGAGCGCATCGTCTCGGCGTATTGCAGTGCCGGGCCGTCGACTACTGCGCGGGGCGCGATCGTCGTGATCGGAAGTGGGGCCACCGGGGGTGGGGGTACGCCCCATTCGGACAGCCATTGCGTCAGTTGCTCCGACGACGCCGCGTAGACGATGCGACCGAGGCCCACCCAGGCGTGCGCCGCCGCACACATCGGACAGTGCTCTCCCGAGGTGTACACGGTCGCGGCGGCCCGCTGAACCGGGATCAGGTGCTCGGCGGCCCAGCGTGCGATGGCGAACTCCGGATGCTGGGTGGCATCGCCGCCCTTCACCCGGTTGCGGTCCTCGAAACGCACCTCACCGTCGGCGTCGACGAGGATCGAACCGAACGGCTCATCACCGTCCTCGAGGGCTTCACGTGCGAGATCGATACAACGGCTTAGGCGTTCAAGATCATCGTCGTTGATGGCCACAACCGATGAGTCTACGGACCCCGGGCCTCTCAGCGGTCAGGCTACTGCCAACCGGCACGCGCACGACGCCTTGATCGGTACATCGGCGCGGGCCATCATCAGGTCGAGTTGCTGGCCGATGATCGCGGCTTCGGCGGTACGCCCGAGGCGCTGCAGGCATTCGTGATAGCCGTGCAGGCTCCACACATTGCCCGGATGCTGACACGGCCGGGCCAGGGTGGGATCGAGTCCGAGGTCCGCGGCGTACACCGCGGCGGCCTCCTCGACGCGGCCCTGCTCGAGCAGCAGCGCTCCGTAGGCATGCCTGGTCGGCTGCATCCAGCCCCACGGCTCGTCGTACGGAAGTGAGTCGTCGAGCTCGATGGCCCGCCTGAGATGGGCGAATACCTCCTCGAATCGTCCTTCGCGGTAGGCGATTTCGCCGTCCAGCATCTCGGCGGCGACCGCCAGGATGTCCCGCGCGGTGTTGTTGAACAGGTACCGGCTCTCCGGGATGCGCTTGTACGCTGTGGAAAACGCCTCTCGCTCGGCATGCGCCTGGGCCAGCTGGCCCTTCGCGGCGTGTGCGACGCCCCGGCCGTAGTGGATTGTGGCGGTGGTGCTGCAGTACAGCTCCTGGTCGTCCGGCAACGGCTCCGCGATCAGGTCATCCCACCGTCCGAACCGGATGAGCACGTGAGTCCGCAACGGGACGAACGCTTCCAGCCAGTCGGCCATCGGAGGTGACTCGATTGTCAACAGTTCGGGTGTGAGTTGTCCGGCGAGCTCGTCCGCGGCCTCCAGGGCGATTCGCGAATTGCCTTCGAACATGGCGGAGTACACCACGAAGTGCAGGTTGTGCGCGCGGTAGAGTGAGTAGAAGTTCAGCGGACCCTCGTGCTCGACGAACCGCCGATCCACCTGCGCCGCTGCGAGATTGGCCACCACCGAATCGCGGTAGTTACCGCACAGCACGTCGATGTGACTGGGCATGTGCCGCAGGTGTCCGGCATCGGGAACCAGGTCGCGTAGCAGGTCGGCGGCGGGCAGCGCTTCCTGCGGGCTGGCCGACATCTCCATCGTGTGGAGGTAGAGGTGCAGGATTCCCGGATGTGCGCGGCCCTCGGGGGTGGCCAGGGCGGCGTCGAGGATGCGCTTGGCCTCGACGACCCGCGAGCCGGGGGCCGGCTCACCGGTGCTGGTGTCCCACAACGCCCATGCCGTCACATTGACCAGCCCGTCCGCGGCCAGTGCCTGCACGTCGATGTCGTCCGGATAGGCCTCCGCCAACGCGGCCATCGCGTCGGCGTAGGCGGCGCTGCCGGCCTGCAGGGCCTCGGCGTCATTCGGATCGTCGGTCGGGAAGCGGGTGTGCAGCGCCTCGATCAACCCCCGCTCGACCGGCGATGCGCGCCCCGTCGTGGCCAGCTTCAGCTCCATCCGTGCGCGGGCCAGGGCGGCGCCGAGATCGACGGGATCGAATGCCTCCCAAGCCTTGTTGTAGTTCGGCCCGATCGCGTACGCCACGCCCCACCGCGCGATCGCGAGGTCGGGGTCGAGTTCGAGCGCGCGATCGAAGCAGCGGATGGCTTCTTCGTGATTGAACGCGTAAGACCACACGAGCCCGCGGTCACACCACACGTGTGCCTGCGGCGACGGCGACTCAATCGGCCGGTGATAGGAGCCGAGGTCGTAGTAGGGCTCGGTTTCGCCCGCCACCGTTGGAGAGGAAACGCTCATGTAAGGCACGATAATTCAACCGCGACGCCGTGGCGAGAACTGCGAGTAGGCATCCCGCCGCACCCCAGATCGCCAGTGTCACGAGGGGCGTCTGAGCACCGTTGCCGCCGAAGTATTCGATGCTGCGCAACAGTGAGACACCAGATCCCTGGGGTACCACCGCGTTGAAGGTCGCGTAGAAGCCAGAAAGAAGCGGAAGGCCGACCGGCCCCGCGGCGGCGGCATTTCCGATCACGACGAGGAACAGCGTCAGCGCCATCGAGGGCACCGTGCCGCATGCCGCGGCGACACCGGTGATGGCGCCGCCGACAGCCATCGAATACAGCCAAAGCGCACCGAACACCTGCCAGGGATGGCCGGTGAGCGCGTGCTGCACGGCGTCGACGTACACGGTCACGCAGCCCGCCAGCAACGCCGAGTAGCCCGCGAGGGTCATCGTGCGCAATGCCAGCGTCGTCGGATTATGCACCCGTCCCATCAGGTATCCGAAGACCGTGGCTCCGACAGAGGCGCCGATCGAAATGAAGATGATGGCGTAGAACTCGACGGTGCCCGAAGGGTTTCCCGCGCTCGTCGGTGCGACGTCCTCCACCGTGGCGGACAGCCCGGCATCGGCGGCGATCGCGCGGCCGACGGTTTCGGCGGCGGTGGCGACGCTGCGTCCGCCGCCCCCGGCCACATAGATCTTCATGTCTTCTGCGGGGCCGACGGCGATCGCCGCGTCGGCCGTGCGTTCGTAAACCTGTTGGCGCGCGGCAGCGTCGTCAGTCACCGGGGTCGCCGACAAGCCCTCGTGGCCGTGGACCGCGTCGACCAACTGTTGCGGGCCTGCCACGGCGACGGTCAGGTGATGCAACGTCGGCTTGGCGAACGCGCCGGCGTAGCTCGCGATCATCGCGAGGACGAAGACGGTCAACCCGATCATCGCGAGAATCATGGTGCGGATGGCGGCGCGATCGCGCGCCGGGTGCGGAGCAGGCGCGTGATGTCTACCCATGCTGAAGTCCGTTCGTAGATGTGGTCAGGCCGAGCAGCGCGTTCACGGTGTCCAGTGCCGCGCCGACGCGGTCGCTGAGATCGGTCGAATCGGGGTCTTCCATCCAGGACCGCAGTACTTCCATGAATCCGCCGACGAGGAAGCGGGTCACCGCGTCCGGGGTCAGGCTCGCGACCGTGCTGACCGCGGGCATGCCCAGCGCGGCGATCTCCTCGCATGCGGGTAGCAGTTCGGCGCGGAAGGCGGTGACGAGACGTTGAGTCACCGCACTGGGCACGACGTTGCGGTACGCCGAACGGTGCTCGGCCGCGAAGTCGAACAGTCGCAGAATGCGGGTCCGTACGTCACCGCTGTGGTCGGCGGTCGCCGCGGCGAACGCCGTCGAGATCGCGGTGGCGACGGCGTCGTCGCGGTCGCGGAAGTGTTGGTAGAAGACCTGCCGGCTGACACCGGCGCGGGCGACGATGTCGCCGACCGTCAGTGCATCGACGGGACCGTCGTGAGCGAGCGCGAACGCCGCCTCGCGTAGGCGGGCGCGGACCCGTGCTGCGCGGGGATCGGAACTGTTGGCGCGTGCTGCCATGCCAGCAGCTTAAGACACTTCGTAGACAAGTGACTACGAAAACTTCGGTTATCTATACCACGTCAGACAAAGACATGTGATGGCCGCAACGTCAGACCGCGAAGAGCGCGGCAGTGGAGATTGCGAGCGCAGTACCGATGACCGCGGTGACTATGACGGTGGCGGTGTCCATCCCCACCACGGTAGGAGTGCGCGGGACACCACCGAGCGGAAATCAACATCCGTGAGCCATCGCTCGCAACCGGCGCCTGCGGAACGCTTATCTCGGTTGGGTAACGGACCGTCGAAATCTATTGACGGTCCTGTAGATCTATAACCGCCAGTCATGTCTGATCGTTCGGCCACGAGAGGGATTCATGGGTATCGCGCGTTTGTCCGCCACGGGTTTGGCCGTGGCGGCGTTGGTAATCGGGGTCGCGGCCACAGGCTGCAGTAAGAACGACAAGGAGTCCTCGGCCGAGGAGACCACCTCGGCGACATCGTCGACCACTACCTCCGCTGAAGCCACCACGACGGAGGAGAGCGCGACAGAGGAGACCAGCGCCGCGGAGTTCACCGACTACGGCTCGCTTCTGATCCCCGCCTCCGACTTGGGCGCCGATACCCAGACTCCTGGTGGCGTGCAGTTGAACCCGGGCGGCCAACCCGGTGCAGGCCAGGTCTACACGGACGCAGAGGGCAAGGAACGGATTATCGACACCATCCTCGTCCTCCCCAACGCCGAATCCGTCGCGCAGAGTTTCGACACCAGCAAGGGCACGCTGAACACCGTGACCACGGGTCAGCCGGAGTCCGCTGATGTGGGCGACCAAGGAGTGGTCGCGGTCGGCACATCGCCCGACGGAAGCAAGTCGGTGACGTCCGTCTTGTTCTCCCAGGGCCTGGCCCTCGTGTCGATCGACTTCGAAGGCACGCTCGAACATCCGATGGATCGGGATGGCGCAATCGGATTCGCCCAGAAGCAAGCCGAGCGTATCGCCGAGCTATTGCCTGAGGAGTAATCGCGGCGAAAGTGTCTGATGGTCCGGTACATCTAAAACGTTCAATACTGAAAGGGAATCCATGGGTATCGCGCGTTTGTCCGCCACGGGTTTGGCCGTGGCGGCGTTGATAATCGGGGTCGCGGCCACAGGCTGCAGTAAGAACGACAAGGAGTCCTCGGCGGAGGAGACCACCTCGTCGTCGACGACTACCTCCGCCGAGGCCACCACTTCTGAGGAGACCAGCGCCGCCGCAGAACCTGTCGACTACGGTTCGCTCCTGATTCCCGCCTCCGACATGGGTCCTGATACGAAGACCACTGGCCCGCAGGTGAACCCAAATGGGGTAGAAGGTGCGGCTCAGGCCTACGAGAGCCCCGACGGCAAGTCGCAGATCATCGATACCATCATGGTTTTCTCCGATGTCGCCACCGCCGAAGAGGCGTTCAAGAACATGACGTACGACAGCGTGACGACGGGTAAGCCCGAGCCCGCTGAGATTGGTGACCAGGGTGTCCTCGCGATCGGCACCACGCCGGACGGAAGCCGGTCGATGACGGTCGCCGTGTTCAACCAGGGCAGGACGCTCGTCGAGATCCGCTTCGAGGGCGAGCTCAACGACCCGGTTCCGCCGGACATCGCGACCGCGATCGCCCAGAAACAGGCCCAGCTCATCGCCGACGGGTTGCCGGAGGAGTAGTCGCTGCGACGTCGTCGCGGGTCAGTGGCCCGCGACGACGTCCGACTCGTCGATCTCGACCGGATCCTTGGCGCCCGGCAGGAACGCGAATATGGCGCAGACGATTCCGAACATCACATAGCCCAGCGCCACCGACGGGCTCGCCGCCCATGCGACCTCGGGTGCGTGGATCAGGCCGATGAACGAGAGCGCCGCGCCGACCGCCGAGGCGATAGCGGCGTAGAGGAACTTCTTCTCGAGAATGAACGTCACCATCGTGCCGAGGATCAGGCCGACGAGCACCGCACCCTCGCCGAGCGTCTTGAGTCCCTCGTAGACCACGCCGGCACCGTTGAGCGCATCGATGCCCACCTCGGTCGCCGACGTCCCCGCCGCGTTCAGCGCGTTGTCGATGAGACCATGCGCCCATTGCGCCAGGTTGGGCAGAATCGCGGCGACCACCGCCACGGCGTGCAGCCGAGGCACCGCCTGAAACGCCTGAGCACCGATCAGCAGACCGATGTACAGCAGGATCGGGACGATCGCCGGCACCGGCAGCAGCGCGTCGAGCACTCCGAAAAGGCCTAGGAAGCACAGGATCCCGACCACCACACCGCTGGCTAACGAGTAGCTGGCCCGACCGCCGGCGTCCTTCCAGCCCGGATGCCCGATGTACACCGCGGGCGGGAACGGCGAGCCGAACGCCGACCCGATGACCGCGCCGGCGCCGTCGGCCAGCAGCACACTGCGCAGGTTGAAGTTGTCACCTGCCGCCGCAGCGCTCTCCACGTTGCTCATCGCCTCGGTGAAGTTGTAGACGCCGAGCGGAATCGCGGTTCCCAGCAGGGGAGCGAGGTCGGCAAGCCCATTGAAGAGCAGGTCGATCCGCAGGTCCGGGATGCCGATGGCGATGTCGGAAACCGCCTGTCCCACATCGGGTGCCGACATGTAGCCACCGGCCCACCCGATCGCGGTTCCGACCAACAGGGCGACCAGACCGACCGGGACGTTGCCCGGCAGCTTCATGTTGGTGAAGAACCCGATCAGAATGATCGCCATCACCGGAAGCCCGATCCAGGCGACCTCCCACATCTGAGCGGCGGGCCGCATCGAGATGAACGTGATGGAGATGCCCGCCAGCGTGCCGAGCATCGCGGCGCGAGGTGTCAGTTTGCGGATGTACGGCCCGACGAACGCACCGACCATGACGATCACGCCGATGAGGAAGGCCCATGCCAGGCCGGCCTGCCAGGCCTGTATCGGGTCGTCGGTGTTCAGATAGACCGGCAGCATCACGACGAAGATGACGATGAACATGTGCGGCACACTCGGCCCGTAAGGCAGCGCCGTGACATCGGTTCTGTTCTCGCGCCGGGCAAGTCGGCGCGCCAGGAACGTGTAGTAGAGGTTGCCCAGGATCAGCGCCACCCCGAGGGCGGGCAGCACCGTACCCAGCACGTCGCCCGCCGGGACGGCGATGACGCCGATCATCAGACCGGTCAAGGTGAGGACGTTGACCAGGATGTTGAACCCGAGTCCGAAGAACGCGTTGAGGTCACCGCGGGTCCACCACGGGATCGACAGCTTGTCGGGGACAGGCGGATCCAACGACGGGTCGGCGGGCGTATTGGTCACATCGGTGCTCATGGCGATTCCCTTCAGGCGGCCGTGACGGTCAGTGACTGCAGGGCGGGAATGACAGTTGTGCTGTCAGCGACCCAGCCGAAGATGCCCCCCTGGGCCTTGATCATTTCCAGTCCGATGCGCTGGAACTCGGGGAAATACGAACCCACACAGTCGGATACGACCAGGCACTCGTAGCCGCGGTCGTTGGCCTCCCTCGTGGTGGTGTGCACGCAGACCTCGGTGGTGACGCCGGTGATGAGCAACTGCGTGATACCTGCGGCGGTGAGCACGTCCTGCAGCTCGGTGGCGTAGAACGCGCCCTTGCCTGGCTTGTCGATCACCACCTCGCCCTCGATGGGTGCGAGTTCGTCGACGATGTTGTGCCCGTACTCGCCGCGGATCAGGATCCGGCCGTACTTGCCCGGGTCGCCGATCCGTTTCGACGGCGCGCCGCGGTTCAACTTGGCGGGCGGGCAGTCCGACAGGTCGGGTTCATGCCCTTCGCGCGTGTGGATCACCATGATGCCCGCCGACCGCGCCGCGGCGATCAGCTCGGCCAGTGGCGGCACGACCTTAAGCAGTTGACTGACGTCGTTGCCGAGGCTTTCACCGAAACCCCCGGGCAGCAGGAAGTCCCGCTGCATGTCGATGACGATCAACGCCGTCTTGCCCGCGACGAGTGTGAAAGGTGACGGTTCGGCGGCGACTTCGACGGGCTGGCTCATACAAGCTCCTCGGCGGTGGATGTGGCGGGTGCGGGGTACGACGGTTCGCGCGGTTCGTCGAGCAGGTTCGCCGCGAATTGCAGGACGGTGTCGTCGGTCTGGGCGGCGCCGAGCAGCATCGCGCTGAACGGGCGGCCGTCCGGGGTGGTGCCCAACGGAATCGCGATGCCGAGCAGGTCGAGCAGATTTCCGAAATGCGTGTAGTGACCGAGCTTGGTGTTGCACTCGATCGGTGCGGCGAGCACCTCCGGCACCGTGAACGTGGTGCCGATCGTCGGGACCACCAGCACGTCCGTCGTCCGCCACAGCCGGTCCACCGTCGCCTTGAGCTCGGCGAGTCGCTGCAACGCCGCGAACGTGTCGACGGCTGTGTACTTCTGCCCGCCCTGCAGGATCTCGCGCACCACTGGGTGAATGGAATCCGGCTGTGCGGCAAGGAAATCGCCGAACACCACCAGGCGTTCGGCGACCCATGGTCCCTGATACAGCAGCGCTCCTGCTGCCAGAAACGGCTCGAGCGACACCTCGACCACGGTGCCGACGCGAGACACCTGCGCGCGAAACGCCATGTGCGCGTCCCGCATAGCGCTGTCGCCGAAGAACTCCAGCTCCTCGGCGGGCGGCAGACCCACCCGGATCGGACAGCCGGCGTAGCGCGGACCGCGGTCGCGCGACCAGGGATCGCGATCGTCGCGGCCGGCCATCACGCCGAAGACGCGATCGACGTCGTCGATCGAACCCGCCATCACGCTGATGCAGTCCAGCGATTTACATGCCGGAACCAGGCCCACCGTGCTGATCAGTCCGCGCGACGGCTTGTAGCCGATGACTCCGTTGAGCGCTGCGGGGACGCGCCCCGACCCCGCGGTGTCGGTGGCGACCGCGAACGGCACCTGACCCAGCGCGACGGCCAGCGCCGAGCCCGAACTCGACCCGCCCGAGATCAGGTCGGACCCGTAGACACTGCGCGGAATCGGGTGGGGAGTGCGGGTGCCGTTCAGACCCGTCGCGAACTGGTCGAGGCTCGTCTTGCCGACATACAGCGCCCCCGCGTCGAGCAGCCGCTGCACTGCGGGCGCGGTCGACGTCGCGACGTAGGCGTAGTCGGGGCACGCCAAGGTGGTCGGCACTCCCGCCACGTCGATGCTGTCCTTGACCCCGAACGGCACGCCGTAGAGCGGCAACGTCCGCGCACCGGGACGCTTCTCGATCTCCTCGGCGGCCGCGAGTAGCTGCCCGCGTGGGACGGTCGACAACCAGGTGCCGTCGTCACCGCGGGCGGCGATCGCGTCGGCGACCCGGGCCGCCGTCTTGGTCGGTGAACCGGTACCCGCGGCGTGGGACGCCAGGATCTCGGCCACCGACGGTCCGATGGACGGGCCGTGCGCGTCATCAGCCATATCTGTCGATTGTCGACAGAATGATGGCGATTTCGGGTCAGGTGTGTGTCGTTTGTGTTAGCGATGCAGGCGCGGGCCGAGATAGTCGAGATGCCCATGCTCTTTGAGCGCGGCGATGACGACCGACTGGTCGTTGGTCTCGAGCGCGGCGAGGATCGCCTGATGCCGATCGATGCCGTCGCGCGGGTGGCTCTGCTGGGCCTCGGTCCGGATGTTCATCGCCATCGGCAACTGGAGCTTCAGCAGGATCGGCGCGAGCGCGATATCGAGTTGCCGGTTGCGGGCGAGCCCCACCACGGCGGCATGGAACAGCCGATGCGCGTCGTCGCGGTCCAGATCGTCGGTGGCACTGCGCATTGCGTCCAACGCCTCCCGCACCGGTTGCAGCGCGGTGTCGGGGTCGGGGAGCGGTAACGCCGTCTCGATCGCGTGGCATTCCAGCACGTGGCGCAGTTCGAAGAGCTGCAGGATGTCCGTCGGGGACCACTCGGCCACACGGGAGCCGCGGCGCGGGACGCGTTCGACGAGACCCTGCTGAGCCAGCAGCCGCAACGCCTCGCGCAGCGGCGCCCGGCTGATGCCGAGGTCGGCGCACAGCTGCTCCTCGACGACCTTCTGCCCGGGCTGCAGCGCGCCGCTGAGAATGGCGTCGCGCAGTCGATGTTCGGCCACTTCCACCAGCGTTGCGGGCAGCGGAGTGCGCCCACCGTCGATGCGTGGCGCAGCCATGGCGGTCAATCGTAGGGGAACTTCCGGTCGGGTTCGCTTCGTCGTCGGCGGGTGCAGAGCGTCGCCGCCACCCTGCCAACCCTGTCTGATCAGGCCGAACGACTCATCCAACCGGGGGTGCACCGAATTGCCGGTCTGGTGAGGTGAGCCCCCGAAACCGTCGCGAGTTTGATTCGACAACTTCCGCTGGAACATGTTCTAGTGCTGGGGTGGTGCAGTACACCGATGTCGGCGACGTCCCCGCCGTGGAAGTCCAACGCCTGCGTGCCGTCTACGAACCACTCGCGGAGTCGGTCCGCCAGCTCATCGACGCGACGATCCGTACCGAGGTCGACGCCGACACAGTGGCCGCGGTGAAGGCAGAGATCGATGCGGCCACGGCGCGGCTGCGGTCCAAGCAGTGCGACGGCCCGTTCGGGGTGCGCTACACCACCGGCGGCGAAAGTATGGCGTGGGGAAATCCGGTGATCGGGATCCGCAATCCGATGGCGCCGCCGCTGACGATCCAGCGCGACGAAGACGGCCTGGTCTTCACCGACTTTCATCTCGGCGCGGCGTACGAAGGTCCGCCCGGGCACGTGCACGGTGGCGTCTCGGCGCTGGTCCTCGACCACGTCCTCGGCGAAGTCGCATCCAACAGAGCGACGCCCCGCTTCACGGGCAGCATCACGCTGCGGTATCTGCGCCCCACCCGGCTGGGACCGTTGCACGCCGAGGCCCGAATCACCCGCACCGACGGGATCAAGGCCTACGCGGCGGGCCATCTCGCCGACGATCAAGGCATCACCGTCGAGGCGGAGGGCGTCTTCATCCAGCCGAAGTGGGCTCGCGGCTAGGGGCGATACCGACCAGGCTGCGTGTGATGGTCGCGATCTCGGCCACCAGGACCCGCGCGGCACTGCTGTCCCCGGGCAGCGACGCCGCGTGCTCCCGAACCTGCTTCTCGCCGGCCGTGAGTGCGACGACGTCGACGGTCCACGGCAGGGCCGGGTTCGGTGGCGCGCCACGTAACGCTTCGATGTAGTCGTCGACCGCCGCCACGAAATCGGGCGTCAAGCTGGCCGGCGACTGTGCGGGCAGACTGCGTTCCAAATTCGTGCAGGCACTGGTGACCGCGTTGAGGGCAGCGCGGTAGGACCGCAACCAATGGCGTAGCTCCCGGGAATCCATCCGCGCCGCGCCGGACGCGGCCTCGAACGCCGCACGCGCCCGGAACGCCCGCTGCCACGCCGAAGCCATCGCATCCGCGGGATGGTCGAGTTCATGAACAAAGGCCTTGACCACCGTTGCGGCATAGTCGATTTCGGTCTTGAGGAGTTCGCCTGCGCGTTGTCGCAGCCGGGTCAGCGCATGGTCGGGTAACACCACGTGCGCCAACACCGCCAGGCCGCCGCCGATGACCACCGAGAACAGCCGGTCTTCCATCGTCGCGCCTGCCACCGCGGCGTTGATGTCGAGCAGGAACACCACGGCGGCGGCGATTCCCACACTGACCGCGATATAGCCGAACCGAATCACCCAGAAGGTGATGGCGAGACATGCCACGGTCAGCACCGCGGCCAGCGCACCCGTCGGCTGCCAGATCGTGGTGACCAGTGAGGCGACGATGATCCCGCCCGCGGTGCCAGCCACACGCCCGACGCAGCGAGTGTAGGTGTGCGCCGTTTCCGGCCGGAGGACGAAGAGGACCGTCAGTGCGATCCAGTGTCCGTATTCGATCGGGGCGTATCGATCGGCCGCGACCGCCAGCGCAACCGACGCCGACAGCCGCACAGCATGACGCAGGATCGGCGACGTCCACGTCAGGTGCTTGCGGATTTCGGTGACGGCCGTGCGCAGCGGGTTCATCACATCGGGTTGGAGGAAGTCGGGGAACCGGAGCTCGGCGGCTTCCTGCAGTTGCTTGGAGAACCGTTGCGCGGCTGCGGCTTCCGGCCCCTTCAGCGCGGTGACCGCGGTGTCGACGCGAACCAGCGCGTACTCGGCCTCGCGGCGCGCGTTGTGCTTGTTCTCGGCGATCGCGTCGAGGGCCACCGCCGCGTCCTCCAGCATGTGCGAAACGCGGTCTCGCTCATCGCCATCGGTGTTGCGCAGCGCGAGGAGTGCACTCATCAACCGCTCGGGCAGCCGATGCCCGCCGTGGTAGGCCTCCGGCCGCCGGGTGGCCTGGGTGTCGGCGAACGCATCGCGCAGCCAGATCAGTTGGGCGGCCTCCAGCGGCGAGTCGCGATCCGCCGCGATGCGCCGGGCGTCGGCGGCCAGGGACCGGTAAGCCCACGCCAGCGCGTCGCTCTGCGTTCGCCAGCGTTGCGGTGGCCAGACGGCGATCAATGCCGCCTGGACAAAGCCCGCGGCAATGGTCAACAGCGTCGGCAGCGCGACAGCTGCCACCGACGGCGTGACGGGTGGCGCGATGATGAGCAGGGCGGCGCCCGCGGCCGCGACGAGGCCCGCGTTGTTGCCGAGCGCCCACTGCATTCCCGCCCCCAGGCACCACACCGCGACGACGGCCACGAAGACCACGGTGTAAGCCGACGTCAACGCACCGACGAGGACGGCGGCACCCATCTGCACCGCCACGATCACGACCAGTTGCACCCGTCCGCCGGGGCTGTCCTGCAGCGCAATGGACGCGCAGACCACGCCTGCGGCCGCCGCCCAGACCGCCGCGGCACCGGAGTCCACGGCCAGCGCGAGGGCGGCCATCGTCAGGACTCCGAGCAGGCTGCGCACCACCGCGCCGACGTCCGGCGACGGTGGCCTCAACGCGTCGATAACCCGGCTGCCGGCGGTCACGTACCCATTTTGACCTCATCTGCGGCAGTCATTGGCACAACTGGCTCGACTCGTGTGGCTCCACGCAGACGCCGGCCCCGGCGGGGGTTCGCTCTCCGCGCCGTGCTGCCGCCGAACGTGTCGGCGTCAGATCGACTGGCGCACAGGATATGACCGTGCCTGCGTTGACGCTCCCGTCAGCAGTTTTGCGGCTCGTACACAGCCGATTCGGCTGTCGGAATTCACGTCGACCGATAGAGTCAAGATCGGGTCAAGCAGCCCGGAGGTGCCGATGACCAACGATGCTGTCGAATTCGGCGGCGTTGCTGGACCCTGTTCACTGCTCCGGATTCCGCCAGGTTCACCCGATCACGTTCACCGATCACGAGTGCGCACCGCCTTTTCCGACCGACGAAGGGACCCTCGATGAGCACAGCAGCAGAGCGCGCCGCTCAGCTGGAACTGACCTCCCGATTGAAGTCCGCCTATCCCGAACTGCCCGATGCGCCGACGCCCGACATGTTGGACCACGGCCGGATCACCGCCTACCTCAAGCCCGTCCACGACGTCGGCGGCGAACCCGACGCGCCCATGAAGTACGAGAACAAGCAGTACGAACTCTGGGAGCACATGACCTACGTCATGTGCGAGGTCCTCGGATGGCGCGGCATCTGGCTCTCGGAGGAGCGGCGCCGGATCGGCAACGTCGATGTCGGGCGCGCCGAATACCTCGGGCTACCGTACTACGGGCGCTGGCTGCTCGCCGTGGCGCGGGTCCTTGTGGAGAAGCACCACATCGGACTGACCGAACTGAGTGAACGGATGGCCGAGGTCAAGGAGCGCTACGCGGGCGGCCTCGAAGGCAAGACGCTCGAAGCCCGACCGAAAACCGAAGGCGACGGCTCGCAGGTCAAGCGCAATCAGCATGCCGAGGAGGCGAACGGCAAGGGTGACCCGCAGTGCTACGCAGGCCAGGCGGGCCCCCCAAAGTTCAAGGTGGGCGACCGGGTCGTGGTGCGTGAACTTCCGGTGATCTTCTACACCCGCACCCCCGAATACGTCCGTGGTGCGACGGGTGAGATCGAGGCCGTCGCCTACGAGAGCCCGGCCGCCGAGGACGAGACCTGGGACCGTCCCGTGCGTCCGGAGTGGTTCTACGTCGTCAGGTTCAACATGGCCGACCTCTGGTACGGCTACACCGGAACCGACCACGACGTCATCTCCACCGAAATCCCCGAACGCTGGCTCGAAGCCGCCAAATAGTCTCGACGAGAAAGGTATTCACTTTGTCTGACCACGGTCACGACCATGACCACGACCACGAACGGACCGTCGCCCCCATGGTCGACGAGATCACCGACTTCGAGGTCCTCGAGATCGCCCTGCGTGAATTGTGCATCGAGAAGGGCATCTTCACCGCCGAGGAACACCGCGTCATGACGGAGTTCGCCGAGCAGATCGGTCCGACGCCAGCCGCGCGTCTGGTGGCTAAGGCGTGGCTCGATCCGCAGTTCAAGGAACTCGCTCTCGCAGAACCGATGACGGCCAGCAAGGAGGTCGGTGTCGACTGGCTGCATCCCACGGGCTGGGGCACGCCGAGCGATTTCACCGCGTTCCAGATCCTCGCGGACACCCCCACCCTGCACAACGTGATCGTCTGCGCGCTGTGTTCGTGCTACCCGCGCCCGATCCTCGGCAACTCACCCGAGTGGTACCGGACCCCGAATTACCGTCGGCGCCTTGTCCGCTGGCCTCGGCAGGTGCTGGCCGAGTTCGGTCTCTACCTGCCCGACGACGTCACGATCCATGTGCAGGACTCCAACCAGAAGCACCGCTTCATGGTGATGCCGCTGCGACCCGAGGGCACCGAGGACTGGGCCGAGGATCAGTTGGTCGAGATCATCACCCGCGACTGCCTGATCGGGGTGGCGCTCCCGAAGCCGGGCGTCACGACGAACATGATCGTCGACACCCGCCCCGCGATTCACCCGGGGAACGCGGGATGAGCGCCGAGCCGCGACCGGTCGAGCCCGTACGCATCGCACCGCTCGAGGAGATCGTCGAGCGCGGCCAGGTGTGGCCGCGGATGGCCGCCAAGTGGGGCGTCGAAAACCCTGTGCCGCCGTGGAAGACGAGCCTGGACGGCATGTGCGACGCCCTCGATCGCGCCTCGTGCGACGCGAACGTCCCGTCGTTCAAGGAGCGTCGCGACGAGGAGGATGCGCTTTCGGCCACGCTGTACGCGGACCTGCCGTACCCGGAGAACCAGCTGATGTCCCTGGCGCACTCGCTCGTCGCCAGGGGTGTCATCGACGAAGCCGAACTCAAGGAACGGCTCGCTACCATCCGTGCGAGGTTGGAGGCCTGAGCGCGGCGACGCGCTAAGTTCAATCCGTGGAGAAAGTCATCATCACGCTGAGGCGTGCCGACGCCGATGACGCGTGGTGCGACAGGATCCGCGGCGACGTGGCGGCCGACCTCCTCGCGTTGGGTCTGCCGGGACTGACGATCAATGTGCGCGACGCCGTGGTGCGCGGTTCACTCATGACGCTGACGACCCTCGACCCGCCCGTCGTCGGGTTCGTCACGCTATGGGCGCATCAGTGCTACGGAGACGCGGTAACGGCGGCGCTGTCCCGGTTGACGTCCGAGGCGGAGCACGCCGATGCGTATCTGGTCACCGAATCGGTGCCGCTGCCTGCGCCGCTCACGGCCGAGGGCGCACGCACGGACGGCTTCGCCAACATCGCGCTGCTGCGTAGGCCGGACGACCTGGACGAGGCGACGTGGTTGCGGCGCTGGCACATCGACCACACGCCGGTGGCCATCGAGACACAGTCGACCTTCGGCTACACACAGAACGCGGTCGTGCGCACGTTGACGCCGGGGGCGCCGGCGATCGACGCCGTCGTCGAGGAGCTCTTCCCCGAAGCGGCGCTCACCGATCTGCACGCGTTCTTCGACGCGCCCGACGACGACGAGCTCAACCGCCGGATGACGCGAATGGTCGCCAGTACCTCCGCATTCGGCGCCAACCGCGACGTCGACACGGTGCCGACCAGTCGGTATGTGTATCGGACACCGTTTCTCGTCGACAACAGATTGGGGTAAGCGGATGACCACGCTGGACGAGGCGTTCGGCATGGCCGCCGACGAGAGCGGGCTCGCGGTCGTCTCGACCGTCCGTGCCGACAACACCGTTCAGGCATCGCTCGTCAACGTCGGCGTGCTACCGCATCCGGCCACCGGCGACCAGGTGCTCGGCTTCGTCACCTACGGCAAGGTGAAACTGGCCAACCTGCGGGCACGCCCACAGTTGGCGGTGACGTTCCGCAAGGGTTGGCAGTGGGCCACCGTGGAGGGCAGAGCGGAGTTGGCGGGGCCCGACGATTCGCAAGGCTGGCTCACCGACGGCGAGCAGCTTCGACTGTTGCTGCGCGAGGTGTTCACCGCCGCAGGCGGAACGCACGACGATTGGGACGAATACGACAGGGTGATGGCGGAGCAGCGGCGCACCGTCGTGCTTATCGCACCCACCCGGGTGTACAGCAACAGTTAGCGCATACGCTGCTGGCGTGATTCTCCAGATCGCCGACGACCAGCGGGTGCGCACGCTGACGCTCAATCGGCCCGAGGTGCTCAACGCGTTCAACGAAGAGCTGTATCACGCCACCGCGACCGCGCTGAACGAGGCGGCGGACGATCCCGATGTCGCGGTGGTACTGCTGACCGGGGCGGGACGCGCGTTCAGCGCCGGTAACGACCTCAACGAAATGCAGAGGCGCATCACCGATCCCGCGTTCAACGAGCAGGGCAGCCACTTCTCGACGATGATCGACGCGCTCGCCGACTTTCCCAAGCCGCTGATCTGTGCGGTCAACGGAGTCGGCGTCGGCATCGGCACGACGATCCTCGGCTATGCCGATCTGGCGTTCATGTCGTCGACGGCGCGTCTGAAGACGCCGTTCACCAGCCTGGGCGTGGCACCCGAAGCGGCGTCGTCGTACCTGCTGCCACGCCTGATCGGCAGGCAGAACGCCGCCTGGCTGCTGATGTCATCGGAATGGGTAAACGCCGACGAGGCTCACCGCATGGGCCTGGTGTGGAAGGTCTGTGAGCCCGACGATCTGTTGCCCGAGGCGCGTCGCCACGCCGAAGTCCTTGCCTCCCGGCCGATTTCGAGCCTGACGGCGGTCAAGCAGACGATGGTCGCACCCACTCTGGAGGGGATTGCGGCGGCAACCGAACGGGAGAATCAGCAGTTCGCCGTCTTGATGGGCGCCGCCGCCAATGCCGCCGCACTGGCCGACTTCACCGGTAAGCGGAGTCAGTAGCTCACGGATTGCGGGGTCGCCCCATTGAGCTCGCGATGCGCCGCGATCATCGCGCGCAGCGTCCGGCGGCACCGCCCACAGTCACCGCCGGCCCCGCAGGCCTCGGTGATCTGTTTCGACGTGGTGGCCCCCTTGGCCACGGCTTCGTCCACGTCGTGACTCGTCACACCCAGACACAGACAAACGAACATCGGCGTCAGCCCCGCTCGTCCACGGCCATGAGATGGGCGAACCTGCCGACGAACTGGCTGGGGTAGGGACCCAAGCCCGCGTTCGACATCCACTCTGCGGCGGCATCCGGGTGCTCGATCCACTGCCGGGTGGCATTCTCATCCTCGATTTCCTGCAGGATCATCACCTCCTGCCCGTCATCGAGCGCGCGGTAGACCCAGATCTTGCGGACACCACCGCGCTTGAAGCGCTCGATTCCGTCGTGCAACTTGACCATCAGCGCAGACACGTCCTCGACCGACGTCATGACGCCGACTACGACACGGCCCACATGATCGGCAGGCGACGGGGGATACAGGTCGATCTTCTCGACGACCTCGCCGCCGAATATCGGGGGAATGTCCTCGACGCCCGAAATGTCGAACCACTCGAAAATCTCGGGTGACCGCAAAACTTCACGCATCGACCGCACATTGCGAATGCCGATGGTCACCAATACGCGATTGGATTCCCAGATCGATGTGTACAGCACCACATGGTGGGCGCCTATCGACGCCAGCCCATCGGAATGTTTCTTGAGCCAATTCCACATGCGATCGACGTCGTCGACCCTAAAATCACAGGCAAGAATAAGCGAGTGCAGATCGTCGTCACTCATACCTATTCCATGTCCCTTAGGTGAGGCTTGCAGGTGTTAGCGCAGTCTAACCTTACTTAGCCTAGGCAGTCCAGAGTCTGTGCCTGATCTGCATCCGACGGTTGGCGCGATCGTCCGCCATCGGCTCGAAAACGCGCCTCGCGCAACGAAAAAGATGCGGCGATCGGCATTTTCTGGGCTAGATTGGGTACTGCACTGCAGCAAGCCACACCTGCCCAGCCTCAAGGTGCCTAGGAGCGAAGATGCAAGGGGATCCCGACGTTCTGAAATTGCTCAACGAGCAATTGACAAGCGAACTGACTGCCATTAACCAATACTTCCTGCATTCGAAGATGCAAGCGAATTGGGGATTCACCGAACTGGCGGAATACACCCGTAAAGAGTCGTTCGAAGAAATGCAGCACGCGGAAGCGATCACCGATCGAATTCTGATTCTCGACGGACTGCCGAACTATCAGCGACTCTTCTCCCTGCGAATCGGGCAGACCCTGCGTGAACAATTCGAGGCCGACCTGGCGATCGAATACGAGGTGCTCGCCCGCCTGAAGCCCGGCATCATCATGTGCCGCGAGAAGGAGGACGCCACCACGGCGAACCTCTTCGAGAAGATCCTGGCCAACGAAGAGGACCACATCGACTACCTCGAGACGCAGCTCGAGTTGATGGACAAGCTGGGCGTGGAGCTGTACTCGGCTCAGTGTGTGTCCCGGCCGCCCAGCCACGCATAACACCGCTGCACCGAGAGTTTCGGCAGATCCGGCTTCCGCTGTGGTGTAACTTCCATAGCCTATCTAACGATAAGTGTGGTGAGCATGTCGCCACACCAACGGAAGGTAGGTATGACCACCGCGCCAACAGACGCCGCCGCGGATCTTGAATCGCCCAGTGCGCTGATCAGCCTTCGGCGCCGCAACATCATCTTCGTTGCGGTGCTACTCGGCATGTTGCTGGCCGCGCTCGATCAAACGATCGTCGCCACCGCGCTGCCGACTGTCGTCGCGGATCTCGGGGGAGCAGGCCACCAGTCGTGGGTGGTGACCAGCTATCTGTTGGCCTCCACGATCGTCACCGCGATCGTCGGCAAGCTCGGCGATCTCTTCGGCCGCAAGGCGGTGTTCTGCGCGTCGATCCTGTTCTTCCTCGCCGGCTCGGTGCTGTGCGGGTTGGCTGGATCGATGACGATGCTGGTGGCATCGCGCGCACTTCAGGGCGTCGGTGGCGGCGCGATGATGGTCACCGCGATGGCGGTCATCGGCGAGGTCATCCCGCTGCGCGAACGCGGCCGCTATCAGGGCGCACTCGGTGCCGTATTCGGTGTCACCACGGTCATCGGCCCGCTGCTCGGCGGGTTCTTCACCGACCACCTGACCTGGCGGTGGGCGTTCTGGATCAACGTCCCGATCGGAATTCTGGTGCTCGTCGTCGGCGTCCTGGCCATTCCGTCGCTGGCCAGGACCGCCAGGCCGGTGATCGACTACGCGGGCATCCTGTTCATCGGACTGGCCGCCTCGGGTCTGACGCTGGCGACCAGCTGGGGCGGCAGCACCTACGCGTGGACATCGCCCGTGATCATCACGCTGTTCGCCGGGTCCGCGGTCGCGTTGGCGATCTTCGTGTGGGTGGAATCCCGTGCCGCGGAGCCGATTCTGCCGATCCGGCTGTTCGCCAGCCCGGTGTTCACGGTGTGCTGCATCCTCGGCTTCATCGTCGGGTTCGCGATGCTGGGCGCCCTGACGTTCCTGCCCACGTTCATGCAGTTCGTCAACGGCGTCTCGGCGACCGAGTCGGGCATGCGCACCCTGCCGATGGTCGCGGGAATGCTGATCACCTCCATCGGCAGCGGCAACATCGTCGGCCACACCGGCCGGTACAAGGTGTTCCCCGTCGTGGGCACCGCCACCATGGCGGTGGGTTTTGCATTGCTGTCCCAGATGGGTGCCGACACACCGGTCTGGCAGCAATCGGTGTACCTGTTCGTGCTCGGCGCCGGGATCGGCCTGTGCATGCAAGTCCTGATTCTGGTGGTCCAGAACACGTCCACCTTCGCCGATCTCGGCGTCGCGACGTCGGGTGTCACCTTCTTCCGGACCATCGGAAGTTCTTTCGGCGCAGCGATCTTCGGCTCGCTGTTCGCCAACTTTCTCGCAGGCCGGATTCCGTCGGCGTTGGCGGCCAGCGGTGCGCCGGCCCGCGCGGCGGACTCACCACAGGCATTGCATGCGCTGTCGCCAGAGATGGCCGCACCCATCGTCGACGCTTACGCGGATTCGCTCGGCACCGTTTTCCTGTGCGGGGTGCCCGTCGCGATCGTCGGTTTCATCGTCTCGCTCTTCCTCAAAGAGGTGCGGTTGCGGGAAATCGAAACGGTTTCGGCGACCGATCTCGGAGAGGGCTTCGGCATGCCGAGCACCGAATCGCCCGAGAAGATCCTCGAAGTGGCCATCGGTCGCATCTTCCGCGACTCGCCGGATCTTCGACTACGAAGTATCGCCCGGCTTCCCGGATGCCAACTCGACGTCACCCAGATGTGGGCGCTGCTGCAGATCTACCGCCAGAACCAGGTGTTCGGTTCGGCCACCCTGACCGATATCGCAGAACGTCTGCGAGTGCCGTACGAGGTCATCGAGCCGACTTTCGACGGCCTGGTCGCCAGGGGCCTCGCCCTGCGGGCCGGAGACCGACTGTGGCTCACCCAGTCCGGAATGAAACAGGTCGACGCCATCACGGCGCTGATCGTCGGGCGCATCGTCGACAAGCTGGCCGCGTCCTCGTCGTTCGACCGGCGCCCGGACCGGGTGGAGGTGGAGGCCGCCCTCGAGCGCATCGTGCACCGGATGCTGGTGCAACGCGGCTGGATGGAGGACCGTACAGAGCTGGCCACCGCGCGCTCAGGCACAAACTAGAACGTGTTCCAATTCGGCATTCTCCGGCGTACGATGCCGTCATGAGCCGAATTGGACCCTTCGCCGACGACGACGCCGCAGCCTGGGTGGTGAAATCGCCTGATATCGGCGTCGCGATGGCCGGATTCACGCACGCGGTCTACAACAAGAACCGCCTGCCGATGCGGGTCCGCGAACTGGCCCGGATGGTGATCGCGCTCGACAACGAATGCGTGGTGTGCCAGAACACCCGCGACTCCGCGGGCATCGCCGCGGGTGTCGACGAGGACCTCTACGACCACGCCGCGGAATGGCGGACCTGGCCTGGCTACAGCGAACAGGAGCGGATCGCCGCCGAGTTCGCCGAACGCTTCGCGAACGACCACACCGGACTGCGCGACGACGAGGACTTCTGGGCGCGGTGCAGCGAGCACTTCGATGACGAGTTGCTGACCGACCTCGCGCTGTCCTGCGCGATGTGGCTCGGCATGGGCCGGATGCTGCGGACGCTGGACATCGGCCAAACCTGCAAGATCACGCTGTAGTCCGGCGCGACACCGCGCACAATGGCGGCTATGAGATCGCGGGCCGCCAAACCTCTCGCCGCAGCCGCCATCGCCCAGCTCGAGGCCGACGGTGTCGCCACATTGATCGGCACCGTGGTGAACTCGGCGGGGCTCACCCACGCCAAGACGGTTCCGTTGAGACGGATGAGCGCATTCGCTGACCCCGGACTCGGCGCCAGCCCCGTCTTCCACGTCTTCGCCATCGACCAGACGGGCATCGTGTTCGGCGACGCGATCGGCGTGGTCGGCGACCAGCGAATTCGTATCGATCTGGGCGCATTGCGCATTCTCGGTGACGGATTGTGTTGGGCGCCCGGCGCTTTCTTCAACCAGGACGGCTCACCGGATCCGTATTGCAGCCGCGGCATCCTGCAGCGAGTCGAGGACCGGTTGGCGGAGGTGGGCATCGATGCCGTCGTCGGTCACGAGATGGAGTTCATTCTCGTCGGACCCGACGGTAGCGAACTGCCCTCACATCTGTGGGCGCAGTACGGGCTTGCCGGAGTGCTCGAGTTCGAAGGTTTTGTTCGCGATGTCACCAATGCCGCGACGAACTCCGGTGTCGCGATCGAACAATTTCATCCCGAGTACGGCCGGAATCAGTTCGAGATCTCGTTGTCCCCGCAGTCGCCGGTGGCGGCTGCCGACTCCCTCGTGCTGATACGCATCATCATCGGCCGGGTGGCGCGGCGGTACGGGCTGCGGGTCAGCCTCTCGCCGGTGCCGTTCGCCGGCAGTGTCGGATCGGGCTCGCACCAACACTTCTCGATGAAGCGCGGCGACGTTCCGCTGTTCTCCGATGGCTCGGGAACCGCGGGGATGACGCCGGAGGGGGAGTCCGCGGTGGGCGGACTGCTGGCGGGTCTGCCCGAGGCGCAGGGCGTCCTGTGTGGCTCGGTGCTGTCCGGGCTGCGCATGCAGCCGGGACACTGGTCGGGCGCATATATCTGCTGGGGTACCGAAAACCGAGAAGCCGCAGTGCGATTCCTGATCGGCGGACCCAGCAATCCGCAGGGTGCCAACGTCGAGGTCAAGGTCATCGACCCCTCGGCGAATCCCTATCTGGCGACGGCCTCGATTCTGGGCCTCGCGCTCGACGGGATCGAACGCAAGCTGACGTTGCCGCCCGAGGTCACCGTCGACCCCGCCTCACTCACCGATGCGCAGCGGGCGGAACTGGGAATCAAGCTGTTGACGCCGGAACAGACCGATGCGATCGATGCGCTCGATCAATCATCGTTGCTGCGAGGGATTCTGGGCGATGAGGCGGTCGACGCCGTCGTGGCTGTGCGGCGATACGAAGCGCAGAATTACGGAGATCTAAAGCCGGACGAGCTGGCGGAGAAGTTCCGGCTCGCCTGGAGCGTGTGACGTCGTATGACGTCATCGGCGCTGGCCGAGCACATCGAGACGGTGGCCCTGGTCGACCACCACGTGCACGGGTGCCTGCTGCGACCGATTGAGCGTCGCCGTTTCGAGAACCTGCTGAACGAGGCCAACGTCGAGCCGCTCGCGGACTTCGATACGGCGTTCGACACGCAGCTCGGCTTCGCGATGCGCGCCCATTGCGCACCGCTGCTGGGACTGCCGCGCCACAGCGATGCCGATGCCTACTGGCGGGCGCGCAGCGCGCTCTCCGAAGACGATCTGGCGCGAAGGTTTCTGTCATCGGCGAACGTGTCCGACTGGCTGGTGGACACCGGATTCGCGGCCGGAGTAGCGGATCTCGACGCGATGGCCGGTCTATCGGTCGGCCGTGTGCACGAGATCGTCCGGCTCGAGTCGGTGGCGGAACAGGCTGTCCAGGCATCCGGTGATTACACGGCGGCATTCACCGAGATCCTGCACGAACGGGCGGCGACGACGGTCGCGACCAAATCGATCCTCGCGTACCGGGGCGGCTTCATCGGTGACCTGTCCGAACCCGCCCCAGGCGAAGTCGCCGCCGCCGCGGCCAGGTGGCGCGACAGCGGAGAGCCCCGCCTGACTGACCGGGTGCTGTTGCGGTTCGGCCTGCATGAGGCGCTGCGGCTAGGAAAACCGCTGCAGTTCCACGTCGGCTTCGGTGACCGCGACTGCGATCTGCACACCACCAATCCGCTCTACCTCGCCGACTTTCTGCGGCGCACCGGCGACGTGCCGATCATGCTGCTGCACTGCTACCCGTACGAGCGTGAGGCGGGCTATCTGGCGCAGGCGTTCAACAATGTGTACCTCGACGGTGGGCTGGCGATCAATTATCTCGGCGCGCGCTCGTCGCAGTTCATCGGTCGCCTGCTGGAGATGGCGCCGTTCCGCAAGATCCTCTATTCGTCGGACGGATTCGGCCCTGCCGAGTTGCACTACCTAGGAGCGCGGCTGTGGCGCAGCGGAATTCGAGAGGTGCTCCATGGATTCGTCGACGCCGACGAATGGAGCGAAGCCGATGCGATACGGGTCGTCGACCTGATCGCCCGCGATAACGCGCGGCGCGTCTACTCGCTCGACTGAGTCAGATCAGACCGGTGGCGTCGAACATCGGGATGGTGTACGCGGCCGTGATCTCCTCGAGCCAGGTCGCGGGCGCGGTGTTCGTCAGCCCGCTCATGTCCCAGTAGTCCTTCCACACCGTGATCTTGTCGCCGGAGACCTTGTGCACCGTGACGAACCGCAACAGAGCCTCTTCGCCGCTCTTCCACTTCCACGTCTCGGAGTGCTCGTACAGGACGTCGTCGCCGCTGCTCACCAGCACGCCGTCGTGATTCCCATAGGAGGCAAGGGGTTCGAGCCCGAACCGCAGTTTCGCGATGATGTCGTCCGGTCCACGCGTGGAAAGGGCAGGCCCCAACGGCATATCGCAATAGATGCAGTCGTCAGCGAGGTACGTCTTCACCGAATCCCAGTCCCGAGCCGACAGGGCCTTCCACATGCCCCGCACCGTATCCTCAACTGACACTTGACAGCTCCGATTCTCGAGTCGTCTGAGCCGGCGCCTTGTGCGCGGCCCGCAGAAACCTTCCGGTGCGCCGGGTGCCGACGGCGTCGGTCGCCTCGCCGTCGAGGAACACCGGTTCGCCCGCGACGAGCACCGCGCGCACCGTGTCGTCGTTGCGATTGACCATTCGCGACAGACCGCCGTACTGCTCGACCGGCGCCTCGGCGTACTCGTCAAGCGATCCGTCCAGCCGCTCGGGATCGATGACGACGATGTCGGCGCGGTCACCGATGCGCAGGTGTCCGGCATCGAGGCGATACCAGTCGGCGAGTTCACCGGTGAGCCGGTGCACCGCCTGCTCGACGGTCATGAACGGCTTGCCGGCCAGCTCCGACTGGTAAACGTGGCGCAGCAGACGCAGCCCCATGTTGTAGAACGCCATGTTGCGAAGGTGGGCGCCGGCATCGGAGAAGCCCATCTGGATGCCGGGGTCGCGGGCCAGGCTCTTGAGCACCTCGGGCCGATGGTTGGAGATCGTCGTACGCCAGCGCAACGCCCTGCCGTGTTCGACAACCAGGTCCAGGAATGCGTCGACGGGATGCACGCCGCGGTCGAGGCCGACTTCCCCGAACGACAGACCGACGACCGATTCATCTGGGCAGCCAACGATCTCGGCGTCGAAGAAGTCGCGCTGCCATACCCGAACGCCGAACTTGGACTCGTACTCCTTGCGGAACTGCCTGCGGTACGTCTCATCGCGCAGCAGACCGTTGCGCTCGACCTCGTCGCGCAGATGCAATGCTGCGGCACCCGCACCGAACTCCTCGAAGACCACCAGATCGATGCCGTCGGCGTAGACCTCGAACGGCACCGGCAGGTGCTGCCAGCGGAAGTTGCCGCCGAGTCGGTTGACCAGCCGGGCGAGCGGGCCGAGCATTTTGATCGCATACGGATTCGATTTGACATCGGCCGCCGACAGCAGGCTGGTCTTGAGTGGGTTGCGGAAGATGCCGAGCGACTGGAACACCTGCGAGCCGAGGTTCAGCGGATTCTGGATGTCGGGTCCGGACTGCAGGACCCGCCCCGCGCGCCGCAGCTTGGACTTGAGCCGTCGCAGCTCGCGTGGTTTGGCGTAGGTCGACGGCAACGTGCGGGATCGGCAGACCTCCCCGTCGAGCTTATCGAAAAGCAGTTGCTGAGAAGACATTCCGACGAACCCGGCACGAAGTGCTTCGTCGAGCCACTTCTCCATCTGGGCCTGTTCGCTGCGGGTCGGCCGCTGCCGCTTCTGGGTCGCACGGTCGAGGCCCATGGTCGCGGCGCGCATGTCGGAGTGCCCGATGAACGCCGCCACGTTGGGTCCGAGCGGACGCGCCTCCAGCGCCGCGATGTACTCCTCGCAGTTCGTCCAGGTCTTGTGCTGGTCGATCGCTCCGATGACGTGTTCGCGAGGGATCGCCTCTACTCGTCCGAAGATGTCGCCGGCATCGACTCCGTCGACGTGCACCGTGGACAGCGAGCACGAGCCGAGCATCACCGTCGTGACGCCGTGGCGCAGCGACTCCGTCAGTGCCGGGCCGACGAGCACCTCCACGTCGTAGTGGGTGTGGATGTCGAGCATGCCGGGCAGCACCCATTTGCCGGTCGCGTCGATGACCCGGGGGCAGCCCGTCTGATCGAGATCGTCCGGGGTGATCGTCACGACGTGACCATCGCGGATGCCGATGTTGCGGATGGCCGAGGGGGCGCCGGTGCCGTCGAACCAACGGCCGTTTCTGATGATCGTGTCGTACGTCACCACGTCATAGAACAGTGCCGACCCGCGAGTGTCAACGATATTGGTGAACAGATCGCAGATATTGTCTACTTTGGCAGCTGACCTGCTGTTATTCCTGCGTCCAACCATCCGGCTGACGCCCGTCGAGGTCGGTGAAGCCGTACTCATGCGCGAGGTCGGCGGACGTGACGGACTGTTGGTTGAAGCGTGCGCGGTGCGGGTCCGCGGCGATCGCGGCTACCCCGCGCCCCACGTATCGTGGCGTCTCCGATTCGGCGAACCCCGGGGGAGCGACAGGGCCGTCAGTCCGACACGGATCCAGTGCGCAGTGCCAGTTCTCCTCGGTGACGCCCCAGTTGTCGAGCATCATCTCCGAGCGCAGCCAACCCGGTGTGACCGCAACCGCGGTGGCACCGAACGCCTTCAGCTCGTGGCCCTGGCTGTAGGCCAGCCGGTTGACCGCGGTCTTCGCCAGGTCGTAGAACACCGACAGCCGGTAGTTGTGGTCGTTGAAACTCTTTGTCCCGTCGGTCACTTCGACGAGCAATCCGCCGGGCTTGCCCACCAGCAGCGGTAGGAGGCGGTGTGAGGTGATCAGGTGGGTGTCGACGCCGAGCCGCAGGATGCGCAGACCGACGGTGATGTCGTGTTCCCAGATGGGCCGGTTCCACAGCGGCGGGCCGCCCTTGAGGACCTCCGCACCCCAGATGTCGTTGACCAGGATGTCGATCGCGCCGTAGTCGGCACGGATGCGCTCGGCCAGGCGTGCGACCGCGTCGGTGTCGAGATGGTCGACCTGCACCGCCACGCCGGTGCCGCCCAGTCGGGTGACGAGTTCGGCCGTCTCTTCGATGGTTTCGGGTCGGTCGTAGTCGGACTGTTCGTTACCGGACACGCTGCTGCGACCGGTGCAGATCACCGTCGCGCCTGCCTCGCCGAGCGCTGCTGCGATACCGCGCCCGGCACCGCGAGTCGCCCCGGCCACCACCGCTACGCGACCGCGTAGCGCATCGGTGTCCGGAGCCCAGTTCACAGGTGAATACTGGCGAATGTGACCCCGTTACAGCGCTATATCGCAGAAGAAATCGCCACGGATCACGTCGATGGGTTGCTGTCCAGACGCGAAGCCTTGCGCCGGCTGGGCCTGCTTGGAATCGGCACCGCGGCTGCCACCGCGCTGATCGCGGCATGCAGCGAGAACAAGCAGCCAATTTCGGACGCGCCGGTCACCTCCAGCGAACCCGCAACCGCGAGCGCGCCGCCGCCGGGATCGGAGAACGCGCTCCCGACCGAACCGATCACCTGGGCCGGGCCGCGCGGCGAGTTGCAGGCCGCCTGGGCGCCCGCGGCGGAACCGCGCGGCGGCGTGCTCGTCATCCACGAGAACAAGGGACTCAACGACTACATCCGTTCGGTGGCCGGACGGTTCGCCGGCATCGGCTACTCGGCGCTGGCGATCGATCTGCTGTCGGCGCAGGGCGGCACCGGGACGTTCGCCGACCCCGCCGAGGCCACCGCGGCCCTCGGCCAGATTCCGCCGGAGGAGGCCGTCGCGAATCTGAAGTCGGGAATCGATGAACTGCAGCGCCGCGTTCCGGGCAAGAAGATCGCCGCGGTCGGCTTCTGCATGGGCGGCGGCTACGTCTGGCGGTTGTTGGCCTCCGATGAGCCGCGGCTGGCCGCCGCGGTGCCGTTTTACGGTCCGACCCCGGACAACCCGGACTTTGCCGGCTCCAAAGATGTTGCGGTACTGGGTATCTACGCCGCCCAGGATCAGCGCGTCAACGCCACCGAGCCCGTCGCACGCGCGGCGCTGGAGAAGGCGGGGCTGGTGTTCGAACTGGTCACCGAGCCCGACGCCAACCACGCGTTCTTCAACGACACCGGCGAGCGCTACAACGCCGCCGCCGCTGCCGATGCCTGGCGCCGCGTGCAGGAGTGGTTCACCAAGTACGTCGCCTGACTTCCTCTCGGCTGACCTCCTCTCGGCTGACCTCCTCTCGCGAGCAGACGTGGAAACCCCCAGAAATGCCGTCAATAGGGGGTTTTCACGACTGCTCGCGGTTAGACGGGTGCGGCGTTAGGTTGTCGGCATGGGTGTCGTGCCGACCGGCCCACAGGAGATCGAGCGAACGCGAACCCTGTGGTTCGCGCTGCTGCTCACCATGGCCAACGGATTCCTCGACGCGCACACCTACCTCGCCCGCGGTGGTGTGTTCGCCAACGTCCAGACCGCCAACGTGATCTTCTTCGCCATCGACTCCTCGGAGGGCAAATGGAGCGCGGCCCTGGCTCATGTGTGGCCGCTGCTGGCGTTCATCACCGGGATGGCGGTCGCATCGCATATCAAATCCGGCCGTGTCGACCGGTTTCTCCCGCACGCGCTGCGCTGGACGATGGCGGTGCAGGCCACCGCACTCGCCATCATCGGATTCGTCCCGGCGTCGGTGCCCCACAGCTACGTGACGGTGCCGATCTCGTTCTTGGCGGCCATGCAGATCGGCCTGTTCCGCAACATCGGTGACCTCGCGTACCTCCCCGTCGCCACCACCGGCAACCTGATGCGGTTCATGGAGTCCGGGTACGACGCGTTCATCGGCGGAAGTGACGAGTCACGACGGGCCTTCAGTGTCTACGGCGCACTGATCATCGTGTTCACGGCGGGTGCGGTGACCGGTTCGGTGGCCACGATGGCCTGGGGTGTGCACGCGATCTGGCTGCCTGCCGCATTGCTCGCGGTGACACTCGTTCTGTTCATCATCGATGAGCGTCACTTGCGGTGATCTACGATCCAGTAATGCTCAGGTCGTTGATGCTTCTCACCGCCGCAGCGACGCTGCCCGTCGCCGCAACGACCGCCATCGCCGTTGCCGAGCCCCCTCCCACCTGCACTTTCAACCTGACGCCGCCGCAGGTCGTGTCGGTCTCGGGTACCGAGATGGTCACCGCAACCCTTTCGCCGGGCGCATGTGAGCGATCCGTTGCCTACCTGTCGGTGGCGTGCCTTCAACTCGAGGGCAGTCCAGAGGCCCCCAACTGTCAGCAGAACAACGGGGTGTTGGAGGCTCAGGTCTTTTACGCGCCGTACACCCCGGGGGCCACGTATGTGTCGACCGGGCGCGGATGCGCCAACACCGGTAATCCGCCGCAGCCGGTGTGCACACCGGTCGGCCCGATCACCGCGACGATCTAACGCACGGCTGCCGAAAGCGTCCGGTTGAACCACGACCGGCCGACAATCGTGTCCAGGGGAGAACGTGAGGGGACGCGATGAAGAAGATATTGCTGTTGTGCGCGACGGTCTGTCTGGCGGCCGCATTCACCGCATGTGGCAGCGAATCGAGTTACACCACATCAGAGGGCGATAGCGGCACCGCGACCGCGACCGCCAGCCCTGAAGCCACCGGCGAAACCACCACTAGTGCCAGCGACGAGGCTGCCGGCCCGACGATCACGGTGGCGGACATGAGCTTCGGCGAGCCCATCACCGTCGCGCCCGGAGCGCAGATCACCGTGAAGAACGATGACTCCGTGGAGCACTCGGTGACGTCGCAGGCCGCAGGCCAGTTCGAGCTGCATGTGGACGGGGGCGAACAGGGCAGCTTCACCGCACCGACCGAGCCGGGGGAGTACGCGTTCTACTGCGTGTACCACCCATCGATGAAGGGCACCTTGATCGTCAAGTAGTCGTCCCGGCCCCACGTTCTGTTTAGACGCGTCGGTCGGCGGGCACCCGCAGAATTGGCGGGTTCGTCAATCGTCGTGACCCGGACAGATCGAAGGAGTCGAGATGGACCGCAATGTCATGATCTGGATCGTTGTCGCCGTTGCGGCGATCGTGGCGATCGCGATTGTCGCCTGGGCCGTGCGTAACTCGCGCCGTCGCGCTGAGGCGGAGCGGTTGCGCAGCGAAATCGGCCAGCGCACCGAACATCTCGAGAAGCGCGAAGCCGTGGCCGAGGAAACGGCGGCCAAGGCGCGTGCCGCTCAGGCCGAGGCCGAGGCCAAGGCGGCCGAAGCCGCCCGCCTGGAGAACACCGCGCGCGCCCACCGCGAGGCGGTCACCAGCACTCGGGACGAACTGGACGCGCAGCGGGAACGCGCCGCCCGGTTGGATCCGAAGGGCAGCACCGACGAACCCGCGCCCGGCAAGGCCGACGACGTGCGCACGGAGGCCACCGCACCGCAGCAGCAGCCCTCCTCGCACGAGCGCCAGCGTTCGTGAAGCGCCGTCGACGCGGTACCGCGGCGGCGGTGCTGTTCGACATCGACGGCACCTTGGTCGACTCGAACTACCAGCACGTCCACGCGTGGTGCCGAGCGTTCACCGACATCGGGACACCGGTCGACGCCTGGCGGATCCACCGCTGCATAGGCATGGACGGCACCACGTTGGTCAAAACGCTGGCCGAGGGTGCCGACGACGACGCCAGGACGCGGGCCAAGGATTTGCATTCCAAGTACTACAAGGAGTCCGCGTCGCTGCTGCGCCCGCTGCCGGGTGCACGTGGACTGTTGGAGGCGGTCGAAAAGCTAGGTGTGCAGGTCGTTTTGGCGACCTCGGCACCCGACGACGAACTCGCGATCCTGCGTGACGTGCTCGATTGCGATCACCTGGTCTCGGCGATGACGTCGTCGGAGGACGTCGACACCGCCAAGCCTCGCCCCGACATCATCAACGTCGCGCTCGAGCGGGCCGGCGTGGAACCCGCGCACGCCGTCTTCGTCGGTGACTCCGTGTGGGACGTCGAAGCATGCAAACGGGCGGACGTGGTCACCCTCGCCCTGCTGTCCGGCGGAGTCTCGAAGTGCGAACTCGAGGAAGCCGGGGCGCACCAGGTGTTCGAGGACGCGCTCGATCTGTGCCAGCACCTCGACGACACCCCGATCGCGGCGCTGGCCAACCTGGTCGGGGCCCGGTAGCCGTCAGCTCGGCGGTGTCCAGGCCACCGGCAGGCGTTTGATGCCGTGAATGAACGGCGACAGCAGCCTGCTGGGTTCCTCGGTCGCCTCGATGTCGGGGATCTGGCGGTGCAATTCCTCGAAGACGACGCTGATCTCGCGACGAGCGAGGTTGGCGCCCAGGCAGAAATGCGCCCCGCCGCCACCGAAGCCGGCATGCGGGTTGGGATTGCGGGCGAGGTCGAACGTCCACGGATCGGTGAACTTGTCCTCGTCGCGGTTCGCCGAGCAGTACCAGAGGCTCACCTTGTCGCCCGCCGCCATCTTGGTGCCGCTCAGCTCGCAGTCTTCGGTAAGCGTGCGGCGCATGTAGATGACGGGTGACGCCCACCGCACGATCTCCTCGACTGCGGTCGGCGCCAGCGCCGGGTAGTCCGCCCACCATTTCGCGCGCTCGTCCGGGTAGCGCGTCAACGCGAGGACACCGTGGCTGATGGCATTGCGGGTGGTCTCGTTGCCGGCGACCACGAGCAGGATGAAGAACGAGGCGATCTCGGCCGACGTCAGCCGCTCACCGTTGACTTCGGCCTGGACCAGCGCCGTCGTGAGATCCTCCTGCGGATGGGCCCGCCGGTCCTCGGCATGTGCGGTGGCGTAGGCGCCGATGTCCATCGCGACCTTGACGAATTCCTCGTAATCCTGGGCGATGTCCTTGTCGCCGAACCCGAGGATCACGTTGGTCCAGTGGAAGATCTGCTGGTGGTCTTCCTCGGGGAGGCCCATCATGTCGCAGATGACCTGCAGCGGCAGTGGCCCGGCGAGCTCCGCAACCACTTCACCCCTGCCATCGGGATGCTCGGCGATCATCGTCTCGACGAGGCGGCGTGCGCGTTCCCGTACCGATTCCTCGGTGCGGGCGACGACGCGCGGGGTGAAGGCCCTACTGACGATATTGCGCAGCCGCAGGTGTTTCGGGTCGTCCATCGCGATCATCGAGCCGAAGAACTCCGACACCTCGGGATTGGCGTCGTTGATGGTGATGCCGGGACTGGAGCTGAAGATGTGTGGATGACGGCTGGCGAAATGCACGTCGTCGAACCGGGTCAGCGCCCAATGTCCGGGGCCGGGTTGCACGCCGGGAGTCTCCAACGGCTCGTGGAAGGAGACGGGCGCTTCGCGCCGCAATGTCGCGAACGCCCCGTCACGCAGGTCGTCATCCAGCACCCAGAACTTCCAGTCGCCGAGGTCGATGTCCGACAGCGGCACGTTCGGGGGAGCGGTACCGTTCACGCGCGTCGCAATGCCCACGTCGTGGAGGGTAGGCCGACCGGGTCCAAAAGTGGCCAAAATGCCGTGTTTGGCGGCGTTCTATCCGCCGATGTGGGTCCAGCTCGCGGGGAAACCGTGATAGCACTCTTAGGTGCGTAACCCACATGCCGGGCAACCGTTTACGACGACGGACGACGAGATTGCCGAGGCTTTGCTCGATGTCAGCATTCCGACCCTGATGCTGTCGCTGGTCCATATGTCGGGAGACCCCGAACTGATCCGCGGCGACCTGAAACCGGCGGGCCTGTTCCTCAACGAGGTGCAGGGTTACATGTCCGAAGAGGATAAAGCCGCGGTGCGCAAGATCGCGCTCGATGTCATCACGGACTACCGCGACCGGGGGTGCCCGGAACCTGAACCCGTCAGCCCGGAGTTGCTGCACGAGATGATGCAGTGGCTGGTGTGCGAACCGGTGCCTGCCGAGTACGTGCCGATGGTGCTGGAGGAGATGGAGCTCGACGGCCGCGACGCCAGAGCGACGGGCGGCGTGGCCCAGTCCGCCCGCGAGGACTTCCCTGTCGTCGTGATCGGATGCGGTGAATCCGGACTGCTGGCGGGGATCCGGCTCAAGGAGGCCGGCATCCCGTTCACCATCGTGGAGAAGAACGCAGGCGTCGGCGGCACGTGGTACCAGAACAGCTACCCGGGCGCGCGCGTGGACGTCGGAAATCACTTCTACTGCTACAGCTTCGAGCCGACCGATCACTGGACGCACTTCTTCGCCGAGCAGCCGGAGCTGCAGGCGTATTTCCAGGGCGTGATGGACAAGTACGACGTCGGCGGGCATGTGCTGTGGGAGACCGAGGTCACCGAGGCGGCGTGGGACGACGCCACGTCGACGTGGACTGTCCATGCGCGCGACCGCAACGGTAAGGCGACGACGCTCACCGCTCGCGCGGTGATCAGCGCCGTCGGGCAACTCGACCGGCCGCATGTGCCGCGTATCGACGGGCAGCAGGATTTCGCGGGCCCGGCGTTTCATTCCAGCCAGTGGGACCACTCGGTGGACCTGCGCGGCAAGCACGTCGCGATGATCGGTGCGGGCGCCAGTGGATTCCAGATCGCGCCGGCCATCGCGCCGGATGTCAACCGTCTCACCGTATTTCAGCGCACCGCGCAGTGGATGTTCCCGAATCCGAATTACCATGAGAAGGTCGGGCCCGGTGTGCAGTGGGCGCTGCGGCACCTTCCGTTCTACGGGCGGTGGTACCGATTCCTGCTGTTCTGGCCCGGATGCGACAAGGGTTTGGACGCGGCCCGCGTCGACCCCGACTATCCCGACCAGCAGAAGGCCGTCAGCGAGATCAACGAGATCACGCGGATCATGTTCACCGAGTGGATCACCAGTCAGGTCGGCGACAACACCGAACTGCGGGCCAAGGTGATACCGGACTATCCGGCCACCGGCAAGCGCACACTGCAGGACAACGGCAGCTGGTTGAAGACGCTGACCCGAGACAACGTCGAACTCGTCAGGACGGGTATCGATCACATCGAAGCCGATGCCGTGGTCACCGAGGACGGCGTCCGCTACCCGGCCGACGTCATCGTGTACGCGACCGGCTTCGAGCACACCAAGATGTTGTGGCCCATGACGATTCGGGGTCGAGGCGGCGAGATCCTCAGCGAGCGCTGGGGGGAGCGGCCGTCGGCGTATCTGGGCATCACGATCCCTGGCTATCCGAACTTCTTCTGCATGAACGGCCCCGGTACCTGGCTGGCCAGCGGCGGCAGCCTGATCTTTCACTCCGAATGCCAGATGCGTTACATCACACAGTGTTTGGAGTACCTCATCGAGGGTGGGCACGCGACCATGGAGCCGACGGTCGAGAAGACGAGGGACTGGCACCAGCGCAGCCAGGACGAGATGAGCAGGATGGTGTGGTCGCAACCGACGATCAAGCATTCGTTCTTCAAGAACAGCTTCGGCGAAATTCACACGCTGTCGCCGTGGCGGCTCGTCGACTACTGGAGCTGGACCCGCGAACTCAATCCCGACGATTTCGTGATCCGCTAGGCCCGTTCTTCTCGCGAGCAGTCGCGAAAACCCCCTAAATGCCAGAAAATTGGGGGAGATTGTGTCTGCTCGCGGCGTCCTCCGTTAGGTCAATTCCCAGTTCATGTTCTTGGCGAACGCGCGGGCGTCGTCTGAGATCGTGCCAAGTTCGTGGCTGCGCTGGATGTACTGCTGGATCATCGTCATGAAGTTCATCGGGTTGTAGGCGTCTTCCTCGTAGCTCCATTTGTCGTCACCCGCGTACTCGAGCACGGTGATGACCGGGGCCCCGTGGACGCTGCCGTCGCCGGGATCGCGCATCGTGTTGATGTTCTTGAAGATCACCCAGCCTTTGTCGGTGTCGATGGAATACCACTCCACCGGGTAGGTCGGCATCTCGCTGCCCGGGAAGGTGTTCATCGTCGAGACGATCCACTCGCGGATGTTCTCACGGCCCTCCATGTTGCCGAGCGCATGTTCGACATACTTGGCGTTCTCGGTGAAATGGTCAGCGTAACTGGACCAGTCCCACGTCTTGCCGACCTCGACGACGGATTCCTGGTAGCGGCGCCAGGCTTCCTCGAGTTCCTCGCGTGACCACTTGCCCATCTGAGACTCCCTCGGCTCGCGCAGCGGACTAGAACCTGTTCTACCAAACGCGGCCCCGCGCGGGAGCGCTTTTCAATCCCACCACGCGAGCACCCGCATCGCGAACAACGTCAGCCACTTCGACGGCTCACCGGCCGGTGCGTCCACCTCGAACCACACCCGCCCGGGTTGCCGTCCCGCGGTGATCCAGGTGCCGTCGGGCTGTCGCGCAGCCCGGATGATGTCGATCGCCTCCGCCATCCGCGGATCCGGCGGTACCGTATCGACGGCCGAGGCCTCGCGGAAATACTCGGCCGCGTTGAGGACGCTGTACGCCCAGCGGATGGGATAGACGAACTTGCCCACCCACTCGCCGACCGGTTCACCCGTCGACAGCCGCCGAAACAGGGCCCGCTGCAACAGGTATTCCTGCCCGCGCTGTCGCGCGGCCAGCGCCGCATCGCTGCCGCCCGAAGCGATCTCGTAAGCCAGCAACCCCTTCAACGAGTTGAGTGTCGAGTGAAATGACGACCGCGTCGAACCCTCGACCCAGTCGCAGTTCCAGCCCCCGTCGGGGAGTTGATGCTCGAGGAACCACTCCACGATGCGCTCGATGTCGGCGCCCAGCCACACGCCGTTGGCCACGGTCCACGCGTTGATGCAGCAATCCACCTCACCTCCCCAGTACGGCAGGTTCTCGTACTCCCAGCGACAGTTCTCGGCGAGAAGCTCGACCGTCCGGCGCGCACGCAGAACCGCGGGATCAAGACCCCATTCCCGCAGCGAATTCAACGACCACGTCGTCGCGGTCCACGGCTGACCGACTTCACTCAACTCGTCGCCGTCAAAGTCGAAGTCGGCCGGAAAGAACGAACCTCCCGCCCATTGACCATCCGAGTCCTGCAACGCCAGCAGGCGACCGCCGAAACCTTCCGTCGCGATACGAGCCCGCGTCGTTTGCCACACCTCGGGCGGCTCACCCATCAGGTCACGTTCGACCTGCCAGCGCAGTGCCGGGTCGGAGTCCAGAAGCCAGTCGGTGACGGATTCGGCCATCGCCGACGACTCTAGGGCACCGGCGATGTGCGCGACGGCGACCGAGCACATCAGCCAGGACGCATCGAAACCAACGTAGCGAAAGCGCCTGCGACGCAGGCTAAGACGGCCGTTTCCGCCGTTCTCGTCGCAGTCACACGCATCCGCGTTAGTGTCGCTGCATGACTCTCGGTATCGATGAGCAGGTGCTGGCGGAGATGGCGCCGTTGTTTGCGGCGCTCGGCGATACAGAGGCGCCGCCGGTCGGCGACGTGGAGGCGCGGCGCGTCAGCGGTCACCGGATGTTCGACCTCGTCGCCTCAATGCGCGCGCCCACCCACGGCGTCGACACCGCGCATCACACCATGACCGCCGCCGATGGGGCGTCGCTGGATCTCACGTGGTACTTCCCGTCCGGCGGTGCGCAGACCCGTAGCGCCGCGCTGTATCTGCACGGCGGCGGCATGATCTTCAGCCTCGAACACGTCGGTGCGGCCTATGACCTCGCCGTCCGCGACTACGTCGCCGCCTCGGGTGTGCCGATGCTCCTCCCGGATTACCGGGTGGCGCCCGAACATCCGCATCCGACACCGGTGGAGGACTGCTACGGCGCGCTGGTCTGGTTGGCCGAGCACGCGGCGGACCTCGCCGTCGACCCGACGCGTGTGGCGGTGATGGGAGACAGTGCGGGCGGCGGCCTGGCCGCGGGCGTGGCCCTGATGGCACGGGACCGCGGCGGTCCCGCGCTTGCCCAGCAACTGCTGATCTATCCGATGCTCGACGACCGGCCCGCCACACCGGATCCCCAACTGCAGCCGTTTTTGACGTGGACCTACGACGACAACGTCACGGGGTGGGGCGCGTTGTTGGGCCGCAACGCGGGCGGCGACGCGGTGTCGCCGTACGCGGCACCGGCACGCGCCGAGGACCTCACCGGTTTACCCGACACCTACATCGACGTCGGCGACCTCGACATCTTCCGCAACGAGGACATCGTCTACGCTCGTCGACTCGCCGATGCGGGAGTCCCGACGGAGTTGCACGTGTACCCCGGTTGCCCGCACGCCTTCGAGGCGCTGGCGGGGGAAGCCGCCGTCTCGCGCCGGGCGATCAGCGACCGCATACGCCGCCTGCGCGCGCTCTAGGCGTCCGGTTTCTCCACCGGTTCCTCCACGACGGCCTTGATCCGCTCCAGCGTCTTGCGCATATCGCGGATGTTGCGGCGGCGCCGCAGTTGTCCGCCGAACAGCGAGAAGAGCTTCATGGGAAGCGAATCGTCGAGGCGGAAGGATTCGGTGACCTCGGTGCCGCCGTCGACCGGCGTGAGCTTGTAGTGCCAGTTGTTGAGCGCCTTCTCACCGGCCAGCACCGCGAAGCCAAATTCGTGTCCCGGCTCGCAGGCGGTCACCTTGCACTTCGTCCAATACACCGGGCCGATCTCGTTGCGTTTGACGTGACCGCGAAAGCGGGCGCCGAGTGCCGGACCGGTCGCCCCGCCGAGCCACTCGGCTTCCATCACCTCGGGAGAGAAACGGCCGGTATTACGCACGTCGGCGATCAACTCCCAGATCTTGTCCGCGGGAGCCGCCATGAACACCGTCACCGATCCGTCCACGGCCAACCCCTTCTCCAGGAATGTCCTTTGCTATCAGGCATTTTCGCACCGTAGCATTGCGGCAGAGTCCAGGAGGCGCGGTGTGAAGATTCGCTTCGGTGTCGGATTGGGCGCCGAGACGGGCCCCGAGGAACTGTCTGCGATCGTCGACCATCTCGAGGCGAGGGGCGTCGATTCGTTGTGGTTCTCCGAACTCGTCTACAGCAAGGCGGTGGATCCGTTCATCGGCATGGCGCACGCCCTGGCGCGCACTCGCAACCTCAAGGTCGGCACGTCGGTCGTGGTGCTCCCGGGACGGCACCCGGTGCTGGTGGCAAAGCAGCTCGCGTCACTGGCCGCGCTCGCCCCCAAACGTGTACTGCCGGTGTTCGGACTGCGCTCGGCCATCCCCGCCGAGCGGGAGATCTTCGTGGTTCCCGACGGCGAGCGCGCCGCAGTTTTCGACGAATCGCTGCGGCTGCTCAGATCCGCTCTGGAACAAGACGATGTCTCGTTCGAAGGCGACTACTTCTCCGCCAGTGCGGTCGGTATTGCGCCCCGCCCGAGCAAGCCCCTGGACCTCTGGCTGGGCGGCTCGGCGCCCGCCGGCTTCCGGCGCATCGGTCGGCTCGGCGACGGTTGGCTGGGCAGCTTCCTCACCCCTGCCGAAGCGCGACGCGGCCGCGAACAGATCGAGCGGACAGCGCAGGAGGCCGGCCGCGAAATCGAGGCAGACCATTTCGGCATCAACCTCGCGGTGTCCGACGGACCGTTGCCCGAGGAGCTCGTCGAAGCGGTCAGGCGCCGCCGACCCGACCTGGATCCAACCGAACTCATCGCTGACAGCTGGCCAAGCCTGCACCGTCAGCTCGACGCCTACCTCGAGGCCGGACTGACCAAGTTTGTCATCCGGCCCGCCGGTGCCCGCACTGCGGAGTTCATCGACCGCTTCGTCGCCGAACTGCTGCCTCGCCAGAACTGACGTCGGTGAACCGGCCCAGCCGCGCAACCGTGTTTAAAAGTGTGTCGTCTCGACGATCCATTCGCTGTGCCCGGGGAGCTAAGGAGTTCGATATGGCCGTTCGATTCGCACGGATAAGCCGCACGTTGGGGGTTGCCGCCGTCGCGGCAGTGCTGGCACTGGCTCTGGTGAGCCCGCCCACCGCTGTCGCCGACGACCGCATGCAGTTCACCGGGACGACGCTGTCGGGCGCGCCGTTCTCGGGGGAGAGCCTGGTGGGTAAGCCGGCGGTGCTGTGGTTCTGGACGCCGTGGTGCCCGTTCTGCAACGCCGAGGCGCCCAGCGTCAGCCAGGTCGCCGCCGCGAATCCCGACGTGACCTTCGTCGGCGTCGCGGCCCGCTCGAGCGTGGCCGACATGCAGTCCTTCGTATCGAAGTACAACCTGAACTTCACGAACCTCAACGACGCGGACGGCGCGATCTGGGCGCGCTACAACGTGCCGTGGCAGCCGGCCTACGTCTTCTACCGGTCCGATGGCTCGTCGACGTTCGTGAACAACCCGACGTCGGCGATGTCGCAGCAGGAACTCTCGGACCGGGTGACAGCGCTGGCGTAGACCGTCGTGGACCAGGATCTGGTCAGTCTGGCGTTCGCCGCCGGCCTGGTCGCTGCGCTCAACCCGTGCGGCTTCGCCATGCTGCCCGGCTATCTGGCGTTGGTGGTGCGCGGCGACGGCACCGGTGAGCGCGGTGCGCTGACGGCCCTGGGCCGCGCCGCCGCGGCCACGGTCTCGATGGCGATCGGCTTTGTCGCGGTGTTCGGCGCGTTCGGCCTGTTGACGGTCGCCGCGGCCGCGACCGTGCAACGCTACCTGCCCTATGTCACCGTCACGGTCGGTGTTGTCCTTGTCGCCGTTGGCATTTGGTTGCTGCTGGGTCGCGAGATGCACGTGTGGACACCGCGCGCCTGCTGGGCGCCGACGGCTCGACTCGGTTCGATGTTCGGCTACGGGATCAGCTACGCACTCGCGTCACTGTCGTGCACGATCGCCCCGTTCCTCGCCGTGACCGCGGCCGCCTCCCGAGGCTCGGTGCCGACGGCGCTGTTCGTCTACGCGGCGTACGCCGCGGGTTTCACGCTGGTGGTCGGCGCGCTCGCGGTCGCTGCCGCGCTGACGACCTCCGCCGTCGTCGAACGGATGCGCCGCATCGTGCCGTACGTCAATCGAATCGGCGGCGCGCTGCTCGTGCTCGCCGGCGGCTACGTGACCTACTACGGCCTCTACGAGGTGCTGCTGTTCCACGGTGACGGCAACCCCGACGATCCCGTGATCGCAGCGGCAGGTCGCCTACAAGGAGCGATCGCAGGCTGGGTACACGGGCATGGCGCGTGGCCGTGGATCACCGCGCTGGCGGTGCTGACCCTCGCCGCGTTGCTCATCGTGTGGCGAACGCGAATCAGCGCGACACGTCGCCGTACAGGTCCGGCCACGGTGGACGACGGACCATAGCCACGCCGGCTAGCGCCGCCGAGATGAATCCGACGAGGATGCCTGCCAGCGTGGTGCGGGTGGCGTCGACCGCGGGTATCCACTTGGCGTTGCCGTCCTTGACGACGAACACGCCGAGCGCCCCGCCGCGCTCCTTGGCCACCGGAATGACCGTCGTACCGTCCGCGGTTTCGTACGGCTGCCCGTAAACACGTGCGGCGTCGGTGTCCGCGGTGTCGCGCAGCACTGAAACGTCTCGAAGGTTCATGCGTTCATGCCTACTCCCGCGGCGGGGATGGGGGAAGCCCCGCCGCTACAGATCCCGCGAGATCCCGTGACCAGTACTCCCCGACGAGGTCGTGCCCGAAGCTGTGGTGTGCCTCGCGGCGGTCGCACCGGAAACCGGCGCGTTCATAGATCCGCCGAGCGGCCACCAGAACGTCGTTGGTCCACAATGTGATTCGCGTGTAGCCCCATCTCTTCGCGAACCTCAGGCATTCGTCGACCAGCCTCGTCCCGACGCCGAGTCCGCGGGCCTGCGGCTCGACCAGCAGCAGCCGTAGCTGCGCGGTGTCTGGTTCGTCGGCGGCCGTGCAGAACACCGAGCCGACGCGGGTGTCGTCCACCTCCGCGATCCAGCAGGCTTCGCGGGCGGTACCGCGACGTTCGGCGAAGTCGGCGACGACGCGGGCGACCAGGGCTTCGAAGGTGGCATCCCAGCCGTACTCCGCGGCGTAGCGCGCGCCGTGACGCTCCACGACCCAGCCGAGGTCGCCGGGCTCGGGCGGACGAATGATGACGCGCGGACGCGGTCCGGGCGCGTCGAGCACGCGTTTGATCGTGCGCATAGATGTGACGAGTTCCTGACGCTGCGCCTGGTCCAGCGGCGTCAACAAGGTGTCGATCGCCTGGGCCTGCAACCGGTCGAGTTCGGCGAAGGCGCGCCGCCCGTCGTCCGTCAGCCGAATGGTCTGACGACGGCCGTCGTCTGTCGACCGCTCCCGGACGATCAGACCGGCAGTGCTGAACGCGCCGAGGATGCGGCTCAGATACCCGGCGTCGAGATCGAGCGCGGCACGCAGGTCCGATGCGGAAACCCCATTGCTGTGCGCCAGCTCGTACAGCACCCTGGCCTCGGTCAGACCGAATGTCGAACCCGCGAGGTCCGGCCGCAACAAGCCGAGCACCCGGGTGTAGAAGCGGTTGAACCCACGGACTTCGTCGACGGCTTCGGGCATAGTTGTTATCGTCAACTAATTAGTTGCTTCCCGTCAACTATCGTCTCACCAGCGCCGACAAATATTCGCTGGCGTCAGTTTCTGAATCGAGACGACGTGCGCAATCTGGTGGCGAGGCCAAACTGGGTTGTCTTATGTACTGTGCGTAAACTGCGCAGATAATCGGGGGAGGCATCCGCACCGGGTGGGGCCCTCGCACATGTTCGGAAAATCGATAAAACGTCAGAGGCTAAAACTTGCCAGATTCGACCAGCGACGCTCAGGACCTCAAGCCGCACTTTGAGAACGTGCAGTCGCACTACGACCTGTCGGACGAGTTCTTCCGACTGTTTCTCGATCCGACGCAGACATACAGCTGCGCCTACTTCGAGCGTGACGACATGACGCTGGAGGAGGCGCAGATCGCCAAGATCGACCTGTCGCTCGGCAAGCTGGACCTGAAGCCCGGTATGACGCTTCTCGACATCGGCTGCGGCTGGGGCGCCACGCTCAACCGCGCGCTGGAGAAGTACGACGTCAACGTCATCGGGCTCACCTTGAGTGAAAACCAGAAGGCCCATGTCGAGAAGGTGTTCGCCGCCTCACCCAGCACCCGCACCAAGCGCGTGATGTTGCAGGGGTGGGAGCAGTTCGACGAGCCGGTCGACCGCATCGTCTCGATCGGCGCCTTCGAGCACTTCGGACGCGACCGCTACGACGACTTCTTCAAGAAGGCCTACGCCGTGCTGCCCGACGACGGGGTGATGATGGTGCACACCATCATCAAGCCCGAAGACCAGGAATTCCTGGATCAGGGCCTGAAGCTCACCATGAGGATCGTCCGGTTCTCGAAGTTCATCATGGACGAGATCTTCCCGGGCGGGGACTTGCCGAAGCCCTCACAGCTCGAGAAGCACGCCGCCGAGGCCGGCTTCCATCTCAAGCGTGCCCAGCGACTGCGCATGCACTACGCGCGCACGCTGGACATCTGGGCGGAGAAGCTGTCAGCCCGCAAGGACGAGGCGATCGCGCTTCAGTCCCAAGAGGTCTACGACCGCTATATGAAGTACCTGACCGGGTGCGCGGATCTGTTCCGCGAGGGTTACACCGACATCTGCCAGTTCACCCTGACCAAGAGCTAGCGTCGGCGCAGCCGCCGCCAAAGGCGTAGCGGCAGGAGCCCGATCAGCGGTGCGCGCTTGCCCAGATCGTCGACGTCGCGCTTGTTGAAGGCGCGCGCGTAGCGGGCGGCCTCCTCGGCGCTCCCGTATTCCTTTGCGCCGCTTGACCCTCCGCATCGCTCACACGCCCATCGCATGGTGAAACCTTCCGCGGAGAAGGCCGGTTGATGGCCGAATACGCGGCAGCGCAGCATCACGATCCTTGGTTGGCGTCCTGCGGTGGCAGCCCGATCAGGCCGTGCCGCTGGCGCGCGATCCGGTTCTCTGCCAACGCTTCCCGCACCGCGCTGCGAAACGCGCCGGGCCCCCAGTAGCGGGCGCCGACCGCTCTGTGCAGATCGCGCACCTTCATCGGCTGATGTTCGGCGACGGCACGGACGATCGTCTCGATCTCATGGTCGAGCGCGCTCTCGATGGTCCCGGGGCTCGGCGACTCCCGCCACGCCGCATTCCAGCCCGCCGACGGCCCCGGCCGGTAGCGTCGGGCACCGGATTGCATCGCGAGCTGCCGTTGCGCCCGTGCGGCAATCCGTGCGGCGCGCGCCCGCTGCTCATCGGATTCGGCCGGCTCATCGGCTTCGTCGGATTCGGCGGTGAGCGGTTCGGCGAGATCCTCCAGGTTCTTGCCTTCGGCCTTCACGCCGAAGATCAACTCGACCACCCCGCCGACCGCCATCACGGCTGCGCCGATGAGAAACGACATGGCCACCAGCCCCCGGTCGCCGGTGTCGATGAGCTGGCCGAAGAGAAGTGGTCCTGTGATGCCACCGATCGCTGTGCCGACCGCGTAGAAGAACGCAATGGCCAACGCCCGGGTCTCCATCGGGAAGATCTCGCTGACAGTGAGGTATGCCGCGCTGGCGCCTGAGGACGCCAGGAAGAAGTAGACCGACAGCACCGCGATGAAGATGTCCACTCCGCCGATCTCCGCGAAGAACAGCGCGGTGAGCGCGATGGCCACCACCGCGGATCCCAGGTATGCGAACGCGATCATCGCTTTGCGTCCCACGGTGTCGAACAACCGGCCCAACAGCAGCGGTCCCGCGAAATTGCTCAGCGCCCATACGATGAAGAACAGCGGCACCGTCCCTGAGGCCACACCGTAGAACGTGCCGAGCAGCGTGCCGAGGTTGAACGTGAAGGCGTTGTACAGGAAGGCCTGGCCGATGAACAACGCCAGCCCGAGGATCGCGCGCTTGGGGTACTGAGTGAAGGCGACCTTGGCGATCTCGACGAACGAGATCGTCTTGCGCGGCCGGATCGTGAGCGACCCTTCGGGTTCGGAGAGCTTCTCGCTGGTTTCGCGTTCCACCTCCTGTTCGATCTCGCGGACGATCCGTTCGGCGTCCTCCTCGCGCCCATGGATGAACAACCAACGCGGACTTTCCGGGACGTGGCGCCTCACCACCAGCACCGCGAGTCCGAAGACGGCGCCGATGCCGAAGGCGAGCCGCCAGCCCAGATCCTGGGGGAACAGCGAGGTGTTCAACAACAGCAGGGCGCCCGCCGCGCCGCCCGCGGCGCCCAACCAATACGACCCGTTGATGATCAGGTCGACGCGGCCGCGGACACGCGCCGGGATCAACTCGTCGATCGCGGAGTTGATCGCGGCATATTCGCCACCGATACCGGCCCCGGTGAAGAAGCGGGCGATGAAGAAATACCACGGCGCGAACGCGAATGCCGTTGCCACCGTGGCGGCCAGGTACACCGCGAGCGTCAGGATGAACAGTTTCTTGCGGCCGAACCGATCGGTGAGCTGACCGAAGAACAAGGCGCCCAGGCAAGCGCCCGCGATGTAGATCGCAGCGGCGATGCCGATCTGGCCTGCGGTGAGCTCGATTCCGCTGCCGGGCTCGGTGAGCCGCTCGGCGACGTTGCCCACCATCGTGACTTCGAGGCCGTCGAGGACCCACACGCCACCGAGTCCGATCACCACCCGCCAGTGGAATCTGGACCAGGGCAGGCGATCCAGCCGGCTGGGTACCTGTGTCGTGATCGTGCCGGTCGAAACATCCGCGGTCATCGGCGCCTCCTGTCGTCTCGACCGGGAGTACCCGCCCGGCCCGAAATAATCCGCGCCAGGACAGGTCAGCGGGATTTGGCCGCCACTGCGGTGATCGCGTCGATCACCGCCGACGGCGCATCCAGCGAGACGAAGGTGCGCGCATCGGGCACCTCGATCAGCGTCGAGTTCGGGAACTGGGCGGCCAGTCGTTGGCCGAGCGCGGGGGTGAAGGCCCGGTCACGCTGGCCCCAAACGATGGTGACCGGCTTGGTGAAGTGGCGCATCCGTGTCGATACGCCGATCAGGTCGGTTTTGGCGACCGCCCGCAGCAGCCGCGCGAGGTCGCGCCGAATCCGGACGTCCGTGCGTGCCGGCTCCAACCACGACGCCGTCAGGTGCGGATCGGGTTTGAGAAGCAGGCCGAAGCCGAGCGGAGAGTGCCGCAGCGCTTTGATCCGCATCTGCTCGAACAGCACCTTGATCGACACGGGCCCACGTAGGAGCGCGAACACGATCGTGAACGGGAACGGCGGAAACTTGTCGAACGCATCGCAGTTCGTCAGGACCAGCCGCCCCACCCGGTCGGGATACGCGTCGACGACCAACTGGCACAAGCCGCCGCCGGTGTCGTTGCCCACGAGCGTGACGTCGGACAGGCCGAACCGGTCGATGAAGTCGCGGATCATCGTCGCCACCGACCGCGGCGAGAGTTCGGCACCGGGATCGACCGGAATCGTGTGCGAGCCAAGGGGCCAGTTCGGCAGATAGCAGCGGTAGCCCCGGCGCGCCAGACCGTCGGCGACGCGGTCCCAGAGCCTGCTGTCCACAAGGATTCCGTGCACGAAGACGACTGGCGGATACGGCGAGTCCTCTGGACCCAACACGCGGTAGTCGATCGTGGCTTGGTCCAGTACGACCTGCGGCATGTTCGCTATCCTTCCCCTAACTTACAAACACTTGGTATGAAAGTTACGTGCAGACTGTATGAAAGTCAACGATCGGGCTGGGGCACCGCCGACGACCAGGCGCACCCAGGCACAGCGCACGGCGGCGACGCGCGCGGCGTTGATCGATGCCGGCCGAAAGCTGTTCGCCGACAAGGGCTTCAACGAGGTCTCCACGCAGGCGATCGTGGCCGCCGCCGGGGTTACCCGCGGCGCGCTGTACCACCAGTTCGACGACAAGGTAGGCCTGTTCGCGGCGGTCTACGAGCAGATCGAGCGGGATCTGGTCGAGGACATCGCCCGCCAGATCGCCGAACTCCAGCCCCTCGATCCGTTGGAGACGATGCGGGTCGCTGCTCGCTTGTTCCTCGACGGGTGCGCGGCGCCCGATGTGCAGCAGATCGTTCTGATCGACGCCCCGGCGGTGCTGGGCTGGGACCGCTGGCGCGAAGTCGGGGTCAAGTACGGGCTCGGGGTGATCGAGGGAATGCTCGCCCACGCGATCACTGAGAAGGCCATCCCGGAGCAGCCGCTGCGTCCCACCGCACATGTGTTGCTCGGCGCGCTCGACGAGGCGGCGCTGTACGTGTCGCGTGCCGCTGACCGGAAGCGGGCGCGCAGCGAGATGGACGCCGTGTGCGAGCGATTGATCAGAGGGATCGCCGGCGGTTAGGTTCACCCATGGCCAGCGGTGGGTGGCTCCGGACGCGACAGTCGAAGGCACTGTTGTGGAGCGCCCTCGTGCTGTCGCTCGTGCTCGGGGCAGGGCTTGTCCTGGTCGACCGCCAGGGCATCGATCTGGATGGCCCATCCCTGAGCGATGCTCAGGCGGCCGAGCAGGTGATACATGCGGCCAGGCAGATCGTCGGCGCCGCGCACCTACAGGATGCCACCGGAGGCTATTCGTTCATGTCCTGCGCGGACGAGAACGGGCCGCCCTATCAGGCAACCCTCTACATGAATTTCCGTCTGCTGCACAGTGACTGGGCGCGCTATCTGGACGAGGTCGCTTCGGCGATGATCGTCTACGGCTGGGTGGACGCGCCCGCGAGGGCGGAGCACTTCGGCCGCAAGCTCACCAGCGGCGGCGTCGTCGCCGAGCTGCAACGCAACGTCGACGACCCGGCCTTCGGCACGCTCCGACTCTACGGGGAGTGCCGAAACTTCGGGGATCACCGTAACGACAACCCGGCGTGGACCGAGGTCAGTCTGTGACGTCGCCGAGGCTGCGCTGCAGTAGGAGAGTGGCGAGCCAGCGGCCGTGTTTGAATCCGACGGCAGTGAGCCGCCCTGCGTCGACGAACCCCCGGTTGCGTTGCAGCGTAAGGGAAGCCGCGCCATCGGCGTCGAAGCGGTCTTTTCAGCAGGCGACCGGATGCGACTCGCAGTACGGCGTCTTTCCCGGGAAGCGGTAGCGATGGTCGGCGACCCAGCGGTAGACCGCCTCCTCGGCCTGCCGGATGCCCGGTATCCGATAGATCAGGATCGGCAGCCGGGTGCCGAGGGCAACCGACACCGCGGCGTTCGCCGCCTCCGCCCCGGAGTAGACGGCGCCCGACTGGTCCAGCCAGCGCACGGAGTCCAGCAGTCGGTCCTCGGGTACGCCGAGGCGCTCGGCCACACTTGGGGCCTGCAGCGGCTCCGTCTCGAGGTCGCCGGTTCGGTTGTGCCGGACCAGGAAATCGCGCGCCCGTGTGCACATGCCGCAGTTGCCGTCGAAGAACAGGGTTCCGGCCATACCCCGATTGTGCTCTCGGCGCCACCCGGGCAACACCCCGCCGGGACCCAGATCACAAACGCAGCGTCGTCAGCGCGCAGGTGGACCCGGCGGTGCGGCGTCCGGGGCGGCATCGCGGCGGCGCGCGGCCATCCCGCCGAGCGCTTCGAAAACCACCCGGTGCGCAGCGTTGACGGTGAGTTCCGCGTGGTCGTAGGCGGGCGCCACCTCGACGACGTCGACGCCGACGACGTCGTGCTCGCGACAGAGCTGACGCACCAGGCGCAGCAGATCCGCGGTGGTGATGCCGCCGGGCTCCGGCGTGCCGGTGCCGGGCGCATGCGCGGGGTCGAGGACGTCGATGTCGACGGAGACATACAGCTTCTCCGCCTTGGCCAGCGCCTCGTTGACGGCGTCGCGCATGACCTCCTTGAAGCCGCGATCCCAGATCTCCTGCATGGTGTGCCACGTCATGCGTTGTTCTTGCATCCACTCGAAGGTGTCCTGCGGCGGCCAATAGCCGCGCAGACCGACCTGGACGAAGTGGCTGCCCGGCACCGCACCGGATTCGATGAGACGACGCATGGGGGTGCCGTGACTGGCCAGGTTGCCCTCGATCTCGTCGGCGGTATCGGCGTGTGCGTCGAAGTGCACGATGCCGACGTTGCCGTACCCGTGCACGTCGGCCACGGCGGTCGCGGCGGGCCAGGTGATCGAGTGGTCGCCACCGAGGATGACGGGCACGATGCCGCGGGACGCGATGGCGTGCACGCGCTCGCGGATGTTGTTGTGCGAGACCTCGGTCTGTCCGTGCGGGCAGTACGCGTCGCCGAAGTCGACGACTTCGAGCCAGTCGAAGATCTCCAGCCCCAGATCCAGGTGGTAAGTGCCCGGTTCATAGGCGGTGGCGCGGATGGCTCGGGGGCCGAACCGCGCGCCCGGCCGGTTCGTGGTCCCGACGTCGAACGGTGCCCCGACGATCGCCACGTCCGGGCGCCACGACTCCAGCTGTTCGACCTCGGTGAGGAACGGGCGATGCCCGAACGACGCCACCCCGGCGTAGGCCAGTTCTAACTGCTCGACCATCCCCGGCGGAAGGTCTCGCTGATGACCGTGATCGTGACCCATCCCCTGACCGTACCTTTGCAACGGCTCAATCGGATGCGTTACGCGCTTGACCCTCAACCGAAGTCAGCGCTTCGCGCAGCGTCGGCGGAATGGGACGTTTGGCCCAGTCGTCGGTGGAGACCACCACATAGACGTTGCGGCCACGCACCGCGGGCTGCTGTTCGGTATCGGCGTCATTGCCGCTCTTGCTCCGCCACACCGTGAAGCCCAGCGTGAAACTGGTGGATCCGATTGCCTCACAGTGCACCTCGACCCGGACCGAGTCGCGCCACCTGACCGGCCCCTTGAAGTCGATCTCGCTGTGCACCACCTGGATGTCGTGTCCACCGGCGATCAAGCCCGGGTAGGTGACGTCCAGATGGTCGAGGAACGCGGTGCACGCCTCGTCGAACCAGGTGAGGTAATGACCGTTGAACACGACACCCTGTTGATCGACCTCCGCGTAGCGCGGCACGATCGGCAACGAAAACGAGGTCACGGCATCACCCTATCGAGCACGCACGACCTGCTCGTCACGAGTTCGCGGAGTTCGGGTCAGCAACGATTCCCGCCGCTACGATCTTCGCGTGAGCACCCGCGGGCGATCGTCATGACCACCGACGGGGGCTGGCAGGCACCCAACCCCGCCGGCGACGGCCGGGAGGTCCGGCAACGACCCGAGCCCACCGCCGAACGATTGCCCGCCTGGTGGCAACGGGTTCTGCGGTGGATCGCGTGGCTGACGTTTCTCGGGCTGGCAATCTGGAATTCGCAGAGCGTCTACTTCAGCGGTTGGGAGTTCGTGGCCCTCGTCGCCGCGATCGCCGTCAGCGTCTGGTGTCTGGCGAAGCCGTTGGGCGGCCCCAAGGTCGAGCTGTCCGAACCGACGCGTCTGCTCGGAGCGTTCGTGTCCAGGACCAATTGGGCGCTGGTGATCCTCGGCGCACTGCTCACCATCGGTGGCGTCGCAGGGCTGTTCGCGGCGATCTACGACATGTCCACGGGGCGTGCGAGTTTCGGTGACTTGCTCAAGGACATCGCGATCTTCGTGGAGGGTTGGATCGCCGAACTGATCACACCCATGTACGACGCGGAACTCGAGAAGACCCACGCGTACGCCCTGTTCCTGCTCATCCTGCCGGGCCTTCTCCTGTTGTGGTTCAACCTCCTCCCGCTCCTCAAGCGTGGCAGCGAATTCCAGGTCCACGAGGACGGTTCGGTGTCGGTGCGTCGCGATGACAGCTGGGAGCCACTGTTGGAGTACCAGTACGCGACGGTGACGGCCGACGGCGTGACGTTCGAGTTCATCCCGCCGCCCGGGGGCCCGCCCGCGCTTCGACTGCCCGCGGACCGGGTGTTCTCGCGTGAGTACGGCGTACGACTGAAGAACAAGGTCAGCGCCGAGTTCTTCCGGCGACTGCTGGCCGGCCGTGGATTCGACATCGAAGGTCAGTCAACGGGAAGCAGTTTCATCGCACGCCGCAAGTAGGCAGGGCCTGGTAACCACGGACCGTTGTCGACAAGACTGGGCCCGTGGACATGGTGAGCATCGACGACATCAGGTCGGCGGCGACGCGGATTCGCGCCTTCGCCGTGCGCACGCCCCTGCTGCAGGCGCTGTGGGGCGATGACGACCGGCCATTGTGGATCAAGCCCGAGAATCTCCAGCCGATCGGGGCGTTCAAGGTCCGCGGTGCGTTCAACGCCATCGGCAACCTCGATGAATCCGTCTGCACCCGCGGCGTCGTCGCCTATTCCAGCGGCAACCATGCCCAGGCCGTTGCCTACGCCGCCGCGGTGTATGCGATTCCGGCACATATCGTCATGCCGAAGGAGACCCCGGCGGTCAAGATCGATGCCACCCGCGCGCGCGGCGCCGAAGTCGTGCTCTGTGAGGCAGGGGAGCGCGAGCGGGTGGCGGCCGAGGTGGTGGAGCGGACCGGCGGGGTGCTGGTCCCGCCGTTCGACCATCCCGACATCATCGCCGGACAGGGCACTCTCGGCCTGGAGATCGCTGAGGATCTGCCCACGGTCGAGAATGTGCTCGTCCCGGTCAGCGGCGGCGGTCTGGCCTCCGGGGTCGGCACCGCGATCAAGGCGCTGTGCCCGTTAGCAAGAGTGTTCGGCGTGGAGCCCGAGCTCGCCGCCGACACCGCCGAAGGACTCTCGAAGGGTCATCGGGTGGACTGGTCGATCGAGGACCGCAATCGCACCATCGCCGACGGCCTTCGCTCACAACCGTCGGAGCTGACGTTCGCCCACCTGCAGAAGGTGCTCGACGGCGTGATCACCGTATCGGAGAGCGAGATTTGCAGTGCGGTAAGAGAACTCGCGCTGCGAGCACACCTGGTCAGTGAACCCAGCGGCGCGGTCGCGCTGGCGGCCTACCGGCAGCGTCGAACACCGCCAGGTCGCACCGTGATGGTGCTCTCGGGCGGCAACATCGAACCCCAGGTGCTGACGGACATACTGGCCAGCTAGTGCACGCCCTCCATTAACCGACTGATCCATGACGACAACGCGAACACGACCACACCGGCCGCGATCGCGACGCCGCCGAGTATGCCGAAGTAGGCGAACTCGCGGGCCGGATCGTAGTAGCGCGACAGCACGCCCGACATCGCAGTGCCGAGACCGACCGAGAAGAAGTACAGCGCCATCATCTGCGCCCGAAACGCTTCTGGCGCAAGCTTTGTCGTGACCGACAAGCCGATCGGCGACAGCAGCAACTCGGAAATGGCGAACACCGCCATGATCCCGACCACCAGCAGGGCAGGCACCGCCCGTCCAGTCGTGGCCGCCATCGGCAGGAACAACAGGAACGCCAAGCCCATGCCGATCACGCCGTAGGCGAACTTGCGCGGTGTGGTGGGTGCACGGGTGCCGAGTCGCGTCCACATGGTCGCGAACACCGGTGAGAGCAGGATGATCCACACCGGCTCGATCGAGCCGATCCAGCTGGACGGAGCGATCCAGCCGAAGATCGACCAGTTCATCCGCTCGTCCGAGTAGACCGCGAGCACGGTGAAAATCTGCTGGAACAAAGACCAGAACACCGCGTTGGCGATGAACAGCGGAATGAACGCCCGGATCCTGGTCCGCTCGATCGGCACCACCTTCGAGCTCGTGAGCATCACGATGAAGTACACGGCCGACGCCGCGACGATCACGCCCGTCGTCACGTGCGACAGATTGGCCAACTCGACCAGGCCGGTGGCGAACGCCACCACAATCACCACAACCGTCAGGACGCCGATACCCGCGACCCAGCCAATGGAGCTGCGGGGCAACGGGTTCGGCACAACGCGGCCGTGGTCGCCGAGGTTGCGCCGGAAGACGACGTACTGCGTCAGCCCGAGGGCCATTCCGACGGCGGCGGCGCCGAAGCCCCAATGGAATCCCATCCGGGTCTGGAGGAGTCCAGTGATGAGCGGTCCGATGAACGCACCGAGATTGATGCCGAGATAGAACAGCGTGAAACCGCCGTCGCAGCGCGGGTCACCCTTCTCGTAGAGGGTGCCCAAAAGCGACGACGCGTTGGCCTTCAAGGCGCCGGAGCCCAGCGCCACCAACACCAGACCCACCGCGACACCGGCAAGATCAGGTATCACCGCAAGCGCGATGTGGCCGCACATCACCACCACGCCTCCGTAGAGGACGGTGCGCTCCATGCCGAGCACCCGGTCGGCGATCCAGCCGCCGAGGACGGTGGACAGATAGACCAGACCGCCGTAGGCGCCGACGATGCCGGTCGCGGTGGTCTTGGGCAGTTCGAGGCCGCCGTCGGTCAGCGAGTAATAGAGGTAGTACCCGAGGATGGTGAGCATCCCGTAGAACGAGAACCGCTCCCAGAGTTCGACGCCGAACAGGTTGGCCAGGCCGATGGGATGACCGAACACCATGCGGCCTGCGGGGCCACCATCGATCTGTCCCGCGGCATGTTCCGCAGTTGCCATGGGGGTCACGATGCCATCCGGGCGGAACTTCGGCGACGGATCGGGCGAGTGACATTTCGGGCAAAGGTGCTGCTGGAGGGCGCGCAGTGCATTTCAGGACCACAGCACACGTCGACGCGGCGAGCTGATCTGTCCGAACAACGCCCGGTGAGCCGAAGCTCGCGGGCGCAGGTAAGGTCACCCCGGACAGGTGGACGTCTGGATCGGTTTCAGAAGGGCAAGAGTGGACACCGTACTCGGTTTGTCGGTGACGCCGGCCGCAGTGGGTCTCGTTCTCGTTGAGGGGCAGGACGCCGACGGCACAACGGTCGACCGCGAAGCCTTTGAGGTCGTATCCGGCCGGCATGCGACGCCCCGCCAGGCGTCGGACCAGGCGGCCGCCGCCGTCCTGCGGACCGAGGCCATCGCGGCCTCACGTGGCCAACGGCTCCATTCAATCGGTGTCACCTGGAGTGACGGCGCCGCCGACGAGGCGAAATTGCTGTTGAAGTCGTTGTCCGAATGCGGATTCGACAACATCGTTCCGGTGCGGTTGCCCGAGGCGACGGAGGCCCTGGCATGGGGCATCGCCGACGTCCTCGGATACCAGGTCACCGCTGTCTGCGTGGTCGAGCCCGACACGGTGATCATGCTGATCGTCCACGACGGCGTCGGAGCGGTACAGACGGCCGTCAACCACGCCATCGACACCGAAGAGGCGTTGCTCCACTGGTTGAGCACCGTTTTTGCCGGGGCCGACTGGCGGCCCGAGGCGCTTGTCGTGGTCGGTTCCGGCGGCGACGTCCAGTCGGTGCTCCCACGGCTGGAGGACCTCTTGTCGGTGCCTGTGTACGTCCCGGCCGAGTCCGAGTTCGCGCTGGCCCGTGGCGCGGCGCTCGCGTCAGCGCGCAACACCGCGTTCATTCAGATCGGGAAAGCCCAGAGCGGTAAGGGTTCACAGCGGTCCACACGGCAAAGCCGTCGACCGCTGACGCAGACCGGCCCGCTGGCAATGCTGGTCGCAGGCGCGGTCACTTTCGTCGCGTCGGTGTCGGTGGCCGTCAGCATGGAGATGACGCCGGAGCGGGACATCGCACTGGGGGAGCCGCGGCCCGCGGCCAAGGCCTCTCCGGACATCGCGAACGCGGGGGTGCGCGTGGCGCTCCCCGAGGAGGCCCCTCGCCCCGCCGCCGTCCCGGCGCCCGTCGAGGAATTGCCGCTACCCCCGCCGGAGGCCCCGCCCGTGGACGTCGAGCTGCCGCCGGAGAGCATCGTCGACGTTCCGGTAGAGCCGGTCGCCGCCCTGCCGGATGTCGTTGCACCGCCACCAGAGGCGCCCGTCGCGCCCGCGCCTGGCCTTCCCGTCGAAGCGTTGCCGCCGGAAGGTGTCGCACCAGCGCCCGGTCTGGTGCCCGCCCAGCCGATACCGGTACCAGAGCAGCGGTCTGGCCTGCTGACCAGGATCAAGGAGCGGCTGTCGAACATCGGCAGAAACGACGATCAGCAGCAGGGGCCCCCGCCTGCCGCGCCCTTGCCGGGTGCTGCGCCTCAGGACCCCGCGGCATTCGCACCGCCGGCCCCGGAATCACAGCCGCTGCTGCCGCCTCAGTGACGCCGTATTCTCGCCCCGGATCCCGATAGCGACGTTGTGTGCTGGCGGCTCTGTGCCCCGCCGCCGGCCATGCGTTGCTAGCGGTCAGCCGCCCGGCGGCACCGGCGCGGATCGACGCCGCCTGAAACGTTCTGAACGGCGAATTCGATCAATGTTCGGGATGGATAGACGACATGCGGGGTCACCTGGAACTTGCGGAATCCGGGCCAACTCGTTCCGACGAACTAGGATAAAAGTGTGCTGAAACTTCGAATCGTGGCCGTGGTCGGCCTCATGGTGGCCGCGATGTCGGGGTCCGTCGCAACCGTCTCGGCGGGCGTCGCAGCCCCGACGGACGTGGTGAGTATCTCGCCGTCGGGCGTGACGGTCGGTGTGGCCCATCCGATCACGGTGACATTCGCCGGCGACATCGCCGACCGCGCGGCCGCCGAGCACCGTGTCAAGATCGATTCACCGACAGTCCCGGTCGGCAACTTCACCTGGCTCAACGACCGTGTACTGCAATGGAATCCGACCGAGTTCTGGCCCGCTCACAGCACCATTTCGCTGAGCGTCGGCGGCGTGAAGACGAGTTTCGAGACCGGGGCGGCCACGGTAGGGGTGGCCAGCATCAGCAACCACACCTTCACCGTCAGCATGGACGGCGAGGTGCTGCGCGAAATGCCCGCGTCGATGGGCAAGCCCAGGTTCCCGACGCCGGTCGGCAACTTCACCGCGCTGGAGAAGCAGGCGACCGTGATCATGGATTCGCGGACCATCGGCATCCCGCTCAGCGACCCGGAGGGCTACAAGCTCACCGTGTACGACGCGGTCCGCGTGACCTGGGGCGGGGTGTACGTCCACGGCGCACCATGGTCCGTCGGTTCCCAGGGCTACGAGAACGTCAGCCATGGCTGCATCAACCTCAGCCCGGACAACGCGGACTGGTACTACAACATGGTCCGGATCGGCGATCCGATCATCATCGAGGCCTAGGGTCCGGGCTAAGCCGCGACCTCAGCGTGCAGGTTTTTCGCGGTCGGTGAGTTTTCGACGGCCGCCGGGTCGGGGTACGTCCCCAGCACCCGGTCTGCGGTACCCGAGCTGGTGACCGTGAACCAGTAGTGCTCGTTCTTGTAGTGGTGGTTGCGGTGATTACGCCAGATCGCCCGATAGAGACCGGTTTTCGGCTTGTAATCGGTGTGGATCAGGTAGTGGATCCACTCGTAGCCGAGGCCCGCCAGCACGATGCAGACCAGGTAGGTCAGGCCCATGCCGAGCCGTGGGAAGGCCAGCAGTGCGACTGCGATGGTCAACGGAAGCACCCATGTCACAAGGGATTTCCACGGTATGAAGATCAGCGAAACGTTGCGCGGATCGGCATGGTGGGCTCGATGCTCCCTCGAGAGCAACGGGTCAACCGTGACGGGGCCGACCCGCTTCGGGCGCCAGTGCAGGATGAACACGTGGATCATCCACTCGAAGAACGGAAACAGCGCAACCATCACCAGCGGTACCAGTGCGTCGGTGAGCTGCCAGTCGCCGACGACGATGCGCGCGACGCATGCGGCGACGAGAACGGCGCCAATCATCCAGGGGGACGGGTGTTTAGCGAATTCGCGGGCAGCGTCCGCCAGGGTGAGCTTCTTGCGTGATGCGGGGCCGGTCATGACTGGTCCTTCAGATCGTCGAGGGCGCTGAGGAGCGCTGTGGTCGCGGGTTCGAGCAGATCGTGGGCCGCTTGCCTGGCGCGCGCGGGATCTCCGTCGGCGATCGCGTCGGCGAGTTCGCGATACGCCTGCGGGCGGCCCACCTCGTCGGCCATCACCGCGGCAAGGGCGGGTAGCGCGGGCTCATAGGTCGCGCGCAGTGTGTTGTACATCAGCCGGAACGCGATGGAGTCCGCGCCGTCGACGACGTGATCCCAGAACGTCAGGGCGCAGCGTTGCTGTTCGACGGGATCCGTTTCGTCGGCCAGGGCGCTCAGTGCGGCATCGAGAAGTCCGGCCAGTCCGGGGGCGCGGCGCCGGGCCGCGAGCTCGGCGACCTTCGGACCGTTGTGCAACCGGGTCTCCAGGATGCTGCGCACCACGGAGACGTCGAGTTCGCCTGCGCGGATGAGCAGCCGGGGGAGCAGGTCAAGACCGGCGTGGCGGCGGAAGTCGCGGACCGTGGTCGCATCGCCCTGCCGAACCTCGACCAGCCCCGCCGCGGTGAGGCGTTTGAGCGCCTCGCGAACAGCGGGCCGCGATACGCCGAGCACCTCGGCGAGCCTGCGCTCACTGGGCAGCGCTTCGCCGGGCTGCATCTCACCACTGAGTACCTCGGCGACGATCTGCTCGAAGACGTCCTCGGGCACCGATCGACGGTTCACCGGTTGAAGGGCCATGCCGCCAGAGTGCCAGGCGACAGGCCAGAGGTCAAGTGGTCAGACCAGTTGTCTAACCAGCGGCAAGTCGCGCCTTCATCGCCTCGGCCACCGCGAGGACAGCCTGCATAGGTCGCAGCATCACGGTGAACTCCTCGATGGCGCCGTTCGCGTCCAGTCGGATGAAGTCGCAGCCCTCCAGCTGTTTCTCGCCGACCCTGGCCTTGAACATCAGCGCATGGTCGCGATCCCCGTCGGCGCCGATCTCGCGGGTATAGCGGAAGTCTTCGAACACATCGATGACGGCGGCGAGGATCTCGCGCATCGCCTCGCGGCCCTGGTACGGCGTGAATACAACCGGGCTGTTGAAGACGACGTCCTCGCGAAGCAGGGCGACGGCGGCGTCGAGGTCTCGGGCTTCGATTGCGCTACGGAATGGATGCACCATGGGGCGCAGCCTATGGGTCAGCAGCTGGCTTCGATGCGGAAGGTCGCCGTCACTTCCTTACTCGGGTTGTCGGTGAACGAGCCGTCGGCGGACCCGGTGATCGTGAACTTCCCGCCGTCGCCCGTCACTTCGGCCTCGCCGATGCGCCCCTTCCAGAAGGTGCCGGTGAAGCCCGCGAAGTCCCGGAAATCGACCGATTGCACCGAGACTTCGCCATCGGTGTTCAGGAACGCGGTCAGAGAGGTCGGCTCGCCGGGCGTCTTGATGTTCCACATCCACCCGGTCTGCGAGCACACCACGGCGTGAGCATCACCGGTGCTCTTGCCGTCGATGGTCACTTTCGCAGTGGTACCGCCGAGGGCAGGCGGCGGAGTCGAGCAGCCTGCCGCGGCGGCGGCCAGCGCTATGGCTCCCGCAGCAACGAGTCGATTGTCCATGTCGCCAGACTCTATTGGTGTTGACCGCTCGCCACGTGGGTTTCACCGCAGCGCCGCGGCCGTCGCCTCGTCTGCGGGAAGAAACGCCTCGATCGACAGTTCCGCGGCGGTGAGATCAAGCGCGGTGCCGAACGTCGTCACGGTGGAGAGAAACGTCAGCAGTTGGCCCTGCGGGGTGTAGAGCTCCAACGGGACCGCGACTCCGCCGAGATCGCGGGTCCCGTCGGATCCACCTGGATAGGACTCGATTTCGGCCAACAGTGCCGCCAGCCCATCGGACCCGCTGACCGCCGCCTCGCGTCGCAGCCGTTCGATGAGATGGTGTCGCCATTGCGCGAGATTGCGTATCCGCGGCGCGAGCCCGTCGGGATGCAACGCGATGCGAAGCGCATTCGGCCGCTCGAGAAGATTCGGCGCCACGCCCTGCAGCAGCGCACCGGAGCCGGCGTTGGCGTGCACGATCTGCCAACCCCGGTCCACGACCACACACGGGTATGGGTTGTACGCGTTGAGGACACGTTCGATGCCGTCGCGCACCGCGGCCATGTCCGGGTCGTCGAGCGACCGTTCGCCGTACACCGGAGCGAGGCCGGCGGCCATCAACAGTTGATTCTGTTCGCGAAGCGGGACATCGAGCACCTCGGCAAGGCGCAACACCATTGCGCGACTCGGGGTCGATCGGCCGGTCTCGATGAAGCTGACGTGACGGGCGGAGACGTCGGCTTCGATCGCCAGATCCAGCTGACTCAGCCGGCGTCGTTGCCGCCATTCACGCATCAGCGAGCCGAACGGCGGGGACTGCACTTGCGCGGTGGTCACGGGCTCAGTGTCGCGCACCTCTTTGATTGCGGCCATTACCTATCAGGTAATTGCGCCGCTTACCTGAGCCGAGGACGGTGGAGAGTGTCAGTCGAGGAGGAGAGGAGGCGACCATGCGGACCGCACCATCCGTCGACCGCCCGATTCCGCGGTGGCTGCACTTCGTGCTGATCTCCGACCGCGCCGGTTCGTCGTGGTACGTCGGCCTTGGATTCTTCTTCGCTCCGCTGCTGGTGCTGATCTCGCCGTGGCCGACGGTCACCGCGATCGCGTGGGTCGTCATCGCGCTCGCGGGCCTATGGTTGGGGCTGCTCGGCATCGCTATGGCGACCGGGCTGGCCATGGCGATGCGGTCGAACGTCGAGATCCCCGAGGAGTATTGGCGCTCGCTGGTGGATTATCCGGTCAGATAGCGTCCACGCCGGTGTAGTCGACCTGCCAGTGCTTGATTCCGTTGAGCCAGCCCGACCGCAACCGTTCGGGCTTTGAGATCGGTTTGAGGTTGGGCATCTCGTCCGCGATCGCGTTGAAGATCAGGTCGATCGTCATCCTCGCGAGGTTGGCCCCGATGCAGTAGTGGGCTCCCGTACCGCCAAAGCCGACGTGCGGGTTGGGATCTCGCAAGATGTTGAACGTGTACGGGTCGTCGAACACGTCCTCGTCGAAGTTGGCCGACCGGTAGAAGATGACCACCCGGTCACCCTTCTTGATCTTGACGCCGCTGAGTTCGGTGTCCTCCAGCGCGGTGCGCTGGAAGGAGGTGACGGGCGTGGCCCAGCGGACGATCTCGTCGGCCGCCGTCGCGGGCCGCTTGCGCTTGAAAAGCTCCCACTGGTCAGGGAATTCGGTGAACGCCATCATCCCCTGGGTGATCGAGTTGCGGGTCGTCTCATTGCCCGCCACCGCCAGCAGGATCACGAAGAAGCCGAACTCGTCGTCGGTGAGCTTGTGACCCTCGACGTCGGCCTGGACGAGTTTGGTGACCAGATCCTCGCCGGGATTCTTGCTGCGCTCGGCCGCCATCTGCATGCCGTACATGGTCAGCTCGGCGGCGGCCGCCGTCGGATCGTTTCTGGCGTACTCGGGGTCCTGGTCGCCGACCATCTCATTCGACCAGTCGAACAGCTTCTTGCGGTCCTCTTGAGGGACCCCCATCAGACCGGCGATCGCCTGCAGCGGCAGCTCACATGACACCTGCTCGACGAAGTCGCCTGAGCCTTCGGCGGTGGCCCGCTTGACGATGTCCTGCGCCCGGACGCGGAGCTCTTCGCGCAGCGACTCGATCGCCCGCGGCGTGAACGCGCGCGAGATGATCTTGCGCAGGTGGGTGTGATGCGGTGCGTCCTGGTTGAGCAGCACCACCTTGCCCGCCTCCAGCGAGGCTGGATCGGCGTCGTCGCGATACCGCGGCAGCGCGGTCTTCAGGTTGCTGGAGAATACGTCGCTGCGCCGCGACACCTCCTTGACGTCTTTGTGCTTGGTCACCACCCAGTAGCCGGTGTCACCGAACGCGAGATTGCCCTTGTCCTGGCGCTGCCACCAGATCGGAGCCACCTTCCGCATATGGGCGAGTTCCTCGATCGGCAACCGCTCGGCGTAGATGTCGGGGTCGGTGAAGTCGAATCCGGGCGGAAGGTTCGGAGTTGGCATCGATGCACTCCTCGCATGACGTTGTCTAGTGCCGGTATCCCATTGCTACACCACAGATGGGGCCCGCTGCGGCCTGTTACGGAAACTCCGAAGTAGAACGTGTTCCCGCCGCCCGAATTGTTTCCTCCGGTTGTTGCCATGCGAAACAGGTGTAACAATTTTGACCGTCAAACGACGCACTCTGTAGGTCGGATCCGGGTCAACACGGGAAAGGGGGCTTGGGTGGGAATCGAGATCGAGGGGCGAGCGACGACGATGGCTATCGCCGGCCTGGGATCACTCGCCGCACTGCTGGCCGGAGCCGGGTTCGCACAGGCTGATCCGGGCGTTCCCGTACCTCCTCCGCCGCCTCCCGCGATATTCGCTCCGCAGGCCGCTGCGCCCGCACCCGCCGCGCCGCCCGCACCCGTTGCCTCGGTCGCACAGGTCAACCCGGGTCCAGCGCCTGCCGCCCCGGCGCCCGCAGCATCCTTGGCCGCGCCGGCTCCCGCCGGACCCGGCGCTCCGGCTCCCGCCGTCACCGATCCGCTCGCGCCGCCGCCGGCAGTCCCTGCGGCCGCCGACCCCGCGCCGCCCGCGGAGGTCCCGCACCTGGTGAGCCCGGAGAATCTGCCGCCGGGGACCAGCTTGTCTCCGACCACCAGGCAAACAGGTGGGTCGTACCTGCGCGAGCTCTGGCACGCCGTTCAGACGCAGGAAGTAAGCGGCAAGGACGCCCTGCTTCTGTTGACGCAGCGGCCCCTGAGCTCGAACACCCCTCCGCCCGGACTCTCCATGAATCCGGTGCAACAGACGCCCCCGGCAGCACCGGCACCCGGTGAACCGCTTCCGCCGGCGTCCGCGCCTGCACCAGCCCCTGTGGCTGATCCTGCTGTGGTGCCCGCGCCTACGCCCCCGCCGCCCGCCGGCTAGCCATCTCGAGAATCGACCGCACCGTTCGCACGTGTGCGGCCTCGATGGATGACCACAGCTTCCTGGCGATTGCGTTGTCGTGACGAACCAAGGTGGCGAACAACAGTCCGTTCGCTTGACGACGGAGTAGCAGCTCACCTGGCATGCCTATGCGCGAGTCGGCGCCGAGTAGCACGAAATCGTTGTCGGCAGCGCGTATCTGCCACCCGAGCACGGATCGGCCGGCACCGGGCAGGCTGACTTTCAGCCCGATCGCCGACCAAGCCGACAGCAGACGCAGGCGAACGCTAGCCGGTGCGTCTTCGAGGATGACCCGCATCCACTCTTCGGCGCGACGGCGCTCCGGTGCGTCGACGTCGACGATGAACGCATCTGCGTAATCGACGCGTCCAAGTCTGCTCGCCGACCTGGAGAGGGCATCCGGGGTGACTTGGCGGACTCGGGCTTCATCAGCCTGGGTGTTTATCATCGTTACCTTCCTTCGGTTTTACTTTGCGGCACTGGGACGTTCGCGCCAGAGCTTGTCGATGTCGCGCATCATCAGCGGGTAGACGATCAGGTGGCGAGACGGGGCTATCGCGGTCAGATACGCCATGCCGAACGCGCCGTTGGGCCGCACGAGAACGGCCATCTGGCCTCGAAATCCTTCCGAGCTTCCCGGGTCGGGCACCCAGCCGACGTGCAGCACGCCGTGCACCGTCTGGTTGGCGATCTCCATCGCCAGCTCAGAGTCGGTCAAGTACAGGGGTTTGAAGGGGGACCGGTCGGACACGAAATCCGTTGGCGTGTCGCGAAGGTCGGCGGGCAGCCGGTCACGCAGCGTCTCGACCCGCACCCCGAGGCCGCTCTCCGGCCGATCGAGGCGCAACACCCGACCGATGGTCCACCGGATGGCGAACAATGCCCGCACGATGGACGAGGTTCGGTCCGGATCGAATGTCGTCCACAGGTCGACCAGCTGACCGAAGCCGTCCGCACCGCCCGGGGTGGGCAGCGCCCACACGTCGAGCACTCGAAAGTCCTTGGCGATCTCGTGGATTCGCCATGGCCGGACGGTGTGCTCGCGTTCGGCGAGTGGTGTCGAACCAAACATACAGTACTGTATGCTTGACGGAACGTCGCCGTCAACCCCTCGTCACGAAGTGGAGAGCCATGGTCGCCAAGACCCGCACGCCCAGGAGTGCATGGATCGACGCCGGCCTCGAGGCGCTGGCGGCCGGTGGGCCGGATGCAGTGCGCGTCGATCTGCTCGCGAAGTCGCTCGACGTCACCCGAGGCAGCTTCTACCACCACTTCGCCAGCCGGTCGGCTCTTCTCGACGCAATCCTGGAAACGTGGGAACACCGCAGCACCGACGAGGTACTCGAGCGAGTTGAATCCGAGGGCGGCGACGCCAGGGACAAGGTGCGCAAGGCGGGCATGCTGACCTTCTCCAGGGAGCTACTGCCGATCGATCTCGCCGTGCGCGACTGGGCGCGCCGCGACAAGTCGGTCGCGCGTCGACTGCGCCGCGTCGACAACCGGCGCATGGATTACCTGCGCAAGCTCATCGGCACGTTCAATGACGATCCCGACGACGTCGAGGCGCGCAGCATGCTGGCGTTCTCGCTGGCCATCGGCAGTCACTTCATCGCCGCCGAGCATCCGGGGAGCAGCAGGCCACGGGTGCTGCAACGCGCGACCCAGCACCTGCTGTCATAGCTGTCTACGCGCTGCTCAGCGCAGCGGTGTGCACCGCTTCGATCCGCGCGGGTACGTGCTTGTGCCACGGCGTGCCCGCGTAGGCGTCACGCCAGTTGCTGGACGTCAGTGCGTTGGGCGCCACGCCCGGAACAACCGTCTTGCCGTCGTCGTCGACGAAATCTAGGCCGAAGCCGTTGGGCAGCGATGCATGCCCGCGGAGCATCGCCTCGCTTATCTCGACAGTGGCCTCCGCGCTGCCCGCGGCAGTCGTGATGCGGACGCGCCCGCCGTGCACCAGGCCGAGCGCCTCGGCATCCTCGAGGCTGACCCGCAGTGCGCCGTCGGCGTCGCGCTTGCGCCAGGACGGGTCGCGGAGGATGTCGTTGGCCGTGTAGGCGCGACGTTCGCCCGCGGACAGCACGATGGGGAAATCGGGTGTCGTGAAATGCGGTTCGGCGTCGGCCAGTGCGTGGATCTCATCGAGCATCTCCGGCATGTGCAGCGCGATCTTGTGATCGGTGTGCGAGATCAACGCGAAGTCGTCCTGGTACTCGTGCGCGGTGAAGGTGACCCCCGACCGGCTCGACAGGATCGCGTCGAATAACGCGTTGCCGTCGGCGTGCCCGGCGCGGCGGACCGCATCGGGGTACGTCATCGCCGCCTTCTGTGCGAGGCCCCACAACGCGGCCGCCCCGGAAAGCCCCTCGGGCAGAGTCGGTCCCAGTGTTTCGTACAGCACGTAGGGGAGTACCTTGCCCAGCGCCGGGTTGGTTCCGACGGCCTGCAGGAACGCCGCCGTGAACGCTTCGCGACTCTCGGCGGCGGCGCGCCGCAACGGTTCGAGGTCGGCATCATCGACCACGCCGAGTGCCCGGACCAACCGGGCCCAGATCTCGGGTTCGGGAAGGGTGCCCTCGAGTGGCTCCATCAATCGATGACGCAAATGGAAGGTGTTGTGCGGGAACTCGAGGTTGAAGAACGTCGCCTCGGCCTTCTCGTACTGCGATGCTGCGGGCAGCACATAGTGGGCCAGTCGCGCGGTCTCTGTCATGGCGACATCGATCACCACCATCAACTCCAGCGACTGGAAGGCCTCGCGACAGGTGGCTGAATCCGCGAGTGAATGTGCGGGATTGCTGCTTTCGACGATCATCGCGCGGAACCGGTCGGGGTGATCGCCGAGCATCTCCTGCGGTACGACGTTGCTGGGGATCAACCCGCCGACGATGGGTGCGCCGGTGACCGGGGTGCGGCCGACGTCGGGGGTGTGCCGGAACAGCGGTCCGAACGACGAATGTAGGTGCTGTCCACCAGGTTTGGCGAAGTTTCCGGTGAGGATCCAGAGCAGCTTGTTGAGATACGAGCACAGGGTGCTGTTGGGGGCCTGCTGAATACCGAGGTCCTCGAACACGGATACGCTCGCCGCGCCGCCGATGCGCCGTGCCGCAGCACGGATCAGTTCGGCGTCGACGCCGCAGCGCAGGGCGTAGTCGTCGACGCCGACAGTCCGCAGGACGTCCAACACCGGGTCGACGCCGTTGACATGCTCGGCGAGAAACGCCTTGTCGCAAAGGTCTTCCTGCACCAGCACAGCGGCCAGCGCAGCCAAAGCCCAGGCGTCGGTTCCCGGGCGGACGCGCAGGTGCATGTCGGCCATCTTCGCGGTGTCGGTGATCACCGGGTCGATGACGATCATCGCGCGCTTGGGATCCTTTGCGATCTCGTTGAGCACCGTCCGTGCCCGAGGGAAACTCTGCGACATCCACGGGTTCTTGCCGATGAATACCGACACCTCGGCGTGCTCGAATTCGCCTCGGGTATGACCGCCGTAGAGGTGGGCGTCGACCCACGCTTCACCCGTCTTCTCCTGGGCGAGCGCATTGGAGCGGTAGTGCGAGCCGAGCGCCTTGAGGAACGCGCCGCTGTACGCGCCACCGAGGTGGTTGCCCTGCCCGCCGCCGCCGTAGTAGAAGATCTTGTCGCCGCCGTAGGTGTCCGCGATGCGTTTGAACCCTGCCGCTATCTCGGCAATGGCTGTGTCCCAATCGATTTCCTCGTAGCTGCCGTCGGGACGTCGGCGCAGGGGAGAGGTCAGCCTGCTGCGGTAGCTCTGGTAGTGGTCCAGTCGCAGCGCCTTGTTGCAGGTGTATCCCTGCGACGCCGGATGCTCTTTGTCACCGCGGATCTTGGCCAGCTTGCGGCCGTCGACCTGGACGACGATGCCGCAGTTGCACTCGCAGAGGATGCATGCGGTCGCCTGCCATTCATCCACCATGAGCGGATTTCCTTCCAGCGGTCTCGGCCAGTACGAGGGCGCGTAGCTGGCCATGGACGAGGTCGAGAGCTTTGAGGTCGCGGGACGCGCGCGCGACCACGATCGCGCCTTCGAACGACGTGGTGGTCAGCATGGCGAGTTCGGCCGCGCGTTCCTCGGTGACGCCGTCGGCGACGAGGCGGGCGGCGATGAGGTCTGTCCAGCGGGCGAAGGCCGCGGCCGCCCGTTCGATCACCGGGGTGGCGGTGCCGGGCTTGTCGGGGTCACCCGCCTCGACGCTGACGGCGACGACGGGGCAGCCAGCCCGGAAGTCGGTGGCGACCAATTGCTTTCGATAGTCGTTGAAGAGTGCGTCGAGCGCGTCGAGACCGCTCTCGGCCTTCGCGATCTTGGCGGCGACGTACTCGCCGGCGAAGTCGATCGCTTCACACAGCAGCTGCGTGCGGCCGCCGGGGAAGTAGTAGTACGCCGACCCCCGCGGGGCTCCGCTGTGCTCCAGCACGTCCGCGATGGCGGTCGGATGCGCGCCGCGTTCGCGGATGAGCAGTGCGGCGGATTGCACCATGCGCTCGCGGTGACTGGACACGTCGCAATTCCTCCGTCCGACCAGCTATGTATGTCACCTTACATAACCGCGGGGCCAAAGCAACGCCGAGGCGTCACCGAGTCCGCTCAACTTTGTGCGCCGCGGTCGGGTCAGGTGGGGATCGTCAGCCAAACGGCGAGGAAGCCCACCATGCACGCCAGACAAATGACGTGGTCGCGGCATATCGAACGGGCCAGCCGCGACTGTTTCGCGAGATCGCCGGTGCGCGCGCCGAGTCGGACCGCGTTGGGCACCGTGTGCAGCACCGCCAGCAGGATGGGCCCGCCGGCGAGCCCCGACGTCACCGCGAGTGGCCAGACTGCAATCGGCCCGTCGACCCACGCGAACCCCAACGTCCCAAGCAGGATCGCCATCACGAACGCGATGAGGTAACTCATCGGCCGCGACGTCGTCGTGGCGCGTCGGTAATAACCTGCGATGGACGCCAGCACCGACTCGGGTAGTTCCTCAACCCCGCGATGGCGCAGGACCTGGCTGTCGAATATCAGGTCCATCCACAGGACAGCGACGAGAAAGCCCGCGCAGGCCGCCGCGATCACGCTCACCGATCGAGCTTCGCATCAGCTGGCGCCCACGTCGCCGAGACTGCGTACGGATCGCGAAATCACGCGAATCCGCGAAATCACGGGCGGGCTCGGCAACCGAAGAATCAGACGGACGCGGCCTCGTTGATCTCGTTGAGCGTGTTCGTCGCCTCGAGGTACTCCTGCACCCACCGCTCGATCACCGCCGCGGACTTCTCCACCTTGGTGAACTGACCCACGACCTGGCCGATCGGGTTGAACGCGACATCGACGCTCTCATTGGGGTACTTGTGCGTGGCCGCGACCGCCATACCGGACACCATGTACTGCAACGGCATTCCCAGCGGCTTCGGGTTGTCCGGGTTCTCCCACGCCTCGGTCCAGTCGTTGCGCAGCATCCGCGCGGGTTTACCCGTGAACGACCGGCTGCGGACCGTGTCGCGACTCTCGGCCTTGACGTACGCGGCGTGCTGAACCGGAGTGTGCTCGGACTCCTCGACCATCACCCACTGCGAACCGGTCCACGCGCCCTGCGCGCCCAGCGCCAACGCCGCCGCGATCTGCTGACCACTGCCGATCCCGCCGGCCGCCAGTACGGGCACCGGCGCGACCGCCTTGACGACCTGCGGCCACAGCACGATCGAACCGATCTCACCGCAGTGTCCGCCGGCCTCGCCACCCTGGGCGATGATGATGTCCACTCCTGCGTCGGCGTGCTTGCGCGCCTGCGACGGTGAACCGCACAGCGCCGCGACCTTGCGGCCGGTCTCGTGGATGTGCTTGATCATGTCGGCGGGCGGGGTGCCCAGCGCGTTGGCGATCAGCGTGCACTTCGGGTGCTGCAGCGCGACCTCGACCTGCGGGGTGGCGGTCGCCTCGGTCCACCCGAGCAGTTGCAGCGCATCGTCGTCGCTGTGCTCGACCGGCACACCGTGGTCGGCGAGCAGCTTCTTGGCGAAGTCGATGTGCTCTTGCGGCACAAGATCATTCAGCGTCTTCTTAAGTACTTCGGGATCCAGGTCGCCCGCATCCATGCCCTCGTACTTGTTCGGGATGACGATGTCGACGCCGTAGGGATGGTCCCCGATGTTCTCGTCGATCCAGTTCAGCTCGATCTCGAGTTGTTCGGGGGTGAAGCCGACCGCGCCGAGCACACCGAAGCCGCCGGCCTTGCTGACGGCGACGACCACGTCGCGGCAATGCGTGAAGGCGAAGATCGGGAACTCGATGTTGAGCTCGTCGCATATGGGGGTGTGCATGCCTGCTCCTCGGTGGGCCGGTTCACGAATTGGAACGTGTTCTAGTTTAGTACTCCGCCGCGGCGTTGTGACCGATTGGGGGTACTAAGGCCCCGTTTCTCGCAGGTACTGGACGAACGACACCTCGTTGGCGGCCGCATCGCGCACCGTGACTCCTCTGGAATCAGTCGAGACAATCAGTCGTAGCCGACGAGCCTGCGCAACGACAGGCGTCGACGCCCGCTCGAGGTGACGACCTGAAGTACGGGCCAGTCGTGTTCGGCCGCCAGCGCGGCGAGTTTGGACCGGGGATTCACCGGCCGCGGATTGCCAACCTTCACCATCAGCGCCGCGTCCTCATCACCGTCGGCGTAGAAGTAACTGTGTTGCAGCCCAACGGCATTGGCCTCACAGAAGTCCACGACGGCGTTGGCTTTGTTGCGTCCCCATACGACGGGTTTCGCGATCTGACCCGTCAGGCGTCCGTCGCCGTCGACCTCGAAGTGGTTGCACAGCACGTGATCGATCTTCAGGAAGCGGGCCACCGGGTTCGCATGGATGGTCACCGCTGAGGTGCTGAGCACCACTGTGTGTCCGCGTTTCTGATGCGCGGCGACGATCTCGCGCATCGCGGGGAAGACTCGCGGCGCCAGGCTTTCGACGAATATGCGTTCGCAGACGTCATCGAGGTCGGTCAGCGCTTCGCCCCGCAGGTATCCGGCGGCCCTGGTCAGCAGATGCTCGAACCGCATGCGGCGCAGCCGGTATCGCATCGACGCCTCGAAGACCCCCATGATTTCGCCGATACCCGCCTGCCTGCGCCGGATGCGGTCGGTCGCGTGGGCGGCGGCGGTGAATCCGTCCACCAGGGTGCCGTCGAGATCGAAGAAGGCACCGATGTGGGACCCCGGTTCACTTGTGGCGATCTCCGCGGTGGGGTCCTCTGCCACGGGCTGCGCGGTCATCGCGCTCCAGCCTACGTCGCTGCGTAGAGACCTTTCCCGGTCACCAGCGGCATATCCAAGGTGGTCCGGATGCCCGCGGGTGCGGCCACCACGTCAGGGATCGAGTTCACGATCCGCCCCGCGGCGGCCAGGATCGCCGCGTAGGGCGCCCCACCGTTGCGGCTCATCGGAACGATGTCGCAGAAGTACGACGGTTCGCCGGTGATCTCGACCCGGTACGAGCCGCCGGGATGCGCGGGCTGCGCCCAGTCGGGCCGCAGATCGGCATGCAGTCGCGTGACGTGCTCGACGACGATCACCGGCTTGCCCCCGACCATGCCCTCGATCAGGAAGCGGACCGCTGCGACCGTGCCCTTCTTGATGGTGCCGACGGCGACCTGAAGGTCCTCGGGGGCGGGTTCCTGCTCGACGGAGTCGCGGATCTCGTCGACCTCGATGCCCAGGCCCGCGGCGAGCTGCCGGATCGCGGTGCCCCAGGCGATCGACAGCACGCCCGGTTGGTAGAGGATCGGCAGATCGCCGAGTTCGTTGCCGAAGCCCATCACGTCGAACATCACCGTCTCGCCGTCGTAGGTGGAGTAGTCGGCGATCTCCATGGTGCGGATCTGCTCGATGCTCTGGCAGGTGCCCGCCAGGGCGAAGGGCAGCAGGTCGGTGCAGAAGCCCGGATCGACGCCGGTGAAGAAGACCGTCGAATCACCTTCGCGTGCAGCATCTTCGACCTTGGCGATCGCCTTGTCGGGCAGCAGTCCCCACGGGTACTGCAGCGCGCCGACGCTCGAGCCGACGACGTTGATGCCCGCCGAGAGGAACGTGCGCACGTCGGCCAACGCCTCGCGCGGACGCGTATCGCCCATCGCCGTATAGACGACGCAGTCGGGCCTGGCCGCGATGATCGCGTCGAGATCGTTGGTGGCGGTGATGCCCGTGGTGACGTCCAGCCCGGCGAGCTCACCCGCGTCCTTGCCGAACTTCGCCTCCGTCGACACCCACACACCGGTGAGGTCGAAGCGTTCATCGGTGATCAACTGTCGAAGCGCCAGGCTGCCGCAGTTGCCAGTGCCGAGGAGCGCGACCCGAATTGCCATGGCCAGCAGTATGCGTGAGCCCACTCCAAATTGGAACAAGTTCTAGTTCGAATGGACGTGCGGTAACCTGTCGCCCCATGGGACGCGTGGACGGAAAAGTCGCACTGATCAGTGGCGGAGCTCGGGGGATGGGAGCCGCTCACGCCAGGGCGCTGGTCGCCGAGGGTGCGAAAGTGGTCATCGGGGACATCCTCGACGAGGAGGGTAAGGCGCTGGCCGACGAGCTCGGCGAGTCCGCGCGCTACGTCCACCTCGACGTGACGGAGGCCGAGCAGTGGGATGCGGCGGTCAAAGTGGCAGTCGACGCGTTCGGCAAGCTGACGGCGCTCGTCAACAACGCCGCGATCGTCGCGCTGGGCCAGATCGGCAAGTTCGATATGGCGAAGTGGCAGAAGGTCATCGACGTCAACCTGACCGGCACGTTCCTCGGCATGCAGGCCGTCGTCGAGGAGATGAAGAAGGCCGGCGGCGGCTCGATCATCAACGTCTCGTCCATCGAGGGTCTGCGGGGTGCGCCGATGGTGCACCCGTACGTCGCATCGAAGTGGGCGGTCCGCGGGCTGGCCAAGTCGGCCGCGATTGAGCTGGGCTCCAAGAACATCCGAGTCAACTCGATCCACCCCGGCTTCATTCGGACGCCGATGACCAAGCACTTTCCCGACGACATGGTCACCGCGCCGCTGCGCCGTCCCGGCCAGTCCGAGGAGGTCGCGCCATTCGTGGTGTTCCTCGTCAGCGACGAGTCGTCGTTCGCGACGGGCGCCGAGTTCATCATGGACGGCGGCCTGGTGACCGACGTTCCGCACAAGCAGCTCCCGCTCGGCTAATCCCACTCACCGGGTCGGGCCCGGTGGAAGACTTCAGCCATGCATGAGGTCGACCAGAACACCGAGAACATGCTGCGCAGCGTGCTGGCCTACGCGGAGAACCGGCTACGCATGAACCCGGTGCCCCTCGACAAGGGCGCACTGGGGGTCGACGAGCTGCACGCGCGACTCGACGGGGTGATCCGTGAGACGCCGCGAACACCGGACGAAGTGCTCGGCGTGTACACGTCGGTGATCGCGCCTAGCGTCATCTCCGCGGACAGTCCGCGCTTCCTCGGCTTCATCCCCGCCGCCCCGACGAAGGCCAGCCTGGCGTTCGACATGCTGGTGTCCTGCGCCTCGATCCAAGGCATTTCGTGGCTCGAGGCATCCGGCGCGATCGCGGCCGAGAACTCCGTGCTGCGGGTGATCGCCCGTGAAGCCGGGCTGCCGACGACGTCGGGCGGATGTTTCGTGTCGGGCGGTTCGGCGGGGAACCTGTCGGCGCTCGCGGTCGCGCGTGAGACCGCCAAGACGCGTGGCGCCGATGGTCGACTCCGGGTGGTGGTCGGATCTGACGCGCACTCGTCGATCGTCAACACCCTGCGGCTGCTCGAAATGGACGCGCTGGTGGTCGACACACCCGATCACCGGCTCACCGCCGAGACCGTCAGCGCGGCGGTGCCCGCCGATGCGACGAACATCGCCGCGGTGGTGTGCACGTCGGGGACGACCAATGCCGGCATCATCGACGACCTGGCCGGCGTGGGTGCGCTTGCGCGAGAACGTGGTTGGTGGTTCCACGTCGACGGCGCATACGGCGGGTCCGGCATCTTCGCGCGCTCGTTACGACCGAAGTACAACGGGTTGGAGCAGGCCGACTCGTTCATCCTGGACCCCCACAAGTGGCTGTTCACCCCGTTCGACTGTTGCGCGCTGCTGTACCGGAACCCGGAGCTGGCGCGGGCCACCCACACGCAGGACGCCTCATACCTCGACGTCATCCACACGTCGACGGGCGAGTGGAATCCGTCCGACTACGCCTACCACCTCACGCGGCGCGCACGGGGCCTGCCGCTGTGGTTCTCGCTCGCCGTCTACGGCCTGGAGGCCTACCGGCAGGCCATCGAGGTGGCCCACACGCTGGCCCGGCAGACCGCTGAAATTATCAATGCTGCGCCGCAACTGGAATTGATCCGCGAGCCTGACCTCGGCGTGGTGTTGTTTCGCAGGATCGGTTGGGAGGCAGGCGATTACGATGCGTGGGCACAGCAGCTGCACGACGACGAGGTCGCGTTCATCCCGCCGACCAAATGGGAGGGCGAGACCGTCGGACGGTTCGCGTTCCTGCACCCGGCCACGACGCTGGACATCGTCCGCGAGGTGCTCGCCCGCACCGAATAGAGCTCAGTCGACGGCGGCGAAGTTCACGGTGGCCGTCGCACCCACCTGATCGTCATTGGCGCGGTAGATGTCCACCTGGACGACGACGGATCGCTTACCCGTGCGCAGGATCCGCGCGACCGCGCGGGCAGGCCCGACCTTGATCGGCCGCAGATAGCGGATGAACAGATCGGTGGTCGCGATCCCGTGGCCGAAGGGGGTGACGCGGGACGCCAATTGACCGGCCGTCACATCGGCCATCGTCGCGATCAAACCGCCCTGCAGACCGCCTGCGGTGTTGACAGTCCGCTCGTCGACGGGCATCTCCATGGTCACCGTGTCCTCCGTCGACGCGACCTCGGCGAGGCCGAGCTGTTCGAAGAGTTCCCGCAGCGATCTCGGCGCAGTCATGGAGAACGACATTACCGACGTTCATGTCCCACGTCCGAGGTGCGTAGTCTCGTACGGCGTGAGCGCACGCGCGGGCATCGTGGTGACCGGAACCGAAGTTCTGACCGGACGGGTGACGGACCGGAACGGCCCCTGGATCGCCGACCGACTACTCGAACTGGGCGTCGAGCTGGCGCACATCACCATCTGCGGGGACCGGCCCGACGACATCGAGGCGCAGCTCCGGTTCCTCGCCGCCGAGGGCGTCGACCTCATCGTCACCAGCGGCGGCCTCGGCCCGACCGCGGACGATATGACGGTGGCGACGGTCGCACGGTTCTGCGGCCGAGAGTTGGTGCTGGACAACGCTCTCGAGGCCAAGATCGCCCATATCGTGCAACGGCTGATGGCGCGTTTCCCCAACGTCGATCTGGCCGCCGTGCGTGCCGCCAACCGCAAGCAGGCACTCATTCCGGAAGGCGCGCACATCCTCGATCCGGTGGGCACCGCGCCCGGTGTCGTGGTGCCTGGCACGCCGACGGTCGTGGTGCTGCCGGGGCCGCCGCGCGAACTGCAGCCGATGTGGCCCGCCGCTCTACAGACGCCCGCAGTGCAGGAGGCGATCGCCGGCCGGACGACGTACCACCAGGAGATGGTGCGCATGTTCGGGCTGCCCGAGTCGGGTCTTGCCGACACGCTGCGCGAGGCCGAGGAGCGGGTGGAGGGCTTCGATCGGCTCGAGATCACCACCTGCCTGCGCCGCGGCGAGATCGAGATGGTCACCCGCTACGAGCCCGACTCGGCGAAGGTCTACGCCGATCTGATGACCCTGCTGCGCGAGCGCCACGGCGGCGAGATCTTCTCCGAGGACGGCTCCACCGTCGACGAGCAGGTGGCGGCGCTGCTGTCGAGTCGCTGGATCGCCACCGCGGAGTCCTGCACTGCGGGACTGGTGGCCGCCCGGCTGACCGACCTGCCAGGGTCGTCCGCGTATGTCGCGGGGGGAGTGGTGTCCTATTCGAACGAGGCCAAGTCCGAACTCCTCGGGGTGGACCCGGCGCTCATCGAGGCGCACGGCGCGGTGTCCGAGGCGGTGGCCGAGGCGATGGCCGACGGTGCGCTGCGTCGGTTCTCCGCTGACACCGCCGTGGCGATCACGGGAATCGCCGGGCCGGGCGGCGGCAGCGAGGAGAAGCCCGTCGGCACGGTCTGCTTCTGCGTGAAGCTGGCCGACGGCACCATCGACCTGCGCACCATGCGGCTACCCGGCGACCGGTCCGACGTCCGCGAACGGTCGACGACCGTCGCGATGCACCTCCTGCGCCGAGTCCTGACCGCGGGTGCCGACCGTGGATGACATCGCCGGTCCGATAACCTGGCGGGGCGACATAGGAGGAAAACAGTGATGACTACAGCCACTGAGCGCAGCCAGCTGTCCGAGCGCGCCGTGGCAGCCGGATGGCACTGCAGGCCCACCGACCGGACCGACTACTACTCGCGGAGTCCGGTTCGCATTCACGTGATCTGGCAGGGCGACGACAAGATCAGCGGCGGCGCGCTCTACCACGACGACATTCTGATGACGTACACCCGGGACCTGGCCACCGTCGCGGGCTGGCTCAGGCGCTGATCAGCTGAGCGCGGAGCGGGCGGCGGCGAGATCGTCGGCCGCCAGGACCAGCCGGGTGTTCGTCGCCAGGTAGGCGAGCGTCAGGTTCACCTTCGCTTCGCCCAGCCGCTGAGCGACCTCGCCGAGCGCACCGGGTCGGTCGTCGATCGGCAGCACAAGCACCTCCTGTTCAGAGGCGATCTCGATCCCCGCGTCGTGCAGCGCCTCGAAAGCCGGGGTCGCGTCCTCGACGAGGATGTGCACCACTGCTTGCCCGCCCCCCGATGTCACCGCGCACAGCCCGGCGATGTTGGCTCCCGCCTTGCCGAGCATGTCCCCGACCCTGGCGAGTTCGCCGGGCTCGTCATCGAGATAGAGCGTCAGGTCAGTCGCCATGACACGCTCCTTTCGCGCCCTTTCACCGTATCGGGAAATGCCGGCGCGACAGCGCGTGTTTAGGAGCCGACCTCGTCCCACACCTTGGTCATGGTGTGCAGGATCTCCTCGGCACGGCCGAGGCCCGCGAGGTGGCTTTCGCCGGGCATCGGATACAGCTCGGCGTCGCGCAGTCGCGACACCACGTGCTGGCCGTGCGCGTACGGCACGATGTGGTCGGCGTCGCCGTGCCACCAGCGCACGGGCACCTCGACGTCGCTCAGGCGGAAACCCCAGTCCCTGGCGAAGACGACGACATCGGAGAACGGCGCCGAGAGCTGTTTGCGACTGCCGTTGAGCAGGTCGTCGAGGAACATCGCCTTGATCTCGGGCCGGGCGAGCAGCCGGCGGTCGGCCTCCGGCGACACCCGGCCGTACAGGTCGGTGGCCGGTGACGCCACGGGCCGGATCAGCCGGATGATCGCGCTGGCGACGAATCCGATCGGGACCCCGGCCACCTGCAGCAGCGGAGCGACCCGCGTACCGAGGTTGCCCATCAGGCCCCCGGCGATGGCGTCGGGACCCATCGTCGGGGCGACGCCGCCGATGACGCCGGCGGCCACGACGCGGTCCGGCATCGCCGCCGCGCAGCCGAGTGTGTAGGGCCCACCGCCGGACAGCCCCACGACGGCGAACTTCTCCAGCCCAAGGGTGTCGGCGATGGTGCGTAGGTCATCGGCGAAGGCGATGACGGTGTCATAGCTGTGCGGGGTCGACGAGCCGATGCCCGGCCGGTCCACCCCGATCAGCCGGATGCGCTGCTGTTCGGCGTAGACCCGCGCTTCCATCGGGATCTGACGCCTGGCGCCGGGCGTTCCGTGCAGCCAGAAGATCGCACGGCCCTGCGGGTCACCGAACTCGGCGAATCCGATCTGGCGATCATCGCCGACGGCGATGTTGCCTTCGAGCTTGGGACGGGCAATTGCGACAACCATGACCAAAGTGTCTCATGCCGCTTCAGCGGTCTTGCCGCTACACCAGACGGAACTGATATGACGCGGAGGTGACCAGCCGGTCGTCGTTCCCTTCGTCGTACATGAGCACTCGCACCGCCACCAGGCCGTCCGTGCTGGCCATCGGCTCGGTCTCGATCCGGAACGGCCCGGCCTTACCTCGCGCCAGGAACATCACGTGCGTCGAGACGCCCTGGACGCGGTCGGTGCCCGCTGCCTCCGTAGCGGCGTCGATGGCCGCGGTCTCCAGGATGACGAACTGGGGGCCGATGTGCAGCGCCGCATCCGGTGAGGCGACCTCCACCGCGAGCTCGGGCAACCCCCAGTTGCCGTCGGGCCGGCGATAGCCCCCGAACACCTGCCACAACGGCGGCAGATCGGGGGAGTCGACGATGTTGAGCGGGTTGGGCTCCATCCGCTCGAGCCCCTCGGGCGGCGTGCCGATGGTCACGCCCTGCCCCTCGATCAACGCCAGCACCCGCTCCGGCCGCTCGGCGTCGACGATCTTCGCGCGGCTGTAGCCCATCTGGCGGCCGACCTTGAGCTCTTCGGAGATGATCTCGATGCGGCGCACATCACGCCCGGCGTCGAGGATCTGGCACGAGTGGATGACCGGGTTCGGCACGGCTTCCAGATCCGACATGTGACCGCTCTCCGGCGCCGATATCCCGAACACGGCGAACAGCACCCCGCCGGAGGTGTTGCGCATGTCGCGGCGCAACGTGACGGTGTTGTCCTCCTCGGCGACGACGTCCATCGACGCATAACTGCGGCCGATGTAGCGATAGCTCAGGAGTCCGCCCCAGCGCCTGCGCAGTTCGGCGGCGTACTCCTCCGGTGAATCGACGAGCTCACGTATGTCACGCAGCATGCAGCACTCCCGCCTCGAAGCGAATTGACTTCGCGGCGGCCGGCGCCGCGATCACAGGATGGGTCGGGGTGGCGTCAAACTCATTACGTAGTCGGCCGGGAAGGAGGCCTCGATCACCCTGATCTGATCGTTGGCCTTGGACTCCAGTTCGAGGACGACGCAGCCTTCGCCGAGCTTCTTGGACTCCAGAACTATGTAATGCTGACCGCCACCATTGACGTCGGTGATTGGGTCCCCTGAGCGCAGTGCCCCGACCGGTACCAGGCCGGGGGCTTTGGCAGGGTGTATTTCCATACTTTGTGACGTTAAGTGACGACCCGCCGCCGAGTGGCGGTTTCGCCCGATAGCCGTGTCCGGCGCGTCTCAGCCACCCACCGCCATCACGTAGCCGACGCCACCGAGGAACACCGTCCCCACGCATAACAGCAGGGTGGCGACGGCGAACGGCCAGCCGCGCTTGCGCCGGAAGAGTTGCACCACCGTCACAACAAGTCCCACAACGCCGATGACAAAGGCGATGCCGAGCGACGTCATCACCGCGGTGACAGCCCCGTCCACGCTGCAGGTCGCCGGCGGGCAATGGTCGAGGAACGCGAGCGAGAAGATTCCGAAGAACGCCGCGGCCGCACCGAAGACCGCCGTCAGGATGAGGACGGTGGCCGAGATGGCGATGTCCGCGCCGGAGACCGGCGGCTTCGGGGGCGGATACATCGGATAGCCGGGCTGGACCATGGCACGAGATGCTATCGGCCACCTTGGTCGATTCCCGCCGAACAGCCGCGCGAGTCGGCGATCATGAGTGCCTGCTCACTCACACGCTTGGGGGTGCACATGGACAGCACGATGCAGGACTTTCCGCTGACCGTCACGGCGATCCTGCGGCACGGCACCACGTGGTGTTCGGGCCGCAAGGTGATCACGAAGACACCCGACGGGTACCGCGAGATCTCCTTCGGTGAACTCGGTGCCCGGGTCGCCCAGCTCGCCAACGGATTACGCTGCCTCGGAGTCGCGGACGGGGACCGCGTCGCGACATTCATGTGGAACAACCAGGAGCATCTGGAGGCCTACTTCGCCGCCCCGTGCATGGGTGCGGTGCTGCACACCCTGAACATCCGCCTGTCGGGCGAGCAGATCGCGTTCATCGCGAACCAGGCCGAGGATCGCGTCGTGTTGGTGGACATGTCGCTGGCCCCCTTGTTCGCGGCGGTGCTCCCGGAGCTGACGACGGTGCGCACTGTGGTGGCCGTCGGCGCAGGCGATCTCGATGCGCTCACCGCCTCGGGCAAGCAGGTGATCCGCTACGACGATCTTCTCGACGGGCAGCCGAGGACTTACGACTGGCCCGATCTCAACGAGAAGAGCGGCGCCGCAATGTGTTACACCAGCGGCACCACCGGCAATCCCAAAGGCGTTGTGTACAGCCACCGGTCGAGCTATCTGCATTCGATGGCCGTTTGTTCCGCGAACGCGATCGGCCTCGCCGACGGTGACCGCGTGCTACCGGTCGTGCCGATGTTCCACGCCAACGCCTGGGGCCAGCCCTACGCCGCGCTGATGGCAGGTGCGGATCTGCTGTTGCCCGACCGGTATCTGCAGGCCGAACCGCTCGTAGACATGATCGAAGCCAAGCGGCCCACCATCTCCGCGGCTGTCCCGACGATCTGGAACGATGTGCTGCAGTACCTGAACGCTCATCCCGGTCGCGACATCTCGTCGCTGAGAATCGTCGCGTGCGGAGGCTCGGCGGTGCCGCTCGGGATGATGAAGGAATACGAGCAGAAGTACGGCGTGGTCATTCGTCAGGGGTGGGGGATGACCGAGACGTCGCCGCTGGCGGCGCTGGCCGCACCGCCGCCGGAGGTCGCCGGGGAAGACGCGTGGACGTTGCGGGCCACGGCGGGCCGGGTGCTCAGCGGGGTGGAGATCAGGATCGTCGACGACGACGGCGGGGTCCTTCCGAATGATGGTAAAGCCGTGGGGGAGATAGAGATTCGCGGGCCGTGGATCACGGCGTCGTATTACCAGAACGCGGATGCGTCGAAGTTCGACGACGGCTGGCTGCGCACCGGCGACGTCGGCCGCATCGACCCGCAGGGGTTCATCACGCTCACAGACCGCGCCAAGGACGTGATCAAGTCGGGTGGCGAGTGGATCTCGTCGGTGGAACTGGAGTTGTGCCTCATGGAGCATCCCGCGGTACTGGAGGCGGCCGTCGTCGCGGTACCCGACGAGCGTTGGCAGGAGCGCCCGCTCGCCGCTGTCGTCGTCAAGGAAGATGCCGAGGCCACTGCGGAGGAACTACGAAAGTATCTGTGCGACAGGGTCGCCCGGTTCTGGCTCCCTGAGTGGTGGACGTTCATCGACGAAGTGCCGAAGACCAGCGTGGGCAAGTTCGACAAGAAACGCATCCGGTCGCTGCATTCCGACGGCGCTTACGACGTCGTCGAATGCCGGGACTGACGCCGGCGACCCCGCTGGATTCGCCCAACTCGACGCTGATCGGTGATTTACTCGGGACTATGGGGCAGACGAGACGGATTTTGATGCTGGCGACTGCGTTGGTGCTGGCGGCACCTCCCGCGGTCGCGCACGCCGACGGCGTCGGCACCACGGGAGCGGCCGCTGCGACAGGCGGCACCGTGCTCCCGTTCTCGCAGCTTTTGCGGCGATGCGATTACAGCGAGACCGACTACAACGGCCCGTCGGGGAACGCGCGGGTCACGGGCACCCTGCGGTCGGACGGATCGACGCTGACGGCCGATATCCAGATCGCCACCGCTCCGCCTGGCATGCATTACGACGTCCGGCTGATCCAGGTGCCGCGAACATCCGCGGCCCACTGCTGGGGTGCGGACCCCGGTGTCGCACAGGGTTCGTTGAACGCCGACGGGGCCGGAGCCGCGGCGGTGACGCTGACGGACAACATCGAGCCGTGGGCGACGGGCGCATGGGTGTTCGTCAGTCGCCCGGACAGGTTCTCCCAGGTTCCCGCGGAGTTCTACACGACGGACCTGATCGCCCCGATCTAGCGAGTCAGGCGGTCACGACGATCGTCAGGCGGTCGCCGTCCCGTTCCACGCGCATACCCGCGCGCCGCGCGATGGTGGCGACGGCACCCGCGTCGTCGGGCTCGGAGCGAGTGGACGCCAGGACGCGTGCCAGCCGTCCCTTGTGCGCCTTGTTGAAGTGACTCACGACGGCGCGCTTTCCGTCGGCGCGCTCGGAGACCACCTCGACCTGGACGGCTCCCGGCAGCCTGCCCAGCGCCGCGTACGAGCCTGACCGCAGATCGACGACCAACTCTTCTTTCGCCAGCTGAGCCAGGAGCGGCTCGAGCAGCGGCCGCCATCGGGTGGACAGACCGGGCTGTCCGGGCAGTTTCGAGGTCGCGGAGAGCCGGTACGCGGGAATGGCGTCGTCGGCACGCACGACACCGAAGAGCGCCGAGCCCACCGCAAGCCGACTTCGGGCCCGGTCCGCGGCGGCGCCCTTGAGCGATTGGATGTCTAGCGCGTCGTACAGCACGCCGGTGTAGCGGTTGATCGCAGGCAGTGTAGGGGCATTGCGCAGCGCGGCGTTGCGTTCGATCTCCGCGCGTTGCGACTTCGACAGCCCGAGCGCTTTCATACACGCCGACTCGTCGGCGGCCAGCTTCACCAGCTCGTCGACCAGCGCGGCGCGCAGCGGCGTGAGCTCGGGTAGGGACAGGGTGTCCAGGCGCAACGGTGGTCCGTCGCCGCCGGGATGCTTCGTCTCCGACGGTGGCAGCAGAACGATCACGCCGGAGACGTTATCCGGCGCTGCCGTGAGGTCAGGCCGGAGGCATCGGCGCCGGCGGTGCGCCCGGTGCCGGCGGCGGAGCCATCGGGTCGACCGGGGGCGGCGGCGCGAACGGATCGGCCGGCGGCGGGGGCGGAGGCGGCGCCAGCATCGGGTCCGGTCCGACCGGCGGAGCGGGCGGCGGAGGCGGTGCCATCGGCGGAGCGGGTGCCGGAGGTGGAGCCAGCATCGGATCCGGAGCCGGAGGCGGGGCCATCGGCGGCGGGGGCGCCTCTCCGGCCATCAACACGACTGGGGCGCCAGGGGGTGGCGGCACCTGATCGGCAGGCATCGGCAGGAACATGTGCTTGGTGAACTGCGACTGGAACGCGCCGCCACCACCGACCTTCACACCGCCGCCCTCACCGGAGGACACCGGAGTGCCGTCGGGCAGCGTCGCGGCCGTGTGGCCGCCGTTCCAGCCGACGTTGAGGGCACCGGGCTGCGTGCCGTACTGGAAGCCACGCGAAAGCAGCGCCTGCTCGATGTTTCCGGTGTGGAATCGGTCCCCGTAGATGGGCCGGCCGGTGGCGGCGTTGGTGACCCAGGAGACCAGACCCGAGCAGTCGGTGCCGGCCGGGGAATCCCCACCGCTGATGTACGGCGTGCCCGACACCGAGTTGACAAGCGTCAAAAGGGTTGCGACAGCAAACATGTGGCCGGACGTTAACAGAGCGTTTTGGGGGCCTCCAAAATCTGTGACCACCTTCACGCAAAATGGAGTGACGCCCATCATACCATGTGTAATCCATGGACTGATTCACTGAAAATGCCACAGAAAAGGGCATATTGACGAGGGGGTTTGCCGAGCTGTGTGAATGGGATGACGATTTCGATTGGCTGAAGCGCATATTCAAAATCAGGGCGTGTATCGGATACAAGCTATAGGCGCGAAATATATTGCAGTACAGGGAATTACAACCGCTGCCATGGCATGTTTGCGTCGGCATCATCCGTGTGCGAGCAGCAGCGGGATGTTCTGCTCGGCGGTAGTGAGCGATCCGTGCTGGCCGATGAGCGACGATTCGAGGGGCTCGGCGGTTCGTCTCAGCAAACCTATGGACCCGCGAGCGGCGGCCACGACATCACCGATGCGGCGCCGCGTCTCGTCGGTCACGCGCTCGCCGAACCACCCCGCGTCGATCGCCTCGTCGCGCGACACCACCCACGCCCGTTCGGCGACGGTGTCCCGCCACGCGGCCAGGACGTCGTCGACGGCGCCGGGGGCTACATATATATGTCTCGCGCGCGCCTCGCCCCCGACATCCGTCACCCCCTCGGTCAGCGCGGGCTCGCTGTCGATGTCGACGGCCTCGGAGCTGTCCACCCAGACCATCCCGTGGTCGGCCACCACCGCGAGCAATCCACCCGGCGGCAGGCCCTCTACCACCGATTCCACCAGGCGATCGACCTGGCGCAGCTGCAGTCGCCACGCGGGCGACCCGGGTCCGTAGAGGTGCCCCATCATGTCGAGCTCGCTGTGGTACGCGTAGCACAACCCGCCGTCGGCGACGGCCTCCTGGACACGTGCGGCCAGGTCGCCGAGCGCCTGCACGCCGATGTACCGACCGCCCCGCAGAACGGCACGCGTCATGCCGGATTCGGTGAATTCCGCGCCGGAGATCACGCTGACCTTGGCGCCGGCAGCGACGGCGCGTTCGAACGTCGTAGGCATGGGCTGAACCTGCTCGGGCGGCGCGGCTTTTCGGAGGTCGTCGCCCCACGGGTGCATACGCCACCGCAAAGGGTTCACGACCCCGACATCCGGTAGTCGGAAGGAGTAGCCGACCAGGCCGTGCTCGCCGGACCGGCAGCCGGTGCCCAGCGACGCGAGCCCGGCGACGGTGGTGGCGGGAAAACCGACCTGCAGCGTGCGGCCACGCAGGCCCGCCATCACCGGAGCGTCGTCTGCGTGGGCATCGAGCAGTTCTGCGCCCAGCCCGTCGATGAGCAGTACGCACGCTCCGGCCACGTCTACGGGTAGCGGGATTCGGCCATCGAAACCCTCCACACCCATGGCCGTGAGAACCGACGGAATGACGTCCGCGAGGTGTGGGCTCTCCGGATCGGGTTTGGGTAGCTCCACGATTCGAGCCTGCCACAGAACGAAGCGGTCTTTACCAAACCTTTACCGCTCATTGAATCCGCGTCCTGACGATGGTCACGTGACTACGCTTCAACACGTGGAGCTGGGGGTTTTGGGACCTCTGCAGGTCCGGCAGCACGGTCTGCCGGTCGCAGTTCCCGGCGCCAAACCTCGGGCCATCCTGACAATGCTCGGCCTGCACGGCGGCTCCGTCGTCTCCGCCGACACCCTCGCCGAGCTTCTCTGGGGCGCTGATCCACCGCGCACCGCGGCCAAGGCGTTGCAGACTCACATCTCCTCTCTGCGGCGCGCCCTTGGTGATGGCTTCGTCCTGACCGAGGGCTCGGGCTGGACCCTGAGCACGACGGAGATCGACGCCACCCGCTACAAGGTGGCGGCCAGGCTGGGCCGCGACGCGATCGCGGCCGGGGATGCCGGTCAGGCGGTCGCCCGCTTCGACGAGGCGCTGGCCCTTTGGCGCGGAGTTCCCGAGCTGCCCGAGGGGCCGCGCGCTGATTCGGAGAGGACGCGCTGGATCGAGGGGCACGCCGCGCTGGTGGAGGACCGCGCCGACGCGCTGCTCGCGACGGGTCGCGCGGCGGAAATCATCGGTGAGCTGGAGGCGGCGATCGCCGACGCGCCGCTGCGCGAGCGGCGCTGGGGACAGTTGATGCTTGCCCTGTACCGCGCGGGACGGCAGGGTGAGGCGCTGGCCGCCTTCCAACGCGCACGGTCGCTGCTCGGCGACGAGCTGGGGGTAGATCCGGGTCCGAACCTGCGCCGGCTGGAGGCCGCGATTGTCGCTCAGGATCCCGCACTGGAAATCCCTGTGTCGCAGCAGCTTTCGGCGGTCACCAAAGCGGTGACGTTCCTGCTCACCGACATCGAGGGGTCGACGGCGGCGTGGGAGGCGCAACCGGATGCCATGGCGGTGGCGCTGGCCCGCCACGACGAGATCGTCGAACGAGTCGTCACCTCCCGTGGCGGGCGGCTGGTCAAGACGCGGGGCGAGGGCGATGCAACCTTCTCGGTGTTCGACCGGCCGTCAGCGGCGGCCGCGGCGGCGATTCAGTTGCAGGAGGCGATAGGTCACGAGCCGTGGGCGTTGGCGCAGCCGATGCGGATCCGGATCGCGCTGCACACCGGCGAGGTCGAACTGCGCGACGGCGACTACTTCGGCCGGGCGGTCAACCGCGCCGCGCGGCTGCGATCGCTGGCCGCCGGCGGACAGATCCTGTGCTCGGGCGCGACGGCGGAGCTAGTCATCGACTCGCTCGCCGATGATGTCGTCCTCGCCGATTTGGGGATTCGTCAGCTGCGCAACCTCGCGCGTCCGGAGCACGTGTTCGAACTGCGTCTGGAAACCACCGAGGAAGCGCCCGCTCAGCCGAGTGAGCCGCCGATCCAGCGACCCGCGCTGCCCGCGGTGCTGACCGGGGCGGGGCCGTTCGTCGGGCGCGGTCGAGAGCTTGCGGGGCTGTTGGCGGCCTGGCAGTCCACGCTCACGGTCGGGACGCAAGCGGTGCTGGTCGCTGGCGAGCCGGGGGTGGGGAAGACGCGGCTGGCCGGCGAATGGTCGCGTCAGGCGTACGAGCAAGGTGCGGTCGTCCTCTATGGCCGCTGCGACGAGGATCTCGGTGCGGCTTACCAGCCGTTCGCGGAGGCGTTGCGCTCGTTGATGCCGTGTCTCGGCGCCAAGCGGCTGCGCGCCCTGCGAGGTGTCGAAGCGCTGCTACCGTTGGTTCCCGGGCTCACCGAAGTCGTTCCCGATCTGCCGACGCCGCCGCGTTCGGACCCGGACACCGAACGTTATGCACTATTCGACGCGGTGGTCGCGCTGCTGGCGGCGGCGTCGGCGAGTGCGCCCGTCGTACTGATCCTCGACGACCTGCACTGGGCGGCCAAGCCCACGCTGCTGCTGTTGCGGCATCTGCTCCGCTTCGGCGAACACGCCCGAGTGCAGATCGTCGGCACGTACCGCAGCACCGACCTCGATCGCTCGCATCCGCTGGCGGCGATGCTGGCCGACCTGCATCGCGACGGCTCCGCCACGCGCCTTGCACTCAGCGGCCTCGATGAGGACGACGTCACCGCCTACGTTGCCGAGGCCGGTTACGACGACGAGGAGTTGGCCCGTGCGTTGGCGTCGGTAACGGGCGGCAATCCGTTCTTCCTCATCGAGGCGCTGCGGCATGTCGACGAAAGCGGCGGCCGGTGGGATCCGAGCACCCTGCCGCAGGGCGTTCGGGAAGCGGTGAGCCGCAGGCTTTCTCGACTGCCGGAGGAGACCAACAAGGCGCTGGCCGCGGCGGCGGTTGTCGGCAGCCGGTTCCCGCTGGCTTTGGTGGAAAGTGTCGTCGGCACGGATTTGATCGACGCATTCGACGAGGCGTGCAAGGCGGGCATCGTCATCGAGGAGCCCGGTGGACGTTATCGGTTCAACCACGCTTTGGTGCGGCAGTCGTTGCTCGCCGAGCTTGCGTCGGTGCGACGGATGCGGCTGCATCAGAGGATCGCCGCGACTCTCGAGGCCGAGGCCGGCGCGGACGACGACGAGCTGTTGGCCGAATTGGCGTACCACTACTTCGAGTGTGCGTGGGCGGGCAACGCGGCCAAGGCAGTTGAGTACTGCCGGCGCGCCGCAGATCAGGCGATGGCGCGGCTGGCCTACGAGGGTGCGGCCGATCTCTTCGACAAGGCGTTGCACGCGTTGGAGGAGCTTGACGAGGAACTGCCGGATCGCGACGCCCTGCAGGCTGAACTGTTGGTTGCGCGATGTGAAGCCCTGTTGGCCGCGGGCGATGTGGTGTCGGCGGCGGGTGCGGTGGCGCAGTTGCAGCGAGCCGCGGGTGATTCGGTGCGTCTGGCGGCCTGGGGCGCGTGTTTCGATGGCGAGCTTTCGATGCTGACCGAGCCCGAACGCTTGGATGAGATCGAAGCCGCGGTGGCTGCGGCGGCCGAAAAGCTGGCCGGTTTGGAGGATGCGGCGGGGGAGGCCAAGGCACACACCGTGCGGGCGATGTGCCTGGCTCGGCTGGGCAGGATCGGCGACGCGGAGACCGCGCTGGACCAGGCGCTGACGGCGGCGCGGCGGGCGCATGAGCACCGACGCGTGAACGCCGTGCTGGCAGGCGCACCGTTGGCGGCGCTGTGGGGGCCGAATCCGGTGCCGCGCGCGGGCGGGCGGTGTCTCGATGTCGTTCGGCTGCTTCGCATCACGACGGGATCGCCGGTGGTGGAGGCGACATCGACGAGGTGTCAAGGTGTGCTGGATGCGCTGCGTGGGCGGGCCGCCGCGGGGCGTGCGTTGATCGACTCGGCTCGCAGATCACTCACGGAACTCGGCATGCGGCATGCGCTGCTGGAGGTGGATCAGTTCGCGGGCATCGTCGAGTTGGTTGCCGACGATCCCGCGGCCGCGGAGCCGCTGCTTCGGCGCGCGTATGACGGTTTTCGACGGATGGGGCTGGACGCGGATACTGCGGAGACCGCGGCGTTGTTGGCGCGAGCGTGCTTGGCGCTCGACCGGGATGCCGAGGCTGACGAATTGTGTGCGGAGAGTGAGCGTCTTGCGGGCCATGCGCTGAAGCCGTCAATTGCTTGGCGAACTGTTCGTGCACAACTGCTGGCGCGCAATGGCACCCATGATGAGGCGAGGCTGGTGGCGCAGGAAGCCGTTGCGGTCGCCGAGCGCACCGATCTGCTGGTCGACCACGGTGATGCCTGCCTCGCACTGGCGACGGTGTTGGACATGGCTGGTGACGCCGCCGGAGCGCGGGCGGCTGCGGAGCGAGCGGCTGAACTGTATGAACTGAAAGGCGCTGCCGCACTTGCGGGGAAGGCGCGCCAGCTCGTGGGCACGAGAATCCCGCCCGTCCGATCAGAGCCGGAGATACCGGACCGCGAACTGGACAACGAGTGTATGCGCACACTTCGCCGCGTCGATGCTGCCGTCCAGAACTCAGATCGAGCCGCGATGGAACGAGAGTATGCACCGCTTGGCTCGATCGAAAGCCGCCGCAAGATCGTCGGGTTCACACGGGTCGCGTATCGACCACACGAATTCGTAAGTGAAACTGAAACCTTTGCTCATGGACTGCATGCGACGCGTTCGCGCCGTTCGATCCTGGCCTTGCGGGGCGAGCGTTTGTCTCTCTCCAGGTTGGAGGTCGGTACCCCAGACGTGAGTCCTGGGGCGCCACAGGACGAGTGGCTGCAGGTTGTCGGACTCGACGAGAACGGTCGAATCGTGGTGCAGGTGTGGTTCGACGTCGAGGACCTCGAGGCCGCGATGGCAGAGCTCGACGCCATGCATGCCGACGTCGAACTGGAAAACGAGTGTGTGCGCGTACTCCGCCGGGTCGCGGACGCGGTGAGCCGTCGCGCATTGAGCGAAGTCGAGCGCGAGCATGCATCAATCGGGTCGATCGAGAGCCATCGAAAGATCGTCGGCTTCGAGCGGATGGATCTGCCTGCCCGCGAAATGGCACGTGGAGCAGACAGGTTCATCCGCGATATGCGCGCCGTGCAGAGGCATCGCTCCATCATCGCCATCCGGGGAGAGCGCCTCGCGTTGGCGCGAAGCGTGGTGGGCACTGCAGACGCGACTCCTGGGGCGCCGCAGGACGAGATGCTGCAGCTCGTCGGCCTCGACGACGACGGTCGAATCGCGCTGCAGATCTGGTTCGACGTCGAGGACATCGACGCCGCGATAGCTGAAATGGAAGCGACGCACGCCAGGTTCGAACACGGCAGGCCGACAAGGCGACTCGAGAATGCGGCAAGTCGAGTCGAGGACCAGTGTTACGCCCTCTTCACGCAAGGCCGCGCTGACGAGATCGCAGCGCTGCTCGCGGTTGATCACTTCAATGAAGACCGGCGCCGGGGACTGCGTCGTGTGACGCGCGATCGCGCGGCGGCGCTGGAGAATATCCGGGCAATCGCCGACCTGGGTGTCGGGGCCACAAATGTGCCGATTGCTCTGCGCGGAAATCGGCTATGCCTCAGTCGTATCCAGTGGGAGCAGCGCCAAGCTGGACCCAACCCCTTTACTGCCGAGACGCTGGAACTGAGTGAAGTCGATGCGGAGGGGCTTGAGACCACAAGGGTGGTATTCGACCCGGACGACGTCGAGGCCGCCTTCCAGGAACTCGACGCGCGATATCTCTCGGGCGAAGCGGCCGCGCACGCGCACACGTGGTCGGTCATCGCAGGCACCTTCGCGGCCGTGAGCCACGACGAGGTTCCACCTATGTCACCCGACTGCGTCACGCTGGATCACCGCCGGACGAGAAATTTCGCTCCCGGCGACCTCGAGGCGTATGTCCAGGCCGGACATGACCTAGATCAACACATCGAGACCCACGTCCAGGTCGTGCATCGCCTAAACGACCTCGGGGCTGTCGTCGGTTACGTGGCGTATACGAGGTCGAAAGAGGGCTTCGACGCCGAATGGCGCGAAGTCAGCCTCTCGATAGTCGATGGTGACGCAGTCACCCGTTGCGAGCTCTTCGAGGACACCGATCTCGACACCGCGGTCGCGAAGTTCGACGCGCTCACCCGATCGGCAGTGCAACTGGAAAACGCGGCGACCCGGGTCAACAACCGCTTCGACGCGTGTCTGGCTGACCGCGATTGGAAGTCAATGGCCGCCGTGGTGGCCGCGGACATGTGCCATGACGACCGTCGGCGGGTCGTAGGCGCCGGAATCCGGCGCGGTCGGAATGCCGAAATCTCGGACATGCAGGCCATCGCCGGATTGGGTGTTGTGAGTGCGAAGTCCACCGTGGTCGCGACCCGCGGCGAGCGTCTTGCCCTTCTGCGGACTCGCTTCTCGGGGCGAGAGGAAGGTCCAGATGCCTTCCATACCGACATCGTCGACATCATCGAGATCAACGCCGACGACCAGATCACGAGGCGGATCGCATTCGACGCCGACGATATTGAGGCCGCGTTCGAGGAGCTCGAGGCCCGGTATCTCGCAGGCGAGGCGGCCGCGTATGCGCAGACCTGGTCCGTCGTCGTCGGTGTCTTTGCAGCGTTGGCTCGTCACGAGATGCCGGACGTAACGCCGGAGTGGACATCTGTCGATCACCGGCGAGGGACGCCGCTCGCGGATGCGGACCTCAGAGAAATCGTCAGCACCCTCAACGACCTCACGCCAAATCTCACCAATCGCGTTGAGTCGGTGCATGCATTGCGCGATCACGCGGCGCTTTTCACTCAGGTGTCGCGCGGAACATCGCCGGAGGGCTTCGATGCCGAATGGCGAATGATCAACCTGATGACGGTTGACGGCGACGAGGCAAGTCGCTGTGAACTATTCGACGAGGCGGACCTCGATGCGGCGCTCGCCCGGCTCGACGAACTCACCCGCCCCACACCGCGACTGGAGAATGCCGCGACTCGGGTCATCGAGCAGTTCAGTGCCAGCGTCTCGGCGCGTGACTGGGGTGCCGTGGCGGAGCTGCTGGCCGACGACTTCTGCGATGACGATCGACGGCGGGTGGTGAGCAGCGCCATCCAACGCGGCCGGGATGCCCAGATCGCAAACTTGCGGGCAATCACCGATCTCGGAATGGGAAGTTTCGAGCCAGTTGTCATTGCGATCCGTGGGCAGCGCCTGGCGCTTACCCGCACTCGGGTTACGGGCGGCGCGGGCAGTCCCCATATGTTCGGCCTCGAACCGCTGACGGTCGGTGAGATCAACGGGGATGGCCAGCTAGTGGCGGCGGTCCACTTCGACGATCTTGATGCCGCATTCGAAGAGCTCGACGCCCGGTATCTCGCAGGCGAGGCAGTCCCGTATGCGCAAGCGTGGTCGGTGCTCACCCAGGGATACGCGGCGGTGAGGAGGCATGAGCTTCCGGAGTGGACCCCCGATGCGGTGAATGTCGACCACAGACGGGGAGCCGCGTTCGCCCCAGGTGAACTCTCTTCGTATGTGCGCGAAATGTGGCACCAAACGCCAGACGTCAGCATCTACATCGAGGCGGTTCATCGACTGAGCCCTGTCGGCGCGGTCGTCACTCATGTCGCGACCGGAACCTCCCAACATGGATTCGAGGGGGAGTGGCGAGTAATCACCCTTACGAAGATCGACGGCGACCGAATCAAACACAGCGAACTCTTTGACGAGAAAGACCTCGGTGCGGCGCTGGCGCGGTTCGACGAACTTTGTCGCCCCGCAACGCGATTGACGAATACGGCCAGCCGGGTTGAAGCACGCTGTCAGGCGCAGATCGCCGCGGGTAACTGGGACGCGGTGGCTTCGGTGATGGCTGACGACATTGTGATCGACGATCGCCGGCGGGTGGTCAACGCCGGTCTTCGGCGCGGTCGAAGCGCCGTGGTCGACGACCTACGAGTAGGGGCCAAGATCGGTCTCACAGAGATAGCACGAACTGGCATTGCGACCAGGGGCGAGCATCTGACCCTCAGCCACATCCGCTACGGGAGCGGGGCGCAGCGACCCGAGTCGAGTGTGATCGAGCTCGCTCAACTCGTCGAGATCGATGCGGACGAGCGGATCGCTGCGCTCGTCCTTTTCGATCCCGAGGACATTCATGCTGCATTCGAAGAACTCGATGCGCGGTACCTCGCCGGCGAAGCAGCTGCGCATTCGCAGACGTGGTCGGTGGTCGTGAAGGCTTATGCCTTGATGAATCAGCGCGGCTTACCGGCGACCACGCCGCGATGGGTGAACATCGACCACCGCAGGGGAGCTACCTTCGCATCAGGCGATATGACCGCGTACGTAGAAGCGGCGTGGGCTGACCTCGAGCAGAACCTCCGCATTTACGTCGAGGCTGCGCATCGACTCAATGAATCCGGAACCGTCGTCACCCAGGTTCTGAGAGGCACCACGCGCGAAGGCTTTGACGCTGAATGGCGGACGATCAACCTCTTTACCGTCGAGGGCGAGCTATTCAGCCGGTGCGAGTTGTTCGACGAGGCTGATCTCGACGCCGCACTTGCCCAGTTCGATGAACTCAGTCGGCCGAAACCTCCGATGGAGAACGCGGCGAGCCAATTGGGCGTTCGTTTCCGGGCATCATTCGCTGCCCGCGATTGGGACGCGATGGCTGAGATGTTGGCAGACGACCTGCAGAACGAGGACCGCCGCCGAGTCGTGAACGGTGGGATTCGACGCGGCAAGTACTCGCTGTTGCATGACATGCGGCCTGCCGCCAGCTTCGGGATCCAAGAATTTGCGACCGACGTGATCGCAACGCGCGGTGAACGTCTCGTCCTGGCTCGGGCAGAGTCGCGTTACGAAGCGAGACCCGGGGCGTTTTACGTCGAGAACGTTGTACTAGGCGAAATCGATGGTGACGGTCGAATGACGGCCCAGATCATTTTCGATGTCGACGACATCGATGCTGCCTTTGAAGAACTCGACGCCCGGTATCTCACCGGTGAGGCGGCCCCGTACGCAGACATATGGTCGGTCATCGCAGCGGGCTATGCCACGCTCAACCGACACGAGCTGCCTCCGACCCCACCAGACTTCGTCAACCTCGACCACCGAAAGGGTGGAGGTACTTTCGCGGTGGGCGATCTGCTCCCATTTATCCATGCTTCGTGGGAGGACACGCCAGACAACAAGATCCGCGTCGAGGTTGTCCATCGACTGAACATGTTTGGGGCTGTCGTCACCAGCGCGACGCAGGGTACGTCTAGAACGGGCTTCGCCGCCGAGTGGCGACAGATCGATCTGGTGACCGTCGATCGCGGCATGATCAATCGCACTGAATTGTTCGATGAGGTAGACCTCGACGCAGCATTAGCCAAGTTCGACGAACTCAGCGGACCAGCGCGAATCGAAAACACCGCGACCCGCGCGGAAGCGCGCGCCTTGGCGTGCTTTGCGACCCGCGACTGGGCGTCCATGGCGGAGTACTTGGCGGAGGATCTTTCGCTTGACGATCGTCGCCGCATCGTGAACGCCGGGACGCGGCGTGGTCGAAGTGCTGCGATCGCCGATGCGCGGGCCGTGGCGGGTCTGGGCGGCACTGAGATCACCTCGGATGTCATCGCCACGCGCGGCGACCGTCTCTTCCTCGCACGTTCCCACCTGTCCAGCCGCGGCCAAGGGCCCGAAACGTTCAACACCGAGTCGCTGTGCGTCGCGATGAGCGATGACGACGGGCGGATTGCCGCCAGAGTGGTGTTTGATCCCGACGACATCGATGCGGCGCTAGCGGAACTCGATGCCCGATACGTGGCGAGCGAAGCGTTGCCATATTCCCGGGTGTGGTCCGTCATCACCGATACATATGCCGCGCTAAACCGCCACGAGCTCGCGCCGATACCGCCGGACTGGGTCTATGTCGACCGCCACAGTCCCGCACTGTTCCACGGTGACTTCGCTGCAAACATGCGCGCCGCGTGGGAAGTCATGCCCGATTGGCACATCGATATAGTCGCGGTCCACCGCCTCACTCATATCGGGGCAGTACTCACTGCTGTCGCTCGTGGAACCTCGCGGCAGGGCTTCGGCGGTGAAGAGCCGGGCATTGCAGTGGTGACCGTTCGAGACGACGGGATTAATCGCTTCGAGTACTTCGACGACGCCGATCTCGACGACGCGCTCGCGAGGTTCGATGAGCTCAGTAGGGAAACAGGTCGGCCGCAGAACCAGGCGAGTCGACTGCATGAACGGCTCGATGCAGCCTTCTCTGCCCGTGACTGGGCCGCGATGGCAGAGCTGTTGGCGGATGACACGTCCACAGACGATCGACGTTCCATTGTCGGTCTGGGGCTTCGACGCGGCAGGGATGCCGCGATCGGCGATTGGCGTGCGATTGCGGACGTCGGTGTCAAGGACATCACTGCCACCGTGATCGCAACTCGCGGAGAACATCTCGTACTCAGTCGCTACCGATTCGGCGGGCACGATCAGAGGTCGGAGGCATACCGCACGGAGGTGCTCGGCATCGTCGAGATCGACGACGAACAGCGGATCACGGCCTGCGTGATGTTTGACCTCGAAGAGATCACTGCTGCGTTTGAGGAACTCGACGCTAGGTACGCAGAAGGTGAGGCGGCGTCGCGCTCCCATACCTGGACACTGGTCAAGGGAATATTTGCCGCGATGAACCGGAGCGAATTGCCTGCGGCGACACCGGATTGGGTGGTTGAGGATCATCGTCGCCTGCCGATGATCCAAGATGCGTCGCGCGACGCGTACCTGGCGGCTGCAATAGAGGTCCCGCGAACCGCCGTGTACATCGAGTCGGTGCATCGGCTCGGCAACTCGGCGGCCTTACTGTCCTGGCAGGGGGATTGGACGACACCGGACGGGTTCGATGCTCAGTGGCGGGGGATCAGTCTCACGATATTCGATGGCGATTTGATCGACCGCGTCGAGATTTTCGACGAGGACGATCTGGACGCCGCGCTTGCGCGGTTCGACGAACTCATGGTCCCAGCAAGCCAACTGGCGAATATGGCGAGCCGTGTGGCCGACAAGTATGAGGAGTCTTTGGCGGCGCGCGATTGGGCGGCGATGGCGGAGGTACTGGCCGAGGACATCGTCGCCATAGACCGGCGTCGGGTCGTGAATGCCGGCGTCCGCCGAGGGCGAGATGTGCAGATCGCGGATATGCAAGCCGCTGTCGAGGTCGGGTTCGAGCATATGACATTTCGCCTCATCGCGACCCGGGGCGAACGCCTGGTCCTCAAACGTGTCCATACAAGGAACCGTGGTCAGTTGCCCGGTGAAGTCAGCGCGGAGATGCTCGGCATCATCGAGATCGATGCGGACAATCGAATTGCCGCGACGGTCGCATTCGACCTCGACGACGTCGACGCTGCGTTCGCCGAGCTCGATTCTCGTTATCTTGCTGGGGAAGCCTCGGCTCACGCAGAGGTCTGGTCCGTCGTGGCTGATATCTACGCAGCCCTCAACCGTCGTGAACTGCCGGCTACGACACGTGATTGGGTCAATGTCGACCATAGGACGGGGGTCTGCATTCCGGCAGGTGAGATGACAGCGTTCCTTCATGCCGCGGGGGAGTTGACTCCTGACGCCAGAATCCATGTTGAAGCGGTGCATCGGGTGACCGATCTCGGAGCAGTGCTCACGCAAGTCCAGCGTGGTACGTCAAGCGAAGGCTTCGAGGCGGAGTGGCGAGAGGTCGTCATCTTCGCGGTCGACGGCGATTTGATCAGTCGCGTAGAGATCTTCGACGAAGCAGACCTTGACGACGCGTTGGCGCGGTTGGAGGAATTGACACCCGCAGCGCCCCAACTGAATAACTCCGCGATCCGCGGGGATACCCAAGCCGCAGACGCATTCAACACTCGGGATCTGGACAGCTACCTCGCCGCGTTTGACCGCGATGCGCGTTATGAGGACCGGCGAAAAGGCCTGCGCAACGAGGGCCCAGTGGACCATGAACTCGCACATGGACTGTTGTTCACCGGAGCGCCGACTTGGCGTGTCGAGATCGCGCCAGTCGCGATCCGAGGGCCTCGTCTGGCACTAGTTCGCCATATCTGTCGCGACAACGGCGAGGCCGATCGCCCGGTCGTTGCAGAGGTGCTGGCGCTTGTAGAGGCCACCGAGGACGAATTGCTTTGCCGCAGTATTCTTTTCGATCCCGAAGACATCGAAGCTGCCTTCGCGGAACTGGACACCCGCTGGATAGCGTCGGGGGATTGCACCCACACAAAGGTCGACGCTGTCCAGACCACCCATCTCGAGACGTTCGCACCTCTGCTGAAGAACGCAGCAACCCGCATCCTCACACGCGTAATAGATGCATTCAGCAGACGCGACCCTGATGGGTATCTCGCACTTTTCGCCAAGGACTGCATGTACGAAGATCGGCGAAAAGGGCTGCGCGACGCGGGTTCAATCAGGCCGGAATACGCGCACACAGTGACATTCGGTGCGGCCGCCGGGTGGCGTGCGGAGTTTGAGCCCATCGCCGTCAGGGGCGAGCATCTGATGCTGAGCCGCGTGACATTCCGCGATCTGAGCGAGACCGGTAGTCCTATCGCTGTCGAGGCTTTGAACCTCGGCAGTCTTGACAACGACGAATTGATCTCGTGGTTCGCGATTTTCGACCCCGAAGACATCGACTCGGCCTTCGATGAGCTCCATGCTCGGTGGATCGCGTCGGGTGAGGTAGACCATCCAGAAGTCATCGAATCGATGCGCCAAGTGATCGAATGCGCCAACCGTCAAGACTGGGATACGTTGGCCGCTCGCGAATCCGGCGCCACGTTCGTCAACCACCGACAGCTCGGGACTGGGGACAAGATCGGTGACCACTGGACATCCCTCCGCGCGATGGCGTCACTGATTCCCGACATCCGCGTAGACGTCGCCGACATTCCCAAGCACTCCGCGAAGGGGGTCGTCATCAGCGTTGTCGTCAGAGGCGCGACGGCCGAGGGCACTGCGATCGAACTGCCGACCGTCATTCTTCTCCACTTCGACGGACCTCGCGTGACGCGGATGGAGGCCTTCGATCACAACCAACGCGATCAGGCACTCGCTCGCTTCGACGAACTCGACCATATTGGCGCGGTCTAGTTGTTGTTGGGTGGTTGGGGTTCGAAGGGGTTGTACCACCACCATTGGGCGCGTTCGCCGAGGGGACCGGGGCAGGGTGGGACGTTGGGTGGGGGTGTGGTGGGTGGTCGGGCTAGTGATGCGGGGCTCAGTATTTGGCCGGTGTCGTCGGTGACGGTGAGGCGCTCGGGGGGTCCGGTGATGGTGATCTCGCCACGGTGATGCATGCGGTGGTGATACGGGCACACCAGGACGAGGTTGTTCATTTCGGTGAGGCCGCCGTCTTCCCAGTGCCGTAGGTGGTGGGCGTGCAGGCCGCGGGTGGCGCCGCATCCGGGCACGGCGCAGGTGGGGTGGCGGAATTCCAGGGCGCGGCGCAGTCGGCGGTTGATCAGCCGGGTGGTGCGCCCGGCGCCGATGACGTTGCCGTCCCGGTGGAACCAGACTTCGGCGGTGGCGTCACAGGTGAGGTATTGGCGTTCGGCGTCGGTCAGCAGCGGCCCCAAGTGCAGTGAGCCGAGGCGTTCTTTGACGTCGAGGTGCACGAGGACGGTGGTGTGTTGGCCGTGGGGTCGGCGCGTGACGTCGGCGTCCCAGCCGGTCTGGATCAGTTGCAGGAACGCGTCCAGGGTGGTCGGAAACGGCGGCCGCAGCGGGGAAGCCTTTTTGTGGGGGTCGTGGTCGGCGGGATTGTCGTCGGTGTCGTCGAGATTGTGGTCGCGTTTGTATTGGGCGATCAGCGCGTCGTGATGGGATTTCAGCGCGGCGTCGAACATTGCGGCTTCGGGGTGGGCGAGTCGGATGCGCCAACAAGTGAGGTTGTCGTCGCTGGTTTTGGTGATCGAGGGTTGGGGGGCCCAGGGGCTGGGTTCCGGGCGTGGTTCCAGTCGTACCGCGGTGCGCAGTTGGGTGACGGTGGCCACGGCGGCCAGTGGGGCGTAGTGGTCATCGGAGCCGTCGGCGGCGCGTGCGGCGATGACGCCGACCTGATCCAGTGAGAGCCGGCCTTCGCGCATCCCGGCCACACAGCGGGGGAACTGGGCGAGTCGGCCGGCTATGGTGGCGATGGTTTTGGCGTTGGTCGGGGAGGTGCCGGTCTTCCAGGCCATCAGCGCCGCCAGCGACCGTGCGCCGGTGATCCCCCTGAGCCGGTCGTTTTCGATCTCGGCGGCGATCTCCACGATGCGCGCATCGATGGCGTTGCGTTGACCGCTTAACTCCGCCAACTCGTCGAACAACACCTCAAGACGCTCTTTCGGTGCGATCGCCAACATGACCCCATCAAAACAACAGGGTCCGACAAGTTGACCATTGACATGCAGCCCAGCGGCTGCCTATGTTAAACATGCAGCCAATCAGCTGCATGAAATGGATATGGCAGAGATGGACGAGGTATTCAGGGCGCTGGCGGATCCAAACCGGCGTCTGCTGCTCGACAGCCTCAACACCCGCAACGGTCAGACCCTGCGCGAGTTGTGCGCGGGTCTGTCCATGGCGCGGCAGTCGGTCAGCAAGCATCTGGCGGTGCTCGAATCGGCGAACCTCATCACGACGGTGTGGCGGGGCAGGGAGAAGATGCACTACCTCAACGCCGAACCGATCAACGCCATCGCCGACCGCTGGATCAACCAGTACGACCGTGCGCGTGTACAGGCACTCGCCGATCTCAAAATCGCATTGGAGACCGAACCGATGAGCAGTAGCCCCGAATTCGTCTACACCACCTACATTCGGACCACCCCGGAAAGACTTTGGCAGGCGATCACCGATCCGGCGTTCTCGCACCGCTATATGGGCCACGCAATAGCGTCCGACTGGCAGAAAGGCTCGACCTACGTCTGGGAGGACCGAGAGCTGCGGATCGAGCACCCGGAACAGGTGATTCTCGAAGTCGATCCCTATCGCAGGCTTGCCTTTACCTTTCACACGTTCGTCCCAGAGCTGACCGAGCTCGGTCTCGACGAGGACGTGATCGCCAAAGCGGCCGCGGAGCGGCGCTCGAAGGTGTCGTTCGACATAGAACCAGTGGACGACGGCCAGGTGAAGCTCACCGTCATCCATGACGACTTCCCGCCGGAAAGCACTGTGCGCGAGCTAATCTCCGGTGGCTGGCCATGGAAGCTGGCCAACCTCAAGAGCGGACTGGAGGAGGACGCGCGATGAAGACGCCACCGATCGTATCCGCCGGGGAGTGGGACCAAGCTCTCATGGGCATGCTCGTCAAGGAGAAGGAGGTTCAACGAGCCCGCGACGCGTTAGCCGCCCAGCGCCGACGGATGCCATGGATGCGTGTCGACAAGGACTACGTATTCGACGGTCCTGACGGGAAACTGAGTCTGCCAGATCTTTTCGATGGCCGACGCCAACTGATCGTGTACCGTGCGTTCATCGAACCCGGCACCGGTGACTGGCCCGAACATGGTTGTACCGGTTGCTCTTTGATGGCCGATCACGTGCCAAACCTGGCTCATCTCAACGCGCGCGACACCACGTTTGTCTACGTATCGCGTGCAGCCCAATCCGATCTTGCTCGAATGAAAGAGAAGATGGGCTGGCGGCACCCGTGGTTCACCATCACCGACACGTTCGACGAGGACTTCGGCGTCGAAGACTGGCACGGGACCAACGCGTTCATCCGCGACGACGAGGAGCGCATCTACCGGACTTACATGATCAACGGGCGCGGTGATGAGATATTCGTCAACACCTGGAACCTGCTCGACATGACTGCGCTTGGGCGACAGGAAGATTGGGAGGACTCACCGGAGGGTTACCCGCAGACCCCGCCCTACGAATGGTGGTCTTGGAACGACACGTACGCGCAGCACACCCCGTGGCGATGGTTCGGCGACCCCGACCCCGACGACCCGAACGACCAACGGCCACCACGTAAGGACGACGCCACCCACGGCGCGTGCTGCTAGGACGGCACGCTAGCCAACGCGTGCTCGAGCATCTCTGACCACCGCGCAGCGTCGACCTCCTCGATCGCCGACGAGCCGCCAAACGCGCTGGAGATAACCAGGTTGGGCGCGACCGTGCCCAGTAACTCGATGCTCTCTCGCATCGCCGCGGCGTCGCCCCGGCCCGGCACCACGAACGTCGACCAGGTGCCGTCGCCGGTAGGGAAGACGGTGTCGCCGGTGAACAGATACCGTTCGCCACTCACACCCGTCACGAGGTAGCAGGTGCTTCCCGGCGAATGGCCAGGCGTGGGAAGCGCTTCGACATCATTGTCGTCGACGTGTCTGACGGCATCTACCACTACGTCGACACGACCATGCTTGGCGATCGACTCCAGTTCGGCTGCGGGAGCATGCAACTGACGGCCGAACCGCTCGGCGATCCGGGCCAGGTTCGGGCCCGCCTCGTCGAGATGCGACAGGTACTGAGCGCTGACACCGCCCAATTCGTCGATCGCATCGAAGTCTGCATCTCCAGCTGGACTGTAGAACAGCACATTGCCGGCAGGCCGTCGCCACAAGTAGGAGTGCGTCGTCAGGCCGGGAAACGGCGAGTCGGTGCGAGTCTGATAGAGGTCCTCGCGGACCTGGGTCAAAGCGGACAATTCAATGGTCATACCCCAGCCTGCTTCCTCAACCATTGTTGAGGTCAAGCCACAGCCGCAATCCGAGCCGCCACCTCGTCGGCGATCTTGAGCGCATCCGGGTCGTCAGCCGCCGAATAACGCCCGGCCACCGCGTCATATGACGCCCCTGCGATCGTCGCGTGGTCGGCAGGCAGCTCGGCAAGCGATACCGGCCAATCGTGCTGCCGAAGCATCGCGGCAAATTCCCGACTCGCCGCGACCGGGATGACGTCGTCGTCCACACCGTGCAGCAGCGTGAACGGCACACGAACGCCGGAGTCCGCCACCAGCGGTTCGCCGAAGACGGGGTCGGTGACCATGAACGCCCCTGCCAGACAGACGGTGTGCTTCAACCTCGTATCAAGCCGCGCGGCATGAAGGGTCACGCCTGCCGCAGCAAGTCCACCCATTGACCAGCCGACGAGCACCATGGCGTCCGGTTCAGCGCTGGCCTCTCGGGCGAACTGCAACGACCTCAACAAATCCGCCCGCCCGCGGTCGTCGGCCTGCGAGTTCCAGTCGGGGACCACGACGCCGTGCCCCAACTCGACCAACCGCGAAGCCAACGGCCGCATGCTGGCTCGGGCATCGGTCTGGGCGCCGTGCCACATCAGGACACCGCCTCCCTTCAGCTCTCCGAAGACATCGGCGTTGCGGCCAGGCGCGTATTCGACGGTATCCACGTATCGAGGCATTCCCGCGAACCGCCCTTCCTAACGCAGCGGCCGCTTACAGTTGAAGAAGGGAGGTTCGAATCACGATGCGGCGAAAATGGCTGGGGTCGGCGTCATTGGCCGTGTCCCTGTGCGTCGCAACCCCTGCCACTCGCTGGACCGGCATCGGCGGTCTGCTACTCAGCCGACTGTGTGCCCAACTTCGCCCGCAACGTCATTTCCGGCGCTCCGTGCAGACCAGGGAAGTACTTCAACTACGGCCTCGACGCCAACGGCGGCACCTTCGTTTGCAACAAGATCGGTGTGTGGACCGCCGCCGGCCCGCTGATCGGCGTCTACAACGTCGCGCTGCCCTGCAAGATCGAGGGCACCTCGGCGCAGGGGTCCGACGGTGTCGCGTTCCAGTGCGCCGACATGGGCGGCGGGCAGCTGAAATGGGCACACCGCGTTGACACCCTCGAGTGACACCCCGTCACCGTCGGATGTACCGCTCCACGAACAGCCGTAGGATGCTGTGCGGGTAGCGGACATTCCATTGCCGCGCTTCAATTTTCAACTGCTCCGCCGACTCGGGAGCGAAGTACCCGTGGTGTTTGTAGACATCGAGCCGGGTATCTATGCCGATCAGGTCGAGCTCAGGGTGAAACTGCGTGGCGTACACGTTATGGCCCACCCGGAACGCCTGCACGGGGCACTGCGGTGAGGTGGCCAGGCACAACGCGTCGGCCGGCAGCGTCGCCGCCGACTCCTTGTGTCCGCCGTACGCATCGAAGGCATCCGGCACCTCCGCGAACAGCGGATCCTCGCGTCCGGCGTCCGTGACCGTGATCTTCATGCCGCCCACCGGCTCCGGATACGTGCGGTCGATGACCGCCCCGATCACGGTGCCCAGCGTGCCCACGCCATAACAGCAGCCGAGGAACGGGTAGTCCTCGTCGACGATGCGCTCGATCAACGCAAACAACTCAGACTCGACCCGTTGCTGCGTCGCCGATTTCGATTCCGGTGCATCACTGACGTTGTAGGGTCCGCCGCCGAGGATGATGCCCGACCAGTCGGCGAAACCGATGTCCCCCAATGATTCATGGGTCAGGCGGATGCGATGCATCCCCGTCGTATCGAGCCCCCCGAAACGCATCATCGCGCCGTATTCGTCGTCGGCCGCCTCGTCCTCGCCGCGAATCGACAGCAGCAGGAAGGGTAAGGCGCCCCGACGCACAACACCCCGCGAGCCGTCGGAGCCCGCGGGGTGTTGCACGTCGCTATTAGATCAGGCGAGATCGAACCGGTCGTTGTTCATGACCTTTACCCAGGCAGCGACGAAGTCCTCGACGAACTTGTCCTTGCTGTCTTCCTGGGCGTAGACCTCGGCGATGCCACGCAGCACCGAGTTCGACCCGAACACCAGATCGTTGGCGGTGGCCGTCCACTTGAGCGCACCCGAGGAGCGATCGCGACCCTCGTAGACGTTCTCGGTGGACTCCGACGGCTTCCACTCCGTGCTCATGTCGAGCAGGTTGACGAAGAAGTCGTTGCTCAGCGCGCCCGGCTTGTCGGTGAACACGCCGTGCTTGCTGCCGCCGTGGTTGACGTTCAGCACCCGCAGACCGCCGACGAGCACCGCCAACTCCGGAGCCGTCAGGTCAAGCAGGTAGGCCCGCTCGACGAGCAGCTGCTCCAGCGGGTTCTTCTCGCCGGGCCGGAAGTAGTTGCGGAGGCCGTCTGCCCGCGGTTCGAGCACCGCGAACGACTCCACATCGGTCTGCTCCTGCGAGGCATCGGTACGACCCGGCGCGAAGTGCACGTCGATCTCGTAACCCGCGTCGCGAGCGGCCTTTTCGACTGCTGCCGAACCACCCAGCACGATCAGGTCGGCCAGCGACACCTTCTTGCCGCCCGCACCGTTGAACTCCTGCTGGATCTTCTCGAGCACGGGGAGCACCTTGGCCAGCTCGGCGGGCTCGTTGGCCTCCCAGCTCTTCTGCGGCTCCAGCCGGACGCGCGCACCGTTGGCGCCACCGCGCTTGTCGGTGCCGCGGTAGCTGCCCGCCGACGCCCACGCGGTCTTGATCAGCTGCTGCACGGTCAGACCGGAATTCAGCAGCTTGTCCTTGAGCGCCTTGATGTCGGCCTCGTCGATCAACTCACCCTCGACGGGCGGCACCGGGTCCTGCCACAGCTGCGGCTCGGGCACCCACGGTCCGAGGTAGCGGCTGACCGGGCCCATGTCGCGGTGCATGAGCTTGTACCAGGCCTTGGCGAAGGCCTCGTCCAGCTCCTCGGGATGATCCAGCCAGCGGCGGGTGATCTTGCCGTAGATCGGATCCTCGCGCATCGACACGTCGGTGACGAGCATCGTGGGCTTGCGCGGCGGGCCGCCGAACGGATCCGGGATCGTCGCCTCGGCGTTCTTGGCCTCGAACTGCCAAGCGCCGGCGGGGCTCTTGGTCAGCTCCCACTCGTTGCCGTAGAGGATCTCGAGGTAGCGGTTGCTCCACTGCGTCGGCTTGTCCGTCCAGACGACCTCGAGACCGCTGGTGATGGTGTCCGGGCCTTTACCCGAGCCGAACGGGCACTTCCAGCCGAGACCCTGCTGCTCGATGGGCGCACCCTCGGGCTCGGGTCCCATGCCCTCGTCCGGGCCCGCACCGTGGGTCTTACCCAGGGTGTGGCCGCCGACGATCAGGGCCGCGGTCTCCTCGTCGTTCATGGCCATCCGGCCGAACGTCTCGCGGATGTCCTTCGCCGCAGCCAGCGGATCCGGCTTGCCTTCGGGGCCTTCCGGATTCACGTAGATGAGGCCCATCGTGGTGGCGCCGAAGGGCTCGGCCAGCTGACGGTCGCCGTCGTTGGTGCCACCGTAGCGTGCATCGGTGCCGAGCCAGGTGTCCTCCTGACCCCACAGCATCTCCTCGGGCTCCCAGATGTCCTCGCGACCGAACGCGAAACCGAACGTCTTGAACCCGGAGACCTCGAGCGCGGCGTTTCCGGCGTATGCGATCAGGTCAGCCCAGGAGATCTTGTTGCCGTACTTCTGCTTGATCGGCCACAGCAGTCGGCGTGCCTTGTCCAGGTTGGCGTTGTCCGGCCAGCTGTTGAGCGGGGCGAAGCGCTGCGCGCCCTGTCCGGCGCCGCCGCGGCCGTCGTAGATGCGGTACGTGCCCGCGGCATGCCAGCTCATGCGGATGAACAGGCCGGCGTAGCTGCCGTAGTCGGCGGGCCACCAGTCCTGCGAGGTGGTGACGACCTTCGCGACGTCAGCCTTGAACGCCTCCAGATCCAGCTTGGCGAACTCCTCGGCGTAGTTGAAGTCCTCGCCGAGCGGGTTGCCTTTCTGGTTCTGCTTGTGCAGCACCGAGACGTCGACCTGCTCCGGCCACCAGTCCCTGTTGGTGAGAGGAGCATGCGCCTTCGGCTTGGGCGAATCGATTACCGGATTCTCGCTCTCGCTGTCGCTTGCCGTCTTGGTGTCGGCGTGCGGCGGGCGAGCGTCAGATGAATCAGACACAACATTCCTTCCAGGGGTTGGTGATGGGCTGCGATCACGGGTGTGATCGGGAAACTTGTGCGGCTGCGCAGTCGGGGCACAGGCCCCAGTAGATGACCTCGGCCTCGTCGAGCACGAAACCGTCGAGGGATCCAACCGGATCAGACGGCGTCAGGCAGGGCGTCTCGCCGACTGCGCAGTCCACGTCGGCGATGACCCCGCACGAGCGGCACACCACGTGGTGGTGGTTGTCGCCGACGCGTGATTCGTAGCGCGACACCGAACCGGAAGGCTGGATACGACGGATCAACCCCGCCGCAGACAACGCGGCGAGCACGTCGTACACCGCCTGCCGCGATACGTCGGGCAGACCGACCCGCACCGCGGAGAAGATGGTCTCGGTATCGGCGTGGGGATTCGCGTACACGGCCTCAAGAACCGCGAGCCGCGGCCGGGTCACACGGAGATCAGCCATCCTCAGCTGCTCTGCGTAATCCGGCGTCGTTGTCACGCACACCATCATGCCCCTTTTTTGGAATGAGTCAAGAGTAGGTTTGTCGGCGTTTCGGGCGTGTCGGAGCCCAGCAGAGCGGGCTGTCCCCGGGATGACACCAGAGTGGCTGGTTAACAACGATTTTGGTAACACACAGGGGATTGACAGCGTGTCTGAACGTGCCTATGCAGTGGGACCGCTGCTACCCTGCCGAAAGCCGCAAGGACGCGCGTGAGGCGTACGCCCTGCAGACGAATGCGTGTCGCCTGAACGAAACCGATCGAGTCCCTCACGAAGAGAGTGTTGTGCGTACCGGAGAGATCAAGGCCCTATCCGGACTGCGCATCGTCGCTGCCGTGTGGGTCGTGCTCTTCCACTTCCGTCCGCTACTCGAGCAGGCTTCCCCCGGATTCCGCTCGGCGCTCGCGCCCGTCCTCGACTGCGGCGCGCAGGGCGTGGACCTCTTCTTCATCCTCAGCGGCTTCGTCCTGACCTGGAACTACATGGACCGCATGGGCGAGTCCTGGTCGTGGCGGGCCACCGTGCACTTCCTCTGGCTGCGGCTGTCCCGCGTGTGGCCCGTCTATCTGGTGACGATGCACCTCGCCGCGCTGTGGATCATCTTCACGTTGAACGTCGGCCATGTGCCCTCCAAGGTCGCCGACCAGCTCACCGCGATGAACTACGTCAAGCAGTTCCTGCTCGTGCAGCTGTGGTTCGCGCCGTACTTCGACGGCACCAGCTGGGACGGTCCAGCCTGGTCGATCAGCGCCGAATGGTTGGCTTACCTGCTGTTCGGGGCTTTGGCGCTGGTGATCTTCCGCATCGCTCGGGCGACGCGAGCGCGCGGGCTGATCTACCTCGCCGTGGCGGCCGCGCTACCCCCGGTCCTGCTGCTGATGGCGACCGGCCTCTTCTACACGCCGTGGAGCTGGCTGCCGCGCATCGTCATGCAGTTCACCGCAGGCGCGCTGGTGTGTGCTGCGGTCCGCAAGCTGCAGCCCAGCGACCGTGCCCGTACCGGCGCCGGCATCGCGGCGCTCCTCATCGCGGCCGCCATAGTCGGCATCCTGTACTGGCTCGACGCCCACCCCATGCCGTCCATCTACGATTCGGCCGGGCTGGTCGACGTGCTGTTCGTCCCGCTGGTGTTGACCCTGGCGATAGGCGCGGGCACCCTACCCGCCCTGCTGGCTCTGCGCCCCATGGTCTACCTCGGACACGTCTCGTTCAGCCTCTACATGGTTCACGAGTTGGTGCACACGACGTGGAATTGGATGGTCGAGCAGTTCGAGATTCACCTCGGATCGGATCTCGCGGGCAAGGCGGTGCTCGTCGGGCTGCTCGCGGTCGCATTCGGGGGGGCCGTGTTCCTCTATCACTTCGTCGAGGAGCCTGCGCGTAAGTGGATGCGCGGCATGATGACCCCGCCTCGCGACACCCGGATCGAGCACGGGCGCGGCAAGCTTCAGACGATCGACGGCCAGCGTGAGGAGCGCACACCCGTGGTTTCGGCACGTGCCGGATGAGTTTGCGCGTCACCGGCATCGGTTTGGTCGATTGAGCCCTAGGCTGGTCCGGTGAGTCGGTTGGTCACGGCCATGGTCGCGCTTGCGCTCCTGGTCTGCGGGTGCGGTGGACGCCCAATAGAGGTGCGTCACAACGATATCGTGGTGCTGAATGTTGCCGTGAATCGCATCGCGGTGATCGGTGATTCCTACACGACGGGTGGAGAGCTCGGTGGTCTCGGTCCCAACGCATGGACCGAACATGCCTGGCGCGACCTTGCTGAGTATCGGACTCCGATCACCGCCGATGTCGGCGCCGAAGGGGGCGCGGGGTATGCCGTCCGGGGCAACCGCGGGAGCCTGTTCGAGGATCTGGTCGGCCGAACGGTCAAGCCAGACGACGCGCTCGTGCTGTTCTTCGGGTCGCGCAACGATCAGCACATCGGAACCGCGCAGTACTCGCTGCTGACCTACGGCACCTTCCAATTGGCCCGTCGCATCGCGCCTTCGGCGACGTTCCTGGTCATCGGGCCGCCGTGGCCGACGGCCGATCCGCCCGCGGACATCGTGCGGATTCGCGATGCGCTGCGCTACCAGGCGGGCCTTGCCGGCGCGACGTTCATCGACCCCATCGCCGAACGTTGGTTCGTGGGTCGACCCGAATTGATCGGCGCCGACGGCGTGCATCCGACCGATGCCGGCCATGAGTACATGGCCGAGAAGATCGCGCCGCTCATCGCCGCGGAACTGCCTACCCGCATATGAACGCCGATAACGCTCGCTATGGTCTCCGGTGATGGGACTCCTCGAGCGGTTGTACGAATGGCTGGCGCGCGTGCTGTCGCTGCGCGTGATCGTCATCGTCGCAGCGCTTTCAGTCGTCGCGCTTGTGATCACGCTGGGCGCGTGGGTGTGGTTCGGCGTGACGAACGATCAGTACAGCCAGCTTGACCGGCGACTCGATTCGGTGAGCAGTCTCGGCGACATCAGCATGCTGCTGCGCGCCGCCCAGGGCGCCGGCCAATCCCAGGCCCCGGACGGCAACCTCGTGCGGACCGCCCGCATCGACGGCATCACGGTGTCCATCCCCAAGGAAGTGGTGCTGCCCGAGTTCGACGTCGGCTACGCGAACACCACCATCGACGGGGTGGAATACCGCGTCCGCACCTTCACCGCCGGTGAGGCGAAGATCGCGGTGGGTGCGCCGGTCGCCGAAACCCAGCGCCGCATCAACGAACTCCACCGGCGCGTCCTGTTGATCTGCGGCGGCGTCATCATCGGCACGGTTCTGGTCGGCTGGGTGATGTGGTCGATCATGATCAATCCGTTCCGGCTGCTCGCACAGCAGGCGCGGGCGATCAACGCGCAGTCCAATCCCGACGAGGTCAAGGTGCGCGGCGTACAGGAAGCCGTCGAGATCGCCGAGGCCGTCGAAGGAATGCTCGCCCGCATCGGCGACGAACAACAACGCACCAAGGCGGCGCTCGAATCGGCTCGAGACTTCGCCGCCGTCGCCTCCCACGAACTACGTACGCCGCTGACGGCCATGCGCACCAATCTCGAAGTGCTTTCGACGCTCGAGATGCGCGACGACCAACGGCAGGAAGTGATCGCCGACGTGATGCGCACCCAGTCGCGGATCGAGGCGACGCTGACGGCGTTGGAGCGCCTGGCGCAAGGCGAATTGACGACCGTCGACGACTTCGTCCCGGTCGACATCACCGAACTGCTGGATCGCGCCGCCCACGACGCGATGCGGAACTACCCCGGACTCAAAGTGTCGCTGGCATCGTCGACCACGGTACTGATGGTGGGTCTGCCCGCAGGCTTGCGACTGGTCATCGACAATGCCATCACCAACGCGGTCAAGCACGGCGGGGCGACCGAGATCCGGCTCAGCGCAGAGAGTTCCGGCGACGGGGTGGAGATCGCCGTCGACGACAACGGCAGCGGGGTGCCGGAGGAGGAGCGGGCCGCCGTCTTCGAGAGGTTCTCCCGAGGGTCGACGGCCGCACGGTCCGGTTCGGGGCTCGGCCTTGCCCTGGTCGCCCAGCAGGCCGACCTGCATGGCGGTATCGCGGCCATGGAAGCCAGTCCGCTCGGGGGTGCCCGGCTGGTTCTGCGGTTACCGGCACCGAGTTAGCGTGTGGCGCCGACAAATTCGGCGATCACGGTACCCAGCTCCTCGCCCTTTTCCTCGGCGACGAAGTGCTTGGCACCCGAAATGATGGTGTGTGGCTGACCTTTGGCGCCGGGAACGAGCTCCTGCAAATATCTCTCCCATCCGCGGGTCGCGGGATCACCTTCGGAGTAGGCGGTGAGGAAAGGCCGTTCCCAGCGTCGAAGCGCGGCCATGGTCTCCCTGTTGATCGCCACGCACGGGTCGTTGGGCGTGAGGGGAATCAGCAGAGTCAGTTGGCGAAACCCGGCCTTGTACCGGCGATCCGGATAAGGCGCGTCGTAGGCGGCGCGCACGTCGGCGTCGAGGGGACCGGCCTCCGCGTCGAGGAACAAGCTCGGGTTGATGTCGGGGGAGCGCTGAAAGAAGGTGACGTAATCGAGCAGCGCCTCCTGCACGACCACCCGCTCATCACCGACGCTTTGGTGTGCCCACACGAGCTTGCCCACCTCCGCCGGATCGAAGGCGTACATGGCCGTGTTCGTCACGACCACCCGCGCGAACCGGTCGGGTTCGCGGGCCAACACGCCCAACCCGATCGGCCCGCCCCAGTCCTCGGCGACCACTGTCACGTCGCGCAGGTCGAGCCCGTCGACGAGACCCTGCAACCAGTCGATGTGCCTGCGAACGGTGTAGGCCGTGGCCTCGGCGACCTTGTCTGAGCGCCCGAATCCGATGTGATCGGGTGCGATGACCCGCAGCCCCGCGTCGGCGAGTACACGGATGACGTTGCGGTACATGAACGACCACGTCGGCTGCCCGTGCAACAGCAGGACGACCGGCGCGTCGGCGGGCCCGGCGTCGACGTAGTGCATCCGTACCGGTGGCACCCTCGGCGTCTCGACGACGACATAGTTGGGCGCGAACGGGTAGTCAGGCAGTTTGTCGAATCGCTCGTCGGGCGTTCTCAGGACGTCCATGGCCGTGCGGTGCGAACGATGTCAGTCTTCCTTCCGGATCAACCGCTTGAGTGCTTCTCGGTCGGGTGCCAGCAGCTCGTCGATGCGCGGCTGGTTGACATCGGCGACGATGATCTCGCCGACCTCCTGATACACATTGCTGAAGATGCCGTGCGATTTCATCTTCTCGGTCTGATAGATGTTGTCCTCCGTCGGCGTCACGTAGTACACGATCTCCGGCTTGAACCGGTGGATCAGCCACAGGTGGATGACGTCCATCAGACGCTTCTTGCGCATCTTCTCGGAGAACGTGTTCTGGTCACGCACCGTGAGGATGTTGCGGCCGTGCCGGTCCTTGATCGGGTCGACGACGACGTTGGCCAACGCTTCCTCACCGTCGCCGAGGATTTGCAGATCGAGCACGTCCGAGCCGGCGCGGCGCGGACGCAGCTGCACCCGCAGCTTCTCGCCTATCTTGTAGTGGTCGCTCCACAGCGCCAGCCATTCCTCCAGCAGCTTCTTGGGCACCTCGGTCTGCACGAGGTGCTGGTGCTGCGTCGAACCCTCGCCCATGGCCTTGGTGGTCGCCGTGCGTCCGGACGATGCGGCCAGCGCCGCGTCGCTGCGCGGTCCACCAACGAGGGTTTGCGGTGTGCGGTAGGGAGATTCGACCAGTCGCATCTTGCGTTGCAAGCGGGCCAGCGCGAGCATGCCCTCCTGCCGCAGCGAGGTGGCGAACTCCTCGCAGGCGACGCCGTCGACCTGATGGCCGCCGTAGGTGATGAAGTTGAAGACGAACCCCATCTTGCCGAGTTCCTCAGGGAACGCCCGCATCTCGTCGTCGGTCATGCCGGTGGTGTCCCAGTTGAACGACGGCGACAGGTTGTACGCCAGCATCTTTTCCGGGTACACGGCGTGGATCGCGTCGGCGAACTGCTTGGCGTCGGCGAGATCGGCTGTCTTGGTCTCCATCCACAACAGATCGGCGAACGGTGCGGCGGCCAGCGACTTCGCGATCGCGTAAGGGATGCCGCCGCGAATCTGGTAGTAGCCCTCCGGCGTCTTCGCCCGCTCGCAGTCCCATGCCACGTCGGCGCCCAGCTCCTTGGCCTTCTCGCGCGCGGCGTACAGCGAGGCCTTGGCGGCGAATTCGCGCCAGTCGGCGGCGCTCATCTCGGACGGCTCGCCCTCGGACTCGCGGAAGTCGAGCAGATCGCCGACGGCCTCGCCGTAGGTTTGTAGACCCGCGTCCACCTGCCAGAGATCGACGAACTTCGACTCGATCTTGTCGAACACGTCGTCGACCGAATCGTCGGTACCGTCCTGCCAGGCCTTGGCCGCTTCTTCGATCGCGGCGGTGAGGCCGTGGCGCTGCAGCCATGCGTCGGCGGCGGCGTACTCACCGTCGGGCAATGCGTAGAGCAGGTGCCCTTTGAGGTCTGTGACTCCGGCGTTGTAGAACTGGCGCATCATCGCCAGGAAGCAGGACTTGTAAGACGGGATCTTCAGGTTGGTGACGCCCAGCAGGAAGGGCTGATCCCGTTCGTCGGCGCGGCTGTCGAGCAGGTTGGCCGCTTCGGCGTCCGTGCGCGCCACAATGATGCCCGGCACCTTCATGATGTCGAGCTGGAAGCGGGCGGTGTTGAGACGCTTGATCTGTTCGTCGGATGGCACCAGCACCTTGCCGCCCTGGTGGCCGCACTTCTTCGTGCCGGGGCGCTGGTCCTCGATGTGGTAGCCGGGCACGCCGGCCTCGACGAATCGCCGAATGAGGTTGCGCACGTGGGGATCACCGCCGTGGCCGGTGTCGGCGTCGGCGATGATGAACGGACGGTAGTCGATGGCCGGTGTCGCCTGGCGCTGTTCGTCGGTCATCTGCAGCCGCAGGTACTGCTGGTTGCGGTCCGCGGTGAGCAGGGCGCGCACCAGGCCCGCGGCCTCGTCGGGCACCTGGCTCAGCGGGTAGCTGGCCAGGTCGGGTCCTGGATCCTCATGGATCGAGCCCTTGGCCGACGTCGCCCAGCCGCCGAGGTAGATCCCCTCGATGCCCATCCGCTTCATGACCACGGCCTGGCCCGGCGAGTATGGGCCGAACGTGGTGATGCTCTTCTTCTGGGCGAAGAGCTCGCGCAGGCGCGGGTAAAAGGCCTCCGCCGCCTCGCGCGCGATGGTGTAGTCGGTCGGGATGGTGCCGCGCTGCTCGACTACCTGCCGGGCGGTGTAGAGACGAATGATCCCGTCGAACCGCGGGCTGTCGAAGTACCGCTGGGTTTCGGCGACCTCCCGCTCGAACGGTGTCTGGGGAGCTGCATCCGCTTCGATAATGGCCATGACCCAACACTACGACCGACACCCGGCAGTCGATGGGGAATTAGCTACGGCCGACCCCGCCAGGCCCGGGGCGAGGTGCCGTGGGTCCGGCGAAAAAGCCTGCTGAAGTAGCCGGGGTCGGCGATTCCGACCCGCCGCGCCACCTCCTGGATGGGCAGGTCGGTGTCGGCGAGGAGTCGACGGCTTTCGGCCATTCGGCGGTCGATGATCCATTCCTGCACGGTGCGACCGGTCCGACGCCGGACGACGGTCGTCAGGTGCCCTGGCGTCATGCCGACCTCCCGTGCGACGTGGTGAAGGGAGAGGGGCTCAGAGTGCCGGCGCTCGATCACGTCGTACACGTCGGCGGCGATATGACGTATTCCGACGGATTCCTGGCGAAGAGATTCCTACGCAGTGAGCACGCAGCAGGCAATCTCGGTGACGCGATTCCGTCGCTGTTGCGCGAAGCGGGTCTCGAATGCACGCAGGTCGCCACGCATCGCCATCGCGGAGTCGGACGGCTCACGTACTACCGAGCGATCCGCCCGTAGCTACAGAACGGGGTTGGTCAGCGCTGCGAGCCCATCGCCGAGTTCGCAGCGCACCACGTCGCCGGGCACGATCTCGACCGCGCCCGGGGTCCCGGTGGACAGGACGTCGCCGGGGTAGAAGGGCATGCCCTGGCTGTGGAAGCTGAGCAGTTCGGCGGGGGAGAACGTCATGCCCGACACGGTGTCCTTGCGGTGGACGGCGCCGTCAAACGAGACTGTGCGGAGACGCATCAGGCGACGCCGGGGATCAGCCCGCCGTCGACGCGCACCACCGAACCGGTGACGTACGAGGCCCGTTCGCTGCAGAGAAATGCCGCGACGTCCGCGTACTCCTCGGGGCGCCCGTATCGTCCGACGGCCATCGTCGCCTCGCTGTCGCGCCTTACCTCGTCGACGGAGCGGCCCTCCCGTTCGGCCCTGCGTTCGTCGAGGAACCGCGTCCGGTCGGTCTCGATCCGGCCCGGCACAATCACATTCGACGTCACACCATCGGCACCGACCTCGTCGGCGAGCGTCTTGGACCACGCGTGCAGGCTGGCCCGCAGCGTGTTCGACAACCCGAGGTTGGGGATCGGGGCGAGCGCGCCCGACGACGTCGACGTGAGGATCCGACCCCACCGCCGTTCGCGCATCCCGGGCAGGGCGCGGTCGGTCAGCATGATCACCGACAGGACCATCTGGTCGAAGCTGGCCCGCCAGATGACGGCCTCCTGGCCCGTCACCGTCGTCGGTGGCGGGCCTCCGGTGTTGTTGACCAGGATGTCGACGGGTCCGAGGGTGCCTTCGATTTCGGCGACCACCGACTCCATGCGATCCAGGTCGCCGAGGTCCCATGAGATGGGCAACGCCCGCACACCGGCCGCGGTCACCCTGGCGGCGGTCGCGGCGAGAGCGTCGGGTGAGCGCCCCGCCACCGCGACGTTCACCCCTTCTGCGGCCAGTCGCGCGGCGATCGCACTGCCCAGACCGCCGCTCGCGCCGAGCACCAGGGCGGTACGTCCGGAAATACCGAGATCCATTGTGGCGCTCCTTCAGTGGTCCATTTGAGAGATGGTCGATACGACGTGTTCAGCGATCGCGAGCGAGGATGTCGCGGCCGGCGACGGGGCATTGCGTAGCACGACGATGCGGTCGCGGACGCTGATCCGGAAGTCGTCGACCAACGTTCCGTCGGACTCGAGGGCCTGGGCGCGAATCCCCGCCGGCCCCGGTACGACGTCATCGTCACTCAGTTCGGGAATATAGGCGCGGGCCGCCGCGACGAACTTCCGCTTGCTCAACGAGCCGTGCATCTCACGAATCCCTGTGCGCCAATGCCGACGCGCGAACCGCCAGAACGCCGGTGTCCGAGCGATTTCCGTGACGTCGCGCACCGAGACCATACGCCAGGTATAGCCTTCGCGGGCCAACGCCAGCACCGCGTTGGGGCCGACGAGCACCTCGCCGTCGACCCGCGGCGTGATGTGGACGCCGAGGAACGGGTACCGCGGATCGGGCACCGGATACACCAGCCCGTTGACCAGGCTTCTGCGCTCCGGTTTCAGCGTGTAGTACTCGCCTCGGAACGGCATGATCACGGGATCCGGTCCGTCCCCGATGATTTCGGCGAGACGGTCGCTCTGCAGTCCCCCGCACGCAACGACCTGATCGAACGCGCTCTGATAGGTGCCGCCCGCCGTGCGAGCGGTGACGACGACCTCGGTGCCAGTGGATCGGAGGCCGATGACCTCATGGCCAAGAAGGATTTTCGCCCCGCATGCCACGGCGTCGGCGGCGAGGGCTTGGGTCACCTCGGCGAAATCGACGATCGACGTGGACGGTGAATGCAGGGCCGCGATGCCCCGGACGTGCGGTTCGAGTTCACGCAACTCCTCGGGGCCGATCGTGCGGACACCGGGGACGCCGTTGGCAAGTGCGCGCTGTTCGATATCAGCCAGTCGGGCACGTTCGGCGTCGTCGAGCGCGACCAACACCTTGCCGCATTCGACCCGTCGGATGCCGCGCTGCGCGCAGAACTCTTCGAGCAGACCGACACCGCGGCGGCAGAGTACGGCCTTGTTCGAACCGGGCTGGTAGTACAGGCCTGCGTGGACGACGCCGCTGTTGCGTCCGGTTTGGTGGGCGGCGAGGCGGTTCTCCTTCTCGAACAATGTCACTTGGGCGTCCGGCCGGCGGGCGAGGAGTTCACGCGCGATGGCGACACCCAAGATGCCCCCACCGACAACGGCGACCCGGTCAGTCATCGGCCGTGGGTACGTCATTACGGGCGAAATACGGCAAGGTCAGCACCATCGATTCGTGTGAGTGGTTTCGATCGTAGACCCTCGAGATGCTGTGACCGGTGACACCCGACATCAGGCTCGGCTAACTACCCTTCGACCTCTCTGATCACCGTTCGATCACGGTACGACAACTCATTGGCCATGTCCCATACGGGAATTGGGCAGATGCGCATTCCGCAGGTACAAGTGGAGTAGCGAACGGTTGATCGCCGTGGATCACGCCTGTTCGCATGACATTTCGAGAGAGTAGAAAGACCGATGAGAAGCATCTACGCGTTGGTGATCAGCCTGGCCCTGTTGGTGACGACGGCCGGCATAGCGACCGCTGCGCCTTACCCACGCTCCGCCACCCAGCAACAGGCCGTGCAAACGGTCATCGCCCGTGCGTTGTCCCAACGCGGCGTTCCGTTTTCCTACGGCGGCGGTGACGTCAACGGGCCGACCCGCGGTAGCGGCCCGCAGGCCAACGCGCTCGGACTCGACCCCGAGGGCAGGGTGGTCGGACTCAACCCGGTCGCGGACGTGGTCGGATTCGACGCGTCCGGTCTGATGGTCTACTCCTTCGCCGGGGTCGGCGTGAAGCTGCCGCGGTCCTCGGGTGAGCAGTACAAGGTCGGGCAGAAGGTCACTCCCGCGCAGGCTCTGCCCGGCGACCTGATCTTCTACGGCCCGGACGGTACGCAGAGCGTCGCCCTCTTCATCGGCAACGGAAAGATGGTCGAGGCGACCGACGCCGGTGTCGCGGTGTCGGCGGTGCGCACGAACAACATGGCACCGTATCTGAGCCGCATCATCGCGTAGCCGTCGCGGCGAAAACCACGCGACTGCGGCGGTGCGCCGCACGTAGGGTCGGGCGATGGCGGTACTGGCTGCTCAACACGACGACTTCCCGCGCTGGTATCAGGACGTCCTGACCAAGGCGAAACTGGCCGAGAACGGTCCGGCCCGCGGAACCATCGTCATCAGGCCCAACGGCTACGCGGTGTGGGAGCGCATGCAGGCCGAGATCGATGCTCGGATCAAGGCCGCAGGCGCGGTCAACGCGTACTTCCCGCTCCTGATCCCGATGAGCTTCTTCGAGCGGGAGGCCGAGCACGTCGAGGGGTTCAGCCCCGAGCTGGCCGTCGTGACCCACGGCGGCGGCAAAGAGCTGTCCGAGCCGCTGGCCATCCGTCCGACGAGCGAAACCGTCATCGGCGAGTACATGGCCAAGTGGATCGACAGCTATCGCGACCTTCCGCTGCTGCTGAATCAATGGGCCAACGCGGTGCGTTGGGAGATGCGGCCGCGAATCTTCCTGCGCACCACCGAGTTCCTGTGGCAGGAGGGCCACACCGCGCACGCCACGCAACTGCAGGCACGCGAGTACGCCCGCCGCATCCTGCGTGAGGTCTACGAGGACTTCATGCGCAACGTGCTGGCCATCCCTGTGATCGTCGGACGTAAGACCGTACGGGAGCGCTTCGCCGGCGCCGCGAACACCATGACGTGCGAAGGGATCATGCGCGACGGCAAGGCGTTGCAGATGGGCACATCGCACGAACTCGGCCAGCGGTTCAGCCGCGCCTTCAGCATCACGTACACGACCGCCGACGGCACCGTCGAAAACTGCTGGACCACGTCCTGGGGCTCCTCGACGCGCATGCTCGGCGGACTGATCATGTGTCATGGTGACGACCACGGCCTCGTCTTGCCGCCTGCTGTCGCACCGGTACAAGCCGTGGTCGTGGTGGTGAAGGAATCCGACGGCGCTGTCGCCCGCACCGCATCCGTCCTCGTAGACGAGCTCGTCGCAGCGGGGATCCGAACGCGACTGGACGACAACGCCTCTCAAGGCTTCGGCTGGCGTGCCACCGAATGGGATCTGCAGGGTGTGCCGATCCGCATCGAGATCGGCCCACGTGACGTCGCAGACAACGCAGCCACGTTGTACCGCCGTGACACGCGGGAGAAGAGCACGGTGGCGCTCGACCGCGTCGCCGACGAGGTGCGTCGGTTGACGGAGGACATCCAGGCGCAGCTGCTCGCGGCAGCCACCGCGCGGCGCGATGACGTCATCGCCGAGTGCGCAACACTCGAGGACGTGCGCGAGGCCGGACAGACCGGCGTCGCCAGGGTGCCATGGGAACTCGTCGGCGAGGCAGGGGAGGTAGAGCTCGCCGCAAGTGGGCTCACGGTGCGGTGCCTGCAGCACAGCAATGGATCGCTGCCCGAATCCGACGATGACGCAGGGGTTCTGGCGTACATCGCCCGCGCCTACTGAGCGGGGGTCAGCGTCCCGTCCATCACCATCGTCCGCAGTGCCCTGCGGTTGAACTTGCCACTGGCGAGGGTCGGCATCTGCTCACTGGTTGCGAGAACCCAGCGGGTCGGAACCTTGTAGGCGGACAACTGCTCCCGCGTACGCGCCGCAAGGGAGCGCACGTCGAGCGACCCGTCGCTGGGCACGACGACGGCGCACACCTCTTCGCCCCGCACCGGATCGGCGATCCCGACGACGATGCATTGCGACACATCGGCGAACTGCTCGATCACCGACTCGACTTCCAGCGGTGAGACATTCGCACCCGCGGCCTTGATCAGCTCGCTGGTGCGGCCCACATAGAACAGCCGCGGATCGCCCGCTTTTCGGTAAACCCGGTCGCCGGTGTGATACCAGCCGTCCTCATCGAACGTCTCGGCACGTTCGCGTTTGTTGTAGCCGGCCATCACGCCGGTGCCGCGGACGAGCAACTCGCCGATCTCGCCGTCGGCGACGGGGTTGCCGTCGTCGTCCACGATGCGCATGTCCGTGTACACGAAGCCGCCCGCGGTCTCAGACATGGTGCGGTGCACGGGAAAACCGTCGGGCACATCGGTCATCGCGATGTCGAGCGGACCGTCGCGCAGCATCGGCACACTGGACAGGTCGCGGTCGGCGTACGTCGGATGCTCGCGCAGGCGTTGGGTGAACGCCGGCCACCCCACGAGCCCTGTCACCCGCTCGCGCTCGATGAGATCCAGCGCCGTCTCGGCGTCGAGTCGCGGCATGACCACCACCGTGACGGGTTCGTGCAGCGCACCCGTAGTCGCCAGCAGCCCACCGATCCAGAAGAACGGCATCGCACACAGTATCCGCGGGTCGGCATCCGACCCCGTCATCGCACGGATCGCCTCGGGCCACGTCGACGTCTGCCGGACCAGCGTGCCGTGGGTGTGCAACACTCCCTTCGGGTCCGCCGTCGAGCCCGACGTATGGATCATGACGGCCAGATCCGCGGGAAACACCTCGTCCTCGACCGCCGCCAACAGACTCTGCGGCACAATCGGCGCGGTCTCGTCGTACCGCGTCGCCCAGCCTCGGTCGGAGTCGCCCGTAAGCACGATCCGGCGCAGGTACGGCGCCGCGGTCAGCGTGATTTGGTTGGTCGGCTGACCTGCCAGCTCGGGAAACGCCGCCTCGAAGCGTTCGGCGACGTCGATCGTGAGCACCTTGGGAGGGGCGATCACCAGCGCGACATCAGCCAGCCGCGCCACTTTGGCGATCTCCGCCGGCGCGTACAGCGTGCTCAGCGGCACCGCTAGGGCGCCGATCCGGGACACCGCCAGCCACCAGACGACCCAGTCGACGCCGTTGGCGAAGAACAGTCCGACGCGCGTGCCCTTGCCGACGCCTTCGGCCAGCAGCCAGCGGGCCAGCTGGGCCGAGCGCTGTTCCGCCTCGCGATAGGTGAGTCGGTCCGTCGGCGTCACCAGATAGGTCTGGTCGCCGAACTCGCGCACGCTGCGCTGCAGGAGCGAGGGCACGGTCAGTCGCGGCTGATCCACGGTCGAAGTCTATGAGCACGAAAAATTACGATCCGATCAGTATCGAAATTCCCGCCGAGGGGCGGCCCGGCGGTTACTGTCTGGGCATGACATCGACAGTCGAAACGGCTGACCGGGTTGTCGGGCTCGCGCGGGGGATGCGTGAGCTCGTGCAGGCGCAGGCACCGGAGTCCGAGCGGGCGCGCACGTTGACGACCGCGATCGTCGACCAGATGTGGGCCACCGGGCTCATCACGGCGTTCAATCCCGTCGAGGCCGGGGGAGTCGAGCCGTCGTTCGCCGAGATGATCGAGACCTGGATCGAAATGGCTTGGCAGGACGGCTCGTTCGGGTGGATCGGTATCGCGAACCTGCCGTCGTCCTTCGCCGCCGCGGCGTATCTGCCCGATGAGGGGTTCGCGGAAGTGTTCACCGCGCACCGCAATCGCGTGACGATGGGTGGTCAGTTCTTCCCCAACGGGCAGGGCCACGTGGTGGACGGCGGCTACACGCTGAGCGGGTCGTGGAGCTTCGGGTCGGGAACCGGTCACTCGGAGTACGTCGCCGCGGGGTTCTTCCCTATGTCCGACGGCGAGATGCGCTGGATCAGCGAGGGCGTGCCAGAGATGCGGGTGGCCGTGATTCCCCGCGAGCAGATCAACTTCACCGACGGCTGGTTTGTGCAGGGGCTCAAGGGAACCGGGTCCTATGACTACAACGTCCAGGAGCTCTTCGTCCCCGAGTATCGGACATTCGATTTGTTCTCCCGCGATCCGTTGCGGGGCACGTCGCCCGCCATGCGGATGGGGTTGATGCCCGTCACGGCGGCGGGTCACGCGTCGTGGGCGCTGGGCGTCGCCAAAAGCATGCTCGACGATGTCGCGGAACTCGCGGCGACCAAGTTCCGGATGAGCGATATGGCGTCGCTGGCCAGCCGCCCGACGTTCCAAAAGGGCCTCGCGCACCATGTGGCAGCCTGGCGCGCCGCACGACTCCTCGTGCTGGAGGCATTCACCACAGCAGAGACGGCCGTCGCATCGGGAGAGGCGTTGACCCCGACGCTGCGTGCGGATATGCGCGTGGCGGCGGTCTATGCCACCGATGTCGCGCGGGAGTGCGCCGAATGGGCGCATCTGGTCGCGGGCACGAGTTCGATCCGGGAAGGCAGCCGCCTCGAGCGAGCGTTCCGGGACATGTACACCGGCACCCAGCACGCGTTCATCAGCGAGAAGGTGGCGATGGACGCGGCGCAGATCTGGCTCGGCATCATCGAGGATCAGTTCGGCCTCTGAGTCTTGGTCGGCATGACGAGATGGTGACCTGGCGGCGGTTCTGGCGCGGCGGGCGCCCGTATTCGATAGTGTCAGAGCCGAGTTCAGTCCGAAGCTCGAGGCGAGACCGATGACGCAGCACTTTGACCTGGCGATTTCTGGTGGTGGACCCGCCGGCGCTGCGGCGGCGTGGCAGGCCGTCCAGGCCGGCGCGCGAGTCGTGGTGCTCGACAAGGCGCAGTTCCCGCGCGACAAGCCGTGCGGCGACGGGCTCACCCCGCGTGCGGTGAGCTATCTCCAGAAGATGGGACTCGCCGAGCGGGTCAACAACTTCCATCGCGTCAACGGTGCGCGGATCTTCAGCCCGAGCGAGTGGAATCTGTCGTTCCCGCACCGCCCGGGAATGCCCGACCACGGCCACGTCGCGCGGCGTACCGAACTCGACACGATGCTGCTCGAACACGTCGGGGCGGCAGGCGCCGAGGTGCGTCAGTCCGCCGAGGTCGTCGGGCCCGCGCTCGACGACAACGGCCGTGTCGTCGGTGTGATTCTGGCCAACGGCGAGCGGATCAACGCCGACGCCGTCATCGCCGCCGACGGTGCGTACTCGCCACTGAAGCGGGTGATGAAACTCGAATCGCAACGTAACGGATACTCGGCCATCGCAATTCGCGCCGAGATGCCGGTGCGGTGGTTGGACACCGACACGCTCGACATCCATTTGAAGCTCGTGTTCAACGGAGACCAATTACCGGGTTACGGCTGGGTCTTCCCGCTCGGCGGGGGACGGGCCAACATCGGTCTCGGCTACTGCACGAGTTACAAGCATTGGCGCGACATCAACGCGGCCGAACTGTTGAAGGAGTTCCTCGCGACGTTGCCCGCGGAGTGGGAGCTGCCACCGGTTAGCTCGCTCAGGGAGTCCAAGGCGCTGCAAGCATGGCGGCTGCCAATGGGATTCACGACGTGGCCGCCGTGGCGGCCCGGCATCCTGTTCGCAGGCGATGCGCTGGGTGCTGCGAGACCTGTGTCGGGGGCGGGCATTTCAAAGGCGCTGCAATCGGGGCTCGCGGCGGGTGAGTGTGCGGTTGCGAGCCTGACCAACGGCGGGCCCGACGATTTCACCAACTATGAGCAGGTTGTGGAAGCCACCTGGGGCAAGGAGTATCGCCGCGGCAGGTTCTTCCACAAGCTGGTCGGGATACCGGCCGTCGCGAACGCGGGTGTCAAGGTTCTGGACACGGTCAGTCACCCGGGAATTCGGTCGCACCTGCTCTTCTGGGAGGCGTGGCGCGACCCCAAGGCAGCGGAGAAGACGCACCAGCACAGTTAGACGTCGCGGTGCCACACGTCGTCCGGCATCGGGTAGGCGATCGCTCGTGCGACCTTCTCGGCCACGTCGTCGCCGACCTCGCGCCGGACCAACCACAGTGCGACGTCGATGCCTGCGGTGACGGCTCCCGCGGTCACCACGTTGCCGTCGTCGACCACGCGGTTCTGCTTCACGGAGGAACCGTATCGCGAAAGCTCTTCCAGTGCAGCGGGATTGGTGGTGGCGTTGCGATTGCGCAGAATCCCAGCCCCGCCGAGCAGCAGGGCACCTGTGCACACCGATGCCACCCACCGAACCGAGGTCGACAACTCGGCGATGATGCTGGGGAGTGCGCCGCGGCGAATCTCGCGCGGCACGCCGGTGTCGTTTCCGTCCACCCAGCTGCCACCCGGCACGAACAACGCGTCCGGCGTGCCGAGCTCGTCGTCGACATGTAGCTGCAGGCCGTTGGCGGCGGATTTGAGCGGGGGACCGTCGGCGCGCACCAGGGCGACGTCGAGGTCCGGATCGATGGTCGAGGCACGGGCGAACACCTCCCACGGTGCGACGACGTCGAGGGCGTCGAACCCGTCGAAGACCACGATCTCAATTCGCATCTACTCAGTCTGGTCCTGCCTTAGGCTGCACGCCATGCCTTTGGACCGTGCAGCACTCGCCGTGGGCGGTATCCGCCTTGCGTCGGGTATTTCGTTCCTCGTCGATCCGCTTGGCGCCAACCGGCTGTGGGGAGATTCTGAGAAGCCCGCCCCGACGGCGCAGCTGCTCCTGCACTCGATGGGTTATCGAGATGCGCTCATCGGCGCGTTGATGATGGCTGCGGCGGTACGTGGCAAGGAGACCCGCGGCTGGTTCCTGGCGTCGGGAGGCGCCGACGCGGCCGACCTGTTGGGCGGGTTGCGGGTCCACGACGAGATGTCGCGCTCACAGCAGATCATCGGGCTCGGGGGCGCTGTCGTCGGCATCGGCGTCGCACTCTGGGGGGCGACACGTCGGACGAAGAAGGCGCCCGCGTCCGACTGAGCGCGTGGCGATTTCGGCGTGCTGGGTCGCGCTGAGCGTGACTAAGCACGCCGAAATCGCAAGAAGATCAGCCCGCAGTCCGAAGCCGCTTGCGCACATATGCCTTCAGCTCTGCGGATAGTGCATCGGCGGCCAACAACTGCGGAAGCAGATCGGGATCTGACATTCGGGCGCGGAACACCAGGTTGATCGTCACGTCATGGCCCGGGCGGTCTTCAATTGAGATGGTGTCGCCGGCTTGCACCGGTCCCGGCGAGAGGACCCGCAGATACGCGCCGGGTTTCGCTGCTTCGGTGAACGTCTTCATCCAACCTTTGAGGTTGAGGAACGCAGAGAAGGTTCGGCACGGAGTGCGCGGCGCGGATACCTCGAGCAGCAGGCCGCCCGTGCCGATGCGCCAACGTTCACCGATCCGTGCGTGCGTGACGTCGACGCCGGAGGTCGTGAGATTCTCGCCGAACATGCCATGCGTGAGCGGACGTCCGAGTCGCTTCTCCCACTCGTCGAGATCCTCGCGCGCATAGACGTAGACCGCTTGATCGTCGCCGCCGTGGAGCTTCTGGTTGCCGATGGCGTCACCGACGAGGCCGCTTCCGAGCCCGCTGCGCATCGGTCCCGGCGATCGGACCATGACGGATTCCGTCGTCGCGGACTTGTCGATGCCTGTCTGCCGCGACGGCGCATCGGGATTCGCGCGGACACGCGCCAGGTTGACCGACAACACATTTGCCACGCGTACAGGGTAGTGGCGCGACCGTGGTGGCCTAACCGGCAGGGGCGAACGCGGGATCCGGCGGCGGCGGTGGACCCATCGGCATCTGCCGCACCGGGGTGTAGGGCGCCGACGGGTTGGGGAAGAGCTTGGTCATGATGTCATTCGGATTGGTGAAGTTGCCGATGATGTCTCCGAAGGACCCGAGCTCGCCGCTCTGCTGCAGCTGTTCGGCGGTTATCGCGGGCACGGTCGGCGCTCCGGGTGGCGGAGGGGGAGACGCAGGCATCGGCCCGCCCGCGTCCACGATCCCCGTCACCACGCCCGGAATCGGCGGCACGACGGGGTCGACGGGTACCGGCTGCGCGGGCGCGACACCGGTGCCCGCGATGACGCCCACCGCCACCGCGAACCCGCCGACACCGATTGCCCAACCAGCCGACGTGCGCAGACATCCGCTCATGACTGTGCCTCGATTCTGGAACTGGCCCTGTCCCGTTGAGTTTCCCACGTGATGACGCGTGCGCGCTACTGGCCGAACAGGCTGCGGGAGAGCCGCATTGATGCGCTCGAGACAAGACGCGGGTGGAATCACCTGCAGTGCAGGCGAATTCAGCAGTCGAGTTCGACGACGGCGGCGCTGACGATCTCTCCGGCGGCGGAAATCGAGACGCCCAGATCATTACGCACCATGACGACCGCGTCCGACGCCGGCGTCCCGCTCCTGAGGACGCTGCAGATCTTGGCGCCTTCGGACCGCAACTGTTGGTCGGTGAGGAAGGCGTAAGTGGTCTGCATCGTCTCGACGAATTCGTCCTCGCTCGCTGCTGCGGGAGCCGCCAACGCGACTCCAGCGGCGACGACGGATACCGGGACCCCGACCCTGTACTTCAACTGCGCACCTCCGATAGACGCGTGATTTCGCCACACTCACGAGGAGCGTTGGCGAGAAACACTGGTTCCATTTCGGCGTCCGTCCAGGTCGAGACGCCGAAATCTTTGCCTAAGTAAGCACAGCTTAGATGGTCTATCGGTCTCGGGCCGAATCGTCGAGGCCTTGTGACCGACTACTACCGAGCGTAGTACTTGATGCGATTCCGGCGACTTTCGACGGAGGTATCCCTCATGAGGTGGAGTTTCGCCCAGTTCGGACTGTTGATCATCTGCGTGTTCCACGTCGCGCCGACCGTCCAGATTCTGGGGATGGACTACAACGGCTGGCATGCGGTCGCGGGCCTCGCGCTCTTCGGGCCGGGCCTGATCTTCGCGATGCGCAAGTCGTGGTCGAGCGCGATAGACCGGCTTCGCTCACACTGACCCGTCGCCCTTGAGGCCGGGCGGCGGATTCAACCCCTGCGAGGGGTTCAGCACGGGCAACGTCGCGTCGAACATCTTCGAGGGCGAAGTGCCCCCGCCGCCGCCGCCTCCGCCACCGCCTGGATTCACGCCGCCTCTGCCGCCGGGGTGGTGCTGGTCGCTGTTCATTCCGACGACGGCCTGCCCGTAACCCGGGCGATTTGTGTGCATTTAAGAGCGCTCACCGCAACGGAGCGCACACAAATCCTACGAACCGGTGCGTTCGAACGTGTCGGTGAAATCCCCACCGCCGGCGCACGCGCCTCCGGCCACGACGGTCTGCTTTCCGCGTCCGGTGAGCAGCGCGATGGGATCGTCCAACTGCTTCGGCATCGGATACTCGGCGGTGATCGTCACCTGCGCCGTGCCGCCGCCGGGGCACGTCGTCGTGCCCGCTTCGTCACGCGTCCACTTGTCGTCGGCGAAGATGAGGGTCACGACCCCGTCGGATGAGTGGAACAGGCTCATGCACCGGTCCCCGGTCCGCAGGCAGTAGGTGTTGGCGGACAGCACATTTCCCGGTACGACGTTGCCGTTGGTGAACGTCGTCGTCTGGCGATAGCTGCCGTGCAGCGCCTCCGCGGGGCTGACGGCACGCGGCGGAAGAACCGCGGGATCCGGAACCTTCGTCGGGTCGGGATCGCCGGTACGGGTGAACTTCACCGTGCGCTTGGCGGCGCAGGCACCGTTGGTGGACGCCCGGATCGTTTCGCCGGTCAGGGTGCCGTCGGATTGCGGTTGCAGCGTGAAGATCACCCAGAGTTCGACGGGCTGGTCGCCACCGCACTGCGCTGACGACAGGCCTACCGCGGCCCAGGTGCCGCCCAACTGATCGAAGGTCAGGTTCGACAACAGGGCCATACCCGCGCCGCTGACGTTCGCCGCGGTCGCGACACAACCGGCGGATCCGCATTCGGAGCGGACGGCCCAATTGCTCGTCGTTGCAGGCGCATTCGGAACGGGATTGCCTTCGAGGTCTGTTCCGGGGCCGTAGTCGGCGGTGTAGGTGCCGCTGAACTGAGCCTCGTTCGCAGCCGGTGGGCCGGCGGGGGTCTTGTCGCGCCCGATGAACTCCACGATGGCGATGACACCGGCGACCAGGATCAGGGTCGCGACGAACACCAGGGCGCCGACGAGGAGACCGTGCTTTCGTCGGGGGCGCGGAGGCGCCGCCATCGTCGGCGGCGCCTGCAGATTGGGGACACTGTGCGGCGGGTAGGAAAACACCGGCGGTGTGCCGCCGCTGGGAGGTGGTTGCCCGCCGGGTGGCGGCGCCCACTGCGGCGGGGGCGGTGGTATCGGAGGGTTCGGCGAATAACTTGGCCGGCTGATGACTTCCTTTGCGGCGGAAGCCATCTCGATGGCAGACGGGTAGCGCTCCGAGGGCTGCTTGGCCAGCCCCTTTGCGATGACCCCGTCCAGTGCCGTCGGGACGGTGCGGCTGACTTGAGACGGTCTCGGCGGCGGAGTGAAGATGTGGCCGCTGGCGACCTTCTCAAAGGTGTTGCCGGGGAAGGGTTGTTCGCCCGTGAGGCATTCGTAGAGCACACAGGCCAGCGCGTAGATGTCGGAGCTGGGGTTCGTCTGGTCGGTGCTGAAGCGTTCCGGCGCCATGTACGCCCAGGTGCCGATGGCCGAACCGGTCTGCGTCACGCCGTCCTCGGCGGTGCGCGCGATACCGAAGTCGATGAGGTAGGCGAAGTCGTTCGGCTCGAGCAGAATGTTGGAGGGCTTAACGTCGCGATGGACGAGCCCCGTTCGGTGCGCGTTCTCCAACGCGTTGGCGATCTGCTCGATGATCGCCACGGCGCGTTCCGGTTCGAGGGGGCCCCTGTCGAGCAGCGCGTGCAGATCGGTGCCGTTGATCAGCCGCATGGTGACGTACAGCCGGCCGTCGATCTCGCCTACGTCGTAGATGGGTACGACGTGGCGGTCATCGAGGCGGGCGGCCGCGCGGACCTCGCGGCGGAAACGCTTCTCGAACTCGTCGTCTTCGCTCAGGTGCGGCAGCAGCATCTTGAGCGCGACGACGCGGTCGATCTCGGTGTCGTAGGCGCGCCAGACCTCGCCCATCCCGCCGCGACCCAGCAATTCGAGCAGCCGGTAGCGACCGAATGGCGTGCCTTCCACGGGGCACACGATAACCGGCGGATTGTGGGGTGCGTGACTCGATCGCGGGCCCACCCGCGCCGATCAGCTCGACGCGTCGAGAATCTTGATCGCGAAGACGAGCGTGTCGCCGGGCAGGATTCCTGCGGCGGGCTGACCGTCGGCGTAGCCGTCGGCCGAGGTCATCGCCACCGCGACCGTCGATCCGACCTTCTGGCCCGCAATGGCCTTCTGGAAGCCCGGCACGACGCCGTTCAGCGGGAATTCCTCGGGGTAGCCGCGCTGGTAGCTGCTGTCGAACACAGATCCGTCGCGGCCGTTGACGCCCATGTAGCAGACCGACACCGTCGCCGTATCGGCGACGACCGGGCCGTCACCGGGCTGCAGCGTCTGCACCGTGGTCTCGCTCACGCTGAACGGCGTGTCCACCTTGATGTTTGGCGCCGTCGTATCCGTTGAGCCGGTGACGGAGACACTGCCGGTGTCGCCGGGCAGCGTCCACTCGGGGGTTCCGGTGTCGGCGGGCGCGGCCGTCGGGCACGTGCTGGCGGCCGCAGGCGCTGCGGGTGGTGTCTGCGTCTCGGTGACCGAGAACGGGTCCGCGGCGCTGGTGGTGGTGGTCGTGCTCGTCGATGACGCGGCTGAGTCGGAGTCGGAGCCGCATGCGGCCAACGTCGTCACCAGCAAGGTGGCACCGGCTGCGAGGGCAACGGTGGAGGACACGCGAGAGAAATTCACGCTCGCCACGCTACATAACGATGAGTTTGCCGCGTCCTGCCGGTCTGGTGGTGCCGAGGCAGCAGGTCGGATGGCGCGTCAGTAGTCCCAGGTGGCCGGTACGCACCGGAAGACGTCGCCCGCCGTCGCCACGTGGCAGACGGACGGGAACGGTAGGTGGGTGGCCACCATCGCCTCGCCCGTCGCCGCCAGCTCCCGAAGGAGTTCGATCCGGACGCGCGCGGACTCCTCGGGGTCGTGTTCAAAACCGTTGTGCCATTCGGGGTTGTCGAAACCGGGGGCGAACACGGAGTCGCCGGCGAATGTGAGCGCGTCGCCGCCGGACGCGAGGCGGACAATGCTGTGCCCAGGGGTATGGCCGCCGTTGCGGGCGACGAGCACGCCCGGCGCGATCTCGTACTCGGTCTCGAAAGTCTTTATGTAGCCGCGATATTCGTTGAGGAAGCGCGTGGCGATCGACCGCAGTGCGTCGGGCACGGGTGCCGGCATGTCGGTGCGGGTGAAGTCGGGGGCTTCCCAGAATTCGGCTTCGCGGGTGGCCACATGGACCCGCAGATCCGGGCGCAGCCGTTCCTTCAGGCCCTGGCTCAGCAGTCCGCCGACATGGTCCATGTGCAGGTGAGTGAGCACGACGTCCGTCACGGCCGAGGGGTCGATGCCGGCGGCTTCCAGGCGGTGGACAGTCTGCCCGGCCCGCGGAAAGTCGGGGAACTCCACCCCCAGGCCCGCGTCGACGAGGATGGTCCGGCCGCCGCTACGGACGACGACGACGTTCAGCGGCCAGTCGAGCACGTCCCGCGGCAGGAACATGTCGTCGAGCCATTGGCCGTACTCGGTCGGGTCGGCGTTGGTCGCCATCGTTCGGGCCGTGATCGGCAGTACGCCGTCGCTGATCACCAGGATCTCGATGTCGCCGACCTGTACCGCGTAGCGCGACGGAACCAACTCGTCGAGTCCCGTGCTACCGAGGGAAATGCTGTCCACGCTCATGTTTTCTCCTTGACCGACGTGCCCGAAATGACCCTGTCGTTTCGTGGAACGCCGCCCAAGGGCGGCACTTATCCCTCGTGCAGGACTGCGCCCCTTACCCAGCGGATAGCAAACCCTTCCCATTCGGAAGTGGAATCTGTCGTCCCAGCGATTCCGGGGTGATAGCCGGCCGCCACAGACTTATCTCCACCACCGAAGAAAGCGGCATCCGCCGGACGCCGAGTCAGGAGACACCATCATGAAACTTTCGACCACCGACCACCCCGTGACAGTTTCAGCGCCTTCGCGTCGGATGGCGCGCACCACGCTGACCGCAGGTGTGCTTGCCCTTGCCGCAATACCGTTCGGGGCTATCGCCGTCGCGAATGCCACCTACAAAGAATCCGACTTCGCCTCGTGTCTGGAGCGCGACATGCCGACCGACTACTGCTGCGAACATGCCGGCGGCGTTATGCGCAACGGCGCCTGCATCAATCCGGACGATCTCCTGCAGCCAAGCGGAGGAGCCGTCCTCGAGACGCAACCGGATCCGCCGAAGAAGTTTCCGCCGATCGTGAACACCGATTTGTCCTCGGGAACTTTTGTGGAAGTCAAGCCCACACCGCCGACGAGGGTTCCGTCACGCGGAGTCGTCGATGCGCCTGTGCTGACCACCTCGCGGTAAGCGGAGCGCGGGAAACCGATCCTGCAGCGCAGGTAGTCGCGGTGCTCAGCAGAACTGGTACTCGACGTCCCAGGACTGGCCGTTCCATGTGGCCGCGAACTGTCCACCAAGCGCGTCGTTGGCGTCGTGGATCATTCCGGTGCCGCCCTCGGGCGTGAACCCCGGCGGATCCCAGGTGATCGATTCGAAAAACGGGGTGAGCTCAGGAGTGCAGGCATTCTGCTTCGCGATGTAGCCGTCAGCAATGGCGTACACCGCGTTGTCCTGCGTCGGGACAGGTTCGTTGTCAGCGCCCGCCGGGGGTGCGCTCACAACGAGTGCACATAGGCCACCCGCGACCATGGCGGCAGCGGCCCTGGAATGGAACGGTTTCAACATGATTCCCCTTGAATTCATTGTCTGGGGGAAATTATGTACCGCCACCGCCGTCGCTATCAGGGGAATGGGCTCTGGGCATGAGTCTCGTTCACAGCGCGAGTACAAGGCGCCCGCGTACCCCGCCGGCTTCCAGACGTCGGTGTGCTTCGCTCGCATTCTCAATGGGCAGGACATCGGCGATGCGAGCGGTAAGCAGTCCGTCCTCGGCTTGTTGACGCAACCGGTCGAGCTCCGTGCGAGCACGCAGATAGTCCATGACATGGACCGGATGCCAAGTGATTTCGCGCTGATGACCACCGGTGAAGCTACGCAGGGTGGCTATCCTGCCGCCGTCGCGAACGGCAGCAGTCACTTTGTCGTCGAGAAGTGCGCCATCGGCGAGGCCGTGCACCCCGTCGGGTACCGCCTCGCGGATGCTCCTGGCGACGTCGTCACCGCGCGGCACCACCACGTCGGCGCCCAATTTGGTGACGAGAACACTGTCGGCCTCTGAGGCGTCGGCGATCACCCGCAAGCCGTCGGCCTTCGCCAGCTCGATGGCATACCCGCCGAAGGCACCCGCCGCCCCGGTGATCGCGACCGTCGACCCTGGCGGCAGCGCCATGAGGTCGAGGGCCCGACGCGCCGTCAGCCCGTTGAGTGGCAGCGTGCTGGCGGCGACGTCATCCCACCCCGCCGGAGTGTGCACAACGGAATTCGCCGAGACCACCAAATACTCCACGTAGGCACCTCCGGTGCCTACTGGCAGAGTCACAGCCATGACATGGTCGCCGATTGCGAGATCATCCGGTGTGTCCTCGCCGATCTCGTCGATCACCCCGGCCGCATCCCAGCCCACAACGTAGGGACCGGGCGGGTACTGCAGGTTCGGGTCGGCCTTCTGCATCAGTGCCTTCGCCTGGCCTGAACGGGACACGGTGTCGGATGGATTGACTCCGGCGGCGGTCACTTTGATGCGGACCTCGCCGCGACCGGCGTGCGGTTCGGGTAGATCGAGTACCTCAAGCACCTCTGGCCCGCCGAAGCGGTGGAATCCGACTGCCTTCACTACGCCCTCCCACGTTGGTCGATCCGCATGCAGGCGGACGGACACGGCATTACCCGTCATCGGCAACAGCTCGCGGCGGCGATTTATGTCAGCCCCAAGTAGAGGAGGTGATGCCCGGATGGCGGGGCTGAAGTGGTTTCATGTTCCGCTGCGTTGAAGTAGGGAAGACGTCGTCCCGACGGCTGGCGCGTCGTCAACAGAGAAACGAGACGCGGATGACAACGCAGCACTGGACCCATTTCTCGGTATCCGCTGACGACGAGCGCCTCTGGCGGGTCACCTTCGACAACCCCTCGATCAATCTCGTGACCCCGGAGATGCTCGTGGAACTGCCCGAGTTGATCAACCAGATGGAGGCGGCGCCCGAACTGCGCGTCGTGGTGTTCGACTCGGCCAACCCGGACTACTTCCTGAACCACTACGACACCTCTCGCGTCGCTGAGACGCCCAAGGAGCCCGGAGTGACCGGCTATCCGCTGACCATCGACGCGAGCACCCGCCTCTCACGACTACCTGTCGCATCCGTCGCCAAGATCCGGGGGCGCGTGCGCGGGATCGGTAGCGAGCTCACCCTGGCGATGGATATGCGCTTCGCCAGCGATCGTGCGCTCTTCGGCCAGCCCGAAACCGCCAGCGGCAATCTGCCCGGCGGGGGCGGATTGGAACATCTCCCGCTGTTAATGGGCAGGGCCAGGGCGTTAGAGGTCGCGCTCTCCAGCGACGACTACCCGGCCGATCTGGCCGAGCGCTACGGATGGATCAACCGCGCTGTCGACGACGCCGACCTCGACGAACTTGTGGACACGCTCGCTCGACGGATCGCCTCCTACGACAAAGAGTCGATCGCCGCCGTCAAGCAGCAGACCAACCGGCACACGCTCCCGTCACCGGAGGACATGTTGTCCTCACTGCAGATCTACCTGCAGTCCTTCCAGTGGTCCGGCTCGAAACGCCGTCTCGCCGCCGCACTGGCTGCGGGCCGCAATCAACCCGGCGACTACGAGATGCGCATGGGCTACTACCTGGGCACTCCAATTTAAGAGCCCTGAGAGGCCGCAGATCTCAAGTCGTGAGCCGCATTTCCGCGCCGGGATGGGAGCTGACTGTGACGACGATCGTGCCGCCGCCCGTGTCGAAGGTGGTGTTGGCGTAGCCGATGAAACCGTAGTGCCCATCGATCGTCGACACCGCGGTGATGTCACCACTGCCGGAGGCCCCCGTGTCGAGGTTGGTCCAGTCGGCGGTCACGGTCAGCGAGCAGGAGCCGTCGTACACGCCGGCGTCATAGTGGATCGCCACCCGGACGCCATCACCGACTTGGTCACCGACCTGCGCCGGCGTCACCTGGGCCTCCGCGCTCACAGTGCCACCGCAGGTGGGGGAGGCGACCACGGGAACGGCCGGAAGGTCAGCGAAGGCGTCGGCGTGAGCGACGGCGGCCCACAACCATGGCGCGATCAGGGCGGCGGCGGCAGCGCTCGCGGTACGGAACGGAGTCACGCCCAATTATCGGCGGTTCGGACCATAGCGTTAGCGCTTGTGGTCAGGCTCGATTAGCCCGCCACTTGAGCAGTCGCTCCAGCTCGGTGAAGTCAAAGCCCTCCGCGGTCGGTCGGATCTCCGTGGTGATCAGGGTGGCTCCGGCGTCGAGGTACTGGTCGGCGCTGCGTTCGTCCTCCCACACGACTGACCGCTCGATGTCGCTGTCGGAACGTCCGAACTCGGCAGCCAGTTCAGCGACACGGGCAGAGGCCTGCCGGTACAACTCGATCGGCAGGAACGTATGCCAGATGTCCGCGTGGCGCGCGACGGCGGGCAGCGTTCGCTTCTGGCCCGCGCCGCCGATCAAGATCGGGATCTTGCGTAGCGGCGCGGGATTGAGCTGACTCAGCCGGCTTTCGATCCGCAGCAGGCCTTCGTCGAAGAGGTCGGCTCGCGACTTCACCGTCCCGAAGTCGTAACCGTAAGTGGTGTAATCCTTTTCGTACCATCCCGCGCCGACACCGAGAATGAGGCGGCCACCGCTGATGTGGTCGACGGTGCGGGCCATATCGGCCAGCAGATCGGGATTGCGATATCCGATGCCGCTGACCAATAGCCCGATCTCGGCGCGGGTGGTGATCTCACCCCACGACGCCAGCGCGGTCCACCCTTCGAAGTTCGGCACATCGGGTTGGTCGTCGGCCAGAATCGGCTTCGCATCGACGATGCCGGCGAAATTCGGGGCGTGGAAGTGGTCGTAACCGAAGACGATGTCGGCACCCAGGTCCTCAGCGTGTAGCACCGCCTGGCGCCACGTCCGGTAGTCGGGTGTTCCGCCGGGGCTTATCTGCACGCCGATGCGAAGGGGTCGCGACATGGGTCATCTCCTCAGGAAAGTTGGACTCTCCTGGGCACAAGCGGAGTTCTGGACCGATTATTCCGATATAGCTGATTAATCCCACTGCGATTCGAAGAAACACTAGCCTTCGGGCTTCGCCAGGGCTGAGGGGAACCGTGGTGGGCGCTTCTCGCGGAGAGCGGTATAGCCCTCGACGACATCGGGGCCGAGGAAGGTCAACATCTCGTATGCCGCGGACTGGTCGAAGGTCGGCCCCGCGGTGCGCAGCCAGTTGTTCAGGGTCCGTTTGGTGAGACGGATCGCCTGCTGAGATCCCGTCGCGAGCGCGTCGGCGATACGCAGTGCTTCGTCCAGAACCTCCTCGCGGGGAAGGGCTTTGGCGACCAGCCCGATGCGCTCTGCTTCGGCGCCGGTGACCATCTCACCGGTGAGCAGGTAGTAGCGGGCCTTGGCCATGCCGATCAGAAGAGGCCAGATGATCGCCGCGTGGTCACCTGCGGCCACGCCGAGTTTCACGTGTCCGTCCCCGATGCGGGCATCTTCGGCGGCAATGGCGACATCGGCCAGGAGGGCGGCGACGGTTCCGGCTCCGACGGCGACTCCGTTGATGGCCGACACGATCGGCTTGTCGCAGTTGATGATGTTGTAGACGAGCGCACTCATCTCGTCGAGCATGTGCGAAACCCGCTCATAGTCGCCGGCCATGCGTTCAACCATGGCCAGGTCGCCACCGGCCGAGAAGGCCTTGCCGGCGCCGGTGATCACGGCGACGCGGGTCTGCGGGTCGGTGGCCACGTCGACCCAGATCCTGGCGAGCTCAGTATGCATCTGTTCGTCGGCGGCGTTGTACTTCTCCGGCCGGTCGATGGTGATCAGCAGAACGCCGTTGTCGCGGCGGGACAGGGTCAATTGCTTGTAGTCGTCAAAGTTCATGCGTGCTCCGCTCGCTCCGTCATCGACGCTGCCGCGGCGAGAACCCGTCGCCAGCCTGTAGCTAGACAACCATATCCACCGTAACTCGACCACCAGTCCTAAAGTTCGACCCTAGGGTTGAACAAACTGGCCGCTCGCCGGAGTACCTTCAGGGGACCGCACTTCAGGCCGGGCACCCACGGGCGCTGCCGACACACGGGAGGACCATGCAGTTCGCGAACAAAACGGCGATCGTGACGGGAGCCGCCTCAGGCATCGGTCGCGCGATCGCCGTCCGTATGGCCGATGCCGGCGCCGTCGTCGCGGCGTTGGACCGTGATGCCGCCGGGCTTGCCGCGACGGTAGCGGCGATCGGCGAGAGCGCCCGTGCCTATGGGGTCGACCTCGCCGACGCGTCGGCGATTTCCGTAGCTACCGATGCAATCGTCAAAGACCTCGGCCTGCCACACGTATTGGTCAATGCCGCGGGATTCGATCGGGTCGAGCCGTTCATGAGTAACGACGACGACTTGTGGCAAGCACTGGTCGCGGTGAATTTCCTAGGTCCGGTTCGGCTCACACGCGCTGTGCTGGACGTCGTCGTTCCCGAGGGTGCGCCCCTCAAGATCGTCAACATCGCCAGTGACGCCGGACGGGTAGGGAGTCTGGGGGAGACGGTGTACGCCGGCACCAAGGGCGGGGTGATCGCCTTCACCAAGTCGCTCGCACGCGAGATGGCCAGGTATCAGATCAACGTCAACTGTGTGTGCCCCGGCCCCACCGATACGCCGCTGTTCGCCTTGCTACCTGACAAAGTCAAAGATGGCCTCATCCGGGCGATTCCGTTCCGCCGGTTGGCGACTCCCGAAGAGATCGCCGACTCAGTGCTGTTCTTTGCCTCGGACAGAGCCAATTACGTGACCGGCCAGGTGCTCAGTGTCAGCGGCGGTTTGACCATGGCGGGGTAGACCGGCAGGCGCTTACTTTCCGAACATTCGCGAAGCTGTCGCCACCACGGCCTCACGCAGTTGCGCCTTCTTCCTGGCGGGCATGTCTCTCCTGATCCACAGCGACGAATGGTTGAGGACTCCGTGGAGACATTGCACGGCGACATCGGCGTTGGGACAGTCGAATTCGCCCGCTGCGATGCCCGCGAGCACCACCTTGCGGAACAGTGCGTCGTGGCGGCGGCGACTGTCCTTGATGATCGGCTCGAAGGCATCCGGCCATGACTTGGGCCACGCGAAAACCGCGCCGACCTCCGGTGCGGTCTCGGTCAGGATGCGGATCTGCTCGCGAATGAGTGTCTGCAGCTGCTCGAGGTGGCTGCGGTCGCCAGCCTCATCCAATGCCGTCTGCAACCGAGTGTTGACATCGGTGGTCAACTCTTCCAGCACCGCTTTGACCAGCTCGTCCTTGCTCGAAAAGTAGTGATAGAGAGTGGCTTTGGCGATGTCCGTGTGTTCGGCGACGTCCTCGAGGTTCATCCCCTGGTATCCGCGAGATGACAACAGTTGGGTAGCGGTCGCGACGATCTCAGCTTTGCGTCGATCACGCCGCCGTTCGACGCGACTCGACGGACGCCGTGTCGCCTTCGAAGGCTCAGTCATGAGTACCTTCCCTAACCGCTCGGCTCCGGCATCAACTGTCGCAGAACTCGACCCATCGTACTGTTCTTCGACCGCAGAGTCTGGCTTTGCCCCGAAGCCACTGGTGTCATCGGTCCGAGCTATAGGGCGTCTATTTCGAGCCAGTCGTCGATCATGAATGCGTCGCCGCGCGCCACTACGGTGGCCCCGCCACGCCCTGGATAGTGCGCAGGGATGACGGTGGCGCGTCGCATGGACGCCTCGGCGAGCACCCGCCGACGGGTCACCGCCGCCTCGACGAAGTCCTCATCGAGTACGCAGGAATCCGATGGTCTGTGCAACTGCATGGGGCTGTGGGTGAGGTCACCGACGAACACCGCGGGACTGCCCGCGTCCAGCCAGAGCACAGACGAGCCAGGGGTGTGGCCGGGAGCGGGCCGCAATCTCAACGAGTCGCTGACCCGATAGTCGCCCGACCAGAGCTCGATCTGGCCCGTTGCATCAACGGGAAGAACGCTGTCGGCGAACAGGATTCGGCTCGCGTCCAGTCGCGCCTGATGTTCCTCGGACCGACCGGGGCCCCGCGCGTCGGCGTTGTCGGGGTGGTAGTAGCGGTAGTCGGCTTCCGGCACGAGGTAGCGCGCATTGGGAAACGTCGGAACCCATTCATCGTTGTCGCGCCTTGTGTTCCAGCCGACGTGGTCGGTGTGGATGTGGGTGTTGACCACGACGTCCACCGAGTCGGGTGAAACGCCCGCGGCGTGAAGGGAGTCCAGGAAGTCGGTGTCGAGATTGGCCAGGAACGGCATTGCCGGGCGGTCGCGGCCGTTACCGACGCCGGTGTCGACCACCACCGTGAGCCCATCCACCTCGATCACCCACGTCTGTACGACGGCGTGCCAGTTGTCGGAGTCCCAGAACGTGGGGCTCAGTTCGGGTGCCAGTTCGTGCCATACGGTGGGCGGCGTCTCGGGAAACATCGTGAGCGGCAGGTCGAGCCGCCATTCGACCACCCGCGTGACGGTCGCAGCACCCAATTGCGTGCGGTCGGCCATAGTCGAACCCTACGGCCTGTGCGCAGACCCGAATCCGGTTGGGGCTTCGCCAGTCCGCGGCAGTCAGCCCCTTGTCACCGATTTGAGCTCCGCCAACGCCTCTTGGAGGTGCACCGCGATGCTGCGGTCCGTCGGATCGTCGAGCCAGCGCTCGAACGCGACCTTGAATACGGCAGTTCCTGCCTCAGCCGCCAAGCCGGCCGCGGGTTCCGAGACTCCACGATCGCGAAGCGCCTGGCCGACCGCCTCGGCCATAGTCGCGAGCTTGATCAGTTCTCGTTCTCGCAGCGCTGGATGGGCGTCGATGACGCCTTGGCGTGTTCTCGAATGCGCTCGCCTGCCGTCGAAGAACTCGGCGGTCGATTCGAACGCGGCGACGACGGCATCGAGAGGGGACAGGTTGCCGCGCGCTTCCCGAAGCGCGTCGGCGACGCGTTCGGCCAGCTCGTTGCCGCGAAACAGCACCTCGCGCTTGTCGGAGAAATGCCGGAAGAACGTGCGCTCGGTGACGCCCGCCCGCTCGGCGATCTCGGCAACCGTGGTCTCGTCGAACCCGCGTTCGGCGTAGAGCTCGAGCGCCGCGCGCTCGAGGCGGCCCTTCGCGTCCGGCTCCCATCGACCCATGAGGGAATAGTACGGGGATGACAGTCGCTGACATCAGGTGTAAATCTGATGACAGTCACTGTCATCCCAGGGGAAGGATATGCAGATGCATGTTTTCGTCACCGGCGCGTCGGGCCATATCGGTTCATTGGTCGTGCGCGATTTGCTCGACAACGGTCATCAGGTCTCGGGTTTGGCCCGCTCAGACGAAGGGGCCGACGCGGTGGAGCGGGCCGGAGCGCAGGTGGTGCGGGGCACCCTTGACGATCTCGACGTGCTGACGAAGTCGGCGGGGGAGTCCGACGGGGTCATCCACCTAGCCTTCAAGCACGATTTCGGCGACTACGTGGGCGCCGCCGAAGCCGATCTTCGGGCTGTGCGAGCCATCGGGACAGGGTTGACCGGCTCGGGTAAGCCGTTCGTCAACACATCCGGCACCGCTGTGCTTGCCACCGGTTCGTCGAGCGCGTTAGCGACCGAGGAAACCATGCCGCCGTCGGAGGGTCCCCGCGTACCGTCGGAGAACGCCGCCCTTGCGCTGGCGGACCAGGGCGTGCGTGCCTCGATCATCCGGTTGGCGCCCACGGTCCACGGGTCCACCGACCGTCGCGGGTTCATCCCGACGATCATCGAGAATGCGCGAAAGACCGGGCAGTCCGTCTACGTTGGCGATGGCGCCAACCGCTGGCCCGCGGTGCACAACGTCGATGCCGCACGGTTGTACCGATTGGCGTTGGAGGCCGCACCTGCCGGGTCCCGTTTCCACGGTGCCGCCGAGGAAGGGATTCCGTTCCGGGACATCGCCGAAGCCATCGGCAAGCAACTGAACGTACCGGCCGTTAGCGTCTCGCTGGACGAAGCGACGGAACAGCTTGGCTTCATCGGATGGGTTGCGTCGCTGGATAATCCCACATCCAGTGCGATCACTCGAAAAGTGCTTGGCTGGACCCCCGAGCAAGCGACGCTGCTCGAAGACCTGAATGCCGGACACTACTTCGCCTGACAAGCGAGCACTCATTTTAGGATCGCCCGCGCGGCGCGCTCTGCGATCAGCATCACCGGCGCATTGGTGTTCCCAGAAGTGATGGTGGGCATCGCCGACGCGTCAACCACTCGAAGGCCGGCGACACGAAACACGCGGAAGTCGGTGTCGAGCACCGTGGTTGGCGACCGGGGCGAGCCGTGTGAGTCGAAAGCTCCCATCGCACAGGTGCCTACCGGGTGGAAGATGGTGGTGCCCAGTTCACGGGCCGCCTGCAGCAGATCCTCGTCGCTCTCAAGTTGGGGGCCGGGCAGAAACTCCTCCGGGGAGTAGCGGGTCAGGGTCGGCGCTGCCATGATCTGCCGGGTCATCCGGAGACCTCGCACGGCGATTTCGCAGTCGTCCTCAGTGGACAGGTAGTTGCAGAAGATCTTTGGCTTGGACAGCGGATCCGCATCGGCGATTCGCACATGGCCGCGCGAGCTGGGTCGCAGATTGCAGACCGAGGGAGTGATGGCGCCGAAGGGATGCAGTGGTTCGCCGAACTTCGGCAGAGACAACGGCTGCACATGCCACTCCAAATCGGGGCTGGCGAGCGCGGGGTCGCTCTTGGCGAAGGCGCCCAGCGTGGACGGCGGCATGGTCATCGGTCCTGATCGCAGCAGCAGGTACTGAATTCCCATGCCTGCGCGGGTGATCCAGTTCCGGTACAGCGTGTTGACGGTTCGCGCGCCCCGGATGCGGTAGACCATTCGCAGCTGCAGATGGTCTTGGAGGTTTTCACCCACTCCAGGCAGGTCGACGGCCACCGGTACCTGATGCTGGTTGAGTAGCTCGGCCGGGCCCAGGCCCGAGACCTGCATGAGCTGCGGCGAGCCGATGGCTCCAGCGCTCAGGATCACCTCGCGGCGGGCTCGAACGTCGACGATCTGGCCGTCTTTGAGCAGACGCACGCCGGTGACGTGATGCTGCGCCGTGGTCCAGGCACCGCGACGCTGATCGTCGCGGACCTCGTCATCCATCAGCAGTTTTAGCGCCTGCGTCTGGGTGTAGACGGTGAGATTGGGCCGGTGGGAGACGGGGTGGAGGAACGCGTCGGCCATCGACCAGCGCCGGCCGCGCCGTTGATTGACATGGAAGTACGCGCTGCCGGAGTTGTCGCCGCGGTTGAACTCATCGATCGGCGTGATGCCGAACTCGGCAGCGGCGGCCTGCCAGGCGTCCAGAATCTTCCAGCGGACCCGCGGCCGCTCGACGCGGATCTCACCATCTTCGCCGTGCCAGTCGTCGGCTCCGCCGAAGTAGTTCTCCAACCCCTTGTATATCGCCAGCGTCTCGCCGGGACGATGCGGGCCACCCCAGAGCCACCGCTCGTCACCGGTGGCTTTCGCCCAGAGTTCGTAATCGCTTGCCTGCCCGCGCATGTGGATCATTGCGTTGATCGATGAGCAGCCGCCGACGACGCGGCCGCGCGCGTAGATGATGCTGCGGCCGGCCAGGCCCGGGTCGGGCTCGGTGTTGAAGCACCAGTCGGTGCGGGGGTTGGCAATGGTGAACAGATAGCCCACCGGGATCTTGATCCAGAACCAGTTGTCCTTGCCGCCGGCCTCGATCAAGAGCACACGGTGGTCAGGGTTGGCGCTGAGCCTATTGGCGAGGAGGCAACCCGCGCTGCCTGCGCCCACGATGATGTAGTCGAATTCGGCCACGGGGTTCCTATCTGGCACGTGTCCTAGTGTGCGTGATGGCCGCGTCCTGCAAGCGCATTCCGCGGTGCTCACGTTGGGGACTAGGTGTGAGAGTGCGATTCGCCGAGCGCGAAGCCGACAAGGAAGTCGGTGGTCGCGCGATACCGTCAGTACATGGTCGTGGTACGGGAAGTCAGTTACCACGTCGACGGACTGACAATGATCGCCCACCTGGCTCATCCCGACGGCGAGGGCCCGTGGCCGGCTGTGCTGATCGGCCACGATGGAGTCGGTCTGGAGCATTATCAACGCAGCCGTGCCGACATCCTCGCCGAGCGGGGATACGTCGCGTTCGCGTTGGACTACCACGCGGGCAAAACGTATTTTGGCCAGCCGCAGGCAATGCTGGACCGGGTCATGCCGCTACTGGCCGACCCCGAGCGTATGCGCGCGATAGGGCGTGCGGGGCTCGACGCTCTTCTAGCCGTTCCGGGCGTCGACACGGGGCGTCTCGCGGCGATCGGATACGGCGCCGGTGGCCGCATCGTTCTCGAACTTGCCCGAATGGGAACGCCGTTCGCGGCGGTCGCGGTCGTGCACCCGGCCTTGCCGGCTTCTCGCGCCGAGGACTGGACCGACGTCGGCGCCGCCTTTCTGTTGTGCACGGGTTCCGAGGACCCCTTGTGTACCCCTGAGCAGCTCATGGCGTTCGCATCCGTATTGCAGGGGGCTGGACGGGACTGGCGCGTCAACATCTACGGTGGCGCTCAACACGCCTTCTGGGCCGCTCCGATGTCATCGGCCGATGCACTGTCCGATGGTGGCACCCCGGACCGCCCAGCGGCCACAGTCCCCGGAGTAGGTCACCACGCTGCCCACGCGCGACGGGCGTGGCGGGCGGTGCTAGATCTGCTCGACGACACTCTGCGCCGATCCGACGGCGACGAAAAGCTGTGACAACGCACCACGGATCGCCAAATTCGATTCCTGCATATATCCGAAACCTGCAGCCGTGCAATGACTATAGGACGGCGAGTCCCGGTTAAGCGGGTCGTTCGACGAGCAGTCGCAGAGTTGTCACAAGCGACGCGATAGTGTGCTTGTTGCGAGTGGATAGCGCCAACACGAATGTTCCCTGAATGAGCGACAGCACCGCCTCGGCGATCTCCCGTGCCGAGCGGTCGGTCCGGACGTCGTCCTGCTCCTGGCCGGTCGCGAGCAGCGTCGTGAGGTCCGTAGTCCACGCTTCGATATGACTGCTCAGCTGCTGGCGGAACACGTCGGACGTAGCGGCGACCTCCGTTGAGAACTTGCCTACCAAGCACCCGCGTTGAAACCCGGACTTGACGCACATCTGCGACATCTCTTTGGCATAGCCGACCAGCTTGTCGGACGTCGAGAGGTCCTTCTTCGACGACCACTTGTGGAACAGATTGCGTTGGAACTCCATGTAGCGGTCGACTACGGCTTGGCCGAACGCGTCTTTGGAGCCGAAGTGGTGATAGAACGAGCCTTTCGGCACACCGGCGTCGGCGAGTACCGCATCGACTGTCGTGCCGTGGAAGCCGTAGTCGTAGAACAGCTTCGTTCCGCTACGCAGGAGAGCCTCCTTATGGGGGAGAGCAGTCTTCTGCGAAATCGCCATCTTCCCGCCTTTCATGGGTTCCCATGCCCGTTCCCGAGTGTAGGGCGACCGCCCTCGGGAGCATTCCCTGGATTCGATTGTTGACGATTCAGTCTAGACGATTTAGTCTAGCATTTGTTGACCAAACCGCCTCGAATTTCCACCCGCCAGATCGGGGAACTGCTGAAGAGAGTCATGAAACGTCTTCTCGGTCGCAGGGACCATCCGAAAGTAGGTACGTCGCATGAGCATTGACAGTTACGAAACCCTGACCGTGAAGCGTGACGGCGCTGTCTTCGTCATCGGTCTCAACAGGCCCGACAAGCGAAACGCATTCAACAGGGCGATGATCAGCGAGCTCGCCGACGCTCTCGGCAAGCTCGACAGTGACGACGGTCTGCGCGCCGGGGTGCTCTACGGCGAGGGGAAGGGGTTCACCTCCGGACTCGACCTGCCCGATGTCGTCCCCAGCCTGCAGGATGGCTCACTGCAGGTCCCCGAAGGGGGGATCAACCCCTGGCTGGTGGACGGTCGGCGGTTGACGAAACCGCTCGTCGCCGCCGTGCACGGCAAGTGCCTCACGCTGGGGATCGAGTTGCTGCTGGCTTCCGACATCGTTGTGGCGGCAGAAAGCGCGACGTTCGCGCAGCTCGAGATTGCCAGGGGCATATACCCGTTCGGCGGTGCGACGCTGCGCTTCCCGCGCGCTGCCGGGTGGGGGAACGCGATGCGCTGGATGCTGACTGCGGAGGAGTTCGACAGCGCGGAAGCACATCGTATCGGCATCGTCCAGGAGGTCGTGGCCGACGGCGCACACGTCGCACGCGCGGTTCAGCTCGCGCAGGTGATCGCCGCGCAAGCACCGCTAGGAGTCCAGGCCACTCTTTATAGCGCCCGGCTGGCCCAGCGGGAAGGTGAAGCGGCAGCCGCAGCCGAACTCGTCCCAACCGTCGTCAAGCTCTTCGGTACCGAGGACGCGCGCGTCGGCCTGGAATCCTTCCTCACCCGTCAGCCGGCGCAGTTCGTCGGTCGCTGAAGTCGCCGAGCCGAACGGAAGCCACTATGCCGTACAAGACCCCAGTCACTGTCGAGGAAAAGATCGCCGATGCGCTGCGTGCGGCGCCTCCACACATTGCCGCGTCGGCGACCGTGGTCGACTACGACATGACTGTCCTGCGTGAAGGCAGCTCGGAGTGGACATGCATGCCAACTCTTCCCGGCGCCCCCTGGCCGGCACCGATGTGTGGCGACCCGACCACAATGCAGTGGTTCAGTGATTGGTTCGCAGGCAAAACGCCGGACATCGACCGAATCGGAATCTCCTACATGCTGCTGGGTGAGGCCGGAGCCGACTTCGATCATCCCGAGGCGACTGTTCCGCCTGAAGGCAAGGACTGGTTCCGCGCAGGGCCACACCTGATGATGGTGTTTCCCGCCAGCGCCGGTGACCTGACCAAGGGCATCGGACACGACACGACGACGGGGATGCCGTACATCAGACCGTTTCGCGGCGCGCAGCCGCTACTGGTCATGCCGATAGCGTTGCCCACACAAAGGATCGCGTGGTTGCCAGAAGCAGCGGCCGACGATCAGCGCCACGCTGGAGACCGCTACCAATGCACGCACTGCGATACGTCTCTGGTCTACGAGGTGACGTGTTCATGCGGGGAACAGTGCGGACATGCCGAGATTTGTTGTGGTAGCCCGATGCAGAAGGTAACACCGTAGGTCCTGGGGGCCGCTCACCTCTGCAGGAACTTCGACAGGCTGTCGTCCATCTCATCCCACCACGGTGTGTGCGGCGCCGGTCCGACCGTGCCGGTGCAGGGCGACGAGAACGACTTGTTGCGGTAGCCGAGGATGCTCTCGTCCTTGTCGTGCTCCCATGTGATGAAGTGCTGCCGGACCAACTCCAGGTCAAAGTCGGCGTAGTCCGACAACGCCAATAGGTCACGCACGTAATCGGTCTGGAAGTCGATCTGTTCCATGCAGCCGGACACGCCGTCGAGCTTGGTCAGCCAGTGGTCGATGTCTGCGGCCATGATCTCGGGGTCGGGCAGCTGTGTCCGCCCCAGAATGACGTCGCGCGCATAGAACGCCTGCGCGTCGAACATGTTGAACGTGTAGTGCTGGTCCTGCATACCGAGATACAGCAGCTTGGGATTGGCCGCCCACACCACTCCCTTGTAGAGCCCACCCGGATACAGCGTGTTGGCGGTCGTCAGGCGCAGTTCAGTGTCGAGGAACGGAAAGTGGTGCAGATAGCCCGTGCACAGGATCACCGCGTCGACGTCGCGGGTGGTGCCGTCCGCGAACGTCGCGGTGCGCCCGTCGACGCCCTGCAGCGCGGGCACCTCGGTGATCCCCTCAGGCCAGCCGAATCCCATGGGCGCGTTGCGGTATGAGATGGTCACCGACTTGGCGCCGTACTTGAACGTCTGCAGCGCGATGTCCTCGGCCGAGTAGCTGCTGCCCAGGATCAGCACATCCTTGCCGGTGAATTCGGCGGCGTCGCGGAAGTCGTGCGAGTGCAGGATGCGTCCCGGGAATGACTCGAAACCCGGGTACTCCGGCACGTTGGGCACCGAGAAGTGGCCCGTGGCGACCACGACGTAGTCGAAGGACTCGGTGGTCAGTTTGCGGTCCGGGAAAGATTCAGTGGTGACGGAGAAGGTCTGGGTATCGGAGTCGAAGCTGACTCCGCGCACGGCGGTGTCGAATTGGATGGCTTCTCGGACATTGATCTTCTTGGCTCGGCCGACGATGTAGTCGTAGAGCACCTCTCGTGGCGGGAACGACGGGATCGCGGTCCCGAAGTGCTCGTCGAAGGTGTAGTCGGCGAACTCCAGGCACTCCTTGGGTCCGTTGGACCACAGGTAGCGGTACATGCTGCCGTGCACGGGATCACCGTGTTCGTCCAGTCCCGTCCGCCAGGTGTAGTTCCACAGTCCACCCCAGTCGCTCTGCTTCTCGAAGCACACGACCTCACCGATGTCGGCCCCGTCGGCACGGGCCTTTTCGAAGGCGTCGAGGAGCGCCAGCCCGCAGGGGCCGGCACCGATGATGGCGGTTCGTGTCATGGATTCCTCCTCAGGATCGCGGACGGGTCTTCTCGGGGTCGTAGAACGGAATGGAAACCACGGTGGCGGGCAACCGCTTCCGGTGGCCGTCGAGCTTGCCGACCTCCACCGCGGTCCCGGGCGCGCTGTGCTGGACGGCGATGCGGCACAACGCGATGCTGGCGCGCAGGATGGGGGAGCGCACACCGCTGGTCACCACGCCCACCTGGGTGCGCCCGATGCGCACGCAGTCACCGTGTGCCGCAACCTCATTGCCGTCGATGCGCAGCCCAACCAGGACACGCTGGGGATGTGCCTTGCGTTCGATGAGTGCGTCGCGGCCGATGAAGTCGTCGAGTTTGGTCTTCAGCGGCACGGTGAAGCCGATGCCGGCCTCGAAGGGATCGGTCTGGTCGTCGAATTCGTGCCCGGCCGCGACCAATCCGGCCTCCACGCGCAGCATCTCGAGCGCCTCCAGACCGAGGGGCGCCAAGCCGTGGGGCTCTCCGGCGGTCCACACCGCGTCCCACAGGGCGGGCGCGTCGGACGGGTGCACCCACACCTCGTAGCCCAGCTCACCGGAGTATCCGGTGCGAGACACCAGCAGTGGCAGACCATCGGGTGCGCCGAGCCGCCCGATGAGGAACCGGAACCAGCCCAGGTCCCACAGCTGCGGCTGGGTGGGCGGCGACCAGATCAGTTCGTTCAGCAGAGCGCGACTCGACGGACCCTGCACCGCGATGTTGTGCAGTTGGTCGGATGAGTCCTTGATCCACACCTTCTCCAGACCCAGCCGCTGGGCCTGTAGGCGCAGCCATTGGCCGTCGTGCGGATCGCCGCCGACGAAGCGGAAGTTGTTGTCGTCCAGCCGGAACACGGTGCAGTCGTCGACCACACCGCCGGATTCGGTGCACATCGCCGAGTACACCACTTGCCCTTGGGAGAGGCGGCGGATGTCGCGGGTCACGGTGGCCTGCAGAAGCGTCTCGGCATCGGGGCCGAGGACCTCGAACTTGCGCAGTGGCGACAGGTCCATCACCGCCACCCGTTCGCGGCACGCCCAGTACTCGTGCTGCGGGCCGTAGTTGTCGAAGCACTCGGGAAGCCAGTAGCCCTGGTAGTCGACGAAGCGGCGGGTCAAGGCTTCGGTACGGTCGGCGAAGCCGGTGCGTTTGGTGAGCACAGGCTCGGCGTCGGGAGTGAGTCGATGTCCGACCGCCACAGCGAACCTCCTCGTCGAGTCGTACACGCGGACATGGATGTCGGTGGGCTGCCAGCCATTGGCGGGGTCGATGTCGTCGGGGCAGGCCGACGAGGCGCACACCAGGTCAGCGGTGGCGCGGAACAGGACGTAGTCGCCGGGCCGTGACCACGGCTCCTCGGAAACGAGTTGGAGATCGGCATCAAAGGCTGTGTTGTAGAAGAGGTTCAGTGCGGGCCACCCGGCGCGGGCCGCGACGCCGTATTTCGCGAGTTGCGCGTTGAAGTTGTCGGTACAGTTGACGTGCCCCGGATAGCCCATGTCGGCGTAGTACTTGGCAGTGCAGGCCAGTGCGAACGTGTCGTGGCGGCCGACGGTGTCTCGCACCACTTCCAACAGCGGGCGGCCCCGGGCGTCGAAGAACTTCCCCGACAGGCCGGGCGTGGGATAGGCCGCGCCCAGCACGGTGCGGGTCATGGTGGCGTCGAGACCGTACTCGCGGCCGTCGCTCAGGCCATGAGCGTCGAACGCCAGCAGATCGGAGCACTGGCGTCCCGCCACGTCGATGATCTGGATGAACTGACCGGCCCGCACCTCATAAGCAGCAGCGGTTGCCGCGTCAATCCTCGCCTCCCACAGCGGTTCTGCCAGGGGCGCGGACAGTTCGGGCTGTTCGCGTGGCGATGTCGCCGCCCGCATCACCTCGACGAAGAGATCCGACGGTGGGTTCTGCTGGTCGCTGTCGACGTGCATGGGCGGTGCGGGTGCGGCGACCAATACGACGGCGTCGGAGTCGACGGCGAAACTTTCTCGTGCACCCGCGGGAGAGTCGTCATCGAACAGACGGGTTGCCGTCACCTCAGACTGATCGACGCCGTAGTCGGCCAGCTTCGCGAGGATGATAGAAGCGGCGTAACCCTCCTCGGTGTCCTTGTCGCCGATTAGGTGTCGCAGTACGGTGGCCGGCGAGTTGGGTGCCGCGTCGGACACGGCCCGCGGGTCGGCGGACAGCACAGTGAACTCGGCGGCCTGGCGGCCAAAGGGGTCGACGACGTCAATCCGGTCACCGCCGAACACCTTGACCGCGGTGACCCCGCCGGGCCGGACCCGATAGCGTTCGGCGTTGGCCTGCAACAGCATTACGGCGCGAATGAGCGATACCCAACGTAGAACGCCAACGCCCGGTCGGGCGTGGAGAACAGAATGCGCGAACCCTTCGGGAAGAAGATGGCGTCCTTGGCGCGGGCGATCTCGACCTGACCGGTGTCGACGTTCTCCAACCGGAACTCACCCTCGAGGACGATCTTCATTTCGTCGTAGTCGTAGTAATAGTCCAGCGGTGCGTCGGTGTGGAGCAGTTCGAAGTAGCCGGAGCACATCGGCACGTCGTACGGATTGGCGTAGACGTCGTCGATGTAGCCCTTGGTGCCCGGGTACTTGTCCAGCGGCATCTGCGGAAGGTTTTGCCAGAAACCGGAAGTGACCAAGAATGGGGGAACCGAAACAGTTGTCATGCGTCCTCCAGGGAAACTCTCGGGATGAAACGAAGTCTGCCCGGAGGAAACATGCGGTGGGTTTCCTGCAGATTAAAGTCAGGTTGCCTCGTGGAGTGTGTGGAATGCCCCACCCCAGAGCCACTTTGCGGTGACGCTATGCACGGATCCCTGACGCTCTCGGCATTCACGTTGAAACGTGATAGGGCAGCGGACCCGCCGATAAGGCGAAAGTTCGGCGGGATACTTATGTCAGTTGCCGACCCGGCCAACCAGCACCGGGTTGTGCGGATTTACATGACGCTACTGACGATGGCCACGACAAGCCCGCCTAAGGTCAGCACTCCAACAACCACCGCAGCGACAATGGCCCGGCGGCGCCGGTGCCGAACTGCGCTGTCGATCGCGACCGCGAGGCTGGCAAGGATCAACGCCGCATAGGCCGACAGTCCGACGGTCAGGATCGCCGATGTCGTAGAGCTGGCCAGCGTCACGTTCTGCATGCCGTGAGCCTACGGCGGGTACGGACCATTCCCGTCGGACAGCCCGCGATGATGAGGATGCCGATCGCCGCGGGAGGAGGGTGGCCCGAGATCGAGACGTGACCTCGCGCGGCCGAAGTAGGGAAGTGGCCTTCGATGAACCTCGGCCGCGGGAATGCTGCACTGCGGATGCGTGTTTCCCGATCATGACTTCGGAGCAACCATCAGACAAGGAACGGGTTCTGATCATCGGCGCCGGAGAGCTCGGCGGGAGCGTCGTGGCCGCGCTGACCCAACGGGACGATGCGCCGGTGGTGTCGGTGCTGCTGCGGCCGTCCAGCACGCCCCGGCATATCCGACTGTGGGAGGAGCTCACCGCCCGCGGTGTGGGGATCGTGGAGGCCGAGGTGGCGACGGCCGAGGTGGCCGAACTGGCTGCGATCTTCGGCCGATTCGACACGGTGATCAGTTGTATCGGCTTCGCGGCGGGGCCGGGAACCCAGCGCAGGATCACCGAAGCCGTTCTGGTGGCAGGGGTTTCCCGTTACCTGCCATGGCAGTTCGGTGTCGACTACGACGCGATCGGACGCGGGAGTCCGCAAGACTTGTTCGACGAGCAACTCGACGTCCGTGACATGCTGCGCGCCCAGAGCAACACCGACTGGGTGATCGTGTCGACCGGAATGTTCACCAGCTTCCTCTTCGAACCCGACTTCGGTGTCGTCGACCTCGCCACCAACACCGTCAACGCACTGGGCGGCTGGGACAACGCGGTCACCGTCACCACGCCGGAGGACATCGGCGCATTGACCGCGGAGATCGTCCAAACCCGACCCCGTATCGCCAATCAGGTCGTCTATGTGGCAGGCGACATGATCACCTACGGCCAACTTGCCGAGTTGCTCGAGCGGACCAGGGACGCACACGTCACCCGGAACGAGTGGACCGTCGCTCACCTGCTCGACGATCTCGAGCGACACCCCGACGACGTGATGCGTAAGTACCGCGCCGTCTTCGCTCAGGGCAGGGGTGTCGCATGGCCGAAGGCCGACACGTTCAACGCAGCTCGTGGCATACCCACCACCACCACGGAGGAGTGGGTGCGAAAGCACCTGTGATGTCTGCAACCCGCTACTGGTAACCCTGCTGGAACCTGCCTGGTGGGCATCAGCCCTCTGCCGAAGTTCACTTCTCGTAGTGCAGGCCCGTAGCCGGATCGCGATCGGTGACGCAGTACGTGACTACACCGTCCAGTACGGTCCAGATCGGGTTCACCTGAATCACCCGCGCGCCTGCGGTGACATGTCTCTCGGTCTCCGCGACGCGATCAGACACGGCCCAATCGATGTGTGCGCGTACCGTACCGGTAGGTTCGCCGAGCTTCTGCAGGATGATCCGTAGTGGCGCGCCGGGCGGACGGATGAGGAACGCGTACTCGGCCAACCCTGGAATGGTCTGTGTCTCCCATCCGGTCAGGGTGGCCCAGAAGGCCGACTCGATGTCCCAGTGCTCCTGCGGGATGTCGATCGAGATCTGGTCAACCAGACTGGTGTGCCCGCCTGGCCATTGGCTCGGCGCGGATGCGCTGAGTTCACTATCCCCGACGAGCCGAAACGGTAGGCCGCCGGGAGAACGACCCACCAGACGCTCATCGCCTTCGTCGATAGTGGCGCCCAACCGTCGGATCTGACCAACGGCGGCTCCGACATTCGGCACGTGGACGTCGAGGTGCACTCCGCTCGGTCCGGAGTCGTGTCGTCGCGCGCGCAAGAAGCCGCCGTCGTCCGACAACGGATATCCGGTTAGCTCACGCCAGAGTTTCACCCCTGCGTCGTAGTCGCTGTCGGCGAAACTGAGGTACGCACTCACCCAGGTGTCATCATTGCTGGCCACGGTTCTTGATGATCATCGGCGACCTAGACGTTGACCACCTTAAAAATAGCCGTGCGCGTATCAGCCCCGGTCACTCTGATCGATCGCTCGGTGAGGGTGACTCGGGTGGGGAATTCACGGCGCGACGGTCGGTCGCGTTGCCAGCGACCGACGGTGTCGGGCATGCCCCGGCCCCAACCATTCTGTCGCTGCGAGCGACCACTCGCCGAGAGGCGCCATGGCGGCACCGTCCCAATAGTCAAGGGGTGTGCTCGACGCCCCCGAATGCTTGGTTAAAAGACGAAGCAGCCAGGCATTTTGCGAGAACCGCCAGATAGAGCGAGACAGCCAGTCAACGAACGAAAACCGTTGAACTGCAACGGTAATACGACGTGTGTTGCGGGTAACATATTCGATCGTGCCGTATTGCCAGTCAGGAATGACGTCAGGCGGACGCCTGGGATCTCGCGAGGTCGGGCCCAAGCGGAGCGTTGCGTGGCGCGCCCGACGCGCAGAGGTAGTTCGCCGCTTATGTGCGGACCGTTTGCCGCAAGGGGAATAAACGGCCGAGGTGGCGCAGCGCCGAACCGGTTTTCGCGTTATGTGGCAATAAGTATGGCAACTCGGTGCATATACCGGCTGTGTGATCTGACAGTCCCACGGGTGCAATAGTCCGGCTGCGGCGAATCGCCACGACAATGGGAGGTCATTAAGGCTTGCCTCTAGCGGGGTGGTCGATCTCGGCCAGGTGGTGCAGGACACGTTCGTTGAGGTCGGCGAGCATGTCGAGTTCGGCCGGGGTAAAGAGGTCGATGAAGTTCCGGCGGACGTCCTCCACGTGCCCGGGCGCCGCCTTCTCAATAGCGGCGCGGCCGGCGGGCAGCAGGCGGACCATGGTGCTGCGGGCGTCGTCGGGGTTGGGCTCGCGGCTGATCAACCCGTCGGCCTGCATGCGCCGCAACTGGTGGGAGAGACGGCTTTTCTCCCAACTCAGGGCTTCGCCGAGGTCGCGGGCAGACATGCGATCCCCGTCGAGGCCCGACAGCACAGCCAAGACCTCGTAGTCGGCCCCGGAGAGGCCCGATTTCTGCAGGCTCCGGCTCAGGTGGAGTTCGATTTGTTGATGCGAGTGCACGAAGACACGCCAGGCGCGGTCTTCACGAGCGTTCAGCCAATTCGGTTTCATCGACAGCCATCCTACCCATTTGGTTGACGCGTCAGCCAAACTTCCGTATGGTTGAGACATCAACCTTTTTGCTTGTCGACTGAGACGGAATATTTCATGATCAGTATCAGCATCATCGGCGTGGGGAACATGGCCCGCGCGTTGGCCGACCGGGCGCTCGCGGGCGGCAACGCAGTCGAAATCATCGGCCGTGATCCGGTGAAGGCCAAGGAACTGGCCGCCGCGCTTGACAGCGCCACGGTCGGGACGGCCGGATCCGTCCCGGCAGGGGACATCGTTGTCCTCGCCATTCCGTACGCCGGCGCGAAGGCAGTCGTCAACGACTACGGGTCTGCGCTAGAGGGCAAGGTCATTCTCGACATCACCAATCCCGTCACCCCCGATTTCACAGGGTTTGTCACTCCCGAGGGCAGTTCCGGTGCGCAGGAGATCGCCGGTGCCGCCCCCGCCGGCGCACACGTGGTGAAGGCGTTCAACACCCTTTTCTCCGATGTTCTGGCGGCCGGCTCAGTCGAGGGTCGCCGGTTGGATGTCTTCATCGCCGGCGATGACGCGCAGGCAAAGGCACGCGTGTCGGAGTTCGTTGAGAGCCTGGGATTGCGCGCGATGGACACCGGGCCGCTGCCAATGGCGCGGACATTGGAAAGCGTCGCCCTGATGCAGCTGGGCCTGATGACCCGCTCCGTCAAGCACACCAACTTCGCCCTCGGCGTCAGCATTTTCGACTGAGCGCGCTGGCACCAGCGTCTCCACCTACCTCAGAAGGGCAGTCACATGCGCGTTTTCGTCGCTGGCGGGACCGGCCATTCCGGTTCGTACATCGTCCCCGAACTCATCGCTGCCGGGCACCAGGTCACCGGTCTGGCTCGGTCGGATGCCGCCGCAGCGACCCTGTCCGCGCTCGGCGCGAAGGTGCTGCGCGGCAGCCTGCAGGATCTCGACGGGCTCAAGAAGGCGGCTGCCGACGCCGACGGCGTCATCCACGTTGCGCACCGACAAGACCTCCTTCCGTCCGGCGGGATCGACGCCGTCACCAACGCAGAGGTCTTGGTCGTCCTCGCGTACGGCGAGGCCCTCGCGGGAACCGGAAAGCCACTGGTCGCGGCGGGGAGTATGGCCGCGCCCGGGAATCTGAACCGGCCGACCACCGAGTTGGACCCGGCACTTCCCAGCGGCGACGAGCACAAAGGCACCCTGCGGTTCCGTAACGCGGTGGAGACTGCCGTCGTCGGCCTTTCCGAGCGGGGAGTGCGGTCGTCGATCGTGCGACTTCCCACCATCGCGCACAGCGCGACCGATCGCGCAGGCTTCCTCCCGGGGCTGATCGCGCTCGCGCAGGAGAAGGGCTTCGTCGGCTACCCGGGAGACGGCGAGAACCTTTGGGGCGCAGTGCACATCCGTGATGTCGCCTCCTTGTTTCGCTTGGCGCTGGAGAAGGGTCCGGCCGGCCGTCGCTGGCACGCGGTCGCGGACGGGGGCATCCCGTTCCACGAGATCGCCAAAGCCATCGGCAGCCGCCTGGGCCTGCCCATCGTGAGTGTGCCTGTCGACGTGCTGATGCTGCCGGCCTACTTCGGGATGTTCACGAACTTGGTCACCATGTCTGTGCCGGCGTCCAACATCATCACGCGGCGAACCCTGGGCTGGGAACCCGCTCAACCGAGCCTGCTCGCCGATTTGGACAACGGCAATTACTTCTCGGGCCGGCTGACGGCCTAGCGCGCCAACAGAACCCCTACGAGGAGTAACTATGACCATGTTCGCCCCGCATCGCGACACTTTGGAGCGCTTCGTCGACTGCATGCACGCCGGCGCAGACGAGAACACCCTCACTCGTCTGCTTGCCGCGGATGTGGTTCTGTACGGCCCGTTCGGCGATGAGCCGATCACCGGCATGCCACCCTCGGGAACTGCGCACAGATGGGGGTGGCGCCGTGTCCACTGAACGTCCGGTGGGACAACAGGTTTCCGATCCCGCGATTCACTAGTTGCACACGTATTAACTCAGATCGGTGTAGATAGCACCGACACAATCAAATGAATGGAGACAATCGTGGGAAAGCTCGATGGCAAGGTCGCGGTAATCACCGGTGCGACAAGTGGTATGGCGCTGGCCGGCGCCAAGTTGTTCGTAGACGAGGGAGCCCACGTATTCATCTCGGGCCGACGGAAGGACGCGGTGGACCTCGCGGTCGAACAGATCGGACGGAATGTTACTGGCGTGCAGGGAGATTCGGCCAACCTAGACGACTTGGACCGTCTGTTCGACACGGTCGAACGGGAACGGGGTGCGATCGACGTGTTGTGGGCGAGCGCCGGCACGGGGGAGCAGGGCAGGCTCGGCGAAATCACCGAGGAGCAGTTCGATGCCGCCTTCTGGCTGAACGCGCGTGGCACGTTGTTCACGGTCCAGAAGGCACTACCGCTGTTCAACGATGGCGGCTCGATCTTCATGACCGGGTCGAACGCATCGCTACGGGGCTACCCGAATTGGAGTGTGTACGCGGGAAGCAAGGCCGTGCTGCCCGCCTACGCACGGGCGTGGGTGTCTGAGCTGAGGGACAGGAGGATCCGAGTGAACGTGTTGACCCCCGGCCAGGTCGCCTCACCGATGTTGGCGGCGGTGATGGACGAGGAAACGAAGGCGCAGTTCGAGTCCGTGATCCCGCGGCGAGAGATGGGCCGCCCCGAGGAGATCGCGTCGGCCGCGTTGTTTCTCGCCTCCGACGACTCGAGCTATGTCAACGGCATGGAGCTGGTAGCCGACGGCGGAACCACGGCGATCTGAGCGAGGGACAACGACATGTACGGGCCGTTCGATCAGGTCTGACAAATCCAGGCAATAAAGGCCAAAGGGAGTAACCATGATCACCTTCGCCCCGCACCGCAACACGGTGAAGGACTTCGTCGACTGCATGCACGGCGGCGCAGACAAAGACACTCTTTCCGAAATTCTCGCCGAGGACGTGCTGCTGTACGGCCCGCTCGGCGATGAGCCACTCAGCGGCCGCGAAGAAGTCCTGGAAGCCATGCGCGCGGTCGGCACGGCTGCCACCGATCTCAGGTACAAGGAAGTTCTCAGCGGCGAGACGCACCACGCCGCGTACTTCCGGCTGCAGATTGAAGACACCGTGGTCGACGGGATGGACTACATCCGGCTCGACGCAAACGGCAAGATCGCCGAGGTGACCATCTGGTGGCGCCCGATGCCGGCCGGCGTCCAGATGCAAGGCCATCTCGCTCGCCTCCTCGACATGAAGCCCTGGAAACTGTTCACGGACGGGGAAATTCGCGTATCCAGCTAGCTGCTGGCCTCAAGGCTCTGGTCAACTCATCTGGCAGCGCCAGGCGAGGGGCCGACAAGCCGCTAAACATTGATTCATCTGATGCAGTATGCAGTAGCTTACCTGACATAATGTGGCTTATCGGCACTTTGGCGACCTGGGCCCGAAGTCCGGAAGGGGCTCTACCCGGACCGTTGGGCCGGTTGGAGCTGCCGTACTCAGTCCGCCGCTCGGCTCGTCGTCGGATACGTGGTCGACCCCCTGTCGCGTGTCAGGCGCGGTCGTCGACATTGCGACAAGTCTCGCGTTACACCTGTACGTCACGTCTGCGAATGCTCGTGTGCCACCGTTCGTACGGGCTCTGTCGCTCATGCCTCCTTTCTGAGGTCGGCCAGTTCGCCTCCCGGCAACACCACTGCGTTCTGTCACTGTGACGTATTCACCTGCAGCGCTGCCCTTTTCGGCATCAGCGGTTCATCCCGCGGTAGTTGTTCCGAACGGCAAATGGGACCGCAGCTTCGGAGCGGCGTGTCACCAGGGAGAGGCGTGACCCCCTCGTTCGATCGATCGCACGGGTGCGCTCAAGCGTCACGGTGACGAATCGCGTCGTTGCGGCTGGATGTGAAATGCATTGGCGTCTGGTGGCGTAACGCGACCGACGTATCTGTCGCCGCGGGTTTGACCTGGTCTCGCCCAGGTGCGACTCCAGCATTGCACCATCGGGTTCGCGGCCGACCGGCAGCACAGAGGTTGCTCGCCAATAGGGCGCGATGGCACTCCCCTTGCGCGGCGCGCAAACTAGGCGACAAAACATCACTGTGACAAAACGGGAGACGGCACGAGCATATTTGGCGGGAATATCCATAGAGGCGCCGTCGTCCGGCGAGATCGTGCGTGACCTGAGCGACCCGGGTGTCGCGTGCCCGCGGCTGTTCAGCATCCGAGTCACCGACTACCGGCGCGACACCGTGCACGCGAATGTGGTCCGGGCCGCAGCGGCTAGTCTGCCGTGACCGCGGCCACGCGCATAGCGTGACGGCCGTCACTCGGTTGTGTGCGAAACTCCCTGGGGTGTACCCAAACTCACATCTCAGAATTTTGCGTTACACGGAATTAACACGGAGGATGTGGGTGTTGCACAAATCGAGTGACCCTCGCCCGTGCACAACCCAAAGAACTCCCCGCGACCCGGGGCCATATAGGAGTGATATTTATGTCGTTCGCGCAATTCCGCGAGAAGAAGAAGCGCGAGATGGAACGTCGGCGCATGCACGCCCGCATTTGCGCACTGCCGGATTCGACGGTGCGTGAAGAGCTGATTGCGATCGCACAGCGCTACGAGCGCGAGAACGCCTAACAGGCATCTCACCGTTCCGGAGCCGGCAGCCCCACCAGGGCGCCGGCTCTTTCATTTTGATCACTAGCGGGACGCCGCCTCCTAGTCAGGGTTGACGCTCCCCCGTCCACGCTCTGGCGGAGCCACCGAGGGCATCGCGAAATATCATGACACATAGATGATTTCGCCCCTCCCGACGATACACCCACAAAACGTCACTGTGACGCTATACGCTGACGGAAGCCTCTATGTGAAATCCCAATCAGCTGTGGCGATCAGGTCGCCACGCTCTAAAGCGTCATCCCGGTGTTTGGAAATCTCTTGGTAGCTTTCACTTGTCACCATGGCTGTCAGCACGGCCGAGTCCGAAGCTACTGCGACGCGAAAGTCGCTGCCTTACCGCAACAGTCGGCTACGCGCTGTGTGTGCTGTGACGCTTATCGGTGTGACGGCGCATTTCGTCTCTTACACGTTCATCGTTCCGATCATCGACGACATAGGTCTCGACGATGCGAGCGCGGCCTTGGTCCTGATCGGCTACGGTGTCGCCGGCTTGGTGGCCTTGGCCGCAGCGGCTCGCACCATGGACCGCCGGCGACGCGCTACCCTGGTGGGCGGCCTCGGTGTCTTCTGCCTGTCGGTCTTCTTATTGGGCGCGATATCGGCCCTCCCCCTTGATGCTGTCGCAACGTTTATGGGCGTTAGCGCGATCGTCGTGTGGGGGGCGTCCGCGGCGGTGCTGCCACCCATTTTGCAGTCGGCCGCCATCCGCACGTCGCCGGACGGGGCGGAGCAAGCCTCGGCGCTGTACGTCACCGCATTCCAAGGCGGCATCCTGTCAGGATCTCTGGTCGGCAGCGTCACCTACGACCACCTCGGCGTCACGGCGATCTTGTTGACAACGGCCGCGCTGGTCGCGGTCACGCTGGTCGGCGTCCTCGTTCGCGGCGATGCGTTCCGCTGACCCGGGACGGAGTAATACGTCATCCTGATCAACCCTTAATGCCCGTCGTAGCGGTGATACAACACGCCGGCGTGGCCCTTGGCGGCATCGATGTAGAACAGGAACGGTAGGCGTGGCAGGCCGAACCGCTCAGCCGCTTCCTTCTCGGTAAGGCATGGCGCCAGGTGGGGGCTGACGGTCAACTGCAGGTCGAAGGGGCCGAGCAATACCGTTCGAAGGTGGGCGTTCCCGGCTACTTCTGCTCGGGCGGGAACGGCCCCGCGGACGGTGGCGGCCAGGTGATCGTGCCGCCGGTCTTGCGGACACCCCGCCTGCGTTCTCGAGTCCTGCGCATGTCCGGGTGTGAATCCTTCACTGGCGTGATCGCCACCGATACCCACACCGCCATGAGCGCCGCCGCGGCGACCGCCGACACCCCGGCCAAGACGGCCAGGATCGCTTCCGCTGAACTGGTCAGCACCCACCAGAACGCGCCGATCGCGGCCACTGTGGACAACCCCGACAGGTAGGCCGCCGCGACACACCACCGGAACCGGCGGCGCCGCAGCGCGACGACCGAACAGGCCGCCGCCGCCACACCCAGCGCGGATGTGGCCAGCGGTACACCCACGCCGACGGCCCACACCGTGACCCCGGCCACCACCAGCACCGTCGACACCACCCACGCCACGCGACGTGCCCACGATGCCAGATGGACCTCGTCGAGCACCCGGTGTTCGATGTGTTTCAGCGTCGCCTCGATCGACCGATCGCGTGACCGCATACGGAACACCGATTCACCTCCTCGAGGCTTGCCTTGCACCTCGGATCGTCGCCGACGTGGCGGGCGACCGCACACCCGCGGCGCGGTCACCGCTTGTGGCCTGTCGATAAAGCTACCCGAGGCTGAAGTCGATCACACCCTGCAGGTCGGTCCTGGTCAGGGCTGACGCTCCCCCAGCCCACGCTGTGGCGGAACCGCGACGGGTTCATCGTGAAATATCTGGATACATAACTGATTTCACGCTCGTCCCGCGATACACCCGCAAAACTTAACTGTGACGCGACAGACCCAGAGCACACCATGCTCGCATCCTGCAATCACTCGTTCGCACACCGGCCGTGGGACCCGTGTCAGAGTGGACCGCATGCGCATCGCGCCACGCATTCTGCTCAGCGCCATCGCACTCGCGGCCTTGACCGCGTGCGGCGGAGGTGATCCCGATACCGCGTCGATCACGTCGCCCACCGCCACCAGCGGCGGAAAAATCTGGCGACCACCCGTCGGCACCACGTGGCAATGGCAGCTGTCGGGCCTACCCATCGATACATCGTTGGACGTCGACGCCTATGACGTCGATCTGTTCACCACCACCGACGAGGAGCTGGCGACACTGAAAGCCAACGGCCGCAAGGTCATCTGCTACTTCAGCGCCGGCAGCTGGGAGGAGTTCCGCCCCGACGCCGCCGACTTCCCCGCCGTCGCCAACGGCAACCCGCTCGACGCTCCCTTCCAGGATGAGCTCTGGCTCGACATCCGCAACGCCGACGTTCGCACGCTCATGCAGCGACGACTCGACGTCGCGGCCGAACGCGGTTGCGACGCCGTCGAGCCCGACAACGTGGACGGCTACACCAACGACACCGGCTTCGACCTGACAGCGGCCGACCAACTCGACTACAACCGCTTCCTCGCCGCCGAAGCGCGCGTACGCGGGCTCTCAGTCGGTCTCAAGAACGACGTCGACCAACTCGTCGATCTCGAGCCCGATTTCGACTGGGCGCTGAACGAGGAATGCTTCGCCTACGACGAATGTGCGCAGTACCGAGACAACTTCCTCGCCGCGAACAAGGCCGTGTTCCATGCGGAGTACGTCAACCGCGACCGACTTCCCGAGGTATGTGCCGTGACCGAGCCGCTCGGTTTATCCACGCTCATCAAGAACATCGACCTCGACGCGTTCCGGCTCCCCTGCGCCTAGCCATCTCAGTGATGAATTACCTTGGCGGGCAACAGCTATTGAGCACCGCCGCTGGGTTCCTCCTCGGCCGGGCGAACAGGACCGCGGGACCCTCCGGCCACCTGATCGGCCAACTCGAGTCCGGCACCCGCGTAGACGTTGAAGGCGATGTCGACGCCGTGCTCCTTGGCCCACTGCACCTCGTCTTCGTATCTCGCGACCGCGGCGACTCTGCCACTGAACCCCGACTCGCGCAGACACGCCAGCGCGGTGACGTTGGCGCCGTGACGCGGCATGGCGAGCACGGCGATGCGCACCGACTCCGAGTGCCGCATCTGGTTCCAGAAGTCGAGGTCGGTGGCATCGCCTTCGATGACATTCAGGCCCTCCTCGGCGAGGCGCTGGACTCGCGGTCCGTCGTAGTCAACTCCCACGGCGGGCAGCCCGTAGTGAGTAGTCAGTCGTTGATAGGCGGCGTACCCGACACGCCCCATACCGATCACCACCACCTCGGCGTCGCCGGCGTCGGCCGGCCGTTCTTCGGGATGCAGGGTCGCCTCGTCCTGTGCGGGCAACCGCGCCGCGATCTTCTCCACCATCAGGTGCCCGCGCCCGTTGACCAGTGCCGACAGCACGAAGCTGAACGCCACCGCGATCGACATCTCGACCAGCCAAGCCGGCGCCAGCAGCCCCGCCGAGACCCCGACCGACACGACGATCAGCCCGAACTCGGAATAGTTCATCAAGCTGAGTCCGGCGAGCAACGCGGTGCGGTACCGCAGCCGCATCCGCGACAGCAGCAGCACGTACCAGCCCGCCTTGAACGGCAGCAGCAGCATCATGAGCAGCGCGACGCCGATCGTCGGCAGGTCCGGCAGTCCCGTCAGGCCAATGGAGACGAAGAACCCGACGAGCAGCAGTTCCTTGATGTGGAACAGGGAACGCGACAGTTCGGAGGACGCCGAGTGCGACGCCAACAGCACACCGACGACCAGGGCGCCGAGGTCACCCTTCAACCCGACCGCCGAGAACAGGGCGTACCCCGGCACCAGCGCCATCACGATGCCGAACAGTGACTGCATCTCGCCGTGGCCCAACCGGGTCCAGATCTTGCGCACGAACCGGGTGAACGGCCACAGCAGCACCAGTGTCAGCGCCCACGGGCTCGGCAGATGGCCGCTGGTGGCAGTCAGGAAGACCACGGCGACGATGTCCTGCATGACCAGGATGCCGATGGCGACGCGGCCGTAGAGCGCGTGCGACTCGCCTCGTTCCTCCAGGACCTTGACCACGAAAACCGTGCTGGAGAACGACAGCGCGAAGGCGAGCAGGGCGATCGTCTGCACGCTCTGGCCGGCCAACATGGCCACCCCCGCCACGGCGGCCAGCCACATGACAACACTTCCCAGGACAACGCTGACCAGCATGTGCACCGACGTGGTCAACCAGACCTCGCGGCGCAGCAGGATGCGCGGATTGAGTTTGAGGCCGATTGCGAAGAGCAACAGCGTGACGCCCAGATCTGCCAGCACTTCCAGCTGCGGCACGTCCTCGACGTTGAGGGCGTTGATCACGAACCCTGCGGCCAGGAACCCGACCAGCGGAGGCAGTCGGAACGCCATGGCGAGGCCGCCGAGGCCGAAAGTGATGACGAGATATATGGCGACTACTGTCATGCGCGGCCCCTAGTTTCAAGTGTCGACGACGGTGAAGTCCTCCAAGTATCCCGGCAAGCATCGGATTCTTCTCGAGACGCTGCACGCGAGCAGACGCGAACTCCCCCTATTTCCGCGAGAAAAGGGGGCCTTCACGTCTGCTCGCGCGGAGTCCTACGCCGCCGCGTCCAGCCAGGACCCTGCCGATTGGCCAAAGGCACAGACAGTGCATTCGACGTGCGGGACAGTTGGGAGATGACGAACCCCAAGGTTCCCAGACCGAAGGACATCAAGGCTGCAGCCCAGGCAGCGGCCGACTCTGCGCAAGCCGCCGCGCAAGCGGCTGCGGAGGCCGCGCAGGCCGTCGCGGGAAGTGCGTTGCGCATCCCACCTGCGTCGATACAGCTGGCAACCCAGCTGCCCGACCTGATCGAGAATCTGGCGACGGCGACGGAGCGACTCAACCAGGCGATCGACCGCGCCGAGCGGTACCTCGCGCTCGCAGACCCGATGATTCGGACGATGGACGCGATCCTGCCGCAGCTCGAGGCGCTCGTGGCCACCGGCAACGAGGTCTACGGCGCGGTGTCGTCGCTGCCCGGTGTCGCCACCCTGGGGCGGTTGGCCAATCGGGGTACCGCGGCGGCGACCAAGAGAACGTCGCGAGGCAAGGCGGCACCGAAGAAGACGAAGTAGCCGCTTACGTCGCGTGTACCCAGTCGCGTCGGCGCACCCGCCAGGTCGCCCGCGCGTAGTCGAGTTCCGAGTGCGGCCACTGCGTGACGATCCGTCCCGTCGGCGATCGGTAATAGCTGTCGCACTGTGTCCAGATCGTCCGCTCCAGGTCTGCGGCGATCTGCTCGTTGAAGCGTGCTTCGACGTCCGGACGCACGTCGAGATGGCCGCCATGCCGTGCCAGCCGAGCGACGGCACTGGCCACCAGCCGGGCACCGGCCTCGAGGATGTAGATGATCGAGTTCGCGCCCTGGTTGGTGTTGGGGCCGTACAGCATGAAGAAGTTGGGGAACCCGCTCACCGCGACGCCGAGGTACGCCCGAGGATCCTCACCCCAACGGTCGTGCAGCCGTTCGCCGCCGACTCCGATGACCTCGAGGCCCGACAGATAGCTGCTGGTCTCGAAGCCCGTCGCCAGCACGATCGCGTCGACGTCGACGACACGGCCTCCCGCGGTGACCACGCCCGATTCGGTGATCCGTGAGACTGGATCCGTCACCAGCTCGACGTGCGGGCGCTGCAGTGCCAGGTAGTACTTCTCCCCGAGCAGCACGCGCTTGCACCGGAAGGGATAGCGCGGCGTCAACGCGTCGCGCAGTGAATCGTCACTGACATGGCGACGCAGAAAGTTCTCCGACAACTCCTGAACCACAGTCATTTTGGGATGCTCGGGAGTCAATGCCGTGTTGTCGTGCTGCAGCTTCCACAGCCGCCACCGTTCCCGCGCCGCGGCCCACGGGATCCGTCGGAATCGGTTGAGCTCCTCGCCGGTGTACGGCCGGTCCTCCTTGGGCACCATCCACGGAGGGGTGCGCTGAAAGACTGTCAGGCGTGCCACCGTATCGGCGAGTTCGGGAACGACCTGCACACCACTCGCACCTGTACCGACGACCGCTACCCGCTTGCCTGTCAGGTCGATACCTGCATCCCATCGCGAGGTGTGCATCAGGTCCCCGGTGAACTCCGCGATGCTTGGGATGTCGGGATACCTTGGGGCGCCGAACAACCCGACCGCGCTGACGACGACCTCTACGACCAACGTCCGACCGTCGCTGAGCTCGACGTCCCAGTGCGATGCATTCCACACCAGTCTGCGCACGCTGGTGCCCAGCATCAGGTGACGACGCAGGTCGAAGCGGTCGGCCACCGACTCCAGGTAGGCCAGGATCTCGGGCTGATAGGCGTAGGTGCGCGTCCACTGGCGGTTCGGCGCGAACGAGAACGAGTACAGATGGCTTTGGATATCGCATGCTGCGCCGGGATAGGTGTTCTGCCGCCACGTGCCGCCGACACCGTCGGATCGCTCGACGATCGTCAGGTCGTCGATACCCTTGCGGCGCAATGCGACCGCGGCGCCGAGGCCGCCGAAGCCCGCACCGATGATCACCACCCGCGGCGGGGTCCCACGGCGGGTCAGGGCGTGAAGACGACCAGCGAGGTATCGGCCGCGCGGATTCATCGACGGCTACCTGTGCGGATCTCGAAGCCCTCCGGGGCGCCGTTCGCGCGGGACGCCCGCAGTATCTCGGCGTATTCGGTCGGCGTGCCGTAGAAGAAGCTGCCCTGACGTGTCTTGGCGTTCGCCTGGCCTTCCCGGTTGTAGTAACCCGGCGTGCAGGACTTGGCCCGGTCCGCGCTGGCCGCGGAGCGGGCGACCACGGTCTCGACCCACGCCGATTCGGCGTCGACCGACGGCTCCAGTTCGGTGGCTCCGTGGCGCAGCCCCCACGCGATCACCTCCGCGGTGTGACGCGCCTGCACGTCGAGCAGATACGGGAAATTCACGGTGAAGCCCGATTGCGCGATGGAGAGGACGAAGCAGTTCGGGAATCCGTTGACCGTCAGCCCGTGCAGCGTCCGCACCCCGTCTCGCCACGCATCGGTGAGCGTGAGGGCACCGCGCCCGATCACCTCGAAGCCGGTGCGTCGTGAGTAGTCGGTGCCCACCTCGAAACCTGTTGCGAAGATCAGACAGTCGAGCTTGTATTCGACCCCGTTGACCACGACACCCTCGTGGGTGATGCGCTCGACCCCTTTGCCCTGGGTGTCGACGAGAGTGACGTTGTCGCGGTTGTACGTCTGCAGGTACTCGTCGTGAAAGCAGGGCCGCTTGCAGAAGTAGCCGTACCAAGGCTTGAGCGCTTCGGCGGTCGCGGGATCAGTGACGATAGCGTCCACCCGAGCACGGATGTCATCCATCTTGGCGAAGTCGGCCAATTCGACTGTGCGTAAACGCTCTTGGTCGGACATTCCGGCGACCGCGGTCTGCCGCATCACGAATAGCTTCTTGACGATACTCGTCCATGCGTCGTCAACGAGATCCTCGTCGGCCTCACCGCCGGCGGTGAGCAGTTGGAAGTTCTCGATGCGACGTCGTTGCCACCCCTGCGGCAGGGACGTCGCCCATGCCGGATCGGTCGGCTGGTTACCTCGCACATCAACGGTTGACGGTGTGCGCTGAAACACCAGCAGTCGCCGGGCCGCTCTGGCGAGATGCGGTACGCACTGGATCGCGGTGGCACCGGTGCCGATGATCCCGACCCGCTTGTCCGACAGGTTCTCCAGATCCGGGCCCGTGTATGCGTAGTCCCATCGGCTGGTGTGAAACGTGTGGCCCTCGAACGCCATGATCCCGTCGATGCCGGGAAGTTTCGGCTTCTGCAGATAGCCGTTGGCCATCGCCACGAAGCGGGCGCGGATCGCGTCACCGTGGTTGGTGGCGATGATCCAGCGCGAAAATTCGGGATCCCAACGGATCTCGTGGACTTCCGTCTGCAGGCAGATGTCGCGGTACAGGTCGTAGTGCTCAGCGATGCGGCGGCAGTGCGCGAAGATCTCGGGCCCCTTGGCGTACTTCTCCGTCGGGATGTAACCCAATTCCTCGAGCAGCGGCATGTAGACATACGACTCGACGTCACACGCGATACCCGGATAGCGGTTCCAATACCAGGTGCCTCCGACGTCGGCGGCCTTGTCGATCAGCCGGATGCGCTGCACACCGAGTTCACGGAGCCGGGCGCCGGTCAGCAGGCCGCCGAAGCCGGCGCCGATGACCGCGACATCGACCTCGTCCGACAGTGGTTCGCGGGTGAATTCCTGATCGCACCAGGGGTCCCGGGCGAAGTCGGCGAACGGGCCCGCGATCTCGACGTACTGCGCGATCCCGTCGGGGCGCAGGCGACGCTCCCGCTCGACGGCGTAGCGCCGCCGCAGCGCGTCCACGTCGAACACCACGCCCGGCATCTTGCCGGAATCGCAGTCAGGCGTTGACGTAATCCGCGAGATGTTTGCCCGTCACGGTGGACCGTTTCGACGCCAGGTCGGCCGGCGTGCCCTCGAAGACCACCCGGCAACCGTCGTGACCGGCGCCGGGACCGACGTCGATGATCCTGTCGGCGTGCGTCATGACCACTTGATGGTGCTCGATGACGACGACGGAATTACCCGACCCCGAAACCCCGGTGGAGACCGTCAGCCACCGTCAGGCCACCTCCTGGATGCGGACGGTGTTGCCTGCGGGGTCGCGGAACGCGCAGTCGCGCATCCCCCACGGCTGGTCGGCGGGCTCGGACATCACTTCAGCCCCGCTGGCCTGCACACGCTCGAAGACGGCGTCGACGTTGGGCGTGGCCAGCATGATGCCCGCGTAGGTGCCCTTGGCCATCATCTCGGCGATGACCTTGCGCTCCTCGTCGGTGACGGCCGGGTCGGCGGCAGGTGGCGTCAGCACGATGTTCATGTCGGGCCTGCCGACCGGTCCGACGGTGATCCAGCGCATGTCTCCCCGGCCGACATCCTTGCGCACCTCGAAGCCCAGGGCGTCGCGGTAGAACGCGAGAGAGGCTTCCGGGTCGGTGTGCGGTAGGTAGCTGCAGTTGATGCTGATGTCCATGACTGTCACGGTAATTGCGACGCGGAGACGGAAGCTTCTCGATTCCTGATCGGTCTGGTGACCTGTTTGGCGATACACGACGGCAGGCCGGCGACATCGTCCGTCGCCTCGCGCCGGTAGACACTCGGCGGCATTCCGACCAGCTCGGTGAACCGGGTGCTGAACGTGCCCAGCGACGAACAGCCGACCGCGAAGCACACCTCCGTCACCGACATGTCGCCCCGACGGAGCAACGCCATCGCCCGTTCGATACGCCTGGTCATCAGATACGAGTACGGCGACTCACCGTAGGCCTCCTTGAACTGGCGTGACAGGTGTCCGGCCGACATGTTCACCCCGCGCGCCAGCGCCTCGACATTCAACGGTTGGGCGTACTCGCGGTCCATCCGGTCGCGGACCTTGCGCAGCAGCCGCAAGTCCCTCAGGCGATTTTCGTCCACCGGTCCCCCGCTGGTCACGTAACAGATCGTACGTCGCGAGCTGGCGACACCCCTGAATGCCGCTGGCGCCAGTCGATTTTCACAATAACCCGCGATGAGTTTCGCCCTGCGGCGCAGTCTGATCTGCGTGGGCAAACTCATCTATGGCTTCAACGTGTCGGTCGACGGGTACATCGCCGACGCACAAGGCAGCATCGACTGGTCCGAACCGAGCCAAGAACTGCACCAGTACTGGAACGACTTCGAGCGGGACACCGCCCTGTCGATCTACGGGCGGCGACTCTACGAACTGATGTCCGCGTACTGGCCGACCGCCGACCAGGCCCCGGACGCCACCCCTTTGATCGTCGACTACGCCCGCATCTGGCGCGACATGCCCAAGGCGGTGTTCTCGCGCACCCTGGAGTCCGTCGACTGGAACTCCCGCCTGGAACGCGGCGACCCGGTCGAGGTGGTGACGAAGCTCAAGGCCGAAACCGACGGCCAGCTGGAGGTGGCCGGCGCGACGCTGGCTACACCGATCGTGGCGGCCGGACTGGTGGATGAATTCCGGATCGTCCTCGCGCCCATCGCCGTCGGTGGCGGCACCCCGTTCTTCCCGGCACTGCCGTCATGGATCTCGTTGCGGCTGTTGGAGAACCGCACGTTCCCGGGTGGCACGGTCCTGTTGCGCTACGAGGCGAACCGCACTACTCGTAGTTGAGACCTTCGGTGGAGAACGTCCTTGTCGAGAAGTCGATCTGGGCGGCGGGGTTGGCCACCGCGGTCGTCATCCCCGTACCGAACGGCCCTTGGTGGTCGAACAGTGTTGCGGTTCCCACCGCGATTCCGTCTGCAGTCCAATGTGAATCGGCTTGGACGCAGATAAAGTCGTCGACCGGTAGCCGGGACAACGCCACCGTCAGGTCACCGTTGATATAGCCGATGCCCTCGGTGCCGAGGTTCGTGACGAGGCTGGTCGCCTCGGCGACCATCACGGCTCGCACGAACGGCGAAACCTTCTCCCCCGCAATGACAGCGAGGCCCCGGTAGCAGAAAGTTTTGCGGGAGTCGTTTTGATGCTCTGCCGGACTACGCGTCCAGCCGGCCGAACTGCCGACGTACGGCATCACCTGGTCGTCGGGCGCGGGCGGCTGCGGGTGCGGGATCGGTGCGATCCACTCGCGGCCGGGCGGTGCCGACGAGCGTCGGTACTGAACTAGCGTCGCCCGCGCGACAGCCCGACCGTCTTGGATCACATCGCATTCCGAGCTGCGTACGCGGCGACCGTCGCGTACAGCCCGCACATCCACGGTGGTCGCCGTTGACCGTGCGGCCCTGAACAGGTCGACGGTGAGGCGTGTGGGCATGAAGTCCGGCGATCCGAAGTGATTCTCGAGCACCTGCGCAGACAGTCCTACGACGGCGGGTCCGTTGAGATGGTCGTCGCCCCAATGGCTCAGCGCGAAGCGGCTCGGGATGAACTCGCCGTCCGCCGTTTGGGTGAAATGCGCAGGTTCGGCCATTCGCGCATCCTCGCACAAGCGAGGACGTCGTCACGCTGGCGCGGGGCGCGAAGATCGCTGACTCCGTTCCCAGGGCCATGTCATCGCGGCCCACACGGCCGCGACGGCCACGGCGCCGACCACCACGTACCACGGCCACGGCCCCATCACATCGAGCAGCGATGCGGTCTCCGGTTTGTCGTTGAGGAAGCCGTAGTTGCTTCCGGCGATGCTGTTGAACGTCATCGTGACCACCACCCACGTCAGCGTCACCGCCACCACGAACCGGTAGCTGCGCCAACCCGGCCGCATACCGCGTCCCCACGTGAGATAGATGGCCGCCCAGACGACCAGCAGATGTATCGCCCAAAACCCCAGGAACTGGTAGTTCGGGAAGTCCGGTCCCCTCAGCACCGGCGACACCAGCGCCTGCACGCTGAGTACCAGACCCCAGTAGTACGTCAGCACGTAGGCCCACTGCCGCTGCGACCACATCGCGTAGGCGGTGACGACCGTCGCCAGGTCGGTCAGGTGCAGCGGGACCGACCACCGCACATCGGGCGGAATCAACGCGTCGACGAACGCGGTGGCGTAGATCGCCGCTGTGATCGCGCCGACGACCCGGCCGAAGCGACGCGCCTGACGCTCGGTCTGTCTGCGGCCGAGCCACACCAAAAACACTGCACCCACGACGAAGACGGCCAGTACGACCCAATGCGACGGGCCGTAGGCCGAGAACTCGTCTGCGGTGCCGATACCACCATCCTGACTCAGCCGACGGCGCGACGCCTGCGCGTATACCGGTAGCCGCCGTACAGCACCGCGGCGACGAACAGGTTGACGAAGTAGGCGATGTCGGCGCCGTGCCACGCCGCAGCGATCGGTCCTTGCAGCATCGACGTGTTCATGAACGGGATGGCCGCCGCGTACGACACCACGAAGACGACGACCGCGACGGCGGCGTCGCGTCCATCGGTCGCCTCCAGTGCGGGATTGATGCTGGCTCGTCCGCCGACGCGCAACGCCCAGTCGATGACGACGATCGCGACGAACCCGGGAATCCAGTAGCTGACGAGCAGCACGACGTCGAGGAATCGCGTCGCGGTGTCCGCGGCGTGCAGCCAGAGGATGAGCCCGAACGCCAGGGCGGTCACGATCACCGCCGACACCGGTCGGATCACTCTGACCCCGATGGTCTGCAGTGCGAGCGACCCGCTGTAGTCGTTCATGACACCCGACGCAATCGATGCGACGGTGATGATCACCAGTGCGAACGCGCCCAGCACACCACCGCCGATCACCGCCCGCACGCCTTCGGCGGTGTGCTCGCCGATCGCATCGGCGGCTGCGATCCCGATGCCCTGAATGAAGGTGTAGGACAACACGAGTCCGGCGACCGTGAAGCCGAATACCCGGCCCCTCGACGAGTCGGCAGGGAGGTAGCGGCTGAAGTCGGCGGCGTAGCTCGCCCACGACACGGCGAGGCTGAAAGCGATGGTGACCTCGAGCACGAAGGCACCGGCCAGGTCGGCGCCCGAGACCAGAGCCGGCGTGACGATCTCGTGTCCGGCAACGAGCTTCACCGCGAACACGATGAACGTCACGAACAACACCACGGTGAGCACCGCCTGCACGCGGTGAATCACCTCGTAGCCGAAGAACCCGACCGCGCCCTGCACCCCGAGCACCATCAGCACGGCCGCCCAGAACGGGACGCCGAGCAGCGCGGCCAATGCCTCCCCGCCGAACAGACCCACCAGTGCCGTCCACGCGATCGACGAGAACCATTGCAGGACACCGGGAATCGCGACCGCCCCGCCGAACGCCATACGCGAGTTCGGCAGCTGACCGGTACCGGTGCGCGGTCCCCATGTCGACAGATAGCCGACGATGACCGCACCGAGCACCGTCCCGATCACCATCGCCAGCAGGCCCAACCAGAACCCGAGCCCGAGGACGATCGCCAGCGTTCCGCTGAAGACGCCGGCCATGTTCACCTGCGGTGCGAACCACACCGTGAAGAGCCGGCCCGGTGTGCCGTACCGCTGGTCCTCACCGATGGGCGCGATGCCATGCGTCTCGACCGACAGATCCCCGGCCCGCACGGGACGATGCCCGCTGAATGTCGATTCCGTCAGTGCACTCTTGGCGCCCTCGTTCGGCATGGGGTCCATTCGATCATGACGCCCGGTCAACGGTCCGCAGGCGCCGGGGAACATAATCGATGAGCGAACCAAAGATGAGCTAACGATCGGAGCGCCGGGTGGTCAAGACCGATGCGAACCGGTCGACCGAGTCCGGGGCCAGGAGCATGCGGTCGAGGCTGCTGGTCGCGGGTTTGAGTGTCGTGGTTCTGACGGTCGCCGTATTGCAGACCGCCGTCGTGCCGGTGCTGGGCGTCATCGCCGACCAGCTGCACGCCTCCGACGTCGGCGTGAGTTGGGCGGTCACCGCCAACCTGCTGGCCGCGATCGCGGCGACCCCGTTGATCGGCAGGCTCGCCGACCTGTACAGCAAGAAGCCGGTCCTGCTGATCGTGCTCGCCGTCGTGTTGGTCGGCTCACTACTCGCGGCCACCACCGCGTCCCTGCCGCTGCTGATCGTCGGTCGCGTTCTCCAGGCGGCCTCGTACGCCCTCTATCCCGTCGGCATCGCGATCCTGCGTGACGAGCTGTCCGAGAGCCAGCTGATGTCGGCGATGGCGGTGCTTTCGGGGACGCTGGGATTCGGCGGTGGCACCGGGCTCGTCGTGGTGGGTCTGTTGATGCAGGGCGACGCCGGCTATCACCGGGTGTTCTGGCTGACCACCGCTTTCTCCGCCGTCGTCCTCGTGATCGCGGCGGTCGTGGTCCCCCGGCGACCGCGCAGCACCACCGGAACCATCGACTGGCTCGGTGCGCTCGGGATCGCCATCGGACTGTCGGCGGTCCTACTGGCGCTGACGCAGGGCCAGACGTGGGGCTGGACATCGCCCGCGACGCTTTCCAGCGCGTGCGTCGGTGTGGCGGTGCTCGTCGGCTGGTGGATGTGGGAGCGACGCGCCAAGCAGCCGCTGGTCTCGACCGCGATGCTGAAGCGCCGCCCGATCCTGCTCACCAACCTCGCCACCGTATTCGTCGGTATGGGGCTGTATTTCGCCTTCCTAGGCCTGACTCAGTTCGTCCAAATTCCCAGGGAAACAGCGGGTTACGGCTTCGGCGCCACGGTCCTTGAGGCCAGCGTGGTCTTCCTGCTACCCGGTGTGGTGGCGGGTTTCCTCGTCGCCCTGTTCAGCGGCAGGGTCATCGACCGATACGGGGCTCGCCCCGTGCTCGTCATCGCCGCTCTGGCCGGTATCGCGGGGTTCCTGTTCATCGCATTCGCCCATTCGCAGACGTGGCAGGTGATGGTCGCGGGCGTGTTGACCAACGCGTACATCAGCCTCGGCTACGGTGCGCTGCCGGCATTGGTGGTCAGTGAGGTCGACGCCAACGAGACGGGTGTCGCCACGAGCATGAACGCGATCGCCCGCACGATCGGCAGCTCGACCGCCGCAGCTCTGGTCGCGGTGCTGCTCAGTCGCTTCATCGCGGGTACCGACCTGCCGATGGAGAGCAGCTTTTTCGTCATCTTCATCGGCGGCGCCGCGACAGCCGTGCTGGCGATGGTGCTGATCGCCTTCTCACATGCGCCGGCCCGTCCGCCGGAATCCGTCGAGGCGCGCTACGAATCCCGCGCCATGAACCACGAATGGGGCTGACCAGACCCGGCCTCAGCGCAGCGCGGCGAGGTTCGACACCGACCGACGGACGTCGGACTCGAGCACCTTGGCAACCAGGTTGCCGATACGTGTGTTGAGCAGGCCGCCGGTGAGCTCGGCGGTGACCTGAAAAACAGAACCCGATTCGGCGTCGGGCGCGGCCCCCGGGACCTCCTTTACACACAGCCGCAGCGCGATGCAGACCGCCGGCTTACCGCGGCCGACCATCTCGATCGCCTTGGGCTCGTCGTAGCGGGTGACCCGCCAGTGGATGACATTGCGAAAACCCTTGACCTTGATCGCGGACGACACGGTGGTGCCGACCTCGACCTCGCTGGGCACCGGACTGCGCCACCCGCCGAAGATTGTCAGCCATTCGTCGAACCTGCTCAGATCCGACGCGAGCTGCCACGCCGCCTCCGGGCTGAGGTCAGACGACACCGAAACATCCACTGTGGCCATGGCAGTTCACTACCCGGACGTGCGCAGGCGGTAAACGAGTGATTGGATTTCGCCGACTGGACAGCGAACGGCTGCGAGACTGAACGAGCGAGCACCGTGTCCTCTCCCAGCACCCGGCCCACGACTGGCCCGGCGGTGGGTGTCTACGCGCCCTTCAGCGGATTCTTGCGGTTTTCGGCGTATGTGACGAAGGATTCCATTGTCGATATGTAAATTCGTTGCGGAATCACTTGCGAAGGTCGGCTTGATCGGCGATTGTTTATCCACAGGTTTGGGGGGTTTGTTCTGAGGAGGATCCGTTCTGACCGGCTCACACACCACCGCCGTAGATCAATCGACGGGCAACCACGGGACTGACCCTGCCAAGGGCGGCCCAGTCATCGAGATCGACCACGTCACCAAACGCTTCTCCGACTATGTCGCGGTGGCAGACGCGGACTTCTCCATCGCCGCGGGCGAGTTCTTCTCGCTGCTCGGTCCGTCCGGCTGCGGCAAGACGACCACGTTGCGGATGATCGCGGGCTTCGAGAGCCCGACCGCAGGCGCCATCCGCCTCGAAGGGGTCGACGTCTCGCGCGTGCCCCCGCACAAACGCAACGTCAACACGGTGTTCCAGCACTACGCGCTGTTCCCGCACATGTCGGTGTGGGACAACGTGGCCTATGGCCCGCGTAGCAAGAAGATGGACAAGGGCGAGGTTCGTAAGCGGGTCGACGAACTGTTGGAGGTCGTGCGGCTGACCGACTTCGCCGAGCGCAAGCCTGCCCAGCTGTCGGGTGGCCAGCAGCAGCGCGTCGCGCTGGCGCGCGCCCTCGTCAATTACCCCAGCGCGCTGCTGCTCGACGAACCGCTCGGCGCGCTCGATCTCAAACTGCGTCATGCGATGCAGTTCGAGCTCAAGCGCATCCAGCGCGAGGTCGGGATCACGTTCATCTATGTGACCCACGACCAGGAGGAAGCGCTGACGATGAGCGACCGGATCGCGGTCATGAACGCCGGCAACGTCGACCAGATCGGCTCGCCGACCGAGATCTACGATCGCCCGGCCACGGTGTTCGTCGCCAACTTCATCGGGCAGGCCAACCTGTGGGCCGGTCGGCAGACCGGGCGTGCCAACCGGGACTTCGTCGAGGTAGAGGTGCTCGGAACCACGTTGAAGGCCCGACCCGGTGACACCACGATCGAGCCGGGTGGCCACGCCACGCTGATGGTGCGACCAGAGCGCGTCCGGGTGTCGGTCGACGGCCCGACCGGCGACGTCGCGACGGTCAGCGCGACGGTCAAGGATCTGACCTTCCAAGGTCCGGTGGTGCGGCTGCTGCTGGCGGCACCCGACGATTCGACGATCATCGCCCATGTCGGCCCGGAGCAGGATCTGCCGATGCTGAGGCCGGGCGATTCTGTGCACGTGGCGTGGGCGCCCGATGCCTCACTGGTCCTTCCTGCGGCGGATATCCCCACCGCCGAAGACCTCGAAGAGATGCTCGACGACTCCTGATCGACCCGATCGTCTCGACCGCCTCCCCTCTTCCCCATCGACGAAAGGCACAGTCGCCATGTCCTCCAAGAACATCGACCTCGAGCTGGCAGCAAGACTCGCCGCCAACCGAACCTCCCGCCGCCGCTTCATCGGTGGCGGCGCCGCAGCCGCCGCCGCACTCGCTCTGGGCCCGTCCTTCCTCGCCGCCTGCGGTTCGAACGGCGGCGAATCGGGCGAAACCGCCGCGCAGACCGGCGGTCCCGCGACCGGCACCTTGCGGGTCTCGAACTGGCCGCTCTACATGGCTGACGGATTCGTCGCGGCCTTCCAGACCGCGACCGGCGTCACTGTCGACTACAAGGAAGACTTCAACGACAACGAGCAGTGGTTCGCCAAGGTCAAGGAGCCACTCTCGCGCAAACAGGACATCGGCGCCGACCTCGTGGTTCCCACCGAGTTCATGGGTGCGCGTGTCCATGGCCTGGGTTGGCTGAACGAGATCAGTGATGCCGGTGTGCCCAACCGCAAGAACCTGCGTAAGGACCTGCTCGAATCCAAGGTGGACCCCGGCCGAAAGTACCTCGCGCCCTACATGTCCGGTCTCGTCGGTATCGCCTACAACAAGGCCGCGACGGGCCGCGAGATCACCAAGATCGAGGATCTCTGGGATCCCGCGTTCAAGGGCAGGGTCAGTATGTTGTCCGATACGCAGGACGGGCTCGGCATGATCATGCTCTCCCAAGGGAATTCCCCCGAAGATCCGAGTACCGAGAGCGTGCAGAAGGCCGTCGACCTGATCCGGGAGCAGAAGGACAACGGCCAGATTCGACGGTTCACCGGCAACGACTACGCCGACGACCTTGCCTCCGGCAATGTGGCGATCGCCCAGGCGTATTCGGGTGACGTGGTGCAGCTGCAGGCCGATAATCCCGATCTGGAGTTCATCGTTCCGGAGTCGGGCGGCACGACGTTCATCGACACCATGGTGATTCCGTACACCACGAAGAACCAGCCTGCCGCCGAGGCGTGGATCAACTACATCTACGACCGGGCCAACTACGCCAAGCTCGTCGCGTTCACCCAGTTCGTTCCGGTGCTGTCCGATATGACCGAGGAACTCCGCAAGGTCGACCCCGCGGCGGCGGACAATCCGTTGATCAACCCGCCGCAGTCCACCCTGGACAACGTGAAGTCGTGGCCTGCGCTCACCGATGAGCAGACCCAGGAGTACAACACGCTGTACGCAGCAGTCACCGGCGGCTGATCGATGGCAGGTGTCGCCTCCAGCAGTCGGCAGCGGAGCAAGGTCGCTCCGTATTTGATGGTTCTGCCCGCGCTCGTATATCTCGGAATCTTCTTCGTCATACCGTTTTTCACCCTCGCGCGGACGTCGCTGTCGTCGTCGGGTGGGTCGGTGTATCTGCCGACGCTGACGTTCTCGTGGAACTTCCGCAACTATGTGGACGCGTTCAGCCACTACCAGGACCAGATCATCCGGTCCTTCACCTACGCCCTGGTGGCCACGGTGTTGTGTCTGGTGCTGGCGTTTCCGCTGGCGTACGTCATCGCGTTCAAGGCGGGTCGCTACAAGAACCTCATCCTCGGTTTGGTGATCCTGCCGTTCTTCGTGACGTTCCTGATCCGGACCATCGCGTGGAAGACGATCCTGGCGGACGAGGGCTGGGTGGTCGACGTGCTGGGCACCATCGGTCTGCTTCCTGAGGAGGGCAGGCTGCTGTCCACGAGTTGGGCGGTGATCGGCGGCCTCACCTACAACTGGATCATCTTCATGATCCTGCCGCTCTACGTCAGCCTGGAGAAGATCGATCCGCGGTTGATCGAGGCGTCCAAGGATCTCTACTCGTCCAACGTGCGCAGCTTCACGAAAGTCATTTTGCCGCTGTCGATGCCCGGTGTGCTGGCGGGCAGCATGCTCGTCTTCATCCCCGCCGTCGGTGACTTCATCAACGCCGACTATCTGGGGAGTACGCAGACCACGATGATCGGAAACGTCATCCAGAAACAGTTCCTCGTGGTCAAGGACTACCCAGCCGCGGCGGCGCTGAGCCTGGTGTTGATGCTCATCATTCTGGGCGGCGTGCTGCTGTATACGCGGGCGATGGGCACGGAGGATCTCGTATGACACTCGCTGCCATGGAGGCCACCACGAGTCCGACACCGGCGAAAAAGGTCAAGGGCAATCCACGGTGGGGCGACCTGCTGTTGCGGATCGTCGCCGGGTTGGTGTTGCTCTACCTGTTCCTGCCGATATTCGTCATCATCCTGTTCTCGTTCAACAAGCCGGCGGGCAAGTTCAACTACTCGTGGCAGGGTTTCACCCTGGAGAACTGGGCGAACCCGTTCAAGTACCCCGCCCTGACCGAGGCGCTCAAACTGAGCATCAACGTCGCGGCGGTGTCGACCGCGATCGCGCTGGTGCTGGGCACGTTGGTGGCCATCGCCCTGGTACGTCAACGCTGGCGGGGCCAGCGAGCCGTCGACACCTTCCTCATCCTTCCGCTCACCGCGCCGGAAGTCGTGATGGGTGCGGCGTTGTTGACGCTGTTCCTCGACTTCGGTTGGGCCGCAGGCTATACGACGATTCTGATCGCCCACATCGCGTTCGAGGTCAGCTTCATCGCAATGACGGTGCGTGCCCGGGTGCGAGGGTTCGACTGGACTCTGGAGGACGCGTCGCTGGACCTCGGTGCCAGCCCGCTGCGCACGTTCTTCAAAGTGACTCTGCCGCTGATCATTCCGGGCATCGTCGCGGCCGCGATGCTGTCGTTCGCACTCTCGCTGGACGACTTCATCATCACGTACTTCGTCAGCGGGTCGACGGTAACCTATCCGCTGTACGTGAACGCCGCCGTCAAGGCCGCGGTGCCACCGCAGATCAACGTGTTGGCCACTGCGATCCTGGTGATCAGTCTGCTCCTGCTCGCGGCGGGAACCCTGCTGCGCCGCAAGAGGTTCGAGGGCTGACTACAGCGTGACGGCCACCGTCACGCGGCCGGCGGCGTCGCGGTGGGCGACGGCATGGCCGGTGGGGTCCTGATCCCCCTCGAACTTCACGAGGGTGATCGGGGCACCGTCGCCGAGGAAGTTGCGCCACCACGTCTTGCTGTCGGGCGACATGACGTTGATGACTATCCCTTCGGGAGTGCGTCGGTAACCGATCGGCGTCTCGATGGTCTTGCCGGAACGTCGTCCGACATAGCGGATGTTGATCATGGCGCGTCGCACCAGCGGTCCGAGGACCGGCGCATCGATGAGCGCGCCGAACATCTTGTTCATGGGTCCGATTAACGGTGAATTGAAGAATCCACTTGCCATGGGCCCGAGGGTAGTCAGGAGTTGACCTCGGCGGGTACGGGCGCCTGCGTGCGCGCACCCCTGCGCGCCGCCCCGATCCCGGCGGCCACCACGAAGCCGATCCCGATGACCCCTGTGGCGCCGGGCATCTGATGCAACACGATGAGCCCGACGATCATCGCGAATGCCGGTTCGAGCGCCATCAGCGTCCCGAATGCGGCCGCGGTCAAGCGCCTCAACGCCAGTAGCTCGAGAGCGAACGGCACCACCGGCAACAGGATGGCCAGGCCGATGCCGATCAGCAGGATGTCGCGGGTCATCCGTTCGAACACCGCGGGACCGACCGTGGCGGTGGCCACGACCGCGGCGACCGGCATTGACACCGCGAGACCGTTGATGCCGGCCACCTGGTCACCGACGCGCTGGGTCAGCAGGATGTAGGTCGCCCAGCACACCGCCGCCCCCAGCGCGAACATGACGCCGATGGGATCGATGACGCCCGCCCACGGCTGGGTCAGCAGCACGACACCGAGTCCGGCCAGTCCCGGCCAGACGAACCGCTGCCTGCCCTTGCCATGTGCCACCGCGACGCCGAGGGGACCGAGGAACTCCAACGCGCTCGCCGTGCCGAGTGGAATGCGGTCGAGGGCCGCCATGAACAGCAGCGTGATGGCCGCGGTGACCACCCCGAGCACGACGCACATCGCGAAGCTGGATCTCGTGAAGGCGGCACGTTTGGGCCGCACGATCAGCAGCAGCAGAATTCCGGCCCACGCCAGCCGCAGCCACGCCGCTCCCTCGACACCGATGCGGTCGATCAGGGTCACCGCGATTGCAAGGCCGACTTGAACGCAGAGCATCGAGCCCATCGCCATGAAGGCCCCGGTGCGTGCCTGGTTCGTGATCACTCCTGCATTGAACGGGACCGACACCGTTCACGTCCACGTGATTTCACCTGATATATCGTTCATGAATCATGAACAATCGCGCCGGCCTGTCCGCTCGCCTTCCCACGGGTTCCCCAGGGGTTACATATCAACTTCCCAGGCTTCGTTTAGCTCGCTCTCAACCGGTGGACTTACGTTTGCTGTGTCACGCCAATGCCCTGACGAGCTGCGCCCCCGAAGGCTCGGAGGGGCTGCGGTGCGACCAGAAAGGTGGCCGTTTCCGGCCACCCCGGTTAGGCGGCACGCGAGCGCTACCCCCCATCGCTCGCGTGCCGCGCTTTCATTTCGCGGTGTCTGCTCGTCCGTCGTGAGCAATTCGCCAATGGACACCCGGCGGCTTTCACTTCTGCTTTCGCTCTCGCGCCTGGGCTCGATGCGGGCGGTGGCCGATGCCCACCACCTCACGACGTCGACGGTGTCACAGCAGATCGCCGCCCTCGCAAAGGAAGTCGGCGCGCAGCTGATCGAGCCGGACGGTCGCCGGGTCCGGCTCACGCCCGCGGGCGTACGGCTGGCGGACCACGCGGTGACGATCCTCGCGGCGATCGACAGTGCCCGCCTGGACCTCGATCCCGACGCCGAGCCGTCGGGCACTGTGCGGGTCGGCGGATTCGCCACCGGCATCCGGGTGTCGCTGCTTCCGGTCGTCGCTGACCTGGCCGAACGCTATCCGGATGTCCGCTTGGTCATCAGCGAGTACGAGCCCATCGAGGCCTTCGGTCTGCTCACCGACGACGATCTCGATCTGGCACTCACCTACGACTACAACCTCGCGCCGGCCTCACCCGGCCAGGTGCTACAGACCGAACCGCTCTGGTCGATCACATGGGGACTCGGTGTGCCGTCATCGTTTCCCGGCGGACCCGCTGACGTAGCGGCGTACGCGGAGCAGACGTGGATTGTCAACTCCCGCAACACAGCTGACGAAACCGCTGTGCGTACCTTGGCATCGCTTGCGGGCTTCACGCCGCGCATCGGGCATGAGATCGACAGCCTGGACCTTGTCGAGGACCTCATCACGGCCGGCTTCGGCGTCGGGTTGTTGCCCATCGGCAGGCCGACCGGACGAGGCGTCAAGGTGCTCCCACTGGCCCAACCCGAAGTGGTGCTGACCGCCTATGCGGTGACGCGCCGCGGACGCGCCGACTGGCCACCGCTGAGGGCGGTCCTGGACCGGATGCGCCCTCCGAGTGGCGTCCCACTCCCGCGTCGGCAGTGGCCGCGGCCTGAGGCCGAGGGTTAATCAGGCGGCGCCGCGCTGTCGCCGCGCACCGTTCCGGGTGCCTCATGGCACCTCCAGCCATTCGTAAGCAAAGCGAACGGTAAGGGTGACCTAAATGAGGTCAGACAATGACGCCCGTCACAGTCGACGGGGCGAATGCGTCACATGCGTTCAAAAATCCAGAGCCGCTGACGACGCACGAATCCGGCGTCGACGGTCGCGCCGTGGCCGGGTACGTAGCGGGCGTCGTCACCACCGAACGCCAGCAGCCGATCGAGAGTCGCCGGCCACGCCGCAGTGTCGGAATCGGTGTCGATGGCGGGGTCGCCGGATTCCTCGACCAGGTCGCCGCAGAACACGACGGTCTTATCGGCGCCCTCGACGACGGCGATGAGGTCGTGGTCGGTGTGGCCGCGGCCAGGATGGCTGACCGAGACGACGCGCTCGCCGAGATCGATGACGGCCGCATCCCCCACGCGATCGGGTGCGCGCAACGCAGCGATGGCGTTGTCAACCTCGCGCGGATTCGCGCCGAACCGCACCGCATCTGCGCGCAGCCAGTCCGCGCGGCCGGTCATCGTCGTCGCGACCGCGGGCGCGCAGTACACGGCGGCGCCGTCGAACGCCGCAGCTCCGAGCACGTGGTCGAAGTGATTGTGCGTCAGCACGATGTGGCTAACCTCGCGGCCCGCCAGCTCCTCGGCGTCGGCGCGGATCGCCGCCGCTTCGGTCAGGGTGGTCCCGGTGTCGACGAGCAACGCCCCTGCGTGGCTCCACGCCAATCCGATCGTGACGTCGAGGAACGGGAGACGGCAACGAGAAACGCCGTCCGCCAAGGACTCCCACTCAAAGTTCATTGACCCAGTGTGAGCGGCTGCGCGGCCTGATACCGCTCGAGCACGTGCGGGGTGGGATCGGCGGTGTATGTCACGGTGTCGCCGAACGACCATGCGGGCGGTGAATCAGCCTGTGACAGCGTCCATGCTGCCTGCCGGGCGGCGCCGAGTGCGACGTACTCAGCGGACGCCGGCACGTGCACCGGCTTTCCCAGCAGTGCAGGCGCGATCCGCCGGACCGCCTCTGACCGCGCTCCCCCGCCCACGAGGATGATGCGATTCACGTTGACGCCGTGGGCGTTGATCCTGTCGATGCAATACGCCATCGCACTAAGCAGGCCTTCGACGGTCGCGCGAGCGACATTAGCAGCACTGAGATTTCGTCCGGTCATCCCGTGCAGGGCGCCCGCGGCCTGGGGCAGGTTCGGCGACCGTTCACCGGCGAAATACGGCACCAGCGTGAGTCCGTCGGCCCCGGCCGGCGCCGAGAGGGCTAACCGGTCGAGTTCGTCGAAGTCGACCCCGAGCATCGAAGCGGCGGCAGCGAGCACCGGAGCGCCGTTCAGTGTGCAGACGAGCGATAGCTGTCGCCCGGTCGCGTCTGCGAAACCCGCCACGATGCCCTCCGGGTCGTGGGGTGCGACGTCTCCGACTGCGCTCACGACACCCGATGTGCCGAGCGAGATGATGCAGTCCCCCGGTTCTGCGCCCAGTCCCAGGGCGGCTCCCGCGTTGTCCCCCGCACCCGGTCCGAGCACCGCACCCGTCGACGTGCGCCCGGCTTCCTGCGACGGCTCGAGGACCGTGGGTACCTGCGGTCGTCGACCGCGCATCGCCATTTCGAGCAGGTCTAGGTGATAACTGCCGGACTCCGACGAGAAGTACCCGGTGCCGCTCGCGTCGCTGCGGTCGGTGCGCAGGTCGGCGATATCGTCCGAACCGCCTAGTCTCCAGGTCAGCCAGTCGTGCGGGAGGCAGACCGCCGCCGTCGCATCGGCGTGTGCGGGTTCATGATCGGCGAGCCAGCGCAGCTTCGCCGCGGTGATCGCCGCTACGGGCACCACGCCGACGCGTTTCGCCCACTCATCGGCTCCCAGCTCGGAAACCAGCGCGTCTGCGGCGACGCTTGAGCGAGTGTCGTTCCACAACAAGGCATCTCGCACGACGGCACCCGCCCTGTCCAGACACACCATGCCGTGCTGCTGTGCGCCTACGGACATGGCCGCCACGTCGTCGAGACCACCCGCGGCTTTAATCGCGGTCTGCAGTGCCGACCACCACCGCTGAGGATCGATCTCGGTGCCGTCGGGGTGCGGTGCGGTTGCCGACCGCACGATCGAGCCGGTGTCCGCGTCGCAGATGGCGACCTTGCACGACTGGGTTGACGAGTCGATGCCAGCGACCAGAGCCACGCAGCCGACGCTACGCCGATGAGGTTCGGGGGCACCACGTTGCTGGGTAGCACTCGGCCTGAACTGCCAATCAGGCACAGACGGCCTGCCACGGTGGGACAATGCGTTGTGGACAGCGAAAGCCCGCGCTGGGATGACGATCGCGGTGAGACGGAAGCTCAACGGCTGGACCGAAACTGGTCGAGTCTGCTGCAGGAGCTGCGGGTGGCCCAGACCGGCGTCCAGTTACTGACCGGCTTTCTTCTGATCCTGCCGTTCCAACCACGCTTCGCCGCACTCGACAGCGTCATGCGCATCGTCTACCTCGTGACCGTGGGTTGCTCGATCGGCGCGACCGTGTTGTTGGTCGCGCCGGCGAGCATGCACCGGGTGCTGTTTCGTAGGCACCGGCTGCGGACATTGGTGGTTGTTTCGCACAAGTACGCCATCGTCGGGACGATATTGCTCGGCGCGGCCCTCACCGGTGTCGCCGTCGTCATCTTCGACACCGTGGTCGGCAGGCCCGGTGCCTGGATCGCCGGCGGGTGCACGCTGGTTGCGCTCGTCGCGTTCTGGTACGCGCTGCCCTTGCGGGATAGGAACCTGCGCGATACGTCGTACTGACGTTTGTGACCTCGACGGCCGGGGAACTCCGCAGCCATGTTGATCCGACGTGTTGCCCGCCCGATGTTGTCAGCGGCCTTCATCGCCCGTGGCGTCGATACCCTGCGTAGTCCGAAACCGGCCGCCGACGCAGCGCGCCCCACCCTCGAGGGCCTGTCCAAGCTGCCCGATCCCGTCGGCACCAAGGTGCCCTCCGATGCCGAGACGGTCGCACGCGTGAACGCTGCCGTGCAGATCGGCGGCGGCCTGCTCCTCGCAACCGGCAAGCTGCCGCGGCTGGCATCGGCGGCGCTCGCGCTCAGTGTGGTGCCGGGCAGCCTTGGCGCACATGCTTTTTGGAATGAGTCCGACCCGCAGCGGAAGGCCGACGAACGTCGCGCCTTCCTTGCCGAGATCAGTCTCATCGGCGGGCTGATCATCGCTGCCGTGGACACCGAGGGCAAGCCGTCGCTGGGATGGCGTGGACGTCGCGCCGCACACAAGGTATCCGAGGCGGTCAGCGCCGCACTGCCGGTCGGCGCCGCAGCGGGCGGCAGTCTCGTCGACAGCGAACTCGCCGAAAAGGTCGGCCATGGCCTGCAGGTCGGTGCCGAACGTGGCCGGGAGCTGGCCCATGTCGCACGCGAACGCGGCGCCGAGCTCGCCGAGGTCGCTCGCGAACGGGCGCCGGAGGTGGCCGAGTTGGCACGCAAGCGCGGCGCCGAGATCGCCGACGTCGCACGCGAACGCGGACCGGAACTGGCGGAGTTGGCACGCAAGCGCGGCGCCGAGATCGTCGACGTGACGCGCGATCGTGGTTGGGAATGGGCCGATGCCGCGCGGCAGCGCGCACCGGAACTGGCCGACACCGCACGTGAGCGCGCAACAGATCTCGCCGATACGGCGCGCTCGGAAGCCAAGCGTCGCCGCCGCCGCTGGGGTTCGTGATCAGGGCGCGTCAAACTCCTTCTGAACTGCCGCGTCAGCGGTAGATTGACTCCACCATCCGCGCGGTCGGATCCGCCGACCGCGTAGACGCGAGGAGTCCAGATGACGACCAATCCCCAGCCTGGCCAATACGGTGAGCAGGGCGCCTACCCGACCGCAGGCGGTCAACAGCCCGGCGGGCTGCTGATTCGCTGGCTTGCCAGGATCATCGACGGCATTCTGGTCGCGATCGTCAGTTATGCCCTGATCTTCGCCACGGACACCTTGTCGAACTACTTCGTGACCGGGTTGTTCACCGGTCTGCTCACCTTCGTGTACTTTGTGGCCTTCGAGACCTCCATCGGTGCGACTCCGGGCAAGAAGCTGCTGGGCCTCAGCGTCCACGGACCCGGTGGCGCACCCAAGCCGACTGCGGCGCAATCGGCGATCCGTAACTCATGGACGCTGCTGCCGATCATCCCGTTCATCGGTGGCCTGCTCGGTGTCATCGCGATCGTCGTCATCGCGGTGACGATCAACGGCAGCGCGACCAAACAGGGCAAGCACGACGAGCTCGCGGGCGGCACGCAGGTCGTCAAGGGCTGACGCGGCGCGGGGTCAGACGAAGATCCCGAGCAGCAGCACCAACACCAGGCCGACGACCGACAGCACGGTCTCCATGAGCGACCACGACTTGATGGTCTGGCCGACGCTCATGCCGAAGTACTCCTTGACCAGCCAGAAGCCGGCGTCGTTCACGTGGGAGAAGAACACGGATCCCGCGCCGACCGCCAGCACGATCAAGGACACCTGACCGCTGCTCATACCCTCGACGAGCCCGAGCATCAATGCTGATGCGGTGATGGTCGCCACGGTCGCGGAACCCGTTGCGAGACGGATCAATACGGCGAGAATCCAGGCGAGCAGAATCGTCGAGACGCCGGTCGTTTTCGCCCAGTCGGCGAGCATCGTGCCGATGCCGGTGTCGACCAGCACCTGCTTGAAGCCACCGCCCGCGGCGACGATCAGGATGATGCCAGCCACCGGTGGAAGCGACGACTCGATGCACTTGACGATCTGATCGCGGGTCATCGCCGCACCGCGGCCCAGCGTGAAGATGCCGACGACGACGGCGATGAGAAGCGCTACCAGCGGGCGGCCGAGGAGGTCGAAGGTCTGGCGCACGACGTTGGTCTCATCGGCGATGAAGATGTCGGCGAGCGCCTTGCCCATCATCAGTGCGACAGGCAGCAGAACCGAGAACATGGTGATGGCGAAACTCGGCCGTTGTCGGGTGACCGTCTGGGTGGCGGTCGTCGTATCGCCCTCGGCGGATGCCACGGCCGTCGCGCCGCCGCCGTTGCGCGCGAAGTCGTCTGCGTCGAAGCGGTCCGGCACCTCGAGGACCACCCACTTGCCCGCCAGGCGCCCGAACAGTGGTCCGGCCACGATGACGGTCGGAATCGCCACTGCTACACCCATTGCCAGTGTGATACCCAGATCGGCACCGAGCAGGTCGATCGCGGTCAGCGGTCCCGGGTGCGGCGGCACCAGCCCGTGCATCGCGGAAAGACCGGCCAGGGCCGGGATTCCGACGGTGATCAGCGACAGCTGCGACCGCTTGGCGACCAAGTAGATGACCGGCATCAGCAGCACGAGACCGATCTCGAAGAACATCGGGAGCCCGATGATGGAGCCCACCAGTGCCATCGCCCACGGCAATGCCCGCGGCGAGGCATGTCCGACGATGGTGTCGACGATCTCGTCGGCGCCCCCTGAGTCTGCGAGTAGCTTGGCGAACATCGCGCCGAGCGCGATCAGAATGCCTACCCCCGCAGCGGTGGTGCCGAATCCGGAGCTGAACGAGTCGAATACGTCGGCGAGATTGTTCCAGCCCTGTGCGACGATCCCGACCGTGATCGCGCCGAAAATGAGCGCGAGAAACGGGTGCAGCTTGGCGACGGTGATCAGCACGACGATGAGCGCGATACCCGCCAGCGCCGCGACAATCAGCTGCCAACCGGCGGCAACAGGTTCGGCCAACTCGGGCTCGGCCGCCAGGACGGTGATCGCCGCCCCTATGTCTGAGGTCATCGGTTCTCCTGTTCGGTTGGGCGCGCGCCGGTTTGGGCTACTTGGGTTTCGACGTAGGTTTCGACGATGGAATCGATGCTCTGGTCGACATCGATTGTGATGCCGCGCTCGTCGTCGCCCAGCGGCTCGAGCGTCTCGAACTGAGAAGTGAGCAGGGATGCGGGCATGAAGTGGCCGGGACGGCTGGCCTGGCGTTTGGCGATGACGTCGGGAGTGCCACTGAGATGGAGGAACTCGACATCGTGGCAGTGGCGGCGAAGCTGGTCGCGGTACTTGCGCTTGAGCGCCGAGCAGCTCATCACACCGCCGGTGTGACACCGCTCGGCCAACCACTCCCCGATGGCTTCCAACCACGGATACCGGTCGTCGTCGTTGAGCGGTTCCCCGGCGGTCATCTTGGCGATGTTGGCGGGTGGATGAAAGTCGTCGGCGTCGGCGAACGGTACGCGCAGACGCTGCGCCAGCGCCGCTCCCACGGTCGATTTACCTGAGCCTGAGACGCCCATCGCGACGATTGGTGACGCCATCCCCTCCACCTACCCGGTTGTGCTTGACGTCACACAGCATGCCTCAATAATCATATGATTGCAAGAAGATTTCTAAATCATATGGTTTTAGTAATGCCAGCAAAGCTATGACAAGATGTATGAGTGGCGTCACACTCAAACGTCGGTGCACTGCACGGCAGTTTGCTCGAGGCGCTGGGCGCGGCCATCGTGTCCGGGGACTACTCCGCGGGGCAGGTCATCACGCTCGACGGAGTCAGCGCCGAATACAAGGTCTCGCGCAGCGTCGTCCGCGAGGCCGTGCGCGTGCTGGAGTCGATGGGCATGGTCGAGTCCCGGCGCCGGGTGGGCGTCACGGTCCAGCCCGCGACCAAGTGGAACGTCTTCGACCCCAGGTTGATTCGCTGGCGACTCGAGTCGGGCGACCGCGCCGCGCAATTGCTGTCGCTGTCGGAGCTACGCCGGGGATTCGAACCCGCCGCGGCGGCGCTTGCGGCGCGGCGCGCCGATCCCCATCAGTGCAGGCTCATGGCAGCGGCGGTCTCGGACATGGTGGTGCACGGCCGGTCCGGTGATCTCGAGGCATACCTGTTGGCGGACAAGCTGTTCCACCAGACCATGCTCGAGGCCAGCGGCAACGAGATGTTCCGTGCGCTCAACGGCGTGGTGGCCGAAGTGCTCACCGGCCGCACTCATCACGGGATGATGCCCACCACCCCCAATCCGGCGGCCATCGAGTTGCACGACGAGGTTGCGCGCGCCATCAGGTTGCGTGACGAAGCGGCCGCCGAGCGAGCGATGCGTGCAATCATCGACGAGGCGGCATCCGCTGTGAGCGAAGAGTTTTCGTAGTTTCGAGGAAAGGTTGATTGTGGGCAGGCAACCAATTCTGGCACGGCGCTTCTTCGATCGGCTCGAACCGGTGCACGCGGTGACGTATTTCGCGCCGGAGGCCCGTGCCGCGCTCGACGGGCTCGGCTTCCGTGGCTTTTGGATGGGCTACTTCGCGGCGCGGTCGGCGCCGATCGGCGTGGTGCCTGCGGAAGTCGTCACCGCGACGTTTTACAACTTCGCCGCCCAGCGGGTCGCGAAGGCGTTGCCTGCGGCGTGGGAGATCGTCTCCCCCGCCGATGCGCTGCGAGCCCGCGAACAATCGGCGGTGGAAGCGCTGCGCCGCTACGGCGTCGGCACTGACGATGACGTGGAGACGGCCGCGGAGCTGGCGGCCAAGGCGGCGCGTGGCGCTCCGCTGGATGGGCGCCCGTTATTCGCGGCCAACCTGGCGCTGAACTGGCCCGACGAACCGGTGGCCAAGCTGTGGCACGCGACGACATTGCTGCGCGAACAGCGCGGCGACGGGCATGTGGCCGTGTTGGCGTCGCTCGGGATCTCCGGCCGCGAGTCCAACGTCCTGCACGCGGCGGCGGGCAAGGTGCCCAAGGAGATGATCATGCGCAGCCGCGACTACGACGACGAACAATGGGCTCTCCACCGCGACCGACTCGTCGCGCGGGGGCTGCTCGACGACAACGACGAACTCACGGCGGCGGGACGCGAACTCAAACAGCGCATCGAGGACACCACCGACGAGCTGGCCCTCGGCGGGCTGGAGGCGCTCGACGACGGCGAGGTGGAGGCGTTGTTCCGCAGCTTGACGCCGATCACCCGGAAAGTGGTGGCCGCCGGCGATGTTCCCCAGTTCACGCCGATGGGCCTGGGTCGCGACGACCTGGACGACGACAGCTCGCATTTGTAGTGGTTTCGGCGTGCTCAGTCTCGCTGAGGGTGACCCAGCACGCCGAAATCACCCCTGATCGGGCACGCTTGGGGCCGTGATGGTGCTGAAATCGGTCGCCCTGTTCGTGCTGGCTGCGCTGCTGGAGATCGGCGGGGCGTGGCTCGTCTGGCAGGGCGTACGCGAACATCGCGGGCTGCTGTGGATCGGTGCCGGCATCATCGCGCTCGGCGGGTATGGATTCGTCGCGGCGTTTCAGCCCGACCCCCACTTCGGCAGGGTGCTGGCCGCATACGGCGGCGTGTTTATCGCCGGATCACTGGTCTGGGGCATGGTCGCCGACGGCTTCCGGCCCGACCGCTGGGACGTTGCAGGCGCAGTCGTCGCACTCCTCGGCGTCGCCCTGATCATGTACGCGCCGCGCTGACCCCGGCGATTTGTGTGCATCGAGGAGCGGTGAGCGCGCCGAAACGCACACAAATCGCTATGGGTGGGGCGTGTTGCGATTCCACTCCACCCAGCCGACGCCGCTGCGACCGTCGGCCGTGGCGACCGTCGCCCATGCGCGCGGGAAGTGGCTGATCCGCCCGTCGGGCGCCGTCAGCAGCACCGGTGCGTGGCCGCGAATGTCGATAGTCGCGACGACCCCGCCGGGGTTGTAGGTGATCGTTGTCGAGGTCGGCAGATCGTCGTCGCCGAACGTCGCCACCGCCGTCACACCCTGCAGTTCGACAAGCGGCTCCCCTACCCGTTGCGTATAGCCGATGCCGATCGGCGGCGCTCCGGGTAACCGGATGTCCACGCCGTGCAGGTGGGTGCCGTCGTCGAGATGCAGTGCGCTCCACACCCAGTCCATGGACCACCAATCGCGCACGCCCCAGGAGTGATCGCGCTGGCCCGGCACCCCGGTCACCGCATACTCGCGACCGTCGACGGTCACGGTGCCCGACACCGTGCACGGCATCTCATATCGAGGCGTGATCCGGTACTGGTACGGAACACCGACGGTCGTCCAGACCAGGTCCATCGTCGCTTCGACCGGCCGGCCCGGGTTTCCGTGCAGCAGGTCCGACGGATCGTCGAACGCCTCGCCGGCACCCCGCACCGTCACCGTGTACGTCTTCAGCGGTTCGGTGGCGGCGAGGTTCAGCGCGATCGCGCCGGTGTTGTGAAAGTCGAGCAGGGCGATGGTCGGCATGTCCGGGCCACACAGCAGCGCATTGACCCAGGTGGTGTTCTCGTTGGGCATCAGACCCAGCCGCACCCATCCGCCGATGCCCTGCTGCGGATCCGCGAAGTCGAAATACCAGCTCTCGCTCCACAGCGGCTCGGTACCCGCGGCGTGGGCTTCCTCGTCGGCGGGATCGGGGGTAAGCGGTTGAGCCACAACGGGTTTCGGTAGCAAATCCAGCGCTCCAGTTTCGAGCACGTGATCGGCGTGCCGCGACAGCATCGTCATGAACAACTGGTCGCCGCGCTCGGTCTGCTCCACGAGCATCGAGCTAACGATCGCCATCATCACCCCGAAGAAGCTCTGCCGTCGCACCCCCTCGCGGACGTCGTCGAGGCTGATCGCCACCCCTGGACCGAGTGCCTCGTGATACGCCCGCAGCAGGTCGCCGTAGTGCTGTCGGCGCACTTCACTCGGCAGGGCGCATCCGACGAAGTAGGCCACATCGGTCATGGCCGGTCCCCAAGTGACGGTCTGCCAGTCCACCACTGTCAACGGCCGGTCCGCACCCGCCTGACCGAAGAGCATGTTGTCCAGCCGGTAGTCGCCGTGGACGAGGCCCATGATCCGGTCGTCGGCGCCCTCGGCCGCCAGATAGGCATCGAAACTGCCGACGAGACGCTCGCACACCGCGCGATGCTCCGGCGCGATCTGCTCGGCGTACCGGTCGATGAACCCGGCGTACAGCTGCTCGATCAGCCCCTGGGTCACCGGCGCGTCGCGGTTGAGCCAGTCCGCCTGCGCCATCGACGCGTCCCCGAACGCGGGCGCATGCAGCCGCGCCAGCTCGGCCAACGCCAGCGTGGCCTGTTCGACTGTCGTGCCGCGCAGTTCGTCGCCGACGACCGCGGGCCGCGCGTCGCCCAGCAGGAGGTGGAAGGCGCCCGTATCGGGCTCGAAGCCGGCCGAATAGCACGCGGCGACCGGTCCGCCGCCGATGGTCGGCGCGATGTCGGTGTAGAACCGCACCTCGCGCTCGTAGAGTCCGAGCGCCAGCCCGGTCTGCCTGCTCACCGGATCGGTCGCGGCCACCTTCAGCACGACCGATGACGGCCCGTCGGCATCGGAGTCGCGGGTCAGCTCGACGCGGTAGCACTCGCTCATCTGCCCGGTGCCGATGCGCTCGAACGTGAAACCCGTGACGGCGAAACCGAGCGCTGCGCTCAACCAATCGGCCGTCAGATCCGACGGCCGCTCCAAGACCTCAGTGGTGCGCACTGGTCGAGGTGGTGTGGCACATGTCGGGCGGCGTTCCCGCGACGTCCAGGGCCGGGTTGCGATCGAAGAAGCCGAACGGTTTGAGCCAGAACGACACGATGTCGACGGGCATGACCGGCCAGTCCTCCGGCCGGGTGATGTGGTGGATGCCGAACACGTACCACATCACGACGTCGGTGTTGTCGATGGAACGGTTGGCCAGCGTCCACTTCGCGAGCCCGGTGTCCCGCGAGGACTGGTTGACGAATTCGCCCGCAGGCCAACGTTCGTCGGGATGATTCGGCGTCACCCACAGAGTATGGCCGATGACGCTGGCCCGCTCGATCACCGGGGAGTCGGGATCGAACATGGGCGGTATCGCGCCGCTGGGCACCAGCTTGTACGCCGGGTGGGTGCCGAGCCCGTTGACGACGTTGGGGTTGACGATCTTCCAGGTGCGCTGGGTCGCGTAGTTGACCTCCTGTTTGCCCTGGCTCTCGGTGCGCAACGGGAAGCTGCGCGTCACCAGTGAGAGGCCGTAGGGATTCTCCGGCCCCATGGGCTCGGCGTGCGACTCGGTCATGACGACGGTGTTGTCGGTGCCGTCGATGTCCATGTCGAGGCGGGCCACCAGGAAGTGCTGGTGGTACGGCGCGTAGGTGCGTTCGTCGACCAGGGTGCCGTTAGGGTGCGGCTGACCGGGCGCGAGCGGCGTCGTGACCATGATCCCGGTGGCCCGGATCTCGCACTCGATGTTGCCGTCCTGGTAGAACCGCCAGTAGATCAGGTACTCGTAGTTGGCGACCGTCACGTGTGACGACACCGTGAGCCTGCGCATCCGGCGCACCTCGGCACCGATGGCGTGGTCCACGTGCTTCCACAGGACGGCGTTGTCTTCCTCGTGGATGCAGATGGCGTTGGTGATCGTGTATGGCTCGCCCTTGCTGTTGTGCAGCACCGCGTCGAGGTAGCGGATTTCGCCGAGGCAGTCGCAGCCCAATTCCAGCGACGTGGTCATGAATCCGAGGCCCCACTCGCCGATGTCGAACGCGGTGCGCCGGTAGTGGTCCTCCGACGAGTCCCGGTACGGGACGATCATCTCGGCGAGCGATATCCGGTGTGCCACAGAGCGTTCCCGGTCACCGTCGCGGTAGGTGATGGTGTGCAGCGTCATGCCCTCGCGGTAATTGAAGCCGACCCGTAGCGACCAGTTCTGCCACCGCAGCAGATTGCCGTCGAGGGTGAACGACGGGCCCTCGGGCTGCTCGATGTGCAACGGCTTGAGCGGTTCCCGGCGCGATGCGGACCGGATGGCCTCGGGGATAACGCTCGGCACGTACTCGCCCATCACGTTGGGCTTCTCGAGGCCGTCGCCGGAGAACGGACCGCTGTCCTCGACGCGCAGCAGCTCCATGGCGTTGAGGTCGATGACGCAGTGCAGACCGCTGACGAGGTTCGCGTATGGACTGCCGCCGGGCTCGTCCCGCACCCAGGTGTCGGACCAGCCGATCCGGCGGTCGCGGTACTCCGGCGGCGCGACCGCGTTGCCGTAGGTCCAGGTGTCGAAGAAAACGAGGTCGATATCGGTGATACCGCGCTTGGCCAACGCCGCTGCGACGTCCGGATGCGACCTCAGCAGCTGGTCGCATTCGGCGAACTCGTCGACGGTGAAGTTGGCCTGCACCCCGGGAATGTGCTCGAACGACTCGACCCGCTCGTCGGTCAGCGACACCGTGCTCTTGTACGTCGCGTTGGCCGAGCGTTGGAAGCAGATCACCTTCGCGCGGCGCGGCGGCGCCGCTCCCCCGTCGTCGAACGCCCGCAACTCGGCCTTGCTGGGCTCGATCAATTCGATGGAGGCGTACCGCCAACCGTCGCCGACACCGTGCTCGCGCTGCAGGAGAGCCGCGACGGCTGTGAACTCGTCGCCGCTGAGCGGATCCAGAGGGTAAACCACGGGAATTACGCAATCACAAATGCGCCACGACGCGCAGCGGTTTGGGGTAGCGCAACGGATTCAGCGGCCGGCCAGGGTGAAGCCTTCCCACGCTTCCCGGCGCGGCGCGTGCGGGTCGTATTCGATGCGCGGTCGGCTGTCGAAGACCTGCACCGCCCGCTCGGGGATCGTGTAGGCTGGCCAGTCGTCGCCGGGTGCCCCCGTCCTGGCGAAGGCACGCCAGCGTGACTGGATGTCGTCGCTGACCCGCAGGGCCGTCCTGCGGTCCGCTGCGGCGGTGAGCAGCTTCCCGAAAGCTGTTCGGTAGACATCGAACACCGCGAGCAACTCCGTCGCATGGGTGGCGCCCAGACCCGACCAGCGCAACGTCCGCGGCGCGTAGTCATAGCGGTAGAGGTAGGTCGGGGCGTGTCGGCTGTGCGCCTCGGCGATCTGCCACGCCGCCGAACCGAACGCGAAGTCGCCGCCGAACTGGATGCACGCGGCGGGGTCGGGATAGCCGGGGTATGCGGAGGTGATGCGTTCCCGCTCAGCGGGTTCCGCCAACGACAGCAGCCGCTCGATCGTCGACTCGGTCATCGGCAGCAGCTTGAGGAACCGGCCGAACAGCCTAGCCTCCTCGGCGTTGGTGCCCACGATGAGCGGTACCCGGTGGGCGTGGCCGTCGCGCATCGCGTCGACCGGGTCCAGGGGCAGATACTCGCTGCCGCTGGTGGGGCCTGCGGCGAAGGCGCCCAGCATGTCGCGCTGGCCGGCGACGATGAGCTGTTCGAACGCGGTCACCAACTCCGTCGGCCTGGCCGCCATCACGGCGGCCGCCCGCTCTCCCGGGCCGGCACCGAGCAGCTCGGCAAACTTGACGGCGTACTCCGCGGCGATCTCTTTCGTGCGCACCATCCCGGCGGCGGGGCTCTCGGAGATCGCCTGGGCGAACAGACCTTTGGCGGCGGGGACGGCCAGCAGCGTTGCCACGGCATGGGCGCCGGCGCTCTCTCCGAAGATCGTCACGTTGTCCGGGTCGCCACCGAAGACGGCGATGTTCTCGCGCACCCAACGCAACGCCATCACCAGGTCGCGCAGGTAGAGGTTATCGTCGAAGGTGTGCTCGGTGTCGGACAACGACGACAGGTCAAGACATCCCAGCGCGCCGAGGCGATAGTTCACCGACACGTAGACGCAGCCTTGGCGCGCCAGCGACGCACCGTCGTAGATCGGCGTCGCCGAAGTTCCCATGAAGTAGCCGCCGCCGTGGATGAACACCATGACCGGCATGGGGGTGTCCGGCGGTGACGTGGGGGTGACGACGTTGAGTGTCAGGCAGTCCTCGCTCATCGGCTGGTAGCGGCCCGGCGCGAGGATCGTGTACATGCGGCGCTGCGGCGCGCAGTAGCCGATTCCGTGGCAGTACCGCACCCCTGGCCACGGCTCGACGGGCTGCGGCGCACGCAGTCGCAGCGGGCCCACCGGCGGACGGGCGTACGGAATTGCGCGCCACCGGTTCACCCCATCACGGGTGAAGCCCTCAACGGTGCCGGAGGCGATCGTCGCGCGGACCGTGTGTTTGTGCATGTCCCGACGGTAGCGAATGGCACCCGCCGCCGCGCCTGGACGGGATCGGCGCGTCGGCCCGCTAGCCTGGCCGCTATGGGAAGGGCCGGGCTGATCGCGATCGTGTTGCTGGTGGCCGGGTGTTCCTCCACCACCGACAGCCAGGCCGAGCGGATCACCCCGATACCGCCCAACACCAGCAGGTCTGCGTCGGCCACCACCCCGTCGAGCACCGCTCCGGCCAAGCCGCCCGCGCCTGGTGCGCCGATGGCCGACGTCATCGCCTGGATCGAGGCGGGCGACACGGCCGACGCCGCGGAGTTCCACGTCGCCACCCGCGACGGCGTGGCCACCGACCTGGGCGAGGACGTCGCGTTCGTCACGCCCTCGGGCACGACCACCTGCATGACCGACTCCCGCTACAGCGATGGAGCGTTGGCGTGCCTAGTCGACCTGGCCGACCCGCCGCCGCGGCCGGACGACGCATACGGCGAGTGGAAGGGCGGCTGGGTCGACTATGACGGGCCAAGTGTCACTGTGGGATCCGTGCACGGCGACCCCGGACCGTTCACCGCAGGCAAGGGTCCCGAATTGCCCTACGGGCGGTCGCTGGGCTTCGGCGACTACCAGTGCCGCGCCGATCAGGCCGGCCTGTTTTGCGCCAACCGCGCCCACGACACCGCGGTGCGCTACAGCGAGGCCGGGATCGAACCCTTCGGATGTCTGGAACCCGTGACGGCACCACCGCAGACCGGCGAGAAGTTCAGCTGCTGAGCGCACGTTCGGCGCAAGACCTCAGGTCACTTAGGCGACGCCCTTCTGCCTCAACAGCGGCAGCACGCCCTCGGCGAACCAGTAGGCCTCCTCCAGATGCGGGTAGCCGGAGAGGATGAACTCGTCGAAGCCCAGCGAGTGGTACTCGTAGATCAGGTTCGCGACCTCCTCGTGGCTGCCGACCAGCGCAGTGCCCGCGCCTCCACGCACCAGTCCGACACCGGCCCACAGGTTGGGGTAGATCTCCAGCTTGTCCACCCGGCCGCCGTGCAGGGCGGTCATGCGCCGCTGACCTTCGGATTCCGACTTGGCATGCAGTTCGGTCTGTTTGGCGATCTGTTCGGGGCTCAGCTCGGCGAGCAGTTCGTCGGCAACCGCCCACGCCGCAGCGGAGGTGTCGCGGCTGATCGTGTGCAATCGGATACCGAAGCGCACCTTGCGGCCGCGTTCCTCGGCGAGTTTGCGCACCCGCTCGATCTTGGCCGCCGCGGCCTGCGGGGGCTCACCCCACGTCAGGTAGACGTCGACATGTTCGGCGGCGATCGGCAAAGCGGCCGCCGACGAGCCACCAAAGTAGATCTGCGGCAACGGATTCGGCGGCGCCGAGACCCGTGCGTCCTTCACGGTGTAGTACTTACCCTCGAAGTCGAACGACTCTTCGTGCCAGACCTTGTTGACGATGTGCAGGAATTCGCCTGTGCGCGCGTAGCGCTCGTCGTGGCTCAGCCAGTCACCGAACCGACGCTGTTCGACGTCGTCGCCGCCGGTGACGATGTTGAGCAGGACCCGCCCCTCGGAGAACCGCTGCAGCGTCGCGGTCTGCTGCGCGGCCAGCGTCGGCGGTACCAGACCGGGCCGGAAGGCGACCAGGAACTTCAGGCGTTCGGTCTCGGCGAGCAGAGCCGATGCCGTCAACCACGCGTCCTCGCACCACGTGCCCGTCGGGGTCAGCACACCCTCGTACCCGAGGCGGTCCGCGGCGCGCGCGACCTCGGCGAGGTACCTGCGTGAGGGTGCGCGGTAGTTGGTGGGCACGATGTGATGCGACGATGCGTGCGATGCGCCGACGATGGATCGGCTGTCACCGTTGGTGGGCAGGAACCAGAAGAACTTTGCGGTTGACGACGGCGAAGACGGCTGTTGTGACACTTCGAGTGCTCCTAATTGCGGTTGAGGTAAAGGGGCGCAAGCGATTCGCTGTACCGGGTATCCACCCAGTTCTTGAACTCCGGCTTGTCGGCGATCTGGCCGGATTCCGCGAACAGGTCGGCGAGTTTCTGTTCCGATGCGATGAGGTCGTCGGACAGCGCGACTGGCAACCGCAGGCTGCGCCCCTGCGCGGCGGTGGCCACCTCGAGATCCAGACCCACTGCGTCGGCGTAACTATGCGCCCACTGCTCGGGGTTGTCCTGCGCCCATCGCGTCGCCTTGGCGTACCGCACGAGCAGATCGTTGAGCGCCGTGTTCCGTTTCGGATCGGCCAGTGCGGCATCGGAGGCGATGCCGAAACCGGCACCGTTCGTGACACCCGCAGCCTCGGCGATGCTGCGCACCGGGATGTCCGCTTCGGTCTGGGCTGTGTAGGGGTCCCAGATCGCCCACGCGTCGACCTGTCGTTGCGTGAAGGCCCCGAGCGCGTCGGCCGGCTGCAGGAAGACCAGAACGACGTCCGACGGCGTCAACCCGACGCGCTGCAGTTGCGCGAGCACGTTGCCGTGCGCCGAGCTGCCCTTGCCGACGGCGATCTTCTTACCGCGCAGGTCCTCCACCGCGCGGATCGAGGAATCGGCGTGGACGAGCACCTTGTCTCCCCTGCCGCTGCCGTCGTACGCCGAGACAACCTTGATCTTCGCGTTGGAGGCGGCGCCGAAGATCGGCGGCGTGTTCCCGGTGATCGCGAAGTCGATCTTGCCCGCGGTGGCCGCCTCGACCTGCGGCGGCCCTGAGGTGAAGGTCGAGAAGGAGACCTTGTACGGCAGGTTGTCCAGCGCGCCCGCTGCCCGCAGCAGCGATTCGGTGCCACCCTTCTGATCGCCGACGTTGAGCGTCAGGCCGGACAGCTCCGAGAGCGCCACCGTCTCAGGGGCTTCGGAAGGACCCGAACTGCTCTGTCGGGAAACGCATCCCGCGAGCAACAGAGTGAGCAGCGCAATTACGGCAGCGAGTTTTCGCATGAATTCCTCTTCGTTGAAGGTCAGATCTGCACACCGAGCTGATCGAGCAGCTCGGCGCGGTAGTGCTCGGCGTTGGTGGACTGCCGGGGGTCGTCGATTTCCAGCGTGTGGGTGATCCGGCCGTCCTCGAGCACCAGCACCCGGTCGGCGAGCGCGACGGCTTCATCCACGTCGTGAGTCACGAGCAGCACGCCGAAGCCGTGCTCACGCCACAGATCCAGCAGCAGCGACCGCATGCTCAACCGCGTCAACGCGTCCAGCGCGCCGAACGGCTCGTCGAGCAGCAGCAGCTTCGGCTCGGCCACCAACGCCCGCGCCAGCGAAACACGTTGGGCCTGACCGCCGGACAGCGTCAGCGGCCATGCCTGCGCGCGGTCGGCCAGTCCGACGTCGGCCAGCGCCCGGTCCGCGCGCTGTTGCGCCTGTGCCTTGGGCAGCCGATTGCGGGTGAGCCCGTAGACGACGTTGGTGCGCACGTCGCGCCACGGGAACAGCCGTGGCTCCTGGAAGGCAATGGCGGGCGCACCCTGCACCGCGCGGTGGCCGGTGTGGTCGGTCGACAACCCAGCCAGTACCCGCAGCACCGTCGACTTGCCGGACCCGCTGCGCCCGATCAGCGCGACGATCTCACCGCCGCCGATCCGCACCGAGATGTCCGCCAGCACATGGTGATCGCCGTACCACTTGTTCACATCTTTGAGCTCGCCTGCGACGTCCGTGGAGCGTGCGGCCGTCAGTGTCATGTGCGGTACCTCAATGCTCGTCGTTCCAGTTCGCGGACGATGGCGTCGGTGCCGATGCCCAGCAGGGCGTACACGATCAATCCGAAGATGATGATGTCGATCCTCAGAAAGTCGCGTGCGTTGTTGATGAGGAAGCCGATTCCCTTGTCGGCGTTGATCTGTTCGGCCACGATCAGCGTCAACCATGCGATCGCCAGCGACTGGCGCAGCCCCACCAGAACCTGCGGCGCGGCGCTGGGCACGATGATGGTGCGGAACCGCTGCCAGAACGAGAACCCGAGCACCTGAGCGGTCTCGAACAACTTCGGATCGACCTGGCGGATCGCCGAAAAGGTATTCAGATACAGCGGGAAGCTCACGCCGAGCGCCACGAGGAACACCTTGGGTAGCTCGCCGATGCCGAACCACAGGATGAAGAGCGGTATCAGACCGAGGTGCGGCAGCGCCCGCACCATCTGCATGGGCGGGTCGACCGTGGCCTCGAACCACCGGGACAGGCCGACGGCGGTGCCGAGCGCAACGCCAAGGATCCCGCCGAGCAGCAGGCCCTCGACCACTCGAATGCCCGACACCCGAAGCGCGTCGGCCAGCTGCCCGTTCTGCAAGACCTCGATGCCGGCCTCGACGATCAGCGACGGGGCGGGCAGCACATCCTGAGGGATGAGGCCCAGCGCGCTGCCCAACTGCCACAGAGCGACGAGCACGATGGGTGAGGCCAGCCGGATCAGTCCCCATTTGCGCTGCCGCCACCCAGCATTGGAGGTACGGGCAGGCGCTATCGGCGCTGCCAGCTCGGCAGGACTAGTCACGGTGCGTCGACGCTACGCAGACGGGCGCCGGGGCAATAGGTTTTGATTCTCGATGATGCAAAGACATCGGCCCTGCCGATGTGATCCAGCACACCGGCAGGGCCGTTGAACAGCAATGATTTTCAGGTGTCAGTTGGGCCGGAAGCTGCCGGTCACCAGCGTCGGCGTCACGTCCTTGCCGTTGATCTTCGAGCTCATCTTGCCGTTGGACAGCCGGGTGATCTGCTGGGCCTGCTGAAGTTGGCGCTTGTTGCGCACCTCGGCACGGAACTGCGCGTCGTTGAGCTGCTGCACGTCCACGGCGTCGAGGACGGCACCGTTGAGCTGCACGCCGACCGCCGAGCCGTCCTCCCGGACCACCCAGGAGGCCCGGACACCGTCGACATCGGCGGTGTACATCCCCGCATCGCCGGTCACCGGCTTCGCTGAGAACTGATAGGCGAGACCATTCATCGTGAGTGTGCCGTCGACGTTGCCGCCGTCGAACTCCGCCTGCAGGGTGTCGCGGAACCGGGACTTGATGTCGATCGCACCGTCGGTCCGGTTGCCGAAGAACCAGGCTTCGTCGTCAGTTCCGTTGCACGCGTAGGCCGCAACCTGGTCGCCCTCGACGGCGATCCCGATGGTCATGGTCTTGCCGTCGGCGGCGGACATATCGGCGATGTAGCGCGCGGACTGCGGACCGTCACTGGGCGTAGCCGCAGTCGTGGTCGGCGACTCCGACGCGGAGGTCGCTTGATTCGATGAGCCGCCCGAGCAGGCGGACAGGGTGCCTAGCGCGACGATTGCGCTGATACCCACGAGCAGTGTGCGGGTGAGTTTTCTCATGTGACCAGCATGAACGGCTGTTTGCGGCGGTACTTGGAGATTGGATGGAGATTGCATGGAGATATCGGACGGCCGGTTGATTCAGACAGCCAGAAACGCGTCGATCTCGGCACGGAACACCTGCCACGCCGGCTCGGATGCGGTCAGCAGATGGTTGTTGCTCGAGAGCGCGACGAGATGGGAATCCGGAATCAGCGCCGCCAGCTCCTCGCCGAAACGCAGTGGGACCCGGTGATCGTCACGCGAGTGCATGATCAGCGTCGGGCAGGACACTTCACGCGCCAGTTCGCGCACATCGATGCGGCCGAACTCCTCGAGGAAGCGCACCGCGTTCTCCGGCGAGGTGGTGCGCCGCTGCAACCGGTCGAACGCCGCCCAGTCGGAGCGGCTGCCGTCCGGCAGGAACTGCGCAGCGAACACCTGGCGGAACGTGGGGTCGTCACGGCCCCAACCGACTCGGGCCAGTTCGAGATCGAGCGCGGCGGCGCGCTTTTCGTCCTCGCTCGTGGCGCGCACCGCGCGTCCCTGCGCGTACGCACCGCACAGCACCAGATGGCTGACGCGCTCGGGATGACGGGCCGCGTAGGCCACGGCGACGGCCCCACCCTGGGACACGCCCAGCAGCGGGAAGCGTTCCAGGCCAAGCGAGTCGACCACCGACTCCAGATCGGTCACCCAGTCGTCGAAGGTGAAATCCGTTGTATCCCAGTCGGATAGACCACAGCCGCGCTCGTCGTAGCGGATGAACCGGCGCTTCTGCGACAGATCGCGCACCCAGTGCTTCCATACGGGGCTCCTGATGTCGTACCCGAGGTGGGTCATCCAATTCGCGGCCCGCACCAACGACGGCCCCTCCCCCGCGACGGCGTACGCCAGCCGGACGCCGTCGGCCGCCTTGCAGAACGCGATGTGCTGGCGCGGCGGCGGTGCGTCCTCGGGCTCCTCGCGGTCCGCGATCTTCGGCGCTGCCGGTCCGGGAGCGTCGGCAATGAGGGTGCCGACGAACTGATAACCGCGTCCGCGAACGGTTCTGATGAATCGCTGCGATTCGCCGTCATCACCGAGTGCGCGACGCACTGCCTTGATGCGGCTCGTGAGCGCGGCCTCGGTGACGAAGCGTCCGCCCCACACGGAGTCGAACAGCTCCTCTTTCGACACGAACCGGTCGGCGTTGCTGACGAGTTGGGTCAGCACGTCGAACACCTGGGGCTCGACACGGATCACCTCACCACCGCCGCGCAGCTCGTAGCGGTGGGTGTCGAGTACGAAGTCCCCGAATCGCCAGATACCAGGCGAGGTGGGCAGAGCGGCTGAAGACTCAGGCGTGGACAGCGTCACGGCGTTTCCCATCGGGAGATTTGCAGGTCGTCCTAACGACGAGCGACCCGCCCCGAAGGTTCGAAAGTTCGAATATCCGCAGCTAGCGCCAGCCGTCGGCCGCTTTGGCCGCGCGCATCAGCGCGTCGCACAGTTGGCGCAATTCCGCCGCGTCCGCGCCTTCGTCGACTGCGGTGGAGACGTCCTCGGCGGCACATCTGACCTGGTAGACGCGGTCCGCAAGTTCTGCGGCCTCGTCGGCGGTCAAGACCACGGCATCGGCAGCCAGCGAGGTGCCCTTGACGAGGGATCGCTGTTCATAGGCCCGCTGCCGACACGACTGCCTGCAGTACTGCCTGCGTCTGCCCAAACCGGCGTCCGCGACTTCACGACCACACCAGCGACAGGGTTGAGAACGCAGCCGACGTACCACGGACCCGACTGTAAACCGGCCGACGTGGGAATCCCGGTATCATGATGGGCCGAGTCGGGAACTGCGTGTCGTGCCGCTGCGTTGATTCTCCGGATGACTTGTTGATTGAGGAGTGCAAACCATGGCTGATCGCGTCTTGAGGGGCAGTCGCCTCGGGGCTGTGAGCTACGAGACCGACCGCAACCACGATCTGGCGCCGCGTCAGGTCGCCAGGTACCGCACTGACAACGGCGAGGAGTTCGACGTCCCCTTCGCCGACGACGCCGAGATCCCTCACACCTGGCTGTGCCGCAACGGTATGGAGGGCACGCTGATCGAGGGCGACGCGCCGGAGCCCAAGAAGGTGAAGCCGCCGCGCACCCACTGGGACATGCTCCTGGAGCGCCGGTCCATCGAGGAGCTCGAGGAACTGCTCAAGGAGCGCCTCGAGATCATCAAGGCTCGCCGCCGCGGCTGACGTTCGCCGCTGTTAGCGGGTCACTCCCACGCCGCGGGCGCGATCCAGGCGCCCGCGCAGACCCCACTCTGCGACCTTGAACAGGGCTTCGCGGATATTGGATCCGCTCATCTTGGATTGACCGAACTCGCGTTCGGTGAAGGTGATCGGTACCTCGACGACGACGAAACCGGCGTTGATCGTGCGCCAGGTCAGGTCGATCTGGAAGCAGTAGCCCTTCGAGTCGACGGCCGACAGGTCGATCTTCTCCAGCACCTCGCGCCGATAGGCCCGGTATCCCGCGGTGATGTCGTGGATGTCGACGCCGAGCAGGACGCGTGAATAGCCGTTGGCGGTCCGGGACAGCAGCATGCGACGCCGCGGCCAGTTGCGGACCTCGCCGCCCTTGACGTAGCGCGAGCCGATCACCAGGTCGGCGCCGCCGTCGATGGCGTCGAGCAGGCGGTGCAGCTGTTCGGGCGGATGGCTGCCGTCGGCGTCCATCTCGACCAGGACCGAGTAGCCGCGCCCAAGGCCCCACTCGAAGCCGGCCAGGTATGCCGCGCCGAGACCGCCCTTGCCGGCGCGGTGCATGACGTGCAGCCGATCGGGGTCGGCAAGCGCAAGCTCGTTGGCCAGCTCGCCGGTGCCGTCGGGACTGCCGTCGTCGACGATCAGGATGTGCACGTCGGGACACGCTTCGGTGACGCGTCCAACGATCAGCGGCAGGTTCTCCCGCTCGTTGTAGGTGGGGATGATGACCAGCGTGCGCTGGCTTGGGCGTTCCCCCGGGCCCGGGCCCGTCGTCATTTCGCTCCTCTGTTTTTCGTCGCCGTTCCTAGCCGGCGCACGAAACTCCCATTGTGCAGCATCGCCGCGAACACAGCCCCAACGCCGAGGGCCACCAGTAGGCCCTCGACCACCGGAGCCCAGCGTGTCGCGGCTGTGAGCTGGGTCTTCAGCCGCACCTGGGTGTCCAGATAGGCCGGTTCGAAGAACGCGGTGCGGGCAAGCTCACGTCCATCGGGGGCGACGACCGCGCTGATGCCGGTGGTTCCCGCTACGACGACGTATCTGTCGTGTTCGACGGCGCGCAGTCGGGCGAAGGCGAGCTGCTGCTCGCTCATCGGCTCGTTGAACGTCGCGTTGTTGGTCGGGACGGTCAGCAGCTGCGCACCGGCGCGCACGGCCTCGCGGGGAGCACGGTCGAAGATCACCTCCCAGCAGGTGGTGACACCCACGGGCACGCCTGCGGCATTCACGACGCCGTTTCCGCTGCCGGGGACGAAATAGCCGGCGCGGTCGGCGTACGACGACAGGTGGCTGAAGAAGCTGCGCCATGGCAGGTACTCGCCGAACGGCTGGATGATCTGCTTGTCATGGCGGTCGGCCGGGCCGGTCTCCGGGTCCCACACGATCACCGAGTTGTTCGAGAGCGGGTTGTCGGGTGTGGCGCCCGGTGCCTCGACCACCGCTCCGACCAGGATCGGGGCGTCGATAGCCGCCGCCGCGGCCGAGATCTCGGCCTTCGCGTCGGGGTTGGCCAGTGGGTCGATGTCCGCCGAGTTCTCCGGCCAGACGACGAACATCGGCTGCGGTGCCCGCCCCGCGCGAACATCCGCGGCCAGCCGCATCGTCTCGCGGACATGGTTGTCGAGCACGGCGCGGCGCTGAGCGTTGAACTCCAGGCCGAGTCTGGGCACGTTGCCCTGCACGACGGCCACCGTGATCGCCTGTTCGTCGTTCACGCCCAGCCCGGAGTGCCGGACCTGAGGCCACGTGAGTGCGGTGAGCAACAGCACGGCGGTGATGCAGGCCCCCGGAACCACCACCGCGGGCGGTCCCGACGGCCGGGTGTCGGACTGCCACCACTTCACGATCTCGAGAGTGATTGCGGCCAAACTGAATCCGACCACCACGACGGCGAACGCCAGCAACGGCGCGCCGCCCACCTGCGCCATCGACAGCAGCGGCCCGTTGGTCTGGCTGAACGCCACACCGCCCCAGGGGAATCCGCCGAACGGCACCGTCGACTTCAGCCACTCCTGGCCCGCCCACAGCCCGGCGAACCACAACGGCCATCCGGGTAACCGGCGGACCGTGACCGCGAGCGCGCCGAACAACGCGACGAACAACGCCTCCAGCGCCGACAGAGCGATCCACGGCACCGCGCCGACGAGTCCACTGATCCAGGGCAGCAGCGGCAGGTAGAACGCCAGCCCGAAAAGGAATCCGTACCCGAATCCGCCTGCGACAGTGGTGGATTCGCGGGTAAGCACCCAGGCGAGTAGTGCGAACGCGATGAACGCGAGGTACCACCATCCGAACGGCGGGAAGCTCAGGCACAGCCCGAGACCCGCGACGATCGCGACGCTCAACTGCGGTAGCCGGTCGACCACCGCCCGGCCGAACCGCTTTGCGCGCGACGGCGCGGCGGGCGCTACCGGCGGCTCTTCGGTGTCTGTGTCGTTGGCCTCGGCGGCTTCGTTGTCAGCCATAAATCGCGACACCTCGGTGCACCGTCTGGCGGCAGCGTGGCAATTCGTCGTCGAGTCGAGGAAGCGCGGGCACCCGGGAGCGCGCATCGGTAGACCAGCGCTGCACAGCGTCGGCTGGGGCACTGACCTCGAACTCGTCGGCCTCCCACACGGCGTAGCTCGCCGGGGCGCCGGTAACCAGGGTGCCGGTGACGCCGTCGCGTACGCCGGCCGCCCGCCAGGCGCCGCGGGTGGCCGCCGCGAACGCGGCGCGCGCGGACAGTGCGCTGCCCGGAGTCTGGTGCTGTGTCGCTGCCTTTACCATGGCCCAGGGATTCATGCTGGTGACGGGGCTGTCCGAGCCGAACGCGAGTGGCACGCCTTGGGATGCTAGCAGCGCAAACGGGTTCAACGAGCCGGCCCGTTCGGGCCCGAGGCGCTGGGCGTACATCCCCTCGGTTCCGCCCCACAGCGCGTCGAAACTGGGCTGCATGCTGGCGAGCACACCCCAGGCGCCGAGGTTGTGCGCCTGCTCTTCGGTCACCATTTCGAGGTGCTCGAGACGGTGTCCGCAACGGGCCACGGCCGGGGCGCCGAACTCCTCGACGACGCGCCCCAACGCGTCGACCACGGCGCTGACCGCCGCGTCGCCGATCACGTGGAACCCCGCGGTGATCTGCGCCTCGGTGCATGCCCGCAGATGCGCCGCGATCGCGTCGGCATCGAGATACGTGTTGCCGCAGCAGTCCGGCGCGTCGGCGTAGGGCCGGTGCAGCCAGGCGGTGCGTGACCCGAGCGCGCCGTCGACGAACAGGTCACCGGCCAACCCGCGGGCGCCGGTGCGCGCGACCAACTCTCGCGCCTGGTCGGCGGTGTTCACCGGTTCACCCCAGTAGCCGACGACCTCGACGCCGTGTCCGACGGCCTGCACCTCGTTCCAGTCGGCCAGTCCGCCGATCTCGGGTCCGGCGCATTCGTGCACTGCGACGATGCCGAGGGCGGCGGCGGCGTCGAGCGCGGCCACCTGGGCTTGTCGGCGCTGTTGAGCTGTCAGGCCGTCGCGGGCCGCCGCGCGCACGAGGTGGTGGGCGTCGCTGGTCAACGGCTGCTCAGCCGAGAAACCGTGTGCATCGGCCAGGCCGGGTGCGAGCCGGCGCAGCGCGGTCGATGCGGCCGCCGAGTGGACATCGACTCGGGCCAGGTAGACGGGTCGTTCGCCGGCGACGCCGTCGAGATCGGCGGTGGTCGGCGCGGTTCGTTCCGGCCAGCCCGATTCGTCCCAGCCGTGGCCCCACACCGTGCCGTCGGGATTGGCCGCGACGAAGTCGGCGAGAAGTTGCAGGCAGTGCCGCAGCGAGGTGGCGGGCCGCAGGTCCAGGCCGGCCACCGTCAGCCCGGTCGCGGTGAGGTGGATGTGGCTGTCGACGAACGCCGGGGCGACGAAGGCGCCCTCGAGGTCGACGATCTGCGCGTCAGGGAACTGCACTCGACCGACGTCATCGCTGCCCAGCCATGCGACGGCACCGTCGCGCACGGCCATAGCGGACGCGTCGGGCATCGCCGGGCTGTGTACCCGGCCGTTCAACAGGAGGATGGTCACTTAGTCGGGTTTGCGCTCCACGGCAGGAGGCTCGACGTCCGTTACGTCGATGACCTCGCCGTCAATGTAGTCACCACGCGCGGCGCTGTAACCGACAGGACCCGCGACCGTGATAAGCGCCATGCGGCGCGCGGCCATGGCCTTCACCAGCGGACGGCCCACCGCACGGGTCGGCGGCAGCAGGAGCAGGGCGCCGAGGACCGAGCTGGCCAGCCCCGGGATGACGACCAGTACCGTGCCCAGCGCAACGAGCACGCTGTCGGCCGCCGCACCCTGCACCGACTCCATGTCAACGCCCGAGCGCAGGCGCCGGATATGCCGCTTGACCTGCGAGCCGGCCAAGGCGATGCCGAGCATGAAGGTGCCGAGCAGCAGCAATACGGTCCAGCTGAAGCCGATCGCCGAGGCCAGCGCCACGATGACCGCGAGCTCGATGACCGTATAGAGGAGGAACAGCCGCATCGCCATGTAATGCAGAACGAGCGAAGCCGCCGATGGGTTCCGTACATTGACGACGTGCCCACTATCGAGATCGAAACCCCGGACGGCCGAATCGACGCACTGCTGGATCTGCCCGAAGGTCAGGGGCCGTGGCCGGGAGTCGTGGTGGTGCACGACGCCATCGGATACGGCCCCGACAACGCGGCCACGTCGGCGCGGATCGCCGCGGCGGGGTACATCGCGATCACTCCGAATATGTATGCCCGCGGGGGTCGCGCCCGCTGCATCAGCAGAGTCTTTCGGGATTTGCTCACCCAACGCGGTCGCGCGCTCGATGACATCCTCGCGGCGCGCGATCATGTGCTGGCCATGCCGGAGTGCACCGGCTCGGTCGGCATCGTCGGATTCTGCATGGGCGGTCAATTCGCTCTTGTCATGTCGCCCAAGGGGTTTGGTGCGTCGGCATCGTTCTACGGCACTCCCCTGCCCCGGCATCTGAGCGAGACGCTGGACGGCGCCTGCCCGATCGTGGCCAGCTTCGGTCGCCGTGATCCGATCGGCGTGGGTGCGCCTGCGAAGCTGCGCAAGGTCGTCGTGGAGAAAGGCATACCGGCCGATATCAAGGTCTACCCGGATGTCGGCCACAGCTTCGCCAACAAGCTGCCTGGTCAGGCCTTCCTGCGCATCACCGGTTTCGGATATGACGATGCGGCGACCGAGGACGCCTACGCGCGAGTCTTCGCGTTCTTCGATAAACATTTGTGAAGGGAAGCAGACTCGGTGTAACGATCGATGGGCTTGGCGCGCAGCGAATCTGATCCTCGCCGCGAATCAGGCCGGGCTGACCTCGACTGCGCTGTGCACCTTGTCGATGCCCCCGCGGATGAGGGCCTGCGGGATCCACCACCACGCGTGCCACCAGTACTTCCTGGTGACCATGTCGAAGACGCGGCGGTTCTCGGACTTCGGCAGGTTTCGGGCCAGCGCCTCGACCGGCTCGCCCTTCGGCTTTCCCAGTGCGGTGGACCGCTGAATGGTCACGCGCGGTGTGTTGTTGATGCGCTTGGTCTTCCACGACCCGTCGTCGGTGGAGATCAGCAGCTTGCCGCTGTGCAGCACACCCCATACGGTCGTCGGTTTCGGTCTGCCGTCCTTGGTGAACGTCGTCAGCAGTAGGTACTTGGAGCGCGCCACGTCTTCGAAGGTGTCTGCCATGGATCCAGTTCTCTCGATGCACAAATGATTGAGCGTGAGATACCCGTCGCAGAGACCGCAAAAACCGGTTAGGCAGGTTTCAGCTCGAGGCCGACGCTCTTCTTGTCCAGGCCGCGGACCTTCATGTAAAGGATGAACAGCCGGCCGAGCAGGCCGTAGCGCCTTTTCACAGCGTCTATCACCGCGGGCGCCTCGGACTTGTCGAGTACCCGTGCGGTCGCCTCGATGCTCTCGCTCTTCGGGTTGCCGCGGACATCGCAGATGGCCAGGGTGACCCGTGGAGTATTGCGGATGCGTTTGACCTTCCACGAGTCTTCCTCGGTCATGACCAGCAGGCGATCGCCGTCGGGCGCCGCCCAGATCGCCGTCGGCTTGGGCTTACCGTCCTTGGTGAACGTGGTCAGCAGGATGTAACGGGCGGCGGCGATCTCCGCGAACGTCGGCGCAGCCATCAAGAGGCCTTGATTTCGATGGTGACGTTGTTCTTCATGCCACCGCGCAGCCTCGAGAAGAACCCGAACGTCTTGCCCATCAGGCCGTAGCGCTTGGCGATCACGTCGTAGGTCCTGCCGTTGGCCGACTTGTCCAGGATCGTCGCCACCGCCTCGATCGCCTCACTCTTCGGGTTGCCGCTGCGGTCGCACTCCGCGATGGTCACCCGTGGAGTGTTGCGGATGCGCTTGACCTTCCACGACTTCTCCTGGGTGATGACGAGCAGCCGGTCGCCGTCCGGTGGGGCCCACACTGCGGTGGGCTTGGGTCGGCCGTCCTTGGTGAAGGTGGTCAGCAGGATGTATTCCGACTTCGCGAGGTCGGCAAAGGTCGTGGGCATACGCCAAACCTAGCCGCTGGAATCGACTATGCGCTCAGGGCTGAATTCTGGGCGGAATCACCGCGCTGCTCGCAGAGTCAACGCTGGCTGAGATGCCAGACGGCTCAGCCCTCCAGCTGGCCTTCGGTCTCCAGCAGCACCTGGCGCAGACCGTCGAGGGTGGCCTGTTCGGGTTTTGCCCACATACCGCGGCCCGCGGCCTCCAACAGGCGTTCGGACATGCCGTGCAGGGCCCACGGGTTCGACTCGGCCATGAACTTGCGGTTCTCGTCGTCGAGGACGTATTCGGCGGACAGCCGCTCGTACATCCAGTCGGCCATGACGCCTGCCGTGGCGTCGTACCCGAACAGGTAGTCGACGGTCGCGGCCATCTCGAAGGCGCCCTTGTAGCCGTGGCGGCGCATCGCGTTGATCCAGCGCGGGTTGACCACCCTGGCGCGGAACACCCGGGCGGTCTCCTCCGAGAGTGTGCGGGTGCGCACGGCGTCGGGCCTGGTGTTGTCGCCGATGTAGGCGGCCGGCGCCTTGCCGGTCAACGCCCGCACGGTCGCGATCATGCCGCCGTGGTACTGGAAATAGTCATCGGAGTCGGCGATGTCATGTTCGCGGGTATCGGTGTTCTTGGCCGCGACGGCGATGCGCCGGTAGTTCTGGTTCATGTCGTCGGCCGCGGGGCGGCCGTCGAGTCCGCGGCCGTAAGCGAAACCGCCCCATGCGGTGTACACCTCGGCGAGGTCGGCGTCGTCGCGCCAGTTGCGGCTGTCGATCAGTTGCAGCAGGCCCGCGCCGTACGTTCCAGGTTTGGAGCCGAATATCCTTGTCGTGGCGCGTCTTTGATCACCGTGGTCGGCCAGGTCGGCCTGGGCGTGCGCGCGGACGAAGTTGTCCTCGGCCGGCTCGTCGAGGCCGGCGACCAGTTGCACCGCGTCGTCGAGCATCGTCACCACATGCGGGAACGCGTCGCGGAAGAAGCCCGAGATGCGCACGGTGACGTCGATACGCGGGCGGCCCAGTTCGGCGAGCGGGATGGGTTCCAGATCCACCACCCGCCGCGACGCGTCGTCCCACACCGGTCGGACGCCGAGCAGCGCAAGCACTTCGGCGATGTCGTCACCCGCGGTGCGCATGGCCGACGTACCCCACACGGACAGACCGACCGACCTCGGCCATTCGCCGTAATCCTCGCGGTAGCGCGCCAGCAGCGAATCCGCCATCGCGACACCGGTTTCCCACGCGAGCCGCGACGGGACCGCCTTCGGGTCCACGGAGTAGAAGTTGCGTCCGGTGGGCAGCACGTTGACAAGGCCGCGCAGCGGTGAACCCGACGGGCCCGCCGCGATGAAGCCGCCGTTGAGCGCCCGCAGGATCTGGGGTATCTCGTCCGTGGTGCCCGCCAGGCGTGGCACCACCTCGGTGGCCGCGAACCGCAGAATCGCGGCCACGTCGGGGTTGTCGGTGATGGTGTCGACGGCGTCGGGATGCCATCCGGAGTCCGCAAGCGCGACAACGAGTTCACGGGCCTGCGCCTCCGCGGTGTCCACCGCGGCACGCTCGTCGTGGCCGTCCTCCGCGAGCCCGAGCGCCTGGCGGAGGCCGGGAACGCTCTGGTCGCCGCCGAACAGCTGCCGGGCGCGCAGGATTGCCAGCACCAGATCGATTTCCGCTTCCCCCATGGGCTTTTCGCCCAGGACGTGCAGACCGTCGCGGATCTGGACATCCTTGATCTCGCACAGCCACCCGTCGACATGCAGCAGCATGTCGTCGAACGAGTCCTCGTCGGGCCGATCCTCGAGCCCGAGGTCGTGGTCCATCTTCGCCGCCCGCATCAGCGTCCAGATCTGCTGACGGATCGCGGGCAACTTGCCCGGGTCGAGCGCGGCGATGTTGGCGTGCTCGTCGAGCAGCTGCTCCAGACGCGCGATGTCACCGTAGGTTTCGGCCCGCGCCATCGGCGGGATGAGATGGTCGACGAGGGTGGCGTGGGCCCGGCGCTTGGCCTGGGTGCCCTCCCCCGGATCGTTGACCAGGAACGGGTAGATCAGCGGCAGATCACCCAGCGCGGCGTCGGTGCCGCAGGCCGCCGACATGCCGAGGGTCTTGCCCGGCAGCCACTCCAGGTTGCCGTGCTTGCCGAGGTGCACGACGGCGTCCGCGCCGAAGACGGTGTCGATCCATCGATAGGCGGCCAGATAGTGATGGCTGGGCGGCAGATCGGGGTCGTGGTAGATCGCGACCGGGTTCTCCCCGAATCCGCGCGGCGGCTGAACCATCAAAACGACGTTGCCCGCCTGCATCGCGGCGATGACGATCTCGCCGTCGGGGTCGCGGCTGCGGTCGACGAACAAGTCGCCGGGCGGCGGGCCCCAGTGCTCGACCATCGCGTCCCGCAGCTCTGCGGGCAGCGTGGCGAACCAGTCGCGATACTCCTTGGCGGACACCCGGATCGGATTGCCCGCGAGCTGACCGTCGGTCAGCCAATCGGCGTCCTGGCCGCCGCGTTCGATCAGCGCGTGGATCAACGCGTCACCGTCGCCCGCATCGAGCCCGGGCACGTCGTCGATGCGGTAACCGTGTTCGCGCATCGCGCGCAGCAACGCGACCGCACTGGCGGGCGTGTCGAGGCCGACGGCGTTGCCGATGCGGGCGTGCTTGGTGGGATACGCGGAGAACACCAGCGCCACCCGCTTCTCCGGCGGAGCGATCGCCCGCAACCGCGCATACCGCACCGCGAGGCCTGCGACACGTGCGCAGCGCTCGCGGTCGGCGACGTAGGAGATCAGCCCCTCGTCGTCAATCTCCTTGAACGAGAACGGGACTGTGATGATGCGTCCGTCGAACTCGGGAACGGCGACCTGGGTTGCGACGTCCAGCGGCGAGAGCCCGTCGTCGTTGTCGCACCACTGCGACCGCGAACTGGTCAGACATAGACCCTGCAGGATCGGGACGTCGAGGGCGGCGAGATGCGCCACATTCCAGCTGTCGTCGCTGCCGCCCGCCGAGACGGTGGCCGGGGTGGATCCGCCCGCGGCAAGCACGGTGGTCACCAGCGCGTCGGCCGTGCCGAGCAACTGCAGCAGTCCGGGGTCGGCGGTGCGCAGCGACGCGCAGAACACTGGCAACGGTTTGCCGCCGGCTTCCTCGATCGCTTGGCACAACGCCTCGACGTAGGCGGTGTTGCCCGCCAGGTGCTGCGCGCGGTAGTAGAGCACCGCGATGGTCGGTCCCCCGTTGTCGATCAAGGGGCGTTCGAGGACTCCCCAGTTCGGGGTGGTGGCCGGCGGCGCGAAGCCGAATCCGGTCATCAGCAGCGTGTCGGAAAGGAACGCGTGCAGCTGGCGCAGGTTCTCGACCCCGCCCTGGGCCAGATAGACGTGGGACTGCAGTGCGACACCGGCGGGCGTCGTCGAGTGGCCCATCAGCTCGGCATCGGGGGCCTGTTCGCCGCTGACCACCACGGTCGGTACGTCACTTGCCTCCAGCGAGTCGATACCGTCCTGCCAGGCGCGGTAACCGCCGAGGATTCGAGCAATGGCGATGTCGGCGGCACCGACGAGTTCGTCGAGCTCGCCGTCAACCAGCCGAGCGGGATTGGCCCACCGATAGTTTGCGCCGCTGGCGCGGGCAGTGATCAGGTCGGTGTCGGACGTCGACAACAACAAGACCGTCGGCGCGTGGGTCGGCTGGGACACCCACCATTACTACCCCACGCCTTTGCGAGGGTGTCGGGCAGTTCGGGCCTAGTGGCGGTTCCAGCGGCTGTAGGTGCTCTGCGGGTACGGCAGGCCGAGGAGGCCGATGAGTACGACCAGCAGAGCGCCGAAAACGATGAGTTCGAACATCGTCGTTCGTCCTTCCTGACAAGGCTTACTACACACGCGTGCAGTATCAGGAACGTACTGTTCAAGCCGCCAAAAGTGGATGTTCTGTGTGGCACGGATCACTAGAACCTCTAGTGTGCCCGGCGTCACAGTCAGGCGGTGCGCACGTCGAAATGCGAGACGTCCGGAGCGGCCAGCAGCTCGCGGTGACGGATCGGCCGCCACGGGAAGAGCTCCGGCAGGCCGTCCTTCCCCAGATACCAGCTCTTGCATCCACTGACCCAAATCGTCTGCGGCATCGCGGATCTCATCTGCTCGTTGTATTCCTTGGTCGCCACCTCGGTGGGGGCGGCCGCAAGGATCTCGCCGTTGCGCATCCTGTTGATCCACCACAGCGCGTAATCGGCCTGGTTCTCGGCGATGAGGACCAGCGACTGATTGCCGATCGGCGAGTGCGGTCCCATCATCATGAACAGGTTCGGGAAGCCCGGCACCGCGATCGAGCGGTAGGCGTGCGGGCCGTCCTCCCAGACTTCGTCGAGAGTGACGCCGTCCTCGTTGAGGATCGCCATCGGGCGCACGTACGCGCGTGCGTCGAAGCCCGTCGCCAACACGAGTAGATCGAGTTCGTGGAGCACGCCGTCGGCGGTCACGACGCCGCGGGGTTCAACGTGGTCGATCGGCTCGGTGACGAGGTGTACGCCTGGTTGCTGGATCGATCGGTAGTAGTGGCCGGCCAGGATGATCCGTTTGCACATCGCGTGATAGTTGGGGGTGAGTTTGCGGCGCAGCTCTTTGTCGTGCACCCCCAACCGCAGGTTGAGCCGACACGCCAGCGCCATCACCGACCGGTTCAAGCCCGGCTCGACTGCCGCACGGCCCAGGGTGTTCTCGATATAGGCCTGCCAGAAGCGGTATGCCAGCGTGTTGAGGGCGGGCCACCGCTCGAGCGCCGCCCTGGTGATCCGCTTGTACCGGATGTTGGGCGACGGGTACACCCACTGCGCAGTGCGCTGGAAGATCGTCAGCCCCCGGACCTTGCCGCCGAGTTCAGCGGTGATCTGCACACCGCTGGAACCCGTGCCGATCAATCCGATCCGCTTGTCGTGCAACGAGACCGAATGATCCCAGCGCGCTGAGTGGAACATCGGCCCCGCGAATGTGTCGAGCCCCTCGATGTCCGGATAGCGAGGTACGCGCAGCACCCCGGTCGCGGTGACCAGCACATCGAAGGCTTCCTCGCCGTCTGCGGTGGTGAGCCACCATCGGCCGTCCTGGAATCGCGCCGAGGTGACTTCGGTGCCGAACCTGATGTGCGGGGTGAGGCCGCGTTCGTTGGCGACTTGCCGGAAGTACCGATGGATCTCCGGACCAGGCGCCATGAATCGCGACCAGGTGGGGTTCGGTCGGAATGAGTACGAGTAGAAGCGCGAGGGAACGTCGCAACTCAGCCCCGGATAGGTGTTGTCGCGCCAGGTCCCTCCGACGTCGTCGGCGGCCTCGTAGACGACGAAATCGTCAATGCCTGCGTCCTGCAGCTTGATCGCCATACAGATGCCGGACATGCCCGCACCGATGATCGCGACCCGCACGGTTCGTTGTGTCGACATGGTTTCGCGCCTCCCGATGCTCGGGACGGTACGCCGGGCAAGCGCAGATGTTGACGAATTCGGGGGGTTAATCGGCGGTCACGTCTGCGGTGATGAAGCCCTCGGCCACCATCCAGTCGCGCGCGACGACGGCGGGGTCGCGGCCCTCGACGTCGACCTGTTTGTTCATCTCGATGATCGCCTCGTTGGTCAGCGCGGCGGTCACCGGAGCCGTCACCTCGGCGATCTCCGGATGCGCGTCGAAGAAGTCGCGCTTCATGGTCACCGACGGGTTGTAGTGGGCGAAGAACTGCTTGTCATCGGTGAGCACCACGAGATCGAGCGCCGCGATGCGTCCGTCGGTGGTGAACACCTCGCCGAAGTCGCACTGATCGCCGTCGGCCGTCGCCTGATAGATGATGCCCACCTGCAGGACCGGTGCCTGCGCCCGCGCCGGATCGAATCCGTAAGCCGCGGCCATGCCGGGGTAACCGTCCTGGCGCGCGCGGAACTCGGTGTCCACACAGGTTTTCGCCGCCGCCGGGTTCGTCTTGACGAGGTCGGCGTACTGCGACAGCGTCCGGACACCGGTGCGTTCGACCACCCTCTTGCTGGCCGCCAGCGCGTACGTGTCGTCCATGGGTCCCGGCGGCAACCACACCATCTCGTTGCGCTCGAGGTCCTCGTCGCGCACCGCCTCGTACTGTTCGCGGCTGTCCGGTATCGGCTTCTCGTGTCCGAGATAGTTGATCCACGCGTTGCCGGTGAACTCGTATGCCACGTCGACCTGGCCCCGCAGCTGCGCCTCCCTGGTGCTGCGGGAGCCGACGATGCCGGTCAGGTCACGGACGTCGGCACCGGCTGCGGCCAGGGTGTATTCCAGGATGTAGCCCATGATGACCTGCTCGGTGTACTCCTTGGAGCCCACCGTGATCTTCACGCCCTCGAGCGCGGCGTCGGGCTTGATGGAGCCGGGCGCCACCATGAGGGGCACCGTGCCGCCGGAGCCCAGCCCGCAGGCCGACACCGTCAGTGCACATATCGCGGCGACGACCGCTGCCAGCGCGGCCCGCATCAGCGCAGCCCCCTGGGATTGAGGAAGAACTCGGCCAACCCGCCGAACCAGTCGACCAGCAATGCCAGGCACACCGCGAGGACACTGCCCAGAATCAGCGTGACGTTGTCCTGCAGCTTGTAGCCGGTGTCGATGAGGATACCGAGGCCTCCTGCGTTGACGAGGAACGACAAGGTGGCCGTCCCGACAGCGATCACCAGCGATGTGCGCAGGCCGCCGAGTATGTACGGAATCGCCAGTGGCAGTTCGACTCTGAGTAACAGACTGCTGCGCGACATACCTTGACCGCGGCCGGCATCCATCAGCGATCGGTCCACCTGGTCGAGGCCGAGGATCGTACTGGCGAGCACGGGCAACAGGGAATAGAGGGCGATCGGCAGTACGCCGATCCAGAACCCCGTCTTCGCCGTCCACAGAAATAGCAGGACCAGCAGACCGATCGCAGGCGCCGCCTGACCGATGTTGGCGATCCCGATGAACAACGGCCGCAACGCCTTTGCCCCCGGCCGTGTCACCAGCACCCCGAGCGGGACGCCGACAGCAACGACGATCGCGGTGACGGCGAAGGTGATCAGCAGGTGCTGCCAGATCAACGCCGCGACGTTGCCGACGTTGATGTTCTCCTGCTGCGTCGCCGTGAGATCGCGGTCGAACGCCCAGAAGATGACCGCGGCGCCGACGACGAGGACCAGCGCAGGCTCGATCAACAGCCGAAGACGTTCCGCGGGGGTCGTCTTCGGGGCGGTGCTGTCGACTGTCGTGGTCACGACCCGTTCCCGTTCGATTTGGCTTCGTCCCGCAACCGGGTGATGGTGTCGATGAGCGTGTCCAGTGTCACGACGCCGACGTACCTGCTGCCGGGCCCGATGACGACGGCAGAGGCGTGCTGTGCTGCGAGGATCGCCTCGAGTGCGTCCTCGAGCGTCGACTGGGTGCTGACCACGTCGAGCGGTTCGTAAGCCTCGGCGAGCGTGTTGGCGTGCCGGAGATTGCGTGCGCGCACCCAGTTGACCGGCCGGTCTCGATCGTCGAGCACGACCACCCAGTCGAACTTGCTGTCGGCCAATATGTTTCGCGCATCCTCGACCGAATCGCCGCGATGCACAGCGGGATGCGCCTGCACTTCGACATCCTTGACCCGCACCAGGCTGAGTTGGCGCAGTGATGCTCCCGACCCGACGAACCCGGCGACGGTGTCGTCGGCCGGGCTGGCCAGGATCGCCTGCGGGGTGTCGTATTGGAGCACCTTGCTCTGCTGGCCCAGCACCGCGATCCGGTCGCCGAGTTTGACGGCCTCGCCGAAATCGTGGGTGACGAACACGATCGTCTTGCGCAGTTCGGATTGTAGGCCGAGCAGCTCGTCCTGCAGCGTGCTCCTGGTGATCGGATCCACTGCGCCGAACGGCTCGTCCATCAACAGCACCGGTGGATCCGCGGCCAGTGCCCGCGCGACGCCGACCCGCTGCTGCTGACCACCGGACAGCTGGCGCGGATACCGGCCCGCGTACTGGCTGGGCTCGAGCCCGACCAGATCGAGTAGTTCGTCCACGCGGTCGTCGATCCGCTTGCGGTTCCAGCGCAGCAGTCCGGGAACCAGCCCGACGTTCTGGCGAATTGTCATGTGCGGGAACAGCCCCGCCTGCTGGATCGCGTAGCCGATAGAACGCCTCAGCTCGGTCGGCTTGATCGACAACGCATCCTTGTCGTCGATGAGGATGCGTCCCGACGTCGGCTCGCTCAGCCGGTTGATCATCCGCATCATCGTCGTCTTGCCGCAGCCCGACGGCCCGACGAACACCACGATTTCGCCAGCGGGGATGTCCAGCGATATGTCGTCGACGGCGGGTTGCCTGGCACCCGGATAGACCTTCGAGACATGGTCCAAGACGATGCGGGCCCCGCTCGAGACCGGCTGGGATTGTGTTGTCACCGAATGCCTTTCGATGTGGTCAATCGCCCGATGAGCACCAGGATCGCGTCGAGCAGCAGCGCCAGGATGACGATGAGCAGGGTTCCGGTGAGTGCCATCGGGATGGCGGTCGGGCTGCCGACTCTGGCGAGGCCCGCGAAGATGAGGTTGCCAAGGCCGGGGCCTTTGACGTACGCGGCGATGGCGAGGACACCCATCGACATCTGGGTGCTGACCCGCATCGCCGACAGGATCGACGGCCACACCAGCCGCAACTCGACGCGGCCCAACGTGGAAAGCCTGCCCATGCCGAGACCCCGTGCGGCGTCGGTCAATGCCGGATCGACGGCGTTCAGCCCCACGATCGTGTTGCGGATGATGGGCAGCAGCGAATAGAGCACCAGCGCCGCGACGCTGGGCACCACGCCAAGGCCAAATACCGGGATGAGCAGACCCAGCAGGGCGAAGGCAGGCACGGTGAGGATGACGCTGGACGTCGCAGTCGCGAGGTTGGCGGCCAGCGGGTTGCGGTAGGTCAATACGCCGATCGCGACGCCGATCAGCGTGGCGATCAGCACGCTCTGCACCACCGCGCTGACGTGCTGATAGGAGTCGAACAGCAACTGCGAATGGTGGGCAGCGATGTACTCCCACAGTGCCCTCACGGCGGGTCATTACCCGTCCTCGAGCGCAGCCAAACGGAGCATCCATTCGATTTGGGGTTTCGATTTGGGGTTTCGATTCGGGGTTTCGATTCGGGGTTTCGATTCGGGGTGAGGAAAAGACTTGTTCGTACGCCGCCGAACGACCACCGTATCCCCGGTTCGTTATTCAGATGGGAGGTAGCCCGGTGGGTTCAGGGCTGCGGATTGTGAAGCTGGGCGCGAATATCGGCGCGCGCATCGACGGTATCGATCTCAGCGCCGATATCGACCCGGTGAGCGTCGCACAGATCAACGAGGCGCTGCTTGAACACAAGGTGATCTTCTTCCGTGGCCAGCACGGCCTCGATGACGACGGTCATCTCGCATTCGCGACCAAGCTGGGCACGCCGACCGGCGCGCACCCCACGGTGACCTCCCGTGGCGCGAAGCTGTTACCCATCGACTCGCGATACAACAAGGCCGACGCCTGGCACACCGACGTCACCTTCGTCGACCGGATTCCGAAAGCGTCACTGCTGCGTGCGATTTCGCTGCCGGAATACGGCGGCACCACCACGTGGGCGAATACGGAGACCGCGTACGAGCTGCTGCCGGAACCGCTTCGCGTCCTCGCCGACAGTCTGTGGGCGGTGCACACCAACGTCTATGACTACGCGTCCGATGTCGACCGGCGGCCGGATGAGCTCGCCGAAACGGAGCGCGAGTATCGCGAAGAGTTCGAGTCCGAGTACTACGAGACGGAGCATCCCGTGGTGCGGGTGCATCCGGAGACCGGTAAGCGCGTGCTGCTGCTCGGCCAGTTCGTCAAGCACTTCGTCGGTTTGAGCACGTCCGAGTCCGCGACGTTGTTCAACCTGTTCCAGCACCGGATCACCAAGCTGGAGAACACGATCCGCTGGAACTGGGAGCTCGGTGACCTCGCGATCTGGGACAACCGGGCCACCCAGCACTACGCCGTCTCCGACTACGACGACCAGTACCGGCGACTCAACCGGGTCACGCTGGCCGGCGATATCCCGGTCGACATCCACGGTCGGCGCAGTCGCGCGATCGTGGGTGATGCGTCGGCGTATTCGGAGGTGGTCAGCCCGGTGCGGCTGGCCGGCTGAGCTACAGCCGAGACATCTCGCGCGACATCAGCGCGTCTTCGAGGTAGACGTATCGCTTCGCCCGGTAACGGGGCCTGGCTGCGGTGAACAGCGCTTTGGCGATGACGCTGAAGCGGTTGGTCCGGCCGGTCGGTTTGGCCAACGCGGCCGCAGTGCCGAACAGCACCTCCTGCTCGGTGATCAGCGTCGTACCACCGGGCGCGGTCACCGGATCGGCGGCCGTCGAGGTGGTCGGGTGGACGGTCATCAGCTCGGTCATGGTTCTCTCCCACCGTGTGTGCCCGTCGACTCGGGCCCCTTCACGAGGAAAATTACGAGCACCGACGCGATCACACATGCGTAGGCGACTACCTCAGTTCCTGGTTAACCGTCGTGATCTACGCTGGTCACGCGTGTGTGCAGGAGTGCGCCGATACGTGTGCCATGCATACCCGCCCCAGCAACTCCGGCGTACCGTGAACAGGTGGCCAGGACCCGCGATCAGGACGCGTGCCCGGGTGCGCTGCAGGTGCATCCGGCCGCCGACGGGCCGCTCGCCCGGGTGCGGCTGCCGGGTGGGATGATCACCGCGCCGCAGCTCGAAACCCTGGCACTGACAGCGACACGGTGGGCGTCGCCCGCGATGGAACTGACCTCGCGCGGGAACATCCAGATCCGCGCGGTGGCAGACACCGACGCCGTCGCTGAGGCATTGGCATCCTCTGGCCTGTTGCCGTCGGAGACGCATGAGCGGGTGCGCAATATCGTGGCCTCGCCGTTGTCGGGTCGCGTCGGTTCAGAAGCCGACATCCGCGGCCTGGTGACGGAACTGGATCGGGCGATTCAGGCGCAGCCCGCGCTGGCCGGGCTTCCCGGACGGTTCCTGTTCGGCATCGACGACGGACGGGGCGACATCACCGGGTTGGCGGCCGATGCCGGTATCCAGGTCGTCGACGATGTGGCGGCCCTTCTGCTCGCCGGCCGCGACACCGGCGTGCGGCTCCCTCTGCCGGACGCGGTGCCTGCCTTGCTGACCGTGGCGGGCCGGTTCGTCGAGACTCGCGGAACATGTTGGCGGGTCAGCGAACTCGACAGCCCAGATCAGCTTCTGGCCGGTCTCGCGGTGACGGCGGGGCCCGGTGCGACGTGGGAGCCGGTCACCCGGGGCCCAATCGGATGGATCGAGCAGAACGACGGCCGTATCGCGCTCGGCGCGGCGGTGCCGCTGGGCGTGCTCAACGCCCGTGTCGCCGAGTACCTCGCGGCGATCAACGCGCCGATGGTCATCACGCCGTGGCGCTCGCTGCTCGTGTTCGACCTCACCGAGGAGGTCGCCGACGTCGCGCTGCGGGTGCTGGCGCCCATGGGCCTGGTGTTCGACGAGAACTCGCCCTGGCTGGCCGTCAGCGCGTGCACCGGAAGCCCCGGGTGTGAGCACTCCGCCGCCGACGTGCGGTCCGACGCCGCGGCCGCGATCGATGAGCCCGCCGCAGGTCATCGCCACTTCGTCGGCTGCGACCGCGCATGCGGCAGTCCCGCGACGGGTGCCGTGCTGGTCGCGACGGGAGACGGATACCGGCTGCGTGACAGCCACCCGTAGGGTGAGCGAGTGCTCGACTACATCCGCGACGCCGCAGAGATATATCGGCAGTCGTTCGCGACGATCCGCGCCGAAGCGGACCTGACGCGGTTTCCCGAGGATGTCGCGCGCGTCGTGGTGCGGCTGATCCACACCTGCGGACAGGTCGACGTCGCTGACCACGTCGCCCACAGCGACGATGTCGTCGCCAAGACCCACGCCGCGATGGTCGCAGGCGCGCCGGTGCTGTGTGACTCGTCGATGGTGGCGGCCGGCATCACGAAGTCCCGGCTGCCCGCGGCCAACGAGGTGGTCTCGCTCGTCGCGGACGACCGGGCACCCGCCCTGGCCGAGCGGCTCGGCACCACGCGTTCGGCGGCGGGTGTGGAGCTGTGGGCTGACCGGCTCGGCGGCGCGGTGCTGGCCATCGGCAACGCGCCGACCGCGTTGTTCCGCCTCCTCGAGCTCGTCGACGAGGGTGCGCCCACGCCGGCGGCGGTGCTGGGTGGACCGGTCGGGTTCGTCGGCTCGGCGCAGTCCAAGCAGGAGCTGATCGAGCGGCCCCGCGGCATGTCCTATCTGGTGGTGACGGGCCGCCGCGGCGGTAGCGCGATGGCGGCGGCCGCCGTGAATTCGATTGCCAGCGAACGCGAATGACGACGAAGCGAGGAACGCTGTGGGGTGTCGGCCTTGGGCCCGGCGACCCGGAGTTGGTGACCGTCAAGGCGGCGCGGGTCATCGGTGCGGCCGACGTGGTGGCGTACCACAGCGCCCGCCACGGTAAGAGCATCGCGCGCGGTATCGCCGAGCCGTATCTGCGTGAGGGCCAGATCGAGGAGCATCTGGTCTATCCGGTGACCACCGAGACCACCGACCATCCCGGTGGCTACGCCGGCGCGATGGAGGACTTCTACCGCGAATCGGCCGAGCGGATCGCCGCGCATCTCGAGGCCGGCCGCGACGTCGCCCTTCTGGCGGAGGGCGATCCGCTGTTCTACAGCTCCTACATGCACATGCACACCCGGCTCACGGAGCGCTTCGACGCGGTGATCGTGCCCGGTGTGACGTCGGTGAGCGCCGCATCCGCCGCGACGGGCACTCCCCTGGTCCAGGGCGACGAGGTGCTGACGATCCTGCCCGGCACCCTGCCCGTGGGCGAGCTCAAACGTCGGCTGAGCGACACCGATGCCGCCGTCGTCCTCAAGCTCGGGCGTTCCTATCCCGCGGTGCGGGAGGCACTTTCGGCGAGTGGTCGGCTGGATGAGGCGTTCTACGTCGAGCGTGCGAGCACGCCGGCGCAGCGGGTGCTGGGCGCCGGTGAAGTGGATGAGACATCGGTGCCGTACTTCTCGCTGGCGATGCTGCCGGGCACGCCCCGGCCCGAGTCGACCAGCGGCAGTGTCGCCGTGGTCGGGCTAGGACCCGGCGACAACGACTGGATGACGCCGCAGAGCCGCCGCGAGCTGGCGGCGGCCACCGATCTCATCGGGTACGGCCCATATCTGGACCGCGTGGGAAGCCGCGACGGGCAGCGGCGCCATCCCAGCGACAACACCGACGAGCCCGCCCGCGCCCGGTTGGCGTGCACGCTGGCCGAACAGGGCCGCGCCGTGGCGGTGGTGTCCTCCGGCGATCCGGGCGTCTTCGCAATGGCCACCGCGGTGCTCGAGGAGGCCAAGCAGTGGCCCGGCGTCCGGGTGCGGGTGATTCCGGCGATGACGGCCGCGCAGGCGGTCGCCAGCCGGGTGGGTGCGCCGCTGGGCCACGACTACGCCGTCATCTCGCTGTCCGACCGGCTGAAGCCGTGGGAGGTGATCGCGACGCGGTTGACCGCGGCGGCGACCGCCGACCTGGTGCTGGCCATCTACAACCCGGCGTCGAAGAGCCGCACCTGGCAGGTCGGGGCGATGCGCGACCTGCTGCTCGAACATCGCGACCCCGGCACTCCCGTGGTGATCGGCCGCGACGTGTCGGGTGCTGCTGAGGTGGTCAAGGTGGTGCGGCTGGCCGACCTCGACCAGGCCGACGTCGACATGCGCACGCTGCTGATCATCGGGTCGTCGCAGACCCAGTGGTATCTGAGCGAGACCGGCGACACCGTCTTCACGCCGCGCCGCTACCCCACCTGACAACGCGTCGAAAGTGCGGGGAGATCGCGATTCGACGCAAAATCGCGATCTCCCCGCAGTCTCGAGAATCTGGGGCGCATTGGTAATGTCCGCCGCGTGACTGTGACTGCGGCCATTCCACGCGGACCCGAAGATGTAACGCCGGCCTGGTTGAGTTCAGTGCTCAATGTGGACGTGGGCGCGGTCGACGTCACGGCGATCGGAACCGGCCAGACGGGCGCCACGTATCGGGTGGCGGCGACGTATTCGTCACCTCGGCCGGACCTGCCGGGGTCGTTCGCAATCAAGTTGTCCGCGCAGGACAACGCGGTCCGCGAGCGCGTCGCACTGGGCTACCGGTCGGAGGTCGAGTTCTACTCCCGCATCGCCCATGCGATGCGCATCCCGGTCCCCCGCAGCTTCTACAGCGACATCTCCGACGACGGCGCCGACGTCGTGCTGCTGCTCGGTGACATGGCACCCGCGGTGCAGGGCGACCAGATCGCCGGCTGCAGCGAACAGGAGGCCCGGCTGGCGGTCGAGGCCCTCGCGGGGCTGCACGGCCCCAGTTGGTGTGACCCCCAGTGGCTGGATCTCGCCGCCATTGTGATGCCGAAACCCGGCGATGACGACGCCGCCAAAGGCTTGGGCGACATCTCGAAGATGGCCGCGGACATCGTGGTCGACAGGCTTGGTGCGCACATTAGCACCGAGGATCAGGAAACCCTGGTTGCCTCAATGTCTTTGGTGACGCCCTGGCTGCGGGCCGAGCCGAAGCGGTACGCCCTGATGCACGGCGACTATCGCCTCGACAACATGCTGTTCGACCCGGACCGCACGCGCATCACCATCGTCGACTGGCAGACCGTGGGCATCGGGTTGCCCGGACGCGACCTCGCCTACTTCACCGCGACCAGCCTCGAACCCGGCCTGCGGTCGGCCATCGAGCGCGACCTCGTCGAGGTGTATCACCAGGCGCTGCTTGGCTACGGAATCACTGACTACGACGCCGAGACCTGCTGGCGCGACTACCGTCTCGGCGCGGTGCAGGTTCCGCTGCTGGTCGGGCTGGGCACCGCATTCGCATCGACGACCGAACGCGGCGACGAGATGATGCTTGTCATGCTCAGCCGCGGCTGCCGGGCGATCCGCGAATTGGACACCCTCGACCTGATCAACGAGTACTCACAGCGCTGACCCACGCGACCGCCTCGTCGGTCGTGCCAACGGTCTGTACGCCCGACGGCAGCGGCGGACGGTCGACCATTACCACCGCAACCCCGAGCGCCGCGGCGGCGTCGAGCTTCGGCCGCGTCATCGCGCCGCCGCTGTTCTTGGTCACCACCGCATCGATGCGATGTTCGCGCAGCAGCGCGAGTTCGCCGTCGTAGCCGTACGGCCCCCGCGACAACAGCACGTGGTGGTGCCGCGGAAGGTCCTGCGGATCGGGCGGCGTCACCGCGCGGATCAGGAACCAGGCGTCGACGTCCTTGAACGCCGCGGTTCCCGAGCGGCCTGTGGTGAGGAACACCCGTGAGAATCGCTTGTCGGCAACGGTTTCCGCGGCCTCGGTGTCGGAGGCGACTACGATGGCGTCGCCGGGTGCCCATGCGGGCCGGACCAGCACGAGATGGGGGACGCCCAGCTCGCGGCACACCGTCGCGGCGGTGGCGGTCATCGTCGCCGCGAACGGGTGGGTGGCATCCACGACGGCGTCGACGCCGTTTTCGCGCAACCAGTTCCGCAGCCCGTCGGCGCCGCCGAACCCACCGATGCGCACCTGACCCACCGGCAGCGCGGGATCGGGGACCCTGCCCGCCAGCGAACTGATCACCTCGACGTCGGGGTACAGCTGCGCGGCCAGCGCGCGGGCCTCGGATGTCCCGCCGAGCAGCAGGATTCGCATCAGTGCCGATCCCCGCGGGTCCGGTGCGTGGAGTAGAGGTAACTGTCGCTGAACCCCTCGGCGACAAGCACATCGCCGACGAAGATGACCGCGGTACGGGTGATGTCGGCGGCGTGCATCTGCTCGGCAAGGTCGGCGAGTCGGCACCGCAGCACCTGCTGTTGCGGCCACGTCGCGAATGCGACTACCGCACATGGTGTTTCGGAGTCGCGGCCGCCCGCGAGCAGCTGCGGGACGATCGTGTCGATCTGCGCGGCTGCGAGATGCAGGACCAGAGTGCCGCCCGAGGCCGACAGCGTCGGCAGATCCTCACCCGGGGGCATCGCCGTCGACAGCGTCGCCACCCGAGTCAGGGTGACGGTCTGCGCCACCCCGGGGACGGTGAGCTCGCGGCCCAGCACCGCGGCGGCGGCCGCGAAAGCCGGTACACCGGGCACGATTTCATAGTCGATGCCCAGCTCATCCAAGCGACGGCACTGTTCGGCCACTGCGCTGTAAATCGACGGGTCCCCGGAGTGCAGCCGTGCGACGTCGTGGCCAGCGGCGTGCGCATCGGCGATCTCGGCGATGATCGCGTCCAACGTCAGTGGGCCGGTATCGACCACGCGGGCGTCGGGCGGGCATTCCGCCAGCAGGTCCTTCGGCATGATCGAGCCCGCATAGAGGCACACCGGGCACCGTGCGAGCAGTCGCTGACCGCGCACCGTGATCAGATCGGCGGCCCCGGGACCGGCACCGATGAAATAGACCGTCACCGCTTGGTCACCGACCACTGCGTCACCGGCATCGCGGGCCGCCAGCCGGTGAACCCGCCGAGCGGTTCTCCGCGATAGTGCTGAAATCGCTGTAGCTCGCCGCCGAGCCGCGAATACCATTGGGCCAGAGCGGCTTCCGATTCAGCAGTTACGGCGTTGGCGACCAGCCGACCATCGGTCGGCAGGCGTTCCCAGCAGGCCTCCATCAATCCCGGTTGAGTGAGCCCGCCGCCGACGAAGATGGCGTGCGGCGGCGGTTCGAACTCGAAGCTGTCCGGCGCATCGAACGTCACGGTGACGTGAACGCCGAACCTCGTGGCGTTATCTTCGATCCGCTTACGCCGCCGCTCGTCGCGTTCGAAGGCGATGGCGCGGCAACCGGGTCCGCTGCGGCACCATTCGATCGCGATGCTGCCGGATCCGGCCCCGACGTCCCAGAGCAGTTCGCCCGGCCGCGGGGCAAGCGCGGCGAGCGTGACGGCGCGCATCGACTGTTTGGTGATCTGGCCGTCGTGGGAGAACGCGTCGTCGGGCAGCACGGCGTTGCGGCGCTCGTCGGGCAGGTAGCGCACGGCGATCACGTTCAGATCGTCGACGTCGCCGGGTGGGCGCGCAGACCATTCACGTGCGGTCGCCGAGCGGCGCCGCTCCGCGGGTCCGCCGAGCTGCTCGAGCACCGTGATCTCCGAGTCGCCCCGACCGGTGTCGGTGAGCACACGCGCCAGCGCCGCGGGGGTGGTCGCATCCCTGGACAGCACGACTGCCTGCCCGCCGCGTCGCACCGCGGTGTGCGGTTCGCTCGTCACCAGGCTGACGATCTCGGTGTCCTGCACGGCCCACCCGACCCGCGAGCAGGCCAGCGTCACCGACGACACGTGTGGCAGCACGACGACCTGCTCGGCGCCGTAAAGCCGGATCAGCGAGCTGCCGACGCCGTGCAACAGCGGGTCGCCGCTGGCCACGACGTGCACATCGCCGTCGGCACCGTCAAGGATCGTGCGGAGCGCGGGCAGCATCGGCGTCGGCCATGCCCGCCGCGCAGCGGTCACGGTGTCGTCGAGCAGATCCAGTTGGCGCTGTGATCCGTAAATCACTGTGGCCCTGGTTAATTCGGCACGCGATGCCTGCGGGAGCCCGGACATGCCATCGGCGCCGATCCCTACGACGACGATCATGGCCGTCCGCCCTTCATCATGACCATCGGTTCTTCGCGCAAGCGCTCATCATCGTGGCATCCTGCGCCACACGAACTGCGGCAGCAACCGCATCCCCGCGAACATCGGCCGCAGCACCCACGGCACCCACACCGTGCGGCCGCCCCGCGACAGCGTCCGCACCGTCGCCGCGGCGACCGCCGCGGGTGTGCTGGAGAACGGCGCGGGCGTCATCCCCTCCGTCATCCGCCCGATGACGAACCCCGGCCGCACCACAAGTAGGTGCACCCCGGATCCGTGCAGTGCGTCGGCCAGCCCGCAGCAGAAGCCGTCAAGACCCGCCTTCGCCGAACCGTAGACATAGTTGGCCCGCCGCACCCGCACACCGGCGACCGACGAGAACACCACGATCCGGCCCGCTCCGGCGGCGCGCATCGTGGTGGCCAGCACCGTCAGCAGGCTGGCCTGCGCGACGAAGTCGGTGTGCAGGATCGCCGCCGCGTGCGCCGGGTCCTTCTCGGCGCGGGCCTGGTCGCCGAGAATCCCGAACGCGAGCACCGCGGTGCCGATCGGCCCCTGCTCGGCCACGATGGAGTCGACGACCGCCTGATGCGTGTCGAGGGCATCGGCGTCGAACTCACACACCGCGACCGACTTCGCCCCGGCGGCCCGCACCGCGGACACCTCCTCGGCGAGGTCATCGGCACGGCGGGCCGCCAGCACGACGGTCGCACCGGGCGCCAGCCGCGTCGCCACCTCGATGCCGATCTCGCTGCGCCCACCGAAGATCACCACGACGCGGCCCGCGGGCTCCGTGTCCTTCACGGGAGCGATTATCGCCTGCGCTAAGTTGGGCCTTGATGGCCCAGTCAAGTCGTCGGGCAACTGCCCGACTCACCAACGACGCACTCGCGTTCCTCACCGAACGGCACCTGGCCATGTTGACCACGCTGCGGTCGGACAATTCGCCGCACGTGGTGGCCGTGGGGTTCACCTTCGACCCCAAGACACACATCGCCAGGGTGATCACGTCGGGCGGCTCACAGAAGGCGCTGAACGCCGAGAATCAGGGCGTCGCGGTGCTGAGCCAGGTCGACGGCGCGCGGTGGCTGTCACTGGAGGGCAAGGCGCAGATCAACAGCGACCCCGACGCGGTACGCGACGCCGAACTGCGCTACGCGCAGCGATACCGGACACCGCGCCCCAACCCGAAGCGCGTCGTGATCGAGGTCCGCGTCGAGCGGGTGCTCGGCTCCTCGGACCTGCTGGACCGCCCGACCGTCTAACCCGCCGCAGCCGGACCCGCAGGCACCACCACGAGTTCGTGCGGGCGGTTGTTGACCGCCTGCGCGCCGTCGGCGGTGACGATCACGATGTCCTCGATGCGGGCTCCCCACTGGCCGGGGAAGTAGATGCCGGGTTCGACGGAGAACGCCATGCCCTCCTCGAGCGGCAGGTCGTTGCCCGCGACGATGTAGGGCTCCTCGTGCACCGAAAGTCCGATGCCGTGTCCGGTGCGGTGCACGAACGCCTCGCCCAGCCCGTCGGCGGCAAGTACGTCACGCGCGACGGCGTCGACCTGTTCGGCGGTGACGCCCGGCCGCACCGCGTCGACAGCGGCCTTCTGGGCGCGCTGCAACACGGCGTAGCGGCGCGCAACCTCGGGGTCGGGCTCCCCGATGCTGTACGTGCGCGTGGAGTCGGAGTTGTACCCGGGTTCGTACGGCCCGCCGATGTCGACGACAACGATGTCACCGGCCCGCAGTTCACGGTCGGAGCATTCATGGTGCGGGTCGGCGCCATGCGGACCCGACCCGACGATGATGAACGCCACCTCCGAATGCCCCTCGGCAACAATGGCTTTCGCGATGTCGGCGGCGACGTCGGCCTCGGTTCGGCCGGGCACCAGAAACTCAGGCACGCGGGCGTGCACCCGGTCGATCGCGGCGCCGGCCTTGCGCAGCGCGTCGATTTCGGCGGCGTCCTTGATCATTCGCAGCCTGCGAAGCACGTCGGTCGCGAGCACGGGCACGACGCCGAGCACGTCGGCCAGCGGCAGCAGGTGCAGCGCGGGCATGGAGTCGGTGACCGCCGTCGCGACCGGCGCACCGCCGAGCGCGTCGGCCACCAGCCGGTACGGGTCGTCGCCGTCGACCCAATCCCGCACCGCGAGGCCGAGTTCCGTCACCGCCGACTCTTTCAGCGACGCCAGCTCCAGCCGCGGAATGACGACCGTCGGCGGGCCGGACACGGGCAGCACCAGCGCGGTCAACCGCTCAAAGGTCTGGGCTCGTGAGCCGACCAGGTATCGCAGGTCGTAGCCCGGCGTGATGACCAGGCCGGCCAACCCGGCGTCGGCCGCAGCGGCGGCGGCCGCGCGAAGGCGTTGTGCGTAGACGTCGGTGTCGAATCGGCCGGAGGTCATGGCGTTCAGGCTAATCGGGGCGCAGATAGCTGGCGACCTCGATCAGGTTGCCGTCGGGGTCGCGGCAGTAGTGCGACGTCATCGGGCCCAGCGCACCGATCTTGGCGACCGGCCCATCGGTGATCTGCACACCGCAGGTCCGCAGGTGCGCGCCGACGTCCTCGGCGCTGACGTCGGCGATGAAACACAGATCCAGCGACCCGGGCGTGTCGACGGCACCGGTCGGCCAGTTCGGTGCGCCACTGGGCCGCGCGTTGATCTTCTGGTTGCCGAACGCCAACGCGATGCGGCCGTCGCCGAACACCTCCCGCCGCATGCCGAGCACCCGCACGTACCAGTCCACGGTCTGCTCCACGTCGCGGCAGTTGAGGACCACATGGTCGATTCGGTCGACGGCGAAGGTCATACCTCACGCTACTGTCAGAAACCGTGTCCGCTCCTCTGTTACTGCTCGACGGCGCCAGCATGTGGTTCCGCTCGTACTTCGGTGTGCCGTCGTCGATCACGGCGCCCGACGGGCGGCCGGTCAACGCCGTGCGCGGGTTCCTCGACGCCGTCGCGACCGTCATCACCCGCGAGCGCCCCGGTCGTCTCGTGGTCTGCCGCGACGACGACTGGCGGCCGCAGTGGCGCGTGGACCTGATCCCGTCGTACAAGGCGCACCGTGTCGAGGAAGAACTGGCCGACGAACCCGACGTCGAAGAGGTGCCGGACGACCTGACGCCGCAGGTCGACATGATCATGGAGATCCTCGACGCGTTCGGTATCGCGACGGCGGGCGCACCGCACTGCGAGGCCGACGACATCCTCGGCACGCTGGCAGCCCGTGAGACACATGATCCCGTGGTCGTGGTCAGCGGTGACCGCGATCTGTTGCAGCTGGTGCGCCACGAGCCGGTACCCGTCCGGGTGCTCTACCTGGGCCGCGGCCTGGCGAAGGCCACCAAGTGGGGCCCGGAGGAGGTGGCCGAGACCTACGGAGTGCCGGTCCACCGCGCCGGTCCGGCCTACGCCGAGCTCGCGCTGCTGCGCGGGGATCCTTCCGACGGGCTGCCCGGGGTGCCTGGCGTCGGCGAGAAGACCGCGGCGACGCTGTTGGCACAGCACGGCTCGCTGGAGAACGTCCTCGCCGCGGCGCACGACCCGAAATCCAAGATGTCCAAGGCGTATCGGACCAAACTGCTGCGCGCCGTCGACTACATCGAGAAGGCGGGACCGGTCGTGCGGGTCGCCGACGACGCCGACATCGACTGGTCGACGGCGTCGGACGAACTACCGTTGGCCGCCGCGCATCCGCGCAAGGTGGTCAAGCTCGCCGAACAGTACGGCGTGACGTCGTCGATCGGCCGGCTGCAGAAGGCCCTCGACGACCTGCCGAACCGCTAGCCCGTTACTTGGGGCGGCCGACCTCGTAGGTGCCGTTGTCGTCCTGGAAGGTGACCGTCACCTGACGCTTGGTGCCGTCGATGCTCACCTCACAGTTGAAGGTGCCGCCCTTCTTGACCGTGGGGTTCTGACCGTCGTTGCACTTGACGTTCGTGACGTTCTTGGCGCCGTAGCCGTTGGCCTCGTCGGTGAGGACGCGCTGCACACCGGTCTGCGCGGCGTCGATGTCGAGCTTGGTGGTCACGAAGAAGCCGGGCTTCCAGAAGCCGAGCACCAGCACGACGGCGACGATGAGCGCTGCCAGCAGGCCGATGACACCGCCGATCACCGCCAATGAGCGCTTGGACCCCGCGTCGGCGGGCGCGGCGCCGAACTGGCCCGGCTGACCGTACTGCCCCGGCTGCTGGCCGTACTGGGGCGGCTGACCGTATTGGCCGGGCTGCTGGCCGTACGGCTGAGCGGGCTGACCGTAGGGCGCGGTGTACTGACCGGGTTGCTCGTAGCCGGGCTGCCCGTACTGGCCCTGCTGCGGGTACGCCTGCGGGCTGTACTCGGTGGGCGGCTGATACTCCTGCGGCGGCTGGTAAGCCGGCTGCTGCGGGTACTGGGCGTACTGCTGCTGTTGAGGGTCGTATGCAGGTGGCTGCTGCTGTTGCGGGTCGTACGCGGGGGGCTGCCACTGCGGCGCGGCGGTGGTCGGCTCGCTGCTCGACGGCTGCCAGGGCTGGCTGGGTGGTTGATTGGCCGACGGATCGCTCGACGGCTGCTCCGCCGGCTGGTCCGGCTGCTGGCCGGGCCATTGCTGGGTCGGGTCAGATCCCTGCGGTCCGCTCATCTCACTCCTTGCTCGCGCGGCAGGGCCGCGAATACACGGCGAATATTCGGTAGTCAGTCGTGCTGGCGCACACATTACCCCGCATCAACAGCTACGACGCCGCGCCGAACGTCGTTGATCGCGCGTTTCGCGGTTGCGCGCAGGGTGGGGCTGGGTGCGGCGTTTCGCACCTGGTCGAGCAGATCAAGTACCTGACGGCACCAGCGAACGAAATCCCCTGCGGACAGCGGGGACCCCGAACCCGCGGAATCCGACGCCGCCAGTGCGCTGGTGAGGTCGCCGGTCGCGGCCCAGCGATAGATGGCGGGCACGAATCCCTCGTCGGGTTCGCGACTCTGACTGATTCGATGTCGCTGTTCGTCTGCGCGCAGCTCGGTCCACTGCCTGCGGGTCTGGTTCAACGCCCGTCGCAACGTGCCCGTGGGGGCTTCCACGCCACCGGGGGCGGTCGGCGTGTCGCCGCGGGACTCGTACAGCACGGCCGACAGCACCGCGGCGAGCTCCGCGGGGTTCAGGCCGTCCCAGATACCGCTGCGCAGGGACTCGGCGACCAGCAGATCGCTCTCGCTGTAGATCCGCGCGAGCAGGCGGCCGTCATCGGTGACCTTCGGATCGCCACCGTCGGGCCCGGCGTCGATGAAGCCGCGCTCGGTGAGCAGCACGACGATCCGGTCGAACGTGCGCGCCAGCGAGTTCGTCGCCGCGGCGACCTTCTGGCGGGTCTGCTCGTTGTCGCGCTCGATGCGCAGATAGCGCTCGGCGAGGCGCGACTTCTCCTCGCGGTCGGGCAACTGATGTGCGGGATGGCGCCGCACCTGTTCACGGAGGGACGCCAATTCGGGGTCGACGTCACGTTCGACGGGTTCGCCGCGCCGCTTGCCCTTCGCCGACGGAACCTCGAGACCGGCGGCCGCCGATCGCAGCGCCGACGCGAGATCGCGACGTGCGCGCGGGTTTCGGTGCTCGACCCGCTTGGGAAGCGACATCGAGCCCAACGGCGCGGACGCACCCGAATAATCGGCGGACGAGATCCGGCCCGCCCAGCGGTGTTCGGTCAACACCAGCGGACGCGGATCGTCGCTGTCGCGGTCGGGTTCCAGGACGACGGCCAAACCACCGCGTCTGCCGTGGGTGATCGTGATGATGTCGCCACGGCGCAGCGCCGCGAGCGCATCGTTGGCCGCCCTGCGGCGCTGCAGCCGGGACGCTCTCGACTGGGCGCGTTCGCGTTCGGAGATCTGCTGCCGCAACCGGACGTACTCGAGGATCGGCGGTTCCCTGCCGTTCTTGGCCGGCGGCTTGCCGTCGTTCAGCTCGACGGCGATCTCCTCGAGCATCCGCTCGCCGCGCTCGATTCCCCGGACCAATCCGACGACCGACCGGTCCGCCTGATACTGCGCAAACGAACTCTCCAGCAGCCGGTGCGCGTGCTCCGGTCCCATCTGGTGCACCAGGTTGATCGTCATGTTGTACGACGGCGCAAAGGAACTGCGCAGGGGGAAGGTGCGCGTGGAGGCCAGCCCCGCGACTTCGGCCGGGTCGACGTCGGGAGTCCATAGCACCACCGCGTGGCCTTCCACGTCGATGCCGCGACGGCCTGCGCGCCCCGTCAATTGGGTGTACTCCCCCGGCGTCAACGGCATGTGCTGTTCGCCGTTGAACTTCACCAGGCGTTCGAGCACCACCGTCCGGGCGGGCATGTTGATGCCCAAGGCCAGTGTCTCCGTGGCGAAGACGGCCTTCACCAGTCCGTCGACGAACAATTCCTCCACGGTGTGGCGGAACACCGGCAGCATGCCGGCGTGGTGGGCCGCCAGTCCGCGCAGCAGGCCTTCGCGCCATTCGTGGTAATCGAGGACGATCAGGTCGGCCTCGGGCAGGTCGGCGCACCGGCGGTCGATGACCTCCGCGATCCGTTTGCGCTCCTCGTTATTGGTGAGCCGCAGCGACGAGCGTAGACACTGTTTGACCGCGGCGTCGCATCCGGCGCGGGAGAAGATGAACGTGATCGCGGGCAGCAGCCCCTCCCGGTCCAGCGTCGCGATCACATCGGGCCGGGTCGGGGTGCGGTAGATGCTCGGGCGGCTCCGGTTGCGGCCGCGGCCGCGCGGTTGCCAGTCGGCGAGCCGGTCGGCTTCCAGCCGATGTGCGATGTGGCGCAACAACTCCGGATCGACGAGCAGTTCGCGCCCAGAGGTTTTGGATGTTTTGGTTTTGGCCCCACTTTTCGCCCGGTAGTCGAACAGGTCGAACAGCCGCTTGCCCACCATGACGTGCTGCCACAGCGGGACGGGGCGGTGTTCGTCGACCACCACCGTGGTGTCGCCGCGCACGGTCTGGATCCACCCGCCGAACTCCTCGGCGTTGCTCACCGTCGCCGACAGGCTGACAAGCAGGACGTCGTCGGGCAGATGCAGGATGACCTCTTCCCACACCGCGCCGCGCATCCGGTCGGCCAGGAAATGAACCTCGTCCATCACGACGTACGACAGCCCGTCCAGCGCCCGCGAATTCGCATAGAGCATGTTGCGCAGGACCTCGGTGGTCATCACCACGATGTCGGCGTCGCCGTTGATGGACTGGTCGCCGGTGAGCAGGCCGATCTTCTCGGGGCCGTATCGCGCCACCAGGTCGTTGTGCTTCTGGTTGCTCAGCGCCTTGATGGGCGTGGTGTAGAAGCACTTCCGGCCCGCCGCCAGCGCCAGATGTACGGCGAACTCACCGACCACCGTCTTGCCCGCGCCGGTCGGGGCGCAGACCAGCACGCCGTGCCCGCTTTCCAGCGCCTCGCACGCGGTCTTTTGGAAGGCATCGAGACGAAACGGCAGCCGTTCGGTGAAGCTGCCGAGGAGTGGGCCGCTAGGTGGCGTCGTCATCGACCACGAGCCGCGACGCCGTCGGCACCGCGGTGGGCGCGTCGATCTGCTCGACACCCCCGATCGGCGCCGCCTGTTCGTCGGGAACCTCGTCGAGAGCCTCGCGACGCGCCCTGCGCTTGTCGCGAACACGGGCGATCTGGATGGAGAACTCGAGCAGCACCGTCAACGCCAGCGCCAGAGCCAGCATCGAGAACGGGTCCGAACCGGGTGTGAAGAACGCAGCGAAGATGAACAACCCGAAGATCATGCCGCGGCGCCACGACTTGAGCCGCGCATACGTCAGTACTCCGACGAAGTTCAGCATCACGATCAGCAGCGGAAACTCGAAGCTGAACCCGAACACCAACAACAGGTTGATCAGGAACCCGAAGTACTGGTCGCCGGACAACGCGGTGACCTGCACATCGCTGCCAACGGTCAGCAGGAAGCCCAGCGCTGTGGACAGCACCAGGTAGGCCAGCACGGCGCCGGCGATGAACAGGACGGCGCCAATCGTGACGAACGCGACGGCGAATCGCCGTTCCTTCTTGTACAGGCCGGGCGTGATGAACGCCCACATGTGGTACAGCCAGATCGGGCAGGACAGCACGATCCCCGCCGTCAGCGCGACCTTCAAGCGCAGCATGAACTGGTCGAACGGCGCGGTCGCGAGGAGTCGGCAGGCGCCGTCGGGTGCGATGGTGGCGCGTGCCGACGGCGGCAGCGCGCAGTACGGACCGCGCAGCCAGTCCCCCAGGCTGGGCAGCCCGAAGACACCGTGGGTGTACCAGAGGAAGCCGAGGATCGTCATCACCACGACGGCGGCGACCGAGAGCAGCAATCGCGTACGCAGTTCGTGCAGATGCTCGATGAGCGACATGGTGCCGTCGGGGTTGACCCGCGAACGACGCCGACGAGGATCGAGTTTCTTGAAGATTCCGGGGGTCTGCACGGCGATGTCTATGGCGCGGCGCTAGGCCGCGGTCGGTGGGTCTGCGTCGGTCAGGCCGGTCGCTGGTCCGGCGGCGGTGCAGCCTCCGGAGCCGGTGCGGCCGCAGTGTCGGCGCGTTCCGAGGCGATCGGCGTCGCCGCCGGAGCCGCCCGGCCGGCGACATCGGATCCGGGCGTGTCCTGCTTGGAGTCGGACTGCATCTCCTTGATCTCGGACTTGAAGATCCGCATCGACTTGCCAAGCGAACGCGCCGCGTCCGGGAGCTTCTTGGCGCCGAAGAGCAGCACGAACACCGCGATGACGATTACCCAATGCCAGGGTTGTAGACCGCCCAATTTGGTCACCTCCAGACGACGGGGCCAGTCTACCCGGCCACTCCGTACGCGCTCAGTGCCGCCGCAGCCGAGTCCCGGACCCGCTGGGCCAGCGACTCGGGGGTGAGCACCCGCACCGCCGACCCGAAACCGAGCACGAACCGGGTCATCCAGTCCTCGGAGGCGTACGTCATCGCCGCTTCGCAGGCGCCGTCGGGTAGCTCACGGATCTCCCGCAGCGGGTAGTAGTCGAACATCCAGGACGCCGACCGCTCGATGAGCAGCGTGGCCGACGGCAGCGACGGGTCGGCGTCGAACAGCGACGTGTCCGGTCCGGCCGCGACCGCCGGTGGTGGCGGCGCCGACGGTTCGTCGAGGACGTGGGCGTCGACGATGCGGTCAAAGCGGAACAGCCGGACTCCCTCGGCCGACCGGCACCACGCCTCCAGGTAGCTGTGGTCGGCGACCAGGAGCACCCTGATCGGGTCGACGATGCGGCTGGACAGCACATCGTGCGAGGCCGAGTAGTACTCGATCGACAGCGCGCGGCCGTCCCGCGCCGCGGCCCGGACCGCAGCGGCGGCCTCGCTCTCGATCGGCGCGGGCTCGTCGACCGCCGCCGGTGTGCCCTCGCCCTGTCCGACCACCCCGGCTGCCGATTCGATCTTGGCGATCGCGCTGCGGGCGGCCTGCGGGTCGACCATCCCGGGCACGTCGGCCAGCGCACGCAAGGCCACCAGCACGCCGGTCGCCTCCGGCGACGTCAGCCGCAGCGGGTGGTCGATGCCTGCGCTGAAGGTGACTTCGATTGTGTCGCCGGAGAATTCGAAGTCGATCAGGTCACCGGGCCCGTAGCCGGGCAGGCCGCACATCCACAGCTGATTGAGATCGTCACGCAACTGTTTGACGGTGACGCCGAGGTCCGACGCGGCTTCGGCGTAGGTGATCTTCGGGTTGGCCTGAAAGTACGGAACCATGTTGAGCAGCCGCACGAGCCGCGTCGATATCGCGGTCATGCGCGCACCTCGTCCGTCTGGCCGGCCTGCGCCCGCAGGCGCTCGACCACGTCGGCGCGCAGCGTGTCGGGCTCAAGCGCGACCGCGTCGGCACCGTAGCTCGCGATCTCTCGCGCCAGCCGGTCGAGCATCCCGATCTCGAGCTGGATCTCCTCGCCAGCACGGCCGCCCAAGGTGCGCGGGCCGATGACCTCGGCACGGCGGCGCAGGGCGGTGGCACGGCCGTCGGCGACCCACACTCTCGCCTGCCCGCCGGTCGGGGATTCTTCGACGGCGCGCTCGACGATCTCGCGCAGGTTGACCCCCTCGGGTCGCTGCACTGCCCCTGGCGGTCCGATCGTCTTGACGTCGGCCCCGATCCGGGACAGCCGGAAGGTGCGCACGGCGTCGCGGTCGCGGTCGTGGCCGACCAGATACCAGCGGCCCTTCGTGGTGACCACGCCCCACGGTTCGACGGTGCGGATGACGTAGGGATCGCTGCGCGACGACCGGTGCGGGAACTGGACCGCATGCCGGGAATCGATGGCGGACAGCAGGATTCCCAGCACCTCCTCCGATCCGCGCATGCTCGGCAACGCGCCTGCCGAGGTGATCGCGAATGCGGCGTCGTCGGCTTCGATGTCGATGCCCGCGGCCTTCAGCTTGAGCAGTGCACCCTGGGTGGCGGTGATGAGCTCCGGGGACTCCCACAGCTGTGTCGCGACGGCGACCGCCGCGGCCTCATCGGCGGTCAGTTCGACGGGCGGCAGCGCGTAGGCGTCGCGGTTGATCCGGTATCCCTCGGTCGGGTCGAACTGCGATACGCGGCCGGTCTCCAACGGGATGCCCAGATCGCGCAGCTCGTTCTTGTCGCGTTCGAACATGCGGGAAAACGCCTCGTCGCTGGCGTTGTCGGAGTAGCCGGACACGGTCTCGCGGATACGTTCGGCGGTGATGAAGGTGCGAGTCGAAAGCAAGGCGATGACGAGATTCATCAAGCGTTCGACTTTGGAAATCGCCACTCGTAACAGCTTAGGGTGAGGTGTGAGCAGTCGCTGGCACGACACCGCGCTGCCCCGCGGGGACGAGTACGACGAGCGCTGGCGGCGGCTGGCCGACGCAGGTCAGAGCATCCACGGCGAGGCCGATCTGATCGAATCCCTGCTTCGCGAAACCGGCGGGGGTCGTGTTCTGGACGCGGGATGCGGAACCGGCAGGGTTGCGATCGAACTCGCGGCGCGTGGCTTCTCCGTGGTGGGTATGGACCTCGACGCGAACATGCTCGAGACGGCCCGCGTCAAAGCATCCGAACTGCGGTGGATCCACGCCGATCTCGCGGCGGCAACCGAGCATCTGACCGGGGCGTTCGACGTCGTCGCACTGGCCGGCAACGTGATGATCTTCGTCGCCGAGGGCACCGAGGGCCGTGTGCTCGAGCAGATGGGTGCCTTTCTGGGACCCGATTCGCTGCTGGTGGCCGGATTCGCGCTGCGACCCGGCGGGCTGACGTTGGCGGAGTACGACCGGCTGGCGGAGGCGGCGGGCCTGCAACTGGTGCATCGCTGGGCCACCTGGGACCGGCAGCCCTTTGCGGGCGGGGACTACGCGGTGAGCGTGCACCGCCTCACATAGAGGCTCACATAGAGGCGATGAGCCGCTTCACCCGTTCGTCGACCGACCGGAACGGGTCCTTGCACAGCACGGTGCGCTGCGCTTGATCGTTCAGCTTGAGGTGGACCCAGTCGACGGTGAAGTCGCGGCCGGCTTCTTGTGCGGCGTAGATGAATTCACCGCGCAGCTTGGCTCTGGTGGTCTGCGGTGGGGTGTTGACCGCGGCCTCGATGTCCTCGTCGGTGGTCACGCGCGCGGCCAGACCCTTGCGCTGCAGCAGGTCGAACACCCCCCGGCCCCGCTTGATGTCGTGGTAGGCCAGATCGAGCTGGCTGATCTTCGGGTCGGACAGCTCCATGTTGTAGCGATCCTGGTAGCGCTGGAACAGCTTGCGCTTGATGACCCAGTCGATCTCGGTATCGACCTTGGCGAAATCCTGGCTCTCGACCGCATCGAGCTGTCGTCCCCAGAGGTCGACGACCTGCTGGATCTGCGTGTTCGGCTCCCGGCTCTGCAGGTACTCCACCGCGCGGGCGAAATACTCGCGCTGAATGTCGAGCGCGCTGGCCTGTCTGCCGCCGGCCAGCCGCACTGGGCGCCGTCCGGTCAGATCGTGGCTGACCTCGCGGATCGCGCGGATCGGATTGTCCAGTGAGAAGTCGCGGAACGCGACGCCCGCCTCGATCATCTCCAGCACCAGCGACACGGTGCCCACCTTGAGCATCGTCGTCGCCTCGCACATGTTGGAGTCGCCGACGATGACGTGCAGGCGGCGGTACTTCTCGGCGTCGGCGTGCGGCTCGTCGCGGGTGTTGATGATCGGCCGGGACCGCGTCGTCGCCGAGGAGACACCCTCCCAGATGTGCTCGGCACGCTGGGACAGGCAGAACGTCGCGGCCTTCGGCGTCTGCAGCACCTTGCCCGCGCCGCAGATCAGCTGCCGGGTCACCAGGAACGGCAGCAGCACATCGGAGATCCGCGAGAACTCGCCCGCGCGCACGATCAGGTAGTTCTCGTGGCAGCCGTAGGAGTTCCCCGCGGAGTCGGTGTTGTTCTTGAACAGGTAGATGTCGCCGCCGATGCCCTCGTCGGCCAGTCGCTGCTCGGCGTCGATCAACAGGTCCTCCAGCACCCGTTCACCGGCCCGGTCATGGGTGACGAGCTGGACGAGGCTGTCGCATTCGGCGGTGGCGTACTCGGGGTGGCTACCCACGTCGAGATACAGGCGCGCGCCATTGCGCAGGAACACGTTGGAACTGCGGCCCCACGACACCACCCGCCGGAACAGGTACCGGGCGACCTCGTCCGGGCTGAGCCGACGGTGACCGTGGAACGTGCAGGTGACACCGAACTCGGTCTCGATGCCCATGATTCGACGCTGCACGTGATCGAGACTACTTGTTGCGAACCGAACGTGGCGGGCTGCCGCGCCGATCCGTGTAGTTGTCACTCCCGGCGGTCGACGTCCGTGTGCCCCTGTGGATAACTCGAGCGCGTCTGCGGCGTGATCTGTCAGCATGAGGCATGGGGGGCGGGACGCGTCCGACAGTGTCCGAAGCGCAAGCGTGGCAACCTGATTCGCTGCGCGAGGCTGCGCAGAGCTGGCAGGCCGCCGCCATGGACATGCATGCCCACATCGCGATGACGGTGCAGGGCGTGACCGACGCGCACAAGGTTTGGCTTGGCTCAGCGGCTGAGGCGGCACGCTCCGAAGTGCTGAGCGTCGGAGGTACATCGGATGCGTTGGCGCGCGCCATGGTGCTCGCCGCGGTCGCCGCCCACGACGGCGCCGAGCAGATCGCCATCGCCCGCAGTGCGGTGCTGGAGTTGGTGTCGGCTGCGCAGTCGCAGGGGTTCGCGGTAGCCGATGACGGCAGCGTCTCGGTGCACGATCTTCCATCGGATTTGCTGGTCGCTCTTTCCGGTGGCGACGTGGGGCTGGCCGGCGGGCTGCAAACGTTGCGCGCCCAGGAGCTGACGGTGCAGATCGGCGACGCGCTCGACCGGCTGGGCGCCGCGGATTCCGACGCCGCGGCCGACATCGAGGAGGCCTTCGCTACGCCTGACATGCGGCCGGCCGCGACGGTGCCCGCCGGGGCACCGTCGACCCCGCTCGGCGAGCTGGTGGCAGGGTGGCCGGTGATGGGCCAGGACCGGATCGCCGACCAGGTCGCGGGGCTGAGCCCCGAACAACGTCGGCGACTGGTCGCCGAGTTTCCCCATCAGGTGGGCAACACCGACGGGCTGCCATGGGACATGCGGATCGCCGCGAACCGGACCAACATCGCGCAGGCCGCTGTCGACGAGCCCGACCCGGTCCGGGCGGCCTTCTACCGCACCCTGCTCGGCGAGGTCGACGACCCGGCAGGTAGCGGCCGCCGTATCGACCGCCAGATCGTGGCGTTCGACCCGGCCCGCGCCTCCCTCGTCGAGCTCAACGGGGACCTGCGGACGGCAACGAGCGTCGCCGTGCTGGTCCCCGGGATGAACACGACCATCGAGGGGTCGGCCGCCAACACCGCGACCGCCCGCCGGTTCGTCGCGGCCACCCGAGGCGACGTCGCGGTCCTGACGTATCTGGGCGGACCGTTTCCCCGCGGGAACCTCGTCAACGGCGTGGTCGACGCGGCCAGTCCGCGATATGCGCTGGATATGGCCCCGCGGCTGGTGGCATTCAGCGAGGACGTCGACCGCACCGTAAACGCGCAAGCCACGGGCCGACCACCCATCCCGGTGACCTACATCGGCCACTCCTACGGGGGCTCGATCCTCGGCACCGCCGAAGCGATGGGGCTGACCGCCGACCAGACGATGTACATCGCCGCCGCAGGTGCGGGTGTCGGCGTCGACGATCCCGGCGACTGGCACAACCGCAATCCCGACGTGGTCCGCTACTCGATGACGGCACCCGGCGACCTCATCCAGGCGGTGCAGGGCATCCCCGGCGGCCCGCACGGTGCGGATCCAGATGAGATGCCCGGCGTAATCGCCTTGGCGACAGGTCATTACGACGACGGCCGGGTGATGGCGGGCCGGCAGGCACACAGCGACATCCTGAACTCGCCGTCGGACTCCTGGCGCAACATCCTCGCCGTGATCACCGGCGACCGCGCGCGAATCCGTCCCGCCGGGTGAAAGGCGCGCAGCAAAACCAGCCATTGCGTGCGATCGGCGGCCAGAATGGGCCGATGTGGTCGCGAAGTGCGCCGGTGGACGGGTTCCGGTTGGCCTATGACCGATTCGGCACCAAGGGCGCACCACCGGTGGTACTGCTGCACGGCTGGCCGGGCAACCGCCACGACTACCGCCACGTCGTCCCGCTGCTCAGCGACGCCGCCGACGTCATCGTGCCCGACCTGCGCGGCTTCGGCGGATCGGACAAACACGCCGTCGCCGTGCGGCACTTCTACAGCGCGACGGCCCAGGCCGCCAGCATCATCGGCCTGATCAAGGAGCTCGGGCTGTCCCGCGTGGTGCTCGGGGGCTACGACGTCGGCAGCCGCGTCGCGCAGAGCATCGCCAGGATGGAACCCGACCTCGTGTCGGCGTTGGTGCTGTCTCCCCCACTGCCCGGGGCGGGCGATCGCGTCCTCACGGCGCGGGCGCAGAGCGAGTTCTGGTATCAGGCCTTCCACCAGCTGCCGGTGGCCGCGCAGCTGCTCGACGGCAATCCCGACGCCGTCCGCGAGTATCTGCGGCACTTCTGGATGCACTGGTCCGCACCCGATTTCACGATCTCCGAGGATGATCTGGACCGGCTGGTCGGCGACTACGCGGCCCCTGGAGCCTTCACGGCGTCGATCGCCTGGTATCGCGCCGGCGCGGGGACCATCGCCCAGTCACTCACCGAACTGCCTCCGGACCGCGCCATCAAGATCCACGTGCCCACCGATGTGCTGTGGCCGCACCACGATCCGGTGTTCCCGCCCGAGTGGTCCGACCGGCTGGACTCGTACTTCACCGACGTGGCATTGCATTTCGCCTTCGACGCCGGACATTTCACGCCGGTCGAATGCCCCGAACAGTTCGCCGAGCTCATCCTCATCCGCGCGCGTCCAAGCGACGCCGCGTGAGCGACCTACTCCGGCTTGCTCTCGTCCGTCCCGTCGACGGGCAGCAGCGCCTCCAGCGCTGACCCGGTGATGCGCCGGAACGCCCGGCGTGGCCGGTTCGCGTCCAGGATCGCCACCTCCAGTGTCGACGGACCGATGGGACGGGACTCGCCGTTGGCGCCCGCCTTCAACGCCTCGATCGCCACCCTCGCGGCATCCGCAAGCCCGGCGTTCTCGGTGTAGTTCTCGTTGAGCTTCTCGGTGATCGGTTCGGTGGCGCCACCCATCACGACGAAGTGGGGCTCGTCGTTGATCGACCCGTCGTAGGTGATCCGGTACAGCTCAGGGGCTTTCGTCTCCCCGTGATGCGCGACCTCGGCCACGCACAGCTCGACCTCGTAGGGCTTGGCCTGCTCGGTGAAGATGGTGCCGAGCGCCTCGGCGTAGACGTTGGCCAGCTGACGTCCGGTGACGTCGCGCCTGGCGTACGCGTAGCCGCGGGTGTCGGCGAACTGGATGCCACCGCGGCGCAGCCTGTCGAACTCGTTGAACCGCCCGACGGCGGCGAAGCCCACCCGGTCGTAGAGCTCACTGACCTTCTGCAGTGACCGCGACGGGTTCTCGGCGACGAACAGCACACCGTCGGCGTACGCGAGCGCGATGACGCTTCGTCCGCGGGCGATGCCCTTGCGCGCGAGCTCGGAACGCTCGCGCATCGCCTGTTCAGGCGAGATGAAGTACGGAAAGCTCACTGGTCACCCCGTGCGTCGGTGGACCGGTGGGAGGCATCCGGGCCGAATGTGTCTGCCCGCGAACGGCTTTCGATGATCTGCCGGGCGAAGTCGGCGATGCGCTGCTCGGGCACTTCCTCCGCCCCCTCGGCGCCGATGATCACCGCGGTCGGATAGATACCCCGAACCAGGTCCGGCCCGCCCGTCGCGGAGTCGTCGTCGGCGGCGTCGTAGAGCGCCTCGACCGCCACCCGCAGCGCGGAGTCGGCGTCCCTGACCTGTGAGTACAGCTTCTTCATCGAGGACTTGGCGAAGATCGAACCCGACCCCACCGACTGGTAGCCCTCGTCCTCGTAGTTCCAGCCACCCGCCGCGTCGAAGGACACGATGCGCCCTGCCGCTTCGGGGTTGGGGTCGTCGAGGTCGTAGCCGGCGAGCAGAGGCAGGGCGACGAAGCCCTGCAGCGCCGCGCCGAGGTTGCCGCGGACCATCGTCGCCAAGCGGTTCACCTTGCCGCCGAACGTCAGGGCCACACCCTCGAGCTTCTCGTAGTGCTCCAGCTCGACGGCGTAGAGCCGGGCGAACTCCACGGCGATGGCCGCGGTGCCCGCGATCCCGGTCACCGTGTAGTCGTCGGTGATGTAGACCTTCTGGACATCGCGGCCCGCGATCATATTGCCCTGCGTGGACCGGCGGTCGCCCGCCATGACGACGCCACCGGGGTATTTGAGGGCCACGATCGTGGTCCCGTGCGGCAGTGCATCCGACGGGGTGTCGGACGGCACGGCGTACCGGTTCACGGGCAACAGCTCGGGTGCCTGCCGCCGCAGCAGCTCAGAAAAGGACGACAAGTCCACGGGAAGCGGCGGTGCTCCTGGTAGCGGGGATGAGATGGACGGCTGTTCGCGGTGGGGCCAGGTCACTGGCCGCCCTTCTGGACATACGCGCGCACGAAGTCCTCGGCGTTCTCTTCCAGCACGTCATCGATCTCATCGAGCAGGTCGTCGGTCTCCTCGGCGAGCTTCTCGCGACGCTCCTGGCCCGCGCCTGCGTTGCCGGTGAGGTCGTCGTCTTCCCCGCCGCCACCACCACGCTTGGTCTGCTCCTGCGCCATCGAGGCCTCCTGCGTATGTCTGTGCCGTTGACGGATGGGCTACCACCTGCCCCGCCGCTACTCCACCCTACCGGTCGAAGGACATCTTGCTGTGGATAGCGCACTTAGTTGGTGAGCTGTTCTACCAATTCGACGGCGCTGTCCACGGAGTCCAGCAGGGCACCGACGTGGGCTTTACTCCCGCGCAGCGGCTCCAGGGTTGGAATCCGGACGAGCGAATCGCCGCCGAGATCGAAAATCACCGAGTCCCAGCTGGCCGCGGCGATATCAGCCCCGAACCGCCGCAGGCACTCGCCCCGGAAGTAGGCCCTGGTGTCGGTCGGCGGGTTGTCGACGGCGTCGAGCACCTGCTGTTCGGTGACCAGCCGCTTCATCGACCCACGCGCCACCAGCCGGTTGTACAGACCCTTGTCGAGGCGGACGTCGGAGTACTGCAGGTCCACCAGATGCAGCCGCGGTGCCGACCAGTTGAGGTTCTCCCGCTGCCGGAAGCCCTCCAGCAGCCGCAGCTTGGCGGGCCAGTCGAGGATCTCCGCGCACTGCATGGGGTCGCGCTCGAGCAGATCGAGGATGTTGGCCCACGTCTCCACGATGTCGGCCGCTCGCGGATCGGGGTCCCGGCTGTCGACCAGCTTGGCCACCCGGTCCAGGTAAATCCGTTGCAGCGCAAGGCCCGTCAGCTCCCGACCGTCGGCGAGTGCGACCGTCGCACGCAGCGTCGGGTCGCGGCTGATGACGTGCACGGCGTGCACCGGCCGGGCCAGCGCCAGATCGGAGAGGTCCATGCCCTCTTCGATCAGGTCGAGCACCAGCGCCGTGGTACCGAGCTTGAGGTACGTCGAGGTTTCCGACAGGTTCGCGTCGCCGATGATGACGTGCAGCCGCCGGTACTTGTCGGCGTCGGCGTGGGGTTCGTCGCGGGTGTTGATGATGCCGCGCTTGAGGGTGGTCTCCAGGCCGACCTCGACCTCGATGTAGTCGGACCGCTGCGACAGCTGGAATCCGGGCTCGTCGCCCGACGGGCCGATGCCGACCCGCCCGGAACCCGTGACCACCTGCCGGGACACCAGGAACGGCGTCAACCCCGCGATGACCGCGGAGAATGGCGTCTGACGCGACATCAGGTAGTTCTCGTGGGACCCGTAGGAGGCGCCCTTGTTGTCGATGTTGTTCTTGTAAAGCTGCAGCTTGGCGGCGCCCGGAACGCTGGCCACGTGCCGCGCGGCAGCCTCCATCACCCGCTCGCCGGCCTTGTCCCAGATCACCGCGTCCAGCGGGTCCGTGCACTCGGGTGCGGAGTACTCGGGGTGGGCGTGGTCGACGTACAGTCGCGCGCCGTTGGTCAGGATCATGTTGGCCGCACCGACCTCGTCGGCGTCCACCACCGGCGGCGGTCCCGCCGAGCGGCTCAGGTCGAATCCGCGGGCGTCACGAAGGGGTGATTCCACCTCGTAGTCCCAGCGCGTGCGCTTGGCGCGCTGGATCCCCGCGGCGGCCGCATACGCCAACACCGCCTGCGTCGAGGTCAATATCGGATTGGCGGTGGGGTCGGACGGCGACGAGATGCCGTACTCGACCTCGGTTCCGATAATCCGCTGCATGTGGCCAGCCTAGGCTGTCCGGTTTCGGGGACCCGCAGTAGCCTGCGACCGTGCCGCCTGAGAAGGACGACCTCGCCGCTGACCGCAGGGCGGCCGCGAGCAGGTTCGTGGCCGAACTCGGCGCCACGATGTCGGCGGCCAACTACCCGGTCACCATGGTGCGCGCCGTGATGGAGGGGACCTCGAAGGCCTACGGCCTCGACAACCACTTTCTCGCGCTGCCGAATTACGTCCAGGTCGGCAGCCCTCTCGGTGACAGCCTCTACATCGCCAACACCGACTACGTGCTGCGCTACGACCAGTCGTTCCCGCTTGCACAGCTCGTCGCGCGGGCACCGTCCGGAACGGTCAACCCCGAGGAGGGCATGGCGGAGCTGGAGCGAATCCGCAACCTGGACAAGCGATTTCCGGTCTGGCTCACCATCATCGGGTACGCGGTGCAGAGCATGGGGCTGGCGCTGATCCTGCAGCCGACGCCGTGGAGCCTGGTCGGGGCGGCGGTACTCGGGCTGTTGGTCGGCGCCCTGTCAGTGGTGGGCAGGCGTGTCGACTCCATCGGGTACATGCTGCCGACGATCTGTGCGTTCCTGGTGGCGCTCATCGTCTTCACCTTCAACCGGCACTGGCATGTCGGTATCGACAGCCTGCGTGCCCTGGCCGCCCCGCTGGCCGTCTTTCTGCCCGGGGCGGCGATCACCCTGGCGGTCATCGAATTGTCCACTCGCCATGTGGTGTCGGGGGCGAGCCGGCTCGTCGCGGGCTTCATGCAGATCGTGCAGTTGGCGTTCGGCATCCTGATCGCCGCACAGGTCGCCGGGATCGCCGACTCGAATCTGGTCACGACCGAGATGAACCGGCTCGGCCCCTGGGCGCCGTTTCTCGGCGTGGCCGTCTACGGCCTCGGTGCCATGCTGAACTTCGGCCCGCCGACTAGGTTTCTGCCGTGGATGCTGCTCATGCTCTACACCGCCTACGCGGGCCAGTGGCTGGGCAATGCCCTGCTCGGCAGCTATGCCAGCGGGTTCGGCGGCGGGTTGACCCTGATCCTGTTCGCATTGGCGATATCGCACCGCCCGAACACCCCACCCACGGTGTCTCTGGTGCTGCCGGGCTTCTGGTTACTCGTGCCCGGGTCGCTCGGCTTCATGGGCATGACACAGCTGCTCGGTACCCACAGCACCGCCATGTTCACCGCTACGTTGATCTCGATGATGTCCATTGCCGTCGGCGTCCAGAGCGGATTGGTGTTGTGGCGCGCGGCTATTCAGCTCACCGGCAACCCACGGCGGCGGGCGCTGCATGATTGACGTCGAACAGCGACGGGCCGCCGACGCCTGGTTCCTCGACCACGGTCTGCCCGCCGTGCTGCGCCCCGGCCGGCTGGTCCGTCGACTCTGGCCCCGATCGGCGCCCGCGCTGGCGGCCTTCGCGGTGTTCATGGTCAACTCCGCCGTCGTCGTCCAGGTGACCGGCAAGCACACGATCAACATCGAGGGCGAGCCGACCCGCACGGAGTGGTTCGTGTTGGGGCTGCTTGTCCTCGTCCTGCCGCTCGCGTCGTTGGTCGGCTGGCTGGTGTCGAGAATCTCCACCGTGCACGGCCGCACTGTCGCCGCCGCCGTCTCGGTGGTCGTCGGGGTCGCAGGCGGCGTCATCGGCGGACCCAGCGACCGGCTGCTCGCCGATCTCATCTTCGAAGCGGTGGTGATCGCGGCGATTCTGGCGCTGACGGCATCCGGGTTGGGTTCCGTCATGTCGTGGACCGCACGGATGACCATCTCGCATCTCGCGGCCGTGGGATCGCTGATGATCCGCGCACTTCCGGTGATGCTGCTGACCATTCTCGTGTTCTTCAATTCGCCGGTATGGCTGATGGCGGCCAACGTGTCACGCCCCCGGATGTGGCTCGCGATCGTGTTCCTCAGCCTGGTCGCGGCCGCGTTCGTGGTCGCCGTCACCGTCGACCGGTTCGAGCCGGTCATCGAGGCACCCGATGCTTCCGTTCGGGATACCCGACTGGCCGGTACGCCGTTTTCGGCGATGCCCGATCCGTCGCAGACGCAGGCCCTCAACCGCGCCGAGCGGCTCAATGTCATGTTCGTGCTGGCCGTTTCGCAGCTCGCACAGATCTTCGTGGTCGCCGTCGTCATCGCGCTGATCTTCCTGGTGCTCGGTCTGATACTGATCTCACCGGATCTGTTGGGAGCCCTGACACAAGGCAAGGGGCCGAGCGACGGCACCGTCCTCGGTATGACGATCCCGGTGCCGCAGCCGTTGATTCACGTGACGATGTTTCTCGGCGCGCTGACGTTCATGTACGTCAGCGCCAGGTCCGCGGGCGACGGCGAGTACCGCAAGCAGTTCCTCGATCCGCTCAGCGAGGACCTGCGGCTGACGCTGGTCGCCCGAAGTCGGTACCGGGCAGCCGTTCCGGCGCGCTGACGCGTTCTCCGACGGTATTTCGCGCACAATAACCGCGTGCCCGACATGCGGAGCGTCCACGAGTGGTTTCTCCATCGCGGGCTGCCGCTGGTCCTGACGCGGCGGGTGCGCTCCCACGCACTGATCGAGCGGTCGGCGCCGATGGTCAGCGGGATCGGGGCGGTGATCGCGCTGACCATGACGCTGGCGGAGCTGTCGGAGGACGAACCCGACTACGGCTACGCGATCCGGCTCGGCGCACTCACCCTGCTGCTCGTCGCGGCACCGTTCGCTCTCCACCTGCTGCACCGATCCGGCACGACACGCGGTGAGGCGGGGCGAATGTCGGCTGCGCTGCTCGTGATGGCGCTGTTCGTGTTCGGGCTGCCGTTCGCCGACAGCGGCTTCTCCGGGATCGCCGCGGCGGAGATGGTCTTCTTCGTGGTGGTCGCAGTCCTGGCGGTCTGGCTGACGTACCTCGGCATCGGCTCAATTGTCCTGTGGGCGTTCAGGTTCGCCTGGCTTCAGTTCGGTGCGCTCGGCACCCTGATGAGTCGGGCGCTGCCCCTGCTGATGCTGACCGTCGTGGTGTACTTCACCGGCGAACTGTGGCAGCTGGCATCTCGGATGACACGTGAACGGCTCTGGCAGACCATCGGATTCCTGGCCTTCGTCGCGATCATCTTCATGGTGACCACCATCCGTGATGAGGTGATGGCACTGCGCAACGATCGGGCCGAGCAGACGGACCCGGCGAAACTCCTCGAGGGCACGCCACTGGCCATCGCCGACGGTCACTCCCCCGCGCGCACTCCGCTGTCGCTGGCCGAGCAGGTCAACGTCGTCGCGGTGATGGTGGTGGCGCAGGCAATTCAGGTGGTTCTCTTCACGACGGGCCTGTTCGCGTTCTTCGTGGCTCTCGGAATCGTCGCGGTGCCCGACGAGGTGGCGGTGCTGTGGGCGTCGGAGGCGGTCTGTCCGGTCGGTGAACCACCTTGCGCGGGAACCTGGTTCGGCATCCATGTGCCGGTGGCGCAGACCGTTGTCCACGTCTCGCTGTTCGTGGCGGTGCTGTCGGGTCTGTACTTCACCGTCAGCACCAGTGTCGACCCGATCTACCGAGAGCGGTTCTTCGACCCGCTGGTCTCCGATGTGGCGGTGAGCCTGGCTGGGCGCGACGCCTATCTCGAGATGGACGGGAAGAGGAAACCCTCCGAATAGCCTCCGCGCCTTCGTTACTGGGACGACTGCAGTGAGTAGCTGTTCTTCAGATCGTCCTGGGTCACGCTGGCATCCCGGCCGGTGGTGTCGACACGCAGCGTCTCGGTCGGCGTGCGCGCTTCGTACCGCCAGCCCGGCGGCAGCGAGAGGCGGCCCGCGAGGCCTGGAAGGTCGGCCAGCGACAACGTCGGATCGACGATCTGGCTGTATGTCTGCATGACCCAACGCCTGCCATCCGGGTCGATGAGTTCATAGATTTCGCGGCCGGCGTCGAAGACGAAGAGCGCCTTACGGTCCACCCGGTTCGGCTGGTATGGCGCCGGATTCATCGAGGACAGTTTCACCGTCGCCTGCCGAATCATCTCCAGACCACCGAAAGTCTTGTGCTCCAAGTCCTCTCGGTCACGCTTACCGATAGCACTCATCAACCAGTACCGCGGCCCGTTGAGCAGAGCGGCCACCGCGTTGTTCTCCGTGGCGATGGCCTGCGCATCGAGCTTGTCCCACAGTTCGGCCGGACAGTTGTTGAGTGGAAACGTGTTGTACACGGTCGCCTCGGGTCCCGATTCCCCGGGCCGGACCAGAAGTACTTCGCCGTAGCGCTTTCCGAATACGTCACCGCTCAGGGTGACGTCGTTTCCAGGGTCTTGCGGCATACCGCGAAATTATGTCCTCACAGCCCGCGGGCGTGCGCAAATTGCGGGTTCTTTCGCAGCGCGTCGAACCGGTCGGCAAGTTTGCTGGGGTGTTTGCCCAGCTCAACCGCCACATGCCGAGAAATTGACGTCGGCGCTGATTCGGGGTGCGGATGAAAACTCGCTGCTCTAGACTGCGCCAAGCAACGTCCCGAGTGGTCTCGTGACCACGCCCAGGCCTCGGCAAACGGTGCGCAACCAAGGGTGAAGGGATTTACAACCATGAAGAAGCTCGTGGTGGCTTCGTTCGCGACGTTGGCACTGGGCCTCGCTGTCGCGGCACCGGCCTACGCAGATCAGGACAGTTTCATCGTCGACCTTGCCAACAACGGCTGGGACGGACCCGTCGATGCCGCGGTGGCACTGGGTAACCAGATCTGCAGCGACATCGCCAACGGTGTGCCCGAGTCCGAGACGTTGCAGACGATCTCAGACAACACGACTGACGGTGTGGAACCGAAGGACGCGAAGACGTTCTACGAAGCGGCGGCCAACAACCTCTGCTGAGCCGACTCGATCTGGGCCGGTTCCCCTTACAGGTACTGGCCCAGATTCGACTCGGTGTCGATCGCGCGTGAGGCGCTCGACGACTTGCCGGTGACCAGCGTGCGGATGTAGACGATCCGCTCGCCCTTCTTGCCCGAGATCCGTGCCCAGTCATCGGGATTCGTGGTGTTGGGCAGGTCCTCGTTCTCGGCGAACTCGTCGACGATCGAGTCGAGCAGATGCTGGATGCGAAGACCAGGCTGCCCCGTTTCCAACACCGACTTGATCGCGTTCTTCTTCGCGCGGTCGACGACGTTCTGGATCATGGCGCCGGAGTTGAAGTCCTTGAAGTACATGACTTCCTTGTCACCGTTGGCGTAGGTGACCTCCAGGAACCGGTTGTCATCGATCTCGGCGTACATCCGGTCGACGACCTTCTCGATCATCGCCTTCAGGCAGGCCGCCCGGTCGCCGCCGAACTCGGCAAGATCGTCGGCGTGCACCGGCAGATCCTCGACCAGATACTTGCTGAAGATGTCCATTGCCGCCTCGGCATCCGGACGCTCGATCTTGATCTTGACGTCCAGCCGGCCGGGCCGCAGGATCGCCGGGTCGATCATGTCCTCGCGGTTGGAGGCGCCGATCACGATGACGTTCTCCAGACCCTCGACACCGTCGATCTCGCTCAGCAGCTGCGGGACCACCGTCGTCTCCACATCGGAGCTGACGCCCGTACCGCGGGTGCGGAAGATCGAGTCCATCTCGTCGAAGAACACGATCACCGGGGTGCCCTCGGACGCCTTCTCACGCGCCCGCTGGAAGATCAGCCGGATGTGACGTTCGGTCTCGCCGACGAACTTGTTCAGCAGCTCCGGGCCCTTGATGTTGAGGAAGTAGCTCTTGGCCTCGCGGGCATCGTCGCCGCGGACCTCGGCCATCTTCTTCGCCAACGAGTTGGCGACAGCCTTGGCGATCAGCGTCTTGCCGCAGCCGGGCGGGCCGTACAGCAGCACGCCCTTGGGCGGACGCAGCGAGTACTCCCGGTAGAGCTCCTTGTGCAGGAACGGCAGCTCGACCGCGTCGCGGATCTGTTCGATCTGCCGGCCGAGGCCGCCGATGTCGTTGTAGCTGACATCGGGGACCTCCTCGAGGACCAGATCCTCGACCTCGGCCTTCGGGATGCGCTCAAACGCGTACCCGGCCTTGGTGTCGACTAGCAGCGAGTCACCAGGACGCAGCTTGCGCGGACGCTCGTCGCTGCCGTCGCCGGTCTCGTCGTCCGACAGGCCCTCCGCCGCCACCAGGGGCTCGGCCAACCAGACGATGCGCTCCTCGTCGGCGTGCCCCACCACCAGCGCGCGGTGCCCGTCGGCAAGGATCTCGCGCAGCGTGCTGATCTCACCGACGGCCTCGAAGTGACCCGCCTCGACCACGGTCAGCGCCTCGTTGAGCCGGACCGTCTGGCCCTGTTTGAGAGTCTTGGTGTCGATGTTCGGCGAGCACGTCAGCCGCATCTTGCGCCCGGAGGTGAACACGTCGACGGTCTCGTCGTCCTGAACTGACAGCAGCACGCCGTATCCACTTGGCGGCTGACCGAGTCGGTCGACCTCCTCACGCAGTGCGAGCAACTGCTGCCGCGCCTCCTTGAGGGTTTCCATCAGTTTGGCGTTTCGGGCCGCGAGCGAATCGATCCTGGCCTCGAGCTGGTGGACATCGCGCGCGCTGCGCAGACCGCTCTGCGGCCCTACGGCACTCTCCAGCTGCTCACGCAACATGGCCGCCTCACGGCGCAACTCTTCGAGTTCTGCGGCATCGTCGCTGGACATGCCGGACTCGCGGGGTGTACCAAACCCTTCAGAACGCTCGGACTCGCTCATTGTGCGCTCCTCCCCGCACCGAATGTTGGTGCAGTAACACCTTCAACGCTACCGGCGATTCAGCCATTGTGTGCGCTCTAGGAATTCGACACACCAGCAGCACTTGTTAGCCTCATTCCTTAGTTGGGCCTATCGAAAGGACAATCGTGACCCTGAAAGCCCTCGTTAGCGGCACGGCAGCCGCCGCGGTGATCGCCGGAGCCGCGGTGGGTGTGACGTCCATTGCATCCCCAGATGTGATGAACTCGCCGCGCGTTGCGCCGGTCTCCTGGGACATTCCGATGCCCGAGACGCCCGCACCCGATCTGGAGGGCCCACTGCTCGCGACGCTTCAGGCGCTCGGTGGCCCGGGTCTGTCCGCAGGAAAGGCGCCGTACATCCAGGGTGGCATCGGCCGCATCGAAGGCCGCGTCGCCGACACGAAGCTGCGCGAGGCACAGGCCGAGGGGAAGTTCCCGCTGTCGTTCACCCTCGCGAACATCGACCAGAACGGTCCCGTGGTGACCGCCGACGTCACCGCAACCGCCGCCAACGGTGGGGTCGCGAGCCAGAACATCGCGTTCGTGCCCGGCCCCAGCCCCACCGGCTGGCAGATGTCCAAGCAGTCGCTCATGGCGTTGATGTCTGCTGTCGGCTAAGCAGTCCGGGCACCGAAGTGCCGCAATCCTGAGCGCCGTCGCGATCGCGGCGACGTTCGGGCTTTGCGCATGTGGTGCCGACCGCAACGAGAAGCCCGCACCGTCTGACCTGGCGTCTGACCTCGCGTCTGAAACGGTGGCCGAAGCTCCGCCGCCCGTCGTGCCCGCGCCGGCGCCGGTCGCACCTGTGGCGCCCCTTCCCCCGCCGACGGCGCTGTCCGACGTCTTGAACCGGATCGCCGATTCCGCCGTCCCCGGGGCGGAGAAGACCGCGCTGATCGAAGACGCCGCACCGACCGACGCCGCCGCGATGGACAAGTTCGGTGTCGCGCTGCGCCAGGCGGGCTACGACCCGGTGAGCTTCGAGGCCAGGGATCTGCGGTGGGTCCAGGGGTCGACGGACAGGGTGTCGGCGCTGGTGACGCTCAAGACCGAGAACCCCCAGGCCGGCGACTTCACGTATCCGATGGAGTTCACCCTGGCCGACGGCTCCTGGCAGCTGGCGCGTCGCACTGCCGACGAGCTGCTGGGTGAGAACTCCCCTGCGCCGAGCCGCAGTTCGGCTTCGCCTGCACCGCCCGCACCCGCGGAACCCCCGCGCTGACCGCGATTCCTCGGATGTGGATCGGCTGGCTCGAATTCGACTTGCTGCTCGGGGACGTGCGTTCGCTCAAGCAGAAGCGCTCGATCGTCCGCCCCCTGATCGCTGAACTGCAGCGCCGCTTCACGGTGTCGGCGGCCGAGACCGGGTCTCAGGATCTGTACCGGCGTGCGGTCATCGGCATGGCGGTGGTGGCGGCCGACCACGGACATCTGGTGGATGTGCTCGACGCCGCCGAGCGGCTGGTGGCGTCGCGCCCCGATGTGGAGCTGTTGTCCGTGCGGCGCGGTGTGCGGCGCAGCACCGACGATTAGATGCTCCCGCCGAGTTGACGCTTGCGGCGCAACGGCATTGGCGCAACGGCGCCCGGCGCCAATTTGCGCACGTTGATCAGAAATGCCGTATGGCCGCGCATCGTGTGTTGTGGACGCACCGCAAGCCCGACGACGTGCCACCCGCGCTGCAGGCTCTCCCACGCCCTGGGCTCGGTCCAGCATTTCTGTTCGCGCAACGCCTCGACCGTCCGGGACAGCTGCGTCACCGTCGCGACATAGATCATTAGCACGCCGCCTGGGACAAGCGCGTCGGCGACCGACTCCAGCACCTCCCACGGCGCCAGCATGTCGAGCACCACCCGGTCCACTTCCGGTCCCGAATAGTCGCTGAGGTCCGCGATCACCAGCTCCCAGTTGGCCGGGTGCTCGCCGAAGAACGTCGTGACGTTGCGCACTGCGTGCTCACCGTGGTCCTCGCGCACCTCGTAGGAGGTGACGTGCCCCTCGGGTCCGACGGCGCGAAGCAGCGAGCACGTGAGCGCACCCGAGCCGGCGCCGGCCTCGAGCACGCGTGCTCCGGGGAAGATGTCGCCCTCGTGGACGATCTGGGCGGCGTCCTTCGGGTAGACGACCTGTGCGCCGCGGGGCATCGACATCACGTAGTCGACCAGCAGCGGGCGCAGCACCAGGAACTGGTCGCCGTTGGTGGACTTGACCACGCTGCCCTCGGGCAGCCCGATCACGGAGTCGAGGGCGATGACTCCGCGGTGTGTGTGGAACTCCCCGCCGGGGGTCAACACCATCGTGTAGTGCCTGCCCTTCGCGTCGGTGAGCTGCACTCGATCACCGATGGCGAAGGGTCCGGTCCTGTTCACAGCAGTTCAGCCTGCCAGTCAACGCGCCGCGACGGGTGCGCGGGGTTGCCAAAATTTGTCGGGGTGTCGCCATACGCTGAGACCGTGACAGATACGCCGGATCCCGCCGCCGTCCGGCGTCCAGCGCTGTCGCCGTCCCGGGCCGCCGACTTCAAGCAGTGCCCGCTGCTCTATCGGTTCCGCGCGATCGACCGGTTGCCCGAACCGTCGTCGTCGGCCCAGGTGCGCGGGTCCGTCGTGCACGCCGCGTTGGAGCAGCTGTACGCGCTGCCCGCGGCCCAGCGCGGGCGCGCCACCGCGATGGCGCTGGTCGATCCGGCGTGGCAGCGGCTGGTGGCGGCACAGCCCGATCTCGCCGACGCCTTCGCACCGGAGCTGCGGGCCGTACTGCTCGACGAGGCACGCGCGCTGCTGTCGGGTTACTACCGCCTGGAGGATCCCACCCGCTTCGACCCACAGGGCTGTGAGCAGCGCGTCGAGGTGGAGCTCGAGGACGGCACCCTGCTGCGCGGCTACGTCGACCGGATCGACGTCGCCCCGACCGGGGAGCTGCGGATCGTCGACTACAAGACCGGTAAGGCGCCGCCGGAGGCGCGGGCGCTGGCCGAGTTCAAGGCGATGTTCCAGATGAAGTTCTATGCCGTCGCGCTGCTGCGGTCGCGCGGCGTGCTGCCCGCACGGCTGCGGTTGCTGTATCTCGAAGACGGCCAGGTGCTGGATTACACCCCCGATCTCGATGAGTTGGTGCGCTTCGAGAAGACGCTGATGGCGATCTGGACCGCCATCCAATCCGCCGGTGCCACAGGCGATTTCCGGCCGAACCCGTCACGGATGTGCGACTGGTGCGCACATCACGCGCATTGTCCCGTGTTCGGCGGCACACCACCGCCCTACCCGGGTTGGCCGACCGTTCCCGACGAGGGCTCCGGCGCGGAGGACGACGTCGTAATGCGCGCCTCGGAGACGGCTGCGTGATCGACTGTTACTACCGACGAATCGGCATCGACGGCGATTCGCAGATCTTCGATTCCACCGACGGAACGCGCAGTAACTGGGATCCCGAAATACAGCACGGCTCCCCTCCTCTCGCGTTGATGACCAAGCTGATCGAGGAAGCGACCGCGGACTCCGGGCTGCGCATCGCCAGGATGACGCTGGATGTTCTCGGCGCCATCCCGGTGACCCGTGTGCGGGTGCGCAGCTGGGTACAACGACCGGGTGCACGAATCTCCTTGTGGGCGGCCGAGATGTCGGCGGAGCGCGAGGACGGCACCGAGCGCGCGGTCGCGCGAGTCACTGCGTGGCTATTGGCCACCAGCGACACCTCCGATGTGGCGACCGACCGATATCCCCCACTCATCGAGGGTGAGGCGGTGTCGACACCGCACGGCTGGGCGGGCGCGAGGGGCTATCTGGAGACGGTCAGCTGGCGCCGCCAGCCCGACGCCGGCGAGACCGGGCACGTGGTCTGGCTCGACCCCCTTGTGCCGCTGGTGGATTCGGAACCGACGAGCGCTCTGCAGCGGCTGGCAATGGTGGTGGATTCGGCGAACGGTGCAGGCGCAGCGCTGGATCCCGAGCAGTTCATCTTCATGAACACCGACACCGCGGTGCACCTGCATCGGCTGCCAGAGGGTACCGATTTCGCGCTCCGCTCGCGCGCCTCGATCGGGCCCGACGGAATCGGCGTCACCACCGCCGAACTCTTCGACCGTCGCGGGTTCATCGGCACCTCGGCGCAGACGCTGCTCGTGATGCGGCGGCGCTAGCTCAGATCGAACACTTCGAGACAGTTGTCGTGGCAATAGGCCTGCATCGCATCGTCTTTCAGGGGTAGTTCGAGCGCATCGCCGGTTGCGCGATCCAAGCTCAACAAGGGAAAGTCCGACGCCCACATCACCTGCCGCTTGCCGCGAGTGTTCATGAAGTGGACGATCTCTGTCGGGATGTACTTCGGGGACCACCCTGATGTCATCAAATAGAAGTTCGGGTGTTTCTGCAGCAGCGCAAGGGTTTCCAGGTGCCACGGGTGCCCGATGTGAGTTCCGACCACCGTCAATTCAGGGAAGGCGAGCAGGATGTCGTCGAGAAGCGCAGGGTGCTGCAACTTCGCACTGCGCATGGGGCCCGGGAAACCGAGGTTCATGGTGATCGGAACACCAAGCTCGGCGCACTTGGCATAGATCGGGTAGTAAAGCGGGTGGTCGTAGGGCTCGCCGAACATCGCGGCCATGACGCGGATCGCGACGCACCCGTAATCTTTGACGGCACGATCGAGTTGTCGATACGCCCGTAGCCCGCCCATCGGATCGATCAACGCGCTGCCGTACAGACGGCCTTTGTGTTCGGTTGTGGCCGTAGCCATCTGTTCCAGGAAGGCATCGAAGATGTCGTCGGGCTGTCCGGCGGTGGCCTGGAACACGCCCCGCGGGCGGGTGTCGGGGTGCGACCAACTGTGCAAGGCCGAGATGATCGTCTTCTCGATACCGGCCGCGTCCATCATCGTCACTAATTCCGCCGCGCTGGTGCCCGGCCCCCGCGACTCTCCGCTCGTCTTGAACCATTTGTTGACGTTGCTGTTCAGGACCTCGTCGGCGAACTCATTGACGAGCTCGTCTTCGGTGAGCATCGGCATGTTCGACCAGCCGTCGATGAACTTCATGCTCAGAAGGCCCTTTCTGACCAGTCCACTGCGTGAGTCGGTAGTTGCGCGCCGCAGCGAAACCTCATGTCTTCTGATGCGAGCATCACTGCGGACAACATCAGAGCGATGCTGCGCGAACGTCTCTCGCCCTACAAGGTGCCGAGAGTGATCGTGTTCCTCGAGTCGCGCGACGAAGTTCCGATGACACCGTCGACCAAGGTCGACAAACGGCGTCTCGCCGAGCTCATTGAAGCCCGGCGCGACTAACCCGCAGCCTGGTTGGGTGGACTCAGACCGCCACGGTAGAGGGCAGCTTGAATCGCGCGCTGTCTTCTTGGCAATGCGTCTGACTGAAATGCGCTTCGATCATCGCCCGGACCGTCATTCGGCAGCGGCCGCACTCACCGCCGGCACCGCACACGGCACTGACCTCTTTGGTGGTGGCAGCGCCGCCCGCGATCGCGGCGCGAACGACTTCGCTGCAAACACCGGTACAGAGACAGACATACACTTCAGCGCTCCGACCTCAAGGCGGCAAGGTTAGGCTAAGGTAACACGCTGGGCGGCGTCTTCACCAGTGCATCTTGCGGTATTCGTCACACTCTGAGGTTGGCGGCGCCGTCGAGCACGATGGTGCGACCGCTGATCATCTGCGCGCCATCTGATGCCAGCCACTCGAGCGCGTCCGCCACGTCGTCTGCGGTGACAGGCCGGCCGGCCGGGGAGTTCACGCCGATCTGCGCGATCTTGCGCTCGGCGTCGGGCACGATCGCCCGATAGGTGTCCGTCAGTACGGCCGTCACCTCTACAACGTGTGTTCGGATGCCGGCGGGTCCGAGCTCGACGGCAAGGTAGCGCATGCTGGCTTCCATCAGTGCTTTGGCGATGGCCACCGGGCCGTACCCCGGGACCACCATCGACGAACCGCGACTGGAGATAGCGGCGATCACCGATCCTCTCGTGAGCAGCGGTCGCGCTGCCCGTACCACGTCCAGCACAGCGAGGGCGTTTACTCGAACTGATCGCATCACCTCGTCATCGGGAACGTCAAGCAATCCGCCCCACGGTGCAGCAACCGCGCAGTGGACGAGTTGGTTCAGGACCGACGCATGGTTGCCGACTATATCGACCAGGCGTCGGCATTCCTCCGGATCGCCGACGTCGTGCTTCAGGAGATACGGTTCGCCACCTTTGCGCTCGATCGCCGCGGCGGTTTGGCGAGCAGCGTCGTCATCTGATGCGTAGCCGACAAACACCCGGACCCCAGGTGCCGCGAAGCGTTCAGCGATCGCTCGCCCGATCCCTTTGGTTCCTCCCGTGACAAGAATGGTCACCGCGCTTCGGTCACCACTTCCGCGAGTCTTCGAGCACCTGCCTGAAGGGCTTGCCCTTCTCGACATTCATTTCGCGTGGGAGCCCGAGTACGCGTTCGGCTATCCCGTTGCGCTGCATTTCATTGCTGCCGCCGGAAATGGAATGGACTCGACAATTCAGGTAGTTCATCGACGCCGCGAATCCCGGATCCCCCGCCTCGAAGGCGATGGCGGCATCGCCGGCGATCTCCATACCGATCCTCGCCCGAAGCGGATCGAACACACCCTTGGCCAGTTTGACGTATGACGCGAGATTGCCATCGCCTCCGCCTGCGCGCATCACCTTCTCGACTCGAATCGTCAGCGCCGCGCGTACCACGTCGTGTGTGTGCGCGGTCGCGATCAGTTGCCGAACGTGACTGTCCCCGAGGCTGCCTCGAGCTCGTGCCAACTCGACCAGATCCGGCGCGACCGACTCGGGCAGCTCCGTGCGATCACCCCGCAGGGCGCCGCGCTCGAACACAAGCATCGTATGAGTGAACGACCACCCCTTGTTGACCTCACCAAGGATCTCATCGGCGTCCAACATCACGTCGTCCATGAATACTTCGCAGAATTCCCAACCGCCGTTGATCTCGCGTATCGGCCGAACCTTGACCCCTGGCGCTTTGAGTGGCATCGCAAACCAGGTGATGCCGTCGTGTTTGGGGACGTCCCAGTCGGTGCGCGTGATACACACGCCGAAGTCGGCGTGCATCGCACCGCTGCTCCAGATCTTGGCGCCATTGACGATCCACCGGTCCCCGTGCTTGGAGGCTTTGGTCAGGATGCCGGCCAAGTCGGATCCGGCACCTGGTTCGGAAAGCAGCTGGCACCACAGTTCCTCTCCGGCGAGGATCCGCGGAATATGGCGCTGTTTGAACGTTTCTGTGCACGTCGCAAGGATCGACGGCAGGACGATGCCAAAGGTCACCAGCGTGAGTACGCCCAGATCGGGTAACAGGTAGTCGCGGGCCTCCTCCGCGAACACCGCGGCGTGAGCTGGGGACAAACCCTGGCCGCCGTACTCGATGGGTATGTCGATTCCTGCCCAGCCGGCTTCGTACAAGCGTTTCTGCGAGGCGCGAAACGCGGCGACGGCCTCAGCGCTCTCACCGCCGCGCTCGGCTGCGGCATTCCGACGCGCCCGTTCCAGGTTTGACTCGATCCACTGCCTTGCGGCCGAGCGGTAAGTGTCGAGATCGCGTTCCCTCATCAGAATTCACAGCGGCTTTCGCTAGCGGCCCGTTGCTCCAGGCAGATGATTCGCTCCCGGTGCCAAGCCGGTGTCCCGTAGAGAATTTCGTTCACACTTGCCCGACGTAGATATAGGTGCAGATCGTGTTCCCAGGTGAATCCGATACCCCCGAACACTTGAAAACAGCCCTGCGCGATGTAGTTGGAGGTATCGCCGACGAACGCCTTGGCAGCACTCGCGATCGTCGACGCACCGTCGCGCTTGTCCTCGCCGAGCGCAGCCGACACCGCGGTCGCTGCGGCGGAGGTGACGGCTCGACTCAGTTCCAGCTGCAAACTCAGATCCGCCAGTTGATGTTTGACTGCCTGAAACGATCCGATCGGACGACCGAACGCCACACGGTCGCGCGCGTACTGAACCGTCATCTCGAAGAGGTGACTCATCGCACCCACTGTCTCGGCCGCGCACAACACCGCGGCGATATCGAGCTGGGTGTCGAGGTCTGCGATGGTGGTGTCGGCCGTACCGACGAAGTCATCCTCGCTGATGAGGGCGTCACGAATATCCAGTCGCCCCATCCGCATCGATATATCTAGCGACTTCTTCGGGGACACCGAGACGCCGTGAGCATCAGCATCCAGCAGACCTGACGCGGCCAGCCGTCGACGACGACGTCTAGCAGAAACGATTGTGCGATCTCTGCATCCTGGACGAATGTCTTCTCGCCGTACAGACGGTACCCGTCGGCAGTTGGTTCGGCCGTGACCCCGCCTCTGCCCCCCAACACCGCCTCTGGGTCGGCCAGCGCCCACACCGCAACGTGCTCGCCCGCGACGATGGCAGGTAGCACTTCTTTGCGGTGACGTTCTGATCCGTTGCGGGACAACGCATAAGCCACCGTGTTCATCGATATGAAAGGCCCGGGCTGGACCCGCGCGCCACGAAGCTCGGACAACAGCGCGGCATCGACGAGGCCCTGACCGGAGGTACTCCCCGCCGCACTCTTCCGGCGCGAGCATCGCGAACCAGCCCAACTCGGCCGCCTTCGTGAGGTAACCGGGCGGCAAGGCGGTCGGTGCGTCGACCCTGTCCCGCAGTGTTGTCACCGGACACACGTCTTCGATGAAGCGCGCGGTCGAACTGCGGAGCAAGGTTTGTTCGGGTGACAAATCGGCGTCGATGACGACACTGGACGGACCACCGATCCCGCCGTTATACATAGTACGAATATTAGCGCACGGTGCTGGTGGTTGAGATCGCTCAGAGCGCGCTGAACGACGACCCGTCGCCTGCTTAACCCGCGACGCGGGTCCGGCCGAAGCCGAATATGTACTTGTATCTATATAGATAGCCTGCAATACTGATGTGTATGGATGTGTTCGAAGCGGTCGCCGAACCGAGTCGCCGCGCACTGCTCGACGCCCTGGTCGATGGTGAGCGCACGGCCGGCGAACTCGTCGCAACCCTGCCGCAGCTGACGCAACCGACGGTGTCGCGCCATCTACGGGTGCTTCGCGAGGTCGGCCTGGTCGAGGTGCGCCCCGATGCCCAGCGCCGGATATATGCGCTGCGCGCCGACGGTCTGGTCGCGATCGACGAGTGGATCGAGCGGTATCGGCGGTACTGGTCCGATCATCTCGACGCCCTCGAACGTCATCTGGAAGCCAAGAGAGAGACACCATGACTTCTCGCGAAGGACGACTCACGGTCGAGGGCGACCGCGCGGTGCTCACCTTCGAACGCCGCCTGCCCTTCCCCATCGAGGCGGTCTGGTCGGCGATCACCGATCCCGCCGAACGCGAACAGTGGTTCGGCGTCACGACGATCGACGGTCGTGAAGGCGGGACCATCGACATGGTGGCGACCGCACCGCCGCTGCCGCCCGAGCGCAAACGGATGACTGGCCGGATCCTGGTCTGGGATCCGCCCAATGTGCTCGAACACGAATGGAAACAACCCATCGTCGAGGACGGGGTCGTACGCTACGAGCTCACCCCCGACGGCGACGGCACCCTGCTGCGCTTCACCCATCGCGGCCTCGGTGTGCGCAACGCCAGCGGATTCCGCGGCGGCACACACGCTTTCCTCGACCGCTTGGAAGCCTATCTCGCCGGCGACGAACTGCCCGATTGGACGCAACGCCGCCTCGAGGTCATCTCATCACTCAACACGGGAGGCGAAGACACATGAAACACAACGGATCCGATATCGCCGCACCCAGCTTGGCGATCGCGTACCACTCGGGGTTCGGGCACACCGCGTCCCTCGCCGCTGCCGTCGCCGCAGGCGCTGCAGAGGCCGGCGCCGATGTCAGGATGATCGCCGTCGACCGGATGGGCGAAACGGATTGGGACGTACTCGACGCCGCCGACGGCATCGTGTTCGGCTCCGCGACCTACATGGGCAATGTGTCGGCGGCGTTCCAGTCGTTCGCCGAGCAGACCGGGCGTCGGTGCATCGAGGGCACCTGGCGCGACAAGGTCGCTGCCGGATTCACCAACTCCGGCGCCAAGAGCGGCGACAAACTGAATACCCTGCTGTCGCTGGCGGTTTTCGCGGCCCAGCACCATATGCACTGGGTCAATCTCGGTCTGCCCCCGGGCTGGAACAGTTCGACCAGCGGCGAGGACGACCTCAACCGCCTGGGCTTCTTCATCGGTGCGGGCGCACAGACCGACGTCGATGCGAATTCCGATCAGGTCCATCCCTCCGATGTGCGGACGTGTCGTCACCTCGGGTGGCGCGTCGCACACGTCACGCGACAGCTCAACGTTGGCCGCGCCGCTAGTCCAGTGGCTTCAGCTCCTGGAGCATCGTCGGCACCAGCTCACTGACGGTGGGATGGATGTGCATGGTCCGTGAGATCGCGGTGTAGGGCTTCTTGGCGGTCATGATGTCGAGGATCGAGTGGATTACCTCATCGCCGCCGACGCCTAGGATCGCGGCGCCGAGGATCAGCTCGGTCTCCGCGTCGACGACGATCTTCATGAAACCCTGAGTCTCGCCCTTCTCGACGGCGCGCCCGACCCGGGTCATCGGCCGCTTGCCCACCAAGGCCTTTCGTCCGGTCTTGCGCACCTCGTCGACCGTCATTCCGGCACGCCCCAGCGGCGGGTCGATGTAGAGCGCGTAGGTGGTGATTCGATCGCTCACCCGGCGCGGATCATCGTCGAGCAGATTGGCCGCGACGATTTCGAAGTCGTTGTACGAGGTGTGGGTGAAGGCGCCGCGACCGTTGCAGTCCCCCATCGCCCAGATGTGGTCGACGTTCGTGCGCAGCTGGTCGTCGACGACGATGTAACCGCGGTGGTCGGTCTGCACGCCCGCCGCCTCCAGGCCGAGGTCGTCGGTGTTGGGCTGCCTTCCGACTGCCATCAGCAGATGGGTTCCGGTGATCGGTTGGGCACCCTCGCGCGGCGCGACTTCGAACCCGTTGCCGCGCTTGGCGAATCGGATGTCGTTGGCATCGACGACCACGTCGATGCCCTCGGCTTCCAAGATCTCCTTGATGGTCGCGGAGACGTCTTCGTCCTCGCGGGAGGTCAGTCGCGGACCCTTCTCGATCACCGTCACGTGAGCGCCGAAGCGGCGGTACATCTGCGCAAACTCCAGCGCGATGTAGCTGCCGCCGACGATGAGCAGATGTTCAGGCACCGTATCGAGTTCGAGGATGCCGACATTCGTCATGTAGCCGATCTCGGAAAGCCCAGGCATGTCAGGGGCGACCGCCCGGCCGCCGACATTGAGGAAGACCTTGTCCGCCTCAAGCAGTCGGTCGTCCACCCGCACCGTATGCGGACTCTCGAAGCGGGCGTGGCCGCGGATGAACGTCGCGCCGTTCATACCCGCCAGCCACGACTCGACGCCCTCGCGATCGCCGCGCACGATCTTGTCCTTACGCGCCTTGACCGCAGCCATCTCGACGCTGATATCGCCTACGCCGATGCCGAATTCGGCTCCCCGACGGGCGACGTGAGCGGCGTGCGCACTGGCAACCAGTGTTTTGGTGGGTATGCAGCCGTAGTTCACGCAGGTGCCGCCGACGAGCTTGCGTTCGATCACGGCGACCGTCTGCCCGGCCTCGGTCAACCGGCCCGCGAGCGGCGGCCCCGCTTGGCCGGCGCCGATGATGATGGCGTCGAATTTTTCGCTCATGGAACGCGGTTCAGATGAAGCTGACCAGGAAGGAGATCAGGAAACCGCCGCCCACCGCCACCACGTCTTCGAGGAAGGCGCCCGGCCGGTCCTTTCCGTTGTTGGCTTCATAGAGCTTCGTTCTCACCGCGGCTCCGCCCAATGTGCCCAACACCGCACCGACGATGCCTGCGCCGAGTCCGATGAAGGTATGGAAGAACGCGCTGCCGATCACCGCACCTGCGAACCCACCCATGATGAGCCTGGTGATGAACTGCGGTGCCGTCTTACGGCTCGGCGTCTTCGGAAGTTGGTCGGTGACCAGCTCCACTAGCAGGAAGATCGTGAGGACCGTGACGGTGATCGGGTGCGCCACCCATTCCGACCACTTGCCGTCGAGGTCGATCCAACCCAGCACGGCCCCCCAAGCGATCACCGCCGGGGCGGTCATCGCCCGCAACCCGGCGATCACACCGATCAGCAGAGCGAGGACGATGATGAGAACCTGCGTCATGCCAACCTCCGTACCGGGAGAAGACGATTCCCGGACGCTAACACGGTTAGCTGCGCATGACCTGTCGAATCAGAAGCGGCAGAAGCGGATGTCGGACGCCAGGATCGCCTTGGCGCCGATCGCCGCGAGCTTGTCCATGATGTCGTTGACGTCGCGTCGCGGTACCAGCGCCCGCACCGCCACCCACGCCGGATCGGCGAGCGGCGCGATGGTGGGCGATTCCAGACCCGGGGTGACTGCGCTGGCCTCTTCGAGCACGGTGCGCGGACAGTCGTAGTCGAGCATCAGATATTGCTGTCCGAACACGACACCCTGGACACGCGCGGCCAGTTGGTCGCGGGCAAGCGTGGTTTCGGGCGACTCGTCGGCGACGTCGGCGCGCTCGATGAGCACCGCCTCTGAATCACAGAGAGGTTCACCAAAGGCCGCGAGGTTGTGCAGCCGCAGAGTGCGACCCGAACCGACCACGTCGGCGATCGCATCGGCGACACCGAGTTGGACGGAGATCTCCACGGCGCCGTCGAGCCGGATGACGGTCGCCTCAATCCCCCTCGCGGCGAGGTCTTTTCGAACCAGGTTGGGAAACGCCGTCGCGATTCGCTTACCCGCGAGATCCTCGATTCGCCACTGCGCATCGGCGGGTGCGGCGTATCGGAACGTCGACGACCCGAAGCCGAGGGCGAGTCGCTCCCGCACCGGCGCGTCGGATTCCCACGCCAGATCGCGGCCCGTGATGCCGAAGTCCAATTGCCCGGAACCGACGTAGATCGCAATGTCCTTCGGCCGAAGGAAGAAGAACTCGACGTTGTTCGCCGGATCGATGACGGTCAGATCCTTGGGATCGGTGCGGCGCCGGTAACCGGCCTCCGACAGGATCTCGGCCGCGGATTCGGAAAGCGTCCCCTTGTTGGGTACGGCGACGCGCAGGGTGGCGCTCACAGCTTCGAGTACACGTCATCGAGGGTCAGTCCGCGGGAGATCATCAGCACCTGCGTCCAGTACAGCAACTGGCTGATCTCCTCGGCCAGCGCTTCGTCGCCCTCGTGTTCGGCGGCCAGCCATACCTCGCCGGCCTCTTCCAGGACCTTCTTGCCGAGCCCATGTACACCGCCGTCCAGGGCGGCCACGGTGCCGCTGCCCGGCGGCCGGGTGCGGGCGCGCTCGCTCAATTCGGCGAACAGGGCGTCGAAGGTCTTCACGGCAGGCGATTGTTTCACGCCGCGCGTGGTGCGGTCACGCGGGTTAACCCGCCGGCGGTCAGTGTCCGACAGGACCCGCTTGGTGGTGCACCACGTCGGTACCCATGTCCTCGAGGTGTTTGCCCTTGGTTTCGGACACCCAGCGCCACACGAAGAGGAACGACAGCACCGCGCAGATCGCATAGAAGCCGTACGCGACACCGAGCGAGAAGTCGCCTAGCGCCGGGAACGATGCGGTGATCGCGCAGTTGGCGATCCACTGGGCCGCGGCGGCCAGGCCGAGCGCCGCGCCGCGGATGCGGTTGGGGAACATCTCGCCGAGCAGCACCCACACGACCGGGCCCCAGGACATGCCGAAGGCGACGACGAACAGGTTGGCGGCGATCAACGCGATCACCCCGGCAGTGGCCGACGGATCAGGTTGACCGTCGACCACCGGCGCCGTGCCGAAGATCACCGCCATCGTGCCGAGCGTGACGGCCATACCCGCCGAACCGATCAGCAGCAGCGGCTTGCGACCGATCTTGTCGATCAACGCGATCGCGATCAACGTCGTGACGATGTTCGTCACCGACGTGACCACGGTGATGGTGAACGCCTGGCTCTCCTCCCAGCCGACGGACTCCCACAGCACGTTCGAGTAGTAGAAGATCACGTTGATACCGACGAATTGCTGGAAGACCGACAGGAATACGCCCACCCAGACGATTCCGTAGATGCCTCCTGTCGGCTTGCGCAGATCCGCCCATGACGGCGGCTTCTCGGACTTGAGCGACTCCTGGATGCGCGTGATCGTCAGCTCGAGGTTCTTCTCCCCAAGCAACTTCGTGAGCACCTTGCGCGCCTCTGGAATGCGGAAGGTGGCAACGAGATAACGCGGCGATTCGGGAATCGTGAAGGCGAGGGTGCCGTACAGGATCGCCGGCACCGCCATCACGATGAACATCCAGCGCCACGCCTCAAGCCCCAGCCAGAGCTCTTCACGCGCCCCACCCGCGAGACGCGCCAGCAGCGCATCCACACCCAGCGATACGAAGATGCCGGTCACGATCGCCAGCTGTTGCAGCGACCCGAGCCTGCCCCGGATCCGCGGCGGGGACGTCTCGGCGATGTACGCGGGGGCGATGACGGACGCCACGCCGACACCGAGCCCGCCGATGACCCGGAACAGGCCGAACACCCAGACTCCGGTCGCCAGACCGGTGCCGAAGGCGCTGATGAGGAACAGCACCGCAGCGAGTTTCATGACCGCCAGGCGCCCGATCTTGTCCGCCAACCGCCCCGCGACAACCGCGCCGAGCGCCGCGCCGATGAGCGCGGCGGCGACCGCGATGCCCAACGCGAGCTTGCTCATGCCGAAGTGATGTTCGACGGCCGACACCGCGCCGTTGATGACCGCACTGTCGTAGCCGAACAGCAGGCCGCCCAGAGCGGCGACCGCGGCGATTCGGACCACGCGACCGCTGTGCTCGGACTCCTCGTAATCAAGACCTGCCGTTGAATCCCCGACCGGGCCGTGCGTCATATGACCGCCTTCCGCAGCTGTGCGTGATCGGCTTCACATTCAATCACTTATGCCGTTGTCAGGCGGTGCGTTCCCCCAACTGTGAACTCAGTTCGGTGTACGTCCTCCGCAGCTGGGCAACCGACACCTCGGTGAGCGACGAGATCTGCCGACGCCGCGGGCCCGACGGCACAGCAACGTCGTTGGGTACCACCAGTACCGGGCATCCCGCGGTCTCGGCGGCCGTCGTTCCGGTCACCGAATCCTCGATCGCCAGGCATTCCGACGGGTCCCGACCGAGCAACGCGGCCGCGCGCTGATACACGTCGGGTGCCGGCTTTCCGCGCGGCACCTCGTCACCGCATACCGACACCGAAAAATAATGTTCGCCAATGCTGTTCAAGGCACGCTTTGTCAATGCGCGTTGGGTGTTGGTCACCAGCGCCATCGGAGTGGCTTCGGCGGCAAGGGCTTCCAACAGCTCACGCGCGCCCGCGCACCACGGCAGTCCGCCGTCGAAGAGCTGTGCGGTGTATTCGTGCAGCCACCGGTCGGACTCCGCCATCGCCGCCGGATCGGGATCGAGTCCCAGATCGGTGTATACGGTGCGGATGGTGTCCTCGGCGGAACCGCCCACCATCGAGGCGCGGACCTCGGGAGTGAGCCGCCCGCCGTGGTACTCGTACAGCGCGGCCAGCGAGATATCCCAGAGTTTTTCGGAATCGACCAGCGTGCCGTCCATGTCGAAGAGCACCGCACGCATGACCCGATTCTCTCACCCGCCGTACCCAGGCACGAAATCCGTGTGGCCGGGGCCACAGTCGGTGAAATCCCGTCACCGCACGAAAAGCCTTGCGGGCGTTAGTCCTCCGGGTTGTAGCCCAGGTTGGGCGCGAGCCAGCGCTCGGCCTCCTGCAGCGTCCAGCCCTTGCGTCGCGCGTAGTCGGCGACCTGGTCCTGGGCCAGCCGGCCGACCACGAAGTACTGCGACTGCGGGTGCGAGAAGTACCAACCGCTGACGGCCGCACCGGGCCACATCGCCATCGACTCGGTCAACTCGATACCGGTCCGCGCTGACACGTCCAACAGCTTGAACAGCGTCACCTTCTCGGTGTGCTCCGGGCACGCCGGATAGCCGGGGGCAGGCCGGATTCCGACGTACTTTTCGCCGATGAGTTCGTCGTTGTCCAGCTGCTCGTCGGGCTGGTAGCCCCAGAACTCCTTGCGGACGCGCTGGTGCATCCGTTCGGCGAACGCCTCCGCCAGCCGGTCGGCCAGCGATTCCAGCAGGATCGCGCTGTAGTCGTCGTTGGCCGCCTTGAACTCCGCGATCTTCTCACCGCTACCGAGGCCCGCGGTGACGGCGAATGCACCGACGTAGTCGGCGAGACCCGTCTGCTTGGGAGCGACGAAGTCGCCCAGCGAACGGTTCGGGACGCCGTCGCGGTGCTCACCCTGCTGGCGCAGGTTGTGCAGCGTGGTGAGCACCTCGGTGCGGGTCTCGTCGGTGTATACCTCGATGTCGTCACCGACGGCGTTGGCCGCGAAGAACCCGATCACCCCGTTGGCCGTCAGCCACTTCTCCTTGATCAGGGTGTCGAGCATCTCCTGGGCGTCGTCGTACAGCTTGCGGGCCGCCTCGCCGGAGGCCGGGTTGTTGAGGATGTCGGGGAATCGGCCCTTCATCTCCCACGCGTTGAAGAACGGCTGCCAGTCGATGAACTCACGCAGCTCGGCGAGGTCGTAGTCCGAGAACTCCCGCACGCCAAGCCCCTGGGCGGGCGCCGGCGGCGTGTAGCCGTCCCAGTCGATCGGCGTCCGGTTGGCGCGGGCCTTCTCCAGCGTCACCATCGGCCGCTCGTTCTTCTGGGCGTGCCGCTCACGCAGCGATGCATAGTCCTTCTCGGTGGCCTCGAGCAGGGCCGGGCGCTGCTTGTCGTCGAGCAGCGCGGCCGCGACCGGCACCGAGCGCGACGCGTCCTTGACCCAGACCACCGGGCCGCTGCGCCGCGGCGAAATCTTGACAGCCGTGTGCGCGCGCGAGGTGGTCGCGCCGCCGATCAGCAGCGGGATCTCCAGCCCCTCGCGTTCCATCTCGACCGCGAAGTTCGCCATCTCGTCCAACGACGGGGTGATCAGGCCGGACAGCCCGATGATGTCTGCGTTGTGCTCCTTGGCGGCGTCCAGGATCTTTTGCGCGGGCACCATCACTCCGAGGTCGATCACCTCGAAGTTGTTGCACTGCAACACGACTCCGACGATGTTCTTGCCGATATCGTGGACGTCGCCCTTCACGGTCGCCATGATGATCGTGCCGTTGGTGTCCTTCGACCCGGCAGTGCCGTTCTCTTCCTTCTCCGCCTCGATGAACGGCAGCAGATAGGCGACGGCCTTCTTCATCACGCGGGCCGACTTCACAACCTGGGGCAGGAACATCTTGCCGGAGCCGAAGAGGTCGCCGACGACGTTCATACCGTCCATCAGCGGGCCCTCGATGACCTCGATCGGGCGACCGCCCGCGGCGGCGATCTCGGCGCGCAGTTCCTCGGTGTCCTCGTCGACGTGCGCGTCGATGCCCTTCACCAACGCGTGCGTGATGCGCTCGCGGACCGGCAGGCTGCGCCACTCGGCTGCCGCAGGATCCTCGCCCGCCTCCTTCTTGTTGAACCGCTCCGCGATCTCCAGCAGCCGTTCGGCCGCGTCCTCGCGGCGGTTGAGCACGACGTCTTCGATGCGCTCCCGCAGCTCGGAGTCGATCGAGTCATACGGCACCAGCGCGCCGGCGTTGACGATGCCCATGTCCAGGCCGGCCTTGATGGCGTGGAAAAGGAACACCGCGTGGATGGCCTCGCGGACCGGATTGTTGCCGCGGAACGAGAAGGACACGTTCGAGATACCACCGGAGATGTGCACCCCCGGCAGGTTCTCCTTGATCCAGGCGCAGGCGTCGATGAAGTCGATGCCGTAGGTCGCGTGCTCCTCGATACCCGTCGCCAGCGCGAAGCAGTTCGGGTCGAAGATGATGTCCTCGGCCGGGAAACCGACCTCCTCGGTGAGGATCCGGTACGCGCGCCCGCAGATCTGCTTGCGACGCTCCAGGTTGTCGGCCTGGCCCTGTTCGTCGAACGCCATGACGACGACGGCGGCGCCGTACTTGCGGCACAGCCGGGCCTCGCGGACGAATTTCTCCTCGCCCTCCTTCAGGGAGATCGAGTTGACGATCGGCTTGCCCTGCACGTTCTTCAGGCCCGCCTCGATGACCTCCCACTTCGAGGAGTCGATCATCACCGGCACGCGGCTGATGTCCGGCTCGGACGCGATCAGCTTGGTGAACCGGTCCATCGCGGCGACGCCGTCGATCATGCCCTCGTCCATGTTGATGTCGATGATCTGAGCACCGACCTCAACCTGCTGTAGGGCGACCGACAGCGCGGTGTCGTAGTCCTCGGCCTTGATCAGGTTGCGGAACCGGGCCGAACCGGTGATGTTGGTGCGCTCACCGATGTTCACGAACAGCGAGTTGTCATCGATGTTGAGCGGTTCCAGGCCCGACAGTCGCGTCGCCACCGGGATGTCGGGCACCTGGCGCGGCGACTTGCCCTCGACGGCCTTGGCGATCTCGGCGATGTGCGCGGGCGTCGTCCCGCAGCACCCACCGACGAGGTTGACGAAGCCCGCGTCGGCGAACTCGGCGACGTAGCCGGCTTGGCGGGTCGGGAACTCGTCGTACTCGCCGAACGCGTTCGGGAGGCCGGCGTTCGGGTAGCAGGAGACGAAGGTGTCCGCGATCCGCGACATCTCGGCGATGTAGGGCCTCATCTCCGGGGCACCCAGCGCACAGTTGAGGCCGACCGCAAGCGGCTTGGCGTGCCGGATCGAGTTCCAGAACGCCTCGGTGACCTGGCCGGACAGCGTCCGCCCTGAGGCGTCGGTGATGGTGCCGGAGATGATGACCGGCCAGCGGCGTCCGCGTTCGTCGAACAGCGTCTCGACGGCGAAGATCGCGGCCTTGGCGTTCAGCGTGTCGAAGATCGTCTCGACGATCAGCAGGTCGGCACCGCCGTCGACCAGACCCCTGGCCGCGTCGTAGTAGGCGGCGACGAGCTGGTCGTAGGAGACGTTGCGGGCGCCGGGATCGTTGACGTCCGGCGAGATCGACGCCGTGCGCGTCGTCGGCCCCAGTGCCCCGGCGACGTAGCGGGGCTTGTCCGGGGTGCTGAACTCGTCGCACGCCTTGCGGGCGAGCGCGGCGCCTTCGTAGTTCAGCTCGTAGGCCAGCTCCTCCATGCCGTAATCGGACAGCGAGATCGCGTTCGCGTTGAACGTGTTGGTCTCGAGGATGTCGGCGCCCGACTCGAGATACTCGCGGTGGATTCCCTCGATGATCTGTGGCTGGGTCAGGGTGAGCAGGTCGTTGTTGCCGACGACATCGCTCGGCCAGTCCTTGAACCGCTCGCCGCGGTAGCCCGCCTCGTCCGGACGGTCCCGCTGGATCGCCGTGCCCATCGCCCCGTCGATCACCAGGATCCGCTGACGCAGCGCAGTCGTCAGTTCGTCGGTGCAGTCGGGTCGGATGTTGGGTTGCAGAGCGTTCTCCGGGGAGCTCACGTACGTTCCTTCCTTAACGGAAGGCGTCCTTGTCTCTGCCGAGCGTGGCGGTCACCGGTAGTCACCGGGAACCGTTGCAACGCCTCTCGACCAGTAAAGTCTACGTCGTCATCGGATCGACGTGTGGACGCCCATGTCATCGCCGCGACCGGCCCCGACCCCTCTGCCGCGCGGGGTCCCGTTGGCACGGTCGTCGTCACCAGGCTTAACCCGATTGCAGCCGAACGTATTTCGTCTCGACGACGTCGGCCCATGCGTCGCCGAGGAGCTGGTTGTAATCGCCCACCGAGACCCGCGTCGAGACGGCGCCGACTGAATCGGCGCCGTAGGTGCGATCGTTCACAACAGTCACAAAGCCAGGGTAGTCGTTTTGGCGAATCAACCCGTGTGGCGATGCCGCTCCTAGGTGCCATACAGGGCTTACGCTGGCCTTGTGACCCCGTCGGATGCGAGCGGCTACAAACCGCCCGACCTGCCCAAATTGAGCGAGACGATCGTCGTCGCGGCCTTCGAGGGCTGGAATGACGCAGGCGACGCGGCCAGCGACGCGTTGGAGCACCTGGACGCGATCTGGGAAGCGGAGCCGATCATCGAGATCGACGACGAGGCGTACTACGACTATCAGGTGAACCGGCCGGTGATTCGGCAGGTAGACGGCGTGACCAGGGAGCTGGTGTGGCCGTCGATGCGGATTTCGCACTGCCGGCCGCCGGGATCGAACCGCGACATCGTGCTGATGCACGGTGTGGAGCCCAACATGCGCTGGCGCACCTTCTGCGCGGAGTTGCTCGCGATCGCCGACAAGCTCAACGTGCAGACGGTCGTGATCCTGGGTGCGCTGCTGGCCGACACGCCGCACACCCGCCCGGTGCCGGTGTCGGGCGCGGCCTACTCCCCCGAATCCGCGAAGGTCTTCGGGTTGGAGGAGACACGCTACGAAGGACCGACAGGCATCGCCGGGGTGTTCCAGGATGCGTGTGTGCAAGCCGGCATCCCGGCGGTGACGTTCTGGGCGGCGGTGCCCCATTACGTATCGCAGCCGCCGAACCCCAAGGCCACCGTGGCGTTGTTGCGCCGCGTCGAGGATGTGCTCGACATCGAGGTGCCGCTCGCCGACCTGCCGACGCAGGCCGAGGAGTGGGAGATGGCCGTGACCGAGATGACCGCCGAGGACGACGACATCGCCGAATACGTGCAGTCACTGGAGCAACGCGGTGACGCCGAGGTGGACATGCACGAGGCGATCGGCAAGATCGACGGCGACGCGCTGGCCGCCGAGTTCGAGCGGTATCTGCGTCGACGTGGGCCAGGCTTCGGGCGGTAGCGGTAGTCCGATGAACCAGCACTGCCCCGGCTAAGCCATGCGGTTCACCGGTTGGGCGAGCCTGGAGGTACCGCCCGAAGCGTCGGGTGCCGGCGGAGAGGCCGTGCGGGAGACGTTCCTGCGCTTCCACCGGCAGACCCAACGCCAGCGCAGCATCCTGCGACTCGCGCTCGTCTGTTTGATGGTGCTCGCGGTGGTCAGCGACACACCGCGGTCGCAGTGGCCCGCGCAATTCACGGTCATCGCCGTCTACGCGGTGTTGTCGCTCGCGGCCGCGTGGCTGTGGCTGCGATATCCGACCCGGGCCCGCAGGCTGCGGCGATTGGAGCCGATGGCGCTCATCGATGTCGCCGCGCTCTGCATCCTGCCGTTCATGTCGACGGGCAGCTATCTCGTTCTCGCGCTGCTGGCGTTCCTGCCGTTCTTCATCGCGACGCAGACCGGCCCACGGGCGGCCGTGCTGTCGCTTGCGGCGATCGCGTGCGGCGCCGTGGCCGTGCTGGCCGACCCCGTCTACCGCGAACAGTTGTCGGGCGGTGCGATCGCGACGCTGCTGGCGATACTCGCGCTGCTGTGCCTGTGCTCGTTCACCGTGTCGCGAGTTCAACAACGGCGGCTGGCCAGCGTCGCCGAGTTGACGGCCAGCCGGTCGCTGCTGCTGGCCGACGTGATGAGCGCCGAGGAACGTGAGCGCCGCAGGATCGCAGAAGCGTTGCACGACGGGGCATTACAGACGGTGCTGGCCGCTAAGCAGGATCTGCGTGACGCGGTCCGCGGCAACGGTGACATGTCCGGTGTCGAACGCGCCAGCAATCTATTGGCCGACGTGTCGCACGACCTACGGCAGGTGACCAGGGAATTGCATCCGTCGGTGCTCGACGAGGCGGGCCTGGCGGTCGCACTGGAGGCGCTGGCACATGCGTTCACCGAACGCACCGATGTGCCCGTGCACTGTTCGGTCGACTATTCGCGACGCGGACCCGACGACGCGACGATGTACGGCATCGCCCGTGAGCTGCTCAGCAACGTCGCCCGGCACGCCGAGGCACGCAATGTATGGCTCGAGCTGCGCGAGGTCGACGACGCACTGACGCTGGACATCCGCGATGACGGAGTCGGTATGGACCCCGCGGTGATCTCGCGGCGCGTCAGCGAAGGGCACATCGGCCTCGCATCGCACCGCGCACGCATCGAAACACTTTCGGGGACAATGGATTTTCGGCCGGTCGAGAACGGCACCTGGGTGCATGTCCGGTTGCCGCAGGGCGTCAAGCAGGAGGCGCGATGAGCAGTTCGGACCGCAAGGTGACCGTCGTCGTCGGCGACGACCACCCGGTGTACCGCGAGGGCGTGGTGCGTGCGCTGGACACCAGTGGGCGCACCGCGGTCGTCGCCGCGGTCGGAAACGGTCACGACGCGCTCGCGGCGGTCCGCGAACATCGGCCCGATGTGGCCCTGCTCGACTACAAGATGCCGGGCCTCGACGGAATCGCGGTGGCCCACGCCGTCACCCGCGACCATCTGTCCACCCGCGTGCTGCTCTTGTCGGCGAGCACCGAGGGGTCGGTGGTGTACCGCGCCATACAGGACGGTGCCGCGGGATACCTTTCGAAGGAAGCGGATCGCGATGACATCGTGGCGGCCGTGATCGCTTGTGCGCGTGGTGAAAGCGTGCTTCCGCCCGAATTGGTGACGTCACTTGCGACGCAGGTCCACCAGCATGCGCATTCGACCGCACCGCTGCTCAGCGGGCGCGAACAGGAGATCCTGCGTCTGATCGCCGACGGCAAGACCGTGCCTGAGATGGCCGAGCAGCTGTTCCTGGCGCAGACCACCGTCAAGACACACATCCGGCGGTTGTACGAGAAGCTCGGCGTTTCCGATCGCGGCGCAGCGGTCGCCTACGCGATGCGCAACCACATCCTGGAGTGAGGAGCCCTGTCGTCCGAAAGGACGACAGCACGCTCATCCGGCGGTTCATGCTTTTGCGCGATCCCGGTTTTCGTCGGCGCGCACGAGTCTTGTTCGCATGACTACCACAACCCACACCCCTATCCACATCCCCACCCCGACAGTCCGTCACAGCGCAGCGACGAAGCTCGCCACGGAGGCCATCGGCACACTCTTCCTGGTCTTCACCATCGGTGCCTGCGTACGAGGCGGAGCCGCGTTGGCGCCGCTGGGCATCGGCGCGGTCCTGATGGTGATGGTCTACGCAGGCGGCCACGTCTCAGGTGCGCACTACAACCCGGCGGTGACGTTGGCCGTGCTCGTTCGCCGTCGCATCGACGTCCGCGACGCGATCGGCTACTGGCTCGCGCAGTTCACCGGAGGGGTTGCAGGCGCGACGCTGGTCGTCGCAGTCGTCCCCCGCGGACACACCGAGCCGCTGGCGCTGTCCGGCCACGCGATGGTGGCCGCTGTCGCGGTGGAGTTCCTCGTCACCTTCGCGTTGTGCTACGTCGTCCTGAACGTGGCCACCAGCAAGGACCACCCCGACAACTCGTTCTACGGGCTGGCGATCGGCTTCACCGTGGCGGCCGGCGCCATCGCGGTCGGCGGGATCTCCGGCGGTGCGTTCAATCCCGCCGTGGTGCTCGGCGCGATCGCGATGGGCCTGCTGTCCCCACAGGTGCTCGTCATCTACATCGCCGGACAGGCGCTCGCGGCGGTAGCCGCCGGGATGACCTTCCGAGCGCTCAATCCGACCGACGACTGACCCTTCCAGCGGTGGCCTGACCCGCACGGGTCAGGCCACCGTCAGCTTCCTCGGCCCCAAGGGGATTCGACGATCAGCCCTTCTCGAGCGCCTCGGTGCGCGCGCTCATCGAGCGGCCGTGCGCGGCCACTTCGGCATCCATCTTCGGCAACATGGCCGGTACATCCTTCAGTGTCAGCGACTCCCCGAGCCGGGACGACAGCAGCGGCTTCAGCCAACGCATCACTCCGACGAAGCCCGGGCAGTTGATCTGACGTTTGCGCTCCTCGATGCCCTTGACGAACACCTCACCGCACTTCTCGACGGACGTGGTCTTGCCGAGCGGGCCCGGGAGCTTGCGCAGCATCTCCTGGAAGGTCGCCGACTCGTCCTTCGTCTCCTGGACCATCGGGGTGTCGATCCAGAGCATGTGCGCGGATCCGACGCCGACGCCCCGGTGCGTGATCTCGAGGCGAAGCGCGTTCGCGAACTGCTCCACGGCCGCCTTCGACGTGTCATAGGGCACCATGCCCGCCGCGGGCGCATAGGCCGCGGCCGATGACACGACCAACACATAGCCGCGTCGCTCGATGATCGAGGGCAGCGCTGCGCGCACCGTGTGGAACACGCCCATGACATTCACGTCGATCAGGGTCTTGAAGGCCTCGGGGTCGACGGCCAACAGCGATCCGTGGGTCGCGATACCCGCGTTGGCCATCACGACGTCGAGGCCGCCGAAGCGGTCGATGCCCGCATCGGTGGCGCTTTGCATCGCGGCGAGGTCGCGGACGTCCGCCACGGCGGTGAACACGCGATCCTCACTGAGCTTGCCGGCGAGGTTCTTGAGTGCGACCTCGTCCAGATCCGTGAGCACCAGCTTGGCGCCCTTGTCGTGCAGGCGACGGGCTACCTCGGCGCCGATGCCGTTGGCCGCTCCGGTGATCAGGACGACTTTTCCGTTTACAGATCCCATGTGCGAAACGTACTCCACCCGGATGGGCCGGCGGGCGGCTCTACAGCTTGATCCCGAGCAGCGCGTCGACCGCGGTCGCGACCGTCTGCGGCGCCTGCTCGTCGTGGCCACCGTAGGTCAGCGCATCCGTGGTCCAGCCGTCAAGTGCGGCAAGCGCTTTCGGCGTGTCCAGATCGTCGGCCAGATAGCGGCGGACCCGGGCCACCACGTCGCCCGCGTCGGGTCCGGCCGGCAGTGTCACCGCGCTGCGCCAGCGCTGCAACCGTTCGTTGGCCTCGTCGAGAACCGCCTGGCTCCATGACCGGTCGGCGCGGTAGTGACCCGCGAAAAGACCCAGCCGGATGGCCGCGGGATCGACACCGTCGGCGCGCAGGTTGGAGACCAGGACGAGGTTGCCGCGGCTCTTGCTCATCTTGTGGCCGTCCCAGCCGATCATTCCCGCGTGCACGTAGTGGCGGGCGAATCGCCGCTCCCCCGTAGCCGACTCGGCGTGGGCGGCGGAGAACTCGTGGTGCGGGAAGATCAGGTCGGAACCGCCGCCCTGGATGTCCAGTCCGGTGCCGATGCGACTCAACGCGATCGCGGCGCATTCGACGTGCCAGCCCGGCCGCCCGGCCCCGAACGGCGACGGCCAGCTCGGCTCGCCCGGGCGCTGCGCCCGCCACAGCAAGGCGTCCAGTGGGTCGCCCTTGCCGGGCCGCTCGGGGTCGCCGCCACGTTCGGCGAACAGCCGCATCATGGTGTCGCGGTCGTAGCCCGACTCGTAGCCGAACTGAGGGGTGGCGTCGGCGCGGAAGTACACGTCGGGGTACTCGGCGTCATCGGCGACGTAGGCCGAGCCCGCGGCCAGCAGCTTCTCGACGACCTCGATGACCTCGGCGATCGCCTCCGTGGCCGCGACATAGTCATGCGGCGGCAGCACCCGCAGGGCCGCCATATCCTCGCGGAACAGGTCCGTCTCCCGATCGGCCAGCTGGCGCCAGTCGATGCCGTCGCGCTCAGCACGCTCGAACAGCGGATCGTCGACGTCGGTGATGTTCTGCACATAGTGCACCTGATGCCCCGAATCCAGCCACACCCGGTGGACCAGATCGAACGTCAGGTAGGTGGCGGCGTGGCCGAGGTGGGTAGCGTCATACGGGGTGATGCCGCAGACGTACATGGTCGCCGTTTCGCCGGCTGTCACCGGACGGACCTGCCGGTCGGCACTGTCGTACAGCCGCAGCTGCGGACCCCGGCCCTCAAGTGCCGGTACGAGGGGCGCCGGCCACGATTTCATAGCGTCGACTTTAAGCATCAGGGGATGCGACACCGCGAGCGGCTGTTTCATTCCCGGGCATGTCCCGGGCATGTCCCGGCCCTTTCCCATCACCGGTTCCGATACGCCGACAGGATCCCCTCGAGCAGCACGTCAGCCAGTTCCGCCCGGCACATCAGAAGGTCGGGCAGATAAGGATCAGGTCGGTTGTAGATCAGCGGCGAACCGTCCAGCCGCGACGCGTGCAAGCCTGCAGCCGCCACCACCCCTGCGGGCGCCGCTGAATCCCACTCCCACTGCCCGCCGGCGTGGACGTAGGCGTCGACGTCGCCGCGGACCACGGCCATCGCCTTGGCGCCCGCCGAACCGATCCGCACGAGCTGGATGTCGAGCCGCTCGCGTAGCCACCACAGCACCGGCGGCGGACGGTTGGCGCTCGCCGTGATGAGGATCGGTCCGTCCTCGCGCGGCGGCGGCGGGGTCACGGTGTCGGAGCGGTACACCTCACCACGGGCGGGCAGCGCGACGGCCGCGTCGGTGATGCCGCCGTCCGGCCCACGGGTGTGGAAGGTCGTGGCGCCTGCGGTGCCGTAACGCTGCCACAGCGCGATGTGCACCGCCCAGTCCGTCCGGCCCGGCATCGAGTACTCGTGGGTGCCGTCGACGGGGTCGACGATCCAGACCCGGTCAGTCTTGACGCGGGAGACATCGTCGACCGCCTCCTCGGACAACACGGCGTCGTTCGGACGCTCGGCGCGCAACCGGTTGAGGATCAGCGTGTTGGCACGGCGGTCGCCGGCGTCGCCGAGGTCGTACGGATCGTAGAAGCCGATCTCCCCGCGCATGGCCACTAGCATCTCGCCGGCTTCTCGGGCCACCTCGGCGGCCAGCGCCGCATCGGTCAGGCTCACCGGCCAAGTAGATCATGAAGGTTTAGTTCGGCCCGGCCGTGGAATCCTGTGCGTCATCAATTGCGCGGAAGGTAGACCGCAGGGTGAAACAGCCGATCAAGTTCGCGTCGCCTCAGCGCGCCGCCGCGGTGCTGGCCCGGGTGGGGTTCCTAACCGGGCTCGGCGACGACGTCCTCTTCGCACTCGCCCAGCAACTGCGGCAGGTGCAGGTGTCTCGTGGCGACACCATCTACCGCCAGGGTGAGCCGGCCGACGGCCTACACATCGTCCTGGCGGGCAAGGTCAAAATCTGCTGCCACTCGGCCGACGGCCGCGAACAGTTGCTGGCGATCCGCGGACCCGGTGACATCTTCGGCGCCGTCTCTGTTCTCGACTCGGGGCCGCGCACCGCGACGTCGACCGCTGTCACCGATGTTTGTACGGCCATCGTCGACAACGAAACCCTGCACGGGTGGATGGCCGAACGTCCGGAGATCGCACAACAGCTGCTGCGGTTCATGGCCGTACAACTGCGAACGGCCCGCAATCATCGGCTCGACGTCATATTCGACGACGTGCCGAGCCGGGTCGCGAAGGAACTGCTGAGCCTGGCGCAGCGCTTCGGAGTTCAGCAGGGCGAGTCCTGGCGGGTCACTCACGATCTGACTCAGACCGAGATCGCGCAGTTGGTCGGAGCCACCCGGGAGAGCGTCAACAAGGCGCTCTGCGATTTCGTGCAGCGCGGGTGGATCACGACCGACGCCAAGACGACCGTCATTCACCGCCCACGGCAGCTGGCCAGACGCGCGTGGGGTGCTAGAACGCCGGCCACGGGATCGGGCGTCGCCGATCCGGTGTCGGCATAATCGGATCATCCAGCAGCGCAAGGGTTCTAGCCAGTAGCGCGGCAACCTCACGCTCGGTGATGTGCTCGCCCAGCGCATCCCCCAGGCCATTGCGGAGCTGATCACGTAGGCAGGCGACGGCTTCCATGGTCTGCTCATCCACCGGCTTGCCGGCCCAGCCCCACAGGACGGTTCGAAGCTTGTCCTCGACGTGCAGGCTCACCCCGTGGTCCACGCCGTACACCCGGCCGTCGACACCGCACAGGATGTGCCCACCCTTGCGGTCGGCGTTGTTGATCAGCACGTCGAACACCGCCATCCGGCGCAACCGGGCGTCGTCGGCATGTACCAGGGTCACCTCGTTGCCCGCATAGTCGTACGCCTGCAGGATCGGCAGGTAGCCGGGCGGGATCTCGCCCGCGGGCAGCAGATCGACCAGATCCGGCCCTTCGGCGGGTTCGTCACCGACCTCGGTCAGGCTCTCGCCAGGCTGGTCCACCCAGCGCTGCAGCATGCCGCGCCCGGCCGGGCCCTCGCGAATGATCGTGTACGGCACGACGTTCCAGCCCAGCGCTTCCGACACCAGATACGCGCCGAGTTCGCGACCCGCGAGCGTGCCATCCGGGAAGTCCCACAGCGGCGCCTCCCCCGCGACTGGCTTGTACACGCAATGTGCTTGCCGCTCACCGAGATGCGCCTCGCACAGGAAGGTGGCGTTGCTCGCCGAGCGGATACGTCCGATGACGGTCAGTTCGCCGCGCCGCAGCACCTCATCGGATTCACGAGCGGAGTCGGCCCCGCTATCCGTCGGCGTCATCGTCGGAACCGGCGATGGCGCCGCGCAGGTAGCCGTTCGTCCGCACGCAGATGTGCCCCTCGGGGTCGAGCGGTTCGTCGCACAGCGGGCACGGTGGGCGGCCCGCCGAGATCACCCGGTTGGAGCGCGTCGCGAACTCACGCGCCGATTCAGGTGTCAGGAAGACACGGACCGCGTCGGGGCCCTCTTCCGCGTCGTCGAGCACCACGGAGGCGTCGAACTCGCTGTCGGAGACGGCGAGCAGTTCGACGACGACGGTCTGCGCCTCCGAGTCCCAGCCCAGGCCCATGGTCCCGACCCGGAACTCGGCGTCGACAGGGGTGATCAGCGGACTCAGATCCTCCACCTCGCCGGTCTCCGGCGGGATGGGAGTGCCGAAACGGCGGTTGATCTCGAGCAGCAGCGCGGCGATCCGCTCAGCGAGCACGGCAACCTGCTGCTTTTCCAAGATCACCGATACGACGCGTTTGTCGTGGACGGCCTGTAGATAGAACGTCCGGTTGCCGGGTTGGCCAACAGTCCCGGCCACGAAGCGGTCGGGTGTGCGGAAGACGTGAATTGCGCGGGCCATGGCACTTTCCAAAATACCGGTTGCGGCCGTGTCAGCCGCAATCCCGGGGGGTGTACCCGCTAACCGGTCGAGCCGCCCACCACGGCGTCGTCGGGCGGCACTTCACCGTCGCCGGAGCCGTCGTCCGACGCGTCCTTCGGCGGTTTCGCGAGCAGTCCGGCGGTCAACTGGTCACCGGTGTGGTTGACGTGGATGACGAACGGGCGCACCGCCGTGTAACGGATCACACTCATCGACGCCGGATCCGCTGTGATGCGCTGAAAGCTGTCGAGATGCGTGCCCAGCGCGTCGGCCACGATCGCCTTGATGACGTCGCCATGGGTGCACGCGAGCCACAGCACGTCGCCGTTGTGCTCTTCGGCCAGCCGGCGGTCGTGGTCGCGCACCGCGGCCACCGCACGCGACTGGACCGCAGCGAGGCCCTCCCCGTCGGGAAACACCGCCGCGCTGGGCTGCTGCTGGACCACCGACCACAGCGGCTCCTTGACCAGTTCGCCGATCTTGCGGCCGGTCCACGAGCCGTAGTCGACCTCGGAGATGCGCTCGTCGACGATCGGCTCCAAACCCAGCGCCGCGGCAAGCGGTTGCACGGTGCGCTCGCATCGCAGCAGCGGTGAGCGCACGATCGCCTTGATCGGCAGCATCCCGATCCGCGCTACCAGGCCCTGAGCCTGTTCCTGCCCCTTGTCGTCGAGGTCGACACCTTCGGTGCGGCCGGCCAGGGTGTGGGCGGTGTTCGACGTCGACCGCCCGTGACGCAACAGGATGACCGTCATACCGCCGCCACCACCCCGGTGCCGAGCAGGATCAGCACGACGGTGCCGAGCAGCACGCGGTAGCCGACGAACCAGTACATGCTGTGGCGCACCAGGAATCGCAGGAACCAGGCGACCGCGGCGAATCCGACCACGAACGCGATCACCGTCGCCACCAACAGCTGCGGGCCGCTGGCGCTCATCCCCTCGCCGACCGGATGAAACGCGTCGGGCAGCGAGAACAGCCCCGAGGCGAACACCGCCGGAATGGCGAGCAGGAAGCCGAACCGCGCGGCGAGCTCGCGCTCCATCCCCAGAAAAAGGCCCGCGCTGATGGTCGCGCCCGATCTCGACACACCGGGAATCAACGCCAGGCACTGCGCGAGACCTACGATGATGCTGTCCTTCCACGTGAGCTGTTCGACGCGACGCGTTTGGCGACCGTAGTACTCCGCCGCGGCGATGACCGCCGAGAAAACAATCAGCGCGATCGCAATCAACCACAGATTGCGTGCGCCCGTTCGGATTTGGTCCTTGAACAACAGGCCGAACACGCCGATCGGGATTGTGCCGATGATCACCCACCAGCCCAGCCAGTAGTCGGCGGTGCGGTGCGCGGTCACGAAGAGCCCGTTGAACCAGGCCTTGACGATGCGGGCGATGTCGCGGGCGAAGTAGACGAGTACCGCCACTTCTGTGCCGAGCTGGGTGACCGCAGTGAACGACGCGCCTGCGTCATCGGTGAAGAACACGCGCGACGCGATCGCCAGGTGGCCCGATGACGACACGGGCAGAAATTCCGTCAAGCCCTGCAGAACCGCGAGAACGATCACCTGGACCCACGACATCGCCGCCACGTCCGTCACGACGACGACCGTACCTGGGGTGGGTCAGCGGTTGCTGCGCGCAACCGGTTGCGCGGCCGCGACCGCGTCACGCACCGCAGCCGCCACGCTGCGTTCGTCGTTGAGGTCGACGTCTGTCAGCTTGCGGGTGGTGACCGCGACGACGTCCTCGACCTGCGGGACGGGCCCGCTCAGGCGTGGGCGATAGACCTCGACGTTGAGCACCTGCCGCTCGACGTGGAACGAGAAGCTGCGGCCGTCGCCGACCTGGCCAAATCCGCTAGCGTGAAGACCAGTGGAAATGTCCTCGATAGCAAACTCTTGGTCGCCCAATTGCCGGTCTGCGGCGATGGTCATGAGAAGACCATAACTCGATTTATGCCGCCGATGGATGGGCCACGGCCAGCGGAGTGAATTTCACGATGAGCGGTCTGCCTACACTTGCTGGTCAACAGAGTTCCAATTCGCACATCCCGAGAGCTACCCCTTGCCGATCCGCATAAACACCTCGATTCAGGTGGTGCTGGTCTCCCTGGCGATCGGACTGTCGGGATGTTCGTCGAACCCGGCCGACGCCCCGCCACCGACCATCACGCCTGCTCAGGCCGCGGTTTCACCGCCCGTGACAGGCACCCCCGCCGGAACCCTCCGCCCGCTGGCTGCCCCTGCCCAGGGCGCGGTGTTCGACGGAAAAACCGGGTCGTTGGCGGTGCTGAGTGAGTCGGAGATCACGATCCTCGGCGAGCCGGGCGGTACCAGGTCGGTGCCGTTGCCCGGGGTCGCGACAGCGATAACGGGAGACGGCGAAGGCCAGGCGTATGCGTCGACACGCGGCGGCTATTTCCGGATCGATCTCGCCGAGGGCACCGCCACGCCGGTGCGCGTCGAGGGGCAGGAGCAGACGGATTTCACCGCGATCACGCGTCGCGCGGACGGCAGGCTGGCGCTCGGCAGCGCCGACGGCACGGTGTTCACCCTGAGGTCCGATACCGCGGTGGGCGCGCATCTGAAGATCTTCGCCCGAGTGGATGGCCTTGTGGCGCAAGGAAATACCGTCGTCGTGCTGGACCGGGGTCAGACGTCGGTAACCGCGCTTTCCGAGGATGGCGAGAAGGCCGAACAGGCGTTGCGTGCCGGTGAAGGGGCGACGACAATGGCCGCCGACAGCGTGGGCCGGGTACTCGTCGCCGACACCCGCGGCGGCCAGCTGCTGGTCTTCGGCACCGACCCGCTTATCCTGCGCCAGAAGTATCCGGTGCGGGACGCGCCCTACGGGCTGGCGGGATCGTCGACGCTGGCCTGGGTGTCGCAGACCGCGTCGAACGCGGTGGTTGGCTACGATCTGTCAACCGGTATTCCCGTCGAGAAGGTGCGCTATCGAACCGTGCAGCAACCGAACTCCCTGGCCTACGACGAGTCATCTGGCACCCTCTATGTGGTGTCGGGCTCAGGAGCGGGTGTCCAGGTGATCCCGGATGCGGCGGTGGGTTCGTGACGACGATGCACCGCGGCCGGATGCCGGAGGGCTGGGACAAGGATCTGTCCGACGATTACGAGTGGATTCCGCTGCGCCTGCCCCCCGATCTGACCAGGCTCAACGCGTCGACGCGGCTGTCCATCGAGGCCGAATACCGCGGCTGGGAGCTCACCCGCGTGCGGCTGTACACCGACGGCTCGCGGCGGGTGTTGCTGCGGCGCAAGAAATCGGCGGTCCACGAGGCGGCGGTCCCGGAGCAGCCCGCACTGTGAGCTCATGATGTACCGCGCGGTGCAGCGGGTGCTGTTTCTGTTCGCGCCTGAACGCATTCACACCTGGGTTTTTGCGCTGCTGCGGGCCGTGACCGCGCTTGCCGTCACCCGTCGCCCGTTGGCGCGGTGGTTGGCGCCCCGTGATCCGATCCTGTCCAGCACGGTGTTCGACGTGACGTTCCCCGCGCCACTGGGCCTGGCGGCGGGGTTCGACAAGGACGGTCTTGGGCTGCGGACCTGGGGTGCGCTCGGGTTCGGGTATGCCGAAGTCGGCACGGTCACCGCGCAGGCACAACCCGGCAATCCGCAACCGCGGATGTTCCGGCTCCCCGACGATCGCGCACTGCTGAACCGGATGGGGTTCAACAACCACGGCGCGGGCGAGTTGGCGATACAGCTGGCCAGACAGACGCCCGACGTGCCCATCGGGGTCAACATCGGCAAGACCAAGACCACCGCGCCCGAGGCCGCAGTCCACGATTATGCGGAGAGTGCGCGGCTGGTGGGGCCGCTCGCCTCGTATCTGGTGGTCAACGTCAGCTCGCCGAACACGCCGGGCCTGCGCGACCTGCAGGCGGTGGAGTCGTTGCGGCCGATTCTTCGTGCGGTCCGTGCGCAGACGACGACGCCCGTGCTGGTCAAGATCGCACCGGATCTGTCGGATCAGGATGTCGACGAGATCGCCGACCTGGCAATCGAATTGGGCTTGGCAGGCATCGTCGCGACGAACACGACCGTCTCGCGCGAGGGCTTGAAGACTCCCGGGGTCGATGAGCTCGGTCCGGGCGGCATCTCCGGACCTCCGGTCGCACAGCGGTCGGTGGAGGTGTTGCGCAGGCTGTACCGCCGCGTCGGTGACCGGCTGGTGCTGATCAGCGTCGGGGGCATCGAAACGGCCGACGACGCTTGGGAGCGCATCGTTTCCGGCGCCTCGCTGCTGCAGGGCTACACCGGCTTCATCTACGGCGGCGGGTTGTGGGCCAAGCGCATTCACGACGGCCTGGCCCGGCGTCTGCACGACGAGGGTTTCGCCTCGCTGGCAGACGCCGTCGGCTCGGCCGTGCGTGACTAGTTCTGCTCGTACGTCCCGTGTATCAGTGCGCGCGCGATCGCGTTCTGGAACAGGTTGAAGCCCAGGTAGGCCGGAGTCGCATCGGCGGACAGTTCGAGCTTCTCCACCCCGACGGCGTGCACCGCGATGAAGTACCGGTGCGCGCCGTGTCCCGGAGGCGGTGCAGCGCCGAGGTAACGCTTCAACCCGGCGTCGTTGGCCAAAGTGAGTGCGTCACCGGGCAATCCGCTGCCATCGCCCGCGCCGGCAGGCAGATCGGTGACGGTCGCGGGCAGATTCGCGACGGCCCAGTGCCAGAAACCGGACGCCGTCGGCGCGTCGGGGTCGTAGACCGTCACAGCGAAGCTACGCGTCTCCTCGGGGAAGCCCGACCACGACAGCTGCGGCGAGATGTCGGACCCGCCCGCGCCCATGATTCCGCTGACCTGGTCGTTGGCCAGCGGTTGTCCGTCGGTCACCGATTGCGACGTCAGCTGGAACGTCGGCAGCTTCGGCAGGAAGTCATAGGGGTTGTAGGGAAAAGGCATTGCGATCCTTTCGTGTCGTCAGCAGTGCAACAGGAAATGCTCGAGAACTCTGGTGCCAAACGTCAGTGCGTCAACGGGTACCCGTTCGTCCACGCCGTGGAACAGTGCGGCGAAGTCGAGGTCCGGCGGCAGCTTGAGCGGTGCGAATCCGAAGCAGCGAATCCCGAGGCGCGCGAAGTGTTTTGCGTCGGTCCCACCCGAGAGCATGTACGGGACCGTGCGGGCTTCGGGATCGGCGGACAGGATCGCGGCGTTCATCGCCTCGAGCAGCGCACCGTCGAAGGCCGTCTCATACGGCGGCAGCTCGGTGATCCACTCGCGGGTGACGTCGGGGCCGATGATCTCGTCGACCTCGCGCTCGAAAGCGGCGAGCCGCCCCGGCAGCACCCGGCAGTCGACGACAGCCTCAGCCGTTGCGGGGATGACGTTGGCCTTGTAACCGGCCTTGAGCATCGTCGGGTTGGCGGTATCGCGCAGCGTCGCGCCCACGATCCGCGCGATGGGGCCCAGCTTGGCGATCGCCCCCTCGAGATCCGGGGAGTCCACGTCGAAGGTGTAGCCGGTCTCCTCGGCGACGGCGGTCAGGAACTGCTCAACCGAGTCGGTCAGGACCACTGGGAACTGGTGTCGGCCCAGCTTGGCGACCGCATCGGCGACGGCGGTGACCGCGTTGTTGTCGTGGATCATCGAGCCGTGGCCCGCGCGCCCGCGCGCCGTCAGCCGCATCCACATCATCGCCTTCTCGGCGGTCTCGATCAGGTACAGCGTCCGATCGCCGCCGTCACGACGCGGGATCGTCAGCGAGAAGCCGCCCACCTCCCCGATCGCCTCGGTGACGCCCTCGAACAGGTCCGGGCGGTTGTCGACCAGCCACTTGCAGCCGTACTTGCCGCCCGCTTCCTCGTCCGAGACGAAGGCGAAGACGAGGTCGCGCGGCGGCACGACTCCCGAGCGTTTGAAGTGCCTGGCGACCGCGATGATCATGCCGACCATGTCCTTCATGTCGACCGCGCCGCGGCCCCAGACATAGCCGTCCTCGACCGCGCCGGAGAACGGGTGCACGCTCCAGTCGGCGGCCTCCGCGGGCACCACGTCGAGGTGGCCGTGCAGCATCAGGGCGCCGCGAGTGGGGTCGGCACCTTTCAGCCGCGCGAACACGTTGCCCCTGCCGGGGGCGCCTGCCTCGACGTATTGGGTGGTGTAGCCGACCTCCTGCAGCTGTTCGGCCACCCAGCGGGCACATTCGGCCTCACCCTTGGTGGTCTCGGGCTCACCGGTGTTCGACGTGTCGAAGCGGATGAGCGCGCTGACGAGATCAACCACCTCGGCTTCGGCTGCTGAGGATGCGGTCACAGTCACATTCGTACCATTGCCTGCTCCCCTGGGTTTGGGTCCGGCCTCGCTGATCCGATAGCCTTAGCTGCCCACAACGGGTCCGAGTGGCGGAATGGCAGACGCGCTAGCTTGAGGTGCTAGTGCCCTATTAACGGGCGTGGGGGTTCAAGTCCCCCCTCGGACACAACATCGCCGCTGTTAGACGGCGGTTTTCCGGTGGAAATGCGTGCCGGAGTGTCACCTCTTGGATTGCAGGACGGATCCGCCGAACCAGTGGCACACGAGTAGCGCGAGTTCGACGTCCAAGCGATTGGCGTCATCGATCGGCGTGCCACGACGCTCGACCGCACGCTGGATGCGGTACTTCACCGAATTGAAGTGCAGATTGAGTTCTTCTGCGGCGGCCTTATAGCTGGCGCCGGCGCGGAGAAAGATTCGCAGTGTCTCGCGCAGGCGAGCATCGTTGTCGGTGGCCGATGACAGGGGCCCGAGGATCTCGTGCACCCACTCGCGCACCTCGTCGAGGTTGTCGCACAGCAGTGATCCCGCGTACAGGCCGGGATCGGAAGTACTGGTGACCGGCATCGCGTGCGACCCAGCTGCGACCGCGACGTTGCGTGCTCGCTGCGCTTGACGATGGGTCCGCCGAAAGCCTTCCACCCCGGCCGCGGGTGAGCCGACGGCCACCGACGGTGCGTGGTCGTAGTTGGCGACAAAGCTCCGGATATCGGCGACTACCGTCGGAGTCGCGTTGGACTGTAGGGGTATCCAACCCCAGCCGCTGACTTTGTCCGCAGCTACGAACAGCGGACTACCTTGTGCGGCAAGCGATTCACCGAGCTCTTGTAGAAATCGCTCGAGCCGGATCAGCTCGTCGCCGCGGCCGGTCTCCGCGGGTAGCCACAGCACCAACCCGAGATGGAGTCGGCGCAATGGATACCGGATGGCCGAGGTGACCGCGTCAACGTCGATCTCGGTGACCTCGAGCACTTCGCGGACGCGCATCGCGCGCAAGCTGTCGCGATTCTTCAACCAGTCGTCCCGCTCGCGTTCGTACGTGGCAACGACTTGTTGGGAAATCCAGTCGATGTAGACGAATGTGACGGCGGTGATTCGTTCCAACACCGCGAATCTCAGCGAAGGGTCGAGGTCCGCGTCGTTGATCTCCTCGACCGCAGCGCGCAGTACCAGTCCATGGCCCAGCCGATAAGCGCGGACCAGCGCGTTCATCGGAACTCCACGCTGGGCCAACCGCCGCGCGTACTCCATGGCCGCGGTCGGCATCGCAAAGTTTTTCAGGGGTATCTCATAGCGCAACGCGTGAAACACGGCGTCGATGTTGCTGTCGGTGCTCGCGTTCAGGAGTTCGACGAGTCCGGAATCGCTCCCCAGCTCGTCGATCTCCGCCACTAGGCGCTGCTCGATGGCGAGTGAAACCTCGCCCTGTCGGCCGATCAGCCGCTCCATCACGACCGCAGCGGCTTCGCGAACGGCTGTCTCGTCATGGCGGGCTCGAACGCCCATGCAATGCAGGTTAGGACGCATGCGGGATCGACGAGCACGTTTTGGCGGTCGCACTGTCTTCCGGCGACAGTGCCGGCAGCGAAGTTCATCGGTTCACAACGGTGTGCCTCAGCGGGCTGATTCCTACCGTTGCTTCATCCCTTCGAGACACCCAGCGAGGACCCCTTATGAACCTTTCGGCAGTGCCCGACGTGCGGGCGGCCCGGGCCCCCGAAGCTCCCGCGATAGCCGACGACTCCGTCGAGCTGAGCAACGCAGACTTCCTCCGTGCCGTGTGTCGCGCCAGCGCGACCCTGCACACGCACGGCCTCGAGCCCGGCGACGTGGTGGCGATCATGCTGCCCAACCGAGCAGCGTTCGTGGTGGCGATGTTCGCTGCGTGGCGACTCGGCGCGGCGGTCACGCCCGTCAGCCCCACCCTCGTGCCGGCGGAGATTTCGTACCAGCTCACCGATGCCGCAGCCAAGCTACTCGTCGTCGACGAGCCGCTCGGCTTCGATCCCCCGATCGGTGTAGTGCTGACTGCCGACGAACTGATTGCAGCATCGGGGTCGACGGCAGTCGAACCCGCCGCACACCGCGACGACGCCCTCGCGCTGCTGATCTACACCAGCGGCACGACTGGACGGCCCAAAGGCGTCGTGCTCGACCAAGGCAACTTGAATGCCATGTGCCGCATGACGATCGACGCATTCGCGATGGGCAGTGACGACCACAGCCTGCTCATCCTCCCCTTGTTCCACGTCAACGGGATCGTCGTCAGCACACTGGCTCCGCTGATCGCGGGTGGCTGCACGACGATCGCCGGGCGGTTCAGCCCGGCAACTTTTTTCGACCGGATCGAAAAGTGCCGCCCCACCTATTTCTCGGCTGTCCCGACGATCTACACGATGCTTGCCGACCTGCCCGACGAGGTGCGGCCCGACACTTCTTCGGTGCGGTTCGCCCTCTGCGGGGCCGCACCGGCCAGTACGGAACTGCTGGACAGGTTCGAGACCCGCTACGGCATCCCGATCATCGAGGGGTACGGGCTCTCGGAAGGAACATGCGCCAGTACCGTGAACCCCCTCAACGGCAACCGCAAACCCGGCACTGTCGGCCTTCCGCTGCCGGGACAGGCGATTCGCATCGTCGGACCCGGCGACGTACCGGTTCCCGACGGTGAGGCCGGCGAGGTGCTCATCAACGGCCGCAATGTGATGCGCGGCTACCTTAACCGGCCTGAGGAGACGGCAAAGACGCTCGTCGACGGCTGGCTGCACACCGGGGACGTCGGGTACTTGGACGAAGACGGCTACCTCGTGTTGATCGACCGCGCGAAGGACATGATCATCCGCGGCGGCGAGAACATCTACCCCAAGGAGATCGAGTCCGTCGTCTATCAGTTGCCGCAGATCGCGGAGGCCGCCGTGGTCGGCCGCACCCACCCCGTGTACGGCGAAGAGCCGGTGCTGTTCGTATCGCTGAACTCAGGCGCTGATATAGCCACCGGACAGATCGACGAGCACGTGCGCACGTCCCTCTCCAAATACAAAGTGCCCGTAGGGATCACGATCCTCGACGGCTTACCCAAGAACGCGGTCGGCAAGATCGACAAGCCCTCGCTCAGAAAATCGCTTACCCACCAAGGCTGAGACCACTACCTCGAAGGAGCCGACCATGGGGTTCATGGCACCGAATTTGCCTGCGGTACAGCCCGAATTATTCCTCAGGAAACCGCTGATGGAGCGCATCAGGTTGCTCACGTTGAAGTGGGTGGACCATGGATACGGTGTACCCAGAGTGGTGCACACCATCTACATCGCCAAGTTGGTCTTCTTCTATTCCCTGGGCGGCGTCTTGGTCGCCACGCTCACGTCCGGGCTGCCGGCATTCTGGCATGTGTCGGAGTGGTGGAGCGAGCCCATTGTCTACCAGAAAATGATCCTGTGGACGGTGCTGCTTGAGCTGCTCGGCCTGGCCGGATCGTGGGGCCCGCTGGCCGGCAAGACCAAACCGATGACCGGGGGATACCGGTTTTGGATGAAGGTCAACACAATTCGACTACGGCCGTGGAAGTGGGTCCCGTTCACCGTGGGCAACCGGCGTACGTGGTTCGACGTTTCGTTGTATCTGGCGTTGATCGCCAGCGTGGCAGTGGCACTGGCGGTGCCCGGCGTACATAGTGACTCGCTGTCAGCGGTCTTACCGCTCAACACCTCGGGCGTCGTGAACCCGGCACTGCTGATCACGCCCATGGCGTTGTTGGTGCTGATTGGCTTGCGGGACAGGACCATTTTTCTCGCAGCACGGGGTGAACAGTACCTGCCGGCGTTGTTCTTCATTGCCGTACTGCCGTTCGTCGACATGATCATCGCGCTGAAACTACTGATCGTCACCGTGTGGATCTGGGCCGGCATTTCCAAGCTCGGCATCCACTTCACCAGCGTCATCCCGCCGATGGTCAGCAACAGCCCCGCCCTGCCCTTCAAGTGGTTGAAGCGGGCTCACTACCGCAACTTCCCGCACGACCTGCGCCCATCGCATCTCGCAGGCTTCATGGCGCACGGGCCGGGCACGGTGGTCGAGATCATCGCCCCCTTGGCGCTGCTGTTGTCACCCTGGCCCTGGCTGACTTTCGTCGCCGCGGCGATCATGGTCGGATTCCACTTGTTCATCATCTCGACCTTCCCGATGGCGGTGCCGGTGGAATGGAATGTGCTGTTCGCCTACGCGACGCTCTTCCTTTTCCTCGGCTTCCCCAACTGGAAGGGCTACGCGGTGTGGGACATGTCCACGTCGTGGCTGGCGATTGCTCTTCTGGCTGGCCTGTCGTTCTTCCCGGTACTTGGCAATGTGCGGCCCGACCTGGTGTCGTTCCTGCCGGCGATGCGCCAGTATGCGGGGAACTGGGCATCCGCGGTGTGGACGTTTGCACCCGGCGCCGAGGAGAAGCTGAACCTGGTGACGCGTTCGGCGAAGAACCAGGTCGACCAGTTGGTCGACGCCGGGTATGAGCCGATGTGGGCTGAGATATTCCTGCAGCAGACGCTCGCGTTCCGCTGCTTTCACAGCCAGGGGCGGGGCCTCTACTCGGTGCTGCTGAAGAATCTCCCCGATATCGACCACAGGACGGTCCGCGAAGCGGAACTGGTCGCCAATTCGATTCTCGGCTTCAATTTCGGTGACGGTCATCTGCACAACGAAGACTTGATCTGTGCCGTGCAGGACGAGGCCAAGTTCGAGCCGGGCGAGCTCGTCGTCGTCTGGGTCGAGTCGCAACCTATCCATCGCAGGATCCAGCACTACAAGGTCATCGACGCGGCGCTCGGCGTCGTCGAGTGCGGCACGTGGAACCCGGAGGATGCCGTGGCGGAACAGCCTTGGCTGCCCAATGGCCCAATTACATTGAACGTGACCTGGACTCGAGAGGCGGCGGACGCGTGAGTAACGCGGTGGTGGTAGGCGGTGGACCCAATGGGCTCGCCGCCGCTGTTGCCCTGGCATGGGCGGGAGTGCAGGTAACGGTGCTGGAGGCCGCCGACGAGGTCGGCGGCGGGGCACGCTCCAGCGAGGCGATCCTGCCCGGCTTGCTGCACGACCACTGCTCGGCGATTCATCCGATGGCCGTCGGCTCAGCATTTCTGAACGAAATCGCACTCGATCGCTACGGACTGCAGTGGCTCTGGCCCGAGATCGACTGCGCACATCCGCTCGACAGCGGTGATGCCGGCGTGCTGCGCCGGTCGGTCGATGACACGGCCGATGGGCTCGGCGCCGACGGCAGGCAGTGGAAGCGCGTGTTCGGCGCACCCTCGGCGCGGTTCGACCTGCTGGCCGAGGACATCATGGGGCCACTGCTTCGGAAGCCCAATCATCCGTTGGTGATGGCCCGGTTTGGGGCCCCAACCGTGCTGCCCGCGGCCACGTTCGCGCACGCGTTCCGAACCCCGGAGGCCCGGGCGCTGTGGGGCGGCGTTGCGGCACACGCGTTTCGGCCACTGCACTACCCGATGACCTCGGCGATCGGTATCGGCATCATCACGGCGGGCCACCGCCATGGCTGGCCCGTCGCTGTGGGGGGCTCGCAGTCGATCACCAACGCGCTGGTGTCGCTGCTCGGCGATCTCGGCGGCAAGATCGAAACCGGGGCGCGGATCGACTCCGCCTCCCAACTCCCCCGCACCGACGTCACGATGTTCGACCTCGCGCCAAGCGCCGTCGCGAAGATCCTGTCCGATCGCCTACCGTGGCGGGTGGCGCGCGCATACCGCCGCTACCGATACGGGCCGGGTGCCTTCAAAGTCGACTTCGCGGTGGAGGGTGGCGTTCCGTGGCGCAGCCCCGACGCGCATCGGGCCGGGACGGTTCATCTCGGCGGCGACTTTGCCGAAATCGCCGCGACCGAACGTGACGTACACGCCGGACGGATGCCCGAGCGCCCGTTCGTGCTCGTCGGCCAGCAATACCTCGCCGACCCCGGCCGCTCCGTCGGCAACATCCATCCATTGTGGACTTATGCCCATGTGCCACATGGCTACACGGGTGACGCCACCGAAGCGATCATTGCCCAGATCGAACGATTTGCGCCCGGATTCCGGGACCGGATCGTTGGGCGAACCGTCCGCTCAACCACCGAGATGTCCGCCTACAACGCCAACTACGTCGGTGGCGACATCCTCACAGGGGCCAAGGACATTCGTCAGCTGACCTTCGGGCCACGGGCCACACTCAACCCCTATCGGATCGGCATACCCGGCATGTACATCTGCTCAGCCGCGACTCCGCCGGGGCCTGGCGCGCATGGAATGTGCGGTGCGAACGCCGCGAAGTACGCCCTGAAATACCTGGGTGCGTGACGCGCACCGTCGAACTGGAAGATCGACAGTCGCGGTTAGCGATGTCCGTCGTCGTCGCGCACCGATAGAGCGCGACTCCAGCGATACCGTCGCAAAGAAATGGACGCGACAACGGCGAACGTTGATACCGCCCGAATCGCGCCGCGGACGACTGGTGAACAAAGGGGCCTGCCGTCAGAACAGGCTTGCGGTCAGACCCCCGTCGACGACAAACCCTGCGCCGGTGCAAAACCGCGACCGGTCACCGGCGAGGAACAACGCCAGCCCGGCGACATCGTCGACGCTGACATAACCTCCCTGTGCTGCGGTGATGACGGTGTCGAAGTCAATACCCAACGCCGCGCTGTATTTCTCGCGGTTCGCGGTGACCAGTTCCGTCTCCGCGAATCCGGGCAGGATCGCGTTGACCCTGATCCCTGCCGGCCGCAGTTCAAGCGCAGCGGTCTTGGTCAAGCTCACCACACCGGCCTTCGCTGCGGCGTAATGCGCAGCCAACGGGATGCCCGCCAGGGCTGTCACCGAGGCCATCGTGATGATGGATCCGGCCGTCTGCGACGCGATCATCGACCGTGCAGCGGATCGCACCGTGAGGAAGACCCCGTCGAGATTGGTCGACAACATGGTGCGCCAGGTGGCGAAGGGCATCTCCACGATCGGCAGAACACCGGCGATCCCCGCGTTCGCAACGGCAATGTCAACCTTGGCATACCGATCTACCGCGTGCTCGAAGAGTTCGACGACGCTGCGCTCGTTGGTCACGTCGCATTGCACCGCAACGGCGTTCGGCAGGGCGCTCGCAGCGGACGCCGCAGCGGATGCGTCGATATCGGCGATGACCACGGTGGCGCCTCGAGCGGCGTAAGCCTGCGCGACAGCGTGACCGATGCCGCGGGCGGCGCCGGTGACGACGGCGACTTTGCCGACGAGAGAACCCTCGGCAGTCTCGAATGCGCTTTCAGCAAATGCAGTGTGGGACATGCGTTCTCCTTAGAAAAGGTTCGCGGTGAGGCCACCGTCGACAAGGTAGTGGGCGCCGTTGATGAAGCGGGCGTCGTCAGAGGCGAGGAAAGCGACGCTCTCGGCGATCTCGGCCGGCGTGCCGAAGCGGCCCTGCTTGAGCGCGACGAGGTCGTCGAACGGGATCGGAGCGACGGCCTCGAGAGGTGCTGCCAAGCGCTCGGCCATTTCGGTGCGAACAAGTCCCGGGCAGACGGCATTTACGCGAATACCGGCCTGACGTAGTTCGATGGCGGCCGATTCGGTAAAGCGGATCAGTGCTCCCTTGGACGCGCTGTAGGCGCTGACCAATGGGCCACCCGCGGTGCCGGCGACAGATGATACGACCACGATCGCACCGTTCCCGGCTGCCGCAAGCGCCGGCACCGCCGCCTTGGTGAACCGGAAGGTGCCTGTCACGTTGACATCGAGCACCTGACTGAACTCGTCACTCGTGAGTTCGATTATGGGCTTGGCGATTTCAATCCCTGCGTTGTTGACAAGTAAGTCCAGCCCGCCGAACGCTTCAACGGCGCGTGCCACCGCGAGATCTACATCGGCGTCCGACCGCACATCGCACCCCACGCCGATACTCCCGTTGCCCAGCTGACGTGCCGCAGCGTTCGCCCCTTGAGCATCGAGGTCTACGACGGCAACTTTGGCACCGCCCGCCACGAGACGACTGGCGATGGCGAAACCAATCCCGCGGGCCGATCCCGACACGATCGCGCGTCGGCCGAACAGATCCTCCATAGGATGCTCCTCCAGTGACGTTGCCTGATAAGGCTTGTGACATCCAATGTGGCAGGCAGGTGGGGCAAAGGCTTCGTCTCGCCGCAACGGCGATTACCGAGTTGGTTGTTGGTTGGAGACGATGGCTGTGGTCCGGCTTCGCCGCGAACTGGTGCGCAAGTCGGACACGCGAATTCGCGGCCAACGCGGCGAGGCTCTGTGTCGGCCCCACTAACGTATCCAGCGCCGGCGTACGATGCGTTGACCAACTCAAATGCCAGGTCACACCCCGTATCGCGGATGCCACAGCCCCCTCGGACACAACATGTACACCCCTTCTTTCAACCGGATCGACGACGAGGACGAGATTCGGCGCTTCGTCGCCGAGGCACGATCAGCGCAGTTCATCACGGTCGACCCGGACGGGACTCCCGTCGCCACCCTGCTGCCGGTGATCTGGGACGGCGACGTCGTCCTCGCCCATATGGCGCGGGCCAATCCGCAGTGGAAGACGATCGCCCCCGACAGCCCGGCACTGCTGATCTGTTCGGGCCCCGAGGCCTACATCAGCCCATCGTGGTACGCGGCGAAGGCCGAACACGGCCGCGTGGTGCCGACGTGGAACTACAGCGCCGTGCACCTGTCCGGCACGGTGCGGGTGCGCGAGGACCGGGACTGGCTGCGCGACGTGGTCACCCACTTGACCAGCGTGCACGAGGACGGGCGCGATGAGCCGTGGCACCCCGGTGACGCGCCCGAGAAGTACATCGAGGGCCAACTCGCGGGCATCGTCGGGCTAGAGATCACCGTCAGCCGCGTCGAGGGGAAGGCGAAGCTGAGCCAGAACCGCTCGGCGGCCGACCGCCGCGGCGTCGTCGACGGGCTACGTGCGGAACCGCACTACGCGGCCGCCGAGGTGGCGGCGGCGATGGAACCCGGCCTCTAGTACACGTCGCGCACGTAGCGCTTCGCAGCGACGAGTTCACGCTTGAAATCGCGTGCCCCCTCGCGAGACATCTTCCCGTGGGTCTCGATGATCGTCGTCAGCGCGGCGTCGACGTCGTGGGCCATCCGGGTGGCGTCACCGCAGACGTAGAAGTGTCCGCCGTCGTCGAGCCAGCGCCACACGTCGGCGGCGTGGTCGAGCATCTTGTGCTGTACGTAGACCCGGTCCTTCTGATCGCGGCTGAAGGCGAGGTCGAGCCGGCTGAGGAAGCCGTCGCGAGCCATTCCCTCCAAATCGTCTCGGTAATAGAAGTTTTCGTTTCGGTGCTGATCGCCGAAGAACAACCAGTTGCGGCCCGCGTGTCCCAGTGCGCGACGCTCCTGCAGGAAACCGCGGAACGGCGCGATGCCCGTCCCCGGGCCCACCATGATCATCGGTGTGTCCGCGTCCTCGGGCGGCCGGAAGTGCGGCGACCGCTGGAGGAACACCGGGGCCGACGTCGCGCGATCGGCCAGGAACGTCGAGCACACCCCGCCACGCTGGTGTCCGTAGCGCATCACCGACACCGTCAGCTGGATCTCGTGCGGACTGACCAGCGGGCTCGACGAGATCGAGTAGCTGCGCGGCGTCAGCCGCACCAGGACATCCAGCCATTGATCGGGGTCGGCGTGTACGACGAACTCCTGCACCAGATCCAGGACGTTGCGCCCGACGAGCCATTTGTCGAGCTTGCCCTTGGAGGCGCGCAGCACCTTCGCGTCGCGGCTGTGCTCGGCGATAAAGCGCAGCAGGTCGGGGGTGATACGGCAGAAGTCGTAGTGCGACGTGAGCGCGTCACGCAGGGTCTGCTCGGTGCCGTCGACCACGACGATGTGCTCACCGCGCATCCCGGTGGCGTCCAGCCAGGCGTCGACCGCGGCCGGGTTGTTCGTCGGAAACACCCCGAGCGAGTCGCCTGCGGAGTAGCTGACGTCGAACTCGGAGATGTCAAACCCGAACTGCCGGACCTCTTTTCGTGCCGACGGTGCACTCAGAAGGAGGTTGCGGCACAGCGGCGCGACGATCGGATTCGCGCGGCTGAACGGCTCGGCGACGGTCGCGGGCGACGCGGACACCGAGCGGCCCAGCAGCGCGGCGACCTGATCGACCCACCGGCCCATCGGCTCGTCGTCGTAAGCCTCGCATTCGACCCGGTCGAGCAGCCGGGTCGCACCCAGCGCGGACAGGCGGGAGTCGATGGATCTGGCGTGGCCGCAGAAGTTCTCGTACGCGCGGTCGCCGATACCGAGCACCGCGAACCGCACACCGGTCAACGTGGGGGCGTCGGGAGCGTTGAGGCGGTTCCAGAAGTCCGCACCGTTGTCGGGTGGCCCGCCGTCCCCGAAGGTGCTGGTGACCACCAGCACGTCGCGCGCCGCGAGGTCGGCCATTCCGATGTCGTTCATGTTCACCAGGTTCGGCACGCCGATCCCGGCGGCCAACTTGCCCGCGAACTCCTCGGCGGTGCCGGTCTGGGACGCCCACAGGATCAGCGGCCCCTCGGTGAGGTTTGGACGCGACAGCACTGTTGGCTCGCGCACCGGCGTGGCCAGTGGGCGCAGACGTACCGCACACGCCTTGAACTCCGGTTGCAGCGAGTCGGGGTCGACGGCGTCGTTGGTGAGTGCGTTGACGGCCAGGTACTCGCCGTGGTCGTCGTTCCAGTGGAAGGGCACGAAGCAGGTGCCCTGGCGCACCCGGTCGGAGATCACCGCGGGAAGTACCGCGCGGCCGCGGCGGGTGGTCAGCTCGACATCCTGGTCCTTCGAGATCTCCAGTCCCGCAGCGTCGGCCGGGTGGATTTCCACGAACGGTTCGCTGTTGAGTCGGTTGAGCGCATCGACGAGGCCGGTCTTGGTCATGGTGTGCCACTGGTGTTGCAACCGACCGGTGTTGAGCACCAGCGGGTAGTCGTCGTCGGGCAGCTCGCGAGCGTCCATGTGTGGCCGGGCGAAGAAGTTCGCGCGCCGCGTCGGGGTCGCGAAGGCCAGCCGCGGCGCATGGCCGTCCTCGTCGACGAAGTAGTCCTGGCTGACGCCGTCGTTGAGGTAGCGGATCGGGTGGCGATCGATCTCGTCGCCGGGCGGGCAGGGCCACTGCAGCGACGTTTCGCGCAGCCGCGCATAGCTGGCCCCGCGAATGTCATAGCCGGTCTTGGGATTCCAGAAGCGACGGATCTCGTCGAAGATCTGCTCGCTGGACTCGTAGGCGAAGTGTTCGCCGTAACCCAGATGCGCGGCGACCTGGCAGATCAACCGCCAGTCGGGGCGTGCCGCGCCGATCGGCGGCACCGACTGCTGGAGCAGCGTGAGATTGCGCTCTGAGTTCACCATCACCGCGTCGGCCTCGGCCCACAGGGTCGCGGGCAGCACAATGTCGGCGTACGAGTTGGTTGCGGTGTTGCGGTAGGTGTCCTGTGCGATGACCAACTCGGCGGCTTCCAGACCCGCGATCACCGTGCTGCGATTAGCCACAGTGGCAACGGGATTGGTGCAGATGATCCAGCACGCTTTGATGCGTCCGTCGGCGAGTTGGCCGAACATGTCGATGGTGCCCGGCCCGACGTCGGACCGGATGGTGCCGGGTTCCAGCTCCCACTGCTGTTCGACGAAGGCGCGGTCGTCCGCGGACAGCACCGAGCGCTGACCGGGCAACCCCGGCCCCATGTAACCCATTTCGCGGCCGCCCATCGCGTTGGGCTGACCCGTCAGCGACATCGGGCCGCTGCCCGGCCGGCAGATGGCGCCGGTGGCCAGGTGCAGGTTGCAGATGGCGTTGGTGTTCCAGGTGCCGTGGGTGCTCTGGTTCAGGCCCATCGTCCAGCAGCTCATCCACTCGCCGGCCTCGGCGATCATCCGGGCGGCAGTGCGGATGTCCGGCTCGGTGAGTCCGGTGATCTGTGCGACGGCCTCGGGCGTGTAGTCGGCCAGGAAGCTGGGCATGGTGTCCCAGCCGTCGGTGTGCTCGGCGATGAAATCCTCGTCGATGTCGCCGTTGTCGACGAGTAGATGCAGCAGGCCGTTGAGCAGAGCAAGGTCGGTGCCGGGTTTGATCTGCAGGAACAGGTCGGTGCGCTCGGCGGTGGCGGTACGACGGGGGTCGACGACGATCAGCTTCGCGCCGGCCTTGAGCCGGTCCACCATGCGCAGATACAGGATCGGATGGCAGTCGGCCATGTTCGAGCCGATGACGAAAAACAGGTCGGTGCAGTCGAAGTCGGCGTACGAGCCCGGTGGGCCGTCGGCGCCGAGCGACTGCTTGAAACCGGTTCCCGCGCTCGCCATGCACAGTCGCGAGTTGGACTCGATGTGCACGGTCCGCAGGAATCCCTTGGCCAGCTTGGTGGCCAGGTACTGCGCCTCGATGGACATCTGACCCGATACGTAGAGCGCGACGGCGTCGGGTCCGTGCTCGTCGGCGATGGCGCGCAGTCGTCGCCCCGCCTCGGCGACCGCGTCGTCGACAGGTACCGACACCGGTTCCTCACCGCGGGCGGGACGCAGCAGTGCCGTCGTCAGCCGTCCATCGTCGGCGGCCATCATCTCGCCGTGCGTCGCGCCCTTGGTGCACAGCCTGCCGAAGTTGGCGGGGTGCAGCTTGTCTCCGGTGACCTGGGCGATGACGGGTCGGCCGGTATCGGAGCTCACGACGCTGTGAACTTCGATACCGCAGCCGACACCGCAGTATGAGCACGCCGTACGGGTCACCATGGGCGTCAGGCGGGCACCGGTGCCGGTGTGCGACCGATCTGCTCGCCCGCGCCGGCCCGCGCCGTGTGGACTCGCAGGAACACCCCCCAGGTGACGATCGCGCAGATCACGTAGAAGACGAGGAACACCCAGAACGCGTTGGTCGCGGACTTGGCCTCGCTGACATAGGACGCGCGCAGTACGACGTTGATGAACACGCCGCCCAGTGCGCCGATCGCACCGGCGAAGCCGATGAGAGCGCCGGACATGCTTCGCGACCAGGCCGCCTTCTCTTCGCGGTTCCAGTCACCGCGGCCCTGGGCCTTCGCCTCGAAGATCGACGGGATCATCTTGTACGTCGACCCGTTTCCGATACCCGACAGGATGAAAAGCAGGATGAAACCGGTCACGTAGGCGACCATCTGTCCGGTCGTCGCGGCGCCGGCCATGCCGTCGTCGATCACGCCCGCTGCCACCAGGATTCCCGCCGCGAAGATCATCGCGACAAACGTGTACAGGGTGACTCTCCCGCCGCCGATCCGGTCGGAGATCTTGCCGCCGAAAGGACGGGAGATCGAGCCGAGCAGCGGGCCGATGAAGGCGATCTGGGCAGCGTGCAGCGACGCCTGCGCTGGGGTGTCTCCCCCGGCGAGGAAGTTGATCTGGAGCACCTGACCGAATGCGAACGAGAAGCCGATAAACGAGCCGAAGGTGCCGATGTAGAGGAAGCTCATCACCCAGGAGTGCTTGAACCGCAACGCTTCTAACATCGCGCCGAGGTTCGAGCGCTGGTTGCCGAGGTTGTCCATGAACAGGGCGGCACCGAGCGCGGCGAGTCCGATCATCACAAGGTAGATGGCACAGACGATTTCGGACGCCGTGTTGCTGACCGCGGCAATCACCAGCAGGCCGATCAGCTGGATCACCGGCACGCCGATGTTGCCGCCGCCGGCGTTCAGGCCAAGCGCCCAGCCCTTGAGGCGCTGGGGATAGAACGCGTTGATGTTGGTCATCGACGAGGCGAAGTTTCCGCCGCCGAAGCCCGCGAATGCCGCGACAACCATGAACGTGGCGTGCGACGTGTCGGGCCTCTTCATCACCCAGAGGGTCAGAACCGTCGGGATGAGCAGCAGCAGTGCGCTGACGATCGTCCAGTTACGGCCGCCGAACTTGGCGGGCGCGATGGTGTACGGGATGCGCATGACGGCGCCGACCAGCGTGGGCACCGCGACCAGGTAGAACTTTCCTGCGGCATCAATGTGGTAAATGCTCTGCGGCATGAACAGGACCATCACCGACCAGATTGACCACACCGAGAAACCGACGTGCTCGGCGAAGATGGACCAGATCAGGTTGCGCTTGGCGATCCGGTTCCCCCCGGCTTCCCATGCCTCGACGTCTTCGGCGTCCCAGTGCTCGATCGTGCGGCTGCGGCTCAAGGTTTTCACGAACACTAGGTTCGCGTGCGGCCATTCCCTTGCCATTGCCCCGTCATGTCCGAAACGTCAACACCCGCTCACTTCACCGTGATGGCTGCGTGCGCGGTCGACGAAACGCAACGGAAACATACGTGACCTGTGCCACGTCATTTTCCGTCGGGTTTGACCGCCAAGATCGGCTTCGGGCATTCGAGCAGCACCTGTTGCGACACGGCGCGGGGGTTTCGCAGCCTGGCGGGCCAATTCCTGGTCTTCCAGTTGCTGGTCGTCGCGATCGTCCTGGTCGCGGTGGCGGCGGTGTCGGTGGCGCAGTCGACGCGGGAGTTCCGTGAGGTGCGCGGGGCGCGGATGATCGCGGTCGCCGAGAATATGGCGTCGACGCCGGTGGTGCGGGACAGGTACGCGGACCCGGGCGCGTCCAAGGTGCTGGCGCCGGAGGTCGATCGTGCGGTGGCGCTGTCGGGTGCCGGGCTTGCGGAGATCATCGATCCGGGCGGGACGGTGCGCGTGTCGTCGGATCCGTCGCGGGTCGGGCGTCAAGTCGACATGGGTCCGACGCGCGCCGACGAAGGGCGGGCCTGGTTCGGTGATCTGACGATCGACGGGGTACACAGCCTCGTCGGCGAGGTGCCGATCCTGGCAGACTCAGGGGAAGTCGTGTCGATCGCGTCGGTCAGTGAGCGGTATCCGTCGGTGTGGGAGTTGATGGGTGCGTCCGGCGAGCGGCTCCTGTTCTACCTCGGGCTGGGTGCGGCGCTGGGGCTGCTGGCGTCGTGGCTGTTGTCGCGGCGGATCAAGCGGCATACCCGCGGGTTGGAGATCGCGGAGATCGCGAGCCTGGCCGATCATCGGGAAGCGTTGTTACACAGCATCCGTGAGGGCGTCGTCGCGGTGAACAACGAGGGCGACATCACCGTACTGAACGACAGCGCACAGGAACTGCTCGGCGTGACTGCCGATGCCGTAGGCCGACCGGTGCACAGCGTGGGGCTCGATCCCGCAGTGGTCGCGTTCCTGTTGTCGGGTGAGGAGGGCCGCGACGTCGTGATCGTCACGCGGACAAGGGTGTTGGCGCTGAACAGGCGGGCGGCGACGAGCCAGGGTCAGCAGATCGGGACGGTCACGACGATGCGTGACAGCACCGAGCTGGCGGCGTTGCAGGGCCAGCTGTCGTCACACAAGAGCGTGACAGACACGCTGCGGGCCCAAACGCACGAGTTCGCCAATCAGCTGCATACGATCTCGGGGCTTGTTCAGTTGGGCGAATACGACTCTGTCCGCGATCTTGTCGAGACGCTGACTCGACGCCGCGCGGAGATCAGTGATGCCGTGACACAGCGCATTTCCGATCCCGCAGTAGCGGCATTGTTGATCGCCAAGACGACGTTGGCGGCTGAGAGCAGTGTCTCTCTGGAACTCGCCCCGGATTCGCACCTTGAGGCGTTGCCGCCTGCCGTGGCGACCGACGTGATCACGCTGCTGGGCAATCTGATCGACAACGCGGTCGACGTGTCGGTGGGATCTGTAGCGGCCCGAGTGACGGTCAGCATTGACGACCACGCGGGCCTGACGATCTCGGTAGCTGACTCCGGACCGGGTGTGCCCGAGAATCTTCGGGAGTCGATCTTCGCGCGCGGGGTGACCTCCAAGCCGGACGTTCCGGGCGGTCGGGGTATCGGCCTGGCGTTGGTGCGGCTGGTGACGGCGCAGCATGGCGGCACGGTGGAGGTTGTCGACGGTCCTTCTGGAGGTGCACTCTTCGTGGTGCGCCTGCCAGCGAGCGTCGTCGCGGAGAAGGCTGCTCATGCGTGACGTGCTGATCGTCGATGACGATTTCATGGTGGCCGAGATCCATCGCCGGTTCGTCGAACAGGTAGACGGCTTTCAGGCAACTGGCGTTGCACGTACGGGGGCGGAGGCACTTGCGGCGGTGAAGGAGTTGCAGCCGGATCTGGTTCTGTTGGATGTGTACCTGCCGGATATGACTGGCTTGTCCGTGCTGCAGCGGCTGCGTTCGGACGGCAATCTCGTCGGCGTCATCATGATCACCGCGGCGCGCGAATTGGACACCGTCAAAGGCGCTTTGGATGGTGGTGCAGCGGACTTCTTGATCAAACCGTTCGAGTTCGGTCAGTTCAAGGCGAAACTGGAAGCATTCGCGGCGCGGGCGGATGCCCTGGAGTCGGCCCCCGGTGGAATCGACCAGTCGTTGGTGGATTCGTTGTTCGGGAGTCCGGGCGGTACGACCCAGCCCCTGCCGAAGGGGCTCGGTGCCGAGACTGGGCGGCTGGTCTTGGATGCAGTTCGCGAGGCGGGCGAAGTGTCTGCTGCGGAATGTGCGGATATGGTTGGGATTTCCCGTGTCAGTGCTCGCCGCTACCTCGAGCATTACCTGAGTACTGAGGTGTTGGAATTGCGACTGCAGTACGGCGCCGGCAGACCTGAGCGGCGTTATCACCTACGCGGCGTGTAGGTCTGCGAGCTCGATACCGATTCTGATCTCGACTTCGCTGATCGTGATCAGCGGGCGCCCGAGCAAGGGCGGAGCGGTCGACCGGTAATGATGGCCAGTCGGTGTCACGAATTCAGCTGTGTGGACACCGTTCTCCTCGCATGGGGACACCTCCCAATTCGGTGACTCCTTGACGAAGTTGCAGTACGCGCACATGCCGAGCCCGTTGAGTCCATTCGTGGGTCCGCCCCGGCTGCTCGGCACAGCGTGATCACGGTGTCGGATGGGCGCATCGCAATACGGTGTTCGACAACTTTGATCTCGAAGGCCGATGAACATCGCCAGTCCCTTGGGGAAGCAGCGTGATCGGGACTCCATCGCCACAAGTGATCCGCTCTTCGGGTTTCGGTACAGACGCCGCAACGTCGCCTTCGACCGCTGGTCGCCGACTGCGGATTCAACCAATCGGCATGCCACCGAAGGAGGAATCGGGCCGTAACCCTCGATCATCGCCGGGACGTTCTCTCCACCGAGCAGCGCCTCATCCGATATCACGAGGCTGACCGCGATTGGTTCCGGAACGTCTGCAGGCCGGCCCATCACCCGCTCCACTAGCGTGTCGGCCATGACCTGGCCGCGGGACCGATCGTCGAAAGTGGTGTCGGCAGAACGCTTCAACGCGGCGTACACCCCTACACCCACCGCCACCGGTAGCAGCACGGTCACGTATGTCATGGCGTCGGGCGCGGGACGAATGGTTACTGTCCGGTCGGCTTCGGCCCTAGCGGCCCGGTCGACGATCGCCTGCGGATCGAGCCGGTAGGCGATGTTCTTTGCCTCGGTGGTCAACCTCTTGTCGCCGAGCCCATCCAGCTTGCTTACGTCCGCGCACAATTCAGCATCCAGCGTCCGTCGAAGCTCGACCTCCAAACAGGCGGACTCGCGCACGATCAGCGTGGCGCGCCATTCCGAAAGTGCACCCGACTCCAATGCCGCCAGCGTATGCGGCATTTCATGGACCAATGCCTTGGCGAACCCGAGATGCTGGTTTCCACGATATGGAGAATCGCGTCGCGCCAATGCCACCTCGCTGGCGAGGCCCTTGCCTCTCTTGGCCGATGGAACACCCGCTGCCGCCTCCGCTGCGCGCCGGCGCTCGTCCAACGCAGCGGTGGCACGCGCCTGCCCTGCCGCGGCGGCTGATTTGAGTTGCTCCAACTGGGCGATCCGCGCGATCAACTCAGCCTCGTCGGCGAGCGGATCAACCGAGGTCACGGTCGCGAGATCGAACATACATTCGATCGTATATCGACCCTCTGACAGTTTGGTTGTCAGTCAGATGATGATCGGCTCGCAGATTCAGCCTCGGCGACGGAACAGTCGACGAAGCCGTCCGCCGCGCTCTTCAGGCTGTTGTGCAGGCGCTTGGGCCGATGCTGGGGCGGCGTCGTTCTCTGCTTCCGCAGCTTCTTCGACGGCAGGCTCTTCTGCTGTGGCGTCGTCGGATTCGTCGGCGTCTGCGTCGGCTTCAGAGTCCGCCGCTTCTTCGTCCTCACCGTCGACCGTGGACTCTGATTCTTCGTCGGTGGAACCGAGATCCTCGGCCGCAGCGGCGAGTTCCGCCGCTATGTCTTCGTCCTCAGCCTCTGCAATGTCCTCGGCTGCAGCGTCATCGTCGCCGGGCTCGTCGGATGCCGATGTCTCGGGTTCAGTTTCTTCAGCATCCTCGACGACCGGCTTGTCCTCACCGGAGTCGTCAGATTCGGCTTCCTCAGTCTCGATGTCCAGGAGTTCCTCGGGTTCCGATTCCTCAGAAGTCGCCGCTAGTTCTTCGCCCTCATCGGTGCTCTCAGCGTCAGCGTCGGTCGGCTCGGCCAGAACATCCGAACCTTCCTCTACGTCGCCCTGGTCTTCGCCCTCGGCTACAGCATCACCGTCGCCGGGTAGTTCGGGTTCTGTTTCCTCGGCGGTGGTTTCTTCAGCTGCAGCCTCACCAGCAGCCTCGGGTGCTGCTTCCCCGCCCTCGGCGGACACCGTTTCGTCGGCACCTTCGTCAGGCTCCGGCTCCTCCGCTTCCTCTGCGTCGGTTGCCGCTTCCTCGTCGGCAGATTCCTCGGCTTCTTCGGCGACTTCCGCTGCAACTTCTTCAGCCTCGGCCGCATCCTCGACCGCCGCGTCATGAACCTCAGCCGCAGCCTCCTGCGCCTCGACGGCATCCTCACCCTCGACAGCACCCACGCCGCCGACAGCTTCGGCTTCCTCGTCCTCGGCTTCCTCGGCCTCTTCGGCGACTTCCGCCGCTACTTCTTCCGCCTCAGCCGCATCCTCAACCGCGGCCTCATGAACCTCAGCCGCAGCCTCCTGCGCCTCGACGGCGTCCTCACCCTCGACAGCGCCTACACCACCGACTACTTCTTCGTCCCCGTCGAAATCCTCGTCCTCAGCCGCCGCAGCGGCCGTAAGCAGTTCGACTACCGCCGTATGCGCCTCGGTCTCCGAATCATCGTCCGGCCCCGGCTCTTCGGCCGCCTCGGCGACCTCATCCGAGTCAGCGCCAGCATCTTCGTCCTCATCCGCACCTGCCGCCTTGGCCGCAGCCACCACACCCGTCGTAGCAGCGACCGCGACGAGCTCATCGGCCACCTCGTCGATCAGCGACTCGTCACGCGGCTTCCCCTTGAGCGTCGCCGGATCCTCGCGACCTTTGGGCGCCACCATGATGTAGACCACTGCGCCGATGAACACGAACGTCGATGTGAACGAGTTGATCCTGATGTCTGCGATCAGGCTGGCGGGGTCGCTGCGCAGCAGTTCGATCCAGAACCGACCCACGCAGTAACCGGCCACGTACAGCGCGAACAAGCGACCGTGACCGATCGTGAACCGCCGATCGACCCAAATCAGGACTGCGAAAACCAGAACGTTCCAGAGCAATTCGTACAGGAACGTCGGATGCACGATGGCGTACAGCTGGCCCGTCGAGACCCCGCTCGCCAGGTCTGGGCTGACGACGCCGTTCGCGCCCACCCGCTCGTAGATCTCGAGTCCCCAGGGCAGATCTGTCGGGCGGCCGTACAACTCCTGGTTGAAATAGTTGCCCAACCGTCCAATCGCCTGCGCCAGCACGATTCCCGGCGCGATCGCATCTGCGAACGCCGGCAACGGAATGCCACGCAGTCGGCACGCGATCCAGGCCCCGACACCGCCGAGCGCGACGGCACCCCAGATTCCGAGACCACCGTCCCAGATCCGCACGACGCCGAGTAACCCGGCGCCACCTTCCCCGAAGTACTTCGGCCAATCGGTGATGACGTGATACAGCCGGCCGCCGAGCAGACCGAACGGCACCGCCCACAGCGCGATGTCGTAGATGACGCCCTGCTCGCCACCCCTGGCCGTCCAGCGCCGGTCACCGATGAGCAACGCCACAACGATTCCGACGATGATGCACAACGCGTACGCGCGGATCGGGACCGGGCCGAGGTACCACACACCCTGCGAGGGACTGGGTATCGATGCCAGGACTGTCGTCGTCACGCGGTGATCCTCTGCCGCACACCGTCGGCAAGCTCAGTGGTCAGTGCCCGCACCGCAGGCAACCCGTCCTGCAACGCCGAAACCAGCGCCGACCCGACGATCACGCCGTCCGCGTACGCCCCGATCTCCGCTGCCTGCTCACGCGACCGCACACCCAGGCCGACCCCGACCGGAATGTCGGACACCGCCTTCACCCGCCTGACCAATTCGGGTGCGGCTGTTGACACCGCGTCGCGTGCACCGGTGACGCCCATCGTGGACGCGGCGTAGACGAATCCGCGTGACGCCCGCACCGTCGCGGCCAGCCGCTCGGGAGTCGACGACGGGGCTACCAGGAAGATGCGGTCCAGATCGTGGCGCTCCGACACTTCGAGCCACTCCGACGCCTCGTCCGGAATCAGATCGGGCGTGATCATCCCCAGACCGCCTGCCGCAGCCAGGTCACGGGCGAACGCGTCGACACCCCAGTGCAGCACCACATTCCAGTACGTCATCACCACGGCACGGCCGCCCGCATTACTGATCGCCTCGACAGCGGCCAGCGTGTCACGCACGCGGACGCCACCGCGTAACGCCACTTCCGTGGCCGCCGCGATCGTGGGTCCGTCCATACCCGGGTCCGAATACGGAATACCGACCTCAACGAGGTCGCAGCCTGATTCGACCAACGCCTTCATCGCCGAAATCGACGTCGGCACATCGGGAAAACCCGTGGGCAGGTATCCGATGAGTGCCGAACGGTCCTCCGCCCCGCACGTGTCGAACATCTCCGCCAGCCGACTCACGACTCACCGTCCATCAAGCCGAACCACTTCGCCGCGGTCTCGACATCCTTGTCGCCACGGCCCGACAGGTTGACCAAGATGAGCGCGTCGCGGCCCAGCTCCTGACCCAGCTTCAATGCACCCGCCACGGCGTGCGCCGATTCGATTGCCGGAATGATTCCCTCGGTACGGCATAACAGAGCGAAGGCATCCATCGCCTCGGTGTCGGTGATAGGTCGATATTCCGCGCGGCCGATGTCCTTCAGGAACGCGTGTTCCGGCCCCACCCCCGGATAGTCCAAACCCGCTGAGATCGAATGCGATTCGATGGTCTGCCCGTCTTCATCCTGAAGCAGATACGAGTACGACCCCTGAAACGCTCCAGGCGAACCGCCTGTGAAAGTCGCTGCGTGACGCCCGGTTTCGACGCCATCCCCCGCTGCCTCGAAGCCGATGAGCCGAGTCCCAGGATCATCGATGAAGGCGTGGAAGATGCCGATGGCATTCGATCCGCCTCCCACGCACGCCGTCACGGCATCAGGCAGCCTGCCCGCCTGCGCCTGGATCTGCGCCCGCGCCTCGAGCCCGATCACCCGTTGGAAATCGCGCACCATCGTGGGGAACGGATGCGGCCCCGCCGCCGTACCGAAGCAGTAATAGGTGTTGTCCGCGTTGGTGACCCAGTCGCGGAACGCCTCGTTGATCGCGTCCTTCAGCGTCTTGGAACCCGCCTCGACGGACACCACCTCGGCCCCGAGTAGACGCATCCGCGCCACGTTGAGAGCCTGCCGCGCGGTGTCGATCGCACCCATGTAGATGATGCACTCCAGGCCGAGCAGCGCGCACGCCGTCGCCGTGGCCACACCGTGCTGGCCCGCGCCGGTCTCGGCGATCACGCGGGTCTTGCCCATCTGCCGCGCCAGCAGCGCCTGCCCGAGCACGTTGTTGATCTTGTGAGATCCGGTGTGGTTGAGGTCTTCTCGCTTCAGGAAGATCCGCGCGCCACCCGCATGCTCGGAAAGCCTCGACGCTTCGTACAACGGCGACGGCCGACCGCTGTAGTGACGCTGCAACCGATCCAACTCGTCGAGGAACTCCTGATCGCCACGAGCCTTCTCGTATGCGGCGGTGACTTCTTCGATCACCGCCATCAGCGCCTCGGGGACGTACCGCCCTCCGTAGACGCCGAAATGGCCGCGCTCGTCGGGATCGTGGACTGTGGGTTCGGCGACGGCCGCGCTCGAACGCGGTAACTCCGGACCGGTGAGGTCGGCCACTTGTCAGCGTGAGGGTTTCGGGCAGGACGGGTGTGTGCCTGCGGTGACCAAATCGGCTACGGCGCTGCGCGGGTCACCACTGGTGACCAGTCCCTCACCGACGAGCACAGCGTCGGCGCCTGCCCCGGCGTAAGCGAGGAGATCGGCTGTGCCGCGCACACCCGACTCGGCGATACGAATGACGCCGCTCGGTAGACCGGGGGCAATGCGCGCGAAGCAGTCCCGATCCACTTCCAGCGTCTTGAGGTCCCGGGCGTTGACCCCGATCACCTTCGCGCCGGCCTGCAGAGCGCGGTCCGCCTCCTCCTCGGTGTGCACCTCGACAAGCGCCGTCATGCCAAGCGATTCGGTGCGATCGAGCATCGACTCCAGTGCCTGCTGCGTGAGCGCAGCGACGATGAGCAGCAGCATGTCCGCACCGTGGGCACGGGCCTCGTGAATCTGGTACGGCCCAATGATGAAATCCTTGCGCAACACCGGGATTGACACCGCAGCACGCACTGCGTCGAGATCTGCCAGCGAGCCGTTGAATCGCCGTTCCTCGGTGAGGACGCTGATAACGCGTGCTCCGCCGTCCTCGTATGCACGGGCCAACTCCGCTGGATCGGAGATCGCGGCCAATTCGCCGCGCGACGGGCTAGCGCGCTTCACTTCTGCGATGACACCGATACCCGGTTCACGCAACGCCGCCAACACGTCGAGCGGGGGTCGCGCCGCCTTCGCCTTCTCCTTGATGTCGGCGAGCGGAAGAGCCGCTTCGCGAGCTGCGACATCGGCGCGAACACCTTCAATGATGGTGTCGAGCACAGTCGCCGAACTCATGAGTGCCGAATCCTCCCGGATGGTGCCAACCGATCTTCAACGAAGGGTAACCGTCGCCACACCATTGGGTGTCACCGGCCCTTGTTGTCTGGGGTCTGATGTTGGGTGGGATCGACGCCATCGTCGAGTGCGTCCCACAGCTGTCGCTCCGACATCGCGTCCTCCGGTTCGCCCGCGACAGAACTACTACGACGTGCGTAGCGGACCGCAGCGGAGCGGTCCTTGGTCGCCGATCGCAACAGCAGCACGGCGGACAGCAGGGTCAGGGCCGCCGCCACCACCGTGATCACCGCACCCCCGTAGTGCCGCTGAGTGCCCACCAGATCGGCCACCGGCGCGTCGGCAAGGTGTGACGCCCGAACGCCTACGTCAGGCATCACCCACAGCGTGATCGCCAGATATGCCAGCCCCGCGCTGGTGATCGCCACAAGGACGGCCAGCGCGCGCAACACCCAGCCGCGTACCGCGAGCGCGGCGACAGCGGTGGCCAGCAGCAACACAGCGAGCGGGACCAGGGCCGTCGACCACGAACCGCCGGACAGCGCCGTCGTTCGGGGCTGGCCCAGCCCGTCGAACGACGTCACCTCGACCCATGTCATCCGCGACGCGACCCACAATGCCGCCGCCGCCAACACGAGCCCGAGCTGCGCGATCCGAATCATGGTTCGGTCAGCGTTTCCGCCGCAGCGATGGCCTTGAGCACCGCACGGGCCTTGTTTGACGCCTCGGTGTACTCGTAGGGCCCGTTGGAATCGGCCACGACTCCCCCGCCTGCCTGGACGTACGCCGTGCCCCCGCGCATCAGCGCCGTGCGAATGGCGATCGCGAAATCGGCGTTGCCCGCGAAGTCCAGGTAACCCAGCACACCGCCGTACAGCCCGCGACGGGTCTTCTCGACCTCTTCGATCAGCTCCATGGCGCGTACCTTCGGCGCGCCCGACAGCGTTCCCGCCGGGAAGCACGCCAATACGGCATCCAGCGCGGTCCTGTCGTCGGCGAGCTCACCGTGCACCGTCGACACGATGTGCATGACGTGGCTGTACCGCTCGATGTGGCTGTAGTCCTCGACGCGCACGGTGCCGGGCCGGCAGACGCGGCCGAGGTCGTTGCGGCCGAGATCGACCAGCATCAGGTGCTCGGCCCGCTCCTTCTCGTCGTGCAGCAGCTCCTTCTCGAGCAGCAGGTCCTCTTCCTCGGTCTCCCCGCGCCACCGCGTGCCGGCGATGGGGTGCGTCGACGCCCTGCCGTCCTTGACCGTCACCAACGCCTCGGGACTCGAACCGACGATCGAAAAGTCCAGCCCGCCAGCATCATTGGGCACATTGAGCAGATACATGTACGGACTGGGGTTGCTCACCCGCAGCATCCGGTAGACGTCGAGCGGATCGGCGTCGGTATCGATCTCAAAACGCTGCGAGGGCACCACCTGGAAAGCCTCGCCCGCTTCGATGTCGCCAACGAGCTTCTCGACGATCGCGGTGTACTCCTCGACGGTGCGTTGTGACCGGTGCACCGGCTCGGGCCTGCTGAACGTCGCCACCGTCGACGGCAGCGGCTCGCCGAGGGCCGCGGTCATCACATCGAGCCGGGCCACCGCGTCGTCGTACGCCCAGTCGACGCGCTCGTCGGTGCCGTTCCAGTTCACGGCGTTGGCGATCAGCGTGATGGTGCCCTCGTGGTGGTCGACGGCGGCGATGTCGGTGGCCAGCAGCAGCAGCATGTCGGGCAGGCCCAAGTCGTCGACAGCCAGCGACGGCAGCCGTTCCAGGCGTCGCACCATGTCGTACGCGAAGAACCCGACGAGGCCCGACGACAGCGGCGGCAGACCCGGCACAGGCTCGGTTTTCAGCAGCTCGAGCGTCGCCCGCAGGGCCTGAAGCGGATCACCCTCCTTGGGGGCGTCCTTCGGCGTGGTGCCCAACCACACCGCCTCGCCGTCGCGGACGGTCAGCGCCGACGGCGCACCCGCACCGATGAACGACCAGCGGGACCACGAGCGGCCGTTTTCGGCCGATTCCAGCAAGAACGTCCCGGGCCGGTTGGCGGCCAGCTTGCGGTACGCCGACAGTGGCGTCTCACTGTCGGCGAGCACCTTGCGGGTCACCGGCACCACGCGGTGCTCGGCGGCTAGCGCCCGGAAGTCCTCGCGTGACGTGGTGAGCGCGAGGTTGGCGGTCGATTGCACCCATCAATCCTCCCAGACGCGCGCCAAGGGCGACGACGACGTGGGTGTCAGTGGACTGGTCAGCACGACGGGCGCCTGCGCCATGAACCGCGGCGTGTTGCCACGGTGTTCGTCGGCCGCGTGCGCTGTGAACGGGTGCAGCAGGTACATGTCGCCGGGCTCGCCGGTCGCGTGCGCCACCGGCCGGTCGGCGCTGGCGGCGTCGACCAGGCGACCCATCTGGGCCAATTCGACGGGGTCCGGCCCCAGCACGCGGGCCACGTCGCGGTGTGAGCCCACCCGGATCCGCGTCGGAGCGTCGTCCGGGCCGACCTCCGACAACAAGGTCAGCAGCAACACGATGTGCGGGCGTCCGGTCACCGCCCACGTCCCGTCGGGTTGCGGCGTGTTGGCGTCGATGTGCCACCCGCGGTCGTCGTTGGGCGGCGACACCGGGAAACGGACGGGCACGTTGCCCAGCGAGCCTCGCGGCACCCACCCACCGCGCCCGCACACCGCATCGAGCGCCGCCAACGCCGGACTTCGAACAAGTTCACCGAAAGGCCCGTGGCCCATCAGATCTGAGGCCCACCGCACGGGTTTTGACCACTCGTCACGATCGTCGGGCGAAAGACCCAACTGCTGCCACAGCGCAGCGCGCGCCGCATCCGCGACGCCGTGGGGAACGGCGTGCTCGACCTTGACGTAGCCGTCGGACATGAAGATGTCGAGCATTCGGCACGTTCTCACAGATACGACAACCAGCGCCAACGATTTTCGAGTCGGCGTAGCGTGAGGAGCTATGAAACGTGGTGACCAGGTTGCAGAGTTCGAGTTGCCGGACCAGACAGGCACCGTGCGAAGCCTTTCGGAGTTGCTCGCAGGTGGCCCCATCGTGTTGTTCTTCTACCCCGCCGCGATGACGCCGGGATGCACCAAGGAGGCGTGTCACTTCCGCGATCTGGCCTCGGAGTTCGCCGCGGTCGGTGCCAGCCGGGTGGGCATCAGCACCGATCCCGTCGAGAAGCAGGCGCAGTTCGCCGACAAGCAGAAGTTCGACTACCCGCTGCTGTCGGACGCCGACGGGACCGTCGCCACGCAGTTCGGGGTCAAGCGCGGCCTGCTCGGCAAGTTCATGCCGGTCAAGCGGACGACGTTCGTGATCGACACCGACCGCACCGTGCTCGAGGTCATCGCGAGCGAGGTCAGCATGGACACCCACGCCGACAAGGCGCTGGAGGTGCTGCGCCAACGGCAGTCCGCGTGACGCCGGCGCTCGAACTGGCCGACGTGACGTTTCGTCGCGACGGCAAGCAGATCATCGATGGCATCTCGCTCAAGGTCAACGCCGGTGAGCATTGGGCGCTGCTCGGTCCGAACGGTGCGGGTAAGAGCACGCTGTTGGGATTCTGTGCGGCAGTCATGTTCCCCACCTCGGGCACCGTGCATATCCTCGGCGAGCAGATGGGCCGCGTGGAGCTCGCGCGGTTGCGTCGGTTCATCGGTCACGTGAATCCCCGTCACCGGCTGCAGTATTCGTTGACGGTGCGCGAAGTGGTGCTGACGGGTATCACGGCGACGATCGACACACCGATGCGATGGACACCGAGCGACGAGGAGCTTGACCGGGCGGACGCGATGATCGATGCGGTCGGGTTGTCGCACAAGGCAACCGATGTGTGGCCGACTCTGTCACAGGGTGAGCGTGGTCGGACGCTCATCGCACGGGCGCTGGTGTCCGAGCCGCGGCTGCTGCTGCTCGATGAGCCGACAACGGGTCTCGACGTGGCTGCGCGCGAACAGCTACTGGAGACCATCGATTCGCTCGACGAGACGCATCCGGACGTGGCGTCGATCCTCGTCACCCACCACCTCGAAGAGCTGCCGACCACCACCACGCACGCCTTGCTCATCGCAGAGGGGCGAACCGTCGCCGTCGGGACGGCGCGGGAGACCGTGACCACCGACAACGTCAGCGACGCATTCGCTCACCCGGTGATCGTCGGCTACGACGAAGGTCGGTGGACCGCGCGCGCCAAGGCGACGCGCATCATAGGTAGCGCTTGAGAAAACCGAGCATGCCGGAGTGGAAGTCCTTCATGGACTGCGCATTCGGCCGCACGAAGTCCGCGCCGTGATACATACCGGGCACGGTGACGAGCTCACACGGCACACCGCAGGACTTCAGCTGCTCGGCATAGGCGACGTCCTCATCGTGAAAGACGTCGAGCTCGCCGACACCGACCCACGCCGGTGATAGGCCGGACAGGTCGGATCGTCTACCCGGAGAGGCGTATTCGGGTGCATCGGACATGCGTGGCGGATGGCCCAGATACGCCGTCCATCCGTACACGTTCGATTCGGGTGTCCACGCGAAGCGGCCACGGCCCGCGTGGTCCGCGACCAGGCTGCTGCGGTCGTCGAGCATGGGGTACACCAGGATCTGCGCCCGCAGAGTGGTCCCTTCGTCGTGGCTACGTTGCGCGACTGCGGCCGCCATTCCCCCGCCGGCACTGGCCCCCATCACCGCAATGCGAGCCGCGTCGATTCCCAATTCGTCGGCGTTCTCACGCATCCAGCTGAGCACCGCCATGCAGTCATCGAGACCCGCGGGAAACGGATACTCTGGAGCCAGCCGGTAGTCAGGTGACACCACCACGGCGCCGAGGTCGCGAGCGAGACGCGCCGAACCCGCCGCCTCGAACTCCGGGGTCCCGACGACGTAACCGCCGCCGTGGAGCCACAGCACCGCGGGCGCGGGCGTGGCACGGTGATCGGGCGTGAAGACGAGGACCGGGACCGACGGATCGCCGACGCGGCGTTTGGCCATCGTGACGCCAGCGCAGGGCTTCGTGGGAATGCTCATCAGTCGCCTGCTGAACCACAGTTTGCGCTGGGTGAACGCCACCGCGACGAGCGGCAAGACGGGGCTGCGTAACTCGGGTGCGACTTCCGACAAGGCATCGCGGACTTTGAGGTAACTGCGCACCGTCGTAGCAACGAATCCTAAACCAAGGATCGCTGCGATCCGCTTCACCATCACTGAACCTCCGCGACGTGCGTTCGTAGATGCTGAAGCATGCTGGCGCGAAAACTGAGCATCGATGGTGCTTTTCGAGCGATGCCGTCCGCGGCGTGGTACATCCCTGGGACGGTGACCAGTTCGCAGTCCACGCCAGACTCGCGCAATCGCTCGGCATAGGTCACGCTCTCGTCGTACAGCAGGTCAAGATCGCCTACCCCGACCCATGCCGGCGCAAGACCGGTGAGGTCGGATCGGCGTGCGGGTGCCGCGTATTCGGGCACGTCCGACGCTCCCGGCTCACGACCCAGATACGACGTCCAGCCGAATCGGTCCGATGCGGGAGTCCACAGAAAATGTCCGCGCCCGCCATGGTCGTCCCGTAGCGCAGTGCGGTCGTCAAGCATCGGATACACGAGCACCTGAGCTGCCAGCGGAATGCCATCATCGTGGCAGCGTTGCGCCACCGCAGCCGCAAGCCCGCCACCGGCACTGGCGCCCCCGACGGCGATGTGATGAGTGTCGATGCCGAGCGCGTCAGCGTTTGCGTGCATCCACGTCAGCGTGGTCATGCAGTCGTCCAGCGCCGCGGGAAAGGGATGCTCAGGCGCGAGCCGGTAGTCCGGAGACGCCACCACCGCGCCGACCTCACGCGCGATCTGGCCCGTCAGGAATGATTCGAACTCCGGCGACCCCACCACGAAACCCCCACTGTGGATCCACAACACCGCGGGGCGAGGCCGGTCGCCCCGCGACGGTGTGGTGACGACGATCCGGACAGCAGGGTCGCCGGATTGATGTTTCGTGATCTTCACACCCCCACCGGACGGGGTGCGCAGCCGAGCATTGAAACGCTGCAGTGGCAGCAATCGCGTGCTGGACGGCGGCGAAAGCAGCAACAGCAAGGGGCTCCGGAGCTCCGGAGCCACCTCGGCCAGCGCACCACGCTTCGCGAAGTACCGCCGGGCGGCCGGTGCAGTCGCCAGCGCCACCGCGGCGACCGCCAGAGCGCGTTTCACGCCCGCAGCTTAGGCCTCCGGCGCCAACAACACGTCCGCATCGAAACAACTGTGATCACCGGTGTGGCAGGCCGCGCCGACCTGATCGACCTCGAGCAGAACGGTGTCCCCGTCGCAGTCCAACCGCACCGAATGCACGCGCTGCGTGTGTCCCGAGGTCGCGCCCTTGATCCACTGCTCGCCGCGGGAACGTGAATAGTACGTCGCCTCACGGGTTTCCAGCGTCCGCGCCAGCGCATCGTCATCCATCCACGCGACCATCAGCACCTGACCGGTACCGCGTTCCTGCACCACCGCGGTGAACAGCCCGTTCGCGTCGCGCTTCAACCGCGAGGCGATGCTTTCGTCCAACGCGCTCATCTGACGACGATCCCTTCTGCCGCCATGGCAGCCTTCACCTGGCCGATCGTGAGCTCACGGAAATGGAAGACACTGGCGGCCAGCACCGCGTCGGCCCCGGCAAAGACGGCGGGCGCGAAATGTTCGACCGCTCCCGCGCCGCCGCTGGCGATCACGGGGACGTTTACCGCACCACGGACCGCCGCGATCATCGGCAGGTCGAACCCTGCTTTCGTGCCGTCGAAGTCCATCGAGTTCAGCAGGATCTCGCCGACACCGAGTTCTGCTCCCCGCGTGGCCCATTCGATGGCGTCGATGCCGGTGCCCCGCCGCCCGCCGTGCGTGGTCACTTCCCACCCTGACGGCGTGGGCTGCTCACCCTCCGGAACGGTGCGCGCATCGACCGAGAGCACGATGCACTGCGATCCGAACTGGCGGGACAGCTCGGCGAGCAGTTCCGGCCTGGCGATGGCGGCGGTGTTGACGGCGACCTTGTCCGCGCCCGCGCGCAACAGCACGTCGACGTCGGCGACCGAGCGCACTCCACCACCGACGGTCAACGGGATGAACACCTGCTCGGCGGTGCGTTTGACGACCTCGAGCATGGTGGCCCGGCCGGACGACGATGCGGTGACGTCCAGGAAGGTGAGCTCGTCGGCACCCTCGGCGTCGTAGGCGGCCGCGAGTTCGACGGGATCACCGGCGTCGCGCAGGTTCTCGAAGTTCACGCCCTTGACCACCCGGCCGTCGTCGACGTCCAGGCATGGGATGATCCGGACCGCGAGATCCATCTAGAAATCCTCCGGTGCGCCCACGGACTGCAGTAGCTCGAGCAGCTCGGCGTGCACGCCGGGCGCACCGGCCAGGGCCGAGCGCGACTCGATGGTCCAATCGCTGCCGTCCAAGTTGGTGACTATGCCCCCGGCCGCGCGCACCAACGCGACGCCTGCCGCGTGATCCCACAGATGTGCGCCGAAGCTGATGGTTCCCCCGAGGATTCCGGCCGCGGTGTAGGCGAAGTCGATTCCGGTCGCGCCGTGCATCCGCATCCTGGAGCACTTGCGGCTCAGGTTCTCGATCACGGCAAGCCGGTACCGTCCCGGCACCTTGCCCCGCGAATCGACGTTGAAGGTACTGACCCCTACGACGGAGTCGGCCAACCGCGCGGGCTGCAGCGGCGGCTGCTCGATACCGTTGCTGCGCAACGGCTTACCCACAACGGCGGTGAATCGCTCACCGGTGAACGGAACCCACGTCAGCCCCGCCACCGGCTCGCCATCGCGCACGAGGCCGAGCAGGATCGCCGCCAGCGGCGAACCGGCCGCATAGTTGAACGTGCCGTCGATCGGGTCGAGGACCCACAGGAGTGGCGACTCGACGTCGGCACCGCCGAATTCCTCGCCGTGCACCTCGATGCCGGTCTCGCGGGTGAGCGCCTCGACCACCTGGCGTTCGATCGCGAGGTCGACCTCGGTGGCGAAGTCGTTGCCCTTCTTCTTCACCGCCGAATCGGCTCGGTGGCCCTCGATGAACGGCTTGGCCGCCTCGTCGAGGATCTTGGCGGCCACGTCGACCAGAGCATCCAGGTCGGCCGTGTTGAGCGCCATCTACTGCGCCACCGCAGCCAACGCTTCCGGAAGCGTGAACCGTCCCGCGTAGAGCGCCTTTCCGACAATCGCACCTTCGACGCCGCGATCGGTGAGGGTCGCAATCGCCTGCAGGTCATCGATGCTCGACACCCCGCCCGAGGCGATCACCGGCGCCTCGGTGCGGTCGGTGACCTTCTGCAAGAGATCGAGGTTCGGACCGTTGAGCGTGCCGTCCTTGGTTACGTCGGTGACGACGAAGCGTGAACAGCCTTCGCGGTCAAGGCGTTCCAGCACCTCCCAGAGGTCGCCGCCGTCGGTTTCCCATCCGCGACCGCGCAACCGGTAATCGTCGCCCGCGATCTTCACATCCAGCCCGACGGCGACTTTCTCGCCGTGCTCGGCGACAACCTTCGCGCACCACTGCGGGTTCTCCAGTGCCGCGGTGCCGAGGTTCACACGCGCACAGCCGGTATCCAGCGCCGCCTTGAGCGAATCGTCATCGCGGATCCCGCCGGACAGCTCCACCGCGACGTCGAGCCTGCCGACCACCTCCGCGAGGAGCTCCCGGTTGTTACCCCTGCCGAAGGCGGCGTCGAGGTCCACCAGGTGGATCCACTCCGCGCCGTCGCGCTGCCACGTCATCGCGGCGTCGAGCGCCGAACCGTACTCGGTCTCGCTGCCCGCCTTTCCCTGCATGAGCCGGACGGCGCGGCCCTCCACCACGTCGACGGCGGGAAGGAGTATCAATTTCACAGCCGTCAACCTAGAGCCCCTCAACCCAATTGCCCAAAAGCGATGCGCCGGCGTCGCCGCTCTTCTCCGGGTGAAACTGCGTCGCCGAAAGCGGACCGTCTTCGACCGCGGCCAGGAACGGCACGGTGTGGGTCGCCCACGTCAGCAGCGCGTCCGGATTGCCCTCCCACTGCTGGGCCGCGTAGGAGTGCACGAAGTAGAAGCGGGTGTTCGGGTCCAGCCCCTTGAACAGCCTCGTATTGGCCGGCGCGTCCACGACGTTCCATCCCATGTGCGGGATCACCGGCGCATCCAGCCGGATCACAGAACCCGGCCACTGGCCGCAGCCGGCGGTCTCCACACCGAATTCGACACCGCGCGCGAACAGGATCTGCATACCGACGCACACGCCGAGTACCGGACGGCCGGCGGCGACGCGGTCGGCGATGATCTTCTCCCCGCCGATCTTTCGCAGGCCCACCATGCACGCCTCGAACGCACCGACGCCGGGGACCACCAGTCCGTCGGCGTTCATCGCCGCGTCGACGTCGGCGGTCACCTCGACATTCGCGCCGACGCGTTCCAGCGCGCGCTGGGCGGACCGAAGGTTTCCCGAGCCGTAGTCGAGGACGACGACTCTGGCTGTCACAGTGTGCCTTTCGTCGACGGCACACCGGTGACACGGTCGTCGAACTCGACGGCCTGGCGCAGCGCGCGAGCGACGGCCTTGTACTCGGCCTCCGTGATGTGGTGCGGATCGCGGCCGTACAGCACCCGGACATGCAGGGCGATGCGTGCGTTCATCGCGATCGTTTCGAACACGTGCCGGTTCACCACTGTGTGATACGGCGCCTCGGATCCCGCGATTGTGAAGTGCAGCATGTGATCCGGTTCGCCGGTGTGTACGCAGTACGGCCGTCCGGACACGTCGACGGCCGCATGCGCCAGGGACTCGTCCATCGGGATCCACGCGTCGCCGAACCGCCGGATACCCGTCTTGTCGCCGAGCGCCTGGCCCAGTGCCTGGCCGAAGACGATCGCAGTGTCCTCGATGGTGTGGTGACCCTCGATCTCGACGTCACCCTTGGCGCGGACAAACAGATTGAAGCTCGCGTGGCTGCCGAGCGAGGTCAGCATGTGGTCGAAGAACGGCACGCCCGTCTCGACGCTGACGACGCCGGTGCCGTCGAGGTCCAGCTCGACGACGATGTCGGATTCCTTGGTCTTGCGTTCGATCTTTGCGATACGAGACATGGTCACGATGCTCCTATGGATACGAGTTCGGTGTTCGCGAGGCGAGCGCTCGCATCCAGCAGCGCATCGTTCTCTTCGGGAAGGCCTATGGTGGCCCGCAGGAATCCGGGGATGCCCACGTCGCGGATGAGGACTCCGGCGTCCAGGTAGCGCTGCCACGTGGCGGGCGCGTCGGCGAATTCTCCGTACAGCACGAAGTTGGCATCGCTCTCGATGACGCGAAAGCCCATGCCGGTCAATGCTTCTGACACACGCTCACGTTCGGCGATGAGCTTCGAGACGCTGCCCAGTGTGTCGTCGGCATGGCGAAGCGCCGCCCGCGCGGCCGCCTGCGTGATCGACGACAGGTGATAGGGCAACCGGACAAGCAACATCGCGTCGATCACCGCGGGGGCGGCGATGAGATAGCCCAGCCGTCCCCCGGCGAACGCGAATGCTTTGCTCATCGTTCGGGTCACGACCAGCCTGGTCGGATAGTCGTCGATGAGGCTGACCGCGCTGGGCTGGCTGGAGAACTCGCCGTAGGCCTCGTCGACGATCAGCAGGCCGGTGGTCATCGCGTCCAGTAGGCGCCGCAGGTCGTCAAGTGAAACACTTTGTCCCGACGGATTGTTGGGGCTTGCTACGAACACGATGTCCGGGTTGCGTTCCTTGATCGCCTGCACCGCGACGTCGGTGTCCAGACTGAAGTCGGCGGCGCGATTGGCCACCAGCCATTTCGTCTGTGTGCCGTCGGAGATGATCGGATGCATCGAGTACGACGGCACGAACCCGATGGCACTGCGACCCGGCCCCCCGAACGCCTGCAGCAGTTGTTGCAGGATCTCGTTGGAACCGTTTGCCGCCCACAGATTCTCGACACCGAGGTCGACACCTGTCTGCGCGGTCAGGTACGCCGCGAGATCGGTACGTAGCGCGACCGCGTCTCGGTCCGGATAGCGGTGCAACTCCCCCGCGATCGCCTGCACCGACGCGGTCACGTCGTCGATGAGAGCCTTGGTCGGCGGGTGCGGATTCTCATTGGTGTTGAGCCGCACCGGAACCTGCAGCTGCGGCGCCCCGTAGGGCGACTTGCCGCGCAGGTCTTCGCGCAGCGGCAGATCGTCCAGGGTCACCTTCTTGCCAGGCGTCACCTTTCGAACCTCCGCCGCACCGCTTCGCCGTGCGAGGGCAGGTTCTCGGCCTTAGCGAGCGTGATCACGTAACCGGATACGTCCTTCAGGGCCGCCTCGTCGTAGTCGACGACGTGGATACCGCGCAGGAACGTCTGTACCGACAGCCCGCTGGAGTGGCGGGCGCAGCCGGCGGTGGGCAGTACGTGGTTGGACCCGGCGCAGTAGTCACCAAGGCTCACAGGTGAGTACGCGCCGACGAAGATCGCACCCGCCGAACGGATTCGGCCCGCCACCTCACGGGCATCGGTGGTCTGGATCTCGAGGTGCTCGGCGGCGTAGGCGTTGACGGTGCGAATACCCGCATCGAGGTCGTCGACGAGCACCGTCGCAGACTGCTTGCCGCCCAGTGCCGCCCGCACCCGTTCCTTGTGGAAGGTGGTCTCGAGCTGGTTCGCGAGTTCCCTGTCGGTGGCGTCGGCCAGATCGGCGCTGGGCGTGACGAGCACGCTCGCGGCCATCTCGTCGTGTTCGGCCTGACTGATCAGATCCGCCGCGACGTGCACAGGGTCCGCGGTGTGATCGGCGAGGATCGCGATCTCCGTCGGGCCCGCCTCCGCGTCGATGCCCACCTGCGAACGGCAGATCCGCTTGGCGGCGGTGACGTAGATGTTCCCCGGGCCGGTGATCATGTCGACCGGCGCCAGTTCGGCACCGTCGGTGTCCGTGCCGCCGTACGCCAGCAGTGCCACCGACTGCGCACCGCCGACCGCCCACACTTCGTCGACGCCCAGCAGCCGCGCGGCGGCCAGGATCGTCGGGTGTGGCAGACCGTCGAAGTCGCGCTGCGGCGGGCTGGCGATCACCAACGAGTCGACGCCAGCGGTCTGCGCGGGCACGACATTCATCACGACGCTGGAGGGATAGACGGCGTTGCCGCCCGGCACGTAGAGGCCGACGCGTTCGACGGGCACCCAACGCTCCGTGACCGTGGCACCCGGGCCGAGCGTTGTCGTCGTATCGGTACGCCGCTGGTCCGCGTGCACCGCGCGGGTGCGTTCGATCGCTACCTCGAGCGCAGTCCGGACGTCGTCGGGCAGCGCATCCAGCGCTTGCTGCAGCCGCTCCTCGGGCACTCGGACCTTCACGGGCCGGACTCCGTCGAACGATTCCCCGAACTCCAGGGCGGCCTCCGCGCCGCGCTCGGCCACCGCGTCGACGATGGGTCGGACCTTCGGAACGACCGCGTCGACGTCGACACCGCCGCGCGGCAGAGCCGACCGCAGCTGGGCAGCCGAAAGCTCAGTGCCGCGCAGGTCGATGCGGGCGATCAAGGATGACGGCGCGTTCACGCACCCATTGTCCCAGAACAGGCCAAATCGATATCGCCGCGGCAGCGACAGGCGTCTCAGGCCACGTTCACTTGCAGAGATTCGTGATCATGCCGCCCGTCTGGTCGGCGTCCTTCAGCCGCGCAGCCTGGTCGGGATCGGCGTTCGCGATGCCGGCAATCGACCGTGCGCCGATGTCCATCAATTGATTTCCGAACTTGCGCATCGGGTCCGCCAGCTCCGACGGTGTGTCCGGCTGGAGTCGGGCCAGTAGGTACTGGCCGCCCTCGAACAGTGACAATCGCGCGTTTGCACCCACCGCCAAGGTTCCGGTGACATCTTCCGGCCCACCCGGAGGCTGCAGGTTCGTGTTGAGCTGGACGCCCTTGTGTACGAGGTCGAAGGCCTCGCAGATGCTGCCCTTGGGGTCGTCTGTCGTGGTGCCGGTGAAAACCGAAGACGGACCAGCGGACTCGGACGGCAACGTGGGCTGTTTGACCAGCGCCCAGACGGCCACCCCTACCGCTACGAGCGCCACAACGAGCGCTACGACCGACACAATGGACCCCCGTGAAGACTGCGTTGGCTCAGACATGCGGCCGATACTAGCGGGTTGCTCGCGCCTGGCACAGCTAACTCGGTTCCACACATCTGATCGGTGCGTCGATTACACGATCAATTTGTCTATGTTCGCCTTAATAATGATTGCTTACTCAACTATATGATCTTGTGATGTTAGCTGTAGCAGAATATTTGACGACCTTGTAAATCACTCGCTGCCAATTAACCACAAAGTCAATATCCAGCATACGAATCCCGTGGATGCCACTGGACGATGGCGTAGCGACGGCTCCTTTCCATTAGCCCCACCGTCTGAGTTTCGGCAGCATGTTGCCATTTTTGCTGGTACTTGATGGCGACTAAGGCTTGACAAGATCTGCCGAGCAAGTTGCTGAAAGGTCCTACCCCCAGACTTTGAGTACTTGCATTCGCAAGTGGATTACGCAAGAAAATTTACGCCGTGGTCACAATTGACGCTAGAGTGAATAGAAATCTCTTAGCAATTTTGAGAAGTTGCTAGGAAATTTCTGAAACAGGTGCCAGTATGTCTGTGATCGGCATCCGCTGATTAGCTGACTACGAGAGCGAGCACCCGGTCCAGCCACTCGGCCACAGCCTTCGCGAACGAATGTCGGAGTCGTCGGGGTAACTGGATCGCCAGATCCAGGTCGACAGAAGGGGAGAAAAATGTCCAGGACAATAGTCGCCGGTAAACACCGCGCAGCCTCGTCACGAGGTACCGTCGCGCGGCGCGCGGTCGGCGGAGCCATGCTCGGAGGTGCGATAACGGCGGGATTCGTCGGCTTCGGGTCAATCGGCACGGCGCAAGCGCAGGACCAGTGCGGTAATTTGCCGTGCCTGTTACCGACTGATTTCTTCGGGTTCGGCGACGGCGCGGATTTCACCCGAAACGGTGCCTTTGACCCGGCCCCCTTCATCAACGCGTTTGACCCAATCCTCGACAACCCGCTGACCATGGCGTTCACGTTCGGGGCGATCGGCAACGGCGCCGACGGCAATGTGCTGCACCCCGACGGCTTCAATGGCGGCTGGCTGTTCGGCAGCGGTGGCGACGGCTACAGCCCGCCTGTGGCCCTTGCGGGCGTTACCCGAGCGGGCAACGGCGGCAACGCCGGCTTCTTCGGCGGCAACGGTGGCCGCGGTGGTAACGGCGCAGATGCGAACCTCCTCTCCGGAGCGCAGGATGGCGGCAACGGCGGCAGCGCCGGGATGTTCGGTAATGGCGGGGCCGGCGGTAACGGCGGCAATGACCTCAACAACCTCGGTAATGCGAGCGGCGGCGCGGGCGGCCAAGGCGGCACTGGCGGCTATGTCGGCATCGGCGGCGATGGCGGAAACGGCGGTGATGCGTCGACCCTCGGCGCGACCAGCACGGCTGAAGGCGGCGCTGGTGGTGCCGGCGCCGGCGGCGGCACCGGTGGCGGCGATGGCGGCGATGGCGGCACAGGCACCGCGATCGGCGGCAACGCGACTGGCGGCAACGGCGGTACCGGCGGTGACGCCGATTTCGTCGGCGACGGCGGTGCAGGCGGAAACGCTGGCGGCGCGAACTCCACTACCGGCGTAGCTCAAGCCGGCAACGGCGGCAGCGGCGGCAACGGCGGCGTCGTCTTCGGGAATGGCCGCAATGGCGGCACCGGTGGCAATGCAACCACGACTACCGGCACAGCCAACGGCGGCAGGGGCGGCGACGGCGGTAGCGGCGGCGTCGTGTTCGGTGACGGCCGCAATGGCGGCGTCGGCGGAAACGGAACTGCCAACGGTGCAGGTGGCAACGCGAACGGCGGTGACGGCGGCAACGGCGGCAACGGCGGCACAGTCGCCTCCGACGGCGGCAACGGCGGTAACGGCGGCAATGGGTCTGTCGTCGGGCCAAACGTCGGCGGTAACGGCGGCAACGCAACTGGCGGAGACGGGGGATCCGGCGGCGGCGGTGGTGTCGGCGGTAACAGCGGCAGCGACGGCAGCGACGGCAATCCGTAGTCGTCGAAACGGCTGACACCGCAACAGAAATGGCGATGCCCGTCCCCTTGTGGGGCGGGCATCGTCACGTAATGTTGAGGTTCATGTCCGCCAAGGATCACCCCAACAACGCTCCCGGCGTCCCGATGATCTATCCGCCCGCGTTCGAGCGCCTGCAGATCAAGTACATGAACCCCGTCGTCAAGCGGGTCGCGCGGCTCATGCCGGGTCTCGCCAAGATCCAGCACCGCGGCCGCAAGTCCGGCAAGACATACGAAACCGTCGTCACCCCATTCCGCAAGGGAAACACCCTCGCGATCGCGCTCGGCCACGGCAAGACCGACTGGGTGAAAAACGTGCTCGCCGCCAACGAGGCCGACATCCTCTTCGGCTCGCGTACAGTCCACCTCGTCAATCCCCGGATCATCCCCGCGGGCGGCGATGCCGAAGGCCTGCCCTTCATGGCCCGCGTTCAGGCGAAGAAGATGGCGGTGTTCGTCGCCGACATCGCCTGATGCGCTACCGCGTGAATACGGTCTTGCCCGTCATCGTCGGCCAGACCTCCGCGGCGTCGTCCCATGGCACTACGCGGTCGACCACCGGTGTCAGATCGCAGCCGGCCTCGAGCAGTTCGACGACTTCCGGAATGACGGCACGTGCGTTCACCCGGCCCGTCACGAACCTCACCCCGCGGGTGTACATCGGCAGCAGCGGCATCTCCACCGCACCCTGGTAGTAGATCCCAGTGTCGGTGCACACTCCGTCCGGCCACGTCACGCGCAACGTCGCCGCGAGCGCAGCCGGGTCCGCAGACGTGTGGACGGTAACCGGATAGGGCCCCATCGACTTGTCCGGCTTGGGCCTGTCATGGACTGTGGCGCCGAGCTTTTCGGCCGCCGCGAGACGTTGCGGATCGATGTCGACGTAGTCGACGTCATAGCCGAGTGCCGCGGCCAGTCCCGCCGCGTACAGACCGATCGACTGCCGTCCCGCGACGAGCACCCGACGGTCGGCTTCATCGAGTGCGGCGAGCTCGGTTCGGTATGGCCCCACGGCCCGCCAGGCGTCGACGATGTTGTCCGACAGCGACGCGATACCGACGAGGTCGACACCGCTCGTAATCGGCACGAGCATCGCGTCCGCGTACGGCACCAGAACCAGGTCGGCCATGAACCCGCCGCCGTCCAGGCCGGCCAACGGCGCCATGCCGTACATCGCCATCAGCGGCAGCGCCGCGCACGACCCCGTCACCCCGCGTTGGCACTCCCGGCATTGCCCGCAGCTGATCTGGAACGGGACCACGACACGGTCGCCGGGCCGCACACCCTGCACGGCATCGCCCACGGCGACGACCTCACCGATGCCCTCGTGGCCCACGGCATGGCCGGGCGGCAACGGGAGCCTCCCCTCGGCCACCGCTACATCCAGGTCGCAACAAGCCACCAGCAGTGGCCGCACAATGGCCTGCTCGGGGGCCTGGATTTCAGGGTCCGCCACCTCATGCCAGCCATAGGAGTGCGCTTTCTCGAACACCAGCTGCCGCATCGTCGGCTCCGTTCTTTAGTGAGTGTTCAAGTATTCTTGAGCGATCTTTCAAGTAAAGTCAAGGGATGCCTCGTCCGGATCGCAGCCGCACCGCGCTCGTCGACGCCGCCGCCCTGCTCTTTCGCAGACAGGGCTATGCGGCGACCGGCGTGAACCAGATCTTGGAGACCGCCGACGTCAAGGCCGGGTCGCTGTATCACCACTTCCCCGACGGCAAGCAGCAGCTGGCCGCGGCCGTGGTGGAAAGCGCGGGCGCCGACATCGAAGCGCGCCTTCGGCAGTTCCTCGACAGCGAGTTGGCGGTCACCGACATCGTTGACGGCTGGATCGACCTGATGTCTGCCGGGCTCGCATCGGATCGGCGCGACGGCTGTCCCATCGAACCGATCGCGACCGAATCCGTGAACGCGAGCCCCGTCGTCCGCGAAGCATCGGCACGAGCGTTTCGTGGCTGGCGCAACGCGATCGAGGACCGACTGCGCCGCGACGGCTGGACCGATGCGGACGCCGAACAGACGGCGCTCGCCGTCATCGCACTCCTGGAAGGGGCGTTGATCCTGTCGCGGATCGCGGGCGACGACACCGCCCTCAATGCCGCGAAGGGCGCTTCGCGCAGGCTGGTCGACAGACCCTAGATGTTCTCGGTCATGACGTTGGTAGCAGGCGTGTTGGCTTGATGTGAGGAGAACCTCCGGGTGAGGTGTGGCTTGTCGAAGGCCCATCACCACCCCGGAGGTTCTCGTGTCCCACCGTAATGCCCGCACCACGCTGCACGGCCGAATGCTGATCGTGCAGCGCCACCAGCAAGGGTGGCCGCAGGCCCATATCGCCGCGGCGATGGGCATCTCCCGCAAATGCGTCCACACCTGGATCAGCCGTTATGCCGCTGAAGGTGAGGCCGGACTGCATGACCGGTCCTCACGACCGCACCACAGCCCCTCGCGGACCTCGGCGCGGGTGGAGCGCCAAGTGATCGCCGCGCGGCGCAAACATCGTCGGGGCCAGGACTGGCTGGGTCCTGAACTGGGCATTGCGCCCCGGACCGTGGGACGGATTCTGCGCCGTCGCGCTGTGCCCTACCTGCGTGACTGCGATCCGATGACCGGTGCGGTGATCAAGTCGTCGAAGGCCACGACACGACGCTATGAGCGACAACGGCCTGGCGAGCTGGTGCATGTCGATGTCAAAAAGCTCGGTCGTATCCCCGACGGGGGTGGGTGGCGCGCTCACGGGCGTAGTGAACAGGTCCGCAGGCGCGGTATCGGGTATGACTACGTGCACTCGATGGTCGATGACCACAGCCGGCTGGCGTACTCAGAGATCCATGCCGATGAGAAAGGTCCGACGTGTGCCGGGTTCATTGCTCGGGCGGCGCAATACTTTCAATCGCAGGGCATTTCGCGTATCGAGCGCGTGATCACCGACAACCATCTGAGCTATCGGCGCTCGGCCCACGTCGCTGCCGTCATCGACCAACTGCACGCCAAACACCTGTTCATCAAGCCGCACTGCCCATGGCAGAACGGCAAGGTGGAACGCTATAACCGCACCCTGCAAAGCGAATGGTCCTATCGCCGGGTGTTCGCCTCCAACGCAGACCGCGCCCGAGCACTTGCGCCCTGGGTCGAGTTCTACAACACTCAACGCCGCCACAGCGCACTCGACGGGGTACCACCCATCAGCCGACTGCAACCAACGTCATGACCGAGAACACCTAGAGGTCGAGACCGATGTCGAGCACCGTCACCGAGTGGGTCAGCGCTCCGACAGCCAGGTAGTCCACGCCGGTGCCCGCGTATTCGGCGGCGGTGTCGAGCGACAGCCCGCCAGAGGACTCCAATTTTGTTGCCGGCGACCGTGAATCGCGACGCTGCACCGCGATCTGCGTCTGCCAGACGGGGAAGTTGTCGAGCAGGATGAGTGCCTCATCCCCCAGGTTCTCGCCGAGCACCTCATCGAGTTGCTCCAACGAATCGACCTCGACTTCGCACGGCAGATCGGGGGCGGCCGCCCGCACCGCGTGCAGCGCGGCGACCACCGAGCCCGCGGCGGCGACATGGTTATCCTTGATCAACACCGCGTCGCCCAGCCCCATCCGGTGGTTCACGCCACCGCCGGCACGTACCGCGTACTTCTGCAGCGCCCGCAGCCCCGGCAGCGTCTTGCGGGTATCGCGGATCTTGGCCTTGGTGCCCTCGACGGCGGCCACCCAGGCCGCGGTCGTCGTCGCGATCCCCGACAGGTGGCACACGAGGTTCAGCATGGTCCGCTCGGCTGTCAGCAGCCCCTGCGTCGGCGCCTCGACCGCGAGCACCAGTCCACCGGCGTCGAGCCGTTCGCCGTCGTCGATGCGGTGTTTGACGACGTAACCGCCGGAGCCCAAGACCTCGTCGAGCACCAGCAAGGCGATGTCGACCCCCGCGATGACGCCCGGCTGCCGGGCGACCATCGACGCCGTCGTCGTCGCATCCGCACCCACCGTCGCCAGCGTGGTGGCATCGGGTCCGTACCGCAGGTCCTCTTCGAGGGCGCGGGCGATAACCCGCCGCGCCTCGGTCAACTCGTCGGCAGTCAGTTCCATCAGACGCACGCCACCACGGGTTCCAGGGTGAAGGCCATCGCCGGATCGGTGTCCGGATAGTCGGCGCGATGATGGCACCCGCGCGTCTCGGTCCGCGCCAACGCGGCCGCCATCACACCGCCCGCCACCGTCGTCAGCGCGACATCCTCGAAATCCTTGCGCGAGTTGATCTTCCGCGGAGTCGCGGCCTCCAACACTTGCGACAGCGCACGCAGACCGGCATCGTCACGAACCACCGACGCATAACGGGACATCGCCCGCTGCAAATCCGGCCGAGGCAGTGCACGCCGCACGGCGGGCTCCGGCAGCCGAGCGGTCGACGGCCCGGCCTCCGAGGCGTGTGCTGCGGCGGCCCGCCCGGCGCGGCCACCGACCACGAGTCCCTCGAGCAGACTGTTGGACGCCAACCGGTTCGCACCATGCAATCCGGTGCGGGCCACCTCACCCGCGGCGAAAAGGCCTGCCATTTCGGTACGGCCGTGCACATCGGTGACCACACCACCGCAGCTGTAGTGCGCACCGGGAACGACGGGGATGGGCTGGCGCGTCGGATCGATGCCCGCCTCGCGGCACGCCGCGGTGACCGTCGGGAAGCGCTTCTTGAAGCCCTTGATGCCCGTCGCATCGAGAAAGACGCAGGGCTCACCGGTCGCGGTCATCCGCGCGTCGATGGCTGCGGCGACGACGTCGCGCGGTGCCAGATCCCCCATCGGGTGCACGCCGTGCGTGACCGAACGACCCTGGGAGTCAATGAGAACCGCACCTTCACCGCGCACAGCCTCGGTTATCAGCGGTCGCCGGCCACCGGCGTGCCCGTCGAACAGCATGGTGGGGTGGAACTGGATGAACTCGAGGTCTGCCACCGGCAGTCCGGCCCACATCGCCAGCGCGACACCGTCGCCCGTGGACCCTTCCGGATTCGTGGTCGCCGAGTACAGATGGCCCAGCCCACCGGTCGCCAAGATCACCGATCGCGCATGGACGATGCCGAGGCCGTCGTCGTTGAGTGTGAGCACACCTGTCACCGCGCCGTCGTCGTGCAGGATCTCGAGCGCGACGTGGTTGCGCCGAATGTCAAGCATGGCCGCGGCGACGTCGAGAGCCCGCTGCACCTCGGCGCCGGTCGCGTCGCCGCCGGCGTGAATGATCCGCCGCCTCGAGTGGCCGCCCTCGCGAGTCAGTGACCACTGTCCCGGCGAGGCCTCGTCGAAGCGGGCACCGTCGTCGACCAGGTCGCGCACTGCGCGGTATCCGTCGCCGACGATGGAGCACACCGCCTCTGGAACGCAGAGTCCGGCACCCGCGGCCAACGTGTCGGCGACATGCGCCTCCACCGAATCTCCGTCTTCGCGTAGGGCATCGGGGAGCACGACCGCGATTCCGCCCTGCGCGTAGAACGTGGCCGTATCACCGGCCTTGCTGAGCACCATCACCTTCTGGCCACGGCGATGCGCCGCAAGGGCCGCCACCAGACCCGCGACACCGGTGCCGATCACCACGACGTCGGCGCGCTGCTGCCAGTAGCCGCGCCCGCCGCAGGCCGCCTGCGCGCTCATTCGCCGCCGCCGGGCTGACCGATCTCGATCATCCGCTGCACACTGGCGCGGGCCAGCCGGGCGGTCTCCAGATCGACGTGGACCTCGTCCTTACCTTCCACGAGGCAGCGCAGCAGCGCGGCGGGGGTGATCATCTTCATGAACTTGCACGATGCGCGGTCGTTGACCGCGCGGAAGTCGACTTCCGGTGCGGCGCGGCGCAACTGGTGCAGCATGCCGACCTCGGTGGCCACCAGAACCTGGCGCGCGCGGGTGTCCCTGGCGGCGTCGAGCATGCCGCCGGTCGACAGGATCTTCACCCGTTCCTCAGGGAAGGCGCCTTCCCCGGCCAGATACAGAGCCGAAGTGGCGCAACCGCATTCGGGATGCACATACAGTTCCGCGTCCGGGTGGGTGCGTGCCTGATCGGCCAGCTCGTCGCCGTTGATGCCCGCGTGGACATGGCACTCGCCCGCCCACACGTGGAGGTTCTTGCGACCGGTGACGCGCCGCACGTGCGCGCCGAGGAATTGGTCAGGACAGAACAACACCTCGCGGTCCGCCGGGATGGACGCGACCACCTCGACCGCGTTCGACGAGGTGCAGCAGATGTCGGTCTCGGCCTTCACCGCCGCGGTGGTGTTGACGTAGGACACGACGACCGCCCCGGGATGCTCGGCCTTCCAGGCGCGCAGTTCGTCGGCGGTGATCGAGTCGGCCAGTGAGCAGCCCGCCCGCTGGTCGGGAATGAGCACGGTCTTCTCTGGGGACAGGATCTTCGCCGTCTCGGCCATGAAGTGCACGCCGCAGAACACGATCGTGTCCTCGGGCACCTCGGCCGCGATGCGCGACAGCGCGAGCGAGTCGCCGACGTGGTCGGCGACGTCCTGGATGGCAGGCAGCTGGTAGTTGTGCGCCAGTAGCGTCGCGCCGCGCAGATCGGCGAGCCGACGCACCTCGTCGGCCCACTCCTGGTCGCCGTCGACGCCGGAGAATCCAGCGGGCCCGGACGTGATGCGGTCCGCGAGATCGTTAGCGGGCATGCGATCCAAAACTGTCACAGCCGGCTCCTTCATTCCGTCGAGGTTTTCGACTTATAATCGAAAACATGGCTCATACTAGCACCGCGCACGAGGTCCTCGCTGCTGTGTTCCAAGTACGGGCCGTCGACTCACCGAAACCTGCACTTCACGTGCTGTTGTGGCAGCGTGCACTGGAACCGGAGGCGGGAAAATGGGCACTTCCGGGCGGTCGGCTGCGCGACGACGAGGACCTGACCAGCTCCGTCCGACGACAACTCGCGGAAAAAGTCGACCTGCGTGAGGTTGCTCACCTCGAACAGCTTGCGGTTTTCTCGGATCCGAAGCGGGTGCCCGGCCCCCGCACAATCGCATCGACGTTCCTCGGGTTGGTGCCCTCCCCCGCGACCCCCGAGCTGCCTTCGGACACGCGTTGGCACCCGGTCAGCGATCTGCCACCGATGGCATTCGATCACGGCCCGATGGTCGAACACGCGCATGCTCGACTCGTCGCCAAGCTGTCCTACACCAACATCGGGTTCGCCTTGGCCCCAACTGAATTCGCGGTGTCGTCGCTGCGCGACATCTACAGCGCCGCGCTCGGCCACCCAGTGGACGCGACCAATCTGCAACGCGTGCTCGAGCGACGAAACGTCATCACCCGCACGGGCACCACCGCGCGATCAGGCCGCAGCGGCGGCCGCCCGGCCGCGCTGTACCGGTTCACCGACGCCCACTATCGCGTCACCGACGAATTCGCCGCATTGCGCCCACCCGGGTGAGTCGGGCTGGCTTCTTAACGCTTTCTTAAGTAAGAATGGCCGGATGGATCTGGGCAGCGTCGCACCAGCAGCAGGTGCAGAGTGGATCGGGCAAGTCCCGCACGAGGACCTGGTCCGCGGTACCCGCCCCCAGCTGCCGTGTGACGACCCGTTCTACGAGCCCCCGGACGGTTTCCAGCACGCCACCCCGGGAACGGTCCTGCGCAGCCGCGACGTCGAGCTGGCGTTCATGGGCCTGATTCCGCAGCGCGTTCGCGCCACCCAGCTGCTGTATCGCACCACCGACATGCACGGCGCGCCCGACGCCGCCGCGACGACAGTGATCGTGCCTGCTGAGCGCGCCCCTGGCGCGGTGACGCCGGTGATCTCCTACCAGTGCGCCATCGACGCGGTGACCTCGCGCTGCTTCCCGTCGTATGCCCTACGGCGTCACGCGCACGCGACGGGTTCGATCGCTCAGTTCGAGTTCCTGCTGGTCGCCGCGTGCCTCGCCGAGGGCTGGGCGGTGTCGGTACCCGACCATGAGGGCCGCCTCGGCATGTGGGGCGCCCCGTTCGAACCCGGCTACCACGTTCTCGACGGCGTGCGTGCGGCGCTCGGCTCCAAGCGGCTGGGGTTGTCGTCCGACGCACCGGTCGGCCTCTGGGGCTACTCCGGCGGCGGACTGGCGACGGCCTGGGCGGCGGAAGTAAGCGGCACCTACGCGCCGGAACTGAACGTCGTCGGCGCGGTGCTCGGATCCCCGGTGGGCGATCTCGGCCACACGTTCCGCCGGCTCAACGGCAGCCACATGGCTGGCCTGCCCGCCCTGGTGGTCGCGGCGCTCGCCGACATCTACCCCGACCTGAACGAGGTCATCCAGGAGCACGTCACCGAGGAGGGCAAGACACTCCTGGAGCGGCTGCACGACATGACCACCGTCGAGGCCGTGGTCCGGCTGTTCCGGCGGGACATGGGCAACATGCTCGACGCACCCTTGGAGCAGATCCTCAGCACCCCGGCGGTGCAGCGGGTTTTCGATGAGATCAAGCTGGGCGCGACCGTGCCGACCCCGCCGGTGCTCATAGTGCAGGCCGTCCACGACCTCCTGATCGACGTTCACGACATCGATGAACTGGCAGACACCTACAAATCCGGCGGCGCGTCGGTGACCTACCACCGGGACTTGTTCAGCGAGCACATGCTGCTGCACCCGCTGTCCGCACCGATGACGCTGCGCTGGCTGATCGATCGCTTCAACGGAAAGCCCTTGTCTGAGCACATGGTTCGGACCAAGTGGCCGACGCTGCTGAATCCGATGACCTATGTCGGGATGGCGCGGCTGGCGAAGATCGTCGCCAAGGTGGTCACTGGCCGGACGGTAGAGCGTTCTCCGCTGTAACCGGAGCGGGTTCGTCGCGTTCGGCGGGCGGCCACCCGCCCAGGTCGTCACGCGCGATCGACACCGCGATAAGCGAGTACACCAGGGCCGCAATCGCTGCGGGAAACAGGATCGTCAGGGCGATCAGCAGCGGCGAATGCCCGAAGAACACCGCGGGCGCCTCGGTCACGTAGTGCACGCGGTGCTCGGGTGAAACCGGCGCGCTGCCGACATCGATCGTCCCGTACCGCCAACGCACAAGTGCCGCACCGACTCCCGCCGCCGCACCTGCCGCCGCGGCGGCTCCGATGCTGAGCGCCGCGACCATCACCGGGCCACGGTGCGCACGCCACTGCCACACCAAAACCGACGCGACGACGGCCACCGCACACAGCATGCCGACCACCAGGAAGGCGGCGACGAAGAAGTGATCGGCCTCGTTGCCGAGATACGCCCGGACGCGTTCACCGTCCTTGGTCAGCGCAACGACGCCGTGAGCCGGCGGCGCCAGCCACGCCCACAGCGCGCCGACGACTACGCCGGTGATCGTGAGGGCGACGATCACGAGCACTGCCGCCCGTCCGCGCGAGATACGGGATGGCGCTGGGTTATTCATCGCTGATCAAGATCCTTCGAGTCGGTGACGCCGTGCCGCGAGCACTTCGCCGACCAGCCGTCAGGACGCACCTGCACAATCATCCTGCGGCCGCACTCCGCGCAGAACCGCGGCGGTTCGAGGCCGAGGCGGGCCGCCGTCGGCAACGCCGTGCCGTCGGGTTCGCCCGTGTAGACGTTGAACGCCATCTCTTGATGGTGCTACAGGCTGGCGTTGAGCGCCTTGATGGGCATCTGCAGATCGTCGAGCAGCTCGAGATCGGCTTCGGCCGGGCGTCCCAACGTCGTCAGGTAGTTGCCGACGATCACGGCGTTGATGCCGCCGAGGATGCCCTTCTTTGCCCCCAGGTCGCCGAGGGTGATCTCGCGGCCGCCGGCAAACCGCAGCATCGTGCGCGGCAGCGCGAGCCGGAACGCCGCGACGGCTTTCAGCGCCTCCGAAGCGGGCAGCACCTCGAGGTCGCCGAACGGCGTGCCCGGCCGCGGGTTGAGGAAGTTGAGCGGCACCTCATGCGGGTCGAGTTCGGCCAGGTTGGCGGCGAACTCCGCGCGTTGCTCGAGCGTCTCGCCCATGCCGAGGATGCCGCCGCAGCAGACCTCCATGCCGGCGTCGCGGACCATCTGCAGGGTGTCCCAGCGCTCTTCCCAGGTGTGAGTGGTGACGACGTTCGTGAAGAACGACCGTGCGGTCTCCAGGTTGTGGTTGTAGCGATGCACGCCCATCTCGGCGAGGCGCTCGACCTGTTCTGAGGTCAGCATGCCCAGCGAGCAGGCGATCTGGATGTCGACCTCGTTGCGGATCGCCTCGATGCCCGCTGCGACCTGGGCCAGCAGTCGCTCGTCGGGGCCGCGCACAGCTGCGACGATGCAGAATTCGGTGGCACCGGTTTTGGCGGTCTGCTTGGCGGCCTCCACGAGGCTCGGGATGTCCAGCCAGGCACTGCGCACGGGCGAGGCGAAAAGCCCCGACTGCGAGCAGAAGTGGCAGTCCTCGGGGCAGCCGCCGGTCTTGAGGCTGATGATGCCCTCGACCTCGACATCGGGGCCGCACCATTTCATCCGGACTTCGTGGGCGAGTTCCAGGAGTTCGTCGAGCTTGTCGTCAGGAAGCTGCAGCACCCGCAGCGTCTGGTCCTGGTCGAGGCCTTCGCCGCGCTCCAATACCTGTTCGCGAGCCTCCGCCAGAATGTCGCTCACCCGTAACCACTCTCCTTGAGAACTTGAACGGTGTTCAGGCTAGGGTATGGGCGTGCAGCTGACCAAACGGGACGTGGTCGAGGCGGCGGCGTCGCTGTTGGACGAGTACGGCATCGCCGATCTGACGATGCGGCGGCTCGCGCGCGAGCTCAACGTGTCCCCCGGCGCCCTTTACTGGCATTTCGCGAACAAGCAAGAGTTGCTGGGCGCCATCAGCGACCGCATTCTCGACGGCGTCCCATCGGCAAGGGGTGTCGTCGAGTTGTGCAACCGGCTGCGCGATGCGCTGCTGTCACATACCGACGGTGCCGAACTGGTGTCGGCCAGCTTCGCGGCCGGGCAGTCACCGGTGATGAAAGAGATCCTGGCGCTCTTGACCGAAGCGGTCTCCGAGGTCGGTGTCGACGTCGCACATGCCGAACTGGCCGCCCGCACGGTCGTCTACTACGTGCTGGGCTTCACGGTCGACGAACAGTCACGTCTGCAGTGGGACGCGGCAGGCGCCGAGCTGCCGGTCGACCAGTCTGTCCTTTCCGAAGACCCCACCCACAGGTTCGACTTCGGCGTGCAGTTGTTGGTCGACGGCATTCTCGCCAGGCGGGCGCAACCGGTCTAGAAGCCCCGGTAGTTCTCGATGTCCTTCATCCATCCGGGGCTGCCCGCGTCCACCGACGCGGTGAGCGTCCACATGCGGACACCGGGGTCGTGGCCCGACACCATCGCAAATCCCAGTTGGCGGTGTGTCTCGCTGGGCCCGGGTCGGATGATCACCTCAACGATTTTGTTCGGACGGCCCTCTGCGGTGACACCTGCGAATTCACCTTGGTCATAGACGGGGCTCTCGCGGACGACGATGTTGTCGGCCTTCGGCACGTCGTTTCCCGTCCCGACGAGCGCGTCCACATCCTTCTTCAGCGCCGGGGAGTAAACGCACGACAACAGGTTCTCCCCTTCGTCGGTCGGGGCGAGCTTCTCCGCGTAGTTCGTCAGCGTCAGATACGTGTTGACGATCGCCTGGCCGTTGGCCGAAACCTCGTCGAGGTCCGCGAACGGCACCGGCGGCTTCTGCTCTGATCCACCGGCATCCTCGAGCGCATCACGCCATCGGTTCCGCCAGTCGGCCGGGTGCTCGGAGGCATACGGCATGCATCGGTCGATGCGGTCGGAGTAGCTCAACTTCATGAACTCGGAGTGGCCGGATTCGATGGTGGTCGGTGGTGGAGCGGGCTTGTAGAAGAAGTTCATGAACAGCGATGTGGCGCCGACAATGGCGCCGATGACCGCGATCGACGTGGTCGTGAGCCAATGGTATCGGCCGGGGCTCCAGTGGGAGGCTCGGTCGGTTTCGTCGTCCGATTTCTTGGCCACCGAGGCGGAAATTACCGGACTTCACCGGATCGAATCAGCAGATCACCGACATTGTCGGGGGTACCGGCTAGCGTCAGCGAGATGATCACGGTCGACGATGTGCGGCCCATCGCCCTGGCATTACCGAGGGCGTACGAGGCCGTCGTCGCCGACCGGATCAGGTTCAAGGTCGGACGCCTGGTCTTTGTGGCGTTCTCGCGCGACGAAACCACGATGGGCTTCGGGTTTCCCAAGGAAGAGCGGGCCGCGCTAGTGGCCTCGGAGCCCGACAAGTTCCTGATGCCCAGGACTTCCGAAATGCGATACAACTGGGTCGCGGTCCGGCTCGACGCGATCGAGCTCGACGAGCTGCGCGAATTCATCATCGACGCATGGCGGATGTGCGTGCCGAAAAGCGTTGCGGCGACGGTCCCGTAGCGACTAGACCGGATATTCGCGCTTGGCGTTGCCGTCCCAGCGGCGCAGTCCGACGACGGCGCCGACGATCTCGATTGGTGTCCCCGCAACCCTGACGGCGCGGCCCATCTGAGCGGGCACGACGCGGCGAGCCACCGTCACGTGGGGTGTCCAGCCGTCCGGCTGCGCGTTGGCCATCGGGCCCGGATGTTGGTAAGGCAGGCACATCTCGTACACCTCGGCGTGCACAGCCAGCAGCGCGGTCGTCGGCACCACTAGGCGGGCGAGTACGGCCTTGGCCCTGCCGAAGAACAGCGGTGCACCAATGCGGCAAGGCATCGGAAACCGGTCGGACAGCGATGAGAGCACGTCGTCCACCTCGGGGTCGATCCGTTCGGCGACCGTCAGCGTCGAGTGCGGACGGCTGGCAGGTGCCTGGCTGGGAATTCCTGCGTCACGCAACTCATCCCAGATGTGCCGGACGGTTGCCTCGGTGTCCGTATCGAAGATCAGCTCGACGGAATGGACCATCGCTACCCCAGACCGGCGACCCACACCGAGTCGAACGCCGACGCGCTCACGACCTCGAACTCTTCCGCGCTCACCGCACCCAGGCCTGCGGGCAGCACCGCCCGAACCGGGGCGAGCCTGCTCAGCGCCTCGCGGTTGCCCTCCTCGGCCGGGCCGGGATCGGACGGCCATGCGCCGATGACAAGTCCCGAACATGGAATCCCGTGTGCAGCAAGCGATTCCAGTGTCAACGCGGTGTGGTTCAACGTGCCGAGGCCCGCAGCGACCACGACCAGCACCGATGCGCCCAGATCCTTCGCGACATCGCGCAGCGTCACGCCACCCTCCCCCAGTTCGACGAGCAGGCCGCCGGCGCCTTCCACCAGAACCAGCTTCGCCTCCGCCGCACGTACCGATTCGACGAGCTCAGCGCGCGTCGGCAACGGCAGACCCGCCCGCTGCGCCGCGGCGACCGGCGCCAGCGGTTCCGGGTAACGCCACGCCCCACGCAGGTCGGTCACCCCGGACAGCCGACCGATGTCGGCCAGGTCGTCGTCGTGCGGGCTTCCGGTCTGCACGGGTTTGCACACCGCCACGTCGATGCCCGCGAGCCGGGCGTGACACGCCAGCGCCGCCGTCACCACCGTCTTGCCGACACCGGTGTTCGTCCCGGTGATGACGAGCGTGCTCACGTGCCGGGAAAGAGCACGTCGACGAGAACCTCACGAGCCAAGGCCATCTCGTCCTCCGACAGCGATGCGCGGGCCGTCAGCCGCAGCCGCGAAGTGCCCGGCGCGACGGTCGGTGGCCGGAAGCAGCCGACGCGTACACCGCGGTCCAAACACGCCACCGCAGCGGCCAGTGCCACATCCGGCTCGCCCATTATCACCGACACCACCGCGGAGTCGGGTCGCTCGGCGACGTCGCACACGGTCGCGAGGGCCGCCGCGTGGTCCAGCACCGCCTGCGCCCGCCACGGCTCGGCAATCAGCACATTCAGCGCCGCCCACGCCGCACCCACGGCGGCGGGTGCCAACCCCGTGTCGAAGATGAACGGACGTGCGGCGTCGATCAGATGGTCGCGTACCGCCGTCGGCCCAAGCACGACGCCACCCTGACTGCCCAGCGCCTTGGACATCGTCGTCGTCATCACGACGTCCGGCGCGCCCGCCAGCCCGACCTCGTGCAACAGCCCTCGACCGCCGGTCCCCCGCACCCCGAGCCCGTGCGCCTCATCGACGATCAGCAGGGCGTTGTGGCGGCGGCACACGTCGTGCAGCGTCCGCAGCGGGGCGAGTACGCCGTCCGCGGAGAACACGGAATCGGTCACCACGACCGCGCGCTCCTCGTCGCGGGCGGTCAGCGCCGCCTCGACGGCCGCGACGTCGCGATGTGGTGTCACCACCACCCGGGCCCGCGAAAGCCGACAGGCGTCGACGAGAGACGCATGCGTCAGGGCATCAGACACCAACAGCGAACCCGCGCCGGACAGCGAGACGACCGCGCCCAGATTCGCGGTGTACCCCGACGAGAACACCAGGGCCGACTCGGCGCCGACGAAGTCCGCGAGCGCATGCTCGAAGCCCTCATGGATTTCGGTGTTACCGGTCACCAGCCGCGAACCCGTCGCCCCGGCACCCCAGGTACGCAGCGCGGTCACCCCGCCCTCGATCACGTCGGGATGCTGCGACAGACCGAGGTAGTCGTTCGAGGCCAGGTCCAGTTCGGCACCGACGGGCGCGCGCGTGCGCAGCGACCGCCGCAGGCCCGCCGCGCGGCGCTGCTGCTCGACGTCGTCGAGCCACGCCAGCGGCGAAAGACCAGTGCGTGATGTCACGTGTGCCTCCGGCGAGCCGACTTGAACGGTGTTCAGGCTAACGCAGAGCGCGGTCAGACCGTTAACCCGCCAACGCAGCCGCCACGGCGACCATGGCCGAGCAGATCTGCGCGATCTCCTCCGGCGTGCAGATGTACGGCGGCATCACATAGACGAGGTTGCGGAACGGCCGCAGCCAGACCCCGTGATCCAGCGCGACAGGCGTCGCCACCCCCAGATCCACGGGCCTATCCATCTCGATCACGCCGATCGCACCCAGCACCCGGACGTCGGCCACCCCGGCGAGATCCGCCGCGGGCGACAGGCCGTCACGCAGGCCCGCCTCGATCGCGCGCACCGACGACCGCCAGTCGCCGGCGAGCAGCAGTTCGACCGACGCCACCGAGACCGCGCACGCCAGCGCGTTGGCCATGAAGGTCGGCCCGTGCATCAGCGCGCCGGGTTCGTGCGTGCTGATCGTCTCGGCGATCTCGCGGGTGCACAGCGTCGCCGCCAGGGTGATGTAGCCGCCGGTGAGCGCTTTCCCGACACACATGATGTCGGGCGTCACCCCCACGTGGTCGGCGGCGAACAACTCCCCCGTGCGCCCGAAGCCGGTGGCGATCTCGTCGAAGATCAACAGCACCCCGTGGCGGGTGCACATCTCGCGCAGGTCGAGCAGGTACCGCGGATCGTGGAACCGCATCCCGCCCGCCCCCTGGACCACCGGTTCCACGATGACGGCGGCCAACTCGTCGACGTGTTCGACGAGTTGCTTCTCGAACGCCTTCACATAGCCGGCGTCGTACTCGCTGGGCACCGCAGGTGCGAACTCCTGACGGGCCAGCACGTCGGTCCACAGCGAATGCATGCCGCCGTCGGGGTCGCAGACACTCATCGGAGTGAAGGTGTCGCCGTGGTAGCCGCCGCGCCAGGTCATCAGCCGGTGCTTGCCGCCGCGGCCGATGCTGCGCCAGTACTGCAGCGCCATCTTGACCGCGACCTCGACCGAGACCGAGCCCGAATCGCTGAAGAAGACGGTGTCGAGACCGTCCGGTGTGAGTTGGACCAGCAGCTGTGCCAGCCGAGCGGCGGGTTCGTGGGTCAGTCCGCCGAACATGACGTGGTTCATGGTGGCCAGCTGGTCGGTGATCGCCGCATCCAGGACCGGATGGCCGTGGCCGTGGATCGCGGTCCACCATGACGCCATCGCGTCGAGAACCTGCACGTCCCGCCCGTCGCGGTGCAGCGTCAGCCACGCGCCGCGCGCGCCGGCGGCAACCAGCGGCGCGAACGCTTCCGCGCCGATCGTGCTGTAGGGATGCCAGACGTGGGCGGCGTCAATGGCGCTGATCTCGGCAGGCGTCAAGGAAGCCACCTTGGGTAGATTATCGGTCGACCATGATGACCCTCGCCCCTGCCCGGCCGGCACCAGCCACCGACCCGGGACCTCCGTCACGCGCAGCGAATGCTGCTACGCCGGCACGTGCATCGGGCTACTACCGGCACGATCTCGACGGCCTGCGCGGCGTGGCGATCCTCCTCGTCGCCGTGTTCCATGTGTGGTTCGGCCGCGTCTCCGGCGGGGTCGACGTCTTCCTGGCGCTGTCGGGCTTCTTCTTCGGTGGCCGCATCCTGCGCACGGCGATGACGCCAGGCGCATCCCTGTGGCCGGTCCCCGAGGTCACCCGGCTGGTGCGCCGCCTGCTGCCCGCGCTGGTGGTCGTCCTCGCGGCGGCGGCCGTGTTGACGATCCTCATTCAGCCCGAAACCCGTTGGGAGACATTCGCAGACCAAAGTCTGGCGAGTCTGGGCTACTACCAGAACTGGGAGTTGGCCAACACCGCCTCGGACTACCTGCGCGCCGGTGAGGCGGTCAGTCCGCTGCAGCACATCTGGTCGATGTCGGTGCAGGGCCAGTTCTACATCGCCTTCCTGGCGCTGATCTTCGGGTTCGCCGTACTGTTCCGCCGCGTCTTCGGCCGCCACATGCGGATCGCGTTCATCGTGCTGCTGAGCGCGTTGACCATCGCGTCCTTCGTCTACGCGATCCACGCCCACAACACCGATCAGGCCACCGCCTACTACAACAGCTTCGCGCGGGCCTGGGAGCTGCTGCTCGGAGCGCTGGTCGGCGCCCTGGTCACGAATCTGCGCTGGCCGATGTGGCTGCGCACCGCGGCCGCGGTCATCGGATTGGTTGCGATCCTGGCGTGCGGCGCCGTGCTCGACGGCGTGCACGAGTTCCCCGGCCCGTGGGCGCTGGTGCCGGTGGGCGCCACGATGCTGTTCATCCTGTCGGCCGCCAACCGGGTGGCCGATCCGCACACCGCGGGTCGCATGCCCTCCCCCAACCGGCTGTTGGCGACGGCGCCGTTCGTCGCGCTGGGCGCCATGGCGTACTCGCTGTACCTGTGGCACTGGCCGCTGCTGATCTTCTATCTGTCCTACACGGGCCATCGACGCGTCAACTTCGTCGAGGGTGCCGTCATATTGCTGGTGTCCGGTGTGCTGGCGTGGCTGACCACGAAGTACGTCGAGAACCCACTGCGTTATCGCCCCGCCTCCTCGACCGCCGTCCCGCTGCGGGCCCGGTTGCGCAGGCCGACGATGGCGCTCGGCTCGGTGGTCGTACTGCTGGCGGTGGCGTTGACGGCGACATCGTTCACCTGGCGTGAGCACGTGGTCATCGAACGCGCCTCAGGAAAAGAGCTGAGCGGTCTTTCGTCGCGTGACTACCCCGGCGCCCGCGCCCTCATCGACAAGGTGAAGGTGCCGAAGCTGCCGATGCGCCCGACCGTGCTCGAAGCGAGGAAGGACCTGCCCCCCACCACCGAGGACGGCTGCATCAGCGACTTCGACAACGTCGGCGTCATCACCTGTAACTACGGTGACGAAACCGCTTCGCGCACCATCGCTCTCGCGGGTGGTTCGCACGCCGAGCACTGGATCACCGCGCTTGACCTCCTTGGCCGGATGCACCACTTCAAGGTGGTCACCTATCTGAAGATGGGCTGTCCGCTGACCACCGAGGAAGTCCCGTTGGTCATGGGCGACAACCGTCCCTACCCGAAGTGCCACGAGTGGAACGAGCGGGTGATGGACAAGATCATCGCCGACCGTCCCGACTACGTGTTCACCACCGCGACACGGCCGTGGAACATCAAGCCGGGCGACGTCATGCCAGCCAACTACATCGGTATCTGGCAGACGTTGTCCGACAACAACATTCCGATCCTGGCGATGCGCGACACTCCGTGGCTGGTGCGCAACGGGCAGCCGTACTTTCCAGCCGACTGCCTGGCCGAGGGCGGCGACGCCATCTCCTGCGGAGTAAAGCGATCCGACGTATTGTCTCCCAAGAACCCCGCACTCGATTTCGTCAAGCGGTTCCCGTTGCTCAAGCCCCTGGACATGAGCGATGCGATGTGCCGCAAGGACATCTGTCGCGCGGTGGAGGGAAATGTCTTGCTGTATCACGATGCCCACCACATCTCGAGTACCTACATGCGCACCATGACGCCCGAACTCGGGCGACAGATCGCGGCCGCCACTGGTTGGTGGGTCGACTGATGGCGTCCGACGCACCGGCGTCGGTACCCACCGTCTGGCCGGGCACCCCCTACCCTCTTGGCGCCACCTACGACGGCGCAGGCACCAACTTCTCGCTGTTCTCCGAGATCGCCGACCGGGTGGAGCTGTGCCTCATCGGCAAGGACGGCAGCGAGGAGCGGATCAACCTCGAAGAGGTCGACGGCTTCGTCTGGCACTGCTATCTGCCTACCGTCACGCCCGGGCAGCGATACGGGTTCCGGGTGCACGGGCCGTGGGAGCCGACCGCGGGGCATCGCTGCGATCCGAGCAAGCTGCTGCTCGACCCGTACGGGAAGTCCTTCCACGGTGACTTCGAGTTCACGCAGGCGCTGTTCTCGTACGACATGAACGCCGAGGACCTCGCGACCGGCGGCACCCCACCGATGATCGACTCCCTCGGCCACACGATGACCAGCGTCGTGATCAACCCGTTCTTCCAGTGGGCCTCCGACCGCGCACCGCGTACGCCGTACCACGAGACCGTGATCTACGAGGCACACGTCAAGGGCATGACGCAGACGCATCCCGGCATTCCCGAGGAGCTGCGCGGAACCTATGCCGGCCTGTCGCACCCCGTGATCATCGACCACCTCAAGTCGCTGAACGTCACCGCGATCGAACTCATGCCGGTGCACCAGTTCATGCACGACCACCGGCTCCTCGACCTCGGACTGCGAAACTACTGGGGCTACAACACCTTCGGCTTCTTCGCACCGCACTACCAATACGCGGCAAACAAGCACGCGGGCGGCGCCGTCGCGGAGTTCAAGACGATGGTGCGGTCGTTCCACGAGGCGGGCATCGAGGTCATCCTCGACGTGGTCTACAACCACACCGCCGAAGGCAACCACCTCGGCCCGACGATCAACTTCCGCGGCATCGACAACGCCGCGTACTACCGGCTGCTCGACGGCGACCCGAGGTTCTACAAGGATTTCACCGGCACAGGCAACAGCCTCAACGCGCGTCACCCGCACACACTGCAGTTGATCATGGACTCGCTGCGGTACTGGGTGCTGGAGATGCACGTCGACGGATTCCGCTTCGACCTGGCCGCGACGCTCGCCCGCGAGTTCTACGACGTCGACCGGCTGTCGGCGTTCTTCGACCTGGTGCAGCAGGACCCGGTGGTCAGCCAGGTCAAGCTCATCGCCGAGCCGTGGGACATCGGCGAGGGTGGCTATCAGGTCGGAAATTTTCCTGGTTTGTGGACCGAGTGGAATGGGAAATATCGCGACACTGTGCGTGATTACTGGCGGGGCGAGCCCGCAACCCTGGGTGAATTCGCGTCCCGGCTGACCGGGTCATCGGACCTCTACGAGGCGACCGGTAGGCGGCCGAGCGCGTCCATCAACTTCGTCACCTGCCATGACGGGTTCACGTTGGCCGACCTGGTGTCGTACAACGAGAAACACAACGAGGCCAACGGCGAGGACAACCGCGACGGCGAGAGCCACAACCGGTCGTGGAACTGCGGTGTCGAAGGGCCCACCGACGATCCCGAGATCCTCGCCCTGCGCGGTAAGCAGATGCGCAACATCATGGCGACACTGATGCTGTCGCAGGGCACGCCGATGCTCGCCCACGGTGACGAGATCGGCCGCACCCAGTCGGGCAACAACAACGTGTACTGCCAGGACTCCGAGATCTCCTGGATGGACTGGTCGCTGTGCGAGAAGAACGCCGACCAGCTCGCGTTCACCCGCAAGGTGATCGAGTTCCGCAAACGGCACCCGGTGTTCCGGCGGCGGCGGTTCTTCGAGGGTGCGCCCATCCGCACCGGCGATCAGGTGCGCGATATCGCCTGGCTGACCCCGGGAGGCACCGAAATGACCCCCGAGGACTGGGATTCCGGCTTCGACAAGTGCGTCGCGGTTTTCCTCAACGGGGACGCGATCCCCGCGCCGAACGAACGCGGTGAGCGCGTCGTCGACGATTCGTTCCTGCTGTGCTTCAACTCGCACAGCAAGGCGGTGGACTTCGTCGCCCCCGACATCGGCTACGCCGCCCAGTGGACCGCGGCGTTCGACACCGCCGACCCGACCGGCGAGACGGATCTGGTCGTCGCCGCTGGCGAGAAGCTCACGCTCGCGGCGCGGTCCCTGCTGGTGCTGCGTAAGACCGCGTAACGCATGCCGATTCGCCCGCTCTCGACGTATCGGCTACAGATGCGCGGAGACTCCTTTACCTTCGCCGACGCCGAAAACCTCCTCGACTACCTCGACGCACTCGGGGTGTCGCATCTGTACCTGTCCCCGATCCTGACCGCTTCGCAGGGGTCGACGCACGGTTACGACGTCACCGATGCCACCACCGTGTCCGCCGAACTGGGTGGCCCCGAGGGTTTGGCTCGGTTGTCGGCGGCGGCGCGCTCTCGCGGCATTGGCCTGATCGTTGACATCGTGCCCAACCATGTCGGGGTCGACGACCCGCAGCAGAACCATTGGTGGCTGGATGTCCTGACGCACGGCCGGAATTCGCCCTATGCGTCGTATTTCGACATCGACTGGGACCTGGATCCGGACGGGCGGATTGTGCTGCCCGTCCTCGGCGACGACGGCGACGAACCGCCGCCGTCATACCCGGCTGACAGCCCCCACTATCGGGCGATCGGCTGGCGCAACGGAATCTGCGGATACCGGCGGTTCTTCTCCATCACGTCACTGGCCGGGTTGCGTCAGGAGGATCGCGCGGTGTTCGACGCGACCCACGTGGAGGTCGCACGTTGGTTTCGCGAAGGGCTGGTGGACGGTGTGCGCATCGACCATCCGGACGGATTATCCGACCCGACAGGCTATCTCGCGTGGTTGCGTGAATTGACCGGACCACAGGCGTGGATCGTCATCGAGAAGATCCTGGCCGTTGACGAGGCGCTGGAGCCCACGCTGCCGGTGGAGGGCACCACCGGCTACGACGCGCTGCGCGAAATCGGCGGCGTGTTCATCGATCCCGCAGGTGAACAGGTGCTCACCGATCTCTACGACTCCGCGGGCGTCGCATACAGCTCGATGCCGGAGGTCGCCCGTCGGCTCAAGGCCGAGGCCGTCACCGACACCCTCGAGAGCGAACTCGCGCGGCTGTGTCGGGTGATCGTCGCGGCCACCGGCACCGACCACCCCGAACTGCCTGCCGCCGTGGCTACGTTGATCAGCCATATCGAGGTCTATCGCTCTGACTACCAAGCACTTTCGGCAGTGCTGCCCACTGCGATCGCCGCCGCAGTCACGGAGCGACCGGAGTTCGCCGCCCCGATGGCGGTCGTCGCATCCGCATTGGCGCTCAGCGACGAGGCCAACGTGCGGCTGCAGCAGTTGTGCGGTGCTGCGACGGCGAAATCGATGGAGGACTGCCTGTTCTACCGCGATGCGCGGCTGGTGTCGCTCAACGAGGTCGGCGGTGAGCCGCGCCGGTTCGGCGTGAGCGTCGCCGAGTTCCATCACCGCGCGGCCGTGCGGGCCAAGATGTGGCCGCACGCCATGGTGACGCTGTCGACCCACGACACCAAGCGCGGCGAGGATGTGCGCGCGCGAATCGGGGTGCTGTCGCAGGTGCCGTCGCTGTGGGCCGAGCTCGTCGGAAAGTGGACGCACGCGGCCCAGCCACCGGATGCGGCCACCGGACTGTTCCTGCTGCAGAACATGTTCGGCGTGTGGCCGGTGGGCGGCGAGATCCGGCCGTCGCTGCGGGAACGACTGCACGCGTACGCCGAGAAGGCGATCCGGGAAGCTGCGCTGCACACCAGCTGGAACGATCCGAACGAGGAGTTCGAGTCGGCGGTGCACGGCTGGATCGACACCGTGCTCGACGGTCCGATCGGCACCGAGATGACCGCACTCGTCGCCCGACTCGACCTCCATGCGCGCAGCGACGCCCTCGGCCAGAAGCTGATCTCGCTCACCGCGCCCGGTGTGCCGGACGTCTACCAGGGCACAGAACTGTGGGAGGACAGCCTGGTCGACCCGGACAACCGCCGCCCGGTCGACTACGCGGCCCGCCTCGAGGCGCTCGAGACGTTGCGGCATCCGAAGATCCGGGTGGTCGCCGCGGCGTTGCGGCTGCGGCGCGAGCGCGCGGCCAGCTTCACCGACGGCAGCTACACCCCCGTGCAGGCCGACGGCCCGGCCGCCGACCACCTGGTGGCGTTCCTGCGCGGCGACGACGTGCTGACCGCGGTGAGCCGGCACACGGTGATGCTGTCGGAAACCGGTTGGGGGGAAACGGCATTGACGCTGCCGGACGGACGGTGGACCGACCGCATCTCGGGTAGGGAGTTCGGCGGCAGCACGCTGGCGGCCGAACTGTTCGCGGATCTGCCGGTCGTCCTTTTGGAGCGGACCGATGACTGAGTTTTCGGTATGGGCGCCCATCCCCGACCGGGTCCGGCTCGACGTGGACGGCACGCTGCACGAAATGACCAGGTCCGACGACGGCTGGTGGCGCGCCGACGTCGAGGCGCCTGCCGGGGCGCGCTACGGGTTCGTGCTCGACGACGATCCGACGGTGCTGCCGGATCCGCGGTCGCCGCGCCAACCCGACGGCGTTCACGAGCGGTCGGCGCTGTGGCAGCCGGATCCCGACGCCTGGACCGACGGCGACTGGGCAGGCGGCTCGATCGAGGGCAAGGTCATCTACGAGCTGCACATCGGAACCTTCACCTCCGGCGCGACGCTCGATTCGGCGATCGAGAAGCTGGACTATCTGGTCGATCTCGGCGTCGACTTCGTCGAACTGATGCCTGTCAACGCATTCGGCGGTACGCACGGCTGGGGCTACGACGGGGTGCTGTGGTACGCCGTGCACGAACCGTACGGCGGCCCCGACGCGTTGGTGAGATTCGTCGACGCGTGCCATCGGCGCGGTCTCGGTGTGCTGATCGACGCGGTGTTCAACCATCTCGGCCCGTCGGGTAACTATCTGCCGCGGTTCGGTCCCTACCTGTCGTCGGGCAGCAATCCGTGGGGCGAGTCGATCAACATCTCCGGGCCCGAAGCCGACGAGGTGCGGCGCTACATCCTCGACTGCGCGCTGCGATGGATGCGCGACTTCCACGCCGACGGCCTGCGTCTGGACGCGGTGCACGCCCTCGTCGACACCACGGCCATTCACATTCTCGAGGAATTGGCCGCCGAAACCGACGCGCTGGCCGAGGAATTGGGCCGTCCGCTGTCACTGATCGCCGAAAGCGACCTCAACGACCCGCGGCTGATCACGCCGCGCGACCGCGGCGGTCTCGGGATGACCGCGCAGTGGGACGACGACATCCACCACGCGATCCACACCGCGGTTTCGGGTGAACGCCAGGGCTACTACTCGGATTTCGGTTCGCTCGAGGCGCTGGCGTCGACGCTGAAGCACGGATACTTCCATGCGGGCACCTACTCGTCGTTCCGGCACCGTCGACACGGGCGACCACTGGACACGGCGACCATTCCCGGTACCCGACTGCTGGCCTACACACTCACGCACGACCAGGTGGGCAACCGAGCCTGCGGCGACCGGCCGTCGCAGAACCTGACGTTCGGCCAGCTGGCGGTCAAGGCCGCGCTGGCGATCGGATCGCCCTATACCGCAATGCTTTTCATGGGCGAGGAATGGGGCTCGTCGTCGCCGTTCCAGTTCTTCACCTCACATCCGGAGCCCGAACTGGCCAGAGCGACCGCCGAGGGCCGTAAACGCGAGTTCGCCGAACACGGATGGGACGCCGACGAAATCCCGGATCCGCAGGACCCGCAGACCTACGAACGCTCCAAACTGAACTGGGATGAGATCGACGACGGTGAGCACGGCCGCCTGCGTCGCGTCTACCAGCGGCTGATCGCACTCAAACGGACCGAACCCGATCTGGCCGACCCGTGGCTGGATCACCTGCGGGTCGACTACGACGAAGATCAGCACTGGTTCGTCATGCACCGCGGAACGCTGGCGATCGCGTGCAACCTCGGTACAGACGCAGTCGACCTACCGGTCACCGGCGACGTGGTGCTGGCCTGGGACGAACCGAGGGTGGGCCCGGAATCGACCACGGTGCCCCGTCATTCGTTCGCGATTCTGCGGCGTCCTCAGAGCAGATAGCGGTACGCGGGCGAGCCCGGTTCCAGCGCCTCGACGTGAATGTCGGACGCCTGCATCCGTGCCATCAGACCGTCGAAGTCACTGGCCGAACCCAGCTCGATACCCACCAGCGCCTCGCCGGTTTCACGGTTGTTGCGCTTGACGTACTCGAACAGCGTGATGTCGTCGTTGGGGCCGAGGACCTCGTCCAGGAACCGCCGCAGCGCACCGGGTTCCTGGGGGAAGTCCACCAGGAAGTACTTCTTGAGCCCGAGGTGCACCAGCGAGCGCTCGAGCACCTCGCCGTAGCGGGACACGTCGTTGTTGCCGCCGGAGATCACGCACACCACAGTCGATCCGGGTTCGAGCTGCGCCTCCATCAGCGCCGCCACCGACAGTGCGCCCGCGGGTTCGGCGATGATGCCCTCGTTCTGGTAGAGGTCGAGCATCGCGGTGCAGACCGCGCCCTCGGCGACGGTCGTGATGGACACCATGTCCCCGGCGGCCGCCAGCGCGGCGAACGTCAGATCGCCCGCGCGGTTCACCGCCGCACCGTCGACAAACTGATCGACCTCGTCCAGGGTCACCGGCTCCCCCGCGGCCAGTGCCGCGATCATCGCCGCCGCACCCGCGGGCTCGACGCCGAGCACCGACGTGTTGGTGGTGCGTTCTGCGAGATAGGTCGTGATGCCCGCGATGCAGCCACCGCCGCCGACGGGCACGATGACCAGGTCCGGTTCGTCGTCGAGCTGGTCGAGGATCTCGGCGGCGATCGTCCCCTGCCCCGCGATCGTGCGCAGATCGTCGTACGGCGGAACCAGCGTCGCGCCCGTCCGTGCGACATCCTCCAGCGCGGCCGCCGCGGCCTCGTCATACGTGTGGCCGACCATGATCAGCTCGATGAACTCGCGACCGTGGTAGCGGATGCGGTCGCGCTTCTGCTTGGGGGTCTTGCCCGGCACGTAGACCCGGCCGTGGATACCCATCGACCGGCATGCCATCGCGAAACCCTGCGCGTGGTTACCTGCCGACGAGCACACGACGCCTGCCGCGATCTCCTCGGGCGACAGCTGCATCAGCAGGTTGTGGGCGCCACGCAGCTTGTAGGACCGCACGGCCTGCTGGTCTTCGCGCTTGAGGTAGACGTTCGCGCCGGTGACCTCCGACAACCGCTCGCTGTACTCGAGCGGGCTGCGCCGCACGACGCCGGAAATTCGCTGAGCAGCCTCATCGATGTCGGCCGCGGACAGCGGCGACGTTCTCGAGGTCTGGCTCAGTTCAGCGGTCACCGAACAATGGTGCCACCAACCCGGCCTTTTTCTTAAATGGGCCGTCGCCACGAACGGGTCAGCCGGGCCCGATTCATAGCCTGACTAGGGAAATTGATTGCCCTCAACCCGTGTTTCGGTTGCCCGAAAACTTCCTTACGAGCTATCGTCAAATCATGACCGTACGCGACCAAGTCAGCATCGCCGGGGTGCCCTGGCCGGTGTACAAGGTGCTTGCGCTCGCGGTGGCGGCCATCGTCGCAGTGATCGTCGCCGTCGCCACAGCGAGCGCCGCGCCGGCCGTGCTCGCGGCAGCTGCCGCAGGCACGGTCGTGTGGCTGGGCCTTGGCGCCTTCCACTCGCACGAGTGAACCCGTAACGACCGACAGGCCCTCCCGCCGGGAGGGCCTGTCGTATGTCTGGACTCAGCGCTGGTAAAGCGGCTCCACTGTCTCGACGTGATTCACGCCATGATGGTGGTGCAGCTGCCCGCCGGCGGGGGCCTTCACGGACGGCGCGTACGAGTACCCCGGCCCGCTCGGCGTGGTCGTAGCGGCATTGGCCATGCCCGCCATGCCAAGGGCGGCCCCTCCGACGATGCCGGCCGACATGATCGGCAGGGCGATGTAGCGGGCGATCCGGTGAGTGATGGTGGTGTTCGTCATTTCGGCTTCTCCTCGTTGAGTTGCTCTCCCGGTCGTCCCGGCGATGACTCAAGAGTGCCGTGGTCACGCCTTTCGGTCTGTCCGCTGATCGGACACCCACCGGCGGAATTCCCGCGTCCACCGATCGGGGGACCGGCTAGAGGGCCGGAGATGCCTCCACCAGTTGCTTCAGCGTGGCGAGGTCCGCGGCGACCGCTTGGGCGTCGGCGTCGAACTGCTCGTCGGTCATCCCCTCGCGGCGACGCACGGTGAACATCACCTCACACCGGTCCTCGTCCACACCCGCGGGGACGACGCGCATCGGGTTGTACACCTTCTCCCCCGACGGCATCCCGACCACGTGATCCAGCACCCCGAACGCGTTCGGCGGTGAGAACTCCACCGTCACGATGCCCATCGGCGAGTCGGCCACCCAACCGTCGGCCTCCTGCCGTAAACCGCCCTCGGCCAGCCCGGCGGCCCATTGCGGCCACGTGTGCGGATCCGCAGCGAACTCGTAGACCACCTCTGGTGCAACATCGATCCAAATACTGACGTGTCGCGACTGCATACCTTCATCGTGGCGCACACACTTTCCTGGTGGACACGACCCCCGAACCTGAGAACCCGGTAGAGGATTTCGTCCGTCGCGCCGAGCGCCTGGCCTCCGACGCCGAAGAACACGTCCCCTCGTGGCTGCGTTCCGGCGATCCGGAGAGCCGGATACCCGTGTTGATAGCTCTGCTCGTGGCGATCGGCCTGCAGCTCGCCATCCCCAAGGGCTACACCGTGGTGCCGCGGTGGCCGCTCATCCTGCTCGAGATTCTGCTCGTCGTCGTGCTGGTCGGGCTGAATCCGCTTCGGCTGACGAGGCGCACGAAGTTCGGCCAGGGGGCCAGCTATCTGCTGTTGGCCGCCATCACCCTCGACAACTCGCTGTCCGCACTGGTGCTGGACATCCGCATCCTCAGCGGCGACGTGAGCAACAACGCTGCGGTGCTACTCGGCAGCGGCGGCGCAATCTACGTGACGACCGTCATCGCCTTCGGGGTCTGGTACTGGGAGATCGACCGAGGCGGACCGTTCGCCCGACGCGAGGGCAGCAGGCCCTACCCCGACTTCATGTTCCCGCAGATGACGGAACCTGAACTGGCACCGCCGAACTGGCGACCGGAGTTCTTCGACTACCTGTTCGTCAGCATCACGAACGTGGTGGCGTTCTCGCCGACCGACACCATGCCGATGACGCGGCGGGCGAAGGCGATGATGGCGAGTCAGGCGATCCTCTCGTTCACCACGTTGGGACTCGTAATCGCAAGAGCGGTGAACGTTTTGGGCTGAACGTTCAGCGGCGAAACCGGAGTACCGTCGATGTCATGGGTCTCGCCACCGCCGAACTGACACCGATCGAGCAGACCGCCTTTCTCACCGAATACGCCCGCGCGCTGGACAGTCAGTGGCCGCGGCCGATCCTGGGCGACCGGCTGGCCTACGAGGTCATCGGCAAGATCGACTACGACTTCGTCGGGCTCGGTGTGCAGACCAGCGTGGTATGCCAGACGGCGCTGCGGGCCAAGATGCTCGACGACCGGGTGCGGGCGTTCATCGCCAAGAATCCCGACGCGGTTGTCGTCGACCTCGGCGCCGGTCTCGACAGCGGGTTCTATCGCGTCGACCCGCCGCCGTCGGTCGACTGGTACAGCGTCGACCTCCCCGGAATCACAGCATTACGCGACCACGTCCTCCCCGCCGACGCGCACTCGCACTCCGTGCCCGTATCGCTGGCCGACGCGCACTGGCCCGACGCCATTCCCGCCGGTCGGCCGACCATGCTGATTGCCGACGGACTGTTCGCCTTCCTGGCCGAATCACAGATCGCCGGGATCTTCCGCCGCATCACCGAGCACTTCGCGACCGGGGAGTTGGCGTTCAACGACTACGGCCGCATCGGCTGGGTCAGCCGCCTCGCGGTCAAGCTCACCCCGCAGAAGATGTTCAAGGACGTCGAAAGCCAGTGGCGCTACGCCGGTTTCAAGGACGCGCACTACCCGCAGACCTGGAACCCGCGGATGCGGCTGGTCGAGGAGGCCAGCCTGACGAGCGCGCCGGAGGTCGAGCTGTTCCCGCCCTGGATCCGGATCCCGACGAAGCTGATGGGCAAGACGAAAGCCTGCGCCCGCAAGGCGCGCATCCTGCGTTACGCGTTCTAGCGCAGGCGGTACGCCTCGAACAGGCTGTTGAGTTCGCCGAAGTCGGCGGCACCGGACAGCCCCGCGAAGGAACCGTCGTGCGCAATCCGCCGGGCCGCGGACAGGAACGCACCCCACGCGACGCGCGTCAACGCGGACCCGACGCTGATCCGCCGCACCCCGAGCTGCGCCAGGTCGTCGACCGTCAGTCCGGTATCCGAGGACATCAACACGTTGACCGGCCACGGTCGCAGCGCGTCGACGATCGCGGCGATGTCCTCCCGGGTCCGCACCCCCGGTGCGTACAATACTTCGGCCCCCGCCTCGGCGTAGGCCTGCAGCCGGATGATCGCCTCCCGCAACGGATCCGGATGGCCGTACAGGAAGCATTCGGCGCGGGCGGTCAGCAGCACGTCGGCCCCGTCGATCGCCGCATGCGCGACGCGGATCCGCTCCACCGCCTCGGGCAGCGGGTACAGGGGATCCTGGGCGCCGCCGCGGGCATCCTCGATGGACAGGCCGGCGACCCCGGTCGCCACGCACCGCCTGACGTTGGCCGCGAGCCCGTCCAGATCGTCGGCGTAGCCGGCCTGGAAGTCGGCGTTGACCGGCAGATCGACTGCACCCACGATCTCTTCGATGTTGCGCAGCGCAGCGTCGACACCCAGTGCGCTCGGCGTGTCCGGCAATCCCTGCGCGAAGCACGCGCCCGCACTGGTGGTGGCCAGCGCCGGAAAACTCATGGCTGCCAACGCGATCGCCGTGCCGCGATCCCACGGATTCGGAATGACGAAGCAGCCCCGCTCGTGCAGTTCGCGGAACGACATCAGCCCAGGCAGCCGGGGCCCAGCAGCGCCTTCAGATCACCCATCAACGCCGACGACGCCGTCACCCGCAGCGACGCATCCAGTTCCAGCGTGGTGATGCGCTCACCGCTGATCAGCCGCAGATGCACCTGCGAGGTGCCGGGATGGCGGGCCAACACCTGCTTCAGCGCGGTGACCTTGTCGACCGTGCACTGCCGCGTCGGCAGCGTGACCGCCAGTGGGCGGTCGATCTGCGCGCTCGAGAAGTCGGGTACGACAAGGTCGTTGGCGATCACCGAGATCCGGTCGTCACGGATGGCGACCTTCGCACCGATCAGGACCACCGCGTCGTCGGTGATCTCGGCCCCGAACGTGGAATAGGTCTGCGGGAAGAACAACACCTCGATGCCGCCGGTGAGATCCTCCAACTGCGCTGACGCCCAGGGCAATCCGTTCTTGTTGACCCGCCGGTTCACCGACGCCAGGATCCCGCCGATCCGCACCTGCGTGTCGTTGGGGATGTCACCGTCGAGAATCGCGGGGATCGCGGTGTCGACCTGGGCGGACAGCAGATGGGCGATGCCGTTGAGCGGATGCCCGGACACGTAGAGGCCGAGCATCTCGCGCTCGAGCGCCAGCTTGTGCTTGTCCTCCCACTCCTCCTCGGGCACCTTGATGCTGAACACCGCATCGGTGGCCGTGTCCGCGCCGCCGAACAGATCGAACTGGCCCATCGCCTCGGCCTTCTTCGTGCCGAGCACCGAATCGACCGCGTCGGTGTGAATCAGGAACAGGCCCTTACGCGGATGTCCCAGCGAGTCGAACGCACCCGCCTTGATCAGTGACTCGGTGACCTTCTTGTTGCAGGCCGCGATATCGATCTTGTTGAGGTAGTCGGAGAAGTCGATGAACTTGCCCTTGTCGGTGCGCGAATTGATCAGTGAGGCCACCACATTGGCGCCCACGTTGCGCACCGCACCCAGTCCGTAGCGGATGTCCTCGCCGACGGAGGCGAAGTTCAGGCTCGACTCGTTGACGTCGGGCGGCAGCACGGTGATGCCGAGCCTGCGGCAGTCGGCGAGGTAGACGGCGGCCTTGTCCTTGTCGTCGCCCACCGACGTCAGCAGGCCGGCCATGTACTCGGCCGGATAGTTGGCCTTCAGATACGCCGTCCAGTACGACACCAGGCCGTAACCCGCGGCGTGCGACTTGTTGAACGCGTAGTCGGCGAACGGCAGCACCGTGTCCCATAGCGCCTTGATGGCCGCGGCCGAAAAGCCGTTGGCCTTCATGCCTTCCGAGAAGCCCTCGAACTCCTTCTCCAGGACTTCGCGCTTCTTCTTGCCCATCGCCTTACGCAGAATGTCTGCTCGGGCGAGCGAATAGCTGGCCACCTTCTGCGCGATGCGCATGATCTGCTCTTGGTAGACGATCAGGCCGTAGGTCTCGGCGAGGATCTCGCGTAGCGGCTCCTCGAGTTCCGGGTGGATCGGCTTGATGGCCTGGCGGCCGTTCTTGCGGTCGGCGTAGTCGTTGTGGGCGTTCATGCCCATGGGCCCCGGCCGGTACAGCGCGATGACGGCGACGACGTCCTCGAACTCCGTCGGCTGCATGCGGCGCAGCAGGTCGCGCATCGGCCCGCCGTCGAGCTGGAACACCCCGAGCGTGTCACCGCGGCCCAGCAGTTCGAAGGTGGGCTTGTCGTCGAGCGGCACCGACTCGAGGTCGAGGTCGATACCCCGGTTGATCCGGATGTTCTCGATGGCGTCGCCGATGATGGTGAGGTTGCGCAGGCCGAGGAAGTCCATCTTCAGCAGGCCGATGGCTTCACACGACGGATAGTCCCAGCCGGTGATGATGGCGCCGTCCTGCGGCCGCTTCCACAGCGGAATCGCGTCGACCAGCGGCTCGCTGCTCATGATCACCGCGCAGGCGTGCACGCCCGCATTGCGCACCAAACCCTCGAGGCCGCGGGCGGTCTCGTAGATGGTGCGCACGTCGGGGTCGGTGTCGATCAGCCCGCGAACCTCGGCGGCCTCCTTGTACCGCTCATGGGAGGGGTCGGTGATACCCGAGAGCGGAATGTCCTTGGCCATGATCGGCGGAGGCAGCGCCTTGGTGATCCGGTCGGCGATGGCGAAGCCGGGCTGGCCGTAGTTGACTCGGGCCGAATCCTTGAGCGCTGCTTTGGTTTTGATGGTGCCGAAGGTGATGACCTGGGCGACCCGGTCGCTGCCCCATTTGTTGGCGGCATAGCGCAGCATCTCGCCGCGGCGACGGTCGTCGAAGTCGATGTCGATATCGGGCATCGATACGCGTTCGGGGTTGAGGAACCGCTCGAACAGCAGCCCGTACGGGATCGGGTCGATGTTGGTGATGCCGAGCGCGTAGGCGACCAGCGACCCCGCCGCCGAACCTCGGCCGGGCCCCACCCGGATGTCCACCGAACGCGCGTAGTTGATCAGGTCCGCGACGATCAGGAAGTAGGACGGGTAGCCCTTCTCGCAGATGACCTTGATCTCGTAGTCGGCCCGCTCGCGGTATTCGGCCGGCACCTCCGAATCGGGGAAGCGCCGCTTCAGGCCGGCGTCGACCTCGTGCCGCAGCCACGAATCGGGGTCGTGTCCCTTGGGCACCGGGAAGATCGGCATCCGGTCCTTCGGCGTCCAGACCTCCGCGTAGCTCTGCACCCGCTCGGCGATCTGCAGCGTGGCGTCGCAGGCGCCCGGGATCTCCGCGTCCCACAACGCACGCATCTCGGCGGCCGACTTCAGGTAATAGCCGTCGCCGTCGAACTTGAACCGGTTCGGGTCCGACAGGGTCTTACCGGTTTGCACACATAGCAGCGCCTCGTGGTTGCGGGCAGCGTCGCGCGTGACGTAGTGGCAGTCGTTGGTGGCCAGCGGCGGGATGCCGAGCTTGCGGCCGATCTCGAGGAGCCCGTCGCGGACGCGGCGCTCGATGTCGAGGCCGTGGTCCATCAACTCGAGGAAGAAGTTGTCCGGGCCGAAGATCTCGCGCCACTTCGCGGCCGCCTCGAGCGCCTCCCGGTCGTGCCCCAGCCGCAGCCGGGTCTGCACCTCACCCGACGGGCACCCGGTCGTGGCGATGATGCCCGCCGAATGCTCGGCGATCAGCTCGGCGTCCATTCGGGACCACTTGCCGAGCTGACCCTCGAACGACGCCAGCGACGACAGCTTGAACAGGTTGCGCAGCCCCGTCGCGTTCTCGGCGACCATCGTCATGTGGGTGTAGGACCCGCTGCCCGAGACGTCGTCGGACTTCTGCGACGGGTCACCCCAGAGCACGCGCTTGGTGTCGAACCGCGAGCCGGGCGCGATGTACGCCTCCACACCGATGATCGGCTTGATGCCCGCCTCGGTCGCGGCGTTGTAGAACTCGCTGGCGCCGAACATGTTTCCGTGATCGGTCATCCCGATCGCGGGCATCTCCAGCCGCTGCGCCTCCGCCAGCATCGGCTTGACCTTCGCAGCACCGTCCAGCATCGAGTACTCGGTGTGGTTGTGCAGGTGCACGAAGGACGCGCTCGACGGACTGGTCATAGGGTCGTCAGTCTATTGCGGTGCCCCGACAGATCTCGGCGTGTCGCGGTGCGTGTCCTTAGCCGGATGTCGGCTACCGCGGGTCGGCGGCCGCGGCAGTTGTGGACGCCGCGGCCCGCACCAGGCCCGACCGCGGCCGATGCAGCCGGAACACCCGCTTGACCTCGGCCTTTTCGGGCAGCTGCCAGCCCAGTTGGGCGACGACACCGGCCCCTACGAGGATCGCGACCATCGCCGCGAACCAGACCCCGTTCATGGCTCCACGCTAGGACGCATCAGGGCTCGAGGAATCGGGTGTTTCCCTATATCGCGTCGGGTGCAGCGCGGCCGGCCCGCGCCCGCCACAGGGCGTCCGCGCTGAACACCGCCAGCGCGAGCCAGATCAGCGCGAAGCCGAACCAGCGCGCGGGCGGCATCGGTTCATGGCCGACGAGCACGCCCCAGGTCAGCTGCATCGCCGGGGTCAGATAGAACATCAGCCCCATCGTCACCAGCGGCAGCCGCTGGGCCGCGGCGGCGAACAGCAGCAACGGCAGCGCGGTCACGACGCCCGACAGAATGAGCAACGCGATGTGGTCGGCACCGAAATCGGTGAACGTTCCCGGCCCGCCGCCCTCCAGCACCGCGATGTAGGCCAACGCGAACGGCGCGGCGACGGCGGCCTCCACCCCGACGCTGACCCGCGGATCGGTTGGCACCACCTTCTTTACCGCGCCGTAGAGGCTGAACGACAGCGCCAGCCCGAGCCCGATCACCGGCGGTGTGCCGACCTCGACGGTGAGCACGACGACGGCCACCAGCGCGATGGCCAGCGCGGTGAACTGGGCGCTGTTGAGCCGTTCGCGAAAGATCAACAGCCCCAACGCCACAGTGACCAGGGGGTTGATGAAGTACCCCAGCGCGGCGTCGACGACGTGACCATTGTTGACGGCGTAGATGTAGATGCCCCAGTTGATGGAGATCAGCGCCGACGCGCCCACCAGCAGCAGCCAGACCCGGCCGGTGATCGCGCGGATATCGCGCAGCCGCCTGGCCGCCGCGATGACGACGACCATCAGCAGACATGTCCACACGATGCGGTGGGCGAGGATCTCGAGCGGGTTCGCCGGTTCCAACAGTGGGAAGAATGCGGGGAACACACCCCACATCGCGTAGGCGCCGATACCGAAGAGGAGTCCGGTCGTCCTCACAGTTCGCCATGCCGCAGCACATCGAGCGCATGCTGCAGGTCCGCCGGGTAAGGACTGGTGATCTCGATGCGCCGCCCGTCGGCGGGGTGGGCGAACGCCAGCGATCTGGCGTGCAGCCATTGACGCTCGAGTCCGAGTTTGCGTGCCAGCGTTGGGTCGGCACCGTAGGTCAGGTCACCGACGCACGGATGGTGCAGTGCGGCGAAGTGCACCCGGATCTGGTGGGTGCGGCCCGTTTCCAGCTCGATGTCGAGCAGGCTTGCGGCCCGGTGCGCCTCGAGCGTGTCGTAGTGGGTGACGCTGTGCCTGCCGCCCTCGGTGACCGCGAACTTCCAGTCGTGGCCGCGGTGGCGTCCGATCGGCGCGTCGATGGTTCCGCTCGACGGGTCGGGGTGGCCCTGGACCAGTGCGTGGTAACGCTTCTCGACGGTGCGCTGCTTGAAGGCACGCTTGAGCACCGTGTACGCGCGTTCGGAGAGCGCCACCACCATGACACCGGAGGTACCCACATCGAGACGATGCACAATCCCCTGGCGCTCATGGATTCCCGATGTGCTGATGCGGAAGCCCGCCGCGGCCAGTCCACCGAGCACCGTCGGACCGCTCCACCCGACCGTGGCATGCGCCGCGACGCCGGGCGGTTTGTCGACCGCGACGATGTCGGCGTCGGAATACAGGATCGACATGCCCTCGATCTCGACGGGCGTGTTCTCCACTGGCGCAGGCGGTTCCGGCAGCCGGACCTCGAGCCAGGCGCCGGCGGTCAACTTGTCGGACTTGCCCGCCGGGGCACCGTCGACCTCGACGCCACCTTCTTCGGCAATGGCCGCGGCCGCGGTGCGCGACAGCCCGAGCAGCCGCGCCAGTCCGGCGTCGACGCGCATACCCGCCAGCCCCTCGGGGACCGGCATCGAGCGGGTGGCCATTAGCCCGCGCCACCATCCCCAGCGCCGTTGGCGTCGGCGGTCGCAGGTTTGTTGGTCCGCCTGCCGACCGTGTCGAAGTCGAAGCCGAACACCGACAGCGCGACGAGCAGGATCGCGCCGCCGACCACCGACGGGTCGGCGACGTTGAACACCGGCCACCAGCCGACCGAGAGGAAGTCCACGACGTGGCCGCGCAGCGGGCCGGGCGACCGGAAGAATCGATCGACCAGGTTGCCCATCGCCCCGCCGAGGATCATGCCGAGCCCCACCGCCCACCACGGCGACACCAGCCTGCGGCCCATCCAGATGATGCCGATCACGACAGCGGTCGCGATCAACGTCAGCACCCAGGTGTAGCCGGTCGCCATCGAGAACGCCGCGCCCGAGTTTCGGACCAGCGTCCAGGTCACGGTGTCGCCGATGATCGACACCGGCTGCCCGGGGGTCAGCAGTTTGACGGCGAGCACCTTGGTGACGATGTCGGCCACCAGCACCAACCCGGCCACGGTCAGCAGCATGCGCAGTCGACGCCTCGGCGGGGGCGCCTCCTCGGCGGCCGGAGCCCCGGTGTCCGTCAGCGGCTCATCAGGCGCCGGGGATTCATCAGTCACTCCCCCATCATTCCAAAGCCACAATGAACGACAATTCCACCCATGACTCGCCTCGTCGTCGTGACCACTGGCGGCACCATCGCCACTAGCACCGACGACCACGGGGTGAAGCGCCCGACCCGCACCGGAGCCGACCTGGTGGCCGGGCTCGACGTGCAGGTCGTCGACCTGATGGCGGTGGACAGTTCGATGCTGACGCCCGCCGACTGGGATCGGATCGGCGCGGCGGTCGGCGAGTTGCGCGACGCCGACGGCGTGGTGATCACCCACGGCACCGACACCATGGAGGAAACCGCGCTGTGGCTGGAGCTCACGTACGACGGACCGATGCCCGTCGTGCTCACCGGTGCCCAGCGCGGCGCCGACGCGCCCGATGCCGACGGGCCCCGAAATCTGCGCGACGCGCTGACGGTGGCGGCGAGCCCGCAGGCCCACGGGCTCGGAGTGCTCGTCAGTTTCGCAGGCACGGTGTGGCAACCGCTCGGTCTGCACAAGGTCGCGACGGACGACCTACAGAGCTTCAGCGGTGTCGCGGTCGGGTCGGTGGCGGAGACGTTCACGTCATACGCGCCGAAGGATCGCGCGCTTCTGGCGGCAGGCCCGGCGGCCGACGCGCCACGGGTCGACACCGTCGCGGTGTATCCGGGCAGCGATACCGCGGCCATGGATGCCTGCGTGGCCGCCGGTGCGCGGGGTCTGGTGCTCGAGGCGCTGGGGTCCGGCAACGCGGGCGCGGCGGTGATCGACGGTGTGCGGCGGCACTGCCGAAACGGCGTGACGGTGGCGGTGTCGACGCGGGTGCCGGGCGGACGGGTCAGTCCCGGCTACGGTCCCGGTCGCGAACTCGCCGATGCCGGAGCGGTTTTCGTGCCGCGGCTGCGTCCGCCGCAGGCCCGAGTCCTGCTGATGGCCACGCTGGCGGCCGGAGCACCGGTCGGCGACGTGCTCGCACGCTGGGGCTGAGACCTTGCCGTCGGCTAGTTCTGGCGGCTGAGCTCCTCGACGAAGGCCGGCCAGTCAAGGCTGTCGACGGGGTTGGCGCGGACGACGTCGGGATCGTCCTGCGGAAGTGTGCGCACCGGCCCCGGCCCGGTGCTGCGCGTCTCGAAACGCACGGTCATCACGCCATGGCCGGCACCCTGAATCCATCCGTGCCCGTAGGTGGCGTGGGCGACGTCGTCGCCGACGCGCCAAGCAGGCGGTGTCGCGGCGGCCTCCGTCAGCGTGGGCGGCAGGCCGGTGCTCGACACCTCCTCCGCCACCAGCTCCAGATCTGGGAACAGCGATTCCTGCTGTACCTCGGAGAGACCCGAAAAGCCAACGCCGACAAGGCGAATAGGACCGACCTCGATCGGATCCAACAACAGCCGGCGCGCGGTGGCGATCAGGGTGGGCGCATCGGTGGTCGCATACGGCAGGGTGGCCGACCGGGTGAGGATGCTCATGTCGGACTTCTTCAGCTTGACGGTGACGGTGCGCGCCCCGCGGCCGTCCTTCTGCAGCCGGGTATGCGCGTGTTCGCCGATACGCGCCGCCGCTTCACGGAGCTGATCGATCGTGGTGAGGTCCTCCGGGAACGTCGATTCGGCGCTGATCTGTTTGGCTGGCGAATTCTCGGTCACCGGCCGATCGTCGACCCCCCGAGCCAGACGATGCAGTGCCGCGCCGACGGCACCGCCGAGGATGTCGGCGACCTCGGCCTCGCTCAGCGCCGCGAACGCGCCGATGGTGTCGACACCGAGCCGGTGCAGCTTCTCCTCGGCCACCGGTCCGATGCCCCACAGCCTGCGCACAGGCAGTCCGCTGAGCAGCGTGCGCTCCTCGCTGCGGTCCACAACCTGGACGCCGTCGGGTTTGGCGAGGTCCGAGGCGATCTTGGCGACCTGCTTACCCGATCCGGCGCCCACGGATGCGATCAATCCGGTCTCGTCGAGCACCCGCGCCTTCACCATCCGGCAGAACGCTTCGACGTCGTCGGCCGACGCACCGGCGAGCTCGGCGGGTTCGGCGAACGCCTCGTCGAACGACAGTTGTTCCAGTACCGGCACGAAACTGCGCACGGTGTCGAACACCCGGCGACTCGCGACGCCGTAGACGACGCCGCGCGGCGGCAGCACGACGGCCGCGGCGCCCACCATCCGGCGGGCCTGGTGCATGGGCATCGCGGAGCGGGCGCCGAACACCCTGGACTCGTAGCTGGCGCCCGCGACGACACCGCGGCCGCCAAGACCGCCGACCAGAACCGGCCGGCCCCGCAGGGTGGGACGGGTCAGCTGCTCGACGGACGCGAAGAATGCGTCCATGTCGAGATGCAGCACCCATCGACCGTCCACATCCGCCGATGCTATTTCGCTAGCCTGACGTGCATGACGCAACCTGTCGGTCGGCTCAGCACCTTCGGCCGATGGGTCGATCACTTCGAGGCGAACGAAGCCGTGCACGCCGAGGTGGACGCTGCCATCGACTTCGGGGCCGACTGCGTTGTCCCCGACCCCGTGCGGCGTCCGCTGATCAACTCGGTGCGGCGGTTCCAGCTCGGCGAAAGCGGCGACGGGCGACAGTTGTTGCGCAACGCCGAGCGGGCGGGTGACCCCGAATACGTGCGCGCCATCAGCCTTTTCGTGGCCGAGGAGCAGCAGCACGCCGCGCTGCTGTTGCGCCTGCTCGGCTACCTCGGCGGCACACTCATGAGCAGGCACTGGTCCGATGCCGTGTTCGTGCGCCTGCGCCGGCTGATGGGACTGCGCACCGAGTTGATGGTGCTGACCGTCGCCGAGGTCGTCGCGCTGTCGTATTACGGCGGTCTCTCGGCAGCCGGTCCCGACCCGGTCACCCGCGCGGTGGCAGCGCGCATCGTCGACGACGAACACGCCCACGTGCGGTTTCAGCGGGACCGGCTGAGTGAAGGGTTCGCCGATTCACCGGCGCCGTTGCGCGCGCTTGCCCTCGCCCTGTGGTGGGTGGTCGCCGTCGGCGCGACCGTGGTGGTCGCATTCGATCACCGGGGAGTGCTCGACGCGATCGGTTATCGCCGCACCAGGTTCGTCCGCGACGTGCTCGGCGATTTCGCCCGCCTGGCCGCGGCCGTGATGTCTCGCAGGAGGTGGGCGTCGTGGACGTAGTCACGTCCCTTCCGGCCAGCATGCACCTGAGCGAGGTGGCCGACGAGGTGCAGCGGATCGAGGACATGGGCTTCGACGGCGTCCACATCTCCGAGACCGTGCGCGATCCGTTCGCCGTGTGCACGCTCGCGCTGGAGCACACCACGACGCTGGTGGTGCGGACCAGCATGGTCGTCGCATTCGCCCGCAGCCCGATGGTGACCGCCTATGCCGCGTGGGAGCTGGCACGCTATTCCGGCGGCCGCTTCCAGCTCGGGATCGCCACGCAGGTGCGGGGAAACATCGTCGGACGCTTCTCGATGCCGTGGAGCGACCCCGCCGCGCAGCTGCGTGACTACGTCGCGGCGTTGCGCGCGATCTTCACCACGTTCGCCGAGGGCGGGAATCTCGACTACCACGGCAGCCACTACACATTCACGCGGCTGCAGCCGTACTTCAACCCCGGCCCGACCGGTACGGCTCCCCCGCAGATCTGGACCGGCGGCGTCAACCGCAGGATGTGCACACTGGCCGGCGCGGTGGCCGACGGTTTCGTCGCCCACACCACCAGTTCGCATCCGGCGGTGCTGCGCGAGTACGTGCTGCCCGCGCTCGCCGCGGGCGCGGCCAAGGCGGACCGCACAGACGGCGGACCGCACCTGGTGGTGGTGCCGCGGGTGATCGCGGGCCGCGACGAGGCGGCCGTAGCCGCCGCGCGCGACGACCTACGCGCCGAACTCGCGTTCCTCTACTCGACGCCGGCCTATCAACGCACGCTCGAGCTGTTCGGGTTGCACGACGTCGCTGCCCGCCTCAGCGAGCACACCCGCCGCAAGGAATGGTCCGCGCTGGCCGGTGTGCTCTCCGACGACGTGGTGGACCGCCTCGTTCCGCAGGGCACCTACGCCGAGCTGCCCGACGTGCTGGCGTCCTGGTACGACGGCGTGTGCGACGGGATCGCACTCGACACACCGCCCAACCCCGACGATGACGACGAGTTCGCCGCGATGATCAGGCGCATCAAGTCGATACCTTCTCGATAGCCACGGAAACGCCGTCGCCGATCTCGGTGCCGTTCTCCGGCTCACCGAATTCGAAACTGGTGGCCAGGATTTCGCGCGCGATGAGCTCGCTGTGGGCGCGCGCCCAGTCCTGATGAGCGGGCGACACCTTGATCACCACCGAGATGCGGTCTGACACGTCCAGCCCCGTCGACTTCCGCAGCTCCTGGAGTTCGCGGATGCGGTCCTTCGCCCAGCCCTCGGCCTCCAACTCCTCGGTGACCGTGCCGTCGAGCACCACCAGGCCGGCTCCGTCGGGCAGCGCGGCCGTGTACTCGGGGTCGGCGGCCACCAGTCGGGAGCTGTACTCGTCGGGCTGCAGCACGGCCGGTCCTGCCGTCAGCGTTCCGTCGGCGTTCACCACCGCCTCGCCCGCCTTCACGGCCTTGATGGCGGCCTGTACGTCGCGGCCCAGCCGAGGTCCGGCCACCTTGGCGTTGACGGTCAACTCGAAGCGGCCGTAGGTGGCGATGTCGTCGGTGAGCTCGACCGCCTTGACGTTCAGCTCATCGGCGATGATGTCGCGGTACGGCTCGAGCCGCCCCGGATCATCAACGGCCACCGTGAGTTTCGGCAGCGGCAACCGCACCCGCAGCTTCTTGGCCTTGCGCAGCGACGACCCCGCCGAGGCGACCACCCGGACCAGGTCCATGTCGGCCACCAACTGCGAATCCTTCGGCAGCAGATCGGCTTCCGGCCAGTCGGTCAGATGCACCGAGCGTTCGCCGGTCACCCCCCGCCAGATGATCTCGGTAACGAGCGGAAGCAGCGGCGCGGCCAGCCGACACGTCACCTCGAGCACGGTGTGCAGCGTGTCGATGGCGTCGGGATCCTCGTCCCAGAACCGCGAACGCGACCGTCGCACATACCAGTTCGTCAACGCGTCGGTGAACTGGCGCAGCTGGTCGCACGCCCCGGAGATGTCACAGACGTCCAGCGACTCGGTGAGGTCGTCACGCAGCTCGGCGAGCTTGGCCAGGATGTAGCGGTCCAGCACGTGCGTGGAGTCGGTGCGCCATGTCCCCTTCTTCGGCGCGTAGAGCGCCAGGAACGTGTAGGCGTTCCACAGCGGCAACTGCACCTGGCGGACGCCCTCGCGGATGCCCTGTTCGGTGACGATCAGATTGCCGCCGCGCAGGATCGGCGACGCCATCAGGAACCAGCGCATCGCATCGGAGCCGTCGCGGTCGAACACCTCGGTGACGTCGGGGTAGTTTCGCAGCGACTTGCTCATCTTCTGGCCGTCGTTGCCCAGCACGATGCCGTGTGCGACACAGGTTTTGAACGCGGGACGGTCGAACAGCGCGGTGGCCAGGATGTGCATGGTGTAAAACCAGCCGCGGGTCTGGCCGATGTACTCGACGATGAAGTCGCCAGGGAAGTGGGTGTCGAACCAATCGGCATTCTCGAACGGATAGTGCACCTGGGCGTAGGGCATCGAACCCGAGTCGAACCACACGTCGAACACGTCCTCGATGCGCCGCATCATCGAGCGCCCGGTCGGGTCGTCGGGGTTGGGCCGTGTCAGCTCGTCGATGAACGGCCGGTGCAGATCCGTCGGGCGCACCCCGAAATCACGCTCCAGCTCGTCGAGACTGCCGTAGACGTCGATGCGCGGATACGCCGGGTCGTCGGATTTCCACACCGGAATCGGACTGCCCCAGTAGCGGTTTCGCGAGATCGACCAGTCGCGCGCGCCCTGCAGCCACTTGCCGAACTGGCCGTCCTTGACGTGTTCGGGATACCAGGTGATCTCCTGGTTGAGCTCGACCATGCGGTCACGGAACTCGGAGACCTTGATGAACCACGACGATACGGCCCGGTAGATCAACGGGTTCCGGCACCGCCAGCAGTGCGGGTACGAGTGTTCGTAGGTCTCGTGGCGCAACAGCACAGCCCCGTTCGCGGCGGCGGCTCGGCCCTGGTTCTTGAGGTCGCGGATGATCTGCGGATTGGCGTCGAAGACGTGCTGGCCCGCGTAGTCGGGCACGGTCGCGTCGAACCGGCCCTTCGAGTCGACGGGCGTGACGGCGACGATGTCCGCCGCCGCAGCGGTGGCCATGTCGTCCTCGCCGTAGGCCGGCGACATGTGCACGATTCCGGTGCCGTCCTCGGTGCTGACGAAGTCGGCGGGCAGCACCCGGAACGAGTTCGGCGCATCCATGAAATACGGGAACGGCGGCAGATACTGCACACCGAGCAGAGCGCTGCCGGTGTAGGTGCCGAGGATCGCCGGCTCGTCGCCGAGTTCGCGCGCGTAGGCCGCCAGCCGGGCCTGCGCCAGCACGTAGCGGTTTCCGTCGGGACCCTGCACCTGTACATAGGTGACGTCGGGGTGCACCGCGACGGCCTGGTTGGACGGCAGCGTCCACGGCGTCGTCGTCCAGATCAGGAGGTAAGCGCCCGCCAAATCGCCTGTGCTGATCCGGAAACCGACGGTGATCGCGGGATCCTGGCGACTCTGGTAGACATCGTCGTCCATGCGCAGCTCGTGGGCGGACAGCGGCGTCTCGTCATTCCAGCAGTACGGCAGCACCCGGTTGCCCTCATACGCGAGGCCCTTGTCCCACAGTTGTTTGAACGCCCAGATCACCGACTCCATGAAGCCGGGATCCAGTGTCTTGTAGTCGTTTTCGAAGTCCACCCAGCGGGCCTGGCGGGTTACGTAGGCTCGCCATTCGTTGGTGTACTTGAGCACGGACGCACGACAGGCCTCGTTGAACTTTTCGATGCCCATTTCCTCGATCTGCGCCTTGTCGGTGATCGCGAGCTGACGCTGCACCTCGAGTTCGGCGGGCAGGCCGTGGGTGTCCCAGCCGAAACGGCGGTCCACCTTGTAGCCGCGCATGGTGCGGTAGCGCGGCACGATGTCCTTGACATAGCCGGTCAGCAGGTGGCCGTAGTGCGGCAGGCCGTTGGCGAACGGCGGACCGTCGTAGAACACGTACTCGGGCGACCCCTCACGCCGCGCGATGCTGGCGCGGAACGTGTCGTCGGACTCCCAGTACGAAAGGACGTCGGCTTCCAGCTCCGGGAAGTTGGGCGCCCCGGCGGCCGGCTTCGGATAGGCGGTCACGTGTCTCCTGTGCCCAATCTGCGACCCCCGCCTTCGGAGGCCCCATCACATCTAAGGCACGGGGACGACCTCGCGCGGTGCGCGAACGCCGCGGTACCACCCCGCTTGCGCACATCGATGACGTACGCCGCTCACTTAGGGCGATGACGGGCCCACCCGTTCGGTTCTACTGAGCTGGAACAGCCGTTCTTCCGAAGGCTCCCCGGTGATAGCCGGATCAATGCCGTGGCGTCGATTCTAATGACGACTGCAAATCCTGCGAAATGCGCGGTCGTCGGCGCTTATACGGTCGGTAGCGCGTCCGTGGTCATCTCGTAGAGCGCACGCGGGAACTGCTCGGCGAGCTCTTCGACGGTGTAGGGCTCGAACTGGCTCGTGTCGTACCACCAGTCCACATGCACCTGACCGCCGGTGCGGTACACCCGCATCTCCAGCGCGTGGCCCAGCCCGGGCGGCGTCTCCTGCACCGGCACCGGTACCGCGTCCTCGGGCACCTCACCGAGGTAGTTGAAATACAGCTCCGACATTCCCTCGGCAGTGCTCTCCTTGGCCGCGGCGAGGACGGCCGAAACGCCCTGCAGCAGCTCGGTCGCGTCGACCTCCCGACCGCTGACACAGGTCAGGGGCACGGCATCGAGCATGCTGCCGCGCAAGCTGGCGATGTCGACGGCGACGGTGCCCTCACCGAGCGTCCTGGCGATAGAGCGGGCCAGGGCCGCGAGCAGGATTTCGTCGGCTGCGACGCCCAGCCACTCAGTGGCCCCGTCCAGTTCGGCGGTGAGGTCTTCGATGTCCGTCGTCGACACCCGCGCCATGCCCGCGGGACGAGAATCATCGACAGTGTCGTAATCGACGATGCGGATCGCAGTAATTGCACGTTCGGAAACAGCGTCGGAAACAGCCTCGAAAACCTCATTGGCCGTGGTCGGCAACTGGGGAGCAACCATAATGCCAACGATAGCTCAGGTGTCCCAAATTTGGGATAGTGGTCCCGAAACTGTGACGCCAGTGTCAATTAAAGCAAAGCTTTCCAGTTTGCGGTTGCCCCTGCCCATTCACCGGAAATTGCTTTATCGTAGGTAAGGTGCCCCGAACAGACGAGAACGGCCGACAGCTAAAAGCCCTGCTCGACTACCTCCTGGACGGCGACATCGACGCCAAGGACATCTACGACGCGCTCGGTACATCGAGCAGCACGTACTACCGGCGTATCAAGGAATCCGACTATCCCGACGCCGAAGAATTGCGCCGGGTAGCCGATCGATTCGGCCTCAGCTACCCCGACCTGCAGATTCGTTTCGGCCTGATGAGCGAGCAGGAAGTGTGGAGCTACCTCGAGTCCTCACCCTTCGCTCCCACTGCCCTGCGCGAGGCCACCGCCACTCGCACCACCCAACGGACGCGCGCTCCGAAGCTGTCCGAGCTCAAACCGCGCAGTGACGCACCGCCGCTGTAGCCCTATACTTTGCTGAGTACATTGCGGCTCGAAAGCGACAATTATGGCTCTCACTTCTCTGATCGCGATAACGCTTTGCTGTATCGCATGGAGCCTGTGGATTAGGCGCGTCACGTGGTCGTCGCGTTGGGAGTTCGCGGCAACGTTGAACATCGCGTTGCAGGGCGGCGCCGTACTGCTCATGTCGCCATGGGCCTCGGAAACGCTCGGCGTCTTTCTGCATTCCCTGACCGGTAAATGGAACCTCGAGGACTATATCGGTCACGACCTCTACATCGTCGCCGCGTCCGCGGTGGTCTACAACGCTCTCGGCCGGCTGCAGCAGGACCACGATCTGCGGCTGTCGTTCAAGCAGTACGTCGAGTACCCCGCCACGCTGTGCATACCGCTGCTCCTTGTCGCGTTCAGCCTGGGCAACGGCGCCAAGATCTATAAGGCCGACTTCTTCCAGGTGCCTACCGACTTCTGGCTGAACATCTACTGGCTGTTGCTGTGCGGCACGCTCATCTACCTGCTGGGCTACGGCTCCCGTGCACTGCTCGTGCTGCGCCAGGATCCGCGCTCCCGCAAGGTCGCCAACATCTACCTGGTCTCGTCGGCCGCAGGCGTCGCCGCCTGTCTGACCCGGCTGGCCACCGCCTTCATCCCGCAGCTCCAGGCGCTGGACGCCGGCTCCACGCTGGTGTGGGTGTTCGCGTGCATGTGCGGCGCCGGCTTCGCCATCACCTCGGCGGAATCGTGGCGCAAGAAGACCAGGTGGTTCTCGACAGCCGACCGCTGAACTCAACCCGCCTATCCGGCCACCGGCCGGGTGACCTTCTTGTACGGCGCACCCAGTGCGGGCACCGTGTCGTATCCCCGCCTGCGTGCGCGGGCGGCATCACGGCGAATCAAGGTCTGCAGACCGGCGAACGTCGCCTGATCGAGCACCATGCGGGTCAGCAACCGGTTGTGCACGAACCCGAAGGCCATCCCGGATTCCGGATCGGCCCATCCCACCGAGCCGGCCAGCCCCGCGTGTCCGAAGCCCGGCATCACGCCGGGGATCGGCACGGAGTGGTATCCGAGGTGGAAGGACAGCGGCACGATGAGGTTGCGGTCCGGCGCGAAGCTGCGCTCGCCGGTCAGGCCCTCGACCCGCTCGCGGGACAGCAACTGCGTGCCGTTGACGCGGCCGCCGTTGGCGATCGCGCCGTACAACTTGGCCAGTGCTCGCGCGGTGGCCACCCCGTTGGCCGACGGAATCTCGGCGTCCAGGAACGGCGTATCCCCCTGCACGACGGCCTTCATGCCCGGGAAGTACATCGAGCCGAACGCCCCGGAGATGCCGAGCGCGGCCACCCGGGGGGCGATGAAGTTGAAGACCGGATTGGCGAATGTGCCCTGCGGAGCGAGGATCTGGGCGGGGCGGGTCGGCGACGAGGCGGGCGGGCGGCCCAGGTGCAGCCCGTCGGTGTCGAGCGGTTCGGCGAGTTCCTCGCGGATCAAATCGCGCATCCCCTTGCCGGTGATGGCGCGGCCCAACCCCGACATCAGCCAGCCATAGGTCAACGCGTGGTACGCCTGGTGGCCGTAGAGCAGGCGGTTGACCGGTGCGGCGGCGATCCGCTGCTCCATCGCGAGGTGATCCAGCAGCTCGGCCTTGCTGACACCGTTGAGCTGGGACAGCCCGGCGCGGTGCCGCATGACGTCGCGCACCGTGATGTGGGCCTTGCCGTTGGCACCGAACTCGGGCCAGTACTCGCTGACGGGAGTGTCGTAGTCGACGAGGCCGCGATCGGCGAGCCGGTGGATCACGGTCGACGCGAGACCCTTGGTGACCGAGAAGACCATGGCGCCGGTGTCGGCCGTCCAGTACTCGGTGCCGCGGCGGTCGGCGTACCCGGTCCAGACATCTACGACGGGCTCACCGTGCAGATAGACGCACAGGGCGCCGCCGCCGAAACGGCGGCCGGGAAACAGGTTCGAGAACGCTCGCAGGGTGCAGGCAAAGTTCGAGTCCGCTGCGCCCTGGATCCCTCGTGGAAGCGCCGCGCTGCGCTCCACGGATTTGACACCCGTCACAATGAATTAAATTTACCCGGCCCCCCGGCTAATAAACGAAGCGTTACCGAAAAGTTAAGTTACTGCAGGTCGGAGGCATCCAGGATGCGCTGCGCAGCAAGCGCTGGAGTCAGCTCACCGTCGCGTACCTGGCGCTCGATGTCGGCCCGGATCTGCTTAACCGCGGGATGGGACAGCACACGGTCCAGCACCGCGTCTCGAACCATCGACCAGGTCCACTCGACCTGCTGCGTGCGCCGCCGCGCCTCGAACTCGCCGGCCTCGGTGAGCACCTCGCGGTGTTTGAGCACGGTGTTCCACAGCTCGACCAGTCCGTCGCCCGTGAGCGCGCTCATCGTGAGAACCGGTGGACGCCAAAGGGTTTCGCGGGGGTAGATCAGCCGGATAGCGCCGGTCAGTTCGCGGGCCGCGGCCTTGGCCTCCACCGCGTGCTCACCGTCGGCCTTGTTCACCACGACGATGTCGGCCAGCTCCAGCACACCCTTCTTGATTCCCTGCAGCTGATCGCCGGTGCGCGCGAGCGTCAGGAACACGAAGGTGTCGACCATGTTGGCAACGGCCACCTCGGACTGCCCGACGCCGACCGTCTCGACCAGGATCACGTCGTACCCTGCCGCTTCGAGCAACACGATCGTTTCGCGGGTGGCCCGCGCGACGCCGCCCAGGGTGCCCGAGGTCGGCGACGGCCGGATGTAGGCGTCGGGGTGCACGGCCAGTTTCGCCATCCGCGTCTTGTCCCCGAGGATCGATCCCCCGGTGCGCGTCGAGGACGGGTCGACCGCCAGCACGGCGACGCGGTGGCCCTGCTCGATCAGGTACATGCCGAGCGCCTCGATGGTCGTGGACTTTCCGACCCCCGGTACCCCGGTGATCCCGACGCGCATGGCGCTGCCCGCGTCGGGCATCAGGTCCAGCAGCAGCCGCTGCGCCTGTTCGCGGTGGTCGGCCCGGGTGGACTCGACGAGCGTGATGGCCTTGGGCAGCGCCGCACGGTCGCCGTTGCGCACCGCGGCGGCCAAGTCCTCGATGGCGTTCATCAACCCCCGGGCTATGCCAGCTTGTAGCCCAACCGGTCGGCCAGCTTCTGCAGCAGGCCGATGGCGGCGTCGGCGATGACGGTGCCGGGCGGGAAGATCGCGGTCGCACCCGCCGCGTACAACTCGTCGAAGTCACCCGGCGGGATCACGCCGCCGACCACGATCATGATGTCGGGTCGGCCCGCCTCGGCGAGTGCCTCACGCAGTGCGGGCACCAGCGTCAGGTGGCCCGCCGCCAGTGACGACACCCCGACCACATGCACGTCGTTGTCGACGGCCTGGCGCGCGACCTCCTCCGGCGTCGAGAACAGCGACCCGACGTCCACGTCGAAGCCGATGTCGGCGAACGCCGTCGCGATGACCTTCTGTCCGCGGTCGTGACCGTCCTGGCCCATCTTGGCGACCAGGATGCGCGGCCGACGTCCGTCCGCCTCGGCGAACTTGTTCACGAGTTCCGTTGCGGTAGAGATATTGCTGACCGTCCCCACCTCATCTCGGTAGACGCCTGCGATCGTACGTATCTCGGCCTGATGCCGCCCGAACACCTTCTCCAACGCGTCGGAGATCTCGCCAACCGTCGCATGCGCACGCGCCGCGTTGATGGCCAACGCCATCAAATTGTTCCCGAGGCCGTCCTCGCCCGCTGCCTCGGATTCTCCTGCGGCCCTGGTCAATTCGGCCAATGCGGCCTGCGTGGCGGCTTCGTCGCGCTCGGCGCGCAGCTTCTGCAGCTTGGCGATCTGCTCGGCGCGTACCCGGCTGTTCTCGACCTTGAGCACCTCGATCTCGTGGTCCTCGTCGACCTGGTACTTGTTCACCCCGATGACGGGTTGGGCGCCCGAGTCGATACGTGCCTGGGTACGCGCGGCGGCCTCCTCGATGCGCATCTTCGGGATGCCGTCGCTGATCGCCTGCGCCATACCGCCGTGCTCGTTCACCTCGCGGATGTGCGCGCGGGCCTTCTCGGCGAGCTGATGGGTCAGCCATTCGACGTAATAGGAACCGCCCCACGGGTCGATCGGACGCGTGGTCCCCGACTCCTGCTGCAGCAGCAGTTGGGTGTTGCGGGCGATGCGCGCCGAGAAGTCGGTCGGCAGGGCGAGCGCCTCGTCGAGCGCATTGGTGTGCAGCGACTGGGTGTGTCCCTGGGTTGCGGCCATCGCCTCTATGCAGGTGCGAGCGACGTTGTTGAACGGGTCCTGTGCCGTCAACGACCAGCCCGACGTCTGCGAGTGGGTGCGCAGCGACAGTGACTTGTCATTCTTCGGATTGAACTCCGCGACGAGCTCACTCCACAGCAGCCGGCCCGCACGCAGCTTGGCGACCTCCATGAAGAAGTTCATGCCGATACCCCAGAAGAACGACAGCCGCGGCGCGAACTTGTCGATGTCGAGCCCCGCGTCGAGACCCGCCTTGATGTACTCGACGCCGTCGGCCAACGTGTAGGCGAGCTCGAGATCCGCTGTGGCACCGGCCTCTTGGATGTGGTACCCGGAGATGGAGATCGAGTTGAACTTCGGCATCTTCGCGCTCGTGTAGCCAAAGATGTCGGAGATCACCCGCATCGAGGGCTTCGGCGGATAGATGTAGGTGTTGCGGACCATGAACTCTTTGAGGATGTCGTTCTGGATGGTCCCGGCCAGCTTCTCCGGCGGCACCCCCTGCTCCTCGGCCGCGACCACGTAGAGCGCGAGGATCGGCAGCACCGCACCGTTCATCGTCATCGACACCGAGACGGTCGAGAGGTCGATACCGTCGAACAGCTGCCGCATGTCGAGGATGGAATCGATTGCCACACCGGCCATACCGACGTCACCCTGAACGCGCGGATGGTCGGAGTCGTAGCCACGGTGGGTGGCGAGGTCGAACGCCACCGACAGGCCCTTCTGCCCAGCGGCGAGGTTGCGTCGGTAGAACGCGTTGGACTCCGCCGCGGTCGAGAACCCGGCGTACTGGCGAATGGTCCACGGCTGGTTGACGTACATCGTCGGGTACGGCCCGCGGACGAACGGCGGTGCGCCGGGGAAGCTGTCCAACGGGTAACCGGCGTCGACGGCGGCGTCGCGGTCGGCAGCGATGTACACCGGTTTGACGTCGATGCCCTCCGGGGTGACCCAGGCCAGTTGATCGGGGGTGTACCCGTGCGCCGCGGCGGCGGCCGCGACGTGCTCGGTCACCGCCGCTTCGGTTGCGGGCTCGGCGGTCTTCTCCCCGTAGAGCGGCACCTCGGCGAAGTTGGCGATTGCCCCTGCGACATTGGATACGGTCATGTCACGCTCCCAATCGTGTGAGCAGCGCCGACAGCGCGGCGATCGCGTCGATCCTGGCGGTCAGATACTCGTCCGGCTTGCTGGCCGCGTCGGCGACCGCCTTCTCCGGCCCGGCGAGATATACGTGCGAAACGCCGGCCGCCCGTGCCGCGTCGACGACGCCGGACGCCTCTGCGGCATACCGGGTGTCGGTACCGCAGATCACGGCCACGTCGGCGCCGTCAGCGAACGACACCGCCTGCGCGACGCCGGCGGCGTCCAGCGGACCCGGGTTGACGGCCTCGATCCCGCCGGACGCCAGCAGGTTCGCCGCGAACGTCGTGCGGATGTTGTGTTCGGCCAGCGGACCGAGCGGAAGGAGCAGCACCTTCGGCCTGACTCCGTGGTCGGCAAGGTACGCGTCCGAACGGTCGCGCAGCGCCTCGAAACCGGCGGCGTAGCGCTGTACGGCGGGGTCCGGATCGGCGTGGGGCAGCGGCGTTTCCGCGAGATTCGGGTACTCGTTGACGCCGGTGATCGCGGTGCGCCGGTGGGCGATGTCGTCTTGGCGCTTCTCGCTCACCTGCGCGATCTGCGCGGTCAGATGGTCGCGTGCGGCCGCGAAGCCGCCGCGGGATTCGATGTCCTGGAAGTGCTTCCATGCCTGTTCGGCGAGTTCCCGGGTGAGGTCTTCGATGTACCACGAGCCGCCGCCCGGATCGAGCACGCGGCCGATGTGCGATTCCTCCAATAGCAGCAGCTGGGTGTTGCGGGCCATCCGGCGCGCGAAACTGGCTGAGGTGCCTGGCCATCCGCCGGGGATGGCGCTGTCGAACGGGTGGACCGTGACGGTGTCGGCTCCCCCGACACCCGCGGCGAACGCGGCGACGGTGGTGCGGAGCATGTTCACCCATGGATCACGTTGCGTCATCATGGGTTTGGACGTCACCGCATGCACGGTCGCCGCACCGGCGTCGGGCGTGCCCGCCACCTCGGCAACCCGCGCCCAGAGTTGCCGTGCGGCACGCATCTTGGCGATGGTCATGAACTGGTCGTCGTCGGCGGCGAACCGGAAGCTGATCTGCCGCAACGCATCCAACACCGAGATGCCGTGCTCGACCAGAAGACGCAGGTAGTTGACACCCGCGGCGATCGCGCCGGCCAGCTCCAACGACGCGTTGGCGCCGCGGTCATGGAAGGCCGGACCGTCGACCGTGATGGCGCGGACGCCGCCGCCGTAGGCGACGGCCTTGGCGGCGACCGCCGCCACCTCGTCGGTCGACGGCGCGCTGCGGCCGCTCAGCCCGGCGGTCAACGGGTCGGCGCCGAGATCGATCGAAAGGCGTTCACGCCGTTCGGCATCCAGGTCGGTCACCAGCGCCAGCAGCGCGTCGGCGGCGGCGGTGTAGTCGGCACCCGCGTCGAGCACCACGGGCACGAGTTCGAGGAACACACCCTCGAGCAGCCGGTCGGTTTCGTCGGCGCCGACCCCCTTGGGGCCGACCTCGAGGATCAGCGCGCTGGTGCCCTCGGTCAGCGCGGCGAGCACCGCACCGTTTCCGTCCGTCACCGAGACCTGCCCCGGCGCCGGAAACGTCTCGGCGACCTTCCAGCCGGATTTGACGTCGCGCAGCCCATCCGAACCACGGGTGTACGGCCAGCGGCCCGGCAGCGGCGCCTCGGGCTGGGAGTCGAGGATGGTGTACAGCGGTCGGATCGGGAAGCCCTCATAGGTGGGCGAGTCGAGCAGGTGCTCAGGCGCATCGCCGAGTTCCGCAGGATCCTTGCGGCTGCTCTTGGCGAGCACCGCGGCGACGGCCGCGCGCCATTGCTCGCGATCCGATTCGGATCCCACGGACGTACCTACCGACACCGGCATCTCCTGTTGTCCCAACGTGTGACCTCTGTGTCTAACACGACCGCTCATCAGGCTAAATGATCGCCATCATGGCGTTGACGGTCGGTCGGCGGACTCACGCACACGGCGTCCGGTGTTACCGACCGACGCCACGTAGGGTTGGTAGGCGTGAATACCGTCGTCAGCACCCTGCGCGCCGTCGTTGCGTCGGTGGTGGCGACGGCTTCTGCGCTGCCCCGCAAGCGGGTGTTCACCATCCTTTCCGCGATTGTGATTCTCGTCGCAATCGCACTGTTTTTGCCTGTGCCGACCGCGGTGCAGCTGCGCGACTGGGCCACCTCCGTCGGCCCGTGGTTCCCGCTCGCGTTCCTAGGCGCGCACATCGTGGTGACGGTGTTCCCGTTTCCGCGTACCGCATTCACCCTGGCCGCGGGCCTGCTGTTCGGTCCGGTGCTCGGAATTCCGCTGGCCGTCGGGGCGGCCACGGTCAGCGCCGTCATCGCCCTGCTGCTGGTGCGCGCGGCCGGGTGGCAGCTCAACAAGCTGGTGCGCCACCCCCGCATCGATTCCCTGGACGCCCGGCTGCGCGAACGCGGATGGCCCGCGATCGTGTCGATGCGACTGATCCCCGCGGTGCCGTTCTCGGTGCTGAACTACGCGGCGGGTGCGTCAGCGGTGCGGGTGGTTCCCTATACGCTCGCCACGCTCGTCGGGCTGGTGCCCGGCACCGCGGCCGTAGTGATCCTCGGTGATGCGCTGACCGGGAACGTCAGCCCGCTGCTCTTCCTGATCTCGTTCTGTACCGCGTGTATCGGCGTGACCGGGCTGGTCTACGAGATTCGCGCCCATCGCCGCCATCACCGCGAACGCTTGGCCGACGCGGAGGAAAGCACCGAGCCGGCGGTCAGATAAACAGTCTCAGAGAGAGTGCGCTCCCCCGTCGCCGCGCGGTCCCGGCGCAGGCGGCGGAGTGTAGGCCGAGGGCGGCGGCTGCTGTTGGGACAGCGGCGGGTACTGCTTCGGCGGTTCGATCGATCCCGGACTGTCGACCGGAGTGCGCGCCTCGGCCACCGCCTGCGCGACGGCCTGCGCGATCTCGGGGTCGGTCTGTGTGTTGAACCACTCGGCCACCTCGGCCGAATCGTCCTCGGGCTTGGGCAGATCCTCCTCGACCGGGGACGGCTGATACCGGAACACGCCGTCTTCACCGGGCGCCCCGAGCAGCTTCGTGAACCCCTGCAGCGCGGAGCCGAAGTCGCTGGGCACGAGCCACACCTTGTTGGCTTCGCCCTTGGCCATCTGCGGCAGGGTCTGCAGATATTGGTAGGCCAGCATCTCGGGCGTCGGCCGGCCGGCCTTGATCGCGGCGAACGTCTTCTCGATGGCCTTGGCCTGGCCCTGGGCCTGCAGATAGGACGCAGCGCGTTCACCCTGGGCGCGCAGGATGCGAGACTGCCGGTCGGCCTCGGCGGCCAGGATGGCGGCCTGCTTGGCGCCCTCTGCCGCCAGGATCTGCGCCTGCTTCTGACCCTCGGCCTGCTTGATCGCGGCCTCCCGGGTGCCCTCGGCGGTCAGGATCATCGCGCGCTTCTCGCGGTCGGCACGCATCTGCTTCTCCATCGAGTCCTGGATCGACGGCGGCGGGTCGATGCTGCGCAGCTCGACGCGCGCCACGCGCAGACCCCAGCGGCCGGTGGCCTCGTCGAGCACGCCACGCAGCTGACCGTTGATCGCATCGCGGGAGGTCAGCGTCTGTTCCAGCGTCATACCGCCGACCACGTTGCGCAGCGTGGTGGTGGTCAGCTGCTCGACGCCGACGATGTAGTTGCTGATCTGGTAGACGGCGGCCTGGGGGTTGGTGACCTGGAAGTAGACGACGGTGTCGATGTTGACCGTCAGGTTGTCCTCGGTGATGACCGGCTGGGGCGGGAACGACACGACGCGCTCGCGCAGGTCGACACGGGCACGGATCTTGTCGATGAACGGCAGCAGCAGTGTCAGCTGTCCCGAGACCGTCTTGCTGTAGCGGCCGAGGCGTTCGATCACCGCAGCTTCGGCCTGTGGGATCAATGCGACGGACTTGGCCACGACGATGGCAGCGAACACCACCAGCACGGCCAGCAGAACGAGGCCGGCTACCGCACCATCCATGAACGTTCCTTCCCTAGTTGTCCAGTGTTCTCTAGACGACTTTCTGGACCACCGCCGTCGCACCGTCGATGTGCACGACGGTCACGTGGTCGCCCGGCTCGTAGACTTCGTTCTCGTTCAGCGGGCGCGCGGTCCACACCTCGCCCTCGAGTTTCACCTGTCCTTCGTGGCGCCCGACGCGGTCCAGCACCAACGCGCTCTTGCCCTCCAACGCCTTTGCCGGCTCGGGCAGACCCTTGCCCGATTGGAAGTGCCTGCGCAGTGCGGGCCGCACCAGCACCAGCAGGAGCACCGACACGACGGCGAACACCGCACCGTGCACCCACACGTCATCGAAGACGAGGCTGGAGCCCGCGGCCGCCAGGGCCCCGCCACCGAGCATCAGCAGGAACAGATCGCCTGTCAGTGCCTCGGCCCCGGCCAGGGCCAGTGCGGCGACTAGCCAGATCAACGCAGCAGGCATGCCGTCAGCCTAGCGCGTAGCCGACCCGATGAGCCGCTAACAACTACACTGCGAAAACTATGTGGTGTCCGAGTGTGTCGCTGTCGGTGTGGGCGAATGCCTGGCTGGCAGGCGCCGCCGCACCCGACGATGTGCTGGACGCCCTATCGCTGTGGGCGCCAAGACATTCCGTCACCGCATACGACTCGGTGGCGGCCGGACGCACCGGACTGCCCTGGCCCGACCTGACCGACGCGGGCGCCGTCTCGTTGCTGCAGACGCTGCGCACTGGCGCGGGGCGTGGCGGCTCGTCACCCGCGATGGGCGTCGTCCTGCCAGTGCCCGGCGACGTCCGTGGACTGCCCGCGGGTACCCAGTTTCAGCGCGACGCTGTGACCGCCGGTGAGGCACTCGTCATCGCGAGCGACCCGGCCGAGGCCATCGGTTTGGTGCCCGACTACGAGTACCCGGACGTCGACGACAGCGACGACCCCGATGCGGCGCCCGATCCGTGCGGCATGTCGTGGACGGTGTACTCGGTACCCGGAGCGAGGCCGATGGAGGGCCTGGACCTCGGCGAAGCGGAATACGCGATGCGGTCCGCCGTGCGGTCGGCGGCCGATGCGCTCGGCGCACTCCACGCCGAGGCGGCGGGCAGTGACATCGAGGATCCGCGGAGCCTCGTCGAACAGGTCGTGGAATCCGAACGCCAACACAGCATTCCGGATCACGCCCCGACACCTGCCCTGCGCGTACTGGACAACGCGGCGTACATCGACGCGATCATCACCGTGAGCTCGGGGCTGATCCCGATCGGACTGAACAGCTCCGCGGACGTGCAGACCGCCAGCGAAGCGCTACGTCCGCTGAACGACGTCGTCCGGTCGGCGCGGCTGGCGGCGGTCAGCGCGATCCTGCAGTCCGCCTGGAAGCACTGACTCACTCACCAGCGCTCACTTACCAACGCCAGGGCCACCAGTGCCGGTAGTAGCCGAACCCATATCCAGGACCGACAACGCCTGGGCCGTGGAATCCGTAGTGGCCGATGTGCCCGTATCCGTGACCGCCATAGCCATGGCCCGCCGGAATGACCGTCAGGTCGGTTGCCGGATGCACGGTCGACACCACAGCCGGTGAGGTCGGTACGGTGTCCGCCGCGGCGACCGGCGCCGCCCCGATCACCACCGCCGCCGCGCCCGTCATGATCGCCGCAAGAATCTGCTTCAACCCTGGTCGCATCGCGAAACTCCTTCGAATATCTATGTTTCTGCTGCACTTCCAGAGTTGCGCGCGCACCCCGCTATGTCGTTGCGGGAGCCACCCAAGCCGGTCTCCCGGCTACCTGGTATCGCACGCAGAGGTGCAGAACGCCCCGTCGATCGAGAAGCCCTGAAGCGGTGGAGCTTCCGTGCCGGCGACACGGACCGGATCGCGGCCGTTGCGAAGTTCGTCGAGCAGATCGGCGACGACGCGCGCGAGATCGGCGTTGGGGGTCGCTGCCCGTGCGAACGCCATGCCGTACCGCTGCGCCTCCCCCTTGAGCTCGTTGTCGAGATCCCACACCACCTCGATGTGGTCGGCCACGAAGCCGATCGGGCAGACGAGCACCGCGCGGGTGCCCGTCTCGGCGAGCGCGGCGAGATGATCACCGACGTCGGGCTCCAGCCACGGCACCTGCGGCGGCCCGGAGCGCGACTGCCAGACCTGGTCGTAATCGTCGTAGCCCGCCGCGGCGGCGACGAGTTTCGCGGCGTGCGCCACCTGTCGCTCGTACAGCTCTGTGCCGCAACGGGATCGGGCCGACAGCGGGATGGAGTGTGCGGTGAACACCAACCGCGCATCGTCGGGCACGGTCTGCGCGGCCGCCGTTATCGCATCGCTGAACATCTGCACGAACAGCGGATGGTCGTAGAACTGCCGCAGTTTCACCAAGTGCGGCGCGGCATCCCCCGCCGCGCGCCTGGCGCGCGCGATGTCCTCGACGTACTGCGCGCAGCCCGAGTAGCCGCCCCACGCCGACGTGTTGAACACCGCGGCGCGGCGAATCCCGTCACCGGCCATCGCGGTGACCGCGTCCTCGACATACGGCTCCCAGTTGCGGTTGCCGAAGTAGACCGGGATGTCGATGAGGCCACGCAGCTGATCGATGAGCGCGCGGTTGATGCCGTTGATCGGCGAGACGCCGCCGAAGTGCAGGTAGTGCTCGGCGACGGAAGCGAGCCGCTCGCGCGGGATCCCGCGGCCCCTGGTGACGTTCTCGAGGAACGGCATCACGTCGTCCGGACCCTCCGGGCCGCCGAACGACAGCAGCAGGACGGCGTCGACGTCGGTGCTCTCAGCGCGAGCGCTCATCGAGCGAGCTACAGCAGCTGTGTGCTGGCTCCGCCGTCGGCGTAGATGACGGTCCCCGTCGTGGCGGGCAGCCAATCCGACAGCAGAGCGCACACAGTCTTGGCGACCGGCGTCGGGTCCTTCATGTTCCAGCCGATCGGCGCCCGCTGATCCCAGCCCTCTTCGAGCAGCTTCATCTGGGCCCCGGCCTCCTCGCCGAGCGCACCGCCGACGATGGCGCTCATCGCCAGCGTGCGGATCGGCCCCGCGGCAACGAGATTCGACCGGACACCGTGCGGACCCGCCTCGCGGGCCACGAACCGGTTCACCGACTCCAGCGCACTCTTGGCGACGGTCATCCAGTTGTAGGCGGGCATGGCGCGGGTCGGGTCGAAGTCCATGCCGACGATCGAGCCGCCCGGGTTCATGATCGGCAGCGTAGCCTTGGCAAGGGACGCATACGAGTACGCCGAGATGTGGATGCCCTTGGACACGTCCTCGTAGGGCGCGTCGAAGAACGGGTTGATGCCCATCCCGGTCTGCGGCATGAAGCCGATCGAATGCACGACGCCGTCGAGCTTGTTGCCCTCGCCGATGACCTCCGCGATGCGGCCGGCCAGCGAGTCGAGGTGCTCCTGGTTCTGCACGTCGAGCTCGAGCAGCGGCGCCTTCTCCGGGAGCCGGTCGGCGATGCGCTGGATCAGCTTCAGCCGGTCGAAGCCGGTCAGCACCAGCTGGGCACCCGCCTCCTGCGCGACCTTGGCGATGTGAAACGCGATCGACGAGTCGGTGATGATCCCCGTGACGAGGATCCGCTTGCCTTCCAGAAGTCCTGCCATGTTGTGGTTTTCCTTTCTAGTGGCCCATGCCCATGCCGCCGTCGACCGGGATCACCGCGCCGGCGATGTAGCTCGCGTCCTCGGAGGCCAGGAAGCTGACCGCGCCGGCCACCTCCTCCGCCGTGCCGACCCGCTTCGCCGGGATGAAGTCCAGCGCGCCCTCCTGGATGCGCTCGTCCAGCGCACGGGTCATCTCGGTGTCGATGTAGCCCGGCGCCACCACATTCGCGGTGACGCCGGCCTTGGCGAGCTCCCGGGAGATCGACCGGGCCATGCCGATCAGACCCGCCTTGGCGGCCGCGTAGTTGGACTGATTGCCGATGCCCCACATGCCGGAGACCGACCCGATGAAGATGATCCGGCCGAACCGCTTGCGCTGCATGCTGCGCGACGCTCGCTGAGCCACCCGGAACGCGCCGGTGAGGTTGGTGTTGATGACCTCTTCGAACCGCTCCTCGGTCATCCGGATGAGGAAGGCGTCCTTGGAGATCCCTGCGTTGGACACCAGCACCTCGACCGGGCCCTGGTGCTCCTCGACCTCTTTGAAGGCGCGATCGACGGACGCGTTGTCGGTGACGTCGCACACCACGCCGAACAACCCCTCCGGTGCACCGGATCCGCGGTGCGTGACGGCGACCTTGTGGCCGTCGGCCGCGAGCCGCTGAGCTATGGCAAGTCCGATGCCGCGATTGCCACCGGTGACGAGTACAGAACGCGATACGAATTCCGGCATGCCCGCCAACCTATCGCCTCGACAGCATTCTTAAGAAATCGCCTCAGAAAGGCAGCCGGCGGTTGATCAGCAGGGCCGCCACCGCCGCGATGGCGGCCATCAGGGCTCCGAGGCGCAGCCAGCCGGTGGTCGCCTCACCGCGCACGGTCTCGTAGCCGATCTGATCCTGCAGCGTCGAGTAGACCTTGTTGAGCTCCTCGAGATTGGACGCGGTGTAGGACTCACCGCCGGAGAGCTGGGCGATCTTCTTCATCATCGCGTCGTCGACGGGGACCGGCACCTTCTCGCCGTTGACCTCGACCTCGCCGTATTTGGTACCGAACGAGATGGTCGAGATCGGCACACCCTGGTCCTTCGCGGTGCGCGCGGCGGTGAACGCGCCCTTCGGATTGTCGGGGTTGTTCGGCACCGTCTCCTTGCCGTCGGAGAACAGCACGATGTGTGCGGGCGGGGGTGTATCGCCGCCCCCGATGACCGCGCCGACGGTGGAGATCGACGACAGTGCGGTGAAGATCGCTTCGCCGGTGGCGGTGCGGTCGGCGACTTGCAGATTGTCGATGGCGCGCCTGCTGGCGTCCCGGTTGGTGGTCGGCGAGACCAGCACCGTGGCGGTGCCCGCATAGGCGATCACGCCCAGGTTGATTCCCGGGGTGAGCTCGTCGACGAATCGTTTCGAAGCTTCCTTGGCCGCGGTCAGCCGGTCGGGTTCCACGTCGGTGGCCCGCATCGACTGTGACACGTCGATGGCCATCATCACGACCGCGCGGTTGCGTGGCAGCCGTTGGTCGTAGGTGGGGCCTGCGAGCGCAATTGTGCACAGCAGCAACGAGATCCCTAGCAGCGCCGCAGGAACGTGGCGCCACGGACTCGGACGTTTGGGTGCCACGCTGTCGAGCAGTTCGGTGTTCGCGAACTGCTGAAGCCGCCTACGCCTGGCGATCTGGGCGGCGACGTACAGCCCCACCAAACCGGCCAGGATGACAAGGAAGAACAGCAGCCACCAGACGTGTTGGAAGCCCGTGAGTGAGACCGGGCCCAGGAACGGAAGCGTCATATCAGATCGTCATCCCTAGTTCGGCAGACGACGGTTGATGAACAGTGCCGACAGCGCCGCGAGCGCCAGGGCCAGCGCACCCAGCCGCAGCCAGCCGATACTCGCGTCGCCCCTGATCGTTTCGTAGCCGATCTGCTGCTGCAGGTTGGCGTACACCTGGCGCAGCTGTTCGAGGCTGGACGCGGTGAACGCCTCGCCGCCGGACAGATCGGCGATCTCCTTGAGCATCTCGTCGTCGACAGGCACCGGCTGACGCTGGTCGTTGATCTCGACGTAGCCGTACGGGGTGCCGAACGAGATGGTCGAGATCGGCACGCCCTGGTCCTTGGCGGTGCGGGCAGCGGTGAACGCACCCTTCGGGTTGTCCGGGTTCGACGGCACCGTCTCCTTACCGTCGGAGAACAACACGATGCGCGCAGGCGGCGGTTCGTCGCCACCCCCGATCACCGCGCCCACGGTGGCAATCGCCTGCAGCGCAGTGAAAATGCCCTCACCCGTTGCGGTGCGGTCGGCGAACTGCAGCTTGTCGATCGCCGCCTTGGTGGCCTCGCGGCCGGTGGTCGGCGAGACGAGCACCGTCGCCGTCCCGGCGTACGCGATCAGCCCGAGATTGATGCCGGGGGTGAGCTCGTCGGCGAACTGCTTGGAGGCCTCCTGCGCGGCGGCCATGCGATTGGGTGAGACGTCGGTGGCGCGCATCGACTGCGAGACGTCCATGACGAGCATCACGACGGCGCGGTTGCGCGGAATCCGGACGTCATGCGTCGGGCCTGCCATCGCCACCGTGAGGAACACCAAGGCGATGACGAGCAGGATCGCGGGCAGGTGCCGCCGTCGCGTCGGCCGTTTGGGCGCAACGCTTTCCAACAACTCCATGTTGGCGAACCGCAGCATCTGCCGGTGTCTGGCCAGCTGGACCACGATGTAGAGCGCGACGACACCGAGCACGACCAACAGGAACAGAAAGAACCATGCGTGCTCGAAACCCGAAAGTGTTATCGGTCCAAGTATCGGTAATGTCATGTACGCCTTAGCATTTCACGTCGAGCCCTCAGGCGCGGCCAGCCAGGGCCAGGCGCCGGGTGGCGACGAACCGGACCACGTCGGCGATCCAGTCCCTGTCGGTGCGCAGCGACAGCAGCGGTGCATCGCAGCGTCGCAGCGTCCGCGCCACCTCGGCCCGGTGGGCCGCCGCCGCCTTCGCGAAGTCGTCGCGCAGCTGCGGATCGATGGTGAACTCACGGGTCCGGCCGGTCTCGGTGTCCTGCAGGACGACGTCACCGACGGGCGGCAGTTCCACGTCGCGCGGATCGAGCACCTCGATACCCAACACCTCGTGCCTACCGGCAATGGCCCGCAGCGGGCGCATCCAGTTGATCGGGCCGAGGAAGTCGCTGATGATGACCGCCATGCCGCGGCGACGTTCGGGCCTGCGCAGGGCGTCGATGGCGGCCGCCAGATCGCCGCGCACACCCGGGGGCGCCTTCGGCATCGTGGCGATGGCCCGCAGCACCTCCTGCTCGTGCATCCGCCCCGACAGCGCGGGAACCCGGCGCATCGTGTCGCCGTTGGCGATGATGGCGCCGATCCGGTTGCCTCCGCCGCTGTTGAGGAAGGTGATCGCCGCCGCCGCGGCCACGGCCAGGTCGCGCTTCTCGCAGCCCACGGTGCCGAAGTCCAGGCTCGCCGAAACGTCGACGACGAGCCAGGTCTCGAGTTCGCGGTCGGCGATCATCTGGCGCACATGCGGATGCGTCGTGCGGGCGGTGACCGACCAGTCCATCCGGCGCACGTCGTCGCCGGGCTGGTACAGCCGCGATTCGCCGGGTTCCGAACCCGGGCCGGGCAGCAGGCCGAGGTGGTCACCGTGCAGCACGCCGTCGAGCTTGCGACGCACGGTCAGCTCGAGCTTGCGCAGCGCCGCCGTCAGCGCGGGATCACGGATCTCCCCGCGCTTGAGCGACGGCAGATCGACTTGGCGCGTCGGTCGGCCTGGTGTTTGAGTCACCGACCGCTGGCCGCAGCCGCCGCAGCAGGCATCACGGGCGGCACCGAATGTCCTTGCTGCGGAATGGCATTGACCTGCGGCAGGCCAACAGTCTGCAGGATCCGGGTGATCACCGTCTCGGACGAGATCTCGTCGGCCAACGCGTCGTACGTCAGCACTAGGCGGTGGCGCAGCACATCCGGGATCACCTCGACGACGTCCTGCGGGATGACGTAGTCACGCCCACGCACCAGCGCGAGCGCACGGGACGCCGCGATGATGCCCAGCGAGGCACGCGGTGAGGCGCCGTAGGCGATCCACGCCTTCGCATCCGGCATGCCGAACTTCTCGGGCTCGCGCGTCGCGGTGACGACCCGCACCACGTAGTCCACCAGCGCGTGGTGCACGAAGTTGTTGGAGGCGACGTCCTGCAGGCGAAGCAGGTCGTTGGGGCCGAGCACCTGCTTGGGCTCGGGCGGCTTGACACCCATCCGGTAGATGATCTCGCGCTCTTCCTCGGGCGTCGGATAGTCGATGTTGAGCTTGAACAGGAAGCGGTCGCGCTGCGCCTCGGGCAGCGCGTAGACGCCCTCCTGCTCGATCGGGTTCTGCGTGGCCATCACCAGGAACGGCGCGGGCAGCGGGAACGTCTTGCCGCCGATCGAGATCTTGCGCTCGGCCATGACCTCGAGCAGCGCCGACTGCACCTTTGCCGGGGCACGGTTGATCTCGTCGGCGAGCAGGAAGTTCACCACGACGGGACCGAGTTCGATGTCGAACTCCTCCTTGCCCTGGCGGTAAATCCGGGTGCCGACGATGTCGGTGGGCACCAGGTCGGGGGTGAACTGGATACGCGCGAACGTGCCACCCACGACCTTGGCGAACGTCTCGACGGCCAGCGTCTTGGCCACGCCGGGCACGCCTTCGAGGAGCACGTGGCCCTTCGCGAGCAGGCCGACGAGCATCCGCTCGACCAGCTGGTCCTGGCCCACGATGATCCGCTTGACCTCGAAGATCGCGCGCTCGAGGGTGTGGACCTCCTGTTGGAGGCCCCCGTTGTTGACCGGTGCGGAGTGCGATCCGCCCGGGCCGGGGGGGTAACCCTGCGCGGGGCCCTGCCCGGAATACCCTCCGGCGCCCTGCGGCGGCCCACTCGGTGACGTCATCAACGGTCCTCCCACATCGGTATATGGCCGGTCTTCGGCCTCGGCGGCACCTTGTCCGCCGCATGCTCGTCGTCAACTATTCCAGGCACGTGGGCATCCGTCGACGTTGCCCGGCCGCGTGGCGCCCACATGAGCAGCATTGCTAGCAGCAGCTCAGGGTTTGCTCAGCTGTCGCTCAGGTTTCGATTATTCGCGCCACATACGGCTGCAGGCCCGCGGTACGCACCGGGCTGACGGTGACCTTGCCTGCGTTGCCACCGGACTCGAGCATCTTGCCGCCGCCGAGGTAGAGCGCGACGTGCTGGCTGCCGCCGGGGCCCCAGAACAACAGATCGCCGCGCTTGGCCTGGCTCGTGGGCACCTTGCGCCCGGTGTTGTATTGATCGCCGGAGTACTTCGGGATCAGCACGCCGACGCCCGCGAACGCGAACTGGGTGAAGCCAGAGCAGTCGTAGCCGACGATGTTGGCGCCGGAGTCGACGCCGGTGCTCGGCCCGGTGGGCTTGCCGCCGCCCCAGGAGTACGGGGTGCCGATCTGGGAGGCGCCGCGCCGGATGACGTACTCGATGGCCTGGGGCCCGCGCACCCGGCCGGGCGCGACGCTGGCCGTCGCCGGCGGGCCGAAGCCGAGCGTGGCTAGGAACTTGCGGCCGAGATCCATCGTGGCCTCGGTGGCCTGTGCCGTCGCCGCCAGTGACGCGTTGGCGATGGACAGCGGATCCCCCGGCGCGCCCGCGCTGAGGATCTTCGGCAGCGTGGGATCCCATTGACCGTCATCGGGCGCCGCCGCGGCGGGCAGTGCCGCGCCGACGGCGACAGCTATCGCTGCAACCACCATCAGAATGCCGGACAGGAACCGAAATCGCCTGAAGTGCAAAACAACCCTTCTCGTCACCATTCGATGAGACGTGTCGCGTACGGGGTCATGCCGCTGGTGCGCACTGGCGAGACCTTGACGACCGAACCGGTGTACGGGGCCTCGATCATCTTTCCGTCGCCGAGATACAGGGCGACGTGCTGACTGGCGTTGGGTCCCCAGAAGAGCATGTCGCCACGGCGTGCCTCCGCAGAGGGCACCTTGCGGCCCGCGTTGTACTGCGAACCCGAGTAGTGGTCCAGCTTGATACCGACACCCGCGAACGCGTAGAGCATCAGCCCCGAACAGTCGAAACCGACTGTGTTGGCACCGGAGTCGATGCCCCGGCTCTTGCCCGCGGCGTTACCGCCACCCCATGAGTACGGCACCCCTAGCTGCGACATGGCGCGCTGGATCACGTATTCGGTTGCCTGCCTCCCGTAGACGTGCGGGATGGCGCCGTTGTTGGTGTAGCCGGTCGGAGTGGGCAACAGGCCGAGCTTCTGCAGGAAGCTGCGCCCGAGGTCCTGCGTCACCTGTGCCGAGGTCGCCGCGTAGCCGAGGATCTGGTTGATGATCGCAATCGGGTCCCCGCTGACGAAGGCGCTGGGGATCGCGGGCAGGAACGGATCCCACGGCGTGTCCCAGTTGCCCGTGGCCGGGTCGACCCGCTGTGGGCCGCGGTCCCAGTCCGCCGCGGGGTTCGACGGGCCCGTCGCGGCCGATGCCGGCTGGGCGGGGGCGTTCGCTGCTGGGGCCGCCCACTTGCGGGCCTCGTCCAGCTTCGCTTGTGCGGCAGCGCGTTCGGCCTTCAGGCGGTCCATTTCGACCTGCTGAGCACGGAACGTCTCCTGCGCCTCGGTGAGCGCATCTACCGCGTCCTGTTGGCTGGCCTCCGCGTCGAGAACCGCCTGGTCGGCGTTCTGTTTGGCCAGTCGCGCCGCCGACTCCTTGTTCACCTGCTCGGTGCGCGCGCGCTTCAGGTCGGCGATCACCCGCTGGGTGCTGACCGCCAGCGTCTGTCCGGTTGCCGCGGTCTTGAGGATGTCGCTCGGGTCGGTGGCGGTCAGATACGAACTCGACGGACCGTTGATGTAGGTCGCGGCCGCGAACGTGTCGAACCGCTGCTGCGCGGCCTCGATCGCGATGTCGGCGTCCTTGACGCGCTGTGTCGCGGCGTCGAGTTCGCGCTGCGCGGCGGCGGCGTTGTCACGCGCGGTCTGCACATCGACGATCGCCTTGTTGACGCTTTCCTGCTTCTGCAGGATCGCTGCGCCGAGGTCCTCCAGCTTCTGGTTGACGTTGGCGACCGCGGCGACCAGCGACCCGATGCTGTCTGCGGCAGCCGGTGGCGGCACGGCCAATCCCGGTGTGACGAACAGCATGCCGGCGGTGAGGGGAATCGCGCAGACCCGCCCGCATAGCTGCGCAGCAGAGGCGCTAGAGGTGCGTCTCATTGGACAAGGTCTCCTATGGCTAAACGCGAAGTCACAGAAGTCACATCTGCAACATCAGCTACAGAATGCACCGTACGTCACAACTGACGCCAAGGAAACTTTAGTCACAAACTACAAGTTTGTAATTGCGAATAGCGTTATCGGGCCGTGATATTCGCTTCGCTGGAATTACGCAAAAGCCCAGCGCCATGGCGCTTTTCGGCTATGAGTGGGTGTTCTGCCGTTTAGCGCGGTTCTGCAACATTCGCGTAGCCACGGCCGCCGCAATCACCAGCAATACGACCACAATCGTGAAGGTCGTCCACGGGAAATGTTGGGTCGTCAACTCGCTGACGAAATTCTTCGATCCCTGCACCGCACCGCGGCCCTCCGCGACGTCCTGGCCCGCTTCCAACGTCACCCGGTCATAGGTGGTGCTGAAGGTGCCGGACTCCGTCGGGCTGAGCACCAACACCGTCGACCCCGGGTATGCCTCCCCCACTTCGGTGGCGACGTCGCGCAGCGGGGTGTCGATCGGCGGGTTCTGATCGACCACGACGATCTTGAGGTCGATGCCCTTCTGCTTGGCCTCGGCGACGACGTCGGCCAGGCCGGCGTTCTCCGGAGTCGGCGATGCGCTCACGCCGTCGTCCTTGATGTCGGCGATGACGAGGTTCATACACTCGTCGACCGGAGTCGTCGCCGGATCCTTACCGACCGGCCCGCACACATCGGTGGGGATGTACGTCGGCAGGAACGGAATTTCTTGCGGTCCGATCACACGAGAACCGTACGTGATGGGTATAGGACTGGGTGGCAGCACGCGCGCACGTGGAGAAGACTAAGACCACCCTGGGTTTATTTACAGGACAAGCGTACTGTTAGAGTCGAGGAGCGCCGCAGACACAGCCCGTCGCGGCGAGATCTAGCCGGGAGTTGATGTGAGCAGCAAAGATTCGGTTAATTCGTTCGGAGCCCGCGACACGCTGAAGGTTGGGGACGCCAGCTACGAGATCTATCGCCTGGACGCAGTGCCCGGTACCGAGAAACTCCCCTACAGCCTCAAGGTGCTCGCCGAGAATCTGCTGCGCACCGAGGACGGCGCCAACATCACCAAGGACCACATCGAGGCGATCGCGAACTGGGATCCATCAGCCGATCCCAGCGTCGAGATCCAGTTCACCCCCGCCCGGGTGATCATGCAGGACTTCACCGGCGTGCCGTGCATCGTCGACCTCGCCACCATGCGCGAGGCCGTCGCCGAGCTCGGCGGCGACCCGAACAAGGTCAACCCGCTGGCGCCCGCTGACCTGGTGATCGACCACTCGGTGATCGCCGACTTGTTCGGTACCGCCAACGCTTTCGAGCGCAACGTCGAAATCGAGTACGAGCGCAACGGTGAGCGTTATCAGTTCCTGCGTTGGGGCCAGGGCGCTTTCAACGACTTCAAGGTCGTGCCACCGGGCACCGGCATCGTGCACCAGGTCAACATCGAGTACCTGGCCAGCGTGGTGATGTCGCGCGACGGCGTGGCCTACCCCGACACCTGCGTGGGCACCGACAGCCACACGACGATGGAGAACGGGCTCGGCGTCCTGGGCTGGGGCGTCGGCGGCATCGAGGCCGAGGCGGCCATGCTGGGTCAGCCGGTGTCGATGCTGATCCCGCGCGTCGTTGGCTTCAAGCTGTCCGGTGAGCGCCGTCCCGGCGTGACCGCCACCGACGTCGTGCTCACCGTCACCGACATGCTGCGCAAGCACGGCGTGGTCGGCAAGTTCGTCGAGTTCTACGGCGAAGGCGTCGCCGAGGTGCCGCTCGCCAACCGCGCCACGCTGGGCAACATGAGCCCCGAATTCGGTTCCACCGCAGCGATCTTCCCGATCGACGAGGTCACCATCGACTACCTGAGGTTGACCGGCCGCAGCGACGAGCAGCTGGCGCTCGTCGAGGCGTACGCCAAGGAGCAGGGGCTGTGGCACGACCCGTCGCGCGAGCCGAAGTTCTCCGAGTACATCGAGCTGGACCTGTCCGACGTGGTGCCGTCGATCGCGGGGCCCAAGCGTCCGCAGGACCGCATCGAGCTGACCGACGCGAAGAACGCCTTCCGCAAGGACATCCACAACTACGTCGAAGAGAACCTGCCCGTCGAGCACACCAAGGTCGATGAGGCCGTTGAGGAATCGTTCCCGGCCAGCGATCCCGTGTCGCTGTCCTTCGCCGATGAGGACGCCGTCGTGCCGTCCGCGGCGGCCAACTCGAACGGCAGGCCGAGCAAGCCCGTGGAGATCAAGAACTCCGAACGGGGCGACTGCATCATCGATCACGGCGCCGTGGTGATCGCGGCGATCACGTCCTGTACCAACACCTCCAACCCCGAGGTGATGCTCGGCGCCGCCCTGCTCGCCAAGAACGCAGTCGAGAAAGGCCTGGCCACCAAGCCGTGGGTCAAGACCACGATGGCGCCCGGTTCTCAGGTCGTCACCGACTACTACGACAAGGCCGGCCTGTGGCCGTATCTGGAGAAGCTCGGCTTCTACCTCGTCGGCTATGGCTGCACGACGTGCATCGGCAACTCGGGTCCGCTGCCCGAGGACATCAGCAAGGCGATCAACGACGCCGACCTGTCGGTGACCGCGGTGCTGTCGGGTAACCGCAACTTCGAGGGACGCATCAACCCCGACGTGAAGATGAACTATCTGGCGTCCCCGCCGCTGGTCATCGCCTACGCGCTCGCGGGAACCATGGACTTCGACTTCGAGTCCGAGCCGCTGGGCAAGGACAACGACGGCAACGACGTGTTCCTCAAGGACATCTGGCCGTCGCAGAAGGACATCGACGACACCATCGCCTCGGCGATCAACACCGAGATGTTCCGGAAGAACTACGCCGACGTGTTCAAGGGTGACGACCGCTGGCGCAACCTGCCGACGCCCAGCGGCAACACCTTCGAATGGGACGACAAGTCGACGTACGTGCGCAAGCCACCGTACTTCGACGGGATGCCCGCCGAGCCGGAGCCGGTGACCGACATCAAGGGCGCCAGAGTGCTCGCCCTGCTAGGTGATTCGGTGACCACCGACCACATTTCCCCTGCGGGCAGCATCAAGCCGGGTACCCCGGCCGCGCAGTATCTCGATTCGCACGGCGTCGACAAGAAGGACTACAACTCCTACGGCTCACGCCGCGGCAACCACGAGGTGATGATCCGGGGCACGTTCGCCAATATCCGGTTGCGCAACCAGCTGCTCGACGACGTGTCGGGCGGGTACACCCGCGACTTCACCAAGGGCGGCGAGCAGGCGTTCATCTACGACGCCGCGCAGAACTACGCGGCGGCGGGGATCCCGCTGGTCGTGCTCGGCGGCAAGGAGTACGGATCGGGATCGTCGCGCGACTGGGCGGCCAAGGGCACGTCGCTGCTCGGTGTGCGCGCGGTGATCACCGAATCGTTCGAGCGCATCCACCGGTCGAACCTGATCGGTATGGGTGTCATCCCGCTGCAGTTCCCGGAGGGCGAATCGGCGGCGTCGTTGAAGCTGGACGGCACCGAGACGTTCGACATCACCGGGATCGAGGAGCTCAACAACGGCAAGACGCCCAAAACGGTGCACGTTACGGCGACGAAGGACGACGGCACGAAGGTCGAGTTCGACGCGGTGGTGCGCATCGACACACCCGGTGAGGCCGACTACTACCGCAACGGCGGCATTCTGCAGTACGTCCTGCGCAACATGCTGCGGTCGTAAGCAATGCCGCGGGTCACCGACGACCATTTGGCGGCGCGCCGTCGGCAGATTCTTGACGGTGCCCGGCGGTGCTTCGCGGAGTACGGCTACGACAAGGCGACCGTGCGACGGCTCGAGCAGACGATCGGGCTGTCGCGCGGCGCCATCTTTCACCACTTCCGCGACAAGGACACACTGTTCTTCGAGCTGGCGCGCGAGGACGCCGAACGGATGGCGGACGTGGCGTCACGCGAAGGCCTCGTCCAGGTGATGAGGGACATGCTCGCGGCGCCTGAGCAGTTCGATTGGCTGGCCACCCGATTGGAGATCGCACGCAAGCTGCGCAACGACCCCGAGTTCCACCGGGGTTGGATGGAGCGCTCTGCCGAACTGTCGGCGGCCACCACCGCGCGGCTGCGCCGCCAGAAACAGGCGGGCCGGCTACGCGACGACGTGCCGAGTGCGGTGTTGCAGACGTACCTCGATCTCGTCCTCGACGGCCTCGTGGCGCGGCTGGCTTCGGGCGACGATCCCGAAAAGCTCAGCGGCGTACTGGACCTCGTAGAGGCGTCGCTGCGTCAGGCGCAGCCCGACGGTCAGCCGTAATGTTTGCGGCTGCGGTGATTCGGACCCCCGCGGCTGCGCATCGTAGTCCCTGACTCACGCAGCATGCTGTGAATCGATCCGTATGAACGACCAGTCGACGCCACCAGCGTGCGAATGCTCGCGCCCCCTTCGTATGCACTCCTCAATTCGTTGAGAAGTTCATCCCTGTCCTTGGTCAGTTTCTTCATCGACACCTCCCCGTGCGATTGATTCCCGACGCATACCCAGCGTAGGAAGCAGTTACACCGCGGAGGCGAAAATCGGTGAAACGGTTCTGCTTTTCCGGCTCAGGCCAGCTCGATGAGATCCCGGTAGTCGTCGGACCAGAAGTCCTCGGTGCCGTCGGGCAGCAGCACCACCCGCTGCGGGTTCAGCGCTTCGGCCGCGCCCGGATCGTGCGTCACCAGTACGACCGCGCCGACATAGCTGCGCAGCGCGTCGAGCACCTGTTCACGCGAGGCGGGATCGAGGTTGTTGGTCGGCTCGTCGAGCAGCAGGACGTTGGCCGTCGACGCGACGAGGCCGGCCAGGGCCAACCTGGTCTTCTCACCACCCGACAGCGTGCCGGCAGGCTGCTCGAGCTGCGGACCGCTGAACATGAACGCGCCCAACAGGCCCCGCAGATCCTGCTCGCCGGTGTCGGGTGCCGCATGACGGATGTTCTCCCACACCGTCGCGCGGTCGTCGAGCGTGTCGTGCTCCTGTGCGAAGTAGCCGAGCTTCAGTCCGTGCCCGGGTTCGAGCGTGCCCGCGTCCGGTGTCTCGGCGCCCGCCAGCAGCCGCAGCAGCGTCGTCTTACCCGCGCCGTTGAGGCCAAGGACCACGACACGCGATCCGCGGTCGATGGCCAGGTCCACGCCGGTGAACACCTCCAGCGAGCCGTAGTTCTTCGTCAGACCCTTCGCGACAAGCGGGACGCGACCGCAGGGCGCGGGCGTCGGGAACTTGATCCGGGCCACCTTGTCGGCGACCCGTTCCTCGTCCAACGCGGCCATCATCCGGTCGGCGCGGCGCAACATGTTCTGCGCGGCAACAGCTTTGGTGGCCTTGGCGCCCATCTTGGCGGCCTGGTTACGCAGCGCGGTGGCCTTGCGTTCGGCGTTGGCCCGTTCGCGGCGGCGACGCTGTTCGTCGGTGGCGCGCGCGTCGAGATACTTCTGCCAACCCATGTTGTAGACGTCGACCTCACCGCGCACCGCGTCGAGGAACCAGACCCGGTTGACGACCTCGGCCAACAGGTCGACGTTGTGGCTGATGATGATGAGCCCGCCCTTGTGCTGATGCAGGAACTCGCGCAGCCAGCCGATCGAGTCGGCGTCGAGGTGGTTGGTGGGTTCGTCGAGCAGCAGCGTGGTGGACGACCCTGCCCCGGTGTCCGACGCGGCGAACAGGATGCGCGCCAGCTCCACCCGTCGGCGCTGCCCGCCGGACAGCGTGCGCAGGGGCTGGGTCAGAACCCGTTCGGGTAGACCGAGACTCGCGCAGATACGACCGGCCTCGCTTTCGGCGGCGTATCCGCCGAGCGCGGCGAACCGTTCTTCGAGTTGGCCGTAACGCCGAACCGCCTTGTCGCGTGCGGCGTCGTCGGCGACCTCGGCCATCAACGCCTGCTGCTTCTCCAGGTCGGCCAGCAGCGTGTCCAGTCCGCGGGCGGACAACACGCGGTCGCGGGCCAGGACGTCGAGATCGCCCTCTCTGGGATCCTGTGGCAGATAACCGATTTCGCCGGTGCGGCTGATCGAGCCCGCGTACGGTTCACCTTCGCCTGCCAGGATCCGCATCGTGGTCGTCTTGCCCGCGCCGTTGCGGCCGACCAGCCCGATGCGGTCACCGGGTTGCACCCGCAGCGCGGCACCTTCGGTCGATAGCAGCGTGCGCGCGCCTGCGCGGACCTCGAGGTCCGTTGCGGTGATCACGCTGCTCTCCCGTTACTTGTCGTCTGTGAAGACCGGGGACCGTCGTTCGGCGCGCGCGGCTACCGCTTCTTCGAAATTGGCGGTGAGCAGTCGGACGAAGAGTTGTCCCAGGCCTTCGGCCTGCATATGAGCCTCAAGGCTACCGGCGTCCAGTCCACTCCATAGCGTGCGCTTGGTCAACTCGATTCCTGGCCGGGAGAACGACGCGATCCGCTCGCCCATTTCGTAGCAGACCTCGAGCAGGTCGGCGTCGGGTACGGCTTGCGACACCAGCCCGATGCGCGCGGCCTCCCCGGCGTCGACGTCGCGTCCGGTGAGCATCAGCTCGAACGCCCGCGACGTCCCGATCGCGCGGGGCAGCAGGTAGGACAGCCCCAGCTCGCTGGCGGTCAGGCCGTTGTTGATGCCGGCGGCGCGGAAATACGCCCCAGCTGCGGCGATGCGGATATCGCAGGCCAGCGCAAGACACAGTCCCCCGCCGATGGCCGCACCGTTGACCGCCGCGATGACGGGCTGATGCATCTTGCGCAGGGCGAGGATGATGTCGTCGAGCACCTGCATCGACCGCAGTGCGAAGGTGGGCCGGGTCAGGCCGTCGACGTGCGGCACCGAGCCGGCCGACTTGTGGTCCGCACCCGACGAGAAACCACGCCCCGCCCCTGTGAGGACTATCACCCGCACGGAGTTGTCGTAGTTGAGGTCGTCGAGGACCTTCTTCAGTGGAACCATGACGTCGAACGCCATAGAGTTCATCCGCTCGGGGCGGTTGAGCGTCACCAGCGCGACGTTGGGCCGCGGCCGGTCGACGAGGACGAAACGGTCTTCTGCAGGGCCTGACTGAGGGCCTGAGTGCTCGCTCACGGACTGCACGCTATCGCGTGCAACCGCTTAGTTCGGTTGACCGTTCTCCTGCGCGGCGATCGCCGCGTCCACGTCGAACGCCTTCACCTGCTGAACGAGGTCCTCCAGCGCGGCGGGCGGAAGGGCGCCGGCCTGGTTGAACACCAGCTTTCCCTTCTTGAACACCATCAGCGTGGGGATGGAGCGGATCTCAGCTGCGGCCGCCAGCTGCTGCTCGGCCTCGGTGTCGACCTTCGCGTAGACGACGTCGGGATGCTGCTCAGAGGATGCAGCGAACGTCGGGGCGAAAGCCTTACACGGGCCGCACCAGGACGCCCAGAAGTCCACCAGCACGATGTCGTTGCCCGTGATGGTGTCGTTGAATTCTTCAGCGGTGATGTCTCTGGTAGCCACGCTTCTCCTAACGTCGGGCTCGAGCACTCTGTTCCCAGTATGTGGTCAAGGCAAAACAGCCATGGCCGTTCGGCCGGTTCAGTGGAAGTCCCTGAAGGCGTCGAGCAGACGTTTCCGGAAGGCCGGATCGAGCTCGTCGTCGCGGATCCTGCCGACGGTTTCAACGGTCTCACGGAACTGCTGAAGGTAGTTCTCGCAGCCTTCGCATTCGAGTAGGTGACGGTCGAAACGGGCCCGGGTGTCCGGATCCAGCGCCCTGTCGAGGTAGGCGGTCACCAGCTCGACGAGTTCGTTGCAGTCCATCGCGTAGTCGGTCATGATGCGGCCTCCGCCAGATAGTCCTCGAGCGCCAGCCGGACGACGGCCCTGCCGCGGTGCAACAGCACCCGTTGGTTGGCCACGCTGATGTCGAGCAACTCGCACACTTCTTTCGAGTCGAACCCGAGCATGTCGCGCAGCGCGACCACGATCCGCTGCCGCTGCGGCAGCTTGTCGATTTCACGGCGGGCCACCTCGACGAGCTCGCCACCCAACACCGAGCCCTCGGGGGTGTCGGGGAACGTTTGCGGCACCTGGTCCGGTTTCCAGTGACCGGGATATGGGTCGTCGGCGTCCCGGAAACGGGAGGGGTCCACCGTGCCGCCGGTGTACGCCGCGATCGCCGCGTCCGCGTCGCGGCGCTCCCTCTTCCCGCGGGCCTTGGCGATGTTGATCATCACGCTGAAAAGCCAAGTGCGCAAAGAGGATCGGCCTTCGAATCCGTCGATCCCCTTGATCAGCGCGATCCACGTCTCCTGGACCACCTCTTCGGCGATCTCGTGGCTGGACACGTATCCGTGGGCCACGCGCAGCAGGGCGGGTGTGTGTTGGTCCACCAGGTGCGCGAAGACGGTCTCGTCACCGGCGCGTAGCGCGGCGACGAGTCCGGATTCGTCGACGGCGGCGATCAAGATGCCTTCGACAACTCACGACGGCCGCGTTCGAAGAAGTCGACGATGCTGCTGGTGAGATCGTCGACATTCCTGGCGTGGTCCAGCGGGTAAAGCGCGCCGAACGGTGCATTCCAGAACGGGCCCGTCGGCACCGTCCACGGGCCCACGTACGCGTACGGCAGCGGGTGCTGGTCGTCGCCCGCGGAGACGCCGTAGTTCACCTCGTTGTCGGTCACAGCCACATCGAAGTGCTCGGGCCAGAGCACCGGATGACATTGGGGCAGAAAGGTCTTCAGCGCGTAGCCGCCGGCGTAGTGGCTTCGGTTGACCCATTCCGCGGCCTCGGGGTCGAGCCGCAGATCGATGTCGGGAGGAAGCGGATCGACGATCGGATACACGTCATCGGGTGGACCCGCGACGATGCCCGCAGCGTCGGCGATCCAACTCATCGGTCCCTCCAGCCGCACCGCGTCGTTGGGCAGCACCAGATCGATGCCGTGCACCGCGACCGGGATGGTCACCGCCGCGAAGCCGTCCGGGCGCACGGCCAGCCGGATCGTTCCCGACGATCGGTACTGCGGACCGGCGATCAGGCTTTCGGCCACCCCACGCAGTTGGCGGCGGGTGCCGACGTAGGTCGCCTCGAAGCTCACACTCACTGAGTTACCAGATCGCGCCCGGCGTTACAGGGCGTTTCCCGCTGCGTTTGCGGCCGATGCGGCGGCCCGGTCGGCGTTCGTCAACAACTGCGCCTGCCATTTCGGCACCCAGAACAATTCGACCAGCAGTGCCGCGAGATAGATGACCGATGCCACGGTGTTGCCCCATGAGCCGGCCACCGAATCCCAGATCGCCGTCCCCACCGCGACGGCGAGAATCACGATGAGTAACCAGCGCCACATCCTTTTCTCGGCGGCGGCGTGTAGTCCGCGGCTGTAGTCGATGACGGGTTGCGCCAGCCGGGCGTCATCGATAGCCTCGCCGCGCCGCACCGCCCGTGCCACTCTGACGCGCACGTCGCCGGTCAACTCCTTCGCGCCGGGCCAGTACCGCGCCATGCGGCGGGCCATCCAGATTCCGTAGAACGTGCCGACGACGACGAACACGATCACCGCGGCAAGCCAGAAACCCGAATCGAGCCACGCCAACATTCCGAGGCAGAGTCCGACGACGACGCCGATCGTCAGCGTCCGAACGACGAACCCACCGCGCCACACGACGGCTGGAATCGTGACCACCGGACAAGTGTGACGGACGTCGGCGGTTTCACAGGTCCAACACGACTTCCGCCCGCGGTTGGGCCGAACAGATCAGCACGGTCCCGTCGGTCGGTGTTTCGAGCGGCTGCTGCGTGTAGGTGATCGCGCCGTCCACGAGCGCGGTGGCGCAGACATGACATACGCCGCTGCGGCAGGAGAACCGTGTCGGGACGTCACACGCCTCGGCGAGTTCGAGGATGCTGTCGTAGCTGTCCGACCAGTTGACGGTGATCCCGCTGCGCGCGAATGCGACCGGCGGCCCGGTGCCCGGCGGCGCGGCTGGCAGGTGCGGTGCCGTGTGTGGCGTATCGGTGATGCCCGGGTTGATCGGCGGCAGCGCGCCGAACAGTTCGGTGCGGATCCGGGTCTGATCGATACCCGCCGACGCCAACGCGTCGCGCATGTCCGCCATGAAGAGCACGGGCCCACACAGATAGGCGGCGGCGTCGGTGGGCAGGCCGAGCGCGGCGATCGCCGCCGCGTCGGGTCGACCGGACTCCGCCGTAAAGAACACGCGCTGATGCGCGTTGGTCAGCGACTCCATCAGCTCGCCGACTTCCTCGCTGAACGCGAGGCTTTCGGCGTCGCGGGTGATATGCAGCCACCAGATCTCCCGCGCACTGCGCCGCGTTGCGAGCTCATGCAGCATCGCGAGCACGGGTGTGATGCCGATTCCCGCCGACACGAGCACGACCGGTTCCGCCCCGTCGGTCAGATAGAAGTCACCGCGCGGGGCAGCGGCCTGCACAAGGGTGCCTGCGCGGACGTTGTCGTGAATCCAGCTGCTGACGTGACCGTGTTCTTCGCGTTTCACGCTGATCCGGTAGCGCGTCCCCGCACCGGAGTTCGACAACGAGTAGCTGCGCAGCGGTGCGGGATCACCGGCAGGGAACCGCAGCGTCAGGAATTGGCCAGGACGCGCGACCGGCAATGCGGCACCGTCGGTGGCTTCCAGCTCGATCGACAGCACGGCGGAGTTCTCCCGGCGGGTTTGCGCGACACGCAGGGTGTGAAAGCCGCTCCACCCCGGTTCGACGCCGATCGGCGGTGGCATCGCCGGCTTGTCGTTCTCCGCGAGGAGTTCCGCGAAGGACTGCCGCCAGCCCGGGCTCAGCGCGGGTACGTCGACCGCGCGCCGGAGCATGCCCACGTCGCGGTCGGGCAGATACAACAGCGCATCGATGTCGGCGACGCTCAGTTCGTGGCGGCCACGCCGTGTCCGTACGATCTCGTCGCCCGCCGCGACAAGACCTTCTTCGATGACGCGGAAGTAGAAGCCCGGGCGATGGTGGGCCACAAGGAGATTGGGCATCTCGGGTTCGCCGAGGCGCATGCCGACCCGAAAACACGTCACCCGTGGTTGAGTGACCTCGAACTCGGCGTGGCCGATCCGATACCTGTCGCCGATGCAGACCTCCTCATCGCTCAGCCCGGTGATCGTCAAGTTCTCGCCGAACATCCCGGGGCGCAGGTCGTCGCGTCCGAAGTGACGCCGCCAATGGTCGTATGACTCGGTCTGATACACCATCACCGCGCGTTGTTCGCCGCCGTGGCCGGCCAGGTCGCCCTGGCCGTCGCCGTCGATGTTGAGCCGACGCACCATCACCGGGCCCGCCACGGGCTTCTTGTAGATGCCGGTGTGAACGGTCCTGCCCCGCCACGCCACATCGGTGGGCATGCCCACGTTGACAGACACCACCGTCGGTGGGCCCGGCGCCGTCATGCGTCGACCGCACGTGCGCGACGGTAGTGCCGACGGGCCTTCATCCGGTTTCCGCAGATGGCCATCGAACACCAGCGGGCGGTATTGGGCTTGCTGCGGTCGATGAGGAACAGCTGGCATTCGGTATTCGCACACGGCCGTAGCCGGCCGGGACTCGAGATCCGCAGGGCATCCCAGGCCAGCACGGCGCGCGCCGCACCGGTGGCACCCCCCTCGAGTCGCCAGTCCAACCCGTCGCCGTCCACGACGGGTCGCAAACGAACGTCCGCCACGAATCGGTTGAGCGCTTTGGGCCCGATCTCGCCACGCACCACCCTCTGCAATGCGGATCGCGCCTCGAGCAGCGAGGCTTCCTCGTCTTTTGTGGCGGCGATGCCGTGGGCACGCATCCAGGCTTTCGCCGCAGTCGAATTCGCGAGGCCGTCGTGCACGATGCCGTCGACCACAGGCGTTGTGTTGAGTAGGTCCAGCAATAACGCCTCGTCGGACGGGCCTACTGCCACCAGATCCATGTCTAACCTCCAAAGTGCTATTGACAGGTTACATCACGAGGAGTTCACTGTCACTAACTGCTAAAACTACTTAAAGGAGTTAGTCATGGGAGTCCAGGTCCACCATCGCTACGCCACCGTCGGCGGCCATCGGCTGTTCTACCGCGAGGCGGGTCCAGCGGACGCGCCGGCGTTGGTCCTGCTGCACGGCTTTCCGACGAGTTCGTTCATGTTCCGCGACCTGATCCCCCGGCTGGCCGATCACTACCACGTGATCGCACCGGACCACCTCGGCTTCGGACTGTCCGACGCACCCGGCGTCGACGAATTCGACTACACCTTCGATGCGTTGACCGATCTCACCGACGGACTGCTCGACCAGCTGGGACTGACCCGGTACGCGATCTACGTCCAGGATTACGGCGCCCCGATCGGATGGCGGTTGGCCCTACGCCGCCCGCAGGCGATCACCGCGATCGTCACGCAGAACGGCAACGGCTACGACGACGGCTTCGTCGAGAGCTTCTGGGCCTCGGTGTGGGACTACCACCGCGAGCAGAACCCCGAAACCGAGGCGACCGTGCGCACGGCGCTCAGCGTCGAGGGAATCCGGTGGCAGTACGTGACCGGCGTCAGTGACGAATCGCTCGTCAGCCCTGACACCTGGATGCATGACTTCGCGTTGGTGAGTCGGCCCGGTAACGACGAGATCCAGCTCAAGCTGTTCCGCGACTACGCGACCAACGCGCCCATGTACCCGGCCCTGCACGAGTACCTGCGCACCAGCGGAGTGCCGGTGCTCGCGGTGTGGGGTGAGGGCGACCCGATCTTCGGGCCGGACGGCGCCCGTGCCTTCGGTAAGGACGCGCCGGACGCCGAGATCCACCTGCTCGACGGCGGCCACTTCCTGTTGGAGACCGCTGCCGAGGAGGTCACCGGCCTGATCCGCGACTTCCTGCATCGAACCACTACATAGCGAAAGAAGGGACACGACAATGGGACTGGCATGGCAGCAAAGCCCGCTGGCCGCGGGTTCGATCGGACGTTTCCTGACCGCACAACCGATACCCGAACACCTGCTGTTCGCCGAGCCGCTGCGCCGCCGGATGCGGGTGCGCGTGGGTGACGAGTGGATCGCCGACAGCGAGAACGTGCTGGCGCTGCACGAACCGGGGCGCTACCCCGTCGCCTACTTTCCGCGCGACGACATCGTCGACGGGATTTTGATCGCCGAGAACCGCGTCACCCAGCACGGCGATCTGGGAGACATGCAGTGGTACACCGTGGTGGTCGGCGATCGACGCCTCCCCCACGCGGCGTGGGAGCACATCACGCTTCCGGACTACGCCGTCGAGCTGACGAACCGCGTCGCCTTCGCGTGGCGGGCGATGGACGGTTTCTACGAGGAGGACGACCGCATCGTCGGGCATGCGGCGGATCCGTACCACCGGATCGACATCCGGAACACGTCACGCCATCTCGTCGTCCGCGACGGCGAACGGGTCGTCGCCGACACCCACCGGCCGGTGGTGCTGTACGAGTCGGGTTTCGCGCCGCGCTGGTACGTGCCGCGCGAGGACATCGACGAGACACAACTCGACCACGTTGAGGGCCAGACGTTCTGCCCATACAAAGGCCTGGCCGACTACTACACCGTCGGCGAGAACCAGAAGGCCGCCTGGTCCTACCTCAACGCGTGGCCGGAGTCCGGCCGGGTGAGCGGGCTGGTGTCCTTCGAACCTGACAAGATCGAGGTATGGCTCGACGATCGACGCCTGCGGCTCGAACCGGGCCAGACCGTGGTCGCCCACGGCATCGACCGCGGACTGGACGCCGACGAGGTGCTGCAGAACACCGCGCGGAGCGCATCGTGAGGGCGACACTGGAGGTTGTGATCCTGCCGGTCTCTGACGTCGACAAGTCGCTGGATTTCTACCGGGACAGGCTCGGTTTCACGCTCGACGTCGACTATGCACCCGCGCCTGACTTTCGCGTCGTGCAGCTGACGCCGCCCGGATCCAGCACCTCGATTCAGTTCGGCGTCGGGCTCACCGACGCGCACCCCGGCTCTGTGCAGGGCCTGTATCTCGTTGTGGACGACATCGGCGCGGCGCGCGATGAGCTCGTCGACCACGGTGTCGGTGTGACGTCCATTCGCCACAAGGACATCGACAACGGGTCGTGGCGGGGTCGTTATCGCCTGGGCCTCGACCCGCAACGGTCCGACTACGCCAGCTTCGCCGACTTCGACGATCCCGACGGCAACAACTGGGTCCTTCAGGAGCGGGGCCATCGGAATGGCTGACCGCCCTTCGGTTCTGGTGTTCGACGTGAACGAGACCCTGCTCGACATCGACGCACTCGAACCGCATTTCGAGCGGCTGTTCGGCGACCGCAGCGTGGTTCGCGAGTGGTACAACCAGCTCGTCATGTACTCCATGGCTGTCACCCTGTCGGAGAACTACGTCGACTTCTTCACGCTCGGACAGGCCGTGTTGCGGATGCTCGGTGACATTCGACGGATTCCGGTCACCGACGGAGATCTCGACGACTTCGCAGACGGTATGCGCACCATGCCCGCCCACCCCGACGTGGCGGACGGGTTGGCCGCGCTGCGCGCGCAGGGTTTTCGCCTTGTCACTCTGACCAATTCCCCGACCGGTTCTGGTGCGCCGACGCCCCTGGACAACGCGGGCGTCGCCGAGTTCTTCGAGAAACAGTTCAGCGTCGACGCCTGGCGGGTGTTCAAGCCGGCCCCGCACCTCTACACCGGAGTGGCCGAAGCGCTGGGGGTTGCGCCGTCGCAATGCATGATGGTGGCCGCCCACCCTTGGGACATCATGGGGGCGCAATCGGCGGGTTTCGGCGCCGCGCTGATCACCCGTCCTGGTAATGCGCCACTGCCGGCCAGTGGGGTTCCTGCGCCTGATGTGATGGCCGCGGACCTGAGCGAACTCGCCGAGCGACTTAGCTAGTTACGGCTGCGTCAAGAATATTCCAAGGCCAGGCGGTGTACTTCGGCTGAACGACGTCGCTATCAGAGCGACGCCCGAACAAGAGGAAGTACATGTCTACCAAACGGATACTCGTCGGCGCGCTTGCGTCGGTCAGTCTCGCCGCGGCAGGCTTGGGCGTGACCACGGGCACTGCGGTGGCCGCGCCATCAGTGCCACATCAGTGGTGCCCGGGGCAATCCATGCTCCCGCCGTCCGGGCCCGGAGGCGTCTATGTCTGGGACATGAACGTCTGCCACACCTGGCAGTACGTCAGCTACGGCACGGGCAATGTGGCGACCAGGAACCTCGACGGCTCGGTCGACTACGGCCCGAGCAATGTCTGGGATGGCCCGAACGTCCCGCCGGGTGCGGCCTTCGAGTGCGGCACCGGCCTGTTCGGCGGACAGATCGTCTGTTGAACGAGGTCGTCTGTTGAACGAGGTCGTCTGTTGAACGAGGTCGTCTGCTGAACGATGACCGGGACGGCCGCGAACCTCAGACTGTGAAGCCCAGCGCGCGCAGTTGTTCGCGGCCGTCCTCGGTGATCTTGTCCGGGCCCCACGGCGGGTTCCACACCCAGTTGATCTTGATCTCCTTGACCAGGCCACTGCCCACCAGCGCGGTGCGCGACTGGTCCTCGATGACATCGGTCAGGGGGCACGCAGCCGACGTCAGCGTCATGTCGATCAACGCGACGTTCCCCTCGTCCCCCTTCTCGACGTTCAGGCCGTACACCAGACCGAGATCGACGACGTTGATGCCCAGTTCCGGGTCGACGACGTCGCGCATCGCCTCTTCGAGGTCGGCGAGCAGTTCGTCGCTAGGCACTGCGGTGTCGCTCATCTGAAATCTCCTCACTGGCCTGCGCTAGTGCATCCTTGAAGGCCATCCAACCCAGCAGCGCGCACTTCACCCGCGCCGGGTACTTCGAGACGCCCGCGAAAGCGATGCCGTCTCCGATCACATCCTCGTCGCCCTCGACGGCCCCGCGCGACGAGATCATCTCGGTGAACGCCGCGACGGTCTTCAGTGCCGTGCCGACGTCCTGTCCGATCACCTGATCGGTGAGCACCGAGGTCGACGCCTGGCTGATCGAACAGCCCTGCCCGTCATACGAGATGTCGGCGATCTGCTCGCCATCGTCGGACAGCGTGACGCGCAGCGTGACCTCGTCACCGCACGTCGGGTTCACCTGATACGACTGTGCGTGATACGGCTCGCGCAGCCCGCGGTGATGCGGGTGCTTGTAATGATCCAGGATCACTTCCTGGTACATCTGCTCGAGTCTCACGCGAAGAACTCCGCCGCCCGTTTGACGCCGGCGACGAGGCGGTCGATCTCGTCGCGGGTGTTGTAGAGGGCGAACGACGCCCGCGCGGTCGCCGCGATGCCGAACCGGCGATGCAACGGCCACGCACAGTGGTGCCCGACTCGCACCGCGACACCCTCGTCGTCCAGTACCTGGCCCACGTCGTGGGCGTGCACTCCGTCGAGCACGAATGACACTGGCGAACCGCGGTTTTCGAGCGACGTCGGGCCGATGATGCGCACACCCTCGACGGCTGCGAGCCCCTCGAGCGCAGCCGCCACCAATTCGGCCTCGTGCGCATCGACGGCCTCCATGCCAACCTCGGTCAGATACCGTGCGGCGGCCGCGAGGCCGACGACCTGAGACGTCATCGGCGTGCCCGCCTCGAACCGCTGCGGGGCGGGGGCGTACGTGGTCTGCTCCATGGTCACCGTCTCGATCATCGATCCGCCGGTGATGAACGGGGGCAGCTTGTCGAGAAGCTCGCGTCGGCCATACAGCACACCGATGCCGTTCGGGCCCAACATCTTGTGCCCGGAGAACGCTGCGAAATCGACGTCGAGAGCATGGAAGTCGACCGGCTGATGCGGCACCGACTGGCAGGCGTCGAGCACCGTCAGCGCACCGACCGCCTTCGCCCGCGCCACGAGTTCGGCCACCGGCGCGATCGCGCCCGTGACATTGGAATGATGGCTGAAGGCAACGACTTTCACTCGCTCGTCGAGCTCAAGCGAATCGAGATCGATGCGCCCGTCGTCGGTGACGCCGTACCACTTCAACGTCGCACCAGTGCGCCGCGCCAGCTCCTGCCACGGGATCAGGTTTGCGTGGTGCTCCAGCTCGGTGGTGACGATGACGTCGCCCGGGCCGACCGCTGATGGGAAGCGATCGTCACCGACCGCGTACGACACCAGGTTGATGGCCTCGGTGGCATTCTTCGTGAACACCAGCTCGTCGGTGTCCGCGCCGACGAAGGCGGCGATGTCTGCGCGACCCTGCTCGTAGGCATCGGTGGACTCCTCCATCAACTGATGCGCACCACGATGCACCGCCCCGTTGGAGGTGATCAGAAACTCACGCTCGGCGTCGAGGACCTGCAGCGGCCGCTGTGACGTCGCGCCGGAGTCCAAGTACGCCAGCTGTTTTCCGCCGCGCATCACCCGGCTCAGGATCGGGAAATCCTCCCGTATCGCCGTCAGGTCGAGCGTCTTCGCGGCCGTCACGTCAGGCCCCCGCGGCTGCTGCCTGGGTGAAGCGCTCGTAGCCGTTCTCCTCGAGCTCGTCGGCCAGCTCCGGACCGCCGGACTCGATGATGCGGCCGTCGACGAACACGTGCACGAACTCCGGCTTGATGTAGCGCAGGATCCGCGTGTAGTGCGTGATCAGCAGGACGCCACCGTTCTCGGCCTCCTTGTAGCGGTTCACCCCTTCGCTGACGACGCGCAGCGCGTCGACGTCGAGGCCCGAGTCGGTCTCGTCGAGGATCGCGATCTTCGGCTTGAGCAGGCCGAGCTGCAGGATCTCGTGGCGCTTCTTCTCGCCACCGGAGAAGCCTTCGTTGACACTGCGCTCACCGAATGACGGGTCGATGTCCAGATCGGACATGGCGCCCTTGACCTCTTTGACCCAGTGACGCAGCTTCGGCGCCTCACCGCGGACGGCGGTGGCGGCGGTGCGCAGGAAGTTCGACATCGAAACGCCGGGCACCTCGACCGGGTACTGCATCGCAAGGAACAGGCCGGCGCGGGCGCGCTCGTCGATGCTCATGTCGAGCACGTTCTCGCCGTCCAGCGTGATCGATCCGGAGGTGACGGTGTACTTGGGATGACCGGCGATCGCGTACGAAAGCGTCGACTTTCCGGATCCGTTGGGCCCCATGACCGCATGGGTCTCCCCCGACTTCACCGTCAGGTTGACGCCCTTGAGGATCGGCACCTCTTCGCCTTCCGGCGTGAAGACCGATGCGTGCAGGTCTTTGATTTCCAGTGTGGTCATTAGGACGTACTCGATTCCGTGATAGCTAGTTCTTTTTCAATGGCTTCGGTCAGGCGCTCGCGCACGGCGGGGACGGCGATCTTCGCGATGATCTCGTTGAAGAAGCCGCGCACCACCAGGCGGCGTGCCTGATCCTCGGGAATGCCGCGGGCCCGGAGGTAGAACAACTGCTCGTCGTCGAAACGCCCAGTCGCACTCGCATGTCCGGCGCCGATGATCTCGCCCGTCTCGATCTCCAGATTGGGTACCGAGTCAGCGCGGGCGCCGTCGGTGAGTACCAGGTTGCGGTTCACCTCGAAGGTGTCTGTGCCGGTGGCCTCGGCGCGGATCAGCACGTCGCCGACCCACACGGTGTGCGCGTCGGGCTTGCGCGACTCCGGATCACCTTGCAGCGCACCCTTGTACAGCACGTCGGACTTGCAATTGGGCTGCGAGTGGTCGACGAGCAGACGCGATTCGAAGTGCTGGCCGTCGTCGGCGAAGTAGGTGCCGAGCATCTTGGCCTCGCCGCCGGGCGCGGTGTAGCGCACGGTAGCCGTCGTCCGCACGACGTCGCCGCCGAGGGTGACGTTGACGTGACCGAGCGTCGCGTCCTTGCCCAACAAAGCGTGGTGAGAGCTGACGTGCACGGCGTCGTCGGCCCAGTCGGCGATCCAGATGACACCCAGGCCTGCCGAGTCGCCCACGATCAGCTCGACGTTGTCGGCACAGACCCCGCTGCCGCGCAGGTCGACGACGACGATGGCCCGCGACAGTTCTTCAACCCGAATCTGCAGGTGGCCGTAGGCGACGGCGTCCACACCCGGTCCGTCGATGACGATCTCGATCGGCTCGGCGACCTCGGTGTCCCGCGCGACTGTCACGATGGTCGCCGTCTCGAACGACGAGAATGCCTGCGCGGCAACGCGATCGGACGGCTTGCCGGCCTGGCCGAGCCGCTCGTCGTCACGCCCGACGGCCTCGACGGTGACGCCGGGACGGTCGGTGACGGTGACGGCCGCGGCGCCGGACGGTGTCGCCGACCCGTCGTGCAGGCCGCGCAGCCGCTTAAGCGGCGTGAACCGCCAGATCTCGTCGCGGCCGCCGGGTACCTCGAACGCGTTGACGTCGAACGACGAGAACAGTTCACCCTTGTTGACGGCAGTGAGGGCCGAACCCTCCACTGCCTCAGTCAAGTTGCTCACTAGCCGACCGCACCTTCCATCTGCAGCTCGATCAGCCGGTTGAGCTCCAGCGCGTACTCCATCGGGAGTTCCTTGGCGATGGGCTCGACGAAGCCGCGCACGACCATCGCCATCGCCTCATCCTCGGTGAGGCCGCGGCTCATCAAATAGAACAGCTGGTCCTCGCTGACCTTCGACACTGTGGCCTCGTGGCCCATCGTGACGTCGTCCTCGCGGATGTCGACGTACGGGTAGGTGTCGCTGCGGCTGACCGTATCGACAAGCAGCGCATCGCATTTCACGCTGGACCGCGAGCCGTGCGCACCCTTGTTGACCTGGACCAGGCCGCGGTAGGACGCGCGGCCGCCGCCGCGGGCGACCGACTTGGACACGATGTTGCTCGACGTGTTCGGTGCGAGGTGCAGCATCTTGGCACCGGTGTCCTGATGCTGGCCCTCGCCTGCGAACGCCACCGAGAGCACCTCGCCCTTGGCGTGCTCGCCCGTCATCCACACGGCCGGGTACTTCATCGTCACCTTCGAGCCGATGTTGCCGTCGACCCATTCCATCGTGGCGCCGGCCTCGGCCCGCGCCCGCTTGGTCACCAGGTTGTAGACGTTGTTCGACCAGTTCTGGATGGTCGTGTACCGGCAGCGGCCGCCCGGCTTGACAATGATCTCCACTACCGCGGAGTGCAGCGAGTCGCTCTTGTAGATGGGCGCGGTACAGCCCTCGACGTAGTGCACGTAGGCGTCCTCGTCGACGATGATCAGCGTGCGCTCGAACTGGCCCATGTTCTCGGTGTTGATCCGGAAATAGGCCTGCAGCGGAATGTCGACGTGGACACCCTTGGGCACGTAGATGAACGAACCACCCGACCACACAGCGGTATTCAGCGCGGAGAACTTGTTGTCACCGGCGGGGATCACGGTGCCGAAGTACTGCTTGAAGATGTCCTCGTGCTCCTTCAGCGCGCTGTCGGTGTCGAGGAAGATCACGCCCTGGGCCTCGAGGTCCTCGCGGATCTGGTGATAGACCACCTCGGACTCATACTGCGCGGCGACACCCGAGACCAGCCGCTGCTTCTCCGCCTCCGGGATGCCCAGCTTGTCGTAGGTGTTGCGGATGTCCTCGGGCAGGTCGTCCCACGTGGCGGCCTGCTTCTCGGTGGAGCGCACGAAGTACTTGATGTTGTCGAAGTCGATGCCGTCGAGGTTGGACCCCCAGTTGGGCATGGGCTTCTTCTCGAATGTGCGCAGCGCCTTGAGCCGGGTCTGCAGCATCCATTCTGGCTCGCTCTTCTTGGCGGAGATGTCGCGCACCACTGCCTCGGACAGGCCACGCTGGGCACTGGCCCCCGCGACGTCGGAGTCCGCCCAGCCATAGCCGTAGCGACCCAGTGACTCAATGGTCTGCTCCTGGGTCAGGGCCTCTGGGGTGGTCGTCATGTCGACGCTCCTAGCTTGCTCGTGGTTTCTTCGGCGTGGGCTGCGCGCCGAAGGTTCTTGCTCTCGGTGAGCGGCACGTGCGTGGTGCACGCGCAGTCACCGTTGACGATCGTGGCGAGCCGCTGGACGTGGGTGCCCAGGATCTCGGCGAACGCCTCCCGCTCGGTCTCGCACAGCTCGGGGAACTCCTCGGCGACGTGCGATACCGGGCAGTGATGCTGACACAGCTCGATCCCGTGGAGGGGTCCGCTCACCTTGGTCGCGGTCGCAGCGTAACCGGCCTCGGTCAGCGCATCTGCCACGCGATCGACGACTGTCTCAACGTCATCGGTCCCCTCGGTTACTCCCGAGAGGATGGTGTCGATGCGTCTGCGCGCAAACGTGCGCACCGCGTCGTCACCACCGATTTCGCGCAGCTGACGCATCGCCGCGGCCGCCAGATCGTCGTAGGCGTGACCCATCTTGGCGCGACCGGCCGCAGTGAGTCGATACCTCTTGGCGGGCCTGCCGCGACCGCTGTGCTGCCACGCCGCCGCTGCGCTGGACTGCGCGTCACCCGCCTCCATGAGCGCGTCGAGATGTCTGCGAACGCCCGCGGCCGAAATGCCCAGCTGATCGCCGATCTCGCCTGCGGTGATGGGCCCGGACTCCAGCAGGAGCTGGACGATCGCGCCACGCGTGTGGCGGTCGGTGCCGTCCGGGCTGAATTTCACAACACTATTGTGACGGAATTCCGAAACCGGGTCTAGCAAGGGCAGCCTTACGTGACGCCCGTCATAGGATCGGCCAATGAGCGAAGCGAATCGGCGCCTGATCCTGGCCAAGCGGCCCTCCGGGCTCGTCGACGATGAGACGGTGCGCCTGGAGCCCGAGGCGGCACCGGTACCCGCCGACGGCGAGGCCCTGGTGAAGGTCCGCTATCTGTCGATCGACCCGACGATTCGGACGTGGATGGACGATGTGCCGAGCTACCTGCCGCCGATCCAGATCGGCGAGGTCGTCCGAAGCGGGGGTGTCGGTGAGGTCATCGAGAGCCGGACCGACGCCTATCAGCCCGGGCAGCTGGTGTTCGGCATGACGGGCTGGCAGGACTACGTGCTCGTCGATGCCGGCGAGCGGACGATGCAGGTGCTGCCCGAGGGCGTCTCGCCGGGCATGGCGATCGGAATCCTCGGCGTCACCGGCATGACGGCCTACTTCGGCATCACCGATGTGGGCCGCGTCGCCGAGGGCGACGTGGTGGTCGTTTCCGGAGCGGCAGGCGCCACCGGCTCGGCGGCGGGCCAGATCGCGAAGATCAAGGGCGCGAAAAAGGTGGTCGGCATCGCCGGCGGCCCGCAGAAGTGCGCCTACATCGTCGACGAGCTCGGCTTCGACGAGGCCATCGACTACAAGAACGAGGACGTCGCGGCGCGGCTTCGCGAAGCCTGCCCGGACGGCATCGACCTGTACTTCGACAACGTCGGCGGCTCGATCCTCAACGACTGCCTGGCCAACATCGCGCAACGCGGCAGGGTGGTGCTCTGCGGGGCCATCTCCACCTACAACGAGGACGGTCCGCCGCCGGGCCCGAGCAACTACCTGAACCTGCTGGTGCGCCGTGGGCGTATGGAGGGGTTCATCATCATCGACTACCTCGACCGCTTCCCGGCCGCACAGCTGGAGATGGCCGGCTGGATCGCCAAGGGCAAGATCAAGTCGTCCGAGCACATCGTCGAGGGCCTCGAGAAGGCGCCCGAGGCACTGAATCTGTTGTTCAGCGGCGGAAACACCGGAAAGGTGATCGTCGCGCTTTGACGGTTACGCTGCATTGATGGCCGCCCGCCCCCGGTCCCTGAGCTCGTCGATTGCCAAATGGCATGCCGACGAACGCGCCGTGGGCTCGCCGCTCAACGACTCCGAAGTCATCGCGATGCGCCGGACGCGCCTGTTCGGCGCGACGGGCACGGTGCTGATGGCGATCGGCGCGCTCGGTGTCGGCGCCCGCCCGGTGGTACAGGACCCGACGTTCGGCGTTCGGCTGCTCAACCTGCCGTCGCGGATCCAGACGGTGTCGCTGACCATGACCACCACCGGCGCGGTGATGATGGCGCTCGCGTGGCTGATGCTCGGGCGCTTCGCGCTCGGCCAACGGCGGATGTCGCGCAGCCAGTTGGATCGCACGCTGCTGCTGTGGGTCCTGCCCCTGCTCATCGCGCCCCCGATGTACAGCCGCGATGTCTACTCGTACCTGGCGCAGAGCGAGATCGCGATGAAGGGACTCGATCCCTACCGCGTCGGACCCGCGCCGGGCCTCGGCCTCGATCACGTCTTCACGCTGTCGGTGCCGAACATGTGGCGCGAGACGCCCGCGCCGTACGGCCCGCTGTTCCTCTGGATCGGGCAGGGCATTTCGGCGATCACCGGTGAGAACATCGTCGCCGCGGTGCTGTGTCACCGACTGGTGGTGCTGCTGGGTGTCGGCCTGATCGTCTGGGCCACACCGCGTTTGGCGCGGCGGTGCGGGGTGGCCGAGGTGAGCGCGCTGTGGCTGGGCGCGGCCAACCCGCTGCTGCTCATGCATCTGGTCGCGGGCATCCACAACGAGGCGTTGATGCTGGGCTTGATGCTCGCGGGCACCGAGTTCGCGTTGCGGGGCATCGACGCCGCCCGCCCGCTGATTCCGAGACCGCTGGCCTGGCCGCAGGGACCCGAGGCGTGGGCACGCTGGCGGCCGTCGCTCATGCTCCTGGTGGGCGTCGTGCTGATCACGATGTCCTCACAGGTCAAACTGCCGTCGCTGCTTGCCCTCGGTTTCGTGGCGATGGCGCTGGCATGGCGCTGGGGTGGCACGTTCAAGGCGTTCATCCTGGCGAGCGGATCGCTCACCGCGGTGTCAGTGGCGGTGATAGCGCTGATCGGCTGGGCCAGCGGCCTTGGGTTCGGTTGGCTCTTCACGCTGGGCACCGCGAACGTCGTGCGCAGCTGGATGTCGCTGCCGACGTTGGTCGCGCTGGGCACCGGGCAGATCGGAATTCTGCTCGGGCTGGGCGACCACACCACCGCGATACTCGGCCTGACCCGTGCTATCGGTGTCGTCGTCATCGCGATCCTGGTGACCTGGCTGCTGCTGGCCGTCCTGCGCGGACGCCTGCATCCGGTCGGCGGGCTCGGCGTCGCCCTCGGGTTGACAGTCCTGCTGTTCCCGGTGGTCCAACCCTGGTATGTGCTGTGGGCGGTCATTCCGCTGGCCGCGTGGGCCACCCGCCCGGCATTCCGCACGACGACGATCGTCGTGACCCTCGTCGTCGGCATCTTCGGCCCGACCGCCAACGGTGACCGGTTCACGTTGTTCCAGATCCTGCTGGCCGTCGTGGCGAGCACTGTGATCGTGTTGCTACTCATCGCGCTGACCTACCGTCATCTGCCGTGGCGTGACGTGCCCGTCGAAACGGAGGACGCCGCTCCCGCTCCGGAGCAATCGTCGCCACCGCCGCCACAACAGGTGCAGCCCGACGCCTACGCTGAATCCCCGTGACTGACCCATCGGGGACCTTCCCCGTCCCTGTGCGCCTACGCGGCGTGACTAAGCGGTACGGGTCGACGACGGCGGTGGCAGGGCTCGACCTCGAGGTCGCGCGCGCCGAGGTGCTCGCCCTGCTCGGCCCCAACGGCGCAGGTAAGACCACGACCGTCGAGATGTGCGAAGGCTTCATCAAGCCCGACTCGGGCACGATCGAGATCCTCGGACTCGATCCGGTCGCCGACAACGCCGCGGTGCGCGAACGCATCGGCGTGATGTTGCAGGGCGGCGGTGCCTACCCCGCCGCCCGCGCAGGCGAAATGCTCGACCTCGTCGCCTCCTATGCCGCCAACCCGCTCGACCCGCAGTGGCTGATGGACACACTGGGTCTGACGGACTCGGCCAGAACCACGTACCGCAGGCTCTCCGGTGGCCAACAGCAGAGGCTAGCGCTCGCATGCGCCGTGGTGGGACGGCCCGAGCTGGTGTTCCTCGACGAGCCCACCGCGGGCATGGACGCACACGCTCGAATCGTGGTGTGGGAGTTGATCGACGGACTGCGGCGCGACGGTGTAACCGTCGTGCTGACCACCCATCAGCTGGCCGAGGCGGAGGAACTGGCCGATCGGATCGTCATCATCGATCACGGCGTCGCGGTGGCGACCGGAACGCCGCAGGAGCTGATGCGCAGCGGGGCCGAGAACCAGCTACGATTCCGCGCACCGCGCATGCTCGACCTGTCGCTGTTGGTGTCGGCCCTGCCCGAGACGTACACGGCGAAAGAGACGGCGCCGGGCGAATATCTGGTCGAGGGCGACATCGACCCGCAGGTGCTGGCCACTGTGACCGCCTGGTGTGCGCGGGTCAACGTGCTGGCCACCGACATGCGGGTGGAACAACGCAGCCTCGAAGACGTGTTTCTGGACCTCACCGGGCGGGAGTTGCGACCGTGACGAATCGCTTTGCGCCAGGGACGTTTACGCCCGACCCGCGTCCGGCGACGGTCCGGAAGATGCTGACCGCGCAGTTCGGCCTCGAGCTGAAGTTGCTGTTACGCAACGGCGAACAGCTGCTGCTGACGATGTTCATCCCGATCACCCTGCTGGTGGGACTGACGCTGCTGCCGTTCGGGTCATTCGGCGACAACCGGGCAGCGACGTTCGTCCCCGCGATCATGGCGCTGGCGGTGATCTCGACCGCCTTCACGGGGCAGGCGATCGCCGTGGCTTTCGATCGCCGCTACGGCGCACTCAAGAGGCTGGGCGCGACCGCGCTGCCGGTGTGGGGCATCATCGCGGGCAAGTCGCTGGCCGTCGTCGCGGTCGTGTTCCTTCAGGCAATCATCCTGGGCGTCATAGGTTTTGCGCTCGGCTGGCGTCCGAACCTCGTCGGCCTGGCCCTTGGCGCGGTGATCATCGCGTTGGGCACCGCCGGTTTCGCCGCGCTCGGCCTTCTGCTGGGCGGCACCCTGCGCGCCGAGATCGTGCTGGCGGTGGCCAACCTGTTGTGGTTCGTCTTCGCCGGACTCGGAGCATTGACCGTGGAGAGCGGCATGGTGCCGACCGCGCTGGCGTGGGTGGCGCGACTGACACCGTCTGGCGCACTGACCGAGGCGCTGTCGCAGGCGATGACGCCGTCAGTTGACTGGTTCGGCCTGGCGGTACTCGCGGTGTGGGGCGGCGTCGCGGCGCTGTGCGCCCTGCACTGGTTCCGTTTCACCTGACGATTCCAGTTGCGGCAGCAGGTATTCCAGCTGCCCGACTTCCTCGATGTTGTGCTTGACCCAGGCCCGCATCTTGTCTTCGGGGAACAGCCGGTGCACGATGCCGTTGATCGGGGCCAGCGACGCGGAACGGACGCCGAGGTCCATCACCGAGACATAGTGCGCGCCGCCGCTGCCCGCCGACCAGGTGTGCTCGAGTTGGAAGACGGGGATTCCGGCCACCCGCTTAACGAGTCGGATGCCCGTCTCATCGAGCTTCTCGACCCGCGCGACCTCGTCGATCGTGTACTCGGGCCTGGCGCCGAACGCCTCAACCATGCGGAACCGCGCCCCCTCGGCCGCGCCCCCGCCCGGTGCCTCCCGCGCGAGTTCCCACTTGATGTGGTCGATGGGGTGCCAGGCGAGGTAGCGATCGATGACCTCGCCGCCGTAGGAGATCGTGCCGCCGAGGTGGGTGAACCAGTCGAGCAGCATCGCCGGGGTGATGCCCGGCAGCGGGCGGTGGTCGATCGTGATGCGGCGCCGCCCATGCGGATGCTCGCTGTACTGGACCGTCGCCGTGTCGACGGCGCGCAGTGGGTAGAGCACTGGACGGCTCATCGTAGACCTCCAAGATACGGTAGCGTTTCTTATGTCGTCAGGTTAGGCTGTGGGCGTAAGATACGCAAGCGTTTCTTTCAGGAGGGCCGATGCGTCGACGTCGCGGTGACGAACTGGATGCAGCGATCCGCACCGCCGTGCTCGACCTGCTGGCCTCGCATGGCCCAGCCGGGGTCACGATGGAGGCCGTCGCCGCGGCCGCGCAGACGAGCAAGCCGGTGCTGTATCGGCGATGGCCCGACCGCGCCGCCCTGCTACGGCACACGCTGTTGCGCATCGCGACGACCGCGATCCCCCACGAGGACACCGGCAGCTACCGCACCGACATGCTGGCGATCCTGCGCGGATGGGCAGCGCTGTTCACCGGACCGCAGGCCGACGTGTTGCGGTCCGCCGTCGCGGCGGCGGTCCACGATCCTGAGCTGATGGCGACCTTTCAGCAGGACGTCATCGGCTGGCGCAAGCAGGAGATGGCCGCGCTGTTGGTCCGCGGCATCGAACGCGGCGATGTGCGACCGGACGTCCCCGTCGAGATCGCCCGCGAGCTGGGACAAAGCGTGCTGTGGCACCGGTTGCTGATCACCGGCGATCCGATCACCGACGAACTGGTGGTCCAGCTGGTCGACGAGGTGCTGGTGCCGTTCGTGTCCCCTCGACCCATGAAATAGCGTTCCAGGCGGCAGAAACGGCCCGCGAGCGACCCGGAATGCTATTTCGGCGCGGACCAGCGGCCCTACTACGGGCTGTAGTTCCAGCTGCTCTACGATCGATCCGTGCCCGTCGGACGAATCTTCCTGCGGCTCGTCGACCTTCTGCCCATGCCGAGCCTGCGAGTCCAGCGCGCCATCGCCGCCGCCGTCATTCTGACCCAGGGCGGTATCGCGGTCACCGGCGCGATCGTCCGCGTCACCGCCTCGGGCCTCGGCTGCCCGACCTGGCCGCAGTGCTTCCACGGCAGCTTCACGCCGATCCCCCACCCCGAGGTCGCCGGCATCCACCAGGCCGTCGAGTTCGGCAACCGGATGCTGACGTTCTTGGTGGTCCTGACGGCCGCGCTCGCGGTCCTCGCCGTCACCCGGGCCCGCCGACGCGGCGAGGTGCTGATATACGCGTGGCTGATGCCCGCATCGACGGTGATGCAGGCCGTCATCGGTGGCATCACGGTGCTCACCGGCCTGCTGTGGTGGACGGTCGCCATCCATCTGCTGGCATCGATGACCATGGTCTGGGTCGCGGTGCTGCTTTACGTCAAGATCGGCGAGCCCGACACCGGCGTCGTCCGGCACCGGGTTCCGAAACCCTTGCGCCAGTTGACCGTTCTGAGCGCGCTGACGCTCGCCGCCTTGTTGGTCACCGGGACGTTCGTCACCGGGGCGGGCCCGCACGCGGGCGACAAGAGCATCACCCAGCAGGTCCCCCGGCTCCAGGTCGAGATCACCACGCTCGTGCACATGCACTCCACGCTGCTCGTCGCCTACCTGTCGCTGCTCGTCGCGCTGGGCTTCGGGTTGCTCGCCGTGCGCGCGCCGCGGCCGGTCATGCTGCGACTCGGGGTGCTCGTCGCGCTGGTGTGCGCCCAGGGACTCGTCGGCGCCGTGCAGTACTACAACAACGTCCCCGCGGCGCTGGTCGCCATCCACGTCGCGGGCGCGGCCGCGTGCACCGCCGCCACCGCCGCGCTATGGGCGTCGATGCGAGAGCGGACCGAGGCCGCGACGCTCCAGGGTGTCCTCGACTCCGACGACGAAGTCGCGCTGCCTGCGCGCCCTGGTGGTGGCGTCTAGCTGCCGCCAACCCAGCGACGGCTCGACGAGCTCGAGCTCCAGCAGTTGCGGATCGGCCGGTCCGCCGATCACGTCGACGCGGGCGTACAGCAGCTCGGCCACCTCGATGTCGAGGTGATCCGCAGCGGCGGCCAGCGCCGCATGGCCGACGTCCCACAGCTCGAAGTCCGGCTCGGCCGGCGTCAGCGACTCCTCGGCGTACGTGCCCGAATCGTCGAACGCTGGCCGGCGACCGGGTGCAGGCAGGATCGGCCCCTTGGTGAACGCGTGCGACTCGCGGCCGCCGAGAAAGACCAAGGCCGTCTCACCGTCCTCGACCCTTCGGTCATACGGCTGCACCAGCGCAGTCCGGCCGTCGGCGTGCAGCGCATCGACATGGCGACGGACGGCGTCGCTATCGCTGAAGCGCTGTGCCCCAACAGATCCCGCGCCGACAGCCGGTTTGACCACGACCTCACCAGCAGGCAGGCGCACCCGCTCCCCCGGCGCGGCGAAGTGGCTCGGGATGATCGGCACCCCGGCGTCAGCGAGGTCGAGCAGATACCGCTTGTCGGTGTTCCACGCCACCACCTGCGGCGCGTTGACGAGGTTCTTGACCTTCGTCGTCCAGTCCAGGAACTCGTCGAGGCGGTCGATGTAGTCCCACGTCGCCCGCAGGATCACCAGGTCGGCGTCCAGCGTGGCCGGGTCGTCCCATGGCAGCCAGCGTGCGTGCAGACCGTGTTTGCGCAGCGCGGCGACCAGCCCGGCGTCGTCCCCGTCGCCCTCGGGTAACGCCTGGCAGCCGGCCAGTACGAGGCGGGGATGGAACACATCGGGTCGGGCAAGAGGTCGGGCAAGTTTCACCAAGGCAGGATAGAAGGATGTACGCCATCGAAATCGCCGAGACCGGCGGACCAGAAGTCCTGACCTACGTCGAGAAGCCACAGCCCACCCCCGGGCCCGGCGAGGTGCTGATCAAGGCCGAGGCGATCGGGGTGAACTTCCTCGACACGTACTTCCGCTCGGGGCAGTATCCGCGGGAGCTGCCCTTCATCCTCGGCAACGAGGTGTGCGGGACGGTCGAGGCCGTCGGCGATGGGGTGGCCGCGCTGTCGGTCGGCGACCGGGTGGTGACCGCCCAGGCCAACGGCGCCTACGCCGAATACTCCTTGGCCACAGCGGATTTCTGCGCATACGTACCCGATGGCGTCAGCGCCGATGTCGCGGCCGCAGCCCTGCTCAAAGGGATGACAGCGCACTACCTCATCTTCTCCACGTATCCGGTGCAGCAGGGCGACGCCGTCCTGGTGCACGCGGGCGCGGGCGGCGTGGGGCTGATCCTGACGCAGTGGGCCACCAGCCTCGCGGCGCGGGTTATCACAACGGTGTCCACGCCCGAGAAGGCCGAGCTGTCGCGCAAAGCGGGAGCCGTCGAGGTGCTCGACTACCCCGACGATCCCGCGGAGTTCGGCGCCAGGATCAAGCAACTCACCGACGGCGGGGTCGCCGTGGTCTACGACGGCGTCGGCGCGGCCACGTTCGACGCCAGCCTCGCGAGCCTCGCCGTCCGCGGCACCCTGGCGCTGTTCGGCGCGTCCAGCGGACCGGTCCCACCGTTCGACCCGCAGCGCCTCAACGCCGCAGGTTCACTGTTCCTGACCCGGCCGACGCTCGTGCACTACACCCGCACGCCCGACGAGTTCGCTTGGCGCGCAGGTGAACTGCTCGATGCGATTTCCAACGGCACCATCACCGTCACCGTCAGCGAGCGCTACCGCCTCGAAGACGCCGCCCACGCCCACCGCGATCTGCACGGCCGCAAGACCATCGGCTCGGTGGTACTGGTCCCCTAGATGGGCTGCGCCTGCGGAAAGGTCCACGTGCCGTCGAGAATCTCGCGCCGCGGACGGTACAGCCGGACGGTGTAGTTCCAGCCCGGCGTGATCGGCAGGCAGTTGGGCGTCACGCCGTCGCACCCGCCGAACTGGATGGCGATGGTCCCGTCGGGGCCCGGCTGCGCGGTGACGTTGTTGTACGAGTACGCGTTGTGCGGATTCGGCGCGAAATAGCCGTCCTTGTCGTAGACGGTCACCGACCAGAACCCGTCCACCGGCACCTCCCCGACGACCAGCCGGTGCACCGTCGCACCGTCGTTCGCGGGCGGGATGACGGTGAGGTACAGCGCGTCCTTCTCCGGATTGCCGCCCCAGGCGTTGGCCGTCCCGATCAGGTGGCGTACGGGGTCGGTGTCGGCTTTGGTGCCGAATGCCCGCCTGGTGTCGGTCAGCGTCGTCGCCAGCGTGATCAGCGCGTCGCGAACCGTCCGCTGGCTCACCGGATCCCAATTCGGCACGTCGAAGGATCCGGGGTCCTCCTGGCTGACCGCGATGGCGTCCTGCAGGGCGTGCACCGCCGGGAGGTCGTCGGGGTCGTCGGGGTCGATCAGGATGCGCACCACGGTGGCGACGTATCGGGTGCCGATCTGCTCCTTGGCCAAGGTATGCTCGCCCGCGCCGTAGACGACCTCGGCGGTGTGGTGGTCCTCGTCGATCACCTGCATCGACAGGAACCGCTCACCTGCGTCGGGCAGCGTGACGGTTACCGGACCCGCATCCAGGTCGAAGATCGCAGCCGAGTAGAGCGTGTCCCGGTTGGACCGGATGACGAGCTGATGGTCGATCGGGGTGAGCTCACGAACGTGGAAGTACCTGCCGAAACCACCGTCCTTGACGATGTTTCCGAAATAGAGATCGCTCTCGGCTCGGGCGAAATTGTCTGGGGTGACACGGACACCGGACATGGCCGACAGCTAAAGGTGCAGGAGCGTCGGGAGGTCGAGCGCCGAATCGATGGCCAGGGCGAGGAACACGACCGCGAGGTAGTTGTTCGACTGCAGGAAGAGCCGCAGCGGCTTGACCGCCTGGCCGCGTCGCACACCGCCGTAGAGCTGATGGGCCATCACCAGGAACCACGCGCCGGCGAGGATGGCCACGGCGGCGTACAGCCAACCGGTGGCGAGCGTCAGCGCGAGGGTGGCCACCACCGTGAGCCACGTGTAGATCAGGATCTGCTTGGTCACCTGGGTCTCGGTGGCGACGACGGGCAGCATCGGCACTCCGGCTGCGGCGTAGTCCTCCTTGTAGCGCATCGCCAGCGCCCAGGTGTGCGGCGGCGTCCAGAAGAAGATGATCGCGAACATGACGAGCGCGGGCCATTGGATGGTTCCGGTGACGGCCGACCAGCCGATCATCACCGGCATGCAGCCCGCCGCGCCGCCCCAGACCACGTTCTGCGTCGTGCGGCGCTTGAGCAGCAGCGTGTAGACGAGCACGTAGAACGCGATCGTCGCGCCGGCCAGATGGGCCGACAGCATGTTCGTCGTCCACCACAGCCAGAAGAACGCGCCCACGGAGAGCATCAGCCCGAAGACCAGCGCGTGACTGCGCGGGACGATGTCCCTGGCCAGCGGCCTGCGCTCGGTGCGCTTCATCTTCTTGTCGATGTCGGCGTCGGCCACGCAGTTGAGCGTGTTGGCGCCCGCCGCGGCCAGCAGACCACCGAAGAGCGTGTTCAGGATCAGCAGTGGATCGACGCTGCCGCGGTGGGCCAGCAGCATGGCCGGGATGGTGGTGACCAGAAGCAGCTCGATGACCCGCGGCTTCGTCAGCGAGAGGTAGCCCAGCAGCGTGGTGCGCACACGGCCGTGCGTCCCGACGGGGAGCTGGCTCTCGCGAATATCCACGCAGTGACTCCTTGAAATGGCTGCAGCGCACGCGGCGTCTACTACAGAGGATGGTAGACCGCTCCTGAACGGCGGCCTAATCGTCCCCCTAGCAGACTGCGGCCGAAGACGGTCCCGCACTAGGGTGGTCGAAGAGGCAGCTTGTGCAGCTCAACATTCGACCTGGAGAGGGCGCCTGTGACCACGCTCGAAGAGATTTCCACCCTGACCCGTCCTCATCACCCCGATGACTGGACCGACGTCGACTCGCTGGCCGTGGACACCGTGCGGGTGCTGGCCGCCGATGCGGTGCAGAAGGTGGGCAACGGGCACCCCGGGACGGCGATGAGCCTGGCGCCGCTGGCGTACACGTTGTTCCAGCGCCAGATGCGCCACGACCCCAGCGATGTGCACTGGCTGGCCCGCGACCGTTTCGTGCTGTCCTGCGGACATTCCAGCCTGACGCTGTACATCCAGCTCTACCTCGGCGGCTTCGGGTTGGAGCTGTCCGATATCGAGTCGCTGCGGACGTGGAAGTCCAAGACCCCCGGCCATCCGGAGTTCCGCCATACCAAGGGTGTGGAGATCACCACCGGACCGCTGGGGCAGGGCCTGGCCTCGGCCGTCGGGATGGCGATGGCCTCGCGCTATGAGCGCGGTCTGTTCGACCCGGATACGCCGTGGGGCGAGAGCCCGTTCGACCACTACATCTACGTGATCGCCTCGGACGGTGACATCGAGGAGGGCGTCACCAGCGAGGCGTCGTCGCTGGCGGGCACCCAGCAGCTCGGCAACCTGATCGTGTTCTACGACAAGAACCAGATCTCGATCGAGCACGACACCAACATCGCGCTGTCAGAGGACGTCGCTGCGCGCTACCGCGCCTACGGCTGGCATGTGCAGGAGGTCGAGGGCGGCGAGAACGTCGTCGGGATCGAGCAGGCGATCGCCGAGGCGAAGAAGGTGACCGACAAGCCGTCGTTCATTGCGCTGCGGACGATCATCGGCTACCCCGCGCCGACGAAGATGAACACCGGCGCTGTGCACGGGTCGGCGCTGGGCGAGGAGGAGGTCGCGGCCACCAAGAAGGTGCTCGGCTTCGATCCGGACAAGACGTTCGAGGTGCGCCCGGAGGTCATCGAACACACCCGCAAGCTGGTGGCCCGCGGGCGGGAGGCCCACGAGAAGTGGCAGCCGCAGTTCGACGCCTGGGCCGAGCGCGAACCCGAGCGCAAGGCGCTGCTGGACCGGCTGCTCGCCCAGGAGCTGCCCGAGGGCTGGGACGCCGACCTGACGTACTGGGAGCCGGGCAGCAAGGCGATCGCCACCCGCGCCGCGTTCGGTCAGGTGCTCAACGACGTGGCGCCGAAGCTGCCCGAATTGTGGGGCGGCTCAGCCGATCTCGCGGGCAGCAACAACACCACCATCAAGGGGGTGAAGTCGTTCGGTCCGCCGTCGATCTCGACCGAGGACTTCACCGCGGACTGGTACGGCCGGGTGCTGCACTTCGGCATCCGCGAACACGCCATGGGCGCGATCCTGTCCGGCATCGTGCTGCACGGTCCGACGCGCGCCTTCGGCGGAACGTTCCTGCAGTTCTCCGACTACATGCGCCCCGCGGTCCGGCTGGCATCGCTGATGGACATCGACACCATCTACATCTGGACCCACGACTCCATCGGGCTCGGTGAGGACGGGCCGACACATCAGCCGATCGAGCACCTCGCAGCGCTGCGGGCGATCCCCAACCTCTCGGTGGTACGGCCCGGGGATCCCAACGAGACGGCCTACGCCTGGCGCAGCATCCTCGCCCGTGGAAACGGCAGCGGGCCCGTGGGTTTCATTCTCACGCGTCAGGGCATTCCGGTGCTGGAGGGCACCGACGCCGAGGGTGTCGCAAAGGGCGGTTACGTGCTCGGCGGCGGTAACCCTGCCGATGATGCCGACGTGATCATCATCGCCACCGGTTCGGAACTGCAGCTTGCGGTGGAGGCCAAGAAGCTGTTGGCCGAGAAGGACATCACCGCGTATGTGGTGTCCATGCCGTGTGTCGAGTGGTTCGAATCGCAGCCGAAGGAATACCGCGATTCGGTTCTGCCGCCAACGGTTTCGGCGCGGGTGGCGGTCGAGGCGGCGGTCGCACAGAGCTGGTACAAGCTGGTCGGGGACACCGGCGAGATCGTGTCGATCGAGCACTACGGCGAATCGGCCGACGACAAGACGTTGTTCCGCGAGTTCGGCTTCACCCCCGAGGCCGTCGCCGCTGCGGCAGAGCGATCCATAGAGAACTAGACCGAAGAAGGGCGAACATCATGACGCAGAACCCGAATCTGGCCGCCTTGAGCGCCGCAGGCGTCTCCGTGTGGCTCGACGACCTGTCACGTGACCGGCTGCAAACCGGAAACCTGCAGGAGCTCATCGACACTCGCAGCGTGGTCGGAGTGACCACCAACCCGTCGATCTTCCAGGCTGCGCTGTCCAAGGGCAACGCCTACGACGATCAGGTCAAGGAGTTGGCTGAGCGCGGCGCCGACGTCGACGCGACGATCCGCACCGTCACCACCGACGACGTGCGCAACGCCTGCGACGTGCTGGCCAAGCAGTACGAGTTGTCCGACGGTGTCGACGGCCGGGTGTCGATCGAGGTCGACCCGCGGCTGGCGCACGACACCGACAAGACGATCCTGCAGGCCATCGAGCTGTGGAAGATCGTCGACCGGCCCAACCTGCTGATCAAGATCCCCGCCACCGAAGCCGGCATTCCAGCCATTGCCTCTGTTCTCGCCGAAGGCATTTCGGTGAACGTCACGCTGATCTTCTCCGTCGAGCGTCACCGCCTGGTGATGGACGCGTATCTCCAGGGCTTGGAGAAGGCCAAGGAGGCCGGCCACGACATCTCCAAGATCCATTCGGTCGCATCGTTCTTCGTGTCCCGGGTGGACACCGAGATCGACAAGCGGCTGGAGAAGATCGGATCCGATGAAGCGCTCGCGCTGCGCGGCAAGGCGGGGGTGGCCAACGCCCGACTCGCCTACGCCGCGTACGAAGAGGTGTTCCTCGGCGGTTCGCGTTACGAGGCCCTCAAGGCCGACGGCGCGCGGGTCCAGCGGCCGCTGTGGGCGTCGACCGGTGTGAAGAACCCGGACTACTCCGACACCCTGTATGTCACCGAGCTCGTCGCGCCCCACACCGTGAACACCATGCCGGAGAAGACGATCGAGGCCGTGGCCGACCACGGCGTCGTCACCGGAGACACCGTCACCGGAACGGCCGGCGAGGCACAGGCGGTGTTCGACAAGCTCGACGCGGTCGGAATCGATCTGCCGGATGTCTTCAGGGTCCTCGAAGACGAGGGTGTGGAGAAATTCGAGAAGTCGTGGCTAGAACTTCTCGAAGCGACGCAGGGTCAGCTCGACGCCGCCAAGAAATGAGCGAGTGGCGCAATCCGCTGCGCGACAAGCGCGACAAGCGGATGCCCCATATCGCAGGCCCCTGCGCGGTGGTCATCTTCGGTGTGACGGGTGATCTGGCGCGCAAGAAGTTGATGCCGGCGATCTACGACCTCGCGAACCGGGGGCTGCTGCCGGCCAACTTCGCCCTCGTCGGGTTCGCCCGGCGCGACTGGGCGGACGAGGATTTCGCCAAGCTGGTCTACGAGGCCGTCCAGGCACACGCCCGCACACCCTTCCGCCAGGAGGTCTGGGACCGCCTGGCGGAGGGAATCCGCTTCGCCCAGGGCACCTTTGATGATCCGAAGGGCTACGAACGGCTCGCGGAGACGTTGCAGAAGCTGGACGCCGAGCGTGGCACCGGCGGCAATCACGCGTTCTACCTGTCGATCCCGCCGAACGCGTTTCCGGTCGTCTGCGAACAGCTCAAGCAGTCCGGACTGGCCAACCAGCGCGAGGGCTCATGGAGCAGGGTCGTCATCGAGAAGCCATTCGGTCACGATCTGCAGAGCGCGCGCGATCTCAACGCGGTGGTCAACAGCGTCTTCCCGGAAGAGTCGGTGTTTCGCATCGACCACTACCTCGGCAAGGAGACGGTCCAGAACATCCTGGCGCTGCGCTTCGCCAACGAGCTGTACGAACCGATCTGGAACAACAACTACGTCGACAGCGTCCAGATCACCATGGCCGAGGACATCGGCCTCGGCGGCCGCGGTGGCTATTACGACGGTGTCGGCGCGGCCCGTGACGTCATCCAGAATCACCTGCTGCAGCTGATGGCGTTGACGGCCATGGAGGAACCGGTCAACTTCGGCCCCGGCGAGTTGCAGGCCGAGAAGATCAAGGTGCTCTCCGCCACTCAGGTGATGCAGCCGCTGGACCAGACCACCGCACGCGGTCAGTACGCCGCGGGATGGCAGGGCAGCGAGAAGGTGGTCGGACTGCTCGAGGAAGAGGGCTTCTCCAAGGACTCCACCACAGAGACCTACGCGGCGATCGCCCTGGAGATCGACACCCGCCGCTGGGCCGGGGTGCCGTTCTTCCTTCGCACTGGGAAACGGTTGGGCCGCAGGGTCACCGAGATCGCACTGATCTTCAAGCGCGCTCCGCACCTGCCGTTCGACAAGACGATGACGGAGGAACTCGGCCAGAATGCGTTGGTGATCCGGGTGCAGCCCGACGAAGGCATCACCACGCGGTTCGGCTCCAAGGTGCCGGGCAGTGCCATGGAGGTCCGTGACGTCAACATGGACTTCTCGTACGGCTCGGCGTTCGCCGAGGACTCCCCCGAAGCCTATGAGCGGCTGATCCTCGACGTGCTGCTCGGCGAACCATCGTTGTTCCCGGTCAACCGTGAGGTTGAATTCTCTTGGGAGATACTGGATCCCGTACTCGAATACTGGGCCTCGCAGGGTAAGCCCGAAGCCTACGAGTCGGGCACCTGGGGCCCCCAGTCGGCCGACGAGATGCTGCATCGCATGGGCCGGGAATGGAGGCGGCCATGATCGTCGACCTGCCCGACACCAACACCAACGACATCAACAAGAAGATCACCGGGCTCCGCGAGGAGGGCGGCGCGATCACACTGAGCCGGGTGCTCACACTTGTCATCTCGCTGCACTCGGACAATCTGCTCGAGGACGCCATCGGGGCGGCCACCTTCGCCAGCCGTGAGCATCCGTGCCGGGTGATTGTCGTCGTCGCCGGCGATCGGGATGCGGAGCAGCCTCGGCTGGATGCGCAGCTGCGCGTCGGCGCCGACGCGGGAGCGGGCGAGGTCGTCGCGCTTCATCTGCACGGCGAGATGGCCGACCATGCCAGCAGCGTCGTACTGCCGTTCCTGTTGCCCGACACCCCGGTGGTGGCATGGTGGCCGGCCGGCGGCCCCGATGTTCCCGCGCGGGACCCGTTGGGACAGTTGGCGGTTAGACGGATCACCAACGCCACGGACTGCGCCGACCCGATGGCCGCGATCAAGAGCCGTCTCGCCGGCTATACCTCCGGTGACACCGATCTCGCGTGGGCGCGCATCACCTACTGGCGGGCGCTGCTGACGGCGGCACTCGATCAGCCGCCCTTCGAACCCGTCACGTCAGCCGTGGTGTCAGGTCTGCGCGACGAACCCTCGTTGGATGTCCTCGCCGGCTGGCTGGCCGCTCGGATCGACGGTCCGGTGCAGAGGGTGGTCGGCGAATTGAAGGTGGAGCTGATTCGCAACACCGAGACCATCACGCTGCGGCGGCCGCAGACCGGGGTGACCGCGACGATCAGCAGAACCGCCAAACCGGACTCGCTGATCCCGTTGGCGCGCCGAGAGGCTAAGGAGTGCCTCGCCGAGGATCTGCGCAGGCTCGACGCCGACGAGATCTACCACGAGGCCCTGCAGGGAATCGAGAAGGTGCAGTACGTATGAGCACAGTCGTCGAAAAGTACCCGGACACAGCCGCTTTGGTCGCAGCGGCCGGCGACCGGCTGGTGGCCGCGATCACCGATGCGATCAGCCAACGAGGCCGTGCGCTCATCGTGCTGACCGGCGGCGGCACCGGGATCGGGCTGCTCAAGCGGGTCCGTGAGCAGGCCGATGGGATCGACTGGTCCAAGGTCCACCTGTTCTGGGGCGACGACCGCTTCGTGCCCGCGGACGACGATGAGCGCAATGAGAAGCAGGCCCGCGAAGCGCTGATCGACCACGTCGGCATCCCGGCAGCCAACGTGCATCCGATGGCACCCAGCGGCGGCGCGTTCGGCGACGACCTCGATGCGGCCGCGGCCGCGTATGCGCAAGTGGTGGCCGAGAACGCCGATGAGGGTCAGCCCGCCCCCGACTTCGACGTGCATCTCCTCGGCATGGGCGGCGAGGGGCATATCAACTCGTTGTTCCCCGACACCGACGCCGTCCGCGAAACCACCCGGATGGTGGTCGGCGTGACCGACTCCCCCAAACCGCCGCCGCGACGGATCACGTTGACCCTGCCCGCTGTGCAGCGATCCCGTGAGGTGTGGTTGGTGGTGTCGGGCGAAGCGAAGGCCGATGCTGTCGCGGCGGCGATCGGGGGCGCCAAGCCTGTCGACGTGCCCGCCGCCGGGGCGGTCGGTCGTGATGCGACGGTGTGGCTGCTCGACGAGGCGGCCGCTTCCAAGCTGTAGCGCGGCTCATCGCGCGTCGCGATCACGCTCACCATCGCGAAAGCCGGCGTCATAGTCCGTACGCTGCCTGGTCGCCTCTGATGCACCGGTTCTGCGCCACGAGTCAGCTGGGCAGTGGCGGGACATCGTGTTCCCTTCGCGCGTCGTCACATCTGAGTCAGACGACCACTCCGCCCCGGCGGTTCCCCCGCGTGTGGTCCAATGGCCGTCATGGCAGACAAGGGTGTTAGTAAGTCCGCCCCGCGCAGTGGACGGGAGCGGATCCAGAAACTGGCACAGGCTGCACTGAACGCCGACGTCACGGTCGAGCAGGTCGACACCATCCTCGAGGGACTGAGCGAGACGCTCGTCGACCTCGACAAGTCGACCGAGAAGCTCGACACGACGCTGGAGCGGTTCAACGAGACGATCAGCCGCATCAACGAACTCGCGCCGCGTCTCATCGCGATGGTGGACCGCCTCGAGGGCATCGTCGACCGTGTCGAGCGCATCGTGGGTCTCGGCGAATCCGTGATCTCTCCCCTGGCCGCGACCGAACAGGTGGTCCGCGGCGCGGTCAACAGGGTGCGCAAGACCACCGGTTTGTAGTGCCCCAGAGCGACCCGGTTCCGACGCCCCCGGTCGCCGAGGGCGTCGGGCTCCCGTGGGACGTGTCCGTCGACGACGCCGTTGCCACCATCGCCGCGGCACGCGCCCGATACGGAGACACCTTCGCCGTGCACAGTGGCGACGACCATTACCTGTTCACGTTCTCCCCCGCCGGTGTCGAGGCGTTCTATCGGCTCCCCGAGGGGAAGGCGAGTAAGGGCGTCGCCGACTACCTGATGCTGCGACGAAAGCTCCCCGACGAGATCTTCGACGGCAGACGCATTCTTCCGACGTCGTTGTTCCGCCGCGACGACGTCACCTCCTATCTCGCGAACCTCGACCGGTCGCTGATCCAGACGGTGGCCGAGCTGGGCGACGAGGGGACCGTCGATCTGTTCGCGCTCACCCGCCGTCTCGGGCACCGCATGGGCCTGGCGTCCTGGGCGGGACCCGGATGTAGCGAGGGAACCGCATTCGAGCGTGTGGTCCGGGCCTTCGAGACCCTCGACGGTTCGGATGCGTTCGTGCATCCCGACGCGATGGCAGCCGTCGCGGCCTCGGGCAAGCGGGCTGAGCGGGCAGCCCTCGAGGAGGTCGTCGCCGTCATCGAAACCTCCATGCGTACATCGGATTCCGGCGAAACGGATCTGTTCGGACGTATCGTGACTGCCTGGTCCTCGGAACCGGAAGATGTGCGGCTGCGCGGTATCGCGCTCGACGTCGCACTCATCCACATCGCCTCGATGTCCAACTTGATGGCCGCGCTCGGCTGGGCACTGGTCGACCTGCTCAAGCACCCCGAACAACGACAGCGCGTGGCCAATGGTGACCGTGACTTCGCTCAGCGGTGTGCGTTGGAGAGCACCCGGTTGGCACAGCGATCCATCATGTCGCGGGCAGTGCTGGCACCCGTGGACCTCGACACCGGCGACGTCGTCTACCGAGTACCCGCCGGCTGGACCATCGCCACGCTGCTACCGCTGCTCAACACTTCGGCGGCACCTGGCCTGGACACGTGGGACCCCGACCGTTGGCAGCGCCACCGTCTCGCCGACACGGTGGCCCTGCCGTCCCCCGTCCTCGTGACAGCGTTCGGACACGGTAAGCACTCGTGCCCCGCCCAGCCGTTTTCGCTCGCAGCCATGAGTGCGGCGATGATTCATTTGCTTGCCACGTACGACATGACGCCAGGGTGGCCGACGCACCCGCGACCGGTGCCGGCGCAGATCGGCGGGGTTGCGCGATCGGCGGATGCCTGTCCCGTCGCGTACACGCGGCTTCATCCGGCTTTACCCTCCACGGGCCGATAGGATCGCCGGATGTTTCGGATCGACGGGATCAACGGCGAGAGCATCGTGGTCGACGGCAACTGGGTCGAGAAGCTGCGGGCGAACACGTCGCAGGGACGCAACCCTGCCGATAAGTACTCGGGCACCGATATCAAAGAGATCAGCCGTCGCAAGAAGCTGTTCGGCGGTGAGCGGGAAGAACTGCTTCAGCTGACCATCAGCGTGGGAACGTTCTACTCACTGATCGTGCCCGCGGAGAAGCGCGCCGAAGTAGACGCGTTGATCGCCGCGCTCGAGAAGGCCCGCGACAGCGCGGTTTCCTAGCCGCTGTTGCGCAGGGCGGTCGCCAGGCCGCTCATCGTGAGCAGGATGCCGCGCTGCACCAGTTCGTCGTCATCGCCAGACCGGTAGCGGCGCAACAACTCCACCTGTAGATGGTTCAGCGGTTCGAGGTACGGGAACCGGTTGAAGACCGACCGCGCCAGCGCCGGGTTGTCGGCGAGCAGATCGTCCTGGCCAGTGATGAGCTTGTGCATCCGCAGCGTGCGCTGGTATTCGTCGACGATCTTGTCGAACACCCGCCGCCGCAACTGCTCATCGGAGACCAACTCGGCGTAGCGCGCCGCCAGCCCCATATCGGCCTTCGCCAGCACCTGCGCCATGTTCGACAACACGGTGCGGAAGAACGGCCACCGTTCGTACAGGTCCTGCAGGACCTCGAGGCGTCCGTCGCCCTCGTTGATCCAGCTCTCGAACGCCGTTCCGGTGCCGTACCACCCCGGCAACATCACCCGCGACTGGCTCCAGGCGAGCACCCACGGGATGGCGCGAAGATCGGAGATCGACGTGGTGGGCTTGCGTGAGGTCGGTCGGCTGCCGATGTTGAGCGCCCCGATCTCGCTGACCGGCGTCGACGCCTTGAAGTATTCGACGAATCCCGTTGTCTCGTGCACCAATTCGGAGTACGCCCGCTGCGCCCGAGCCGCCAGATCGTCGAGCACCTCATAGGCGGGACCGGCGGCATCACCGAGGCCCTCGATGTCCAGGAGCGTGGCTTCCAGCGTCGCGGCCAACAGGGTTTCGAGGTTGCGGCGGGCGGTCTGCGGCTCCGCGTACTTGGCCGCGATCACCTCACCCTGCTCGGTGATCCGGAGTGACCCGTTCACCGCGCCGGGCGGCTGCGCCCGGATCGCGTCGTAGCTCGGTCCGCCGCCGCGCCCGACGGTGCCGCCGCGACCGTGGAAGAGGCGCAACCGTATTCCCGTCTTGCGCGCGGACTCGACGAGGTCGAGTTCAGCGCGATACAGCGCCCAGTTCGCCGCGAGGTATCCGCCGTCCTTGTTGGAGTCGGAGTAGCCGAGCATCACTTCCTGGCTGTCCCCGCGTGCCGACACGATCGCGCGATACACCGGAAGGTCCAGTGCCTGTTCGAGAATCGACGAACCGCGCTGCAGGTCGTCGATGGTCTCGAAGAGCGGCACGATCCCGACCGGTGTGTAGGTGTGCGGCCCCGAGACGTCCAGTAGGCCGACCTCTTTGAGCAGGACGGCGGCCTCGAGCATGTCCGACACCGACTGACACATTGAGATGATGTAGTTCGGCACGGCCTGCGGCCCGAACACCCTGACGGCGCAGGCGGCCGCGGCGACGATGTCGAGTTCCTTGCGCGCCAACTCGGAGAGCTCGGCGCCGTCCCCGATGAGTGGGCGCCGCGTCGCCACCTCGGCCGCGAGCAACTCGACGCGATCCGGTTCCGGCAGCGACCGGTAGTCGGGATGCACACCGGCCCACGCCAGCAGTTCGGCGACGACCTCCTCGTGGACCTCGGAGTTTTGTCGCATGTCGAGACCGGACAGGTGAAACCCGAAGACGTGCACGGCTTCCCGTAGCCGCGACAGCCGATCGTCGGCGAGCACCGCGCTGCCGTTAGCGCGCAGTGAGTTGTCGACGATGTCGAGGTCGGCCAGCAGTTCGTCCGGCGTCTGGTAACGCTCGAGTCCGAGGTCGAGTATGTGTTCGGGTTGGCGGTCGAGGATCTCGCTCGCGGTGGCGGTCAATCGCGCGTGGATGACGCGCAGGGCCCGCCGGTATGGTTCGTCGGCGCGGGCGGGCTCATGGCACTGGTCCGCCAGCGCAGCGAGATCGTCGCTGATCTTCACTAGCCGCGCCGACATCGACAGCTCCTCTTCCAGCGCGGTGATCTCGTTGAAGTAGTGCTCCAGCGCCGTGTAGGCCGCACCGCCAGTCGCCAGCCGCACGACGTCGGCGGTGACGTTCGGGTTGCCGTCGCGGTCCCCGCCTATCCACGAACCTGGCCGCAGGATCGGCTCGTGCAGCAGGTCCGCATCGGGCCACCGGGACCGCAGCGCGTTGCGCACCTCGGCGTTGACCTGCGGCACGACCTCGAAGAACGCCGCGGGGTAATAGCGCAGGCCGGTCTCGATCTCGTCCTGGATCTTCAACCGGGACAACCGGATCAGTGCCGTCTGCCACAGGGTGAGAATGTTGCGACGTAACTCACGCTCGATCTCGCGGCCGTCGTCGGTGTGGTGATGGCCCCGCATGCGCAGCCGCATCAGCTGGGTGATTCGGTGCTGGGTGTCGAAGACCGTGCGCCGCCGCGTCTCGGTGGGATGCGCCGTGATCACCGGTGAGACCAGAGCACCTGCCAGCGCGTCGGCCACCGTCGCCGAATCGAGTTCGGCCGATTCGAGTTTGACATAGGTCGCGGCCAGGCTGCTGTCCTGTGGCGGCTCACCCGCGGCGACGTGGATCTGCCGTCTGCGCTCGCGGTGGATGTCCTCGGCGACGTTGGCCAACAGCGCGAAGTGGGTGAACGCCCTGATGACGGGGATGGCCTGGTGGATGTCGATGCCGTCGAACATGGAGGCCAGCTCGGCGCGGTCGATCTCGGAGCGTCGCACCCGAAACGATTCCACCCGAGCGCGTTCGACGAGCTCGAACACCTCTTCGCCGTTCTGCTCACAGACCGTCTCACCGAGGAGGGTGCCCAGCAGTCGGATGTCCTCGCGCATCGGCTCGGTGGCCTCGCGGCCCACCTTCGTGCGCCGTACCGCACCGATGGGTTCCAGTCCGCCGACCTCTGCCATGACCCCAGTATCGGCGCGACCGCCGTCGGCTGCAGGCCGAGGGCGCGCCGCGGGGCTAGACGCCGTACTTGATCTGCAGCGCGACGCCGATGATCGAGACCACCCAGATGCCGGTGACGAAGTACGTCAACCGGTCAAGGTTCTTCTCCACGACGGTCGAGCCCGACAGGCTGGACTGGACGCCGCCGCCGAACAGGGTCGACAAACCGCCGCCCTTGGCGCGGTGCAGCAACACGAGCAACACCACGAGCAAGCTGGTGACGATGAGCGTGATCTGCAGGGCAAGAAGCATGGGCGACAGCCTACAGGCCGGAAAGGACCCCTACGGCAACGGCCCACCAGCGGCGATGGCCGACAGGGTGGCGAACTGCTCACCATCCAGCGACGCGCCGCCGACCAGCGCACCGTCGACATCCTCCTGCGCGACGATCTCGCCGACGTTCTTGGCGTTCACCGAGCCGCCGTACAGCACCCGCACCCCCGCCGCGAGCTGCGGTGACGCCAGCGTGCCCAGCTCGTCGCGGATCGCCTTGCACACCTCTTGCGCATCTGTGGCGCTCGCCACCCGGCCGGTGCCGATCGCCCACACCGGCTCGTAAGCGATGACGGACTGGCCGATCTGCTCGGCGCTCAACCCGGCCAGCGACCCCCGCAGCATCTCGACATTGTGCTCGACGTGGTTGCCCGCCTCGCGGACCTCGAGCTGCTCACCGATGCAGATGATGGGGGTGATGCCGTGCCTGAAGGCGGCGGCCGCCTTGGCGGCCACCAGGGCGTCGTCCTCGTGGTGGTACGTGCGGCGCTCCGAGTGGCCGACGACGACGTAGGTGCAGCCCAGCTTGGCGAGGAACGCCCCGCTGATCTCACCGGTGTAGGCGCCCGAATCGTGCTGGGACAGGTCCTGCGCCCCGTACGTCAGGCGCAGCTTGTCGCCGTCGACCAGGGTCTGCACACTGCGCAGATCGGTGAACGGCGGCAGCACCGCGACGTCGACCTTGTCGAAGTACTTGTCCGGCAGCGAGAAGGCGATCTTCTGGACCAGCGCGATCGCCTCGAAGTGGTTGAGGTTCATCTTCCAGTTGCCGGCGATCAGCGGCGTACGGCTCATGGTCTAGCGCCTTTCAGTCGTCGAGCACGTCGATACCCGGGAGCGTCTTGCCCTCAAGGTATTCCAGGGAGGCGCCGCCGCCGGTGGAAATGTGAGAGAAGCCGTCCTCGGGCAGTCCGAGCTGGCGCACGGCAGCGGCCGAGTCGCCACCGCCGACGACGCTGAATGCGCCCTTACCCGTCGCCGCGATGATGGCCTCCGCCAGCCCCTTGGTGCCCGCCGCGAACGCAGGAAATTCGAACACACCCATCGGGCCGTTCCAGAAAATGGTCTTGGCGTTGGACAGCAGCGTGGTGAACCGTTCGACCGACCCGGGCCCGATGTCCAGGCCCATCTTGTTGTCCGGAATACGGTCGGCGGCAACGGTCTCCGCCGGCGAGTTGGCTTTGAACTCCTCAGCCACGACGATGTCCACCGGCAGGTGGATCACGTCGCCGTAGTCCTCGAGCAACTTGCGGCAGGTGTCGATCATGCCCTCTTCAAGCAGGGAGCTGCCCACCGAAACACCCTGGGACGCAAGGAATGTGAAGCACATTCCGCCGCCGATGACGACGCTGTCGGCCTTCGTCGCGAGGTTCTCGATGACGGCCAGTTTGTCCGACACCTTCGAGCCGCCGAGGACCACCGCGTAGGGCCGCTCGGTGGAGCTGGTGAGCTGTTCGAGCACCTTGATCTCGGCAGCCACCAGCGTGCCGGCATAGTGCGGCAGCAGGGTGGCCACGTCGTAGACCGACGCCTGCTTGCGGTGTACCACCCCGAAGCCGTCGGACACGAAAGCGCCCCCCGAACCGTCTGGGCCACCGACGAGTTCGACGAGCTGGCGGGCCAGTGCGAGGCGCTCGCCGTCGTCCTTGCTGGTTTCGCGGGGGTCGAACCGGATGTTCTCCAGCAGCAGGATGTCGCCGTCGGTCAGCCCCTCGGCACGTGCGAGCGCGTCGGTGCCGACGACATCGCCGGCCAACTGGACGTGCCTGCCGAGCTGCTCCCCCAGCGCCTTGGCAACTGGGGCGAGCGAGAACTCCGGCGACGGGCCGTTTTTGGGCCTGCCGAGGTGAGCGGTGACGACCACCTTCGCACCGGCGTCCGACAGTGCCTTGAGCGTCGGCACAGACGCGATGATGCGTCCCGGATCGGTGATGTTGCGATCGTCGTCGAGCGGGACGTTGAGGTCGGAGCGCACCAAGACGCCCCGACCCTCGACGCCCTCGGTGAGCAGATCGTCGAGGGTCTTGACGGCCATGACGACTAGAGCGACTTGCCGACGAGCGCGACCAGGTCGACGAGGCGGTTCGAGTAACCCCACTCGTTGTCGTACCAGGACACGGTCTTGGCCTGGTTGTCGATGACCTTGGTCAGGCCGGCGTCGAAGATCGAGCTGTGCGGATCGGTGACGATGTCGCTGGACACGATCGGCGCGTCGTAGTACTTGAGGATGCCCTTGAGCGGACCGTCTGCGGCCGCCTTGAACGCCGCGTTGATCTCCTCGGCGGTGGGCGTCTTCTTCAGCTCGGCGGTCAGGTCGGTGCAGGAGCCCGTTGGAATCGGCACGCGCAGTGCGTAGCCGTCGAGCTTGCCCTTGAGCTCGGGCAGGACCAGGCCGATGGCCTTGGCGGCGCCGGTCGAGGTCGGCACGATGTTCAGCGCGGCGGCGCGGGCACGGCGCAGGTCCTTGTGCGGGCCGTCCTGCAGGTTCTGGTCCTGCGTGTAGGCGTGGACGGTGGTCATCAGGCCCTTGACGATGCCGAACTCATCGTTGAGCACCTTGGCCAGCGGCCCGAGGCAGTTCGTGGTGCAGGACGCATTGGAGATGATGTTCTGGCTGCCGTCGTACTTGTCGTCGTTGACGCCGAGCACGATGGTGATGTCCTCGTCGCTGGCAGGCGCGGAGATGATGACCTTCTTGGCGCCGGCGTCCAGGTGGCCCTGCGCCTTGGCGCGGGCGGTGAAGATGCCGGTGGACTCGACGACGACGTCGACGCCGAGGTCACCCCAGGGCAACGCCGCCGGACCTTCCTTGACCTCGAGCGCCTTGATCTTGGTGCTGCCGACGACGATGGTGTCGTCACCCTCGAGGGTGATGTCCTCAGGGAAGCGGCCCAGGATCGAGTCGAACTTCAGCAGGTGCGCCAGGCTGGCGTTGTCAGTGAGGTCGTTGACCGCAATGATCTCGATGTCGGTGCTCTTGCCCTCGGCCTTCTGCGCTGCGAGGGCTCGGTAGAAGTTGCGTCCGATTCGGCCGAAGCCGTTAACGCCAACCCGGATGGTCACGTGTTTCTCCCTTTTTTGCCTTGATGCTCAGAGGTCAGCCTAGTGCTGTGACAGTCGACACGTGCGGGCTGGTCAGTGCACGGCCAGACTCTGGTCGGTATAGGGGTTACCCAGCCACTTTCGGCGGATCCGCTGCAGTGTGCCGTCGTCTTCCAATTCGGCCTGGGCGACGGTGATGCGGCTCAGGAGCGCCTGGTCGTTCAGGGGGACGGCGATGGCGATGTTCTCGACCGAGATGCCGCGCTGTACCACCTCGACGCCCGGGATCGGCTTGACGAGTTCGGTCAGCACGGGCGCGAGCTTCATGAAGGCATCGCATGCACCGGTGGTCAGGTCGGTCAGCGCGGTGCGGATGGTGCCGTAGTCGTAGACGCGGACCGCTTTGGCCTTGCCGTCGGCGACGAGCTTGTCGGCGATCGGCTGGCTGGTGTTGCCCTGCTGCACGCCGATGGTGAGGCCGTCGAGGTCGTCGATGGAGGTGACGTTCGGCAGGCGCCTGGTGTCGACGGCGAGTGACTGTCCGGAGATGAGGTAGGGCGGAACGAACTGGGCCTTGCGTTCGCGTTCGGGTGTGACGGTGGTGCCGGCGGTGACGCAGTCGTAATCCGTTCCGAGCCCGTCGAAGACGCCGTTGAAGTCGGCGTCTTTATAGGCGATGAATTCGACTGTGGCGCCGAGCTTCTTGGCGATCTCCTCCATCAGGTCGATGTCGAGGCCCCCGTTGTTCGGCATGCCGTTGAACGGCGGATCGGGAAAAGCCGCACCGACTCTCAGCGTCTCCATGGGTTTCAATCTTCGCCGAACATGGGTTTATTGCAAGCATTTTCGACTCGCGCTGCCACCCGTCCCCACTGACACGAGCAAGAATCTCACAGAACGCAGTAGACCCTGTGGATAACCGCAGGAGGAGTCCGCTTTGTGCCGTTACGATCAGGGTGTGGCCAGGATGGACGAGTTGGAGGCGCGAGTGGCTGCGTTGGAGGCCTCGCACGCCGACTACCGCGCCGTCCTAGCCGCGGTCAACGCGCTCGGCGCGAATCAACGCGAGCACTCGGTTGGCCTGGCGCGCGCCAGCTCCGAACTCGAAACCGTCAGGTCAGAGGTTGCGGCTGTCAAGACCGATGGCGCCGAACTGAAGACCGAAGTCGCGGCCGTCAAGACCGATGTGGCGGCGCTCAAGACGGATGTGGCCGCATTCAAGATCGAGTTCATCGACTTTCGGCAAGAAACGCGGGCGAACTTCCGGTCAGTCGACGAGCAGTTCGCCGAACTAAAGGATCTGATAATCGGCTTTCGCGACCGCGACCGTCCGACTGATTGAGTACCGCCCGTATTGGGCAGACTCTTCGCTATGGACGAACCATCGACCTGTGGCCAGGGATTGGCCAGCCGCTCCACTCTGGGCGCCAAGCTCGGCGAGTTGTTCGCAGCGCAAGCAACGATTCTTGAGACCCATGCAAGGGCACTCGACCCCGAAGACCTTCAGGCCAGACATGAACTCGATGCCTATGCGGCGCTGGTGGTTGCACACCGCGACATCGCCGATCGGTTGACGGCCCTCGCCGGGCAGATGGCCAGCTACCGACACCTACCCATGGCACCGCACGACGAAGCCGCCATGTCAGATACGGTGACACTCAGTGCGTTTGAGAACTTCATCCAAGCAGAGCGCGAACTCGCCACGCTTCTGCAGCAGCTGTCCCGAGGCGACCAGGACATGCTCGAGGAGATGACCGACTGACTGCCTCGAGTGCACGCTTATTTGCAGGCCTACTCGACGGATACGTACAACGAGCGTGCAGTCGGCGACAGAATCTCAGGCGTCTTCGAGCAGATCCGGGGTGACAGCCGACTCCGTATCGGGAATGCCTTCCTGCTTGGCCTTGCGATCGGCCATCGAAAGCAACCGTCGAATACGCCCCGCCACAGCGTCTTTCGTCATCGGCGGGTCGGCAAGGCGACCCAACTCCTCCAGCGACGCCTGCCGATGCTCGACGCGAAGTTTGCCCGCGGCGGCCAGATGGTCGGGCACCGTATCGCCGAGAATCTCGAGCGCCCGCTCCACTCGCGCGGCAGCGGCGACCGCCGCCCGCGCCGACCGCCGCAGGTTGGCGTCGTCGAAGTTGGCCAGCCGATTCGCGGTCGCACGCACCTCGCGACGCATCCGCCGCTCTTCCCACGTCAACCTCGTGTCCTGGGCTCCCATCCGCGTCAGCAACGCACCGATGGCCTCGCCGTCGCGCACCACCACCCGGTCCGCGCCGCGGACCTCGCGGGCCTTCGCACTGACCCCCAACCGTCGGGCCGCGCCGACGAGCGCCAGCGCCGCCTCCGGCCCGGGACAACTGACCTCCAGCGCCGACGACCGGCCCGGCTCCGTCAGCGAACCATGCGCCAAAAATGCACCGCGCCAGGCGGCTTCGGCGTCGGCCACGCTTCCGCCGACCACCTGCGCGGGCAGCCCCCGCACCGGTCGGCCACGCAGATCGAGCAGCCCGGTCTGCCTCGCGAGCGCTTCGCCATCCTTCGCGACCCGCAGCACGTAGCGGGTGTTCTTACGGATACCGCTGGCAGACAGCACGTGCACCACCGCGTTGTAGCCGTAGAGGTCGTAGATGTCCTTGCGCAGGCGCCTCGCGATGATGCCCAGATCGACCTCGGCCTCGACGACCACCCGCCCCGACACGATGTGCAGCCCACCGGCGAAACGCAGCAGTGAGGCCACCTCGGCACGACGAGCACTCACCGAATTGACCACCAGGCGGCTGAGCTCGTCTTTGACCTCGGCTGTCATCGCCACTGGTCGTCACCTCTCGGTCCGTTCGCTGTCGGTGTGGGCACAGTCGGCGCTGCGGGCGTCGGCGGCGCCGTCCCGCGCAACCTCACACCTTCCAGGGCCGCGGCCAACTTCGCCGGGTCATGTAAAGGTGTACCAGGTCTGGACACATCGGCAAACTCAACTTGGGCATCCAAAATTCTGGCGGTGCGGCGCAACTGCTCACGTTCGCGCTCACTGGGCACACGGCTCGCATCGACGATCACCTCGTGCATTGTGAAACCTGGCGCGTGCTGCGATAACACGTGGATATGCCGCTCCGCGGAGAACTCCGCCGTCTCCCCCGGTTCGGCGACCAGATTCACGACCAGAGCCCGCCGCGCCGTCGTCGCCTGCAGGGCCGCCGCGAGCTGCGGAACCAGCACGTGCGGGATGACGCTGGTGAACCACGAGCCTGGCCCCAGCACCACCAGGTCGGCGGCCATGATCGCATCGACGGCCTGGCGGGTGGCCGGCGGATCACCCGGTATCAGCCGCACCCGGCGCACCTGGCCGACGGTGGTTGCGATCGCCACCTGACCGCGGATCACCCGGCTCATCCGCGGGTCGGAATCCAGACCCGCAACGTCGGCCTCGATCTCGAGCCCCATCGGGCACATCGGTAACACCCGGCCGTGGATGCCCAGCAGGCGGCCGAGCTCGTCGAGCGCCGCGACCGGGTCGGCCAGCACCTCATTGAGACCCGCCAGCATCAGGTTGCCGATCGGATGGCCCGCGAGCGCACCGTTGCCCCCGAAGCGGTGCTGGAGGATAGTCGCCCACAGCCGGCCGTGCGGGCTGTCAGATGCCAACGCCGCCAGCGCCATTCGGAGGTCGCCGGGGGGCAGCACATCCAGTTCGCTGCGCAGCCGGCCCGAGGAACCCCCGTCATCGGCCACCGTGACGATGGCGGTGACGTGCGGGGAGAGTCTGCGGGCCGCCGACAGCGTCGCATACAGGCCGTGCCCACCCCCCAGGGCGACGATCCGCGGACTCATTCGCGGCCCAGATCCCGGTGCAGTACCCGCACCGTCAGGTCGTCTCCGCTCTGTAGCCGCGCCGCCAGCGCCTCGGCAATGGCGACGCTGCGATGCTTGCCGCCCGTGCAGCCGATGGCAACAGTCATGTAGCGCTTTCCCTCGCGACGGTATCCGTCGATGACGAAGTCCAGCAGTCGATGATAGGTCTCGAGGAACTCCGTCGCGCCCGGCTGACCGAGCACATAGTCCCGCACCGCCGGGTCCTGCCCGGTGTGTGGCCGTAGCTCGTCCACCCAATGCGGGTTGGGCAGAAAACGCACGTCCATGACCGTGTCGGCGTCCATGGGCAGCCCGTACTTGTATCCGAACGACTCCACGGTCACGTTCGTGTGCGCGACGGTCTCCCCGCCGAAGGCCCGCTCGATGCTCTCCCTCAGTGCGGGAACCGGCAGTGTCGACGTGTCGATCACCAGGTCGGCCGCGGCCCGTACCGGCGCGAGCATCGCCCGCTCGGCCGCAATGCCTTCTGCAAGTGTCTGATTGCCTTGTAGCGGGTGGCTGCGGCGGTTTTGCTCATACCGCCGAACCAGAATGTCGTCGGAGGCCTCGAGGAACAGCACCCGTGGGGTGATGTTGCGGGTGGCCAGCTCGTTGCGCACCCAGTCCAGGTCACCGGTGAACCCGCGCGAGCGCACGTCCATGACCACCGCGAGCTGGGTGATGCGCGACCCGGCCGCGAGCCCCAGCTCCACCATCCGCGCGATCAGCTCCGGTGGCAGGTTGTCCGCCACGTACCAGCCCAGATCCTCCAGCACCTTTGCGGCGGTGCCCCGGCCCGCGCCGGACAGCCCGGTGACCAGTACGACGTCAATGCCGGATTCAGCGCCATCGCCGGCGGGTGCGCCATCGTGGAGTTCTTCGTGCATGCCCTGATCTGTCATCCGGATGCTCTGCTCTGATCATCGCCGATACCCGTTGCGGACGGAGATGAATCGGGCGGGACTCCGAGCGCCTCCAGGACGGCCTTGGCGGTCGCGACCCCGATGCCGGGCACCGCGGTGATCTCCTCGACGCTGGCCTCTTTCAGCCGCGCCACCGATCCGAAGTGCGTCACCAGCGCCTTGCGGCGATGTTCGCCCAGACCGCGGATCGAATCCAGCGCCGACGCCGTCATCCGCTTGGACCGCTTGCTGCGGTGGTAGGTGATCGCGAACCGGTGCGCCTCGTCGCGCACCCGCTGCAGCAGATACAGGCCCTCGCTGTTGCGCGGCATGATCAGGGGGTCGGGCTCGGCCGGTACCCACACCTCCTCCAGCCGCTTCGCCAGCCCGATGACGGCGACGTCGTCGATGCCGAGATCGTCGAGCACCGCCTGCGCGGCATTGACCTGCGGGGCGCCGCCGTCGACCACGTACAGGTTCGGCGGATAGGCGAACTTGCGCGACTTACCCTCCGGCGCAAGCTCAGTCGGGTGTTGCATGTCGTGCAGGTGGCGGTAGAAACGCCGCCGGGTGACCTCCGCGATCGATGCGACGTCGTCGGAGCGGCCGTCGCCTGCGGCGCTCCTGATCGCATAGTGACGGTAGTCCGACTTCCGCGGGAGCCCGTCCTCGAACACCACCAGCGACGCCACCACATCGGTGCCCTGCACATGGCTGATGTCGACGCATTCGATGCGCAACGGCGCATCGGCGAGCCCCAACGAGTCCTGAATGTTCTGCAGTGCAGCGCTTCTCGCGGTGAAGTCGCCCGCCCGCTTGAGTTTGTGTTGCGCCAGCGCATCCTGCGCATTACGGCGCACGGTCTCGGCGAGTGCGCGCTTGTCGCCCCGCTGCGGCACCCGCAGCGACACCCGTGAGCCACGCAGCTGAGACAGCCAGGTCTCCAACTCCTCGGCGTTGTCGGGCAGACAGGGCACCAACACCTGCCGGGGCACCGGGGTCAACGACACATCCGCGGCACCGTCGAGTTCGGCTTGGTCGCCGTAGAACTGCGTCAGGAACTGTTCGACGAGGCGACCCTGACCGGATTCGCCGGGCTCCCCCGACTTTTCGACGATCCAGCCGCGCTGGCCGCGCACCCGGCCGCCGCGCACGTGGAACACCTGCACGGCCGCCTCCAGCTCGTCATCGGCGAAGGCGACGACGTCCGCGTCCGTGCCGTCGCCGAACACCACGGCCTGCTTCTCCATCGCCCGCTTCATCGCAGAGATGTTGTCCCGCAACCGAGCTGCCCGTTCGAAGTCGAGCAGTTCGGCCGCCTGGTTCATCTCCTGCTCCATGTCGCGGACCAGCCGGTCGGTCTTGCCAGCAAGGAAATCGCAGAAGTCGTCGACGATGCGCCTGTGCTCCTCGGCGCTGACCCGCCCGACGCACGGTGCCGAACACTTGTCGATGTATCCGAGCAGGCATGGCCGGTCGATCTGACTGTGCCGCTTGAAGACTCCCGCAGAGCAGGTACGCGCCGGGAACACCCGGGTAAGGAGGTCCAACGTCTCGCGGATGGCCCACGCGTGTGAGTAGGGCCCGAAGTAGCGGACTCCCTTGCGGCGCGCCCCGCGGTAGACCATCAGCCGCGGGTACTGCTCGTTCAACGTCACCGCCAGCACCGGGTACGACTTGTCGTCGCGGTATCGCACGTTGAACCGTGGATCGAATTCCTTGATCCAGTTGTACTCGAGTTGCAGCGCCTCGACTTCGGTGTTGACCACCGTCCACTCGACCCCTGCGGCCGTCGTCACCATCTGACGGGTGCGCGGCGCCAGGCCGGAGAGGTCGGCGAAGTAGGAGTTCAGCCGGCTACGCAGGCTCTTGGCCTTGCCGACGTAGATCACCCGGCCGTGGGGATCGCGGAATCGGTAGACGCCCGGTTCGACGGGAATCGACCCTGGGGCAGGTCGGTACGTCGCTGGATCGGGCACGGATTCCAGGTTACTGCCGACCTCGGACGCGTCCGATCAACTACCGTCGGGTGATGCGGATCTCATCGCTGACCAAGGTGATGGCACCGCTGACCGGGGTTGCGCTGGTGCTGGCCGGCTGCGCCGCCGACGACAGCTCCCGGCCGAGCGCCGCGGGGCCGTGCGCGATCGTGGCCAGCGGAACCCCGGCGCCCAAGACGTCCGCCTCGGCGCCGGCCACCGGACCCCGGGACATCTCCACCAACCCCGAGGTGGCGACCGGCTACCGCACGGACATGACCGCGGTGCACACCAGCCACTATTCGGTGGTCACCGCCAACCCGCTGGCCACCCAGGCCGCGTGTGAGGTGCTCCGCGACGGCGGGACCGCCGCCGACGCCCTGGTCACCGCACAGCTGGTGCTGGGGCTCGTCGAGCCACAGTCCTCCGGCATCGGCGGCGGCGGGTTCCTGCTGTACTACGACGCGTCAGCGGGTTCGCTGGAAGCGTACGACGGACGCGAGGTCGCACCCGCCGCCGCGACCGAGAACTACCTGCGCTGGGTCTCCGATACCGACCGCACCGAACCCAAACCCGACGGCCGCGCATCGGGACGTTCCATCGGCGTGCCCGGCATCGTCCGCCTCATGCAGGACGTCCACGCCGAACACGGCAAGGCCGGCTGGCGCGACCTGTTCACCCCGGCCATCACCCTCGCCGACGACGGCTTCGACATCAGCCCGCGGCTGGCGGCGGCCATCGCCGATGCCGCACCAGGGCTCAAGACGGACCCCCAGGCAAGCGAGTACTTCCTCAATCCCGATGACAGCCCAAAGACCGAAGAGACTCGGCTGACCAACCCTGCCTATGCAAAGACGTTGGGCGCCATCGCATCTGATCCGCAGGCGTTCTACACCGGTGCGATCGCCGACGCCATCGTCGACGCGGCGGCCGACACGTCCGGCGGCCGGACGCCGAGCCTGATGACCACTGAGGACCTCGCCCGCTACACCGTCAAGAAGCGCGAACCGCTCTGTGCGCCGTACCGCGGCAGGCAGATCTGCGGCATGCCGCCTCCGTCGTCGGGTGGGATCACGGTCGCTGCGACGCTGGGCATATTGGAGCATTTCGCCATGGCCGAGCAGGGGCCGAGCGACGTCGATCTCAACGGTGGCAGACCATCGGTGATGGGTGTCCACCTGACCTCGGAGGCCGAACGGCTGGCCTATGCCGACCGCGACAAGTACGTGGCCGACACCGATTTCGTGCCGCTGCCCGGCGGCTCGCCGAACACGTTGATCAACAGTGACTATCTGGCGGGCCGCGCGCGGCTGATCTCCGAACAACGCTCGATGGGGACGGCTCAGCCGGGCGTATTCGGCCCGCCGACCAGCCCGGCACCACCGACCCCGGAGCACGGCACGAGTCAGGTCAGCATCATCGACTCATACGGCAACGCGGCGTCGCTGACCACGACCGTCGAATCGGCATTCGGGTCGTACCACATGGTCGACGGGTTCATCCTGAACAATCAGCTCACCGACTTCTCTGCCGAACCGGCCGGACCCGACGGTGCTCCGATCGCCAACCGGATCCAGCCCGGCAAGCGGCCGCGCAGCTCGATGGCGCCGACACTGATCTTCGACGGCCCCGTCGCGAACGGCGGCCGGCTCTATTCGGTACTCGGTTCGCCGGGCGGTTCCGTCATCATCCAGTTCGTCGTGAAAACGATTGTCGCCATGCTGGATTGGGGCCTCGATCCGCAGCAGGCGGTGTCCGCCGTCGATTTCGGGGCGGCGAACACGCCCAAGACGAACATCGGCGGTGAGCATCCCGTCATCGACACCTCCGACAACGGCGATCACGATCCACTGGTGACCGGTTTACGAGAACTCGGGCATCAAGTCGATCTCGCGGATCAGTTCAGCGGTTTATCCGCGATCATCCGCACCGACACGGGCCTGATCGGTGGTGCCGACCCTCGCCGCGAGGGGCTGGTGATGGGCGACACCAAGTGACCGTGCGGATCACCCGCCTGACCGAGTCCGACTGGCGGGCGTTCGCCGTGATTCGGTTGCGCGCGTTGACAGAATCGCTGGGCGAAAAGGATCCCCAGTACCGGAAGGAGGTCGCGTTCACCGCTGCGCAGTGGCGGCGCCGACTCCGGGACCACGCACAGTTCGCGGCGCTGATCGACGACCGCCCCGTCGGACTGATCGCCGCCCAGCGGGAGAACCCGGACTCGGTCTACCTGTACTCGCTGTGGCTGGACCCCGCCGCGCGAGGACGCGGCCTGGCCCGCCACCTGGTCGCCGCGGCGGTGGACTGGGCACGCGAACAACGCGCGCGGACCATCACGCTGCGGGTGGCCTCCGACAATGCGCCGGCTCGCGCCGTGTACCGCAGCTTGGGGTTCGCCATCGCTGCGACGGCCGAAAATGCCGGGGCGCACGACGAAGTCGCGATGACGCTCAGCGTGAGTTGATGGCCTTGTAGCACTCGATGAGCTTACGCACGGTGTCCATCGCCTCGACCGCACGTTCCTTGTCGACGGCCTGTATCGCCAGCGCCGGAACGTATTCGTCGTCGGGCAGGTCGACACGCGCCCAGCGCGCGCCTCGGTGGAATGACACATCGACGACGTCCGACCACGGAATCAGCCGATAGGTGAACAGGTTTCGCACCGCGATGCCGCCGGCGCCAACCCGCAGTCTGGGGCGGGTGAACAGCAGGACCACTCCGGCGATGACGGCGCCCAGCACGGCGATCGCCACCTGATCGGCGGTCTGGAAGATGACGCCCGTCGACGCGATCTTCAGCAGCGCACCCATCGTGATGTGCGCCGCGAGGATGAGCGCCGCCGCGCCGTAGGCGAAATACGTTGTGAGATGGGGTCGTATCTCCACATCCCAGTCACTCATGATCGTTCACGCAGGTCTCGCAACGTCAGCGCGGTGGAGATCGCCGCCGCCGCCGCTTGAGCGCCCTTGTCCTCGGTCGAATCCGGCAGTCCGGCGCGATCGAGGGCCTGCGCTTCGGTGTTCGTGGTGAGCACCCCGTTGGCGACCGGGGTCGACGAGTCCAGCGACACCCGGGTGAGCCCCTGTGTGACGGCGTCGCAGACGTAGTCGAAGTGCGGCGTCTGACCGCGAATCACCACACCCAGCGCCACCACCGCATCGTGGTTGGCCGCCAATGCCTGTGCGACGACGGGGATTTCGATCGCACCGAGGACACGGACGACGGTCGGGTTCTCGATTCCGGCGTCTGCGACGACCTTGCGTGCGCCGTCGAGCAGCGCGTCGCAGATGGTTTCGTGCCACGTGCTGGCGACGATGGCCAGCTTCAATCCAGCGGCGTCGAGCTGGGGCAGATCGGGGACGCCTGCGGCAGGACTCACAGGGCTCCGCCGAGATCGCGCTCCGGCGGTGTGCGATCGCCGAGCAGATACACGCCCTCTTCGTAGGAGTCCATGGTGACGGCTTCGTGGTACTCGTCGAGACCGATGAGGTCGTGACCCATCCGGTCGCGCTTTGTCATCAGGTACCGGATGTTCTCGGCGTTGGCGCGCACCGGCAGCGGCACACGCTCGATGATGTGCAGTCCGTAACCGTCGAGCCCGACCCGCTTGGCGGGGTTGTTGGTCAGCAGCCGCATCGACCGCACACCCAGGTCGACGAGAATCTGGGCGCCGATCCCGTAGTCGCGCGCATCGGCGGGCAGGCCGAGCTTCAGGTTGGCGTCGACCGTGTCCTCGCCTGCGTCCTGCAGCTGATACGCCTGCAGCTTGTGCATCAGGCCGATGCCGCGGCCTTCGTGTCCGCGCATGTACAGCACGACACCGCGACCCTCGCGGGCGACCATCGCCAGCGCGGCGTCCAGCTGCGGGCCGCAGTCGCAGCGCCGGGAACCGAACACGTCACCGGTGAGGCATTCCGAGTGCACACGCACCAATACGTCATGGCCGTCGCCGTGCGGTCCCGCGATGTCGCCCTTCACCAACGCGACGTGCTCGACGTCCTCGTAGATGCTGGTGTAGCCGACGGCGCGGAACTCGCCGTGGCGGGTCGGGATGCGGGCCTCGGCGATGCGCTCGATGTGCTTCTCGTGCTTGCGTCGCCACTCGATGAGGTCGGCGATCGAGATCAGGGCCAGATCGTGTTCGTCGGCGAAGACCCTCAGCTCGTCGGTCTGCGCCATCGCGCCTTCGTCCTTCTGGCTGACGACCTCGCAGATCGCACCGGCGGGCTGCAGACCGGCGAGGCGGGCCAGATCGACCGCGGCCTCGGTGTGCCCGGGACGACGCAACACGCCACCGTCCTTGGCGCGCAGCGGGACGACATGGCCGGGGCGGGTGAAATCGTCGGCGACGCTGGTCGGATCGGCGAGCAACCGCATCGTGGTCGCGCGGTCGGAAGCCGAAATACCCGTTCCCACACCCTTTTTCGCATCGACGGTGACGGTGTAGGCGGTGCCGTGCTTGTCCTGGTTCACCGCGTACATCGGCAGCAGGCCGAGCTTGTCGCAGATCGAACCGTCAAGCGGCACGCACAGGTAGCCTGACGTGTAGCGGACCATGAACGCGACGAGCTCCGGAGTCGCCTTCTCGGCGGCGAAAATCAGGTCGCCTTCGTTCTCGCGATCCTCATCGTCGATGACCACCACGGCCTTCCCCGCGGCGATATCGGCAACCGCCCGCTCCACGGTGTCCAGCCTCGTCACCACATCAGTATGAACCACCGGAGGCCAAGTCTTATTGCCACTCCCCTGACCAGCGACTTCGGCGGTCAGTCACCCATGGCGTCGATGGTGCCGTCCTTGGCGTCCAGCAACCGCTCGACGTACTTGGCGATGATGTCGACCTCGAGGTTGACGGGAGTGCCCACCTCGGCCTGCCCGAGCGTCGTCAACTCGAGCGTCGTCGGAATCAGGGAGATCTCGAACCAGTCGTGGCCCACCGCTGAGACCGTCAGCGATACCCCGTCGACGGTGATCGAGCCCTTCTCGACCACATACCGGCTCAAGGCCATCGGCAGCGCGATCCGCACCACCTCCCAGTGCTCGGCGGGCGTACGCGCGATCACGTGGCCGGTTCCGTCGACGTGGCCCTGCACGATGTGACCGCCCAGGCGGCTGTTCACGGCAGCGGCGCGCTCCAGGTTGACCCGGCTGCCCACACCGACGCGTCGCAGGCTGGATCTGTTCAGCGTCTCGCCCATGACGTCGGCGGTGAACGCACCGTCCGGACGCACCTCGACCACGGTGAGGCAAACACCGTTCACCGCAATGGAGTCGCCGTGGCTGGCATCCGAGGTGACGACGGGCCCCCGGATGGCAAACCGAGCGAAATCGCCTAGGTCTTCCTTGCCGACGACTTCGCCCATTTCTTCGACGATTCCGGTGAACACGCCGCCAGACTAATCCCCGGACAGGCGCTTCTCACCGAAGAACGTCGCCACCGGATTGCCGTTGAAGTTGTCGATCTCCCGGTAGCCCTGGGCGAGATAGAGGTCGCGGGCGTGTGGCTGCCGCGGTCCGGTGTCGAGCCGGACGACGTCATAGCCGATGCGTTGCGCCGCGTCCTCGAGAGCGCGCAGGAGCGCCTTCGCGATGCCCTGGCGGCGCGCGGCGGGGACCACATACATCCGCTTGATCTCGCATGCGCCGTCGCAAAGGCGTTTGATTCCGCCGCCGCAGACGGGTTGACCATCGCGATACCCGACCAGATACGTCCCGGTGGGCGGGCTGAGCTCCGCCGGCCCCGCCGCAGGCATGTCCGGCGCTGTGAGGTCGAGTCCGTCACCCACGTCCCAGTAAAGCTCGCGAATCTCTTCGACCATCGCGGCCAGTAGCGCAGCGCCGTCGCCGTGCTCCGAGGAGACATGACGAAACTCCAGCTCAGCAGCCATATTTCCACTTCTACCCGCGCCCGCCGACCCCGTCCACGTGAGCCGACCCACTACGATGCAGTCATGCCGACCCGCCTCTTGGCGATCTTCGCCGCCCTCGTCACCGCCGCCGCTCTCCTCGCAGGGTGCTCCGGGTCCGAGGACAACAAGAACCTGCCCGACGCCGCGACGCTGCTCAAGCAGTCCGCCGAAACCACCAAGGCTCAGACGAGCGTGCATCTCCTGCTCACGGTGCAGGGTTCCATCGCCTCGTTTCCGATCGAAACCCTCGAGGGTGACCTGACGACCCAGCCTGCGGTCGCCGCACAGGGCAAGGCCGACATCCTGTTCCTCGGTCAGAAGCTGCAGGGCGTGAACTTCGTCGTCGTCGACGGCATCCTGTACGGCGCCATCACGGCCGGCACGTTCCAGGACTTCGGCCCGGCCGCCGACATCTACGACGCCTCGGTGCTCCTGTCACCCGACAAGGGTCTGGCCAACGTGCTGTCCAACTTCTCCGACCCCAAGGCCGAGGGCCGCGAGACCATCAACGGTGTCAAGACGGTCCGCGTGACGGGCACCGTCAGCAAGGACGCCGTCGACAAGATCGTGCCGCAGGTCGGGGCCACCGGCCCGGTGCCGGGGACCGCCTGGATCGCCGAGGAAGGCAACCACGAACTGGTGCAGGCCAAGCTGGACCCGAGCAAGGACACCAGCCTCACGATGACGTTGTCGGACTGGGGTAAGCCGGTGACGGTCACCAAGCCGGCCGTCTGATGGCCGCCTCGCCCGAAGCCCCGACCGAGGTCGCCGCCCCGGCGGCAAAGGGCAGGCGCATCGCGATCAGCGCGGGCAGCCTTGCGGTGTTGCTCGGTGCCCTCGACACCTACGTCGTGGTCACGATCATCCGCGACATCATGGTCGACGTCGGCATCGGCATCAATCAGATCCAGCGGGTCACGCCGATCGTCACCGTGTATCTGCTCGGCTACATCGCGGCGATGCCGCTGCTCGGTCGGGCGTCGGATCGGTTCGGTCGAAAGTTGTTGCTACAAGCCAGTCTTGCGGGTTTCGCCGTTGGTTCGGTTGTCACGGCGATGTCGACAGATCTGGACATCCTCGTCATCGGCCGGTTGATCCAGGGCATCGCCAGCGGCGCTCTGCTACCGGTCACGCTGGCGCTGGCCGCCGACCTGTGGGCCGCCCGCAATCGTGCGGCCGTGCTCGGCGGTGTGGGTGCGGCGCAGGAACTGGGCAGCGTGCTCGGACCCATCTACGGCATCAGCCTGGTCTGGCTTTTCCACCATTGGCAGTCGGTGTTCTGGGTCAACGTGCCGCTCGCGCTGATCGCGATGGTGATGATTCAGTTCAGCCTGCCGTCGCGCCTGAAGACCGACCATCCGGAGAAGGTCGATGTCGTCGGCGGTCTGCTGCTCGCGATCACCCTCGGCCTGGCGACCTGGGGCCTGTACAACCCGGCCCCCGACGGTAAGCAGGTGCTGCCCAGCTACGGTCCGCCGTTGATCATCGGCGCAGTGGTTGCGGCCGTGGCGTTCTTCGTGTGGGAGCGGTTCGCGCGCACCCGGCTGATCGAACCCGCAGGCGTGCATTTCCGGCCGTTCCTCGCCGCGCTGGGCGCCTCCCTGGTTGCGGGGGCGGCGCTGATGGTGACCCTGGTCAACGTCGAACTGTTCGGCCAGGGCGTGCTCAACCAGGACCAGAACCAGGCCGCCTTCCTGCTGCTGCGCTTCCTCATCGCTCTTCCGATCGGTGCGCTGCTCGGCGGCTGGATCGCCACCAAGGTCGGCGACCGAATCGTCGCGTGCGCCGGGCTGCTGATCGCTGCGGGCGGCTATTACCTGGTCGCGGGCTGGCGCGCCGATGTGCTGTCGGCCCATCACGACCTCGGGTTCATCACGCTGCCCATGCTGGACACCGACCTGGTGATCGCCGGCCTGGGTCTTGGCCTGGTCATCGGTCCGTTGACCTCGGCGACCCTGCGGGTGGTCCCGGCCGCTCAGCACGGCATCGCGTCCGCCGCGGTCGTGGTCGCGCGGATGATCGGCATGCTGATCGGCCTCGCGGCGCTGTCCGCATGGGGGCTCTACAAGTTCAACCAGTACCTGGAGGAACGGCTGGCGGCCCTGCCACCCATCAACGCCGACACCCCCGGTGGCCGATTCCTTGCCGAGACCACACGGCTGGCGCAGGCCTCCGTCGAGGCCTACGTGATGCAGTACGGCGAGATCTTCAAGATCACAGCCGTCGTGTGCGTGATCGGTGCCCTGCTGGCGCTGCTGATCAGCGGACGCCATGAGCACGCCGATGAGCCAGTGGTCGAACCGGTGGCCTCGCGTGTGGGCTCACCGGCCGACGACAAGCCGACGCAGGCCTTTGAAGCGCCTACCCAGCGGATATCGGGTCGGGCCGCCGACGAGACCGCGCGACTCGAGGAGCCGCGCGGCCACCACCGAGCGGACTGATCCGCCGGAGATCAGCAGCGCTCGAGTCCCCGCCCCATCAGGGTGGGTTCGGAAAGCTTTTGCGGCTCGTCATCAGTACCGCCCCGAAATGCGTCGCAAATCAAGGCTTTGAGATTTCGCGGATGCAACGGATTCGCGGGGCGATCGCTGAGCCAATCTTGCAATGCAGTCATGCTCGTCGTCCTTCGTTTCGTGCTCACACGCGCAACTCGTCGGTGAAAGCGCGATACGGCGATAAACACGGCCAGGCCTCGATGCCTGACTCTGGTACGAGTGTACCGACGCCGGGGCTCCGGTTTGCTGCTCAGCACGCCGGGTATGCGCGTGAGGAAGGCAACAATTTTCGGAGGACGAGAATCAATGGCAAGTTCACTTAGCGGCAAGAAGATCGCCTTTTTGGTGGCCCCCGAGGGTGTCGAGCAGGTCGAGTTGACCGAGCCCTGGAAAGCCGTGCAGGAGGCGGGCGGCACACCCGAACTCGTATCGACGGAAGTCGGCAAGATCCAGGCTTTCAACCACCTCACTCCGGCCGACACGTTCGAGGCGGACAAATCCGCCGACGCCGTCTCCGTATCGGATTACGCCGCGTTGGTGCTGCCGGGCGGAGTTGCCAATCCGGACTTTCTGCGCACGAACGGCGACGCCGTCGCCTTCGCCAAGGACTTCTTCGACGCGGGTAAACCCGTCGCCGTCATCTGCCACGCACCCTGGACCCTGGTGGAGGCCGACGTGGTACGCGGCAGGACGATGACGTCCTGGCCCAGCGTCAAAACCGACCTCGTCAATGCCGGGGCGAATTGGGTCGACAACGAGGTCGTCGAATGCTCGCGCGGCCCAAACACATTGGTTTCCAGCCGTAAGCCGGACGACCTGCCCGCATTCTGCAATGCCTTGGTGAAGGTCGTCGGCGGGGTCACATCGTAGAAGGTCACATCCAAGCCAAACCCGTCCCGCGAACGTGTCGGCATCGGTAACGTCGCCGCCATGCTGATGGCCGCGCTGCGCGACATGCAGTGGCGACGACGGCGATTCGTCATCGCGATCCTGTCCACCGCCATCATCTTCGCGATGACCCTCGTTCTGACCGGTCTGGCCAACGGGTTCCGGGTCGAAGCGGACAAGACCGTCGACTCCCTCGGCGTGGACCTGTATCTCGTCAAGGCGGGCGCCTCGGGCCCATTCGTCGGGGCGACGCCTTTCGCCCCGGTGGAATTACGCAGAGTCGCGCAGGCTCCCGGCGTGGAGGCGGCCGCTCCCCTCGCCTACGCGGGGGGTACGGCCACCCTCGACGGCTCGACGCGCAACGTGGACATCTTCGGTGCCCCCGAGAACGGTCCGGGCATGCCTGCGGTCTCCGAGGGACGCCCGCCGTCGACGCGCGACGAGGTGGCGGTATCGAGCACGCTGGGCCGAGGGATCGGTGATGAGGTGGAGATCGCCTCGCGCACGCTGCGTATCGTCGGCATCGTGGAGAACTCCACTGCGCTGGCCAACCTGCCCAACGTGTTCCTCACCACCGAGGGCGCACAGCAGCTTGTCTACGGTGGGGAGCCGTTGGTGGCATCGATCGGAGTGCGCGGCACGCTCGAGCAGCCACCGCCCGGCTACCGCGCGATCGACCGCGCCGGCGCCGTCGAAGATCTGTTGCGCCCCTTGAAAGTTGCCGTGAACTCGATCACGATCGTGGCCGTTCTGCTGTGGGTGGTCGCGGCGCTCGTGGTGGGGTCGGTGATCTACCTGTCGGCGCTGGAACGGCTGCGAGATTTCGCGGTGTTCAAGGCGATTGGGGTTTCCACCAAGAGCATCGCCGCCGGGCTCGCGCTGCAGGCGGTCATCGTCGCCCTGCTGGCGGCGCTTGTCGGGGCTGGACTTTCGATGTTGCTCGGACCGCTGTTCCCGATGCAGGTCATCATTCCAAGCCAGGCGTTCATCGCGCTTCCCGTCCTCGCCATCGTGATCGGGCTCATCGCCAGTGCGACGGGGCTGCACCGGGCCGTCTCGGTCGACCCAGCCATCGCGTTCGGAGGTCCCTGAGCCGTGGGCGATCTCAGCATCCAGAACCTGGTGGTCGAGTACAAGGGCCGCGCCGACACCGTCCGTCCCATCAACGGTTTCAACCTCGATGTGTCCGCCGGTTCACTAGTGATCCTGATGGGCCCCAGTGGGTGCGGCAAGACGACGCTGTTGTCGTGCCTCGGCGGCATCCTGAAACCCACCTCGGGCGCCATCAAGTTCGGCGATGTCGACGTGGCGTCGCTCACCGGACACGAGTTGACCAAGTACCGCCGCGAGACCGTCGGCATCGTCTTCCAGGCCTTCAATCTCGTGCCGAGCCTGACCGCGTTGGAGAACGTCATGGTGCCGCTGCTGGCGGCGGGTCAACCGCGCCGGGCGGCGCGCAAACGTGCGGGACAGCTGCTCTCGCGGGTCGGCCTCGAGGACCGGGTATCTCATCGGCCGGGTGATCTCAGCGGAGGCCAGCAGCAACGGGTCGCCGTAGCGCGTGCGATCGCGCTCGATCCCCCGCTGATCCTGGCCGACGAGCCCACCGCGCACCTGGACTTCATCCAGGTCGAGGAGGTGCTGAAACTCATCCGTGAACTCGCCAGCGGCGACCGGATGGTGGTCGTGGCGACCCACGACAGCCGGATTCTGCCGTTGGCCGACCGCGTCGTCGAGCTCGTTCCGGAGTTCGCGTCGACGGAACGGCCCCCCGACACCGTCGAGCTGGAAGCCGGCGAGGTGTTGTTCGAACAGGGCACGATGGGTGACCTGATCTATGTCGTCGCCGACGGCGAGCTCGAGATCGTCCGCGAATTGCCCAGCGGCGGTGAGGAACTGCAGAAGGTCGCCAAGGCCGGGGACTACCTCGGCGAGATCGGCCCGGTGTTCCATCTGCCGCGTTCGGCGACGGTGCGGGCGCGCACCGCCGCGACGGTCATCGGGTACACCGTGCGTGCATTCCGGGAACGTCTGGGCGCCAACGGTATACGCGACCTGATCGAGCACCGGCCGCTGAAACCGACTAGTTCGGTACCAGACTGAGCAGGACGTCCGGACCGATCGTCTCGACACCGTCGAAACGCCAGCGCTGTGCGTGTGCGATCGACAACACCCCGACGTCGTCGACCGCGGTGATCGGGCCGCCCAACAGAATCGGCCCGATGTAGGCCAGGATCCGGTCGATCGCACCGGCACGCAGAAACGCACCCGCGAGCGTCGGCCCGCCCTCGAGCAGCAGATCGGTGCGATCCGAAAGCGCCTTGATCACCTCGTGCGGATCCCGCGTCCGAATCACCATCGTCCGGGAGTCATCGTTGAGAATCTTTGCCTCGGGATTGATCTCGCGCTCCCCGACAACGACGCGCAACGGCTGCCGTTCAGCGAGAGATCCGTCGGGCAGCCGCGCGGTCAGCAAGGGATCGTCGGCGAACACGGTGCCCGTGCCGACCAGCACCGCATCCGCCACGGCGCGCCTGCGGTGCACATCGGCCCGCGACGCCTCACTGGTGATCCACTGACTGGAACCGTCCGCCGCGGCGCTGCGGCCGTCCACGCTGGTCGCGAATTTCCAAGTCACGTGCGGTAACCCGGTGCGCTGCTTGTGCAGCCACTCGCGCAGCGGTCCGCGGGAGACCTCGTCGCGTAACACGCCCCCGACCACCTCGAGCCCGAGGTCGACCAGTCGCGCCGCACCCCCGGCCGCGACCGGATTCGGGTCGGTGACCGCGTATGCCACCGCCGAAATCCCGGCCGCCACAAGGGCGTCCACGCAGGGCGGGGTGCGGCCGTGGTGATTGCACGGTTCTAGCGTCACCACCGCCGTGCCGCCGACGGCGCGCTGCCCGGCTCGACGCAGGGCAAGCACCTCGGCGTGCGCTCCCCCGGGCGGTTCGGTCGCTCCCACCCCGGCGACCTCGTTGTCGCTGTCCAGGATCACCGCGCCGACCGGCGGGTTGGGATACGTGGCGCCCTTGACCCGTTCGGACTGCTCGATCGCCAGCCGCATCGCGGCCTCAAGGTTCATAGGCATAGATGCTTGGACGCCGCACCCGCCTGGCGGCGCAACGACTCCACGGCGGCGGCGGGGTCCTCGGCGCTGTAAACCGCCGAACCGGCGACGAAGCAGTCCACGCCGGCCTCGGCCGCCTGTTCGATGGTGTCGGCGTTGATGCCGCCATCGATCTCGACCACGATCGTCAACTCACCGGAATCGACCAGACGGCGGACAATGCCGACCTTCGGCAGCACCTCGGGGATGAACTTCTGGCCACCGAATCCCGGTTCCACCGACATGATCAGGACCGTGTCGAACTCCCGCAGGATTTCCAGGTAGGGCTCGATGGGTGTGCCTGGCTTGACGGACAGGCCCGCCTTCGCGCCCGCGGCGCGGATGTCGCGCGCGACCCCGACCGGGTTGTCGGTCGCCTCTGCGTGGAAGGTGACGTTGTAGGCGCCCGCCTCCGCGTACGGCGGCGCCCACCGGTCGGGGTTGTCGATCATCAGATGGCAGTCCATCGGGATGTCGGTCCGCTTGAGCAGAGCCTCGACGACCGGCAGCCCGATCGTGAGGTTGGGCACGAAGTGGTTGTCCATGACATCGACGTGCAGCCAGTCCGCACCGGCCACCGCAGCGGCCTCATCGGCCAGCTCCGCGAAGTCGGCGGCCAGAATCGACGGCGCAATCATCGGCTTCGACATGCGCCTCACCCTACTTTGAGTGCGGCCGCGAACATCGCATCGGTGCCGTGCCGATGCGGCCACAACTGCACATACGGTCCGTCCCCGAGCCCTGCCACGGGGGCGAAGAGTTCCCGCGTGTCCATCGCGGACACCGGATGCCTGCGCAGCGCATCCGCGACGATGCCGACGGTCTCGGCAAGGTGCGGCGAGCAGGTCGCGTACAGCACCACACCGCCGGGGCGCGTCAGCCGGATCGCCGAGGCCAACAGCTCGCGCTGCAACTTGGCCAGCTGCGGAACGTCGGCAGGCACCCGCCGCCAGCGCGCCTCGGGCCTGCGCCTCAACGCCCCCAGCCCGGTGCACGGCGCATCGACAAGGACCCGGTCGAAGCCGGGGTCCAGCCCCGGATCCCGGCCGTCGACACGCCGGACGTCGACCGGAAGTCCGGCGGTGTTCTGCTCGACGTAGTCGGCGCGCCGCGGGGCGGGCTCGACGGCCGTGACCCGCCCATCCCCGACGAGCGCCCCCAACAGCGCGGTCTTGCCGCCCGGCCCGGCGCAGAGGTCGAGCCACCGTCCGGTATCCGGGCCGTCCAGTTCGGCCAGCGCCAGCGCACGGGCCACCAACTGGCTGCCCTCGTCCTGCACGAGTGCGGCACCATCGCGGATCGGGGCGAGCTGACCGGGGTCACCGCCGGACAGATACACCGCGTACGGCGAGTAGCGGCCCACGGTGCCGCCGACCTGCTCGGCCAACTGCTCCGCGGTCAGCCCCCCGGGTCGGGCGGCCAGATGCACCGACGGCCGCTCGTCGTCGCTGGCGAGCAACGCGTCCAACTGCCCGGCGTCGGCGCCCAGCGCATCGGCGAAGGCCTGTGCGATCCAGCGCGGGTGCGCGTGGACGAAGGCCGCGTGGCCGATCGGATCGGTCTGCGCGTCCGGCGCGAGTTCGTCGACCCAGGACTGCTCGTCGCGTCCGGCGATGGTGCGCAGTACGCCGTTGACGAAACCCGCTCGGGCCGAGTCGAATTCGACACCTGCCTGTTCAACGGTGGTCGACACCGCGGCGTGTTGTTCGACCCTTGTCCGCAGCAACTGGTAGGTGCCGAGGCGCAGCAGGTCGAGCAGTACGGGGTCGATCTTGTCCGTCGAACGTCCCGCTGCCGCACCGATGATCGCGTCCAACAACCCGCGGGTGCGGCACGTACCGTAGGTGAGTTCGGTCGCGAAAGCGGCGTCGCGGCCGGTGATTCCGCGATCGCGCAATATCGCGGGCAGTGCAAGGTTGGCGTACGCGTCCTTTTCGGAGACCGCGCGCAGCACGTCGAAGGCGGCGCGGCGCGCCGGGTCGAGTTGCTTGCGCCGCGGGGGTCGCCTGTTCTTGTGGGGCTTGTTGGTCTTCGGGGTCATTCGGCGCGCCTAGTTCCGTCGAGCCGAGCGCCGCGGGCCCAGTCGGCGGCGTTCATCGGCTTCTTTCCCGGGGCCTGGACGACGCCGAGCACGACCGGTTGCGAGCCGGTGCCGACGCGCACCTCCTTCCGCCCAACCTGGATTGCGCCGGGCGGCAACGGGTCCGCGGCTTCGTCGACAGTCACGGGCCCGAGCTTCACGCGCAGGTCACCGATCATCGACCAGGCGCCCGGATTAGGCGTGACGGCGCGGATCCGTCGCTCGACGACGTGGGCGGGCAGGTCCCACCGCACGCGGGCCTCCTCGACGGTGATCTTCGGTGCGATGGTGACGCCGTCGGCCGGCTGCGGCACGGGTGTCAGCGACCCGTCGGCGATGCCGTCGAGGGTAGTCGCCAACAGCTGCGCCCCCGAAATGGACAGCCTCTCAAGGAGTTCGCCTGCGGTGTCGGTGGGCTGGATGGTCTCGGTCACCACGCCGTACACCGGCCCGGAGTCGAGCGCCGGTTCAATCTGGAAGGTCGTGGCCCCCGTCACCGTGTCGCCCGCGGCGATGGCCGCCTGCACCGGGGCTGCCCCGCGCCACGCGGGCAGCAGCGAGAAATGCAGATTTATCCAGCCGCGTTCCGGCACGGCGAGCAGTTGCTCTTTCAGCAGTGCGCCGTATGCGACGACGGCACAGCACTCGGGCGCCAGTGCGGCAAGCTCGGCGACGAATTCCTCGGAGTTAGGTCTGCTCGGGCGCAGCAGCGGGATGCCGTGCTCGAGCGCGTAGCGCGCCACGGGTGACGGTGACGGCTTGCCGCGCCGGCCCGACGCGGCATCAGGGCGGGTCAGTACGGCGACGACGTCGTGACGCGGCGATTCGACGAGCCGCGCAAGCGAGGGCACGGCGGGCTCGGGGGTACCGGCGAAGACGAGGCGCACCGAGCCAGTCTAGAAGCGCCTATTTCGGCGTCTGGTAGTACTCGCGCTCTTCCACGCCGGTCAGCGGTGCGACGAACATCCACGGGATGGAGCTGAGCAGCCGATTCAGGGTAGCCACCGAATCGTTGTAGTACTGCCGGGCGAACGCCAGCTTGTTCTCGGTATCGGCCAGGTTGTCCTGCAGGTTGAGGAAGTTGTTCGACGAATTGAGCTGCGGGTAGTTCTGGCCGAGCGCCAGCAGCGGCACCAATGCGTTGTCCAACTCCTTCTCGGCGGCGCTGCGCTGCGCCACCGACTTGCCGCTGGTGGCCGACGTCAGCGCGGCGCGGGCGTTGGTGACGTGATCGAGGATGCCCTTCTCATGCGAGGCGAACGTCTGCACCGTGTGCACCAGGCTGGGGATCAGTGAGGCCCGCCGCGTCAGCTCGACGTCGATACCCGACAGCGCCTCGTTCACCCGCACATCCGCGGAGCGGATCTTGTTGTAGCCCAGCACGAATACGATCAGCGCCGTCAACGCGATGACCAGCAGGATGACGAGCAGCAATCTCACCATGATCCGCCTCCTCCTCCTCCTCCGCCGCCGCCTCCACCGCCGCCACTGCTGAAGCTGCTGCTACTGCTGCCGCCACTGGAGGACGACGCCTGGGATGCGGTGTACGCGCCGATCGACGATGTCAATGCCGACTCGAAGCTGTCGAAGTCCGCCCCGCCGGAGCTGCCGACGAAGGCTGCGCCGGTAGGGGACGTCGTGTGATACCAATCCGGTTGCGGCGCAGGGGTACCCGTCGCCATCTCGTACTTCTTCGCCCACAACGCCGCGGCACCCGCGGCCACCGCATACGGGACGTAGGCCGAGTACAGGTCCTTGCGGGCGCCGAAGTCGAAGCGGGCCTCGGCCGAGTCGGTGGTCAGCATCCGGTGGAATCCGCCTGCACGAGACCACAATTCGCGGCCGGCCTCGGTGCGCCGGGTTCCTACCCCGTCTTTCCAAGACGCCGCGGAGAACAGGAAGAATGCCGCGAAAGGCAGCGCCCACATGGTGGTAGGGAAGCCCCAGCGGAAGAACCCGAAGATCATGAGGATGAAGGCGATCGCATTGGCGGTGCGCACCCACAGTTCCTTCTTGCGCTTGACCATGAGCCCGTCGCCGAAAGCCCACTTGGTCACCGCCGCGGTCATATCCGTCTTCGCCCTCTCGAGCTTCTTGCCGGCTTTGACGGTCGGCTTGGCGTCGAAATCTCTGCCAGGGCCCTGTACGTTGAGCGCCGAAGCGACGGCATTGCTGACCGGGTCGACGTCGGCCCAGGGACCCCATTCGGTGACGTTGCTGCGGATCTTCCAGTGCTTCTCACTGATCTGCCGCATATCGATCAGCCCTCGTTCGGCGAGGTAGAACAGCGTGGCGGTCAGGCCTTTCTTCGGCACGCTCTCGGTGCGGATGTACTCGGTCTGCACGGGCCCGAGACCCGGCGGCGGCGCGTACTGCAACGGAAAGCCGGGTGAGGGCTCAACAGTGGTGCGGTAGTACAGGATTCCGCCGATCGCGCCCGCGACGGTGAGCGCGAGCACCCACACCACGCCGGACACCGACTGGCCGAGCACGCGGTCCCACACGTAGGACCACGGCACCTCGGCCCGGGGTGGGGTCGGCACGTCGACACCGGCGCGCAGCGTCACCGGGGTTCGCGGCGGCAGATCCGTCGCCGACAGCCTGACCCTGGTTCCGTCGATGGTCAGGTCCTCGCAGGCGCTGCCGACGCCGAAGCCCACCGAGCACTGGGCGCGGTCGACCGCACCGGGCAGGGTGACCGTGACATCCGCGCGTTCGATCTCGTTGTTCCACGCCTGCGCGATGACATTCCAGTAGAAGACCGACGGCGAATCGGTCGCTTGTCCGGTCGACGAGGCGAACAACTTGCCCGCGCCGGTGCTTCCGGGATCGAGCACGCCATCGATGTTGTAGCGGATCTCGAAGACATGCGTGCCGTAGCTCAGGTACTCGTCCGGATCGCCGATCTTCGCCACCCGGAATCGTTCGCCGCCCTCCCAGAGCATCTGGTAGGGCGCTGGTTGCCCGTCGAGCAGGATCGAGGTGACCTCCGGTATCTGGCGCACCCCAGGATCATTCGGATTGTCGACCGCCCAGTACTTGAACAGCCCGTGCCGTCCACTCGGAAATTCGGCGGTGATGGTCTCGACCGCGTCGAGGCGCCCGCCCGCGCTGACGATCAAGTCGACCTCGTAGTGACTGAAAACCACCGGGTCGGAAACCTCGGACGCGTCGGCGCCGGGCCGGAACACCACCGGCCACAGCACGCCAACGGCGATGAGCGCCAACGGAAACAGCATCGAGAACAAACGCCGCACGCCGACCTCCTGTCCGATGCGCCGATAGGTGCCCGGATTACCCTATGTGCAACGGGTCGATTTGCACACGAACTGGCTCGTTATCGCGTCGCGCGCTGAGCACACCCGCCGCGCGTCGAAGCGCCGCGGCAAGGGGTAGTCCGGCGTCGCGCGGCACCCGCACCAGCATCCGAACGACCGGTTTCTCCGGCGCAGTGCCGGGCGGTCGACGCACACCGAGCGGCAAGTCAACGGGTCCGAGGGGCTCGGCACCGGCGGGCAGGTCCGCGGTTTCGACCATCGCGCGCACCGCATCGGGCGAGCCGTCGATGACCGCCATGTGCACAGCTGGCGGTAGACCGACCTCGGCGCGGGAATCGAGTTCGGCGTCGGCATGGCCGACGGGATCCCAGCGGATCAGCGACTGCACGGTCGGTATCGCCGAATCGGCGACGACGGCCACGATTCCGCCGTCGCCGCGGTTGCGGACCAGCGCGGCGGCCGCCATCCACCGGCGCAGTGCGTCCTCGGAGGCGCGGAGATCCTGGCGTCCGAGCAGCGCCCACGTGTCCAACAGCAGCGCGGCGCCATAGCCGCCCGCTGCGACGGGTTCCGCGCCCGGTGTCGACACCACGACCGCCGGCTCCCCCGGCACTGCGGCCACCATCGCGTCGCCACCCGATGTCACCACGGGCACACCGGGAAACGCGCGTCCCAGTTCCTCGGCGGTTCGCCTGGCACCGATGACGACGGCGCGGACGGCGTCAGATCCGCAGCGGGTACACCGCAGCGCGGGCTCTTCTCGGCCACACCACCGGCACAGCGCCCCCGCGGAGTCCCGCGCGGGCAGCGACAGCGGACCGGTGCAGTACCGGCAGCGCGCCACGGTGCGGCAGCGACCGCACGCCAGCGCAGGGACATAGCCGCGGCGGGGCACCTGGACGAGCACGGGGCGACCCGACCCGAGTGCCGTGCGGGCGGCCTGCAGCGCCATCGACGGCAGCCGGGCTGTTCGTGCGGCGGGATCGCGTTCCTGCTCGTATCCGCTGTCCTCGAGCGCGACGATCCGCGGCGACCGAGCGCGCACCTCCTGCCGTGTGGCCACCAGATCGTGCGCCCAGCCGCTACGGACCAGCGCCTGCGCCTCCGCGGTGCGGGCGTACCCGCCGATGAGGGCGGCACAGCGCACCTGGTGGGCGCGCAGCATCGCCACCTCCCTGGCGTGCGGGTAAGGCGTGCGTGGCTCGGCGAGCGTGTCGTCGCCGTCGTCCCACACCATCACCAGGCCGAGGTTGGTCACCGGCGCGAACGCCGCGCTGCGGGTTCCGATCACGATGCGGGCAGCGCCGCGCAGCACCGACAGCCACCGCCGGTAGCGCTGTGCGGGACCGAGACCGGCGGACAACGCCACCACACGAGACTCGTCGTAGAGGGCGACGGCGGCGGCGTGCACCGCATCGACATCGCGCTGATCCGGCACGATCACCAGGGCGGCGCGGCCGGAATCGGCCGTCACGGCGGCCAGTTCAGCGAGGCGCTGCGCCCAACGCTCGCCCGGCAGGGCCTGCCACACCGCCCGCGCGGCACGCCCCTCGTGCAGGGCAGCGACGTACTGTTCGCCGCCCCGGTACGCCAGCCACGCCGAGGTGTCCACCACGGTGGCGGACGGCGGCTTCAGCTCGGGGGGCGTCTGCTTCTCGACGTTGGCATGCCGCGGCGGAACCGCGAGGCGCAGGACGTCGGCACGGGTGCCCGCATAGCGCGCGGCGACGGCGTCGGTCAGCCTGCGCACGTCGGGGGTGAGTACCGGTTCGGCCGACACGACGCGGTCCAGCCAACCGAGCTTGCCGACATGGTCTGTGCCCGAACGTCTTTCGAGGACGAACGCATCCACCAGCCGACCGTGGAACCGCACCCGCACCCGCACGCCGGGCTGGGCGTCGTCGGACTGGTCCGCGGACACCAGGTAGTCGAACTCGCGGTCGAGGTGCGGCACCGTCAGCATCGGGAGCACGCGCGCGATCGGCTCGTGCTCGGCCTGCTGCCGGTCGGTCACCACCTATGAAGTGGTAGCAGACCGCACCGACGGCGTTGTCCCGCGGCCGAAGAAGAAGCCCGCGGTGATGAGCACCAGTGACGTCGCATAGGCCCACCAGATCGGCACGGCGAGCACCTCGTTCCCCAACACGAACTTCGAGATGCCGATCATGGAATCGGACACCGCGAAACACACGGCGCCGAGTGCGGTCCACGGGGTGGGCAGCCGGGCCATCAGCGCCGCGCACACCATCGCGCCGAGGACCGCGATGTACAACGTGACCGGTACCGCCATCCCCTCGGCGATCAGCCGCGGCCAGAACCACACCAGCAGGGCGATGCAGGCGGCCACCAGGACCGCTGCGGCCGCCAACCGGGGCCCCGACCGGCGGGCCAATGGAAGCAACGCGGCCAGGAAGCACAGATGCGCCACCAGGAAGGCCCCGAGACCCAGCACAAACGACGGCTCCCACCACGGCATCGCCAGCAGGTAGTCACCCGCGGCCGAGAAGATCAGCGCCGCAACGAGCCAGCGCCGCTCGCGGGCGATCGGATGCGTCAGCGCGGCACCGGCCAGCAGCACCGCCGCGGCCGCCTTGACCGCGGGCTGCAGCGCGAACTGGCCGGTCAGCTCGGCGCCGGACGGCAGGCGCAGCGCCGTGACGATCAGAAATACGCCGTAAACGGCGCCGACGACCGCGGCCGCCACCCACAGAAGCCTGGTTCGCGGGTGTGCGTACCGTGTCCCCATGTCAATCGCTGAGGAGAAGCCGGCCGTCGACGCCATTCTGCTGAAGGTAATGGAAGCGGTTCCGTTTCAATTGACAACCGACGGAGGAGTCGAGGAGGCGCGGCGGCGGTTCCGCGAGATCCCCCGTCTCGAGGTCCATCCCGAGGTGCGCAGCGAGGACCGCGCGATCGACGGACCCGGGGGTCCGATTCCGGCTCGGGTGTACCGTCCGGCCGCCGACAACGACACCCCGCTGCCGGTGGTGCTGTTCATCCACGGCGGCGGGTGGTCGGTCGGCGATCTGGACACCTACGACGGCTTCGCGCGGCGGCACGTGGTCGGCGGGGACGCGATCGTCGTGTCGATCGACTACCGGTTGGCGCCCGAGCATCCCTACCCCGCCGCCGTCAACGACGCCTGGGCGGCAACGCGATGGGTGGCCGAGCACGCCGCCGAGCTCGGTGCCGATCCGGGTCGGCTGGCCGTCGCAGGCGACTCCGCGGGCGGCAATCTGGCCGCCGTGGTGTCTCAGCTGGCGCGCGATGCCGGTGGACCGCGAATTGTGTTCCAGCTGTTGTGGTATCCGGCGACGACGTTCGACACGTCGCTGCCGTCGTTCAGCGAGAATGCCAACGCGCCGCTCCTCGACCTGGAGGGCTGCAAGGGCTGCAGCCGTTGGTACATCGGCGATCTCGACATGACGGACATTCCCGCGACGCTGGCGCCCGCCCGTGCCGGCGACCTGACGGGACTGCCGCCTGCCTACATCGCGGTCGCGGGCCACGACCCGCTGCGCGACGACGGTGTGCGATACGCCGAGCTGCTCTCCGCCGCAGGTGTGCCCGTTGAGCTGCACAATGCCGAGACGCTCATCCACGGCTATGCCGGGTATGACGGCGTGGTGCCGGCGGCCACCGAGGCCGTCGAGCGGGGCATGAACGCCCTACGGGCGGCGTTGCACTCCACGTGACCAATTCCGTCGATATCGTGCACCGCTTCTGGGACGAGGTGTGGAATGCCCACGACTCGTCGGCGGTGGACCGGTTCGTCGTCGACGATTTCGTGATCGTCACCGGCGGTCAGGCGGTCACCGGCCGCGAGAACTTCAAGAAGTGGATCGACGGATTCCTCGCCAAGATGGCCGATCTGCACCTGGAGGTCACCGAGTCGTTTCAGAACGCGGACGGCAGCCGGGTGGTCTCGAGGTGGCTGCTCACGGGCCGGAACAACGGTTTCGCGGGCACCGCGCCCGATCAGCAGCCGATCGAGATGACCGGCACGGCGGTGTGGGCGGTGCGTGAGGACGGCAAGCTGCTGAGCAACCACGTGAGCGGTCCGCGCTGGAGCAGTATCAGCGTTTGAGCGCGGGATAGACGCAGGGCTACCGAACAGAGGGGCGGGCGTTTAGCGTGGGCCATGGAGCAACGGTGATGTTGCGGCCCAAAACGGCGCGCACATCATCGCCCGACGACGGCAGGAGTGCCCGCGATGACAGCACCCGACTACGACACCGTCATTGTCGGCGCCGGATTCTCCGGTATCGGCACCGCGATCAAACTCGACAAGTCCGGGATGGGTGACTACCTCGTGATCGAGGCGGGCGGGGGCCCCGGCGGCACCTGGTACTGGAACACGTATCCCGGTATCGCCGTGGACATTCCGTCGTTCTCCTACCAGTTCTCCTTCGAGAAGAGCCCGAACTGGACGCGCACCTACGCACCCGGACAGGAGCTGAAGGCCTACGCCGAGCACTGCGTCGACAAGTACGGCCTGCGCCCCAAGATCCGCTTCAACACCAAGGTGCTTGGCGCGAGGTTCGACGATGACGACAGTTTGTGGCGCGTCGAGCTCGACACCGGCGAGTCGGTCACCGCGCGATTCCTCGTCAATGCCAGCGGTGTGCTGATCACGCCGAACTATCCCGACATCGACGGTGTGGACTCGTTCGGGGGTGTCACGATGCACACCGCGCGGTGGGACCACGAGCAGGACCTGGCGGGTAAGCGGGTGGCCATCATCGGTACAGGCGCCTCCGCGGTGCAGGTCATTCCGGAGATCGCGCCAATCGTGGAGCGGCTCAGCGTTTTTCAGCGCACCCCCATCTGGTGTCTGCCCAAACTCGATATGCCGTTGTCGCCGATGGCGCGACGCATGATGCGGCTGCCCGGCGGCCATCTTGTGCAGCGCGTGCTCAGCCAGATCTACGTCGAGCTCACGTTCACCCTGCCTGCGCAGTACTTCACCCTGAATCCGATGGCCAAGAACATGGCGAAGTTCGGTGAGTCGTACCTGCGCAAAGAGGTTCACGATCCGGAGGTGCGCGACAAGCTGACCCCACGCTACGCCGTCGGCTGTAAGCGCCCCGGCTTCCACAACACGTATCTGTCGACGTTCAACCGCGACAACGTCGAATTGGTGACCGAGCCGATCGACAAGATCACCGGATCGGGGGTGGCGACCGTCGACGGTGAGACCCGCGACGTCGACGTGCTCATCCTGGCAACGGGTTTCAAGGTGATGGACGTCGAGGACAATCCGACCTATCCAGTGACCGGATCGGGCGGCCGATCGTGGAGCGAGTACTTCAGCGATCGGCGGCTGCAGTCCTACGAGGGCGTCTCCGTGCCCGGTTTCCCCAACTTCTTCACGGTGTTCGGCCCCTACGGGTACGTCGGCAACTCGTACTTCGCGTTGATCGAGGCGCAGACGCACCACATCGTGCGCTGCCTCAAACACGCCCGCCGCAGGGGTGCGCGACGCGTCGAGGTCAAACCGGAGGCCAACGACCGCTATTTCGCCGAGATGATGCGCAAACGGCACCGGCAGATCTTCTGGCAGGACACCTGCAAGGACGCCAGGAGTTACTACTTCGACAAGAACGGCGATGTGCCGTTACGGCCGGCCACCACGTTGCACACGTACTGGCGCGCCCGCCGCTTCCCGATCGACGATTACGAGTTCACGGCCTGAATCCGAGCGATTTGTGTGCGTTTCGGAGCGGTGAGCGCTCCTCGATGCACACAAATCCCTAGACTGCGGCCTTCAGCTCGTCGACCTTGTTCAGCTGCTCCCACGGCAGGTCGACATCCGTGCGGCCGAAGTGGCCGTAGGCGGCGGTCTGCGCGTAGATGGGCCGCAGCAGGTCGAGGTCGCGGACGATCGCGCCGGGCCGCAGGTCGAACACCGAGGTGATCGCCTTCTCGATGCGGGCCGGGTCGACGGTCTCGCTACCGAAGGTCTCCACGAACAGGCCGACCGGGGCCGCCTTGCCGATCGCGTACGCGACCTGCACCTCGACGCGCTCCGCCAGGCCGGCGGCGACCACGTTCTTTGCCACCCAGCGCATCGCATACGCCGCGGAACGGTCCACCTTGGACGGATCCTTGCCCGAGAACGCGCCGCCGCCGTGACGAGCCCATCCGCCGTAGGTGTCGACGATGATCTTGCGGCCGGTCAGGCCGGCGTCGCCCATCGGCCCGCCGAGCACGAACTTGCCGGTCGGGTTGACCAGCAGGCGGAAGTCCGACGTATCGAGCGTGTCGTGGTTCAGGTCGGCCAGGACGGTGTTGACGACCTTCTCGCGGATGTCGGGCGTCAGCGTCGCCTCCAGGTCGATGCCCGCGGCGTGCTGGGTCGACAGGACGACGGTGTCGAGGCGCACCGGCGTTGTGCCGTCGTACTGCACGGTGACCTGGGTCTTTCCGTCGGGGCGGAGGTAGTCCAGCACCCCGTTCTTGCGAACCTCGGTCAGTCGGCGAGACAGCCGGTGTGCCAGCGCGATCGGCAACGGCATGAGCTCGGGCGTGTCCTTGATGGCGTAGCCGAACATCAGGCCCTGGTCGCCGGCGCCCTGGGCGTCCAGCGGGTCACCGGCGCCCTCGACCCGGGTCTCGTGGGCGGTGTCGACACCCTGCGCGATATCGGGCGACTGCCTGCCGATGCCGATGTTGACGCCGCAGGTCTCGCCGTCGAAGCCCTTCTCCGAGGAGTCGTAGCCGATCTCGAGGATCCGCTCACGAACGGTGTTCGTGATGTCGGCGAACGCCTCCTTGGCCTGCGTGGTCACCTCACCGACGACGTGCACCTGCCCGGTGGTCACCAGCGTCTCCACCGCGACGCGGGATTTGGGATCGCCCGCGAGCAACGCGTCGAGCACCGAGTCGCTGATGGCGTCGCAGATCTTGTCGGGATGGCCCTCGGTCACCGACTCGCTGGTGAACAGCCGAGCTTCACTCACGGTGTTGATCCTCTCAAAACTTAGGTAGTCAAATTATATGCGTGCCCAGGTGCACCCAAGCGTGTGCGTCCGATTCGCACAACCCTTTCACGCGGCCGGGCATGTAATTCGCGTTACACGCCGCCGCTCTGCAGGATCGCCGCGATCGCGTCAACGATACGGCTGGCCATGAGAGTTTTCGAACCGTGCTCCAGGGCAGACTCGGCGCCGTCGGCCGCAAGCAGCCATCCGTCGTTGTTGTCCACTTCGAACGCCCGATTCTCGCCGACGGCGTTGACCACGAGCAAATCGCAGCCCTTGCGCTGCAATTTGGCTCTGGCGTGGAAGAGGACGTCTCCGTTCGCGTCGCCGGTCTCGGCGGCGAACCCGACGATGGCCCGCATATTGGGCAGTTGGCCGTCCCGGCGCGCCCGCACCGCACCCGCCAGCACGTCGTCGGTGCGGCTGAGTTCGATGACCGGTGTCGCGGCGTTGGGGTCGGCGGACTTCTTGATCTTGCTGCTCTGGAACTGCGTCGGGCGGAAGTCGGCGACCGCGGCGGCCATGACCAGCACATGGGCGTCGGGCGCGTGCTTCGAGACGGCGTCCTTGAGCTGAGCGGCCGACCCGATGTGGACCACGTCGACCCCCGCCGGATCGACGAGTCCCGCGGTATTGCCCGCGATCAGCGTGACGTCGGCCCCCCGCTGGGCCATCACCCGGGCCATCGCGTAGCCCTGCTTACCCGAACTCCGGTTGCCGATGAAGCGCACCGGGTCGATCGGTTCGCGAGTGCCGCCCGCGGTGACCAGGGCGCGGACCCCCGCCATGTCATAGGGCAACGCATCGCCGCGTTCCAGCAGCAATTGGGCCAGCGTGGAGATCTCCTCGGCCTCGGGGAGCCTGCCCGCGCCGCTGTCGGCGCCGGTGAGCCGCCCTGACGCGGGCTCGAGTACCACCACACCCCGGCGGCGAAGCGTCGCCACGTTCTCGACGGTGGCCGGGTGGAACCACATCTCGGTGTGCATCGCGGGTGCGAACAGCACCGGACATCGGGCGGTGAGCAGGGTGGCGGTCAGCAGGTCGTCGGCGCGGCCCGCGACGGCCCGCGCCAGCAGGTCGGCGGTCGCCGGGGCGACCACGACGAGGTCGGCCTCCTGCCCTATCCGGACATGCGGAACCTCGTGGACGTCGTCCCAGACACCGGTATGCACCGGGTTGCCCGAGAGCGCTTCGAATGTGGCGGCGCCGATGAATCGCAGCGCCGATTCGGTGGGGATGACCCGAACGGAATGGCCGGCCTCCGTCAGCTGACGGACCAGGGTGGCCGCCTTGTACGCGGCGATGCCGCCGGCGACGCCGACGACGATCCGCTTGCGTTCGGTCACTTCAGCTTTCGCCCTCGAGGCTCATCGCGACCGGCCTCCTCCGCTACTCGCCTTCGGTGTGTTCGAGAAGGTCTGCGTGGATCTCGCGCAGCGCGATGGAGAGCGGCTTCTCCTGCAGGCCGGGCTCCACCAGCGGGCCGACGTATTCGAGGATGCCGTCACCGAGTTGGTTGTAGTAGTCGTTGATCTGCCGCGCACGCTTGGCCGCGTAGATGACCAGCGCGTACTTGCTGGACGCGCGGTCGAGCAGCTCGTCGATGGGCGGATTGGTGATACCCAGCGGCGTGTCGTAGGCGCCGGCGCCGGACTCGAGGTCGTCGACAGCGCTCAGCTGGGCGTCGGCATGAGGGGTGCTCACGTAGAAGATCTCCTGCGGTTTGCGTGAAAATGTGTACGGCTTGGAAATAGATCTTGGCCTGATCGCACCGTGCCCGGCGCTGGGGTTATTTGTGGGCCACCAGCAAGGATACCAATTCCGAGCACGCAGATTCCAATTCGCGGTTCACGACGACGACGTCGAAGTCGCCCTGAGCTGCCAGTTCTTCGCGCGCCGTGGCCAGCCGACGGGCGATCGCTTCGGCGCTCTCGGTGCCGCGCCCGATCAGCCGGCTCTCCAGCGCCTCCCAGCTTGGTGGCGCGAGAAACACCGTGAGGGCCCCCGGCATGGATTTCTTGACGGCGCGGGCCCCGGCCAGATCCACCTCGATGAGCACGGGCCGACCCGCCTCGGTGGCCTCGCGGATGGGCTCTGCGGGAGTGCCGGAGCGGTGCAGGCCGCCGTGGATCTCGGCCCACTCCAGAAGGGCACCGTGATCGATCAGCTCTTGAAACCGCTCGGGGGTGACAAACGAATAGTCGACGCCGTCTACCTCGCCCGGACGCGGGGCCCGGGTGGTGACGGACACGCTGAAGTGCAGGTCGGGAATGCGGTCGCGCAGGCAGCGGACGACGGTCGATTTCCCGACGGCTGAGGGGCCGGACAGCACCATTACCCGGCCGGCCCCCCGGCCGGCGCTCAACTTACGCGCCCGGGATTACTGGTCGAACTTTTCCAGCAGCGCTTTGCGCTGGCGATCGCCCAGACCGCGCAGGCGGCGGGTGGGGGCGATCTCGAGTTCGGTCATGATCTCCTGCGCCTTGACCTTGCCCACCTTGGGCAGGGCTTCCAGCAGGGCAGAAACCTTCATCTTGCCCAGGACCTCGTCGGACTCGGCGTCCTTGAGGACCTGCTTGAGGTTGGTGCCGCCACGCTTGAGCCGATCCTTGAGCTCAGCTCGCGCTCGACGAGCGGCAGCAGCCTTCTCCAACGCTGCCGCGCGCTGTTCGTCGGTCAACTGGGGAAGGGCCACGGGTTCCTCCGTCTCTCACCATTCAATATTTTGTCTGGGCTGATGCAGAACAGCCAGCGACGACGACCGTACCCACGCAACCTGACGAAAGCTAACCCCACCCCCTGGTTCCGGGGTCAAAAGCCCAGCGTGTAAGGCGGAGCCGCGCCGAGTTCCCAAGCGTCGCACTCGGCTCCGCGGCTTTGCTCCCGACTCGGCCGCCGCCGGATTTTCCTGCATATCAAGGCATTTCGAGCGCCGATGGGTAGCCGCCCGAGGCGGTTTCCGTGTGGCCTGTACCACACCGTGAGGGCGTCGAAAGATCAAAAACTAAGATTTTTCCTGGTCACCGCGTGTCGGGCGTGTCGCAGCCGCCGAAGGCGCCGATCCGCGAGACACCGCGACCGTCGATGTCGCGTTGAATTCAAAAAACGCCCAGGTGAAGGGCTTTTTTTTGGCGCGTCTGCCGGGGTTGATGTGGCAGGAGTTATTGACGAGACAGATGTGACGCGACGGCTCGATTCGCCCACGCTGCGGAGCTCTCCAAACCCTCCGATCCCCTCCAGCGCGAACCTAGGATTCACCGCGAGGAGGTGCTCGTGGTCGCTCGAGCCTGTCGGTCGATCGCCCTTGTGCTCGCCATGCTGGCCGGGGCCGTGCTGTTCAGCGTCGCGAGCCCGGCATGGGCCTGCGGCTGCGGCGCCTACGTCCCCGACAACCCCGGCTCCACGATCGCCGACGAGCGCGCGCTGATCGCCTGGGACGGCACCACCGAGGACATCCTGATGTCGTTGTCGGTGATGGGCAGTTCGGACCGTGCCGCGTGGGTGATGCCGGTGCCCTCGGCTGCCGAGGTCACCCTCGGCGATACCGCTGCGTTCGAGGAGCTCGGCAAGCTCACCGCGCCGCGCATCGAGTACCGCGACTCGTGGTGGCCGACGATTCCGTGGCTGATCTGGGCCGGAGCCGAGCCTGAGACCGTGGGTGCACCCGGCGGTGTGGTCAACGTGCTCGGCCGGCAACGCCTTGGCCCGTTCGATGTCACCCGGCTGGCGGCGAACGACCCGACCGCGCTGGCTGATTGGTTGCGGGACAACGGGTTTCCCCATCCCGACGGTCTGGACGAGAACCTCGCTCCTTACGTCGAGGACGGCTGGGAAATCGTTGCGGTGCAACTGGTTCCGGCCGAAGCCGGCGGCTCGCTGTCGGGAGCCCTTCAGCCGCTGCGCCTGTCGTTCGCCTCCGACACCGTCGTCTACCCGATGCGTCTGTCCCGATCGGCCACGGTGCCGCAGTACATCGACTTGTACGTGCTTGCCGACCATCGGATGGATCCGAGCGCGGTCCCCGTCCCCGCGGACAAGCCGACGCTGGAGTTCGCCGGACACATCGACCCCGGCGACTCCCCCGCACTCGCCGATTACGTCGGCGACGGAGCGTTCCTCACCCACTGGAAGAACACGATCCGCGAACCGGCCACCATCGGGAGTGACTACATCTTCGAGCAGGCGGCCTCGGATACGCCCTTCCAGCAGGTCATCTACCGCACGCGCGACCGGGGCGAAGTGACCTATCTGATACTTCTCGGCGCGCTCGCCGTCGCCGGCATCGTGGCGATCGTCGTGCTGGTGCGGCTGCTGCCGAAGAAGACGTCTGGCCGTAACAGCTAAGCCAGGTAGGCGACCGCGTCGCGCAGCTTCTCCGCCGCAGCGCGCACCGCATCGACGCCTGGTCCGGCGCGTAGCACCTCCCGCGACACCGCGGGCAGCAGTTGCCCGCGGCGGGCGCCGCCGAGGCCTCCCAGCGCCTCTGGACGGCCGCCTTGCGCCCCGACGCCGGGAACCAGGACCGGCCCGCCCAGGCCGCTGACGTCCGGCGGGTCCGCGAGCGTCGCACCGACGACGACGCCTACCGCACCCGGCCCGGGCGCGCGGTCGCGGTTGACGGCGGCGGCCGCATCGACGATCGACTGTGCGACGGTCCGCCCGCCGGTGTCGGCGCGCTGGACCGTGCCGCCCTCCGGGTTCGACGTGGCGGCGAGGACGAACACGCCCCGATCGTTGGCATGCGCAGTGTCGAGCAGCGGTTGCAGCGACCCGAAGCCCAGATAGGGCGATGCGGTGACGGCGTCGGCGGCCAGCGGCGAATCACCGGCCCACGCCTCGGCGTAGGCGGCCATCGTCGAGCCGATGTCACCGCGTTTGGCGTCGGCCAGTACCAGCACACCGGCGTCCCGCAGCGCCCGAATCGTGTACTCCAGCACTGTGTATCCCGCGGCGCCGTACGCCTCGAAGAACGCCACCTGTGGTTTGACGATCGCGAAGCCAGAAAATGCCTCGACGCAGGTCTCGCAGAACCGGGCCAATCCTTCGGCGTCGACGGTCAGCCCCCATGCGCTCAGCAGTTCCGGATGGGGATCGATACCCGGGCACAGTGGGCCACGGGATGTGATCGCCGCCGCGAGGCGGACCCCGAACGTCACGACCCCAGCACGCTGTGCAGCTCTTGCAGCGACATCACACCGATGTCGCCTCGGATTCCCGCCTCGATGCCCTGCACGGCGGCTGAGGCGCCCTGCACCGTCGTGACGCACGGGATGTTCATCGACACTGCGGCCGACCGGATCTCGTAGCCGTCGATGCGCGGACCGGAGTTTCCGTACGGGGTGTTGATCACCATGTCCACCTCGCCGGACAGGATCAGGTCGACCGCGGACGAGGCGGGCCGGCCCTCCCCCGGGTGCTCGAAGTGCTTGCGCACCTCATCGCAGGGAATACCGTTGCGCCGCAACATCTCCGCTGTGCCCGCCGTGGCCAGCACCCGGAACCCTAGATCGGCGAGCCGTTTCACCGGGAACACCAGCGAGCGTTTGTCGCGGTTGGCCACCGAGACGAAGACGGTGCCCTCGGCGGGCAGCGATCCGTACGCCGCGGTCTGGCTCTTGGCGAAGGCACTGCCGAAGTCGTGGTCGATACCCATGACCTCGCCCGTCGATTTCATCTCGGGGCCGAGCAGCGAGTCGATCTGCGCACCGTCGGACTTCCGGAAGCGATGGAAGGGCAGCACCGCTTCCTTGACCGCCACCGGAGCATTGCGCGCGGTGGCCGCCCCGTCACCGGTCTGCGCCAGGATGCCCTCCTCGCGCAGCTGGGCGATGGTGGCGCCCAACATGACTCGCGCACAGGCCTTCGCGAGTGGCACCGCAGTGGCCTTCGAGACGAACGGCACGGTGCGGCTGGCGCGCGGATTGGCCTCCAGCACGTAGAGCACGTCGTCCTTCAGCGCGTACTGCACGTTGAGCAGTCCGACCACCCCGATACCGTGCGCGATGGCCTCGGTCGCACGCCGGACGGACTCGATATCGCTGCGGCCCAGCGTCACCGGCGGCAGTGCGCACGCCGAGTCGCCGGAGTGGATGCCCGCCTCCTCGATGTGCTCCATGATGCCGCCGATGTACACCTCGGTGCCGTCACACAGCGCGTCGACGTCGATCTCGATGGCGTCCTCGAGGAACCGGTCCACGAGCACCGGATGTTCAGGGGTGAGTTCGGTGGCCCGGGTGATGTAGCCCTGCAGCGTCTCCTCGTCGTAGACGATCTCCATCCCGCGGCCGCCGAGCACGTAGGACGGGCGGACCAGCACCGGGTAGCCGATGTCCGCGGCGATCCGGCGGGCCTGCTCGAAGCTCGTCGCGGTGCCGAACCGCGGCGCGGGCAGTCCGGCGGAATTGAGGACCTCACCGAACGCGCCCCGGTCCTCGGCCAGGTCGATCGCCTTGGGGCTCGTGCCGACGATCGGCACACCCGCCTGCTCCAACCGCTCGGCGAGCCCGAGCGGAGTCTGGCCGCCGAGTTGCACGATCACACCGACGACACCGGGACCGCCTGCACCGGAGACGGATTCGGCGTAGTACACCTCGAGCACATCCTCGAACGTCAGCGGTTCGAAGTACAGCCGGTCGGCGGTGTCGTAGTCGGTGGACACGGTCTCCGGGTTGCAGTTGACCATGACCGTCTCGAAGCCGGCCTCGCTCAACGTGGTGGCGGCGTGCACACAGCTGTAGTCGAATTCAATGCCCTGCCCGATGCGGTTGGGCCCTGAACCCAGGATCAGCACCTTGGGCTTCTCGGTCTGCGGTGCGACCTCGGTCTCCGCGGCGGGGTCGAGTTCGTAGCTGCTGTAGTGGTAGGGCGTCTTGGCCTCGAACTCGGCCGCACACGTATCGACGGTCTTGTACACCGGGTGGATGCCCAAGCGGGTACGCAGTGCGCGCACCCCGATCTCGCCGGCCAATTCCGGTCGCAGGGCGGCGATCTGACGGTCGGACAGGCCGTGGTACTTACTGCGACGCAGCAGCGCCTCGTCAAGCACCGGTGCGTCCAGCAGTTCGGCGCGCAGCGTGACCAGCCCGGCGATCTGTTCGACGAACCACGGATCGACACCGGAGGCCTCGGCGACCTGCTCGACGGCGGCGCCCTGGCGCAGCGCCAGTTCGATGTCGTAGAGCCGCCCGTCGGTGGGCGTCTTGAGCCGCGTGAGCAGCTCGTCCACGGTGACGTCAGGATCTGGTTTGGTCCAGAACCCGGCGCGGCTCGTTTCCAGCGAGCGCATCACCTTGCCGAGCGCCTCGATGAAGTTGCGGCCCAACGACATCGCCTCGCCGACGGACTTCATCGTCGTGGTCAGCGTCGGATCGGCGCCGGGGAACTTCTCGAAGGCGAAACGGGGCGCCTTCACCACCACATAGTCCAGCGTCGGCTCGAAACAGGCCGGCGTCTCCTTGGTGATGTCGTTGACGATCTCGTCGAGCGTGTAGCCGATCGCGAGCTTGGCGGCGATCTTGGCGATCGGGAAGCCGGTGGCCTTGGAGGCCAGTGCGCTCGAACGCGACACCCGCGGATTCATCTCGATGACGATGAGCCGGCCGTCGACCGGGTTGACGGCGAACTGGATGTTGCAGCCGCCGGTGTCGACGCCGACCTCGCGCAGGATGTCGATGCCCAGGCTGCGCATCTTCTGGTACTCGCGGTCGGTCAGCGTCATCGCCGGGGCGACCGTGACCGAGTCACCGGTGTGCACACCCATCGGGTCGACGTTCTCGATCGAGCAGACGACCACCACGTTGTCGTGGCCGTCGCGCATCAGCTCGAGCTCGAATTCCTTCCAGCCGAAGATCGATTCCTCGATCAGCACATTCGCGGACGGGGAAGCCGCGAGTCCATCCCCGGCCATGCGCTCGACGTCCTCGGCGGAGTAGGCCATGCCGGAGCCGAGACCGCCCATCGTGAACGACGGCCGCACGACCACCGGCAGTCCGAGGTCGGCGACGGTCTCGCGCACCTCGTCCATCGTGAAACACACCCGAGAGCGCGCGGATTCGCCGCCGACCTTGCTGACGATGTCCTTGAACTTCTGCCGGTCCTCGCCGCGCTGGATCGCCTCGAAGTCAGCGCCGATGAGCTCGACGCCGTAGCGCTCGAGCGCCCCGTTCTCGTACAGCGCGACGGCGGTGTTCAGTGCCGTCTGGCCGCCGAGGGTGGCCAGCAGCGCATCGATCTTGTTGCCCCGCTCGGCCTGTTGTGCGATGACGCGCTCGACGAACTCCGGTGTGATCGGCTCGATGTAGGTGTGGTCGGCGAACTCCGGGTCGGTCATGATCGTCGCCGGGTTCGAGTTGACGAGACTCACCTCGAGGCCTTCGGCGCGCAGCACCCGGCAGGCTTGCGTTCCCGAGTAGTCGAACTCACACGCCTGGCCGATGATGATCGGCCCGGAGCCGATCACCAGCACGTGGTTGAGATCAGTGCGGCGCGGCATCTAGTGCTTCCCTCCCCCGCGACCGTCCTCCGACATCAGGTCGATGAACTGGTCGAACAAGTAATTGGCGTCGTGCGGGCCCGCGGCGGCCTCCGGGTGGTACTGCACCGAAAAGGCTCTCCCGTCAACAAGTTTGATGCCCTCGACCACCCCGTCGTTGGCGCAGGTGTGACTGACGATCGCGGGACCGAACGGGGTGTCGAACCGCTCGCCCGCCTCGCCCTCGAGCGCGAAGCCGTGGTTCTGCGCGGTCACCGCGACGCGTCCGGTGGCGTGGTCGATGACGGGCACGTTGATCCCGCGGTGGCCGAACACCATTTTGTAGGTCGACCGTCCCAAGGCGCGGCCGAGGATCTGGTTGCCGAAGCAGATCCCGAACAGCGGAATCCCGTTTTCGAGGACTTCGCGCGTCACACCGACGATGTGGTCGGCGGTGGCCGGATCGCCCGGGCCGTTGGACAGGAACACGCCGTTGGGTTTGAGCTCGGCGATCTGATCGAAGGTGACCGACGACGGCAGGACGTGGCTGCGGATACCGCGGCGCGCGAAGTTGCGCGGCGTGTTGGTCTTGATACCGAGGTCGATGGCCGCGACCGTGAAGCGTTGCGGTCCATCGGGTTCGACGACGTAGCCGGTGTCGGTGCTGACCTCGCCCGCCAGATTGGCACCCAGCATCGACGGCTGGGCACGCACCCGCGCCAGCAGTTCGTCGGCGTGCGCCAGGGCGGGTCCGGAGAACACGCCGGCCTTCATTGAGCCGGCGCTGCGCAGGTGGCGGACCACCGCACGGGTGTCGATCCCGGCGATCCCGACGATGCCCTGCCGGACGAGCTCGTCCTCAAGGGTGCCGGTCGCGCGCCAGTTCGACGCCCGCGGCGACGGGTCGCGCACCGCGTAGCCCGCCACCCAGATCTTGTCGCCGCGGCTCTCGGCGTCCTCTTGGTTCCAGCCGGTGTTGCCGATCTGCGGCGCGGTGGCCACCACTATCTGGCCGTGATAACTCGGATCGGTCAGCGTCTCCTGGTAACCGGACATGCCGGTGGAGAAGACCGCCTCACCCAGCGTCTGGCCGACGGCCCCGAATTCGGTACCAGTGAAGATGCGTCCGTCCTCGAGGACCAGCACTGCCTTGCTCACGCCACCTCCAGCCACGGCTCGTATGCGGCGCGATTGTCGGCACGGAAGCCGGTGTCGATCTCGGTCCCCGAGGGCAGGCGCCACCTGATCGCCAGGATGCCCTCATGGGTCAGCGCCTTGCCGGTGATTCCGCGTTCGGTGCGGATACTGGTGATGGATTCGTCGGGTATCCAGATCGGTCCTGCACCGTTGCGCTGCAACATGATTCCTTCGGGGTAACGGGTCAGGACCGCCTTGTGGCGGAACCCGAGATCGCCGACCGCGACGCGGTCGTTCCAATTCGGCACGAGCGTGCTGCCGACGTAGAGGCCTTTGGTGGCGGGGATGATCGCCGGGCCCACGGTGTCGGGCAGGGGCGGCAGCGTGCCGATCAGTTCGGCCTGACGCTCCGCGCGGCGACGCCAGCCGCGCAGCATCGCCTGGATGATGACTGCGATGAGCACGACCACCACCGCGGCCATGATCAGCGACCCGACCAGGGTTCCGGTGTTCATGCCGGGCTCTTGCCGTCACGCGCGGTGACCTTGCCGCGCAACAGCGTCAGCGTCACCGTCGCGGGCAACGTCATCGACTCGTACGGGGTGTTGTCGGACCGACTGGCCAGTGCCGAACCCTCGACCGTCCAGGTGGCGTCGGGATCGACGACGGTCAGGTTGGCCGGTTCGCCGATCGCCAGCGGACGACCCTGATCCGGCAATCCCACGATCTCGGCGGGCTTCTCGCTCATCACCCGTGCCACGTCACGCCAGCTCAGCAGGCCGGGCCGCACCATCGTCTCGACGACGACGGACAGCGCGGTCTGCAGGCCCAGCATCCCCGGCCGCGCAAGGGAGAACTCGCAGAACTTCTCGTGTTCGGCGTGCGGGGCATGGTCGGTGGCCACGCAGTCGACGACACCGTCGGCGAGCGCCTGGCGCAGCGCCTCGGCGTCGGACGCCTCGCGAAGCGGCGGGTTCACCCGGTTGCGGCCATCGTAGGTGGCCAGCCGCCCGTCGTCGAGCAGGAGATGGTGCGGCGTCACCTCGGCGGTGATCGAAATACCTTGTTCCTTGGCCCATCTGACGATCTCGACGGTGCCCGCCGTGGACGCGTGGCAGATGTGCACGCGGGCTCCGGCATCGCGGGCCAGCAGCGCGTCTCTGGCGACGATGGATTCCTCGGCGGCGCGGGGCCAGCCCGCCAGTCCCAGCCGCGCGGCGTTGGGCCCCTCATGCGCGACGGCGCCGACGGTCAGCCGTGGCTCCTCGGCATGCTGGGCGACGAGGACCCCGAGGCCGGTCGCGTACTCGAGCGCGCGGCGCATGATCAACGGGTCGTGCACGCAGATGCCGTCGTCGGAGAACATCCGTACCTGGGCGGCACCTGCGGCCATCATGCCCATCTCGGTGAGCTGGGTGCCTGCCAGGCCCATCGTGACGGCGCCGACCGGGTGGACGTCGACCAGACCGACCTGCTGGCCGCGGTGCCAGACGTGGTCGGTGACAACCGGGCTGTCGGCGACCGGATTGGTGTTGGCCATCGCGAACACCGCGGTGTATCCACCCAAAGCCGCTGCAGCCGAGCCGGTTTCGATGTTCTCGGCGTATTCGCGGCCGGGTTCGCGCAGGTGGGTGTGCAGGTCGACGAAACCGGGCAGCAGGATTTGACCGGTGGCGTCGACCACATCCCAGTCCTTTTCAGGTCCTCCGGCCCCTGCCAGATTAGGCCCGATGTCGGCGATCTGCCCGTCCGACACCAGGACGTCGACGCGGTCCCCCTCGCCGTAGAGCCGCACCCCGCGGATCAAGACGCTCATGCGCTGATCGCTTCCTGCTCAGTGCCCACCAGCAGGTGGAACAGAACCGCCATTCGGACATGCACGCCGTTGGAAACCTGTTGCAGGACCGCCGATTGCGAGGAATCGGCGACCGAGAACGCGATCTCCATACCGCGCACCATCGGGCCGGGGTGCAGCACCACCGCATTGCCGGGAAGCATCGCCTGCCGCTTCTCCGAGAGTCCGTAGAGCACCGAGTACTCGCGCGGGGACGGGAAGAACCCGCCGTTCATCCGCTCGGCCTGCACACGCAGCATCAGCACCGCGTCGGCGATGGGCAGTTCCGCGTCGAGGTCGTGTGAGACGGTTACCGGCCAGTCGGCCACCCCGACCGGCAGCAGGGTGGGCGGTGCGACGAGCACCACCTCCGCGCCGAGCGTGTGCAGCAGCAGCACGTTGGACCGCGCTACCCGGCTGTGCAGGACATCGCCGACGATGACCACGCGCTTGCCCTCGATGTCGCCCAGCCGTTGGCGGATGGTCAGCGCATCCAGCAGCGCCTGCGTCGGGTGCTCGTGGGTGCCGTCGCCGGCGTTGATGACCGCGGGCCCGCCGTGCTCGGTGAGGGTCCATTCCGCGAGCTGCTGGGCCGCCCCCGACGCGGGGTGACGGATGATCAGCGCGTCGGCGCCTGCGGCGCGCAGGGTGAGGGCGGTGTCGCGCAGCGACTCGCCCTTGGAGACAGAGGATCCGGAGGCGCTGACGTTGATGACGTCGGCGCTCATCCACTTCCCTGCCACCTCGAACGAAACCCGGGTGCGGGTGGAGTTCTCGTAGAACATCGTGATGATGGTGCGGCCGCGCAGCGTCGGGAGCTTCTTGACCTCACGGCCCAGCAGCGCCTGGCTGAACCGGTCGGCGTTGTCCAGGATCGCCACGGCGTCCTCGCGCGACAGGTCGGCTGCCGAGAGCAGGTGCTTCATCGTGGCGGGCCTCCCTGCGGTGCGATCCAGATCCCCTCGATGTCGTCGTCCTCGGCGAGCCGCACCTTGACGTTCTCGCTGCGCGACGTCGGCACGTTCTTGCCGACGTAGTCGGCCCGCAGCGGCAACTCGCGGTGGCCGCGGTCGACCAGGACGGCGAGTTGGACGGCGCGCGGCCGACCGATGTCGCGCAGCGCGTCGAGCGCCGAGCGGACAGAGCGACCGGTGTAGAGCACGTCGTCGACCAGGATCACGAGTGCGCCGTCGATGCCGCCCTCGGGTATCGAAGTGTCCTCGAGCGGTCGCGGCGGCTTGCTGTCGAGATCGTCGCGGTAGAGCGTGATGTCCAGGGCGCCACGGGCAACCGTGACACCGGAGAACTCCTTGATCTTCTCGGCGAGCCGCGCGGCCAGCGTGACGCCGCGGGTGGGAATGCCGAGCAGGATGACGCGCGGCGCATCAGGACCGTCGAGGGCGGTCTTCTCGATGATCTGATGGGCGATGCGGGAAATGGTCCGGCTGACGTCCGCTGCGGACATCAGTTCCCGGTCGGTGCCAGGCGCGCCCAAGTGACCCTGACCTCCTTCTCCGCCTCTCTGGACGGCTCTTTAAAGGACGTCGAAACTGCGGCGAGCTTAGCACCAGCCGGATGGCGCGACCGTGCGGGACTCGACCTGGCGGGTGAGCGCCGCGCCGGCCACGACGCAATACTGCCGTCCACTGTCGACTGCAGGGTGCACATCACAACGCACGCGACATGTCTAGGACGTTGGAACGACCTGTTCATCGGGCAATGGGAAATGAGCCATACCCGGGGCACAGCTGCTATACGATCTTGATCCGTTCCTTGAACGATCTCGATTCGATCGCTGAGAAGTAGACATTGATGCGCGTAGCCGTCATCCGATGCGGTTGCGCCGGCCCCGAGAAACTTAACCACGGCTTGGAGGCAGAACTTGCCAGCGGCATGGTCGGCGCCGAAGCACATCCCGCAGCTCGACGGCTTGCGAGGCTTGGCGGCTCTATTCGTCCTTGTACATCACTACTTCACGGGAATCTGGGAACCGCCCGACAAGAGCGTGGCCGCCGGTGTCCTTCAGGTCATCCAACCATTCCTCGTATCGGGTGTCGATCTCTTTTTCGTCCTCTCGGGTTTTCTGATCGGCGGCATCCTTCTCGACCATAAAGGTTCGTCGAATTTCTTCTCCACCTTTTATATTCGGCGAGTATGCCGCATCTTTCCCGTGGCCTATCTTCTCCTCGGAAGCTTTGTCTTGATTCTGCTTTCGGGAATTCCACAGCGTATCGCTGGCTCGGAGTGGTTGTTCGACAAACCCATGCCGCTTTGGAGTTATGCGACCTTCACTCAGAACATCTTTCAGGGGTTCCGTAACGACATCGGCGCCCACTGGATGGGAATTACATGGTCGCTGGCGGTGGAGGAGCAGTTTTATCTGCTGTTCCCACTCATCGTGTTCCTGGTGCCAAGAAGGTACCTCTGGTGGGTGACGTGCGCCGCACTCCCGGTAGCGCTCGTCCTCCGCGCCATGGCCTTCGCTCAATACGGTTTTTACGCAAGCTATGTCTGGTTGCCATGCCGGATGGACACACTCATGATGGGCGTTATCGTCGCCCAATTGGTGCGCAGCGATAGAGCCGTCACATTCTTCAGGCAGCACCGGAGAGCCGTTTATACCGTTCTTATTACTCTGGTCTTGCTACTCCAGGTCGATTCGGTGTTCAAGATATTCTTTTTCCCGACGCAAACGTCCGCCATCGCGTTCGCCTACGCGATGGTCATCTGGGTGAGCGTGCTCGATCCGAATATGTTCTTGTCGCGCCTGTTCAAATCGAAGTTCCTCGTGTTCAGCGGTCTCATATCGTATGCGATGTACATGTATCACCAGGGGACCAACGGCACCTTGCACATGCTGATATTCAATGACGAGCCACGGATCACGAATTGGTCGACCTTCGGCGTAACTTGCCTTTCTGTGGCGATTGTGTTCGTCCTTTCATATATTTCGCAGATCTTTCTCGAACGGCCGATCCGGACCTGGGGTCGGAAGTTCAAGTACCGCACCAAGTCGCAATCCACCGCGCTCGCGGACAACACTCGACCCGCCACCGAAGCACCCGCCCGCGCCGATGAGGGCGGGCCCGATGCAACATCCGGTTCGTCACTGGCCACGTCTTGAACCAATCGAATTGCCATCCTCGTCTTTAGTGGAAACATCGGTCGAAAAGCCTGGACAAGAGCGGGTTCACCTCCTGATATCCCGCGCCGACGAGGACGGCGCGCCGCTCCCCAGTCCGTCAGGCGACAGCTCCATAGCCGCAAGGTCGCGGTCGTTGGCCGTCGTACGCATGACGTGGGGCCCCAGATCATGGGCGCTTCAGTACGCTGACGCCGATGAAACTCGACGGCAACCACGCATCCATACAAGAGGCCATCGACGCCGGACTCCTCGCGGGCGCGGTCACCCTGGTGTACCGGGCGGGCGAGGTCCTTCAGGTCAACGAACTCGGATACCGGGACGTCGACGCGGGCGTGCCGATGGAGCGCGACACCATCTTCCGCATCGCCTCCATGACCAAACCCGTCACCATCGCCGCCGCGATGAGCTTGGTCGAGGAGGGCAAGCTCGCCTTGACCGACCCCGTGGCGGAGTGGCTGCCTGAGCTGTCGGACATGCGGGTGCTCGTCGACCCGCTCGGCCCGCTCGAGAGGACCGTGCCGGCCCAGCGGCAGATCACGGTCGAGGATCTGATGACCCACCGCGCCGGTCTGGCCTATCCGTTCTTCATCACCGGTCCGCTGAGTAAGGCGTACGGCCGGATGTCCGTCCGACAGGACCAGGACCGCTGGCTCACGGAACTGGCGGCGTTGCCGCTGGTACACCAGCCCGGTGACCGCCTCACCTACAGTCACGCCACCGATGTGCTCGGCATCGCGCTGTCCAGAATCGAGGGCAAGTCGTTGGCCGATGTGATGTCCGAGCGGATCTTCGAACCGCTGGGAATGTCCGACACCGGCTTCTCGGTCGGCGTCGAGGGACGGCGTCGTGCCGCGACGATGTACAAACTCAACGCGGACATGACCTTGCAGCACGACGTGATGGGTCCGGCCCCGATCACCGATCCCCCGTTCTGCATGGGCGGCGGCGGGCTGTGGTCGACCGTCGACGACTACCTCCGGTTCGCCCGGATGCTGCTGGCGGGCGGCACTCTCGATGGTGTGCGCGTGCTGTCGGAACAGTCCGTGCAATCGATGCGCACGGATCGGCTGACCGACGAGCAGAAGCGGTATGACTTTCTCGGGGCACCGTTCTGGCTCGGCAGGGGTTTCGGACTCAACCTGTCGGTCGTCACCGACCCGGCCAAGTCGCGGCCGCTGTTCGGACCGGGCGGCATGGGCACCTTCGGCTGGCCGGGCGCGTACGGCACCTGGTGGCAGGCGGATCCGAGCGCCGATCTCATTCTCATCTATCTGATTCAGAACCTCCCCGACCTGACAGCCGACGCGGCAGCCGCCATCGCGGGCAACACCTCATTGGCGAAACTGCAAAGCGCGCAACCCAAATTCGTCCGGCGGACCTACCAGGCCCTCGACATCTAGCGCTACGGTGACGCCATGACACAACGCACGGTGGTTATCAGCGGCGCCGGGATCGCGGGGCCTACGCTGGCGTTCTGGCTGTCGCGCAACGGATACCGGGTCATCGTGGTGGAGATCGCGCAAGGAATCCGCCCCGGCGGGCAGACGGTCGACCTGCGCGGCGCGGGCGGCGACGTCGTCGAGCGCATGGGCCTGATCGACCAGATGCGCGACCGGGCACTGGAACAACGCGGCGCGGCATGGGTGCGCTCCGACGGCAATCGGCGCGCCGAGATGCCGGTGACGGCGTTCAACGGCAACGGCCTGGTGTCCAAACTGGAGATTCTGCGCGGCGATCTCGTCGACGTGCTGTACCAAGCCACCAAGGACACCACCGAATACCGCTTCGGAACCAGCATTTCGGAGGTGGCACCGGGTGACGACGGCGCCGAGGCCACCCTCTCCGACGGCACTGTGTTGCACACCGACCTCGTCGTGGGCGCCGACGGCCCGCACTCGGGTGTTCGGCGGTTGGTCTTCGGACCTGAGGAGCAGTTCGTCAAGCCCATCGGCGGCTACAACGCGTGGTTCTCGGCCCCGGACACCGTCGGCCTGGACGGCTGGTATCTGCTCTATCAGGCGCCGGGCGGTCTGAACGCCTCGATGCGGCCGTCGCATGATCCGGCGATCGCCAAGGCGGGCTTGGCCTTTCAGTCCGAACCCATCACCTACGACCGGCACAACCTCGACGAGCAGCGCCAGATCCTCGTCGAGCGCTTCGCGGGCGCGGGGTGGGAATGCGACGCCCTGCTGGCCGCGGCGCAGGAGGCCGACGACTTCTACTTCGACTCCTTCGCCCAGATCCACATGCCGACCTGGTCGTCGGGATGCGTCACGCTGGTGGGCGACGCCGGTTACTGCGCGTCACCGCTGTCCGGGATGGGTACCAGCCTTGCGCTCGTCGGCGCCTACATTCTCGCCGGTGAGCTCGGGCCCGCGGATTCGTTTGACGCCGAGGGACTTCCGGCGAAGCTGACCCGCTACGAGACCGTCATGCGCCCGTATGTCGACAAGTGCCAGGACCTGCCCAACTCCATCGACCGGTACGCGCCGAAGACGGCGTCCGACATCGCGGCCAACGCGTTCGTGATGAAGTGGATGCAGCGCTGGCCGTTTCGGCCCCTGGCGGCCAAACTCTGGTTCACGACGGCGGATTCGATCGACCTGCCGAACTACGCATCAGTCAATCGGTAGGTCACTGCATACTGCGCGAGAGCACGCGGCCGAACTGCAGCAGCCGCTGCATCTGCGCCAGGCCGCCGTTGTCGACGGACTTGTAGTAGCGGAACGATTCGCAGAAGATGTCGGTCTCGGTGACCGACTTCTGGCGTGAGCGCGTGATCAGTTGGGTGTACATCCGCAGCCGGACCTCGGACAGCCGGCGGGTGCCGTCGTCGAACACCTCGTACTCGGTGGTGAGCACGTGATCGGTGATCGTCGACAGCAGGATCGTGCGGACCGCGGCGTTGAGTACCCGGCGCTCACGCTCGTCCACGGTCGACGTCTCGTCGTCGGCGCGCCAGATGATCAGCCGGTGGCCGTCGGTGAGCACGATCTCCTGCCACAGCGGACTCTCGTCCGTCTCGCCCCAGGAACCCTCGGTGGTGCCCCGCGACATGACGAACGACTTGATCTCGGGAAAGCCGATCACCGAACGCAGTTGGTCCAGTGCCAGCTCGGGATCGCGCAGGTAAACCTTGGCCGCCTCGTCGAGGTTCGAGTACGGCGCCCAGTCCTGCGGCACCCCCATCAGGTATCCGCACCCGAATCGCCGGCCCCCCGCACCGCCTGAGCGGCAGCCCGGATCTGCGGGGTCACCAACATCACCTGGCCCAACACACCGTTGACAAAACCAGGTGAGTCGTCGGTCGACAACTGTTTGGCCAACTCGACGGCTTCGTCGACGGCGACGGGTTCGGGAACGTCGTCGGCGTGCAGCAGTTCCCACACCGCCACCCGCAGGATCGCGCGGTCGACGGCGGGCAGCCTGTCCAGCGTCCAGCCCTGAAGGTGAGCCGAGATCAGATCGTCGATGTGCGCGATGTGATCGGTCACCCCCTGCGCGACCGTCACCGTGTACGGGTTCAGCGGTGATACGTCGGACTGCTTCTGCGCCAACTCATTTCGTGCGTGCGCTACCTCGGCGGCGGTGAGCCCGCGCGCCTCGGCCTCGAAGAGCAGGTCAACGGCCCGCTTGCGGGCCTGGTGACGGCCCTTGTCCGGCCGACGTTTCCCGTCGCCCCGGGGATTAGGCATTCACCCTTCCCAGGTAGCTGCCATCGCGCGAATCGACCTTCAGCTTGTCGCCGGTGTTGATGAACAACGGCACCTGGATCTCGGCACCGGTCTCCACCGTCGCCGGCTTGGTGCCGGCGCTGGAGCGGTCGCCCTGCAGGCCGGGCTCGGTGTGCGTGACCTCGAGCTCCACGGTCACCGGCAACTCGAGGTACAGCGGGACGCCGTCGTGGAACGCGATCTGCACCGGCAGGCTCTCCAGCAGGAACTTGGCGGCGTCGCCGACCAGCGACTCCGGCAGCGCATGCTGCTCGTAGTCCTCGGAGTCCATGAACACGAAGTCAGAGCCGTCGCGGTACAGATATGTGGCATCGCGGCGGTCGACGGTGGCCGTCTCGACCTTGACGCCCGCGTTGTAGGTCTTGTCGACGACCTTGCCCGAGATCACGTTCTTGAGCTTGGTGCGCACGAATGCGGGGCCTTTACCGGGCTTGACGTGCTGGAATTCCACGATCTGCCACAGTTGGCCGTCAATTTGAAGGACGAGTCCGTTCTTGAAGTCGGCGGTCGATGCCACGGTCGGTTGTTCTCCTGTTCAGAGGATCGCCAGTTCCTTGGGGAACCGAGTGAGCAAGTCAGCGGTCTGATGTTGCCGGCTGCCCGGCTCCGGGTTCGGGTGCGAGTCACTGCCGACGACAAGCGTGTCCTCGATTCGGACGCCACCGCGGTCTGGCAGATAAACACCGGGTTCCACGGTCACCGCGGAGCCAGCAAGCAGTGTACCGGCGGACGACGCGCTGATCCCCGGCGCTTCGTGTATCTGCAGACCCACGCCGTGGCCGAGTCCGTGACTGAAGTTCTCGGCGTAGCCCGCGTCGGCGATGATCTGCCGCGATGCCGCGTCGACGTCCTTGAGCGACGCCCCGGGCGCCAGCGCCTCTCTGCCCGCGCGCTGAGCGGTCGCCACCAGGTCATAGATCTCGCGCTGCCACTGCGCGACGGGCGAGAGCACGAACGTGCGCGTCATATCGGAGTGGTAGCCGCACACCAGCGCGCCGAAGTCGATCTTGACGAAGTCCCCGGCGGCCAACACCGCATCGGTGGGCCGATGGTGCGGAATCGCCGAGTTGGGCCCGGCCGCCACGATCGTCTCGAAGGACACACCGTCGGCGCCGTGATCGAGCATGAGCGCCTCGAGTTCCCGGCCCACCTCTTTCTCGGTACGTCCCGGCCGCAGCCCGCCCCGCTCGACCAGATCGTGCAGCGCCGCGTCGGCCGCTTCGCACGCCAACCGCAGCAGCGCGATCTCGCCGGCGTCCTTGACCTCGCGCAACGCCTCCACGGTCCCGGAGGCGCGCACCAGTTCGGTCCGCTCGCCTGCGGCTTTGGTCAGCACGCTGAAGGCGTCGACGGTCACCACGTGGCTTTCGAAGCCCAACCGCGCGACGCCGTCGGCCGCCGCGCGGGCGACCAGATGCGGGCCGCACGCCCGCTCGATGACGAGTTCGGCGTCGGGTGCCTGCTGCGCGGCCTGGGTGCGGTAGCGCCCATCGGTGGCCAGCACCGGCGTCGGGTCCTCAGCCCGGATCAGCAGCGCGGCGTTCGACCCGGTGAACCCCGACAGATATCGGACGTTGACCAGGTCCGACACCAACATCGCATCGAGGTCGGCGTCGACAAGCCGCTGACGGAGCCGCTCCCGACGCTGTGAAATAGTCACGGTTAGTGAACCTACTCGCTAAGGTGAGGCCCCATGAGTAAGTGGTTGCTGCGCGGACTGGTGTTCGCGGCCCTGATGGTCATAGTGCGACTGCTCCAGGGAGCGTTGATCAACACCTGGGAGACCAGGGCCGGGCTGATCAGCATCATTCTGGTGGCGCTCTACGCCATCGCGGTCTTCTTGTGGGGTATTGCCGACGGCCGCGCCGACGCCCGCGCCAACCCGGATCCCGACCGCCGCGGCGACCTGGCGATGACATGGCTTCTCGCCGGTCTGTTCGCCGGCATCGTCAGCGGCGCCGTCGCTTGGTTCATTCACCTCTTCTACAAGAGCCTCTACGTCGAGGGCCTGATCAACGAACTGACCACCTTCGCAGCGTTCACGGCGCTGCTGACGTTCCTGGTGGCCATCGCCGGCGTCGCGCTCGGCCGGTATCTCATCGACCGCAAGGCCCCCGAGGTGCCCCACCACGGCCATGGACATGACGACGAGCGGGCCGACACGGATGTGTTCGCCGCGGTCCGGTCGGACAGCGACCAGACGGTTGAGTACGACACGACCGAAGGCAATCGCAACACCTAGTCCCGCCGGCTCCTGACGGTCGCACCCCTGAGCATCGGGTCTCATGAATCCCGACGGAAATCCGGACGAATTCTGTACGTCCGACCAGTGGAGTGCATTGACGTCTGCGGCGTCGCATTCCCAATTCGCCGGTGTGCTGGGCGGATTCCTGATCACCGCCATCGCCCTGCTGATGGACAGGAACAGCCGCGAGAGTGTGCACACGCTTGCGCTGTTCTCCTCCGCGGTGCTGATCCTCATGCTGGACAGCTTCCTGTTCAGTTTGATCACCGGCACGCAGGTGCCCTCCGAGGGCGACCGGCGCGGCATCTGCGCGATCGCGTGGACTCAGGGCGCGGTGTCGACGGGGATGCTGGCCGCGGGCGCTGTGGCGTTGTTCGGGGGCCTCGGCTGGATGCTCGCCAGTCACGCCGTCAGGAAGATTTCGGTGGAGGAGGCCGAGGACGCGGGCGCCTACAGCTTCCTCGCCGACCTCGGCGGCTGGCTCACGTTCGCCGCGGCGATGGCTGCCACGCTGATCCTGTCCGAAACGTCGGTCGACTACCTGCATTTCATGTACGGCCGTCGCCCCGAGCTTTGGGTCACCGGCCTGATCGTCACGAGCGCCGCAGTGATTATCTTCGTGAATTTCGTGCTGGTGTACGTGCGAACCAGGACCCTGCGTAAGTCACTGGCCGACCCGGACGAGCCGACCCGGTTGGCGCTTCGGTCGATCAAGGTCGCGACCGTGACCACTCTGGGCCTCGCCATCGTCGCGTCATGGCTTGCCATGAGTCTGGCCCGATTCCCCAAGCCGTGGTTGATCGAGCCGAACCTGGGCCTCGTCGTCTTCGTCCTCATACTCACCTTCGTGCTGCCGACGATCGTGTCGATCGCGATCTGCTACTCGGTGGCCAGCACCGACGAGCACATCTCTATCCGAGGCTGGATATCGTTGCGCCGGCCACGCCACTGACTTAGGAAAGGCAAGGCAACTACCGGCGTCCGCCGATCACCGGGTTCAGTTCATACCGCCGGGAAGGCCTGCGCGCGATACTCTTAGCCCGTTCGATGCGGGAGGGGCAGGGTGAGCTCTGACGAGTCCGGTCTATCGATCGATGAATTGCTGGACCGCGCGGTACGAGCTATCAACCATGGCGACCGCGCGACAGCCGCTGCGCTCGCCAGTCAGGTGCTTGCCGTCGACCGCGGTAATCCCGAGGCCGAGGATCTGCTCGCGGTATCGGCCAAGCACGGCGAGATACGCCGTCTGACACTGATGTTCGTGGATCTCGTGGATTCGACAGTGCTGTCGACCCGCGTCGAGCCCGAGACGTACCGCACCTTGGTGGGCCGCTATCGCGATGAGGTGGTGCGACTAGTCAATCAGTATGAGGGCCATATACATTCGACAAAGGGCGACGGATTACTGGCGATGTTCGGTCATCCCAAGGCCCATGAGGACGACGTACGTCGCGCTGTCGCGGCAGGTTCGGACATCACCCGGGCCGTCGCACGACTCAGCGACCAGGCAGAGCGCAGGTTCGGTGTCACGTTGAGCGCGCGTGTCGGCGTCCACCGAGGCCTGGTCTACCTCGACCCCGAAGAGAACGACGTCTACGGATTCGCTGCCAATTTTGCCCAACGGATCGAATCGTTGGCGGAGCCGGGCTCGGTAGCCGTTTCCGACGCCACCGCCGCACTGGTGGGCGATGTCTTCGAACTTGTCGAATGCCCGCCGGCCCGGGTGAAGGGAATGATCGAACCGGTCCCCTATCACCGTGTCGTCGGCGAACGCTCAAATGCGCCAACCCTATTGCTGTCGACACCTCTTGTCGGGCGTGAGCGGGAGCGGACATGGCTGGAAAAGGCATGGCAGGAAGCACTCGCGGGGCGGTCGACGACGCCCGGCGTCGCATTTCACGGTGAACCGGGCATCGGCAAGACGAGGCTGGCGCATGCGGCTGCGGAGCAGGCACAGGAATCCGGCGGCACGGTCGTCGAGCTCCGAGGCTCGCCGCTGCACGATGACGCGGGCCTGCACCCTGTCCGCAGGCTCCTGGAACGTCGTTGTGGCATTACGCGATTCACCGACGGCCCCGACAGGTTGCGGCTGCTGGAGGCCGAACTACGCGGGTGCGGGATGGATCCGGCCAACGTGGTGCCGCTACTGGCACCCGTGCTGGGTGTAGGGCCAGAACACGGTTACCAGCCGGCGGCTGTTGAAGGCCGCACACTGTACGAGTTGATCGGCGCGGCCGCGCACCAATACGTGTTGAAGTGTCTCGGCGACGGCGCGGGCCTGGTCATCGCCGAGGATGTGCACTGGTTCGATCCGTCGACCATCGAGCTGCTCAAGTCGATGCTGTCCTCCGCCGACGGGACGCTGATGGTTGTGCTGACTGGGCGCGAAGGTCCGTGGCTGCAAAACGAGTGGCCGGTGTCGCTTTTCGAGCTCAGTCCACTTTCCGATGACGAGTCGGACGCACTGATCGATGCCCTGAACCCGACGGTGACCGAAGCGCAACGTGCGGCGGTGCGCAGCCGCTGTGATGGAGTCCCGTTCTACATCGAGCACGTGGTGGCCGGGTTGAATGAGGCCGAGTACGAGCAGCAGGTTCCCGACGCACTGTACGAACCGCTGTTCGCCCGCCTACATGCCCGCAACGATGTTGTGCCTGTGGTCGAGGCCGCGGCGGCCATCGGGCGTGCCGGGGACCATGTCCTGCTCAGGTCCGTTGTGGACCCCGAGATCAACGACGTCGAGGACATCGTCGCCGAACTCGTGCGGGCCCGTGTCCTCGAGCCAAATGGGATCGATGGGTGGCGATTTCGACATGAACTGCTGCGTGAAGTGGCTTCCGAGCTGGCACCACCATCCTTGCGGCGAGTTCTGCACGCCCGCGCTGCGCGCGCCTTGATCGAGGGTGCTGCCGGGATTGAACCCGATTGGCGTGTGGTGGCGCGTCATTTCGAATTCGCGCAACGCTTCGACGACGCGGTCACCGCCTATCAGAAAGCTTCCATCGACGCGCGGCGCCGTGGTGCCCTTCAGGAGGCGCTGATCTGCCTGACCAACGCGCTCGACCGGCTCACGCAGTGCAAGCCGGGACCGGCACGGGACCGCGCGGAGATTCACATCCGGCTGGAGCGTGGTTTTCTGGCCGGTGCCGCACAGGGTAGCTGGAGCGGCGAGGGCCCCGCCGACCTCGAACGGTGCCTGGAGCTTGCAAGTGCGGGGATGCACGAAGACGAGTTGTTCGCGTCGCTGTATTCATTGATCGGCTACTACCACCCGCGCGCAGAACTGCGCCGTGCGCACGATCTGCTGGACTCCTTGTCGCAACAACCCGTCACTGCTGAGCGCGCGTGGAGCGCTCCTGCACTGTCCTCCACACTGGGTACCGTTCTGTGGCTGGAGGGCGACTTCGAAGCCGCGCGCGGCCACCTGCTGGACGCACTTGACGCTCGCTCCGCTGCCGATCCGCGCGAACTCGCAACCGCTTGGTGGGTAGCCACCGATCCGATCTCGGCTGCCCACAACTATCTCGCACTGACCTACATCATGTCCGGTGACTTGGACCGCGCGGATATCGAACTGGCCCAGTCGGTCCGACGCTGCGAGGAGCTGGAATATCCCCAGAATGCATTCAACAGGGCGATGACGTACTTCCATGAGATCTGGGTGCGCCTCGAATCGAGCCGAGTCGACGAGGCCGCCACCCTTGTCTCCGGAATGCGTAGTCACGCAGAGGCTTCAGGCCTAGATCTGTGGCTGTGGGTCAGCGCCACACAAAACGCCACCACGAAGGCATTGGCGGAACTGAGTGCAGGCGCCGACGACGCGGTCCTGACGTCCAGAGCCGAGAACATCGTGCGGCGGGTGGACGCGTCGCGGCTCATGGAGCTCAATGTGTACCTCACCTTCCATGATGCGGTGATCGCGCGCCTCCTGATTGCGGCGGGCAGCCATGACAAGGCTTGCGAGCGGCTCGACATGTCCTTGGAACTCGCCGAGCGAAGCGGAATGCATTTCCACGACGCCGAGTTGATGCGATTGCGCGCCCACGCACTCGCCGCGCCGGACGCACAGCGGAATGCGCTGGCGGACGCGCTGGCATTTGCGCGCCGCCAGGGCGCGATGCTTTTTGAATTGCGTTGTCTGCTGGATGGTTTCGAGCTGCTCGGAGATGGTGATCGATCGGCTCTCGCGGAAGTTCTGTGCCGTTTCCCCGGCGACGCGCGATGGCCCGAACGCGTCCGCGCAGAAAGAATTCTGTCGTGATCGATGTCGACTTCTGCTGGATCACTGCATTCCCACCGCGATTCTGAGAGGCTCTGCGCATGACGGGGGTACGAGTGTCTTCGAGATGGACAGACGACGTACTCGATCGCATGCGGGGGGTCGGTGACGAGGTCGCCGACGAGCCGGTACGGGAGCTTCTCGCGCGGGGCGGCCTCGACGAAATCAACGCCTTGATGTCGACGCTCATTCGGGTCCGTCAGCCAGTACCGGCGGAGCTACCCAACGAGCTCGAAGCCTACCTGGGCCGGACACTAGCCCTACCGGACTGGGCGGACCCCGCGAAAATCGAACGGGGGCAAGTGCTTTTCGAGGAGTGGTGGCCCCAGATCACCCTCTGCCTTTTCTGCGGGTCATTGCCGGCGTCGTATGCAGCGGCGAACGGAGTCGCGGTGCTCGATCGGACCGCCGAGCTCGAGCGGAGAACCACCAGAAAGCGCCGCATCACCGAGACCGGCCTGTTCCTGGTCGACGCGTGTTACGTCGGCGGACTCGGTGAAGACGGTGCAGGACTTCGCACCATCCAGAAGGTCCGTCTGATGCACGCCGCCGTCCGCCAGTTGATCAAGTCCCGCGCCCAGCAGGATCCAAGGGTGTGGAACTTCGACACCCACGGTGAACCCATCAATCAAGAGGATCTCGCGGGTACGCGCCTGGTCTTCGCCGCCGCAGTCGTTGAGTTTCTGCCGCGCCTCGGTTTTCGGATGAGTCCCGACGACGTCGACGCCTATCTGCATCTCTGGAATGTCATCGGTCATCTGATGGGTGTCGACGACGAATTGCTGGTGCACGATCGCGACGACGCCTTCGCACTGGCCGACGCCATCCGAGTACGCCAATACAGTCGGTCCGATCCGGGAATTCGGATGACGAAGGCACTGCTCGAATTCCTATACGAAATCACGCCGGGCCGCCTCGATCACGCGTTCTACCCCGCGTTGATCCGACATCTGATCACCGACGAGGTGGCCGACATGCTCTGCGTACCGTCGTCGAGTCTGGTCGACGACCTCGGCCGGCTGACGCGACTGGTCGATTGGCTTCTGGTACATGTCTTTCGTCGGCCGGACCGGGTACCGCGCGTGGCCCGCAAAATATCGCGTCAGGTACTCAGACAGATGCTGCGGGAGCAACATCGTGGCGAGCGACCACCGTTCGCGATTCCCGACCAGCTCGCCAAGAAGTGGAATCTCGGGGTGTGATCACGTCTGGTTGAGGGCTCGCAAGTTGCCTGCGGTATCCCTGCTCTCGTACTTCGCGATCAGCCGGATGACAGTCGGAGTGAGTCGCCAGTACTCCGGCGGATGCAGGTACCAGGCGCACAACGCCGCCGCCCACGACATCTGATTCACCGTCTGCTCTCTCACCTTCTGCGGATGCATGGCCAGAGAGATGGCGAAGAGCCAAGCGCTCGTGCGGAACTTCCGGAACACTCTTCCGATCAGCCCGTGAGCGGGTAACGGTAAGCGGATCCATCGGATCGACGGCGAAAGCCGGTCGACGATCTTCAGCATGCCGCGAACTTCGCCGATCACCAGGTCGTTGATGAGCTTGAAATCAGGCTCGAACGTCTGCATGGTGGTCGGTGCGAGCTGAGCGACGACAAGGCCCAAATCGAATTGGATGTGCGCGTTCAGCCCCGCGATCATGTGCTGCAGCATCGTCGAATGCCCCAGCTCGTGTCCGACGAAGACAACCTCCCACGGAAGGGTCAGCCCGTCGGACTCGGCAGGATCGAAGTACGCATTCAACGCATCGAAGTAGCGCTGGGCGAATACCGCGTCGAAGCGTTCCATCAGCTGCGGCTCTTTGAATTTGCCCGCCTCGAGCGCATCGCGAATCGCCAGGGTGGACCTTCGGTAGAGCACCGCGAAGTAGCCGATGGTGCTCTGTTCTCGAATCGCCCAATCGATGATCTGATCGAGATTTCGCAATACGCCATCGATGTCGCTCGCTGGTTGGAGAGGTGTCCACGAAGTGCCGGGAGTCGGACGCTTGCGGGGAGATATTTGCGAGTAATGCTGCTCGTTCCCATGCGGGATCGCCGTGTGGGCGCCCGAATCAGCTTCCTTCTGCACGTTCTGCTGCAAAGTCATAGCCGACCACCACGTTTGCTAGTACCCACCGGCCCCGCCGCAGCGGGTTTGACGAGATCAGGATTGCACGAACCGGCGTCCCGGACGTGAGTAGTGGACTACCTGTCTCTATCCGAGGCTGGCGAGGTACCGCAAGGCCAGGACGTAGCCCTGGACGCCGAGGCCGACGATGACCCCGGAAGCCACCGCGCTGATGTAGGAGTTGTGCCGAAACTCTTCGCGCTTGTACACATTCGAGATGTGCACCTCGATCAGCGGGGCAGTCAGCTCCGCGCACGCGTCGCGGAGAGCGATCGAGGTGTGCGTCAGCGCGCCGGCGTTCAGGATGACCGGGTCTCCTGCGTCGGCGGCCGCGTGGATGAAGTTGAGCAGTTCCGCTTCGCTGTCGCTCTGCCGCACCACCGCGGTGAGGCCGAGGTCTTCGGCTTCGGCCTCGATCAGCGCCACCAGATCCTCGTAGGTGGTGCTGCCGTAAACATCCGGCTCACGCTTGCCGAGCCGGCCGAGGTTGGGCCCGTTCAGGACCAGCACGGTCGTCATCGCTAGGTCACCTTCCGATCACCGAGTACGCCGCCGCCAGCAGCGACGGATCCGGCCCTTCGAGGCGTCCGGGCTTGCCCAGGCCGTCGAGCACCACGAAACGCAGTACCCCGGCGCGGGTCTTCTTGTCACCCGCCATGTACTCCAGCAGCTGCGGCAACGCATCGGCATCGTATTCGACCGGAAGCCCAAGTGCCGTAAGAACAGTGCGATGCCGGTCCGCGGTGCCGTCGTCCAGCCGGCCGGCCAGCCGGCCGAGTTCGGCGGCGAACACCAAGCCGACGGAAACCGCCGCCCCGTGGCGCCACTCGTAGCGCTCCCGGCGCTCGATCGCATGGGCCAGGGTGTGGCCGTAGTTGAGGATCTCGCGTAGCTGCGACTCCTTCTCGTCGGCCGCGACGACCTCTGCCTTGACGGCAATCGCACGCCGGATCAACTCGGGCAACACCGTGCCCTTCGGGTCCAGCGCGGCCTCTGGGTCAGCTTCGATCGTGTCGAGGATGACCGGGTCGGCGATGAATCCCGCCTTCACGATCTCGGCCATCCCTGCGACAAGTTCGTTGCGCGGCAACGTCTCCAGCGTCGCGATGTCGACGAGCACGGCGGCCGGCTGGTGGAATGCGCCGACGAGGTTCTTGCCCGCATCGGTGTTGATCCCGGTCTTACCGCCGACCGCGGCGTCGACCATACCCAGCAGCGTGGTAGGCACGTGCACGATGTCGATACCACGTAGCCACGTCGCGGCGGCGAAACCGGCGACATCGGTGGCCGCGCCGCCGCCCAGGCTGACGATCGCGTCCTTGCGGCCAACACCGATGCGGCCCAACACTTCCCAGATGAAGCCAACGACCGGGAGATCCTTGCCCTTCTCGGCGTCCGGGATCTCGATGCGATGCGCGTCGATCCCCTTGTCCGCCAGGGTGTTCCGGATGGCCTCGGCGGTCTGCGCAAGCACCGGCTGGTGCAGGATGGCGACCCTGTGCCGACCGGCGAGGGTACGTTCCAGCTCGGAAAGCAACCCGGTGCCGATGATCACCGGGTACGGCGGGTCCACGAGGACCTCAACAGTGACCGGTTCAGCCATGGGGACCCGCTTTCTTGGCGGCCAGTTCCGCGGGCGACGGTGGCGCATCCGTGTTCGCCGTCGCGGTCAGCGTGGTGGGGGTTCGGCGCCACGGGGGACGACGACGCCTGCGCCGCTGTGGCCGCGGCGTCTCGGGGTTCTCCAGTCGGTCGACGATGTACCGCACGACCGCACCGGGATTGCGGCGGTTGGTGTTGACGCGCATGGTGGCGACCCGTCGGTACAGCGGAACACGTTGGGTCATCAGGGCTTTGAACTTCTCGCTGCGATCGCCGCCGGCGAGCAGCGGGCGCACCGTGGGGCCGCTGGTGCGGCGCACGCCCTCGGCGGCGTTGATCTCCAGATAGATGACCGTGTGTCCGGCGAGGGCCTCCCGCACGCCCGGCGTGGTGACCGCTCCCCCGCCGAGCGACAGCACTCCGTCATGGGTTTCCAGCGCCGAGCGGATGACTTCCTCCTCGATGCGGCGGAACTCCGCCTCACCGTCGGTGGCGAAGATGTCGGCGATGGTGCGGCCGGTGGTCTCCTCGATCGCGGCGTCGGTGTCCAGCAGGGTGAGGTCCAGCGCCTTGGCCAGCCGACGGCCGATGGTCGACTTGCCGGACCCGGGCAAGCCGATCAGCACAGCCTTCGGCGCCATCAGTGCGACGCCTGGACCGGCTGCGACGACGGTTCGCGCTCCGAGACCGCCCGCAGGTAGTTGTCGATGTTGGCGCGGGTCTCCGACAGCGAGTCGCCACCGAACTTCTCCAGGGTCGCGCGCGCCAGGACCAGCGCCACCATGGTCTCGACGACCACGCCGGCGGCGGGCACCGCGCAGACGTCGGAGCGCTGATGGATCGCGACGGCCTCGTCACCGGTGGCCATGTCGACCGTGGCCAGCGCCCGCGGCACCGTCGAGATCGGCTTCATCGCCGCCCGCACGCGCAGCGGCTGACCATTGGTCATCCCGCCCTCCAGGCCGCCGGCCCGGTTGGTCGAGCGCATCACTCCGTCGGGGCCGGGATACATCTCGTCGTGGGCGACGCTGCCGCGACGGCGAGCGGTCTCGAAGCCGTCGCCGATCTCGACGCCCTTGATCGCCTGGATGCCCATCACCGCGCCCGCGAGCTGGCTGTCGAGGCGGTTGTCACCGCTGGTGAAGGAGCCGAGCCCGACGGGCAAACCATGGACCACCACCTCGACGATGCCGCCGAGCGTGTCGCCGTCCTTCTTGGCCGCCTCGATCTCGGCGATCATCGAGGCCCCGGCGGCTTCGTCGAACGCGCGCACAGGACTCTCGTCGATGGCCGCCAGATCGGAGAACTGCGGCGGCGGCCCGTCATAGGGCTTCGAGGCGCCGATGGAGATGACGTGCGACAGCACCTCGACGCCGAGCGCCTCCCGCAGCAGCGCCCGCGCAAAGGTGCCCGCGGCGACCCGGGCTGCGGTCTCGCGGGCGCTGGCCCGTTCGAGCACCGGTCGCGCGTCGTCGAAGCCGTACTTGAGCATGCCCGCATAGTCGGCGTGGCCGGGCCGCGGCCGGGTCAGCGGTGCATTGCGGGCGCTCTCGGCCAGCACGGCCGGGTCGACGGGGTCGGGGGCCATCACCGTCTCCCACTTCGGCCATTCGGTGTTGCCGACCTCGATGGCGATCGGACCGCCGAGCGTGACGCCGTGGCGGACCCCGGCCAGCATCGTGACCTGGTCCTGTTCGAACTTCATCCGGGCGCCGCGGCCGTAGCCCAGTCGGCGTCGGGCCAGCTGGCCGGCGATGTCCTCGGAGGTGACGTGGACCCCGGCGATCATGCCTTCAACCACGGCCACCAGGGCGCGGCCGTGGGATTCACCAGCTGTAGTCCATCGCAACACGCGTCCCATCTTCCCACGTCGCGCGTACGGGCCCGATTTGTGTGCGTTTAGGAGCGCTGAGCGCTCGATTTTGCACACAAATCGCTGGTGAGGCTGTCCAGGACGCGGCCGATCTCGGCGACGGCCTGACGCTGCGCCGCCTTCTGGTCGTCGGCGCGGGCGACGACCATCGCCACCTCGCAGGTGGCCCCGAAGAGGAAGTGTGCAAGCGGACCGGGTGGCCTCGGGGCGATACGACCGGCTTCGACGGCTCGCGAGATCCCGAGCTCCATCATCGCCAGCAGCGGCGCCTCGAGTCGGCGCATGCCCTCCCAGCCGATCGCGGCGTTCGCATCGAGCAGGACGATGCGCTGCACTCCGGGCTCCAGACACTCCTCGAGGAAGGCGCCGGTGGCCGCCTTGAACGCGTCCCACGGGTCCTTCTTGCGGTTGTAGGCCGCCGTGAGCGGAGCGATCATCCGCTCGACCTCACGGCTGAACACCGCCTCGAACAGCTGCCGCTTACCGGCGAAGTGGTGGTAAACGGCGCCCTTCGTCACGCCTGCGCGCGCCGCCACCGCGTCGAGAGAGGTCGCGTCGTAGCCGTCGCGGGCGAACAGTTCACGTGCGGCGTGGACGAGTGCGGCCGTCGTCGCCTCCGTGCGCTCCGCCTGGGATCGTCTGGCCACCCGTGTCGCCACTGGCCGACCATAGCCGAACATCAAGGCGGGTTCACAGCAGCCGATAGATGCGGTAGTCGATGTGGTTCGGCGACAGGATGTTATAGCCGACCGCGACGAGATCGGACAGCCACGCGTAACGCTCGTCGGCGGTCTCGAACGTCGGCGTGGTCCGTACGTACGTCTCGTCGAACGGCAACACCTCGCCCGCCGCCAGCCGCGCAAGCCCGTCGGCGGGAACCTTGATGATGCCGCGCGCCTCATAGTGGATGAGCACACCGTCGTGGGTACGCAGGGTCGCACGGACGTCCACGCGTCCGGCGCCGTCGGCCCCGACGAGCAGCCAGTCTCCCCCGCCGGGCAGGATCTCGCCGGCGAGCTTCGGCCCGTCGATGACGCCGCCGGTCGTGACGAAGGTCATCCTCGTACCGACCGGAGTCGTAATCGGTTGTGCGGGAGCGAGATCGACGTGCATGTCGAAGAGATGCTCGACGGGCATCGCGTCGACGAGCGGTAGCTGGTCCACCGGGGTTGCGGTCGTCATGCGACCGACCCCAGCGCCGCCTGCAGTTGCGCCGCATCGATGAAGCTGTCCTTGCGCGCGACAAGCCCGTTCGGCGAGATACTCACGACGTCGAGGCAGTCGAACCGGATGTCGCCGGAGATCAGCGCCCAGTCGAGGATCCAGTGGTTCTCGCCGTAGAGCACGCGGTAGGTCTCCCACGTGAAATCGGGGAACTGCGTGAAGATTTCAGCGAAGGCGGCACGCACGGCATCGCGGCCAACGACGGGCTCGCCGTCCATGTGCATCCAGAACTGGGTGTCCGGGGTGTGCAGCGCCACGATCGCGTCGGGATCGTGCGCCGCCCACGCCGCGAAATAGCGCTCGGAAAGGGATTTGAGGTCCTGCTGGGACATTTGCATACCAAGAGTATGCATTAACCTACTCAGAGTATGCAATAGAGAGATCACAGGATCGCCAGACCGCACGCTGCCGCCGCGGTCACACACATCGAGGGCCCGTGCGGGACGGTTCGGGCTGTGCTGCCAACCCCGGCGACCACCGCCACCGCCGCGGTCAGCAACGGCGCCCCCAACGCGGCGAGCGACCAAACGTCGACGCCGAAGGCCCCGGTCAGCGCCCCGATTCCGATCGCGAGCTTGACGTCACCGCCACCCATGGCCGTGGGCGCCGTCAGGTGCAGCGCGAGATAGATCGCGAACAGCGAGGCGGCACCCGCCGCGGCGGACGTGCCATGGCCGGCCACGACGGCACCCGCCAGGATCGTGGCCGCGCCAGGAACCGTCAGCCAGTTGGGCAACCGACGCTCCCGGACGTCGTACCAACTCAACCCGACGAACCAGGCCAGCACGCCGACACCGGCCACCCCCACCTCCACAAATCGAGGCTAAGTCCGTTGCTCGGCGGCCATCTGCACCACTTTCGCGGTGCGGCATAGTCGAGGACGTGCTCGCCGCCGCCCGATCCCCTGCCGGACCCGCGCTGCTCGTGGCGGCGGCCGCGGTGAGCCAGGAAGTGGGCGCCGCGTTCGCCGTCGGTCTGTTCGCGGCCTTGGGCGCGGTCGGCGCGGTGTTCGCGCGCTTCCTGGTCGCCGGAGTGCTGCTCGGCGTCTTCGTCCGGCCACGCATGCGGGGCCCGACGTCGACCGCCTGGTTCTCGGTCGCGGCTCTCGCGCTCACCCTGACCGCGATGAACGTGTGCTTCTACTTCGCGCTGACGCGGATACCGCTCGGTGTCGCCGTCACGGTGGAAGTGCTTGGCCCGCTGGCGCTTTCGGTGGTGGTGAGCAAGCGCGCCAGCGCATGGTTGTGGGCCGGACTGGCATTGGCCGGCGTCGCCATGCTCAGCCTCACGGGCGTGCGGTTCGGCCACCTGGACCTCGTCGGACTGGCATTCGCCGCGGGCGCTGCACTTGGCTGGGCGGGTTACATCATCGCCTCGTCGCGCGCGGCGGCCAGTTTTCCCAGCCTCGATGCGCTGGCCATCGCCACGATGCTCGGCGCTCTCGCCACCGCACCGTTCGCGATGCTGTCCGTCGATCCGCACGCGGCATTGCGGTGGGAGGTGGTGGGACTCGGGGTCACGGTGGGCGTGATGTCCTCGGTCATCCCGTATTCCCTCGAGCTGATCTCGCTGCGACATCTGCCGCCCGAGACGTTCGCGGTGGTGACGTGTCTGTCTCCGGTCGTCGCCGCGCTCGCCGGCTGGCTGGTCCTCGGACAACACCTCGCGCTCACCGGGTATGTCGCGATCGTGCTCGTGACGCTGGCAAGCATCGGCGCGGTGCGCGCGACTAGCGGTCGGCGATCGCCGCCCTCATCGCTTCCTTGGGCGCAGGCAGCCCCGTGAACTGCTCGACCTGAGCGAAAGCCTGGTTCAACAGCATCTCCAGCCCGCTGATCACCCGTCCGCCTGCGGATTCGACGGCCGCCGCCAGCGGAGTGGGCCACGGGTCGTAGATCGCGTCGAGCAGGACGGGCGTCGCCGCCAGGGTCTCGACATGCGCGGCTGCCACGTCGGCCGGGATGGTGCTCACGACCACGTCGACATCACCCACCGGTGCGCCCAGCTCGATCCAGCGCGCCTGCGCACCGACCTGAGCCGCGAGCCCGACAAGCGGCCCGGCCTTGGCCCGGTTGCGGGCGACGATCGAAATATCCTGCACGCCAAGCTCTGCCAGCCCGACGACAGCGGCGGGGGCCGTACCGCCCGAGCCCACCACCGCAGCCCTGCCCGACACCTGGCCCAGCGCGCCGATGATCCCGTCGACGTCGGTGTTGTCGGCGCGCCAGCCCTTTTCTGTCCGCACCAGGGTGTTGGCCGAACCCACCAGCTCGGCGCGGGCGGTCCGTTCGTCGGCGAACTCCAGGGCCGCGAACTTGCCAGGCATCGTCACCGACACGCCGACCCATTCCGGCCCCAAACCACCCACGAGGGCGGGTAACTGCTCGGCTGTGCACTCGATCCGTTCGTAGGTCCAGCCCTCGAGCCCCAGCGCGCGATACGCGGCAAGGTGCAGCTGCGGTGAGCGGGAATGCGCAATGGGCGAACCGAGCACCGCGGCCTTGCGCGGACCATGCCCCGCCGTCATGACTTACCGTCCGGAGTCGAGAACACCGTTGTGCATCGCGAGCTCGATGTTCGCCAGATGCTGCTCATAATCCCGCGTGAATAGGGTGGTGCCCTGCTTGTCGATCGTCACGAAGTACAGCCAGTCCCCCGGTGCCGGCTGTTCAGCGGCCGCAAGCGCCGGCTGTCCGGGCGAACAGATCGGCGTCGCCGGAAGTCCCGGCCGCACATAGGTGTTCCACGGTGTGCGCTGCGCGCGGTCAGCGTCGGTGGTCGCCACTTCGATCCGGTCGAGCGGATAGTTCACCGTGGAGTCGAACTCGAGCGTGCGCTTCTCACCCAGCCGGTTGTAGATGACCCGCGCCACCTTGGCGAAGTCTTCGGGGGTGGCCTCGCGCTGCACCAGCGACCCGACGGTCAGGATCTGGTAGGGCGACATGTTCATCGCCTGCGCGGTGTCGAGCAGCCCGCCCTGCTCGTATTGAGTTGCGCTGGCGCCGATCAACGTCGACAGGATCTCCTGTGGCGTCGCCGACGGGTCGATGTTCCACGTCCCCGGGGCGATGAGCCCCTCCAGCCGGCGGTGGTCGGTGCCCATCGCCTTGACCGGTCCGAGCGCCCATTGCGGAACCGAAAGCGCCGTCGGGTCGACCGTGCCCGCCGCCTCCTTGAGCGCGTCAGCGGCGACACACTTGCTCTCGCCGTCGAGATCCACACACGTCGCCTTTGAGATCAGGGTGAGGATGCCGTCGGTGACGGCGTTCGTGTTCACGTCCTGGACGTCGTCGAGCTGACGACCCTCGGGGATCACCAGCTTGCCGACGCGGTTCTGCGGATCGGCAAGCCGCTCAACGGCATTGGCGGCGGGAATCTCCGTGCGCACCTTGTAGAACCCCGGCTGGATCGACGAGATCGCGGCATTGCCCTGTGCGGCGTTGACGAACGCGGCCGAGGTGGCGACGACGTTCTGCTCCTGGAGCGTCTGGCCGATTGCGGTCGTGGAGTCGCCGTCGTGGATCTGGATCACCACGTCGGTGACACCGTCACCGGTGAAGTCGTTGCTCGTGCCGAACATGCTGTGCCACAGCCTCGATCCCAGGAACACTGCGCCGATCACGACCACGACCAGGATGCCGAGCGCCCCAGCGGTGGCCATGCGGCGCCGACGGCGGTTACGTGCCTCCCTCAGCCGGGCCGCTCGACTCTTGCGATGCCGGGGCGGGCCGACGGCCATGGGCTCGACCCGTTCGCGGCGCCAGTCGGACTCCACGCGCTCCCGGCCCCAGTCGTCAGACATCGGAGACCACGCCCTCGATGTCCCCGTGCGCGGCCACCGCACGCCGTTGGTCCAGCCAGTTCTGCAGGATGCCGACCGCGGCCGCCTGGTCGATCATCGATCGCTGCCCCTTCGCACGTATCCCGGCCTCGCGTAGCGACCGCTGGGCCGCGACGGTGGTTAGCCGCTCGTCGGCCAGTCGCACCGGGACCGGCGCGATACGCGCCGCCAATTGATCGGCGAGCGCGATCGCGTCCTGGGCCGCGGTGCCCGACCGGTCGGCCAGTGTCCGCGGTAGGCCCACGATCGCCTCCACCACCTCGAGTTCATCGACCAACGCCGCCAGCCGACGCAGATGTCTGTCCGAACCTCTACTGCCTTTTCGCCTATCGCGCGCGACGGTCTCCACCGGCGTCGCGAGGATTCCGTCCGGGTCGCTGACCGCCACGCCGATGCGGACGCTGCCCGCGTCGATGCCCAACCGTCGGCCGCGGCCGGGATCGGGCGGAGTCAGGGTTGGACCCGGCCGATCCGGCAGACGGTCGTCGGTATTCGCCACGCGGTCAGCTCCGGTCCAGTTCGGCGCGCAGCGCGGCCAGTGCCGCGTCGATCCCCGCCGCCCCTTTTCCGGAGCCCTGTGCCAGGTCAGCCTTGCCGCCCCCGCGGCCGTTCACCGGCGCTCCCAACGTCTTCACCAGCTCGTTGGCGCTCAGGCCGAGGTCCTGCGCCGCCGCATTGACGGCGACGACGAACGGAACCGCGTCACCCTCGCCTTCGGCGATCAACGCGACGACCGCGGGATCACTGCCCAGCCTGCCCTTGATGTCGCCGACGAGCGTGCGCAGATCCGCCGCCGACATCCCGCCGGCCATCCGCTGCGCCACGAGGTGGACCTTACCGACCTGCTCGGCGCCTGCGGCGGCATTGGCGGCCACGGCGCGCGCATTCGCCAGCCGCATCCGGTCGAGTTCCTTCTCTGCGGCACGAAGGCGTTCGACGAGGTTGGCGACGCGGGCGGGCACCTCCTCCGACGGCACCTTCAGCGTCGACGCCAACCCGGCCATCAGGGCGCGCTCCTTGGCCAGGTGCCGGAACGAGTCCAGCCCGACGTAGGCCTCCACCCGTCGCACACCGGAGCCGATCGACGATTCGCCCAGAATCGTGACGGGCCCGATCTGGGCCGAACTGCGCACGTGGGTTCCGCCGCAGAGTTCGAGTGAGAAAGGGCCGCCGATCTCGACCACCCGCACCTCATCGGGATACGCCTCGCCGAACAGCGCCATCGCGCCCATCGCCTTGGCCTTCTCCAACTCGGTGGTGAAGCTGTGCACCTCGAAGTCGGCCTCGACCGCCTCGTTGGTGACCTCTTCTATCTGGGTGCGCTGATCCTCGCTGAGGGGGCCCTGCCAGTTGAAGTCGAACCGCAGGTATCCGGGCCGGTTCAGCGAGCCCGCCTGAACGGCGTTGGGGCCCAACACCTGCCGCAGCGCGGCGTGCACCATATGGGTACCCGAGTGTCCCTGGGTCGCGCCGTGGCGCCACTTGGGGTCGACGGCGGCCACAACGGTGTCGCCCTCGACGAACTCGCCGGACTCGACGTTGACGCGGTGTGCCCACAGGGTTTTGGCGATCTTCTGCACGTCGGTCACCGCCGCCTTGGCCGCCGCGGATGCGCCGGTTCCGCTGATCGCGCCCTCGTCGGCGATCTGTCCGCCGGACTCCGCGTAGAACGGGCTGCGATCGAGAATGATTTCGATGCGGTCGGCGTCCTGGGCTCCGTGACTGATGACCGGTACCCGCTTGCCGTCGACGAAGATGCCGAGAATCCTTGCCTCGGAGGTCAATTCGTCGAAGCCCGTGAATTCGGTGGGTGCGGTGTCGACGAGTTCGCGGTAGGCCGACAGATCGGAGTGCGCCTGTTTACGGGCGGCCGCGTCGGCCTTGGCGCGCTGCCGCTGCTCGGCCATCAGACTGCGGAAGCCCTCTTCGTCGACGGACAGGCCGGCCTCGGCCGCCATCTCCAGCGTCAGCTCCAGCGGGAACCCGTAGGTGTCGTGCAGGGTGAACGCGTCGCTTCCGGACAGCACCTTGGCGCCCGCCGCCTTCGTCGCGCCCGCCGCCTCCTCGAACAGCCGCGAGCCCGAGGCGAGCGTGCGGTTGAACGCGGTTTCCTCCGCGACGGCGATGCGCTCGATGCGCTCGAAGTCGTCGACGAGTTCGGGGTACGACGGGCCCATGGTGTCGCGCACCGTCGCCATCAGCTGGCTCATGATCGGCTGCTCGACGCCCAGCAGCTTCGCCGAGCGGATGATCCGGCGCAGTAGCCGGCGCAGGACGTAGCCGCGGCCCTCGTTGCCGGGGCTGACGCCGTCGCCGATGATGATCGCCGAGGACCGACTGTGATCAGCGATGATGCGGTAGCGGACGTCGTCCTCGTGGTTGCCCTGGGCGTATCCCCGTGGTGCGACCGCCGCGACGAGGTCGATGACCGGACGCAGCAGGTCGGTCTCGTAGACGTTGTCGACGCCCTGCAGGATGCAGGCCACCCGCTCGATGCCCATGCCGGTGTCGATGTTCTTGCGGGGCAGCGGGCCGAGGATCTCGAAGTTCTCCTTCGAGGTGCCCTCGCCGCGCTCGTTCTGCATGAACACGAGGTTCCAGATCTCGATGTAGCGGTCCTCGTTGGCGACAGGCCCGCCGTCCACGCCGTATTCGGGCCCGCGGTCGTAGTAGATCTCCGAAGACGGCCCGCACGGTCCGGGGATGCCCATGGACCAGTAGTTGTCGGCCATGCCGCGGCGCTGGATGCGTTCCAGCGGCAACCCGGCGACTTCCTGCCACAGGCCGATCGCCTCGTCGTCGTCGAGATAGACCGTCGCCCAGAGCCTTTCGGGGTCCAGGCCGTAGCCGCCCTCCCCGACGGGGTTGGTCAGCAGGCTCCAGGCGTATTCGATGGCGCCCTTCTTGAAGTAGTCGCCGAAGCTGAAGTTGCCCGCCATCTGGAAGAAGGTGTTGTGGCGGGTGGTGATGCCGACCTCGTCGATGTCGGGGGTGCGAATGCACTTCTGGACGCTGACGGCGCGCTTCCACGGCGGGGTGCGCTGCCCGAGGAAGTAGGGCACGAACTGGACCATGCCGGCGTTGACGAACAGCAGATTGGGGTCGTCGAGGATCACCGAGGCGCTGGGCACCTCGGTGTGACCCGCCTTCACGTAGTGATCAAGGAAACGCTTCCTGATCTCATGTGTCTGCACGTTCTACTGTTCCTCGCACTGGGAGTGGTCTGCAATTACCTGCGACTATTCGACCGCACTACAGTACCGGTCGCGGTTGTCGCACCTGAAAGCCCAACGAACCGGCGGGCCGTCCGGTGCCGGGTTACCCGGAAATGAAGCTCAGTCGCACCTTCCGCTGTGGATTGTCGCGGTTCAGATCGACGAGCACCACGCTCTGCCACGTCCCCAACAGCGGTTTTCCGCCCTGGACAGGCACCGTCACCGACGGGGCGACCAGCGCGGGCATCACGTGATCCGCACCATGACCCGGCGAGCCGTGGGAGTGGCGGTAGCGGTCGTCGCGGGGCAGCAGGCGTTCGAGCGTGTCGAGCAGGTCGTCGTCGGATCCGGCGCCGGTTTCGATGATCGCGACACCCGCCGTGGCGTGCGGGACGAACACATTGCACAGGCCGTCCTCGTGCCCGCTACAGAAGGCGCGCACGGCGTCGGTCAGGTCGACGATGCGGCGGCGGGCGGTGTCGATGTCGAGTACGGCGGTGTCCACGTCACCGAGCCTACGAGCGCGAGCATTGATTGACGCGTGCGTTTATTGGGTCTGGGCCGCGGGTATGTCCCGGATCACACAACGTGATCAGACCCGAGAGCTTGGAGACACCGTGACCATCACCAGCGTTATCACCGCAATCCTCATCGGCATCGTGGTCGGCGTCCTCGGCCGGCTGGTAGTGCCTGGCAAGCAACCGATCGGCATGGTGTTGACGGTCCTCGTCGGCATCGTGGCCGCGTTCATCGGCACCGCGATCGCGAGGGCGATCGGAATCCCCACCGCGACCAACGGCGTGGACTGGCTGGAACTGCTGGTTCAGGTCGTCGTCGCCGCGTTGGGCGTCGCCCTGGTGGCGTCCTTGATGGGACGCAGGCGCACCGGCCTGATGGGCCGCAGGCGCTCAGGGCTGCTGCGCTGACCTCATACCCCCGATGGCGATCCCGGCTGAGACCCCTGCGGCCGGGATCGCCCCTTTCTAGAGGCTTTTGAGGAGCACGTCGAGCTTCTCGTAGCCCTCGGTCATACCGCCTTCCATCCCGGACGACAACAGCGCGTCGCGAGCCTCGGTGTTGGGACAGATCGAGCGACCCCGCAGCCGGGAGCGACCGTTGCCCAGATCGTCGAACCACATGAACTCGAGGTTCACCATGTCCGGTGCGCCCTCGAATTCGAAGGTCTGCAGGATGAACTCGTTGTCGCGCACGGTGTGGAAGGTGCCGTTGAAACCGAACGTCCCTCGCTCGTTGGTGTGGGTATAGCGGTAGCCGCCATGGCTTTTGAAGTTCCACTCGCTGACGTCCATCTCGAGGCCATGCGGGCCCAGCCACTGCTTCACCAGCTCCGGTTCGGCGTGTGCGCGGAACAGTGCCTCGACGGGCGCGTCGAATTCCCGGGTGAATTCCATGGCCAGGGTGTCCACCGGGGCCTTGAGGTCCAATGCGTTCGTCATTTCTGTTTTCCCTTCGGTGTGTCGGTCATGTCGGCCAGTAGCGCATCCAGCCGGCGGTAACTGCGTTCGGCGTCAAGCCGATATCGGTCGATCCATGCGGTCAGCCTCTCCAGCGCGGCGGCGTCGAGATGGACGGGCCGTCGCTGCGCGTCGCGGGTCCGAGTGACAAGGCCCGCGTGCTCGAGCACCTGAATGTGCTTGGAGACCGCCTGTTTGGTGATGTCGAACGGGGCAGCCAGCTCGTTGACCGTGGCCGACCCCCTGGACAACCGCGCCACGATGGCGCGTCGAACCGGGTCCGCGAGCGCCAGGAAGGCGCGGTCGAGTCGCGCATCCTCATCGTCACCACTCCCCATTATCAACCTTTTATTTGATCAATACTTTGGTTGATTACAACGGTAGGAAGGTTCGTGAGGGGTGTCAAGGGGTGGACCTACATCGCTGTCAATGAGCTGCGGGAAAGACGCGAGTAGCGGCCTGCAGAACGTGGATAGCGTCAGCGCTTCCTGCGGATGATTGCACGCAACTTGTCCAACCGCGTCGCGATCTCGCGCTCCGCACCGTGCGTGGTCGGGCGGTAGTAGTCGACGCCGACCAGCTCGTCGGGCGGATATTGCTGGGGCACAACACCATCGGGGTCGTCGTGCGCGTACTTGTAGCCGATCGCGTTGCCCAGCTTCTCGGCACCCGAGTAGTGACCGTCGCGCAGATGCGCGGGCACCAACCCCGCCTTACCCGCCCTGATATCGGCCATCGCGGACCCCAGCGCGGTGGTGACCGCATTCGACTTCGGCGCCGTCGCCAAGTGCACCGTGGCATGGGCGAGCGTGAGTTGCGCCTCCGGCATCCCGATCAACTGCACCGTCTGCGCCGCGGCGACAGCGGTCTGCAGCGCCGACGGATCCGCCATGCCGATGTCCTCGCTCGCCAGGATCATGAGCCGGCGCGCGATGAACCGCGGGTCCTCGCCCGCCACCAACATCCGGGACAGGTAGTGCAGCGCAGCGTCGACGTCCGAGCCGCGGACGGACTTGATGAACGCGCTGATCACGTCGTAGTGCTGATCCCCGTCGCGGTCGTACCGCACAGCCGCCTTGTCCAGCGACTGCTCGATGACCCCGACGGTCACGTCCTCCCCCGCTTCGGCCGCGACCTCGAGCGCCGTCAGCGCCCGCCGGGCGTCGCCTGCCGACAGCTGAACGAGCAGTTCGATCGCGTCGTCGGTGACCTTGACCTTGCCGCCGAGTCCGCGCTCGTCGTCGATCGCTCGACGCACCACGGTGCGCACGGCATCGGAGTCCAGCGGCTGCAACTGCAGGATCAGCGATCGCGACAGCAGCGGTGCAACGACCGAGAACGACGGGTTCTCGGTGGTGGCGGCCACCAGCAGCACGACGCGGTTCTCGACGGCGGACAGCAGGGCGTCCTGTTGCGTCTTGGAGAACCGGTGCACCTCGTCGATGAACAAGACGGTCTGCTCACCGTGCGCGGCCGCCCGCCGGGCAACGTCGATGACGGCGCGGACCTCCTTCACACCGGCCGAAAGCGCCGACAGCGCCTCGAACCGGCGGCCCGTCGCCTGCGAGATCAGCGATGCGAGCGTCGTCTTGCCGGTCCCCGGCGGGCCGTACAGGATGACCGACGCCGCGCCGGAGCCCTCGACCATGCGGCGCATCGGCGCACCAGGCTGCAGCAAATGGTCCTGACCGACGACCTCGTCGAGGGTGGCGGGCCGCATCCGTACGGCCAGCGGGGTCGACGCGCCGACGGGTGCCACCCCGGACGACAGTTCGTCGCCGGGGACGTCAAACAGACCGTCCGCCACGCACCCTCTTTACCACGGAGCTATGACGCTGGCGCCGTCACGAAGTCGATCAGTTCCTCGACCCGTCCGATCAGCGCGGGCTCGAGGTCGTTCCAGTCGCGCACGCGACTCCTGATCCGCTGCCACGCCCTGGCGATGTCGGCCTGCTCGGTGTGCGGCCACCCCAGCTTGCGGCACACGCCCTTCTTCCAGTCCATGCCCTTGGGGATGACGGGCCAGGCCTGCAGCCCCAGCCGGCCGGGTTTGACCGCCTGCCAGATGTCGATGAACGGATGACCGACCACCAGCGTGTGCGCGCCGCCTGGGCCCCGGCGCACCTCCTCAGCGATGCGGGCCTCCTTCGAACCGGCGACCAGGTGGTCGACGAGCACGCCAAGCCGTCGGCCTGGCTCCGGACGAAACTCCTCGACGATCGCGGTGAGATCGTCGACGCCGCCGAGGTATTCGACGACGACACCCTCGATGCGCAGGTCGTCACCCCAGACCTGTTCGACGAGTTCGGCGTCGTGACGGCCCTCGACGTAGATGCGGCTCGGCAACGCGACCTTCGCGCGGGCGCCGGGCACCGCCACCGATCCGGACGCGGTGCGCGACGGCTTCGGCGCGGCCCGCTTGGGCGGGGTGAGGATGACCGGTTTCCCGTCGACGAGATAGCCGGGGCCGACAGGGAACGGCTTCCGGCGGCCGCGGCGGTCCTCAAGTTCCATCCGGCCGTATTCGATGCGGACGATCGCGCCGACGAACCCTGTCGCAGCGTCCTCGACGACCAACCCGATCTCTGCCGGGACTTCGACGGAGCGCGGAGCCTTGCGATGGGGATTGGATGCGAGGACATCGGAGCCATAGCGGTCAGCCACCGGGTGATCGTAGGGTCAGCACCGTGCTGCTGAACCGCGACACGGCCGAGGGAATCGTTAACGGCAGCATCACACTCGTGCTTCGGCGTTGGGACGCGCCGAGGGCGAAGGCGGGCGGCACGCAACGCACCTCGGCGGGCACGATCCGCATCGACGACGTCACCGAATACCCGGGCGACCATCGGGTCACCGCGGCGCAGGCCCGCGCCGCCGGCTATCCGGACGCCGCAGCCGCGCAAAAGGATCTGGACCGCCGACCCGCGCGGCACACGTACGCCATCGCGGTGTCCTACCTGGGTCCCGACGAACGACTCGAACTTGCCGCCGACGATCGCCTGTCGGCGGACGACGTGGCCGCGATCACCGCGCGCCTGGACCGATGGGATGCCGCGACCGAGCCATGGACGAGGCAGTATCTGACGATGATCGGAGCCAACGAGGCGGTGCGCGCACCGGATCTGGCCGAGCGCGTCGGGCTGGATGTGCCACGGTTCAAGAGGCGTGTTCGACAGCTCAAGTCGCTCGGGCTGACGATCAGCCTCGAGGTCGGCTACCGCCTGTCCCCACGGGGCCGGGTGTTCCTACGAATGTCTGAGCGAGGATGAGACGGTGACAGACCTATCGAAATATGGGCCGTGGGCCGTGGTGGCCGGCGGCTCGGAGGGCGTCGGCGCGGAGTTCGCGCGGCAGTTGGCCGACGCCGGCGTCAATCTCGTGCTGATCGCCCGCAAGCCGGGACCACTGGCCGAGACGGCGGATTCGTGTCGCGCGCTCGGTGCCGAAGTACGCACTCTCGCAGTGGATCTGGTGTCCACCGACGCCGTGGACCAGATCGCCGACGCCACCTCCGACATCGAGGTGGGCCTGTTGATCTACAACGCAGGCGCCAACACCTGCAGCGAGCATTTCCTCGACGGTGGGCTCAGCGAGTTCGGCCGGGTGATCGACCTGAACATCAACACCATGCTGACGCTGGTGCAGCACTTCGGCCGCCCGATGCGGGAGCGCCGACGCGGCGGCATCCTGATGGTCGGCTCGATGGCCGGCTACCTCGGCTCGATGCGCCACACGGTGTACGGCGGCGTCAAGGCCTTCGGACGCATCTTCGCCGAAAGCCTGTGGCTCGAGTTGCGCGACTACGACGTCGACGTGCTCGAACTGGTGCTCGGCGTGACCCGCACACCCGCGATGGAGCGCGTCGGCCTGAACTTCGACGTGCCGGGCATGCGGGTCGCCCAGCCAGCGGACGTCGCACGCGAAGGCCTCGAACACCTGCCCCACGGTCCCGTGCACATCGCGGGCGGCAACGGCGACGACGTCGCCCGGCGCAACGACCCCGACCGCGCCAAGGTGGTGCTCGGCACCCACAAGTTCATGGAGAAGTTGATGGGATCCCGCTAGCCGAAAGGACTTCCGATGACCGACGAGCGACTGGCCGAGCTGGAACGCCGCCTGGAACGCATCGAGGCCGAACGCGCGATCGAGCGGATCATCGCGTCCTACGGTCCCCTCGTCGATGCGGGCGAGGCAGACGCCGCCGCACAGCTCTGGGCGACAGACGGCAGCTACGACGTCGAGGGCTGGCCCATGCGCAGCCGCGACGACGTGGCCGCGATGGTGCGCTCCGACGCCCATCAGGGCTTGATCAGCCGGGGCGCCAGCCATTTTCTCGGCCCGGCCGTGGTGACCGTGGATGGATCGGACGCCGTGGCGGTGTGCGAATCGATCCTCCTGCTGCACCGCGGCGACGGCTTCGTCGTCGCCCGGGCGGGCGCCAACCACTTCCGGCTGAAGTACATCGACGACCGCTGGCAGATCGTGGAGCGTAAGACGCGAACGCTGGACGGCAAGGCCGAGGCGCGCGCCCTGCTGGCGTCGGGAGTGGCCGGCGCATGAGTGGTCAGCTGGACGGCAAGGTGGCACTGGTGACCGGGGCGGGGGCCGGCATCGGCGAGGGCATCGCGCGGCGTTTCGCCGACGAGGGTGCACGGGTGGTGGTTGCCGAGATCGACACGGCGGCAGGAGAAACCGTCGCCGACGCGATCGGTGGCACGTTCGTCCGCGTGGACGTGTCGGACCGCGAACAGGTCGAGTCGGCGGTGCAGACCGCGGTGTCGACGTACGGGTCGATCGACATCGTCGTGAACAACGCATGGGGCGGCGGGGCGATCGGCCGGGTCGAGGCGAAGACCGATGAACAACTGGCACAGGGCATCGCCGTCGGCTACTACGGTCCGTACTGGGCGATGCGGGCCGCCTTCCCGCACATGAAGGACAACGGCTGGGGCCGCGTCATCAACATGTGCAGCCTCAACGGCGTCAACGCCCATATGGGCACGCTTGAGTACAACGCCGCCAAGGAAGCGCTGCGTGCGCTCACCCGTACCGCGGCACGCGAGTGGGCGCCGACGGGCGTCACGGTCAACGCGATCTGCCCGGCCGCCAAGAGTCGGGCGTTCTTTCGCGCCATCGGCGACTACCCCGAGTTGGAGGCGATGGCCGACGCCGCGAATCCGATGGGGCGCATGGGCGATCCGTACGACGACATCGCACCCGTGGCCGTGTTCCTGGCGGGCGAGGGCTCGCGGTACCTGACCGGGAACACGTTGTTCGTCGACGGCGGCGGGCACATCAACGGCACGCCGTGGGCGCCCGAGCTCGACGCCGGCTAGCGCCTACCGGGATTTGGCGGGATCCGAGACGATCTCGTCGATGATCGTGTGCACGAGGCGCATCTTGTCCAGCACCTTCGCAGGCAGCACGAACGGGTAGAGGTCTTCCTTGCCCATCGACCGGTTGATCATGTTCAGCGCCCAGGTGAGGGGCAGCCAGATATCGATGGTCGTGTCGAATCCGCTGGGGCCCAACACCCGCCGCTCGAAGGTGGCGCTGGCCGGCGCCAGCCCGAACGCCGCGGCGGTGTCCAAGGTGTCGCGGATGTGCAGGTAGTGGGCGAAGGTCTCGGCCCAGTCTTCGGCCGGATGCATGGTGGCATAGGAGGATACGTAGTCCTTCTGCCATTCCTTCGGCGGGCCCTCGTTGTAGTGCCGGTCCAGCGCGGCCTGATAGTCGGCATCAGGGTCGCCGTACAGCTCGCGGAACTGAGCCTTGTAGTTCTCTGACGGGTCGACGAGCCGGTAGTAGTAGTAATGCCCGATCTCGTGCCTGAAATGGCCGAGCAGCGTGCGATAGGGCTCCTCCATCGACACCCGCAGTTGCTCGCGGTGCACGTCGTCGCCCTCGGCGAGATCGAGTGTGATCACGCCGTTCTCGTGACCGGTGAACACCTTTTCGGTCTCGCTGGACAGCAGGTCGAATGCGAGGCCGAACTGCGGGTCCTCATCACGTCCGACTATCGGCAGCTTCATCTCGTGCAACTGGGCGATGAGGCGACGCTTGGCCTTCTCCGCATCGGCGAAGGCCGCCATGGCCTTGGTGTCGGCGTCGTTGGGCCGCGTCCGCGTCAGCGCACACGACGTGCACAGCCTCCGGGTCGCGGCACGTTCGACCAGCCAATTGCACTGGGCGGTATACAGATTCGCGCACAGCTGGTAGTCGCTGGATGGCACCGCACCCGCATGGTCGCTCTCGTCGTCGGGGGCGATCACCAGCAGCGCCATGTCCTCCAGCGAGAAGCCCAACGAACTTCCGCACGACAGGCACAGCGAGTTCTCGAACGCCAACCGCTGGCCGCAGTTGGGACAGGTGAAGTCACGCATTCAGAACGCCACCCTCATACGGCGCCACATCCACGGAGACGTCGATGACACTGCTCTCGGAGTCGGTGTAGATGATGCCGCGCAACGGGGGCACGTCGGCGTAGTCGCGGCCGAATCCCACGGTGATATAGCGCTCGTCGACCATCTGGTCGTTGGTGGGATCGAAACCAAGCCACTGATTCTGCGGCGTCCATACCGATGCCCACGCGTGTGTGGCGTCGATGCCCACCATGCGTTCCTTTCCTGGAGGTGGGTCGGTCGCCAGGTACCCGGACACGTAGCTGGCAGCCAATCCATTGGCACGCAGGCAGGCGATCGCCAGCCGCGCGAAGTCTTGACATACCCCCTCTCGCGCCGCCAAAACCTCGCTCACCTGAGTGGACACCGTTGTGGAACCGGACCGATAGGTGAAGTCGTTGAAGATCCGCGATGACAGGTCGCGCAGCACCTCGATCAGTGGGCGCTCCGGAACGAAACTCGGTGCGGCGTACTCGCGGACCTCGTCGGTGATCTCGGGCGGCCGCAGATCCAGGGTGAATTCTGTCGCCAGGGCACCGTCGGTGCCGACTGGCCTGGCGATCTCCCACGGCGCGCGCGCCGACCCGCCCTCGTACAGGTCCGGGGGCGGCGGATCGACTTCGACCACCGACCGGCTCGTGATCGCCAGGGTGCGGTGCCGCTCGGTGACATGGAAATACGAGCTGATGTTCCCGTAGACATCGCGGCTGGTCGAGCTGTCGGCGGCCTCCGGTTCGATGATCAATTCGTGCGACAGACAGCGCTGGCGCGCGGAATCGCGCGGGGTGAGGAAGCCGCGCCCGTAACTGCTGGTCACGACGTCCGAGTAGTGGTAGACCGTGCGGTGCGCCACCTGATAGCACCGGCTCGAGATCGAGGGTGTCGGCCCGTCGGGGAACGCCGTCACGGCATCACCCGGCGCTCGTCGGGTCCCCACAGCGGCTGCATGCCGCCCGGCAGCGACAGGTGCGTCGCGGTGATGACCACGGACAGCTCGCGCATCTCGGCGTGCACATCGTCGAGCAATGCGGCGAGCTCCGCACGGTGGCCGTCCGGCGTGGCCTCTTCGAGATCGGCGGGCTCGATGCGGCGCAGCCGGGTGATGATCTCGTCGACGAGCCGTTCGGGGCGTGATGAACCCGACGATCCCGGCAGCGCCTTGAGCCCGGTGCGGAGCCGCTCGAGCTGGTAGGCCAGCGACCGTGGGTTGTCCGCGTCGAACAGAACCAGGTCGGCCACGGCAGCAACACTAACGGTGCCGGGATTGCGTCGTCGGTAGATGACCGACGATTCGCACACCACCAGCGTGGACTCCGTGATGGTTTGCTCGGCGCCGGGGCTGCGGACCGTGGTAAGGTTCGCACGCAGCAACGCTGTCAACCCCAACCCACGTTCGATGCGTTTGCCGATGTCCATCATCGTCCAGCCGACGTCGTGGACCATGGATTCGGCCGCCACCCCCGACAGCGCGAGCATGCCCGCGAGCGTCAGGTTGCTTGTCGCCGCCAGGTAGGCGTCGCCCTCGGTCTTGGACGACGGTGGCTCGTTCTCCTCGGGGTGCAGCAGTGCGCGCTCGACCGCCGCGAGCACCATCCAGGTGTCGTTGGACATCTGGTCGCGCACCGCGCGGGCGTTGAGGCTGAGACGCTCGACCGACTGCGCGAGCGAACCCGACCGGTTCCGGTCGGCGGTCAGCGACCACAGCGTGGTCGGCGCGGTCGCCACCAGGTCGTCGTAGTCACCGTCGCCCAACCCGGTCCCGGTGATCGAACCGAGCGCGGCGAGCAGCACCGGCACGCATTCGCTGCCCGCCAACTCCCTGCGGTAGCGGAATTCGTGGTAGCGCTCGCGGGTCACGGTGAGCAGCCTGGCCATGCTCTCCGCACGCTCGGAGTAGCGGCCCATCCAGAACAGATCCGACAGCACGCGCGGCGAGCTGACCGCACCGGTGGGGCTCGGCGTGATGGCGGGCAGCTCCATCGGCGGCGCGGTGGGGATGCGCTCGGCGGTCACCCGCGTGGGCGTGCGCACCCAGATATCCTTCGCGGCAACGCTATTCAGTCTGAACCCGGCGTTTCCAGCCGCGACGAGGTATCCCAGTCCACCGACCATCGGCGCGTACCCGCTGCGCTGCGACACCGTGAACAACCGCATGCCCACGTTGGCCGCCGACAGTCCGCCCGGGTAGTAGTCGCTGGGCGCCGACGAGAACTCCGGCAGCTCCTGGCCCACCCACTGCCACGGTGTCGCCTCGATCCGGACGCCGAGTTCCTTGCGCTGTGTCGAGGTCAGCGCGGGGCCGACGATGGTGTCGCCGCCCGTGACCGATCGGATCAGCAGCGTCGACAGGTTGCTCAACATATGCGAGCGTTCGGTGTTGATGCCACCCCAGTACATCGGCGCGGTACGCAGCAGCGGCGTCTCCCCGAGCAGCCGCTCGGCGAGTTCGGGCAGAAAGCGAAGCACCCCAGGGCTTTCCAGGATGCCGCTGCCCAGCGTGTTGACCACCGTCACGGCACCGCGCCGGAGCACCTCGACGAGTCCGACGACACCGAGGCGCGAATCCGCCCGCAGGTCAAGCGGATCCGCGTAGTCCGCGTCCACCCGGCGCAGCACCACGTCGACGCGCTTGAGTGTGCCCATCGAGCGCATCCACAGCTTGCCGTCGCGGACCACCAGGTCGGCACTCTCCACCAGCGGGAAGCCCAGCACGCTGGCGATGTAGGCCTGGTCGAAGGCCGTCTCGGAGTGGATGCCGGGGCTGAGCACCACGACCACCGGCTCCTCCGCGGACTCGGGTGCGGCGTCGATCAACGCGAGGCGCAGCGCCTGCGCCCAGGGCGAGGCCGGCCGAGGCCCGATGCGTTCGTACAGGTCCGGAATCGCGTGTGCGATGACCCGGCGATCGGCGAGCGCATAGCCGGCCCCCGACGGTGCCTGCGTCCAGTCGGCGTTGACCTGGAAGCTGCCGTCGCGCGTGCGGCTGATGTCGCAGCCGTGCATGAAAAGCTGGTGCCTGCCGGGCAGTTCGATACCGCGCGCCGCCCGGATGTAGCCGGGATGCGCGAAGAGCAACGGCGCCGGCAGCACACCGCTGGTGACCGACATCCGTGGGCCGTAGAGGTCGGTGAGGACCGCGTCGAGGATCCGAGAACGTTGCAGCAGACCGGCTTCCAGGATGTCCCAGTCGGACGAGGAGATCACCAGCGGCAGCGCGTCGAGGTGCCACGGGCCGGGTTCGGCTGCCCCGCTGCCGTTTGTGACGGCGTCCCCGTGGCGGTCGACCTGGACGTAGGTGATGCCGTCGTTGTCGACCAGGCTGCGCACCGTCGAGCGCAGGTGGTCCAGGCCGGTGCGCCCACGCTCGCCTACGCATTCGGCCAGCTCCTGCCAGGCCGGGCGGATATTGCCTGCGGCGTCGACGAATTCGTCGTAGCCGGTGCCCGCCCCGCCGCGGACGTCGAACAGCGCCTGCTGGGCTCGCGCGGTGCGATACCGGGAGAGCAGGTTGTCGATGTCGTGTGGACTCGCTGCGGGTAGGACCATCACTGCAGAACGGTACGCACCCGGCGCAGGTCCAATATCCCCGGCGCGCCCACGTCAGTGGATTGGCGCGCCTGCTTCTCGCGGATGTCGGCCATGTCCACCCTGCCGGGGGTGAAGCCGGTCGTCTCGAAACGGCGGCCGCGTCGCGATTCTGCCTCGACGGCGTTGACGGGCGGAGTGTCGTAGGACCGGCCACCGGGGTGTGAGATGTGGTAGGTACAGCCGCCACGCGACACCCCCGCGGCGATGTCGACCAGCTCGAAGCGCAGCGGGCCGTCGACGGTGATGGTCGGATGAAGTGCGCTCGGGGGCTGCCACGCCCGGTACCTGACCCCGCCCACCTGGACGTCGGGGTTGTCGGTGGCCAGCAGGGGCACGGGGTAGCCGTTGGCGGTCACGATGTAGCGCTGGCGGTCGGCGCCGATGAGCCGGACCTGGATGCGCTCGACCGACGAGTCGACGTAACGTGCCGTCCCGCCCGCGGTCGACTCCTCCCCCAACACATTCCACGGTTCGATGGCCCCGCGGAGCTCGATCTCGACACCGTCGAACACCGCCGTCCCGATGCGCGGGAAGCGGAACTCGGTGAACGGGTCCAGCCAGCTGGTCTCGAAGTCGATGCCGTGCGCTCGCAGATCAGCGGCGACGTCGGCGATATCGTGAATCAGGAAGTGCGGCAACAGATATCGACCGTGCAAGTTCGCGCCGTGGCGGATGAGCGGTGCGCGCAGCGGCTCATCCCAGAACCACGCGACCAGCGACCGCACGAGCAGCGACTGCACCATCGCCATCTGGTAGTGCGGCGGCATCTCGAACCCGCGCAGCTCCAGCAGACCCAGCCGGCCGCGGGGACCATCGGGGCTGTACAGCTTGTCGATACAGAACTCGGCCCGGTGGGTGTTTCCGGTGATGTCGGTCAGCAGGTGCCGCAGCGCCCGGTCGACGATCCACGGCCGCGGCCCGCCCTCGCCCGCCGACAGCCGCGCGATCTCCGCGAACGCGATCTCGAGCTCGTACAGCGCCTCCGCGCGGCCCTCGTCGACCCGGGGCGCCTGCGACGTCGTGCCGACGAACCGCCCCGCGAATAGGTAGGACAGCGCCGGGTGGCGCTGCCAGTAGGTCAGCATCGACACCAGCAGGTCGGGACGGCGCAGCAGTGGCGAATCCGCCGGGGTGCTGCCGCCGAGGGTGATGTGGTTACCACCGCCGGTGCCGCCGTGGGTGCCGTCGACGTCGAAGGATTCGGTCGACAGCCGGGCGAGCCTGGCCTCGCTGTAGAGGGTTTCCAGCTGCTTGCGCTGCTCGGCGAAGCTGGCGGCGGGTGCGACGTTGACCTCGATGACCCCCGGGTCCGGGGTGACGGTCATCGACGTGATCCGCGGATCCGGCGGCGGTCCATAGCCTTCGAGGACGACCGGGCACGCGATCTTGGCCGCCGCGGCCTCCACCCGGTGAATCAGGTCGACGAAGTGCTCGACGTCCTCGGTCGGCGGCAGATAGATGTAGAGCAGCCCGTCGCGGATCTCGGCCACGACCGCGGTGGTCGGCACGGCGTCGGCCTCCACGACGACCGCATCATCGGCGCCGGGTTCGTCGGGCAGCGGCCCTTGCTGCGCCAAGGGATCCGCCCCGGGCGTCGGCTTCGGCGGGTGCCAGCTGATCGATTTCAGCGGCAGCCGCAACCCGGCCGGTGAGTCGCCCTCCAGGAGCACGATCCGGCCGCGCCGCAGCCGCCAGTTGGCACTCGCCCATCCTGATCCGTCTTCGGTGCGGTGCAACGGCAGCACATACGCGGCGGGTTCGGTGACGGATTCGTCCAACCGCGCCATCAGGGCTGCGCGGGCATCGGGGGTGTCGGTCTCGAGATCGTCTGCGGCGCTGACGGGTTCGCCCTCCGGCAGCCGCGTCGCGGCGGCCAGGTGGCTCAACGCGTCCTCGTACGCGGGCCGAACCTGAGAGGCGGGCAGCCCGAGGTCGTCGGCGAGGGCGCCGAGGAACTCAAGCCCGGCGTCGGGCGCGACGTCGATTCGTTCCGGCGTCGACGGCCACGGGTCGGCCAACAACTTGTCGTCGCGCCACAGCGGACCACCGTCGGTGCGCCAGTACAGTCCGATCTGCCAGCGCGGCAACGGTTCTCCCGGATACCACTTGCCCTGGTTGCGATGTATCAGCCCCTGCGGCGCCCACACCTTCTTCAGGCGGGCGGCGAGCGCGGATGCTAGTTGGCGTTTGTGCGGCCCGTCGGCGTCGGTGGTCCACTCGGGGTCGACCTGGTTGTCGATCGAGACGAACGTGGGCTCACCGCCCAGCGTCAGGCGCACATCGCCTGCGGCCAGCCGCTCGTCGATGCGGGCGCCCAGATCACAGATGGCCTCCCAGGCCGACTCGGTGTAGGGCAGCGTGACCCGGGGGTCCTCGTGGATCCGCGTGACGGTGTTGGTGAAGTCCAGCGTCGTCTCACACGGCTCGGTGGCGCCGGTGATGGGCGCCGCGGACTCCGGATGCGGTGTCGCCGACAGCGGGATGTGGCCCTCACCGGCGAACAGGCCCGACGTCGGATCGAGGCCGATCCAGCCAGCGCCGGGGATGTACACCTCGGTCCATGCGTGCAGGTCGGTGAAGTCGGCGGGCGGCCCCGACGGTCCGTCGAGCGCCTCGACGTCGGAGGTGAGCTGGACGAGGTAGCCGGACACGAAGCGGGCCGCGAGCCCCAGCTGGCGCAGGATCGACACCAGCAACCAGGCCGAGTCGCGGCACGAGCCGATCCCGGTGCGCAGGGTGTAGTCGGGCGCCTGCACGCCGGGTTCCATCCGCAGGCTGTAGCCCACGTCGGCGTTGATCGCGCGGTTGAGCGCGACGAGGAAGTCGATGGTACGGGTCCCGGGCGGAACAAAGAAGTTCGCGACCCAGGCCTTGACGAGGTCGCCGGGTCCGCTGCCCTCCCCGTGCTCGTCCACCGGGCGCAGGTAGGGCTTGAGGTCTTCGGCGAGGGACTTGGGGTAGGCGAAGCCGAACTTCTCCGCGTACTCCTCGATGAAGAAGTCGAACGGGTTGATCACCTTCATGTCGGCGATCAGGCCGACGGTGATCGTCAGGCTACGTGCCCGGTTCGGGAAAACCAGCCGGGCGAGGAAGTTGCCGAAGGCGTCCTGCTGCCAGTTGATGAAGTGGTCGGCGGGCTCGACGGCGAACGAGTAGGCCTCGATCGGGGTCCGACAGTGCGGGGCAGGGCGAAGCCGAACGACATGCGGATGCACCTGCACCAGTCGATCGAATGTGTAGCTGGTGCGGTGCTCCAGCGCCACCTTGATGCCCATCGCACGATCCCATCACACGGTGGCCGGGTATGCATGGCGCACAATCGAGTCCGTGGCCACCTGGACGGACGTCGAGCGCATCGCCGTCAAGCTACCTGAGGCCTCCGAGACGGAACCGAGGTCATGGCGCGTGGGCAAGAAACTCATGGTCTGGGAGCGGCCTTTGCGCACGGCCGACTATGCCGCGCTGGGCGATCAGGCACCCGACGGCGACGTCCTCGCGGCGCACGTTCCGGACGAGGGGGTGAAGTTTGCGCTTATCGCCGACTCCCCTGATGTGTACTTCACCACATCGCGACCACAACGCACTTCGACGGCTACCCGATCGTGCTCGTCCGGCTGGCCGAGATCTCTCGTGCCGAACTCACCGAGCTGGTCACCGAGGCCTGGCTGGCGCGGGCGCCGAAGACGCTCGTGAAGGCCTACCTCGCCGAGGAGCGCTAGCTTCGCACCGCCCGGAGAATCAGCTCGTCGGCGGGCACGCGATGGCCCTTCTCGCAGTGGATCTCGACGGTGGCTTCGGCACCACAGCCGGCGTGCGCCAGCCGTAGCGGCAGGTGGTCGGTCAGGTGGCGTCGACCCCACTCGAACATCGAGAAGACCACGGGCATGAAGTCGATGCCCGCCTCGGTCAGCACGTATTCGTCCCGGCTGCGCTGGCCCGGCTCCCGATAGGGCCGCCGTTCGAGCAGGCCCGCCTCCACCAACTCGGCGAGCCGGGCGGCGGCTGCGGCCTTGGTCACACCGACGCGGCGCCAGAAGTCGTCGAAGCGGGTGGTGCCGTAGTAGGCCTCGCGCATGATCAGCATGGCCGATTTGGTCCCTAGCAGGGCCATCGTCTTCTCCACTGGGCACTGCCCGACCGCGGACCAGGCGTCGCGGTCGGCCAGCCGGCCCTGCAGCATCGTCACGGAATGTCCCCTCCCTCTGAGTTGTTCTAAGTATACCCAGGTGATATAGCTGGGTATAGGAAGCATTACTCAGTGGTGAGTTCAGGAGGCTGAAATGGCTGGATATGCGGGCCGCGATGCGGTCATCGTCGAGGCGGTACGCACACCGATCGGGAAGGGCAAGGCCAGCGGCGCACTGCATGACGTGCTGCCCGTCGACCTCTTGGCTCACAGCCTCAAGGAACTGGTGAACCGCACGGGTATCGACCCGGCGCAGATCGACGACGTCATCACCGGCGCCGTCACCCAGGTGGGCGATCAGGCCGTCAACATCGGGCGCAACGCGCTACTGGCGGCGGGCTTCCCCGAATCCGTACCCGGCACCACCGTCGACCGCCAGTGCGGCAGCAGCCAGCAGGCGATCAGCTTCGCGGCTCAGGGCGTGCTCGCCGGCGCGTACGACATCGTCGTCGCGGGCGGTGTCGAGTCGATGTCGCGGGTGCCGATGGGTTCGAGCGTGCTGCCCGGCAGCGACCCGTTCGGCGCCATGGCGCAGCGGTATCCCGAAGGGCTGGTGCCGCAGGGCATCAGCGCCGAACTGATCGCGGCGAAATGGGGTTTCTCGCGTCAGCAGCTCGACGAGTTCTCCGCGGGCAGCCACGAAAAGGCAGCGCAGGCAACCAAAGAGGGCCGCTTCGACAATGAGCTGATTCCGATCGCGGGGCTCACCACTGACGAGATCATTCGTCCCGGAACGACAGTGGAGACGCTGGCGGGTCTGAAGCCCGCGTTCTACAACCCCGCCTACGAGGCGCGTTTCCCCCAGATCCAATGGGAGATCACGCCGGGTAACTCGTCGCCGCTGTCGGACGGCAGCGCGGCGGTGTTGATCACCACGAGCGAGGTCGCCAAGCGGCTGGGCCTGCGCCCGCTGGCCCGTATTCACACGACGACGGTCGTGGGATCCGATCCGCTGTACATGTTGACCGGTGTTATCCCGGCGACCGAAAAGGTTTTGCAGAGAGCGGGACTCACGCTCGCCGACATCGACCTGTTCGAGGTGAACGAGGCGTTCGCGCCGGTGGTGATGGCATGGGCGCACGACGTCGGCGCGGATCTGTCGAAGACGAACGTCAACGGCGGTGCGATCGCGATCGGCCACCCGCTGGGCGCCTCCGGTGCACGCCTGATGACGACGCTCGTCAACGCGTTGGAACAGCGCGGCGGACGTTACGGGCTGCAGACGATGTGCGAGGGCGGCGGCATGGCCAACGCCACGATCATCGAGCGGCTCTAATTGGCGGTTTCGGCGTGCTGGGTCTCGCTCAGCGTGACTTAGCACGCCGAAATCACGCGCGCTGCAGCTCGAAAATCGGGATGATCCGGCTGGTCTTGGCCTGATACTCGGCGAACACCGGCGCGTGCTCCACCACCTTCGGATAAAGCTCGTCGCGCTCCGCACCCGGCACTTCCCGGGCGACGACGTCGTACTCGGTCGTCCCCAACTCGATGTGCGCATTCGGGTTGGCCCGCAGGTTGTGCACCCACGCCGGATCCTTGTCGGCGCCGGCGTACGAGCCGACGATATAGATCTTTCCCTCGATCTCGAAGTAGGCCAGCGGCGAGAGCCTGAGCTGGCCGGACTTCGCGCCCGTGGTGTGCAATATCAGCAGCGCTGCGCCCTCGAACGGGCCGCCGACCTTGCCGTTGTTGGCGCGGAACTCCTCGACGATGCCTTCGTTGAACGCCTTGAAATCGGATATCTCGGTCATTGTTCATCCAAGTCGCGCGCGGCCTCCGGTATTCCGCACCGCATAATCAACAGCCATGCGAGTGATCGTGACCGGAGGCAACAGCGGCGTGGGTAAAGCGACGGCGGCAGCATTGGCCGCCGACGGACACAGCGTGCTGATCGCCTGCCGCGATGTCGGCAAGGGCCGCGCCGCCGCCACCGAGATAGGCGGTGACGTCGACGTGGCCGCGCTCGATCTGGCCGACCTAGCCAGTGTTCGGGCGTTCGCCGATTCGGTGGAATCCGTTGACGTGCTGGTGAACAACGCCGGTGTGATGGGCTTGCCGTTGACCCGCACCGCGGACGGTTTCGAGGCCCACATGGGCACGAACCACCTCGGGCATTTCGCGTTGACCTGCCTGCTCGGCGACCGGATCAAGGACCGCGTCGTGTCCGTCGCGAGTGCGACGTACCTGTTGACCACGCTGCACCTCGAGGACCTCAACTGGCATACCCGCAGGTACTCGAAGTGGAGCGCGTACGGCGAATCCAAACTGGCCAACCTGCTGTTCGTCAACGAACTCGCCGCCCGCGGCATCCGCGCCTACGCGTCCGATCCCGGCGCGACCGACACCGACATCGCCAGGTCGATGGGCATGGGTGAGCACCGTCGGATACGGCGCCTGCTGCACACCCCCGCGCAGGGTGCGCGCGCCAGCCTGCAGGCGGTATCGACCGAGCTGCCCAGCGGGACGTATATTGCTCCGCGCTTCAATCAGCTGGGCCCACCGAAGGTGACGAAGTTGCGTCCCAAGGCGGTCGATCGCGTGACGGCCCGCCGGTTGTGGGAGTTGTCCGCCGAGCTGACGGACTGCGACTGGTCGGTTGCGTAGTCGATCGCGAGATCCGTTGGTGAGCAACGCTTCTAGCGTTGCGGTGTCGTCGGTGGTGCTCCGTGTACTGCGGTGATCCGCACGTAGCGAAACACCGCTTCGGCTCGATTCGATGCCTTGAGCTTGCGCAGAATGTGTTTGACGTGCGTCTTGACCGTTCCCTCGGAAATCACCAGGCAGGTGGCGATTTCGCGGTTGCTCTTGCCTTCGGCCATCAGCGACACGACCTCGATTTCGCGGGGTGACAATCGCGATTCGATGCTGGTGCAGGCGGCCAGGGAGGCGGCCACCGGCGCGTGTCTTTCGTCTAGATGTCGCTGTGGGCGACCCAGTATCGCCCTGGAGGTGCACAGATCGTCGGCAGCTGTGGCGATGTCCCGTGCCATGCGCTGAATCTCGTTGCGCGCAAGGCGTAATCGCTCGCTGAGTGCGGTGCGCTGGTATGCGTAACCGAAACCCTCGGCGAACATCCAGAGCGTGGCCAGGTCCTCTTCGTCGACGTGGCGGCGGCTGTTGTAGCAGTCCGCGTGCAGCAGGCCGATGATGCGGCCGTTGGGCATGATCGGTGCGGCCACGTAGGACCGAGACAGGGACGCCTGCCCGATGACGGCGTTGGTGCGGGGGTCGCGCTGGGCGTCGCGAACAAGAACTGGGGCGCGGCGGCGCAGGATCTCACTTTCGACGAGCGTGTGGTCGATGTGCATCGGGTGTTCGCGTCCGGCGCGGGCGATTTCGGCGGCCCATTCGGGGTCGGCGGTGACGTGGACGCTTTCGACCCACCACGTCGATTCCTCGACCCGCGAGATGATGACGCGGTCAAACCCGCAGCGGCACAGTTCCGCCGGCGCCCGCTCGAGCATCTGCTCGATCGAGTCGATGCTGTGCAACCGGGACAGGGCGTTGCGTACGGCGCCGTAGCGGTCATTGCGTTGCTTGATTTGTGTCTGACCGACCTGAACCCGCAGCTGCCCGATCTCGGTGAGCAGCCCGATGAGCCGTGCCGCCGGGATCTCGGCTCCCGAGGCCAGCGCGGCCAACCGATCGTGGGCCGAGCCGAGAGCCGACTGGATGCGGGTGAAGTCGCGGCCGTCGCCGACCGCTGCCACGTCGCCGAGACCCGGTAGTGTGGCGGCCTCATGGAGCACCGCGACGATCCGGTCGCGCAACTCGTTGTCGCGCAACGGTTCACCGACGACGTGCCATTCCTCCTCATCCCGGGCGCGAATCGGCACCACTCGGAGATTGCGGGCGCGGGTCGGCCAGAGTCTGACGTCGCCTGCGATATCGATGGTGGCAGTGCTCACGTGATCGACGGTAAGTAGACGGCGGTCACTTCGACATGTAAGCGGCTTCCAAATCTTGGGCCGGGCACTGGAAGCTCATCACAGGCCGTCTTGCGGAACGGGCCAATCGGGTTGCCCGGCACTGGCCAGTCCACCCGGACTGAGGTTGGCACCGGCGTTGGCGAGCCGCAACGCCACCTCCAGCTCGAGGCGACGTCCGTCGAACGAGCATCCGAGTATTTCCTTGGCCTGCTGGACCCGATACATCACGGTGTTCTGGTGCACGCCCAAACGCTCTGCGGTCCTGACCCAGCTCATGTTCTCCTCGAAGAACACCAGGAGCGTCTCCCGCAGCCTTCGGCTGCGTTCGGTGTCTGAGCTGAGTTCGCCGAGTTCTTCTTTGGCGAATTGTCGAGCCGCCGAAAGGTCGTGGGTCATCAGTGCTGCCAGCGCCACGTCGCGGTGGTGGGCGACGGTGCCCGCACGCTGGGAGAACACCCGGCTCGTGCGACGACCGTCGCGTGCTTGGCGATGAGATTCAACGAAGCCCTCCAACCCATGACATAGGCCGCCGACCGCCGCCATCAGCGGGGCGTCGATGTCGATGTGCGGGGGCGGGTGTGCGCCGATGGCGGGCCCACTCGTCCAGGCCCACACCATCGCTTCGCCGGCGGGAACGACCAGCAGCTCGATGCCCCCCAACCGGTGGGCGATCTCGGCGGCGGCACGTTTCAACGCCTGCAGCGGCGGGTTGTCCGGGCTGCGCGGATCGCTCCACACGATCATGGCGATGTGGGGCCGGTCGAGGTTGTATCCCAGTGCCGCGCTGGTGGCGTGCAGGTCGACGGGCCGTCCCGACAGAATCGCGAGCACGAGTTCCGCCCGCACCGAGTCCGCGCCCCGCACCCATAGTTCGCGTTCACGCTGATAATGGTCGACCAGTTCACCGGAGGCCTTCTCGCAGTATCCGAACAGGTACTGCGAGGCCGAACTGGCGAGCTGCCATTTGACCTCTTCGGGCGCCTGTCGACGGTAAATCGCATCGCGCAGCACCGCGTCGCATATGCCCAGCCCGATCACATAGCAGCGCGGTATCGCGGCGACGGTAATGCCTCGCTGCGCCAAGACGGAGACCCAGTTCAACGTCACCTTGGGAACCTGGGCCTCCGACGGCGACTCCAAGGCCCCGAAGCCCCGCATCACCGTCTGCACGTTGCTGAGGGCCGCCTCGATCGTCAGCTGCTCGAGGTCCTTGTCGTTGGCGTCGTGCAGGTCGGCGATGACGGTGACGGCGCGCACACCGATACGCTCGGCCAACTCGGCTTCGTCAACCGAGGCCGCAACTTCGGCAGCTCCGTCAGACACCTCTTGAGCCACTGCGCCCCCAGATCGCGCGTCCAGACACGGTGACGGTAGCAACTCGGGCCCCGTGCGGAGGCATGATTTGCAGGGCCGACTCCGTCAGTCGAAGACGACGACGGGCTTGATGACGTCGCCCCGCCGGGAGGCGGCGATCGCGTCGTTGATCTGGCTGAACGGGAACGTCGCAATCAGCTGGTCGAAGGGGAACCTGCCGTCTCGGTAGAGCTGGATCAATGCGGGAATGAAGGTTCGCGGATCAGCATCGCCTTCGATCACGCCCGAGAGCCGCCGGCCGAGAAGCAGATGTCCCTGGTCGATCGTGATGTCGTGCTGCATCCCCGCAAACCCCACGGTGACGCAATGCCCCGGCGAGCGCAGAATCTCCAACGCCTGGCGGATAACCGAATTCGAGCCGACCGCGTCAAGTGAGTGGTCGACACCCGTCGGCGCCAGATGCATCACGTCCCACACCAGGTCGGTGGTCTGCGTCGGGTTGATCAAGTGACTGGCTCCCAACACGTGAGCGGTCTGCAGCCGCGCCGTGTTGAGATCAATCGCGATGATCGGGTCGCAGCCCAGCGCCTTGCCCGCCATGATCGCAGCCTGCCCGACCGCGCCCATCCCGAACACCGCCAGACTCTGCCCCGCGCTCGGGCGCAGCACATTCATCACCGCGCCGGCGCCGGTCTGCAGACCGCACCCGAGCGGCCCCAGTAGATGCAACGGCAGGTCGTTCGGCACCTTGACGGCGTTGCGCGCGCTGGCGATCGCCAGGCTCGCGAAAGAGGACTGGCCGAACCAGTTGCCGTGGATGTCCTCGTCGCCGGAGTGCATGGTGACGGTGCCGTCCAGCCGCTCGCCGAAGTAGTTCAGCGGCCCGAACAGGTCGCAGTAGGCCGGAGTGTTGTTTGTGCAGGTGTCGCACTCGCCGCAGAAGCCGAAACTCAACACGACGTGATCGCCGGGGGCCAGGGTGCTGACCCCCGCGCCGACGGCCTCCACGACGCCTGCGCCTTCATGGCCCAACACCGCAGGGAGCGGCAGGGGTATCAGTCCTTCGGAAGCCGAGATGTCGGTATGGCAGATGCCGACGCCGGCAATCCGTACCAGCACTTCGTCGTCGGCCAGCGCGGAGAGCTCGACGTCCTCGAGCGACAGCGGCCCGCCCTCCTGGCGCAAAATCGCCGCCCGTACGGTGCGGTTGGTGGCGCTAGGGTCCGCTGCGGAGACGCTGGTTGCGGCATCGGTCAAGGCAGGCTCCTGTTGTTCGCGCCGTCTCAGACGGACGCATCCTTCTCGGCGACGAGCTCGCGGTAAACGGGGAATAACGGCTTGGTGAGTGGCACCAGCTTGAGGATCTTGTTGACGGGTCCCTTTGCCTTGACTTGTCCCTTGGCCAGTCCGACGCCGAGGTTGTACTCGCCCCGCCAGAACTTGTCGCCGATGTCGGCCGGCATATAGAGCTTCACGTCGGCGTCGCTGTTATCGCCTCCCGGCACAACCTCGATGGTCGGTTCCCGCAACCGCACCGTCATCGCTGCATCCGGATCGGTGTAGTACACCTGCAGATCGATCTCGGCGGCCTTGAGTTTCGGCCCCACTTCGGTGTCGTTGGCGGCGTGGAAGACGCCGCCGAGGTACTTGTAGATTTCTTCAGCGTTGTTGTAGTAGGCCATGATTCCTCTCCAGTGGTGTAGCCGGTTCCGTTAGTCGCAGGACCGTCAGTCGGCCTTCTTGGTGGGCGGTGTCCAACGCACGGGTAAGCGATGCACACCACGGATGAAGTTGTTGATCTGGAAATCGGGTTCACCGGTCAGCGTGATATCCGGTATGCGGGAATAGATCTCGGTCAACGCCGATCGGAGCATCTGCCGACCCAACGCATTGCCGAGGCAGAAGTGCGGGCCGCCAGCGCCGAAGCCGACGTGATCGTTGGGGCTGCGCAGGATGTCGAACTTCGCTGGGTCGGTGAACACCTCGGGGTCGCGATTGGCCGAGCAGTACCACATGACGACGTGCTCACCTTCTTTGATCTCCGCATCGCCGATCACCACATCCTGGGTGGCCGTACGCCGGAAGTGCATCACCGGGCTGGCGTGCCGGATGACTTCCTCTGCCGCCATTCCGACGCGACCAGGCAGGTCTTCGAGCAGCAGGTCGCGCTGGTCTGGGTTGTCGGAGAACAGGCGAACGGCGTGGGCGATCGAGTGTCGTGTGGTGTCGTTGGCGGCCGAGCCCAGCAACGAGAAGAAGGCCGCGACCTCCCAGTCATCGAGTTTGTTGCCCTCGAACTCGGCGTTGACCACCCAGCTGAGCAGGTCGTCCCTGGGATCCGTGCGCCGCTGCGGGGCCAGCCTCAGCGCGATGTCCTGAATCCGCTCGGCCTCCTCGGCGTGCGTCGTAAGCGCATCGCGGCCCAGTGCCATCCGGGGGTCGTCCCACGCAAGCATGCGTTCGGCCGCCTCCATGACGATGTGCTGTTCCTCGCTGTCGCGTTCGAGTCCGAAGAAGTGCGCGAAGATGCGTCCGGGAATGTATTTCGCGTAGTCCTCGCAGAAGTCACCTTCACCCTGGTCGATGATCTCGTCGAGGCGGTCGCGGGCGTGCTGCGCAATCCATTCCGAGATATTGCGGATGTTTCGCGGGGTGAAGGCCTGCTCGACGACGCCACGCATCTTGCGGTGTTGCTCGCCGTCCATCACCAGGAAACCTGCCGTGGCGGTGATGACGATCTCGGGCATGTCCTCCATCAGCACGCCCCTGCGCGAGCAGAACAACTGCGGGTTGCGCGACACGTAACGGCAGTCCGTGTGTTTGGTCACTGACCAGAAGCCGGGTGTGTCCTCCACGGGCGGCAGAAGTGTCGACTCGTAGGGGCGGTGGTAGGACACGGGGCACTCGGTGCGCAAACGGGCGAAGGCCTTTTCGCGCACTTCGAAATCCTGGGCCCAGAACGACCTGGCCGACAGGTCCAGCTCGGGGTCGCTGATCAGCAAGGGGTGCTCGGCAACGGTGCTCATGACGAGCAGGTTGCCATCGGCAATGACCCCTGAGGATCCCGCGCACGGGGCACGTACATCTCTCGTTAGGGGTGGCCACAAACCCGGTGCCGATCACAGATCGAGCACCAGCCGGTCCGACAGCGAGCGTGACACGCACAGCATCATGCAGTCGTTGGCCGCCTTTTCCTCGTCACTGAGCACCGAATCGCGATGGTCGGGTCTGCCCTCCAGCACCGGTGTCTCGCAGGTGCCGCAGATGCCTTCCATACAGGACGACAACGTGCAGATTCCCCGCGCCCGCAACGCTTCCAGGATGGATTCACCGGGTCCGATATCGACACTTATCCTCGAACGCCGACACACGACCTCGAACCTGTCGACGGCGCCGCCGGCGGGTTCTCTCGTGCCGGGCTTGGCGGTGAATCGTTCATAGTGCAACGCGGATCTCGGCCATGGGCCGCAGGCCGCCTCAACCGCGGTGAGCAATCCTTCGGGTCCGCAGCAGTACACCAAGGTGTCGTCGCGCGGGCGGCCGAGCACCCTGGAAAGGTCGAGCAGACCGTCCTGGTCTTGCGGCCAAACCGTAACGTGCTCATCGTATTTCGTCAGCTCTTCGATGAAAGCCATCGATGTTCGCCGGCGACCGCCGTAGAGCAGGTGCCATTCGGCGCCATCGGCCTCGGCAGCCTCGATCATCGGCATGATCGGTGTGATGCCGATTCCGCCGGCGATGAACTGGTAGCGCCGCGATCGCCGCAGCGGGAAATGGTTGCGCGGACCGCGAACTCGGATTCTGCTGCCGCTGTGGACCGTGTCGTGGACGACTTTCGATCCCCCGCGCCCTGCCGGCTCGAGCAGCACGGCGATCTTCCACCGTCGTCGATCAGCAGGACTGGAACACAGCGAGTACTGACGGACCAACTCCTCGGTCAACACCACGTCGACGTGGGCGCCGGGATTCCACTCCGGCAATTCCGTGCCGCGCGGGTCTTCCAGCACCAGCCCCACGACATCGTCCGCGAGGTCTTCACGGGCGGTGACGATCAGTTCGATCGCGCGCTCATTCTTCTGCACGACCCGCATTGAGCGAGCGTGCGACGCGCGAGGCGCGACGACAAGCCGCCGGAGGGTGGATCGTCATACTCCGAATGAGGTGGTGGACAGCGCAGAAATGGTGCCGCGCACCTCTGACGGGGGTTCGATCTCACAAGAGGGCGATCTGAACCCTCCCTTTGGGCGATGGCGAGGCCTGGGGGCGTGCCCGTTGACTACATGTCGACCGAGTCGAAGGAGTCACCATGGCGCCGCACATCAGACACCATGAGATGTTCATCAACGGAAAGCATGTCGACTCGCCGGAATCTGACGAGATCCGCGACCCCGCCACCGGGGAGGTCTTCGCCACGATTGCCCGTGGGGACGTCGAACACGCCGACGCGGCAGTCTCGGCTGCCCGCACCGCCTTCGAGGCCGGTTCATGGTCACGCCTTGCACCCGCTGATCGATCGAAGGTGATGCGCGAAATGGCCGATCGGATCGGCAAGGAGTTCGACGAGCTCGTTGATCTCGAGATTCACGCCAACGGCGCCACGGTAAGGCAGGCAACGGCCTTTCACATCGGTTATGCGGCGCCACACCTCCTGCACTTCGCCGAACTCGCCGATTCTTACCAGTGGGAGCGCCAAGTACCGACGCAGGCCTACCCGACCCTGTCGACGAACGTGATCCGGCAGGAGCCCCTCGGTGTCTGCGCCGCGATCGTGCCGTGGAACTTTCCTCTGCTGCTTGGTATATGGAAGATCGGGCCGGCACTGGCTGCCGGCAATTCGGTTGTCGTCAAGCCCGACGAGAAGGCGCCGTTGACGCTGCTGCGGCTGTGTGAGATCGCCCAGGAATGCGGGGTGCCCGACGGTGTCATCAACCTTGTCACCGGCCCCGGCCCGACCGTTGGGGCGCGGCTGGCCGAACATCCCGATGTGGACAAGGTGGCCTTCACCGGATCGACTCCGGTGGGCCGCGAGATCATGCGCCTGGCGTCCGGAACGGTCAAGAGGATCTCGCTCGAGCTCGGCGGCAAGGGGGCGCAGATCCTGCTCGATGACGCCAACCTCGACGTCGCCATCGACGGGGCGCTGTTCGGGTGCATGCTGTACTCCGGGCAGATCTGTGAGTCCGGAACGCGTCTTTTGGTGCCCGATGACATGTATGACCTGGTGGTCGATCGCCTGGTCGACCGTGCGTCCGCACTGAAGTTGGGCGACACCACTGACTTCGATACTGATGTGGGACCACTGATTTCGGCGAGACAACGCGACCGCGTGCTGGGCTTTCTCGACAGCGCCAGGGCGAGCGGGGCGAAGATCGTCCTCGGTGGCGGCGTTCCGCACGGCAGCCGCTTCGCCGAGGGGTACTGGATCGAGCCGACGATCGTCACAGAGGTCAGCAACGACATGGAAGTCGCGCGCGAGGAGATATTCGGGCCGGTACTGTGCGTCCTTCGCTATGCCGATGAGGCCGATGCCGTCCGTCAGGCCAACGACACCCAGTACGGATTGAGCGCCGGGGTGTGGAGCACCGATTACGAACGAGCGATCGACATAGCGGCCCAACTGCGTGCCGGCACCGTGTGGATCAACAACTGGCATCAGATCGATGCGGCGTTACCCTTCGGCGGATTCAAGCAGAGCGGCGTGGGTCGCGAACTCGGTGAGCACGCGCTCGATGAGTACACCGAAACCAAACATGTGCACATCGATCTGACGCAACGGGTCGAGCGGCACATCTTCGGGGCGCTCTTGTCCGAGCCGCTTCGCTAAGGGTACCGCCCTGCGCTCCTAGTCCGTCTTCGGTTTGGCGTCGATGCCGGATTCCTTGCGCTGCTGCGGTGTAATCGGCGCGGGCGCGCCGGTCAGCGGATCGACACCGCCACCGGACTTCGGGAAGGCGATGACCTCCCGGATGGAGTCGAAGCCCGCGAGCAGCGCGGTGATGCGGTCCCAGCCGAACGCGATGCCGCCGTGCGGCGGGGCGCCAAAGGTGAAGGCTTCCAACAGGAATCCGAACTTCTCTTGCGCCTCGTCGTGGTCGATGCCCATCATCGCGAACACCCGTTCCTGAACGTCACGACGATGGATACGGATCGAACCGCCCCCGATCTCGTTGCCGTTGCAGACGATGTCGTAGGCATTCGCCAGCGCCGAGCCGGGATCGCTGTCGAAGGTGGCCTCCGACTGCGGTTGTGGCGCGGTGAACGCGTGGTGCACCGCGGTCCATGCGCCCGAACCCACGGCCACATCGCCTGCTGCCGCGGCTTCGTCGGCGGGCTCGAACAACGGCCAGTCGACCACCCAGGTGAACGCCCACGCCTTCGGGTCGATCATGTCGAGACGCTTGGCGATCTCGATGCGGGTGGCGCCGAGCAGTGCCCGCGCGGACTTCGCGGGGCCGGCCGAGAAGAAGATGCAGTCCCCCGGCTTCGCGCCGACATGCGTTGCGAGGCCATCGCGTTCGGCGTCGGTGAGGTTCTTCGCGACGGGCCCACCCAGCGTGCCGTCCTCACCCACCAGGACGTACGCCAGACCCTTGTGGCCGCGCTGTTTGGCGAACTCCTGCCAGCCGTCCAATGTACGACGCGGCTGCGACGCTCCGCCCGGCATGACGACCGCGCCCACATACGGCGCCTGGAAGACCCGGAAAGTGGTGTCGGAGAAGTATTCCGTGCACTCGACGAGCTCCAGACCGAACCGCAGGTCGGGTTTGTCGGTACCGAATCGCCGCATCGCGTCGGCGTAGGTGATCCGCGGGATCGGCGTCGGCAGGTCGTAGCCGATGAGCGCCCACACCGCCTTGAGGATCTCCTCGGACACCGCCATGACGTCGTCGGCTTCGACGAAGCTCATCTCCATGTCGAGCTGGGTGAACTCCGGCTGCCGGTCGGCGCGGAAGTCCTCGTCGCGATAGCAGCGCGCGATCTGGTAGTAGCGCTCCATGCCTGCGACCATGAGCAGCTGCTTGAAGAGCTGCGGACTCTGCGGCAGCGCGTAGAAACTGCCGGGCTGCAGACGCGCGGGCACCAAGAAGTCGCGCGCGCCCTCCGGGGTCGATCGCGTCATCGTCGGTGTCTCGATCTCGACGAAGTCGTGGCGTGCCAACACCTCGCGTGCGGCGGCATTCACCTTGGAACGCAGGCGAATCGCATTTCCGGGACCCTCGCGACGCAGGTCGAGGTAGCGATACTTCAGCCGGGCTTCCTCACCTGCCTGCTCGTCGAGCTGAAACGGCAGCGGCGCGCTCTCACCGAGCACCGTCAACGACGTCGCGTTCACTTCGATGTCGCCCGTGGGGATTTCGGGGTTGGCGTTGCCCTCGGGTCGAACCTCGACAACGCCCTCGACGGCGACGCAGTACTCGGCGCGCAGCCGGTGCGCGTCCGCCAGCACATCCGCCTCACGGAACACCACCTGCGACACTCCGGACGAATCACGAAGGTCGATGAAGATGACTCCGCCGTGGTCGCGGCGACGCGCTACCCAGCCGGCGAGCGTCACCTTCTGACCGGCGTCGGCGGACCGCAACGAACCGGCGGGATGACTGCGCAGCACGAACTCTCCTGAGAATGGCCTGTTGGGATGACTGCCACAGTGTAGTGGGGCGGCCGGGGGCGGTAGCTTGGCGTTCGTGGCTGGCGGCATCGCACTGGTCGGTCCCGGTGCGATCGGGTCGACGGTCGCCGCCCTGCTGTATGCCGCAGGCCATCAGGTGACCCTGTGCGGGCGAACCGCACGTGAGTCCATCGAGGTCAGACCCCACGAGGGCGACCCGATCGTCGTACCGGGGCCGGTGCTGACCGACCCCGCAGTCATCGACCAGCCCGTCGACGTGGTGCTGGTGGCAGTCAAAGACACCCAGAACGAGCAGGCAGGCGCGTGGCTGGCCCGGCTGTGTGACGATCGCACGGTCGTATGTGCGCTGCAGAACGGCGTCGAGCAGGTGGAGCGGGTGGGCCGGTATTGCCCGTCGTCGACGGTCGTGCCGGCGGCTCTGTGGGTCTCGGCGGAACCCGACCCACAGGGCTTCGTACAGTTGCGCACCGGCGTACGCATCGTGCTCCCCATCTCCGATGCCGCGGAGAAGCTCGCCAAGCTGTTCGACGGCGCGGGCATCTCGGTCGCACTCGACCCCGACTTCATCAGCGCTGCGTGGCGCAAACTCCTGCTCAACGCCGTGTTCGGGTTGCCGGTACTGGCCGGGCGACGCGCGGGGATGTTCCGGCGCGACGACGTCTCCGCCCTGGCGCGGCGCTATCTCACGGAATGCGTCGCGGTTGCGCGCGCGGATGGCGCGAAACTGGGCGACGAGGTGATCGACGAGATCATGAATCTGCTCGTCAACCTGTCTCCGGACATGACGACGTCGATGCTCACCGACCGCGAGGCGCACCAGCCGCTGGAATGGGACATCCGCAACGGCGTCATTTCCCGTAAAGCCGCCGAATACGGCCTGGCCGCGCCAATCAGCGACGTCCTGGTGCCGCTGCTGGCTGCGGCTAGCGACGGTCCCGGCTGATCCAGACCCAGGCTAGACACAATGTTCTACCGTGTATGGCCATGCACGCATGCGAGCTGGTTGACCTCGACTTCATCGACAGCGCACCGTTTCGGTTCGTCAGCACCGTCGACCTGAACATCACTCCCGGGCAGTTGTTCGAGGTGCTCGCGGACGCGGAGTCGTGGCCGCAGTGGGCGACGGCGATCACCAAGGTCACGTGGACCAGTCCGGAGCCCCGCGGCGTCGGCACCACCCGCACCGTGAACATGCGCGGCGGGATCGTCGGCGACGAGGAGTTCCTGGCCTGGGAACCCTTCACCCACATGGCTTTTCGGTTCAACGAGGCCTCCAGCACATCCATCGCGGCGTTCGCCGAGGATTACCGGGTCGTCGAGACCGACGACGGCTGCCACCTGACGTGGGTGATGGCGATGAAGCCCAAGGGAATTGCCGGCCGCATCGGCATGACGCTGGGCAAGCCGATCATGGCGCGCACCTTCCAGAAGTTCCTCTACAACCTGCGCGACTACACCGACGAGCGATATCCCCTGCGCCGAAACTGAAGTTACACAGCGAAAGTCCGAGAAGCGGCCTGCGTAGGTTCAGGTTGGCGGAGGTCAGTACAGCCCCGCCCATGCCTTGCGCCGCGCGGCGTCGGGATCCTCTACGACGGTGTCGCGGGTCGTCATGATGATGCGGGTGAAGCGACGGTCGGTGTCGTAGACCGGCCAGTCGTGGCCGTTCGACCACCCGATCTCCCCCGTGTCCCATCCCTTGGCCGCGAAGTCCAGCCAGGCCCGCTGCATGCGCTTGCCGACCGGCGGCTGCAGCCGACGTCCGAGCGGATGCAGCTTTCGCCCGACGAACGACGCGTAGCTGTGCTGGATGTGCACGATCTCGCTGCCGTGGGTGGCGCCCAGGCCCAGCACGCGCAGACTCCAGCCGACATGGTCGAACCGGTACATGTGGGTCGGGGCGATCGCGCTGTACGCGTCGGCGAACGCCCACGTCGGGCCGCCGAACATCACGTCGGAGCCGAACGCAATCAGCGCCCGCCGCCTCGGATAGTCGGGGTATGCGGCCAGCACCTCGGATTTGGCATCCGGTGCGGCGCGCTTGAAATACGCATCGATGGACGCCTTCGTGGTCGGGAGCATCGGCGGCTTCGTCCACGCGAACATCGACGCCTCGTGGCTGTTGGTCCCGATGATCAAGGGCATCCGCTCGATCGCACCGTCGCGGGCGGCATCCACCGGATGCTGCGGCAGCAGGTCGACCCCGTACGTCAAGCCGTACGCGAGAGTCGGTGTCCGCGACGCACTCTTGAGCTGCAGCATGCCCGCCGCGCGTCGGAGTTGGCGCTGCGGCAGGGCCTTGACCTCGGACGCCTCGACGCCCAGCCGTTTCAGGAAGGCGTGTGCCTGTCTGGCCCGCGTCTCGCGGTCGGCGATCAGCGGCAGCGCGGGACTCTGTGCGATCGCCCTGCTGAACAGCCCATTGGCGGCAGGACTGGCCAGCAGGGCCAACACCGACGTGCCGCCTGCCGACTCACCGAACACCGTCACCCGGTCGGGGTCGCCGCCGAACGCCGCGATGTGGTCGCGGATCCAGCGCAGCGCCGCCATCTGGTCGCGTAGCGCGAGGTTGTCGTCGAATCCGTCGCCCAGGTCGGAAAGCTCGAATCCCCCGAACACCCCGATCCGGTACGTGATGTTGACGACCACGACGTTGCCGTTGGCCGCCAGCCGTGAACCGTTGTACAGCTGGAACTGCCCGGCGCCGTAAACGAACGCACCGCCGGGAATCCACACCATCACCGGAAGCGACGCGTTGGTGTCCGGCGACCACACCGTCAGCGTCAGACAGGCTTCGTCGCGGACCTTCGGATCGTCGCGGCCGCCGCCGACGAACGACTTGCTCTGCGGCGGAAGCGGCCCGTGTTCGAGCACGTCGCGCACACCGGTCCAGGGCCGCAGTGGCGCAGGCGCCAGGAAACGACGGTCCCCCACCGGCTGCTCGGCATACGGCACACCACGCCAGACCCCGACGCCGCTCTCGGTCGTGCCACGCAGATCGCCCAGGTCGGTATGTACGACGGGAGAATGTCCGACGACGACTGACACGTCTGAATCGTAGTGTGCAAAGCTGGACAGACCTGGGTGCCAGACCCATGTTGCGAGTGCGTTTGGAGCGGTGGGATGACCTTCAACGAGGGTATGCAGATCGACACGAGCAACATCTCCACCAGCGGAGGAGGTCGTGGCCCCGGCCGTGGAATCGCGATCGGCGGCGGGTTCGGCGGTCTGCTGATTCTGGTCGTGGCGCTGTTCCTCGGCGTTGACCCCGGTTCGGTCATGCCGCCGCAGCAGCAACAGATCGACCCCGGCGTCGAAGCCCCCGGCTACGACCTCAGCCACTGCAAGACCGGCGCTGATGCCAACAAGTACGTCGAGTGCCGGGTCGCCGCGACAACGAATTCCCTTGACGGCGTGTGGAGCCAGATTCTTCCCGGCTACACGCCACCGCACACCAGGCTCTTCCACGGTCAGGTGAACACCGCCTGCGGGCCCGCGACGAGCGATGTCGGTCCGTTCTACTGCCCCGGCGATCAAACCGCGTATTTCGACACCGACTTCTTCGAGGTGCTCAAAGACCAATTCGGTTCGAGCGGTGGACCGTTGGCACAGGAGTACGTGGTCGCCCACGAGTTCGGCCACCACGTACAGGATCTACAGGGATCGCTCGTCAACGCACAGCGGGATCCGCAGGGCGCGACCGGCGGCGGTGTGCGCACCGAACTACAGGCCGACTGCTATGCCGGCGTCTGGGCGCACTACGCCGCCATCATTAAACAGGAAAGCACCGGTGTGCCTTATCTGGAACCGTTGAGCGACCAGGATATTGCCGATGCGTTGTCGGCAGCGGCTTCGGTGGGCGACGACCGCATCCAGAAGGCGGCGACCGGACGCGTCAATCCCGAAGCGTGGACCCACGGTTCGTCGGCGCAACGGCAGAAGTGGTTCACTGAGGGTTACCGCACCGGCGATCCCAAAGCTTGCGACACGTTCTCGACGAACAACCTCGGCTAGATTTCGCCGCTAGCTGACCGGGTAGTGATCGCTCGGGAAAGCGATCTAGCGTCGAACCATGGACACGGTCACGGCCACGCCGAACCTCACCATGCTCGTCATCAACGGCTGGCAGGTGTACCTGTAGCGCGACGCCGATTCGGTGACGCTGATCGACACCGGCGCACCGGGATCGGCGGCTCGGGTGACGCCGACGTGATCAGGAGCGGAGCGGCGATGCCTCCCCCGGTGTTCGAGGACTGGGAAATCCCCATCCACCAACAGGTTTCGGTTGGCCTGCCGGACGCGGCCTCGCCGGTTCACGGACTGCAGGAGCTGCACGACGGTGAGGTGTTCGACTTCGGCGGTGGCGCCGAAGTGCTGGCTATACCCGGCCACACCGACGGCAGCATCGCGATTCATCTGCGGAACCACGGTGTGCTGTTCACCGGCGACACCATCGCCAACGTCGGCTCCGTCGTGCTCGGCACGTTCAACCAGGACCGGGTACAGACCGTCGCGTCGTTCAAGCGACTGGCCACCCTGGACGTGGACACCGCCTGCTTCGGCCACGGCGAGCCCATCATCGGCGACGCTCGCACTCCGATTCGCGAAACGGCTGCCACACTGATCGGGTGACGGCCGAGCACGACCCCATCGAACCCGATACCAAGGACTGGACGTGGGTCCTCTCGCGCCCCTGCCCCGATTGCGGGTTCGACCCGAACGCCGTGCACCACACCGAGGTCGCCGAGGTCATCCGCACCAACGCGGCCCAGTGGGTGCCCCGACTGGCCCGCGCCGACGTCAGAGAGCGTCCACAGCCGACGGTGTGGTCGACGCTGGAGTACGGCTGCCATATCCGCGACGTGCACCGCATCTTCAACCATCGCGTCCGGTTGATGCTCGAGGAGGACGAACCGCTGTTTTCGAACTGGGATCAGGATGCGACGGCGCACGCCGACAACTACGGTGCACAGGATCCGGCCGCGGTCGCCAACGAGTTGGTCGAGGCCGCCAACACCGTCGCCGACACGTACACCAGCGTTCCGTCCGACGCATGGTCACGGCGCGGACTGCGCAGCAACGGCAGCGAGTTCACGGTCGCCTCAATTGCGATTTACCACTTGCACGACATCGTCCATCACGCGCACGATGTCGACCATGGCTGATGACACACCGTTGGCGGGCAAGGTCGCCTACGTCACGGGAGCGGCGCGCGGACAAGGTCGTTCACATTGCGTCCGGTTGGCGCGGGCGGGCGCCGACATCGTCGCGATCGACGCGTGCGCACCGGTCGCCGAACACAACGGCTATGCCCCGGCGCTGCCCGAGGATCTCGCCGAGACGGTGAACCTCGTCGAGGGCGAGGGTCGCAAGATCCGCGCAGAAGAAGTCGACGTCCGCGACCTCGAGGGACAGCAGCGGGTCGTCGCCGACGCGATCGAGCAGTTCGGCCGGCTCGACATCGTCGTCGCCAACGCCGGTGTGCTGAATTGGGGCCGGCTGTGGGAGATTTCGGCTCAACAGTTTCAAGACGTCATCGACACCAACCTGACGGGCGTGTGGAACACCATCAAGGCGGTGGTCCCCGCGATGATCGAGGCGGGTAACGGCGGATCGATCATCAACATCAGCTCGGCGGCGGGCATCAAGGCGGTACCGGGCTGCGGCCATTACTGCGCAAGCAAGTTCGGCGTCGTGGCGCTGACCAACTCACTCGCGGTCGAGTTGGGCGAGTACGGGATTCGGGTGAACTCGGTTCATCCCTACGGCACCGACACCCCGATGGGCAACGATCCGTCGATGTGGCAGTTGTTCGCCGACCATCAGAACTTCATTCACAGCTTCTCGCCGGGTGCGCTGCCCACCGATTCACTGGCCGCCCCGGATCTGGTGTCCGACATCGTGCTGTGGCTGGCCAGTGACGCGTCGTCGTTGGTCACGGCGGCTCAGATCCCCGCCGACAAGGGCTATCTCAAGATCTGAGGCACCCCGGCCAAACCCCCGCGAGCAGACGCCAAGTCCCCCCTTTTTCGCGGCGTGTCGGGCGCTTTCGCGTCTGCTCGCGCTAGAGACGGGACTGTTCCTTGATCGAGCTGTCGGTGGTACGCAGCGGACGGATCAACGCGTCCTGGCTGAACGATGCGATGAGCTCACCACTCTCGGTGTGAACGGTGCCGCGCACATAGGACATGCCGGCACCCACCTGGGTGCTCTCGTGGGTGTAGAGCAGCCAGCCGTCCCATGAGAACGGTTCGTGGAAGCTGACCGCCACGGTCATCGGTGCCGTCGACACGGTCAAATGCGCCTGCGCGGTTCCGATGCCTTCGTGCGCCCGCATCGTCGTCGAAATACCAAGGTGGCCGGTGAAATACGCGATCAACGCCTTGGCGAGTTCCTCGCGCGCGGGAATCGGGTCGTAGTGCAGCCAGGCATACAGCTCCGGCGGCCCCACCTCGTCGGGGCTGTTCACGTCGACGACGTCGACCAGGCGCACCTGCCGTCCGATCATCGGCATGTCACACATATTCGCCTCGTTGGGACCGGCGACCTGGGGGCGCGGCAGGTGGTGTCGGATGACGTCGGCGGTGGGGACGTCGGTGAGCACGGTCGCGGTGATGCACCGCTTACCGTTCTGCTTGGCCGCGACGATCGCGGTGGCCGTCGACCGACCTTCGTTGACCACGTCCAGCTCCAACTCCACCGGACCCGCGCCCACCATGACCGCGCGGGCGAACACCGCGGACACCGATCGCACCGACTTGCCTGGAAAGCGTTTGGCCACAGCGACAATCGCCTGCGCGAGCACCTGCGTTCCCTCGACGACCTGGCGATCGTCCTCACCGGCGGGACCCACTTCGGCGATGAACGTGTTCTCGCCGTCCGGCTTCACGTCGAACAGATCGAGGAGGCTCTCAACGGTCCAGGGCGTCTGCGCGGAGTCTGTGGTCATGGGTGGGAACAGTAACCGAGGATCGACAAAAGCGGTAACGTCGTTACCGACAGTCGAGGACAACCGGGAAGGTGACCCATGGCCAAGCGCAGCGGTCGGTCGCCGAACGGAGGTGCCCGTACGGCGCCCCCGGACGGGGTCGTCGACATGGACCCCGAATCACGCCCGAAGCGGTTCATGAAATCGGCGTTGGCGATTCTCGGCGAGACCGGCCGCACCGACTTCACGGTGCTCGAGGTCGTCGAACGGTCCAAGACTTCGCTGCGGTCCTTCTACCAGCACTTCTCCACGAAGGACGAGTTGCTGCTCGCACTGGTCGACAAGATCATGTCGGAGTCGACCCGCAAGTGGCGCGAGGACACCGCCGGCCTGCCCGCCGTCGATGCCCTGCGGATTCTCATCGACCGCATCTGCACGCCCGCGGAAACCACCACTCAGGACAAGGTCAACCGGGGTCTGACGTTCTACAATGACCGCCTGGCCGAGGTACTGCCCAGCGAGTACGCCCGCGTGCTCGCCCCGGTGCACGAGCTGATCAAGGACATCATTCAGCGCGGCATCGACGAGGGCACTTTCCGGGCCGACATCGATATCGACGCGACGGCCGCGCTGATCATGCAGTCGGTGCTCGGCGCCATGCGACTGCGGGTGCTCGGCGCCGAACTCAACGGCGTCCCCGTCGAAGCCGACCACATTTACGACTTCTGCGTCAGCAGCCTGACCGCCCGGCGCGACCCCGCCTGACCTGCACCGCACCACGCGAAAATCACCTCTACCAGGGGTGGTGTTTTCGCTGGTCCCGAAGTGGTAATGTCATTACCACACAGCTAGTCAAGATTCCCTGGAGGCGAAATCATGACCCGCGCGCTCCCCTATCCGGTGTTCGACGCCGACAACCACTTCTATGAGCCCAAAGAGGCACTGACGCAGTTCTTGCCGGACCACCGCAAGCACGTCATCGACTACATCGAGGTCCGCGGCCGCACCAAGATCATGGTCCGCAACCAGGTCAGCGACTACATCCCGAATCCGACCTTCGAGATCGTCGCCCGGCCGGGTGCGCAGGAGGAATACTTCCGCCACGGCAGCGGCGGCAAGAGCTTCCGCGAGGTGATGGGCAAGCCGATGAAGGCCATCCCGGCGTTCCGAGATCCCGCGGCACGGCTGGAGGTCATGGACGGCCTGGGGCTCGACTACTCGCTGATGTTTCCGACGCTGGCCAGCCTGGTCGAGGAGCGTATGAAGGACGACCCGGTGCTCATCGCCGACGTCATCCACGCCCTCAATCAGTGGATGTACGAGACGTGGCAGTTCAACTACGAGAACCGGATCTTCTCCACTCCCGTCATCAACCTCGGGATCATCGACCGCGCGCTCGAGGAACTCGAATGGTGTCTGGAGCGCGGCGCCAAGACCGTGCTCGTGCGGCCCGCGCCGGTGCCAGGCTTGAAGGGCACCAGATCGTTCGGCACCGAGGAGTTCGACCCGTTCTGGCAGGCCTGCGTGAAGGCCGGCATCCCCGTCTCGATGCACGCCTCGGACTCGGGCTACGCGGAGTACCTCAACGACTGGGAACCGGCCGACGAGTACCTGCCGTTCCGTCCGACGGCCTTCAGGATGGTCTCGATGGGCAAGCGGGCGATCGAGGACTCGATGGCCGCGCTGGTCTGCCACGGCGCGCTGACCCGCAACCCGGAGTTGCGCGTCCTGTCGATCGAGAACGGCGCCGACTGGGTGCCCTACCTGTTCAAGCAGTTCGACAGCGTCTACCAGAAGTTGCCGCAGGAGTTCCTGGAGGATCCGATCCAGGCGTTCAAACGCGGCGTGTACGTCGCGCCGTTCTGGGAGGACGATTTCGCGAAGATGGCCGATCTGATCGGTGTCGACCGCGTGATCTTCGGCTCCGACTGGCCGCATCCGGAGGGGCTGGCCGAACCCACTCACCTGATCGACGACCTGCAGGGCCTCGACGACGAGGGCCAGCGAAAGGTGATGGGCGGCAATATGATCGATTTGTTCAAGGTGCCGAACGAGATCGTCCACAACCCCGACGTTCCCGCACTCGTCATCCCCGCCTGATCCAACGGCAACCGTCGTGAAGGTGCGTGTCGGGCTGCCGGCACGCACTTCGCGCATCAGTGAAAGAGAGCCTGCGCCGTGACCGACGCAAACCCAGAACGGCTGCTGTTCGCCTCGACCACCCAGTCGTTCCTCGAAAAGGGCGCCTCGCTGGCCCGGGTTCGCGAACTCCACGACGCCGGAACGCCGTTCGAGATCGACTGGTGGCGCCAAGCCGCCGACCTCGGTTGGACCAGCCTGCTGGTGCCCGAGGAACTCGGCGGCGGCAGCGTGTCCGGTGACGGCGTCGCCGACCTCGCGCTGGTCGCCGAACTGTCCGGCCGCACCGTCGCACCTGGTCCACTGCATCCCGTCAGCGTCGTGCTGGCCGCGCTGGCCGACGCACCCGAGAATCACGAGCAGACAATCGAATCCCTGATCTCGGGTGAGATCGTGGCATCCTGGGCCGTCTACGAACCGGGTAAACAGTGGTCACCGCTCGATGCGTCGATGACCGCGACGCCCACCGACACCGGGTACCGCATCGACGGCGTGAAGGACCGCGTCGAGGCAGGCGCCGAAAGCGCCGTGCTGCTCGTGGTGGCGAACTGCGACGGTGCGGTGCGACAGTTCCTCGTCCCGACGGACGCAGCGGGTGTCACCGTCGAATCGAACCGGTCCATCGACATGGTGAAGACCTATGCCCGAGTGCAATTCGACGGCGTCGAGGTGGACGCCTCCGCGGTTGTCGGCTCCGCCGAGCAGACCCCGGCGCTCATCGCGCGGCAGAGCCAGATCGCCGCGATCCTGCAGTGCGCGGAGGTCGTCGGCATCCTGGAGACGGTGCTCGACTTCACGATCCAATGGGGATTCGACCGGCATTCGTTCGGCCGGCCCATCGGCTCGTACCAGGCGCTGAAGCACAAGTACGCCGATCTCAAGATCTGGTTCGAGTCGTGCCGGGCGACGACGAACGCCGCGGTCGCCGCGGTGGCCGCACGCTCCCCCGGCGCCGAGATGGCCGTCAGTGTCGCGAAATCCTATGTGGGCGAACATGCTCCGGGCATGCTGCAGGACTGCATCCAGCTGCACGGCGGCATCGGCGTGACCTGGGAGCACGATCTGCACATATTCCTGCGGCGGGTCACACTCTACCGCTCGCTGTACGGCACCCCCGAGGATCACAACCTCCGCGTGTACGCGCTGACCAAGAACCTGGAGCAGGCATCATGACCGAAACCGCACAGGCGCCGACCCAGACGGAGTCGGTCGAGGAGTTCGCGGCCAGGGCGCGAAAGTGGTTGGCGGAGAACATGCCGCCGATCGACCCGGCCAACCCGCCCGAGCATGACCGCGGTGAAGAGGAGCCGTGGCAGCGTGCCCGCGAGTTGCAGCGCAAGCTGTGGGACGGCGGCTTCGCCGGCATCTGTTTCCCGCGCGAGTACGGCGGCCTCGGTCTGCCGATCGAATACCAGCGGGCGTTCAACACCGAATCGCGGTGCTACGAACTGCCGATCATCCTGAACACGCCGACGTTCACCATCTGCGCCGCGACCATTCTCGACACCGGGTCCGAAGAGCAGAAGCAGCAACATATCTCGGCCACGCTGCGGGGTGACGAGGTGCTGGTGCAGCTCTTGTCGGAGCCCAGCGGCGGGTCGGATCTCGCCGGCGTCATCACCCGCGCGGACCGCAAGGGCGACAAGTGGGTGATCAACGGCGCGAAGACCTGGAGCACCAGCGCATTCGCCGCCGACTACGGGCTGATGCTCGCCCGCACCGACTGGGATGTGCCCAAGCACGAGGGTCTGACCATGTTCCTGGTGCCGATCAAGAGCGAGGGCATCACGCTGCGACGCATCAAGCAGGTGAACGGCTCGGTCGAGTTCTGCGAGGAGTTCTTCGACAACCTCGAGCTCGGCGACGACGCGGTCGTGGGCGAGGTCAACGGCGGCTGGCACGTTGCCTCCCGCCAGCTGTACCACGAGCGCCGCGCGGTCGGCGGCGGGTCGGAATTCGCGAGCGGCATTGGCGCCGAAGGTAAGTCCGACGTGCCGGTCGATTACGTCGCGCTGCTGGAGGCGACGGGACAGGCCGACAGCGAGCGGGCGCAGGAGCTCGCGGGTCGCGCGCTGGTGCACCGTGCGGTGCGCGAGCAGCTCATCGACCACGTGTACCACGGTGTGCTCGACGGCTCACTTCCGCCCGCGGCGGGCTCGATCATCCGGGTGACGCACGCCGACGTGCACCATCTGGAGTTCGACACGGTGCTGTCGCTCACCGGGAGCTCCGGCGTGGTCGACATCGGCGACGATCTGCTCCGCTTCGGCGAGCGGTACCTGTCACGGCAGGCGGCGGCGCTCGGCGGCGGCACCACCGAGATCGCGCGAAACATCATCGGCGAACGCGTGCTCGGCTTCCCCCGCGAGTATGCCGCCGACCGCGGTGTGCCGTTCAAAGAAGTGAAGCGCAACAAGGGTTAGGCACCCCTGCCGAGCCTGCTGTCCCCAGTTTCGGCGTTAGAAGAGGGTCGGCTGGGTCGGCTGCAGCGCCTCAGCGCAATCGACAGCGGGAGCGGCCACGGCGCGGAACGGCCGGCGGTCCGGCGCCAGGCCATGCTTGGCGATCAATGGAGTCACTCTGTCGTGCAACATCTTCTTGTAGTCCGACGGCAGATACGCTCCGCACCCGTACAACTCGCGATACACCGCGACCAGTTCGGGATGCGACCGCTCCAGCCACGCCATGAACCATCCGCGCGTCGATCCCGGCAGATGTAGCCCGAACGCGGTCACCCCCGTCGCTCCCGCCGCCGCGATCTCACCCAACAACGCGTCGAGATGCGTCACCGAGTCCGTCAGGTGCGGCAGCACCGGCGCCACCATGACGTGACAGTCCAGCCCCGCTTCGCGCACCGCGGCGATGAGCCCCAGGCGGGCCTGCGGCGTCGGCGTCCCCGGCTCGACGTCCTTGTGCAGCTCGGGATCACCGACCGCCAGCGACACCGCGATACTCACATCGACATGCCGAGCCGCCTCGGTGATCAACGGCAGATCGCGGCGCAACAGCGTGCCCTTGGTCAGGATCGAGAACGGCGTGCCGGAATCCGCAAGCGCCGCAATGATTCCCGGCATGAGTGCGTAGCGCCCCTCCGCGCGCTGATACGGATCGGTGTTCGTGCCAAGCGCCACGGTCTCACGTTGCCACGACCGCCGCGACAGCTCGCGCCGCAGCACATCGGCCACATTCGTCTTCACCACGACCTGGGTGTCGAAATCCGCGCCGGCATCCAGATCCAGATATTCGTGGGTGGGACGAGCGAAGCAATAGCGGCAGGCGTGCGAGCAACCCCGGTAGCCGTTGACCGTGTACCGGAACGGCAGCATCGCCGCGTTCGGCACCTTGTTCAACGCCGACTTGCACAGGATCTCGTGGAACGTCATCCCCTCGAACTGCGGCGAACGCACGCTGCGGATGAAGCCCATTCGCTGCAGACCGGGCAGCGCGCCATCGTCGACGCCAACCGCCTGGCCATCCCACCGCATACTTTGATTCGAACTTATGTTCGATCATATGTCAAGGTAGCGGCGTCGATCAGTAACTTCGCCGCCACCTCCGCTCCGTCGCCGCGGATCGCAGGAGCCAACTCCGCCGCCCGCGCGCGTACCTCCGGCGCCAACGCCGTCGCGAGTGCACCCGACAAGGAGTCGCGCGTCGGATTCGCGCCGTCGTGCGCGGCCCCGATGCCCAGGGAGGCGACGCGCCCCGCCCAGTACGGCTGATCCGCGATCTGCGGCACGACGACTTGAGGCACCCCGGCCCGCGCCGCCGTCGTCGTCGTCCCCGCCCCGCCGTGATGCACGACGGCCGCCACCCTCGGGAACAACGCCTGGAGGTTCACCTCGCCGATGACCAGGCAGTCGTCGGTGTCGTCGACCGGTCGCAGCTCGGCCCAACCCCGCGAGATGAGCACGCGGTGCCCCTGCGCACGGATCGCCTCGACGGCCACCGCGGCGATGTCCTCAGGCGTCCGCACGCTGCTGAAGCCCACGTACACCGGCGGAGCGCCCGCCTCGAGGAAGGCGGTCAACTCGGCGGGCAGCGGGCGGGTGTCGGGCAGGATCCACGCACCCGTCTGCACGACGTCGAAGTCGGGCGACCCCGGCCACGGCGCAAGGATCGGGTCGGCCGCCAGCCACGGACGGTCGGTGTGGACGTGGTCGCGGACGTTGTCCACCGGAGGTAGCCCAAGCGCCGCCCGGTGCGCGTTGAGCGGGCCGCCGTAGAGCGCCTGCACCCGTTCGGCGTCGACCTCCCACATCTCCTCGTTGGTGGCGCCCGGCGGGAACGGACGGCCGGGCCGCGAGAGCGGCGTCTGATGGGGCGAGGGCAGCACGCCCGGCATGAACGCCACACACGCGTAGTAGATGCCCAGCGACTCGGCGATGGAACGCTGGCCGGCGGGCATCAGGCCCGTCGCCACGACGGCGTCACAACCCTCGGCGGCCGGTGCCACCGTCTCGAACTGACTGGCCACCAATTCGGCCGCGACGCGCGGCGCATCCGCTGGCGTCGACGGCTTGGCGTCCTTCGCGCCGTGCACCAACTCGCGCACCGACTTTCCCGCAGGCGTCATCGGGACACCGATGCGCGCGGCCTGCTCCGCGAAGTCCGGCGGCGCACACATGAGCACATCGACGCCGTGCGCCTTAAGCTGCACCGCCAAAGCGAACATCGGCTCGACGTCTCCGCGCGATCCCCACGTCGACAACAAGACTCGCATTTTCCGGCCCCCCATTTCGGCTGGTTATTACGTTGGGTTGCCGATTGTGCGCCATGACCGGGGTCTTGCGGCAAGACCCCCAGTCCGCTATATGTTGAAAGTGGAAGGGGTTCGTACACCCCTTCTTTTTTGTTGTCTCCCTTGGGGTTCGCTCGTAAGCGAGCGGATCACCAGCGACCGAGCTGGCAGAACGCCGTGGTGGGACCCGTGTTCTGCACGGCCAGCTGGCCGTCGACCCAGATCTCGCAATGCGCGTTCGGCGGGGCCTCCATGGCATGGCCGGCCCGAGCCACGCTGATGTACGCCCACTGCGGGTCGGTCAGCGTCACGCTGGTCTCCCATGGGACAACGAAGTTGCCCCTGGCCGAGTACGCCGCTGAGTCGGCGTTGAAGGCCTTGAGATCCGCTGGCGAACTGGTCACATAGTTGACGTCGAAACTCAGCGGTGCATCCGCGGTGACGACGTATCTGACGTTCGGCTCGGATGGCTGCGCACTCCCCGTCGCTTGGCTGACCGCAAGTGAACCTGCCGCCAGCACCAGCGCGGCCCCGACCATGGCTGTCGCTTTTCGCATGTTGGTCACATCGCCGCACCGTACCCGACCGTTACACGGCCCCAAGATCGGCTCTGCTGGTACCCACCAGCGGCAAACCGAACCGGTGCGCTTACAGGTTAATTTGTTCGTCACACGCAGACATTTAGAAGAAACTTCGCCGCTCTAACGTCCCGATTCGACACCCCGGCGGTGTCACAAATTCTGCACTTCAGTCGACACCATCCGCCGATGTGCGCTGGTGACATAGGGAAAGGCTGTCAATGCAACTACCACGACGCTCCTCGTTGAGAAGGTCGGCGCTAACGACGGGAAGCATCCTCGCCGTGAGCGCACTGCTGTTGGCGGGCTGTGGAAGCAAGGCGACCGAGTCCGACTCGGCAAACGCGGAGTCGTGCGTGGACACCTCGGGTCCCACGATCAAGGTGGGCTCGCTGAACTCGCTGTCGGGGACGATGGCGATCTCCGAGGTGACGGTGCGCGACGCCATCGCGTTGGCCGTCGAGCAGATCAACGAAGCAGGCGGTGTCCTGGGCAAGCAGATCCAGGTCATCGGTGAGGACGGCGCCTCGGAGCCGACGGTGTTCGCCGAGAAGGCGGAGAAGCTGATCAGCAGCGACTGCGTCGCCGCGGTGTTCGGCGGGTGGACCTCTTCGAGCCGCAAGGCGATGCTGCCGGTGTTCGAGAGCGCCAACGCGCTGCTGTATTACCCCGTGCAGTACGAGGGCCTGGAGTCGTCGAAGAACATCTTCTACACCGGCGCCACCACCAACCAGCAGATCGTGCCCGCGTTGGACTACCTGAAGGAGAAGGGCGTCAAGTCCCTCTACCTCGTCGGTAGCGACTACGTGTTCCCGCAGACAGCCAACCGGATCATCAAGGCCTACGCCGAAGCCAACGGCATCGAGATCAAGGGTGAGGACTACACCCCGCTGGGCTCGACGGACTTCTCGACGATCGTCAACAAGGTCCGCACCGCCGACGCCGACGCCGTCTTCAACACCCTCAACGGTGACTCGAACGTGGCGTTCTTCCGTGAGTACAAGAACGTCGGGCTCACTGCGGAGGCGATGCCCGTGGTGTCGGTGTCGATCGCCGAGGAGGAAATCGGCGGCATCGGTGTCCAGAACATCACCGGTCAGCTGACGGCGTGGAACTACTACCAGACGATCGACACCCCGGTGAACAAGGCGTTCGTCAAGGCGTACAAGGACAAGTACGGCGCCAACAAGCCGACGTCCGATCCGATGGAAGCCGCCTACGTCTCGGTCTACCTGTGGAAGAACACCGTCGAGAAGGCGAAGTCGTTCGAGGTGAGCGCAATTCAGGAGAACGCGGGCGGTGTCACCTTCGACGCGCCCGAGGGTCTGGTCACCATCGACGGCGAGAACCACCACATCACCAAGACGGCGCGCATCGGCGAGATCCGCCCGGACGGCCTGATCTACACGATCTGGGAGTCGCCCGGACCGATCGAGCCGGACCCGTACCTGAAGTCGTACCCGTGGGCTGCCGGCCTCTCCGGCTGATCAGCCGACGAGCGAAGCGACAGGGGTATGTGTAAGTGGATGCTCTGATCGGGCAGCTGGCAACAGGATTGAGCCTCGGATCGATCCTGTTGCTGGCCGCTCTCGGGCTGTCGCTGACGTTCGGCCAGATGGGCGTCATCAACATGGCGCACGGCGAGTTCATCATGGCTGGCTGCTACACCGCCTACGTGGTGCAGCAGATCGTCTCCAGTGCCGGTGCGTCGCTGTTGATTTCGCTCGTCGTCGGCTTCTTCGTCGGCGGCGCGATGGGCGCGCTGCTCGAAGTCACCCTGATCCAGCGGATGTACGACCGGCCGCTGGACACGCTGCTGGTGACGTTCGGCGTAGGTCTGATCCTGCAGCAGATCGCACGCGACCTCTTCGGCGCCCCCGCGGTCAACGTCATCGCTCCGTCGTGGTTGTCGGGCGGTGTGGAGATCGTCGGAGCCGTCGTCCCCAAGACCCGCATCTTCATCCTCGTGCTCGCCGTGGCGTGCGTGGCGGCACTGGCGACCGCGCTGAAGGTCAGCCCGATGGGCCGCCGTATCCGGGCTGTCGTGCAGAACCGCGACCTCGCCGAAACCAGCGGCATCTCGTCCCGTAAGACCGACATCACAACGTTTTTCATCGGTTCGGGCTTGGCGGCCGTCGCGGGTGTGGCGCTGACACTGATCGGCTCGACGAGTCCGACGATCGGGCAGAGCTACCTGATCGACGCATTCCTGGTCGTCGTCGTCGGCGGGCTCGGCCAGATCAAGGGCACGGTCATCGCGGCGTTCTCGCTGGGCTTCTTGAACTCGTTCATCGAGTACAACACCACCGCGTCGCTGGCCAAGGTGATCGTGTTCGTGATCATCGTGGTCTTCCTGCAGGTCCGCCCGCAGGGCCTGTTCACCGTTCGCACAAGGAGTTTGGTGTGAGAACAGTTCTGGGCCGCTGGCAGACGTGGGCGGGGTTCGGCGTCGCGGCGGTGGTGCTGTTCGGCGTGGCGCCGGCCGTGCTGTCCGACTTCCGGCTGTCGCTGCTCGGGAAGTTCCTGTGCTTCGCGATCGTCGCGGTCGGCATCGGTCTGGCCTGGGGCCGCGGCGGCATGCTGGTGCTGGGCCAGGGCGTGTTCTTCGGCCTCGGCGGCTACATGATGGGCATGCACCTCAAGATCGCCGACGCCCAGATCCGCGGCGACGACGTGCCCGACTTCATGCAGATCGCCGGGGTGCGGGAACTGCCGGGGTACTGGCAGCCGTTCGCCTCCCCCGCCTTCACCCTGCTGGCGATCGTGCTGCTGCCGACGGCCATCGCCGCCGCGCTGGGCCTGGGCGTCTTCAAACGTCGCGTCAAGGGCGCATACTTCGCGATCCTGTCGCAGGCTCTGGCCGCCGCGCTGGCGATCCTGCTGGTCGGGCAGACCAGCATCGGTGGTAGCAACGGGCTCAACAGGTTTCGTACCTTCTTCGGGTTCGCACTGAACGACCCGGCCAATCGGCGGATGCTGTACTTCATTGCCGCCGCTGTGCTGCTTCTCGTCGTCGCGGTGGTCCGGCAGCTCATGCAGAGCCGATACGGCGAGTTGCTGGTGGCCGTCCGCGACGGCGAGGAGCGCGTGCGTTTCCTGGGTTACGACCCCGCCAACATCAAGGTCGTCGCCTATACCGTCGCAGCACTGTTCGCCAGCGTCGCCGGCGCGCTGTTCGCCCCGATCGTCGGGTTCATCGCACCGTCACAGGTCGGGATCCTCCCGTCGATCGCGTTCCTGATCGGTGTGGCGATCGGCGGACGCACCACACTGCTGGGGCCGGTGCTCGGTGCGATCGGTGTGGCGTGGGCGCAAACCCTGTTCTCCGAACGATTTCCGTCCGAGTGGACGTACGCCCAGGGCCTGCTGTTCATCGTCGTCGTCGGCTTCTTCCCCGCTGGTCTTGCCGGACTGGGGGCGGTCCTGAAATACCGCCGCAAGACCAAAGCCGAACCGCCGTCGGAGGAGGCCGCCGACTCCGACCCCGACGCAGAGAAGGTGGGCGCCGCGTCATGACCGAGGTCGAAGCAAGCGCCGCGGGTAAGGAACCCGTCGAGGGCGGCAACGCCGGAATGGGCACGCAGTACCTCGAAGTGCGGAGTTTGACAGTCGATTTCGACGGTTTCAAGGCGGTCAGCGACGTCGATCTCACCCTGTTTCAGGGCGATCTGCGATTCCTGATCGGGCCAAACGGCGCCGGCAAGACGACGGTGATCGACGCCATCACCGGCCTGGTGCCCGCGACGGGTTCGGTGAACAAGTCCGGCGTCGAACTGCTCGGCAAGAAGGTGCACCAGATCGCCCGGCGCGGGGTGGGTCGCACGTTCCAGACCGCGAGCGTGTTCGAGCAGCTGACCGTGCTGCAGAACCTCGACATCGCGGCGGGCGCGGGCCGTTCGGCGTGGACGCTGCTGCGGCGCCGCAAGGGCGTGCTCCCCGCGATCGAGCAGGCGTTGCACACCATCGGGCTCACGCATCTGGCCGACAAACCGGCCGGCGTGCTCGCCCACGGGCAGAAGCAATGGCTGGAGATCGGCATGCTGCTGGTCCAGAACGCCGACGTGCTGCTGCTCGACGAGCCGGTCGCGGGCATGAGCACCGAAGAACGCGAGGAGACCGGAAACCTGTTGCGCCGCATCGGTGCTGAACGCACGGTCGTCGTCGTCGAGCACGACATGGATTTCATGCGCGCATTCGCCACGTCGGTGACGGTGCTGGCGCGCGGCCGGGTGATCGCCGAGGGCTCGGTGGCCGAGGTGCAGGCCAACCCGAAGGTCCAGGAGGTCTATCTGGGCACCGCCGCGGCGGGCGCCGAAGGTATCGAACTCGTCGAGGAGAACTCCTGATGCTGCAACTGGTCGACGTCCGTGCCGGCTACGGCCGCAGCGAGGTCATTCACGGGGTCAGCATCGAGGTGCCGACCGACGGCGTCGCCGCGGTGATGGGCCACAACGGCGCCGGTAAGACGACGCTGCTGCGCGCGGCCGTCGGACTGCTCAAATGCAGTTCGGGCAAGGTTCTGTTCGACGGCGAGGACATCACCAAGCTGCGGCCCAGCGCACGGGTGGCCCGCGGTCTGGCGTACGTCCCGCAGGGACAGCAGTCGTTCGGTCAGCTGACGACGGCGGAGAACCTTCAGGTGGTCGCCGACGGACGCAAGAACGGCAAGCAGCTGATCGACGAGCAGCTCGATCTGTTCCCGGCGTTGAAGGAACTTCTCACGCGACGGGCGGGCCTGCTCTCAGGCGGTCAGCGCCAGCAGCTCGCGATCGCACGCGCACTGATCACCACGCCCAAGTGCCTGATTCTCGATGAGCCGACCGAGGGCATCCAGCCGTCGGTGGTCGCCGAGATCGAGGCCGCGATCACCGCCTTGACCCAGCGCGGCGACCTCGGGGTGCTGCTGGTCGAACAGCACATCGGTTTCGCGCTCGAATCCGCGCAGCGCTACTACATCCTGGAGGCAGGGCGGGTCACGTCCACCGGCACCGGTGGCTCGGCATCCGAGGCCGACGTCCGCGCCGCGATGGCGATCTAGCAGCCGTTTGCGGGTTCGCGCACACTCATCGCCGCTCAGATGGCACGCTGCAATGCGTGAACGCACCGGCACAGACGCGCATACTCATCGACACCGGTGGACTCGTCGTCACCGATGACGGACGTCGGGTCAACATCTTCGACCGCTGCACGGGTGCGCTGACGATCCTGGCCTTCGTCCTGGGCATACTGACGTTCGTCGTCGGTGGCTTCGGCGTGGTCGCGCTCGTCTCAGGAACGCCGTCGACGGTCCTCGGTGCGATCTTCCTCGCGGCGGGGCTCGCCTTCGGCGTGATCACGTTGCTCGTCGTGCGCAAGATACGCAGGCGTCGCGGCCAGCCACTGCACGCCTGCCGTTCCGTCGCGGTCATCGACCGCAAGCTCGGCTTGTTCAGCTACGGCGGCGGTGCCATCGTCCCACTCGACCAGGTGCAATTCGCGCGCAGAATGCAAATCGGTTCCAGCTCACCGAAACTCGTCGCCTTGACGCCCGGTGGAACCAAGGTGCTCAAGCGCGGCAACCCGTTCGACGGTGGAATCGGCAACGTCGACGAGGTGCTGACCGCGGTCGTCCGCGCGGGCTGATCAGGCACCCAGCGCGGCGGGCAGACGGTCGCCGAACAGCCGCATCGCGTTCTCGAAGCTGACCTTGCGGCGCGTCGCGTCGTCCATCGGATAGGACGCCAGGAATTCCGCGCCGGCCTGGTTGTCGTCCATCGGGTAGTCGACCGAGAACATCACGCGGTCGGCACCCATCACCTCCAGCGTGCATGCGAACGCGGGCGGGCAGAAGTTGCCGCTTGTCGTGACGTGGAAGTTGTTGCGCAGATACTCAGACGGCAGCTGCTGCAGTCGGTGCCCTGACCCACCGCCGCCGAGCCCGTAGTAGCGGTCGATGCGGTAGGCGGCGAAGGGAAGCATCTCGCCCAGATGCCCGATGATCATCTGCAATCGCGGAAACTTGTCGAACAGCCCCGAATAGATCAGCCGCAACACGTGCGTGCCCGTCTCCGCGGCGAACCCCCACGACGCGAGATGCAGGCCATCGTCGACGTACGGCGCGAACCACGCGTCCATTACCGCGGGGTGCGGCGTCGTCGGGTGCAGGTACACCGGCGCCCCCAGTGCCTCCGCACGCGCGAACAACTCCTCGTACGCCGGATCGTCGAGATATCGGCCTTGGCAGTGCCCGTTGATCAACGCCCCGACCAAGCCCAATTCCGTTACTGCACGCTCGAATTCAGCAGCGGCCGCTGCGGGGTCCTGGGTCGCCAGCGTCGCGAAGCCGCCGAACCGCTGCGGGTAGGCGCGCACCGACTCCGCGAGGTCGTCGTTGGCACGACGAGCGAGGTCCACCGCACGTGCGACGTCGGTCTCGTCCTGCACGCCGGGGTCGAACAATGACAGGATCTGATAGTCGATGCCCGCGGCATCCATCTGCTCGATCCGCAGCGGGCCGCGGTCATACAGGCGGTCGTAGGCGACGGTGTTGTTGGTGCGCAACCACGCCGCCACAACGTTCTCGGCACTGGCTGGATCCCAGGCGAAATGCTCTTCAAGGGCGATCAGGGCCATGACACCTCCGCGGTCGAATCGCGTCAACCCTACGCGTGCGCAGCGGCGGTCCGGCTCAAGCGTCGTGATCTAGCACCGTGTTCTCTTGCGCGACAATCTGTTCGGCATTCACGGCGCGTCGGGGTGCGTCCCCTAGATTGTTGCCATGGAGCACACCTGCTGTGGTCACGGCGCAATCTCGCGACGCACGGCGCTGGCGGCATCGCTGTCGGTGAGGTCGCAGCCGCGGCCAACGCCAAGCACGTCGTGCTGAGCCATTACGCCCCACCGATCTTCCCGACTCCGAGTGGATCGACAAGATCAGCAGGAACTTCACCCGGCCAGATCACGATCGCGCGCGATGGCCAGGTGTTCGCGCTGTAGCCCAGCCCCGTGAAAGCGACGGCGGTCTGAGAGACTTTCGCCGTGGCGGTTCGAGTTCTCGCAGTGGTGCTCGCGGTCGTGCTGTGCTGGCCGCACACCGCACTCTCATTTGATGTGCGTCTCGCCGACGACACGCAGGCGTTCGAGACCGGCGGCATGATCGCCCTGTTCCCTCGGCCCGAGGACGCCGCGCGGCTGGCGGTGGCCGGCGGCGAGCCACCCGAGGAACTGCACCTCACCCTCGTCGACTTCGACCTCGATGTCACCGGCCGTCCCGACAACGAGTTGGCGCGCAGGGTCGGCGAGGTGGTGGCCCGATGGTCCACCGAGATCAAGGCACAGGCATTCGGGCATGCGACATTCAGCCCCGGCACCCCTAGCGAATGCGAGGTGTACCTCATCGGTGATGCCCCCGAGCTCGCGGACCTTCGCGATGAACTCATCGAGGTCGCCGCGCAGGTATACCCGCTGCAGGCCCAGCATGATCCGTGGATACCGCATGTGACTGCCCGATACGGGATGTCCGAGACCGAACTGGCCTATACGGGCCCCGTGGTCTTCGACCGCGTCGGGCTGCGCTGGGGCGGACACGAGACGGACTACCCGCTGTAGCGTCGTTCCTCCGATCGGGGGACATCGGGAATCCCCCGGAAAATGCGCCGGTCAGCGGATATTGAGCGGACGCACAGCCCCATAAGTTTTCGGGCATGTCCGTTGACCAAACTGTGACACTCCCGCCGCACAACCGAGACAAGATGCGGACGGCGCGGGCCAAGGACTACTTCCGGGCCGTCGTCGACGTCCTCCCCACCGGCCTGGTCGTATTCGACCGCGACGGCCACATCGAATGCGTCAACCCGGCGGCCCAGCGCATCCTCGGCGTTGCGGCCGACGACCTGATGCACGGGCACGGTGCAGGCAGCATCAGCCGCAGCATGTTCGACGCCGACGGCCGCGGCATCGGTGGCGACCGCTGGGCGATGGCGCACCGCGTGCGCACCATCCGTCAGGCTGTCGGCCGGGTCGTCGGCGTCGACCGCCCGGACGGCAAGCGAGTGTGGCTGTCCACCAGCTGGTCGCTGATGGACCCGGTCGATGTCAACGACTCCCCGCTGCTGGTGTCGTTCACGGACATCACGGCCGAGTTCGCGGCCAGCCAGCGGTTCGCCCATCAAGCGCAGCACGACGCGCTCACCGGACTGCCGAACCGGGTGGGGGTCCTCTCAAAGGTGAACGAGGCGCTGCAGGCCTCTGACGAAAGCGCCTTGGCGGCAATCCTGTTCATCGATCTCGACAACTTCAAGGGCATCAACGACACCCTCGGCCACGAAGCGGGCGACACCGCGCTGAAGATCGTCGCCGGTCGGCTGCGGCGCGCCGTGCGTCCCGACGACGTGGTGGGCCGGCTCGGGGGCGACGAGTTCGTCGCCGTGCTGCGCGGGTCCATCACCACCTCGGACATCGACCGGCTCAGCGAACGGATCCATGCGCTGCTGTCGGAAGCGGTGACCATCGGCGACACCACGATGCGCCTGGGAGCCAGCGTCGGTATCACCGAGGTCGCGCCCGACGACGACCGCGATGCGGCCGAGCTGCTGCGCGTCGCAGACCATGCGATGTACAGCGCCAAGAAATCGGGCCGGGGTTGCACCCGCCGTCTGACCGGACAGGCCGCCTGAGATGAGCCGACCACTGTTTGCGCAGGGCGCGTTCTACACCGCGGGTGTGCAGTTGAGCAATGCGTCGGTGGTACTGCCCTTCGTCTGCGCTCAGCGTGGCTTCGGGTGGGCCGCCGGTCTGCTCTTCCCCGTCTTCTCTATCGGCACCATCATCGGAAACACCACGGCGCCTGCGATCCTGCATCGGGCCCGCAATGCCAAGCACCTCGTCGTCGCCGGGACCGCGTTGATCATGGCGCTGCTCGTCGCATGCGAAGCGATCGAGGCACTCACCAGCCACGCGGTGCTGCTGCTGATGACGTCGGCGGGGATCGGCGTGGTGGCCGGTATCAGCACGGTGGCGTTCTCCGATGTGGTCTGCACCAAACTCACCGACGCGCGGCGTGGGCGACTGCTGCTGAGCCAGGGTGCTGCCGGGTCGGTGCTGGCGACAGCGACGACGCTCGTCGCGGCGCCGCTGCTCTTCCCCGGCGGTTCGCCGGCCGGTCACGTCCACGTGCTGTGGCTCGGCGCGGCGGTGTTGGCGGTCGCCGCGGTCGCCGCACTGTTCCTGCGGCCGGCCCAATGCCGTGCGACGGCGGCGGCACCGCGCGGCTCCTCGTGGCAGACCTACCAGGAGGGTTTCCGCGTCGCACGTACGCAGCCCTGGTTCCGCCGGTACGCCATCACCCATCTGACGTTCGTCCCGATCCTGTTCGGCACCACCTTCCACACCCTGCGCGCCGCCGACGGCGACGTGACCCTGCATGCACTCGTCGTGACGTCCAGCATCGGCCTGGTGGCCGGCTCGGTGGTGTGGCAGTTGGTCTGTCGCAGGTTCGGGGTGCGGGGCATGCTGCTCGGCAGTGCCGCACTGAGTGCGTTCGCGTCCCTCGCGTCCACGGTGGCCGAGGTACTCGGGGTGACCGCCAACGTGTGGTTGCAGAGCGCCATCGTCCTGACGGCCGCCATGGCGGCTCAGGCGGTGTTCACCGCAGCGATCTCCTGGATCGGCGCATACGCCGACGAGGAGCACCGCGCGATCCTGATCGGTTTCGCCGCCGCGATGGTGGCCGTCACGTCCGCCGCGGTGGGTGCCCTGCTGGGCCTGCTCGCGCAGGTTCCGTCCCAGGGCTGGCCGGTTCTGGTGGTGCTCATTCTCAACGTGGCCGCCGGTTGGATGGCGCTGCGGGCTCCCGGCCCGATGCCCGCGGCGGATACGGAGTCAGACCCGGCTCAGGCGGGTGAGGATGACGTTAAGCACGTCATCGACGGGTACATCGACCTGTTCGCCTGTCGCGAGGCTCTTGACCCCCACCGTCCCCGCCTCGATGTCGCGGTCCCCGGCAACCAGGGCTATCGATGCGCCCGATCGGTCTGCCGCCCGCATCGACCCCTTGATGCCGCGGTCGCCGTACGACAGATCGACGCGCACCCCTGCGGCGCGCAACCGCGCGGCCAGCACCGCCAGTGTGAGCTTGGCCTGCTCACCCAGCGGCACGCCGTACACGTCGACGCGCGACGTGCCGCCGACCGACTTACCCTCGGCCTTGAGCGCGAGCAGCGTCCGGTCGACACCGAGTCCGAAGCCGATGCCGGACAGGTCCTTTCCACCGAGTTGGCGCATCAGGCCGTCGTAGCGGCCGCCGCCGCCGATGCCCGACTGTGCACCGAGCCCGTCGTGGACGAATTCGAAGGTGGTCTTCGTGTAGTAGTCGAGCCCGCGCACCATCCGAGGGTTGATGACGTAGGGCACGCCGAGCGCGTCCAGATGCGCCAGGACGGTGTCGAAGTGCTGCTTGGCGACATCGGAGAGGTGATCGAGCATGACGGGCGCGTCGGCGGTCATCTCCCGCACCTTGGGCCGCTTGTCGTCGAGTACCCGCAGCGGGTTGATCTCGGCGCGGCGCCGGGTCTCTTCGTCAAGATCCAACTTGAACAGGAAGTCCTGCAACAGCTCCCGGTACTGCGGGCGGCAGGTGTCGTCGCCGAGCGAGGTGATCTCGAGCCGGAACCCGTCTAGCCCGAGCGAGCGGAAACCCGCGTCTGCGACGGCGATCACCTCGGCGTCCAGGGCGGGGTCGTCGACGCCGATGGCCTCGACACCGACCTGCTGCAGCTGACGGTAGCGGCCCGCCTGCGGGCGCTCGTAGCGGAAGAACGGTCCGGCGTAACAGAGCTTGACCGGCAGCGGCCCACGGTCGAGGCCGTGCTCTATCACCGCGCGCATCACCCCCGCGGTGCCCTCCGGGCGCAGCGTCACCGAGCGGTCGCCGCGGTCGGCGAAGGTGTACATCTCCTTGGAGACCACATCGGTGGACTCCCCCACGCCGCGCGCGAACAGCGCGGTGTCTTCGAAGATGGGCAGTTCGATATCGCCGTAGCCGGCGCGGCGGGCCACGTCCAGCAGTCCGTCGCGGACGCCGACGAACTGCGCCGAGTCGGGCGGCAGGTAGTCCGGGACGCCCTTCGGCGCCTGAAATTCACTCACTAGTACAAGCCTTCGAGAAACGGGTTGGTGCGGCGTTCGTGTCCGATTGTGGACTTCTCGCCGTGCCCAGGTAGTACCACGGTGTCGTCGTCGAGAACCAATAGTTTTGTGACGATCGAGCCGAGGAGGTCACGGCCGCTGCCGCCGGGCAGATCGGTGCGCCCGACGGACTGCCGGAACAGGGTATCGCCGGTGAAAACCACCTCTTCGGGGCCCTCGGATACGCGGAACACGACCGAGCCGCGCGTATGCCCCGGGGTGTGGTCGACCGTGACGGTGATGCCGCCCAGCTCGACCTTGTCGCCGTCCTTGTCGAGCTCGATCACCTGCTTGGGCTCGCGGAACAGCGCGCCGAACGCGATCTGCGCGAGTTTCGGCCCGAAGTCCTTGATCGGGTTGGTCAGCATGAACCGGTCTTCGGGGTGGATGTAGGCCGGGCAGCCGTACATGTCAGCCACCTTCTGCGCCGACCAGATGTGGTCGACGTGTCCGTGGGTGAGTAGGACGGCCGCGGGGGTCAGGTGGTTGTCGTCCAGAATCCGCTGCAGCGGCCCCATCGCCCGCTGGCCCGGATCGACGATGATCGCGTCCGCTCCTGCGCGCCGGGCCAGCACGTAGCAGTTGCACGCCAACATGCCAGCCGGGAATCCGGTGACCAACACACGTCCAGTTTTCCATCCCCGCTCACGTGGGTCGCAACGCCACACTCAGCAACGCCTGGCACACTCGTTGCCGACCGATCAACACAAGGAGGGACACCGGCGGTGCCGACCAACGAACAACGGCGGGCGACAGCGAAGCGCAAACTCGAGCGGCAGCTGGAGCGCCGGGCGGCCAGGGAGCGCAAGCGTCGCATCATCACCATCGTCGGATCCGCCGTGGCCGCCGTCATCGTCGTCGCCGCGGTCGTCGCCGTCGTCCTGACCAGGGACAAATCGGACACGACGAACACCGCCGCCACCGACAACCCCACCACGACCACCGCCGCGCCTGCGGAGGGCGGCCTGCCCGCGTTCGTCGCACCCGCGGGCCTTGGTGACAACTGCCAGTACCCCGCCTCGGCCGGCAAGGCCAGCAAGCCCGTCAAGCCACCGCGGACGGGCAAGGTGCCGACCGAACCCGCGCAGGTCAGCGCCAGCATGGAGACCAACCAGGGCGATATCGGCCTGATGCTGGACAACGGCAAGTCGCCGTGCACCGTCAACAGCTTCGCCAGCCTGGCGAATCAGGGCTTCTTCAACGACACCACCTGCCACCGGCTGACCACCTCGGAGTCCCTGTCGGTGCTGCAGTGCGGCGATCCGACCGGCCAGGGCACCGGCGGTCCCGGCTACCAGTTCCCGAACGAATATCCGACGAACCAGTACCAGCCCGACGACCCCAAGCTGCAGGAGCCGGTGGTGTACCCGCGCGGCACGCTGGCGATGGCCAATGCCGGGCCGGGCACCAACGGCAGCCAGTTCTTCCTGGTGTACAACGACTCGAAACTGCCGCCCAACTACACGGTGTTCGGCACCATCGACGAGACCGGACTGGCGACGTTGGACAAGATCGCGGCGGCGGGCACGGCCAACGGCGCCGAGGACGGTAAGCCGAAGTCCGAGGTCAAGATCACGTCGTTGCTGCTGGATCCGTGACGAGCCCGCCCCCTCCGTACGGCGCGTACCCTCCGCCATACGGCGAGTACCCGCCGTCGTACGAGTATCCGCAGCCACCCACCGCGTATCCGCCGCCGAAGTCGACGAACACACTCGCCGTCCTGGCGCTGGTGTGCGCGTTCGTGTTCGCGCCCCTGGGGATCGTGTTCGGCCACATCTCCATGTCGCAGATCAAGAAGACCGGCGAGGAGGGCCACGGGATGGCCCTGGCCGGCCTGATCATCGGTTATGTGATCACGGCGCTGTCCATCCTGGTGGTGGTGCTGAGCCTGCTGTTCCTCATCGCCGTGGGCCGCACCCTGGAGAGCCTCGACGGGATGGTCCCCGACACCACGTACACGGCCGAGCCGACACCCGGGGTCAACGCCGACCCGCTGCCCGACTTCAAGCCGCCCGCCACGCTCGGGTCCAACTGCCAATACCCAGCGACGACGGAGCCGGCGAGCAAGCCCGCCAAGCCCCCGCGCACCGGTCGGGTGCCCACGACGCCCGCGCTGGTCAGCGCCAGCATCATGACCAACCGCGGCGGGATCGGTCTGCAGCTGGACAATGCCAAGGCACCGTGCACGGTGAACAACTTCGCCAGCCTGGCGCAGCAGGGCTTCTACGACGACACGACGTGTCACCGGCTGACCACCGGCCCGTCGCTCGGGGTGCTGCAATGCGGCGATCCGAGCGGAACCGGCACGGGCGGGCCAGGTTACCGGTTCCCAAATGAATACCCCACCAACCAGTTTCGGTTGTCCGACCCGGCGCTGCAGACGCCGCTGTTGTATCCGCGCGGCACGCTGGCGATGGCGAACTCCGGCCTCGGCACGAACGGCAGTCAGTTCTTCCTGGTCTACGAGGACTCGATGCTGCCGCCGACGTACACCGTCTTCGGCACCATCGACAACACCGGGTTGACCACGCTGGACAAGATCGCCGCGGCAGGTACGGCCGACGGCAGCGACGACGGCAAGCCCAAGCAGAGTGTGACGATCGAGTCGGTGCGCCTGGACTAGCTAGCTGCTGGGCTTCGTCTCGATGTAGAACTCGACGTCATCACCCTCGACCTTGGTGATCTTCATGTCGGCGGTGTACTCCGTGCCCTCGGGGCCGGTAAACTTGCACTCGAACGTCACGTTCACTTTGGCTTCGACACCCTCGGGGCACTTCACGTCCTTGGGTTCGAAACCTGTTTGCTTCTTCACCAGATCGACGACGGATTGCGCGGCGCCCTCGGGCTTGATGGTCGAGCCGCAACCCGCGATCAGCAGGGCCACGGCAGTCAGAGTGACCATGAGTGCAGTGCGCATCGCCGAATTATGACAGAAATCTGATCAGGCGAGATTATTTGCTCAAAACCGTCAGGCGGCCGATGTCACGCGGTAGACGTCGTACACGCCCTCCACATTGCGCACGACGTTGAGCAGGTGTCCCAGATGCTTCGGATCACCCATTTCGAACGTGAACCGGCTGATCGCCACCCGGTCGTCGGAGGTGGTCACCGACGCGGACAGGATGTTGACCTTCTCGTCGGCCAGCACGCGGGTGACGTCCGACAGCAACCGGTGCCGGTCGAGCGCCTCCACCTGGATGGCGACCAGGAACACCGACGACGGCGACGGCGCCCATTCCACGTCGATGATCCGTTCCGACTGCTCCTTCAGCGAGGCCGCGTTGGTGCAGTCGGTGCGGTGCACGCTGACGCCGCCGCCGCGGGTGACGAAGCCCATGATGACGTCGCCGGGCACCGGGGTGCAGCACTTGGCGAGCTTGGTCAGCACGCCGGGCGCGCCCGGCACCGCCACACCGACGTCGTCGTTGCTGCGCTGGCGCACCGGCATGGTGGACGGTGTGGAGCGCTCGGCGATCTCGTCGGTGGCATCCTCGTCGCCGCCGAGTTGGGCGACCAGCCGCTGCACCACGTGCCGAGCCGACACGTGGCCTTCCCCGACAGCGGTGTAGAGCGCGGAGACGTCCGCGTACCGCAGATCCCGGGCCAGCGTCGCCACCTGCTCGGCATTGAGCAACCGCTGCACCGGGATTCCCGCACGACGCACTTCGCGGGCGATCGCGTCCTTGCCCGCCTCCAGCGCCTCTTCGCGGCGCTCCTTGGCGAACCATTGCCGGATCTTCGCCTTCGCGCGAGGCGAAACCACGAACGTCTGCCAGTCGCGGGACGGCCCGGCGTTGGGTGCCTTGGACGTGAACACCTCGACCTGGTCGCCGTTTTCGAGCTTGCGCTCCAACGCCACCAGTCGGCCGTTGACGCGTGAGCCGATGCAGCGGTGCCCGACCTCGGTGTGCACGGCATAGGCGAAGTCGACCGGCGTGGAGCCGGCGGGCAGCGTGATCAGATCGCCCTTCGGGGTGAACACGAAGATCTCCTGGACCGCCAGGTCGTAGCGCAGCGACTCGAGGAATTCGCCGGGATCGGCGGCCTCCCGCTGCCAGTCGAGCAGTTGGCGCATCCAAGCCATGTCGTCGATCTCGGCGGCGGCGTAGCTGGCCGGAAGTCCGTTGCGGCCCTTGGCTTCCTTGTAGCGCCAGTGCGCGGCGATGCCGTACTCGGCGGTCTTGTGCATGTCCATGGTGCGGATCTGCACCTCCAGCGGCTTGCCCTCGGGGCCGACGACGGTGGTGTGCAGCGACTGGTACACGCCGAACCGGGGCTGGGCGATGTAGTCCTTGAACCGTCCGGCGATCGGCTGCCACAGCGAGTGCACCACGCCGACGGCGGCATAGCAGTCGCGGACCTCGTCGCAGAGGATGCGCACGCCGACGAGGTCGTGGATGTCGTCGAAGTCGCGGCCCTTGACGATCATCTTCTGGTAGATCGACCAGTAGTGCTTGGGCCGGCCCTCCACCACCGCGTTGATCTTCGAGGCGTTGAGGGTCGCCGTGATCTCGGCGCGCACCTTCGCCAGATAGATGTCGCGCGACGGCGCCCGGTCGGCCACCAGTCGCACGATCTCTTCGTACTTCTTCGGATGCAGGATGGCGAACGACAGATCCTCGAGTTCCCACTTGACGGTGGCCATGCCGAGCCGATGGGCAAGCGGCGCAATCACTTCCAGGGTCTCGCGGGACTTCGCCGCCTGCTTCTCCGGCGGCAGGAAGCGCATGGTCCGCATGTTGTGCAACCGGTCGGCGACCTTGATCACCAGCACGCGGGGATCGCGGGCCATCGCGAGGATCATCTTGCGGATGGTCTCGCCCTCGGCCGCGGTGCCCAGTGCGACCTTGTCCAGCTTGGTGACGCCGTCGACGAGATGGCCGACCTCCGCGCCGAACTCCTCGGTCAGCGCCTCCAGCGTGTAGCCGGTGTCCTCGACGGTGTCGTGCAGCAACGCCGCGATCAGCGTCGTGGTGTCCATCTCGAGTTCGGCCAGGATGTTGGCGACGGCCAACGGGTGGGTGATGTACGGGTCACCGGAGCGGCGCAACTGATCGGCGTGACGCTCCTCGGCCACCTCGTACGCTCGCTGCAGCAGCGCCAGGTTGGCCTTGGGATAGAACTGCTTGTGGACCGCGACCAGCGGCTCCAGCACCGGGTTGATGGCGCTGCGCTGTGAGGTCATCCGGCGGGCGAGCCGGGCGCGCACCCGTCGGGATGCGCTGGTCCCCGTCTTCGCGGACTCCGTCTTGGAATCACTCTTCGAATCGGACTTGGGCAGTTCCAGCGGCTGCGTTTCCGACGCCTTCGGGTCGGGCGGCGACTGCACAGCCTGTCCCGTACCGGGGTCCTCAGCCATGGTCACCTCCCGTCCGCCGTCGATAAATCTCTGCGACTTCGAGGATACGGCTCAGATGGTGAGCAGGGATGTCACCGGTAGCGGTTCGAGGACCTCGCGACCTTTGAGTCCCGTGAGCTCCAGCACAACCGCTGCGTGCTCGACCCTCGCTCCGCAGTGCCGCAGCAGCTTCTCCGTGGCGGCGACGGTCCCGCCGGTCGCGAGCACGTCGTCGATGATGACGATCCGGCGTCCGGCGAGCTCGATGCCTTCGGCCGGTAGCTCCAACGTGGCCGAGCCATACTCGAGCTGATAGGTCTCGCTGTGCACCGGCGGCGGCAGCTTGCCGCCCTTGCGGACCGCCAGCACGCCGGTGCCCAGCCGCAGCGCCACCGCCGCGCCGAGCAGAAAGCCGCGCGCATCGATGCCCGCCACCAGGTCGGCGTCCTGTGCCGTCTCGGCGAGCGCATCGGTGACTTTTGCCAGACCGTGTGCGTCGGCCAGCAGCGGTGTCAGATCCTTGAACTGAATTCCGGGTTCGGGGAAATCGGGCACATCGCGCATCAACGAGGCGACGAGCGTCGCGATGTCCTTACCGGCTGTCGCCGCGCCGTCGCTCACCGCTCCAGCACCCAGCGATCCATGTTCCATCCCGCACCCCATCGAGTCGGATTGCTACTCACCGCGTACATGTCCTTCGACGTCACCACGGTCCGCTGCTGACGATAAAGCGGAAGGGTCGGCATGTCAGTCCACAGGATCGATCCGCCCTCACCGAGCAGCCGAGACAATTCCTTGGGGTCGGACGTGACCGCCAGCGTGGCGATGATGCCGTCGACACGCTCGTTGTTGTAGCGGGACAGGTTGTTGCCGTTGCCGGAATGCAGGGTGTAGGCGTCCATCGTGTTGGAGCCGGTCGACCCGCTGCCGGCAGCGCCGCCCGTGCTGGCGAGCAGCACGTCGATCTTGTTGTCGCGCAACGTCAATGGGCCGGTGTCGTTGGTCGAGACGTCGAGCACCGTGATACCCGCGGGCGCACAGGCCTTGGCGATCGCGCCGACCGTCGCCGCAAGCCTGGCGTTGGGGCTCTGGTAGCCGATCCGGACGGTCAGGGGCCGCCCGTTGATCGCGGCGCGCGCGGCGTCGGGGTTGGCGACGCTGAACTGCCGGCCCTCGGCGGCACTTTCGGCCGCACTATAGGCGTCCTCGCTGACGGGGTTGAGGCGCGAGTTGGCGATCGGCACCGACGCGTTGCGGGCGATCACGTCGCGCGGTGTGCACTGCGCAAGGGCGCGGCGCTCCGGCGTCTGGGACATCGGGCCCGCCGAGGCGAAGATGAGCTGCTCGATGCCCGCGGACGGCGAATCGGTCCGGACGTAGTTGTCGGGCAGGTTCAGCGTGCCCGACGAACCGGCGGCGATGTCGACGACGTCGTAGGCCCCCTGGTTGATGCGGTCCTGGATGTCGGCGCCGCGCGGCCACACGGTGACCCTGGCGGTGACGGGCGGGGCGCCCCACCATTTGTCGTTGGCGACGAGCACGACGGCGCCGTCGGGGGTCACGGAGTCGAGCTTGTACGGGCCCGACGACGGGAACTTCTTGAGGTCGAGGTCCGGCTTCAGGGTCCACGTGGTGTTCCACAGCTGCGCGATGCGTTCGACCGTCGGACCGTCGTTATTGGCGATCGCGGTGGCGACCCCGCCGTCGCCGAGGCCGAGCGCGTCGGCGATCACGTGCGACGGCATCATCGACGTCGCATCGAAAAGCTGGCCGTAGTCGACGAACGCGCGGTCCTGTGCGAACGAGACCCGCGCCTTTTTCTGCCCCGGCGTGCAGTCGACGGATGCGATGTCGACATACCCGGCTCGGCTGGCAGCGTCGAAGACGGGGAACCGGCCCGACTGCGCGGCCCAGGCCAGCACCATGTCGTCGCACGTGATGGGCTTGCCGTCGGAGTACACCGCGTTGGCGTTGATCTCGTAGTCGAGGATCAGCGGCGCCCGACCCACGACGGAGATCTGGCCGAAGTCGTGGTCGCCGACGATCTGGCCATCGGGACCGTGGTAGTTGAAGCCGGTCAGCACCCGCGCGAATGCCTGCGGGCCACCGGATGCGGCGCCGGCGACGGTGTTGGTGTTGTAGGTCGTCAGCAGGCCGTCCACGGCGAAGTCGATGCTGTCGGCCGGGCCGCGTGAACACGCCGACAGACCCGCGGCGCCGACCACGAGGGCAGCGGCCAGTGCACCCGCACGCCGAGTCCAGGCCGTGATCATGGGGACCTACCGCCGCCGAGTGTTGCGCTTACCCGACGGTCGCCCGGTCTTGCCGCTCGTCGGACGGGCCGGGCGCGCGCCGGGCACGGGCTTCTCGGGTGCCGTCGCCGTGCTCGCCACCGCCGCCTTCGCGGGTTCCCCCGCCTCTTTCGGCGCCGACGCGTCGGTGTCCGATGTCCGTGCGGCACTTCCCTTGCGGCGGTTGAGCACCCGGCGGGTGTGCGACCGCACTTGCTCGGTGCGTTCGCGCAACGACACCAGCAGCGGCGTGGCGAAGTAGATCGACGAATACGTACCCACGATCACACCGACCAGCTGCACGAGCGCCAGGTCCATCAACGTGCCGACGCCCAGCAGCCAGACCGCGACCACCATCAGGGCCAGGATCGGAAGCACCGAGATGAGGCTGGTGTTGATCGATCTCATGAACGTCTGGTTGACGGCCAGGTTGGCGTGCTCGGCGAACGTCCGCCGGGTCGTGTGCTCGAAACCGTGGGTGTTCTCCTCGACCTTGTCGAACACGATCACGGTGTCGTAGAGCGAGAAACCGAGGATGGTCAGCAGACCGATCACCGTCGCGGGCGTGACCTCGAAGCCGACGATGGAGTAGATGCCGGCGGTCACGACGAGGTCGAACACCAGCGTGGCCAACGCCGCGACGGCCATGTAGCGCTCGTACCGCACGGTGATGTAGACGGCGGCCAGCGCGAGGAACACCACCAGGGCGATGAGCGCCTTCTGGGTGATCTGCCCGCCCCAGGTCTCCGATACCGCCGAATCGCTGATCGCGTTCTTGCTGGGCTGGCCGTCGGGTCCCCGCGGCTGGAACGCCTCGAACAGCGCGCTGCGCAGCTTCTCGATCTCTTCGTTGTTCAGGGTTTCCGAGCGGATCTGCACCGTGGCCGATTCGCCGCTGCCGACGAGGACGACGGCCTCGGGTTGCTTGCCGAGCGTCTGGCTGAACACGTCCTCGACCTGCTGGGTGGTGACGGTGCCGGTCGCGGTCTGCGCAGGCATCGACACCTTGGTGCCACCCTCGAAATCGATTCCGAAGGTGAACCCGCGGAGCAGGATGCTCGCGATGGCGACGGCGACGATGACGCCGCTGATCGTGTACCAGAGCTTGCGCTTACCGATGACTTCGAACGCGCCCGTGCCGGTGTAGAGGCGGGTGAAGAAGCCGTGCCGTGGGGTTGCCGCTTCGAGGTCGGGTGCCTCGACGGCTTCGGTCGTCAGGTCCGCTGAATCTTTGTTCTTGGCCATCTCGCTACCCCCCTCCCGCCAGGTGCGCGGCGGCTCGTCGCTCGCGGGCGATCTGCTGCACCGCGCCCAGACCGTTCAGCCTCGGCTTGGCCAGCGTCGGCGACTTCGACGCGATGTACACGAGCGGCCAGGTCACCAGGACCACCACCACCACGTCGAGGATTGTTGTCAGGCCCAAGGTGAACGCGAAACCCTTCACCTGGCCCACAGCAAGGACATAGAGGACCGCCGCGGCCAGGAACGTGACCGCGTTGCCGGACAGAATCGTCTTGCGGGCCCTGCTCCAGCCTCGAGGCACGGCCGAGCGGAACGAGCGACCGTCACGTATCTCATCCTTGATGCGTTCGAAGAACACCACGAACGAGTCGGCCGTCATACCGATACCGATGATCAGACCCGCGATGCCGGCCAGGTCGAGGGTGTAGTTGATGTATCTGCCGAGGAGTACCAGGATCGCGTAAACCATTGCGCCGGAAGCGACCAGCGACACCGCGATCAGCAGCCCCAGGACGCGGTAATAGAGCAGTGAATAGAGCAGCACCAGCGCCAGCCCGACCGCACCCGCGATCAAGCCTGCCCGCAGCGACGTCAAACCCAATGTCGCCGAGACGGTTTCGGCTTCCGATGACTCGAAGGACAGCGGAAGTGAGCCGTACTTCAACACGTTGGCCAGTTCGCGGGCCGTCGACTGGTTGAACTGTCCGCTGATCTGAGTGCGGCCACCCGGAATGGGCTCGCGAATCTCGGGCGCGCTGACCACCTTCGAGTCGAGCACGAACGCGGTCTGGGTGCCGACGTTCGCCGCGGTGAAGTCGGCCCAGATCTTCGTCGCGTCACTCTTGAATTGGAGGTCGACGATGTATTGCGCCGACTGCTGGTCCAGGCCCGAGCTCGCGTTCTCGATCTGTTCGCCACTGATGATCGACTTGTCGAGGAGATAGACCTCGTTGCCGTTCTGCGAGCACGTGATCAACGGCAGATTCGGGTCGTCGTTACCGGCCAGCACGTCGTCCTCGCCGCAACGAGTCGCCTGAAACTGCAGCGCGAGGATCTGGATCTGCTGGTCGGTGCTCTGCCGCAGTTCCTTCTCGTCGGCGATGCGCTGCTGCAGCGTGGGCTCTCCCGGTGGCGGGGCCGGGGTCGGCTCCTGGCCCGGGGGTGCCGGCTGGGGCGGCGTCTGCTGGCCCGGAGGCGCGGGCTGAGGCGATGGGGACGGAGACGGAGATGGCGTCGGTGAGGGCTGCGGCTGCTCCGGGTAGGGACGCGGCTGCGGCGCCGGAGGCTGCGCGGGCGGTGCGGACGGCTGTTCGGCGCCTCCTGGCGGGACGTCCGCGCCTCCCGGCGGGGGCGTTGCGCCTTCCGGCGCGCCGGGCTCCACCGGTGGGAGCGGCGGTGCGCCCTCGGGCTCTTCGACCGGCGGCTGCTGGCCGGGCTGCACAGCAGGCATCACGTGGATCACGGGACGGATGTAGAGCCGTGCGGTCTGACCGAGGTTGCGGGCCTCGCTGCTGTCGCTACCGGGCACCGTGATGACGAGGTTGTCGCCGTCGATGATGACTTCGGATCCCGAAACGCCCAGACCGTTGACTCGGTCGCTGATGATCGATTGCGCCTGGAGCAGGGCGTCGCGGGTGGGACGCGAGCCGTCCGGGGTGCGAGCGGTGAGCGTTACGCGAGTGCCGCCCTGCAGGTCGATGCCGAGTTTCGGCTCGGCTTTCTTGTCCCCGGTGAGGAACACCAACAGGTATGCGCCGACCAGCAATACCAAAAAGAGCGCAAGGTATCGGGCAGGGTGCACCGGCGTCGAAGACGATGCCACGTTTCTAGGGTCTCCTCGAGATCAGTTCGTCAGCACCGCAAAGGTTACGTGCTGAGGCTGAGTCCTCCGCCCTCAGTCCTTCTTGTTCGGGCTTTCGGTGATTTCGGTGGCAGTCGATTCTTCGTCGTCGATGTCCTCGAAATCCTCGTAATCCTCGTCCTCGTCGGTCTCCGGCTCGATCTTGTCGCGCACGGCCAGCTTCATCCAGGTGGTGACCACGCCGGGCGCGATCTCGAGGTCCACCGAATCGTCGGTGATGCCGGTGATGGTGCCTTCCAGGCCCGACGTGGTGTGGATGCGGTCACCGATCTGAAGCGACTCGTGCAGATCGATGGTGGCCTGCATCGCCTTCTTCTGCCGGCGCGACGCGAAGAACATAAAGAGGCCCATGATGAGGATGAGCGGCAGGAAAACGACCAGATCCATGTCAGCAGCTGTCTTTCGTATCGGTCTCGGTTCACAGCGCAAGACCGGCAGGTCAGACGCTTCGTCAGGGACCAGTGTGCCATTGCTGCCGCAGATCATTGAGTTCGCCTACCGTCCGAAGGGCGGTAAGCAGAATCCACAGCCGTTCTTCGCCACGTGCCGGCTCGACCCGTGGGGCGTGATGCTGGGAGCCGTATGCCACTACGACCGAGATTGAGTTAAGCGCGACGAAATCCGTTGCCTCGCCCCGTGGCGGCGGTTGATTCCGCCACAACCTGCGGGAGTTTTCAATCGGATCGGTGCGCCGCCGACTAGGCTCGTACCGCGGCGCCTGGAGCGTCGAATCCCAGTTCGTCAGGAGGCGGAATTGAGCACCCTCGAGCAGAGTCGCTACCTCGCCACCGCGATACCCGGCCCGCTGTCGCAGGCGCTGATCGACAGGAAGACCGCCGCGGTGTCTCGCGGGGTCGGCAACACGATGCCGGTGTACGCGTCGCGGGCGTTCGGCGGCATCGTCGAGGACGTCGACGGCAATCGGCTCATCGATCTCGGTTCGGGTATCGCGGTGACCACCATCGGGAACTCCTCGCCCGCGGTCGTCGCCGCCATCGGCGATCAGGCGGCCCGATTCACCCACACCTGCTTCATGATCACGCCGTACGAGGGGTATGTCGCGGTCGCCGAACAGCTCAACCGCCTCACGCCCGGCAGCTATGAGAAACGGTCGGCGCTGTTCAACTCGGGTTCGGAAGCCGTGGAGAACGCGATCAAGATCGCCAGGAGCTATACGCGCAAGTCCGCGGTGGTGTCGTTCGACCACGCGTATCACGGCCGGACCAACCTGACGATGGCGTTGACCGCGAAGTCGATGCCCTACAAGCATGGCTTCGGCCCGTTCGCCCCCGAGGTCTACCGCGCACCGCTGTCGTACCCGTTCCGCGACGCGGAGTTCGGCAAGGAACTGGCGACGGACGGTGAGCTCGCGGCCAAGCGGGCGATCACCGTCATCGACAAACAGGTCGGCGCCGACAACCTGGCCGCGGTGATCATCGAACCCATCCAGGGTGAGGGCGGCTTCATCGTGCCTGCCGACGGCTTCCTGCCCACGCTGCTTGACTGGTGCCGAAAGAACAACGTGGTGTTCATCGCCGACGAGGTGCAGACCGGTTTCGCGCGCACCGGGGCGATGTTCGCGTGCGAACACGAGGGCATCGAGCCGGACCTCATCGTCACCGCCAAGGGCATCGCCGACGGTATGCCGTTGTCCGGGGTCACCGGCCGCGCCGAGATCATGGACGCACCGCACGTCAGCGGACTCGGCGGCACCTACGGCGGCAATCCGGTGGCGTGTGCGGCGGCACTGGCGACGATCGCCACCATCGAGGCCGACGGCCTGGTCGAGCGCGCACGTCAGATCGAGGCGCTGATGAAGGACCGGCTGGGCCGGTTGCAGGCCGAGGACGACCGCATCGGCGACGTCCGCGGCCGCGGCGCGATGATCGCGATGGAGTTGGTCAAGCCGGGCACCGCCGAACCCGACGCCGATCTGACGAAGGCGCTATGCGCGGGCTGCCACGCCGCGGGCGTGATCGTGTTGTCCTGCGGCACATTCGGAAATGTGCTGCGATTCCTTCCACCGCTGACGATCAGCGACGACCTTCTGATCGAAGGTCTCGATGTCCTCGCCCTTGTCCTCAAAGACCAATAACCGAAGGAGTTCACACACATGACGAAGGTTCAGAATTTCATCGGCGGCGAGCTCGTCGACTCCGTCAGCGGGGCCACCATGCCGCTGGTGGATCCCACCACCGGCGAGGAGTACGCGACGGCGCCGATCTCCAACGAGGCCGACATCGACAACGCGTACGCGGCCGCCTCGAAGGCGTTCGCCGACTGGAAGCGCACGACGCCGTCCCAACGTCAGAAGGCGCTGCTCGACTTCGCCGACGACGTCGAGCGCAACGCGCAGGCACTCGTGGAGGCCGAGGGCCGCAACACGGGTAAGCCCAACCACGTGACCATGGCTGAGGAGATCCCGCCGATGGTCGACCAGATCCGGTTCTTCGCAGGCGCGGCGCGACTGTTGGAGGGTAAGTCCGCCGGCGAGTACATGGAGAACCACACGTCGTGGATCCGGCGCGAGCCCGTCGGCGTCATCGGCCAGGTCGCCCCCTGGAATTACCCGATGATGATGGCGATCTGGAAGTTCTGTCCGGCCATCGCCGCGGGCAACACCGTGGTGATCAAGCCCAGCGACACCACTCCCGTGACCACCGTGATGCTTGCGGAGATCGCCGCCAAACACTTCCCGCCCGGTGTGCTGAATGTCGTGTGCGGCGACCGGAATACGGGCGCAGCGGTGGTGGCGCATCCGACGCCGGAGATGGTGTCGATCACCGGTTCGGTGGCCGCGGGCCGCGCGGTGGCCGTCAGCGCGGGCGGACATTTGAAGCGCACGCACCTGGAGTTGGGCGGCAAGGCGCCGGTGATCGTGTTCGACGACAGCGACATCGCCAGCGCCGCCGAGGGAATCGCGACGGCGGGTTACTTCAACGCCGGCCAGGACTGCACCGCGGCCACCCGCGTGCTGGCGACCGCGAAGGTGGCCTCGGAACTGACCGAGGCGCTCGCGGAACAGGCGCGGGGTGCGACGACCACGTTCGGCAAGGCCGCCGACGACGAGGACGCCTGGGTGCCGCCGGTCAACAACGTCAACCAAATGGAGCGGGTGCTCTCGTTCTTCGAGGATGTGCCGTCGCACGCCAACGTGGCTGTCGGCGGAAAACGCCAGGGCGACAAGGGTTTCTACGTGGAACCGACGGTCATCGGCGGGCTGCGCCAGGACGACCGTCTGGTGCAGCAGGAGATCTTCGGTCCGGTGATCACGGTGCAGTCGTTCTCGGATGAGGATGAGGCGATCGCATGGGCTAACGGCACCGAGTACGGACTCGCGTCGTCGGTGTGGACGAAGGATGTCTCACGGGCTCTACGGGTGTCGGCGGCGCTGAACTTCGGTTGCGTGTGGATCAACACCCACATCCCGTTGGTCGCCGAGATGCCGCACGGCGGGTTCAAATCGTCGGGCCACGGCAAGGACCTGTCGATGTACGGCTTCGAGGACTACACGCGCATCAAGCACGTGATGGCCTTCACCGGCTGATTTTTCTTGCGCGAGCAGGGCCACCTTCTTGCGGAAGGGGGGCCACCTTTTCCGCGAGCAGACGTGAAAGCCCCTATTTCGACGGCATTCTGGGGGTTTCCGCGTCTGCTCGCCAGAAGCTAGTCCGTGCCAACGACCAAATCGGTGACGAACCGGCGGATGTCATCGGTCGTCATCGCCTGTCCGTCGACCTCCACATCGATCAGCTCCGAGAGCAGGTCGTCGGTGGGGTGCGTGCAGCGGTCGGCGATCATCACGTCGACGTACTGGTGCAGCGCGTCGCGCGACTTCGACGACAGCGGGGTTTCGGCCCACCGGGTGAACAGGCGCCAGTCCCGCTCGGGAACGCCGAGTGCCTCACAGATGGCGACGACCGAATGCTGGCGAGCCGCATTGGAATCCGTGGTACCTGGCCTGTAGGTCATCTCGGCCTCCTGGTGAACGAGTAGATAAGTCGACTATCGGTTCCACCGAGCCGCGGATCATCCGCCGGGCGGCGTAATTTCGATCAGAGTTAGATAGCCAGGCTATATTCTGGGGCCGGTGCGGTCAGTCACGCAGGTCACAGATCGACTGTGAAGCTCGTCCCAGCTGCGGGGCATTGGGACTGGCGTCACCAAGTCTGCGCCGAAATAGCATTCCGGGTCGTCAAAGCCGTCGCTCGACAACCCGGAATGCTATTTCGCGGAGTGGAGGACGCGTCAGTGCGCGGGCGTCCGGCGCCGGCTGAACGTGTCGCGCCAGCGATGGCGTTCCGTGGAACCGGCCGTCGGCTGGATCTCGGTGACCTCGTCGGCGTCCGAGAACGCCGGCTGCGCCTGCTCGGCGACGACCGGGCGGTCGACGTACTCGACGTCACGCACGCTGCGCACCGAAATGCGGCCCACCGCCGCCGCACCGAGGAACACGATCAGCGCGCCGAGGCCGTAGAAGTACGACAACTCGAGCACCACGGCCTTGGTCTCCGTCGCCGCGACGGGTGCACCAACGTCACCGATGCCGAAGAGCCCCGCGCACGCGCGACCGATGATGAACCAGGCCCCCGCGAGCACGGCCAGCCACGCGCCGAACATCGCCGTGGCCCGATTGCGGGACACCAGCAACAGTAGTCCACCGACCACCGCTACCGCGCCGGGCAGCACCTGTAGCCACCCGCGCGCCTCGGTCCACGTCCACGCCCGGTCCGGGCTGAAGGCGAAGTCGAAGAACGGCCCGACAAACGGGATGAGGGCGCCCCAGGCGCCCAGCAGTATGAGCAGAAAGCCGCTCATCGCGCCCCTGCTGCGCTGCATCTGAAGGCGGCCCCCACGGGTCCGAACTCGTGTATCAGTCATGCAGGTCGGAGTACCCGCGCGACGCATCACGTAACCGGTGTCCGACGGTTGCAAACCGCCCGCCTGTGATAGTCGCCACCGCGCATGCGCCCCACCTGCCCATCCGTGCCGTTGACAGGCAACTGACAGCAACCGGGCGGAATAGCTTTAGTTTCGCTAACGATCCTTTTAATAGTGGGCTCAACGAGGCGCCCGACCAAATGAATTGTGTTATCGAAGGATTCCTCGATGTCCACTGATACCCGTCAAGAGCGCCTCGAGCGCCGCATCGCAGATCTGTACGCCACCGACCCACAGTTCGCCGCCGCCAAACCCGACGCGACGATCAGCGAGGCCATCGAACAGCCCGGGTTGCCGCTGGACGAGATGGTGCGCATGGTGATGGAGGGCTATCCCGACCGTCCCGCGCTCGGCGAACGCGCGATTGAGTACGTCACCGACGCGCAGGGGCGCACCACCGCAAAGCTTCTCCCCCGCTTCAACACCATCACCTATCGCGACCTGTGGGGCCGTGTCAACGCAGTCACCACCGCGCTTGCCGACGTGCGTCCCGGCGATCGCGTCGCGATCCTCGGCTTCGCGAGCGTCGACTACACGGTGATCGACATCGCCACCATCACGCTCGGCGCCGTCTCGGTGCCGCTGCAGACCAGCGCCGCGATCACCTCGCTGCGGCCCATCGTCACCGAAGCCGAACCGACCGTCATCGCCGCGAGCATCGACTATGTCGATGACGCAATCGAACTCGTGTCGACCGGCCATACACCGGCCACCCTGATCGTGTTCGACTACGACCCTGAGATCACCCACCACCGCGAAGCATACGAGGCCGCGCGCGCTCGCCTGACGGGTCACCCCGTCGTGGTGGAAACGCTGCAGGACGTGGTCGAGCGCGGAAAGACGTTGCCCACCAAGCCTGTTGCTCACCGTGAGGCGGACGACCTGGCGCTGCTGATCTACACCTCGGGCAGCACGGGAGCGCCCAAGGGTGCGATCTACACCCGGAATTTGTTCGCGAAGCTGTGGCTGCCCCACCACTGGGGCTGGGCCGAAAGCCTCGAGCCGACGATCGTCCTGAGCTTCATGCCGATGAGCCACGTCATGGGACGCTTCGGCCTCTACGGCGCGCTGGCCCACGGCGGCACAGCGTATTTCTCGGCCAAGAGCGACCTTTCGACCTTCCTCGAAGACCTCGGGCTCGTGCGGCCGACGCAGCTGTCCTTCGTCCCGCGTGTCTGGGACATGCTCTCCGCGGAAGTGCACAGCCAGCTCGATCGGCACGCAGCCGAAGGCGCCGATACCCTGTCGGACGCTGAATTCGCCAACGCTGTGCGGGATCGTCTGATCGGCAACCGCCACCTGATTGCGATGACCGGCTCTGCCCCGACCTCGCCGGAGCTGAAAGGGTGGGTCGAGTCGTTCCTCGGCTTGGACCTGCACGACGGCTACGGCTCGACCGAGGCGGGCGGGGTTCTGCTCGACGGACAGCTGAAGCGTCCACCGGTGGTCGACTACAAGCTGGTCGACGTGCCCGATCTGGGCTACTTCAGCACCGACCGCCCTTATCCCCGAGGCGAATTGCTGCTGAAGACCACCAACATGTTCCCCGGTTACTACAAGCGTCCCGAAGTGACCGCCGACGTGTTCGACGAGGACGGCTTCTACCGGACCGGCGACGTCATGGCCGAGCTCGGTCCCGATCAGCTGCAGTATGTGGACCGGCGCAACTTCGTCCTCAAGCTGTCGCAGGGTGAGTTCGTCACCGCGTCGAAGATAGAGGCGGTGTTCGAAACCAGTCCCCTGGTGCGGCAGATCTACATCTACGGCAACAGCGCCTGGTCGTATCTGCTGGCCGTGATCGTGCCGACCCCCGAGGCGCTGGCTCGCTACGGCGATCAGCAGCTGCGCACCGCGATCAGCGAATCGCTGGCCGACGTCGCGAAGTCAGCCGGTCTGCAGTCCTTCGAGGTGCCACGTGACTTCATCGTGGAGACAACGGCATTCACGTTGGAGAACGGTTTGCTCACCGGCATCCGCAAGCTGGCCCGGCCAAAGCTGAAGGAGATCTACGGTCCCCGACTGGAGGAGCTTTACTCGCAGCTCGCGGAGGGTCAGGCGACCGAGTTGCGCGAGTTGCGGCAGCACGGAGCCGAGCGGCCCGTCATCGAGGCCGTCGTCCGGGCGGCCGGTGCACTGCTGGGTACCGCTGCGGCCGATCTGGCGCCCGACGCGCACTTCACCGATCTGGGCGGAGACTCGTTGTCGGCGTTGACGTTCGCCAATCTGCTGCACGACATCTTCGACATCGAGGTCCCCGTCGGGGTGATCGTCAGCCCCGCGAACGACCTTGCCGCGCTTGCTGATTACATCGAGGTTGAACGCTCCGGCAGGACGCGCCCGACCTTCGCGTCGGTGCACGGTCGCGGTGCGACCACAGTGCACGCCGCGGAGCTGACCCTGGACAAGTTCCTCGGTGCCCGCACGCTGGCGTCCGCACCGGCTCTGCCGTACCCGAGCCAGGAGGTGCGCACCGTGTTGCTGACCGGTGCGACCGGGTTCCTGGGCCGCTATCTGGCCCTGGAATGGCTGGAGCGTATGCACCTCGTCGACGGCAAGGTGATCTGCCTCGTTCGCGCCAAGGACGACGCCGGCGCGCGGCAGCGACTCGACGACACGTTCGACAGCGGTGACGCGAGATTGCTGGACCACTACCGGCGACTGGCCGCGGAGCATCTGGAGGTGCTCGCCGGCGACAAGGGCGAACCCGACCTCGGACTCGACGCGAAGACCTGGCAGCGGCTGGCCGACACCGTCGACCTGATCGTGGATCCGGCCGCACTGGTCAACCACGTCCTGCCGTACGACCAGTTGTTCGGACCCAACGTCGTCGGAACAGCCGAACTGATCAAGCTGGCGCTGACCACGAAGTTGAAGCCGTTCATCTACCTGTCGACGATCGGCGTCGGCGATCAGGTCGAGCCGTCGAAGTTCGTCGAGGACGCCGACGTCCGGCAGATGAGCGCGACGCGTTCGGTCAACCACGGCTACGCCAACGGCTACGGCAACAGCAAGTGGGCCGGTGAGGTTCTGCTGCGCGAGGCCCACGATCTCAGTGGCCTGCCCGTGGCGGTGTTCCGGTGCGACATGATCCTGGCCGAGCCCCGCTACGCGGGCCAGCTCAACGTGCCCGACATGTTCACCCGACTGATGCTGAGCCTGGTGGCCACCGGAATCGCACCCGGATCGTTCTACGAACTGGATGCCGCGGGCCATCGGCAGCGGTCCCACTATGACGGTCTGCCAGTCGATTTCATCGCCGAGGCGATCTCCACCCTGGGCGCACACCAGGTCCACGGGTTCGAGACCTACCACGTCATGAACCCATATGACGACGGCATCGGGCTCGACGAGTACGTCGACTGGCTGGTCGAGGCCGGCTATGCGATCGACCGAGTGGCCGACTACGCAGATTGGCTGCAGCGTTTCGAGACGAGCATGCGGGCCCTGCCGGACCGTCAGCGTCAGGCGTCGCTACTGCCGCTGCTGCACAGCTACGCGCAGCCCGCCAAGCCGATGCGCGGTGCGTTGGCCTCGACCGAGCGGTTCCGCGCCGCGGTGCAGGACGCGAAAATCGGTCCGGACAAAGACATCCCACATGTCACGGCCGACATCATCGTCAAGTACATCACCGACCTGCAGGTGCTCGGCCTGCTCTAGAGTGCCAGCCCGACGCCCAAGAGCACGACCGCGATCAGGGGCAGAATGCCCTGGGTGATCGCGGCTCGTGCCTTGTCGGGCGACGACAGCAGTAGCACCAGCGCCGCGGCGAGCATGGAGCCGGTGCCGGCGAAAACCAGGGCGAGCCCGACGCCACAGTGTCCGGTTGCGCCGAGGACGATGCCCACGAAGGTCACGATCGCCAGAAACAGGTTGTAGAAACCCTGGTTGAAGGCGAGTTCCTTGGTGGCCAGCGCTTCTTCCTCGGTGGTTCCGAACGTCGCCCTGGTGCGGGCCGAGGTCCAGGTCAACGATTCCATCACCCAGATGTAGACGTGCAGCAGCGCCGCGAGACCCGCGAAGCCCAACCCTGCGTAGACGATCGCCATCGCTCTATTCGAACAGACCGGGCTGCCCAAAACCGGCGGTTCCGGCAGGCGGCCTCATTCCGAGATGCGTCCAGGCCTGGGCCGTGGCGACGCGCCCGCGGGGCGTGCGGGCGATCATGCCGGCACGCACGAGGAAGGGTTCGCAGACCTCCTCGACCGTCGTGGCTTCCTCCCCGACCGCGACCGCCAATGTCGACACCCCGACGGGACCGCCGCCGAAACTCTTTGTGAGCGCGGACAAGACGGCCCGGTCGAGCCGATCCAGCCCGAGTTCGTCCACGTCGTACACCGCAAGCGCCGACTTGGCGATGTCGCGGGTGATGACGCCGTCGGCGCGCACCTCGGCGAAGTCCCGGACCCGTCGCAGCAGCCGGTTGGCGATGCGCGGCGTGCCGCGTGAGCGTCGGGCGACCTCGGCCCCGGCGTCGGCCTGCAGCTCGATGCCGAGGATGCCGGCCGAGCGGGTCAGCACCCGCTCGAGTTCGGCGGGTTCGTAGAAGTCCATGTGGGCGGTGAAGCCGAACCTGTCGCGCAGCGGGCCGGTGAGCGCACCGGAGCGGGTGGTGGCGCCGACGAGCGTGAACGGCGCGACCTCGAGGGGTATGGACGTCGCGCCCGGACCCTTGCCAACGACGACGTCGACCCGGAAGTCCTCCATCGCGAGATAGAGCATCTCCTCAGCCGGTCTGGCGATGCGGTGGATCTCGTCGATGAACAGCACGTCGTGCTCGACGAGGTTGGACAGCATCGCCGCCAGATCGCCCGCACGTTCCAGCGCAGGCCCGGAGGTGACCCGCAGCGAGGTGCCCAGCTCGGCCGCGATGATCATCGCCAGCGAGGTCTTGCCCAGGCCCGGCGGTCCGGACAGCAGGATGTGATCCGGTGTACCGCCGCGGTTCTTGGCGCCCTCGAGGACCAGTTGCAGCTGTTCGCGCACACGGGGCTGGCCGATGAACTCCGCAAGCGACCGTGGCCGCAGGCTGGCGTCGATGTCGCCCTCGCCGACGGTCAGCGCCGGGGTGACCTCGCGGTCCTCGGGCGCGTCGTCGTCGAATCTGTTCATTTCCTACCCAGCATCGACAGGGCCGAGCGCAACGCCGTCGACTGCGTGGCCTCGGGTTCGTTGGCGAGCACCTTGTCGGTGGCCTCTTCGGCCTGTTTGAGCGCAAACCCAAGCCCGACAAGCGCTTCCACGACGGGGCCGCGCACCGAATGGCCGTTGAGCGCGGCGGCGCCCGACGGCGTCACAGCACCCACCTTGTCGCGCAGACTCAGGGCCATCAGTTCGGCGGTCTTCTTGCCGACCTTCGGTATCCGCGTCAGCGCGGCGATGTCGCCCTCGCCGATCGCACGCCGCAGCGTGGGCCCGTCGTACATGGCCAGCGCACCGAGGGCGATGCTGGGCCCGATGCCCGACACCCCCAGCAGTGTCAGGAAGAGGTTGCGCGCGTCGGCGTCGGCGAAGCCGTAGAGCGTCATCGAATCCTCGCGCACGATCATCGCGGTGATCAGCCGGGCCTCGTCACCGCGGTGCAGTGTCGCCAGGGTGGCCGGGGTCGCCATGACCTTGTAGCCGACGCCTGCAGCCTCGATGACGACGTGGTCGAGGGCGATGTCGAGGACCTCGCCGCGAACGGATGCGATCATCGTGCCGCCTTTGCTTTCGCCTTGATCGTCGCCTTGTACTTGCGTTGTTGCTCCGCGGCCAGCGCCTCCGCCGCCGCCATCCGCGCGATCATCGGGGCACGCCAGCAGTGACAGATCGCCAGCGCCAGCGCGTCGGCGGCGTCGGCGGGTGTCGGCTTGGTCTGCAGCGCAAGGATTCTCGTCACCATCGCGGTGACCTGCGCCTTGTCGGCGTTGCCGTTACCGGTGACCGCGGCCTTGACCTCGCTGGGCGTGTGGAAGTGGACGTCGATGCCCCGTCTGGCCGCTGCCAGCGCGATGACCCCACCCGCTTGTGCGGTGCCCATGGCCGTGTTCGCGTTCTGGTTGGCGAACACCCGCTCGATGGCGATCACGTCGGGCACGTGGGTGTCCATCCAGTGCTCGACGGTGTCGCTGATGGTGAGCAGCCGGTGCTGCAGCGGGTCATCGGACGGTGTGCGCACGACGTCGACGTCCAGAGCGACGACCTGCCGGCCCTTGCCGCCCTCGATGACGGACAACCCGCAGCGCGTCAACCCGGGGTCGACACCCATAACCCGCACGCCAGCGCCTCCTGTGAACATCTGTTCGAGAGACTAGCCCGGGGTACCGACCGCGCCCGGGAGGACACGCGGCTACACGAGGAAGTACCCGGGACGGTTGTCGGCATCGAGTTCACCTGCGATCTCGTCGATGCGGACCTTGGACTTCTTCCACCCGCGCACCAGCTCTTTGCGCACCCGCTCACCGTCGCGTTCGACGGTGATCACCCACCGCACACCGCAGAACTTGGCCAGCAGCCAGAACGGCCACAGCAGTGTGAAGATCAGCGCGATGAGGTTCTCTACCCAGCCGAAGGTCAGATCGAGCAGGCCGTTGGGGAACGGCCACCACCGCCGTTTGATCGTCCAGACGGTCCCGTTTTGATCGGTGAGAGTTGCCACGGCGGCCATTTTGCCTGCAGGAGTGGGCATTCCGCGCGATTGACGGCCGCGCATCAGGTCGATGTGACGATGCCAACATCGCGGCTGACAGGCTGCGTCAGGGTCACGCCGCGGTACTGCGGCGCGAGCGCGCGGCCGGCGGCCAGTAGCGGCTCGGTGCTGCGCAGCGTGCGCGCCAGGATGAAGGCACCCTCCAGCGCGCTGACGATCGCCAGCGTCACGTCGCGGGCCCTGGCCGAGTCCAGGCCGCGGGCGCTGAAGTACGCGGCACCGCCTTCGATCCAGCCGTTGAACACGGTCGCGGTGGTGTCGCGGAGTTCCTCGACGATGTCGGCGACCTCGGCGGCGACGCTCGCGACGGGGCACATGTTGGCGAAGCCGGTCTGAGCCATGTCGTCGGCGGCCTGGGTGAACAGCGCGTCGATGGCCTCTCCCACGTCTGTGTGGGCGTCGACGATCGACGGGATGAGCAGGCCGTACGCCGCACCAGCGTTGATCAGCGCCTCGCGGGCGATCTGCACCTTGCCGCCGCGGAAGTGGTGATACAGCGAGCCGATGGGGGCGCCGGAGGCCGCGGCGATGTCCTTCATGCCGACCGCGCCGTAGCCGCGGTGCCGCATCAACTCGGCCGCTGCGGTCAGGATCGCCTCCCTGGTGGACCTTGCCATTCGCACCTCCCGAGGACAGACTAGAGCATACGTTCTAGAATCAAAGTTCTAACGAGAGGTCGCCATGAAAACCGTCGACGTCACCGCAGGGACCATCGAGTACCGCGAGGAAGGCGATCCGACCGGCGCACCGGTGGTGCTGCTGCATGGCCTTTTGATGAACGACACGCAGTGGAACCTCGCGCTGCCCCACCTGCCGACGGGATTCCGCTATCTGCTGCCTGTCCTTCCGCTCGGCGGGCACCGCATCCCGATGCGCGACGACGCCGGCCTCACGATGCCCGGCATGGTCGACGTCGTGGCGGACTTTCTCGACGCCCTGGATCTCAGCAACGTGACGCTGGTGGTCACCGACTGGGGCGGGCCGCTGTTCCTCACCGACCGGGGCCGCGACGGCCGCGTGGCGCGCCTCGTGATCTGCCCGTCGGAAGCCTTTACGAACTTTCCGCCCGGGTTCCCCGGCAAGGTCACGTGGGCGGCCACCCGCAGCACCGCCACCGTCAAACTGGCGATGCAGCAGCTGCGTATCGCTCGGTTGCGCAACCGGTTCTTCATGTTCGGCATGATGGCCGCCAAACCGATCCCCCAGGACATCGTCGAGGCGTGGACGGATCCCGGCCTCACCGATATCCGGATCCGTCGCGACCTGCTGAAATACGCGCGCACCAAGTTCGACAAGACCGACCTGGCGCGGGCCACCAACCGGCTGGCCGACTTTCGCGGAGACGTGCTGGTGCTGTGGAGCCGCAACCGCGTGATGCCGGCGGCTCATGCTGAGGCGTTGGCCGAATTGACTGGCGGCACACTACGTTACGTCGACGACGCGAAGGTGCTGATCATGCTCGACCAGCCCGAAGCGACCGCGCGGGCGATCGGCGAGTTCCTCAGCGCTCCAGCAGGCCGATCTGTCGCATCTGCGCCAGAACGTCGACCACACCCCACGTCTCGGCAACGCGACCGTCGATGAAGCGGAAGATGAAGATCTCGTTGTAGGTCACCGTTCGGCCGGTGGGCGCAGCACCCATGAACTCCCCCAGTTGCGTACCGGTGACGGTGTTCCTGACGACGATCTTGTCACCCGCCGCGATCAGATCGTCGACGACGAGGTGCAGGTCGGGATAGACCGCGTAGAGCATCGACCACACTTGCTTGAGCTTGTCCGGCCCCGTCGCGTCGATGGGCAACGGCGTGCGGATCTGCGCATCCGGCAGGACGAACTCGTCGATTGTTTGCGCGAGGGCATCAACATCGTGGGCGTTCAGCGCGTCGTGGAAACGCTTGAACGCCGCGATGTTTCGTGCCTCCTCGGCGCTGGGCAGCGCTAGCCCTCGTCGAGTTGAGCAGCCACGTCGTCCGGGATGTCCATGTTGGTGTAGACGTCCTGCACGTCGTCGCTGTCCTCGAGCGCATCGACCAACTTGAGCACCTTGCGGGCCCCTTCGAGATCGACCGGCACCGTCACCGACGGCTGGAAGCTGGCCTCGGCGGACTCGTAGTCGATGCCCGCATCCTGCAGCGCGGTCCGGACTGCGACGAGATCGCTGGGCTCGCAGACGATCTCGAAGCTGTCCTCGAGGTCGTTGATCTCCTCGGCGCCGGCCTCGAGGACGGCGGTCAGCACGTCGTCCTCGGTCAGCCCGTTCTTCTCCAGGGTGACCAGTCCCTTGCGGGAGAACAGATAGGACACCGAGCCGGGGTCGGCCATGTTGCCGCCGTTGCGGGTCATCGCGACGCGCACCTCGCCCGCGGCGCGGTTGCGGTTGTCGGTCAGGCACTCGACGAGCACCGCGACGCCGTTGGGGCCGTAGCCCTCGTAGGTGATGTTCTGGTAGTCGGCGCCACCGGCTTCCTCGCCGGCGCCACGCTTACGGGCCCGCTCGATGTTGTCGTTGGGCACCGACGACTTCTTGGCCTTCTGGATCGCGTCGTAGAGCGTCGGGTTACCGGCCGGGTCGCCGCCGCCGACTCGCGCGGCCACTTCGATGTTCTTGATCAGCTTTGCGAAGTTCTTGCCGCGGCGTGCGTCGATGACGGCCTTCTTGTGCTTTGTGGTGGCCCACTTGGAATGGCCGCTCATGGGTGTACTACTCGCTTCCTAGAAGTCGTGCTCAACGTCCGACCGACGAGTCTACGTGGACATTTGGGCCTCACCGAACCGCGCCGGGCGGCGTGACCGCCACGATGCGGTAGCCGACGCCCGCAGGCCAGCCGAGGTGGCCCTGAAGATGCACCTGAATCCAGGTCGGCGCACCCGACGGATCGTCGGTGAACGTGGCGGCGGCGTCGACGATGGCGCTGGTGTCGCCTGCGGCCCGCAGCACCACCGAGATCGACAGCGTCGGGTCGCCGAGCTGGGCCCGGTCGTAGGCCAGGCTGTCGGGGATGAAGAACGACGTTGTGAAGTTCGGCGTGCGGATTCCGCGCGGCGCATTCGGGGCTCGACGCAGCATCAGTCCGGCGACCTGCGGTTTCCCGTCGAACCACACGGTGCCGACGTACTCGGTGCGCCGCGCCTCGGAGCCGTCGGGCAGCCGCACGATCGTGTCGATGCGCGGCTGGGGCTCGACCTCGACCGTCGTCATCTTTGGATTGTGCGTGATTTTGCGATTTCGGCGTGGATAGTCACGCTGAGCGTGACTGCGCACGCCGAAGTCGCTCATAGTGACACTCATGACGACCGACCGCCCGTTGAACGGCCCGCAGACCACCGGGCGCGACTATCGGAACCTCAGCCAGCCGCAGTTCACGAACCGGCACGACAACAACGTCCGGGTGCCGATGCGTGACGGTGTCGACCTGCTGGCCGACGTCCACCGACCCGAGACGCACGGCAGGTACCCGGCGTTGATCGCCGCGTCGCCCTACCCCCGGCAGATGCAGGACTTCGGCGCTCCGGCCGGCTTCATCGAGGCGGGCGCCACCGACTTCTGGGTGTCGCGCGGGTATGTGCACGTGATCGCGAACGTGCGCGGGACCGGCGGATCGGGTGGCACGTTCGGGTTCTTCGACCCGCAGGAACGCCGGGACATGTACGACCTCGTCGAGTGGGCGGCCGCCCAGCCGTGGTGCGACGGCAACGTCGGCATGATCGGCATCAGCTACTTCGCCATGACCCAGCTGGAAGCGGCCGTCGAACGGCCGCCCCACCTGAAGGCGATCTTCCCCGTCGCGGTGACCGCCGACCTCTACGAAGGGGCAAGCCATCACGGACTGGCCAGCACGTCGTTCATCACGCCGTTCCTGTCGATGATGGGCCTGATGACGGATCGCAGCGACGGGTTCTGGCGTCGCAATCCGGTGATCGCCGCGGCCCGAAAGGTCCTTCATCTGCCGCCCGTGCATCGCAAGTTCGCGACCATGAACGGCGAGGCCGCAGTCACGATGATGCGAGCGCTGCTCAAACTGCCGCACAGCCCGCATCCGTGGGACGACCTGTGGCTCGACGCCGTCGTCAAACATCCCTTGCGTGACAACTGGTGGGAGGCGCGAAACCTGTTGCCACTCCTTGAGAACATCGACATACCCGTCTACCTGGGATGCGACTGGGAGAACGTACCGTTGCATCTGCCGTCGACCTTCACCGCGTGGAAAGCCCTGGCGGACAAGGCCAATATCCGGATGGCGCTACTCGGCCAGTTCGGCCTCACCTGGCCATGGGAAAGCCTTCACCATGAGGCGCTGGCGTGGTATGACCACTGGCTCAAGGGCTACGACACCGGCATCTTAGAGGGACCGCCGATCCGTTACGTACTGCCCGGCGCCGACGGCTGGCACACCGCCGGCCAATGGCCGCCCGCCGCAACGACTCTCACAGAGTTCGCGCTGCGCGCCGACGGCAGGCTCGACCGCGCAGAGGGTACGCCCGGCAGTCGTGAGTACCTCACTCTCGGCGCCGGGCTGAACCGTCCCAAGGCCAGTCCGACCGACCCTCCCGCATCGCTGTCGTGGACCAGCGCGCCACTCACCGAGACCGTCGACGTCGTCGGCGACATCGAACTGCGACTTGTCGCATCGGCCACCGCGCCCGACACGGCGTGGATTGCGACACTCGAGCACGTCGCCGCCGACGGCACCACCAGCGAGGTGACCGCCGGCTGGCTGAGGGCCAGCCTGCGCGAGGCCGACGAGGCGAAAAGCCGGCCCGGCGCGCCCGTCCTGCCGTGCCGCACGTTCGCGCCCGTGCCGATCGGCGAGGACGTCGAGTACCGGATTCCGTTGGTGCCCAATGCCCGGCGCTTCGCCGCAGGCGACCGCATCCGGCTCACCCTGACGAGCGACGATCAGGACCCGCAGACACCGGCGATCATGAACTTCCGGCACGCGAGCGTCGGCACCAGCAGTCTCAACACCGTCCGGTCGTCATCTCGGCTGGTCCTGCCGGTGCAGACCTAGGTTTGTTACCTCCGCCACAGTCTTTCCCGAGTAACTTACTCAGAAGTAAGATCGCTCCATGTCCTTCTCACTGGAGCTGTCCCCCGATCTGGTGCACATCCGTGACTGGGTGCACGAGTTCGCCGCCGACGTGATTCGCCCCGCCGCCGCGGAGTGGGACGAACGCGAAGAGACGCCGTGGCCGATCATCCAGGAGGCGGCCAAGGTCGGCGTCTACTCGATGGAGTTCTTCGCCGAGCAGGCGGCCGAGCCGTCCGGACTGGGCATGCTCGTCGCGTTCGAGGAGATGTTCTGGGGCGACGCCGGAATCGCGCTGTCGATCCTCGGCACCGGGCTCGCCGCCGCGTCGCTGGCCGGTAACGGCACACCCGAGCAGATGGGCGAATGGCTGCCGCAGATGTTCGGCACCGTCGACGACCCGAAGGTGGGGTCGTTCTGTTCGTCGGAGCCGGGTGCCGGCTCAGACGTCGGCGCTATCCTCACCCGCGCGCGCTACGACGAGGCGAAAGACGAATGGGTGCTCAACGGTACGAAGACGTGGGCGACCAACGGCGGTATCGCCGAGGTGCACATCGTCGTCGCATCCGTGTACCCCGAGCTCGGCGCGCGCGGCCAGGCGACGTTCATCATCCCGCCGAACACACCGGGCTTCCGGCAGGGCCAGAAGTTCCTCAAGCACGGGATCAGGGCGTCGCACACTGCCGAGGTGGTGTTGGAGGACGTCCGCATCCCCGGACGTCTGATCATCGGTGGCCGAGACAAGTTCGAGGAACGGATCGCCCGGGTCCGCGAGGGCAAGAGCTCGAAGGGTCAGGCCGCGATGGCCACGTTCGAGCGGACCCGGCCCACCGTCGGCGCGATGGCCGTCGGCGTGGCGCAGGCGGCCTACGAGTATGCGCTCGACTACGCGCTGCAGCGTGAGCAGTTCGGCCGCAAGATCGGCGAATTCCAGGCGATCGCCTTCAAATTGGCGGATATGAAGGCCCGGATCGACGCCGCGCGGCTGCTCGTCTGGCGGGCGGGCTGGATGGCGCGCAACGGCAAGTCGTTCGACAACGCCGAGGGGTCGATGGCCAAGCTCGTCGCCAGCGAGACCGCCGTCTACGTCACCGACGAAGCGATCCAGATCCTCGGCGGCAATGGCTATACGCGCGACTACCCCGTCGAGCGTATGCACCGCGACGCGAAGATCTTCACCATCTTCGAGGGCACCAGCGAGATTCAGCGTCTGGTCATCGGTCGGGCGGTGACGGGTCTGCCAATCCGCTAGGTTTTTCGGCGATTTCGGCGTGGCTGGTCGCGCTGAGCGTGACCCAGCACGCCGAAATCGCAAATTTCTATAGCTGGTCGACGAAGAGTTTGTGGATGCGACGGTCGCCCGTCACCTCCGGATGAAACGACGTCGCGAGCACCTTCCCCTGCCGCACCGCGACGATGTGCCCGCCTGCCGACCCCAGCACCTCGACGTCGGGGCCGACACGCTCGACCCACGGCGCCCGGATGAACACCGCATGGACGGGCGTGTCGAGACCCGTGAAGTCGATGTCGGCCTCGAACGAATCCACTTGGCGGCCAAAGGCATTGCGCCGGACCGTCATATCGATCGCCTTCAACGGCGTGGCCTCACGCCCAGCGGCGCCGGCGTCCAGGATCTCGGTGGCCAGCAGAATCATGCCCGCACACGACCCGTAGGCCGGCATGCCGTCGGCCAGCCGAGCCCGCAGCGGGTCGAGCAACTCGAAATCTCGCAGCAGATGGCTCATCGTCGTCGACTCCCCACCGGGGATTACCAGCGCGTCGACGGCCTCGAGTTCGCGTAGCCGCCGCACGGTGGACGCCTGCGCGCCTGCCTCTCGCAACGCCGCGAGATGTTCGCGAGTGTCCCCCTGAAGCGCCAACACCCCGACGTGCGGGCTCACGGCTTGTAGTCGCGCTTGTAGCGGGTGAGGCCTTCCTGCGTCACCGCCGCCACCATTTCGCCGGTCTGGGTGTAGATCGTGCCCTGGGTCAGGGCCCGCCCACCCGATGCCGACGGCGACGTCTGGTCGTAGAGCAGCCATTCGTCGGCGCGGAACGGACGCATGAACCACATCGCGTGATCGAGCGACGCGACCTGCAGATGGTCACGCTCGGCGGCGTGGTGCACCTGCGCCGAGCCGAGCAGCGTGAGGTCGCTCAGGTAGGCCAGCGCGCAGATGTGCAGCACGAAATCGTCGGGCAGCGGATCCCGGTGACGGAACCACACCTGTTGTTGAGAAGCCTTGCCCGGCAAGCGTTCCAACTTCTCCTGCGGCACGACGCGCACATCCCACTCCGCGAACTGCTTGAAGCCCGCGTCGTCGAACGCCTTGACCTCCGTCAGACCCGGCAGGTCGTCGGGCGGCGGCGCCGACGGCATGAGGTCCTGGTGGTGGATGCCGGTCTGGTCGGTCTGGAACGACGCCGACATCGAGAAGATGGTCTCGCCGTGCTGGATCCCGTTGACCCGACGCGTGACGAAAGAGCCGCCGTCGCGCAGACGCTCGACGATGAACACCGTTGGTGCTTTGGCGTCACCGGGGCGCAGAAAGTAACCGTGCAGCGAGTGCACCTGATACTGCGGTTCGACGGTGCGCACCGCCGATACCAACGCCTGCCCGGCCACATGGCCGCCGAAGGTGCGCTGCCAGTTTCCCGACTCGGGACTGAAGACGCTGCCGCGGTAGATGTTGACCTCGAGTTGCTCGAGATCAAGGATCTCTTCGATAGCCATCCGGTTGCTGCGGCTACCAGCCGCGTTCGGCGAGCCGATGCGGGGCGGCCACGTCCTCGACGTTGATGCCGACCATGGCCTCACCCAACCCGCGCGACACCTTCGCCAGCACGTCAGGGTCGTCGTAGAACGTCGTGGCCTTCACGATCGCGGCGGCGCGGCTGGCCGGGTCGCCGGACTTGAAGATGCCCGAACCCACGAACACACCCTCGGCACCGAGCTGCATCATCATCGCCGCGTCGGCCGGCGTGGCGATGCCACCGGCGGTGAACAACGTCACCGGCAGCTTGCCTGCCCGAGCCACCTCGACGACGAGGTCATACGGGGCCTGCAATTCCTTTGCGGCAACGAACAACTCGTCCTCAGACATCGAAGACAGCCGTCGGATCTCGCCGCCGATCGCCCGCATGTGGGTGGTCGCGTTCGATACGTCGCCCGTGCCCGCCTCACCCTTGGAGCGGATCATCGCAGCACCCTCGGTGATCCGGCGCAGCGCCTCGCCGAGGTTGGTCGCACCGCACACGAAAGGCACCGTGAACTTCCACTTGTCGACGTGGTGGGTGTAATCCGCCGGGGTGAGCACCTCGGATTCGTCGATGTAGTCGACGCCGAGGCTCTGCAGGATCTGCGCTTCGACGAAATGCCCGATGCGTACCTTGGCCATCACCGGGATGGTCACCGCGTCGATGATGCCCTCGATCAGATCGGGGTCGCTCATCCGCGCGACGCCGCCCTGGGCGCGGATGTCGGCAGGCACCCGCTCCAGCGCCATGACGGCGACCGCGCCGGCGCCCTCGGCAATGCGGGCCTGCTCGGGCGTGACGACGTCCATGATCACGCCGCCCTTGAGCATCTCTGCCATGCCGCGCTTGACCCGCGCGGTGCCGGTCTGGGTCACCGCAGCCGTCCCCCGAGTCGCATCGCTCCTGCCCCCTGGGACCCCGTTAGGTGCGGTATCCACTGCTCTCTCCTCCGAATCGCTACTGATCCAGTCTAAGGGCGGTCGCAAATCCATTGATTCCGCAGTTCAGCGGATGGACTGCAACTGCCGCCGAGGTGCGCCGCCCCGGGCATCGGCAAGCGCGTTCGCCTCGTCCAGTAGCTCGCCGAGCTGCACCGGATAAACCTTTTCACCTTTGGCGACCAGCTCTTCGATCATTGTCGCATCGCACCAGCGGTGCCCGTGAATGTAGGCCCGCTCCAGGCCGGTATGCCCGGCCGCCGAGGGTTCGAAGCGGTCGGTGCGGTGGATGAAGAACATCTCCTCGCTGTGGATGACCGATCCGTTGAAGTCGATCACCGCATCGCGCTGCCACACCGGCCCCACCATCTCGTCCGGGGAGACGCGCAGCCCGGTCTCCTCCTCCAGCTCGCGCGCGGCGGTTTCCGCCAGCGTCTCCCCCTCTTGTGTCGCGCCGCCGACCGTGAACCACCAGCGCGGCGCCGGGCGGTCCGAGTCGTCGGCGATCGCGGGGTCCGATCCGCACAACAGCAGTACCGCACCCGACCGGTCCAGCAGCACGACGCGCGCCGACACCCGCCTGGTCACCGTGGCCTCCGTGTCACCGGATGCTGCTGGAGACTCCAGCGCCCGCTCTGCGATCTCGAAATAGGTTGGCAGCGCGGCGGTTCCACCGAGCCGCAGCAGCCTGACGGCGGGGCGCTCACGCAGGGCCAGGGTGTCCCGGACCGCGTCGTTGTGGAACCGGCGGGCCAGCAGCACCCTCGCCTCGGCGTCGGCCAACTCAGCGACCAACGCCAGCGGCAACGACGCCGGATCGACCAGCGCCAGCGCCGCGGACAGCTCGTTCTCGGCGGCCTCACGCCGCTCCCGCGGCGCGCGTTCGGCGGCGTCGGCCAGTGCCGCCAGCCGCTTACCGGCCGGCCCGTTCCCATAGGCGTCGACGGCCACCGCGCGGGCGACGACGGCCCGTCGCGCCAGGACGCTGTCGAGGGCCTGCCAGGACAGGTCGTATCGCACGTGCAGCCGGTCGAGCCGGTTGGCGGTCTGAAACGCCCACAATCCGACCAGCAGGAGCACCACCAGCAGCACCACCAGCGCGGTGACGACGACCCAGGTGGTCAATTCGATCCCCTGGCCTTCGCGCGCAGTGCACCGACGGCGTTACCCGACGCGCCCGCGACCTGCACCTTGGTTCCGGAGCTGGCGACCGTCTCGTACACGCGCATGATCTGGCCGGCGACCACCGACCAGTCGTAGCGGCGCACCGCCTCCGAGGCGGCTTTGACGTAGCGGTTCCGGACGGTGTCGTTCTCCAACACCTCGATCAGCCCGTCCGCCAAAGCCTCGGCGTCGTCGATGGCCACCAGCCTGCCCGCTTTCCCGTTCACCAACACCCGCCGGAACGCGTCCAGATCGCTGGCGACCACAGCGGTGCCCGCGGCCATCGCCTCGACCAGAACGATGCCGAAGCTCTCGCCGCCGGTGTGGGGTGCGCAGTAGACGTCCGCACTGCGCATCGCGGAGGCTTTCGCGGCGTCGTCGACCTGGCCGAGGAACCGCAGATGCTTCGCGAGTTTGCCTGCGGAGCGGCGCAGTTCGTCCTCGTCGCCGCGGCCGACGATCAACACCTCGATGTCGTCGAACCGCTCGACCAGTCGAGGCAATGCGCGCAGCAGGATCTCCATCCCCTTGCGGGGTTCGTCGTACCGGCCCAGGAACAACACCGACTTGCCCGGGCGGGGGTAGCCGTCCATCAGCGGCGCCGACGCGAACGCCGCGACGTCCACGCCGTTCGGTATCTCGACCGCGTCGCTGCCGAGCGCCTCCATCTGCCACCGCCGTGCCAGATCCGACACCGCGATGCGGCCCACGATCTTCTCGTGCATCGGTCGCAGGATCGGTTCGAACACGCTGAGCGTCAACGACTTCGTGGTCGACGTGTGAAACGTCGCCACAATCGGACCCTCGGCGATGTTCAACGCCAGCATCGACAGGCTCGGGGCATTCGGCTCGTGCAGATGCAACACGTCGAACTGGCCCTGCATCAACCACTTCTTCACCATGCGGTGCGTGGCGGGCCCGAACCGCAGCCGCGCCACCGACCCGTTGTACGGAATCGGCACGGCCTTACCGCCGGACACCACGTAATCGGGCAACAACGCCTGCGCTTCCGACGACGTCGGTGCCAGCACGCTGACGACGTGGCCGCGGTCGTGCATCACCTCGGCCAGCTGCAACACATGGGACTGCACCCCGCCCGGCACGTCGAACGAGTAGGGGCAGACCATGCCGATGCGCATCAGGTCACCCCGAGTTTGGCTCGCCGTTCGTCGGAGAGGTCAGCCAGCCACTGCGGCTGCATCATGTGCCAATCGGCGGGGTGCGCGGCGATGTTGCGCGCGAAGCGATCCGCCAACGCCTGGGTGACGGCGGTGACGTCCTTTGAGCTGGTGTCGAGCGGCTCCTGCAGGTCGATGACGCAGTCGTCGCCGTCGTAAAACACATGCGCGGGAATCAGCGCGGCGCCCGTGGTGATCGCCAACTTCGCCGGGCCCGCGGGCAGCCGGGTGCGCTCGCCGAAGAAGTCGACCTCGACCCCGGACCGGGTGAGGTCACGGTCGGCCATCAGGCATACGAACTTGTTCTCCCGCAACCGTTCCGAGAGCAACTCGAACGGGGGCCGCTCGCCGCCCGAGGCCGGAAACACCTCGAACCCCAGGCTTTCCCGGTATTCGATGAAGCGCCGGTACAGCGATTCGGGTTTGAGCCGCTCGGCCACCGTGGAGAAGGTGCCGTGCCTGTGGACGAGCCACACGCCTGCCATATCCCAGTTGCCGCTGTGCGGCAGCGCCATGACCGCGCCCCGTCCCGCGTCGAGCGCCTCCTGAGGCCGGTGCGCGCCGATGCAGACTTCGTCGAGTCGTTGTGCGACCGCGGCCAGGTCCATCGTGGGCAACCGAAACGCCTCCCGCCAGTATCGGGCGTAGGAGGCAAGCGAAGCACGAATGAGCCCGTCCGGCACGCGGGCGGGCTCGACACCGATGACACGGGCGAGGTTCTTGCGTAGCTGTTCGGGTCCCCCGCCCCGCGCCGCATAGTGCGCCCCAGCGCCGAACGCGTTGCGCGCGACCACTTCCGGCATCGCGCGCACAAGCCGCCAGCCTGCGGCGTACCCCCAGTCGGCGAACCTGCCGCTCAACGAGAAGCCCGGATCGGGAATAGGCGTGCTCATGACTCGTCCGACTGCGGTGCGGGCGGGCCGTGCTCCGAGGGTGCCTCACCGGCGGCGGTGCTGTCCGGCTTGATCAGCAGATCCATCGCGCCGGGTGAGGTGCGCACGCTGTGCACGCGCTGGCCCAGGGTGATGAGGCTGGTCAACGCCAGCAGCCACATCGCCACCTCCAGCAGCCAAGTGACGCCGAACAGACCCGACAACCCCGCGCCGACGAGCACGATGATCAACCGTTCGGGCCGCTCGATCATGCCGCCTTCGGCGGCCAGGCCGCTGGCCTCGGCACGCGCCTTGATGTACGAGATGACCTGCGAGCTGACCAGGCAGATCAACGTGGCGACGACCAGCGATGTGCTGCGCAGGCCGAAGGCCGCCCACCACAACAGGCCGCAGAAGATCGCGCCGTCGCCGATCCGGTCGCAGGTGGCGTCGAGGACCGCGCCAAATCGCGTACCGCCACCGCGCTGACGGGCCATCGCGCCGTCGAGCATGTCGGCCAGTACGAAGAACCAGACGACGACCGCGCCCCACCACAACTTGCCGATCGGAAACAGGGTCAGTGCACCCAGCACGGTGCCCGCGGTGCCCAGAATCGTGATGCTGTCGGGTGTCAGGCCCGCGCGCAGCGCAGCCTTCGCCAGCGGCCGGGACAACTTCTCGTAGGCCGCACGCGTCATCAGGTAGAGGTTGCTCAGTGGTTCACCCTCCGTCGCTGCGCCCGTCGGACTGCTTCGCCCACTCCGTCGCCAGCAGCTCGCGCGTCTCGCTCAGCAGCTGCGGGACCACCTTTGCGCCGCCGATGATCGTGATGAAGTTCGCGTCACCGATCCAGCGCGGCACCACGTGCATGTGCAGATGCTCGGCCAGTGACCCACCGGACACCCTGCCCAGGTTCAGCCCGACATTGAACCCCATCGGGTTGGACACGCTCTTGATGACGCGAATCGCCTTCTGGGTGAAGGCCATCAGCTCGGCGCTCTCCGCCTCGGTGAGGTCTTCGAGTTCGGACACCATGCGGTACGGCACCACCATGAGATGTCCGGGGTTGTAGGGGTACAGGTTCAGCACGACGTAGACGAGCTCGCCGCGAGCCACCACCAGGCCGTCCTCGTCGGACAGCTTGGGGATGTCGGTGAATGGCCGCGACGGCTCCGAGCTGTCGCGCCGCATCGGGGCTTCGGCGATGTAGGTCATCCGATGCGGTGTCCACAGCCGCTGCAGGTGGTCGGGCTCGCCCGCGCCGTGGTCGATGATCGTCTGGTCGTCCTGCTGTCGGGTCAGCTCGTCGCGAAGGTGCTCGTCGTGGGTCACTGCGCAATGCCCACCTTGACCAGTTCGGCTGTCGGAGTGGCGTTTTCGCGCCGCGCGATCCAGTCGGCGATGGCTGCCACCGCGGCGTCGCGCGGTACGCCGTTGATCTGGGTGCGGTCGCCGAAGCGGAAGCTGACGGCGCCGGCCTCGATGTCCCGGTCACCTGCGACGAGCATGAACGGCACCTTCTGGTTGGTGTGGTTCACGATCTTCTTCGCCATCCGGTCGTCGCTGGTGTCGACCTCGGCCCGAATCCCCGCCATCTTCAGTTGCGTCGCAAGGCCGTTGAGATACGGGATGTGGTCGTCGGCGACGGGGATTCCGACCACCTGCACCGGTGCCAGCCATGCTGGGAACGCGCCGGCGTAGTGCTCGGTGAGCACACCGAAGAACCGCTCGATCGAACCGAACAGCGCGCGGTGGATCAGCACCGGACGCTGGCGGGTGCCATCGGCGGCGGTGTACTCCAACTCGAAACGGTCGGGCATGTTGAAGTCGAGCTGGATGGTCGACATCTGCCAGCTGCGGCCCAGCGCGTCCTTGACCTGGACGGAGATCTTGGGTCCGTAGAACGCCGCTCCACCGGGATCGGGCACCAGGTGCAGACCGGAGGCCTCGGCGACCTCACGCAGCGTCTCGGTGGCCTCGTCCCAGTCCTCATCGGAGCCCACGTACTTCTCGGGGTCCTTCGTCGAGAGCTCCAGGTAGAAGTCGTTCAGTCCGTAGTCGGCGAGCAGGTCGAGCACGAACCGCAGCAGCGACGCCAACTCGTCGCGCATCTGCTCGCGGGTGGTGTAGATGTGCGCGTCGTCCTGGGTCATGCCGCGCACCCGGGTAAGGCCGTGCACCACACCGGACTTCTCGTAGCGGTACACCGAGCCGAATTCGAAGAGCCGCAACGGAAGTTCCCGATAGGACCGCCCGCGCGACCGGAAGATCAGGTGGTGCATCGGGCAGTTCATCGGCTTGAGGTAGTAGTCCTGCCCCGGCTTACGCAGCGTGCCGTCCTCGTTGAACTCGGCGTCCATGTGCATCGGGGGGTACATGCCGTCGGCGTACCACTCGAGGTGTCCGGAGGTGATGTAGAGCTGTTCCTTGGTGATGTGCGGGGTGTTGACGAACTCGTAGCCGGCCTCGATGTGCTTGCGACGCGAGTATTCCTCGAGTTCGCGCCGGATGATGCCACCCTTGGGGTGGAAAACCGCCAGCCCGGAACCGATTTCGTCGGGGAAGCTGAACAGGTCGAGTTCAGCGCCAAGCCTGCGATGGTCGCGCTTCTGCGCCTCTTCGAGGAACTCCAGATGCTTGTCGAGCGCTTCCTGTGACTCCCACGCGGTGCCGTAGATGCGCTGCAGGCTCGCGTTGTTCTGATCGCCGCGCCAGTAGGCCGCCGAACTGCGCGTCAGCTTGAACGCCGGGATGTACTTCGTCGTCGGGATGTGTGGGCCGCGGCACAGGTCGCCCCATTCCCGTTCGCGGGTACGGGGATTGAGGTTGTCGTAGGCCGTCAGCTCGTCGCCGCCGACCTCCATCACGTCCGGGTCACCGGACTTGTCGTCGATGAGCTCCAGCTTGTAGGGCTCGTTGGCAAGTTCTTCGCGCGCTTGCTCTTTGGACTCGTAGACGCGCCGCGAGAACAGCTGGCCTTCTTTGATGATCTGGCGCATGCGCTTCTCGAGCGCCTCGAGGTCCTCCGGGGTGAACGCCCGCTCCACGTCGAAGTCGTAGTAGAAGCCGTCGGTGATGGGCGGTCCGATGCCGAGCTTGGCCTGGGGGAAGATCTCCTGCACCGCCTGCGCCAGCACGTGCGCGGCGGAGTGGCGGATGACGCTGCGTCCGTCCTCGGTGTCCGCGGCGACGGGGATGACCTCGACGTCGGTCTCGGGGGCCCATGACAGGTCGCGCAGTCGCCCCTGCGGATCGCGCACGACGACGATGGCCTTGGGGTCGCCGCGGCCCGGCAGCCCCGCTTCGCGCACCGCCTCACCCGCGGTCGTCCCGGCAGCGACCCGGATAGGGGCTGCTGAGGCGGGGCTGACGGCGGCGCTCATCGGTCTGTCTCCAATGCGTCGGGGGCTATGTCGGGGTATGTCGAACGCGACCATGCTATCCGTGCACGCCTTCAGGCCCCCAGGCCAATAGGGCTGTTCAACCACGGCCAGTCGATGCCGAACAGTTCGGCGGTCCAGTCGGCGGCGCCGAGCAGCCACAGGGTGCCCACCACGACCACAAAGGTGAACAGCGCACCGATCGCCTGGATCGCGATGTGCTGTTCGCTGAACCAGGCCATCGCCTTGTCGTAACGCGTCTTGGCGTACGCCAGCAGACGTCGTGCCCATTCGAATTCGGTCGCGAGGATGCCGAGCCCGACGAACAGGATCGCCCAGCCCGGACCGGGATACGGGATGGCGACGACACCCACGGCGAAGACCGTCAGGCCGACGACCGCGACACCGATGCGGTAGGTGAATTCGGCCATGCGGTGGTCGCGCAACCGATCGCGCCAGCGCGCCCATCGGCGCACGCGGCCGGGGTGACCGCCCTTGGTCACGGTTGGCCGGGGCGCAGCTTGACGAACAGCGCGTGCGACTCGGCCAGCACGTCCTCGCCGTCCAGCAGGCGTCCCGATACGAAGATCTTGCGGTCCTCGATGCTGTCGATGCCGGCCTCGACCTGCAGCTCCCTCTCGACCAGCGCGATCTTGCGGTAGTCGACGTGCAGGAACGCGGTGCGCTGGGCGCGGCTGCCGCTGAGGGTGAACGCGGAGTACCCGAGCAGCCCATCGAAGAGCTGCGCGACCGCGCCGCCGTGCGCGGCGCCGTTGCGGCCGAGGTGGAATCTGCGGAACGTCGCCGTGCCCGCGATGCGACCGTCGGGCGTCTTGTGCAGGTCCAGCGGGATGGACAGCAGATTGCCGCGGTTGGGCAGGTCCATCCGCCGACCGGACGGCGAGGACCATTCGTCGGCGTAGTAGGGCGCCAGCAGTTGCGTGACCTTCTCGACGAGGTCGGCGGCCTCGGTGATGACGTCATCGGGTGCGTCGGCAGCGCGGGCATGGTCCTGCAGGGTGCGGACGGCCTCGATGAAGCGGCCGTAGTCGGGTCCACCCTGGGTGGTCGGCACCGGCGGGTTGAATCCCCCGCCGGGATGCGCACCCGAAGGCTGATCGGTGGTCACCCGACCACCGTATTGCCTGGCTCAGGCTAGGCGGCCGCGGCCCCGGCCGTGCTCAGCGTCTCGAACTCGTCATCGGTCAGCTCGATGCGCGCGGCCGCGACGTTCTCCTCGAGATGGTCGACCTTCGACGTCCCGGGGATGGGCAGCATCACCGGTGACCGCTTCAGCAGCCACGCCAGCGCCAGCTGCGACGGGGACGCCCCGTGGTCGGCCGCGATGCGCTGCAACGGCCCGTCGGGGGCTGCCAGCGGTCCAGCGGCCAACGGGAACCACGGAATGAACCCGATGTTCTGGGACTCGCAGGCTTCCAGCACCGGCTCCGCACTTCTCGTCGACAGGTTGTACATGTTCTGCACCGTCACGATCGTCGCGACCTTCTGGGCGGCCTCGAGTTGGTCGACATTGATTTCGGACAGCCCGATGTGGCGGATCTTGCCTTCCTGCTGCAGCTTCACCAACTCCCCGATCTGGTCCTCGGCGGGGAACTTGTCGTCGATGCGGTGCAGCTGGAACAGGTCGATGGTGTCCACCCCGAGGCGTCGCAGACTCATCTCGCATTCCTGACGCAGGTACGCCGGGTACCCGAGGGGGTCCCAGGTGTCGGGTCCGACGCGCAGCAACCCGGCCTTGGTGGCGACGACGAGTCCGTCGGGATAGGGATGCAGCGCCTCGTTGATCAGTTCCTCGGACACATACGGGCCGTAGGAGTCGGCGGTGTCGATGAAGTTCACGCCAAGGTCGACGAGGCGGCGCAACACACGAATGCACTCGTCGCGATCGGCAGGCGGGCCCCAGACGCCCTTGCCCGTCAGTCGCATCGCGCCGAAGCCCAGACGGTTGACGGTCAGGTCGCCGCCGATGGTGAAGGTGGTGGTCATCTTTCGCACCGTACGCCGAGAACCTTGGGGTCGCCGGGCAGCGAATGCCGGCTGCGATAGCGTCGGGCAGCGATGAAGCTGAGCGACCTTGCCGGGCTGCCGTTGACCTACACAGAGGTCGGCGCCACCGCCGGCGCACTGCCCGCCGGCTACCACCACGTGCGGAAGTCGGCGGTGATCGGTCGCGGCTTGCGGAGGTTCGAGGAGGCGGCCGCGGCCGGGATGCGGTGGGGCATGCTGCGCGGCGCCGGGATCAAGGTGACGGCGACGACTGAGGTCGCCGCGGTCGGGTCGGAGGTCATCGTGCACCTGGGCCCGGTCCAGGCGCCGTGCCGAGTGGTCTACGTCGTCGACGAACCCGACCGCCGCGGTTTCGCCTATGGCACCTTGCCCGGGCACGCCGAGTCCGGTGAGGAGCTGTTCCTCGTCCGCTACGACCCGGCCACCGAGAACGTGATCGCCGAGGTGACCGCGTTCTCCCGGCATGCCACGTGGTGGAGCCGGTTGGCGTCGCCGTTCACGTCGCTGGTCCAGCGAATCGTGACATCGCGTTATCTAAAGGCCCTGTAGTCGGCTTATTCGATACGCACCGGCGTCCGTCACCGCGTAGCTTTGCCCCGGGAGGAGGGCGAGTGGTGAAGAATTCAAGCATGGTCGAGGCCACCCACCTGCGTATTGCCGAGCTGGTACAGGCACTGCACAGCCGGACCGATACCGACTCGGAAACCGTGATCGCCGAGTTGGCGGAACACGCCGCGGTGGAGATTCCCGGTGCGCAGTACGCCGGCATCACGGTGACGCGCAACCGCAAGCACATCGACACCCCTGCCGCCACGCACTTCTATCCGATGCTGTTGGACAAGGTGCAGCAGCGATACGGCGAGGGCCCGTGTCTCACCGCGGCGTGGGAGGAGAAGACCATCCATGTCGCGGATCTCGAACACGACGACCGCTTCCCGCGCTACCGGGAAGATGCGCTGGCGGAAACGCCGATCCGGTCGATCATGGCGTTCCAGTTGTTCATCGCCGGCGAGACGATGGGCGCACTGAACGTCTACGCCGAACAACCGCACGCGTTCGACGATGAGTCCAGGACCATCGGCCTGATCTTCGCCGCGCACTCGTCGGTGGCGTGGAATTCCGCGCGCCGCGACGAGCACTTCAAGAAGGCGTTGGCCAGCCGCGACGTGATCGGTCAGGCCAAGGGCATGATCATGGAACGCTACGGGGTCGACGCAGTGCAGGCATTTGAGTTGCTGCGCAAGCTCTCTCAGGACTCCAACGTGCCGCTGATCAAGGTTGCCACCCAGCTCGTCGCCGACTCCCAGTCGACCGCCCAGTAGCCCGGCGCGACACGCCGTCGACTCGGCCTCTCGGACCATTTCGGATTCGATTGCGACACGGCCGGATCGCGACCGAGTTTCGAAGCGGGCCACCACGTTCGCATTTCGCGGGTCGTTGCCGAAGCGTGACGAACCCTTGATCGAATTGCGAAGGCTCGCCTGGGCATCGAATCCCCTTGGCGCCCCTACGATCGCTTATTGACAAGGTTGTAATTTCGAAGGATTCGGAACCCATGCGTGTGGTTTTTCGGTGTGTTCTCGCAGCGATGGTGATCGCTGCGAGTGTGGTTGTGGGCCCGGCTGGCGCCAGCTCGGCGGCGAGCCAGTCGTATCGTCCTGCGGTCGCATCGATCCTTCCCGCGCCGGGTTCCGTCGTGGGCGTGGCGCACCCGGTCGTCGTGACGTTCAGAGCCCCCGTCACCGACCGGCGTGCCGCCGAACGCGCCATCGACATCAAGTCGGTGCCCCCGATGACCGGCAAGTTCGAATGGGTGGAAAACAACGTCGTGCAGTGGGTTCCCGACGAATTCTGGCCGGCGCACACCACGGTGGCACTTGCGGTGGGCAACCTGCCCACCACGAGCTTCCAGACCGGTCCCGCCGTCGTGGGTGTGGCCAACATCGCGGAGAAGACGTTCACGGTGACCATCGACGGTGTACCGCCCTCTGATCTGCCCGCACCTCACCACCGCGCCAACTGGGGCAAGCCTGGCGTGTTCCCGGCTTCGATGGGCCGGCCGCAGTATCCGACGCCGGTCGGTACCTACACCGTGCTGGGCAAGGATCGCGACGTGGTGATGGATTCGAGCACCGTCGGTATCCCCGTCGACGCTCCCGATGGTTACCATCTGGACGTCGCGTACGCCGTTCGCTTCACCGAACGCGGTCTCTTCGTGCACTCGGCTCCCTGGTCCGTCAACCAGATGGGCTATGAGAATGTCAGCCACGGTTGTATCGGGCTCAGTACCGAGGATGCAGAGTGGTACTTCAATACCGTCAATGTGGGTGACCCGATCATTGTGCGGGAGAACGGGATCGAGGTTCCTCGAACCGTGTCGGGCTAGCTCTGCGAATAGAGCAGCAACGCCGCTGAGATGAGCATGACGACGGCGGTCGCGCCATGGACTCCCCAGGCGATGGACTTGGCACCACCGCTGCCGAGCACGATCGCCGCGTCGGCGATCGGAATGAGGGTGGCGGCCAATATCACCCAGCCGAGCAGATGTGTTGCGCCCGCGGCGATCAGGATGATGACAATCAGCCCTGACGCGATGTCGCGGATGCCCTTGACCCGCATATAGGCGCCGACGGATGGCTGGCCCACATCGGGTTGCACCCCGTAGCCCGCGGCGGCGACGCGCGGCGCGACGATGAAGCGTGCGCCGATGAAGATGATCGCGGCGGCGATGAGTCCGGCGAGGGTGTAGCCCACGATGGAAGCGGTCATATCGAATGCTCCTGAAATGTCATTGAATTGGCGAGAATGAGGTCGGATTCATCAGCGCCGACTGAACGTCGACGATGTCGTCGATGTCGAAGCCGGCCATATCGGCGGCGAATTCAGGACTGGCCATCACCTGCCGCGTGAGCTGTTCGGGATCGGCCGTCGCCGGGTAGCGGATGAGTGCGATCAGTCGATTCGCATCGCCGCCTTCCTCTGTCCACACGCCGTGGGTGGTGATCCCGAATTTCTGGAACGTCGGCAGATGGCTGGCCCAGTGCACCGCCGCATAGCGTTCCAGCGCTTCGGACGATCGCAGGGTATAGATCCTCAGCTGAAACATCGACTATTGCTCTCCTCCAGTTGATATGAGGAATTCAGATCGTCAACGCCACACACAGGACGGTCACTGCGAGCCCTTGCAGGACGGCGCGAACGCCGATGATGCGGTCCCACTTTTCTTGTAGGACACGCCCATTCGGTATCGATCGACCGGCGTCGACGGCCGCTGTCAGCTCTCGATTGACCGGCGCGCTCACCCGTGTGTAGAGCACGATCCAGACCAACAACAGGACCAGGGCTACAGCCGCCGCGATCGCTTGTGGCCATTGCGCGGCCACCGCAGCGAGCACCACCGTCGCCGCCGCGGCCACCACGCCGAGCACCCCAGGCACGGGCATGCGCCGGTCGCCGTATCGATGCACGTTTCCCGTGACCTCCACCAGTGTGGCGTCGTCGACCGATGCCAAGGCCGGGCGCAGCACGATCGCGCAGAACATGTCAGTGCCGTAGACGACCGCGGTGCCGAGCACAGCGATCAATGCGGCGGCACGAGCGATCAGATCCAAAGTCATGTCGTAGACCCTTCCGACGTAGGCGTTAGCAACGCTAACCCTGGTTCCGTCACGCGTCAATAGCAACGCTAGTATCGGTAGCGGTGATATCATCCGCGGTATGGCCATCCAGGACCGTCGCGACCGGGAGCGAGCCGCCCGCAGGCAGCTGATCATCACGACGGCGCGCCGGCTTGCAGAGGCGGAGGGCTGGGATGCGGTGACGACGCGGCGGTTGTCCGCGGAGATCGAGTACAGCCAGCCGGTGTTGTACAAGCACTTCGCCGGCATGGATCAACTCGCTGATGCGGTCGCCCTCGACGGCTTCGGCGAGCTGGCGGATGCGATTCGAGATGCTCGAGAGGGTGCGGCCGGCGACAGCCTGGCCGCCGTCGCGCACGCGTATCTGGATTTCGCCCGCAATAATCCGGCCGTCTACGACGCGATGTTCGCGCGTGCGACCAGCCTGCACTTCGCCGCAGACGACACTCCCCCTCAGCTGAAGGCCGCCTTCGCTGAATTGCGTTCAGCGGTGGCTCTTCTCAGCGGCGACGACGATGCGGACACGCTCACCGAGGTGTTCTGGGCGGCACTGCACGGCCTGGTCACCCTCGGCCGTACGGGCCGACTACGCCGGGGCTACGAATCCGAACGTATCGACCTGCTCGTCACTCAATTCGCCCGCGAACGCTGAGATCGCGGCCACCCGTCCCCAGTCATCGGGGACGGGTCGCCGCGGAAGGGCTAATTCAGTGGCCGGAAGGTCCCGGGCCGGGCGCAATCGGTTGACCGGGCTGGGGTGCTCCACTCGGCGCGGGACCGACCGGATCCCCCTTACCTCCGGCGGCACCACCCATGGTGGTCAGCGGAAGGCCGCCCGCGACCGGAGCACCGGCGACGATCGGTGCACCCGCGATCGGCGGAACGATCGGCACCGGCGGCACCAAGGGCGGAACCGGCGGCACCAGGGGCGGCGGCACGATCGGTGGGACCAGCGGTGGCGGAACGATCGGCGGAGCGATCGGAACCGGCCCGGGCAACGCCATCGGCACACCGGCCATCTCAGTGATGGGAGCGCATGGGGCCGCCGCAGGAGCACCCGCTGCTGGAGCCTCCCCCGCCTGCGTCTCGACGCACTCGTAGGCACCACCGGTCTTGAGCATCGGCGCCGCCGAGGCGCCAGCGCTCAACGCCAGTGCGACGCCGCATAACCCCGCCCCGACAGCAATCATCTTGATGTTGAGTCGATCAAAGATCGCCATCACCCACCCGCTCCTTCATTAACGCTCAAAACATTCCACTTCGTAGTGGTGCAGCAGAACCGCATGCCGTACCAAAGTCGCCTCTGGACGACGTGGTCAATTTATCGACACCGATCGCGATCAACGGACACGCCGCACCGCGCCGTTTCCAAATGGTGACGTTCGGTTTTACCGGACCCTGTTCACGACCGGAGTTCCGTTGCAAATGAGATGATTTCGTCACCGGACCGTGTCCAAAGCGTAGGCCGGTGTCGAGTTCGAGACGGCTATTCCTCGAGAGTTGTCGCGGGTGTGGACCGACCACCGTCCGGGTCCGCCTGGCCGGTCAGGATCCGCATTGTCGGCGACTGGCCCGGTGTCGCCGTCGACTTGTTCGCAGGCAACGCCGCGGGCTTCCGCGGCAGGAACGCCGCCGGGATGAACGTCAGCGTAAGGAGCACGGCGGCCACGACGAACACCACGGCATAGGCGTGGGACAGGTCGTCCTGCACGTTGCTCACGAAGTCGGGAGTGAGCGCCGGCTGGGGTATCACTGACGGGTCGATCGGTACACCGCCCTCGGCCGCCTGCTGCTCCAATACCGTCATTTTGGTTGCAGCGGAGATGTTTTCGCTGCGGTTGAACTGATTGGTGAGGATCACCGACATCAGGGAAGCACTGATCGAGCTGGCCATGAGCTGGTTGACGCTGACGAGCGTCGATCCCCGTGCGATCTGATTCTGCGCGAGTGTCTGCACAGCCGATCCGGGTAGGGGCAGCATGGTGCAACCGGTGCCCATTCCCGTGATCACCAATGCGACGAGCAAGGTCGGCGCGTAGTCCACTTGCCTGATGACCCCGTACGCCAGGGTGCTCATTCCCGTCGCGGCCAGGCAGATGCCGATCAGCACTATCCTGCCCGAACCGAACTTGTCCATGAATATCCCGGCTAGCGGCATGGTCAGCATGGCGCCCAGTCCCAGCGGGATCATGTGTATGCCGGCCTGCATGGGAGTGTGGTGCAGGAACTGCTGGAAGTAGCTCGGCAGCACCAGACTGGCGCCGGCGCCGCCGATGACAAAGATGAGCATCGCCAAGTTGGCCATGCCCACGGTCCGGCTTCTCAACAAGCTGAAGTCGAGCAGCGGATGCTCTGCGCGGTAGCACGCGTGCCAGACGAACGCGGCGATCAGGACAAGACCGACGACCATCGGTATCAACACGTGACGATCGGCCACCGTGCCGCGCCCCGGCAGCTCAGACAGGCCGAGCAGGACCGTCGCCACCCCTGGCGTCAGCAGCAACACGCCGATGAAGTCGAAGGTCTCCGAAGGTGTGGGTTCGTCTCGCGGGAAGAAGAACGCGGCGAGCGCGACCGCGATAAGACCGACCGGCACGTTGATGAGAAAGATCCATTCCCAGCCATACGTGCGGATGATCCAACCACCCAAGATCGGTCCACAGATCGGGGCTAGCACCATCGGGATCGCGGCCAGACCCAACAGGCGGCCGAGGCGCCTCGGTCCCGCCGCGCGAGTCACGATGGTGAGCATCAGCGGCGTCAAAGTGCCTCCACCGACACCTTGTACAGCGCGAAATATGATGAGCAGCAAGATGTTCGGGGCGATCGCACAGAGCAGCGAGCCCAGCGTGAATGCCAAAACCGAGCCGATGAACAGTCGTTTGGTACCGAACCGGTCGGCGGCCCATCCGGTCATCGGGGTCACGGTGGCCAGCCCGAGTATGTAAGCCGCCATCGTCCAGGCGACGACCGCCTGTGTGGAGTGGAATTCGACGACGAAGGTGCGTTGTGCGACGGCGACGATGGTGGTGTCGAGGCTGGCCATCGCCGAAACGATCAGGCACACGCTGCCGATCCGCAGCAGCCTGGCGTCGAGGCGGTCCGGATAGTCGGGTTCGGCCCGCGTGCTCTCACAGCGCGTCGTGGAATTCGGTGATTCCGGATCGACGGCGTCGCCTCTGGCCATCAGCGGTCCCCACGCCTGTCTCTAATCGTCGAGGCGCCGTGGTGAAGGTGTCTCCGACCGGCGCTGGAGAAACTTGTGGTCCCGACTGGGATCGAACCAGTGACCTTCCGCGTGTGAGGCGGACGCTCTCCCCCTGAGCTACGAGACCGGGGAAGCTCGACCGAAGGGGTCGAACGACGTCGAAGACTAGCACGGTAGCGGCCGTCGACCCGAATTTGTTTCGCGACCGGCGCACCTGCATTTCCTACGTTCATCGGTCCCGGCGGCGTTGCCGCCGCTATCGTCGCGCAGTGGCTCAACTCGACCGACGTCTCCTCGCCGCGGTTGCCGGTGTCGCCGGGGTGCTTATCCTCGCCGCCTGCGCCAACTCCCCCGACCCTCAGCCGATGAGCGCGTCGTCGACAGTGGCTCTGACCGTCGCGTCAGCCACGGGTTCGGCGCCGACGACGGACAGTCCGCAGCCGCTGGATCAGGAAGTGTCCGGGTATACCGGCTTCATCTCCCCCACGGGCAATGTCAGCTGCGCGATCGCCGTCAACCTGGCCCGCTGCGACATCATCGACCGCGACTGGTCACCGCCACCCCGCCCGGCGGACTGTGAGTTCGACTACGGCCAGGGAATCTCGATCGCTCCCGGCGAGCCCGCCACATTCGTATGTGCCGGCGACACCACCTTCGGCGCGGAGGAGGTGCTGCCCTACGGGAAGGCGATCACGGCCGGTGCGCTGCGCTGCGAGAGCGCCGAATCGCGCATCACATGTCGCGACGTCCAAACGGGGAACGGCTTCACGATTTCGCGTCAGGCGTACCAGATTTTCTGACGCGACCGCGTCCAGCGATGGACGACGAAGCAAGGGATTTGTGGTGTTTCGCTCGGGTCGACTATTGTCGTCCTTCGCGACGAGCGGCAGGCCGTTCGTGGCGCGCGGATGTAGCGCAGTTGGTAGCGCATCACCTTGCCAAGGTGAGGGTCGCGGGTTCGAATCCCGTCATCCGCTCGAAGGTGCAGTGGCATCAACCCCAGCGGTGGAGTGGCCGAGTGGTGAGGCAACGGCCTGCAAAGCCGTGCACACGGGTTCGATTCCCGTCTCCACCTCAACGATTTTGTTCGGCGCGATTAGCTCAGCGGGAGAGCGCTTCCCTGACACGGAAGAGGTCACTGGTTCAATCCCAGTATCGCGCACCACAGTTTGACCAGCTCAGGCCCGGTTTTCGCCGGGCCTTCGCTGTCTCTTTAGAAACTTCCAAGGTCTGCTGAGAAGACTCGCGCCGATACGGGTGTCGGATGACACCGTTCAGCGACAGGAAGCAGTGGACGATGAAGACTTCGAACTTCAAGAGAATCGCCGTCGCAGGTGCCGTGTCAGGCGCTCTGGGCCTGGCCGCGATCGGACTCGGGGCGGGCACCGCGAGCGCGGATGACGAGTTGGATGCGATCGCACCATTGGTGCCCGGCGGGCTGAGCGGGGACTGGCAGTCCTACCTGCCGCTGATCGAGAGCGTCGGCGACCTCGGCAGCATCGCCAACCTAGGAGACCTCGGCAGCGTCGGGCAACTCGGCGGCCTCGGCGACCTCGGCAGCATCGCCAACCTCGGAGACCTGCAAGGGCTCATGCGGCTGGCCGGCGGGTTCTAGCTCCCGACCAAACCCCCCGGCCCGTCACCCTCCCCCAGGTGGCGGGCCGGGCCACGCGCCGAGGTGTCTGCGGGCGCACCGACGTCGAATCGTCGCCGGTGGCCGCCAACGCCGCCCTCCAGGAATGTTTGCCAGGAGGGTTAGACGGGCGCGCATCTGGCTATCTGAGTCAGCAAGCCTGCCGCCCGTATCCGATTCGCACACCCGGCACCGGCGGCCGGCCGAGCGAAGCCCTCGCGCGGGGGTCGGGGGCTTCGCACCAAACTTTGCACCCGCGTCGTGAACGTCCCGACGTTGCGATGCCCGTCCTCAATTTTGGTTTGGCCCACCGTCATCCAACCCACCGCCGCTGGCAGCAAAATCCGTCGGTTGACTGCGGTTCGTCCTCGGCGTGACGGGTACTCCAGGCGCATGGCAAATGAAGCGTTGTTCGCGACCGCCGGACTCTTCGGCCTATTTGTCGCGATGTTGACGGGAGCTCTGTGGGACGCCCGGATATCGGCTCCCATTCGGTACTTCCGATCGGAGGGCCGGCACACGTTGCCGCGGTGACGCTCTTCGCCGGCACAGCCGACATCGGAGCGAAACCACTCGTGCACGTCGAGCCACGCATTAGGCTCTCCGAAGGCCAACCCGTCATGACGACCCAGGGGTGGGACATGATTCGCGAACTCATCGCCGCCGCTGCGATCGCCGGCGCTGCCCTCAGCGCGGCTCCGATCGCGGGCGCCGACGACCTGAAGTATCCCGACACGTCGGCGCGCTACCCCAGCGACGTGCCCGGCATGAACTACGAAGCCCACCTCACCGCGCCCTGCACCAACCTCGACCGGTTCACATTCGGCCGTGGCCCCGGGGGCGAGGTGCTGCAATGCCGCTGGATCGCCAACCAGTGGCCACCCGTCTATACGGGCTTCTGGGTCGCGACGTATGAGTTGTTCGGCGTCCAGGAGACCGGCGCACCATGCCCCAAACCCCAAGCGGCGGCCCAACATCCGGACGGCCGGCCCATGCTGTGCCTCGGCGCTCGCGGATGGCAGCCCGGCATTTTCACCCGCGAGGGCTTCTTCCCGGTGTAAAGCGCTAGCTGTTCTCGGTCATGACGTTGGTAGCAGGCGTGTTGGCTTGATGTGAGGAGAACCTCCGGGTGAGGTGTGGCTTGTCGAAGGCCCATCACCACCCCGGAGGTTCTCGTGTCCCACCGTAATGCCCGCACCACGCTGCACGGCCGAATGCTGATCGTGCAGCGCCACCAGCAAGGGTGGCCGCAGGCCCATATCGCCGCGGCGATGGGCATCTCCCGCAAATGCGTCCACACCTGGATCAGCCGTTATGCCGCTGAAGGTGAGGCCGGACTGCATGACCGGTCCTCACGACCGCACCACAGCCCCTCGCGGACCTCGGCGCGGGTGGAGCGCCAAGTGATGCCGCGCGGCGCAAACATCGTCGGGGCCAGGACTGGCTGGGTCCTGAACTGGGCATTGCGCCCCGGACCGTGGGACGGATTCTGCGCCGTCGCGCTGTGCCCTACCTGCGTGACTGCGATCCGATGACCGGTGCGGTGATCAAGTCGTCGAAGGCCACGACACGACGCTATGAGCGACAACGGCCTGGCGAGCTGGTGCATGTCGATGTCAAAAAGCTCGGTCGTATCCCCGACGGGGGTGGGTGGCGCGCTCACGGGCGTAGTGAACAGGTCCGCAGGCGCGGTATCGGGTATGACTACGTGCACTCGATGGTCGATGACCACAGCCGGCTGGCGTACTCAGAGATCCATGCCGATGAGAAAGGTCCGACGTGTGCCGGGTTCATTGCTCGGGCGGCGCAATACTTTCAATCGCAGGGCATTTCGCGTATCGAGCGCGTGATCACCGACAACCATCTGAGCTATCGGCGCTCGGCCCACGTCGCTGCCGTCATCGACCAACTGCACGCCAAACACCTGTTCATCAAGCCGCACTGCCCATGGCAGAACGGCAAGGTGGAACGCTATAACCGCACCCTGCAAAGCGAATGGTCCTATCGCCGGGTGTTCGCCTCCAACGCAGACCGCGCCCGAGCACTTGCGCCCTGGGTCGAGTTCTACAACACTCAACGCCGCCACAGCGCACTCGACGGGGTACCACCCATCAGCCGACTGCAACCAACGTCATGACCGAGAACAGCTAGCTGCCCGATGTAGACGCGCAGCTAGCTGCGCAGGGTGCGGCTCGGCGATGTCCCGAACGTCCGTTTGTAGATGCCGCTGAACCGTCCGGCATGGCCGAACCCCCACCGGCCGGCGATCGCCATCACGGTGTCCACCGACGGATCCGCGGCCTGTAGGTCGCGGTGGGCGTGCTTGAGCCGGACGCACCGCAGATACTCCAGCGGCGTCCTTCCCTTGTAGCGGCGGAACATGTACTGCACCGACCGCGGGGTGACGTTTACCGACGCGGCAATATCGCTCAATGTGATGTCGCGATGCGCGTTTTCGTGGATGAAGGCGACGGCCCGCCGCAGCAACGGCGGCTGCTGCGAGCTGTCGATCGGGTCGAGTTCGTCGGTCGGCATCGAGAATTCGGTTACCCGATGACGAATCCCGGAAAACGGACGCGGCGCAGATCACACCTGACACGATTCGGCCATGACCGAACGCATCGAAGTGCCCCGCACCATTGCCGCGTCCGCCGCCGACATCTTCGCGGTGCTGTGTGACCCGCAGGGCCATGTCGCGATCGACGCCACCGGCATGCTGCAGAGTGCCGACGGTGAACCGGTCACCGCGAAGGGCGACAGCTTCGTCGTGCACATGGATCGCGAAGCGCTCAACGACTATCCGGAGCTGGGCAAGTACGACGTCACCGTGTCGATCACCGACTTCGAGCAGGACCGCCTGATCGCGTGGACCATCTTCGGCCAGCTCAAGCCCGACATCGGCCACATCTACGGCTACCGACTCGAGCCCACCGACGAGGGCACCTTGGTCACCTCGTTCTACGACTGGTCGGACATCCACCCGCAGTGGCGCGACGCCGACATCTTCCCGATCGTCTCCGAGCTCGCATTGCGCGCCACCTTGGGGATCCTCGATCGCACGGTCCGCCGCGGCTATCCACGTCCGTCAACCAACGGTTGACGACTAGAATCCGTCAACCTAGAGTTGACGATATGACCGGCCCCGCCAAGATCACCAACCCCGTTCGGCTCGACGACCTCATCGACGTGATCAAGAAGGTGCACGACGAGCCACTCGATCAGCTCACCGACGCGGTGCTGGCCGCCGAATCCCTCGGCGAGGTCGCCGACCATCTCATCGGCCACTTCGTCGACCAGGCCCGGCGCTCCGGCGCGTCGTGGACCGAGATCGGGAAATGCATGGGCGTCACCAAGCAGGCCGCTCAGAAGCGGTTCGTGCCCAAGGTCCCCAGCGACGCCGAGGCAATGGACCCCAACGCCGGCTTCAGTCGCTTCACCCCGAGGGCGCGCAACGTCGTCGTCACCGCCCAGAACAAGGCACACGAGGCCGGCAACGTCGAGATCACCCCCGATCACCTGCTGTTGGCGCTCTTCGACGACCCCGAGGGCCTGGCCGTCAAACTGCTCGCCAACCAGGGCGTCACCGCCGACGCTGTGACGAACACGATCACACTGCCGCCTCGCACCGACGGCGACCTGCCCGCGCTGACGCCCTTCAACCGCGCCGCCAAGAAGGTCCTCGAACTGACCTTCCGCCAGGCACTTCGCCTGGGCCACAACTACATCGGCACCGAACACATCGTGCTGGCGCTCCTTCAGAACGAGAACAAGAACGGAGTGCTGCACCGCCTCGGTGTCAACAAACGACGTTTCGAGACCGATCTGGCCGCGGCGCTGGAACCGTTCACGAAGGGCTGATCTCACATCGAACCCCGCCTCGGCGTCTACACAATGTGAAGGTGCGCCCGTTCGAAGAGGTCGTCGCCGAGCACGGCGCGACCGTGCTGCGGGTGTGCCGCGCTGTCGTCGGGCCACTGGACGCGGAGGATGCCTGGTCGGAGACATTCCTGTCGGCACTACGGGCCTATCCGGAACTGCCCGAGGACGCCAATGTCGAGGCGTGGCTGGTCACCATCGCGCACCGCCGCGCCCTCGATGTCGGCCGCGCGCGATCCCGTCGACCCGTGCCCACCGACCCCCTGCCCGACCGACCGACACCGCACGCCGACCCCGCCGCACGCGACCCGGACCTGTGGGCGGCGCTGCAACGACTACCCACCAAACAACGTCAGGCGGTGGCCTACCACCACATCGCGGGACTGCCGTTCGCCGAGATCGCCGAACTACTCGACAACTCCCCCGACGCTGCCCGCCGCGCCGCCGCCGACGGCATCAAGTCTCTGCGCAAGACCTACCATAAGGACGAAACATCATGACCGCCAACATCTTCGACGAACTACACGCCGACGAAGAAACCCTGTCGCGGTTGCACGCACGTCTCGAACAGGCCGCCGAGGACGACCAGATCCTCGACGTCGCCTACCGCACGATCGACACCCCGGTCGGTGCCCTGCTGCTGGCCGCCACCACTGTCGGCGTGGTGCGGGTGGCGTACGACATCGAGGATCACGACGCCGTGCTGACCCGGCTCGCCGACGCCGTCAGCCCCCGCGTCCTGCGCTCACCCCGCCGGTTGGAAAGCGTGGCGCGGCAGATCGACGAGTACTTCGCGAAGCGCCGCACCACTTTCGACGTGCCGATCGACCTGCGGTTGGCCAAGGGCTTTCGGCGCAGCGTCGTCGAGCATCTGCGCGACATCGGCTACGGCCACCGCGAGAGCTACGCCACCGTCGCCGCCGCGATCGGCCACCCCCGCGCGGTGCGCGCCGTCGGTACCGCTTGCGCACACAACCCTGTTCCGGTGGTGGTGCCATGCCATCGAGTGGTGCGATCCGACGGGTCCGCGGGCCAGTACGTCGGCGGTGTGCTCGCCAAGTCGGCCCTGCTGGAACTCGAGGCGGGCTGAGGGAATGAAACGGTCCGCGTTTCGGTAGAACAACGCATGAAACTCAACGACGCGGCCCGTGATCTCATCGGAGCGGGCACCGATGCCGTGTTGGTCACTCTCAATCCGGACGGCAGCCCTCAGGTCTCCACGATCTGGATGGCGCTGGAATCCACCCCGGACGGCGACGAGCTCGTCGCCGCGCACCTCAGCGAGTACCGGAAGACCCGCAACGTGCGCCGCGATCCCCGCGTGGCCGTCACGATCCTGGCCAAAGAACGACCCGGTCAGCTGCGGGATTACCTGTCGATCACGGGCACCGCGCGGATCGAAGAGGGCGGCGCACCCGAACTGCTCAAGCGGCTCGCCAAGGTGATGCTAGGCAGTGACGAGCACTTTCCGCCGCCGAACGCACCCGCGGGACTGCTGACCCGCGTCCGCATCGACAAGGTGGGCGGCGTCGGGCCGTGGGTGTCGTGAAGCGCCTGTAACACGTTTCAGTTTGTGGAATCATTCCCGGCATGCGCCGATGGTTCGTGCTCCTGATGGCCCTGATCGCGGCGGCCGCCGGTCTGACGGCTGCGCCCGCTCAGGCCGCGCCCTCGCCCATCGGCCGCATCGGGGAGACGCTGCAGGTCAACTTCGAGGGCCTGGTCGCCGACATCACCGTGAACAGCCTCGATCCGTCCCCCGTCCCGCCCGGCTTCGGCTACCCGCCGCGGGCGCCGCGCTACCAGGTGTGGCGTGCGCAGATCACCGTCCATCCGATCAAGGTGCCCACGCCGTACGCGCAGGCCATCACCTACCAGTTCCGTGGGGTGACGGCGACCGGGGACTCGTACGAACCGCGAAACACCGACGCACCCGATGCGCTGTCGCTCGCATTGACCAACGCGCCGGCCGGGTCGACGGTCAGCGGCGGGGTCTGGTGGGACTGCTACCGCGACCTCATCTCGAACGTCGTCCTGCTCGACAAGGTCACCGGTCAACACCTCGCGCAGTGGAACGTGGCCTGATTGCAGATTGACGTCACGGCGGCCGTTGTCGACGACGTTCCCGAGCTCGCCGACGTCGCCGCCCGAACGTTCCCGCTGGCGTGCCCGCCGTCGGTGACAAGCGACAACATCGCCGCGTTCATCGCCGAGAACCTGTCCGAGGAACGTTTCCGCGACTACCTCGCCGATGATGAACGCTTCGTGCTCGCCGGACGTGAGGACGGGCGAATGGTCGGCTACGCGATGCTGATTCGCGGCGTCCCCGACGACGACGATGTCCAGCGGGCCGTCACGCTGCGGCCGGCGATCGAGGTCTCGAAGTTGTACGTGCTGCCCGACAGCCACGGCGCGGGCGTCTCCGCAGCGTTGATGAACGCAGCGCTCGACTGGGCGCGAGATCAGAACGCCCGAGCCGTGTGGCTGGGCGTCAACCAGCAGAACCGTCGCGCACAACGCTTCTACGGCAAGCACGGCTTTACGATCAGCGGCACCAAGGCTTTTCGGCTCGGCGCTGGCGTCGAGAACGACTACGTGATGGTGCGGCCTCTCTGAAACTCCACAGCCGCTATGACGCCGCCGTCAGCGCCAGCAGCCGCGACGTCGCCCGCAGGTACTTCTTGCGGAACCCACCCGCGAGCATCTCGTCGCTGAAGATCGTGTCCATCTTTGCGCCGGAAGCCGTGACGGGAATGCCCGCGTCGTAGAGCCGGTCGGTCAAAGACACCAGCCGCAGCGCGACATTCTGATCGTCGATCGCGTGGACGCCGGTGATGAACACCGACGACACTCCCTCAATCAGGGTCAGATACCGCGACGGATGCATGGTCGCCAGATGCGCACACAGCGCGTCGAAATCGTCCAGCGTCGCCCCGGGCGTCTGCGCGGCGCGGACGGCCACCTCCTCGTCGCTCAACGGCTCGGGCGCGGCGGGCAGATCCCGGTGCCGGTAGTCGGGCCCGTCGATGCGCACGGTCGTGAAAATGGCTGCCAGCGTGTGGATCTCACGCAAGAAGTCCTGGGCGGCAAACCGGCCCTCGCCGAGTTGTTCCGGCAGCGTGTTCGACGTGGCCGCCACCGACACCCCGCGCTCGACGAGTTGGGACAACAGCCGCGAGATCAGCGTCGTGTTCCCGGGGTCGTCGAGTTCGAACTCGTCGATGCACACCACGACGTAGTCGGCCAGCAGATCGATGCATTCAACGAACCCGAAAACACTTGCCAGTTGGGTCAATTCGCCGAACGTCGCGAACGCCTTGGGTTCCGATAACCGGTAGTACGACGACGCCAACAGGTGCGTCTTGCCGACGCCGAATCCGCCGTCGAGGTAGATCCCGACGCCGGGCAGCACCTCGCGGCGGCCGAACAGCCTCTTCTTGCCGGCCCGTCGCTCGACGGCCTCATCGCAGAACCGTTGGCACGACTGCACCGCCGCCGCCTGCGACGGTTCGGCTGGATCGGGCAGATACGTGTCGAAGCTGACGTCGGCGAAGGTCGGTGGCGGGATGAGCTGAGCGATCAATCGTTCCGGCGTGACCTTGGGATGGCGATCGACCAAATGTCCGACACCGGTGGGCCCATGCATGCACGCACCTTATCGACGTGTTGCAATGCTGTTCATGGTGCAGTTCACCGCGCTGGGATCCGACGGTCCCCCGATGGACGGTGCCGACGCCCGTCTCGCCGACTTCTACGCCTATCCCGACGGCCTACAGACCTGCTGGGTACGCGGCAACATGATCGCCAGCCTCGACGGCGCCGCCACCGCCGACGGCAAGGCCGGCGGTTTGGCCGGACCGGGCGATCGCAGCCTCTTCGGTGTCATGCGCCACGCCGCGGACGTCATCCTCGTCGGCGCCGCCACCGTGCGGGTCGAGAACTACTCCGGCGCGCAGGTGCCACTCGCGGCGCGAAACGAGCGGCAGCGCCGCGGGCAGTCCGAAGTGCCGCCCATCGCCGTCGTCACCCGGTCCGGCGAACTCGATCCCGATGCGCTGTTCTTCACCCGCACCGAGGTCACACCGCTGATCCTGACGTGCGCCGAGGCCGTCGACGAGACCCGCAGACGGCTCGGGACGGTGGCTGAGGTGCTGAACGCGTCCGGACCGCGAGCCGACTCCGTCGACAACGCCACCGCGCTGCAGATCCTCGCCGAACGGCGGCTGTTCCGAGTGCTCAGCGAGGGTGGTCCGCTGTTGCTGAGCCAGCTGATCGAAGACGATCTGCTCGACGAACTCTGCCTGACGGTGGCGCCGATCCTGGTCGGCGGCGTCGGACGACGCATCGCCGCGGGCACCGGCGAGGTGCACAACAAGATGCGCGTCGCGCACCTGCTGTCCGACGACGAGGGTTACCTCTACACGCGGTATGTCCGGGCGCGGTGACGCGGGGGCAACCCCAGCGCGACGAGGATTTTCCGCGGGAATCAGTACTGTGGTCGGCATGCAACGGCGTCGCCCGATACGGATGTTGGGCATCTCAGCAGTGCTGCTGTCGGTGTTGCTGGCCGGTTGCGCCCCCGGTCTGGCAGCCAACCCACGGTTTGCCACCGACTCCGGCGCCAAACCCCAGGGCGAGCCACAGACCACCCAGGCGCCGCAGGGTCCGCCACCGATCGAGCCTCCCAAGAACGACCTGTCCTGGCGTGAGTGCACGTCACAGGTCTTTTCCGACGCCTCCGTGACACCCGTTCCCGGAGTGAGACTCGACTGCGCGACCTACGACGCGGACCTCGACCCGATCAAGGGCGCCGCGGGGTCCATCAGCATCGGCGTGGTCCGCGCGACGACCCAGGAGACCCCCGACGACGCCGGACCTCTGGTGATGACCACCGGATCGGACCTGCCGACATCGCTGCAGTTGCCGGTGTGGCTCGCGCGGTCGGGCATCGATGTGCTCAAGACGCGTCCGGTTGTGGCGGTGGACCGCCGCGGTATCGGCATGTCGGGAGCGCTGGATTGCCGCGATCTCTACGACCGGCAGTCGATGCTCGACCAGGCCCAGTTCCAGCCCGGTGACGACCCGGTCGCCAACCTCGGCGACATCGCTCAGACCGCGACGACCAACTGCACCGACACCATCGCCCCAGGGGACTCGGCATACGACAACTCCCGCGCGGCCGAGGACATCGAACGGCTGCGCAGCACCTGGGATGTGCCGGCGCTGGCGCTCTACGGCATCGGCAACGGCGCCCAGGTGGCCCTGGCGTATGCGGGCAGCCACCCCAACAAGGTCGCGCGGCTGGTGCTCGACTCCCCGCTGCCGCTCGGCATCGCCGCCGAGGCCGCGATGGAACAGCGCGTCAAGGGCGAACAGTCCGCACTCGACGCCTGGGCAGCACAGTGCGTGGCCGTCAACTGCCCGTTGGGTCCCGACCCCAAGGGCGCCGTCGATGCCGTGCTGAACCAGGCGCGCGGCTACAACACGACCAGCCCGCACTCGGTGGCCACCGTCGCCGACGCCATCGCCACCGCGCTCGCCTACCCGCGCGGTGACCGCGTCGCCGCCACCAACAGACTGGCGTCCGCCCTGGCCGCCGCCCGCTCCGGGGACTGGAACCCGATGACCACGCTGATCAACGAGGCCGAAGAGCTGCGCGGCACCGACGGCCAGTTCGTCAACAGCTGCAGCGACTCCCTGAACCGGCCGACCCCCGACCGGGTCCGCGAGCTCGTGGTGGCGTGGGGGAAGTTGTACCCGCAGTTCGGCCAGGTGGGCGCGCTCGATCTGGTGAATTGCCTGAGCTGGCCCAGCGGTTCCGCCCCCGAAGAGCCGCAGAACCTCAAGACACCCGTCCTGCTGCTCGGCACCCAGCACGACCCGATCGTCGGCAACGAGGGGGTGGCCGCCGTCGCGGCGACAGTGATCAACGCCGGCGCGGCCAACCGCCGCGTGATGTGGCAGGGCATCGGCCACGGGGCCTCCATCTACTCCCCCTGCGCGCTGCCGCCCGTGATCGGCTATCTCGACAGCGGCAAACTCCCCGACACCGACACGTTCTGCCCGGCCTGATACGCCGCCCCGACAGGGTCGGGTACGGTGCGCCTGTGCGCGATCTTGTCCTCGCCGCCTTCCGGCCCCGCACCTCCCCACCCGGCGTGGCCACGGTGTTGCGGTCGATTCTGTGGCCGTTGGCCATCCTGTTCATCATTCACCGCAGCTATGTCCTGGCCACGAACGGCTACATCACCGACGACTTCGGACCGGTGTACCGCGCCGTCGTGAATTTCAAGATGGGCTGGGACATCTACAACGAGCACTTCAACCACGTCGACCCGCACTATCTCTACCCGCCCGGCGGCACCCTGATCATGGCGCCGTTCGGGTACCTCCCCGTCGAAGCGTCGCGGTACTGGTTCATCACGTTCAACACCATCGCGATCGTGCTGGCGGCGTACTTCCTCATCCGGCTGTTCGGGTTCAAGTTCGACTCGGTCGCGCTGCCCGCCCTACTGTGCGCGATGTTCGTCAGCGAGAGCGTCATCAACACACTGGTTTTCGGCAACATCAACGGCTGCATCCTGCTGCTCGAGGTGCTGTTCTTCCGGTGGCTGCTGGACGGGAACCGCAACCACGAGTGGCTGGCCGGGACGGCGATCGGTCTGACGCTGGTGGTCAAACCGCTGCTGGCACCGCTGCTGTTGCTACCGCTGCTGAATCGGCAGTGGCGCACGCTGATTCCGGCGTTCCTGGTGCCGGTCGTGTTCAACCTCGCGGCGTGGCCGCTGGTCAAGGATCCGATGAACTTCGTCACCCGCACCGCGAGCTACATCTTCACCACCCGCGACTACTTCAACTCCTCGATCGCGGGCAACGGGCTGTACTACGGGTTGCCGTTCTGGCTGATCATCTTGTTGCGGTTGGCCTTTGGGGTGCTCGCGGTCCTGTCGCTGTGGCTGCTCTACAAGTACTACCGGACCCGCGACCCGCTGTTCTGGATGCTGACGTCGTCGGGCGTGCTGCTGATCGCGTCGTTCCTGGTGCTGTCACTGGGTCAGGGCTACTACTCGATGATGCTCTTCCCGTTCCTGATGACAGTCGTGCGGCCCAACTCCGTGCTGCGCAACTGGCCGGCGTGGCTGGCGATCTACGGGTTCATGAGCGCCGACCGCTGGCTCCTCGGGCATTGGCCGACGACCGGCCGCTTCCTGGAGTACATGAAGTTCACCTACGGCTGGTGCCTCATGCTGATCGTGGTGTTCTGCGTGCTGTATTTCCGCTACCTGGACGCCAAGGCTGAGAACCGCCTGGACGACGGCATCGACCCCCCGTGGATGCGCGACGCGGCAAAAGCGCCCGCGGCCGCGCAAACCTGATGACAGCACGGTAAATACGCTGCGCCACGCCGGCGATCGTGAATACGATTGGCTCGCACGCAGGCAGGACACGGGGAGGCGACGCGAATGCCGATCATCCCTGGCGATCCTTCGGACATCACCGCCAGCTGGCTCAGCGAAGTGCTTAATACCGACGTCCAGGCGTTCAAGGTAGAACAGATCGCCGTGGGAGTCGGGCTGCTCGGCCGACTGTTTCGCGTCCATCTCGAAGGCGGACCCGACCTGCCCCCGACGGTGGTGATCAAGCTGCCGACACTGGACACCACGGCACGACAGAACCTGTGCGAGCCCGTCGAGTTCTACCTGCGCGAGGTCTCCTTCTACCAGGAGATCGGGATCAGGAACCCCCTGAAGCCGGCGCATCCGTACTTTGCCGCCTTCGACGCCGCGACGCACGACTTCGTGCTCGTTCTCGAGGATCTCGGTCAGCTACGCAGCAGCGACCAGACCGTCGGCTGCAGCGCCGCCGACGCCGAAACTGTCATCGACAGCATCGCGCGCCATCACTCGTACTGGTGGGACAACGAGCGTCTTGCATCGCTGCCATGGCTCAAGACATACAACACCCCGCCGTTCCCTGCGGCCGTACGCTCCGCCTACGAGGCCGCATGGTCCGTGTTCGCCGAGAAGGTCGGCTACGACATGTCGCCCGCGCTGCGCGACTTCGGCGAACGGATTCCGTCACTCATTCCGTGGTACCTCACCGAACTCACCCGCGCGCCACACACTTTCCTGCATGGCGACCTGCGGTTAGACCAACTCTTCTTCGGTGTCGATGCCGACGACGTGCCCCTGCGGGCACTCGACTGGCAGGTCGTCGCGAAGGGCCGCGGCGCCTACGACGTCGGTTATTTCCTGAGCCAAAGCCTTCCGGTGGAGACCCGACGAGCGTGTGAGGAGGATCTGCTCGACAGGTATGCCGAGCGTCTCGCCGAACATGGAATCGATTACCCCAGACCACAACTGCGGCGCGACTACCGCCTCACCACGGCGTGGTGCTTCATCTATCCCGTCCTCGCATCCGGCCAGATCGGTATCGTCAACGATCGCCATCTGCAGCTGATGCGCACCATGTTCAAGGGTGCCGCGACGGCGATCGAAGACCTTGACGCCCTGGCGCTGAGACCGGACTGAGGATGGCCGAGAGCCTCCGCGCCTGCGCCGCATGCGGTACGTCGAACGAAGAGGACGCCCGCTTCTGCGAAGGCTGCGGTGCATCGTTGGCGCGAACGTGCGCGACATGTGGGATCGAGGCGAGTGCCACCGCCCGATTCTGTCGGGGCTGCGGAGCACCGCTCAGCGATCAGGCCCCGTCGGCGCCCGACGTGCCCGTAGCCGCACCGGTGCGCAAGACGGTGACCGTCATGTTCGCCGACCTCGCCGGCTCGACGACCTTCGAGGAGCGCGTCGACGCTGAGACGGCACGTGAGGTCATGGGCCGCTACCACGACCTGCTGCGCTTGACCGCGGAACGCCACCGCGCCGGTGTGACGAAGTACATCGGCGACGGGTTCATGGCCGTATGGGGGGTTCCGGAGATCGGACCCGACGACGCCGTGCATGCGGTCGAGGCCGCGGTCGAACTACAGGAACGCTTCGTCGGCTTCGCCGCCCAGATCGTGGGAGTCGAGCTCGCGCTGCGCGTTTCGGTGAACACAGGTGAGGTGGTCGTCGGAGCGAATGACGCCGACCTTGTCGGAGACGCATTGAACGTCGGCGCACGGCTCGAGTCCGAGTGCCCGCGCGGGCACGTCGTGGTCGGCGAGGAGACGTGGCGAGCGACCCGCGGGCGATACGGGTACGAATCCCTCGGGCAGGTGCAGGTGAAGGGGCGGATCGCACCGGTGTCGGTGTACCAGTGGGTCGCCCGCAAGGCTGAGTCCACCGATGCGGCGCCCTTCGTCGGACGGCGCGATGAGGTACGTCGCCTTCAGGCCGTTCTGGACGACGCGAAGGCGGTGCGGACGGCCCGGCTGGTCACCGTCATCGGCGACCCCGGCGTGGGTAAGAGCCGACTGGCCGCGGAGTTCACCAGAACACAGGCCGACGCGCGGATCATCGACGCGCGGTGTGTTCTCGAAGGCACCGTGGCACTCGCGCCGCTCGTGGAGGTGCTGCGCGCCCGCGACCTCGAAACCGACGTTGCCGCAGGCATTTCCGAGCGTGACCGGCTGTTGCGCGCTCTCAACGGTCTAGCGAGCGGCGTCGCGGGATCGGTCGAGGAGAACTTCTGGGCGCTGCGGCGGTTTGTCGAGGTGCTGGCGACCAGTCAGCCCGTCGTGCTGGTGCTCGACGACATTCAGTGGGCCGACACCCTGCTCCTCGACTTCATCGAGCACCTCGTCGAGTGGGTGAAGGACGTCCCGGTCCTCGTGCTCGCGCTCGCACGGCCCGAACTGCGTGACATCCGACCGGAACTCGTTGCGGTCAGCCGGTGGGCCTCCGAGGCGATCCACCTCGCCGGTCTCGACGCGGGTGCCACCGCAGAGCTCGCGGCCAAGGTGCTGGGCGCTGCCCGACTCCCGGACGATCTGCTGAACCGCCTGCCAGCGTCCACCGGCGGTAATCCCCTGTTCGTGCGGGAACTGATCGGAATGCTCGCGCACGACGGCGTTCTCGTGGAGGAACCGCACGGCTGGCGACTCACCATCGACGTGGATGCCATCACGATCCCGCCGACGATCCACGCGCTGCTGGCGTCGCGTCTGGAACGGCTGGACGCGGCCGACCGGCGTGTGCTCGAGATCGCGTCGGTAGTCGGAAGCGACTTCTCGGTGGGCACCGTGGTGGCGCTCGCCGACCGTGGTGTCGATGGAATCAAGATGTCGCTCAACCGGCTTCGCCGGCTCGAACTCGCCCAGCCGAGTGGGGCATACGTCGGTGACGAGCCGGTGTGGCGGTTCCACCACGTCCTGATCCGCGATGTCGCCTATCGCAGGCTACTCAAGTCGGATCGCGCGAATCTACATGAGCGGCTTGCCGACTGGGTCGCGGCGGGCGGCCAGAGCGTAGCGTTCGATGCCGACGAGATGATCGCCCGCCACCTCGAGGCGGCCCACACCTATCGCGTCGAACTGGGCACCGTCGACGAGCACACCGGCGATCTGGCGTTGCGGGCCGCCCGTCACTACACCACCTCGGCGCGTCGCGCCCTCGACCGCGACGAACTCGTTTCTGCGGGCACCCAGGCGGCGCGGGGTGCCGCGGTGGCCGCTGCTGACGAAGCGCTGCACGCCGAACTCCTGCTCATCGGGTGCGAGGCGTACCTGTCGGCGGGCGACGTGGCAGCGGGCGCACCGCTGGTCGACGATCTCGACCGCATCGCCGACGAGTCGTTGGCGCCGTGGGCGACGTGCTATCGCTGCCAGTTCGTCGTCTACACCGAACCGGAGCGGCTGCCGGAGGTGGACAGCAGGCTGCAGGGGGCCATCGACGAGTTCGCCCGCCGCAAGGATTCGGCGGGGTTGGCCAAGGCACACCGGGTGCGAGCGAGCGCGAGATCACGCCTCGGCCGGATCGGCGACTGCGAGGCCGACCTCTTCGAGGCGCTGATCGCGGCACGGCAGAGCGGTGACCACCGGCAGATCACTGCGGCGCTGGGCGCCGCGCCCGGGGCGGCGTTGTGGGGCCCCAGCCCGGTCCCCAAGGCAGGCGGTCGGTGTCTCGACGTCGTCCGGATGCAGCGGATGACCACGGCCGCACCGTCGTTGGAGGCGACGTCGCTGCGTCATCTCGCCGTGCTGGAGCTGCTGCGGGGCCGGCCGGACAAGGCCCGCAAGATGCTCGCCGACGCACGGCAGGTCGTCGCCGATCTCGGCCTGCGGCACGGCCTGATGGAGACCGAGCTGTTCGCGGGAATCATCGAGTCGATGGACGGGGACCCCGTCGCGGCGGAACCGCATTTTCGCACGGCGCTCGACGGTTTCAACGCCCTTGGCGTCGGCGCTGACGCCGGTCAGGCCGCCGCGCTTCTGGCCCGGACGGTTCTGGCGCAGGGCCGGGTCGATGAAGCGGATCACTACGCCGGTGAGAGTGAGCGCCTCGCAGGCCGGAATCTGAAGACGGCCATCGCCTGGCGTGCGGTGCGGGCGGAAATCCTGGCGGCGCAGGGGCGGTTCGAGGACGCGGTTGCGTTGGCCCGCGATGCGGTCGCGGTGGCCGCGGGAACCGACTTGGTGCTCGACCACGCCGACGCGTGCCTCGCATTGCATCGTGTGCTGGCAGCTACCGGAGATACCAAGGGCGCCAACGGTGCTCGCGCCAACGCCGAGTCGCTGTACATCGCTAAGGAGGTGACAGCCAGGATCGGCCGGACCGTCGAGCCCGCCGCGCCTGCCCCGGCTGCGGTGGGGCCGCAGTCGTCACGGCTCGCTGTCGCGAATCGGGCAAGCGCAATAGTCGAGACCGCCTGGCAGGCGTACCGAGCGCACGACATCGACACGGCCCTCGCCGACTTCTCGGACCGGATCCATTACGACGATCACCGGCCGTTCAGCGGCCTTCCGATCGGGAACATCGCTGGGCTGCGCGAGGCCACGGAGCGATCGCGCCAGCAGTACGCACACCTTGAATGGTCGACGCTTGCCGTGCGAGGCGAGCGACTCGAACTGCGCTCGATTCGCATGTGGGACGACGACGGTAACGAAGCGACGACGCTGAACGTGCTCGAAATCGACGATCAAGACCATATTGAGTATTGGGGCCGCTTCGATGGCGACGACTTCGAAAGCGCATACCGAGAACTCGACCGCCGCTACTACGCGGGCGAGGGCGCCGGCTTCGCGGAGGGGGGCTCGCTATCCACCGAATCGTTTGTCGCGCTCACGCGCGGCGACTATGACCGGTTGTTCAGCGAGCTCTGCGCTCCGGAGGTGCGCATCGAGAATCGGTCACGCTCAGCGTTTCCGGACCGTTCGGCGGCCGATATGCGCACGTCGTGGGTTGCCCTGGACACCATGACGTCCTCGTCGCGGACCTGGGCGTCCGCCGTGAGGTGGCTTTCGCCGCGGTGGGTCATCAGCCGTGTCTTTCGGGAGGCGATTGGGCACGACGGTGAGCGGTACAGCTGGGACCTCCTTCTCGTGTCCGACCTCCAAGGCGGCCGCATCGCTTCGATGTACCCGTTCGACCTCGAAGATGAGGACGCGGCGTTCGCCTATGCCGAGGAACGGGTACGCGCAACGACCAGCCGCATGGCCGTCACCAATCGTGCCAGCGAGCTCGCCCACGCCGCGTTGGTCGCGCTGCAGGCACATGACGTCGACGCGCTGCGGGTCGATCCGTCGGATCACTTCGTGTACGACGACAGACGGCGGATCACCGGTGACCCGATCCGCGGCGCCGATGAGTTGCATGCTGCGACCGAACGCATCCTCGAGAGTTACCCGCACACCGATTGGCGCACGATCGCGGTCCGCGGCGAACGTCTGGAGATGCACTGGAGCCGGTTGTGGGACGACGACGGTAACGAGGCGCGAACCCTCAACGTGATGGGGTTCGACGACGCCTGGCGCCTCGAATATTTCGGGCGTTTCGAGGAGGACGACTTCGAAACCGCCTATCGCGAACTGGAAACCCGGTATTACGCCGGCGAGGGCGCCGCTTTCGCCGAAGCAGGCATCGCGCTCATGGAGGTCGTCACCGCGCTCAACCAGGGTGACTTCGACCGGCTTTTCACTGAACTGTGCGCGCCGGATGTTCGTTTCGAAGCCCAGTCGCGATCGGCGTTTCCCACTCGCACGGCCGAGGACCTGCGCGCCAGCTTTGCAGTTCTCGATTCAATGGTCGTCTCGTCGCGGACATGGCTTGCGACACTGTCGTGGCTTTCGCCGGAATGGGTCGTCACCCGGTTCGAGCGCACTGCCGTTGGCCAGGATGGCGAACAGTACTCATGGACGCGAATCACTGTCACACGAGTCCGCGATGGCCGCCTTCAGGCGTTGTGCGAGTTCGAGATCGACGATGAGGCGGCGGCGTTTGCTTACGCCGAGGAGCGCACGCAGGCGACCGCGAACCGGCTGGCGGTCACCAACTTGGCAAGCGCTACGACCGACGCAATCTTTCGAGCGCTGAACGCTCACGATATCGACGGGCTCGTGCACTATGCGGAACATTTCGTCTACGACGACCGGCGGAGCTTGAAGGGCGATCCGATCGAGGGCATTGCCGCGATGCGACGGGCCAAGGAGCGCATCTTCGAGCAGTACACGAGTTTCGAATTCAGCACATTGGCTGTACGGGGCCAGCGACTGGTACTGATTCGAAGCCGGTGGTCCGACGTCTCCGGGAACGAGACGGGCTACCTCCACGTATGCGAAGTCGACGACCAACGTCGCGTGGTCTACGACGGCCGCTTTGACGAGGACGACTTCGACGGCGCCTACGGCGAGCTCGAGCGGCGCTACTACGCCGGCGAAGGCGCAGAGTTCGCCGACGTGGGTACGACCCCGACCGAGGTGGTGGTCGCGCTCAACCGGGGCGACTTCGACAAGGCGTTCGGCGAGTTCGCCGTCCCCAGCGCCCCCGTCGAGAATCGGTCACGTATGCCGTTCCCGAACCGTTCGGCCGACTTCCTTCGCGCCAGCTTTACCGACCTGGACGCCATGGTCGCCTCGACGCGAATATGGTTCTCCGCGCTGTGCTGGGTGTCGAAGGCATGGACCATCATCCGATTCGAGCGGGAAGCGGTCGGCAAGGACGGCGAGCAATACGGATGGACGCATCTCGTCGCGCTCGAGATCCGCAACGGCCGAATCGCTTCCATGTGTGAGTTCGAGGTAGACGACGAAGACGCGGCCTTCGCGTACGCCGAAGAGCGGATGCGAACGTCAAGCAGTCGCCTTGAGGTCACCAACAGATCGTGCGTGTCGGTGCAGCGGTTGGCGACCGCCATGCAAGCCCACGACTTGGACGCCGTGTTCAAAGCAGGCCGGGAGGATTATCTTTATATCGACCGCCGACGTCTCGGCGGTGAGCCGATTCAGAGTCGCGGTGAGTGGGAGTCGGCTTTGCGTCGATTGTTCGACCAGTACAGCCGTTTCGACTTCCGCCCCTTGGCTGTGCGTGGCGAGCGGCTGAGTCTGCACCAGAGCAATTGGTCGGACGATGCAGGAAATGTGAGCGCATATCTTCACCTCTTCGAGATCGACGCCGAGGGCCGTGTGCAGTGCGAGACGCGCTTCGACGAGGAGGACTTCGAAAACGCATTCCACGAACTAGAGCGTCGGTACTACGCCGCAGAGGGAGCAGCATTCGCCGCTTCTGGTGAGATAGCGACCGAAGTTGAGATGGCCATGATTCGGCATGACTACGACCGGTTGTTCGGCGAGCTTGTCTCTCCAAATCTGCGCATACAGAACAGATCCCGCTCAGTGTTCCCCGATCGGTCGCTCACCGAATTCCGCGCCAGCATCGAGGAACTGGATTCGATGGTCGCCTCGTCGAGGACGTGGAATTCCAGCGCACACTGGGTCTCACCCAATTGGAGCGTCGTCCGCCAACAACGTGAAGCCATCGGACTGGAAGGCGAGAGATTCGCGTGGTCTCGGATTTATGTGGCCGAGATACTGGACGGACGGATGGCGTCAATGTGCGAGTTCGACATCGAGGACGAGGATGCGGCCTTCGCCTACGCCGAGGAGCGGGCAGCACAGAAAACCAGCAGCCGACTCTCGCTCTCCAACCGAGCGAGTGCGACATCGCTCGCCATCATCAACGCAATGAACGCACGCGATGTCTCCGGCATTGTGGGCCACTTCTCGGACCGGCAGGTCTATGACGACCGGCGGCGGCTGGGCGGCGCTCCGGTCGTTGATGCGCGAAGCGCGATCGAGCGAGTCTTCGATCAATACACGGCTTTCGAGATACGCATACTCGCGGTGCGCGGTGAGAGACTGTGCCTGAGTTCGATGCGGTGGCGAAACGACGAGGGTTTCGAAACGAATTACCTCGTCGTGTTCGAGGTCGACGAAAGCGGAAAGTCCGTCTATGACGGCCGGTTCGACGAGGACGACTTCAACGCCGCCTACCGCGAGTTGGAGCGACGTTACTGCCTCGGCGAGGGCGCCGCCTTCGCCGAAGTGGCGATGCTTGGTACGGAATACCTGATCGCTTTAAATGAAGGCGCGTTCGACAGGGCCTTCAATGAGCTGACAGCACCCAGGATGCGCGTCGGGAACCGGACGCGCACCGGCTTTCCCGATCGTTCCCTCGCGGAGTTCCGACGCTCATTTGAAGAGCTGAACAAGATGGCCGGCCCGTCCCGCTCGTGGAACCGCGCAGAATGTTGGCTATCGCCAACATGCGGAGTCGTCCGTACCGAGCGTGCTGGCGTGGGGCAGGGCAGCGAGGACTATGCATGGGAGTTCCTCGTGGTGTTAGAGGCTGCCGACGGCCGATGCACGCACATATGCGAGTTCGACCTTGACGACGAAGCCGCGGCGTTCGCGTACGCCGAGGAACGGGTGCGTCGTCGCTCAGATGAAAGCTAACGTGGAGTCATGACCACACCTGCTCCCAAACTGCAGCTGACCGACGACGAGTGGCGCAAGAAGCTCACTCCGGAGGAGTTCCACGTGCTGCGTCAGGCAGGCACCGAACGCCCCTTCACCGGCGAGTACACCGACACCAAGACCGAGGGCGTCTACGAGTGCCGGGCCTGCGGCGCCGAGCTGTTTCGCAGCAGCGAGAAGTTCGAATCCCACTGCGGCTGGCCCTCGTTCTTCGATCCGGCCAACTCCGATGCGGTGATCCTGCGCGCCGACGACTCGCTTGGCATGCACCGCGTCGAGGTGATTTGCGCCAACTGCCACAGCCACCTCGGCCACGTCTTCGAGGGCGAGGGCTACCCCACGCCGACCGATCAGCGTTACTGCATCAACTCGATCTCGCTGCGTCTGGTGCCCGCGAAGTCCTAGCAGCTACGCGGGGTATACCGCGAACTCGGCCTTCTCCTCGGTGTTCGCGACACAGGTGAACAGCAGCGGTGCCGTCATCGCATTGCCGGAATAGCAGGTGAACGGCCCGATCTCCTGATACTTCTCGCCGTTGAGGTCGTATTTGGCGGCGTAATCAGCCGCGGTCACACAGTCGATGTCGCCCGCGGTGATCTGGATGGCCAGCCCGTCACGCGGGGGGCACTGCTCGCCGGTCGACGGCTGCGCGACCAATGGCAGCGCCGTGGCCACCAATGCCTTGATGCTGATGGCCCAATGATGACCGGCGGCCATCGAGACCGCTCAGGGATGGCGATTTCCGCAAATTTCACGATCTTTAAGCACGGCGAGGCCCTCAGTACATCGGTTGTAACCGTATGGCGGGAATTCGGCCGCGATCGCACCATGGCGTTACATCCGTCGCGGTTCGGCAGAGAGACGATCGCGAGTGGGGGAACGGACGCGATCACAGCTGGACAGCCGCGCCGAACCGAGGCCTCAGATCGGCGGGTATTCCGGAATCCAGCGCACCTCGTCGATACGTGCCGCCAACTCCTCGTCGCTGCGCTTCGGTGCAACACCGTCGGCCACGGCCTGACGACCGACCGCGAGCGCGATACGCACCGCGATGTCCGGAACCTCTGTCCAGGCGGGCAGCAGCGGCGCGTTGGGATCTGTGAGCGCGGGCGACGCATCGCCGAGGCTGGCCGCGGCGACGCGCATCATCTCGTCGGTGACCCGAGTCGCCTGCGCCGCGGTCACGGCCAACCCCATGGCCGGGAAGATGTACGCGTTGTTGCACTGCGCCACCGGCCGCTCGACGCCGTTGCGCCGCAACGGTGCAAACGGTGAACCCGTTGCGATGAGCGCCCGCCCATCGGTCCACTGGTCCAACTCCGCCGGGTGCGCCTCGGCCCGGCTCGTCGGGTTCGACAGCGGGAAGATGATCGGCCGCTCCGTCTTGGCCGCCATCTCGCGCACGATCTCCTCGGTGAACGCGCCCGTCGCCGTCGAAAGACCCAGCAGCACACCGACATCGACGTGATGCACCACATCGGACAGCTGGGCGGGTCCGGACAAGCCCCAGTCCCCCACGACGCCCGCCGGCTTGGCGAACACCCGTTGTCCCTCCGACAGATCGGTGCGATCGTCCGTCAACAACCCGACGACGTCGACCACCCAGATCCGCGACAGGACCTCGGCTTCGGACAGCCCCTGCGCGACCATCTCCCGCTTCACCATGTTCAGCACGCCGATGCCGGCCGAGCCCGCACCCAGCATCACCACCTGCTGCTGCGACAGCGGACGCCCCGCGACGTTCGCCGCACCGTGCAGCGCGCCGAGCGCCACGGCCGCGGTGCCCTGGATGTCGTCGTTGAAGGTGAGCAGCTTGTCGCGATAGCGCTCCAGGATCGGCTCGGCGTGCGCGGTGGCGAAGTCCTCCCACTGCAGCAGGACGTCGGGCAATTCCTCGTGAACGGCGGTGACGAACTCGTCGATGAACGCGTAGTACTCGTCGTCGCTGATCCGGCGGTGGCGCCAGCCGAGGTACTGCGGGTCCTCCAGCAGTTCGACGTTGTCGGTGCCAACGTCGAGCACGATCGGCAGCGTGCGCGCCGGGTTGATGCCGCCGATGAGCGTGTACAGCGAGAGCTTGCCGATGGGGATGCCCATGCCGCCGATGCCCTGATCGCCGAGTCCGAGGATCCGTTGACCGTCGGTCACGACGATCACGTCGACGTCGCGCCGGCCGGTGGGACGGTTGCGCAGTACTTCTCGAATGCACTCCCGGTCGGGATACGACACGAACAGCCCTCGCGGCCTGCGGTAGATCTCGCTGAACCGCTGGCAGGCCTCGCCGACGGTCGGCGTGTACACGATCGGCATGGTCTCGGCGATGTGATCGCGCAGCACCCGGTAGAACAGCGTCTCGTTGCGGTCCTGCAGGGCGCGCAGATAGATGTGTTGGTCCAGACCCTCACGGCGAGTGCTGAATTCGTGCCAGCTGTGCTCGGCCTGCTCTTCGAGAGTCTTCTCCGCGGTGGGCAGCAGGCCCAGCAGCCCGTACTTTCGGCGTTCGGCGTGGGTGAAGGCGGTGCCCTTGGTGGTCAACGCGTCGAACAGCAAGGCCTGCCCGGTTTTCTGTTCTGCCACGGGTACACGCTATCGGGTGGACACGCTCTACGAGATGGCACTGAAGGTCGACTCGATGACCCGGCCGAGGCTTACGGGAGTTTGGTGACCAACTCTTCCACCCCGACGCGGGGGCCGGTGAAGAACGGCGTCTCCTCACGAACGTGCCGCCGCGCGTCGGTGGCGCGCAGATCACGCATCAGGTCGACGATGCGGTGCAACTCGGGTGCCTCGAACGCCAGAATCCATTCGTAGTCACCGAGCGCGAAGGCGGGCACGGTGTTGGCGCGCACGTCCTTGTAGCCGCGGGCGGCCATCCCGTGCTCGGCGAGCATCTGGCGGCGCTCGTCGTCGGGCAGCAGGTACCAGTCCAGCGACCGGACGAACGGGTACACGCAGATGTAGTTACCCGGCTCCTCGCCGGCCAGGAACGCCGGGATGTGGCTCTTGTTGAACTCGGCGGGCCGGTGCAGCGCGACGCTGCTCCACACCGGCGTGCTCGCCCGCCCCAGCGTGGTGGCGCGGCGGAAGTCGGAATAGGTGGCCTGCAGCGCCTCGACGGTCTCCGCGTGCGTCCAGATCATGAAGTCAGCGTCGGCGCGCATGCCAGCGATGTCGTACACGCCGCGCACCACGACACCCTTGTCTTCCTGCTGTTTCAGGAACGTGGCGGTCTCGTCGATGACGGTGGCACGCTCGTCCCCCAGCGCGCCCGGTTGCACCGAGAACACCGAAAACATCAGGTACCGAAGGGTGGCGTTGAGGGAGTCGTAGTCGAGCTTGGCCATATCCCTATCGTGCCACGCGCGCTCAGGTCCGATTCGTCGCTCTCGCGACGGTCGCCAGCGACGCCGCCGCCTTGGTGGCCGCGGCCACACACGCGGGCACCCCGATGCCGTCCAGAAATGCGCCCGCGACGGCCAGCGTCGGCGGCAGGCCCGCCCGCAGCTCGGCGACGAGCGCCCCGTGGCCAGGTCCGTACTGCGGCATCGCGTCGATCCAGCGCTGCACGCGGCAGTCGACCGGATCCACGGTGACCCCGAAGAGGGTGTTGAGATCCTGCGACGCCCACTCCAACAGGTCCTCGTCGCCCGCGCTGCGCGCCAGCGTGTCCCCGAACCGACCGTACGAAAGCCGCAGCAGCTCGACATTGCCGCGGCTCCCCCACTTGCGCGTCGTCAACGTAACGGCCTTGGCGTGCAACCGTTCTCCGGCCGCGACCAGCACGCCGGACTGCTCCGGCAGCGGCGTACCTCCGGGCAGCGCCAACGCCACCACCGCGCTCGACGCGACCGCAATGCGCTCGGCCGCCGCCGCGGTGCGCGGAGCCACGCCCGTGGTGAGGCGGGCGAGCAGCGGCGCGGGGACGGCCAACACCGCCGCGTCGGCGTGGTGGCGCCCGCCCTCGTCGTCGACGATCTCCCAGCCGCGCTGCGTACGACTGACGTCTACGACGGCCACCTGGAGCCAGCGGATACCCGACCGTCGGACCAACTCGTCGACGAGCACCTCGTAGCCGCCCTCGACGGCTCCGAACACCGACCCGGTGGCCACCGACGGCCCCGACGCCGACAGCGCGTCGCGCACGGCTTCGGTCAGACTGTGGGCCCCGCGGTCCAGCGCCGCGGCCAGCGTCGGAACGGCTGAGCGCACCCCGATATTGGCCGATGAGCCCGCATACACGCCGGTCAGCAGCGGGTCGACCGAGCGCGCCACGACCTGTTCGCCGAAGCGCTGCCCCACCAGCCCCGCGACGGAGGGATCGGCCCCGGGGCGCCAGCTGAACGGCCGGCCGGGCTCGTCGCGGATCCAGGTCAGGGTGGCGTCGTCCACGAGTCCGGCCAGCGCCTCGGCGTGCGCCGGAATGCCCTGCAAGGTGTCGGTGGGCAGCGGGTGCAGCCGTGCCTGGCTGTAAATCAGCGGGCGCGCACCCGTCGTGCCGATCTGTTTACCGGCCAAGCCCAACTCGGCCAGCAGCGCGGGCACCTCCGGGCGACGGGCGATGAAGGCCTCCGCGCCGACGTCCATCGGCTGGCCGCCGATCCGCTCGGTGCGCAGGATGCCACCCAGTCGGTCCGCGGGGTCGAACAGCGTGATCGTCGCGTCCGGGCCCGCGGACACCCGCAGCCGGTAGGCGGCGACGAGGCCTGAAATGCCACCGCCGACAACGCAATACGACGTACTCACAGCGAATGCACCAGGGCCACCAGATCCGTGATGACGCCGGGGTCGGTGGCGGGCAGCACGCCGTGGCCGAGATTGAAGATGTGGCCGCTCACCCCGGCGTCGATGGCGCGGCGGCCGTCCTCGACGACGGCGCGGGCCGCGCGGTCGACGACCGGCCAGCCGGCGAGCAACACCACCGGATCGAGGTTGCCCTGCAGCGCCGTCCCGGGCGCGACGCGGGCCGCGGCGTCGGTCAACGCCGTGCGCCAGTCCACGCCCACGACCGCGGGGGCGCCGTGCCCCGAGACGGCCTCCGACATGGCGCCCAGCAGTTCGGCGGTGCCCACCCCGAAATGGGTCATCGGCACCCCGGCGTCGGTCAACGTCGCAAACACCCGCGTGCTGTGCGGCAGCACGTACGTGCGGTAGTCGGCCAGCGAGAGCGTCCCGGCCCAGGAATCGAACAGCTGGATCGCGTCCGCACCCGCATTGACCTGCATCTGGAGGAAGGCGATAGTCACATCGGTGAGCTTGGCCATCAGCGCGTGCCAGGTGTCGGGATCGCCGAGCATCATCGCCTTGGTGCGCTCGTGGTTGCGGCTCGGGCCGCCCTCCACGAGGTAAGAGGCAAGGGTGAACGGCGCACCCGCGAACCCGATGAGCGGCACCTCGCCCAACTCGGCCACCAGTTGCCCGACGGCTTTCGCGACGGGGGCAACCTGCTGCGGCTCAAGCGGTTTGATGGCGTTGACGTCGGCGAGGGTGCGCACCGGATGATCGATGACCGGCCCGACGTCGGGCACGATGTCGAGCGCGATGCCCGCGGCCCGCAGCGGTACGACGATGTCGGAGAACAGAATGGCCGCGTCCACGCCGTGCCTGCGGACCGGCTGCAGGGTGATCTCGGTGATCAGATCGGCGTCGAAGCACGCCTGCATCATCGTGTTCTTGGCCCGCAGTTCCCGGTACTCGGGCAGCGAACGTCCGGCCTGCCGCATCAACCACACCGGCACGCGGCTCGGCTTGTGGCCGCGAGCGGCGGCGAGATAGGGCGAGTCGGGCAGGTCACGGCGGGTAGTCATCGGCTCCAATGCTGCCATGCGCCCCCGGCAGCGCCCCAAATCGCCATCTGGAGCGACCTGCCCGCGACGTCCGGCACCTCGGGTTCGTGGCGGTCCAGCAAACATCGACGGCCCTCCAGCGACCCCCTCACCCGCAGAAATCGGCGCGCCTGCGCGCACAGCCGACCGAATGGGGATAGCGTCGAACGGTGACCACCGCCGCCGAACCGGCTCAGTTTCGCGAAGCGGTGGCGGCGATGAATGCCACCACCGTCCGAGCGGAGATCGAACTCGGTCCAATTCGGCCGCCCCAACGGCTCGCGCCCTACAGCTACGCGCTGGGCGCGGAGGTGCGCCATCCCGAGACGGCCATTGTGCCCGAACGCTCCGAGGGCGACGCGTTCGGCCGGCTGATCCTGCTGCATGACCCCGAGGGCGCTGATGCGTGGGACGGCACAATGAGGCTCGTGGCGTACATCCAGGCCGACCTGGACTCCAGCGAGGCCGTCGACCCGCTGCTGCCGGAAGTGGCGTGGAGTTGGCTCGTCGAGGCTCTGGAGTCGCGGGCCGAACACGTCACCGCTCTTGGCGGCACCGTCACCGCCACCACGTCGGTGCGCTACGGCGACATCTCCGGCCCGCCGCGCGCCCACCAGCTGGAACTGCGGGCGTCATGGACGGCCACGTCACTGCAGTTGGGGCCGCATGTTGAGGCGTTCTGCGAGGTGCTCGAGCACGCCGCTGGTCTGCCCCCGACCGGGGTCACCGACCTGAGTTCCCGCACGCGCGCCTGACCGATGGCCGAACCCGATGAGTCGGGCTCGGAAGTCGAGCCGGAAGCCACCCCCTTGCTTGCGCCGCACGACGGCGTCCCCGACCTGGCTGTCAGCCCGCGCGAGATCAAAGACGCCGCCGAACTCCTGGCGTCCGGGGACGGGCCGTTCGCGGTGGACGCCGAGCGCGCCTCGGGTTTCCGGTACTCCAATCGCGCGTACCTGATTCAGATCCGGCGGGCCGGCGCGGGCACGGTGCTGATCGACCCCGTCAACCATGGCGAAGACCCGGTCGCCACGCTTGCTCCGGTCGCTGAAGTGCTGGCCACCGATGAGTGGGTGCTGCACGCCGCCGACCAGGACCTGCCCTGCCTGGCCGAGATCGGTATGCGGCCGACGAAGCTGTACGACACCGAGCTCGCCGGACGGCTGGCCGGGTACGACAAGGTAAACCTGGCCGCGATGGTGCAGCGGCTGCTGGGCCTGCAGTTGATGAAGGGCCACGGTGCCGCGGACTGGTCGCAGCGGCCGCTCCCGCACGAGTGGCTGAACTACGCCGCGCTGGACGTCGAGGTGCTGCTCGATCTGCGTGACGCCGTTGCGTCCGTTTTGGAAGAGCAGCACAAATCCGACTGGGCTGCAGAGGAATTCGAGCATCTGCGGATGTTCGAAGGGGCGCCGACGCGTCGGGACCGCTGGCGCCGCACATCGGGCATTCACAAAGTGCGCGATGCCCGTGCGCTGGCGGCGGTGCGAGAACTGTGGCTGACCCGCGATCACATCGCGCAGCGCCGCGATATCGCGCCGGGTCGCATTCTCCCCGATTCGGCGATCATCAACGCGGCGACTGTCGACCCCGATACCGTCGAAAAGCTCACCGCCCTACCGATTTTCGGCGGCTCCAGGCAACGCCGGATGGCCCATGTGTGGCTGGAGGCGCTTGCCCGTGCCCGCACCACCGACGATCCGCCCGCGTCGGCGGAGCCGTCGACCGGGCCTCCGCCTGCATCGCGGTGGGCCCGCCGCAAGCCCGAGGCGGCGGTGCGGTTGGAGGCGGCGCGGTCGCGTATCGCCGATCTGGCGCAACGGGTTTCGGTGCCGATGGAGAACGTCGTCACGCCGGAGATCGTGCGCCGGTTGTGCTGGGACTGGCAACCGCTGTCGACCGCCGAGGAGACCGAGGCGGTGATCGACAAGTTCCTGCGCGAGGCCGGGGTGCGGCCGTGGCAGCGTCAGCTCGCCGACCCGGTCCTGACGGAGGCGCTGTTCCCCGACCCCACCGCCGCCGAAACTATCCCCGGCTCACGCGTGGGCCCAGAGGGATCGTGAAATTCCGCGAAATCGCGATCTGCGCGCAGTTTCGACGGGTGGGTTAGCCGACGCGGTCGACGTGGGCGAAGAGGTGCTTGAGCACCTCGCCGGGGGCTTCGATCTGCGGCCAGTGCGCGATGTCGTCGGCCAGCATCACCACGTCGGCGTCGGGGATGACCTCGGCGTATCGACGCGCCATGTGAGCTCCGGAATTGGGGTCCAGGGGCCCGTTGATGAGCCGCATCGGCACCGTTGTCTCGCGCATCGCGCGGACCCAACGGTTGCGGTGCGTCAAGCGATCGCCCAGGAACCGCCCGACCTTGTGCAGCACCCGCTTGCCGTCGTTGTACTCGAGAACTTGGTGGAAACGTCCCATCAGCTCGCGTGAGGGCTTGGTGTTCGGGCCGAACATCTCGTTGATCGCTGAAGTCCGCGACACGCCGCGGCGCCACGACAATTTGCGTCTGCTCGCGAGCAACCGCTAGTCGAAGCGCTGGCTGACTTCGCTCTCGGCGGTGGTGGCGGCGCCCTGCGCGGCCACCCAACCGGTGATCTGGCGGGCGATGTTGCGGTCGGTCAGCCCGACGTCGGCGAGCACCTCACCGCGCGAAGCCTGCGCGAAGAACTCCTGCGGCAACCCGACGTCGCGACACGGCACGTCGATCTCGGCTCGCCGCAGCGCCGCCGACACCGCCGACCCGACGCCACCTGCCACACCGTTGTCCTCGATCGTGACGACCAGCTTGTGCCCGGCAGCCAACTCCGCGATGGCCGCCGGCACCGGAAGCACCCACCGCGGGTCGACCACCGTGACGCCGATGCCCTGGTTACGCAGCCGCTCGGCGACCGCCAAGGCCATTGACGCGAACGGCCCGATCGCGACCACCAGGACGTCGTCGGACAAGCCGTCGGCTGGGACAGCCAGGACGTCGACCCCGCCTCGCTGATCAATCGCCGGAATGTCCTCGCCGACATCGCCTTTCGGGAAGCGAATGGCGGTCGGCCCGTCCTTGACGTTGAGCGCCTCGCCGAGCTCGTCGCGCAGGCGGGTGCCGTCGCGCGGCGCGGCCACCCGCATGCCCGGAACGATGCCCAGCATCGACAGGTCCCACATGCCGTTGTGGCTGGCGCCGTCCGGGCCCGTCACGCCCGAGCGGTCCAGCACCATCGTGACCGGCAGCTGGTGCAGCGCGACGTCCATCATGATCTGGTCGAAGGCCCGGTTGAGGAACGTCGAGTAGATGGCGACCACCGGATGCATGCCACCCATCGCCAGGCCGGCGGCGGATGTCATCGCATGCTGCTCGGCGATGCCGACGTCGAAGAACCTGTCTGGGAAACGCTTGCGGAAGTCGGAAAGCCCCGTTGGGCCGGGCATCGCGGCGGTAATGGCCACGACGTCACGGCGGCGGGCCGCATAGGAGATCAGCGCCTCGGAGAACGCCGACGTCCAACCGGGGCCGGGCACCGACGTCGCCAACCCGGTCTCGGGGTCGATGACGCCGCATGAGTGCATCTGGTCGGCCTCGTCGTTCTCGGCCGGGGCGTATCCCATGCCCTTGCGGGTAACGACGTGCACGATCACGGGCGCATTGAAGCCGCGCGCGTGCCGCAGCGCGTTCTCCACCGCGTGCTCGTCATGGCCGTCGATGGGGCCGACGTACTTCAGGCCGAGGTCGGTGAACATCACCTGTGGCGACAACGCGTCCTTGATGCCCGCCTTGATGCTGTGCATGCACTGGTAGCAGAACTCGCCGATGATCGGCACCTTCTGTACGGCCTTGCGGCCCTCCTCGAGCACCTTCTCGTAGCCCGGCTGCAGGCGAAGGCCCGCCAAATGCTCGGCGAAGCCGCCGATGGTGGGCGCGTAGCTGCGGCCGTTGTCGTTGACGACGATGACGACCGGGCGCCGCGCGGCGGCGATGTTGTTCAGCGCCTCCCAGCACATGCCGCCGGTCAGGGCGCCGTCGCCGACGACGGCGACCACGTGGCGGTTGCGGTGGCCGGAGAGCTCGAAGGCCTTGGCCAGCCCGTCGGCGTAGGACAAAGCGGAGCTGGCGTGGCTGGACTCGACCCAGTCATGGTCGCTCTCAGCGCGCGAGGGATAGCCCGAAAGCCCGTCCTTCTTGCGCAGGGTGTCGAAGTCGTGGCTGCGACCCGTCAGCATCTTGTGCACGTAGGACTGGTGCCCGGTGTCGAAGATGATCGGGTCGTGCGGCGAGTCGAACACCCGGTGCAGCGCCAGCGTGAGCTCGACCACGCCGAGGTTGGGGCCGAGGTGTCCACCCGTCGCAGCAACCTTGTGAATCAGGAATTCGCGGATTTCCTGCGCCAGATCACTCATCTGTGACTGGGTCAAGTGCTGCAGATCTGCGGGACCGCGGATCTGTTCAAGCATCCCGTCAGTCTACGCACCGACGTCGTTTCAGTCCTGCTGAGACTCGTTGATGTCGGGCACACCGTCATGATCATCGTCCGCGGTCTCGAGTTCATAGATGCGTCGGTATGTCGCATTTCGGCTCAGCAGCACCACGGATGCCAGCGCACCTGCGACAACGGACCCGACGAGTACTCCGATCTTGACGTGGTCGCCGGCCGGGGTGCCGTGCCCGAAGGCCAGTTCCCCGATCAATAACGAAACTGTGAATCCCATGCCGGCCAGCAGCGACACCCCGAGGACGTCACGCCAGGCGAGGTTGTCGTCGAGGCTGGCCTTGGTGAACTTGGCCAGCAGAAACGCGGTGAGAAACACCCCGAGGGGCTTGCCGATGACCAGGCCGGCGATGACGCCGTCGGCGACGGGGTGAAGCAGCGAATCCCCGAGTCCCGACCAGCCGCCGACCGTCACCCCTGAAGCGAAGAAGGCGAAGATCGGCACCGCGAGACCGGCGGACAGCGGGCGCATGGCGTGTTCGAACCGCTCAGCAGTCGGTTGCCCATGCCGCCCCGCCACCGGCACTGTGAAGCCGAGCACGACCCCCGCAACGGTGGCATGTACTCCGCTGGCGTGTACCAGCGCCCACGCGGCGACGGCGAGCGGCACCAGTAGCCACCAATGGTGCACGCCGCGCTGCACAGCGATCCCGAACAGGGCAATCGGCAGCACCGCCAATGCCAATGGCCCGAGCGCGAGATGGTCGGTGTAGAACACCGCGATGACGGTGATCGCGAGGAGGTCGTCGACGACGGCCAGCGTCAGCAGAAACGTGCGCAGCGCGGTCGGCAGGTGAGTCGACAGCACCGCCAGCACCGCCAACGCGAATGCGATGTCCGTGGCGATCGGTACCGCCCAGCCGTCGAGGTGCTCCGGCCTGCCGGCCGCAAGGTTGATTCCGATGTAGATCGCGGCCGGGACGACCATTCCGCCGATGGCCGCTGCAATCGGCAGCGCAGCGCGGCGCGGATCACGCAAGTCGCCCGCGACGAATTCGCGTTTGAGTTCCAGTCCGACCACGAAGAAGAAGATGGCCAGCAGTCCGTCGGCGGCCCAGGCCGATACGGACAAGTCGAGGTGCAACGCCTGCGGACCGATCGCGTACTCCGATGCGGCGCGGTAGGCGCCGGACCACGGGGAGTTCGCCCAACCCAGCGCGAGCCCCGCGGCGGCCAGAAGCAGCAGTCCCCCAATGGTTTCTTTTCGCAGGATCTCGGAAAAACGTTGTGTCTCCGACCATGATCCGCGCGTCAGCAATCGCAAAGGGGATGTCATGGAATCCTCGGGTCTCGTCGTCGCGTCAGGGACTACGCCGACCAGGCTTCCCGGCACTCCGGTGCCGAACCTACCAGCCCTGGGCAGTTGACAAGGAGCCGTGACGGTCCTCGGGGTAGGGTCCGTCCTGGTGCGCCGGGAAGTCTGGTCGGCAATCGATGATTCGATTCGCGATCGGAGGACGCTGTATGCACGCTGAGCAATTCGTCGAGGACTTTCCCGTCGTCACGGTCGACTCCACGGCGCTGGACGCCGCACGCACACTCGCCGAGCACCGACTGCCCGGCATCGTCGTCACCGACACATCGGGTCACCCATACGCTGTACTGCCCGCATCGCAGGTCGTGCGCTTCATCGTGCCCACCTATGTCCAGGATGATCCGTCGCTCGCCGGTGTGATCGATGAGACGTGGGCGGACAAGGCCGCCGAGAAGCTTGCGGGCAAATCGGTGCGCGACGTCCTGCCCGAGCATCTCGAGGACATTCCCGCGGCCAACGCCGACGACACGATCATCGAGGTCGCCGCGCTCATGGCGCGGTTACACAGCCCCCTTGTCGCGGTCGTTAAGGACGGGCAACTGCAGGGCGTGATCACCGCGTCGCGTCTGCTGGCCGCCGCGATGGGCGTCTGACCGCGCGATGGCCATACTCGCGGTCTCCATCTTCGTCGTCGCCTATGCGCTGATCGCCAGCGACAAGATCAACAAGACCCTCGTCGCACTGGTCGGCGCGGGCATCGTGCTCGCGCTCGGCATCGTCGATGCCGACGGTGCCTTCTACAACGCCGAGACGGGAATCGATTGGAATGTCATCTTCCTGCTGTTCGGGATGATGATCATCGTCGGCGTGCTGCGCCAGACCGGGGTGTTCGAGTACGTCGCGATCTGGGCGGCCAAGCGTGCCGGAGGGTCGCCGCTGCGCATCATGATCCTGCTGACGCTCGTCACCGCGGTCGCGTCGGCGTTCCTGGACAACGTGACGACGGTCCTGCTGATCGCTCCGGTCACGCTGCTGGTGTGCGACCGGCTTCAGATCAACCCGGTGCCCTTCCTGATCGCCGAGGTGCTCGCGTCGAACATCGGCGGGGCCGCCACTCTCGTCGGCGATCCACCGAACATCATCATCGCCAGCCGAGGCGGGCTGAGCTTCAACGACTTCCTGATCCACATGACGCCGATCGTCGTCATCGTCATGGCCGCGTTCGTGGCGCTGATCCCGATCATCTTCCGCGGTTCCTTCGACGTCGATCCTGATCGGGTGGCTGACGTGATGACGCTCAACGAGCGTGAAGCCATTCGCGATCCACGCCTGCTGATCAAGTGCGGTGTCGTGCTGGTCCTGGTGTTCGCAGGGTTCATCGCGCATTCGGCGATCCACGTGGAGCCGTCCATCGTGGCGCTGATCGGCGCGGGCGTCCTTGTCGTCATCTCGCGACTGGACCGCGAGGACTATCTGGCGAGCGTCGAATGGGAGACACTGCTGTTCTTCGCGGGCCTGTTCATCATGGTGGGTGCGCTGGTGAAAACCGGTGTCGTCGAACAACTCGCACGGTCGGCGGTCGAAGTCACCGGCGGTGATCCGCTCGCCACCGTGATGCTGATACTCGGGGTATCCGCGCCGGTCTCCGGGATCATCGACAACATTCCGTACGCCGCGACGATGACGCCCATCGTCGCCGAACTGTCCAACAGCTTGACCGATTTCGCCCATCCGCACGCACTGTGGTGGGCGCTGGCGCTCGGCGCGGATTTCGGCGGCAACCTGACCGCCGTCGGTGCCAGCGCCAACGTCGTCATGCTCGGAATCGCCCGTCGGGCAGGCAATCCGATCTCGTTCTGGGAGTTCACCCGCAAGGGATTCCTGATCACCGTCATCTCCGTTGCGCTCTCGGCGCTGTACCTGTGGCTGCGCTACTTCGTCTTCGGCTAGTGGGCCCCTATCGGGCGCTGTGTTCGGTTACCGTCGAACCGCGATGCTCGTCGAACGGCAGAACCTCATCGGGGCACCCGTCGAACAGGTGTGGGCCCGCGTAGTCACACCTGAAGGCATCAACGACGAACTACGGCCGTGGATGACGATGTCAATGCCGCGCGGCGCGAAGGATCTGACCGTCGACACCATGCCAGTCGGCACGCCCGTCGGGCGCTGCTGGATGCGGTTGTTCGGCGTGCTGCCGTTCGACTTCGACGACCTGACCGGCACGCTGCTACATCTCATCGACTCTGCGGTCAGGGCGTGGATTTGGCGCATTTCTAAGCCCTTAACGCAGAGTCAACGCGCGGGGACCTCAGCGGGTCAGCACTGCGACGCATTCCACATGATGCGTCAGCGGAAATGAGTCGAACACGCGTAGCTCCTCGACCGCATACCCGTGCCCTCGGTAGAGGCCGACATCGCGGGCGAACGAGGCTGCCTCGCAACCGATGTGGATCACCCGTGGCACGTCGGCGTCGGCCAGCAGGTCGATCACCTCGCGGCCGGCACCGGTCCGCGGCGGGTCCAGCACCGCGACGTCAGGCCGGCGCCGCTGCGCCGTCAGCGCCCGCCGCACGGAATCGGTGACCACCGTGACCCAGCCCAGGTCCGCCAGCGCCGTGCGCGCCGACCGCGACGCCCCGCGGGACGTGTCGACGGTGACGACCTCCCCCGTCTCGCCGACGGCCTGCGCCAGCACCGCAGCGAAAACCCCTGCGCCGCCATATAAATCCCACGCGGTCATGCCCGGTTGCAGCTGGGCCCAGTCGGACACCAGATCGCTGTACATCTGCGGGGCGTTGCGGTGTGCCTGCCAGAACGCCGTCACCGGCACCCGCCACACCCGCTCGCCGACCCGTTGCACCGCCTCGTACTGCCCCTCGATCACATGCGTGGTGGTCCTGCGGCCCACCCGGGGACCCGACTGCACGACGTGCCGTTCACCGTCGTCGTCGATCACCACGTGGACATGGGCGCCGTGAGGCCAGACCCAGTCGTGGATTCCGTCGAGCATGCCGGACGGCAGCTGCGCGCAATGCAGATCGGTGACCAACTCCGCGCTGTGATACCGATGGAACCCGGCCCGGCCCTGCGGCGAGGTGTCCAGCCGCACGCGGGTCCGCCAGCCGGTGACGCCACCATCGCCGACCGGTTCGGCCGTCGCATCATTCTCGGCGCGCCATTCGTAGCCGCCCAGCCGGACCAGCTGGTTGGCGACCACCGCACCCTTCAGCCGCCGCACCGCCGTCGGCTCGGCGAACGCCATGTCGCAGCAGCCGGCACCGTCCACACCCGCGATCGGGCAGATCGAGTCGACCCGGTCCGCGGACGGCTCGATGACCTCGACCACGTCGGCGTGCCGGTATGACCCGTGATCGGACACCACGCGGGCCCGGACCGTCTCGCCGGGCAAGGCATAACGAACGAAGACCACCCGACCGTCATGGCGCGCGACACAGCTGCCGCCGTTCGCAGGCGGCCCCACGGTCAGCGTGAGTTCCGCAGACTCGTCGGTCAATCCAGAAAGCCTCTGCGTGCGTCGCCTGGAGCCGACTGTGGCTGCAACGTCTTGAGGCGCTCCGACGAACTCAACTGCCACGGGACCGATGTCACCATCACGTTCGGCTCGAACAGCAGCCTGCCCTTGAGCCGCAGCGCGCTCTGGTTGTGCAGCACCTGCTCCCACCAATGGCCGACGACGTATTCGGGAATGAACACCGTGACGACGGTACGCGGCGACTCCTTGCTGACACGCTTGACGTAGTCGAGCACGGGACGCGTGATCTCCCGGTACGGCGAGGCGATTACCTTCAACGGCACGCTGATGTCGCTGTTCTCCCATTTGTGCACCAGAGCACGGGTTTCCGCGTCGTCGACGCTGACGGTGATCGCCTCCAGCACGTCCGGTCGGGTGGCCCTGGCGTAAGCCAGTGCGCGCATCGTCGGCAGATGCAGCTTGGACACCAGCACGATCGCGTGGTTGCGACTGGGCAGCACCATGCCGTCGACCTCGGCGGCGGCCTGCTCCTCCAGTTCGCGCGCCACGGTGTCGTAGTGCTTCTGGATCAACTTCATGATGACGAACAGTGCCGCCATCGCCAGGATCGCGATCCACGCACCGACGACGAACTTGGTTACCACCACGATGATCAAAACGGTTCCCGTACAGACGAATCCGATGGTGTTGATCACCCGGGAGCGCTTCATCTTGCCACGCACGGCGGGTTCGGTCTCGGTGCGCAGCAGTCGGGTCCAGTGCCGAACCATGCCGATCTGGCTCAGCGTGAACGACACGAAGACCCCGACGATGTAGAGCTGGATCAGCGCGGTCACCTCGGCGCGGAACGCCATGACGAAGGCCACGGCGGACAGCGCCAGGAACAGGATGCCGTTCGAGAAGGCCAGCCGGTCGCCGCGCGTGTGCAGCTGCCGGGGCAGGTAACGGTCCTGCGCGAGAATCGAAGCCAACACGGGAAACCCGTTGAATGCGGTGTTGGCCGCGAGTATCAGGATCAACGCCGTGACGCCGGCGATCAGATAGAGCCCGGTCGGAAAGTCGTGGAAGACCGCGTCCGCAAGCTGGGTGATGAGGGTCTTCTGGTGATAATCCGGCGGTGCACCGGACAACTGTGTCGCCGGATGCTCGACGATCTGCACGCCGGTTTCCTTGGCCAGCATGATGATTCCCATGAACAGCGTCACCGAGATCACGCCCAGCAGGGCCAGCGTCGTCGCGGCATTGCGCGACTTGGGTTTCCGGAACGCGGGCACGCCGTTGCTGATGGCCTCGACCCCGGTCAACGCCGCACTGCCGGACGAGAAGGCGCGCGCGACAAGGAATACCAAGGCGAACCCGAGGACTTCGCCGTGGTCGGGGTGCATCTCGAAATCGGCCGACTCGGCCCTGAGCTCGGTGCCGAACACGAAGATCTGGAAGAATCCCCAGCCGAGCATGATGCCGACGCCGACCATGAACGCATAGGTGGGAATGGCGAATGCCGTTCCGGACTCCCGGATTCCACGGAGGTTGATCGACGCCAGCAGCATGATCGCGATGACGGCGAACAACACCTTGTGCTGGTTGATGAACGGCACCGCCGACCCGATGTTCGACATTGCCGAGGACATCGACACCGCGACGGTCAACACGTAGTCGACCAGAAGCGCGCTGGCGACCGTCAGTCCCGCGGTCGGGCCGAGGTTGGTGGTGACGACCTCGTAGTCGCCGCCACCCGACGGGTACGCGTGCACGTTCTGCCGATAGCTGGCGATCACGACCAGCATGACCCCCGCGACGGCCAACCCGATCCACGGCGTCATCGAGTAGGCCGTCAGTCCCGCCACCGACAGCACCAGGAAGATTTCCTCCGGTGCGTAGGCCACCGAGGACAACGCGTCGGAGGCGAACACGGGGAGGGCGATCCGCTTGGGCAGGAGCGTGTGCGACAGCTTGTCGCTGCGGAACGGCCTGCCGAGAACCAACCGCCGCGTGACGGTCGAAAGCTTGGACACGAGTGCCAAGACTAAGCCCAGCGGAGAATGGTTGTAGCGTTCCGTGTGCGCAGGTTCGACGGAAAGGACCTTCAGGTGCGAGTAGTGGTGATGGGATGCGGCCGTGTCGGCGCGTCGCTGTCGGACAGTCTGGCCCGCATCGGCCACGACGTCGCGGTCATCGACCGGGACAGCACCGCATTTCACCGCCTGTCACCCGAGTTTCCCGGCGAGCGGGTGCTCGGCATGGGCTTCGATCGCGACGTGCTGCTGCGGGCGGGCATCGAGGAGGCGGGCGCGTTCGCGGCGGTGTCCTCGGGCGATAACTCCAACATCATCTCGGCGCGGGTGGCGCGGGAGACGTTCGGCGTCGAGCGGGTGGTCGCCCGTATCTACGACGCCAAACGCGCCGCGGTCTACGAACGGCTGGGTATCCCGACGGTGGCCACGGTGCCGTGGACCACCGATCGGCTGCTCAACGTGTTGACCCGCGAGACCGAGACCACCAAGTGGCGTGACCCGACGGGAAACGTCGGGGTCACCGAATTGGCGCTGCACGAGGGCTGGGTCGGCCGTCGGCTCACCGAGCTCGAGGCCGCGACCGGTGGCCGGGTGGCGTTCCTGCTCCGATTCGGCGCGGGTCTGCTGCCCGACGCGAAAACCGTGATCCAGGCCAGCGATCAGGTGTACATGGCCGCGATCGCCGGGCACATCGCCGAGGCGCTGGCCATCGCGGCGCTGCCGCCGAGCGAGGACCTCGAAGCGCAATGAGAGTCGCCATCGCCGGAGCCGGCGCGGTCGGCCGCTCCATCGCCCGTGAGCTCGTCGAAAGCCACGAGGTCACGCTGCTCGAACGCAATCCCGACCACATCGACGTCGACGCGATCCCCGCCGCGCAGTGGCGCCTCGGCGACGCGTGTGAGCTGACCATGCTGGAGTCGGTGAAGCTCGAGGAGTTCGACGTCGTGATCGCCGCGACGGGTGACGACAAGGTCAACGTGGTGGTGAGCCTGTTGGCGAAGACCGAGTTCGCCGTCCCACGCGTGGTGGCCCGCGTCAACGACCCCCGCAACGAGTGGCTGTTCGACGAGAACTGGGGCGTCGACGTCGCCGTGTCCACCCCGCGCATGTTGGCCTCACTGGTGGAGGAGGCCGTCGCCGTCGGCGATCTGGTGCGGCTGATGGAGTTCCGCAAGGGTCAGGCGAATCTGGTGGAGATCACCCTGCCCGACGACACGCCGTGGGGCGGCAAGCCCGTCAAACGCCTCGACCTCCCCCGCGACGCCACGCTGGTGACGATTCTGCGTGGCCCACGGGTGATCGTGCCCGAGGGCGACGAACCGCTCGAGGGCGGCGATGAGCTGCTCTTCGTGGCGGTCACCGAGGTCGAGGAACGACTGCAGCAGCTGCTGCTGAACCCCGAGCAGCGCTGACGCTCAATCGGTATAGGCAGGCGGCGGCGTGGCCCTGTCGTGACACCGTGCCGTCGACTCCGCGGAGACGCGCGCGACATCGTATTGCTGGTTGCGGATGCCCACCGCCGAGATCACCCCGGCGAGGACGAACAGCACCGCCGTCACCAGCATGGCCTGTCTGAAACCGTCGAAATCGACTGCGCCACCGATGATTACGCCGGTGAACGCGATCGCGATCAGACCCGCGATCCGCGACAGTGCATTGTTGACCGCCGAACCGACTCCACTCTGCGCGGGCTCGACCGCCGCCAGGATCGCCGCGGTGAGCGGCGACACCGTCACCGTCAGCCCAAGACCGAATATCACCAGCCCGGGCAGCATCTGCGTCCAGAAATCGAACGGTTCGGCCGCCCCGGCCATCAACAGGTAGCCGACCGCCGCGATCAACGGGCCGACCGCCATGAACAGTCGCGGGCCGTGTGCGCCCGCCAGCATGCCGAACCGGCGGGCCAGCAGGAACGACAACACCGGGACCGGCAGGCTGGCCAGTCCCGCCTGCGTTGCCGACAACCCGGCCGTCTCCTGCAGGAACAGCCCCACGACGAGCATGCCGAGTGACACGCCGGCGTAGAGGAACACCGTCGAGGCGTTCCCGACGGCGAAATTGCGGGCCGCGAAGATCTGCAGCGGCATCATCGGCTCGGGGGTGCGCCACTCCCACAGTGGGAACGCGATCAGGCACGCGGTCCCGACCGCCAGACCGACCACGACCGCCGGATGCGAAAAGCCCAGGCGCTGGCTTTCGATAAGGGCGTAGACGACGCCGGTGAGGCCGACGGCGTTCAGCGTCGCCCCCACAACGTCGACGCGGGCCGGCCGATCCGCGGTGGCGAACTCACCCTCCGGCAGCCGGGTCGTGAGGTAGAGCGTGATCGCCAGCGGAACGAGGTTGACCGCGAAGATCCACCGCCAGTTCAGCGCGTCAACCAACACCCCGCCCAGCAGGGGCCCGACCACGAAAGCCGTTCCGGTCCAAGCGGTCCAGGTCCCGATCGCGCGGGCCTGGGCCGCGCCGGAGAAGCGCGCGTTGATCATCGCGAGCGAACTGGGTACCAGGAACGCCGCGCCGATGCCCTGTAGGCAACGCGCGGCGACGAGCACCCAGCCGGTGGGCGCGACGGCACACAACACCGACGACACCGCGAACACCGCCAGCCCCATGCGCAGCACCGCGAGCCGGCCGAACTGATCGGAGATGGCGCCCGCGACGAGGATCAGCGCGCCGAGGGTGAGCAGATAGCCGTCCACCACCCACTGCTGAAGCGCAAGGCCCGCCAGGCTCTGGTGCGCAAAGTCCCGCCCGATGGCGGGTAACGCCAGATTGACCACGGATCCGTCGAGAAACGCGACGAACGAGGCCAGCACGGCGACCGCGACGAGCGTTCTGTCGGTGCTTGGGTTGTCGTTCTCAGTGGGCATCGGGCTGCGCCACGCCCGGATTCTGCTGCGGCGCGTCGTCCGCGTGGGCCTCCTCGGCCTCGTCGTCGTGCGCATGTCCGTGGACATCTCCGTGGATCGCACGCTGCGCCGAGCGAATTGCCAGATAGGTCACCAGCGCGGCGGCCGCCGTCAGCGGCCAGCCCATCGAGATGCGGGCCACGCCGAGCCAGCCCGTCTGGTCGGCGTCATAGAGATGGTGCTGCACGACGAACCGGGAGGCGAAGACGAGCACCCACACCACCGTCGCGATGTCGAACGCCAGCACCGCCTTGCGCACGCCGCGCCACTCGCGGTCGTGGTCGTTGACCCAACCCCAGATGTACCCGACGATCGGCCGGCGCAGCAGCACCGACAGGGTGAAGACCAACGCCCATGCCAACGAGGACCAGATGCCGAGCAGGAAGTAGCCCTTGGACTCGCCGGTGAAGTAGGCGATCAGCGCGCAGATTCCGACGCCGATGAAGCCGGAGATGGCCGGCTGGGTGGATTCGTGGCGCACCAGTCGCCAGACGAGGATGACGGCGGCCACACCCAGCGCCGCGGCGATGGCCGAGGTGAGCCCGAACAACTGCGATACCGGAACGAACGCCACCACCGGCAGCGACGAATAGATCAGACCGCTGATGCCGCCCATTTGCTCGAGGACGGCGTGTGCCTTGCTGGAACGCTTCCCCGGCTCAGCTCCGGGGTCACTCACTTTTGGATCTCGTAATGCGGGTTGTAGATCGCCTTCGAGCCGTTGTCCAGTTTGCCGACGCGGCCGTGCACCTTGAGGGTGCGACCGGATTCGATGCCCGGGATGCGGCGCTGGCCGAGCCACACCAGCATCACCGTGTCGGTGCCGTCGAACAGTTCGGCCTTCACGCCACCGGCGCAGCCCTTGCCGTTGCATTCGACGCTGCGCAGGGTGCCGACCATGGTCACTTCCTGGCCGCGCTGACAGTCGATCGCCTTCGAGGCGCCGGTGTTGGCGGCTTCGTCACTGAGCTCTTCGACATCGAGCTGTTCCGGGGCTTCCGTCAGCCGTCGTGTCAGCCGGCGCAAATACCCTTCGGCCGTACCCATGGCCTCTCCTGACCGTCGCAGATCAATCGTTGATCTATACCCCGAACAACGCCACGTTAGACCTCTTGGTTCCGATCTGCCACGTCGGGTGGGGCCGACGCGCCGAACGATCTGTGGGCAGGGCACCATCGTGTGATGGCGGTCAATCTGCAGGGTGTCACGACGGTGCTGCTGCCCGGCACCGGCTCCGACGATGACTACGTCTACCGGGCGTTTTCCGACGCGTTGCACGGCGAAGGAGCGGTGGTCGTCACCCCGAAGCCCTACCCGGAGCGACTGGTCGACAGCTACCGCGAAGCGCTTGACAACGCCGCTCGCACGGCGCCGATCGCCGTCGGCGGAGTGTCCATCGGCGCTGCCGTGGCCACGGCGTGGGCGATTGCCCATCCGGACCGCGCCGTCGCGGTCCTCGCCGCGCTGCCGGCGTGGACGGGAGAGCCGGACAACGCGCCCGCGGCGATAGCTGCCCGCCACTCGGCGAGTGTGCTGCGCAACGAAGGACTGGCCTCCGCCGCGGCGCAGATGCGGGCGAACAGCCCGCGCTGGCTGGGCGACGAGTTGGCGCGGTCATGGGCGGGCCAGTGGCCGTCATTGCCCGACGCGATGGAAGCCGCTGCGGTCTACGTCGCACCCACGTGCACCGAACTCGAGAGGCTCCAGGCGCCGATGGGGATCGCCGCGGCGACCGACGATCCGGTGCACCCCGTCGAGGTCGGCATCGAGTGGATGACGGCCGCGCCACGGGCGTCGTTGCGAACGATCACACTCGACGAGTTGGGCGCTGACCCCGCGGTGCTGGGCGCGGCGTGCGTCGCCGCACTGTCGGAATTGTGATTTGTGTGCAATCGCGAGCGCTGAGCGCTCCTGAACGCACACAAATCGCAGCTAGCCGCCGGTGATGGTCCGCAGCTGCTGCATCGCCGACCCCTGCTCGCTGCGGCGCGCGGCTGGCGTCGGCGGCGGCTCCTGGCCCGACTGCTGCACCTGCTGATTCGCGGCCTGTTCGGCGGCCGCGCGCAACTGGTTGGCCATCGCTTCTGGCAACTCGACCGGCAACGGGGTCCGCACCGGCAGCGGGGTGTCGCCGCGGCGAACAACCGTGTCGGCCAACGCATCTCGCGCTTCCTTCGCCAGCGCGTCGGCCGTGTCCTCAGGCCCGTTCACGACGCAGCGGATCATCCAGCGATAGCCGTCGATGCCGATGAAGCGCACCACGCCCTGACCCTGTTGGCCCGGCGCCTGACCGACGACCTCACGACCCCACCGGCCATCCTTGATCGAGACCTTGCCGGCGTCTTTGCGCAGCGACTCCGCCAGCTCGGTCGCCACCTCACGCCACAGGCCCGCGGACTTGGGCGCGGCGTAGGCGGCGATGGTGAACCGGCCGTTCGGCGTGACGACCCACACCGCACTGGGCACACCCTGCTGGGTGAGCTCCACCTGAACCTGTCCCGCCTCGGGCAGCGGAATCAGCACCGAGCCCAGGTCCAGGCGCCCGACCGTCGCGGTCGCCGGGTCGTCGAAGTCTTCGATGTCGAACGGGCCGTCCAGATCGTCGTCGTTGCGGATCTCGGGTGCCGACGCGACCTCATCGCCGCTGTCGCCGCTCGCATCGTCTTTTTGTCTGCCGAATGCCATTTCACAAACTCGCATGTCCGCCGGAGGAACCGTGACCGCCGTCGCCACGGGAGGTTTCTGCCAGGCCGGCCTCGTCGAACGATGTCACTTCGACCAGCTCGGGCAGTTCGACCCGCTGAACCAGAAGCTGTGCGATCCGGTCTCCCCGGTTCACGACAATCGGCTCACGCGGGTCGAGGTTGATAAGTGCCACCTTGATCTCGCCGCGGTAGCCGGCGTCGATCGTGCCGGGGCTGTTGACGATCGAAAGTCCCACGCGCGCAGCCAAACCCGAACGCGGATGAACCAGACCGACCATTCCGTGCGGAATGGCGACGGCGATACCGGTGCCCACGAGTGCGCGCTCACCGGGCGCCAGTTCGACGTCTACGGCGCTGTACAGATCGACGCCGGCGTCCCCGTCATGGGCTCGACTCGGCATCGGGAGATCAGGGTCCAGGCGCACGACCGCGAGAGTGGTGGACACGACGACAGAGATTACTCTTGGCCGCGTGTCCGACACGCGCGCCACGTCACAAACCGTGCGCTACCGCGAACGGCTGACGGTGCCGTGGTGGTGGTGGCTGCTCGGCCTGGGGTTGGCCGCGCTGATCGCGTTCGAGGTGAACCAGGGCGTACCCGCGCTGCCGATCTGGCTGCCGTACGCCGTGTTGCTGCCGGTCGCGGCGGTGGCGCTCGTGTTGCTGGGCAACACGCAGGTCCGTGTCGTCAGCGGGGCCGGCGAGACCGAGTTGTGGGTGGGCAACGCGCACCTGCCGGTCAGTGTGGTGTCCCGGTCGGCGGAAGTGCCGCGCAGCGCCAAGTCGGCAGCGCTGGGCCGTCAGCTGGATCCAGCCGCCTACGTCGTCCACAAGGCATGGGTGGGGCCGATGGTTCTTCTGGTTCTCGACGATCCGGATGACCCGACGCCGTACTGGCTGATCAGTTGCCGCCGACCCGAGCGGGTCCTGTCAGCGCTGCGCGAATCTCAGCGGTAGAACGCCCGCCGTCTCAGGCGGCGCAGTCCGTGCAGATCATCACGCCGTTCTTCTCGCTGGCGAGACGGCTGCGGTGATGCACCAGGAAGCAGCTCGAGCAGGTGAACTCGTCGGCCTGTTTCGGGATGACCCGAACCGAAAGCTCCTCACCGGAAAGGTCTGCCCCCGGCAATTCGAAAGACTCAGCGGATTCGGATTCGTCAACGTCGACAACCGCGGACTGGGCCTCGTTACGCCGCGCCTTCAGCTCCTCCAGCGAATCCTCCGAAACATCATCTGTTTCGGTACGCCGCGGGGCGTCGTAATCGGTAGCCATTGTGTCGTCCCCTCCATCAGACCTTGCAGCAGAGCTTTGTACCAGCGTCGAACGCATCCACCAAATGATTCGTGCCCGGATTGGAACACGTTGCACTGTGATTTACATCACATTCTCCCCCAAGCCACCGCAAGCCCCCAACTACGCGGCCTCTAGAGTGCTCTCGTGGTCGCGCAAATCACAGAGGGTACGGCATTCGACAAGCACGGACGCCCATTTCGTCGTCGCAATTACCTGCCGGGCATCCTGGTCCTCATCGCCCTCGCGGTCGTGACCTTGACGGTGTGGGTAATCGCCCTGAACCAGCCGGTAGACGTGGCGCAGACCACCGCCTGCAACCCTCCGCCGCCACCCGCGGACCCCAACACCCAGCCGACGCCGCTGGGCCAGCAGGTGACGCGCAGCGACATGGTCGACGTGATCCCGGCCAAGCTCGCCGACACCACGATCCGGGTGCTCAACGCGAGCGGGCAGGGCGGCCAGGCCGCCGAGGTCGCCGGCGCACTCCGCGACCTGGGTTTCGCCGAGCCGACCGCGGCCAACGACACGGTGTACGCGACGGCGCGGCTGACGTGCCAGGGCCAGATCCGGTTCGGCCCGGCGGGGCGGGCGGCCGCGGCCGCGGTGTGGCTGGTCGCGCCATGCACCGAGCTGTATCAGGACGAGCGCACCGACGACACCGTCGATCTGGCGATCGGCACCGAGTTCTCCGAGTTGAGCAGCAGCGACGACATCGACGCGGTGCTCGCCAGTCTGCGGCCGGACGCGACACAGAGCGCCGATCCGGCGTTGCTGACGAAGATCCACTCCTCCACCTGCTAGCCGCGTATCGCGCTGCAGTGCAACGGTTTCTAGGGAGCGCCTGCGCTTGTCAGGACCGCGTCGAATTCGTCGGCGATTCCCGGTGCCGATGCGACGATGAACCCCGGCGAGTTGTCCGCCGCCGGCAGCCGCAGCACCGCGCCCGCCTCGGCGGCAATCAACGCGCCCGCGGCCCAGTCCCACACGTGCACACCGTCCTCGTAGTAGGCGTCCAGGCCGCCGGCCGCCACCATGCAGAGATCGAGGGCACACGAACCGATGCGACGGATGTCGCGGACGGCAGGCAGGACCGACCCGAGTATCTGGGCCTGCCGAGTCCGTTTGTCGGCGGAATACGAAAAGCCGGTGCCCACCAACGACATTGACAACTCCGTGGGGCTGCTGACCCGCAGCTGCGTCGTCACTCCTCCGCGCTGCAGGTGCGCGCCGTGGCCGACCGCGGCGGAGTACAGCGCGCCGGTGGGCACGTTCGCGACGGCTCCGGCCACCGATGCGCCGTCGCGCTGGACGGCGACCGACACGGCGTAGTTCTCGATCCCGTAGACGAAGTTCACCGTGCCGTCGATGGGGTCGAGCACCCAGGTGAGTCGCCCGTCGCGGGTGTCTGCCGTGCCACCCTGCTCCTCACCGAGCACCGGTTCGCCGGGGCGCAGGACGGCCAGCCGGTCGCGCAGCAGCCGCTCGGTCTCGGTGTCGACGACGGTGACGGGATCGGTCGGCGTGCTCTTGGAGCGCACCGGCGCGGCGTCCCCGGGTGTCGGTGGGCTGCCGAAGACGTCGGCGCGGCGCACCCGCACGAACGCGGCCGCCTCGGTGGCCAGTTGCTCGGCAACCGAGCGCAACACCACGGGATCGGTTGATACCACGCACCTATCGCAACACAGTCCGCTAACCGGTTGCACGACAGTCGCACATGACTTTTCCCGAGCCACTAAGGTGTGTGGCGCGTCGCACTGCCGGGCTGATGTGGAGGAACGCCGATGATTGCCACCGATTCACCCTCTGCCGCGTCGGACACCGGCGCCGGCCAGCGCCGCGGGTTCGGCATCGATGTCGGCGGGAGCGGCGTCAAGGGCGGAATCGTCGACCTCGACACCGGACTGCTGATCGGCGACCGCTTCAAGCTCGAGACCCCGCAGCCGGCGACCCCCGAGGCGGTCAGTCAGACCGTCGCCGCCGTGGTCCGCGAGTTCGGCTGGACCGAGAAGGTCGGCGTCACCTACCCCGGCGTGGTGACCGACGGCATCGTGCGCACCGCCGCCAACGTCGACAAGGGATGGATCGGCTGCAACGCCAGCGAGTTCTACAGCAAGGCGCTCGACGGCCAGCCGGTGACCGTGCTCAACGACGCCGACGCCGCCGGACTCGCCGAGGAGAAGTTCGGCGCGGGCAGGGACAACACGGGCGTCATCGTGCTGCTGACCTTCGGCACCGGCATCGGCTCGGCCGTGATTCACAACGGTGTGCTGCTGCCCAACACCGAGTTCGGCCACCTCGAGGTCGGCGGCAAGGAGGCCGAGCACCGGGCGGCGTCCTCGGTCAAGGAGCGCAAAGACTGGAGCTATGCGCGCTGGACCCAGGAGGTGACGAAGGTGCTGGTCGCGATCGAGAACGCGATCTGGCCGGACCTCTTCATCGCCGGCGGCGGCATCAGCCGCAAGGCCGACAAGTGGATCCCGCTGCTGAAGAACCGGACGCCGGTGGTCGCCGCGGCGTTGCAGAACACCGCTGGCATCGTCGGCGCGGCCATGGCCGCCGAGGTCGACGTCACCTCAACGGCGTAGTGGCCGCGGGGCGGTCACATTTCGCGGCTCGCCACGGCCCAAAATTTGCCGCTGAACACGGCGGTGGCACACACTGTCGTTACAATGGTCGACGGCGGCCGCAGCCCGGATAGAGGCGAATCAAACCGCCGATATTCGACAGCCGACATTTTTCGATGGCGCACGACCCCAACCTGCGGTGGGGTCCCCACTGCCCACCGGAACAAAGTAAGACGAAAGGGTGTACGTGGCAGCGACCAAGGCGGCAAGCCCGGCAACCGATCAGCCGGTGAAGCGCACCGCTACCAAGACCCCGGCCAAGAAGGCCCCGGCGGCCAAGTCCGCCAACGGTTCGGCGCCTGCCAAGCGGGCCGCCAAGGCGACCGCGACGAAGGCGACCAAGGCCACGTCCGCGACCCCGACCAAGGCCCGCAGCGCGAGCAAGCCCGCCAAGGCGGCGAAGGCGGCGCCCGCCAAACGAGCCGAGAAGGCCAAGGCCGGCGACGCCGCGCCCGCCGCGAAGGGCCGGACCAAGAAGGCCACCTCACCCGAGCCGGACGCCACCACCGCCGACGTCGAGGTCGAGGAAGTCGAGACCGACGAGCTCGACGGTGAGCCCGAGGGCGACATCGAGGTCGACGAGGCCGATATCGACCTGAGCGATCTCGAGGTCGACGAGGAGGCCGGCGAGGACGACAAGGCCACCCCGAAGGTCAAAGCCGCGGAACCGGTCGACGACGACGAGATCGCCGAGCCGAGCGAGAAGGACAAGGCGTCCGGGGATTTCGTCTGGGACGAAGAGGAATCCGAGGCGCTGCGGCAGGCCCGCAAGGACGCCGAGCTGACGGCGTCGGCCGACTCGGTGCGCGCGTACCTGAAGCAGATCGGCAAGGTGGCGCTGCTCAACGCCGAAGAAGAGGTCGAGCTCGCCAAGCGCATCGAGGCAGGTCTGTACGCCACCCAGCTGATGGCCGAACTGGCCGAGAAGGGCGAGAAGCTGCCCGCCGCGCAGCGCCGCGACATGATGTGGATCTGCCGCGACGGCGACCGCGCGAAGAACCACCTGTTGGAGGCCAACCTGCGCCTGGTGGTGTCGCTGGCCAAGCGCTACACGGGCCGCGGCATGGCGTTCCTGGACCTGATTCAGGAGGGCAATCTCGGCCTGATCCGTGCGGTCGAAAAGTTCGACTACACAAAGGGTTACAAGTTCTCGACCTATGCGACGTGGTGGATCCGCCAGGCCATCACCCGCGCGATGGCCGACCAGGCGCGCACCATTCGCATCCCGGTGCACATGGTCGAGGTCATCAACAAGCTCGGTCGCATCCAGCGCGAGCTGCTACAGGACCTGGGCCGCGAGCCCACGCCTGAAGAGCTGGCCAAAGAGATGGACATCACGCCCGAGAAGGTGCTGGAGATCCAGCAGTATGCGCGTGAACCGATCTCGCTGGACCAGACAATCGGCGACGAGGGCGATTCGCAGCTCGGCGACTTCATCGAGGATTCCGAGGCGGTCGTCGCCGTCGACGCGGTGAGCTTCACCCTGCTGCAGGATCAGCTGCAGTCGGTGCTCGAGACGCTGTCCGAGCGCGAGGCCGGCGTGGTGCGGTTGCGGTTCGGCCTTACCGACGGACAGCCTCGCACCCTCGACGAGATCGGCCAGGTCTACGGCGTGACGCGTGAGCGCATCCGCCAGATCGAATCCAAGACGATGTCGAAGCTGCGCCACCCGAGCCGTTCACAGGTGCTGCGCGACTACCTCGACTAGTCAGGCCCTCGCGAAACCGGCGACGCTCAGCGTGTGCTGGCCGGCGTCGCCCGTGACCGCGTCGATGAACTTGCGGGCCAGTTCTTGGTGTTCGGACGACTTGAGCACTGCGATCGGATACGTGTTCACCGCGTCGGCGGATTCGGGGAACGGCACCCCGGTGACCTCGTCCCCCGCAGCTATCGCATCGGTGACATAGACCAATCCGGCGTCGGCCTGTCCCGACGTCACCTTGTTCAACACATCAGTCACCGATGACTCTTCGCTCACGGGTGTGAGTGTCACGCCGACGGCGTCCTCCACCTTCTTTGTGGCCGACCCGCATGGCACCTGTGGCGCGCACACAACCACGCTAAGGGTGGGTTTCGTCAGATCACGAAATGACCTGATCTGCTTGGGATTTCCGGGCGCCACCGCAATGGTCAACGTGTTCGAGGCAAAGTTCACCGGGTCGCCCGCAAACAGACCGGCCTCGGCGGCCTTATCCATGTTCTTGGTGTCCGCGGATGCGAAGACATCGGCCTGCGCACCCTGCGTCAACTGCGTGACGAGGTCCGACGAGCCCGCGAAATTGAATTCCACTGAGACACCGGGGTTGTCGGCGATGAACTGCTCACCGATCTCGGTGAACGTGGACTTCAACGACGCCGCCGCAAACACCATGATGTGTTCACCCGACTTGTTGCTGGAACTGCACGCGGAGAGCGCGGCCAGTGCCGCGGCAAGCACCGCCAACACCGCAAACAGATTGTGCTGCTTCATGGTTGGCCGCCACGCGTTTCGATGATCACTGTGGTGGCCTTGACGACGGCCACGGCCACACTGCCCGGTTCGAGCGCAAGCTCGCGTACGGCGTCGGTGCTCATCAGCGAGACGACGGTGAAGGGACCGCATTGCATCTCGACCTGCGCCATCACCGTGTCAGTGACGACGTTCGTCACGAGTCCCGCGAAGCGGTTACGCGCCGAACTGGCGACCGCCAGTGGGTCCTTGGGCGCACTGCCTGCGTTGGCGCGGGCGAACGCCGCCAGTTCGGCTCCGTCGATCGCTTTGCGGCCCGACGCATCGAGGTGTGCGGACAGGGCGCCGTCGTCGATCCAGCGGCGCACGGTGTCGTCACTGACGCCCAGCAGTTCGGCCGCCTCGCGGACACGTATTTCCGGCACGGCGGCAGCGTAACCACCCGGATGCTTCAAAACAACCGTATCCACGGTCAAAATCACCGTATTTATCCGCGTGTACGGGTAGCAAGGAAGTTGCCCTAGCTACCGGTAAGGTGGCGCCCCGTGTCTTCAAAGCCTGCGAAAGTTCCGCCCGCCCGCCTTGTCCGCATCATCGACTCCGCGCGCAACGCTCTGCACACCGTGACGCGCGCGATGGTTCCCGGCAACATCGCCCTCCTCGAGACGGCGCAGGGCGCCTGGGTGAGCCAAGCCCTCTACGTCGCGGCCAAACTCGGAATCGCCGACGAACTCGCCAATGGGCCGAAGACGGCCGAGCAGGTTGCCGCCAAGGTCGGCGCCCACCCCGACTCGGTGTTCCGGCTGATGCGCATGCTGGCGGGTCGGTCGGTGTTCAATCACCGTGCCGACGGCAGGTTCGAGCTGGCCGCGATGGGCCAGGCGCTGCGCGCCGACGTTCCGGGTTCGATGCGATCCATGGTCCTGTTCATCGGGTCCCCCGAGCACTGGGCCGAGTGGGGTGAGCTCCTGTACTCCGTGCAGACGGGTCGACCGTCCCCCGAAAAGCTTTACGGCAAGTCGTATTTCGACCACCTGGACGAGGCGCCCGAGCAGGCCGCGATCTTCAACGACGCCATGTCGACCATGGCGGCGATGGCCAACGATCTGGTGATCCCCGCCTACGACTTCTCCGAGTTCCGGCTCATCGCCGATATCGGAGGCGGCCACGGCCGGCTGCTGAGCGCGATCCTGCAGTCCGCCCCGGCCGCGCGAGGCATCCTGTTCGACCTGCCGTCGGTCATCGCAGGCGCCGCACAGGTGCTCGACGAAGCCGGTGTCAGCGATCGGTGTGTCGTGGAAGGCGGTTCCTTCATGGATTCGGTGCCCGACGGTGCCGACGCCTACGTGCTGAAGTCGATCATCCACGACTGGGACGACGACATCTCCGAGAAGATCCTGCGCAACGTCCGCACCTCGATCGCCCGGAACGGACGACTGCTGCTGCTCGAGATCGTGCTGCCCGAGCGGGCGACCGCGAACTGGGGCGCCGTCCTCGACATGGAGATGCTGGTCTCCCCCGGCGGCCGGGAACGCACTCGCGCAGAGTTCGCCGACCTCTTGGCACGATCCGGGTTCCGGCTCACCCGCGTCATCGACACCGCCACGCCGATGATGTCGATCGTCGAAGCGGTACCCGCCTAGCGCTTCTTGTCGCGGACCTTGTAGGTCGAGGGCCACGACTCGCGGGTCTCATCGCCGACGAGCGGAACACCCTTGCTGCCGATCCTGATGTCATAGGCCTCCTTACCGGCACCCACCTCGCGGTTGGCGTGTTCGGTGGCCAGGTACATCAGTTGGTCGATCTCCGCCTCGGCGAACGCCACGAAGGTGGTCTTGCGCACGATCTCGTCCTCCGGCGGCGCCATCCGCTCGGGCAGGATCCGCGACGCCAGCGCCGCAAGGCCGAGCAACGAGAACGGGATGACCCAGTAGCAGACGAACGACAGCGGCGTCCTCGTGTCGAGGATCGTCGCCTCGCCGTACACGATCGGTGGTATCGCCGACGACACCGTCATTCCCCCGAACGCGGCCACCCAAATCCACGTCAGGACGTTGGTGATCTTCTTGAACAGGTCGGATTCGATGACTTCCTTGGGTTGGCCGACCTCGGCGAATTCACGGACGAACGGCTTGCCGACCAGCACGCTGCCCAGCGCCACCAGGAAGATCCCTGCGGTGCTCAGCGGCTGCAGCCACTGCTCCATGAATGACTGGCTCAGAGTGAACGTCAGCACCGCGAGGATCAAAAACGTTGCAACAGCCCCGATTTCGAGGGTGCGCCCCGCAGCTCCCCTGATACGGCCGATCACGAGCGAGGCGACGGCCACCGCCAGCGCCACCAGCACCGCGGCGACGAACGGGACATTTCCGACCAGGACCCAGTAGACGATCCACGGCGCGAAGCCAAACAGAATTCCCACGGTGGGTCAGTTTAGGTTGTCAGTCAATGACTGGACTGTAAACCTGTTGCGTCGGCGAATCCCGCGAATAGGTTGTACTGATGCTTCGACAGAACGTGTCCTCGGGCTCGGAGTTCGAGTCGGCAGCCGGGTACTCCCGCGCCGTGCGAATCGGTCCGCACATCGCGGTGGCCGGCACCACCGGGGCCGGCGATGACGTCGCCTCTCAGACACAAGATGCGTTGCGGCGCATAGACATTGCCCTGAAGGAAGTGGGCGCGTCGATGGCCGACGTCGTCCGCACCCGGATGTTCGTCACCGACATCTCGCTCTGGGACGAGGTGGGCAAGGTGCACGCCGAGGTGTTCGGCGACATCCGGCCGGCGGCCACGATGGTGGAGGTCACAGCGCTGATCGCACCGGAGCTGTTGGTCGAGATCGAGGTCGACGCATACGTCCCCGAGCCCCGGACCGAGTACAGCTAGGACGAAAGCGGCCCGAAGCTGCCGTCCGGACCGGGCAGGTAGGGCGTGACGCTAATCACAGCTTCCACAGGTAATGGCCCGTACAGATGTGGGAACACCATCGCAGCGGGATCAGTGGCAACACCTGGTTCCCACCGGATTGGAGAGGTCAACAGTGCGGGATCGATGCGGAGCAGCACCAGATCTGCGCGGCCGGCGTAGAGCCGGTTCGCCGGCAGATGCACCTGCTCTGGCGTCGATAAATGCACGAACCCGCTCGAGGCCAGCGACTCGGGCCGAAGCTCCCCATCCGCCTGCGCGCAGCGCCACTCTTCGGCGCCGCAGAGGTGGACCAACACAGCGGGCAACGGTGGCATACCGCCAGCCTCCCTCGTCGGCAACTCGGTGTAACGGTGAGACACGACACACCGGTAAACCGTTTGGGAACAAGGCCGAAACCGAAAGCGTCTGAGACAGTAGAGATACGCGAGCAATCGATGGAGGTGTCATGACCGCAACGCTCACCAGCCCGGAATTGACCAAGGCTGACCGCTGCGATCGCTGCGGGGCCGCAGCTCGCGTGCGGGCAACGCTTCCGTCGGGCGGCCAACTTCTTTTCTGCCAGCACCACGCCAACGAGCACGAGGCCAAATTGGTGGAGCTCGCCGCGGTTCTGCAAGTGAGCCCGGTGGAGGCTTAGCAGCCGACACGGCCACCGCCCGGTTGGGCGGGACGGGGAGTCGTCAGTAATGCTGGACTGGTCATGAGTGACCAGCCTCTGCCATTACCGCTGCCCCCCTCGGGCCATCACATCAGGCATATCGTTCGGCGCACGCTCCTAAAGAGCTGGGACGATTCGATTTTCTCCGAGTCTGCTCAGGCGGCGTTCTGGTGTGCCCTGTCGCTGCCCCCGCTGCTGCTGGGGATGCTCGGCAGTCTGGCCTACATCGCGCCGCTGTTCGGCCCTGAGACCCTGCCGGCCATTCAGGAGCAGCTGATCAGCACGGCTGAGCGGTTCTTCTCGGCGAACGTCGTGGACGAGATCATCGAGCCGACGGTGCGCGACATCGTCAAGGGCGCCAGGGGCGAGGTGGTGTCGATCGGGTTTGTGATCTCGCTGTGGGCGGGCTCGTCGGCCATCTCCTCATTCGTCGACTCCGTCGTCGACGCCCACGACCAGACGCCCCTGCGTCATCCCGTGCGTCAACGTTTCTTCGCGCTCGGCCTGTACGTGGTGATGCTCGTGATCGCGATCGCGGCTGCGCCGTTCGTCGCCCTCGGGCCCCGCAAAATCGCCGAGCACCTGCCGGAAAGCTGGGACAACGCGCTGGCGTTCGGCTACTACCCGCTGCTGTTCCTCACGCTGCTGGTCGGGGTGAACATCCTCTATCGGGTGTCGCTACCCGAGCCGCTGCCGTCGCATCGCCTTGTTCTCGGCTCATTGTTGGCGACGATCGTGTTCCTGCTGGCGACGTTGGGCCTGAGGTTCTATCTGACGTGGATCACGAGCACGGGGTACACCTACGGCGCACTGGCGACGCCGATCGCATTCCTGCTGTTCGCGTTTTTCCTCGGTTTCGCGATCATGTTGGGCGCCGAACTGAACGCCGCGATTCAGGAGGAGTGGCCTGCGGCCCCCACACATGCCAAGCGTTTCCGGTTGTGGCTCAAGCGCAAGGCCGAGTCACGCAACGGCCGCAAGCGGCAGGCGGAGCGGGCGGACGAAACGGCCTCCGCTACTTCTTGAGCTTGTCGTAGATCCGCTTGCAGTCCGGGCAGACCGGCGACCCGGGCTTGGCGGCCTTGGTGACCGGAAACACCTCGCCGCACAACGCGACGACGTGCGTACCCATCACCGCGCTCTCGGCGATCTTGTCCTTCTTGACGTAGTGGAAGTACTTGGGGGTGTCGCTGCCGGTCCCGTCGTCGACGCGTTCGTCGGTGTCGGTGCGCTCGATCGTCTGGGTTTGCATGCGCCCATTTTGCCTGGCGCCAATCCGGTCCGTACAGCCGACGACAAGTGTGGAACAGTGGAGTCATGAAACACGGCCAAGAGCTGAGTTTCGATGACGACGGTCGGCCGGTTCTGATCACCCGCGCCGCACCCTCCTACGAAGTCCAGCACCGTCAGCGGGTTCGCAAGTACCTGACGCTGATGTTCTGGCGTGTGCCCGCGCTCATTCTGGCCGCGGTGGCGTACGGCATCTGGGAGAACGGACTCATCTCCCTCGCGATCCTGGTGGTATCGATACCGCTGCCGTGGATGGCCGTGCTCATCGCAAACGACCGGCCGCCCCGGCGCGCCGAGGAACCGCGTCGCTATCAGGACGCCCGGCGGATCCCGCTGTTTCCCACGGCCGAACGTCCGGCGCTCGAAGAGCGGGCGGAGTCGTGGCGGCAAGCTAACGAGACGGATACGCCCGGCGATGCCGCAGGCTGAGGAGTTTCTAGCGTTATTCTCAGCACATTCTCAGGTCGGCGACCAATAACCGCAGATCAGAACGTGTGAACCGGCCGATGGACGGGAACTCTTAGGGGCACGTGGGCGTTATAGCTCATGACAGTTCGACCCGATCAGGAGGCCGTCATGGCAAATGCCACCATTAGCCGCGTCGACAGTGACTTGGACGCTCAGAGTCCAGCCGCGGACCTCGTACGCGTGTATCTGAACGGCATTGGCAAAACGGCTTTGCTCAACGCCGCCGACGAGGTTGAGCTCGCAAAGCGCATCGAGGCTGGCCTTTACGCGCAGCATCTGCTCGATACCCGGAAGCGGTTGGGCGAGAACCGCAAGCGTGATCTCGAGGCAGTGGTGCGCGACGGCGAGGCCGCCCGGCGTCATCTGCTCGAAGCCAACCTTCGCCTGGTGGTGTCGTTGGCGAAGCGCTACACCGGCCGCGGCATGCCGCTGCTCGACCTCATCCAGGAGGGCAACCTCGGCCTCATCCGCGCGATGGAGAAGTTCGACTACAGCAAGGGATTCAAGTTCTCGACGTACGCCACGTGGTGGATTCGCCAGGCGATCACGCGTGGCATGGCCGATCAGAGCCGCACTATCCGGCTGCCGGTCCACCTCGTCGAGCAGGTCAACAAGCTGGCGCGGATCAAGCGCGAAATGCACCAGAACCTGGGTCGCGAGGCCACCGATGAGGAACTGGCCGCCGAATCGGGCATCCCGGTCGAGAAGATCACCGATCTGCTCGAGCACAGCCGCGACCCGGTAAGCCTCGACATGCCGGTCGGCAGCGACGAGGAAGCCCCGCTGGGCGACTTCATCGAGGACGCCGAGGCGATGTCGGCGGAGAACGCTGTGATCTCCGAGTTGCTCCACACCGATATCCGCCACGTGCTGGCCACGCTCGACGAGCGCGAGCAGCAGGTCATCCGGTTGCGGTTCGGCCTGGACGACGGCCAGCCCCGCACTCTGGACCAGATCGGCAAGCTGTTCGGCCTCTCCCGCGAACGCGTGCGCCAGATCGAGCGCGAGGTGATGGCCAAGCTTCGCAACGGCGAGCGTGCCGATCGGTTACGGTCGTACGCCAGCTAAAGCGTTTTTCGAGAATGCCCGCCGGTACGCCGGCGGGCATTCTTACTGGCTCGTGTCGGTAGGCGTAGCGCCGCAGTTCAGGCCGGTTGGCCGGTAGACTCTGCTTGACGGAGGGTTGTGAAATGAACGATCTGGTCGATACCACCGAGATGTATCTGCGGACCATCTACGACCTCGAGGAAGAGGGCGTAGTGCCGCTGCGTGCGCGCATCGCCGAACGTCTCGACCAAAGCGGCCCCACCGTCAGCCAGACCGTGTCCCGGATGGAACGCGACGGGCTGCTGCACGTCGCAGGCGACCGCCACCTCCAGCTCACCGAGAAGGGCCGCAACCTCGCCATCGCCGTGATGCGCAAGCACCGCCTGGCCGAGCGGCTGCTGGTCGATGTCATCGGACTGCCGTGGGAGGAAGTGCACGCCGAGGCCTGCCGCTGGGAACACGTGATGAGCGAGGACGTCGAGCGCCGCTTGGTGCGGGTTCTCGACAACCCCACCACCTCCCCCTTCGGCAACCCGATTCCGGGCCTGGCCGAACTCGGCCTGGAGGATTCGTCGGGTCCCGACCGGATCAACCTGGTGAGGCTCACCGAGTTGCCCGCCGGCATGCCCGTCGCCGTCGTGGTGCGCCAGTTGACCGAGCATGTCCAGGGTGACGTCGAGTTGATCGGACGGCTCAAGGACGCCGGCGTGGTGCCGAATGCCCGTGTGACGGTCGAAGTCAACGACCACGGCGGCGTCATGATCGTCATCCCCGGGCACGAGCAGGTCGAGCTGCCCCACCACATGGCACACGCCGTGAAGGTCGAGAAGGTCTAACCCGTCCGCTGTCACCCCGCGCGGCGTCCGAACGCGCGCCTGGCCGGCAGCTGCACGCCCAGCCGACTGGCCAGCCGATATCCGGTGGCCGCCAGGTCGCGGATCCGCTCCGGCCGCATCCCGGATTGCAGCGCCGTGTCGAGCATCCCCGCCATGCGGTGGGTGGCGTCACACCGGAGCGCGGCATCCAAAGACACGCCGGCCAGCGGCCCGTCCCCACGCGCGTATGCCGAAAATGCCAGCAGCACAAGCGCTTCCACTCGCCACGGCGCAGGAAGAGTGCGGGACAACTCGGCCCACAACGACTCCGCCTGCCCGGCGTTCTCCCCGATAGCCAACGCGAAAAGCGTGTCGCGCACCAGCGGATCCGACAGCGCGCACGCCAGCCTCGCGGCGGTGTCGTCGGACAGCGCCCGGCCGTCTGCCGCGTCCGCCGCCGCCGCGATCGCCGCTTCGACATCACGACGGACCTCGGCGTCCGGCCGGTCCACGTCGCAGCTGCCGATCGCAGCCGCCAGGGCGTCGGTGCGGGCCGGGTCGGCGATGGCGATGACCTCCTGCAACTCCGCGCGCCGCGCGTACAGCCTGCGCCCGTCGAGCACCGCGGCCATGGCCAGCGGTGACGCAGCCGGATCCTCGACGGTGCCTGCCAGGCCGCAGCCGTCCGCACAGTGCCAGCGCCCGCCTGCGGCCACCCGGTCGACGACGTGCGCGGCGAGGAGTTCGATACCGCAGTCGGCCAGCGTCGAGGCCAGCGAGTCCGCCAGCCGGCGGTAATCGTCGTTGCACATCCGGCAGTTCGCGCCCGCCTCGTCAACGATGACGGCAATGGCCGCATCGGGCTCCGCGCCGGCGGCCACCTCAGCGATGTGCTCGACGGAGGCGGTCACCTCGTCGGAAAGATCAACGCGCATAACGCATCCCATCTCCCCGCGGTCGACGGTGACCAGGACGAGGGATTTCTCGGGCACGAAGCCCAGCACAGCGGGTAACGCGGCGATCAGTACGCCGGGCCGGTTCAGGTGGAAGTCGGGCGGTTGCGATGTCATGCTCCCACCGTCGTTGCAGGCACCCACTTCCCCGCCCGCCAGAACGCTGTGGCGGACGTTCGTGGGGATGAATCCGCGGTTGGGGATAACCGCGGTTTTGGACGACTCTGATTCAGCCGTCGCGGCGCAGCTTCACCACGGCGTCGCTGAACAACCGGTCCAGCGCCACCGTGTCCGGCTCGTCGACCGCCGGCTCCTGTAGCCAGGTCGCGCTCACGCGCGTATCGCCGATCTGGGCGGCGAATGTGAGCACCGTGCGCTCGGATTCCGGTGTCGTGACCCTCTGTTCGACGGCGTAGGTGTCGTCGGCGTCGACCGGCGGGGCCGGCAGGACCGTCAAGCTGACCGTCGATTCGTCCTTACCTTGCCCAACGGTGAACGAGGAGCACCTGCGCAGCTGATCCAGCCGTTCACTCAGCGGCGGCGCCGGCCGGGTTACAACGAGGATCAGCCTGCTCGCGGTATCGCTGTCGACCCCTTCCACCCCCGCCGTTTCGCTGTGCCATAGCACCGGCGGCGTGCAGTCCGCAGGTGTCACGGCGGCGCCGGTCGGCACTCCGTCGATGTCAGCCACGGCGCGGTGCAACGCGGCATCGTCGAGCACGGCTGCCGGATACCGGGGTGGGAACTGGCCGGGTTCGACGAGCAGGTCCGCGATCGGAACCGGCGGATTTTCGGCCACCGAGCCGACCGGCTGCACCGTCCCGGCGACGACCCGGCTGCACGCGGCCAGCAACACGGCTGCCATCACCAGCGCGCATCCGCGCAGGTGTCGCGACAGCGTGTTGACCATCGGCGCCATCGTCTCATCGGAGGGGCTAGACGCCGGTCAGGCGCGCATACCGGGCGGAAGTTGGGAACAGACGATTAATTTGACGTGCCGTTGACGCTTGTCGACGTGCAAGTTTTGCGCAACCGGCGTACACCTTTCCCATGGGTTCCATGCTCGAGTACGACCTCGTCGTCATCGGTTCAGGTCCTGGCGGCCAGAAGGCCGCGATCGCCGCGGCGAAGCTCGGCAAGACGGTGGCGGTGGTCGAACGCGGCAGGATGCTCGGCGGCGTCTGCGTGAACACCGGAACCATCCCGTCGAAGACGCTGCGTGAGGCCGTCGTCTACCTGACGGGCATGAACCAGCGGGAGCTGTACGGCGCGAGCTACCGCGTCAAGGAGAAGATCACCCCCTCCGACCTGCTGGCCCGCACGTCCCACGTGATCGGCAAGGAGCAGGACGTGGTGCGGTCGCAGCTCATGCGTAACCGCATCGATCTCATTCAAGGTCACGGTCGGTTCATCGACGCGCACACGGTGCTGGTCGAGGAGCCCACTCGAGGCGAACGCACCACGGTTAGCGGCGAATTCATCGTCATCGCCACCGGCACGAAACCGGCCCGCCCTGCCGGCGTCGAGTTCGACGAAGACCGTGTTCTGGACTCCGACGGCATTCTCGACCTGAAGTCGCTACCGGCCACCATGGTGGTCGTCGGCGCCGGTGTGATCGGCATCGAGTACGCATCCATGTTCGCCGCCCTCGGTACCAAGGTGACCGTGGTCGAAAAGCGGGACAACATGCTCGACTTCTGCGATCCCGAGATCGTCGAGGCATTGAAGTTCCATCTGCGCGACCTCGCGGTGACGTTCCGCTTCGGCGAGGAGGTGACCGCCGTCGACGTCGGCGCCGCGGGGACCGTGACCACGCTGGCAAGCGGCAAGCAGATTCCGGCCGAGACGGTGATGTACTCCGCGGGCAGGCAGGGTCAGACCGAGCACCTCGACCTGGCCAACGCGGGCCTGGAACCCGATGCGCGTGGGCGCATCACGGTCGACAGCAACTTCGTGACCTCGGTCGACCACATCTATGCCGTGGGAGACGTCATCGGGTTCCCGGCGCTGGCCGCCACGTCGATGGACCAGGGCAGGTTGGCCGCATACCACGCGTTCGGTGAACCCGCCAAGGGCATGACCGACCTACAGCCGATCGGCATCTATTCGATTCCCGAGGTGTCCTACGTCGGCGCCACCGAGGTCGAGTTGACGCGCAATGCGATCCCCTACGAGGTCGGGGTGTCGCGGTATCGCGAGCTGGCCAGGGGCCAGATCGCCGGCGACTCCTACGGCATGCTCAAACTGCTCGTGTCGACGGACGACCTGAAGCTGCTCGGCGTGCACATTTTCGGCACGAGCGCCACCGAGATGGTGCACATCGGGCAGGCCGTCATGGGCTGCGGCGGGACGGTCGAGTACCTCGTCGACGCCGTGTTCAACTACCCCACCTTCTCCGAGGCCTACAAAGTCGCGGCGCTCGACGTGATGAACAAGCTGCGCGCGCTGAATCAGTTCCGCACGTAATCGCAGGCTCCTGGCGCCCAACCACACAGCCGCACAGAATTGGGCTGAACTTTCGATGCATGGGTGCGAGGCGAACGGGAACGCAACATAAGCCACACTGGTTATGACGATGAGAAGAAGTTCATCGACAGACCGTGGAGGAGGCGAGAACCATGGCGGACCAAGCGGATCAGCCCGAGCAGCACTACCAGCCGGATCAGACCGGCATGTACGAGCTCGAGTTCCCCGCACCCCAGCTGACCTCGCCGGATGGTCGGGGCCCGGTGATGATCCACGCGCTTGAGGGTTTCTCCGACGCCGGGCACGCCATTCGGCTGGCGGCCCAGCACCTCAAGAACACTCTGGACACCGAGTTGGTCGCCTCGTTCGCCATCGACGAGTTGCTGGACTACCGGTCGCGGCGCCCGCTGATGACCTTCAAGACCGACCACTTCACCCATTACGAGGACCCCGAGCTCAGTCTCTACGCATTGCGTGACAGCGTCGGCACGCCGTTTCTGCTGCTTGCCGGATTGGAGCCAGACCTGCGTTGGGAGCGTTTCCTCACCGCCGTGCGGCTGCTGGCCGAGCGGCTCGGCGTGCGCCGCGTGATCGGTCTTGGCGCCATCCCGATGGCCGTCCCGCACACCCGGCCCATCACGCTGACGGCGCACTCCAACGACAAGGAGCTCATCGCCGAACACCAGCCGTGGGTCGGCGAGGTGCAGGTGCCGGGCAGCGTGTCGAACCTGCTGGAGTTCCGGATGTCGCAGCACGGATACGAGGTCGTCGGCTTCACCGTGCACGTGCCGCACTATCTGGCCCAGACCGACTACCCCGCCGCCGCGGAGGTCCTGCTGGCCGAGGTCGCCAAGAGCGCGTCACTGCAGATTCCGCTGGAGGCGCTGGACGCCGCGGGCGCAGAGATCCTGATGAAGATCAACGAACAGGTCGAGGCCAGCGCCGAAGTGGCCCAGGTGGTCGCCGCGCTGGAACGACAGTACGACGCGTTCGCCGCCGCCCAGGAGAACCGGTCACTGCTTGCCAACGACGAGAACCTGCCCAGCGGCGAGGAGCTCGGTGCGGAGTTCGAGAGGTTCCTGCGGCAACAGGACAAGGGCAAGGACGACGACGTCAGATAGCGCCACTCCGTGAGGGCAGCTAAGTTGTCGCAATGGCCGCGCGAACGACCAACCTGCGCCCCGTCCGGGAACTCACACCCGAACTGGAGTTCCGCACCATCCACGGGTACCGGCGCGCATTCCGGACCGCGGGATCCGGACCCGCGATCCTGCTGATCCACGGCATCGGCGACAACTCCACCACCTGGGAGACCGTCCAGTCGAAGTTGGCGCAGCGTTTCACCGTCATCGCGCCGGATCTGCTGGGCCACGGCAGGTCGGACAAGCCACGCGCCGACTACTCGGTGGCCGCTTACGCCAACGGCATGCGAGATCTGCTGAGCGTGCTCGACGTCGACAAGGTGACGGTGGTCGGGCACTCGCTCGGCGGCGGCGTGGCGATGCAGTTCGCCTACCAGTTCCCGCAATTGGTCGAACGGCTGATCCTCGTGGGCGCAGGCGGGGTGACCCAGGACGTCAACATCGCATTGCGGGCTGCTTCGCTGCCGATGGGCAGTGAAGCACTGGCACTGCTGCGCCTACCGATGGTCCTGCCCGCGCTGCAGGTCGTCGGGCGGGTCGCCGGTGCGGTGTTCGGGTCGACCGGGCTGGGGCGCGACATTCCCGACGTGCTTCGGATCCTCGCGGACCTGCCGGAGCCGACCGCGTCGTCGGCGTTTGCGCGCACACTGCGCGCCGTCGTGGACTGGCGCGGTCAGGTCGTCACGATGCTGGACCGCTGTTATCTGACCCAATCCGTTCCGGTGCAATTGATCTGGGGATCCCGCGACTCGGTGATACCGGTCAGCCACGCCCGCATGGCACACGCCGCGATGCCCGGCTCGCGGTTGGAGATCTTCGAAGGGTCCGGACACTTCCCGTTCCACGACGACCCCGACCGGTTCGTCGAAGTGGTGGAGCAGTTCATCAGTTCCACCGAACCCGCCGTCTACGACCAGGACTACCTCCGCGGACTGCTGCGCGAGGGCCGCAGAACGGATGAGATCTCCGGTTCCGTCGACACGCGGGTCGCCGTCCTCGACGCGATGGATCACGACGAACGCAGCGCGACCTAAGAACTCTTTCGGTAAGCACGCAGCCAAGAAGTAGCATCGGGCCATGGCCATCGATGTGACAGTGCTGCGGGTGTTCACCGACCCCGAGGGGAACTACGGCAATCCGCTGGGTGTTGTCGACAACAGCACCGTCACCCCCGCCGATCGCCAACGGATCGCTACTCAATTGGGTTACAGCGAAACGATTTTCATCGATCTGCCGCAAACCGGAACCAGCACTGCACACGCCCGGATCTTCACACCGGCGGTCGAATTGCCCTTCGCCGGCCACCCGACTGTGGGCGCGTCGTGGTGGCTGCGCGACCAAGGGCATCCCATCAAGACGCTTCAGGTGCCCGCCGGCATCGTGCAGGTCACCTACGACGACGATCTGGCGGCCGTCAGCGCACGTGCGGAATGGGCACCGGACTTCGCGATCTACGACCTTGCCTCTGTCGACGACCTGATGGCGGCCGATCCGTCTGACTACTCCGACGACGTCGAACACTACCTGTGGACCTGGCTCGACGAACCGGCCGGAAAGATCCGCTCCCGCATGTTCGCCAGCCATCTCGGCGTTCCCGAGGACGAGGCCACCGGCGCCGCCGCGGTCCGCATCACCGATTACCTCAGCCGCGATCTCGAGATCGTGCAAGGAAAGGGTTCGGTGATCCACACCCAGTGGAGCCCCGAGGGCTGGGTGCGAGTTGCAGGCCGCGTCGTCAGCGACGGGACGAAGCAGATCGATTGACGGGCCGGATCAGCCCTGCGCCGGCTGCGGCGACTTGCGGTGCTCCCGCAGCGCCTGGATCTCGCGCTCGAAGTCCTCTGCGGAGGTGAAGCCGCGGTAGACGGAGGCGAAGCGCAGATACGCGACCTCGTCGAGCTCCCGCAGCGGGCCCAGTATCGCCAGCCCCACCTCATGGCTGGGCACCTCCGGCGAACCGGTGGCCCGCACGGCGTCCTCCACCTGCTGGGCCAGCAGGTTCAGTGCATCGTCGTCGACGTCGCGACCCTGGCACGCGCGGCGAACGCCCTTGACGACCTTCTCCCGGCTGAACGGTTCGGTGACACCGCTGCGCTTGACCACCGCGAGCACCGCGGTCTCCACCGTGGTGAAGCGACGACCACATTCCGGGCACGACCTGCGACGTCGAATCGCCTGGCCCTCGTCGGTTTCACGCGAATCCACCACCCGGGAATCGGGATGACGACAGAACGGACAGTGCATCACCGCTCCTTCGCCGCGCCAACAAACGACTAACCCGAACGCCTTCGAGCGTACCTGCGCGGGGGTCTGCCAGCCCAGATTCGTGTTGATTGGCACAAAGTCCGTTGCTGCGCTTCCGAATGTCCTTGTGCGGCCTGGATTTTCACCGCTCACGACACACCGTCAGGCGATCGGCGCGATAAGCGTCTGGCCGGCGTGGACCGCCACGGAGTCGAGTTGGTTGAGTTCGCGGATCCGGTCGACGACGCGGCTCACCGGGGCATCGGGCGCTACCCGGCCCGCGACCTGCTGCAGCGTCTCGCCCGTCTGCACCTGAACCACCGCGAGACGGTCCGGTACGGCGGCGGATTCACCCATGACACCGCCGAACTGAGCCACGAGCCCGAGCCACACGGTGATCCCAGCGGCGACCATGGCCAGCAGGACGGTGGTGACCGGGGTGATCGGCCGCCGCCGGTGGGCGACGCGCGATACGGCGACGCCGGAGCTTCGGTATTTCATCGGCGCGCCGCCCGGGCGTCGCGAGGACGGCCGCCGCCGTGCGCCTGCAGGCCGGATACCCTGCCTGACCACCGGTGCCGCCTGGATGTCCCGCGTGTCGAGAATTGTCATCTTCCTGCCTTCCGGTTCAAGATCGTTCGCTCTTGTGTTCGAACATACTCGCTCACGTGTTCGATTAATAGAACATGTGATCGAACTGTTGCCAAACGATATCGCGGGCCACCGACAAGTTTTGCCGCCCAGATCTCGCCCACCGGGACAGACGACACGCGTCGAACACATGTTTGATTAATCGGCCGCCGGGGGCTACATTCGCGCCATGGACTCCAGCAGCGATACCCCGGGCGGCACAGACGGCACCGGCGGGCGCGGTGGGCTCGATACGGGTCTCACCGAGCGTCAACGCACCATCCTCGACGTCATTCGCGCCTCGGTGACCAGCCGTGGCTATCCGCCGAGCATCAGGGAGATCGGCGATGCGGTCGGTCTGACGTCAACCTCGTCGGTGGCCCACCAACTGCGCACGTTGGAGCGCAAGGGGTACCTGCGGCGCGATCCCAACCGCCCGCGCGCTGTGGACGTCCGCGGCGCCGACAGTCCGCCCTCGATCGTCCCCACCGAGGTCGCGGGTTCCGATGCTCTTCCGGAACCGACGTTCGTGCCTGTGCTCGGCCGTATCGCCGCCGGTGGCCCGATCCTGGCCGAGGAGGCCGTCGAGGACGTCTTTCCGCTACCGCGTGAACTGGTCGGCGAGGGCTCGCTGTTCCTGCTCAAAGTCGTCGGCGACTCGATGGTCGACGCGGCGATCTGCGACGGCGACTGGGTCGTCGTGCGTCAGCAGAACGTCGCCGACAACGGTGACATCGTCGCCGCGATGATCGACGGTGAAGCGACGGTGAAGACGTTCAAGCGCACGCGCGGTCAGGTGTGGCTGATGCCGCACAACCCGGCCTTCGACCCGATTCCCGGCAACGACGCCGCCGTGCTGGGCAAGGTCGTGACGGTGATCCGCAAGATCTAGCTGTCCTCGGCGGGAACGAAGCCGTTGATTACCGCGAGTTCCTCACTCACGAACCAGATTTCGGCATCGGCGTCCTCGTACTGTGGACTGTCGGGCGACCAGTAGACACCCAACTTGGTGTTCGCCTTGACCGGGAATCCCTCCGGCGGCTCGTTCGGGTCCTCGAGCGGAAGATGGAATGCCATCTGCTGCTCGGGTTCCTCCTCGATCTCGATCCGTGCGTGTCGCCCGGTATCGGTGAGGGAATCGCGCTTGATTGCGGGGGGCGCAACGGTGACGACGCGCGTCGGTGCGGTGTCGACCGCGTCCGGATCTTCGTCGTCTCCGGATTCGTCGGTCTCTTCGACGTGGTCGCGCGGCTCGTCCTCCTCGGCACGTGACGGCGCACCCCACGGGTCGTAGTCGGCGTGTGCACCGTCGTCTTCATGAGACAGGTCGTCTTCATGGGACGGGTCGTCCTCGTGTGGCGCGTCAGGCGTCAGATCCTCGCCGGCCGGCGATGTGCCCAGTCCCCCGCTGGCGTAGCGATCACCGAACATCGCGACGGCGTATTCGTCGTCGGGTGTCATCTGCTCAGACGCACTGGCGGTGCCGTAGGCGTGGTCGGGCTCGCCCCCGAACCGCGCGTCCTGGCCGACAAATGAGCCGTCCGCCGCGAACGGATCCTCACCTTTGCGCCGCCGCAGGAACAGCGCCACCAGCAACGCCGAGACGAGTGCCACCACCGGTACCAGAGCCAGCAGCCACCACCAGCTTAATTTGAACCACTTGCTGCCCTCGGAATCGGATGCCTGCGAGGTGCTCGGCTCGCCCGGTGCGGTCTGCCCCGGAACCTCGAGGCCGGACAGCTCCGACGCCAGATTGGCCGGTTCGGTGCTGAACTTGTTCGTCGAGCGATCCCAATTGATCACGCCGCCGCTGAAGCGCTGGGTGATGACGTTGCCGGACTCGGTCTGGTCGGCCACTGGTGCGCCCAGCGCGCCCTTTGCCCCGTCCAGCTTGTCCCAGGCCGCTGCCATCGCGCCGCGCACGATCACGGCGCCGTATTCGGGCGTCCAGAAGATGACGGGCTTGTCGTCGGCCGCGAAGGTGACCATGCGGCTCTCCGTGGTGTAACCGCCGTCGACCTCGTTGGTCACGGGCCATCCCAGATCGCCCTCGGGCCCGCCCACGCTCTCGTACTTCGCGAGTACCTGCTTGGTCATGACATTCGCACCCGTGGCAGGCGTGTAGAAGATCGCTCCCCCGGCGAAGTTCTGCCGCTGCCCGTCCTTGCCCACAGGGATCGGCGCGCCTTCGGCCGCGCCCAGGGGTCCCAGCGATCCCCCCGCCGCGCGCCGCGCGGCATTGATCGCGGCGACCGGGTCATCGGGGATCTGCAGATCGGCCAACTGAGCGGCCAGATCAGGCGGAACCGTCGTGAAGGTCTTCTTCTTCAGGTCGTACGACACCTCGCCGTTGGTGAACTTCTGCGAGACGACGTCGCCGCGGAAGACCTCGTCCTCAGCGGGCACACCGAGGGCTCCCGACGAGCCACCGAGCTTGTCCCACGCCGCGTTGATCGGGCCGCGAACGACTCGTGCACCGGTCGCCGGGGTGAAGAAGATAACCGGATTGTCTGAGGCGCTGAACGTGCTGTTCAGGCTGTCCGGCGCCCGTCCTGGACCCTCGTCGATGGTGGGGAAACCGAGATCGCTGTCGGCGGGACCGCCCAGCGATTCGTACTTCTCCAAGATCGCGCCGCGCACGAAATGCGCGCCAGTCGCAGGGGTGAAGAAGATCTTGCCACCGGCGAAGTTCTGGCCGAACCCCTCACCGATGGGATAGACGTCGCCGTTTCTGGGACCCAGCGGGCCGCCGTCGCCTCCGCTGGCTTCCCACGCCGCCGTTATCGCAGCATTCGCGTCGGCTTCCGGCTGCGCCGACACCATCGGTGCCAGCAATACAGCCATCGGCACCGCCAGCAAACCGACGATCACCCGACTGATCATCGTGCGGCGCCGACTCTTCTGGCCGCTCATTCACCCTCCTGCGGTCGGCGGAAATTCAATGAAAAGCATCGCGCCCGTCAACTGTCCTTTAGATGCTGTAAATAACCAAGGAACACGCCCATTCTTCGGAGAAAATACCCCGGTCATACCGAAAAGCTTTGGATCTCGCGCTGCGAGGCGCGAAATCGCGTTGCGCAGCACATCGCGCACCGCCCTAAACTCGGGATTCATGCGCCCCGGAACGACAAGCCTCGCGCACTGGGGCGCTTTCAACGCGAGCGTCGATTCCGGCGAAATCGCCTCCGTCACGCCGTTTGACGGCGATATGGATCCGTCTCCGTTGTTGGGGAATCTGCCCGGATCGATTCGCCACCGATCCCGAATTGCCACACCGGCGGTGCGACGGGGTTGGCTGCGGGACGGCCCCGGCCCCACCAGCGCGCGCGGCGCCGACGAATTCGTCCGCGTGTCATGGGATGAACTGACCGAATTGCTCGCCGACGAACTTCGCCGCGTCGTCGATATTCACGGCAACGAGGCAATATACGGCGGCTCATACGGATGGGCCAGCGCGGGTCGCTTTCACCACGCGCAAAGCCAGGTGCACCGCTTTCTGAAATTCCTTGGCGGCTATACCTTTTCGCGCCACTCCTACAGCCTGGGCGCGACGGGTGTCATCATGCCGCGGGTGGTGGGCACCCACGACGATCTGTTCAAGCGATCCACCGAGTGGGAAGTCATCGTGAAGCACACCGAGCTTCTCGTGTGCTTCGGCGGGCTGGCACTGAAAAACACCGCCATCAATCACGGTGGCACCACCGGACATCCGGCCCGCGACGCGCTGCGACGATTCCGCGACAAGGGAGGCCGCATCGTATCGGTGTCACCGCTGCGCGACGACGTCGACGGCGACTGTGAATGGCTGGCGCCGGTACCGGGTACCGATGTCGCCATCATGTTGGCGCTCGCCCATGTACTGGCCACCGAATCCCTGGCCGACCGGGACTTTCTGAGGGACTACTGCACCGGCTACGAACGTTTCGAGCGCTACCTGCTCGGCGTCGACGACGGAGTACCGAAGTCGCCGGAATGGGCCTCGGCGATCTGCGGTCTACCGGCCGAGACGCTCGTTGCGCTGGCCCGACGGATGGCCACGTGCCGCACGATCGTCACCGTCAGCTGGTCGCTACAGAGAACCAGGCACGGCGAGCAAGCACCCTGGATGGGACTCACGCTGGCGGCGATGCTCGGTCAGATCGGCGTTCCCGGAGGCGGTTTCGGTCACGGCTACGGGTCGATGAACGAACCGGGTCTACCACCGCTGCGCTGCCGGTTGCCCGCACTGCCGCAGGGACTCAACCCGGTCCAGACGTTCATCCCCGTTGCGGCGATCAGCGACATGCTGCTGCATCCGGGCGAGCAGTTCGACTACAACGGCAGGCGTTTGACCTACCCCGACATCAAGCTTGTCTATTGGGCGGGCGGCAACCCGTTTCACCATCACCAGAACATCCCGCGATTGCGCCGGGCGCTCGGCCGGGTGGACACGGTGGTGGTGCACGAACCGTACTGGACGGCGATGGCCAAGCACGCCGACATCGTGGTGCCGTCGACCACGTCCTATGAACGCGACGACTATTCGGGTTCGCGCAACGACCCGTTGTTCATGGCGATGCCCGCGCTCACCGAGCCCTACGCAGAATCCCGCGACGACTACACGACATTCGCGGAGCTGGCCGAGAGGCTGGGATTCGCCGAACAGTTCACCGAAGGTCGCACCGCCAGGCAGTGGCTGGCGCACCTCTACGACAAATGGGCCGCCGGACTGGATTTCGTGGTGCCGACCTTCGAGGAGTTCTGGCGGCTCGGTCGGCTGCGGCTCCCCACCGAGTCCGGAATCACGCTGCTGGACGACTTTCGCGCCGATCCCGTCGCAAACCGGCTCGGCACACCGAGCGGACGCATCGAGATCTTCTCCGAGGACATCGACGGATTCGGCTACGACGACTGCGCCGGGCACCCCAAGTGGTACGAGCCGTCGGAGTGGCTCGGCGGCCCACGCGCAGCGACCTACCCCCTGCATCTGTTGGCCAACCAGCCGGCATCCCGGTTACACGGCCAGCTCGACGGCGGCGCGACCAGTCAGGCGTCGAAAGTTCAGCAGCGCGAGCCGATCCGGATGCACCCGGCCGACGCGGCAGACCGCGGGTTACGCGACGGCGATGTGGTGCGCGTCTTCAACGACCGCGGTGCATGTCTGGCGGGCGTCGTGATCGACGACCGTCTGCGCCCGCGCGTCGTCCAACTGTCGACCGGTGCGTGGTTCGACCCACTGGACCCGTCCGATCCCGACGCCATGTGCGTCCACGGAAATCCCAACGTGCTCACCGACGATGTCGGTACCTCATCGCTCGCCCACGGATGTACCGGTGCACACGTGCTCGTCGAGGTCGAGAAGTTCGACGGCGAGCTGCCGCCGGTCACGGCGCATGAACCGCCGGTGATCGTCGCGCATCGGCCGTGACCTGACTTCGTGACGTAGCCCACCGCGGGTTTAGCAACTCCTCCGTCCGGGGATATATCTCAGCACCTCGACACTACAAGGAGGAAAACCCCATGTCGGAGAACAACAGCGGTCCGGAAGAAGCCATCAAGGGCGTCGTCGAAGGCGTCAAAGGCAAGGTCAAAGAGGTTGCAGGCGCCGTCGCCGGCCGCGACGACCTCTACCGGGAGGGCCAGGCCCAGCAGGACAAGGCCGACGCGCAGCGCGATGCCGCCAAGAAGGAAGCCGAAGCCGAGGCTGCCCGCGGCGCCGCCAAGACGGCCGAGAAGCGCCAAGAGGCCGAGCAGCACTAGCTCAACCGACCTCAGTCGGCAAAGGTCCCCGAATCATGTTGATTCGGGGACCTTTCGGCTGTCGCTCAGAACGTCGAGTATTCGCTCAAGCTGGCCGCCAACGGAATCGGCACGCGAGCCTTGATCCTCGTCCCGTCGGCGGTGTGCTCAGTGGCATCCACCCGGCCGTCGGCATGCACCTTGTTGACCAGATCGCCGCGGTCGTACGGAATCGTCACATCCACGACCGCGTCTGTGGGAGCGATCATTTCGGCCATCCGCTGCTGCAGCCGCGTCAGACCCTCACCCGTGCGCGCGGAGACGAACACCGCCTCCGGCAACGCCCGCCGCAACTGCGCCAGCGCGAGATCGCTTGCAGCGTCAATCTTGTTGACCACCACCAGTTCCGGCGCCGGCTTGCGCTCGTGGTCGACGACCACCTCGTTGACGACCTTGCGCACGGCGTTGATCTGCGCCAACGGATTCACGTCGGAGCCGTCGACGACGTGAACCAGCAGGTCGGCGTCGACGACCTCCTCCAGCGTCGACCGGAACGCCTCCACCAACTGGGTCGGTAGATGTCGCACGAATCCGACCGTGTCGGTCAGGACGAATGGCCTGCCGTCCGCGAATTCCCCACGGCGCGTTGTCGGTTCGAGGGTCGCGAACAACGCGTTCTCCACGAGCACACCCGCACCGGTCAACGCGTTGAGCAAGCTCGACTTGCCCGCGTTGGTGTAGCCCACGATCGCAATCGACGCCACATCGCTCGCCAGCCGACGGCTGCGCTGGGTGTCGCGAATCGTCTTCATGTCCTTGATCTCGCGGCGCAACTTGGCCATTCGCTCACGGATACGCCGACGGTCGGTTTCGATCTTCGTCTCACCGGGGCCACGCAGACCCACACCGCCGCCGCTGCCACCCGCACGTCCACCGGCCTGCCGCGACATCGACTCGCCCCAACCGCGCAGCCTGGGCAGCATGTACTCCATCTGCGCGAGCGTGACCTGCGCCTTGCCCTCGCGGCTTGTGGCGTGCTGGGCGAAGATGTCGAGAATCAGTGCGGTGCGGTCGATGACCTTGACCTTGACCGCCTTCTCCAGCGCGGTGAGCTGGGCCGGACTCAGTTCGCCGTCGCAGATCACGGTGTCCGCGCCGGTGGCCAGCACGACTTCGCGCAACTCCTGAGCCTTGCCCGAGCCGATGTACGTCGCGGGATCGGGCTTGTCGCGGCGCTGGATCAGCCCCTCGAGCACCTCAGAGCCTGCGGTCTCGGCAAGGGCGGCAAGCTCGGCGAGGCTCGCGTCGGCGTCGGCCGCGCTGCCCTCGGTCCACACCCCAACCAGCACAACGCGTTCGAGCCGCAGTTGGCGGTACTCGACCTCGGAGACATCGGCCAACTCGGTCGACAAACCGGCCACACGGCGCAGCGCTGTGCGGTCTTCGAGGGCGAGTTCACCCGCGCTGGGTGTCTCGTTGAGAGGGAATTTCGGATACGTCATAAGCGAATAGAGCGTTGCATGGTCATCGCGTCACATGCATCTGATTTAACGTTGCGCAGCACGCCACCATTCCTCGGACAACTCGCCGTGGGCCACCAGAACCGACGGACCACGGAGGTAACTGCTCGCGTCGGTGACCGTGACGGTGACCTCCCCGCCGGGGATGTGCACCCCCAACGTGCCGGTGGTCGCACCCCCGTACGCCAGCGCAGCCACGGCCGCGGCGACGGTTCCGGTACCGCAGGACCGCGTTTCGCCGACACCCCGTTCGTGTACCCGCATCGACACCGCACCATCCACCGGCGCCGTCAACACCTCGATGTTCACGCCTTCCGGAAACTGCGCACGGTCGAACGACACCGGCGCCGCCACGTCGAGCGCGGCCAGGTCATCGAACGTCATGACCGGATCGACACAGGCGAGATGCGGGTTGCCCACGTCGATCGCCAGGCCCGCAAACGGCCTGCCTCCGACGATCGCCTCACCGGTGCCCAACTGGTTGGCCTTGCCCATCTCGACGGTCACGACGGCACGGGTGGCGTCCCAGTCGTGCAGCACCACCGGCCGTGGCCCGGCCAGGGACCCGACGACGAACTCGTCACGGCTTTCCAAGCCGGACGCCCGCAGGTAGTGCGCAAAGACCCGGACCCCGTTGCCGCACATCTGCGCGATCGATCCGTCGGCGTTGCGGTAGTCCATGTACCAGTCGTCCGGGGCCACACCCTCGGGAATCCGCTCGAAGACGCCCGCTGCCTGCGCGGCCGCCGCCCTGGTCACCCGCAGCACACCATCGGCGCCCAGTCCCCGGCGACGGTCGCACAGCGCAGTCACCGCGACGGGCGTGAGCGTCAGCCCGCCTTCGGGGTCTGGCAACACCACGAAGTCGTTCTGGGTGCCGTGCCCTTTGGCGAACTTCACCTGTTCAGGATACGTCGCGCCAGACGCGCAGGGTTTCCTCGACGAGGTCGCCCGCCGCACCGTCGAACCAGGTGATGCGGTGGTCACGACGGAACCACGACCGCTGCCTGCGTACGTAGCGGCGGGTTCCGAAGAACGTCGGTTCCTGCGCCGCCGATCCGTCGCCGCCGCTGTCGAGGTCGGCGATCACCTGGGCATAGCCGAGCGCGCGGGAGGCCGTCACGCCCTCGCGCAGGCCACGATCCAGCAGCCTGCGCACTTCGCCGACCAGTCCGTCGAGGAACATCTTCCCGGTCCGCACGGTCAGCCGCTCATCGAGAAGTGTTGTCTCCCAATCAAGTCCGATGATCGCGGTGTCCCATCGGGGGGCACCGATCGTCGGGAAGGACGCGGCGAAAGGGCGTCCGGTCAGTTCGACGACCTCCAGCGCGCGAACGATGCGCCGTCCGTCAGTGGGCAGGATCGACGCGGCGGCATCGGCGTCGACGTTGGCGAGTTCACGATGCAGTTCGGCGACGCCCACCTCAGCGAGCCGCTGTTCGTACCTGGCCCGCACCGTGGGGTCCGTCGCCGGGAAGGTCCACTCGTCGAGCAGCGACTGGATGTACATCATCGATCCGCCGACCACGATCGGCACCGCGCCGCGACCGGCGATGGCCTCGACGTCGGCGGCGGCGGCCTGCTGGTAGCGCGCCACGCTGGCGGTTTCGGTCACGTCGAGCACGTCGAGCTGATGGTGCGGGATGCCGCGGCGCTCGGCGACGGTCAGCTTCGCCGTCCCGATGTCCATACCGCGGTAGAGCTGCATGGCGTCGGCGTTGACGATCTCGCCGCCGACGCGTTCGGCCACCGCGAGCGCCAGCGCCGATTTCCCGGTTCCGGTCGGGCCGACGATCGCGATCGGTCGGGTCATGGCTGCCAGACGCCGACGAAATAGCCGACGCCGTAAGGCGCGCCGCGGTACAGCTCCTTCACCGACCGGGGTGCCGGGCCGGCCAGCCCGGCCAGCACCTGGTAGGCCACCCGGCCGACGATCGTCTCCGGCAGCCGTGCGAGCACGGCCGCATCGCCCGCCGCAAGGGCGTCGTCGAGGGCGGCCTGGACGGGGATCGATTCGGGGTCGTATCCGCCCGGCGCGGGCTGAGTGAGCGTGTGCGCGCCGTCCGCGACGATCAGCACACCCACCGGATCGGCGGCCTCGTCGATCTCTTCGCGCAGCCGTCTCCCTAAAGCCAGGGCCGCTTCGGCGTCGTGCTCGTCGGCGTAAACCCGCACCTCGGCGTGCGCATCGGGCGCGACCCAGCCCCGCACCCAGCCGGCGATCAGCGCGCACAGCGGCAGCTCGGTCGGTGCGTCGCCGCGACCGGGCGCCAGCGCAATCGGCACATCGACGCCGTAGCCGGCGAAGGTGCCGGTCCGCCTGGGTCCCACCACCGAATCAGTCCGGCCCACTCCGACGGCGACCCACCGGCCCGGCAGCGACCCCGCGGCGGCGAAGGCCGCCTCCCTCAGTTCGGTCAGCTCGGCCGCGGCACCGGAGGCCAGTTCGGGCACCATGACGGGCGCCGACGGGATGATTGCGATGGCACTGAGCACGTGACCACGCTAATGCCGCGTCGCACGGTCGCCTGAGCTGGCCGCTTCACCGCGGGCCAGCGCGCCCGTAGAGACGATCATCATCGCGACGGCGACGATCAGGGTCAGCCAGCCCGCGTCACCTGGCCGCAGCGTCTCGCCGAGTACGACGATTCCGAGCACCGACGCCACCACCGGTTCGGTGACGGTCATGGTCGGCAGCGACGCGGTAATGGCCCCGGCGCGGAAGGAGAACTGCTGCCATGCGGTCCCCGCGACCGCGATGGCCGCCCAGACATACAGCTCCGGTGTGCGCAGCAGCGCGATGACGCCGTCGTCGAGGCGATCCACCACACCCTTCGTCAGCACCGCGAACACCCCCCACAGCGCACCGGACACGACGGCCAGCAGCACCGCGCTCAGCGGGCCCTTCACCATGCTGCCGCCGATCACGCACGCCACCAGCAGGGGGCCGAGTACCGCTACGACCACCGCCCACGTCTCGAACGACGCGCGGGCGTGCCCCGCGGTCGGATTACCGACGGTGACGATCACGACGACCGAGGCCGCCAGCAGCACCGCCCACCCCCATTCCCACAGCGTCACCCGACGCTGAGCCATTCGGGCGTGGATCGGCAGCGCGAACAACAGCGAGGTCACCAGAATCGCCTGCACCAGCAGCACCGAGCCCAACCCCAGCGCGGCGGCCTGCAGCCCGAATCCGACGCCGGCGACCAGGCTGCCCAGCCACCACTGGCGGTCCTTGAGCAACTGCAGGAACAGCTCGGCATGGCCGACCGGTTCGTCGGTGACCGCGTTCGCCTGGCGTTGATGCATGACGTCGCCGATCGCGACGAAAAAAGCGGCGCCGAGAGCAAGCAGTGCGGCGATATCCGCATGCTGATCCAGGGCCGCCATCGAGATCCTTTCGTCGTAGTCGAACAGAGCCTAGGCAGGACGCATCGCTAAAGCCGTGCGCACGCCGCGCGTCAACCTGTTTGAATAGCGTGCGAAAGCGAGCTATCAGGCGCCGCGTCGCGCGGCAGGTGCGCGGATCACCGCGTGGAGGGTACGAGACGAAATGACGATCAGCGAGCCAGGAGGGCAGACCTCCTCGCCAAAACCCGCTCCCCGGCCAGGACCGCCGCGTCCCGTCCCACGGCCCGGCAGGCCGGCGCCGACGATTGCGGCGCCTCCGTCCAGTGACCCGCACCGGTTCGGCAGAGTCGACCCCGATGGGACGGTGTGGTTGATCACCGGTTCCGGTGAGCGCGTCATCGGATCGTGGCAGGCGGGCGACCCCGAAGCCGCGTTCGCGCATTTCGGTCGACGCTTCGACGACCTGCACACCGAAGTGGCGCTCATGGAGAGCCGCCTCGAGTCCGGGACCGGGGACGCCCGCAAGATCAAGGCGGCGGCGGCGGCGCTCGCCGAAACCCTGCCGGATGCCCATGTCCTCGGCGACGTCGATGCCCTCGCCGCTCGGCTGGCCACCATCGTCGAACACGCCGACGAAGCCGCACAGGCCGACAAGGCCAAACGCGAGGAACACCGCGCCGCGCAGCTGGCCCGCAAGGAGGCGCTGGCCGCCGAAGCCGAGGAGCTGGCCACCAACTCGACCCAGTGGAAAGCCGCGGGTGACCGCCTGCGCGAAATCCTCGACGAGTGGCGCACCATCACCGGCCTGGACCGCAAGACCGACGACGCGCTGTGGAAGCGATACTCCGCGGCCCGGGAGGCGTTCAATCGCAGGCGCGGTTCGCATTTCGCCGAACTCGACCGCGAACGTGCAGGCGCCCGGCAGGCCAAGGAGGCGATCTGCGAACGTGCGGAGGCGTTGGCCGACTCCACCGACTGGGGACCGACGGGCGCGGCGTTCCGGGAGCTGCTGACCGAGTGGAAGGCGGCCGGGCGGGCGGCCAAGGACGTCGACGACGCGCTGTGGGCGCGGCTCAAAGCGGCCCAGGACAAATTCTTTTCGGCGCGCAACGCGGCGACCGCCGAACGCGACAGCGAGTTCCGCGCCAACGCCGAGGCGAAGGAGAAGCTGCTCGCCGAGGCCGAGAAACTCGACACCAGCGACCTCGACGCGGCCAGGGCCGCGCTGCGGGTGATCGGCGAGAAGTGGGATGCGATCGGCAAGGTGCCACGCGAGCGGGGTGCCGAGCTGGAACGTCGACTGCGCGCGGTGGAGAAGAAGATCCGCGACGCCCCAACGGGTGGTGTGGACCCGGAGGCAAAGGCGCGGGCAGACCAATTCCGCGCTCGCGCAGAACAATACGAGCGTCAGGCCGAGAAGGCCGCGGCCGCCGGGCGGGAGAAGGACGCCGCTGAGGCCCGCGCCAACGCCGAGCAGTGGCGGCAGTGGGCCGACGCCGCCGCCGAAGCCCTAGGCAAGCGCTGAGGCTGGTCAGTCGTCAGGCCGGCCCGTCGTCGGGCTTGTCCTCGTCGATATCGTCGAGGAGGCCTTTGCGCTGCTCTTCGGCGACGCGGCGACGGCGCTCCTCCTCGGCGGCGAGCTGAATGGCGGTGCGCACCCAGACCGCACGCGCCCAGTGATAGGTGATTACCATGACCGCGAGCCAGGCGACGATCAGCCCGATACCGGGGCCGGGATAGCTTCCCGGCGCGGTCTGTCGCGACCACACCGCCAACACACCGAGCAAAGAGGCCACCGTCGACCCAGCCAGTGCGATCCACGCCAGCGCCCAACGCCGCGTCAGCAGGGCCAGCATCGAGAAGCCGACACTGAACACCAGCGCCAGCCAGACGAACACCCGCAGTGGCAGGGTGATCCCCTCCCGGACAGCCACCTCGCCGCCAGTGAGGACGTCGATCCCCTTGGCGGCGCCAGTATGCGGCAGCACGAACGACACCAGCAGCACGAACACGCCGATGGCGATGACCAAAGCGCGTGCGCCGGGGTCGATTTCGCGTGCGATGCGGCGTTCCGCCGCCTCGATGTCGCCCTTGAAACTCTCGAAGTCGCCGTTCTCTGGCTTGCTCACCGGCTGCACCCGGTGGACATCTGCGGCTCGGTGGGCGCGCCGATGCCGGGCATGCCGAGCCCGACGCCCGTGCGTGGTCGCTCCCCCGCGGCGTGGGCGTCACCGGCACGGGTGCGCCGGTGCGAGTCGATCGCGGAGTCGGCGATCAGGTGATGCGGCGCGGCGCCGGTGATCGTCGTGGTGACGATGTCACCGGGCCGGATCTCGCGGCCGTCGGGGTTGAAGTGCACGAGCCGGCCGTCGCGCGCCCGCCCGGACATCCGCGCCGTCGCGGCGTCCTTACGGCCCTCCCCCGTGGCGACCAGCAGCTCGACGGCGCGTCCGATCAGCGCCGTGTTCTCCTCTAGCGAGATGCGCTCCTGAAGTTCGATCAGGCGGTGATACCGCTCGGCGACAACATCTTTGGGCACCTGCCCGTCCAGCTCGGCGGCAGGGGTGCCGGGACGCTTGGAGTACTGGAAGGTGAATGCGCTGGCGAATCGCGCCCGCTCGACGACGTCGAGCGTGGCCTGGAAGTCCTCCTCGGTCTCACCGGGGAATCCGACGATGATGTCGGTGGTGATCGCCGCATGCGGGATGGCGGCGCGCACCCGGTCGATGATGCCGAGGTAACGCTCGGCACGGTAGGACCGCCGCATCGCCTTCAGGATCCGGTCGGAGCCCGACTGCAGCGGCATGTGCAGTGTGGGGCAGACGTTCGGCGTCTCGGCCATCGCGTCGATCACGTCGTCGGTGAACTCGGCGGGATGCGGGGAGGTGAAACGCACCCGTTCCAGCCCGTCGATACGTCCGCACGCACGCAGCAGTTTGGCGAACGCTCCCCGATCGCGCGACTGGTCCGGATCGGCGAAAGACACACCGTAGGCATTGACGTTCTGCCCCAGCAGGGTGATCTCCAGCACGCCCTGCTCGACCAACGAGGTCACCTCGGCGAGAACGTCGGCCGGCCTGCGGTCGACCTCCTTGCCGCGCAACGCCGGCACGATGCAGAACGTGCAGGTGTTGTTGCAGCCGACGGACACCGACACCCATGCGGCATAGGCGGACTCGCGGGTGGCGGGCAGTGCGGACGGAAACTCCTGCAACGCCTCGACGATCTCGACCTCGGCGGCCCTGTTGTGGCGGGCGCGCTCGAGCAGCGTCGGCAGCGAACCGATGTTGTGGGTGCCGAAGACGACGTCGACCCACGGCGCGCGCTTGAGGACGGTGTCGCGGTCCTTCTGCGCCAGGCATCCGCCGACGGCGATCTGCATATCGGGGTCGGCCTGCTTGCGCGGCGCCAGATGGCTGAGGTTGCCGTACAGCTTGTTGTCGGCATTCTCGCGGACCGCGCAGGTGTTGAACACGACGACGTCGGCGTCGGCCCCGTCAGCGGCCTTGCGGTATCCCGCCGATTCCAGCAACCCCGCCAGCCGCTCGGAGTCGTGGACGTTCATCTGGCAGCCGTAGGTGCGGACCTGATAGGTACGCGCCGACGGGCACTCAGGCGCGGAGTCGACGGCGTCGGTCTGGCGAACACCACTGCCCGCGGTCGCCTCTCGCGTCGCCATCGAAGTCACGGCCACCATGGTACGGACAGGTCAGAACGGGGATTTGTGCGGATTCACGAGTTCCAGGCATGGCTGGCTCTACCTGGGTAATGTCTGCACCCATGGAGGCAGGCGGGTCGGAAGTGAAAGAGGTCGATCCGACTCCGGGGGCCGTACCGATGGTCTCGATGGAGGGTGTCAACAAGCACTTCGGCAGTCTTCATGTCCTCAAGGACATCAACCTGAAGGTGGACCGTGGGCAGGTCATCGTCGTGCTGGGTCCGTCCGGGTCGGGAAAGTCGACGCTGTGCCGCACCATCAATCGTCTGGAGACCATCGATTCGGGCACGATCGCGATTGACGGTGAGGTGCTGCCCGCCGAGGGCAAGAAGCTGGCACAGCTGCGATCCGACGTCGGGATGGTCTTCCAATCGTTCAACCTGTTCGCGCACAAGACAATCCTCGAGAACGTGACGCTGGCGCCGATGAAGGTGCGCAAGGTGTCCAAGGAGAAGGCCCGCGAGACGGCGATGTCATTGCTGGAGCGGGTCGGGGTCGCAAATCAGGCCGACAAGTACCCGGCGCAACTGTCGGGCGGTCAACAGCAGCGGGTGGCGATCGCGCGCTCGCTGGCGATGAACCCCAAGGTGATGCTGTTCGACGAGCCCACCAGCGCGCTGGACCCCGAGATGATCAACGAGGTCCTCAATGTCATGACTTCGCTCGCGAAGGACGGCATGACGATGGTGGTCGTCACCCACGAAATGGGTTTCGCGCGTGGGGCGGCCAACCGCGTTGTGTTCATGGCCGACGGAGCGATCGTCGAATCCGCCGAACCCACCGAGTTCTTCACCAACCCACAGACCGACCGTGCCAAGGACTTTCTCTCCAAGATTCTCAAGCACTGATTCGAAAGGAACGACCTATGAAATCCATTTCGAAGCGCGTCTTTGGTGCGATAGCGCTTGCTGTCGCACTCCCTTTGGCGGCGACGGCATGCGGCGGTGGCGACAGCGGTGACACGATCGTCATCGGAACGAAGTTCGACCAGCCCGGCCTCGGACTGAAGAATCCCGACGGCACCATGAGCGGCTTCGACGTGGACGTCGCGAAATTCGTCGCCAAGGAACTCGGCTACAGCGAAGACAAGATCGAGTGGAAGGAAGCACCGTCGGCGCAGCGCGAGACACTCATCCAGAACGGCCAGGTGAAGTTCATCGTGGCGACGTACTCGATCACCGACTCCCGCAAGGAGAAGGTGTCGTTCGCCGGGCCGTATCTGATCACCGGCCAGAGCCTGCTGGTGCGCGAGGACAACACCGACATCACCGGCGAGGCCTCGCTGCAGAACAACAAGAAACTGTGTTCGGTGTCGGGTTCGACTCCGGCGCAACGCATCAAGGACAAGTACCCCGGCGTGCAGCTGCAGCAGTACGACACCTACTCAGCATGCATCGAGGCCCTCAAGAACGGCGCGGTCGACGCCGTCACCACCGATGAGGTCATCCTGGCCGGCTACGCCGCGCAGACACCCGGCGTCTTCAAGCTCGTCGGCGGGACGTTCTCCGAGGAGCGTTATGGCATCGGCCTGAAGAAGGGCGACACCGAGCTGCAGAAGAAGATCAACGACGCGCTCGAGAAGATGGAGAGCGAGGGCGCCTGGAAGAAGGCGTGGGACGAGAACCTCGGTCCGGCCGGTCTCCCGGCTCCTCAGCCGCCCAAGATCGACCCGGTCTAGACGGGCGAAATACCAAGGGAGCCCGAGCCGTGGAGGTCTTCACCGAGTACCGCGCCCAGATTTTCGAGGCGTTCTGGACCACGATCCAGTTGACGGTGTTCTCCGCTATCGGCGCCTTGATTCTCGGCACGTTGCTGGCGGCGATGCGGCTGTCGCCGGTGCCGATGTTGAACTGGCTGGGCACGACGTATGTCAACGTGGTCCGCAACACCCCGCTGACGCTGATCATCCTGTTCTGTTCGTTCGGGTTGTCGCAGACACTGGGGATCACGTTGGTCGACCGGAACTCGCCGACCTCCATCGAGGACAGCAACTTTCGGCTCGCCATTCTCGGATTCACCGTCTACACCGCGGCTTTCGTGTGTGAAACGGTACGGTCGGGCGTCAACACCGTGCCGCTGGGCCAAGCCGAGGCGGCCCGTTCCCTGGGCCTGACATTCGGGCAGAATCTGCGGATCGTCCTGCTACCGCAGGCGTTTCGCTCAGTGATCATTCCGCTGGGTTCGGTGCTGATCGCGTTGACGAAGAACACCACCATCGCCTCGGCGATCGGCGTGGCCGAAGCCGCACTGTTGATGAAGGAGATGATCGAGAACACCGCGGCATTGATGACCATCGGCCTCATCTTCGCGGCGGGATTCGTCATCCTCACGTTGCCGACGGGGCTGTTCTTCGGGTGGCTGGGCAAGCGAATGGCGGTGGCGCGGTGATGAGCGCTAGCGCGAAGAACGGGCAGCCATGAGTTCGGCATCGGTTCTCTTCGACGCACCCGGGCCCCGCGCGCGGGTGCGCAACCGGATCGTCACGGTGGTCACCTTGGTGGTCGTGCTGCTGGTGGCCTGGGTGGTGTACTCACGGCTGGAGGCAAAAGGACAGCTCACGGCGGCGAAGTGGGAGCCGTTCCTGACCGCGAACCTGTGGAAGACGTACATCCTTCCCGGCGTGGAGGGCACGCTGACGGCCGCCGCGGTCTCGATCGTGCTGGCGCTGGTGCTGGGATTCGGGCTGGGGGTGGGACGAATGTCCACGAACCCGGTGATCCGGTGGTCGGCCACCGTCTTCGTCGAGTTCTTCCGCGCGGTGCCCGTGCTGGTGATGATGATCTTCGCGTACTTCCTGTACGCGATGTACGACGTCTTCCCGTCCAAACACCTGGCGCTGGCGGGCGTCATCACCGGTCTGACGCTCTACAACGGCGCGGTCATCGCCGAGATCGTGCGGGCGGGCGTCAACGCGCTGCCGCGGGGACAGTCGGAGGCGGCGTCCGCATTGGGGCTGCGGTGGGGTCAGACGATGCGCTCGATCCTGCTGCCCCAGGCGGTCACGTCGATGCTGCCGGTGCTCATCTCGCAGCTCGTGGTCGTGCTCAAGGACACCGCGATCGGTTACCAGATCACCTTCCTGGAGATGGTTCGCCAGGGCACGCAGGTCGGTGCGGCATACGGGAACTACATCCCCGCGCTGATCGTGATCGCGGTCCTGATGATCGCCGTCAACTTCGGCCTCTCGCACTTCGCGACGTGGCTGGAGGCACGGCTGCGTCGGTCGCGGCGGGGCCCGGCGCCGATGCACGCCGATGAACCCGTCACGCAAGGCGCGTTCGGGGCCGGCGCCGGCGGCACCATCTAGATCGGGGCTAGATCAGGGCGGCGCACCGCTCCAACTGTTCAGCCGTGGGCGGCTGATAGAACGACAGCACCGCGTGTTCGCAGCCGACGTCCGCGAGCTCGGGCAGGTGGGCAAGTTGCTCCTCGAGGTGACCGTCCACGGCGGGCTGGATGAACAGCTGGACGGAACGTCGGATCTGGGCCGGATCGCGGCCGACCTCTGCGCATGCTTCGTCGAGCCGAGCGCTGGTCTTCGCCCACAGTGCGACATCTCCGTGACTCGGGACGTTCCATTCGTCGGCGTGACGGGCGATGACCCGCAGCATCTTCGGCTTCTCGCCGCCGACGATGATCGGCGGATGCGGCTTCTGCAGCGGCTTCGGATTGGCCAGCGCCTCCTGCAGCTGGTAATGGCGGCCTTCGAAGGTGACTGCGTCCTCGGTCCACAGCCGCCGGATGAGAGTGAGCGCCTCGTCGAGCATCTCCACGCGCACTCCCGCGCTTGGGAACTCGAGGCCGTAGCCGCGGTGCTCCTGTTCGTGCCAGCCGGCACCCAGGCCGAAATCCAGTCGCCCACCACTGATGTGGTCGACGGTCACCGCCATCTTCGCCAGCATCGCCGGGTTGCGATACGTGACGCCGGTGACCATGCAGCCGACCCGGGCACGAGACACCACGCTGGCCATGGCCGCCAACGATGTCCACCCTTCGTAGGTCGGATCCGACAAGTTCGCCAACCCGTAGAAATGGTCGTAATTCGCGACGGAGTGAAACCCGAGCTCGTCAGCCCTCGTCCAGAACTCGTGCAGCACCGGGTAGTCGAAGGTTGGGGCGATCTTGGCCGAAAGCAGCATCTGCGCAACCTACCTCGCACTGCCTGACTGATGTCGGCTCAGACCGATCGCCGTTCTCGTTCGCTCGCCAACGCCGTCTTCACGACATCGAACGCCATCGTCTGGCTGTAGCCGCGGCGGGCCAGCATCCCCACGAGTCGACGCGCCACTTTCGTGTCATCGTCGTCAGCGAGCTTTTCCCGTCGCAGCTTGTCACGAGCCAACTGTTCGGCGCGCTGCCGCTCCGCTCCCGCGTCGATGTCTGCCAACGTCGCGTCGATGACGTCGTCATTTACGCCCTTGTTCCGCAGCTCGACGGCTAACGCCCGCTTGCCTTTCCCCGCGTTCACCCGCCTAGAGCGGACCCACTGCTCCGCGAAGTCCTTATCGTTGACCAACCCCACGTGCGCCAGCCGGTCGAGAACTTTGGCGCTGACGTCGTCGGGGTAGCCCCGCTTGGCCAGCTGCGCCTCCAGTTCGGCGCGGGTGCGTGCCCTCGCGGTGAGCAGGCGCAGGCACAGGCTTTTCGCCTGCTCCTCGCGAGTGCGAGGATCCTGAGCCTGCTCCTCGCCGGCGTCGTCAGAAGTCGACGGGGGCGGGCAGGACTTCGTCATCGGACAAGTCAGCGGTCACCACGGCACCGATGCCGAGCTTTTCCTTGATCTTCTTCTCGATCTCGTTGGCCACATCGACGTTCTCCAGCAGGAAGTTGCGGGCGTTCTCCTTGCCCTGGCCCAACTGCTCACCCTCGTAGGTGAACCAGGACCCGGACTTGCGGATGAAGCCCTGCTCGACACCCATGTCGATGAGCGAGCCTTCCTTGCTGATGCCCTTGCCGTAGAGGATGTCGAACTCCGCCTGCTTGAACGGCGGCGACACCTTGTTCTTGACGACCTTCACCCTGGTGCGGTTGCCCACCGCGTCGGTGCCGTCCTTGAGGGTCTCGATTCGCCTGACGTCCAACCGGACCGAGGCGTAGAACTTCAAAGCCTTTCCGCCCGTTGTCGTTTCGGGAGAGCCGAACATCACTCCGATTTTCTCGCGGAGCTGGTTGATGAAGATCGCGGTGGTGCCCGAGTTGTTCAGGGCGCCAGTCATTTTCCGCAGCGCCTGGCTCATCAACCGGGCCTGCAGGCCGACGTGGCTGTCCCCCATCTCGCCCTCGATCTCGGCCCGCGGCACCAGTGCGGCCACCGAGTCGATGACCAGGATGTCGAGCGCGCCGGAGCGGATCAGCATGTCCGCGATCTCCAGCGCCTGCTCACCGGTGTCGGGCTGAGACACCAGCAGCGAGTCGGTGTCGACGCCCAGCTTCTGGGCGTAGTCCGGGTCCAGCGCGTGCTCGGCGTCGATGAACGCCGCGATGCCGCCCGCCGCCTGGGCGTTGGCGACCGCGTGCAGGGCGACGGTGGTCTTACCCGACGATTCCGGACCGTAGATCTCGATGACCCGCCCGCGCGGCAGGCCTCCGATCCCGAGCGCCACATCCAGGGCGATCGAACCGGTGGGGATGACGGAGATGGGCTGGCGGACCTCTTCGCCGAGGCGCATCACCGAGCCTTTACCGAAGCTCTTGTCGATCTGTGCGAGCGCCAGTTCGAGGGCTTTCTCGCGGTCAGGGGCCTGCGTCATGGGTGGTCTCCGTCCTCGTACATGATCGGTTCTCGATCGGTTGGCCGTGACGCTAGAGGTCGGTACCGACAAGTCGGCGTGACCAGCATCCCGCGCTGCCCCCACAGTAGACGAACACCTGTTCGATTCAAGCGGACACGCCGATGCTTCCCGACGAGCAGACGCGAACTCCCCCTCGCAACGGCGTGTCGAGGGGATTTCGCGTCTGCTCGCCGGAAAAAGGTCCCGGGCATATGGTGGGGTCATCCGGCCCAGATTGGGGCAGCCGTGCACGAGATGGCGTTGACGCAGAGTGTTGTCGATGCGGTGTGCGAACACGCCGCAGGCCGACGGGTGCACAGCGTGAAGCTCGAAGTCGGGGCACTGTGCGCAGTCGTCCCCGATGCGATGGCGTTCTGTTTCGAACTCGCGACCGAGGGCACCGTCGCCGCCGGCGCCAGCCTCGAGGTCGACATGCGCCCCGGCGAAGCGCGCTGCAACAGCTGCGGCGCCGGCTTCGAAGTGAACGACTTGATCTTGTTATGTCCTTGTGGCAGTGCAGATGTCGACGTGATCGCCGGCCGGGACCTGAAGATCCTCTCGATGGAGGTGAGCTGAGCATGTGCACAACATGTGGCTGCGGCGACGAGAGCGCGACCGTCAAGATGTCCGGGCACTCTCATGATCACCCCCATGACCATGACCACCCGCACACCGAGACCGTCACGCTCGAACAGCGGGTGCTCGCCAAGAACGACCAGCTGGCCGAGCAGAACCGACAGTGGCTGGCCGAGCGCGCGATCCTTGCGTTCAACATCACCAGTTCACCGGGCGCCGGCAAGACCACCCTGCTCGAGCGCACCATTCGCAGCCTCGGCTCGCATCGCGACGTCGCGGTGATCGAGGGTGACCAGGAAACGCTGCTCGACGCCGATCGGATCACCGCCGCCGGAGCACGGGCAGTGCAGGTCAATACCGGAGCGGGTTGCCATCTCGATGCCGAGATGGTCGCGCGCGCTCTGCACACTCTCGACCCCGCCAGCGGCTCGTTGCTCTTCATCGAAAATGTGGGAAACCTCGTCTGCCCGGCGCTGTTCGATCTCGGCGAGCACAACAAGATCGTCGTCATCTCGGTCACCGAAGGGACCGACAAGCCGCTGAAGTACCCGCACATGTTCGCCGCGGCGGGCCTGGTGCTCATCAACAAGACAGACCTGCTGCCGTATGTCGATTTCGACCTCGATCTCTGTGCGCGCCATGCACGTTCGGTCAATCCCGACGTCGAGATCGTCCCCGTTTCGGCCACCACCGGAGACGGGATGGATGTTTGGTACCGATGGATCGACGCGCGTGCATCCGACCTTCAGCCGGCTCCCGCAAAAGTGTGATTGACAACACACTTTGACGGGAGTAAACCCAGGTTTAGCGACGCGCAAGTGGGCCGAAGGGCGACTCCTGCGCCGCTAGGGACCCCACCCCGGGTCCCGGAAAGCCGCAAGCATGCCGACAGAAGCTGCCCAAAAAGCGGAACAAACCCTGATCCACGTTCTGTGGATCAACGCCGGACTCAGTTGTGACGGCGATTCCGTGGCATTGACAGGCGCCACCCAACCAACCATCGAGGAGATCGCGCTCGGAGCGCTTCCCGGTCTACCTCAAATCGCAGTGCACTGGCCGTTGATCGACTTCGAATGCGGACCGACGGGCGGCGCAGACGACTTCCTCGAATGGTTCTTCAAGGCCGACCGCGGCGAACTGGAACCGTTCGTGCTGGTCGTCGAGGGGTCCATCCCCAACGAGGACCTGCATCAGGAGGGATACTGGTGCGGGTTCGGCAACGACCCGTCGACCGACCAGCCGATCACCACCAGCGAGTGGCTCGACCGGCTGGCACCGAAGGCGACCGCGATCGTGGCCGTCGGTACGTGTGCGACGTACGGCGGAATCCACGCGATGGCAGGCAATCCGACCGGGGCGATGGGCGTACCGGACTACCTCGGCTGGGACTGGAAGAGCAAGGCCGGCATTCCCATCGTGTGCGTGCCCGGCTGCCCCATCCAGGGCGACAACCTATCCGAGACGTTGACTTACCTCCTGTACATGGCCACCGATCAGGCGCCGATGATTCCGCTGGACGACGCGCTGCGGCCACAATGGCTCTTCGGCCACACGGTGCACGAGGGGTGCGACCGTGCCGGCTACTACGAGCAGGGTGACTTCGCAACCGAGTACGGGTCACCGAAATGCATTGTGAAGCTGGGCTGTTGGGGCCCCGTGGTCAAGTGCAACGTGCCGAAGCGCGGCTGGATCAACGGCGTCGGCGGGTGCCCGAACGTCGGCGGCATCTGCATCGGATGCACGATGCCGGGCTTCCCTGACAAGTTCATGCCCTTCATGGACGAACCGCCTGGGGGAAAGATCTCGACTGCGGCCTCCGGCCTGTACGGCTCGGTGATTCGCAATCTGCGCCACATCACCGGCCAGACCGTCGACAAAGAGCCGCGGTGGCGGCATCGGGGCAAGGAACTGACGACAGGCGCGAAGCGCACCTGGTAGTTGCGCGACGCAGGCGAAAGGCAAAACTCAATGACAACCACAGTTCCCGGACCTCAGCACACCAGTAGGGACCCGAGCACGCTCGTCGAGATGTCGTGGGATCCGATCACCCGAATCGTCGGCAGTCTCGGCATCTACACCAAGATCGACTTCGAGAATCGCGAGGTCGTCGAGTGCCACAGCACATCGTCGATCTTCCGTGGCTACTCGATCTTCATGAAGGGCAAAGACCCTCGGGACGCGCACTTCATCACCAGCCGCATCTGTGGCATCTGCGGTGACAACCACGCCACGTGCTCGTGCTACACGCAGAACATGGCGTACGGCGTCAAGCCGCCACACCTCGGCGAATGGATCATGAACCTCGGCGAAGCCGCGGAATACATGTTCGACCACAACATCTTTCAGGAGAACCTGGTCGGCGTCGACTACTGCGAGAAGATGGTCTCCGAGACCAATCCCGGCGTGCTGACCAAGGCCGAGAACACCCTGGCGCCGAACTCGGATGCCCACGGTTACCGCACGGTCGCCGACATCATGCGCGCGCTGAACCCGTTCACGGGAGAGTTCTACCGTGAGGCCCTGGTCGTCAGCCGTTGGACGCGAGAGATGTTCTGCCTCATGGAGGGCAGGCATGTGCATCCGTCCACGCTGTACCCCGGTGGCGTCGGCACGGTGGCCACCATTCAGCTGATGACCGACTACATGAGCCGGCTGATGCGCTACGTCGAGTTCATGAAGAAGGTCGTGCCGATGCACGACGACCTGTTCGACTTCTTCTACGAAGCGCTGCCCGGCTACGAGCAGGTCGGGCTGCGTCGCACCCTGCTGGGGTGCTGGGGGTCGTTCCAGGATCCGGAGGTGTGCAACTTCGCGTACAAGGACATGGAACGCTGGGGTGACGCGATGTTCGTCACGCCGGGTGTCGTCGTCGACGGCAAGCTGGTCACCCACTCGCTGGTGGACATCAATCTCGGCATCCGAATCCTGTTGGGCAGTTCGTATTACGACGACTGGACCGATCAGGAGATGTTTGTCAAGACCGATCCGCTTGGCAATCCCGTCGATCGGCGCCATCCCTGGAATCAGCACACGAATCCCCGGCCGCAGAAGCGCGACATGGACGACAAGTACAGCTGGGTCATGTCGCCGCGTTGGTTCGACGGCAAGGATCACCTGGCGCTGGACACCGGCGGCGGTCCGCTGGCACGGTTGTGGGCCACCGCGTTGGCCGGGCTCGTCGACATCGGCTACGTGAAGTCGACCGGTGCCAGCGTGCAGATCAATCTGCCCAAAACCGCGCTCAAAGGACCGGTCGCGCTGGAATGGAAGATCCCGAAGCACGGCAGCAACACCATCGAGCGCAACCGGGCGCGGACCTACTTCCAGGCTTACGCGGCGGCGTGTGCGCTGCACTTCGCCGAGAAGGCCCTGGCGGAGATCAGGGCGGGGCGCACCAAGACGTGGGAGAAGTTCACTGTGCCCGACGAGGCCATCGGTTGCGGCTTCACCGAGGCGGTACGCGGTGTGCTCAGTCACCACATGGTGATTCGCGACGGCAAGATCGCGAACTACCATCCGTATCCGCCGACGCCGTGGAACGCCAACCCACGCGACAGCTACGGCACTCCGGGACCGTATGAGGATGCCGTGCAAGGTCAGCCGATCTTCGAGGAGAACGATCGGGACAACTTCAAGGGCATCGACATCATGCGCACGGTGCGCAGCTTCGATCCGTGCCTGCCGTGCGGGGTGCACATGTACCTCGGTGAGGGCAAGACGCTCGAGAAGCTGCACTCACCAACCCAATCCGTCACCGGGGAGTGACGTATGGCCTCGACTGGACACCACGACCCGGAGGCACTCGACGACGAAACACGGTGGCGTTCAGCAGGTGACCGGATTCAGACCCTGCTGGACGCCAGTGCGGGCAGCGGGACCGTCGTGCACGAGCGGACCCAACAACTCGCCGCCGAGCTGACGGACCTCTACGGCGCCGCCCTCACCCGGATCGTCACCATCACCGCCGAATCGGCACCGGAACTCGTCGATCGATTCGCGGCCGACGAACTCGTCGCCAGCCTGATGCTCGTCCACGGGCTCCACCCGCACGGCAGGGAGCGCAGGATCGAGGACGCCCTCGACAGCGTCCGGCCGTATCTCGGTTCCCATGGCGGCGACGTCGCCCTGCTCGACGTGGTCGACGGAGCCGACGGCCCCGTGGTGCGGCTGCGGTTCGCGGGCAGCTGTAAGAGCTGTCCGTCGTCGGCGGTGACACTCGAATTCGCCGTCGAAGACGCGGTGCGTGCGGCCGCACCCGAGATCACGGCGATCGAAGTCGTCACCGCAGAGGCCGCGAACTCGTCCGGCCTGATCTCGGTGGACTCGCTGATGAGCCGCGTACACACCAAGGGCACGCACAACGGCGCCTGGCAGCCGCTGCCCGAGATCGAGGATCTGCACCCAGGTGAGGTGGGCGGATTCCTCATCGCCGGAGTGCCGATCCTGGCGTGCCGGGTAGGCGACGAGCTGTACGCCTACCACGATCGGTGCGGCCAGTGCCACGACTCGATGGCGGGCGCTGCGTTGCACCGTCCGATGGGCGCACCCGTTGGACAGGCGGTTCTGCGTTGTCCACGCTGCCACGCACATTTCGACGTCGTGCACGCGGGCACCGGCGTGAACGGCACACATCTCGACCCGATCCCCCTGCTCCGCCGCGACGGAGTCCTGGCCGTCGCGGTGCACGCCGAGGCAACCGGGGTGATGTGATGGCCGGCGAAAGCGCTTTCGACGTTCTCACGCGAATACGCGCCAACAGGCCGCCCGTGCAGTCGGCGGGCGAGCGATGCGAGATGTGCGCCGAACCGATCACCGACGAGCATCAACACGTCGTCAATGTGGTTGCGCGCCAACTGATGTGCACGTGCCGCGCCTGCTATCTGCTGTTCACCGATCCGCACGCCAAGCTCCGCTATCGCGCGGTGCCGGACCGATATCTGACCTTCTCCGATTTCGCGTTGGACCGTCGAGCGTGGGAAGCGCTGCAGATCCCGGTCGGGTTGGCGTTCTTCTTCCACAACTCCGAGATGGACAAGACCGTCGCCTTCTATCCGGGCCCAGCCGGTGCCACCGAGTCCGAACTGAACCTCGACACGTGGAGCTCCATCAACGGCGCAGACAGCCGACTTGCGATGCTGGCCGACGACGTCGAGGCCCTACTGGTGCGCGTCCCCGACCGCGACCATGCAGATCCCGACCTACCCGCCGAGTGCTACCTGGTCCCCATCGACGCCTGCTACGAGTTCGTGGGCAGGCTGCGAATGTTGTGGCGGGGCTTCGACGGTGGCCACGAAGTCCGAGAGTTCGTCGACGAGTTCTTCGAGCGGATCAGGGAACGCAGCAAGGTGGCCTCGACGTGAACAGTCTGACGTTCACCATCGTCGACGTGGCCGCAGAACAGTTTTCGGTCACACCGCAACTGATCGCGCGCATAGCCGTAACGGCCGGCGACGACGAGCCGATTCAGGCGATCGCGCTGCGCTGCCAGATCCGCATCGAACCATTGCGGCGGCCGTACTCCGACGACGAGGCCGCGGGCCTGCTCGATCTGTTCGGGCCGCGCGAGCGGTGGGCGAGCACTCAACGCACCTTCCTGTGGCAGCACAGCACCGCGATGGTCCAAGGCTTCACCGGTGCCAGCGAGTTCTCGCTGCCACTGGAGTGCACCTACGACTTCGAGGTGACGGCGTCGAAGTATCTGCACGCCTTGCGCGACGGCGCCGCTCCACTGCTGTTTCTGTTCAGCGGAACGGTGTTCATGCCGGGCGAACGTGGTTTCTCGGTGCGCCAGGTGTCGTGGGAATGCGAAGCCCGCCATGACATGCCGGTGTCGGTGTGGAACGACCTCGTTCGGATCCACTACCCCAACACCGGGTGGGTGCGGCTCGGGCATGACACCGTGTCCGCGCTCGCCGCCTACAAGTCAAACCGCGGACTGCTCGACTTCGACGGTGCCGTCACCACATTGCTCGCCCAGGCCCCTGCGGCCGAGGAGGTCCGGTGAAACCCGGCTGGGAGCGAGCGCGCGCCGTCGCCGACGCGGTGCTCTACGAGGGTTACCTGCTCTACCCCTACCGCGCGACATCGGCCAAGAACCAATCCCGTTGGCAATTCGGGGTGGTCGGACCACCGGCCGCCTCGGATGTGGGCATCGGCGAGGACGACAGGCTGTCGGCGCAGTTCCTGGTCGACGGCGACAGCGCGTTGACACTCGTCGTGCGCTTTCTCCAGCTGCAGCACCGCAGCGCGGAACGCGATCTCGGCGGCGGAACCTTCGAACCGGTCGACGAACTGACCGGCGGCACCCAGACATGGGTCACCTGGGACGAAGCGGTCGAGCGTGAACTGTCGTATGGCCCCTTCGATCTCAACGACCTTGCACGGCCACGCAGTTTGCGGGTGGCGGCGGTCGAGGGAAGCGACGTCGAGCACGTCGACGTCGGCCGACTGGTCCGCAGCAGATCCGCCGTCAACGCCGAGCTGACCATCGCCGCGGAGCGCGACAGCGACCTCTACCGGATCAGCGTGACGGTTCGCAATACCGGCGCCGAAGCGGCCGACAAGGACGAAGCCATCGCCACGTCGTTGATCGGCACCCACATCATCGCCGAAGTGGTTGGCGGGGAGTTCATCTCACTGCTGGAGCCGCCGGAATCCGCTGTGGACGCGGTGTCGCGTCTCGAGCAGCACCGCTGCTTCCCGGTGCTCGCAGGGCAGCCGGGTGAACATGACCTGTTGCTGATCTCGCCGATCATCCTCTACGACCACCCGGAAATCGCCGAGCAGAGCGAGGGCGCCCTCTACGACGCCACCGAGATCGACGAGATCCTCACGCTGCGCATCATGACGATGACCGACGAGGAGAAGGCGCAGGCGCGGGCCACCGACCCGCTGGCGGCAGCGATCATCGACCGGTGCGATTCGATGACACCGGAAGCACTTGCGCAGTTGCACGGCATCCTGCGTGACCCCCACAGCTCAGAAATGGGACCCGACCCGAGACTCGACGCATTGGACGAGCAGATGAGGTCGGCCGGCCTGATCCCGGATGTCCCGGAAGGCGTCGATTGGTGGGATCCGGTCGCCGACAGCGCCGTTCGACCCGATGTCGATGCCGTGCTGGTCAACGGTGTGCGCGTCTCGGCGGGATGCCGAGTTCTGCTGCGCCCGTCTCGCCGCGCCGATGCGCAGGACATCTTTTTCGCGGGCAGGAGCGCCCGAGTCATCTCCGTCCATGAGGACGTCGACGGTCAGCAGTACGTGGGCGTCATCGTCGAGGACGATCCGGACGTCGAGATGCCCGACTCATACGGCCGGTACCTGTACTTCATGCCGGACGAAGTCGAACCGATCGAAAGCAGAGTGGTCAGCCCAGATAGGAGTTCATGATGGAAGCAATTGGTTGGGTCGCAACAGGTGTCATCGCCGTGGTGATCATCGGCGGAGTGGTGATCGGACTCCGCTCCATCCCCGATGTGCGGCGGTACATGAAGATGCGCAACATGTAGGTTGGGTTCGCCAACAAGATGAATGACCGTGTCCTGGTCGCCGGGATCGGCAACATCTTCCTCGGAGACGACGGTTTCGGACCCGAGGTGATGCGCCATGTCGCCGGGCAGTCGCTCCGCGCAGACGTGCGCGCAGTCGACTACGGAATCAGGGGGATGCACCTCGCCTACGACCTTCTGGAGGAATGGCACGCACTTGTCCTCGTCGACGCGCTGCCCAACCGTGGCGCACCGGGTACCTTGCACGTTTTCGAGGCGGATCACGAAACCCTCTCGCCGACCGCCGGTCTCGAAGCGCACAGTATGGACCCGGCGGCCGTGTTCGCGACGCTCAACGCGCTGGGTGGCACGGCTCCGCGGACGATCGTCGTCGGTTGCGAAGTCGAGAGCACCGAGGACGGCATGGGGCTGTCGGAACCTGTCGCTGCGACGGTGCCTGCAGCCGTCGAGGCCATCAACGGCTTACTGGCCGAACTCCATGCCCGGGCACCGACTCCGGCGGAGGGCTGAGCGATGTGTCTGGGAATCCCGGGGCAGGTCGTCAGGATGCTGGAGGGCTACGGCGACCAGCTTGCCCTGGTCAACGTCGCGGGCGAGAATCGCAAGGTCAACGTCGGCATGCTGCCCGAGGAGACGTTCAACGCCGGTGACTGGGTGATCATCCACATGGGGTTCGTCGTCGAGAAGACCGACAAGGCGGGTGCCGACGCCGCGTTGGCCGGGCTGAAGATGATGGGGAGCGGTCCCGATTCCGGCGAAATCTCCAAGGCCTCACCATGACCGGTAGGCGCAGACTCCGGGTTTGCGTGCGCGGCGTCGTGCAGGGGGTGGGATTCCGGCCCTTCGTCTACGCGTGCGCGGCGGCATTCGGCCTGTCAGGGTCGGTACGCAACGACAGCGCGGGCGCGGTGATCGAGGTCGAGGGTGACGCCGCCCAGATCGCCGACTTCCTCGACCGCCTCCGCGACCGGCCGCCACCATTGGCCGTCATCGAATCGATCGAGACCCGGGAAATCCCCGTGGTCGGCGGAACCGGATTCACCATCGCCGACACATCGAGATCGGCCAAGGGCCGCACACTCGCCTCCCCCGACGTCGCGATGTGTGCCGAATGCGATGCCGAACTGCGTGATCCGACGAACCGTCGTTACCGCCACCCGTTCGTCAACTGCACCAATTGCGGACCGCGGTTCACCATCATCGCATCGCTCCCGTATGACCGTGCGTCGACCACCATGGCGCCGTTCCCCATGTGCGACGACTGCGCCGCCGAATACCATGACCCGGCCGATCGGCGATTCCACGCCCAACCGGTGTGCTGCCCACAGTGCGGCCCCACGCTGCGCTTTCGAGACCGCGACGGCCGAACGACCGAAGCCGAAGCCGCGCTGCGGCAGACCCGGCGGCTGCTGACCGACGGGCGGATCCTCGCCGTGAAGGGCATCGGCGGATACCACCTCGCCTGCGACGCCGCCAACGAGCACGCGGTGGCCGAGCTGCGCAGGCGAAAGCGGCGCGGCGACAAGCCTTTCGCGGTGATGGTGGCGGACCTGGCGTCCGCGCGGATTCTCGCCGACATCGATGCCGGCTCGGCACGTCTGCTGTCGAGTACGCAACGGCCGATCGTGCTGGTGCCGCGCCAGGAGGCGGCCCCGGTGGCGCCTTCGGTGGCCCCGCACAATCCCGACCTCGGCGTCATGCTGGCCTACACACCGCTGCACGCGCTGCTGTTCGGGTTGCCCGGTGACGAGTCCGGCCCGACGGCGCTGGTGATGACCTCGGGCAACCTCGGCGGCGATCCGATCTGCTTCACCGACGACGATGCCCTGGAACGGCTTTCGAAGTTGGCTGACGCATGGCTGATGCATGATCGGCAGATCCTCGTACCGTGCGACGACTCGGTACTGCGGGTGGTCGATGACAATGAATTGCCGATCAGGCGCTCGCGCGGATATGCACCGCTGCCCGTCGCGCTGCCTGCGGCCGTGCTGCCGACGCTGGCGGTCGGCGCCGACCTCAAGAACACGCTGGCGGTGGCCGACGGCAAGTACGCCTGGCTCAGCCAGCACATCGGCGATATGGACGACCTCGCGACGTTGACGGCATTCGACTCGGCACGTCAACATCTGGAGGCACTCACCGGGGTGACACCGAACGTGCTTGTCGCCGATGCCCATCCGCTGTACCGGTCGACGGCCTGGGCGCACCGCAATGCCGCGGACCGCCCGGTCCGGACGGTGCAGCATCACCATGCGCATATCGCGGCCGTCATGGCCGAACACGGCCTGGACGGATCTCGCCCGGTCCTCGGGTTCGCGTTCGACGGAACGGGCTACGGGCCTGACAACGCCGTCTGGGGTGGCGAGGTGCTGCTCGCCGACTACAAGGGTTACCGGCGACTGGCGCATCTCAAGTACGTACCGTTGCCCGGCGGGGACATCAGCGTGCTGCGGCCGTACCGGATGGCACTGGCGCACCTGTGGGCCGCGGGCATGCCCTGGGATGACGACCTGGCGCCGATGCAGGCGTGCCCGGAGGACGAGCGACGCGTGCTGGCGCACCAGCTCGAAACCGGTCTGGGTTGCGCTCCGACGTCCAGCATGGGACGCCTGTTCGACACGGTCGCGGCGCTGGCCGACGTCCGTCAGATCGTCGCCTACGAGGCGCAGGCGGCCATCGAATTGGAAGGGTTGTCGCGCCACGCCGACTGTGGCGCAGCCACTTACCGATTCGCCGTCGATGCCGACCACGTGCCTGCAGTGATCGATCCGGCGCCCGTACTCGCCGCCGTCGTCGCCGACACCCGGGCGGGCGTGACCGCCGGTGTGGTCGGCGCCCGGTTGCATCACGCGGTCGCGGACCTGGTCGTTCGACTGGCCTCCACCGTCGTCACCGATGCGCCCACCGTCGCGCTGTCGGGTGGAGTGTTCCAGAACGCTCTGCTACTGCGGCTGACGCTGCGTGGTTTGCGGGACAAGGGTTTCGACGTGATCACGCATCGATTCGTGCCACCGAACGACGGTGGAATCGCACTGGGCCAACTGTTGGTGGGGAATTCCTCATGAGGAAGGGAGGCCGCTGATGTGCCTGGCGGTACCGGGGAAGATTGTCAGCATCGACGAGCGTGACGGCACGTTGATGTCGGTCGTCGATTTCGGCGGAATCAAGAAGGATGTCTGCCTGGAGTATATACCCGACGCGGAAATCGGCCAATACGTCGTCGTCCATGTCGGTTTCGCCCTTCAGCGGCTCGACGAGGAATCGGCGATGCGGACGCTCGCCGAGTTCGAACACCTCGGCGTGTTGAAGGAGGAGTTCACCGATGGGTTCGAGTTGGCCGCCAAGCAGGCCGGCCTCGACAACCCCGCCACATCAACCAACGAGGTGAAACCATGAAGTACTTGGATGAGTTCAGCGACCCGCAACTCGCCGGCCGCCTCGTCGACGAGATCAAGTCCGCGACCAGTCAACGATGGTCGATCATGGAAGTCTGTGGTGGACAGACCCATTCGATCATCCGACACGGCATCGACCAGTTGCTTCCGGACACCATCGAGATGATCCACGGGCCCGGCTGCCCCGTCTGTGTGACGCCGTTGGAGATCATCGACAAGGCACTGGAGATCGCGGCCCGTCCCGACGTCATCTTCTGCTCCTTCGGCGATATGCTGCGGGTTCCCGGCAGTGAGACGGACCTGTTCGGTGTCAAGAGCCGCGGCGGTGACGTACGGGTCGTGTACTCGCCGCTGGATGCGTTGAGGATCGCGAAGGAGAACCCCGCCAAGCAGGTGGTGTTCTTCGGGATCGGCTTCGAGACGACCGCACCCGCCAACGCGATGACCGTCTATCAAGCCAAACGCACCGGCATCGACAACTTCTCACTGCTCGTGTCCCACGTCCTGGTGCCACCGGCGATCTCGGCGATCATGGAGTCGCCGACGTGCCGTGTCCAGGCGTTCCTGGCGGCGGGCCACGTTTGCACGGTGATGGGGACCGAGGAGTATCCACCGCTGTGCGACAAGTACGGCGTGCCGATCGTCGTCACCGGATTCGAACCGCTGGACATCCTGGAAGGAATCCGGCGGACGGTGCTGCAGCTGGAATCGGGCCGCCACGAACTGGGGAACGCCTATCCACGGGCGGTGCAGGACCAAGGGAACTCGGCGGCCAAGGCCATGCTGCTGGATGTCTTCGAGGTGACCGACCGATCGTGGCGCGGCATCGGCATGATCCCGAGCAGCGGGTGGCGGCTCTCGTACGCCTACCGCGACTACGACGCCGAGCACCGCTTCTCCGTCACCGACATCCACACCGAGGAATCGCAGATATGCCGATCGGGTGAGGTACTGCAGGGCCTGATCAAACCGCACCAGTGCGAGGCGTTCGGCACGGTGTGTACACCGCGTAATCCGCTTGGCGCCACGATGGTTTCATCGGAGGGCGCGTGCGCCGCCTACTATCTGTACCGACGGTTGGAGGTGTCGAATGCCTGACTCCCCAGCGGAGCCCGGCGCCACCATCGACATGGAGGCCTGGGTCTGTCCCGCCCCGCTGCGCAATGCACCGAACATCGTGATGGGGCATGGTGGCGGCGGGGCGATGTCGGCAGAACTCATCGAACACCTTTTTCTGCCCGCCTTCGGTTCCGCCGCCGACGCGGCCATGGGCGATTCCGCGGTGCTACCGATCGGCGATGTGCGGCTGGCCTTCTCGACCGATTCCTTCGTGGTCAAACCGCTGGTCTTCCCCGGCGGCACGATCGGCGATCTCGCGGTGAACGGCACGGTCAACGATCTCGCGATGGCGGGGGCGCAGCCGGTGGTGCTGTCGACGGCGTTCATCCTCGAGGAGGGCACGCCCCTCGACGAACTCGCACACGTCGCCCACGCCGTGGGAACGGCGGCGATGGCGGCCGGTGTGAAGCTGGTGACCGGCGATACCAAGGTCGTCGACGCCGGACACGGCGACGGCGTCTACATCAACACCACCGGGATCGGTCTTGTCGACGAACGCGCAGACATCCGGCCGCAGCGGGCCACCGAGGGTGATGTGGTGATCATCAGCGGTGACATCGGAACCCACGGTGTCGCGGTGATGAGCTGCCGCGAGGGGCTGGAGTTCGGCACCACCGTGGCAAGCGACACGGCGCCGCTGCACAGACTCGTCGCCGCGATGATCGATACCGGTGCCGATATCCACACGCTGCGCGACCCCACCAGGGGCGGAGTCGCCGCGACACTGAACGAGATCGCCAGGACCGCCGGCGTCGGAATCTCCTTGGACGAGCGCGCATTCCCGATACCCGCCGAGGTCCGTGACGCGTGCGGGCTACTGGGTCTCGACCCGCTGTATGTGGCCAACGAGGGCAAGCTGCTAGCGTTCGTCGCACCCGATGATGTCGATCGAGTGCTCAGCGCCATGCACGCGCATCCGCTCGGCACTCGCGCCGCGGTGATCGGTCGCTGTGTCGCCGAGCATCCCGGCATGGTGTCCGCCAGGACGGCGCTGGGCGGCACCCGCGTCGTCGACCTGCCTATCGGCGAACAACTACCCCGGATCTGCTGAATGAGCGGGCACGAGACCTTCGCCCGCTACGCGTATCCGCCAAACGAATTGGGCTATTGCGGACCCGCCGAGGTCGCGCACACCGACCTGGCCTCGCATGCCCGCGAGTTCGATGGTGCATGGCCGTATCTGGAGTCCATCGCCGATGCGGCAGGTATCTCCGACCCGCTCGATGAAGACGTCGTGCGCAGCTATTGGATCGGCGGGCCTCTGCTGGACAAGGTCGATCCCACCGAGCTGGTGTCACGCCTGCGTCGCGCCTTCACCGGCCAGGTCACCGGGCTGTTGACGGCGTTACCGGACGCCGTACACGCGTTGGCGCACCACAGTTTTCACGTCTTCGTCGTATATCCCTGGATCCGGTTCCTCGATCGCGACCAGACAACGCCGCTGCGTGTCATGCAGGACTGCCGCATACGCTGGGGTGTTGTCGATTCGGTCGCGGGCGATCACGCTGAAATCGTCGCGCGGCCACTGTCATTGGAAGCCGGTGCACTGACGCTGGGTGAACCCCGTACCGAAACGGTGCGCTGGCGCAAGGACGGGCAGTCGCTGGCCCCACCGCCCGCTCCCGCGGAAACCGTGTCGGCACACTGGGATTGGATGTGCGGAACGTTGAGCGACACGGACGCCGCAGCTCTCGCCGACGCGACGCAGGTGACCCTCGACCTGGTCAACGCGCTCAGAAGCGCGGCTCCTTGAGCATGCGCCGGCTCACCACTGGTCGCGCGGGACGTCGAAATCGGCGCACAGCGCACGCCAGACGTCGCGTGGATCCACACCGTCCTCGATGGCCTGCACGGCGGTGCGCCCATCGAGCGCCGTCAGCACGTGGTCGACCAGCATCGACGACGCGCGCACCGCGCCGAACTGCGCCTCGACCAGCTCGTTGAATTCCGTCAACCGCACGTCGCCAACTTACGCCTTGTCGATGAGTGCTTCATGGCACACCCGTACCGGATCCTCGACATCAGCCAGGGTCGCCGCGGCGCGGCGTGCGGCCTCCCGGTACCGGGGAGACGACAGCACCTCGATCACCGCCGCCGTCAATGCCTCCGCGGTAAGCGGTCGGATAAGTCGCGCACTGCCCTGTCGCACAACGCGATTGGCGATCTCCCACTGATCACCCCCGCCCGGCACCACCACCAGCGGGACGCCCGCCAGCAGCGTCTTCGACACCATGCCGTGCCCACCGCCGCAAATCACCACGTCGGCCTTCGACAACAGTTCGTCCTGACGGCCGAGTCCGACCACCGCCCACGGCGGCACCGGACCCTCGGGGCCCTCCAGGCGCGACACCACCAGCCGCGACCCCTCGGGAAGGGTGTCCCCTGGCGTCAACACCTCCAGCGCCAACTCGGCGAGGCCACCGGTGCCGGTCTTCGCGGTGGACGGCGCGACGACCACCACCGGTCCCGAGCCGGCCGGGATGTCCAGCGTCGACGACGTCGGTTCGAAGTGCAGCGGACCGACGATCACGGCCTCCGACGGCCAGTCCGGTCGCGGGAGCTCCAGCGCCGGCAGGGTGGCGATCAGTCGTCGCCGCGGACCGGGATCGTCTGCGGGCAAACCGATCTCGGCCCGCGCCGTTGCACGTTGCCGCAACCCCTCCCGCCATGATCGGGCGGACAGCGCACGCAGCACCGCATCGCGGATCTTGCCGCGGACGCCGACGCCCGGCGCCAGCCCGCTGCCGATGGGCGGCAGGCCTTTCGACGGCCGATACAGCGGCTGGGGGTTCAGCTCGACCCACGGTAGGCCAAGCAGCTCGGCGGCGAACGCGCCCGCCACGGTGATCACGTCCGACACCACCAGGTCCGGCGCCAGCTCTGCCAGCTGCGGCTTGTTGAGCACCGCCATCCGCGCGGCACGCCGGTTGATCTTGTCCCCTGCGTCGGCATCGTCATCGTCCTCGGTGGCGTCCAGCCCGAGGAGCTCGACCGCGTCGATCCCGGCGTCTCGCGCCGTCGTCAACCACTGCGTGCCGGTGAGAAGCGTGGGTGAATCCCCATTGGACAGAAAGCGAAGACACAGTGCAATGGCCGGAAAAGCATGCCCGGGATCGGGTCCGGCAACGACCGCGACGCGCATTCGGCCTACCATGCCACAGCGCTACACAATAGGCTTGGGGACATGACCGACCAGGCTTCCGGAGTGAGAACCGACATCGACAACGTCCGTACGGTCGAGACGTTTCTCTACGCACTGCAGGACCAGGACTTCGACACGGTGGATCGCTCGCTGGCCGACAACATCGAATGGCAAAACGTCGGCTATCCCACCATCCGCGGCCGCCAGCGCATCGTCGGCCTGATGCGGCGGGGCGAGGGCCGGATGGGCTTCGAGGTGAAGATTCACCGCATCGCGGCCGAGGGCAACGCGGTGCTCACCGAGCGCACCGACGCCATGGTGTTCGGACCGTTGCGTATTCAGTTCTGGGTGTGCGGGGTGTTCGAGGTGCACGGCGGCCGAATCACCCTGTGGCGGGACTATTTCGATACGCTCGACTTCCTCAAGGGGGCGGTGCGCGGTATCGCGGCGACGGTGTTCCCCTCGCTGCGCGCAACGTTGTAACCTGCGCGGTTGATATCATTCGGGCTCGTTATGAGCACCGAAGCCGCCCGCACCCGGCCCAACCTGGTCGAATACATCGGCTACTGCTACGGCCGGCGTCTGCCCCCGTCCATGCACGACTGGGTGTGCAACGACCTGGCGGGCAAGGGCGCGACCGTCCGCATGATGATCCGCGTCTTCATCCCGGCGTTCGTGATCCTGCTCCCATTCTGGTTCATCCCGACCACGCTGGACGTTCACCTGTCCATGACGCTGCCGATCCTGATCCCGTTCGTGTTCTTCTCACACGCACTGAACAAGGTGTGGCGCCGCCACATGCTGCGTAAGCACGGTCTGGACCCGAGCCTCGTCGACGAACTCTCCCGCAAGAAGAACGCCCACATCCACCAGGCGTACATCGAGCGCTACGGCCCCCGGTCGGGGCCGTCCAGTTCGCACGACGTCTAGCACCCATCCATGAGCGCGGTGGCGACGAATAGCCATCGTGGGTAGAGACGACGATGTGCGTGGCGGCGTTCTGGTGCTGCCGGGCGGCAAACCCCGGGACACCTCGCCCGCACGGACCTGGCAACTGGCCAACCAGCGGATGGAGTGGCTGGCCTGGTCACTGCGGCGCAGCCTCGGGAGTTCGGTGAAGGTGCGCCGTGTGCAGTACCGGAAGCGGGGCTGGAACAGTCCCGACCTCGATGCTCTTCGCGATGCGGAATCCGCCCTTCAGACGTTGCAGCGCGACATCGGTTCCCGGCGCGTGGTGCTGGTCGGCCATTCGATGGGTGCGCGTGTCGCGGTGCATCTCGCGGCACGCAGCGAGGTCGTCGGAATCGTCGCGCTGGCGCCCTGGTGGCCGCATAACGACGCCGACCTGGTGCCGGCCGGAAGCAGGCTGTTGACCCTGCACGGCACCGCCGACAACTGGACCGACCCACGCTCATCGCGAGCCCAGACCCGGCGGGCCAGTGAGCGCGGCGTCGACGCGCGATGGCTGGGGCTGTCGGACGCGGGCCACTATCTGCTGCGGGACGTCGATAAGTGGCACCGGTTGACCACGGAGTTCGTCGCGGAACAGCTGGGAGTGCGCTGCGGCTAGGCCCTGCGCAGGCGCCCCAGCTCGTCGAAGGCCTGCGCCCAGCCCAGCAGACGATCGGTGGCGTTGGACAGCTCGCTGCGATAGCGCTGCTGCACCATGGGCGAGCTCGACATCGACCCGGTGTTGGCCGCCGACACCAATTGCGCTGCGGCGGTCACCATCTCGTTGTACTGATGGCTACCCTGCTCCAGCTGCGCGGTGAAGGCCGCGATGGTGGGGGCCAGATGCGCACGCGACTGTGGCGCCGAGCTGATCGCCCGTTCCATCGACACCACCTCGTTGGCGGTGGCGGTCATCGTCGCGGCGGTCTGATTGGCCGCCTCGGTCAGCTCGCGGAGCTCGTCGGGCGGAAGCAGCCGGCCTCGCTCCATCACACCCAGCAGGGAATGCAGGCCCCGCTCAGAGGCGGCGAGTGCGGCCATCGGCTGGCGGGCGGCCGAACCCCACGGCGGGAGGCGGCGCGCGGTCCTCGACCGTGGCGGCGGCAACGGCTCACGACGCAGCCAGCGGTAGCGCAGGAACGACAGCGTTGCCAAGAAGGCCGCGCCGACCGCGATCGGGGCGGGGATGAACAGTGCCCAGAACGGTGTCTCCCATGCCGACAACAGACCCGTCACGCCGATCCAGAACACCGTCGACACCGCGAAGAACACGGCCAGCCGCAGCGCCCAGCGACGCTTTCGCAACAACTTCGCACGTGGATCCGCTGCGGCGTTGAGCTTTTCGGCCAGCACATCCGACCACTCGGCTGCGGTGTCGACACCGCGCTGAGCCAACGAGCGCCAGGCCTCCGGTCTACTCGCTCGCGAATTCACTGCTGGTCCTCACGGAAGTTATTGCGACAGCGGGTTTTCCGGTGTCGCCTGTTGGTTGGTTGCCGGCGTCGCCGGTGCGGTGGCGGCCCCGCCGCCGGCTGGCAACTGCTCGCCCCGCATGGACGCGCGGATCTGCTCGAGGCGCGAATGCCCCGCCATCTGCACGCTGGCCTGCTGCACCTCGAGCATGCGGCCCTGTACCGAGTTCTGCGCCAGCTCCGCGGATCCGATCGCGTTGGCGTAGCGCCGTTCGATCTTGTCGCGCACCTCGTCGAGGCTCGGGGTGTTGCCGGGAGCCGCCAGTTCGCTCATCGACCGCAGCGAGGCGCTGACCTGTTCCTGCATCTTGGCCTGCTCCAGCTGGCTGAGCAGCTTGGTGCGCTCGGCGATCTTCTGCTGCAGCATCATGGCGTTCTGCTCGACGGCCTTCTTGGCCTGCGCAGCCGCCTGCAGCGCCTGGTCGTGCAGCGTCTTGAGGTCTTCGACGCTCTGCTCGGAGGTCACCAGCTGCGCTGCGAACGCCTCGGCGGCGTTGGTGTACTCGGTGGCCTTGGTGGCATCACCGGCGGCGGTCGCCTGGTCGGCCAGCGTGAGCGCCTGGCGAACGTTGACCTGGAGCTTCTCGATGTCGGCGAGTTGACGGTTGAGCCGCATCTCCAGCTGACGCTGGTTGCCGATGACCTGGGCGGCCTGCTGCGTCAATGCCTGGTGTTGGCGCTGGGCCTCTTCAATGGCCTGCTGGATCTGCACCTTCGGGTCGGCATACTCGTCGACCTTGGAGCTGAACAGCGCCATGAGGTACTTCCACGCCTTGGTGAACGGATTGGCCATCGGTTCGTTCCGCCTTCGTGTCTGTCGTTGTCTCGGCCGTGGGCCGCCGGCTTACCGTGCAGCCCAATCTATCGGGTCGGTGGACCTTGCCGCACCTACACCGCTCAGGCAACCGCCATCGACACAACCTGCGGAATGACAACCTTGGTCGCGGCATCGATATTGGCCGCGCCGACCGATTCGCGTTCGAATGCGGCGAGTTCCTCACGGCCCATTTCGTCGCCGGCTTCGGAGAGCACCCGGGACAGCGGCACGTCCAGCGCGGTGCAGATGGCGCTGAGCAACTCGCTGGAGGCCTCCTTGCGGCCACGCTCGACCTCTGAGAGGTAGCCGAGGCTGACACGAGCGGCATCGGACACCTCACGCAGGGTGCGCCCCTGCTCGGTGCGGGCGCGGCGCAGAACGTCGCCGATCACCTCGCGCAGCAATGGCGTCATCGTGCTCCCCTTCCAGGCCGGTCGTCTGTATTAGGGCAACGCCGAAACCCCGCGACGGGTTCCCGGATCGTGCAGATCGCTGCCGACATCGGTGTCGACTAGGCAGAAACCCCAGTTCAGAGCTTGGCGGGGCGGGCGCGTGAGTCGCGGATCGCCGAGATGACGTAGTCGATGCCGGTGACGACCGTCAGGATCACGGCCATCCACATCACGACCCACGCCCCGGTCAGCCACGGACCCGAAAGGGGCATCACGAACAGGCCGATGGCCACGGCCTGGACGAGGGTCTTCAGCTTTCCGCCGCGGCTGGCCGGGATGACACCGTGCCGCAGCACCGCGAAGCGCAGAGCCGTGACGCCGATCTCACGCACCATGATCACCACCGTCACCCACCAGGGCAGGTCACCGATGACCGAAAGGCCGATCAACGCGGCGCCGATAAGGGCCTTGTCGGCGATCGGATCGATCAGCGTGCCGAATTCGGTGACCATTCCGTAGCTGCGCGCCAGGGCGCCGTCGAACCTGTCGGTGATCACCGCGACGGCGAACACGATGAATGCGACTATCCGCCAGAACGTTTCGTGGCCGTCACCGACGAAGAGCACCACGAGGAATACCGGCACCAGCGCCAGTCGCACTCCTGTGAGCACGTTGGCGATGTTCGCCACCCGGGCGCGCGGAACCACTGGATCAGTGGTGGGTTCACCCGGCACCGCAACAGAATATCGGTTGCTCAAACCGATACTCTCCACGTGTGAGCGTGGATCCCGCACGGGTGGCCGTACGGCGGGCCAGGACGTCAGACGTACCAGCGATAAAGGCTCTGGTCGACATCTACTCCGGCAAGATCCTGCTGGAGAAGAACCTGGTGACGCTCTACGAGTCGGTCCAGGAGTTCTGGGTGGCCGAACTCGACGGCGAACTGGTCGGCTGTGGCGCGCTGCACGTGCTGTGGTCCGACCTCGGCGAAGTGCGCACCGTGGCGGTACACCCCAAGGTCAGGGGTCAGGGCGTCGGGCACGCGATCGTCGACCGGCTGCTGGAAGTGGCCAGGGAGTTGCATCTGGAACGCATCTTCGTGCTGACCTTCGAGGTCGAGTTCTTCAGTCGGCACGGGTTCAAGGAGATCGACGGAACGCCGGTCACCGCGGAGGTGTACGAGGAGATGTGCCGCTCGTACGACACCGGCGTGGCGGAGTTCCTCGACCTGTCCTACGTCAAGCCGAACATCCTCGGCAACACCCGAATGCTGTTGGTTTTCTAGCGATTTCGGCGTGCTTAGTCGCGCTGAGCGTGACCCCGCACGCCGAAATCGCTACTACTCGTCGTCGCTGGCTCCCGCGTCGCCGCGGATCATCATCAGCGTCGCAGCGAGCTCGTCGGGTTTGACCAACACCTCGCGCGCCTTGGACCCCTCGCTGGGGCCGACGATGTTGCGGGTCTCCATGAGATCCATCAGTCGGCCCGCCTTGGCGAAGCCCACCCGCAGCTTGCGCTGCAGCATCGACGTCGAGCCGAACTGACTCGAGACCACCAGCTCGACGGCCTGCAGGAACACGTCCATGTCGTCGCCGATGTCCGGATCGACGTCGGTGCGCTCGCCGGTGGGCTTGGCCGTCGTCACGCCCTCGGTGTACTCAGGCTCCGCCTGCGCCTTGGTGGCGTCGACGACCGCGTGGATCTCCTCATCAGTGATGAACGCGCCCTGCAGGCGCAGCGGCTTGTTCGCGCCCATCGGCAGGAACAGGCCGTCGCCCATGCCGATCAGCTTCTCGGCACCCTGCTGGTCGAGGATGACGCGGCTGTCGGTCAGCGACGACGTGGCGAACGCCAGCCGCGACGGCACGTTGGTCTTGATCAACCCGGTGACGACGTCCACCGACGGCCGCTGGGTGGCCAGCACCAGATGGATGCCCGCAGCGCGCGCCTTCTGGGTGATGCGCACGATCGCGTCTTCGACGTCGCGCGGGGCGGTCATCATCAGATCGGCGAGCTCGTCGACAATCGCGACGATGTACGGGTAGGGCTTGTACTCGCGCTGGCTGCCCAGCGGCGCGGTGATCTCCCCCGATCGGACCTTCCTGTTGAAGTCGTCGATGTGGCGCACCCGCGACGCCTGCATGTCCTGGTAGCGCTGCTCCATCTCCTCGACGAGCCACGCCAGCGCCGCCGCGGCCTTCTTCGGCTGCGTGATGATCGGCGTGATCAGATGCGGAATGCCTTCATACGGCGTCAGTTCCACCATCTTCGGGTCGATCAGGATCATCCTGACCTCTTCAGGCGTCGCGCGCGCCAGCAGCGACACCAGCATCGAGTTCACGAAACTCGACTTGCCCGACCCGGTCGAACCGGCCACCAGAAGGTGTGGCATCTTCGCCAGGTTGGCCGAGATGTATTCGCCCTCAATGTCTTTACCCAGGCCGATCACCAATGGGTGGTGATCGTTACGGGTGGCCGGATCGGTCAGCACGTCGGCAAGCCGGACCATTTCGCGGTCGACGTTGGGCACCTCGATACCCACCGCCGACTTGCCCGGGATGGGCGCGAGCATGCGCACGCTCTCGGTGGCGACGGCGTAGGCGATATTGCGTTGTAGCGCGGTGATTTTCTCGACCTTGACGCCGGGGCCGAGCTCGACCTCGTAGCGGGTGACGGTCGGGCCGCGGGTGCAGCCCGTCACCGTGGCGTTCACCTTGAACTGCTCGAGCACCTCGGTGATCGCCTCGATCATCCGGTCATTGCCCGCGCTACGCCGCTTCGGCGGATCACCCGCGATCAGCAGGTCCAGTGACGGCAGCGTGTACGGCCCCTCCACCACACGGTCGACGACCTTGGTCTTGGCCGGCTTCTTCTTGCGGGCCCTGGCGGTGGGCTCGGGAATGGTCGGCGTGTCATCGTCGAGCGGGTAGTTGTCCATCGGCGTGCCACCGGGACCTCCTGCTCCCGGCCACGCAAGCGCCGCGTCGTCGCGGTATCCGGACGGGTCGTCGTAATAGCCGTCGGAGAAGTCGTCGACGTCGCCGGTGACCGCGTCTTCTTCGTCGTCGTAGTACTCGTCGTCGTAGTCGTCACCGCGGAACGCGCGCGCGGAGAACAGGGTCCGCACCGTCTCGGGCACTTCGCGGATCGTCGTGCCCGTCAGCAGAAGCAGGCCGAACATCGCACCGATGAACAGCAGCGGCGCCGCGATCCATGCCGTCAGTCCGTCCGCGAGCGGACCGCCGATCGCGAACCCGAAGAAGCCGGCGGCGTGCTGGCGCGCGCCCGGATCGGCCGGCGAACCCGCCGCCAGATGCCACAGTCCCAGCACGGGCAGCACGATCATCGACACGCCCAGAATCAGCCGTGGCCGGGCCTCGGGATCCGGCTCGGTGCGCATCAGCAGCACCGCAATGACGGCCAGCACGAGCGGCAACAGCGCGACCGTCGAACCGATGAGCACCCGCAGACCGGTGTCGATCCAGGCGCCGACGGGCCGCGCCGCGTCGAACCAGGAACTCGCGGCGATCACGACCGCGATGCCGAGCAACGCCAAAGCGATGCCGTCGCGGCGATGGCCGGGTTCGAGATCGCGGGCGCGACCGACGGACCGCGCCGTCGTCCCCGCGCCCTTGGCCAGCATCAGCCATCCGGCGCGCACGCCGCGGCCGACGGTGGCGCCGGCCGCCGAAATCGGCGAGTGGCTCCGCCGCGGCGCAGGCTTCCGCTTCCGGGTGGTCCGTGATCCGGTCCTCGTGCCAGCCTTTGACCTGCTAGAACGGCTGCCAGAGCGCGAGGCGGTCTTACTAGGCATGTCTGTAAGCCTAGTCGCAACAGCCCCACAATCACCATCTGCCACACGGGTCACAGAAAGGTATCAATTGGGGGCCGGACCCGTCGTAGCGTGCCGAAATGACCACAGAAACCCAGGCAGCAAGCCTGCCGACCTCCTCGAAGGCGCTCATTGCCGTCTACGCGCTGACCGCGGTGGGGGCATTGATCGCCACGTGGAGCCAGAATCTGGCCTACATGGGGAGCGAAAACTTCCTGGCCTTCGGCAACGACCTCAAGGTGACCCCGGCATCGCGGTCGATCGCGGTCGATCTGTTCATGCTCGGCATCCCGCTCGCGATCCTGATGGTGGCCGAGGCGCGAAAACACGGGGTCAAGTTCGTATGGCTGTACCTGATCGGCAGTGCGGTGACCGCCATCAGCGTGACGTTCCCACTATTCCTGATCGCTCGCGAACTGCGCATCGCCAAGACCGACGCGACGCAGCTGCATGCCGGCGATGCCATCGGGCTGGGAATCCTCGCGGTGGTGATGGCGGCCATCGTCATATGGGTCGATCTGGGGTGAACGCCGGGTAGCCCGGCATTTAGTTAGGTTCGCTGAGTAGGGTGACTGACGTCCAGCAGGCACTCACCGAGGAGTACACCGCCATGCCCGTCACCGTCGTCGCGACCATGAAAGCCAAGCCCGAGTCCGTGGACGCCGTCCGCGACGCCTGCAGGAAGGCCATCGAGGCGGTGCACTCCGAGCCGGGCTGCGACCTGTATTCCCTGCACGAGTCGGACGGGACGTTCGTCTTCGTCGAGCAGTGGGCCGACACCGATGCATTGACCGCACACAGCCAGGCGCCCGCGGTCGCCGAACTCTTCGGCACCGTCGGCGAACTCCTCGACGGCGCACCCGATATCAAGATGCTGCAGCCGGTGGTCGCCGGCGATCCCGCGAAGGGTGCGCTGCGTCCGTAATGGGTGCCCTCGACGGCAAAGTCGCGTTCATCACCGGGGCCGCCCGAGGTCAGGGACGAGCCGAGGCGGTCAGATTGGCTGCCGACGGCGCGAGCATCATCGCCGTCGACATCTGCGACCAGATCGCCTCGGTCCCCTATCCCCTTGCATCGCCTGACGATCTCGCGCGCACGGTCAAGCTCGTCGAGGACACCGGCGCCCGAATCGTCGCGCAACAGGCCGATGTTCGCGATCAGGCGGCGCTGCAGAAGGCGCTCCAGGCCGGGCTGGACGAGCTCGGTCGGTTGGATATCGTGATCGCCAACGCGGGTATCGCGCCGATGCAGTCGGACGCGGACGGCTGGCGTGACGTCATCGACGTCAACCTCACGGGTGCGTATCACACTGTCGAGGTGGCGATCCCGACGCTGATCGAGCAGGGTGAGGGCGGTGCGATCGTGCTCACCAGCTCGGTGGCGGGCCTGGTCGGCGTCGGCAGCCACGACCCCGGCGCCATCGGATACGTCGCGGCCAAACACGGCATCGTCGGCCTGGTGCGGCTGTACGCGAATCTGCTTGCCCAGCACAGCATTCGGGTGAACTCGGTGCATCCCGCGGGCGTCGACACCCCGATGATCAACAACGAGGCCACCCGGCAGTGGCTGGGCAGTATCGCCGAGAAGACCCCACAGGATATGGGCAACGCGCTGCCGGTACAGGTGCTGCAGCCCGAAGACATCGCCAACGCGGTGGCGTGGTTGGTTTCCGATCAGGCCCGCTACGTCACCGGCGTCACGCTGCCGGTCGATGCGGGGTCGGTCAACAAGCGCTGAGGCGCACTCGCCGACTCTTGCTAGTTTGCGCCGAAATGGCCGCCAGGGTCGTGAAATTCACGTCTCAGCGACCCGGAATTCTATTTCGGCGCCAAGCGGGCGCCCAGGCGTCCGGCCAACAAAACTAGATCTCGATGACCGTCGGCACGATCATCGGCTGGCGGCGATACGTCTCGCCGACCCATTTCCCGACCGCGCGCCGCGCGGCCTGAGCGATCCGTGCGACGTCGGTGACCCGTTCCGCGGCAAGGGCTTCCAGCGCTTCCGCGACCTTACGAGTGGCGGGTTCCAGCGACTTCGGATCCTCCGAGAAACCGCGTGAGTGCAGGTGCGGCGGGGCCGCCATCTTGCCTGTGCCGCTGCGCACCACGACCGTGATCCCGATGAAACCCGAAGACAGCGTGAGCCGTTCACCGACGACCGTTTCACCGACGTCCCCGCTGACGAGCCCGTCGACGAACATCTTCCCCGTCGACACCGCACCCGCGATCGACGCCCGGCCCGCGACCAAGTCGACGCTGACGCCGTTCTCCGCCAGCACGATGTTCTCCTCCGGCACACCCGTGCGCGCCGCCAACCCGGCGTTGGCGCGCAGCATCCGCCAGGTGCCGTGCACCGGCATCACGTTGCGTGGCCGCACGCCGTTGTAGAGGAAGAGCAGCTCCCCGGCATACGCGTGCCCCGAGACATGCACGCGGACATGGGCGTTCGTCACGACGCGCGCACCGATCTTCGCCAACGCATCCAGCACGCCGAAGATCGCTTCCTCGTTGCCGGGTATCTGCGACGACGACATGATGATGAGATCGCCAGGCGTCAGCGTGATGCTGCGGTGCTCGCCGCGCGACATCCGCGACAGAGCGGCCATCGTCTCGCCCTGGGTGCCGGTGGTCACCAACACGACGCGTTCGGGCGGCATCATCTCCGCGGCGCCGATGTCGATGATGTCGTCGTCGTTCTCGAGCGTCAGATACCCGAGTTCCTTCGCGATCCCCATGTTGCGGACCATCGACCGGCCGACGAACGCCACCTTGCGGCCCAACGCGACCGAGGCGTCGATGATCTGTTGCACACGGCCGACATTCGATGCGAAGCAGGCCACGATGACCCGGCCCTGCGCCCCGCGCAGCAGCCGATGGATGTTCGGGCCGATCTCACTCTCCGACGGACCGACGCCCGGGATCTCGGCGTTCGTCGAATCGCACAGGAACAGATCCACACCGGCATCCCCGAGCCGCGACATGCCCGGCAGATCGGTGGGCTTACCGTCGGGCGGCGACTGGTCGAGCTTGATGTCACCGGTATGCAGCACCGTGCCGGCCCCGGTGTGAATCGCGATGGCCAGGCAGCCGGGAATCGAATGGTTGACGGTGAAATATTCGCATTCGAAGACGCCGTGCGTGGAACTCTGCCCGGCGTCCACCTCCTGGAACACCGGCTTGATGCGGTGTTCGCGGCACTTCTCCGCCACCAGCGCCAGCGTGAACTTCGACCCGACGACGGGGATGTCCGCCCGCAGCTTGAGCAGGAACGGGATCGCACCGATGTGGTCCTCGTGCGCGTGGGTCAGCACGAGCGCCTCCACATCGTCGAGGCGATCCTGGATCAGGCGCAGATCCGGCAGGATCAGGTCCACCCCCGGCTCGTCATGCGTGGGGAACAACACCCCGCAGTCGACGATCAGGAGCCGGCCCAGATGCTCGAAAACCGTCATGTTGCGGCCGATTTCGCTGATACCGCCCAGCGCCGTCACCCGCAGGCCCCCTGGGGCCAGTGGCCCCGGTGGCGCGAGTTCTTCGTTCACTAGCGCAGCACCGTGGCTGCCCGCATATCCGCGGCCAGCGCCTCGATCTGTTCGGGCGACGCGGGCATCTGCGGCAACCGCGGGTTTCCGGCGTCGAAGCCCTGCAGCCGCAGGCCCTCCTTGGCCAACGTGACACCGCCCAGCCGCGACTGCGCCGCCGCCAGCGGGCCGAGGGCGACGTTGATCTTGCGCGCCGTCGCGATGTCGCCGGAGTTGAACGCCGACAACATGTCCCGCAGCTGGCTCGCCGCCATGTGTCCCCACACGCTGATGAAACCGACGGCACCGACCGCCAGCCACGGCAGGTTCAGCGCATCGTCCCCCGAGTAGTACGCCAGCCCCGTCTCGGCGATGATCTGCCCGCCGCCGTGCAGGTCGCCCTTGGCGTCCTTGATCGCGACGATGTTCGGGTGCGACGACAACGTGCGGATGGTGTCCCACTCGATCGGAATGGCCGACCTCGGCGGTATGTCGTACAGCACCACGGGCAGCGCCGTCGCATCCGCGATGGCGGTGAAGTGCTCGATGAGTCCGGACTGTGGCGGACGCGAGTAGTACGGCGTCACCACCAGCAGCCCGTGCGCGCCTTCACCCGCGCATGCCCGCGCGAGTTCGATGCTGTGCGCGGTGTCGTAGGTGCCCGCGCCTGCGATGACGCGGGCCCGGTCGCCGACCGCCTCCAATACCGCGCGCAGGAGTGTCAGCTTCTCGCCGTCCGTCGTCGTCGGCGACTCACCCGTGGTGCCCGAGAGCACCAGCCCGTCGCAGCCCGCGTCGACCAGCCGGGTGGCCAGCCGGGCGGCGGTGTCGATGTCGAGGGAGCCGTCGGGCTTGAACGGCGTGACCATCGCGGTCAGCACGGTGCCCAGCTGGGCTGTCACGTCGAATCCGCCGGTGCTCACGCACAGCAGATTACTCGCTAGGCCTCACGCTTCTGTGGCCAGCGGGCTGGTTGCCACCTCCGTGCCGTCCGCGAGCGCGTAAATCTCGAAGTCGGAGAACGCCTGCGGTGCGACGTCGATCAGTTGGCGCAAGCACTCGATGGCCAGTCGGCGGATCTCGATGTCGGCCTGCTCACTGGCGCGCATCGCGATGAAATGCCGCCAGGCCCGATAGTTGCCGGTGACGACGATGCGGGTCTCGGTGGCGTTCGGCAGCACCGCGCGTGCGGCCTGTCTGGCCTGCTTACGGCGCAGGACAGCGCTGGGTTGGTCGGCGTATTTGGCTTCCAGCCTGCCCAGCAACTCGGTGTATGCCGCGCGGCTGGCGTCGGTGGCGGCGGTGAAGATCTCCACAAGCTCGGGGTCGTCCTCCATACCCGGCGGCAGGACGACTTCGGAGTCGTGCTCGGGGACGAAGCGCTGGGACAGCTGCGAGTAGGAGAAGTGGCGGTGCCTGATCAACTCGTGGGTGCAGGACCGCGAGATTCCGGTGATGTAGAAGGACACCGACGCGTGTTCGAGCACCGAGAAGTGGCCGACGTCGATGATGTGGCGGAGGTAGGAGGCGTTGGTCGCCGTTCGGGGATTTGGCTTTGACCAGCTCTGATAGCACGCCCGCCCGGCGAACTCCACCAGCGCGGGGCCGCCGTCGGCGTCGGTGCTCCACGGCACATCCGGCGGCGGTGTGAACTCGGTCTTGGCGATCAGCTGTACGCGCAGCGGCGCGATCTCGGCCACGGCTCACCCTAACGTGGGCGCATCCGTGACGTCGTTACTGTCGCACGCGTTTGGACGTCGCATGGGAGGGGAATTATGCGGTCCTCGGTCGGCGTTTAACCCAGCACCGATCTTGGAGGGAGGGGGCCAATGGCCACTGATTACGACGCACCCCGTGCCCGGAATGCTGACGACATCGGCGACGAGTCTCTGGAGGATCTGGCGTCACGCAGCCGCAGCAAGGTCGACGTGGCGGTGCTTGATGTGGACGATGGCGACGCCGTCGACGCGATCGACCTGCCCGATATCGACCTGACCGGTGAGGAGCTCACCGTTCGCGTGATACCGAAGCAGGCCTATGAATTCACCTGCTCCAGTTGCTTCCTGGTGCAACACCGCAACCGGCTCGCGCTTCAGTCCGGCGATCGGATGATCTGCGCCGACTGCGTCTGACCGCCCTCGCGTAGCTATTGACGCTAGTGTGACGCCATGGCGGCCCCGACCGTGGCATCGCGTCTGCTCGACGTCATGGAATTCGACGTCCTGCCGATGACCGAACGAGGTGTCGCGGCTGGCAACAAGGTGTTCGGGGCGGCGCTGCTGCGCAAGTCCGACATGTCGCTGGTGCTCGCCGGGACGAACAGCGAGACCGATAACCCGCTGCTGCACGGCGAGATCAGCACCCTCAATCAGTTCTACGAGTTGCCCGACCGGCCCGCGACTAGCGATCTGGTGTTCCTGTCCACCCATGAGCCCTGCCCGCTGTGTCTGTCGGCCATCACCTGGGCGGGATTCGACAACTTCTACTACTTCTTCACCTACGAGGATTCGCGCGACGCCTTCGGCATTCCGCATGACCTGCGCATCCTCGAGGAGGTGTTCGGCGTCCGCGACGGCAATTACCGACGCACCAATGCGTTCTGGACCTGCGATTCGATTAGCCACCTCGTCGAATCCGAGGCCGAACCGCTGCGCACGCATTTGCGCGAACAGGATCGGCGGATCCGCGACGTCTACGCGGGGTTGTCGGAGACCTACCAGAACTCCAAGGGCAACAACGACATTCCGTTCAACTGAGCCGTGCCAGCGGCGCCGAGAGGTCGCCCCGCCTTCCCACCTTCACGTCGCCAAGCCCCAGCCACGTCGCCATCGTCTGCAGCTCCGGCGCCAGCGCCGCCGCGACCCGCGCCGGTTGCTCCCCTTCCTCGGCGAAGGCGCCGACGACATTCAGCGCGCCCTGCGCGCGATCGGCCTTCAGGTCGACGCGTCCGACGAGTCTGCCGTCGAGCAGGAACGGCCAGACGTAGTAACCGAACTGGCGCTTGGGCGCGGGGGTGTAGATCTCAATGCGGTAGTGGAAGTTCCAGAGCCGCTCCACGCGCGGCCGGAAGAAGATCAGCGGGTCGAATGGACACAGCAGCGCCGTTCCGCGGTCGCGCCGGGGAATCTTCTGGCCCGCAGGCATATACGCCGGCGCCGTCCACCCGTCGACGTCGACGGTCTCCAACTCGCCGTCCGCCACCAGCTTCGCGATCGCCGGCTTGCTCTGCTTCGGGCCGAGCCGGAAATAGTCGCGGATATCGGCCTCGGTCCCGACGCCCAGTGCGCCGGCGGCACGCAGCGTCAGCTGACGCACCGCCTCCTCGTCGTCGACCTCCCGGGCGACCACCTCCGGCGGCAGCACCCGCTCGGTCAGGTCGTAGTGGCGGGCGAATCCGACCCGGGTGGCTGTGGTCAACACACCCGACGACCACAATGCCTCCGTCACCCACTTGGTCTCGCTGCGGTCCCACCACGGCCCTTTCCTGCCCCGCTGTTCAGCGCCAAGGTGGGCCTCGATCTGCCCGGCGGTCGACGGCCCCAGCTCGGCCACCGCGGCGACGATGTCCTCGGCCAGTCGCGGGTTCTTCTTGACGATCTCGGTTCCCCAGCGGCCGTGGGTGTACTCCCGCATGCGCCAGCGCAGCAGGGGCCAGTCGTCGACGGCCATCAGGGCGGCCTCGTGCGCCCAGTACTCGACGAGCAGCCGCGGTGAGCGGGCGCTATGACTCCACGCCGCACGATCCAGCACATCGCGGTCGTATGGGCCGAGCCGGCTGAACACCGGCGCATAGTGGGCCCGCACGGCCACCGACACCGAATCTAGTTGCAGCACTTGGATCCGCGACACCAGCCGGCGCAGGTGTGCACGGGTGACGGACCCGGCGGGGCGCGGCTCGGCGAAGCCCTGAGCCGCGACGGCGATCCGGCGGGCCTGCGCCGCGGTCAGCGAGCTCACGGCCGGACGTAGCTGAAGAACCGGTAGCGCAGACCCGAGGAGCTGGTCAGCCACTCCCCTTGGGTGCCTACCCAGGTTTCATCCAGCGTGGGCGCCACCGCGTCCCCGTCGTCGCGGGGCAGGTCGATGTCGACCTCGGTGACTTCACACCGCGTCGCCAGCGGCAACGCCAGCTTGTATATCTGCTCACCACCGATCACCCAGGTGATGTCGTCGGTCAGGGCGTCCTGAAGAAGCGGAACCACACGCGCACCGTCAGCCATGTAGTCAGCTTGCCTCGTCAGTACGACATTTTTCCGCCCCGGCAGCGGCCGCACCTTCGCCGGCAGCGACTCCCAGGTCAGCCGTCCCATCACGACGGTGCGCCCCATGGTGAGTTCCTTGAACCGGGCCTGGTCCTCCGGCAGCCGCCACGGGATGCCACCGGCGCGGCCGATCACCCCGGAGGTCGACTGCGCCCAGATCAGCCCGACAGTCGTCATAGAACTCTCATACGGCGACGGGGGCCTTGATCGCCGGATGCGGATCGTAGTTCTTGATGACGATGTCGTCGTAGGTGTAGTCGAAGATCGAATTACGCGGCGCAAGAACGAGTTCCGGATATGGCCGCGGGTCGCGGCTCAGCTGCTCGGTGACCTGCTCCACGTGGTTGTCGTAGATGTGGCAGTCGCCGCCCGTCCAGATGAACTCGCCCACCTCGAGCCCGGCCTGGGCCGCCATCATGTGCGTCAACAGCGCGTAGCTGGCGATGTTGAACGGCACGCCGAGGAACAGGTCGGCGCTGCGCTGGTACAGCTGGCAGCTCAGCCGGCCGTCGGCCACATAGAACTGGAAGAACGCGTGGCACGGGGGCAACGCCATCTGCGGTATCTCGCCGACGTTCCACGCCGACACGATGATGCGGCGCGAATCCGGGTCGGTCTTGAGCAACTCCAAAGCCGCGCTGATCTGGTCGATGTGCTCACCGGACGGCGTCGGCCACGACCGCCACTGCACGCCGTATACCGGGCCGAGATCGCCTGTCTCGGAAGCCCACTCGTCCCAGATGGTGACACCGCGCTCCTGCAGCCAGCGCACGTTGGAGTCGCCTCGCAAGAACCACAGCAGCTCGTAGACGATGGACTTGGTGTGCACCTTCTTGGTGGTGATAAGCGGGAATCCCGCCGTCAGGTCGTAGCGCATCTGGTGGCCGAACAGGCTCCGCGTGCCGGTGCCTGTGCGATCCGATTTCGGCGTTCCACGCTCGAGCACCAGGCGAAGTAGGTCCTCGTACGGCGTGCTTGTAGACCCTGTGACCGGCACGCGGCCAGCTTACGTCCAGAGGGAAGGAGTAGAACGAATGGCATGCCGACGATTTCCGACTCCATCACCACCGCGGACGGGACCTGCCCCGTCACCTTCCACACTCCCGACGGGGACGGCCCGTGGCCGGGAGTGGTCATGTACCCCGACGCCGGCGGCGCACGCCAGACATTTCGCGATATGGGCGACCAGTTGGCCGGCTACGGGTACGCCGTGCTGGTGCCCGACGTCTACTACCGCGACGGCGACTGGAAGCCGTTCGAGATGGCGAACGTGTTCAACGACGAGGCCGAGCGTAAGCGCCTCTTCTCGATGATCGCCAAGGTGACGCCGGACATCATGGCGACCGACGCGGTCGCGTTCTTCGACTATCTGGCGGCGCGGCCCGAGGTCAAGGGCGAGACGTTCGGCACCACCGGCTACTGCATGGGCGGGCGGACCTCCCTGGTGGTCGCGGGCCGGGTGCCCGAGCGGGTCGCGGCGGCGATGTCGTTTCACGGCGGCGGCCTGGCGGCCGAGGACCCCGGCAGCCCGCACCTGCTCGCTGACCGGATCAAGGCCGCCGTCTACGTGGGCGGTGCCGAAAACGATGCGTCCTTCACCACCGAGGCAGCCGATACCCTGGCCAAGGCGCTGACCGCGGCCGGTGTCGAGCACACGATCGAGTGGTACGGGGCGGGACACGGCTTCGCCGTGCCGGACAACGCCCCCTATGACCCGGCGGCGGCGCAACGGCACTGGGAGGCCATGGCGTCGTTCTTCGGCACCCACCTGGGCTGACCCCCCGTAGCGCCCCCGAGGGCCGGTGCGCCACCATTGACGGATGAAAGACCAGGCGGCAGAGCAGCCGGACGCCGAACACGGCAAGCGCATGGACCCGGTACTCGCCCGCAGTTGGCTGTTGGTCAACGGCGCGCACTACGACCGCTTCGCCCCGGCGGCCGCGTCTCGGGCCGACATCGTCGTCCTCGACATCGAGGACGCGGTCGCGCCGAAGGACAAGGTGAGCGCACGGGAGAACGTGATCCGATGGCTGGGCGAGGGTAACCGGGACTGGGTCCGCGTCAACGGGTTCGGCACGCCGTGGTGGGCCGACGACCTCGAGGCCCTGAGCAAGGCGTCGCTGGGCGGGGTGATGCTGGCGATGGTGGAGTCCGTCGACCACGTGACCGAGACCGCCAAGCGACTGCCGAACGTGCCCATCGTGGCGTTGGTGGAGACGGCCCGCGGCCTGGAGCGCATCACCGAGATCGCGGCCACGAAGGGGACGTTCAGGCTGGCGTTCGGCATCGGTGACTTCCGGCGCGACACCGGGTTCGGGGACAACCCCACGACGTTGGCCTACGCGCGCTCACGGTTCACGATCGCCGCCAAGGCTGCGCATCTGCCCAGCGCCATCGACGGCCCGACCGTTGGCTCCAGCGCGCTGAAGCTCAGCGAGGCGACCGCGGTGTCCGCGGAGTTCGGGATGACCGGGAAGATCTGTCTGACGCCCGACCAGTGCCCGACGGTGAACGAGGGACTCTCCCCTTCACCCGAGGAAATCAGTTGGGCCAAAGAGTTTTTCATGGAGTACGAACGCGACGGCGGGGAGATCCGCAACGGTTCCGATCTGCCGCGCATCGCGAGGGCGAACAAGATCCTCGACCTGGCGCGCGCCTACGGCATCGAGGTGTCGGAGTTCGACGACGTCGACGAGCCCGCGCACATCCCGGCGCCGTCAGATACCTATCACTACTGACTGTCCTCGTCGTTGCTGTGGAGGAATGTGGCGACCGCGCGGGCTATCCCGCGGCCCGCGTAGATCGCGGCGACCACGGACAGGATGATCAGCACGATGAACATCACCAGCCAGTTCGACCGGCTGTGGTTGACGTTCCACCAGACGATCGTGAACAGCACCGCGCAGATGAACACCACGATGTCGCGCCAGTTTCCGCTGTAGGAAGCCGCGGCCTGGCGCAGCGCGCGCGACTTTTCCGTGCCCTCGACCAGATCGTTGATGCGCTCGTTGATGCTCGCCTTGAGGCGGGCCTTGAGTTCGGGCTGATCGTCGGGGATCCGTTCGAGCAGGTCCATGTCCTTGGCGATCATCCCGCGGACGTCGGGGCCCTTGAAGCTGCCCGCGGCGGCGCCCAACAAGGCTCCACCGGCGATCGGCGCTGCACCCAAAGCGAGTTCGGCGATACCCGGCATGTCTCTCCTCCGTCCCGTCAGCCCTGCGCCTCGGCGATCAACGCATCGGTGAGCGTCTGCGGCTGGGTGTTCATCACCTGATGGCCGGCGTCGATCCGGACCACCCTGTCGACCCACAGCATCTCGGCGAAACGCTGCTGCCACGTTAGCGGCAGGCTCATGTCCCGCTCGCACATGACATACGTCGACGCAACGGATTTCAGATGGTCGTAACGCCAGTCGCGATACGTGTACGAGCTCATCGGCCACATGTCGGCCCCCAACTTCGCGAGGAATGCCTCCCCCTGAGGCGCCGACATGTCATTGCAGAACATCACCGCGAAACGCTCTTCGAAGGTCGTCGTCGCCGGATCGAGCGGGTAGCCGACCTTGTCCTCGTGCTCACCGTGCACGCCGTCGCCGATCAACTCCAGCAGGTTGGTGCCCGGCGGCGGTGATGAGCACGAGACGTAGACGAGCCTGCGGAACAGAGTAGGCGCGAATTCGGCCATGCGCGGAATCGGCATGCCCGCCTGCGAATGCCCCACGAGCACGACGTCGCGCATGCCCGCCGCCTCGATATCGCTGATGAACTCACGGGCGATGTCGTCGAATTCGATTGCCGACGTGTCGCGCCCACGCTTAGTACCGCAGCCGGGCACGTCCAGGGTGATGCACTCGATGTCTTCGGACGCCGACAGCAGGCCCATCACGTCGTCCCATACCCAGCTGCCCTGACCGCCCCCGTGCAGCAGGGCAAGATTCGTCGCCGCCACCATCGCTTCCGTCCTCGTATCGACCCGCAATGGTAGTTCGCGACTGTGCACGCCGGAGTCTCTTCGGCTACTCCATCAGCTGTGCCGCGACTGTCGCGCCGAGTTCCCAACACGCCTCGAGATCGCTCTTGCTCGGCTTGCCCGACACCACAACGTATTCGGCGGCCTTCGTCCAGCCAAGGCCCGTCGTGATGGCGGTGACGCCCTTCTCCGCTCCCTCGGTGCCCTCGTTGCCGTGGAGGTACAGGCCGAACGGCCGCCCCCGCGTGGCGTCGAGGCACGGGTAGTAGCAGACGTCGAAGGCATGCTTGAGCGCGCCGCTCATGTAACCGAGGTTGGCCGGGCTTCCGAGCACGTAGCCGTCGGCCTCCAGCATGTCGACGGGCGAGACGGTCAGCGCCGGCCGGCGCACGACCTCGACACCTTCGATTTCCGGATCGCTGGCGCCTTTGACGACGGCCTCGAACATCTCCTGCGTGTGCGGGGACGGCGTGTGATGCACGATCAGAAGCGTCTTGCTCATGTCCGCTCCTCCATCTCGACGGCCTTCTTCATGGCCTCCCGCGCGCGGCTGCGATCACCCGCGTAGTCATAGGCACGGGCCAGCCGATACCAGCGTCGCCAGTTGTCCGGATCCTCCTCCAGTTCGGCGAGCACCGTCGCAAACAGCGCATCGGCGGCGTCGCGCTGAATCCGCCCGGACGGCATCCGAGGTAGCGAGCTCACGTCGAGTTCCATGCCCTCGTCCTTGACGATCCTGCCCAGTCGTTCGTGGGCGAGACCGGCCCGCAGCGTGCTGACCATCACCCACAGGCCGATAAGCGGCATGATCATCAAGGCCACGCCCAGCCCGATCGCGGCGGGTTCGCCAGAAGTGATGAATGCCACCGCAATTCGGCCGAGCAGAATGAAGTACACGACCAGCGCCACGCACATGAAGCCGATCAGCAGCTGGATGCGCAGGACCTGCGATCGCTCGCTCATCAGAGGTCGAGCAGCGGCTCGATACCCACGGTAAGGCCGGGATGCTCGGCCACCTTGCGTACCGCGAGCAGGACGCCGGGGACGAAGGAGGTGCGGTCGAGGCTGTCGTGCCGGATGGTCAACGTCTCCCCCTGCGTGCCGAAGAGCACTTCCTGGTGCGCGACGAGTCCGGCCAACCGCACCGAGTGCACGGGAATCCCGTCGACGTCGGCGCCGCGGGCACCCTCCAAGCCGGTGCTGGTCGCGTCCGGGTTGGGCGGAAGTCCTTTTCGCGCTTCGGCGATCAGACGCGCGGTCCGGGCGGCCGTGCCCGACGGCGCGTCGGCCTTGTGCGGATGGTGCAGTTCGATGACCTCGACCGATTCGAAGAAGCGGGCGGCCTGCTGCGCGAAGTGCATCGACAGGACGGCGCCGATCGCGAAGTTCGGCGCGATGAGCACCGCGACGTCCGGCCTGGCCGCCACCCACTCCCGGACCTGCGCCAGCCGCTCGTCGGTGAATCCGGTGGTGCCGACGACGGCGTGGATCCCGTTGTCGATCAGGAACTTGAGGTTGTCCATCACGACGTCGGGGTGGGTGAAGTCGATGACGACCTCGGTGCGGGAGTCGACGAGCTGGCTGAGCGGATCGCCGGCGTCGACGCCCGCGGTGAACGCCAGGTCCTCGGCGTTCTCGACGGCCGCCACCATGGTCGCGCCGACCTTGCCCTTTGCCCCCAGCACTCCGACTCGCATGGGGCAACCCTAGTTGGTGGGGCTGGACCGCCCGTCGAGTCTCGATCCGCTACCCCACGTTGACTCTGCGCCCACGGCGGGAATCTGGCGAAAATCGCGCCGTGAGCGCAGAGTCAACGCGCACTACAGCGGGGATGCCGCGGTCTGAAAGGCCGGCATCACATGACGGGCGAAGAGCCGCATCTGTTCGAGCATCTCATCGACTGTATTAGCGACGAACAGCGTCGCGAAGAAGCCGTCGAGGCCCGCGTCTCGGAAGGCCGCGACCTTCGCGCAGACGTCGTCGGGCGTGCCGATCAGATTGTCGGCCAGGTATTTGTCGAGGCCGACGCCCTTCATCATCGTTTCCTTCAGCGACTTGCGGAACAGGTTGAAGGTCGACCGCTCAACACGCTCCCGCGCGTCTTGGGCCGTATCCGCGATGCACACCACGGTCTGCAATCCGATGGTGACGCCGACGGGATCGCGCCCCGCCGCGCGTGCATACGCGGCCACCTTTTCGCGCCCGGCGGCGATCTCGGCGGGCCCGATCTTCGCGGGCAGCCAACCCTCACACCGTTCCCCCGCGCGCCGGAGCGCTCCCTCGGCGTTCCCGCCCGAGAAGATCGGCAGCGGCGACTGCAAGGGTTTGGGATACGACTCGACGTCGACGAACCGTCGGTACTTGCCTTCGTATGTCGAGTGCGGTTGTTCGAACAGCGTGCGCAGCGCCTCGATGCCCTCGGTCATGAGGTCGACGCGCGAGGCGTGGGCGAGATCGGGTGTCACGCTTTCGAACTCGTCACGGTATCCCCCTGCCGCGACGGCCAGCGTGACCCGCCCACCGCTGACGTGGTCGAGGGTGGCGACCTGCTTGGCCAGCAGTACCGGATCACGCATCGGCAGCACGAGGATCCCGGTGCCCAGCCGCACGACCGACGTCTTGGCCGCGATGGTGGCCAGCATCATCAGCGGCTCGAAATAGTCCGGCGGGTCCGGCCATGCGTCGCGGACAAACCGCTGCGTACTCAGATGGTCATTTCCGGACACTTCGTCGTAGCCGAGCTCTTCGGCCTCGACCGCGATCTTGATCACCTCGTCTGCCGTCGCGAACGGCACCGGGTACGCCATCCCGGCCAGGCAGGTGGGCACGTCGACTCCGAACTTCATAGATCCACGATCGTCCGGCGAATTGTTCTGGTCCACCCCTCTGCGGCGGCTGCAATGTCGCTCTTACCAGTGATGACGTGCAACAGGCTGCGAAGGGCACGTTGCTGCGAATTTCCTGTGAATCTCGGCTGCCCTCACGTTGACTTCTGTCGGGACTACAGCGGGGACGCACCCCGCAGATGCTCGAAGATCAGCGACGTCTGCGTGCCCGCCACATCGGCGTCGGCGTTGAGGTTCTCCACGACGAACGACCGCAGATCCTCGGTGTCGCGGGCGGCCACGTGCAGGATGAAGTCCTCCGCGCCGGCCAGGAAGTACACATCCATCACCTGCGGCTTGGTCCGAATGTGCTGGATGAAGCTGCGGATCTTGCCGCGCGCATTGGATTGCAGACTCACCGAGATCATCGCCTGCAGGTTCAGACCGATGGCCGCGGGATCGATGTCGGTGTAGAAGCCTCGGATGACGCCCAGGTCCTGAAGCCGCCGCAGCCTGGCGTGACACGTCGACGGGGCGATGCCGGCAACGTCGGCCAGCGCGCTGTTGGAGATCCGGGCGTCGCCGTGCAGGGTCAGCAGAATCCGCCGATCCACGTCGTCGAGTTCGATGGCCTGAACATCCTTCGGCGGACGCGTGGGACGCGCCGTTGGTTTTGTCAGTCGTTCGGTCATAAATCGATATTAGCGAAGTATCTACAGAGTTATTGCTAATACGTCGAAGATTCTTCACACTTTACACAGCACTTCGACTTTAGGAGCGATCATGCGCGTCGGCATCCCGACCGAGATCAAGAACAACGAGTACCGCGTCGCCATCACGCCCGCCGGTGTTGCCGAGTTGGTCCACCGCGGCCATGAGGTACTCATCCAGGTGGGCGCAGGCGAGGGGTCTGCGATCTCCGACAACGATTTCAAGCGCGCGGGCGCGCAGATGATCAACAGCGTCGACGAGGTCTGGGAAGAGGCCGATCTGCTGCTGAAGGTCAAGGAGCCGATCGAGGCCGAATACTCGCGCCTGCGCGAGGGCCAGACCCTCTTCACTTACCTGCACCTCGCGGCATCGAAGCCGTGCACCGATGCACTGCTCGCGTCGGGCACCACGTCGATCGCCTATGAGACCGTGCAGCTCGCCGACGGATCCCTGCCGCTGCTCGCCCCCATGAGCGAGGTCGCGGGCCGGCTGGCCGCCCAGGTCGGCGCGTATCACCTGATGCGCAGCCACGGCGGTCGCGGCGTGCTCATGGGTGGCGTACCCGGCGTCGCCCCGGCCGAGGTCGTCGTCATCGGCGGCGGCGTGGCCGGCTACAACGCCGCCCGCATCGCCAAGGGCATGGGCGCCCACGTGTCCGTCTTCGACGTCAACATCAACACGTTGCGCAAGATCGACAACGAAAACAGCGGGGCCATCGAGACCCGCTACTCGTCGATGCTCGACCTCGAGGACGCCGTCAAGGAGGCGGACCTGGTGATCGGCGCCGTGCTGGTGCCGGGCGCGAAGGCGCCGAAGCTGGTCACGAATTCGACTGTCGCGCATATGAAGCCCGGTGCGGTGCTCGTCGACATCGCGATCGACCAGGGCGGTTGCTTCGAGGATTCGCGGCCCACCACCCACGACGACCCGACCTTCGCGGTGCACGACACGGTGTTCTACTGCGTCGCGAACATGCCGGGTGCGGTGCCGCGCACGTCGACCTATGCGCTGACCAACGCGACGATGCCGTACGTGCTGAAGCTCGCGGACAAGGGCTGGCAGGCCGCCTGCGAGGCCGATCCGGCGCTGGCCAAGGGCCTGTCGACGCACCAGGGTTCGCTGCTCTCCCAGCAGGTGGCGGCCGACTTGGATCTGCCCTTCACGGATCCGGCCACACTGTTGGCCTGATCACCGGTACAACTCCCCGTCTACGTATAACCACCGGCGGGCTCGAAAGGCGAAGCGGGACCGCTCATGCAGCGTCCCGCTTCGTCTGTCTTTGAGGTAGTGCGCGCGAAACTCGACTTCTCCCGTCGCATCGCCGGGCTGCCCGTCGACGGTGTCGACGATCTCCAGTCCGGTCCATCTCAACCCGGTGTCGGGTGTCAACGTCTCGGGCCGCGTCCGGGGATGCCACGTCTGCCAGATGTAGTCGAGGTCGCCGACCGCGTACGCGCTGTAGCGCGAGCGCATCAGCTGTTCGGCCGTCTCGGCCAGACTTTCGCCGAGATGCAGTGGCAGACAACAGCGACCGAACGGTTCATCCGACCCACAGGGACACGGCTCGGTCGGACGCATGGACGCCGCTAGACGAGAAGTGTGGGCAGCACCAACGCAGCCAGCTCCCCGATGAGCGGGCGCATGTTCTCCGCCTTGGGATCGTCGGCCTTGGACCGCGTCATGAACGCGAGCAGAACCCGCTCCCCGTCAGGGCCATACGCGATGCCGACGTCGTTCGTGCTGCCGTAGTCGCCGCTGCCGGTCTTGTCGGCGGTGGTCCAGCCCGGCGGAAGCCCGGCCCGCATGCTGGACGTCTGATTGGCGCGCATCCAGTCCTCGAGCAGTCGACGCTGGGGTGATGCGAGGACGTCCCCGGTCAGTAGTGCACGGAAGCCGCCACCGAGTGCCTCCGGCGTGCTGGTGTCGCGCAGATCGCCGGGGATCGCCGTGTTCAGCTCGATCTCCCAGCGGTCCAGCCGCGTACTTTCGTCTCCGATGCTGCGCGCGAACGCGGTGATCGCCTGCGGCCCGCCGATCCTGGTCAACACGAGGTTGGCGGCGGCGTTATCGCTCTGCTGCAACGCCGCCTGGCACAGTTCGGCCAGCGTCATGTCGCCGCCGGCCCGCGGTTGCGTGACAGGCGAATTCGGCAGGATCCCCGCCGGGTCGACGAACATCGTGTCGTCGAGCGACAGCTCGCCGTGCTGGGCCATCTGCAGCACCCGCGCCGACGCGTAGGCCTTGAACGTCGAACACATCGCGAACGGATCCTGCGCACGATGTGCCACGGTCTTGCCCGACGCCAGGTTGGCGGCGAAGACGCCGATGGCGGCGTTGTTCCGCTGCTCCAGGTCTTCGATGGAAGCGTCCACCGAGGAGGACGGATCAGCCAGTGCGATCGTGTGCGACGAGGCAGCGACTGCCGCGAGTGTCAACCCGCCGAGCAGAACGTGTCGTCGGGATAGAGGAGTCATCGACTCCCACCCTAGGCGATCAGCGTGTCATGGCCCGAAGCGGCTGCGGCAACATCCTTTTCGAAGTTTGCGGGCCGAGCACAGCGCCACCGTATTGACGGGACAACAGTTTGCGCGCGACGGCGTTGACCTCATCGAGCGTCACCGCTTCGATCTTGGCGAGGGTGTCCTCGATGCTGCGATGCGTACCGTAGTTCAGCTCGCTGCGGCCGATCCGGTTCATCCGGGATCCGGAGTCCTCGAGACCAAGCACCAGTCCCCCGCGCAGTGAGCCCTTCGCGATGCGGTACTCCGTCTCGGTGATGCCGTCGCGGGCCACGTCCTCGAGCACGTCGGCGGTCACCCGCACGACTTCAGGGAAGCGCTCCGGCAGACACGCCGCGTAGATCGACAGCGCCCCGCCGTCGGCGAAGGTGTCCATCGTCGAGTAGACCGAGTACGCCAGTCCGCGAGTCTCCCGAATCTGTTGGAACAGACGGGAACTCAGGCCACCGCCCAGCGCGGTGTTGAGCACCGAGAGCGCCCATCGATGCTCCCAGTGCCTGCCCGGCGTCCTAACCCCCAACGAAAGATGGGTCTGCTCGGCGTCCCTGCTGACCAGTTGCAACGACGGACGCCCCGTGACGCGGCCCGTGCCCTTGCGCGGCGGCACCGGCTTGCGGCCGCGAACCAGCCGCGGGCCGAAGTGCTCTCGCACCAACGACACGACTTCGTGATGGTCGACGTTGCCCGCGACCGCGACCACCATCCGCTCCGGCGTGTAGCGACGCATGTGGAACGAGTGCAGTTGCGTCCGCGTCATCGCCGCGATCGATTTCGCGCTGCCGATCACGGGCCGCCCGACCGGATGCGAACCGAACATCGCCGCCAGGAAGACGTCGCCGAGGGTGTCCTCGGGATCGTCGTCGCGCATGGCGATCTCCTCGAGCACGACGTCGCGTTCGATCTCGACATCCTCTGGGGCACAACGCCCGCGCAACACCACGTCGGCCACCAGGTCGACGGCCAACTCGAGGTCGGTATCGAGCACATGGGCGTAGTAGCACGTGTGCTCGCGGGTGGTGAACGCGTTCAGCTCACCACCGACCGCATCGACGGCTTGCGCGATGTCGACCGCGGTGCGCGTCGGGGTGGACTTGAACAGCAGGTGTTCCAGGAAGTGGGCCGCACCGGCAACGCTGGGTCCCTCGTCACGCGAGCCGACGTCGACCCACACCCCGACCGACGCCGAGTGCACCGACGGGATGTGCTCGGTGACCACGCGCAGGCCACCGGGCAGCACGGTGCGACGCACCTGGGAAAGATCCCGTGTAGATGACGCCGCGCTGTTCGCGCCGCGGCGTAACGCCCTAACTGGTCGCCGCTGCGGCATCTGCCGGTGCAGTCTCCGATGGGGCGTCCGCTGCGTCGTCGTCGGCGACGAGAACCAGCGAGATCTTCCCGCGGTTGTCGATGTCTGCGATCTCCACGCGCAGCTTGTCGCCGACCTTGACGACATCCTCCACCTTGGCGATCCGCTTGCCGCGGCCCAGCTTGGAGATGTGCACCAAGCCGTCCCGGCCGGGCAGCAACGACACGAAGGCGCCGAAATCGGTTGTCTTGACGATGGTGCCGAGGAACCGCTCGCCGACCTTGGGCAGCTGCGGGTTGGCGATCGCGTTGATCTTGTCGATCGCGGCCTGTGCCGCCTCACCGTTGGAGGCGCCGACGAACACGGTGCCGTCGTCCTCGATGGAGATCTGGGCGCCGGTCTCCTCGGTGATCGAGTTGATCATCTTGCCCTTGGGCCCGATGACCTCACCGATCTTGTCGACCGGCACCTTGATCGTGGTGATGCGCGGCGCGTACGGGCTCATCTCGTCGGGCTTGTCGATGGCCTCGGCCATCACCTCGAGGATGGTCAGTCGCGCATCCTTGGCCTGCGCCAGCGCCGCCGCCAGCACCTGCGACGGGATGCCGTCGAGCTTGGTGTCGAGCTGCAGCGCGGTGACGAAGTCTTTGGTGCCCGCGCACTTGAAGTCCATGTCGCCGAAGGCATCTTCGGCACCGAGGATGTCGGTCAGCGTGACGAAGCGCCGTTCGGTGCCGCCACCTTCGGTTTCGACGTCGTCGGACACCAGACCCATCGCGATGCCCGCGACCGGAGACTTCAGCGGCACACCGGCGTTCAGCAGCGACAGCGTCGACGCACACACCGAGCCCATCGACGTCGAACCGTTGGAGCCCAACGCCTCCGACACCTGGCGGATCGCGTACGGGAACTCCTCGACGCTCGGCAGCACCGGCACCAGGGCCCGCTCGGCGAGGGCGCCGTGGCCGATCTCGCGGCGCTTGGGCGAACCGACGCGGCCGGTCTCACCGGTCGAATACGGCGGGAAGTTGTAGTGGTGCATGTACCGCTTGGTGGTCTCGGGTCCCAGCGAGTCGATCTGCTGGGCCATCTTGACCATGTCCAGCGTGGTGATACCCATGATCTGGGTCTCGCCTCGCTCGAACAGCGCACTTCCGTGTGCCCGCGGTACCACGGCCACCTCGGCGCTCAGCGCGCGGATATCGGTGATGCCGCGGCCGTCGATGCGGAAGTGGTCGGTCAGGATCCGCTGGCGCACAAGCTTTTTGGTCAGCGACCGGAACGCGGCGCCGATTTCCTTCTCCCGGCCTTCGAACTGCTCGGCCAGCCGCTCCAGCACCTCGACCTTGATCTCGTCGGTGCGATCGTTGCGCTCTTCCTTGCCGGCGATGGTCAGCGCCTTGGACAGCTCCTCGGTGGCCACCGAGGACACCGCGTAGAACACGTCGTCCTGGTACTCCGGGAACACCGGGTAGTCGGCGGTCGGCTTGGCGGCCGCGTCGGCCAGCTCCTGCTGGGCGGCGCACAGCGTGGCGATGAACGGCTTCGCGGCCTCGAGGCCCTCGGCGACGATGGTCTCGGTCGGGGCGCCCGCGCCACCGGCGATCAGCTCGACGACGTTCTCGGTCGCCTCCGCCTCGACCATCATGATCGCGACGTCATCGGCGGTCTTGCGGCCCGCGACCACCATGTCGAACACGGCGTTCTCGAGCTGCTCGACGGTCGGGAACGCGACCCACTGGCCGTCGATCAGCGCGACACGCACACCGCCGACCGGACCGGAGAACGGCAGACCCGAGATCTGGGTCGACGCCGATGCGCCGTTGATGGCCAGCACGTCGTAGAGGTCCTTGGGGTCAAGGCTCAGCACGGTGACGACGACCTGGACCTCGTTGCGCAGACCCGACACGAACGTCGGCCGCAGCGGCCGGTCGATCAGGCGGCAGGTCAGGATCGCGTCCGTGGACGGGCGGCCCTCGCGGCGGAAGAACGAGCCGGGGATACGCCCGGCGGCGTACATCCGCTCCTCGACGTCGATCGTCAACGGGAAGAAGTCGAAGTGGTCCTTCGGGGTCTTGCTGGCCGTGGTGGCCGACAAGAGCATGGTGTCGTCGTCGAGATAGGCGACGACGGCGCCGGCGGCCTGCTTGGCCAGCCGACCGGTCTCGAAGCGGATGGTGCGGGTGCCGTAGCTCCCGTTGTCGATGACGGCTGTGGATTCGTATACGCCGTCTTCAAGTTCAACTACAGACATAGGTGTCCGTATGGCCTCTCTGGATTCACAGTTTTCACTGTTCTGCTGTTTTCGCGTCGTCACAGCGTGTGAACCACCGGCCTCGATTTGGCCACGGCCATCGATCGAAGCTGTCGGGTGTCCTACCCGGCAGCCACTACCGAAGACCGCGCGATCAGGCGGGTCCCGTCGTGAGACACGGGAACGGCGCTCGCGGAACTGCGATCACCGCACCCAAACGTTCGAGCCGAAACCGGCAGTCGAACTCATCCATCCTACATTGCAGCAGGTACGGCACCGAAATCCGCAGGGGCCTGCCGCGTCGCTCAGGCGACGTCCTCCACGCACACCGTGAAGTTGCGCTCGTCGTAGGGATAGCCGACGCCCGTCGCGCACTGATCGACGTTGGCGACATCATCCAGGATCTCGGTGACCCGCTGGCGGTTGGGCACCGAGGCATCGTCACAGTTCGCCCGTACCGGGTCCTTGTCGTTGGTCGGGTCGATGCTCATGCAGTCGCCGACCACCCAGTCGATGTCCATGCAAATCGTCGTGCTGGCATCGGAGAAGGCGCCGCGCATCGAGTAGTAGGAGTCGACGTCGGCCGGGCAGAGGTCGCTGTTCTCGACGGTGGCGGCCACCTTGAAGTTGGATTCCGGGCTGCCGCAGTCGACCTTGGTCACCTCGGGCCGTTCGGCTGTGCCGCCCGTCTTCAGGCAGTCGCCCACCGCGAGGTCTGCGGCGGAGCCGGACGAACAGCCGGTCAGAGCCCCCATCGAAGCCAGCAAGGCCACGATCGCCGCTGGGGCGATCGCGGAGAGGTTCCGCACGTGCGTCGGGTCAGCGACGCAGGCCGAGGCGGTCGATCAAGGAGCGGTAGCGCTCCACGTCGACCTGGGCGACGTACTTGAGCAGGCGGCGACGACGGCCGACCAGCAGCAGCAGCCCGCGCCGCGAGTGGTGGTCGTGCTTGTGCTGCTTGAGATGCTCGGTGAGGTCGGCGATGCGCTTGGTCAGCAGGGCGACCTGGGCCTCCGGCGAGCCGGTATCGGTGTCATGTAGGCCGTACTCGCCGAGAATGGTCTTCTTCTGTTCGGCAGTGAGCGCCACGAATTACTCCATCTATCGGTCCGCGAACAAGGGGGTTGTGTCCCCGTAAGAAGCGCGGCCACCGCGAACTGCAGCACACGCTCGGTCGGCGGCGAGTCTAGCAGCGCCCCGCGGCGAGCCGCGAATTCAGCAGACGCTGAGCTGCGATATCCGCCGAGTGCACGCTTGTTACGACCCTGTCCTGGCGTTTTGCGTCAACAAGCGTGCCCTCACTGGGTGGCGAGGATGGCGCGGGCTCGCTCGGTGTCGGCGCCCATCGCCGTGACCAGGTCCTCGACCTTGGCGAACTTCTCCTGACCGCGGATGCGCGCGACGAAATCGACGGCCACATGCTGGCCGTAGAGGTCTGCCGACGTATCGAGCACGAACGCCTCGACGGTGCGGGTCCGCCCCGAGAACGTCGGATTGGTACCCACCGACACCGCCGCCTGATAGCGCTCACCTGGGACGACGCTTCCCGCGATGGGTCCGTGGCCGAGCACGGTGAACCAGGCCGCGTAGACGCCGTCGGCGGGGATGGCCGAGTACATCGGCGGGGCGACGTTGGCGGTCGGGAAGCCCAGCACCTTGCCGCGCCCGTCGCCGCGGACCACCACACCCTCGACGCGGTGGGGACGCCCGAGAGCCTCACTGGCGGCGACGACGTCGCCGGCGTCGACGCACGAGCGGATGTATGTCGACGAGAACGTGACGGTCTCGTCGCGGTGGTGTTCGGAAACCAACGTCATGCCCTCGACGGCGAAGCCGAACCGCTCGCCCGCTTTGCGCAGCAGGTTGACGTTGCCCTGGGCCTTCTTGCCGAACGTGAAGTTCTCGCCCACCACGACCTCGACGACGTGCAAGCGCTCGACCAGCAGTTCATGGATGTAGCGCTCGGGCGTCAGCTTCATGAAATCCGGGGTGAACGGCATGACCAGGAACACGTCGATGCCCATTTCCTCGACCAGTTCGGCGCGCCGCGCCAGCGTCGTCAGCTGGGCCGGATGGCTGCCGGGGAAGACGACCTCCATGGGATGCGGATCAAAGGTCATCAACACCGTCGGCACGCCGCGCGACCGGCCCGCCTTCACCGCGTGATTGATCAGCTCCTGATGGCCCCGGTGCACCCCGTCGAACACGCCGATGGTGACCACACATCGGCCCCAGTCCGTCGGGATCTCGTCTTGTCCCCGCCAGCGCTGCACAGCGCAAGCCTACGGCGCGCCCGCCCCGCCGGTTCGGCTAGATCACCACATCAGGCGACAACTGCCTAGACTTTGTCCTGTGACTCCGAACGGTAACCCGCGCGACCTGACGATGGTCGCCCAGGATTACCTCAAAGTCATCTGGACCGCGCAGGAGTGGTCGCACGAGAAGGTCAGCACCAAGATGCTGGCCGAGCGGATCGGAGTGTCCGCGAGCACCGCGTCGGAGTCCATCCGCAAGCTGGCCGACCAGGGACTCGTCGATCACGAGAAGTACGGCGCCGTGACGCTGACGGCCGCGGGCCGCGCCGCCGCGCTCGCGATGGTGCGCAGGCACCGGTTGATGGAGACCTTCCTCGTCCGCGAGCTCGGCTACAGCTGGGACGAGGTGCACGACGAGGCCGAGGTGCTCGAGCACGCCGTGTCCGACACCATGCTGGACCGCATCGACGCCAAGCTCGGCCACCCGACCCGCGACCCGCACGGCGACCCGATTCCCGCCGCCGACGGCCACGTGCCGACCCCCGATGCACGTCAGCTGTCGATCTGCCGTGACGGCGACACCGGAGTCGTCGCCCGGATCTCGGACGCCGATCCGGAGATGTTGCGGTACTTCGACAGCGTCGGCATCAGCCTGGACTCGCGGCTGATGGTGCTGGCTCGTCGCGACTTCGCAGGCATGATCTCCGTCGCCGTCAAGCCCGCCGGTTCGGGCGAGCACGAAAAGGGCACCACGGTAGAGCTGGGAAGCCCTGCCGCAGAAGCGATCTGGGTCGTCAGCTAGACGCTTACAGCGTCGCTGGTCGCAGCACGACGACCGATCGCGTGCGTGCCGCTTCGTCACGCAACAATGCGATCACCTGCCCGTCGGGCGCCGTCGCCGCGTAGGTCCCGTCGATGCCGGCCGGTTGCAGTGCCCTGCCGTGCCGGGCGTCCTCGGCCTCCTCGGCGCTGAGGTCGCGGCGCGCGAACGTGAGCAGACACGCCTCGTCGAGCGAATGGGAAAGACGCGGCTGCTCGGCCATCTCGTCGAGGAGTACCGCCTGATCCAGCCCGAAGTTTCCGACGCGGGTGCGTCGCAGCGCGGTGAGGTGTCCACCGACCGCGAGCGCGTCGCCGACATCGCGGGCCAGGGCGCGGATGTACGTCCCACTGGAACAGTCGACCTCGACTTCGACGTCGATCAGGTCGCCGTCGCGTCGCACGTCGAGCACGTCGAACCGGTCGATGCGGACCCTGCGCGGCTCGAGTTCGACGGTCTGTCCTTCGCGCGTCAGCTTGTAGGCGCGCTGGCCGCCGACCTTGATGGCGCTGACGGCCGACGGGATCTGGTCGATCTCGCCGCGCAGCGCGGCCACCGCCTCCTGGATCTGCGCCTCGGTCACATGGGCGGCCGAAACCGTTTGCAGCACTTCGCCTTCGGCGTCCTCGGTGGACGTGGTCTGGCCCAGCCGGATCGTTGCGGCGTACGACTTGTCGGTTGCGGTCAACATGCCGAGGATCTTGGTGGCACGGTCGATGCCGACGACAAGGACTCCGGTGGCCATCGGGTCGAGAGTGCCTGCGTGCCCGACCTTTCGGGTGCCGAAGATGCGCCTGCAGCGGCCGACGACGTCATGACTGGTCATGCCCGCCGGCTTGTCGACGATGACGAGTCCGGCTTCGGTCATAGCACGATGGTCATAGCACTATCGCCGTGAGCGCCAACCCGTCGCGCACCGACCAGCGGCCCTGCAGCGTCTCCAGCGGTGGACCCGAAAGGGCTGCGGGATCGATCAGGATCCGTGACTCGAAACCACCCGAGGTGCCGCTGTCGTCGACGTCGAACGTGATGTGCGCGTCCTCGAATCCCAGCCAACGCTTCGTCAGCGGAAACCACGCCTTGTAGGTGGCCTCCTTCGCGCAGAACAGGATTCGATCCCAGTGCAGTCCGTGCGGCAGCGCGCGCAGTTCGGAGCGCTCCCTCGGCAGGCTGACGGCCTCGAGGACTCCGTTCGGGAGGACGTCGTGCGGCTCGGCGTCGATGCCCACCGAACGAACCTCGTCGTGTCGGCCCACGGCCGCGCCGCGAAAACCCTCGCAGTGGGTGAGGCTGCCGACGATGCCGTCGGGCCAACACGGTTCGCCCTTCTCCCCCTTGAGAATCGGCACCGGAGCGACACCCAGTTCGGACAGCGCCTCGCGTGCGCAGTAGCGCACGGTGATGAACTCGTTGCGCCGCTTGGCCACCGACTTGGCGATCAGCGGCTCTTCTTCTGGCAGCGGCTTGAGTTCCGGTGGGTCCGCGTACATCTCGGCGGCGGCGAGCGCCTCCGCGTCACCGGGCAGCACGCCCGACAGCAGGGTGGCCATGACCGTCATGGCTGCCTGGCCTTGATCCGCTCCTGCACCTTCTGGGCGTGGTCGCGCATCTCCTGGGTGATCTCGAAGTGCCCGCCGAACTCGTTGAGATACCCGGGCGCGTACTTCGGATCCGGCAGCACCTGACGGAGCCACCGATAGGGCTTGCGGCGGCGCCATTCCCGCGGATAGCCGACGGAGACCTCTTCGTGGCGTACCCCGTCATACCAGGTGGTGCGCGGGATGTGCAGGTGCCCGTACACCGAGCACACCGCGTTGTAGCGGGTGTGCCAGTCGGCGGTGGCCGTCGTGCCGCACCACAGCGAGAACTCGGGATAGAACATCGCCTCGCAGGGTTCGCGCACCAGCGGGAAATGGTTCACCAAGACGGTCGGCGTCATCCAGTCGAGGTCCTCGAGCCGCTTGCGCGTGGAGGCTACTCGATCGCGGCACCACGCATCGCGGGTGGCGTAGGGTTCGGGCGACAGTAGGAACTCGTCGGTGCCTACGACGTTGCGCTCACGGGCGATGGCCAGACCCTCCGCCTTGGTCGTCGCCCCCTGCGGCAAGAACGTGTAGTCGTACAGCAGGAACATCGGCACGATGGTCGCCGGACCGCCCTCTTCGGTCCACACCGGAAACGGGTGCTCCGGGGTGATGATGCCCATCTCGTCGCAGATGTTGACGAGATAGTCGTAGCGGGCCTTGCCGAAGATCTGCATCGGATCGCGGTTGGTGGTCCATAGCTCGTGGTTACCGGGCACCCAGATCACCTTCGCGAAGCGTTTCCGCAGCAGGTCCAGTGCCCAGTGGATCTCGTCGGTGCGCTCGCCGACGTCGCCGGCGACGATCAGCCAGTCGTCGGGGGTGGACGGGTAGAGCGACTCGGTGACGGGCTTGTTGCCCGTGTGACCGGTGTGCAGGTCGCTGATCGCCCAGAGGGTGGGCTGCCGGCCATCACGTGTCACAGCCCTCCAGCCTACGTGCGGGTAGGGAACCTCTCGCACTCCAACTAGAACAGGTTCTCGCTTCTGCCTCGGGCACTCCGTCGGGGCCGCTACACTCCCCGGGCAGGGTCGGTCCCGATGACGGCGGCCACGCCGCCACGACACTAAGGGGTGGAATGGTCGCCAAGCTGCGCGTTCTCGCAGCATTGTGTGCGCTGGTCGCGGCGGTGGTCGTGGTGGGCCAGTCCAATACGGGCGGCCCCCTGCAGGTGCGCGCCGCCGACATTCCGATGACCAACGTCACAACCAGCATCAAGTACCCGGTCGTCGAGACCGTCGATCCGGACCCGTTCAATCCGTGCCGCGACATTCCGCTCGATGCCGTCGGGGCGCTGGGCCTCGCGTTCACGCCGCCGTCGCCCGAGGAGGGGCTGCGGTGCAAGTACGACGCAGGCAACTATCAGATGACCATCGAGGCGTTCGTGTGGAAGAAGTTCGAGGAGAGCCTGCCCGCCGACGCCGTCCAGCTCGACATCGACGGTCACCGCGCCGCGCAGTGGTGGGTGATGAAGCCGACCGACTGGAACAACCGGTGGTGGATCACCTGCGCGATGGCGTTCGACACCAGCTACGGCATGATCCAGCAGACGCTGTTCTACTCGCCGATCTACTCCAACCCGGCACCCGACTGCATGCAGACCAACCTGCAGCGCGCCCACGACCTGATCCCCTATTACAAGTTCCAGGGCGACCACGACACTAGTCAGTGATCTTGTCCATCGGGCTCGACCGTTCGAGCATGCCGATGGCCTCGTCACCGTCCCACCGGTAGCGCACGCCGGCCTGCTGCAGTGCCGGAAACGTCCAGTTGGCCATCTTCTCGAGCATCTCCGCGGGGACCTCGCTGGGATCGGTGATGTCGTGGGTCGACAGCACCGTCTCACCCTCGATTTCCACTGTGCCGCTTTCCGTCTCGAGCACGACCGAGACATCCTCGCCGCGCGGCCGCAGTTGCCGCAGCCACGGCGCCGCCACCACGCGGGCGGGGATCAGGTTGCCGTTGCCCTTTTCGCCGAGATAGACGTACCCCTCGTTGAACGCCGGCTCGCCGTCGGGCCGCGGTGGATAGGCGATGTAGCCGAACGCCCGCCCGTCCGGGAACAGCGCCGACTGCCAGCAATGCCCCCAGAAGCCCTCGAGCCTGCGCACGCCCTGCCGTCGGATCCGCAGGCCGGTTCCGCTGAAATCGTGTTGCTTCCCTGCAACGCGCACCGAGCCCGCCGCCCGGAACAGCTGCTCGTAGCGCGGCCCGCCCATCAGGTCACCCACGATCGACGTCTTCAGCTGCTCGTCCGCGTCGGCCTGCAGCGCGCCCTGCACCCACGGCGGCACCGCCATCTTCGCCTCGACCTCGAATCGCAGGTCCAGCTTCGGCCCGTCCTTGCGCCCCGCGATCAGATCGGTCGACGACGTCACAACGGCCTGCCCGTCGTACGTCATCGTCCACACGTCGAACGGTTCGATACACGTGAATGCGAGCGGACCAGCGCCCAGCACGGTCGGCCTGCCGTCCGGACCGGTCGGTGGCAGGCTGGTGCCCTCGTCGCGCAGCCGGTACACACGTCCGTCGGCGAAGGCGACGTTGACCTGGACCCCGTGTGCCTCCCAGTTCGCGGCGACGGCCTCGATTCCGATGCGCGGCAACCCGACCTCACCGCGGTCGTCGAGGACCCAGAAGCTCACCGAATCCCGCATCTCCGGGTTATCCGGCCGCTCGGCGAACATGTATTCACGCTGCGGGTCGATTCCACCGGTCAGGTCAATCGGCATGCGAGGCTCCCAGGAAGGTGTTGACGTAGGCGGCGAACCGCGGCCGAATTGCGTTGAGGTCCAAGCCGAATACCTCGGGGTCGGCCTTCGGATGCGGCTCCCGGTTCTCGGCGTTCTGGGTCCACCAGGCGCGCATGCCATCCTCGAACTCATCGGTCACCGGCTCGCCCAGCCAGGCGTACAGCCGACACACCTCGCCTATCGGGTCATGCTGCATCGCGCGAAAGTCGATGTCGTAGAAGCGATCATCGGCACCGGCCGCCCGAAACTTCAGTACCCGGTCCATGCCCGTCGACCATTGCCTGACGTTGAGATCACCGAGGTAGGAATGGTCGACGTCGTCGCTGAATCCCCCGACGATGTCGGCGTACACGTCGACGACCGAGAGCATCACGTCGGTCGGGTCGCGGTGCGTCATCACGAAACGGGCGTCTGGGAACACCCGGTCGAGGTAGTCGAGGGATATCACGTGCGCAGGCGACTTCAGCCGCCACGGTCGCCTCGGCTCACCCCACTGCAGCAGCTTCAGCACGCGCCGCTCGTAGCGGTAGGTGGAGGTGAAGTCGGCGCGTTCGAGCAGCCAGTCGGAGTAGGACGGAATCTGCGCGAACGCCTGGAACATCTGCGATGTGAAGTCGAGCGCCATCAGGTCGAGGCATTCCATCGGCCCCTGAACGTCGTTGGGTACATGATGGCGGGTCCCGACGGTGACCGGCCGCTGATCGGGCGGGATCCTCGGATCCTCGCCGCGCACCGTCGAGGGCGGCGGGCACGGGCGCGTGGATTCCCAGCTGCGCAGGTAACGGATGTGCGGATCGCGGGCCAGCAGGAACGACAGCGCGGTCGATCCGGTGCGGGGCAGGCCGAGGCCGAACAGCGGCGCGTCGATCGGCTCGTCGTCGATCTCGGGATGCCTGCGGTACCAGTCCTCGACCTGCAGGCGCTGGCACAGATGCAGACCTAGACGGTCGTAGATGAACGCCTCGCCCCTGGCGTTCAGTCGCGCCTCGTCGCGCAGGGCACGCGCCAGGATCTCCAGGCCCTCGCGAAACGAATCGTCGCCGAAGTCGTTCAGCCCGGTGCGCTCGACGGCGGCGGCCATCAGCTCGTCCGGTGATGCCACGCCGCACTCCCCGATCGTCGAGAGCCCCGATTTGATGACAGTATACTGTCGCGATTATGGGGGAGGCGTCAATAGCGAATCGACGGACGTACGACAACCGCGCGCGTCGGCAGAAGGCGGCCCAGACCAGGGAACGCATCGTCACGGCGGGCAGCGAGTTGGTGCAGTCCTTTGATTCCTGGAACTGGCGGGACCTGACGTTCAAGGCGGTGGCCGAGCGCGCCGGCGTCGGCGAGCGGACCGTGTACCGGCACTTCCCCACCGAACGGCACCTGCACGACGCGGTCATGCAGCGGCTGGAGTCCGAGGCGGGTGTGTCCTACGAGGACGTCGACCTGACCAACATCGGCGACGTCACCGCCCGTGTATTCGCTGCACTGCAACGGTTCTCGGTGCACGCATCCGTCGAAACGACGCAGGACCCGACCTTCGTCGGCGTCGAGGCGCGCCGACGGGATGCGCTGATGCGGGCGGTGTCGGCGGCCGCCCCCCACTGGTCGGCCACGCAACAGCGGGCGGCTGCGGGCCTGCTCGACGCGCTCTGGCACGTGCCCACCTACGAACGACTGGTCGGGGTGTGGGGCGTCGACGGCGCCGCCGCGACCCGCGCGATCGACTGGCTGATGACACAGGTCGTCACGGCAATCACCGACGACAACCCACCACCTGCGTAGCCTGTGTGACGTGACCGCCGTATCCGATTCCACGACTGCATCGCCGGCCGCGGGAAAGTTCAAGACGTTCACCGGCCGGACGTTGAGCAGAGTTCTGCACCTACCACCCCGAACGTGCGACTACACCGTGCACCCCGTGCGGGTACCGATGCGCGACGGTGTCGAATTGCTCGCCGACCACTATGCGCCGACGACCGCCACCCCGGCGGGAACGCTGTTGGTGCGCTGCCCGTACGGCCGGGGTTTCCCCTTCAACACGGTTTTCGCCGGCGTGTACGCCGCACGCGGCTACCACGTCGTATTCCAAAGCGTGCGTGGCACATTCGGCTCCGGCGGCAAGTTCGAGCCAATGGCCAACGAGGTCGCCGACGGCGCGGACACCGTCGACTGGTTGCGCAACCAGCCGTGGTTCACCGGCTCCTTCGCGACCATCGGTCTGTCGTACCTCGGCTTCACTCAGTGGGCCCTGCTCACCGACCCGCCGCCGGAGATGAAGGCCGCCGTCATCACGGTCGGTCCGCACGATGTCAGCGGCCCCCGCTGGGGCACCGGCTCCTTCGGGCTCAACGACTTCCTCGGCTGGAGTGACCTCGTTGCCCACCAGGAGGATCCTCGGCTGCTCGGCGTGATCCACCAGCTGCGCGCACGGCGTGCGCTGGCGCGCGCCACCAAGGGGCTCCCCACGGCGGATGCCGGGCGCGCGCTGCTGGGCGACCGCGCACCGTGGTGGGAGGAGTGGCTGAACCATCCCGAGGCCGACGACCCGTACTGGGAATCCCGGCATCTCCGGGATGCGCTGAAGCGCACCGACATCCCGGTGCTGTTGGTCGGCGGCTGGCAGGACCTGTTCCTGGAGCAGACGCTGGCGCAGTACGACGCGCTCAAGCGCCGCGGCGTCGACGTCGCGGTCACCATCGGCGCGTGGACCCACACGCATGTCATGTACAAGGGCGCGCCGAGGGTGATCCGCGAATCGCTCGACTGGCTCGGCGCCCACCTCGGCGGTCAGGGCACGTCGCGCAGCCCGGTGCGTGTCGAGATCAAGGGGAAGGGCTGGATCGACCTGCCTGAGTGGCCGCCGGCGATGCCCGAACGCGTGCTCTACCTGCAGCCCACCGGCCGGCTGGGCGACGCGGCTCCGCCGGACACGGCGCCCCCGAGCCGGTTCACCTACAACCCCGTGGACCCGACGCCGACGATCGGCGGCCGGCTGCTCGCCCCGGAAGCCGGCTATCGCAAGGACGACAAACTGGCCGAACGGCCCGACGTGCTGTGCTTCACCGGCGACCGGCTGCCGACCGATCTGTACGTCGTCGGCACCCCGGTGATCGAGCTGTCCCATTCGTGTGACAACCCGTATCACGATCTGTTCGTGCGCATCAGCGAAGTGGACGCCAAGGGCGTGTCCCGCAACGTGAGCGACGGATACCGCCGCAGCCCAACGACTTCGGCTGGTACTGACACCGTTCGCATCGAACTCGACCCGACCGCGCACCGATTCCGCGCCGGCTCGCGCATCCGGGTCCTGGTCGCCGGGGGCTCACATCCGCGGTTCGTGCGTAACCTCGGCACCGCCGAACCGATGGCCACCGGCCGTGAGCTGATGGTGTCGACGCACACGGTGCACCTCGGGGACGGCGGCGTATCGCGGCTCGTGCTGCCCGCGGGCCCGGAGCCGCCTTCCGGTCGCTGAGCAAATGAATTGCTCGCCATTAGTCACCGCTGATTCATGCGTGGTCGTGACACTGGTTGCGACGGCACCTGGTGCCGATACAACGCCGACGGCTACCTCAAATGAAATTCAAATATCCGCCGAATTCGGCAAACGTCAGGCGACGGCTTGGCGGACCTTCTCGGCGAGTTCTTGAAGCGCGCCATCTGCGTGTACCGGCGGCGCCCAGTCGGGCTCGACGGGTAGGGAGACCCAGCTCTTGCATCCCGCGTACTCGGGTGTGCGTTCCAGACGGATCGGTTCGCGCAGCGGACACGCCTGCACCACGAGCACTGTGAGGCGGTGCTTGGGCCGGAAGTCCAGCCGGTCGGCCCGCACCGAATCGGCCGTCCAGATATGCAGGGACTCGATCTCGTCGAGGTTCGCCGGCCTGCCGACCTCAACGGCGGCAACGACTTTCGCCCCGGCGCGCACGATGATCTCGCCGTCGGTGCTGTCTGCGGCCGACGCATCGAGCAGGTCGCGGTGCTCCGGCCGTACTCGCTCGGCGTGGCTGTGCGCCACCGTCGGAAAGAACAGAAAACGCGAAGCCGTGAGCGCGAACCGCTTCTCGTGGATCCCGCCCTTGCGCAGCAGCACGGTTTGTCGGCCGTCGAGCAGACCGTGCACCGCCGCGCTCCACTCCTTGAGCGCGGGCTGGGTGAGCGTGGCCGTCTCCGCCATCGCGGCTAGCCGGCCCCGGCGGCCAGCCGCGCCCGCACCTCGGGACGCCGCAGTGGCGGAACAGTCTTGGGTGGTTGCCGGCGCGGCGCCAGCCCGGCCAGCAGCCTGGCGGTGATCGCGGTGACCTCGGTGACCGCCTCTTCAAAGGCCTCGACGTTGGCGCCCGACGGCCGCGTGATGCCGCTGACCTTGCGGACGTACTGACGCGCAGCGGCCTCGATCTCCTCCGGAGTGGCCGCCGGTTCCAGACCGCGTAGCTCCGTGATGTTTCGGCACATGGCTCCACGATAGGTTCGACCCATGACCAACCCCAACAACACCGATGTCCTGCTGATCGACACCCAGGATCGGGTCCGCACGCTGACGCTGAACCGCCCGCAAGCCCGCAACGCGCTCTCGGCGGAGCTGCGGACGACGTTCTTCCAGGCGCTGCGCGATGCGGAGGCCTCGGATGACGTCGACGTGGTCATCTTCACCGGTGCGGATCCGGTGTTCTGTGCGGGGTTGGATCTCAAGGAACTCGGCGACTCCACCGATCTGCCCGACATCTCGCCGAAGTGGCCGCCGATGACCAAGCCGGTGATCGGCGCGATCAACGGCGCCGCAGTGACCGGCGGGCTGGAGTTGGCGCTGTACTGCGACATCCTGATCGCCTCGGAGAACGCCCGCTTCGCCGATACCCACGCCCGGGTCGGGTTGATGCCCACCTGGGGACTGTCGGTCCGGCTGCCGCAGAAGGTCGGCGTCGGGCTGGCCCGCCGGATGAGCATGACCGGCGACTACCTCTCGGCCGACGATGCGCTGCGGGCGGGACTGGTCACCGAGGTGGTGCCACACGACGAGCTCATTCCCGCCGCGCGCCGGGTGGCGGCATCCATCGTCGGCAACAACCAGAAGGCAGTACGCGCCCTGCTCGCGTCGTATCACCGCATCGACGAGGCGGGCACTGCCCAGGCTCTGGCGATCGAGGCCGAGTCCGCCCTCGAGTGGATGCGCACGGCCACCGGCGATGACATCGCCGCCAACCGCGCCGCGGTGTTCGAGCGGGGTCGCGCGCAGGTTCGCTGAACCCGGGCACCCTCGTAGGCTGTCGTGCGTGAACGAAGCACACGAGTACTGCGGCAGCGACGAATGGCGGCAGTTGATTCGCGAAGTCATCCTGCCCTGGGCGCTTGGCGAAACGGATCTCGGCGACGACGTTCTCGAGGTCGGTCCTGGATACGGCGCGACCACCGACGTGCTGGGCGCGTCGACCGCACGACTGACCTCGGTAGAGATCGACGACAGGCTCGCCGCGCTGCTACGTGAGCGCTTCGCCGACCATCCGTCGGTCGAGATCGTCAACGGCGATGCCACTGCACTCGACTTTGCCGACGGAAGGTTCACTGGCGCAGCCTGTTTCACGATGCTGCACCATGTGCCCACCGTCGAACTGCAGGACAAGCTGTTCGCCGAGATCGCACGGGTCCTCAAGCCGGGTGCGGCGTTGGTCGCCAGCGACAGCCTCGGCAGCGACGAGTTGGCCGTCGCGCACGAGGGCGACAACTACAACCCCGTCGATCCGGATTCGTTGCCCGCTCGGTTGGCCGCCGCCGGATTCGGCGACGTCCACGTCAGGACCAACGACTACGGCTGGACGATGATCGCGCGCGTCCAAGGCTGATTCAGGAGCTCGGCGGAGTATCCGGAATATCGATGTCGACGCGGACCAGCTGCTCGATACCCGGCTGATACGTGACCGGCTCGGACAGGGTCGGGCCGAACGTCGGGCTCAGCTCGCCTCCGGGCCCGGCGAACTGGACGTTGAACGACGGCATGACTGGGGCGCTGGTGATGTAGAGGGCCTCGCAGACGCCGTCCCGCAGCCTCGATCGGAAGAACTGGCCGTAGGCGACCTTGGGGGTGTCGGACGCGGCGCCGCCCTCGGAGAGAATCACCGACGAACCGCGTCGGACAGGGTCGAGCGCCGCGGCGCCGACGCACTGGTCGGCGTCGTCCACCTGGGTGAACGGCTGGTGGATAAGCACATACACCGCGGTGGCGACGGTGGGCTCCGCCGCAGACTGCGGCACCCCGACGACGCCCGCCGATGCCACGACGGCGAATACGCACGCGACCCGTTTCATGCGTAGAACCTAACCGGTGCCCGGCACCAGCCAGCGACCGGAAAAGGCCCGCCACCCGACGAACACCAGCCGCAGGACCATGAACGTCGACAGCCCGGCCCAGATGCCGAGCAGCCCCCAGCCGAACGCCAGCGACAGCCAGATCAACGGCAGGAACCCGACCACCGCGCTGATCAACGTGGCGTTGCGCATGAACTTGGCGTCACCGGCACCCAGCAGCACGCCGTCGAGTGCGAAAACGATTCCGGCGATGGGCAATTGGGCCACCATGAACCACCACGGGACGCCGATGGCGTCGAGCACCGAACGGTCGTCGGTGAATACGCTCGGAAACACCGAGGCGCCGACCGCGAACACGCCCGCCAGCACCGCGGAGGCCAGTGTCGAGAAGATGGTGACCCGCCATGCCACCGACTTCGCATGCGCCAACTGTCCCGCGCCGAGCGCGGCACCCACCAACGACTGCGCGGCGATGGCCAGTGAGTCCAACACCAGGGCGAGGGTGTTCCACAGCTGCAGCACCACCTGATGCGCCGCGACCGCGGCAGCGCCAAACCGAGCCGCGACGGCCCCTGCGGAGACGAAGCAGGCCTGAAAGGCCAAGGTGCGCAACAACAAATCGCGACCCATCACGACCTGCGCTCGCAGCACAGAGGGTTCGATCCGCAACGGCACCTTCTCGACGTAGAGCGCGCGCAGGAACAGCAGGGCGGCGAGCCATTGCCCGACCAGGTTGGCCACGGCCGAACCCGCCAGCTCGAGCCTCGGCAACCCCAACCACCCGTACACGAGCAGCGGGCACAGCACCGCCGAGAGCGCGAAGCCCGTCACGACGTAGCGCAGTGGGCGAACGGTGTCCTGCACGCCGCGCATCCAGCCGTTGCCCGCGGCCGAGACCAGGATGGCCGGCACCCCGAACGTCGCGATCCGCACCCATGGCAACGCCGCGTCGGCGATCTCGCCTCCCCCGGATGATCCGGCCAGTGCCGACACCACCGGAACGGCCGCCACCTGGATGACCACGACGATCAGCCAGCCCAGCCCCAACGCCAACCACGTGGCCTGCAGACCTTCGCCGACGGCCGCCTGCCGGTTACCAGCACCGAAGAACCGCGCCGATCGGGCGGTGGTGCCGTACGACAGGAACGTCATCTGCGAGCTGAGCGTCGCCAGGATCAGCCCGCCGATCGCCAGGCCCGCCAGCGCAAGGGCGCCAAGCCGGCCGACGATGGCGATGTCGAACAGCAGGTAGATCGGTTCTGCCGCGAGCACCCCGAGTGCGGGTAGCGCCAGACCCGCGATGCGGCGACCGGTCGCCGTCGGCGCCGCGGATTCGTGGGACGGGTCAGCCAAGGCGCCTGCCGACAAGGTCGGCCGCGGCGCGTGCGGACGGAGTCAGCGGAGCGCCTCGCGAAGCTCTCGCACGACCTCATCGGCAGAACCGGTCGCCGAGTAACCGGCCGCCAGCCGGTGCCCGCCCCCGCCGAAGGCGCTCGCGACGGTCGCCAGGTCGTAGGACTTCGCGCGCATCGAGACCGACCAGTGTCCCGGTTCGATCTCCTTGAAGACCGCCGCCACTTCGGCCTGTTGGGTGGTGCGCACGATATCGACGATGCTCTCGACTTCCTCGGGCCGTGCGTTCTGCCATTCCTGGTGTCCCACAATGACATACACCAGACCGCGACCGTCGGCGGCGTCGGGCACCAGCTCCGCCGACCCCAGCACACGCGAGAGCATCGGCAGCCACGCGAACGGGTGGGTGTCCATGAGCGTGCGGCTGATCGACGCGTTGTCCACGCCGAGGTCGACGAGCCGGGCGGCCAGCCGGTGCGCGCGTGCGCTGGCCCAGCGGAACGAGCCGGTGTCGGTGATCAACCCCGCGTACAGACAGTGCGCGACACCCAGGTCGATCGGCTTGCCCCAGGCGTCGAGAAGTTCGGCCACGAGCATCGTGGTCGAGTCGGCCTTCGGGTCGACGAAGTTGGCGGTGCCGAACAGCATGTTCGAGGCGTGGTGGTCGATGACCAGCACCTCGCTGTCGGGGTCGGCCAACTCACGCAGCGCGCCCAACCGGTTGACGCTGGGGATGTCGACGGTGACCACCAGATCGGCATCGCGTCGCATCGCGTCTGGCGCGACGAGCAGATGGGTGCCGGGCAGCGACTGCAGCGATTCGGGCAGGTCGGCGGGTGCGCCGAAGCTCACCTGGACGCTCTTGCCCGCATGATCGAGCACCAGCGCCAGCGCCAGGCCCGCGCCGAGCGTGTCGGCGTCGGGATAGACGTGGCAGACCACAGCGACGGTCTGTGCCCCCGCCAGCAGGGCGGCGGCGGCACGGGCGTCGACACGCTCGCCCGTGGGAGGGGCGTCAGTCGCCTTGTCGATCGCGGTCACCGGTGTCCTCAGCGTCGATAGCGTCGATCTCTTCTCGGTCCCCACCGATATCCCGCACCCCGTCTATACGGTACGGGTCGGCGTCGCCGGCGTGCCGGGCACCTTCGCGAACTCTTGCCAAATCCTCATCCGCGGCGCGCGCGCGAGCCAGGAGTTCCTCCATCCGGACGGCGGTGTCGGGCACGGTGTCGCGCTCGAACGCCAGCGTCGGAGTGAACCGAACCCCCAGGCTCGCGCCCACCTTGGACCGCAGGACACCCTTGGCCTTGTCCAGCGCCGCCGCGGCGCCCGCGTAGTCGGGCTCATCGGCAAGCGAACTGCCCAACACGGTGTAGAACAGCGTCGCGTCGTGCAGGTCGTTGGTGACCTTCGCATCGGTGATGGTGACGCCGGTCAGCCGCGGGTCCTTGATCTCGTACTCGATCGCCGAAGCGACGATGGTGGAAATCCGCTTGGCCAGCCGGCGTGCTCGTGCCGGATCGGGCATGTGCGAACCTCCTAGGTCCTCTGCTTCTCGACGAGCTCGTACGTCTCGATGACGTCGCCTTCCTTGATGTCGGAGTACGTCAACGTCAGACCGCACTCGTAACCGTCGCGCACCTCGGTGACGTCATCCTTCTCGCGACGCAGCGACGACACGGTGAGGTTCTCCGCGACGACGACGCTGTCACGCAGCAGGCGCGCCTTCGAGTTACGCCGGATGACACCGGAGGTGACGAGGCAGCCGGCGATGTTGCCGACCTTCGACGACCGGAAGATGGCGCGGATCTCGGCACGGCCGAGCTCCTTCTCCTCGTAGACCGGCTTGAGCATGCCCTTCAGAGCGCTCTCGATCTCGTCGATCGCCTGGTAGATCACCGAGTAGTACCGGATCTCCACACCCTCGCGGTTGGCCAGCTCGGTGGCCTTGCCCTCGGCGCGGACGTTGAACCCGATGATGATCGCGTCCGAGGCCGACGCCAGGTTGACGTTGGTCTCGGTGACGCCGCCGACGCCGCGGTCGATGACCCGCAGCTCGACTTCGTCGTCGATCTGGATGCCCAGCAGGGCCTCCTCGAGTGCTTCGACCGTGCCCGCGTTGTCGCCCTTGAGGATCAGGTTCAGCTGGCTGGTTTCCTTCAGCGCCGAATCCAGGTCCTCGAGGCTGATCCGCTTGCGGGCCCGCGCGGCCATGGCGTTGCGCTTGCGCGCACTGCGCCGGTCGGCGATCTGGCGTGCGATGCGGTCCTCGTCGACAACCAGGAAGTTGTCACCCGCGCCGGGCACCGACGTGAAGCCGATGACCTGCACCGGCCGCGACGGCAGCGCCTCTTCGACGTCCTCGCCGTGCTCGTCGACCATGCGGCGCACACGCCCGTAGGCGTCGCCGGCGACCACCGAGTCGCCGACGCGCAGCGTGCCGCGCTGGATGAGCACCGTGGCCACCGGGCCGCGACCGCGGTCCAGGTGCGCCTCGATCGCGACGCCCTGGGCCTCCATGTCGGGGTTGGCCCGCAGATCGAGCGCGGCGTCAGCGGTCAGGATGACGGCCTCGAGCAGCGCCTGGATGTTCGTGCCCTGCTTGGCCGAGATGTCGACGAACATCGTGTCGCCGCCGAATTCCTCTGGCACCAAACCGTATTCGGTCAACTGGCCGCGGATCTTGGCGGGGTCGGCGCCCTCCTTGTCGATCTTGTTGACCGCAACCACGATCGGCACGTCGGCGGCCTGCGCGTGGTTGATGGCCTCCACCGTCTGCGGCATGACACCGTCGTCGGCCGCGACCACCAGGATCGCGATGTCGGTGGCCTTTGCGCCACGGGCACGCATCGCGGTGAACGCTTCGTGGCCCGGGGTGTCGATGAAGGTGATCGGCCGCGGGGTGCCGTCGAGGTCGACCTCGACCTGGTAGGCGCCGATGTGCTGGGTGATGCCGCCGGCCTCTTCCTCGCGGACGTTGGCCTGACGGATCGTGTCCAGCAGTCGGGTCTTGCCGTGGTCGACGTGACCCATGACGGTGACCACCGGCGGACGGGTCTCGAGGTCCTCCTCGCCACCCTCGTCCTCGCCGTACGTGAGGTCGAACGACTCGAGCAGCTCGCGGTCCTCGTCCTCCGGGGACACGACCTGCACGACGTAGTTCATCTCGCTGCCCAGCAGTTCGAGCGTCTCGTCGCCGACCGACTGCGTCGCGGTGACCATCTCACCGAGGTTGAACAACGCCTGCACCAGAGCAGCGGGGTTCGCGTCGATCTTCTCGGCGAAGTCGGACAGGGACGCACCACGCGCGAGGCGAATGGTTTCCCCGTTGCCGTGCGGCAGTCGCACGCCACCGACGACCGGGGCCTGCATGTTCTCGTATTCGGCGCGTTTCGCCCTCTTCGACTTGCGACCACGCTTGGGCGCACCACCGGGACGACCGAACGCACCGGCCGCGCCACCGCGCTGGCCGGGACGACCGCCACCACCGGGGCGACCGCGATAGCCGCCGCCTGCGGGCGCGCCGCCACCACCGCCGGCGCCACCGCCGCGGTAGTTACCGCCACCGCCACCGGGACCGCCTGCACGTCCGCCACCGCCACCGGGACCACGGCCACCGGGACCGGGACGCGGTCCGCCGGGGCGGCCGCCGCCTGCCGGGGCACCCGGCCGGGGTCCGGCCGGACGCGGAGGCATGTTGCCCGGCGACATGCCGGGTCGCGGAGCTCCGGGCCGCGGTGCGCCTGGGCGGGGTGCCTGCGGACGCGGAATCGGCCGGTCGACCGGCTGCTGCGACGAGAAAGGATTGTTGCCGACGCGCGGGGCACGCGCGGCGGGCTTGGGCGCACCGGGCGCCGGGCCGGGCCGGGGCCCTGGCGTCGGGCCGGGCTGCGCCGGGGGTGCGGCCGGAGGCGCGGGTGGCGCCGCCGCGGCTGCCGGAGGCGGCGCGGCCGCAGCCGGTTCCTGCGGCGGGGCGGGCTTCGGTGCGGCCGGCTTCGCCGCCGGTTTGGCCGGCGCGGTGGCTGCCGAACCGTTGCCGCCTGCCGTGACCTTCTCCGCGGCGGCCTTCTCCGCAGCCGCCTTGCCGCCGCCGAACGACTCGCGCAACCGGCGCGCGACGGGGGCTTCCACGGTGGAGGACGCGGATTTGACGAATTCGCCCTGATCGCTCAGGCGGGCGAGTACTTCCTTACTTGTGACACCGAGTTCCTTGGCCAACTCGTGTACACGGGCCTTACCTGCCACTACAACTCCTGTCTAGGAGGCCGCAGCGGTGGTAGGCGCCGCGCCTCGGGTTAGCTATGACACATGGTCATCGGGACTTCACGGTGTGCTCATGTTCTTCGCAACCTGTTCTGTTGCCGGGTGTCGGAGCCGCTCTATGTGCTCCATTACCGCGGTGGTATCTGGTTTACCGCTGATGCGCAGCGCTCGGGCGAATGCTTGCCGCCGAATTGCCGCGTCTAGGCACTGCGGATCGAGGTGCAACCAGGCACCCCGCCCCGGCAGCCTTCTCGCAGTGTCAACGGTTACGGCGCACTTGCCGTTCCCCTCATCCACCGCGACCACACGAAGCAGTTCGACGGCCAGCTCTCGCCTTCGACAGCCGATGCACGTGCGGACCGGTCCTTCTGGTCTTCTGTGCGGAGCAGCCGAAGTCTCGCGCTGGATCACGGTTCAGTCTAGCCATACCTGGTCGTCACACAGAAATACCAGGCAATTGAACCGTGGCTGGGGCCTCACCCAGCGGGTACCGCCTCCGCATCGCTGCGGATGTCGATGCGCCAGCCGGTCAGCCGTGCGGCCAGGCGGGCGTTCTGTCCTTCTTTGCCGATCGCCAGCGACAACTGGAAATCCGGCACCACGACGCGGGCGGCGCGGGCGGTCTCGTCGATGACGCTCACCGACACCACTTTCGCCGGTGACAGGGCGTTGGCCACGAACTTCGCCGGGTCGGGATCGAAGTCGATGATGTCGATCTTCTCGCCGGACAGCTCGCTCATCACGTTGCGCACCCGCTGGCCCATCGGTCCGATGCACGCCCCCTTGGCGTTGAGTCCGGGGACCCGCGACGTCACCGCGATCTTCGAGCGGTGGCCCGCCTCACGCGCGACCGCGACGATCTCCACCGACCCCTCGGCGATCTCCGGAACCTCCAGCGAGAACAGCTTGCGCACCAGGTTGGGGTGCGTGCGCGACAGCGTGATCAGCGGCTCGCGCGCCCCGCGAGTGACGCCGACGACGTAGCAGCGCAGGCGGTCGCCGTGTTCGTAGCGCTCCCCCGGTACCTGCTCGGCCGCGGGGATGACGCCCTCCGATCCTTTCGTCTCGCTTCCCATCCGGACGACGACGAGCCCGCGGGCGTTGGCGCGTGCATCGCGCTGGATGACGCCGCCGACGATGTCACCCTCGCGGGCGGAGAACTCGCCGTAGTTCTTCTCGTTCTCGGCGTCGCGCAGCCGCTGCAGGATCACCTGACGTGCAGTGGTCGCCGCGATACGGCCGAAACCCTCTGGGGTGTCATCCCATTCAGAGATGACATTGCCGTCTTCGTCGGTTTCGCGTGCCAGCACCTGGACCACGCCGGTCTTGCGGTCGATCTCGATGCGGGCGTCGGCCTCGTGGCCCTCCGTGTGCCGATACGCGGTCAGCAACGCAGATTTGATGGTTTCGACGACGACATCGACCGAAATCCCCTTGTCGGCCTCGATGGCGTGCAACGCCGCCATGTCAATGTTCACCGCGGAGCCTCCTTCTCAGATAGACCGGCCAGCTCCAGCTCGCGCTGATTCGGAGGTGAGAACTCAACCTGTACAACTGCTTTGGCGATGCTGTCCATCGCTATTTCGCGGACCGAGAGAGCGGCGCTGCGAGGATCGCGCACGATCAATCGCACAGTGCCATCGCTGGTTTCACCCAGTCGGCCGGTCAGTTCGGCGCCGTCGGACAGTGTCAGGTCGACCTTGCGACCCCGGGCCCGACGGAAATGCTTCTCAGTGGTCAGCGGCCGGTCGACGCCCGGCGAGGTGACCTCGAGGACGTAGGGCGTCGCGCTGCGATCGACACGATCCAGCAATTCGGATGCGGACCGGGACAACGCGGCAGCCGCGTCAAGGTCCAGGCCTTGGTCGCCGTCAGCCACGACGGTGATTCGAGGGGGGCGCGCGGCGGCGTCGATGACTACGTTCTCAATCTCGTAGCCTGCGCGCGCGAACTCACCGTCAAGTAGCTCGACCACCTGTTTCTGCGACGGCAATCCCGCTGAGCGCTCCGTCACGGCGAGCTCCTCATCTTGAGTTGTCTCCGACACTGGTTCGGTGTGCCTTCGGCGCGAAACCGGTACAGACACTGGACCTGCGTATCAACGATACGCCAGCGCCGGGGTGCTAAAAGGCAAAAAGCGCGGTGGCGATGGGCACCGCCCACAATGGCAAGATGTTGCACGTGCCGAGCCCTTCGCTGACCCTCAGCAGGCGTCAAGTCCTGGTCGGAGCGGCGGCTTTGGCGCTGCTGGGCGCCTCGGTTTCGGCGTGCGGGTCGTCGTCGGAGCCACCACCGGAAGTCGCCGAGCTGGAGGCACAACTGGACCGGGCTCGCGCCGACAGCCAACTGGCGACCGACGCGGCGGCCGTCGCGAAAGGGGACACCGCCGAGGCGTTGACCACGGTGGCGTCGGAGCGGTCGGCACATGCGCAGGCCCTGTCCGACGAGCTGGTCCGGATGCGTGGGGCCGACACGCCCACGAGCACCACATCCTCACCGCCCTCACCGACCGAGACGACGGCCGAGCCCGCGAAGGCGCCGACGGCAGAGGACGTCATCGAGGCGCTGCGCACCTCGGCCGGCAGCGCGGCCGGCCTGGCCGCCAAGATGTCGGGTTATCGGGCTGGGCTGCTCGGCTCGATCGCCGCGGCGTGTGCCGCCGCCTACTCCGTCGCACTGGCTCCGCAGGAGCAACCGCAGTGACGTCGCCCCGGCCATCGCCCACGCCCAGCTCACCCTCCTCAACGTCACCGACCACGACCACGTCGTCGCGCGCCGCCGAGCCCACCAGCCCGACGCGGCCGCCGAATCCCGCCGACGGCGCATTGTTCGACGCGATCGCGACCGCACAGGCCGCGATCTACGGATACGGGATCGTGTCGGCGCATGCTTCACCCGACATGAACTACCTGGTGTCGTCGTCCATGGCGCAGCACCGCAAGCGGCGCGAGGAGGCTCTCGCCATGCTGGAGGCGCGATCGGTGGAGGCGCCATTGCCCGCCGCCGGCTACCAGTTGCCCATGGAGGTCGACAACCCCACGGACGCAGCCGAACTCGCGGTGCGGATGGAAAAGGACTCCGCCGTCGCATGGCGCGCCGTCATCGAGCAGGCCACCGACGAGCAGGAGCGTGCGTTCGGCGTCAGCGCGCTGACGGAGTGTGCGGTCACGGCGGCGGAGTGGAGCCGGGTGCTGGGCACGAAACCGATCACGGTCGCGTTCCCGGGCGGCAGCGAGTAGCTCCCCCGCAGCGTCTGCGCCTACACCCCTCCGCGAGCTGGGCCCACACCCTCCGCGAGCAGACGCCAACTCCCCCTAAATCGCCCAATTTTGGGGGTTTCCGCGTCTGCTCGCGGTCAGGAAGCTCGCGGTCAGGAAGTGAGCGCCGCCGCGATCTCGGTGGCCGCGTCGGCGACGGGAACTTCCCGCGTTTCGCCGGTGAACCGGTTACGCAACTCGACCACACCGTCGGCCCAGCCGCGGCCGACCACCACGATCCACGGCACACCAAGCAGCTCGGCGTCCTTGAACTTGACGCCCGGCGAGGCGGTGCGGTCGTCGAGCAGCAGCTCGAGCCCGCGGCGGTCAAGTTCGGCGGCCAGTTCCTCGGCGCCGGCGCGCGCGGCATCGTCCTTGTTGGCGATCACGACGTGCACGTCGAACGGCGACACCGACGACGGCCAACGCAGGCCCAGGTCGTCGTGGTGCTGCTCGGCGATGACGGCGACCAGCCGCGAAACGCCGATGCCGTACGAGCCCATCGTCAACCGCACCGGCTTGCCGTTCTCGCCGAGCACGTCGACCTCGAACGCGTCGGTGTACTTGCGGCCCAGCTGGAAGATGTGCCCGATCTCGATGCCCCTCGCCGACACCAGCGGGCCCGCGCCGTCGGGTGACGGATCACCGTCGCGCACCTCCGCCGCTTCGATCGTGCCGTCGGCGACGAAGTCACGACCGGCGACGAGGCCGACGACGTGCTTACCGGGCTCGTCGGCGCCGGTGATCCAGGACGTGCCGTCGACCACCCGCGGGTCGACGAGATAGCGAACCCCGTTGGCCAGCAACGCCTTCGGGCCGATGTAGCCCTTCACCAGAAACGGGTACTTCTTGAAGTCGTCTTCATCGAGCAGCGCGTACTCGGCCGGATCGAGCGCCGCGCCCAGGCGTTTGTCGTCGACTTCGCGGTCACCGGGCACGCCGATGGCGAGCAGTTCCCAGTCGCCGCCGGGTGCGCGGGTCTTGAGCACCACGTTCTTCAATGTGTCGGCCGCGGTCACTTCGCGGTCGAGCGCGGTGTTGGCCCACTCGACGAGCGTGGCGATCGTCGGGGTGTCCGGGGTGTCGTACACCTTGGCCTCGGGCTGCCCCTCGATCGGTAGGGGCTCCGGCACCGCGGTGACGACGGCCTCGACGTTGGCGGCGTAGCCGGATTCCAGGCAGCGGACGAACGTGTCCTCGCCGATCTCGCTCTCGGCCAGGAACTCCTCCGACGCGCTGCCGCCCATCGCTCCGGACACCGCCGAGACGATCACGTACTTGACGCCCAGCGTGTCGAAGATCCGCTGATACGCACCGCGATGCGCCTGGTAGACGGCTTCCAGCCCGGCGTCGTCGACATCGAACGAATACGAGTCCTTCATGACGAACTCGCGGCCCCGCAAGATGCCCGCACGCGGCCGCGCCTCGTCGCGGTACTTGGTCTGGATCTGGAACAGCAGCAGCGGGAAATCCTTGTAGCTGCTGTACTCGCCCTTCACCGTCAAGGCGAAGAACTCCTCGTGGGTGGGCCCCAGCATGTAGTCGTTGCGGCGACGGTCCTGCAGCCGGAAGACGCCGTCGCCGTACTCGGTCCAGCGGTTGGTGGTCTCGTACGGGCCCTTGGGCAGCAGCGCCGGGAACAGGATCTCCTGTCCGCCAATGGCATTCATCTCGCGACGGACCACGACCTCGATCTTGCGCAGCACCCTCAGGCCCAACGGCAGCCAGCTGTACAGCCCAGGCCCGATCGGACGGATGTAGCCGGCCCTGATCAGCAGCTTGTGGCTGGGAACTTCGGCGTCAGCCGGATCGTCGCGCAGAGTGCGCAGGAACAGCTCGGACATGCGGGTGATCACAGCCGACAACCTTACTGACCGGCGTCGGGTCGCCGAGCCGGGTGCCGAGTGCACGCATGTTCGCGGGGTCTCTCGCGAATTGCGTCCAACAAGCGTGCAGTCGACGGACGGGTTCTACAGCTCGCCGGCCTCCACCGCCTCGCGGGTGTGCTGGGCCGTGGCGATCTGGCGCGCGGAGAAGCCGATCCAGAACGCGGCGATGCCGACGATGACCGCGACGCCCGCGACCCACAGCAGCGAGTACGTGTAGCCGTAGCCCAACGCGTCGAGCTGCGCGGGAGTCATGTCCTTGACCGGTCCGGTCGTACCGCCGAGGTAGAGCGTGCGCGACGTCTGCACGGCCTGGATGACGACCAGCACCAGCGGGCCGCCGAGGTTCTGCACCATGAGCGTTATCGACGACACCGGCCCGATCTCGCGGGGGCCGACTTCGGCGACGGCGCACAGCGGCAGGATCACCGCGATCACGCCGATCCCGAAGCCGCCCACGACGATCGGACCGAACAGGTCGGGGAAGTACGGGATGCTGCGCGTCAGCGTCGAGCCGAACAGCATGGCCGCGAGTACGAACGCCCCGCCGCCGATGATGAGCCAGCGCGGCGCGATATGCGGTGCGAGTTTGGCCGCGACGACGCTGCCGACACCGAACGCGAGCGCGAATGGAATGAAGCAGATTCCCGCCTTCAACGCCGAGTAGCCGAGCACGTCCTGCACCAATAGTCCGATCATCACCGTCAGCGTCAGCATCACGCCGCCGGCGAGGAACAGTGCGACGAACGTCATCACCCGGTTGCGGTTGTCGAACACCGAGAACGGCACGATCGGATGCTCCGCGGAGCGTTCCACCACCAGGAACGCGATGAAGAAGATCGCCGACGTGATGCCCGCGCCGATCACCCAGGGATCGACCCACGCGCGCGGCGGGCCCTGGGTGAACACGAACACCGCCGACGAGCAGCCCAGCGTCGCCAGCAGAGCGCCGGTCACGTCGAGTTTGAGACGTTCGTGATGCGTCTCGGCCAGCCGGAACACCGCGATGGTGATGATCACGATGCCGATCGGCACGTTGATCAGAAACGCCAGCCGCCAGGAGATGACGGTGAGCGCGCCGCCGAGCACCAGGCCCAGCACCGAGCCGATTCCCTGCATGGCCGCCGAGACCGCCAGCGCACGGTTGCGGGCCTGTCCGACCGCGTACGTCGTGGCGATGAGCGCCAAGCCGGTCGGCGCGGCCACCGCGGCACCGGTCCCTTGCACGGCCCTCGCAACGATCAAGGTGATGCCGTCTGTGGCGAGCCCGCACACCAGCGACGCGATCGTGAAGACGCCGACGCCGGACAGGAACGCGCGTTTGTGGCCGATGGCGTCGCCGATGCGTCCGCCGAGCAGCAACAGCCCGCCGAATGCCAGCACGTAGGCCGTGATCACCCAGCTCTTCGCGACGTCGGAGAGGTCCAGATCGGCCTGCATCCGCGGCAGCGCGACGATGACGATGGTGCCGTCGAGCGTCGACATCAGCTGCATGCCGGTGATCGCGATGATCGCGATGCCCAGTACCGACGACGACAGCGGTGTGGTGGCCCGGTCAGGCCCTGAGGAACCGCCCACCGCAGACATGGCTTGCCAGCCTACCGAGCCTGGTGATTTCGGCGTGCACAGTCACCCTGAGCGTGACCCAGCACGCCGAAATCACAGGAGTTAGAGCTCGCCCTGCTCGAAGGCGTCCTTGACTTCCTGCGCGTGCGCCACCTGCGCGGCCGTGTAGCCGATGAACAGCGCGACGGCGCCGACGATCACCGCGACCGCGGCCACCCACAGCAGCCCGTAGGTGTAGCCCTGATCCAGCGCATGCAGCTGCGCGGCGTTCATGTCCTTGACCGGTCCGTTGGTGCCGCCCAGATACAGCGTGCGCGATGTGATGACCGCCTGGATCACGGCCAGCACGACCGGCCCGCCGAGGTTCTGCAGCATCAACGCGATCGCCGACACCGGCCCGATCTGGTCGAATCCCACGCCGGCGATCGCCGACACGGTCAGCGGGACCACGATCATGCCGATGCCGAAGCCGCCGACCACGATCGGGACGACCAGGTTCGGGAAGTACGGGATGTTGGCGTCCAGCGTGGAACCGTAGATCATCGCGCCGAGCACCAACACACCGCCGGCGATCACCAGCACGCGCGGCGGGAACAGCGACACCAGTGCCGAGGACGCACCGAGGCCGATGCCGAGCGCGATCACGAACGGGATGAAGCCGATGCCCGCGCGTAATGCGCTGTAGCCCATGATGTCCTGCACGTAGAGCCCGATCAGCACGGTCAGCGTGAACATCACGCCGCCGGCCAGGAACACCGCAGCGAACGTGGCGACCCGGTTGCGGTCCTTGAACAGGTCCAGCGGCATCACGGGGTTCTCGGCGGTGCGCTCGACGTAGATGAACGTCAGCAGGAACGCCCCTGCGGCCAGGCCGGCCCCAATGGTCACCGGCGAGATCCAGCCCTGCTCGGGCCCCATCGAGAACGCGAACACCGCGGCGGTGCAGCCCAGCGTGGCGAGGATGGCACCCGCGGCGTCGAGCTTCAGGCGCTCGCGATGGGTTTCGCGCAGCGTCCTGCGGGCAAGGTGGATCATCAGCAACCCGATCGGGACGTTGATCAAAAACGCCCAGCGCCAGGACACCTCGGTCAGCGCACCACCGACGATCAGGCCCATCACCGACCCGACACCGGTCATCGCCGCGAAGATCGCGGTTGCTGCGTTACGCGCGGGACCCTTCGGGAACGTGGTCGCGATCAGCGCCAAGGCGGTCGGGGACGCGATCGCCGCGCCGACACCCTGCAGCAGCCGAGCCGTCACCAGCGTCACTTCGTTCCAGGCCAGACCGCACAGCACCGAGGCGATGGTGAACAGCGCGACGCCGACGATGAAGGTGCGTTTGCGGCCGATGACATCGCCGAGGCGACCGCCCAGCAGCATCAGCCCGCCGAACGTCAGGACGTACGCGGTGATGACCCAGCTGCGACCAGCATCGGAGAGGCTCAGCTCGTCCTGAATCTTAGGAAGCGCGACGATGGCGACCGTGCTGTCCATGGTGGCGAGCAGCTGCATGCCGCCGATCGCGATCACTGCCGCAATGAACCGCCGCGACGGCAGCCAATCCGGGTAGCTGCTGCTTCGCTCCCTCAGGGGGCTGCCCACGTGCACGGGTAACGACCGTTTTGCCCCGCCTTCGGCATCGCGGACCATCGCTGCCCGCTCTGCGTCATTGAGAGCCGTCATAGCGGGTTACCTTACAGTAATCTTAAGAATCCTTTAACCGCCGAAGGCCGCCACAGGCCCGATCACGATGATCGCTGGGGGCCGAATGCCCTCTGCGCGGATGCGCACCGGGGCGTCGGCGAGGGTCGCCCGCAACGTTCGCTGCGCCGCAGTGCTGCCGTGCTGGACGACTAGCACCGGAGTATCCGCAGGTCGGCCACCGTCCAACAGCACCTTGGCGAATTGTTCGACGCGTTCGACCGCCATCAGCAAAACGATCGTGCCGGACATCGCGGCCAAAGCATCCCAATTCACTAACGATTCCGGATGGTCGGGTGCAACGTGCCCGCTGACCACCACGAACTCGTGCGTGACGGCCCGATGGGTGACCGGAACGCCCGCCAGCGCAGGAACTGCTATGGCACTCGTCACACCCGGTACGACGGTCACCGGAATCCCGGCGTCGGCGCACGCGATCACCTCTTCATATCCGCGCGCGAAAACGAACGGATCGCCGCCTTTGAGCCGGACGACGAATTTGCCGGCCCTGGCCCGGTCGATGAGGACCTCGTTGATCGCGTCCTGGGCCATCGCGCGCCCGTACGGGATCTTCGCGGCGTCGATGACCTCGACGTGCGGCGGCAGCTCCGCGAGTAGTTCCGGCGGCGCCAGCCGGTCGGCGACGACGACGTCGGCGTGGGCCAGCAGGCGGCGTCCGCGCACAGTGATCAGTTCGGGGTCGCCGGGCCCTCCGCCGACGAGCGCCACCCCACCGGGCTGTACGCCGGGCGTCTCCGCCGCGATGAGTCCCTGCTGGAGTGCCTCGTGGATCGCCGAGCGCATCGCTGCGGACCGGCGGTGCTCCCCGCCGGCGAGCACGCCGACAGACAACCCCTCGTATTCGAACGACGCGGGCGTGACCGCGGTGCCCTCGCGCGCCACATCGGCGCGCACACAGAAGATCCGGCGTGCCTCGGCCTCGGCGACCACGGCGGCGTTGACGGCCGGATCGTCGGTGGCCGCGATCACATACCAGGCGCCTTCAAGGTCGCCGTCGCGAAACTCTCTGAGTTCCAACGTGATTCCGGCCATCGCCTCGACGGCCGGGGTGGCGCTGCGGGCGATGACGTGCACGTCGGCGCCATTGGCCACCAGCAGCGGTAGCCGACGCTGCGCCACTGTGCCGCCACCGACGACGACGACCTTCCTGCCGGACAGGCGCAGGCCGACGAGGTAGGCGTTCTCACTCACCCGGCGAGCTTAGAGGTTGCGGCCGCGGCGACGAAGCGGGCCATGGCGTGTGGGTGTGCGGCCGGGTGGGTGTGCAGGTAGCTCGCGTGGACGCCGCCGGTCACCGCACCGTCCCTGACGGCGTCTATGTCGCGGCCGCTGTACACCCATGCGGGTTGGTAGCTGTCGGTGAATGTGACTGCGGTGCGGTGGAACTCGTGACCGACGGTACGGTCACCGACGGCGTGCAACGGCGACTCGGTGACGGCGACGGCGTTGCGGTAGCCGAGCGTGAGGCGGTCGGTGAAGCGCGCCGAACCGGACAGCACGCCGCACATCGGGTACCCGTCGAGTTCGTCGACCAGATAGGTCAGCCCGGCGCATTCGGCGTGTACGGGTGCGCCCGATGCGGCGAGGTTCCTGATCTGCCGGCGGGCAATCTCGTTGTCCGACAGTTCGGTACTGAACTGTTCCGGGAAGCCGCCGGGCAGCACCAGTGCGGCGGTCCGCGGCGGCAGCGGGTCGGTCAGGGGGTCGAACTCGACCACCTCTGCACCGGCCGCGTGCAGCAGTTCGCGGTGTTCGGCGTAGCCGAAGGTGAACGCCTTGCCCGCCGCGAGTGCGACGGTCACGGGCTCGCCCGCGATCGGCGTCACGCCCGGGTCCCAGGGTTCGTCGGCGACGCGGTTGGTCGCGATCGCGGCGATCGCCTCGAGGTCGACGCGATGATCGACCTGGCCGATCATCGCGTCCACCGCGAGGCGCGCCTGCTTACCATGCTCTGCGGCGGTGATCAGACCGAGATGCCGTGAGGGAACAGATAATTCGTCGACCCGCGGAATGACACCGAAGACCGGAACTCCGGCATGTTCGCACGCCTGCCTCAGCACTTCCTCGTGGCGCGGTGAGCCGACGCGATTGAGGATGACGCCGGCGATCCGGATCTTGGGGTCGAAGGTCGAGAAGCCGTGCAGCAGCGCGGCGACGCTGTGACTTTGGCCGCGGCCGTCGACCACGAGGAGCACCGGGGCGCCGAGCAGCGCGGCCACGTGTGCGGTGGACCCTTCGGCGAGGCCGGCGAAGCCGTCCGCGATCCGGCCGTCGAACAGCCCCATCACACCCTCGACGACCGCGATGTCGGCGCCAGCGCTGCCGTGCCGGTACAGCGGGCCGATGAGCTCGTCGCCGACCAGTACGGGGTCGAGGTTGCGGCCGGGCCGGTCCGCCGCCAAGGCGTGATATCCGGGGTCGATGAAGTCGGGCCCCACCTTGAACGGTGCGACGGTGCGGCCCGCGCGACGCAGCGCGCCCATCAAACCCGTTGCGACGGTGGTCTTTCCGCTGCCCGAGGCGGGCGCGGCGATGACGACAGCGGGCGCCGACGCGCTCACCACTCGATGCCCTTCTGGCCCTTGCGGCCGACATCCATCGGATGCTTGACCTTCGTCATCTCGGTGACGAGGTCGGCGGCGTCGATCAGCTGCTGCGGGGCGTCGCGGCCCGTGATGACGACGTGTTGGGTGCCCGGCCGCGACGTCAGCACCGCGATCACGTCGTCGACGTCGACCCAGCCCCACTTCAGCGGATAGGTGAACTCGTCGAGCACGTAGAAGTCGTGGCGCTCCTCGGCCAGCCGGCGGGTGATCTCGGCCCAGCCGTCGGCCGTGGCCGCCGCATGATCGTCCTCGCTGCCGTGCTTGCGCGACCACGACCAGCCCGCACCCATCTTGTGCCATTCGACAGGGCCGCCGAGCCCCTGTTCGTCGTGCAGTCGACCCAACTGGGCGAAGGCGGCCTCCTCGCCGACCTTCCATTTGGCGCTCTTGACGAACTGGAACACCGCAATCGAGAAACCCTGGTTCCACGCCCGCAACGCCATACCGAACGCCGCCGTCGACTTACCCTTGCCCGCGCCGGTGTGCACCGCCAGCAGCGGGGCGTTGCGGCGCGCGCGGGTGGTCAGCCCGTCGGCGGGGACCGTTGTCGGTTGACCCTGTGGCATCGCGACTCCTCGAAGCTCAGGCGGCCGTGCGCACCACGTCGGTGAGACTGTCGGCGCGCAGTTGCGCCAGACGGACCGCGGGCGCACCCAGATGACCCGCCAGCTGCTCCGCCAAACCCAGTCGGACATAAGAGGTTTCGCAGTCCACCACCACGGCGGCCGCACCCTCGGCCACCAGCCGGGCCGCCGCCTCCCTGGCCCGGCCCAGCGGGTCCGGCCCGCCCGTTGCGCGACCGTCGGTGAGCACGACAACCAGGCTGCGCCGGGCACGGTCTCGCGCCTTCTCCCTGACCACCACGTCGCGCGCGGCCAGCAGACCCTGCGCCAGTGGCGTTTTGCCTCCGGTGTCGAAGCGCGCCAGTCGGCGACCGGCGGTGTGCACCGACGAGGTCGGCGGCAGCAGCAGTTGCGCTTTCTCTTGACGGAAGGTGATCACGGCGACCTTGTCGCGGCGCTGATACGCATCGCGCAGCAGCGACAGCGCGGCACCGCTCACCGCTGCCATCCGGTCGCGGGCGGCCATCGAACCCGATGCGTCGACCACGAAGATCACCAGATTGCCTTCGCGGCCTTCACGAACGGCATGGCGCACATCGTCGACCGTCGGCCGGGGGCGCCCCGGTACTCGCTGGTGCCCGGCCGCTGCCAGCAGCGTCCCGAACACGTGCAACCCGTGACCGTCAGGTGCATTCGTCGTTGACGACACGACGGTTCCGGTGCGGTTGCGCGCACGCGACCTGCGCCCCGGCGCCCCGTCTCCCACACCGGGAACGACGAGCGTTCGGGTCCGGAACACCCCCGAAGGGGGTGCGCTGGGGCGGGTCGCTGAGCTCGAATTCCGCTGCAGTACGGGTCCTTCGCCATTCGAGGACTCACCGCCGCCGGACGGGTCGGTATCGGGGTCCGGCTCAGGGTCGGCGGACTCCCCCGCCTGTTGCATCGCCTCGTCGAGTTGTTCGGGATCCAGACCCGGATCATCGAACGGGTCGCGGCGCCGCCGGTGCGGCAGCGCGAGTTCGGCCGCCACCCGGATGTCCTCCTCGGCGACGGTGTCCGCTCCGCGCCAGGCGGCGTGCGCGACGGCCGCGCGGGCAACCACCAGATCGGCCCGCATACCGTCGACGTCGAACGCCGCGCAGAGGGCCGCGATCCGCCGTAATTCGCTGTCCGGCAACTGAACCGAGCTCACCCGGTCGCGGGCGGCGGCGATGCGTCGGACCAGCTCGGCGTCGGCCTCGGCGTAGCGTTCGGCGAATCCGGCCGGATCGGCCTCGAACGCCATCCGCTGCCGCACGACCTCGACTCGGACGTCGACGTCGCGGGAGGCGTGCACGTCGACCGTCAGCCCGAACCGGTCGAGTAGCTGCGGACGCAATTCGCCCTCTTCGGGATTCATCGTTCCGACGAGCACGAAACGGGCCTCGTGGCTGTGCGAGACGCCGTCACGCTCGACGTGCACCCGTCCCATCGCGGCGGCGTCGAGGAGCACGTCGACCAGATGGTCGTGCAGCAGGTTGACCTCGTCGACATAGAGCACGCCGCCGTGCGCGCGGGCCAGCAGGCCGGGTGAGAATGCGTGCTCGCCGTCCCGCAGCACCTTCTGCAGGTCAAGTGAGCCGACGACGCGGTCCTCCGTCGCACCGATCGGCAACTCGACCAGGGCGGCGCCGTCCACGGCGGCCAGCACCTTGGCGAGGCCGCGCACGGCGGTCGACTTCGCCGTGCCCTTCTCTCCGCGGATCAGCACGCCGCCGATCTCCGGACGCACCGCGCACAGCAGCAGTGCCAGGCGCAGCCGGTCATGGCCGACGATCGCGCTGAACGGATAGGTGGTCATGATTTGACCATCGGAACGTGCGGGATGCCGTCGTCCAGGAATTCCGCACCGTCACGGACGAAGCCGTGCCGCGCGTACATCTCCTCGAGATAAGTCTGCGCATTGATGCGGCACGGGTAGTCGCCGACCTCGGCGAGCGCGGCCTGCATGAGCCGGGTGGCATGCCCCTGTCCACGCTGATCGCGTTTGGTGCACACCCGGCCGATACGAAACCCCTTCTGACCACCGGGGTGCTCCTCCATCAGCCGCAGAGTGGAGACGACCTCACCGTCGGGTCCCTCGAGCCAGAAGTGGCGGGTCTCGGTGAGCAGGTCGCGTCCGTCCAGTTCTGGATAGGGGGTGGCCTGTTCGACGACGAACACCTCCACGCGCAGTTTGAGCAGTTCGTAGAGCGTCTCGGCCTCCAGGTCCTTGGCCCAGCTTCGACGTAGTGCGACCGTCATCCGGCGCTCACCGGCCGAACGCGGACCGCGACACCGGCGTCGTTGGCTACCTGGGGGTCTGACACCCGATCGATCACTCTCCGTGGTCGGTTTCTCTCGGCTTGGCGGGTTTCAGGTTAGCCCGCTGGCCTCCGGCGGCGTTGGCCCAGGTGGGCTGCGGGCCGCGACTAAGGTGGCTGTCGTGACCGAGTGGGAGCCAGACGTGCTGGCCGGTTACCGGCAGCAGACGTTTCACCTGGGGCCTGATCCCGACGGCGAAGGGAACCTCTTCGCCACCCTGGTGCGCCGCGGCGACACTATTGCCTCGGCCACCCACGCCGTCCTGGTGATCCACGGCTTCACCGACTACTTCTTCCACACTGAACTGGCCGATCACTTCGCCAGCCGCGGATTCGCCTTCTACGCGCTCGACCTGCACAAATGTGGTCGGTCGTGGCGGGATGGCCAGACTCCGCACTTCACCACCGACCTCGCCCGCTACGACAACGAGCTGAACCGCGCCCTGGACGTCATCAACGCCGAATCGTCGGCCGACGTGCTGCTCTACGGTCACTCCGCAGGTGGACTCATCGTGTCGTTGTACCTGGACCGCCTGCACCGCCGCGGCCTGACACAGCGCAAGCGCGTCAAAGGGCTGATCCTCAACAGTCCATGGCTCGACCTGCAGGGGCCGTCGGTCCTGCGCGCCAAACCCACCGGCGCCGCGATCGCCGCGCTCTCGCGGATGCGCAAGCTCTCCGTCGTGCGCTCGCCGACCCCCGGTGGCTACGGGACGACGCTGCACCGCGACTACTACGGCGAATTCGAATACGACCTGCGGTGGAAGCCGATCGGCGGATTCCCCGTCACGTTCGGCTGGATCCATGCGATCCGGCGCGGACAGGCCAAGCTGCAGCGCGGGCTCGACGTCGGTGTCCCCAACCTGATCCTGCGCTCCGATCGCAGCGTGCGCGAAGTGAAGGATCCGGACGCGATCCAACGCGGCGACGCGGTGCTGGACGTCAAGCAGATCGCCCGCTGGGCCGGCTGCATCGGCAACCGCACCACCGTCGTACCGATCGTCGACGCCAAGCACGACGTGTTCCTGTCGGTGCCGGATGTGCGCAAGGCGGCCTACGCCGAACTGGACCGCTGGCTGGACTCCTATATCACCGAGAACACCTCCGAACCCGTAGCGCGCCAAGGCAACCCGACCGAAGGGTAACGACATGACCCACTTCGACATCGCCATCATCGGCACGGGTTCGGGCAATTCCATCCTCGACGAGCGGTACGAGGACAAGAAGGTGGCGATCTGCGAGCAGGGCGTGTTCGGCGGCACCTGCCTCAACGTCGGCTGCATCCCGACGAAGATGTTCGTCTACTCGGCAGGTGTGGCTCAACAGATAAGGGACTCATCGCAATACGGCATCGATGCCCACATCGACGAGATCCGCTGGACCGACATCGTCTCCCGGGTGTTCGGCCGCATCGATCCGATCGCCGAGGGTGGGGAGAACTACCGCCGGTCGTCGCCCAATGTGACGGTGTTCGGCAGCCACACGCGCTTTGCGCCGACGAAACCCGATGGCCGCTACGCGTTTCGGACCGATGACGGCGACGAGTTCACCGCCGACCAGGTGGTCATCGCAGCCGGTTCCCGGGCCGTCGTGCCGGAGGCGGTCACCGCATGTGGGGTGAACTACCACACCAGCGACACCATCATGCGCATCGCGGAGGTCCCCGAGCATCTGGTCATCATCGGCGGTGGTTTCATCGCCTGCGAGTTCGCTCATATCTTCTCGGCCCTCGGCAGCCATGTGACGCTGCTGATCCGCGGCAGCACCCTGCTCCGCGGCCATGACGATGACATCGCCATGCGCTTCACCGACATCGCGTCGAGGAAATGGGAGGTCCGCAACCACCATGAACTCGCCGACGCCCACAACATCGGCGACGGCATAGAGATCACGTGCGAGGACGGCACGAAGGTGCGCGGCGACGCACTGCTCGTCGCGACGGGCCGTACTCCCAACGGCGACCTGCTCGACGCCGAGAACGCCGGGGTGAAGGTCAACGCCAACGGCCAGGTCGTGGTCGACCAGTACCAGCGCACCACCGCCCGCGGCGTATTCGCCCTCGGCGACGTGTCGTCGAACTATCAGCTCAAGCACGTCGCCAACCATGAGGCCCGCCGGGTCAAGCACAACCTGCTGCAGGACTGGGACGACACCGACGCGCTGATGCCATCGGACCATCGCAACGTGCCATCGGCGGTTTTCACCGACCCGCAGATCGCCAGCGTCGGCCTGACGGAAAACGAAGCCCGCGCAAAGGGTTTCAGAATCAAGGTGAAGATTCAGGACTTCGGCGACGTCGCGTACGGCTGGGCGATGGAGGACACGACGGGGATCGCGAAGATCATCGTCGACGACGACAGCGGCCTGATTCTCGGCGCGCACATCATGGGCCACCAGGCGTCGTCGCTCATTCAGCCGTTGATCCAGGCGATGAACTTCGACCTACCCGCGCAGGACATGGCGCGTGGCCAGTACTGGATTCACCCGGCGTTGCCCGAGGTGATCGAGAACGCGTTACTGGCGCTGTGTGGTGAACCGCCCTGGCCGCCGTCGAAGAGGCACTGACGCTCAGTCGGCAGCGGGACCAATCCCGCCGGATCCCAAAATCGTTGGGCTCCGGCGGGATCCCTCGTACGTCGATCACGACGAATGCGCCGCTGTCACTGCTGCGTGCTGGCTTCGCCCGGCAGCGGCACCACGACATCTCGCGGCCCCTGCGGTTCACGGGTCGGCCCGGTGGCGGCAGCGTCCACGCATCCGCGGTTGCCGCCCTGCCACACTCCGCCGGCCCTGATGCAGCAGAACTTGTACTCGTCTATGTGTGTCGCATCGTTGGTCTGGCCCGCTACCCACCTCTTGTCTGCCGCGTCCGCGCACTTGTTGTATGAGCTCCTGTTGAGCTCTGCCTGCGCGATCGCGGGTCCTGCAAGCCCGCTGACGATAGTGGCGATTGCCGCCGCGCCTAAGGTGGCGGCCGCCATGTGCTTGCGCCGCATGGTCACCGGTGACTGATTCATGGTGATTCTCCTTGTGTTGTTCCTCCGCTCGGTCGAGCGGTTCGTTGACGGAACAACGGTGCAGCGACGGCTTTCGGCAAGCCTTGAGGAAATGTGAAATCTCCTGGTCAGAGTTGGTGCGTCAGCACTGATGCAGCCGGCGAAGCGCGCTAGCACCTCAGTCGGCGGGCACCCAGCGTTCCTCGACCTGGCCGAAGCGCCAGACGGCGAGTGCGATCAACCAGGCGGCGACGAACAAGCCGACGATCATGAAGCCGACGGACTCGAGGTTCGCAGACCCGATCGCGGCGATCGGGCCTGATTCGACACCCAGGCGTTCGACCAGCAGGCCGGTCAGCACGATGACGCCGATTACCAGGGCAACGATCACCGAGAGCACCGTCACCGTCAGGTTGTAGTAGACCTTGCGGATCGGTTTGAGGAACGCCCAACCGTAGGCCCGCGCCATGAAGATGCCGTCCAGCGCGTCGAACAGACTCATCCCGGCTGCGAACAGCACCGGCAGGACGAGGATGGCGTACCAGGGCAATGTGAAGGCCGCCGTACCCGCGGCCAGCACGAGGAGTGCCACCTGCGTGGCGGTATCAAATCCCAGGCCCATCAGAAGCCCGACCGGGTAGAGATGCCATGGCTTGCTTACGCGCCGCATGACCTTGCCGAGGAGTCTGGCGAGGAAGCCGCGCTGCTGAAGCTGCCGCTCGAGTTCGGCCTCGTCGAATTCGCCGGTCCGCATTTGGCGGAACACCTTGGCGATGCCCACCGCGGCGAACAGATTCGACAGTCCGATCAGGATCAGGAAAGTGCCGGCGACGAGCGAACCGATCAGGCCGAGCGTCTGCAACATGGGCGAGCCTTCGTCCTGCACGGGGCCGACCACCGCGCGAACACCGATCGCCAGCAGGAATGCCAGACCGAAGACGACGCTGGAATGACCGAGCGAGAACCAGAACCCGGTCGTCAACGAGCGGGTGCCTTCGCCGACCAGCTTGCGGGTGGTGTTGTCGATCACGGCGATGTGGTCGGCGTCGAACGCGTGCCGAACCCCGAGCAGGTAGGCGGTCACGCCGAGCCCAACGCCGAAGACACCGGCCGACCCGAGCGTGATGTGCTGCGGGGCCACGCCGAAGACGAGCACCCCCCAGCCGAATACATGGAGCGCCAGGACGACACCGCCCATCGCGGCGATCGTCATCCAATCTGTTCTGTCGAGTCGGGGGGAAACTGTGGTTTCGGAGAGCTCGACGACAGTCACGGCTCGACTCTAAGCGCGCATGCCATATCTGTCTAGATGAACAGATGTTCATGCGGGCGCGGACCCGAGTTGTGGGATGCGATCGGCAGCGACGGCGGGTAATCACCCGCGTGCTACGAAGTCGACGGGTTGCTTCGACGGCTTGGTCCCTCAGATGGCGGCTGGCGCCCCGTCGCCGCCGGTGACGATCTCCATCAGCGCTGTGTGGGCGCGGCGCACAGCCTCGGCGCCACTCACCGCACGTCGCGTTTCGGGATTACCAGCGAGTCGATTCTCGGCGAGCGGGGACTGTTTCCCGGCACCGACCAGGGCATGGTGCAGCGCCAGTGCCTCGTCGTCGGCGCCGATCCGCGCCAGGAAGCGGGTGACGTAGCGCAAGTTGAGCCACTGTTGGCTCCAATCGCCCATCCGGTCCCAGTGGTCGAGCACTTCGATGAGGGCCTGGGCTGCCATCCGAGGCTCACCGTGGACCGCGCGGGTGGCCGCCCCCTCCATCAGGGCGATGCCATGCCACCAGAGGTTCCGTACGGAGGCCGCTAGATCCGCAGCGTCGTCGAACAGCACCAACGCACGCTCCGGATCGGATTTCTTCAGCACAAGGCCGAGCGCGTAACGTCCCATCGACCGCGCGGTGGGGTTCGATGTGGCGTCCGCAACCCTTACAGCCTCCTCCGCCGCCGGCGCGCCGTCCTCGGGATTGCGCAGCGCGGCGTGACAGATCGCGACGTAGAACAACGTCCACACCAACCGGATCGCATCGTCGTCGGCACGCGCGCGCGCCAGCTCGGCCTCGTAGTGTGCGAGTGCGGTGCGCGCGTCACCTTCATAGAGGGCGAGATCCGCGAGGACGTCGCCGGGGTAGGCGACGCGGCCGTTGCCGCGACTTGGTGTGCGGCCGGCGGCCAATTCGGCGAGGGCACGGGCATTTTCGGACTCGCCACGGTTCCATGCGCCCCGTGCCGCGAAGCCGACGACTGCGGCGTACAAGGGGTGCGCCGGATCGGCCAACTCGATGATCCGCTCCGCCCAACCGGAGGCCTCGTATCCGATTCGCAGATGCGCTACTTCGGACAACGAGGTGACCAGCCGCAGCGCCGTGTCGATGTCCCCATCCGCGACCGCGTGCTCGAATGCGGTGCGAATGTTGTCGTAATCGGGCAGCACGCGGTCCACCCAGTCGGCCTCGTCCGGGCCGTGCATACCTGCCGCCCCACGTTCCGCCAGTTGCGTGTAGTACCGCGCGTGGCGATTCGTGATGTCATCGTGAAATCCCTGTTTCTGCAACAGGTCTCGACCATACGACCGCAGCGTCTCCAGCATCAGGTAGCGGGTGTGGCCGACATCGGCGCGGCGCGTCACCATCGACTTGTCGAGAAGTCCGGTGAGCAGGTCGAGGGTGTCGTCCTCATCGCCCTTTCCGCACACGCCGTGGGCAGCGGCCAAGTCGAAGCCGCCAGCGAATATAGACAGCTGTGTGAACAGCTCCTTTTCAGGTGCCGTCAGCAGTTGATAGGACCAGTCGATCGTCGAGGTGAGACTCTGTTGCCGAGGCAACGCATCACGGCTGCCACCGCTGAGCAACCGCAGGCTGTCCAACCGGCGCGCGACCTCGAGACTGCTCATCACCCGCATCCGTGCGGCGGCCAGCTCGATCGCCAACGGCAGCCCATCGAGACGACGGCAGATCTCGGCGACAGCCCCGACCGGCTCGTTGTCGAGTTGGAAGTCGGGTCTACCGGAGCGCGCACGTTCGGCGAACAACCGGACGGCGGCGTCAACGGGCAAGGGCGGCACTGGAAACAGCTTCTCGCCCTCGACTCCAAGCGCTTCGCGACTGGTGGCCAACACCACCACATCCGGGCAGTGGCGCACGATGCGGTCCGCCAACCGTGCGGCGGTTTCCAGCACATGCTCACAGTTGTCAAGCAGCAGAAGCAGTTTGCGAACACGCAGATACTCGATCACGGTGGCTTCGATGTCGAGGCCGTGCTGCTGACGCAAGTGCAGTGCCACCGCAATCGCATGCGCAACAGCGGATTCGTCCTCGACGGGTGCAAGCTCGCACACCCAAGCGCCGTCGGGAAAGTCCTGTTCGACTCGTGACGCCGCTTCGATCGCCAACCGGGTCTTGCCGACGCCACCGACCCCGACCAGCGTGATGAGCGGTCCGTCCGCGACAGCGTCGACGACGCGAACCAAATCGTCCTCGCGGCCGATCAGGCTGGCGGCCCGTCTGGGTACGGTGCCTCGAACCTCCGCATTCACGATGACGGGCGATACCGGCGGTGGAGGCTGCCCGGGTTCGCCATCGAGAATCGCTTGATGCACCTGCTGCAGGGCCGGACCCGGCTCGACGCCCAGTTCGTCGATGAGGCGGCTGCGCATGGCCCGGAAGGTCTCGAGTGCATCCACTTGTCGGCCGCACCGGTACTGCGCGAGCATCACCTGGCCGGCCAGCCGCTCGTCGAGCGGGTGCTCACCGAACATGGTCGTCAGCAGCGGCAGCAGCTCGCCGTGCCTACCGACCCGCAGCCCGGTGTCGTTGTGATCCAATGCCGCGGCCAACCGCTCGGCTTCCAGTCCGCGTCGCACATCGTCCAGCCACGGCGTGCTGAGCGTCGCAAACGGCTCCCCGCGCCAGAGCGCCAGCGCCTCACCGAACAGACTGTCGGCCCGGGCCGGATCGACCGCCACTCTTGCCTGGGCGACAAGCTCGCGAAACCGGTGCAGATCCACCGTTGAGGGATCCGCGTTGAGCACGTATCCGCTTGGGCCGCGGGTGATTTCGACGCTGTCGGCGAGAACCTGCCGAAGCCGCGAAACATAGGCTGCCAGCGCGTTGCGGGACCGGTGCGGGGGTTCGTCCGCCCAGACGCGATCGATCAGCTGGTCGGACGACACCGGACGGTTGACGTCGACCAGCAGCGCAGCCAGAACGCACCGTTGACGGGCGGGCCCTATCTCGACCCGCGCGCCGTCCACGCGGGCCTCGACGTCGCCGAGCAATCGGAACTCCACCGCCACGGCATACAGCTTCCATGACGTTCTTCCTGTGTGCACGGAAAAGCAGCAGGTCAGGCCTCGCGGCTTACGCCGTTGTCGGATACATCCTGATCCTCGGACTGACGTTGTATTACGCCCGCCGCAACCGGGATGACTGATTCACCCGACCCACCGGCGCATTCCGATTCGTCGGTGGGATGTGCGCATCAGCGATGCCGGGCACCGATCCAGTGCAACAGATCATGCACGGTCTCGTCCTCGAGGCGGTAGCTGACCGACCGACCTACGCGCGTCGATGACACCCAGCCCTGTTGGCGCAGCACCCGAAGTGCCTGTGAAACAGCGTTCTCGTTGCGCCCCAGGGCCGTCGCCAGATCGCCGACACAGATCCCCGGCGCCCGGTGCAGTGCCAACAGGATTTCCAGACGGTTCGGGTCGGACAACAGGTCGAAGCGCTGAGCCCAGCCCATCGTGTCGACGTCGGCGAGCGCCGACGTGGCTTGCCGCACGACTCCGTGGGTTTCAGCCCCCTCGCCGGCTTTCTCGCTGGTTCGCGCCACGCACCAAATCTAATCCCTCGGACGTCCGAAACCGCCCAGCAACGGGCTATCGCTTTATCGCAGTGATCAGCAGGTACTCCGCGTCCCAATGCGAGCGTCCTGCGACCCCCTGGTCCCAGGTGGCGATGAAATGCAGGAAATCCCTGTCGAGCGCGTCGATGCGGTCGGGCTTGTCGGCGTTGAACCGGTACGCAGCGATGGTCGGACCGTAGTTGCGCTTCCAGTACTCACGGAACTCGAACGGATTCGAGCAATGGGCCATCCGTACGTTCTGGCGCCGGAAGTTCAGCTCAGTGACCCGATCGCCGAACAATCCGCGGACATGGGTCTCATCACCCCAGAGCGGCGGCGGATTCGCACCGGGCGGAGGCGGCGGCGCATACGGCTTCATCGTGGCGAACAGGTTGCCGATGAAGCCCTCCGGCGTCCAGTTGATCATCCCGATCGTGCCGCCGGGCCGAACGACCCGTATCAGCTCATCGGCCGTCATCTGGTGGTGTGGCGCGAACATCGCGCCGACACAGGACATGACAACGTCAAAACTGTTGTCGGCGAATGGCAATGCCTCGGCGTCGGCCTCGACCCACTCCAGTTCGACATCGCGTTGCGCCGCGATGCGGTGCCCGACATCAAACAGTTCTGGTGTCAGATCGCTCGCAGTCACAAGGGCTCCCGCCGCCGCGGCCGGAATCGCCGCATTGCCCGAGCCGGCGCCGACATCGAGGACCCGCTGACCCGGACGCACGCCACAGGCGCGAACAAGTTCTGGGCCGAGCGAGGGGATCAGCTCGGCCGCGACGGCCGGATAATCGCCCGACGCCCACAGCGCCCGGTGCTTGGCTTTGAGCTCGCGGTCGGCTCCCGCCGATCCGAAAACGGCTACTTGTTCGGTCATATCCATCCCCAACTTTCTGACGTGTACCGCCCCGGTGAGCGGTCCGGTGATGAACCCACGGTGCAGGGCGGGGCTTCGACGATCGTTGACGAAACGTGAAATCCGCTGGTAGCCGCTCCCGGGTCATGACGCAGACGGCGGCCCCAGCGGCACATAAACACGGCGTGAACTGTGTATTTCACGAACAGGTCAGGTTGTGTCAAACGCTGACGGACAAGGTTGCGCTGTCAATTCAACGGGTCACCACGGCCCACCGAACAAAGGAAAACAATGAACACCTCGAAGAAGCGGGCCCGTCTCGTGTCCTTCGTCGCCGCGGGCACCATGGCGACAAGCGCCATGTTGGGGGTTTTGGCTTCAGCAGTCGCCCACGCCAAGCCGCTGTCGGAGACCACGATCAAAAACGAGTGCAACCAGGCCGGCGGTTCCTACAGCACCGCCAACCTTGGCGGCGGGATGCGGTGGTCGGGTTGCACGTACAAGGCGGCCGACGGCAACACCTACACCGACAACTACAACAACGGCACCTACACGACCACCAACCAGGTCGGGCCTCGCCCGCAGTGATCCTGCAGGGGAAGCGAGCGGGCGGTGGTGGGTGTCGGGGCCCATCACCGTGCGCCGACACCCAATCAGCAGTAGCGGCTCAGCGCCGTGCGCGCTCGGAGCACTGCCTCGACTCCGGTCGGCGCTGCGCCGAGATCGGATTCGGAGTCCGTCGGCTCCGATGTCAGCGGTGATGCTCTACCCGCTCTGAGAAGTGCGCGATGAAGTGCGGCGGCGTCATCGTGGGCACCCACTCGCTTGAGGAACCGGGTGATACCTCAAGTTGAGCCACTGCTGGTGGCTCCAGTCCCCCGCCCTGTCCCAGTGGTCGAGCACCGTGATGAGTTCGGCTGCAGCAGTTGGTGGTTCACCGTGAACCGCACGGGTCGCAGCAGCCTCCATCAGCGCGACGCCTTCCCGCCAGAAATTCTGTACGGACGATACGAGTTCGGCTGCCTCGTCGAAAAGCGCCAACGCGCGATCCGGCTCCGACTTCTTGAGCACCAAACCGAGCGCGTAGCACGCCATCGAACGCGCTGTGGGGTTGCCGGTTCCCGCTGCGACCCGCATCGACCCTTCTGCCGCGGCCACCCCCTTTTCCGGAGTGCACAGGGCGGATTGGCATACTGCGATGTAGAAGTGAATGAGGCCACAGCCCGAACCCCAGGTCAGTCCAGGAATCCGTGCAGCAGCGTGGCCGAACCTTCGACGTGGGCCCGCATCGCGGTCGCCGCCCCCTCACAGTCGCCCGCGAGGATCGCCATCACGACGGCCTCGTGCTGTTCGTCGGAGTGCGCGATGTTGCGCGGCAGCAACGGAATCTGGTCCAGCAGACCGTTGAGCCGCATCCGGTTCTCCGCGACCAGCGGCACCAGCGACGGCGACCCGGCCGCCTCGGCGATCGCCAGGTGCAACCGCGAATCCAGGCGCCGATAGTCGTCAGGCGCCGCACCACGAACATCGGACAGCCGTGCCCACAACTCTTCCCGCTCCGCGGCGGTCAGTGTCCGGCTGGCCGCCATCCGTGCCGCGCCCACCTCCAGAATCTCGCGCAGACGCAGCGCGTCGTCGATGTCCGCGCGCGACACCCCGGCAGTGCCACCGGTCTGGCGCGGCAGTTCCTCGGCGAGGAAGGTCCCGCCGTAACGGCCCCGACGCGACACGAGATAGCCCGCGTCGGCCAGCGACTTGATGGCCTCCCGCACGGTGTCGCGGCTGACGCCGAGCCGAGCGGCGAGTTCGCGTTCAGGAGGCAGCGATTCACCGGGCTGGAGCACGCCGAGCCGGATGGTCTGCAGCAGGCGCCCAACGGTGTCCTCGAACGCATTACCCGGCCGCACCGGGCGCAGCAGCGCCTCGCTTGCGAGTGGTACGTCGGGATCCGCGGCCATGGTCTAGGACACGATCAGAGGGGGGTCACATAATGGCCACTGATGCCACCGTCGACGAGGAACGACGAGGCGGTGATGAACGACGCGTCGTCGCTCGCTAGAAACGCCACCGCGGCGGCGAGTTCCTCCGGTTCGGCGAACCGTCCGACCGGGACGTGCACCAGCCGTCGCGCCGCCCGCTCCGGGTCCTTGGCGAACAACTCCTGCAGCAGCGGCGTGTTCACCGGTCCGGGGCACAGCGCGTTCACCCGGATGCCCTGGCGTGCGTACTGCACCCCGAGCTCGCGGGACATGGCTAAAACGCCACCCTTGGAAGCGGTGTAGGAGATCTGCGACGTCGCCGAACCCATCACCGCCACGAACGACGCGGTGTTGATGATGGAGCCCTTCTGGTTCGGCACCATGTGCCGCAGCGCCGCCTTGCAGCACAGGAACACCGACTTCAGGTTCACGTCCTGCACCCGCTGCCACGCGTCCAGACCGGTGACCTCGATCAGGTCGTCCTCGGGCGGCGAGATACCCGCGTTGTTGAAGGCGATGTCGACCGATCCGTGCGTCTTGGCCGCGGTGTCGAACAACGTGTCGACGGCCACCTCGTCCGAGACATCAACCGGCACAAAGGTTCCGCCGAGTTCATCGGCGACCTCCTTGCCCGTGATCGGGTCGATGTCGCCGATCACGACGGTCGCGCCCTCGGCGTGCATGCGTCGTGCGGACGCGAGCCCGATTCCGCTGGCGCCGCCGGTGATGACGGCGACCTTGCCGGCCAACCGCTGTGTCAGATCCATCAGGCCTCCTGGATTGCGTAGAAAACGTTCTTGGTTTCGGTGAAGGACAGCGGTGCGTCCGGCCCGAGCTCGCGGCCAAGACCCGACTGTTTGAATCCGCCGAACGGGGTGTTGTAGCGCACCGAGGAGTGCGAATTCACCGACAAATTACCGGATTCCACTGCACGCGACACCCGCAGCGCCCTGGAGAGGTTGTCGGTCCAGATCGACCCCGACAAGCCGTACGGGGTGTCGTTCGCGAGAGCAATGCCATCGGCCTCGTCGTCGAACGGCAGCACCACCACGACCGGTCCGAAGATCTCCTCACGGACGGTGCGGTCGTCCCGCTGCGGCGTCAGCACGGTGGGCGGGAACCAGTACCCAGGCCCCGAAGGCGCATCGCCGCGGAATGCAACGGGCGCGTCGTCGGGCACGAACGAGGCGACGCTGTTCCAGTGGGCCTTCGACACCAGCGGGCCCATCTCGGTGCCCTCGGAGCGCGGATCGCCGACGACGACACCCTTGACCGCGGGCTCGAGCAGCTCCATGAACCGGTCGTATACGGTGCGCTGCACCAGGATTCGACTGCGCGCACAGCAGTCCTGGCCGGCATTGTCGAACACCCCGTACGGGGCGGTCGCGGCCGCCTTCTCCAGATCGCAGTCGTCGAACACGATGTTGGCGCTCTTGCCACCCAACTCCAGCGTGACGCGCTTGACCTGGGCGGCCGCACCGGCCATCACCCGGGTGCCGACTTCGGTCGAACCGGTGAACACGATCTTGCGCACATCGGGATGGGTGACGAATCGCTCGCCGACGACCGAACCCTTACCGGGCAGTACCTGGAAGAGACCGGCGGGCAGTCCCGCGTCGGCCGCGAGCTCCCCCAACCGGATCGTCGTCAACGGGGTCCATTCGGCGGGCTTGAGCACGACGGCGTTACCGGCGGCCAGGGCGGGTGCGAAACCCCACGACGCGATGGTCATCGGGAAGTTCCACGGAGTGATGACGCCGACGACGCCGAGCGGTTCGTTGAATGTGACGTCGAGCCCGCCGGCTACCGGAATCTGCTTGCCCGACAGTCGCTCCGGGGTCGCCGAGTAGTACTGCAGGACGTCACGGACGTGACCCGCTTCCCACTTGGCGTTGCCGATCGGGTGCCCCGAGTTGGCGACTTCGAGCTCAGCCAGCTCGTCGACGTGCGCGTCCACCGCCGCGGCGAAGGCCCGCAGCGCCGCCGCTCGTTCGGCCGGTGCCAACCGCGCCCATTGCTTCTGTGCCGCCTTGGCGCGCGCGACGGCGTCGTCGACGCCCGCCTCATCGGTCTGCTCTACCTTGCGCAGCAGATCCTCGGTCGCGGGATTGATGACGTCGGAGGTGCTCAAGCACTTACCCTTTCGTTTGCATACGTCGCTGCGGCCTGGACGGCAGCCGCGAACAGTCTCAGGTCGTCCAACCGCTCCTCTGGATGCCACTGGACGGCCAATACGAAGTTGTCGCCAGGAATCTCCACCGCCTCGATGACGCCGTCGCCGTCCTGTGCGCTGACGATCAGGCCCTGGCCCAACCTGTCGATGGCCTGATGGTGGTAGCACTGCGCGTCCGACGACTCGCCGATGATCGATGCCAGTCGCGTGCCCGGCACGGTGCGCACCGACGACGTCGAGAACACCGCGTTGCCCTGCTGGTGGTGGGTGTGGCCGATGACGTCGGGCAGATGCTGGTGCAATGTACCGCCGAGCGCGACGTTGAGCACCTGGGCGCCGCGGCAGATGCCCAGCACCGGCATACCGCGCCGAATCGCACCGCGGACCAACGCGAATTCGAAGGCGTCACGCATCCGGTTGTCTTCCACCGGCTCGTCGGTGGCGGGGTGCCGGTCCTGGCCGTAACTGGCGGGCCCCACGTCGCGTCCGCCGGTGATGATCAACCCGTCGAGCCCGTCGAGCACCCTCTCGGCGATGTCATCGTCGACCGGCTGCGGGGGCAACAGCACGGAGATGCCCCCGGCGAGCCCGACACCCTCGAAGTAGATCGCGGGCAGGAAGCTCGCACGAACGTCCCACACACTGGTCTGCGCCTGCTGCAGGTAGGTGGTCAACCCGATAACGGGCCGCACCCCTTCACCGCGAGCAGACGCCAAACGCCCCTTTTTGGCCCCATTTTGGGGGTGTTCACGTCTGCTCGCCGGGGAACTGGCCGCAGAACTAGAGCCGCTCAAAGCCCCGCACCCTTTCCCAATCCGTGACCGCGGCGTTGAACGCGGTCAGCTCGACACGGGCATTGTTGAGGTAGTGCTCGACGACGTCGTCGCCGAACGCCGCCCGCGCCACCTCGGACTTCTCGAACAGCGCCGCAGACTCAGCCAGAGTCGTCGGAAGCCGTTCGGCGCCACTGGTATACGCGTTTCCCTCCATCGGGTCGGGCAGCTCGAGTTCGCGCTCGATCCCGTACAGGCCACCGGCGATCAGTGCCGACACCGCGAGGTACTGGTTGACGTCTCCGCCCGGCGCCCGGTTCTCCATCCGCATGCCATGGCCGTGCCCGACGACCCGCAGCGCGCAGGTCCGGTTGTCCAGACCCCACGCGATCGCGGTCGGAGCGAAACTGCCGTCGACGAATCGCTTGTAGGAGTTGATGTTCGGCGCATAGAACAGCGACAGCTCACGCAGCGTCGCAAGCTGGCCGGCGATGAAACTGCGGAACATCGGCGACATACCCAACGGATCGGACTCGTCGGCGAACACCGCGGAACCGTCGTCGCCGCGGAACGAGATGTGGATATGACAGCTGTTGCCTTCGCGCTCATCGAATTTCGCCATGAACGTCAGGCTCTTGCCGTGCTGATCGGCGATCTCTTTGGCGCCGTTCTTGTAGATCGTGTGGTTGTCGCAGGTGACCCGGGCGTGGTCATAGCGGAACGCGATCTCCTGCTGGCCGAGGTTGCACTCCCCCTTGACGCCTTCGCAGTACATGCCCGCGCCGGCCATACCCAGCCGGATATCGCGCAGCAGCGGCTCCATCCGCGTCGAGGCCAGCATCGCGTAGTCGACGTTGTAGTCCGTCGCCGGAGTCAGCCCGCGGTATCCCTTCGCCCAGGCGTCGCGATAGCCGTCGTCGAACACCATGAACTCCAGTTCGGTGCCGACGTACGGCACGAGGCCCTGCTCGGCCAGCCGGTCGATCTGCCGGTTGAGGATGCTGCGCGGCGCCTGGGTGACGGGGTTTCCGTCGATCCACGACAGATCGGCCATCACCAGCGCGGTACCGGGCAGCCAGGGCAGCAGCCGAAGGGTCGAGAAGTCGGGCGTCATCACCATGTCGCCGTAGCCGGTCTCCCAACTCGAGATCGCATAACCGTCGACGGTGTTCATGTCGACATCGACGGCCAGTAGGTAGTTGCAGCACTCCGCGCCGTGCGCGGCGACGTCCTCGACGAAGAGCCGCGCCGACACCCGCTTACCGGTCAGCCTGCCCTGCATATCGCAGAACGCGACGATGACGGTGTCGATATCGCCCGCGTCCACGAGACCTTCGAGGTCGGCCTGCGACAACATGCCCGATGCGGCGCTCATTACCAGCGACCCTGCCCTTCATCAGTGTTCACGTGCATGGATCGACCCTCAGCGGTCGAACGACGGGAAGACGAATAGTCAACCATTGAATCAACCTTTGAAGCTGTCCCACCCGGTTGTTCGTCACGGCCTTTTACGCAATTGTCACGTTCAAAGGTATGACACCAGACCTTTGGCGAGTCTATTCTCCGTATGCCCCCAACCCCAAGAAGGAGCACCCGCATGGCCGACGAAAAGATGAAGAGCTCGGGCGGCGTCACCTACAGCCAAGCCGGCGAGGGCTACTTCGAGAAGCGGCAGCTCAAACGGACCGCCGGCTTCTGGGGCCTGTGGGGCATCGGCATCGCGGCCGTCATCTCCGGCGACTTCTCCGGGTGGAACTTCGGCATCGGCGCGGCCGGGTGGGGCGGCCTGGCGATCGCCTCGATCCTCATCGTCATCATGTATTTCGGCATGCTGTTCTCGATCGGCGAGATGTCGGCGGCCATGCCGCACACCGGCGGCGCCTACTCGTTCGCCCGCGCGGCGATGGGGCCGTGGGGCGGGTTCGTCACCGGCTTCGCCGAGACGATCGAGTACGTGTTCACCACCGCCGTCGTCGTGTTCTTCTCGGCGGCCTACGCGAACGCCGTCACCACCGACCTGTTCAACCTGTCGCTGCCGATGTGGCTGTGGTGGATCATCCTCTACGCGATCTTCGTGGGGCTGAACTCCTGGGGCGCAGAGATCTCCTTCAAGTTCGCGCTCGTGGTGGCGGTCATCTCCATCGGCATCCTGGTCCTGTTCGGTGTCCTCGCCGTCGCCAACGGTGCGGTCGACTTCAGCAAGCTCTTCGACATCGCCCCCGACCCGGCCGCGGCGGGTTCGTCGACGTTCCTTCCGTTCGGCTGGGTGGCGATCCTGTACGCGCTCCCCTTCGCCATGTGGTTCTTCCTCGGCATCGAGGAACTCCCCCTGGCGGCCGAGGAAGCCCACGATCCCGCGCGCGACATTCCGAGGGCGGGCATCTGGGGTCTGATCTCGCTCGTGGGCTGCGGCGCGATCGTGTTCTTCCTCAATCCCGCGGTCACCGGTTCCGAGGCGCTGGGCGGGTCCGACGAACCGCTGCTCGACGGTTTCCGGGCGTTCCTGCCCGCCAACCTGGCCGCAGTTCTCTCGGCGTTCGCGCTGATCGGCCTGCTGGCCAGCCTGCAGGGCATCATGTACGCCTACGGCCGCAACATGTACTCGTTGAGCCGCGCCGGCTACTACCCGAAGACGTTGTCGCTCACCGGATCCCGGCAGACGCCGTATGTGGCCTTGCTGGCGGGTGCGGTGATCGGATACATCGCGTTGCTCATCGTCAACTACAACGAGGGTGCGGGTGCGGTCGTCCTGAACATCGCCGTCTGGGGCGCGGTCCTCGCGTATGGCCTGCAGATGATCTCGTTCGTGCTGCTGCGCCGTAAGTTCCCGAACGCGAAGCGTCCATGGATCAGTCCCACCGGAAACTGGGGCGCGATCGTGGCGCTCATCATCGCCGCGATCACGTTCGTCGGCGTGCTCGTCAATCCGAGCTACCGTCCCGCCGTCATCGCGATCGTCATCTTCTACGTGTTCGGTCTGCTGGTGTTCGGGTTCTACGGCAGGCACCGCCTGGTGCTCTCCCCCGAGGAGGAGTACGCGGTCACCGGCGGCCTGCACGGGTACGACCCGGCGTCCGAGGGGCTTGGCGGCACCATCGAGGACGAGATCCTGAAGGGCCATACCGAGTAGGAGTCGCAGGTCGGCTCCGCAGTAGACGCACGTCACATCCGCCCAGGTTTCAACATTGGCACCGTGGGTAATGTCCCTGGCGTGTGCGGAGCCGCCGGAGAGGTGCGTCTCGACGACCAAAAACCTGATGTCACCGCGGTGTCGGCGATGGCGGAAGCCATGTCCCCCCGAGGTCCCGACGGTGCCGGAGTGTGGTCACAGGGCAGGGTCGCGTTAGGCCATCGACGCCTCAAGATCATCGACCTGACCGAAGCCGGGGCACAGCCCATGGTCGACTCGGAGCTCGGGCTGTCCATCGCCTGGAACGGCTGCATCTACAACTACAAGGAGCTGCGCCAGGACCTCATCGACCGCGGTTACCGGTTCTTCTCCACCAGCGACACCGAGGTGCTTCTCAAGGCCTACCACCATTGGGGCGACCGGTTCGTCGATCAGCTGAAGGGCATGTTCGCCTTCGCAATCGTGGAGCGTGACAGCGGCCGGGTGCTGCTCGGCCGCGACCGGCTCGGCATCAAGCCGCTGTATCTCACCGAGAACTCCGCGCGCATCCGCTTCGCATCGTCACTTCCCGCACTGCTCGCGGGCGGCGGGGTCGACACCCGCATCGACCCGATCGCGCTGAACCATTACCTGTCCTTCCACTCCGTCGTGCCGCCGCCGCGCACGATCCTGCGCGGTGTGACGAAGGTGCCGCCCGCCTCGACCGTCGCGATCGAGCCCGACGGCCGCAGGACCACCACGACCTACTGGGAACCCGACTTCACCAGGCGCGCAGACACCGCCGACTGGTCCGAACGCGACTGGGAGGACGCCGTTCTCGAGTCGCTGCGGCTGGCCGTCAAGCGCCGGCTGGTCGCCGACGTGCCGGTGGGCTGCCTGCTCTCGGGCGGTGTCGACTCCAGCCTGATCGTCGGGTTGCTTGCGGAGGCGGGCCAAACCGGGCTGTCCACGTTCTCGATCGGCTTCGAATCCGTCGGTGACGTCAAGGGCGACGAGTTCAAGTACTCCGACATCGTCGCCGAGCGGTTCGGCACCGACCACCACCAGATCCGGATCGACACCGACCGGATGCTGCCCGCCCTGGACGGCGCGATCGGCGCCATGAGCGAGCCGATGGTCAGCCACGACTGCGTCGCCTTCTATCTGCTCAGCCAGGAAGTGGCCAAGCACGTCAAGGTGGTGCAGTCCGGCCAGGGTGCCGACGAGGTGTTCGCGGGCTACCACTGGTATCCGCCGATGGCGGACGCGACATCGCTTGACGACGCCGTCGCCAAATACCGCACCGCGTTCTTCGACCGCGACAAGACCGGCATCGCCGAGCTCGTCACGCCGGACTATCTCGCCGAGGGCGATCCGAGCGCGGGGTTCGTCACCGAGCGCTTCGCCCGTCCCGGCGCCGAAACCGGCATCGACCGCGCACTGCGGCTGGACACCACGGTGATGCTGGTCGACGATCCGGTCAAACGCGTCGACAACATGACGATGGCCTGGGGCCTGGAGGGTCGGGTCCCGTTCCTCGACCACGAGCTCGTCGAGCTGGCTGCGACCTGTCCCCCCGAACTGAAGATCGCGCACGACGGCAAGGGTGTGCTGAAAGAGGCTGCCAGGAGGGTGATTCCAGACGCGGTCATCGATCGCCCCAAGGGGTACTTCCCCGTCCCCGCCCTGACTCACCTCGAGGGTCCGTACCTGGACATGGTCCGCGACGCCCTGTACGCACCGGCCGCCAAGGAGCGCGGGCTCTTCCGGCCGGAGGCGGTCGACCGGCTGCTGGCCGATCCGAACGGGCGACTGACCCCGCTGCGGGGCAACGAACTCTGGCAGCTGGCGCTGCTCGAGCTCTGGTTGCAACGGCACGGCATCAACGGGACGGCGGCGTGACTGTCGGAGCCGGAAGGCCGGCGACATCCAGCGCCGTGGGCTCCGACCACACCGAGGCGATCACGCTCGGTCTGCACGACGCGTCCCCGCAGCATCTGGTCGACGCGATGGCCGACGATGTGGTCATCGAAATGGGCTGGGGCCGACTGATTTTCGGGCAGACTTTCGCAGATCCGGCCAAGCTCGCCGAAGTGCTGCGGCACGAAGGCCCGGGTCGCCGGGACATCTGCATGTACGCCCGCGAACCGCACGTCCTGGTCTCGATGGCGCCCGCCGAGTTGTTCATCGACCCCAGTCACACCTACCGGCTCAGGTTCTCCGAGAACGACGAACCGCCACCGGCCCCCACCGGATTCACCGTTCGCTCACTCGAACGACCCGAAGAGGCCGACGAGATCAACCGGGTCTACATGCGCTGCGGCATGGTGCCGGCACCCGTGGAGGTGCTGTGGGAAAACAGCGAAAAACGAGACGCGCTGGACTATCTCGTGGCCGTGCGTGACGACGACGGATCGCTGGTGGGCACCGTGACCGGCGTCGACCATAAGCGGTTGTTCGACGACCCCGAGAACGGTTCGAGCCTGTGGACGCTGGCCGTCGACCCCACGACCAGCCTGCCCGGCGTCGGTGCTGCGCTCACCCGGGCACTCGCCGCGCTCTACCGCGAACGCGGCCGGGCCTACATGGATCTGTCGGTGGCCCACAACAACACCGCCGCCATCAGGCTGTACGAGAAGCTGGGCTTCGAGCGCGTTCCGGTGATGGCCGTCAAGCGCAAGAACGCCATCAACGAACCGCTGTTCACCCATCCGCCCGAGACCGTCGACGACCTGAACCCGTACGCGCGGATCATCGCCGACGAGGCGATGCGTCGCGGGATCTGGGTCGAGGTCCTCGACGCCGAGGCCGGCGAGATGCGGCTGTCCCACGGCGGGCGCAGCGTCATCACCCGAGAATCGTTGTCGGAGTACACCTCCGCGGTGGCGATGGCACGATGCGACGACAAGAGGCTGACCCGACGACTGGTGGCGGAGGCCGGAATCCAGGTGCCGAAGGGTCGGCTCGCCACGTTCGACGAGCAGGACCACGCGTTCCTGGAAGAGGTCGGCGACGTCGTCGTCAAGCCCACCCGCGGCGAACAGGGCAAGGGCATCACCGTCGGCGTCGACGGCCCCGAGGAACTGGATGCCGCATTGCGGCGGGCCCGTGAGGAGCATCCCGCGGTGCTGATCGAGCAGCGCGCTCCCGGCGACGACCTGCGGCTGGTGGTGATCGACGGCAAGGTGGTGGCGGCGGCGATACGCCGGCCCGCCGAGATCCTCGGCACCGGCCACCACACCATCCGCGAACTCATCGAGGCGCAGAGCAGGCGCAGGGCGGCCGCCACCGGCGGCGAGTCCCGAATCCCCATCGACGCCGTGACCGAGGCGACGGTCGCCGAGGCCGGGTACTCCTACGACGACGTGCTGCCCGAGGGCGAGAGCCTGCGGGTGCGCCGGACGGCGAACCTGCATCAGGGCGGCACGATCCACGATGTGACCGCGACGGTGAACCCGCACCTGTGCGAGGTCGCGGTCCGCGCCGCCGAGGCCATCGGCATACCCGTGACGGGTATCGACCTGTTGGTGCCCGACGTCACCGCGCCTGAGTACGTGTTCATCGAGGCGAACGAACGCCCCGGGCTGGCCAACCACGAGCCGCAGCCCACCGCAAAGGCTTTCGTCGACTTCCTCTTCCCGGGCAGCCCGGCACTACCGCAGGCATGGACGCCCGACGAGGCACCCACCCCGTAGCGCTACCAGGTGCTGGTGCGCATCACGATCTCGGCTGCCAGTTGCGCCGTCGACTCCTGGGCGTTGCGCCGCCCCAGCAACTCGACCATCCGATAGTCGCCGTACACGTAGCGCTGGCTGGCTTTGGCGACGGCACGCGCCGCCGCGGTGCTGACGAGCGCGGTGGTGTTCATCTCCACGGGCGGGCAGTCGCTGTCGCGTATCACCCCGGCCTGGTCCGCGACGCGCGGGTGGCCGCGGTCGATGACCACCAGACCGATGAACCGGTCCAGCCGCGTGGCGGCAAGCTCCCACGCAATTTCGCCGCCGACGCGGTCACCGACGAGCAGCGCCCACTTCACGTCGAGCGCATCGAGGATGCTGATCACCTTTTTCGCCGTCAGCCGTGGGGCCGGTGCGATGACGATGGTCCGGAGTGACGCGGTGTGCAGTCGTTGACATAGCGCGTCGTATGCGGCTGGCGGGCTGTTTGCGGCACCAAGCATCACGACGACGGACCCCTTCTCGGGGCCGGCGACATCGACGGGAATACCAATGCCGTCGACGGTGACCGTGGTGGGCGGCATTTGGGCCACGCTACCGCCGGTCACCATGGAGCGGGCCGATTTCGCCCCGAGCGGACGGCTCAGCTCGACTGTGCGCGCTCGGCCTGCTTCGCCGTGACATCCAGAAACGTCTGCGGCAGCGAACCTTTGACGGGAATCGACGGATTGGGTGTTGGAAACGCAATCCCGAACACCGCGGCGTGACCTACGTTCTCGAACGAGAAGTAGACAGATTCCGTTGCGTTGTTTAGTCGCATCGTCTGCTCGTACACCAGCGCGTCGGGCCGCGGTGTCTGCAGTCTGGTGGTGGTCATCGGAATGCCGGGTGCCGACGGATCGAAGTACGTCTCGTACTTGGCGCACCGTTCGGCGACGGCGGCCAACTTGTCGAGGTCCAGCCGCCACGTCAACACCGTGATGACCATCCGTGCGCCGTCGAAGGCGACGAGATACTCCGCCGCACTACCCGGACCGCGTTCGGCCGAGTCGGCGATCGCCCGGGTCAGTCCGTCCGAGCACCCTTCGGGTCGGGACAGCATCGCCGGCGGCGCCCCGACGCCGTCGGCCTGGCCGGGTTCGCGGTGGATGCGTTCGTACTGCACGCCCGCGGGGAAGTCGTCGGGGGTCAGCACCATCTTTTCGAGTCGCGCGCCGGGCCAGGTCGGGGTGCCTTGAATCGGCTGGGCGCAGCCTCCCGCAATGAGTGCCGCGGCGACGAGGACGAACACCTTGCGCCAGGTCATGGGGTCAGCCTAGTGGCGATCGTCGGCAGGCCCGGTGGGCCGTGCTCCAGCAGGCCCAGCAGGGCGTCGACGTCCACGTGGCTGGCGATCAGGTCGGCCATCACGTCCAGTTGGGCGTCCCGGCGCGCGCTGACGTCGACGTCGTCGGCGACGACGAACCCGTTGCGTCCTGACGCGTCCGCGGCATCGGTGAGCCAGCGCCGCCGCACGTCGTCGTTGTCGAGCAGACCGTGCCAGTGCGTGCCGTCGACGGCGCCGCGGCGAATTCCCACCGCTATCCCGGATTCGACCCAGTCGTCCTCGGTCGATCGGCTCACTCGGCCGTGGTGAATTTCGTAGCCGTGCAGCGGAGCGTCGTGATGGCGCAGTGTCTTGTCGGCGTCGAACTCGATGTCGGCGTCGAGCACCGCGAGTCCGTCGACGCCGCCGGTGCGCGATTCCACGGTGTCGTCGATGCGCCGACAGAGCATCTGGAATCCCCCGCAGACGCCGAGCACGGACTTTCCGGCCTGCGCGTGGGCCACGATGGCGTCGGCCAGCCCGCGCTCCCGCAACCAGGCCAGGTCCGTCACGGTCGACTTGCTGCCGGGCAGCACGACGGCGTCGGCGTCCGCCAGATCGGCGGGATCGCTCACCCAGCGCACCAGCACACCGGGCTCACAGGCCAGGGCCTCGACGTCCGTCGAGTTGGAGATGCGTGGCAGCCGGACCGCAGCCACCCGCAGCCATTGCCGCCCGCGCGGAGTCTGCGGGTCGCCGACGACGCGATGCGCGAGCACCGAGACTGAATCCTCGGTGTCGAGCCACAACCCGTCGCAGTACGGGATCACGCCGTAGGTGGGCCTGCCGGCGAGGTCGCGCAGCTGCGTCAGCCCCGGCTCCAGTAGTGGGGGATCGCCGCGGAACTTGTTGACGACGAACCCGCAGACGAGTCGCTGGTCCTCCGGTTCGAGCACGGCGACCGTTCCGTACAGATGCGCCAACAACCCGCCGCGGTCGATGTCGCCGACAATGACGACGGGCAGATTCGCGGCACGGGCCAGCCCCATGTTCGCGATATCGGTTGCCCGCAGGTTGATCTCGGCGGGCGAGCCCGCGCCCTCGACGATCACGGCGTCGAATTCGTCTCGCAGCGCGCGTAATTCGTCCTGTACGACGGTGGCGAGACGCTCGCGGTGAGTGAAGTAGTCGCGGGCGCCGACGGTGTCGACCACACGTCCGCGCACCACGAGTTGCGAGGTGCGGTCGCTGCCCGGTTTGAGGAGCACCGGGTTGAAGCGCACACTCGGCGCCAGTCCCGCGGCCCTGGCCTGCATCGCTTGCGCTCGGCCGATCTCGCCGCCCTCGACCGTGACCGCCGAGTTGTTGGACATGTTCTGCGCCTTGAACGGCGCAACGCGAATTCCTTTGCGCGCCAGTAGCCGGCACAGTCCGGCGACGACCATGGACTTGCCGGCGTCCGAGGTGGTGCCGGCGACCAGCAGCGCGCCGCTCACTTTTCTCCCGCGAGCAGACGTGAAAACCCCCATTTCGGGGGCAAATAGGGGGTTTTCACGTCTGCTCGCGGGGGGAAGTCTCAGAGCTGGGTCAGGATTTCGGCGCCGTCTTCGGTGACCACCAGCGTGTGCTCGAACTGGGCTGTCCACTTCTTGTCCTTGGTGGCGACCGTCCAGTCGTCGTCCCAGATCTCGTAATCCAGCGAGCCGAGGTTGATCATCGGCTCGATCGTGAACGTCATGCCCGGCTCGATCACCGTCTCCACGGCGGGCTGGTCGTAGTGCAGCACCACCAACCCGTTGTGGAAGGTGGTCCCGATGCCGTGACCGGTGAAATCGCGAACGACGTTGTAGCCGAACCGGTTCGCGTAAGACTCGATGACCCGTCCGATCACCGACAACGCGCGGCCGGGCTTGACGGCCTTGATCGCGCGCATGGTGGCCTCGTGAGTGCGCTCGACCAGCAGCCGGTGCTCCTCGGACACGTTGCCCGCCAGGAAGGTGGCGTTGGTGTCGCCGTGCACGCCGTCGATGTAGGCGGTGACGTCGATGTTGACGATGTCGCCGTCCTCGATGACCGTCGAGTCGGGGATGCCGTGGCAGATGATCTCGTTCAGCGACGTGCAGCACGACTTCGGATAGCCCTTGTAGCCCAGCGTCGACGGGTATGCACCGTGGTCGATCATGTACTCGTGGGCTATGCGGTCCAGTTCGTCGGTGGTGACGCCCGGCGCGACGGCCTTACCCGCCTCGGCCAGCGCACCCGCCGCGATCCGGCCTGCGACGCGCATCTTCTCGATCACCTCGGGCGTCTGGACCCACGGCTCGCTGCCCTCTTTGACCGTCGGCTTCCACGCGTACTCGGGCCGGGGAATCGAGTTGGGCACCGGCAGCGTCGGGGACACCACGCCCGGGCGGAGGGCGGTACGAACAGGCATGACGCCAGGATAGACGGCCGCGGCGGCTGGCTATTCGACGTGTAGCGACGACACCGCCGACCGCACGCGCGCGGGCAGTGAGCCGCCGTGCACCAGCCAGTCGTCCAGAGCGATCCGCACCGACGCCATCGCCAGCGCCCCGATCAGCCGCGGGCGCGGATCGTCCGGCAACAGATCGTCGAGCCGCGGGGCCACCAGCTCGGCGATCGCCGCCTCATACCGGAGGTAGCTCTGCAGCGTCCACGCACTCAACACGGGCGAGGACCGAGTCAGCAGGGCCAGCTCGCGGACCTGCCCGCTGACCGCCTCGAACCCTTCGCCGAGATCGCCGAACGCCGCCAGCACCGCCCCGTGGGCCGACAGCTCGGCAGGCTGCCGCGCGATGGCCGCAGTGATCGTGGCCAGCCACCGGTTCGTCATCCCCTCCGCGACCGCATCTTCCTTGGAGCTGAAGTACCGGAAGAACGTCGCGCGACCGACCTCCGCCGCCTGCGCGATCTGTTCGACCGTCGTCCCCGCCAGGCCGATCTCGGCGACCAGTTGCGCCGCCGCCGTGGCGATACGCACGCGGGTGGCCCGCTGCCGGCGGACCGTCAAACTTTCCCGCGATTTCTCTGGTGAGACGACGTCCATGATGAGACTATGTCTCACATGGTTACCGATGGCAACGCAGCCGCGCCTAAAACCCTGGAATCCTGGCGATTCGTCCAAAAAGTACTGGCCGACCTCACCGAGACGGTCACCGAGGACGCCATCGACGAGCGAGAGCTGATCGAGGGCCTCCAGGTCGTGGCCAAGGTGACCGGACTTTGCGCTGAGCTGTCAGTTCAGGCCGATTCCGAACGTCCGCAGTTCTTCGACATGTGCTCCGACACCCGGATGATCGGCGGCCCCAACCCCGACGGCAGGTACCTGCTGGCGATGATCCGGGGCGATCGCGCCTATCGGGTGACCGGAACGCGCGGCACCACCGCATACCTCGGACTGCAGGTCCTTGCGGGCACCGGTCTGACGCCGCGCCGCATGGCCGGCTACGTTAGCGACACCGATCTGGCGCTCGATTCCGGGTCGTTCGCGTTGGTGTTCTCCGCCGTCGAACCGCCGCCCGCCGTCCTCGGCGCGGCGCAGTGGGTCCCGATCCCCGAGGACGCCTCGTCGATCGTCGTGCGCGAGTATGTCGGCGATCCGGCCACCGAACACCCGGCGACACTGCACATCGAGCCCCTCGACCCCGCTCCCCTGCGCCCGATCACCGACGACGATGCCGCCGAACAGTTCACCGCGATGGCGTGGACCATCGTCAAGCTGACGACAATGCACCGCACCATCAAGCCGGAGCTGCTGACCCAACCCAACACTCTTCTCACCGCGGAGGCCGCCGAGCTCGGCAGCGCCGACACCACACCCGACAACCTCTACATGATCGGCACTTTCGGACTCGAACCCGACGAGTCGTTGGTGCTCGAGTTCCGTACGCCCGACACCCGGTACTGGAACGTCACGTTGGAGAGCATCTGGCACGAGTGCCTGGAGCCCAGGCATCGCCACAGCTCCGTCACCAACAAAGGGTTGGTTCCCGACGAGGACGGTGTCGCGCGAATCGCCATCGGCGCCAAGGACTTCGGTCATGGACATTGGTTGGACACCGGCGGCCGACGCCGTGGCTTCATCGTCCTGCGATGGCTCGACAACCCCGAACCGCCGGATGTGAAGACCAGCGTGCGGAGGGCATCATGAGCGCCGCCGAACGCTTCCAGCCCGACTTGCTGATCGAGCGGGCATGCGAACAGGCGGACAGCGACGACTTCGGCGACAACGACGGCTGGCGTGAAGGGCTGGCCTTGCTCTGCGACGGGCTGGTCTCCGAGGCCCGCCTGAATGATCTGGGCATCGAGATCGCCACGCTGGACGTGGTCAACCCGATGGTCAACCGGTTGCAGATCATGAAGTGGCGCAAGGAGAATCCTGAAGTCGCGACGCAGCCGATCAGCAGGCCGGTCTTCATCGTGGGGCAGCCCCGCACCGGCACCACGATCCTGTTCGACCTCCTCGCCCAGGATCCCGGCTTCCGGCCTCCGCTGACCTGGGAGGTGGACCACCCTCATCCCCTGCCTCGGCCGGAGACCTACGACTCCGACCCGCGCATCGCCGAAACCCAGGCGAGCATCGAGATGTCGGAGCAGATCGTCCCCGGACTGCTGGCGTTCCATCCGATGGGCGCACTGGTGGGCCAGGAGTGCGTGCGGATCACCGCCGGACAGTTCTGCAGCATGATCTTCTCCGTGCAGTACCGGCTGCCGACCTATTACAAATGGCTGCTCTACAAAGCCGACCACCACCCGGCCTACAGCTATCACCGAAAGTTCCTGCAGCACTTGCAGTCCGGCGTGCCGGGCGGGGCGTGTTCGTGGCTGTTGAAGTCACCGGCGCACCTGTGGCAGCTCGACGCGCTGGTCGCCGAGTATCCCGATGCGGTCATTGTGCAGACCCACCGCGACCCGCTCAACGTCATATCGTCGATCAGTGCCCTGACGCATCACCTGCGCCGGCTGGCGTCTGACGACAGTTCGATCACCGACTGCGCCGGCCAGTCGTGCGAGGAAATCGTGGTGGGGCTCGAACGCGGTATGCGACTGCGTGATTCGGAGGCGCTGGCCAGCCAGAAGTTCGTCGACGTGCAATTCGCCGACTTCATCCGCGATCCGTTCGCCACCATCCGCGCGCTGTATGCCGAGCTCGGACGTGAGCTGACACCCGTCGCCGAGGCCAGGATGCGCGACTTCCTGGCAGCACACCCGGGCGACGGTGGCGGGAGCCGGTATACGTGGGCCGACACGGGTCTGGACGCCGGTGTGGTGCGTGAACGGGTACGCGAATATCAGGAGCGGTTCGGTGTGCCCGACGAACCGCTCAAATGAAACGGTTGAACCGTAAACCCTTGCGCGGACCGCGGATGTCGACGGAGCCGCAGACCACCTTGCCGGTCAGGATCACGTGCGGTGAGCCCTCCGCGGGTGCATCCTTGCGGTGATCGTGGGCGCTGCCGACGATCACCTCGACGTCGTCGATCGAGGCGCTGGCACCCTCGGGCAGACGCATGTCCAGCCCGCCGAACTTCAGGTCCAGCTCGACGACGACGATCGAGCCGGCGAAGCGTGCCTTGGTCAGGTCCAGGTCGACCGAGCCCATCCGCCGGTGTAGCGCCAGCCGCGTCGGCACGATCCACTCCCCCTGGCGCTTGAGCGAGCCGAGCACGCCGCGCAGTTCCACCCGATCGGTGGCGGTGGTGACGATCGCGCCCGGTCCGGGCAGGTCGTCGACCAGGGTGTCGAGGTCGGAATGCAGCCGTGCGCGCGATACCAGCGCGGAACGCTCCTCGAACTCGCCGATGTCGATCAGACCGAGGGCGACGGCGCTGTGCAGCCTGCGTAGCGTTCCGTTGCGATCGGCATCGGAAACGCGCATCGCGGCGTGCGTGTCGGAGATGCGCATCCCTGCCTGGTCATCGAGCCCAGTCATAACGGTTCAACGGTACCGCCCGATCGAACGGCACACTGCCGCACCGGCTCAGGCCAGGTAGTTGTCGGGCAGCGAGTCGAACATCGTCTTGAGCATCCGCACCGCGTACTCGGAGGATCCACCGCCGACGATCAGCGCGGCGAACGCCATGTCACCGCGGTAGCCGGCGAACCACGAATGCGAGCCGCCGGCGAACTCGGCCTCACCGGTCTTACCGCGTACGTCGCCCACGCCCTGCAGATCCTTCGCGGTGCCGTTGGTGACGACCAGGCGCATCATCGGCCGCAGGCCGTCCAGGATCTTCGGACTGATCGGCGTCTGGTCACCCGCGATCTCTGTCGGGCGGCCTTCGATCAGTTGTGGCACAGGCGTTTTCCCGGCGGCCACGGTCGCCGCGGCCAGCGCCATCCCGAACGGGCTGACCACGACCTTGCCCTGCCCGAAACCGTCCTCCGTCCGCTCGGCCAGGTCCACCGTCGGCGGCACCGACCCCGTCACCGTGGTGAGACCCTCGATCTTGTAGTCGGTCCCGATGCCGTACTTGGCGGCCGCCTGCGTCAGCCCCCGCGGTGGCATCCGGCTGGCGAGCTCGGCGAACGTGGTGTTGCACGAACTGGCGAAGGCCCTCGACATGGGGACGGTGCCCAGGTCGAAGCCGCCGTAGTTGGGCACCGTGCGGTGGCCGATGTCCATGGTGCCCGGGCAGGGCAGCAGCGTGTTGGGGGTGGCCATGTCACGTTCGATCGCAGCGCCCGCCGTGACCATCTTGAACGTCGACCCCGGCGGGTAGAGACCCGTCGTGGCCAGCGGTCCCTGCGCGTCGGCGGCGGCGTTCTGCGCGACGGCGAGTATCTCGCCGGTGGACGGTTTGATCGCGACGATCATCGCCTGTTTGCCGGTGATGTTGACGGCATTCTGGGCGGCGTTCTGCACGGACCGGTCCAGGCTGATCGTGATCGACGGCGCGGGTTGGGCGGGCACCTCGTTGAGCACGTCGACGTCGACGCCGTTCTGGTTGACGCTCACGACGCGCCACCCCGCCTCACCGTCGAGATCGTCGACAACCGCCTTCTTGACCTCATTGATGATCGCCGGCGCGAAAGTCTCATCGGTGGGCAGCAATTCGGCCTGCGGTGTGATCACCACGCCCGGCAGTTGTCCGATCGCCCCGGCCACCCGGTCGTGATCGGACTGGCGGAGTGTGATCAGGTACATCGGCTCCTTCATCGAACTGGCCTGCTCGGCGAGGCGCTGCGGGTCCAGGGTGTTGTCGAAGGGGCGCAGCGCGTCGACGACGGCGCGTGACGTCGTCATCAGCGACTCGCCCGCAGCCTTGGCGTCCAGCGAGAAGGCGTACAGATAGCCGGGCACCAGCACGTCGGTGCCGCTGCGTTCGTTCACCGAGGCGCGCCGGGGCGGATCCGCGCGCAGCGCCAGCGTCTGATTCTCACCGAGCTTCGGGTGGACGCCCGTCGCGCTCCAGCGGACCTCCCAGCGGCCCTCGTTGCGCACCATGTTGAGTTGCCCGTCATAGGTCCAGGTGCGGTCCTTGGGCAGGTGCCAGGTGTAGCGGTAGGTGACGCTGCCGGTGTCCTCGGCATACTTCGAGCTCAGGATCTGGGCGTCGAGGCTCGTCGCCTGCAGCCCCGCCCACGCGTTGTTGAGCGCCTGGCGCGCATCCGCGGGCCGGTCACTGAGCTCGGCCGCGGCCGCGGTATCGCCTTTGACCAGCGCGGCGAGGAACTGCTGCGCCGTCGGCTCGGGTCCGTTGGGCTTGGGGGTACAAGCTGTGAGCGCCCCGAGAGTGACTCCGACCGCCGCGACCATCAACAGCGCCGATATACGTGATACTGAAGTTGCCATTGGGGCAGATGTTACGAATTCGAGACCCCAATATCGTGGAGGCGCGCAACGCTATCCACGAATTACCGACAAAGTTCGAGAGCAGCCCTGCAAATCGTGGTTAGCGATGCGGTTAGGATCCCCGGCGCTATTACCCCGCCGCCGGCGCGCGCACCACCAACGGCACAGCCGGGAAGTAGGCGGCCATCTCCGAGCGCGACTTCCGAAGCACCGCAGTCCCGTAGCCCTGCTTGCGATGGTCGGGGTGGATCCAGATCCGGACGTTGACCTCACCGGAGATCAGATCGCCGAACGCCATGCCCACCTTTTGCGAACCGTGGACCGCGACCAACCACGCCGCCTCTTCGGCATCCACCCTCGCGAGGCCGGCGCGAATCTCGTCATCCAGATCCCCGGCCGGTGCGCGCGAGCCGTCGCCGGCCTCCCGCATGTCCGCAGTGCGTGCGGCGAAGATGTCGCGATCGGTTTCCGGCGAGAACGGGCGCAGCTCGATGCTGTCCACCGAACTCGCGGGCTCGCCAAGGGTGAAGCTCAGCTGGTTGTTCAGATCCTCGAGCTCGGCGGCGATCCTGCGCCGCCCCACCTTGGTGAGCCGATCGAACGACAGGCGCAACGCAGCTTCGGCGGCGGTGGCCGACGTGCCGAGATGGCTTGCGATGGCCTCGATTGCGGCGTCGTAGTCCTCGGACTCGACCACGACGTCGAGGAGTTCGTGGCGCCGCTCGAGCGCACGTACCAAAGCGTCGGCGATCTCGCGACGCGCAACTCTTGGATCCTCGAAGTTCATGCCCCCGACCTTAGAGGCACTCGTCAATCAGTCGAGCAGAACGGTCGCGAACGTGCCGACTTGAGTGAAGCCGATGCGGTCGTAGGTGGCACGTGCGACGGTGTTGAAGCTGTTGACGTACAGGCTCGCGGTGCGTCCGCTGCGCACCACCGCCGCCGCGAGCGTCGCCGTCCCCGCTGTGCCGATCCCGCGACCCCGCCAGTCGGGATGCACCCACACGCCCTGGATCTGACCAACCGACGGCGACTGCGATCCCACCTCCGCCTTGAAGATCACCTCTCCGCGTTCGAAGCGCGCCCACGCCCGGCCCGCGGCGATCAACCCGGCAACCCGGCGCCGATAACCGCGGCCGCCGTCACCGATCCGCGGGTCGATGCCGACCTCGCCGATGAACATGTCGATCGCCGCGACGAGGTAGGCGTCGAGTTCGTCGGCCCTCACCCGCCGCACGGCCGGATCGATCGCGCAGACCGGCGGTGTGCTCAGCGCCATCAACGGTTGGTGTTCACGCACGTCGCGCGCCGCACCCCAGGCGGGCTCGAGCCGCTGCCACATCGGCAGCACCATCTCGGCGCGGCCGACCAAGGACGAACACCGCCGCGGTGTGCTCATCGCCTTGTCGGCGAACGCATACATGGCGTCGGTCCCGCCTCGCAGCGGAATCAGATTCGGCCCTGCGTAACAGAGGGATTCGGTCGGACGCTGCCGGGTCCAGAGCTCGCCGCCGATCGCCGCGGGCTCAACGCCGTGCTCGAGCACTCGCGACGCGACCATGCAACTGCCGACCGGATCCTCGTCGAGGACGCGATACACCTCGCGCGCTTCGCGGACCACAGAGACCCGTCGCTCATCGATGCGGCGAAACAGCGGAGGAGCCGACATGGAGACTCTTTCTAACCGGTCCCGGCAGGTGCGGTGACCCTGCTCACAGGGTCACCATCAGCTTACGGTCACGACAGGCGAACCGCTGCCGTCTGACCCGGACGCGGGGCCCATTTCTTCGGCGAGCCGCAACGCCTCCTCGATCAGCGTCTCGACGATCTGCGCTTCGGGCACCGTCTTGATGACCTCGCCCTTGACGAAGATCTGACCCTTGCCGTTGCCGGACGCGACGCCGAGGTCGGCCTCCCGCGCCTCACCGGGCCCGTTCACCACGCAGCCCATGACGGCAACGCGCAGCGGAACTTCCATGCCCTCTAACCCGGCGGTCACCTCGTTGGCCAAGGTGTACACGTCGACCTGTGCACGTCCGCACGACGGGCACGACACGATCTCCAAGCCCCGCGGCCGCAGGTTCAACGATTCGAGGATCTGGTTGCCGACCTTGACCTCTTCGGCGGGCGGCGCGGACAGCGAGACGCGGATGGTGTCGCCGATGCCCTTGGAGAGCAGCGCGCCGAAGGCGACGGCCGACTTGATGGTGCCCTGAAAAGCGGGCCCGGCCTCGGTGACCCCGAGGTGCAGCGGGTAGTCGGTCTTGGAGGCCAGCAGTTCGTAGGCGGCGACCATTACGACGGGGTCGTTGTGCTTGACGCTGATCTTGATGTCGCCGAAGCCGTGCTCCTCGAACAGCGAGGCCTCCCACAGCGCGGACTCGACCAACGCCTCCGGCGTCGCCTTGCCGTACTTCTCCATGAAGCGCTTGTCCAGGGAGCCGGCGTTGACCCCGATCCTGATCGGAATGCCTGCTGCCCCAGCCGCTTTCGCGACCTCCTTGACCCGGCCGTCGAACTCCTTGATGTTGCCGGGGTTGACGCGGACGGCCGCGCAGCCGGCGTCGATCGCGGCGAAGATGTACTTGGGCTGGAAGTGGATGTCGGCGATGACGGGGATCTTCGACTTCTTGGCGATCGCGGGCAGCGCGTCGGCGTCTTCCTGACGCGGGCACGCGACGCGGACGATGTCGCAGCCCGATGCGGTCAGCTCGGCGATCTGCTGAAGGGTCGCGTTGATGTCGTGCGTCTTGGTGGTGCACATCGACTGCACCGCGATCGGATAGTCGCTGCCCACACCGACGTCGCGCACCATGAGCTGGCGCGTCTTGCGGCGGGGAGCCAGGGTCGGCGCGGGCGGCGCCGGAATCCCCAGACCAACAGAGGTCAAAAGCTTCTCCTACTGGAACAACCTGATCGGGTTGACCAGGTCAGCGGTGACGGTGAGCAGCATGTAACCCACCACCACGAACAAGATTACGTACGTGGCGGGCATCAGCTTGAGGTAGTTGACGGGGGCCGCGGCCACCCTGCCGCGCGCCGACCGGATCATATTGCGGATCTTCTCGAACACGGCGATCGCGATGTGCCCACCGTCGAACGGCAGCAGCGGCACCAGGTTGATCGCCCCGAGCACGAAGTTCAGCTGGGCCAGGAAGAACCAGAACGCCACCCACAGCCCGGCGTCGACGGTGTCGCCACCGATGATGCTGGCGCCGACGACGCTGATCGGAGTCTCGGGATCGCGTTCCCCGCCTCCTATGGAGTGCACAAGCGCGCCGACCTTGGTCGGGATCTTGGCCAGCGATTTGGCCAGTTCGACGGACAGATCGCCGGTGAACGCGAACGTGGCGGGGACCGCCGACAGCGGGTTGTACTGCGTCGGCCCGAACTCCGCCGCTGCGATGCCGATGGCGCCGACGGTCGTCGGCTGGTCGCTGTCGCCGAGGAACCGCTGCGTCTGGGCGACGTTGACGACCGTGCTGGCCGGCTGGCCGTCACGCTCGTAGACGACGGTGGTCTGGCCGGATGCGGCCTGCAGGGCGGTGCGCGCTTCGTCGAAGGTTGCGACGGGCGTGTCGCCGACCTTGACGATCACGTCGCCGGCACGGATACCGGCTTCGGCCGCCGGGCCGGGACCGGTGCAGTCGGCCACCTTGTCCTTGGCTATCTGCGATGCGACACAACCGGTTTCGCCGACGATCGCCTGTGTGGGTGGGTGCAGGTTGGGCAGCCCCCAGATGACGGCGATGGCGTAGATCAGGACCAGTCCGACGATGAAGTTCATCGCGGGGCCCGCGGCCAGCACGGCGACGCGCTTCCACGTCTTCTGCAGGTACATCGCGTAGCGGCGGTCCTCGGGTGCGATCTCGTCGATCGACGTCATACCCGCGATATCGCAGAAGCCACCGAGCGGGACAGCCTTGACTCCGTACTCGGTCTCCCCCAGCTTGTTGGGCCGACGGGTCGACCACACCGTGGGCCCGAAGCCCACGAAGTAACGGCGCACCTTCATCCCGGTGGCGCGCGCCACCCACATGTGGCCGCATTCGTGCAGTGCAACCGACACGAGGATGCACAACGCGAACGCGATGATGCCGAGCACGAACATCATGAGGTGAGCAGTCCTTTTCTTGAAATCTCCCGCTCGACTTCGCGCTTTGCCCGGTCGCGGGCCCAGCGCTGGGCGTCGAGTACGTCTTCCACGGTAGCGGGTTCGGCGGCCCACTGGTCGGCAGCGCGCAGCACCTCGGCGATTGTTCGCACAATCGCCGGAAATCGGATGCTTCCGTCGAGGAACGCCGCCGCGGCTTCCTCGTTCGCTGCGTTGTACACCGCGGTCAGGCAGCCGCCGCGGGCACCGGCGTGCCGGGCGAGGTCGACGGCCGGGAACACGTCCGCGTCCAGCGGCAGGAACTCCCAGGTCGAGGCCTGTGAGAAGTCGCAGGCCAGGGCCGCGCCGGACACGCGGGCAGGCCAGCCCAACGCCAACGCGATCGGCAGCTTCATATCGGGAGGGCTGGCCTGGGCCAGGGTCGAGCCGTCGGTGAACGTCACCATCGAGTGCACGATCGACTGGGGGTGGACCACGACCTCGATGCGGTCGTAGTCGATGCCGAACAGCAGGTGGGTCTCAATGAGCTCGAGGCCCTTGTTGACCAGCGTCGCCGAGTTGAGCGTGTTCATCGGACCCATCGACCAGGTCGGATGCTTACCCGCCTGTTCCGGGGTGACGGCGTCGAGATCGTCGGCCGACCAGCCGAGGAACGGGCCTCCCGACGCCGTGAGCACGATCTTCGCGACCTCGTCGGGCGCGCCGCCGCGCAGGCACTGCGCCATGGCCGAGTGTTCGGAGTCGACCGGGACGATTTGGCCTGGTTTTGCGGCCTTGAGTACCAGCGGACCGCCCGCGACCAGCGATTCCTTGTTGGCCAGCGCAAGCCGTGCACCGCCGGCCAGGGCCGCCAGCGTGGGTTCGAGGCCCAGTGCGCCGACGAGCGCGTTCAGAACGACGTCGACGCCGGTCGTCCCGTAGGTGTGCTCGATCAGGCGGGTGACGGCGTCAGGCCCGGCGAAGGTGACGTCACCGACCTGCGCGGCGGCCGCGGTGTCGGCGACGGCGACGTTGGTCACTCCGGTTTCGGCGCGCTGCTTGGCGAGCAGATCCGGGTTGCCGCCACCGGCGGCCAGCCCCACCACTTCGAAACGGTCCTGGTTGGCGGCGATGACCTCCAGCGCCTGGGTGCCGATGGAGCCCGTGCTGCCGAGAATCAGCACCCGCACTCGGTCGTTCCCCGAGTCGCGGCGCTCCTGCCCACCGGACCTACTCACCGATCTATTGTGACGCCCCCGCTGGAAAGCGACCCCATCCGCTCGGACCCCTCTCGATCAGAGGCGACAAATGTGACGCAAATGTGACCGAGCGGCCCGGCGTCCATCCGTGCGCGACGTCACATCGAATCCCCGTCGTCAACGACAGGATGGCGGCCCGCGCCATCCAAGACAGATGGGGATAGCAATGAGAACAGTCCACAAGGCAATCGTCGCCGCTGGTCTGGGCGCAGTCGCGATGTTCGGCGCAGTGTCGTGCTCCAGCGACAGTTCAACTGAGGCCGGCTCCACCACGTCGGCAGTGACGGAGCCGGCATCGCCCATCGCCGCAACGCCCAACGCGACTCCGATGGCCGGTCCCGGCGCGAACCTCGTCGGGACCGGGTGTGCCGCGTACGCCGAGCAGGTGCCGACGGGGCCGGGGTCGGTGACCGGCATGGCCGCCGACCCGGTGGCGATCGCGGCGTCGAACAACCCGATGCTCAAGACGCTGACGCAGGCGCTCTCGGGTCAACTGAATCCGAATGTGAATCTCGTCGACACCCTCAACAGCAGCCCGGGGCTGACGGTGTTCGCGCCGACCGATGCCGCTTTCGCCAAGATCGATCCGGCGACCATCGAAACCCTCAAGACCGATTCGGACCTGCTGACCAGCATCCTGACCTATCACGTGGTCGAAGGTCAGGCCAGCCCGTCGGCGGTCGCCGGTGAGCACAAGACGCTCGAAGGCGGTGCCGTGACGGTGACCGGAGCCGGCCCCGATCTGAAGGTCAACGACGCCGGACTGGTGTGTGGCGGTGTCCAGACCGCCAACGCGACGGTCTACATGATCGACACGGTTCTGATGCCCCCGGCCAACTAGGCCACTCCACTTCTCCTCGCGAGCAGCAGACGCAAAAGTCCCCGACACGCCAGGCTTTTCGGGCCTTTTGCGTCTGCTCGCCCAATCCAGGGACACCCATGTTCACGCTTGCACTGATCGGCTTTCTCGGCGGACTGATCACCGGCATCTCGCCGTGCATCCTTCCCGTCCTGCCGGTGATCTTCTTCTCCGGCACACAGAGCGTCCGCGCCGACGCCTCCCCCGGCGGTGTCGCGCTCGAGACGAAACCGACGCTGTCGGACAGGCTGCGTCCCTATCGCGTGATCGCAGGCCTGGTCCTGAGTTTCAGCGTCGTGACGCTCGCGGGCTCCGCACTGCTGTCGCTGCTGCACCTGCCACAGGACGCGATCCGGTGGGTTGCGCTGATCGCCCTGGTGTTGATCGGCGTCGGGTTGATCTTCCCGAAGTTCGAAGCCCTCCTGGAGAAGCCGTTTTCCAAGCTGCCGCAGAAGCAGTTCGGCTCCGGCAGTAGCGGTTTCGGTCTCGGGCTCGCGCTGGGCGTGCTCTATGTGCCCTGTGCGGGACCGGTGTTGGCGGCCATCGTCATCGCGGGAGCAACCGGCACCATCGGTGTTCCCACGATCGTGTTGACCCTGGCGTTCGCCGTCGGCGCGGCCCTGCCGCTGCTGTTCTTCGCCCTCGCCGGACGTCGCGTCGCCGAGCGAGTGGCGGCATTCCGGAGCCGTCAACGCCAGATCCGCGTCACCGCAGGCGTGGTGACGATCCTGCTGGCGGTCGCGTTGGCGTTCAACGTGCCCGCCGCGCTACAGCGCGCGATCCCCGACTACACCAGTACGCTTCAGGAGCGGGTGGGCGGCGACGAGCAGATCCGCGAGAAGCTCAACCTGGCGGGTCTGGTCAACGATCAGAACCGGGAACTCGAGAAGTGCACCAACGGCGCACCCGAGCTGGAAAGCTGCGGCACCGCACCGGACATCAAGAACATCACCGCATGGTTGAACACCCCGGACGGCGCGGCGGTCGACCTGAAGTCGTTGCGCGGCAAGGTCGTTCTCATCGACTTCTGGGCGTACTCGTGCATCAACTGCCAGCGCGCCAATCCACACCTCGTCGACTGGTATGACACCTACCGCGGTCTCGGGTTCGAGGTCATCGGCGTGCACACCCCGGAGTACGCGTTCGAACGTGTCGAGAGCAACGTCGCCGCCGGCGCCCGCGATCTTGGCATCACGTATCCCGTCGCACTCGATAACGGCTACTCGACATGGACGAACTACCGCAACCGGTACTGGCCGGCCGAGTACCTCGTCGACGCCCGCGGCACCGTGCGCCACATCAAGTTCGGCGAAGGCGACTACGACACCACCGAGCGCCTCATCCGTCAGTTGCTCGCCAATGCCAACCCCGGTGTACAGCTGCCGCCTCCGGTCGACGCCGAAGACACCACGCCTCAAATCGAGACGACGCCCGAGACCTACCTCAGTGTCGGCAAGGTCATCAACTACGGCGGCGACAGCAGCTACGACGAGGGCACGTCGAATTTCCGCTACCCGCGACAGCTTCAGCCAGACAGCTTCGCACTCCAAGGCGACTGGACGCTCGACTATCAAGGCGCCACATCACGCGGTGAGTCGGCCATCGCGCTGAACTTCCGCGCCAAGGACGTCTATATCGTCGCCGGAGGTGAAGGCATCCTGACGGTGTCCCGCAACGGCAAGACCACCGAAGTGCCCATCAGCGGCCCGCCGACCCTGCACCAGATCGTCGACGATCCCGAGGTTGCCCAGAGTGAGCTCGAGGTCACCGTAGCCCCTGGCCTACAAGTCTTTTCGTTCACCTACGGCTGACACCCATCCGGATCACCACCGGCTCCGAATATCCAACGAAGAGAAAACGAGGCGGCATCCGCCGCCCCAACGAAAGGAAGAGATTCCATGCACGCAAAGATGGCTCTGGGGGCCGGCTTCGCAGCAATTGCGGCGGTCGGATTGTCCCTCGGCACCGCATCGATCGCCCAAGCCGAGTTGGTGGGCACCGGTTGCTCGGCCTACGCGCAGCAGGTGCCGACGGGTCCGGGTTCCGTCCAGGGCATGGCGATGGATCCCGTCGCGGTGGCCGCGTCGAACAATCCGATGCTGACCACCCTGACCAAAGCGGTGTCAGGACAATTGAATCCGCAGGTTAACCTCGTCGATACGCTCAATGGCGGCGAGTTCACTGTCTTCGCACCCACCGATGCCGCGTTCGCCAAGATCGACGCCGCGACCATCGAGAAGTTGAAGACCGACGCCCCGCTGCTGACGAGCATCCTCACCTACCACGTGGTGCCCGGACAGGCCGCGCCCGCGCAGATCGCCGGCACGCACACCACGGTGCAGGGCGCCGACGTGACGGTCAGCGGTCAGGGCAACAACCTGAAGGTCAACAACGCGTCCGTGGTCTGCGGCGGCGTGCAGACCGCCAACGCGACGGTCTACATGATCGACACCGTGCTGATACCGCCGATGAACTGACCTGCGGCACAACCCGAACCGGACGGCGGCCCGCGCTAACCCCCAGCGCGGGCCGTCTTCCCTGCCGTAGTGATCAGCGCGACGTCGCGGCGGACGGATCGACGGTCGCCTCGATCTTGCGGACCAGACCGTCGCGCAGCGTCAGTACCAAGACCGCGAACAGCCGGCGGTCCCTGAACGCCAGCAGTACCGGCTGTCCCGCCGGACCGGTGACCAATGTGGAGCCCCGCCCGACGTATCGCAACAGATTGACCGCGACGTCGTGCGTCCCGTGGTTGACCTGCGGCGGCGGAGTGCCCTCGCCGAGGAGGGTGCCGACGCCCCACACCCTCGGATCCAGCACCGCCGTCAACGCCTGCAGATCACCGTTTGCGCATGCGGTGATGAACTTCTCGGCGACCGCCTGATGTTCGACGTCGCTGACGTCAACGACGCGCGGTGACGCATCGGAGAACTTCGCTCGCGCGCGCCTGGCCAGCTGGCGACACGTACCCACCGGTCGCCCAACTGTTTCCGCGATTTCGGCGAACGGCATCTGGAACACGTCGTGCAGCACGAACGCCACCCGCTCGCCGGGACTCAGTCGGCGCAACATCTCCCACAGCGCGGTGCGCACCTCGTCGTCGAGCGTGACCCGATCGGCGGGATTCGGATCGACTGAGGCGGCGGTCTCGAGTTGGTCGGTCTCGTCGGTGCTTTCGTGTCGGACGCGGGCGGAGCGCAACTGGTCCAGACACAGTCGTCCGGCGACGACGGTCAACCAGGCGCGAACGTCGTCGATCTGCGCAACATCCGTGCGCGCCAACCGCAGGAACGCCTCCTGGGCGACGTCCTCGGCGTCACCGACGTCGCCCAGCATCTGGTAGGCGAGATTCACCAGGTAGGGACGATGGCTGCGCCATGCGACGTCGACATCGTCGGAACTAGTCATGATTCATAGACGAGGCCGGACGACGAAAAGTTACCAGGGGCGGCGTGTAACTTTCCGCGATGCGGCGCCGTCCTTGGTGTCATGAACGCAATTCTTGTCACGGGCGCAACCGGCAACATCGGCCGCCCTCTGGTTTCACATCTCGTCGATGCGGGGGCCGACGTCCGCGCGGTCACCCGCGATCCGAATTCGGCGGATCTTCCGGACGCGGTTGAGGTGATGACCTCGGCCGCCGCCGGTCTCGACGGGGCATCCGCGGTCTTTCTGAACTCCCGCGCGCTCGGCGAGGAACTCACGCCGGTGGTGCGGGCCGCCCGGCGCGCAGGCGTCACCCGCCTCGTCGCGCTGTCCGCGATCAACGCCGACGACGACTTCTCGCGGCAGCCGTCGAGATTCCGTGGCGACCGCAACAAGGAGGTCGAACAGCTGGCGGTCGACTCCGGCCTCGAGTGGGTGAGCCTGCGGCCGACGGTGTTCGTCACCAACTTCATCGGCATGTGGGCACCTCAGATCGCAGCCGGCGATGTCGTTGCGGGTCCTTACGCGACAGCATCGACCGCCCCCATCGCAGAAGGCGATATCGCCGCGGTCGCCGCGCGCGCTCTGCTCACCGACGAGCTTGTCGGCCAGAAGATTCCGCTGACCGGCCCGCAGAGCCTGACGAACACCGAGCTCGTCGAAGTCATCGGCGATGTTCTCGGGCGTCGGCTGGCCTACCGCGAGATTCCGGCAGCACAGGTGCGGGAACGCTTCGTCGCCGCCAACTTCGGACCCGAATTCGCCGACGCCTACATCGCCCTGCTTGCGGCGACGGTCGACACACCTGCATTGGTTACCCACGAGGTCGAGAAGATCCTCGGCCGCCCGGCTCAGTCATTCGCCGAGGCGGTGTCGTCATACCGACAACAGCTCACGAATCACCAAGGGAGAGAAAATGTCTGACCTTCGTCCACCGTGGTATCTGAAGCCGATGAACCGCCTCGTCAAGGCGATTCAGAAAGCAGGCATCCCCGCGGGGCCGTCCCAAATCCTGACGGTGCCGGGACGGAAGTCGGGGAAGCTACGCGGCACTCCGATGACGCCGTTCGAACACGACGGTGGCCTCTATACCGTCGCGGGTTATCCCGGTGCGGACTGGGCGGCCAACGCCCGCGCGGCGGGTACGGGAACCCTGACCCGTGGCCGTAAATCGCGGCCCGTGAAGATCGTGGAGCTCAGCCCACAGGACGCCAGGCCGGTGTTGCGCAGCTTCGCGGTGAAGGTTCCGGTCGGGGTCGGCTTCGCCAAGCGGTCGGGTCTGGTGCAGGACGGCACGCCTGACGAATTCGAAGCGCTCGCCGGTGAGCTGGCGGTTTTCCGATTCGACCCCGTCAGCTAGGGGTTCGCCTGCAGCTGCTGGAAAAGCGCGTGCATGTCGAGCTGGCCGCGATGCGTGACGAGCATGTCGCCCTGGAAGCGGTCGATATGGATCCCGGATATCGACACCTTGGCGCCGGTCGGAGCGATGCCCCGGAACTCGCCGGTGTGCGTGCCGGTGAATCGGCAGCGGGACACCCCGTGCGATCCGTCGACGAGAACCTCCTCGAGGTCATGACGGGCGTCGGGAAAGCCGATGGCGAACTCCTCCAGGCGGCCGAACCACTGGTCGAATCCGACGGGTCCGGCACCGCCGATGTCGACGACCACCCGCGGTGACACGAGCGCCCGAAGCGTCGACCAATCGTGTCGATCGATCGCGCCGTACAGGCTGTGCACGAGGTCGCAGACCTCGTCGCGCTCAAAGCTCATGTACGCACCTTCTCGATGATGTTCTCGGCGAACCGCTCGATGGGCTCACGGTAGCGCTCGACGTCGGTTCCCGAGGTGTCGGCTTCACCCCACCACGGGCTGCACATCACCGCGGTGACGCCGATCTCCTCGGCGCGCTTGTACAGATCCGGTGTCGGTGGCTCCATCAACGCCAGCATGATGTCGAACGGTTCGCCGTCCCTTCCGTATTCGCGCCGAAGTTCGGTGAGCCGTCGCGCGTAGGACGCCGCCTCGTCCCATCCGTACGCATAGCCCACCCACCCGTCGCAGAGTCTGGCCGCCCGTCGCAGCGCTGCATCCGACTCACCTCCGCACAGAATCGGCACGGGCGCTTCCGGATGAGGTTCGATCATCATCTCGGGCACCTGGTAGTGCTCGCCGCTCCACGACACCCAGCCGCCGGCCCACATCGCGCGCAGTGCCGGGATCATCTCGTTGAGCCGCTTGCCGCGGGTGGCGAAGTCCTGGCCCAACTGTTCGTACTCCTCCCGCATCCATCCGACACCCACCGCGAGGGAGACGCGGTCGCCTGACAGCACCGCGGCGGTGGCGACCTGTTTGGCCACCTCCAGCAGTGGCCGCGCGGGCGCGATGTAGACGGCGTTGGAGAAGCGCAGCCGACTCGTGACGGCGGCCATCGCGCCGATCTGCACCCAGCAGTCCGGCCACGCCGTCTCGGGCGGCCACGGCGGCCTACCGCTGGGGTGGTCCGGATACGGCGACGCCAGGTTGCGGGGATAGATGAGGTGGTCGGCGCACACCATGCCGTCATAGCCCGCCTCGTCGAGCATCCTCGCCACGGGCAGTATTTCTGACGTTTTCATGAACAGGGTGCCAGACCAGAACTGCATCCTGTTTCTTTACAGGCAAATACGGGCAGCATCAATGGCATGCCCACACTGTTGTGGTTCCGGCGCGATCTGCGGCTGAGCGATCTGCCCGCCCTGTTGGACGCGGCCGCCCCCGACGGTGAGGTCCTCGCCTGCTACGTCCTGGACCCGCGTCTGGAGGCGTCGTCGGGGCAACGCCGGCTGCAATACCTCTACGACACGCTGCGGGATCTGCGTGACAGCCTCGACGGGCGGTTGCACGTGAGCCGCGGCCGTCCGGAGAAACGAATTCCGGCGCTGGCCAAGGCGATCGGTGCGGCGTCGGTACACGTATCGGGCGACTATGCCCCGTTCGGACGACGGCGCGACGACGCGGTTCGCGAGGCGCTGGGCGACACACCGCTGGAGGCCACCGGGTCGCCCTATCTCGTGTCGCCGGGCAGGGCGACCAAGGACGACGGCACACCCTACAAGGTGTTCACCCCGTACTTCTCCGCGTGGCGCAGACACGGTTGGCGCAAACCGGCGTCGTCCGGCCCGAAATCCGCGCAGTGGATCGACCCCGAGGATGTGCCCGGCGCGGTGGCGATCCCCGACCTCGGGATCGAGTTGGAGCTGCCCGCCGGAGAGACCGCCGCGCGGCGTCAATGGAAGTCGTTCGTGCAGAAGCAACTCGACGGCTACGCCGACAACCGCAACCGTCCGGACCTGCCCGCCACCAGCCGCATGTCGGCGCACCTGAAGTTCGGCACCATCCATCCGCGGACCATGGCGGCCGACCTCGGCACTGGCGCGGGCGCGCAGGCATATCTGCGTGAGTTGGCCTTCCGAGACTTCTACGCCGCCGTGCTCAACGAATGGCCCAACAGTGCATGGTGGAACTGGAACTCGTCGTTCGACAAGATTGCGGTCGACACCGACAAGGACGCTCAGGCATTGTTCGACGCCTGGAAGGCCGGCCGTACCGGGTTCCCCATCGTCGACGCCGGCATGCGACAGCTGGCGCAGACCGGCTTCATGCACAACCGGGTACGCATGATCGTGGCGTCGTTTCTGGTCAAGGATCTACACCTGCCGTGGCAGTGGGGCGCGCGCTGGTTCCTCGACCAACTGGTGGACGGCGATATGGCGAACAATCAGCACGGATGGCAATGGGCCGCGGGCTGCGGCACCGACGCGGCGCCGTACTTCCGGGTGTTCAACCCGACGACGCAGGGTGAGAAGTTCGACCCCAACGGTGATTACGTGCGCCGGTGGGTCCCCGACGTCGACGACGACGATTACCCGGAGCCGATCGTCGACCACAAAGCCGAACGCGCCGAGGCGCTGCGCCGCTACGGCGAGATCACTTGACGATCTGTCCGCCGTCCACCGGCAACGCCACCCCGGTCACATACCTGCCGGATTGGCCGCACAGGTAGACCATGGTGTCGCTGATGACCTCGGGCTCGACGGGCGGATTGGCCAGCAGCGGTTGCTGCGACGGACTGAAGTTCGGATGCTCGACGGACCACTCCGCCATCGCCTCGTTGTAGATCATCGGTGTGGCCACGCCACCCGGATGCACCGAGTTCACGCGGATGTTCTTCTCGGCCAACGCTATTGCGAAATGGCGCATGATTCCGATCACGCCGTGCTTGGCGGCGGTGTATCCGGCCGCACCGTGGCTGGCGGTGCCGAAATCGACGGTCACCGGCTTGAAACCCGCAGCGGAGCTGGTGATCACGACCGCCCCGCCCTCGCCGTGCGTCAACATCGCGGGCAGCGCGGCGACGATCGTGTAATACACACCGTTGAGCATCACGTTCACCGCGTCGACGAACGCTCCGATCTGGGTGCCCTGCTCCCCTGCGGCCGGCAGGATGCCCGCGTTGGCGAGCACGAAGTCGATCCGTCCGAACTCGGCTACCCCGTTGGCGACGACGGCCTTGAGCCGCTCGAGGTCACGGACGTCGGCGCGTTCGGCGACGATTCGCCGGCCGGTCTTCTCGACCAGCTTGACCGTTTCCTCGAGATCCTCCGCGGTCGCCATCGGATAGGCGACGCTGTCGAGCTGGTCGCACAGGTCCAACGCGATGATGTCGGCGCCCTCTTCGGCGAACCGGACGGCGTGTGCCCGTCCCTGCCCCCGCGCAGCGCCGGTGATGAACGCGACTTTGCCTTCGAACTGGTCAGCCATGGCGCATCACCCTACGCACGTGTGTAGTACCTCCCGAACACAGGTATGCCAGAATGTCGGCAGTTGTCAGCCCACCATGAGGAGCAAGCGTGGCCACCACCGAGGTCGTACGACGCACCGACACCGTTGACGTCGAGGATGTGCCGTCTGCCGAATGGGGCTGGTCGAAGGAGAACCACAAGCTCATCCACATCGGCGGCCTGATTGCGGCGGCGTTCCTGCTGGCCATGTTGCGTGGCAACCACGTGGGACACGTCGAAGACGGATTCCTCATCGGCTTCGCCGCCCTGATCCTGCTCGCGGTCGGCCGCGACTGGTGGCTGCGTCGTCGCGGCTGGATCCGCTAGACATCCGCTAGACGGAGTACAGCGGGCGCAGTGCGTCCGGACCAAGGCTGAACAGGGTCTCGGTACCCGCCACCGGACCGTTTGACGCCTTCGCCGCACCGAGGGCATGAGCCTTGAAGGCCCTGGCCGCCGCACTCAGCTGATGCTGGACCGGGTCTGTCGGACGACCGAAGTCGGTCGGCCAATCCTCGCCCCACACGGTCACGTGGGTCGTGCCGCGCTTCACGATTCCGACCACGCTCGCGCGGATCCGATCGTCGGCCAGGGCAGCCGTGCTGACCGCGAGCGCGCCGTCGCGTGACGCCGCCTTGATCACGTCCAGCAACTCTGCGTCGGCCTCCAGCGGAGACGCACCCAGGATCGCGAGGGGCCGTGTGTCGTGGTCGTCGGTGAGCACCACCTTGACGTCCCATCCGGCTCTCGCCCTGTCACACATCCACCCACCGGCCGATCCGACCAGATCGACGACGTTCGACGCGACCACTGTCAGCTGGTACCGACGGCTCCCGATGGAGTTCAGCTCGTTGAGCGGCAAAGGCACCTAAGCAGCGTGACAGTTTCCCAGTGATCTGTAAAGGACGAGTTTTCCTGCCGACCTGACGAATTCGAAAAATCTGTAAGGCTTCGGCAGAGAAGTGAGCAGGTGGAGGTGATGTCAGCTTGCCGCGGCCAACGGTAGGACGGCACCCACCGCCGTCAGCTCGCCGGACAGGCCGGACGCCCGCCGCATCTCGACGAACGCGTCGATCATCGCGTCGGTCGCCTCGTGCGGGTCGGCGAGCGTGACGTCATCGGTCAGCACGGAGATCGCGAGTTGGTCGACATAGCTCCACACCGTGATGTTCATCCCGCTGCCCGCGACCACGGGCCCCACCGAGTAGATCTCGGTGACCATGCCGCCCTCGATGGCGCCCCGATCGCGGGGCCCAGCGACGTTCGACACCGTCAGGTTGAACACGCTCGCGGACTCCACCCGCCGCGCCTGGCGGCGGAAGATCGCGGGCGCCATCGCCGGCGGAAGGTAGGACATCCACGCGGGCAACAGGGCGGGTCCGAGCAGTTGGTGATTCTCCTTGGCGATGCCAGAGGACAACGCGGTCAGCCGCACCCGCTCCAGCGGGTCGTCGACGTGCACCGGCAGTGAGGGGGTGATGTAGCTGAACTCGTTGCCCGCCAATCGTTCTCGTGAGGGGTTGGTGCTCACCGGCACCCCTGCCAGCAGTGGCGCGTCGGCGCAGCCGTCGTAGCGCAACTGCAAGCGCCGCAGCGCACCCGCGACCGACGCCAGCACGACGTCGTTCAGCGTCACCCCGAGGTGCTTGCTGGTCTCTTTGACGTCGAACAACGCCAGCGGTGCCGTGGCGAACCGCCGCCCCGGTGTCACGACGTGGTTGATGAAGCATGGCGGCGGCGCGAAATTGCGGGCGAGTTCCGGGTGGGCCCCACGCTCCTTGGACCGCCGTCGGACACGAGAGACGCCTGCGGCGGTCTCGCTCATCAACCTGGGCAGCTTCCGGATCAGCCCGGCGTGATCGCGGCCTGCGGCGGCCAGCAGCCGCGCCGTGGTGCGCGGCATGCCGTCCAGCCGCGGCGGCATCGCGTGCGCGACGTCCTGCGATTCCAGCGCCTTCGCCATCTGGTTGGCCGACGCAACCCCGTCGGCGAGGACATGATGCACCTTGTGCACGATCGCGATCCGGTTGTCGGCCAGGCCCTCGACGAAGTACATCTCCCACAGCGGACGGCTGCGGTCCAGCGGCGTGCTGGCGATCTCGCCGATCAGCTCGTCGAGTTCGCGCCTACCGCCGGGCGCGGCCACACGGGTCCGGCGCAGGTGGTAGTCGAGGTCGATGTGGCCGTTTTCCACCCACATGGGGTGGTGCAGCTTGAGCGGGATGTCGACCAGCTGGTAGCGCAGCGGCGACAACGCCATCAAGCGCGGATAGGCGACCCGACGAAACATCTCGAAATTGAAGTCGTCGACACCCGAGACATCGAGAATCCCGATCTTCAGCGTGTGCATGTGCACTTCGGGCGTTTCGCTGTACAACACCAAGGCGTCGACGCCGTTGAGTCGTTTCATATCCCCCCGCTTCGGCTTTAACCGGTTCCCCCGGTCGGACCCGCTCGGTGGCGTCCTCACTTGCTTCGGCAAAGAAATGACACTCGTTCAAGACTTTGTAAAGCTGATTCCATGAGTCTCGTCACCGGGCGTGGTCCGCTGAGTACCCATCCTGCCGGATGGTTTACTCCACCGCTGGCCGCAGGCAGCGTCTTCGTCGAACCTCATCCTCGGCGGGTACAGGCGTTGCGCGACGGTCGCGCGGTGATCGACACCGAACGGGTACTGCTGGTGCATCGGCCCGACCGACCCCTGAGTTATGCATTCATTCCTGAGGACATCGGGGATCTGCCGGGTGAACCGGTGGCCGAGGCGCCGGGGTTCGTCCAGGTGCCATGGGATGCGGTCGACACCTGGCTGGAGGAAGGCCGCCGGCTCGTGCACTACCCGCCGAATCCGTATCACCGCGTCGATTGCCGACCGACCGATCGCGCACTGCGCGTCACCCTCGGTGACGAGGTCCTGGTGGACACGTCGGACACGGTCATCGTCTTCGAGACGGCGCTCGAACCGCGCCTCTACGTTGCACCGTCGCATGTGCGCACCGAACTGCTAAGGCGCTCGACGACTAGTAGCTACTGCAATTACAAGGGTTATGCGACGTACTGGTCGGCGGCCCACGGGGACGACGTCGTCGCCGATGTCGCGTGGAGTTATGAGGAACCGCTGCCCGAAACCCTGCCCATCAAGGGCTATTTCAGCTTCGATCCCGATCGGGTCGAGGTGGTGGCGCAACTGCCGCAACCGTGACGTGGCGCCGCTCCCTACGGCACCGTAAGTTACGGTTGCGTACATTTCCCCTGCTCAGCCACACTTCCATCGGCTAGAGCGAAGGGAAACAGCTGTGGGGCACTACATCAGCAATGTGCGCGATATCGAGTTCAACCTCTTCGAGGTGCTCGGACTGGGCAGCGTTTTGAATTCCGGCGGTTACGGCGATCTCGACAGCGACACCGTGCGCACCATGCTCGATGAGGTCGCGAGGCTGGCCGAGGGGCCTGTCGCGGAGTCGTTCGCCAGCGCCGACCGTAATCCGCCGGTGTTCGACCCGAAGACCCATTCCATCAGTGTCCCCGGCGAATTGGCCAAGTCGGTCCAGGCGATCAAGGACTCCGACTGGTGGCGCATCGGCCTCGCCGAGGAGATCGGCGGAGTGCCTGCGCCGGCGCCTCTGGTGTGGGCCGTCAACGAACTGCTGTTGGTCGCCAACTCGTCGGCTGCCTTTTGGTGGGCACTGGGACCGACCATGGCCAACGCGCTGTACATCGAAGGCAATGACGAGCAGAAGCGCTGGGCCGCAGTGGGTGTCGAACGCGGATGGGCGGCGACCATGGTGCTGACCGAACCCGACGCCGGTTCGGATGTCGGGGCGGGGCGCACCAAGGCCATCGCTCAGCCGGACGGCACCTGGCACATCGAGGGCGTCAAACGCTTCATCTCCGGCGGCGACGTCGGCGACACCGCGGAAAACATCTTCCATCTCGTGCTCGCGCGACCAGAGGGCGCGGGACCGGGCACCAAGGGGCTGAGCCTGTTCTACGTCCCCAAGTTCCTCTTCGACCCCGAGACTTTCGAACTCGGCGCTCGCAACGGCGTTTTCGTGACCGGCCTGGAACACAAGATGGGCATCAAGTCATCGCCGACATGCGAGTTGACGTTCGGTGCGGATGGTATTCCGGCCGTCGGGTATTTGGTCGGCGATGTGCACAACGGCATCGCGCAGATGTTCACGGTGATCGAAAACGCCAGGATGACAATCGGTGTCAAGTCGGCGGGCACGCTGTCGACGGGGTATCTCAACGCGCTGGCGTACGCCAAGGAGCGTATCCAAGGCGCGGATATGACCCAGATGACCGACAAGACCGCACCTCGGGTAGCGATCATCGCCCATCCCGACGTGCGGCGCAGCCTGATGACCCAGAAGGCGTACGCCGAAGGTCTGCGAGCGCTCTACATGTACGCCGCGGCGCATCAGAACAACGATGTCGCCCAACATGTCTCGGGAGCGGATCCGGATCTGGCGCACCGTGTGGACGACCTGCTGCTGCCGATCGTCAAGGGCGTCGGTTCGGAACGAGCCTACGAGATTCTGACCGAATCGCTGCAGACGCTCGGTGGTTCCGGCTTCCTGCAGGACTACCCGATCGAGCAGTACATCCGCGACGCGAAGATCGACTCGCTGTACGAGGGCACGACCGCGATCCAGGCGCTGGATCTGATCTTCCGCAAGATCTTCCGCGACAACGGCGCCGCACTGGCGCATGTCGCAGCGCAGATCAGCAAGACCATCGAAAGTTGTGACGCCGCACTGAAACCGCAGGCGGAACTGCTTCGGGTTGCACTCGCCGGTGTGCAGGCGATGACTGCCGCACTGACCGGTTACCTGATGGCCGCTTCGGAGACCCCTTCGGAAATCTACAAGATCGGGCTCTCGTCGGTGCGTTACCTGATGGCCGTCGGCGACCTCATCATCGGGTGGCGGCTGCTGGCGCAGGCAGACGTCGCGCATGCGGCGCTGGCGGCCGGAGCGTCGGGTAGTGACGAGGCGTTCTATCAGGGCAAGATCGCGACGGCCGCGTTCTTCGCGTCGAACATGCTGCCCAGGATCAGCACCGTTCGCACGATCGTCGAGACCGTCGACGACGACATCATGCGACTGCCGGAGGCCTCGTTCTAACTAGCGCTCGTCGCCAAAACTGTCTCTGCGCTGGCGCGGTGGCGTCAACCCAGCCGTGGGAACAATGCGAGCGCGTTAGTGCGCTCGATCGCCGTACGTGTCGCGACGGCCATTGGATACGCCTCTAGCCCGGCGGCGAAGTACTGGCTGGCCTCCACCGGCGCGAAGGGCCAGTCGGAGCCGAACGTGATGTGTCCGGGTTTGGCGAACGCGAGCAGCGTGGGCAACGCCGCAGCAGTCGACGACAGCGCAGTGTCGAAGTAGAAGCCCGAGAATTCATCGAGGAGGTCGGCGGGGTCGCGGCCGCGACGTCGAGTTGAGCCATGGCGTGCAGTGCGTCGTCGACGTTCCACGCGGGGATCGCTCGACCACCGGCATCCTCGACTCCCGCCTTCTGCAGAGCTTTTCGATAGTCGGGCGGGATGTGATGTTGGTGTGTGTCGATTCTCTGCACCGTCGCTCCTCTCATAGAGCTGGTTCGAACCTGAACCTATGCAGGCGATTTGCGCGAAATATCCTGCGTATCTTCAGTTTCGGCGAGGGCATCCAGGTCAGGCAGTGGACGGCGGCTGATTTCGCGGGCCTCGTCGGCAGGCAGGCCGAACAACCGCAGGATGTCTTCAGTCACCTTGTCTGTCGCCTCGGCGTCGTCACGGTCGGCTTGATGCCGCAGCAGATTGCCCAACCCCAGCAAGGCGCCACCCGCCATCGCCAACGCGAGCTCGGGATCATCGACGGTGAATCGCCCCGCCCGGGTGGCCTCTTGGATGTCACGCAGGCCACGCGGCGCCAGCCCCTTCTTCGAAGCCAACAGAGTCATTCCGTTGGCCAGCAGGATCTGGCTTTCCTGCGGGCGACGGCGGAACAACCGGCCGGTCAACCGGTAGCTGCACGCGAACGTTTCCGCGGGATCCTCGATCGACGAGGTGAGCTCATCTAGCAACGCACCGTGGGCGTCGAGGACGTCGGCGACCGCGGCCTCGAACAGCTGCTCCTTGCTGTCGAAGTGGTTGTAGAACGAACCCATCCCGACATCGGCCGCCTGGGTGATCTCCAGGACCGGGACGTTGACCTTGCCGGCGGCGATGAACGTCTGCGCCGCCTTGATCAACGCTGCGCGCGTGCGTTGTTTGCGCCGCTCGAGACGGTTGACCGACGCCTCTGGTTGATCGCTCACCCGCTCACCGTAGCAGAAATCCTCACTTTTGAGGAATTCGTCAGAAACTATTGACTGAGTGTACGTCGCATGTGACGATTTCGTCAGTTAGCGAGGAGGCGGGGATGAGCGACATCATCGGCACCCACAGTGACCTGCACAGCGAGCAAGGCGCTCGCGCGGGCGAGCATCCCGGGCGGTCACGAAACCCGGTGATCAAGGTCGCCGATATCGCCTGGCTGGAGTTCGAAAAGCCGGACCTCGCGGCCGCCGAAGCCTTCGCGTCGGCATTCGGCTTCGCCACCGAGTGGCACTCTCCCGACGAGGTGCGGTTGCGTGGCACCGACCCCGGCGCACCGTGCGTGATCCTGCGTCGAGGCCCGCGCTCACGGTTCGTCGGGACCGCGTTCGCGGCCCAGGACGAGGTCGACGTGTTGCGCCTCGCCGACGCGACGGGCACGACAGTGCAGGCGCTCCCCGACTCCATCGGGGGCGTGTCGGCGCGGCTGATCGACCCAAGCGGAATCCCGGTCAAGGTGGTCGCCGGAATGCACCGCCTCCCCGCACTGCCGGCGCAGGACGTCCACACCTTCAATTTCGGTGATCGCCCCGCGCGCGTCAACACGACCCAACGCCCGCCCAGGGCGCCGGCGAAGGTTCAGCGACTCGGGCACGTCGTCCTGTCATCCACCCGATACTCCGAGGCGTTGAACTGGTACCTCGACAAACTCGGGATGATCGTCAGCGACTTTCTCTACTACCCCGGCCAACGCGACCGCGGCCCGGTCATGAGCTTCATGCGCTGCGACCATGGTTCGGTTCCCACCGACCATCACACGTTGGCGTTGACGCTGGGTCCAGTCAATCGCTACGTGCACTCGGCGTACCAGGTGTGTGATCTCGATGCGCTCGCCGCCGGCGGCGAATACCTGCGTGAGCGTGGCTATTTCCGGTCCTGGGGTATCGGCCGCCATATCCAGGGCAGCCAGCTGTTCGACTATTGGCGCGATCCCGACGGATTTCTCGTCGAGCATTTCGCCGACGGCGACATATTCGACAATACGCTGGAGCCCGGGTGGGCACCGTTCACCGCGTCGGGCCTGTCCCAGTGGGGCCCCGCCGTCACCAAGGACTTCCTCGGCGTCAACCCCAAAGCACTTCCCCACGAAGCGCTCTCGATGGTGGCCGCGCTTCGCGACAAGAACGAGTTCACCCTCACCCGCCTTCGCGGCCTGATGAAAGCAGCCACCTCATGACGATCTCCGTTCTTCGCACCGCCGACGCCTGGTGGGTCCAAACCCCCACCGGCGCATCGAAGATCGCCACGACGGCCACCACCACCGGCGATCTGATCGCTGACTACGAGGCGGTCGAATGGGCCGCCTACGGCACCGACACCGTGCCGGTCGAGTCACTCTCGCTAATCTCCCCCGTGACACGGCCCTGCCGGGTCGTGGCCCAGATGACGAACTTCGCCTCGCACGTCAAGGACGCCGGGATGGATCCCGCCTCTATCCCGCTGACGTTCTTCCGCAAGTCGTCGGCGTCGATCAGCGGCCCGTTCGACGACATCGTCAAGCCGAGCCACGTGAAGTTCCTGGATTACGAAGTCGAGATCGGCCTGGTGATCCGAAAGGACATTCTCGTCGGTACGGCGATCTCAGAGTCCTCGCTGTCCGACTACATCGCCGGACTCGTTGTCACCAACGATGTTTCGGCACGCGACGTCCAGCTGCCGCAGACTCAGTTCTACGAGGCCAAGTCGTATCCGACGTTCACCCCCGTCGGACCCGCACTGGTGCTGCTCGACGCGGACGAACTGAAGCGCTTCACTGATCTGCGTCTGCGGCTGCAGGTCAACGGCGAGGTGCGCCAGGACATGGTCGTCGGTGGCGACATGATCTACCCGCCGCTGCAGGCACTGCAATCGCTGGCCCGCTTCCAGGATCTGGCCGCCGGCGACCTCGTGATGACGGGTACGCCGGTCGGCACCGCGTTGAGCGCACCACCGAAGCCGATTGAGATCATCGGGTCTCTGCTTCCGCCTGCGGTCAAGTGGAGGGCGTTCTTCAAGCGTCAAGCCAAGAACACGAAGTACCTGAAGAACGGCGACGTGGTGGAGCTCGGTGTCGCGACCGACGACGGCTTGATCGACCTCGGTGTGCAGCGCACCGTCGTGAGATACGCGTGACGGTGGAGGACGCGCCCGCCGTGGTCGTCGTTGGCGCGGGACCCACGGGCACCACCGTCGCAACCCTGTTGGCGCAGTACGGCATTCACTGTCTGTTGCTGGACCGGTGGGCCGGCGTCTACCGTCAGCCCCGCGCGGTGCATCTCGACGACGAGATCTACCGTGTCATCGCGCGACTCGGAATCGCCGGCGAGTTCGCCGCGATCTCACGACCCGCCCAAGGCCTTCGTCTCCTCGATCCCACGATGAAAGTTTTGGCTGAGTTTCGCCGCGACACCTCGTTGTCGGTCAACGGCTTCCCGCAGGCCAACATGTTCGACCAGCCGGAACTCGAAACCTTGTTACGCGCCAACCTCGAGCGCTACGCCTGCGTCGAACTGCGGGGCGACGCCGAGGTCACCGGCGTCACCGAGCAACGCGACGGCCGGATTCGGGTCACCTACGTCGACCGCACCGACGGTTCCACTCATGTCGTCGACACCGACTACCTGCTCGGCTGCGACGGCGCCAACAGCATCGTGCGCACCCACATCGGCTCTCATATGCACGATATGAAGTTCGACCAACGGTGGCTCGTCATCGACGCGGCCACCCCCGCCGACCTGGACCAGTGGGACGGCGTGCACCAGGTGTGCGATCCCGTACGCGCAGGCACCTACATGCGGATCGGAGAATCGCGGTACCGCTGGGAATTCCGGCTCCTGCCCGGCGAATCCGCCGACGACTTCCGAACCATCGAGGCGCTTCGACCGCTCATCGCACCGTGGACGCAGGGCGTCACCGACACCGAGATCGCGTTGATCCGCGTGGCGGAGTACACCTTCCGGGCGCGGATCGCCGACCGGTGGCGACGCGGAAACATCTTCCTGCTCGGCGACGCCGCGCACCTCACCCCGCCGTTCATCGGCCAGGGTCTCGGTGCCGGTCTGCGCGACGCGGTGAACCTGGCCTGGAAGCTTGCTGGCGTCATCAAAGGCGAACTGCCGCCCACCGCACTGGACAGCTACGAGCAGGAACGGAAACCCCACGCCCACCACATGATTCGGCTGGCACTCGTCGTCGGCTGGGCAATGACGGCCGGAGGCGAATTCGGCAACCTCGCCAGACGGCTGCTCGTCACACGCTTACAGCTCATTCCCGGTATGCGCACCAAGGTCGTCGACAGTCGCACACCCGCCCTGCACCGCTCGGCCTTCGTGCGACCCACCCGGGGACGACTCGCTGGCACCCTCTGCCCCAACCCGCCCTACCCCGACGGCAAGTCACTCGACGACCTCCTCGGCGACGGGTTTGCGATGATTACCGCCGTGGCGCCCACCGCTGGTCAGCGCCGGGTACTCGACAACCGCGGCGTCACCATCCATATCGCGCCGCCGGACTCCGAAATCGCCGAGTGGCTGCGCCACGGACGCGCCACGGCGGCGCTCGTGCGACCAGACCGCACCGTCATGTACGCCGGGCACGACGTTGAAAGGATCTGCCAGGTCACGCCGCACTTCAGGTGGGATCGGGTGTCAGGCCGCCAATCCTCCGGCGCGGACGGCCACCGCCGACGAGCCGCACGTCGCCGAAACTGCGGGGAGATCGCTATTTAGCGAAAAATCACGATCTCCCCGCAGTTTCGGCGGTGACGCCTCGGCGCTCGTGCGTCCCGACCGAGGCGGCTGCGCCGACACCCAGCGCCGCCACCACGAAGCTCAGCGCGGTGTGCAGCAGGCTTCCCGTCGGGGTGCCATCGCTCGTCATACCGTCGGCGGCCGCGAAATACGCAGGCATCGCGCTGATCCACAGCACGGCGAGCACGCCGAGATACACGGGACCGTAGATTCGCACGAACGGGCTCACCGCCGTACTGCCGTCGGCCCGCACGCGCCGCCACTGCCTGACCAGTACCGGCACGGCGATGGCCGCGACAATGACGAGCTCGATCGAGAACACAATCGCCTGCGCGGTGACCTTCCCGCTGAACAGCGAGGACGGGATGCTCAGGATCGCAATACCGATCGGCGTCAGCACTCCCGCGACCCCGACGATGTCGCACACCAGCTGGTTGACGTCGTCGCCTACATCATCGAGCAGCTGCCGGAACAACCGCTGCTGACGCTCTTGCTCGAGAACGACCGGGCCAACCAGTTCAGCCGCCGCATGTTGGAGCCCGTCGTGATCGCACGGTGCCGGGTCATCCTGCAGCACACCCGAATTAACTGGGCCGCGCTGGGCTATTCCGAAGCCGACATCGACGAGCTGGTCGAGTTCCTGTTGCGCATCATCCAATCGATGGTCATCGCACCCGCCGAACCCCCGCGCACCGGCGCAGAACTGCGGGCTTACCTTCGCCGGTGGATCGCGCCCGCGCTCACCGCGCGGCCTTGATCACCGAACTGCCGAAGCGGTCGATGGTCTCCAGCACATGCGACAGACTGTCGCCCGGCAACCCGACCTGGACCCACGTAACACCCGCGGCCGCAAGCTTTTCCAGACCGGTGAGATAGGCGTCGGCATTGAAGTCGTCGTCGCCCGGGCTGCCACCCTCGGCGTTGGTGAACGTGATATCGATGCCCGTAAAGTCCCGGCCGGCGGCGTCGAACCTGCGGCGCAGGTCCTCGATCCCCTCAACCAACGTCTCGGCATCCATGACCGCCGTCCGCGCGGTCTGCGCGAGCATCGCCGGTGCGGGGAACGGACACCAGCCGTCACCGTGTTCGACGACACGTTTGCGCGCGGCCGTGGTGTTGCCGCCGATCCAGATGGGCGGATGCGGTGTGCTCACCGGCCTGGGGTGCGCGGTTATTCCCTTGGCGCTGAAATGCCGCCCCTCATAAGAGAAGTCGTCGGTGGTCCAGATCCCCCGGATCACTTCGAGTGCCTCCTCGAACAGCGCGGCGCGTTCGTCGAAGTCCACCCCCAGCGCGGTGAACTCCCGCTTCAGGTAACCGACGCCGACCCCGAGCGTGAACCGCCCGTCGGACAGCAGGTCGAGCGTCGCCCCCGCCTTGGCCACCACGAACGGATTGCGGTACGGCAGCACGACGATGTTCGGGATCAGCCGCAGCGTCGTGGTCCGCGCGGCGGCGTAGCCCATTGCGACGAACGGATCCACCGCGTCATGGCCGCCGGACTCCAGCCATCGCTGTGACGGCGCCGGATGATCGGTGAACCCGAAGCCGTGAAAGCCGGCCGCCTCGGCCGCCGCCGCGACGGTCGCGATACCCGAGCCGGTCACCAGCTCCGGGTTGTACGGATGGCTGTGCATCGGGTGGGTGAACGTGAACCGCATACCTGCTCCGCTTCCGCGCGGCCGAGCCGCGCATTCAACGCTAGAACAATCTTCTCGATTTCCGAGAATGTCGTTACCATGCGAACCACGGAAAGTACAGGGTTCACGCCGCAGAAGGGTCACCGGGGATGAGCGAGTTGAGCGTGGCCGCATTCAGGCACGGCCCGTTCGCCGGCTTCCTCGACCCCGAGACCATCACCCGATACGCCGCGGTGACCGGTGATCGCACAGCCGCGGTGCTCGATGGGAACGCCGTGCCGGTGGTCTTCCCGGTGCTTCTGGTCTTCGCCCCGAATGAAGTCGCGCGGGCGGATCTGCCCGATGCGGCGTACCGGGGTGCCCGAGGCGGTGTGCACGGCGAGCACGACATCGTGCTGCACCGGCCATTGCTCCCCGGGGAGCCACTGGAGACCTGGTCACAGATTTCAGCGATTCGGACGACGACGGCCGGCACCCAGGTGGTGATGCACTTCGACCAGGTGGACCGCGACGGGGTCGTCGTCGCCGAACAATGGTGGACGATGATGCTGCTCGGCGTGCGGGGCATGGCGGACCTCGGCGTGATGCCGGCCGAGCACCGCTTCCCTGATGCCGCGAGGGCCTACCCGCTCGGCACGGCCAACCATCACATCGATGCCGACATCACGCACCGCTACGCCGAGCTGTCCGGCGACTGGGCCGCACATCATTTCGACCTCGAGGTGGCCCGCGCCGCCGGCTTCGACTTCGTGTTTACCCACGGCCTGTGCACGATGGCGATCTGCACCCACCGCGTGCTCGGCCTGCTGGGTGTCGACGACCCGGCACGAGTGCGACGCGTCGCCGTGCGGTTCGCCGCGCCCACCCCGCTGAACTGCGATCTGGCGGTGAATGCCTTTCGCATCTCGGAGCATTCGTTCGCTTTCGAGGCCGAAGCCGACGGCACGAAGACCATCGCCCACGGAAGATTGGAGCTGCGCCGATGACCAGGCCCGAGATCGGAGTCTATCTGCCTCAGATGGGCTTCACCTACGAACAGGTCCTGCATCGCACGCAGCGCTGCGAACTGCTCGGCATCGACTCGATCTGGCTCTATGACCATCTCTATGCGCCCGGCATGCCGGACTACCCGTCGATGGAGGCGTGGACCCTGGCGACGGCGCTGCTGAGCCGCACCGAAAGCATTCGGGTCGGACATATGGTGCTGTGCAACCAGTTTCGCCATCCCGCAGTGCTGGCCAAGATGGCGACGACGCTGGACCAGATCTCTGCGGGCAGGCTCGCGCTCGGCATCGGCAGCGGCTCCATCGAGGACGAGCACTCCCGCATAGGGCTGCCGTGGGGCACGTTCGCCGAACGGTCCGAACGCCTCGGTGAGACGCTGCAGATCCTGTATCAAGCGTTCGCCGACGAGGTGATCGACTTCGCCGGAAAGCATTTCACCGTCCGAGACATGCCGATCAAACCACCGGCGGTGCAGCAACCTCGTCCGCCGATCGTCGTGGGCGGTGTCGGCGAGAAGTACACACTGCCACTGGTCGCGCGCTACGCCGACGTGTGGAACGTCCCGACGTATGCGCTGGGCGAGCTCGAACAGAAGATCTCCGTGCTGCAGTCGATATGCGACGAGGTCGGCCGCGACCCGTCGACCATCGTGATGTCGATTGAGGCGGTGATGGCGTTGGCGGCCGACGACGCGTCACTGCCCACGGTGCGACAGCTCGCCGAGAAGCGTTTCGGCGTGCCGGCATTCGGGCTCAGGGAAGGCGGCTTGATCGGCACACCGCCCGCGATCGTCGACCGTCTGCATCAGTTGCAGGAACTGGGGTTCGGCCAGATCGTGTTGTTCACCCACGACCGCGGCTCCGACGAAACCCTCGACCTGCTCGCCGCCGAGGTGATCGCGAAACTCTAACTGCTACGCGCCGAAACTGAACTTCTGCAGGCCGCTACTCGAACATTGTCTGCATGGCTCCAGTCTCGACACCAAAACTAACGGGCCGGTGCGTAGGCCGGGCGCCCGAGGCCGAGCGAATGTTGGGCGATCATGTTGCGGAACACCTCGAGAGTGCCGCCGTAGATACCGGTCGGACCGGCCAATCGGAAGATGTACTCGGCTCGCCCGTCGTCGGCCGCACCTTCAGTACCCACGGGCAGCGCTGATGCAGTACCGAGCAGGTCCATCAGATCGGGAGTCACGTCACGCATGGTCTCGGCGATGGCCACCCGACCGAACATCCCCGGCGTGCTCGCCGCGGCTTCCATCCGCGCGATGCTGCGCCCCAGCCGATACTTCGCCGCATCGTCAGTCGGTGCCGTCGCGGCCACCCCGTCGATGGCCTCGGCGAGCAGGAGCAGGTGTTCGGTCATCGCCGCGATCTTGTCCAGACCGTCGTCTCCACGGTCGATCGTGCCGTGCTCGTCGTTGAGCGCCTCCCGCAGCACGGCCCAGCCGCCGTTGACCTCACCGATGCGATACCTGTCGTCCACGCGGACATCGCTGTAGTACGTGATGTTGGTGCGGTCGCCGTCCACGGTGCGCAGCGGCTGGATCTCGACACCGGGCGAGTCCAGCGGCACGAGGAACATTGTCAGGCTCTGGTGTTTGGGCGCGTCGGGGTCGGTGTTCGTGATCAGGAAGACGTACTGTGCGTTCTGCGCGTTCGACGTGAACATCTTGGACCCGTTGATGATCCAGCCGTTCCCGTCGCGCACCGCCCGTGTCTTGCACGTCGCGACGTCGGAGCCACCCTCGGGTTCGGTGTAGCCAAGGCACAGCCGATACTGGCCGGCCAGCGCCTTCGGTATGACCTCTTCTTTCAGCGCCTCGGTGCCGAACCGCTGCACGGCGCGCAACACCATCGCGGTCGTGCCCCAGTGGAACCACGGCGTGTGCGCCCGGCCGATCTCCAGCGTCCAGACGCGGCGACGCACGCGGGAGAACCCGCCGTCGGTCTCGTCCTTGAAATCGCTTGCCAGATAGCCGGCCTCACCCAGCGCCAGGTGTACACCCTCGTCGAAGTTCTCACCCGTCTGCCGGTCGCGTGCGATGACCTCGTCGGTGACGATCTCCTTCAGAAAGCTCCGGAGGTCGTCCCGAAACGCCTGGTCCTCCTCGGACAGTTCAACGCGTGAGAAATCCACCTCCTGAGCGTGACACTTTCTAATTCATCTGTAAAGTCTCGTCTGATGTGGTCACTGATGAGTCAACTCCTGGCATCGGCGATGGTGGTCGCCGTATCGCCGTTCTCGATCATCGTGGCCATTTTTCTGGTGCTCCATACCGAGCGCGCCCAGGCGAACGGGTGGGCTTTTCTGGTGGGCAGGGTGATCGCCCTCGTCGTCGTGACGGCCGCATTCATGCAGGCTCCCAGGCTGATCGCCGCCCTCAACCGGCCAGTCTCCCCGCGCGGGCTGATCGCTGTCGGCGGCATCCTCGTCGCAATCGGAGTGTGGGTCTGGCTCCGGCGGGACCGGATGACAGAGGAACCGGCATGGCTCGTGAGGTTCACCCGCCTCACCCCTGTCGGCGCGGGAGTGACCGGGATGGCGTTCGTGGTCACGAACCCAAAGATGCTGGCCGCCACCGCCGCCGCCGGGTTGCTGGTCGGTGCCGCCAGCGCCGGTGCCGCAGGAGCCGGTGGCGCCGTCATGTACTACGCCGTCGTCGCCAGTTCGACGGTCGCGGTTCCGGTGCTGGTCTACATGGCGGTCGGGGCGCGCGCCGACGACCAACTCACCCGGTTCAAGCACTGGCTGCACCGGCACAACGGACACGTCACGGCCGTCATCCTGTTGGCGGTCGGAATCGCTCTGCTGCTCATGGGAATCCGTGAGCTGTAAACCGAAGGAGTATGACCTTGGGCATCGTCACCACAAGCTCGGAAACGGCATTCAGCCAACCTCCGGAGGCGATCTACGATTTCGTGACGAACCCCGCCAACTGGACCAAGACGTACCCGGGCGGTCCAGACATCCGCAACCTGCCGGACCGGTTACCGCTGCAGGTCGGCGACACCTGGGACGAAGCTCATCCCGATCCCGCCAAGGACCGCGTCTTCACCTGGCAGCTGGCGATGGCGGTACGGCCTCGCCTGTTCGTGTTCAGCTCGGTCGGACGCCTTGGCCACGACAGTCAGGGCGACGGCGGACTCGAGGGCCGCATGACGATCGAATACCACTTCATCCAACCCGGTGACGGCGTGACGCTCTTCCGCCGGACCATGACCATCGAGGCGTACCGGCACGCCCCGTTGACCGACGGGTTCTTCCGGATGGTCAATCCAGCCCATATCGACGCGTACCACGCCGCCGTGGCACGGGAACTCGCTACGACGTAGCCGAGAACACCCTCCGCAGCGCGGCTGCCTGCATTTCGAACAACCGCTGACTGGTCTCCCACTCCGGCACCAGCGAGTCGAATCCGTGGCACGTGCCGGGAAAGACGTGGAGTTCGGTGGCGACCTCGGCCCACATCAGATTGCGCGCATAGTCGACGGCTTCGTCCCGCAGCGGGTCGAGCTCCGAGCAGGTGATCAACGCGCTTGCGACACCGGATAACTCGCGCGCCCGGCCTGGCGCGGCGTCGGCTGAGACGGGTCCGTCGCCGGAAAAGTAGTGCTGCCACATCTGCTCGACCGCGGGCCTGTCGAATCCGGGGGTGTCGACGAATTCGTCCTTCGACGGTGTCGGACGGTCATCGAGCACGGGTTGATGCAGCAGCTGGAACACGACCGGCGGCGCGGTTTTCTCTGCCGCGCACTGCGCAAGCCGGGCGGCCAGTCCGCCACCGGCGCTGCTGCCTGCCACCGCGATCCTGCCGACGTCCACACCAAGCTCGGTAGCGTTCTCCACCACCCCGTTGAGCACCGTCATCGCATCGTCGCGCGCCGCGGGGTACGGGTGTTCGGGCGCCAACCGGTAGTCCACGGAAATGACCGTGCAGCCGCCCTGCCTGGCCAACTGAACGCACTGGCGGTGGTCGGTGTCGAGGTTGCCGAGTACGAAAGCCCCTGAGTGGCAGTAGATCACCGCCGGCGACGGGGCCGCCGCGCCGCGATAGATGCGCACCGGCACGGAGCCGACCTCGTGCTCGTCGATCTCGACACCGGCCGTGTTGACGCCCCGCGCGGTCTCGGCGCGGCGCTGGTTCAGGGAGTCGCGAACGACACCGAGCACGGACGGCGACAGGTCGGTTCTGGCCTCCGCCAGGTGACGCAGCGCGGGATCGAGCCGTGCGACGAAGTCCGCCTCCATGCTCCTACCGGTTCGCCGTACTGTTTGATCCCACCTCGACCACGGGTAGCCGCGCGGGAGGTTCGAAGGTGTACTCGGCCGACCGGAAGCGACGCGTCATTCCCCAGAACGCCCGCGCGCTACGCGGCCACTGGGTCACGACCCGACCGTTGGGCGCGCGGAAGTAGTTGCTGCACCGGGTGAGCCACACGGTGCCCTGCATCCATTCGTCGATCCGGGCGATGAAGTCCGTCATCGTCGTGGTGCGCACCGCGACATAGGACTTGCGCTTGCGCCGCATGTACTTCAGGACCCGCACGATGTAGTGGGCCTGCGCCTCCAGCATGAAGATCACGCTGTTGGAGCCGACGTTGGTGTTCGGGCCGTACAGCATGAAGAAGTTCGGGAAGCCAGGCACGGCCATGCCGAGATACGCGTACGCGCCGTCGCGCCACATCTCACGCAGTGTGGTGGAGGCTTCGCCGACGACGTCGATCTGACCCAGATAGTCCGCCGTGGCATAACCCGTCGCGCACAGGACGACGTCGACGTCGAGTTCGCGGCCGTCGGCGGTCACCAGCGAGCGGGCTCGCAGCGCCTTGGCCGGACTCGACACCACCTCGACGTGGGGTTGCGTCAGGGTCTGCAGATAGTCCGTCGCGAAAACCAACCGTTTACAGCCGAGCGGATGCTCTGGAGTCAGCTTGCGCCGCAACTCCTCGTCGGGCACCACGGCTTCGAGGGTGCGCAACGCGATGTCCCGGAATTCCTGGGTCTTGTCGCTGCCGTTCTCGATGACGCTGATGTTGGACTCACTGCGCAACCACAACCGTGTCCGATAAATCTTCTTGACGAACGGAACGTGGGCGAACAGCCACTTCTCGCGCTCGGTGTAGGGGCGGTCCGGTTTGGGCAGGATCCACGTCGGTGATCGCTGCACCGAGTACACCTTCTCGGCGACCTTCGCGACCTCGGGGACCAGTTGCGCCGCCGTCGATCCGGTGCCGAGGACGGCCACCCGTGCGTCGGACAGATCGACGGAGTGGTCCCATCGCGCGGTGTGCATCAGCGTTCCGGTGAACGGTTCCTCCTCGACGAGATCCGGCAGCACCGGCTGGGTGAAGATGCCGACCGCCGAGACCACCATGTCGAAGGTGTAGGACTCGCCGGTCGTGGCGGTCAGGTCCCATGTTCTCGTCTCGGCATCCCAACGGGCCGAGGCGATCTCAGTGCGCAGCTTCAGATGCCGGCCGAGCTCATAACGCTGGGCACAGCGTTCGAAGTACTCCAGGATCTCCGGCTGTGCGGACCAGAGGCGCGACCAACGCGGGTTGAGGTCGAACGAGTATGAGTACAGGTGTGACTTCACATCGCAGGCCAGACCCGGGTACGTGTTGATGCGCCACGTGCCACCCACACCGTCTTCCCGGTCAAAAATCGTGAAGTCGTCAAAGCCGTTCTTTCTCAGAAAGATTCCCAGCGCCAGGCCGCCGGGGCCGGCGCCGATGATTCCTACCGAGAGCGGTCTCGCCATCAGTTCATCCGATCTGCAATGACTGTCCGCCGTCGACGACGAGTTCGGAACCGGTGATGAAGGACGCGTGATCCGACACCAGGAACGCGACCGCGTCGGCGATCTCCATCGGCGTGCCCAGCCGACCCTGCTCGGCGAGTCGCGCCTGCGTCGCCGCGTCGAGCATCGGAGTCTCGACCGGGCCGGGCAGCACCGCGTTGACGCGGATACCCGATGCCGCGAGCTCCGCGGCCGCGATCTGCGTGAGACCCCGCAGCGCCCATTTCGACGAGCCATAGGCCGCGTGATTCGGGAACGCACGGAACGCGCCGGTGCTGCACGTGTTGACGATCGAGGCGCCGTCGGCCTGCCGCAGATGCTCGAGCGTGGCCTGGATTCCCAGGAACGGTCCAAGACAATTGACCCGCCAGCTGCCCTCGAAGCCCGCGGCGGTCTCATCGGCGAGCGAAGCGCGGTGCAGGACACCGGCGTTGTTGACGAGTGTGGTCAGCGAACCGAACCTGTCGACGGCCTGTCGCACCGCGCCGCCCCACTGCTGCTCGGACGTGACGTCGAGCTCGACGGCGAGCACATTCTCACCCAGCCCGTCCACGCTCGACTTCAGCTCGCTCACCAGCAGGTCGCACGCCGCCACGCGGAAGCCGTCCGACAACAGCCGCTTGACGATCGCCGCACCCTGCCCGCGTGCCGCACCCGTGACCAGGGCGACGCGGGCTGCCGACGTCACTGCGCCTCCTCGAGGTGAGCGGCTGCGCCCCGCCGCAGCGCCTGCGATTCCGAGGTCAGCGTGATCATGCGAAAGCCCAACTCGGCCATGGCCTTTCCATGGGTGCCCGAACCGGCATGGATGCCGGCCACCAATCCGGCTGAGGACGCGCCGGTCTGGATGCGTTCCATCGCGTCGCGCACCGACGGTTCCGTCCATGCCTGCGCCGGAGTGTGCCCCAGCGAGATCGCCAGGTCCGCGGGGCCTACGTATACGCCGGTGAGCCCAGGGACGGCGCAGATCTCATCGAGCGCCGACACTCCCCGCACCGTCTCGATCATCGCGAACACGCTGACGCGTTCCTCGTGCGCGGCGGGATCGACACCGAGGCTCGCACTCAGCGGCCCGTAGCTGCGCACACCCGCGGGCGCGTACTTGGTTGCGGCCACGGCGGCGGCGGCCGTCTCCGCGGATTCGACCATGGCGATGATCACCGCGTCGGCGCCGGCGTCCAGCACCCGACCGATGGGCGCGGGATCCGCGGACGGCAGCCGCACCGCGCTGGCGATCGGCACGTGTTCGAGCCGTCGCATCAGCAGCGCGACGTCGGCGTCGTCGAGATAGCCGTGCTGGACGTCGAATCCGACGTAGTCGTAGCCCGCTCGGGCGAACTCCTCGGGGCCGATGATGGTCGGCCCCACCACCCATCCGCCCCAGAGGTGTCGCTTCGCCGCGAGGGCGTCCTGCAGCCTGCTGGTCATTCGGTGATCGCGATCTTCACGCGTTCGGGCACCGGTCGGCAAGCCAGGTCGAACGCCGACTGCACCTCGTCAACGCAGAACGTATGAGTGACATAGGCCGCGAGCAGCTCCGGATGCTCCTTGGCGAACTCGTTGGCGGCACCCAGAACTCGTCGCCGGTCGAGCGTCACGCCGGACTTGAGCGTCAGGTTCTTGCGCAGCATCGCCCGCATGCTGATCGGATAGCTGTCGTCGTCGGGCACTCCGAAGTACAGCACCGTGCCGCCCGGCGCCGCGGCGTCTATGGCGTGACCGAGGGTCGCAACCTGGTGGCCGACGGCCTCGATCACGACGTTTGGCCGGTCGTTGGGCTCCAGGTGGCTCACCCACCGGTCACTGGTCGCGCGCACGATGGTATCCACGCCGAATTCCTTGCCGACACCGTCACGGTCGACGGGGTCGACACCGGTCACGTGTCGCGCTCCCAGAGCCTTTGCGGCATAGGAGAACAACAGTCCGATCGAACCCTGTCCGATGACGGCGACGTGCTGTCCCTTGAGCTCCTCGAGTTGCTCCAGTGCGTACAGCACGCACGCGAGCGGTTGCAGCGCCACGGCATGGGATGGGCTCAACGCCGGGTCGTAAGACGCCAGCCCGTCGCCGTCGGCCACCACGAGCCCCATCAGACCGTCGAAGCCCGACGCCCAGCCCACGACGCGGTCGCCCACCCGGTGGTCGTCGTGACGGCTCGCCAGCACCTCGCCGACCACCTCGTGGACCGGGAAGCCCACCATTTCGGCCGCGTTGAGCCCGGTGTCGCCGGCGATCTTCCCGCGCACCCCGCGGAACGGCGACAGGTCGCTGCCGCAGACCCCGGCCCCCATGAAGCGCAGCAACACCTGACGGTCGCCGATATCGTCGGCGGTCTTGTCGGGAACATCAAGGCGCTCAAAGGTATAGGGCGCAACTAGTCGATATGCCCACACCTCACACCTCCACTGGCAGGTTATTCCAGCCCCATTGGAAGCTCGACGGCGGGCGCACGGCGCCCTCGCTGATTATCCGCCAGTCCGGCACCCGCTTGAGCCATTCGGTCACCATGACCGCGATCTCGAGACGGGCCATGTGCACGCCGAGGCAGAAGTGCTGTCCGCGACCAAACGCCAGCAGGCGCTCGATGCGACGATCCCAGATGAACGCGTCGGGATCGGGATACTCGCGCTCATCGCGTGCGGCCGAGGCAAGCAACGTGATGATGCGCTGGCCGGGATTCATCGTCGTGCCATGCAGGGTGAACGGTTTGCGCAGCGTGCGCGCAAACCATTGCGCGGGTGCGCAATACCGGATCATCTCCTCGCGCGCGACGGGGACGTTGGCGTCGAGGTCGGAACGCAGGGCCTTCAACTGGTCGCGATGTCTGCCCAACTCCCAGAGACCGTGCGCGACGATCTTCGGCACGGTTTCGGTGCCGCCGATGAAGACGCCGAGCATCTGCACGGCGGCCTCCATATCCGAGAGCGGCGAGCCATCGGGAAGGAGGTAGCCGATGAGGGCATCAGCGATCGGCAATTCAGGACCCTCACCGGCACGCCTGCGCTCGATGATCGGCACCAGGTATTCGAGATAGCCGGGCCGGGCGTTGGCCACCTCCACCCCGCTGCCCGGCTCCGCCAAGCTCCCGGCGTTGACCGTCGCCAACACATCAGGTGCCAGATCGACGGGCAGCCCGACCAATTCGCACACCACCGATGCGGCGACAACGCCGCCGTAATCCTGCGTCAGGTCGAACGTGCCGCGCGGCAGCAGTTCATCGAGCCGCTCGTTGGCCAGCGTGCGGATCCGGTCCGTCCATGACGAGACGGATCTCGGCCGGAACTGGCTCGACGTGCAACGCCGCACCGAGTCGTAGATAGGGTTGTCGAAGTTCGCGTGGAACGGCAGCGGATGCAGCGGCGGGTCCGGCACTGGACCCTCGTTCCGCTTCGCCAAAACCGTTGCCGCGGGCAGGGTTCCCTCGGAGGCGACGAACGTTCCGTCGTTGATCCCCAGCACCTGCCAGATGTCCTCGAATCGCGACAGCGCAAAGGTGTCCCACTTGTCGATGTAGTACACCGGATGCTCGTCGCGCAGTACGCGGTAGTACGACGGCGGGTCGGCCATCACCGCGGGATCGAACGGATCGTAGGAGAACATCGTCTGTGTCGCTTGTGAGTTCATTGCAGCGGGGATGGGGGTAGTGCCTGCAGTATCGAGTCCTCCCAGCCGTCGCGCAGCGCGGGCGCGACGCTCATCCAGGTGACGATTTCCGCGGGCGGACTGTCCTTCCACGATGGATAGTGGTTTTCGAAGCAGTCCCAGTCGCCGTCGAGCGCCCAGTAGTGGATCACCTCGTTGAACCGGAAGGTCGTGATGAACGAACCGAGCCAACGCTTTCCAGTGCGTTCCGACCATGGCACGTACAGCCGTTCGAGTTCCCGAATGTAGTCGTCCTGGCGCCCCGGCTTGGTTTGCATGATCTCCTGAATCACCAGGCCTGCACCGAATCCGGCCTCCTTCAGCTGAGCCAGTGTCCGGTTGTACTTGCCCGCGTACATGATCCGGCCCTCACCGGACGCACGGATCTCGGCGAGGAATGTCGACCACTTCGCCGCCGCCTCGGCGTGGCTGCCGCCGCGCGCCTGCGCGCGCCCGATGCGGGCGTAGTCGGCGAACGCGTCGATCTCCCAGATGATCGTCACCTGCGGCCAATGCCCGTTGTACGGCGTGGTCTCCCACATGGCGAACAGGCGCGCGCCGAGGTCCTCCATCATCGGGTGGTAGATCTCGCTGAACATCTCCGTGAACCGGTCGCTGCGGCCTTCACCCAGCGCAATCGTCTCGTGGAGGTAGAGGAGCGTGTGGCCGTAGAACTTCTTCAAGACCGGCACCTAGTTGACAGTCGCACCCTGCGAGCGTGACACTTATGCCGTGATTTGTAAAGGTGCCGACGCGCTGACGACGCTGGCCGACGGTTTCTGCTTCGGTGAGGGCCCGCGGTGGTTCGAGGGATTGCTGTGGTTCTCGGACATGCTGGGCGAGGCGGTGCACACGGTCAACCTGCTCGGCGACATGACCACGCTGCCCCTTCCCGGACACCGGCCGTCCGGCCTCGGGTTCCGGCCCGACGGGACGCTGCTGATCGTGTCCACCGCGCACCGCAAGCTGCTGCGCTACGACGGCTACACCGTCGAACCGTTCGCCGATCTCTCCGGCGTCGTACCTGCAGACCTCGGCGACATGGTCGTCGATGCCGTCGGCCGCGCATACGTCGGCGCCCAGGCACGTGAGGGCGGCGTCATCGCACGCGTCGATCCCGACGGGTCGGTGGCGATCGTCGCCGAGAACCTCCACTTCCCGAACGGGATGGTGATCACGCCGGACCACGCCACGCTGATCGTCGCGGAGTCGACGGGCAGGCGGCTGACCGCGTTCACCATCGGCACCGATGGCTCGCTGGGTGACCGGCGGATCTTCGCCGACGGACTCGACGGGCCGCCCGACGGCATCTGCCTCGACGCCGAAGGCGGCGTCTGGGTGGCGATGACGCTGGCGAATCAGTTCGAGCGGATCGTCGAGGGCGGCGACGTCACCGACCGGGTCGAGATGGGCGACCGCATCGCGATCGCGTGCGCGCTGGGCGGGCCGGAGCGCCGCACCCTGTTCCTGCTGACCAGTGCGGATGCATATCCAGAACGGCTGATCGGGACGAAGGAGTCACGCCTGGAGGCGATGACCGTCGCGGCCCCGGGAGCCGGGCTGCCGTGAGCGATTCCTACTACGAGCTGCTCGACGCCGACGACCCGCTCGGTGAGAAGTTCGCCGCAACCGATCTGGTGCGCAGCACCTGGTCGGCCGAGATCCAGCACGGAGCGCCACCGTCGGCGCTGTTGGTACGCGCGCTCGAGAGGTGTGAGGCTCGAGACGACACCCGCCTGAGCCGAGTGCTGATCGACCTGCTGGGCGCCGTCCCCGCCGAGGGCGATCTGTGGGTGCGATCTCGAATCGAGCGCTCCGGCAAGCAGATCGAACTCGTCAGCGCCGAGATGCTGGCACCGGGTCGCGACGGTGAGCCGCGCGCGGTGGCGCGCGCGAGCGGTTGGCGGATGAAGACGGTGGACACCGCTGCGATCGTCCACACGGCGGCACCGCCACTGCGGCCGCTCGCCGAGGCGCGCAGCCGCGACATGAAGAAGGACTGGGACCGCAACTACGTGCACAGCCTCGACTGGCGGTGGTTGACGACGCCGATGAGCGACGGGCCCGGCGAGTCCTGGATCCGCCCGGAGGTCGACCTCGTCAAGGGTGAGACGATGACCGCCCTCGAGCGGCTCTTCGCGGTCGCCGACGACGCCAACGGGATCGGCACCAAACTCGATATCAGGAAGTGGACGTTCATGAACACCGACCTGGTCGTGCATGTGCACCGCATCCCGGAGGGTGAGTGGATCGGCATCCGCGCCGAGACCAACTACGGGCCCGACGGGATCGGTACGACTATCGGCACCCTGTTCGACGAGTCCGGTCCTGTCGGCGCGATTCAGGAGTCGGTGCTGGTCCGTCCGATGCCCGGCCGCTGAGCCGTCAGCGCACGCACGCACCCGTCGCGACCGGTTCCGCGGAACCCGAGTCGACGACGTGCGGGTAGACATGCTTGGACGTGAGGACGAAACCGATTTCCGGATCGTGCATCGCGGCGGCGAAACTCATGCCGAGCACACGGCCGTCGCGGTCTATCAGCGGTCCCCCGGAATCGCCGCGCCCGACCTTGCCCCTGATCGTGTACACCTCGCGGAAGACGGTCGTGGTGCGATAGATGTCCGGACCGTTGAGTTGGACGACGCCGCGGACCCTCGCCGGATAGGCGACGAACGGCCCGCCACCGGGGTATCCGAGCACGACGGCGTCGGTGCCCCGCCATGCGATGTCGTCAGCGAAGTCCAGTGGCGGCGCCTGCAGGCCGGGGACGTCCAGCACGGCGATGTCCGCGGCGGGATCGTAGACCACCACCGTCGCCTCGAACTCCTGAGCGTCGACCGATACGGTGACGCCGTCGGCACCCGCCACCACGTGCGCGTTTGTCATCACACGCTGCGGCGCGACGACGAAGCCGCTGCCCGACATGAGTGTCAGGCAGGCATATGAGGTGCTTTGAATCTTGACCACGCTGTGCGCTGCGTCGGCGACGACCGCATCGCGGGCCAGCGTGGCATCCGGGGGTTCAACGCTGACCACCTGGCTGACCGGCTCGGTCAACTCGGTCGCGCGGTGGACCGTTTCCGGGTAGGTGCCGCGGCCGGCCAGGGCGCCCAACCCCAGCGTGACCGCGAGTAATGCGAATCCGAGTTGAATCCACCTCACCAACAGAACGATAGACCCAAAGGTCTGCCGGTGCGGGCTGCTCAGTCGGCGAGGCGCAACGCCGACACCGGACACTGCGTTACGGCCTGCTGCATACGATCGCGGTCCGATTCCGGCCGTTCGCTGTCGTGGATCACGACGATGCCGTCATCTCCGACCTCGAACACGTCTTCGGCGATCGATTCGCAGATGCCGTGACCGGTACACCGGTCGAGGTCCACTACTACCTTCATGAACACTCCTAACGAACGAAGGCAGGCAGGCGTTTGACGCCGTGGACGAAGTTGCTGTACAGCAGGTCGGGTTCGCCGAACTCGATGCTGGTCAAGCGAGTCAGCAGTTCCCGGAACAGGTTTCGCAACTCTGTCTTGGCCAGTTGGTTACCCAGGCAGAAGTGTGGACCGCCGCCGCCGAAGCCGAGATGCGGATTGGGTGACCGCGACAGATCGAACACACCCGGATCGGCGAAGGCCGCCTCATCCCGGTTGGCCGAGCAGTAGAACAGCCCCACCTTGTCGCCCGCCTGCACGGGCTGACCGTTGATCTGGGTGTCCTGGGTGGCGAAGCGGGCGAACTGCAGCACCGGTGACGACCACCGCACGAATTCCTCGACGGCGGTCCCGATCCGGTTATCGAAATCCTCCATCAGCCAATCACGCTGGGCGGGGTTGGCGACCAAGGCCAGCATCGCGTGCGTGGTGGCTTGCTTGGTGGTGTCGTTTCCGGCCGACGCCAACAGAATGAGGAAGGCGCCGATCTCCTCATCGGTCAGCCGGTGTCCATCGACCTCGGCGTTGACGATGGCCGTCATCAGGTCGTCGCCGGGATTCTTGCGCCGGAACTGCGCCAGCTCGATCCCGGTGTTGGAGAGCAAAGTGATCTGTGCGATCGGGTCCTCGGCCCGCTCCTCGGGTGTGGCGTACTCGTCGTCGCTCATACCGAACAGCTTCTCGGCGGCATAGGCCACCGCAGGCTGGTCGGCGGTCGGCACGCCGAGCATGTCCATGATGGTCAGCATCGGCAGTCGCGCCGAACAGGCGGCCACGAAATCGATGTCGCCGGCGCCGACGAGATCGTCGACGATCGCGACGGCGTTGCGGTGGATCTGCTCCTCGATCTGCCGAACATTGCGTGGCGTGAACGCCGAGCTGATGAGCCGCCGGTACACGGTGTGCTGAGGCGGATCCATGCTGAGGAAGAACGACGCGAACCGCTGGATCTCGGCGGGCATGGGGTTCAGCGCGATGCCTTGGGCCGAGGTGAACAGGTCGGGATTCTGGCTGACGAACGCGATGTCGGCGCGTCGCGTCAACGCCCAGAAGCCGGGTTCTTCCATCGGGAACAGCGACTCGAACGGGCGGTGCCACGACAGGCCGTCAGCTGCCCGGAGCTGGGCGAACACCTCGTCACGTTCGTCGAACGGCCGACTCCAGAAGTCATGCGAGGTTAGGTCGAATTGACTGTATTCGCGCGCCTCTACGGGTGGGGCTGTCACAGAAACAGCGTGACACTTCATCAACAATTTGTAAAGCTATGCCGATGGACGAACCGTGGGTCGAGACCGACAGCTCGACGCGTCAGCGGATTCTTGCCGCCACCGCGGAAGTTCTCGGCCGCAACGGGATGACAAAGCTCAGCCTGTCGGAGGTCGCCGCTCAGGCCGGCGTATCACGGCCCACGCTCTATCGATGGTTCGACTCCAAGAGGGATCTACTCGAAGCATTTGTGGTGTGGGAGCGGCAGTTCTACGAACGCGCGGTGTCGGATGCGACCGCACATCTTCCGTCGGAGGAGAAGCTCGACGCGGCGCTTCGGGTGATCGTGGACTATCAGCAGTCCTACCCGGGACTGCGCATGATCGACATCGAGCCCGCGCAGGTCCTGCGGCGGCTGTCCCGGGTCATTCCGCTGATGCGGCAGCGACTGGAGCGTCTCGCGCAGGGACCCGATGCCGCGCTGGCGGTGTCGACGGCTGTGCGCGTGGCGATTTCGCACTACGTGGTGCGCAGTGACGACGACGGCGACTTCCTCGAACAGCTTCGGCACGCGGCCCGCGTCAAGCACCACGCGCCCGGAGGTACGCAGTGACCATCCTGTCGACCATCCCGTCCACCGTCGACGAGCTGACGCCCGAATGGTTCACCGAGGTGTTGAACACCCGCGTGGACGCGGTCGAGATCTTGGACGCCCATTCCGGGACGACCGGTCGCGCCCGGGTCGGGTTGAGCGCGTCGTCGGACGTACCGGAGACCGTGTTCGTCAAGCTGCAGCCCTTCGCTGAACAGCAGCGCACATTTTTGCGTCAGATAGGCCTTGGCGTGGCCGAGGCGAGGCTCTACGCCGAAGTGGGTGGCGATCTTCCCGTACGAGCGCCGAAGGTGTTTCATTCCGACTACGCCGAATCCGACGGTTCGTTCGTGATGGTGCTCGAGGATCTCACCGCGTCGGGGTGTCGCTTCCCCACGCCGAGCGATGACGACATCGTCGACGTCGCCGCCTCGGCGATGGATGAGCTGGCGGCGCTGCACGCCGCTTTTCAGGGCAGCGAGCTGGCATGGCTGCGCACTCCCGCCGGAATGAAACGTAAGCCTGTAGATTCCGAAACCGCCTCCCGCCGCGCGCAATTCATCGTCTCGGCACTCGAGCAGTTCGCCGACGACATGCCCGCGGTGTTCCGCCGCCTCGGTGACCTCTATGCTTCGCGGTCACTCGACATCGTCGCACTGTTCGCCGAGGGCGAGCGCACCCTGATCCACGGCGACACTCATAGTGGCAATCTGTTCGTCGACGGGGGTCGCACCGGCTTCTACGACTGGGCGGTCGCCGGCCGGGGCCCGGGAGTGCGCGATATCGGGTATTTGCTGTGTAACTCGCTGCCGATCGAAACGCGCCGCGCCGAGGAGGAATCACTGCTGGCGCGGTATCGATCTGCGTTGGCACACAACGGTGTAGAACTCGACGCGGCAACGGCGCATGAGCAGTACCGGCTCTTCGCCGTGTACTCCTGGATCGCCGCCGCGTCGACTGCGGCTATGGGATCGCAGTGGCAACCGATCGACGTTTCACTTGCCGCCATGGCCAGCACGACTCAGGCGATCGAGGATCTCGACTCCGTTGGCCTGCTCGAGGAACGGCTCGGCGACTGAAAGGATTAGTGCGCGGACTGCACGGCCTTCATCCGCTGCTCGCTGGGCATCACGGGCCCGTCGTCGAGTTCTTCGGTGACCCCGAGATCATCGAGCCCCATCTTCGTGAACATCGATATGCCGTAGGCATTCAGCATGAAGCGCTGGTCATCGGTGACTCCGTCATCGAACAGCCGTGAGCCGATCAGATTGATCACCGCGAGCTTGAAGGCGGCCAACGCCCGATACCACGCGCGATTCACGACGGTGACTCCGCTCACTGCGGCGTAGTGCGCGATGAGATCGTCGATCGTCATCGCCGCCTCGTGACTGGGGATTCCAACCGGCATGCGCCACAACAACTCCAGGTATCCGATGTCGGTCAGCGGATCGCCGACCGTGGTCAGCTCCCAGTCGAACACCGCGCTGATTTCATCGCCGACGAAGGCGAAGTTGCCCGGCTTGGCGTCACCGTGGACGAGTGTGACCTTGGCCGACGGTGCGGGTTGGTTGTCCTTGAGCTCCTGCTGGAGCCGTTCGAGCGCTGGCAGGGTGCCGCGCTTGACGCGCTGCATCTCCGAGGACCAGTGCTCGATTTCGCGGTCCAGATGCCCGCGGCCGTCGTCTAGGTATTCCAGGTTCACGGCTGCGATGTCCACGGTGTGGATCGCGGCGAGCTGCTCGGCCATGCTTTCGCACATCCGCGCGACGCCGGCGGCGCTGACCTCAGGTTGTTGTGGCGCTTCCATCTCGTAGACGGTGCCCGGCACCCGTTCCATGACGAAGAACGGCCGGCCCAGGACATCTCCCGCATCCTCCAACCACAGTGCTGGCGGTACCCGGACAGCCGAACCTTCCAACGCGCGCAGCACGGTGAATTGCTTTGCCAGGTCATAGGGTTCGAGCAATGCCGGTGCCGGCGGCCGCAGCCGGAGCACGACGTCGCGACGTTCCGCATTCGCGACCATCGTGAACACCATCATCTCGGCCGAATGACCGAACTCCACGCGATCGAGTCCCTCGAGCCGCAAGTCGTCGACGTCTTGCAGCTGAGTGCGCAGCCATCCGGTAAGCCGATCGCGCACGTCGTCGCCGTAGGTCATCGCTTGTCGGCTCCCTTTACTGCACCTCGGTCGACGGTCCTCCGGTCTTGTTTGAACTTCGACATATCCATCGGAGACCAGTTCGGGTAACGGGGGTATGCGTCTCCCCCCATGAGGATCTCGAAGATGCCCCACCCGGTTCGGCCGTCGAAGTCGAAGCGCATCAACTGATCGACGGCCATCGCCTTGTCCTCGTTCTCGACGAGTTCGTCGCGATCGTTGCTGTCCCAGCGGAAATGGATGAAGTACGCACCCGCGCCGAGGTCTTCGTAGGTGCACTTCGACATCGGCAGCCCGTAGTACGCGTTGACGTGCTGGTACGGCGATTCAGCGATGACGCGATACTGCATCCCGTCCTCGTCGGTGAATACCAGCACCGCCCGTGCGGGTCGCTTACGGTCACCGTCGAATTCGACGTCGTGCTCGATCTTCACGAATCGCTTCGACAGGGTGCCGTCATTGCGGGTGATGCCGCCGTCGACATAGGTAACTGTCCCGTCGGCGGTCTCGAAGATCCAGGCTTCGATGGCACGATCTGAGAATCCCGCGTCGAGCCACAGCCAGAAGTCGATCTCGTCGGCCACGCGCACACCGAAGGTTCGGTCCCGACCGCCGTGAAATCCGTCCACCGAGATGCGTTCACCCTCGACCTCGACCCAACCGGTCCACTTTCCCGGTTCCTTCATGTGGTACATATCCGCGATGAGACGGCCGTTCTTGCCAGTTACCTTGAGCGGCAGCAGCTCCCACATCGGGGCGGTCGGCTCGTAGTACAACTCCCAGGCGATTCCCGAGTTGTTGGGTTCGACCTCCAGCTTCCATTTCTTCAGCGGCTCGACGCATGTCCACCGCATCGGGCCTGCGCCGACCTCGGCGCGCCCGCCACCGTCGACCGGTCGGCCGGCCAGCAGGTCGTAGTGGCGCCCATCCGCGAACGTCACCTTGACGTAGCCGAGCCCCGACTTGGTGTTGGGGTTGTTGCCGTATCCAGAGGCCAGGAGCAGATCCCCATCGGGCGAGGCGGCGAAGAAATAGCACCGGTCCGACCAGGTCGAGTCTGGGTGATGCACCTCGTCGAACGGCCGAGGCAACTGGTGGGTGAACGACTCGTCTGCGGCGGAATAGCCCATGCGTGCCCTCTCGTGATCGGCGCGTCCCCGTTGGCGGCGATTCAGAGAGCGTGACATTTTTGTCACAATCTGTAAAGCTTCGATTCGCGGGACTGATTTGACACCCCTACGCTGTGTGTATGTTGTGCCGCGGGACAAGGTACGCCGATGGGCCGTAAGGGCTGGGCAGGCGCGCCACCCGCCGACGACCGGGAAGCACGCAAGAGAATTCTCGATGCGACGATCGCCAGCATCGAGCGCCGCGGACCACAACGCACCACAGTGTCGGATATCGCCGCCGATCTCGGGGTCACCCGCCCCACCGTCTATCGCCACTTCGCCTCGACCGAGGAGCTGCTGGCCGCGGCCGCGGAGGTGGCCCTCGATGGCTGGACGGCACGCATCGGCGAGCTCACCGCGGGGTTCGACGATGCGACCGAACTTCTCGTCGAAGCCGTCGCCTACCTGATCGAGCGCCTTCCCGAGGCGCCACTGCTGGCCCTGCTGCTGGAGACGGACCGGATGCGGCTGGTCAGTCGGCAAATGGTGATGCCGGCAGCAGTGCACCGGTCACGGATCATGCTCGAGCACACCCATATCGACTGGGCGGCATTGGGTTTCAAGGGTGCCCGGCTGAACGACCTGGTGGAGTTCCTACTGCGGATGATCCAGTCCATGGTGATCGCGCCCTCCGATCCCCCGCGTCGCGGTGCACGGCTACGCAAGTATCTGCGACAGTGGATCGGCCCGATCGTCGGGCAATCAGTCGACTGAGTGCGGTGCCTCGGCGATCGGCACGACCGTCGTGGACGGATGCTCGGGCAGTTCGTCGGAATGGAACCAGCGAAACGACATCAACCCCTCGGGGTGATCCTTCGTCGAGATCGCGTTCGGATGGTCGAGCAGTTCGCGGCTGATCACGATCGTCGTCGTGCCGTCGGAATTGGGCACCGCCGTACCGGAGTTGATGCCGGAGCGGCCGTATTCGACATCCAGCGCGGCCATGTACTGGTTCCACAGCGTGAGGTTCCAGAATCGGCATTTCGGATGCCGGGTGGTGATGACCAACGCCTCACCGGGTTCGAGCGAGAAGCCACCCAGGCTGTAGCAGGCGTCCTGCATCGAGTAGCCGAACGTGGCGCCGCCGGCACGATACGGCGGCGCCAGCGTGTTGGTGGTCAACGACTGGCCGTCGGGCAGGGTCTCTGGCTGACGTTCCACGAGGATCAACGGGATCAGTGCATACATGTCCTGGGCGGAGCGCAGCGTGGCGCGCAGTGACTTCGCCACCGCCGCATCGGTCTTCAGCGGAACCACCGGCTGCCCGCCGTGATCGATGACCTCGATGGACCACTCGACGCGTCGACCGGCCTGCGGGTGTTCGTGGTAGTCGCGGGTGAGGATGCCGCGGGCGTCGTCGGACAACTCGATGAACGGTCCGTCGTAACCGCTGGGACGCTCGGGACCGAGCACGCACGCGAACCGACCGTCGTCGTCCAGACCCATGTCCGTGTCGTAGAGAAGTCCGACGGTGCGGTTGGGCCACGCCCCGGGCTCGGGCTCGTTGTACACCGTGATCGAATACATCGCACTGTCATTCGGCACACCGCTGACCCGGTAGGTCCGTCGCGGGTCCACCACGGCGTAGCTGTAGTAGCAGTCAGTGTTGTCCCCGCCCCAGCGCCGGTCCGGACGAAACGGCGTGAGCAGGTCGATGAAGCGCGGCGCGACCGGGTCGGCGAAGAAGTTCATGTCGAGGGAGAGCGCGAGCATCGTTGCCAGGTTCTGATAGCCCTCCGCAACCGCGACCGATCCGCGCACCGCCTTGGGTCCTTCGGAGAAGAGCCGGTCGAACTCTGCGAAGGCAGAAAGCAATTCACGCCATGCGGCCGCACTCTCCGGAAATGACATAGCCGGCATCATAGGCGGCAGAAAACTTACAGCACAACACTCCTTGTAAAATCTGTAACGCGGTTGTACCGTCCGGGCTGTGCCCACCCCAGACGTCGTCCACATCACGGACCTGGCCCGTCCCACCTTCTCGCCCGAAGCACAGGCGATCATCGACGGCATGTCCGCGATGGCTCCCTACTGCCCGCTGACCGCCGAGGCCCTGCACGAGCAGGCGTCGGCCCAGACCGGCCTGACCGACTTCGGCGACCAGGACTACCGCGAACGAATGTCGGTGCTGCTACAGGCGTTCGACGAGCTGCCGAACTTCACCGACTTCGGTCGCACCTACGCCTTCTCGTTGATGTTGACGTTCCTGAAGGGACGGCTGCGGGTCATCGACCATCTCAAGCGGCACCCGGAGATCTTCGACATCGACATCGTCGCCCCGATGGTCATCGCGGGCCTACCCCGCACCGGGACCACCCATCTACACAGCCTGCTGGCCGCCGATCCAGCACTTAGGTCGTTGCCGTACTGGGAGGCGCAGGAGCCGCTGCCCGCCCCGGGCGAGGAGGGCACGATCGAGCCCCGTCGACAGCGCACCGGCGATGCGCTGAACATCTCGAACACGCTCATGCCCTACTTCCAGTTGATGCATGAGATGACCATTGACCACATCCACGAAGACATCGGCTTGATGGTGCAGGACTTCGCGAGCGGCTTCTTCACCACGCTCACCCATCTGCCGCGATGGTCGGACTACCTTCGCGACAACGATCAGACACCGGGCTACCAGTTCCTGCGCATGATGCTGCAGGTGCTCATCCACCAGGACGGGTACCCCAAACGCTGGATCCTGAAGAGTCCGCAGCACCTCGAACAGTTCGTACCGCTGCTCAACGTCTTCCCCGACGCGACGTTCATCATCACCCACCGCGACCCCGTCGACGTCGCGGTCTCGATGGCCACGATGATGACCTACACGATGCGGATGAGCGTCGACAAGGTCGACGTGCACACCGTCGCCAACTACTGGATCACCCGCATCGACGAGATGCTCTCGGCGTGCCTGCGCGACCATCACCTGCTCCCGCCCGATCGCACCATCGACGTGCGATTCGACGAGTTCATGGCCGACGATCTCGCTATGGTGCAACGGGTTTGGGACACCGCTGGTTATAAACCGAGCGAGGAGTCCCGCAAAGCCGTCTCCGAATACATGGCGGGCCACACGCGTGGACGTCTCGGCAGCGTCGAGTACCGCCCCGAGGATCTGGGCCTGGACAAGGATGAACTGCGTCGCCGGTTCGCGCCCTACGTCGAGCGTTTCGTGGGCTGACGTTCCGCGAGCTCGGCGAGCACTTCATCGGTGTGCTGCCCCAGTTCCGGTGCGGGCGAACGCGGTTGCCACGGCGTGCCGTGGAAGTCGGCGGGCGAGGCGACCATCGGGATGCCGCCCTCGCCGTCGGGCACATTGACGATGCCACCCGAGGCGTGGAACTGCTCGTCACCGAGCACGTCTTCGAGCGAGTTGATGGGTGACCAGAAGAAATCCGGTTCACCCGCGAAGATTTCGGTCCATTCGGCAAGCGTCTTGGTCGCGAAGATCTCGTCGAGTTCGGCGATCAACTCGCGTGAGTTGATCGCGCGGTTGAGCGGTGTATCGAATCTGGGGTCGGTCAGCCAGTCGGTCCGCCCGACTGCGCGGCACAGTGGCGGCCAGTGGCGGCCGGCCTCCAGCCCCACGATCCAGAACCGGTGGCCGTCAGCCGCGGTGTAGTTGTTCATACAGGGATTGCCCATAGTCTCGCGCTGCCCGATCGCGATGGGATTGCCCGTCATCAGGAACGTGTTGAGATCGAAGCTCACGGTGTAGACGCCCTGCCGATACAGCGACGTGCTGACCATCTGGCCCCGGCCGGTGCGCCCGCGGGACACCAATGCCGCGCACACCGCCGCGGCCAGGGTCATGCCGGCGGTGTGGTCACCCATACCGCCGCGCTGGAACGGCGGAGTGTCGCCGGGCCGCGTCAACAGGTGTGCCAGACCCGATCTGGCCCAGTAGGCGGCGACGTCGAACGCCGCGCGGTCGGAGTCGGGGCCCGTCTCGCCGTACCCGGTGATCAAGCCGTAGATCAGAGTGGGGTTGGCGGTGGCCACCGACTCGAAGTCCAGGCCCAGACGTTTGAGCGCACGAGGCCGCACGTTGGTCAGGAAAACGTCAGCGTCACTGAGCAATTCACGCGTCGTCGCGCGGTCCTCGTCGGTCGTCACGTCGAGCACGATGCTGCGCTTGCCGCGATTGTCCATGTCGAAGGGCGGACTCGAGCCGTCCTCGACGCCCAGCATGCGGCCGAACATCCGCGCTGGGTCGCCCGTCGGCGGCTCGATCTTGACGACGTCGGCACCCCAGTCCGCCATGATCCCGCCTGCCGCCGGACCCGCGACCCACACACCGAGTTCGACGACTCTGATGCCTTCCAACGGACCGGCCATCGGGAATCCTTAAGTTCGTAGTTGCAGTTACTTCGTGTTGTTACGTTGTGCTGCGACCCGGGTGGGTCGGGTGTGGCTGCATCTGTTTTGCCGGCCTGATGGTGCGGCTTGAAAGGACTGGCCGCCCGGCCTGCCTGGACTTCCTCGGGCCGCTGATTGAGATCTGCGATGTGATCGCTTGTTTAAGGAAATGCCGGCGGGGTTGTCCGTGGGGGATCGTGTTGGCAGACAAGCGAAAAGAGGTGTGATGACGGCGAGCCTGGTGTGGGCTGGAGTGGACGTCGGTAAAGAGCATCACTGGGTGTGCGTGGTCGATGAGAACGGCGTGGTGGTGCTCTCGCGCAAGGTGATCAACGATGAGCAGGCGATCCGTGAGCTCGTGGCTGAAATCGAAGGTCTGGCCGAGCAGGTCTCGTGGGCGGTGGACCTGACCACGGTGTATGCCGCGCTGTTGTTGACGGTGCTGGCTGATGCCGGTAAGCCCGTGCGGTATCTGGCGGGCCGCGCGGTTTGGCAGGCCTCGGTGACCTACCGCGGTGGTGAGGCCAAGACCGACGCCAAGGACGCTCGGGTGATCGCTGATCAGTCGCGGATGCGTGGTGCAGATCTGCCGGTGTTGCGTCCCGACGATGATCTGATCACTGAACTGCGCATGCTTACCGCCCATCGGGCCGATCTGGTCGCTGATCGCACCCGCACGATCAACCGGCTGCGCCAACAACTGATCGCCGTCTGCCCGGCGTTGGAGCGGGTCGCTGAACTGACCTCTGATCGCGGCTGGGTCGTCTTGCTGGCGCGCTACCAACGGCCCAAAGCCATCCGACAGAGCGGTGTTTCGCGGCTGACCCGAGTCCTTGCCGACGCCGGGGTGCGTAAAGCGGCAGCGATTGCGACGGCCGCGGTCACGGCGGCCAAAACGCAGACTGTCCGCTTGCCCGGCGAAGAGGTCGCTGCGCAACTGGTCGCCGATTTGGCGCAGGGGGTGATTGCCCTCGATGACCGCATCAAGACCACCGATGCCGACATCGAGGACCGATTTCGCCGCCATCCCCTGGCCGAGGTGATCACCAGCCTGCCCGGCATGGGATTCCGGCTCGGTGCTGAATTTCTGGCCGCCGTCGGTGATCCCGCCTTGATCGGCTCGGCCGACCAACTCGCCGCCTGGGCCGGATTGGCCCCGGTATCTCGAGACTCCGGCAAGCGCACCGGACGACTGCACACCCCCCAAGCGCTACAGTCGCCGACTGCGCCGGGTGATGTATATGTCGGCGTTGACCGCGATCCGCTGCGACCCCGCCTCCAAGAGCTACTACCAGCGCAAACGAGACGAAGGCAAGCGAGCAATCCCCGCCACCATCTGCCTGGCGCGACGCCGCACCAACGTCCTCTACGCCCTCATCCGCGACAACCGCACCTGGCAACCCGATTCACCCCCCATCACCGAATCGGCAGCTTGACTTCTTCATTGAGAGTCCTTTCGCATGCCTTTACAAATCTTGGTGAATTTGTAAACTGGCGAGGGTGAACCGAGTCGCGCCCGCCGTCGGCCTCGCCGCGCATATCGGACGCGGGGTACAACGTATCGTCACCGACGCCGCCATCGGCCGGGTTCGATCCCTCCCCCGCACCATCGGCGAACTCGACGCAACATACCTGTCTCAGCTGATGGGCCGGATGGTCACGTCGACCTCGGTGATCAGCGGGGACGCGGGCACGTCGTCCCGCGCCCGCCTCGCGCTCACCGGCGAAGGTGTTCCGGATTCGGTGTTCGTCAAGATGTCCGCCGAGACGGTCGCCACCCGCCTGATGGGTGAGATGGGCCGGCTCGCCGCGACCGAGACGCGGTTCTACCGCGAGCTGTCCCCGCACCTCGACGGGCTCCCCGCGTCCTACGGATCCGCGTTCGACCCGGTCACCGGGCGCTTCGTGCTGCTGCTGGAGGACCTGGCCGTATACGACTGCGAATTCCCCGACACGCTGCATCCCATCAGCACCGACCGGGCGAGCCTGGTCGTCGAACTGCTGGCCCGGCTGCACGGAAAGTTCTGGGGCCGAATCCCCGACTGGCTGTACTCGGCGTCCGCCGACAGCGCCTCCCTGCTGACGGGACCACTGCTCAAGACGTCGGCGCGCCGCATCGCCGAACGCACCGACATCCCCGTCGACAGGGGCCGGTTCATCGACGAGAACTACCGCGCCGTGGCGACGCTCATCGACACGCCGCCGCACACGGTCATGCACGGCGACGCGCACCCGGGGAACGTCTACTTCCGCGACGGCTCGGCCGGCCTGTTGGACTGGCAGGCCGTGCGGCGCGGTCATCCGAGCCGCGAACTGGCATACACCCTGGTCACGAGCATGACGACCGAGGACAGACAGCGCAGTGAGCGCGACATCCTCGACGAGTACCGCCGTGCGCTCGCGGCCGCGGGCGGGCCGGACCTGGATCGCGACGAACTGTGGACGCGCTACCGGCAGGGCGCGTTGTACGCGTACGTCGCCGCCCTGATCACGGCGGGAATGGGCGGCATGCAAGACGATGGCATCGCGTTAGAAGGTTTACGTCGCGCCGTTGCGGCACTGGAGGACCTCGACACGGTCGCTGTCCTCAGGAAGTCCCTGTAACTGACGAACTACCATCATGGAACCCAAGCGATTGAGGCGACAGACGTGAACGAACCGCTGCGTGATGCAACCGGCGCCGTCGAGGACACCTCGACCAGACACCGGATCCTCGTCGCGACCGCCGAAGTGCTCGCCCGCAGCGGACAGACCAAGCTCAGCCTCTCGGAGGTCGCGCTTCAGGCCGGGGTCTCACGGCCCACGCTGTACCGCTGGTTCGCGTCGAAGCAGGAATTGCTCGATGCGTTCGGGGTGCACGAGCGCGAGATGTTCGATAACGGCATCAGCAAGGCGACGGCGGGCCTGCGCGGCACCGAGAAGCTCGACGCCGCGCTGCAGTTCATCGTCGAGTACCAGCACTCGTATTCCGGCGTGCGGCTCGTCGACATCGAACCCGAGGTCGTGATCGGGCAGCTGGGGCGGATCCTGCCGATCATGCGTGCTCGTCTGCAGAAGCTGCTGAGCGGCCCGAACGCAGGAGTCAAGGCGGCCACCGCAATTCGCGTCGCGATATCGCACTACATCGTGCGCAGCGACGACGACGATGAGTTCCTGGCGCAACTCCGGCACGCCGCGGGTATCAAACAGCCTGGCTGACCCCTCGTCTCAGCCGAAGTAGTGACACTTCCGTCAAAGTTTGTAATGCTGAGCACATGACCAGCAGCGTGCAGGACGAAACGGGAGTGTTGGCCGGCGAGGAGCGGATGCTCATCGACGGCGAACTGCAATTCACCGCTAGCGGTGCGAAATTCGACGTGATCCACCCGGCCAGCGAGGAGGTTGCCGGCCAGGCGACCGACGGAACGGTCGAGGACGTGGAACGCGCCGTTGGTGCCGCGCGGCGCGCGTTCGACGCCGGTGAATGGTCGCGCGACCTGGACTTCCGCTACCACTGCCTGACGCAGCTGCATGCAGCGCTGGAGAAGGAGAAGGAGCGGCTGCGCCGCATCCTCATCACCGAGGTCGGCTGCCCCGTCACGGTGTCGGGCAGCCAGATCGAGAGCCCGATCGAAGAGGTCAAGCACTGGGCCGAGCACGGCAAGAACTTCGAGTACCTGGTCGACACCGGCGTGCACCCCACCCAACTGGGACCGGCGCGGCGCAAGATCCACTACGAACCCGTCGGGGTCGTCGGCGCGATCACGCCGTGGAACGTGCCGCTCTATCTCAACATCGCCGAGACCGTGCCCGCATTGATGGCGGGCAACACGGTGGTGCTGAAACCCGCGCAACTGACGCCGTGGTCGGGCAGTGAACTCGGCCGCATCGTCGCCGAGGAGACCGACATCCCCGCGGGGGTTTTCAATGTCGTGGTCTCCAATGCCAACGAGGTGGGCGCAGCGCTGTCTGCAGATCCACGGGTGGACATGATCACGTTCACGGGCTCGACGGCAACCGGGCGCGCGATCCTTGCCGCGGGCGCGCCGACGGTGAAGAAGACGCTGCTGGAGCTGGGCGGGAAGTCCGCGCACATCGTGCTCGACGACGCCGATTTCAACTCTGCGCTGTCGATGGCGGCGATGATGGCATGCGTGATGAGCGGCCAGTCCTGCATCCTGCCGAGCCGGATCCTGTTGCCGCGCAGCCGGTATGACGAGGGCATCGAGATCCTGAAGAACATGATGGAGAGCTTCCCGGTCGGTGACCCGTGGACGCCGGGCAACATGCAGGGCCCGCAGATCAGCGAGACGCAGCGGCAGAAGGTGCTCGGCCTGATCAAGAGTGGCATCGACTCGGGTGCGCGGTTGGTGACCGGCGGCGGCATCCCGGAAAACCTGCCCAAGGGTTACTACACGCAGGCAACGCTGCTGGCGGATGTGGATCCGAATTCGCAAGTGGCGCAGGAGGAGATCTTCGGCCCGGTCTTGACGGTGACGCCGTACGACACCGACGATGAGGCGATAGCGATCGCGAACAATACGATCTACGGCCTCTCGGGCGAGGTGTCGTCCGGCGACGTGGACCGGGCGTTCGAGGTGGCCAAGCGGATGCGGACGGGCAACGTCACCATCAACGGCAAGAGCCACTTCGGTATCACCAGTCCGTTCGGCGGGACCAAGCAGAGCGGGCTGGGCTACCGCAACGGCGAAGAGGGCTACAAGGAATACCTGGAAGCGAAGACCATCGGCATGCCCGAATGAGCGACGAGACCGAAATCGCCCGTCTGCTATATCGATACGCCCGGGCCGTCGACACCAAGGACTGGGAGCTATATCGGTCGGTGTTCACCGACGACGCGCACATCGACTACTCCTCGGCGGGTGCCGTCGTGGGCAGTCGCGATGAGGTCGTCGACTGGTTCGCGGCGAACTTCGGCGTGATTCCGTGGAGCATGCACTACATCACGAACATCAAAAGCGAGATAACCGGCGACACCGCGACGGTTTGCGCGATGTTCTACAACCCGATGCAGTTGCCAGGCATGGCGGAGATGAGTTCGTGCGGCGGCTATTACCACCACGAACTGGTGCGCACCTCCGACGGATGGCGCAGCCGCCGACTCGTCGAGGAGAATGTGTGGTTCGTCAACCAGCCAGGCGCATCGTGACCACGTAATCGACCGCAGACAGCGGTCGTATCACTGGCCATATCGCGCAGTACTCGGCGGAACTCAGTCGCCTGCCGCCACGACGCTGGAGACGATCAGGCTCAGATACGGACGATAGAGGTCCGACCCGTCGAGATGGCTGCCGAGAGTGACGCCGTCGTTGACCGCAAGTATCAACTGGGCCAACGTCTCCGCGGGAATCGTCAGCGTTGCGCCAAGGCGAGCGACGTTCTTGCTGATGAACTCGGCTAGCGACCGAACGGTTTCGCGCCGCTGCGCATCGAGCCGTTCGCGCGCATCCGGGTTTCGCAGAAGATAAAGCGTCAGTTCGTAATTCAGCGCCGCCCGGTTCGGGTCGCTGCCCACTTCACGCCACCGTTCGGCGAGTTCGTCGACGCTGAGTTCGTCCAGTCGCGCGAAGGACTGGATGAGGTCGTGGAAGCCGTCGAGAAACCGTTGCCGTTGCCGGTCCACGACCGCCAGGAACAACTCTTCCTTGGCCCCGAAGTGCGAGTAAATCGCCCCGCGCGTGTAGCCGGCGGCGTCGGCAATGTCTTCCAGCGCAGCGCCGGTCAAACCCTTGCGCGCGAACACCTCCTCGGCTGCGTCGAGCAGCAGGTTACGGGTGTGCTCAAGACGTCGCGCCCTGGTCCACCGCTCCGGCATTCGCCGATCCTCCCACACCGTAGCGCGAGTGCGAACCGTCACGGTGCCACCGCGGAGGCCGACGTGCGCACGAATTCTTGTGCCACCAACAGGTTCGATGACGCATTCAGCCAGAACGTCTCGACGTCGGCGGTGTTCGGCGGCAGGCCTGCGGCGAGTAAAGCCCGAGCCTTGAAAGCGCGCGCACCGCCGCTGATGCGGTGACGCACGCAGCCGTGCCAACCGCGAGCGATGTCTGGCGCAGATGCGCCGGACACCACCAGCGCGTCGACCGCATCGTACGGCTCGGGCACCGACGAGCGCGCGGTCACACCGAGGATAGCCAGGGACTGGGTGTGCTCGAGCTGCGGAGTCCACACCGTGGTCGTCCACCCGGCCATGGCGCGGTCACACAGCCAGCCGCCCGCGACGCTGATCAATTCCGCAACGCTGACGGCGCGGACGTGGAGAACACACTCCATTGCGGCTCCTCTCCTTTCGACACGGGCCGCTGACCCATGACGACGAAGTGACTCAAACCACTTTTATACATTGTTGTATATCTAATACGCATGTGTATATGGTGACTGCCATCACAGCACGGAGGCGCCACAGCCCAGTGAGCATCCGGCGACCAGGAGGTTTGGCAATGACGCAGACAATCCGCCCAGGCGAGTGGCTGAATCCCGATTCCGGAATCGGTCTCGGCCTCGAGGACATCAAGCCGGGGACGTTCAGCATGAACATCTCAACGGAGCGCTACACCTCCGCCGAATACGCCGCACTCGAGCGCGAGCGCATCTGGTCGCGGGTATGGCAGGTCGCAGGGCGTGTCGACGATCTCCCCAAGGCTGGCGACTGGAAGCGGTATCAGATCCTCGACCAGTCCTACGTCATCGTCCGCGGCAAGGACGAGAGACTGCGCGGCTTCGTCAACGCATGCCGGCACCGCGGAAACATGCTGTGCACGACGAACACCGGAAATGCCAAGCGCGGCTTCCTGTGTCAGTACCATCTGTGGTCCTACGACCTGGAAGGCAAGCTGCGCGGTGTGCTGCGCGAGGACCTGTCGGGTCAGGTCGACAAGAGCGACAACTCGCTGCTGGAGGTCTCGGTCGACACCTTCGGTGGGTTCATCTTCCTCAACCCCGATCCCGATGCCCAGCCGCTGCGGGAATACCTGGGCGACGAGGTGATGGAACTGCTCGGGCCCTATCACCTCGACCAGATGACGACCGTGATGGATGTCCGCGAAGCGCTGGACTGCAACTGGAAAGTCGTGATGGACGCCTTCGAAGAGGGCTACCACATCAACGGAATTCACCCGCAGTTGCTCGCCGTCCTCAACATCGACCCGGCGACCACGCGCTACCAGTTCTTCGAGAACCACAGCGTTGCAGTGGCACCGTTCGAGGTACAGGGCGCCGGTGCGCAGAAGCAGGTCGACGGCATCATGGCACTGCCAGAGACGTTCCCGGGAACCGCCGCGGTGATCCCGCGCTTCACCGAACTCGTCGCGCCGTACCAGGGTGCGGACGGTGAGGTGGAATTCCCCGAGGGCGTCACGGCACGGGGTCTGCTGCAGCAGGCCACCCGCGACACCCTGACGGGCATGGGCCTCGACGTCAGCGGACTGACCGATGACCAGATGAGCGACAACCAGGGCTGGGTGCTGTTCCCGAACTTCTTCATGACGGTCCGGGCCGGCGAGTGCCACATCATCATGGCGGTGCCACATCCCGACGGCGACCCGAACCGCTGCATCTGGCACGTCAGCAGCTACATGTACCTGCCCGACGAACACCGAGACGCCTTCCGGGCGGAACTGATCGAAGTCGACGAGCCCGGCAGCTACAAGTATTTCGAGGCGTTGCACCAGGACTACATCCAGATGCCACGCCAGCAGAAGGGGCTGCGTAACGAACGACTCGACCACATGACGTTGGTGAAGGAGGAGGTCGTCATCGGCCACTTCCACTCCGTCATCGACCGCTATATGGCCGCAGGCACCTCCTGACCAGCATCACCAAAGACGAAAGGGATCAATGACTCTCGAAGAGCGCGTCGCCCACCACACCCGGATGGCGGAGGCCTACCGCGACGCCTACCTGCGACAGGGCGTGAAGGACGGCGAGGCATTCGCGGACACCTGGAAGTTCGCAGCCGACGGGGTGTATGCCTCGCCGTACTTCACCGGCGACGAGGTGTTCAAGCTCAGCGAGTTCCCCTCCGATACCGCGAAAGCCTCCACCTTGGAAGCCAAGGTGTACTCGTTGAGCTTCCCCGACTGGAAACCGACGTCGTTCAACTATTGGCCATCGGAGAACGGGTTGGTGATGAAGACGCGGTGGGAAGGTCATACCGCGGACGGCGCGATGATGGGCTTCTACTCCTACAGTTTCCTGGAGACCAATGGCGAGTGCGAGATCACTCGGTGGGAGACGCACGTCAACGACGAGTACAACGCATTCCTCGACGTCGCGATCGGCGTGCACGGGCCCTTCCGCGGCACCGGCGAGTATCTCGAGGCGTTGGAGCGCCGCCTCGCCGAATCGGAGGTGCCGGCATGACGACCGTGGACGAGGTCTTCGCGACGGCGACCGGTCGGTCGCGAATCGTGCTGGAGTACAGCCGGATCACGAAGCGTCTCGTGGACGCCGCAAAGAACCCCGACTTCACCTCCTCGGACTGGGTGCCATTGGCGGAGTTGATCGACGTCGACAACTTCGTCCGGGTGGGGCCGTTCAAAGAGGTGATGGACTGGGCGACCTACGCGGAATTCTTGACCAACTGGGCGAAGTCATCGGAGTGGGACTGCACGTTCCAACGTCTCACCGAGACACCAGACGTGGTGTTTCTCGAACTCGAGGAGCACAGCCGAATCGGCGATTTCACCAGCGTGGTCAACAGCGTGTCCGTGTATGAGTTCAACGCCGACAACAAGGTTCGGCGCATCGCCGTCTACCTGCAGATGGAACTGCCGAACACCGGCTCGGTGCCGAGTTTCGATGGCGCAGACGGTTCGCAGTGAACGATCTCGATACAAGGGACGTCTTCACCGACAACGAGTTGGGCCCCGCCGACCACCGCCGCTATTCCTATCTGCCGACCTTTATCCTGCGCGCGCTGACCCGCCTGCATATCGAGTACCCGTAGGAATCACATGCCGTTTCAAGACACCACCGCCATCGTGACCGGCGGTGCCGCCGGGCTGGGCCTGGCCATCACCGAAGCGCTCGTCGCCCTGGGCGCCAAAGTCGCGATCTTCGACATCGCCACCGAGCAGGTCGAAGCACAGGTCGACCGATTGCGCGGCGAAGGCGCGAAAGTCGCCGGCTATATCGTGGACGTGTCGAACCGCGGTGCGGTCAAAGCCGCCGTCGCACAGGTGCGGGCGGACCTGGGACCGGTGCTGATCCTGGTGAACAACGCCGGCATCGAGCAATTCGGCAAGTTCGCCGAGATCACCGACGAGGAATGGGACCGCGTCATGGCGGTCAACCTCCGCGGCCCGTTCATCTGCACGCAGGTAGTGCTTCCCGACATGGTCGAGGCCCACTGGGGCCGGATCGTCAACATCTCCTCGTCGAGCGCGCAGGGCGGGCAGTCGCGCATGGCCGCCTACGTCAGTTCCAAGGCCGGTGTGATCGGGTTCACCAAGAGCCTTGCACTCGAACTCGGACCGAAAGGCATCACCGTCAACACGATTCCGCCCGGCATGGTGGTCACACCCATGCTGGAGAAGGCGATCGAAGAAGGGCGTTTCACCGCGCCACTGGAACACTTCGCCAAGATCACCCCGGTGCGTCGCGCCGGTCGGCCGGAGGACATCGCCAACGCCGCTATCTTCCTGTGCCAGGACGAATCTGACTACATCACCGGTCAGGTCCTTCCCGTCAACGGGGGGCGCCGGACATGACTCCCGCTGACCGCATCCAGCCGCTGCTTGCCCCGTTGACCGCCGAGGAGTGGGGAGACGACGAGTACGCGGCGTTCGGTGCACTGCTGGGACTGCCGGCGGAGAAAGTCCCCCAGGCCGGCTCGGGCCACGCCGCCGACCCCCTCAACTTCGACATCATCGGTGTGCTCGCCCGCCACCCAAAAATGGCGCGCCGATTTCTGGCCTTCAACGGCTGGCTGTTGCAGCGCGGCGAATTACCCCTTCGGCTAAGGGAACTGGCGATTTTGCGCGTAGCACAGGCTCGACGGTCCGCGTTCTTCTGGGCCGAGCACACCAAGGTCGCCACCGACGGTGGCGTACCGTCCGAAGACATCGCGCGTCTCGCCGAGGGCAACGACAGCTTCACCGGTGCCGACCGGTTGGTGCTCGAGGCCACCGACGAACTGCTGACCCTCGGCTTCGCCGACGCGGCGACGTGGCAACGCCTCGCGGACGAACTGGGCACGCACCAGGCAATGGAACTCATTTTCATCGTCGGCACGTACACGATGTTGGTGATGGCCTTTCAGACGTGGGGGTTGATGCCGGCGTCCGGCAGCCCAGCGTTACCCGAACCACTGACGTGATCGACGCCGGGCGTCCAGACTGCTTACAGATTGCGGTTTTGCGGCGAACGGCGATTATCCGCAGTCTCGACGCGCTAGCTCAGCCCTCGGCCGCCAATTGACCGCAGGCAGCGGCGATTTCGCGACCACGGGTGTCGCGCACGGTACATGACACCCCGCGTTCGCGAACCCGCCTGACGAATTCCCGCTCGGCGGCCTTCGGACTGGCGTCCCATTCGCTACCCGGCGTCGGGTTCAACGGAATGACGTTGACGTGCGCGAGCGGCCCCAGCGCCCCGTGCAGCCGCTTACCCAGCAAGTCCGCCCGCCACGGCTGATCGTTGACGTCTCGGATCAGCGCGTACTCGATCGACACCCGCCGTCCGGTCACGTCCGCGTAATACCTTGCTGCGTCGAGTGCTTCGGACACCTTCCAGCGGCTGTTCACCGGCACCAGTGTGTCGCGCAGTTCGTCGTCGGGCGCATGCAGCGACAACGCGAGCGTCACACCGAGGCGCTCGTCGGCCAGCTTGCGGATCGCCGGCGCGAGCCCCACCGTCGACACCGTCACCGACCGCGCCGAGATCCCGAACCCGAGCGGCGGCGCCGCCGTGATGCGGCGCACCGCCGCGACCACCCGGTTGTAGTTGGCCAGCGGCTCGCCCATCCCCATGAAGACGATGTTCGACAGCCTGCCGCCCCGCGCGGGCGGCGCGATCCCGTCCCCGTCGCGGTCGCGCAATTCAACCGCCGCCGCGCGCACCTGTTCCAGGATCTCCGCCGTCGACAGGTTGCGCTGCAGCCCGCCCTGGCCCGTCGCGCAGAACGGACACGCCATGCCGCACCCGGCCTGCGACGAGATGCACACCGTGTTGCGCTGCGGATAGCGCATCAGCACCGACTCGAACGTCGTGCCGTCGACCGCGCGCCACAGCATCTTGCGGGTCTCCCCCGAGTCGCATTCGATCTCCCGCACTGGGTCCAGCAGCTTCGGGAACAGGGCGTCCGCGATCTGATCGCGCAGCGCCGCGGGCAGGTCGGTCATCTCATGCGGGTCGGCGATCAACCGTCCGTAGTACTGGTTGGCCAGCTGTTTACCCCGAAATGCGGGCAGCCCGAGCTCCGCGACGGCGCCAGCGCGCGCGTCCTCATCGAGGTCGGCGAGGTGACGCGGCGGCATCGCGCGTCGCGGCGGGTCGAAAACAAGGGGCAGAGAAGTGGCCATGAGCTGCTGCCAGTATCTCATTGCCGAGCGCCGAGAAATTAATTCGCGATCTCAGTCGTTGCCCGCAACTATGGACCGGGTGCCCACCAGAACCATGCCGTTGGGAGCAGCGTCGACCTTGACGTTCTTCTATGCGCTTGGCTATCCCGTTGGCGCGCTTGCTGTTTCGGTGATGTCGCCGATGGCGGTGCTGGTATTTCGGTTCGGTCTGGCCGCCGCCATCCTGGCCGCCTGGGCCGCATTGGCGAAGGTGAGCTGGCCCACAGGGCGCACACTCGTGCATGTCCTGATCAGCGGATTACTCGCCCAGGGCCTGCTGTTCACCTGCCTGTATGTAGCGCTCATGCACGGTGCCCCCGCTGTGCTCGGGGCCGTGATCATCTCGATGAACCCCGTCGTCACGGCGGTCCTCGCGGCAATGTTCCTCAACGAAGGGCTCACCTGGACCAGGGTCGGGGCGCTCGTGCTGGGGGTGGTGGCCGTTCTCGCGTCCTGCGCGGCACGGCTGATCGCCGTCGGCGGCGTCGACCCCGCCGTCCTGCTGATCCTCGTCTCGCTGTTCAGCGTCGCCGCGGGCGGTGTGTACCAGCAGAAGTTCTGCTCCGGCGTCGACTTCCGGGCGACGGCCGCGTTGCAGAACGGTGCATGCATCCTCCCTGTCGTCGCGCTGGCCGCGGTGATGCCGTGGACGGTGAGCGACCCGTGGAAAGCGGCGGGAGCCGTCGCTGCCGTCGTCCTGCTCAACGCGGTGCTGTCGATGACCCTGTACGTCCGCGGCATCAACGAATACGGCGCGGCCGCGGTGGCAATGCTGTTCGCGGTGATCCCTGCGGTGGCGGGTGTGCTGTCGTGGGTGATGCTCGGTCAACGCCCCGACATCGGGATCGCCGCGGGCCTGGCCATCGGCGCAGCGGCATGTTGGCTAAACGCCAAGTCTCAGCGTTCGGTGACGCCCCCGACGGCGTCCATCATGCGGGCCAACTCACCCGCGACGTCCGGACCCGCTGGCTGATAGACGAGTTCCGTCACACCGCCCGCCGCGTATTCGGCGACCCGGTCCCGCAGTTGCTCCGGGGTTCCGGTGAAGGTGAACTGCGGCAGCAGATCGGCCGCGATCCGCACCGCTTCCTGGTCAACCGCGGTCAGCCGCACGAGGTGTCCCTCGTGTGTGACGAGGTGACGCTCGGCCGGCGGAATCGCATTGATGGCAGCCACCCACTCGGGACCGCCGGGCAGTTCGAGCATCGCGTCGGCACCCAGCCGTTCGTACATGGCGTGAAACACCACCGCGAGGCCGTGCCCCGCTCGGTCCAACAGCGCCTGACTGCGCAGGTCTTCGCCGTCCTCGAGGACCGTTCCGAACTGGAGCAACGCGTACGGCCGACCGGCCGCCGCCGGATTGGGCACACCCGCGGCGAACACGCCGTCGCCCACGCGTTCGGCGACGGCGGTGCCCTTGGGCCCGTCGGCGCCGATGAACACCTCGACCTCGACGGGCCGGTCCGGCACGAAACCGTCCGCATGCATCATGCGGATCGCGGCGCCCTCCCACTCGACCGTCTCGCCGCGCAGCAGCGCCCGCAGCGTCGTCACATACTCCTCGACCACCGCCCAACGCAGCGGCCGCTTTCCGAGGGTGTATCGACCGGTGAACCCGGAGCCGACAGCCACCACCACACGACCGGGCGCCAGCGCGGTGAGGTTCGCGATCGCTGCCGCGTTGGCCATCGGATGCCGCAGGCTCGGCACGAGGACGCCTGGACCGAGCCCGATCGTGGAGGTACGCTCGGCGGCCAGCGCCAACGCAATCCACACGTCCGACGTGATGGCCGGGGAGTCATACAGCCACGCCCGGTGATAACCGAGGCGTTCAGCCTCCGCGACGAGGTCCGGTGAGTCGACGTTGGTTACCAGCGCGCACGACAATTTCATGCGCGCAAACGCTACCTTAGCTGCGAATGACGATGGTTGAGAAGGCGAAATGCGCTGTTACGCAAGCAGTGTGAGGACGATCCAGCCGGCGACGGCCGAGGGCAGCATCGCGTCGATCCGGTCCATCATTCCCCCGTGACCGGGCAGCAGCTTGCCCATGTCTTTGATTCCGAGGTCGCGTTTGATCTGCGACTCGACGAGGTCGCCCAGCACGCCCGTGATGACCAGCATCAGACCCAGCGGAATCCCGACCCACCACGGGTTGTGGAGAAGGAACACCACCGAGAACACCGACGCGCCGATCCCGAACAGCAGTGAGCCGCCAAGTCCTTCCCACGATTTCTTCGGGCTGATCGCGGGCACCATCAGATGCTTGCCGAACAACACGCCCGCGACATATCCGCCGATGTCGGCGAACACGGCGGTCGCGATCACCGCGAACACCCGACGACCGCCCTCGTCCTGGAAGATCAGCAGCGCACTGAAACTCGCGAACAGCGGCACCCACGTCGCCAGCAGCACCGAGGCGGAGATGTCGCGCAGATAGTTCACCGGCTGGTCGCGAAGCCCCTGGCCGACCAGGCGCCACACCATGCACACCACGATCGTTCCGGCGTAGGCGCCCAGCAGCCCGGCGGGGCCGAACGGCCACGTCAACCAGATCATCGCCTGACCGCCGAGCAGCAGCGGAATCGCGGGAAGGGCGTAGCCGGCCTCACGAAGCCTGCTGATGACTTCCCACATGCCGATCGGGATCGCGATCGCGAGCACCGGAATCCACCCGATGGGCGCGAAGATCAGGACACCGATCGCGATGGCACCGAGCAGAACGCCGACGCCGATCGCGGCGGGCAGGTCACGCCCGGCCCGCGACTTCTTCTTGGGCGGCCCTTCGACCGGCGTATCTGCCACGGGAGTCATGTGCTGATCGGTCACTAGACCTCCAGCAACTCGCCTTCTTTGTGCTTGACCAATTCGTCGATCTGGTTGGTGTAGGTGTGGGTGATCTTGTCGAGATCCTTCTCGGCCCTGCTCACCTCGTCCTCACCTGCCTCGCCGTCTTTCTTGATGCGGTGCAACTCCTCCATCGCCTTGCGGCGGATGTTACGCACCGACACCCGGGCATCCTCGCCCTTGGCCTTGGCCTGCTTCACCAGGTCACGACGGCGTTCCTCGGTCAGCTGCGGAATGGACACCCGGATGACGTTCCCATCGTTCGTCGGGTTCACACCGAGGTCCGAGTTGCGGATCGCATCCTCGATGTTGCGCAGTTGATTGGCCTCGTACGGTTTGATGACGACCAGCCGCGGCTCGGGGACGTTGATGCTCGACAGCTGCGTGATCGGCGTGGGTGAACCGTAGTAGTCCATGTTCACGCGGGCGAACATGCCCGGATTGGCCCGGCCGGTACGGATCGACGACAGGTCGTCGCGCGCCACCGCCACCGCCTTCTCCATCTTCTCTTCGGCATCGAAGAGGGTTTCGTCGATCACGTTGCTCTCCTCATGACGGGCCCGCGGGCACGTCCGTATTACGTGGTGACCAGTGTTCCGATCTTCTCACCTGCGACCGCACGCGCGATATTGCCATCGGCGAGCAGGTTGAACACCAGGATCGGCATGCCATTGTCCATGCACAGGCTGAACGCGGTCGCATCGGCGACCTTCAGACCCCGATCGATCACCTCACGATGGCTGATCGCGGTCAACAGTTCGGCGTTGGGATCCACCTTCGGATCGGCGGTGAAGACGCCGTCGACGGCCTTGGCCATCAGCACCACCTCGGCGCCGATCTCGAGCGCCCGCTGCGCTGCCGTGGTGTCGGTCGAGAAGTACGGCAGCCCCATGCCGGCACCGAAGATGACCACCCGGCCCTTCTCCAGGTGCCTGCGGGCGCGAAGGGGGATGTACGGCTCAGCGACCTGGCCCATCGTGATCGCGGTCTGAACGCGGGTCTGAATGCCTTCCTTCTCCAGGAAGTCTTGCAGCGCAAGGCTGTTCATCACCGTGCCGAGCATGCCCATGTAGTCGCTGCGGGTTCGCTCCATGCCGCGCTGCTGAAGCTGGGCACCGCGGAAGAAGTTGCCGCCGCCGATGACGACGGCCACCTGCACGCCGCTGCGGACGACTTCGGCGATCTGTCGAGCCACCTGGTGGACGACGTCGGGGTCCAAGCCAACTTCGCCACCGCCGAACATCTCGCCGCCGAGCTTGAGCAGCACGCGGGAGTACACCGGCCGAAGCGACGTATCGGCTGAAGTATCGGATGAGGAAGAGGGGGCGGCACCGTTCGAGCTGGTCGGCTCCGGAACGGCCGGGCCGGCGACATTGGATTCCGCCATCCGACTCCTTCGGGTCCTCGCTGAGACTCCCCTAATCCTGCCTCATGGTGGCCTCGAGACCGGCATCCGGGGTCGCGCGTGGCGGATCAGCCCGGCAAGTGTGCGCTCAGCAGGAAGGCGGGCACCGACCTGCGTCCCTTTCCGGTCTCCCGTTCATATTCGATCAACGAGCGATGAGAGAAATCCGGCTGCGCGAATACCCATGTACCTGTGGCCGCGCCCCGATCCGCCGGATGAACTCGCCCGACAGCGGCGTGATCGGGCTCAGACACGCCAGATCACTGCTACTATCTGCGCATGAATGCAGATAGTCGGGAAGCGTGGCTCCGACTTCCAGACGATCAGGCGAGCTTGATCGTCGAGGTGTTTCGCATGCTGGCCGACGCCACACGCGTCCAGATTCTCTGGGCGCTGACCCACGGTGAGCATTCGGTCAACCAGCTTGCCGAGCATGTCGGGAAGCCGGCACCGTCCGTATCACAGCACCTGGCGAAGCTTCGGATGGCGCGACTGGTTCGCACACGTAAGGAGGGAACTCAGGTCATCTACCGCATCGAAAACGACCACGTTCGACAACTGGTGGTCGACGCCGTATTCAATGCCGAACATTCCGGCCCCGGCATTCCCGGCCATCACCGCAACGACCCAGCGACGCGCCAACTTCCGGGGGCGTCCGCGTAGTAATCACGGAGAAGATCCCATGACCGATCAACACGCCCATACCGAGGCGCACTCACACGAACATGCGCACGGCACCACCAGTCATGTCCATGCCCATACCGGGCACGATCACGACCACGTGACGCATGAGCACTCCCATGCCCACGACGGATCCGAGCACACCCACAGCCACGTGCATCAAAACGATCTCATCGACGAGCACTCACACGTTCACAGCTGACCGCGGGCAGCTGTGACGCTGTGGACTCGTCGCTAGTTGGCGGTGATCTCGAAACCCCACGGGAGTTCAAGGCGGTGGCGCGCCAATAGATCCGAGTCGGAAAGGATCGATCGCACGTCGTCGTCGGCTACCACGACTCCGGAGTCCATGACGACGGCCCTGTTGCACAGCTGCGCCGCGTAGGGCAGGTCGTGCGTGACGATGAGCATGGTGGTTTCGAGTCCCAGGAGGGTCTCTGCCAATTCCCGCCGTGCCACCGGATCGAGGTTGGCAGACGGTTCGTCGAGGACCAAGACGTCGGGCCTACATGCGAGGACCGTCGCCAGCGCGGCGCGGCGACGCTGGCCGCCCGACAAGTGCGCCGGACTGCGACCGGCCAGATCGGTCAGTGACACGGCCTCCAGCGCCTCCTGGACGCGGGCGGTCAATTCATCACCGGACACCCCGAAATTGGCCGGACCGAACGCCACATCCTGGGCGACCGTCGGCATGAAAAGCTGATCGTCGGGGTCCTGGAACACCAGTCCAACAAGCTGCCTGATGTGCTGTAAATTCTTGCGGATCAACGGGATTCCGCCGATCTCGACCGACCCTGAGGCGGCAGTCAAAACCCCGTTGAGGTGCAGCATCAGGGTCGTCTTGCCCGCGCCATTGGGGCCGAGTACCGCCACCCGCTCGCCGTCGGCCACCGTCAGGTCTATCCCGGCAAGCGCGGAGTGACCGTCGGGATAGACGTAGTGAAGATCCTGAATGCGGATTGCGGGTAGTGTCACCGGATCACCCACGAGCAGGCAGCCACAGCCACCGCGGCCGCAGCGGGCATGAGCGCGGCCACCCACTGTCGAACCGATGCCGGTGCACTGGAGCCCACCCCGGCGGCCAATGCCGGGACCGTGCCGTCAAAGCCCCTGGACAACATCGCGAGATAGACGCGTTCTCCCCGCTCGTACGCGCGTAGGAACAGTGCTCCAACACTTTTCGCGATGGCGCCCGCCTGGTGTATAGCGCTCGGCGAATCACCGCGCGACAGTCGCGCCTGACGCATTCGGCCGGCCTCCGAGGCAAGCAAATCGATGTAGCGAATCATCAACACCAGCATCGAGGTCACAGTGCCCGGCACTCCGAGTCGGCTCAGCGCGACGGACAGTTCGCGGGCCGTGGTGGTCGCGGCGACCGTGAGAGATGCCGCCACCCCCAGGGTGCCCTTGATCACGATGCCCCACGCGGCGTAGAGCCCAGAGACCGACAGGTGCACACCGGCTACCTCCACCCTGTTACCGCCCTCGGCGAACGGTAGCAGCACGGCGAGGATCAGGAATGGCGCCTCGATCAGCATGCGCGGCAGGATCCAGCGCAATGGAATCCGCGCAAACCGCCACACTGCAAGGACAATCAAGGCATAGATTCCGAACGGCCAGAGCATCTCCCGGGGTGTGGCGACCACGGCGAGCACGAAGACCACGAGGCAGACGATCTTCACCTCGGGAGCAACACGGTGAACGACCGAGTCGCCGTCGCGGTACAGGGGATGTGCGTGGCCTGCTCCCACGCCTAGTCTCCGGCTGGCGTCTTCGGCCTCGCCCGCGCGATCAACCAGAATGCGCCCCCTGCGACCGCGAGGGTGACGATGACGCCGATGACGCCGGCCAGCCCACCGGTGCCTTCGCCGCCCACCACGGCGTAGTCCGCGAGGGGGGAATTGGCCATGGCGTGATCCTGCGCGTGCTGGGCGATGCAGTCGCCCTTGAGTTCCTCTACCCCGGCGTTGTCGACGACCTCACAGCCCCTTAACGTGGCGGAGTCCAGGCCGTCCGGGCTGGAACTGGCCAGATAGGACACGCCGCCGGCGATCACCAACGCTGCCAGGGCGAAGCCGATCCAGAACAACCAGTTGCGTCGCGCCGCGGTCGTCACGCTGTCGCTCCTTCAACCACTCGGTTCGTTCGCAGCAGATATACGAGGTCGGGACGGGCTCTGGCGACGGCGACAACTGTCAGCGCAGTGATGATCCCCTCTCCGACACCGATCAGGGCGTGGGTACCGAACATGTAGGCGGCGACGGCGCCCAGTGACGTAGAGGACGCACCACCGATGGCGTATTCGATGACGAATCCCATTGCGGCACAGATCGTCCCGACTACGGCAGCGATGAAGGAGACGACGCCCAGGGATGCCGTTGAGACGTCGCTTCGGCGGCGTCTCAGGACGGAGTACAACAGCACCGCCGTCGAATAGCCCGCCGCGACCCCGATCACGGCCATATTGGTGATGTTGGTCCCCAACGCCGTGACGCCGCCGTCGGCGAACAACAGTGACTGCACGATCAAGACGATCGCCACACACAACGCGCCGGTATACGGCCCCACCAGGATTGCGGCCAGTGCACCACCGAGCAGGTGGCCGCTGACGCCGGGCAGGATCGGGAAGTTCACCATCTGCACCGCGAAGATGAAGGCGGCCACCAGCCCTGCCAGCGGCACCGTGCGTTCATCCAGTTCGGCACGAGCCCGCCATGCGCAGACACCGAGCGCTATAGCGGCAAGCAACGCAAAACCGACCGACGTCGGCGCGTTGACGATGCCGTCGCTCATGTGCATCGCCTGTGTAGTCACAGTACTCACGACAGAAGGCTAAGCCCCTACCGGCTGATATGTCTAGTTGTTCAGATGTTCATTTCAGCGGGCGAGATGTAGCGACGAATCACAATGTGTGTCCAGCGCCAATCCAGTGCAGCAGATCGTGCACGATGTCGTCTTCCAACTGGTAACTGACCTGTCGACCAGTCCGGGTGCTCTTGACCCAGCCTTGTTGGCGCAGGATCCGAAGCGCTTGTGAAACCGCGTTTTCCGAGCTACCGACCGCGGCAGCGAGGTCGCCCACACACATTCCGGGAGCGCGATGCAGGGTCAGCAGAATTGCGAGGCGATTGGGATCGGAGAGCAAGTCAAAGCGCAGAGTCCAGGTGGCGACGTCCACGTCGGCCAGCGAAGCCGGAGTCGGTACGGCCTGATCTACAGGCTTCTTCATAGCTGAGAATCTAACCCAGAACGCAGAGCAAAAGGCTGACGTGCACATCGCGCGCCGCAGGTGGGCAGGTCGATCGACGTCATCCATCCACCGTTCTCCGCACCCCATTCCGAGGTCGTCGCCGCCCGGAGTCGCGGCGTTCGAGCATTGCGGCTCCCGTGCCATCAAAGGCATGCCCGCTAGAAGATCAGGCCCTGCGCCTTACTGGTGGCAGCGGCGAACCGCGCTTGCACGTCGGCCCAATTCACGACATTCCAGAACGCCTTGACGTAATCGGCCTTCACGTTCTTGTACTGCAGGTAATACGCGTGCTCCCACATGTCGACCTGAAGCAGCGGGAGGATGCCAAGGGGCACGTTGGCCTGCTGGTCGTACAGCTGAAACGTCAGAAGTCGTTGGCCCAACGTGTCGTAACCCAGCACCGCCCAGCCCGAGCCCTGCAGCCCGTTGGCAGCGGCGGTGAACTGCGCCAGAAACCTGTCGAACGACCCGAACTGGTCGTCGATCGCGGCCGCGAGGTCACCGGTTGGTTTGTCGCCGCCATTGGGCGAAAGGTTCTTCCACCAGATGGTGTGGTTGACATGACCGCCGAGATGGAAGGCCAGATTCTTCTCATTGAGGAAGATCGCGCCGTGGTCCTCGTTGGCTCGCGCCTCGTCGAGTTTGGCGATGGCGTCGTTGAGACCCTTCACATAGGTGGCGTGGTGCTTGCTGTGGTGAATCTCGTTGATCTGACCTGAGATGTGCGGTTCTAGCGCGCCGTAGTCGTAGTCCAGGTCAGGAAGTGTGTACTCGGCCATGAAGGTCCTCTCTGATCTCTCTGCGCCGTCGACGATGCGCGAAGTGGTCCGCATCCAACTGGTGGCTGATCCCACGTTACCTGTTCATCTCATCATCTGTTCATATGTTACTGTCAACATGCGGGTCGGCCGTGCGCGAAGTCGATGCAGCACATCCACGTAGCGAACTTGCCCCCGAGGTGGTCCGCGATGCCACGGCCGACTCGTTTAAGTCATCGTGAGTGAAGGTCCGAGCTACGCCAGGGTGTGATCGACTGAAAACGATTGCGTTGCAATGCCAGAGCCGATCTGACCCAAGGACTCGCTGTGGCCGATGATGAAAAGACTCGATGGGCAATCGACGTTATGACCGCGTGGGTTGAGCACGGCCACGATGGCGACTTTGTACACCAGCGAATCGCCGATTACGTGCCCACCGCCGACAGCCGCAATGGGTTGATCACCGGACTCGTCAACCTATTCGGACTGCTGTTGATGGGCATGGAAGTCACCACGGGCAGGAATGCCCACGAGATTCTTCAAACCATCGCAAGGACGGTGTCGCGACACGAGCACCTGCCAGACAGCACTCGACTCGAGCCCGGAAGCTGAACTCGGCGGCCGAGGAGGCCCGGTACGCGGATTCGAACATCTGATTCGTGGGTTGAGTCGTGACTCCCATATATCAATGTACTTGATATGTGTCAAGATAGTTGATATGAAGGAGATGCTCGAAGACCAGCCGCTGGGGTATCTGCTGACCCGGGTGGGGAACGCGCTGCGCGCGGAGGTGACCGCGAGCGTCCTCGACCCGATGGGACTTGCCTTCCCGCAATACATCTGCATGCGAATCCTGGCGAAGTACCCTGGCCGCTCCAACGCCGATCTCGCCCGCGACACCAACGTCACCCCACAGGCGATGAACATGGTGCTGCGCCGCCTCGAAAGCCGCGGACTCGTCACCCGGCCCACCAGCGTCTCCTCGGGGCGGTCGCTGCCGGCCAGGCTGACCCGCGAGGGCGAAGAGCTCCTCAAGCGCACCGACGCCGGGGTACGCGCCGCGGAACGAAAGCTCATGGCGGGGCTGACCGTGGAGCAGCGCCGGGAGTTCAAGCGTGTTCTGGTGGCGCTCGGCTCCGACTGAGAGCTCGCCAACAATTAACTAACGCAGGGGATAATTTTTGCTATAAAGAGGTGCGCGGGTGACCCTCTGCGCGTTTGCTGACCCAACCGATGACGAGAGGTTATCGCCGTGAGCTTTACTCCCTCCGCTGATGAGGCCATCGAACTACTCGAGGGGTACTTTTACTGGAGCGGGTTCCCGAGATTGCTGGGATGTGAAATCGAGACAGATTTCACGAAAGCTGACATCGCGTTGGTGGGGCTACCACTGGCAATCAACCCGGTCGAGCGGACCCAGTATCTGGGCCCCCGCGCCGTCCGCCACCGGTCACAGGCCTACCACCGCGGCCACCGCGAGTTCGGGATCAACCCCTTCGAACTCGCCCGGATCCGTGACTTCGGCGACGTACCGATTCCCACCCCGACGATCGCCGATCAAGCGGTCCTCGACATCGAGAAGTTCTACGCACGGATGGACGCCGCCGGGGTGCTGCCGTTCACGATCGGCGGCGACCACGCCTGCACGCTGCCGGTGCTGCGGGCCATCGCCGGCCCGAACTCGCGCCGCAAGGGGCCGGTCGGAATCATCCACTTCGACTCGCACACAGACACTTACGGCGACTCGGCGGGCGTGCACTGCCATGCCGGCAACGGTTTCCGGATCGGCAATGAAGAAGGCCTGATCGACGCGTCGCGTTACGTGCACGTCGGCCTCAACGGTCCGATGGTGCATCCGAACATGGACGACTACTCCAAGGACGCCGGGTACCGAATGCTCACGCTCGACGAAATCGAGGAGATCGGCATACCCGCCGCGATCGAGGAGATCCGCAAGGTGATCGGCGACGGGCCGGTGTACGTGACGGTCGACCTGGACGTCCTGACGCTCAGCGATGCGCCCGCCGTCGCCGACCCGGAGGCGGGCGGCCTGACGATACGGGAGATGCTGAAGATCCTGCGCAGCTTCCGCGGCATGGACGTGATCGGCGGCGACATCGTGTGCTTTGTCCCCCATCTCGATCCGTCACAGGTCACCGCCCTCCACATCAGCGCGATCATGCATGACATCGTCACGGTGATGGCCGAGGGTGTCGCGAAGAAGAGATAACACCTCTTCCCATTGGCGGCGGCGCCGACGGTGTGGTCAACTGTGGCGACACGTCGGCCGAATTCGCTGACGCGAACGCTGATCCCTTGCGATGAAAATTGTCCTAGCACCTGACTCGTTCAAAGAGTCGATGACCGCGACAGAAGCGGTGGCCGCGATGCGCGCCGGCGTGGCATCGGTGTTCCCCGATGCCGAATGCGTCGGTGTCCCGATGGCCGACGGCGGCGAGGGCACCGTCGATGCCGTCGTCGACGCGTTACACGGCCAGCACGTCGAGGTCGAGGTCCTCGATCCACTCGGTCGGGCCATCACCGCACGGTACGGCTACATTCCGCTTCGCCAGCTGGCGGTGATCGAGATGGCGGCCGCCTCCGGACTGGAACTCATCCCGCCCGACCAGCGAGACGTGCTGCGCGCCAGCACCTTCGGCGTCGGACAACTGATCCGGTCCGCACTGAACCGCGGGGCGGAGGACATGTTGATCGGGCTGGGCGGATCAGCCACCAACGACGGCGGCGCAGGAATGCTCACCGCGCTCGGCGCGGCATTCCTCGGCGCCGACGGAAACCCCCTCGAACCCGGCGGCGCCGCGCTGCGTCACCTCGACCGCATCGATCTCACCGGCCTGGATCCGCGGCTGCGCAACACCCGCATCCGGGTGGCCTCCGACGTCACCGCACCGCTGCTGGGCCCCACCGGCGCCACCGCGGTCTTCGGGCCGCAGAAAGGCGCTACGCCTGCCGATGTGGAGGTTCTGGAAGAAGCGCTGACGCAGCTGGCCACCGTCGCGGCAGTGACGCTGGGCAAGGCGAACCCACAACGCCGAGGGGCGGGCGCGGCCGGGGGTTTGGGCTTTGCAGTCGTCGAATTCCTCGGCGCGGAAAGCAAACCCGGCGTCGACGAGGTCGCCGCGACGGTCGGTCTCGAGAATGCCCTCCGCGGCGCCGACTGGGTGTTCACCGGCGAGGGCAGTGTCGACGCCCAAACCGTGATGGGTAAAACGCCTTTCGGCGTCGCTCAGGCCGCCGCACGGGCAGGCGCGCGGGTGGTGATCTTCGCCGGCCGCGTGGCGCCCGACGCCTCGGTGCTGCTGGACCACGGCGTGGAGCGCCTCGTGGCGATCACCGCCGAGGGCACGCCCATCGAACAGGCGTTGCGCGAGGGTGCCGAATCGCTGAGGCGCGCCACGGCCGAGGTCTGCAGCGATATCAGGGGCTAGTGATGGTGGCAGGCCGCCGGCGGTGACGGCGGTATGTCCAGTGCGGGGTTGCCGTCGAAGAATCCGACCGGCTTGAGGTGGAAGCCGTTATACGCGCACGGCATCACCGGCCAGTCCTCCGGTCGCACCACGTGGTGCGCCCCCACGGTGTACCACAGCACGAGGTCGGAGTTCTCCAACGGCGCATCGTCGGCGATGTAGCACGGCAGTCCCTGCATATCCGCCGACTGGTACATGTAGTCGCCCGCCGCGAACCTCTCGGCGGGATCGTATTTCGTCACCCATAGGTTGTGCTGCACAAAGCGCGCACGGTCGTAGATGTACGAGCCCTCCTGGACCATCACCGGCACCATTTCTCGTGGCGTGAGCTTGTAGGCGACGGGGCTGCCGAGCTCGTTGTACTTGTTCGGGTTGGCGATCTTCCAGTAGCGCCCTGTTTTCCAGTCCCAGTCCCTGGCACCCGCCGCCTCCGATTCCACCAGAGTCTCGCGGGTGATCCACGCGTTGTGGTGCGGGTTGAGCGCGGGGTCGGGCTCGGGTATCGAGTCGACCTCGTAGACGCTGTTCCCCGCGCCATCGATGCTCATGTCGAGGCGGAAGCTGAAGAAATGCTGGTGGTTCGGGCCGTAGATGTTGGGGGCGACCATCTTTCCCCAGCGCGGCGTCTCACCGTCGGGAACCGCACCGGTGGTGAGCACTCCGGATAGCTTGACCTCCACCTCCATCGAGGCGTCGTTGTAGAAGTACCAGAAGAACCCGTACTCGTAGTTGCCGACGGTACAGATCATCGAGATCACCAGCCGACGGGCACGCCGGACCTCGACCTCCTCGGTGCGGAAATCGGTGTGCTTCCAGGAGATCCCGTAGTCCTCCTCGTGCATGCAGATGGCGTTCGGGATGGTCACCGCGTTGCCCGACGAGTCGTTGACCGTGGCGTCGAAGTAGTAGATCTCGCCAAGGCAGTCGCACCCCAGGGTCAGCGGGTTGGCGGAGAATCCCATGCCTACCTCGCCCATGTCGAACACGTTCTTGTTCCAGTGTGTCGGCGACGAGTCACCGTATGGGACAACCATTTCCGACAACGATGCGCGGTAGATGATCGGCCTCACCTCGCCACGGTCGGTGTAGGTGATCTCATGCAGCACGATTCCCTCACGTGGGTTGAAGCCCACCCGCATCGACCATTTCTGCCACTGCACCTTCCACCCGTCGACAGTGAAGCTGGGACCGTCGGGTTGGGTGATCTCGATCGGTTTCACGTCCGAACGGAACTCCGTGAACGCCGGGCGGTTGTCCTCGTCGAACATGAACTTCTCGGTGTAGTTGCCTGCCTTCGGCGGCAACGGCACCGCGCCGTGGTCCTCGACGTCGATGACCTCCATCTTGCCCAGGTCGAACGTCACGATCAGCCCTTCGACAGGCCGGGCGTAGCCGTGTTCGGAAGGCGCCGCCCGCACAAAAGTCAGCGGTCGACACACCAGTGGCGAGTTGTCGTAGTGATCCTGCGGACCATAATAGCCTGCGGGCCAAGGGTCGATCATCGCCAGATCGAAATCGGTGACGCCGCGTTTGCGCATCGCCTCCTGCCAGCGGGAATCTTCCCTGACCTTCTCCTCCACACCGGTCATCCACTCGACGAGATAGGAGGGAAAGCGGCCGGGAATCAATTTCCACGAGGTGATCAGGCGTGCCTGCAGGTCCACGATCGCCTCGTAGAGCGCCTTGGCAGCGGGGTCGTAGGCGGTGATGAACGCCTGCCGCGGGATGTCGGTCACACCCTCGAACGTCAGCTCTGGTCTCTTGGCCGGCTCAGCCAGCTGGATCATCACGAATCGCAGGGTGGGAGTCGCATATTCGGAGTCGGTGACGATCGTGGCCGCGGCCTCGATCTCCTCTCCCGTCAGGGGATCGAGCGGATACGCGACGTCGCCGCTCGTGAGGTCCGCGTGTAGTGCGGTGCTATCCATTGTCATTTCGACTCACCCTCCGTTGTGGTGGTTTCCGACTTCGTCAGGTCGAGGACCGCGAGATGCGCAAGCGCATCCTCTTCACTGACCTTGTGCGCCGAGCGGCGCCCAAAGATGTACACGATGACGCCGAGGCCGACCATCATCAGTCCGATGCCGCCCGTCCACGTCATCCAGGTGCCCATGGACACGTCGATCCACGGGGTGACGAACGAGTAGTAGATGCCGCCCAGCGTGCCGATCGTGCCGACGATCACGGTCGCCCACACCCCGGTCATACCGCCGGGGATACGCCAGAACTGTTCGGTGGCATAGCGATCGGCGTACTTCTTGCGCGCGATGATCACCGGGAACAGGAAGAAGAATCCGGAGATCAGCCAGACGACGCTGAGGCCGCCCTGGATGTAGATCGTGACGTTAGCCATGCTGCTCTGCGAGTACAGGGTCACCAGGATGATCGACGACAGCACGCCCTGGATGAGCACCGCGGTGACCGGGTTGCGGGTGCGCGGGTTCAGGTGCGTGAAGATGCGGGGTAGATGACGCTCCAGGCCGGAGACGAAGATCAGCCGGGAGTAGGCGACCTGGTATGTCGTCAGCGCGATGAACACGATGACGGCCAGCACCACGGCGGCGACCTCCATCAGGCCGGGGAACCCTGACTTGTCGAGGTTTGCGACGACGCCGACGACGGGATCGATCTCGTCGCCGGAGAGCACCATCATCGTGCCGAGTGTGGTGAGCAGATAGATGGCGATCAGAGCCGCCGAGCCCCAGACGATCATCTTGGCGCCGCTCTTTCGCACCGAGAGGAACTCGGCACCCATGTTGTACGGGGTCTCGACGCCGAGCAGGTACAGCACCACGGTGCCGAACAGGAAGCCGGCGCCGGTGAAGTCGGGCACCAACGAGTCGTGCAGGCTGAACGGCGTGGCGGAGCCGTGACGCAGCGCGTAGATGAGCCCGCAGATGAAGACCGTCAGGGCCAGCACCCAGTAGACGACGAAGACCGTGTTCATGATCCGTTGGTTGGCGGCCAGTTTCGCCAGCGCAAGCCCGATCACCGACCACAGCACCACGAGCTGAAGGATGATCGTCGTCGTCAGCCCCAGCTCGGCGTGGAATGCCAGGAGTAGGAACTGCAGCACGATGGCTGGCGACCCCGCGCCGTTGAGGATCACCGGTATCCACGACAGATAGCCGCCGATGTATCCCCAGGTCTCGCCCATGGTTCGGGTCGCCCAGATGTAGACACCGCCCTGGCCGGGCCACAGATTGCCCAGTTCGACGCAGGCCATACCGGCAGGCACCAGGAACAGTGCAATGCCGAGCGCCCACATCGGGATCGCCGTCCAGCCACCGGCCGCCATGACCGACGAACCGGTGATCCAGCAGATGATGAAGACATAGATCGCCGTCAGCCCGAAGGTGCTGAGCACCTTGGGTAACACCTGCTCGGGGATGAGCTCGGCGTTCAAGAGCTTGCCGTCGGACGGTCGGGCGGCTTCGAGTTCCTGAGTCATCGCGGACTCCCAATCTCGTTGGATCAGTTGATGATTTGTCCGTCTTTCATGCGGACAACACGGCTCGCTTCGTCGGCCACCGTGGGATCGTGAGTGCTGGCGACGACGGTGACGCCGAGGGTGGAACACAGATCGCGCAGCATCCGCACGACCGTCTCGCCGGTGCGATGGTCGAGGTTGGCCGTCGGTTCGTCGGCGAGTACGAGCGTCGGGCTGCTGATCAGTGCGCGCGCGATGGCGGTGCGCTGTTGCTCACCCCCGGACATCTTCGTGGGCTGATGGTGCACACGGTGGCTGAGCCCCACTAGGTCGAGTAGCTCCAACGCCCTGGCACGCAATGATTTTCGATCGTACGGTTCGAACATCAGGGGTAACTCGACGTTTTCCACCGCCGACAGGAACGGGATCAGGTTGTAGCTCTGGAAGATGTAGCCGATCGTGTCGTGGCGCAGTGCCGCGAACTGGCTTTCGGTCAGCGTCGCCGTATCGCGTCCGGCGACCTTCACGGTGCCCTTGGTCGGCCGGTCCAGGCCGCCGATGATGTTCAGCAGCGTCGACTTTCCGCTGCCACTGGGGCCCATCAGACTTACGAACTCGCCGAGCGTCACCTGTAGTTCGGCCGCGACCAGCGCCTTGACGATCTCGTCGCCGAACTTGTGCAGCTTCCACACATCGCTGACCTCGATGACCAGCGGCGGCTCCGCCACCCCGCTGAGAACGTCCGCCCTGTCTTCCGTCGCGGTCATTCGGTCAACCTCCTGACGTCAGTGATCGGATGGGTGGCCGCGACGCCGCATTCCACGTCGGGACGATGCTCGTGACAAGCGCGGCGACCACGCTGACGCCCACCGCGAGCGCCGCGCCCACGGCCAGGCCCGTCCCCGAGACCCCGGTTTCGAACAAGCCGACGGCACCGCAGACGATTCCGGTCGCAACGGCCAACACCACGCCGAGGAGCGCACCCGCCAAGGCGGCGATGACCGGCTCCACCAACAACGCCGCCACCACGGGTTGGCGCGGGACGCCGGTGGCGCTGAGCACTCCCAGTTCCCTGGTTCGGTGGCCGACCGTGCGCGTGGTGGCAACGGCCACCTCGACGACGCCGACCAACAGCACGGTGATCGCGATGAGTACCACCGCCCGGCCGATCTCGTCGGCGTGGCCGAGCGATGCGGACTGCGCGCGGATCCCCTCGGACATCCCGAACACGATCACCACCAGGAAGGCGCCGGTCGCCGTTGTAATAGCCGGCAGCCACATCTCTCGGATGCGGCGGCGTGTCGCCAACCATCCGTAGGCCACCCCCATGCGCAGCATCAGCGGTCCCCCAACAGTGCGACCGGCCGTTGCTGCAGTAGGCGGTGCACCGGGATCAGGGCGCAGACGATCGCCATCGCGGGCAGGAAGGCGGCCACCATCCCCGCCGCCTGCAGCCACGCCGTCGGCGTCGCGATGGAGGGAATCACCAGGGCGACAGCCGCTCCCGCAGCGAGCACACCGACCAGGTAGGCGACGATGAACACCACCATCGACTCGACGAGGAAGAAGTACAGCACCTCGTCGGCGAGGCCGATGCTGGACATGATGCCGAACTCACGCCGTCGCTCCTGCACGGCGGCGAGGAAGGACGACACTGCGATCACGAACCCGAGGCCGAGGCCGATCGTCGAGATGAGGCCCAGCGTGGAACTGGTGACCTGGCCGGAGAACAGTGCCGAGAATTTCTGTTCGAAGTCAAGCGGACCGGTGCCGCCGACGGTGTCATAGATCAGGCCGTGGCCGTTCGGATCGGGCATGACGGAGGGATCCGCAGTCGTGTCGAGATCGACTGCGGCGCCGAATATCTGTGCCAGGTCGCGGCGCTTCTCGTCGCCTGGCGGGGCGAAGACGGTCCACCAGCCGTTGTCACCGACAATCGAGTGGGCAAGTGGTGTCGCGACCCTGACCGATTGGCCCGTCCCTTCGACACGCACGATCAGGCTCTGCCCGCCGAGCTCCATCCTGTCGCCCGGCTGCACACCCAATCGCTCTGCTAATGCAGACCCCAAAACAGCTGTCCCGCTGGGTACTTCGTCATTGCCACGCAGCGACACCGACTGCCCGTCGATCTGCGTCAGCCCGGAAAGCACTCGGGTCGCCGTCCAGCCCGGCGGGACGGTGAGCTCCGGCGCGGGACCGTCGGCGACCAACGCCTGCGCATCACTGTCGTAGTGCACCCCGGCCGCAGGCACCACCCACAGCTGCGCGCCACCGAGCACGTCGTCTACCGAATCCGCCCCGGTGATCGCGAAGCTGGCCGAAACGGTGCGCACGACGGTGACACATGCGATGGCCAGCGCAATCCCGAGTACGGACAGCACAAACCGTTCGGGACGTCGCCGGATGTTGGCCAACGCGAACCGGACCAGACACCCGAAGGTGTTTCCTTTTGAGGTGGCGATCGCCGGTGATCGAGAAGATGCGGACGCAATCGTCTCCACAAGTAGAGATGGTCGGCCCGGAAAGTTTCACCCACCGCAGCGCGGAGTGTCTCCGTCGTTAACTAGGAGGGGTTCGGGTTACGGCGACGTGTCACGAGGATGCGCGGCGGCCGATCCCGGCCATCATCATCGGCGTGCCCAACCGAAGGTCTTGCTTGAACCGGGCAGACACCGCCTCGGCGTCCTCGGGTGTGACCAGTCCGGCGTTCACGAGGTCACCGCGAATGCTCTCGAAGGTCAACCGGAAGAAGTCGAAACCCGGTGAGTCGGAGTCGATGATGCGCACCCTGCCCTCGCCGCGGACCTCCGTGAAGCCCGCGTCGACGAGGTCGTTGATCACGCGTCCGCCGTAGTTCCGCTCGAACCCGGCCCGGGCCATGAAGTCCAGGATCGAGTCGGTGACCTTTCCGAGCTGCTCGTCGTCGTCGCCGAACCGGAAGGCGCTCCAGTCGTAGTCCTCGATGACGATCCAGCCGCCCGGCCGCAGGGCACTCGCCAACCGGTCGAGGATCTGTCGCCGCTCGGCGAGGTGTTCGAGGACAAGACGCGAATGGACCAGATCGAATTCGGCCTGCGGCAGCTCAGCATCGCGAATATCCATGCGGCGCACGGCAATCGACTCGCTGGCCAGGTGTTCAACGAACCGGGTGTCGATGTCGACGGCAGTGACGTGAGCACCGCGGCCCGCCATCCACTCGACGAGCGCTCCACCGCCTGCGCCCACCTCGAGGCACTTCCAGCCGGGGCCGACGCCGAGATCGTCGAGCAGCACTCGACTGCCCGGATCCCACAGCGCCTCCATACCCGACAACCTCTCGCGCTCCTGCGCGAAACCCTGATCGAAGACGTAGTCACGAGTCATCCCTGTATTCGCGCCCAGGGGCGCGCCTCCTCCAGTTCGTAGGCCAATTCCAGCAGTCGAGCTTCGCGTCCGCGCGTGCTCGACAACATCATGCCAACCGGAAGGCCGTTGGCCGATTCCGCGAGTGGCAGCGAGATCGCGGGATCGCCGGTCGCATTCTGCAGCGGGGTGAACGCCACCCAGTCGACGAGCCGTTCCATCACGGTGTCGAAGTCCTGCGTCGGGTCGAGGTGGCCGATCGGCGGGGTGACCTCGGCAAGCGTGGGCATCAGCAGGGCGTCGAATTCGGCACCCTGGCGTGCAGTGATGCGGTGTGACGCGGACAGCCTGCGGATGGCCAGCGGCAGCTTGTGGAGGTTACGAGCGGCCTTGCGTTCGAGTCCGAGTGTGATGTTGTCCAGACGCGTGCGGTCGAAGCTGGGTCCGAACATGCGCCGTCCGCCACGAACCACGGCGAACGCGAGGAACGACCAGTAGATCAGGAAGTCATCCGTGAAGCGGGCCGGCACCGGATTGTCGATCTCGGTGACGCGGTGGCCCAGTTCCTCGAGAAGCGCGGCCGTCTTCAGCGTCAACTCCCGGATCTCCGGGCTGGCGTCGCGGGAGATGGAGTGCGTGCAGACCCCTATGCGCAGTCGTTGCTTGCTCGGTTGCGCCACGTCGCCGATGGGCGCCAGCTTCGGATTGCGATACACACGCTCGGCTTCACGCAGGAATGCGGCCGTATCGCGTACCGATCGTGACACCACACCGTTGGCGACGAGGTGAAGCGGCATCTGAGCCGTCTCCCTATCCAGCGGCAGCCGCCCGCGGGTCGGCTTCAAACCGACTAATCCGTTGCAGGAGGCCGGGATTCGAATCGATCCGCCGCCGTCGTTGACATGCGCCATCGGTACGACCCCGGCGGCGACGAACGCGGCCGACCCCGACGACGATGCACCCGCGGTGAAGTCTGTGTTCCACGGATTGCGCACCGGGCCGATCCGCGGGTGCTCGGCCGAACCGCTGAAGCCGAACTCCGACATCTGTGTCTTACCCAGCGGCACCAGACCCGTGCCGAGAAACACCCGCGCGAATGCTCCGTCGGTGGGCATGGGGCGTGGATCCCAGGCGTCGGTGCCCTGCATCGTCGGCCATCCCCGGACGGCAACGTTGTCCTTGATGAAGGTCGGCACGCCGTCGAAGTAGCCGCCGAACCCACGGGTCGCTCCCGCGCGGGCGCGCGCCCGGTCGTAGGCCTCGTGTGCCAGGCCGTTCAGCGCCGGGTTGACGGCTTCGGTGCGGGCGATCGCCGCTTCGACGAGTTCAGTTGGCGACACCCTGCCCGCCCGCAGGGCTTCGACGAGGCCGACGGCGTCCAGGTCGCCGAGGGCATCGTCGCCGAAGGCGTGAATTCGTTCCATGTCCCGACGGTACCAAGTCGTACCAGATCGGTGGGCGAGCCGTGAAAATGAAAAGGCCCCCAGGAACCTGGGGGCCTTTCCGCACGTGCGTTGTTACGCCTGGCCGACCTCGAAGCGGACGAACCGCGTGACGGTCACACCCGCCTCATCGAGCAGCGCCTTCACCGTCTTCTTGTTGTCGGACACCGACGGCTGATCCAGCAGCACGACGTCCTTGTAGAAACCGGTGACGCGGCCCTCGACGATCTTGGGCAGGGCCTGCTCGGGCTTGCCCTCGTTGCGCGCGGTCTCCTCGGCGATACGGCGCTCGTTGGCGACGATGTCCTCGGGCACGTCCTCACGCGTGAGGTACTTGGCCTTCAGCGCCGCGATCTGCAGGGCCACGGCGTGCGCAGCCTCCTGGTTGGAGCCGGTGTACTCGACCAGCACGCCAACGGCGGGCGGCAGGTCGGCGGCGCGCTTGTGCAGGTACGTCTCGACGTTGCCGTCGAAGTAGGCGACGCGGCGCAGTTCGAGCTTCTCGCCGATCTTCGCCGACAGGTCGGCGATGGCCTGCTCGACGGTGGTGTCGCCGAGCTTGGCGGCCTTGAGCGCGTCGACGTCGGTTGCCTTCGCCGCCGCGGCAGCGGCGACGATCTGATCGGCAACGGCCTGGAACTCGGCGTTCTTCGCGACGAAGTCGGTCTCCGAGTTGAGCTCGATCAGCGCGCCGTCCTTCGCGGCGACCAGACCTTCTGCGGTCGCACGCTCGGCACGCTTGCCGACGTCCTTGGCGCCCTTGATGCGAAGCAGTTCGACGGCCTTGTCGAAATCGCCGTCGGCCTCGACCAGTGCGTTCTTGGAGTCGAGCATGCCGGCACCGGTGAGCTCCCGAAGTCGCTTCACATCGGCAGCGGTGTAGTTCGCCATTTCAGCCTTTCCCTACGAGTCTTGCGGGGTGTCGGTGGTGGGGGCCGCCTCGGCGACGCCGGCATCCGTCGATGCGGTCGCGCCTGCGAGCAGCTCCTGCTCCCACTCGGCGAGCGGCTCGGCGGCCTCGACCTCGGGCTTGTCGCCGTCACGGCCGGCGCCGGCACGGGCCTGCAGACCCTCGGCGACCGCGGAGGCCACCACCTTGGTCAGCAGCGCGGCCGAGCGGATCGCGTCATCGTTGCCCGGAATCGGGTAGTCGACGAGGTCGGGATCGCAGTTGGTGTCGAGGATCGCGATGATCGGGATGTTCAGCTTGCGAGCCTCCGCGACCGCGAGGTGCTCCTTGTTGGTGTCGACGACCCAGATCGCCGAGGGCACCTTCTGCATATCGCGGATACCGCCGAGCGATCGCTCGAGCTTGTTCTTCTCGCGGGTCAGCATCAGGATTTCCTTCTTGGTGCGACCCTCGAAGCCACCGGTCTGCTCCATCGCCTCGAGTTCCTTCAGGCGCTGCAGGCGCTTGTGCACGGTGGAGAAGTTGGTGAGCATGCCGCCGAGCCAACGCTGGTTCACGTAGGGCATCCCGACGCGGGTCGCCTCTGCGGCGATCGACTCCTGGGCCTGCTTCTTGGTGCCGACGAACATGATGCTGCCGCCATGGGCGACAGTCTCTTTCACGAATTCGTAGGCCTTATCGATGTACGTCAGCGTCTGCTGCAGATCGATGATGTAGATGCCATTGCGGTCGGTGAAGATGAACCGCTTCATCTTGGGGTTCCAGCGACGGGTCTGGTGCCCGAAGTGGGTGCCGCTGTCGAGCAGCTGCTTCATGGTTACAACAGCCATGATGGGGCCATTTTCCTTTGTGTCGGTTGTCGTCCGGCGTCGGTTGATGCCGAACCCTGGTGCCTGCTGGGAATGCCAACCCGTCGCGAGACGGGACCGCTGGCATCCGGATATGACCTTGTGGAACCGGGTCATGGTGAGACACGCGAAGTCAGCCCGCGTGAGCGAGCTGCGGATAGGAGTTTACACGCTGCTCGGGGGTGCTTTTTCCACAGCGCCCCGACGGTCCACAGATTACAGCCGACGGCTGGCGCAACCGGCGGTCGTCGCGCTGAGCTGGACTTATGCGATGGATCGTGGTGTTGGTGGCTGCAATTGCCCTCGCGGCGCCCGCCGAGGCCGACGGTGAGCGGCTGGATTGGCCGTTGCGGCCTCGACCTGCTGTGATGCGGGAGTTCGACGCGCCGTCACCGGACTGGAAGCCCGGCCACCGCGGTGTCGATCTCGCCGGAGTGCCAGGTCAGCCGGTATTCGCCGCGGCTGGCGGGACGGTGGTGTTCGCCGGCGAGCTGGCAGGACGGCCGGTGGTGTCGATCGCCCATCCCGGCGGATTGCGGACCAGCTATGAGCCCGTCCGGGCGTCGGTGCGGGTGGGCCAGCAGGTCGACGCGGGGACGGCCGTGGGCGAATTGGAACCCGGCCACGCCGGCTGCGGGGTAGCGGCCTGTCTGCACTGGGGCGCGATGTGGGGTCCGGCCTCGCGGGCCGACTACGTCGATCCGCTGGGTCTCGTCGCGACCACCCCGATCCGCCTGAAGCCGATTTGTGTGCGTTTAGGAGCGCTCACCGCTCCTCGATGCACACAAATCGCCGGAAATCAGGCGCGGGGGTGGGCCTGATCGTGCACCGCGCGCAGGCGTGCGACGGTCACGTGCGTGTAGAGCTGTGTCGTGGCCAGGCTGGAATGCCCGAGCAGTTCCTGAACGACCCGCAGGTCGGCGCCGCCTTCGAGCAGGTGGGTGGCGGCGCTGTGCCGCAGGCCGTGCGGGCCGATATCGGGTGCCCCGTCGACCGCCGCCATCGTCTGGTGCACGACGGTGCGGGCCTGCCGCGGGTCGAGCCGTCTCCCCCGCGCACCCAACAGCAGCGCCGGGCCGGAGTCCGCGGTGGCCAACGCCGGACGACCGTCGGACAGCCACGCGTCGAGAGCTGCGGCCGCCGGCGCCCCGAACGGCACCGTGCGTTGTTTGTTGCCCTTGCCCAGGACCCGCAACAGCCGTCGAGATGTGTCGACGTCGTCGATGTCCAGGCCGCATAGTTCGCTGACCCGGATTCCGCTGGCGTACAACAATTCGACGATCAGCTGATCCCGCAGGGCGAGCGGATCTCCTTGCTGTGCACCGGATTTCGCTGCCGCCATGGCGTCGAGCGCCTGATCCTGACGCAATACGGCTGGCAGAGTTCGGCGCGACTTGGGCACCTGCAGGCGGGCGGCCGGGTCGGAGGCGATCAGTCCCCGCCGCGTCGCCCATGCGGTGAACGTCTTGACCGCGGAGGTACGTCGGGCGAGCGTCGTCCTCGCGGCCCCCGTCGCGGCCAGCGCCGCCAACCAGGAGCGCAGCACCGGCAGGGTCAACGCGCCGATGCCTGCGCCGGGTGAGCGCTCGGCGACGAAGTCGAAGAGCGACCGCAGGTCGCCGAGATACGCGCGTCGAGTGTGGTCAGAGCGACCGCGCTCCAGCGCGAGGTACTCGTCGAACTCCTCGAGGATCGCGTCCACGACGACAACCGTGGCAGACGTCGGGGCCACGATTCAGGTGACGCGCCGCAACGTGTCCGGAGTGAGTTCCTTCAGTGACCGGTATCCGTCGACGGCCATGGTCAGGTCGGCCTCGGCGAGCAGCGACCGCAGTACGTGGACGATGCCGTCCTCCCCGCCGAGCGCCAGGCCGTAGGCGTAGGGCCTGCCGATCGCCACCGCCGAGGCACCCAACGCGATCGCCTTGACGACGTCGACCCCGCTGCGGATGCCCGAATCGAACAGGACCGGCATCCCATCGGCGGCTTCCACTACATCGGGTAGGCAGTCGATCGCCGGTATCCCTCCGTTGGCCTGCCGCCCGCCGTGGTTGGAGCAGTAGATGGCATCGGCGCCTTCGTCTTTCGCGCGCAGCACGTCATCGGGATGGCAGATGCCTTTGAGGAGAATCGGCAAGGAGGTCAGGGAGCGCAGCCACGGCAGGTCGTCCCATGTCAGCGGATTTCCGAAGATCGATATCCACTTCATGATGGCCGCTTGCAGGTTCTCTTCGGGCGGTTGGTCGAGGCTGTCGCGGAACACCGGGTCGGTGGTGTAGTTCGCCAGGCAGTGGCCACGCAGGAAGGGAAAGTTCGACGTCGACAGGTCGCGTGGCCGCCAGCCGGGGATCCAGGTGTCCAGTGTCACGACGATGCCCTTGAACCCGGCGGCCTCGGCGCGGTGCACGAAGCTGGCGGCGACGTCGCGGTCCTTCGGCGTGTACAGCTGGAAGAACCCCGGAGTGTCGCCGAGTGCGGCGGCGACGTCCTCCATCGGATCGGCGGACATCGTCGACGCGATCATCGGGACGCCGGTTCTGGCGGCGGCACGTGCCGTGGCGAGGTCGCCGTGTCCGTCCTGCGCACAGAGGGCGATGACGCCGACGGGCGCCAACATCGTGGGCGACGCAAGGCTGAGCCCGAGAAACTCGACCGACAGATCGCGTTCGGCGGCGCCGACGAACATCCGGGGCATCAGACCCCAGTTCTCGAAGGCGGTGACGTTCACGCGCTGAGTCCGCTCGTCGCCCGCACCGCCCGCGACATAGGACCACATCCCAGGCGACATCGCGGCCTGCGCCTTGGCCTCCAGCTCCGCGAACGACATCGGGAGCGTCGGCAATACGCCGGACAGACCCTGGAGGTAGATCTCGAACTCGTAATCGCTGTACGCCATGCGGCTAGCGTGCCAGTCCGGGGTTATGCGGTGGCCTGTTCTGCCTTTGCGAGTTCCGCCTTCCACTGCCGGAAGGTCTCCTCGGTGCGTCCGCGCCGCCAATACCCGGAGATCGACGACGCCCACTTGGCGTCCACGCCCCGCTCCCTGCGGATGTAGGGCCGCAGATTGTGCATCACGGTCTGCGCCTCGCCGTGGATGAACACCTGCACTTGGCCGGGCAGCCACGGCGCGCCCTTGACCGCCTCGATCAGCGGCGCGTGATCACCGGCTTGGTCCTCGGGCACCAGGTCGGCGCGGCCGCCACGGTAGATCCACTTGATGTCGACGCCCGGCGGCGCGGTCAGTTCGAGCTCGTCCTCCGGGTCGGCCACCTCGATGAACACCTGGCCGACCGCGTTGTCCGGCAATGCTTCCAACGCTGCACTGATCGCCGGAATCGCCGCCTCGTCCCCTGCCAGCAGATGCCAATCGGCCGCGGGGTCGGGTGCATAGGCGCCGCTCGGCCCCATCAGGTACGCCGGTTGGCCGGGAACAGCGGAGGTGGCCCAGGGGCCCGCGACGCCGTGCTCGCCATGTACGACGAAATCGATGGCGATCTCGCGGCGCTCGGGGTCGACCCGCCGAACCGTGTAGGTGCGGACCGGCGGTTGTTGTTCTTCCGGCAGAGTCTTGAAGCTGTCCAATGTCAGCGGTTGTGGCAGCGCGGCGACATCGACGCCGTCGGGGACGAACACGATCTTGACGTACGCGTCGGTGAAATCGTTGGGCGCGAATGTGTCAAAGCCGTCGCCGCCGAGCACGACCCGCGTGAGATGCGGGGTCAGCTGCTCGGTTCGCACCACTTCAAACGTGTGCACCGGCCGTCCTGCCACAGTTCCTCCTGGTGTCATTCGCCCTCGTCGAGGATACGAGCGCCCCCGCAGCCGGGGTCCGGTACCTCATGTCGGACGAGCCAGTCTCCATTTCCCGTCGCGGCGGACCACCAAACCGCCGAGCTCGAGAACTGCCAGCGGACCCAACACCTGCGTCGGCGGCACACCGGCGGCCACCGCGAGCTGTTCGATCGTGCGCGCGGCGCGGGACGGGAACGCGTCATAGACGCGCTTCTCCGTATCGTCGAGTCCGTCCAGCGCGGATGTCGGGCGTTGCTCATCGGGGGCGAGCTCGCCGATGCGGCCGATCAGTTCGACGACGTGCTCGGCGCGGGTGACCAGGTGAGCGCGGCCTGCCCGCACCAGGGCGTGGCATCCCACCGACACCGACGACGTCACCGGGCCGGGGACCGCACACACCGGACGGCCGAGGGCGCGGGCCCAGGCCGCGGTGTTGGCCGCACCGCTGCGTGCTCCCGCCTCGACGACGACGGTGGCGCCCGCAAGACCGGCGACCAGCCTGTTGCGGGTCAGAAAGCGGTGCCGTGCGGGACGCTCGCCGGGTGGATACTCGCTGACAACCAGACCCTGCTCACGGATCCGTCGCAACATCGCGGCATGCCCGGATGGATACGGCACGTCGATACCGCCCGCGAGTACCGCGACGGTCACGCCCTCGCCCGCCAGTGCGGCACGGTGTGCGGCACCGTCGATCCCGAAGGCTCCTCCCGACACCACCGCCGCATCCCGAGCGACCAGACCCGCGGCGAAGTCGGCCGCGACGTAGTCGCCGTAGGCGGTCGCGGCGCGAGTGCCGACGATCGCAGCGGCGCGGTACGAAACCTCGTCGAGATGTGCGGGGCCGACAGCCCACAGCACCATCGGTTCGTGCACTCGCGGCCGATCCCCCACCCCGCGGAACGCGTTGAACGCCAATAGTGGCCATTCGGCATCATCTGCGGTGACCAGCCGCCCATCCATTCGGTTCAGCACTTCCAGATCTTCTGCAGCACAGTCGATCTGACGCCTCGCCTCGACCCGTCTAGCAAGAGTGTCGTCGTCGGTGTTGCCCGTACGGACGCGATCCGCCGCCTCCACCGGGCCAACCCGCCGCACCAGCGTCAGCAACTCCGGGCAGGGCGGCTCCGCAACCCGCGACAGGTAGGCCCACGCCCGCGAGACCTCATCGGTCATCGCGCACCTCCGTTCTGTCGGAAGCTCAGTGCGGTGGTGACGTCCCCGAGCCCCGGCGATGTTCGGCCCGCCAAGTCGCTCAACGTCCAGGCGACCCGCAGACAACGGTCCGCGCCGCGCATGCTGATCTGCCGCCGGTCCAACGCACTGCTGAGCGGTTGCATCACCTTTGCGGGAAGCCGGAACTCCTTGCGTAGCAACGGGGCACGCACTTCGGCATTCGTGCGGATTCCGTACGGACGCCACCGCTCCGCCGCAGCCGCACGAGCCGCGGCGACTCGCGCACACACCACCGCGGTCGATTCACCCTCCTGCTGAGCGAACGCACCGGCACGCTCCGCATGCATCTCGACGACGAGGTCCACCCGATCCAGCAACGGACCCGACAACTTGCCCAGATACCGCCGCTTGACGTGACCCGGGCAGATGCAGTCTCGCGGGTCGGCGGGTGCGCACGGACAAGGATTCGCGGCCAGCACCAACTGGAACCGTGCCGGGTAACGCGCGACGCCGTCGCGGCGCGCCAGTCGAATCTCCCCGTCTTCCAACGGGGTTCGCAACGCCTCCAAGACGCTGACACCGATCTCCGCGCATTCGTCAAGGAACAGCACCCCGCGGTGGGCACGGCTGACGGCTCCCGGCCGGGCCATTCCGCTGCCGCCGCCCACGATCGCCGCGACGCTGGAGGTGTGGTGCGGCGCTACGAACGGCGGCCGTGTGATCAACGGCGTATTGCTCGACAGTAGGCCGGCGACCGAATGAATGGCCGTGACCTCGAGCGCCTCGCTCTCGCTGAGCGAAGGCAACAGCCCTGGAAGCCGCTGCGCCAGCATCGTTTTCCCGACGCCCGGCGGACCCGTCAGCATCAGGTGGTGCGCACCGGCGGCGGCGACCTCGACCGCGTATCGGGCCTGCGTCTGACCCACCACATCGGCGAGGTCCGCCGAAGGCGAAGGCGCCCGAGGCGGCGCGGCGACGGACTCCTCGAGTTGTTCGTTACCCGCGACCCACGCCCGAAGCTGACGCAGTGTCCGCACCCCTCTCACGTCGACGCCGTCCACAAGGGAAGCCTCGGCAAGATTGGCCACGGGAACCACGACGGTCGGCCATCCCGCGCGCTTGGCCGCGAGTACGGCCGGCAGCACCCCTTTCACCGGCCGCACCCGGCCGTCGAGAGCCAATTCACCCAGAAGAACCGTCTTCTCCAGCCGCGGCCACTGCCCCTTACTTTGCGCGGCCATCACGGCGAGAGCCAGGGCAATGTCGAATACGGAGCCCATCTTCGGCAAGGTGGCCGGAGAGAGGGCCAGCGTCAGCCGCGACTGAGGCCAGTCGTCGCAACAGTTGGTGATCGCCGCGCGCACCCGGTTCCGCGATTCCTGCAACGCGGTGTCGGGCAACCCGACCAGGTACACACCGGGCAACCCGGAACTGATGTCGGCCTCGATCTCGACGATGTGCCCGTCGAGTCCGTGAACGGCCACCGAGAACGCTCGCCCGAGCGCCATCAGCCAACACCTTGCAGATGGGTGACCTCGGGGATGGGCCGCCGTCCGATCCGCACGCCGACGACGTCGATGCGCACCTCAGACCACTTGACGTCCTGCCCGGCCAACCACAACCCGGCCAGGCGCCGCAACCGCCGCAGCTTCTCAGGCGTGACGGCCTCATCGACACCCCCGAACCGATCGCTCGTGCGAGTCTTCACCTCGACGAACACTGCGATCCGGGCGGCGTCGTCGGCCGCGATGATGTCGAGTTCGCCGTAGCGGCAGCGCCAGTTGCGCATGAGCACTCGGAGCCCCAACGACTGCAGATGTTCGACCGCCAACCGTTCCCCGAGTGCGCCGATTTCAGCACGGGTCCACGACGCGCGAGTCCCGGATGTCCTTCCAGATGTCATGAGCACACCGTGCGGGACGACCCCGACATACGACGGCCGTCACCGCGGGCTTATCCCCAACCGCCAACTCATCCACCGCCGCAAAGTTTCGCCACCGTCAACCACCGGGTACACGTCGGCATGACCGACAAGACTCTGCACGGCGTAGCGGACCGTGCCACCGACAGCGATGCGTTTGAATACACCGCGCGTGCGGGCTTTGCCGTCAGCGGCGTGCTGCACCTGCTGGTCGGATACATCGTCATGCGCATCGCCTTCGGCTCCGGCGGTAACGCCGACCAGTCGGGCGCCCTGGCGACGTTGGCCGGTCAGACCGGTGGTGCGGTGCTCCTGTGGGTTGCGGCGATCGGCCTTGTGGCGCTTGGTTTCTGGCGTGTGGCCGAGGCGATCGTCGGCTCCAAACCCGGCGAAGGCTCGGGAGCCCACCGGGACGACACGCCCACGTGGAAACGTGCGAAGTCGCTCGGGTTGGCGATCGTGAACTTCGCGATCGCCTTGTCGGCGGCTCGCTTCGCCATCGGAAGCGGTCAGCAGAGCAGCCAGCAGAACGCCGGCATGAGCGGGCAATTGATGCAATCCGGTTGGGGAAAGTTCCTCCTCATCGCGGTGGGTCTGGGCCTCATCGGGGTGGGCGGCTATCACGTCTACAAGGGCGTGTCCAAGAAGTTCTTCAAGGATCTGCGTGTCTCGGGCGGCACCGGGATCACCGCCGTCGGCGTCAGCGGCTACGCGGCCAAGGGGTTGGCGCTGACCGGCGCGGGCCTCCTGGTGATCGTCGCGACCCTGCAGGCCGATCCGTCCAAGGCGGCCGGCCTCGACGCCGCGGTCAAGACGCTCGGTCAGGCCCCATTCGGCAAGTTCCTGCTGATCCTCGCGGGACTCGGCATCGCCGCATTCGGCGGGTACAGCTTCGTCCGCGCCCGCTACGGACGCATGTGAGCCGCGCGTAGACGTCAGCTTCCATAGGCTCGCGCGATGTCGGGGCTGTCGAGCCAACCCGAGTATGTCGGCCGCGACGGCCAGCCCTCGGGTGAGTCCTGCCATTCCTCCTGCCGCCCCCAGGGCAGGATGTCGATCAACCCGAATGTGTAGCCGAGCTGTTCGCTGCCCCGGCCGTTTGTATGCCAGGTCCGGTAGACCGTGTCCCCGTCCCGCAGAAAGACATTGATCCCGAAACCGTCGTTGGGCCCCGCGTCGACGTCGACGCCGAAGGAGCTGTCCGCCGACGAATACCACTCCATCTTGTTGCCCACCTTCGCGCGATAAGCCAGCGCCTCATCGATGGGCCCGTTCGTCACGATCACGAACCGGGCGTCGTAGTTGTCGAGGAATTCGAGCCGGGTGAATTGCGACGTGAAGCCGGTGCAGCCACCGCACTGCCATTCGGCGCCGTTCTCCCACATGTGGTGGTAGACGATGAGCTGCGATCGACCGTCGAAGATGTCGACGAGCCGGATCGGACCATCCGCCCCGGCCAGCGTGTAGTCGTCCAACTTCACCATCGGCAGCCGCCTGCGCGCCGCCGCGATCGCGTCGAGCTCCCGCGTCGCCGCTTTCTCCCGCTTCCTCAGCTCGGCCAGTTCAGCACGCCACGTGTGGATATCGACCACCGGCGGCTTGCCCGCTGTCGTCGTCGCCTGAGTAGTCATCTGCTGTCCCTGCCTGTCCCTTCGATGTGCCGGATGTACTCAATGGATCGACTCGCGCCGCCACCGAAACTCATCGGCCACCGAAGGACGGCGGGCGGTCAGACCTGCATCGCCTCGAAAAGCGTCGCGAACTGCCCCGGGGTGATGGCTATGCCGCACTGGTTGCGCAGGTCCTGCAGCGGACCCGCGATCCTCCGCAGGTCCAGGAACTCGCCGGGGTTGGCCGTGAAGTACCCCCGCACGTTGTTGCGAGCCACGTCCGGCGGCTGCGTGGCAGCCGCAGTCAACACGTCGTTAGCGCCGGGATGCGCGCTGAGGTAGCCGCCGGCCTCGGCGAGCACGCCGCCGGCGACGCTGGCGAGCCCGCTGGCGGTGCAGTCGGCCGCGCCGGCCGTGGGCGCCGCGATGAGCGCAGCGGACGCCCCGAGGGCACATGCGGCGATCGCTGAGCTGACTCGCGGACGTCTGGGTTGGGCTGACTTCTTCATTCGGTGTCCTCAGGTTCGGTGCCGACGGATGAGGGCTAACGTACCCGCCCCGTGGCCGCCGGACACACCGCAGCGATTCAGCACAGCAACCGTGCGGGACCCCGCCGAAACGATGTGGTCGCAGGGTATGTTCATTAGGTAAACCTCAGCTAAGCGCCGGGTCGGCGCGGGAAGGACCACCTGGATGCGCCCTCGTTGGAGCCGGATCGCCGCGCTCTTGTCAGCTGTTGCCGTGGTGTTCGCCGCGACCTCCTGCTCGAGCTCCGACGAGAGCGACGAACTGCTGATCTACAACGCCCAGCACGAGTCGCTGACCAAGGAATGGATCGACGCATTCACCAAAGAGACCGGCATCAAGGTCACGTACCGCCAAGGTGGTGACACCGAACTCGGAAACCAGCTGGTCGCCGAGGGTGCCGAGTCCCCCGCCGACGTCTTCTTGACGGAGAACTCACCGGCCATGGCCGCAGTCGAGAAGGCGGGACTATTCGCCGATCTCGATCCCGCCACCCTCGAGCAGGTTCCTGCGCAGTACCGCCCGGAAACCGGCAAGTGGACCGGCGTCGCGGCGCGCAGCACCGTCTTCGTCTACAACACCTCCAAGCTGCAGCCTGACCAGCTCCCGAAGTCACTGCTGGACCTGCAGCTGCCGGAATGGAAGGGCCGCTGGGGCGCCCCGCCGACGAAAGCGGACTTCCAGGCCATCGTCGCGGCGCTGTTGCAGCTGACGGGTGAGGCCGAGACTTCGAAGTGGCTCGCGGCGATGAAGTCCGGTGCGACGCTCTACAGCGATAACATCGCCACGCTGAAGGCGGTCAACGCCGGCGAGGTCGACGGCGGTGTGATCTATCACTACTACTGGTTCCGCGATCAGTCGAAAACCAAAGAGATGAGCGCGAATACGGCGCTGCACTACTTCAAGCACGAAGATCCGGGCGCCTTCGTCAGCCTGTCCGGCGGCGGCGTCCTCGCATCCAGCAAGAAGAAGGACCAGGCCCAGCAGTTCATCAAGTTCATCACCGGCGAGAAGGGGCAGGAGGTGCTGGAGAAGGGCACGTCGTTCGAATACCCCGTCGCCAGTGGGGTGCCCGCCAATCCCGCACTGCCGCCGTTGGATACGCTGCAGGCGCCCAAGGTGGACCCGTCGACGCTGAACTCCCAGCTGGTGACGGAGCTGATGACGAAGGCGGGCTTGCTGTAGGTGACTGCTGCTCCACCCGTCCCGGCACCCGCGATTGAAACCTCGTGGTCGGAAGCGACCGCGAGGCCGGGTCCGCTGGTCTCGGCGACGGTCGCGATTCTGGTTGCCGCCACCTGCATTCCACTCGGTTACGTGGTGTGGGGCACGGTGTCGGTCGGGTGGACGCGCGCCTACGAATTGGTTGTCCGGCCACGAGTCGGCGAACTGCTGATCAACACCGTCGCACTGGTTTTCATCACGGTGCCGCTGTGCGCACTGATCGGGGTCGGCGTGGCCTGGCTGACCGAACGAACCGACCTTCCGGGCCGAGGCTTCTGGCGTCCGTTGTTCGTTGCGCCGCTGGCTGTTCCGGCGTTCGTGAACAGCTACGCCTGGGTCGGTGTGATCCCGTCGATCCACGGGCTGTGGGCGGGAGTGCTGATCACCACACTGTCGTATTTCCCGTTCATGTATCTGCCCGTGGCGGCCACCCTGCGTCGGCTCGATCCCGCCGTCGAGGAGTCGGCCCGTGCGCTCGGTTCGGATTCGGTGGCGGTGTTCTTCCGAGTCGTGTTGCCACAGCTGCGGCTCGCGATCCTCGGCGGCGGGTTGCTCGTCGGCGTGCATCTACTCGCCGAGTTCGGCGCGTTCGCGATGATCCGCTTCGACACCTTCACCGTCGCGATTTTCCAGCAGTTCCAGGTCACCTTCGACGGCGCGGCGGGCAGCATGCTCGCCGGTGTGCTGGTGTTGCTCTGTCTGGCGCTGCTCACCGCCGAGGCGGCCGCACGCGGCAAGATCCGATTCGCCAGGATCGGCTCCGGAGCGCCACGTACAGCAACCCCGAACCACCTGGGCCGCAGCACAATCCCCGCGCTGGCCGCGCTCACCGTCCTTGCGGTGCTGTCGCTTGGCGTTCCGGTGTGGACACTGCTGCGCTGGCTGTGGATCGGTGGCGCCGAGGTATGGGATCTGTCCGAACTCGGCAATTCGCTGGCTCAGACCATCGGTTTGGCGGGCACAGCCGCAGTCATCACGACGGTGCTGGCCTTCCCCGTCGCGTGGGTCGCGGTGAGATCCAGCGGCGTGCTGGCCCGCGCCGTCGAGGGCGCCAACTACATCACCAGCTCACTGCCGGGCATCGTCACCGCCCTCGCCCTGGTGACCGTCGCCATCCACTACGTGCGACCGCTCTATCAGAGTGTGCCGCTGATCGTGTTCGCCTACGTCCTGCTGTTCATGCCGCGAGCGCTGGTCAATGTGCGGGCCGGGCTGGCCCAGGTGCCGCCCAGCCTGGAGGAAGCCTCCCGGTCGTTGGGCGTATCGCCGACGGCGACGTTCCTGCGCGTGACGCTGCGCCTCACCGCACCCGCCGCCGCTGCCGGCGCATCCTTGGTATTCGTTGCGGTGGCAACGGAATTGACCGCAACATTGCTGCTCGCACCGACCGGAACGCGAACATTGGCCATGCTGTTCTGGTCGTTCAGCAGCGAACTCGACTACGCCGCGGCCGCCCCCTACGCAATGGTGCTGGTTCTGCTGGCGATACCTGTGACCGTTCTGCTTTTCCGCCAGTCCATGAAGGTGGCCGCCCTGTGACCGAACCACTGGTCGACATCCGGGGACTCGCGAAGTCCTTCAACGGCCATGTCGTACTGGACCACATCGACCTGCAGTTGGAGCGCGGCACCACGACTGCGGTGGTGGGTGCCTCCGGCTGCGGAAAGACGACGCTGCTGCGGCTCATCGCAGGCTTTGAGACTCCCGACGATGGAACGGTCACCATCGACGGCAGGCAGGTCGCCGGTGCAGGACGCGCGGTGCCACCGCACCTGCGCAGCGTCGGCTATGTCGCGCAGGACGGCGCGTTGTTCCCGCATCTGACCGTCGGGCAGAACATCGCCTACGGGATTCGCGGCGAAGGCCGCGACAAGGTGCGCCGCCGCGTCGACGAACTGCTCGAAACCGTCTCTCTCGATAGGTCGTTCGCCGCGCGTCGGCCACATCAGCTCTCGGGCGGCCAGCAGCAGCGCGTCGCACTCGCCCGCGCGCTGGCCCGCCAGCCGGTCCTGATGCTGCTCGACGAGCCGTTCAGCGCGCTGGATACCGGGCTCCGTGCGTCCACCCGAAAGGTGGTCGCCGGGTTACTCGCCGAAGCAGGCATCACGTCGCTGCTCGTGACCCATGACCAGGAGGAGGCGCTGTCGATCGCCGACCAGGTGGCGGTGATGCGCGAGGGCCGGTTCACCCAGGTCGGCTCGCCTCAGCTGGTGTACCGGCAGCCCAACGATCGCTTCACCGCCGAGTTCCTCGGCGACAGCATCACGCTGCCGTGTGTCGTCGTGTCCGGAGTCGCCGAATGTGCGATCGGACGGGTAGCGGTGCACGCCGAAGACGGTCCGGGCACCTTGTTGTTGCGGCCCGAACAACTTGTGGCGAAAGCCGTTTCGGACAGCGAGGAGCTGGACGGTGTCGGCAAGGTCATGGCGGTCGAGTTCCTCGGCCACGACGTACTGTTGACCATCGATCCCGCGAGGGACGCCGAACCGATCGTGGTGCGTCAGGCCAGCCTCGATCCCCCACGTGTCGACGCGAAGGTGCGCATCGAGGTGGTGGGGACCGGAGTCGTCTTCACATGAGCACGCTCGTCGACCACCTTCGCGGCCATGGCGACCGCGTCGCGGTACTCACCGACACCGCCCAGCTGACCTACCGTCAGCTTGCGGAGCGGGTTGCCGCGGCTGCGTCCGCGCTCCACGGTGCGCGTCGCCTGGTGGTTCTCGAAACCCGCAATGAAATCCCGACTTTGGTGCACTACCTGGGTGCGCTGGCGGCCGGACATGTCGTGCTTCCGGTCGATGCGCGTCGTGATCACGCCGCCATCGATGCGACGTACTGCCCCGACATCGTCATCGACGATCAGGGGATCCACCACCGTCACCACGACCGGCGACCGCTGCACGACGACCTCGCACTGCTGATGTCGACCTCGGGCACGACGGGCTCACCGAAGTTGGTGCGGCTGTCGCAGCAGAACCTCCTCGCGAATGCGGCCGTCATTGCCGAATACCTCGGCATCCGCGAAACCGACAGGGCGGCAACCACGCTGCCGATGTCCTACTGTTACGGCCTTTCGGTGATCCACAGCCATCTGCTCGTCGGCGCCGCTCTGATCCTGACCGACCGCTCCGTGGTCGATGACGAGTTCTGGGAGCTGTTCCGTCGGCACCGCGGCACATCGTTCGCGGGCGTGCCCTACACCTTCGAATTGCTCGAAAGCATCGGCTTCCACGCCTCCGACCTGCCCCACCTGCGGTACGTAACGCAGGCCGGAGGCAGGATGCCGCCGGAACGCGTGCGCAGATTCGCCGAACTCGCCCGTGACGCGGATTTCGAGTTGTTCGTGATGTACGGCGCCACCGAGGCAACCGCCCGAATGTCCTATCTGCCACCGGAACTCGCATTGTCCCGGCCGAATTCGATCGGCCGCCCGATTCCCGGCGGATCGTTCACGATCGAACCGGTCGACGACTGGCCCGACGACGACACCGGCGAGCTCGTCTACCGCGGGCCCAACGTGATGATGGGCTACGCACACGGACCGGATGACCTGGAACTCGGGAAGACGGTGGAGACGTTACGCACCGGCGACATCGCACGGCGATGCCCCGACGGACTGTACGAGGTTGTCGGCCGCAACAGCCGGTTCGTCAAGATGTACGGCCTGCGTATCGATCTCGGACAGGTCGAAGCCGCGTTGCGTACCGAGGGCATGCATGCCTTCTGCACCAGCGACGACGACCGTATCCTGGTCGCCGCCGCCGGGCGGCACGACGACCGCGAAATTCAACGGGTGACGGCCGAGGCCGCGGGGGTGCCTGCAGGCGCCGTGCGCGCCGTCGCCGTCGACGAGCTGCCACTGCTGCCGTCGGGCAAGCCGGATTACGAGACCGTGCGGCGGCTGACGCAGAGAAATGAGCAGACGCAGGCAACGGATCTTCGTGGGCTGTTCGCGGACGTGCTGCAGATCGATGCGGCGACAATCGATCCCGATGCGAGTTTCATCGACCTCGGCGGTAACTCCCTGTCGTACGTCATGATGACGGTGCGGCTGGAGCGTGCGATCGGGCAGCTGCCTTCCGATTGGCAGCGCATGCCGATCCGGGAACTCGAAACCATCTCCAAACCGCCACGCCGCAGCTGGTTGGCGACACTGGAGACCAGCGTCGCGCTGCGCGCCGCGGCGATCGTGCTCATCGTCGGGACCCATGCCGAGCTGTTCGAGCTGTGGGGTGGCGCGCATTTGCTGCTTGGCATCGCCGGATACAACTTCGGCCGGTTCTGCCTGACTCCGGCTCCGCGCAACGATCGGGTCCGCCATCTGGGCAGCACCATCGCGTGGATCGCGGTGCCGTCGGTGCTGTGGGTCATGATCGCGTTGCTGCTGACCGACCACTACACGTGGACAAACCTGTTGCTGGCCAACAAGTTCCTCGGTCCCGACGACAGCATGACCGCGGGCCGGCTGTGGTTCGTCGAGGTGCTGGTGTGGACGCTGGTCGTGCTGGCACTGGTGTTCTGGCTACCACTGGTGGATCGGCTCGAGCGTCGCCTCCCCTTCACCGTCGCTGTCGTGTTCCTCGTCATCGGTCTGGCGCTGCGCTACGACGTGCTGGGCCTGAACTTCGGTCGCGACGCCTGGTTCACCATGCTGGCGTTCTGGTTCTTCGCGATCGGGTGGGCAGCGTCGAAGGCGACGACGACACTGCAGCGGGTCGCGGTATCGGTCGTCCTGATCGTCAGCGTGCACGGCTATTTCGGCAACACCCTGCGCGAAGTGATAGTGACGGGCGGTCTGCTGCTACTGATCTGGTTGCCGACGATTCGATTCCCATCGGTGTTGACGGTCGCGGTGGGCGTGCTGGCCGAGGCGTCGCTGTACACGTATCTGGTCCACTACCAGGTCTACGCATTGTTCGACGGCCATCCGGCGATAGGCGTACTCGCCTCCCTCACCGTGGGCGTACTGCTCACGTATCTGGTGACGGTGCTGCGCCGCAGCCTTCGCGGACGATTCAGTTCCTCCAGCTCTGATGCGTCTCGCCCCGGGGCTGTGGTCAGCCGGACCTGAAGCTCAGTCTCTTTCGGCGATAAGCCCTTCCTGCGCCAGGGTCGCCGCGATGACGCCGTCGGCGCGGATCAGGCTGCCGGTCACGACACCACGACCACGCGCGGCGGCGGGTGAGGTTGTCTCCAGCAGGTTCCACTCATCGGCACGCACGGGTCGGTGAAACCAGATCGACGAGTCGGTGGTGCCGCTGCGGTGCGTGCGCGCCTTCATCGAATGTCCGTGCACCTGCAGCGCCGGATCGACCATGTACACGTCGGTGACGTACGTAGCGACCAGGGTGTGCACCAGCGGGTCATCGGGGAGCGCAGCCGTTGTCCGCCACCAGAACCGGCGGACGAACTCCTGCCCCGTCCCCTCGTCGGCGATCCTGATGTCCAGTTCGTCCAGCGGCATCGACGGAGCCGGGCCCGCCGGACCTGTCAGCGCAAGATCACCCGGGTCGTGCGGCATCGCCGACCGCGAGCCGTGCTCGGGACCCGGTAACTCGGCGGCGAACGACACCGTCGCCGTCGTCAACAGCCGACCATCCTGCCTGGCATCGACACGCCGTGCCGCCGCGGTCCGGCCGTCGAAAACCCTTGTCACGGTGTACTCGACGGGATCGCCGGCCTGGCCGCCGCGCAGGAACTGCAGATGCATGTTGGTCGGCAGGCGGTCGGCGTCGACAGTCCTGCACGCCGCGGCAAGGCTCTGTGCCGTGAACTGACCGCCGTAGGACCGCTTGCCTTCCGGGCCGCTGGCCGCACCGATCCAGGTGTCCTCGGCGTCGCCGGGCCGCAGGTCGAGTAGCGCCAGCAGCTTGCTCATTCCACGGTGCCCGCGTCAGTCAGGCGTGCGATCTCGTCGGCGCTCAGTCCGAGCCACTCCTGCAGTACCGCCGCCGTGTCATCGCCCAATGCGGGTGCGGGTACTGCCGACGGATAAACACCGCCGATCGCCATGGGCAGTCCGGGCGCCAGATACTCACCGATGCGCGGCTGGTCGAGCGGGCTGAACAACGGGTTGTCCGTCACCCGCTCGCCGCGGGCCGCCTCGGCGAACGTGCGGTACCGCTCCCACAGCACGGAGCTCGCCGACAGCGCTTTGGTGATCTCGTCCGCGGTGTGCTGCGAGAACCACTCGTTGAACAACCCGAACAACGCATTGCGATGTTCGTACCGCTGGCCCTCGTCGGTGAAGTCCGCTCCGAGTGTCTCTGCAAGCGCGGCAACGGCTTTGGCCGTCCCGGTGATCTCGGTCAGATCGCGGAAATGTCTGCCGGTGAGTGCGACGATCATGAAGGCGGCGCCGTCGCTGCTGATGAAGTCCTGACCGTACTGGCCGTACACGGAGTTGCCGATGCGTTGGCGCTCGGTGCCGTTGATCAGCACCTCGGTGAAGAAGCTGAGGTTGCCCGCCGTCGCGAGCGCGACGTTCTCGAGCGGAATGCTGACCCGCTGCCCCTGTCCGGTCGCATCGCGATGCCGCAGCGCGGTGGTGACGGCCAGCGCGGTGTAGATCCCGCAGGTGACGTCCCAGGCGGGCAGCACATGGTTGACCGGGGTGGCGAGTTCGGGCGGGCCGGTCACCAATGGAAAGCCGATCGAGGCGTTGACCGTGTAGTCGACACCCGTGCCGCCGTCCGCGCGGCCGGACACCTCGACATGGATCAGGTCCGGGCGCAGCTGGGTCAGCGTCTCGTAGGAGTGCCATTGTCGCCCTGCGACATTGGTGATCAGCACGCCGCTGTCCGCGATCAATCGCTGCACCAGCTCCTGCCCCTCGGGCGAGCGCATATCGGCGGCAACCGAGCGTTTGCCCTTGTTGAGCCCCGCCCAGTAGATGCTCTCGCCGTCAGCGGTGAGCGGCCAGCGGTGGTAGTCGGCCGCTCCGCCGATCGGATCGACACGGATCACCTCGGCGCCGAGCTGGGCCAGCGTCATCCCAGCCAGCGGCACCGCGACGAAGCTGGAGATCTCCACGATGCGCACGCCGGCCAGCGGCCGCGTCGGGTCCGAATTCACCCGGTCAAGTTATCAAGCGCCGGCCTATCCCCCGAGACCCTGTCCCGGCGCCTCAGGACCGCACGAGTTTGATCGCCGCCGCCTCGACCGTCTCCTCCGACAACAGCACTTGCAGGGCGGCGTCACCCAGCGGGATGAAGCTGTCCTTGCTCGCAACGCGATCGAGCCGACCCGCGAAGCCGTGCTTCACCAGCGTCGCCAGGACTCCCTCTCCGACGCCGCCCGTCTCCCGCGTCTCGTCGACTATCAGCACCCGCCCGCTGACCTCGGCCTCCCGCAGCATGTCCTCGACCGGCAACGGCGCCAACCACCTCAGGTCGACGACGCGGGCATCGATGTGAACCGACGCGAGCCTGCGCGCCACCCGGAGGCTCATGCGTAAGCCATTGCCGAACGTCAGGATCGTCAGATCGGTGCCCTCACCGTACGTCCGCGCCCGTCCCACCGCGACACCGGATGCTGGATACGCCGCGAGCCAACCGCCGTCGTTGTCGTCGTACAGGTCCCGCGTGTGATACAGCGCGATCGGCTCGAGGAGGATGTACACCGCACCCGCCTCCCGGGCCGCCGCAGCGCACGTGTGCAGCATGCCGGCGGCGTCATCCGGTCTCGCGGGCGACGCGATGACGACACCCGGGATGTCGCGCATCGCCGCGATGGAATTGTCGTTGTGAAAGTGGCCACCGAAGCCCTTCTGGTACCCGTAGGCCGCCATCCGGACGACCATCGGATTGCGGTACTGGCGATTCGAGAAGAACTGCAGTGTGGCCGCCTCGCCGCGAATCTGGTCGGCCGCATTGTGAAAGTAAGCGAGATACTGGATTTCGGGGATCGGCAGCAGTCCCGACACTCCTGCCCCGAGTGCCAATCCCAGGATCGACTGTTCGTCGAGCAGTGTGTCGAACACCCTCGCCGAACTGGTCGCCGCCTGCAGCCCGCGCGTCACGCCGTACACGCCACCCTTGCGGGCGACGTCCTCACCGAAGATCATCGCCTCCGGATACCGGTCCAGAATATCGTGCAGCGCACGGTTGATCGCGGCCGCCACCGTAATCGGTGCGTCCGCCTCGCCGGACCTGACGGAGGCGACCAGTGACACGGGAGCGGCTGCCACCACTTCATCGTGCGCGGCGCGCAGCGGCTCCATCACCGCCTGCGCGCTGTCGAGCTGAGGCAACTCGCTGACTTCATCCGCCAGCCCAATGACCTTGGCGCGCATCGCTTCGTAACGCGACAGCACTTCCGCGGGCGTCAGCACCCCGCTGTCGATCAACACACGAGCGGTGCGCAACACCGGGTCGCGGTCGTAGGACGCCGCGATCTCCGCAGCGCTGCGATACGCCGGCTCGTAGTCGGAACCGGCGTGGCCCATCAGCCGTACCGTCCGCACGTGCAGGAACGCCGGACGTCGACGGGTCCGTACCCACTCGGCGGCGGCAGTCGCCGCATCGAAGGTATCGGCGAGGTCGGATCCGTCGGCCGCAAAGTACGCCAAACCCGCACGGCTGCTGAACATCTGCTCGATCCAGCCGCGCGGTGTCGGCACGCTGATACCGATCCCGTTGTCCTCGCAGACGAACAGCAGCGGCATCGGTACACCCTGATACGCGGCGTGCAGCGCGGCGTTGATCGCCCCGACCGCGGTGGAATGGTTCGCCGACGCGTCGCCGAAGCTACACACCGTGATCGCGTCCTCGGGCCATGCGCACGCGACCCCGAGCTTCTTCGCGCGCGCGATGGAGAACGCCACACCGACCGCGCGCGGAAGATGCGACGCGATGGTCGAGGTCTGCGGAATGATGTGCAGGTCATGGCGTCCGAACACTTTGTGCCGTCCGCCCGCGATCGGTTCGTCGGTCGCTGCGACCAACCCGAGCAGCACGTCCCGCAGCCCATCGACGCCGGCACGCGCCATATAGAAGCCTCCGGACCGGTAGTGCAGGAGCGCGGGATCGGTGGGGCGCAGCGCCGCCGCCACCGCGGAATTGCCTTCGTGGCCAGAGGATCCGATCGTGTAGTAGCCCTTGCCCTGGGCGCGCAGATATCGCGCGGCCAGATCGAGATGACGGCTGCCCAGCGCAGCGTCGAACAGTGTCAGGCACCCGCCTACCGTCAGCGACGATCCATCCCGGACGGGAAGGTCATCTCCCGGCCGAGGGCGCGCCGACTCGCTGATCGCCGAGATCGTCGCGGTGAAGTATTCGTCGATGGGTTCGGCCACGTGTCTCCTGCGCTAAGGACTTATTGTCGTGCGGGCCAGTGCATTACGAACAAAGTTGACGATCTTCGCCGCATCGGTGTAGCCATCGTCCTGATCGGGGTCGTAGATGGCCAGGCTTGCTCCCACGCAATGCGCAGGCGAACCGAACAGCGATACGACGAGGTCGGTCAGTTGATCCCACGTCAGGCCACCGGGTTCGTCGTCGACGTCGGGCAGGCCCTGTGACGGAAACTCGACGGGGTCGAGCACGTCCAGATCGATGTGCAGCCACCATCGGTCGACAACACCGGCGAGTTCGGTGATGGCTTCGCGGCCTGCGGCAGTGGGGTCGTCGGCCACCTCTGCGAGGGGTGCCACCCATACCCCGCTGTCGGCGAGGGTGCCGACGTTGAACCGGCGTCGCCAGGCGTCGTCTCGCGGCCCCAGCACGAACAGATGGTCGGGCCGCAGCGCCGGCAACCGGTCGCCGAGGCCTCCGGTCAGCAGCCGCCCGGTCAAGCCCAGCAGCAGACCGATCTCGGTGTTGGCGGCCTCGCCGTCCTCGGACACGTCGAGCGGCATGGTGTCCTCGTGCCCGTCGATGAACACCAGCCCGACGTCGCCGACGTGATCACGAAGACCGGTCACGATGCCAAACAGCGACGAACAGTCACCCCCGTAGACGAACGGGAACCGGCCCGCCGCGACCGCCCCTCCCACCCTCGCATTCAGCGCGTCGGTCATCGCGAGCAGCGCGGGTTCGTTGATCAGAGTGGTCGACGCACCACGCTCGGGATCCGGCTCAGGCAGTTCGAGGTGGTGGTCGACGACATGGTGATGGTCGAATGCGTCGGCGAGGCCGGCGTCGTGCAGCACGAGGGCAGCCCTCGCCTGGTTACCGGCACGGCCATAGCCGTCGAACGGCACCCCGATCAGTTCGATATCGGGCATTCCCCTCACCCCTCGATGATCAGCGCGCTACCGTCGCGGCCCGTCAACACCACGCCGCGATCACCATCGATGATCACACCCCGAAGATACGTGGAATACGGTGTGGCGCCGTCGAAGATCTCCTTCTTGATCTCTTCCGCGACGACCGTGCGACCGCCGTCGTCGGCCCACCGATAGCCGGACCGATACTCCGTCTCCCCCTGCCCCAGATCCTCGGACGAGTACTCCAGCGAGACGCCGTCGGGTTTGGCGATGCCCAGCGCCGCCAGTACCGCGTCCGGCCCCGAGCCGTGCAGTTCGACAGTGCGCGTGGTCTCCGGCCGCAGACCGACATCGTCGCCATCGGCGAACCGCACCAGCCGCCAACCGTCGTCGACCCCGCGCAACACGATCCGCTCACTGCCGGGAGCGAGCTCGGCGACCAACACCTCGGCGTCGACGCGCACTGCGGTCGCCGCGGAAATCTCGCCAAGGCCTGCGGCCCGGCGCCGCAACTCCGGCAGGTCCCACGGACGCACCCCGCCGCTCAGGTCACCTTCGATGAGCCGACGCACCGCCCCGGCGATGGCGCTGCGGATGACGCTGTTGTGGCAGCGCGACGGCTGCTCGCCACGGTCCCGCATCTGCCGCAGCGCCGCGACTACCTGCGGGGACAGTTCGACGGGAATCACACGAGGTCGATCACCTCTGCGATCGACGGCAGCACGCGGCTGGGCCGAAACGGATAGCGTTCGACGTCCTCGACCGTCGTCGAACCCGTCAGCACCAGGACGGTCTCCAGCCCGGCCTCGATTCCGGCGACGACGTCGGTGTCCATCCGGTCGCCGATCATCACGGTGTTCTCCGAGTGCGCCTCGATGCGATTCAGCGCGCTGCGGAACATCATCGGGTTCGGTTTACCGACGAAGTACGGGTCACGCCCGGTGGCCTTGGTGATCATCGCGGCCACCGACCCCGTCGCCGGAAGTGGCCCCTCTGCGGACGGTCCGGTGGCGTCGGGGTTGGTGGCGATGAAGCGCGCGCCGCCGAGAATCAGCCGGATCGCCGTGGTGATGGCCGTGAAGGAATACGTCCGGGTCTCACCGAGTACGACGAAGTCGGGCTCGATGTCGGTCAGTGTGTAGCCGACGGCGTGCAGCGCGGTGGTGAGGCCGGCCTCGCCGATGACGTACGCCGACCCGCCGGGCAGCTGATCGGACAGAAAGGCCGCAGTGGCCAGCGCGGACGTCCAGATCGAGGACTCGGGCACGGTCAGACCGGAGCGCAGCAGCCGCGCCGACAGATCCCGCGGCGTGAATATCGAGTTGTTCGTCAGGACCAGGAACGGACGGTCCTTGTCGACCAACCGCTGCAGAAACTCGGCGGCCCCGGGCAGGGCGTGTTCCTCGCGGACGAGTACGCCGTCCATATCGGTGAGCCAGCACTGCGGGGAGGCGCGCACGCGTCCAGTGTGTCAGGCCGCGGTCGGTCCGTAGGGATTCCGGCGCTAGCCCATCGGCATGTCGGGCAACGGCGCGTTGCAGCGATCCCGGAAGTCGGCGGCGGCCTGCCGCACAGCACGGAGCTCGTCGCGAACCTGCGGGTGGGCGTCCAAGTACGTCTGGATCTCGGCGCTCATCTCTTCCCGGGTCTTGCCCTTGAGGCCGGTGAAGAAGGCATTCACATCCGGATGGGTGAACAGGTATGTCGAGGTCCCCGCCGATACGCCGGCCATGACGCCAGCCAGATCGGCAGCCGTACAGTTCGGCGGATCGGCAGCCGCCGTCGCCGAGTTGCCGAAAATCATCGCACCGGCGATCATGCCGGCGCCTATCACACTGCGAGACAACATCTGACGCTCCTTGCTCGAATGGACAATCGGACTTGATATTGCTCAATCACCTGGGGCCGACTCCAGGGCGGCCACCGCCGGGTCCACCGGGACCGCCCGGACGCCCGGGTCGACCCAAATTAATGTCGATACCCCAGTCGTCGCTGCAATACCAGGGGTCAGCGCAATAACCGGGGTAGACCGGACCGGCCGACGGGGCGGTCGGGCCGCCCCCGCGCACCGTGCCCTGGGCGCAGACGGTGGCGGCGCCGGCGTTCGTGCAGTCGGCCGACGCGGGTGGAGCGTCGGACACGACCACTCCGACCGATGCCACGATTAATGCGATCCCCCACAAGACGTGAAGTCGGGAAAGTTTCACGGCTGCCTCCCCTCATTGGTAGGCCGCCGCCCGCACGTGCGCTGGCAGCGCGTCGGTAACCGATATCCCGGAGCATATTTCGGACGGTTGGCAATATTGGCGGAATAGCAATTCCCGCCGGAAGAACCGGATTTCGTTCGATGGCCAGCTCGCAGCACTGAATTCACGATTCTTGCAACTGCAAAGTGCCAGCCGAGCGGATCAGGGTTCGTTTGCCTTACTGCCCTGGCTTTTGGCCGTATCCCCTCCTCAAGCTTGGTGATTCAAACATCCACTCCGCCCTTCGTGCTGGTGCTACTGTCCGATCACTTGGGGGGATTAGAGGGGCGGTATTGGCATGAGCAACCAGGATTGGACCAAGCCCGCCGCGATGGCGATCCCCAAAGAGGGGTATTTCGAATTGGAGCGGGGACGATACGGACCCGTCTTTCCCCGCACCCCGGCCTGCTACGGCTTCTCGATCATCGCGAAGGTGAAAGAAGGCCGCGAAGAGGCGGTACGGGCATACGGCAAGACCATCGAGGAGACGATCGCCGAGAGTCCGGACGCTTTGGCGCCACTGCGTCTGCATTATCTCCGCTGGCAGCTGTTCGACGTCGGGTCAGGACTGCACTTCCAATATCAGGGCATCTTCGACACCGATTTCGACAAGTACACCGAGGACGCCGTCGCACTGTTCAGCGCCACTGGCATCACCACCGTGTTCACCAACCTCGAAGGGTTCCCCGAGGATTGGAAGGAGAACCCGGAGGCGTTCGTGAAGTTTGTCCGCGAGCACCAGTGCCCCAGTTTCCTGGAATACGGCGAATACCCCTACGTGACTGCCGACGAGATTAAGAAGGCGCTGAGGCTGAAAGCCGCTTTCTCGACCATGCTCGACCAAATGCAGTAGCACCCATGACCGGGCGTGATCCTTCGACGAAGGGGAAGCAGTAGCGAGGTGCTCGAACTCGACGACATTCAGCACATCCTGCTGACGCGTACACCGGCCATCACTGGACGGTATGAGTTCTTGACGTTCGACAGCCCGGCGGGAGGTCGGATGTGGCTCTCCGAGCTACTACCGAAGACCCAGTCGGCGACCGAGGCCGTCGCCACCATCGACGAGTCGGATCGCTGGGTCACGTTGGCCTTCACCTGGAACGGCCTTCGCGCACTCGGTGTCCCCGAAGAATCACTTGCGACCTTCCCCGACGAATTTCGCGAGGGAATGGCCGCGCGCGCCGACATCCTCGGCGACACCGGCACCGCCGCGCCCGAGCACTGGCTCGGCGGGCTGGCGCGCGACGACTTGCATGCGATCGCAATTCTGTTCTCCCGCACCGACGAACAGTGCCGACGGTCCATCGACGAGCACGACCAGCTACTGGCTCGCACCGACGGGGCGCGCAGCCTTTCGTACCTCGACCTCAATGCGTCACCGCCGTTCAACTACGCCCACGACCATTTCGGCTTTCGGGACCGACTGTCGCAGCCGGTGATGAAAGGATCCGGCGAGGAACCGACCCCCGGATCAGGGGCGCCACTGGAGCCGGGTGAATTCATCCTGGGTTATCCGGATGAGAACGGCCCGGTGGCAAACCTCCCTGAGCCGCAGGAACTGTCGCGCAATGGCAGCTACATGGCATACCGCCGCCTGGAGGAGCACGTCGGCTTATTCCGCGACTATCTGCGTGAGCACGCCGAGACACCGGACGAACAAGAACTCCTGGCGGCGAAGTTCATGGGCCGCTGGCGCAGCGGTGCGCCACTGGTATTGGCGCCGGAAGCGGACGACCCCGGACTCGGAGCGGATCCGATTCGCAACAACGACTTCAACTACAAGGAGATGGATCCTTTTGGGTACGCCTGCCCGCTCGGCTCCCATGCCCGCCGGTTGAATCCACGCGACACCGCGCACAACATGAACCGTCGGCGCATGATCCGCCGCGGCGCCACCTACGGTCCGGCGTTGCCCGAGGATGCGCCCGACGACGGCGTGGACCGCGGCATCGCGGCGTTCATCATCTGCGCAGACCTGGTCCGGCAGTTCGAGTTCGCGCAGAACGTCTGGATCAACGATAAGACGTTCCACGAGCTCGGCAACGAGCATGATCCCATCTGCGGTACCCAGGACGGCACCCTGGACTTCACCGTGCCCAAGCGTCCTATCCGCAAGGTGCACAAGGGTATTCCAGCTTTCACCACGCTTCGCGGCGGCGCCTACTTCTTCCTGCCCGGAATGAGCGCGATGCGGTACCTGGCTTCACTCGGCGATTAGGAGATCACGATGCGCGCCCGCACCTATAACCAGAGCCATGTCCCCCGGCCGCACACCGGCGGACGTCGCATCAGCATCTACTGGACGTGGAGCTACCCCTGGGAGTCGCAACGGGATCCGGCCATCATCGAGAACCGCTTCTCCACCATCACCGAGGTGCGCAATGTCGCGTGGCCTGCCTACGAGACGCCGGAGTACGACGCAGCCAACTTCCTGCAGGGCATCGCGGGAACGCTGGAGCTGTTCCACCGCTCCACTCTGGATTTCCAAGCGCTGGCCGAGGAGGCCACCGGCCACCCCGTGGCCGTCTTCCAGCGCATCGACCAGGCCGGCTACAAGTTGCCAATCGACGAACGGATCCTCGCCGACACCGACACGTTGATGGTGTTCGGCCTGGACCATCTGCTCTCTGAACAGGAAGCTGCGCCGGGGGAGGTCGCCGCGATCTCCGAATGGCTGCAACGGGAGGGCACCTGCCTGCTGCTGGCGCCACATCACGATGTCGGGTTCACCGACGACTACACCCAGCGACAGGTGGAGTATGAACACCACGGCGACCGTCTTGTTCCGCGCCAGCAGCGCTTCGGTCAGTACACGCGCTCGCTGATGAAGGCGCTTTCGGTGCCGGTGCACAACACGTGGGGGCTGCGGCCCGCGGTGGTCGAGGGCACCAAGGAGATCGCGCCGTTGACGGGTTTCCGCGATCTGGACACGCCGCAACTGCTGGACAACGTCACCACCTTCAACTTCCACCCGCATCTACCCCACTACGAACTGACCGCACCCGAAGGCGACGGCCTACGCGTCCTCGGACGACAGCGGATCGACCCCGACCGTCCGCACCCGTTCACCGCGGCGGGCAATACCGAGTTCAACGCGTTGATCTGGATGCCGCCCGCCAGTGAGCGGGGCGGCGACATCGTGCTCATCGACTCCACTCACTTCACCACCCTGTTCGGTGGCACCGACAGCCTGCGCAACCTGTGGCACAACCTGGCCACCATGAAATAGCACCCATTCGTCCCGGTCGCGGCCTAGTGTCGGGCTATCCGACCACAGCGAGGTGAACGCGATGAGTGATCGCCCGGTTCGAGCTAGACGGCCTTCGAGCGCTACCAAGAAAAGCGCCGCGAGAAAGACGTCCACCGCCAAAAAGGCACCTGCGAAACGGGCGGCGCCGCGCAGCACCACGACGGCACAACCCCAAGAGACTCAGCCCCGTGAGATCAGTGTCGGCACCGACGCGGCCTTCGCCCCTGGCGGCGGACCGCAGCGCCGCCGGCTGCGGAACATCTCCGAGGTACGGCATTTCTTCCGCACCAACGACGTGCCGATCCTGTTCTTCGGCGCGACCCCGTTCAACCTATTGGGTCTCGACCGCTGGGTGCGCAACTTCTCGTACATCACGTACTACGACGCCTGGGACGGCGCGCATCCACGGGTGTTCACTCCGAGCCACAAGCCGTACCAGGAGTTCGAGAGTGGCGAGGAGATCAACAACTGGCTGCTCACCAACCCCGAAGTGCGGGCGCACATCAAGGCGGCCACCCCGCGCGGCGTGCGTCCCAAGGTCGCCATGGTGTTCTTCGACAGCGAAACCGAGGACATCTGTAAGGAACTCGGCTACGACCTGATCCTGCCCCCGGCGAGTCTGCGCGAGCGGCTGGATTCCAAGATCGTCACCACCCAGCTCGGAAACGAGGCCGGTGCGCCCAGCGTGCCGAACGTACTGACCCGCGTCGACGGGTGGCACGGACTGCGCGCCGAGGCCGAAAAAGCCGGTCTCGGTGACGAACTCGTCGTTCAGACACCGTACGGCGACTCGGGCAAAACCACCTTCTTCATCTCGTCGGAGGCCGATTGGCGTAAGCACAGCGCCGACATCGTCGGCCAGGAGATCAAAGTGATGCGCCGCATCAACAATCGGCCGGTGGCTGTCGAGGCAGTGCTGACGCGGTGCGGCACCATCGTCGGCCCCTTCATGTCGGAACTGATCGGTTATCCGGAACTCACACCGGCCCGCGGTGGGTGGTGCGGCAACGAGATGTTCCCCGAGGTATTGACGGGCGAAAGCAGGCGCATCGCAACACAATTGGTTCGCCGACTGGGCGATCGTCTGGCCGACGAGGGTTACCGCGGATTCTTCGAGGTGGACGTCCTCGTCGACACCGACACCAACGACATCTACCTCGGCGAGCTCAACCCTCGGATCAGTGGGGCGTCGTCGATCACGAACGTGACGGCAGGCGCGTATGCCGATGTGCCGCTGTTCCTGTTCCACATCTTGGAGTTCATGAACGTCGACTTCGATCTGGACGTCGACGAGATCAACGAGCGGTGGGAGGAGTTGGCGTCGGCCGACGTGTGGAGCCAGATGGTGCTGAAGGAGACCGACGACGTCGTGCAGCGCCTGACCGCGACACCGCGCACCGGGCAGTACGCACTCGACGCGAGCGGTGCACTGGTGTTCCGTCGCGCGGCCCTGGACTGGCACCAGCTGCAGAACGAATCGGAGGCGTTCTTCCTGCGGATCTACGGACCCGGCGACTATCGCTGGAAGGGCGCCGACCTCGGGGTGCTGGTGACGAAGGGGCGCCTGCAGGTCGACTCGGGGACGGGCAAATCGTCGCTGGCCATCCGCGCACGTCATCTGATCGATTCCCTGCGGGCCGAATACGCAGGTACGCCGCTTGCCGAACCTTCCGGGCCGAAGAGCGACGTCGGACTCAAGTAGGGCTGAGCTAGTCTCGTCGCCATGGTGTTGGGAGGCGACACAGGGCGTGCGCCCTCGGATGTCACGCTGGACAACTGGCAGTCCGCCTCGCATCTGCACTGGACGTTCCAGCATGTCGCGGACTTCCTGCCGACGGCCGTCATCTCACGGGGCACCGGCCCTGTCGCCGAACTGCCCCCCGCTCCCGACGAACTGCCCCGGCTGTCCGAGATCCCCCTGCACGACAACACAAATGGCCGACGGACCACGGTCGGCGATGTGATGGCCGCGACGGCGACCGACGGCTGGATCGTCACCCATCACGGACGAGTGCTCACCGAGCAGTACTACGGCGGCATGGCCGCCGACACACAGCACCTGTTGATGTCGGTCAGCAAGTCGTTGGTCGGCATGGTGGCCGGCGCGCTGGTCGGCAACGGCGCGCTCGACGTAGACGCGGAGCTCACGCACTACGTCCCCGCCCTAGCGGCCTCCGGCTACGCGGGCGCCACGGTCCGGCATCTCCTCGACATGCGTTCGGGCATCGCGTTCTCCGAGGACTACCTGAACCCGATGGCCGAAGTGCGACTGCTCGAACAGGCCATCGGCTGGGCGCCTCGCACCGTGCCGGACCTGCCGACGACGATGTACGACTACCTGCTCACCCTGCGGCAGGGCTCGCCGCACGGGGGACCGTTCGCCTACCGATCCTGCGAGACCGACATCCTCGGCTGGGTCTGCGAGGCGGCAGGCGGACTGCGGATGCCCGAGCTCATGTCAGTCCTGCTGTGGAGCAAGGTCGGTGCCGACAACGATGCGACGATCGCGGTCGACCAGGTCGGCACGGGCATGTTCGACGGCGGCATCAACGCCTGCCTTCGCGACCTCGCCCGGTTCGGTGCGCTGTACCTCAACGACGGAACATCGTTGACCGGCGAGCCGGTGGTGTCACCCGCATGGATCGCCGACACGCTCGAGGGCGGCATCGATTCGCGGGACGCCTTCGCCGCGAGCCCCGACGACAACCGCATGCCGGGCGGCATGTACCGCAACCAGGTCTGGTTCCCGTATCCGGGCAACAATGTGTTGCTGTGCTTGGGGATTCACGGTCAGATGATCTACGTCAACCGCTCGGCGGGTCTCGTCGCGGCCAAGCTGTCGAGCTGGCCGTTGCCCCAGGACGCCACCAAGCTGTTCCCGACGGTCGCCGCGTTCGACGAGATCGCCGCGCAGCTGTCCTGACATGCCCCCAGGTGCTATCTCGGCTGGTTCGGTACGCCAGGGAACAACTGCACATCCGGGCCGGAGGTCACATATCCCAACTGCTTGGTCACGAGATGTGGTGCGAAAACGGATGCGTAGAGCACATTTCCGACAATGATGACGGTGACGATGGACACGATCGCCGATTGCACCTTGGTCTTCGACAACTTGTCCGACCACATCTCGATGACGTTGCGGCCCTGCGAATCCGTGCGCCCGAGCAGGTAGGTGAAGACCATCATCTGAATGCCCATCGCGATGGCGTCGTAGATCGGGTACTGGTGCAGAGTCCCCTCGAACAGTCCCAGACCGGGAATCACGTAGGCGTAGTAGAAGACTCCGAGGCGGGCGCCGAGGCCGGCGTTGAACATCAGGGCCCAGCAGAAGCCGACGATGAGCCCGACGATCAACAAGGTCTGCGGCCTGCGCCAGTTGAACCGCGCGGCGAGCCGACGGCCGATGGCCGCACCCGTGACGGCCGGGATGCAGAAGTAGCCGATGTATCCCAGCGGCACCGACGACGGCAGTCCCCCCCAGGTCATGTTCAACGGCCACCACGACGGCATGCGTGGCAGCGCCGGCGGGAACTGCGCGTACATCGCCCAGTCGTAGGGCGCCTCGATCCAGGAGAACGAGATCGCGGAGATACACAGCAGAAGCAGTGGATGCAGGCGGCCGCGGCGGACGCTCAGGTAGATCCCGGCGGTGACGAACAGGACGCCGCTCAGCCAGCCGAACGCATTGGACGCGATCAGCAGCGGGGTCATCTCGGTGTTCATCGATTCGCCCTGTCGCTCGCCGCCTCCGCTTCGGGCTCACTCCCGGCATCACCGCGCGCCTCCGGGTCGAAGTAGATCACCAGCCCGAATATCAGGATGATCAGCCCGAACAGAGTCCCGAGAATGATGAGTTGGCCCACGAGCGCGTCCCTTCACAGCGGTCGACCGATTGGTAATAGTGCACACTATTAAAATAGTCAGGTCAAGGACCGCTATCGTTGAGGCCCATCAGCCGCGCAGCGCGGTCTAAGGAGTGGAAAGCCGTGCCGCAGCGACGTTCATCTGCAAAACAGACCTCGGAGGCGACTCGTCGGCCACGTGGGGAGGCGCGCCGACTGCTCCTCGACGCCGCGCGCGAACTCTTTGCGCGCCAGGACTACCGGGCCACGACCACCCGGGAGATCGCCGAGGCCGCCGGAGTCACCGAATACCTGCTCTTTCGCCACTTCGGCTCGAAGGCAGGCTTGTTTCGCGAAGCCCTTGTCCTGCCGTTCACCAACTTCGTCGACGACTTTGCCAAGACCTGGCAGTCCGTCGATCACGAGGCGACGGACGAGGAGCAACTGGCGCGGCAGTTCGTCGGCCACCTCTACGACGTCCTCGTTGAACATCGCGGCCTTCTGCTGACCCTCGTCGCGTCGGACGGGCTCAGCGAGGAGGAGATCGAAAGCGCGGGTATCACCGATATTCGGCGGACACTCAGCCTGCTCGGCCAGATCAGCACCGAGGGCATGCGCCTGCGCGGGCTGCAGTCGGGCCAACCCGAACTGCCGGCACACTCCACGGTGGCGATGATCGTCGGCATGGTCGCACTGCGTTCGACGTTCTTCGGAAACCGCCCACCGTCGCGCGAGGCCATCGTCGATGAGCTCGTCCAGACCACGCTGCACCGATTCCGACACCGACCGTAGCCGTGGCGGCTATCCCCCAGGGCCGTTGGGCCACTTGAGCAATGAGCCCGCGTCGACCCGGATCTGCTGACCCGTAATGTAGCGGCTGTCCTCGCTGGCCAGGAACACGCCCAGCTTCGCCATGTCCACGGGTTCGATGTACGGGATCGGCATCGCCTGGAACAGCGTGAACAACGGCTCGGCGTCCTCGCGGGTGGCCTGCTTGCCCTCCATCGTCAGGTCCGGCCGGAACATGCTGTACATGCCGTCGTTCTGCAGGAGGTGGGTGTTGCAGTTGGTCGGGTGGATGGCGTTGACGCGAATCATCCGCGGCGCCAGGGCCATCGACATCTCTTCGACGTACTCGATCAGCACCCGCTTGCTCCAGCCGTAACCTCGGCCGCCGGGCCCCATGTTCGGGTTATCGGTGGTGCCGCGGATCATCCCCGCCGTGGATCCGGTGACGATCACCGAGGCTCCGTCGGGCAGGTGCGGAACGGTGACCGCGACCGTGTTCATCACGCCGAGCAGGTCGACGTCGCTGGCGTCGACGAACGACATGGGGTCGTGCGGTCGCCCCATGGCCATCGGCAGGATGCCTGCATTCGCGACGACGATGTCGATCTTGCCGAGGTCGGCGACCCCAGCCTCGACAGCATCGCGCAACTCGTGGCGTTCCCGCACGTCGGCGACGCGGGCGACGACGCGACGGCCGATCTCCTTGACCGACCGCTCCGTCTCGGCGAGGTCGTCGGGTGTGGCCAAGGGATAGGGGTTGGACGGGATGTCGCGGCAGATGTCGACCGCGATGATGTCGGCGCCCTCCTTGGCCATCTCGATCGCATGCGCGCGACCCTGGCCGCGGGCCGCTCCGGTGATGAAAGCGACCTTGCCGTCGAGCTTTCCGGTCATATTCCGCTCCTTAGGTTCTGGCGAACAGACATAGAATGCCCGTTCCTTCCGGCGTGTCGGGGTCTTTTGCGTCTACTCGCTGGGGGTGTATTCGACGTGCAGTGCGGTCAGGCCGCGCATGATGAAAGTCGGCTCGTATTCGTACTTTCGGTCATCGGGTGGCCCGTGCATTTCTTCCGAGATGCGAATGTCGGCCATGCGGTCGAGGATGCGGTTCACCGCGATACGCGCCTCCGACCGCGCCAGCGGCGAGCCGGGACACGAATGGGGTCCGCGCCCGAACGCGACGTGCTCGCGCACGTTGGGCCGGTCGTGCTTGAACACATCCGGATCCTCGAACTTGCGAGGATCGCGGTTGCTGGCACCGGGCAGCATCATCAGGATCGTGCCCGCAGGAATCTCCACGTCGCCGATGGTCGTCGACGCGCGCGCAAGCCGGAAATGGCTTTTGACCGGGCTTTCCATCCGCAGGCACTCCTCGAGGAACGCCGGGACCTGCGTGCGATCGTCGCGAAGGGTCTGTTGGATGTCGGGCCGCTCCCCCATCACCCGCATCGCGGTGCTGACGAGTTTGGTCGTCGTGTCGGTACCGGCGGCGAACAGGAACGTCGCCAGCTTGACGACCTCGTCGACCTCGGGCACCGATCCGTCCGGGTAAGTGGCGGCGGCCAGGTCGGTGAGCACATCCTTTCGCGGCTCGCGTCGCCGATCGGTGATGTAGGAGGTGAACTTGTCGTCCAGCCAGGCCAGCGGGTTGTGCGCGACGGTCTCGCCCTCGTTGCCGTCGACCTCGCCGAGCGGTTCGGCACCCAGCGCCTGCTTGAACTGTTGGTGGTCCTCCGCAGGCACGCCGAGCAGATCCGCGATCACCAACAGCGCCAACGGTTTCGCGAAATCCTCCATGAACTCGCACGAACCGCGGTCGACGATCTTGTCGAGCTGCTGGTCGACAAGCCGCCACATGAAGTCTTCGTTCTCGCTCAGCCGCTTCGGGGTGATCAGCCGGCTGAGCAGTCCACGCGTCTTCTGGTGTTCCTCGGCGTCCATCGTCACCACATGCTCGGCCATGGGAATGGCCGCGCGATGCTCTTCGATCTGCGCGCTGATGTCATCACCCTCCGGGATGAACGGCAAGGGCGGGAACGGTCCCGCCACGGCCACGCACGACGACATCGCAGGGTCTTTGTATGCCGCGAGCGCTTCCTGGTGTCCGGTCACCGCGACGACGCCGTACGGGGTCGCATGCTGCACAGGACACTTCGCGCGAAGCTGCGCGTAGTAGGGATAGGGGTCGGGAACCAGCGACATGTCGGTGAAGTAGTCGATCAACTCGATATCGCTCACTGCGCCTCCTCGCTGCCCGCCGAATCCGGTCTTGCGATTTCGGCGTGTTTAGTCAAGCTGAGCGTGACCAGCCACGCCGAAATCGCTGGGGTATCTATCTCGTTGGTCATCACGTGGCGAGCAACTCCTACTGGGGGTCGAACAGGACGGGCACCGACGTCGGCGACCGGAATACCTGACCCCTGACGTGCGGATCGTCCCCGTCGGGGTCTAGCCGCAGGTTCGGCAGCCGGTCGAGCAGAAGGTTGATGGCAGTTCGCATTTCGAGGCGGGCGAGGTGCATGCCGAGGCAGACGTGGACGCCGTGACCCCAGGCCATGTGGCTCTTCTGCGGACGGAAGATATCGAACTTGTCGGGGTCGGGGAACCGGTCTTCCTGGTGGGTCGCCGATCCCAGCATCGGCATCACGGTCGCGCCGGCGGGGATCTCCACCCCACCGAGGACCGTGTCCTTGGTGGCCGTCCGAGTGATGGTCAGCAGCGGAGGCTCCCACCGCACACCCTCCTCGATGGCCTGCGGTATCAGCGAGCGGTCGGCACGGATCGCATCGAGCTGCTCAGGGTTCGCCAGCAGTGCAAGCAGCAAGCTGCCCAACGCCCGGTACGTGGTCTCCACGCCTGCGGGCAGCAGCAGTCGCAGGAACGAGAAGATCTCTTCGTCATCGAGCTTCTCCCCATCGAGTTCGGCTGCAGCGAGCGCGCTGATCAGATCCTCGCGCGGCTCGCCCCTGCGCGCTTCGAGGATCGGCGCGAAGTACTCGCACAGTGCCGCCGAGGCGGCAAGTCCCCGTTCGGGATTCATGAGCCAGCTCAGCAGCGAGATGGACCAGCGCTGAAACTGCGGGTAGTCCTTTTCCGGAAGTCCGAGCAGCCCGGCGATGATCTGACTCGGATAGTCGAAGGTGAACTCCTTGACCAAATCGGCCTTGCCGTTGGGCGCGAACTTGTCGATGAGCCCGTTGGCCACTCGTCCGACCAGCTCGTCCTCCCACCGTGCCAACGACTTCTGCGTGAATGCTTTCGAGACCAGCCCGCGAAGCCGCCCGTGCACCGGCTCATCCATGCCCAGCATCACGCCCTGACCCAGCACGGGCCCGAACGCCGCGATGACGGCCGCCGACGAGAACGTCTCGTTGTCACGCAGCATCTGCTGAACGTCTTCGTGGCGGTAGACGATGAACATCGGCAGCGACTCTTCGTGTGGCAGCGCGCCCGACGTTTCAAGGCGCTGCACGGGCTCTTCACGGCGGATCCGCGCCAGCTCCGTGTACGGGTCCCGAACGTCGCCGGAGATGGCGTCGTCGAAGGTCCCGAAGTCCTCGAGGTCGTCGAAGAGTTGTGACATACATGCGCTCCTTTGGGCTGCTACTCCTGGTCGGCCGGGTAGGCGACAGACTTGACTTCCGTGTACTGGGTGAATCCGACGATGCCGTTCTGCCTACCGACGCCGCTGGCCTTGTATCCGCCGAAGGGTGTGTCCGCTCCGTACCCTGCGGTTCCGTTGAGACCGATGAACCCGGCCCGCAGCCGCCGCGCCACCGCCAGCGAATGGTCCAAGGAACTCGACATCACGTTGCCTGCGAGGCCGTACACGCTGTCGTTGGCGATCCGCACCGCGTCGTCCTCGTCCTCGTAGGGAATGACGGCAAGAACGGGACCGAAGATCTCCTCCTGGGCGATGGTCATCCTGTTGTCGACATCGGTGAAAAGCGTTGGGCTGAGCCAGAATCCCTTCTCGAACTCCTTGGGCGGTTCGGTGTTGCCGACCAGCAGCGTAGCGCCCTCGTCGACACCCTTGCGGATGTAGGACAGGATGCGTGACTGCTGTTTGGCCGAGATGACCGGCCCGCAGATGGTGCCGGGGTCCTGCGGGTCGCCCGCCTTGATGTTCTCGTAGATGCCGCGCAGGATCGCGACGCCCTCCTCATAGCGCGACCGCGGCAGCAGCATTCGCGTCGGCGCGGCGCAGCCCTGACCCGCGTGCATCAGGGGACCGATGCCGATCAGGCACGCGGTGTTGAAGTCCGCGTCCTCGAGCACGATGGTCGCCGACTTGCCGCCGAGTTCCAGGAACAGGCGCTTCATCGTCGCCGCGCCCTTCTCCATGATCCGCTGGCCCACCACGGTCGAGCCGGTGAACGAGATCATGTCGACCTTCGGCGACAGGGTCAGTTCCTCACCCACGAAGTGGTCCGACGCGGTCACAATGCTGACCACACCTGCTGGGAAATCGGTCTTCTCGGCGATGAGCCGGCCCAGCCGGGTGGCGTTGAACGGGGTGTTGGGCGCAGGTTTGAGGACGACGGTGTTGCCTGTCGCCAACGCCTGGCCGAGCTTGTTGATCGTGACCTCGAACGGGAAGTTCCACGGCACGATCGCGCCGACCACGCCGACCGGTTCGCGCCACACCTTCCGCCGGGTGTTCACGCCGGTCACCGAGACGACCTTGTCACCGAGGTCGGTTTCCCATTCGAAACTGTCGATCAGCCGGGCGGGATACTTGAGGCCGTCCTCCAACGGCGCATCGAGATGGGGACCGTGGGTCACCGCACGCGGAGCGCCCACCTCGAGGATGAGTTCCTCGCGCAATTCCTCGAGCTCGCTTTCGATGGCTTCGTGCAGCTGCAACAGACAGCGCTTCCGAAGCTCCCGATTGATCGACCAGTCCGTCTCGTCGAAAGCCCTTCTGGCCGCGTCGATTGCGCGGTTCATGTCGGCCTTCGATGCATCGGCGACCTCGCCGAGGACGTCCTCGTTCGCAGGGTTGATGTTGGTGAAGGTGCCCGCTTCCCCGTCGACGAGCTTGCCGTCGATGAGCATCCGGGACTCGAACTTTACTGCGGTGATTTCAGTCATTGCTCTCACTCCTGTCGGGTGCCTGTTGTGTCGGCGCGATTCGCATCGCGAATGAAGCCATGCGCTGCAGGGCTGCGGGTGGCAGGACCTTGGCCGCGGCGACCATCGCACGCTGGCCGCTGGCCAGCGGAACCGCACCGCCACGCACCGCGCCCTGTCGCGGTATGCCCGTTTCGTCGATCACCATGGCCGCTGCCGCGATCGACGCGCTGTCGGTCAAGTCGAGTTGGACCCTGATCAGTCGGTCATCGTTCGCCGCCGCACCAGTTGCCGCACGGAGTAACGACATTCCGCGTTCCGGGTTGCGCATCGCCGCGACGACGCGCCACCCCTCGTCGTAGAGACGCGCCGCCGATGCGAAGCCCAGACCCCTAGAAGCACCGGTGATGACGATGCTGCGTGTATCAGTTGCCATTCGGACTTTCGGACGCGCAGCGGTTGCTGATCGAACCCAGGTCGACGTCGACGTTGCGGTACGGCCCCTGCTGCCAGGTGGCCCACTTGCCTACTGAATACGGGCCCTCGGCGCCATTGGCCCGGTAATACCCTTGCGGGTCGTACACCTTCGCCTCGGGAAAGGGCCACGGACAGGCCACCGAGGTGGCCAGACCGCTGGCCTTGATCGCCCAGAACCATCCGCCGTAGGCGAAGTACGACACGTTGATGATCACGAACATCACCAGGAATGTGCCGAGGACCGGCTTTTTCGGAAACAGTCGCGCCTTTGCAGCGAGCTTCTCGGCCACCGACTTCCCGGTGTCATCGCGGTAGACCAGGATGGCCGCCGGGATCATCACGAACGTCACCGACAGCGACTCCCAGATCAACGGGAACTGGAATGTGCTGCCCGGGAACAACGTTCCGAATGGGATAGCCTGCGAGTAGATGTACAACCCGGTGCGCACCAGGCTGACTTCCAGGACCGCGTCGAAGATGAAGCCGATCACCAGCACCAGCCCACCGAGGCTGATCAGCGGGTGTCGGCTGACGAATGCTTCCGGCCCGTGCTTGGCCTGCAGCTTGCGCAGGATCCAGATCGCCGGGAAGTACGGGCCGAAGTAGAACAGGACGTACCCGAACACGATGAACGGTTCGACCGTCGGCGACATCATGATCAGGTACCAGTTCTCCGGCCAGTGCAGCAGCGCGGGGTTGTACACCGCGTACGGCGACCAGTTCATGATCGGGTCCTGCCACACGATCAGTGTGGTGACGAGGACCATCAGCAGAACCGGGCTACCGGGGTTCTTGCGCCAGCCACGGATGAAGCCGACAGTGAACGCCACGACGATGATCACCGCCCCGACCTGCGGGATGATCTGCCAGTGGTCGAAAGCCGTCAGGAATTGGACCGGACGAGGCCTTCCCTCGACGTTGGGGTTGGCCACGCGCGGGTCGACAGCCGTCCGTCCGACCGCGGCAAACAGGCCGAAGAAGCCCAGCCATACGAGCAGCGAGATGACTCGGCCCCAGTTCGGGCCCTTGCGCGGCGCCTCGGGCGGTTTCTGCTCGGCGGGCAGGGGTCTCGACTCCGTGGTCATGTCAGTCCTCCCCGAACCGGTCGACCAGATGTGAGTTGACGCCGTCGGCATCGAGTGTCCGAGCCACCAGATATCCCGCGCCCATCCAGGCGCGGCGCGTCCATTTACCCAGTGACACACGGGTTCCCGGCGCGCCCGATGCGGCAGGCATCATCTTCACGCGCTCGAGCGCCTCTTTCACACCGCGCGGGCTCAGCGGGTGAGCATCGGTAAAGGCACGGACAAGTGTCGCGGCGACGTCGCGGTTCACCACCGTCACACAGAACTCCGGACGGCTGCCGTCGTACTTCGCCGCGTACCGGTCCAAGAACTCCTGTCCGACGGGGTTGGCCTCGTCGTACTGATCGACCCCGACCCAGCCCATGAACGCGTTCCACATGATGGGGTTCACCCACGCGTTCTGGAACGCGGTGGTGGTGAACCGAGGCGGGTCCCAGTCGACGGCCTCGAGGGCCGGGTTGACGAACACGATGCCGAAGCCGAAGCCGAGGTGCACGATCGCCTCGGCCTTCGCGTCGTGCAGTGTGCGCACCGCTTCGTTGATGTCCTGCGCGGTCTGCGCGATCGTCGCTTCGGCCACAATCCGAATTCCCTTGCGGCGGCAGGCACTCCGCAGGTTCTTCAGATAGCTCTCGCCGATGAGGCTCTGCTCCACCAGGACGCCGATTTCATTGAGACCGCGTTTGGCGACGAGGTCGGCGATGAAGATCGGTTCGTCGGTCATCGACCCCTGCGGGAACGCGAACGTCCACTCGCCCAGCCAGTCGTCGGTACCGGTGACGCTGATCGCAGGCACCTTGAAGCGTTCTTCGATCGCTTCGCGCACCGGCACGCAGTTGTCGGTGATGTTGGGACCGAACACCACGAGGCAGCCCTCGTCGACCAGTTCGCCGTAGGCGTCGATCACCGCCTTCACCGAACCCTTCGGCAGTCCTTCGACCTCGCGGTAGATCATCTGCACAGGGCGATCCATCAAACCCTGCTCGACGGCTTCTTCGAAGATCAGGTCGAAGCACTGGGTGAAAGAGGCCTGCAGTTCCTCGGGAAAACCAGGGGGCAACGTGAAGTCCATCAAGTAGCCGACCTTGATGGGCTCCGCGGTGCTTTCGTAGGACATCTGACCTCCCTGGGGGTCGACCTAATATTTGTTCAGACCCTAGCGGCGGGGTCTGGCAGCGTCAATCAACGGCGCCCGCCCCCAGGTAGACGTCGATCATCTCGTTGAGGCCACGGCTGACCGACACGTCGTCGGTCAGCGGACCCGCGATCGCGGCCCTGGCCGCATCACGCATGGTCAGACCCTCGGCGATGAGCCGGCCCGCCGCGATGAGCACCCGAGTCGAGGCCACCTCGCGCAATCCGCCCGTCTCGAGCCGGCGAATGGCCTGCCCGAATTTCACCAGTTCGGCCGCCGTCGCCTGATCCACGCCCGATTCGTGGGCGACGATCCCCTCTTCGACCTCGGGCTCGGGGAAATCGAACTCGATGGCGACCATCCGTTGCCGGGTGGAGTCCTTGAGGTCCTTCAGCACGCTCTGGTAGCCGGGGTTGTACGACACGACCAGACCGAATCCCGGCGCCGCGTCAAGCGTGATCCCGAGCCGTTCGATCGGCAGTTGCCGACGGTAATCGGCGAGCGGGTGCAGCACGACCGTGGTGTCCTGGCGGGCTTCGACGACCTCGTCGAGATAGCAGATCGCCCCCTCCCGCACCGCGTGGGTCAGCGGACCGTCCACCCAGACCGTTTCATCACCCCGGAGTAGATACCGGCCGACCAGATCGGCGGTGGTGAGGTCGTCGTGGCAGGCCACGGTGATCAGCGGACGACCGAGGTCATGCGCCATCGCCTCGACGAAGCGGGTCTTGCCGCAACCCGTCGGGCCCTTCAGCACTATCGACAACCCCTGGCGATAGGCCGCCTTGAAGACGGCCTCCTCGTTACCCACCGCCCGGTAGTACGGACGCGAAGGGTCGGCCTTCGGCATGGCGCCATTCTGATGCGCGAGCCCCGGCTCGGTGCTCATTGCGCCCCTTTCGTCACCCCGCGTCGTTGCGTTGCGTACAAAGCCTAGACGGAACAGATGTTTGTTTCAAGGTTGTTGACTGAGTCCGCATGCGACGCCGATACCGCCCTCGAGGGCGGATAAACGGGTCGTCCAGCGTTGGCGCACAAGGGAAATCACGACACCCGGCGTCGTAATTCCGCTGACCGCACAGCCGACCGAAAGAGCGGCCCGATGATGCCCGTCAGCTGTTCGGGCCGGGCGATGGTCGCGTGCGCGGTGCTTCCGAACACCTTTTTCAGCGCTCCGATATCCGTGCCCGCCCCCACCGTCAGGCACACGCATCCCGTCCCCCGCCGGCGAGCTTCGGTCAGCGCGCGCCGCGCATCGGCGGCACCGTAGGCGCGCTCGTAGCCGTGGTCGTACGCCAGGCCGTCAGACACGACGACCAGCAGGCGTCGCGAGGTGCCACCGCGCGACTCCAGCACGGCCGAACCGTGGCGTATCGCCGCCCCGAGACGCGAGTACGCCCCCGGCTCGAGACTGTTCAGCCGTCGGATCACCCGGGCGTCGAGATGGTCGTCGAATCTCTTGACGGGCATGATGTTCACCGCGGCCCGCCCCTGCGAGCAATACGCGTAGAGCGCGACGCGGTCACCCAGATCGTGCAGCGCGACAGTGAGATCGGCGATGACAGACAGTTGTTGTTGATGAACCGTTCGTCCCACAGTGCCCGGTTCCGCCGTCGAGCCCGAAACATCCAGCAGCAGAAGCACTGACAGGTCACGGCGTCGGCGCAGGCTGTCGAGATACACCGCCTCATCGGGCACGGATCCGGCCCGCACCTCGACCCGCGCCTCGACCGAGGCGTCGATGTCGATGTCATCGCCCTGGGACTGTCGATGCCGACGATGCAGGCCCATGCCGAGGCGGGCAAGGGGACGTCGCACCCCGATGGCGCCTTCAATCGCCTGGGGCGCCGACGACTTGATCCGAGGCTCGATCTCGCGCACGGTGCACCAGTCCGGCCGGTAGCTCTTCCGATCGACGTCCCACTCCGGGTACATGAAACCGTGCGCCTCGATATCGGCGACGTCCTCGGCTGTCGTCCTGGCCGTCGACGACACCGCGAACGCGCCCCGGTTGGGCGAATTGGTGCGATGGGTCGGCGAGTCAGCGCCAGGCGGCCCTCCACCGCTGTTTCCAGACTTCCGCGCAGACGACAACAACTTCTTCAGCCACTTGCCGATGAATCCGCTCCCGCCGACGGGGTTGGTGAACAGATCGGGGTCGTCGCTGTCGTCGACCTCACCGTCGTCGAGTTCCTCGAGGGCTTCCTTGCTGTCGCGTCGCGGGACGTGTGCCACGGTGTCGTGGTTCACCTGCTCGGCCGCACGAGTGCCCGCGGCGAGCACTTTCTTGGCGCGGATGACACCAAACGTGGGAGGCGGATCGTCGAGCGGATCTTGCCCCGACGCGATGGCGAGCGACGACTCGGGTGTGGTGCTGCGCCTTGCTGTTTCGGGATCGGCGATCGAACACAGCACGCCCGGCAATACATCGGCGTTGGCGGCGAGGGCACGATGCCCTTCGATGGTGAGATAACGCTTCGCCACCCGGGGATGCCGAACCAAAGCGCCGACGATGTCTTGGCCAAGGCTGTCCGCGGCGATCAGGGACGCATGAACCGCGACGGACTCCAGATTCTCGCGCACGGATGCGGCGGGATCGACGAATATGGTCTGTCCGTCGGTCCACGACGGCTCGCCGGCCTCGAGAGGCGCCACCGCGACGGGTCGGCCTGCGAGCGCGGACGCCAACATGCCGAGTGCCTGCAGGTGGTCGCCACCGGCGTGGTTCGCCACGTTCACCTCCGACCACTGCGCCCGTTGACCAAACATCTGTTCCACCGTAAAGTCCGGTCGTACTGGAGTCAATCAATGCAGGCTTGAAGTGGACGTGCCGATTGACACGTACAACTCCGCGCCGAATCAGCAAGGAGTGCACGGTGATCGACTTCGAAGGGCAGGTCGCGATCGTGACCGGGGCCGGCCGCGGGTTGGGCAGGCTGTACGCCCTGGACGTGGCGCGACGCGGCGCGTCGGTGGTGGTGAACGACCTCGGGGGCACCATGCACGGCGAAGGCGCGGACGCCGGCGTCGCCGATCAGGTGGTCGACGAGGTCCAGGCAGCCAGCGTCTTTCCCGAGCCGGCGAAAATGTAGGAGCCGCCGTGGATATCGAGGAACTTCTCACCACTACGAGGTCCGCTCGTAGGTCACTCGACCTGGATGCGCCGATCGAGCTGGACGATATCCGCGACTGCCTGCGTATCGCTCTACACGCCGCCAACGGCTCCAACCAGCAGGCGTGGCGCTGGGTGATCGTCACCGACAAGGCGTTACGCGACAAGATCTCCGACCTCTACCGCGCGGCCTATTTGGCGAAGGTGGGCGGCCAGATGATCTCCGGCCTGATGCCCGCGGGCACCCCGGAAGCCAAGCTGATGTCGTCCACGGAATGGCTCGTCGAGCACCTGGCGGACATCCCCGCGCTGGTGATTCCCTGCTATGAAGCCACGATGCCCAGGACACCGGGTGACGAATCCTTCTACCTGGCAACTCTTTACGGGTCGATCTTCCCCGCGGTGTGGAACTTCGCGCTGGCGCTGCACACCCGCGGATACGGAACGTGCATCACCACCCTGCACCTGCACCACGAAGCGGAGGTGCGGGACCTACTCGGCATACCCGAATCGTTCACCCAGGGTTGCCTGCTCCCCGTCGGGCGGCTGCGCACCGGCTTCCGGTTCAGCGCGGCACCCCGCCGGGCGATCGACGAGGTCATCGGCATCAACGGATGGGAAGGGAAGTGATGGGCGACAACGAACTGGCCGAAAGTGTTGCCCGGCTGGAGGATCGCGAGCAGATCCGCGAGTGCATGATGCGCTACGCGCGTGGCATGGATCGGCGTGACCGTGCCCTCCTCCGGTCGGCCTATCACGACGACGCCGTCGACGATCACGTCGGATTCGTAGGCAAGGTCGACGACTTCATCGACTGGGCCTTCGCATATCACTCGACCCAGACCCGATACCAGCATTATCTGCTGAACCACACCGCCGATCTGGACGGCGACGAAGCACACGCGGAGACCTACTACCTCTTCGTCGGGACCGACCGTGAGCCCGCCAACCACATGACGCTCTCGGGCGGCCGGTATGTGGATCGGCTGGAACGTCGCGACGGCCGATGGGCGATCGTCGACCGGGTCTGCGTCGTCGAGTGGAATGCGGAGTCGACGTCGTTCATCACCGACGAGGTGATCGCGATGATGGCAGGCTCGATGAAGGCCGCCACGCACGATACGACGGATCCGTCGTATGACCGCCCGTTGGTCGCCTCACGCACGGATGCCCTGTCATGAGTGGCCCTTACAGCATCCCCGCAGTTCCGGCGGGGGTCGGTAGGATCCGCTTGCAGTTGTCGAGGCCGACCACCCCAGGAAAGGTACGCAGGTAGCGATGGCCAATGCCGACGCAGTGGGGCGGAGTCCGAGAAGCGGTCGCTCCGCGGTCAAGAGGGGCAAGCCCGCCCCGAAGCTCACAGCCGTCAGCGGTGAACCGGGCGTCGATGCCACGCGGCGAACCCAGATCCTCAAGACGGCGAACTCGGTAATCGCGACCACCGGTCTTCGCACGTCACTACAACAGATCGCTGATGCTGCGGGCATCCTCGCGGGCAGCCTCTACCACCACTTCGACTCCAAGGAAGCGATCCTGGTCGAGTTGATCAGGCGCTATCACGCCGACCTGGACCGCGTTGGCGAGGAGGCGTTGAAGCGCCTCGACGAGGCGGACCCCCGTCCGGTCGCCGAGCAGATCACCGAGCTCGGCTGTGCGATCGCGCGCTGCGCGGTCGAGCACGGGGCCGCCCTGCAGATGTCGTTCTATGAAGGCCCGAGCTCAGACCCCGAGCTGATGGAACTGACGCAGCGCCCGCCGACGGCTATCCAGACCGCGATGTTGCAGGCGCTTCGGGCCGGGCGCTGGAGCGGTTACATCCGAGGCGATCTTGACCTTCCCACCCTGGCCGACCGGATATGCCAGAGCATGTTGCATGTCGGCCTTGACGTGATCCGGCACAAGGCGTCGACGGATGAGCTGGCCACGCTCAAGAGCCACATCGCCCTCGAAGGTCTCGCGGTGGATGTGCCCTCCGATGAGGACCTCGACAAGTCGAACGCGTTCGCGGCCGCTGAAGAAGTGATCAAGAGCTGGGTGGACACCGAGGACGACAGCGACCTGAAGGCGGCGCACGTACGCGCCGTGGCCCGCTCCGAATTCGGCCGGCGCGGCTACGAGATGACGACGATTCGGGACATCGCGTCGGCCGCGGGGCTGGGTACCGGCACCGTCTACCGCGTCATCGGTTCGAAAGACGAACTGCTGATGTCGATCATGCTGGAGTTCGGCCACAAGGTCGGCGGTGCATGGACGGACATCGTGCGCTCGGACGCCACCACGATCGAGAAGCTCGACGCGTTGAGCTGGTTGAACATCAACGCACTCGATCAGTTCCCCGACGAGTTCCGTATCCAGCTGGCCTGGCTACGCCACACTCCCCCGGACACCGCCAATCCCGCGTGGTCGTTCACGACACGGATTCGGCAGATGAAAGCGCTGCTCTCCGAAGGTATTCGAGCCGGCGAAATACGTAAGGACAGTCCCGCCGCCGACATGTTGGCCCGGTGCATCATCGGTGAACAGTGGATACCGGAGAACATCCTGCAGCGGATCGGCACGCGCAATGCGTTGCTCCTGGCACGTGACACCACCTTGCGGGGCATCAGCAATCGCGAGTCGTGAGCGGCTGTCAGTCTGATGTCCGGTTGTCCCGCAGCGCGCCGAATCGCGGGATCCCCATCATCAGACGAATCATGTGGTGCATAGCCACCGACGGCATGAATTTGTTCGCCAACAACAGCATGCGCGCGTCGGGTCCTACGGGGCGACGAACAAAGGGCTTGCGGCCGTCCAGGGCCTTGGCCAGGCCGATGGCGAACTTCTCCGGAGGCCGGGCGGCCACCTTCATCGCGTAACGGCCGCGCTTGTCCATCGTCGAGTGATGCCGTGCGTACGGACCCGTGAGGTCACGGGAGTCGGTGGTGCCCTCGTCGGTGATGATCTCGGTGTCGTAGGTACCCGCTACCAGGATCGTCACCCCGATGCCGAACGGCGACACCTCAGCGGCCATCGATTCGCCCCAACGTTCGAGTGCGCCCTTCACCGCTGAGTACGGCGCGGTGGCGGGCATACCGCGGACTCCGCTTTCACTGGACACCAGCACAATTCGGCCGCGGCCTGCCGCTCGCATCGACGGCAGCAGCGCGCGTGTCAACGCCACCGGCCCGAAGATGTTGGTAGCGAACATCCGCTGCCACAGGTCGAGCGGCGTCTCTTCGACCATGCCCGCGGCCGATATTCCGGCGTTGTGCACCAACCCATCGGGTGCGCCGACGGCGGCGGTGATCGCCGACGCGGCCTGTTCAACGGAGTCGGGGTCGGTCAGGTCGAGTCGGACACCGATGAGGCGGTCATCGTCGTCGCGCGCGCCGGTCGTCGCGCGCAGCTTGTCCATGCCCGAGTCCACCGACCGCATCGCCGCAACCACCGTCCATCCCTGGCGGTAGAGGAGCGCGGCAGAGGCGAGCCCGAGACCGCGCGATGCGCCGGTGATGACGACGCTCCGCGATTCGTCCATCGTCAGGCCCCGATCTTGATTGACTCAGTTGCGCTTTCGTACGACAAGTTGATGCTGTGCATGAGCTATCCCGTGATCACAGGCAGTCGGCCCCAGCCACGAACACTGGAGGTGTGTGCCATTGCGGCATTGTCAAAGTCGACATCCCATTCGGGCCATCGTTTCAGCATCTCCTCGAGCGCCACCCGCGCTTGCATTCGGGCCAGCGACGACCCCATGCAGAAGTGCAGCCCCTGACCGAACGACAGATGGGACCCGGTCCGGTGGATGTCGAAGCTCTCACCGTTGGGATAGTGCCGTTCGTCGCGGTTGGCTGAGCCGTTGAGCAGCAGCATGACTGAGCCTTCGGCGATAGTCTGGCCATGAACTTCGGTGTCGCGGGCCACATAGCGCGCCTGCACCGGCGACGGCGACTCGTAGCGCAGCACCTCTTCGATCGCTCCGGGGATCAACGAGAAGTCCTCGACGAGTTCGCGCCGCTGGTCGGGGTGTTCGGCGAGGAGTTGGCCGATGAAGCCGATCAGCCGCGTCGTGGTTTCGTTACCTGCACCGGCGATCATGCTGGTATAGGTCAGCACCTCGATACGGGTCAGCGGCCGCAGTTCACCGTCTTCTTCGACCTCCGCGTTGAGCAGTTGTGTCATCAGGTCGTCGGCCGGATGTTCGGCTCGCCACTCGATGTACTCGGCGAACAGTTGATAGGCATTCTCGAATGTGGCTGCCGACACCGATCGGAAGCTGCCCTCTTTCAAACCGATCGAGGCGTCGGTGTTGTCCCGGATCTGCTGTTGACCCTCTTCCGGAATCCCGAGCAGGTATCCGATGGTCCGCATCGGGATCAGTGCCCCGAAGTCGGTGATCAGATCGAAGGTCGACACCCCTTTCAGGGCATCGAGTGCACGGATGCAGTACTGCCGCACCAGCGGTTCGATGGCCTCCATCCGGCGGGGCGTGAACACCTTCGACAGCACCCGCCGATGAATGTCGTGAAGCGGTGGGTCTTCGAACAGGATCACTCCCGGCGGCACCTCGACACCACTCATGATGATGTCCATCGTGGTGCCCCTGCCCGAGCGGTACGTATCCCAGTTGTGAAGTTCGCGCGCGACGTCGTAGTAGCGGCTCAGCGCGTAGAAGTTGTACTTCTCGTTGTGGTAAAGCGGGGCTTCGTCCCTCATCCTGCGCCAGATCGGATACGGATTGTCGTCGATGTCGAAATCGAATGGGTCGTAGTACAACTCGGTGGTACTGGTACCGGTCATCGACTGCTCCTCAGGTTTGTCATCAGATCGGCGAACGCATCGGTGGATCCGTCGGGAAACGAATCGTCGGAGTGCGCGGCGGCTGGCGCGCCGAGAGCAGGCGCCCGCATGTCGAACCGCAGGATGAACATCAGCGCTGGATCCAGCACGGGGTGGTCACGCCGACCGACTATAACCTAAAATTTGTTCTGGTCCGCTGTAATAGTGACTGCTATTCTAAATCCGGCTCGGGGGCTCCACGAGGAGGAAACATGACAGAGGGCAAGCACCGCGTCGTGGTCTGGTCCACCGGCGGCATCGGCTCGATCGCGATCCGCGCCATCCAGGAGCGGCCGAATCTCGAACTCGTCGGAGTATGGGTGCACTCGCCCGACAAGAACGGTAAAGATGCCGGTGAACTCGCCAACGGCGAGCCGATCGGACTGTCCACCAACGCCGATGCGGACGCACTCATCGCCCTCAAGCCGGACTGCGTCATCTATGCGGCCAGCGGCCCGGAACGGGACGCGTTGGCGATCCCCGACTACGTGAAACTGCTCTCCGCCGGGATCAACGTCGTGACCACGAGCACCACCCGGCTGGTCAACCCGCACGCCTACGAACCCGCCGAATGGCGTGATCAACTCGTCGCCGCGGCCAAGGAAGGGCAGGTGTCGCTGTACGCGTCGGGTATCGAACCCGGCTTCGCCGCCGACTATCTGCCCCTCGTGCTCGCCACCCAGTCGTCGCGGATCGAGAAGATCCACGCCTATGAGATCGGTCTTTACGACGACTACGGCGTGCCCGACATCATGAGTGACGCAATGGGATTCGGTCGTCCACTCGACTACCAGCCGTGGATCGCCTTCCCCGGCGCGATCGCCGGGGAGTGGCAGGGCCAGATTCGTATGGTCGCCGATGCCCTGGGCGTCGAGGTGACCGAGGTGCGCGAGAAGTTCGAACGGGCGGTGACGAACCGGACGCTGGAGGTGGCGATGGGCACGGTGGAGGCCGGCACCTGCGGCGCACTGCGCATGCAGGCGATCGGCGTCGTCGACGGCGAAGAGGCCATCGTGATCGAGCACGTCACCCGACTGGCGCCCGACGTCGCACCTGACTGGCCGACGCTGCCGAATGCCCTCGGCTATCGCGTGGTCATCACCGGCACACCGGACATCGACTGCACGTACGATGTGACGCTTCGTGATCGCAAGAAGGCGGGCATTGAAGGCATGACCTCGGGCGCGGGCGCGATGGTGGCCACCGCGATGCGTGTCGTGAACGCCGTGCCGTATGTCGTTGCCGCACAACCGGGTTTACTGAGTTCGGTCGATCTGCCGTTGACGATTCCTCAGCACGCGTTCAGCCCACACGGGTGAGCTTCAACGGCGGCGGTAAGCCCGGTATCGGCGGTATCCCCGGCGGTGGTGGCGTGCCCTGGATCGGCGCGTAGATGTTCTCTGGGAGGGTGACCCGATCGTCGAGCGGAACACCTTGGGCGATCAGGTTCGGATCGATCGGGTACGGACCCACCGTGTGCTGGCGCATCGCGAGCGGCTTGTAGGGCTGATCGCTGTAGCACTCCTCCACCGTCGGTGCCCGCTTACCCGGTACTCCCATGCAGGGAGCGTTGCGGGCACCACGCAGCAAGATCGGTGAGTCCTGCGGGAGCTTGCAGTACAGGCCGTCCGGCGTGTCCACCGTGGTCGTATCCGCGGGACTGCGCCACTGCGACGGCGGCAGGAAGCCCACCGTGCACGGATTCGGGTCGGTGAGTGAAATGCGGAAGTCCCAGGCGTCACGGTGGGCTCGCCAACTTTGCAATATTGGCGAGAATAGAGACTGTCAGTTCAAGAAGTCCGTCCAACGCGTTCGACGGCTTCCGTGCTTGGAACGCGCAACGCACGGTCTCCACATTGCCGAAACCATGATGCGTGGCAACAAATCCCAGCGAAAGTTGGTGTTCGCCAACCCATTTCGTGCCGGGTCGGGCGTTACTCCGGCAGGCGAAGCTCGGGCTTCTCGACCTCTTCGATATTGACGTCTTTGAAAGTGATGACACGAACCTGCTTGACGAAACGCGCGGGCCGGTACATGTCCCACACCCAGGCGTCGCCCAGCCTCAGCTCGAAATAGACCTCGCCGTCGGAGTTGCGCGGCACCAGCTCGACGCTGTTGGCGAGGTAGAACCTGCGCTCGGTCTCCACGACATAGCTGAACTGCCCGACGATGTCCTTGTATTCGCGGTAGAGCGAGAGCTCCATCTCGGTTTCATACTTCTCGAGATCCTCGGCACTCATCTGCTCAGTCGCCCTTCATGTCCATCTCGCTCTCCGGCCCCGCGCCCCGTGAGGTTCCACGTCACCCAAGCACCCATCGCCACTCCAATCCTCCCCTACCCGAATCGGCTCTGCTGCTCGGGTTCGCCCTCGAGGTCGACGTCGGGTACCACGAAGGTGTCCATCTGGCTGCTCACCTGACCGTCCACTGCCACCAACCGCCGGACATTGATGAACGAGTACCGGTGCTCGCTGCACGGACCCAGCTCCGCGAGAGCGGCGCTGTGGGCGGGCGTGCTGTAACCCTTGTGCTCGGCGAAGCCGTATCCAGGATGTTCGGCCTCCATCTTGACCATGAGCCTGTCACGGCTCACCTTCGCCAGGACGCTGGCCGCCGCAATGCAGGCCGCGGCCGCGTCACCGCCGACCACGGGCAGCGACGGCATCGGCAGACCGGGCACCCGGAAGCCGTCCGACAACACGTACCCGGGCCGTACGGACAGCCCCGCCACGGCACGTCTCATGCCCTCGATATTGGCCACGTGGACGCCCCGGCGATCAACCTCGGCCGAAGGAATGAAGACCACGTGGTAGGCGAGCGCATACCGGCGAATGAGCGGAAACAGCCGCTCGCGCTCCCGCTCGTTGAGCTTCTTGGAGTCGTCAAGCGCCGCAAGGCTTTCGAGCCGGTTGGGCCCCAACACACAGGCCGCCACCACCAGGGGGCCCGCACAGGCGCCGCGGCCGACCTCGTCCACGCCCGCCACCGGTCCCAGCCCACTGCGGTACAGCGCGGACTCCAGCGTGCGCAGTCCAGAGGATTTCCGGATCACCGTTCGCGGAGGCCATGTCGCCGGCAAATGCAACTCCTACTGGGTCTGCGGGTTCACCGAGCCCACACCACCCCATCGCGACGGGGGCCAGGCGATGAACCGTGCTTTTCCAATCACATTCTCTATCGGCACCGTGCCGGCCTGCGGGTCACCCGTGCACAGCAGCCCGCGTTGAGCATCGGTGGGTGTACTGGTGCAGTGCGCTCGCGAATCGGCGGAATGGGTGCGGTTGTCGCCCATCACCCACAGCTTGCCCTCCGGTACCTTCACCGGCCCGAACTCATTGCCGAGGCACGCGGCGTACGGATTCGAGGGCTCGACATTCATCGTGTCGTAGTTCAGATACGGCTCATCGAGGCGCTTGCCGTCGACGGTCAGGCCGGTGTTCACACGACATTCGACCGTCTGGCCGCCCACCGCAATGACGCGCTTGACCAGGTCGTTCTCGTCCGGCGGGACGAAGCCGATGAAGGACAACCCGTTCTGCAGCCAGCGCACCAAGGTGTTGTCGGATCGGATCGACTTGTAGCCGATGTTCCAGTTCGGCGGGCCCTTGAAGACGACGACGTCGCCGGGCTGCGGCTCGGAGAACCGATACGTCAGCTTGTCCACCATGATCCGGTCACCGGTGCAGCCCGGGCAGCCGTGCAGGGTGGGCTCCATCGACTCCGACGGAATGAGATATGGGCGCGCGACGAACGTCAACATGACGTAGTACAGCACCAGTGCGATCGTGATGAGAATCCCGAACTCGCGTAGGGCGCCGTGCTTCTTCTTCGGCTCTTCGGCGTCGTCCGTCGTATCGGGAACGTCGGTCGAACCCTCGGACGGCCCATCCGGGTCGGTGGATTCAGTCACCGCATCAGGGTAGCCAGCGCGATGCTCGTCGCCCCGGTCATCGGCTGCCACGCGTCAGAACCCTGCGCGTCGGCGGCCGGACACGGTCAGCGCTTCTCCTTGATCTTCGCCTTCTTGCCACGCAGCTCGCGCAGGTAGTAGAGCTTCGCGCGGCGCACGTCACCGCGGGTGACGACGTCGATGTGGTCGATGTTGGGCGAATGCACGGGGAACGTCCGCTCGACGCCGACGCCGTAGCTTTCCTTGCGCACGGTGAACGTCTCGCGGATGCCACCGCCCTGGCGGCGCAGCACGACGCCCTTGAAGACCTGGATACGTTCCTTGGAGCCCTCGATGACCTTGACGTGCACATTCACGGTGTCGCCGGGGCTGAAGTCCGGGATGTCGTCGCGTAGCGACGTCTGATCGACGAAGTCCAGCGTGTTCATCGGTGAGACTCTTCCTTGCTGTTGGCCGGCTGCGGGCGTGCTGTCGCGCTTCGTACTCGCGGCGCTGAGCCGGTCTATCGGGTGTATCGGGGTGTATCTCGCGGTGGGCGGATGCTCGCCGCACGCAGACAACTGCTCAATTGTGCCAGATGAGCCCCGATCCAGTGAAATCAGGTGACCTGGGACGGTGCGATATTCGCGCCTAAACCGCGCCCGAACACCGCCAGAACACGAAGCCTACCTAAGCAAGCGGGGGCACAGGGCTGCCGTTACGCTGATAATGGCTGAGATTCGGGATGTGGAGAGGCAAGGGAGGCCAATGCAACGCCGGCCATTGAAGCTGGTCACGGCGACTGCGATCGTTATCGTCGCAGCCCCATTGGTCAACGGTTGCGAGGCGCGGGTCTATGGCGTGGCTCCGGAGTCTGCCGGCCCGCAGCTGACCGTCGTCGTGCCGCAGGGCCGGATGGCGCCCCTGCCGGAAGCACCGCCCGACGAGCCGGCGGCCGCCTTCACGGGTCTCGACGCACGCGCCGAGCAGGCTGTCGCCGAGGCCACCGAGGCCGGAGCCGATATCACGCTCACCGTGTTGGACCGCAACACCGGCCAGATCATCTCCAGCGGCGACTCCAAGCCGATGCCCATCGCCTCGGTGTCGAAGCTGTTCATCGCCGATGACCTGCTGCTCCAGGAGTCACGCGGTGAAATGGAGCTATCCCCGGACGACCGCAAGGCGCTCGACTTCATGCTGCGGGCTTCCGACGACAGCGCCGCCGAGGTTTTCTGGAATCGCAGCGGAGGCAGCGAGATCATTTCGCGGGTCACCGCGAGGTACGGGCTCAAGTCGACGACGACGCCGTACGACGGGCGCTGGTACACGACCCTGAGCACGACGGAAGACCTTGTTCGGTACTACGACAAGCTGCTCTCCGGCGCCGGCGGATTGCCACCGGAGCAGGCCAGCATCATCCTCTCCAATCTCGCAGCCTCCACCCCGACCGCGCCGGACGGCACAGTCCCCGGCGGCGTGTACCCGCAGCGCTTCGGCATCCCCGAGGGCTTCTACAACGAGCCCGTCGCCGTCAAACAAGGCTGGTTCTGCTGCTGGGGTCCCGGCGACTGGGTCCACCTGTCGACCGGGGTGATCGGGCCGGATCGCCGATACGTCATGGCGATCGGATCCATGCAGCCGACCGACGACGTCACCGCCCGCAACACGATCACGCAGGTGGTAAAGACCATGTTCCCGGGCGGCCGCATCTAGCTCGCCACGCCGACGTCGGGCAAAAGTGACACCGGCCGTCGCGCAGATGGAATATTCGTGCCGGACGATAATTAACGCTGGCGAAAGGTGACGCGATGGCAGAGATCGACGGCTCGGGGGGCCATCTCACACGTCGTGCACTACTGGCCGGGCTAGGCATCGGGGCCGCAGCGGTGTCCACTGCAATAGCCACGGGGACCGGCCCGCTGGCCGAGGCCGCCCCCGACGTGGGTTACGAGGCGATGTTGATGAAGTGCATCGACCCTCGGTTCACGACCGATACCTGGAACTACATGACGAGCCGCGGCTGGCAGAACAACTACAGCGAGTTCGCGATCGCCGGCGGACCCGTGGGCGTGGTGGCACCGGCCTTCGCGGCGTGGCAGGAGACGTTCTGGGAAAACCTCGCCATCTCGGTGGAACTGCACTGGTTGAACCGGATCGTCGGCATGACTCACCGCGACTGCGGCGCCGCCGCGGTCGCCTATGGCGACCGGATCAAGACGGACAGGGCGTACGAAACCGAGGTACTGTCGACCGCGCTGCGGGAATTCCGCACCCAAGTGCAGCAGCGTCAGCCACTGCTTGAGGTGGAACTCGGCATCATGGACCTCAACGGCAGCGTCGAGTACGTCACCTGAGCGCGTTCAGTCCAACAGGTCGGGCCGTCGCTCGCGAGTGCGCTGAAGACTCTGCTCGCGTCGCCACGCCGCGATCTTGGCGTGATCGCCGGACAGCAGAACCTCGGGCACGTCGAGCCCGCGCCAGCTCGGCGGCCGGGTGTAGCTCGGACCTTCCAGCAGCCCATCGGAATGCGAATCATCTTGGTGTGACGCGGGATTGCCGAGTACGTCAGGCAACAGCCGCACGACCGCTTCGATCATGACCAGCGTTGCGGACTCCCCACCGGGCAGCACGTAGTCGCCGATCGACACCTCTTCGACGCGCATCCTTCGGGCCGCGTCGTCGGCAACGCGCTGATCGATCCCTTCGTATCTGCCACAGGCGAACACCAGGTGTTTCTCGGTGCTCCACCGTTGAGCGTCAGCCTGGGTGAACAGTCTGCCCGCGGGCGTCGGTACCACGAGAAGCGTTTCCTCAGAGCATATTTCGTCGAGAGCCTCACCCCAGACCGGGGCCTTCATCACCATGCCCGGGCCGCCGCCGTACGGCGCGTCGTCAACTGACCGGTGCACATCGTGGGTCCAGCGCCGCAGATCATGCACGGCGAGCGTGAAGATGCCCGCAGCAATCGCCTTGCCCGGCAAGGCCTGCCGCAGCGGGTCGAGATAGTCCGGAAAGACGGTCACCACATCAATACGCATATGCGCTCGTCATTCCAGTTCCAGCAGGCCGTCGGGTGGATCGATCTCGATGACCTGATCGGCCAGCGACACCGACGTCACGATGGCTTCGACGAAGGGCACGAGGACTTCACGTTCACCGGTGCGCACCGACAGCAGCTCCCCCGCCGCGGTGTGCAGCACCTCGGCGACGGTGCCGACCGCCGCCCCGTCCGTCGTGCGCACCTGCAGCCCTTCGAGCTGATGGTCGTAGAACTCGTCCGGGTCATCGATGGGCGGCAGCTCGGACGTATCGACGACGAACAGGGTGCCGCGTAACGCGTCCGCGCCGTCGCGATCGGCGACCCCGTCGAGCCGGACCAGCAGTCGCCCGCCGTGCGGGCGGGCGGACTCGACGACGAAGCGGCGTTCGGTTCCACCCCTGGCGCGGCCACGGAGGCTGGCGCCAGGCGCGAATCGGGTGTCGGGGTCGTCGGTTCGGACATCGACGACGACCTCGCCGGTGATGCCGTGCGCCTTGACGACCCGCCCGACAACCAGGTCCATATCGACCGCTCTACTGGTCGGTGTCCACCACGTCGACGCGGATTCCCCGGCCTCCGATGCCGGCCACCAAGGTGCGCAGGGCGGTCGCGGTGCGTCCGCCGCGGCCGATGACCTTGCCGAGATCGTCGGGATGGACGTGCACCTCGACAGTGCGCCCGCGGCGGCTCGTCACCATATCGACACGAACATCGTCGGGATTGTCCACGATCCCGCGAACCAGGTGCTCGACTGCATCGACGACGACAGAACTCACAGCGGTCAGCTCTCGGACGACTCGGGTGCGGCCTCAGCGGGCGCGGCCTCGGCGGCCTCAGCGGCCGGCTCGGTCTCGGCGGCCGACTCCTCAGCCTTCTCCTCGCCCTTATCGGCGGCCTTCTTCGCCGGCGCCTTCTTCTTCTTGGGCTGCGTGGCCTCGCCCGACGGACCGCCCTCGGCCGCGGCGAGCGCCGCGTTGAATAGATCCAGCTTGGACGGCTTGGGCTCCTTGACCTTCAGCGTGCCCTCGGCACCCGGCAGACCCTTGAACTTCTGCCAGTCGCCGGTGATCTTCAGCAGCTGCAGGACGGGCTCGGTGGGCTGAGCGCCGACGCTCAGCCAGTACTGAGCGCGCTCGGAGTTGATCTCGATGAGGCTCGGATCTTCCTTCGGGTGGTACCGGCCGATGACCTCGATCGAGCGACCGTCGCGGCGGGTGCGCGCGTCGGCGACGGCGATGCGGTATTGGGGATTGCGGATCTTACCAAGCCGGGTCAGCTTGATCTTGACAGCCATGGTTAAGCGACTTCTCCTGTAATTGCCACGCCGCAATTCAGCGGTGCCGGCCGGTTGCCTGCACCCGGTTTTGCTTTACGTGTGTGACCGCCATGCAGCCGTAGTCGCATGGCAGACAGCCGACCATTGTGCCAGAACAGGACCTACCGGGGAAAATCGCTCTCCAGCGTGCGGATTCGTCCCGGCTCCGCCTCGCACCGCCCTGACCTTTACAACTTCAGCCAAGAGTGTCACGCTCGCGGGATGGACGCCGCGACCACCCTGCTCGAGATCGAGGCCATCAAGCAGCTGAAGGCACGCTACTGCCGGTTCCTGGACACCAAGGACTGGCAGGCGTGGCGGACCATCTTCGCCGACGACTTTCACAGCGACACGTCGCCGTCGGGCGGCAAGGTGATCGACGGCGCCGACAAGTTCGTCGCATTCGTGCGCAAGAACCTGAAGGACCAACCAACCGTGCACCAGGTGCACGCACCGGAGATCGAACTGACCTCACCGACGACGGCGCGCGGCGTCTGGGCGCTCAATGACATCGTGCGGTTGGCACCCGGCCTGAACCTCGACGGGTGGGGGCACTATCACGAAACCTACGAGAAGATCGACGGTCAGTGGCGCATCAAGAGCTCGACACTGACTCGTTTGCGCACTGACATCTTCAATCCGCTGTTCTCCGTGCGCATTTCGGATCGGATGAGCCGCACCGCCGCCAAACTGGCTCGCCGCTGAGCCTTACATCAACCTGTCGAAAACTTGTCGAAGCACTTCTCTTCGACGCGCTTGCTCATCCGCCAGCCCTCGGCGGTGCGAACGAACTCGTCGACGTACCAGATGCCGACGAACAGGATCTGCTTCTCTTCGACGTTGAACACCATCGGGTTGAAGCAGATGGTGCGCGACGACGCGGAGTCGCCGTCGATGCGCACATCGAAGTTGCCCAGCATGTGGTAGTACGCGGGGAAATTCGGCAGCACATCCTTCAGCCATGCCTTGACCTGCGGGAAGCGGCCGTCGATTCCACCGGTGACCCGGTAGTCGATGTAGGCATCCGGGGTGAAGACGTGATCCAGGTCGTCGAACTGCTTGCGGTCGATCGCCGTCGAGTAGTCGACCATCAACTGCTGGATCTCGAGCCGATCCGATATCTCTTCCAAGCTCAACATGCGTTGATTGAACACGATCGCAGCGCGGCTATAGGCTCACCCGTCATGCGGAGGTTTCTCGCCTGCATCGCGTCCACGCTGTGCTTGGTCGCCGGTGGGACCGCGGTCGCGTCGGCGGTACCCGCAGGCGTCACCCAACCATCGGGTTCGGTGCCCATTCCCGACGGCCCGGCCCGCGCCTGGATCCTCGCCGATATGGACACCGGCGCGGTGTTGGCGTCGCGCGACGAGTACGGCCAGTACGCACCGGCCAGCACCATAAAGGTCCTGCTCGCGTTGACGGTGCTCGACGAGCTCCCGCTCGACACGACGATCGTCGCCAACGAAGCCGACACCAAGGTCGAATGCAACTGTGCAGGCGTCACGCCCGGCATGGTCTACACCGCGCGCCAGTTGCTCGAGGCGTTGCTTCTGGTGTCCGGCAACGACGCCGCCAACACCCTGGCGAGCATGCTCGGCGGCCAGGACGTCGCCGTGATGAAGATGAACGGCAAGGCCGCACTGCTCGGCGCGTACGGCACCAACGTCGGCTCGCCCTCGGGACTCGACGGTCCTGGCATCGACATGTGGTCCTCTCCGCACGACCTGGCGGTCATCTTCCGTGCGGCCATGGCCAACCCGGTGTTCGCGCAGATCACCGCGCAGCCGACCGCGGTCTTTCCCACCAAGACCGGGGACAAGGTGCTGGTCAATCAGGACGAATTGCTCAAGCGCTATCCGGGCATGCTCGGGGGCAAGACCGGCTTCACCGACCTCGCGCAGAAGACGTTCGTCGGCGCGGCCGGCCGTAACGGCAGGCGTCTGGTCGTCGCGTTGATGTACGGCATGGACAAACCCGGCCAGCCCACCTACTGGGACCAGGCCACGAGCCTGTTCGACTGGGGTTTCTCCCTCGACAGGAATGCAAGCGTCGGCACGCTCTGAACGACGCAAAGTTGCTGAATCGCAACGCGTTCGAGACCGGGTCCGGAATCGCGCCGGTTAGGCTCGGCGTTCGTGCGAAAGTTGTTGGCCGCGTTGGCGATCACGCTATGCGCGGCCTCCACGGTCGCGCCATCTGCTGCAGCCCAGCCGGGTGACGAGCCGGCAGGTGCCGTCGCGCTGCCCGACGGACCGGCGCAGGCATGGTTGCTCGCCGATCTGGACACTGGCGCAATTCTGGCCTCCCGCAACCCATATGAGCCGCATGCCCCTGCGAGCACGATCAAGCCACTGTTGGCGATGGTGGTGCTGGACCACCTGCACCCGGACAGCTTCGCACGCGCCAACTCGTCGCACACCGAGGTCGAGTGCTCCTGCGTGGGCCTGAAGCCCGGCCAGCCGTACACGGTGCGCCAGCTGCTCGCGGCGCTGCTGATGGTGTCGGGCAACGATGCCGCGAACATGCTGGCCGACATGCTCGGCGGACAAGGCGTCGCACTGCCCGCCATGAACCGCAAGGCGGCCGCCGTCGGTGCGCGGTCGACGAACGCCTCGTCGCCGTCGGGCCTCGACGGGCCGGGCTGGGAATCCAACACCACGCCGCACGACCTCGCCGTCATCTACCGCGCGGCGCTGAAATACCCGCTGATCGCGCAGATCATGCGGGCGCAATCGGCGGAGTTCCCCGGTAAGACCCTCACCAACCAGAACGAACTGCTGACCCGCTACCCCGGCAACTTCGCGGGCAAGACCGGGTTCACGAACCTCGCCCGCCACACCTATGTCGCGGCCTCCCAGCGGGGCAACCGGCGGCTCATCGTCGTCGAGATGTACGGCACCGGCGATCTGTACGGCCAGGCGATCAAGTTGTTCGACTGGGGTTTCAGCCAGTCCCGCTGACGCGGTGACACCGGTAACTGCGCGACGTCTACTAGCGGAACACTTTGCCCTGAAGGATCACCAGGTCCGGGTGATTGACGACGTCCGCACCTGCTCTGGGGTCGTCGCGGTAGCACACCAGATCAGCCGAGGCGCCGTGCGCGATTCCCGGCCGGCCCAACCATTCTCGGGCGTTCCAGCACGCCGCACCCAACGCGTCGGTGGGACTCATCCCGACGCCCTTGAGAGCTTCGATTTCGTCGGCGATCCGGCCGTGGGCCACCATGCTGCCCGCATCGGTACCTGCGTAAAGCGGTACGCCCGCTTCCCTCGCGGCGGCGATGCGTGCGGGACACTTCTGGTGCAGGTCGCGCATGTGGCGGGCGTAGGCCGGGAATTTCGTTGCGTTATCGGCGATTCCGGGGAAGTTCTCGATGTTGATGAGTGTGGGCACCAACGCGGTACCGTGCTCGACCATCAGGTCGATGGTGTCGTCTGTCAAACCGGTGCCATGCTCGATGCAGTCGATTCCGGCCTTGATCAGACCCGGCAACGCGTCCTCGCTGAACACATGCGCGGTGACCCGGGCGCCGTTGTCGTGGGCGGCGTCGATGGCGGCCTTGAGCACGTCGTCCGACCACAGCGGTGCCAGGTCCCCGACCTCACGGTCGATCCAGTCGCCGACGAGCTTCACCCAGCCGTCGCCGAAACGCGCCTGTTCGGCGACCGCGTCGGGCAGCTGGGACTCGTCGTCCAACTCGATTGCGAAACCGCGTTGATAGCGCTTGGGCTTGGCGAGGTGGCGGCCCGCGCGGATGATCCGCGGCAGGTCGTCATGATCGTCGAGGCTGCGGGTGTCGATGGGCGAGCCGGCGTCGCGCAGCAGCAACGCGCCCACGTCGCGTTCGACCTTGGCCTGCTCGACGCACTCCTCGATGTCATCGATCGCACCATGCTCACCGAGGCCGACGTGGCAGTGCGCGTCGACGAGGCCCGGCAGGATCCATCCGCCGTCGAAGACGGTCTCCGCATCGGCGACGGGTTCAGCGCTCAGCTGGCCGTCGACGATCCACCACTCCACCGGCTCTTCGTCGGGTAAACCCCGACCGCGCAGGTGCAGGCGCATCAGTTCTTGGGGAACTTCAGCTTCGACAGGTCGATGTCGGCAAGGCCGGGCGGGAGCTCATCGAGACCCTTGGGCATATTCGAGAGGTCGGGAAAGCCTGCGGGCATTCCGGCGCCCAGCGGATTGCGCACCTTCGGCGGCGTCGGCCCCCTTCCGCCCTTCTTGCCCTTACCCTTCTTGCCCTTCGCCGACTTGCGGTTCGACTTGCGGCCGAAGGGCATGCCCATCTGGCCCGCCATCGAGGACATCATCTTGCGGGCCTCGAAGAACCGCTCGACGAGCTGGTTGACCTCACCGACGGTGACACCGGAGCCGTTGGCGATACGCAGCCGGCGCGAACCGTTGATGATCTTCGGGTCGGCGCGCTCCTCCGGGGTCATACCGCGGATGATCGCCTGCAGCCGGTCGAGCGATTTGTCATCGACAGCCGCCAGCGCGTCCTTCATCTGCCCCGCGCCGGGCAGCATGCCCAGCAGGTTGCCGATCGGACCCATCTTGCGGATCGCGAGCATCTGCTCCAGGAAGTCCTCCAGGGTCAGCTCGCCGGAGCCGATCTTGGCGGCCGCCTCTTCGGCCTTCTGGGCATCGAAGACCTGCTCGGCCTGCTCGATGAGGGTCAGCACGTCGCCCATGCCGAGGATCCGGCTGGCCATGCGGTCCGGGTGGAAGACGTCGAAGTCCTCGAGCTTCTCGCCCGCCGAGGCGAACAGGATCGGCACGCCGGTGATCTCGCGCACCGACAGCGCGGCACCACCGCGGGCGTCGCCGTCGAGCTTGGTCAGCACCACGCCGGTGAAGCCGACGCCCTCGCGGAACGCCTCGGCGGTGGTGACGGCGTCCTGGCCGATCATCGCGTCGAGCACGAAGATCACTTCGTCGGGCGTGACGGCTTCGCGGATCGCGGCGGCCTGGCTCATCAGCTCGTCGTCGATGCCCAGCCGACCCGCGGTGTCGACGATGACGATGTCGAAGTGCTTGGCCTTGGCCTCGGCGAGGCCGGCGGCCGCGACGGCGACGGGGTCGCCGGGCGCCGAGTCGTCGGAGCCCTCGATGGTGCCGGGGTGCGGGGCGAATACCTCGACGCCAGCCCGTTGGCCGACGATCTGAAGCTGGTTGACGGCGCCGGGCCGCTGCAGGTCGCACGCCACGAGTAGCGGCGTATGTCCTTGCCCTTTCAGCCATTTCGCGAGCTTGCCGGCCAGCGTGGTCTTACCGGAGCCCTGCAGACCGGCGAGCATGATGACCGTCGGCGGGGTCTTGGCGAACGCCAGTTGGCGGGTCTCGCCGCCGAGGATCGTGATCAGTTCCTCGTTGACGATCTTGACGACCTGCTGGGCGGGGTTCAGCGCACCGGACACCTCCGCGCCCTTGGCGCGTTCCTTGATGCGTGCGACGAACTCGCGCACCACCGGCAGCGACACGTCCGCTTCGAGCAGCGCCAACCGAATCTCGCGGGTCGTCGCGTCGATGTCGGCGTCGGACAACCGTCCTTTGCCGCGCAGCCCCTGCAGGGCGCCGGTCAACCGGTCGGACAGCGATTCAAACACGCGCTCCACCCTACTTCCCCCGGTCGCTCCGCTCCTGCCCGCCGGACCCTAACTGGCCTCTGAAACCGGCTTCGCAGGCGCAGGTGAGGGCAGGACGGCGTACAAGTCGCGCTCGAGTTCGGCACGCACCGTCTCGACGTCGCCGGAGGTCAGCGCGGGTCCCGAAATGCCGAAGAGGTCCACCACCGACGAACCCAGGGTGGTGACCTTCGCCCACGAGATATCGACGCCGTCGCGTTCGAACACCGCCGTCAGCCTCGCCAGCAACCCCGTGCGGTCGGTGCTGCGGATCTGGACGACCAACTCGCCCGGGGCCCGGCCTTCGGACCACAGGATCCGCGGCGGGGCGGAGACGTGGTTGATCGGCACCGCGTCCGGCACCTCCCCCGCGCGTGCCGTCCCGTACTGCGCGGCTTCGCGATCACGTTTGTCCAGCGACGCGAGCGCGTCGAGGTCACCGTCGAGAGCAAGGATCCACTGCTGCCGCACCAGCTCGGCCGCAGGCGGGGATCCGAAGTGCGGGGATACCACGAAAGTGTTGATCGCCGAACCCGCATGCCCATTGACCGACGCCGAATGCACGCGCAGCGAGTTCAGCGCGAGCACACCCGCCGCTTTGGACAACAACCCCGTTCGATCGGGCGCGATCATCGTCACGTTGTAGATGTGGGGACTGTCGGCGGGCGTGAGCTCGACATGCACGCCGACATCGGCCGCGAGCGAAAGATAGCGCGGATCAATGGGATCGGGCTGCGGCAATGGTTCACCGGCCATCACCAGCCGGCAGCGCCGCACCAGATCTCCGATGAGCGAGGCCTTCCAGTCACCCCACACCCCCGGACCCGTCGCAAGCGAGTCCGCTTCCGCCAGCACGTGCAGCAGTTCGAGCACGACGGGGTCACCGCCGAGGGCGTCGACCACCGAAGCGATGGTCTTGGGATCCTGCAGATCGCGTCGCGTGGCGGTGTGCGGCAGCAGCAGATGGTGGCGCACCACCTTGGCCAAGACGTCGATATCCGACGGCCACAGGCCCAGCCGGGTGCCGATCTGAACCGCGAGGTCGGCACCGATGACGCTGTGGTCACCGCCGCGACCCTTGCCGATATCGTGGCACAGGGCACCGAGGAGCAACAGATCGGGTCGCGACACCCTGGTGGTGAATGCACTTGCCCGCGAAACGGTTTCGACGAGGTGGCGGTCGACGGTCCAGATGTGCACGACGTCGCGCGGCGGCAGGTCGCGCACCGCACCCCACTCGGGAAAGAGTCGCCCCCACAGACCCGTCCGGTCCAGCGCCTCGATGGTGGCCACGGCGGGCGGTCCGGCAGCCAGCATGACCAGCAGGTCCTTGAGCGCCTGGCGCGGCCACGGGGTGCGCAGCTCGGGCGCGGTTTCCAAGAGCCGGGCCAACGTAGACGACGCCATCGGCAGTCCGGTGGTGGCTGATGCGGCCGCCACCCGCAGGATCAGGCCGGGGTCGCGTTCGGGACGGGCGTCGCGCGCGAGAATCACCTCACCCGCGAACTCGATCACACCTTCGTCGAGTGGACGGCGGGTGGGACGGCGAAACGCCGAGAGTCCGCGTCTCGGAAGCGCGTTGGCGGCGGTGCGGATGCCGGCCTCGACGTAGAAGCTGATGGTGCGCGCCGCGTCGGAAAGCATGCGAGCGAGATCGAACCTGTCGCCGATCCGCAGTGCCGCGCCGATCTCGTCAGCGTGCTGGGCGAGCAGCAACTCGCGGCCACGTCCGGCCACCCGGTGCAGCTCGGTGCGCACGTTCAGCAGCGTCATGTGCGCCTCACCCAACGACTCGGTCGGAGACGCGAGGGACCGGCTGGGATAGACGTCGGCGAGCTGGGCGATCGCCAACGCGTTGAGCAGTTGTACGTCGCGGAGGCCGCCGCGCCCGCATTTCAGGTCGGGCTCCGCGCGGTGGGCGATCTCGCCGCTGCGCTCCCACCGCTCGCGGGTGTGTTTGACGAGTTCTTCGAAGCGCGAGGCGATTCCAGTGCGCCACTGCCGCCGAGCTCCCCCGATCAGCAGGTTCGACAGGTCCGCATCACCGGCGATATGGCGTGCTTCGAGCATCGCGAGTCCGGCGGAGATGTCGTCGCTGGCGACGGCCAGCGCCTCGGGCACGGTCCGCACGCTGTGGTCGATGCGAATGTTTGCATCCCACAACGGATACCAGAGCAACTCGGCGACCTGTCCGACGACATCGTGAGGCATGTTGTCGTGCAACAGCATCAGGTCGAGGTCGGAGTAGGGCACCAGTTCACCCCGGCCGAGCCCACCAGTCGCGACGATGGCGAAGCCGCTGGTCGGCGTGATGCCGATCTCGGCGGCCTTTGTGTTGAGCCAGAATTCGTGCAGATCCAGCAGCGCGTCGCGCAACGCCGCCGCATCCAGTTGGCGGGCGTCGTTGGTGAGCAGCTGCTCGGCGGCCGCGGCGAGGTCTGTCGCAGGACGTAAAGAGCCCGCCGCCGGAGCCTCCCATCGGGGACGCCCGGCGGCGGGATCTTGTCTCTGCTCTGTCATTTCGTGTCCTCCCCCGGGCCTTACCTCTAAACGCTCACGGTGCAACGGCCGGGAGACAACCTCTTATTTCGTCACATCGGTCAAAGGGCATCGCTCCCGCGCTCGCCCGTGCGCACCCGCACCACGGTCTCAACGGGGCTGACCCATACCTTGCCGTCGCCGATCTTGCCCGTGCGTGCGGCCTGAACGATCACGTCCACCACCTTGTCCACGGCGGAATCGTCGACGACGACCTCGACGCGGACCTTGGGCACGAAGTCAACCGAGTACTCCGCACCGCGGTACACCTCGGTGTGGCCCTTCTGACGGCCGTAACCCTGCACCTCGCTGACGGTCATTCCGAGAATGCCCGTCTGCTCGAGCCCGGTCTTGACGTCTTCGAGCGTGAACGGCTTGATGATCGCGGTAATCAGCTTCATTTAGTTCATCCCTTCCGATGAAATTGTCGCCGATCAGGCGAACTCGTAAGCCGTTTCAGCGTGTTCGGCTTCATCGATACCAGTCTCCTCGTCTTCCTCGCTCACACGCCAGCCCAGAGGCTTCACGATGAACGCGATGATCACGGTCATGATCCCGGTGAACGCGACTGCCACCACTGCGATTACCGCCTGGATGACCAACTGCTGGAAACCGCCGCCGTAGAACAGCCCGGTTTCGGTCGCAAGTAGCCCGATGCCAACGGTGCCCCACAGTCCGGCGACGAGGTGCACACCGACGACGTCGAGCGAGTCGTCGTAGCCGAGCTTGTACTTCAGGCTGATGGCGAGTGCCGACAGCACACCGGCGATGGCGCCGAGAATCAACGAACCCACCGGCGACAGCGCACCGCACGCCGGAGTGATCGCCACGAGGCCTGCGACGACGCCCGAAGCGGCACCGACGCTCGTCGGCTTCCCGTCACGAATCCGCTCCACGATCAGCCAGCCGAGCATCGCGGCGGCCGTCGCAGCAGTGGTGTTCACCCACACCTGGCCGGCGATCGTATCGGCAGCACCCTCGGAGCCCACGTTGAAGCCGAACCATCCGAACCACAGGATCGACGCACCGAGCAGAACGAACGGCACGTTGTGCGGCCGGTAAGCGATCTTGCCGAAGCCCTTGCGCTTACCGAGCAGCAGCGCGAGCACCAGCGCTGCCATACCTGCGTTGATGTGCACCACGGTGCCACCGGCGAAGTCGATCGGAGCGACCTTCGCCAGGCCCGCCTCTTCGTCGTAACCGAATATCCATGATGCGAAGCTGTTTTCAGCTCCGGACAGCAGCCCGCCTCCCCAAACCATGTGAGCCAGAGGGAAGTAAACCAGGGTGACCCAGATGCCCCCGAAGAGCAGCCAGGTGCCGAACTTCATCCGCTCTGCCACCGCGCCGCTGATCAGGGCGACGGTGATGACCGCGAAGGTGAGCTGGAAACCGACCCAGACGATCGCGGGTACCGTGCCGAAACCGCCGAGGACGTAGAGCGTGTCCTCGCCGACCTCCTTGGTTTCCAGCAGTTGGCTTACCCCGAATAACGAGAAGGGGTTGTCGAAGATACCCAGGATGTCGCTTTCACCGGTGTGTGCCGAGGAGAACGACATCGAGTAGCCCCACAACACATAGATGACGCTGACGGTGCCGATGGAGCCGAACGACATCATCATCATGTTGAGCACGGACTTCTGACGCGACAGGCCGCCGTAGAAGAATGCCAGGCCCGGTGTCATGAACAACACCAGCGCCGCAGCCGTAAGTACCCACGCGGTGTCGCCGGCGCTCAGGCCGTCTGGACCGAAGGGCGCAAACGCATCGTCGGGTAGGGCTGTAGGTAAGGCTAGAACCACTTTGTGTGAACCTCCTTGGGAAGCGGGCCAATCGCATCGGCCTCGCAAAGAGACTCTGTGGCGCGCGTTTCACCCGTGATGCGCTCAAGTTTCATCAATGTGAACGCGCAGGCATTCGTGGTTACGCTCATGTTTCACCACAGAAAGCGCGCGTACTATCCGGCCAATTCGGGTGCCGGCTACCCGAGCAGCGCGTCCACAAACGCCGCCGGTTCGAACGGCGCAAGGTCGTCTGGGCCCTCGCCCAGACCGACGAGTTTGACGGGCACACCCAATTCCTGTTGGACGCGGAAGACGATCCCGCCCTTGGCGGTGCCGTCGAGTTTGGTGAGGACCACGCCGGTGATGTCGACGACTTCGGCGAACACGCGCGCCTGAGGCAGTCCGTTCTGGCCGATCGTCGCGTCAAGCACGAGCAGCACCTCGTCGACCTCGGCCCGTCGGCTCACCACTCGCTTGACCTTGCCGAGTTCGTCCATCAGACCGGTCTTGGTGTGCAGTCGCCCCGCGGTGTCGATGACGACGACATCCGCGCCGTTCTCGATGCCGGCGTCCACCGCATCGAAGGCGACCGACGCCGGGTCGGCGCCCTCGGGGCCCCGCACCACCTGGGCGCCGACGCGCGACGCCCAACTCTGCAGCTGGTCGGCGGCGGCGGCGCGGAAGGTGTCGGCCGCGCCCAGCACGACGCGGCGTCCGTCGGCCACCAGCACGCGCGCCAGCTTGCCGACGGTCGTGGTCTTGCCCGTGCCGTTGACGCCGACGACAAGCAGCACCGAGGGCTTGTCGGCGTGCGGCAGCGCCTTGATGGACCGGTCGAGGCCGGGCTGCAGTTCCTCGATCAGGACCTGGCGCAACACCTCGCGGGCCTCGGCCTCGGTGCGGACGCGGCTGCTGGCCATGCGCGACCGCAACGCCGTGACGACCGATTCCGTCGCGACCGGGCCGAGGTCGGCGATCAGCAGCGTGTCCTCGACGTCCTGCCAGGAGTCCTCGTCGAGATCACCGCCGCCGAGCAGGCCGAGCATGCTCTTGCCCAGCGTGTTCTGCGATTTGGCGAGGCGCCCCCGCAGTCGCTCCAGCCGGCCATCCGGTGGGGCGATCTCGTCGATCGCGGGTGCGGCGGGTGTCAGCGGCGCGGCCGGTGGCCCTTCGGGTTCTTGGGGAGCGGGCGCTTCTTCGACTGCCGGTTCTTCGGGAGCGGGTGGTGCGGCGACCTCGGCCGGGGGCTCTTCGACCACCGGCGGCTCGGGAAGCTGCACGTCGGCGATGGCCCGCTTCGGTGCGTCACGCGGGATGGTGGCATCATCGCCGACGGCGGGCAGTCCGCTGGTGTCGATCCGTTCGACCGGCTCAGCCGGGGCTGACTGTGAGAACGTGATGCTTGACGAGGCGGTATAGCCGCCGGAGCGGTCGACAGGAGTGGCGGTGTCTGCAGACGACAAGCTGATCCGTCGGCGCCGATACCGCACCAGGCCCACGACGAGCGCGGCGATGATCAGTACGGCGATGACCGCGATCGCGATCCACAAGACAGAATCCGTCACTGCGTCATTGTGTCAGGAGGGATAGGCGGTGACGCTCGACCCCGGGGGCATGGAGACCCGCAAACGACGACACATCGACGTGTGTCTCAGTGAGGACGTCGACTTCCAGACGGTGACCACCGGCTTGGAGCGCTACCGGCTGCCGTACAACGCGCTGACCCAGACCGACCTCGGGTCCATCGACCTGGCGACGGACTTCCTGGGCACCCGACTGCGGGCCCCGGTGCTCATCGGCCCGATGACCGGCGGCGCGGAACTGTCCGGCACCATCAATCGCAATCTGGCCGACGCGGCCCAGCAGCTCGGCATCGGCATGATGCTCGGGTCGCAGCGCATCATGCTCGACAACGGAGCCGCCTCATCAACCTTCCGTGTCCGCGAGATCGCGCCGGACGTGCTGTTGATCGGCAACATCGGGCTCACCCAGCTGACCCCGGACATCGTGCCCGCGCTCGTGGAAGCGCTGGACCGGGTCAACGCCAACGCCCTTGCGGTGCATACCAATCCGCTACAGGAGGCCATGCAGCACAAGGGCGACACCGATTTCTCCGGTTCGATCGCGCGCCTGCGTGAGATCGCGGGCACCATCGGTTATCCGGTGATGCTCAAGGAGGTCGGCCACGGTATCGGGGCCGCGGCGGCCGCCGAGCTCGTCGACTGCCCCATCGCGGCGGTGGACGTCGCCGGGGCGGGCGGCACGTCGTGGGCGCGCGTCGAACAGTTCGTCCGGTACGGCGAGATCCGGTACCCGGCCCTGGCCGAGTGGGGTATTCCCACCGCGCAGGCGATTCTGGAGGTGCGTCGCGAGTTGCCGGGTGTACCGCTGGTCGCATCCGGCGGCATCCGCACCGGGATGGATGCGGCCAAGGCGCTGGCGCTGGGCGCCGATGTGGTGTCGCTGGCGCGCCCGCTGCTGGCACCGGCGATCGAATCGCCTGCCGCCGTGGTGGATTGGCTGCAGCGCTTCATCGAGGAGCTGTTGATCTGCCTGCACGGCTGCGGGGCGGCCGACCTCGCCGAACTCCGCGATCGCGGCGTCAGCCCGATGTGATTTCGGCGTGTTCAGTCACGCTCAGCGAGACCTAACACGCCGAAATCACTTAACTAACCCCGACCAATTCTTGGCCGCGCATGCGCTGACTGATCACCGCGGTGATGCCGTCGTCGCGCATCGTCACGCCGTACAGCGCGTCGGCGATCTCCATCGTCGGCTTCTGGTGCGTGATGACGAGCAGCTGCGACTGGCTACGCAGTTGTTCGAACAGCCCCAGCAGCCGGCGCAAGTTCACGTCGTCGAGTGCGGCCTCCACCTCGTCCATGACGTAGAACGGCGACGGTCGGGCGCGGAAGATGGCCACCAGCATCGCGACGGCCGTCAGCGACTTCTCACCGCCGGACAGCAGCGAGAGCCGCTTGATCTTCTTGCCCGGCGGGCGGGCCTCGACCTCGATGCCGGTGGTGAGCATGTCGTCGGGATTGGTGAGCAGCAGCCGACCCTCGCCGCCGGGGAACAGCGCCGAGAACACTTGCTGGAACTCACGTTCCACGTCGGCGTACGCCTCGGTGAAGACCTGAAGAATGCGTGCGTCGACATCGTCGATGACGTCGAGCAGGTCCTTGCGGGCCGCCTTGACGTCCTCCAGTTGGGTGGACAGGAAGTTGTACCGTTCCTCGAGCGCCGCGAACTCCTCCAGCGCCAGCGGGTTCACTCGACCCAACTCGTTGAGTTCCCGCTCGGCCTTCTTGGCGCGACGTTCCTGCGTCGCCCGGTCGAACGGCATGGGCGCGGGCATCGTCACCTGTTCGCCGCGTTCCTTCGCCTGCTCGTACTCGGCCATCTCCAGTTCGGACGGGGGCAGCGGCACGTCGGGGCCGTACTCGGCGACGAGGTCGTCGGCTGCCATCCCGAAGCTCTCGAGGATGTGCTCCTCGAGTTGTTCGATACGGAGCGCCGCTTGAGCTTTCGCGATCTCGTCACGGTGCAGGGCGTCGGTGAGCGACGCGATCTTGGCGCCGATCTCGTTGACCTCTTCGCGCGCCTTCGCCAGCGCTGCGGCCCGATGCTGACGCTCGGCGGCAACGTTGTCGCGCACCCGCGACGCATGAGCCACCGCCGCGCTGAGCCGCTCCGCCACCAGACGACCGGACTCCGCAACCGCCGCGGCAACCGCGGCGGCGTGTACACGCGCCTCCCGTGCCCGTTGTGCGCGCAACCGGGCCTCACGCTCGGCGGCGGCGGCCCTGCGCAGCGAATCCGCCTGACCGCGAACGGCGTTCGCACGCTCTTCCGCCGTGCGCACTGCCAGTCGCGCCTCGACCTCGGCCGCCCGCGCCGCCTCGGCCGCCGCCATCGTCGCCTGCCGATCGACGGGTTCGGATTCGAACGTCGGCTCCTGCTGCGCGTTGTGCAGCCGCTGCTCGAGTTCGGCGAGCTCCTCAACGGTCTGACTGCGCACGGCCTCGAGTTCGTTGCGCTGCTGGATCAGCCGCTGCCATTCGTCCTCGGTGGCGCGGGCGTCCTGGCCGAGTCGGCCGAGCTGCTCGTAGACCGCGGAGATCGCCGCGTCGGACTCGTTGAGCGCGGCCAGGGCCTGCTCGGCGGCGTCCTGCCGGGCGGCCTGCTCCTCCAGTGCGCCGGCCAACGCGGCGGACAGCTCGCCGACCTGCTTTTCCGCCTCGGCGAGCTCGGCTCTGGCCTTCTCGACCTCCGACGTGATCTCCAGCGTGCTGGGCTTGCGGTCGGATCCGCCGCTGACCCAGCCGGCGCCGACGAGGTCACCGTCGACAGTGACCGCCTTCAGGTGCGGGCGGGCCGCGACCAGGTCGAGCCCCACTGAAAGGTCACGGACCACCACAACGCCCGACAGCAGAGCGTTGATCGCCCCTTGCAGCCGCTGCGGTGTATCGACCAGGTCGAGCGCCCACAACGCGCCCTCGGGCGGGGTGCCGGTGTTCGGGACGGAGTGGTGCGGCCAGTCACCGAGGACGATGGCCGCCCGGCCACCGTCGGACTGCTTCAGTGCGTCGACGGCCGCACGCGCGGCGACCGAATTCTCGGCGGCGACCGCATCCGCGGCCGCACCAAGGACGGCCGCGATCGCCACCTCATAACCCGGGCGCACCTTGACCAGATTGGCGATCGAGCCGAAAAGCCCTGAGCCACTGTGGTGTTTCTGCAACCAGGCCGCGCCGTCCTTGCGGTCCAGGCCCACGGACAGCGCTTCGATGCGGGCACGCAGCGAGGCGACCTGGCGTTCGGCGCTGCGCTCGGCGGCCTGCAATTCGGCGACGCGCTCGTCGGCGAGCCGCAGCGCGGCGACCGTCCGATCGTGGTGCTCGTCGAGGCCGACCTCACCCGCATCGAGTTCACCGACCCGGCCCTGCACGATCTCGAACTCGGCCTGAGTCTGCTGAGCCTTGGCCGCGGCCTCCTCGATCCCCGTCGTCAGCCGCGCGACGGTTTCGTCGATCGACTCGACCCGGGTGCGCATCGTGTCGACCTGGCCGGCCAGCCGGGCCAAGCCCTCACGGCGATCGGCCTCGGCGCGGGCGGCGGCCAGATGCGCGCGCTCGGCTTCGGCGGCCACACCCTCGCGTTCGCTGAGCTCGGCGCGCGCGGCCTCCAAGCGGGCTCGCGATTCCTCGAGCGCGGCGAGCAGCCGGCGTTCCTGGGCGGCGACCTCCTCCGCCTGGGCTTCCAGGGCGTCGGGGTCGGGGCCGGTGGAGGCTTCGGGCTCGGTGTCCAGGTGCTGCGCGCGCTCGCTGGCGATACGGACCGTGGCGCTGACGCGTTCGGCCAGCGCCGACAGCGAAAACCAGGTCTGCTGAGCAGCTTCCGCGCGTTCGCTGAGGCTGCCGACCGCCGCCTCATGGGTGTTGAGCTCGACGGTGCGGGCCTCGAGGCGGGCCGCCAGCTCGTCGTGCTCGCGTCGCAGCGTCGTCTCGGTCTGATTGGTGTTCTCGAACTCGGCCTTACGGGTGACCAGATCGTCGGCGGCCAAGCGCAGCCGGGCGTCGCGCAGGTCCGCCTGGATGGTCTGGGCGCGACGGGCCATCTCGGCCTGCCTGCCGAGGGGCTTGAGCTGACGCCGCAGCTCCGTCGTCAGGTCGGTCAGTCGCGCGAGATTGGCCGACATCGACTCGAGCTTGCGGACCGCCTTTTCCTTGCGCTTGCGGTGCTTGAGGACGCCCGCGGCCTCCTCGATGAACGCACGCCGGTCCTCCGGGCGCGATTCGAGGATCTCGGAGAGCTTGCCCTGCCCGACGATCACGTGCATCTCGCGACCGATGCCCGAGTCGGACAGCAGTTCCTGGACATCCATCAAACGGCAACTGGTGCCGTTGATTTCGTATTCGCTGCCGCCGTCGCGAAACATCCGCCGGGTGATCGACACCTCGGAGTACTCGATCGGCAGCGAGTTGTCGGAGTTGTCGATCGTGACGGTGACCTCGGCGCGGCCCAGCGGCGGACGCGACGATGTGCCGGCGAAGATGACGTCTTCCATCTTCCCGCCGCGCAGCGTCTTTGCCCCCTGCTCGCCCATCACCCACGTGAGCGCGTCGACCACATTCGACTTGCCGGAGCCGTTGGGTCCCACGACACAGGTGATGCCTGGCTCGAAGCGCAGAGTCGTCGGCGAAGCAAACGACTTGAAGCCCTTCAGGGTCAGACTCTTGAGGTGCACAACGCGCCACACTACCGTCGCGCGGGCTAACGCTCGATGAACCCCGATAGCGTTTCGCCCACTTCGGACCAATCGGCGATGACTTTGTCGACACGGCCGGGCGCTTTCCCGCTTTGTAGCAGCTCAAGGAGCTTTTCGCAGTCCCGCCGCGGACCCTGAGCGACCACCTGGACGCGGCCATCGGGCCGGTTGGACGCGTACCCGGTCAGCCCTAGCTCCAGGGCGCGGGAGCGGGTCCACCACCGGAAGCCGACTCCCTGGACGTGGCCGTGCACCCACGCGGTGAGTCGTACCTCAGCTAACTCCTGCATCATTGACCTCAAACGTCACTTTGGTACCGGATTTCAGGGTCCGGCCCACGGTGCAGACCTGATCGATGGCCCGCTCGACGACCGTGAGTACCCGCGCCCTCTCGTCCTCCGACAGGGCGGACAGGTCGAGCTCCATGCGCTCCTCGAGCAGCGGGTAGCGCTCTTGCTCGCGGTCGGGCGGCCCGGACACCCGGATGGTGGTCGCGTAGTCCTCGCCGAGTCGTCGCTGAAGTGGCGCGTCGCTGGCCATCCCGCTGCAGGCCGCCAGCGCGATCTTCAGCAGCTCGCCGGGGGTGAAGACGCCCTCGACGTCCTCGTTGCCGACGAGGACCTGCGCGCCGCGAGAGCTACGCCCGGTATAGCTGCGCACACCGGTGCGCTCAACCCAGAGTTCCGTCATGACCTATTTCTACAACTCGTCGCGAAATGGAATTCCAGCAGGGAAAGTTCAAGTAGAGGCCTGCTGGAATTCAATTTCGCGCGGAAATCAGGCCCGACGGACGCGCGGTCGCGGTTGGCATTTCGGGCAATAGAACGACGAGCGGTTCATGAACTTCTCGCGTCGCATCACCGCACCGCAGCGCCGGCACGGCTCACCTTCGCGGCCGTAGGCATCCAGTGATCGCTCGAAGTACCCGGACTCGCCGTTGACGTTCACGTACAGCGAGTCGAACGACGTTCCGCCCTGACCGAGCGCCTCCGTCATCACCTCGGCCGCCGCGTCGAGCACCGCGCCCAGCTGTGTGCGCGTCAGCGACGACGCCAACCGCGCGCCGTTGATCCTCGCCCGCCACAGCGCCTCGTCGGCGTAGATGTTGCCGATACCCGACACCACGGTCTGGTCGAGCAGCTGCCGCTTGATCTCGGAGTGCTTGCGCCGCAACACCGTAATGACGCCCTCGCGGTCGAACTTCGGGTCAAGCGGATCACGAGCGAGATGCGCGACCGGCACCGGGACATCGGTGCCGTCAACGGTGACCATGTCGGCGAGCATCCACCCGCCGAACGTGCGCTGGTCCACGAAGCTCAGCGCGGTGCCGTCGTCCAGCAGCACCGCGATGCGCAGATGATCCTCCCGCGGCAAAGGGCCGAGCAGCATCTGTCCACTCATCCCCAGATGGACGACGAGCGCCGATCCGTCGTCAAGCGTCAGCCACAGGTACTTCCCCCGCCGCCCCGTGCCGACGATCCGTGAATTCAGCAGCCGTGCAGTCAAATCGGCGGGGCCGGCCTCGTGACGCCGCACCGCGCGCGGATGGTGCACCCGCACCGCGGTGATGGTCTTGCCGACGACGTGCGCGTCCAGCCCTCGACGTACAACTTCGACTTCGGGAAGTTCAGGCATCTACATCGGAAGCGGATTCGAGCGCATTCCATGCCGCCGCGGCGGCCTTGAGCTCGGCCTCTTTCTTCGTGCGGCCGACACCCTTGCCGTACTCCGTGTCGGCGACGACGACCGTCGCGGTGAATTCCTTGTCGTGGTCGGGACCCGTCGACGTCACCACATACGTCGGCGCACCCATGCCGCGGGATGCGGTGAGCTCCTGCAGGCTGCTCTTCCAGTCCAGCCCCGCGCCCAGTGTCGGCGCGGTGTCCAACAGCGACGCGAACAGCCGCAGAATCACTTCTCGCGCGGTGGCGATCCCGTGCGCCAAATAGATTGCGCCGAGCAGAGATTCGACACCGTCGGCGAGGATGCTGGCCTTGTCGGCGCCGCCGGAGTTCTCCTCGCCCTTGCCGAGCAACAGATACGCGCCGAGTCCGGCGTCTGACAGCTCGCGACCCACGTCGGCCAGCGCATGGGTATTGACGATGCTGGCCCGCAGCTTCGCCAGATCCCCTTCGCTGCGATCGGGATGGCGGTGGTAGAGCTCCTCGGTGATGGTGAGCCCGAGTACCGCGTCGCCGAGAAACTCGAGGCGCTCGTTGGTGGGCAGGCCGCCGTTCTCGTAGGAGTAGCTGCGGTGCGTGAGTGAGATGGTGAGAAGGTCTTCGGGCAGATCGACACCCAGCGCCTCCAAGAGCGGCGCGCGGTCAGTCACGGGTGTCCTCGTCGAACATGCCGGCCAGCTTCGCCCACCGCGGATCGAGCTTCTCGTGCTGGTGTCCGGGCTCGGCCGTCGCCAGCGGCACCCCGCAGTCGGGGCACAACCCGATGCAGTCCGCGGTGCACAACGGCGCAAAGGGCAGAGCCAACCCGACGGCGTCGATGATCGGCTGCTCGAGATCGACGGCGTCGGCACCACCGACCTTGCTGACGCGTCCGACCTCGTCGGCCTCGGTCGTCTCGTCGGTGGCGCTGTCCGGATAGGCGAACAGCTCGGTGAGGTCGATGTCGACGTGCCCGGTGATCGCCGTCAGACAGCGCGCACACTCGCCCGTCGTGGGCGCCGAGACCGTGCCGGAAACCAGCACACCTTCGGAGACGGACTCGATGCGCAGATCGAGGTCGAGCGGCGCGTCCTCGGCGATGGCGATGAGATCCAGCCCGATACGCACCGGGCTGGCGACGGTCTCGGCGACGGTCATCATCGAGCCCGGCCTGCGTCCCAGCCTGGAGATATTCAGCACAAGCGGCGACCCCGATGCCCGCCGGGCAGGCGCATTCGCATGGGTCGCCATAAATATCGATCTTACGGCGACCTCGCGGGACTAGCGGGTGGCGTAGTCGTGTGTACCCGCGGCGGTGCGCAGCTGATGCCGACCACGGCCCACCGAGCGGAGCGTCCCGTTGAGGAAGTCCTCGAATTCGGCCAGCTTGTTGTCGACGTAGATGTCACACTCGCCGCGCAACCGGTCCGCCTCGGCGTGGGCCGCGTCGATGAGGCGGGTGGCCTCCAACGTGGCGGTCTGGACGATCTCGGTCTGCGCGACCAGGCGCTGCTGCTCCTTGATGCCCTCCTGCACGGCCTTCTCGTAGGCGAGGTTGCCGTTCTCGATGAGCCGGTCGGCCTCGGTCTTGGCGCGTCCCGTGCTCGCCTCGTACTCCCGCTTGGCGGTGGCGGCCAGGCGCGCGGCCTCCTCACGGGCCTCGGCGACCATGCGCTCGCTGTGCTGACGAGCCTCGGCGACCATGCGGTCAGCCTGCGACTTCGCGTCCGCGAGCAGTCGGTCCGCCTCCGCCCTGGCGTGGTTGACCAGCGAGTCCGCCTCGGCGGCCGCCGCGGAGACCGTCGAGGTCGAATGCTCCTTGGCCTCCCTCAGCAACGTATCGCGGGCGTCCAGCACATCCTGGGCGTCGTCGAGTTCACCGGGGATCGCGTCCTTGATGTCGTCGATCAACTCCAGGACATCGCCGCGGGGCACCACGCAGCCGGCGGTCATGGGCACACCGCGTGCTTCTTCCACAATCGCGCCCAATTCGTCGAGCGCCTCAAATACTCGGTACACGGCAACACCCTCCAGGCATAGTTGACAGTTACCAGTGTGCCTGGTGTTACGCCTGTGACTCAGCTACCGACTCGGTGTGTCGCGTCCAGGCTGATAATTTCTGCGCCACCGCTTCCCCAGGCCGCAGGTCCGTCTGCGTTTCGCCGGGAACATTATGTCAACACGCCGAAGCGGCGGCCCCATACGTGGGGCTCGACGGTGAATCTCGTGGGATTCACCGTCGCGGGATGCGGACTAGCGGACCGCCGCGGCGATCGCGTCGCGCGCCCGATCGAGCATCGATGCGAACGGACCCGCGATGAAGTTCGCCTTGGCGCTCTCCACGCCTGCGTGCGGACGGGTGGGCGCGATGGCCTGCGCCGCCAGCACCGCCTTCGCCATCCGGCCGCGATCGTCTGCCGAGAGCTTGTTCTCGAGCTTGGTGAACTCCTCGTTCTCCTCGTGCTCGGCATGGTCGATGACGGCGTCGCGGAACTTCGCGAGCTCGTCGAGGAACTCCTTCGAATCGATGTCCATGCCCTCGAGCGCCGACAGCATCTTCTTGGCCTCGTGCTCCTCGGCCAGGCGCGCGTCGACGATCTCGTCGCCCTTGGCCGCCTCGTGACGGACCCGCGGGTGGACCACCATCTCCTCGGCGGTCTCGTGCACGGCCAGCAACTGGCGCAGGTCGACGAAGGCTTCCTCGCGCGCCTTCGCGTCCGAGGCGCTGAACACCTCGTCGAACATGTCCTTGATCAGGTTGTGCTGATCCTTGAGGAACTTCACGACGTCATCGGTGGACTGAACAAACGTCTCAACCACGGCAAAACCTCCAAAACTCATGGGAATTAGTTAGGGCGCAATGGGCTGTGCGCCGCCTTCTACCTACCCCGTGAGCGAGGTGCTTAACCCTTGAGCTTGGCCTGAAGCCGCACGTTGACGGGCTCGGGCAGCAGATGGGAGACGTCGCCGCCGAGCGTCGCGACCTCCTTCGCCAGCGACGACGATACGAACGAATACGTCGGCGTCGTCGCGACGAAGAACGTGTCGACGCCCGCGATGTGCTTGTTCATCTGCGCCATCTGGAGTTCGTATTCGAAGTCGGTCCCCGTGCGCAGACCCTTGACGATCGCGGTCAGGCCGCGGCTCTTGACGAAGTCGACGACCAGTCCCTCGCCGGACTCCGCGCGCAGATTCGGCAGGTGTGCCGTGGACTCCTCGATCATCGCGATGCGCTCGTCGAGGGTGAACATCCCCTTCTTGTTGGGATTGATCAGGACCGCCACGACGACCTCATCGAACTGGGCCGCCGCGCGCTCGAAGATGTCGACATGGCCGAGGGTTACCGGGTCGAAGGAACCCGGGCATACGGCGCCGCTCATGGGGGAAGACGGTACAGGGCAGCGGGCCAACTACCGAGCAACGGCGGTGTCGTCGAATTCGGCGAGTTCCAGCCGGGTGTCGCCGTATGTGCGCGACGACCACACCTGCCATCCGTCCGGCCACGTCAGTTCCGGAGCCGACGCCGGGCGTTCGATGACGGCGACGGTCCCGGCGGTCGTCCACCCGGCTTGTGTCAGCGTCGCGAGCACGGATTCGATCTCGACACCGTCGACCTCGTAGGGCGGGTCGGCGAGCACCAGGTCGACGGGCCGCGCGACGGCCGAGGCCAATACCGACGTGACGGCACCGCGCCGCACCGTCGTACCCATGACACCAAGCGCCGCGATGTTCTTGTCGATGACGCTCACGGCGCGTGGGTCGGATTCCACGAACGTCGCCGACACCGCACCGCGCGACATCGCTTCCAGGCCAAGCGCCCCCGATCCGGCGTACAGATCGAGCACCGCGATTCCGTCGAGATCCATTCGGGCCGTCAGGAGATTGAACAGCGATTCCCGTACTCGATCGGTGGTGGGGCGGGTTCCGGTGCGCGGCACCGTGATTCGCCGTCCACCCAGGTCGCCTGCGACGATGCGGGTCAGCTGACCACCACCAGGAGGTCGCCGCCTTCGACTTGTGCGGTGGCCGACACGGCGACGCGGGTGACCTCGCCGGCTTTGGGCGCGGTGATCGCGGCCTCCATCTTCATCGCCTCGATCGTGGCGATCGTCTGTCCCGCCTCGACCTTGTCGCCGGTTTCCACCCCGACGGTCACCACACCGGCGAAGGGGGCCGCGACGTGATCGGGGTTGGACCGGTCGGCCTTCTCGGCGGCGGGGACCTCGCTGGCGATGCTGTTGTCGCGCACCAACACCGGGCGCAGCTGGCCGTTGAAGATACACATCACCGTGCGCATACCGCGTTCGTCGGGATCGGAGATCGCCTCGAGCCCGATCAGCAGCTCCACACCCTTCTCGAGGCGCACCCGGTGTTCCTCACCCTGGCGCAGCCCGTAGAAGAACTGGTTGGCCGACAAGCCGGAGGTATCGCCGTACAGCTCCCGATGCGCCTCGAACTCCTTGGTGGGCCCCGGGAACAACAACCGGTTCAGTGTGGCTTGGCGGGCCTGCCCCGGTGTCGCCAGCGCCGCCTCATCCTCAGCGGCCAGCTCTTCCGGGGGTCGGGCCGGGGCGCGCCCGGCCAACGCCTTGGTGCGCAACGGTTCGGGCCAGCCACCTGGCGGGTCTCCGAGCTCACCGCGCAGGAACCCGATCACCGAATCCGGGATGTCGAAGCGCGCCGGGTCAGCGGCGAACTCGTCGGCGCTGACCCCTGCCCCCACCAGGGCCAGCGCCAGGTCTCCGACTACTTTGCTCGACGGCGTCACCTTTACCAGGCGGCCTAAAATACGGTCCGCCGCAGCGTAATTGGCCTCGATGTCCTCGAACCGATCCCCCAGCCCCAACGCAATCGCCTGCTGACGCAGGTTCGACAACTGACCACCGGGGATCTCATGGTGATACACCCGCCCTGTCGGCGCCGGCAGTCCCGACTCGAACGGCGCATACACCTTGCGCACCGCCTCGAAGTACGGCTCCAAATCACACACCGCCGACAACGACACCCCCGTGTCGAACTCGGTATGCGCCGCCGCAGCGACAATCGAGCTCAGCGCCGGCTGACTCGTGGTGCCCGCCAGCGGTGCTGAGGCCCCATCGACCGCATCCGCGCCGGCCTGCCAGGCCGCCACATACGTCGCCAACTGCCCACCCGGAGTGTCGTGGGTGTGCACATGCACCGGCAGATCGAACCGGCTACGCAGCGCACCCACCAACACCGAAGCCGCCTGCGGACGCAGCAACCCCGCCATGTCCTTGATCGCCAACACATGCGCCCCGGCGTCGACGATCTGCTCGGCCAGCTTCAAGTAGTAGTCCAACGTGTAGAGGTTCTCCCCCGGATCGGAGAGATCCCCGGTGTAGCTCATCGCCACCTCGGCGATCGACGTGCCGGTCTCGCGCACCGCGTCGATAGCCGGGCGCATCGACTCCACGTTGTTCAACGCGTCGAAGATGCGATAGATATCGATCCCCGTCGCGGTGGCCTCCTCGATGAACGCCTTGGTCACCGACTCCGGATACGGCGTGTAGCCCACCGTGTTTCGCCCACGCAGCAGCATCTGCAGACAGATGTTGGGCATCGCCTCACGCAGCGCGGCCAGCCGCTCCCACGGGTCTTCTTTCAAGAACCGAAGCGCCACATCGTAAGTCGCGCCACCCCAGCACTCCACCGACAACAACTGCGGGGTCATCCGCGCGATGTAGGGCGCCACCATCACCAGACCGTTGGTGCGTAACCGGGTCGCCAACAACGACTGATGCGCATCGCGGAACGTCGTGTCCGTCAGCCCGACCGCCTTGGATTCCCGCATCCACGCCGCAAACCCTTCGGGCCCCAGCTGCGTCAACCGCTGCTTGGATCCCGGCGGCGGTGGCGCCGACACATCGATATCGGGCAACTTGTCCTGCGCATACACCGTCGACGGTCGCGGACCATGCGGCTGATTCACCGTCACATCAGCCAGATAGTTCAGGATCTTCGTACCCCGGTCCGCCGGGGTGTGCGCCGTCAGCAGATACGGGCGGTCGTCGATGAACGACGTCGTGATCCGACCGGCACGGAAGTCCGGATCGTTGACCACCGCCAACAAGAACGGGATGTTCGTCGACACCCCACGCACCCGAAACTCCGCCAACGCACGCCGAGACCGCGCGACCGCCGCCGCGTAATCGCGTCCACGGCAGGTCAGCTTCACCAACAGCGAGTCGAAATGTGCTCCGATCTCGGCGCCCAAATGCGTTGCGCCGTCGAGGCGGATGCCCGCACCACCCGGTGACCGATAGCTCGTGATGCGCCCGGTGTCCGGTCGAAAACCGTTCGCCGGGTCCTCGGTGGTGATCCGGCACTGCACGGCAAAGCCCCGTGGCGCCGGCAATCCGTCCTGGCTCAGCCCAAGGTCTTCCAGGGTCTCGCCATCGGCGATGCGTAACTGACTGGCCACCAGGTCGACGTCGGTGATCTCCTCGGTGACGGTGTGCTCGACCTGGATGCGCGGATTCATCTCGATGAACACATAGTGACCGCGCTCGTCGAGCAGGAACTCGACGGTGCCCGCGTAGGTGTAGTCGATCTGGCGCGCGAAAGCGACCGCGTCAGCACAGATCTTGTCGCGCAACTCGGGCGCCAGATTCGGTGCCGGCGCCAACTCGATCACCTTCTGATGGCGGCGCTGCACGCTGCAGTCCCGCTCGAACAGATGCATGATGTTGCCGTGCCGGTCGGCCAGGATCTGCACCTCGATATGGCGCGGGTTCAGCACTGCCTGTTCGAGATAGACCATGGGATCGCCGAATGCCGACTCGGCCTCGCGGCTGGCCGCTTCGATGGCCTCGGGCAGCGCGGACGCATCGGTCACCCGCCGCATGCCGCGTCCACCACCGCCCGAAACAGCCTTGACGAACAACGGGAATTCCATGTCCGCCGACGCCGCCACCAACTCGTCGACGGACGAGGACGGCGCCGACGACGTCAGCACCGGCAGGCCCGCATCCCGTGCGGCGGCGATGGCTCTGGCCTTATTACCCGTCAGCTCGAGGATTTCCGCGCTCGGACCGATGAACGTGATACCCGCCTCCGCGCACGCCGCGGCCAATTGCGGATTCTCCGACAGAAAGCCGTAACCCGGATAGACGGCGTCGGCGCCCGCTTGCCGTGCGACGCGGATGATCTCGTCGACGGACAGGTAGGCCCGGACCGGGTGACCCGTCTCGCCGATCTGATACGACTCGTCGGCCTTCAGCCGGTGCTGGGAGTTGCGGTCCTCGTGGGCGTACACCGCGATGGTCGTGATGCCCATCTCATAGGCGGCCCGGAAAGCTCGGATCGCGATCTCACCACGATTGGCCACCAGGACCTTGGAAATCACGCGCTGCGCCCCCGTCGTCGTCTAGAGCAGTGTGGACCAGTAGTCCCAGAAGCGCACCAGGATGAGCAGGAGCACCCCGGTGAACCACAACGCCACCAACGACCAGCGCAGCGAATGCAATAGGTGCACAACACTGTTGGACGTCGCAGAGCCCGCGGCGACCCACGTCGCGACGACGAACAGCGGAATCGTCACGGCCCACACCACCATGCAGTACGGGCACAGCGCGCCGATGCTGTAGAGGCTCTGCCACGCCAGCCAGTGCACGAATGCGGTGCCGAGCAGACTGCCGATCGCCAACCCGGTCCAGTACCAGCGTGGGAGCGCGACCTTGGCAACCGCGAGTATTCCGGTGACCAGCACGACGGTGAACGACACGATGCCGATGAGCGAGTTCGGAAAACCGAACAGAGATGCCTGCGGGGTGATCATCACCGATCCACACGACAGCACCGGGTTGATGCTGCAGGTCGGCACATAGTCGGGGTTGATCAGGATCTCGATCTTCTCGACCGTGAGCGTCAGCGACGCCGTAAGGCCGAGCACCCCGGCGATCAGCACCCAGATGGCGCTGGGCCTGCCGACCGCAGCACCCGCCGACCGTGTCGAGGCTGCTTCGCTCGGTTCCACGGTGCTGGGTGCGGCGACGGTCATGGCTTCGGCGCCGGCGCGGGTGTGGGAGGAACGAGCGTCTTGGGATCGGCGGCCGGCGGCGGTGCGCCGGCGTCGAGCGCAGGCACGTTGCCGACGATCTCCTCGATCTTGGTGATCAATGCGTCAGGAGTCGTGGGGTTGTAGTCCTCGCCGTTGATGCGGATGGTCGGCGTGGCCTTCACCTTGGAGGCCTCGGCCAATCCCGACACCATGTCGGAGTTGGTCCCCTTGTTGATGCACTCGGGGACCTGCCCGCCGGCGCCTGCCTGGCGCGCGACTTCGATCAGCCGGGCGTTGTCGGGGAACGGACCGACGCCCTCTTCGGGCTGCTGGGCGTACAGCGCGGCGTGGAAGCGGCGGAACGCATCGATCGAATCACCTGCGACGCAGTACGCCGCGTTGGCCGCGCGCGTCGAGTACCCCTGGCCCTGACGGTCCAGGATCGAGACCATGTAATAGTCGGCGGCGACGGCCCCGGAATCGATCAGCTTGTTGACGGTGGGCCCGAAGTTCTGCTCGAAGTTGCGGCAGGCCGGGCACAGGAAGTCCTCGTACAGCGACAGCACGACCTTGGGCTCGTCAGTGCCCTCCTTCTTGATCAACTGCGGCGAGGTGATCCGAATGGATTCGGCTTCGCCCGCGGTCGGCTTGTTGTCGGCCGACAGCACGATGTAGAGCACGATAGCGACGGCGAAGATCACCACGATTGCCGTCAGACCGATCTGAACGGCCAGATTCCGCCTGCGATCGGACGCCTTCAGATCGTATTTAGGTTTCGAAGCCACGCGACAAGAGTACCGGCGGCCTATTCCACGTCCGTCACCTGCGGGCCAGATGGGCGCGCAGCGCCGAAATCGACTCCGCGGTGGCGGTCGCGCTGCCGCCTCCCAGCGCGAACAGGTTGGCGAAACCGTGCACGAGCGAACCGAACTCCCGGTAGTCGACGGCGACGCCCGCCTTGCGCATCGCCTCTGCGTACTGCCTGCCCTCGTCGCGCAACGGGTCGAAGCCGGCGGTCAGCACCAGTGCGGGTGGCAGACCGGAGAAATCGTCGGCGAGCAGCGGCGACACCCGGGGATCGGACGCGTCGACGTCCGCGCCGTCGAGGAACTGGTCGCTGAACCAGTCGATGTCGTTCTTGGTGAGAAAGAACCCCTCGGCGAACAGGATCTGGGAACGCGTCTCGTCGCGGTAGTTCACCACCGGGTAGAAGAGCAGCTGCACGGCGGGCAGGCGTGACGCCTCGGTGCGGGCGCGCATAGCCACGACCGCCGCGAGGTTGCCGCCCGCGCTGTCGCCCCCGACCGCGACGCGGTCCGGGTCGGCGCCCAACTCGGCGGCGTTGTCGAGTGCCCATTGGAAAGCCGCCAGCGCATCGTCGGCACCTGCCGGGGCCTTGTGCTCCGGGGCAAGCCGGTAGTCGACCGACAGCACATGCATCCGCCCCTCCCGGCAGATTTTCCGGCATAGGTCGTCGTGGGTGTCGAGGCTCCCGATGACGTGGCCGCCACCGTGGTAGAAGACGAGCAGCGGGGCTCCGTCGCCGTCGACCGGCCGGTAGTGCCTGGCGCGCATCTCGCCCGCGGGACTGGGGATGGAGAGATTGGTCACCGCGGCGACCGGGATGTGCTGTTTGAAGCTGGCGCTGAGGATCTCGAGGTTGTCCCTGGCGATGGGCACCTCATCGTCGGTCACCAATCCCGTGATGCCGACCGCACGCTGGCCGGCCAGCATCAACTGCAGCGTGGTGTCCAGGGTGTTGCCGTCGATAGTGATGGACTTGCCGCCGAGCATCGCGCGCTTGACCGGGTTCGGGATCCGCGGCAACGCGCGCAGGGTGAAGCCGGCGGCCGAATTGAGGATCGTCTCCTTGCGGCTGAGGACCCGCGGTTGCTGAACTGGCAGACTCTTCGTCATGGCCTCTCCCTTGATCACGCTCAATGACGGTAATGCGATCCCGCAGGTTGGATTCGGCGTTTTTCAGACACCGCCTGAAGAAACCGAACGTGCGGTGAGCATCGCGTTCGAGGCCGGATACCGGCACATCGACACCGCTGCGGCCTACCGTAACGAACGCGGTGTGGGCCAGGCGTTCGCGGCGTCCGGTCTGCCGCGCGAGGACGTGTTCATCACGACGAAGCTGTGGAACTCCGAGCAGGGCTACGACAAGACGCTGAAGGCCTTCGACAAGAGCGCCGAGCGACTCGGTCTCGACTACGTCGACCTCTATCTGATCCACTGGCCGCTGCCGGCGCGCAACACGTTCGTCGACACCTTCAAGGCGTTCGCGCAGCTACGTGATCAAGGTCGCATCCGCTCTATCGGCGTCAGCAACTTCGAGCCCGAGCACCTGAAGATCCTGGTCGACGCCACGGGCATCGTTCCGACCGTCAACCAGATCGAGCTGCATCCCCTGTTCCAACAGCAAGAGCTGCGTGAGGTGCATCAGCGGATGGGCATCGCGACGGAGGCGTGGGCCCCGCTCGGACAGGGTGCGCTGCTGGACAACCCCAAGGTGACCGAGGTCGCCGAACGCCATGGGAAGACACCGGCCCAGGTACTGATTAGGTGGCATATCCAACTCGGCAATATAGTCATCCCGAAGTCGGTGACCCCCGAACGAATTGTGAGTAACTTCGACGTGTTCGATCTTGAACTGAGCGAGGAGGACATGGCGTCCATTTCCTCGCTTGGCGAGGGCGGCAAACGGTTGGGTCCCGATCCACGGACCTTCGATTTCACAGGTTAGGTGTCATGATCCAATCGCCCGGCGCGGTAATCCCGACCGTCGCGCTCAACGACGGCAACAGCCTCCCAGTGATCGGTCTCGGCGTCGGCGAACTCTCCGAGGCCGAAACCGAACAGGCGGTGAGTGCCGCCTTGGAGGCGGGCTACCGGTTGTTCGACACCGCGAAGGCCTACGGAAACGAAGCGGCCGTCGGCCGCGCGATCGCCTCATCGGGGATTCCGCGCGAAGAGCTGTACGTCACCACCAAGCTGGCCACCGATGAACAGGGCTTCCAGGCCTCGCAGGACGCACTGAAGGCCAGCCTGGAACGGCTCGGCCTCGACTACGTCGACCTCTACCTCATCCACTGGCCGGCCGGTAACCCCGACCGGTACGTCGATGCCTGGGGCGGCATGATGAAGCGCAAGCAAGATGGTGACACCAGGTCGATCGGTGTGGCCAACTTCCACGCCGAGGATCTGTCGAACATCATCGACCTGTCGTACTTCCCGCCTGCGGTCAACCAGATCGAGCTGCACCCGCTGCTGAATCAGGCGGAATTGCGTGCGGTCAACGCCGAACACGAGATCGTCACGGAGGCCTACGGCCCGCTGGGTGTCGGCAATCTGTTGGACAACCCGACGATCGGATCCGTGGCGCAGGCGCACGGTAAGACGCCGGCGCAGGTGCTCATCCGGTGGAGCATCCAGCTCGGCAACATCGTCATTCCGCGCTCCAAGTCGCCCGAGCGGATCAAGGAGAACATCGAGGTCTTCGACTTCGAGCTGACCGACGACGAGATGGCCACTCTCAACGGCCTGAACGACGGCACCCGCTTCCGGCCGGATCCCGAAACCTACACGGGTTCCTGACTTTTCAGTTCAGCCGGTTGGGCACGTCGCCGCGGCATCACGCAGCGCCGTGGCCGAAGGCGCGTCGATGGGCAGCGCATACCCGCGCAGCACCTCGATGAACTGAATGGCGTACTGGCACCGGAACGCCGTGTTGGACGGCATCCAACTGGCGGGCTCGCGATCGCCCTTGTCCTGATTGGCCCCGCCGGCCACGGCCAACAGATTCGCCGGATCGTTGGCGAACCTCAGCCGCTGCTCATCGGTCCAGTAACGCGCCCCGAGGTCCCACGCCAGCGCAAGCGGCACGATGTGGTCGATCTGCACCGCCGCGCCGGTCTGTTCGCCTCGCGTGAAGGCGATCTCTGCGTTGGTGTACGGATCGTGCAGCAGACCCGTCGCGACGGCTGTGGGGCATCGCTTTATCGACACGTAGGTCTTGTCGACGAGATCGCGGTCGAGGATGTCGTTGCGAGTGTCGCACCCGTTGTGGCCGCCGGGTGCGGGGTTGTCATCGGTCCAGCTGTCGCCGAACGCATCCCGCCGATAGTCGTAGCCGCGGATGCGCAGCGGTATGACGGCGATACCCGCGAGCGGGTCGACTCCCGGTTCGAGCGTGGGGGTGTCTGCGCTGGCGATGAACTGCGATCGCTCGATCGACGAATGGGTGGCCTGAACGGCGACCAGTACCGCGACGGCAACGATCGCCAGCAGCCACAGCAGACGCTTGCGGTTCACGCCTTTTCCAGATACTCGATGCGGTCGGTGTCGACGAACGGGGCGGCCAACGCCGCCATTCCCGGGTCGTCCGGATTCTTCTCGTAATGCGCATTGCAGAAATCGCGCGCGGTGAGGATGAGATCGAGATGTTCGAAGAGTGACAGGAAACGCAATGTCACGGGACGCCCGGATTGGTTGTAGCCCAACACATCTCCCTCGCGCCGCTCCGCGAGGTCGAGATCGGCGAGTTTGAACCCGTCGAGCGTCGACGCGACGGCCTTGAGGCGCTCCCCCGCCTTCGAACTCTCCGGGAGTTTGGTGACGAGCAGACACAGGCTGGGATGTTCGCCCCGGCCGATGCGACCGCGCAGCTGGTGCAGCTGGCTGATGCCAAAGCGGTCGGCATCCATCACGAGCATCACCGTCGCGTTGGGCACGTCGACACCGACCTCGATGACGGTGGTGCAGACGAGGACATCGATCTCGCCCGCCCGGAACGCGGCCATCACCGCATCCTTCTCGTCGGCCGACAGTCGACCGTGCATGAGCCCGAGCCGCAGTCCCGACAGTGGGCCCTCGCGCAGCCGCTCAAACAGTTCGACGACGGTCGTCGGAGGAGGGCCCTGTTCCTGGGTGCGTTTCTTGGCCGCGCCCTTCTTACCCCCGTTGTCGCCCTCGTCGATGCGGGATGCGACGACGTACGCCTGTCGTCCGGCGGCCACCTCCTCGGTGATCCGTTGCCACGCCCGGTCAAGCCACGTCGGACGTTCCTTGAGGAAGATGGTGTTGGTGGTGATCGGCTGTCGACCCCGCGGCAGTTCGCGCAGCACCGACGTCTCGAGGTCGCCGTAGTGGGTCAGCGCGACGGTGCGCGGTATCGGCGTCGCGGTCATCACGAGCAGGTGCGGGGTGATGCCCTCGGGAGCCTTGGCGCGCAGGCGATCTCGTTGTTCGACGCCGAATCGGTGCTGTTCGTCGACGACGACCATGCCGAGGCGGTGAAACTCGACCGCATCCTGCAGCAGCGCGTGTGTACCGATGACGATGCCCGCTTCACCCGATGCGACTTCCTCGCGCACCTGCTTCTTCTGCTGTGGCGTCATCGATCCCGTCAACAGCGCGACCCGTGTCCCCTTCTCGGCACCGCCGAGCTGCCCCGCCATCGCCAGCGGGCCGAGAACGTCGCGAACCGAGCGGGCATGTTGGGCGGCAAGGACTTCCGTGGGTGCCAACAGCGCACACTGATAGCCCGCGTCGACCATCTGCAGCATCGCCAGCACCGACACGATGGTCTTGCCGGAGCCGACCTCACCCTGCAGCATCCGGTTCATCGGCCGACTCGACGCCAGTTCGGCGGACAGCGTCTCGAGGACTTCCTTTTGGCCTGCCGTCAGTTCGAACGGCATCTGGTGACGCATCGCCGCGACCAGACCGTCGTCGATGGGCTCAGCGACGGGGCCTGCCTCGCTCAACTCGCCGAACCGGCGCTGCGCCAGCGCCCATTGCAGCCCGATGGCCTCGTCATAGGTCAGGCGAGTGATCGCGGCGTCGCGTTCCGACGCCTTTTCGGCAAGGTGGATCGCACGCAGGGCTTGGTCCTCGCCGATCAGATTGTTCTCGCGCAGAAACGATTCCGGCAACGGCTCATCGATGGGATCGAGAACGTCGAGCACCTGGCGCACGCACGCATAGATGTCCCAACTCTGCACCTTGGCGCTGGCCGTGTAGATCGGGAAGAACTCGCGCTCGAAGGCCTTCAGTAGGTCGTCTTCGGTGTCACCCGATGTCGACGCGATGGTCTTGAGTGATTTGGTGCCGATCTGCTTGCCGCCCGGGGCATTCAGCACGAGAAAGGCGGGATGGGTCAATTGCAGTGTGCGGTTGAAGTATCCAACCTCGCCGGACAGCATCACCCGGGTGCCCTTGTCGAGCTTGTCGATCATCCAGTCGGCGTTGAAGAAGGTAGCCGTGACCTCAGGCTTGCGGTGTCCCAGCGTGACGCGGAGCCACTTGCGCGACCGGAACTTCTTCGTCCTCTTGTCGAATTGCGGCTTCATGTCGCCGACATGGGTGGCGGTGATGTGGTCGACGAACGTGACGTGCTCGCCCTCTTCGAATTCGAGTTCGTCACCCTCTCCGAGCACATTCATTCCATCGCTGTACTTGCGCGGGTAGTGCCGCAGCAGGTCGTTGACGGTGCGGATACCGAAGTGCTCTTCCAGCGGAGCGGCGGACTTCTTGCCGATGACGAAGTCGAGCCGGTCGGTCAGCTTGGCCACGGCTACTCGACGCCGATCAGCAGCGCGTCGCCGCGGTGGTCGGTGTGGTAGGTGACGAGTTCGATGCCCAGGTGTTCGCGATGGACGTGCTGCGCCAACGCCTCACCCACCGACGCGTCGACGCCCGCGCCCGTGAGCACCGTGACGAGTTCACCCCCCGCCGCCAAGAGCAGGTCGATCAGGCCGGCGCCGGCCTCGGCGACGTCCCTTCCGACGATCAGCACCTCGTCACCCGAGATGCCGAGCCCGTCGCCGGGCTGACAGGTGCCCGCCCACGTCAGCGCTTCCTCGGTGGCGACCCGCACCGATCCGTGCCTGGCCCCAGCGGCGGCGCGGGCCATCGTGTAGCCGTCGTCGACGGCCTGCCTGTCGGCCTCGTGCATGGCCAGTGCGGCCAGGCCCTGCACCATCGACGCCGTCGGCACCGGCACCACGTCGATGCCCCAACCGATCGCGGCAGTGCAGCCCGCCACGAGTTCCTCGGCGGCGACGTATCCGTTCGGCAGCACTATGATCTGCGCCGCGCCGGTGTTGACCAACGCGTGCAGCAGGTCCTTGGCGCTGACGGGCGCACCGGCGTCGAGCTGCAGCACGTGCGCGCCCTCGCCGGCGAACAGCTCGTGGGCGCCCGCACCGTCGACGACGGCGAGCACGGCCCGGTCTCTGGCGAATCCCCCGGCGGGCCACGCACCCCCACCTGTCAGCGACGTGATCTGGATGCGACTCAGCGTGCCCAGCGGTAGGGCCGCTTCGACGGCGGCGCCGGCATCGTCGGCATGCACGTGCACTGAGTACTGCCCTGCGCCGGCTGTCGTCGCGATCGCGACCGACTCCCCGAGCTGGTCGAGTTTGCCGCGAAGTGTCTCCACACCGGCGGCGTCGCAGCCGCTGAGCAGGTACATCACCTCGAACTGAGGCGCCGCCGACGCGTCGGGCTGGGCGATGTGGTCGTGCGGCGGAGACGGCACGTATTCCGCGCGGCGCGCGACGTGCCCGGTCAGGGTGGCGCTCATCGCGTCCAGGAGTACCAGCAGTCCCCGACCGCCGGCGTCCACCACGCCGGCCTGGGCCAAAACGTCGAGCTGTCCGGTCGTCTTGTCGAGGGCGATGGCCGCGGCATCGGCGGCGGCCGCCACCACCTCGGCCAGCCCGGCGTCGTCGGCGACGGCGGCCTCGGCGGCACCAGCCGCGTCCTGCAAAACCGAGACGATGGTGCCGGGCACGGTCTCACCCATCGAGGTGACGACCAGGCCGACCGAATGCCGCAGCGCGGCCCCGAACAGCGGTCCGCCGATATCGGCGAGCACGCCACCGCGATCGGCGGCCGCCGAGGCGGTGACGTCGCCGAACCCACGCAGAATCTGCGACAGGATGACCCCGGAGTTGCCCCGCGCGCCCCGCAGCGCGCCGCGGGCGAGGGCGGCTGCCACCTCCGCGACGTCGTCGGACCCCGCCAGCGCGTCGGCCTGCTCCCACGCCGCACGCATCGTGAACAGCATGTTTGTGCCGGTATCGGCGTCGGCGACCGGGAAGACATTGAGACGGTTGATCTCGTCGGTGTGGGTGATGAGGTCGCCGACGGCGGTGTGTGCCCAGTCCCGCAATGCGGAGGCGTCGAGCCGCCTATTCGACATGCCCACCTCCAGCCCACCGTGGCGACACCCGCTGGCTCGGGGTGCCGCCGTGCGCGCAAGCCTATCCACTGCCGCTGACAGCTCCCTTCGGAACGTTCCCGCCTGTGGAGACCATTTTGGTGATACTCGTGGTGGCCGGTATCCTGATCAGGTTGTCGGTCGAACCGCCGCCGGTCGCGGCGGGAACCCAGACCCCCAAGTACTGATTCGAGGAGTTCTACATATGGCTGCCGTGTGCGATATCTGCGGGAAGGGCCCCGGCTTCGGCAAGTCGGTGTCGCACTCCCATCGCCGGACCAGCCGTCGGTGGGACCCGAACATCCAGACTGTGCGCGCCGTGACCCATCCCGGCGGCAACAAGAAGCGTGTCAACGTGTGCACGTCCTGCATCAAGGCCGGAAAGGTCTCGCGCGGCTAGAGCGCTGACGGCGCTGACGGTTTAGCCCCAGCGGGCGGGCGGGTAGCCGTGGCGGCATGACATCCCGCGGTGTATCCAAAACAGCTCTGTTCGCACTAGCCTCCGGCGCTGCGGTCGCCTCGTTGTTGACGGCGTGTAGCAGCGACAAGGCCGACGAAGAGACCACAACCACCACGACGACGACAACGACCGAGACCACCTCGGCGACTGTCGAGACGACGACCGTCGAAACCACGGTCGCGCCGGCTCCGGAGCTGCCGCCGACGACTGATGGCGACAACACCGTCGAGATTCCGGTGCCCGACATCCCGTCGCCGCCGGCCATCCCCTCACCCCCGCCGATCCCGTCACCTCCGCCGATCCCCGGCGTCGGATAGCCGCCACGGGGCGCCGACTGCACGCTTGTTGTACGCGACACGCCGTGAACGTCGTAAACAAGCGTGCACTCGGCAACTAGGGAAGGCGCCAGTCGATCGGGTCGGCGCCCAACTTCTCCAGTAGCTCGTTGGCGCGACTGAACGGTCGCGACCCGAAGAAGCCCCGCGACGCCGACAGCGGCGACGGATGCGGGGATTCGATGGCCACACAATCGGAGCCGTTGAGCATCGGCTTCAGCGTCGACGCGTCGCGCCCCCACAGCACCGCGACAAGGGGTTGCCCTCGCGTGACCAGCGCTCGGATCGCGCACTCGGTCACCGCCTCCCAGCCCTTGCCGCGATGCGACGCCGGCGTTCCCGGCGCGACGGTCAGCACCCTGTTCAGCAGCATCACCCCGCGTTCGGCCCACGGCGTCAGATCGCCGGTCGCGGGCGTGGGATGGCCCAGATCGTCGGTGTACTCAGTGAAGATGTTGGCCAGGCTGCGCGGCAACGGCCGCACCTCCGGTGCCACCGAGAAGCTCAGGCCGACGGCGTGGCCGGGCGTCGGATACGGGTCCTGACCGACGATGAGCACGCGAACCTGGTCGAACGGAAAAGTGAAGGCCCGCAACACATTCTGACCGGCGGGCAGGTATCGACGACCCGCCGCGAGTTCGGCGCGCAGGAACTCTCCCATCTGTGCGACCTGAGGCGCCACCGGCTCCAGCGCGCGCGCCCAGCCTTCATCGACGAGTTCTGTCAGCGGTCGTGCACCCACGATGGGTCAACTTAGCGTGCGTCGGCACTCAGAACGACTGCCAACCCGCGTGTCCGCGCCATTGCTCGCCGTCGACCAGTACGCGCGACGGGCCATCGAGCACCCGCCCGATCGCCCGCCAACCCGCGGGCACAGCGCCAGGGAACGTCGCGACCAGCGAGTGATCCTCGCCTCCGCCGAGCACCCACCCCCATGGGTCCGTCGCCGCGGCGGCCGCCGCCTCGGTGAGTGGATCGTGGTCTGCCCGCAGCGAATCCGTCGACAGGTCGATGCCCACCTCCGATGCGCGCGCGATATGCCCGAGATCGGCGACCAGCCCGTCAGAGACATCGGTCATCGACGTCGCACCCGCCTCGGACGCGACGCGGCCCTGCCCGTACGGCGGCTTCGGCACCAGGTGACGACGACGGAGAGTGTCGAAGCCGTCAATATCGTTGCGTAACAACGCATATCCGGCTGCTGACCAGCCGACGTCGCCGATGATGGCCACGCGGTCGCCGGGGCGCGCGCCGTCGAGTCGGACCGCCTCGCGGCCGCCCAGATCCCCCAGCGCGGTCACCGAGATCACCCATTGCGGCGCCGTCACCAGGTCACCGCCCACGATGCCCGCGCCGAGCAACCGCGCCTCGTACCACAGCCCGTCGGCAAGCTCGACGACCTGCGCAGCGGGCGTATCACCCCCCGCCCCGAATGCGACGACGAATGCGGTGGCCGTCGCACCCATCGCCTCGATGTCCGCGGCGTTCTGCGCGATCGCCTTGCGGCCGACGTCGTGGGGGGTGGACCAGTCGAGCCGGAAGTGGCTTCCCTCGACGAGCATGTCCGTCGACACCACCGTCGCCCCATCACTGACCCGCACGACCGCGGCGTCGTCGCCCGGGCCCAACGCCACCACATCGGGTTGTTGACGGCCGGCGACAAGCCGGTCAATGACGGCGAACTCGCCCACTCCGGCAAGAGTCTCGGGGGGCTGCTCACTCGTCATGTCACCTCCCCTGCGCTGCGGTACGTTTGGTCCCTGCGGCGGAGTCTATGCAGCCAGGAGGGAGGACAGCCGGGTGGTCGAGGCGTTTATGCTCATCCAGACCGAGGTGGGCCGCGCAGAAGTGATCGCCAAGCAGCTCGCCGGCCTGCCTGGAGTGCTGTCCGCGGAGTACGTCACCGGTCCCTACGACGTGGTGGTGCGAATCGGCTCGGAAACCCTCGATGAGCTGCAGTCCAGCGTTGTGCCGAGTATTCAGCAGGTCGCCGGCATCACCAGGACGTTGACCTGCCCGATCGCCGACGGGGCGCACCCATAAAGTTTGGGAGTGGACACCGAGACCCGTGACGGCCCGCCCCGGGCGTTGCTGATCGCGGCAATCGTGGTGGCCGTCGGCGCCATCGTCACGATCCTGGTCGTGGTGGCCCTGCGCCAGCGTCCCGTCCCAGAACAGCCTGTCGCGATCGTCACAATCCCCGCCCCGCAGGCCGATAGCGCGCAGTGCCTGGAACTGGTCGAGGCGCTGCCTGAGCGGCTCGACGACTACCGGCGTGCGACGGTGGCCGAACCCGCACCCTCCGGAGCTGCGGCGTGGCGCGCGACACCGGACGGTGAGCCGGTGGTGCTGCGGTGCGGTGTGGAGCGGCCCGCGGAGTTCGTCCTCGGCAGCCCGCTGCAGGTCGTGGATGCGGTGTCGTGGTTCCGGGTGGGCGAAGAAGGGGCGGGTGAAACCGGGGTGGGTGAAGCAGGGGCGGGTGAAACCGGGGCGGATGACGACGGGCGCAGCACGTGGTTCGCCGTCGACCGCCCCGTCTACGTGGCGCTGACGCTGCCCCCGGGTTCGGGACCGACGCCGATTCAGGAGATCTCGCGGGTGATCGCAAATTTGTTGCCTGCCAAGGATGTTGACCCCGCGCCGGTGCGCTAGCGCAGGCCCGTTCCGCGCTTGAGCGCGGTCTCGACCATGGTGGCCAACAGCGTCGGGTAGTCGACACCGCTGGCGCCCCACATCCTCGGGAACATCGAGATGGTGGTGAAGCCGGGCATCGTGTTGATCTCGTTGATGATCGGCCCGTCGTCGGTGAGGAAGAAGTCCACGCGGGCCAGACCCTGGCAGTCGATGGCGTGGAAGGCGCGAATCGACAACTGGCAGACCTCATCTGCGAGGCTGTCATCGATCTTCGCGGGCACGTCGAGCTCCGCGGCGTCCTCGAGATACTTGGTCGCAAAGTCGTAGAACGAATCCTCACGGCCGCGGACACCCGCCACGCGGATCTCGCCCACGGTGCTCGCTTCGACTCGGCCGTCGGGGAATTCCAGTACCCCGCACTCCAATTCGCGTCCGACGATCGCGGCCTCGATGATGACCTTGGGATCGTGACGCCGAGCGAGCTCGATGGCCGCAGGCAGTTGATCCCATGCCGTCACGCGGCTGACCCCGATCGACGATCCCCCGCGGGCCGGTTTGACGAACACCGGCAACCCGAGTTGTTCGCGCTCCGACAAGTCCAGCGTCTCCTGGCGCGGACGCAGCACGGCGTGGGGGCCGATCGGCAGACCCTCGGCCGCCAACAGCTTCTTGGTGAACTCCTTGTCCATGCCCGACGCACTGGCGAGCACGCCCGCACCGACATAGGGCACGCCCGCCAACTCGAGCAGCCCCTGGATGGTGCCGTCCTCACCGTATGGGCCGTGCAGGACGGGGAACACGACGTCGACCGTGTCCAGCACCTCCCCCGCGCCCTGGCCGAGCGACAGCAGTTCGCCCCGGTGCCCCGGATCGGTTGCGAGGGCCAGTTGCTTGCCCGACGCGTCGGTGACGTGCGGTAACTGTCCGTCGGCGATGGCGAGAGCGTCGGGCTCGGCGTCGGTGAGCACCCACGCTCCGTCGGGGGTGATGCCTACTGCGACCACCTCGAAGCGTTCCGGATCGAGATTGCGCAGGATGCTGCCTGCGGAAACGCAGGAAATCGCGTGCTCAGAGCTGCGTCCGCCGTAGACGACGGCGACGCGGATGCGTCGTGTTGCAGCGGATTCCTTGCGGGCAGTCACAACCTAGAGAGGCTACCGCTCAGGCCCGGTAGGGGCGGTGTCAGTAGGCTGACCTGCGATTTCACCGTAACGCCTGCTCGAAATCGCTGATCAGGTCGTCGGTGTCCTCGATGCCCAGCGAGATGCGGGCGAAGCCGTCGCTGACCGAATCACCCCAGCGGGCCCGGCGGTCCAGCGAGGTGTGGATGCCGCCGAAACTCGTGGACGAGATGAGCAGTGCGCTGCGCTCGACGAGTTCGTTGACCGCTTCGGCGTCCTCCAACTCGATGGCGATCAGCCCGCCGAAGCGCCTCATCTGCAGCGTCGCGACCGGATGAGACGGATCATCGGGCAATCCGGGATAGCGGACCAATTTGACCGCGGGATGGCCGGCCAACGTCACCGCGAGCGCCTGGGCGTTCTGACACTGCCGTTCGAACCGCAGTCCGGCGCTGCCGAGACTCCGCAGCAACAGCCACGCTTCGAAGGGCCCGAGGATGGGGCCGGCGAGCAAGCGCTCCTGTTCCACCGCGGCCATCAACTCCTCGTGGCTGCCTGCGACATATCCCGCGATCAGGTCGCTGTGCCCCGACAGCGATTTGGTCGCACTGGCCACCACCAGATCCGCACCGAGCGACAGCGGTTGCTGACCGAGCGGCGTCGCGGTGGTGTTGTCGACGATCAGCGTCGAGCCCCTGCTCCTACAGTCCATTGCCAACCGGTGAAGGTCCACGACATCGAGGCCGGGGTTGGCCGGCGTCTCGGCGAGCACGATATCGGCGTCAGACGCCGCGGCGCACATCTGCGAGCTGGTCGCCTCGACGACGGTAACCCCTTGCGGTGCAAGGTATTCCCGGGCGTAGCGACGAACCTGGTTGTATCCATCGGCGGGTACGACGAGCTTGCGTCCCGGCTTCGCGAGAACCCGCAGCACCGAGGTGATGGCGGCCATGCCGGAGCCGAACGCCAACGCCGCTGCGGCGCCCTCCAGTTCGGCCAGTGCCGATTCCAGTTGCCGCCACGTGGGATTCGAGTAGCGTCCGTACTTGTCCAATGACTCTGAATCATCGAGCGACAGATGAAACGTCGACGCGGGTACCGGGGGCGAGACAACCGGGTTACCCGGAATCGGCTCCGAGCCAACCGCTTTGACGCTCCGAGTGGAATCGCCGTATCGGCCGTCCATCGAGTTACTCCGGTTTGGTGCTGCGGCCGAGGAGCAGCGCGACCGCCTCGTAGACCGATGCGCCCTTGTGGCAGACACGGTGTACGGCGTCGGTAAGCGGCATCTCGACGTCATAGCTGGCGGCCAGGGCCAGCACGGACTGACACGATGCGACGCCCTCGGCGACATGACCTTCGGCCGCGCGCAACGCCGACTCCATGGTGCCGCCCTTACCGAGCCGTTCGCCGAACGCACGATTACGCGAATGCCGCGACGTGCATGTCGCGATCAGGTCGCCCACACCGGTGAGGCCCGCCAACGTTGCCGGTTTGGCGCCCAACGCGATTCCGAGTCGCATGATCTCGGCGAGACCGCGGGTGATGATGGCCGCCGCCGTGTTCTCACCCAGTCCCACACCGGCCGCCATCCCCGACGCCAACGCGATCACGTTCTTGCACGCGCCGCCGACTTCGGCGCCGATGACATCGGCGTTGGTGTACGGCCGGAAGTATCCGGTCGAGAACGCGCGCTGCAGCGCCACCGCACGCCCGGAGTCACTGCAGGCGACGACGGTGGCAGCGGGCTGTTCGTCGGCGATCTCACTGGCGAGGTTCGGTCCGGAGATCACCGCGACACGTGACGGGTCCGCGCCGGTGACTTGCACGATCACCTGGCTCATCCGCATCAAGGTGCCGAGTTCGATGCCCTTGGCAACGCTCACCAGCGTGGTGTCGTCGCCGATCAGCCGTGCCCACTGCTCGAGATTGGCCCGCAGCGTCTGGGCGGGCACGGCAAGCAGCACCGTGCACGCGCCGGCCAGCGCCTCCGCCGGATCACTGGTCGCGCGGATGGTCTCCGGCAACTCGGCGTCACCGAGATACGAGGGGTTGCGATGTGTGTCGTTGATCTCCGCAGCCAGTTCGGGGCGACGCGCCCACAATCTCACCTCATTGCCTGCATCTGCCAGGACTTTGGCCAGTGCCGTTCCCCAAGCTCCGGCGCCCAGCACCGCCGCGTCGACCACGCCTTCACCCTAGCGCGGTGCGGGCGGCTGGCAGGATGGCGCTCATGGGCGGGTCATCCGAAGCCGATGTCGGGCTGGTGATCGCGGTCAAACGTCTGACCGCCGCCAAGACCCGGCTCGCGCCGATCTTCTCGGCACGGACCCGCGAAGCCGTCGTGCTGGCCATGCTGATCGACACCGTCACTGCCGCGTCGGCGGTGCCGGCGGTGCAGTCGATCACCGTGGTGACGCCCGACGATGTCGCCGGCGACGCCGCTCGTCAGCTGGGCGCGCGCGTGCTGGCCGACCCGACGCCGCAGGGCCATCGGAACCCGTTGAACAACGCCATCGCGGCCGCTGAGGAAACAGTTCGCGCGGAGACGTCGAACGTCGTTGTGCTGCAGGGTGATCTACCGGCGCTGCAACCGCAGGAGTTGGGCGAGGCCATTACGGCGGCCCGAACCTACCCCCGCAGCTTCGTCGGAGACCGGCACGGCACGGGTACCTCGGCGTTGATGGCCTTCGGCGCACCGCTGGACCCGCAATTCGGCGCAGATTCGGCTCAGCGCCATCGCCATTCGGGTGCCATCGAGTTGACCGGAGCATGGCCCGGCCTGCGCTGCGATATCGACACCCCCGATGACCTGCTGGTGGCGCGTCGGCTCGGGGTCGGCTCGGCAACCGCGCAGGCCATTGCGGGTAGCAGATAACAGTTACCTCATCGCGCTGGCAGCACGACTACTTAATAGGGGATCATCTGAGGAATGACGGAAGCCGATACCGAGATCCTCGCCGCCGACCCCGGGCCGTCGGCCGGCGCTGCGCGGCCGTCGACGTCGGACTCGACCGTGCGTCCCGGCGCACCGCAGTCAGGAGATTCAGCGCCTGAGGCGCCGCCCGCGGCGACGTTGCAGGCCGTCGATAACGCGCTGCCCGAGGATCGCTACCTCAACCGCGAGCTGAGCTGGCTTGACTTCAACGCACGTGTGCTGGCACTCGCAGCCGATCCGTCGCTGCCGCTTCTGGAGCGGGCGAAGTTCCTTGCGATCTTCGCGTCCAACCTCGACGAGTTCTACATGGTTCGGGTGGCGGGCCTGAAACGGCGCGACGAGATGGGGTTGTCGGTGCGTTCGGCCGATGGCCTGTCGCCGCGTGAACAGCTGCGTCGGATCAACGAGCGCACGCAACAGATCTCCAACCGCCATGCGCACGTGTTCCTCGATGCGGTGCGGCCTGCGCTCGCCGACGAGGGCATCGTGATCGTCACGTGGGCCGACGTCGACGAGGACGAGCGCGCACGGTTGTCGACGTACTTTCATGAGCAGGTGTTCCCGGTGCTGACGCCGCTGGCGGTCGATCCGGCACACCCCTTCCCGTTCGTGAGCGGGCTGAGCCTGAACCTTGCCGTCACGGTGCGGCAGCCGGAGGATGGCGGACAGCACTTCGCGCGAATCAAGGTGCCCGACAACGTCGACCGCTTCGTGGAGTTGGCGCGTCGCGAAGGTTCCTCCGACATCGTGCGGTTCCTCCCGATGGAGGAACTCATCGCCGCCTTCCTGCCGGTGCTGTTCCCGGGACTCGAGATCGTCGAGCATCACGCGTTCCGCATCACCCGCAACGCGGATTTCGAGGTCGAAGAGGACCGTGACGAAGATCTGTTGCAGGCGTTGGAGCGAGAACTGGCGCGGCGGCGCTTCGGTTCGCCGGTTCGCCTCGAGGTATCCGACGACATGACCGAGAGCATGCTCGAGTTGCTCTTGCGCGAACTCGACGTGGACACCGGCGATGTCATCGAGGTGCCCGGCCTTCTCGATCTGTCGTCGCTGTGGCAGATCTACGATCAGGATCGCCCTGCGCTCAAGGACCGTCCTTTCGTACCCGCGACACCGCCTGCGTTCGGTGAGCGCGAGACCCCCAAGAGCATCTTCTCGACACTGCGCGACGGCGACGTGCTGGTGCACCACCCGTACGACTCGTTTTCCACGACAGTGCAACGGTTCATCGAGCAGGCCGCCGCGGATCCCAACGTGTTGGCCATCAAGCAGACGCTGTACCGCACATCGGGTGATTCGCCAATCGTCAACGCGCTGATCGACGCCGCCGCAGCGGGCAAACAGGTTGTCGCGCTGGTGGAGATCAAGGCGCGCTTCGACGAGCAGGCCAACATCAAATGGGCGCGCGCGCTGGAACGCGCGGGTGTGCACGTCGTCTACGGACTGGTCGGGTTGAAGACACATTGCAAGACCTGTCTTGTGGTGCGGCGCGAAGGATCGACGATTCGGCGCTACTGCCACATCGGAACCGGCAACTACAACAGCAAGACCGCGCGTCTCTACGAGGACGTCGGCTTGTTGACGGCGGCACCGGACATCGGTGCGGACCTCACCGATCTGTTCAACTCGCTGACCGGATACTCGCGCAAAGAGTCGTATCGCAACCTGTTGGTCGCGCCCTATGGTGTGCGCAAGGGGATCATCGAGCGAATCGAACAAGAGATCGCCGCCAAACAATCAGGTGCCGACGCCCGCATCCGACTGAAGGCGAATGCGTTGGTCGATGAGCAGGTGATCGATTCGCTTTATCGTGCGTCGCAGGCGGGGGTGCCGGTCGAGGTGGTGGTTCGCGGTATCTGTGCGTTGCGACCCGGCGTGCCCGGCTACTCCGAAAACATCACGGTGCGCTCGATTCTGGGCCGCTTCCTCGAGCACTCGCGAATTATCCACTTCCGCGCCATCGACGAATTCTGGATCGGTAGTGCCGACATGATGCACCGTAATCTCGATCGACGGGTCGAGGTGATGGCTCAGGTCAAGGATCCGAGGCTGACATCGCAATTGAACGACGTCCTCGATTCCGCGCTTGATCCCTCCACCCGCTGCTGGGAGTTGGACAGCGACGGTAAGTGGACGGCGTCACCGCAAGAGGGTCACACGGTGCGCGACCACCAGGTGTCGCTGATGGATCTGCGCCGGCACCCTTGAGTTCTGTCGGCGGTGAGCTCTCCGGGGCCCGAATGATCAGCAGGAGTTGACGTGCCGAAGGAGATCCCCGACGCCGTTCCTACGGGCAAGGCCGTTCTTGCCGCGGGTGCGGTGCTGTGGCGTCCCGGTGATGATCCCGCCATCCCCGAAGTCGCGATCATCCATCGACCCCGGTACGACGACTGGTCACTTCCGAAGGGCAAAGTCGACCCCGGTGAAACCGAACCTGTGACCGCCGTGCGCGAGGTGTCCGAGGAGACCGGCTACACAGCGCATCTCGGTCGTCGCCTCGCCGCCGTGAGTTACCCCATCGACCAGGGCATCAAGAAGGTGCGGTATTGGTCCGCGCGCGCCATCGGCGGTGAGTTCACCCCGAACGACGAAGTCGACGAACTCAAGTGGCTGCCCGCCTCCCAAGCCGTGAAGACACTCGGTTATCCGCATGACCGAAAGGTGCTACGCCGCTTCATGAAGCTGCCCGCCGAAACGAAGACGGTGCTGATTGTCAGGCACGGCACCGCGGGTAGTAAGTCCCGCTACAAAGGTGACGACCGACACCGTCCATTGGACAAGCGCGGGCGTGCGCAGGCCGAATCTCTCGTCGGAGTGCTGCTGGCGTTCGGCGCCGATACGCTCTACGCCGCTGACCGGACACGCTGCAGGCAGACGCTCGAACCGTTGGCCGAGGAACTCGGCGCCACCATCGAGTGTGAACCGCTGCTGACCGAGGAAGCCTACGCCGACAACCGCAAGGCGGCCCGCAACCGTTTCCTCGAGATCGCCGCGTCCGACGGCACACCGGTGATCTGCACGCAGGGCAAGGTGATTCCGGATCTCATCTCATGGTGGTGTGAGCGCGACGGTGTTCGTCCCGACAAGTCGCGCAATCGCAAGGGCAGCACGTGGGTGTTGTCGATGTTCGACGGACATGTGATCGCCGCCGACCACATCGGAAGTCCGCTCGCCGTCAAGAAGTAAGCCGTTTGACAGACAAACGCGCCGTGGGTCGTGAGACCCACGGCGCGTTCGTTGTTGAACCTACCGGCGGCCCTTCTTGGCCGGAGCGCGCTTCACAGCCTTCTTGGCCGGCGAGCGCTTCACCGCCTTCTTGGCCGCGGCACGCTTGACCGTCTTCTTGGCTGCTGCCTTCTTGACCGTCTTCTTGGCTGCCGCCTTCTTCACGGTCTTCTTGGCTGCTGCCTTCTTCACGGCCTTCTTAGCGGCGGTGCGCTTCACGGCCTTCTTGGCTGCGGTCTTCTTCACAGCCTTCTTGACGGCTGCTCTCTTCACAGCCTTCTTGGCCGCCTTCTTGGCCGCAGCCTTCTTCACGGCCTTGCGGGCACCGCCCGCAGTCACACCACGCTTCACTGCTGGTCCTTCCGCTGGGAGGCGCTGTGCGCCAGAGACAACCGCTTTGAACTGAGCACCTGGCCGGAATGCCGGTACGGACGTTGGCTTGACTTTCACGGTCTCGCCGGTGCGCGGGTTACGCGCAACACGAGCGGCACGACGGCGCTGTTCGAAAACGCCGAAGCCGGTAATTGTGACGCTGTCACCCTTGTGAACCGCACGCACGATGGTGTCTACGACATTCTCCACCGCGAGGGTTGCCGACCGACGATCCGAGCCCAATTTCTCCGTGAGTACGTCGATGAGCTCCGCTTTGTTCATCCAAAACCTCCGAAAACCAGTAGCCCACTTTGGGCCGACTAGTGGACACGGTAAACCTATTGGCCACTGATTTCCAAGAGCCACGCGCAATTTCAAGAGAAACTAGCGAACTTTCTTGCCCCCCTTGGACTCCTGCCGGGGGCCCGGATAACCGGGTTAAGTAATGAATTCGTCGGCTCACAGAGCCGTTTCGTCACGTTGTCAGCGTGCGTGGTTTCCAGCTCGGACGACGCGCCTCGTACTCCTCGATTTCATCGCATTTCCGCAGCGTAATGCCTATATCGTCGAGTCCTTCGAGAAGTCGCCAGGCGGTGTAATCGTCAATGTTGAACGGCACCATGACCGTTCCGGCGACCACGTTCCGATCTTGAAGATTCACAGTAATTTCCATGCCTGGCTGCTCCTCGAGGAGCTTCCACAACAGTTCGACATCATCTTGGGCGACTTGCGCCGCCAAGAGGCCCGCCTTACCCGCGTTGCCCCGAAAAATATCGGCGAAGCGCGACGAGATGACGACTCTGAATCCAAAGTCCATCAGTGCCCAGACGGCGTGCTCGCGCGACGAACCGGTGCCGAAATCGGGGCCCGCGACCAACACCGAGCCTTTGTCGAACGGTGAGACATTGAGCACGAACGTGGGGTCGGTCCGCCACGCGGCGAACAAACCGTCCTCGAAACCCGTTCGGGTTACCCGCTTCAAATAGACCGCGGGAATGATTTGGTCGGTGTCGACATTGGAGCGCCGAAGCGGAACGCCGATACCGGTATGCGTGCGGAATGGTTCCATCGAAGATTCCTTGCTGCTAAGTCTTACTAAGTCAGATCTGCGGGTGAGGACAACGTGCCGCGCACAGCGGTGGCGGCGGCGACCGCTGGAGACACCAAATGTGTGCGGCCACCCTTACCTTGGCGACCTTCGAAATTTCGGTTCGACGTCGATGCGCAACGCTGTCCCGGGGACAGTTGATCTGGATTCATTCCAAGACACATCGAACAACCAGCCTGCCGCCACTCAGCGCCGGCGGCGGTGAAGATTTCGCCCAGACCCTCCGATTCAGCCTGTGCACGCACGCGCATCGAGCCGGGCACAATGAGCATCCGCACGTCGTCGGCGACCTTGCGGCCTTTCAACACATCGGCGACCACCCGCAGGTCCTCGATTCGACCGTTCGTGCACGAGCCCACGAAAACGGTGTCGACGGCGATGTCGCGCATCGCCGTACCGGGCCGAAGGTCCATGTACGCCAACGCTTTCTCGGCGGACTGGCGTTCGCCTTCGTCGACGATCAATTCGGGATCTGGCACCGACGCCGAGAGCGGGACGCCCTGCCCGGGGTTGGTACCCCACGTGACGAACGGGCTCAAGGTCGAGGCGTCGATGTACACCTCGGTGTCGAACTCGGCGCCCTCATCGGTGCGCAGCTGCTGCCACGCCGCCACCGCCGCATCCCAATCGGCACCTTTCGGTGCGTGCGGACGACCACGCAGGAACTCGAAGGTTGTCTCGTCGGGCGCGACCATGCCTGCCCGTGCGCCCGCCTCGATGCTCATGTTGCAGATCGTCATGCGGCCTTCCATCGACAGCGATTCGATGGCGCTGCCGCGGTATTCGATGACGTATCCCTGTCCCCCGCCGGTGCCGATCTTCGCGATCACCGCGAGGATGATGTCCTTGGCGCTCACACCGGCGGGCAGTCGGCCGTCGACGTTGACCGCCATCGTCTTGAACGGCCGCAGCGGCAGCGTCTGCGTCGCGAGAACGTGCTCGACCTCGGAAGTACCGATGCCCATCGCGAGCGCGCCGAACGCACCGTGCGTCGACGTGTGGCTGTCGCCACACACGACCGTCATGCCCGGCTGCGTCAGCCCCAGCTGCGGTCCGATGATGTGAACGATGCCCTGTTCTGCATCACCCATCGAGTGCAGACGGATGCCGAACTCCTCGCAATTGCGACGCAGCGTTTCGACCTGCGTGCGTGACACCGGGTCGGCGATCGGTTTGTCGATGTCGATCGTCGGGACGTTGTGGTCCTCAGTGGCGATGGTCAGATCGGGCCTGCGCACCGCGCGGCCGTTGAGTCGAAGCCCGTCGAATGCCTGCGGGCTAGTCACCTCATGGACGAGGTGCAGGTCGATGTAGATGAGGTCGGGCTCGCGCGCGGCACCTTCGCCGGAACCGTAGGCGACGACATGGTCGTCCCACACTTTCTCTGCCAGCGTGCGCGGCTTCTCTTCGGTAACCATCTTGACTTTCTCACATTCTGGGAAGCTAGTATCTCCCTGTGAGACAGGATAGCGGCATCGGCGTGTTAGACAAAGCGGTGGGCGTGCTGCACGCCGTCGCCGAGTCACCATGCGGACTCGCCGAGTTGTGCGAACGCACCGGGCTGCCGCGGGCCACCGCGCATCGGCTGGCCGCAGGCCTGGAGGTGCACCGGCTGCTGACCCGCAACGGAGACGGCCGATGGCGGCTGGGACCCGGGCTCACCGAGTTGGCGGCGCAGGTCAACGACCCGCTGCTGGCCGCTGGCGCGGTGGTACTGCCCCGCCTGCGCGAGATCACCGGCGAAAGCGTTCAGCTGTACCGCCGCGAAGGCACCTCACGCATCTGTGTCGCCGCGCTCGAACCACCTGCAGGGCTTCGCGATACCGTGCCGGTCGGCACGAGACTTCCGATGACGGCCGGCTCAGGGGCCAAGGTGCTGCTTGCCTACGCCGACGTCGCCACCCAACAGGCGGTGCTGCCCGCGGCGAAGTTCACCGATCGGACGCTGGCCGAGGTACGCAAACGCGGTTGGGCGCAGAGCGCCGCCGAACGCGAACCGGGCGTGGCGAGTGTGTCCGCACCAGTGCGCGATGCGCACGGCACGGTGATTGCCGCGGTGTCGGTGTCCGGCCCCATCGACCGAATGGGCCGACGGCCGGGAGCGCGTTGGGCTGCTGATCTGTTGGCCGCTTCCGAGGCGCTTACGCGCCGATTGTGAACGACGTCAGTCGCGGTCGTCTCGTCGCTCCCGAAACGCTTCGACCGCAGTCGGCAGCGTCATGAAGATCCGGTCCTCGCCGATCTTTTCCAGCAGACCCGCGGCGTCGAGCGCCTGCCGCAGATCCTGTTTGACCCGTGCCATCGCGAAGACGACGCCGCGGCGCGCGAGATCCTCGCGCAGCGCATCGAGCGCATCGAGCGCGGTGAGATCGACTTCGACGTTCGCCTCGGCGTTCAGCACGAACCACTCGACGGGTCCATCGTTTTCGGTCACGGCCGCCAGCGCCCGGCGCCGGAAGTCCTGTGCGTTCGCAAAGCACAGCGGGGCGTCATACCGATAGATCACGAGTCCCGGTATCGAGGTGGCCTCCGGGTAGTCCTCGATGTCGTGCATCCCCGGGATGCCGGGGACGAAGCCGAGAACGCTGTCATGGGCATGCGCGACGCGGCGCAGCAGATCCAGGATGGAAAGCGTTACCGCTGCGAGCACCCCGTACAGCACACCGACACCGAGGACGGCCGCGGCGGTTGCCACCGCCAGGAGCAACTCGCTGCGGCGAAACCGCGCGAGCCGGCGGTACCCACCGACGTCGATCAACCGGCAGGCGGCGTAGACGACCAGAGCCCCCAGCGCAGCTGTCGGAAAGTGGGCCAGCACACCTCGTCCCCACAACAACACCGCCAGCACGGTCACCACCGCAACGATCGAATACAACTGGGTGCGGCTGCCTACGGTATCTCCGACTGCGGTGCGGGATCCGCTTGAACTCACCGGGAATCCGTGTGTCAAACCCACACCCAGGTTGGCGACCCCGAGCGCACGCAGCTCGGCATTGGCGTCGATCTCCTCGCCCTCGCGAGCAGCGAATGCACGCGCGGTCAACACATTGTCGGAGAAGGCGACGATCGCGATTCCGACCGCAGGCAGAATCAGCGCAACGGCGTCACTGGGATGCACGCGGGGCGCCCCCAGCGTCGGCCAGCCACTCGGGATCGAGCCGACCACGCTGATTCCCTTGGCCTGCAACGACAGCAGCGCCACCGCGGCCGCCGCCGCGAGCACGGCGATCAACGGCCCAGGCGCTCGCGGCACCCACCGCCCAAGCCCTTCCAACAGCAGCAGCACACCCACGGCGAGCACGATCGTCGGCCAATGGCACTCGTCGATGTTGGTGATGAACGACCGGATCAGTTGGATGAAGTTGGCACCCTCCACCGCGGTACCCGTGACCTTGCCGAGTTGGCTCGCGATCATCAACAGCGCGATGCCGGTCATATAGCCGATGAGCACGGGTTTGGACAACATGTTGGCCAGAAACCCCAACCGCGCCAGCGCCGCGAGGAAAGATACGGCTCCGACGAGAATCGCCAGCAGCGCCGCGAGCATGGCGTATCGCTCGCCGTCACCGAGGGCGAGCGGGGCGAGAACGGCAATCGTCATCAACGCGGTGGTCGATTCGGGCCCCACCGACAGCTTGCGCGACGAGCCGAGGAGTACGTAGACCGCCAACGCAACCACCGCGACCCACAACCCGACGACAGCGGGCAGGCCGGCCAAGGTGGCATAGGCCATCACCTGCGGAACGAGGTAGGCCGTGACGGTCAGCCCCGCGAGGACATCGCCGCGTAGCCAGGCGCGCTCGTAGTTCCGAAACTGCGCGACGCCCGGCAGCCAACCGCTAAGGCTTCGCAGGTTGCCCATAGTGGAAATCAGTGTCTCCCGAACGGCGGTGTCATGAGCAGGAAGTCGAGGCTAGGTGAACCCGGCGGCCTCGCAAGATCACTGGTCATGCGTGTGGACGCTACCGATCTGTGCCGGTCACGCGGCACCCGCCACGCACTCTGGTGACCTTCGGCCATCGACGAGGGACCAACGACCCAGGCCGAAAGACAGCCCGGCTGAATACCGTTGACGTGTCAACGCTGTTGAGCGGAGTTCGGGAGTACCAGGAGTACACAGTGATGTACAACTCGCGCCCGCCGGTGGTGGTGGGTATCGACGGGTCTGACACGGCAATTCACGCGGCACAGTGGGCTGTCGCTGAAGCGGTCAGTCGTTCTGCGCCGCTGCGCCTGCTGTATGTCACCAAAGCGACTCACCCCTCTGCCGAGGACTATTACGACGATATTCAGCGTGCCGAGGAAGCGCTTCGCAACGCACAGAAAGCGATCGAGGCGACCGGCCAACCCGTCGAGATCCAGACCGCGACCGTTTCCGGTGTCCCCGGGGTTTCCCTCGTCGAAGAGGCACTCGATGCCGAGATGCTGTGTGTCGGATCGGTCGGGATCAACCGCTTCGCCCGCGACGTCCTCGGCTCGACCGCCACCTACGTCGCCACCGAGGCACACTGCCCGGTGGCGATCATCCGGCCGCAGGACGACGCGCACCCCGAGTCGCCCGACTGGATCGTGGTCGCGGCCACTGGCGACCCGGGTGACGAGTCGGTGATCGAGCGAGCCATGGAGGAAGCGAAGCTGCGCCGGGCACCCGTGCTGATGTTGGGCGGCACAACCGAATTGGACGTCATCGTCGAACAATGGAAGGGCCGCTACCCCGACGTTCACGTCTATCCCGTCGCGGATGGCGCCGATATCGGCCGATTCCTGAAGACCCACGACGAGTGGATTCAGTTGGTGGTCGTCGGCGCGATCGATGCTGACGAACTGGCGCGCATCCTCGGGCCGCCTGGGCATTCCAGATTCCACCGGACCGCAGCGTCCGTGCTCATCGCGCGAAAAAGGAAGGCCGACTAGACATCCCCGTTCGGCCACGCCGCCGGCCGGCCGCGGATTACCGTTCGATCGGGGACGACAGACACCGCGCCAAGGGACCAACGGCCCTGCCTGACGTGTGCCGCCGGCCGTAACGTCGGACGAAAAGGAGGCTAACCATGGATTGGCCCACTGCCGCTGTCTTGATTGCTGTCGTCATTGCCGTGATGGCGGTGTTGACCACATATATCAACGGCCGCTTTTCCAAGAAATAGGAGGAATCACGATGAGCTCCCCCAAGTACGGGATCCTGGTCGGAGTCGATGGGTCGCCGGAATCCGAGGCGGCGATCCGATGGGCCACCCACGAAGCCGTCCTGCACAACCAACCGGTCACCCTGTTGCACGCCATCCCTCCGGTGGTCGTCAGCTGGCCGGTGGCATATCTGGAAACGAGCTTCGCCGAGGCGCAGGAGCATTTCGCCCGCGAGGTTCTCGACAAGGCACAAAAGACAGTCCAGGCAAGCGTCGGGGAGGCGCAACCACCGGATGTACGAACCGAGGTCATGCATGTCGACCCGCCGTCCGCACTGGCGACAGCGTCACGCGACGCGTATATGACGGTGGCCGGCAGTAGAGGGCTTGGCGCGATCAGCCGCACGATTCTGGGCTCGGTCAGCGGCGGTCTGCTCCACCACGGGCACGGCCCGATCGTGATCATTCCCACCGACCAGGCTCCCGCCGACAGCTCCGCACCCGTTCTTCTCGGCGTCGACGGCTCGCCCGCATCCGAGGACGCGACGGCCCTGGCGTTCGACGAGGCATCCCGACGGGGCGTCGATCTGGTGGCCTTGCACGCGTGGAGCGACGTCGGCGTCTTTCCAGTACTCGGGATGGACTGGCACAAATACGAAGAAGAAGGACACGAGGTGCTGGGCGAACGTCTCGCCGGATGGCAGGAGCAGTACCCCGACGTGCACATCCAGCGCCGAATCGTCTGCGACCAACCCGCACGCTGGCTCATCGAGGAGTCTGAAAAGGCTCAGCTCGTGGTCCTCGGCAGCCACGGTCGCGGCGGGCTCGCCGGTATGCTGGTCGGCTCGGTCAGTTCCAAGGTGGCGCAGGCGTCGAAGGCTCCCGTGATCGTCGTCCGCGCCCGGCATGGTTCGAAATGACCGACACTCCAGTGACGGACACCCCCAAGCCCATCGTCGTCGGCGTCGACGGCAGCGACGCCGCGATGTCGGCGGCGATATGGGCGGCCGCGGTAGCGCTGAAATTCGAGGTCCCACTCGAATTGGTCAGCGGCGCACCTGAAACCGGTCACCTGGTGACCGATGCCGCCATGGCCATCCGTGCTGCCGCGCTCGCCGAACACCACGAGCAGGCAGCCGCGCTCCTCAAATCGACAGAGGAACAGGTGCGAGCCGCGGCGCCCGGACTCGAGGTGACCACGTTGCTGTCCGATGAGCCGGCCGACGCGTTACTGATCTCGCGCAGCCGCTCCGCACGATTCGTGGTTCTCGGCGCCGGGTCCATATCGCCGGCGGCCGCGCTGTTGGTCGGGTCGACAACCCTTGCCGTAACGGCACATTCGGCGTGTCCCGTCGTCGTGTGGCGCGGTGAGAGTGACGTGCCCACAACGAAGCCCATCGTGCTCGGCGTGGACGGCGAACGGACCGGTGCGGTCGCTTTTGAAACTGCTTTCGAGTTGGCGAGCAGATTCGGCGTCGAGTTGAGAGCGGTTCACGCGTGGCCGTCGGTCCGGCCGCCGGCGTGGGTCACCGAGCCGCTGCTAACCGATTGGGATGGTCTGGAGAGTCTCGAGTGGGCGAAGCTACTCAACACGCTCGAGCCGTGGACCGCTCGATATCCGAACGTCAAGGTGACGAACTACATCGAGCCGGATGGACCCGCGAAGGTTCTCCTGCGGCATGCGGCCGAGTCGCAGCTCGTCATCGTCGGCAGCCGGAAGCGCACCCTGCTGGCGGCTACGCTGGTGGGATCCACCGGGCTAAATCTTTTGAACCACTGCACAACCCCGGTGGTCATTTGTCACTGACTTTACGTGCGGGCGACGATCACCGGGGTCTGCGCTGCCTGCACAACCGCAGTGCTCACCGAACCCAGTAGGGTGCTTGCGATCGCTCCGTGCCCATGGCTGCCGACAACGATCATCTGCGGCGGTCCGGGATAGTCGACCAGACGCACGGCCGGTTGATCGCGAACGATCACCCTGCGCACCGCAACTTCGGGATAGCGGTCATGCCAGACGGACAGCTGTTCTGCGACCTGTCGGTCCACCTCGACGCGCAGATTCTCCCAGTCGAGGTCGAATTCGAACGCCCCCGAACCCCACCACGCGTGCAGCGCCACCAATTCGACTCCACGCCGCGATGCTTCTTCGAAGGCCAGTGACGTCGCGGCCTCCGCTGAGGGTGACAGGTCGGCGCCGAGCAGAACCGGCCCGTCGAGATTCGGTGTCTCCGCACGGATGACGGCCACCGGACACCGCGCATGGTGCACGAGGCCCATGCTCACCGAGCCAAGCAATGCACGTGCCAGCCGTCCTCTACCTCGACTGCCCACCACCACCATTTGGGCGTGCTGTGACATCTCGACCAGCGCCGGCGTCGCCGTGGCGCGAAGCAGTTCGGTCGAAACATGCAGTGTCCCGTCCGCGGCATCCGTCGCCATCGAGACAGCCTCTTCGAGGATCTGCTGACCGAGGTCGTTCTGCCAACTCAACACGTCAGCCGGCACGGGTGTCGCCAGCCAGGTGCCGACCACCGGCGCAATGACATGCACGATGGTCAAGCGGGTGTCCCTGAGGCGGGCAGCCTGTGCGGCCCATTTGAGGGCAGCCTCGGCCGAAGGCGAACCGTCAACGGCGACAACGACGCCCACCTCGTCGGGACTCACGTGGCGGACTCGACGTGATGCTGTGCGCGTTCATCCAGAGCTTGTTGTTCGGCAGCCGTGACGATGACCGCGTCGGGCCCAGGGAACACCGTCGCCGTGTGGTCGTTGTCGAGCCACCGGACGACATAGGGTGGCGAGCCGTCGTCGGAATGCACTTCGGTGATCAATCCCCGTCGCTCGGGATGGTCGATGGTGAGGCCCTTCGTCACCAGCCAGTCGCCCACTTCGGCTTTCATGTCATCCTCCTTCCATCAGATCACTGCATCGGGCTCATGTATTTCAGACCAGGTCGACCAATTCGGCGATTCCCTGCTCGATACCGCGTGCGAGTTCGTCCACATCGGGCGCGGCGTCGTAGTCCGCGGTGATTCCGAAGGTGAGTTCATCCGCATAGCTCACGATCGCCACACCGGTGCGAAGGTTCAGCGCGATCGGCGGAATGGGCATCACTCGCAGGACTTCGCGGTCCATGATCCGGAGTCGGTGGCGAGGCCCGGGGACGTTGGTGGCCAGCGTCACGACCCCATGCTGCGGCAGCTTGGTCAGCGTGCGAACGGTCCACGCGGTCAACGCGAACGGCACCAAGTTGACGGCAGCAACGAAAGCGCTCCCTGCCTCGCGCTGGCCGCTGGACTTGGCACGCGTCAACCGTTTGTGCACCGTCTGGAGCCGGTCGAGCGGGTCCTCGCGGTCCACCGGGAGGAAGGGCAGCATCACGGAGACGCGGTTGTCCGCGATGTCCATCTCGTCACTCGACCGCACGGACACCGGCACCAGCGTCCGCAGCGAGTTTCGCTTCGGCGGCTTGCCGCGCCGGATCAACGCCTCCCGATAGCTGGCAGTGATCGCAGCCAGCGCCACGTCATTCAGCGTCACATCGAACGCATCCTGGATTTTCGCAACGTCCCGAAGGCTCACCCCCGCAGCGCTGTAGCGCCGCATGGTCGTCACGGGACCGATGAGCGGTGAGTCGTCTGCGGGGCTGAGGATTGCGCTGGCGATCTTGACAGCACCTCCGACCGCGCGCTCCGCACCCGTCGCAGCCTCTGTGGCGAGGTTCCAGGTGGTCCGAGCCCAATCCAGGGGATTCAGGCTGAGTTTGAAGAGATCATCCCGTTTCGCGGGTGGCTGTTTAGCAGCCCGGATCTCGGTGGCGAAGGTTTCGCCCTTGCCCCCGTCGACGAGCTCGGACAGCATGTGCATGACCGTGATTCCATCCGCAATGCAGTGATGAATCTTGAGCAGCATTGCCCATTGTCCGCCCGCGAGGCCCTCGATGATCCAGCATTCCCATAACGGGCGCTCTCGGTCCAACCGCCGTTCCATGATGTCCGCGGTCAGCCTGAACAACTCGGCGTCGCTTCCCGGCGCGGGGACCGCGATGTGATGAACATGGTGGGACAGATCGATGTCCGGCGCGTCCTCCCATTCCGGCGGCTGAAGATCAAGCAGGTGAGTGCGAAGCACCTGCCTCATCCTGGGCACCACGGTCGCTCTCTCCAACACCGCCGCGGCCAGCGTTTCGAAATCCGGGATCGGGCCCTCCAGCACCGACAGGCCACCGATCGCGAGGCTGATGTGCGGATCGGCGTCCTCCGCCTCGAGAAAGCCGGCATCAAGCGCCGTCAATCGCTCCACTGCTGCCTCACTCTCTGTCAGAACTGCAAGCAACAGATTTCAAGTGCCTCTGTGACTGAGTCGGCCACTGGTCGGCTGGTATCCAGCCGATGTCCGCCCGACCACCCCTGGCCTTCCTCTGCCAACGCGACCGCGATCTCAGGCGTGGCGTCGGACGTCGACGCAGGCCTGGACGCGACCCGTGCCGAAGCCTGATCCGTCGGCACCGAGCAGGTGAATTCGGAGAACGGAGCTGCAGCGTCGGCCGCGATGCGGCGCGCCCGTTCCCGCTGTGCCGTATCGCGCCACGTCCCGTCCAGAACGACCGACACACCGCCGTGGAGCAGCACACTCGCGCGCCGCAGCACTTCGTCGTACACGGCAGCCACATTCTGCGGGGCGTAGAGGCCGGCGTTGAGACTGCCCGGCTCGCCCTCGATGACACCGCTCTGCTGCAGCTCGCGGCGGACATCATCGGTCGAGATCACCTGTGCGCGAATCTGTTCCGCCAGTGCACGGGCCACGGTGGTCTTACCCGTACCTGGGCCGCCACCGATGAGCAGAAGCCTGACGGCACCCGCTCTGAGGTGATCCAGCGCGATGTCGATGTGTCGTTGCGCATCCACGCCTGCGGCGGGGTGGCCCTGTGCCACTCGCACACAATCGACCTTGGCGCGGACGCCCGCGCGGTATGCGATGTAGAAGTCCACGAGCGATTCGGGTGCCGTCTCCCCCGCGGCTCGTCGGTACGCGTCGAGGAAGTGGGTCACCAGATCCGCGCGGCCCAGGAACTCGAGGTCCATCGCCAGGAAGGCGGCATCATCGATACCGTCGACGAATCGGAGCGCGTCGTCGAACTCCATGCAATCGAGGATCGCCAACTCGCCTGGCGGGCAGAAGATGTCGTCGGCGAGTAGGTCCCCGTGTCCGTCGACGACCCTGCCGTCCGCCACGCGCTGGGCGAACAACGCCTCACGGCCCGCGATGAACGCCGTGACCAGCTGACGTATTTCGCTGATCTTGTCCGATGCGATCACCCCGTGGTGTTCCAACTCGCGCAGGTTCTGTTCCCACCGAGCCGTGACGGCGGCTGGGCCGGCCTGCTGCGCGATCGTGTCGCTGCGAACGGCGTCGCGATGAAACCGTGCGAGCGCGTCAGCGATGGCGGTCAACTGCTCGTTCACCGGTTCGCCCGCCTTGACGAGCGAGGACAGTCGATGGTGGTCGCCGTAGCGACGCATCACCACCACCGGTTCCGCCGGTCGCCCGGAGGGGCCCACGAAGTGCGCCACACCGAGGTAGCTGTGCGGTGCGAGTCTGCTGTTGAGAGCAACCTCACGCTCGCACACGCTTTCCCGTTGCTCGACGGTCGTGAAGTCGAGGAAGTCCGTGGCAATCGGCTTCTTCGCCTTGTAGGCCTTGTCGCCCAGCAGCATGACGACGCCGGTGTGCGTTTCATAGACCTCCGCGGCGAGGTTTCCGGCCACAGTCCACGGCTCGCGGGTCTCATCGGACCTCGTCGTCTCGTCGGACCTCGTCGTCTCATCAGACATCGTCGTGGCTTCCATGGGTCAAATCATGGGACGTGATGAATGTCGCTTTCCAGGGTATTAAGACCCAGCCGTGGGGACCATTGACCCTGGTGACGGCCGGTCTAAGGGCCGATGCTGAAGGCATGCGCGACACCGTGGTCGACACCCGAATCATCAAACAGGCCCTCAAGCTGGCCTGCCGCGCGCCGTCGCTGCACAACAGCCAGCCCTGGCGCTGGGTGGTCGACGGCGGCACGGTGATGCTGTACCTCGACCCGGACCGAGTCCTGCACGCCACCGACCACACGGGTGCGGAGGCGCTACTCGGCTGCGGCGCTGTCCTCGACCACTTTCGCGTGGCGATGGCCGCCGCCGGGTGGGTGGCGCACATCGAGCGATACCCGAACCCCAACAACCGGATGCACCTGGCATCGGTCGACTTCACTCCCATGGATTACGTGACCGACGGGCACCGCGCCCTCGCCGACGCGATACTCCGTCGGCGTACCGACCGACTACCATTCGGCCCGGCACGCGACTGGGAGTCGGTTTCGGTTGCGCTGGAACGAGCCGTCACCAGCGACGCCGTGCGCCTCGACGAGGTACCGGACGAACTGCGCAGCGAATTGGCGCAGGCATCGGACATCGCCGAAACACTCCGAGTCTACGATTCGGCGTATCAGTCCGAACTTGATTGGTGGACAGGGCTTTTCGAGTCCAGCGAGGGGATTCCACACAGCTCGTTGGTGTCCGCATCCGAAAGCGACCGTGTCGAGATCGGCCGCCACTTTCCGGTCACCCCCAACACCGAACGGCGCCCTCAAGTGGGTCGTGACCAGGCCAGGATTCTCGTGTTGTCGACGTACGACACCGACCGCACCACTGTGCTCGAGTGCGGCGAGATGCTGTCCGCCGTTCTGCTCGAGGCGACCGTGGCCGGCCTGGCCACGTGCACGTTGACCAACATCACCGAGTTGTGGCCCGGACGCGACGTCGTGGCGTCGCTGATCGGGCAGACGACGACGCCGCAGGTCATCATTCGCGTCGGCCAGGCGCCCGGCCTGGAGCAGCTGCCGCCGCCGACGCCGCGGCGGCCCATCGACGAGGTCGTCGAGGTGCGCTCGCAACAGCAATGAGTACGCACGGCGGGTTGTTCTGTCCTCCTTCGCCGTCGCCGGTCAGTATGGTGACGGGCACGAGCGCGGAGGAGGGGCAACTCATGGTCAAGGTCTTTCTCGTCGACGACCATGAGGTGGTGCGACGCGGGCTGATCGACCTGCTGAATTCGGATCCCGAACTCGAGGTGGTCGGCGAGGCGGATTCGGTTACCCAAGCGATGGCTCGGATTCCCGCGCTGAAACCCGACGTCGCCGTGCTCGACGTGCGGTTGCCCGACGGCAACGGCATTGAACTCTGCCGCGACCTGTTGTCCAGGCTGCCCGATCTCCGGTGCTTGATGCTGACGTCGTTCACCTCCGACGAGGCGATGCTGGACGCCATATTGGCCGGTGCCAGCGGCTACGTCGTCAAGGACATCAAGGGCATGGAACTGGCGCGGGCGGTCAAGGAGGTCGGCGCAGGCCGGTCCCTGCTCGACAACCGCGCCGCGGCGGCACTGATGGCGAAGCTGCGCGGCGCCGCCGACAAATCCGACCCCCTCTCGGGGCTCAGCGACCAAGAGCGGGTCCTGCTGGACCTACTGGGTGAGGGCCTGACGAACAAACAGATCGCCGCGCGGATGTTCCTCGCCGAGAAGACTGTAAAGAACTACGTGTCACGGCTATTGGCCAAGCTCGGCATGGAACGTCGCACCCAGGCGGCGGTGTTCGTGTCGAAGTTGAACCAATCCCGCCAGCACACCGAGGAGTAGCCGTTCAACCCGGTCTGCTGGGATTCCCGGGGTCAATCACACAGCGGCACAGGGGCTTCGGTCACGTATTACTTGTCGCGGGCGACAATCACCGGCATCCGTGCCGCCTGCGCGACGGCCGAGCTCACCGAACCCAGGAGCAGTCCCGCGAACCCGCCGCGGCCGCGGCTGCCCACCACCAGCAGTTGCGCTTTCTCGGATTCCTCGACGAGCCGGCGCGCCGGATTGTCCTGTCCGACAACCCGCCGGACGACGACGTCCGGGTATCGCTCGCAATAGCCGGCCAGCCGCTGAGCCAGTTCCTCCTCAGCCTGCGTGGCCACCTCGTCGGGAAGGATGTCCGTGGGAAAGTCCGCGAAGTTCATCCAGGTGTGGACCGCAACCAAATCGACTCCTCGACGACTGGCCTCGTCGAACGCGATCCCCGTCGCCAGTTCCGACGCCGGCGAACCGTCCACGCCGACCACGACGGGGGCGGCACTCGGATAGTCCATCAGCGGGTCCTCATCGTGGATCACCGCCACCGGGCAGTGCGCGTGATGGATCACCCCGGAGCTGACCGAACCGAGCAGCAGTCCCGCTACCCCACCCAATCCGCGGCAGCCGACCACCACGAGCTCGGCGTCCTTGGACATCTCCACCAAGGTCGACACCGCGCTGCCTGACACCACGCGGTGGTCGACGGCGATCTTCGGCTCGTCGGCCGTCGCGTCGAACACGAGTTTCAGCGCGTCGTCGATGACCTCCTGCGCGCGTTGTTCGCGTTGTTCTGCGTAGTAGGGAGCATCGACGAAGGGACCGAAGTCGGCCTGGGGGACGACAGTCACCACCGTCAGCGGCACACGGCGAAGGGCCGCCTCACGTGCCGCCCAGTCGGTCGCCACACGTGATGCGGGTGAGCCGTCGACGCCCACCACAATGCCGTGGCCTTTGAGCTCCGGATCTGACTTAGCGGACATTTCGTTCTCCTCGACTCGCCGTGGAGAATCACACGGCCGATCGGAGGCTAACGTCGTGAACGACCTGGCCTCAGGAGGCATTCGTCCTGAGATACATGGCCAAAAGTCCCGGGAAGTGTCGGGGTGTTCGGGGCTGCACGGTCCGCGGCTGACGTGGACCCCTCGCGCGAACTTGGTACCCCCGATGGGATTCGAACCCACGCTACCGCCGTGAGAGGGCGGCGTCCTAGGCCGCTAGACGACGGGGGCTAGAACATTTCCGGAGAGCCAGCATAGCCCAGCGGATTATGCGGTTCATAATCCGCGAAGCCCGACGCCCTTCGCGCCGGAGCTCACCGGAATGGCTGGGGTACCAGGACTCGAACCTAGAATGGCTGAACCAGAATCAGCTGTGTTGCCAATTACACCATACCCCATTGGCCGCTCGTAACCGCTGGTCACGAGCCTTTTTCGACCCTGTCACGGCAACGTCTGTGCCGCCGCGTGTTGTTCCGGGCCGACGTGCAGACTACCAAAGATTCGCGGGTGCTTTTTCACGCGTGGGCTGCGGCGGCGGCAGCGTGGTCACGACCCGCCCGCAGCCGGTGCAGGCTGCGGTCTCGACCCAACAGCTCGAGCGACTCGAACAGCGGCGGGCTGACCGTCGCGCCGGTGGCCGCGACCCGGATCGGGCCGAACGCCTTGCGCGGCTTGAGCGCCAGTTTCTCCAACAGCGAGTCCTTGAGGGCCTTTTCGATCTCGCCGGTGGTCCACTCCCCGATCGCCTCGAGCGCACCGAGAGCGGCGTCCAGGACCGCCACGGCGTCCGGGCCGAGCTCCTTGGCCGCGGCCTTCTCGTCGAGCGCGAACTCGGCGTCGTTGAGGAACTTCAGCAGGTCCCACGCGTCGCCGAGCACGACGATCCGGGTCTGCACCAACCGGGCGGCCTCCGCGAACTGCGCCTCGTCGAGCCCGGTGTCGTGCCCGTGGGTGGCGAAGAACGCCGCCAGCCGCGCGGTGAAATCCTCCTCGCTCAACAGCCGGATGTGTTCGGCGTTGAGCGCGTCCGCCTTCTTCTGGTCGAAGCGTGCCGGGTTGGAGTTCACGTCCACGACGTCGAAGGCGGCCACCATCTCGTCGAGGCTGAAGACGTCGCGGTCCTCGGCGATGCCCCAGCCCAGCAGCGCGAGGTAGTTCAGCAGGCCCTCGGGAATGAAGCCACGTTCGCGGTGCATGAACAGGTTCGACTGCGGATCGCGTTTGGACAGCTTCTTGTTGCCGTCTCCGAGCACGCTTGGCAGATGGGCGAATTCGGGTATCCATTCGGCGACGCCGATTCGGATCAGCGCCTGATACAGCGCGATCTGGCGCGGTGTGGACGGCAGCAGATCCTCGCCGCGCAGCACGTGCGTGATCTTCATCAGCGCGTCGTCGACGGGATTGACCAAGGTGTACAACGGATCTCCGCTGGCGCGGGTCAACGCGAAATCCGGGACGACGCCCGCGGCGAACGTCGTCTCCCCGCGTACGAGATCGTGCCAGGTGATGTCCTCGTCGGGCATCCGTAGTCGAAGCACCGGCCTGCGCCCTTCGGCGATGAACGCGGTGCGCTGTGCCTCGGTCAGTTCGCGATCGTAATTGTCGTAGCCCAGCTTGGGATTTCGGCCCGCCGCGACGTGCCGCGCCTCCACTTCCTCTGCTGTCGAGAACGCCTCGTAGGCCTCGCCGGATTCCACGAGGCGCGCGAGCACGTCACGGTAGATCTCGCGGCGCTCTGACTGCCGGTACGGCGCATACGGACCACCGATATCGGGGCCCTCGTCGTAGTTGAGTCCCAACCAACTCAGGGCATCCAGCAGCGCCAGATAGCTTTCCTCGCTGTCGCGCTGGGCGTCGGTGTCCTCGAGCCGGAACACGAACGTGCCGCCGCAATGGCGAGCATACGCCCAGTTGAACAGCGCTGTGCGGATCAGACCGACGTGCGGTGTGCCCGTCGGCGATGGGCAGAACCGCACCCGCATATCGGTGCTTGGTGTCATGGCTTTCCTTTGCGCACAACCGGATTGGACAACGTGCCGATGCCCTCGATACCGATGCTCACGGTATCGCCGTCCTCGATCGGACCGACGCCCTCGGGCGTCCCGGTGAGGATGAGGTCGCCGGGCAGCAGCGTCATCACCGCCGAGATCCATTCCACGATGGCACCGACGTCGTGAATCATCAGCGACGTCCGACTGAGCTGTTTCGTTTCTCCGTTGACCTCGGTGCGCAACTCTAGATCGGCCGGATCGACATCGGTGACGATCCACGGCCCGATCGGACAGAACGTGTCGTGGCCTTTGGCCCTGGTCCACTGACCGTCCTTTTTCTGCTGATCGCGCGCCGATACGTCGTTACCGATCGCGTAGCCCAGGATGTTCTCCGCGGCGCGGGCGGCGGGCACGTCCTTGCATGGCCGGCCGATGACGACGGCGAGCTCGCCCTCGAAGTGCACCGGGTTGGCGTCGGCGGGCAGTTGGATGGGCACGTTCGGGCCGATGATCGCGGTGTTGGGCTTCATGAACATCACCGGGTCGGGGAAATCTCCTCCGCCCATCTCGGCGACGTGGGCCGCGTAGTTCTTGCCGATGCAGACCACCTTGCTGGCCAGGATCGGTGCCAACAACCGCACATCGGCCAGCGGCCACTGCCTGCCGGTGAAGGTCGGCGTGCCGAAGGGGTGCTCGGCGATCTCTCGAGCGACCGCCTCGCTGAGGTCATCGGGGGGACCTTCGATGGCAACGAAGGCGACCCCGTCGGGGCTGGCGATACGACCAAGGCGCATTCCCTCAGCCTAGTGGCCGCGATCAACGGCGCTGCGACCGCACTTGTCTGTGACTGAGTCCCATATATTGAGAAATATATTCAGATATATGAGACAGCCATGCGAACATTGGGTCATGGCCGCCGAGACGATCAGCACCGCGCGCCGCTGGTCGCTGCTCGTCATCGCGCTGACCGCCACGACAAGCGCCAACGTCTTCATCAACGGTGCGGCATTCCTGATTCCGACCCTGCATTCCGAGCGAGGGCTGGACCTGGCGGCCGCGGGACTGCTCTCGTCGATGGCCGGGTTCGGCCTGGTGCTCACACTCATCGCCTGGGGCTACGTGGTCGACCGCGTCGGTGAACGCATCGTGTTGTCCCTCGGCTCGGCTCTCATCGCCGCCGCGGCGTTCGCGGCCGCCTCCGTGGACTCCCTGTTCGCGATGGGCGCGTTCCTGCTCCTCGGCGGAATGGCCGCGGCGAGCAGTAATTCGGCCAGCGGCCGGCTGGTGGTCGGCTGGTTTCCACCGGACCAACGCGGGTTGGTCATGGGGATCCGCCAGACCGCGACCCCTCTCGGAGTCGGCCTGGGCGCCTTGGTGATTCCGCGGCTGGCCGAGAGCTACAGCATCTCGGTCGCCCTGTTGTTTCCCGCGGTGGTCTGCGCGGTGTCCGCGGTGGTCTGCGCGGTCGCCGTGATCGACCCGCCGCGGCCGCCACGTGCCGAGGCGCCGGCCGAACACCTGGCGAACCCGTACCGCGCGTCGACGGTGCTGACGCGTATTCACGCCGCGTCCGTCCTGCTGGTGGTGCCGCAGGCGGTGCTGTGGACATTCGCGTTGGTGTGGCTGATGACCGATCGCGGGTGGTCGGCGGCGTCAGCAGGCGCCGTTGTCACGGTGGCCCAGGTGTTTGGCGCCGGCGGCCGAATCGCTGCCGGGCGTTGGTCGGACGTCGCGGGCTCGCGGCTGAGGCCGATCCGCACCATCGCGCTCGCCGCCGCGCTGACCATGGGCCTGTTGGCGCTGACCGACTGGCTCAGTTCCCCGGTCAGTGTGGCGATGATGGTCATCGCCTCAGTGATCACCGTGTCGGACAACGGGTTGGCGTTCACCGCAATCGCCGAGATCGCCGGTCCGTTCTGGAGTGGACGCGCGCTCGGTGTGCAGAACACCAGTCAACATCTGGCTTCCGCAGCTGCCGCACCACTCTTCGGCGCCTTGATCGGTGTGGCCGGCTATGCGGCGGCGTTCGCCGTGAGCGCCCTCCTCCCCCTGTTGGCGGTACGCGTCGTCCCCGCCGAGCCGAAGCGGACCTGACGCGTCACGCGTGTTGAGAGCGCCGCGGCAACATCACCAATGCCGCGACCAGGAAGCACAACGCGCCAACGAACGTGCCTGCGTTGGCCAGCAGTGCGTCCTCGGTGACACCGGAGTTGCTCACGAACGCACCGAGCGCCGACACCGCGAAGGCCACGCAGCCGATCAAGTTGATCCACTCCCCCTGCCAGTCACGGGATTTCAGCTCGACGATCCCAACGGCGGCGGTCACGGCGACCACTCCGAGCAGGCCACTGATCAGGAACGCCAGCGATCCTGTGGCGTCGGGCGCCCACACAAATCGCCGCTCCGGTGCGACCGCATGCGCCCACAGCGCGGAACCCGTGCTGATGTTGAACAGGATCGTCCCGACGAACTGAGTGGCCGCCGAGAGCCAGCCGATCCGCATCGGTGGTCCGGACAACACGAGCTGCATCCAGCCCGCGGTGCTGAAGAACCAGGAGCCGATGAAGCACAGCAGGTTGGCGATCCCGGCGCCGGCGATCGCGGACATCCCCGGAACGGTCGCAAGCGCGAACAGCGACGAGCCGATTGCGAACAACCAGCATTGCCGTCTGAGGGTCGCCGCGCGAGCCAGCTCAGAGAAGCGAGACGATCCGGTCACCGATCTCCGTGGTGGAGCGCCGCTCGTCGCCGCGGGTGGCCAGATGTTGCTCGACGGCCTTGTCCACGCGGGCGGCCGCATCGATCTCACCCTGGTGGGACAGCAGCAGCGCCACCGACATGATCGCCGCGGTGGGATCGGCGATGCCCTGTCCGGCGATGTCGGGTGCGCTGCCGTGCACGGGTTCGAACATCGACGGGTTCGTCCGCGTCGCATCGATGTTGCCGCTCGCCGCCAGGCCGATGCCACCGCACACCGCCGCGGCGAGGTCGGTGACGATGTCGCCGAACAGGTTGTCGGTGACGATGACGTCGAATCGACCCGGATCGGTGACTAGATGGATGGTCGCGGAATCGACGTGCTGATAGGCGATCTCGACATCCGGGTACTCGGTGCCGACCTCCTGCACGGTGCGCCACCACAGTGCGCCCGCATACGTCAGCACATTGTTCTTGTGCACCAGGGTCAACTGTCCGCGCCGCCGCGATGCCCGCGCGAAGGCGTCGTGCACGACCCGTCGCACCCCGTACGCCGTGTTGACGCTGACCTCGGTGGCGATTTCGTGCGGCGTCCCGACCCGGATCGCACCGCCGTTGCCCGTGTAGGGCCCCTCGGTGCCCTCGCGGACGACGACGAAGTCGATGTCGGGGTTTCCGGCGAGCGGACTGCTCACGCCCGGATACAGCCGGGCGGGCCGCAGGTTGATGTGGTGGTCAAGTTCGAATCGAATCCTCAGCAGCAGACCGCGTTCCAGCAGACCGCTGGGCACCGACGGGTCGCCGATCGCGCCAAGCAGAATGGCGTCGTGCCCGCGCAGTTCGTCGAGCACGGAGTCAGGCAGTACTTCGCCGCTGGCGTGGTACCTGCGCGCGCCGAGGTCGTATTCGGTCTTGTCCACACCGGGTAGGACGGCATCGAGCACCTTGACGGCCTCGCCTATGACCTCGGGGCCGATGCCGTCGCCGGCGATGATCGCCAATTTCACGACAGGTCCACCACTTCCAGCAGCTTGGCGCCCACGGCCGCGGTGATCGCGGCTCGGACGTCCTCGGGCACATCGCGATCGATGCGCAACAGGATCGTCGCGCCGGGACCCTCGGCATCCTCGCTGAGTTGGGCGGCGTGAATGTTGATGTCGGCGGTGCCCAGCAGCGTGCCGATCTTGCCCAGCGTGCCCGGCTGGTCGATGTAGTTGATGATCAGGTAGACGCCCTCGGCGCGCAGATCGAAGTTGCGGCCGTTGATCTGGACGATCTTCTCCACCAGCTGCGGCCCCGACAGGGTTCCGCTGACGTTGGCAACCGACCCGTCGGAGTAGACCGCGCGGACGTCGACGACGCTGCGGTGGTTGGGGCTCTCGGTGGCGGTGCTGATATCGGCTTCGACGCCACGCTCGGCGGCCAGCGCAGGAGCGTTGACGAACGTCACCGGGTCTTCGATGACGGCGCTGAACAATCCGCGCAACGCCGAAAGACGAAGTACCTCAACATCTTCGGATGCCAGCTCGCCGCGGACCTGAATCGAAAGCGACACCGGCAGGTCGGCGGACAGGACGCCGACCAGCAGTCCCAGCTTGCGCACCAGGTCCAGCCACGGTGCGACCTCTTCGCCGACGACCCCGCCGCCGACGTTGACCGCGTCGGGCACGAACTCCCCGGCAAGCGCCAGCTTCACGCTCTCGGCGACGTCGGTGCCCGCCCGGTCCTGGGCCTCGGCCGTCGATGCGCCGAGGTGCGGAGTCACCACCACCTGGGGCAGCTCGAAAAGCGGACTGTCCGTGCACGGTTCGGTGGCGAAGACGTCGAGGCCGGCGGCGCGAACACGTCCGTCGGTGATGGCTTCGGCCAGCGCGGCCTCGTCGACCAGGCCGCCGCGCGCGGCGTTGACGATGATGACACCCGGCTTGACCTTGGTGAGCGCCTCCTTGCCGATCAGGCCGGCGGTCTCCTTGGTCTTGGGCAGGTGCACCGAGATGAAGTCGGCCCGGGCCAGCAGTTCGTCGAGCGTGAGCAATTCGATGCCGAGCTGGGCGGCGCGGGCCGCCGACACGTACGGGTCGTAGGCCACGATGTGCGTCCCGAACGCAGCCAGCCGCTGCGCCACCAGCTGCCCGATACGGCCAAGGCCGACGACGCCGACCGTCTTGCCGTAGATCTCGGTGCCGGAGAATGCCGAGCGCTTCCAGGTGTGCTCGCGAAGGGTCGCGTCGGCGGCGGGTATCTGCCGGGCCGCCGACAGCAGGAGCGCCACCGCATGCTCGGCGGCGCTGTGGATGTTCGACGTCGGCGCGTTGACCACCAGCACACCGCGGGCGGTGGCCGCGTCGACGTCGACGTTGTCCAGGCCGACGCCGGCGCGGGCGACGATCTTGAGTTTGGGGGCCGCGGCGAGCACCTCGGCGTCCACGGTGGTCGCCGAGCGCACCAGTAGCGCGTCGGCCTCAGGCACCGCGGCCAGTAACTTTTCTCGGTCCGGACCGTCGACCCAGCGCACTTCCACCTGGTCACCCAGGGCGGCCACGGTCGATGGCGCCAACTTGTCGGCGATCAATACAACGGGCAGGCTCACGCGGTCAGCCTAATGGGCTGCATTCGCCGGGTGGTGGGCGGGAGAATCGCGAGCTGGGGGCCGGGAGAATCCCGCAAGTGGAGGGCGGCAGAATCGCGAGCGTGGACGTCACCGTGGTCGGCAGCGGACCCAACGGCCTGGCCGCCGCCGTCGTGTGCGCCCGCGCCGGTCTGTCGGTGCAGGTTTTGGAGGCGCAACCGACGCTCGGCGGCGGCGCACGGACCCTCGCCGACCCCGAGTTCGGTGGGGTTTCCCACGACATCTGCTCGGCCGTACATCCGCTGGCACTCGCATCGCCGTTCCTGGCGGAGTTCGATCTGCCCGCCCGCGGGGTGACGCTGAAGGTGCCGTCGGTCTCCTACGCCAACCCCCTTCCCGGCAAGCCGACCGCGGTCGGATATCACGACCTCGAGCGCACCTGTGCGGAGTTGGTCCACGGTGATTCCTGGCGCCGACTGCTCGGCCCACTCACCGACCGCGATGACGGCGTCGTCAACCTTCTGCTCGGCGACAAGCGTTCGATTCCTCGTGATCCGATCGCCGCGGTCTTCATCGCCAGGAACATGCTCGAACAGGGGACTCCGCTGTGGGGCAAGCTCGCCGGCGCGGATGCTCGCGCGTTGTTCACCGGCGTCGCCGCACACGCCATCAACAAGATGCCCTCGTTTGTGACCACCGGCGCCGGGTTGATGCTGGCGACGCTCGCGCACACCGTGGGCTGGCCGATTCCGGTCGGCGGCAGCCAGGCGATTCCGGACGCGCTGATCGCTGATCTGCGTGCCCACGGCGGCGTCATCACCGCCGGTGAGGAGATCACCGAACCGCCAAGCGGCGTCGTGCTTTTCGACACCGCACCGACCGCACTGCTGAAGATCTACCGCGACCGGGTTCCCGGCCGGTACGCAAAGGCGTTGCAGCGCTACCGGTTCGGCCCGGGGGTCGCGAAGGTCGATTTCGTACTGTCCGACGAGATTCCCTGGGCGGATCCGCGCGCGGCCGAAGCTCCCACACTGCACATGGGCGGCACCCGCGAGCAGATGGCCCACGCGGAGAAGGAGATCGCCGCGGGTAGACATGCCGACTGGCCGATGATCCTTGCCGCACTTCCCCACCTGGCCGATCCGAACCGCGTCGACGAGAAGGGTCACCGCCCACTGTGGACGTATGCGCACGTGCCGCACGGTTCACCCGTCGACCAGACCGAAACGATCACCAAGGTGTTCGAGCGTTTCGCACCCGGTTTCCGCGACATCGTCGTCGCGGCACGCTCGGTGCCGGCCGCACGGTTGGCCGACCACAACGCCAACCTCGTCGGCGGTGACATCGGTGTCGGGGGCAACTCGCTGGTGCACGCGCTGGCCGGGCCGACCCCACGATTGAACCCGTGGGCCACCCCGATTCCGAAGGTCTATCTGTGTTCGTCGGCGACGCCGCCCGGCGGTGGCGTCCACGGCATGTCGGGGTTCTATGCGGCACGCACAATGCTGCGCCGCGAGTTCGGCATCAAGAAGCTGCCGCGGCTGTCGCCGTAGCGGGTTTCGCGCGATTGGGCAGGGGTATCCGCGCGGCATGACCGAGCCCGATACGAAGAGGACCCTGCGACCGGATGGTGTGGACGACGCGACGGTCGAGGCCGTCGGCGCGGTGTCCGAGGCGTTGGAGTGGGTGGAGCGGGCGCGGGGTGAGTTGTACTCGTTTCATCAGCTGATGGGTCGTGCCGACCTGCTGCTCGGCGAGGCGTGCGACAAACTGCGCGACGCCGGCCACGACGCGGTGGCCGACCGCCTCGAGAAGGAGCTCGTCGGTCGCAACGTCCTGCAGGGTCGCTGGACGTTTCAAATCGTGGAGGAGTTCGACGACGACTACTGGTCGGTGTTCCGCGACCATGAACGACGCGTCCGCGACGAGTTGCAGCTGGGCGTGCGCCACGTGTTCGAAGCCGAGATGAAGGAGCGGCGCCGGACTCACGGCAACGCGGGCCACGAACACCGCCCGTAGAAATCCGTTGCGCTCGCCGACGCGCCCGCGACGGTTTACGGTTTGCCAATGGCCGATCGGGAAGACCTGTCGTGGGACCAGTTCGGTGCCGCCACACGGCAACTCGCCTCCGCCGTCGTCGCGGACGGTTTCGCACCCGATGTGATCCTGGCGATCGCGCGCGGCGGGTTGTTCGTCGCGGGGGCACTCGGCTATGCGCTCGGCGTCAAGAACGTGCACATGATGAACGTCGAGTACTACACCGGGGTGGACGAGCGGCTGAACGCGCCGGTGCTGTTGCCGCCGATGCCGGACATCGCCGACCTGGGTGGTGCTCGCATGCTGATTGCCGACGACGTCGCGGATACCGGGGCGACGCTGTGTTTCGTGCGCGACTTCTGCGCCGAGCATGTCGCCGAGGTGCGGTGCGCCGTCGTCTACCAGAAGCCGCAATCGGAAGTCGATTGCGAGTACGTGTGGCGCCACACCGATCTCTGGATCAACTTTCCGTGGACGAGTCGCGAGTGATTTCGGCGTGTTGGGTCACGCCGAACGTGACCCAACACGCCGAAATCGCTGCTTAACTCGACGCCATGACCAAGCTTTCCGTCATCTACTACTCGGCGACCGGTCACGGCACGACGATGGCCAAGCGCGTCGGCGCCGCGGCCGAGGCCGCCGGCGCCGAAGTGCGCATCCGCCCTGTCGCCGAGACGCGCGACCCGGAGTCGTTCGCACAGAACCCCGCATGGACCGCCAACTACGAGGCGACGAAGGATCTGCCCGCCGCGACCGGCGACGACATCGTCTGGGCGGACGCCGTCATCTTCGGCTCGCCCACGCGGTTCGGCTCCGTCGCCTCCCAGCTGCGCAACTTCCTCGACTCGCTGGGTGGTTTCTGGGCGGAGGGCAAGCTCGCCGACAAGGTCTACGCGGCGTACACGTCGTCGAACACCGCGCACGGCGGGCAGGAGACGACGATTCTCACGCTGTACGTCACGCTGATGCATTTCGGCGGCATCATCGTGCCGCCCGGCTACACCGACCCACTGAAATTCGTCGACGGAAACCCCTACGGCGCGAGCCTCGTCGCAACGCACGACAACATCACCGAGATCGACGGCGCAACGAACAACGCGCTTGGCCATCTGGCCAAGCGCGTTGTTGAGGTCGCAAACCGCCTCGCGTCATAGCGATTTCGGCGTGGCTGGTCACGCTGAGCGTGACCCAGCACGCCGAAATCGCAGACTTAGGCGGTCTCGGTGATCGGCCGGTCGACCCAGCTCATCAGGTCGCGCAGCTTCTTGCCGGTCACCTCGATCGGGTGCTCGGCGTTCTCCTTGCGCAGCTTCTCGAGCTCCTTGTTGCCGCCCTCGACGTTGGCGACGAGGCGCTTGACGAAGGTGCCGTCCTGGATCTCGGCGAGGATCTGCTTCATGCGCTTCTTGGTGTCGGCGTCGATGACCCGCGGCCCGGACAGGTAGCCGCCGAACTCGGCGGTATCGGACACCGAGTAGTTCATCCGCGCGATGCCACCCTCGTACATCAGGTCGACGATGAGCTTGAGCTCGTGCAGCACCTCGAAGTACGCCAACTCGGGCGCGTAACCCGCCTCGACCATCACGTCGAAGCCGGTCTTCACGAGTTCCTCAGTGCCACCGCACAATACGGCCTGCTCACCGAAGAGGTCGGTCTCGGTCTCGTCCTTGAACGTCGTCTTGATGACGCCGGCGCGGGTGCCGCCGATGCCCTTCGCGTACGACAGCGCCAGCGCCTGGCCCTCACCTTTCGGGTCCTGGTCGACCGCGATCAGGCACGGCACACCCTTGCCGTCGACGAACTGACGGCGCACCAGGTGGCCCGGACCCTTCGGCGCGACCATGCCGATGGTGACGTTGGCCGGCGGCTTGATCAGGTCGAAGTGGATGTTGAGGCCATGACCGAAGAACAGCGCATTGCCGTCCTCCAGGTTGGGCTCGATGTCGTTCTTGAAGATCTCAGCCTGGGCGGTGTCGGGCGCCAGCAGCATGATCACGTCGGCCCACTTGGCCACCTCGGCCGGCGTATCAACCTCCAGCCCCTGCTCGGTGACCTTCACGCGGGACTTCGAGCCCTCCTTGAGGCCTACCTTCACCTGCACGCCGGAGTCGCGCAGGCTCAACGAGTGGGCGTGGCCCTGGCTGCCGTAGCCGATGACGCCGACCTTGCGGCCCTGGATGATCGACAGGTCCGCGTCGTCGTCGTAGAACATCTCAACTGGCATTCGTAACTTTCCTTCTCTTTGACTCTTTTGGAGATTGGGGATTTTTCTGGTGATTCGGGGCTACTTGACCGTGCCGATTCCGCGCGGCCCACGCGACAGCGAGACCACACCGGACTGCACGAGCTCACGGATTCCGTAGGGCTCCAGGACGCGAAGTAACGCCTCGAGCTTCTCCGGGGTACCCGTGGCCTCCACGGTCAAAGACTCAGTTGAGACGTCAACGACCTTGGCGCGGAACAGATTCACCGCTTCGATGACCTGGCTGCGGGTCGACGCATCGGCCCGCACCTTGATGAGCGCCAGCTCGCGGGCGACGGAGTTGTCCTCGTCCTGCTCGACGATCTTGATCACGTTGACCAGCTTGTTGAGCTGTTTGGTGATCTGCTCCAGCGGCGCTTCGTCGACGCTGACGACGATCGTCATCCGGGACATGTCCTTCTGCTCGGTCGCGCCGACCGCCAGCGACTGGATGTTGTAGCCGCGCCGGGAGAACAACGACGCCACCCGCGCCAACACGCCGGGCTTGTCCTCGACAAGCACCGAGAGAGTGTGAGTTGGAGTCGTCGACATCAGGCATGCCCTTCTTCTGGATCGTCGAACAACGGGCGGATGCCACGTGCGGCTTGGATCTCGTCGTTGCTGGTGCCTGCGGCCACCATCGGCCACACCTGGGCATCGGCGCCGACGATGAAGTCGATCACAACAGGCCGGTCGTTGATCTCACGCGCCTGCTGGATGACGGCTTCCACGTCTTCGGCTCGCTCACAACGCAATCCGACGCAGCCAAGCGCCTCGGCCAGCTTGACGAAGTCCGGGATGCGATGCGAGTGAGTGGCCAGATCGGTTTGGCTGTACCGCTCTTCGTAGAACAGCGTCTGCCACTGCCGAACCATCCCCAGGTTGCCGTTGTTGATGATGGCCACCTTGATCGGTGCACCCTCGACGGCACACGTCGCCAGCTCCTGGTTGGTCATCTGGAAGCAGCCGTCGCCGTCGATCGCCCACACCTCGGCCTCGGGACGACCGAACTTGGCACCCATCGCGGCGGGAACGGCGTAACCCATGGTTCCGAGACCACCCGAATTCAGCCAGGTCTTCGGCTTCTCGTACTTGATGAACTGCGCGGCCCACATCTGGTGCTGCCCAACGCCGGCGACGTAGACGGCATCTGAACCCGCCATCTTGCCGAGTGTCTCGATGACGTACTCGGGCGACAGGCTTCCGTCACTCTGCGCGCCGTAGCTCAACGGGTAGGTCGCCTGCACGCCGCGCAGGTACTCCCACCAGTTGTCGATCTTGATCGTTCCGATACTGCCGTCGCGCCGCAGCGCCTCGATCAGATCGACGATCACCGCCTTGACGTCGCCCACGATCGGCACGTCGGCATGCCGGTTCTTCCCGATCTCGGCCGGGTCGATGTCGGCATGGATGACTTTGGCTTCCGGCGCAAAGGAATCCAACTTGCCCGTCACCCGATCGTCGAAACGAGTGCCGAGTGCGATCAGCAGATCGCTGCGCTGCAGCGCGGCGACCGCGGCCACCGTGCCGTGCATTCCGGGCATGCCCATGTTCTGCGGGTGGCTGTCCGGGAACGCTCCGCGCGCCATCAGCGTGGTGACGACCGGAATGCCGGTCAGCTCGGCCAGATTCAGCAACTCCTCGCTGGCTTCGCCGCGGATCACACCGCCGCCCACATACAGCACCGGCTTGCGCGACGCCGCGATCAGCTTGGCCGCTTCGCGGACCTGGCGGCTGTGCGGTTTGGTGTTCGGCTTGTAGCCCGGCAGATCGATCTGCGGCGGCCAGCTGAACGTGCACTGCCCCTGCAGCACATCCTTGGGGATGTCGACCAGCACCGGGCCCGGCCGACCCGACCGCGCGAGATGGAACGCCTCGGCCATCACCTGCGCGATTTCGTCGCCGTTGCGGACCAGGAAGTTGTGCTTGGTGATCGGCATGGTGATGCCGGAGATGTCGGCCTCCTGGAAGGCGTCGGTGCCGATCAGCTGGCGGCCGACCTGTCCGGTGACCGCGACCACCGGGATGGAGTCCATGTACGCGTCGGCGAGCGGGGTGACCAAGTTCGTCGCACCGGGACCCGAAGTCGCCATGCACACACCGACTCTGCCCGTGGCATGCGCGTAGCCGCTGGCGGCATGTCCGGCACCCTGCTCGTGGCGCACCAGGACGTGGCGCAGCTTCTTCGAGTCGAAAAGCGGGTCGTAGACCGGCAACACCGCACCGCCCGGGATGCCGAAGATGGTGTCGACGCCGAGTTCCTCCAGCGACCGGATTACCGCCTGCGCACCCGTGAGTTGGTGCGGCGCAATGCGTTTGGACTGCGCCGACCCTGGCTTGGATACGGCGGCTGCCCCGTTAGGCGCGGTCTCCGACTGTTCGGGCGGTCGCGTGGTGGGTGCGCTCACGATCGTCTCTCTCTGTTCCTGTGTTTTCTAGGGTCTCAAATCGGTGGTGGGGCAACAAAAAACCCCCGTCAGCTGGGCTGCTGTACGAGGGTCGCGCGTTGATGCGGTTGGCTATGCCCGGGCGAGGGCAAGCGCGGCATCAACGCGCTTCCCAATTACTACGAGCATTCCCAGGGCCTGCATAACCGTTGACGGTAGCCTCCGCACTGGTCACCGGTCAAATTCCCGGCCCGGCCGGGGTGGTCAAATTCCCGGCCCGGCCGGGGCGGTCAATTTCCGTACCCACCCCCTCCTGGTGCGAAGATGGCGAGGTGAGCGCGGACACCGACCAGAAGCCCGTCGTCATCCGGATTTCCCCGATGGCGCATTTCGCGGTCGGATTCCTCACGTTGGGCCTGTTGGCCGTGATTCTCGCCGGTCCGCCATGGGTGGCGATCCTGCTCGTCATCCCGATCATGCTCTCGGTGGCGGTGGTGCGGTACCGGACCGTCGCCGACGCCAAGACCGTCACCGCTCGTTCGCTGCTGGGCAGCGAAACGGTCGGGTGGGACGACATCGACGGACTGCGATTCGACAGGTCGTCGTGGGCGTCTGCCCAGCTCAAGAGCGGTCAGGAACTACGGCTTCCCGCGGTGACCTTCTCGACCCTGCCCCAGCTCGCAGAAATCAGCGGCGGCCGGATCCCCAACCCCTACGCGTGAGCTCTCAGCCCAGCGGATTGCCGCCGTTGAGCAGCACCCACGCCGCGACGCCCACACCGACGCCCAGCAGCAGCGCGATGAACGAGCCGACGAACGGCCGACGGGACCAGCCGCGTCCGGCATCGAGTCCATATCGGCCCGGACCCGTCAGGACCAGCGCCGCGACTCCGCACGCCAGGAACACCCGGTACTCGTGGCCGTCGGTGAGGAACGACGCCAGCCTGGCCGCTTCGTGCGCCGCCATCGCCTCGGCCAACAATCCCGTGACCAGGAACGCCAGTGCGCCGGCCGCCGCCACCGGGGTGAACAGGCCCAGAATCAGCAGCAGGCCCGCGGCGAGCTCACCGACCGTCGTGACATAGGTCAGGATTTCGGCGTATTTGAAGCCCATCGCGGTCAGCGAGTCGCGCCAGCCGTCCAGGCCGGGGCCGCCCCACAAGCCGAAGGCCTTCTGCAGGCCGTGCACGATCAAGATCGCGCCCGCGCCGATCCGCAGCAGCAGAAGCCCCAGGTCCTGGGTGCCCCGCCGGTCCGCTCCCGAGGTGTCGTGATCCGGCCCGAACTCGGCTGGTTCCGCCCCGTACGGGGTCATGGCATGCCGGCCGCCCGGCTGGACGTACGGCAGCGGTTCCGGGTCGTTGAGCAGCGAGAAGGCGGGAGTCTCTGTCGAGGAGCGACTCGAGTCGTACGACGGGATCGCCGTGGTTTCGAAATCGCCCCCGTAGTCCGCCGACGGGAGATCGTCTTCGGGGTCGACCAGACTTGCCGACGTGGGGCGCCCAGCCGCGTCGTCCGGCCGCTGCCACGCGCTTGGGTCGTGGGGATTACTGGTCACGACAGCCAGCGTAAGTGCTAGTCACCCGTGAACCGCGTATTGGCGCGGCGCTTTCGGCACCCTATTCGCGGGTGTTGCACAGGCGCGCGAGCGGCAGGTGCGTGGCGCGTAGGCCCGAACAATCCGTAACCTGGCTCGCATGAGAATGCGCCGGCCGATGCGGGGTGTGCTCGCCGTCGTGTGCGCGGCTTTGCTCGTCGGGTCTGGCTGTGCCCGGTTCGACGACGCGCAATCGCAGCCGTTCACCACCGAACCGGAGCTGGCGCCCGGGCCGACGACGTCGCCACCGCCCCCTCCGCCGCTGCCGCCGAAGCCGTTCCCGAAGGAATGCCCGGCGCCCGGGGTGATGCAGGGCTGCCTGGAAAGCACCAGCGGTCTGATCATGCTGCCCGACAGTCAGTCCGCCCTGGTGGCCGAGCGGACGACCGGCACCGTCAAAGAGGTGTCGGTGCGGGCAGAACCTAAGGTCAAGACCGTTTTACCGGTCGACGGCAGCGGTGATGGCGGGCTCATGGACATCGTGCTGTCGCCGACCTACAGCCAGGACCGGCTGATGTACGCCTACGTCAGCACGCCGACCGATAACCGGGTCATCCGCATCGCCGACGGCGACATTCCCAAGCCCATCCTGACCGGCATTCCGAAGGGGGCCACGGGTAACACCGGCGCGCTCATCTTCACCAGCCCGACCACGCTGTTGGTACAGACCGGTGACGCCGGCAACCCCGCTGAGGCGAACGACCCGCGTTCGCTGGCGGGCAAGCTGCTGCGGATCGAGCAGCCGACGACGGTCAATCAGGCCCCGACGACGACGGCGCTGTCGGGCCTCGGCGCGGCCGGCGGACTGTGCATCGACCCGTCGGACCAGTCGCTGTACGTCACCGACCGCACCCCGACGGGCGATCGCCTTCAGCGCATCACCAAAGACTCCAAGGTGTCGACGGTGTGGACGTGGCCGGATCGGCCCGGCGTCGCGGGATGCGCAGCACTCGACGGCACCGTGCTGGTGAACCTGGTGAACACCAAGCAGTCGGTCGCCGTCCGCCTGGCCCCCGAGACCGGCGCCGTCACCGGCGATCCCGAGGTGGTCCGCCAGGACGTGCACGGACACGCGTGGGCGATGGATGTGTCACCCGACGGCAACGTGTGGGCCGCGACCATCAACAAGACCGCCGGCGATGCCGAGAAGTTGGACGACGTCGTCTTCCCGCTGTTCCCGCAGGGCGGCGGCTTCCCACGCAGCAACGCCGACAACACCTGACGCGCGGGCCTGCTGCCAAAAATCCTTCGAGTTCGCAGTACGCACGTTCGGCGCAGACGCCTAGCTGCAGGCGGCGAGCACCAGTTCCCGCACGCGCGCCGCGTCGGCCTGGCCCTTGGTGGCCTTCATGACGGCGCCGACGATCGCGCCTGCCGCCTGCACCTTGCCGCCGCGGATCTTCTCCGCGACATCGGGATTGGCGGCGAGGGCCTCGTCGACGGCGGCCTGGATCAGCGAGTCGTCGCGCACGACGGCCAGCCCGCGGTCGGTCATCACCTGTTCGGGCTCACCTTCGCCGGCGAGCACACCCTCGACGACCTGACGCGCCAACTTGTTCGACAGCTTGCCCTCGTCGATCAACTTCACCACCGCGGCCACCTGTGCCGGCGTGATCGGCAACGCGTCGAGTTCGACGCCGGCCTCATTGGCCTTCTGCACCAGGAAGTTTCCCCACCAGGCCCGCGCCGCCTCGCTGGACGCGCCGTGCTCGACCGTCGCGGCGACCAGATCGATGGCGCCGTTGTTGACCAGGTCGCGCATCACCTCGTCGGAGATACCCCACTCCTGCTGAATCCGCTTGCGGGTCAACCACGGTAGCTCGGGGATGGTGGCGCGCAGCTGTTCGATGAGTTCCTCGCTCGGTGCCACCGGTTCGAGGTCGGGCTCCGGGAAGTACCGGTAATCCTGTGCGGTCTCCTTGCTGCGTCCCGCCGTCGTGTAGCCGTCCTCGTGGAAGTGGCGGGTCTCCTGCGTGATCGTGCCGCCCGCCTCGAGAATCGCTGCCTGGCGCCGCATCTCGTAACGCACGGCGACTTCGACGCTTTTGAGCGAGTTCACGTTCTTGGTCTCGGTGCGCGTACCGAACTCGATGGCGCCCTTGGGCTTCAGCGACAGGTTCGAGTCGCACCGCATCGAGCCCTGATCCATGCGGACGTCGGAAACCCCCAAGGCGCGCAACAGATCCCGCAGCGCGGTCACGTATGCCCGGGCGATCTCGGGTGCCCGCTCACCGGTGCCCTCGATGGGCTTGGTAACGATCTCGATCAGCGGTACGCCTGCGCGGTTGTAGTCGAGCAGCGACGTGGTCGCGCCCTCGATGCGGCCGGTGTCGCTGCCGAGGTGTGTCAGCTTGCCGGTGTCCTCCTCCATGTGCGCGCGTTCGATCTCCACGCGCCATGTGGTGCCGTCTTCCAGTGGCACGTCGAGGTAACCGTTGATCGCGATCGGTTCGTCGTACTGGCTGATCTGGTAGTTCTTCGGCTGGTCAGGATAGAAGTAGTTCTTCCGCGCGAACCTGCCCCACGGCGCGATGTCGCAGTTCAGCGCCAGCCCGATCCGAATCGCCGATTCGACGGCGGCCTGGTTGAGCACCGGCAGCGATCCGGGCAGACCCAGGCAGACGGGGCACACCTGCGTATTGGGTTCGCCGCCGAACTGGTTGGCGCACCCGCAGAACATCTTGGTGGCAGTGGAGAGCTCGACGTGGACTTCCATCCCCATCACCGGTTCGTACTTGGCGATGACCTCGTCGTAGTCAAGAAGCTCAGCAGCCGCGACAGTCATGATTCCGATCCTAGTGGGTCACCTTTTCCCGCCGAGCAGACGCAAATGCCCGCGACGCGCCGGTGTGACACGCCCTTTTGCGTCTGGTCGCGCAAACAAACTCAGCCGAAGAACTCCGCGGCGTCGTCGTACCGACTCTGCGGCACCAGCTTGAGCTGACGCACCGCATCCGCAAGCGGCACCCGGCCGATCTCCTGCCCGCGCAGCGACACCATCATCCCGTACTCCCCCGCGTGCGCGGCGTCGGCGGCGTTCACTCCGAAGCGGGTAGCCAGGATCCGGTCGTACGGCGTGGGGGTCCCGCCGCGCTGCACATGCCCGAGCACGGTCACCCGCACCTCTTTGTTGATCCGCTTCTCGACCTCGACGGCGAGCTGCTGGGCGATGCCGGTGAACCTCTCATGTCCGAACTCGTCGATTCCGCCCTCGCGCAACGGCATTGAGCCCTCGGCGGGCTTCGCCCCTTCGGCCACCACACAGATGAAGTGCGAGTCGCCGCGCACAAACCGCGCCTTGATCAGCCGGCACACTTCCTCGACATCGAAGGGCTGCTCGGGGATCAGCGTCATATGCGCCCCGGATGCCAGGCCGGCGTTCAGCGCGATCCAGCCTGCGTGGCGACCCATCACCTCGACCAGCATCACGCGCTGGTGCGACTCGGCGGTGCTGTGCAGCCGGTCGATGGCCTCGCTGGCGACTCCGAGCGCGGTGTCGTGCCCGAATGTCACATCGGTGCAGTCGATGTCGTTGTCGATCGTCTTGGGTACGCCGACCACCGGCACGTTCTCTTCCGACAGCCAATGCGCGGCGGTCAGCGTGCCCTCGCCGCCGATCGGGATCAGCACATCGATGCCGTTGTCGTCGAGGGTCTGCTTGATCTGGTCGAGCCCGGCGCGCAGCTTCTCGGGGTGCACGCGCGCGGTGCCCAGCATCGTTCCGCCCTTGGCCAGCAACCGGTCGTTGCGGTCGTCGTTGGCCAGTTGGATGCGGCGGTTCTCCAGCAGCCCGCGCCAACCGTCCTGAAAACCGACGACCGACGAGCCATAGCGCACGTCACATGTCCGCACGACCGCCCGGATCACCGCGTTCAGTCCAGGACAGTCGCCCCCACCGGTCAGTATTCCGATCCGCATAGCACCATCCTCCCCCGTCAGAGCGCCGTTGGCAGCGGACCTCGGGCAACTTCATAGGCGGCACCCACCCGGTACAGCCGGTCATCGGCGAGCGCAGGGGCCATGATCTGCAGCCCCACCGGCAGGTTGTCGTCCGGCGAGAGTCCCGACGGCACCGACATTCCGCAGTGCCCGGCCAGGTTCAGCGGCAGCGTGCACAGGTCGAACAGGTACATCGCCAACGGATCGTCGACCTTCTCCCCCAACGGGAACGCCGTCGTCGGAGTAGCCGGCGAGATCAGCACATCGACCTTCTGGTACGCCTCGTCGAGATCGCGCGCGATCAGCGTCCGCACCTTCTGCGCCTGGTTGTAGTAGGCGTCGTAATAGCCCGCCGACAACGCGTACGTGCCGATCATGATGCGGCGCTTCACTTCTGGACCGAATCCGGCCGCGCGGGTCAGCGCCATCACCTCCTCGGCGCTGCGGGTGCCGTCGTCACCGACCCGCAGCCCGTACCGCATGGCGTCGAAACGGGCCAGGTTCGACGACACCTCCGACGGGAGGATCAGGTAGTACGCGGGCAGCGAGTAGTCGAAGTGCGGGCAGTCGACCTCACTGATCTCGGCGCCCAGCGCGGTGAGTTGTTCGACGGCGGCGTTGAACGACGCCAGCACGCCGTCCTGGTAACCGTCACCGCGCAACTGCTTCACCACACCGATCCGCACACCCTTCAGGTCTCCCGCGGCGCCTGCGCGCGCCGCGCCCACCACGTCCGGCACTTCGGCGTCGACCGAGGTCGAGTCCTTCGGGTCGTGTCCGGCGATCACCTGATGCAGCAGTGCGGTGTCGAGCACTGTGCGCGCGCACGGCCCGCCCTGGTCCAGTGACGAGGCGCATGCCACCAGTCCGTAGCGCGACACCGTGCCGTAGGTCGGCTTCACCCCGACCGTCGCGGTCAACGCGGCCGGCTGGCGGATCGAGCCGCCGGTGTCGGTCCCGATGGCCAGCGGCGCCTGGAACGCCGCCAGCGCTGCGGCGCTGCCGCCGCCGGAACCCCCGGGCACGCGATCGGTGTTCCAGGGGTTGCGGGTGGGTCCGTACGCAGAGTTCTCGGTGGACGAACCCATCGCGAACTCGTCCATGTTCGTCTTGCCCAGGATCGGGATGCCCGCCGCGCGCAGCCGCGCCGTCAACGTCGCGTCGTACGGCGACGTCCAGCCCTCGAGAATCTTCGAGCCGCAGGTGGTGGGCATATCGGTGGTGGTGAACACGTCCTTGAGGGCCAGCGGCACACCGGCCAGCGGCGACGGCAGCGTCTCGCCCGCGGCGATCTGCGCATCCACCTGCGCCGCCGCCGCCAGTGCCTTCTCCTCCGCGACGTGCAGAAACGCGTGGTATTCGCCGTCGGTCGCCGCGATCTGATCCAGGCAGGCACGCGTCGCCTCGGTGGACGACACCTCCTTGTCCGCGATCTTGGCGGCCAGTGTGGCCGCGTCGAGCCGAATCAGGTCGCTCATTCGGCTTCACCCAGAATCCGCGGGACGGCGAACCGGCCATCGACCGCCTTGGGGGCCTGGGCCAGCGCTTCCTCTTGGGTCAGGCACGGTTCGACCTGGTCGGGACGGAACACGTTGACGTCCTTGAGGGGATTGCCGGTCGGGTCGACTCCTGCGACGTCGACGGCCTGGATCTGGCTGACGTGACTGAGGATGGCGTCCAGCTGTCCTGCGAAGCTGTCCAGCTCGTCCTCGGTGAGGGCAAGCCGGGCCAGGCGCGCCAAATGGGCTACCTCGTCTCGGGAGATCTGCGACACGACTGCAAAGCCTAGTTGTTCTCGGTCATGACGTTGGTTGCAGTCGGCTGATGGGTGGTACCCCGTCGAGTGCGCTGTGGCGGCGTTGAGTGTTGTAGAACTCGACCCAGGGCGCAAGTGCTCGGGCGCGGTCTGCGTTGGAGGCGAACACCCGGCGATAGGACCATTCGCTTTGCAGGGTGCGGTTATAGCGTTCCACCTTGCCGTTCTGCCATGGGCAGTGCGGCTTGATGAACAGGTGTTTGGCGTGCAGTTGGTCGATGACGGCAGCGACGTGGGCCGAGCGCCGATAGCTCAGATGGTTGTCGGTGATCACGCGCTCGATACGCGAAATGCCCTGCGATTGAAAGTATTGCGCCGCCCGAGCAATGAACCCGGCACACGTCGGACCTTTCTCATCGGCATGGATCTCTGAGTACGCCAGCCGGCTGTGGTCATCGACCATCGAGTGCACGTAGTCATACCCGATACCGCGCCTGCGGACCTGTTCACTACGCCCGTGAGCGCGCCACCCACCCCCGTCGGGGATACGACCGAGCTTTTTGACATCGACATGCACCAGCTCGCCAGGCCGTTGTCGCTCATAGCGTCGTGTCGTGGCCTTCGACGACTTGATCACCGCACCGGTCATCGGATCGCAGTCACGCAGGTAGGGCACAGCGCGACGGCGCAGAATCCGTCCCACGGTCCGGGGCGCAATGCCCAGTTCAGGACCCAGCCAGTCCTGGCCCCGACGATGTTTGCGCCGCGCGGCGATCACTTGGCGCTCCACCCGCGCCGAGGTCCGCGAGGGCTGTGGTGCGGTCGTGAGGACCGGTCATGCAGTCCGGCCTCACCTTCAGCGGCATAACGGCTGATCCAGGTGTGGACGCATTTGCGGGAGATGCCCATCGCCGCGGCGATATGGGCCTGCGGCCACCCTTGCTGGTGGCGCTGCACGATCAGCATTCGGCCGTGCAGCGTGGTGCGGGCATTACGGTGGGACACGAGAACCTCCGGGGTGGTGATGGGCCTTCGACAAGCCACACCTCACCCGGAGGTTCTCCTCACATCAAGCCAACACGCCTGCTACCAACGTCATGACCGAGAACACCTAGTCACCGCCGTTGCGGCGGTGAATCTGCCGTCTCCGGACCCCGTCGGCCCCCGTTGCCGGAAATGCTGAGCCTCGGGCGCTGTGAAACAGTGTTGCGCGTGCCTTCGTATCTGCTGCGGGTCCAGCTCGAGGACCGACCGGGCAGCCTCGGCTCCTTGGCCGTGGCTCTCGGCTCCGTGGGCGCCGACATCCTGTCGCTCGACGTCGTCGAACGCGGCACCGGCTTCGCCATCGACGATCTGGTCGTCGACCTGCCTCCCGGTGCGATGCCCGACATGCTGATCACGGCGGCCGAACAGATCAAGGGCGTCTACGTCGACACCATCCGGCCGCACACGGGCCTGCTGGAGGCGCACCGCGAACTCGAGCTCATCGATCACATCGCCGCAGCGCCGGACAAGGACAAGCTGCAGGTGCTCGCCGATGAGTCACCGCGCGTACTGCGCGTCGGCTGGTGCACCGTCGTTCGCCTCACCGAGTCCGGCCCCGAGCGCATAGTCGGCAGCCATGGCGCGCCCGAGACGCAGGCCGCCGAGGTGCCCTGGCTTCCGCTGGAGCACGCCGAAGCGCTTGACGGCGAAGCGGATTGGGTGCCGCAGCTGTGGCGCGACATGAACACCACGCTGGCCGCGGCGCCCCTCGGCAACCCCAATACCGCTGTGGTGCTGGGTCGGCCCGGTGGCCCGCTGTTCCGCCCGTCGGAGGTGGCGAGGCTGGGTTACCTGGCCGGCATCGTCGCGACGATCCTGCGCTGACTCAGGCTCCGGCGGGCACCGGGTAGCGGTCGTTGACGTCGGCGTTGCTGTCCTTCCGCGCGCAGTGCGCGCAGCAGAAGATCGCGTCGGGTGTCTCGATCCCGTGGCCCAGGATCCGACACCCGCAGTGCGCACACTCCGGCGCCAGTTGAGCCGCCGCGCACTCGATGCTGTCGAACGTCGCGGTCTTGCCGTCGCCCCAGCTCACGGTGAACGTCTTGTCGTAATCGTTTCCGCAGGTATCGCAGATCGCCATCGTCACTCCCCTGTTCGTCGCCGAAGTTCGTCACCGGACGGGTGCCCGGTGCCCTATGGCGACAAACGCGGGCGACCTAGACGGCGTCGGGTCCGTTCTCCAGCAGTCGGGTGAAGGCGTCCTCGTCGAGGATCGGCACGCCGAGTTCGACGGCCTTGTCGTATTTCGAGCCCGGTGAATCCCCCGCGACGACGTAGGCCGTCTTCTTCGACACGGAACTGGCCGCCTTACCGCCGCGCGCGACGATGGCCTCCTTCGCGTCGTCCCGCGAATACCCCGTCAGCGACCCGGTCACCACGATCGACAGTCCCTCGAGTGTGCGCTCGACGCTGGTGTCGCGTTCGTCGGCCATCCGCACACCGGCCGCCCGCCATTTGTCGACGATCGCGCGGTGCCAGTCGACGGTGAACCACTCTTTGACCGCTGCGGCGATCGTTGGGCCCACGCCTTCGACGGCTGCCAGCTCCTCCTCCGACGCGGCCATGATCGCGTCCAGCGAGCCGTACTCGGTGGCCAGTGCGCGGGCGGCCGTTGGGCCGACGTGCCGGATGGACAACGCGACGAGCACCCGCCACAACGGCTTCGACTTCGCCTCGTGCAGATTCACCAGCAGTCGCTTGCCGTTGGCCGACAGGTTGCCGTCCTTGGTCCTGAACAGGTCGGTCCGCAGCAGGTCGGCGCTGCCGAGCGTGAACAGGTCGCCCTCATCGGTGATCACACCCGCTTGCAGCAGCGCAGTCGCCGCCTCGTAGCCAAGTCCCTCGATGTCGAACGCGCCCCGCCCGGCGACATGGAACACGCGCTCACGCAACTGCGCCGGGCACGACCGCGAATTGGGACAACGGATGTCGGCGTCGCCCTCCTTGGCCGGGGCGAGCGTGGTGCCGCACTCGGGACACTTTGTGGGCATGACGAATTCGCGTTCGGTTCCGTCACGCAGATCGACGACGGGCCCGAGCACCTCGGGAATCACGTCGCCCGCCTTGCGGATCACCACTGTGTCGCCGATCAGCACACCCTTGCGTTTGACCTCCGACGCGTTGTGCAGCGTCGCCTGGCTGACGGTGGAGCCCGCGACCTTGACGGGCTCCATGAACGCGAACGGCGTGACGCGACCGGTGCGGCCCACGTTGACCTTGATGTCGAGAAGTTTGGTGGTCGCCTCTTCCGGCGGATACTTGTAGGCGATGGCCCAGCGCGGAGCACGCGACGTGGCGCCGAGGCGGCGCTGCAGCGCGATCTCGTCGACTTTGACCACCACACCGTCGATTTCGTGATCGACATCGTGTCGGTGCTCGCCCCAGTACGCGACGTGTTCCATGACGGCGTCGATGCCCTGGACCCTCGCGGTGTGATCGGATACCGGCAGCCCCCACGCATGCAGCGCGCGATACGCGTCATGCAGGGTCTTGGGTCTGAAGCCCTCGGTGTGTCCGATGCCGTGGCAGATCATCCGCAGCTTGCGGCGCGCGGTGACAGCCGGATTCTTCTGGCGCAGCGACCCTGCCGCGCTGTTGCGCGGGTTGGCGAACGGCGGCTTGCCCTCGGCGACGAGCCCGGCGTTGAGGTCTTCGAAGTCGGCGACGCGGAAGAACACCTCGCCGCGCACTTCGAGCACCTTCGGCACCGGGAATTCCTTTGTGCCGGTGAGCTTTTCGGTAATGTCGTCGATGGTCCGCGCGTTCAACGTGACGTCCTCGCCGGTGCGGCCGTCGCCCCGGGTGGCGGCGCGCTCCAGCCGTCCGTCGCGATAGACCAGTGAGAGTGCGACGCCGTCGATCTTGAGCTCGCAGAGGTAGTGGGCGTTCTCGCCGATCTCGCCCTTGGTGCGTGCCGCCCACGCCGCGAGCTCGTCAGGGGTGAACACGTTGTCGAGCGACAGCATGCGCTCGAGGTGTTCGGCCGAGGTGAAATCGGTGGCGAAGCCCGCGCCGCCGACCAGTTGCGTCGGCGAGTCGGGAGTGCGCAGTTCCGGGTGCTCGTCTTCGAGTGCCTGCAGTTCACGCAGCAGCTTGTCGAACTCCGCGTCGGAGATGATCGGAGAGTCTCTGACGTAGTACCGGAACTGGTGGTCGCGCACCTCGTCGGCCAGTTCTTGCCACCGGCGACGCAGGTCCGCGTCGAGGTCGTCCCCGGCTTGTTCGGCCAGTGCTTGTTCGGCCAACGTGGTCTTCGGATCAGGGGTCGCCTTAGGACTCACCCTCGCAGGCTAACCGAGGCCCCGGACACGTCGTCCCGAGCAGATAGCCTGACCGCATGCCGCACCCGATCATGTTCCGCGAGGACGACCCGGTGCTGGCCAGGGTGCGCGCGATCGCGCTTGGGTTCCCCGAGGCGTTCGAGAAGGTCTCCCACGGCCGGCCGGCCTTCTTCGTCACGAAGATGTTCGTGATGTACGGAGGCAGCGTGAAGCCGGAGACCAAGGGCGCCCACTATCACCATTACCCGCAGTCGATCATGGTGAAAGTCGACGAGAGCGACCGTCGCGCCCTGGAGCAGGATCGCCGGTTCTTCTTCCCGGCGTACCTCGGGCCGGCGGGGTGGCTCGGGCTGGATCTCGCGTCCAAGAAAGTCGACTGGACAGAGGTCACCGAGCTGATTGACGCGTCGTACCGCTTGGTGGCACCCAAGAAGCTAATCGCGCGACTGGACCAAGCTTGACGGGCCGTCGGCGGGCCATGGTTCGATCAGGGCCATGAGCTTCGCGAGTCCCTTCCCCGAAGTCGATATCCCATCGGCCAGCATCTACGACTATCTGTTCGCCGACATCGACGAGGCCGACCTCGACCGGGTCGCGCTCGTCGACGCGGATTCGGGCAGGGAGACCACCTACCGCGAGATGGTCGATCGGGTCGACGCGTTCGCCGGCGCACTGACCGGCCGCGGCATCGGCGTCGGCGACGTCGTCGGACTGTTGGCGCCGAACAGCTCGCGTTTCGCGGTGGTCTTTCACGGCATCCTGCGCTCGGGTGCGACGGCCACAACCATCAACGCATTGTTCACGGCGAAGGACATCGCCAAACAGCTGACCGATTCAAACGCCAAGATGCTGGTGACGGTGACGCCACTGCTGGCGCAGGCGAAAGAGGCGGCCGAGGCTGTCGGTCTGGCCGACAGCGACCTCGTCGTGCTGGACGGCGAGGGACACGAGATCGCCGGCCATCCCAACGCCGCCGACCTGATGGCGCCGGGACTGCCCGCGCCCGACGTCAGCTTCGCGCCGTCGTCACATCTCGCGGTGCTGCCGTACAGCTCCGGCACCACGGGAAATCCCAAGGGCGTCATGCTGACCCACCGCAACCTGGTGGCCAACGTCGCGCAGATCCGGCCGCTGCACGGGATGGTCGCCGACGACGTGATCGTCGCCGTGCTGCCTTTCTTCCACATCTACGGAATGACGGTGCTGCTCAACGCCGCCCTGCATGCCCGGGCGCGGCTGGTGATCATGAGCAGCTTCGACTTGACCAAGTTTCTCGCCAACATCGCTGACCACAAATGCACGATCGCGTTCATCGCGCCGCCGGTCGCTGTGGCGTTGGCCAAGCACCCGCTGATCGACGACTACGACATGACGTCACTGAAGGTCGTCATGTCCGGCGCCGCCCCCCTGGATGCCGACCTCGGTCAGGCCGTCGCCGACCGACTGGGGTGCCGCGTCGTGCAGGGCTACGGCATGAGCGAGCTGAGCCCGGTCAGCCACATCACCCCGTTCGACGCGGGCGCGCATGACATGAAGGCGACCGCGCCGCTGAGCTCGGTCGGTTGGACGGTGTCCAACGCCGCGTCCAAGATCGTCGATCCTGAGACCGGTGCCGAAATCGATGTTCCGACAGAGGGTCTCAGCGAAACCGGCGAACTCTGGTTCAAGGGCCCGAACGTGATGGCGGGCTATCTGAACAACGAGGAAGCCACCAAGGAGACCATCGATGACGACGGCTGGTTGCACACCGGCGATCTCGCGCAGGTCGACGCGCACGGCTGCGTCTACATCGTCGACCGGCTCAAAGAGCTGATCAAGTACAAGGGCTACCAAGTGCCGCCGGCCGAGCTCGAGGCGGTGCTGCTGAGCCACCCCGCGATCGCCGACGCGGCGGTCGTCGGTGTTGTCGATGCCGACGGAGAAGAAGTGCCAAAAGCGTTTGTGGTCAAGCAATCCGATGCGGATCTGAGCGCAGACGACGTGATCGACTTCGTCGCGGGACAGGTCGCGCCGTACAAGAAGGTGCGCCAGGTCGAGTTCATCGAGGCGATCCCGAAGTCGGCGTCGGGCAAGATCCTGCGCAAGGACCTACGGACGGCGTAACTTCTCCGCCGCGTGCGCGGCGCGTGCCTGCCGGTACCCGAGAGCCGCGCCCGCGCAGGGGATCAGCAGCAGTCCCGCGAGGCCCCACCACGGGTTCTGCCAGTCGTCTGGCTCAGCGACGTTCAGCCGCTGCGTCAGGACCGGCTGGATCGGGTTCAATTTGACCGATGTCAGTGGCGGCGCCGGAGCGGGCGCGGCAGGGGGCGGAGGCGGCGGCGCGACCGGCAGCGGTTCCTGCGGCGCAGGGCCCCGCCACTGCGGTTCCGGGGCGCCTCTCCTGATGCCCGGCTCGCGCCCGTTGCCCACTGTCACGGGCGGAGGACTCATTCGGAGGCTGGGAGCGCCGGCGCGAGCTGAACCGGATCCACCGGTGCCGCTGTACAGCCCCGGCCCAGTTCCGCTCGGAACCGTTTCACCCGCATCGGCCGCGGTGCTCGGCGCAACCTCTGCGACGTCGGTACGACCCGAGCCGACTCGCACGGTCGGGCTCTCGGCGATGCGTCGCTGCTGGTCGACTTCGCCACGCTTGCCGCTGTCGACGTTGCCGACACGGTCGCGATCGTGGCGTTCCGACCCACCTCGGCCGTTGCCACCGCCGCTGCCGCGATCGAACCCGCTGCCGCGGTTTGAATGCGAACCGCCCGGATCAGCGACCGCTACCGCAGCCGTCCCGCCTAGCAGGAGAAACACCGCCAGAAACCCCACACCTGCTGCGAGGCGCGGACTGAATCGGGCCACAGTTTCTCCTGCGGGTGGCAAAGCTGATTCGACGGTGTCGTCGATGCATTGTTGCACGCGGCGCTGACCCTTGGCCGACCCGTCCCACGAACGCGGAAAGGTCATCGTCGAGCGGTTTAATTGTCCTCAACGTAAGTACGCAATCGGCCAATTGCATTGTCCCACCGACGTGACAGCGCGTCGAGGTATTCGCTCGCGTCACTCAGCGGTTCCGGCCGCACTCGCCAGATCCGTTCCCTGCCGTGGCGCTGACTGCTCACCAAACCCACCGACTCCAACAGCAACAGGTGTTTGGTCGCCGCCTGTCGGCTAACCGACACCACCTCGGTGATCTTGGTCGTGGAGCAGGGTCCGCCGTCGCACAGGCGCGTGATGATACGCAGTCGATTCGGATCGCCCAGGGCGTCGAACAGCGGCGCCCTGGCAACGACGGAGGTGCTCACACTCTCTCGCCAAGGGCCAGGTATTTCCGGATTAGCTCGGTCTGCGCCGCCCAGCCTTCGCTGTTGGCCTCGAACGCCGTCCGTCGACGGTTTGCCGGAACGGCTTCGAAGCCGGATTCGACGATGCGCAGCAGGACGCCGTCGGGCGTGTCTTCGAGCGTGAACTCCACCAGCGTCGTGGGTTCCTGTGAGACATCCACGCCGGCTTCAACCCCGAACGGATGCCAGCGGAAGGCCAGCCGCCGCTGCGGCTCCACCGCGACGATGTGCCAGGCGTCGGCCTCACCGGCGTAAGGCTGCTGGGTCGCTGCGACGTCGTCATCCACCTCCGTGGGCGTCATGGTGCCGGTGACCGACTTCCCCGCGACGAACGGCCCATCGAAGCGGACTCCGAACCACCGGCCGAACTCCTCGGAGTCGCTGATCGCCCGCCAGACGCGGTCCAGCGGCGCCTTCAAAACAACTTCCTTCTCGACCCGATCTGAATTCATATGCAACCTCCTAGTTGCTTTTTACGCTAGCCGCGATGCGGGGCAATGCGCAACCTTTTAGTTGCGTTTTGTTCGTGCGGGCTACACCGCGTCGGGATCGTCGGCGAACACGTCAGCGGCCTTCTGCGCCAGTTCGACGGCAATGCGGGCCCACTCTGGGGTGGCTCCCGCGAGGCCGCAGGACGGAGTGACGCCGATGCGCTCACGCAGGACCGCTCGTGGAAAGCCGAGACGATCGGTGACGGCGGCCGCCGACTTAGCGACCTCCTCGAACGACGGGCGTGGCGAGGGCGCGGTCGAGGGGACGACACCGAGCAGCACGGTCCGCCCGGTTTCGACGAACTCACCGATGCCGTCCAGATCGGCGGCGACGAGCGTCGACGCATCGACCGATACCGCATGAATCGAACTGCGTTGCAGCATCTTCCACGGCAGCGCGGCTGCGCAGCTGTGCAGCACCACGTCGGCGCCCACCGTTGCGATGCAGTCGTCGATCAGACCGATCGCCACCGGTTCGTCCACCGGGTGCACCGGCGTGAGACTGGTGACGCCCGACAGCCGACCTTCGAGCGCCGCGGGCAACAGCGGTTCGTCGAACTGCACCACCGCTGCGGTGTCCAGCCTTCTGGCGACCTCGGCGCGGTGTGCCGCCACCCCCTCGGCGAGCGAGGCGGCCAGATCACGCACGGCACCCGCATCGGTGATGGCGCGATGCCCGCCGGGCAGCTCCAACTGCGCGGCCAGGGTGATCGGGCCCGGGCTCTGCACCTTGACCGTGCGCGTGACTCCGCGCAGCCCGGCGTTCTCCCACGCCTCCTCGAGCGCATCGAGGTCCTCGTTCAGCAGACTGACGGCCCGCCGCAGAACCCCGCTGCGGCCCGAGGCGATTCGGTAGCCCCGCGGCACGGTGTCGATACCGATGTCGACGAGGAGCGCGCCGCCGCGGCCGATCATGTCCGCGCCGACACCCCGGGCCGGCAGCTCGACCAAATGCGGCAGAGTGTGCAGTTCTCCGACGACGATCTCCGCGGCCTCGCGCGGCGAGGTACCCGGCCACGATCCGATGCCGGTGGCTGCGGCGAAAACACTCACTCGTTGAACAGTATTCGATAGGGCTAGGCTCGACCCGAAAGGGGAGGTCCCATGCCCGCAGCGGCCCGGCTGGTGATGGTCTGGACCGCTGCGGCGCTACTGGCAGCGGGGTGCACACAGTCCATCACCGGTACGGCCGTGCGGGCGATCCCGGGAATCGACGACGATTCGCGCTCGCCGGTGGACGTCGAGACCGTCGTGCTGGATCAGTCGCAGATGCGGGCGATCACGGGAGCGGGCGAGGACCTGTCGATCATCCCGAGCATGGACGGAAAGATTCCGGTCGACATCGAGCCGTTCGTCAAAGGCGCTCCCCCGCAATGCGAATGGCTGTTCGCAGAGACACAGACGTTCGGCCCCGACGTCGAGGAATTCCACAAGACCACGTTCCAGAATCCTCCCGACGGCGGACTCATCTCGGAGGCCGTCGCCGCCTACCGCTCCCCCGAGGTGGCCCGCGCCGCGTTCGACACTCTCGTGGCGCTGGTCGACGACTGTGGCTCAAGCACTTTGGGGGCGGACCTGGTCGGCGAGTGGACGGTGGCGGGCGACATGGTGAGGACACGTCCTGGGGCCTGCGGTCGCGATTATCGAGTGAAATCGGTGGTGCTGGTTGAGGTCACGTTTTGTCACTTCCCCGGCTCGGTACCCGACATCGTGATGACGAACATCCTCGCGAATGTGCCGGAGTGATCGCCGCTAGCGCGTGATCGTCGCGCTGCCTAGCACCTCGTCGCCGTCGGGATCCGGGCGGTAGAGGACCATGGTCTGCCCCGCGGCCACCCCGCGGATCGGGGCACGCAGTTCGACGACGATGCGGCCGTCCCGCACCTCGGCGACACCATCGCCGATCCCTCCGTGCGCACGCACCTGCACCTGGCATTCGATTGGACCCGCGGGCGCGACACCGGAAGTGAACACCGGCCGTTCACCGGTCAGCGTCCACACGTCGAGATCCGCCGCGGTCCCGACGTGCACCGTCCCGGTCTCGGCGTCGATACCCGTCACGTACCGCGGCTGACCATCCGGTCCAGGCCCGGCGATGCCGAGGCCCTTGCGCTGGCCGATGGTGAACCCATGCACGCCCTCGTGCTCCGCGAGCACCGTTCCGCGTGCATCGACCACCGTGCCCCTTCGAACGCCGATGCGGGCACCGAGGAACGCGCGTGTGTCACCCGAGGGGATGAAGCAGATGTCGTGGCTGTCCGGCTTTTCGGCCACTGCCAGTCCCCGCCGCGCCGCTTCCTCGCGGATCTTCGGTTTGGGGGTGTCGCCGACGGGAAACACCGCGTGGCGCAACTGCTCGGCGGTGAGTACCCCCAGGACGTAGGACTGGTCCTTGTCGGCGTCGACGGCGCGACGTAGCCGCCCGTCAGACAGCCGCGCGTAGTGTCCGGTCGCCACCGCGTCGAATCCGAGCGCGAGCGCGCGAGCCGCCAACGCGGAGAACTTGATTCGCTCATTGCATCGGACGCACGGGTTCGGGGTCTCACCGCGGGCGTAGGACCAAACGAAGTCGTCCACCACGTCCTCGGCGAACCGATCCACGAAATCCCAGACGTAGAACGGGATGTCGAGCACGTCGGCGACCCGGCGTGCATCGCCGGCGTCTTCCTTCGAGCAGCAGCCCCGTGATCCGGTGCGCAGCGTGCCGGGCGCGGCAGAGAGCGCCAGGTGGACGCCGACCACGTCGTGACCGGCGTCGACCATGCGGGCCGCCGCCACTGACGAGTCCACGCCACCACTCATCGCTACGAGTACGCGCACTAGTCGACAACTCCCGAACTGGCCAGAGCCGCCTGGCGCGCCCGTTCGACGGCGGCGGGCAAGACCGCCAACGCTGCGTCGACGTCGGCCTCGGTGCTGGTGTGTCCCAACGACAGTCGCAGCGAGCCGCGGGCGCTCGCCGGATCGGCGCCCATCGCGATCAGCACGTGGGAAGGCTGCGCGACGCCTGCGGTGCACGCCGAACCCGTCGAGCACTCGACACCCTTGGCGTCCAGCAGCATCAGCAACGAGTCACCCTCGCAGCCGCGGAACGTGAAGTGGGTGTTGCCGGGAAGTCGATCCGCACCGGCCGCGCCGTTGAGACGCACATCATCGATGCTCGACATCACGCCGTCGATCAGGCGGTCGCGTAGTTCGGCGACGCGCACACTGTGGGCTTCCAGACCGTCCACCGCGATCTTCGCTGCGGCGGCCATCGCGACGGCACCCGCGACATCCGGTGTACCCGAACGGACATCGCGTTCCTGACCACCTCCGTGCAGCAGCGGTACGCACGCCGTGTCGCGGCGCAACAGCAGGGCGCCGACACCGGTCGGTCCGCCGAACTTGTGCGCGGTGATGCTCATCGCCGAAAGTCCGCTCGCGCCGAAGTCGATGGGAAGCTGGCCCACGGCCTGTACGGCGTCGCTGTGCATCGGGATGTCGAATTCGGCGGCGATCGCCGCCAGTTCCGCGATCGGCATGATCGTACCGACCTCGTTGTTGGCCCACATGATCGTCACCAGTGCGACGTCGTCGTGCTCCTGCAGTGCATCGCGAAGCGCCGACGGCGAGACCGATCCGTCTGAGTCGACGGGCAACCAGGTCACCTCGGCGCCTTCGTGCTCGACGAGCCATTCGACGGCGTCCAACACCGCGTGATGCTCGACGCCGGTGGTGACGATCCGCCGGCGGCGCGGATCGCCGTCGCGGCGCGCCCAGTAGATGCCCTTGACCGCGAGGTTGTCGCTCTCGGTTCCGCCGGCGGTGAACAACACCTCGGAGGGCCGCGCGCCGAGCAGCTTGGCGAGTGTCTCGCGCGCTTCCTCCATGCGGCGACGCGCCGCTCGACCGGTGCCGTGCAGTGACGACGCGTTGCCGACCGTCGCCAGGACAGACGTCATCGCCTCGATGGCAACAGGGTGCATCGGGGTGGTGGCGGCGTGATCCAGATAGACCGGCGAGGAGCCGCTAGCACGCAGAACATCTGACGAGGTCATAGCCGTTCCATGGTAGCCGCCCAGGACCGGTCGACCAGATTCCGTGGTCAGGCCACCAGCGCGTGACCGTGTCCTCGACGCGACCCGTCCCCGCGCACCGCGGATTCGCAGCGAATGGCGAGGTCGCGGCGGTCGGTGCTGGGCAGCTGCAGTGACTCGACATGCACCCGCACGATGGTGCGCTGTGCGGTGATCAGCCGCCGGATCGATGCGAGCAGCGTGTCGGTTCCGACGTAGGCGGCCAGCGTCGACGGGCGGTCGTCGCGGCCGTGGTAGCTCAGCCGCAGCGGTTGCACCGGCCTGCCGGCGTCCACCGCAGCCTGAAACATCGCGGGACGGAAGTGCCCGTACTCCAGACCGCACCATGTCGTGCCCTCGGGGAAGGCCACGACCGTCTGCCCTGCCCGCAACCGTTCCGCGATGACAGACACCACGTCGGGCAGTCGGCGCAGATTGCCTCTCTCGATCGGAATGACTTTCATCAGCCTGGCCAGCAGCCCCAGTCCGGGCCAGTTGATCATCTCGGACTTGGCGACGAACCGCCCCGGCAGGACGGAACCGATCGCGAAGATGTCCACCCACGACACGTGGCCGCTCACCACCAGGACGCCCTGCAGATTGCGAATCGGCCCGCCGGACAACGTGATTCGCACACCCAGACACCGCAACATCAGGCGGCAATAGCTGCGCTGTACGTGGGAGCGGCCCGGCATCGGAATCGCCAACAACGGCACCGCGGACAGCAACAAGAGGGCGAACGTGGCGCGTATCGCGACGCGCCACGCAACGACTATCCACTGACCGGTCGGCGCCTCGGGCGCGACGCAACTGGTGTCACACGTCGCGCGTGGAACCCAGGGATTCTCGATGGTCATGACGCCGCCGCACCGACCGACCTCAGCCGGGTGAGGTAGCGGGTGTCGGCCTGTCGTTTGTCCAGCAGAGCCGGGAAATCACCGACTCCGAACTCCGGGTCGTGGGCCGGATCGCCGCACACCCGCGCGCCGAGTCGCAGATAGCCGCGCATCAGCGGGGGCACCGCCAACCGCGCCGGCGGATCGATGGCGTCGAGGCCCGTCCCGTCGACTGTCACGGGCCGGTAGGGATACACGGTGTGCTGCGCGGGCGCGGCGTGGCGGCCGCGGACGAAATCCCGCACACCGCGGATCTGGCTGCCGGGCGCGGTGCCGTCGGTACCCGCGACAGGCACCGACACACAGCCGGTCACGTAGTCGTAGCCGCAGCGGTCGAGGTAGGCCAGGATGCCGGCCCACATCAACAGCACCACACCACCGTTGCGGTGGTCCTGGCGCACCACCGCACGGCCCATCTCGACCAGCGAGGGCCGCAGTGCGTCGAGGCCACGAACATCGAATTCGGTTGCGGTGTAAAGGTCCCCGGCGGCGATGGCGCCGGGCGGCGGCAGCATCCGGTAGCAGCCGACGAGTTCACCCGAGTTGTCCTCGCGGACCACCAGATGATCGCAGTACTCGTCGAAAATATCGGCGTCCCTGCCGTCGGCGGATCCGGTCAGCGCAAAGCCCGGCTCCGAGGTGAACACGTCGTGGCGAAGGCGCTGAGCCGCGTCGATGAGCGCCGGGTCGGTGGACAGCAGCAGGGTGTAGCGCGGGGTTGATGCCGCAGCGGAACTGTCGTCGGGGGCGATGAGTACAGAAGCAGTGCTCATGGCTGCACGGTCGCCTAGCCACATCTCTGGATGGCATCGCGAGCGTGACGTGTCCGTGAGCGCTAGGTGACGAGTTGGCCGAAGCTAGGGGCTCACGTGTGCAAATTCGCACTTCATTCATGCCGGAATGCAAAGTCGCACGTTCCGCCAGGCGAAACGTGCGACTTTGCGAGTCCTGCGAGCTAGCCCTTGCGAGCCTTGATGGCCTCGGTCAGCTGCGGCGCGACCTTGAACAGGTCGCCGACGATGCCGAGGTCGGCGATCTCGAAGATCGGCGCCTCCTCGTCCTTGTTCACCGCGATGATCGTCTTGGACGTCTGCATACCGGCGCGGTGCTGGATCGCGCCCGAAATGCCCAGCGCGATGTACAGCTGCGGCGACACGGTCTTGCCGGTCTGGCCCACCTGGAACTGGCCCGGGTAGTAGCCGGAGTCGACGGCGGCGCGCGACGCACCGACGGCGGCACCGAGCGAGTCGGCCAATTCCTCGACGACACTGAAGTTCTCAGCGCTGCCGACACCACGGCCACCCGACACGACGACGGTGGCCTCGGTGAGCTCCGGACGGTCACCGGCGACGGCGGGCTCACGCTTGGTGATCTTGGTCGCGTTCTCGGCCTGCGCGGGCACCTCGACGGTGACCACTTCGCCTGCACCCTCGGCGGGCTCGGCCTCCACGGCGCCGGGACGCACGGTGATCACGGGCACCTCGGTGGTCGCCTCGGCCTCGACGGTGAACGCGCCACCGAAGATCGAGTGAACGGCCTTGCCGCCCTCCTTGACCTCGACCACGTCGGTCAGCACACCCGAGCCGATACGCGCGGCCAGCCGGCCGGCGATCTCCTTGCCGTCCGCCGACGCAGCCAGCACCACGCCGGCGGGGCTTGCGGACTCGACCAGCGAGGCGAGCACGTCCACGAACGGAGTGATGAGGTAGTTCTCGGCGTCGTCCGACTCGGCGACGTAGATCTTGGCGGCACCGGCCGCCTTGAGCCCGTCGATCAATCCTTCGGACGTACCCGGCTTGCCCACCACCACGGCGGAGGGCTCACCCAATTTGCGTGCAGCAGTGATGAGTTCGGCGGTGACCTTCTTAGGGGCACCTTCAGCGTGCTCAACGAGCACAAGTACTTCAGCCATGTGTCTTCGTTACTTTCTGGGTTCTGTTCGGCGTCTGGGGCTAGATGATCTTTTGGGCGACGAGGTACTCGGCGACCTTCGTGCCACCGTCACCTTCATCCGTGACCTTCTCGCCCGCGGTCTTGGGCGGCTTCGGGGTCGACGCGGTCACCTTCGTACCGGCGTTCGCGACACCCACCTCATCGGGCTCGACACCGATCTCAGCCAGCGTCAGCGTCGTGACTTCCTTCTTCTTCGCGGCCATGATGCCCTTGAAGGAGGGGAAGCGCGGCTCGTTGATCTTCTCGTTGACGCTGATCACGGCGGGCAGCGGCGCCTCGACGGTGAACACGCCGTCGTCGGTCTCGCGCTCGCCGACGACCTTGCCGCCCTCGACCGTCACCTTGCGCAGGTGCGTGAGCTGCGGCAGGCCCAGGTACTCGGCCACGATCGCGGGCACTGCGCCGCCGACGCCGTCGGTTGCCTCGTTACCGGCGATGACCAGTTCGGTGCCCTCGATGGTGCCCAGCGCGCGGGCCAGCGCCCAACCCGTCTGAACCATGTCCGACCCGTGCATGCCCTCGTCTACGAGGTGCACCGCCTTGTCGGCGCCCATCGACAGCGCCTTGCGGATGGCCTCGGTCGCGCGCTCCGGTCCGGCTGTGAGCACTGTCACAGTGCCGGCGGCATCGCCCTCGCGCTCCTTGATGAGGAGCGCCTCTTCGACGGCGCGCTCGTTGATTTCGTCGAGCACGGCGTCGGCGGCCTCACGGTCGAGGGTGAAATCGCCGTCGGACAGCTTGCGCTCCGACCAGGTGTCAGGGACCTGTTTGATCAGGACCACGATGTTCGTCATGAGTCTGGTTCGTCCTCCTCGTAGGGGCCGATGACCGGCCCGCATACCACGTTTCAAGCAACCACCATCATGTTACTGGTGGGTAACTTAAGATGGATCGCAGGAACACCATAGCTGGTCGAAGTTCGCGTTCTAGCAGCACGTAGGCGGTCAACTGTTCGCCAGTGAGCTGTTTCACGTTAGCCTGCCTTCCAATGAGCGCATTCGTCACCGACGGTCCAGACCTGCCATTGACCGGGGAACGCACGGTTCCCGGGCTTGCGGAGGAGAACTACTGGTTCCGTCGCCATGAGGTCGTCTACGAGCGGTTGGCTGCTCTGTGCGCGGATCGCGACGTGCTCGAAGCGGGGTGCGGCGAGGGGTACGGAGCGGAGCTGATCGCGGAGGTGGCCAACCGTGTCATCGGGCTGGACTACGACGAGTCTGCGGTCGCCCACGTGCGCGCCCGCTATCCGCGGGTCGACATGCGGCAGGGCAACCTGGCCGAGCTCCCGCTTGCCGACGGCTCGGTCGATGTCGTGGTGAATTTCCAGGTGATCGAACACCTGTGGGATCAAGGGCAATTCGTCGCCGAGTGTCTCCGTGTGTTGCGGCCCGGCGGACTACTGCTGATGTCGACGCCGAACCGGATCACCTTCTCCCCCGGCCGCGACACCCCGATCAACCCGTTCCACACCCGGGAACTGAACGCCGCCGAGCTGTCCGAACTGCTGTCCGGAGAGGGCTTTTCGGTCGAATCGATGCTGGGTGTCTTCCACGGTGCCCGTCTGGTCGAGCTCGACGCGCGACATGGGGGCTCCATCATCGACGCACAGATCGTGCGCGCACTGGCCGATTCGCCGTGGCCCACCGAGCTGCTCGACGACGTCGCCTCGGTGACCACCGACGACTTCGACCTGCTCGACGCAACCGAACGCAACATCGACGAAAGCCTGGACCTGGTCGCGATCGCGGTGCGGCCATGACCGAAACCGCGCGCAGGTCCGATGTCGCCGGTTCTCCGGCTCCGGGCTCCGACGTCACTCCGGGCATGTTCACCCTCGTCCTCCACACCCACCTGCCCTGGCTGGCCCATCACGGACGCTGGCCGGTCGGCGAGGAGTGGCTCTACCAGTCGTGGTCGGCGGCCTACATCCCGCTCATGCGTGTCCTGCGCACCCTAGCCTCCGAGAACCGCAAGCACCTCCTGACACTGGGCATGACGCCGGTGGTCACGGCCCAGCTCGACGACCCCTACTGCCTGACCGGGATGCACCACTGGCTCGCCAACTGGGGGTTGCGCGCCCTGGAGGCAACGACGCTCGGTGATCCCTTGCGGGAGTTCGGCATTCGCGAGCACGCCGAAGCCGAGCGCGCACTCGAGGACTTCGCCACGTTGTGGGCTCACGGTGGCAGCCCATTGCTGCGTCAGCTGATCGACGCCGAGGCGATCGAACTGCTCGGCGGACCGCTGTCGCATCCCTTCCAGCCGCTGCTCAATCCGCGGCTGCGCGAGTTCGCGCTGCGGGAAGGGCTCGCCGACGCGCAACTTCGCTTCGCGCACACACCCGTCGGCATCTGGGCACCGGAATGCGCATACGCGCCGGGCATGGAAATCGATTACGCCGCAGCGGGTGTCGGTCACTTCATGGTCGACGGTCCCTCGCTGCACGGCGATACCGCGCTCGGCAGGCCCGTCGCCTCGTCGGACGTCATCGCGTTCGGGCGTGATCTGCAGGTCAGCTATCGGGTGTGGTCGCCGAAATCCGGCTATCCCGGCCACGCCGCCTATCGCGACTTCCACACCTACGACCACACGACAGGCCTCAAGCCGGCCCGGGTCACCGGCCGCAACGTCGCCTCGGACGACAAGGCGCCCTACGACCCCCAGCGCGCCGACGCCGCAATCGACGGCCACGTCGCCGATTTCGTCAACCACGTACGTCAGCGCCTCATCGACGAGAGCGCACGCATCGGCCGCCCCGCACACGTGATCGCCGCCTTCGACACCGAGCTGTTCGGGCATTGGTGGTACGAGGGCCCGGTCTGGCTGGAACGCGTGTTGCGCGCCCTGCCCGAAGCCGGGATCCGGGTCGGCACACTGTCCGACGCGAAAGCGGAGGGGTTCGTCGGGTCACCCGTCGAATTGCCGCCCAGCTCTTGGGGTTCCGGCAAGGACTGGCAGGTGTGGGCGGGCGAAAAGGTCGCCGACCTTGTCCAGTTGAACAGCGAGGTCGTCGACACCGCGCTCACGACCGTGGACAAGACGCTCGGCGAGACGGACGCACCGCCTGCCAGAAACTTCGTCGCCGACCAGATCCTGCGGGAAACGCTGTTGACGGTGTCCAGCGACTGGCCGTTCATGGTCAGCAAGGACTCGGCCGCCGACTACGCGCGGTATCGCGCACACCTGCACGCCCACGCCACCCGCGAGATCGCCGGCGCGATGGCTTCGGGCCGCCACGATCACGCACAGCGCCTCGCCGAGGGCTGGAACCGCGCCGACGGCCTGTTCGGCGCGCTCGACGCACGAAGACTCCCCCGCCCGTGAAGATCCTCATGGTGTCGTGGGAGTACCCGCCGGTCGTCATCGGCGGGCTGGGGCGTCACGTCCACCACCTCGCGACGGCGCTGGCCGAAGCGGGCCACGAAGTGGTGGTGCTCAGCCGTCGGCCCAGCGGTACCGATCCCAGCACGCACCCGTCGACCGACGAGATCGTCGAAGGCGTACGCGTCGTCGCCGCCGCACAGGACCCGCACGAGTTCGACTTCGGCAACGACATGATGGCGTGGGTGCTGGCGATGGGCCATTCGATGATCCGCGCCGGACTGGCCATCAAGGGCCGCCGCGGCAAGCCGTGGCAGCCCGACGTCGTGCATGCCCATGACTGGTTGGTCGCGCATCCGGCGATCGCACTGGCCGAATACTTCGATGCGCCACTGATTTCCACGATCCATGCGACGGAGGCCGGTCGGCACTCGGGCTGGGTCTCGGGCGCCATCAGCAGGCAGGTCCACGCGATCGAGTCCTGGCTGGTGCATGAATCCGATTCGCTCATCACCTGTTCGGCGTCGATGAGCGACGAGATCGTCGAGCTCTTCGGGCCGGGACTGGTGGAGACGCGGGTCATCCGCAACGGTATCGAAACAGCGCGTTGGCCCTTCGCGGCCCGTCGTCCACGCAAGGGCCCCGCCCATCTGATGTATCTGGGGCGTCTGGAGTACGAGAAGGGCATCCACGATCTCATCGCCGCGCTGCCCCGCATCCGTCGCACCCATCCGGGCACGAGGCTGACGATTGCCGGAACCGGCACACAGCAGGAGTTCCTCGTCGAGCAGGCGCGTAAACACAAAGTGCTCAAGGCCGTCAGGTTCGCCGGGCATCTGCACCACGAGGAACTGGTGAGCATGCTGCACACCGCGGACGTCGCCGTACTACCCAGCCACTACGAGCCATTCGGGATCGTCGCACTCGAAGCCGCCGCCACCGGAATCCCGTTGGCCACGTCCAACGTCGGCGGTCTCGGCGAGTTGGTGATCAACGGACAGACCGGCGTCTCGTTCCCCCCACGCGACATCGCCGGGATCGCGACCGCCGTCCGCACCGTTCTCGACGACCTGGACGCGGCGCAGCAGCGGGCCATCGCCGCCCGCGAGCGGCTCAACTCCGATTTCGAATGGCACACGATTGCAGGCGAAACCGCGCAGGTCTACCTGGCCGCCAAACGCCGTGAGCGCGAACCACATCGACGGCGCACCATCGTCGAGCACGCGCTGCCCGACCGGTAAACAGTTCGATCGGCGTCGAATCATTTCGCGCCTAGCGTGCGAATATGCACACCAATCGGCTGACCATCGGCACGGTGATGACGCTGATCGCCGCGTACCTTGGACTGTTCATCGGCCTCATCGACGCCAACGCGGTCAACCTGGCGCTGCCTGCGATCGGCGACGACCTTGGCGGTGAAATCTCCGGCGCCCAATGGACGATCGACGCCTATAACGTCACCTTCGCCGCCCTACTGCTGACCTCCGGGTCGCTCGGCGACCGGTTCGGCAGGCGATCGGTGTTACGCGTGGGATTGGTGACGTTCGTCCTCGCGTCGCTGCTATGCGCGAGCGCTGCGTCCCTGCCGATGCTGCTGGCCGCGCGCGGTGCAGGGAGTCGGCGCCGCGCTGATGCTGCCCCAAGGGTTGGCGATCACCGCGGCAGCGTTTCCGAATCCGATCGAGCGCGGCAGGGCAACCGCCGGGTGGGCCATGGCCGCTGCGCTGAGCACGGCACTCGGTCCCATCCTGGGCGGCGTTCTGACCGACACCGTTGGCTGGCGCTACATCTTCTGGCTCAATGTGCCGATCGGCGTGGTCGCGCTGGCGTTGACCTACCGATTCCTGCCCGAATCGCGCGACACCGATGCGGACCGCGTCGACGTGCGCGGCCAGGCCCTTGCGATCTTCGGCTTAGCCGCGTTGACCGCTCTGCTCGTCGAAGGGAGGACAACCGGGCGGGTGCTCACCGGCACGCTGGCCTTTGCAGCGGCTACGTGCCTGTGGCTGTTCGTATCCAAGCAACGCCGCAGCGACCATCCGATGCTGCCACTGGATCTCTTCCGAAGCCGGGCGCTGGCCGCTTCCCTGGTCTCGACCTTCACGATGACGTTTGGCATCTACGGCCTGTTGTTTGTGAACAGCTTTGCGTTTCAACAACAACGAGGAGCCACCACGCTGTCGACCGCACTCTGGTTTCTTCCGATGCCGGTGACCTATCTGCTGTTCATCCCCGTGGTCAACGCGGTCGGGCAACGCATCGGTCCCCGCTGGCCGATCACCGTCGGACTGGTGGTGATGGCAGCAGGTATGGCGGTGTACTCGGCAGCAGGCCCGCAGGGCGATTTGTGGGTACTCTTCGCGTCCTTCGTCGTGACGGGCGTCGGCCTGGCGGTGACGACCGGTCCGGCCGTGACGCTCGCGATGTCCGCGGTCCCGGTGCGGTACGCAGGCCTGGCGTCCGGCGTGGTGAACCTCGCCCGCCTGGTGGGTATCACTGTCGGTGTCGCGGTGTTGGGTACTGCGATGGATGCCGGCGGTGCCCGCATCGCGGTCCTCACTGGCGCCTTGGTCCAGCTGGTCGGCGCGGTGCTGGCGCTGCGCTGGTCGCGGACCGAGGCGACTTCGACCGAGGAGGTCTGTTATGCGTGATGCCACCGAGATCGCCACGAGCGATGTGGACATCGCGGCGCTGGCCACATTGCTGGCCGACCCCGCGCGCTGCAAGGTCTTACTTGCACTTGACGACGGACGCGCACTGCCTGCGAGCGTGCTCGCCGACGAAGCGAGCATCAGCCGGTCGACGGCCAGCAGCCATTTGGCAAAGCTGACCGCGGCCGGTCTCCTGACTGTCGAGGCGCATGGGCGAAATCGCTACTATCGGCTGGCGGGCCCTGAGGTCGGCGCGCTCCTGGAACAACTCGGCAGGCTCTCCCCGTCGCGTCCGGTGCGGTCGCTGCGAGAGGGCACGCGCGCGGCCCGGTTGCGTTCTGCGCGTACCTGTTACGACCACATTGCCGGTCGGCTCGGTGTGAGGGTGATGGGTAGTCTGCTCGCCCGCAACGCGCTCGTCGGAGGCGACGGCCGCTACGATCCGATGCGCGACAGCCACGACAGGCTCAGTACTGCCGGTCACGAAATAACCTATGAGTTGACCGAATCCGGCCACGAGTTTCTCGCCGACGCCGGAGTCGAAATACCGACGGGCAGAAGGCCACTCATTCGCTACTGCGTGGACTGGACCGAGCAGCGGCATCACCTCTCCGGTGCGCTCGGACGCGCCGTGTTCGATCGGTTTCTTGCGGCCGGCTGGGTCAAGCGAGCGACACGAAGTCGCGCGTTGACGGTCACGGACCGCGGTCGCGAGGCGCTGCGCGACCGTTTCGGCATTGACTGGACTCGATGACCCGGGCGGCGTCGAAACCGGTGCACCCGACGAGCACATCGACCGTTGCTGCCGTTTGGTCCCTAGCTGTTCTCGGTCATGACGTTGGTAGCAGGCGTGTTGGCTTGATGTGAGGAGAACCTCCGGGTGAGGTGTGGCTTGTCGAAGGCCCATCACCACCCCGGAGGTTCTCGTGTCCCACCGTAATGCCCGCACCACGCTGCACGGCCGAATGCTGATCGTGCAGCGCCACCAGCAAGGGTGGCCGCAGGCCCATATCGCCGCGGCGATGGGCATCTCCCGCAAATGCGTCCACACCTGGATCAGCCGTTATGCCGCTGAAGGTGAGGCCGGACTGCATGACCGGTCCTCACGACCGCACCACAGCCCCTCGCGGACCTCGGCGCGGGTGGAGCGCCAAGTGATGCCGCGCGGCGCAAACATCGTCGGGGCCAGGACTGGCTGGGTCCTGAACTGGGCATTGCGCCCCGGACCGTGGGACGGATTCTGCGCCGTCGCGCTGTGCCCTACCTGCGTGACTGCGATCCGATGACCGGTGCGGTGATCAAGTCGTCGAAGGCCACGACACGACGCTATGAGCGACAACGGCCTGGCGAGCTGGTGCATGTCGATGTCAAAAAGCTCGGTCGTATCCCCGACGGGGGTGGGTGGCGCGCTCACGGGCGTAGTGAACAGGTCCGCAGGCGCGGTATCGGGTATGACTACGTGCACTCGATGGTCGATGACCACAGCCGGCTGGCGTACTCAGAGATCCATGCCGATGAGAAAGGTCCGACGTGTGCCGGGTTCATTGCTCGGGCGGCGCAATACTTTCAATCGCAGGGCATTTCGCGTATCGAGCGCGTGATCACCGACAACCATCTGAGCTATCGGCGCTCGGCCCACGTCGCTGCCGTCATCGACCAACTGCACGCCAAACACCTGTTCATCAAGCCGCACTGCCCATGGCAGAACGGCAAGGTGGAACGCTATAACCGCACCCTGCAAAGCGAATGGTCCTATCGCCGGGTGTTCGCCTCCAACGCAGACCGCGCCCGAGCACTTGCGCCCTGGGTCGAGTTCTACAACACTCAACGCCGCCACAGCGCACTCGACGGGGTACCACCCATCAGCCGACTGCAACCAACGTCATGACCGAGAACACCTAGCGCGCGGCTTTCTTGCGCTCGATGTCCGCCAACGCCGCGGCGAGCTCGGCACGCTGAGCCGCCGACGTCTCCCACGACAGCTTGCGGTTCTTCACGACCTTCGCCGGCGCGCCGACGGCGATCGAGTAGTCCGGGATCTCACCCTTGACCACCGCGTGGGAGCCGAGCACGCACCCACGCCCGATCGTCGTGTTGCGCAGAATCGTCACCTTGGTGGCGATCCAGGTGTCGGGCCCGATCCGCACCGGGCCCTTCACGATGCCCTGGTCCTTGATCGGCAACTCGATGCTGTCCATCCGGTGGTCGAAGTCGCACACGTAAACCCAGTCCGCCATCAGCACGGAGTCGCCGAGCTCGATGTCGAGATACGTGTTGATCACGTTGTCCCTGCCGAGGACGACCTTGTCGCCGAACCGCAGCGAACCCTCGTGACAGCGGATCGTGTTCTTGTCGCCGATGTGCACCCAGCGACCGATCTCCATCGTGGACAGCTCCGGCGTCGCCTGAATCTCCACGCCCTTACCGAGGAAGACCATGCCGCGGGTGATGATGTGCGGGTTGGCGAGCTTGAACTTCAGCAACCGCCAGTAACGCACGAGGTACCACGGGGTGTACGCCCGATTCGCGATGACCCACTTCAGCGAGGCCATGGTGAGGAACTTGGCTTGGCGCGGGTCGCGCAGACGCGAACCTCGCCACCGCTTGTGCAGCGGCGCGCCCCACATCGTTGTCATGGCCGGAAAGCCTACGCGAGCCATCGGGTGCCGAACGGTTACCCTCACTGGGACTTCCAAGGCGGGCAGACCACGACAGAAGGGGCGCAGTGTTCCGGCGATCGATCGTGCTGGCGGCAACAGCGCTGATCACGGCCGCGTCCGCCGGTTGCGGAAACACCGACTCCTGGGTCGAGGCACACGCGGCGTCGGGTTGGGCCGCGCAGTACGGCGACGCCCGCAACAGCAGCTACCAACCGAACGACGGCGCCGACTCGCTGCGCCTGGAGTGGGTCCGCTCGGTCAAGGGTGAGCTCGGGGCGCAGGTGGCGTTGGGCTCCGGCAGCTACCTGGCCGTCAACGCCCAGACGCCGGCCGGCTGCTCGCTGATGGTGTGGGAGGCCGACAACCGCGCCAGGCAACGCTGGTGCACCCGGCTGGTGCAGGGCCCGGGAACTGAGGGGCCGCTGTCCAGCCCGCTCTTCGACGGATTCGACAACCTCTATGTCGGTCAACCCGGCGCCATCATCTCGTTCCCGCCCACACAGTGGATCCGCTGGCGCCAACCGGTGATCGGGATGCCCACCACGCCGCGGATTCTGACGCCCGGCCACCTGTTGGTGGTCACGCACCTGGGTCAGGTGCTGGTGTTCGACGCACACAAGGGCGTCGTCGACGGATCCCCGCTCGACCTGATCGACGGGGTCGACCCCAAGGATCCCGAGCGCGGCCTCGCCGACTGCAAACCCGCACATGCGCGCTGTCCGGTGGCGGCGGCACCGGCATTCTCCGAGCAGACCGGGATCATCGTGCTCAGTCTGTGGGAACCGGACACCGACGCTCCCGCGCTGGTCGGGCTGCGCTACCGCCCGGATCAGAACCCCGTGCTGACCCGCGAATGGACCAGCGATGCCGTTGGCGGCGGACCGCTGGCCAGCCCGGTGTTGTCCGCGGACGGCTCGACCGCGTACGTCAACGGGCGCGACGAGCATCTGTGGGCGATCGACACCGCCAACGGCGAGCCGAAATGGTCGGTGCCGCTGGACTATCTGGCGCAGACGCCGCCGTCGGTATCGCCTGACGGACTGATCGTGGCGGGCGGCGGTCCAGGCGCCAAGCTCGTCGGCATCAAGGACGCCGGAGACAAGGGCGAGATCGTATGGACCCGCGGCGACGTCGAACCGCTGACCACGTCGAGTCGGTCCGGCCCACACGTGGCATATGCGGTGGCGCGCGACGGCGAAGACGGTCAGGCGTTGGTGGTCTTCGATCCGGCCGACGGCCGCACGGTGAACAGCTATCCCCTGCCCAGCGCGGGCGGCTGGCCGGTCGGGGTGTCCATCGGCCACGACCGCCGCGTCGTCACGGCGACGAGCGAGGGCCGCGTCTACGGTTTCGCACCGGCCTAGAGGGCTGGCTCAGAGCGCCAGCATCGGTGCGACGGCCGCCCGCGGCACCGACGCCTGGACCGGGCCTGCCGACTCCGGGAACATCTCGCCCTGGCTGAAGAAGAAGATCAGTGAATCATCGGTCAGCGCGAAGTTCTGATAGTTGGCCGGATCAAGGCCCGCGCTCGCCGGAATCGCGTCGGCCAGACCCTGCTGTTTAGACAGGTAGGTGTTCACCTCGGGGTAGATGACGTCGAGCGGCTTGGTGTCCTGCTTGAACAGCGACCCGAAGGTGATCGGTGAGCGGGTGGCGTGATTCCAGTTGAACGCCTGATACCACGTCACCGGGTGTGCGCCGCCCACGTTCTGATACACCTCGAACACGAGACTCTCCGTGCCCAGCAGGGGTAGTCCCGAGCGGTAGCCGGTGCCCTTGGCGTCGAGCACGTACGGCAGACCGCGCGAGCCGGGCATATCCGAGACGTTGACGAACCCGTCGCGGGTCTGCGTGAGGTAGTCGACCACCGCCTGCTGATCGGGATATTGCGCGGGAAACGTGAAGTCGAGAATGTACGTGTCGTTCTGGGCGTGCACCCGACAGATCTGGTCCGCGTTCACCGTGCCTCCCAACGCGGCGCACGCCGACTGTGCCGACGCCACCGGAGTGCCGATGGTGCCGAGGAGGGCACAGGCACCCAGTACAGCGGCTGCCGACTTCAGAATGCGCATCGTTGGACGTCCTCGAAGCGGGCGCCGGCTCTGCCACCGGCGCTTCATTGCCAGGGTACGTGTCGTTTCGGAGGGCCCGCGGACCTCAGCGCGACGGACGGCAGATGAACGCCTTTGCCTGGCTTGACGCCCCGGTCCCGATGCGGGCGATGACCACCGATAGCGACTGCGTTCCGCGCAGCCGCAGCCGGTGCCGCAGCGCATCGGGATCGACATCCACACCGCGCACCAGGATTTCGGCCGCACCGACGTCACGATCCGAAAGTGCCTGGCGCAGTCGGCGTTCGCTGTAGGAGAGCTCCTCGAGCACCTCGAAGCCACGCACCCCGGCGGGCAGCCGATCGCCGGACAGGTAGGCGATGGCGGGGTCGAGTTGCCACAGGCCGTACCGGGCCGCGTAGTGGCGCACCAGCCCCGCACGCACGACCGCACCGTCGGGGTCGACGATCCATCGGCCGACCGGTGCCGCGGCACAGTCATCGGGTTCGGCGTCGGTGATCTCCTCCCCCGTGTCCAGCATGCTGGCGCGTCGAGTCACGCCGGGGGCGGCCAGGCCCGCCGACCACAGGCACGCCTCGCGCACACCGCCGCCGGCGGACGTCACTTCGATCTCACCGGTGAACCCCAACCGGGTAACACCATCGAAATCGATTCCGGGCGCGCACTTTACGACGATGTCCCGACCGCGGTACACGTCGAGCAACAGGTCGAGGCCCGGGGTGTAATAACGCGGATCAAAGCGGCGCCGCCCACCACGTCGGCGCGCGGGGTCGAGCAGGACGACGGCGGAACTGGTGATCGGGCGCAGCGCGTCGGCGCGGCACAGGTCAACGTCGGCGACGTTGTGCCGTGCCATCGCCAGCCGGACCGGATCCACGTCGCTGCCGACGAGCGCAGCCGTCGAATCACGCAGGGCGGCAAGCTCGGTGCCGATCGAACAGGTCGCGTCATGCACGACCGCACCCGTCAGCCGCCGGGCTCGGTGCTCGGCGACCTGTTGAGTCGTCGCCTGCTGCAGCGCCTCGTCGGTGAACAGCCAGTCCGCGGCATCGTCGAACTTCGCCGCGGCTTTGCGGCGCAAAACCGTTGTCTCCACCAGGACCGCCGCCCGGTCGCCGAAACGCTCACGGACAGAAGCGATGTCGGCGACCAGAGTGGCCGCCTCCAGGCGCAGGCCGGCGACTTCGCCGAGCGCCTGCCTGCCGGCGTCGCTGCGTAGATAGGCGACGTCGTCGAGGCTGAAAGCTACGACGGCTTAACTCCGGTGACCATCACGTTGTAGAACCAGCCCTTGGGCACCACGCGACGCCAAAGGTTGTCGTCGACCCAGCTCAGGGTGATCCAGCTGTTGAACGCGAATTTCGCGTAGCCCCAACCCAACCGGCCGGGCGGCACTGCGGCCTCCAGGGTGCGCAGCGGCCACCCGAGCATCGCCGCGGTGAACTCCGTGGTGCTTGTCGAGACGTCGACGGCACCGGCGCTGCGGGCCATGCGCTCCAGATCGCCGGGCGAGAACGTGTGCAGGTCGACGATCGCCTCCAGCGCGGCCGCGCGCGACGACTCGTCGAGTTCGGCCTGCGGGCGACGCCAGCCGGACAAACCCGGCAGCTTCGTCAGGTTCGTGACGACGCGCCACGTCAGCGTCGACAACGGCCGTGCATAGTTCTCGCCGGCATTGCTCGGCTCGCCGGCGAAGACGAAGCGGCCGCCGGGCTTGAGGACACGGACGACCTCACGCAAAGACAGCTCGACATCGGGGATGTGGTGCAGGACGGCGTGCCCGACGACGAGGTCGAAGGTGTTGTCGTCGTACGGGATGCCTTCGGCGTCGGCGACGCGGCCGTCGATCTCGAGGCCGAGGTTCTCGCCGTTGCGCACGGCCACCTTGACCATCCCCGGCGACAGGTCGGTCACCGAGCCGCGTCGGGCCACCCCGGCCTGGATCAGGTTGAGCAGAAAGAATCCGCTGCCGCAGCCGAGCTCGAGGGCACGGTCGTAGGGCAGGTTGCGCAGCTCGTCCTCGGGCACCGTCGCGTCGAACAGATCGCGGGCGTAGTCGACACAACGCTTGTCGTAGGAGATCGACCACTTGTCGTCGTACGACTCGGCCTCCCAGTCGTGATAGAGCACCTGGGCGAGCTTGGAGTCGTGGCGGGCCGCCTCGACCTGCTCCGCGGTGGCGTGCGGATTAGGTTTCGGGTCAACGGTCATAACAGGGCAGCCTAAAGGTCGAAGGACGCCTTCGCGGCGGCCAGTACCTGAGCAGGATGTTCGACGAACCGCTGCGCCCAGGCCAGCGCCGCGTCATAGACACCGTCGGGGGCGACCATCTCATCGATCAGTCCCAACGCCAGGGCCTCCTCGGCGTCGATGAACCGGCCGCTGAACACCATGTCCTTCGCCTTCGACAGGCCGACGGTGCGGGCCAGGCGTGCGGTGCCGCCGGCGGGCACCAGCCCGGCGAGGATCTCGGTCACGCCGAACCTGACGTTGTCTCCTGCCACGCGCCAGTCCGCGGCCAGCGACAGGTTCAGCCCGCCGCCGAGCGCGTACCCCGTGATCGCGGCGACGGTGGGTTTGGGAATCGCGGCCAGGGCGTCGACGGCCTGCCGGCAAACCTGCGCCGCCGTCGCGGCTTCGGCACTGTTGAGCAGCGATCGCTCGGGCACGTCGTCACCGGCGGAGAAGATCTCGTGGCCGCCGAACAGGATGACGGCGCGCACATCGTCACGTTCGCCGATCTCCGCCGCGGCCATTTCGAGCTCGCGGTACACCTGCCGGGTCAGCGCGTTGGTGGGTGGCCGTGACAGCAGCAGGGTGGCGACGCCGGGCTGGTCGTCGCTGGTGTGGATGGAGACGAACTCCTTCACGGGGTGCGTCCCCCGAGCGCCTGGTTGTAGCGTTCGCCGTCGAAGAACTCGAACTCCAGATTTCCGTCGGTCATGTTCATGTTCGGGGAGACCGGCTCGATCTTCCGTTCGACGGCGAGGATCTCGGCGACGGTGTGGCCCGCCAGCGCGTCGAGCTGCGTCCACGTCGGCGGCAGCAGGAAGGTCCGGTGCGCCGCGAAATCGTCGAGCGCCTCTTCGGGTGTGATCCAGTCGGCGTGATCGGATTCGGTGTTGTCACCGTCGGCGAGTTGGCCGTGCGGGAGCGCGCCGACGAAGAAGTACGTGTCGTAGCGGCGGGTGCGCTCCTCTTTCGGCGTCACCCAATTCGCCCATGGCCGAAGCAGATCGGCACGCAGCATCAGCTTCTCGGTGCGCAGGAACTCACCGAACGACAGCTCCTTGCTGACGAGTGCGGCCCGGGCGTCGCGGTAGCTCGACGCATCGTCGACGAGCAGGTCCGGGTCGTCGGCGGCGCCGGCGAAGAGCACGCCGCACTCTTCGAAGGTCTCGCGCGCCGCCGCGCACACCAACGCCTCGGCGAGGTCGGCGTCGGTGTTGAGCCGTTCGGCCCACCAGTGCTTGTCGGGGCCGTGCCAGTCGATGTCGGCGTTGCGGTCGCGGTCGTCGACGCCGCCGCCCGGGAAGACCATCACGCCACCGACGAAGTCCATCTTGCGGTGGCGCCGCATCAGGAACACCTCGATCTGGCCGGGATTCTTGTCCCGGATCAACATCACCGTCGCGGCCGGTCTCGGCACCAACGGGTCTTCGGTCATGCTCGCCTCCTGTGCGCGGCCCGGCTCCTGGCCCGGCGCGCGAAATAACGACCGTCGGAGTATTCGAGGACGATCGACTGCCCGAACGCCTTCGACAGATTCTCGGCGGTCAGCACGTCGGGAAGCAGGCCGGAGTCTATGACCTTGCCCTCGGACAGGATCAAGCCGTGGGAGAAGCCCCGCGGAATCTCCTCGACGTGGTGGGTGACCAACACCAGCGCGGGCGAATCGGGGTCGAGCGCCAGGTCCTCGAGCCGCGCGAGCAGGTCCTCGCGTCCGCCGAGATCGAGGCCTGCGGCGGGTTCGTCGAGCAGCAGCAGCTCGGGGTCGGTCATCATCGACCGCGCGATGAGCACGCGCTTGCGCTCCCCTTCCGACAGGGTGCCGTAGGCGCGGTTGGCGAGATGTTCGGCACCGACGCTTTCGAGCATGTCGATCGCCTGCTCGTAGTCGACGTCTTCGTATTGCTCCCGCCAGCGGCCCAGCACCGAGTAGCCGGCCGACACCACCAGGTCGCGGACCACTTCGTCGTCGGGCACCCGTTGCGACAGCGCCGAACTGCTCAGACCGACGCGCGAGCGCAGTTCGGACATGTCCGTGCGGCCCAGTCGTTCGCCCAGGACGTACGCGGTTCCGGTGGACGGATACTCCATCGCCGCCGCGATGCGGAGCAACGAGGTCTTGCCTGCACCGTTGGGTCCGATGACCACCCAGCGTTCGTCGAGTTCGACCGACCACGTGACGGGACCGACCAGAACCTGGCCGCCGCGGCGCAGCGACACCTTGGCGAAGTCGATCAGCAGGTCGGGGTCGGCTGTATCTCCTTCGGCGACTGGCACCCGCCCATCGTAATGAAGCGATTTCGGCGTGCTCGGTCGCGCTCAGGGTGACTGCCCACGCCCAAATCGCTGGCTTCGGCCACCGAGGCCCAGCCGCTGACGGCGAGGACGCGCTTCGGGGTGATCCGGACGAAGAATTGGACCAGCGGGCCGATGCCGAACGCGTACAGCACGGTGCCGACGCCGACGGTGCCGCCGAGCAGCCATCCGACGGCCAGCACGGTCGCCTCGATCGACGTGCGGACCAGCCGCACCGACAGCCCGGTTCGCACCACAAGTCCCGTCATGAGGCCGTCGCGCGGGCCGGGACCGAGTCCGGCGCCGACGTAGAGCACGGTGCTCAGTGCATTGAGCACGACCGCACCGACCATCATCGCGATCCGCAACGCCATCGATGTCGGCTGCTCCATCAGCAGCATTCCGACGTCGACGGTGATCCCGATGACCACGACATTGGCGACGGTGCCGATGCCAGGCCGGTTCCGCAGCGGAATCCAGGCCAGCAGCACGACCGCTCCGACCACGGCCGACGCCGCGCCGATGGTCATCGGTGTGTGCAGGGTCAGGCCCTGGTGAAAAACGTCCCACGGGTCCAGGCCCAGCCCGGCACGCACCATCATCGCCATCGAGAAGCCGTAACCGGCCAGCCCGACCAGCAGCGCCGTACCTCGCAGCAGCCCCGTCACGCGTGGTGGGGGAAGCGCATCCGGATGAGTTCCACTTCGCGAGCCATGCGCTCGGCGTCGCGGTCGAAGTAGTCCACGCACCCGGCAGGCACCTCCCAGCTGAAGACCCGCGCGAGTCGCCGACCCAATTTCGACATCCACTTCGTACTCATGATTCGATAATTAGGGCCAACTGGCTTGCTCATCAATAGCCAGTTGCCGCATACTGGCCTGCAAATGACGGTCGAAATGGCGGGGCGCGCGCTCGATGTGGACTTGTTGGCCCGCGAACTGGGCAACTGGCGCACGTCCAGTCAAAGTGGACCGGCCTACCAGGGGCTGGCCGACGCGATCCGCCTGCTGATCATCGACGGCCGCGTCCCCGTCGGCTCCCGACTCCCGAGCGAGCGCACGCTCGCCGACGCATTGCACGTATCGCGCACGACGGTCACCGCGGCCTTCACCCAGTTGCGTGACGACGGCTACCTCCATGCCCGGCGTGGGGCGCGCAGCACGACGGCGCTGCCGGTGACGCCCGCCATCCGCACCGACGCGCTGCCTGCCACGGTGAGCCTGGCCGCCGCGGCCCTGTCGGCTCCGGCCTCCGCGGTGATGGAGGCGTTCGTCGATGCGACGCGTGACGTCACGCCCTATCTCCACGACCCCGGCCACGAGCTCGTCGGCGTGACCGCGCTGCGCGAGGCCATTGCCGAAAGATATTGTGAGCGTGGACTTCCCACCGATCCCGACGAAGTGTTGGTGACCACCGGTGCACTCCATGCGATCTCGTTGATCCTGACGACGTATGTGCAGCCCGGCGATCGCGTGCTGGTGGAACAGCCCACCTATCACGGGGCCCTCTCGGCCATCACCACCACAGGAGCGCGCCCGGTCCCCGTCGCGATGACCGAGGCGGGCTGGGAACTCGATGCCGTGCAGGCCGCGATCAACCAACTGGCCCCAAACCTGGCGTACTTCATCCCCGACAACCAGAACCCCACGGGGCTCACGATGCCCGCCGACGACCGAAAACGCCTGGCGCGCATCATCGCCGAATCGCGCACCCGCACGATCATCGACGAGACGATCCTCGACATGTGGCTGGACGGGCCGATGCCCGCTCCCCTGGCGGCGTCGATGACTACACGTCGCGATCTGCTTCTGACCGTGGGCTCGATGTCCAAGTCGTTCTGGGGCGGACTGCGCATCGGCTGGATCAGGGCCGAGCGCGCCACGATCGCGACGATCGCCGCACTGCGCCCGTCGATCGACATGGGCACCCCTGTGCTCGAACAGTTCGCCGCCGCAAGACTTCTCGGCCGCCGCGACGAGGTGCTGCCCGAACGCCGCGAGATCCTGCGGACCCGTCGCGCCCTGTTGCAGTCGCTGCTGAGCCGCCATCTACCCGATTGGGAACCCGGCCCGGGAGTCGGCGGTATGTCGCTGTGGGTACGGCTGCCCGCCCCGATGAGCACCGCGCTGTCGGCGGCGGCCCTGCGCCTCGGACTCGAGCTGCCCGCCGGGCCGCGATTCGGTGTCGACGGGACGCTGGAGCGGTTTGTGCGCATTCCGTACGCGCTGCCCGAGGAGCAACTCACCGAGGCCATCGAACTGCTCGCCCGCGCTTGGCATTCCATCACGGGTGCGACGGCGCCGGAGCCGACGACCGTCGTCGTTTAATCCAGCGAGCAGTCGCAAAGTGCACCAAAGTCGCGGCGTGTCGGGGACTGTCGCGTCTGCTCGCGCAGGCTCAGGAACTAGTCGTCGGGGATGTCGACGCGACGCACCACACCGTCGCGGGCATCGGCCGCCTCGATCTCCGCGCGCGTGATACCCAGGATGAACAACACGGTGTCCAGATACGGGTGGCTGAGCGAGGCGTCGGCGACCTCACGCAGGGCCGGCTTGGCGTTGAAGGCCACGCCCAGACCGGCGGCGCTGAGCATGTCGATGTCGTTGGCGCCGTCGCCGACGGCGACCGTCTGCTCCATCGGCACCCCGGCCTGATTCGCAAAGTCCCGCAGCGCCTTGGCTTTTCCGGGCCGGTCGACGATCTGGCCCACCACGCGGCCCGTCAGTTTCCCGTCGACGATCTCGAGTTCGTTGGCCGCGACGAAGTCCATCTCGAGCTCGTGCGCCAGCGGCTCGATGACCTGACGGAAGCCACCGGACACGATGCCGCAGTAGAAACCCAGCCGCCGCAACGTCCGTAGCGTCGTCCGCGCACCCGGCGTCAGCTCGATCTGCTCGCCGACCTCCTCCAGCACGTTGGCAGGCAGGCCCGCCAGTGTCGCGACGCGGCGGTTCAGCGACTCCGCGAAGTCCAACTCGCCCCGCATTGCCGCCTCGGTGATCTCTGCGACCGCCGCGTGCGCCCCGACCCGGTCGGCGAGCATCTCGATGACCTCGCCCTGGATGAGCGTCGAGTCGACGTCAAAGACGATGAGCCGCTTGGCCCGTCGGGACAGGCTGTAGTCCTCGAGGGCGATGTCGATGCCCTCTTCGACAGCGACCCGCGCCAAGGCGGCTTGCAGCTGCCCGTACGTTCCGTCCTCCGGCACCGACACCCGCAACTCGAGCCCCGTCACCGGATAGTCGGAGACCCCGCGGATGAAATCGATGTTGACGCCGAGCGCGGCGACTTCGCGAGCGACGACGCCGAACGCCTCCGCGCTGATCGGACGGCCAAGCACGACGATGGTGTGGGTGGAGGGCTCGCGAAGGACGGGCAGGTCGTCGCTGGGCTCGATCGACACATCCAAACCAAAGGCCTCGATGGCGGCGCGCACCTCGTCGCGCAGCTCGGCACCTCCGGTGACCTCGTCGGTGCCCGCGACCAACACGCCCAGGGTCAGCCGACGCCGAATGACGACCTGTTCGACGTTGAGAAGCTCGACCTTGTGCCGGGACAGCACCTCGAAGAGTGCCGAAGTGACGCCCGGTTGGTCGGGTCCGGTGACGGTGATCAGCAGCGACGAGCGCGTGCGCGACGAGCCGGTAGGTGAAGTCACCTTGCGACCATGTGCCCAGCTAGCCTTTCGGCCCCGTCAGGTGCGGACGTTCTCGTTGTCCAGCCGCGTCACGTCGCCGTCGTCCGGCCCGTGCGCCCGGCCGACGTGCGCCTCGGCGCGCATCCGATCCACCATGTGCGGGTAGTGCAGCTCGAATGCGGGCCGCTCCGAACGGATTCGGGGCAGCTCGGTGAAGTTGTGCCGCGGCGGTGGGCAACTGGTGGCCCACTCCAGCGAGTTGCCGTAACCCCACGGATCGTCGACCGTGACCGGCTCGCCGTAGCGCCAGCTCTTGAACACGTTCCACACGAACGGAATCGTCGAGATGCCGAGGATGAAGGCACCGATCGTCGAGACGACGTTGAGGGTGGTGAAGCCGTCGCTGGGCAGATAGTCCGCGTAGCGACGCGGCATGCCCTCGTCACCGAGCCAGTGCTGCACCAGGAAGGTGGTGTGGAAGCCGATGAACGTCAGCCAGAAGTGCAGCTTGCCGAGGCGTTCGTCGAGCAGGCGACCGGTCATCTTCGGGAACCAGAAGTAGATGCCCGCGTAGGTTGCGAACACGATGGTGCCGAAGAGCACGTAGTGGAAGTGCGCGATCACGAAGTAGGAGTCCGTGACGTGGAAGTCCAGCGGCGGGCTGGCCAGCAGCACACCGGACAGACCACCGAGCAGGAAGGTGACGAGGAAGCCCACCGAGAACAGCATCGGTGTTTCGAACGTCAACTGGCCCTTCCACATCGTGCCGATCCAGTTGAAGAACTTGATACCGGTCGGCACGGCGATCAGGAACGTCATGAAGCTGAAGAACGGCAGCAGGACGGCGCCCGTGGCGTACATGTGGTGCGCCCACACCGCCACGGACAGCGCGGCGATCGACAGCGTCGCGTAGATCAGGGTGGTGTAACCGAAGATCGGCTTGCGGCTGAACACCGGGAAGATCTCCGACACGATGCCGAAGAACGGCAGCGCGATGATGTACACCTCGGGGTGGCCGAAGAACCAGAACAGGTGCTGCCACAACAACACGCCACCGTTGGCCGGGTCGTAGACGTGTGCACCGAGGTGGCGGTCAGCGGCCAGACCGAACAGCGCAGCGGTCAGGATCGGGAACGCGATGAGCACCAGGATCGACGTGACCATGATGTTCCAGGTGAAGACCGGCATGCGGAACATGGTCATGCCCGGGGCACGCATGCAGACCACCGTGGTGATCATGTTGACGCCGCCCAGGATGGTGCCGAGACCACCGACGGCCAGGCCCATGATCCAGAGGTCACCGCCGGCGCCGGGCGAATGGATGGCGTCGGTCAGCGGCGAGTACGCGGTCCAGCCGAAGTCCGCCGCCCCGCCGGGGGTGATGAAGCCGGCGGTGGCGATCAACGCGCCGAACAGGAACAGCCAGAAGGAGAACGCGTTGAGCCGCGGGAACGCCACGTCGGGCGCGCCGATCTGCAGCGGAAGGACCAGGTTGGCGAAGCCGAACACGATCGGCGTCGCGTAGAACAGCAGCATCACCGTGCCGTGCATGGTGAACAGCTGGTTGAACTGCTCGTTGGAGAGGAACTGCAGCCCGGGCATCGCCAACTCGGTGCGCATGAACAGCGCCATCAGCCCACCGATGAAGAAGAAGATGAAGCAGGCGACGCAGTACATGATGCCGATCATCTTGTGATCGGTCGTCGTGATCAGCTTGTAGACCAGGTTGCCCTTGGGGCCGAGCCGGGCCGGGAACGGACGGCGAGCCTCGAGTTCTCCGATTGGGGGCGCTTCGGCTACCAACAGATCCTCCAAACATCCAGTCGGGAAATCCCGGCGGTCTTCACTGATGAATCCTAGCTCCCGGTGTACCCGGAAGTCGTGGTGGTCCTACAAACCGTCGTAAATGATTCACCACACGGGCTGACCTGCCGCAAGTCGGCCGGATGTTAACGTCTGCGACGTGCTGATCAGCGGACCCCGTGCCGGCCTGCTGGCCTCGTCGGCGGCGATCGCGTCAGCGCTGGCCATCACCGTCGTCAGCGGCTGCGGATCCCTGGGCGGCGACACGCCGCCCACCGCAGGCGAGTCATCCGCCATCACCAGCACCACGAAGATCGCCAGTGCCGGCGTCCTGGGCAATCAGCGCAGGCCAGACGAGTCCTGCGCCCCCGAACCCACCCCGGTCGACCCCGGCCCACCGGACCGACTGGTCCAACACGCGGCAGGCGAAACTGAGGTGCGCGCGGATCCGCAGCGCATCGTGGTGCTCTCCGGCGATCAGCTCGACACGCTGTGTGCGCTCGGCCTGCAGTCACGCGTGGTCGCGGCCGCGCTGCCCGACGGCTCCACCAGCCAACCGTCCTACCTCGGCCAGGTCCTCCATGATGTGCCGCCGGCCGGCACCCGTAGCGCACCCGATATCGAGGCGATCAAGGCCGCGACCCCCGACCTGATCCTCGGTTCGGAGGCACTGACACCCGGCGACTTCGGTGAGCTCTCCGCGATCGCTCCGACGGTGTTCACCGGCCCGCCCGGCGCCAAGTGGCAGGACAACATGCGAACCGTCGGCGCCGCGACCGGTCGACTGGACGTGGCCAACGAGATGATCGACGGCTTCGAACGGGCCGCCGACAAGACCGGCGCCGAGAACGACGCCACCCATTTCCAGGCGTCGGTCGTACAGTTCACCGACAGCGTGATGCGGGTCTACGGCCTGGAGAATTTCCCCGGCAGCGTGCTGGCCGCGGTGGGCGTGGATCGCCCTGCGTCTCAACGGTTTACCGACAAGCCGTATATCGAGATCGGTATCACCGACGCGGACCTGGAGGACTCGCCGGACTTTTCGGCGGCCGACGGCGACATCGTCTACCTCTCGTTCGACTCCCCCGCGGCCAAAGACCGTGCGCCCCGAGTTTTGGAAAGCGACGCGTGGAAGAAGCTGTCCGCCAATCGCGACAACCGAGTCTTCGCGGTGAACAATGAGGTGTGGCAGACCGGCGAAGGCATCGTCGCCGCCCGCGGCATACTCGCCGACCTACCGTGGATCAACGCCCCGATCAACTAGCCTGGCGCAAATGTTCCACGTCTTGAAATCCACCTATCTGCAGCCGCCCGACGTCGTGAACGAGACCCGACCTGCTCACTTGGAGTGGCTGAAGGGCGAGGTCGCCGCCGGCCGCATAGTGCTGGCGGGCCGCCTGGAGGACGAGTCCGGGGCAATTCTGTTGACCGGCGACATGAGCGCAGACGAGGCGCAGGCCATCGTCGACAACGATCCCTATACGGCGGCCGAGGTGGCCCGCTACGAGCGGCTGTCCTTCAACGGCGCCTTCCGGGCCCCAGGACTTTAGGGGCTAACTCACACCTTCGCCAGGAAGCGCGCGGGCGTCGCACTCGTTTTACTTGAGTGAGAGCCGCCGCGTTGTCGCGGCGAAATTTTCCTTAGTGAATACCCGAGGTAGAAGGCCGCTATGACCACTGTTTCCGCGTACGCCGCCACGTCGGCGACCGCACCGCTGACCGAGACCACGATCACACGCCGCGAGGTCGGACCCCACGATGTGGCGTTCGACATCCATTTCGCCGGCATATGTCACTCCGACATCCACACCGTCAAGGGTGAGTGGGGCGATGTCGCCTACCCGTTGGTGCCTGGACACGAGATCGCGGGCGTCGTCACCGAAATCGGCTCCGAGGTCACCAAATTCAAGATCGGCGATAGGGTCGGCGTCGGTTGCTTCGTCGACAGCTGTCGCGAATGCGCGCAGTGCCGAGCCGGTGAGGAGCAGTACTGCACCAATCCGGGAATGGTGGGCACCTACAACGGCATCGGTCGCGACGGCGAGCGGACCCAGGGCGGCTACAGCGGCGCGATCGTCGTCGACGAGAACTACGTGTTGCACATTCCCGACAGCATCACACTGGATGCCGCCGCGCCCCTGCTGTGCGCGGGTATCACGATGTATTCGCCTCTGCGCCACTGGAATGCGGGCCCGGGCACGCAGGTTGCGGTGATCGGGCTCGGCGGGCTCGGACACATGGCGGTCAAGCTCGCCCATGCGATGGGCGCGACGGTGACGGTGCTGAGCCAGTCGCTGAAGAAGATGGAGGACGGCCTCCGACTCGGCGCCGACGAGTACTACGCCACCTCCGACCCCGCGACGTTCGAAACCCTTTCCGGCACATTCGATCTCATCCTGAACACGGTGTCGGCGAACCTCGACCTTAATGCCTACCTGGAACTGTTGACGGTGGACGGCACACTGGTCGAGCTCGGGATGCCCGAGCACCCCATGACAGTTGGGGCGCCGGTGCTGGTGTCCGGACGGCGCAGTCTGGCTGGTTCGTTGATCGGCGGCATCGCTGAGACGCAGGAGATGCTGGACTTCTGCGCCGAGCACGATGTACGACCCGAAATCGAGGTCATCACACCGGATTACATCAACGACGCGTATCAGCGGGTGCTGGCCAGCGACGTGCGCTACCGGTTTGTGATCGATACCGCGACGTTGCGCCGCAAGTAGCTCCGATCAGAACTGGCGCAGGGTGGCCACGCCGAAGTACATGCCCTTGCCGGAGGCGTCGTTGGTGAACTTGGTCCGCGTTTCCTCGGGTTCGATCGTCCACCCGTTGATGTGATAGGTCTGGCCGACGCTCAGGGAGACGTTCTGGGTTCCCGGCCCGGCGCCGAGGATGGGAACCTTGGCCCAGTAGAACTGCCCGGCGCCCCGCTTGACGGCGAGGTTCAGTCGCTGGCTGAACTTCGTCGCGGCCCACGGTGACAACCCGAACGGCTGGCCGTCCGTCTGTTCGCAGATCACCATCGGGCCGCCGCCCTGGGGCACGTTGTCGGCGCTGACCAGGCAGCGGATCTTGCCGTCCGGGGTGACGACCATCGTGCCGTCGTCGGCCGCCGCGGGCGGGGCCAGGGGCACCGCAACGGCGGCGAACATCGCACCGACCACGACGATTACGTTCCGAATCATGTCTGTCCCAACGTGAGCGGACACCTTGCAGGGCTGATGCTCTCACGGCACGACGTGATTTAGTCCATAACCCCTCAGACTGACCCGCAGACGTGCTGGTCCGGACTAGCGTGACAGCGATGACGCACACGTTGCCCGAATTCGACGACTGGTTGGAAAACGCACTGGTCGAGGAAGCGGACATGGCCGGCGAGTCCGTCGACACTTACATCGCCCGTGCTGTCGCCGCGAGGATGGTCATCGGGCGGGCCCGCCGAGGCGAAGTCGACATCCAGGAACTGCTGGCGCACGTCCGCGCAGCGCATCTGGACCTGCCCGGCCCCATCTCCGGCGATGCCGTCCTCTCCGATCCGGACCGACTCCGGGCGCTGTACGACAGCGGATTCCTCAACGCCGAACGGGCCCACAGCCTCGACCGAGTTGTAGCCATGGTGGTGGCGGCGCTGGGCGTGCCGTCTGCCGCCGTGTCGCTGGTCGACCGTGACACCCAGTACATGTGCAGCGCGATCGGCCTCAAGGGAGAAGTGGCCCGCACCCGACAAGGGCCTTCCGAGGGTTCACTCGGCCGCGAGATCGTCGCATCTGGCAAACCGCTTATCCTCGAGGACGTCCGCAAGGATCCGCATTTGATCGACCATTTCGCGGTGCGCAACGGTTACATAGTGGCCTACGCGGGCTTCCCGCTGAAAGACGGGCACGGACACACCATCGGCACGCTGGCCGCATGGAACACCCGGCCGCGGCGGTGGTCATCAGGTCACATCCAGCTGATGGAAGATTTCGTCATGATGATCCGCGCGCGTATATTCGGCATCGCTCCGGAATGAGCACGACTTCCGGACAGCAAACTTGTTGACACTCCCGCGAACGTCGTCGGAACGGCGCCGGAGCGCGCTCGCAACCGCGAAAATCAGTTCGTATCGAGATGGATCTGTGTGGAAAGACGATCTGCATCCATGACCCTTGACGCTGACCCCCGGCGAGGAGTCGAGTCCCCGGCGGCACCGACACGGCGCCGCACCTTTTTCGACATCGCCCGCAGCAGGGTCGGAAGTGTCGCACTCACAATCACTCTCGACGTGCTGGCGCTGTCGGTTGCGGTGGTCGTGCCCGATTTCTGGGGCACGACCCACCTCGAGCACGACGACTGGCTTGTGTGGCTGTTCGTTCCGGTGGTGCTCCTGGCGTTTACGCACGACGGGTTGTACCGGCGTAATCTGACACGCGACTTCCTCGACGAGGTGTATCCGATCCTGAGTTCCATCGCGATCGCGTCCTTCGTCATGCTGGGCATCTTGCTCCTGGCCAATAACACGCACCCGGGCTTCCACGTGATATGGACCGGGGTGTGCGCCGCGATCCTGGTGCAGCTCGTCCGACTGGTCCGTAACTGGGCTCAGCGCAGTTTTCGCCGAGCGCAAAAATCGGCAGGGCCGACGCTGATAATCGGGAACACTCAGGTCGTTGACCGTCTGATCGCGCGTATGCGCTCATTCCCTGAATACGGGCTACGGCCGGTCGGGATCATGGCATCCACGCCGCCGAACCGTTCTGTCGAGTCGACCACGGGGCCACCGGTACCTTATGTGGGCACTCCTGGTGAGTTCGTCGAGGTTGCGAAATCCATGGGTGTCGAAGAGGTGGTCATCACCAAATGTGATACCAGCGACGACGAACTGGTCGACCTGATCGGCAAGGCGCACCGACACGACATCCGGGTGTGGGTGGTGCCACGGTTGCAAGACGCTGTCGGCAAACGGGCCCGCATCGATCATCTCGGCGGGGTGCCATTGCTCGTGCTTCCTCCGGTCAATCCCTCTGGGTGGCAGTTCGCGATCAAGTACGCGACTGACCGCATCGGCGCCGCGCTGGCGCTGCTGCTCATCTCTCCGCTGTTTCTGACGTTGGCACTACTCGTGAAGCTGAGTTCGCCCGGTCCGATCTTCTACCGCCAGCGTCGCGTCGGACGCGACGGCAAACCGTTCGACTGCCTGAAGTTCCGCTCGATGCGTGAGGCCAGCGATCCCGGCACCGCCTTCCAACCGAAGCCAGGTACGGCGCCGGGCGGCGTCGAGGGAGAAGACCGACGCACCCTCGTGGGAAAGGTGATGCGCATGTTGTCGCTGGACGAACTGCCACAGCTGATCAACGTCCTACGCGGCGACATGAGCCTCGTGGGCCCGCGGCCCGAACGACCGGAATTCGTCGAGCTCTTCGAAATGCAGATCCACCGCTACGGTCAGCGGCATCGGGTCAAGGCGGGGCTGACCGGCTGGGCCCAGGTGCACGGTCTGCGAGGGCAGACGTCGATCGCCGACAGGGCGGAATGGGACAACTACTACATCGAGAACAGGTCGTTCTGGCTGGACATCAAGATCCTGCTGCTGACGGTCATCGCGGTGTTCAAGCACGCCGAATGACGAGCGCCACAGGCGATTTGGCTCGTGTCGCCGCGCGGTGGCGACGGTTGGAGATTCGTGCGCGACGTAACACACGCCGCCGCTGGTCCGACAATCAATCATGAGGTCTCTTTTCTCGATCACACGCGTCTCACGAACCCCACTAATTTTCAATTTGGCGGTCGGCGCCGCCGTTGCCGCGATATTGATGGCCGCTTCGGCGACGGTCCCCGTTTCCCTGATTCCCGTGGCGTCGGCGGCGTGCCCCGATGCCGAAGTGGTTTTCGCCCGCGGCCGGCTGGAACCCCCCGGCGTCGGCGCCATCGGTGATGCACTCGTCAATGCGCTGCGCTCCAAGACGGCGAGGTCGGTCGGCGTGTATGGCGTCAACTACGTGGCCGACCTCGACGCCGCCGAAGGCGCCAGGGATATCGGCGCCCACATCCGATCGATGGCGAGGGACTGCCCGAACACCCGGATGGTGGTCGGCGGCTATTCCCTGGGGGCGACGGCTGCCGATCTGTTCGCGAGGGCGAATTCACTTCCGCCGGATATCAACCGGCACGTCGCAGCGATCGTGTTGTTCGGCAACGGCACCAGGCGTCTCGGCCCGGCCCCCGCCTATGCCGACAGGACGATCGACCAGTGCGCCGACGGCGACCCCATTTGCGGGCGAGGCCTCAACTGGGATTCGCACCTGCAGCCCTCATACCTCGGCTCCGGACTGATTGATCAGGCCGCCGGCATCGTCGCCGGCAAACTGTAGCCCTGCGCCTTAGAAGTCCCAGTCCTCGTCTTCGGTGACGACGGCCTTACCGATGACGTAGCTCGACCCAGAGCCAGAGAAGAAGTCGTGGTTCTCGTCGGCGTTGGGGCTCAACGCCGACAGGATCGCCGGGTTGACGTCGGTCTCGTCGCGCGGGAACAACGCTTCGTAGCCGAGGTTCATCAGCGCCTTGTTGGCGTTGTAGCGCAAGAACTTCTTGACGTCCTCGGTCAGGCCGACCTCGTCGTAGAGGTCTTGGGTGTACTCGACCTCGTTGTCGTAGAGCTCGAACAGCAGCTCGTACGTGTAGTCCTTGAGCTCGGCCTGCATGGCGGCGTCCTGCTGCGCCAACCCCTTCTGGTACTTGTAGCCGATGTAGTAACCGTGCACGGCCTCGTCGCGGATGATCAGCCGGATCATGTCGGCGGTGTTGGTCAGCTTGGCCCGGCTGCTCCAGTACATCGGAAGATAGAAGCCCGAGTAGAACAGGAAGCTCTCCAGCAGTGTGCTGGCGACCTTGCGCTTCAGCGGTTCGTCACCCTTGTAGTACTGCATGACGATCTCGGCCTTGCGCTGCAGGTTCGGGTTCTCCTCCGACCAGCGGAACGCATCGTCGATCTCGGCCGTCGAGCACAGCGTCGAGAAGATGTTGCTGTAGCTGCGCGCGTGCACCGACTCCATGAACGCGATGTTGGTGTACACAGCTTCCTCGTGCGGTGTCAGCGCGTCGGGAATCAGGCTGACCGCACCGACGGTGCCCTGGATGGTGTCCAGCAGTGTCAAGCCGGTGAAGACCCGCATCGTCAGCTGCTTCTCGTGCTCGTTCAACGTGCCCCAGGACGGGATGTCGTTGGAGACCGGGACCTTCTCCGGCAGCCAGAAGTTGCCGGTCAGCCGATCCCAGACTTCGGCGTCTTTTTCGTCCTGCACACGGTTCCAGTTGATGGCCGAGACGCGGTCGATCAGTTTCATGCCATCACTCACGAGTACCCCGTTTCACCTGGTCTTTGTTGGTGGAAGCTATAGGGCAGCTATAGCGCCTTCAACACTACAACTGGGGTCTGACGAACCGCCGCTATACGAGATGTTGTGTCTGGGCGTGTCGCGCAAACTAGGCCGCGACACGGCTGTCGGCCGTCAGAAACTCGTACTCCGACGGGTCGAATCTGCGCGTCGCGAGCCAGTACTGCCACGTCATCCCGCTCCACAGCGTGCGGTTGACACCGTGCTCGTCGAGGTACCAACTGCGGCAGCCGCCGGTGCTCCAGACCGTTCCGGCCAGCTCGTGTTGCAGCTCGGCGTTGTAGGCGTCCTGGGCGGCCCGGGTCGGCGCCAGCGCCTGGGCGCCCGACTTGTCGACGGCCGCGATCGCGTGGGCGACGTAGCGGATTTGCGACTCGATCATGAACACCACCGAGTTGTGTCCGAGCGCGGTGTTGGGGCCGAGTAGGAAGAACAGGTTGGGCATCCCGGCGACCGTGATACCGCGCAGTGCGGCGATGCCCTCGCGGTTCCACCGGTCGACGAGGTCCTCGCCGCCGGGGCCTTTGATGTCGACGTAGGTATAGGAGTCGGTGACGTGGAAACCGGTGGCGGCCACCACGACGTCGACCTCACGTTCGGTGCCGTCGCCCGCGACGATGCCGGTCTTGGTGAACCGTGCGATGCCGTCGGTGATGACTTCCGTCTTCGGGTTCGCGATGCCTTGGTAATAGGTGTCGGAGTTGAGGATGCGCTTGCAGCCGGCCCGGTAGTTCGGGGTCAGCTTCCTGCGTAGCTCCGGGTCCTTGATGGAGCGGCGAATGTTGGCCTTACCCATCAGTTCACCGATCTTGAGCAGCCGCGGCTGCTTGGTCATCGCGAAGCCGACGGCTTCGTGAATCCAATAGATCCCGGCCCGCATCGCCGCGCGGGTGCCTGGGACGTAGGTGAACATCTGCCGCATCCATCGCGGGATCGGATTGTTGGGCCGCGGCATCACCCAGGCCGGGGTGCGCTGGTAAAGCTGAAGCGCCGCAACGTCCTTCACGATCTCGGGCACGATCTGAATGGCGCTGGCCCCGGTGCCGATCACCGCGACGCGCTTGCCGGTCAGGTCGACGCTGTGGTCCCATTGCGCGGAGTGGAAGAGGGCGCCCTCGAAGTGGTCGAGCCCCTCGAAGTCCGGGATCAGCGGGATGTGCAGCCCGCCGGCGCCGGAGATCAGGAACTGCGCGACGAACTCGCGACCGTCCTTTGTGAAGGCGTGCCAACGCATTTCGTCGTCGTCCCAGTGCGCGCGGTCGACATGGGAGTTGAACTGGATGTAGCGCCGCAGCCCGTACTTGTTCGTGACGCCCTGCAGGTAGTCCTGGATTTCCGGCTGGAACGACCACATGTGCGTCCAGTCCGGCTTGGGCTCGAACGAGAACGAGTACATGTGCGACGGGATGTCGCACGCACACCCGGGATAGGTGTTGTCCCGCCACGTGCCGCCGATGTCGTCGGCCTTCTCCAGGATCACGAAGTCGACGTTCTGCTTCTGCAGCGCGATCGCCATTCCCAGACCGGAGAAGCCCGAGCCGATGATCAGCGCGCGCGTGTGCACGGGCTTGGCCGCCGCCGTCTCTGGCGTGTGCTCGGCAAGCGTCATATCGGGCCTTTCCTGGGAACGCCGGTACCGGGTATTTATGCCAGTCTCCGGACCGCGGGCCCAGGTGTCAACGTGACGCTTGCCGAGACGACGACGATGCAGCTTAGGCGTAGGAAAGGGCTGGCCTGCTGCTCAGATGCCGATCCGGGTCGAAGGTCTCGAAGTGACCCGATCCGACCATTCCGATTCCCCGCTGAGGCATCCGGAAGTCGCCGAGCCGGGCCTGCCGCAGCAGCGGCCCGCTCGGGCCTAGGTCGCGACCGTGCAGTACCGCGCTCGAGTCGGCGACGAACCACATCTGCTTCGGGGCCATCGAGTAGCACTGGCCGTTGGGCGCACGCCCGGTCAGCCGCACGTCGCCGACACCGAGCGTGCGCCGCGCGACCCAGCCCAGCCGCTTCAGCGCCGCGGGGTCGTTCCACGCCGACTCGGACAGCCGGCTACCGATCCTGTTCATCGTGCGGGTGGCCCGGGTGGACTCCAGCTCGACGGTCCACTGCAGCACCTCGGGAATCTCGATGACCACAGACCATGGCCCGGTCCAGGTGATACCGATGTCGCACTGGACCGCGTCGTTCGGAGTGGCCGAGCTGAAGTAGCGTGCACAACTCTGCTGTCCGGGCGTCGTCGCGTAGAACGTCCAGTTGCACGACGGATCGCGGTGCCACACGGAGACGTACGGCGGCGCGAAAGTCGTTGCGGGGAAATGGCGCATCGCCAGGTAGTGCCCGTTGGCGAACGGTAGGCCCATGATCCCGAAGCCGACGAATCGCTCGTCGTCACCGGAAGGCAGGGTCGGGTTGGCCAGCACGGCCGCAACAGTTTCTTGGGGGGTGTGTTGTTTTGTCATGCCCCGATGGTCGGGCCGGACACGACCTCAGCACCTGAGGCGCCTGCCTCAAAAACGAGGTGCCTCAAATGTTCAGGCGACGGGTTGCTGCCGCCGAACCGCGGTGTGGATCGGCTGGTCGGGGTCGATCTTGATGCCCAGCAGTTCGGCGGTGCCGTTGATGGCGCCCACCATGATCGTCGTCATGTGCGCGATGAACTTGTCCGTCGGCATCCGCCGCGGGCTGTCGTCGTCGACGCCCAGCCACCAGTCCGTCGCCGACGCCGCGGTGCCGAAGATCGCGAACGCCGCGAGCTCGAATGCCTCCGGCTCCGGAGCGAGTTCTTCGAGCTCGGTGCTGATCATGTCGGCGATGGCGAGGGTGATCTCACTGCCCTTGTTCACCGTCGTCATCGCAGCCGCCGACTGGTCGGCGAACCGGCCCTGCAGCAGGAATCGCACCACGTTCGGGTGTTGATTGACGAGCTCCACATAGTGCTCGACCCCGCGGCCGACGATCTGCCGCGCCGAATCGGTCTCGACGTTGATCGACGGGATGATCGCCGCCCACAACATGTCGCGCATCCGCTGACCGATTTCGGCGAACATGTCGGATTTGTCGGTGAAGTGTCGGTAGATCTTGGGCTTGGCGGTACCCGCCTCCTCGGCGATCTCACGCACGCTGACGTTGGGACCGAGGCGGTCGATCGCACGGAAGGCCGCGTCGACGATCTCCGCGCGGACCTTCTTGCGATGCTCGCGCCAGCGCTCACTACGGGCGTCGACCTTGACACCCGGTTCACCACTGGACCGTGGCCTGGACCCTCGTCGCACCCGATCACTGTACCGCCCAGATACCGCTGACCTGCTCAGACCGGCCCTGGTCAGGACGACTATCGCGGTGTCGGGCCATTTCTCTCGCAGAGATGGGTCGCGCCGACTTGGGTACTATTTCTACGACAACCGATCGACGAGACGAGATTCATGACGCAGCGATACGACCTGGTCATTGCAGGTGGCGGGCCTTCTGGCTCAGCAGCCGCGTGGCAGGCCGCGCAGACTGGCGCCAAGGTAGTGGTCCTGGACAAAGCGCAATTCCCGCGCGCCAAACCCTGCGGCGACGGGCTCACCGCGCGGGCGGTGAGCTACCTGCAGAAGATGGGCCTGGCCCACGAGGTCGCCACCTTCCACCGCGTCAACCGGGTGACCGTGTTCAGCCCGAGCCAGTGGGAGCTGTCGTTTCCCCGCCGCCCCGGGATGCCCGACCACGGCCACACCGTCAGCCGCGAGCACCTGGACACGCTGCTGCTGAAGCACGCGGAGTCGGCCGGCGCCGAGGTACGCCAGGGCACCGAGGTCACGGGCCCCGAGCTCGATCGCAGCGGCCGGGTGGTCGGCGTGAAGCTCAAGAACGGCGAGACGGTGTACGGCGATGCCGTCATCGCGGCCGACGGCGCCTACTCCCCGATCAAGCGTGCCCTGAAGATCGATTCGGAGTACAACGGTTACTCGGCGATCGCGATCCGTTCTGAGATGCACGCGAACCGGCCCGACTCCGACAGCCTGGACATCTATCTCAAGCTGGTGTTCGAGGGCGATCAGCTGCCCGGCTACGGCTGGGTGTTCCCGATGGGCGGCGGCCTATTCAATATCGGCCTGGGCTACGTCAACAGCTACAAGAACTGGCAGTCGATCAACGCCACGCAGTTCCTCGGGGAGTTCCTGCGCACGTTGCCCGCCGACTGGGAGCTGCCGCCGATCGAGGAGCTCAAGAAGAACAAGAGCGTGCGGGCGTGGAGGCTGCCCATGGGCTTCACCGCCTGGCCGCCGTGGCGACCGGGCGTGCTGTTCACCGGCGACTCGCTGGGTGCGGGTAGGCCGACGTCCGGCGCGGGCATCTCCAAGGCGTTGGAGTCGGGTCTCGCGGCGGGCGAATGCGCCATCGCGGCGCTGCAGAACGGCGGACCGGACAACTTCACCAATTACGCGCAGCGGATGGAAGCGGCGTGGGGCCGGGAGTACAAGCGCGGCCGCTACTTCCACAAGCTGCTGGGCTATCCGAAATTCGCGAATGCCGGGATCAAATTGATCGACAACGCCGCGTTCCGCGACCGTATGCTCAAGGCGCTGTACAAGAAAGCGCAGGGACCCGAGCACACGTACTGAGGTAACCGGCTGTCAGGAACGCGGGACGACCGTGAGCAGGAGGACCGAATCCTCCAGCGCCGCAACGTTGTGCCGTTCTTCCGGGATCACGAGATAGTCACCCGCTGCGGCCTCGATCGCTTGCGTGGTGCTGCCCAGGCGGATCCGACCGCGCAGCACCAATAGCGTTGCCTCGCCGGGGCTTTCGTGATCGTCGAGGCCGTGACCACTCGCCAGCGCCAGCACGGTCTGACGCAGCACGCGGCCACTTCCGCCGTAGATGCTCTTGGCAGAGCGACCCGCGGTCGCTGCCGCCGCAGCGGCGACCTGTTCGTCACCCAGTGTTGACAGCGACAGTGCCTCGACCGTGCTCACCGGACCTACCTCCACGATTCTTGGTTTATTTCTTAGGGCTGAGAATCAAACCGACTTCGCAGGAGCCGCCCCGCGGATCCGGTGTCACCGCAACGCGATACGACGCACCGATCGCGTCGGCGTTGAGGTCGACCACCTCTTGGATCAGGCCCTGCTGAATACCTCTGACGACCTCTGGTGCGGTCGCTGCGACTTCGGCGAGCGGGCATGTGCACAGCTGAACCGTCACTTCTCCGAACGAATTCAGCACCGAGCGCACCTGAAAGCCGAGTTCGGTCAGGGTCGCCACCACCAGGTCGGCGATCGACGTTTCCTCGCGCTTCCTGGCCAGATGCACCCGGTGGGCGAGGTCTGCGCCGATGCGTAGCGCCCGTTGTTCCCGTTCCTCGGCCGTCCCGCCGAGATGGGCGGCGAAGAGCGACACGATGTCGGCGTAGTCCAGCCTCGGCGCCAACTCGTAGGTCAGCCGGGGCCGCCCCGCGCGTGCGACCTTCGCCCCGCCGCCGCGACGGATGTAGCCCTGCTCCTCCAGCGTCGTCAGATGGAATCGAGCCGTGGTGATGTGTATCTGCAGTGAGTCGGCGACGTGCTGGGCATCGACTGGGCCGGACGCATTCTGCAACAGGCCGAGCACCTTCTGCCGTTGCTGACCGGCAGCCCGTTCCGGCGGCGAAGCGAGGTCGTGGCGCGGCACTGGCATTCCTCGAGTTTGTCACGCCGCCGGCACAACACCGACTGCCGAAACCGCCGTGAGCGAACGCCGGTACTTGTGGAAGGTCCGCCGCATGCCGATGACCCGTGCCCGCGCAGCGCCGCGGACGATGAGGTTTCCCACGATGCGCAGGGCTCCGAGCGGTCCTTCGTCGGCGAGCACACGTGCCGGGTTGAGCAGCGCCATCGGCGCGTAATCCACCCTGATGTCCACGAATCCGGCGTCGGAGAGCAACTGCACCCACTCGGCGGTCGTGAGTGGGCGCGCGTTGACCTTGATCGAGCGCGCGAGATCGCGCCGGATGTCGTCCTTGGTCTCCTGGGGTATCGAGTCGGGTTTCAGGCCCAGTTCATGGATCGCGTAGCGGCCGCCGGGGCGCAGGACACGGAACGCCTCGGCGATGATCGCGCGTTTGGCCTTGTCCCCCTGCATCGTCAGCATGGCTTCCCCGATGACGACGTCGGCGCTGTCGTCGGGGAGCCCGGTCACCGCGGCGTCGGCGACCACCACTTTGCCCTGTACCGGCGCGACGACCTGGCGCACGGCGTCGGTCGCCGCGGCGGTGTCGTCGACTCCGACGTACGACCGCGGTCGCAAGGCGACAATGTCGCGAGCCGTGCGGCCAAGGCCGGGTCCCAGTTCCACGACGTCAGATCCGCTGACGCCTGCGGCGGCAAGCATCCGGGACGTCAGCTCGAGGCCACCCGGTCGGAGCACCCGCTTACCCAAACGGGCCAGCAGCCAGTGTCCGGGTAGATCGGCGTCGGACCGCTCAGCGAGCGGAAGAGCTTCTCTGCCTGTCATTTTCGAATCATCCTTTCGGCTGCGGCGACCATGAATATCACACTGAACAGTGCGCACGTGTAGAGCAGTGCGGTGTCTTTGCCCCACGGCGGGATGAGTACGGTGTCCTGTCCCGTCGCATACACCGCGTTGAGCAGGGGCATGAATCGTTGCAGCGACGCCCCGCTGGGCAGGTATCCGGCGGCGGACTCAACGACGTACGCCCACAGCAGGATTGCGCCGACGGCGCCGAGCGGCGACCGGATGATCGCGCCGACGCCCACACCGGCACCGGCTGCGAAGAACGCGAGCACGACCACCGTCCAGAGCAGACGCCGCGCGACCGGATCGGTCACCGACACCGGCCCGTACACCAGCGGCGAGACGACCGGCAGCAGCGCGAGCACGAGGACCAGCGTGACGGCGGCGACCACCGCACCCACGGCGCCGTAGAACACCCACCGCCCGACGAGCACCGCCCACGGCCGCGGCATCGCGATGCGGACGTACTCCCTCGCGCGATAGCGACTTTCGGAGGCCTGCCCGTCCGCAGCGGCGACGGCGACCAGCACCACCGTGATCGTGATGACCCAGTAGGCGGCGTTCGAGGTCGACACCTGCAGCACCGAGAGTTGTCCCGGGATGCGCGCGAACGCCTCGGCCACCGCGGCGATCCCGAACGTGATGACCATCGGAATCACCGCGGCGGCGGGCACGATGACCGTCCACAGCCTGCTGCGCCCGCCGGTACGGATCTGTTCAGCGCGCAGGCTGCGCACGGCCAATGCGCCCGCGGTGCTCACGCGCATTCCAACAACGTGGTCTCGAGCCATTCGCGGGTGTCCTCACCCACGGGGGCCAACTGCTCCAACGGACCGACGGTTTCCAACTTTCCGTTGACCAGCAACGCGATTCGATCGGCAGTCAGCGTCACCTCGCCGAGTAGATGAGTGGCGATCACCACCGTGGCGCCGTCGGCGGCGAGCCGGCGCAGAAGTGCCCGGAACCAGACGATGCCCGGCACGTCGAGGCCGTTGAGCGGTTCGTCGAACAGTAGCGCTCGCGGCTCACCCAACAGCGCCCCGGCGATGGCCAACCGCTGCCGCGCGCCCAATGACAGCCGGCCGATGCGCACGGACCGCTGTTCGAGCAGTCCGGCCTCGTCGAGCACGGCGTCGACGCGCGCCTGAGGAATCCCGGCGAGCGCGGCCAGCCAGGACAGGTGCCTGCGCACGGTATGCCCAGGATTCATGGCGTCGGGGCCGAGGTGGACACCGAGCAGTCGCGGGTCGCTCGACCGGCGCTGACCACACACGGTCACGGTGCCGCCGTCGGGGTGGTCGAGGCCCGCGATCAGACGCAGCAGGGTGGTCTTCCCCGCACCGTTGAGGCCCAGCAGGGCGGTGACGGAGCCCGCCGGGAACTCGGCAGTCACGTTGTCGACGGCACGATGGCGGCCGAATGACTTTGTCAGCTCGGTAGTTTCGATCACGACGCAATCACTGGAAGTTGCACGGGATGGGCAGCCCGAGGGTCTTGATGCCATTGCACAGCGACTTGCTCGCCACCTTCCATCGGCCGTCGATGCGCCGCCACTCGGCGGGGATTTGGATGGTGGGAGCGCCCTGCCTGCTGGCGTTGATGATGGCGGTGTGGCGATCGGGTTCGTGCGTCTCGGGACCGGTCACCAGGCTCGAACCGCGCGGCGGACGGAAGAACCCGATGCGGTAGACCATCTTCGGGGCGATGACGGCGCGATTGCCGCCCTCCAACTGCGCGGCCTTGACCGCATCGGGCGCCGGGGTGCCGACGAGCAGCCGGATCTGTGCATCGAGCTCGGCGAGCGAGGGCACCTCCGACGTGATCGCGAAATTCTCAATCGTGGCAGGGTCGAGTGGCCCGCCGTAGTTGGTCTGCACACTGGGTTCGGACTCGGCCTGCGCGGCTGGCTCGACCGGGACGCCGGGTTCGGCCTGCACGCCAGGATCTGCCGGCACGCCGGGTTCGGCGTACGCGGGCGGGGTGACACCGATCAGTGCCGTGGCGGCGCCGACCACCATTCCCGCTGCGAATGCCCTGCGCATCGACATCAACCGGCTCCTATTTAGAGGAAATGTTTCCGGTTAATGTAGAGCCGCAACACAGATGAGGCAAGGCTTACCTTTGGTGATGTGGCTAACGCTCAGGTGGGAGCCGCTCGGACGCGCCTAGGTTGCCAACTCAGGCACAGACTGACCCGGGGCGCCGCGGTGTCGGAGTATCCGCGCGCCTAAGCGAACTCGGCCTTGCCGGCCGGGTCGCTACTTCTTCTTGTTGCCGCCCGGCTGGGCGGCAGGAGCAGGCTTGGCCTTGGTGGTCGGCTCGAACTTGCCGCCCTTCTTCGGGTCATAGCTCTGCTTTTGGTCAGCCATGAACCGAGTCTAGGAGTGCACCGAGTCCGAGTCGATGGGCCTGAGCCATTGCGCATGGCCCCCGCCCACCGCCACCGCGTGGGCCTACAGCATGCAAGACACGCAGCCCTCGACCTCGGTTCCCTCCAGAGCCATTTGACGCAAGCGGATGTAGTACAGCGTCTTGATTCCCTTGCGCCACGCGTAGATCTGCGCCTTGTTGACGTCGCGAGTGGTCGCGGTGTCCTTGAAGAACAGCGTCAGGCTCAGCCCCTGGTCCACGTGCTGGGTGGCCGCGGCGTAGGTGTCGATGACCTTTTCATAGCCGATCTCATAGGCGTCCTGGAAGTACTCCAGGTTGTCGTTGGTCATGTACGGCGCCGGGTAGTAGACGCGGCCGATCTTGCCTTCCTTGCGGATCTCGACCTTCGACGCGATCGGGTGGATCGAACTCGTCGAATGGTTGATGTAGCTGATCGACCCCGTCGGCGGCACCGCCTGAAGATTCTGGTTGTAGATGCCGTGTTGCTGCACCGACTCCTTCAGCCGCACCCAATCCTCTTGTGTCGGAATGCGAATGTCGGCCTTGGCGAACAGTTCCTTGACCCGGTCGGTCTTGGGCTCCCAGACCTGCTCGGTGTACTTGTCGAAGAACTCGCCGGAGGCGTACTTGGACTTCTCGAAGCCACCGAACGCATTACCGCGCTCGATCGCGATCTTGTTCGACGCGCGCAGCGCGTGGTACAGCACGCAGTAGAAGTAGATGTTCGTGAAGTCGATGCCCTCTTCGGAGCCGTAGAAGATCCGCTCGCGCGCCAGGTAGCCGTGCAGGTTCATCTGGCCGAGGCCGATCGCATGAGAGTCGTTGTTGCCCTGCTCAATTGACGGCACCGACGTGATGTGCGTCTGATCGCTGACCGCCGTGAGCGCGCGGATGGCCACCTCGATGGTCTGTGCGAAGTCCGGCGAATCCATCGCCTTGGCGATGTTCAGCGAGCCCAGGTTGCAGGAGATGTCCTTGCCGATCTTCTTGTAGGACAGATCGTCGTTGAACTCCGACGGTGTCGACACCTGCAGGATCTCCGAGCACAGATTCGAGTGCGTGATCTTCCCCGCGATCGGGTTGGCACGGTTCACCGTGTCCTCGAACATGATGTAGGGGTAACCGGACTCGAACTGCAGCTCGGCCAGCGTCTGGAAGAACTCGCGCGCCTTGATCTTCGTCTTGCGGATCCGCGCATCGTCGACCATCTCGTAGTACTTCTCGGTGACCGAGATGTCGGCGAACGGAACGCCGTACACGCGCTCGACGTCGTATGGCGAGAACAGGTACATGTCCTCGTTCTTCTTCGCCAGCTCGAACGTGATGTCCGGGATCACGACACCCAGCGACAGGGTCTTGATACGGATCTTCTCGTCGGCGTTCTCCCGCTTGGTGTCCAGGAAGCGGTAGATGTCGGGGTGGTGGGCGTGCAGGTACACCGCACCCGCACCCTGCCGGGCACCGAGCTGGTTGGCATAGGAGAACGAGTCCTCCAGCAGCTTCATGATGGGAATGACACCCGAGCTCTGGTTCTCGATGTTCTTGATCGGTGCGCCGTGCTCGCGAATGTTGGTCAGCAGCAAGGCAACCCCGCCGCCGCGCTTGGACAGCTGCAGCGCCGAGTTGATCGAACGCCCGATGGACTCCATGTTGTCCTCGATGCGCAGCAGGAAGCAGGAGACGGGCTCGCCGCGCTGCTTCTTGCCCGAGTTGAGGAACGTCGGGGTCGCTGGCTGGAACCGGCCGTCGATGATCTCGTCGACCAGCTTCTCGGCCAGCGCGGTGTCACCTGCGGCCAGCGTCAGCGCGACCATCACGACGCGGTCCTCGAAGCGCTCCAGGTAGCGCTTGCCGTCGAAGGTCTTCAGCGTGTAGCTGGTGTAGTACTTGAACGCGCCGACGAACGTCGGGAACCGAAACTTCTTGGCGTAGGCGCGATCGATCAGCGACTTGACGAAGTTACGCGAGTACTGGTCGAGCACCTCGCGCTCGTAGTACTCGTTCTGGATCAGGTAGTCGAGCTTCTCGTCGTAGTTGTGGAAGAAGACCGTGTTCTGGTTCACATGTTGCAGAAAGTACTGATGAGCCGCCTCGCGGTCTTTGTCGAACTGAATCTTGCCCTCGGCGTCGTACAGATTCAGCATCGCGTTGAGCGCGTGGTAGTCGGTCTCCCCCGGCAGCGCGTGCGCGCTGGCGGCTACAGGCTCTGCAGCTGTGACGGTTGGTGACACGTCTGGTCCTTCCAGAAGTCGTTGAGGCCGGCCCGGACGGCGAGGACGTCGTCGGTCGTGCCCATCAGTTCGAAGCGGTAGAGGAACGGGACGCCGCACTTACGCGAGACGACGACTCCCGCGTAGCCGAACTCGGCGCCGAAGTTGGTGTTGCCCGCGGCGATGACGCCGCGGATCAACGACCGATTGTGTTCGTTGTTGAGGAAGGCGATCACCTGCTTGGGGACATAGCCCCCGCGGTCGGGATCGGGTCCGTTGGCGTGCCCACCGCCGTAGGTGGGCAGCACCAGCACGTACGGCTCGTCGACCTCGATGCGACCGTGCAGCGGGATCCGGGTAGCGGGCAGACCCAGCTTCTCGACGAAGCGGTGGGTGTTTTCCGACACGCTGGAGAAATAGACGAGATTGCTCATCGTTTTCTCCTCTCTGCTGTCTGGATACCCCTTAGGCCGTGACCGCGACCGCGCCGAGCGCCTTGATGCGGTCGGGACGGAAGCCGGACCAGTGTTCGTTGCCTGCCACTACAACCGGAGCCTGCAGGTAGCCGAGCGCCATGACGTAGTCACGTGCCTCGGAGTCCAGGCTGATGTCGACCTTCTCGTAGGCGATGCCCTGCTTGTCCAGCGCCTTGTAGGTGGCGTTGCACTGCACGCATGCCGGCTTGGTGTACACGGTGACCGGTGTGTGACTCATCTTCGGTACGGCTCCTCTGCGACCTGAGACTGGCAACTGATTCATTTACTGCTTGTCGCTGAAATTCAGCGGCCCGGAGGCCCTCAAAATTCCTGCCGCCCGGAGCCGTCGTCCGCGGGGTCGAGGGCACGACTCCGGTGGATTTCAGGACTCCGGCCGACCCTTTGAAGCTTGGAAACCGTGGGGGTCTGTCGGTGTTCGAAACACTACACCTAGTGTCCGACATTGCGAAGGGATACCAGATGTTCTGAATAACATTTTTGAAATTCCCTGGTCGTGAGTATCGGACACCTCGACTATCCGGCGTGTCGCACATCACAGGCTGTGCGTGTCGCACGTCAGGGCTAGGTCTACCACCGGCCACCGACAGGCAGCCTGGCCCCAACCGTCACAGTGACATAACAGCAAAGCCTCTCGAGGGTCACGGAACCCCGGAGGCGTCGCTGTGCGGAATCTCCTCGAGCCGACCTCAGCCGACTTCGGCAGCCAGCTTGCCCACGATGTCGCGCAGCTGCCCGGCGACCTCGGCGTTCTCGCGCGGGTGCTTACCGTCGAACACCGTCGTACGCACCGACAGGCTCAGGTCCTCGACCACGCGCGGTCCCGCGATGCCGAACGACTTGCGGGTCTCGTCGTGGGCCCACACTCCGCCGTACTGACCGAGCGCGGCGCCGACCACCGCAAGCGGCTTATCCTTCAGCGCGCCGCTGCCGTAGGGCCGCGACAGCCAGTCGATCGCGTTCTTCAGCACGCCCGGGATGCTGCCGTTGTATTCGGGGGTGATCACCAGGGTCGCGTCGGCAGCGGCGGCGGCTTGCCGCAGGGCCACGACCGGTTCGCCGACGTCGTCGGTGTCGATGTCCTCGTTGTAGAACGGCAGCTCGCCCAGTCGGTCGAACCACTCGAGCCGTACCCCGTCGGGAGCGGTCTCGACGGCAAGCTCGGCGAGCTGACGGTTGATCGACGCACTACGCAGGCTGCCGACCAGCACCAGCACCTTGACGTCCGACATCTGTGTATCCCTTTCGTTGGTCCGATCCATCCTCGCACTGTGTAACCGGACCCCGGTCCGAATTCATCCCGGCTGAATTAAAGTGGTGACATGCCTCCGCACGCGCTACCGATCTCGGATGAAGCGCCACAGGAGCGGGGCGACGCGGCACGCAACCGAACATTACTGCTGGAGGCCGCGCGCCGCCTGATCGCCGAACGCGGCGCCGACTCCGTCACCACCGACGACATCGCCGCGGCCGCGGGTGTCGGCAAGGGCACGCTGTTCCGCCGGTTCGGCAGCCGGGCGGGGCTGATGATCGTGCTGCTCGACGAGGACGAGAAGGTGCAACAACAGGCCTTCCTCTTCGGCCCTCCGCCGCTGGGACCCGGCGCGCCACCACTGGACCGCCTGATCGCCTACGGCCACGCCCGACTGGAATTCGTCAGGGCACACCGAGCGCTGCTGTCGGATGCCAACCGCGACCCGCAGATGCGGTTCAACGCGCCTGCCACCCTGCACCAGCGCCACGTCACCGTGCTGCTGGAGGAAGCGGGCACCACCGGCGATCTCGACGCCCAGGCCACCGCCTTGCTCGCGCTTCTCGATCCCGACTACGTGCATCACCAACTCACCGAACGCGGCCAGACGCTGGAATCCCTTGGCGAAGCCTGGGACACCCTGGCGCGCAAGCTCTGCGGCACTTGAGCGCGATGAACGTTCGGTGGGTGCTGCACGTCGACCTCGATCAGTTCCAGGCTGCCGTCGAGGCGCGGCGCAACCCCGATCTCGCCAGCCTGCCGATCATCGTGGGCGGCAACGGCGATCCGGCCGAGCCCCGAAAGGTCGTCACCTGTGCGTCGTATCCGGCACGGGCGTTCGGCGTGCACGCGGGGATGCCGCTGCGCGCCGCGGCGCGCAAGTGTCCCGATGCGGTGTTCCTGCCGTTGGACACCGACGCCTACGACGAGGCCTCCGAAGAGGTGATGGGCCTGTTGCGCGACTTCGGTCATCCGGTGGAGGTGTGGGGCTGGGATGAGGCGTATGTCGGTGTTCCGCAGGGCGATTCGGTCGACCCGTTCCAACTGGCCGAACAGATCCGTGAGGTGGTGGCCGCGGAGACGGGCTTGTCCTGCTCGGTCGGTATCAGCGACAACAAGCAGCGGGCCAAGGTGGCGACCGGTTTCGGTAAGCCGGCGGGCATCTTCGCCCTCACCGAGGACAACTGGATGACGGTCATGGGTGACCGCGACGTCGACGCACTGTGGGGTGTCGGCCCGAAGACGGCCAAAAAGCTTGCAGGCATGGGCATCACGACGGTGGCCGATCTTGCCTCCACCGACGCGCAACTACTGACGTCGACGTTCGGCCCGACCACCGGTCTGTGGATCCTGCTGCTGGCCAAAGGCGGCGGCGACACGAACGTCAGCGCCGAACCGTGGGTGCCGCGCTCACGCAGCCACGTCGCCACGTTCCCCCGCGACCTGACCGACCACGCCGAAATCGACTCGGCCGTGGTCGAACTCGCTAAACAGACACTCGCCGAGATCGCCGACCAGGGCCGCGTCGCCACCCGGGTGGCGGTGACCGTCCGCACCAAGACGTTCTTCACCCGCACCAAGATCCGTAAGCTGCCGTCGCCGGGTAATGACCAGCCGGCGATCGTCGCCACCGCGCTGGATCTGCTGCACCAGTTCGAACTCGACCGCCCTGTCCGGCTGCTCGGTGTGCGGCTGGAGCTGGCACCGCCTGAAGGCGGCTACTGAGTCGCACTCACAGTTCGCGCGCAGGACAAGCGGCGTTCACCTACGTCCCGTTCAATGCGCACGGCTCATCCCGTGACTGAGGAGATAAATATGTCGGTTAAGTCGGCGTACAAGGTGGTCGGCGTCGTCAGCACGGCCGCAGTACTGGTGCTCGCCGGGTGCGGCAGCGACGACAGGACCGAATCGAACGGCAGCCTGCTCGACCGTCCGACTAAGGGCGAACTGAGCACCAACGGCGGCGCCGCCCGCCTCGACGGCGATCAGACCGGCGCGGTCCGCGAAGCCATCAACGGCTCCGGCGCGCGAAACATCATCCTGCTGATCGGCGACGGCATGGGTGACTCCGAGATCACCATCGCGCGTAACTACGAGAAGGGTGCGGGCGGCTTTTTCGAGGGCATCGACGCACTCCCCCTCACCGGGTCGTACACCACCTACGCGCTCCGCAAGGATGGCAAGCCGGACTACGTGACCGACTCGGCGGCCAGCGCCACGGGCTGGTCCACCGGCACCAAGACCTACAACGGCGCGCTGGGCATCAACATCAAGGGCGAGGCGCAGAAGACGATCCTCGAACTCGCCAAGGACCAGGGCTTCGCCACCGGCGACGTCACCACCTCCGAAATCCAGGATGCGACTCCGGCGGCGTTGTTCTCCCACATCAGCGAACGAGACTGCTACGGCCCCGAAGAAATGGCCGAGGACTGCGTTGACGAGACTCTGGAGAAGGGCGGCAAGGGTTCTGTCACCGAACAGCTGCTGGCCACCCGGCCCGACGTCACGATGGGCGGAGGAGCCGAGACGTTCGCGCAGACAGCGACCGGCGGTGAGTATGCAAGTAAGACGCTCGAGGTACAGGCCAAGGAGCGGGGCTTCCAAATCGTGCGCACCGCAGGCGAACTCGCGAGCGTGAGCAAGGCCGACCAAGATGCTCCGCTACTCGCGTTGTTCGCCGACGGCAACATGCCGGTGACCTTGGCGGGTCCACCCGCCGTTCGCCACGGATATCTGCAGCCGACCGTCAAGTGCGGCGACAATCCGGAACACGGTTCGGACGTACCGAAACTGGCCGAGATGACGACGAAGGCGATCGAACTGCTCAAGAGCAGCAAGAGCGGTGCCGACAAGGGCTTCTTCCTTCAGGTCGAGAGCGCGTCGATCGACAAGCGCGACCACGCCGCGGATCCGTGCGGCCAGATCGGCGAGACCCTCGCGTTCGACGAAGCAATCAAGGCAGCACTCGACTTCGCCAAGCAGGACGGCAACACGCTGGTGATCGTGACCGCCGATCACGGGCATACCAGCCAGATCGTCGAGCCGCTCAGCGAGGACGACCTCAGGGGCATCGCTGAGGACGTCAAGCAGCCCATCGAGCGGGTGCGCGACATCATGTACCCCGGTCTCACCATCAAGCTGACGACCGCTGACGACGCCGAAATGACCCTCAGCTACGGCACTTCCGCCGATGTCGGTGTCGAAGACGAGACCCACACCGGTACACAGGTGCGGATCGCGGCCTACGGTCCGCGCGCGGCCAACGTCGTCGGCCTCACCGATCAGACGGATCTGTTCTTCACGATGACCGGTGCACTGGGCATCAAGCCGTAGCCGTCAGCCGGACTTGGACGGCCGCAACGCGCGCGTGAAGATGACGTTGACCTGACGCATCGCCACGCTGTAGGGCCACCACATGGTCCGCTTGAAGAGGTAGAGCGCTCGGATGTCGGGTGAGGTGTAGATCAGGAACCTGTTGCGACGCACGCCTTTCAAGATGCGTTCGGCGGCATGTTCGGGCGACACCGCGTGCCCGCCGAATCGGTTCGTCCACTTCTGCACCCGAGGATCCTCACGGTCCACACCCGCGATCTGCACCGTCTGCACCAGCGGCGTCTTCACCGCCCCCGGCACCACGACCGACACCCCGACGCGGTGTCGCGCCAGATCGAACCGCAACACCTCGGAAAGACCGCGCAGCCCGTACTTGCTCGCGCTGTAGGCGGCGTGCCACGGGAATGCCACGAGACCTGCGGCCGAGGACACGTTGACCAGGTGCCCGCCGTTGCGCGCAGCGACCATGGGCGGCACGAACGACTCAATGATGTGGATCGGGCCCATCAGATTGATGTCGATCATCGACTTCCAATGCTGGTGTGTGAGAGTCGAGACGGTGCCCCATGCCGAGACGCCCGCGATGTTCATCACGACGTCCATCGCCGGATACTCGGCGTGAATGTCGGTGGCGAACGCGGTGACGGCGTCGTAGTCGGAGATGTCGAAGGCGCGGTGCACGCGGACGACACCACCCAGCGCGCGGGCGTCGGCAACGGTCGTCTCCAGACCGTCGGCGTCGCGGTCGGTGAGAAACAGCTCGGCGCCTTCGGCGGCGAGCTTCAACGCGGTCGCGCGGCCGATACCGCTGGCGGCTCCGGTGAGAAGACAACGCTTGCCTGCGAAATCGCCCGCCATTTGGCCGAGACTACCTACTCGGCTTCGGGGCTCCGCCCCACATCGCGTTGAGCCACAGCTTCTCGACGATGTCGACGGCGCGCGCGTACTCCTGGTCGCGGCCGACGAACGTACTGTCGTGCGTCAGCGTCATGGTGGTCACCGCCGCCATCGTGCGCACCAGCGCGGGCAGGTCGTCGGAGATCGGCCGCAACTCGGAATCCTGCTCGAGCAGCGTGATCAGCTTCTCGATGATGCCGTCGTAGAAGTCGTCCATCATCTCGCGGATCTGCGCGTCCGTGTTGCGCGCCACCGCACAGGCACGCAGCACCGGATCGTCGTTCGCGTACACGGCTGCGGCGCTGCCGACCATCCGCTTGACGAACGCCTCGGGCGTCTCCCCCGGCTCCCGGGACGCGAAGTGGTGCGTCAGGCTGTCCAGAAGATCACTGGCGTCGGCGAGGATCACCGCCAGCACCGCGTACTTCGAGTCGAAGTAGAAGTAGAAGCCCGACCGGGCCACGCCGGCGCGCTCACTGATGGTGCTGACGGACAGATCGGCGAAGGAGCGCTCCTGAAGGAGTTCCCGCACCGCGGTCACGATCGCATCGCGTTGCCGGTCGCCTCTGCTGCGGCGGAGTTCGGTGGGTGCGGACTCAGCAGTCATGGGAGTAGACCTTCGCACCGTGACACGTCGACACCAAACTTGACATGCGTCAAGTCTGCCATCCAGGATGGGGATGAGAGTGACAACGGCCACAGTCTTTTCTGATTCAGGAGCGTTGATGCCGACGATCAGCACCAAAGATTACGTTCTCGACCAGGCCAGGCGGCGTGTCACGACGTCGCCGCTGCTCACCCTGCCGGGGATGGGCTTGCTGGAGAAGCGGCTGCTGGCCCACGACTGGCCCCAGCGGGCATGGGCGGAGCCGCCCGCCGGGAGCGATCTCAAGCCCGTCATGGGTGACCTCGGATTGCCGATCGTCGGCCACATGGTCGAGATGTTCCGCGGCGGCCCGGACTTCTTCCTGCACCTCTATCGCAAGCACGGTCCGCTGTTTCTCATGGACTCGCCGATCATCCCTTCGGTGGCGGCGCTGGGACCCGATGCCGCACAGGCGATTTACTCGAACCGCAACAAGGACTTCTCTCAGCAGGGCTGGGTACCCGCCATCGGACCGTTCTTCAAGCGCGGCCTGATGCTCCTCGATTTCGACGAGCACATGTTCCACCGGCGGATCATGCAGGAGGCGTTCGTCCGGACGCGTCTCGTCGGCTACACCGAGCAGGTCGACAAGGTCGTCTCGCAGGTCATCGCGAACGACTGGGTCAGCAACGACCCGCGTTTCCTGCTCTATCCCGCGATGAAGGAACTGACCCTCGACATCGCCTCGATGGTGTTCATGGGCCATGAGCCGGGCACCGACAAGGAACTGGTCACGAAGGTCAACCGGGCGTTCACCATCACCACGAGGGCGGGCAACGCCATCATCCGCACGGGCGTGCCGCCGTTCACCTGGTGGCGTGGCCTGAAGGCCCGCGAATACCTGGAGAGCTACTTCGAGGCACGGGTCAAGGAGCGCCGCGGCAAGGAAGGAAACGACCTGCTGACGGTGCTGTGCGAGACCGAGGACGAGGACGGCAACAAGTTCTCCGACGAGGACATCGTCAACCACATGATCTTCCTGATGATGGCTGCCCACGACACGTCGACGTCCACGGCGACGACGATGTCGTACTACCTCGCCGCCAATCCGGAATGGCAGGAACGCTGCCGCGACGAATCAGACCGGCTCGGTGACGGACCGGTGGACATCGACTCGCTGGAGAAGCTCGAGTCGCTCGATCTGGTGATGAACGAGTCGATCCGGCTGGTGACGCCCGTGCAGTGGGCGATGCGGCAGACGGTCCGCGACACCGAACTGCTCGGCTACTACCTGCCCAAGGGCACCAACGTGATTGCGTACCCGGGGATGAACCACCGGCTCGAGGAGTTCTACCCCGACCCCTACAAGTTCGATCCGGGCCGCTTCACCGAGCCTCGCAACGAGCACAAGAGGCACCGCTACGCGTTCAGCCCGTTCGGCGGCGGCGCGCACAAGTGCATCGGCATGGTGTTCGGCCAGCTCGAGGTCAAGACGATCATGCACCGACTGCTGCGCCGGTACCGCCTGGAGCTGCCGCGGCCGGGTTACGAGGCCCGCTACGACTACGGCGGGATGCCGGTGCCGATGGACGGCATGCCGATCGTGCTGCGGCCGCTGCGCTGAGTCACCTCTTCGCGAAATAGCATTCCAGGTCGCCGATTGCGCCGATTGGCAGCCCGGAACGCTATTCGCGGACGATCAGGCCGTCACCAACAGCCGGTTGGCGCAGGCGATGACGGCGCGCAACGCCGACTGCGTCGGGTCGGCAGCCAGACCCATCGCCCATTCGGTGTGTCCGCCGTCGGAGCCGCAGATGAAGGTGGCGGTGTTCTCGCCGGCGGGCAACTGGTGAAAGGCGGTCATCTCGACCGCGATCCCCTGCTCGTAGAGCATCTCCGTCAGCGCTGCGACCGGCCCCGGCGCCTTGGCCGACGCCGTGGCGATGCGGTCACCCAGGGCCAGCGTGGCCTGGAAGGTGCGCGGCTGCGGACCCAGCCGGGTGGCCGGACGGTCAGCGTCGGTGCAGGCCCACTGGCCCAGTCGCAGGGGTCCCGTGGTGGGCGCGTACCAGTCGAGGAACGTGTCGAACGACATGGCGGCGGCCTCCTCGCGCAGACCGCGGGGCACCGGTCCATCCAGGTAGGTCGCAAGTGTCGATGGCCCCGATCTCAGGCCTGCGCTGGTTGCTTCGAAAGTCATGTGCCGGTCTTCTCAGTTCAGAGGAAATGACCGACGAAGTAGCGACGACCCACAGCGAGGGGTCGGTCAGGATCAGACCCCGCTGCGGGTTGCTACTACGAGTCGCCTCGGCACGTCCGCGATATTAGACGCCGCCGGACGGGCCGCGCAAACGGCTTTTCGAGCATCTCCCGGCGCGACGCCCCGCCTTCGGCCGCGTAACGTGTGCGCCCGATGACGTGGTGGGATGCGGCTTTTCTCGCCGCGGCAGGGGTGCTCGGTGGCCTCACCGGCAGCATCGCGGGCTTGGCGTCGGTGGCCACCTACCCCGCCCTGCTGATGGTCGGCCTCCCGCCGGTCACCGCCAACGTGACCAACACCGTCGCCGTGGTGTTCAACGGAATCGGCTCGGTCCTGGGCTCACGCCCCGAACTCAAGGGCCAGGGCGCCTGGCTCAAACGGATCGCCCCGGCCGCGGCGCTGGGCGGCGTGGTGGGTGCGGTCCTGTTGTTGTCGCTACCCGCCGAGGGTTTCGAGAAGGTGGTGCCGCTTCTCCTCGGATTCGCCTCGGTCGCGATAGTCATCCCCACCCGCCCTCGCAGGGAAGTGACCGTTGCCACCTATCGCAGGCACGCGGTGACGGCTTTGGTCGAATGGGTCGCGATCTTCGGAATCTGTATCTACGGAGGCTATTTCGGTGCCGCCGCCGGAGTGCTGCTGATCGCGGTGTTGCTGCGCACAGGTGGGCCGACGCTGGCTCACGCCAACGCGGGCAAGAACGTCGTCCTCGGTATCGCCAACGTCGTCGCTGCGGTCATCTTCATCGTGGCGGCACCGGTGCAGTGGTCGGCGGTGATCCCCCTCGGACTTGGTTGCCTGGCGGGTTCGCGGCTGGGGCCCGTCGTCGTGCGTCACGCACCTGCGAAGCCGATGCGCTTGGCGATCGGCGCGGCGGGGCTGGCGTTGGCCGTCAAGCTCGGGATCGACGCCTACGGTTAGACCCGCGAGCAGGCGCAAACTGCCCGTCTTTCGCGGCGTGTGCGGGGACTTTTGCGTATGCTCGCGAAGAAGCTAGGTCAGGTCGAACGGGTTGTCGCCCTTGACAACCCGCGTGCCGACGTCGATGAGGTTCTGCGCGCTGGCGTGCAACGCCTCCCCCGCGTCACGGCTCGCCTTACCCATCAGATAGCGCGACCACGTGCCCTCGATGACGACGCCGAGCTTGAAACACGCCATCGCCATGTACCAGTCGAGGTGCGGCGTCTCCCGCCCGCCGGCGTTCAAGTAGGCCTCGAGCAGTTCCCTTCTGCTGGCCAGCCCGCCGAGCGCGGCCAGCGCGGCGCCGGCCGTGATCATGCTGGTGTTCAGCGGCCAGGTGATCAGCATCCAGCCCATGTCCAGCAGCGGGTCTCCGACGGTGCACATCTCCCAGTCCACGAACGCCGCCAACTCGGGCTTGTCCCGTCGCAGCAGGACGTTGCTCATGTGCGGGTCGCCGTGCATGATTCCGGGCTCGCCCTCCGGGGGAAGGTTGGCCTGTAGCCAGTCGGCGAGGTCGGTGACCGCCAGCGATTCGGGGTCGTAGTTGTCGTGCCGGTAGCTCCCCAGCAGCCGGAGGAACTGCGGAACCTGGCGCTCTACAAACGACCCCGGCCGCCGCAGCTCCTCGAGCGGCTTGCCCCGCCATTCGGCGTTACCCAACCGGGCCAGGCTCGCGGCGTACGACAGGCCGACGTCGTGTCGCAGCGTCTCGTCGCGGGCATATGCCTCGGACACCTCGGCGCCGGGGTTGAAGCCGTCGATCTCCTCCATCAGGTAGAACACGACGCCGAGCACGCTGGGGTCTTCGCAGCCGGCGATGAAGCCGGGATGCGGGACGTCCGTACCCGCGAGCGTGCGCAGCGCCGCGATCTCGCGCAGCATCGTCTTGTCGCTCGTCGGCCGCGGGTGAAGCGGCGGACGACGCAGCACCATCGGACGGCCGTCGATGTGCAGTCGCACCACGATGTTCTGCGTCCCGCCGGTGAGCGGTTCGACGTCGGTGACGGTGGAGCCCAGCCCCTGCTGTTGCACCCACTGCTGCAGGGTGGCTTGGTCCTCGTCGCTCAGTGTCGGTAGCTGCTGCGCGTCATCGGGCATGCAGACATATTGTCAGGTCACTTGCTACGCCTGATAGTTCAGGCACGATACGGCTCCGTCGATCACACCCTGACGGAACGCCTTGACCCTGGCCCAGCCGGCACCCTGGCGTTCGACATCGCCGTCACCGCGGAACACCAGCAGCGCCTTGATGCCCTCGTCGAGGTCGCCAGGCGAGATGTGGAACGTGCTGGTTTCGGGACGGTTGTAGAGGATGACGCTGGCCGTATAGCCACCGGCGAGGCAGTCCCCGCGCAACGTCGACGTCTTCTCGTCGGACTCGTCACCCAACCTCGTCAACGCCGCCAATCCCCACTGCGTGGCCAGCAGCGTGGTGACCGCGTAATCGCCGCCCTGCCGGTACACCTGCGGCATGGCGTCGACGTTGTCCCATGCCACGTAATCCTCTGGCACGCAATAGAACAGCGAGTATCCCTCGGCCGACTGGTCGCCGCACATCGGCGGCTTGGCGGGATCGAACGGCTCGATGGACCGCAGCGGCGGCCACTCCTTGCCGTCGGAGAGCTCCGGGTAGACCTGCGTGAAGTAGTCCTCGATGTCATACGGCACGCCGTTGACGATCGAGTCGTAGGGCGCGTCGCCTCCGCGCGACTCGTCCTCGTCGTCGTTGAAGGGCAGTTCGAGCACCATCGGCTCGTCGTCGCGGTAGTCCTTGCACTTGTCGAGCCCGTTGTCGAAGCCGTCCTGGAATGCGCTGACGCGGTCGAACCCGCTGCCGTGGGCGTTCGGGTCGATCTTGGACGTGCCGGGGTTGTCTCGCAGGTCGAGGACACCTGCGAGGGCGGTGTCCAAGTTCGCGGCGTTGATGTCGAACACCTTGTCGTCGTGCGCATGTCGGGACCACGCGCCGGCGAAGCAGTCGGCTTGCAGCTCGCTCGTGACGGTGCGCGCGGTGAAGTGCGACCGAGCCTGAACCGCGTGGCCCCATTCGTGCGCCATCACGACCGCGATGACGAATTCGCCGTACTTGTCCTGCAAGTCGGGAAGCAGCCCCTGGGCGTCCCACGCCACGACGTCCTCGGTCGAGCAGTAGAACGCGTTACCCGCGACCTCCGCGGCTTCGGTCGTGCACGGCGGAGCGGGGCTCTCCTCGGTGACGGCGTAGTAGCCGCCCGCGATCTGCTCGAATTCCTTGTCGTAGAGCTTGGGAAACTGTTCGCCCCAATACTTCTCGAGGTCCGCGATCGCCTTGATCGCGACCTTGTTTACCGGCGCCGACGCGTCACCGTCGATCTTCACGGTGCTGGTGTCCGGCGCCCCATCCTTCTTCTCACCCTGAGCCGCCGACTGCGATTTGGCGCCACCGCCGCAGCCGGCCACGAGCAGGACAACGGCCGCCACCGCGGCCACCCATGTGCGCATGCGCGAACATTAGCGGCCAAGATCAGAAATTTTGCGGTAAGTGCGCAGCTGAATCGGATCAGTCGAGAATTCGTCGCGCGACATTCGTCGTCACCAGATCGAGCAGCTCATCACCGCGCCCGGCGAGGATCGTGCGGATGGCGTACAGCGAGAAGCCTTTCGCCTGCTCAACGGTGATCGCCGGCGGAATCGACAGCTCCTGTCGGGCCGTCACCACGTCGACGAGCGCGGGCCCGTCGTGGGCGAATGCGTCCACTAGCGCCTGCTCCAGATCGGCCGGTTGCTCAACGCGGCGGCCGAAGATTCCCATTGCCTGCGCCACGGCGGCAAAGTCTGGGTTCACCAGATCGGTGCCGAAGTTGACGATGCCCGCGGCCTTCATCTCCAGTTCGACGAAGTTCAACGAGGAGTTGTTGAACACGATCAGCTTGACCGGCAGCCGGTTCTGGATCAGCGTCACGAGCTCACCGAACATCATCGTCAGCCCGCCGTCGCCGGCGAGCGCAACCACTTGGCGGTCGCGGTAGGCGGTCTGCGCGCCGATCGCCAGCGGCAGCGCGCACGCCATCGTGCCGTGGTTGAACGACCCGATGAGTCGTCGACGGCCGTTCATCGTGAGGTATCGCGCCGCCCATACCACCGGCGACCCCACGTCCGCCGTGAACACCGCATCGTCGGCAGCCAGCCGATTAGCAAGGCCGGCAACGTATTCGGGCCGGATCGGCGTCCGGTCGCGATCGTTGACGGCCAGCTCGTCCAGGCGTTTGCGGGTCTTGGCGTAATGGCGCAGGGACCGATCGAGGTGCTCACGCTCGGCCTTCTGCCGCAACAGCGGTGCCAGCGCCGCCAGCGTGTCCTTGACGGTACCCACGAGCCCGAGGTCGACGGGCGTGCGCCGGCCGATGTTGCGGCCGCGGATGTCGACCTGGATGACCTTCGCGTCGTCGGGATAGAACTGCTGGTACGGGAAGTCGGTGCCCAGCATCAGCAGCGCGTCGGATTCCTTGATCGCCTTGTAGCCGGAGGCGAAACCGAGCAGCCCGGTCATGCCGACGTCGTATGGGTTGTCGTATTCGATGAACTCCTTGCCGCGCAGCGCATGCACGATCGGCGCGTTCAGCGTCGCCGCCAGGCTCACCAGGGCTTCGTGCGAGCCGGCCACCCCGGCGCCGCCCAGGATCGTGACCGCCTGGGCGTCGTTGAGTATGGCGGCGGCCTGCCGCAGCGACTCGTCGTCGGGGCGCACCACCGACCGCGACGGGAGAACCGGGCGCGCGTTCCACGCGGAGGCGTCGGCGCGTTGGAGAAAGATCTCACCGGGGATGACGACGACCGCGACGCCGTTCTCCTCGACGGCCGCGCGCATCGCCATCTCGAGGATGCGCGGTGCCATCTCGGGTGTGCTGACGAGTTCGCGGTACACACTGCACTCGCGGAACAGGTCCTGCGGGTGCGTCTCCTGGAAATACTCCGAACCGATCTCGGTGCGCGGGATGTGCGCCGCGATCGCGAGCACGGGGACGCGGCTGCGCTGCGCGTCGAACAGTCCGTTGATCAGGTGCAGGTTGCCGGGGCCGCAGCTGCCCGCGCAGACGGCGAGGCCGCCGGTGAGCGCCGCATCGGCCGCGGCGGCGAAGCCTGCGGTCTCCTCGTGACGGACATGCTCCCAGGTGATTTCGCCGCTACGGCGGATCGCGTCGGTGAAGCCGTTGAGGCTGTCGCCGGGTAGCCCGTAGACGCGGCGCACCCCGCTGACCTTCAGAGCGTCGATGACGTGATCGGCGACGGTCGCCACCCGGCCACCCTATGCGATTTCGGTGTAGTTAGTCGTGCTGAGCGCGACCAACTACACCGAAATCACCGAATTACTTGGGGGCGAAGCGCTGGCCCGCGTCCAGCCGCAGGCACTGCCCGTTGAGCATCGGGTTCTCGACGATCGCCGCGACCAGCTTCGCGTACTCCTCCGGCTTGCCCAGCCGCTTCGGGAACGCCGCGTCCTTCGTCAGCGCCTTGGCGAACTCGTCGGGAATGCCCTCGGTGAGACCGGTGGCGAACAGGCTCGGCGCGATCGCCAGCGCCCGGATGCCCAGGCTGCCCAGGTCGCGGGCCATGGTCAGGGACATGCCCGCGATCGCGGCCTTGGCCGCGGTGTAGGCGACCTGCCCGATCTGACCCTCGAACGCCGCGATCGAGGCGGTGTTGATGATGACGCCGCGCTCTTCCTGCTCGTCGTCGACCAGGTCCTGCTTGCTCATCTGCCAACCGGCCAGCCGGCTGATGTTGAACGTGCCGATCAGGTTCAGATCGATGCACTTGCGGAACGTGTCCAGGCTGTGCGGCCCGTCCTTCTTGACGGTGCGCTCGGCGGCGCCGCCGCCGGCAGTCGTGACGATGATGTGCAGACCGCCGAGCTTGTCGATGGCCTGCTGCAGCACCTTCTCGGTGCCCTCGAAGTCGGTGACGTCGACCTCGAAGAACGAGCCGCCGATCGCGTCGGCGACTTCCTTGCCCTTCGACTGCGGGCGGTCCAGCACCGCGACGTTCGCGCCGCGCTTGGCCAGCAGTTCCGCCGTGGCTTTGCCGAAGCCCGACGCCCCGCCCACGATGATGGCGTTCTTGCCTTCGATCTCCATTGTGGCTTCCTTTCCAAAAAGTGCCCAAACCGTAAAGCAACCTATCCGATGTCATTTTTTGGTAAGCCTTTCGGGTCGGTGCGTGGGTAGCTTGGCGTCATGACCGCGCGCGGCGCCAAGGCGATGGCAGGTATCGCGGCGGCGGCGGTGGCGCTCGGGGTGACCCAACTGCTCGCCGTCCTGTTCGGCCCGGAGGCCGACGCGCGCACCGCGGTCGGATCGACCGTCATCGACCTGACGCCCGGCCCCGTCAAGGAATGGGCCATCCAGACCTTCGGCATGGCCGACAAGTTGGTGTTGTCGGTGCTCGTGGTGGCGGTGATCGCGGGCATTGCGGCAGTAACGGCCCAATACGAGACGCGTCGCATGCCGGTGGGCAGCGCAGCGATCGTGCTCGCAGGGGTCGCGGGCTGCGCGGCCGTGCTTTCGCGGGAGGGAGCCGGCGTTGCGGACATCCTGCCGACGGTGGTCGGCACCGTCTGCGGCGTCGCAGTGCTGCGGCTGCTCACCTCGGGCCGGTTCACCGACGCCCCGGAGAGCGACCCGGTGACCGACGCGCCGGACCGCGGTAGGCGACTGTCGCTCATCACGCTCGCGTTTCTCGGAGCGGGCGCGCTGGCGGGTGTCGGCGGCGCCGTGCTGTCGCGCCTGACGACCTCGGTCGCCGGCGATCGAAACGCCTTCGCGCTGCCGAAGATCGACGTGGCCGCACCGTCCGTCCCAGCCGCCGTCCAACCGCATGGCGTCACGCTGCCGTCCTTCGTCACACCCAACGACGAGTTCTACCGGATCGACACCGCGCTGTCGGTACCGCAGCTGAGCCGCGCCAACTGGCAGCTGAGGATCCACGGCATGGTCGACCGCGAGATCACCTACGGCTTCGAGGATCTGGAGAAATTCGAGGTCATCGAAAAGCTGGTGACCTTGACGTGCGTGTCCAATCCCGTCGGCGGCAGTCTCATCGGCAACGCGGCCTGGACGGGGTACCGTGTGCGGGACCTGTTGGCGGAGGCGGGCATTCACTCGGACGCGGACATGGTGCTGTCGAAGTCGATCGACGGGTTCACCGCGGGCAGCCCCGTCGAGGCACTCACCGACGACCGCGACTCCCTCCTTGCGGTCGGCATGAACGGCCAGCCGCTGCCCACCGAGCACGGCTATCCCGCGCGACTGGTGGTGCCCGGCCTCTACGGCTACGTGTCGGCGACCAAGTGGGTCGTCGATCTCGAGCTCACCCGCTTCGACCGCGCACAGGGGTACTGGACGCCGCTGGGCTGGTCCGCGCACGGACCCATCAAGACGCAGTCCCGCATCGACGTGCCACGCAGCGGGCAGGACGTGCCCCGGGGACCGGTGACGTTCGGTGGGGTGGCCTGGGCCCAGAACCGCGGGGTGCGCGCCGTCGAGGTGCGCATCGACGAGGGCGACTGGCAGCGGGCCGACCTCGGCGCCAACTACGCCGACGACACCTGGCGGCTCTGGAGCTTTCCGTGGCAGGCCACCGAGCGGGGGCTGCACACCATCTCGGTCCGCGCGATCGACAACACCGGCGCCGTCCAGACAGGTGACATCGCGAACCCGGCTCCCGATGGCGCAACCGGCTGGCACACCGTGTCGTTCGCGGTGAAGTAATCGCTCCTCCTCGAACATGTCTGACACCCGTGCCAGTCTGATGGCGTGCAGTTGCTTGACGTCGCCACCGCCTCGGCCGAGGTCGGCGCCACCTCGGCGCGACTGAAGAAGATCGCCAGAATCGCCGAGCTCCTGCGCACGGCCGGTGCGGAGGGTGACGCCGGCCTCGTGGCGGTGGTCGTGTCCTGGCTGTCGGGCGAGCTGCCGCAACGTCAGATCGGTGTCGGCTGGGCCGCGCTTCGGTCGTTGCCCGCGGCGGCGACGGAGCCGTCGCTCACGGTCGCGGACGTCGACGCCCGGTTCAGCGAGATCGGCGCGGTCGCGGGGAAAGGGTCGCAGACTAGGCGGGCGGAGTTGGTGTCCGCACTGTTCGGCCAGGCCACGGAGGCCGAGCAGACGTTCCTGCGCCGCCTGCTCAGCGGTGAGCTACGGCAGGGCGCGCTGATCGGCGTCATGGCGGACGCGGTGGCCAAGGCGGCCGGGGTTCCCGCGCCGGCGGTGCGGCGCGCAGCGATGCTCGGCGGCGCCCTGCCTGCGGTCGCTGCTGCTGCCCTCACCGGAGGGGAAGCCGCGCTGGAGCAGTTCACGCTCGCGGTCGGTCGGCCCGTCGGTCCGATGCTGGCGCAAACCGCGACCGGTGTCACCGATGCGCTCGAACGTATCGGTGGTACAACGGTTTTCGAGGCCAAGCTCGACGGCGCGCGGGTACAGATCCACCGGTCGGGCGACTCGGTCTCGATCTACACGCGCAGCCTCGACGACGTCACCGCACGACTGCCGGAGGTGGTCGACGCGACGCTGGCGCTCCCCGTCACCGACTTGATCGCAGACGCCGAGGCGATAGCACTGCGCCCCGACGGCCGGCCACATCGATTCCAGGTCACCGCGTCCCGCTTCGGGCGCTCCGTGGACATCGACGCGGCGAGAACCGCCCAACCGCTGTCGGTGTTCGTGTTCGACCTTCTGCATCTCGACGGCACCGACCTGCTCGACTTGCCGACCAGCGAGCGCATAGCGGTCCTCGATTCCGTGGTGCCGCAGACGCATCGGGTCGACCGGCTCATCACCGATGACGCGGGCGCGGCGCAGAACTTTCTCGACATCACGCTGGCGGCCGGTCACGAAGGTGTGATGGCGAAATCGGCCACCGCACCCTACGAGGCGGGTCGCCGCGGCGCCGGCTGGCTGAAGGTCAAGCCCGTGCACACCCTCGACCTCGTGGTTCTGGCCGTCGAATGGGGTTCCGGACGGCGCACCGGCAAGCTGTCCAACATCCACCTCGGCGCCAGAGACCCGGCGACCGGTGAATTCATCATGCTCGGGAAGACCTTCAAGGGGATGACCGACGCCATGCTGGATTGGCAGACCGCCCGGTTCACCGAGCTGGCCGACGGTCCCACCGACGGCTACGTCGTCAAGGTACGGCCCGAACAGGTGGTCGAGATCGCGCTCGACGGTGTGCAGACCTCGACGCGCTACCCCGGCGGAATGGCGCTGCGATTCGCAAGGGTGCTGCGGTACCGCGACGACAAGAACCCGGCCGAGGCCGACACCATCGACACCGTCCGCGCCCTTTACCAACGCGGGGGCTGACCCGCTTGCGGCTAGCTGTCAGCGTCGCTTCCGAAGTGCGGCACACTGCGTTCGCGGAATCGGCGTCCCGTGATCTTCTCGGTCCGGATCCGCACGAAGTGATCGCGCCTGCCCTGCACCCACGGCTCCACGAAAGTTCCTGAGACCTCGACCAAGTCGTCGACATCGGTGATCGGCTGCGCATGCCCGACCACCGTGACACTCCATCCGGTACGCAGGTCCGGATCGAGTTCATCGGCTTCGAACGCGACGACCTGGTTGTCGGTGGCCGCCTCGAGCTTGGGCCCACCGGCGACACGGATCACGATGTCGTCGTGCCACAGCCGGAAGTTGACCGGTTGCACCGCGGGGAGCGCGTCCTCGGTGAAGACGAGTCGGCCCACGCGAACCTGTTGTAACAGGTCCAGACACTGGCGACGGTTGAGGACATCGAGCTCTTTGGTGTTGGGCATGATCGTCAACTCCCTCGTACCAGTGCGAGCGTCCCCACGGGCGTGGAGCGCCAGTGACCACCGCTCACAGCCGTCAAACGGGCGATTGCACGCTCTATGCCGCAGGCTAACTCATCGACGTCGGGCGCCGCGTCATAGTCGCCGATGATGCCGAACGCGAGATGGTCGGCATAGCTCATGATCGCGATACCCGTGCGTAGATTCATCGCCAGCGGGGGTATCGGCAGCAGCCGAACGACTTCTCGACCTTTGACGTAGAGGCGCTTTCGCGGACCCGGCACGTTCGTGGCCAGGGTGACGACACCGCGCTGAGGTAGCCGGGTCAACGTACGCACGGTCCACGCCGTCAACGGGAAAGGCACCGCCTTCGCAGCAGTGACGAAGATGTTTCCGGCTTGGCGCTGTCCGCTTGCCTTCGTACGCATGAGGCGCGCGTGCACGGACTGCAACTGCTCGATGGGATCGGCCTTCTCCACCGGAAGGCACGGCAACATGACCGAGACGCGGTTATCCGTTTCGTCCGCGGCATCGGCCGAGCGCACCGAGACCGGCACCAGCGTGCGCAGTGAGTCCGGCCGGGGCAGCTCGCCCCGACTCAGCAGCATCGTGCGGTAACTGTCCGTGATCGCCGTCAGCGCAACGTCATTGACGGTCACACCGAAGCCGGCGCAGATCTTTTCGACGTCCTCGAGCGAGACCTCGACCGAGGCGTATCGTCGCATACTGGTCAGCGGTCCGGTCAGTGACGACGGCGCCGCTGGACGCAGCAGTCCGCCTGCGATCTCGGCCGCCCCCTGCAGCGCGTGCGCGGCGGCAGCCGTCACACTCAGCGATGTGCGCCATGCTCCGGCGATCCAATCGATCGGGTTGAGCGAGCGCGCCGGCAGTCGTGGTCTGCGCGTCGAGCGCTGTGCCGCACGGATTTCGGTCGCGAACGTATCGACCGCCCCGCCGTCGCAGATCCGGGAGAGCAGGTGGCTGGCCGCGATACCGTCGGCGATGCAATGGTGGACCTTCATCAGGATCGCCCACCGGTTTTGCGACAGGCCGTCGACCACCCAGCACTCCCACAACGGGCGGTCACGGTCGAGACGGCGCTCCATGACGTCGGCAACCCAACGCGACAGGGCCGCGTCGTCTCCGGGAGCCGGCAGCGCCGCCCGCCGAATGTGATGGGAGAAATCGAGGTCCGTATCCTCCACCCAACTGGGAGCGCCGAGGTCCAGCGGCTGCGTCCGCAGTACCTGCGTGAACCTCGGCACCGACAACACGCGGTCACCGATGGTCGCGGTCAGCGAATCGAAATCGGGCATCGGCCCGGCGAGGACGGCGACTGCACCGATCGCGAGGCTGACATGGCGGTCGGAGTCCTCCGCGTGCAAGAACCCCGCGTCGAGCGTCGTCAATTGCTCCATGGGACCACTGTCGACCTTTTCCGAGCTCAACGGCAGGGGCAAAGGTCCCTTCGTTGGCAGCCCCGGTCAGTCGATATCGACCGAAGGTCCGAATCGGAAGCGCCGACCGCTGATTTCCGTCGGATCCACCCGAACGAAACGCGGCTTGCGTCCCGCTGTCCACGGCATCAGCTGGGCTCGCTGCGCTTCCTCGATTTCTTCGTTGGTGTGCAGCACACGGCCGAAGCCCTTGACGATGACGCTCCAGCCTTCCGACACGTTGTAGTCGTCGGCTTCGAACACCACCCGGGCGTTCATCACGAGGGCGAACAGCTTGCTGGCGAAGTTCGCGGTCCGGAACAGCACGGTCCTGCGCTGCACGACGTAGTTGACCGGAAAGATCTCCGGGGAGCCCTCGACGCACATGACGAGCCGACCCACCGACCTACTCGACAGCAGGTTCCAGCTCTCGTCCGCCGATAGGACATCCACAGGTTCACCGGCCATCAACGCAGTCTAAGGATCGGGCGCGCTAGCGCTGCGGAGTTGAACACAACCGGAGCGGATTCAGCTGGACAGCAGGAGAATTCCGCCCACGATCAGCGCAACGACCTTGACGGCTTCGAACCCGACATACACATAGTGCGCACGGGATCGAGGTCCGTCCCCACCGGCCAGCACCGCATTTGAGCGGCGCGTCAAAAGCGGTCGCACTCCAACCAGTTGGGCGATAAGAGCGCCGGCGGCGACGACCAGCGCCACGATGACGCCGGTGCGCGGCTGACTCAGCACCAAGGCGACGCCGATGACGACGGCCAGCACCACTTCGGACGCGTTGAGCGCACGAAAGACCAACCGCCCGATGCCGAGCCCGATCTGCAGCGTGACCCCGGGCGCACGGAACTTCAGCGGCGCCTCGAGGAACGAGATGGCCAGTACCATCCCGAGCCAGACGAACGTCAATGCGGTGGCGGCGGCGAGACCCGCGCTCATGATGACTGCCTTTCGACGGTGACGTGGGCCAAGCACAGGTCGGGCTCGACAAACGGTTCCAACCTGTCGACGGTGACGGGCGCTCGCCACGTCTTCAGTGCGCCCTGCATGAGGCCCAGGTGAATCGGGCAGACGACGGCCCGGCTGTCTTCGGCCAGTTCCAGGAACGGGCAGTGGCGTAGGCCGACGTTCGTCTCACCGTCGGCGTCCAACCGCTGCGGTGCGAACCCGAGGTCGTCGAGCAGGCCGATGAGCCGATTGACCGACGCACGTATGCCCAGCGCCTTCGGGGCCGGACGGGTCACCCGGTCCGCCCAGGCACGTCCGGCTTCGAGCGCCTTGGCACTCGCGTTGCGTTGCCCGACCAGACCGAGGGTGAGGATTTCGGCGAGCAACCGGTATTGGCGCGCCCCGCCGGGGTCCATTCCGCGCACCGCGCGATACATCAGCGGCGGACGGCCCGGACCTTTCTGATCGGGCTCGACACGCTCGGCCCTGCCATCGGCGATCAGGGCTTCCAGATGGAACCGGACCGTGTTCGCATGCACTCCAAGCTGTTCGGCGACATCCACGATGGTCATGGCGCCGTCGGCACGCCTCAGCACCGCCAGGACGTCTTCGCGACGACCCGCCGGCTGTGACGCGGAGCTCATGGTCTGCGTCCTCGGCATACGCTAGAGTTTATACAACTGCTCTTGTAAAAACCAAGGGGTTGTGATGAGTGAAGCGGCCCGTGACCTGAGCGATCGCGATGACGTCGACGTGCTGTTGCGACGCTTCTACGGTCGAGTGTTCGTAGACGACGTGCTTGCCGAGCCGTTCAGCGAGTTGCGCGCACAGGGACTGGAGTCACATATCCCGGTGATGTGCGATTTCTGGGAGACGGTCCTGTTCCGCGCCGGACGCTACCGTGGCAACGCGTTGGTGGTTCATCGGCAACTCGATAGTCGACATCCGTTGTACGCCAAGCACTTCGCGCGCTGGCTGGCGATCTGGGAGGCCACCGTCGACGAGATGTACGAGGGTCCGGCGGCGGAGCGGGCGAAGCTTCAGGCCGGCCGAATCGCCAGGGCCATGCACCGCCGTCTGAGAGGGGCCGACGCGGGCGACGTCGACGCGGTGGCCGTCGGCTGACCGCCCGATTCACCAACCGGGGCGCCGCGGATGCGAGCCCACCATCTCGGCCCCCTTGCCGGCGGACACCTCACGGCTGCGGTACACGATGTAGGGCCGGAACAGGTAGCCGATCGGCGCGCTGAACACGTGCACCAACCGGGTGAACGGCCAGATGCAGAACAGCACGAGCGCAATCATCACGTGGATGTGGAAGTACAACGGCGCCTGCACCATCAGATCACCTCGCGGCTGCAGCACCCAGATCGAGCGGAACCACGGTGAGACCGTCTCCCGGTAGTCGTGCTCGGCACCCTCCGGCGTCGCGCCGATCAGCGTGCAGCTGAACCCGGCGATGATCGCCAGCACCAGAACGAGGTACATCACCTTGTCATTGACGGTGGTCGCCATGAACACCGGGCCCGTCGTCCGGCGGCGATAAATGAGCAGTGCGATTCCGGTCAGGGTCGCGATTCCCGCGATCCCGCCGAGAATCACCGCTTGCAGGTGGTACACGTGGTCGCTCATGATCGCGTTGGTCCACGACTCGGGGATCACCAATCCGATGATGTGGCCCACGATGACGACCAGCATTCCGAAGTGGAACAGCGGGCTGCCGATCCGCAGCAGCCGCGACTCATATAGCTGGGACGACCGCGTGGTCCAGCCGAACTTGTCGTACCGGTAGCGCCACCAGGTGCCGACGATGACGATCGCGAGCGTCACGTACGGCACCACGTCCCAGAAGATCTCCCACCCGGACATCGTCAACGGCCCCCTTCCACCCGGCGGGGCGGCACAGTCAACTGAAACGGTTGCAGACCAACCGCTTCGGAGGGCGGCCCGGCGTGCAGCAGTCGTCGCGCGTCGTGTTCGCCGACGGCGGGCAACGTCGAACTCACCGCGGTGACGGTGGGCGCGTACGGCGAGCCGGCATCGACGAGCGCCTGTCGCAGCACATCGATCGGGACGCGGTGGTCGACGAGCAGACGTCGTCCACCATGTGGGTCGACTGCCGCGGCGAACTCCAGCACGACCGGAAGGTGATCCGGCGCTTCGCCTTTCGGAGGCTGGACGCCGGCGGCACGGTAGGTCTGTGCGAAAGACAGCATCTGCGCACCGCGGTTGCGGGTATCCCCCGCGGTCCAGTAGGTCAACAGCATCGTCGAACGCCGTTTCAGGTCGAACGTCTCGACGTAATGGGTTGCCGCCCGCGTGAGCCTCCAACCACGCAACACCTCGACCGTCTCGCCCAGCAGCGTCGCCGGTCGGCCGGTGATGTGGTCCCGCAGCCGGTCGACGGTGTCGAGTCGACGGTCCTGCTGCTCGTCGGGGTAGGCCAACAACAGTGACGCCGCCTGCCACACCAGGCGGTCCTGCAGATCACGGTCGCGCCGTTTCACGACTTCCCGCCCGGAAACATTCCCGACGGCACTCCCCTACCGTCCCAGTTGAGCAGGTTCACCCGCGACGGGTTCTCGGAATTCGCCGCCATGCCCTCGTTACTCTGCCGGTGTTTCAACGCATGGAACGTCTCCACCGCCACCGGGACCGGCCCACCGCTGGCCTCGCCGAACGGGCCGGATTCGTACATCCCGGGTCCGCCCTCGAACGACAACGAGCAGTCGGTCTCCTCCAGCCGCCTGCCCTCGGCGACATAGGCCGTCGGAATGACGTAGCGCTCCTCGTATTTCGCCAGGGCGAGCAGCCGGTACATCGCGTAGATCTGCTCTTCGGTCATCCCGACCGCCGCCGGGATGTGCGGCTGAGTCTCACGGCCGAGGTTCACGTCGCGCATGTACGAACGCATCGCCGCCAACCGCCGCAGTACGCTCTCCACGGTGCCGGTGTCCCCTGCGGTGAACAGTCCAGCCAGGTACTCCATCGGGATTCGCAGCGCATCCAGCGCACCGAACAGGTTGCCGACATCCTCCCCGTCGTGGCCGTCACGGCTGACCGCGTCGACGATCGGCGATAACGGCGGGATGTACCACACCATCGGCACCGTCCGGAATTCCGGATGCAGCGGCAGCGCAACCTGATACGTGTTGATCAGCGCATACACCGGCGACCGTTGGGCGGCCTCGATCCATTCGTCGGAGATACCCTCGGCCCGCGCACCCGCGATGACCTGTGGATCGGTGGGGTCGAGCAGAATCCGGCGCTGCGCCTCGTACAGATCCTTCTCGTCTTCCACCGATGCCGCCTCGAGCACGCGGTCGACGTCGTAGAGCACCAGGCCCAGATAACGTAACCGGCCGACGCAGGTTTCGGAACAGACAGTGGGCAGCCCGACCTCGATGCGCGGGTAGCACAGCGTGCACTTCTCGGCCTTCCCCGTCTTGTGGTTGAAGTACACCTTCTTGTAGGGGCAGCCGGACACACACATCCGCCAGCCGCGACAGCGATCCTGGTCGACCAGCACGATGCCGTCCTCGCTGCGCTTGTACATCGCGCCGGAGGGACACGACGCCACACACGAGGGATTCAGGCAGTGCTCGCAGATCCGCGGCAGGTAGAACATGAACGTCTGCTCCAGCTGCAGCTTCACCTCTTCGCTGACCTTCGCCAAAACCGGGTCACCGGGCACGATTTCGGGTGAGCCGGCGAGATCGTCATCCCAGTTGGCCGACCAGGACACCTTCATCGGCTTGCCGCTGATCAGGCTGCGCGGCGGCGCGACCGGCATCTGATCCCCGAGCGGCGCGGAGGTCAGGTTCTCGTAGTCATACGTCCACGGTTCGTAGTAGTCGTCGATGGACGGCAGCTTGGGGTTGGCGAAGATCCGGAACAACTTCGACAGCCGGCCCCCGTCGCGCAATCGCAGCCGACCCCGGCCGTCCAGACGCCATCCCCCGTGCCAGCGCTCCTGATCCTCATAGGTGCGCGGATATCCCTGGCCCGGACGGGTTTCGACGTTGTTGAACCACACATACTCGGTGCCCGACCTGTTGGTCCACGCCTGCTTGCAGGTCACCGAGCAGGTATGGCAGCCGATGCATTTGTCGAGGTTCATCACCATCGCCATCTGCGCCATGACTCTCACCGGTACTTCACCTCCTGGGAGCGACGGCGCACCACCGTCACCTCGTCACGCTGGTTACCAGTCGGACCGAGGTAGTTGAACGCGAAGGAATGCTGCGCATAGCCGCCGGCGAGATGGCTGGGTTTGATCAGCAGCCTGGTCAGCGAATTGTGAATCCCGCCGCGGGTTCCGGTGGTCTCGGTGAGCGGCACATCGATCGTGCGCTCCATGGCGTGGTATACGAAAACCACGCCGTCGGGCATTCGGTGACTGACCGCCGCGCGGCACACCACCACACCGTTGCGGTTGACGGCCTCGACCCAATCATTGTCGTTGACCTGGATTTTCGCTGCGTCCGCCGGACTCATCCACATGACGGGCCCACCGCGGGACAACGACAGCATGAACAGGTTGTCCTGATACTCGGAGTGGATGGACCACTTCGAATGCGGGGTCAGGTAGCGCACCGTCAGTCCGATGCCGTCGGCAGTGCCGACCGCGGGTTCACCGAACAGCCGCGACATGTCCAACGGCGGCCGGTAGATCGGCAGTTGTTCGCCCAGTTCTTCCAGCCAGTCGTGGTCGACGTAGAAATGCATCCGACCGGTCAGGGTGTGGAACGGTTTGAGTTCCTCGATGTTCACCGTGAACGGGGCGTAGCGGCGGCCACCGGTCTCGCTGCCCGACCACTCCGGACTGGTGATCACCGGCACCGGCCGCGCCTGCGTGTCGGCGTAGGTGATGCGGCGTTCCTCGCTGCCCTCGGCCAGGTGCACCAGTTTGCGGCCGGTCCGTCGCTCCAACTCGCGGAACCCCTCGACGGCGAGCCTGCCGTTGGATGTACCCGACAGCGCAAGAATCACATCGGCCATCCGCTCCGCGGATGTCATGGCCGGACGACCCTGCGCCGCACCGGAGTCCATCACCCCGAACTTGGCTGCCAGTTCACTCACTTCGGCATTCGGATGGGTGGTGACACCTTTGGTGGTGACGCCCAAGCTGTCGACGAGCGGCCCCAGGGTCACCCACTTTTCGGCGATTGCCGCGTAATCGCGTTCCACCACCGCGATCGGTCCCATGGTCTTGCCCGGAATCGGGGTCTCCCCCATGACGCGCCAGTCATGCTCGGTACCGCCGGGATACGCCATCGCCCCAGGGGTGTCGTGCTGCAGCGTGCCGAGCACCACGTCGGTACGCGTGCCGAGGTGTTTGGCGGCCAGCGCGCTGAACGATCTGGCGATCGCCCCGAAAGCGTCGTAGTCCGAACGGGTTTCCCACGGCGGGTCGATGGCCGGGCTGAAGGCGTGGACGTAGGGATGCATGTCGGTGCTGGACAGGTCCGCCTTCTCGTACCAGGTCGCGGCGGGCAGCACCACATCCGATAGCAGCGTCGTCGACGTCATCCGGAAGTCGATCGACATCAACAGGTCGAGCTTGCCTTCTGGAATCTCGTCGGTGTACGTGACGTCGCGCGCCCGCAACTCGCCGGGCTGGGCCTGCACGTTGGAGGTGGTGCCGAGCAGATGGCGCAGGAAGTACTCGTTGCCCTTGCTCGACGAGCCGAGCAGGTTGGCCCGCCAAACATTCAGCACGCGTGGCCAGTTCGCCGGATCGTCGGGATCGGTGACGGCCAGCGTCAGCGCGCCGCTGGCGAGCTGTCCGGCCACATATTCCGGGATCTGCGACTTCTCGTAACCCGCGGCCAGCGCGTCGTCGGCGACGTCGAGGCTGGACCGGTCGAATTGGGGAAAGAACGGCGACCACCCCATCGCGGCCGCCGATGCCAGCACATCCATGGTGTGCTTCCCGGCGAAGCGGCCCCGCCCGAGTGGGCTGGCGAGCGTGTCGGCGCGATACCCGTCGTACCGCCACTGGTCGGTGTGCACGTACCAGTAGGACGTGCCCGCCATCTGCCGAGGCGGGCGCGACCAGTCGGTGCCCATCGCCAGCGTCGCCCACCCGGTGATCGGCCTGCACTTCTCCTGCCCGACGTAATGTGCCCAGCCGCCGCCGTTTCTGCCCATCGATCCGGTCAGCAGCAGCAGTGCCAGCACCGCGCGGTAGGTGGCGTCGCCGTGGAACCACTGACAGATGCCTGCGCCCATGATGATCATCGACCGGCCGTTGGTGTCTTCGGCGTTGCGCGCGAACTCCTTCGCCACCCGGATGGCCTGCGAGGCGGCGACTCCGGTGATCGATTCCTGCCAGGCCGGTGTGTACGGGACCCCCGCGTCGTCGTAGCCGGTGGGCCAGTCGCCCGGCAAGCCGTCCCGGGCCACCCCGTACTGCGCGAGCATCAGGTCGAACACGGTGCACACCAGGTGTTCGCCCACCCTGCGTACGGGCACGCCGCGCTCCAGGGTTTCACCGTGTCCGTCGACGGTGTCGAAGCGCGGCAACCGGATCAGCGCGGTCTCACCAATATCGGCCGCCACCGTCAGCGCGGGCACCAGGCCCTCGAGGTCGAGGTTCCACTGGCCGACACCGCCGTCCCCGAATCGGAAACCCAGCGAGCCCTGCGGCACGGCGACCGTTCCCGTCGCACCGTCCAGAATGGCCGGTTTGAACGCGGCATTCTCGACGTCCTGGCCGAGATCCGCGGCTGTCAGGTTCTTTCCGGGCACCAGCGCGCCATTCCGCTCCTCCAGCTTGACCAGGAACGGCAGGTCGGTGAACTTGCGCGCATAGTCCACGAAATACGGGACACGCTGGCGCACATAGTATTCGGTGAGGATGACGTGGCCCATCGCCATCGCCAACGCACCGTCGCTGCCCGCCGCGCAAGGCATCCACTCGTCGGCGAACTTCGTGTTGTCGGCGTAGTCGGGGCTCACGCTGACCACCTTGGTGCCGCGGTAGCGCACCTCGGCCATCCAGTGGGCATCCGGGGTGCGGGTGACGGGGACGTTGGAACCCCACATCATCAGATAGGCGGCGTCCCACCAGTCCCCGGACTCCGGCACGTCGGTCTGGTCGCCGAACACCTGCGGTGAGGCCACCGGCAGGTCGGCATACCAGTCGTAGAACGACGTCATCGCTCCACCGATCAGTTCGACGAACCGCGAGCCCGCCGCGTGGCTGACCATCGACATGGCCGGTATCGGCGAGAAACCGGCGACCCGGTCGGGCCCGTAGGTCTTGATGGTGTGCACATGGGCGGCGGCGATCATCTCCGTCGCCTCCGCCCACGTCACGCGCACCAGGCCGCCCTTGCCGCGGGCGCACTGGTATTGGCGACGGCGCTCGGGGTCGGCCTGGATGTCGGCCCACGCCAGCACCGGATCGCCGACCCGGGCCTTGGCTTCGCGATACATCTCCACCAGCACGCCGCGGGCATACGGGTAGCGCACCCGCGTCGGCGAGTAGGTGTACCAGGAGAATGCCGCGCCGCGTGGACAACCGCGGGGTTCGTACTCGGGCCGGTCGGCGCCGACCGACGGGTAGTCGGTTTCCTGGGTCTCCCAGGTGATGATGCCGTCCTTGACGTAGATCTTCCACGAGCACGATCCGGTGCAGTTGACCCCGTGGGTGGAGCGCACCACCTTGTCGTGGCTCCAGCGGTCGCGGTAGAAGACGTCGCCCTCGCGGCCACCGCGCCGTGTGACGGTGCGCAGGTCGTCGGAGAACTCGCCGGGTGTGAAGAACCGCCCGCTGCGTTCGAGTAGTTCTTCGATCGGCCCGCCGGTGCGCGGTGCCTTCGTCATGGCGGGTCCTTACTGCGTTGGGTTTCCGGCTCGTGCGCGTGCAATCGCAATGCCGTGTAGCCGAAGGCGATCGCCGCCGTGGCAACCAGGAGAAGCAGACCGACGGTGTAGTCGTTGTCGACCGAGTCGTAGCTCGCGCCCATCACCAGCGGCGGGAAGTAGCCGCCGAGCCCGCCCGCCGCGGCCACGATTCCGGTCACCGAGCCCAGCGACTGTGCGGGTGCCCGACGCGCGACCCATGCGAAGACGCCGCCGGTACCGATGCCGAGGAAGATCGCCAGCGTGATGAACGTGGCCGCCGACCACACGTCCGGCGGCGGTTGGAACACGGCGATGAACGCCATCACCGCGGTACCTGCGAAAGATGCCAGCACCACGTACTTGGGCGCGATCCGGTCGGCCAGCGCCCCGCCGACCGGGCGGGCCAGCACCGCGGCCAACGCGAACCCCGCCGTGCGCGCACCCGCGTCGACCGCACTGAAGCCGTAGATCGTCTTGATGTACGTGGGCAGATAGTTGCTGAACGCTACGAAACCGCCGAAAACGACCGCGTAGAGGAACGACATCTCCCACGTGACCGGAAGTTTCGCGGCGACGATCAGCTTGGGCACCACCCGGTCGGTGTTCGGGGTGAAACTCGGAGAATTGCGCATCACCAGCGCACACGCCACCGCGGTCAGCGCCAGCGCGACCGCGACGATGACATGGGTGGTGAAGAGGCCGAACCACCGCACGAACCGCGGGGTGAAGAACGCCGACAGCGCCGTACCGACCATCCCCATGCCGAAGACCCCGGTCGCGAAGCCACGGCGCGAGGCTTCATACCAGCTGTTGGCGAACGGGATGCCGACCGCGAAGATCGTCCCCGCGATGCCGAGGAAGAAGCCGCATACCAGCAGGAACGGGTACGACCCCGCCGTGCCCGCAGCCCCCACCGCCAGGACCGGCACGATGGATGCCGCGGACACCGCGATGAACATGGTCCGTCCGCCGTAGCGATCGGTGAGCGATCCGATGACGATGCGTCCCAGCGATCCGACCAGGATCGGCGTGGCCACCAGCATCGACGCCTCGGTACTGCTCAGCGACAGGTCGCCGGCGTAGGTGGTCGAAAGCGGCCCGATCATGTTCCAGGCCCAGAAGTTGATGGCCGACACCCACGTCGCCAGTACCAGATTCACGCTTCTGCTGGTGCTGGTGTCCGGCGTCGTCGCCGTGCTCACGTCCCTAGAAAACCACTCGGCGGCTGGCGCGGTGTGGCTTTCGCGGAAACTGTTGCCGCCGAAGCAGAACCATGATCACAACGGGTGAACGCGCACCACTCGCGACTGAGGCAACCCTGACTGCTTTGCTGACAGCTACGGTGTGATGACGGTATTCGGATCTGGCTCGGCCACGGAATCCAGCGAGGCGTCCTTGGTTTCATGCATGATCAGAATCGCGATGAGGCTGAGCGTCGCCGCCACGAAGAGATACAGGCCTACCCAGCCGACACCGTAGGACGTCGCCAGCCAGGTGGCGATGAACGGCGCAACCGCGGCGCCGAGGATACTCGCGACGTTGTAGGAGATTCCGGAGCCGGTATAGCGCACATTGGTCGGAAACAGTTCAGGTAGAACCGCGCTCATCGGCCCGAAAGTGAAGCCCATCAACGTCATTCCGATGATCAAGAAGAGCAGCATGGTGCCCTTCGACGTGTCGCCGGAGCCGAGCATCGGGGCGAACAACCCGCCGTAGGCCATGATGCCGATGGTGACGACCAGCAGCGAGCGTCTGCGGCCGAAGCGGTCCGAGATCAAACCCGAAAGGGGCAGCGTCGCCGCAAAGAACAGCACCGCGATCAGCTGCAGTTGCAGGAAATCGACATAGCCGAACCCGAGTCCCCCACCATCCGGAGGCCGTTTTCCGGTGCCGAAGCTCAACGCCCAGGTGGTCACGATATAGAAGATCGTGTAAGTCGCCAGCATCACGAAGGTGCCGATGATCAGTTGACGCCAACTGGTCCGAAACACCTCGGTCAGTGGGGTTTTCACCTTTTCGCCGCGCTCGACGGCGCGGGTGAACACGGGCGTCTCGATGAGGCGCAACCGCACGTACAGGCCGATGGCCACCATCACCGCACTCAGCAGGAAGGGTATCCGCCAGGCCCATGTCAGAAATGCGCCGTCGAGATCGGGTTTCAGATTGCTGTGCCCGTGCCATAACAGCAGACCCACGAAAAGCCCGTTGGCCAGCAGGAATCCGATCGGCGCCCCGAGTTGCGGCCACATCGCGGCCCAACCGCGCTTACCGGGCTGCGCCGTCTCCGTCGCCAGCAGTGCCGCTCCGCTCCATTCGCCGCCGAGAGCCAAGCCCTGCGAGAAGCGCATGATCGCCAGCAGTGCCGGAGCAATCACGCCGACCTGGTGGTAGGTGGGCAGCAGGCCGATCACGAAGGTCGCGATTCCCATCACCAGCAGCGACGCGACCAAGGTCGCCTTGCGGCCGACCCGGTCGCCGAAATGCCCGAACAGGATCGACCCGACGGGGCGGGCCACGAAGGCGAGGCCGAACGTGGCCAGCGACGCCAGCAACGCCGTCGTCGAATCACCCTTGGGGAAGAACAGGTGCGGGAACACCGACACCGCGGCCGTGGCGTAGATGTAGAAGTCGTAGAACTCGATGGTGGTACCCACCATCGATGCGATCACGATGCGGCGGCGCGGAACCCCGCCGATCACATCGCCGTCCACGGTGTCTGAACTCATCTCCCGCCTCTCTAACGACCGTTTGGCAAACGCACATCATGCCAGCGCCCTTCGCAGTCTGCGGCTCGTCGCGCCGATATCCCCACAGATATCGTTCGCAAGCTGCCGATTTGCGACCGACTCGGTGCTTAGAATCGTCGAAGCGGGACCCCCTCTTCCAGTCGCCTGCGCGGCCGAAGGCCCGCTTCCGGCGCACCGTCTTCAGCGACGAGGAGGGACCGTGGCCACATCGACCACACCATCGGAGCGCATCACGGAGCGTGACGGCGACGTCACCTACATCCGCACCGACAAGGATCTGCCGCCGGTCGCAGTCATCGACCGTTCGCCGATCAGCGTCCGCCACCGCATCGTCTTCGGGATCATCGCGGTCCTGGGCGCCGTAGCATGGGCGATCATCGCGTTCGTCCGCGGTGAGACCGTCAACGCGGTGTGGTTCGTCATCGCCGCGATCTGTACGTACGTGATCGGCTTCCGGTTCTATGCGCGGCTGATCGAGATGAACGTCATCAAGCCTCGCGACGACAACGCCACTCCCGCCGAGATTTTCGAGAACGGCACCGACTACATGCCGACCGACCGGCGGGTGCTGTTCGGTCATCACTTCGCCGCGATCGCCGGCGCGGGCCCGCTCGTCGGCCCGGTGCTCGCGATGCAGATGGGCTACCTGCCCGGCACCATCTGGATCATCATCGGCGCGGTGTTCGCCGGCTGCGTGCAGGACTACATGGTGCTGTCGATCTCGACCCGACGGCGCGGCCGTTCGCTGGGCCAGATGGCGCGCGACGAACTCGGGGCGATCGGTGGTGCGGCCGCCATCGTCGGCGTCCTCGCCATCATGGTGATCCTGTTGGCGGTCCTCGCACTCGTCGTGGTCGGTGCGCTGGCCGAGAGCCCATGGGGCGTCTTCTCGATCGCGATGACGATCCCCATCGCCCTCTTCATGGGCCTCTACCTTCGATTCCTACGTCCCGGCCGGGTGTCCGAGGTGTCGCTCATCGGGGTCGTCCTGCTGCTGTTGGCGGTGGTCGCGGGTGGATGGGTGGCCCAAACCGGCTGGGGCACCGAGTGGTTCACGCTGTCGAAGGTGACGCTGTCCTGGTGCATCATCATCTACGGCCTGGCCGCTTCGGTGTTGCCGGTATGGCTGCTGCTTGCCCCACGCGACTACCTGTCGACGTTCATGAAGGTCGGCACCATCGCCCTGCTGGCGATCGGCATCCTGCTCGCTCGCCCGGTCATGGAGGCTCCGGCCATCTCCTCGTTCGCGAGCAGCGGCGCGGGTCCGGTGTTCGCCGGATCGCTGTTCCCGTTCCTGTTCATCACGATCGCGTGCGGTGCGCTGTCGGGCTTCCACGCGCTCATTTCATCGGGCACGACGCCGAAGCTTCTGGAGAAGGAAGGCCAGATGCGGTTGATCGGCTACGGCGGCATGCTCACCGAATCGTTCGTCGCCGTCATGGCGTTGGTCACCGCGGCCATCCTCAATCAACACCTGTACTTCACGATGAACGCCCCCGCCGCGCAGACCGGCGCCACCGCGCAGACCGCCGCCGAGTACGTCAACGGCCTAGGACTCTCGGGGGCACCGATCACAGCCGACGAGATCACCCAGGCCGCCAAGAGCGTCGGCGAGGATTCGATCGTGTCGCGCACGGGCGGCGCGCCGACATTGGCCTTCGGCATGTCGGAGGTGTTGCATTCGGTGTTCGGCGGCGCGAGCCTCAAGGCGTTCTGGTATCACTTCGCGATCATGTTCGAGGCGCTGTTCATCCTGACGACGGTCGACGCCGGCACGCGGGTGGCGCGCTTCATGCTGTCGGACGGCTTGAGCAACCTCGGCGGGCCGCTGCGCAAGCTCAAGGACCCGAGTTGGCGTGTCGGAGCGTGGGTTTGCAGCATCCTCGTCGTCGCGGGCTGGGGCTCCATCCTGATCATGGGCGTCACCGATCCGCTCGGCGGCATCAACACGCTGTTCCCGCTGTTCGGAATCGCCAACCAGCTGCTGGCAGCGATCGCGCTGACGGTCGTCACCGTGGTGGTGATCAAGAAGGGCTTGTACAAATGGGCATGGGTGCCCGGGGTTCCACTGCTGTGGGATCTCACGGTGACGCTGACGGCTTCCTGGCAGAAGATCTTCTCGGCCGACCCGAAACTCGGCTACTGGAAGCTGCACAGCATCTGTAGTGCCGCGCAGGAGGCGGGCAAGCTGTGTTCGACGGCGAAAACGCCTGGGGACATGGAGAAAATCGTCCGCAACACGTTCATCCAGGGTTCGCTGTCCATTCTGTTCGCGACGCTGGTGGTCATCGTCTTCGTCGCGGGCGTGATCATGGCACTGCGGGCGATCCGGGGTCGTGGTGCGCCGACGACAGAGGAAGAGCCGGTGCCGTCACGCATCTTCGCTCCGTCGGGAATGATTCCGACCAAGGTCGAGAGGGAGGTGCAGAAGCAATGGGACGCGTTGCCGAAATCGGCCGCCAAATCGGTTGGTACTGGGGCTCATTGATGGGTGACAACCACTACCGCCGCTACGTCGCCCATCGCACGCAGACACATCCCGGCGAGCGTGTGCTGTCCGAACGGGAGTACTGGCGGATGCGCCACGCGGCGACGGACTCCAATCCCAATCCGCGGTGCTGCTAGCGCCTACCCGGATGCGACGACGCCTGCGGAATCCCACGGCGCCAGAGTCGAACCCGACTCCGACCGGAATGCGTCGGGCACATCGTCGGTGACCTGCCATGTGGCCGCCAGCCGACCCATCCCCACCGCGTATGCGCAGTGCACGCCGAGTTCGACGAGCTCGTCCTCGCTGAAGTGCGTGCGCAGGTCGTCGTAGACGGCGTCGTCGATCGCCAGGTGATCGGTGGCGAACAAGTCCGCATAACGCAGCGCGCTGCGCTCGGCGTCGGTGAGATCGTCGGCCTCCGTCGGCTGCTGCAACGAGCACACCACATCCTCGGTGAGCCCGTCGTCGATGGCGCTCTGGTAGCGCACCGACATACAGCTGCGGCACTGGTTGTGGAAGGCGATCCGCAGTCGCACCAGTTCGACCAGCCGCGGCGAAAGCGTCCCGGTCGACGTGAGGGCTGCTCGCAACGCTCCGAGCGCGCCCGCCACCTCCGGGCGGTGGCCGAGAATCGACGCCACACCGAGGTTGATCCGATCGCCCTGACCGAGGTCGTCCACCGGGATCGAAGCGAAGGCTGCGGAAGGTGCAATTCGGGACATCGGGACCTCACATCGCCGTAGGTTGGGGCTGAGAACCACCGTAACGCGGTTGCCGTGCGAGCTAAACTGTTGCCCATACGGTAAGCAACTACAAAAGGGGTGCGCCGTGAACAAGGACGACATGATCCTGATCAGCGTCGACGACCACATCGTCGAGCCTCCCGACATGTTCCGTAACCACCTTCCGAAGAAGTATCTGGACGAGGCGCCGCGACTGGTGCACAACCCGGACGGGTCGGACACCTGGCAGTTCCGCGACGTCGTCATCCCGAACGTCGCGTTGAATGCCGTGGCGGGCAGGCCGAAGGATGAGTACGGCCTGGAGCCGCAGGGACTGGATGAGATTCGCCCAGGTTGCTGGCAGGTCGACGAGCGGGTCAAGGACATGAACGCCGGCGGCATCCTCGGGTCGATCTGCTTCCCCACCTTCCCCGGCTTCGCGGGTCGGTTGTTCGCCACGGAGGATCCCGAGTTCAGCCTGGCGCTGTTACAGGCCTACAACGATTGGCACGTCGAGGAGTGGTGCGGCGCCTACCCCGCGCGGTTCATCCCGATGACGCTGCCGGTGATCTGGGACGCCGAAGCATGCGCCAAGGAGATCCGGCGCAACGCGGCGCGCGGTGTGCATGCACTGACGTTCACCGAGAACCCCGCCGCGATGGGCTACCCGTCCTTCCACGACGACTACTGGATGCCGGTATGGGAGGCACTGGTCGACACCGACACGGTGATGAACGTGCACATCGGCTCGTCGGGGAAGCTGGCCATCACCGCCCCCGACGCGCCGATGGACGTGATGATCACGCTGCAGCCGATGAACATCGTCCAAGCGGCCGCGGATCTGTTGTGGTCCAAGCCCATCAAGAAATATCCCGACCTGAAGATCGCGCTCTCCGAGGGGGGCACCGGCTGGATCCCCTACTTCCTCGAACGCGCGGATCGTACGTATGAGATGCACTCGACGTGGACGGGCCAGGACTTCAAGGGCAAGCTGCCTTCCGAGGTGTTCCGCGAGCACTTCCTGACGTGCTTCATCTCTGACCCGGTCGGAGTGGCGATGCGCAACCAGATCGGCGTCGAGAACATCTGCTGGGAAGCCGACTACCCGCACAGCGATTCGATGTGGCCCGGCGCCCCTGAGCAACTCGATGAGGTGCTGAAGGCCAACAACGTGCCCGACGACGAGATCAACAAGATGACCTACGAGAACGCCATGCGGTGGTACCACTGGGACCCGTTCACCCACATCACCCGCGAGCAGGCGACCGTCGGCGCGCTACGCAAGGCGGCCGAAGGCCACGACGTCTCCATTCAGGCGCTGTCTCACCACAAGAAGGACAAGAGTCTCGGCGCGTCGACGCTGCAGGACCAGCTGAACAGGGCCACCGCGAGCCAGAAGTGAGCGCTCAGATCACCGCAGCGAGTAGCGGATCGGCAGGTGCTTGGGCCCGCCGACGAAGACCGTCGCCATGTACTCCGCATCGCCGGTGAGTTCGATCGAGTCCAGCCGAGGTATCAGCTCGGAGAAGAAGCTGTTGACCTCCATCCGGGCCAGGGCCGCGCCCAGGCAGAAGTGCACGCCGTAGCCGAATGCGTTGTGTTTGTTGGGGTCGCGTCCCACGTTGAACTTGAACGGCTCGTCGAAGACGTCTTCGTCACGGTTCGACGATACGTACGACAGCAGCACGGACTCCCCCGCCGCGATCGGTACGCCGCGGACCTCGGTGTCCTGCTGCGCCGTACGCATGAACTCCTTCACCGGTGTGACCCATCGGATCATCTCCTCAGTCGCCAGCGGCATGAGATCCATGTTGGCGCGCAACCGCTCCCGTTGGTCGGGGTGCTCGATGAGCGCGTGCAGACCGCCGGAGATCACGGCGCTGGTGGTGTCATGTCCGGCCGTGGCGATGATGAGGTAGTACGACACGGTGTCGATGTCGGACAGCGGTTCGCCGCCGATCGTTGCGTTGGCGATGGCGGAGGCCAGATCCTCGGTGGGCGAGGCGCGCCGCGCGGCGGTCAAATCGTTGAAATAGGCGAACATCTCGAGCAGCACGTCCATGGACTCCTCGATGGACGCACTGCGCTGCATCTCTTCGTCGTCGCTCCCGAACAGCTCCTGTGTGTACTTCAGCATCTGCGGGAAGTCGGATTCGGGGATGCCGAGCATCGACATGATCACGTACAGCGGATAGTTCACGGCGACCTCCTGAACGAAGTCGCACTCCGGTCCCGCTGTGACCATCTGATCGACGTAACGCCTTGCGAGCTCTTCGATGCGGAGCTTGAGCGCACGCATGGCTTTCGGGCGGAACCAGTCGGCCCCAATCGCACGGATCGCACGGTGCTCCGGATCGTCGTGATGAATCAAGGTTTTGACACCGATTGCAGCCTGCTGATCATCACCCGCCAGAGTGGTCAACACCGGGCGGGGCGAGTTGGTGAAGATGTCGTTGGCGCGTTCGATCGCCATGATGTCGGCGTGTTTCGTGATCGCCCAAAAGGGGCGGTAATTGGGTACCTCGACCCAGGACACCGGCGCGTTGGCGCGCAGATGGGTCAGCGCCGCATGCAAAGCCTTCTCATCGGTGTAGGACTTGGGATCTGCGAACACCTTTGCCGCTTCGTCCATGATCCGGGTAGCCATTACCGGTTCCTCCGCTATGTGGTCGGCTCGCGCAGCTCTTGCAATACGGCCGAGATGGTCGATTCCGAAATCGTGCTCGGGAAGCCCACCATGACGCGGTCGATCAAGCCGTCGCACCGATCGCGAATCTTGGCCGCCAGCTTGTCGTTCGGAGCGACCACCGCGAACGTGTCGAGAATCTCGTCGTCGATGAGCGCGCCCATACCGTCCCAGTCGCCCTTCAGCGACAACGCGTGCAGTTCGTCGTGCAGCGCACCCCAGCCGTGCAGATCGAGCACCTTCTTGTAGGCGGGCGTCGAACCGTAGAACGCGATCTGCTTGCGGGTGCCGACGGCCGCGGCGTTCAGCTCGGATTCGTCGTTTCCCGTGACGACGAACAGCGGGCACGACACCTGAAAGTCGCTGCGCCGCCTCCCCGATCGGCTCATCCCCCGCAGCAGCGCGGGCGTGGTCACCTCTTCGAAGTAGCGCTTGGTCGTGAAGGCGTGCGCGAGGACTCCGTCGGCCACCTCGCCCGTCATCTCCGTCATCGCCTCACCCACGGCGGCGATGAACACCTTCGGGATGCCGTAGTCATGCGGCTCCGGAGTGAACATCGGCGTCATGAGCTTGTGGGTGTAGAAGTCCCCCTCGAACCGCAGCTTCGTCCCGTCGTGCCAGCACGCCCAGATCTCCCGCAGCGCGAGCACGAACTCGCGCATCCGGTCCACCGGGCGGCTCCACGGCATGCTGAAGCGCTTCTCGATGTGCGGTCGGATCTGCGAGCCAAGCCCCAGGTTCAGCCGGCCCTTCGAGTACTCCTGCAGATCCCAGCCGACGTTGGCGACGGTCATCGGGGTTCGGGCGAAAGCCACCGCGATGCTGGTGCCCAGCTCGATGGTCTCGGTGTGTTCGGCGGCCAATGTCAGCGGCAGGAACGGGTCGTGGCTGACCTCCGCCGTCCAGCAGCCGTCATAGCCGCGACGTTCCAGGGTCACCGCGGCGTCGACCACCGCATGGAGTTGGCTGAACACGCCGCCGTCGACCTTGAGGCCGGCGCCACTTCCCATGCCCGCCGACGCTACAGTAAGCAATTCAGTATGGTCAACGTGAACATGCCGGTGCGACGATCGCCTTTCAACGACAGGAAGAGCGCATGACGAACGAGCAGGGCTGGAAGGAGACGCTCGAAGACCTCGAGCTTCGGCGTGAGCGTTCGCGAGCCATGGGCGGCACGGAGCGGTTGGCCAAGCATCGCGGCAAGGGCAAGCTCGACGCCCGGGCGCGCCTCGACCACCTCCTCGACAAGGGCAGCTTCCGGGAGTTCGGCACCCTGGTGGGCGGTGATATCGCGGCCGACGGGATCGTCGCCGGTTCCGGGCTCATCAACGGATCGCCGGTGATGGTCGGCGCGGAGGACTTCACCACGCTGGCGGGCAGTATCGGCCCTGGCGGAAACGCGAAGCGCTACCGGCTCGCGGAGTTGGCACTGCGAGACCGGATTCCGCTCGTGATGCTGCTCGAGGGCGCCGGCTTCCGGCCCAGCGGCGAACACTACGGGCGCACCCCCACCGATCTGCTGGCCCAGGCGCAGTGCTCCGGCAAGGTGCCGATGGTCGGCGGTCTGCTCGGCCCGTCGGCGGGCCACGGTGCGCTGGTGGCGCCGGTGTGCGACTGGACCATCATGAGCAACCAGGGCGCGATCTTCACCGCCGGACCGCCGGTCGTGAAAGAGTCGACGGGCGAAGAGATTTCGAAGGAAGACCTGGGCGGGCCGTCAGTCGCGCTCGCCAGCGGGGTGATCCACAACCTGGCCGAGGACGACGAGGCGGTCCTCGACGATATCCGCCGCTACCTGTCGTACTTCCCGCCGAGCGCATGGTCGTATCCCGCGTCGCTGCCCGCGGACGAAGCGAGCGAGCCGCGCCTGACACCCGAGCTGCTCGACCTCGTGCCGCGCGGCAACCGGCGCGTCTACGACATGCGCGCCGTACTCGACGTGGTATTCGACGACCGGGGCTGGTTCGAGGTGCAGCCGAAGTTCGGCCGGGCGATGATCTGCGCGCTGGCCCATCTCGGCGGCCACCCCGTCGCAGTCGTCGCCAATCAGCCCAAGGTGCTGGCCGGCTCGATCGACGCCGACGCCGCCGACAAGGCAGCGCATTTCATCAATGTCGCCGACTCATTCCATCTGCCGATCGTGTTCCTCGCCGACAATCCGGGCATGCTGCCGGGCAGCCGATCCGAGAAGACCGGGGTGCTGCGCAGCGGCGCCCGGATGTTCGCGGCGCAGACCGCGGCCACCACGATCAAGCTGCACGTGACGCTCCGTAAGGCCTACGGTTTCGGGTCGATGGTGATGTCGCTGCTCGGCTTCGACAATCAGAGCGCGACGTTTGCGTATCCGGGCGCCACGATGGGTGCGATGAGCGCCGCCGCGCTGACGAAGGCCTCGCACGCCGGCGAGGACCTGGAGGCCAAGCTGCGCAAGGCCGAGGTCGATGCGTCGTTCCGGTCGGCAGGCCATCTCGGCTTCGACGACCTCATCAGCCCTGAGGAGACGCGCAACGCGCTGCTGTCGGCGCTGCAGCGCGCGATCTACAGCAGGCAGGCGGCCGCAGAACCGGTGAGCCGCACCGTCATCACGCCCTAATTCCAGCGATTTGTGTGCGTTTAGGAGCGGTAGGCGCTCCCGAACGCACACAAATCACAGCCGTGCGCGGTACTCCACGACGATCGGTTCGAGTTCGTCGGGCGTGCAGCCGTGCATGATCACCGCATCGGCGCCATAGTCGAACTCCTTACGGATGCGGTCGACACATTGGCGGGCCGATCCGGTCGCCGACGGCTCCAGCCACTCATCGGGGATGAGCGTGGCGATGTGCTCGATCTGCTCGGCGGTGGCCTTGTGATCGATGCCCCCGCCGACGGACTGGACCACCGGGTCGTCCCGGAAGCGTTGCAGCACTGACGGATCCCAGCCGTTGGTATTGACGAGCAGGTCGCCATAGCCCTGAAGATACGTCGCCAGCCGTGCCACCGTCTTCTTCAGCCGCAGCTCCTCGGGCAGATGGTCACCGACCGTCGCGAAGCACGACCAGACCTTGACGTCGTCGGGGTTGCGCCCCGCCTTCTCGGCGGCGTCCTTCACGGTCTTGACGGCGCGCTGCAGGGTTTCGGGCGTGAAGTAGGTGTGCAGGATGACGTCGTCGAACTCGCGCCCACCGAGCGCCAACGTCTGCGGTCCGAACGCCACGATCGCCAATCGGATGTCCTCGTTGAAGTCCGGGTCGAGGAACAGCAACTGGTATTTCCCAATTGGCCCGTCATGGTTGAAGATCAGCTCGCCGTGCCAGAGCCGTCGCATCACCTGGGCGAAGTCCTCCATCTGGGCGGTCGTCACCGCCGGAACTCCGAACGCCGCGTACATCGCGGCCACGCCGCGGCCGATTCCGAGCGTGAAGCGGCCTTTCGACAGCCGATGCATCGTGGTCGCGTACGAACCGGTGATCAGGGGGTGACGGGTGTTGTGATTCGTTGCGGCGGTGGCGATCTGCAACCGGTTGGTGACCGCCAGCGCAGCGCCGGTCAACGACGACGCCTCTTTGACGTTCCAGCGTTCGGAAATGAACCCGGTTCCGAAGCCGAGTTCCTCACCGCGGCGAGCCTCGTCCATGAGCCCAGCCGGCCCCTCACCGCCCGCGCCGGCAAGTAGGTAGAAGCCGAGTTCATCCAGCACCCGTTCAGTAGCCGCCGGCTGAGCCGGTGATTCAGTCATTGCCAGACTCCTTGTTTGTAGCCGCAATTCCATACTTCGACGATCCGGCCGTCGACCACTCGGAAGATCTCCATGCTGCCGACGTCGACCTTGGTGCCGTCTTTCATCACCATCGGCGACTGGTAGACGATCGCCACGTGTTCACCGTCATCGCCCGCAACCACCAGATTGAGGTCGAAGCGAATCGTCTCGAACATCTGCCAATGGTCGACGATGCGTGCCACCGCCTGCTCATGGGTCAGCGTCGTCGATTCACCGACGTCATGACGAATCACCGTGTCGCCCATCAACTCCTCGGCAAGATCGAAGTTGCGCTCGTTCCAGACGACGAGGTTGTACAGCTCCACCACCTCGCGGGCCGAACGGGTCATGCGAACACCTCCAGCGCATTGATCTCGTCGATGGCGGCGAGCGCGCGATCGACGAGCGCGAGGCAGAGCCGGCGCGACCGCTCGGGCACGACTTCCCAGGTCAGCAGCGCGACGATCGGCATCAGTGTCAGGTACACCGCCGCGATCCGGTAATCGCGCCACGCGACGTCGAATTCGTAATCGACTCCGTGACCGGCCAGGTGGCCTAGATACTCACGGAGTAAGGCCTCGTCCTGGCCGGTGCGCGTCTCGATGGGTAAACCTTGCGTGACCAGATACGCCAGATCCGCGACGCCGGACCCACGGGCCGCGAACTGGAAGTCCACCACCTTGACTGCGTCGCCGTCGAAGAACAGGTTGTCGGCCCGGATATCACCGTGAATCAGCATGTCGTGTTCGGTCAACGCGGAAAAGGCAGCCGGTGCACGATCCGAGAAGTGCTCGAAGAACCCCGCCAGCTCTTGCGGCACCGCTTTGTCGCTCTTCTCGAGGTACATCTGCCATCCGTAGCCGAAGGCCGGCACCATGGCCTCGCGGATCATCGGATTGTCCATACTCGGAAAATGCTCCAGCGCAGCCTTGTTGGCAGACTGGCAGGACCACGCGTGCAGTCCGGCCAACGACTCGAGACACGTTCGCGCACGCTCCATCGACAGCCCCGCCAGATGGTCGGCGTTGTCCCAGCCGGCAAGATCCTCGAGCAGCAGCACGAAGTCGACGCCGTTGTCGTCGATCCGCGCGACGTGCACCTTCGGCGTCTTCATGGGCGCCCGACCCGCAATGTCGCGGTAGAAGGCGACCTCCCTGCGATAGCCGCCCATCAGATCCATCGCACCGCGGGCCTCGGACACCGCAGGCAGTTTCGCGATCAACGTCGACGGGACACCATCACCGGTGAGATGCAGCCGGTACAGCAGCGACGAGAACCCGCTGTCCTGCGCGATCTGCTCGGCGCGCACGCCGGTCACCTCGCGCCCAAGCGCACTGGTCAGCCATTGCGGAGTCAGGCCGTCGACACCGTCGGGAACCAGCGTCGTGCCAGCACTCACCATTGAGTTCCTCCGCACCTCAATCGACGCAACGTTTGACGCAACGCACCTAACATAGTTGCCTTCGCGACCGGTTCATTCGCGACTACGGCTCGCTGATTCCACGCAGAAACCGCTCCGATGCACGCTGCACGCCGCCGGCGAACAGATGCCCGACATGGCTGCCCGGATGCCAGTACAGCTCGCCGCCCCACCGTTCGTGCAGTTGCTGGGCGGGTTCACGCATCGCCATCCTGTCGTGCCAGGCGCCCACGATGAGACGGTTCGCCGGAGGGGGCGTCGGCTCGACGTCCAGATGGTCGACGACGGACGCCACGGCTGCCACGTTGTCGGAGCGCAGCAGCTCGATGGTCTCCTGCACCGACGGTCCCCACCTGCCGAGGTGCTGGGCGATCATTCCGTTGAGCCCGAAGATCGGCGTGTAAACCGCTACGCCGTCGACCTTTTCGAGGTGCGCCACCAGCGCCGCCACCGGACTGCCCATCGACACGCCCGACACCGCGATCGCGGTGGACTGCGGCCGCAGCCATCGGATCACCGCGCGGACCTCCGACACCACCCGCATCATGCCCGCGACGTTGTTCAGTGGATCCATGTTGGGATACGTGGGCCACGCGTTACGACGGGCACCGTGGCCGGGCTGCACCGGCAACGCGATGTTGAACCCCAGCTCCTCCTGGAGCCGACGGGCCCGCGAGAACAGCAGATCGATCGGTTGACCCTGGCCTGCGCCGTGCACCCACACCAGCCAGGGGCGCTTATCGTCGCCGACGCGGCAGACGTGCACCAGCGCCGTCGCGGGACCACCCAGACCCTCAACCGCCAGCGACTGAGGCAACTGCGGATCGTGGTCGAATCTCACCTGTTCATAGGCCAGTCGCCCGATCCGACGCCGTCGAACGGACTTGACCCGCAACGGTTCCGGCTCCGCGTTGGCCTCGGCCACGGTCAGTCCCGACAGCTCGTTCGCCGTGGCCGCACAGGCGTCAATCGTCCGTTCGAGTTTCGGCGGCGGAGCGGTCAAGGTCATGCCGGACAAGGCGAGTTCGTCGAGCACCACCTCACCGAATTGACGCGCGCCGCGCTGCGACACCGGCCTCCAGTCACCGGACCCTGCAACGGCGGCATGCGCCCTCGGTACCACGCCGACAAAATCCCGCCCGATGATCCGGGCGCGCTCGGCTGGCCTCATGCGAGCTTGAAACCGGTGTAGCCCGCGTCGGCGATCTCGTTGCAACGCCGCCGGTACTCGGGAATCCCCGCCGTGTAGCCCATGTACATCCGTTTCTTCCCAGGGACGTTGCCGCCGTTGTACCAGGAGTTGCACGACGGATCGACCAACACGGTGGGCGCCACGAGTTCGGTGGTGTGCTCGATCCATTCCCGCTGCGCGTCCGGCAGTGCCTCGATGGTGCGGTATCCCTTGTCTCGCAGGTACCCGATACAGTCGCCGATCCACTCCACATGCTGCTCGAGTGCGGCCACGAAATTCGTTGCCGCCGAAGGGCTTCCTGGCGCCTGCACGATGAAAAGATTCGGGAAACCCGCGACCGCGATCCCCAGATAGGTGTACGGGCCTTCCGATGTCCAGAAGTCGCCCAACAACATTCCGTCCCGGCCGTGGACATTGATTCGGGACAGCGCGCCCGTCATCGCATCGAAGCCGGTCGCGTAGATGATCACGTCGAGGTCGTAGTGGCCCTGCTCGGTACGGATGCCCGTCGGCGTGATCTCGACGATCGGCCCCTTGCGAAGGTCGACCAACGTCACGTTGTCGCGATTGAACGTCTCGTAGTAACCCTGGTCGATGATCGGCCGCTTGCACCCGAACGGATGGCTCGGCGTCAGCGATGCCGCCGTCTCCGGATCCTTCACGATGCGGGCGACAGCCTCCCCGTACAGCTTCGCGGCCATCCGGTTGGCCTCGATATCGAAGAACACGTCGCCCCAGCTGAGCGCACCCAGCACCCCGCCCTCTTCGATCGCGCGCAGCTGGTCCTGTCGCGACGCCGACTTCAGCGGCGGCTTCGACATCATCTCGAACATCACCGAGAACGCACTCAGCCGAGCGGCCCCGACCGCGTGATCGCGCTGTGCGGCGCGGATTTCGGCGTAGTTCGCCTTCAGTTCGTCGAGCTCGCCGTCGTCGAATGCGCGCACTTCCCACGGCAACGTGTACGCCGGCGAGCGCTGGAACACGGTGAGGTGCTCGACCTGTTGCGCCACCACCGGGATCAGCTGCACGCCGGTGGACCCGGTGCCGATGACGCCGACACGCTTACCCGACAGGTCGAACCCTTCCTTCGGCCAGCGCGCGGTGAACAACGATGCGCCGGTGAAGCTCTCCATCCCTGGAAAGTCGGGATCGATGGGCACCGACAGGATGCCGGAGGCGGCGACGACGTACGACGCGACGAACGTCTCGCCTGATTGGGTCTGGATCGCCCACTCGGCGGCATCTTCGTCAAAGGTCATCGCGACGACCTTGGTGTTGAACCGGATGTCGCGGCGGAGGTCCAGTTTGTCCGCGACGAAGTTCAGGTACGCCTCGATCTCCGGCTGGGCCGGCATGGTCTCCGTCCACACCCACTCCTGCTGGATCTCGTCGGAGAAGCTGTAGGAGTACTCGATGCTCTCGATGTCGCAGCGCGCGCCGGGATACCGATTGAACAGCCAGGTTCCGCCGACGCCCTCGGCCGACTCGAGCGCGACCGTGCGGACACCCCGCTCACGCAGCAGGTGCAGCGCGTACAGACCGGAGAATCCCGCTCCGATGACGATCGCATCGAATCGGGCAGGGCTGGGCGTGGTCACGGGTCGGCACCTCGTCTTCGCTCCGACGGCAGATACTGTAACTATTACAGTATCAGGCGCGGGGCGACCCGTTGACACAATCGGATGTCGACCGAGTCCGAGCCGATGCCGTCAGCGCAGGGTCACACTGCGCCCGCGCCCGCCAGCCGTTCCTCGCGGCGCCGCTCGTAGTGGCGGGCCCTCTCCTCCACGAGGTCGAGGAACGCTGCCAGCTCTTCGCGCGCACGCGCGCCCTCGCCGTCGATGTCGTCGCGCTCGAACACCTGCCAGAACCGCAACACCGGACGCACGACATCGTCGAGATGTGAACGGAGGTCGTAGATTCCGGCTTTGGCGATCGTCACCGCATTCTCTGCGAAGCCCGGCATGGTGCTGCCGGGCATCTGGAAGTTGATGACCTCGCGCGCGACGGCTTCCATCGTTGCGTTGGGCGAGATGTCGAACGCCGCCTCGACGAGGTTCCGGTAGAAGACCATGTGCAGGTTCTCGTCGGTCGCAACCCGGGTGAGGAGTTGTTCGGCGACCGGACAACCCGACGCCCGACCGGTGTTGCGGTGGCTGATCCGGGTCGCCAGTTCCTGGAACGACACGTACGCCAGCGCCTCCAGCATCGACTTGTCACCAGAGTCGTAGCCGGCCTTCATGTGCACCATGCGAGCCTGCTCGAGCGCGACGGGATCGACGCCGCGGGTGACGATGAGGTAGTCGCGAATCGCGATGCTGTGCCGCGCCTCTTCGGCGGTCCACTGACCGACCCATTGCCCCCACGCGCCGTCCGGTCCGAAACGCAAGGCGATTTCGCGGTGGTAGGCGGGCAGGTTGTCCTCGGTCAGAAGGTTGACGACCAGGGCCGCCTTGGCGACGTCGTCGAGGGGCGAATCCTCCGGGACCCAGTCCTCTCCGCCGAGTAGTGCGAAGTCGCGCCCGCGGCTCCACGGCACGTAGTCGTGCGGGTTCCACGCCTTGGCCTTCTCGAGGTGGCGGTTCAGGTTCGCCTCCACCACCGGTTCCAGCTCGGTGAGCAATGCAGTTTGGGTTGACGTCATCGAGGTCTTTCCAATACTCAGGCTTTACCTACGGCTGCGTAACCTACGCTACCGTAGGTTGACGGAAATGCAAGCGTGTACGCAGTTCGGTCACGCATCCGTGCGACGCCTGACAGCCAGCCTCTTTCGCAGCCCCACCCCAGCGCGGCCCAGCTGTCGAAACCTCTACTGTAATATCTTCCGTTGACTACGCTGGCTCACTAGGAGGCGACGTGAAAGTCCCGTTCACCTGGAAAGTCACCGGCTGGTTCATGGTGGGTTGGTCGGCCGAGTTTCCTCAGGGCGAGACCCGTCCGCTTCGTTACTTCGGCGAAGACCTCGTCGCCTACCGCGACGAGTCGGGCGAACTGCATGTGCTGTCGGCGCACTGCAGGCACCTCGGCGCGCACATCGGGCACGGCGGCAAGGTCGTCGGTGACTGTGTCGAATGCCCGTTCCACGGCTGGCGCTGGGGACCCGACGGGACCAACCGCCACATCCCGTATCAACCGGATCGGCCCAACCGCGCGCTCAAGCTCCGGGTGTTTCCCGTCAACGAACAGCACGGCTGCGTGTTCGTCTGGCATCAACCGCAGGGCAAGGAACCGCAGTGGGAGATGCCGGACATCTTCACGTCCTTCCCGCAGTTCGAGACCGACCCGTCGGCGTATTACCGTCCGTACCCTGAGTTTTCGCGCCGCACCGAAAACGAGCCGGTCCACCCGCAGATCGTCGCGGAGAACGGGCCGGACAGCTCGCACTTTCACTACGTGCACGGCGCGACCGTCACCCCGGTGAACCTGGAGTGGAAGATCGTCGGGCCGCAATGGCAGTTCCTCACCGGTTGGCCGGATGCCCGCAGCGACGATCCGAACAAGATGGCGTTGTACATCCACAGCCACATGTTCGGCCTCGGCGGGGCGATCAGCGTGTTCGAGGGCTCGTCGAATCACCGGCTGATCTTTGCCGTATCTCCTGTCGAGGACGGACTCTCGACGATGTTCTACTCGATCTGGTGGCCCAAGCGTGAGGGCGAGACGTCCGACATACCGCCGGACGACGTCCGCGAACGCGTCGAGAAGCAGTTCCTCCGCACGGTGTGGGAGGACCTCGACATCTGGCGCTATCAGGAGTACGTCGAGAATCCCCCGCTGGCGAAGATCGACGCGAAACCCTATATGACACTGCGGAAGTGGGCGCAGCAGTTCTACGAGGTACCCGCATCGGTATGAGAATCGACCTCGTCGAGCCGTCCCATACCGCGATCGTCACCCAGGAGTGCCAGGGCGCCGTCGCCGGCATCCCCATCAATTACGCGAACACGATCATCGACACCATGCTCTCGCTGCTCGCGACCATCACGACCACCGACGGCCTACTCGAGGCAGGGAAACCAGCGTGACCGAAACCGACCGTCATATCCCGGCCGAGAGCGCCCCGTTCCCCGAGATCCAACCCGTCGACACCGGTCCCGAACTGGGCAGGTTCATGACCGCCATGCGACGCCTGCAGGACATCGTCGTGTCGACCAATCCGGACAACGCGCTGTGGGCCGACGCCGCCGGCCAGGTCGAAGAGTTGTGTGCGCGCCTGGAGGCCCACCGGGCTCCGCAGGGTGTTGCGCCCGCCGGTCGCGGGCCCCACCTGCCGGGTCTCGGTCATCCATTGATGCCGCCGTGGACGATGACGGAGGTCGGCCCCCACGGCGTCGTCATGGAGGGCCAGTTCAGCCGCTTCCACGTCGGCGGCAACAACGCCGTGCACGGCGGCGTCATACCGTTGTTCTTCGACTGGCACTTCGGGATGATCGTCACGGCCGCGGGGCGCGCCAACAGCCGCACCGCCTTCCTACACGTCGACTACCGCAAGATCACGCCGATAGACCAACCATTGGTTTCGCGCGGTCGGATAGATTCCATCGACGGGCGGAAGGCCTTCATCACTGCGACGATGACAGACTCTGACGGCAACGTCCTGAGTGAAGCCAACGGCCTGATGGTCCGCCTGCTTCCGCACCAGCCATGAGAGGCACGATGTCCGACTCCGCACCACAGTTCACCGTTCCGGCCGCCTTGGACACTGTCGCCGCGGTGATCGGTGACCGGGACTACGTCGTCCAGGGCGACCGCCGCTACACCTACGCCCAGATCCTGGAACGGTCCAACCGGCTCGCCTCCTACCTGCGCTCCCGCGGATTGGGCGTCAAGAAGGAGCGCTCGGAGCTCGCCGGCCACGAGGTGGGCCAGGACCTGCTCGGCATTTACGCCTACAACGGGCCCGAGTACGTCGAGTCGATGCTCGGATCGTGGCGCGCCCGGGTCGCACCGTTCAACGTCAACTACCGCTACGTGAAGAGCGAGCTGCACTACCTGCTCAACGATTCCGGTGCGACCGCGCTGGTCTACCACGCGAGGTTCGCACCCCGCGTCGCAGAGGTGCTCCCCCACCTTCCACACCTGCGCGTGCTCATCCAGATCGCCGACGAGTCAGGTAACGACCTCGTCCACGGTGCGGTCGACTACGAGTCGATCGTCGCGTCGGGGCCGTCCGCGCCGCCGCCGGTCGAGCCGTCGCCCGACGACCTCTACGTCCTCTACACCGGCGGCACGACGGGCATGCCCAAGGGCGTGCTGTGGCGCCAGCACGACATCTTCATGACGTCGTTCGGCGGTCGCAACATGGGCACCGGCGAACTCACCCGGTCCTATGACGACATCGCGACGCGCGTCAAGGAGAACCCTGGCACCAAGATCTTCACCTTGCCGCCACTGATGCACGGCGCCGCACAGTGGGCCGTGATGACCGCGCTCACCACAGGGCAGACGGTCGTGTTCGCGGAGAATCCGCACACGTTCGACGCCGACGAGGTCGTGCGAACGATCGAGCGGGAGAAGGTGCTGGCCGTGCAGGTGGTCGGCGACGCGATGGCGCGCCCGCTGGCCGACGCCATCGAACGCTCGTCGGCGGATCTGTCGTCGATGGCCGTGGTGGCCAACGGCGGGGCGCTGCTGACCCCGACCGCCAAGCAGCGACTGATCGACGTCAAGCCCGGCCTGATCGTCATGGACGGCGTCGGCTCCTCCGAGACCGGGATCCAGATGAACCACATGTCGGCCCCCGGCGCCGTGTCGACCGGCAAGTTCAACGCCGGTCCGGACACCTTCGTCGCGTCCGAGGAACTCGATGCGATTCTCGAGCCCGGCCACGACGGCATCGGCTGGCTGGCGCAACGCGGTTACGTTCCCCTGGGCTACAAGGGCGATGAAGCCAAGACGGCCAAGACATTTCCGGTCATCGACGGCGTGCGGTTTTCGATACCGGGCGACCGTGCGCGCCATCTGGCCGACGGCGGTATCGAGCTGCTCGGCCGCGAGTCGCAGACCATCAACTCGGGCGGGGAGAAGATCTTCGTCGAGGAGGTCGAGACTGCGCTGCTGTCGCACCCCGCGGTGGCCGACGTCGTGGTCTCCGGCCGTCCGAGCGAGCGGTGGGGGCAGGAAGTCGTCGCCATCGTGGCCCTCGTGGAAGGCGCCAGCGCGGACCCTCAGGAGCTGATCGACCATGCGTCGACGTCCATCGCGCGGTACAAGCTGCCCAAGGCGGTGGTCTTCCGCCCCGTCATCGAGCGCAGCCCGGCGGGCAAGGCCGACTACCGATGGGCGCGTGAGCAGGCGATCAGCGGAGACGCTTAGAACGACGGATCAGTCTGCGCAGCAAGGTAATTCCGTATACGGCACCTCGAAGCAGGCGGCGATCCTAGACACGAAACGGCTCGCCGGCCCCGCGTGGGCCGAGATCGGGGTGCGGGTCAACACCGTCAGCCCGGGACCCGTCGAAACACCGATCCTCGCCGACTTCGAAGCGACAATGGGCAAGGAGGTTCTCGACATGTGCGGTCCACCGGGGCAGGCACGCGACCGTCGACGACATCGTTCCTGTCATCGCGTTCGTCGGTTCGCCGGAGGCACGCTGGATCACCGGCCAGGACATTCACGTCGGCGCCGGCTTCCTTACCTCGATGACCGCTGGGCACCTATCCAGCTGGTATAGTCTACTGTAATATTTACAGTACCGTTCGCAGGACCGAGCCGGACCCGGAGATGCTGGAGCAGTCGTGGAGAGCTCAGTGCACAACGTGACGGTCGAAGAGTCGGCCGACCTCCTTCGCGACCCCTATCCCCTGTTCGCCAGGAGACGGCACGAGTTCGGTGTCTTCAAGGGCAGCGTCATGGACTGGTCCAAGACGCCGGAGTCCATGCTTCCCGAAAACCTCTACGCCGCGGTCTCCTGGGATGCGGTCAACAGGGTGTTCCGTGACAGCAAGGCCTTCAACTCCCACATCTACGACAGCACCATCGGCTTGTTCATCGGCCCGACGATCCTCGCCATGGAAGGCAAGAAGCACTGGGAGCACCGCAATCTGGTGTCCGCGGCGTTCAAGTCCCGGTCGCTGGCGCGATGGGAACCCGAGATCGTCCGCCCGGTCGTCAACGGGCTGATCGACGAGTTCATCGATGCCGGCCACGCCGATCTGGTCAAGCAGTTCACCCTCGAGTTCCCAACCCGGGTCATCTCGAAGCTGTTGGGTCTGCCCGAGGAAGACCTGCCGTGGTTCCGCAAGCGTGCGGTCGAGTTGATCAGCTACCACGTCAAATGGAAGCGCGCCTTCGAGGCGTCCGCGGCGCTGAAAGACTATTTCCTGCAACAGATCGAGCTGCGCCGCAGCAAGCCGACCGAGGACATCATCGGCGATCTGGTGACCGCCGAGATCGACGGCGAGAAGCTCTCCGACGAAGCCATCTACTCTTTCCTGCGTCTCTTGCTGCCCGCCGGGCTGGAAACCACCTTCCGTTCATCGGGAAACCTGATCTTCCTGCTGCTCACCCATCCCGAGCAGTTCCGGGCGGTGCAGGCCGACCGCAGCCTCATCGCACCCGCGATCGAGGAAGGACTGCGGTACGAGACACCACTGACGACGGTGCAGCGCTACGCCACCGAGGAGACCGAAGTCGAGGGCGTCACCATTCCGCAGGGTGCGGTCATCGACGTGTGCATCGGATCGGCCAACCGTGACGAACGTCGGTGGGAACGCTCCGAGGAGTTCGACATCCACCGGAAACGCCTGCCGCACATCTCCTTTGCCGCGGGTGAGCACACCTGTATGGGGCTGCACCTCGCTCGCATGGAGACACGCGTCGCGCTCGAGTGCCTGTTGGACCGGCTGACCGATATCGAACTCGTCACCGACGACAACCCGCACATCCACGGGCAACCCTTCCGCTCCCCCACCGCCATTCCCGTCACGTTCGCCCCCGCCGGTTGAGTTGTGGCCGCCAACACGAAGGCCGAGGTCCGCAAGCGACGGGACCGCGGATCGATCAGTGTCGACGAAATCATCTCCGGCGCTTTCGAGGTCGCTGATCAGGTATCGATCGACAACCTGAGCATGCCGGTGCTCGCGAAACATCTCGACATCGGAGTCACGAGCATCTACTGGTACTTCCGGCGCAAGGACGACCTGCTCGACGCAATGGCCGATCGAGCGCTGGAGCAGTTCGAGTTCACGGTGCCGACCATCGACGCGACCAACTGGCGTACGTCGCTTCGTGACCACGCACGGACCATGCGCGCACACTTCCGGGACAATCCGACCCTCTGCGATCTCGTGCTCATCCGCGGCCAGTTCAGCGGGCGCGCGGTACGCGGGGCACTCCACAAGATCGAACAACCCATTACGGCGCTCATCGAGGCCGGTCTAGACGCCGAACCGGCCGCCGCCACCTACGGAGCGATCTCGGTACACACCCGCGGTTCCGCCGTGCTGGAGCGCATTCAGGCCAAGACCGAGGGATTTCCCGCGCAGCGCTCGAACGGTAAGCGCTACATCGGTTTTGCCGACAACATCGACTACGACTACATCCTCGAAAGCATTCTCGACCACGCGCAGACGCTCATCGACGCGTCGTGATCATCTCTGGCGAGGCACCCGGCAAGCGATCGTCTTCGTCTCGAGGTACTGCTGAAAACCCTCGATGCCACATTGACGCCCCACGCCGCTGTTCTTGTACCCGCCGAACGGCGCATCCGCGCCGTAGAACATCCCGCCGTTGACGCCGAAGGATCCGGTGCGGATGCGGCGGGCGATGTCCATACCGCGCTCCATCGATCGCGAGATCACAGCTCCCGCAAGGCCGTACGCGCTGTCGTTCGCGATGCGCACCGCGTGATCGTCGTCGTCGAACGGCATCACGATCAGCACCGGGCCGAAGACTTCCTCCTGGGCGATCGCCGCGCTGTTGTCGACCCCGACGATCACCGTCGGCTCCACGTAGTGCCCGCCGGCAAGGTGTTCGGGCAGGTTGTCGACGGTGCCTCCGCCCGTGGTGATCTCGGCCCCTTCTGCGCGCGCCCGCTCCACAGCCATGAGCACGCGGTCCTTCTGCGCGGCGCTGATCACCGGCCCGACAAGGGTTTCCGGCAGCACCGGATCTCCGACCGGCACATTCTGGTATGCGGCGGTGACGGTGGCGACGGCCTCGTCGTACAGCGACCGATGCACGAGCATCCGGGTGGTGGCCGCGCACGCCTGACCGGCGTGCACGCACACTCCGATCGCGGCGCCCAGGACCGCAGCGGGGTTGGCATCGTCGAGCACGATGGCCACGGATTTGCCGCCGAGTTCGAGGAACATCCGCTTCATGGTGTCGGCGCCCTGCCGCATCAACAGCTTGCCGACGGCCGTCGAGCCGGTGAACGAAATCATGTCGACACGCGGATCGGTGCCGACGAGTCCGGCGACGTCGTTGGACGGGGTCGTCACCACGTTCAGCACGCCCGCCGGAATGTCGGTGCGCTCGGCGACGAGCCTGCCGAGCCGCGTCGCGTTCCACGGCGTGTTCGGATCCGGTTTGAGGACAACGGTATTGCCCGCCGCCAGGGCAGGCCCCAGCTTGTTGAGGATGACTTCGATCGGGAAGTTGGACGGGGTGATCGCCGCGACGACGCCGACTGGTTCCTTGACCACGGTGCGCACGTTGCGTTCGCCGAACAACCCGCCGCCATCGAGCGTGCGCTCCCACTCGAAGTCGTCGATCAAGCCGGCGGGATAGCGCAGCGATTCGGCGACCGGCCATTCCAGTTGTGCGGTCTGCGTCGTCATCGCCGGAGCGCCCGCCTCGGCGATCAGTTCCTCGCGCAGGTCTTGCTTCTCGGACTCGATGGCCACCTGCAATTGAGTCAGGCACCGCTTACGCAACGCGCGGTTGGTCGACCAGTCGGTTTCGTCGAACGCGCGGCGGGCCGCCGCGATGGCAAGACTTATGTCGTCAGCGCCTGCGGCGGCCGTCGCACCCAGCAGCAACCCCGTCGCCGGGCTGAAGTTGTCGAAGGTGGCCCCGGAGGACGCTGCAACGAGCTCGCCGTCGATCAGCATGCGCGACTCGGCGCGTGCCGCCGCCCGCACGCCCACGTCGACGCTGGTTTCGGTCCGGTCTACTTGGTCCTCGGTGAGGCTCACCAGTTACCTCGTACAATTCAGAACAAACAATGCTGGACGCTCAACTGTAACGATTACAGTAGGCGATTACAACGACGAGACGGGCTGGAGAGAGTCGACTTGATCAAGGTGATGGACGGCGTTCGCGTCCTCGAGGTTGCGCAGTTCACGTTCGTTCCGGCCGCGGGGGCGATCCTCGCCGATTGGGGCGCGGACGTCATCAAGGTCGAGCACCCGGTGCGCGGTGACACGCAGCGCGGCTTCGTCAACATGGGCGGTTTCCAGCTGGATCCGAACCGGCACCCGCTGATCGAGCACCCCAATCGGGGTAAGCGCAGCGTCGGTATCGACGTGTCCACCCCCGGCGGTCAGGAAGTGCTCTACGAGATCGCCAAGACCGCCGATGTGTTCCTCACCAACTACATGCCCGCGCAGCGGCAGAAGAACAAGTTCGACGTCGAACACATCCGTGCGGTCAACCCGAACATCGTCTACGCGCGTGGCAGCGCCTACGGGGACAAGGGCGCCGAACGCGACACCGGCGGATTCGACGGCACCGCGTTCTGGACGCGCAGCGGTGTGGGCCATGCGCTGACCCCCGAAGAGCTCGGCGGCGCGTTGTCGCAGGGCATCCCGGCGTTCGGCGACTCCATCGGCGGGATGAACATCGCGGGCGGCATCTCGGCGGCGCTGTTTCATCGCGAACGCACCGGCGAGGCAGTCGAACTCGACGTCTCGCTGCTGAGCACCGCATGGTGGGCGGCGGGCGCCAGCGTCACGCAGGGCATGGAGACCGGCGAGACCATGCGCTCGCAGATGCCCGACACGATCGGCCCGACCGTGAACCCGTTCCTCGGCAACTACCTCACCTCCGACGGGGGCACCATCAACCTGTGCATAGTCAGCCCCACGGGGTATATCCGTGATGCGTTCGAACATCTCGACCTGCCCGAGCTGGCCGACGACCCTCGGTTCAACGACGTCATGCCGCTAATCGAAAACGCCGCAGCGGCAGCGGAACTGATCGCTGAATCCATCCGGAGCAAGCCCTTCGACTACTGGCGCAAGCGGCTGAAGACCATGAAAGGTCAGTGGGCGCCGTTCCAGAGCCTCGTCGATCTCGCGTCCGACGAGCAGGCGATCGCCAACGACATGATCGTCGAGGTGGAGGCCGCCGACGGCGGAGCCCCGTTCAAGGTCGTGCGCGGCCCCGTCCAGTTCAACCACGAACCGCTCGAGACGACGCGTGCCCCGCAGGCGTCCGAGCACACCGAGATCGTGCTCATGGAACTCGGAATGGACTGGGATCGCATCGAGGAGCTCAAGAACGCCGGCGCCATCGCCTAGCCCTCGTTGAATGTTGAGGCAGATGCCCCACGTGTCACGCTGGTTCGTCGGCGCACTGTGTCCCCATGAGAATTCTCCGCCCGCGGACAAGCGGACAGAAACATCTGGGAGGCAATCATGTTCACCATCGACGAGCTGGCCGCGCTTCCGCTCTTCTCGAATCTCGAGGAGAAGGCGCTGGAGTACCTTGTCGGCGAAGTTGAGGACATACATCTAGCGGCAGGCGAGTACGTCGCGCACGAGGGTGACATCCGTGCCCTGGCCGTTGTGGTCGAGGGCAAGACGGAGCTGACGAAGCAGGTCAACGGTGTCGAGCAGGTGATCGGCGTCCGGCTACCCGGCGAACTCGGAGGCGAGATCCCGATGACGCTCGGCACGCCCTTGCCCGCGAGCATGCGGGCCATCGCGCCGTCACGTGTGCTGAAGGTGACCGTCGAGGTCTACCACACGCTGTCGGCGATGGCGCCGGAAATCTCCGAAGCAGTCGGGGCGGCCGCGCTGGAGCGCATCCAAATGCTCAGCAGCGCCACGGCGCAGCCAAACGACGCCGCGATATCCGTCATCGGTCCCCGCCTCGACCCGAAGGTGCATAGCTGCGACAGCTTCCTCTACCGCAACCAGATTCCGTACGAACGCCTCGACCAGGACGATTCGCGCGCCATCGCGCGCACCGGCGGTCAATCGACCGTCGCGGCGCCCTATCCGGTGGTAGTGCTCCGCGACGGCACTCAGCTCACTGCCCCAACGATGCGTGCCGTCGCCACGCTCTCGGGCCTGACTGTCAAACCGGCCTTGTCGCATTACGACGTGGTGATCGTCGGAGGCGGTCCGGCAGGATTGACGGCAGCGGTCAACGCCGCATCCGAGGGTCTGAAGACCGCGCTGATCGAGTCGTTCGCCCCGGGTGGTCAGGCGGGCACCTCGACGCGGATCGAGAACTACACGGGGTTCCCGTACGGGGTTTCCGGCGACGAGCTCGCCAGGCGGGCACTTCAACAGGCCAAGCGACTCGGCGCTGAGATCGTCGTGACCCGTAGGGTCGAAGACATCGATCCCGCTGAGATGACCATCGGGCTCGACGGCGGCGACATGCTGCGGACCAGGGCGATCGTTCTCGCGACCGGGGTGGAGTGGCGGCGCCTCGGACTCGATTCCATCGATCGATTCATCGGATCCGGCGTGTACTACGGTGCGGCGCCCAGCGATGCAGGTCTTGCGCAGGGCAACGACCTCTATCTGATCGGCGCAGGCAACTCCGCCGGGCAGGCCGCGATCTTCTTCTCCAACCACGCCCGCTCCGTGACGCTGATCGTTCGCGGCGAATCGCTTTCAGAAAGCATGTCGCACTATCTCATTGAGCAGATCGGAGCCAAGGCGAACATCCGGGTGGAAACTCAGTCGGAGGTCGTCACGGCGTACGGCGACGACCAACTCGACTCGATCGACGTGATCGATCGCAAGACCGGCATGACATCACGACGGGAGGCGAAGGTGCTCTTCGTCCTGATCGGCGCCGAAGCGGCGACCGGATGGTTGCCTCCGGAGATCTCGCGCGACAGCCACGGATTCGTCTTGACGGGAACCGATGCGATGAACTCAGGACTGTGGAGTACCGAACGCGAACCCTTCCCTCTCGAGACGAGCGCGCCCGGCATTTTCGCCATCGGCGACGTCCGCTCCGGATCGGTGAAGCGCGTGGCGGCATCCGTCGGTGAGGGCGGGGTGGCGATCGCGCACGTGCATCGTTACCTCGCGGGGTCCTGACATGAACCCGACAGTCTCCGACGCCACCGACCGCAGACGTATTGAAATCGCCGCCGGCGAAACGGTTCTGGGTTACGTCGAGTACCGCCGCCGGCCCGGCGTCATCTCATTGCTGCACACCGAGATCGACCCGGCGCGCAAAGGCGAAGGTCTCGGGACTCGGCTGATCAAGGGCGCGCTCGACATCGCCCGCGCTGAGGGCTTGGCGGTACAGCCCTACTGCCCGTTCGTGCAGCGCTTCATCGCCCGTCACCGCGAGTATCTCGACCTGGTACCCGCGGCGCGACGCGCAGACTTCGGATTAGCCCGCTGACCCGCCCACGTTGACTCTGCGCTCAGGGCGTCGGTTGCTCGACTTCTTGCGCCGTAGACGCAGAGTCAATCCGCTCGACGCGCACAGGTACCCCTGTCAGCCACGCCATTCCAGACACCGACTCGACGTCGTCGGGCTCGCTGGACGTCAGCCGATTGACGTTCGCCCCGCCGGCGCGGTTGGCCAACTGCCATCCGCCGGTGCCCTTGTGGCCCCAACCGTGTGGAATGGCGACGACGCCGGCGACGAGGTCCTTCGTCGAGGTGACCGGCACAGTGATCTGGCCGTACGGCGAACTGATCTGCACGATGTCGCCGTCAGCGATCTGCAGCTCCGCCGCATCGTCGACGTGCATGAGCGCGTAGTGACGACGCTCGCCGCGCATCAGCAACGGCGAGTTGTGCATCCATGAGTTCTCCGAGCGTGGCTCTCGCATCCCGATCATCTTCAGCGGGTAGCCCTCCGGATAGTCGTTGCGGGTCAGCTTGGCGACCTCGTCGGCGATCTCCGAATGCACCAGCTGGACGCGACGCGACAGATAGCCCACCGCGTCACGCAGCACGCCGGTACGGATATGCGGCGCCACCACCACCCCGTGCGGATGCTGTTCGGTCAGACGACGCAGCGACAGTCCTCCGCGGCGCAGTCCGAAAAGGTCGCCACCCTGCGACATCCGGACGAGCCCATCCATCATGATGCGCGGTGTCAGCGTAGCTCCGAAGGCGCTCAACGCCTTTCGTGCGGCGGCGAAGGCCGCGAACATCGGGACCCGCCGTCCAAGTCGAGATGCGAGGTCTGCGACGATGTCCCATTCCGTGCGCGCCTCCCCTGCCGGGGCGACGACGGCCTCGGTGGCTTGACGAAATGGCGTGGCCTGAAAACCCTGGAACGTGTAGGGGAAGTCGTCGCGCTCGTACATCGTGGTGACGGGCAGGATGTAGTCACACCGCGCGGTGGTTTCCGTGACGTAGAAATCGAGCGCCACCGACAGTTCCAGGGTCTCGAAGGCGGCCTCGAGTTCGTCGCCGTTGGGCACCGAGAGCACCGGGTTGCCCGCCGACACGAACATCGCCTTGATCTGACGGTCGCCGGGTGTCGTGATCTCCTTGGCCATCAGTGCGGCCGGCTCGGAACCGATTGCACTGGGAATACCGTTGATACGCGAGCGCCTGCGCCGGCGTGAGCGCCGCATCACGACGCCCATCATGGTGTTCTGCCATTTCTGGCCGACGGTCTGCATCGTGCTGAACACCGAACCGCCCGGCACGTCGAGGTTTCGCGCGACAAGGTTGACGGCGTCGATCAGGTACGTCGTCAGCGTGCCGTACCGACCCACGCAGGTACCGAGTCTTCCGTAGATGGCCGCGCGCGGCGTGCGGACGAGGTCACGCGCCAGCGCCCTGACGCTCGCGGGGTCGATGCCCGTGTGCGAGGCCGTCGCCTCCGGTGTGAACGGTTCACTCAGCGAGCGCAGCCACTCCACACCGTCCGCGTCCCCACTCACCCTGGCGATGTCGACGAGCTGCTCGGCGAACATGACCTGCAGCAGCGACAGCAGCAGAAAAGAATCGGAGTCGGGCACGATACCGAGCCACTCGAATGCAACGGCGGTTTCGGTTCGGCGGGGATCGACAACCACCACACGCCCTCCCCGCTTGACGATGTCGTGCATGCGGTCCTTGATCCGGGGCGCCGTCAGGAAGCTGCCGTGCGAGACGACGGGGTTGGCGCCCATCAGCACCAACAGTTCGGTCCGCGTGAGGTCGGGGATCGGCACCGACATCGGCACGCCGTACAGCAGCTGGCTGGCGATCAGCCGGCTGTTCGTGTCCTGCGACGACGCGGTGAAGTAGTGCCCATGGGGGCCAAGGCCCTTGATGAACAACAGCGCCGCAAAGGTGTGGGCGTAACTGAACGCACCCGGGTTACCCATATACCAGCCGACACCACCGGAACCATGCCGGCGCAGCACTGCCGACAACCGCGCCGCGATATCGGACATCGCGTCGTCCCACGTGACCGGTTCGAAGCCGTTCGGTCCACGGCGCAGCGGCGTCGTCACACGATCCGGGTCGTTCTGGACCTCGGTGAAGGCGATGCCCTTCTGGCACGCGAACCCCGCCGACAGCGGATGTTCCTTGTCGGGGCGCAACGCGACGAGACGGCCGTCCTCGACGGTCGCGATCATGCCGCAGAGCGGCTCACATATCCGGCAGAACGTGGGCTTGTGTTCAATCACCGGGGCCACGTCGACTACGATACTGTAATCATTACAGTTGGGATAGCCTGATGGCCCGACTAGGGAGGAAAGGCCTCGCACATGACCAACGACGTCGCCATCATCGGTGTCGGGCTGCACCCGTTCGGTCGCTTCGAGGGCAAGTCGGCGATGGAGATGGGCGTCGACGCCATCTTCGCCGCAGTCGCCGACGCCGGGGTGGAGTGGAAGGACATCCAGGCGGCCACCGGAGGCAGCTGGACGGTCGCCAATCCCGACGCGATCGTCGGCATGGTCGGGCTGTCGGGTATCCCGTTCACCAATGTGTTCAACGCATGCGCCACCGCGGCGAGTGCCACCAAGGCCTGTGCCGACGGCATCCGGCTCGGCGACTACGACATCGGCATCGCGGTCGGATTGGACAAGCACCCACGCGGCGCTTTCACCGAAGACCCGGCGCTGGTCGGCATGCCGAGGTGGTACGCCGAGAACGGCCAGTACCTCACCACGCAGTTCTTCGGAATGAAGGCGAACAAATACCTGCACGACCACGGCATCTCGCAGGAGACACTGGCCAAGGTCGCCGCTAAGAACTTCCGCAACGGCGCGCTGAACCCGAATGCGTTCCGCCGCAAGCCCATCCCCGAGGAAGACATCCTCAACTCGCCGATCCTCAACTACCCCCTGACCCAGTACATGTTCTGTGCACCCGACGAGGGCGCGGCGGCCGTGGTCATGTGTCGCGCCGACATCGCGCACCGGTACACCGGTAAGCCCGTATACCTGCGCGCCGTCGAGGTCCGCACCCGCACCTATGGGGCCTACGAGGTCAACACGACCTTCGCGCCCGTCGACGAGGTGCCGGCCCCGACCGTCTTCGCCGCCAGGTCAGCATTCGAAAAGGCCGGTGTGGCACCGGAAGACGTCGACGTGATCCAGCTGCAGGACACCGACGCCGGAGCGGAGATCATCCACATGGCCGAATGCGGCTTCTGCGCGGACGGCGACCAGGAGAAGCTGCTGGCCGACGGCGCCACCGAGATCCATGGCGCGTTGCCCATCAACACCGACGGCGGGCTGATCGCAAACGGCGAACCCATCGGTGCGTCGGGTCTGCGTCAGATTCACGAGTTGGTCCGCCAATTGCGTGGCGAGGCGGGCGACCGGCAGGTACCCGGTGAGCCGAAGGTCGGCTTCGCCCAGCTCTACGGTGCCCCCGGCACCGCGGCGGCGACGATCCTCACGACCTAGCAGATTGCCGAGCAGACGCGGACTCCCCCAAAATCGGCTCATTTGAGGGGTTTTCACGTCTGCTCGCCGGCGACCCAGGCCGACCTGCTGGAGTTCATCCGCTCCTAGCAGTCGGCATCAGCGCAGGATTCGGGCCGAGACCTGACCGTCGGTCTGTTCGACATAGAACTGGGCGGCCTTGCGTATCGACTCGGCGGCCGGACGGGGCCGCCATCCGAGTTCGCGCCTGGCTTTTCCGTTGTCGGCCTCCGACATGATGTGCAGCAGCCGCACCCCGGTCACGTTCATCGGCAGGTCGCGTCGCAGCAGTCGGCTCGCCACCGACAACACTCCGCCGAAGGCATACGCGGCAGCGAGCGGCACACCGAACCGCGGCGGCTTGGCCCCGACTGCGGTTGCCGCCGTCTCCAGCATCTCCCGCATCGACATGTAGGTCTCGGAGATGATGTAGCGCTCCCCGATGCGCCCGCGTTCACCGGCCAGCAGAAACGCGTCGGCCACATCCTCGACGCCGACCACCTCGGTGAACACCCCCTTGATGTAGACGGGCATCTTCCCCAGCGCCGCGTACTGCACCATCAGGCCCTGGGTCGGTTGCCAGTCGCGCGGACCGTAGGGGTTGGACACGCACATCGCGACGGAAGGCAGCGCCCGTTCGCGGGCATACCGCAACACCAGATCCTCTGCCGCACGGCGTGACTCGATGTACGGTCCGCCCTTGCCCGCCCAGTCGAACGGCATGTCCTCGGTCACCGGTGTACGTCCATCGCCAAGCGCGATCGTCCCGATGGTGCTGCAGAACACGAATCGATGGAGGTCAGCATCGACGGCGACGTCGAGCACACGCCGCAGGCTCTCGACATTCGTTTCGAACAGTGGCGCTGGATCACGTAGGTAGAAGCGCGTGTCGACGATGCAGTAGAACACCACGTCGCAGCCGGACATCGCCGCGCGCAGTGCCGCTTCGTCGTACAGGTCGCCGTAGTGACGTTCGACGTCGAGGTCGTCGATCGCCACCGTCCGACTGGACTTGCGCAGATACACCCGGACGTCGTCGCCGCGTTCGACGAGCTTTCGAACCACATGGGATCCGACGAACCCGCTGGCGCCCATCACCAACGACGTGCGCCGCTTCTGCGATCCCAACTACGACGCCTTCTTGGCGACAGGCGCGTACGCCGGCTTGCCCAGGCCAAGTACGTACTGCGCGATCATGTTCCGGAACACCTCGAGGGTGCCGCCGTAGATGCCGACCAACGGCGCGAACCGGTACACATATTCGGCGGCACCGTCGTCGGCGGCGCCGTCGGTGCCGATGGGCAGTGACGCGGCCGTCCCCAGGATGTCCATCAGGTCCGGCGAGATGTCGCGCATGGTCTGGGCGAGCGCGACGCGGCCGAAGATGCTCGTCGCGCTGAACGCCGCCTCCATCCGGGCGACGCTTCGCCCGAGGCGGTATGCGACGGAGCCGTCGTCGATCAAGCGGCGACCGTCGGGACGCACCTCGGCGACCTTGGCGGCCGCCTTGTCCACAGCGGCGGCCATGAAACTGGCCTGGTGCATCATGATCGAGACGTCCTGAAGACCGTCCTTCGCGGCTTCCACCGCACCGTGCTCAACGTTGAGGGGTTCGCGCACCACGGTCCAGCCGTCGTTCACCTCGCCCAGCCGGTACTTGTCGTCGACGCGCACGTCGCTGTAGTACACGATGTTGGTGCGGTCACCGTCGACGGTTCGGATGCCCTGGATCTCGATGCCCGGCGAGTCGAGCGGGACGAGAAACATGGTGAGGCTCTTGTGTTTCGGGGCGGTGGGGTCGGTGTTGGTGATCAGGAAGACGTACTGGCAGTTGTGCGCGCCGGTGGTGAACATCTTCGAACCGTTGATAACCCAGCCGTCACCGTCGCGCACCGCGCGGGTCTTGCACGTGGCGACGTCGGAACCGCCCTCCGGTTCCGTATAGCCCAGGCAGAGCCGGATATGGCCGCTGTAAACCCCAGGCATCACTTCGGCTTTCAGTTCGGGCGAGCCGAACTTCTCGACCGAGCGGGCGATCATCGCCGTCGTGCCCGACGTGACCCACGGAACGTGCGCCCGTCGCTTCTCCAGCTGCCAGATGCGATTGTGGAGGCGGTTGAAGCCGCCCTCGGACTCCGGCTTCCACTCCTTTTTCAGGTAGCCCGCCGCTCCGAGCGCCAAATGCACACCTTCGTCGAAGTTGTCGCCCGTCTCGCGGTCCCGACGGATGACCTCCTCGGTGACGTGGGTGCGCAGGAACGTGCGCACCTCCTCGAGGAAGGCCTGATCGTCGTCGGACAGCTCGACCCGTGAGAAATCCATTGCGCCCCTTACCTGCTTTCCCGAGCGGAGACGATCTCAGCGATGTACTTGGCGGTGACTCCCGGATCACCGCCGGCCAGCGCCCATCCACGGGCGCGCACGAGGTAGGCGGTGGCGGCGGCCTCCGCGGACACTCCCAGTCCGCCCTGGACGTGCACTGCCATCGTCGCCGCCTTCGACGCTTCTTCCGCCATGAACACGAACGCCGACGGCGCCAGTTCCGGGCGTTCGTCGGGTTCGTTGTCGAGGAACCACGCCGCCCGACGCGCGAGGTTCCGTCCGCTCTGCACGGTGATGGCGATGTTGGCCAGCGGATGTGAGATGCCCTGCAACGTCGAGATCGGGACGCCCAGGGTGTAACGGGTCTTGGAGAACTCCGCGGCGATGGTCATCGTCTCCTCGACGAGACCGACCAAGGCCGCGGCCGTCAGCACCCGCCATTCGTCCAGTGCCCGTTGGTATTCGGTCAACGCCTGCGGGCCGCTTCCCAGCACCGTGCGTTCATCGGCCGCGGCCGGATCGACCCACGCCATCGGCAGCTTGCCGATGTTGTCGACCTTGACCGGCCTGGTTCCGAATGTCAGACGAACGACGTCTTGACCGTCGCGCACGATGATGTGGTCGGCGATCGAGCCGGTCGGGATCAGGCGGACGCCGGATACGCTCTCGTGTTGGGGATCGATCGCGACCAGCTGCTTGCCGTTGACGACGTCCGGCTCGACGGCGCAGAGGCGACCCAGCAGCCGCGCCGCGCACACGTGGTCGATCCACGGGACCGGGCCGAGCGCTCGGCCCAGTTCCTCGGCGACCAACGTCAGATCGACGAGGGTGGCGCCGTCACCTCCGCTGGACTCGGGCAGCGCCATGCTGGTTGCGCCCATGGCGCACAGGCGTTCCCACAGGCTCTTATCGAAGCCCGATTCCTCGGCAGCACGCACGGTCTCGATCGGGCAGTGCGTCTTGAAGAACTCCCGGTAGGCGGACTGCACCGCCTCGTGGTCCTCGGAGAGGCTGTAGTCCAGCCTCCGCAGTTCGTAACGGTCCATCGTCACAGCTCCTCTCGAGGGCCGAAGAAGAAGTCATTCGCATTGTTGTAGAGGTAGTTGTCGAGCACGTCAGCAGGCAGATCCAGCGCCAAAGCCTCTGGCACCACGCGGTGCATCCGCAGCACCGGCCAGTCGGAGGCGAAGATCACCTTGTCCGGTCCGCGGGTGCGCATGTAATGCAGCAGGCTCTCAGGCAGCCGCTTGGGCGACCACGCCGATGTCATCAGGCGCAGGTTCTTGTACTTGATCATCAGCCGGATCGCGACGTCCCACCACGGGTCGGCGCCGTGGATCATGCAGAGCTTCAGCTCCGGGAATCGCACACAAACCCGGTCGAGGTGGATCGGGTTCTGCGCCTCGCCGGGGATGGGAGGTCCCGGCAGGCCGGTGTTGATGCACAACGGCAGCCCGATCTCCGCGCATTTCGTGTAGAGCGGATAGTAGACGGCGTCGCTCGGCGGGTACTGGCCGTCGCCCCAAAAGCTCGGTCCCACTGCGGTGTAGGCCACCGGCAGATCCCGCACCACCGCGGTGAGCTCCCGCAGCGAGGGCATCGGTCGCAGCAGGTTGACACCGCCCATGGCGAGGGCGAACTTGTCGGGTCGCTGGTCGACGAACTTGCGGGCCGTCACCGATGGTTTCGCGATGCTGTCCATCAGGATGGCCTTCTCGACGCCGCGCTCCTCCATCTCCTCGAGCAGCTGGGGCAACTCGACCTGGTCGTAGAGCGACTGCGGGCCCTTGAAGTAGTCGTCGCGCACCTTGAGCATGAACTCGGGCTGTTTCTCGGTCTCGCCGAAGTGCACGTTGACCAAACAATCAATCGCTTTATGGCTCATGTCAGGGATGCCTCTTGCGCCGCAGTGGCTTTCGCCCAGCGGTAGTCCGGTTTGCCGTTCCCGAGCCGGCGTACCTGATCGACGATGATGAACTCCTTCGGCGCCTTGAACCGAGCCAGTTGCGAGGTGCACTGATCATGCAGCTGTTCAGAAGTGATGTCGACACCCGGTTGCAGGGCGACCAGGGCGACCAACTCTTGCCCCCATCGCTCACTCGGCCGTCCGACCACCAGCGCGTCGGCCACACCGGCGTACGCGCGCAACACTTCCTCGACCTCTTCGACGAACACCTTCTCGCCGCCGGTGTTGACGACAAGCGAGTCCCGGCCGAACAACCTCAGCGTGCCGTCGGGTGCGAGCGAACCCCTGTCCCCGGAGATCACGACGCGTTTCCCGTCGACGACGGGAAATGTCTTGCGGGTGGCGGCTTCGTCGTCGAAATAGCCGAGCGGGATGCGCCCGGCGCGCGCCACGAACCCGACCTCCTGCTCCCCCGGCTCCAGGAAGCGTGTGTAGTCCTCCGAAAGGACGAGCGCGCCTTCGCGAAGAACGAACGTGTCCTTCTGCTCCCCGTGCTGGCTGCGGCCGAAGCCGACGTTGCCGGTCTCCGACGATCCGTAGCCGTTGATCAACGTGATCTGCGGCAGCAGTTCGAGAAGCGCCTGTTGGTGTTTCGGATTGGTGGCCGCGCCGCCAGTGCCGATGGCGTACATCGAGGACAGGTCGTAAGTGCCGCTGCGCAATTCGTCGACCAACGGTGCCGCATAGGCATCGCCGACCATCGTCATCATGCCGACCTTCTCACGCTCGGCGGTCTCCAGTACCGCACGCGGGTCGAAGCGCGTCTTGTCGTAGAGGACGATCGGCAGCCCGTTGAGAAGCCCCGCGAACGCCGTCCACATGCCCGCGGCGTGCATCAGCGGCGACACGGCGAACCACGGTTGCCCCTCCAGTCCGAGCTTGGCGTGAATCTCGTCGACGGATTCGTGGTCGGCGCCGTTCATCGATACCACGTAGGTGTCGCTCTGGCGCCACATGACGCCCTTGGGGCGGCCGGTGGTCCCGCCGGTGCACACCATCATCACATCGTCGGGCGATGGCCTGATGTCGCGATCCGTATCCCCTTGAGCCAGCGCCTCTTCCAAACCGATGGCACCCGGCAGCAGCGGTTCGGAGCCACCGTCGTCGACCGCGATCAGCACGTCGGCGGTGGCGGGCGGCAGCACGTCGGCGAACTTCGGCCCGAACGAGCGATGGTAGATCACCGCCCGCGGCCGCAGGTACTCCAGGAGTTCGGCCACCTCGCGCGGGGCGTAGTTGTAGTTGACGTTGACCGGAACGGTCCGCGCCTTCAGCGAACCGATCACCATGTCGGGATACAGATCGTTGTGCATGAGCAGCGCGACGCGGTCCTGGCCGCACTCCCAGTTCTCGAGCTCAGCGCGTTCGCGATGTGCGCCCAGCCCCTGTCCGGCAAGGAAATTCGCCAGGCAGCGGGTACGCTCGGCGGACTCGCCGAACGTGCTGCGACGCGTGCCGCAGATGGTCATCAACCGGTCGGGTGCGGCGTCGGCGATGGCGTCGAGCACCGCCCCGATGGTCCATTCCCCCATGACTACGCGGAGGCCGTCACGTTCGCACCGAGCAACTCGAGTGCGTTGTCGCGCATGACCTTCCGGGTGTCCTCGTAGCTGAACTCGGGGAATTGCGGGATGTCGGCGGTGAAGGTCATCGGATCGGCAAGACCCTCGCCGTGCGGCCAGTCCGAACCGAACAGGATCTTGTCGACACCGATCGTCTCGGCCAGCAGCTTGACGTCGTCCTCGTAGTACGGCGCGATCCACACGTTGTTGCGCAGCTGCTCGACCGGGTCCTCCTTGAAGTGGTACGGCGCGGTGTTGGCGGCCTTCTTGAGCCGCTTGATCAGGCGGTAGACGAAGTACGAACCGTTTTCGATGCTGGCCACCTTCAACTTCGGATGCCGGGTGAAGACCTGGTGCACGATCATCGAGGCCATCGAGTCGTGGATCGCGCGGTCGTCGAGCAGCACCTGGTCCAGCGGATCCTTCTTGCCGAAGCCCTCGAAGGTGGCCTTGCCGCCCCACTGCGCCGCGATCGCCAGATAGCCGCTGTCGGAGAGGTGGAAGATCACGGGGACGCCGGCCTCGGCGAGCCGCGCCCACACCGGATCGTGCGACGGATCGCCCAGGGAGCGCGGCTTCACCCGGCCCGGCACGGGCGCGGGCCGCACGCACACGTTCTTGGCTCCGCGGGACAGGACGAACTCGACCTCTTCGACGGCCCTGTCCGGATCGGCCAGCGAGATGACGGGCGCCGCCAGGAATCGGTGGTCGGGCCGGTCGAAGCCCCAGTCCTCGTCAAGCCACAGATTGAACGCGTGGACGGTCGCCATCGTCGCCTCGATGTCGTGCTTGAGGGCTTCCTCCACACCACAGAAGAACGTCGGCAGCATGAACACCGTCTCGAGGTTCTGCTTGTCGAGGAACTTCAGGCGGGCGTCGCGATTCTGGTACTCGGGATGGTCGGCGAGGCGGTCGACCTTCATCAGCGACGCCGGGTCGACGCCCTCGGGGATCTCACCGCGGAAAAGCAGGTCCAGGCAGCCGGGTTCGATGATCGGATCGAATGTGGGATTGGGAATGAAATGGTTGACCACACCGCCGATCACCGCGTACGTGCGCTTGCCCTCTGTGAGCATATGCACACCGCGGCGCTTGAATTCCTTGGGCAGGTGACGGGTGCACGAGTCGATGGTCTCGTAGTAGTGGTTGTCGACGTCGATCGCCATGTAGTCCAAAGTCATGAGTCCTGTCCTTTCGGAAGTCCTTGGCCCGATTCTTGGATCGGCGGAAAGTTCGGCGGGCGCTTTTCGAAGAAGCTGGTGATGCCCTCGATGAAGTCAGGCCGCTGCATGGACTCGTGCATCAGCTTCTCGGCGTCGTCGCTGGCGACGAACACGTCGCGCATGGTGTCTGCGTACACCTGTTGTTTGATCACCGCCAGCGAGCTGGGGGCACAGTTGGCGGCGATGTCCTCGGCGTAGCCGATCGCGCGCGCCATCAGTTCGTCCGGCGGGACGACCTCTTTGACCAGACCCAGGCGGTAGGCCTCGTCAGCCAGAAAGACCCGCCCGGACAGCAGCAGATCCAGCGCGACCCCCTGACCCACGATGCGCGGCAGGATCCAGGAGATCCCGTACTCGGCAATCAGGCCACGGCGGGCGAACGACGTGGTGAACTTCGCCCCGTCGGCGGCGAACCGGACGTCGCACATGAGCGCCATCGTCAGGCCCATGCCGGCACACGCGCCGTTGATCGCCGCGATGACGGGTTTGCGCATCGAGGTGGTGAAGTGCGGATGACGCGCACCGACGAGCTTGCCGACGTCGGTGTCCGCGGCGGCGTCGACGGTGGCGGCGCTGATCGACGTGAGGTCGCCCATGTCAGCGCCTGCGCAGAACGCGCGACCCTTCCCGGTCACCACGATGACCCGGACATCGGGATCGGACTCGGCGGCGTCGAGATAGAGATAGAACGAGGTGGCCAGGCCGCCGCCCCAGCCGTTCATCCGGTCGGGCCTGTTGAGGGTCAGAACCGCGACGCCGGTGTCGAGGACGTCGTAGCGCACCGGTTCGATCGGCCCGGCGGCGTCGGGGTCGGCATCAGGGTCGACGCGGTCTCCAACGCTCACCCGTCAGCCTCCTGGGGCATTCGAACTGGATGTATGTCCATACTGTACACCTATCGGTAGCGTCTTCCGCAACCGTCCGGCGGCTCAGGCGCCGACCAGTCCGTACCGCCGGTACGCTGCGTCGATGGTGTCTTTCGCCTCCTGCGGCAGCTCGGCCTGCGGAGGCCGCGAATGGGGATACGACCCGATGGGCAGTCCGAGCACCGATGCCGCGTACTTGAACGCGCCGCCCCAGTGGGTGAAATAGTCGGCCCGGCCCGGATAGCACGTGAACCACGAGCGTATGTCGACGCCGAACTGGTCCATGCCGGACTTCTCGGCGTAGTCCATCGCCTCGGACAGCTTGTCGCTCCAGATGAGCTCCCAGTACTCGGAGAGCACCGGGTGTTGCGGAGTCTCGTACAGGTAGCCCGACGTGCCGAGTTGCGCGGGCCCGACGATGCCCGCACGTAGCCAGCCGGCGCGGTAGACCGTCGTATCGCATTCCCAGATCGTCAGATCGGGTGCGAGGTCGTGCAGCAGGCGGCTGGCCATGGGCCGGAACGCGCCCTCTTTCGTGGCGCACACCGCCGGGACCTCTTCGTAGATCCGCGCGCTCTCCGCGGGCGTCAACACGTATCCCGACGACGGCGAGTTGAACATTCCCAGCGCGATATCGGTGCGCTCGGCGACGTACTTGAAGAACTTCAGGACGCCTTCTCCGCCATGAGCTTCCATCATCGGCGTCTGGATGTAGACGATGTCGGCTCCCGCCTCTTGGGCGTGCAGCGTCAGTTCCAGACAGTCCTTCGCCGACATGGCGGCGGTGCAGGCCTGCACCACGACGTTGGGATCGGCGGCGCGGCCCTCCTCGATTGCGACCTCCAGCAACCGCTTACGCTCATCCATGGTCAACGACCAGAACTCTGCGATACCGCTGGTGCACCAGAGCATCGGGTGATGCAGCTCGCCGACGCAGTAGCGCACCAACGTTCGGTAGGCGTCCCAGTCGATGTCGTCGCCGTCGTTGCCGCAGAACGGCGTGTACAGGGAGTTGCCGATGCCGCGCAGGTTGGTCCGGGCCCACTCGCGCGCCTCTTTGGCCGTCGCCACTGCCGCCTCCTCTAAGTGAAGTCGCTACCGCCGTCGACATTGATGTTGGCACCGGTCATGTACGAATTTCGCCGAGACGCGAGAAACGCTACGACGGGGCCCATTTCGTCGGGCAGGCCCGCGCGTGGGAGATGCGCGGGATGCCCGAAGTGCTCGTCGATGGCCGACATCAACGCGTAGGGATCGTTGCCGTCCACGCCGACCGTTGCCGCCCACCCAATGAGCGCCTCCGACGCGATGCTGCCCGGCGAGACGACGTTGACCATGATCTCGTCCTTGGCGAGGACCAGCGACAGGTTCTTCGAGATGCTCGTCAGAGCCGCCTTGGCGGCGGTGTAGGCGGGCAGGATCGCACTCTGACGTTGCGTCGAGTGAGCGGAGAAGTTGACGATGCGGGCCCACTCGGCTTTTCGCAGCAGCGGCAACGCGGACCGCACGCAGCGCACCATGCCCAGCACGCCGTCGTCGAACGCGGCGCGCCACTGCTCGTCGGTGAGATCCTCGAAGCCGCCGACGGACCCGGGCCCGACCGCATTGATGAGGATGTTGAGCTCACCGCCCCACCGCGCGCCCAATTCGTCGAACACCCGCTGAACCTGGTCGGCGTCCGTGGTGTCGGCCACGAGCCCGAGCGCGTCAGGGCTGCCCCGCTCGGCCAAATCCGTTGCGGCAGCCTCGAGTACGTCCGCGGTTCGGCCGACGACGGCCACGCGCGCACCGTCCTCGGCGAGGCAGCGGGCAGAAGCCAGCCCCATGCCACGGCCACCCCCGACGACAACGGCCGCCGCATCCTTCAATCCGAGATCCACTGTGCGCCCTCCATCAGGATCGCGTTCCTTCGCTTCTCCCGCTAGAAACACTTACTATAGGTCTTACAGTAAAGAACTGAAACGGTGGACACCGCACCGGTCGAATGGCGACACACCTGCGAAGATGCAGATCAGCGTGCAATTGCCGGTACATTCAAGCCACCAGTCGATTTGATGGAGGTGCCAACCGTGGCTAGGCAGGCGACCGCCGAGAAGCGCCCACGGCGCGAACGGGGGTCCATCAATCCCGACGACATCATCAAGGGCGCCTTCGACCTGGCCGAAGAGGTGGGCATCGACAACCTGTCCATGCCGCTGCTCGGTAAGCACCTCGGGGTCGGCGTGACCAGCATCTACTGGTACTTCCGCAAGAAGGACGACCTGCTCAATGCGATGACCGACCGGGCACTGCGCCAGTACGTGTTCGCCACGCCCTACGTCGAGGCGAAAGACTGGCGCGAGACGCTGCGCAACCACGCCCGCTCGATGCGAAAGACGTTCCTGGGTAACCCGATTCTGTCCGATCTGATTCTCATTCGGTCAGCGCTGAGCCCGCGTGCGGCGCGGGTCGGGGTGCAGGAGGTCGAGAAGGCGATCGCCAGCCTGACGGAGGCGGGCCTGTCGCCCGAGGACGCGTTCGACACGTATTCCGCGGTGTCGGTGCACGTCCGCGGTTCGGTGGTGCTTGAGCGGCTTCGCGAGAAGAACCGGGCGGCCAACGAGGGGCCGAGCGATATCGACGAGGCGATGGCGATCGACAGCGAGTCGACGCCGTTGCTCGCGCTGGTCACCGAGAAGGGCCATCACCTGGGCGCGGCCGACGAGAAGAACTTCGAGTTCGGTCTCGAGTGCATTCTCGACCACGCCGAGCGGCTGATCGAAGACGCGAGGAGCGCCAAGAAGCCGACGCGCAAGCGCTGAATTCCAGCGATTTGTGTGCGTTTCGGAGCGCTCACCGCTCCTCGATGTACACAAATCGTGGTTAAACCTCGACGACGACCGCGCCGCCCTGGCCGCCGCCGGCGCACATCGCGGCGACGCCGATACCGCCACCGCGCCGCTGCAGCTCGTAGAGCAGCGTCGTCACCATACGGGCGCCCGACGCGGCGATGGGATGGCCGAGGCTGCAGCCGCTTCCGGAGAAGTTGACCAACTCCTCGTCCAGGCCGTACTCGCGGCAGGCCGCGATCGGCACCGACGCGAACGCCTCGTTGATCTCCCACAGCGCGACATCCGACGGCTTCAGGCCGGCACGGTCGAGCACCTTGCCGATCACCTTCACCGCGCCCAGACCGCAGTCGCGAGCCGGGACACCCGCTGCCGCCCAGGCCTTCACCGTGCCCATCACTGACAGGTTGTTGGCCTCGGCGTAGGCCCGCTCGACGAGCGCGACGCCCGCCGCGGCGTCGTTGGTGCCGCTGCTGTTGCCCGCGGTGATCGAGAAGCCCTCGATCTCGGGGTGCAGGACCTTCAGTCCGGCCAGCTTCTCGACGGTGGTGTCGCGGCGCGGATGCTCATCGACGCTGAAGTCCACGACCGATCCGTCGAACTGCTGGATCTTCATCGGGATGATCTCGTCGAGGAACTTGCCTGCGTCCTGTGCGGCGACGGCCCGCTGGTGCGACCGCGCCGCCCACTCGTCCATCTCCTCGCGGGTGATGCCGACCGCCTGCGCGGTGTTCCAGCCGACCGTGATCGACATGTCCTTGGAGGGCGCGTCGGGGGTCTCGACGTGCGTGGGCGGCATCCACCGCTCCTCGAACTTCAGCTCAGGGCCGGGAATCCGCCAGTTCGTCAGTGGCGTCATCGACAGCGATTGGACGCCGCCCGCGATCAGGACCCGCTCCATACCCGAGCCGATCTGCGCGGCCGCGTTGCCGATCGCGGTCAGGCTGCCGGCGCAGTGTCTGTTCACCGACTGCCCCGGAACGTGGTGCAGCCCCGCGGCGTCAGCGGCGTAACGCGCGAGATCGCCGCCGCCGTAATGTGATTCGGCGAAGATGATGTCGTCGATGTCGGCGGGGTCCACACCCGACCGGCGGACCACCTCGGGAAGCACAGTGGTGATCAGTGTTTCGGGCGGGGTGTTGACCAAGGTGCCCTTGAAGGAACGGCCGATCGCCGTCCTGGCTGCACCGACAATGACGGGTGTTGACATGGTTTCGACCTCGGGTTTCGGCTTGGCTGACTTTACAAAAGTAGCAGAGAATGTTTCGTTCCCAGAAGGGTGAGCGTACTCACTCCGGCTCGGGCACGAAGAAGTGTTCGTCACGCAGCCGGAACGCCTCCTTGGTGCCGTGCTGGGCGCGGGTCTTGACGAAGTTGAATTCACCCGGGGCGAACTGCAGGTTCGTCCCGTACGCGTGAAACAGGTAGCTGGCCACTTCCTCGCCCTGATACGCCTGGCTCTGCTCGACGAGCCGGAACGCCTCCTTGGCGATGACGACGCCGTCGGCGGGCATCTTCGCGGCCTTCTCCGCCCAGTACCGCGCCCGCGCGGTGACCGATCCCGGGTCGCAGGTGTCGGTGAACACGCCGAGGTGTTCGACGTCCCCGGCTTCGATGATGTCGCCGGTCAGCAGCAGCCGTCGCGCCAGCACGGGACCGAGCCGGTGGAAGAACATGTGCAGACTGCCCAGCGCGGGGCCGAGGAACCGGGTCGCGGGCATGCCGATCTTCGTATTGCGGCCGATCACGGATATGTCGGTCATCAACGCCATCTCGAAGCCACCACCGAGCGCATAGCCGCTGATCTCGCCGACCGTGACCTTCGGGAAGCCCATGAAATTGTGGTAGAAGCTGAACGACTTGCGGTCGACGGTCAGGCGACGACGCTGACTGGGCCGCCGTTTGGCCTCGGGCGCATCCTTGTCGCCGTACCAGCCGTACGCGTTGTTCATATCGGCACCGGTGCTGAACACGCCCTCGGCACCGCGCAGCAGTACCACGGTGAGATCGTCGTCCTCGGCCACCTGGTCGAGGTAGCGGCCGACGGTTTCGCGCATCGCCGCGTCGTAGGAGTTGCGCTGGCTCGGGTTGTTCAGCGTGATCGTGGCGATGCGCTTGTCACGATCGATGTCGTAAAGCACCCGGTCATCGGTGGTGGTCATCGCAAGTCCTTCACTCGACATTCGAAATCAGTTTGGCCTCAATGGTTTTGTCCGCTCCCACGGCGAGTGTGTTGCGCCGCGCGACGGCCAGGTGGTCCTTCGCCAGTTTGACCGCACGAGCCTCGTTGCCGTCGCGGATGGCGTCCAGCAGCCGTTGGTGATCGCGCAGCGCGGCCCGCATGGTCTTGTGCTCCATCGGATCACCTTCGTCGCTCCACACCGACGACTCGTGTGCCGACCAGATCAACTCCAACGAGCCGATCAGCAGAATCATCGGTTCGTTGCCGCATCGCGACACGATCGCCTCGTGGAACCGGCGGGCGTTGGGCACGTATCTCGACAGGTTGTCGAATTGCTCTGTCTGCGTTTTGATCTCCGCTTCGAGATAGGGGACGACCTCGGTCATCCGATCCTCGCGGGCTGCGCACATGCCTGCACAGATCGGCTCCAGATGCATCAACGCCAGGCTGACGTCGGCGGGTTTGGCCGATCGTGTCTGCAACACCATGCTGATCATGTGTGCGGTGCGCTCGGCCGAGGGCGGGTGGACGATCGCGCCGCCCATGTTGCCGCGACGCACCGAAATCAACCCGTCGGTCTCAAGGATGTGGATGGCCTCGCGCAGTGCCGGCGGGCTGACGCCGAACTCCGCGAGCAGGACGTCCTGTGACGGCAGCACGTCGCCTTCCTTGATGCGGCCGGACAGGATCTGGTCGCGCAGCCGCGACGCCACGATCTCGGCGACGCGTGGCTGACGAATCCGCTGCACGCTGGTCATCAGCCGGTCGCTCTCCGGTGACCGAAGTCGAAGACGCTCAGTTTGTCGGGTGACGAGGCGGCCGTGCTGAATTCGCCGATGCACAACACCTCGTCGCCGAGCAGCAGACGTGCCGTCGATGTGACCCGACCGTCGGCTTCGGCGCGAACGACGTCGAATGCGAGCTCGACCAGAACCGGGGTGGGCCGGCGGAAGGTGACCGTCAGCGAGCGGGTCTTGCCGGTGCGTCCCGATGCGCAGCTCTGATGTTGGGTGATGCAGTCGAAGAACACCGCCAGGAAGCCACCGTTGACCAACCCCGGCGGGCCCTCGTAGACGACGGGGAACGTGACGCGGCCGGATGCGGTGTCGGAGTCGAGGTGGTCGAACGTGTACTCGGGGAAGCACGGATTGTAGGCACCGACGTTGAAGGCGTGGTCCAGATACACCCGCTGGGAATCGGTGCTCTGCGGGCCTATACGCGGCGTGGGGTCAGGCGGCGCAGCGGGCGCCAGTTGCCGCTCCCATTCGGCGGTCTGGTCGACGATGGCATCGACGGTCGGATGCTCGTGCTCCAACGACAGCAGCAGCCCGGTCAGTCGCCGCAGCGCCCCGGCGGCGGCCACTGTCTGCGGCAGCGGTTGCTCACCGAATCGGGGTGTGCCCTCGGCCATGAGTCCCCTTTCGCCCAGTGGCGGTTCCGTCGAGGCGCTTTCCTTGCTAACTTGTACAAGATAGCAATACTGTATCCCTAACCGTATAGCGAGGGAAGTGCGGAGGCAACGGTGGCTGACGATGGGGCGGTGACGACCTCGCGCGTGGATGGCGTTTTGCACGTGAGGTTCGAGCGGCCGTCCCGGCGCAACTCGTTGAGCCCGTCCATGGTGAAGGCATTCGTCGACACGCTGACCGAGGCAGCCAGTGACGATTCACTCCGAGCGGTCCATATCCGCGGTGCGGGAAGCGATTTCTGTGCGGGCGTCGACTGGTCGAGCAACCCCAGCGCCGAGCGTCCCCGTACCGGTGATCTCGTACGTCGTGTCCCGCACGGCTCGCACCGCGTGATCGAACTCGTCCACACCATCCAGCTGCCTGTCGTGTGCAGCGTGCGTGGCTGGGCCGCGGGACTCGGCTGCAACCTCGCGCTCGCCGCCGATTTCACTGTGGCAGCGTCAGATTCGGTGTTCTGGGAACCGTTCCTCGACCGGGGATTCAGCCCGGACTCGGGTTCGACATGGCTGCTGCCCCGGCTGGTCGGGCTGGCGCGGGCCAAGAGCATGCTGCTGCTCGGCGAGAAGGTCAGCGGACCAGACGCCGCGGACTGGGGCCTGATCCACCGATGTGTGGGCGACGACGAACTCGACGACGTCGCCGCGGAACTGGTGGCGCGGCTGGCCTCCGGGCCCACCGTCGCCATCGGACTCGCCAAGCAGGCCATTCACTACGGACAACACGCGACGCTGCCACAGTCGATGAACCAGGAACTGTTCAACCTGGAGTTGTCGTCGCGTACGAAGGATTTCAAGGAAGGACTCGCGGCGTTCCGCGAGAAGCGCACGCCGGATTTCGGTGGCCGGTGACCCGGACGGAAGAGGACCAAACCATGTCATACAACGACATCACCTACGAGGTCGACGGGCACAAGGCCACGATCACGCTGAACCGGCCCAACGCACTCAATGCGCTCAGCCCCGCGATGATCTCCGAACTTCGCACCGCGTACGACGAGGCGGAGAACGATGACAACGTCTGGATCCTGATCGTGACTGGAACCGGTCGCGCGTTCTGCACCGGCGCCGACGTCGGCGAGATTCCCGAGGACGGCAGGGTTATCTATGAACGGCCGTACCTGACCACCTACGATCAGTGGGAGGCGCCGCAGGAGGGCACACCGCCGTTTCGTCGCATGGCGAAGCCCGTGCTGACGGCGGTCAACGGGTTGTGCTGCGGCGCCGGACTCGACTGGATCACCACCGGCGATATCGCGATCGCGTCGGAGAAGGCCACGTTCTTCGACCCGCACGTGAGCATCGGCCTGGTGGCGGGCCGTGAGATGGTGCGGTTGGCCCGCGTGCTCCCCCGCAACATCGCGCTGCGGATGGCGCTGATGGGTAAGCACGAACGGATGAGCGCGCAACGGGCCTACGAGCTCGGCATGATCAGCGAGGTCGTCGAGCACGACAAGCTCCTCGAACGCGCCCACGAGATCGCCGACATCGTGAACTCCAATGCACCGCTGGCGGTTCGGGGTACTCGCCTGGCCATCCACAAGACGCTCGACCTGCCGCTGCACGAAGCCGAGATCCTGGCCGAGACCTTCCGCGAACGCGTGGTCCGCACCGAGGACGCCGACGAGGGCCCGAAGGCGTTCATGGAAAAGCGCGCCCCGAACTGGCAGTGCCGATGACCGCGCCGGCCTTCGAGACGATCCTGCTCGACGTGGACGCGGCCGACCACGTCGCCACCATCACGCTGAACCGGCCGGATTCCCTCAACTCCTTCAACAGGACGATGTGCGAGGAGATGGCCAAAGCGTGGCGGACGGTCAAACTCGACGACTCGGTCCACGCCGTGGTGGTGCGCGCCGCCGGCGAGCGGGCATTTTCCGCGGGTCTCGATATCAAATCGCCCTACGGTCAACCCGAGAACGTCTGGAACCACGAGGATCCCGGCGAATACCTCAGCCCCAAGTGGCAGAAGATGTGGAAACCCGTTGTGTGCGCCGTGCAGGGCATGTGCACCGCGGGCGCCTTCTATTTCGTCAACGAGTCCGACGTCGTCATCTGCAGCGAGGACGCGACGTTCTTCGACTCCCACGTCAGCGCCGGTCTGGTCTGCGCGCTGGAGCCGATCGGCCTGATGCGCCGGGTGGGCTTGGGCGAGACGCTACGAATCGCGTTGATGGGCAACGACGAACGTGTCAGCGCCGAGACCGCACGACAGATCGGCCTGGTGACCGAAGTCGTTCCCGCGGAACGCCTCTGGGCGCGTGCCCACGAGATCGCAGCATCGATCGCGGCCAAACCGCCGTCGGCGACACAGGGCACCGTCAAGGCGATCTGGGAGTCGCTGGACAAACCCTATCGGGCGGCGATGGAGCAGAACCTGATCTACACAAGGTTGGGAAACCCGATCGGACAGGCCGAACTCGCCGAGCGCTCCCCCAGCGGCAGGCCGACCCCGAGGCTGCGTTGATGACCGGACATGCCCTCAGCCGCCGTGTCCGTACCGTCCTCGAGCTACGCCCCGACGGGCCCGGTGTGGAATACGAGGGTCAGTGGGTGACGTGGGGTGAGATCGCCGCACTGGCGGGGCGCATCGAGTCGCTCGACGTGACAGGGCGCCAGGTGGGGATCCTGTTGCGTAACACGCCGACTCACGTCGCGACCTTCCTCGGCGTGCTGATGGGTGGCGGCACGGTCGTCGTCATCAACCCGTCCCGCGGCGACGATCGCATCAGGGCCGACATCGAGTCGCTGCGCCTGCCGGTGGTCATCGGCACCGGCGAGGATCTGGCGACGCTGGTGTCGCCTGCGCCGCACACGACCACCGTGGCGATCGGCGCCCTGGCCGACGTGCCCGACGTCAGCGCGGCGTCGGAGCACGACCCGGACGCCGGGCGCCCCGGAGTGGCGGTGCGCATGCTGACCAGCGGCACGACCGGCCCGCCCAAGAGAATTGACCTCACCTACGACATGCTGGCACGCAGCGTGATCGGCACCGACTTCGACGGGGCCCCGTCCCCTACCGAACCGCGGCGCGGGGTCGCGATCGTCAACGCTCCCCTGGTGCACATCGGCGGCGTGTTCCGTGTCCTTCAATGTGTCTGTGAAGCGCGATCATTCGCGCTACTGGATCGATTTGAGCTTGATCGGTGGGCCGATGCCGTGCGCAGGCACCGTCCCCAGGCGGTGTCGTTGGTGCCCGCGGCGCTGCGGACAGTGCTGCACTCCGACCTGACCCGCGACGATCTGCACAGCATCCGCGCGGTGACCTCGGGGACGGCACCCCTGTCCGCTGACGATGCCGACGCGTTCACCGAGAAGTTCGGCATACCGGTCCTCACGTCATATGCCGCAACGGAGTTCGGTGGCGGCGTCGCCGGCTGGACGCTGCGTGATTATCAGCAGTACTGGCAGAGCAAGCGGGGAAGCGTTGGCAGGGCCACGCTGGGCGCACAGCTGCGCGTCGTCGACGACAACGGCACGCCTGTCGGCGTGAATCAGCCGGGACTGCTCGAGGTCAAGCCCGGCCAGCTCGGGCCCGGCGGGGAGTGGTTGCGCACCACCGACATGGCGCGCATCGATGAGGACGGATTCCTCTGGATCCTCGGCCGCGCCGATCAGGCGATCATCCGGGGCGGCTTCAAGGTGATGCCCGACGATGTGCGCACGGCGCTGGAGAGCCACCCGGCGGTGCGGGGCGCCGCAGTCGTGGGCCGGCCCGACCCGCGGCTCGGCGAGACACCCGTGGCCATGGTCGAACTACGGGCGCCGGTCGAGGCGGACACGCTGCTCGACCACCTCCGAACGCGCTTGGCCGGATACGAGATTCCCACCGACATCGCGGTCGTGGACGCCATTCCGCGGACACCGTCCGGAAAGGCCGATCTGACCGCCGTCCGCGCTCATTTCACCTCCGTCGAACATGCCTGACACCGTCGCCGACGTCCTGCGTGGTCAGGCACGCCGTCGCGGCGGCCATCCGCTGCTGATATGCGACGGCGACAGGCTCAGCTACGCCGAGGCGGACCGCCGCTCCGCGCGCCTGGCTCGTGGACTCCTCGCTCTCGGTGCGGGCAAGGGCACGCACGTCGGGGTGCTGTATCCGAACGGCGCCGACTGGATCGTCGCGATGCTGGCCGCCGCGCGGATCGGCGCCGTCGTCGTCCCGGTGTCGACGTTCGCCACCGCACCCGAGATGGCGACGCAGCTCGCCCACGCCGACGTCCAGATCCTGCTGGCCGCAGCGGCATACCGGGGCCACGACTACCGGCAGCGGCTGGCCGACATCGACAAGTCGGCCCTTCCGCTGCTGCGGCACGTGTTGGTCGAAACCACGCCTGAGGACATCGTCGACGAGGCCCTGCTCGAGGCGATGGAGGCCGATGTCGATGCGTCGGACGTGTTGGCGATCATCTACACGTCGGGGTCGACCAGCGCCCCCAAGGGCGTCGTGCACACGCACGCGTCGCTGCTCGAACACCAGCGCGTACTCAACGAGATCCGCGGCCTGACCCAAGACGACAAGTTGTTCTGCAACTCCCCCTTCTTCTGGGTGGGCGGTGTGGCGTTCGCGATACTGGCCTGCCTGCTCGCCGGTGCAACGCTGGTGTGTTCGAACGCCGTCGATCCGGCCGACACGCTCGACCTGCTCGAAGCCGAGAAGCCGACCATGACCAACGGATTCGTCGCGGGCATCGCGCATCTGGCCCGTCATCCCAGCCTCGCGCACCGCGATCTGTCATCCATGCGCCGCGGCAACCTGTACCCGATCATGGCGCCCGAGGTCCGGCCCGCCGATCCCGAACTGCGGCACGGCATGCTCGGCATGACGGAGGCCGGCAGCGTCGTCACGATCAGCGATGACGAGACCGATCAACCCGAACATCGGCGCGGGTCATTCGGCAAGCCGGCGCCGGGTTTCGAGACCGCGATCGTCGACCCCGACACCGGTGAGACCGCCGAGATCGGCCAGGTCGGCGAACTGTGTCTGCGAGGCCCGTTCCTGATGCAGCGCTACTACAAGCGCAGCCGCGAGGAGTGCTTCGACGCCAACGGCTGGTTCCACACAGGCGATCTCGTACGCACCGATGCCGACGGCTTCGTGTACTTCATCAGTCGTCAGGGCGCAATGATCAAGACCGCCGGCGCGAACGTCGCGCCTGCGGAGGTGGAGAAGGCTATCGCCAAGGTCTCCGGCCTGGTGTCACACGTCGTCGGCCTGCCCGACCCCGAGCGCGGGCAGGTGGTGGCCGCGGTCGTCGTGCTCGACGACGGCGCCGCCTTCGACGAGGCCGACCTGCGGGAGCGACTCAGGACCGAGCTGTCCGCCTACAAGATTCCCCGTCGCTTCGCCGCCATCGCCAGTTCCGATGTTCCCCTGATGTCCAGCGGCAAGATCGACTTCCCGCGTCTGACAAAGGTGTTCGATGCCTGACACGATCAACGAACTGGTGCGGCAGCACGCGGCGCACAATGCCGACAAGCCGATGGTGATCGACCCCGACATCAGGATGACCTACGCCGAATTGGACGTGGCGACCCGCGATCTTGCGGCGGCATTCGTGGCCGCGGGTGTCACGAAAAGCACCCGCGTCGGGCTGATCATGCCGAACAGTGTGGAGTGGGTGCGGATAGCGATCGCGCTGACCCGTATCGGGGCCGTGCTGGTGCCGTTGAGCACGCTGCTGCAGGCACCCGAACTCGTCGCCCAGTTGCGCGTCGCCTCCGTCCAATACCTGATCGCGGTGCAGGAGTTCCGCGGCCACCGCTACCTCGACGACGTCGCGGCAGAACGGTCGAACCTTCCTGCGCTGCGCGATGTGTGGGACGCGGCAGCGCTGCCCCGGAGCACGGGTGGTGACGTGGTCGACGCGATGATGGGAACAGTCACCCCGAGCGACACGCTGGCGATCATGTTCACGTCGGGCAGCAGCGGTCCGCCGAAGGGTGTGATCCATTCGCATGGCAATGCGCTGGGCGCGGTGCGGTCGGGGCTGGCGGCGCGCTGTATCGACGCCGACACCAGGTTGTATCTACCGATGCCGTTCTTCTGGGTGGGCGGATTCGGCAGCGGTGTGCTGTCGGCGCTGCTGGCCGGAGCCACATTGGTGACCGAGCAGATACCTCGACCGGAGACGACGCTGCGGCTGCTCGAGCGTGAGCGCGTCACCCTGTTCCGCGGGTGGCCCGACCAGGCGGAGGCGCTCGCACGCCAAACCGATTCCGTGGCAGCCGATCTGTCGTCGTTGCGACCGGGCAGCCTCGAGGCGCTGTTGCCCGCCGAGCAGCGATCCGAGCCCGGCGCACGGGCACGGCTGTTCGGGATGACCGAGTCGTTCGGCCCGTACTGCGGCTATCCAGCCGACACCGACATGCCGCGGTCGGCGTGGGGCAGCTGCGGAAAACCGTTCGACGGCATGGAGGTTCGCATCGTCGACACCGATACCGGCACCCCCGTCGCACCCGGCACGATCGGTGAGATCCAGATCCGCGGACCCCACGTCATGCGGGGGATCTGTCGCCGCAGCCGCGAAGACGTGTTCACCACCGACGGCTTCTACCCCACCGGCGACCTCGGCCACCTTGATGATGACGGCTTCATGTTCTATCACGGTCGCTCCGACGACATGTTCAAGGTCAGCGGCGCGACGGTGTATCCGAGTGAGGTCGAAACGGCGCTACGCACGATCGACGGCGTCGACGGCGCCTTCGTGACCGAGGTGTCCGGAGCCGTCGGCGCTGCCGTGATCTCCGCGTTGGCGGTCGACGAGCTGCGCGCCGCGGCGCGTCAGCGGCTCAGCGCGTTCAAGGTCCCGACGGTGTGGCTCACCGTCGACTCCGACGACGCGATTCCGCGTAAAGCGACAGGCAAGGTCGACGTCCGCGCACTGCGCGACCTCTTGCGCGAGCAGACGTGAAACCCCCCTTTTCTGGGTCGAAAATGGGGGGTTTCGCGTCTGCTCGCGAGAGTTAGGTGACCCCTCCCGATACTTAGGTGACCACTCCCCGCGCCGTGAGGTGCTCGATCAGCGGCTGCGCTCCCTCGGCGAGGTGCTCCGACATCGCTGTGCGAGCGAGGTCTTCGTCGCGCTTCTCCAGCGCGTCAAGCACTCGACGATGGTGCTTGTTCGACCTCTCCGGCCAGCCCGCGATGATCGGGAACACCGACTCCGGTGCGTAGCGGGTGATCTGCGACATCAGCTGAGCGAGCTTCGGAGAGTCCGACGCGACGTTGATCGCGCGGTGAAACTCGTGGTTCAGCTTCACCGCCAGTTCGTCGTCGTCGGCGGCATAGGCATCTTCGAGATGCGACTGAATCCGTTGCAGCTCATGCAGCTGCTCGTCGGTGATGTTCGCCGCAGCACGGGCGGCGAGTTCACCTCCGATGTAGGCCTGCACGTCGGATACATCGGTCAGATCGCGACCCGTCACGGGCAGCACCACGAAGCCGCGGTGGGGCTGCTGCGCCAGCAGCCCCTCCGCTTTCAGTTCGAACAGCGCCTCGCGCACGGGTGTCACACTGATACCGAGATCTGCCGCCAATTGGTCCAACCGCACGTATGTGCCTGCGGCATAAGTGCCGTCGAAGATGCGCTTGCGCACGATGCGCGCGACATCTTCGGCCAGTTGCGTCCTGGCCAGCGCCTGCGGAATCTCGGGAACGGACACGGTCAGATCCGATAGTCGTCGGCGAGCAGTCGCTTGCTGATGATCTGCTTCTGGATCTCGCTCGTCCCCTCACCGATCAACAGGAAGGGGGCGTCGCGCATCAGCCGCTCGATCTCGTACTCCTTCGAGTAGCCGTAACCACCGTGGATTCTGAAGCTCTGCTGGGTGACCTCGGCGCAGAACTCGCTCGCAAGGTACTTCGCCATCCCCGCCGCGACATCGTTGCGCTCGCCGGAGTCCTTCAGCCGGGCGGCGTTGACCATCATCAGATGTGCCGCTTCGACTTTGGTCGCCATCTCAGCCAGCTGGAACGCGATCGCCTGGTGCTCCGCGATCGGCTTGCCGAACGTCTGCCGCTGCTGCGCGTACTTCACGGCCAGCTCGAACGCACGGATCCCGACGCCGCAGGCCCTGGCGGACACGTTGACGCGTCCCACCTCGATGCCGTCCATCATCTGGAAGAAACCCTGGCCGGGCGCTTCACCGAGGATGTCGCCCGCCTGAGCGACGTACCCGTCGAAGATCAGCTCCGTCGTGTCGATACCCTTGTATCCGAGCTTGTCGATCTTCCCGGGAATGGTCAGTCCGGGTACGACTTCGCCGAAGCCCGTTGGCTTTTCGATCAGAAACGCGGTCAGGTTGCGGTGCGCCTTCTCGGCGCCCTCGTCGGTACGCACCAACGCGGCGACCAGCGTCGAGCTACCACCGTTCGTCAGCCACATCTTCTGGCCGTCGATCGTGTAGGTGCCGTCGTCGTTGCGCTTGGCCTTGGTGCGGATCGCGGCGACGTCGGATCCGAGCTCGGGCTCGGACATCGAGAACGCGCCGCGCGTCTCACCGGTCGCCATCCGCGGCAGATAGTGCTGCTTCTGCGCATCGGTCCCGTGCTGGCGGATCATGTACGCGACGATGAAATGGGTGTTGATCACCCCGGAGATGCTCATCCAGCCGCGGGCGAGTTCCTCGACACACAGCGCATAGGTGAGCAGCGATTCCCCGAGCCCGCCGTACTCCTCGGGAATCATGAGCCCGAAGAGGCCCATCTCCTTCATCTGGTCGACGATCGCCTGCGGATACGTGTCGGCGTGCTCGAGCTCCTGTGCCGCAGGGATGATCTCCTTATCGACGAATTGCCGTACGTTGGCGACGATTTCGGTCTGCAACTCGGTCAGGCCGAGCGTCTGCGCAAGCCTGGTCACGCCCCTACCCTTTCGAACACGGCGGCCAGGCCCTGCCCGCCGCCGATGCACATCGTCTCCAGCCCATAGCGGGCCTCGCGACGCTGAAGCTCCCGCGCCAGGGTGGCGAGCATCCGTCCGCCGGTGGCCCCGACCGGGTGTCCCAACGAAATACCGGAGCCGTGCACGTTGGTCCGGTCGAGGTCGGCCGCGCCGAACTTCCACTCCTTCATCACCGCCAGCGCCTGCGCGGCGAACGCCTCGTTGAGTTCGATCAGGTCGATGTCGCTCAGCGACAGTCCCGCCTTCGCGAGCGCCACCTCGGTCGCCGGTACGGGACCGATGCCCATGATGTTGGGCGCAACTCCCGCAGAACCCCACGACACCAGCCGTACCAGCGGAGTCAGGCCAAGCTGCTCGGCCCTGTCCGGGGTGGTGACGATGCACATGGACGCGGCATCGTTCTGCCCGCTGGCGTTGCCCGCCGTGACGGTCGCATCTGGGTCACTCTTGAGCAGAACGGGTTTCAGCTTGGCCAACGACTCCACGGTCGTGTCGGCGCGCGGATGTTCGTCGGTGTCGATGATCTCCTCACCCTGGCGGGTAGGGACCCCGACGGGGATGATCTCCTCGGCGAGGATGCCGTCCTTCTGCGCGGCGACCGCCCGCTGGTGCGACGTCACCGCCAGCTCGTCCTGCTCCAGCCGCGAGATTCCGTACTGCTTGCGCAGGTTTTCGGCCGTCTCCAGCATGCCCCCGGGCACCGGGTAGTGCCGCCCACCCGCGGTGGTGCGTCCGCGCGCCAGCGCGTCATGCACCTGGACACCCGATCGCGCTCCACCCCAACGCATATCCGTCGAGTAGAAGGGGACGTTGCTCATGCTCTCGGCACCGCCTGCGACGACGAGATCGTTGTCGCCGCTGGCGACCTGCAGGCACGCCTGAATCACCGCCTGCAGACCAGAGCCGCATCGGCGGTCGACCTGCATGCCGGGCACCGTCACCGGTAGGCCGGCGTCCAAAGCCACCACACGTCCGATCGCCGGCGCCTCGCTGCTCGGATAGCAGTGGCCCAGAATGACATCCTGCACCGCGTCGGGTGCGACCCCGGTGCGCTCCAGCAAGCCCTTGAGCGCTGTCACGCCGAGGTCCACCGCCGTCAGCGATTTGAACATGCCGCCGTATCGCCCGATCGGTGTGCGCACCGGTTCACAGATGACGGCCTCGCGGGTGCTCACAGGTGCCGTCCCCCGGTGACCTCGAGCACCGTCCCCGTCATGTAGGACGACAAATCGCTGGCGAGGAACAGTGCCACCTTGGCGACCTCCGACGGTTCACCCGCCCGGCCCATCGGCACCTCGGCGACCTTCGAGTCCCAAATCCGTTGCGGCATAGCCTCGGTCATCGCGGACCTGATCAGCCCCGGCTGGATCGCGTTCACCCGCACGCCGAGGTGCGCCAGCTCCTTGGAGGCCGCCTTCGTCATGCCCACGATGCCCGCCTTGGCAGCCGAGTAGTTCGTCTGCCCGATCATCCCGACCTTGCCGGAGATCGACGACATGTTGACGATCGCGCCGCGCTTGTTCTCCCGCATGATCGCCGCCGCCGCCTTCAGCCCGTTCCACGTGCCCTTGAGGTGGACCGAGATCACCTGATCGAATTGATCCTCGGTCATCTTGCGCAGCGTCGCGTCGCGCGTGATGCCCGCGTTGTTGACCATGATGTCCAATGAGCCGAACTGTTCGACGGCGGCGGCGACCAGCCCGTCGACCTCATCGGCTTTGGTCACATCGCAGCGCACGGCGAGTGCGACCTGATCGCCGCCCAGTTGTTTCGCCGCGGCCTCAGTGGCACCGAGGTCCAGATCGCCGAGCACCACACGCGCCCCCTCGGCGATGAACTGTTCCGCGATCGCATACCCGAGACCCTGCGCACCACCCGTGATGACGGCGGTCTGTCCGGTCAACAACGACACCTGATCACTCCTCTTGGCTAGCGGAAGCCCGGTAGGGGGCCCGTCGGTCGCACATCATATTTCATATATGATTTCCCGGTCCATGGGCCCACTCGCCGGAGAGGAACGTCCCCCCGATGACGACATCCGAGACGACACCCGAGGTCAGCGACGAGGATTTCCAGGAGATCCTGGCGCAGACACGTCACTTCGTCCGCACCGCCGTCGTCCCCCGCGAGCAGGAGATCCTCGCCGACGACCGCGTGCCCGACGATCTGCGCGAGCAGGCCAAGAAGATGGGTCTGTTCGGCTACGCGATCCCGCAGGAGTGGGGCGGGCTCGGCCTGAATCTCGCGCAGGACGTCGAGCTCGCGATGGAGCTGGGCTACACGTCGCTGGCGCTGCGCTCGATGTTCGGCACCAACAACGGCATCGCCGGACAGGTGCTCGTGGGATTCGGCACTGATGAGCAGAAGTCGCGCTGGCTCGAACCGATGGCGACCGGCGAGGTCGTCGCCTCGTTCGCGCTGACCGAACCGGGCGCCGGGTCGAACCCGTCGGGGCTGCGGACCAAGGCCATCCGCGATGGCTCAGACTGGATCATCAACGGCCAGAAGCGATTCATCACCAATGCGCCGACGGCCAACCTGTTCGTCGTCTTCGCACGCACCCGTCCGGCGGACGACGCCGGCGCAGGCATCGCGGTCTTTCTCGTGCCCGCCGACACCGACGGCGTGGCGGTTGGTGCCAAGGACGCCAAGATGGGCCAGGAGGGCGCATGGACCTCCGACGTCAGCTTCGACGACGTTCGCGTGCCCGCAAGCGCACTCGTCGGCGGCAGCGAGGACATCGGATACCGGGCGGCGATGACCTCGCTGGCGCGGGGCCGCGTCCACATCGCCGCGCTGGCCGTCGGCACCGCGCAACGCGCACTCGACGAGTCCGTCGCATACGCGGCCACCGCCACGCAGGGCGGCACGCCGATCGGCAACTTCCAGCTCGTACAGGCGATGATCGCCGACCAGCAGACCGGCGTGCTCGCCGGGCGGGCGCTGGTGCGCGATACCGCTCAGCTGTGGGTCAGCGGTGAAGACCGCCGCATCGCACCGTCGGCGGCGAAGCTGTTCTGCACCGAAATGGTCGGTCAGGTAGCCGATCTCGCGGTGCAGATCCACGGCGGCAGCGGATACATGCGTGAGGTTCCCGTCGAGCGCATCTACCGCGACGTCCGCCTGCTGCGCCTTTACGAGGGCACCAGTGAGATCCAGCGACTCATCATCGGGGGCAACCTCGTCAAAGCGGCACAAAAGGAGAGCAAATGAGCGGACGTCTCGCCGGCAGAGTAGCTTTCATCACCGGGGCGGCCCGCGGCCAAGGTCGCGCGCACGCCGTCCGGATGGCCAGCGAGGGCGCCGACATCATCGCCATCGACATCGCGGACAAACTGCCGGACTGCGCGCCGTATCCGCCTGCGACGCAGGAAGATCTGGACGAGACCGTCCGGCTCGTCGAAGCTACCGGCCAGCGCATCCTCGCCTCCGCGATCGACACGCGCGACCTCGACGGGCTGTGCACCGCGGTCGACGACGGTGTTGCCGCACTGGGCCGACTCGACGTCATCGTGGCAAACGCCGGCATCTCGGCACCGGCCCCGTGGAACGAGATCACGCCCGAGGACTTCCGAGATGTCATGGACATCAACGTCACCGGCACGTGGAACACCGTCATGGCCGGCGCACAAAAGATCATCGACGGCGGTCGCGGCGGGTCGATCATCCTGATCAGTTCAGCCGCCGGAGTGAAGTTCCAGCCGTTCATGATTCACTACACCGCCAGCAAGCACGCGGTCACCGGCATGGCTCGCGCATTCGCGGCCGAACTCGGCAAGCACTCCATCCGTGTCAACAGCGTGCACCCCGGCCCGGTCATCACCCCGATGGGCACGGTCGAGATGGCCGAGAAGATCGCCAAGGCGGCCGACGCCGACGGCAACCACGCCCTCCTCAATGTCATGACGCCGTTCCTACCGACCTGGGTCGCACAACCGGAGGACATCGCCGACGCCGTCTGCTGGCTCGCCAGCGACGAATCGAAACTGATTACGGCCCAGGCGATATCAGTCGACCAGGGTTCGACGCAGTACTGAACCGGCGCCACTCCCCCGCGACCAGACGCAAAAGTCCCCGAACACGCGGCGTGTCGGGGACTTTTGCGTCTGGTGGGCAGAGAAAGTTAACCCAGGAAGCGGACGATCGACTCCGCCACCGCGGCGGGCTTCTCCGAGCCCTCGATCTCAACGGTCAGCGTCATGGTCGCCTGCACGCCGCCGTCGAGCTTGTCCACCTTGCTGATCTCGGCACGGGCACGGATCTTCGCGCCCACCTTCACGGGGGTGATGAAGCGAACCTTGTTGTAGCCGTAGTTGATCGCCATCGCGACGTTGTTGACCGTGTACAGCTGATGCGTGAAGTGAGGCAGCAGCGACAGCGTCAGCAGGCCGTGAGCGATCGTCCCACCGAACGGTCCGCTCGCCGCCTTCTCAGGGTCGACGTGGATCCACTGATGGTCGTCGGTCGCGTCGGCGAACAGATTGACGCGTTCCTGCGTGACCTCGAGCCAGTCCGACGGTCCGAGCTGGGTGCCTTCCGCCGCGGCCAACTCGTCGAGCCCGTTAAACGTTTTCACTGCTGCTCCTCCTAGAAGACCACTGTCTGATTCTCATACCGGATGATCCGGTCCTCACAGTGCCACAACACCGCACGCGACAATACGAGGCGTTCCACATCGGCGCCTAGCCGGACCAGATCCTGGACATCCTGACGGTGATCCACCCGGACCACGTCCTGCTCGATGATCGGCCCCTCGTCGAGGTCTTCGGTGACGTAGTGCGCCGTCGCACCGACGAGCTTGACGCCGCGTTCCTTTGCCCGCCGGTACGGCGCCGCGCCGAGGAAGGCAGGCAAGAACGAGTGGTGGATGTTGATGATCGGGCAGCCCACCTCGGCCAAAAACCGCGGGGTGAGGATCTGCATGTAGCGAGCCAGCACCACCAGATCGACGTTGCCGCGCAACAACTCAAGCTGGCGGCGCTCGGCCTCCTCCCGGATGTCCTTCGTCGCCGGCACGTGCATGAACGGCACCGAGAACGCCCGCACCTGGTCGGCGAGATCCGGGTGGTTCGAGATCACCATCGCCACCGACATCTGAATCTCGCCACGGCGGTTGCGCCACAGCAGGTCCAGGAGGCAGTGGTCCGCCTTGGAGGCCATGATCGCGACGCGCTTGGGCTTCGACGCCTCGGTGAGCCGGCAATGAGCCCCGCCCCGTGTCCGGGTATTCCCTGGCCACCTACATCAGGGTGTCACAAGGCGGCACCGAAGGTGCCCGATCGAATCGCTACCGGCCGACGCTCGGATATCCGTCTCCCCAGGCACAACGCGCCACGGGGGTCTGGCCGCGCGTCTGGCGCAGACCGGCGTGCACCTGCCGAATGTCGGGACGGCACGGTGACATGGGTCGGGATGCCAGTGGCTCCGACGTGATCAACTCCAGCCGGCCGAACCGGCTCGCCTGCCGCCCGACGAGGCATACCTTCACGTCCGCGCCGCCGGCGCGCACCCGCTGCGGCGCGATCGTGTCGAGGCGCGGGTTGCTGGTGGCGATCGTGATGCCGTATCGGGCGTGCACGGCCAGTTCGCCGAGGGGTGTGTCGAACACCGCGCCGACAGCATCGCCGTCCTCGATCACCAGGCGTTGCAGCGTGCAGTCGGGCTGCAACTGGATGCCCCGGTCGTGCGCCTGTACCGCGACCCAGTCGAAAACCGAGCCGCCGGCACAGTCGTCAGGTGACATCGAGCCGATCTCGGCGACCTCGATCCGCTCCCCGTCGGCGATCCGCTGCGTCGTCGTCCCGAAGTCGGACAGCCGCGTGTGCAGAAATCCGTACGGCGACGCCAGGCATCGCGCCGCCCAATCGCGAAGCCGTGCGCCGACGAACGGCGCGATCGTGTGACCCGCCTCGGCGGGAACGTCCCGCACGACGCTGATCGGCACGTCGGCCGAGCGCGCGTGTTGACGGACCAGCCCGACATCGGAGGACAACGCGGCGAGATACGCGCTCGTCGCGGTGTCCGCGAAATCGGCGGGGTCCCAGAGATTCAGCCTCTCGGCGGGGATGGCGGACGCGTCGGCGGTGGTGCCGATACCCAACGATGCGGTGGCGAAGACGGTGGCGCCGAGATCGAAGACAGCGACCGCGCTTGCCAGCCCAGCGACACCGAAACCGGTGCACACCACGTCGACGTCCAGGTCCCAGTTCACGATCAGCTACCTAATTACTGCTGGTGGCCACAAGGCAGCATCGGGCCCTCGATGACTGAACCGAACCAGACAGTCGGAGTCACGTCGGGGCCCCTTAAGGGAGGTGCGGACTTCACATGAAGCATCCGGATTGACAAAAGCCTCGGCCAATGTAATGGATTTCGCTGAAGGCTGCCAGAGGAACAGTCTCCCCGCTTCGGCACCCGCGCGCGCTTCACCTAACTAACTAGGTTTACTCTCTGGATAGCGCTCTGCAGACAGGGGAACAAGCATGGACCTCACGTGGTCGGCGGCCGACGTGGCATTTCGCGACGAGGTACGCGAGTTTCTGGACGAGAAGCTGACACCTGAACTGCGACGGGCCGGTCGCCTCATGACGAGCGTTTACGCCGATCACGAGGCCAGCATGGAGTGGCAGCGGATCCTGCACGAACGCGGCTGGGCGGCGCCGGCATGGCCCGTCGAATACGGCGGCTGCGACTGGAGCCTGACCCAGCACTACATCTTCAGCCGCGAGTCCCAGCTGGCGGGCGCGCCCTCCTTGTCCCCGATGGGGATCCGCATGGTGGCTCACGCACTCGTCAAGTTCGGCACCGACGAGCAGAAGGACTTCTTCCTCCCCCGCATCCTGACCGGCGAGGTGTTCTTCTGCCAGGGCTACTCCGAACCGGAAGCCGGCTCCGACCTGGCCGCGCTGTCGATGCAGGCCGTCGACGACGGCGACGACCTGGTGTGCACGGGAAGCAAGATCTGGACAACGCATGCCCGCGAGGCGAACTGGATGTTCGCGTTGGTCCGCACGTCGAAGACACCGAAGAAGCAGCAGGGCATCACGTTCGTGCTCATCGACATGACCTCGCCGGGCATCCAGATCCGGCCGTTGGTCATGACCTCCGGTGAGGAGGTGCAGAACCAGGTCTTCTTCGACGAGGTCCGGGTGCCCAAGGCCAATGTTCTGGGCAAGATCGACGAGGGCTGGACCGTCGCCAAGTACCTGCTCGAGTTCGAGCGTGGCGGCGGCGCATCGTCGCCCGCACTGCAGGTGATGGCCGACGAGATCGCCACCGTCGCCGCCGATCAGCCGGCCCCGGGCGGTGGCTGGTTACTCGACGACCCCGCGTTCACCCGCAAGCTGGCCGACGCTCGCATCCGCACCCAGGTGCTGGAGATCCTCGAGTACCGCGTGCTCGCCGCCGTCGCCGAGGGCAAGAATCCCGGGGTGGCGTCGTCGATGCTCAAGGTGATCGCCACCGAGTTGAGCCAGACGCTGACCGAGCTCGCGATGGAGGCCGCCGGGCCGCGCGGCCGGGTCTACCAACCACACGCAACCTGTCCCGGCGGGCCGGTGACCGAGTACGAACCGCCGCCGGACGGCTACGTCAGCGGTGAGGAGTGGCAGGCGGTGGCGCCGTTGCGCTACTTCAACGACCGCGCCGGCTCGATCTACGCGGGCAGCAACGAGATTCAGCGCAATATCCTGGCCAAAGCGGCCCTCGGACTCTGATCGGGGTATGACATGGACTTCAATCTGAGCGACGAACAGGAACTGCTGCGCGACGGCCTGGGCAAGTTCCTGTCGACGCGATACGACCTCGAGAAGAGCCGCGCCGCGGCCAAGACGGGGCCGGGTTGGCAACCCGACATCTGGCGCGGCTTCGCCAACGAGCTCGGAATCCTCGGTGCCGCACTGCCCGAGGATGTCGGCGGTATCGGCGGCGGCCCCGTCGAGATCATGGTCATCGCCGAGGCACTCGGGCACGCGCTGGTGGTGGAGCCCTACGTCGACACCGTCGTCGTCGCGGGTGGCCTGCTGCACCGCGCGGGCGGCCCCGTCGCAACCGCCCTGCTGGATAAGATCGTCGAGGGCAACGCGATCGTCGCACTGGCCGCAGCCGAGGCCGGCTCGGGCGACCACTGGCAGGAAGTGTCGACGACTGCCGAGCGCGACGGCGACGGATGGACGCTGCGCGGGTCGAAGATCGTCGCGATGAGTGCACCGCTGGCCAGCCATCTGCTGGTGACCGCGCGCACCGCCAACGGCATCTCCCTCTTCCTTGTCGACCTGGACGCAACCGGCCCTGGCATCGAGATGCACAGCTATCGAACGGTCGACGACCGTCGCGCCGCCGACGTCACCTTCGACGGACTGCGGATTCCGGGCGACGCACTGCTCGGCGAGGAGGGGCAGGCCTGGCCCTCGATCGCCACAGCACGCGACGAAGGCGCCGCCGCCGTCTGCTCCGAAGCCGTCGGCTGCATGCGAAAGGTGTTGGCCGACACCGTCGAGTACGCCAAGCAACGCCACCAGTTCGGGCAGCCGATCGGCAGCTTCCAGGCTCTGCAGCACCGGATGGTCGACATGTACATGGAGCTCGAGCAGTCCGTCGCCGCCGTTTACCTCGCCGTCCTCAACCTCGAGGCTGAACCCGCGGTGCGCGCACAGGCGGTGTCGGCGGCCAAGGCCACGATCGGGCGCGCAGCACGCTTCATCGGCCAGCAGTCCGTGCAATTGCACGGCGGTATGGGGATGACGGAGGAACTCGCGATCGGCCATTACTTCAAGCGGCTGACGGCGGTCCAGTTCGAGTTCGGGTCGACGGACTACCACGTCAGCCGGTACGCGGAGCTGTCCAGGGCCTGACCATCGCTATCGACGTAATGCAGGAAAAGTTCGAGTAGGCGTCTGCATCCTGTCGCTTTCGATGTGATGGCGCGCCCGAAAAACCCTTCGACGGCCGCGGGTTCCGACTCGTAGGGTGGCGTGCGTGAGTTCGCGCGGATGGATCCTGTTCCTCGCGATGAGCATCATCTGGGGCATCCCCTACTTGCTGATCAAGATCGCCGTCGAGGGTGTCTCGGTTCCGGTACTGGTCTTTACGCGGGTCGCCGTCGGTGCGGCGGTGCTGCTTCCGCTCGCCCTGTCGCGTCGGACGGTGACGATCGTGCGCGACCACTGGAGGGCGCTGGCGGGTTTCGCGTTCTTCGAGATCATCGCCGCCTGGTGGCTGCTGTCAGACGCCGAACGTCATCTGACCAGTTCGATGACCGGTCTGCTGATCGCCGCCGCGCCGATCTTCGCCGCGCTGCTCGATCGCCTCACCGGCGGTGAGCGCCTCGGCGTCAAGCGCATCCTCGGTCTCGCCATCGGTATCTCCGGCGTCGCGGTTCTCGCGGGTCCGCACATCGGCGGCAGCACCTGGCCGATCATCGAGGTGTTATTGGTCGCGACGTGTTACGCGATCGCGCCGCTGATCGCCGCACGACACCTGAACGACGTGCCCGCGCTGCCGATGACGGCCGTGTGTCTGGGATTCGCCGCACTGGTGTATGCAGCGCCCGCCGCGGCGACGTGGCCGGATGAAATGCCTGCCACTCGAGTGCTTTTGGCGCTCGGTGGCCTCGCCGTTATCTGTACGGCGGTGGCGTTTCTGGTGTTCTTCGCCCTCATCCGCGAGGTCGGCGCCGCGCGGGCGTTGGTGTTCACCTACGTCAACCCCGTGGTGGCGTTGGCGGCCGGGGTGATCGTGCTCAACGAGCCGTTGACGGCGTGGAACGTCGCCGCGCTCGTACTCATCCTCGTCGGGTGTGTGCTCGCCACCCGTCGCCAGGCCGCTGTCTCAACCGAGGAGACGACGTCGGACCCTAACCCTGTCGCGCCTGGTCCACGTAGGCGGTGATCGTGTCGGTCAGCGCGCGCAACTCACGGCTGACATCGACCGGGCCCGGCACCGCCATCGTGGCAACCATGGCGCCCATCAAGGTGGTCCACACCAGATTGCCGACGGCATCGGCGCGCTCAGGCTCGAGCCCCTCGGCGACGTAGCGCCCGAGATCGGTGAGAGTCGTGAAGAGATCCAGCAGATGCCGCTGGTCGACGTCCGCTCGGCTGGCTCGGGTGGCGATCAGAATCTCCAGTGCCGCAATGGATGTCGGGCTCAAGAACGCCTCGGCGACGGTGTTGACGAGAAGTTCGGTCCTGGCACGTCCCTCGTATGAACCAAGTTTCGGTTCGACCTCGCGCAGTTTCGCGAGCAGTTCGCTGAATCCGCGGTCGACGACGGCCATCAACAGGCCGTCGCGGTCACCGAAGTGGTACTGAATCACTCCCCAGGTGACACCCGCACGCTCGGTGATGTGCTTGGCGCTCGCGGCGCCGAACCCCTCCTCGATGACACAGCGCACGGTCTCGTCGATGACGGTCGCCCGCGTGCGATCCGCGCGAACCTGCTTGCCATTCGCGGGACGACGCGGCGCGATATTCGAGGTCATGGTTGAGACGAAATCCTATCCCCACCAAGCTCTGCGAAAGCGGGCAAAACGAAACGCTCCACCACGCGACGCTCGGCGTCCGCATCGTCGACGGGCCAGTACAGCATCGACATGACGACGCGGACGATCCATTGCGCCGCTTCGGTGTCGTCCTCGGTGAGCCCGTTCAGGTCGGTCGCGAAACCGGCCACGACCGGAGATTCGGTGATCCACGTCATCGCCTGTCCGCTACGCAGCGAATTGACCAGCGACTGGCGCAGCGGATGCGACCGGATCTCCTTGAGCGCCACGGTGATCGCCCTCCCGATCCGTTCGGCTCCGGAGAGTCCGTCGACGGCGTCGCGCACGGTTGCCACGATTCGTGCCGCAGAACGCATCAAGACGGCGTCGCGGATCTCCGCCTTGCCGCCGGCGTGCCGGTAGACCGTCGCGCGCGAGCAGTGCACGCGGGCGGCCAGTGCGTCGACATCGAAGGCGTCCATCCCGTTGCGCGCGATCAGATCCATCGCCGCGTCGTAGATGCGCTCGGTCGCCGCAGTACGGCGATCACCACCGATCAGCCAGTCGCTGCGAGCCATGGGATCGATCTTCTCATCTTGAGACAAATATGTAGAGTCATCTCACCATTTGCACTGGCAGAAGCCGCCCCGTGAGACGAGCCCGCAGACACCCTCCCACCTGCGATTGTCAACTTCACCCGCACCCGTTGACGCCGCACGCGTCGCCCGGTCAGCCTGGACGCATGACAGTGCGGAACACAGAACAACTGGGGATCGCGTTGTTCGACGACGAGTTCATCCAGGATCCGTATCCGCTCTACCGCCGCATGCACGACAGCGGCCCGGTGCACCGCATCGGCGATTCGGGGTTCTACGCCGTCTCCGGTTGGGATGCCGTCAACGACGTCATCGCCCGGCCCGAGGACTTCTCCTCGAACCTCACCGCGACGATGACCTACGAAGACGGCAAGGTCGGAGAGTTCGTGATGGGCGAACTCGGCGGCGAGATGCAGGCGCTGGCGACCGCGGACGACCCCGCCCACGCATTTCATCGCAAGCTCCTGCTGCCCCAACTGGCCGCCCGAAAGATCAACTCGTTGGAGGCGTACATCGCCGAAACCGAGGTTCGGCTCTGGGATAACGGCGTCCACGACGGTCAAATCGAATGGATGTCGGCGATGGCGAACCGGCTGCCGATGATGATTGTCACCCGCCTGATCGGGGTTCCGGATGTGGACGTCGACCAACTGATGCGATGGGGTTACGCGGGCACCCAGATGGTGGAGGGACTTGTCAGCCGAGACGAGCTCGCCGCAGCGGGTATGGCCGTCATGGAACTCTCCGTGTACATCAACGAGCACTTCCAGCGGGCGGCCGAGAATCCCCCGAACAATCTTCTCGGCGATCTCGCAACCGCCCGTGCCGCAGGCGAATTGAGCGACCTCACGGCGCTGGGTATGATGGCGACCTTGTTCAGCGCGGGCGGCGAGTCCACGGCATCCCTCATCGGATCCGCCGCGCACGTGCTGACCCGGCTTCCCGAGATTCAACGAGAACTTCGGGACAACCCTGATGCGCTCGGCGCATTCCTCGAAGAGGTGCTGCGCTTCGAGCCGCCGTTCCGCGGACACTATCGGCACGTGGTTCGAGACGCGACGCTGTGCGGCACCGACCTGCCCGCGGGGTCCCGGCTGGTGCTGTTGTGGGGCGCGGCGAACCGTGATCCCGCGCATTTCGACGATCCCAACGACTTCCGACTGGACCGGCCCGGCGGCAAGGGGCATATCTCGTTCGGCAAGGGCGCGCACTTCTGCGTCGGCGCCGCGTTGGCCCGTCTGGAGGCCCGAATCGTCTTGCAGCGCTTACTCGATCGCACGGCGTGGATCGACGCGGTCGAGGTCGGCCGCTGGCTACCAAGCCTGTTGGTGCGACGGCTCGAGCGGCTCGAGCTGTCGCTCGCTACAGCTTGAAGCGGCCGGCGAAGCCGCGCAGCGGCACGTCGGCGCTCGTCAGCAGTCCCGGAGGCGCGTCCACTACCGACGAAATCGCGCTCAGCGCAGGCATACCGGTAACCGTCATACCGATCGAGGCGAAGTTGGCGGGATTCGACAGGTCGACACCGGGCTTCGGGAAGATCATGTGCTTGTTGTATACGCACGGGTCGCCCTTGATCTGAGTGATGTAACAGCCCTTGATATCCCAGCTCGGATCCGTGTGCGGGGTCATCTGCCATTCCAGGTGCGTCTCGACCCTCGGCACTCCGTCGACCATGCCCTGATACTTGATGTAGTTGCCGCCGAGGGACCCCTTCGGCAACACGTACCAACCGAGGTCGACGTCCTTGGTGCACGCCCCGAGTTCATAGCTGAACTTGACCTCGTCGAGTTTCAGGTCGAAGCAGTCGGCCATCATGAGCACGCTGTCGGCGAACACGCGGGTGTACTTCTCCAGCTTGCCCGGAATGCTCGGGTCGTCGACCGGAAGGCCGTAGCCGACCTCGATCCATGTGTCCTTCGAGTGATGACACGAGACGTCGACGGATTCGATGGTGGTGACGTTCTCGATCTCGGCGACGTCAGCCGAACACACAACGCCCAGGATCTGGTTCAGGCCGGGATTCATTCCGGTGCCGTAGAAGGTGGATCCGCCCTTCTCGCATGCCTCGGCAAGGAGTTGGGTGACCGGCTTGCCCGACGGATGGGGATGGTTCGTGTCACGGTGCCAGCCGGTGATCCAGTCCGCGGTGGTGACGATGTTGATGCCGGCCTCGAGAACCTTCACGTAGAGGTCCTCGTCGGGGAATACGCCGTGGAACGTCAACACGTCGGGCTTGGCCGCGATGATCTCCTCGACCGTGCCGGTGGCCGTCACGCCGTTGGGCGCCAACCCGGCCAACTCGCCGACGTCGCGGCCGACCTTCTCCGGTGAGTAGCAGTGCACTCCGATCAGTTCGAGCTCAGGGCGGTCGGCGATCCGCTTGATCATCTCGCTGCCGACGTTGCCCGTAGCGACCTGGAACACGCGGATCGGCTTGCGCTTTGCGCTCATTCGGTTCGACCTTTCTGTGCTGCATAGACCTCGGCGGCGCTGCCACCGATACCGTCGGGATAGAACTGCTTGGCCCAGTTGCGGATCGCGGTGAAGCCCTGCTGCTCCGAACCGGCCAGCGCCGGCGGATCGGAATAGCGTTGGTGTTGCCAGATCTCGATGTCCTGGGCGAACTGCCGGATGACTTCCTGCCCGAATTCGCGGGCCTTCATCTCCGCGCGCTCCGGATTGCGCGTCGGTGTGCGGCCGATGTACACCATGAAGCGGACATCGGACGTGCTGTCGTCGACCGGTGTGACGGCGGAGATCGTCCGGTTATCCACCATCCCAAAGCTTTTCGTCACCGCGATGCCGAGGCCGCCGTTGATCGCCTCGACCCTGCTGTCGATGTCGTCGATGCTCTGCTGGTCGTCGCCTTCGAACGTGATCGTGAAATCGACATAGGAGACGGCATCGTCGAAGTCGTGCCGGGTGAAGACGGGCACGATCGGCGTCTGGTGCACGAACTTGAAATGCGCGAAGTCGACGCCGTTTTCGAGGACGTACTGCGGATGCATCTCCAGCGCTTCGCGATACAACCGTTGCTGCGGGTAGTAGTCGTCGGCGCTGCTGCCGTCGTTGAAGCTCGCGAACACGTCGGGTGCCTCGAAGTACGGATCGCGCCGGTGCACGTCGTGCCAGATGTAGATCGCCTCGTTGCGCTCCACGGTCGGATAGGTACGAATGCGGCGTCCCCGGTTCGGCCGGTCCTCGTAGGGGATGCACACGTTGCGACCCTCGTGATTCCACTGCCAGCCGTGGAAGGGGCACTGGATGACCTCGCCCTCGACGTGACCGCCGTACCCGAGGTGTGCGCCGAGATGTTCGCAGTACGCATCCATGACGGTGAGCTGCCCGGACTCGGCTCGCCACGCGATCATCTCAGTGCCGAAGTACTTCATCCGATGCACATCGCCGGTCTTGATCTCGTCAGACCACGCGACCTGGAACCAGCCGGTCGGCTTCATCGACAGGGGCGGCTTCGCCATGCAGAAATCATAAAGTACTCAATGTAAAAATGCGACAGCCCTAATTCCGGGCGTGGAACGGTTTTAATGGGCCGTGCCCAATCGAATTCAGACACTGCTCGGCGTCGACTATCCCGTGGTCCAGGCACCGATGACCTACATCGCCCGTGCTGAGCTGGCTGCGGCAGTCTCGGAGGCCGGCGGCCTGGGAATGATCGAGACGCTGACCGATGAGGGCCGAGCGGACCTGAAGCGAGTGCGCGACCTCACCGATCGTCCCGTCGCCGCGAACCTGATGATCCAGGGCTGGAAGAGCGATCCGTCAATCGTCGACACGCTGGTCGAGGCGGGTGTGCGGCACGTGTTCACCTCCGCGGGCGATCCCGCGCTGTTCACTGCGCGGCTACACGACGCGGGGATGACGGTGGTGCATGTCGTCGGGTCGTTGCGCGCGGCTCAGAAGGCGGTCGCCGCGGGAGTCGACGCGTTGGTGGTCGAGGGCGTCGAGGGCGGCGGGTTCAAGTCTGCGCTGGGGGCATCCACGATGGTCTTGCTTCCGCTCGTCGCTGCCCATGTCGATCTGCCGATCATCGCCGCGGGTGGCATGTGCGACGCGCAGTCCGCCGCGGCATCGCTGGTGCTGGGTGCGGAAGGCGTTCAGATGGGCACGCGCATGCTCGCGAGCCGAGAGTCGCTGGTGCACACCAACTTCAAAGAGGCGATCGTTGCCGCCAACGATGCGGGCACCGTGCTCCTTGACATTCCGGGCAATCCGACCATGCGTGTGCTTCGGACGGGGCTCGCGGCACGCGTGGCCGAGCACGATCCGAACGCGAAACTGCTCGGCAAGGTCACGGAGCTCTACTTCGGCGGCGATATGGAGGCCAGTGTCGCGAACACCGGTCAGGTCTCCTCGCGGATCGCCGAGCTTCTTCCGGTGGCCGACATCGTCCGCCGGACGTGGGACGAGATCGAAACGGTGTTGGATGCGGCGCGCAGCCGCGCAGGTTAGGCGACCTGCTCGAGCACGGTTGTCGAACGCGCCGTGCTTGCCCGTACCGCGTGGGCGGCACGTGGCTTGTCGACCCGCTTGCCACGCGGATACAGCGCGATCAACGACCCGGATCGAACGACGCCCATCGGGCCGGGACCGGCGAAGCGGGCGATGCCGGACATCCGCAGCGCCAACATTGCCTTGGCCTGGCGGTAACCGATCCGGACGCCGGCGGCGCACACGATCAGCAGGCCGCCGATACCCGGCACCGCGATGGCGGCAAGCGCCGTCAACGACGCCGGAGCCAGGACTGACTTGACGACGTGATCGAGGAACGAGGTCGTTCCCGCGCTGACTTTTGCGGGGGCGGGCGCCAGTCCGGACAGCGCCACCTTGTGGTTCAGGCTGGCGGTGGTGATGCCCCCGAGATCCGACGCCTCGACCACCGTGCCGAACAGCGGCGCATCGGCGGCGAGCTGCGGCAGCTGCATCGGCTCGGTACCGATGAGCGGCGCGTGGACGGGTGCGACCGACGGACCGTTCACGGAGCCAGCGGCACCGAAGACCGGTGCGTTGGGGCCGTCGACAACACCGAAGCCGAGCAGGTCGAGCAGGTTGTCCGGCACCTTGGCCACCTCGCCGACGGCGTTCACCACGGCGGTGATCATGATCTGGATCGCCGTAATGACGTCAGTGATCGGCGTCTGGGACGTCGGCAGCCCAGCGAGCGTGGTGACGGACGTCCCGAGTGCCTGCGCAATGGTGTTCAAGGCGTTCGAGAAGGGTGTGACCACTGCCCCTTCGAAGGTCTTCGGCTTCGGGGCCACCGCGCTGGACCCGGTGGGCGACGATCCGCCTGGCGTGGACGAACTCCCCGACGACCCGTTTCCTAGACCCGCCGCGGGGGCGTTCGTCGCCTCCGGCGCGCTCTGGTTCGTGGTCGGAGTATTCGTCTGCGTGGCCTCGGGGATCGAAATCGCCTGCGAGACAGCGGTATTCGCCGCCGACGTGGCCGATGCTATCGCGGTCGAGACCGCGTTCGTGATGTCTTGGACGGCGGTGGTGAGTTTCTGAGTGCCCGTGTTGGTCTGGGCCGATACCACCGAGGTCGGGCCGTTGGTGGACACCTTCGTGACCGTGCCGCTTGTGTTGGTGGTGGTGGTCTCTGCGTCCTCATCGACCCGCTGGTTTCCGATAACGCTGGTCGGATTGGTGGACGAAGGCTTACTCGTATCGTCACCGGGCGACGAGGAATTCGTCGTGTCTACGGACGTGCTGTCGGTGCCGGTGCCGGTCTCGTCAGCAAGGGCGATCGCCCCGCTGCTACTGCAGACGAGGAGCCCTATCGAGAGCGCGCAGGCACCCGCCGCGGCGCGCAAATGCGTCGTGTCGATGATCCTCTCCGTCCAGCAACGATCCTGCCGGTAGATACATAAATATTGTCGCATAGACCTGGCAGTACTCACTAGAAACTGAGTTGAAGAAACCATGGCAAATCTGACCGATCGCGTGGTCATTTCGGCGCCGTGCCTCCGTTCGGCACGAGCATCATGATCACTGTCGGCAATGCGAACCGGACGCTCAACAAGATCAGCGTCGCTGCCAGCGCTTTTCCCAGTCCGGCGGGTGTGCGCCGATCGTGTCGCTCCGATGCCGAACGAGACGCGAGTGCCAAAAGCCGTTTCGGCGGCAGAATCGCCGCTTCATTGAGCAACGAACTAGCGATCTTGATTTCGAAGGGAAAAAGTCGCGCAAAGGTCGCCGAAAGGGCCTTCACCCACGCGCCGCAGTTATGTGCGCAGGGCTCCGCTCGGCAACGAATCGCCGGAAACGGATACCGCCACCGCCGGACCGAGAATCAAGGTCATCGACGGTGTCCGACGACCTCGCCAGCAAACCCCAGCGATTTGTGTGCGTTTCGGAGCGCTCACCGCTCCTCGATGCACACAAATCTTGTCAGTCCACCGTGGGTTGGTGACGATGGTGCGGTGTCGGCGTCCTCACGCGTGCTCGTCCTGGGGTCAGGGTTTGCCGGGCTGTGGGCGGCGCTGGGCGCGGCGAGGCGGCTCGACGAACTCGGCGCGCAGCCCGGAACGGTCGACGTCACCGTGGTCAGTTCGCAACCGTTCCACGACATCCGGGTCCGCAACTACGAGCCGGACCTCGGTCCGTGCCGGATCCCGTTGCAGGACTTGCTCGATCCCGTCGGCGTCGGGCACATCACCGCGGACGTAACCGGAATCGACCCGGCGCGGGCCACCGTCAGCACCGCCTTCGGCGCCACCCTGAACTACGACCGCCTCGTGATGGCGGTGGGCAGCACGGTCGCCAAGCCCGACCTTCCCGGCCTGTCGGAGTTCGGCTTCGATGTCGACACCTACGACCACGCGACGGCGCTGCAGGCGCACATCCGCGGGCTGGCCGAACGCGCCGCGGACCCTGCGAGCGCCACCGCTGTGGTGGTGGGCGCGGGGCTCACCGGCATCGAGACCGCCAGTGAGCTGCCGGGAATGTTCGCCGACGTCCTCGGCTCAGACATCGCCCCGCGGGTGATCCTCGTCGATCACAATCCGCATCTCGGATCGGACATGGGCGAGTCTGCCCGTCCGGTCATCGAGCAGGCGTTGGCCGACAACCACGTGGACACGCGTACCGGCGTCGGCGTCACCGCCATCGACGAACGAAGCGTGACCCTGTCGTCCGGCGAGGTCATCCCGGCGGCGACGGTCGTATGGTGCGCAGGCATGCGGGCGAATCCGCTGACCGCGCAGTTCGGCGTGTCACGCGATCGCTTGGGCCGGCTGCCGGTCGATGACTACCTACGGGTCGAGGGCGTCTCCGGGGTGTTCGCCGCGGGCGATGTGGCCGCGGCGCGCATGGACGACGAGCACATGTCGGTGATGTCCTGTCAGCACGGCAGGCCGATGGGCCGCTACGCCGGCTACAACGTGATCAGCGACCTGCTGGGCGAGCCCATGCTCTCGCTGCGAATCCCTTGGTACGTCACGGTTCTCGATCTGGGGCCGGCCGGTGCGGTGTACACCGAGGGCTGGGACCGCCGCGTCGTCGCCACCGGTGCACGGGCGAAGGCCACCAAGCGGACGATCAACGGTGAGCGCATCTATCCCCCACTCACCCGCGACCGCACCGCACTGCTCGCCGCCGCCGCCCCGGAACTACAGTCCGCCCCCGTCTACGAAGACTGACGACTACCGCCCGTTGCGCTCGCGGTGCTTGCACCCGGGCCAGCAGCATGGTCTGCGCATGCCCTCTTCGAGCTCCTCCTGGGTGCGACGAATGCGACGATCGCGGGTCGCCGGCTGCTTGGCATCCTCGACCCAGCAGATGAACTCGTTACGCGCCAGCGGCGTGATGTCCTTCCACGCGGCCAGCGCGGTGTCGTTCGAGATCAACGCCTTGCGCAGGTCTGTGGGAAGCTTGTGCACCACCCCGCCAGGCACCCGCTGACTAGTCATGCCGCCACCATATCGAAATCGAGTCTGAGACCGGGATCGCGACAGTACAGTTCGCGAACAGGTCTTCTCCGCTAGTGCTGCGTGCGCCAGGACGCACCGCCTCAGTCCTGAACAACCTAGGCCCTGAACGAAAGGTAACGACGATGAAGAGATCCGCTGTCGCCCTTGGGCTTTCCCTGGCATTGCTGACCGGTTGCTCGTACGCCAGCGTCGGGGCCGGGGAGCAGGCCGTCGTCGTCGACGGCTATTGGATGATCCCGACCGACCCGGTCGTCAAGGGATGCATCGCCCCGGAGAACTCGCAGAACGAGATCACCAACCACGTGTACCGGTATCCGGCTCGCCAGATCTCCTGGGATGCGACCGGCGACCCCGGCTCCGAGCGGGGACCGTACGTCGTGGTGTCCAACGCCAAGGCGCCCGCGGACATGAACGTCCCCGTGGTTGTGACGTTCGACCTGACGACGGACTGCGAGAAGCTCAAACAGTTCCACCGCGACTTCGGCACGAAGTACAACGGCTGGTTGAACGACGACGGAACGGTCAGCGACGGTTGGGTCGAGCTCCTCAACTACGTGATCGGACAACCGCTGCAGGACACGCTCAACGGCGTGGCGCAGAAGTACACGTGGCAGCAGATCTGGAACGACGAGGAGGCGCGCATCGAGTTTCGCAATGCACTTCTCGAATCGCTGCCGAGCGCCAGCAGGGCGCGCACCGACGGAGTGGACTTCTTCACCAACTTTCAGGTGACGGTGCTCAAGCCGACGCCGGTCAATCCCGAGCTGAAGGCCGCGATCGAGCGTGAGCAGGCCGCGATACAGAACGCCCAAGCCACGCAGGCGCAGGGCGTCGCCGAGGCCAACGCGAAAAAGGCGAAGGCGGAAGCGGATCTGGCCGCCGCCGTCGCCGAGACGAAGGTGGCCGAGCAGGAGGCGCTGAAACGCGCCGCGGAGGTCAAGGGCTACCCGTCGGTTGAGGATTACCTGCGCGCCGAGGCGATCAAGCAGGGGCTCAACCCGTACCAGCCGACCTACGTGGTCCCGCAGGGAGGCTGACGGCTGGCGCGTCGCGACCCGATCATCGGGCCGAGTGCCTATCCTCGGCGCATGCTCGAGTTCGCCCAAGACATCGTCGTCATCCACACCGACGGCGGCTGCAGGCCCAACCCCGGCCCGGGCGGCTGGGGCGCGGTGCTGCGCCACCGCGAGCACGTCCGCGAGATGTGCGGTGGCGAGTCCGGCGTGACGAGCAACAACCGGATGGAACTGATGGCGCCGATCATGGCGCTCGAGGCGCTGACGCGACCGGTGGTGGCGCACCTCTATACCGACAGCACCTACGTCCGGAACGGCATCACCAAGTGGGTGCTGGGCTGGGAGCGCAACGGTTGGATGACCGCCGCGAAGCAGCCGGTGAAGAACGTCGACCTGTGGCAGCGGCTGCGGGCGGCGTGCGGCCGCCACCAGGTCGAGTGGTTCTGGGTGAAGGGGCACGCAGGCGTCGCCGACAACGAACTCGCCGATGTCCTCGCGACCCGCGGCATGGAGGAAGCCATCGCCAACAGCCACCTCAGCCATTCGGCCGGCGCAGCCCTCGCTCTCTGACCCGGGATTGGCGCCCGCTGCTGAGAGGCGCTAACTTCCTCGCGTGATCTCCTCAGCTGCCAGAGCAGTCGCGCGGTTGTTCGTCATGACGGTCGCGGCCGCCGCCGGTATCGGTCTTCTCGCCGACCCGGTCGACCGGACCACGACGGTGCGTCTTGCCAGCGACGCGAACCCGCTGGTCGGAGCGCCGTTCTACGTCAATCCCAACTCGGCAGCCATGCGCGCGGCACGCAGCGCGGATCCGCCGAGCCCCCAGCTGACCGCTGTCGCCGAGACGCCGCAGGCGTACTGGCTGGTCCCGGGCTCGTCGGCATCGACGGTCGCGAAGTACACGGCCGACGCCGCCGCCGCCGGCGCCATCCCGGTCTTTTCGATCTACGGCATCCCGCACCGCGACTGCGGCAGCTTCGCGGCGGGTGGCATGGGCTCGGGCGCCGCGTATCGCGAATGGATCGACGGCATCGCCGCCCAGATCGGCGGTTCGCGGGCGGCGATCGTCCTCGAGCCCGACGCGCTGGCCATGGCCGACTGTCTTTCAGGCGACCAGCGCCAGGAGCGGTTCGACCTGATCCGCTACGCCGTCGACGCGCTCACGCGAAATCCGGCGGCGGCAGTGTACGTCGACGCCGGGCACCTGCGTTGGCACCCCGCCGAGGAGATGGCGTCCCGCCTGCAGCAGGCCGGTGTCGAACGCGCGCGGGGGTTCAGCCTCAACGTCGCGAACTTCTTCACCACCGAAGAGGAAATCGGTTACGGCGAAGCGATTTCCGGGCTCACCAACGGGAAGAATTACGTGATCGACACCTCGCGCAACGGCAATGGGGCCGCACCCGATTCGCCGCTGCACTGGTGCAACCCGAGCGGCCGGGCACTCGGCGTTCCGCCCACCACGCAAACCGCGGGCCCGCACGCGGACGCCTATCTGTGGATCAAGCGTCCCGGTGAGTCCGACGGAACGTGCGACAAGGGCGACCCGCCCGCGGGCACCTTCGTCAACCAGTACGTCATCGAGTTGGCGAGCAACGCGGGCCGGTAAGCCTCAGCTGGGCGGCGTCAGCAGGTCCTGCCAGGTCTTTCCGCCGTTGTTGGGCGCCAGGTTCGACTGCGTGTAGATACGTCCGTCCGGTCCTTCGTAACTGCCGGTCGCGGGGTCGTAGTAGGCGGCCGCGATCGGCGGCGTCGCCTCCGGTGGCGCAGCCGGAACAGCTTGCGGCGGTGACGGTTCGGGCGGCCGCTGCGGGATGTCCTGCCCGGACAGCGTGGCGTTCGGATCGCCCTTCCAGTTGAAACCGTCGTTGAGCGGCACGTATTCCTCGTCGCTCTTGCACATCTTTGCGCTCGGCGCGCGTTTCCCCGGCTTCATCAGGCAGGGCAGGTTGCGTGCGCCGCGTACAGCGTTCCACGAGTTCTGCGGTATGCGGCAGTAGAGGTCGTCCACGGGCCGGTCGGGCGTGTCCACCATGGTCGGTATCCGCTGCTGCTGGGCGGGCAGGTAACCGGTGGTGCACGGTGGCGGCAGGTTGAGGTTGAGATTGAAGGACAGCACGAGCCCGGGATGCTTGGTGTTCTGGTTGGCCACGGTGCCCGCTTGCATGACCGCGACGCCCATCGGTACGAGCACCAGCAGCTGCTCGATGGCCGGGTTGTAGGTGAGCGCGAGTTGACCGACGCCGAGCAGGTTGTTCATCAGCACCGGCACGCTGGGCTGGAGTCGGTCGATCAGCTGGCGCGCCTCATCGGCGGCGTGTCCGCCGCGTTCGATCAGGCCCGCGAAAGCACTGTCGTTCGTCTTGAGTTGGCCGGTGAGATCGGCAAGGTGCGACGCCCAGGCTTTAATCGAGTCGGCGGTCTCGGCCTGTGAATCGAGCACAGGTTGCGACTGGTCGATCAGCGAGACCATCGGGTCGAGATTCTTGCGCGCATCGATGGCCAACTGCGTGGAACCGTTGACGATGCGGGAGATCTCGGGTCCCTGCCCGCCGACCGCGACATAGCTTTCGTCGATGACCGTCTTAACGTTGTCCCGGGGTATCGCCAGCAGCTGGCGGTTGGCAGCGTCGAGCAGGGCGCCGATGTCCGGCGGTATCGACGTATCGCCCACCGGGATGACGTCGCCGTTCTTCAGCGGAGGTGCATTGCCGCTACGGGGAAGCAGCGCCACGTACTGTTCGCCGATCGCGGAGGTGCTGTGCACTTCTGCGGTGAGGTCGGAGGGGATCTTCACATCGGAACGCAGCGAAAGGGTCGCGTCGACGCCGGTGTCGGTGAGAGTCACCGCGGTAACCCGGCCGACCTCGGTGCCTCGGTACGTCACGTTCGCGCTCTCGTACAACCCGGCGGCCTGCGTCAGCTGCATGGTGACGGTGTAGCGCCCCACCCCGAACATGGCGGGCGCCTTGATGTAGCCGAAGATCATCACCGAACCGGCGGTCACCGCGACAGTGGCGAAGATCGACAGTTGGACCTTGACCCGCTTGGTCATTCGCATGTCACGGCCCCTGATCTAGGCGGTAGGGAGCCACCAGCGGATTCGACGCCGTGTAGGGGCTCGGTAGCTGGCCGATGGTGCGGCCCCACTGCAACTCCAGCTCGGTGAGGTCGCCTTCCCACCTCGTGCCGGTGAACAGATTGTTGTCGATGCGACTCAGCGTCAGGTCGACAATCGCGGTGATGTTGGCGTAGTCACCGCGAATCCAGTTGTCCAGCGGTCCCTTTGGCCACGGGAAGGTGCCGATGAAGTCCAAGGAGCGGGTCAGATCCGGCCCCGCGTCGGCGAGCGATCGCAGCACGGGTGCTACCGCTTTGAGTTCCTTGACCAGATTCTCTTTGCTCTGGTTCACGGTGTCTGCGGCCAGCGCACTGAACTTGCCGAGCGCATCGACGGCTTCCGTGAGGCGCTCACGCTGCTCGGCGAGGACGGCCAGGGCATCGGGAATGGTGTGTAACGCTTTGTCCAACACCGGCTTCTGCTCAGCCAACTGGCTGACCAGCCCGTTGAAGCTCTCGGTAGCCGCGATGATGTCACCCGTTTGGGAATTCAGGCGGGCGGTGAACTGATCGATTTGTTCGATCAGACTGCGCAGGTCGGCCTCGCGGTCTCGGAACGCCGTGGCGAATGCCGCGGTGATGTCCTGTACCTGGCCGACGCCGCCACCGTTCAGTAAGAGCGATAGCGCCGCCAGGGTCTGATCGGTGCCCGGATAGGCACCGGCGTTCGCCAGCGGGATCAGTGAGCCATTGTGCAGCTTTCCTTGTGGTGGCGCATCGGCGGGAGGAGCCAGCTCGATATGCAACGAACCGAGCAGGCTGGTCTGGCCGACTGTCGCAGTTGCGTTGGCCGGCAGGTCGACATCGCCGTTGAGGGTCATCGTGACCAACGCGTGCCATCCCTGGCGTTCGATCTTGGTGATCGTGCCCACGTTCGCGTCGCCCACGCGAACCCTGGAGTTCTGTTGGATGTAGCCGACATCGGGCAGTTGCGCCTGGACCACATAGGAGCCCGGTCCGCCGCCCTCGGTGCCGGGCAGCGGCAGGGAGTTCAGACCGTGCCACTCACAGCCTGCCAGCGCGGCGGCGACAATCACCGAGATCACGCTGACGATGCAGCGCGTCAGCCGATCCCACCTCATGAGCCACCCCCTGGGGGAACCATCATGCCCGGCAGACCCGCGGCGGGGTCGGTGGCGACAGCGGGCGCCGCAGCAGGAGCCGGCGCAGCGGGCGGTTGAGCCTCGGCTGCCAACGGCGGTGCCGTATTGGGTTGTGCCGCAGGCGGGGACGGCCGATAGTCGGGTCGCAACCAGTCCTCGGAGTAGGTGAGCTCATTCGGGCGCGCCGATTGGCCGACGACGTAGTTCGCGCCCAACGGCAGGAAGTTGTACTGGCGGTTCTTGATGATCGGCGCCAGGTATTGAACGCACAACTTCGCCGACTGTTCGTTGTTCAGTCGCGACGCCGCCTGGATCCCCCCGCACAGGAACGAGATCGGGTTCGCGAAGTTCTGCAGTGTCAGCGCACCGGTGATGCCCTGCTGGGTCGGCTGATAGATGTTGATGAAGTTCTGCAGAGTGTTCGGAAACAGGTGCAGCGACTGTTCGACGTCGTCGATGCTGTCGTGGACGGCGGTGGTGATCGACGCAAGTTGGTCGGTGGTCGTTCCCAACGCTTCGCGGTTCTCGGAGATGAACTGGGTTGTCGCGGCGACGACGTCGTTGAGGTCCTTGACCGCAGTGCCGACGGAATCCGGGGAACTGGCCAGCGAACCCGTCACCGAGGCGAGATTGTCGTTGAGTTGACGCAGCAGTGCCGCGCTGTCGTGTAGCGCGGACACCACCACCGACAGGTTCTTGACCGTCGAGAACATGTCGTTGCTGTGATCCCCGAGTATCGACAGCGCCTGGGACAGCTTGGTGATCGTGTCGCGGATGTTCACGCCCTGCCCGCGGAGATTGTTCGCGGCGGTGTCGATGAGCGCCCCGAGGGTGCTCACCCCGCCGGGCTCGGTGGGTTGGAGTGCGTCGGTGAGCTTTTCGAGCTGAAGGCGAAGGTCGTCCCACTCCAGCGGCACTGCCGTGCGGCTCTGCGGGATGACCGCGCCATCGCTCATTTTGGGCCCGCCGGTGTAGGCCGGGGTCAGCTGGATCGCACGCGACGTCACCAGCTGCGGTGACACGATCGCGGCCTTCGCGTCGGCAGGCACCGCGTACTTGTCTTCGATCCAGAACGTGATCTTCACTTGCTCGGGCTGCGGTTCGATGCGCTCGACGCGCCCGACGGGCACTCCGAGAATGCGCACCTCGTCGTTGGTGAACAAGCCGTTGCTGTTCTCGAAGTAGGCCACGACATGGAACCGGTTCAGGGCGTCGATCGCCCGCACAACCACGATGACGCCGCCGATCAGCGTCAGGACGAGCGCGATCGCCACGCCACCGCGTAAACCGCGTGACTTCATCACTGCCCTCCCTCACTCGGTGACAATGACGCCGGGGCAGGCGCGGGCGGCCCCGGCGGCGGACCCCCTGGCGGGGGCGCCGGCAGCGGCTCCCGGTACGGATAGCACCCGGTGGGGCCGGGCAGGGGCAGACCCGGCGGACCGCAGCCCTGATCGCCTGGGTTGCCGGTGATCGCGTCGGGCACGGTGAGCCGCGGCTCTCCGCCCTGACCCGTCCGCGGATACGGCATCGGCAGGGCGGGCGTGGCCTGTTGGCCAACCTGCGGGTCGGTGCGCTGAGACGGCAACAACACGTTGGGATCCAGGCCGAGGTCTGAGAATGCGGCATCGACGAACGGCTGGATGAACTGTCCCGGAATCAAGTTGGCGATATACGCCTTGAAAAAGGGACCTGACGCGACGGATTCACCCAGCGACATGGCGTACTGATTCAAGAACTTGATGGCTTGCTGGAGTCCGGCTTTGCGGTTGTCGACCATCGCCAGGACGACGTTCAGCTTGTCCAACGCGGGACGCAGTTGCGCCTGGTTGTCGGCGATGAAGCCCGACAACTGCTCGGCGAGTGCCGAGAGGTTACCCGAAATCTGTTCCAGTGCAGCGCTTTGTGTGCGCAGCTCGCCCAACAACGCGTTGCTGTTGGCGACCACATTGGCCACCTGGTCGGCGCGCTCCGACAACACCGAGGTGGCCTTGTTGACGTTGGCGAGGAGGTTGCGAATTGCCGAATCGCGCGCGTCCAGCGTTTGAGCAAAGCGCCCGACGCCCTGGACCGCGGCCTGCACATTCGGCGGAGTGTTGCGGAACGTGTCCGCCAGCGTGGCCAGCGCGTCGGAGACCGCATCGGTGTTCAGCTCGTCGATCGTCGCCGACAGGTCTCCGAGTGCATCGGGCAGTTGGTAGGGCGACTCGGTCCGCTCGAGGGGGATGGCGCCTTCGAGATGTCCTCCGCCGCGGGGCGTGATTTCGAGCACCTTGGCGCCGAGCAGACTCTTGGTCCTGATGTTCGCTTCGCTCTGCTCGCCGAGCCGCACGTCGCTCTTGACATCGAAGGTGACCAGTACCCGCGCCCCCTCCAGATCTACTGACGACACCTCACCCACGCGATAGCCGGCGACTTGCACAGCGGCACCGGGCCGCAGGCCTCCTGCCTCGGCGAAGTACGCCGAGTAGCTCTCGGTGCTGTTGATGAAGGGCAACTTGTCGTACTGCAGCGCGATCGTCACGAGGGCGGCGGTCACCGAAAGCCCCACCGCGCCAATGACGAACAGATTGCGTTCCTGGAATGACTTCACTTCGGCGCGCACCGTCCCGTGCTCTGCCCCGCCAGTTTGACGTAGACCGGCTGACCACCCTTGCCGTTGACCTTCAGCACCAGGTCGCACAGATAGAAGGTGAAGAAGTCGCCCATGATGCCCAGCCGGCTGAGGACCTTGTAGGACTGCGGCAGCGTCTCGAGGTAATGGTCGAACCACTCGTGATCGGCGGCGATGATGGCGGCCACCCGATCGGTCTGTGCCACCGTGTCTTTGGCCGCTGGCCGGGCCTGCACCAGCAGGTCGGCGATCGTCGCCGACGCAGCGTTCGTGTAGGCCACGGCGTTGGCGATGTCGGTTCGGCGGGCCGCCAACCCCTCCGTGAGTTGCGACAGTGAGTCGACCGCCTTGGCGAACTGCGCACTTTGACCGCCGAAGGAACCCACGACCGCATTGAGGTTGTTGATCACCTGGCCGATGAGCTCATCACGGTCGGCGAGGGTGTTGGTGACTACGGCTGCCTGTTGAAGGAATGAGCCGATGGTGGCTCCCTCACCTTGAAATGCCGAGATCAGCTGCCCCGACAGCGCATTGACCTGTTCTGGGTCCAGCGCCTTGAACAGCGGACGGAAGCCGCCGAGCAGGGTGTCGAGATCCAGCGCCGGCTCGGTCCGGTTCACCGCGATCGTGCCGCCGGGATTGAGGCGCTTGCCACCACCCGATCCCTCCAACAGTGCGAGGTATCGATCACCGATGGGGTTCTCCCAGCGGATCGCGGCCTTGGTCGCGTCGGTGAGAGCGACGGTCGGGTCTGCGGTGAACTCGACGACGGCCTGGGAATTCTGGTCGATGGAGATGTTCTTGACCTTGCCGACCTCCACACCGGCGATGCGGACGAAGTCGCCGGCGGCCAACCCGCTCACGTCGGTGAACTCGGCGCGGTACACCTGCTCGTCGGAGAAGCGGAACTGCGAGAAGATCGCCAGCAGTCCCGCCGTCCCCACCAGGCACACCGCCACGAAGACGGTGAAGCTGATGGCGGCGCGCCTCAGGTTGCTGTTCACGGGTTTACATTCCTCGGATCAATGGGGGCTCACGGTGACGGCGGTGACGCCTGTGCGGGCGGTGGAGGCGCCTGCGGCAGGCCCGGCCAGAGCGGGGTGCCGTCGGCGGCGTACCAGGGTGCCCCGTAGGGCGGCCCTCCCGGATACGGGGGCGGCGGTCCCGGCGCAGGACCTGGCAGGCACTCCCCCACGTGCGGCGGTTCCGGAATCGCACGGGTGACCGGGAAGTAGTCGGCCGAACACGTCCGTCCGATACCGGGGTTCGGACGCCAGTCCAGCCCTCTGCCGAAGCCCGTGTTCGTAATCAATTGGCGAACAGGGAAGTTCTTCGCCACGTCGGGCAATGAACCGCAGCCCGGCTTGCCGCCGGGCCCGCCCTTCGCCGCCACGATCGGAAGGTTCTCCGGGTAGCGGTACAGGTCGTCGCCGAACGAGATTCCGGCGTCCAGGAACACGGTGCGACCGTCGCCACCGAACCACTCGTTGCCGGCCTTGTCCAAAAAGACCTTCGCGCCCTGAATCGTGCAGGTGTATTCGGGGTTGTACTTCAGCAGCAGACTCGTCGTCGGTTCGAGCACGTTCACACCGTTGACGATGGTGTCCTTGTTCGGCCCGAGAAGGCCGATCCCGCTGTTGGCGAACCCGATCGTGCTCATCAACAACGCATCGAGGTCGTTGGAGCGATCGCTGATGGTGGCGCTGGTGGTGGTTGCGGCGTCGAGTGTGGAAAGAATGTCCCCCGCCGCGGCACCGTAGGCATCGCTGAAACCCTTGAGCGAGCGCCAATCCGCCGCGACGGTGTCCATCCGCGGATTCAGTGCGAGCAACACCTGATTGGCATCCGTCGTCGCTTGACCGATGCGTTCGCCCTTACCGCGCACCCCGTCCGCGAGGGCGGTCAGCACCGCGTTGATTTTCGACACGTCGATCTGGTCGAGCAGCCCCACCAGGTTGTCGAACACGGTGTTGACCTCGGTGGTGACGTTGCGCGAGTGCAGCACTTCACCGGCGGTCAATCGCTTCGGGCTCGGATTCTCGGGATAGATGAGGTCGACGTACTTGGCGCCAAAGGCGGTCGTGGCCTTGATCTCTGCCTCGACGTTGGCCGGAATCCGCTCGGCCTGGTCCGGAAAGATCTCCAGCTTCAGGCTCGTCGGTTGGCGGCCGCCGTTGACACCGGCGACGCGGCCCACTTCGACTCCCCGCATCTTCACCTTGGCGCCGGACTCCATCACCAAACCGGTGCGCTCCGAGACCAATGTGACCGGCAGGTAGCTCTTGAAGGTGCCTGCGAACAACGCCGAACACACCGCGACCACCGCGGCGATGGTCCCGAACATGCCTGCGGCCCACCACAGCGGGTGGATACGCTCTGCACGCTGCGCGAGGGTCATCCCACTATCCGCTGAGGTGGAAATTGCCGGACTGACCGTAGATGGCCAACGATACGAACAGGACAACGAACACCGCGGCGATCATGGACGTGCGGACGGCCCGTCCGACTGCTTCACCGACTCCGGCCGGTCCACCGGATGCGGTGTAGCCGTAATAGGTGTGCACCAACATGATCACGATGGCCATCACCACCGCCTGGAAGAACGACCAGATGATGTCGGTCGGCTGCAGAAACGTATTGAAGTAGTGGTCGTAGACGCCGCTGGACTGGCCGTAGACGACGGTCGTGCCGAAGCGGGCGGCGAGAAAGGCCGTGATCATCGCGACGCAGTACAACGGCATCACGACGATCACCCCGGCGACCACCCGGTTGGAGGCGAGGTACGCCACCGAGCGCACCCCCATGACCTCCAACGCGTCGATCTCCTCATTGATCCGCATCGCGCCCAGCTGGGCGGTGGCACCGGCTCCGATCGTTGCCGCCAATGCGATTCCGGCGATCACCGGCGCAATCAGCCGGACGTTGAAGAACGCGGATGCGAATCCCGTGAGGGCCTCGACACCTACGTTGGCGAACTGGTTGTACCCTTGCACGGCCACCAGCGCTCCGGTCGACAGCGTCAGAAATCCGACGATGACCACGGTGCCACCGATGATCGCCAATGCACCTGTTCCCAAACTCATTTGGGCGATCAGTCGCACCATCTCACCGTTGTAATGGGCGATCCCGTCGCGGATTGACACCAGCGTCTGGAAGTAGAACTGTGCCTGCTTCCCGATACGTTCGAGCCCTACCGTCATGCTGCTGACGGCACGGCGGACCCGCGGATGCTGCTTACTGGGCAGCGTCGCGCTCACAGCGTTGCCTTAACACCGACGGCCGTGGCGACGATGTTGATCGCGAACAACGCCACGAAGGTGAATACGACGGTTTCGTTGACTGCGTTGCCGACACCGGCGGGGCCGCCGCCGACAGACACGCCCTTGTAACACGCAATCAATCCGGCTGCCAGGCCGAACAGAGTCGACTTGATCAGCGCGACAACAACGTCCGCAGCCGAGGTGATGACAGTGAGGCCGCCGACAAAGGAGCCCGGTGTCACGTGTTGCACGAACACCGAAAAGGCAAAGCTTCCAACAAGGCCGACCAGAATCACCACCGACGACAGCAGTGTCGCCACCACGGTCGCCGCGAGCACGCGTGGGACCACCAGCGCCTGAATCGGATTGACGCCCATCACTCGCAGCGCATCCAGCTCTTCGCGGATCGTGCGGGCACCCAGATCGGCGCACATGGCCGTCGCGCCGGCTCCGGATACGACGAGCACCGTCACCACCGGACCGATCTGGGTCACCGTCCCGTATGCGGCGCCGGTACCCGAGTAGTCCGCGGCACCGAATTCCACCAACAGGATGTTGAAGGTGAAGATCAAAAGGACGGTGAATGGGATCGCCAGCATCAAAGTCGGCACCAACGACACACGAGCCACGAACCACGCCTGCAGCAAGAACTCCCGCCAAGCAAACGGCCGCCGGGGAATCAGCATGAACACGTCGAGGGCCAAAGCGAAGAAGCCGCCCACTGCTCCGATCGGCTTGGCTGCCTTCGCCGCGGCTATCTTGTCGAGCCCGGTCCTGATGCGACCCCTTCCGGCGACGCGGATTGCGCCCGGCCCGTCATCGAGTTGCGTCACCGGCGCTCCTGGACCAGCTGCCCGAATGAGGCGCTGGGACCGAAGTCCCGGCTCCCAGGGTCGTCATTAGCACCGGCCTCACCCGCCAGGCGCGCGCTTCGCTTCGCCATGCCCAAACTCATGCTTGACCCCTCATGAAGTGCAGGAATGTTGACTCAAACCTAACGCGATGCGGTTTACCCATGCCGAGGGGTTAATCTACTACCAATAGGTTTAGTTGCCAAGTCCCCTGATGCGAGGCGGTTCACGCAGGCTCGGTGAATATGGCGGCAAACACTGCTCGCCGGGACGGCTGATGAGCCGACGGGTGAGTCAGGCCGACGTTTCCTCGGTGGCGCGCTCGTAGGTGTCGTTGACCATCACGCCATAGAGGAAGCTGCGGATCCGCTCGGCGAACAACTCCTTGACAGTGAGTTCGTTCGCTTCCAGCGCCGCGGTGAGGTTCGGATGATCCTCGGCATTCACCGAGGGAAAGAGGGCTTGCCGGGTACGTGGACGGCGAGCCGCTTCGGCCAGCACGGCGCCGACGCAGAGCGTTTCGACGCCGTCGAGGATCTGCACGTGCAGATGCACCGGCACACCCGAATCGTGCAGGAAGCGCGCGGCGTCTTCGAAGCCGGGGATGAGCGTTTCCCGTGGCAGGTGCTCGATGAGAATTGTCGCCGCGTTTCGATGCCGCAGCACCGACTGGCGGAAGTTCAGCCCCAGGCTGACGAAGTACTCGGGCCAGTCCGGCCCTGGTGGGCGTCGCGGCCGAATGACGGACTTACCCGCGATGTGGCGCGCCACCGCGATCAGAATCTCGTCCTTGCTGCTGAAGTGGTGATAAAGCGATGGGGCCCGCACGCCGAGATGGGCGGCGAGCGCCGGCAAGGTCAAGCCGGAGAGACCCTCTTTATCGATGATCTCGATCGAGGCTTCGACGGCGGCCGATCGGCTGATCAGCGGCTTGGAGGGCCGAACCATGTCAGTGGGCTCCTAAACCGTCGGGCTCAGATATGGATGACGTTCACCTAGCGAGTATAGGCAACGAGCAGTCGCCAAAGGTGTTGCCGACGCGGGGGTTCGCCCAACTTCGACGCCGCACGCGTCAACTATGCGCCTGTGAGGGAGCATCTTCGGGCCGTCGACGAGAGTGCGGCTCACCGCCGAAGCCATTCCGGCTTTCCCTACCGCTGAATGGATTCCGCTACCCCGTTGACTCATTCTTATCGCCCGCGTCTACCTAACCGGCGTCGCCAGTCGTGGGCACCTAGCAGCCTGACGGCGCGCGCAATCAACCGGGACCGAGCAGGCACCACCGGATACCACAGCGGTTCGGACTTGAGCGACAGGCGCTCCTCCACCACCGACTGCTGACGGCAGTATTTGAGTACGCCTTGCGGTCCGCCGAACCGCGTGCCGAGTCCGGAGTTCTTCCACCCTCCCATCGGAATTGGCAGCTGGAACGTCGCGACGAGAGCGTTGTTGATCGACACCGATCCAGCTTCGATGCGCCGGGAGATCCGGTCGGCCTTGCGGCGGTCACGGGTCCAGAGGCTGGAACTCAGGCCGTACTCGGAGTCGTTGGCGAGCCTGACGGCCTCGTCGCCGTCGGCAACCCGCATGATCGCCAGCGTCGGACCGAACGTCTCCTCGCGCATACACCGCATGCTGTGGTCGACATCGACCAACACCGTCGGCGCAAAGCCATTGCCTGGTATGCGTTCACCACCTGTGAGGACTCGCGCGCCCTTCGCGACAGCATCGGCGACATGCTCGGCGACGATGTCCACCTGACTCGGCGTCACCATCACGCCGATGTCAGACGCGAAGCTTCCCGGCGCGTCCATCCCCTGTCGCAGGGCCTTGACCTTTTCCGTCACCCGCGCAACGAATTCGTCGTACACAGGAGCCTCCACGTAGACCCGTTCCACACCGACGCACGCCTGTCCCGAGTTGGTCATCCCGCCCCACACCGCCGCTTTGGCGGCGCGCTCGATGTCGGCGTCCGCCAACACAATCAGCGCATCTTTGCCGCCGAGCTCGAGACTGCAGGGAATCAGGCGTTCGGCGCACCGCACCGCGATCGACCGTCCCGTGCGAACCGATCCGGTGAACATCACCATGTCGACTTCGTCGACGACCGCCGCGCCGGCTTCTCGTCCGCCGGTCGCCACCGCCAACACGGGCGGGGCGCCGATCTCGTCGCGCCAGCCGCGGACCACCTCGGACCACGTCAGGGGCGTGACCTCCGAGGGTTTAGACACCACAGCGGCGCCGGCGACCAACGCACCGACGACGTCCATCATCGGTCCGCCCAACGGCCCGTTCCACGGGGTGATCAGGCCGACCAGCTGATGGGGGCGCACCTGCACGCGCAGCTTGCGCACGGCGTTTGCGACGCCCGCAGGCTTGACCTTGCGGTCGGCGAGGAAGCGTTCGGCGTTGGCGGTGAAGTAGTTGATGACGTCGACCGCGACGGACATCTCCAACGATGCGTCGGCCCACGACTTCCCCGTTTCCTGCTGGACGAGGGTCAAGAGCCGCCGCTCGTTGTCGAGCAACCAGTCCAACCACCGCAACAGGTGCGCACTGCGACCGCGGGGCCCGAGGGCCTCCCATTCCGGCTGAGCCCGGCGCAGGTCCGCGCAGATCGCGGCGATGTCGTCGCTACCCAGGTCGGGCACCGTCCCGACGTCACGACCGTCGGCGGGACACCGGACGGTGATCGGTGGGCGCTCCGCCGTCTCACTCGGTCGCCCCTCGACTGCAGCTGGGCCTGACATACTTTGCGCCCCCTAGAGGTCGTAACGTCGACTGTGACTTACCTAATATCGTAAGGTTTTGAGTCGAGACTTGGCAACGGCGGGTCGTGGCACCGCCCGATCGCCTCGTCCACCGGGAATCCAGACGGAATCGAGTCGGCACTGCGGTCCGATCGCTCGGCAAATCAGCAGTTCAACGAGATGGTATGGCGACGATGGACTATCCGATACGGAAATGCCGGCAGTCTCGGACGCCGTTGATCCGGGTCGGCTTCCCGGCGACGACAAGGCACCCAGCCCGCGCCACTGCACCGCCCTGGACGCTCAAACACCTAAAGCCTATAGTTTTAATTCACACGGTGGCGCGCTGCCGCCGAGGCCCGGCGCCTCAGCCCAATCGTCGGTAATTCAAAGGAGAATCGGCAATGAAAGTCCGCCTGGAACGCTCCAAGTGCGCGGGACACGCCCAGTGCTATGCGGTCGACCCCGACCTCTTCCCCATCGACGACGAGGGCTACTCGATTCTCGAGAATCACGAGGTGGCCCCCGGCGACGAGCAATTGATTCGCGACGGTGTCGCGTCCTGCCCCGAATTGGCACTCATCATCGACGAGAACTGACAGCTGACAAATCACGTAATGCTGTAACGTAGCGTCGCGGGTGATCGACAGGAGAACTTATGCCGCGGCGCAAGGACGGCTCCGGCCTGAGCAGAGACGTCGATGAAGCACGCGAACAGATACTCGCTGCCGCCGAGGTCGTGATCCTGCGTTATGGGATCCCCAAGACCACGATGGATGACATCGGCAGGGAAGCCGGGGTTTCCCGCCCGACGGTGTACCGCTACTTCGGCGATCGCGAGGCGCTGGTGGGTGCGCTCATCGAACGCCGTTCGCGGATGCTGTTCGAGCGTGCGCGCACGTTCATTCTGAGTCACGAGACATTCGCCGAGCAGCTGATCGAAGGGCTGGTCTACCTGGTCGATCACGGTCGCAAGGATCCCATCGTTCGCATTCTCGTCAGCCCCGAACACATGGGCATGACTAGGCCGATCGTCGGCGGTTCGAATCTGGCGACCAATCTCACTGCCGAGATGTGGGAGCCGATCTTCCGCCGGGCGATGGAGCGGGGTGAGGTACGCCGCGACCTCGACATCGCCGCTGTCGCCGAATGGCTTGCGCTGGTTCAATTCATCCTCGTGGGCAGGCTCGACTTCGCCAGCCCCGAGGATCCCAACCACCGTGAGATGTTGAGAACGTTTGTGCTGCCTGCCTTCTCGCTGTCCGGCGAACGGGTGACCGCCTGATCGGCAACCTCTTACACCCGTAACAGCCCCGTCGGCCGGCGCCTCTTCTGCGTCCGCCATGCCGACGGATAAGCCGCTGGCCCCACGTCGCGCCCTCAAGGGAATGGACAATTTCGGAATACAAACCTATTCTCATTAGGTTCAGTCGCGCACGCTGAGCAGGTACGACCAAGGAGTGATGCATGTCCACGGGGGTGAATTCGGTGCTCGATCCGTTCAGGCACAACGGATCCGCGACGTACATCACGGGCGCGGACAGCGGGTCGGGAGCCGGATTCGCCGCAGCACGGTCCGGCCCTCAAGTCGTCGTCGCAGGCCGGCGGCGGCAAAAAACCGCCGCAGCGGTACGGGACATCAACCGCTCGCACCGCATCATGTCCACCATCACCCCTGTCTCCCGCGTCGCGCCGATCTCGACCGAAAGCCAGGTCGACTTCCGCTGGGTGATCGAGGTCAACCTATTCAGTGCAAACTCGGCCAAGCGAGCGTGCGGAAGGCTGATGCGTAGCGGCCGCTCGCTCGGCCGCATTGCCACCCGGCGCGCAATGGATACCGCCGCAATGCTTGTCGCGACTGCGGCGTCCAGCTACACCACGGGCTCCACCACCGCCGTTGACGGCGGCACATCAGGTTCCTGAGCATCAGATGGCACGTCCGGCCAAGCCGCTCATCAGCAGAACGGCTGCCATTCACGCCGCGCTCGAAGTCATCGATGCCGACGGCCTTGGCGCGTTCAGTCTTCCGCGACTGGCAGCGCACATGGGTGTACGCGCACCGTCGCTGTACCACCACTTCCGCAGTAGGGACGAAATCATGCTCGGGGTCGCGCGCCACATCGCAGGCCCCGCCGTCGCAACATCCGGTCTGTCGCCGGGACCGGACTGGCCTGAACACTTCGTGGTGCTCGCGTCCAACTTTCGGAAATCCATTCTGAGATATCCGAAGGCGGCACCGCTCCTGTTGCATTACCCGCCACGCGATTTGGTCCTTGGCGGGTACGAAGGCGCGATCAACTTCCTGCGCGATTCGGGAGTTCCGGACGAACTGCACATCAGGATCATCGACGGCATGGAAACGTTGGCGGTGGGCGCCGTGCTCATCGAGGCGATCGACGCCGCCCAAAACAGATCGAGAAGCTTCCGCGGCGTGGATCCAGCGCGCGCGCCGATGCTGGCCGACGCCGTCGAGGCATGCCGGCTCGGGCCCGACGAGCTATTCGAGGCCAAGGTGCGCGGCTTCCTGAGGGGTGTGGTACGCCAGATCCCGAATGCATGCTCCATCAATGCCCCATGACCGATCCGAACGTGCCGTCCTTGCCCAAACCGACGTCCGATTCCGGAGGAACACCTCGAATGACCTCATCCACCGACACGCCACGACTGTTCATCGGCGGCGAATTCCGCGAAGCCTCAAAGGTGATTCCGGTATGGGAGGCCGCAACCGGCGAACATCTCGCCGATGGGCCGTGCGCCACCGAAGCTGATATCGACGACGCCGTCTCAGCCGCCAACGGGCCCGACGCGAAGGCATGGTCCACCGCGACCCCGAGCGACCGCGTGGAATTGTTGAAGGGATTCGCGGCGGCGCTGCGGTCACGGGCAGCGGACACCGCGACGCTCGTGAGTCGGGAGAATGGCATGCCGATCACGTTGTCCCGCATGGCGAACGGCGCCTTCCCCGCAGCTCTCGTCAACTATTACGCCAAACTCATCGCGGCTTGGGAGCCCGAGGAGATTCGCCCCGCCCTGATCGGGCACACCATTGTTCGACATGAGCCGATCGGTGTGGTCGGGGCGATCACGCCATGGAACTACCCTCAGCCACTCGCGGTCATGAAGATCGCGCCGGCGCTGGCCGCCGGGTGCAGTGTCGTCCTCAAGGCGGCCCCGGAGACGTCGCTGGACGCGATGGTGTTCGCGGAGGCCGCCGCGGAGGCGGGGCTGCCTGCCGGCGTCCTCAACGTCGTTCCGGGCGACGCGGCGGCAGGCACACACCTCGTCAGCCATCCCGACGTCGACAAAGTCGCCTTCACGGGGTCGACCGCCGCGGGGCGGGCCATCGGTGCCGAATGCGGCAGGCTGATCCGTCCCGTCACCTTGGAACTCGGCGGCAAGTCGGCCGCGGTGATCCTCGACGACGCCGATCTGGACGCCACCATCGCGGGATTGCGCTCGGCATCGTTCGTCAACAACGGCCAGACCTGCCACCTCAGTTCACGGATCCTGGTTCCCCGCTCACGGTACGGCGAATTCGTCGACGCGATCGCAACACTCGCCAAGGAGATGGTCGTTGGCGATCCACTGGCGGACGACACCGAGATCGGCCCTCTCGTCAGCGGCCGGCAGCGGGATCGGGTTCTCGACTACATCGAGGTGGGGAAACGCGAGGGTGCCAAACTGCTTGCCGGCGGGGGTATTCCACAAGATCAACCGCGGGGCTGGTTCGTCGAGCCCACGGTGTTCGCCGATGTCGACAATTCGTACCGTATCGCCCAGGAGGAGATCTTCGGGCCCGTCGTGGTCGTCATCCCCTACACCGACGACCGTGAGGCGGTACGCATCGCGAATACCACCGAATTCGGGTTGGCGGGCACGGTCTGGTCTCAGGACGTCGAACGCGCGACGAACATCGCCCGCGAAATGCACACGGGCACGGTAGGCGTGAACGACTACCAGCTCGACATCCAAGCACCCTTCGGCGGAGTCAAAGCCAGCGGACTGGGACGCGAACTCGGCCCCGAAGGCCTTGCGGCGTACCGCGTGGCCAAGTCGATCTATCGTGTGGGGCCTGCTGACAACTAGCCGCTCAACGCGCCTTGCTGTAGCGCTCGGCGATGTCGCGGTATTCCTCGCGGATCGCCAGTTTGGCGAGCTTGCCGCTGGGCAGCCGGGGCAACGGCTCCGAACGCAGCACCACGTAGCGAGGAACCTTGTAATCGGAAAGGATCTTCTCGCAGTGTGCGATCACGGCGGCTGCGTCCAAACCCTCATGACCCGCCGCCACGGAAATGATCGCCGCCGGCGTCTCACCCCACCGTGGATCAGGCGCGGCGATCACCGCCACCTCCTCGACACCATCGAGGGTCGCGATAGCCGCCTCGAGCTCCACCGGAGAGATGTTGATGCCGCCGGAGATGATCAGGTCCTTGATCCGGTCGACGAACGTGATCCGCCCTTCGGCGTCCGCCACACCGACGTCGCCGCTGTGTAGCCAGCCGTCGCGCATGGCCGCCGCCGTCGACTCCGAGTCCTCCCAGTAGCCGGGGGTGACGCCAGGACCCCGCACCACGAGTTCGCCTTGCTCACCGGCTTCAGCCAGGGCGCCGTCGTCTCGCATCACCCGAACATCGGTGAAAATCGAACCGCTGCCACAGGAATCCGGGTGCTGCAGGGCCTCGTCCTTCAAGGTGGCCGTCGCGACCCCACCGGCCTCCGTCATGCCGTAGATCTGCCGGAGCATCACGCCCTTGTCCGCCCACCGGCGCAGCAGATCGGGAGGCACCGCAGCGCCACCCACGATCGCTGTCTGCAGGCTGCTGAGGTCAGCATTCTCGAATTCCGGTGCCCGAGAGATGGTCTCGAAAATCACCGGCACGCCGAACAGGGCACGCACCTGGCGCTGCTCGATGAGGTTCACCGCCCGCGACGCGTTCAGTTCGGGCTCGATGATCAGTGTGCCACCCAAGATGGTCGTCACGAGCAGCCCGTAGACCAACCCGGGTGTGAAGGCCAGCGGCAGCACCAGCAGCGTCACGGTGCCGGGCCGGAAACCCTCCTCCGTGAGCGTGTTCTCCAGCACGATGTTCAGCAGTGTCTGGTTGGTCAGAATGACGCCCTTGGACAGTCCGGTCGATCCGCTGGTGAAGATGACCGCCACCGGATCGTCGAGATCGCGGTCAATGCAGAAGTCATCCGGCTCACCGTCGCGTACCGCGTCAACGGTGTCGAAACCCAGGACTGCGAATTCCCGACCACTCTCCTTGGCTTCGTGGGCCGTGGCCAGCTGCCCGGGCGCGGCCACCAGCGCGCTCAGGCCGGAGTCATCGGCGACCTTGCGTACTTCGGCGGGCTTGAGCCGCGCGTTGAACGGCACCAGGAGAGCCCCGGTCTTGAGGATGGCCAGCGCCGCGACGGGCCACTGGAGCATGTTGGGCGAAAGCAGTCCGACGCGATCGCCGGGTTTGACGCCGCTGTCGACCAGCTGACGCGCCAGCCTGCTGGACCAATGCTGGATCTCACGGTAGGTCAGCTGATCCTCGCCGACGCGGATGGCCACGTGATCGCCCTTGTTCTTGGCCCACCAGTTCAACGCGGACCCCACTGTGGCGGCCATGATCCTCCTTCATGCCATCCGGCTGGACCGGACTCAGACTGTTTGCAGGCTACCGAACACCGTCGAGCTGACGAGCGGCGCCATGGGCCCACCGATCAGCAGTGAGATATCCGCTCCTGCGACGGGATTCGGTGAGCCACCGCGAATTTGGCGCACGGCCTCTACGGCGAGGCCGATGCCGTGAACAAATCCTTCGGCCATGTTGCCGCCCGACGTGTTGATCGGCAGCCTGCCCCGCTCGACGGTCAGGTTGTCGACCGTCATGAACTCGCCGGCTTCGGGGCCCGGCGGGCACAGCCCGTGGTCGATCATCGCGGCGACCGCAGGGCCGGTGAAGTTCTCGTACACCTGGGCGACGTCGACGTCGGCGGCGCCGATGCCCGCGCCGTCCCACAGTCGCCGCACCATCTCCGGATGAAAACCCGCTGACGTGTAGCGCTCCTCGTTCTCCGTCGACTCGGTCCACCCCGCCGCCGCGCCCTGCACACCTGACAGGATCACGGCGGGCGTGCCTGCGAACTCGCCATGCCGGTCTGTTGCGGCGACGAGAATCGCTGCTGCACCGTCATTTTCGCGAGAGCAGTCGTAGAGGTGCAGCGGCTCGGTGATGAACCTGCTGTTCTCATAAAGGTCGTGGTCGAGCGGTTTCCCGAATGCCACCGCCCGCGGATTGTTCTGAGCGTGGTGGTAGCTGGCCATCGCGACGGCCTCCAGCGCCGACGGCGGTACCCCGTCGACCTCGAGCATCCGCTGGGTGCGCAGCGCGCAGATCTGCGGCGGCGCCATGACGCCGTGCGCGGTGTAGAGCGTGCCCAGGTGTCCCTTGGCGAACGCGCGACGCCCGTCCACGGCTTCGGACAGGCCACGGTACACGGCGACGCAGCGGGCCTGGCCGCTGTAAACGGCTGCGGCCGCGCAGTTGACGGCCGCTGCGAGCGCTCCGCCCCCGCCGCCCCAGATCTGCGTCGACCACCGGACCTCGTGGACGCCCAGGGCTGCGCCGATCGCCAACCCTTCCGACGAGTCCTCGGAGTAGGACACGAACCCGTCGATGGTGCGGGGGTCGCAGCCCGCGTCCGCGCAGGCGGCGAGGATCGCCTGCAGCACCAGTTGCGATGAGGTGAGCTCGCTGGTGCCGCGACGCAGATAGTCGGTCGTCCCGACGCCGACGACCGCGGTCGCACCCCGGAAACCGCTACTCACTGCTGGTCTCCCTCCAGATGCCACCGGATCAGCGGCCAGTGCTCGTCGTCGGGGGGTTGTTCGATCGTTCCGCGCACCGCGGTTCCGATCCTCGGGGTGATCCCGTCGGCGTTTTCGAGCACGCCGAGCAGTCGGCGTCCGCCGGCATGCGGCAGTTCAACGAGCACCACCACATACGGCAGGTGGCCGGTGGCCTCCGGGGTGAACGCCTGCCACGTGCGCGTCCACGAGTAGATGGTGCCGACGGGTTCAACAGGCTCCCAGGCGGTTTCGAAGCTGTGGCAGGTGGGGCAGATCGGTCGCGGAGACCAGATCCAGGTCGCACAGTGTGGGCACCGCTGCATGAGCAGCCGGCCCTCCCGCAGGCCGTCCCAGTGCGGCGCGTCCACGCCGTCCCAGGCGGGGCCGGTGAGGTCGATCCACGGCGCGGTCTCGGGGATGTTGCGGACGCTGAACACCCGCCAACTGCCGTCGCGGTACCGCACCCATCGGCTGCGCAATTCCAACCAGGTGTCATCGGGTTTGGTGTAGCGGATCACCGCGTCGAAGCGCTCGTCTCCGACGTCGGTGATGCGCTGCACCTCGGCAGCCTTGAGCCGGGTAGGCACGTCGGCGGATGCGATCAGCTGACCGATGCGGTCTGGAAGGAAATCGGCCAGCACCGCGGGATTATCCCCAGCGGCAACCGATTTGCCGTGAGCCTCCACGATGCTGGCCAAGTCATTGGGAACGGTGGCGTCGAGGTGGGTGCTCACCGTTGACCACCGAGTTGGAAGCGGACGTCGGTTCTGTCGTGCTGGAAGCCCGCCAAACGGCAGGCGTTGACCCACTCCGTGTCGTCGGAGTCCACGTACATGATGACGCCGCTGAACCCTGCCTCGTGGGCGGTCGCTGCCGCACCGCACAGCAACCGGCGGCGCTCCTGCACCTGCGCGGTGGGCGGGGCGCTCGCCGCGGCGATCGTCGCGCAGCGGGCGAACTCCTCGGAAACGACGGGATCGTAATCGAGTTCGACTGCGCCGACGACGCGCCCGGCCTCGCGCAGTCCGAGCAACTCGCCCGATGTGGAGTCGATCCAGTCGAGCGTCGAGGCGGATAGTTCTTCCAGAACCGGTGCGGCCGTGGCGTCTTCGAACGAATCTGTCGAACGGATGAGCTTCCACACTCGTCGGGTGCGCGGGATGAGGAAACGGTTGCTCAGCCGCCCGGCGGCGGGATGATTGCCTTGCGCCCAGGCCGTGATGGTGTGCGCACCGGTGCCCAACCAGCCGTCGGGCGCTCCCGTATCCAGGCCGACACGTTCGAGGAGCAAGGTGGTGATGCCGATCGACCGCAGCCGCGGATCGACGACGATGGCGGCATCGGCGACGCCATCGTCATCGACATCTAGTCGCATCAGGCCGGCGATCCGCTCGGGATGATCCGCCTCACCAAATGCGCTGCTGTAGGGCAGCATCCAGATGACCAGATGCTTGACCCGACTGTCGGATGCCGCCATCGAGCGCTGGACATCGGCGAAATCGATGGTGCAGTACTCGGGTTCGGCATCGTAGACAGCCGCGCGACTGAGCATGTCCTCCAATTGCGCGGCCTCGTCGGCGTCAAGCTGAGTACGCCACTCATACTTGATCATCGGGCTACGACGCTGCCCCTTCGGCGAGCAGCTTCTTGGTCTCGCGGCGGAACACCTGGTTCGCCGTTTCGTTGCGCCCCAGCAGCATGTCACCGGCATCGGCGCTGGCCATCCCGCGTTGCGAGTTACGCAGCAAGGGGAAGTCCTCGCTGTGCAGAACGGCGAGCAGGATCTGCCAGTTCTTCTCCCACAACTTGTTCCAGTGCTCCTCCTCCATGCCGGAGTCCTCGATCGAGGGCACCATCAGCCGCTGCTCCATGCGCGACTTCGCCGGGTCCTTCTGATCCGGACGGAACGTGAGCAACTGGAAATGATCGGGCTGGCGCAACAACGTGCTGTTGGGCAGGAGGAAATGCGTCTCGGTAACGTACTTGTCCAGCGGCGTGTCGCCGGGATCCTCCTCGAGCCACCTGTCGATCGACTTGCGCGGCGCGATGAAACGGCAGTGCCTTCCGAAGTCCTCGAACGCCATCACGTTGGTGTGGATGATCTTGCCCGCGGTATTGGGGTGGGCGTATTGGATGTGGTAGCCGTCGAGGAAGGCGTCCTGCATGATCTTCCAATTGGTCGGCTCCTCGAAGCCGGCGGACTTGGCGCATACGAGTTTGTCCAACTGGTAGCCGGCGAGGATCGCATCCATCTCCGGGCCCAGCCACGCAGCGACATCGATCTCGGCGTGCGCATTGTCGACGACCCAGATGAACCCGTGCCGCTCCTCGCACGGAATCTCGATGAGGCCATGCTCTTTGCGGTCGATCTCACCGAAGGTGTTGTCACGGGTCACCATGCGCAGTGAACCGTCGGGATCGTAGGACCACCGGTGATACGGGCAGGAGAAGAATCGGCAGCGACCCTTCTCGTTCTCCTCGAGCAGCGCGCCGCGGTGACGGCACAGGTTGACGAAAGCCTTGACACCGCCGTCCTTCTGACGCGCCACGATGATGTTGTTGCGCGGCATCGCGACGGTCAGGAAGTCGTACGGCTTGGCGATCTCCGAGCCGTGCGCCACGATCGAGGGCACCTTACCGAAGATCAGGTCGCGTTCCTGCTGCGCGAGTACCGGATCGGTGAACTCGTCGGCGGAGAAGCCGACCACGTCGTCGAACTTGTCGGTGGTCTCGTTGCGTAACAGCTCGAGTGCGCGGCGGATCCGGTCCTGACGGGGCAATGAGGTGGTCATCTCAGGCTCACTTCTCCGGGGTGAACGTGATCGGCATCCGGGCACAGCCGCGGACCTGGGTGGAGTGCCACACCGGCGGATCGTTCTCCACCAGTGCGTAATCCGGAATGCGGCAGTGCAGCTCTTCCAGCGCGATGGTCAGCTCGATGCGGCCCAGGTGCGAACCGAGGCAACGGTGCACGCCGGCTCCGAAGGACAGGTGCCGGTTCGGGGTGCGGGTGATGTCCAGTGCGTTCGGATCCGTGAACTGCTCGGGATCGCGGTTGGCCGCACACAGCATCAGGATCAACTGGTCGTCTTTGGAGATGTGGACGCCGCCGATCTCGAAGTCGCGTGTGGCGCGGCGGCCCGGGACGACGGCGGCCTCGATGCGCAGGATCTCCTCGACGGCCTTCGGGACGAGCGTCGGGTCGGCAACGAGTGCGGCGCGCTGCTCGGGATTCTTCGAAAGGTGCGCCACGGTCCAGGCCAGCGACCCCTGCACGGTGTGCAGACCACCCATCAGCAGCAGGAAGAACATCCGGAAGAGCTCTTCGTCGTTGAGCAGCTGCTTGCCGTCGGCGAGCTCCACCTCCGTGTGGATCAGCTTGGAGGTGGCGTCGTCACCGGGGTTGGCGCGACGCTCGGCGATGACGTTGTTGAAGTAGCCGGCGACCGTCATCGCGGCCATCATCATGACCTGGTCGGACTCCTCCTTGGTGCCGCCGGGCTTGCCGAACAGCACCGCGTCGGTGGCCTCGGTGAACATCGGCGCATCCGAGATCGGCCAGTCCATCAGCGAGAGGAAGACACGGGCGGGCAGTTCGTGGGCGAACTGAGAGATGAACTCGGCCTCGCCCTTCGGTGCGAACTCGTCGATGAGCTCGTTGACCTGAACCCGGATATCGTCGCTGAGCTTCTTCATCCGCTGCGGGCTGAACAGCGGCTGCAGGGCGTGCCGGTACGCCGTGTGGTCGGGCGGGTCGAGCTCCAGCGGGATGAACCTGCCGAAATCGGCCGGGGTGACCAAGTTGTTCGGGTAGCTCGAGAAGGTCTCCGCGTCGGTGAGGATCTCGTGGATCTCCTTGTAGTGGGTGACGATCCAGTGCCCGCCGTGGTGCGGCGAGTACACGACCGGCCCCTTCTCGGCGAGCTCAGCGACCCGCTCCTGCATAACATCGACAGGCGTGGCCAGGGCCTGGTCGTAGACGTCGAAATCGACCACAAGGTTGGCTGGAACCTTCTCGATTGTCGTCATTTCCGTTGTCTCCGTTCGGAAGTCGTTGGGCTGGGTTACCGTACCGGTCAGGGCACGGGTTCAGGATTCAAGTCCTCGGGGAACCACATCCCGACGCGCGCCAGCGTGCCGCCGTCGGTGGCGCCGATGGTGGCGCCGGAGATGTAGCCGGAGTCGTCGCTGACGAGGAAGAGTGCAACCTTGGCGTTGTCGTCCAGTGACGGCGGCCGGGGCAGCTTGAGCGGAATGGGCGACACGGTCGGGTTCCACGGGCCGGCCGACTCCTCATACGACTGACCGACCACCGGCGCGCCGGGAGGCATGAGGAAGTTCGGCGACATGCCGTGCGTGGGCGCGATCGCGTTGACGCGGATGCCGTACCGGCCCAGGTCCAGGCTCAGACCCCGGACCAGTCCGTTGACCCCCGCCTTCGTCGCGCAGTAGAGCGCGATCTTCGGATAGGCGACCAACGATGCGGCCGACGATGTCGCCAGGATGACGCCGCCGCCGTTGGCCTTCAGGTGCGGTACCGCGGCCTGTGCCGTGTAGATGACGCCGCTCAGATTGGTCCCGAGAACGTGCTGCCAGTCGTCCTCGGTGAGGTCCTCGAACTCCACGGCGTCTTCCAACCCGAGCGCCGCCGCCCCGCCGCGGGACACGATTCCCGCGTTGGCCCAGGCGATGTCGAGCTTGCCGTAGTGCTCGACGGTCTGGTTGACGGCGTCGGTGATCTGTTTCTTGTCGGACACATCCGCCGTGATCGCGATGGCGTCGCCGCCGGCCTGCTCCACCAGCTTGAGGGTCTGCTCAGCCCGGTCGCCGTCGATGTCGACGATGGCCACTCGAGCGCCCTCGCCGGTGAACAACACCGAACAGTGGCGTCCCAGGCCCGAGCCCGCCCCCGTGATCAACGCGACCTTGCCTTGCAGTCTCATGACCCTCCCTTGGGTGATGTGGCGGCTCTCCACGCAATGCTGGCGGCCCGCCTGAACGCGATCCGATGATGCTTGCGGTTTGGTGTCTGTGACCCGCACCACTGACGGTCAAAAACCTTACGGCAATAGGTATAAGACGTCAATCAAGAAATGTCAGCTGACAGAGATCGCGACCATAAGCACAGTTCAGAAGCATTATTAGCTGTCGGATAATGGCTAGCTCGCCGCCGCGGCGCTAAGCATCGTTAGCTTTCGAAGCAGAATCTGCACCGCCCAATGACGATGGCCAGCGCCGCGCAGCAGCTCCATGCCTCCGAGCGGATGCTGCGCCGCCAGCTGGCCAACGCCGGAGAGCATTTCAGCACGGCGCGGGACCGAGTTCGAGAACGCTGCGCAACGTTTCTTCTCCGCGAATCGAAGATGACCGTCGAAGGCATCGCCCACGAGGTCGGCTTCAGTGACGCCCGGGAATTCCGGCGCGCCAACATCCGCTGGACCGGACATCCGCCCACCCATCATCGCCGCCGAACTCTCTAGCACGGGGGATCTCACGGTGGCCCGGACGCGGTCGCGGCGGGTCTGGGCGGCGGAGGAACGGGGCATGCCTCAACGGTGAGCAGCCGATCGCCCGAACGGTTAACCTGACGCTGCATCCAGAAACCACCATTCAGGCCCAGAATCGGAGCCACGAGTTGAACGTCCGGAAAAGTCTGATTCTCTCAGTCGCCGGCTTTGCCGCGATGCTCCTGTTCGCCGCGACTGCACCCGCCGAGCCGCGGGCGAAAGTCCCCGGAGCAGATGCCGCCATAGCCAGGGCCGAAAGCCTCCTCGGGACAGACCGATTCGGTATCTACGGGTGCGAAGCCCTGGTGGCCTACGCATTCGACGTCCCGCAGGAGAAATACGGTTGGGACGGCGCTTCTGAGACGATGTACCAGACACTCCTCGCGCAGGGGGAGATCCACAAAGACATGAACGCCCCACGCGGAGCACTTGTCTTCAGCAGAGGATTCGTCGGTCCCCATATCGACATCGCCCTCGGGGATGGGACCTACATATCCGGCGGCGTTCAGGGGCTCTCGCCCGGATACGGCGACGGCAGCAACATCCAAATCCTTCCCACTCCTAGTGTGGGGGACGCCAACTACACCTACCGTGGCTGGAGTCTGGGCTTTCCGAAGGAAGCCTCCGACGAGAGCTGACGCGGAGTCAACGCCTCCGGACTGGCGTTGAAGTCTCTGTCGGTGCCGCCGTCATGAACTTCGTGGATGAGTCAGTTTGGAGGCAAGAGCATCGTCTGCCACGTCCGCTGGGTCGGTGCGACACGGGCGAGGTCGGCTTGGCGATATTGCTGGCCGTCGGGTCCGGTGTACTCCCCCGTCGCGGGGTCGTACTCGGCAACCGCCAACGGCGGGGGCTGTTGGGCAGGAGCGGTTGGCGGCGGGGGTACGGCCGCAGGACCGGTATCGGGGATCGCTTGCCCGGTCGTCGTCGCGTTCGGGTCGCCCTTCCAGTTGTATCCGTCGTTGAGCGGGACGAACTGTTCGTCGCTCTCACAGAGCCGGGCCGACGGGGCTCGCTTGGCGGGATTGCCGGCGCACGGGGTGTTGCGCACACCGCGGACATTGAACGGTGAGTCCTGCGGCGTCCGGCAATAAAGGTCACCTGGAGCACGCTCCGGGTAGTCCACCTCGCTGGGCACGCGCCGTTGCTGCGCGGGTAGGAAGCCCGTCGTGCAGGGTGGCGGCAGATTGATGTTCAGATTGAAGCTCAGATACTGACCGCGATAAGCCTGCTTGGTGTTTCGGTTGGCCATGATGCCGGCCTGTCCTGCGGCGACCGCATGCGGCAGCAGGACCAGAAGCTGCTCGATGTTGTCGTGGTAGGTCACGGCGACCTTGCCCACGCTGGTCAGGTTCGCCATCAGGACGGGCAATGTCGGTTGCACCCGGTCGATCAGCTGACGGGCTTCCTCAGCGGCCGGTCCCCCGTTGTCGATGAACCCGGCCACCGAATCGTCGTGGGTCTCCAGCGACCCCGTCACATCGGCGATATGCCTTGCCCACATTTGGATTTCAGACGATGTGTTGGTCTGCGAGTCGAACACGGGCTGCGCGGAGTCGACGAGCGCCAGGAAAGGGTCGAGGTTCTTGCGCGCGGCCAGGGACAGGTCGGTGGTTCCCCGCACGATGCGCGACAGCTCGGGCCCGAGCCCGCCTACCGCGGTGTATGACTCATCGATAAGGGTCTTGAGGTTGTCGTTCGGTATCGCCTGCAGCCCGGTGTTGGCGTTCGACAGCAGAGTGTTGATATCTGGGGGCACCGAGGTGTTCACCTCGGAAATGACATCTCCATTGCGCAACGGGCGCGACGCTCCGTCTCTGGGCACCAGCGCGATGTACTGTTCGCCGATCGCCGATTGGCTGTGCACCTCGGCCTCGAGGTCCGAGGGGATGTCGATGCCGGACTTCAGCGAAAGCATCGCGTCGACCCCGGTGTCGGTCAGCCGCACATCTTCTATCCGCCCGACCTCGGTTCCGCGGTAGGTGACGTTGCCGGTGGCGTACAGTCCCCCGGCCCTGGGCAGTTGCACCGTGACGGTGTATCGCCCCACCCCGAACAGTTGGGCGGGCAACTTCATGAAGTGGAACACCATGATCGTGATCGCGGTCAGCGCGATCACGAGGAAGATCGCGAGCTGAATCTTGATGCGCCGGTGCAAATGCATTTACCGGCCCTGATCCCAACGGTACGGCACGACAAGGGGATTGCCCGCGGTGTAAGGGCTGGGAAACTGACCAATGGTTCTCCCCCATTGCATCTCGAGCTCGGTGAGGTCGCCCTCCCAGCGCGTGCCGGTGAACAAGCCCGCATCGATTCGGCTCAGCGTGAGGTCGACGATCGCAGTCAGATTGGCATAATCGCCGCGCTGCCAGTTCTCGATGGTCTCGTTCGGGAAAGGGAACGTGGGGATCAGGCTCAGCGACCGAGTGAGACTCGGCCCCGCGGCGGCCAGGCTGCGCAGCACCGGACCGATCTGTTGCAGCTGAGCGACCAGGTTCTCTCTCGTCTTGTTGATGGTGTCAACGGTCAACGCGCAGAACTTCGCGAACTCGTCGGCGGCATTGACGAGATCGTCTCTCTGCCTGTTGAGTTCGGCGATCGCCTCAGGGATGCTCTTCAGCGCACGGTCCAACACCGGCTGACGTGTGGCGAACTTCGTGGCGAGCTGATTCAGGCTCTCCGTCGCCGCGATGATGTCGGGCGTCTGTTCATTCAGGTCTCTGGTGAACGTGTCGAGCTGACCGGCGAGGCTGCGAAGGTCCTGTTCGCGGCCGCGGAACGCCGCGCTGAACGCATCTGTGATGTCTTGGATCTGCCCGAGCCCACCGCCGTTGAGGACCGCCGACACCGCGGCCAGTGTCTGCTCGGTCGTCGGATAGAACCCGCTGTTGGCCAAGGGGATCAGCGATCCTTCGACCAGCCGGCCGGCCGGGGGTTCGTCAGTGGGAGGGGCGAGTTCGACGTGTTGGGAGCCGAGCAGGCTGGTTTGGCCGAGCTTGGCCGTCGAGTTGGCAGGCAGGTTCACATCACCGTCGAGGGTGATCGTCAACAACGCATGCCAGTCCTGACGGTCGATCCTGGTGACGGTTCCGACCGACACGTCGGCCACGCGCACCCGCGAGTTGGGTTCGAGATTGTTCACGTCCGGCATCTGCACCTGGATGCGGAACGAACCGTCACCGCGACCCTGCGTCCCCGGCATCGGTAGCGAATTGAGCCCATGCCATTGCGCGCATCCGGTGGCGGTCAACACGCCGGCAAGGACGAGCAATATCGCGGTGACGCGACGGACGGTCATGACCCTGCCCCGTGGGGGATCATGAGACCGGGCAACCCCTCCGCGGGATCGGTGGACACCGCTCCTTCATTGGCCGCAGCTACCGCGGGCACTTCAGCGGGTAACGGCCCGGGTTGCGGAGCGGCGGGTGCGGGTGGCACGAAGTCGGGGCGCATCCACGGCTCGCTGTAGGTGATCTCGTTGGGACGGGCCTGCGCCCCGACGAAGAAATTGAAGCCCAGCGGCGGAAAGTTGTACTGACGGTTCTTCACTATCGGCGCCATGTACTGGGCGCACAGCTTGGCGGACTGCTCGGCATTGAGTCGCGATGCAGCTTGTATTGCACCACACAGGAATTCAATCGGATTAGAGAAGTTATTCACCGCCAGGGCACCCGTCAGCGCGCCATTGGCCGGTTCGTAGATGTTGTCGAAGTTGCCGATCGTCGTCGGAGCGATGTGCAACGTCTGCTTGATGTCGTCAAGGCTGCCCACCAGGGTGTTGGAGATCGAGGTCAATTTGTCGAACGAGGTACCGACGACCTCACGGTTGTCCTTGGCGAAGCTCTCTACCGCAATGGCCGCCGCATTGAGTTCCTCGACGGCCAACGCCACTTTGTCAGGGTTGTCCGCCAATAGCGAACTGACGGTAGCGAGGTTTCCGTTGAGCCGCTCGAGGGCGCCTGCGCTGTCCTCCAATGCCGTCACCACTGTCGACAGATTGGTGAAGGTGTTGAAGATGTCGTCGCTGTGATCGCCCAACATCGAAAGCGTCTGCGACAGTTTCATTATCGTGTCGCGGATGGACCCGCCCTGACCGCGCAGGTTGTCGGCGCCGGTGTTGACGAACTCCCCCAGTGTGCTCACGGCGCCGGGCTCAGTCGGTTTGAGCAGGTCGGTCAGTCGCTGCAATTGGTCGCGGAAATCGTCCCATTCCACCGGGACCACGGTGCGGTCCTGTCCGATCACTGCGCCGTCAGCCATCACGGGGCCTCCGGTGTATGCGGGAGTCAGCTGGATCGCGCGCCCCGTCACCAGTTGCGGCGACATGATCGCGGCTTTGGCATCGGCGGGTACCTGAACGGAGCTGTCGTATTCGAAAGTCACCTTGGCGCGATCGGGTTGCGGTTCGATCGACAGGACGCGGCCCACCGGTACCCCGAGCACCCTCACATCGTCACCGGGAAACAATCCGTTGCTGTTTTCGAAGTACGCGACAACGATGTTCTGATCAATGCGGTCCTTGATTCGGACGACGGCAAGCACGCCGCACACCAACGTGGCCACCAGAATTACTGCAAGCGCAGATCGGCTGCGTAACAACCGGTTCACGGCTCTCCTCCGGACACGGGGACGAGAGGCGGCGCTTCGCCAGGTGCCTGCACGAGGAGGTCTCCCGGCGTCGGTGGGGTCGCCGACGGCGTGTTTTGTGGGCCGGCCAGGGCCGGCGGCCCCGGGGGCGGACCGCCCGGGGCGGGCGGCGGTGGGGGCTCGCGATACGGGTAGCACCCCGTTGGCCCTGGCAGCGGTATGCCCGGCGGGCCGCAACCCACGTCACCAGGGTTGCCGGTGATCGCGTCAGGGATGGTGAGCCGGGGCTCTCCACCCTGACCGGTCCGCGGATAGGGCACCGGCAGTGGCGGTGTGCCGGGCTGACCGACCTGTGGATCGGTCAACTCGCTGGGCACTTTCACGTTGGGATCGACGCCGAGGTCAGAAAATGCTGCGTCGACGAAGGGTTGGACGAACTGGCCAGGCAACAGATTGGCGACGTAGGCCTTGAAGAACGGGCCCGACGATACTGACTCCCCCAGTGACATCGCGTACGAGTTGAGCAGCTTGACCGCCTTGGCCAACCGGTCCTTACGGTTATCGATGATCGTCAGGACGCCATTGAGCTTTTCCAGCGCCGGTTTGAGATCGCTGCGATTGTCATCGACGAATCCCCTGAGTTCGCGCGACATCGCCGAGATGTTTGTCCAGATCTGGTCCAGGGCAGCACTTTGCGTCTGCAGCGCCTCCAGCAGGGCGTTGGTGTCGTGGACGAGCGTTACCACCTGATCGGTGCGTTTAGCCAGCACCGCGGTGACTTTCGCGGCGTTGGCGAGTAACGACCGCATCTGTTCGTCGTGCTTGTTGATGGTCGCGGCGAAACGCGCGACACCCTCCACCGCTGTCTTCAGATGTGGGGGTGTGTCGGCAAATGTCTGTGCGATGGTGCTGAGTGAGTTCGAAAGTTGTTTGGTGTCAATACCGCTCACGGTGTTCGCCAGATCCCCCAGCGCGTCGGGCAGCTGGTACGGCGAGAACGTCCGCTCGATCGGGATCGGCCCATCCAGTTGCCCGCTTCCGCGAGGGGTCACGTTGAGCACTTTCGAACCCAGCAGGCTCTTGGTTCTGATGGCGGCCTCGGTGCGGTCCCCCAGGCGAATGTTGCCTGCGATCTTGAAGGTCACCAGGACTCGCGGCCCGGCCAGCCGAATGCTGGACACCTTGCCGACCGGATACCCGGACACCTCGACACCGGCTCCGGTGAACAGCCCGCCGGCATCGGCGAAGTACGCCTGATATTCCTTGCCCTGATTGAGGAATGGCAGCTTTTGGTACTGCAGCGCCGCGGTGACGATGACCGCGGTGATCGCTGCGCCGACGATGCCGATCACCACGGGGTTGCGTTCGCTGAGAGATTTCATCGAGGTGTACACCGCCCGCTGGCCTGGCCGGCGACCTTGACGTAAACCGGCTGGCCTCCTTTTCCGTTGAGCTTGAGCACGATCTCGCACAGGTAGAAGCTGAAGAAGTCGCCGTACAGACCCTGGCGACCCAGCGCTTGGTACTTGTCGGGAAGCGTGTTCAACAGGTTGTCTAGGTAGTCGTGGTCGGCTACCGCGATCCCCGCGGCCCGGTCCGTTTGGCGGACGACCTCACGCAAAGGTGGACGGGTCGCCGCGAGCAGATCAGCCAACGATGCCGTGCCGGCGTTGATGTGCGCGACGGCGTTGGTGATGTCGGTCTTGCGTTCGGCCAGCCCATGGACGAGTTCGGCGAGCGAGGTGACCGCCGAATCGAACCGATCACTTTGTGCCCCAATCGTAGTAAGGACCACGTTGAGGTTGTCGACGACCTCGCCGATGAGCTGATCTCGGTCGGCAAGCGTGTTGGTGACTGCCGCTGCCTGGTCGAGGAACGATCCGATGGTGGGGCCCTGGCCCTGGAGTGCGCCGATGAGTTGGCCGCTGAGCTCGTTCACCTGCTCGGGGCTAAGCGCCCGGAAGAGCGGCCGAAAGCCACCGATGAGCGAATCCAAGTCCAGCGCGGGTTGTGTGCGCGCCAACGGGATCGTCGCACCCGGCGCCAGCGACCGCAGACCACCGGCCCCCTCTTCCAGTGCGACGAAGCGGCCCCCGAATAGGTTGTCGTACCGGATGACCGCGCGGGTGCCCTCGGTGAGCACGACGGTGTCATCGGTGTCGAATCTGACGTGCACGGTGGCGTCGTCGTCGACAGTGATGGATTCGACCTTGCCAACCTCGACTCCGGCGATGCGCACCATGTCGCCGTCGCGCAAGCCCGACACGTTGCTGAATACCGCCGTGTAGGTCTTGCCCTCCCCGAAACGGAACTGCGCGAAAACCGCTAGCAGAATAAAGGTTCCGAGTACGCATACCGTCATGAAGACGCCCAACCGCCAGGCCGCCGCCCTGAAGTTTCCTCTCATGGCGTCGGCGCTCCCGCCTGAGCTAACGGCTCCGGCGTCGCCGGTGGCACACCGGGCCACAACGGAACTCCCCCAGGTCCGTACAGCGGGGCACCGTAGGGTGGCGCACCGGGATAGGGCACCGGTCCGATCGCAGGCCCTGGAATGCATTGCCGGATGCTGGGCCGTTCGGGTACCGCACGGGTGACCGGGAAGAAGTTGACCCAACACGGGTGTCCGATACCGGGGTTGGGTCGGAAGTCCACCCCGGTGCCCCATCCGGTGTTTGTCACGAGCTGCCGAACCGGGAAGTTCTTGGAGGCATCGGGCAGCGATCCGCACCCGGGTTGCCCGCCGGGGCCGCCCTTGGCGGCGATGATCGGCAGGTTCTGCGGGAACTGGTACGGATCGTTGCCGCCCAGGAGCGCGATGTCGAGTTGGATGGATCTGCCGTCGCGACCGCCCCACACCTCATAGCCGCCGTTCTCCAGGAACCAGGTCGCCCCCTGCAGCCAGCAGGTGTAGATCGGGTCGTACTTGTGCAGCAGGGCCGTCGTCGGGGCGAGTGTGTTGACGGCGTCGGCCAGACTGTCCTTGCTGGTGGTGAGCAGCTGGGTTCCTGACTGTGCAAATCCGGTCACGTTGAGCAGCAACGTGTCCAGCGCGGCGCTGTGCGCGACCACGGTGTCGCTGGTGGTGCTCGCGGCGTCCAGAATCGAGATGATGTCGTCGGCGACCGCGGCGTAGGTGTCGTTGAGGTTCTTGAACGATCGCCAGTCGGCACGCATGATGTCGCTGCGTTCGTTGACTGCGGTCAGGACCTGGTTGAGTGCGGTGGCGGCCTCGCCCATTCGCGGCCCCTGGCCGCGTACCGCGTCCGCGACTGCCGTCAGGACGGCATTGATTTTCGCGGGATCCACCATGCGCAGCAGATCGACGATGTTCTCGAAGATCGTGTTCACCTCGGTACTGACGTTCTTCGAGATCAGCACGGCGCCAGCGGCCAACCTCTCCGTGCTGGGATTTTCCGGCGGAACGAGGTCGACGAATTTGGAGCCAAAGGCCGTGGTAGCCGAGATCTGGGCTTCGACGTTCGCGGGGATGCGCGAGATTTGATCGGGCTCGATCTCGAGCAGCAATCTGACTGGCCCGTTGCCGCCTTCGATGTGTCCAACACGGCCGACTTGTACGCCGCGCATCTTGACGCGTGCGCCGGTCTCCATCACCAGCCCGGCGCGGTCGGCGGTCAACGTCACGGGCACATACGAACTGAACGTCCCGCTGAACGCCACGGCGGTGGCAGCGACGAACATGGCCAGTACCATCAACAGCGCCAACGCCCACCAGGCGTTGTGCAGTCGGTGCTCGCCGGCCCTGGCTTTCATCGTCAACCCGCCAGGTTGAAGTTGCCGGACTGCCCGTAAACGGCCAGCGAGATCAGGACGATCTCGACGGCGGCCACGACCATCGAGGTACGCACCGCCCGGCCCACCGCCTCACCGACGCCGGCGGGACCCCCGCGGGCCGTGAAGCCGTAATAGGTGTGGACGAGCATGATCACCACGGTGATGGCGACCGACTGCAGGAATGACCACACCAGGTCGGTCGGGTTGAGGAAGGTGTTGAAGTAGTGGTCGTAAACACCCGAACCCTGGCCGTAAATGGCGGTGGTTCCGGTGCGCGCAGCCAAGAAGGCCATCATGGTCGCGATGCAGAACAGCGGGATGACCACGATCACTCCTGCGAGCACCCGCGTGGCGGCCAGGTAGGTGATGCTTCGAATTCCGATGACCTCGAGCGCGTCGATCTCCTCGTTGATGCGCATCGCGCCCAGCTGCGCGGTGGCACCGGCCCCGATCGTGGCCGATAACGCAACCGCGGTGGTGCCGGGCACGATCAGACGCACGTTGAAGAACGCCGACGCGAATCCGGTGAGTGCCTCGACGCCAATGGAAGCGAACTGGTTATAGCCCTGCACGGCGACCAGCGCGCCGGTGGTCATCGTGAGGAAGGCGACGATCGCCACCGTCCCGCCCACCACGGCCAGAGCTCCCACGCCCAAACCCATTTGAGCGATCAGGCGCAGCTGTTCGGCAGGGTATCGCCGGATGGCTTCGGGAATGGCGGTCAACGTTGTGGCGTAGAAGCGGGATTGTTCGCCCAGCTGATTCCAGCCACCGGCCACCCTCTCGGCTGCCTGGCGCAGCCGATGGTGCACTCGACTGGGCACGGCCTGAGTCATCGCGGCCATGTCACTGCACCGTGAACTGGATGCCGACGGCGGTGACGATCACGTTGATGGCGAACAGCACCATGAACGTGAAGACGACCGTCTCATTGACCGCATTGCCCACGCCGGCGGGCCCGCCGCCGACGGAAATGCCCTTGTAGCAGGCGATCAGCCCTGCGGCCAGCCCGAACAACGTGGCCTTGGTCAGCGAGACCAGAACGTCGGCGACACCGGTCAGCAGGGTCATTCCGGCTATGAAGGCACCGGCCGAGACGTGCTGAATGAACACGCAGAAGAAGAACGCCCCGGCGAGACCGGCGATGATGACCGTCGAGGAAAGGGCCAGCGCCACAGTCGTTGCCGCCAGCACCCGCGGCACAACCAACACTTGGATGGGGTTGATGCCCATCACTTTCATGGCGTCGAGTTCTTCTCGTATGGTGCGCGCCCCCAGGTCGGCACACATCGCCGTCGCGCCGGCGCCCGACACGACGAGCACCGTCACGATGGGACCGATTTGGTTGACGGTGCCGATGGCAGCCCCGGTTCCGGCGAAATCTGCGGCGCCGAACTCGGTCAGCAGGATGTTGAACGTGAACACCAGCAGTACCGAGTACGGCAGTGTAAGCATCAGCGCCGGAAGTACCGACACCCGCGCGACGAACCAGGTTTGCAGGACGTACTCGCGCCAGGCAAAGGGCGGCTTGACCATGGCGATCAACGTGTCAGCCGCCATGGCGAAGAAGCCGCCCAACGCACCGAACGGCTTGGCGGCCAACGTCATCGCCACGAGTCAGCCCTCCCGTCGCCAAAACGGATATCCGGCGGGTCGTCGACCTAGAGGATTCGCCGGCGCCCGGATCTCACCGTCCGTCAACACCGCCGAAACGTATCGACTCCGAAGTGGGAGTTGCTGCTCCAATCGGAGGGATATCGGTCCTCCTTTGGAGAAGGCTGTCAAGACGATCGCCAATCAGCACATCCGCCCGGCGTACCGTCGCGGCATCGAAGACTATGCCTTGCAGGAGATTCGGTATGTCACACCCATGGAAATCAATAAGCATCTTTCTTCCCTGCGCAATGCCTGTCGACCAGGTGGGCAACCAGCTCCGGGCCCGAGTCCTACACTTTGCCGCCGACGCCGGGAAATTCGTCGACGATATGCGCATCGAGGGGAAGGCGGCGCATTCCGACAGCTGGTTTGAGTGGCGGATGGCCTACCGGCCTGGTCCGCCCGGTCTGCGTTATGGCTCAGCTTGCGGGACAGGCGACACCATCTCACGGTCGCCGCGCTAGCAATTGCGAATTGACCACGGTGTCCGTTAACGGCCATGTCACCCGGTAGAATCGCAGAACATCGATTCACTGGGGGTAGGACATCCGCGCAGTATCAGCCGAACCGGGCACAGGAACGCGTAAACGCGACCCGGAACGCAAGAACAGAATCCTCGAGGCTGCGGCCGACCTCGTCGCCCGAAAAGGCTTCCACGCCGTCTCAATTGCGGAAATCGGAGCCGCGGCGGGCATCACCGGGTCCGGTATCTACCGCCACTTCGACAGCAAATCGGCCGTCCTGGTGGCGCTCTTCGACCGAGTGATCGACGATTTGCTTCGCGACGAACAGCAGATCCTCGACACCGTGACCGACCTTGGATCCGCCCTGGATCAGCTGATCGCCGGTCAAGTGGAGTTCGTCGTCGGCGATCGTGAACTGGCCCAGGTCTACTACAACGAGATCAACAACCTGCCGGACGAGGACCGGCGGCGGCTGCGCCGTAAGCAACGGCTCTACCTCGAGGAATGGGTCCACCTCGTCAACGAGATGCGTGCCGACCTCACCGATACGGAAGCGCGGACCGTCGTGCATGCGGTGATCGGGGCGATTCAGTCCCCGCTGTTCCACAACGTTGGCCTACCCGAGGATCGGCTTCGCGCCATCCTCACAGATGCCGCCCGGGCGGTTCTGGGTATCGGCCGCGAGTGAGCGGAGTCGGGCGCCGACAAGAGTCAACGCCCGACTCCGCTCCCCCAATGGCGTCAGTGCGTGGCGCCGACGTAATCGTTGCCACTGACCGACGCGGTCCGGGCGGTCCCACCAGGGGCCGCATCCCCCACGGGCTGTGTCGGTAAGAATCGGCTCACCCCGTACACGACGAACGCGCACAGTCCGATCGACAGAATCGTTGCTGCCCAGATGATGCCCTCGGTCGCGCGGCCGTCGTCGAGGTGCATGGCGATGATCATCGGCCAACCGATACCGATGTTCGCCGCGAAGAACGTCATCGGGAACACGACGAACAGGCTGAGCAACCCCCATGCGGTCGACACCTGACGCCAGACAAGCACTGCCACGACCGTGAACAAGACGACTTGAGTGCCTTCGAGGATGCCGATGACGAGGGGGTAATTCCAGATCCGCATAACGTACGGGCCGTAGTAGGTGTACACATCGGTGCCTGTTCCGATCACCTCGAATACGCACGACGCCAATATCTCTGCGCCCCAGACGGCGAAGAGTCCGCGCCGCCTCAGTCGGCCCTCGTATATCCATCGGCCTGCGTAGAGGCAGGCTGAGGCATAGAGGATGACGTAGCCGCTGTGGGTCCAGATGGGCTGCGGAACACCGAAGGCGGAGAAATGCATGAATCCCGCGCCCGGTTGCCCGTTCTGGGCGTCGTAGAACCAGAGGTCGAATGCAACGTCGTACATCGGCTCTGCGAACGCTGCCACCCCAGCCGCCAGGCACGCGATCACATAGAACGGTGTGCGCTGTTTGATGCCCATCCAAATGGCTATGACGAGCATGACGGCGACGATTGCCCAACTGGTCCACGTGAAGATCAGCTGCCACAACAGATCGAGATCGTGCTGCTTGACGTCAATCGGCGTGCGTCCCACGAATCCTCCTTGAGGGCCCCGACTCCTGCGCCGGTGCAGTTGTCTGGTTCTCGGACGCTAGCCAGCCCATTGGGGCGGCACATTGTCACTCGGGAGCAAAACGATGCACCGTTGGGGGTATTTCCACTCGCGGATGGTCATTCAGATCGACCGACAGACTGCGGGTTCTGGTCGGCGCGCTCCGTCTACTTGGGAGGATTTGACTCCCCCCGCAGGGGTGAAGCAACCGATATCCCCTAAGAGCGGTGTCATCCTGACATCGTGAAGATGGACGTGAATATCGGCGGTTCGATCGATGGAACCGGCGGAGGTGATCTGGCCACGCTTGCCGAGCAGGTAAGTGACGCTGAGAGACTCGGCTTCGACGGAGTGTGGTCGACGGAGGTGAGCCGCGACCCCTTCCTGCCGCTGATGTTGGCCGCTGACAGGTCGAGCGCACTGCAGATCGGCACTGCGGTGGCGGTGGCGTTCGCACGGAGTCCGATGACGATGGCCGCGACGGCCAACGATCTGAATACGTTCAGCCGTGGCCGATTCGTCCTCGGACTGGGGTCCCAGATCCGGGCCCACATCGAACGACGTTTCAGCATGCCGTGGTCTTCGCCGGCGCCACGAATGCGGGAGTATGTGCTTGCACTGCGGGCGATCTGGCGATGCTGGGAGACCGGTGAAAAGCTCGACTTCGAGGGCGAGCACTATCGACACACACTGATGACGCCGATGTTCAGCCCCGAGGCCTCGTTCGGAGCGCCGCGGGTCATGCTGGCGGCGGTGGGGCCGATGATGACCGCAGTCGCGGCCGAGGTCGCCGATGGCCTCCTGCTGCACGGGTTCACCACGCAGCGCTATCTGCGTGAGGTCACGTTGCCTGCCGTGGAGCAGGGCCTGACCCGGACGGCGCGGACCCGCGCCGACTTCACCATGGTCTATCCGGGTCTGGTTGTCACCGGCGGCACCGAACAGGAGTACGAGTCTGCGGTGCAACAGGTGCGCCGTCAGATCGCGTTCTATGGGGCCACACCGGCATACCGTGCGGTGCTCGACCTGCACGGGTGGGGCGAGCTGCACACCGAGCTACATCGATTGTCCAAGTCCGGCGACTGGGCGACGATGACCGACCTGATCGATGATCACGTGCTGGAGACGTTCGCCGTCACCGGTGAGCCCTCGACCATCGGGAAGCAGCTGCTGGAGCGGTTCGGCGACCTTGTCGACCGATTCACCCTGTACACGCCGTACTCCCTCGACGCACACGCTCGCGCTGTGATCGTCGAGGGGGTACGGACGGCAGCCTAGCTCGCGGGAGCCGCGTGCGCGGCAGCCGTGTCGAGCAGGAACTGCCCGATGTAGGTACGCGTCTGATCGGCGTTGAGCGGCTGGAACAGAGAGGCCGCCGAGTCCCGATAGAGGCGCTCGAAAATGGTTCCGCCGCGGAACGATGATCCGCCGACCATGCTCATGGCGTGGCGTGACATGTGCATGACATTGTCGGCGATGAACGTCTTCGCCAGCCCGAGGTACGGGAACCGCAGCTCAGGTGCCCACAGCTTGTCCTTGCCGTCGATGAGGTCCTGGCACGTCTGATACAGCACCCTGCGCGAGCACTCCACTCGCGATGCCATGTCCCCGATGCCGTCGATGATGTGCCCGACGTTCTTCACCTCGGTATCGGCGGCGACGATTGCGCCGAACGTGGCACCGAGATGCTTCTTCGACAGCGTCGCGATCGACTCTTCCAGGATGCGCTGCTGCATACCCAGGTAGATGCTCGCGAACATCAGCGATGCCCATTCCAAGGTGCCGAATGCCCCTGTGCGCCAATGTGAGATGAACCCATCCTCGGGTATGAAGAAGCCGTCGAAGATGATGGTCTGCGTACCGGTCGCGTGCATGCCGAGCGCGTTCCATGTCTTTTCGATCCTGATTCCGTCGCCGACACCGTTCTCGTCGACCTTGAAGTCGGCGATGAACAGCTTCTCGGCGGCCACTCGCCCATCGAAGGTGTCCGGCAGGTTGCCGTCGGCATCGGTTTCGGTCGCGTTGGTGGTGATGATGTCGGCGGCTTCGCAGAGGGTGCCCCACGTCTTCTTGCCGTATAGCCGCCATCCCCCACCCTTCTGAGGGACCGCCTGCATGTCAGCCAGGCCTGAGAAGCCGGCGCGCTGCTCGGAGAACGGACCGAAGACCAGGTCTCCCTCCGCTACCCGCCCCAGCCAGTACCTGTTCTGGTCTTCACTCATCAGGTTCCCGGCAATGCCCACCATGATGTAGTGCATGTTGTACGCCAAGGTGATCGCCGAATCGCCCTTGGACAGTTCGGATACCACCTTGGAGACCTGCAGGATGTTGCCGCCGGCGCCGCCGAACACCTTCGGTACCGGAAGTGCGCCCAGACCGGACTTCTTGAAGACGTCGATCGACGGGTAGGCAAACGTATTTTCCCGGTCGTACTTGGGTCCGATCTCCCGGAAGTACGCCGAGACCTCCTGCGCCTTGGCGAAATAGGGTTCGAATTCGTCGTCGGTCAGATCTTGTTCCAGCATTGTCACTCCCTCGAATGTGCTGCGGTCGAATGTGATGCTGCCCCTGCAACTGGCCGCCCACACCCCTCCCAAGGGGTAACTGAGTCCAGCTTCGGGGAAGTGACGACGGTCTGGATCGTCAGTCTGGATCCGTTCTCCCCCCAGGGAGCGGTCCCTATCCCCCTCTCGGTAGTCGTGGCAACCGCACCCCGTCCCTAACGTCTTTGGGGTCGTGCACACCAGCGAGGAGAAACGCTCATGAGTCACACGTTCGCCGTCAAATGGCTGAAAGCCTTCCGCGAGAGCGCCGAGGCCGTGGTGGCCTTGTACGCCGACGATTTCCTTTTCGAAGACCCCATCCTCGGCCAGTCGATCACCTCCAAGGAGGAGCTTCTTCGGGTCTTCGCGCCGTACGCGAACGCCGATACCGAGAACGGCATCGGCATCAACAACTTCCGTATCGACGAAGTCGTCGGCGATGAACGGGCAGCGATCTACCGCTGGACCTGGCAAGCACCAACGGCGGCGGCGTTCGTCGGTGTGCCCACCAACGGCAGGGTGCCCGGTGCCCGCGGCATCACCTTCCACATCTACGACACCGACGGGCGCATCAAGCGTGAGGAGAGCTTCTGGGATGTCTCCACCGCAGTCCGCGACCTGGGGCTGCCGGTCGATCCCACTGCCGTCGCCAAGACACCGGCACTGGTCTGAAGGGAACAGCAATGAGCCTCGACACCACCCTGGCCGCTCAGCACGCCGCCCGCTGGACGAACGCACTGACGAGTGACACCCGTGCCGCCGTAGACCTCTACGCCGATGACATGGTCTACGACGACCACGCCGATTCAGATCATGTGATCGACACTGCGATCACCAAGGCGGAACTCGAGCCACGGTTGGCTCCCTTCGCCAACAAGGACAGTGAGAACGGTGTGGGCATCCACACTTTCACCGCCAATGAGGCGTTCCAGCTCGCCGGCGTCAACGGGAACCCTGCCGTGGTCATTCTGTGGGACTGGACCGGAGAAGGCCTGGACACCTTCCGCGGCGTCCCAACCGGTGGCAAGACACTGAGCACCAGAGGAATCACCTGGCACCAGCTGGATGCCGACGGCCGGATCGCCCGCGAGACCACCTACTGGAACGACACTCCGGTTCTGCAGGAACTCGGCCTTCCGATCATCACGCCCGAGTACTGGGTCGAGGGATTCGACCCCGCCGCCCTGGCGTAGTGACGGATCGGGAACGGTGGCCAAAATGAACACGGGTGCGTGGGGCGTGCTGCCGGACGTGCTCGACCGAGCATGCACGTACTACGCCGACCGGGTGGCGATCATCGATGGCGACCGCAACGTCAGCTATCGCGAATTGCTGTTGTGGCGCAACCGGATCGCCAATGCGTTGATCGTAGAGGGCGTGCAGAAGGGCGATCGAGTCGGCCTGCTGATGCCCAACTGCCTGGAGTTCATCCCGGTTCAGCAGGGCGTGTGGGCGGCGGGTGCGGTGTTGGTTCAGATGCCGACCCGCGCCGCCGCCGACGGATTCCGCTCCAACCTGGCACAGACGGATGCCTCGGTGCTCGTCTACCACGCCAAGTTCGAAGAGTCCGTCGCCCTGATCCGCGACTCACTTCCCAAACTCCAGACCCTGATTCGGGTCGGCACTGCGGACGAGGCCGCTGTCGATGCCATCGATTTCGCATCGGCCGTCGATGCCGCTTCCGACATGCGGCCCGACATCGTCATCGGTGAGCACGACGAGGCCTACGTGCTGTTCACCTCCGGAAGCACCGGTGAACCCAAGGGCGTCGTCAATTCACACTTCACGTGGAGTCATTACGCGATCGCCGCCGGGCTCGAAATCGGCGACATCCGGTTCGGCGAAGTCTTCGCGCACGGTGCGCCGCTCACCCATTTCAGCCAGATCTTTGTGATCCCGACCTTTATCCGCGGTGGCACCAATGTCATGCTTCCGGGGTTGGAAGTCGAGACGTTGCTCACCAACATCGAACGACATCGCGTCACCGCCACCGCGGTGGTCCCGACCATCATTTATCTCCTCCTCGACCACCCAGCACTGGGCCGTTTCGATATCACGAGCCTCAACACGGTCGTCTACGCCGGCGCCCCGATGGCACCGGAGAGGCTCCGTCAGGCGCTCGACACGTTCGGCCCCATCTTCACCCAGACCTATGCGGGAACCGAACAGGGTTACATTTCGTGCCTGCGCAAGCACGAGCATCTCGCGGGCGACGATGAATCACAGGAGGATTGGCTATCCCGGCTGGCTTCGGCGGGGCGTCCGATGTTCGCAGTACAGGTCAGCATCCGCGATGACGACGACAACCCCCTTCCTGTCGGCGAGGTCGGCGAGATCTGCTCGCAGCAACTCGGACAGATGCTGGGCTACCTCGACCCCGAACGCAACGCCGAGACGCTGCGCAACGGGTGGGTACACACCGGCGACATCGGCCGACTGGATGAGGATGGCTACCTCTATCTCGTCGACCGTAAGAAGGACATGGTCGTCAGCGGTGGGTTCAACGTCTTCCCCCGTCAAGTCGAGGATGTGCTGTGCACCCATCCGACCGTGGCGCAAGCGGCGGTCATCGGTGTGCCGCACGACAAATGGGGCGAGGCGGTTCTCGCGGTCGTCGTCACACGATCGGGTGAGATCGCCGATGGCACGCTCGAGCAGGAACTCATCGACCACGTCAAGCGATCACTGGGCAGTGTGCCCGCCCCCAAACAGGTGCTGTTCACCGATGCCCTACCACTGAACCCGTCGGGCAAGGTCGACAAGAAGGCACTGCGTAAACCCTATTGGCAGAACAAATCCCGCCAGGTCGGCTAACCGAGGAGCTCGCACAATGACCAACCACTATTCGCTCTACATCGACGGCAAGTGGATCGATACCGACGAGAACTACCAGATCCGGAGCCCAGCCACCGAAGAGCTGGTCGCCACCGTGTCCAAAGGCGAAGTCGGCCACGTCGACGCCGCGGTTTCTGCCGCCCAGGGCACGTTCGATGAAGGGACCTGGCGCAACACACCGCCCAAGGAACGCGCAGAGCTGATCAAGACGGTCGCCGAACGCCTCGCGGCGCGCACGGACGAACTCGCTGCGCTGCAGTCCCGGGAGAACGGCGCCACCATCCGCATCACCGGCGCACTGCATGTCGGTTTGTCCGCAGCGCAGCTGCAGTACGTAGCGGCGATCACCGAGGGCTACCCATGGGAGACCGAAGGTCCGGCGATCGAACCCGTCCCGGCGAACGGTCTTGTGGTCCGGCAGCCGATCGGTGTGGTCGCCGCGATCGTTCCATGGAACATTCCACTGCTGACCACGGTGTGGAAGATCGGTCCCGCATTGGCAGCAGGGAATTCGGTGGTGCTGAAGCCCGATGAGCATGCGCCGATCTTGCCGATCGAGCTGGCGCGAGAATTCGACGCCGCCGGATTGCCGCCCGGCGTGCTGAACGTCGTGACCGGAGACGGTGAACCGGTCGGGGCACACCTGGCGGGGCATCCCGGCGTACGCAAGGTGGCGTTCACCGGGTCGACCGCCGTCGGTAAGAGCATCCTCCGCCAGTCCGCCGATACCATCCGCCGCGTCACGCTGGAACTCGGAGGCAAGGGCGCCAACATCATTCTGGACGACGCCGATATCGACATGGCCGTCGACGGTGCGTTGTTCGCGTGCATGGCCAACAACGGCGAGGCATGCGAGGCAGGCACCCGGTTGCTGATTCCCGCCGAACGACGCGACGAGATCGTGGACAAACTGATCGCTCGCGGCTCGACACTGCGGCTCGGCGATCCGCTGCACCCCGCAACGCACGTCGGACCGATCATTTCGGCGCACCAGCGCGACCGAATAGTCGAATACGTTCGCAACGCCGCCGCCGAGGGTGCCACCGTCGCTCTGGGCGGCTCGGTGCCCACCGGCTCCGGCTTCGACAAGGGCTATTGGTTTGAACCGACGATCCTCGTCGACGTCACCAACGACATGCGGATCGCGCGCGAAGAGGTTTTCGGCCCGGTGCTGACCGTGCTGACCTACAACTCGGAGGACCACGCGGTCCAGATCGCCAACGACACGAATTACGGCCTCTCTGCGGGCGTTTGGGGCAGCGAGCAGCGTGCACTGGCGATCGCGCGACGCCTCGATGCAGGCATGGTGTGGGTGAACAACTGGCACGTGATCCACCCGGCCTATCCGTTCGGCGGGTTCAAGGAGAGCGGGCTGGGCCGCGAGGGCGGTCCCGATGCGATCGACGAATACGTCGAGGAGAAGTTCATCTCACTGGATCGCTCCGGCGGAATCGAAAACAAAGCGTTCGCCATCGTCATCGATCCGGCGACGTGACAGGAGGTACAGGCGATGACGTCCTCAGGGCCGGCACAGCCGACGAGGGAACGATACTCATTCGGTGCCGCGACGATGTGCGACATCCGGGCGGGCGGACCCGTCCGCATCGGTGTCATCGACGGCGATGAAATGCGCATCGACTCGGCAGGTGAGTACCTCCGAGTCGGTGGTATCGACCTGCGAAGGGTGGCGCAGCGCTCGGCGTCGGCGCGCGGTGATCATCCTGGCATCGACGTATTGGTCGACATCGATGTGATGATCGACTACGACGCCGCGGGGGCGCGCGACAAGATGGCGGCTCAGCACATCGTGCCTCGTGGCGACACACTCACTTACATCGGAACACCCGCCGGGCTGGCCGGGCTCATCACCGACCTGCATGCACTCGGCATTTGCGACGGGGCGATGCTGCGTCCGCTGCTCCCTCACGTCGCCGCGCTGATCCGCGGGCCGGTCCTGCAGGAACTGGACACCATGGGTTCACACCGGTTGACAGTTCAGGAATCCCGGCCGGCATGACCGTGACCGCCGACTCCTACCGGGCGGCCATGCGTCGGCATCCCGCCGGCGTCGCCGTCATCACTATGATGGCCGACACCGGTCCGGTCGGATTCACGGCGACATCACTGACATCGCTGTCGCTCGACCCACCGCTGGTGTGTTTCAACATCACCCATACCTCGTCGAGCATCGCTGCGCTGCGCCGAGCCGACACGGTGCTGGTGCACATCCTCGGCGAGCACCAATGCGAGACAGCACGGCGGTTTTCCCGCAGCGCAGAACACAGATTCGCCGAGGCCGGGTCCTGGTCGTTGCTCAGCACGGGCGAACCATTGCTGGCCGGGACTTTGACATGGATGAGACTCAGTGTGCAACAACTGATTCCGGCCGGTGACTCCACCCTGGTGATCGGCGGAGTATTACATGTGCAGTGCGACAGCCACGACGGCAGTACTCCGCCTCCGCTGATTTACCACGACGGGACGTTCCTACGGACTATGCCCCTGGTCGACGCGGGATGATCACCGACCGTTGAGCGCCCATGCGATAGCTTGTGCGCGATTGACCGCACCGTACTTTCGCAGGATGTGTTTGACGTGTGACTTCACCGTGCCCTGGGTGATGACGAGCTGTTCGGCGATTTCGTGATTGCTGGCCCCATTTGCCATCAGACGAAACACCTCCATCTCCCGTTCGGTGAGTCCGACAGGTACCCGGCCGGGCACATCGCCGACGGCCTCAATGGAGTCCGTGTGACGCGCCGCTTCCAGATCCGACTGGCAGAGGTCGTCGATGCGATCGATGGCACCGAAGAACAATTCACGCACACTGTCGCGTTGGGTCTTGAGGCGTTCGATGAGAACGGCGCGCTCATACAGATGGCTGAACCCATCTGCGAACGCCCACATGACATCCCGGTCCGCGTCATCGACCCTGCGGGTCAACGGGTGATGGTCGGTGTGCAGGAACCCGACCACGTCGGCACCCAGCACCACCGGGGCAACCACATAGGATCGCGACTGACCCGCCTGCACGATGAGCGGCCGATAGACCGGTGCGGTCGCGGTGTCGTAGACCAGTGACGGCCGGCGCCGTGACAGCATCTCGGCCTCAGGAGCTTCTCCTATCAGAGGTACCGACTGCTTTGTCCACTCGTGAAACCAGGAGGGGTTCTCCCCCTGGCCCCGGTTGTGCATCATCAGTGGAGTCCACGCGGAGCTTTCGACCTTCGACAGCACCGCTCGGTGAAATCCGCACCGCAGCACCAATTCTTCGCAGGCGCTGTCAAGCAGCGCCGTGGAACTGGGCAGACCCCTGAGTCTGCTCAGTCCCACCGCGCAATCGGCCAACCGCTGACCACGCATCGCGATGTCGTGCAGGTACCAGTCCATCGCCAGCTGTTGCAGGTCGAGGATCACATCGCAGAGTTGCTTCGCGTGCACCACATCATTTGCCGAGCACATGCGCAACCGGTCGATGCACACATGTGTCAGGTTCGAAATCGTCTCGGCGGATCGCCACGGCACGTCCCATTGGATTTCGGGTAACGAAACAGTCCCGCCGACCATCTCGTCGATCCGTACACGTAAGGCGCGCAGTCGTTCCACCAGGTCCAACTCGCGCGACCACCAGTCGCTTCCCGCGCGGGAAGCCGTCAAGGACCTCGCCGTGTCGTTGATCATGGAGACACTCATCGCGGCCGCCGTTCATCGTCTCGTACCTCACGCAGATAGCAGGCGATGGCCGCGGCGCGGTTGCCTGCGCCCAACTTATGGAGGATGTGCTTCACGTGCGATTTCACCGTGCTCTCCGCGACCGTGAGTTGATCCGCGAGTTGTGAGTTCGTGGCGCCACTGGCCAGCAGCGCCAGCACCTCGCGCTCCCTGGCGGTGAGTCTGGAGAGTCGACTTCCCTCACGGCTTCCCTCACGGTGGTGCGCCAAGCGGCTCTCGCGATCCGGCCGCGTCGACGACGCCGTCACGCTTAGCGCTTCGGACGATGTCAGCGGCGAACCAGAAGCAGAAAGGTCGAATTCCTCCAGGAAGTCCCGCGCCAGCTGGCACGCCTCGACCACCGCGCGGCGTTGTCGGCGTTCACGTTCCGCCAGGTGTCCGCGTTCCAAGACCAGTCCAACACCGTCGGCGAACATCCGAAGCAGGTCTCGATCGAGTTCGGTCAGCGGCCTGCCATCGGAGGCTCTGTCGGCATGCAGCAACCCGACCAATACACCGTTCGCGACAACGGGTGCCACGACGTATTCCTTTGTGCCGGTGCGCTCCAGGAGCGGAGCATGGACGCGAGGCTCGTGCGCTGCGTCAAGGACCAATGCCGGCAGCTTGCGACGGACGACCTCGGCCTCCACCAATGGAGACAGCAACGCGATCTCGAAATCGTCGACGCCGCCACCGATGGCATCGACGTCGACGACGACACGGCCATCACCGCCGAGTACGTAAAGCTGCAGAGGCGACCACGTCGAACCATCCACACGCGACACCATCACCCGCTCGAAGACCGCCGATTGGCACAATTCGCGCGCTGCACAATCCAGGACATCGACTACGTCCGCGCCTAAGTCGTCGTGTCTCAGCCTCGACAGTGCGTCCAGCAGGGCGCTGAGGTCTTGACCGCTGCGCGTACGCGCGGCGTCCATCGTCCGGGTGTGCTCATCGCTGGCGGCGGCCAAGCGGTCGGCTAACTCGGCGAAATCCACGGTCTCGGCAGGCAGGCCGGTGTTGATGGGACGCGTCTCCTTCTAAGCGAACCAAAAGCGGTTCACGATTTACTAACCCGCTAATCATTGGTGATGTGGGTCACTTTGTCAATCGCCCTTTTCGGGTCGGTAGCTGGGTCTATTCGGATGCCGGCGCGCGGCAGTGAGCACACCGCCGTTGACCTGCATTCCATCAATAGTTATTTTGAATTCACTATCACTCGTACCCAAGGTCGCCATGCTTGCGTATTCCTCGCGTGTCACCATGTGGGCTGACCGGATGTCGATGCCGGTCATCGTGGCCCCGATGACCGCCGTTTCGACCCTTGACCTGGTGATTTCGGCCAGCCGGCGTGGCCTCATCGGATCGTTTCCGACACACAATGCGGCCAGTGCCGGCGAGCTCGATGACTGGCTGCACCTGCTGAGTGCCGATCTCGACGCCACAGCGGCACCTATCGCGCCGAACCTCGTCGTGCACGGGAGCAACTCGCGCCGGGACGAGGACCTGGCAGTGCTGATCCGGCACCGGGTGGAGCTGGTGATCACGAGTGTCGGCTCCCCCGCACCGGTCGTCGGGCCGCTCCATGACGCCGGGGCCCGGGTATTCGCCGACGTCGCCAGTCTGAAACAGGCCTCCCGAGCAGTCGCCGCTGGCGCCGATGGGCTGGTCCTGCTGAGCGCAGGCGCAGGCGGCCAAACAGGATGGGCCAACCCGTTCGCCTTTGTGCGTGCCGTCCGGGAAATCTTCGACGGCCCAGTGGTGCTGGCAGGAGGCATTAGCGACGGGCAGTCGGTGCTAGCCGCGGAGGTTCTCGGCGCCGATCTCGTCTACCTGGGGACCAAATTCATCGCAACACCCCAGAGCGGGGCCAGCGACGATTACCGCCGCGCCCTCGTGTCCGCCACGCTGGATGATGTCAAGCTCTCCGACCGGGTCGGCGGAATCCCGGCGAGCCTGCTTGCCTGCTGGCTGGACGCCAACGCATCGCCGAATGGCGCCGCGACAGGCAGCTTCGCACAGGATCGGTTGTTGACCAATCGCAATGCGTGGAGTGCGGGCCACAGCGTGTCAGGGGTCCACGAGATCGCCGACGCCGGCGTGGTGATCGACGAGTTGGTGGCCGACTACGAGCGTGCTCGCGAAGGCCTACAACGGGGTGTGCGGGGTGGCCAATGATCCGCCCGGTGCTCGACCGTCTGGTTCACGTACTCCGCAAGTATCCGATGCATCACCAGTTGGGGGTGTTCCTTCACCGTGCCCCTTGTGACTTGCCATTACTCGCTTAGTGTATGGGCATTCACTATCTTTCTCGGCTCTGCCCGCGCATCTCTTGAAGGAAGTCGATGACCGTCCTGACCTCGGAGGTCGACACCACCTCCGAAACGTTCCTTGCCAACCATCAGGTCCAGTCGGCGGCCGTCGCCGCACTCGAGGAGCAGCTGGCTCTCGTGGCAGCCGGCGGCGGGGAACGATACGTAAAGCGTCACCACGAACGCGGGCGCATGCTTGCCCGCGAACGTATCGAGCTCCTCATCGATCGCGACGCGCCGTTCATGGAGTTGTCCGCGCTCGCCGCCTGGGGCACCGAATTCAATGTGGGCGCCGCCATTGTCACGGGTGTCGGCGTCATCTGCGGGGTCGAGTGCATGGTCATCGCGCACGATCCCACCGTGCGCGGCGGCACGATGAATCCCTACACGCTGCGAAAGAATCTGCGTGCCCTGGAGATTGCACGAGTCAATCGACTGCCGGTCGTGAACCTCGTCGAGTCCGGAGGCGCCGACCTACCGACCCAGTCAGAGCTCTTCGTCCACGCGGGCAAGATCTTTCACGATCTGACCGAGCTGTCGTCCATGGGAATCCCGACCATCTCTCTCGTCTTCGGGAACTCGACCGCCGGAGGTGCCTACGTCCCAGGGATGTGTGACTACGCGGTCCTCGTCGACAAACAAGCGAAGGTGTTTCTCGGCGGACCCCCCTTGGTGAAGATGGCCACCGGTGAAGAAGCCGACGACGAAGGCCTCGGCGGCGCCGATATGCACACCCGGGTTTCCGGTCTGGGTGATTACTTCGCTGTCGACGAGGTCGACGCCATCCGCATCGGTCGCGACATCGTCGCTCATCTCAACTGGCGCAAGCTCGGTCCCGGACCGACCCTGCCGATCGACGAGCCGCTCTACGACCAGGAAGAACTGCTCGGCATCGCCTCGGGAGACTCCCGCGTCCCGTTCGATCCCCGCGAGGTCATCGCACGAATCGTCGACGGTTCACGCTTCTCGGAATACAAGCCGCGATGGGGCACCAGTCTGGCCACGGGGTGGTCCTCCATTCACGGCTTCCCCGTCGGCATCCTCGCCAACACTCGCGGCGTGCTTTTCAGCGAAGAGTCCAAGAAGGCCACCGAGTTCATCCTGCTGGCCAACCAGACCGACACGCCGCTGATCTTCCTACAGAACGTCACGGGCTTCATGGTCGGTACCGAATACGAACAGGGCGGCATCATCAAGGACGGCGCCAAGATGATCAATGCGGTCACCAACAGCACCGTCCCCCACATCACCATCAACATGGGCGGCTCGTTCGGCGCTGGGAACTACGGAATGTCCGGGCGCGCATACGATCCGCGCTTCATGTTCAGCTGGGTCAACGCCAAGTTGGCGGTGATGGGGGCAGCTCAACTCGCGGGTGTCCTGTCGATCGTCGGCAAGGCGGCGGCCGCCGCAGCCGGTCGCCCCTTCGACCATGAGGCCGATGCCGAGCGCACCGCGCAGATCGAGGCTCAGATCGAGCGTGAGTCACATTCGTTCTTCGTCTCCGCCCGAATCTACGACGATGGCGTCATCGACCCGAGGGACACCCGGTCCGTGCTCGGAATGGCGCTCTCTGCAGCACATTCCAATGTCATCGAAGGCCGCCGTGGCTACGGCGTGTTCAGGATGTGAGTGCCGTGTTCAACAAACTGCTGATCGCCAACCGTGGCGAGATCGCGTCACGGATCATCCGGACGGCACGCGCCATGGATATCTCCACCGTGGCGGTGTACTCCGATGCAGACCGTGATGCCCCCTACGTCGCGCAGGCCGATGAGTCGGTCCACCTTCCAGGGACGGCTCCGGCGGACACGTACCTTCGCGGAGATCTGATCCTGGCCGCGGCACAGCGCACCGGTGCGGAAGCGATTCACCCGGGTTACGGATTTCTCTCCGAGAACGCGGGATTCGCCACCGCCTGCGCCGAAGCCGGGGTCGTCTTCGTCGGCCCCAGTCCGGCAGCGATCACCGCGATGGGTTCGAAGATTGCCGCTAAGGACATGATGCGGGCAGCGGGGGTGCCCGTGCTGCCCGGCGTGACAGTCGACTCCGATCGGGACGGCGACCCGGACCGGTTGCGCTCAGCCGCCACTGCCATCGGGTTCCCCGCCCTCGTCAAGGCGGCGTTCGGCGGCGGTGGACGCGGCATGCGCATAGTCCGGTCCGAAAGCGAACTCGTGGAAGCGGTCTCGAGCGCTCGACGCGAAGCAGCATCGGCTTTCGGCGATGGAACGGTGTTTCTGGAGAAGTTCGTCGAGTCCCCCCGGCACATCGAGGTGCAGATTTTCGGGGACACGCACGGCACCGTTGTTCATCTCGGTGAGCGGGAGTGCTCCATTCAGCGCCGCTACCAGAAGATCATCGAGGAAGCGCCTTCGACCGCCGTGGACGACGCGTTGCGGGACGAGCTGGGGCGCGCCGCCGTCGCGGCGGGCAAGGCACTGGATTACGAAGGTGCGGGCACCGTGGAGTTCGTCATGGCGCCCGACGGCACGTTCTATTTCCTCGAGGTCAACACCCGTCTGCAGGTCGAGCATCCGGTAACCGAACTGGTGACCGGAGTCGACTTGGTTCGCGCTCAACTTCTCGTCGCGAGTGGTGCCCCGCTACCGGAGGAAATGCTGCACACCGCCCCTCGAGGCCACGCCATCGAAGTTCGCCTGTACGCCGAAGACGTTGCAGCCGGCTTTATTCCGGTATCGGGCACGTTGACGACACTGGAGTTTCCCGAGTTCGACGGCATTCGCGTGGACGCCGGCTTCACTTCGGGTAGCACAGTCAGCACCTTCTACGATCCGATGCTCGCCAAAGTGATCGGATACGGCGACACCCGCGCCGATGCGTGCAGTCGGCTAGCTCGTGCGCTCACCGAAACTCGTGTGCACGGTGTCACCACGAACCGAGACCTCCTCGTGGGTATCCTGCGCGAGCCGGAATTCCTTGCGGGGTCCATCGACACCGGATATCTGGACCGCCACGACCCGGCAGGGTTGATGAACGGCGAAGACGACGTCACTCAACGAACACATGCCCTGATAGCGGCCTTGGCAGCGCAGGCCGGCCGACGTTCCGGCACGGCGGTCCTCCCGGCGATGCCGTCAGGGTGGCGGACCCTGGTCAGCCAACCCCAGTCCGCGATCTTCACCGCCGGCGAGGAGCGCTTTGAAGTCGGCTACCGGTTCGGTCGTTCATCGCTGTCCGCGGCGGTCGGCGACTGGACCCCGCAGGTGCGGATCATTTCCGCATCAGCGTCACAGGTTGACGCGGAGATCGAGGGTGTGCGTCGTCGCTACCGCGTAACAGTCGCGGGCACAACCCATTACGTGGACAGTTCGCTGGGCTGTTCTGTCTTCAGCGAGGTGGACCGGTTCCCCGACCCCAGCGCTATGCAGGAGGCCGGGTCCCTGTTGGCTCCCATGCCCGGATCCGTTGTGCGCATCGAGGTTGGCGAAGGCGCAGAGGTTGCCGCCGGGACGGCGATCGTGGTGCTGGAGGCCATGAAAATGGAGCACACGGTGCGGACACCCGCCGACGGCATCGTCACGTCGATCGCCGTCGACGTCGGCCATCAGGTGGAATCGGGACAGGTGCTCGCCGTGGTGTCGGACGGGCAATCGTGAGCGTCACATACGAGGTCCGCAACGGCGTCGCGTGGCTGACGATCAACCGACCCGAGGCCCGCAACAGCCTCAACAAGGCCGTGCGCGACGGCTTGTTCGACGGTGTTCGCCGGTTCAACGATGACGACAACGCGCGTGTCCTCGTTCTGACGGGGGCTGGTGAGAAAGCATTCTGCGCCGGCGGTGATCTCAAGGAGATGTCCGAGCAGAAGTTGACCATTCCGCCAGTCGATTTCGTCCCCCAGTTCGGACGCAACATCACCGTCGAGAAGCCCACCATCGCCGCAGTCAACGGGGTCGCGTTCGCCGGCGGGTTCCTGCTTGCCCAGACCTGCGATCTCTGCGTCGCCAGCACCACCGCGACGTTCGGCATCACCGAGGTCAAGGTGGGCCGCGGATCACCCTGGGCTGCCCCGCTTCCGTTGATGATTCCCCGTCGAATTGTGATGGAGCTCGTCTTGACCGGGGCGCCGTTGAGCGCAGATCGCGCGTATCAAATCGGACTGGTCAATCGCCTGGTCGACCCCGCCGACCTCGTTGATGTCACCCAGGCTCTCGCCGAGGAGATCGCTGCCAACGCTCCGTTGTCGGTCGCGGCCGGTAAGGCGACCGTGTCACTGACGGCCGAACATCCGCTGAGCGAGGCCTTCGATCTGGCCGAGAACATCTGGGAGCCGGTGTATCTCAGCGCTGACGCCCAGGAGGGCATGCAGGCGTTCAAGGAGAAGCGGCGGCCTGTCTGGAAAGGGGTGTGATGGCGCTCGACTACGCCATGCTGATCGACGATCTACGCCTGGAATCAAAGCACCTGATCGACCAGTTGTCGCAGCTGTCCTTCCACGAGTGGGGACTGGGCACTCCGGCGAAGGGCTGGACGATCCAGGATCAGGTGACGCACTTGGCGTTCTTCGACGACGCGGCACTGTTGGCGCTTCGAAGCCCCACCGAGTTTCGGACGTTCGCCGATGGCCTGATGGCCGAGGGCATGGACTTTCCCGACCGCATCGCCGAGAACCACCGGATTCTGACACCGGAGGCCATGCTGGGCTGGCTGCGAGACTCCCGCGCAGAACTGCTCAGTCAGCTCGCCGAATTGGACCCTAAATCCAGAATGCCGTGGTTCGGGCCCGAGATGAGTGCCGCGTCCTGTGCCACGGCGCGACTCATGGAGACCTGGGCGCACGGCAGAGACATCTACGAGGCTCTCGGCGTCGCTCACCCGCCCAGCACCGGATTGCGCAGCATCGCCCACCTCGGTGTCGCCACCTTCGCGTTCTCCCACCAACTGCATGGCCTCCAGGTACCAACCGAGCCGGTGCATGTCGCACTCAAAGCTCCCGACGAAGGCCAATGGACCTGGGGGCCTTGCGACAGTGCGAACCGGGTGTGCGGCACTGCCGAGGACTTTGTCCTTGTCGTGACGCAACGCCGCCATTACAGCGAGACCGCCCTCGTCATCGAAGGTCCGGTGGCACGAACCTGGATGGAAGTGGCCCAGGCCTTCGCCGGCGCCCCGAGCCGCCGCCAACCCGCGGAGGCGCGATGAGCACGCGGCCAGTGCGGATCGCAAACGCGTCAGGGTTTTACGGTGACCGCCTCTCCGCCATGCGCGCCGTCGTCGACGGGGGCGACATCGACGTCATCACCGGCGACTATCTCGCCGAACTCACCATGCTCATCCTGTGGAAGGCGCGACAGAAGAACCCCGAAACCGGCTATGCACGAACCTTTCTGACACAGTTCCAGCAGGTCGCGGCCGACTGCGCGGAACGCGGAATCAAGATCGTGGTCAACGCCGGTGGCCTCAATCCCGCCGGGATGGCCGCCGAAGTCCGACGGCTCGCGGCGGCTGCCAACGTCGAGCTGAAGGTCGCCCACGTCGAAGGCGACGACATCATGCCTCGGCTGGATGCCCTACGCAGCGACGGCCACCCGTTCGCCCACCTCGACACCGGAGTCGCGCTGGCCGACGCCGGTGTCGCCCCTGTCACCGCTAACGCCTACCTGGGCGGGTTCGGGATCGCCGCGGCGCTGCGTCGCGGAGCCGACGTGGTCATCACCGGCCGGGTGACCGACGCCGCGCTCGTCGTCGGTGTTGGTGCGTGGTGGCATGGTTGGGAGCCAACCGATTACGACGCGCTGGCCGGTGCAGTCGCCGCGGGGCACATCATCGAATGCGGGCCGCAGGCCACCGGGGGCAACTACTCCCAATTCGCCGAAGTGACCGACCGGCGCTATCCCGGCTCGCCGATCGCTGAACTGGCGGCGGACGGCAGCTTCGTCATCACCAAGCACCCCGGCACCGGTGGCCTCGTCTCCCCCGGGACCGTGATAGCGCAGCTGCTCTACGAGGTCGGCGCGCCGGCCTACGCCAATCCCGATGTCGTCGCACACTTCGACAGCTTGTCCATCGTGCCCGAGAGCCCTGACCGCGTCCGAGTGTCGGGGACCCGCGGCACGCCGCCACCACCGACGCTGAAGGTGGCGATGAACTACATCGGTGGGTTCCGCAACACCATGACCATGGTTTTGACGGGCCTCGAAATCGAGGACAAAGCGGCGTGGGCAGTCGATGAGCTCTTCGAACTGCTCGGCGGGCAAGGCGCTTTCGACGATGTCGACGTCCAACTCCTCCGCTACGACAAGCCCGACCCGACATGTCTTGCCGATGCCACCGCTCATCTGCGGATCACCGTGAAAGACAGCGATCGCGCCAAGGTCGACCGCGCATTCTCCAATGCGGTGGTCGAGTTGGCTCTAGCGGGATATCCCGGCTTCCACACCACCACCCCGCCGACGTCGGCCAGCGAGTTCGGGATCTATTGGCCCACCGTCGTGCCCGCCTCGGCGGTTCAACATGTCGTCGTACACGCCAACGGAGAGCGCGAGGTGATCCCGCCTCCCGCGTACAGCAGTGCGTCGCACGATCGGCAGGTGACCGTCAGCGATGAGATCGCCGACTTCGGACCGACCAGTCGCCGTCCGCTCGGGGCAGTCGTCGCGGCGCGGTCAGGCGATAAGGGCGGCAATGCCAACGTCGGAGTCTGGACCGACAGTCCCGAGCGATGGCATTGGCTGCGAACCCATCTGACCGCGGAACGGGTCCGCCAGCTGATCCCTGAGATCGGCGACCTACCGGTCCGACGTTACGAATTCCCGAATCTGCAAGCGTTGAACTTCGTGCTCGTCGGCTACCTCGGCCAAGGGGTTGCCTCCTGCACAAAGACCGATCCGCAAGCCAAGGGTCTCGGCGAGTACTTGCGTGCCATGCACACCGAGATCCCCGACAAGTTGGTGCACTAATGGATTTCCTCGAATCAGCCGAACACTCCGACCTTCGAAAGGCTGTCGGTGCCGTCACCGACAAGTACGGCGCGGCCTACTTTGCCGAGCGCGCGGTCGCACACGAGCCAACCGATGAACTCTGGAAAGACCTGGCAGATCACGGTTTCATCGGTATCAACATCCCCGAGGAATTCGGTGGCGGCGGCGCGGGGATGGCCGAGCTGACGATCGTCTGCGAAGAGACCGCTGCGCACGGCTGTCCGCTACTGCTCCTGTTGGTGTCCTCGGCCATCTCGGGTGAACTCATCGCCCGGTACGGAACCGACGTGCAGAAGCGGGAATGGCTGCCGCGCATGGCGTCCGGCGACACCAAGGTCGTTTTCGCGATCACCGAGCCCGACGCCGGCTCCAACACGCGTCAGATCTCCACCACAGCGACCCGCGATGGCGATGACTACGTCTTGAACGGCACAAAGTACTACATCTCGGGTATCGATGAGGCGAGTGCGGTGATCGTGGTGGCTCGAACCGGTCCCGAGCAACTGTCCCTGTTCCTGGTGCCTACCGACGCGGCGAGACTAGTTGCGCAGCGGCTGCCCGTTGGGATCAGCGTCCCTGAAAAGCAATTCACGCTCTTCTTCGACGATGTGAGGCTGCCGGCGTCGAGCTTGATCGGCACTGAGCACGAAGGGTTTCGACAGGTCTTCGACGGGCTGAACCCCGAACGCATCACCGGCGCAGCGGTGTGCGTCGGCATCGGCAGGCACGCCGTGGAGAAGGCGGCCGACTATGCCCGCACCCGGACGGTCTGGGGACCTACCATCGGCTCCTACCAAGCGATCTCGCATCCGCTGGCGAAGGCGAAGATCGAAGTAGACCTGGCAGCGATGATGACAGCGAAGGCCGCGTGGCTCTACGACAATGGTCATCCCGCAGGCGAAGCCGCCAACATGGCCAAGTACGCCGCCGCCGAGGCAGCGATCGAAGCTGCCGACCATGCGATTCAAACACACGGCGGCAACGGGATATCCGAGGAATATGGGCTTCTGCCGCAGTGGGGTCTGGCCCGGCTACTTCGGATCGCACCGGTGAGCCGGGAAATGATCCTGAATTACGTGGCCCAGCACAGCCTTGCGCTGCCGCGCTCGTATTGATCGAGCAACTGACCTTGTTTTCAGCACGGTGAAAAGGTCGCGCCGTATTCCATTCCAGAGGAGTCATCATACTGAAGGTCGCCGACGCGAACCGCGTCCGCACGGTGACGTTCAATCGCCCTGAAGCGATGAACGCGTTCAATGAGGCGCTCTACCATGCCACCAGCGATGCCTTACAGGAGGCAGCGCTCGATGACGATGTTGCGGTGGTGACGCTGACCGGCGCCGGACGTGCGTTCTGTGCGGGTACCGACCTCGAGGAAATGCAGAACCGAGACCGCACCGTTCCTTTTTCGCAAGGGGCCAAAGGGTTCGCTCGATTGATGGAGACGCTTATCGAGTTTCCAAAACCTCTCATCTGCGCAGTCAACGGGATTGCGGTGGGTTTGGGTACCACCATCCTGGGATTCGCGGACCTAGCCTTCATGTCGAACACCGCCCGACTCAAGTGCCCTTTCACCAGTCTCGGCATCGCTCCTGAGGCCGCATCGACGTATCTGCTGCCCAAACTCATCGGCCGCCAGAACTCTGCATGGGTACTGATGTCGTCGGAATGGATTGCCGCCGATGAGGCACTCGGGATGGGGCTGGTCTGGAAAGTGTGCGAGCCCGATGATCTGCTCGCGACAACCCGCGGCTACGCCGAACGCCTTGCCGCACAACCGATCGAAAGCCTATCGGCGGTCAAACAGTTGCTGACGGTCACCGATACCGACAACGTCCGGGCAGCGCTCGGCCGGGAGAATGCGTTGATCGACGAGCTCGTTGACGGGCCGGCGCATGCTGAGGCGCTCACTGGGTTCATCGCCACCAAAGCGGCACGCAAAGGTTGATCAGCCGTTAGGGGCACCCCATCGAATACGGCGGGTTGGGTGCGCAAAAGTTCGGCAGCGCCAACGGAATGCACCCCGTCAACATCAACGTGGTCGTGCTGAGAAGCACGACCAACGCCAACTTTGTCAAGGAAGTCGCTCTCGCGACGGGGGCCTCGACCTCGTTGGCCTCGGCCTGAGCATTGTCCAACCGCTTACCCATGATCACTCCTGACCCTCACAACTGGCGGAGCTTGAACAAACGCCGAGCGCTTGTTACCCCTCGAGCGGTCCGCCAGCGTTGCGACATCGACCCAGAACTCACACCGCCGCCGGGACAGGGACGACGACAACCTCGGCCACCACTGGTATGCAGCCGGACGACAGCACAGCGGTCGCGGCCAGGACCACTGTGGCCACGCTGACCCTCAACCAGGTGGACATCGGGATGCGAGTCCGCGACGAACCGAACATTGTGTTCCTCCTCGATAAGTGACCAGTCACTGTCGCTTCCGAGGCATCAATCTTCTCGGCCCCGGTGTCGGCCAGGTTCTGGTCCAACCGCTTACGCACGATTACTCCTGACTCTTGCCATTAACGAAACTTGACCCAACGAACGCCGAGTACATTCGCCAGCCTCGAGCGATCCGTCAGTCTTGCGACGCTGACCAGAACTCACACGACCGGGACAGCCGGGACGGGGACGAGAACTGTGGCCGTGATCGGTATGCACCCGGACGACAACAGAGCGGTCGCAGTCAGGGCGGCAGTGGTCAGGCTGAGCCTCAACCACGTGGACACCGGGATGCGGTTGCGTGGCGATCCGAACATTTCATTCCCTCTTATAAGTAACTACTTACTTATAGCTGTTGGAGCATAGCGCTGTAGGGCCGTCAACCCCTTTGACCAGGAAATTTGGGGCCTATTGTGGCAGTGGCCCGTCCGGCAAGCTGCTGGGCTCACGTTCGGGTGCGGTCTAGACGCCGCGGTGTGAACTGGGGTCGCGCGGTCCAGCCAGCGGTTGATCCCTAGGTAGGGCCCGCCGCCCGCAGCACCTCATCACCGACCGTGAACCTCACGACGAAAATCGCCCGAACTCCGTCGTGGGATCTACGGTCGCTCAGCCGTAGCCGCCGAAGCTGCAGACGGCTGCGGCCCGTGAAGACTTCGTCGGGGCGGCGAAATCGTCTAGACCGCGGCCTCTCCCCTACGGTCGGACTACCTCCGCGGCAGGTACTTTCAGACGAGCAACAACCATCTCGGCGATCGCCCGCAGGTATCGGTCGGGATCGATGGAGGACGGATGTTCGCCTCCGAAAAGGTCTTTCACCAACCAGTAGTGCGACAAGGCGCTTTGCAGCACGACAGCCAAGGCTTCCCAGTCCTCGTCGGCTCGGTCCGGGCCGGCGAGCTCGGCTAATCCTCGCGACAGTACCGACAGCACCACCAAGTGCTCGTCGCGTCGCACCACATCCAGCGCCTCGCGTGGTGTCGTATTGTCACGCAACAGAATTCGGGTTACGTCGCGGTCATGATCAAGCCGCTGCAAGCCGATCCTGCACAACAACACCACTCGGTCGACGAGGTCGGTGTCGGGCGCGATGAGATCGAGCATCGCGAGCACCGAGAAATCGGGCGAAAGGAACTGTGCGAACTGGCCGCGGTCCAGGACTCGGGCTTCCACGGCCTTGACGAGAAGTTCGTCCTTGGACTTGAAATGGCGATAGAGCGCGCCCGAGCCCGGTGACAGGCCCGCAGCCTGCTCGATCTGGGCGACCGAAGTGCCTGCAAACCCCTGCTCACCGAACAAGCGCAACGCCTCGTTGAGGATGCGCTCCCGCGTCGACTCAGCCACAGCGACTCCAAGAAAAGTAATTACCTACTTACTCAGAGTGCCCAGGATCGGTGGGGGTGTCAACTCTGAGCAACCACCGGGGAGCTCGCCAATCGGTTCGGCACATCCTCACCACTAGAAACTTCCAGGCTCAAGTACCGCAGCCGTTACGATTCAAGCGACCTAAAAAGAGGTTGCCATGACAGATCCGACGGCCGGCTACACGGCAGGGTTCACTCAAACGCACACGGGGCCCGAAACCGGCCAATTAACAGAAAGTGGCACCGGAACGCTCGGCTCGGCGTTTGCCGATGTCAGCCCATCCGCGGACCTCACGCAGATCAGCGTCGGCCAGCGGCTCGACGACTTCGATCTGCTCATCGAACTCGGCAGGGGCGCATTCGCGCGAGTGTTTCTAGCCCGGCAACTTTCGCTGCAGCGGCTGGTGGCGGTCAAGATATCGGCGAACCGCGGCCACGAACCACAAACCCTCGCTCAGCTGGATCACGATCACATCGTCCGAGTCTTCGACCAGCACGTTCTCCGCGATCGAGACTGGCGGCTGCTGTACATGCAGTATTTGCCCGGCGGGACGCTGCTCGACGTCGGTCGGGTGATTTTCGCCGGCGACCAGCGACCCGACTCGGGTCAGGCCTTGCTCGACGCGGTGGACATCGCACTCGAGTCACGCGGTGAGAGCCGGCCAACCCAATCAATCACCCGCGCTGAGCTCGCCACCCTTTCCTGGCCCGAGACTGTCGCGTGGCTGGGGAAACGACTGGCCGGAGCATTGCACTATGCGAATTCACGGGGCGTCCTGCACCGCGATGTCAAGCCCGCGAACGTCCTGCTCACGCGCGACGGCACCCCCAAACTCGCGGACTTCAACGTCAGCTTCTCCCGCAACGTAGAGGGCGCAAGCCCGTTCGACTATTTCGGCGGCTCACTGTCCTACATGTCCCCCGAACAGCTCACCGCTTGCCGGCCGGGACACACGCTAGAGCAAGCAGACCTCGATACCCGCAGCGATATCTACTCGCTTGCGGTCGTGTTGTGGGAACTCCTGACCGGCATGAAGCCATTCGACGATTCGGCGGCGCAAGCCGCTCGGGCGGGCTCGGCCGGATTGGTCGGCGACAGCACGGCGCTCGAGCTGATGCTGACCACCCGCGCAAAAGGAGTTTCGTCTGCTGCGCTCGCCGCGCTACCCGGTGACTGTCCTACCGCGCTGCAACGAGTTCTGCTGAAGGCTCTGAGCGCCGATCGCGATCAACGCTGGAGTTCTGGCGCTGAACTCGCCGAGCAACTCCAGCTGTGCCTGGACCCGCACGCTCGCGACTTGGTGGATCCGCCTGCGCGCAGTTGGCGCCTGCGGCTGCGGCCGTTCATTCTGCCGGTTACCGCGCTGGCCATCCTGATTCCCCTAATGCTGGCCGGCGCCTACAACATCCAGCACAATCAGCTGCTTATCGTCAGCCATCTCTCCGAGCAGGCTCAGAATCGGTTTGCTCTGGTCACCACGCTGCTCAACCTGATCTTCTTTCCGCTCGGCGCTGCAGTGATTGTCTATTGGTGTCGGTACGTCATCCTGATCCCACGACGCCTGCGACGGGGGCCGGCACCGCCCGCAGAAACCTTGGCCCGAGCGCGCCATGACTGTCTCGTCATGGGTGATCGAGTGGTGTTGGTCGTGTCCGGTTTACTGCTGGTGAGCGCGCTGACATTTCCCCTACTTATGCAATATCTTGCGGGTGGAATCCCTGCCAGGTCTGCGATCCATTTCTTTTTGTCAATCACGGTGTGTGGCGCAATCGCGATCGCATATCCGTTCTTCTTGCTCACCTTCTACATCGTGCGCAGCGTCTACCCGGAACTGGTCGCGTACGGACAGACGAGTGTGGGAGAGGCCGAACAGCTAGAAGGACTCAGCCGCCGACTCCCACGCTATTTGGCGGTCGCGGCCTCGGTGCCGTTGCTCGGCATTGTGGCCGTCAGCTTCCTGACCGCCTCCGAAATCGCCGCAGTCATTGTCCCGATCAGAGTGCTGTGTCTTGGGGGCATTGCCGGTTTCGTGCTGGCGTATTGGCTGTCGCGGCAGATCGAATCCGACATTCGCGCGCTCGAGCGGGTGATTCGCCACCGAGCGCCATACGAGCTTCCACATTGAAGTCGCCTGTTGGCGGCTGCGAAACCGACCCGACAAACAACGAAATCCGCTCCGAAAGAGGTCGGAACGGATTTCAGTTTGTGGAGCTAAGGGGATTCGAACCCCTGACCCCCACACTGCCAGGAGCGGGCAGAGTCCGTGACCAGGCACGATAGGTCGCAAGTTGTCGTGTAGGGGACGTCGTTGAGGCAGCAACTGTCGTCAGCGTTGTCGTCAAAACTGTCGTCACTCGCCTCGTAAAAGCGGTGCCACTAACGGGCCGCTCCCCATGCGGCCGTCCTGTCGCTGCGATCGGTTGTGTCAAGGGTGGCGAAGCCACTACGAAGTCGCGCCGAAGGCGCTCTTTACTCGGCCGATCGGCGGGCCAGACACTTCGGAAATGGAGGGTGGCAGCCGACCAGCTGCGCGTCGCGACCGCCGCCGGGGTCTCGTGACAACAGGCGTCTCGGCGTAGGTGGGCGAAGGTCGGCTTACGGGGCGATTGGCCGCCTCAGACCGCTATTTATGGGCACAGAAAAACGCAGGGCGAACTCCTGGGCTCGATTGATGGTTATCCCACCGCTTCCTTCCGGCGCTCGTAGCGGCCGTCCAGCCCGGTGGCGACGTTGGGTGCTCGACGGGCTGGTCCCAGCAGAGAACGGTGCCGCGAACAACCACGCTCGTGGTCGGGCGGGGCCCCTTTCAGGGGCCCAGGGGTTGCCGTTCATCTGAGACAGATTAGAAATTCTGTTGCATAGTTGATCGCGTAGTGCTGAGTGGTGTGCATACTGATCACGTGGCGACAAAGTCATTGCGCTGGGGCGCGTTCGCTGCGGCGGATGGGAGATCAGGGCGCGACCGATTGCTCGACGCCGCTGAGCGCTGCCTTGAGGTGCAGGGTCTCGCAGGCACCACCATGGAGGACATCGCCAGAAATGCCGGTGTGTCACGGGCGACCGTTTACCGGTACTTCGCGAGTCGCGAGGCCGTGATCTCTGGGGTCATCATTCGCGCCACCGAAGAATACCTACGCCGGATGGAACCGCGGTTGTCCGGCCACAGTGACTTAGGTTCTGCGATCGTTGATTTCATCGATCACACTGTGATTGCGGCCCGCCGAAGGCCCATCATCGGAGTCCTATTCGGCAGCGATCGTGAACTCGCGGGTGTGGGTCTTGCCGAGGGAAAATCGACCATGCTTTTCGAACTCGTCACCGAGTTTCTTCGGCCTCTCTTCGCGACGCACTGGAACCAGTTGGCGCCCGGGGTCTCCGTTGATGACGCCGCGGAATGGATACTTCGCACTGTGCTGAGTCTGCTCACCGTTCGTGGCCCAAGGGATCGAAGCAGAGACGGACTGCGCACCTATCTGCAACGTCTTCTTCTACCCGCAATCGTCTCTAGCCAAGACGCAACGTGATGTAACAAGTCAGGCGTAGTGTCTCAAACACCAGGCCCCACACCGAGGAGAGGTGAACATGTCCGCGAACTTCGCCGCATTCGACGCGCAGGTCGCCGACCAGTTAAAAGGGGCGGCGTTGACGGCCGGCGGCCTGGCTGGCTACTTAGGATTTCGTCATACCGATTTCTCAGCGGGACGCCTCGTCGTCGAGATGGACGCCCGGGACGACTTGAAGACGCCCTTCGGCTCGTTGCACGGTGGCTGTCTGTCGGCGCTCGTTGACCACTGTCTCGGCGTCGTGTTCTATCCCGTCATTCCTGCCGGATCCTGGGTCGCAACAACCGAATTCAAGCTGAACCTACTCCGACCGGTGTCCAGCGGCACGTGCGTCGCGGTAGCCGAGATCATCTCGCTCGGGAAGAGCAGCGGTGTCGCGAGAATCGATATCACCAACGACGGGCGGGCTGTGTGCGCTGCCCAGGGCACTGTGACTGTTGTGGCTCAGAAGTCGGCCTCGTGATGACCCCCGAACTCGGAAAGCGGCGCAGGGTGAGACCCCGTCTCCAGCGAGTGCCCACCACCGACGGAGTCTCCTTAGCGGTCGACCTGTATCCGTGCGCGAAGCCGCGGGCAGCCGTATTGCTGCTACACGGAGGAGGCCAAAGCCGTCACGCGTGGGATGCGACAGCGCAGCGCTTACACGCACGCGGCTACCTCGCGGCGGCCTACGATGCGCGCGGACACGGGGACAGTGACTGGGACCCGGATGGCCGCTATGACCTTGATCGACTCGGCGGTGACCTGCTCGCGGTGCGTTCGCACGCGGCAGGTGGGCACCCTGTTGTGGCCATTGGAGCTTCCCTCGGCGGTCTGACGATCCTGGGCACTCACCTACTCGCATCACCTGACCTGTGGGACGCCGTGGTCCTGGTGGACATCACTCCACGCATGGAGATGCAGGGCGCACGGCGCGTCGTCGCATTCATGGCGGCGCACCCCGACGGTTTCGCCGATCTTGAGTCTGCCGCCGAGGTTATCGCCGCGTACAACCCACACAGATCGAAGCCAAGCAGCCTCGACGGACTACGGAAGGTCTTGCAGCAGCGCGACGACGACCGTTGGGTATGGCGGTGGGATCCGGCCTTCGTGGCATCGAATTTTAACTTCCTGCAAGGTAATCCAGATGAGGGCGCAGCGGAGTTCGACCGGATGAGCATGTTGTTGGTCGACGGCGCACGGCAGGTATCTGCTCCTACGCTTCTCGTGCGGGGGCTGTTGTCCGACGTGGTGTCGGAGAAGACAGTGAACGACTTCGTCGACCTCGTGCCGCACGCGCGCACGGTAGACGTGACCAACGCGGGTCACATGATCGCCGGAGACGACAACGACGCGTTCTCAGAAGCGGTAATCGATTTCCTCGACGAGGTCATCTAAAACGAGCTAGAGGGAGGGCTTGTCGGGCACGTTCAAGCTCGGCCGGGTCGTGGCATGCAGTCACCAGGACATGCGACGCCCAGGGGCGCGTGCTGATGTGAGCGACGGTCGGCCAGGTCACGAGAATGCCGAACGCCAATAGCGCGGTCGCTGCGGGATACGACAAGGAACGCACCCCTTGACGAATGGTCCCCAACGACTCGTTTGCTCGAAGTTGCCCGCCGTGCCCGTCGCAGCAAAAATGCACAGCACCACCGCCGCACCCACGAGCTGCAAAATAGGGCCTTCTGGTATCGCTCCGATACTAGCAGTACCATAAATACGACACATCGGAGTGTTGAACAGGAGACCGACATGCATACGCAGTGGATCGAACAGCGCACCGTCCAGCGAGTTTCGTTGCGAGAAGGCCTGGTTCTGAGTCTCGACGACTACAACGAACTCGTCATCGCGCGGCCCATGAGGCTGACCTTGCCGGCGATCGGGTCGCATCCGTCCGAAGAAGTGCTTATCGATCCCGCCCGGGTGTCGGCTCAGGAGCGTCCACTACTCGATTTGGCCGGCGCAGTGTGCACACGGGCCTGGTGCGATGACGAGGGTGCGCTGCATATGGGCTTCTCCCGCGGGCATTGCATCGATGTCGATCCCGACAGTCACGAGACGGCGTGGGAGCTGTACGGCAAACGGCATGGCTACATGGCTTGCCTCCCGCATGGACGTGTACGCGTCGTTCGCCATGACCTGGTCGATGACGAAACTAACGGTGCTGCAAATTGATTCGATGATTCGGAGCCGGGTTGCCGAGATAGCCGCCGTTTGCCCCGGGGGTCGCGCGGGCAAATAGGAAACCGTTAGTATCGGTGCTATACCGATAGTTCCACTCTTGAGGGGGCGTGACGGTGGCTGATGATCTCCACGGTGTCGGGACCGTTTCTCGACGCTCCCGTCTTGCCGACCCCGCAGCGTCGCCGGAATACAGTGCGCGGCTGGCCAGGCTTGCCGCCTTCACGGTTCACCACAAGGCGCTCGTGATCGGTGGGTGGCTCGCCATTGCAGTGGTGCTAGCGCTGTTGTTCCCACAGCTCGAAACCGTTGTGCGGCAACAGTCGGTCGACCTCATTCCCCGGGACGTGCCGTCATTCCAGACTGTTGACCGCATGAGCGCTGCGTTCGGCGAGCAAGGGTCGAAGACGATGCTGTTCGTCGCCATGGAAAGCCCCGCTGGGCTGACGCAGCAGGCGCGGGATCGATACTCGAGGCTCGTCGAGCGCCTTAGAGCCGATCACGCCCACGTGCTGCTGGTGCAGGACTTGCTGGCCGATCCCGTGATGAAGGCACAAGCCGTCAGCGCAGACGGCAAAGCGTGGTTCCTACCGGTGGGGGTGGCCGGGACTCTGGGTGATCCCACTGCAGCGGAATCGGTGCAGGCAGTCCGCGCCACCGCCCAACGCGCCTTCGACGGGTCGGACATCACCGTCCGCGTGACCGGTCCCCCGGCAACCTTCAGTGACCAAATCGCTTCTGCCGAACACGATTTGCTGTTCATCTCGATCGCAACGGCCGGGTTGATCGCGTTGATCCTGCTGATGGTCTACCGGTCGTTGTTTACCGCGTTATTGCCCTTGCTAGTCATCGGGCTGAGTCTGGCCGTCGGCCGTGGTGTCTTGTCCGCATTCGGGCAGCTTGGCATGCCGGTTTCGCAGTTCACCGTGGCATTCATGACCGCGATCCTTCTCGGCGCAGGAACCGATTACACAGTCTTTTTGATCAGCCGGTACCACGAACAGCGGCGCGCCGGTGCCCCTGCCGATCTCGCTGTCATTCACGCGACGGCCAGCATCGGACGAGTGATCTTCGCGTCGGCAGCGACTGTCGCCCTGGCTTTTCTGGCCATGGTCTTCGCCACGCTGAGCGTGTTCGCCGGATTGGGACCAGCGTGCGCGGTTGCCGTACTTGTGGGCTTTCTGGCTACGGTGACACTGTTGCCGCCGGTGTTGGCGTTGGCGGCCCGACGCGGTATCGGGGAACCCAAGCCCGACCGCACCCGCCGGTACTGGAACAGCGTCGCTGTGGCGGTCGTGCGTCACCCTCGGCCGTTGCTCGTTGCTAGCTTGGTGATCCTCTTGGCTCTTTCCGGTGCAGCTGCCACGATGAAGATCAGCTACGACGACCGAAAAGGACAACCTCCCACCACGGCTAGCAATGAGGGCTACCAGCTCCTCGACCGACACTTTCGCAAAGACGTCGTCATCACCGAGTTCCTGGTGGTCGAAAACCCCGTCGACATGCGCACCGGGAAAGGGCTGGCCGACCTCGACGAAATGGCATCGCGCATCTCCCAGATCCCCGGCGTGGTCAAGATATCCGGAGTCACCCGTCCGGCAGGCACCCGCCTTGACCAAGCGCAATTATCGTGGCAAAACAGGCAAATCGGCGACAAGATGGCCGGTGCCGTCGCCGATGGTAATTCCCGCCGCGGTGACCTCGCCAAGCTCACCGATGGAGCCAACCAACTGGCCAACGGACTTGCGCAGCTCGACACGTCTGTACGGACCGCACTGAAACCATTAGGCCCAGTGCTCACCCAAGCACAGTCCGCCGGCCAGGACTTCCAACGGTTTGCCCCACTTCTGCACCAACTCTCAGCGACCAGCCCCAGTATCGACAACGCAATACAAGCCGGCCCAGGCATCCGCCCGCTGGCCGAACGCACACAAGGCGCCATCGACACCCTGAACCCGCTCGTTGACCTGCTCAATGGGTCACCCTGGTGCGTCACAACTCCCCAGTGCGCTCAAATCCGCGACCAGGTCCAGATCCTGGTTGCTCTGAGAAACAACGGATTCTTCTCCCAGGTCGCCGCGCTGGGTGACCGCTACGACCCCGCCACCAACGCCACCGTAACCGGCACCATCGCCGACGTTCAGACTGCCGTCAATGCCATGAACAAGGCATTCGGCGCGCTGGGAAAGCCCGCGGATCTCGCGGCTAACATCACCCGGCTACAAGACGGCATCAGCCAGCTCGCCTCCGGTTCGCGCGCGCTGGCCGATGGGGTAAAGACGCTGGCGGACAGCAATATTGAGATGCTATCCGGTATGAGCCAAATCGCCACCCAGCTTCAGAACTCGTCTCGCGCGTCGGCGGGGTCGGATGCCGCGTCCGGCTTCTACCTGCCCGCAGACGCCTTTGCGAACCGCCAATTCGCCGACGTCGCAAAGCAGTTCCTGTCACCCGATGGGAAAACGGCGCGATTCGCAGTGGAGACCAGCAACGATCCCTACAGCGTCGAAGCGATGGACCTTGCCCGCCAGATGACCCAAGTCGCCGATGGAGCCAGGCCGAACACCTCGCTGGCGAACGCCACGATCTCTGTCGCCGGATTCCCCGCGGTCAATTCTGATATCCAGCGCCTACTCTCGTCCGACTTCATCCAACTCGCCATCGCCACCCTGGTCATCGTCGGACTCATCCTGGTGGTGCTATTGCGCGCGCTCGTAGCGCCGCTGTATCTCCTTGGCACCGTCGTGCTGAACTACCTCGCCTCACTCGGCATCGGAGTCATCGTTTTCCAATGGATACTCGGTCATGAAATCGCCTGGCCTGTACCGCTATTAGCCTTCATCATTCTGGTCGCAGTCGGTGCCGACTACAACATGTTGCTGGTATCGCGACTGCGCGAGGAGAGCGGCAGCAATCTGCGTATCGGCGTTCTACGGACGGTCGCCACCACAGGCTCGGTCATCACCTCCGCCGGCCTGATCTTCGCCGCGAGCATGTTCGGCTTGATGATCGGCTCGGTCGCGATCATGATCGAGACTGGCCTCATCATTGGCTGCGGACTGTTGTTGGATACTTTCCTGGTCCGGACGCTGACCGTACCCGCCATCGCTACGTTGCTGCGCGAACGGAGCTGGTGGCCACAACGTCTCGCCACTAGACCGAGGACTGCGGCACCGTCGCAATACCGCCCGACAGTCGACGTCGGCGCGTGAGCATGCAGCTTGCCCTCACATCACGGTTGAGCCGTTGACCGCCCACGGCGCTTGGACTCACTGGGTGGGCGCCCATTCCACCGAATATGGGCGCGAGTGAATGCGGCCGTCTCGGAATAGCCAAGTCGGCGTGCAGTTTCCTCGACAGTGAGTCCCGAACTCAACAGCTCGGCGGCCAGCGCTGCGCGAACCTCGTCTGCGAGTGCGCGGTAGCTGGTTCCCTCTCCCGCCAAGTGACGGTGCAACGTGCGATCGGTGATGCAGAGTTCCCTCGCGATGGTTGCCATGGATGGGATCTGGGTCGAATCTTGGATCATCCGCATCCGCACCGAGGCTGAGACGCCACGACGGGTTCGTCGACGGTTCAATAACTCCTCGCACTGGCGGATACAGATCGCCGCAGTCTGGGGTTCTGGCGCGGGCATCGGTTGGCTCACCAGATCAGCCGGGACAATCAGGGCGTTGCGCACCGCGTTCTCCACAGTGACCGTCACGTTGTCGATCTCCACCAGACTTGCCGGCAGCTGCAGATCCGCCACCTCCAGTCGCATCGCGATCGGCGCGTCAACGCCACGCATGAGCGGCGGCAAGATCTGCAGGAACATTGCAAAATCGCGTTCGAGCAGAAACCTCCGCACATCGGGAGGAACCTGGGCGTTATCAAGACCGATGACCGCTTCGGTGTTGTTGAGTTCTGGTGCGGCCAGACTCAGGTAGACCGTACTGAGTGCGGCGTACCGGCAGGCGACCTCTATCGCGTCCCCGACGGTGGGACTCGAAATCAGTGCATAACCTAGAATGCCCATGTCGGCGAAGTTGTAGCGCGCACCGGTTTCCGTACCCAGTCCCGGTTGATCGCCGAGTCGGCCGATCAGGTTGCGAATCATCGTCAGTTCCTGACTCGCATGCATCTCGCTGCTCGGGTCCCTCAACCCCTGCGACGTGAGTCCTGTTCCAGACAAGCAGATTTCAGGATCGAGGCCGTGGTGTACCGCGGTCTCCAAGATGTGTCGACCCGGCGCCGAGGATCGCGCCACGTCCCACACCGGGGCCATCGGACTAGGCATGTGTCTGAAAATATCAAATGTCTGTCTGATTCTGTCATTATCGAGCCATTGCGACCGGCCTAACGTCATGTTATGTCGACGGATCTTCTACGGCCCCCACCACGCGCGGTGCTTTCTGCAACTCGCAGCTCCGTCACTGATCTGTGGCGTCCGGTTGCGACAGGGGCTTACCGCGATCTACGGCGCCCACGCACTGCATCGGCGCCGAAGTCGGTGCCACGAACCACATTCGATCCGACGCTCGCCGAGAACATCGCCGACCCCTATCCCGAGCTGCTGCGCATTCGTGAGCATCCGGTGGTCGTCAACGAGCGGCTCGGCGTCTGGATGATGGGGCGCTACGAGGACGTGCACAAGGCCGTTCGCAACAATGAGGTGTTCTCGTCGAGGGACGGCATCATGCTGCGGTCGTTTGTCACCAGTGCTGTACTCACCACAGACCCACCCGATCACACCCGCCTGCGGCATCTGACCGCGCCCATGTTCAGCAAGCGTTCGGTACAGACTCTGGCCACAGATATTCGCGCGTTGTCCGATGAGGCGATCAGGCCACTGCGAGACGGTGACGTCATTGACATGGTCGCGGCGCTGACGATCCCCATGCCCATCAACGTCATTGCCACAATCTTGGGTATTCCCCATCCTCAGTGGCCGGCCTTCCGCGCCGTATCCAACAAGTTCGCGAGACTATTCGGACCGCGGTCGGTGCACGAGGTCATGCGATACGTCGGTTCACTACTTCAGTCCTACGTGCAGATGCGCAGCTTCATAGACATCGAGATGGGCCGGCGGTCCAGCACGTCGGCAGACGATCTCTTGGGTTGGTTGCAGGCAGCCAAAGAATCCGGCGAGCTCAGCGATCAGGAAGCTTTCTTCTACGCGCTCATACTTCTGGTCGCCGGCAACGAGACCACCACGAACCTTTTGGGCATGCTGCTCGTCAGGCTCGCCGAAGACCGCGAGTTCTTCCTGACGTTGAAAGCCGACCGCAGCCTGCTTCGCCCTGCGGTCGAGGAGACCGCGCGTTGGGGCTCGCCGGTGCAGTGGGTCACCAGAACCGCTACCGCGCCCTATCGGATCGGCGACACGCTGATCCCTAAGGGTGCAAAGGCGTTGCTCTTCTACGCCTCGGCGAACCGAGACCCGGCGAAGTTCAGCGACCCCGATCGGTTCGACCCTCATCGCGACACGACCGGGCACCTGGCATTCGGCCATGGACTTCATTTTTGTCTTGGCGCTCATCTCGCACGACTCGAAGTGATCACAGCGGTCGACCATCTGCTGGACGAACTCGACGGCCTGGAGCTCGCTGGACCAGTGCGCTGGGGTACCAATCCTTCACTGCGAGGACCGGTCTCGATGCCCTTACGAGTCAGGCGGCGAACCGTTTCCTGAGGCGGCTGCGCGCTGCCCAGTGTCGCTCGCTCCCAGTTCCATTGGACTCTCGCGCTTCTGCGTATCGAGGCCGCTGACGGCCGCTTCGACATGGTCGTGCGCCGGTCGGTCCGCAGGCCGGCCGTCCTAGGGATTGATGGTGTTTTCACCGACCTGGCGCCCCCACACATATTCGGTAAGCAATGGCTGCCCAAGTTCGAGGTGATTGTAGGGAGCCAACGATGCGCCGGTATCGGCCACCAGGTACGGGGCGGGCCAGAAATCCTTGGTGACTGTCTGCCAACATCCAGGGGCCCCGCCCGGGCCGCCTCGCGCATTGGAACGGGGCAGGTTGTCGGGGTAGACGTACGGATTCGGCGCACCGGTGAGCCCGATACGGAAGTCAATTGAGTAGCCGTTGCCGCCTGCCGATTCAACGGTCTGCGGCAGGATCGCAGCATAATTTCTTATGCTGCAGAGAAATTCGGGGCTATAGGTGTTCAAGGTGTCCGTCGTCGTCACCAGGTCGGCCAGACCTCGCACCAGGTAGGGACTTCCCCGCCCCACGACGTCAGCGCCGGTGTCGCCAAACCCCGCGGCAGCCAGCAGCGCCGCATCCAGATCGGCTCGCTGCTCATTGACCGTGCCTGCCGTGGTCGCTGCATTGTTGAGGAAGTTCCAAAAATCGGGCGAGGATTTGGCATAAACGTCGGCGAGGTCGGTAAGGCGTCTGGTGTCTTCGCGGATCTGCGGCATCTGAGGGTTGATGTCGTCGAGGACAGCATTGCCCGCGACGATCGATCGGCCGAAGTCGAGGCCGTGCCCGTCCAGTGCCTCGGCGGTGGCCGCAAGAGTGAGGTTGAGTTTGACGGGATCGACTTTCTGCGCGATCGACATCAAGGTTTCGAACAGGGTGTTGAATTCGGTCGTCACGTGCGACACGTCGATCACCTGCGAGCTCGACACCCGCGCAGATGCCGGTCTCGACGGGCTACGGAAAGCTACATACTTGTTGCCGAATACCGTGCTGGCCTTGATCTCGGCGGTCACGTTGGCCGGGATCAGCTCGATGTACTTTGGAGCGACGTCCAGGGACAGTTTCGCCTTGGTGGTGTCGCCCTGCTGGATCGCGCGCACCGCGGCGACCCGGCCGATTTCGACGCCGTTATAGGTCACTTTTGCCCCGGGCTCCATGACCAGCCCAGCGCGATCCGACACCAGGGTCAAGTGCATGGCCGGACTGAACTCACCGCGAAATTGCAGGTAGACCGTCGATACCACCACTACGACCAGGGCCAGCGTCACGGTCCCGGCCGTTCGTAACGGCGGATGGTGCCGCCAGTGATTCAGCGTGCGACTAACAGCGGCGCGATTCGACGAACGACTCACGCGGACAGGGGTTTTCATATGACGGGCTCACTGGATAGCGGACAGCGGGACTCCATAAGTGTACTTGTAGTAGCGCAACGCTACATAGCGTATTGCTACACCAAGTAGCGTAAAGCTATGCAAGTTTGCCAGCGGTCGGGGAAAGCACGGATTCACAAGCAAGAATCCAGCTCGGCCTCAGCCGTGATCCACCCCGCCACAATCCCGCAGTTCCGGTCACGACGAGGCGCTCGGCAGACAAACGCCGCCGCTCTACAAGAAGTTCGCTGTCACGCTTCGGTTCGCGTGCGCGAGTGCGCGGCAAGAAAGTCGTCGACGATGCGGACGCACTGGTCATGGCTGATGGCGCAGAGTCCGGTCATGCGTGCGAAGACCAGCGGACCGACGAGCTGGCACTCAGCCAATTCGAGGTCGAAATCGTCAAGTTCTTCGCGAGCCTGGTCGCTCGACAGGATCTCGTCGAACGGTTTGCGGTACTGCTCGACGACCCGGGAACGCAGGCTGCCAGCTGGGCTGTGCTCGTCTCCGGTGCCGTCAGCGGCAGGATCGGTGGGCCCGAGGGCGACCCAAGCCAGCGTGGTGACCTGGATCGGCGCCTCGGCAAAAAGTGCAGCCTGTCGGCTGAGTATTTCAATCAGTCGCTCGCGCAACGACCCCTCGTCGGGTGTCGGTGCAGTGACGTGCGGCAGCAGGCGCTCGAATGTGGCCGCGAGCAATTGCGATGAGCTGGTGAAATGCCGATAGAGGGTAGTGCGAGCGACCTTGGAGGCTTTGGTCACCGCATCGATCGTGACGGCTTCGATTCCCCCGGTGGTGAGGAGTGTGGCCGCCGCGTCGAGCAATCGGTTACGCGACCTGATCCGGCGGGGGTCGATGTCATCATCGTCGTCTGCGTACGCCGCCGGTTGAGTGCTCACTAGGTTGCCCCTCCGGAAATTGGGACCTGCAGGCGGCGTTTCCAGCAGGCGTGAAGATATGGTACCAAGAGTAGCGTAGCGAAACTGTTCGTAGGTGTGTCCGCGGTTACGGAGAACACCCTGGTCAGTAGGCATGGCCGTCGTGTCTACGCGGGAGGGTCTTGGCTCGTCCGGAAGCTGCCGACCCAAAGTCGTTGCAGTACCGATGCGGGCCCGGCGACATCGCGAATCACGTTGCGGAACAAGGGGATGACGATGAGTGACACAGCACATCCGGGGCCACAACTGCTGCCTCCGCATACCCCGACGTGTACCGGGTGCGGACCCGCGAATTCGCATGGATTGCAGCTGGTTGTCTATCGCCACGGTGACGAGGTCTACAGCGATGTGACGTTCGATGAGCGCCATATCGGCGCACCAGGACTGGCGCACGGCGGCGCGGTAGCGACAGCCTGTGACGACGTACTGGGCTTCACATTGTGGGTGGCCGGCACGCCCGCGGTGACACGCAGTCTGACAGTGGAGTATCTGCGACCGGTCCCGTTGCACGAACCGCACAGGATTAATGCCCAGATCACCGGCCGCCAAGGACGTGCCCTTCACGTCAGCGGAACGGGAGTCAGTCGCGATGGCATTACCCGGTTCACCGCCACCGCAGTCTTCGTGACGGTGGGTGCCGATCATTTCGCTGCGCACGGTGACGTGAGTGAATTCGAGGACCTGTTTCATCGGCTCACCGGCACGCCTCACCGATCAACTGGTGATCACAGCAACTGAGCATGGCGTTGGCAGCATGGCTCCCAAGGTGAGACGGCACCGCCCCGATAGAGCGGCCGACCTTTGCGGTGTCGACACCTACCGCCGTAATAGCGCAGTAGACGCGGCGATGATGCTGGCAGTTAGTGGCGGTTACGAGGCCGTGCAGGTTCGCGCCGTGGCCGCGCAGGTCGGTATCGGCGTCAGCACGCTCTACCGGTACTTCCCCTCCAAGATCCATCTCTTGGTATCGGCGTTGACCCGCGAGTTCCAAGAATTTGGAGACAGCCGCGATTGGACCGTCACCGCGTCGACGCCGCGCGAACGTCTTCGCTTGCTCGTCGACTGTCTGCATGCCGAATGGCAACAAGACCCGCGCTTGACCGAGGCGGTGACGCGCGCCTTCGTCCTCGCCGACCACACTGCCGCCACGGCCACAGACGAAGCGATCGACGTCATTGAAGGCCTGCTGGCAAGGACTTTGAGCGGCGGGGAGCCCACGGTCAGAAACCAGCGACTAGCGGGGCTGATCGCTGATGTGTGGCTTGCCAATTTGGCGGCGTTCAGCAGTGGGCGAATATCGGGTGAAGTCGCTCGGGATCGAATCGATAGGGCCATCGACCGCTTTGTGGACGCCACTCACGGCGATCCCGAAATGGGCTGAGAACCTGTTCTTGATAACAGTAGAGAAAGTTCTCACAGCCTCAATCCAGGGGGGATCATTCGGTCCGTGGTGGCGGACGGGAGCGCCAGCGGACGGGAGCCGCCGCGGCGTAGATCTTTCGCACAGTTGATGTCGATGCCATGTCGGAACTACTCGTAGACTTTGATCGTGGTGACTGACACGGCGCGTGCACGGGCGATCGCCGAGGAGCGACTGGTGACCGCGCTCGCTGAAATTCCCCACTGACGCTCATCGAAATTCCCCACCCGTGTGGCTCCGCCGAGAAGGGCGGGCCTCCTTCGATGCTGCTGGTGTCTGACGCCTGCAGTACTGCCCGAAGGAGGCCCGCTTTCTCATGCTCACATGGGAGGACGATGTGGAATTACATGCCCTGGCCAAGCGTGGTTGGACGATCTCGGCGATCGCCCGGCACACCGGCTTCGACCGCAAGACGGTCCGCAAGTACCTGGCCGGTGACGGCCAGCCCGGGGTGCGAGCCCGCCCCGGCCCGGACCCCTTCGATCCGTTCGTCGACTACGTCACCGCGAGGCTGACCGAGGACCCACACCTGTGGGCCCGCACCCTGTTCGACGAACTCGAGGAACTGGGCTTCGGGCTGTCGTATCAGAGCCTGACCCGCAACATCCGCACCCGGAACCTGCGCCCGGTCTGTGAAGCCTGCCGCGCAGCCACACAGCGCCCGAACGCCGTCATCCCACACCCACCGGGGGACGAAACTCAATGGGACTGGCTGGAATTGCCCGATCCACCGGCATCGTGGGGTTGGGGCAAGACCGCACACCTGCTGGTCGGATCACTGGCTCATTCCGGGAAATGGCGCGGCTTCCTGGCGGCGTCGGAGGATCAACCGCATCTGGTCGCCGGCCTGGACCGGGTGAGCCGTGGCCTGGGAGGGTGCACGCGGGTGTGGCGCTTCGACCGGATGGCCACGGTCTGCGATCCCGGCTCGGGCCGGGTGACCGCGTCGTTCGCCGGGGTCGCCAAGCACTACGGCGTCTCGGTGGCGATCTGCCCGGCCCGGCGCGGCAACCGCAAGGGCGTGGTGGAGAAGGTCAACCACACCGCCGCGCAACGTTGGTGGCGCACCCTGGCCGACGATATGACGGTTGAGGCGGCCCAGGTCGACCTGGATCGCTTTGCGCGGGTACGTGGTGACACCCGGTTGCGGGCCACCGCTGATGGCCGGTCCTCGGTCGCGGTGGTGGCCAAAACGGAGCCACTGCAACCTATGCCGGCAACCCCATATCCGGTGATCGTGACCGAGACCCGCACGGCGTCGCGGCAGGCGTTGGTGTCTTACCGCGGCAACCGCTACTCGGTGCCCCCGGAGCTCGCCACTGCTCAAGTGGTGGTCAGCCATCCGGTCGGTGGTCAGTTCTGCGATATCGCCACCATGAGCGGGATCGTGGTCGCCCGGCACCGAATGGCCGCCGACGGGCTCGGGGTGATGGTGCGTGACAGCGGTCATGTCATCGCCCTGGACACCGCGGCGATGGCCACCGCGGCGACCGGACGGCCACACCGCCGCAAGGAACGCATCCCACCCGGCCCGGCGGCCAAAGCCGCTGCCGCGCAACTACTTCAACTCAGGCAGCTACCCATCACGGCAATTGAAACGTCAACTCCGTCAACCGATTCCACCGTCATCGATCTGTCCGCCTATGAGCGGGCCGCCCAGAACAGGACCATCCAATGACCCCCACACCCCGCACCCCAAAGACCACCACCACGACCACCGGCGACGAGTCGCCGTCGGCGGCGGCGTCGCGGTATCAGCAGCTGCGTTCGCATCTGGCCGAACTCAAACTGGCCGCGGCCGCCGAAGCCCTGCCCGCGGTCTTGGACCAGGCCGCCGCCGAGAACCTCTCGCTGACCGTGGCCCTGGAGCGACTGCTGGCCGTGGAAGTCGAAGCCAGCACCGCCCGCCGACTGGCGGGCCGGCTACGGTTCGCCTGCCTGCCCACCCCGGCCACCCTCGATGATTTCGATGTCGATTCCGCCGCCGGCATCGACCGCAAGCTCATCGACGAACTGGGCACCTGCCGCTACCTGCAATCAGCGACCAACATCTTGTTAATCGGACCACCGGGCACCGGCAAAACCCACCTCTCCGTGGGATTGGCCCGCGCCGCCGCGCACGCCGGTTACCGGACATACTTCACGACCGCCGCCGACCTCGCCGCACGGTGTCACCGCGCCGCGATCGAGGGACGCTGGGCCACCACGATGCGGTTCTACGCCGGACCGACCCTGCTGGTTATCGACGAACTCGGGTATTTACCGCTGCCCGCCGAGGCTGCCTCCGCATTGTTTCAGGTTGTGTCCCAACGGTATTTGAAGACCAGCATCGTCATCACCACCAACCGCGGGGTGGGTGCGTGGGGCGAAATCCTCGGCGACACCACCGTCGCCGCAGCCATGCTCGACCGTCTGCTGCACCGCTCGGTGGTCATCAACCTCGACGGCGAGTCCTACCGCCTCCGCGACCACCAGGCCGCCGCCGAAACCCTGCGCCGCACCACCACCGGCACCCGCCAACAACTACACTGACCGCTGCTCACAGGTGAGGAATTTCAACGAGCACACCTGAGGACTTTCGATGAGCGCGGTCACTGGCCGATCTGCCACATCGGTGGGCCCATGTCCGCGGAGTCGCGGCGACGGCAGAGCGATTGGTCGTCGGCTTGGGCGCCGTTGATGCCGACGCGGTGGTGACTGCCGCGTGGCTTCACGATGTCGGCTATGCGCCATCAGTTCGATCGACGGGTTTTCACCCCATCGACGGCGCAGTCTTCGTCCGCGACGAGGGCTTCTCTGCGGTGGTGGTGGCGCTCGTGGCCTATCACACAGGCGCGGTGTTCGAGGCGCGGGAGCGCGGCCTCTTAGACGCGCTAGCCGAGTTCACGGCACCCTCCTCGTTGTTACTGGACGTGCTGACGTGCGCCGACTTGACCACTAGCCCACAAGGCTCGCCTGTAAGGGCTGAAGATCGGGTTACGGAGATTTTGTCGCGATACCCCAATGGCGATCCTGTACATCGTGCGATCGGGCGGGCGGCTCCGAGCCTGTTGGCGGCGGCAGCGCGGGTTGGTGCGTCCGCCTGTTAGAGACGGCCCAAAGCGGGGCTACCCGAGGTATGGGCTACTGCGGTGTTGGAAGTAGTGCTGAATGCGCAGCCGCATCGACGGATGGATATCCAATGAATCGAGTTCGCCTCGCAATGTCCAAGCGATGTCGGTGCTTTCCGAATCGACTCGCAACTGTCCGCCCAGAAGCCGGGTGGTGAAGCACAGCGAGAACTGTTGACGGACTTCACCGTCGGCGTAGGCCATCACGTGCCAGGGGCTTGTGTAGACACCGATGAGTCCGGTGATGTCGACGTCGAGACCGGTTTCCTCTTTCACTTCACGAACCGCAGCGTCGACGATGAATTCACCCAATTCCATTGCGCCACCCGGCAATGCCCACAGATTATTGTCGCGGCGGCGAATTAGCACGATGCGATCATGTGAATCGGTGACGACGGCGGTGGTGGAGGGCACCACACTGTTTGCGGCTGGCGCGTGGGGGTCGTTGTAGTAGTCGGTCCGGGCCATACGGTTCTCCAATCGGCAGTTCAGGCGTGGATGGGTAATGGTTGGGCGGTGTTCCACACCCGTTCGAAAGAGACTTGGTGATCGCGCCACAGCTCGGGCGCGTCGTCACGTCTAATAAAGAGGACGGGATTGTCGCTGGCAGGAGCACCGTAGAGGTGCGGGTTGGCAATCAGGGTGTTGTCCGCGCGGAACATCGACGTGTACAGCGGTGTGGCGTGTGTGCGCACCTCCAAGCCCGGGGCATCTGCGAGTGAAGCCAGTCGTGCGAGTGTGATCTGGCAGCGAGCGGCCAGAACTGAGCCAATCGTCTCCTCGTCCCCCCGTTGGCTGACCGCAGCGCAATCGGGATCACCCACGATGAAGCGAGTGGCGACTCCGCGTTCGGCCGCGACTGCGAGCATTGAGCAGAACCTGGGAATGCCGTCGAAGAGGAAGGTGCCCCCGTAGACCAGGATGTCGATCTGCTCGGCGGCGCCGCCGAACAGTTGGGTCCACACGGCGACAGGGACGTCCGCGCGGCTTCGGTACACACTGACGGCGACAGTGCCGGTACCAGGTGGGCACAGGGTGGGAAAGATGTCTGGCCAAAGCGTCTGCGGATCGCAGCCCAGTGCGTCGGCGGTGGCGCGCGCGTTGACCGCTTGGGGCAGTGATTCACCCCTGACCCAGCGGCCCACCGTCTTGACGTCGACACCGGCGGCTGTTGCGAGTCTGGTTTCGCTGAAACCCTTTTCGCTCATTCGCGTCGTCAGTGCGTGGTTAGGAACAGGTAGCTTCTCGATCTGCTCATGCTAGGAGCGCGGTGCCAGCATTAGCGACGCCCAAAGCACAGAAGTTGGCGCGCGATTGTCGTCCGAGTGTCCGCGTTGTCCCGGCGTCTGTCCGCTTTGTCCAACTGATGCCCTGGGAATGTCCGAGTTGTCCGCCTGAACTGGTGGTCGCGGCCGAGCGGTCGCGAGACAACAGAGGGAAGGACATTTGGAATGAAGCTACGTATTGACACCGGCGGTGTGTCGTTTGTGTGCACGCGAGCGCCCGAACAGCGGATCGCTTTCGACACCGGCCAGCCGAAGCTGGATCGCGAGACAAGTCTGCCGCTGTGGCAGGTCCAAGTGATGGCGCTGGACTCCACGGGCGGCGACGTCATCACCGTGACGGTTGCCGGCGACCCGAATGTGACGGTCGGCCAGCCGGTCCACATCGAGGGCTTGGTTGCCTTGCCGTGGAGCCAGGACAGTCGCAGCGGAGTCGCGTTCCGTGCCGAGGCGATCCGCGCTTCAGGTGCGCCACTGGCAGGCGTCATCGCCACGCCCAGGACCGCACCTTCAAGCGGCATACCCAGCGGTACAGGCAAGCCTGCCGCATAACCCCGTCGCCGAGTGGGCGCAGCACCGCAACACCCAAGCACTGCGGTGCTGCGCCCCCCCCGAACCATCAATCCCCGTCCTGATCCGCACGAACCTGTCGGAGGTCTGTCATGACTGGTTACTCACGATCTCATCGCTCCAACCGCTCTCGCCGCAACGAATCGGACTTCGACGACGCTGTCATGGTTGCCGTCGTAGCCTTCGCCAAAGCGACGGTCGCGCTGGTATGGGCATCGGTGCTGTTTCCGATGATCAGCATTCCGACCATCACAAGCGTCTGGATCGCCATCAATTACGGTCCGCTCTTCGGCCTACTCGCGGCGGCCTTAGGAGCCTTCGCACTATTCAGCTGGTTCCTGTTATCCCCCAACACCTTCCGTGAGTGGGTGACGGTCCGCATGCGCATCCAGTGGCGCACATGGGGTATCTATCGCGGACGATGGGCCACCGTCTGCAAGCTCTGCGGCTTGACCGCCGGCCTCGACGGTCACGTCATGGTGCCGAGTCTGCGCTCGGTCACGATCGGTGCCACGAGCGACGTTCTCGAGGTCCGGATCCTCACGGGTCAGTCGTTGGCCGACTGGCAATCCCGAGGTGACGCGTTAGCCGAAGCGCTGAGTGCTCGCCGTGTGACCATTCGCTCGATCCGACCGGGCTCGATCAGCGTCAGCACCCATCACGGCGATCCACTGGAGACACCGATCCGACTTCCCCGTCGCGCCGCCGACGCTGCAACAGACCTGTCCCGACTGTGCGTCGGGGTTACCGAGGCAGGTGAATGGTGGAGCTTACCGCTGCTGGGACAGCACATCTTGGTCGCAGGCGCGACCGGCTCCGGGAAGGGCTCGGTGCTGTGGTCCATCATTGCCGCCATTGCCCCCGCGGTGCGATCTGGCTGCGTACGCGTAGCTGTCGTGGATCCCAAAGGCGGGATGGAGTTCGGGCGCGGACGGGCGATGTTCACCGCTCTTGCTCATGACAACGGCGTACAGACGCTCGCACTGCTGCGGGCTGTCGTCGCGGTGATGCAGAAACGTGCGCAACGGCTGCGGGGAAAGACCCGCCTACACACCCCCACCGCCGCCGCACCGCTAATCATCTTGGCTGTCGACGAAATCGCCTCTCTAACCGCATATGTCGGTGACCGAAAGCTGCGCGCCGAAGCGGAACAGCTCCTCGGACTGCTGTTATCCCAGGGACGCGCGGTCGGTATCTCGGTGGTTGCCGCGGTACAAGACCCTTCCAAGGACGTCCTTCCTCTCCGGCAGCTCTTCTCCATCCGGATCGGACTGCGAATGAGCGAAGCCACCCAAACGACCATGGTGCTCGGGACTGCCGCCCGGGACGCCGGCGCATTATGCGACCGAATCTCCACCTCCACTCCCGGCGTCGGTTACGTCTGCATCGACGGCAACGCTGAACCGCTCAGAGTTCGCGCCTTCCACGTCACCGATCCCGACATCGACGATCTCGCCAGCCGCTTCTCCCCCGTACGAGCGCTACCTCGGCCCACCGAGAACGGGAATCGTCAGCCATGACCGTCACTCCAGTCAATGTCGTCGCTTCAGCTGTGTCGGTACCGACCCTGCCGGGCCTTCCCGCCAGGGCCGACACCTCGGGCGTAGTGGCACAAATGGTGCGGCGAGCCGCCTCTCGCGATTTCCAGACCTGGTGGGATAACGCGGAGAACGCTGGGTTCTGCGCGAATCCGGTCCGTCTGATCGGAACCAACAGCTTGGGTCGCGAGCATCGAGTGTGGACCCGGTGCAACAACCGACGCGCAATCGCCTGCCCGTCCTGCTCCGATCTCTACGCCCGCGACACCTGGCAACTCGTACACGCCGGCCTGCACGGTGGCCACCACGACCTGCCGCGAACGGTCGCCGAGCACCCCCAGGTCTTCGTCACGTTGACTGCGCCCAGCTTCGGGGCCGTGCACACCACACGGGATGACGGCCAGCGGGGCCAGGCTCGCCCCTGCCACGATCAGGGCCGTAAACGCTGCCAGCACGGGAGACCTCTGTGGTGCAGCTCCATCCACCATGAAGGCGATGCTCACGTCGGTCAGCCTCTCTGCGAGGACTGTTACGACTACACGGGGCATGTCCTGTTCGCCTGGCATGCCCCTGAACTGTGGCGGCGCTTCACCATAGCCCTGCGCCGACTCTTGCGTAGACGCTTGCGCGCGCTCGGCGAATCCCCCACTGCTGCCCGGATCAACTTCGTGAAGGTGACCGAGATGCAACGTCGCGCGATTCCGCACTTCCATGCGGTAATCCGCCTCGACGAGCCGCCCGAGCCGGGCCAACCCCCAACACCACCCAACTCCTCGATCACAGCCACCGACCTGGCCCTTCTGATCCATCAGGCCGCAAGCGGCGTCGCACTCACCGTTGCCGACCCCGCGAGAGCTTCTGAAATCGGCGGCAGGGTAATACAATTCGGCACACAGACTGATGCGCGACCGTTGCACTCTGGCAGTAGCGACTGCGACGCGGCAATGCCTCGCCAGTCGCGTCGATCGGTCGCGGCCTACCTGGCCAAGTACGTGACCAAGTCCGTCGCCGACTTTGGTGTTGGAATCCGACGGATGTCACCCCTCGCCGTTCCCGACTTGGACGTCACCACACATGTGAGGGCGATTCTGACTACGATCCTCGAACTAGCCGATCGCGGCGCCTACTCGGGGATAGACCGCTGGCTGCACACTCTCGGCTTTCGTGGACACATCACCACCAAGTCCCGGCTCTTCTCCACCACGATGGGTGCGCTACGCGAGCACCGAGCTGAGTGGACCCGGGAGCACCGTCACCACCGCTCGGACATCGCGACCGACGAACGTCCTCGGGCGCTACAGGGTGCCGAAGAAATGGAATGGGCATTCGATCGAGCCGGGCTGGGCAATCTCGGCGAACGTATTTTAGTCGTGTCGGCAGCGCACCGAATGATCGAAAATCGCCATCTCGTCCGCGCGAACCGCTGGACGCAGGACCAATCCCCAACACCGGACTGGTCAACATGATCACACCAGAGAACCGATCGCATGACCCGTTCGGCACGTCATCGCGACCACATGGAAATTCCTCGTACACAGCACAACTCACTCCCAACGAACCAATGCGAAATGGACGATGGCCGCATTCCGGATTGCTTCACACGGAGAGGAGATCGGATGCATACTGAATTCAGTGCTGAGCTGATTACCGTGCAGGCGGCGGCGGATCGTCTCGCAGTCAGTCGATGGATGGTTTACCGGCTCATCTGGGACGGACGTGTCAAGTCAGTACAGATCGGTAGGTGCCGGCGGATCGTGCGGCAATCTTTCGATGACTATCTTTCCGGCTTGATTGAAGGAGCCGCGTGATGGCTAATGGTGGTAAGGCGCGACGCAACGCGAACGGCCAAGGTGGCGTGTATCGGCGGGCTGATGGGCGCTGGGAAGCCAAGGTCTTCGTCGACACGCCAGATGGACGACGGAGGCGCATCAGCGTTTACGGCGACACCGAGCGCGCCGCCCTGGACGAACTGGGCAAGGTTCTCGATCAACAGCGACGCGGCATACCGACTGCAACAACGACGTTGACGGTGGCTGAGTACATGAACTATTGGCTTGAGCACATCGCAGAACCGAGCGTACGGCGCACGACGTACGCGACGTATGAGGGCGACGTACGCCTGCACATCATCCCCGGCATCGGCACTCGAAAGCTTAAGTCACTGCAGGCCTCGCACATTCGTTCCTGGTTGACCGGACTACAGACCCGATGCCAATGCTGCGCTCAGGGGAAGGATGCGGCGCGAGGGCGCAAGTCACAGGCACGATGCTGCGCTCTCGTACCTGCCAAGTGCTGCAATGACACGTTGTCTGCGAGCTCAATTCGTCACATTCTGCGCGTGCTGCGGGCGGCTTTGCAGGATGCGGTCGATGAAGAAGTGCTGAGTCGCAACGTAGCCCGACTGGTCCAGTTGCGCGTGACCGACGACCGGAAAGTGCGCTCTTTCACGCGGGCCGAGGCGATGCGCTTCCTCAAGACGGCTGAGGCCACCCGCCTCTACGCACTGTGGGCGGTCGCATTGTCGATGGGACTTCGCCGCGGTGAGGCGCTCGGGCTGCAATGGTCCGACGTCGACCTAGACGCTGAGCGGATCACAATCAGGCGAGCGTTACACCGCGTGGACGGGCAACTCAAGCTTGAGAACGTCAAAACTGAAGGGTCCGTTGCAGTTCTGCCAATACCTCGGACGCTCGTGCCGATCCTGACTAACCACCGTCGGCGCCAGCTTGAGGAGCGCCTGGCCGCTGGCTCCACGTGGCGCGACATCGGCTTGGTGTTCACGACTCCTCAGGGCGGCGCTTTGGAGCCGCGCAACGTCAACCGCATGTTCCACCGCCTATGCGAGAAGGCGGATGTGCCGCAACTTAGGGTCCACGATCTCCGGCACTCGTGTGCGACGCTGCTCTTCACTATGGGAGTCCAGCCAGCGACGGTGCAAAAGATCTTGCGCCACAGCTCAATCACTGTGACAACCGGAACGTATGTCGAGGTCATCGAGGCCGTTCAACGGGATGCCTTGGATTCGATGGGGTCGCTGTTCGGTGCGAGCGGCATCGACGAGACGGGCTAGGACTGTAGTCCAATGGTTAGGTCAATGACACGACTCGGCAAACCTGTCGTCCGCTGCCGATAGGGTGTGTCATGCTTGCGCGCATGTCCGTCGCCTCAATGCTTGATCGTGAGGTCTACGTATACGCCGAGGTAGACCGTCTGATCGGACTCCGCAGCGGCACAGCAAAGCGGTGGCTTAATGGCTACGAACGCAGCGGCACGGCCTACGAGCCCATCCTGCGGGTCGTGCCCCGCGACACTGACTGGGTCACCTGGGGCGAATTCGTCGAAGTTCGGATGCTCGCCGAGTTCCGCGACCGTGAGAACGTCCGCACGTCACGCTTACGTGGCGCCGTCGAAGGTCTACGCCGGCTATACGGAAGCGCCTACCCGCTTGCGCATATGAGGCCATATCTCGACGTTCATGACCACGACGTAACTATCGGTGGTGAGGAGGTTGGACTGCCGGATGAAGAGGTCATTGTTCGCACCGGGCAGCGCCTGCTAGGTGACGCGAAGTGGCTGGCTGATGTCGCCATTCTTGAGCACGATGACGAGGGTGAGCAGATCATCGCCCAGCTTCCTGCCGACAAGGATTTTCCTGACATTGTCATCAATCCAGCGCGCCTAAGTGGCCAGCCGACCTTCGTCGGTAGCCGCGTGTCACCAGTCACCATTGCCGGAATGGCAAGGGGCGGTGTGCCGCCCGAAGATCTCGCTGCAGATTACGGGCTGAGCCTGCATCACGTTCAACAGGCGCTCGACTACACCGACAAGTACGGACTCACGGCGGCCTAGGTAGCGGAGCAGCGGGTGGCGGCAGCGATCGGTGATGTTCGGTATGTCGTCGACGAGAACCTGCTCAGTCTCGGCAACGCGATGGTTGCAGTGCGCCGCGACACTGCGAGATTCAGCCGGACACCGGTTGAGGAACTGTTGCCGCGAGGGATACTCGACACCGACTGGATACCGATCGTGGGAGACCGCGGCTGGGTCATGATCACCAACGACCGGCGATTGCGAACACGACCGGTTGAAGCTGACCTGGCGATCACCCATCGATTGAAGGTTGTTCATCTGCACGGCGACGTCGGCAGTAAGCCAGCTTGGGACCAGCTGATCCGACTCACAACGCGATGGACGAACGTCGCTGACCAACAGCCGATGGAGGGTCCATGGTGGCTCTCGTTGCGCAAAGGTCCGCCGCAACTGATGAGGTTCGAGCCCGGCGTCGCAGAGAGGTGACTGAACACCCCGCATCGTCGGGAAACTCCGTTGTAGGGTCGCGCCATGCGACTGGGGGTCGGCGGTAGCTTTTTTGGCGTTCGAGGCGGCATCTCGACTCGCGGGATTGGGGTCGGTGTCGGTCCGTTTTCGGCAGGTTCGTCCTGGGGGCGACGACGCCGATCAGGTGGTGACACCGGGTTCCTGGCCTTCGCGATCATGTTTCTGCTCGCATTCGTCGTAATTGCCTGGCCATACCTCCTTGGCACTTTCCTAGCCGTGCAGGCTGGTGCGGCGAACCCGTCGGGAGCACGGACAGTGGTGGGCTGGCTCTTCGAGGCAGCGTATGTGATCGGACTGATTGTCTGGTGGGCGGCAACCCGAGAGAAGCGCGCTCATCGTGCCGCGGTTGCGGCACAGCAGCACGCTGATCTCATCGCTTCAAAGGCGGTCTATCAAACCCAGGCGGGTCGTTCGCAGGTATACCGGCACGGCCTGTGCACCATCAATCATCGAACGTACGACACCGCCGCGCGGTGTCGTCAAGGTTGACGTCAGCACATCGGACGCCTCGCAGGGCGGCTGTAAAGCCAAGCCGCGAGTTCAGCCGGTGTCGATATGCAATGGCGGCTTGTGTACCTCAAGTGTGGTTCAGGAGCCCCGTTACGCCCAGCCAGTCGCTCGCTTCACGCGGGCGGGATCGGCGGCAGCCGACCGAGAACTGTCGTCAAAACTGTCGTCAAACGACCTGCTGAGCACCCGAACGGGTGTTGTTTTGCCTGGTGGAGCTAAGGGGACTCGAACCCCTGACCCCCACACTGCCAGTGTGGTGCGCTACCAACTGCGCCATAGCCCCGTGAAGTTGTGCCCATCGAAGTTACACCACCTGCGGGATGGCTTCAAAATCGCAGATCAGGGCACTTCGCCCGCGGCTTCCGGGCCGAGCGGACGAGCCGGCGTGTGACCTGCGGGCGGGAGGCCACGGGTCTCCGGGGCGAAGATCCAACCGATCGCCGCGATGAAAAGGATCGCGCCGCTGACGGCAAAGGCCCAGCCGAACGACGCATGCTGGGCGATCATGCCGACGATCAACGACCCGCCGATCGACCCCACGTCGACCATCATCTGGAACACGGCCACCGGCGTTCCGCCGCGGGATTGATTCCCGACGATGTCGGCCACGGCCGCCTGCTGCGGGGAGACGAAGATGCCCGTCGCCGCGCCGGATATGTAGGCCGTCGCCAAGAAGATCACCAGCGACGACGACACCCCGAGCAGGCCCGTCGACACGGCGGCGGCCATCAGCCCGGCGATGAGCAACTTGCGCCGGCCGATCCGGTCCGACAGATAGCCGCTCGGGATCACCACCGAGACGTTGCCGATGGCGAATGTCGCCAGCGCCAAGCCGGCTACGCCGGTGCTGCGACCGAGAACATCGACCACGAACAGCGGCACCAGGGCGATCCGCAGTCCGAACGCGGCCCAGCCGGTCGCGAAATTGGACAACAGCGCGGCTCGGTAGGCGCGGTGCCGCAACACCTCTCGCAGCGTGACGGCAGGCTCAGCCGACTCCTCCGACAGGGGTCCGTCACTGCCCCGCAGGCTGAAGAACACCACCGCCGCCGCGATGAGCAGCGCCACCCCGTAGATCGCAAACGGCGCCGACAGACCGAGTCCGGCGGTGAGGCTACCGAGCACCGGGCCACCCACCGAGCCGAGCAGGAATCCCGACGAGAACAGACCCGCTACGCGACCGCGTGCGTCAGGCGGCGAGATCCGGATCATCAATGCCAGCGACGACACCGAGAACATGGCCGAGCCGAGTCCACCCAGCGATCGGAACAGCAGCAGCTGCCAGTAGGTCTGCGCGAATGCGCACACGGTGGTGGACACCGCGACGATCAGCAGACCGTTGATGTAGACCCGGCGCTCCCCCAGGCGCTGAACCAGCCAGCCCGCCGGCGACGCGGACACCAGCCGCATCAGCGCGAAGGCGGTGATGACGAAGGTCGCCGCGCTGATGCTGACGCCGAAGTGCCGCGCATACTGGGGCAACACGGGAGAGACGACTCCGTAGCCGAGCGCCACCACCACGTTCGCCGCGACCAGCAGCCAGACTTCCCGCGGCAGCCTCGGCTTGTCGGCCACTGTCGAACAGTCGCCCTCCGCGTCGAAGCTCACGCGATGACTTTATTCACCACTTCCCTGGCCGCTTCCTGCACCTCGGCAAGATGCTCCGGCCCGCGGAACGACTCGGCGTAGATCTTGTACACGTCCTCGGTGCCTGACGGGCGCGCCGCGAACCACGCGTTCTCCGTCGTCACCTTCAGTCCACCCAGCGGCGCACCGTTGCCCGGCGCCGTCGTCAGCTTGGCGGTGATCACCTCCCCCGCCAGTTCCGTGGCCGTCACCTGCTCGGCCGACAGTTTCGAGAGCCGGGCCTTCTGCTCACGGTTCGCAGGGGCGTCGATACGCGCATAGGTTGGCGCACCGTACTTTTCGGCAAGCTCGTTATACCGTTGCGACGGCGTGGACCCCGTCTTCGCGAGAATCTCCGACGCCAACAACGCGAGGATGATGCCGTCCTTGTCGGTCGTCCACACCGAGCCGTCGCGCCGTAGGAAGGACGCGCCCGCGCTTTCCTCGCCGCCGAAACCGATGGTGCCGCCGAGCAATCCGTCGACGAACCATTTGAAGCCCACAGGCACCTCGACCAGCTTGCGGCCCAACCCGGCGACCACCCGGTCGATGATCGACGAACTGACCGCGGTCTTACCGACCGCCGTGGACGCCGGCCAGTCGGGCCGGTTGGTGTACAGATAGTCGATTGCCACCGCCAGGTAGTGGTTCGGGTTGAGCAGTCCGCCGTCGGGCGTCACGATGCCGTGCCGGTCGGAGTCCGCGTCGTTGCCGGTGGCGATCTGATAGCTCTCGCGGTTGGCGATCAACGACGCCATCGCGTTGGGCGAGCTGCAGTCCATCCGGATCTTGCCGTCGGTGTCCAGCGTCATGAACCGCCACGTGGCGTCGACGAGCGGGTTGACGACGGTGAGTTTGAGGTTGTACCGCTCGGCGATGGCGCCCCAGTAGTCGACGCTCGCGCCGCCCAGCGGGTCGGCCCCGATGCGGATCCCCTCGGCGCTGATCGCGTGCAGATCGACGACGTTGGGCAGGTCCGCGATGTACGCGTCGAGGTAGTCGTGACGCTGCGCGGTCTTTAGTGCACTGGCCAGAGGTACGCGTTTCACGTCCTTGAGACCGTTGCGCAGGATCTCGTTGGCGCGCTTGGCGATTGCCCCGGTGGCGTCGGTGTCGGCGGGTCCGCCGTTGGGCGGGTTGTACTTGAAGCCGCCATCACGCGGCGGGTTGTGCGACGGCGTGACCACGATCCCGTCGGCCAGATCGCCGTCGCGGCCGTCGTTGAAGGTCAGGATGGCGTGGCTGACGGCGGGGGTCGGGGTGTAGCGATCGGCCGAATCGATCATCGCGACGACGTCATTGCCTGCCAGCACCTCCAGCGCCGAGGCCCACGCCGGCTCGGAGAGCGCGTGCGTGTCGCGTCCGATGAACAGCGGTCCGGACGTGCCCTGCGCCTGCCGGTACTCGACGATGGCCTGCGTCGTCGCGACGATGTGCGCCTCGTTGAAGGCCCCGTCGAGGCTGGAGCCCCGGTGACCCGAGGTGCCGAACACGACCTGTTGGTCGACGTTGTCCGGGTCGGGTTCGACGGTGTAATACGCCGTGACGACCTGCGCCACATCGATGAGGTCTTCGGGTTGCGCCAACTGACCGGCGCGAGGATTGGCCATGCCGTCGATTCTGCTCCGGTTCGGCCCTACTCGGGGACCAAGAGCACCGCACGGCTGTGTCTGCGTGTCAACTGGTGTGCCACGGACTGTCCGGCGAATGAGTCGATGAACGAATGCACGCCACCTCGGGGCGCGCCCAGCACGATCATCAGCGCGTCGACGTCCTCGGCCATATCGGCAAGCACATCGGGTGGACGGCCGTGCATGGCGTGATATGTCCAGTTCGCACCGAGTTCATCGAGCAAGTCCCGCGCGGCGACGGCATGAGCTTCGAGACTGGCGTGGAACTGCTCTTCGTAGTCCCACGCATCCGGATCCACAGGCATGTCGTCAAAGTCGGCGATATGCACGACGTGCACATGGGCGTTCAGGCGACGGGCTAGGCCGACCGCAAACTGCAATGCGGCCGCACTCGCCGGCTGCCGGTCCCACCCAACGACCAATTCGGTGGTGGCCGGTCGAAGAGGTTCGTCAGTGTTGTCCATTTGGGGCCACCTCCATCCGAGGAATCGCCTGGTTCAGACCGCCCACACCAGCGCGAAGCCACACACACAGCCTGCGACCGACAGGACCAAGGACACAACCGCATTCACCAAAGCCAGCATCCGCCGGCCCTGTTGGACCAGCCGCACGGTTTCGAAACTCGCGGTGCTGAACGTCGTGTACCCGCCGCAGAATCCGGTCCCCAGCACCGTCTGCCAGGCGCTGGACTGGCCGTGGAAGAGCACGATCCCGGCGAGGACGCCGAGGAGCAGCGATCCCGTGATGTTGATGACGACGGTGGCCAACGGAAACGGCGACCGCCACCGCTCCTTCGTCCATGAGTCGAGCAGGAATCGCGTCACCGCACCGGACGCTCCGGCGAGGAAGGTGAGGATGGCGATCATGCGGGCGCCCTCCTGCGGTGCACACTTGCGACCACCACGATGCCGAGCCAGGCGGTGATCACACCGCCCACCACGCTGAGCACGCCGTAACTGATCGCCGTTCCGAGGTGGCCGTGCCTCTCCAGCAGCACGACCTCCAGGGCGAAGGTGCTGTACGTGGTGAACGCCCCGCAGAATCCGGTGCCGGCACAGAGGCGCGTGCGCCGACGCCATCCGGCGTCATCGCCGAGCCGGGCGAGTCCCTCCAGCAGCGCGCCGAGGACGAAGGCGCCGCTGAGGTTGATCAGAAAGGTCGCCCACGGCCACGATGCGCCGTCGTGCGGTATGAGCTTCTCGATGTAATACCGCAGCGCCGTCCCCGCGATACCGCCTGCGAAGATCCACGCCAACGCCGAAGGACGTAGATGCAGCGGCCGGACGGCAGGAGCGTCGGGATCGATAGGCAACTCGGCGTGCGAATCGTCCGCGGGGCGTGCCACGTCAGCCGGATCGTCGTCCTCCGGATCCCCCGTCATGTGAAGGCCTTAGACACGGCCACGAGGATGGCGGCAGGAGCTATCAACCGGTCGGCGGTTCGAGCGACCCTGGCCCGGGCAAGATCCATCACCAGCGGTGACTGTACCGCTCGAGCAGCGTGAAAGCGGGCTTCCAAGGGCAAAGGTAAGCCTAGCCTCACCTTCGATTCGGGTGTACCGTCCCACGCCGTGAAGCCGTCTACTCCCGAAGCGGTGAGCACCGCCCTCACCGAAATCCTCCGCGAAGACATGAACGTCGACATCGCCCGGGTCACCCGAGAGTCCAGACTCATCGACGACGTCGGCCTCGACTCCGTCGCCTTCGCGGTCGGCATGGTCGCCATCGAGGACAAACTCGGCGTGGCACTTTCCGAAGAGGACCTGCTCAGCTGCGATACCGTCGGTGACCTCGAAGCGGCCATCCTCGCGAAGGTGCCTGCCGCTCAGGGGAACTCATGACCGATTTGGCCGACGCGCTATCGGCAGCAATGCGGGGTGCCCCGACCAAGCTGTCGGTGCTCGATACCGAGAACGACAAGTGGATTCATCACCCCTGGCAAGAGGTCCACGCGCGATCCGAGAACGTCGCCGAACGCATCGTCGACGACGGGTCGACTGCGGTCGGGCTTGTCGGCGACCCGACCGTGGAGTTCATCGCTGCGATTCCCGGCGCGTTCTTCGCAGGCGCGGGACTGTCCATCCTGCCGGGCCCGATCCGGCGTGCCCATCCGCAGGAGTGGGCCAAGAGCACGGTGGACCGATTCCGCAGCATCGGAGTGACGACCGCCTTCAGCCACGGCGCCGAGTTGGAGTTGCTGCGCGCACACGCCGAGGGCCTCGTCGTCCACGACCTCACCGAGGTCGCGCACATACACCGTTCCACCACCTTCCACGGCCCGCGGGCCGCAGATACCGCGATCCTGCAGGGCACGGCGGGATCGACGGGAACGCCACGCACGGCGCAGATTTCGCCCTTTGCCGCACTCTCGAACCTGCGCGGACTCCAGACGCGAGTCAACATCAACGAAAGCAGCCGCACGCACAGCTGGCTGCCGCTCTACCACGACATGGGGCTGACATTCCTGCTCGTGTCCACGCTGTCGCAGGCGGAGCTGTGGCAGGCGCCCACCAAGGCGTTCGCGGGCAACCCGTTCAACTGGCTCAAATGGCTGGACGAGAGCAAGGCCACCATGACCGCGGCGCCGAACATGGCATTCAACATCATCGGCAAGTACGCCGGCGGTCTGTCCGATCTGAACCTGAGCAACCTCGGCTTCACCCTCAACGGCGGTGAGCCCATCGACTGCGAGGGATACGCACGCTTTTCCACCGAGTTGGCCCGGTTCGGATTCAACCCGAACTCGCTGGCACCGTCCTACGGTCTCGCCGAATCCACCTGTGCGGTAACCATTCCCGTACCGTTCACCGGACTTCGGCTCGACGAGGTCACCGTCACCACCGACGAGGGCGAGGCCACCCGGCAGTTCGCGGTGCTCGGCCACCCGATCCCCGGCATGGAGGTCCGGGTGAACACCGATGAGACCCGCTCCACCGAGGTGACCGGACGCGACGTCGGCGAGGTGGAAGTCCGTGGCACGTCACTCATGACGGGATACGTCGGCCAAGATCCGATCGATTCCCAAGAATGGCTGCCCACAGGCGATCTCGGTTACCTCACCGACGACGGCCTCGTCATCTGTGGCCGCGCCAAGGAACTCATCACGGTCGCAGGCCGCAACATATTCCCCACCGAGGTGGAGCGCGTCGCCGGCAAGATCGAGGGTGTACGCGACGGGTGCGTCATCGCGACGGGCACGGGTGAGTCGACGGCACGTCCCAAGCTCGTCATCACGGCGGAGTTCAAGGGTGAGGACGAATCCGCGGCGCGCAGCGCCGTCGTCGCACGCGTCGCGTCGGAATGCGGCGTGGTGCCCGCGGATGTCGTGTTCGTGAAACCCGGTGCGCTGCCGCGTACGTCCTCCGGCAAGCTGCGCCGGTTGGAGGTCAAGCGCAACCTGGAGGGAGCCAGCCGATGACGGCGCCCGCCGATGTTGAGGCGGAAAAATTCACCGAGCTGCTCGATCGGGTCTTCGACGACCGGGTGACGAAGTGGACTGCGGAGGCCGAAGAGACCGAGCGGTTTCCGCGCGAGCTCATCGAATACCTGGGCGACTCAGGTGTTTTCGCGTCGAAGTGGCCGACTGGTCAGCAGCAGTGCGACGTCGCAAAGGTTATCGCGCTGGCCAGGAAGCTCGGCGCACTGGGATCAGCGGGTATCGGCGTCGGCGTCGGGCTGCACGACGCGGGCATCGCAATCCTGCGTCGCTTCGGCAAGTCGGACTACCTCCGCAACATCGCCGAACAGGCCATCCGTGGCGAGGCCGTGCTCTGCATCGGCGCTTCGGAGCAGTCGGGAGGGTCCGACCTGCAGATCGTCGGCACACAGGTCCGTTCCGTGTGCGACGGTTTCGAGGTCAAGGGCATCAAGAAGTTCGTCTCGCTGTCGCCGATCGCCGATCACGTGTTGGCGGTTGCGCGCAGCGTCGACCACGATCCGAACAGCACGCACGGCAGCGTGGTCGTCGTCGCCGTCCCGTTGGCACAGTGCGAGATTCAGACGCCGTACCGCAAGGTCGGTGCGGGACCGCTGGACACCGCCGCCGTACACATCGACACCTGGGTACCCGCCGACGCTCTGGTCGCCCGCGCGGGGATCGGCCTGGCAGCCATCTCCTGGGGACTGGCGCAGGAGCGAATGTCGGTGGCCGGCCTGGTGTCGACGTCCGCTCAGCGTGTCATCGGAATCACGCTGGCGCGCATGATGACTCGCCGACAGTTCGGCCACACGCTGTTTGAGCATCAGGCGCTGCGGTTGCGCATCGCCGACCTGCAGGCCCGCGTCGACATGTTGCGCTATGCGCTCGACGGCATCGCGGCGACGGGCAAGTTGGACCTACGCACCGCGGCGGCCATGAAGGTCACCGCGGCCCGCCTCGGCGAAGAGGTGTTCAACGAGTGCATGCACATCTTCGGCGGGTCGGGTTATCTGGTGGACGAGACGCCGCTGGGCAAATGGTGGCGCGATATGAAGCTGGCGCGCGTCGGCGGCGGCACCGATGAAGTGTTGTGGGAACTGGTCGCGGCGGCGATGAAGCCGGACTACGACGGCTACGCCGAGTTCAACCAGCTACCCTAAACTCCTTCACAAGTTTCCCTCCGCGAGCAGACGCGAAAACCCCCAAAAATGCGCAGAAATGGGGGGTTTCGCGTCTGCTCGCGGATTAAACGGGTGTATCCGACGGTGAGCGCGACAGCGCGTACAGCGCCATGCGCCGGTTCGACATGTCGTGCTCACCGAGAAACACGGCGCCCGCGAACTCGCAGACCCCACGCGCTCCGGCGTTGCGGTGGTCCGGGTCGAACATGATGCGACGGCACCGCGGTTCGAGCTCGAAGATGCTGGAGACCAAGCGAGGCAACATGATCGGCGCGATCCCCCGGTTGACGAACCGCAGATCCGCGATCGCCGCGTGCAATCCGATGTCGTGCGGGTCCGCGTCATAGCGCGGCGCGATCGAGTCCTTCGCCGCGCGGTAGAGCTCGAGGTAGGCGAACGGCTGCCCACGGAAGCTGGCGATGAACGGGCGCGAGTACTCGCCGTCGAGTTGCGCCTGGAGATAGCGCTGCCACCTCTGCGGTGGCCACGGGTACTCCCATGCCTCCACCAGGTGCGGGCGATTCATCCAATCCGACACCATCTCCGAGTCGGCCTCGGCGTTGACGAGCCGCACGTCGTACGGTTCGGCCAGAGTGGGCGTCGGCGGCGCACCCACGGCGCGGACCTCGTCGGATATCGACGTCAGCTCACGCGGCAGGACGGGTGATGGCGCCTGGTCAATGTCGGTCATTGACCGCCGAGCCTACCCGAGTAACTGAGGCGAGGCTTACCTACCTCCAGGGCAGCTCTAATCGCCGAACAACTCTTCGATCGCCTTCTGTTCCAGCTCTATCCAGCGGTCGACATGCTCACGGACCCGCGCCACGACGTCCTCGTCGAGGTGCTTCGCCCCATCGGGGGTGATCCGGCAGATGTCATCGGCACAGCGAATGCGGGAACGACCGTCACAACCTCAGGTGGTACCCACATCGCGAGCGCCCCATCCCGTGCAATCGTGGAGACATGGACGCCGACCGGGTCGCGGAACTGCAACGCTGGCAGGACTCGGGTGCCGTGTGGGAGGTGATCTCCCGTCACGGCGACACCGTGACGGTCGCCCTGTTGCGGTGCGACGGAGGCGAAGAGATGGAGCGGTTCACGTCCGACGACTCACGGCTCCTGGACTTCATCGGCGACCGGCAGCGCAGCGACGACTGAGGTCCTGTAGCGACAAAGCCGCCCCACCCGGAGGCGGGGCGGCCCGTCAGACGCCGATCAGAATGGTGCGGCTCGGAACTCTCCGTTCCAATGCACGCCCCACACGTTCAGCTCGCTGTTCCACTCCACCGGCAGCCACGGCGCCCAATAGGGCGGAGGCGGAGCGGGTGGCGCCCAGACCGGCACGACGTAATTGCGATGCCCGGGTGGCGGAAGCCCGCCGTGCCCCGGCGGCAGCGGGTTGCCCGGTCCACCGAAGTTCGCGCCAGGGCCGGGAACCGGCCAGGGCGGCGGCGGGCCCGGCCATTTCGGACCGGCGTTCGCGACACCCGATCCGATCCCCAGTGCGGCGCCCGCCAACGCGCCTGCACATATCGCAGTGACCACGCGTTTCTTGACATTCATTTAGGTCGACTCCTTCAATCGCATGCCCACCGAGTGTGGGCAGGCCGACCCCCGACCCTCGTGGACTACCCGTGGGCCTACGCCCGCTAAACGCCTGCTCGGCGCACCAGATCGACGAACGCCGCCGCCGCCGCGTCGACACCTTCGTGGTCGTCGGTCGCCACCAGATCGAGCAGCAACCCTCGCGCGACAGCCAGGCCCAGGCGCATCATCGCAGGATCGACTGCCCGCGCCGCCTCATCGTCAAGCCAGGCGTGCACGGCAGCGGGCACCATCCGCGCGAAGGGCTGCTCGCCCTGCACACCGCGCGCATAGCACTCGAAGAACAGCCGCTCGAACGGGCGTAGCTCGGGCCGGCGCAGGTCCGCCCACATGGCGGCGATCGCGTCCGCCGGGTCGTCAGGCAGCTCGTGCATCGCTGTCATCTGCCGTCGCTCAACCTCGTCGACGATGGCCAAGAGAAGTTCGTCGCGCGACCCGAAATGGTGCAGCAGCATGCGATGGCTGGTGCCGACGGCGGCTGCAACATCGCGGAGCGAGCGATCGCCGATGCCGGCCGCCGCGAACTCCTCCACCAGCGCGTCGAGCAGCGCCTGGCGCCGCTCTAGGTCAAGAGGCCGGGCCATCGAGGTGGTACAGCTGCTCGCTTCGCGCCTTGAGGCCGACGGCCTCCATGTCGAGGTAGCGCCGCGTCATCCGCCGCACGGCGAGGCCGACCAATGCCCCGATCGGTCCACGCTGGTCGATCTGCTGACGCACCCGCGTCCGGCCGTCGGAGATGGCGGTGACCTCGTGGCTGGCCACCGTCAGGCCGCCGGGCGAGCGCTGCACCCAGGTCCATGACTCGCCGGGTGCCACGTCGGTGACCTCCCACACCAGCTTGGGCATGCGCGGTTGTTTGATCTCGAAGCGCTTGCCCACGGCGAGGCCCGCGCCATCGAGGGCGACCAGGCTGGTGACCGAGGCCGTCCACTCAGGCCAGTGCTCGACGTCGCTGAAGACGTCCCAGACGACGGTGGCTGGTGCGTCGATGTCGACACCCGCATCGGTAATCATGTACCAGACGGTACATGAACTGCGTGCGCTGCGGAAGGCCGAAATTGCGTGCGCGAGCCGCCCGATCCCCATACCGTCGAGCAGACATGGAGACTCCCTTCGACGACGACGTGTTCGACCGGCTCAACCGCCGCGACATCGCGCTCGACCTCGCCGAGGCCGTCGAGGAGGAGGTCGTCGACTCCGTCGGCGCCGTCGATCTCCCGTCCGCCGAGCCGACACTTCTGCTGCAGAAGATGGAGAACAAACTCGTCCGGCACCACCTGGCGAAGCCCGACGTGCTGAGCGACGAACAGCTGCGCCGGCTGCGCTACATCCTCAACTTCGCCCGGCTCGCCGACTTCGAACCCGGGGCCGCCGGTCCAGGCGGCAGCCGCGGACGCGGCGACGTCTCCGTGGGCGCCGAACTCTCGCAATGGCGGACCAGGGTCGCCGACGCCCTCTATGTGCCGCTTCGCGAAGAACGCGACCCCACAACGGCATTGACGCGTGCGCGTGACGTCCTCGCGGAGCTGACCGACGGCCAGGACGAGCAGCGTCGGCTGCTGATCGAGAGGCACGCCAACGACTTCTCCCCCGCCGAACTCGATGCCGAAGTCGGCTACAAGAAACTCGTCACCGTACTCGGCGGCGGAGGCGGTGCGGGATTCGTCTATATCGGCGGCATGCAGCGGCTGCTCGAGGCAGGCCAGGTACCGGACTACATGATCGGTTCGTCGTTCGGCTCGATCATCGGCAGCGTGATGGCCCGGACCCTGCCGATACCGGTCGACGAGTACGTCGCGTGGGCGAAAACGGTGACGTACGGCGCCATCCTCGGGCCCGAACGCCTGCGCCGCAGGCACGGGCTGGCCGGTCTCTTCTCGCTGCGGTTCGACGACTTCGCCCACGCGCTGTTCAGCCGCGAGGACGGTGAACGGATGCGAATGGCGGACTTGACGATTCCGCTCGACATCGTCGTGGCCGGTGTGCGCAAACAGCCGTATGCCGCACTGCCGTCGCGGTTTCGCCGTCCCGAACTCGCGGCGCTGCAGATGCGGTCGCTGCCCTTCCGTCCGATCGGCATCGGTGCGCAGGTCGCGCGCCGGCTGTGGCAGGTGTCGGCGTTCATCGACGTGCGGGTTGTCAAGCCGATCGTCGTGGGCGACGACGACCTCACGCGTGACATCGACGTCGTGGACGCCGCCTCCTTCTCGTCGGCGATTCCCGGTGTGCTGCACCATGAAACGAGCGACCGCAGGATGGTCCCGATCCTCGACGCCCTGTGCAGGGAGAAGGGCGTCGCGGCGCTGGTCGACGGCGGCGCGGCGAGCAACGTCCCGGTCGAGCTGGCGTGGAAGCGCGTCCGCGACGGCAGGATCGGCACCCGCAACGCGTGCTACCTCGCGTTCGATTGCTTTCACCCGCAATGGGATCCGCGTCATCTGTGGCTCATTCCGATCGCGCAGGCGGTGCAGTTGCAGATGATGCGCAACGCTCCCTACGCCGACCACCTGGTGCGGTTCTCCCCGACATTGTCCCCCGCCAACCTCGCACCGTCGGGGGTGTCCATCGACCGCGCCTGCGCGTGGGGCCGAAAGAGCGCCGAAAAGGCCATCCCCGTCACCACGGCGCTGTTACAACCGACGTGGTGGGAAGGCGACCGACCCGCGGTCCCCGACACCAAGCCCGGCGATCGTCGCAAATCGGTGGCACCGCCGATGAGTGCGGTGATGGCGACCCTCCAGGTGCCTCAGAATCGGTTGGCGCGGTGGCGAAACCAACGGCTGACGTGACCCGCGGCTCAGGGGTCGAGCTCGCCCGCGATGCCGCGCTCGATGGCCGCGCGGATCGACGGCGGAAGGACGATCAGACCCTCGAGTTCTTGACGCGCGCGGTCGTAAGCGCGTTCGCGTTCGCTCGGTGTCGCAGCCTCGTTCGACGCCACCCGTAGCAGTCGCTGGGCGCGGTCGAGTCGCTGCTTGTCGGGTTCGGGGAAGTCGTCGCGGCGTCTGCGTATCGCCTCGGACTCGGCGGCATTGAATGCCGCGACGAACTCCTCGACGGCGGCCAGGTAGGTGGCGGCCGACTCGCGATCCTCCAGCAGATCCTCGGCTCGTACCGGTCGCAGGAGGTCCGCCCGGATCTTCGCCTTGTGGAATCGTTCGGTGAGGGGCGCCCGCAGGTCGGTCATCAGCGGGTAGTCCAGCAGTTTGGCGGGATCCAGCTCGTAGCTCAACCATCGCGACTCGGTTCGGGAATGTTCCTCGAGGGCACGCGTGATGGTGCGCCACAGCGCGGCGGGGTTACCGCGGGCGGACGGCGCCGGCCCGGGATCAGGGTTGGTGTGACCGTCGATCTCGTCCTGCTGCGCACCTCGGTTCTTGGCCGATGAGAAAGCCCTGATCGCGGCGACGGCGCCGACTGCGACCGGGACGATCACGATCAGCAACTCCAACAGGCGGATGATCAGCCCCACCTCGCCAGCATGCCAGTTAAACGGCGACGACCCACGATCCCCGGCGCAGTACGCCGGTCACGGCGAGATCGGCGTCGAGCACGACGAGATTCGCGTCGGCGCCGGGGACCAGCCCCTCAGCCCCCAGGCCAAGCGCACGGGCCGGGTTGATCGAGGCCTGGCGCACGGCGCTCAGTAGTGCCTCGTCGCCCGGAAGCCCACTGTTGTGGACCGCGAAGCGGAACTGGTGATCCATGGTCGCGGTGCTCCCCGCGATGGTCTGCGTGCCGGCCACACGCGCCACCCCGCCCACGACGTCGACGGCAAGCGGGCCCAGGCGATACGTACCGTCACTCATGCCGGCGGCGGAGATCGCGTCGGTGATCAACGAGACCCTGTCGGGTCCGGCGCTTCGCGAAACGTGCCGGTAGATGGCCGGATCGACGTGCACACCGTCGGTGATCAGCTCCACCGTGACGCGCGGGTCTTCCAGCAGCGCGATGACGGGACCGGGTTCGCGGGTGTTGATGGGGCGCATCGCGTTGAACAGGTGGGTGCCAACGGTCGCGCCGGCCGCGATCGCTGCGCGCGTCTGCTCGTACGTCGCCTCGGTGTGTCCCACGGCTGCGACGACACCCGCATCGACGATCCGCTCGATCGCGGCCAGCGCGCCGTCGCGCTCCGGTGCGATGGTGATCATGCGCACCGCCCCGGTAGCGGCCGCAAGGACGCGGTCGATCTCGGCGGGGTTCGGATCGCGCATCAGGGCGGGCTGATGCGCACCACATCGGACCGTGGACAGCCACGGGCCCTCGAGATGGATGCCATCGATCAACCCGTCGGCGACATCGCGGGCCAATTCGGTTACCTGGTGCAGTAGCTCGTCGGGCGCCGCGGTGACCAGGGAGGCGATCAGCGTTGTGGTGCCGTGCCTGCGGTGGAAGTCGACGGCGGTGGCGGTCACCGAGCGGGCGGCGGCGGAGAAGTTCGTCCCTCCCCCGCCGTGCACATGCGTGTCGACGAAGCCGGGCACCACGATCACCGCGCCGAGGTCCCGATCCGCTTGTTGCGGTGGCGGGCCGGCACCGACCGCATCGACGACACCGTTCGATATCTCAATCCATCCGGGCCGCAACAGTTCTCGTCCGGTGAGCAGAGCTTCGGCGGTCAGCAGCACTCAGATGCCCTGCCATTCCGGTTTGGCGCGGTAGGTCTCGCGGTAGTAGTCGACGAGCTGGAGTCGTCGCGCCGCGGGTTCGTCGAGCAGAACCGTGACATGGGGATGCAGCTGCAGCACAGTCGCGGGCCACAGCGCGGAGATCGGCCCCTCGACCAGTTGATGCACGGCCTCGGCCTTGCCGCGACCCGTCGCCACGAGGATCAGGTGTCGGGCCTCCATGATGGTCGCCAGGCCTTGGGTCAGGCAGTGGGTCGGCACCGCGTCGGTGTCGTCTCCGAAGAACCGCGAGTTGTCCATCCGCGTCTGCCTGGTCAGCGTCTTGATCCTGGTGCGCGAGCCCAGAGAGAAGCCGGGTTCGTTGAACGCGACGTGCCCGTCGGTGCCGATGCCGAGTATCTGGAGGTCAACACCACCCGCGTCGCGGATCGCGGTCTCGTACTCCGCGCAGGCGGCCGGGATGTCGGCGGCCAGCCCGTCGGGGCCCTGCACGGCGTCGGGAGCGAAGTCGACCTTGGATACGAAGACCTCGTCGATGACGTTGCGATACCGCTGCGGATGGTCGGCGGGCAGGCCCACGTACTCGTCGAGGGTGAAGCCTCGGGCCCGGTGAAACGAGATCTTTCCGGCCGCGTATCGCCGCGCGAGTTCGTCGTAGATCGCCAGCGGCGACGAGCCGGTGGCGAGCCCGAGCACCGCATCCGGTTTACGAGCAAGCAGCGCGGCGATGGCGTCGGCGCCGACAACGCCAATCTCGTCGGCGTCTGACAGGATGATGACTTCCATCTACTTGTTCGCGATGAAAAGGTTTGCCCCGGAGCGTATCTGCGCGCCCTCCAGCACGGCTTCGGACGGCACGATGTTCCCGGCCTCGCGTTCGTCCATCACGACCACGGGAACGATCGGGCTCAGCCCCTTGGCTACGACCGAGGCGACGTCATACGTGATGACGACCTGGCCGACGGCGACGTCGTCGCCCTGGCTCAGGTGAGCCCTGAAGCCGTCGCCCTTGAGTTGGACGGTGTCGAGACCGAGGTGGACGAGTACGCCGACGTTGTCCGGCGTCATGACGACGTACGCGTGCGGCATCAGTTTCAACAGTTTTCCGCTGACCGGGGCGACCGCGTCGACCACCTTGTGCGGAGGGTCGACCGCGGCGCCGTAACCCACCATCCCCGCCGAGAAGACCGGGTCGGGGACGTCCCCGAGCGGAACCGCGCGCCCGCCGACCGGCGCGGTCACCTGCGTCGTACTCACGTCGAGACTCCATTCTGCTCGTGCGCACCCACAATACGAGCGTGCCGGAAAGAGGGCCTGGACTTCGGCTATTCCTCTAAGCTTGCAACGCTCGGTCGGCTATGGCGAGGAGGTCACCGTAGATGAGTGACGCAGCGAAAACCGGTGAAACACAGGCAAAGTCAGGGCTGAGATTCCCCGGTTTCGCGCAGCTTCAGCGGTTGGGCAAAAGCCTCATGCTGCCGATCGCGGTACTGCCGGCGGCGGGCATTCTGCTGCGGCTCGGCCAGCCCGACCTGCTAGGCAGGATCGAGACGCCGGTCATCGGAGACTTCTTCAAGGCGATGAGCGCGGCGGGCGATGCGCTTTTCAGCAACCTGCCGCTGCTGTTCGCCGTCGGTGTGGCGATCGGTTTCGCCAGGAAAGCCGATGGGTCCACCGCCCTGTCCGCCGTCGTCGGCTACCTGGTGATGGAGGCGGTCTTCAAGACCATGTCGCCGATCGTCCTCGCCGGTGAGCTGGACAAGGCGGGCGAACAGGCGCAGATCAACTACAGCGTGTTCGCCGGCATCGTGATCGGCCTGGTGACGGCGTGGTTGTTCGACCGCTATCACACGATCCAGCTGCCGTCTTACCTAGGCTTTTTTGGGGGCCGGCGGTTCGTCCCGATCGTGGTGTCGCTGGCCAGCCTGTTCATCGCCTTCGCGATGAGCTACTTCTATCCGATCTTCGACGCAGGACTGACGAGCCTCGGCGAGTTCATCGGTGCGAGCGGGGCATTCGGCGCTTTCGTTTACGGGTTCGCCAATCGCATGCTGATCCCGTTCGGCCTGCACCACATCCCGAACTCCTACATCTGGTTCCTCTACGGCGACTATCAGCCGCCGGGCGGAGAGGCCGTGACCGGTGAGCTGACCCGGTTCGCCGCAGGCGATCCGACCGCGGGCATCCTCACCTCGGGCTTCTACCCGATCCTGATGTTCGGGCTACCCGCCGCCGCGCTGGCGATGATCCACGTCGCGAACAAGAAGCAACGCAAGGTCGCGGTCGGCATTCTGGCCGCCGCCGCGCTGACGGCGTTCCTGACCGGCGTGACAGAGCCCCTCGAGTTCGCGTTCATGTTCGTGGCATTCCCTCTCTACGTCATTCACGCGGTGCTCACCGGGCTCTCGCTGGCCATCGCCTATCTGCTCGACATCCACCTGGGCTTCTCGTTCTCGGCCGGCCTCATCGACCTGCTGCTCTACGGGACCGCGCCGGCCGCGAAGAACATTCCGCTGCTAATCGTCATGGGTATTGGCTTCTTCGTCGTCTACTACCTGCTGTTCAGGTTCGCAATCAAGAAGTGGAACCTGCGCACACCCGGACGCGAACTCGAGAGCGAGTTCGAGGCCGAGGAGCGGGCCAACCTCGGCGAGGGCGCCGATTCGGCGACCGCGACACTCACCGCACCCACCCGCGCGGACAGCAAGGCCGAGCAGGTCATCGCGGCCTTCGGCGGACGGGAGAACCTGGTCAACGTCGACGCCTGCATCACCCGGCTGCGGGTGGAGGTGTCCGACAAGGGCAAGGTTGACCAGGGTCGACTGAAGAGCCTCGGCGCCGCAGGCGTCGTCGAGGTCGGCAACAGCGTGCAGGCGGTGTTCGGCACCGACGCCGAGGCGTTGAAGAACGACATCAACGACGTTCTCTAGGGATTTGTGTGCATTCGCGAGCGGTGAGCGCTCCTAAACGCACACAAATCACGAGAATTTGTCGATGAGTCGCTGCTTGTACAGCTTCCCGGCGTCGGTACGCGGCAACTCCCTCTCGAATGAGATGGACCGGGGACATTTGTAGTGGGCCAAGCGATCTCGAAGCCAGGCGATCAACTCGGCCGCGAGAGCATCGTTACCCAAGGCGGGGTCGACCAGCTGGACGACGGCCTTGACGGATTGACCCATGACGTCGTCTGGTAGCCCGAACACAGCCGCGTCGACGACGAGCGGATGGCTGACGAGCATGTTCTCCGCTTCCTGCGGATAGATGTTGACGCCGCCGGAGATGATCATGTGGTTGCGACGGTCGGTGAGATACAGATAGCCGTCGTCGTCGACGTAGCCGACATCGCCGACGGTCACCCACCCCTGCGGGCTGCGCGAATCGGCAGTCTTCGCTTGGTCGTTCAGATATTCGAATGGATAGCCACCCTCGTAGTAGATTTCGCCGATCTGGCCGGCGGGCAGCTCGACGCCATGTTCGTCGAGGATGTGCGGCACCCCCAGCATGGGTTTACCGACCGAACCCGGCCGCTCCAGCCATTCCTCCGCCCGAATGAACGAGATTCCTGCGCCTTCCGATGATCCGTAGTACTCGTCGACGATCGGGCCCCACCAGTCGATCATCTGACGCTTGATCTCCGGCGGGCAGGGCGCCGCCGCATGGACCACGCGCTGCAGACTCGACAGGTTGTAGCGGCGTCGTGTCTCCTCGGGTAGGCGAAGCATACGGACGAACATCGACGGCACGAACTGCGCATGCGTAACCCCGTAGCGTTCAATACTTTCCAACGCCCGCTCGGCGTCAAATCGCTCCATGACCACCGTGGTGGCCCCGACCGCCTGTGCGGCCATCGTCCACATTGCCGGCGCGGTGTGATAGATCGGCGCAGGGCTCAGGTACACCGAATCCTCGGTAACCCCGAGAGCCCCGAACACCGGCGTCGTCAGCGTCGGGCTCGCGGAGCTCAGCGGGCGTCGGATTCCCTTGGGCCTGCCGGTGCTTCCTGCCGAGTACTGCAACAGCAGGCCGTCGCACTCATCCGCGATCGGTGTCTCGGGCTCGCCCGCCACGCAGTCGGGATAGCGCTGCCATCCGGCGAGCTCGCCGTCGGCCAGCAGTGCAATGGTCAGTGCTCCGGTCGGCAGTTGTTCGCACACCGCACGCATCGCATGTGAGGAGATGACGGCCTTGGCGCCACTGTCGCCGACCATGTAGGCGACTTCGGACGCCGTCAGATGCGTGTTCACCAACGTGTAGTAGAGCCCGCTGCGCCGCGCGGCCCACATCGCGGCGTGGACGTGGTGGTTGTTCTCCATCAGGATCGCCACGGTGTCGCTGGGCCGCAGGCCTGCTCGACGCAGTAAATGCGCGAGTTGGTTCGCACGCGCCTCGAGTTCGGCGAATGTCACCACCGTGCCGGAGGGGTGCAGCACCACAGCGGGTTTCGGGGAACCGACGTGATCGCGCAGCTGCATGGATCGGTCAGCGGGTCGCGTCGCGGAACGCGGTGACGAGAGACGACATCCGCTCGAGCGCCCGATCGTGGTCGGCGGTCACCGCGGCGGGGAACCGGACATCGGTGACGCCGGCCGCGACGAGCGCCGGGATCGCCGCGCACGAGGCCTCGAAGTCGATCGACCCGTCGTCGCCCTTCACGACCCGCGCGACGCCTTGCACCTGCAGATCCGACGGATCACCGCCGTGTTCGCGCACCTTCTCTTTCATCGCCGCGATCGCGCCGGGCAGATCGGCGTAGGCCGACCCCCAGGGAATCCAGCCGCTTCCGAAGCGCGCGATCCTGCGTGCGACCGCGTTGTTGACGGTGCCGCTGATCCACAACGGAACGCCGCCTGGTTGAACAGGTTTGGGCATCTGGTGTATGCCGTCGAAAGTCAGCTCGGCGGAGTCGTAGGAAGCCCGCTGTTGTGTCCACAGGGTCTGACAGACCTCGAGCGTGTGGTCGAGTAGCCGACCCCGGTTCTCAAAGGACAGGCCCGCGGCTTCGTACTCCTCGCGCTGCCAACCGACCCCGACGCCCAGGTCCACCCGGCCGTCCGACAACACGTCGAGGGTCGCGAGCTGCTTGGCCAGGACCGCCGGTCGCCGCAGCGCCGCCAGCAGGATCGCGGTGCCCAACCTGATGCGGGTCGTGGAGGCGGCGATCGCCGTCAGGACGACCAGCGGTTCCAGCCAGGCCCCGTCCGGCCCCGTCGGTTGTCTGCCGCCGGCCTGCCCGCCGATCGACGGATCCGAGTACGCGTCCAGGTTCTCACCGAACACGACATGGTCGGACACCACGAGCCGGTCCACTCCCGCCTCGTCTATTGCGCGGGCCAGCTCAAGCGTGGCGCGCCAGTCGTGGTGCGGGGCATCGCTGAACGTGCCCAAATACAGCGACAGTTCCGGTGTACGCGTCGTCATCGTCTCTCCGAGGCCCATGGTCGATCCCAACGATCCAACACTGCCACCTCTGTCAACGGCTTCCGGCGCACCGGTCGGTGTCCACCCCTGGGCCAACCCAACGTCACCAGCGTTGCGATCAACCAATCGTCGGGAATGCCGACCAGTGAACGCAGTTCGGGTTCACACTGGCTGTGCCACAACGTGATCGCCGCACCCAGGCCCTGGGCCCGGGCTGCGAGCAGAAAGTTCTGCACCGCAGGGAAGATCGAACCGCCTTGCTGCAGCTCGGATGCGCCCGGCTGGGGTCGGACGCAGAACAGCACCAGTGCGGGCGCGTCGCCGCCGACCCGCATGTGCTCGGCCATCGCCCGCAGGACGCGGGATTTGGGGTCGAGGGCGCCGTCCGCCGGCGTAGGTAATGCGTAAAAGTCCTTCATCACCTCCCACGTCTCGTGCGCCGCGGCCGTAACCACGGCACGGGCTTCGGCCGAGCGCAGCACAACGAACCGCCACGGCTGTTGATTTCCCCCCGACGGAGCCCAGCTGGCCGCGCGCAGGCATCGGTCGAGTATTTCGTCGTCGATGGGTTCGTCTCGGTACCTGCGCACAGCCGTGGCGGTGCGCATCACCGTCCACAGATCCGTAGAAGTCGACGGCACGTCGGTCATGCCGTCATCGTTCCCGGCAACACGCCCCGCCATGTCCCGCCACGCACCGGTCCGGTCACCAGCGGGAGGTCGAGCGTCGACAACATCCCCGGCGGGGCAGCAATCACCGCGGGGATGGCGTTGAGCTCGCGCATCACCGTCGCATAGGTCAAGCCGCGCATATTGTTTCCCCGGCCATGCATCTCGATGTCGACCGTGTAGGTCGGCAGTCCGTCGACGATCACCCGGTAGCCGCCGTGCGGTGACGGGTGCCGCGGCCAGTCCGGCGCCGCACCCTCACCCATGCGCGTGATGTGTTCGAGGACGATGCGCTCCTCGCCGTCGACCATCCCGGCGAGCTTGAACCGCATTCCGCCCATCGTGCCCGGCTCGACCCAGCCCGACGCCACCTCGTAACGCGTTGTGGCCAACCACTTCTCGATCGTCGTTTCGACGCGATCCAACGGTAGACCGACTCCGTCGGCGACCAGATGCACGGTCGGCGCCCACAGGGCGGCGAGACGTTCGGTGTCGAACAGCGGCGCCGGATGGTCCGGCGGATGGCCGAATCCCATGAAGTCGAACATGATGTCGGGCTGGTTGATCGGTCCGTAGTCGAGTATCTCGAGCATCGTGATGGTGTCCACGCGACTGGAGAAGCCGGTCATCGTCAGCGCGATCACATCGTTCGCCCAGCCGGGATCGACCCCGCTGTTGAAGAAGCTGGTGCCGCCCGCCTCACACGCCGCCCGGATGAGGTCGACGGTTTCCTTGTCGGCGGCCGGCGGGTAACACATCGGCACCAGGGATGTGCAGACGACGTTCTTACCCGCACGCAGGCAGCGGGCGATGTCCTCGGCCGCCTCGCGGTAGCGGTAATCGCCCGATGCGAAGTACGCGACGACGTCGGCGTCGATCGACAGCGCTGCCGCGATGTCGCGGGTGGCGATCACCCCGGTCGCAGGCATACCGCACAGGGCGCCGGCATCCTTGCCGTCCTTGGCCTCCGCGTGCACCACCACACCGACGAGGTCGAGTCCCGGATGCGCGATGAGCGCACGCAGGGCACCGACGCCCACCTGCCCTGGTCCCCACAGAATCACCCGCGGATTGCGTTCACGTCCGGTCATGTGCACCCTTCCCGACTGCCGGTGACCCCATCGTGAGAACATACTTTCTCATAAATCGGTAACACCGTTACCGTACTGCAGAGCCCAGAGGAGCACGGTGAGCGACTACGAATTCTTGAAGTGGCAGACGTTCGACGACGGCCAGATCGTCCGAATCTCGTTGAACAGGCCCGAACAGCGCAATGCGCAGAACCGCGGAATGCTGGTCGAACTCGACGAGGCGTTCGGGCGGGCCGAGGCCGATGACGCGGTGCGGGTCGTGATCCTGGCGGGCGAGGGAAAGATGTTCTCCTCGGGTCACGACATCGGGTCGAAGCAGGCCAGCAAGGAGTTCCGGCCAGGCCCCGATCAGCATCCGACGGCCACGATCAACGGAGGCACGCGCGAGGGTTCGGAAAAGATCATGCTGCAGGAGTGGCATTACTTCTTCCAGAACACGTTGCGCTGGCGCAACCTCCGCAAGATCACGATCGCGCAGGTACATGGTGACGTGTTCTCCGCGGGACTGATGCTGATGTGGGCGTGCGACCTCATCGTCGGTAGCGATGACGTGCGCTTCGCCGACGTTGTCGGCACGCGACTCGGTATGTGCGGGATGGAGTATTTCGGACATCCTTGGGAGTTCGGCCCCAGGAAGGCCAAGGAGCTGCTGCTCACCGGCGACGCGATCGACATCCACGAGGCACATCGGCTCGGAATGGTCAGCAAGGTGTTCAGCCGTGACGAGCTCGCCGACCGCACGTTGGACCTGGCCCGTCGCATCGGCGAAGTGCCGACCATGGCCGCGCTGTTGATCAAGGAGTCGGTCAACCAGACCGTCGACAACATGGGTTTTTACAACTCCCTGCAGGCCTGCTTCACGCTGCACCAACTCAATCATTCGCATTGGGTGGGTGTCCGCGACGACAGGCGCGCGACGGCGGGCCCGGAGAACGGCGTCCCCGACTGGCGCACTGCCCCACCGATTGTGCTGGCGGAGAAGGACAAGGTGCGGGCCGACGCATGACACTCACTCCTCAACCGATGGAGGTCACCATCCCCGGCCACCTCTTCGGCCAGTTGCCGTTCTATGACGTCGTCGACACCGATGACTGCGTCGTAATCGACCTGCACACCCGGGCGGATCTGGTCAACATCCGCGGCGCGCTACAAGGTGGCCTGGTCGCGACACTGATCGATGTGGCAGGCGGACGGTTGGCGATCAGGCACACCGACGGCGCAGCGGGCGCTGGCACAGCGGACATGTCGATCCACTATCTCGCGCCGATCGTCGAGGGTCCGGCACGCGCCACGGCGACGCTGCTCCGCGCAGGCAGGCGACTGATCGTCGTCGCGGTCGACGTGGTCGATGTGGCTGCGGATCGGTTGGCCGCACACGCCACGCTGAGCTTCGCGGTGATGGCGACGCGACCGCCCGTTCAGGAGACGGCAACTCCATAGCGAGCGTCGGCGACGCGATCCAGAGCTACCGCCGAGTCGCCGAACGCCATCGCCCATCCCCGGCAGCGCCGGTAGTACAGCTGGATGTCGCCTTCCATCCCGAAGCCGTAGCCGCCGTGGATGTGGAGGCTGCGATGCGTTGCGTCGCGGGCGGTTTCGTATGCGAATGCGAACGCCATCGCGGCAAGTTCGCTGACCCGGTCCGGTTCGTCGGCGAACGCGCACGCAGCTTTCAGCGCCAACAGCCGCGCACCGTCGGCCGCCGTGGCGCTGTCGGCGAGCGGGTGTGACACCGCCTGAAAGGTGCCGATCGGCGCGCCGAACGCGTGCCGTTGTTTGGCGTATTCCGCACCCATTTCCACGGCCCGCCGGGCGGCACCGGCCAACGCGGCAGCGGTCAACACCAGCCACCGGTCCAGCGCATCCGAGAAGAGTCGATCCGCGGCGCCGCCTTCGGCGAGGACGACGACATCCCTGTCGACGGTGATATCGGCCAGGGGCAGAGAGCCGAGGTTTCGCACCGGTTGTCGGTTATCCGTGACCGGCACCGCCACCAACCGGCCGTCGACCAATGCCAGCACTGCATCGGCGACGGCACCGGCCGGGACCAGCCCCAGCACGTCACCGCGGGCCACCCGCGGCGCGAAGGTGACGAGCTTGTCGCCGGCCAGCGCTTGCGCGAGCAACTCGGCACCCACCGCGTCGCACCGGGCGAGAAGCTGAGCCGCCACCTGTGTTTCGATCACCGGGGCCGACGCGACCGCCCTGCCGAACTGTTCGGCGATCAGGGCCAACTCGAGTTCGGTTGCGCCCCAACCACCGACGGCTTCGTCGACGGCCATCTCGACTGCACCGGTGTCCGTCAGCGCCTTCCACAGCTGAGGGTCGAACCCCAGCGGTTCGGCAGCGCGCACACGTTCGGACGTCGACTCCCTGGCGTAGATCGCGGCGAACGAGTCGACCAATTAACGCTGTTCACCGGTGAGGCTCAGGTCCAATAGACAGTCCCATCACATGCGGATACGGCTACTCTCACAATTGAGAGTAGCATTATCATCTGCTGGTCCAATCGGCCTGACTGACGACAGATTGGCTCGACTTCATGCACTTTCGACTCGATCCGGCGACCGAGGCATTCCGTGCCGGGTTGCGCGCTCATCTGGCCGAGACCATCACGCCGGAGTTCGAGGAACGGATATATCGCAGCGGAGTCGCGCACGACGACGACTTCGCGAAGGGCCTGGTCGACAAGGGCTATTTCGCACCCGGTTGGCCCGCCGAGTTCGGCGGTCAAGACCGTAACGCGTGGGACGATCAGGTCGTCCGCGAGGAGATGATGCTCGTCGACGCGCCGGTGTATCTGTCCGAAACCACCCGGATGGTCGCATCGATCATCCGCGAGGTCGGCACCCCGCAGATGAAGGACCGTATCCTCGCAGGCGCGCTGAAGGGCGACATCACCATCGCTCTCGGTTTTACCGAGCCGGAGTGCGGATCAGACGTGGCAGCCGCCCGCACACGGGCCGTGCGTGACGGGGACGATTGGATCATCAACGGTTCCAAGATGTTCACCACCAATGGACACATCGCGGACTATGTGTTCCTGCTGGCTCGAACGAATTCCGACAAGCCGAAGCATCAGGGCCTCACGATGTTTCTCGTCCCGCTCGACTCCGACGGTGTCGAGGCACAACCGGTCTGGACACTGTCCGGCGAACGCACCAACATCACGTTCTACAGCGATGTCCGAATTGGCGACGAATGGCGCATCGGCGACGTCGACGCGGGCTGGCAGGTACTCGGGCTGTCGCTACAAGACGAACACGCCTCGGGCTGGGGTCCCCACCTGGTCCGCCTTCTGGCACACGCCGAGCAGTGGGCGCGCGCAACGACGGCCGATGACGGCTACGCGCAGCTGTCCAAGACCGACGTTCGACGCCGGATCGCAAGAGTGGCAATGGAAGTCGAGGTTTCCGAGCTTCTGCTGCGCAGATGCGTCTGGATGGCCGAGCAGGGTCAGGTTCCCGTCGCGGAGGGACCCATGTCCAAGGTGTTCAGCACGGAATCACTCGTGCGGGCCAGCCAGGACATCGTCGAACTCGTGGGACCCGACGCGATGCGCAGCTATTTCGAGCCAACGGCACCCGAGCAGGGTCGCTTCGAGCATCTGCTGCGATTTTCATTGGGCACCACGATCTATGCGGGCACCAGCGAGGTACAACGCACCATCATCGCCCAGCGTGGGCTCGGTCTACCCCGTTAGTTTTCGCGGCTTGCGCGCTGTCGACCGTTTCGCGGGGGTCTTGGCGGCGACGGCCTTTGGCTTACTGTCCGTGGGCGGGGTGAGCGCTTGCTTGCACCAGGCCCACAGCTGATCCTCGGACAGTTCTGCACCCTTGACGCCCAGGTGAAACACGCCGATCTGGGCGAGCGCAATCAACGTCGAGTTCAGGAGCGTCGTCAACTGCGCGGGCGTCATGTCTTTGCGCACCAGTCCGGCACGCGAGCACGACGTGAGGATCTTCGTCAACAGCTTCTGGTGCGGCTCCCAGATCTTGGCGAAGTCGGCGGGGCGCTCGATCTCCAAACTCAGGTTGTAGATCGTCATCACCCTGCCACCGATCGCCTCGGATGACTCAGCCCTGGAGAGGAATCCGCGGCAGAACGCCTCGAGCTGTTCCATCGGACCGTCGGCCGCAGCCACCTCGTGGCGGATCGCTTCGATGAACTGGCTGGTGGCGTTCTCATAGAGAGCCAGCAGGAGTTCTTCCTTACCCGCGAAATGCTGGTAGAAGGCGCGCAGGCTGAGGTTGGACCGGTCGATCAACGTCTGGATGGTGAAGTCCGCCCTGCCGGATTCCTCGACCAGTTCCAGCGCCGTAGCGAGGAACCTCGAACTGCGTGCCAACGCACGCGCACGGGCGGCGGATAGCCGCCGCTCGATGGTTCGTTCCTGCCAACTGGTCGGCATCTCCAGTTCGGCGTCCACGAGTTCCAGTTCGGCCTCGGTGTCGTCGCCGGTGCGCTTCTTAGCAGTCATGGTGGTTTGAGAATACTGGTTCCCGGACGATTCCACGCAATCTACCTACACGGGTATGTTGAGCTGCCCGTTCGATCTAGCCCGCTTCCCGCGACGCCCGGGCACTGCCGACCGCACCCGTGCGATACTCTGGAAACGGTCATTCTCGCTTGCGGTAATCAAAGTTCCGCGCGGTCCGCCAGACTTGCGAGATTGAAGCCACCGTCCTCGAAGGAGTGCAGTCTTGAGCGCAGACATTCTGATCGTGTCGCCGGACGACCACCTGGTGGAGCCCGCGGATCTGTGGACGAGCAGGCTGCCGGAGCGCTACCGGGACATCGGGCCACACATAGTCCGGCATCGGGGGCGGATGGACCCGTCGGTCACCTCCGACGTCGCGTTCATCGAGGACGAAGATGGCCGCGACGCCGACATCTGGCACTACGAAGATTCGATCATCCCGATACCGCTGATCAGCGCGGCGGCGGGTTATGAACTCGATGAGCTGACCACCGACCCCATCACCTATGACGAGATGCGGCCCGGCTGCTACCGCCCCGCCGACCGGCTCGCCGACATGGACATCGCGGGGATCGAGGCGTCGGCGTGCTTCCCCAACACCCTCGTCCGCTTCTGCGGCCAACGTTTCCTCTACGCCAAGGACAAGGACCTGGCGCTGCTGTGTGTACGGGCCTACAACGACTTCCAGATCGACGAATGGGGTGGTAGCTCCAACGGCCGGCTGATCCCGCTGGGCATCATCCCGCTGTGGGATGTCGAACTGGCGACCAAGGAAGTCGAGCGCGTCGCCGCCAAGGGGATGCCCGCGGTGTGCTTCTCGGAACTTCCCGCGAGACTGGACCTACCGTCGATCCACAGCGGCTACTGGGACCCGTTCTTCGCCGCCTGCGAACGCAGTGACGTAGGCATCATGCTGCACATCGGATCGAGTTCCTCGCTGACGAAGTCCTCCCCCGACTCGCCGCACGTCGTCACGAGCGCGCTGATGGCGGTGAATTGCACTATCGCGCTCGTCGATTGGTTGTTCTCCGCCAAGCTCAAGCAGTTCCCCAAACTCAAGATCGCGTTCGCGGAGGCGCAGGCGGGTTGGATCCCCTACTATCTGCAGCGGTGTGACGAGGTGTGGGAGGACCGGCGCACGTGGGGCGGTATCCATCCGCTGCTGACCGAACCGCCGAGCACCCAGGTGCCGGGTCGGGTGTGGTTCTCCACGTTCGGCGACCCCGTCGCGTTCCGCATCCTCGACCTCGTCGGCGAGGACCAGTTGATGTTCGAGACCGACTATCCGCACAACGATACGAACTGGCCGCACAGCATGGATGTCGCCAATAAGGCGACGGAGGGACTCGACGAGGAGACCAAGCGGAAGGTGTTGTCCACCAACGCCAAGAACTTCTTCGGCCTGGCCTGACCGTTCGCCGCCCGTTCCTTCGCGAGCAGTCGTAAAGTGCCCCAAAACCCCGGCGTGTCGGGGCACTTTACGTCTGCCCGCGACAAGAACTAGAGAGCTTTCCAGTCGGGCTTGCGTTTCTCCAGGAATGCGCGCGGGCCTTCGATGGCATCCTTCGTCAGCGCCACCTTCATCCGGTAGTTCTCGGCGAGCAGTTCGGCTTCATAGATCGGCAGTGTCAATCCTTTGCGCACGGCCATCCGCGAACCCCGCACCGCCAGTGGTGCATTCGAGTTCACCACCTCGGCGATCTCCCAGGCGCGGTCCATCAACGTGTCGTGTGGCACCACTTCGGTGAAGACGCCGAGATCGTACGCGCGTTGGGCGTCGAGTTGTTCGTGCTTACCCATCAGGATGAGCCGCATCGCAACCGGCAACGGCAGGATCCGTGCCAGTCGCACCCCCTCGCGTCCCGAGGTGACTCCGATGCTCACATGCGGATCCATCAACGTGGCGCGCTCGGACGCGACGGTGATGTCGGCGGTCGTGACCAAGTCGAGGCCTGCGCCGCAGGCGATGCCGTTGACCGCACAGATGATCGGTTTCGTCATCTGAAGCCACGGCGGGGTCGCCTCCTGGGGGGCGTCCCACTGACGCATCGAACTGAGGATGGGTTCGCCCTGGTTGTCGATGCCCGCGGCGTTCTCCATGTCGTGGTCGGCAGCCTTGTTGACGTCGGCGCCGACGCACAGCGCGCGGCCGGCACCGGTGATGATCACCGTCCAGATGTCCTGGGAGCGCTCTATTTCCGCGTAGGCCACCGCGAGTTCGGCGATCATCTCGTCGTTTATCGCGTTGAGCACCTCGGGACGGTTGAGGGTCACACAGGCGGTGTGCCCCTTGACCTCGACCTCGATCGTGTCGTATTGCGTCACGTAACGTGGCTCCCTTGTTCTGAAACCTTGTCCAAATCCGTTGTCGCATCGGGCCGGAACCCGAAGATCGCGTTGAATCTCTCACAGTATCGCGGCCAGACATCGGGATTCAGTAGTCGCGGGGGCATGCCGCCCGCGAAGATCGTCTGCCACTGCGTCGCGGTCGCCACCGCGATGTCGTGGGCGGCTTCGATCGTGATCCCCGCGGTGTGCGGGGTCGCCACCACGTTGTCGAGGTGCAGCAGCGGGTTGTCGTGTCTTGGCGGCTCCTGGTGGAACACGTCCAGACCCGCGCCCGCGATACCGCCACTGACGAGCGCGTCGAGCAGCGCCGCTTCGTCGTGGACGGGACCGCGTGCCGTCGTGATGAAGAACGCAGTCGGCTTCATCGCCGCGAACTGCGCCTTGCCGATGAGTCCTTCGGTCTCACTGGTCAGCGGGCATGTGACTTGTACGAAATCCGAGCGTTCGACGAGCTCGTCGAGCGAAACCAGCTCCACCCCGCGGCGTTCAGCGGTCACTTCGTCAAGGTAGGGGTCGAAGACCAGGACGTCCATTGCGAAGGGCGCGCACAGTTCGACGAGGCGACCGCCGATGGCGCCGAGTCCGACCACACCGAGCGTCTTTCCCATCAGCTGACTGCCGCGCAGTGCCAGGCGGTCACCGAGCGGGCCGCTGCGCAGCCGGCGGTCGGCGACGGTGATCTTCTTAGCGAGGTCGAGCATGAATCCCAGCGCGTGCTCAGCCACCGCTTCGGCACCAGGGCCCGAGTTGTTGCATACCGCGACACCTGCCTGCGTGCACGCCTCGACGTCGATCACGTCGTACCCCGCGCCCGCGGAACACACCGCGAGCAGGTCCCGACAGCGCGTTACCAGATCGCGCCCCGCCAGCCACTGCGATCCGCCGGCAACCGACGCCACATCGGTGCGGGTGGCCACCTGGTATCCGTGCGCGGATTCCAGTGCCGCCCAGCCCTGTTCATCGGGCGCGGTGAGGTCCAGCTTGCGAACGTCCACGTCCGCTACCTCGAGAATGTCACCGGCGACGGGGTCTGTCCATCGTTCGTAGACCAGTCGCGGGCGCGGACCGTTCGTCATTTGTTCAGTTTGGGCTTCGCCTGCGCCGCTTTGAACATTTCGGCCAGTTCGGCGTCGACGTTCTTGTAGTCGTTAGGCGCAATCGCGCCGTCCCGTCCCGGCACCACGTCGTAGCCGAGCCGCAGATCCTTGTTCTCCATGTGGAAGTATTCGCGGCCGATCGGCAGCCGACGGTCCTCGCGTGGTACCTCCATCCAGGCGCGCAGGAAACAGCGGGCCTTCTTGGGATCGGTGCTGCTGACGAAGTCCGAGCGCGAATGGCACATCGCGAAGTTATTGGCGACCGCGGCTTCTCCTGATTCGAGCCGGAATTCGACCTGTTGCTCGACCAGGATGGCCCGCAACAGCTCGATCGCCTCCTCTTGCTTGGGCGTGAACTCGCGGCCCAGGGTCTTCATCGCGGGCAGGATGCTGCTGTACGTGAAGTTGATGCAAATGCGGCCGTCGATCTGGGAGAAGACCGGCACGTCATACGGGGTCACATCGGGTTGATCGTCAGGTTGCTCACTGCGACGGTGATGCGGAAAGCCCTGATACAGCACATCGAGCAGATCCGGCCGCTCGGCCAGGATCCGGTTGTGCGCCGCGGGACCGCTGGCGAACTGGCTCTCACCGCCCTGCGCCGCCGGGTAGACGCATAGCAGCGACAGGATGTCCGCGGCATCGTTGTGCATCGCGAGTTCGGCTCGCGACTTGGTGCCGCGGGCGGGTTGAACACCGTTCGGCAACACCTCCTCCTGTACCCGCACCATGCGGTGGCCGAAGGAGTTGTTGGACACCAGGTAGCCCAGATGCGTGCAGAACGCCCAGTAGATGCGTTCGAGGTCCTCGATCGAGTGCTGCTCGACCGGAAACCCGCGCACGCACGCGAGGCCTCTGCCGAACATCAGCTCGTGGTACAGCCGCGCAAGGTCCTCGTCGAGGTCGGGGTGGCGCGCATCTTCCGGTGTGATGTCGTCGCGATCCTTATGCGCGGTCTTGGCCAGAATCGATTCCAAGGCGGCGACGTTACGGGCGGACAGGTCGAAGGCGAAGTCCTCCTTGCTGGTGAAATCAGCGCCCGTCCACGCCATCGGATCGGTGACTTGCTCGGTGTAGATCGCGGTGGGCATCCGTCCTCCTGTTGTCCTGGCACATCTTTCGGCAATCGCTGCTAGTCGTCCGTGTCACTGCTCACGTGGCTTATCGAGTTCCCGGAGCGCCTCTGCGCGCGTCGTGGCCGCATCGGTCATCATCCCGACATCCGTGCCAGCCGAGATGAATCGCAGGCCCTGGTCCACGAACCATTTCAGCAGGTCAACGGACTTGATTCCAGCCACTCCGAGCGCGACGCCGTGGGTTCGGCAAGCCGCTGCGACTGATTCTACGGCATGGTGGAAATGGGCATTCTCATACTGCCCGTGGATGCCCATTTCGGCGGTCAGGTCGCTCGGCCCGATGAGGATCATGTCGACACCGCCGACCGCGGCGATGTCCGCGCTGGCTTCGACCGCCTCGGGCGTCTCCACCATCACGGCGACCACGGTCTGCTCTTCCAGAATTCTCGTCAGTTCCGCGCCAGGCCGAGGTGCGAATCCACTCACCGCATTGGGTCCGGAAATCGATCGGTGGCCAACGGGTGGGAAGCGCGCCGCATCGACGATAGCTTGCGCTTCAGACGCTGAATTCACATGTGGGACAATGACTCCCACCGCACCATTGTCCAGCACCCGAGCGATGACACTGGGGTCGTGGGACGGCACCCGAACCAGCCCCGATATACCGGCTCCGACTGCGCTGCTGCACAGCATCGCCGCCGTCTCGAGCGATGTCGACGTGTGCTCCAGATCGACGTAGACGGCGTCGTATCCGCACGATGCGGCGATTGCTGGGACATCAGGGGTTCGGGCGTTCATCAGCGCCAGACACAGCACGAGTCGGTCACCCGTCAGCGCAGCACGCAACGATCCCTGCACACGCTCACGGTATCCGACTGAGAACGATCATTCCATCCATTCGTTAACGCCATTATCAATGTGATAACCATTAGATATGCCATCGAACCGCGTTGCGCTCGTCGGCGCGGGGCTGTCCGATTGTGGACGGGTACCCGACAAGACAGCCATGGGGTTGATGGCTCAGGCCGCGCGCCGCGCCGTCGCTGACGCAGGGCTGACCAAAGGCGATATCGACGGTTTCGGCGGCCACGGGACGCTCCTGCCGCCGGTCGAGGTCAGCGAATACCTGGGGCTGCGCCCAACGTGGGTGGACGCCACCAACGTCGGCGGCTCGTCCTGGGAGGTCATGGCCCGTCATGCGGCGGACGCGATCGCCGCGGGTGACGTCGAGGTCGTGCTGCTGACCTACGGGTCGACCGCGCGCTCCGACGTCAAACGACGGGTCCGGGCGTCGGCGGCCGCGATGGGCACCGGCGGTGCGATGCAGTACGAGGCGCCTTATGGCGCAACGCTGATCGCGAAGTATGCGATGGCCGCCCGCAGGCACATGATCGAATACGGCACCACCATTGAGCAGTTGGCCGAAGTCGCAGTCGCCGCTCACGAATGGGCGGCCATGAACGACAACGCATTCGAGCGTGATCGCATCACTGTCGCCGACGTCGCGGCCGCCCCGATGCTGGCCGACCCGTTCACCGCCAAACACGTGTGCCTTCGCACCGACGGTGGCGGTGCGGTCGTCCTGGCCAGCGAGCGGGTGGCAAGAAACTGCGCGAAAGACCCGGTGTGGATCCTCGGCGCGGCCGACGCGACCTCGCACGTCAGCATGAGCGAGTGGACCGACTTCACCACATCGGCCGCGGCGGTTTCCGGCCCTGCGGCGTTCGCGCAAGCCGGGGTGACACCCGCCGACGTGGATGTATGCCAGCTGTATGACTCGTTCACGTCGACTGTGCTGCTGACCGTGGAGGATCTGGGTTTCTGCGCCAAAGGGGACGGTGGACCGTTCATCGGATCCGGCGCACTTCGACCAGGCGGCGCGCTGCCGACGAACACCGACGGCGGCGGGCTCGCGTCATGTCATCCCGGCATGCGAGGGATGTTTCTGATGGTGGAGGCGGTCAGACAACTGCGCGGCGAATGCGGCGCCAGGCAGGTCGAAGACGCGCGCCTGGCCTGTGTGCACGCGATGGGCGGATTCTTCACCCACAGCGCCACTCTGATCCTGGGCAGAGACTCATGAGCGCGCCGAACCGGCCCACCGTCGACTCCGACAGCGAAGCCTGGTGGACGGCCGTCGAGGACCGCCGGCTGATGGTCAACGCCTGCCGATCATGCAGTCGAAACTCGCTGTACGCCAGGCCGTTCTGCCCGCACTGCTGGAGTGAGGATGTCGCGCTCGTGCCTGCGAGCGGACGCGCCCGCCTGTACACCTGGAGCGTCGTACACCAGAACGCCGCACCGTTCGACGCGCGCACTCCGTACGTGCTGGCCATGGTGGACCTCGACGAGGGACCTCGGCTGATGACGGTGATCGAGGACTGCCGCGACACCGCACTGCAGGCCGGGCTCGAGTTGGACCTGGACTTCCGCGAGGACGACGGATTCGTCGTTCCAGTTTTCAAACCGGCCGTGCGGATCAAGGGAGAACCCCGATGAACAAAGACGAGATGATTCTGATCGGGACTGGCAGGCGCAGATGAGCAAGGTCACCGCGAACACACACGATTGACAGTCGGCTCGACGACTCAGGTGAGGCGGTCGGCCACCACGCGCGGCCGCCCTTCCGAGCGCGCGTGCAGCGTATTGCGTTCCACCTTGCCGTTGGCGTTGACCGGTAACGGCTGATCCCAGAACACGAGTTCCTCGGGCAGTTTGTATTTGGGCAACCCTGCCGCGCCCAACGCGTTGGCGACATCGGCCAGCGACAGCCGGCACCCATCTTCGAGCACCATCGCCACCGCCAGCCGCTCCCCGGTCGTGGCATCGGCCACCGAATACGCCGCGCACTCCCGCACGCCGTCGATGCGGGCGACGGCCTCTTCGACCTCAGCCGCGGGGATCTTCATCCCGTTGCGGATGACGATGTCCTTGATCCGCCCGACGACGCGAACCCGGCCGGCGTTGAGCTCGGCCACATCTCCGGTGCGGAACCACTCCCCGTCGTACCCGAGCGCGTCGTCCTCGGCGTCGGTGTATCCGAGAAACGCGTGTGGTCCCCGAATGCAGCACTCCGCCGGGTCGGCCGACGATCCGACCCGCACCTCGACGTCGGCCAGCGCCACTCCGTCGTCTGCATGGCGCACGTCCCTCGGTTCACCGCGGAGGCCCGACGTACTCACCGGCACCTCCGACGAACCGTAGGCGCGCATGACGACGATGCCGAAGTCGTCCTCCACGCGTTCGACGATGCGCCGGTCAAGCATGGTTCCGCCGAGATACACGGCGCGCAGCGGGACGGGTTCACCGCGGCTGACTGCTTCGTCGAGCAGCCTGTCGAGCAGACGGTCCGGACCGCCGTACCAGGTGGCACCGGTCGAGATGAGCAGTTCGCACGTGCTGACCGGATCCCAACGATCCTCGAGTACGACGGGTGCCTTCAGCATCGGCCCGATGAAAAGGGCCTGCACGACGCCCGTGACCGACGCCAGCGGGCTGACAAGGAAGATTCGGTCGTCCCTCCCCAGTCCGGCCGCCGCGATGTAGTTCTGCGAGGCCTTGATCAAGGTGCTCAACGAGTGGATCACGCCCTTCGGCCGCGACGTCGTCCCCGATGTGTAGAGGATCAGCGCGGGCTCGTCGGCGGGACGCCTGGGGTGGTGCGACTCGACGCCGCGTGTTTCGTCGCCGGCACCACCCAATTCGATCCATGTGCATACGTCGGCCAGTCCGGATTCGGTGACGGCCGGCCAATTCGGCGCCGCACCGTGGACCGCACCCGTACGGGAGACGATATCGGCGACCTGGGCGGGCCCGGCACTGCGCGGCACGAGCAGTACCAACGCGTCGAGCCGAAGTGCGGCATGCACGGCGGCGACGGAGTCGATGTCGTTGCCGACGACTAGGACCACTGGAGCTGACGCGCGTATTCCCGCATCGTGCATCACGCTGCATATGCGGTCGATGTGCTCGTCGAGCTCGGAGTAGGTGAGTTGAGTGTCCCTGCTGCACAAGGCCTGCCTCGATGGGTGCCGCGCGGCAGCGGTCCGCACGACGTCGATCGGTCGTTCCGACCAGTGCCCGGCGGCGCGGTAGCCGGGGCGCAATTCCTCGGCTCGCCGACGCGCGTGCCGCAGGAGCTCGGCCGGGGCACTCATGGATCCTCCGATGCAAATGCTGGTTCTCGTCTGAGGTAAATGTATCCTCTCACGCATGGTCGACGCCCAACCCTCATCGTCTGAACGCTCATCGCTGACTTTCGACGGCCAGGTGGCCATCGTCACCGGCGCGGGCGGTGGACTCGGACGCTGTCATGCCCTGGAACTCGCCCGCCGGGGAGCACGGGTGGTGGTCAACGACCTCGGCAGCGCGGTGGATGGCAGCGGTGCCTCGATCTCGTCGGCGCAGAAGGTTGTCGATGAGATCACCGCAGCGGGCGGCACCGCGATCGCCAACGGCGATTCCGTCGCCACCGAGGCGGGCGGCGCGGCGATCGTCGACCAGGCCATGTCCGAATTCGGACGGGTCGACATCCTGATCAACAACGCGGGCATTCTCCGCGACGCGGCGTTCAAGAACATGACCGCCGAACAGGTCGACGCGGTCATCTCCGTTCACCTCACGGGCACCTTCAACGTAACCCGCGCTGTTTGGCCGGTCATGCGCGACCAGAACTACGGGCGTATTGTCCAAACAACATCGGGTACAGGTCTTTTCGGAAACTTCGGACAGGCCAACTACGGTGCGGCCAAGATGGGTCTGGTCGGGATGATGCACGTGCTCGCCATCGAGGGCGCGCGCAACGGCATCGCGATCAACGCCATCGCGCCGATCGCCAGAACCCGCATGACCGAGGACATCATGGGCGAGGCCGGCAAGGCCATGGACCCCGAACTTGTCACGCCGGTGGTGGTCTACCTGGCCCACGAGAGCTGCGACCGCACCGCGCACATCTATTCGGTGGGTGGGGGCAAGGTGTCGCGTGTGTTCATCGGCGTCACCAAGGGCATCGAGGACACCGCGCTGACCGCTGAAACCGTGGCCGAGGCCATCGATCAGATCGACGACAGCTCCGCGTTCACGATCCGGGGCGGCCCCACGTCCTGACGCTCTCGCTCAGAACCCGCGCGGAAGCCAAGGGCGACAACGCGTTTCCCATTTCCTGTCGATCGATGGTCACGCGTTGCACACCGTCCTCGCCGATCAAGAGAGTGATGCCGATGGCCTCTTCACAGATCACTTCATCCCCAGTGTTAACGGCGTTTCCGCTTTTCGGGTATCTTAATTTCCACTATCGGTTGGACGACGGCAAAGAACCGAAACGAGGAGGCGCTGGATGACCGACACCTCGCCTCAGACGGGCCAGATCACCGACGAGGGACTGGCCCGCCTTCGCGCCACCATCGGCATCGCCGTCCCGCACCCTCAGCCGCCGCATTACCTGCGTCCCAACGAGGACACGTTCCGCCACGTCGCCGAGAGCTACGGCGATGCCAACCCGCTGTGGGGTGATCCCGAGTACGCGGCCAAGACGGTGTGGGGCGAATCCGTTGCGCCGCCCGCCCTCATCGGCGGGGACACGTTGATCGGTGAGGACGAGGTCACCGAACTCTCCGACGAGGACCGGGCCCTCACGAAGGGCGACCCGCTCCGCGGCGTGCACGCCTTCTACGCCTCCTCGGCGCGCGAGTGGTGGGCACCGCTACGTGCCAACCACCGGGTGTTCCGGCGCAACGCACTCGTCGCGGCGCTCGACAAGACCAGCGAGTTCGCTGGACGCGCCGTCCATGAATGGTCGGCGCAGGTGTTTCGCGACGACGAGGGCACCATCCTCGGCGGCCAGTACCGCAACATGATCCGCACGGAGCGCAGCAAGGCGCGCGGCAAGAAGAAGTACGAATCCATCGAATTGAAGACGTGGAGCCCCGACGAGATCGCGGAGATCGACGAACGGTACGCGCGCGAGAGTCCTCGCGGCGCCGACCCGCGCTGGTGGGAGGACGTCGACGAGGGCGACGACCTTGGCACGCTGACCAAGGGTCCCCTGACGGTCACCGACATGGTGTGCTGGCACGTCGGAATGGGGATGGGCTTGTACGGCGTGCGGCCACTGCAGTTGGCATGGCGCAACCGGCAGCGCATTCCGCGCTTCTACACGCCGGACGAACACGGCGTGCCCGATGCGCAGCAACGTGTGCACTGGGATCCGACCGCCGCACGTAACGCGGGCAATCCCACGACGTTCGACTACGGCCGCATGCGCGAGACGTGGCTGATTCACCTCTGCACCAACTGGATGGGCGACGACGCGTGGCTGTGGAAGCTCGATTGCGAATTCCGGCTATTCAACTACGTCGGCGATCTACACACCGTGAGTGGCACGGTGGTCCGTAAGTACCTCGCCGACGGGGACCGGCCCGCCGTCGACGTCGAACTCGCGGCGACGAATCACCGTGGCCAGGTGACCGCACCGGGACACGCCACCATCCTGCTGCCCAGCCGGCAGCGCGGCCCCGTCCGCCTTCCTGATCCACCAGGTAACGCCACGAACCTGACCGACCTGTTGTCCGCCGTTTCCGCCCAGTTCGCCGAACGATGACCTACGACAGTGTGACCGGCCTTCGCGCCGAACAGCTGGGCCCGGTGCTACATCTCACACTGGACCGCGCCGACCGACGCAACGCGATCAACGACGTCGTGCTCGACGCGATGATCGGCCACCTCGCGGCTGCGGGAATTGACGAATCGGTGCGGGTGATCCGCATCGATGCCGAGGGTCCCGACTTCTGCGCCGGGTCTGATCTGATCGCCAACAATGCGCGCTCCGAACGCAAACCACGGGTGGGCAGCACCCAGCGCCGGCTGCCGAACAAGGCCAACAGGTTCATACCCCTGATGCTCGAAACGCAGGTTCCGATCGTCACGGTCGTTCGGGGATGGGCCGCCGGCCTCGGCTTCCATATCGCGTTGGCGTCCGACTTTTGCGTCGCCGCCGATAACGCGCGGTTCTGGGAACCGTTCATGGCGCGCGGGTTCACCCCTGACAGCGGAGCGGCGTGGCTACTCCCCCGCGTCATCGGCCTAGTGCGCACCAGACGACTGCTGATGCTGGGCGAGGAGATCTCCGGAGCCACCGCCGCTGAGTGGGGCATCATCCACGGGGCTCACCCGGAAGGCGAATTGGACTCGGTGGCACGAGAACTGATCACCAAGCTCAGCGAGGCCCCAACCGTCGCGCTCGGTCTCACCAAATGGTTGCTGCAGAGCGGCAACGGTCTGGATCTCGACCGGCATCTGCAGAACGAGGCGATGGCGCTCGAATTGTCAAGCCGCAGCGAGGACTTCCGCGAAGGTCTGGCGGCATTCCGCGAAAAGCGCGACGCGAAGTACCAGGGTCGCTGACACCCATGTCCCGTCTCCCGATCTCCGCAACCACCAGCGTCGACGATGCCGTCGCCACGGTGCAGCAGTGGGTCGAGGCAGAGGTGCCTGCGGAGTGGCGGTCGGCTGCGGCCGATGGGTCCGACGCGCTTCGGGCGGTGCGTAGCCATGACGCCTACGTGTCGTGGTATCCGACGTTCGCAGACTCCGGGCTGGTGGTGCCGACGTGGGAGCCTGAGCACGGGGGCCTCGGTGTGACCAACGAGATCGCCCGCGCCATAGAGAAGGTACTCGGACCGCTCAGGCTGAGAAGGCTGAATCCGTTGGGGCTGAACAACGCTGCGGCGGCCCTGTTCAGTCACGGAACGGAGGAGCAGCGGCGACGATTTCTTCCTCCGATCGTGCGCAACGAGGAGAAATGGTGCCAACTGTTCAGCGAGCCCGGGGCGGGATCCGATCTCGCGTCGCTGGCCACGCGCGCCGTCCGTGACGGTGACGGCTGGGTGATCACCGGCCAAAAGGTGTGGACCACGTGGGCCGATGAGGCCGACTTGGCGATCCTGCTGGCGCGCACCGATCCCGATGCGCCGAAACACAAAGGCATCACCTACTTCCTGCTCGACATGCATCAGCCGGGTGTCGAGGTCAGGCCGCTGCGCCAGATCACCGGAGAATCCGAATTCAATGAGGTGTTCCTGGACGGCGCGCGAGTACCCGACGCACACCGCGTGGGAGAGGTCAACGATGGTTGGCGTGTCAGCGCATCGACACTGTCCAGCGAGCGGCAGATGGTGTCGGGCTCGGGTTCCGGCGGGATGGGACGGCTCGGCGGCTCCAGTGCCGATCGGTTGATCACGTTGGCGCAGGAAACGGGTCGGTGGGATGATCCCGTCGTCCGCAACAAGGTGATGCGTCTGTGGGCCCAGGAACAGATCCGTGGATGGACCAATGCCCGCGTGCGCGCGGCTCTTTCGGCCGGCCAGTCTCCCGGCGCCGCCTCCTCGATCGGCAAGGTGCACCAGGCGACGCTCAACCAGCAGATCCAGGACCTGATGGTCGATCTGCTCGGCACCGACGCGGTGGCATGGCCTGCGACCGACGACCCGGACGCGCTGCCCCGCGATGTGCACGGCATGATGCGCAGCCTCGCCAACGCCACCGAGGGCGGCACCACCGACATCAACAAGAACATTCTCGGTGAACGGGTACTCGGACTGCCCAAGGAACCCGACCCGTGGAAGGGCAAGCCCTGGAAGGACATCCCGCGCTCGTGAGCACGTACGAACGCCTGGTCGTCGAGAAGTCCGACGGGGTGGGTTGGCTGATCCTCAATCGTCCGGATGCCGGCAACGCCTTCGACGCGTTGATGCTCGACGAACTCGAATCCGCGTGGGCGGAACTCGACCGCGACCCCGAGGTGCGTGTCATCGTCAACACGGCCAACGGGAAGTCCTTCTGCACCGGAATGGACGTCGTACAGGTCGCCCGTGACAAAGACGCGATGCGCAAGCATTCCCGGCGGACGCGAGACGCCGAACTGAAGATCTCGTCGTGGCACTGCGGCGTGTGGAAGCCGGTGATCGCGGCCGTCAACGGTGTATGTGCTGGCGGCGGCTTGCATCTGGTCGCCGACGCCGACATCGTGATCGCCGCCGCAGAGGCCACGTTCGTCGATCCCCACGTGTCGGTGGGCCAAGCCGTCGCATACGAGGCCATCACGCTACTTCGCAAATCGCCGATGGAGGCGATCCTGCGGATGACGCTGAGCGGCAAGGGCGAACGCATCTCGGCGCAGCGCGCCTACCAGTTGGGCATCGTGTCCGACGTGGTCGCCGGCGATGCACTCCTGTCGACGGCCCAGACCCTGGCCGAAGCGATCGCCGCCAACTCGCCGACGGCGATGCGGGCCACCAAGAAGGCGCTGTGGCGGTCGTTGGAGGTGGGGCTCAGCCAGGCACGCAAAGAGGCCGCGATCGCGATCGACCGACTCGCCGGACACCCGGACCAGGAGGAAGGCGCGCGCGCCTGGCTGGAGAAACGAGCGCCCCGGTGGCAACCGTTGGCGACTGTGGAGGCGCAATGACCTACGAACGGCTAATCATCGAGCGGCGAGGCCCGGTCGGCTGGCTCATCAACAACCGCCCCGATCGGCTGAACGCCTACGACGTGGTGATGCGCGACGAGTTCCGCAGGGCCTGGGCGGAATTGGACGCCGACCCCGATGTGCGCGTCATCGTGCACACAGGCAACGGCAGGGCCTTTCAGGTCGGTGCCGACGTCGAGGATCTCGACGGCGACGCGGTGCAGCAGTTCCAGGAGACGATGACCAGCCTGGACCTTGGACTGACCGGTTGGCACTGCAATGTCGGTAAACCGATCATCACGGCGGTCAACGGCGTATGCGCCGGCGGTGGACTGCACTGGGTGGCCGACGCCGACATCGTCATCGCCGCTTCGGACGCGACGTTCGTCGATCCCCACGTGTCGATCGGTCAGGTGAGCGCCCTGGAGACCATTGCGCTGATGCGCAAGGTGCCCGCCGAGGCCATTCTGCGGATGGCGCTTGTCGGAAGCCACGAACGGCTCACGGCGCAGCGCGCTTACGAACTCGGCATGATCAGCGAGGTGGTCGATCCGCCCGAGAATCTTCGCGATGTCGCGCAGGCGTTGGCCGAGAAGATCGCCAAGAACTCTCCGGCCGCGATGCGCGCCACCAAGCGGGCGCTGTGGGGCGCACTCGAACTGGGGCTGACGGACGCCTGCCGCGAGGGCGCCAAGCACCTGACGTCGATGTGGGGACATCCCGACCAGAACGAGGGACCGCTGGCGTTCGCGGATAAGAGGACGCCGAACTGGGCCCCGCTGGAGGCCGACTCGTGAGCCTTGCGCAGTTGCTCGACGGCCTGCCAGATGTCGCGGTGCACACGCTCGGTGGCGACGTCTCCCGGGACGAACTCGTCTCGAGTGCCGAGCAGCTCGGCGATAAGCTGCGGGACACCGGTGTCGCCACCGGCGCGGTCGTCGCCGCGATGCTGCCCAACGACGCCACCACGATCGCCGCATTGTTCGGGACGTGGCGCGCCGGTGGTGTGTACACGCCGCTGAACCCGAGGACCGCCGACGCCGAACTGGTCACCCAACTCGAGACACTGCGGCCCGTCGCCGTCGTCACGACACCCGATCTCGCGGACCGCTTCGCCACGGCGAACGTGACGGTCGTGACCGGAGCGGAGTTGGCGTGGTCACTGAGTTCGGTCTCGACACCGCGCAGCGATGCACGGCACTACGACGACGATGTTGCACTGCTGCAGTTCACGTCGGGCACCACGGGGCCGCCGAAACCGGTCCCGCTGCGTCATTCGACGGTGCTCGACCTGATCGACCGGCTGCTGGCAAAGCTACGCGGGGCCAAAAGTGGTGCCGCCGGGTCGGACCGGGCACCGATGCCCAATCTGGTGCCGCTATCACTGTCGCTGTGGGCGGGTATCTATCAGGTGCTGTTCGCGTTCCGTGCAGGCTCGGGTGTCGTGCTGATGGACAAGTTCGCCCCGGCCGATTTCGCCGCGCTGGTCAAGCGGCATCAGTTGCGCTCCACGGTGTTACCGCCGGCGGCGCTGACGATGGTGCTGCACGACGATGCGGTGACCGACCTGTCGCCGCTGAAGATCGTGCGCTCGATCACCGCACCCCTGTCCCCCGTACAGGCTGGCCGGTTCCGCGACAAATTCGGCGTGATCGTGCTCAACTCGTATGGCCAGACTGAACTCGGCGGTGAGGTGGTCGGGTGGTCGGCTGCCGACGCACGCGAATGGGGCGAGACCAAGCTTGGCTCGGTCGGACGCCCGCTGCCGGGCATCGACGTCACGATCGTCGACGACGAGGTGATGGTGCGCACCCCCACCACCGCTGCGCGCAGGATCGACCCGGCGTTTCTCGACAGGCTGACCGACGACGGATGGTTCCACACCGGCGATCTCGGCTGGTTCGACGACGACGGTTTCCTCTGGCTCGACGGCCGGGTGTCCGACATGATCAACCGCGGCGGACTCAAAGTTTTTCCCGGCACCGTCGAGGACGTCCTCGTCGCCGCCGAGGGAGTGCGCGAAGCGGCGGTCGTCGGTGTCCCCGACGACCGGCTTGGCGAGGTTCCCTGGGCGTTCGTGGTGCGGGGCGACGATTGCGTGTCGGAGGACGACCTCGTTTCGTGGTGTCGAGAGCGATTGACGCCGTACCGCGTACCCGCCCGAATTGTGTTTGTCGACCGACTGCCGCGCAATGACGTCGGCAAGGTCGTCAAACGCGAACTGGCAGCGCTGGCCGACGTGTGAGCACGATCGTCCTGGATCCCTCCCAGGCGCTGACGAGGGCACTCGGCGACATCGGTGACGTCGGCGTGATCGCCTTCTCTTCCGATGACGCCGACGAGACGATGTGGCAGACGCTTGTCGCAATGCAGGCCGCATACCGCACCGGGGACCGCCGGATCGTGCTGGTCGTGCCGACCATCGGGATGGCGGGTGCAACCGGGGCAGTGGCCTATACGACTGCGGTCGAGGGCATCAGAGCGATGGCGAAATCCGCTGCGCGTCAATGGGGATCGCAGGGTGTCGGCGTGAACATCGTCGCGGCGCCGTCGCATCTGTTCGCATACGATGTCGATGCCTCGCACCTACTCGCTGCCGCGGTGGCTGATGACGACGGTCTGATTCGGTCGGTTGTCGAGACGGCGAAGTTCTTGCTCCGCGACGACCTTCGGCACCTGAACGGCGAGACCGTGATCGTCGACGGAGGCCAGGTGATGCTGCCGTGAGCCTCGACGGTCACACAGTGCTGGTGACGGGTTCGGGCGCCGGTGTGGGACGTGGGATCGCATTGGCGCTTGCCGCCGAGGGCGCACACGTCGTCGTCGCATCCCGCTCCGACAGTGGCGTTGCCGGCGAGATCATCGCGCGAGGCCACCGTGCGACGTGGGCACCCTGTGATGTGACGGCACCCCGGCAGGTGGCTGCGGCGGTCGGAGCGGCCCTGAGCGAAACGGGCCGACTGGACGCCGTGGTGCACAACGCGACGAGCAACAGGTCGAGCCGGCCACATCGACTCGAGGACGTGGACAGATCCTCGTGGGACGATCATTTCGCGGTGTCGGTCGGCGGTGCCCAGCACTGCGCCTTCTCCGCGCTTGACGCGCTGCGGGAGCGCGGTGGCACGTTCCTGGTGTTCACCTCGCCCGCCGGTATCGAGGGCAGCTCGACGCTTCCGCTCTACGCCACCATGAAAGGTGCGTTGCGCGGCTTCGCCAAGAGCCTCGCGCGGGAGTGGGCGCCGCATCGGATCACCGTCAATATCGTTTCGCCGCTGGCCTATTCGCCGGCGATGACGGCAGCGATCGAAGCGGACCCGGCCATGGAGGAGCGACTGTCAAGGCGGATTCCGCTGGGATGGATCGGCGATCCCGAGCGCAACATCGGGTCGGCGATCGCGTTTCTGGTCGGACCATCGGCTCGGTACATCACCGGCCAGACCCTCGGCGTCGACGGCGGCCATTTCATGAATCTCTGACCCCGCTGCCGACGGATATCACGGTTTGCTATGTTGAGAATAAACATTCTCACCTTTGGAGGCGAAGATGGACGACACGAGGGCATTCGAGGTGTGGGATGCCGATAACCACATGTACGAAACCATCGACGCCTATACGCGGTACCTGCCGCAGAAGTACTCGGAAGCCCTCAAATTCGTCGACATCAAGGGACGCAAGAAGCTGCAGATCCTGGGCGTCGTCACCGAGACCATCCCCAATCCGACGTACGAAGTGATCCCTACCCCGGGGGCGTGGTCTGACTACTTCCGCGGCATCAACCCCGAAGGCAAGACGCTGCGTGAGCTGGCCGAGCCGATCCGGTGCCCCGACGAGTTCCGTCGACCCGACCTGCGCTTGGCGCTGATGGACCGTCAGGGAGTCGACGGTGCGGTGATGTTCCCGACGACGGCGGGCATGCTCGAGGAGCGGACCAAGTCCGACACCGAGCTGACCCACGCCATCACGCACGCCTTCAACCGCTGGCTGCTCGACGACTGGACATTCAACTACCAGAACCGGATCTTCCCGGTGCCCGCGATTTCGCTCAACGATCCGGCGCTGGGAGTCCGGGAGCTGGAATGGTGCTTGGAGAACGGCGCCAGGACGGTATTGATCCGACCGGCCCCGGTTCCGCGCGAAGACGGAACGTCGCGCTCGGCGGCGCTGCCGGAGTTCGACGACTTCTGGCGGCTGGTGGAGTCATCGGGAATTTCGGTCCAGATGCACAACTCGGATTCCGGTTATGAGCGCTATGTCGACGACTGGGAGGACGCCGCCGAATTCAACGGTTTCGCGTTGAGCAAGCTGCGAGGCTTCATCTACGAGGAGAGCCGCAACATCTTCGATACCCTTGCGGCCTTCATCGCGCACGGGGTATTCGAGCGGTTCCCCGGGCTGCGCATCGGAGTGATCGAGAACGGCGGATCGTGGGCGAACCGGCTCTTGGACGTGTTCGACCGCGTGTACCGCAAGCGACCGTATGACTTCAGTGAGCATCCTGCCGACGTCTTCCGCAGGCATGTATGGATCAACCCCTTCCACGAAGAGGACATGTCCCAGCTCGTCGATCTCCTCGGCGCGGACCGGGTGATGTTCGGTTCGGATTACCCGCATCCGGAGGGTTTGGCGGATCCAGTGGACTTCGTCAGAGAGCTCGAAGGTTTACCAGCCGAGACCACGGCAAAAGTGATGGGCGGCAACCTCAAGGAACTGATCGGGTTGTAGTTGTTGACGCTCGATGAATGTGAGTGCGGTGGTCAGCCACGGCGCGACCGCCTACGAAGGTTGCTTGTGATCAGTCCAGCGGCGCATATGGGGCGATCAAGAACTCGTAATAAGCGAGGGCGAAGTCGTCGGTGAGTACATCGGCGTACGTACTCGTGAAAGATGCGTCGTGAATGTACGTGTAGGTGTGGATCTGCCCTTCTGCGATAGTCATGAACACTGCGCCCCGGATGCTGTACGGCCGGTCATTCGGAGCAATCTCCACATTCCCGATCACCCAGGGTCGCGAGAATGTGCCGGTCTCCACGACCTGCAACACGACCCGGTCCCCGTCTGAAAGTACCTCGACGACCTGCCACGACACGTCAGGGAATGCGCTGAGGAAATTGTCCGACATGGCCACGTAGTTCGCTTTGCCCAACGGTTGCCACAGGGTCTCCTCACCGAGGCGGACAAAGTCATCGGCAAGCAGGTCGTACATCGCTTTCGGGTCAGCCCCCATTGCGGCGGCGAATCGCAGCGCGACGGCCTCATAATCATTCTTGGCGGCTATATCCCCCTGCTGTCGTTCACTCATGGCACTACGACTCGATGGCGCGTGCCCCACACCCCATGATGTCCGTTACTCATGGCTCTCCTCTGCCCCTTGCGTCTGCCCCAAAGTCAGCATGTCCGAACAACGTTCGCGTCACCTTGTGCCATACCGACCAAGAAGCGGGGTAAGTCCCCTGGTGTGGTGGGGTTTCGGGAGCTGAGGCCGATGGTGCTGGGTGTGTCGTTGCCGGTGTTGGGGTGGGCCATCGCGTAGTGGTCAGTGAGTTACCTACCAAGTGACTCAACAGGAAGACACACGACGCGATGACCCAGGATCATTCTGCCCTGCTTGCCCAGCTCGACGCGCTCAAGTCCGCTGATGCGAGCGCAGTGTTTGCCGAATTGATCCGCGCCGGCCTGCAGCAGCTCATCGAGGCCGAGGCCACCGCCACGATCGGCGCGGGCCGCTATCAGCGCAGTGACGAACGCACGGTGCACCGCAACGGGCACCGCCCGAAGACAGTGTCGACCACCTCAGGCGATATTGAGGTGCAGATCCCCAAGCTGCGGGCTGGGTCGTTCTTCCCGTCGCTGTTGGAGCGGCGCCGCCGTATCGACAAGGCGTTACACGCGGTGATCATGGAGGCCTACGTGCACGGCGTGTCGACCCGCAGTGTCGATGACCTGGTCGCGGCGATGGGCGTCGCGGCGGGGGTCTCCAAGTCGGAGGTCTCACGGATCTGCGCGGGCCTGGATAAGGAGATCGAGGCGTTTCGGACCCGCAGCTTGACCCACACGCAGTTCCCGTACGTGTTCTGCGACGCGACGTTCTGCAAGGTGCGTATCGGGGCGCACGTCGTCTCTCAGGCCCTGGTGGTGGCTACCGGGGTCTCCCTCGAGGGCACCCGTGAAGTGCTGGGCACTGCGGTCGGTGACAGTGAGTCCTTCGAGTTCTGGCGAGAGTTTCTGGCGTCGCTGAAAGCCCGCGGCCTGACTGGGGTGCATCTGGTGATCTCCGACGCCCATGCCGGGCTCAAAGCCGCGGTGGCGCAGCAGTTCACCGGTTCATCGTGGCAGCGGTGCCGGGTACATTTCATGCGTAACCTGCACACCGCGGTCGCCGCCAAACACGCGCCGGCGGTGACTGCGGCGGTCAAGACGATCTTCGCCCACACCGACCCCGCCGAGGTCGCCGCCCAGTGGGACCGCGTCGCCGACACCCTGGCCCCTAGCTTCCCGAAAGTCGCGGCCATGCTCGGCGAGGCCAAGACCGACGTGCTGGCGTTCACCGCGTTCCCGCGGGCGCACTGGCAGAAGATCTGGTCGAACAACCCCATCGAACGGCTCAACAAGGAGATCAAGCGCCGCGCTGATGTCGTGGAGATCTTCCCCAACCCCGCAGCGTTCCTGCGCCTGGCCACCGCGGTAGTCATCGAAGCCCACGACGAGTGGCAGGTCACCCGCCGCTATCTTTCCGATGTCTCCATGGACGAACTACGCGCCGTCATCGAGACAAAACACGCCGCGGCAGCACTTGTCAAACAACACCAAATCACCTAGCGTTCAACATGACTCGTTGATCGCAACGCGTGAACCACGCCAGATCCGAAGTCCACCACTCCCCGGGACGCTATCAAGAAGCGCACAGCGCCCCTTGAACACGCAGGCATAGAACACCGCTACATGATATGTAAAGTTGACCAGTCGATGTGGCGAATGTCCGGATACCCGCGCAATTACGGGCTGCCCAGATGGGCGCGCTCAGTTGCGGGAACCACCCTCGCGCAAGAAGTTGACCGTGTACTGCTGGCTCGTCAATCCCTTCGGCTCGAGCCCGACGAGGGCAAGCAACTGCTCCCACTTGTCAGGGTCGACGAACCAGTCCCAACGGGTGACCTCGCCTGCCTCGTTGATCCAGATGTAATCCCACTCGCGCAATTCCAACACTGACCCGTCGGGGAGTGTCCCCGCGTAGGTGTCGCAGGACGAGAAACCCCATTCCCCGGCAACACATTCGAACGGGCTGACAAGGCGATAATCCGGCATGTGCTTCCACCACATGCGCCATTCCGCCGTGAGCATGTCGCCGTCAGGCGCGTACTCGGCCATGGCCGCCGCGACCTCGTCCGAGAACATCTCGGCCGCCGATTGTGGGGTGCCATCGTTGAAATGGGGACTCATCATCACGTAATCGGGGGCAAAGACGAACTTCTCACCGAAGTTCACGTGGCGGCCACGGTCGATCGGTTTCGCATAGCCTTCCCACTTTTGGAAAGCGATCTCTTTGTTCAAGGCCACGCGGTCGCTGCTCATGTCTCCCCCTGGCTAGCCCAGTTCAGCGAATCTCTTCAAATACGGCCAGGCAATTGCCGGGGGTATCCCCCCGCACAACGGATTGAGGTTGAACACCTCGCCTGCGGCGACGCGTTTGCGTGCTTCGTCCACCGACAGGATCACGTGAGACGACGAGTTGTACCGCAACTCGTCGATGGTCTTGGCGGTGGTGATGTTGGCGGAGACGGTGTTGTCGGGATTCCACTCCGAGTACGCCATCGCATCGTGCAACAAATACTTGCCGATCTCGTCCCACGCGGCGTCAACATCCTCGGCGACGAAACAGTTGGTCGCAGCATCACGCTCGGGTATCAGCATGAACCCAGGCTCGAAACCATTCTCCCGGCACGCAGTTTCGTAGGCTTCCTGCATACCCGGCACGCTGCCGTTGGCGAGCAGCCCCAACCCGTTTCGCCCCGCACGTCGGGCCGCCGCGAGGCTGGCACCGCCCCAACTCATCATGGGACCTTCGGGGGTTCGGGGCTGCGGGGTCACCCTCATCCGCCGACCGGCGTGTACGACCTCCTCTCCCGCGAGCAGGCGCCGAAGAAGCCCGAGTTTCTCGTCTGCCAGCCGCCCGCGATCGGAGACTGACAAGCCGAAGTGGTCGTATTCCTCCTTGCGGTAACCGATCCCGAACACATAGGTCGCCCGCCCAGCACTGATGTGATCCAGAACTGACATGTCCTCTGCCAGGCGCGCGACGTCGTAGAACGGAAGGAGGATCACCAGGTTCAGCATCAACTGCTCAGTACGCGCGGCGATCGCCGCACCGAGCATCAGCGGCGACGGGAGGTACCCATCGTCCGCGCAGTGATGCTCACACAAAACGACGGCGACGCACCCGCGGGTCTCCGCCCACGCCGCCATCTCGCTCGCTGCCGCGTACAGCTCGGTTGGGGGTGCACCGATCGAGGGCGCACGCATGTCGAAGCGAAGGGTGAACATCTCGTGTTTAACTCCCCGGGCGGTCGTCGGTACCCATGACTTCGGTGGACATCTGCATGATCAGGCGGACAACCTCGTTGCGAGACATGGACTTGAAGAGTTCGAAGGCCATCCGGACGTCATCGCCGGTGGCGATCGTCGGTCCGTTACCGAGGTTGGCGAACGCCTCGTCGACGACGCTTGCGGCCGTGACCGCGCCCGCGGGGACCTTGTCGACCGACGCCAGGCGCCCGCGCTCGAACTCCAACTTTCGCAACGCCGGGGTATCTGTCATGCCGAGGACCAGTCCAAGCACATCGACACCCTTGTCGTGCAGCTCCGCCCACAAACCCTCGGTGAACACCATGTCGAAGGCTTTGGTTCCCCCGTAAGCCACCATGTTTCGGCCACCGGCCAGTGCGGCCCCCGACGTGAAGTTCACGATGCCACCCCTTCCCCGCTCGACCATCTGGCCTGCGAAGTGGTGACACAACCGCATCAATACCAAACAATTGCGGCGCAGTAGGTCTTCGGCTGCGGACACCGGATTGGCAAGGAAAGGCTGGTAATTCGGATCACCGCCAGCGCAGTAAACGAGCATGCCTATCTCGAGGTCATCGGTCGCCTCGATGACTCTGTGCGAAGCATCAGGGTCAATGAGGTCGACTGCGACTGTCCGCGTCTCGACATTGGTGCGCTCGCGAATACCCTGAGCGACCTCGTCGAGCAAATGCTGACGGCGAGCTACGAGCGTGACATTCACACCCTCGCTCGCGAGGCGCTCGGCGAACAGAGCGCCGACACCGTCGGATGCGCCGACCAACAGCGCCCACGGTCCATACTTCTCAGCGATGGCGGTCATGGTGCCGGGACCGCCGCCAGGCGAACGGAGGTGTAGGAGCGACGTGCAATTCGCCAGCCGTCGGTGGTTCGCACCGCGTGGTCGTCGTAGTAGCCGACAGGATTCGCGCCCGATCCGTCCTCTAACAGGATCAGCGCGTCGACGTACGTACGAATCGTGGCAGTGTCGCCGTCGATGTCGACGGCCTGATTGGACATGCGATGCATGGTGTGGGCCGCCATGACATGCGCCGCCTCCATGAACTCGGCGACCGCGGCGCCGCCCGTCCACTGACCGACCTCGCCGTAGTCCACCTGCGCGTCGTCGGTGAAGACCTGGGTCAGCAGCGAGTACTGCTCCGTATCGATAGCGGTCGCATAGCGGACCGTCAGCTCGATGAGGTCGTCGCGGTCACTCACACGACATCTCCATTCGGGTGCACGACAATGCGTGGCGGCCCGTCAGAGCGGCGAGCATCGTCGAGTGCATCGGGCACCTCCTCGAGGCCGATGATCCTGCCGACACTGGGCATCGGGTCGAGGCGCCCCGTGACCACCGCGTCGAGTACGCCGTACCAGTCCTCCGGCATCGGCCCGCCGCCGAACCTCAATGTCAAACCTTGGCGGGTCGCCTCTGTGATGTCCAGCGTGTCACCGGTGTACCAGCCGCCGGCGCAGTAGATGCGAGTGTAGAAATCCGCCTCTTTGACGATCGAGTTGATGAGTCCCGGTGCTCCGACACACTCGAATACCACCGCCGTTCCGGAAAGCTTGTGTTCAAGACGGGTTTCGCGGAAGGCATCGAACAAAGACCCTTCGGCAGGATCGTGCAGTACATGGGCGCCGAATCCCGACTTCGCAAGTTCGCGGCGCTCCGCTTTGAAGTCGGAGACGATGATGGGCTCGATACCGCGGGCCGATAAGGCCGCGACCGCGGACAGCCCGATCGCGCCGGCACCGACGACGATCGGAATCTCACCGGGTTTGAGTTCGGCGACACGAACGTAGTACTCACCGACCGCGAACGCGTCCACAACCGCGATCGCGTCGCTGGACACCGACCCCTCGATGACTCGAGCAGTTGCCTCCGGCACGACGAGCAACTCGCCGAAGCTGCCCTGCGCCTCGGGGTGTTGGCCGATGATCCGGAGTCCGCCGGCTCCGCCGGCTACCAAGCGGACCGGCATCGACGTCACCCGACTTCCGATCGGAAAGGCATCGCTACATCCGGGACCGTGGCCGATGACTTCGCCCACGAACTCGTGGCCCATGACGATGTCGCGGTCAGGGTCGTAAAGGGACCGTCCGGTCGGATCGTCTATCGCGAGTTCGGGATGGTCCATGAAGTGGACGTCCGACGCGCAGATCGCGGTGCTCAACGTTTTCAGAAGGAGATCGTTCGGGCCGGGAACGGGATCCGCGGTCTCACGGACCGAGAGTTGTCCGTCTCGCAACACGACTGCGCGCACGCGCTCACATCCTCGCGACGATTTCTCTATTATTCGAGAACTATTCTCTAATTATTGAGAATGACCGTAGGATGCCGACGAGAAGGAGTCAAGGTTGCGTGGAGCGAATTCGGCGCCGACCGAGCGCGTACTCGACGTCATCGAGTTGCTCAGCGAGTCGCGCGATCGCCCGCTGCGCTTCTCAGACGTGGCACGCGAGCTCAACCTGTCGCAAGCAACCGCACACGCCATCCTCAAGACGCTCACGGCACGCGGTTGGGTCAGCCGAGACCCGACCTCGAAAGAATTTGCGCTTGGCCCGGCACTAGCCGTCATCGCGCATCGTCTCGCGACGACCCGGCCACTGGCTGCCACGGCGCGCGATGCCATCGATCGTCTCGTCAAATCCACCGGTATGCCGGCTTCGGTGGTCGAACGCAACGGAGACGAGTTGGTCATCACCGCTTTTGCGAACCCCGATGGTTCCGCCGGACGCAATCTCCCCCGAGAACGTATCCCGTATGCGCCTCCGTTTGGAATCGCCTGTGCCGCATGGGATACGCCTGACGAGCAGGAGTCGTGGGTGCGGCGTGGCGCAGCGGGCGACGCACAACTGGTTGAGCGCCTGCACGGGGTGCTGGCAGAGACCCGAGCGCGCGGCTATGACGTCGACTGGATGACCCCGGCGCTGGCCCAGGCAGCCCATGCACTCGGAACGTTGACAGGGGAAACCGTTCCGCAGAATTTGCGCGCAGTGGTCGACCAACTGCGTGTCGAGTTCATTTCGGCCAACCCCTTGTCGGACGACAACTCGCTCGGCGCTCACCCGGTGGCCACGATCTCGGCGCCTGTTCTGGACGATTCCGGACGCGTGCGTCTGATTCTTGGGATTCACCCCCTCCGAACCATGACCATCGACGAAATCCGCTCTGCTGCAGAACCTTTGCTGGGTGAAATCGCCGGAATCAGCAGCCAAACTGTTCTCGAAGCTTGTTCTTGAGCACCTTGCCAGTCAGGTTGCGGGGCAGTTCGGCCACGATTTCGAGGCGTTCGGGCGACTTGTGCTTGCTCAAACCCAGCGACTGGCAATGATCCGCCAGCGCACTCAGCGTCACCTCCGCCCCCGGTGCGGCGACCACGACGGCACACACTCGCTCCCCCGTGCGAGGGTCGGGCACGCCGATGACCGCAACGTCGGCCACCCCGGGATGGGTCGCCAACACACCCTCGATCTCGAGTGCCGAGATGTTCTCCGCGTTGCGGATGATGGCGTCCTTGATCCGTCCGGTGATGGCGACGTTGCCGTCCGCGTCGATCCGGCCCCGGTCCCCACTGCGGAACCAACCCTCGGCGTCGAACGCGTCGGCGTTCAGCGACTCGTCGACGTAGCCGAGGAAACACTGCGGGCCCTTGAGACGGAGTTCGCCTTCCTCGCCGGTCGGTACTTCCCGCCCGTTGTCATCGACGACGCGCACGGAGACGCCGGGTACGGGCCGTCCGACGGTGTGGTCAAGGACCTCCGGGTCGCCATCCGGTGGGGGTGACGTCACTACGGGAAACTCGGTGAGGCCCCACGAGTTCGCGATACCGGCCACCGAAAGCGTTTCGCGCACTTGCCGTCCCAGTTCGGGTGTGATGGGTGCGCCGCCACCCACGCACCCGCGCAGATCCGGAAAGAGCGGTTCTGCGCCGTGTGCGCGCTGCGCGGCCATGTAAGCGACGAAGAAGGGGGTCGCAGATCCCAGCATTGTCGGCCGGTGCGCGGCGACCGCCTTCGGTGTGGCGACCGGATCGAATACGTCGAACAGCACCATCCGCATACCGGTGAGCAGGCTTGCCGCCAACATCGCCGCACCGCCGATATGCGACACCGGGAACGCGATCGGATTGACGTCGTCGCTGGAGGCGCCGAACATCCCCACCACCCCGGCCGACCCCGCGATCACCGAGCGGTCGCAGTGCCGGATACCTTTCGGCGCCGCGGTCGTCCCCGACGAGTAGTAGACCCACCGCGCATCTTCGGCCGACGTCGGCGGCGGCGGCAGGATTGCGGGATCACCGGAAGGCAAGCGCAGTCCCGTGGTGATCGGAGCGTCGTGGTCGACCACCACGACCGTCATCGGATTGTCCTTCGCCAGCTCTTTGGCCAGTGCGGCATGGTCGAACCCGCGCCACACACCGGGCACGATGATCACCTCTGTGCCGAGTTGTGCTGTCACAAAACGGACTTCGCTCTCACGCCAAATCGGCAACACGGGGTTCTGTAGAGCACCGAGACGGGTCAGCGCCGCCATCACGACCATCGTCTCCAGGGTGGTCGGCAGTTGCCACGACACCACGGAGCCTTCGACGACCCCGCGTTCGGCCAGCGCGGCGGCGGTTCTCTCGGCAGCATCACGCAACTGGGCGCTGGTCAGGCTGCGACCGAAGTCGTCAACGAGTACGACGCGGTCGGGGTGCGTCCGCGCAGTCGTGTCGACCAGGCTCCAGAAGGTGTGCGCCATCAGCGGGAAGGAAGCAACAGTCGACGTTTTGCGAGGATGTTACGCATCATTTCGTTGCTCCCGCCGGACACGGTGTAGGCACGTGACCACAGCCAGCATTCTTTCAAACGCTGTTTGGCCAGCTCCACAGTTGGGTCGGCGGCAACGGTGCAGACCATCGCGGCCAGTTCGGCGCCGTAGGCCGATATGCGGTGATAGGTCTCGGCGAAGCTGAGCTTGGCGATCGAACCGTCGCCGACGCGGTCCGCGGCGGCGACCATGCGCTCCACGTGGTCGTCGATGAAGGCCTTGGCGACCTCCACCTCGACGGCGAACTCGGCGACCTTCTGGCGGATGTCCTCATGTTGAATCGCGGGCACACCGCCGATGAGACCGTGGCGAGCGACCGTGACCAGGTCATCGCTGAGCAACTCCAACAGGATGACGTTGCCGCCGATCCCGAAACGCTCGAAATCGAGACCGGCCATGATGATCGACCATCCCTGGCCCGCCTCGCCGATCAAGCTGTTCCCCGCGACAGTCACTCCGTCGAGGAAAACCTCGTTGACCTCGATCGCCTCGTTGATCGTGCGAATGGGACGCACCTCAACACCAGGTGCGGCCAACGGCACGACGAACACCGAGAGTCCGTGGTGGCGCGACGACGACGGATCAGTGCGGATCAGCGCCAAACCCATATCGGCCCAATGCCCGTCGGTGATCCACGTCTTCTGTCCGTCAAGAACCCAGGACCCGTCGGGTTGCTGCACTCCCCTGCTGCGGACCGCGGCGATATCGCTACCCGCATCGGGCTCGCTGAGCAGCTGGCACCAGACGTGCTCACTGCTTCTGATCGGAGGCAGCAGCGCGGACTTCTGTTCGTCGGATCCGAAATGCAACAGCACATGGGCCGCAAGGTTGACCTGGTCGACGGGTCGCGGTGCGCGGGCCCGCAGAATCTCCTCGGAGACGATGCGATCATGCAGCGGATGGTGGTCGGCGCGGCCGCCGAACTCCACGGGCCAGTCGGCGCCGACGAAACCCGCGTCGAACAGCGACGCGAACCAGCTGCGCAACTGGGCTTCCTGTTCGGGGGTCTCCGGTGCCCGATGGCCTTCCCTGGCGCCGAACGACGGCGCGTGTTCAGCGATGTGTGCCCGCACACGGTCGCGGAATTCGGTTAGTTCGGCCTCCGTGGGCCGGGTTCCCGGGGCGCTCACCAGCCGGCCTTGTCCGCGATAAGCCCACGGCTGGAGCGCGCCGTGCCGAGCAGATAGGCGTTGGTGAATACCCGGCGCATTTCGCGATGCAGCGGATACTCCCAGGTGAACCCGATACCGCCGGACAGTTGCATGCACTCGTCCACTGCGGCGGCGGCCTTGGCGGCGACGAACGCGTGCGCCACCGCTGACAGCGTCGGGGCGTCGTCGGCATCGGCGGCCAGCGCGCGCGCCGCCTTCATGACAATCGCGCGGGCCTTGGCTTCGAGGACCAACAGATCCACCAATCGGTGTTGTACGGCTTGGAAACTCGCGATCGGCGCCCCGAAGGCGATGCGCTCCTTCAGGTAGGCCACCAACCGGTCGAACGTAGCCGACAGGGCACCGAGCGAGTCTGCGCTGAGCAGTACTCTCGCCAACGCGAGCAATTGATTCGCTCGTTCGGCCTCGCCGATCGACACGCCCTGCGCACCGGAGAGATCGACGCGCCATACCGGGCGACTGACGTCCAGCAGTTCGTCATCGAGCTCTCGCGGCAGTGAGCCTACTGCTTCGAAGAGTTCAATTCCCTTGTCGCCCAGTGCCACAATGATGTCGACCGTATCCGCGCCGGTGATCCGGACTACGTCGCCGGCCAGGGCGCACGCGGCTGTGCCGGTTCCGTCGAGCATCGCCGGCAGCCACTTGTCGCGAATCTCCGGCGGTGCCGAACTCAACGCGGCCGCGGCGGCGACGCTGCCAAGCCATTGCGCGGTGTTCTGCGCGCGACCGAGTTCCTCGGCGATGACCGTCGACTCCACGGGACGCCAGCCGCTGCCGCCGAGGTCCTCGTCGACGAGCAGACCGGTCCAGTCCATCGCCGCAAGCTCTTTGACGGAGTCCTGTGCGCCACGACCGGACAAGAATTCGCGCGCCGCGGTGCGCAGCAGGTCGAGGTCGACGTCCGCCGAGTCCTCGTCAGCCATACGCGCCTAGCTCCGGCTCAACAGTTGATCGGCGTTGTCGCGCATGATCCTCTTCTTGGCCGCATCGTCGAGGGGGTCGAGGAGTTTGACGAAGTCGGCGGGCTCGGCCAGGCCCTCGGCGTGCGGATAGTCCGAACCCATCACCAGGCAATCGTCGTAGCCGAGGCCTGCCACGATCGCCGGGATGTCGTCCTCGGGGTACGGCACCACACGAACGTGTTCCCGGAAGATCGCCGACGGCCGTTCGGTGAGTTTCCCGCCGATCCACGGACCGTTTCGGCCCATGCCCCGACTCTTGTCCATGTGCTTGGTGAAGAAGGGCACCCATTCGGCACCATGTTCGGCGACAAGGACTTTCAGTCCTGGGAACCGGCCGAACAGGTTGTCGAATATCAGCGCCGAAAGCGTGTCTTCGATCGGCCGCTGGCCATAGATGTTCATCCACTGCCAGGCTGACATGTGCCACGATGCGGGATCCGCATTGTGCCCCCACGCGGGTGAGATCGCGTCGAAATACCAGAAGGGCATGATGTGGAACACCAGCACGCAGCCGGCCTCCTGAAGGCGGGCGTAGATCGGATCGAAGTACGGGTCACCCGGGGATCGGCCGTAGGCCGGCCCGGTGGGCAGCAGGACGAATCTCGCGCCCTGCGCGATGAGCGCTTCTGTCTCGGCGACGGCTGAATCCAGGTCGCGAAGCGAAAGCAGGCCAGTGGCGTAGATGCGATCGTCACGGTTGAAGCCCCATTCCTCGTCGAACCACCGGTTAAACGACCGCAGGTTCGCGTACAGGGCCGCGGTGTCATCGACATAGTGCTCCGCGGCGAGAGCCATTCCGCTCGGATAGATGACCATCCGCTCGACGCCCTGTTTCTCCATCACCGCGAGGCGCGCCGAACGCTCGATGTACTCGGGCTGCATGGGCTGCGGCTCGTACGATTCGTCGGGGTCGCCCGACCCCATCTGCCTGAGCATCTCTTTCAGCGACCCCGGCCGGTACGCGACGTCAAGCCCCAGCCCGCCCTCGCTGTTGAACGTCGCGACGCGACGGCCGGCGAGGATGACTTCAACCCCGTCCGCTCCGCGCACCGTGGTGATCGCCCGATCCTGAAATTCCTTGGGAAGGTACCGGGTAAACGCATCGCGGGTCTCGTAGCAGTGCGTGTCGCAGTCAATGATCCCGTAGTCGAGTTTCGTCGTCACCGCGCGGCCCCTTCATGCGAGAATGGATATTCTCCTATTTCAGAAAAGATACTATCCTCGCCCGGGAATGCCTATCCCAGGTGGGACGGTAAGGCGAAGCCGAGCCCGCCAGCGAAGGAATACATGACCGCACCAACGTCCACGGGTACCAGGCTCGGTCGGACCCCACCGGAGGTGGCCCGTGGGTGCCAGTGAAGCCGCCGAACTCCGTGCCGCCGTCCGTAATTTCCTTTCGACCGCGTCATCCAGCGACCGGGTGCGGGCACTCATGGAAACGGTGCAGGGTTACGACCGGGACACGTGGCTGCGCATGGCTTCGGAACTCGGTTTGCACGGGATCGCGGTGCCTGAGCAATGGGGCGGTGCCGGCGCGGGCGCAGCCGAACTCGGCGTGGTATTCGAGGAGATGGGGGCCGCGCTCCTATGCTCGCCGTTCTTCTCGACTGTGGCGATGGCCGCTCAGGCGCTTATCGCCGCCGGCGACCGGGCCGCCATGTCGGACTATCTACCGGCGATCGTCGACGGTGGGTGCACCGCCACACTGATCCTCAACGGACGCCTCGATGCGTGGGACCCCGCGTCGGTGTCGCTGACCGCGCACCGAAACGGTGACGCGTTCTCGCTGTCCGGTGAAGCGGGGCGAGTTCTCGACGGGCACACCGCCGATCTCATACTCGCCGCGGCCCGTACCGAAGCGGGGATCTCACTGTTCGCCGTGTCCGCGGACGCCCACGGCCTGGAGCGTGAGGCGCTCGCCGGACTCGACCGCACACGCAAGATCGCGCGGATCCGGTTCGACGATGTGTCCGCACGGCTCATCGGTACCGATGGTGATGCCGCACCCGGATTAGCCCGCGCATCCGATCTCGCCATCGTGGCACTGACCGCCGAACAGGTGGGAGCCGCGCAGCGATGCCTGGACATGGCCGTCGCGTACGCCAAGGAGCGCATCCAGTTCGGCCGCGCAATCGGCAGCTTTCAGGCCATCAAACACCGGTGCGCCGACATGCTGGTGCTCGTCGAGGGTGCGCGATCCGCGGCGATGCATGCAGCGGAGGTCGCAGACACCGATGAGCTCTCGCGTGCGGCCTCGGTGGCGAAAATGGTTTGTTCAGAGGCACTTCTACAAGTCGCCTTGGACAATATGCGCATCCACGGTGGCATCGGATTCACCTGGGAGCACGACGCACACCTATACGTGCGACGCGCCAAGGCCAGCCAGTTGATCTTCGGTAGCCCCGACCACCACGCGCAACGCTTGGCAGACCTCGTTACGTCTTCACACTAGCCGGAAGGATCACCGTGCCCATCTCGTTCTCCCTTGAACTCCCCACCCAGCGAGTCGAATCCGCTGCGGAGTTCGTCACCGCCGAAGCCATCGCCGACGTCGCGCGTGCGGCCGAGGCGAGCGGCTATCGCGCCGTGCACGTCACCGACCATCCCGCGCCCGACGCGAAATGGCTGGACCACGGTGGACACCATGCACTTGATCCCTTTGTCGCGCTGTCGTTCGCGGCCGCCGCAACGACGGATGTGCGACTTCTGACCAACGTCTACATCGCCGCGTATCGCAACCCGTTCCTCGGCGCGAAGTCGATCCACAGCTTGCATGTGCTGTCCGGCGGCCGCCTCATCGTCGGCACCGCTGCGGGTTACCTAAAGCCCGAATTCAGAGCGCTGGGAATCGATTTCGACAATCGCGGTGCGTTACTGGACGAGGCTTTGGATGTGTTGGCGAAAGTGTTCGCCGGCGATGATGTCGCCTACGAGGGGATCTCGTTCGCCGCCCGTGGTGTCCGGTTGCGCCCCATCGCTGCTCCACCCCCGATCTGGGTCGGCGGCAACAGCAAGCCGGCTGTGCGTCGGGCGGTATCCCGCGCTCAGGGGTGGGCTCCGTTCAACACGTTCGGCTATGCCGCCGCCTCGCGAACAGCGGAGATCTCGACCGTCGATGAGTTGGCGTCCGCCATCGCGTGGGCCAGCAAGTACGCCGCGGAGATCGGGCGCACGGACCCACTGGACATCTGCTTTTCAGCGGGGAACCTCCTGGACGACAGCCGGTCGGCCGACGAACGGCATGCCACGATCGCCAAGCTCGAGGCCGCGGGGGTCACCTGGCTTGTCGTCGCGCCGACCGGTGCCGACCGCGGCGAGTACATCGAGCGGGCGCGCGCCTTCGCCGCGGAGTTCATCACGCCATGAGGCTCTGTTCGGCGAACGCGTCAACGCTGATCCGGCGCCGGGCGAACAACCAGCGGCCGTCGACCGGCACGAGCACATCGCGATAACGACCCCAGTGGTCGAGTCCGATGTCGGTGTGGACCGCGAAATAGCTGCTCACCTCGACTCTGTCGCGGGAGACCGCGCCGAACCGGATGCTGGAGACGTGGTGGCGAACGTGGGACGGCATCCGGCGCACCGGATCGGGTTCCCTGGCCAGCGCGCCCCCAAGGCCCTGCTCGATCGCGGTAGGACCGACGAGTGGTTCGTCGCCGCCGGTGAACTCGAGAACGCCATCCGGGGCAAAGCACGCCGCCAGGGCGCTGAGATCGAACCGGTCGGTGGCTGCGGTGTAGTCGGCGAGCGTCTGGCGCACCGACTCACGGATCTCGAGCTCCCACCCATCCATTGCGTCTCCCTCTGGAAAATGCATTCTCACACACGATAACGTCTGTTCTCATGCCGCAACCGAGCCTGCTCGACCTGTTGAATCCGTCCACGACCGCATTGGTCACCCAGGAGTGCCAGGGTGGGGTGATAGGCCCGCAGGCCGGCCTGCCGATGCTGGCCGACGAGGCGCGGCGTGAGGCAATTCCCAACATCGCGACGCTGCTGGACGCGGCGCGGGCGACAGGGGTGCCCGTCGTCCACTGCCTGATGCAGAAGCGTGCGGACAACCGCGGGTCGAACACCAACGCCCGGCTGTTCATGGCCGGCAAGTCATTCACCGCAGATCTGACGCCCGGCAGTCCGGGTGCCTCCGTGTTGCCCGAGTTCGGCCCGGATCCAAGCGATCTGGTCCTCACCCGTACGCACGGCGTGGGGCCCATGACGGGGACGGATCTCGATCCGGTGCTCCGCAATCTCGGCGTCAAGACGATTGTGGGCGTAGGTGTTTCGGTCAACATCGCGATCCAGAACTTCGCGATGGATGCTGTCAATCGCAGCTATCAATTCGTACTGCCGCGCGACGCCGTCGCCGGATTTCCGCGGGAGTACGCAGACGCCGTCATCGACAACACGTTGGCACTGCTGGCGACCGTGACGACGACAGACGCCGTCGTGAATGCCTGGAAGGAACTGTCCAGCGACTGACCCGATATGGAGGTTGGCGCGTCGAAGTGATAACGTCATTCTCACTTGGCGTAAACGCACATATCCGCTGCTCTGAGGAGGTTCCGCCTCATGTCTCCCCGGTCACTGCCGTACCCGGTGTTCGACATCGACAACCACATGTATGAGACCACCGACGCGCTCACCAAGTACCTGCCGAGAGAGCATCGCGGCAAGGTCGGCTACGTCGAGGTCAACGGGCGGCCCAAGTTGGTCGTCAAGGACCACATCAGCCACATGATCCCGAACCCCACGTTCGAGCGCGTCGCTCGCCCGGGTAGCGCCGAGGACTACTTCCTGGGCAACAACCCCGAGGGGCTGAACTTCCGCGAATTCGTCGGCGAGCCAATGGATGTCATCCCGGCCTTCCAGGCGCCGGCACCCCGGTTGGAGTTGATGGACGAACTCGGCATCGACCAGTGCGTCATGTACCCCACGCTGGCCAGCCTCATCGAAGAACGCACCACCGACGACGTCGTCCTGACCCACGCGATCATCCACGCGCTCAACGAGTGGATGCATGAGCACTGGACGTTCAACTACAAGGACCGGATCTTCGCCACGCCGGTGATCTGCCTGCCGATCGTCGAGGAGGCCATCAAGGAGTTCCGCTGGTGCCTGGAGCGCGGCATGAAGACCTTCCTTGTGCGGCCTGCGCCGGTGCCGAGCCGGTTCGGGGGCTCGCGCTCGATGGGCCTGCCCGAATTCGACCCGTTCTGGCAGGAGGTCGTCGACGCCGGCATTCCGGTGACGTTCCACGCCGCCGACAGCGGTTACCAGAAGCACCTCATGGAATGGGAGGGCGGCGACGAGTACCTGTCGTTCAAACCCAGCGCGCTGCGCGAGGTGGTGATGGGCTTCCGGGCCATGGAGGACACGTTGGCCGCCCTGATCTGCCACGGTGCGCTCTCGCGCTTCCCCGACCTGAAGGTGCTCGTGGTGGAGAACGGCAGTGGCTGGGTACGAAACCTGCTGCGTCTGTTGGACAAGGCCTACCGGACGATGCCCAAGGAGTTCCAAGAACATCCCGTGGAGGTGTTCAAGCGCAATGTCTACATCCACCCGTTCCTCGAGGACGACATCAAGGGCATCATCGAGATCATGGGCGAGGACCACGTGATGTTCGGCTCGGACTTCCCCCATCCGGAGGGCATCGGCGATCCGTTGAGCTTTGTCGACCGACTCGAGGGCATCTCCGAGACCGCCAAGGCGAAGATCATGGGCGGCAACGCCATCGAGCAGCTGGGGCTGAAGGTCTCGGTCTGAACCTAAGCACTCGGCGTCGAGCGTGAACTCGGCGCTAGGCGTTCAGCAGTCGTTCTCCGATGACCTTCTGCTCGCGCAGCGCCGCCACCTCTCCCTCGGACAGACCCAGCGCGGTCAGCACCTCGTCGTTGTGCTGCCCCAGGGTCGGCGACGGCGTCAGATGATGCCGCAGCGGTCCAGGGGTGATCCGAAATGGCCAGCCCGGGAACCGTTGCCGGCCCGAGAGTGGGTGTTCGAGATCGACGTAGAAACCCCGCGCATCCAGTTGATCCACGTCATACATGCGGTCGCCGGTGAGTAGTCGCTCCGCCGGGACCCCGCGGCGACGCAGTGCGTCCGCGGCCTCGTCCGGGTCTTGGGTGGCCGTCCACTGTTGCAGCAACTCGTCGAAAGCATCGTGGTTGGCCAGACGCGCCTCCGCCGTCGCAAACCGCGGATCGTCAACCAGCTCCTGTCTGCCCATCACCTCGACCGTGGCGGCCCAGTCGGCATCGTCGCGCACCGACACGGCCACCCATTCATCCTCACCGGCCGCCGGGTATACCCCCTGCGCGTAAATGCGGTGCCGGTTTCCCTCTCGCTGGGGCACTCGGCCCGTGAGCGAGTATTCGATGACCGGTTCCGCCGTCACCACGGCTCCGACCTCGATCTGCGCGACCTCGATCAGTTGGCCCTCGCCGGTCCTGCGTTTGTGTTCGAGGGCGGCGAGCAACGCGATGGTCGCGTGGGTGCCGACCACGGGATCGGCGGGTCCCTGCAGGTTGCACGGCGGACCGTCGGGATAGCCGGTGGCCGCCGACATTCCGGACAGTTGCTCGAAGTTCAGCGCCCATCCGACGTAATCGCGCCACGGTCCCTCGAGCCCGAGGCCGGGCATGCGAACCATGATCACATCCGGGTTGACCTTCACCAACGAGTCGTAATCCAGGCCGAACTGCTCCACCACCCGCGGTGAGAAATTCTCCACCACGACGTCGGCCTCGGCGGCCAATCGCAGTGCGAGCTGGCGGCCCGCTTCCGAGGTCAGGTCGAGCGTGATATCGCGTTTGTTGAGGTTCGTGGCCTGCCACATCGGGCCGATCTCGTACCAGTCGTCGCTGCTGCGCAGCAGCGAACCTGAATACCGGTGCCCGTCGGGGCGCTGGATCGACTCGACCTTGACGACGTCAGCGCCGAACGCACCCAAGAACATGGTGAGGTAAGCGCCGGACCAAAACGTGCTCAGATCAAACACTTTCAGCCCCGCGAACGGCGCATCGACCTCAGCCGGGGCGGACGACCCTTGCGCCTCAGCACGGAGCGGCCAGCCGGTGACGGCATCGTCACCCAGCGGCGGCGCCGGCCTCGGAGCGGCCACTGGCGTTCTGGCCAACCGGAAGGGTGCACCCGGCCGCACAAAGCGACCACCGGGCGCGTCACTCTCGATGAAGAACCCGCGTTCGCGGTACTGCGGGCAGTTCAGAATCGTCGCGCCGTCGTTGATCGGCGCTGCGGGGATCCGCATCGCCTGACTCAACTCCACCAGGTCGGCCACATTCATCGAGTCAAGCCACGGCTGCGCCTTGGCGAAGAACTCGGCGCGCTCAGGCCCACCCAACATGATGGCGATCTGCTTGTCCCCGAACTCAGGGAGCCCAACCATCGCACATACATCCAGCCAGTGCTGGCCGGTCAGACAGTTGATTCCGACCCAGCCGTCCGCAGCGCGCACGATGCCCAGCATCGGTCCGGCCTTTGAATTCGGCGGTAGGCCCATGCTTTTCAGCCGCGCCGCCATGAGCATCGGGTAGGGCAGAGTCGACAACAGCGCCTCGAATGTCGAGACGTCGACTTCGACCACCCGTCCGGTGTCCGCGGCCGCGACCCGCAGCGCCGTCAAGGCGCCCAGCGCGGCGTAACCACCCGCGATGTACTCGGGGATGCGTGCGCCGGACTGCACCGGCGGCCGGTCCGGCTCCCGGGTGCTCACCCAGCCTGATGCGGCCTGAACGGTCAACGGCGTCGCCGGGCGGTCGCGGCGCGGGCCGTCCTGCCCGTAATCCGAGATTCGAACCACGACGAGATTCGGGTTGATCCGTTGCAGGCTGTCGTGGTCGATGCCCCAGTACCGGCGCAGCACCGAGCCTGGGGCAAGGTTCTCGACCAGCAGATCGGCTTGCGCGATCAGGTCGTGCAACATGTCACCGGGGGATTCGGAATCGACTGTGCATCCCCGCTTTCCGGCATTGAGGTACTCGAATAGTCCACCGGAGGACCCCCACCACCGCAGTGGATCGCCTGACGGCAGCTCGATCTTGCATACGTCCGCACCGAGGTCGACAAGAAGTTTCGTGCAGTACGGTGCGGTGATCTCAGTGCCGACTTCGACGACGCGCAGTCCCGTCAGCGGTGCGGTCACGCAGGCACCCCGATCGCCTTCGGTTCCATGTATGCCCGAAGTCCCATGACCCCGCCCTCGCGGCCGATGCCGCTCTGGTTGAAGCCGCCGAACGGCGCATCGCCGGAGATGGTGCCGTTGATCGACACTTGTCCGGTGCGGATGCGCCGCGCGACGTCGACGGCCCGCTCCACATCGGTGCCCCAGATCGCGCCGCCGAGACCGTACGCCGAATTGTTCGCGATCGCCACGGCCTCGTCGTCGCCGCGGTACCTCAGCACCGTAAGCACCGGCCCGAACACCTCCTCCTGCGCGATGTAGGACTCAGGCGTCGCGTCGGTCAGGATCGTCGGCTCGAAGTAGTAGCCGGTGCCGAGATCTTTCGGACGCTCACCGCCTGCAACGACTTTCGCGCCGTCCCGTTCGGCGCGGTGGACGAATCCTTCGACACGTTCCAGGTGTCCGGGGCTGATCAGCGGACCCATCGCCACATCCGGGTCGCGCGGATCCCCGACGGTCACGTTTCGCGCCAGCTCGACCAACCGGCTCACGACGTCATCGTGGATCTCGTCGGGCACGACGAGCCGACTGTTGAGGATGCAGGCCTGACCCGCATGCAGGGTGCAACCGTCGAATAGCACCCGCTCGAGAAGTTCGTCGGTGACGTCGACGTCGTCGAGGAAAATGCACGCCGACTTGCCGCCGCACTCGAGCAGAATGCGCTTCATCGTGGTGGCAGCGGCCGCCATCACATCGCGGCCGACCGCGGAACTGCCGGTGAAGGTCACCATGTCCACCCGCGGATCGAGCGTGAGCGCCTTGCTCGCGTCGATGCCGCTCGGGGTGACGACATTGACGACGCCTGGCGGAATGTCGGTCTCCTCGTCGATGATCCGCGCCAACGCCAACCCGGCCAGCGGAGTGAGCGGCGACGGTTTGAGAACCATCGTGTTGCCTGCCGCCAACGCCGCCCGCAGCTTCATGACGTTGAGCGTGTGCGGGAAGTTCCACGGTGTCATCGCCGCCACCACACCGAGCGGCTCGTACCGCAGCAGGGTGGTGCCCGCGGCCCCCCAGAAATCGGCAGGAGCCTCGATGGGTTCCAGCGCCAGTTCGGCAGCGCGCCCGACCATGAACGCGGGACCCTCGATCTGGATCAATCGCTCGTTCGCCGTGCACCCCCATTCCGTCTGTGCAAGCGCGTAGAAGTCGTCGGCTCGTGCCAGCAGTGCGTCGCTGAGCTGTTGCAGGCAGCGAGACCGTTCCTCGGGCGCCGCACCCGACCAGATCCCTGAGTCGAAGGCGGCACGGGCCGAGGCGATGGCCGATTCCACCTGCGCGACGCTGGCGTCCGGTGCCGTCGCGATGACTTGCTCGGTGGCGGGGTCGACGACGTCGTAGCGCCCGCTGTCCGGATCGACCCAGTGCCCGCCGATGTAGTGGCCGTAGCTGTCGACGAGGGAACGTGACTCGGTCATCGGATCACTGCACCTTCCTTGATCGCCCGCAGTGGGCCCCGCACCGGATTTGTCCGACACATCGATGCTCTGTGTACACCGACCCTCGTGTCATCGTCAATGGATCTGCCTGCAATTACGCATGAAACGGTGATTGACACAGCCAATACGGGTGCGGTAGACACAGAGTTCGCCGGACATAATTGGACAATCTGTCCGATCAGCCGAATGTCCACATCGTGTCGAGGAAGGCTCCCAGTGCCCGCTGCGCCTGCGTCACCAGCGTCAAGACCCACATGCACGGTTCCTCTGCACTCACCGGACTTCTATGCCGGAGATCCGTATCCGGCCTACCGCGAATTGCGCGCGAAGACCCCGGTCGTGTGGAACGCCGAAACCGAGTTCTGGGCGCTGACGAAGTACGAGGACATCCGGTACGTCTCCAGCAACCCGGGGCTGTTCACCTCGACCAAGGGGATCACGATCCCCGACCCGCAAATCGACACGCCGGTGCAGGAGGGCAACCTGATCTTCACCGACCCGCCACGGCACCGGCAGCTCCGCAAGCTGATCAACGCGGGCTTCACCAAGCGGCAGGTGACGTTGCTGGAAGCGAAGGCGCGCGAGATCGTCAGAGGCATCGTCGACGGGATCGACCCAAGCCGCGAATACCAGTTCGCCGAGGAGATCGCCGCTCCCCTGCCAACGCGGATGATCGCGGAGATGATGGGCGCCCCACCCGAAGACTGGGAACAGTTCCGGGCATGGTCCGACGCGGCCGTCGGCCGCAACGACCCCGACATCGAGTTGGACAACTTCGAGGCGCTCGCCCAGCTGTACGAGTACTTCACGAAACTCATCGAGGAGCGGCGGGCCGGCAAGGTCGCACCGGACGCCGACCTGCTGAGCATCCTCGCTCACGCCGAGGTCGACGGTGAACGCCTCACCGACGCGGATCTCTTGAACTTCTCGTTCCTGCTGTTGGTGGCGGGCAACGAGACAACGCGCAACCTCATCGCATTGGGTACGCAGACCCTCGTCGAGCATCCCGACCAGTTCGCGCTGCTGCTGAGGGAACCCTCGCTGTTGCCCAGCGCCATCGAGGAACTGCTGCGCTACACCAGCCCGGTGACCCACATGGCGCGGGAGGCGACCCAGGACGTCGAGATCCGTGGGCAGAAGGTCAAAGCAGGCGAAACCATCGTCATGCTCTACGGCGCGGCGAACCGCGACGAGGACATCTTCGGCGACACCGCAGAGGTGCTGGACATCACGCGCAGCCCCAACGTGCACATCGCATTCGGCGCAGGCGAACACTCATGCCTCGGCGCGCAGTTGGCGCGACTCGAGGCACAGGTCATGTTCGAGGTGCTGCTCGGAACCTACCCGTCGATCGAACTGACCGGGGAAGTGACGCGGCTGCGCGACACCATGGTGCCCGGCGTGAAGAAAATGCCCGTACGACTGGGAGCGAACGCCTGATGGAGTTCGATTACACCCCCGAGCAGGAACAGCTGCGCAAGGACTACCGGCAACGTCTGGAAGCGGTCATGACGCCCGAACGGCGCGCGGCGGTCGCCGGACAGATGGAGGGCGGTGCGGCGATGACCGAGTGCCGACGAGCCCTCGGGGAAGCCGGACTACTCGGCGTCGCATGGCCGGTCGAGTACGGCGGCAGTGGTCTGACCGCACTCGAGCAGTACATATTCGCCGAGGAAGCACGCCGAGTGCGCGCGCCACTACCCTTCGTCACGCTGAATACCGTCGGACCCACGCTCATCCAGTACGGCACGGAAGAGCAGAAGAACAAGTTTCTGCCCGCAATCCTCAAGGGCGAGATCGACTTCGCGATCGGATACTCCGAGCCGGGTGCGGGCAGTGACCTCGCGTCGCTGCGCACCTCCGCCGTGCGCGACGGCGACGAGTTCGTCATCAACGGTGCCAAGATGTTCACCAGTGGCGCAGCATTCGCGGACTACATCTGGCTGGCCGCACGCACGGACCCGAATGTCAAGAAGCACAAGGGCATCACGGTGTTCATCGTGCCGACAGACTCGCCCGGATTCTCGTGGAAACCCCTGCACACCATGCCGGGCGTCTCGACCTACTACACCTTCTACGACGATGTTCGGGTGCCGGAGAGCGCAATCGTGCTCGGGGAGAACGAGGGTTGGAAGCTGGTGACGAACCAGCTGAACCTGGAACGGGCCGCACTCGGCAACCTCGGTGACTTGGAGCCCCTCTTCAACAAGACGCTCGACTGGGCAAGGAGCACGGCGCTCGACGACGGATACGTCATCGATCAGCCGTGGGTACAGCAGGCGCTCGCCCGGGTGGAAGCGCAGGTCGCGGCATACCGTCTGCTCAACCTTCGAGTGAACGCCACGATGAGTTCAGGCGCGCTGGGCATGGGTGAAGCCTCGGCGGCAAAGGTTTTCGGCACCGAACTCACGCAGCAGGTAGCGCGCGAGCTACTCGACGTCGTCGGCCAGGCGGGCACCCGAAAGGGGGATTCCGCACCCTTGAAGGGCGAACTCGAGAAGGCCTACCGGTTGGCCGTCATCAACACCTTCGGCGGCGGCGCCAACGAACTGCAACGCGACATCATCGCCATGGCGGGTCTCGGCATGCCGCGCGCGCCCCGCGACGTACGAGCCTGACGAAAGGACAGCAACAGTGACCAGCGAGGAACTACGAGAGCGCCTCGACGCGCTGATCGGCACCCCCACCGACGGGATCGGAAAGCCCACGCGCGCACCGGATCCGGTGAACGCCGCAATGATCAGGCACTGGGCGTATGCCCTCGATGACATGAACCCGGCATACCTGGATCCCGAGTTCGCGGAAAACTCCCGCTACGGCGGCCTGGTGTCACCGCCGGTGATGCTGCAGAGCTGGACGATGCCTCCGCCGAAACTGGCAGGCATTCATGAGCGTGGCGGGGTGCCGGTCGAGATCAAGTCGAACCCGCTGGAGTTCCTCTCCGAGGCCGGCTACACCGGCATCATCGCGACCAACTCTGAATTCGAGATCGAGCGCTACCCCCGTGTCGGCGACGAGATCACCGCCGAAACGGTCTTCGACTCGATTTCAGATGAGAAGAAGACGGCGATGGGCAACGGATTCTTCGTCACTTGGGTGACGACCTACCGCGATCAGAACAACGAGGTGATCGGTCGTCAGTGGTTCCGCACGCTGCGATTCAAGACGGGCGGAAACTGATGGCGTCCAGGCTGGCCCCCACGATCAGCCCGGACACCGAGTTCTTCTGGTCGGGTTTGAAAGAGCACGAGCTCCGCATCCAGCGTTGCACCGACTGCCAGACGCTGCGCGTTCCGCCGCGTCCGATGTGCGGCAACTGCCAATCACTGAACTGGGACTACGTCGCGTCGAGCGGGCGCGGCACCGTGTACTCCTTCGTGATGCCGAAATATCCACCGCTGCCGTTCCTCGAGTACCCCTATGTCGTGGCGCTCATCGAGCTGGATGAGGGTGTGCGCATCGTGTCGAACCTCTGCGACATCGAGCCAGAGGCCATCGAGGTAGGGATGCCCGTCGAGGCCTTCTACGAGACCTTCGAGGCCCTCCCATCCGGTGACGAACTGGTACTCCACCAGTTTCGGCCGGCCCGCTGAGAGGCAAGCAACGGACATGGATTTCTCTTTCACCGAGGAGCAGGAAACCGTCGGCAAGGTCGCCCGGCAGCTGTTCGAGCACCGCGCCACCCCCGAGCGTCTGACCGAACTCGAGGCCGGCGACGTGCGATACGACGCCGAGTTGTGGAGCGAGCTGGCGTCGTCGGACCTATTGGGGATCGCACTGCCCGAATCGGTGGGCGGCAGCGGGGGCGGATTCCTCGAACTCGGTGTCCTGCTCGCCGAGGTCGGGTGGAGCGTGGCACCGGTGCCCGTCTATGCGACGCTGGCACTCGGCGCCGATACCATTGCGCGGCACGGTGATTCCGCATTGCAGCAGCGCTATCTCCCCAGTGTGATCGACGGTAGCGTCATCCTCACGGCCGCGTTGGCCGAGCCGGGTAATTCCGACCCGGCGGCACCACAGGCGACCGCTCGCGCCGACGGCGGGGTGTGGCGGCTGGACGGCGTCAAGGAGCTGGTCCCCGCCGCACAACTCGCCACGGCCATCGTGGTCTCGGCGCGGTGCGACGACGGCCCCGCGCTGTTTGTCGTCGACTCCGGAACCGACGGTGTAACGGTCACACCGGTGAGCACCACCAACGGTGAGCCGTTCGCCGACGTCGAGCTCAACGGTGCGACGGGCCACCGGCTCACCGAGAACGCGCATGCAGATATCGTCGGCTCGCTCTACACACGTGCCCTGGTCGGGCTGTGCGCGATCCAAGTCGGCGTCACAGAGCGGGCATTGAAGCTCGCGGCCTCCTACACCGGCCAGCGCGAGCAGTTCGGCCGACCCATCGGATCGTTTCAGGCCGTACAGCAGCGGCTCGCCGACGCCTTCATCGATGTCGAAGCCATCCGCTGGACCACCTGGTACGCCGCGTGGCTCATCGCCGAAGGGCGGCCGGCCGAGCGGGAGTCGGCCATCGCGAAGTTCTGGGCCGCCGAGGCCGGAGCCCGCGTCACGGCATCGGCTCAGCAGGTGCACGGCGGCATGGGCATCGACGTCACCTATCCCCTGTCCCGTTATTTCCTGTGGGCCAAGCAGATCGAGCTGACGCTCGGCTCGGCGTCCCAACAGTTGAGCCGGCTCGGCGCCGCCTATCCGGAAGGAATCAAATGACCACCACCGCTGACCGCACCACGACGCTGAAGTGGAACTCGATCAGTGTCGGCGACGAAGTCACCCCGATGGACGTTCCGGTGACCACCACACTCATCGTCGCCGGGGCCATCGCCTCGCGGGACTACATGCCGGTACACCATGACCGCGACTTCGCCAATTCCCAAGGCTCCAAAGACATCTTCCTGAACATCCTGACGACCAACGGGCTGTGCGTGAAGTTCCTGCACGACTGGGCCGGGCCGGAGGCGATGGTCAAGAAGCTGTCGATCCGCCTCGGAGTGCCCGCGTACCCGAACGATCCGCTGCACTTCACGGGCAGCGTCACCGACAAGTCGTCGGCGGACGGCGAGGGTTTCGTCGAGGTCACGTTCAAGGGCACCAACAGCCTCGGCGACCACGTTTCCGGCACCGCGGTGCTCAGCCTGCTCGACGGGGTCGATGCATGAGCGGCATCGCCGGTAAGGCCGCACTCGTCGGGATCGGCCAGACGGAGTTCTCCAAGGAGTCAGGCCGCAGCGAAATGCAATTGGCCTGTGAGGCAGTTAAATCCGCGATCGAGGATGCCGGGCTGCGTCCCACCGACGTCGACGGCATGGTCACCTTCTCCGTCGACGAGAACGAGGAGATCGAGGTCGCCCGCAACGTCGGCATTCGCGACCTCAACTTCTTCACACGGGTGCCGCACGGGGGCGGCGCCGCCGCAGGTACGGTCATGCAGGCGGCGATGGCGGTGGCGACAGGCGTTGCCGAGGTCGTGGTCTGTTACCGCGCGTTCAACGAACGCTCCGGATTCCGGTTCGGCGGCGCGGGCCGCCAGCCCGGTGTGACTCCTCTGTGGATGGCCCCGTACGCACCGTTCGCGTTGATGACTCCCGCCGCCTGGGTGGCGCTGCACGCACAGCGCTACATGTCGACGTACGGCGTCACCAACGCCGATTTCGGCAAGATCTCAGTCATCGATCGCAAACACGCCGCCAACAACCCCGACGCCTGGTTCTACGGCAAGCCGATAACGATTGAGCAGCATCAGGAGTCACGCTGGATCGTCGAACCCGTCTTGCGGCTGCTGGACTGCTGCCAGGAGAGCGACGGCGGTGTGGCACTTGTCGTCACCAGCGTTGAGCGGGCACGCGATCTGGCCCAACCGCCGGCCGTCATCACCGCCGCCGCGCAGGGCGCCGCCTACGACGGTGAGGTCATGACGAGCTACTACCGGGAGGAGATCACCGGGCTGCCCGAAATGGGCGTGGTCGGCGAGCGCCTCTGGCGGGACTCTGGACTCAAGCCCAACGACATCTCAACCGCGTTCCTGTACGACCACTTCACACCCTTCGTGTTCACCCAACTCGAGGAACTCGGATTCTGCGGCCGCGGGGAGGCGAAGGACTTCGTCTCGGTCGACGAGCTGTCCCTCGGCGGCCGAATGCCGATCAACACCAACGGCGGTCTACTCGGCGAGGCCTACATCCACGGGATGAACGGCATCACCGAAGGCGTCCGCCAGGTGCGCGGCACCTCCTACAACCAGGTCGAGGACGTCGAGCACGTCCTGGTGACCTCCGGCACAGGCGTCCCGACCAGCGGCCTGATCCTGGCGCCTGACCGTTAGCCTCATGGCTGTGGGGATCGAAGCGACGCAGGCAACCACGACCGACACCCGGGGTGCCATCATCTCGGCTGCCTTCGCCTGCTTTCGTACCGTCGGCCTGAGCAAGACGACGATCGTCGACATCGCCAAGGCGGCCGATGTCTCCCGCAGCACGTTCTACGAGTATTTCCGCGACAAGGAATCCATCGTCGAAGCATGCGCCGAAGCGGCGTCGCAGCGGTTCTACCGGAATATGGCCAAGGCTATCGACCGTCATGGGGGCAGCACCCTGGAAGGCCGACTGGTGCGGGCCGCCGTCTTCGTCACGCAGGCACGTCAGGTCGTCGAACCCGAGGCGTACTTCGACGAGGAGGAAGTGAACCTCATGATGACGAAGAACGCGGCGACCCTGCTGAAGGAATGCGCCGAGTTCCTCGCACCCTACGTCTCGGCGGCGAGGCTGACCGGCGAGGTCCGCAGTGACCTCGATGTCGCGTCCGCCACCGAATGGTTCGCACGGATGTTGTTCTCACTGTTCACCACTCCGTCGCCGAACATCGACATGCGAGACGACAAGGCCGTGGCGGAGTTCGTGCGGCCGTACGTCGTCAACGGCTTCGTCGAGAACCGCCCCCGGCGCCGCTGACCCCAGCGATTTGTGTGCGTCGGGGAGCGCCCAACGCAACTAAACGCACACAAATCGCCATAAATCCGAACTCACAAAATCGCTCCGGCTTGCTTGTACTTCTCGATCGTGTCCCAGTCCATACCCGCATCCATCAACACCTCTTCGGTGTGCTGACCGTGCTCGGGCGCACCCGGAGGCACCACAGACCGTTCGTCGAACTGGACGGGATTGGTGGGCAGCGCGAACGGCACACCGTTGACGGTTTCGGTATGTGCGACATATCCATTCGCCGTCACAGCGGGATCCTCACAGAGTTCGGCAGGCGTCTGCACGATGCCCCACGCACCGGACAGCGGCGCCAGCGTCACCCGCCATTCGGCCAGGGTGTGCCTGGCGAACGCCTCGTCGAGCAACGCGATCAACTCGACGCGATTCGCGTATCGCGACGCCGGGTCGGCGAACCGCGGGTCGTCGACCAACTCGGGAAGACCGATCACCCGCATCGCCTCGGCATAGAACTTGTCGAGCTGGAGCATCATCAGCTGTACGTATCGTCCGTCTTTGGTTCGATACGTGCCTACGAGCGGGTTCGGCGAATCGGCGTGGGTGAACTTCGGAATGGCGCTCCCCCCGTGGATTTGGCTCACCGCGACGTCGGGACTTAGATTCCACGCCGCCAATCCGAGTAGTGACACGTCGACGACCGAACCCTTACCCGTCGTCGCCTTCCGGTAGAGCGCCGCGGCGATACCGCCTGCGATCGTCAGTCCGCCAAGCAGATCGCCGAAGGCCGGCCGCGAGCGCACCAACTCGTCACGTTCCTCGGTCAAGACAGTGGCGATGCCGCCGCGCGCCCAGTAGGACACGCCGTCGTAACCCGGTTTGTTCGCGTCCGGCCCCTTCGGTCCGTGCCCCGATCCGCGGACATACACGATGCTCGGATTGGCGGCACGGATGCCGTCGACGTCGATGCCCAGCTTCTTGCGACGTTCCGGCAGATAACTGGTGAGGAACACATCGCAGGTCTTGGCCAGTTCGCGGACGACCTCCTGACCGCCGGGAGTGCTCAGGTCGACGCCGATGGACTTCTTCCCGCGATTGGGGATCTCGATCATGTAGTTGACCGACCCGCCGCCTTCGTCGACGATGCCCATCGTGACCAGACCGCGCTGCGGATCACCGCCCTGACGCGGTTCGACCTTGATGACCTCTGCACCCCACTCGGCGAGTACCGCTCCCGCCGACGGGACGAAGGTCCAGGCCGCGACCTCGAGCACTCGTACTCCTTCGAGTACTTTCTCCTCGGAAATGACGCCCTCCTGCGATAACGGTCATTTACAATTCCTGAGAATGTCACTTTCGGCGCGCTTTGTAAAACCGCTACGGACGGCGGACACCCGCTCCAAAAGCTCCGAGTCACCGGCCGCCCAGAACGCCCGCCTCGACGCGATCCAGACTGTCGGACTCCGTCGGTCCCGGTGCGTCCATGGCGCAGCGTAGCGGGTATGAGAACCGGTATTCTCGTCAATGGGAAAGCCGACTATCCTGTTGAGGCCAAACATCGCCCAAGGCAAGGACGCCGACCGCAATGCCCTTCCCGACTATCGTGCCCACGATTCCCACACTCGTGCGAACCGCAGCGGCACGTTTCGGGCACAGGCCTTTTCTGGTCGCCGACGGTCACACGCTGACCTATGCCGATCTGGACCAACGATCGGCCCAGTTGGCGTTGAGCCTGCTGGCTGACGGTGTCGGAAAAGGCGACCACATCGGGATCCTGATGCCCAACAGCATCGAATGGGCCCTCGCGTGGTTCGCGACGACCCGCATCGGCGCCGTCGCGGTACCTCTGAACACGTTCTACAAGGCCTCCGAATTGGCATGGACCACCCGGCATGCGGATCTGAAGGCCGTTCTGACGTGGCGGGCTTTTCGCAACAACGACTTCCTCGACCGTCTCGAGGAGGCACTTCCCGGCCTCGCCCAACAACGCGACGCCGGTCGGATCGTCCTCCGCAACGCCCCTTACCTCCGGACTGTCGCCGTCTGGGGTGGATGCGAACGTCGTTGGGCGACAACGCTGAACGTGGAGGCACGTACCGACGGCTTCGACGCCGAACTACTCGTCGATGTCGAATCGTGCGTGACGCCGGCCGACGACGCGATGATCATCTACACCTCGGGCAGCACGGGCGACCCGAAAGGACCGGTGCACACACAAGGCACCTTGGTCCGGCACACGTACAACCTCACGTTCGACTACGGGGTCACCGGTGACTCCGTGATGTTCACCTCGATGCCGTTCTTCTGGGTCGGCGGCCTGATCACCGGGTTGAACGCGGTCATCCACCATGGCGCCACGCTGGTCACCCAGCCCGCCTTCGACGCCGCCGAGGCCATGGCCCTGATCGAAGCGCAACGCGCGACCATCGTGCTCGGCTGGCCACAGCAGGGAAAAACGATCGCCGAACACCCCGACTTCAAACACCGCGACCTGAGTTCGGTCAAGCGCACCAGTCTGCCTGCGATCGTCCCGCCCGACCGTCGGCCGCAGGGTCCGAACGCGTTGGGTATGACGGAACTCTGCGGCAATCACATCGGCGTCGACCCCTATCCCCCGCAACCGCCCGAACGCGCACAGACCGGAGGCTTCTCAATCGAGGGGCTCAGCCATGTGCTGGTCGATCCCGAAACAGGCCAACCCGTTCCGGTCGGCACTGACGGTGAGATTTGGGTGCGCGGTTACTCGTTGATGCAGCGGATGTACAAACGCGAGCGTGAGGACGTGTTCACGGCCGACGGCTACTACCGCACCGGCGACTGCGGTGTGCAGTACGACGACGGCTGGATCAAATTCACCGGCCGACTGGGCGATCTCATCAAGACGGCGGGCGGCACCAACGTCACACCGAGTGAAGTCGAACTGGCCCTGACCGACTGCGACGGGGTGCTCGAGGCGTACGTCGTCGGCGCCGAGGAGGGAAGCAACGGCACCGTGGTCGCCGCCGCAGTCGTGCCTCGGGGCGACGCCGTACTGGACAGCGAGCAGTTGCGCATCGAGGTCCGCACTCGCCTGTCGGCCTACAAGGTGCCCAAGTTCATCTGGATCACCGGCAAGGACGCGCTGCCGTTCACCGCGACCGGCAAGGTGAAAAAGTCCGACCTCGCAACCCAACTCAGCGCACTGATGAAATCTCGATGACCACACATGACGATCGGAGCTCGCAATGAACAGTGAAGTGCTACGGGTTGCAGTGATCTCCACGGGTTGGATCAGCAGCCTCGCGATACGCGCTATCGTTCGGCGCCCGCACCTCGAGCTCGTCGGGGTGTGGGTGCACAGCCCTGAGAAGACCGGCCGCGACGCAGGTGACATCGTCGGGTTGGGGCCGATCGGGGTCATCACCACGAATGATCTCGAAGACATCATCGCCTTGAAGCCGGACTGCGTTGTCTACGGCGCCGCCAGCGCCGAGATGGACGCAGCAGCGGTGCGGGACTATGTCAGGCTGCTCAACGGCGGCCTGAACGTCGTCACCACGAATACGCCCGGGATGATGTTCCCCGACAGGTGGATTCCCGATCTGGCCGACCAAGTGCGAACGGCTGCGCAAGACGCCGGCGTCACCATCTATACCTCGGGTATCGAACCCGGTTTCGCCGGGGATCAGTTCGCCGTGTTGCTGACAACGCTGTCCAACAGGATCACCTCGATCCGTGCTCAGGAGATCTTCGACTATTCGGCTTACCCCAACCAAGATTTGATGATCACCGCCATGGGGTTCGGCAAGCCGCTCGACTTCACTCCGCTTCTAGAACTCGAGGGTGCCCAGCAGTTCGCGTGGGGGCCGCCGATCGGACTAGTCGCGAAAGCCCTCGGCGTGGAACTCGAACGTATCGACGAGTCGTATGAGCGCGTGCTCACCCCTCGCGATCTCCACGTCGCGTGCGGAACGATTCCCGCGGGTACGGTTGGCGCAGTCCGCGCCGTGACCAGCGGCGTCGTCAATGGGCGGCCGGTGATCACTATCGAGCACATCAACCGGATGGCTCCTGATTTGGCCCCCGAATGGGCGACCGCCCCAAATGGCACGTACCGACTGATCATCGAGGGTCAGCCACATATGCAATGCGATCTCAAACTCGGCACGGAAGACACTCCGGAGTCTGCCAATGCCAACGCGATGGAGGCGACGGCCATGCGGGTCGTCAATGCCATTCCCTATGTCGTCGACGCGGCGCCGGGAATCGCAACATCGCTGGATCTGCCGATCACCGCGCCGCGCAACGCAATCGACGCCGGCTAGACCGTGAACATGGGGCCACGCGGCGCCCCACGGACCTCGTTACCGCCGTCGATTGCGAAGCTCTGTCCAGTCATCCAACTCGACTCCGGCCCAGCCAGGTAACGCACCCCGGGGGCGATGTCATCGGACACCCCGAGCCGCCCCAAGGGGACCCGCTCGAGGAAACTGCTCGTGAGCTCCTCTAGATGGATGTAGCCCTGCGTGGTGGCCGCTTCGGTCAGCCCGGGTCTGACGGCGTTGACGCGGATTCCGCGCGGCCCGAGTTCAGATGCCGCGACACGGATCAGCATCTCGAGTGCCGCCTTGCCGGCGGAGTAGTGGCCGAGACCTTCCATCGGGATCTTCGATGACGTCGACGAGATGAAGACGATGGACCCGCCTTCGGTCATCAGGGGTGCGGAGTAGCGCAGGGCGAGAAAGTTGGACCGGAGATTACCCATGACGAAATCGGTGAAGGTGTCCAAATCTTGCTCGATGAGCGGCCCCGTTCCGCCTGTGGCGACCGTGCCGACGACGATGTTGAGCCGGCCGTGGACGTCGTAGGCTGCCTGCGCGGCGCTGCGCACGGTTGCCTCATCCTCTGGATCACCCTTCTGAAGAACGATCTCGGCGTCCGGCGCGACCCCGCGGATATTCTCGCGGGCCGCCTCCAGCCGGGTCATCGACCTGCCCAGCAGAAACAGGGTGGCCCCGTCGGCGGCGAGTAGCTTCGCGCTCGCCTGCGCGATTCCGGCCGAGGCTCCGAGAATGAACGCGGTTTGATCGGTAAGCACACCCATGCCCACACACGGTACCTGTCCGTCAACGTTGATTCTCGAAATCTGAAATGACGATTCTCCTGTGCGGTAGCGTGCGGATGTGCCAGATATGACCGACAGAGTCGTGCTGATAACAGGCGCTGCGCGCGGCCAAGGACGTGCGCATGCGGAGCGACTGAGCGCGGACGGGGCCGACGTCATCCTCGTGGATATCGCCGCACCGCTTCCGCCCAGCGTTCCCTACGACTCGGCCACCCCCGACGACCTGGCAGAAACCGCGAAGTTGGTTGCCGCCAACGGACGACGAGCATTCTCCGCGTGCGTCGACATCCGTGATCACGACGCGCTGTGCGAGGCCGTCGACGCAGGAGTCGCGGAACTCGGCAGACTCGACGTGATCGTCGCCAACGCAGGGATCTGCGTGCCCGCAACCTGGGACAAAGTGTCGCCACAGGACTTTCAGGACACGATCGACATCAATGTCGTCGGCACCTGGAACACCGTTATGGCGGGCGCCAAACACATCGTCGCGGGCGGGCGTGGCGGGTCGATCATTCTCATCAGTTCCGCCGCGGGTCTTACGATGGAACCGTTCATGATCGCCTATACGGCCAGCAAACACGCCGTGACGGGCCTCGCGCGGTCGTTCGCAGCGGAACTCGGAAAGCACCGGATCCGCGTCAACAGCCTGCACCCCGGATCTGTGGTCACCCCGATGGGAAGCGTCGAAATGGTCGAGGCGATGGTTGAAGCGGCGACATCGAACCCGGTTCTGCGGCATGGCTTCTCGAAACAAGTCATTCCGGATTCGGTGGCCTTGCCCGAGGACATCGCCGATGCCGTCGCGTGGCTGGCGTCCGACCAGGCCAAATACGTGACCGCCGCCGCAATACCTGTCGACCTCGGTGTGACGGGAACCTGACAGCGATTTGTGTGCGTTTAGGAGCGGCGAGCGCAACAACACGCACACAAATCGCTGGGAAACTAGCTGCGGGATTGTCGGCTGACGATCGCGGGACCCGACAGGGGTGTGTCGATGACGCCGGTCGGCGCGTCGACGACGGCGGGAATCGCGTTGACCGCCGCCAGCGCCGTGGCCGCGACGCCGGGGTTGACCCGCTCGGTGGCCGACGGTTCCAGACTCAGCGCCAGGCTCATATTCGGGCTCCCCTGGACCCGAAACACCATTCCGCCCTGCCCCTCACCCGCCGGTCTCGGCCAGTGCTCCGGCCAGGGCGTGCTGCTGACCGTCGCGAAGTACTGCACTGCGGCAACCGGTTTGGAGTCGACCACCCCCGCGAGTTGCCAGCGATGCGCGCAGATCGTCCCCTTGGAAATGGTGCCCAGCGCGGTCTCGAGATCGGTCGGTGCGAGAAGCGTCTCCCAGTCGAGCTCGACGCCGTCGAGGTCGATTCCGAGGATGTCGGCGATGTAGCGCACGACGGTTTCCCAGTCCTTGTTCACCTTTCCCGACGCGATCCGCGCCGGGACATGGCCATCTGGCTTGCCGAAACCCATCGACTCGTGCAGCACCTCCCAGATCGGGTAGGCCTTGTCCAGATCCAGTGCGTATTCATCCATCCGATACGCATCGACGCGTCCTGCGCCCGTCAGCAGCGCAGTCGGTATGTTCAGGCTGATGAACCCTGGCTCGCTGCCAGTCGCGTAGAACGACGAATCACCCTTGCGTGCTGCGCTTTCCAACGCGTCCCGCCAGTCCGACGGGGCCGCAGCGGGATAGACGAGAGGGATCGTCGAGAATGTCACTACGTTGATTCCGGCCTCGAGGTATGCCGCGATGTCCGCGATCGCCTCTTCCTCGCGGCGGACGGCGGTAGCGCTGTACATGACGCAGTCCGGTGACAAGGCGAGGACCGCTGACAGATCGTCGGTCGCCAGCACGCCGACCTCCGACGTCCCGCACAGCTGTCCCGCGTCCACACCTACCTTCTCCGGCGTCGAGACCTTGACGCCGACGAGTTCGAGCGCGGGATCGGCGATGACCGCGCGCAGCGCCTCTTTGCCCGTCAACCCCGTACCCACATGCACCACCCGGTAGCGGCGACTACGTTGCTCTGCCAAAGTTGATCTCCTCGTAGGGGTTTGGTCTCTGATTCATTTGTAGAAAGGCCCGGGCTTGCCGGCCTCTTCAAGGTGTCCGTACGGGTCGTAGACCTTCACGTTCGGGTACGGATTCTGGTCGTAGGCCGGTCGAGACAATCCCGCCTCGCGCAGCGCAGCCAAGACGCCCAGCGGCGCTGCGAACGACAGCAGGCCGACAGTCACCGAAATCAGCAGTTGCCTTGTCAGCGTCACCTTCGGGCGGCCCTGTCGCGCAGGCAACCAGCGGGCGATGCGGTTGATCAGAACCAGTTCCCCAGTGTCGTCGCGGACACACATCACCGCGACCATCGCGAAGATCAGCGAGTCATAGACCGCCATGATCAACGGGAAATGGATGTGCCCGATCTGAAGTACCGGGCCGACAGACTCGGTGTAGAAGAAGATGCCCGCGCGCATCCAGGTGAACTGGATCAGCCCGTTGATCGGGATGGCGATGATCGTCGCCCCAATGAATACTCTGACCAACCGATGGTCGGCCAACCAGCCAGCGCGTTGCATCAGCGAGTCCAACAACCGGTCGTGCAACTTCAGGAAGCCGAGACCGTTGAGCAGATAGTAAGCCGCGTACCCGCCCAGAAAGGCAAGCGCGGGTTCGAGATTCGGTGAGATGTTCACATACGGCCACGACAGCGGGAAGTGCAGCATGCGCGGATCGAAGATGGCGAACGTCGCCCAGTTCGCGAGCGGGTCGAGCGCACCGGTGATGAGGCCTGCGAACGCGATGATGACCGACCAGTGCAGCTTCCGTTGCCGCCACGACAGCCAGACCAAGACGGTGACCAGTCCGATCGCCATCGGGATCGACGAGATCGACACCGCGAGTGGCCAGTTGTCGAAACCGAGGAATGGCGGATACGGGTTGGGCCCTGGGTTCGGATTGGTCCTGGTGGGATCGCCGTGCAGGCCGGACTGGATCGTCGCGATCGTAATGCCCGCGAAACCCAGATAAGCCAGGATGAACAGTGTCCAACCCACGCGGGCAGGCCACGGCGAGAATTGCGACTGTGCCGGCGCTTCCCGTGAATCCCGGCTGGAGTCAACCGTATTCGTCAAATCACACCTTCACCGGGAGTGTCGCCCATCCCCGAACGCTGGTGGTGTGAGCGCGCTTCGCGTTGCCGTAGTCGACTTCCCAGTCGGGCCATCGGGTGAGCACTTCCTCTAACGCAACCCGCGCCTGGACCCTCGCCAGCGCCGCGCCGAGGCAGAAGTGAATACCGTGCCCGAAGGACAAATGCGCGGCCTGCCGGTGGATGTCGAATCGGTCCGCGTCAGGGAACTGGCGCTCGTCGCGGTTCGCCGAACCGTTGATCAGCAGCACGACCGAATCCGCCGGCACCGTCTGCCCGTAGTGCTCAACGTCGCGCGCCACGTAGCGCGCCTGCACCGGTGACGGCGCCTCGTAGCGCAGTACCTCCTCGATCGCATTCGGGATCAGGCTGAAGTCGTTCGCGAGTTCACGGCGCTGATCGGGATGATCGGACAGCAATTGACCGGCGAAGCCGATCAATCGCGTGGTGGTCTCGTTACCCGCCCCGACGACCGTGCCGGTGTAGAGCAGCACCTCACCGCGGGTCAACCGTCTGCGACTGCCGTCGGGTTCCTCGACCTCGGCGTTGACCAGGTCCGTCATCAGATCGTCGGACGGGTGGTCGTAACGCCAGTCGATGAACTCCTCGAGCATCGAACCCGAGTCCTTCAGCGCGTCCTCGGCGACGTCGGCGAGACCGGACTCGGAGAGTTCGAGCATCCGGTCCGTGTTCTGCCGGATCGCTACCTGCCGGTCTTCCGGGATGCCGAGCAGATAGCCGATGGTGCGCATCGGCATCCACGCACCGAGGTCGGCGATGAAATCGAACGTGTCTGCGTCCGCCAGCGGCTCGAGTGCACGGCGACAGAAATCCCTGGCCAACGGTTCGATGGCGGCCATCCGCCGCGGCGTGAACACCCCCGACAACAAGCGGCGGTGCAGGTCGTGAATCGGCGGGTCCTCGAACAGGATGATGCCCGGCGGTACGTCGACGCCGTTGAGAATGATGTCGGCCGTCGTCCCCCTGCCCGAGCGGTAGTCCTTCCAGTTGACCAGCTCGCGGGATACATCCGAGTGCCTGCTCAGCGCGTAAAAGCCGTACCTCTCGTTGTGGTAGAGCGGCGCTTCGTCACGCAGCCGCTTCCAGACGGGGTATGGATCGTCATCGATGTCGAAGTCGAACGGGTCGTAGTACGGATCAACCTGCAAGCTGTAGGTCACTCGCTGAGAATACGCGTTTCCGACGGACCCAACCCGCGATTTGTGTGCGTTCGGGAGCGGTCAGCGCACCGAAACGCGCACAAATCACTTGGGGGCGGCCATGAGAACTCGGCTTCTCACATGCGAGAATATTTGTGATCAACCGAGCGAAGGAGGCGGGCGTGACTGATCCCACCGCTCACAGCTTCGTCTTCGCCGTCGAATTCCGAATCTCCGCATGCGAGCTCGTGGGTCCGGTGCTGACCCACCATCAGGAGAACCTTCGCGACCTCGGCGCGCAGTATGCCTTCGTCTACGAGTCGGTGGTCGACCCGGGACAGGTGCTGGTTGTCATCGGGATACACACACGGCGACCGTTGGTCGACATCCTTCGCTCCCCACAACTGTTCGAATGGTTCGACGCCGTCGGCCTCGACGATCTTCCTGCCGTCTTCACCGGCGAGATCGTAGAGCGATTCGATATCGGCGAGCCCCCTCCGCCGGGCGAGGAGATCGTCGTCGCCGCGGTTACCCCGGTCAACGACGTCGACCAGTTCACCGCCCGCGTCCGCGATTCGCTCGTCGACTTCGCGAAGGCCGGAATCCGGCGGACACTGATCTATCGCGCCTACGACACACCACGCGAGGTGATGTTCCTCCAGCAGCTCGCCACCGTCGACAACGCCTTGAAATGGATTGAACGGCCGGAGATCGCGGCGGCGTGGCTCAGCGCTGCAGGGGTAGGTGCCTATCCCCCGGTCTTCGTCGGGCGGTTCGTCAGTGCGGTCCGACCGTCTGGGACCACCCGAACGGACCCCACCTGATGTACGTCTGCCTGTGCCTCGGTGTCACCAACGAGACCGTCTCGAACGCCGTCGCGGCGGGCGCGACCACCTCGAAGCACGTGTCAGACGCCTGCGGCGCCGGATCGGAATGCGGTCGCTGCCGACGCACCATTCGGTCGATCATCGAATCGTTGTCGCCAACCACAACAGCAGACAGGGGAAGCAGGGTATGACTGATCGCCAGTCCAGCATCGAGGGGCTACGGATGCTCGTCGTCGGCGCCTCCTCGGGCATCGGGTACGCACTCGCGTTGGCCGCCCAGTCCCGCGGCGCCAAGGTGGCCCTTGCCGCACGGCGGGTGGACATCCTTGGCAAGCTGGCAGCGCAGATCGACGGCTCGGCACACGAACTCGACGTTTCGGATCCACACGCGATCGAGACCGTCGTCGACGAGGTCGCCGCGCAGTTCGGAGAGATCGACGCCGTCGTGTTCACCAGTGCCGCAGTGCCATTCGCTCTGATCGAAGACACCGATGTGACGACCTGGCTGCACGCCTACGCGGTGAACGCGGTCGGCGCCTCGCACCTGCTGCGTGCCGCCCTTCCCCACCTGTCCGACAACGCCGTCGCACTCGTCGCCTCCAGCCACGACGTCGGCCGGCCACGCGCAGGCGTCGCGGCCTACCACGCCAGCAAGGCGGCACTCGACGAGATCCTTCGCTCCTGGCGGGCCGAACATCCCGAGCTACCCGTCATCCGGGTCAGCGTCGGACCCACCGAGGGAACCGAGATCCTGCGGGGCGCCGATCGGGATCTACTCGCCGACCTGTACCGGATGTGGGTGCAGGAAGGCCAGATTCCGGCCAAGATGTCCACGGTGGACGACGTCGCGAACACTCTGTTGTCCTTCATCGCGGTCGCACGGGCGAACCCGACGGTGGTCAGCGACATCGTGCATCTCGCCCCGCGGGCACCGAAGCCCAAGTAGTCACCGGTGCGACGGCAGCAGGCACCAGCAGGGATTGGATTGGCGATCGCCTAAACCTTTGGTGCCGAAGCTACTTCGGCCGTCACCCGTTCTTCGACATCTCCGAGGCCGCCGTGTCCGCCCACTTGGCTCCATGCCGGCCCATCGTCATCGCGCCGTTCCAGCCACCGTCGGTCCACAGCACCGTACCGCCGACATAACTCAGACGCGGGCTGCCCAGGCAGATCAACGGCCACGCCTGCTCCTCCGGTGTCGAGTACCGTCCGACAGGTCCCACGGAGTCGTCGATCGTCTCCTTACCCGCGAAGTCTTGGAAGGCCGGCATCATCGCAGTCTCCGTTGGCCCCGGATTGATGCAGTTGATCCGGATGCCCTGCCTTCCGAGCACGGGATACCACCAGCCCACCCACGCGTCGATCGTGTATTTGGAGTAGGCGTATCCGCTCCACGACCACTTCTTCTCGTTTGCCTTCAACCACTCGACCGCACCGTCGAAACCGTCAGTCTCAAGCAGTTCGGTGATCACCTTGATGTGGTCCTGCCACCCGATCGCCGCCGACGACGAGATCACGCTGATCGCCGACCCGACCGTCATCTTCGGCACCAGGAGTTCGGCCAGGTGCCTGGCCCCGACGAAATTCACCAGGATGGTGTCCCATTCGCTGAACGGAGGGCCCGGTAAGCCCGCGCAGCTGAACAGTCCGTCGACGGGCCCGTCGATAGCGGCCGCGACGCTTTCGATGTTCTCGCGGTCGCGCAGGTCGATCTGTAGCGCGCGGGCCACGGGAACCGTGGTCGGCTTGATGTCGAGTGCGGTAACGGTGGCTCCGAGATCGACGAGGATCTGCGCCGCCGCCTGACCCATACCGGAGGCTGCACCCGTCACCACGACCGACTTGCCCTCGTAGCCCAACACATCATCCATGACGAGAACCTCACTTACTGGATAACGAGAACAAAGATTATCATCCCGGTTATCGTGGCACGTTGGTGAGGATCGAAGGGAGCCACCGTGACCGCCAGCCGTCCGTTCCGCGTCATCCAGTGGGCCACCGGCGCCGTGGGCACCGAGATGGTCCGGACGATCATCGATCACCGCCCGGACATCGAATTGGTCGGCGCACGGGTCTATTCCGAAGACAAGGCCGGTATCGATGTGGGGACACTTGTCGACAGGACGCCCATCGGTGTCACCGCGACAACCGATGTCGACGAGATCCTCTCCCTCGATGCGGATCTGGTGCTGTACGCACCGTCGTTCACCAATCTCGACGACGTCTGCGCACTGCTGGAGAGCGGCAAGAACGTGGCGACACCGTCGTTCTTGTTTCACCCGCGCCGAATCCCGGCCGACGACCGCGAAAAGCTCGCAGCGGCGTGCACCAAGGGTGACAGCACCATCCACGGCGGTGGGCTGAATCCCGGCAATCTCTCCGGCGTACTCCCGCTCGCACTATCGGGGATGAGCCGCACCATCGACCGGATCACGCTCCAGGAACGAGCTGACTGGACGTTGTGGGAAAGCACCGCGATCACGTTCGACGGCATGTGGTTCGGGCGGCCGACCGAGGAGGTCACGCCGACCGCCAATACGTACCTCAGCTTCTTGACAAGGCTGTTCGTCGAACAGACGTGGTTTCTGTCCGACTCGTTGAACGGCGATATCGACGACGTGTCGGTGAACCTGGAAACCGTTCCCGCGACGAAAGATCTGCAGATCTTCGACCACGTGGTGGAAGCAGGCACCACTGCAGGGCAACGGTGGAGCTTCCGCGGTCAGCGCAACGGCGAGACGCTGATCGAGTTCGAGACGCTGTGGACCGTCGGCGGCGAGTATCCCGAACACTGGCCCAAACCCCGCGACGGCTGGACGCTAACCATCGAGGGCGACCCGTCGATGCAGACCCACTTCTTTCCGCTCGCGAGCTTCACCCGCGACGCCTCGATCGAGGAGCACGTGAGGGCGGGGTTGATCACGGTCGCGATGCAAGTCGTCAACGCCATACCCGCCGTGTGCGCGGCACCCGCCGGATTCGCGACTATGGCTGATTTGCCGCTTATCCGCTGCTACACAGGTTTTGGAAACACCTGACCTGGATTGCGTTGACTCTGCGCTCAGGGCGTTGAATCACACCCGACGTGCGCCCTGGGCGCAGAGTGAACGGTCAGCGGTTGGTCCAATGCGCGACGAACGGTGCGATGCTCGATAGGTCGTAGAGGCCCGGTTCGGCGGCGATCACCGTAGGGATCGCGTTGATCGCATGCATGGCCGTGGCCAGGCATCCCTGTGCAGAGTGGTCCTCATCGTGTGAACCGATGACGAGGTGCACCCGCATGTTGGGCTCACCTTCGAACGTGATCTCGTAGCCGATCTCGGTCGGCCAGTCCGGTGCGAGGTCGTCGGCCATGCGGGTGAGATGTTCGACGGCCATGGTGGTCTCGCCGCAGTCGACCTCGACGCCGAACCTCATCGCGCCGACGGTGCCCGCGGGGATCTGCCCCGCCGCCACGGTCAGATCCCGCGGGGTGGTCACGACTTCGCGGAAGCCCGTCACTGATCTGATCTCGAGTCCGAGCGACTGTGCGAGCACGGTGGCGCTGCCGATCCACGCGCTCGCCGCATAGTCGGTGTTGCTCAGCAACGGCGCGGTGTCCTCGGGATCGTGCCCGTAACCCATGGCGTTGAAGACGAGATCGTGGCTGGCGTAGGTCGAGTAGTCGAGCACCTCGCGCACACTGATCCGGCGGGTTCGCTGCGTCAGCCGCGACAGCACCGGCGCCAGGGCCTCGCCGAAGAAACCCGGATACAAGCCCACGCCGAGGAACGAAGATCCACCTGCGCGACAGGCATTTTCGATCCCGTCGGCCAGCGACTCGTGTAGTGACCGCGGATGGATGAATCTGCTACCGGTGGCGACGACGTTCTTGCCCGACGACAACAGATCGCAGACGTCGGCGAAGCACCCGGGCGTGTCGGTCTCCACCTTGCCCATGTAGAGAACGACGTCGGCATCGGTGTTGATGATCGCGTCACGGTTCGTGGTGGCCAGCACTCCGGTGACGGGTCCCTCGCACAGACCGCCCGCGTCGACACCGTCCTTGTCAGGGTCGTAGACGCGCACGCCCACGAGGTCGAGGTCTGGCCTGTTGATCACATGCCGCAGTGACATTGTTCCGGTGACACCGGTGGCCCATTGAATTACGCGAGTCATCTCAATCCCAGATCACGTCGAGGCGCGGCGGCGAACGGAACATCGTGCCGGTGATGTACGGCGCCCGTGCGTCGGGGTCGAGGCGCAGGTTCGGCAGTTGGTCGAACAGCGCGTTGAAAATCTTGGTCGTCTCGAGTCGCGCGAGGTGCATGCCGAGGCAGACGTGGGCGCCGTGCGCGAATCCGATGTGCGGCTTGCGTTCCCGGAAGATGTCGAATTCTTCCGGGTTGTCCCAGCGGGTTTCGTCGTGATTGGCGCTGCCGAGGCTGAGCATCATGGTCGCACCCTTGGGCACCGCCACACCCCCGATCTCGGTGTCGACGGTGACCTCTCGCATGAAGTTCAACAACGGCGTCTCCCACCGGATGCCCTCCTCGATCGCCTGCGGCAGCAGACTGCGGTCGTCGCGGACAGCGTCGAGCTGGTCGGGATGGGTCAGCAGCGCCATCGCCAGACTGGCCGTCGACCGCGACGTCGTCTCGGCGCCCGCGGGTAGCAGATTGCGCATGAAACCGTAGATCTGCTCGTCGGTCATCTTCACGCCGTTGACCTCAGCCCCCGCCAGGATCGACACCATGTCGTCTTTCGGAGACTTCCTCTTCTCAGCGAGGATCCCGACGAAGTACTCCTTCATCTCAGCCGACGCCCGCATCGCGCATTCCATGTCCCCGCGGAAGCCCAGCAGGTCGATGGCGAGCCGGTGGAACTGCAGCACGTCGGAATCGGGCAACCCCAACAGTGCGGCGATCACCCGCACCGGGATCGGCATGAACACGGCATCGACGAGATCGGCCCGCTTCGCGTCCTTGATCTTGGCGATTGTTCTGTCCACCAGAGGGCCGACGAGTTCGGCGTCCCACCGCTTCATCGACGAACGGGCGAACGCGAACTCGTGCAGCTTGCGGTAGACGGCGTGCTCGGGTTCCTGCATCTCCAGAATCGTGGGTCCCTGCAATGGGCGCACAATATCCTCGTAGCAGCGTGTGCTGAAGGTGATGTTGTCGGTGAAGATCGCCTTGACAGTGTCGAAGGTGTAGGCCGTGAACGTCGGTGGGCCGTCGCCCGAATTGCCGAGGATCCCCATTTCGGGCCAGCCGGCGTGCACCGGGCTCTGCGCGCGCAGTTCCTTCAGTAACGGGTACGGAGACGCGTCGCCGTCGGCCCCCATACCGGCGTTGAACTTCGCCTGCGCGTCCCGAATGCTCTGCTCGAGATCTTCGACGGTGACCTGTTCACCCATCGCACGACCCTTTCTGCTGGCTCGGCAACGTTCAACATACACCCTGGTGGTTGCGAACCTACATGATGTAGGTTGAACGGACCGCGGAACAGCGAAAACGCGAAACAGCAACCAGGAGCGTTCGATTGGCCGTACGAGTCGTGCAGTGGGCAACGGGCGCCGTCGGGCGTGCCGCGCTGCAGGAGATGATCGAGAATCCCGATTTCCAACTGGTCGGTGTGCTGGTCTACGACCCGGCCAAGGCCGGGCAGGACGCCGGCGCGCTCTGCGGGTTGCCGCCCACGACGGGCGTGCTCGCGACGACCGACAAGGACGAGATCGTCGCCCTGCGTCCCGACGTCGTCGTGCACGCTGCCAGCAAGGCCCACGCCGTCGAAACCAACGCCGAGGACATCTGCCGGTTGCTCGCTGCCGGCATCAACGTGATCACGACGACGTCGTACAACCACCTGCCGACCTACGGCGCCGAGACAGAGACCGCGTTCGTCGAAGCCTGTCGCGCCGGTGGATCCCGTTTCCACGCCGCGGGCGAGAACCCCGGCTTCATGTTCGAACGTCTCGTAGCGACGGTGACCGGGCTGAGCAAGACGATCGACCGGATCGACCTGTATGAGGCGACCGACGTGTCGGCCGTGGACAGCAGACCCATGCTCGTCGACCTCATGGGCATGGGTCGCCCACCCGAAGACGTCACGATCGACTCGCCGATCATCAAGAAACTCGACATGGCCTACCGGCAGGCGCTCAACGCCACCGCGGACGTTCTGGGCGTCACCCTGACCCATGTCGACGTGTCGGTGGATGCGACAACGCTCGATCGCGACCTCGAGGTGCCCGCAGGCACCATCGAGGCGGGAACTGTTGTTGGGCAGCGCTTCTCGTGGGTCGGGCACTGGGCGGGCAGGCCGTTGCTCGCCATTCACGAGGAGTGGGTGCTGACTCGCGACCTGCCGCAGTGGGGGCTCAGACCACTGAAGCGCGGCGAGAAGGCGCCGCTCATCCGGGCGGTCATCAAGGGCACGCCCAGCTTCGAGGTACAACTCGACGTCGGCTGGGACGGCACGCCGCCCACCGGTCAGCATGCGCAGCCGGGGCATCTGATGATCGCGATGGGCGCGCTGCGCGCGGTTCCGTACGTCCTGGCCCAGCCGCCGGGCATCGTGACCGCTCCGATCTTCGGTGCGATCCAGCTAGCCGGAAGCGACACCCACCGCACGTGAGATGTGCTCACTCGGCTCCGAGTGGAACACGTGCCCCGTGCCGTCGGGCAGGATCCGACGCGCGATGAGGTAGTCGGTACCCATCCAGCCCTGCCGGATATAGCGACCGAACCGCAGAAACGTGCCGGGCGCTCCGCTCGCCGCCGGCACGAGCTTCACCTGCTCGATGCCGTGCTTGACCCCCTCACCGGTCAGGGGTCGGGCGGCGGAAAGACCGCGAACGATCACGGTCGCGGCGTCGTGGCACAGCCCGGGCATCGACTGGCCCGGCCTGCGCCCATAGCGAGCCTCGAAGCGGTCCAGGAACGCCTGGCCGACTTCGTTGCGTTCGTCGTAGCTGTCCAGTCCGATCCAGCCGCGAAGCTGCCACATCCAATCGGTGTTGATGTGTGCCATCTCGAAGGCCGTCGTGGTGTAGCGCGGCGGGTCCCAGTCGGCGGCCAGCAGCGCGTCGGAGAAACCCCAGAGACCGTGCCCGAACCCGACGTGCACCAACGCGTCCGGTTCGGCGGCGCGCAGCTGTCTGACCGCCTCGGCCTTGTCCGCCTCGACCTGCGGAATCGCCACCGTAGTCACAACCTTCAAACCGGCTGCCGCGTAGGCCTTTTCCGCGAATGACAGGTACTCCTTACCGATCAGCGAGGCCTCGTAGGCGATCGCGATCCGCGACCGCCCGTCGCCCAGCAGCACCGCGGCCAACATCACCGGCTCCTCGGGCATCGACCCGTTGTTCAGCGCGAACGTCCACTCCCCCAGCGCGCCCTCCGATCCGGACAGGATGATGTTGGGGACCTTCGCAACCCGGTCGGCATGACCGGTCAGCGGCACTGCATTGTCGGAGACCCACGGCCCGAAGATGACCAGGCACCCCTCGGCGACCAGTTCGTCGTAGGCCTGCTCGACCGCGTGATAGGTGCCGTTGGGCAAGCCGATCGCGTTGCGTATCACGAGTTCGATCGGCCGGTCGACCACGCCCGCGGCGATCGCCTCGTCGAAGACCAGCCGCAGGGATGCCACGGTGTCGCTGTCGGTGTCCCCACTGGTCGGATAATCGTTGAGCAGACCAACTTTCAGCGGAGCCACCGAACCGTATGCGCGAACCTCATCGTCTGCCATACCCGCAACCTACACGATGAATGTTGCGACCACGATCATCTTCAAACGTCATATAAGGGTCCTACGGCGTCGAGTGTCGGCACCATCACGGACTCATTGCGGCGACGATGACACAACCCTGCCGATGGCAAAGAGGGGTCGCCTGATCCAGTGAGGACATCGGCAACGTCGGCACACTGGAGATGCGTTACTTCACCCTCACCGGGAATTCGGCTTATGCCCATGTGCGGGCTTGTGCACTGAAGCCACTCTGACCGTTACAACATACAAGCTGAATGTTGCTACGATGCCTGAATGGCGAAGCGCGGCGGCACCGACGACGAACGCCGGGCCCGTGGCGATCAGACACGGCGCGACCTGCTGGACGCCGGTCGCAAACTGTTCGTTGAGAAGGGCTTCTTCAACACCAGCATCGGCGATCTGGTCACAACGTCGGGTGTCGGCACCCGCGGCGCGTTCTACCACCACTTCAAGGACAAGGCGGAGTTGTTTCGCGCCGTCTTCGCCGAGGTCGAGCAGGACCTGACGCTGCGGTCCATGGCCTCGCCGCCGCCGGGGGCCGACGCGTGGGAGAAGCTGTCGCGCGGATTGCACAGCTTTCTCGAGTCCGCGCTGGAACCCGAGGTGCAGCGGATCATGTTGCTCGACGGACCGGTGGTGCTGGGCTGGCAGACGCTGCGGGCGATCGAGGAGGCGAACAGCGTCGCGCTGATCAACGAGATGGTGCGCGAGGCGATCGCCGCCGGCATCATCGACGATCAGCCCGTCGCCGAACTCACCCATATGCTGATCGCCGCACTCGAAGAGGCAGCGCTACTCGTCGCACACTCGCGACAACCCGCCAAGGCCCGTCAGCGCGCAGCCAAGGTGCTGGACCGCATGCTGCTCAGCTTCGCCGCGCAGCCGCGGAAAGCTTTGCGACGATAGCGTTTACATGAAGGACGGGAACCGTTCGATGGCGTATACACGACTTGGCGTAAATGATGATTTACATTTTTGCATATAGTTCTTCTGCTCTCTGATAACGTCGCTCTCGACCTCTGCCCTAGGAGAAGCATGCCGCCCGAGGACTCCACGCTCCGCGTCGCCGTGGTCGGTGCGTCCGCCGGCCTCGGTCGGTGCATCGGCATCGGCCTGGCCCAACGCGGCGCACGGGTCGCCTTCCTGGCGCGGCGCCGCGACCGGCTCGTCAAGGCGGCCGACGAAGCGGGTAACGGCGCTGCGGCCGTCGTCTGCGACGTCACCGACGCCGACTCCTGTACCCGTGCGATATCCGAGGTCGTCGAGACGTTCGGTGGACTCGACGCGCTGGTGTACACGACCGGCATGGGCATCCTCTCTCCGCTGGCTGACGTCAGCACCGACCAGTGGGCGCAGCTGTTCGCCACCAACGTCACCGGCGCATCGACGGTGACCGCCGCGGCTGCCCCGCACCTTGCCGAGGCCAGCGGTTCGGCCGTCTACCTGTCGTCGCTGAGCGCGTCCTACTCGACCCCGTGGCCACTGCTCGGCGCCTACGCCGTCAGCAAGGCAGCGCTGGACAAGCTCGTCGAGGCGTGGCGGATCGAACAGCCCAGTATCGGGTTCACCCGGCTCGCCGTCGGCGACTGCTTCGGCGGACCTGGCGATTCACAGACCGAGTTCAACAAGAACTGGGATCCCGAGGCCCTCGACAAGGCCATCCGGTTCTGGATGGACAACGGGTACATGCAGGGTGGCCTGGTCGACGCTGATCATCTCACCAACGTCGTCGACTCGGTGCTCCGTTGCGGCAGTAGCAGTTTCATCCCGTATCTGACCCTTGCTCCGCGGCCGTCAGATTCGGTCAAGGAACTCCGACAGTGGTGAAGGACGGCCAACGGTGACACACGAATCCCGCATGCTCATCGACGGCAAACTCGTCGAGTCCGAGACGGGTCGGCTGTTCGACAACATCAATCCGGCGACCGAGGAGGTGCTCGGCAGCACCACCGACGGTAGCCGTGCCGACATGGAGCGCGCGGTCGCAGCGGCGCGGCGGGCATTTGACGAGACCGACTGGTCACGCGACGGTGAGGCACGCGCAGCGGGACTCCGGCAGCTGCAGGCGGCGCTCGAGGCCGAGCGCGAGGAGTTCCGCAGCGAACTCATCGCCGAGGTCGGCTGCCCGATGCTGTCGACCTTCGGCCCGCAGTTGGACGTTCCGCTCAAAGAGGCGTTGACCTGGCCTGCGGACATGATCGCCGAGTTCCCTTGGAAGCGGAAGCTTCCCGACAAGGACGCGTTCGGGATGGGCACACTCGCCGCACGCGAGGTGTGGAAGGAACCGGTCGGCGTCGTCGGTGTCGTCACTCCGTGGAATTTCCCGTTCGAGATCATCCTGAACAAGATCGGGCCCATCCTCGCGATGGGGAACACATGTGTGCTCAAGCCGGCGCCGGACACACCGTGGAATGCGACGCGCATCGGCAGGCTCATCGCCGAGCAGACGGACATCCCACCCGGTGTCATCAACATCGTGACGTCGTCCGATCACCTTGTCGGCGAGGTGCTCTCGACATCCCCACTGGTCGACATGGTGGCGTTCACCGGTTCCACCGCGACCGGACGTCGCATCATGGCCGCGGCCGCCGAGACGGTCAAACCGACGTTCCTCGAACTCGGTGGCAAATCGGTCTATCTGGTGCTCGAAGACGAAGGGGACATTTCGGCCACCGTCGGCGGGAGCGCGTTCATCTCGATGCACGCCGGGCAGGGTTGCGCGATGCCGACCCGTCTTCTCGTGCCGAACTCCCGCTACGCCGAGGCCGTCGAAATCGCCAAGGTCGCGATGGAGAACAACAAGTACGGCGATCCGACCGATCCCTCTGTGCTGCAGGGTCCGCAGGTGTCCAAACGGCAACAGGAGCGGGTGCTCGGCTACATCGAGAAGGGCAAACAGGAGGGTGCGCAACTGGTCACGGGCGGCGGTGTGCCCAAACACCTTCCGAAGGGTTACTTCGTAGAACCCACGGTGTTCGCCGGCGTGGACAACCGCATGACCATCGCGCAGGAGGAGATCTTCGGTCCGGTGTTGTCGATCATCGGGTTCGACGATGACGACGACGCGGTGCGCATCGCCAACGACTCTATTTACGGATTGTCGGGCGTGGTGTTCGCGAACGATCTGGATCGGGCGAAAGCCGTGGCGAGTCGCATCCGCACGGGAACGCTGGGCATCAACGGTGGACTTTGGTACGGCGCGGACGCTCCGTTCGGCGGCTACAAGCAGTCCGGCGTCGGACGCCAGTGCGGGCTGGAAGGTCTCGAGATCTTCACCGAAACCAAGACCGTCGGCTGGCCGGCATAATCGCCCATTCGCAAGGAGATTCGATGAAATCCAAGGCAGCGATCCTACGCGGTGTCGGCGTGGACTGGGAAGTCACCGATGTCGAGCTTGATCCACCCCGGGCGGGTGAGGTGCTGGTCAAGATGGCCTATGCGGGCATCTGCCATTCCGACGAGCACTTCCACTCAGGCGACAGTGTGCCGAGCAAGGAGATGGAGGACATGATGCGGGCCGCGGGACATCCCGTGCCCGAGTGGTTTCCCATGCTCGGCGGCCATGAGGGCTCGGGTGTGGTCGAGGAAGTCGGACCGGAAGTCCATACACTCAAACCCGGTGACCATGTCGCGATCTCGTTCTTCCCGGCCTGCGGGAACTGCCGATGGTGCGCGACCGGCTACACCTATCTGTGCGATGTCGGCGCCGATATCTACGACAAGGCGATGACCACCGACGGCACCCGGCGACGACACCTCGGCGACGAGGACCTCATGGCGATGATGCAGGTCGGCACCTTCTCCGAATACGTCGTCGCCTCCGAGCGGTCGCTCGTCAAGATCCACGACTGGATCCCACTGGAAGCCGCGTCACTCGTATCCTGCGGGGTGACAACCGGATTCGGGTCGGGGTCGGTGGCGGCGGGCACCCGGGTCGGCGACACCGTCGTGGTGATCGGCACCGGCGGCATCGGGATGAACGCGGTGCAGGGTGCCAAGGCGGCAGGTGCCAAGTACGTCGTCGCCGTGGACCCGATCGAGTTCAAGCGGGAGATCGCACCCTCATTCGGTGCCACGCACACCGCGCCCGACGCTGCGGCGGCAGTTGATCTTGTCAAGGAACTCACCTGGGGCGTCATGGCCGACCGGGTGGTCCTCACGCCAGGCGTGGTCCCGCCCGATCTCGTGTTGGTCGCGATGATGCTGCTACGCAAGGGTGGCACCTGTGTGCTCACCGGCATGGGCAAGATTTCCGACATGATGGTGCCCCTACTCCTGCCCGACATGGTCAGCTCCTGTAAGACACTCAAGGGCGTGCTCTACGGCGAGATGAATCCTCGGGACGCCATGCCGATGCTGCTGTCGATGTACGAGGCGGGACAACTCAAACTCGATGAGCTCGTCACCAACCGCTACAAGCTCGACGACATCAACCAGGCGATGGACGATCTGCGCGAGGGTCGCAACATTCGCGGTGTGATCGAGTTCAGCTGAGTCCTACAGCAGATCGGTGATCGTCTCGAGGCCGGCGTCGTAGAGCACGCCTGGCAGCATCCCGCCGTCGGCTTCGATCGTCGTGCCGTTGACGAAATCCGCCGGACCCGACGCTAGGAACACACAGACGCGGCCGACCTCCTCCTGTTCCCCGCCGCGCTTCATCGGCACTGTGTCGAAATACTTGCTGCCGGTCGGATCATTCTTCGGCAGCACGAACGATCGGAAGTTCTCGGTGATCGTGGGCCCCAACGCAATACAGTTCACCCGGATCTTCGGCCGGATGTCGATCCGCCCGTGCGCATTCACGACCTCGCCGATGAACGCGTCGATCGAATGGAGATCGCCTTGATCGCACACCAATTGAGCAGAACGCGATGCCCACTCCGGATTGTCGGCCGTCCCCGGCAGCGCATCCAAGTCGGACCGCGAACACCCGACGACCGTCGCGCCGGCACGCGGCAGTTCATGCGCGTTACCTACTCCGACGCCTCGACTGGTCCGGTGACCACGGCGACCTTGCCAGTCAGTACGCCAGCCGTCATTCGCCCGATTCCTCACGCGCCATGTGCAGCGCCGCGCGGTGACTGAACAACAGCGACGCGCCGATCGGGTTGCCACCACCGGGATACGTCTCACCGGACACCGCGGCCATGGTGTTCCCCGCCGCATAAAGGCCGGGGATCGGCCGGCCCTCGGTGTCCAGCACCCGCGCATCGACATCCGTCCGCAGTCCGCCCTTGGTGCCGAGATCCGACGTCCCGAACGCCGCAGCGCGGAACGGCGGCGCGTCGATGGGCACCAGCGGTGACGCCCCGCCGGTGAACGCCCGGTCGAACGACTCCCGACCACGCCCGAAGTCCTCGTCGTCACCACGCGCCGCGAGTTCGTTGAACCGGAGCACGGTTTCGACGAGATTCGCTGCGGGCACGTCGATCTTGCGAGCAAGTTCTTCCAAAGTATCGGCGTGTACCCATAGCCCGGCGGACTCGTAGGCGCTTGTCGGTGAGAAGGAGACGTTGGTCGCCATCACCGGTGGCTGTTCACCGGCGCGGCTGTCATAGACCATCCAGTACGGCGCGCCGACGGTGCCCGCCTGTATCGCGGCCAGGATCTCCCGCCCCAGCCGGTCGTAGGCCGCCGATTCGTTGACGAACCGCCGGCCCGCCTTGTCGACGAAGATGCCGCCGGTGAAGCACAGCGCGAAAACCGCACGACCGTCGGGATGTATCAGCCCGGGCGACCACCAGGCCTGGTCCATCAGGTCGGTGCTCGCACCGACGGCGATCGCGGCCTTGTGCGCCAGCCCGGTGTTGCCGGGTGAGCCCATCGTGCCGGATACCGTTCCCGGAACACCGTATTCGGCGCGCATCTCGGCGTTCTGCTCGAATCCGCCCGCGGCGAGCAGCACTCCCCGCCTCGCCCTGATCGTTCGCCGGTCACCGTCGCACTCGACCACCCCACCGGTGACCCGACCACCGCCGACGGTCAACTCGACAAGACTGGTGTTCAGGTAGGCGGCGACGTCGGGGTTGTCGGCCATCGCCCAGAGAAAGCGGCCCACGACGGCACGGCCACCGGTGAGCAGCTCGGGTTGCGTGGTACCGAGGCGTTCATGGTCCAAGGGGCCGCGGACCTTTCCGCGGAAGCGTCCGAGTCTTTCGTCGGGCACCGACTTCGAAACGGTGTGGCGCATACCGTCGTGGCGCGCGCCGGGGACCGAGCTGTAGTAGTCCGGCCACGGCAGGATCTTGAACGCGAAGTGTTCGTCGGCTTCGAGATATTCGATCAGCTGCGCACCGCCGCGCACGTACGTCTCCTGCAACTCGGCCGGCGTGCGGTCACCCACCACGCTGCGGTAGTAGCGCAGCGCGTCCTTGATCGTGTCGTCGGCGCCCGCCCGGACGAGGACGGGATTGCAGGGGTACCACATTCCACCGCCGCCGGAGTAGGCGAATGTACCGCCGAACTGGTCGGTCGCCTCGACGATCGCCACCGAAAGCCCTTCGCGGGCAGCGGTGTACGCGCCGGCGAGCGCGCCTGCGCTGCCAGCGACCAGGACGTCGACGGTCTCATCGGCAGCGATCACAGGTTCCTCGATCTGTTGACGAAGCGGCCTTCACGCGGCGAAAACAGCCATCCGCCACCGGCTTTGGTGCCGCCGTCGACGGGGATGTTGTGGCCGGTGACGAACGCCGACTGATCCGATGCCAGAAACAGTGCGACACGGGCCTGATCCTCGGGCCAACCCACTCGGCCGACAGGCGCCCAGGAAGCCCACAACTCGCGGACGTCCTCATAGCCGGTCAGATAGTCGACCTGCGGCGTCTGCGTGAGGTCGGTGCCGATGCCGTTGACCCGGATGCCATGTCGACCCAGATCCACCGCCAGACAGGTGGTGAAGTGCGCCGCCGCCGCCTTCATCGCGCCGTACACCGGGTCCATGGGAAACCCCCGCATGCCCTCGACCGAATGGATCGTGACGATGCTGCCGCGGTGCGCCTCGACCATCGCCGGGACGAATGCCCGCGTGACCGCGAAGACGTGGCGCAGGTTGATGTCGTACTGGTGCTGCCAGGACTCCGGTGTCGAACGGCGGAACGGCACCAGGGGTCGGTAGTCACCGACGTTGTTGACCAACACGTCGACGCGCCCGTGTGCGTCCAGTACGGCGTCGGCTAGACGGGCGACGTCCTCGTCGACGGTGACGTCGACGATATGACACCGGATCGATCCGCCCGCACTGGTCACTTCGTCGTGGATGCGGTCGGCACGTTCCCGGTCGATCTCGGCGACCTCGACGAGCGCTCCGTGTTGAGCGAACAGCCGGGCGATACCCGCTCCGATACCGTCGCCGCCGCCTGTCACCACCGCGACCCGACCGTCGAGGAGCCGGTTCCAGTCATCAATGCGCGGTACCGATCCGCCACCGGTCATGGCGACGGACATTAGCCGCTCCCCCTAGTCGGCGGGCGACTTTGCGGCCGTGCGGCGCGTTGCCGCGCGCGCCGAAAAGTAGAGCACCGCACCCACCGCCAACAGGATGGCGGCGAACAGCCAGACCTGCGCCGTCTGTTGGGTGAGCAGCAGCACGCAGGACGCCACGCCGAGCACCGGTACCGCGGTCCACACCCGGAAGTGGGGGTGCGCCACGGTGTCGCGGCGCAGCACCAGCACGGCGACGTTCGTCGAGATGAACACGATCAGCAGCAGCAGGACGACGGTCTCGGCAAGCGTCGACAGGTCGCCGACCAACGTGAGCAGCATGGCCACCGCCGTCGTCGCCACGATCGCCACCCACGGCGTCCGCCGCTGGGGCAGCACGTGACTCAGCACGCCGGGAAGCAGACCGTGCTCGGCCATGCCGTAGGCGAGGCGACTCGACATGATCATGGTCAGCAGCGCGCCGTTGGCCACGGCGACGAGCGCGATGGCACTGAACAGCCAGTCCGGCACTCCCACGCCGGCCGCGGCGACGACGGCCAGCAGCGGCCCCGACGACTCCGACAGCTCGCTCGACGGCAAGGCGATGGCACTGGCGATTCCCACCAGCGCGTACAGCACACCCGCGGTGATGAGCGCGCCGAAGAGCGCGGTCGGATACACCTTGCTCGGATTGCGGATCTCCTCGGCGACATTGGCCGACGTCTCGAAACCGACGAACGAGTAATACGCGACGATCGCGCCGGCCAGGATCGCCAGCGCGGGCGTCGCGCCGTCAGGCAGCTCCATGGCGCGGCCGACCTCGCCACGACCGCCGCCCACCATGACCGACACCGCGATGATGACGATGAGCAACCCCGTCAGTTCGATGACCGTCATCACGACGTTGGTCTTGACCGATTCGCTGATGCCGCGCGCGTTGAGGCATGCGACGAGTGCCAGGAACGCGATCGCAGCGGGCACCGCCGGAATGTCGATGAACGTGGCGAGGTAATCGCCCGCAAACGCAAGGGCAAGCCCGGCCGCACTGGTGATGCCCGCGGCGAGCATGCAGAAGCCGACCAGAAACGAGACCACGGGCTGTCGATACGCGCGCTCGGCGAAGACGGCGGCGCCGCCCGCCTTGGGGTACTTGGTGACGAGTTCGGCATAGGACCCGGCCGTGAGCAGGGCCAGCAGCAGCGCCACGACCAACGGCGCCCACAGCATCCCGCCGACATCGCCGGACAGCACGCCCATCAACGCATAGATGCCTGCGCCGAGCACATCGCCGAGGATGAACGCGAACAGCAGCGGCCCGGTGATCTTTCGCCTGAGTTTGCCCTCGGTCCCCGCGTCGCCTTCACCGGCGCGCGTCTCTGCCGTCGACGTCATCTTTCCCTCCATGGCCGTTCGCAGCTCACCGCGCAAGCGTTGACAAAGAAGGCACAGTCCAAACGCGTGTTTAGCCGGTCTCCTCGATCCGGTGGGCGACATCACGGACCGCGGACCCGATATCGGCGATCTCGTCGGCCGTCAGGCTGCGCAGCGGCGCCGCGGTGACCGACATCGACACCACGCCGTCGGCGTCCCTGACCGGCGCGGAGATGGTGGCGATCGGATGGTCGGCGCCGCCGGTCAGTTCGTCCGGCAGGCAGTCGACCAGGACCAGATCGGCGAAGGCCCCGGCCAGTCGTGCGGTGATCTCGTCGGGTTCGCCGTCGGCGGCCAGCGCGCGCAGCGCGGCGTAGACGCGGAGGTACTCGCGGCTGAGCCGTTCGATGACGAATCCGCGCTCACGCACCTGCGTCAGCACAGCGGTGAGTCGACGGCGCAACCGGGTCGAGGGCTCACCGATGCCGGCGAGCCACGCCTTGATGGCCTGTTCGCCGGCCCAGGCCACATAGTCGCGCCCGAACGGGGCCACCAGCGGCAGGCGTAGGCCCGCGGTGATGGGCGGGGCCGCGAGCGATTCCCCGACCGAATCCGTCACCACCAGAGTCGGACCCTCGCGCCGCGCCAGGAAGACCTGCGTCCCAAGGGTTTTCGACAGGTCGTACAGCAGGGGGCGGAACTGCTGGTCACGCGTCGGCCGGGCCAGCGCACCGATGGCCGGGCCCCACGAGTAGGTCGCCGACGGTTCGTGACGTATCACCCAGCGGTGCTGCGCGAGGGTCGCCAGGATGGCGTGACACGTGGCGCGGCTGATGCCGAGGCTGCGGGCGATGTCCGTGAGCGAGAAGCTGCGCTCAGGGTCGGACGCCAACAGGTGCATCACCGCGACGACGCGTTCGGTCGGCGGGGACGGCACTTGACGGCCCACGCTGCCGGCGTCTACGTTCAGCGTCACAATATCGAACGGTATGTCGAATATTCGACGCACGCAATGACGATGCGAGGACCGGTGATGGCCAGCGGCGAACTCCGTTTCGACGATCTGACCGCACCCCAGCTGACCGACGTTCAGCAGCAGATTCTCGAGCACACCGAGAGCCGCACCGTCGACCTCGCCGTCGAACCGATGGTCGCCGAGGCGATCGCCGAAGCCGGTGTCGACGACTTCGCGGCCGATGACGGATTCTGGGACCGCATCACCGGCTACGTCGACGCCATCGAGGGTGACGACGGCCTGACGCAGCTGATCCGCGGGACACTGCGGCAACGCATCGTGCGGCTCCTACGCAACAGGTTGTCGCTGACCGAACTGCTCAACCGCTACCCCGAGATCGAGTCGATCCCCGTCGAGAAGCCGTTCATCGTGGTCGGGATGCCGCGCTCGGGAACGACACACCTGGTCAACCTGCTGGCCGCCGATCCTCGTCGCCGCGCGCTGCCCTACTGGGAAAGTCAAGAGCCACTGCCGATTCCAGGCCACGGACCCGACGTCCATGGCGTCGACCCCCGGTACACCCGCGCGAAGAACGAGCACGACGCAATGATGGTCAGCGCCCCGGCGACCGCGGCCATGCACGACCGCTTCCCCGAGGCGATCGAGGAAGAAGTGGAGATCCTCGACCTGGACTTCGCCGCGTACGTGCTGGAATGGCACGCGCGGGTGCCCGGCTGGCGGGACCTCTACCTCGGCCTGGACCAGACGCGTCACTATGCGTACCTGAAAAAGGTGCTGCAAGCGTTGACGTTCTTGCGCGGGCCCCGCACATGGGTACTGAAGTCACCGCAACACTGCGAGCAGCTCGGCCCACTGATGACGACATTTCCTGACGCCACCGTGGCCTTCACCCACCGCGACCCCGTCGCCGTGATCCAGTCCGCGATCACGATGATGGCCTACTCCGACCGGCTGCGCCGGCGCAGCATCGAACCGCAGTGGCTGCTCGACTACTGGGCCGACCGTGTCGAGCGGCTGCTGCGTGCTTGCGTGCGAGACCGCGCCCTGGTGCCCGCCGACCGCAGTGTGGATATAAGCTTCCACCATCTCAACGGCCACGAATTCGACCTGCTCGACGACCTCTATGCGCGCGCCGGCGTCGAGCTGACCGGCAAGGTCCGCAAGGCGTTCCAGAAGTATCTCGACAGCAACCCGCGCGGTAAGCACGGCGCGGTGCGCTATGAGCTGCAAAGGCACTTCGGGGTGTCGCCCGACGAACTACGCTCGCAATTCGCCTTCTATTTCGAACGGTTCGACGTGCGGCCCGAAGGACACTAGGTGAGCGAGGAGCCGATCTACCGAAGCCGCCCGGGCGCTGACGCACTCGCCCCGGCGACGGCCGAGCACGCCGAGAAGGTCGCCCCGGGCATCTGGTGCTCGCCGGGACTGTCGAACGCCTATCTGCTGACCACTACTGATGGGCGCGTCGTCGTCAACACCGGCATGGGATTCGAAAGCGCGGTCCACCGCGCCAATTTCGACGCCGTCGACTCCTCCCCCATCCGGTACATCATCGTCACTCAGGGCCACTACGACCACGTCGGCGGCCTCGACACGATGCGCGATCCGCAGACCCAGGTGGTCGCCCAAGCCAACTGGCGCCACTGGCGCGACGACAACGAACGCCTGCTCGCCTACCGCGCCAACAACAGCGCGTTCGCATTCTCCGACAGACTCGCGCACGGCATCGCGGCCATCCAGCAGCGCTTCGGGAAACGGATTCCGCCCCAGGCCGCCCCCACCGCCGATATCGAGGTGGACGACTCCCTCGTGTTGACCGTGGGCGGCCGCACCCTCGAACTGCTGGCCACGCCCGGCGGTGAGACGACCGACTCAATGGTCGTCTGGCTGCCCGACGAGCGGGTGTGCCTGTGCGGCAACACCTTCGGTCCGGCGTTCGGCCACATCCCGAACTTCGTCACCATGCGCGGCGACCGGTATCGCGACGCGCTGACGACGATCGCCTCGATCGAACGGGTCCGCGATCTGCGGCCCGAGGTCCTCATCACCGGGCACTTCGATCCGATTCGCGGCGCCGACCGCATCCACGCCGAGTTGACCCGCCTGCGCGACGCGATCGCCTACCTGCACGACCGAACGGTGGAGGGCATGAACGCGGGCAAGGACGTTTTCACGCTGATGCGTGAGATCACGCTGCCCGCCGAGCTCGAGGTCGGTCAGGGCTACGGCAAGGCCTCCTGGGACGTGCGGGCCATCTGGGAGAACTACTCCGGATGGTTCCATCACCGCTCCACCACCGAGCTCTACGCCGTCGGCCCCGACGAGCTCAACGCCGACTTCGTCGAGCTGGCTGGTGTCGACCGGATCGTGGAGCGGGCGGAGGCACACCTCGCGGCGGAGCGCCCCGTGCACGCGATCCATCTCGCCGAAGTGGTCGTCAACGCCGACCCGGACCACGCCGGTGCACGAGCGGTGCTCAAGTCGGCACATCAGCAACTGCTCGCCGCCAGCACCAACTTCTGGGAATCCGCCTGGCTGACCAAGAAGATCGGAGAGTATTCATGACCGCGCGTGCGACCTTCGACTTCACCGGCACCGCGGCTCTGGTCACCGGCGGAACGAGTGGCATCGGGCACGCGACGGCCACGCTCTTCCGCGACGCCGGCGCCAGCGTCACCGTCACCGGCACCAAGGCGAGCGCAGGCGACTACGGCACCGACCTGACCGGAATGACGTATCGCCAACTCGTCCTCACCGATACGAACTCGATCGACGAACTCGTCGCCGCCACAAGCACACTCGACGTACTGGTGAACAATGCCGGCGCGAACTTCCCCGGTGGGCTCAACGAGGCCGAACCCGACGGGTTCGAGGCATCGGTGGCGCTCAACCTCACCGCCCCGTACCGCCTGACCGTCGGACTTCGCAAGGCGCTCGCGGCGTCGACGGCCCAGGGCGGCGCCAGCGTCGTCTTCCTGTCGTCGTTGTCGGCACTGCGAGCGGTCACCATGGTGCCCGGTTACGGCGCGGCCAAGGCCGGCATCGCGAGCCTCACGCACAATCTCGCGGTGAAGTGGGCACCGCGCGGCGTCCGCGTCAACGCGGTGGTGCCCGGCGTGATCGACACCCCGATGACCGAGCTGGCCCAGACGGTGCCCGAGATCATCGACTCCGAACTCTCCCGAATTCCGCTCGGCCGCTTAGGCACTGCGGCCGAGATCGCATCGACGATCGCGTTTCTGTGTACCGAACAGAGTTCCTATACCAGCGGCTCGCTGTTCGTCGTCGACGGCGGATCCACCAGCCAGTGAACGAGGCACCCCCATGACGATGGCCATCTTGCGGTTCAATTTCGCTGCACCGCAGGATGAACCGGCCACACGCCGGGACCGCATACAGGCGGCGATGGAGCTCAGCGCGTGGTCGGAAACCCGCGGCGTGAGCGCCGTCAGCTTCGACGAGCATCACCAGAGCGGGCACGGCTGGAGTTGCAACCCGATCATGACCGCGGCGGTCCTGCTGTCCCGCACCGAACGCCTCGTCGCCAGCGTCGACTGTGCGCTGGGTCCGCTGTGGCACCCGGCGCGGCTCGCCGAGGACATCGCGCTGGCCGACACGATCGGCAACGGACGGCTCATCGTCACGCTGGGGCTGGGGTACCGCCCCGTCGAATATGAAATGTTCGCAACGCCTTTCGAGGACCGTGGCCGTCTGATGGACGAGCTCCTCGAGGCGCTGCTGTCGCTGTGGTCGTCGCCGGACTTCAGCCCCGGCCCGCTGACCCGCCCACACCCGACGGTGTTCGTCGGAGGCAGTGTCCGCGCCACCGCGAGGCGGGCCGCCCGCTACGGTTTGCCGCTGAACCTGCCCAGCCATCTCCCCGAACTCGCCGACTACTACCGGGAACTGTGCGCAGAGGCCGGACACCGACCGATCGTCGTGATGCCGCCAGCGCGCAGTCGCGGCATGGTCTTCCTGCACGAGGATCCGGACCGGGCCTGGGCGGAACTCGGCGAGCACTACCTCTGGGAAGCGCGCGTCTACTCAGGATGGAGCGGCGGTCAGGTGCACTCGTTCATGCACGGTACCGAGACCATCGAGACCCTCGACGACGTGAAAGCGGCGGGCCGGTATCGCTTCATGTCGCCCAACGAGCTGATCGCCGACGTGAAAGAGAACCCCGACGACCACATCGTCCTGCACCCGCTCGTCGGCGCGATGCCGATCGACGAGGCGTGGAAATCGGTGCATCTGCTGACCGACGAGGTGCTGCCCGCTCTGGAAAGGCGGTAGCCGGGCACAATCGCAGGCAACATGTCCGAGATTGACGAGCCCGAACCCACGTCGCGCTGGCGCCATGTCCTGCGGCTTGCGGTGGTCGTGGCGTTTCTGCTCGGCCTGTTCTACCTCGTCGCGGTGGCCAGGGTCGTCGACGTCGAGGCGATTCGTGAGGCCGTCGCCGCCACGGGGCCCGTCGCACCCGTCGTCTACGTCGTGGTGTCGGCTCTGCTGGGAGCCCTGTTCGTGCCGGGGCCGATCCTCGCGGCCGGCAGCGGCGTGCTGTTCGGGCCTGTGCTCGGACTGTTCGTGACGCTGGGCGCGACGGTGGGAACAGCCGTCGTCGCCAGCCTGATCGGCAGGCGCGCGGGACGCAACAGCGCACGAGCACTGCTGGGTGCCGACCGAGCCGACCGGATCGATGGGCTGATCGAGCGACGCGGGCTGTGGGCAGTGGTCGGGCAGCGGTTCATCCCCGGCGTCTCGGATGCGCTCGCGTCCTATGCGTTCGGCGCGTTCGGGGTTCCGGTGTGGCAGATGGCCGTTGGCGCGTTCATCGGATCGGTGCCGCGAGCGTTCGTCTACACCGCACTGGGAGCGTCGATCGGCGACCTGTCCTCGCCGCTGGCGTACGCCGCGATCGCGGTCTGGTGCGTCACCGCCGTCGTCGGCGCGTTCGCCACTCACCAGGGCTACCGAAAATGGCGTGCACACGCGCGAACACAGGCGGAATAGGTCACCGTGGTCCGGGTGAGCTCATCGTCGCTGGTCAGAAGCCTGTTTTGGCGAGCTCCCAACCGCTTGGTTGACTGTGACCGCAGTCACACTAGAGTCATCCCATGACCAGGAACCGCTCTGATTCACTCGCCGCCGGGGGGCTCAACTGGGACAGCTTGCCGTTGAAGCTGTTCGCTGGGGGAAACGCCAAGTTCTGGGATCCCGCCGATATCGATTTCTCGCGTGACCGCGAGGACTGGGAGGGGTTGTCGGAGCTCGAACGGGACTGGGCGACCCGACTGTGCGCCCAGTTCATCGCCGGGGAGGAGGCGGTCACCCAGGACATCCAGCCCTTCATGGCGGCCATGCGCGCCGAGGGCCGCCTCGGCGACGAGATGTATCTGACACAGTTCGCGTTCGAAGAGGCCAAGCACACGCAGGTATTCCGCATGTGGCTCGACGCGGTCGGGATGACCGACGACCTGCAGCACTACCTGGACGGCCTGCCCGCGTACCGGCAGATGTTCTACGAAGAGCTGCCGAAGTCACTCAACGCGCTGGCGTCCGATCCCTCACCCGCGGCTCAAGTTCGCGCCTCGGCGACCTACAACCACATCATCGAAGGCATGATGGCGTTAACGGGATACTATGCGTGGCACCGCATTTGCGTGGACAACAACATTCTGCCGGGGATGCAGGAGTTGGTGCGCCGCATCGGCGATGACGAGCGCCGCCACATGGCGTGGGGCACGTTCACGTGCCGGCGCCACGTCGCCGCCGACGACGCGAACTGGACGGTGTTCGAGAACCAGATGAACGAACTCATCCCGCTGGCACTGAAAAACAACGACGACGCCTTCGCTCTTTACGACGAGATCCCCTTCGGCCTCACCATGGACGAGTTCGCGGCGTACGCGTCTGACAAGGGAATGCGTCGGCTGGGAACTATCAGCAGCGCGCGCGGGCGGGACCTCGCCGAGATCGATATCGACTATTCGCCGGTGCAGTTGGAGGACACGTTCGCCGATGAAGACCGCAAGTCGCTGGCCGCATCAGCCTGACACACGCGCCCGGCCGCGGCACCCGGCCTAGCCTGCCGGCCCGCCGGGCAGAATGCCGTAGTTGCCAACCTCGTGGCGACATTGTCGCTCAACTACTACGCGGCGGCCACGAAGGTGCGCGACATTGTCGCGCGGAGGTTGGCACAGCGCATAGTCAGTCCCTCGGCGCGAACACCGGCACGTACACGGTCTCGGCGCCCACCTCCTGCCGTTCGAAGCGCACTTCGACGGGGAGACCGATGCGAACCGAGTCCGGTTCGCAGTCAACGATGTTCGATGCGATGCGTAGATCGTGCTGCTCGTCCAACTCGACGATCGCAATCACGTACGGCACGGGTACGTCCGGGTTGAACGGCTGATGGTTGACGGTGTAGGTGAACACCGTCCCGCGGCCGGACACCGGGCGGGCCTCCAGCACGCCGTCGCAGTCGGGACAGTCGGCGGCCGACGGATTCACCCATACGCCACACGGCACGCAGAAGGGGATCAGCAGCCGTCCGTCTGCTCCTGCCGTCCAGAACGCCCGGTTGTGGTCGTTGAGCGCGGGCAACATCCGCCCCGGGACAGTGGGCGGGGCGTCGTCGGACATGCAAAGCAAAGTACATTCCTATCGGCTGTCACTACAAAAATAGACGGATGGTGCCGATGAGCCACTTCGAGAAGGACACGATCGTCAGCGGCCTCGGCATCTCCCAGATCGGCCGTCGGACCGGGATTCCCGGCCTGGAGCTGAGCATGGAGGCGGTCCGCGCCGCGATCGCCGATGCCGGACTCACACCCGACGATATCGACGGGATCGCGACGTTCGGCGACACGTTGCCCTCCGAAATCGTTGCTGCGCTTGGCAATCAAGCCACCGATGTCGGGGTGGGCTTCGGTACCGGCGGGGTGCTCACGCCGTTCATGTCGGCTCTGGTCGCGGTTTCGGAGAAGCGGGCGCGGCATGTGCTTGTCTATCGGACGGTGCAGATGCTGGGCGGGGCGATGACCGATGGGCCCGCCTCGCCGTTGCTCGGCCCGCTGGCCAACCCGCCCGTCGAGCCGCGACTGCCCGGTACGCGACGCAAGCTCAAGCCGTTCGAGGACATCGACGCGCTGCTGGCGGCCCATGCGTATTCGGCGGCGAACTGGGTGGCCATGCACTGCCAGCGCCACATGGCGTTGTACGGGACGACCAAGGAACAGCTGGGCTGGCTGGCGATCAACAGCAGGCGCAATGCCGGGCTGAACCCTCTTGCGGCGTTTCGCGAGCCGATGACCATGGACGACTATCTGAGCGCGCGCCCGATTTCGACGCCGCTCGGCCTATTGGACTGCGACATCCCGGTCGACGGCGCCATCGCCTTTGTGGTCTCGCACGCCGATTACGCGGCGGACTGCCCGACTCCCGCGGTCAGGGTCGAGGCGGTCGGGGGCACCTACGGTTCGGGCGGATGGTTTCATCGCGACGACTTTCCGAAGATGGCGTCGGTCGAAGCCGCCGTCGCGATGTGGTCGCGCACAGACCTGAAGCCGTCAGATGTGGATGTCGCCGAAATCTATGACGGCTTCACGTTTCTCACGCTCGCGTGGCTGGAGGCGCTGGGTTTCTGCGGCGACGGCGAGTCGGGACCGTTCATCGAGGGCGCGACGCGGATCGCGCTCGACGGAGAACTGCCGCTCAACACATATGGGGGCCAACTGTCGGCGGGACGCCTGCACGGTTACTGGTTGTTGCACGAGGCCTGCCTCCAATTGCGAGGGCAGGCCGGCGACCGTCAACTCACGCGACGGCCCGAGGTGGCGATCGCCGCCGCAGGTGGCGGCCCGATCGCGGGCTGCATGGTCCTGACGCGCTGAGCGCTGCGAACTAGGCAACGACTTCCTCGAGGAAGTCGATCGCCCGTGCGACGTCGTCGGTCACGAAAACCAGATCGTCGAGGGGCACCGGCAGGAAGCCCTCCTCCTCCATCCGGTGAAGCTGAAGTACTAGCCCGTCGTAGAAGCCGGCCGTGTTCAGCAGCACCACCGGCTTGTCATGCAGGCCGTGCTTGCGGAGTTCGAGGATCTCGGTTGCCTCGTCGAGCGTCCCCAGCCCACCTGCCATGACCACGACGGCGTCGGAATGCCTCAGCAACAACGCTTTTCGCTGGGCGAGATCCGAGGCGAACACCATCTCGTCGGCGTGCGTTCTCGCCTTATCCCGCAGAAGCTCCACCGATATCCCGACGAGCCGTCCACCGGTCTCCTGCACTCCGTCAGCGACGACCTTCATCAGCCCCGTATCGGATCCGCCCCACACCAACGTGTGACCGGCCCGTCCGAGGCCTTCGGCGAAGTCGCGCGCCGGCCGCGTATAACGCTGGTCGAGATCGGCTGCCGACAGAAATATGCAAACGTTCATGGATCAGTCGACTACGGTCAGGATTCCTGACGGCGCGTCGAGAGCTTCGACGGTCCGAGCGGCAGCGGTGTCGATGTGCACCCTTGGCGCTGAGGGCAATTCACCTTCGTAGTACGTACCCGGACCATAGAACGCACCGTAGCGGAGCACGACACCGTTCATCCCGAGCACAGCCTGTTCGAGGTAGCTCACCGCATCGGCACCCGGGCCAGGATCCGTGGTCCACGCGATACTTTGCGCGATGATGCGCGCATGGCTCAAACCGTTCATCGCGTCGATGAGGTTGCGTGTGCCCTCCTCGCGGATCCGGGCATTGAGCAACTGAGCCGTTGGGATGTCCTCGAATGCATCAGGCAGGTCGGTCAGCTCATGCAGAACCACGTCGGGTGAGAACGACTTCACGGCGTCAGCGAGGCCTGCGCGATTGAAGACGTCGCAGATGATGGGCTCAGCGCCGATCGATGACAGCCATTTCGCCTTATGGGGCGTTCTCGTCATCGCGCCGACGCTGTGGCCTGCACTAACCAACAGCGGGACGAGTCGGCTGCCGATGACGCCGGTGGCCCCTGCCAGGAATATGCGTTCGGTCATCGCACCGCCTCCTGTGTCCAATCTGGATCAATTCCAGCTACACCAATCGACGCTACCCATCGATTGGCCATGGTGTGCGGGCCATTTATGGCGTGCTTTCGTGGGCCATTGGCAGCAGCTGCAGGTCCGCTAGGTATGCACAACTAAACTCAGGAATACGTTCCGACGCGGTTCGCTTGCACCTGACAACAGTGAATATCGGAAAGGTGAAGGCCATGACTGTCGTCAAAGCCGCTGCGGTACAACTCAGTCCCGTCCTCTACAGCCGGGAGGGCACCGTCCAGAAGGTCGTCGCCAAGATCGCCGAACTCGGTGACCAGGGCGTGCAGTTTGCCACCTTCCCGGAGGCGATCGTGCCCTACTACCCGTACTTCACTTTCCTGCAGCCTCCGTTCGAACTCGCCCCTCAGCATCTACGCCTGCTCGACCAGGCCGTGACCATCCCGTCCGTGTCGACGGACGCGATCGCCGATGCCGCGAGATCGGCCGGCGTCGTGGTGTCCATCGGTGTCAACGAACGTGACGGCGGCACGCTGTACAACACGCAACTCTTGTTCGATGCCGACGGCGCACTGCTTCAACGGCGCCGCAAACTCACACCCACTTACCACGAAAAAATCCTCTGGGGCCAGGGCGACGCCTCCGGCCTACGCGCGGTCGACAGTGCAGTCGGACGAATCGGGCAATTGGCGTGCTGGGAGCACTATCACCCGCTGTTCCGGTACGCGTTGATCGCCGACGGCGAGCAGATCCACTCGTCGATGTTCCCTGGATCGTTCGGCGGACCGATCTTCGCCGATCAGACCGAGATCGCTGTTCGCAACCACGCCCTCGAGTCGGGAAGCTTCGTCGTCAACGCCACCGGGTGGCTCGACGCCGACCAGCGGGCTCAGATCGTCGCGGATACGGGCGGACCCGTCGGTCCGATCTCGGCGGGATCGTTCACCGCGATCGTGTCGCCGCTAGGTGAATTACTCACGGAGCCATTGGTTTCCGGAGAAGGTGAGGTGATTGCCGATCTCGACTTTTCCTTGATCGATCAACGGAAGTCGAAGATGGACGCCCGCGGGCACTACGGCCGCCCGGAGCTGCTCAGCCTGATGATCAACCGCAGCCCCGCACCTTACACACACGACATCAACATCGAGGAGGACGATCATGTCCGCATCTGAGCCGCAAGCAACCCCCTTCGACGGCGTCCGCCTTCGCTTCGACAGCACCAAGAGTTACGACAACCTCGTCGAGGCGGTGCTGGCCGATGTCGGCCACGAACCCGTGCCGATCGACGACATCGGGCAGCGCTTCGCAAGCTGGGAGTCCTACGAGCACGAGGTACAGAAGCACGTCGGCCCAGGCGGTTTCATGTTGTTCGGTTCGCTGAATCACGGCGGGTGGATCGCCAAAACCGGCATCCACCGAAAGGTGCTGCGTCTCATCATCGGAAATCCGTTGATAGCGATCACCATGATTCGCCACGACGTGACCGCGGGGCTGTTCGCGCCGGTCGAACTCCTGCTGACCGACGAGGAGAACGGCAGCGCACTGACCTACGTCGTGCCGTCGTCCCTCATGGTCGTCGAACCCAATCCACCGTTGCTCGCCGCCGCGCAGGAACTCGACGTCAAGCTCGCCGCACTCGCCGCGAAGGTCACTGGGGCCTAATCAAGGAGGACTAACCGAGCTTCGCGATGTCCACCGCCAACTGGTCCAGCCGTCGAAGCGTCTCGTCGCGCGGCTCCGTCGGAAGTTCCACCACGACCCGCTCGACGCCGAGAGATGCGTAGCCGGCGAAGGAATCCACCGACTGCGAGCCGAGCTGACTGACCGTCACCGGCACGTCCTGGCCCGTGACGGCACGCAGCTCCTCGAGTTGCCCGGCGAGCACGTCCGGAGACGGGGCGATCGCCATCCAGCCGGCCTGCAGTCGCGCGATGCGCCGAAACGCCGCCGGTCCCCCGCCACCGATGTACAGCGGCGGATACGGCTTCGTCACCGGCTTGGGCCAGCAGAAGATCGGGTCGAAATCGACGAATTCACCGTGGTATTCGGCTTCGTCCTGCGTCCAGATGTTGATCATCGCATCCAGCCGCTCGTCGGCCACCCGGCCGCGCACGGCGGGATCGACTCCGTGATTCGCGATTTCCTGACGGTTCCAGCCAACCCCTACGCCGAAGACGAACCGGCCCGCCGAAACGAGGTCGAGCGACGCGACCTCCTTGGCGGTGATGATCGGATCACGCTGCGGGATCAGGGCGATACACGTACCGAGCAACAGCGTCTCGGTCGCACCCGCGGCGGCCGTCAAGACGATGAACGGATCCAGGGTGCGGTAGTACTTCGGCGGTATCGGGCCACCCGCCGGATACGGGCTCGGGTTCTTGACCGGGATGTGCGTGTGTTCGGCCAGGAACAGCGACTCGATGCCCCGCTCCTCGACAGCTGCTCCGAGGTCGGCAGCGCCGATTCCTTGGTCGGTCACGAACGTCAAGACCCCAACCCGCATGTCGCTCCCTTGTCTGCCGCAGAACGGCGCCAGTTTAGGGCGACGGTGGACGCGGATTGGGTAGTTTGGCGCTACCCGGAGGTGGCGTGAGAGCCCAGGTGTCGCACGCGATCGCCAGCATCGCGTAGGTGCCGACGACGAAGATGAGCTCCATCGCCTGGGGTGTGCCGAACTCGTCGACAAGGCGTTCCCAGGTCCGCGGCGCGGCGCGCCCGTCGGCGAGCAGTTCGTCGGTTGCCTCGAGCACCAACCGGTCCGGACCCTCGAACCCGTCGTTGCCCTGAGCAAGACGCGCGATGTCCGCCTCGGACAGACCTCCGGCGATCGCGACTCTGACGTGCTCGCCCCAAAAGAACGCCGATCGCCGGGTATGGGCCAACCGGAGGATCGCGAGCTCACGCAGGCGCAGCGGCAGCTCCCCGCGTTGCAGCAGAAACGCGTTGTAGGCCAGGAACTCCCGGGCCATCGCCGGATGGCGGACCAGCACCCCGAGGATGTCGAACTTCAACGGGTCACGGGCGCTGCCGGAGCCGGCACGCGGTACGTCGTCACCCGGTATCCCGAACAACGCGCCGACGGCCGCGTACTCGTCGTCACCCCACTCGTCCGCGCTAAGCGGGCGCAGCAGCGTCATGTCTCTCCGTCCAGTCCGTGCAACTCGGCCAACGCGTGGATCTGTTCGAGGTAGTGCCCGCACGACCTGTGCACGAAGTGGGCGAAGACGGTCGTCGTGCCGGCGGCGGCCATCTTCTCCAGTGTCGCCTCGACCGCCGCGGGATTTCCCACCGGATCCAGCGGCCTCTCCGGCGGTAGGACCACTTCGAAGCCGGGCGGGACATCGCGGTCCTTCAGCCACTCGGCGGCGGTGTCGATCGGCACGGCGAACGGGCTCCACCCGTCGGCGAGCGTGAGCGCCCGTCGCAGCGACCGTTTCGTGCGGCCGCCGACCCAGATCGGCATATGTGGTTGTAGCGCACAGGGATCGACGGTTAGACCACTGAACGAGTAGAAATCGCCGTCGTATGCGGGTTCTTTCGTCGGCAGCGCAGCGCGCAGCGCCCGCAGGGCATCGTCGCCGCGCGCCCCGCGGTCCTCGAACGGTGCACCGAGCAGATCGAACTCCTCGCGCAGCGATCCGACACCTACGCCGAGGATCACCCGCCCCTTGCTGACATGATCCAGTGTGCCGTAACGCTTTACGACAGCCAGCGGATGGTGATACCCGAGCACCAGCGTCATGGTCGCCAGTCTGATCCGCTCGGTGCGAGCCGCGATGTAGCCGAACGTGGCCAGCGGATCCCAGTAGCGTGCGCCGCGCCGGCCGGCCTCCGACGAGGGGATGCCGATGTGTTCGCTGCACGTCAGGTGGTAGTACCCGAGCCGATCCGCCGCCTCGGCGACCCGACCGATGTCCTCGATCGTGGCGTCGCGCTCCCACGTCAGGGCCGCACCGCCGACATTGGTGACCACCGGCGTCGCAATGCCGATCTTCACTGCAAAGGCTCTTCTCCCGCGAGGATCGTGCGGTGCATGAGGCGTCCGCTGTCGGCGGGATACTCCAGCACCCGGTGCATCGTGCCGGTGTTGTCCCACATCAGCAGGTCGCCGGGAACCCACTCGTGGCGGTAGACGTACTGCGGCTGGGTCGCCCAGTCACGCAGCCTTGCCAGTAGCGCGCGGCTTTCCTCCACCGGCATACCGATCACGTAATCCGCTGTCGCGCCGAGCAGAAGGGACTTGCGGCCCGATCGATGCGTCCACACGAGCGGACAGGATTTCGTCGGCGACTTCTGCCAGAACGTTATTTCCTCGTAGCTCATCTCGGGACGAACGTAGTACTGCGATCGCTCGGCGCTGTGGACCACGCGAAGGTCGGCGATGAGTTCCTTGTCGGTTTCCGGCAGATCGTCGTAGGCGGCGTAGGTGTTGCAGAACTCGGTGTCACCGCCCGTGTCGGACAGCTTGACGGCCCGCAACAGCGTCGCGAGATTCGGGTAGGGCTGCAGCGAACCGTCGAAGTGCCAGAACATCGAGCCCTTGAGGTATTCGGCGCGCTGGTTGACGTTCTCGTCGAGCGAGATCTTGTAAATGCCGCTCTCCCCCTCGTTTTCGGGAATGTCGCCGAGCGTTCTGGCGATCGCGACCTGCTGCTCGTCGGTGATGTCGAGCCCACGGAGGAAGACGACACCGCGCTGCTCGAGGATCGCGCGGATGTTGGCGGCCTCGGCGCCGCTGAGCAGCGTGTCGAGGTCGGTTCTGATCTCGCTGCCGATCCGCGGGGTGAGGTCTACGACGTCGAGTTGTGCAGAGGTGATTCCCATGGCGAGTCAGCTCACTCTCGTCAGGATGGTGTTGGCCGAATGCTTCACTCGCGGTTGCTTCCACAGTTCCACCGCAAGCGAGACGGTGATGAGCGAGTAGAGCAGGTTGCGCAGGTTCGCGACGTCGTCGGGCAACGGCTCGGAGTAGTCGAACTTGTCGATGTAGGCGACCGCTTCCTCGGCGAAGGGGAAGACCTCGTCGTAGAACGCCTGGATCTCTTCCATCGTGGAGTTCACCCGCTTGACGTAACGCTGGTGGCCGTCCTCGATGGCCCATTCGTCGACCAGGTGCTCGAGTTTCGAGAACTCCGGCGGCAGAACACAACTCATGACCGGTCCTTCTCTTTCTCGCCTGCTTCCACATAATCCGCGACGACCTTGTGCAGATGCCGCAGCAGGATCTCCTCGTCGTTCATGGTGAAGTGCGTGAGGACGCCGCTGTTGAGCATCGCCTGCAGGCCTTCGGACGGGCTGGCGTCCTCGAGGATGATGTCGTTCAGGAATGTCACGGTCAGTTCCTGACCAAGTCGTTCGCGATGCGTCGTCGGCGGTTGGTAGTACGCCTCGGTCTCGAAGATGTGCGAATGCGGACCGGTGGGCCAGTGCGTGTGCACCGTGTACCCCGACGCGCCGAAGATGAGCACGAAGTTCGGAAAGAACTGATACGAGTCGAAGCCGTATTTCTCCGATCGTGTCGGGTTGATACCCCGCGGCATCGGCCCCCTGTCGATCTTCTTGTTCCACGGGCCCGCTGCGCTGGCCTCGAAGACGCATTCGATCGGTTTGGAGTACGGGGTCTTCTGCGACGGCTCGCCGGCGAACGAGAACATCCGGTGCGGACCCTTGAGCTGGTAGGCCAGCGCGTCGGTGAACGGGTTGGGTTGGTCGAACGCCTCCCTGGCCTCCGCCGTGAGCGCCCCGAACGAGGAGGCGTGCAGATAGGGACCGTGGTAGCTCTCGGCGAAACTGTCGACGAAAATCTTCCAGTTGCACTCTAATTCGGCCTTGAACCGATAGACCTGGTGCGGCCCTTGGAACGGATAGCCCTCCAGATCGTGCGCGAGCTCGCCGAGGTATGACCGCAGCGGCTCGGTGTTGTGCGGGTTGAGGTTGATGAAGATGAACCCCTCCCACACCTCGCACTGCACCGCGGGCACCCGGCAACTGTCGGCGTCGAAGTCGAGCAGCAGGTCCTTGCGGGTGGCCGAATGCAGCGTGCCGTCGAGCTTGTAGCGCCAGCCGTGGAACCGGCAGTACAGCAGCGGCGCGCGGCCCTCGACCTCCTGGAACGGATCGTCCTCCCACAGCATCTTGTTGCCGCGGTGCGGGCAGATGTTGTGCATGGCGCGGATCACGCCGTCCTTGCCGCGCACGACGATGATCGAGGTGTTGAGGAACGGCAACTCGCGGGTGAAGTAGCTGCCCGACTTCGGCACCCGTTCGACCCGTCCGACATACAGCCAGGTCTTGCGGAAGACGTGCTCGCGTTCCTTGTTGTAGAACTCCTCGGAGACGCAGTCCTCCAGAGACACCGGGCCGCGGCCGAGTTCGGGATAGGCGTCGGTCCAATGTCCGCTTTCGGGTTTCGTCACCAGGCTGTCGTGACTCATGAGGCTCCTCAGACTTCGACCCCGATTGCAGCTGGGCCGACGCTAACAGCTGCGGAAATGGCGAAAACAGATGCAGAACCGCAACACCCTGTTGCATATTTGGAACAGCCGATGGAACAGAACCTGCCCTTCGACCTCGATGCCCTGCTGGTGTTCGGCAAGGTGGTCGAGAATCGCAGCCTGTCGAAGGCGGCCGCTCTCCTCGGCATGCCCAAGTCGACGGTGAGCCGCAAGCTGACCAAGCTCGAAGCGGATCTCGGCATCAAGCTGCTGCGCAAGAACACGCATCAGCTCACCGTCACCGACCTCGGCGAGCAGGTCTACAGCCACGCCGTGAACATCCTGGCCGAGGCCAACGGCGTCCGCGCCCTGGTCGAGGGCAGCAGGTCCGAGCCGCAGGGCGAGCTGAGGGTCGCGATACCGATCTTCCTGGGTATCGATTACGCGTCGCGGGTCGGCACGGCCTTCCTTCAGCACTATCCCCAGTCGCGGTTGGACATCCGGTTGGTGGACAACCTCGTCGACCCGGTCAAGGACGGGTTCGACGTGGTGTTCGGCACCGGGCCGCTTCAGGATTCGACGCTGATCGCGCGGAAGGTGTTCAGCCTGGGGCTCTTCCTGTGCGCCTCACCGGACTTCGTCGCCCGGCTGCCCGAACCGATCACGGATCCCGCGCAGTTGGACACCGTCCCGTTCATCGACTTCGGCTTCGGCGGGCCCCGCAAGATGAGCGTGGCCAGACACAAACGCCGCTACGAGCTGTCGCCCCAGGTGCGGGCGCGCGCCAACAACTTTCAGGTGTCCAAGCAGTACATCCTGCAGGGGCTCGGGGTCGGCGTCATGCCCACACAGATCATCTGCACCACCGAACTGCGCGAGGGCAGCATCGTTCCCGTGCTGCCGGAGTGGAAGCTCGACGCGATGGATGTCCACATGATCTATCCGTTCGAGCTCTCGTTCTCCACACTCATCACCGCGTTCTACGAGACCGCCTGCCAGATCATCGTCGAGAACTCCGCGCGAGCCTGAGGTGAGATGAATGTTCAAGCAAGTCTGTTTCTTTCGTAAGCGTTCGTCGACTACTAGGAGGACTGCCGCTTCATCGGTTTCAACGAAATGCGGCGGAAGTGCTTGTAAACCTCTGCATTTCATTGATCGCGATGGGGCCACACGCTACGACTGAAGATCGGCTTCGGTGAACACGTCGATGCTCTCGCCGGGAGTCAGCATCACCACCGGAATGTGCCGCGTCGTCGCCTTCTGGTAGTTGAGGTACGGCGGAAACACCCGCGCCATGTAGTCCCAGATCCTGTGTCGCTCTTCACCTTCGGGCTCCCGCCACGACGCCCGGAAGGCCTGGGTGGCGACCTGCACGTCGACGTGGTCGCCGGCGCGGATGTTGAGATACCACTCGGGGTGTTGGTCCGCGCCAGCCCTCGACGCGACGATCACGATCTCGCCGCCGATACTGCCGTAGATCAGCGGGACGATCTGCGTCCGACCTGACTTGCGGCCCTTGACCCTGATCAGACAGTGGGTCGTGAATCGGTGGCCCCCGACATCTCTGATGTCCATGACGTGGCCAGCTGTGCCGCCTGATCGCAGATACATCTCGCGGTGATGGGTGGTCCAGTCGCGTTCCTGCCGGATGGCGGCTGCCGATTCGTCGCTCATTGCGCCTCTTCCCGATGGCCTTCTGGGTTCATACCATGGCCCCAATGACCGATTTGCTCAATGGCATCCCGAGGGTCGACCCGACGGCCGAACCGTCGTGGATGCTGCGGGCGGTCGGGGGAATCCTCTCCACCGGGCTCGGCTCGACCATCCATCGCCATGTCATGGCGCCGCTCGACGGGCCGTTGATGCGTCTGACGAATGGCCACTTTCACTTCGGCAAGGGCACCATCCCGCTGGTCGTGCTGCGGTCGACGGGAGCCAAGTCGGGGATCGCGCGCGACGTACCGCTCGGCTATTTCACCGACGGTGACGACGTCATCCTGATCGCCTCCAACTACGGCCAGGCGAGACACCCGAGCTGGTACTACAACCTGCGGAAAAACCCTCGGTGCGAACTGTTCCCAGACGGCCGTCTCGACGGCGGCGGTCACTTCGTGGCCCGGCTCGCCGAGGGCGCGGACCGTGATCGCCTGTTCGCCCTCGCCGAGGGCTACGCCTCCAATTTCGCGTCCTACGCGGTGAAAACCGACGGCGTCCGCACCATCAACGTGTTCCGGCTGTCACCCGACGCCGGGGTTTAGTCGCAGACCGGCCGGGCGAACCTCGACGCATGGAGCAGACCAACGACCCACCATCGACGCCTAGGGACGCCACCAAGGTGACTGATGAGCAGCGGGACATGCAGGACAAGCTCGACCACCAGAACGACGATCCCGACGCCCCTGGCGGGCATCAGACGAAGGACCAGGTCGCCGACGAAACCTAGTCACCTGCCGTGGGTGGCGAAGAACTGGGCACTGGCGTTCGAGGCATCCAACCAGGTGTGCCCGCCGCCGTCGATCTGAACGAGCGAGACCTCGGTCCCGTCGGCGCAACCGGCGGCGGTGAATCGGATGACGCTGGGCATCGGAGAATCCTCGACGGGCGCCGGGCAGCCTTCGATATCGCGCCACCGCTGCGCCATCTCCAGGGCTGACAGAATGTCGCTCGCCCCGCCGCGGCCCACCATCGCGCCACCGTTGAACGGCACGACGGGGTCCGCGGTCCCGTGGATCATCAACACGGACACCGGTTGCGACGGGTTGCACGGCAGCGAGGACCCCAGCGTCGCCGCCACCGAGGCGACGGCGGCGAAGACGTCGGCGCGATCGCACGCCAACCGGTTGGCCATGAAGCCGCCCGCCGATATTCCGGTGGCGAAGACGCGGCCCGGGTTGATGCCGAAGTCGTGCGTGAGCCGCTGGGCGACGGCGACCAGGAAGCCGACGTCGTCGATCCCCTGACGGTCGGGTATCGAGGCACCACGCCCATCGGCCCAGCTGAGGTCGATGCCCTCCGGATATGCCACGACGAACCCGTGCGCATCGGCGACGGCGTTGTAGTTCGTCGCCGCAGCCTGCGCGCCTCCGGTCATCCCGGAGCCGTGCAGGTTGAGCACAAGGCCGTTCGGCTGCTCGAGACCGGGCGGGACGTGAACGAGATAGGTGCGCTGCAACCCGCCGAACGTCAGGGCGTCGGGAAAGTCGCCGCCGGGGACGGCCGAGGCCGACGCACCGCTGTAGGCGACGAAGCCCAGGAGAAGGGCGATGATCGCCGTCGTGCGCCCGAAAATCCGCAAAGCTCAGCACCCCCGGTGGTGGGACAGTCGTACGGATCGCCATTGTGGCCGCGCAACCCGACCCGAGACCGCGTTACGGCGAAATGCGCTGGATCAACCCACGGCGATGAGCTCCAGCTGGATGTTGTCGGGGTCGCGGAACACCACTGTGGCGAAGGGGAACGGCTGATCCAACGCCCTGATGCCGGAATGCTCGATACCGAGCTCGTCGAGCCGGGCCGTCCACGCCTCCAGATCGGCACGGCTGGCGACGTTGAACCCCAGGTGGTCCAGCCCCGTACGGGCTTCGTCGAAACGCTCCCCATCGTTGCCGGTGTTGGTGTGCAGGCCGAACACGAGGCCGGAGCGCGGTTCGACAAGCAATTCGCCGTAGCCGGTGTCCTCACATCCGTAGTGCGGGAATTTGATCGGCATCCGCTCACCGCCGAACACGCGTTGGTACCAGGCCAGGCTGGCCTCCAGGTCGGTGACGGTGATGGACACGTGGTGGAGTCCGGTGATAGCTACGGGTTCGCTGTGGTCTGGCTGCATACCGATGGTCATATCAGAAACGGCCACCCATCCCGCGCCATTGGGCGGATCCCGCGTCCCGAGGGCCGGGCGCGAGGGGTTTCAGCACGTCGTCGGATGGGTATAGCCCGGATCACGAGAGGTTCAGAATCCGAGCCGCGTCATTTACTACGCAGTACCGGATAGGGGCTTCATGTCTGAACCGACTTCTGAGTACGCCGACCTCACCGAGATGTTTCGTCATTTGGCGACTCTCGACGAAGGCTCGCCCGCGTACCGGCGTCAACGCGACGCCATCATCGAGCGTGGCCTTCCGCTCGCCAATCACATCGCACGACGCTTCCGCAACCGCGGCGAGCCGGTCGACGATCTCGTCCAGGCGGCCCGCGTTGGCTTGGTCAACGCCGTCAACCGCTTCGATCCCGAGAACGGCTCCGATTTTCTGGCGTTCGCCGTGCCGACGATGATGGGCGAAGTGCGCCGCCATTTCCGTGACTACGGGTGGGCGGTCAAGGTGCCGCGCCGGCTGAAAGACCTCCAGGGCCAGATGGTCAGGGCCCGCGGCGAACTGTCGCAAGAACTCGGCCGCGCACCGACGCCCTCCGAGATCGCGAAACACCTTGGCATCGACCGGGAATCGGTGATCGAAGCGACGATCGCGAGCAGTAACTACACCACTTTGTCGACCGATGTGCAGGCCGGGCCGGACGCCGAATACCGGGCCATCGGCGACACGCTCGGCGACGTCGACACCAATCTCGACAAGGTGGTCGACATCGAGACCGTACGTCCGCTCATCGCCGCTCTGCCCGAACGCGAGCAGACCGTGTTGACGCTGCGGTTCTTCGAGAACCTCACCCAGACGCAGATCGCCGAGCGGATGGGCTACTCACAGATGCACGTGTCGCGGCTGATCGCGAAGGCTCTCAACACCCTGCGCGAGCAGGTCCGTGAACCGGAGCGGGCGGACACCCGCGAACTGCTGTCCGCTTGATGCGCTAAACCGCCCTGACCAGGCGCGATTGAGGGCCCCGGCGGCCTTTAGAAAGCGCCAAGGTCCGCACCGCACCCTTCTTGCATGTCTTTTGTCGGGTTGCTGGTGAAGGTGATGCGTAGCGGCATCTTGACGCGTCTCGCCGCGTTCACCGTGCGGTCCCCCAAGGTGGTACTCGGCGCTGTCGCGGTTCTGCTCGGCGTCAGCGTCGTCATCGGCGGTGGAGTGTCCGACAAGCTCGCCGTCGGCGGCTACAACGCCCCGTCATCGGAGTCCACGCATGCGGCCGAGGTCATGGACCAGAACTTCGGTACCACCGCGAACCTGGTCATCCAGCTGCTGCCGCGGGAAGGCACCATCGACGGCGCCGAGGCGCGTGAAGTCGCCGGTCAGGTGGCGGACCAGATCAAGGCGGAGCCCGCCGCGAAGGTGACACGGTCGTTCACCGACAAGTCGGCCACCGACCTGCGCAGCCGCGATGGACGCTCCGGACTCATCCTGGTGCACGTCAGCGGCACCGCGGATGAGGCCGCCGACACCGCGAAAGAACTGATCGCCGGGCTGCCTGACAACCCGAATGTCGAGGTACGCGCCGGCGGCACCCTCGGCGTCCAGCAGGAGATCCGCGCCAAGGTCAAGCACGACATCAAGATCAGCGAAAGCATCGCGCTGCCGGTCTCGCTGGCGGTGCTGGTCATCGTGTTCGGCGGTCTGATCGCGGCGTTTCTACCGATCGCCGTCGGCATCACGTCGATAGTCACCACGCTGCTGGTCCTCGTGCTGATGACGCAGGTCACCGAGGTATCGACGCACGCGCTGACGGTCGCCACCGCCTTCGGTCTCGGCCTGTCCATCGACTTCGGCCTGCTGATGGTGTCCCGATTCCGGGAGGAACGCGCCAGCGGCAAGGACCACCAGACGGCGATCATCGCGACGGTCGCAACCGCCGGCCGCACGATCATCTTCAGCGCGGCGACGGTCACCCTGGCCATGATGTCGCTCCTGGTGTTCCCGACGTACTTCCTGCGGTCGGTGGGCATCGCCGCGAGCGCGACCGTCGTGCTGTCCGCGTTGAGTGCGATCGTCGTTCTGCCTGCGATGCTCGCCATCCTGGGGACGCGCATCGACTCGCTGGCCATCATCAAGCGCAAGACCCCGCTGTCCGCTGACTCCGCCTTCTGGCGGCGGTTCGCGGAGAAGGTCATCAACCGGCCGCTCGCGTACGCCCTGCCCGTCGTTGTCGTGCTCATCGCTCTCGGAATCCCTTTCCTGAAGGTGCAATTCACCAATCCCGACGAACGCGCGTTGCCCACCGACTCCAATGCGCGCCAGGTGGCCGAGTCGCTGCAGCGGGACTATCCCCTCGACCCGTCACAGGCGATCACGTTGGTTACGGAGAACGACGCCTCCTCGTTGGAGGCCCTCGCCGCCGAGGTGTCCGGCATGCGCGACGTCGTCCTCGTCGACGGTTCGATCGGCAGGTTCGAGCGGCGTGCACGCGTCGCACCAGCGCCGCCCGGCGAGGCCAGCGGCGCCGCCTACGCGCTGGCTTACCTTGCGGTGGATGCGGATTCGGATATCGCCGAAAATCTGGTGCACGACATCCGCGCGAAGATCACCGACAAGCGGGTCGAGGTGGGTGGACCGACCGCCACGCTGGTCGACAGCCGGCACGCTATCGCCGAGCGGTTGCCGTGGGCGATCGGATTGATCGCGGTCTTCACCTTCATCCTGCTGTTCCTGTTCACCGGTAGCGTCGTCGTGCCGCTGAAGGCGCTGCTGCTGAATCTCCTTGTGTTGTCCGGCGTCCTCGGCGTCATGGTCTGGATCTTCCAGTACGGGCATCTGTCATCGCTGCTCGGATTCACGCCGGCGCCACTGAACCTGTCGATGGTTGTTCTGCTCTGCGCCATCGCGTTCAGCCTGTCCGTCGATTACGAGATCTTCCTGCTGAGCCGCATCAAGGAAGCCCGCGAGTCGGGCATGTCGAACGACGACGCGATCGTCGTCGGACTCGGCCGGGTCGGCAGGATCGTCACCAGCGCAGCGCTTCTGCTGACGATCACCCTGGTCTCGTTCGCCAACGGCATGTCGTTCATGAAGATGTTCGGCATCGGCACCGCGCTGGCCGTCGTGATCGACGCGACCATCATTCGCGGCGTCGTCGTGCCGGCATTCCTGCGCGTCGCAGGCGAACTCAACTGGTGGGCGCCGAAACCGTTGCGGTGGCTGCACTCCCGTATCGGCATCAGCGAAGCGCTGTCGTTCGCCGTTGACGAGGTGACCTCGGAGCACCGCACGGCGGACGCGCTGCCCGCAGAGCTTCTCCAGACCTTGGCGATCAAGCGTGCCGCGCTGGCCGGGCGGGTGCAGGTGGTGTCCGGTCAGCATCTTGTGGCGAACGTGAACGGCACCGTGATCGTGGTCGCCAACCGCAGTTCGTTGCCCCAGCAGGCCATGGCCGCGCAGCAGATGTCGCATCTCGTCGAGATCGTCCGGCGGACCGAACCCGAGATGCTGGCGTATGCATTCTCGCAGCTCACGCGGAGCACCACGTGGAGCCGAGATCTGGCGGAGGTCGGCGTCGTCATCCCGACGGCCAAGGGCCTGGAGATCTTCCTGTGCGGCGGGGTGACCGTGACGCTCGACGACGGGGCGAACGTCACCCGGATCGAGGGCCGCAACCGCTGCCTGCACCGTTCCGTTCAGGTGCCCGGGGTCGCGGCGGTGGTCAGCGTCGACGAGCTCGGTAAGCCGCCCGTCGTGGCGCCGCATCGCAACGACGCCTACGCGCTGGCCGATGGTGTCGTGCACGGTCGGGGCGCGGTGGTGTGGTCGACGGATGCGGCGCCTGCGCCGGTGCAAGCGGGGCCCGCCCCGGTGTCGACACCCTTTGCGACGAAACCAACCGTTGAGCTGTCGCGTGCGACTCAGTCGGTGGTCCTCGATGACAACTCCCGGTTGCGGATCGACCGCGACTGCGTCATCGGGCGTGACCCGCACGGTTCGAGTGCCGCGCGCGAAGGTCTTCGACCGCTACGGATCGACGACAGCTCGGGCCTGATGTCCCGTGCGCACATGGAGATTCGGATTGTCGACGGCGGGCTGGTGGTCATCGACCGCAATTCCACCAACGGCGTGCTGATGCGCGAGCCGGGTCAGCAGGTGTGGACGCGGCTGGTGCCGTGGCAGCCGGTGGCCTTCCGGCCCGGAACCTCGGTGCGCGTCGGTGGGCGGACCCTTCACGTCGAGGCGGCCGACGAGCGCACGCGGCGACTCGCGCCCGTCTACGCACCGCCCATCTCGGCCTAGCGTCCTACGTCCTCCTCGAGAGCGCACCCACGGCTGCTATTGCCGCCAGACAACAACCGTGGGTTCACGCTCGGCGCCAGGAGCGGCGATGAGTTTCGCCTCGGCCGCCGGTCTGTATCTCCAACGCGCCATCAACCACACTCAGGGGAGCCTCATGACCGCCACGTATACCTTCGACGTCTTCTCCAGCCTCGACGGGTTCGGCGTCGTCAGCGGCGGGGACTGGGGCGGCTACTGGGGCAAGCAAGGCCCCGAACTGCTCAGCCGTCGTCTCGCGCTGTACGACGGGGATCAGCGAATGGTCTTCGGTGCCAATACCTATCGGATATTCGCGCAGATGGTCGCCGACAGCACCGAGGAGTCGGAGCTGCACGACCCGTGGGTCACCCGGATGCGGCACCTGCCTGCCACCGTGGTGTCGACCACCCTGACCGGACCTCTCGACTGGCCCGACGCCTCGGTCGTGAGCGGTGACGCCGTCGACGTCGTCGCCAGACTCAAGCAAGAGTCCGCGGTCCCCCTGCGCTCGCACGGCAGCCTGTCAATGAATCGGGCGCTGATGGCCGTGGGCCTGGTCGATTTCCTACAGGTGACGATCTTCCCCGTGATCACCGGCCAGACCGGCGATGATCCCATCTTCGACGGCGCAGCTGACTTCGATCTCGAGTTGATTGAAAGCCGAACGCTCGACGGCGACATCCAGGAACTCGTCTACCGGTCTACCGTGCACACAGCGCACAGCGGCCGGGGCTGAGGCTTCCCGGCCGCTGTGCATGGGGGGTGTGTCAGTAGTCGGCTGCCGCCTTCTGGACGACGGCGTCGAGTTCTTCTGCGAGCAGGAACCGCTCGGCGACAAGCGATTCGGACGCACGTCGCGCTGCGGCGACGTAGTCCTCGCGGGTCGGATACCGGTCGGTGACCGACGGCCGCCCCGGCGGGAATGCCAGCTTGCTTCCGACCCGCTCGTAGAGGACATCGGGCAACTCGTCGATGTGGCAGCGCGGGTTCCACCCCGTATAGGAGGCCAGCGGTGCGGCGACCGAGGGCAGCCGGATACCGGCCACCTCGTTACCGTCCTCGTCGACCGCCGACACCAGGTCGACGAACGGCGTTCCCAGTTTGATCGGCCAGCGGCCGATTCCACGATGGGCGTCGGGGCCCAGGTCGATGTCCCGGGTGTGTGGAAGCGCCGACGGATCAGGGGCCGCGGTGTAGCTGAACAGCGACAGGACTTCCTTGCGAGACACGGCGGTGCCGTCGCTGGTTCGCGGCACCTTGCTCGGCGGGGGCTCGACACCGTCGCAGACCCACTCCTCGAGCGCCGCGAACAGCGCCCGGTTCACGGGCGTCACGTCGAGGCGGTGCACCGGATTGGCCGTCGGGAACGCCTCTTTGAGCTTACTGCTCCCGAAATGGTCGGTGCTGGCCAACAGGTACGTGCGGACGTCGGGATCCTCGGGCAGGTCGGCACCCGTGAGCGGGTCGACGTGCAGCAGCGCGCCGCCGCTGACCCAGTACTCCGTCGCGGTGTTGGTGAAGATGGTCTTCGGCACACCGCCCAACTCACGTTGCCGCGCAAGCAGTTCGGCGGCTGCGAAGGGCGCCACGTTCCCGAAGCCGTTGACCTGAGCCACCGACGGCTGGGCATATCGGTGGTTGAACTCTCCGGTTGCCGCGCTGGCGGACTCGCTGAAGACCCCGTCGAAGACGGTCATGCCCGTCTCATCGACGTTGAGTCCGTCTGCGAGGAACTGGCGCAGAAGCCGTCCGGCCTGGGAGACGCCATAGGCGAAAGCGTGCTCGATTCCGTCACCTCGCAAGTGCGCCACGATGTCGCGGATGGCCAGCATGCCGCACCCGACCACGGGCGTCCGTGCCGTCCGGTACACCAACTCATACCAATGGAACGCCTTGAAGCCACCGTCGAGCGCCAGATGCGTCTCGTCGGTGAATCGCCAACGTTTCCTTGGGATTACGGCAGGCTCGGCATCCGGCGACGTGCGCACACTCAGCACGGCCTCGGGATCGTCGACGTCAACGGTCGGGTAGTCGGTGAACGTGAACAACGCCTCGGCGCCCGGGGGCAGCGCGTCGATCTCGGGCACCGTGAAGCTGAGCGGGTGATCCGCACTGGCGCTGTCCGACCGCCATTCCAGGCGCATGAATCCCGGCGGTACGTCGGCGTGAGGGACGGACATTCCGAGGGTCGCCGGCCCGCGCTGGACGTCCCACTGCCAGCCGCACGACGCGATGGTGTAGCCGCGGTTGAGCAGGAAGTCGTTCTTCAGCCATGGGGCAAGCGTGGGCATGCCGCGGTTGGGCACGACGAACAACAGCTTTCCGTTGCCGCCGTCGACCGGGCGAAGCAGTTTCAGGTCGGCGTCGAACCGCACCAGGCCGTCGGCGTCGCGGGGGGCGAACTCGAGGTCCACGATGCGCTCGTTCGCGAGTAACTCGGGATCGACGGCGAACTCGACCGTCGCCTCGACCCACTCGTAACGGCTGTCAGAGTGGGGATAAACCGTTTTGACGTGAACTGACTCGACGGTCATTTTCCACTCCTTCGGTTCGATGGTTGTTGGGTAGGAATTTGCGGGTTGGGGCTTGGAAGTTTCTTAACGCCGGGATTCCTTAGGCGACTGCGTGGAATCGGCGTGCGCCACTGGTGGAGTCGATGAATTCGTCCAAGGCGGCGATCACGGTGTCGGGGCATTCCACCTGCGGCTGATGACCCGCACCCGGAATGACGTGGAGCATGCTGCCGGGAATCGCGTCATGCGCCGAATGCGCATGGGCGGCAGGGATACAACGGTCTTGGTCACCGAAGATGATCAGCGTCGGGAGATCGGTTGGCAGCCGGTCCAGCGCGGACACCGCTTGACCTCGGTGATCGACGACGGAGCGCAGCGTCCGCAGAAACGCGGCCCTGCCCTGCCTGTCGGACAACGAGACCTGGGCGCGCAACGTCTCGCTGTAGCGGGTGACCTCGCGGCCCGAGGACAGTGCGCGCTTGCGAAGCGCCGCACCGACTTTGACCGCCGGCCGCGAGCCGATCAACGGCAGCACGAACTCGGCGCCGGGCAGCGACAACACCCGCAGCAGCAAACCCAGATCGGGACCGAGGCCACCGCTGCTGACCAGGACCAGCCGACGGCAATATTCCTTGTGCTGGTGGGCGAACTGCAGCGCCACCCCACCGCCGAACGAGTGGCCGACGAGTGTGGCCTCGCGGACGTCCAGGGCGTCGAGAAAGTCACGCAGCCACACCGCGAACGCGCCCAGCGAGTAGTCGCCGCGCGGCTTGTCGGACTGCCCATGGCCGAGGAGATCAACGGCGATGACGCGATACCGCAACGCGAGCTTGTCCACGACGTTGCGCCAGCAGTGCGAACTTCCGCCGATGCCGTGGATCAGCAACAGCACGTCGCCGTCGCCCTCATCCACATACGCCACGCGGTTGCCGTGCAGGGTCACGGTGCGAAGCTTCGACGTCAGCTCGGTGGCCGAATCACTCACTGCTCTCATTGGTCTCCTCCTTCCTGGTGTGGAGGAAGGGTGCGCAGACCTACTTGGAGATTTCTTAACGCGGCGTTCACCGCGGCATTTGATGGGTTGCCGAATGACCTGATCGTCGTCCCCATCTGCCCCGCCGATATGGGAGCCGGGTTCGAGGACGCGCAGTTCTCCGCGCTCACCGCCGGTCGGGTCACCGACAGCGGCATGTCACCGGACATGGTCGTGCTCGACGTTCTGGTGGGGACCCTCGAAGGCGATGGGGAAGGCTATGTCGACCTGCTGTTCTCGCGGCTGGGGCCCGACGCCCAAGGCGGCAGCGTCACCCTCGATGCGAAGCCGGTGCAGTACATCAACGTGCCCGGCGGTCCGGTCGGCTACGCGTACGGTGCGGGCCGCATGCGGTTCGACATATCACGGCGCCGTCACCTGTCGGATCGGTGACCACAAGTTCGTCACCAACGGATTCCTGGAGTGACGGAATTCCGCAATGTCTGCCCGCAATGAATGCAGACGAGCTAAGAAAACATCGTGACGATGGCACCTGAGGCATTCACGACAGCCGGCGACGGCGGTGTCCGGATCGTCGGCGACCGGATCGGTGACCCCGCCGCCCCTGCGGTGGTGTTCCTGCACGGCGGCGGCCAGACCCGCAGGTCGTGGGGTCGCGCTGCGGCGGCGGTGGCCGAGCGCGGCTGGCAGGCGATCACCGTCGACTTCCGTGGCCACGGTGAGTCCGACTGGTCCGCCGACGGGGATTATCGCGTTACCTCCTTCGCCCGCGACGTGCTCGAGGTGCTGCGTGATCTGCCGCCCAAGCCGGTGTTGGTCGGGGCCTCCCTTGGCGGCTTCACCTCGATGCTCCTCGAGGGCGAACTCGCGCCGGGGACGGCGCGCGCAGTGGTACTCGTCGACATCGTTCCCGACATGGACGAGTCAGGCGCGTCACGGATACACAACTTCATGTACGAGCGGATGCAGTCGGGTTTCGAGTCACTCGACGAAGTCGCCGACATGATTCAGGAGTACAACCCGCACCGTCCGCGACCCACCGATCTGGACGGCCTTCGGACGAACCTGCGTCACCGCGATGGCCGGTGGTACTGGCACTGGGACCCGAAGTTCATCGACGGCACCGCGGCGCTGCCGCCGATCGAGGTGACCGAGGTCGATCGCATGCACGCCGCCATCCAGGCGATCCTCGACTCGGGCGTTCGCATGCTGCTGGTGCGCGGCCAGATGAGTGACCTCGTCACGCAGGAACGCGCCGACGAGTTCCTCGCCAGATTCCCAGCTGTCGAATTCGTCGACGTGGGCGGCGCCGGGCACATGGTGGCCGGGGACCGCAACGACCACTTCGCCGACGCCGTCGTGCAATTCCTCGACCGGCACGCCGAGACTGCTTGAGCCCGCCGCCCGAAATCGCGGTCTCTCCGCAGTTTGGCGCGAAACGCTTAGGCGGGTTGGTGCTCGTCGCGGTCGCCGAAGACCTTCTGCATCCGGCGCCTGGACGCCGGCGTCTGCACGCGCTGCGGCCACCAGAACCACCGGCCCATCAACGCGGCGATCGACGGCGTCATGAACGACCGCACGATCAGCGTGTCGAACAGAAGTCCGAGTGCGATGGTGGTGCCGACCTGCGCGATGCTGAGCAGATCGCCGACCACGAACGACGCCATCGTGGCGGCGAAGACCAGGCCGGCCGACGTCACCACGGAACCCGATCCCGCCATCGCGCGGATGATTGAGGTCTTGAGCCCGTGGTGCAGTTCTTCCTTGAACCGGGATACGAGTAGCAGGTTGTAGTCGGAACCGACTGCCAGCAGCAGGATCACCGACATCACCAGCACGATCCAGTGCAGCCGGATGCCGAGCAGGTGCTGCCAGACGAGCACCGAAAGCCCGAAGGAGGTGCCGAGCGACAGCAGAACCGTACCCACGATGACCGCCGACGCCACGATGCTTCGCGTGATGAGCAGCATGATGATGAAAATCAGTGTGGCAGCCGACATTCCGGCAATCACTAGGTCATAGGTCGACCCGTCGTGCATGTCCTTGTAGGTCGCTGCCGTGCCGCCCAAGAAGATGGTGGACCCTTCGAGCGGGGTGCCCTTGATGGCTTCCTTGGCCGCCTGTTTGATCATGTTGATCCGAGCAATCCCCTCGGGGGAGGCCGGATCGCCCTCATGCTCGATGATGAAGCGCACCGACTTGCCGTCGGGCGAAATGAAGTTCTTGATTCCGCGTTTGAAGTCCTCGTTCTCGAACACTTCCGGCGGCAGATAGAACGAGTCGTCGTTCATCGACTCGTCGAAGGCGTCGCCCATCGCCGATGCGTTCTCCTGCTGGGCCGCCATCTGATCCTGCATGCCCTTCTGCGAGGCATACATCGTCAGCATCATCGTCTTCATTGTCTTCATGGTCTGGATCTGCGCGGGCATCAGCGCGACCAGTTGCGGCATCAACGTGTCGAGATGTTCGAGATCGGGCAGCAGGTCCTCGATGTCGGCGGTCATGATGTCGACGCCGTCGAGGGTGTCGAAGATCGACCGGATCGAATAGCAGACCGGAATGTTGAAGCAGTGCGGTTCCCAGTAGAGGTAGTTCCGCATCGGCCGGAAGAAGTCGTCGAAGTTGGCGATGTTGTCACGTAACGCTGCAACGTCGGCGGTCATGGCCCTGGTCTTGGCGACCATGCTGTGGGTGATGTTCGCCATCTGCTGGGTGAGCTCCGACATCCGCGTGAGCGTGTCGATGTTCTTCTGCATCGCGTCGGCCTGAACCAGCATGTCGGCCATCCGGTCCTGGTTGTACTTCTGGTTCAGCTGGTTCGTCGTGCCCTGCATGCTCAGCAGGAACGGAATGGTGGTGTGGTCGATGGGCTTGCCGTCGGGACGGGTGATCGTCTGCACCCGCGCGATGCCAGGCACCCGGAAGATCGCCTTGGCGATCTTATTGATCACCAGGAAGTCCGCCGAGTTCCGCAGATCGTGGTCGCTTTCGACCATCATCAGTTCGGGATTCATCCGGGCGCTGTCGAAATGCCGATCGGCGGCGGCGTAACCGATGTTCGCTGGGGTGTCCTCGGGCATGAAGTGGCGTCCGTCGTAGTCGGTCTTGTAGCCCGGCAGCGCGAGCAACCCGATCAACGCAAGCGCACATGTGGCCACCAGAATCGGGCCCGGCCACCGCACGACTATCACGCCCACACGGCGCCAACCGCGCGACGCGATCGCCCGTTTGGGTTCGAACAGACCGAACCGGCCACCGATGACGATCACCGCGGGACCGAGCGTCAGTGCGGCCACGACCGCGACGAAGATGCCGACCGCGCACGGGATCGCCATGGTCTGGAACCACGGCAGGCGGGTGAACTTGAGGCACAGCAGCGCGCCGGCGATGGTCAGACCGGAGCCCAGCACCACGTGCGCGGTGCCGTGGAACATGGTGTAGTACGCGGCTTCCCGGTCCTCGCCTGCACCACGCGCCTCCTGGTACCGGCCGATGAGGAAGATCGCGTAGTCGGTCCCCGCGGCGATCGCGATGAGGGTCAGCAGGCTGGTGGCGAACGTCGACAGCCCCATGACGCCGACGTTTCCGAGGAACGCGACGATGCCGCGCGACGACCCGAGCTCGATGAACACCATCAGCAGAATCAAGATCGTGGTGCCGAACGAGCGGAAGACGATCAGAAGCATGACGAAGATGACGACGAGCGTCGCGAGGGTGGCCTTGGCCGCGCCCTTGTCGCCCGCGACCCGCTGATCGGCGTTCATCGCCGCGCCGCCGGTCACAAACGCCTTCACACCTGGCGGTGGCGGGTTCTTCTCGATGATCTCCCGCACGGCGGCGATCGACTCGTTGGCCAGCGTCTCGCCCATGTTCCCGCGCAGATACAGCTGGACGTAGGCGGCCTTGCCGTCATTGCTCTGCGCACCCGCCGCGGTCAGCGGATCACTCCAGAAGTCCGCGATGTGCTCGATGTGCTCGGGGTCGGCGCGGAATGCCTTGATCAAGTTGTCGTAATAGCGGTGTGCCTCGTCGCCGAGGGGTTGCTCCCCCTCGAGGATGACCATGGCGTTGCTGTCGGAGTCGAACTCCTCGAAGTTTCTGCCGATGCGCTGCATGGCAATGAAGGCCGGCGCATCGTGGGCGTTCATCGACACGGTGTGGGCCTCGCCCACCGCTTCCAGCGACGGTACGAAGACGTTCGTCACGACCGTCAGCGCCACCCAGCCGAGCACGATGGGCACGGCGAGCACTCGGATCGCGTGGGCGATCTTCGATCGCTCCGTGGTGACAGAACTCATCGTCGGACTATCGGCCCCTCACTGGCCCACAAGAAGCCGCGCGCTACACGACTCGTACAACGCGACATATATGTAGCCCGTCAAACTGTCGCCTGTCAATTGCTACAGCAGCCGCCTGACTTGGCTCTCACAGCATCTTTCCAGGTAGTCGACGGTGCCGCTGCACGGGGGCAGGCGGTTGTTGGGATCGGTAGCCGCCCCGGGTCGCTGTACTTACCCCAGTGACGTCGCCAACCCGGCAACGCCAGAGAAGCAGAAGGAACCCAACAATGAACATCGTGCCCACCCGCATCCAGGACCAGGTCAGCCACGTCGACCGCACGCTCAGCCTGGTCTACGGCATCCTGGCCGGCGTGACCGCGCTGTGGTCCATCTACCGCGTGTTCTGGCTCTTCTACTCGGCGGCGGTGTACTCGAGCATCGGCTGGTCGGCGACGACGTTGATCCTCCCGCTCATCTGGTGGGCCGTCGTTGCGGTCGGATCGGGCTGGGTGTCCGCCGTCTTCCTGCTCCGTTACGCCAAGCAGCCCTGAATAGGTGGGTAACCGGGAGGGGCCGCAGTCAGCTGCGGCCCCTCTTCGGCGTGCGTCACCGGATCCTCGACGACCCGCGGCCACCTAAGCTCTATCTGTGCGCAACGCATTCCATCAGCAGCTTGACGACCTGATCGTCAGCATCGCCGAAATGTGCGGCGCCGCGGGCGAGGCGATGGAATCCGCAACCCAGGCCCTTCTTCAGGCCGATCTGGTGCTGGCCGAGCAGGTGATCACCAACCACGCCCTCATCGTGCAAAAGACCCGCAAGACCGAGGAGCAGGCGCTGACGGTGCTCGCCCTTCAGGCTCCGGTCGCCGGCGACCTACGCGCTGTGGTCAGCGCTTTGAAGAACATCGCCGACGTCGACCGGATGGCCGCGCTGGCGCTGCATGTCGCCAAGCTGACGCGCCGACGTCACCCCGAGCACGTGCTGCCGGAGGAAGTCAACGGCTACTTCACCGAAATGGGCCGTATCGCAGTCGATATGGGAAGCAACGTCAAGCAGGTGGTCCTGTCCAAGGACGCCCACCGGGCAGAGCAGCTCGCGGACGATGACGACGATATGGACAACCTGCACCGCCACCTGTTCTCGGTGCTGATGAACCGGGAGTGGCGGCACGGCGTGGCCGCTGCTGTCGATGTCACCCTGTTGGGCCGTTATTACGAGCGTTTCGCCGACCACGCCGTCGAGATCGGTCGCCGGGTCATCTTCTCTGCCACCGGCGAGTCGGTCTAAAAGCGCTCAGACGGTCGCCGGGCGTTCCTGCGCCCGGCGGCGTTTCCGCTCCCACGGCCACGTGATCAGCGCCCAGACGATGAGCACGATGGCGACCTCGATCAGCAAATACACCGGCCACGGCCCCAGGAAATCCAGCACTGATGCGGTGGGCGGTTTGCCGTTGAGGTAGCCGTAGTTGGTGCCGACAATCGCGTTGAACGTGAACGTGAAGGCGCCCCACACCAACGTGGCGATGACCGCGAAACGATAGTCGCGCCAGCTCGGGCGCATCCCGCGTCCCCACGTCAGGTAGATGGCCGCCCACACGACGAGCACATGTAGAGCGAAGAACGTGACGAACAGATGGTGCGGGAAGTCCGGTGAGCCTTCCTCCGGTGTGCCGACGTCGGGTGTGATCAACGCCTGCGAGCTGAGCACCAGACACCAGTAGTAGGTGAGCACGAACGCCCAATGCCGTTGGGCCCAAAGGGCATACACCGCAACGAGTTCCGCAACGTCGCACAGCTGCAACGGAATCGACGTCTCGGCGGCCGGTCTGATCAGTTTGTAAGTCAACGCGACCAGGAACATCGCCAGGATGACAATCGCGAAGGCCCGCCCGAAGATTCGGGCCTGCGATTGGGTCTGCCGCCGGCCGCCCCAGATCAGCAGGGCGGCACCGATCGCGAACACGGTCAGGACCACCAGATGTGACGGCCCGTAGGCCGTGAATTCCCGCTGCGCCGCCAACAGCTCCATGGGGTCCCCTTGTTTTATAGAACCCTATTGCCTCAGGCACGTAAACGCTCGCCTTGGCACATATCCCTCAGGTTTACGGCTAGCCGGTATCTGCGCCGCCCGACAGCCTGGATGACTCCCGCGCCCGGATCGACGAGTTTCATTGGCATGGAATTCACCGGATCACGCCGTGGGGTGATGCGCCTGGGTGCGCTCGTCAGCGTGGGCGCCGTCATCGCCATGGTGGCCGTCGCGTGCGCAGCCCCGGAAACGCACACACCGACTTCGGAGCCGAGCGCCGTCAGCGCGTCACCGAACGCCGTGAAACCCACGGTCGTGTTGGTTCACGGCGCGTGGGCGGATGCGTCCAGCTGGGACGGCGAAGTCGCCGCGTTGCAGAAGCAGGGCTATGACGTACGGGCGATCGCCAATCCGCTGGAAAACCTCACCACCGACTCCGAGTACGTCGCGAACTTTCTGAAGTCGATCAGCGGCCCGATCGTGTTGGTCGGTCATTCGTATGGCGGATCGGTGATCACCAATGCGGCCGCAGGCATTCCGAACGTCAAGGCGCTCGTCTACGTCGATGCGGCCGCGCCCGATGTGGGCGAGACGAACGGCTCACTGAGTGGCTCGGACTCGGTGCTCAAGCACAGGCCCGAAAGCGAACTGTTCGACAAGCTCCCCTACCCGGGCGCGCCCCCCGAAGCGGTGGACCTCTACCTCAAGAAGGACATCTTCCTGCATAACTTCGGCAATGACCTGCCGACCGATGAGGCAACCCGGCTGTGGGCGACGCAGCGGGCGGCCTCGACGAGTGCGTTCGAAACACCGTCGAAGGCCGCAGCGTGGAAGACGATCCCCTCCTGGTACTTCATCAGCAGTGGCGACCAGATCATCACCCCGACGTCGGAGAAGGCCATGGCCGAGCGGCCGCACTCGCACGTCACGATCTTCGACGGCGGCTCACATCTGACGCTGATCTCCCACCCCGACGCGGTGACCGACGTCATCGAGCAGGCCATCGCCTCCGTGCACTGATCTGGGCGCTCTATGTCGTTGGCACGGTAGCGGCGTCGAGCAGCGTTCGCGCCACCCACTCGACTCGCTCGACAGCCTCATCGATGGAGAGCGATCCGGTCAGCACCGCCGCCAGCGCGCTCGACAGCGCCGCGTTCACTCCGAAGCTCACGTTTGGGACATGTTCTGGCTCAATGCCTTCGAGTAAGCGATCGAACAACTCGACGTTGGTGCGCGCCATGTGGTCGATGCCCGTCCTGATCTCTGGATCCTTGGAGGTCATCGCCTGCAACATCAACGCGGTCATGTTCGGATGGCGGTGGAACGCGCGTTGCGCGCGTTGCAGGTAGTCAAGTGTCGCCGGTAGTGGACCGTTACCGACGGAACCGCTGGCCGCCACAACCCGACGCGTCAGCCGTTTCTGCCAGTCCTCCAGCGCGGCCGCCAGCAGGTGCTCCTTTGAGTTGAAATACCGGTACACGGTGCCCAGTGCGACACCGGACCGCTGAGCCACGTCGCGCATCTGAACGGCGTCTGCGCCGACCTCATTGATCAGCGCGATGACCGCCTCGACGATCTTCGCCCGGCGCGCCAGCTGTGCGCTGGTCATGTCGGCGGTCGACAGGACATCGCCCTCAACGCGATCCGCAATCCTGGCTATGACGGTGCGCCCTTCACTCGCTACGTTTCATAACGTCGTTCTAGCTGTTTACAGCAATCGTAGCGTATTTCTACAGCTAGTAATGCACCTTTCGAGAATGTCCGCTCGATCTTCTTGACTCTAAATAGAACAGTGTTTCAAAATAGACGGCGAGCCGCGGCGCGGTCGCCACGGTTGACCCGATCGGAGGAATCAATGCCAGGACCCGTCGGTCTCCCCGTGATCGACACCATGATCGGCTTTCCGCACGAGGGGTCGGCGCAATACGACTTCATTCGACGGCAGACCAAGGACCGCGAGTCCAAGGAGGGCTTCGACTTCCCCGTCGAGTACATCTTCAAAGACGTTCCGAAGGGACTGCCCACCGACGATCCGGTGTCGCTCGTGCTGCAACAGATGGATCGGTTCGGTATCGAGAAGGCCATGATCGGTGTCTCCGAGGAATGTGCCGCCAAGGCGCTCAAGACGTTCCCGGATCGTTTCGTTCCGTCCGGCGCGATCTTCGACCCCAATGACGTGATGGGCTCGGTGAACGCAATCCGTCGCGACTACGAGCAGTACGGGATACGGGCCACGTCGGTGTTTCCCGCGGGGACCTTTCCGCAGGTCGCGATCGACGATCCGAAGATGTACCCGATCTACGCCACCTGCGTCGAACTCGGTCTGCCGATCTTCGTCTGCGCCGGGATACCCGGCCCGCGGGTACCCTTCGCCCCGCAAGAGGTCTCACGCATCGACGTGGTGATGTTCGACTTCCCCGATCTGGTGTTCGTCACCCGGCACGGCTGCGAACCCTGGGAGGACCTCGCGGTGAAGCTGATGTTGAAGTGGCCGAACCTGTACTACTCGACCTCTGCCTTCGCCCCGAAGTACTACCCGAAGGCCATCATCGACTACGCCAACTCGCGCGGCGCCGACAAGGTCCTCTATGCCGGCTACTTCCCCATGGGGCTGTCCCTCGAACGAATATTCAGCGAGCTGCCGAACGTGCCGTTCAAGGACGAGGTGTGGCCGAAGTTCCTGTACGGCAACGCCGCCCGCATCCTCGGCCTGACGGACTGATCCATGGCTTTGGCGATCACAGACGAGCAGGAACAGCTGGCGGCAGCGGTCACGAGCTTCGCCGCACGTCACGCGCCGATCGACAAGACGAGAGCGTCGTTCGACTCGATCGCGGCGGGCGAACTTCCGTCATGGTGGGAAGACCTCACCGCATACGGATTTCACGCGGTGCACCTTCCCCAATCCGTCGGAGGTCAGGGCGGCACGATGACCGACCTGGGATGCGTCGTCGAGGCCGCCGCCGCGGCGCTGCTACCCGGCCCCCTGCTCAGCACCACGATCGCCAGTGCCGTCGCAGATCTCGCCGACGACTCCAAGTCCGCGCTGATCGCCGAACTCGCGGCCGGAGCAACCGCCGTCGTCGTACTCCCAGACCACTCGAACGTGCGCGCTGTCCGCGACGGTGACGCCTGGCGTCTTGACGGTACCAGTGCACCGACACTCGGAATCGTAGCGGCGCAACGCATTCTGCTTGCCGCACACACCGACGGAACGGTGCGCTGGTTCGTCCTCGCAGCCGATGGCGCCGGTTTGTCGATCACGCGGCCACGCGGTACCGACCTGAGCACGGATGTCGGCATTCTGACGCTGACTGCCTACGCCGTCCCCGCGAGCGCTGAGCTCACCGGAATCTCCGTCGAGCGCGCCCACTGCACCGCGGTCGCCCTCACGGCGTGCGCGTCCGCGGGCACGGTGCGCAGGTGCGCGGAGGCGGCGACGGACTACATCCGTACCCGTGAGCAGTTCGGTCAACCCGTCGGCGCCTTCCAAGCCCTGCAGCACAAGGCCGCGGTGCTGTTCGTCAACTCGGAACTGGCGTCCGCCGCAGCCTGGGACGCCATCCGGGCGTGCGGGGATTCCGTTGAGCAACAACGACTCGCCGCCGGTGCCGCCGCGTTGACGGCCGTCGCGGCGGGTCCCGACCTCGTGCTCGACGCGTTGCTGATGTACGGCGCCGTCGGATACACGTGGGAGCACGACACCCATCTGTACTGGCGCCGCGCGACCAGCCTTGCCGCGTCGATCGGGTCGATCACCCAGTGGGCCCGGCAGTCGGGCGAGCTCCTGCTGACGGAGAAGCGTTCGACGGCACTGAATCTCGGCGACGTCGAATCGGAGTTTCGTGCGTCCGTCGCTGCGACGCTCGATCAGGCCCGCACCCTGCGCAACGCGCATGCGTCTGATGACGACAGGGCACCGGGACTGGCCTGGGGAGACCAACGCGATCTGCTTGCCGAGTACGGTCTTGTCGCGCCGCACCTGCCCCCGCCGTGGGGAATCGGCGCGTCGTCGTTGCAGCAGGTCATCATCACCGAGGAGTTCGACAAGCGACCCGACGTACAGCGACCTTCGCTCGGCATCGCGGAGTGGATTCTGCCGACGATCCTCAGCCACGGAACCGACGCGCAGCGGCAACGCTTCGCCGAGCCGATGCTGCGCGGCACCGAACGTTGGTGCCAGCTGTTCAGTGAACCGGGCGCGGGTTCTGACCTCGCATCGCTGAGCACCCGCGCCCGGAAAGTCGATGGCGGGTGGCTGATCAACGGGCACAAGATCTGGACGTCACTGGCCGACCGCGCGCAGTTCGGGGCATTGCTCGCCCGCACCGATCCCGACGCGCCCAAGCACCGGGGTATCAGCTATTTCCTCATCGACATGACGTCGCCGGGGCTCACCGTCGAACCCATCAGACAGGCCAGCGGGCATCAGGACTTCAACGAGGTCTTCTTCAGCGATGTCTTCGTTCCCGACGACATGCTTGTCGGAAAGCCTGGCGACGGTTGGAATCTCGCGGTGGCGACCATGGCCGTCGAACGCACCGCGATCGGCAACTACGTCAACATCGACCGATCGGCCGCGCTGCGACATGTTGCCCGTCAGGACGGGTTGGATCGAGATGCCGCCCTGCAGGCCCTCGGTGAGATCGAGGCCTACACCGCCGCGATACGAGCGCTGGTGTTGCGTGAAACACTCCGCTTGGCGCAGGGGCAGGCAGCCGGGCCGACCTCCAGCATCGCCAAGTACGCGATGGTCATGCTGCTGCGCCGCGCCTCCACCGCGACCCTTCGGCTCACCGGCGAGACCCCACTGCTCGAGGAGTCCGAGCCGGCCGTCATCGGCCCCTACTTGGACATGCCGTCGGAACTCATCGGCGGCGGGACCGCCGAAATACAGCTGACAGTGATCGCATCCATGATCCTCGGTCTGCCACGCAAGTAACGCAATCAACAGCCCCGCGGAAGGAACGACAGACGTGAAAACGGACTTGGGTTTCACATTCTTCGATTGCGACAACCACTATTACGAGGCGCTCGACGCGTTCACCCGGTACATCGAACCGGAGTACCGGAAGCGCGGGATTCAGTGGGCGCAGATCGACGGCCGGCAGCGGCTGCTCGTCGGCGGTCGGGTCAACAGGTTCATTCCGAACCCCACCTTCGATCCGGTCGGCAAGCCGGGCGCGCTCGACGAGTACTTCCGCGGCCGCAATCCCAAAGGCGCCGACATGAATTCGCTTTTCGGCGAACTGGAACCGATTCCCGCTGCCTACCGCGACCGCGATGCACGACTGGCGTTGATGGACGAGCAGGGAATGCAGGGCTGCATCATGCTGCCCACCCTCGGCGTCGGGATGGAGCAGGCGCTGCTGTCCGACCTCGATGCTCTGGTGGCGACGTTCCGCGCGTTCAACCGGTGGATGGAGGAGGACTGGGGATTCGCCTATAAGGAGCGCATTTTCGCCGCGCCGTATATCACGCTCTGCAAGCCGGCGGCCGCTGTGCGCGAACTGGAGTGGGCGCTGGAACGCGATGCCCGCTTCATCGTCATGGTCCCCGGACCGATCGCCACCGACGTCGGCATGCGCGCACCCGGCGACCCGATGTTCGACGACTTCTGGCGGCTGGCCAACGATTCGGGCATCACCGTCTGCTATCACTCCGGCGAGACGTACTACTCGAAGTTCATGCCGGCGTGGGGTGAACCCGACTACATGATGTCCTTCCAGGCGCTGCTCGGGTTCCGGTCGCTGTTCTCCGGCGACGCGCTCCAGGACACCTTCGCCAACCACCTCCACAATGGCCTGTTTCTGCGGTTCCCGAACTTGCGCATGGCGTCGATCGAAAGTGGCTCGGCGTGGGTGTTTCACCTCTTCGAGAAGCTGACCAAGTCGTACGGCCAGATCCCGTTCATCTACCAGGAGGACCCGCGCGAGACGTTCAAGCGTCACGTCTGGGTGTCGCCGTTCTACGAGGACGAGCTCGCCAGCCTGCTGAAACTGCTGGGCCCGGAACGCATCATCATGGGTTCGGACTTCCCGCATGTGGAAGGTCTCGCCGAACCGGCGTCCTACATCAAGGATCTCGAGAACTTCGATTACACACCCGAGCAGTGCCGCACCGTCATGCGCGACAACGGGCTCGGCCTGGCGACCCGGCGCCCCGTCTGACGGGTGCTTCGTGGAAGTCGAGAAGGCCAGCCTGGTTGCGATGCTCTCCGAGGTCGGCGAGGAGAACGCGGCCGTCCTCGTAGCCCGTTCCGAGCTGGGTGAGACGATCGATACCGATCGTGACCGCGACGTGCTCGAGAAGTTCGGGCTGGAGCGTGATCAGGTCGACGAGATCGCGCGGCTGGCCGTCGGCGCAATCCAACCCGACGACGTCAACACTCGGCGCCGACAAGGCGAACTGGCGAAAACGATTTCACGCCGCTGGGCGGACCTCGTTGATGACTGGACGTCGAACTGAGGGCTCTTCCCCTGGCGAGTCCCTCCGCGAGCAGACGCGTACACCCCCTATTTTGCGGCGAAATGGGGGTGTACGCGTCTGCTCGCGGGATAACTCGCGGTTCTCGCTTTGGTCACGATTGACGACTGAGGTTCTGCATCCGGCCACGACGGTGCTTGGATCGGCTGAGGGTCCGATCGACGGCCCGGAGGTCATATGGGGTTACTGGGACCAACGCAGTTCATCGTGCTGCTTGTCGGTGTGGCAGCCGGCGCAGCGGTGTGCGCCTACGTCGCGTCCACGATCGCGCGGCGCAAGAAGCGGCGCGCAAGTCGATTCTTCGTCGCGGGCTTCCTCTGTGGGTTAACCGCGGGTGTGTTCGTGCGCCGAAAATGGCGCGACATCGGCCGGTTCGCTCTCAACTCTCCTTGGGCGAGCAGACGCAAAAGTCCCCGACACGCCGCGGTTTTGGGTGTCTTAGCGTCTGCTCGCGGGATAACTGGGGTGACTAGACCGACAGCAGTCGCTGGAAGAGCTCTCGGTATCGCGTCAGCGTCAGACGCAGGTCCTCGGTGGAGACATCATCACGAGCCCACTGGGCCTCGAGGCGCGATCGCGCGTCGTCGATACGTGACATGACCTGCTTGACGGCCTCCTCCACGAGTCCGTCCGCCTTCTGAACGGATCCTGCGGGGTCGTCGACGAAGGCCGCTTCGATGTCGTTCCATCGCGACTGCAGCTCGGAATCATCTGCTGGCGCGATCAATTCGTCGTCCGATGGCGGGGATTCGGGGACTTTGACTGTGGCGCTGAACTTTTCAGGGGGCGACGTCATCTCCGGCTCTGCCGCGACGTCCTTCTGCTTTCGTCGCGCCTTGCCGCGACCGGTCACCGACATGGCGACGGCAATGACCACCGTCGACGCGATCAGTACGCCTGCCGCGATGAAGAACCAGCTCCAGACGGGCATCTCTTCCAACCTCCTGCACTGCGGGATACCCGACCGTCGCCTACGAAAACGTCAATTCATAACCGCAGGTCAGCGCAACCGGCCAGTCTGGCCGGTCGATGTCGAGGGAACTCACCGGCGCCGGCCACCCGTGATTTCATCGCAGGGTCGTGGTGATGTGCACCTCCGACGTCAGGGTTTGATGGACAGGGCAGCGTCCGGCGATCAGCAGTAACCGTTGCCGCTGTTCGTCATCGAGGTCGCCGATGAGCTCGATGTCGAGATCGATCTGGTTGACCAGGCCGACGCGTGTCTCACAATCTGCGCAGTCCTCGGCGTGAATCCGTGAGTGCCGCAACGTGACTCGCACCTGATCGAGTGGCCACTCCTTGCGCTTGGCGTACATCCGCACAGTCATCGAGGTACAGGAGCCGAGCGCCGCGAGCAGCAGATCGTATGGTGTCGGCCCGGCATCGTCACCGACCGGCCGCGGTTCATCAGCGACCAGTTCATGGTTCCCTGCAGTGATCCGCTGGGTGTATGTCCCCGCGCCGGACTCGGCCACGATGACGGTGCCTTCGGTCTTGGGTGTTGTCACTGCGGTCTCCTCGGCTCGAAGGCGCGGACCGGCTTCGCCGCGCCGCAGCGGAAGTTAACCGACAAACGCGGCACACGGTCCAGAATGGGCGGATGCGATTCGGAAACTTCATGGCGCCCTTCCACCCGGTCGGACAAAATCCGACGCTCGCTCTCGAGCGAGACCTCAAGCTGATCGCCGCGATGGACGAACTCGGGTTCCACGAGGCGTGGATCGGCGAGCATCACTCCGCCGGGTTCGAGATCATCGCATCACCGGAGGTCTTCATCGCAGTTGCCGCCGAGCGAACCAAGCACATCAGGCTTGGCACCGGAGTGAGTTCACTGCCGTACCACAACCCGCTGATGCTGGCCGATCGAATGGTTCTGCTCGACCACCTCACCCGCGGCCGGGTGATGCTGGGCTGCGGGCCCGGACAGCTCACGTCGGATGCGCACATGCTGGGCATACCGGCGGACGAGCAGCGTCCGCGCATGGAGCAGTGTCTCGACGCGATCATGCGGCTGCTCCGCGGTGAGACCGTCACCATGGAGACCGACGGATTCACCCTCAAGGACGCGCGGTTGCAGCTGAAGCCGTACAGCGACCCCTGCTTCGACGTCGCTGTCGCGGCGTCGTTCTCCCCCACCGGTCCGCGCGGCGCGGGCAAGCACGGCATCGGCATGCTGTCCATCGCCGCGACCGCGAAACAGGGTATGGATCTGCTCGCCCACCACTGGGCGACGTGGGAGGAAGTGGCCGAAGAGAACGGACACGTCGCCGACCGGTCGAAGTGGCGCCTCGTCGGCCCGATGCACCTTGCCGAGACCCGCGAGCAGGCTGAGCGTGACGTTGAATACGGCATCGCCGAGTTTTCGCGCTATTTCAGGCACATCCTGCCCGCGGGTCCCGTCCAGGGCGATACCGCTGCGGAGATCATCGCGAACAACCATGAGTCCGGTTTTGCGGTGATCGGGACACCCGACGACGCGGTGGCCAAGATCGAGGAGCTGGTCGAGGCGAGCAACGGCGGCTTCGGCGCATTCCTGTTGTTCGACCACGACTGGGCACCGCCCGCTGCGAAGCTGAAGAGCTATGAACTCTTTGCGCAGTACGTGATTCCACACTTCACCGGTCAGCTCGAGGGACCGGCCGCCTCGGCCGACTGGGTGATCGGAAGCGGAACGGAGTTCGTCGATCGTGCCTCGCACGCGATCGGTAAGGCGATCGAGGACCACGAAGCCGAACGAAAGGCGCGCGCCACGAGCACCTAGTGGGCACCGAGCCCGTTACTCCGTACCTTTCTTGCGACGTGCCCGCCGCTTGGGCTGCTGTGCCCGTAGCTCTTCGTTGTCGCCCTCCAGGGTGATGTTGCGTTTGTCGAGGGCGGCGTTGCGGTCCTCCAGCGAGAGAATGCGTTCGATGCCGGCGAGGTTGACTCCCGCAGCGACGAGCTCGCTGATGCGTTGGAGGCGAACGAGGTCGTCGGCGCTGTAGCGGCGGGTGCCGCCAGGGCTCCGTGCGGGCTTGATCAGCCCATGACGTTCATATAGCCGCAATGACTGTTCGCTGATACCCGACAATTCCGCCGCGACCGAGATCCCGTAAACGCCGCGATCAGAGGCTGGGCCGGGCTTGACCTCGCGTTTCTGGTCCTCGGCGGTCATCGTGGGTGCTCGTTCTTCTGGTGACAGGAATGTGTGCCCGGCAAAGGTCAACATACAGCGGCGCCGTTGCACAAGCACTCTGGCCGGTGCTATAAAAAATCTATACCAACAGCCATAGATTATTGCCTCGCTTCGACAACGGGATTGACCCCACGGGACTACGATCATGCTGCTGAATCCGCGCCATGGCGCCCCCGACGTCGATGGACGCAGGGGGCGGTCTTCGACATCGACTGACGGCGATTCTGCGGCACGAGGCTCTTCGGGCTCGATCGATGACGTGAATCAAGTCGACGCCTCGGTCGGCACCGCAGAGCCGGAGAGTATCGGGCGGTTCCGTTTCTACATCGACGGCCAGCGGTGGGAATGGTCGAAAAACGTCGCGCGACTTCATGGCTACGAACCCGGCAGCGTGACACCGACCACCGAACTGGTGCTCAGCCACAAGCACCCCGAGGACCGAGAGAAGGTCGCGGCCGTACTGGACAAAATGGTGCACGGCGAACCGTTCAGCAGTCGCCATCGCATAGTCGACGCGAACGGGCGTACCCGCTGGGTGATCGTCATCGGCGAACGCATGCTGGGCGAGGCGGGCGAGGTCATCGGCACCTCCGGTTTCTACGTCGACTACACCGACTCCATGCAAACCGACGTCTCGGCGGCGGTGTCCAAGGTGGCCGAGGCTCGCGCCGAGATCGAACAGGCCAAAGGACTACTCATGGCCGCCTACGGCATCAGCGCGGACCGCGCCTTCGACATCCTGGTCTGGCGGTCACAGGAGACGAACATCAAGGTTCGTGAACTCGCCCGTCGTTTCCTCGCTGAGATGGCCGGCACCTTTCCCGCGGACACCCGGTCGCAAGTCGATCACGCTCTGCTGAACATCTCCTGATTGGTCGGCAAGGTCTGTCCACGTGTGGGGCGAACCTTGCATCGTCGCGGGAGACGTAGCCGCCCACGGCGGCTGACCTTGATGTAGGTTCGCTGTCGACTGGTTCATGACTTCGCAAATACCCCCCTCTAGCTGCAAAGTCTCAGCTCTTGGAACCTCCCCGGCATGATCAAGCCGAGTTTCCTGGGATTGCTTATTCGGGCATGCGAAGCGCTTGTCACTTAGGTTAGCCTCAGCTAATCTTCACCTCGCCGTCTGGCAAATACACACGCACTACAGGAGACAACGTGCAACTCGCAGTTCATGCCGCCTCGCCGGATATCGACTTCACATCCGGCTACTCACCAGCGACTCGCCGCAGCACCAAATTCTTGGTAGCCGGGGTCGCAATGGCGAGCGCCGGCGTCATCGCCGTCAACCCCGTGACGCCCACCGTGCCCGCGGTGCCCGATATCGCGGAGCGCGCGGTTGCGCTCTCGGCGAGTGTCAATCCGCTCGTGCAATGGCAACAGACGATCGCCACCTCACTGGAGAATCTCCAGATCCTGGGCACCAAGACGTCCCAGTCGGCGGCGGCACTGACACAGGCATTGAGCAACCCAGCGCTGTTCAACGAATTGGTCAACCTCGTCACGCAGAATGCAGCGAATCCGGTTCCGCTTCTCACGGAAATCATCAAGTTCCCGGCGAACTACGGCGGCCTGATCGGTACTGCCCTCGGGGATACCTTCACGGGATTGCAGACAGCTGCTGAGCAGTTCCCCACCGTGCTGGTGAATACGCTGCGGTACTTGGCATCCGGGCAGTTCGTCGAGGCTTTCGCGGAAGCCGACGTCTATTTCGTGGTCCGCGTATTGGGCGCACTCCGTCCCCTGATCCCGGTGTTCTCCATTCCCAGTGAGATCGTGGCGAATCTCCCTGGCGCGGAGCGACTTCCCGCAGTGCTAAACGTCATCTCCGAGTTCGCCCTCGCGAAAGCCGCGTTCGGCCCGCTTCTCACCGCGTTCGCTCAAACGGCGGAAATCCTTGACGCCACCAGAGCCGCATTGACCGCGGGAGATATCCAGACTGCGGTCGGCGAGTTAGTGAACCTGCCGGCCAAGGTGCTCAACGCCTTCATCAACGGGTATACGCCGGGCTTTTCCACCGGCGCATGGCCCGGCTTGATCAACGGAGGTCTCGTTGACTACGTACTGGTGACGCTGCCCAATCAGATCACTACCGCACTGACAGCACCGGTTGCGAGCGCCAGCGCGAAAAGCGCTGTCGCACAAGGATCACCGACGGATTTCAGCCTGGGTAGCGATACTGTCACACTAGACATCGGCACCACCGACGCGACGATCGCGGGTGGCGATGAGCGGGGCTCCGTCGACGGCCTGGCAGATGCCACTGACAACGGTTCAGGCACAAGCGCCGGTGGTGGGGACGTCGACCCCGTCAGCGGCGTGACCAACGGTGGCACCGAAGAGGAATCGATGGGCTCAGCCGGCGACAGCAGCACCGGTGAGGGCGTCGGTGGCGGCAGCGGCTCCGGAGCGGGCGAAGCCTCCGGCTCGGAGTCCGCCAAAGGCACTGACTCCGGCAGCGACACCGGCTCAGACACCGCCGCGGGCGCCGGCACAGACACCGGCAGCAGCAGCACGGAAGCGAGTAGCAGCTCGAACACCGGTGCCAGAAAATCCGACAGCGGGTCGACCACCGGTAGCAGCAGCATCCGGTCCAACAGTGGCACCAGTTCGAGCGGCAGCACCAACACCGGCGCCAGCAGCGGCGGCAGCACCAGGT